>CBDBLJ010000019.1:0-1417704 GCA_965206885.1 Amylibacter sp. | reverse complement strand
CAAAGCACCGAACATCTTAGCGGGGCAAGAGATGAGAAAGTCTTGTTCCTTCAACATCTTGTTCTGAGTGTATTGCTACTGTTTGGTATTCAAGCTCAATGGGTTTGTCTCGCACTGGTCATTTTGGGCCTCTTTATCTTGAAGCGTTTTCAAGGCCCATATAATGGCGGTAGCGACCGTATGGGTCTGTTGATCCTTTGTTGTTTATGCTTAGTGCACTTCATCCCTTCGCTTAAATTTCAGGAAATCATTTTTGCTTATCTGGCTCTGCAATTGGTACTTTCATATTTTATCTCGGGATGGGTTAAAATTATCAATCCAGAATGGCGAAGCGGACGGGCGTTGCAGGACGTGTTTCAGTTTTCGGCATACCCTGTCAGCAAGGACCTAAGAGAGTTTGCAAAGCGGCCACATCTTTTATGCGCGATGTCTTGGGCTGTTATGTTCTTTGAATTGCTGTTCCCCATTTCACTGCTGAGGCAGGAGACATTAATATTCGGGCTTGTGATTGCCGTTTTGTTCCACTTGGCCAATGCGTGTCTCTTTGGGTTGAACCGATTTTTGTGGATTTGGATAGCAGCCTACCCCTCTATTCTTTGGCTTCAATATAGGGTTTTTACGCTTGGGTGATTTTCCAATACAAGACTGTTTAGATAAGGTGAGAGAGCTGTGTCTTATAAAAGAATAATATACCAGAATCTATCTATATAGCTTTGCGCTGTATAGGTTCATGTGTTTTGAGACTCACGCGGCTTCGGCCTGAGTGATTCGAAGGTACTCCATGGGTGTCTTACCTTTCAAGGCGTGATGTGGTCTGAATGTGTTATATTTTTCGACAGCTTTTCTCAGTTCAAACCGCATAGCTCCAATGCTATCGGCAATCAGATCACAACAATCATAGAATTCCTCGCGGAAGGTGCGGTTTCCACGCTCAACGCCACCATTGTATTTCGGTCTGGCTGGCGGCAATACAATGAGCGGGATTTTCATCTGCTCACACGCCGTCTCAAAATCGGCCATAAACTCGGAGCCACCATCAACTTGAATTGAGAGGATTTTATAGGGAGCTATTTCCACAAGCTCTTCCAAAAACCGTTTGGCAGAGCGTGCGGTGGCATTCGAATAAATTTGCGCGTGGATGTGCTTGCTACGCCGTTCCCAGGCCTGAAAGTGCTTGCAGGTGACGCCGTTTTTCGTGGCAGTCATGTGGTCGATCTGCACACGTTCTCCAATCTCTATATCTTTGTAATCCTTATATTTCCATCCTTTGGCGTGGCCCTTGGAGAAGTTACGCTTGCGCTTTTGTGGTGCAGACCTTGATCGTGTAATCAGGCCTTTCTTGCGTAGAAAACCCAAGATACGCCCCACGGTGCTATCGCTTATGATTTGGTTTTTATCGCGCCGCAAGATGGCCCCTATTTTTTCCTTACCGTAGGTTTTATTGTCGCGGCGAATTTCGAGCACCAACTGTTTTTCTGCCTCACCCCACTGTGACTTATTGCGGTGTTTTGGGGCCTTTGATGGCGGCATAATCCCTTGCGCCAAATCCTTCAAAACCCGCTTGTAGCGATAATAAGTAGACCGAGAGATGCCGACAAATTCAGCGCATTTTGCTAGAGAAACACCCTCTGCGCGTAAAGCTTCCCATTGCCGAACCGTGTCTTCGTATTTGATACGGTACGCATCCAAACATTCTTGTGTCCGCGCCCAAGCATAAAGTTTATAAACGTTCTTGTGCAGTCTTATGATTTGCATATTGGCCTCGTGAGTTGGTTTTTTACAATACTCAGTCTCCGAGGCCGCCTAAATCTTGGCAACAAAAAAACAGTCTCACATCTATCTGAACTTATTCAGCGCTACAAGCTTTGACGTTAGATAGATTATGGTGAAGATTGGTGGAGCCTAGGAAGAACACTGCTTAGGAGTAGGTTTCGTTTGAATCCAATAGCTTACATGTAGGCAAATTTGCCCACTGTAACAACCCACTGTAACACTTTTCAGAAATAATGGAGTACATTATGCGAATGAAGCCGATGTTGCGAATGTCCGCTTAGAGCCCTTATTGGTCATTAGAAATGTCATATTTTGATGCGACTACTTGGCTAATTTTGAATACTGCTTTGGTGATGTTAGCATTGGAGCACTTTAAGCCTCGGGATATTTAATATGTTTCATTGCCTACATACTATTAGAATGTTGATTGTAATGTTTGCATTACCTTTGCAATCAATGGCGCAAGAGAGCGACGCCAAAATAACCCATGATTTTAATCTTTGCAGTGAAAACCTTGAAGAACAATTTACTGAACTTGCACGACGTACTATAGTGTCTAGCGGTTTTGAACTTTGTCCCAATTCAAATCCTTCACTGGGACTTATTCTAATGCGTATTAACGCACCAGACCCGTTTAGACACTTAGCTTCTATGTTTGCGGCACGGACACCTGGATATCGTTCCAAAAAGATAGAAGGAAAGGTATCGTTTCGTTTCAAACCTTACAGGGAAAACGTTTGGAGTGTTGATACCTTTGATGACTATGGAAATCTTGACGAGAAAACAGACTTCGTATGGGCGCGAAATTTCTCATTTGATGGTATGCCTTGGGGGAATAAATCAATGGACTGGTATCCTGTCCGTTATTTTGATTGTTACAAAGTTTTACCAAAAGACAGCCCACGGGCCGGGCTGAATTGCGAAACGTGATATCATGTAAAAACCTGCGAACGTTTTATTAACACTAATACTCCAGAGAGCTTTAAATCTAGTACAAGGTTTGCAATTAAAGCTTATTCACAAGGTAGTAGTCAGACTGAAATAATGTTTGAGCATTATGATGAAATTAATAAATATATCGAAATAGTCTTGGATCGCCTCCTTGAGTTTAGCTGTTCATGATATTTAATAATTGAATGTCAGCTTTGTCCGACACAGCGGCCATTCACACCGAGCTTTATACTCTTTTGTTGGATAATGTCCGCTTAAACACCCTACGAAGGTAAAGAGTTTATACAGGTGAGGTTTTCAATGAAATATATTAGCTATCTTAGGGTTTCGACTGACAAGCAGGGTAAAAGTGGCCTCGGTTTAGAGGCCCAGCGCAATGCAGTTTTGGATTACGTTGGCGTTAGATGCAAAATCGTTGCCGAATATGTTGAAATTGAGAGTGGTAAGATAAGCCATCGTACCGAATTAAATTCCGCCCTGAAACAAGCAAAAGATTGTGGCGCAATATTGATAATTGCTAAACTAGATCGGTTAGCTCATAATGTGGCGTTTATCGCAAATTTACTGGAAAGCAATGTTGAGGTCGTTGCAGCTGATATGCCGGAAGCTAGTTGCAATTAATAACATCAAATAAATATTGATAAGAGAAATCCATTGAAATTCAGCCCGCATTTCCCAGTTCAGTTAACGTTTCACGATAATACAAAGACTTCAGCCTTTAATGCAGATGATATTCATTTAGGTTACTCCATTAAGGAGACTGAAAGCTCTCAACGCGTATTGAATGGGCGGTTCAAACTCGAACCACAGATAAAATTGACTGATTATGATCCCAAAGCCGTAATAGATTGGGTGGAAATATCATTTCATACAGAAAAAGAACATCAGGCAACCAACATACATAGGAATATTGAAAAGAATGTAACACCCAGCTCGTTGTCTAAGCGTATCTTTGTTAGTGGGCTGGGACGAAATTCTAGATATCAAGGAAAAGAGTTCATTATCAGAATACAAGAACCGCATCCAAAAGACCTTCCACAAATAATGAATGCTAACAAGCTTTAGGATTGCTTTCTAAATGTTTATACAAGACCATTTCCGACTGCCCCGTACAAAAAGTACTAAATTCGCACGGGTTTAGCACGGGTTTAAGGCGGGGTGTAAATTGCAAAAATTGTAATTGGGGCAACTTGGCGGGAATTTTCGCAATCCGGTTCAAGTGGGCACATTTGACGCACTCATCATCATGTCCATCTTGAAGATCTTTGGTTTAGATTGCGGCAAATTGACTCGCATTTACATATGAGGATTCCAAAGGCGAAGTATTTTCTGCTCTATAGGGCGATGTTGCCATCGCCTCCACACTCTCTTGATGATTTGTCCAATGCCGCGCTTAAAGATTTGGTTTTCGCGCTCTTTGCTGAGCTTTCAGAGCTGAGGCAGGAAAGGACCGAATTGCGGGACGAGATCAGACAGCTCAAGAAACTTCCGCGACGTCCGAATATCAAACCAAGCGGTCTGGCCTCACAAGACAAGAGCAGCAAGCAGGATTCCGAGCCCAGCGGGGGATCAAAAACAGACGGGAAGCAAAAGAAAAATCGGCGCGGTCCACGACGCAGTAATCTGAATTTACACAAACGCGAGGTCAAGGTCACTCTTGAAGATGTACCTGATGGGTCCACACGCAAAGGCTATCAAGCGCATACCATTCGTGACATCGTGATTTACGCTGAAGAAGTGACTTACCTTCGGGAGGTCTGGCAGTTTCCCGATGGCAGTCGCCGCGTGGCCTCGCTCCCACCCGGGGTGGTAAAGGGCCGCCAGCAGTATGGGAATAATCTGAAGGCCCTGACGATCACGCTGTATCATCAATGCCAGTCCACCGTTGCGCGTATCGCGGCTTTGCTGAATGACATGGGTCTGGACATTTCCGCTCGTCAGATAAAGCGGTTTCTGAACGAAGATATCCAGGGCATTGTCGACGAGCAGCAGGACGTGCTGAGAGCGGGTATGGAAACTGCTGCATGGATCAATGTCGATGACACCGGAGCGCGCCATCAGGCCAAAAACGGCTTCTGCACCGTAATCGGCAATGATCTTTTTACCCACTTCAGATCGACCGGCTCGAAAAGCCGCCTTGATTTTCTTGAACATCTCTGTGCGGGTGACCTGACCTACACCGTCAATGACGAAGCGCTTGACTACATGAGACGCATGAGGTTGCCCGAAAAAACCATAGTGCTTTTTGCCTCACATCCGCATCGGATATTTCGCGGTGAGGACGCGTGGCAGGCCCATCTGGCCACCCTCGGGATTGACCGCATAACGGTGAAACCGGACCCGATAAAAATCGCCACCGAGGGCGCGCTCTGGGGCAGTATCTGCGATGCTGGACGCCTTTCCGATACGGTGATCCTGAGCGACGATGCTGGCCAGTTCAATGTCGGAGATGCTCATGCGCTGTGTTGGGTGCATTTGGAGCGTCTCATTCGCAAGCAACAAAGCACCAACGAAATCCAATTTGCGCGTGTCCAAGCCGTACGAACATCCGTTTGGGACTTCTACCGGGAACTCTCAGCTTTCAGACAAGATCCCTGCGATGCGCAGCGCGAGGGGCTTTCGGCGCGTTTCGACGCGATATTTGAGCAACGAACGGGCGATGCAAATCTCGACAACCTGCTTAGACGGCTGAAGGTAAACAAGGGTGAATTGCTGCGTGTTCTGGATTATCCGAGTACACCCCTGCATTCCAACAGCGCGGAACGCGATATACGGTCTCAGGTCACGAGGCGGGCGGTCTCGCAGGGAACCCGCAGCCAAAGCGGTCGGGCCGCACGCGATGCCGGCCTTGGCGCATTGAAAACCTGCCAAAAACTTGGGGTATCATTCTGGCAATATGCGCGCGCCCGTCTTGGGGTTGCCGGTGCGGTCTGCGTTCCCAGTCTCGCAGACCTTATCATACAGCGCTCAATGGCCAGACAGTTCTCGCCAAGTTGCCACAATTCCAATCATGATATGCGGGGACTGTATGAGTAAATACATCGAATCCGGGCACAAGCGCAATGACCAGGACTTCTATCCGACGCTTCAAGCCAAAGAGATGGTGCGCGACCTCGTTCTTTCTGCAGGCGTCAGCATCCCACCAGTTGCATGGGAACCACATGCAGGCGAAGGCCATTTGGTTGATGCCCTCAAGAATATGAACATCCCGGTATATGCCAGCGACATTGAGCCCCGCGCCAAGGGTATTGTCGAAATGGGCTTTCTGGCTCAGGATCGCCTGCCTTCAGACCAAATTCGATCCATAGTCATGAACCCTCCGTTCAGCTCTTTGGATGCACAACTCGGTCACGCTCTGAAACTCATGCAGCCTGTCACGGGGACAGTCCTGATGCTTGCACGCACATTGCTTACATCCGGTAAAAAGCGGCAGTCAAACTTCAGGAACCATCCACACTTCGCCGCAAAGATCGAAATGGTGGGGCGACCCTTCTGGTTCACAGATTACAGAAACAGCCCAATTCATCCTTACTCCTGGTATCTCTGGGACTTCAGTACAGAGCATCCCCTCCCGGCCATAAAGTGGATTGATCCCCTATAATCTGGTGTTGCGTGCCGCCACCTTTATCTATTCGTTGCAGAAAGGTCGGCCCTGTTGACAGGGTATCGGGGCTTTGCCAAACCCCGCCAAGTTGCCCCAATTACCAAAAATTCAACTAAGCTATTGTATTGTATGGATTTTGGTATTTTTCATGGATTTCTGTGGTTTACGACATTTTGCGTTCATGTTGTTCTCAAAGGTGTCATTCAAATAATTAAGATCAGGCCAACTTGGGTTCAATGAACTAATGACCTCTTCGTATTTGATGGCAAAGAGGGAAGAAATTATCATTTAAGATACTGAAAGTAATATAAAAACATCAGAAAATTTGGTGGAGCCTAGGAGGATCGAACTCCTGACCTCTTCGCTGCCAGCGAAGCGCTCTCCCAGCTGAGCTAAGGCCCCTGATCAGCGCAATATTTGGTGCGCTGGGGATATTTATGAAACACCGCTTGATCAGAACAAGCGGAATTTCATTTAACTGTCGTCGTTTGGTGCCGCGACGTCTGCAATTTCTTCCAATGGTACAGTATCTTCATCGTCGTCTTCTAGAACGTCATCGCCTAGATCTACGTCGATATCTGAATCATCTTCGTCCAATACATCTACGTCATCGGCAAGATCGTCCTCAGTTGCCGCTGCAACATTGGCTTTATCCGCTTTGTCCGTCATAGACGTTTTAGATTTGTCATTCGAAAAGAAAGACAGTTCATATTCCTTGCCAGTGTATGGGCTGACAATTGGATCTTTTTGTAAGTCGTAAAAGCGTTGGCCAGTCTCTGGACAAACTCGCTTTACACCCCAAGCTTCTTCGGGCATTTTTAGTCCCCTTTACAGGTCATAATGGAATCCGTGCTGCCAACTGCCACATCATTTCAGGCTTGTCAAAGGCTGAAAGCAAGAAACTTGTCGATCAAGTGAAAAAGGTGGTTTGAACCCACACATAAAGGGCCTACATTAAGGTAATGATAGAGCAGGTTGAAATTGGCGACCCAGCAATAGCTGTGATGATCAAACGTTCCGCGCGGGCACGGCGTTATTCTTTGCGCATATCAAATAAAGATGGGTCTATCAGTTTGACGGTTCCAAAATATGCAGTGATGAGTGAAGCATTACGTTTTGCGCGTGATCAAGAAGGCTGGATGCGCAAACATTTAGCCAAGCAGTTAAAGCCTTTAACTCTCGATATCGGCGGGTCGGTTTTGTTTGATGGTGAATATCGCCGTATCGAACAAGGAACAGGCCGTGCTGTGCTATTTGATGGTGAGGTTTTGTTAGTGCCAGGCGCATCGGATAAAGTCTCGACAAAATTAAAAGCGTATTTCAAAACAATGGCGCGTGAACGCATGGTTTCAGCCTCTATTCATTATGCTGATCTATTGGATAAACCAATTGGACGGATCACCATACGCGATACACGGTCACGTTGGGGGTCTTGTACCTCTGATGGTAACCTGATGTATTCATGGCGGCTTATCATGGCGCCTAAAGCGGTACAGGCCTATGTAGCTGCGCATGAAGCTTGTCATTTGATCGAAATGAACCATTCAGATGCGTATTGGTCTTTGGTTTCCACTATATATCCAGACTATAAAACGCACCGTATGTGGTTAAAGAAAAACGGTAGTTTACTGCATCGCTATACTTTCTAAGCCTTGACGAATGATGTTTTTGTGATCACAAAAGGCCTATGTCTAGCGCTGAACGTACCCTTGATAAGACCATTCCACATCATGAGCGGGTGTACCGTAGTTTACGCAGTGAAATCATGCATGGTGAAATCCAAGCAGGGGGCGCATTGACTATACGCGGTATTGCAGAAAAATACGATATAAGCATGACACCAGCGCGCGAAGCGGTGCGCCGTTTGTCCGCAGAAGGGGCTGTATCCGTGTCTTCTACAGGGCGCGTGACAACGCCTGTACTGTCCACAGAGCGTATTGAGGAACTGGCTGCTATTCGTGCGTTGATTGAGCCTGAATTGGCCAGCAGGGCGCAGCCACGGGCGCATATGGCTCTGATTGAAAGGCTTTATTCGATTAACAGCTTGATTTCAGAGGCGATCGTCAAAAATGAACCTGTAACTTATGTGCGGCGTAATCTTGAATTTCACCGTACCTTATATCTGCGGGCTCAAGCACCTGCGATGCTGGCTATGGTTGAAACAGTTTGGCTGCAATTGGGGCCAACAATGACAATGCTCTATGCGAAATTGCAACGCCGTGAAGCGTCGGATCATCATCGCCAAGTTATTGCAGCCTTGCGGGCAGGGGATGAACCCACGTTGCGGTTAGCAATACGTGCAGATGTGACACAAGGGTTACGGATGTTGGTACGTTAAGGTTTGATCAGATGCTCTTCTGGAAAAGCTTCAAGTAAAGTTGCGTAGCGCATACGTGCATCGGTAATCTGACTGTATGATCCTACCAAGTCGCGAATTGGGCCTCCAAGACGCTCTAGGCCTGAGACGAAGGCAAGGATGACGCCAACTTCGGCTTGGCCTTGTATGACAAGATAACCACCATAGGAAATCACACCAAATGGACCAAGGGCAATAAGGAGATTGTTCAGAGTCTTCATAACGTTTTTGTTTAAGATGAAATTTGTGCGCAATCGCAATATCTCTTCGATTAAATCTACGAAACTTTGAGGTGGAGCAGCGCGTAATAGATCCTCTTCGGGGTTGTCTACGATAAAGGATCCTAGGTCACGCATACGAAGGGCTTTTTCTTGTGCCAGATTATTCATCTTTTTCTGGAAATATGGGACAATGATGAATTGCGGCGAATAAAGTCCCAATGCGATAGCGGCAACCAATGGTTCGATCCAAAACATATACCCCAATACAAATACCAAAGTGCCTATTTCAAAGAGAGGGCCAGAAATGGCGGAGCCTGCAAAACCACCCAGTTTTTCGACCTCGGATGACATCATAGAAACAACGGCGCCTTCATCCACTTCATCTACATCGGCAGGGTCTTGACCGTTGGGTAGTTTGGGTGCTGCTGTGTACGTGTAGTGAAAAACAGAACCGCGCAAAGAGCGTACAATACCCGCCGATATCAATTCGCGTTGCGCGCGCATCGCAAATTTAAAAGCAGCCGCGATCACCATAGCGAGGATATAAAAGCCCCCCAATTTGATCAACATATCGATGTCTTTTTGGGCAACAGCATCATCCAATATACGTCTTTGCAATTCCAAAGGGACAGGTGCCAATGGAAGTAGGATCAAGGTCAGCACGACCACAACGGTTTGTTGGCGGGATGATTTGTTGAAAATATAGCGATAAACGGATGTTGGCATTTTGTTCATTTTCCAATAATTGGTTAAAACCACCAGCTTTTAGCTGGTCAGCTTTAGCGTTATTTACATAAGGTTTCCTTCCATTTTAAGACCCAGCGTTGCGGTAAGGTCTTAAAATGGAAGGAAACCTTATGATCTATTCTACTGGAAGTCATAGCAGATATTATCACAGATACCATATCGTTTGGGTAACAAAATATCGTTACAAGGTGCTGCGTGGTGAAATGCGTGAGCGTATTCGGACATTGATACGACAAACGTGCAATGAATTGGGCGTACACATTGAAAAAGGCGTATTGTCTACCGACCATGTGCATATGTTTGTGTCAGTCCCGCCGCACGTCCCAATTTCAAAGGTGATGCAACGCGTAAAAGGGAGGTCCTCATACAAGATACAGCGGGAGTACCCCGAATTACGCAAACGCTATTGGGGGCAACGGTTCTGGGCTAGAGGCTATTTTTCAACGACGAGTGGAAATGTGACGGATGACGTTATTCGTCAGTATCTTGAATTACATTCAAAACGTGAACCTACCGACGAAAGTCGGTAGTTGTTCAGTCGTTACGCATACAGTATTCAATTTATGCAGCAACTTTCTTCTAAAGCGATGACAGATTTGTGAAGAATTGTTTATGACTTATTTATAATTTCGCGCGTATAAGCTGTATTGAAAGGTCAGCTTCCCCCTTGCTGATTGTGGCCATGATCCCCTTATTAGGCCATAAAAAAACGCCCTAATGTTTTCGATCGTTAGGGCGTTTTTTCGTTTTTAAATAATAAATTAGGCGTGGATAGCACCATCACCACATGCCAGAGCTGCTTCACGTACAGCTTCGGAGAATGTGGGGTGTGCGTGACACGTAAGAGCCACATCTTGGGCGCTTGCCCCAAACTCCATAGCAACGCAGATTTCGTGGATTAAATCACCTGCACCTGGGCCGATTAAATGACAGCCAAGGATGCGATCTGTTTTTGTATCAACCAGCATTTTTACAAAGCCTTCACCTTGGAAAATAGCCTTTGCACGGGCGTTGCCCATGAAACTGAATTTACCGACTTTGTAATCTACGCCAGCTTCTTTCAGTTGTTCCTCGGTTTGGCCTACAGTTGCGACTTCTGGGGCTGTGTAAATCACGCCTGGAATCACGCCGTAATTTACGTGGCCAGATTTGCCTGCAAGCACTTCTGCAACGGCCATGCCTTCGTCTTCGGCCTTGTGGGCGAGCATTGGGCCATCAATCACGTCGCCGATGGCGTAAACGCCTGCAACATTGGTGCGCCAGTGGTCGTCTGTTTCGATTTGACCGCGTTTAGAGATTGTACCGCCAAGGGCCTCAAACCCTAAATTATCTGTGAAGGGTTTGCGGCCTGTGGCTACCAAAACAACATCTGCATCAAGAGTGGCATCAGTGTCTTTCTTAAGCAGTTTGTAGTTCACTTTTGCTTTGCCTTTGGACGTATCCACAGATTGAACAGCAGCGCCCATTATGAATTTAATGCCTTGTTTTTTAAGTGTTCTTTGGAATGTTTTGGCAATCTCTGCATCCATACCCGGTGTGATGTGATCTAAGAATTCCACCACTGTTACTTCAGATCCAAGACGGGCATAAACGCTGCCCATCTCTAAGCCGATGACGCCTGCGCCGATCACGACCAATGACTTTGGAATTTTTGGCAAAGCTAAGGCACCTGTTGATGTCACAACGGTTTTTTCGTCCACTTCGATACCTGGCAAAGAGGATGGTTCAGACCCTGTTGCGATCACGATATTCTTGGCTTTATGCACTTCACCAGCAACAGTCACTTCGCCCGCTGCGGTGATTGCACCCCAGCCTTTGATCCAATCTATCTTGTTCTTTTTAAACAAGAATTCTATGCCTTTGGTGTTCCCATCAACAACGCCTTGTTTGTATTCCTGCATCTTACTAAAATCGACAGATGGGGATTTTCCCATCAGGCCCATTTTGGTGAAATTATGTGTTGCTTCATGATACGAATGCGATGCGTGCAGCAAGGCTTTTGACGGGATACACCCCACGTTTAAACAGGTACCACCCAGTGTTTCGCGGCCTTCTACACAGGCTGTTTTTAGACCTAATTGAGCGCAGCGAATAGCGCAGACATAGCCGCCTGGGCCGCCGCCAATTACGATAACATCATAGTCTGACATGGGTGTTAACCTTTCGTGTTTTGGCCAAAATGGCCTGTATGATTGGCGTGCACAACCTGTGCACTAAGCGTATGACACATGTCTGACATCAAAATGCAGACATCTGTTAATGTTTTATATGACCGTACTTGTGATCATAGCTGTTGAAGCCCCAATAGAGATGACCCAAATATAGGACCGCCAAGGCACCCAACCAAAAATATAAGCTGGGATGTAAAGGACACGGGCTGCCAAATAGAGCCATGCGCATGTTTCTGTGAAACCAGTGGATTGCTGACCGACTGTCACGAGAACAACTGCCAGCGTAAAGAGGATCAGCCCCTCGAAGTGATTGCTCAGGGCACGTTTTGCGCGGCCCGCAGTGCCTGTTAATTCCCCGACAGCATCGCGTGTGCCCATGGCAACCTTTGGGCCAATTTGAAGATTGCCAACAATCACATAAATGATCATTTGGACAATTTGCAAAAGGCCTGCATAGGCAAGGATCGTCAATTCTGTGCTCATTGGAGTGTCATTTCTGTCTTCGTCTCATCGATAAGGGTTACGCGAACGGAATGTGTCGCGGCACTGATGATCTCAGGTTTGTCTTTTAGGCCTAGAGTATCAAGTAATTTATGAAGTTCCGCCGCATGTGGCGTTGTGATGGTGATGGATTTCAGGCGTAGCCCAAGATCAATCATGCCGCTTGCTGGGTGGGGGCCTTCGGTATCCCATTGCAGTAAGAGCGGGGCCGCACCATGAAGTGGGATCGTGCCATCATCACGGACAGTGAAACGCCATTTGAGATGGTCGCGTTCTAGGTTTAAGGCACGACCTAAATCGATGCGAATATCCGCTGCTTTTGCAATGCAGCCTTCGATATCATCGGTGCGCAAAAGCCATGCTATTTGGGGTTCAGTTGCGTTGTCCAAATTGAACCAACGGGGGCGGTTAATAGCTGGGGCATCTGGATTAATCGCGATGACTTCTGCGAATGTATCAGGGCTAAGCGCGGTTAGGTGATTGTGCGTGCTCATCAATGGGTGTTCACCACCTTTTGGTATTTCCAAACCTGTGGCGGTTTGGAAGTAAGCAGCACCTTCTGCGAGAGAAGGGGCTGCGATGCCTATGTGGTCGAAGGTGATCATTCCACCATATCATCCCAAGACGAGGAGCCATCAACAGGGGCAGGCAAACGACTTTCTAGCCACTTCATTATAGTGCCAGGTGGTTGATCTGGAACAGGACATTCAATGACCCAGCTGAGAAAATCTCTTGGGCCACCATTCATGTATGGAGGTGGGGAAACTGGCTTGAAAATTGTTGGGAGGCGTTCTGAAAGTGATAATTCATTTAATACGTGAGCATATTCCTGAATAACATTCCATGCCAAGGGGTGATCAATATCAATCGATAACTTTACCCACCAGCCTTTAACATCAGGGATTTCGCCAGCAGATGAAAATCTTGCTGACGGAGTTTTATTGATGAAATCGGAGAGAGTTTTAAATTTTGGATGTAAAGTAGTATCCTGCATTGCCTCAGCATTTTCTATTGCTTCTAAGGCACGCAATTCATCTTGTTCCGATGAATTGCGTTTGCCGAATATTTTAGGAAGTTTCATTGTTTGTAACTCTAAAGATCCATCAACAAACGACGTGGATCTTCCAAGGCTTCTTTTACGCGCACTAGGAAGGTCACGGCGCCTTTACCATCTACGATGCGGTGGTCATAGCTGAGGGCCAGATACATCATCGGGCGGATGACGATTTCATCATTCACAACAACAGGGCGTTTTTGGATCGTGTGCATGCCCAAGATACCCGATTGTGGTGGGTTCAAGATTGGGGATGACATGAGTGAGCCGTAAACACCGCCGTTTGAGATGGTGAAGCTGCCGCCTTGCATTTCTGCCATGCTTAACTTGCCATCACGGGCGCGGGCGCCTTTTTCAGCAATGGCTTTTTCAATGCCAGAGAAGGACAGTTGATCGGCGTCGCGAATGACTGGCACAACCAAACCTGTTGGCGTACCCGCAGCGATGCCCATGTTTACGTAGTTTTTGTAAACAATGTCTGTGCCGTCGATTTCAGCATTCACTTCTGGCACTTCTTTTAGGGCGTGACAGCAGGCTTTGGTGAAGAAGGACATAAAGCCCATTTTAACGCCGTGCTTTTTCAAGAACACATCTTTGTATTCTGTACGCAATGCCATCACTTCTGACATGTCGACCTCGTTATACGTGGTCAGCATGGCTGCATTGTTTTGGCTTTCTTTCAAGCGGCGTGCGATTGTTTGGCGCAGACGTGTCATCTTTACACGTTCTTCGCGAGCAGCTTGTTCTGGAGCTATTGCTGCGCGTGGTACTGGTGCTGATGCAATTGGGGCAGGGGCTGGGGTGATTGGAGCCGCTGCTGGAGTTGCTAATGCGGCTTGAACATCATCTTTCATCACGCGGCCATCACGGCCTGTGCCTGTGACTTGATCGGCTGACAGGTTGTTATCGGCCATAATTTTTTCAGCAGATGGTGCGTTTTTCACAGCATCGGCGGATGCGGCAGGGGCATTTGCAACTGTTGCTGCTGGTTTTGCTTCGGCTGTTGGGGCTGGTGCTGCGGCACCTTCGGTTATGTTGGCGAGGAGTGCATCAACACCCACTGTTTCGCCTTCGGCGGCAACGATTTCTGATAGGGTGCCAGCGAATGGGGATGGAACCTCGACCGTGACTTTGTCTGTTTCTAGTTCACAGATCATTTCGTCTTGGGCGACGGTATCGCCGACTTTTTTAAACCAAGTGGCAACGGTTGCTTCGGAAACGCTTTCGCCTAGAGTTGGAACACGTACTTCAGTCATCTTATTTCCCTCCAAGGGTAAGCGCTTCGTTTACGAGCGCGTCTTGTTGTATTTTATGTGCACTGGCTAGGCCCGTTGCAGGGGCAGCAGCTGCTTTACGTCCAACATATGCTGGGCGTGCGTTTTTATGATTGGCCTCGGTGAGAACCTGTTCGATATAAGGGCTGATATGGCCCCAATAGCCTTGGTTGTGTGGTTCTTCTTGGCACCAGATGAAATCAGCGTTTTTGAAACGGCCCAATTCTTCGCCCAAAGCGATCATTGGGACTGGGTAAAGCTGTTCAACACGTAAAATGTAGATGTCATCGATATCGCGTGCATCGCGTTCAGCCAGTAAGTCGTAGTAGACTTTACCAGAACACATAACCACGCGTTTGATTTTACTGTCAGCCACAAGTTTTGTGTCGGAATTTCCAGCTTGGGCATCATCCCAAAGAACACGGTGGAAACTTGTATCCCCTGTGAATTCTTCAACCGTGCTGACCGCCATTTTGTGACGCAGTAAGGATTTTGGTGACATGATGACCAATGGCTTGCGGTATGTGCGTTTCATTTGACGGCGCAAGATGTGGAAATAGTTCGCTGGTGTTGTCACATTTGCGATTACCCAGTTATCTTCGGCACACATTTGCAAGAAGCGTTCTGGACGTGCAGAGCTGTGCTCTGGTCCTTGGCCTTCCATACCGTGTGGCAAAAGCATAACGAGGCCCGACATGCGCAACCATTTGCTTTCACCAGAACTGATGAATTGATCGATCATGATTTGGGCACCATTTGAGAAATCTCCAAATTGAGCTTCCCAAAGTGTCAGTGCGTTTGGCTCTGCCAGTGTGTACCCATATTCATACCCAAGCACGGCGTATTCAGACAGCATGCTGTCGATCACTTCATAATGCGCTTGTTCTTCTCTGATGTTATTCAATGGGTAGTATTTTTCACCAGTGCCTTGATCCAAAATACCAGAATGACGGTGACTGAATGTGCCACGCGTACAATCTTGACCAGATAGGCGGACTGGGAAACCTTCGACCTGAAGAGCACCGAATGCTAGGGCTTCGGCTGTTGACCAATCAATGCCTTTACCACTTTCGATCATTTCAGCTTTGGCATCTAGGATGCGTGAAATGGTTTTATGGGGCGTCCAATCGCTTGGTAATTTTGTCAGCGCTTTACCAATTTCGTTAAACCGGTCTTTTGAGACAAACGTTTTACCGCGTTGGTACTCTGGATCTTTGCTTTCCATATGTTTCCAGCGACCGTCCAGCCAATCTGCTTTGTTTGGCTTGTAGTTTTTGCCTGCTTCAAACTCTTCGTTCAGCTTCGCTTGGAATGATGCTTTCAAATCTTCGATTTCGCCTTCTGGGATCAAACCATCTTTGACAAGGCGTTCTGTGTAGATCGCAAGTGATGTCTTTTGCTGTTTGATCTGCTTGTACATCTGCGGTTGCGTGAACATCGGTTCATCGCCTTCGTTGTGACCGAAACGGCGGTAACAGAAGATATCTAAGACAACATCCTTGCGGAATTTTTGACGGTATTCTGTTGCGATTTTTGCGGCGTGCACAACCGCTTCTGGATCGTCACCATTCACGTGAAAAATAGGCGCTTCGACCATCAGCGCAATATCTGTTGGATATGGAGATGAGCGGCTGTCATGTGGGGATGTTGTAAAACCGATTTGGTTATTCACAACGATATGGACTGTTCCGCCTGTGATGTGACCTCTTAAACCAGAGAGACCGAAACATTCGGCAATCACACCTTGTCCTGCGAATGCTGCGTCGCCGTGCAAGAGGATGGGCATCACTGCACCACGATCGCGACCCATTTGATCGCCTTTGGCACGGGCTTTGCCCAAAACCACTGGGTTCACGGCCTCTAGGTGGGACGGGTTAGCTGTGAGTGACAAATGAACAGAGTTTCCGTCAAATTCGCGGTCTGATGATGCGCCGAGGTGATATTTTACATCTCCTGAGCCTTCGACTTCGTCTGGTTTGTATGAGCCACCAAAGAATTCATTAAAGATTGCGCGGTAAGGTTTGCCCATCACGTTCGATAAAACGTTCAAGCGGCCACGATGTGGCATACCAACGATGATGTCTTTCACACCCAAAGCACCACCGCGTTTGATGATTTGTTCCATTGCTGGGATTAGGGCTTCACCGCCGTCCAAACCAAAACGTTTTGTGCCTGAATATTTAACGTGGCAGAATTTTTCAAAACCCTCTGCTTCGACCATTTTTTGCAAAATAGCTTTGCGGCCTTCTTTGGTGAAGAAATGTTCTTGGTCATAGGATTCAATACGTGCTTTCAACCAAGAGGCTTCTTCTGGGTTGGAAATATGCATGTATTGCAGGGCAAATGTGCCGCAATAAGTTTTGCGCAGTTTTTCAACGATTTCACGCATCGATGCCATTTTCATGCCTAGGACATTGTCTAGGAAAATAGGGCGGTCCATATCGCTGTCATTAAAGCCGTAGAATTTTGGATCAAGCTCTGGATGCGGGTCCTGTCTTTTCAGGCCCAATGGATCAAGGTTTGCCACCAGATGTCCGCGAATACGGTAGGCGCGGATAACCATAAGAGCGCGAATTGAATCGAGTACAGTGCGCTGTACCTGGTCTTCTGTCAGAATAGCGCCAACGCTTTGTGCTTTTTCTGTAATGGCTTTTTTCGGATCTTCGGCCCATTGACCATCAAGAGCCGTGGTGAGTTCGTCATTCGGTGTTGGAGGCCAATCAGGACGGCCCCATGATGGGCCATCTGCAACTTTTACAACATCATCAGCTTCATCGTTTAGAGCGCGAAAAAATGCGGCCCAATCTTCGTCGACAGAATTTGGGTTCTTTACATAATTGGCGTGAAGTTGTTCGATGTATTCCGCATTATGCCCTTGTAAAAAGGACGATGCATGGAATTGGTCGTTCGGTGATTGGTCTGTCATATTGAAAACCTTCCTGTTATTACGGCATGATTTGAATATCTATTTGGATACATCATCGATTACCTTTTGATTTCTGATTTCACTACGGCTGCAGCCCGAGGTGATAATTTGCGGAAACTATGGCTGGCGCCGGCTATGGGGATATATTGTGCTGACAATCCCAGTGCTTTGGCCTTGGTTATATAATCTTTTGCTAATTTAGGTTGTGTGTTTGTATCACTTGTCCCTGTGATCGCTATTATCCGAGTAGATTTAGGTACATTTTTTAGATACTTATGTGGTGATTGGCTTCGTGGCCAATCACTATTTCGAGTGGCGCGCCACTTAGAAATATTAAAGGGACCAGAAACCAAGACTGCACTATTTGCAATGCCAGGGTAGCGTCCGATAACTGCGCCTAATTGAGCTGCACCACCTGAGTGACCTACAACTATTAATTTGCGTGGTTTGTACGTTTTTTTGATGGAAATTAAAGCTTTAGCAACAAGATCATTATTTGCTTTTGTATAATGATCCCGACGATTATTTGTGCTTCCTTTACTCGTCTGCTTTCCATCACCATAGCCAGGACGTAGGAGTGCAATTGCTGTTGTACCTTTGTTCTTGGCTACAGTTTTAGCAAAACTGTAGTGATAGGTTGGGTTTTTACCGTTTGACATGTCACCGTGAAGAACAACGACCACTGCGTTATTACCTGAACCATAGGTGACGCCTTTTAACGGGCCAAAGCTGTCAGCCATTGCTGGTTGAAGGGCAGCGAAGAGTAAGCTCCACAATGAAATCAATGCGAGGATGCAAAGTTTATATATTTTGAAATATTTCATTATGGAGCTTTCTTTGATTTTAACCAATCGCTTTCAATACAGCATCGCCCAAGCCTGCTGGGCTGTCTGAAACTACGATGCCAGCAGAGCGCATGGCTTCGATTTTGCTGCCAGCGTCGCCTTTGCCACCTGCAACAATCGCACCTGCGTGTCCCATACGGCGGCCCGGAGGTGCTGTGACACCAGCGATGAAACCAGCGACTGGTTTTTTGCGGCCTTTTTTGGCTTCATCCATTAAGAATTGAGCGGCATCTTCTTCGGCAGAACCACCGATTTCTCCGATCATGATGATGGATTGGGTTTCGTCATCTGCTAGGTACAGTTCCAAGATGTCTATGAACTCTGTGCCTTTGATAGGATCACCGCCAATACCAACAGCGCTTGATTGGCCAAGGCCTGCGTTTGTTGTTTGGAAAACGGCTTCGTATGTCAAAGTGCCTGAGCGAGATAGAACGCCGACCGAGCCTTTTTTGAAGATAGACCCTGGCATGATGCCGATTTTGCATTCATCTGGTGTCATCAGGCCCGGGCAATTGCCGCCGATAAGGCGAGAGTTTGATTTATCCAGTTTGTCTTTGACGCGGACCATATCCATCACTGGAATGCCCTCAGTGATACATGTGATTAGCTCGATACCTGCATCGATGGCTTCTTCGATTGCGGCTGCTGCACCTGCTGGTGGGACATAAATTACAGATGCTGTGGCTCCTGTTTGGTCTACACCTTCTGCAACGGATGCAAAGATTGGCAATTCTTGACCACTTGCAGCGGCCCAATTTGTGCCGCCCTTTTTCGGATGTGTGCCGCCAACCATTTGCGTGCCATGATACGCCAATGCTTGTTCTGTGTGGAAGGTGCCTGTTTTACCAGTCAGGCCTTGCACGAGGATTTTTGTGTCTTTGTTTATGAGAATAGACATACCAGAGTATCCTTAAGTGTTATTGGGTTTGATAAAGAGGGCTTGGATATTGTCATCCAGCCAGATTTTGTGACGGTTGACCAATTTGAATTCAAAACCCGCTTTTTCAGCGACAGATTTCAAAGTTTCAACCGTGAAGTAATTGACATGATCTGGATAACGAAAGCCGGGCCATTTGGCGCCAGATATATGTCTGTTGAGTGCATTATAATTTGGAACGCGAATAAAGATTTTACCACCTGGTTTTAAACAGCGATGCGACCCTTGTAGAATTTTGGCAACTTGGGTTTCATGTTCTAGGTAAGAATGCATCATAATGCTATCGAAGTAATCTTCGTTAAATTCCCAGATGGCTTCGGCACCTGCACCTTGAACGCATGCACCGCCTTTTGCTGCCATTTTTTCGTGTGCCGTTTTGGACATAGATTTTGATATTTCTATTTCATAGGGCACAAAAGGGTCTGACCAACGCAGAAAGTCACCACATCCTACATCTAGGATTTTACCTGAACCTAGGATTTTCAAAAAACGTTCGTTTGCGGGCTTTTTGAGTTTGTAATTGATGACCCTAACCTGATGCGCAACACGTTTGACCCATGAGCGTTTACGGTCACGGTTTTCTGCCTCTTGCGCATAGGTTTTTTCCCAAGCGTATTCTTCTTCGAGTTCTTCATATTCTGCAGGGTTTTGCAGGTAGACCATTGTGCAATCCGTACAGGACACGACGTTCCACTCGTCCTTAGAGAAATGAGGCAAAGGCTTTGCGGCATTTGACGCGCAATTCGGGCAGTCGCGTGTATGGATTGCTGAAACAGTCACAGATTACCCCTTAACCGCTTTAACGATTTTCTCTGCGGCATCATCCAGATCATCCGCTGCGATCACATCGAGCGGGCTGTTGTTGATAATGTCTTTGCCTTCTTGCACTTTCGTACCTTCCAGGCGCACAACCAATGGCACTTTTAGGCCAACCTCTTGTACGGCTTGTACGACGCCTTCTGCGATCACGTCACAGCGCATGATACCACCGAAGATGTTTACGAGGATGCCTTTGACCTGGGGGTCGGATGTGATGATTTTAAAGGCTGCTGTTACTTTTTCAGCAGTGGCCCCGCCACCAACGTCAAGGAAGTTGGCAGGTTCGGAACCTTTTAGCTTGATGATGTCCATTGTCGCCATCGCCAGACCAGCACCGTTTACCATACAGCCGATTTCACCGTCTAGGGAGATGTAACTTAGATCATATTTGCTGGCTTCTAATTCTTTTTCATCTTCTTCTGTTTCGTCGCGCAACTCCAAGATGTCTGGTTGGCGGAATAAGGCGTTGCCATCAAAACCCATTTTTGCGTCTAGGCATTTTAGGTCACCGCCTGGAACGACGATCAATGGATTGATCTCCAACATGTCCATGTCTTTTTCAATGAACATGCGGTACAGGTTCGATGTCAATTCAACACATTGATCAACTGACTTGCCTGATAGCTTCAAGGCGTCTGCAACGGCTTTACCGTTTTCAGCTGTGAAACCTGTTGCTGGATCAATTGTCAGCGTAATGATTTTTTCTGGTGTGTCTGCCGCAACCGCTTCGATGTCCATGCCGCCTTCGGTAGAGGCTACAAATGCGATGCGAGATGTCACGCGGTCCAATAGGACAGCGAGATATAATTCTGTTTCAATGTCAGAGCCGTCTTCGATGTAGATGCGGTTGACTTGTTTGCCGATTGGACCTGTTTGGTGTGTTACTAATGTTTTGCCCAGCATTTTTTCTGCTTCTGCTGCGGCTTCTTCTGCGGAGGAAGTTAGGCGCACACCGCCTTTTTCGCCTGCGTCGGCTTCTTTAAAAGAACCTTTGCCGCGACCACCTGCGTGAATTTGTGCTTTTACAACCCAGAGTGGGCCATCCATTTCTGCGGCTTTTGCTTTTGCTTCGCTCGCGTTCATTACGACACGGCCATCAGAGACTGATGCCCCATACGCCTTTAACAGCTGTTTGGCTTGGTATTCATGAATGTTCATGGATTCTTCCCTTAGGTTAAATAATCTAGAACATCGTTACAGAAGAATCATAAGTGGTGAAGAGAAAAAAGCTGTTTTTGCATATTAATCGCAATTTAGTAAATTTTGTGATCACACGTTTATTTTTTGTGATCACAAAGTGAGATTTTTATATTATAAATACGATTTACCCTTAAATTACAGGAATTATGGTCTAAATAATTTCATCTTCGCCAAATAGCGGGTCATCATTTAGCTGTGCATTTATAGTCTCAATCGTTTCTTCGGATTTCTCAACCGACTTGACGCGGGCAAGATGAAAAACTGCATCGCCTTCATTGACGATGGGCAGAACGGATCGACCTACAATAATACCATCAAATGGGGCTGTGATGTCTTCTTCGGCTTCGCCAAACGGATCGGATACAGATGCCATGATCTCACCTTCGGAAACAACGTCGCCATCAGCGCGAAATGTTCGGAGTAAACCTCCTGCGGGTGCCCTGAGCCATGAACTCGAAATACAGTGCTGAGAGGGTGATTTGGGTTTTGTGATACCTTTGGCTGGGATCATATTAAGGTGTCTGAGAACACGTAAAATACCTGTCACGCCAGCGCGCACTGACATTTCATCAAACCTTAAAGCTTCGCCTGCCTCAAATAAGAGAACATCTTTACCGACTTCTTTGGCCTCAGCACGCATGGACCCTTCGCGCAGGCTCGATTCAAGGATGACTGGTGCGCCAAAGACTTCTGCCAACTTAGAAAGCTTTGCATTATCGGGTGAAATACGAATTTGAGGAAAATTTGTACGGTGTATTGCTGCGGAATGAAGATCTATACCAAGGTCGCACCGTTCAATGATCTCGGTTAGGAATATATTGGCTAAACGTGAGGCTAATGAACCGCCAGAGCTGCCAGGGAAAGAACGATTTAGATCACGTCTATCAGGTAGATAGCGGGAATGGTTCAAAAAGCCATAAGCATTCACAATTGGGATGACGATCAAAGTGCCGCGTATCTTTTCAACGTTTGGTGTATGCAGTAAACGTCGCACGATTTCAACGCCGATGACTTCATCGCCATGAACGCCAGCACTGACAAAGACTGTTGGCCCGTCAAATTTGCCGTGGATCACATGCAATGACATCGAAACGGGTGTGTGATTTGAAAGAACACTTATCGGTAGGTGCACTGTTTGACGGCTGCCTGCAGGGATCGTGCAGTCACCGATTACAAACGCTTTGCGTGGGGGCATTAAGTCTTATCCTTTGCCTTTTGTGCGTGTCGCATTTGGCTTGGCATTTTTTTCTATGTATTCAATGATTTTGCCCGCAACATCAAGGCCTGTTGCCATTTCCACACCTTCAAGTCCTGGTGAAGAGTTGACTTCCATCACAACAGGGCCGTGGTTGGCGCGCAGCATATCAACACCACATACGTTTAATCCCATTGATTTAGCGGCTCTTGTTGCGGTTAAGCGTTCTTCAGGGGATAGTTTGATCAATTTCGCGGAACCACCACGATGCAGGTTTGATCTAAAGTCACCTTCTGCACCAGTACGCTTCATAGCAGCGATGACTTTGCCACCGACAACGATTGCACGAATGTCAGTACCACCAGCTTCTTTGATGAATTCTTGTAAAAGGATATTCACTTTCGCACCGCGGAAGGCTTCAACAACAGATGTGGCGGAGCGTTTCGTATCTGCAAGCACCACACCGATACCTTGTGTCCCCAGGGCAATCGCATGAGTTTTATCCCTGAATTATCTGGAAAAGAAAATCCTCGTCCCAAGCCGCCAAGTGTCGCTTTAACCTGAGGCTTTGCTTTCCCTTTACGGAGCGCAGCATGTTGTTGGCGGCGTGCTTGATCGTTGTAAAATTAGCTGGCGCGTTTCCTTTACGGATACGACATTCATCATCACGAAACACCATATCCATGACCCAATGCAGCCCGTTTTCAATACCCCAGTGGTCGCGGATAGCTTTTGCGTGAGCTTCGGCGTCACAGGTCATGGATGAGATGTAAAAGCGTGTCTCTGAACGGGTCTTGTCTTGAAGTGTTGCGCAGTATTGGACCATCACGATGCTTTCCAATCCGGGCCAATTGTGCCGCTCCATCAGCCATTCAATATCCGAGCAAACAGTGACTTTTCTTGTTTCAATACGTCCATGTGATTTTTCTACGTCCTCATGGTAAGTTACTGTTGTGTCTGCAAAATCCACAGCGTCCTGTTCTTTCATGAACAGTTCGGTGTCTTTGCGAAGGGCACCTTGATTACCCTTTAAGGCCAAAACATAATCCGCTTGTTTGGTGATGATTTTATCGGCAATATCACGCTGACATCCCATAGCATCTATAGTGACAATAGCCCCCTTTATCGTCAGGAGGTCTAACAGTTCCGGTATGGCCGTGATCTCATTGGATTTGCCGTCCACCTGCCGTTGGGCAAGTGTCAGGTTCAACTCTGAACTCCAGGCCGAGATCATGTGAATTGCGGCCTTGCTGCCAGCCTTATCCAAGCTGCGACGTGAGGTTTTACCATCTATCGCCACGACCCCGCTAAGGGTGCTGTTTAAGGAGGCGACCCACTCCATAAAGCAGGCCTGAAAATGATTGGCATCCAGTGCGGCGTAGATGTTTCCCAGTTGATCATGTGAGGGTGTTCCGTCCGAAAAGGGCAAGAATTTCCGTAAAAAGGCCAGTTTCTTTGTCCCAAACGCAGAAATAGCGACCCAGTCATTCGCCCCGGACAACACGGCACATAACGTCAAAAGCAAAACCTCTGCCATAGGGTAAAGCAGCTTTGTTTGTTGTCGTGGGTCAGATAAAGTAGAAAAATGCGTAAGAAAATCAATGGAATGGCTGTCGGGTGCGTCGGCATTGGACATGGGTAGTGACCTCAATAAAAGCTAAAAGTTCACTCATTGAATCAACCCTCACCTCATTTGTCACCTGCTAACTTTTTCATGCGATTGCCCTGCTTGTGTCCCTTCAAGCAATTTAATCACGACAGGAGCGCCGCCAGCCAATTCCAAAACAGCTTCTGTTTGCTTTGGGTCATGGGCAAAGGTTGTGACGGGCAGGCCGATGCCATCACGTGCCATAAGTTGCATTGAACGCAGTTTGTCACGAGAGCGACCAATCGCAACGCTTTCATTCAGGGGATATACACCCATCATTTCAAATTGGCGTAGAACGGCTAGCCCATAAAATGTAACAGATGCGCCAATGCGTGGAATGACGGCATCAAAACCTGTCAGTTTTTCACCATCATTATAATATATTTCGGGTCGGCGTGATGCGATGTTCATGTAACATCGTAATGTATTGAAGATGTGGAATTCGTGGCCCCTTTCCTCTGCAGCTTCTTTAAGTCTCCGATGAGAATAAAGGTTAGGATTTCGGGCCATCATTGCTATCTTCATTAATACTTCTTTCTGTCCTTAGACATCTATGACTATTTACCAGTCATGTATGCTTTGCGTGTGTGGACGGCTATATTATGCTGTTTTAGGGCTGTACGTCCAATGATCATAGGAAAGCGCATATTGCTGCGATCTGCAAGGGACACAGTTATCGGCCATGATTTGTCTGTTAAAAAAAGGCCTGTTTCGATGACAATTCGCTTTTCAGAGACACCGCCAGTGTTTTTAATTTCACGTATATCATGTACTGGGGCCTCCAAAGGTATCGCGTCTCCATTGCGTTCCATCCAAGTGTTGAACTTGACCCAAGGATTACCCTGCTTTTGAAACACTTCTATATCAGTTGCATGTAAGGCAGATGTCCGTGCGCCCGTATCAATCTTTGCTTTCATATTGTGTAAAGATATGTCGGGTAGGTCGATATATTCCATCCAGCCTATAATTGTGGGCTCTTTTTGGGGTTTCTTTGTTTTTGGTTGGGAGGGCATAGTTTACCTATCTACACGACTTTTTACTTTATGGATGGGATTAAGCAATTGTTTGAGGCTGTAGTCAATTTGAACACCTCAAAAAACATAAACACTCTGGTCTCCATATCCCCAAATCAAGATAAAACAGAGCAAAGGAATTGCAGAGTAAACTTAAATACTGATGTGCTGAGTTAAGTTCACTTTATGAGAGATGACCGCGTTTAACTTAAAAACCGTTATCCAAAGGCACGAAACCATAAGAATTGAAGTCGGTGCTTTAATGATTTCAACAAATAACCTGCCGATTGTTTTCGTTTGATTTCATCAAACTTGTAAGATGGTACGTGGCCGATATGAACGACATCACTGTGATCCATGATTGCAAGACCGTAACCGCGCAATTTGTAATACAGGCTGATGTCCCGCTCAGGGCCAATTTGTTTGTAGGGAGCGATTTTTTTGTAATCTAAGGTGCGACGCAAACCTGGGTTAAACGAAAAACTGCCCCAACGTCGGTGTTTTTTAGGGCATGTGATGCCGTAGCTACATCCATTTGATGTAAATCTGTCTTTTATGTAGCGGGTAACACCATTTTCGCTTGGATCACGCACCATGACAGCATGTGTTTTAGGGTGGGTTTCTAAAATCTGGATTGATTCCTCTAAAAAGAGGCTGGAAGAGAACAACCAATCTTCTTCGCAGTGGTAAATATAAGGTGTATCAACTTCAGCGTAAGCACGGTCAACGGATTGGATTTGACCGATGTTCTCATCATTTTGTAAAAACAAGTGCGGGAAAGAGCCAATACATTTGGAAACCAGTGAGCCAATCGTGGGGTTTGTGGAATCTTCTATAACGATAATGCGTTTGATACCTGATAGATCACAGGTCATTATAGAATTTAAAGTCTGTTCTAAAAACTCTGGGCGGTCACAGCTTGTGATGACAATGGTTGCAAGATTTTTTAGGTCGCTCATAAGTTCTACTGAATAAGGTAACTACCCAGCATGGGTATCCGCTTGATAGTCAGCACTATATCCGTGAGCGTATTATTGTCAATAAGCGTTGTTTTTCATACGACGCGCAATCCAGCAATCAATTGATCTGGTGGTTTCAACAGGGTTTCAATTATAGACCAGCCCTGTTTTCTGGCGGTGTTGATCACGGTTCTGAGAATACAGAAGACTTCCGCTCCGCGCAGCGTCCGAAAACAGCCTGATACTTTCTGCCTGACTTTACCCATTCGCAAGTCTCGCTCGGCTTCATTATTGGTGAACGGCACATTTGGATCGACAAGGAAGCGAAGCACCTCTGTCTTAAAGTCTTGCAACCTCAATGCGAGATTATGGCCCGTCCGGCGCTTTGGACGGCCGCGCCGTTTTTTTTCTGTCTGCGCTGATGAAAGTGCTGGCAGTGCTTCATGATACGCTATCGCCTCGGCGATATTTGCATCGTATAGTTCGAATACCGCCTGTATGGCCGCCTCATCCCGCTGTCCGCCTTCGTTGTACATATTCTCAGCCAAGGTCTTCGCCTTCAACAGGATCGCTTTCATAGGCTTTGCCCATGGCTCTTTCTCAATCTCAATTAAAGCCTGCAACTCGCGCAAGTGATGGGCATTACACAAGGCGTGCTCGACCCCCTCCATTTTGAAATATGCCTTCCAGTGATCATGCACCACAATACCCGAGACGCCACAAAGCAACTCTCCGCGTTTGCTTGAAACCCGAAAGTGGCTCAATAAGGGCGAGCAGATCACATGTGTCCAATGCAGTTTGCCAACAGCACGCTGGCCGGTCTCATCCAAATGCACAACGCCAGACTGTGATCCAATCAAAGCTTCCTTGATTGCTAGTGTCATGGGCTTCAAGCGATCCGCTGTGCGCCAGATAAGGCTGGTCAATGTTGCAGGGGCAATCGGCACCCCAAGCAAGTCAATAAATATCTCGCCAAGGCGGTGTTCCGGAATGCAATGAACCGTTTGTAAATAGCTCGCAATGCCTGCAATGCGGGCCCCATACTGCACTGGTGCATTTATACCATCGGGAAAGTCGGCACGGGTGATCCCATCACACTGGTCGCAGCGACACTGATGCGTGCGGTGCTCTGTCACCTGCGGTGGTGGCGGCGGCGGCAGATCGATCACCTGTCGTGCAGTGCTGGCTTCTGCCGTTTCTGGGCTAAGCGGTGCTCCACAACCAGAACAAACCACAGGAAAATGGTCTATAATCGTGTCTGGCGTCGGTGTTTGCCTGAGCGTTTTGCCTGTGTGGCCAGGTTGGCCGCCAGACTTGCGATCAGACGGGCCACGCAGGCTCTTTGTTCGCTTCTTCGCATTGGGTTTACCAAGGCCGTCACTGGAGGGTGGCTTGCCGCTGGTACGGCTATTCAAGCCGAGACGGCGTTCCAATGCAGCTATACGCTCTTCCATATGTTTTTGACACTCTTCCAGATGCTTGTTGATCTGTAGGAGTTCTTCGCAGGCGGTTTGAAAATATGCGGCCCGGGTATCCGCTTCCACCAGACGCTCTTCTAAAGTGAGAAAGCCAACTGGTGGTGCGTCGAACGGCGCCAATTTGGAAAGTTTAAACGTCATTCCCCTATTGATTCAGAGGTTAAGCCATCCGTCAACAAAAATGATGAAAAAATGTCAAAAACATGCTGGGTAGTTACTGAATAAGTTCAGATAGATGTGAGACTGTTTTTTTGTTGCCAAGATTTAGGCGGCCTCGGAGACTGAGTATTGTAAAAAACCAACTCACGAGGCCAATATGCAAATCATAAGACTGCACAAGAACGTTTATAAACTTTATGCTTGGGCGCGGACACAAGAATGTTTGGATGCGTACCGTATCAAATACGAAGACACGGTTCGGCAATGGGAAGCTTTACGCGCAGAGGGTGTTTCTCTAGCAAAATGCGCTGAATTTGTCGGCATCTCTCGGTCTACTTATTATCGCTACAAGCGGGTTTTGAAGGATTTGGCGCAAGGGATTATGCCGCCATCAAAGGCCCCAAAACACCGCAATAAGTCACAGTGGGGTGAGGCAGAAAAACAGTTGGTGCTCGAAATTCGCCGCGACAATAAAACCTACGGTAAGGAAAAAATAGGGGCCATCTTGCGGCGCGATAAAAACCAAATCATAAGCGATAGCACCGTGGGGCGTATCTTGGGTTTTCTACGCAAGAAAGGCCTGATTACACGATCAAGGTCTGCACCACAAAAGCGCAAGCGTAACTTCTCCAAGGGCCACGCCAAAGGATGGAAATATAAGGATTACAAAGATATAGAGATTGGAGAACGTGTGCAGATCGACCACATGACTGCCACGAAAAACGGCGTCACCTGCAAGCACTTTCAGGCCTGGGAACGGCGTAGCAAGCACATCCACGCGCAAATTTATTTTCCAATAATTGGTTAAAACCACCAGCTTTTAGCTGGTCAGCTTTAGCGTTATTTACATAAGGTTTCCTTCCATTTTAAGACCCAGCGTTGCGGTAAGGTCTTAAAATGGAAGGAAACCTTATGATCTATTCTACTGGAAGTCATAGCAGATATTATCACAGATACCATATCGTTTGGGTAACAAAATATCGTTACAAGGTGCTGCGTGGTGAAATGCGTGAGCGTATTCGGACATTGATACGACAAACGTGCAATGAATTGGGCGTACACATTGAAAAAGGCGTATTGTCTACCGACCATGTGCATATGTTTGTGTCAGTCCCGCCGCACGTCCCAATTTCAAAGGTGATGCAACGCGTAAAAGGGAGGTCCTCATACAAGATACAGCGGGAGTACCCCGAATTACGCAAACGCTATTGGGGGCAACGGTTCTGGGCTAGAGGCTATTTTTCAACGACGAGTGGAAATGTGACGGATGACGTTATTCGTCAGTATCTTGAATTACATTCAAAACGTGAACCTACCGACGAAAGTCGGTAGTTGTTCAGTCGAATGCCACCGCACGCTCTGCCAAACGGTTTTTGGAAGAGCTTGTGGAAATAGCTCCCTATAAAATCCTCTCAATTCAAGTTGATGGTGGCTCCGAGTTTATGGCCGATTTTGAGACGGCGTGTGAGCAGATGAAAATCCCGCTCATTGTATTGCCGCCAGCCAGACCGAAATACAATGGTGGCGTTGAGCGTGGAAACCGCACCTTCCGCGAGGAATTCTATGATTGTTGTGATCTGATTGCCGATAGCATTGGAGCTATGCGGTTTGAACTGAGAAAAGCTGTCGAAAAATATAACACATTCAGACCACATCACGCCTTGAAAGGTAAGACACCCATGGAGTACCTTCGAATCACTCAGGCCGAAGCCGCGTGAGTCTCAAAACACATGAACCTATACACTACTTTTAAATGATATTTACCATCACATATATGTGATGGTAAAGTGATGTGTCAAAGTGTAAATTTTATGCGCGTTTATCTAAGATAGCTGTCTGTATAAGCTTCAGTTTAGGATATTAACAAAAAAACGCGGCCCAAAAGGCCGCGCTTTGAATGAGTGAGATTGGCCCGTTGGTTTACGCCAATGAACCGTCGATTGCGACACAAGCTTCCATCAAGCCTTGAACGGCTGCAACAGATTTGTCGAACATCGCTTGCTCGTCTTTTGACAATTTGATTTCTGCGATACGCTCGATACCACCAGCACCGATCACTGTTGGAACACCAACATACATGTCTGACTGACCGAATTCACCATTGATTGCTGCGGCACATGGTAGAAGACGTTTTTGGTCTTTCAAATATGCTTCAGCCATCTCGATACCAGATGCTGCTGGTGCATAGTAAGCTGAACCCGTTTTCAACAGGCCAACGATTTCAGCACCACCATCACGTGTCCGTTGAATGATTGTGTCTAGTTTCTCTTGTGTGGTCCAACCCATTTTCACAAGGTCAGGCAAAGGAATACCTGCAACTGTTGAGTAACGCTCTAGCGGAACCATTGTGTCGCCGTGACCGCCCAATACGAATGCTGTGACGTCTTTTACGGATACGTTGAATTCTTCTGCAAGGAAGTGACGGAAGCGTGCTGAATCCAAAACACCGGCCATGCCGCATACTTTGTTCTTTGGAAGACCAGAGAATTTTTGCAACGCCCAAACCATCGCATCAAGCGGGTTCGTGATACAGATAACAAAAGCATCAGGTGCGTGTTTCGCAATGCCTTCGCCAACGGATTTCATCACTTTAAGGTTGATGCCAAGAAGGTCATCACGGCTCATGCCTGGTTTGCGTGCAACACCAGCTGTTACGATGCATACGTCTGCACCTGCGATGTCAGCGTAATCTGTTGTGCCAGACATAGTCGCGTCGCACTTTTCAACTGGGCCAGATTCAGCAATATCCAAGGCTTTACCTTGTGGAATGCCGTCTGCGATGTCGAACAAAACAACGTCGCCTAGTTCTTTTAAAGCTGCCAAGTGTGCCAGTGTACCACCGATCATACCTGAACCTATAAGTGCGATTTTCGCTCTTGCCATGATCCATCTCTCCTATGAGTTTTCATCGAAGGTTGGGTAGCGCCAATAAGCGGAAAGAGCAAGTCACATTCACGCGGTTTTAGCGTAAACGCGACGTTTTGCGGGGCTAAGCGCCATGACCGCTAGGTTTCTTATGGCTTTCATAGGCACTACCAGAGGCAATCATACAGCTGGTTCCTTCTGGCGTTGTGATCAGAATCGTCCATGTTCCCATTTGCTGATGTGCGTATGTCTCCAGCATATGGCCGTTCGGTATTAAGCCCCTGTTTTGTAAGCTTTCTCCGTATTTATTACTCAGCTCTGCAACCACTTCGCTACGCTTTGCACAGGATGTTTGGTTTGCATGGGCCGTACTGACAATAAGGATCACACCGAGTAATCCAAAGGACAGGGCGAACATCATTCTTTGCATATATGTTGGCATTTGAAACCTTTCTGATGGTGTATCGATTGGATTCAATGATTTCGTCAAAATTGGTAAAATCTTGTTAATACATCGTGCGCAACGCGTAACGAGGTGTTGTGGGCAGTATATTATGGGCTGTCGTGTGCAGCGGCGTTTTGGACTGTTGCAATCTTATATGTGATAGCGCGATATTATAGCATCAGATCAACAGAAGAAGGATGTAATCATGTACACAGTTTTACTGCTTTTGGGTGTGTTCTTATGGGTGGACGCGCATTGGTTTCGGCGCCTCATCCCAAGCTTGCGTGAAGCAATGGATGAACGTTTCGGCAAAGGGCCTGCGCGCGGCATGATTGCAGGAGCTATTTTCTTATCGATTGTTCTGATGGTCATTGGATACCGTGGATCGGATATAACACCTGTTTATACGCCTTTTTCAGGGGCGGGACATTTGAACAATCTGGCTCTTCTCCGCTTTGTTGAGTAGAAAAAGATGCCGACCGCCAAGTAACCTGTTGATATGTATGGTTTCTGATAACTTTACATAGAGCAGGTATATGACAATCAACATCTCGCAGCATATTTTAGGCCTCAAAGGGCAACGTGTAAATGAAATTAAACTGGATGACGGCGGTGTTAAGATTGTCATTCACTGCAGCCGAGACGCGCGTAGGAGGGCTATAGACCCTGCTACAGGCCAGAAGGGAAGCATCAACCAGCATGTCCGCCGACAAGTAAACGACATCCCCCTTTTTGGGTATCCTTGTGTGGTCGAGATTGAGCTGGCGCAGGTTTATATTAACAAGGGCGAACGCCGCATTGAGGGGTGTGATTTTGTTGATAAAGGGTGCCGTTTCACTCACCGATTTTGCCGACTGATCAGTGGATTATGTCGGCATATGTCTATTCAAGCGGTTTCCAGACATTTGGATATACGATGGGAAACGGTCAAGAATATCGACAGGGCATACCTTATTGAAACTCTCCCTACGCTTGATCCTGCAGAGCTAACTGGCTTGGAATATATTGGTGTAGATGAAGTTGCCCGGGCGAAAGGTCATGACTACATGACGGTGGTCTACGATATGGTTGGCGGTCATCTGATCTGGGTTGAAGCAGGCCGAACTGCCGAGGTTTTTTCAAGGTTTTTGAAACAACTGCAACCAGATACAGCCTGCAAAATAAAGGCCGTAGCGATGGATATGGGGCCTGCCTACCAAAAGGCTGTCAGAGAGTCCTTGCCGTTGGCCGACATAGTATTTGACCGTTTCCACGTCATGAAAAACTACAGCAAAGCTATCCATAATCAGCGTCGACTTGAGTTCAGAAAGGCCGATCCAAGTGGTAAAGAGTTGATGAAAGGGACGCATTATCTGTTGCTCAAAAATGCGGATAAGTTGAGTGAAAAACAAAGTGACAAGCTGCAAAGGTTGCTGGAGAGCAATAGCAACCTGAATGCACTTTACGTCTTGAAAGAACAGCTTCAGCTGCTGTGGAGTGCCGCTTCATTTGAGGCGATGGCGGAGCAACTGGAACGTTGGTGCCTGATAGCAGATCAGTCACAGATGCTCTATCTAAAAAAGTTCGCGAAATCCCTACGGAAACATTGTGTGGGCATCTGCAACTACGCCAAACACAAGCTCACAAGCGCCAGGATAGAGGCTGGTAATGTCAGTATAGGAATGATCCGTAAGCGAGCCAGAGGCATCAAGGATACCGAATACTTCAAACTCAAAATTAGACAATCATCCATTCCAGATAATCAATCTATGCTCTATTTAAAATCCTAAATCTACTCAACAAAGCGGAGAAGTGCCAAAATATTCATATGGCTTTCACAAAATCGTAGCCATTCTGAATCTGATGCTCTGTGATTAATTGTAAACAAGGCAAGATCACCATTTGGACCTCGTATTGGCACAGATAACCCTTGCTCTCCGACACCGCCGTCTATGGCCTCAGCTAACATTTTACGTGCAGATTTTGTATTCCAAGATAGGCTTTTCCAATCATAGGGCTGAAATCGCATAAAAGCATTTTGAACGACTGGATCAATTTTGTGAAACTCTTCCCCTAAATAATAATCAGACCATTCGGGCGAATATGTTACTATAATCAATGGATCTCTTTTACGAGATATCGCGTGATAAGCTATATGTTCAACTTCGAGAAACGCTCTTAGCCAGTCCAAAAAATTATGAAGATCTTCTAGATCTTTGCACAGTGCCAAGCGGTCGCAATACGTCTCTAGCTTTATCTGCACAATGTCCAACAAATACTTTTTCCCCGACTTGTGGCGCCATCTCTTTGACAGCCATATGGATGGTGGTATTTAATTGATCTGCTAAAGCATTCATTTCGTTATTTAATGCGTACTTACGTAAGTCCGCTAATACGTCAATCATCCAAACTTCTCTCATCCTAATCTCCCCAAGAATAGTTAATAGAAAGTTAACAACAGACTAGCATTATTGCACAAAACCGATAACTCGCATTTAACACATACCCATAAACAGCGAGTACCATCACTCTAAGTCATTGTTTTTATGTGTGCTTACTTTTTCAGGGTTTTCAAGGCACAAAAAAAGCACCACAAATGGTGCTTTTTAAGGGTCGATATGTTAAATTTTATACGTTTAGATTTGGAATGATCTGTTTTTTACGTGAGACAATACCTGGCAACACAACTGCATCGCCATCAACAGTTGCATCAAATGATTTTTCGGCCACTGATTTCACCAACTCGTTCGGAATAAGCAATGTTGCCTCTTCTTTCAGAATATCCACTACGAACAACAAGACTTGATCAACACCATCTTCTGATGCAACTGCTGCCATACTGTCAATCAAACTGGCTTTGCGTGACAGAACCGTCTCTGGGCTTGTTGTTTCCAGAACTGAAACACGGAATTTCGTACCAGAAACTTCGTATTCTTTACTGTCTAAACGTAAAAGCTCTGCATCAGAAAAATGTGACACGTCAGATTTCGCCGCAAACATTTCGCCCGCATATGTTGATATATCTAAACCAAGTTCATCCGCCAATTGAGTTGCAATTTCAACATCAAAATCCGTTGTTGTTGGACTGCGGAATTCCAAAGTATCAGACAGAATGCATGATAGGATTAAACCCTTGATTGCGTCAGGTGCTGTTTCCAGATCATCCCCCATCATGTCAGCCATTACTGTCGCAGTCGATGCCATAGGCGCGATAGTGATATTAATTGGTTGATTTGTTTTCAAACCACCCACCAGCATGTGGTGGTCGATGATTTCGATGATTGTCGCATCGTTGATGTCATCAGGTAATTCAGCTGGATTGTTCGTATCCACGATCACAACCATGTCGTCAGCCGTTACTGTTTCCAACAACGCTGGTGTTTCATAGCCCCAGCGCTTCAAAACGAAAGCAGCTTCTGTGTTTGGTTCACCCAAAACATAAGGTGTTGCCTCTACGTCTTTTATTCCAAGGAACCAGCTCCAAATAATTGCGGAACCTGTTGCATCTGTGTCGGGGGATTTGTGCCCAAAAACTTTAATCATGTCTCTGCCATTTAAATAAGAATTTCGCGGTCCTTATAGGCCGCGTTAACAACTATGTCACCCCAATGTTTTAATGTAAAATGTCGCGTTTTCACCCCAAATGCGCGATTGCATTGGCATAATAGGTGACCAATTGCACTTCTTTCGGGTCAAGGTGATATTTTCCATGCTCTAGAATAATCGCCTTACGCAACACTAACATCCGCACACCAACCTCAACTGCATACTCAAAGTTTTTATGGGGAATGTGCATATAAGCCCCTTTCGCAAGCAGGCGCTCTAAAGACCGATTACACTTCTCGATAATTTCTTCTTTTGTCAGTGCCTTCTTTTGATTGGTCAGAAAAATACGAGCCACTAAGGAAGCTGGAAGGATTGGGATCACACGTCCAACACTGTCCATAAGGCTTTTCCCAAGTGCCTTTGTTAATGCTTCATGGCTGCGGTAATTGTGATCTTTTAGAAATTCTTTCAACGAAACAGGCGCGCCGAAACTGACACTCGCATAACCGAAACGGTAAAATTTGCCAGTAACGCGTAAAGCAATGTGGCGAAAAATGAATTTAAAAAAGGTGAAAACTTTAAACCAGAGCCCCGTTTTATCACCCCGATCAGACGCAAGTAACACCCGATCTTCAAGCACACGGTCGTAATTCAAACCAACAGGAACAAAACAAATATCGCGACTGGTTTCCACATCGAATCCAGAGACCATATAGTTCAGCAAGCCAAGCTTAGCAGGCTTCAATTTACCATCGCGCGATAACCCACCTTCTGGAAAAACAGCTTGGGCCACTCCTGCTTCTGTCGCCATCTGCACATAGCGTGCTAATACACGGCGATACAGTTGGTTTCGAGATTTCCGACGAATGAAATAAGCCCCCATACTGCGGATCAATTGTTTCAAGGGCCAAACACGCGCCCATTCACCAACAGCATAAGACAAAGCTGACCGTGACGCCGCCAAATAGGTCACAAGGATATAATCCATATTCGAACGGTGGTTCATAACAAACACAACCGTCGCTTCGGGGTCGATCGCTTTTAACGCTTCTTCATCTACATAGCCCAAACGGACGCGGTAGAGCGCGCGAGACAACCAACGTGTAGCTTTAATCGCAAAGCCAAAATAGCCAATCGCAGAAAACGAAGGAACGATTTCACGGGCATAACTATATGCCATATGCTCTGCCACACGGTATGGCACATCTTCGGTTTTTGCATGTTCTAAAACGGCTTCAATCACCTGTGGATCGTAAGCCAAACGTTCGACCATCACACGACGTTGCATCAACTTGAAGGGTTGGATTTTTAACTGCAAACGGTTGTTTAGAACTTCAATTGCCTTATCCATTCGCCGAGATAGATACCAACGTACAGTCGGCATTAAAATACGGTCCAACAAACCAATCAGGGCTAAAATACCAGCCACCCAAACGGTCCATGCGGGAATCTCTATTGTTTCGAACATGTATAGACCGTATCAGGATCGCAAGAATGCAAAAGCAAAATAAGAGACAGGCCATGAAGTATCGCAAATTAGGGGCAAATGGCCCACAGATTAGTGGAATCGGTTTAGGGTGCATGAGCCTTTCAGGTTTTTTTGGCCCAACAGATGAAAACACCAGTCAAAACTGTTTAGCAGCGGCTGTTGATATAGGGATCGATTTTCTGGATATCGCAGATGTTTACGGTATGGGAAAGTCCGAAGAAATTGTCGGGCGCTTTTTGGGAGGCCAAACACGTGGCCTAAAAATCGCAACTAAATGTGGAATTGAGGAAGGGCCGCCTCGCAAGTTCAACAATGCAGAGCCTTATATCCGTAACGCATTGCGTGGATCACTCAAACGTTTGGGCGTGGATTATGTAGATCTATATTACATCCATCGTCGTGAAGCACATCGTCCTATTGAAGAGGTTGCTATGACGATGGGTAAACTCATCAAAGAGGGAAAGATTGGTGGCTGGGGTTTATCAGAAGTGTCCCCAACCTCTATTCGCCGCGCACATGCTGTGACACCTTTATGTGCCGTCCAAAATGAATACTCCCTTTGGAGTCGCATGCCAGAATTAGGCGTCGTTCAAACCCACGGCAATCGCTTGAAGATTTCAGCCTTCACCTTTGATTGCGGCTTTTAGGTAACTATCATCCCAAGCGGCTGTTTTTCTTCGTATTTTCAGACTGGCCGTATCGCCGACTTGCTTGAAGATGTTGATTGCACTATGTCGCATCAGAGCCATGTTGGCGGGGCCATTTTGGGTCCGCAAGCGCATCAGGTCGTCGTGAAACACCACATCCATCACCCAGTGCAGGCGATTTTCCACACCCCAATGGGCGCGTGTGGCGCGCAGGAATTGCTTGGCTGAGAGCGGTGCGGAGGACAGATAGTAACGTCGCGAGAAACTGGTTTTACCTTTGTGTTTGACCTCGGCCTCGATCATGCCGATAGCGGCGAGGCCTGGAAACCTTGGTGCGCCAGGCTCAGACCGATCAGGGCGCAGCCACTCTACATCATGACTGACATAGGCACGACGGATTTCTATCCGCCCATGATCGGCATCGGTGGTTTCATGGGTTTCCAAACCACTGGTCTGGTCGAAATAGAGCCTCACCTCTTCATGCAGTGATTTTTGGTTGCCTTTAAGCGCCAAAAGATAGTCTGCGCCTTGTGCGAGGATCGCCGCAGCAATACCGTGTTGGCAGCCCATTGCATCAATCGTGACCAGCGCGCCTTTCAACTCAAGCCGCGCCAGTAGTCGAGGTATCGCGCTGATTTCATTCTCTTTCTCGTCACAGGATTCTTGCCCCAAGACCAATCTCTGACGCGTTGCCCAAGCTGAAACCAGATGCAGGGCGCGGCCATCCTCACCATGCGCACGGCGTGACGACTTGCCGTCAATTGCCACGATCTCATCATCGCCATCGCGCAAGGCCGCAACCCAGGAAACGAAGCATTCGCTAAACAGGTCAGCGGGAATCGCGTTCATCACATCATTGAGCGTGTCATGAGATGGGATGCCATCTTTGAAGGGTAGAAACCCACGCAAGAATTTCAATTTTCGGTCCGCCCATCGGGCTATTTCGGCAAAATCATCAGCACCAGCCATAACACCGCAGAGCACAATCAGTAGGATTTCGGGTAGTGGATAAACAGTTTTCCAGCTCTGGCGTGGGTCTTCAATGGCAGAAAAATGGTCGAGGATATTGGCTGAGATCATGGGAGGCTCCGAATGTCATTTCAATGACCAGAGAATCACATATCACCCGCTAAGGGAATCCCCACTTTTTCAAGCGATTGCCGTGCGTTCAAACCTGTGACGCTTTGGATATAACATTCGTCCCCTTCTCACCTCTAGGACGTGGAATATTTGCGCAAAACTACCCCGTATTGGCAGATATGGCTCCAACAGATTTTCGTCATGTAATCCCCCGTTTTCAAGAGCCGAATTATTCAGACAACTGCCGTGTGATTGATGGGTTCAAAGCTTATTGTGCAGACAGAGGTTGGGCTGTCTCAGCAACAGCTCTGGCATGGATATCAGATCAAAACGATACAATGGTCCCAATCCCTGCTACGCGTTATGCGAAACACGTACAAGAATGGGCACAAGCCACAGAGATTTCATTTACAGATGAAGACCGCACAGAGATTGATCGTTTACTGCCAATCGGGTTTGCTTTTGGGGATCGCTACAACGATGCCTTGTGGAACGGCCCCGAAAAATACGCTTAGCGTTTTACGCGGAACTTAGTGTGGCAAGCCTTACACGTCTTGCCCATATCCGCCATCACACCTGCAACGACAGAATTGTCCGTGGCATCAGCCAAAGTCCTTGTGGCTTTGGTTGCTGCATCTTCCAATTGCTTTGCAATAGTTGCGAATTCAGTATTATTCGTCCAAATAGCAGGACCTGCTTCGCTTGGATGTGCGTCAGACCCTTCAGGGAACTTCGCAGTAAAATTCGCCATATTTTTAACAATGCCTTTTGTCGCCAATGATGCAGCTTTGCCATCAAATGGAATTTCACCACTCGCCATTTTCGATAATGTTTTCATAGTACCGCCAACATGGCTCATCGCATCCATACGTTCTTTGACAATGCCAGTGGCACCATCATGAGCAACTGTTGCTCCAACAGATACCGCGAATATTGCTGATACTGTCACAGCAATAAGTCCAGTTTGTTTAAACATAATAACTCCCTAAATTTACAAGCAGATTAATTGGTTTCACAAATATAGGAAGGTGAAAATTCCTGTGAATAATCACATATACGTCATGGATTATGGCTATTAGTTACTTTGAGAAAATTCCAAAATATTGGTTAACTTATCTTTAGAAACCAAAAGTCGACCGCAATCACTTTGCGCACCAATAGGCCCTTTTTGACAGTAATCATAAGCCCCCATATCCAAATTCAAAGCCATTTTTGGCCCAATATTTGCTTGTAATTGTGTAGCCGCATCATAAAGCGTTTCTGATATATCCGTTTCCCAAATTCCAAAATTCCCATCAGGCAAAGTCACAAATAAACGACGCTTGAATTTAGGGGCATCTGGCACATCTTTTAAATCCAATTGGCCGTCGGAAATCAAAAGATGCGATTGTAATACTGTCAAACGGCTTTCAAGCGCTTTGCTTATAAAAGCCTTACGTGATGTAGCCTCTTTTAAATTATATTGATTTTCACCAACCATCACATCATCCGCACGGTAGATTTTAGGTTTACCATCTGGCGCAATAATTAAAACACCGTCCCAATTTTGATAACGACGGCTGACCTGCACACCATCCTTAATCACCAAACCTTCGATCCCAAAACGATCTCCGCTGGAATAAGTGCCAGCAACCGTCAGCAGATGATCTGGACTTTGCTTAACCTCGTCGGGTAATACACGCAAATTCACAGAAACGGTTTGATCACAAGAGTGCACCAGCATTTCCGTACCGGTTGGGCAAGATGACGTGTCAAGGGCAGCTGCGGGTCCTGCAAAGGCTGCACCAATCATCCATCCAATATATCGCGCTTTACAAGCAAGCACCGCAAATCTCCTTTTGGTAGACAAAGTCTTACCTATTTTTTCAAAACTGCCAAATTCCTATCCCCTAAAAATAGGTAAAAATCTGCCGATCATCCAACACCATGGTTACGTGAATAGCCATTTAATCTAGGTGGTACCCAACCATCTAATACACCTTCTTTCGGTTTATAGATTTCCACCTTTAATGGGTGACATTGTGCGGCATCGCTTGAATGTGACGTACTACAATCCCCTCCAGGGCAAGCAGATAAACCACCCAATAAATCGATTTCGGCAAAGAACTCGATAAAGTCACCAGGTTGTACAGGACTAGCCTTCATGAAGTATTGTTTCGTATCGGGCATAAAGCCAGTGCACATGAAAACGTTCAACACGTCATGCACATAGGTTTCAGCCTCATTCAAAGAGAGCCCACGTTCATCTGCCAAAGCCCGTGTTAGGTTTGAATGACAGCAATAATGGTAATCCACACCATTCAGCACATCATGCGTATAAGGATCGCACCGTGTGCCAATCACATCATGCACTGATCCACCATATTGATCCCACCCATACCAATCCAGGGTATCATGCGTCACCGTTGCCATAGGACGCATGGTCGGAAAGCTAGACCACATCTGATCTCCCGTACTGATGTGAGTTCCATGTAACGCGCGGGTCTTACCCGAATAGAATTTTTCGTTTAGATCCTTTGCATTCCAAAGGTTCAAATCACCGACCTGAGGTCCTTCAACGCCTACGATGCGAAAAAAATGACCTGCAGGCACCGTGAAACACCGTGCATCCCGTGGCGGCATGATAACCTCATCAATCAAAGCCATATCAACACGCGCGGCTTCATACAGCTCCATCTGTGGTTTTGGCAATGTATTAATCGGATAACAAACAGTTGGCTCAATATCCTTTAATGCTTGCGCATTTTGCGGCCCTGTATTTTGTGGTTTATACTTCATAAATCTGCCTCTCATCATAGCTATAAAAAGTGTGACACAGAAAATTCAAACAGCAAAGTAGAACTCGCAACTCTACCTCAAATTTATTGACAACCTCCACTCTCATAGTCAGGTTGCGCTTATTCTAAGGGGAATTTTATGGCTGCTATTTCAATACTTGGTTTACTGCTGGGTGCTTATCTTTTGCTTATGCCACTCATTGCATTCTTTAAGGCAAAAAACGTTGAAACTGAACTGCGCGCTTTGCGTGCAGAAGTAGAACGCTTGAAAACCGATGCGGATCATAAACAAACATCTTCCCCAAAAGTTAAGGTTGCGGCACAAGAAAACCCTGAGCCTAAAAAAAACAAAGAGCCAGAACCCGCGGCACCAGCAAAAAAAGCGCCGTGGTCACCACCAGAGCAAAAGCAACCAGAACAGCCCTCAAAACCTGTCTCTGTGCCAACACCACCTTCAGAGCCTTCATTCATCGATACCCTTACAGCACGCGCATCCAAAAGCATCACAGAGAACTGGATCATTTGGTTGGCGGCCCTATCATTGGCCTGTGGTGGTTTGTTCTTTGTACAATACGGTATTGAAAACGGATATCTTGGCCCTGTCGCCCGGGTTCTAAGTTCATTGGGATTTGGTGCCGCCTTAATCTTGGCTGCTGAATATTTACGCCGTAAGCCCAATATGAATATGCAAGGATGGTTCACCGTCCCTGTTGCCCTTGCTGCAGGTGGTGTTGCATCACTCTATGGCGGCAATGTCGCGGCACATATCATGTATGATTTAACCAGCCAATCCATTGCTTTTGGAGCTCTTGTCCTAGTGTCATTCATTGCCGTCTTTGGCGCGTTGATCTACGGGCCTGTATTGGCCGTCATTGGCATACTTGGTGCCTACATATCCCCGATGCTTGTTTCATCTGGTGCAGGAGCCCATCCGATCCTCTACCTCTATTTTTTAACTATTCTGGCAACAGCATTGGCCGTTGAACGCTATCAACGTTGGGCTTGGCTATCTGCCATCGCAGTGGCATTCACATTATTCTGGGGCATGTTGCTGAACCAAGATATTCCTAATGAATCTTATTTGGCGCTCTATGTGGTCGCCACGATTTTAGGTGTCACAATAGTTCCAGCCTTTGGTATACGCCCAAGTTGGAATGATACAGACATGTTGAACCCGAACACGTTTAAAAGTTTATCAACTCATTATCCGACGATATTAACAGTCCTTACATCCATAGGCGGCACGGCATTATTAAGTTTGGCGGCTCCTCAATCTTTGATCCTATGGCAAGTCACACTCATGGCTTTCCTCGGCCTTATCCTATGGTCCATTTTCTGGAATCACCGCGCCCAGAACCTAGACCAACTCCCATTAACCTTTGTAGCGGGCCTCTTGATCACAGTTTCAATCTTCAGCCCCCTAGGTTGGTTAAATTTCCTGCCAGAGATCACGCGTTTCGTTACATATACAAGCACCGTTACAATCGCTGCTGTAGCATTCTTAATCGCATCTTTCTGGCGCACACCACGATCTGTTCGCCCCCTCTATTGGAGCGCAAGCGGCACTATGGCCCCACTTTTGATCTATGCGATCACTTATATCAGTTGGCACCAAACAACGCAGATACCCGAGAACACGTGGGTGCTCTCAGCGGCTCTCTTAACCGTATTCTTAGGCGGATCAGCTTTGCTGATGTTGCGCAGTAAAATCAGACATCGCCGTATCGGTTCTGACCTTTACTTTTCGGGTACATTGATTGCCATTGGTTTCATTGCTTATCTGACACTGCCAACGGATTTCTATGCGCATGGCACAGCTGCACTTGCCCTAGCCGCATTATCCCTAGTCATTCGGTTTAAGTATTATTGGACTGGCCTATTGGTCTGGGCCTTTATCACAGTCACAACAGGGTTGGTCATTGCCGATCTCTTACCAAACTATGCAATGGACGAACCGTTCCTATCCGTTGTCATTGTCTTTGGCGCAATCATCGCTTTACTAGCCACTGGATACACCATGGCCCAAAAAGCAGGCCTGCCAGACCGTGTTGTTCTGTTTGAGACAGCAACACTTTTAACGACCGCCCTACTGGCCTGCGTTATCATCACACGATTTGTTCCCAAAAGCACTTACGGGTTCGATCACATGCCATTCGGCTTATATGCTACAGTTTGGGTTATGCTGGCTGGCGTACAATTTCGTCGTACCCTTATACAAGATGGCATGAACAAAATTCGCACAACGCTCGCCTATGGGTATTCTGTTCTAGGTCTAGGGGCGTTAACTATAGGCATAATGATGTCACCTCTGTTCTTCGGACGCATCAGAGGTATCTTCCCAATGGACAGCGTTATGATTGCCTATGCGTTACCTGCAATCACTGCGTATACGCTTTATCACTTCGAATTACTGCCCAGTTTTATCACTAAAAAGATCGCAGTAATCTTTACCGCTGTAATCAGCGCCTTCGTTACCATTCATGAAATCCGCCGTTTCTGGCATGGACCATCTGTCTATTTAGATCGTGGCGTAGAAGTGGGTGAGCTTTATACCTACACAGTCATCTTATTGACTGCGACCGTATCCACCATAGTCTTAGCAATCACGCGCAAAAACCCAATCCTACGCAAAATCGGTATGGCCCTTGCCGCGCTTACTGCTGCAAAAGTATTCCTATGGGATACTGCGGGCATGCAAGGTTTGGCGCGCGCGACAGTGTTTATCGCCCTTGGCCTGACATTGGCTGGGATAGGCTGGTTGTTACAGGTTTCACAAGCCTCTGAAGACAAGAAGCAGGATTAAATAGCGCGCCCAGCTTGACGACCAGAGAAAATACATCCGCCAAGGAATGTGCCTTCCAGCGCGTTATAGCCGTGGTAACCGCCGCCGCCAAAGCCAGAAATTTCGCCCGCGGCAAAGAGACCTTTGAACACAGTTCCATCAGGGCGCAATACCTGCCCATCAATGTTTGTGTGTAAACCACCCAATGATTTACGTGTCAGGATATTCAAGCGCACAGCAATCAACGGGCCATTTTCTGCATCTAAAATACGGTGCGGTTTGGCGGTTCGCACCAATTATCACCACGATATGCACGCGCACCACGGATCGCTGTTACCTGAGCATCTTTTGAAAATGGGTTATCAATTTGCAAATCACGCGCTTCAATTTGTGCTTTGATATGATCATATGAAACAGGTGCATCTGGCATCAAGTCGTTCATACTTGCGACCAAATCTTTCAATGTCTCTTTCACACTGAACAACTACCGACTTTCGTCGGTAGGTTCACGTTTTGAATGTAATTCAAGATACTGACGAATAACGTCATCCGTCACATTTCCACTCGTCGTTGAAAAATAGCCTCTAGCCCAGAACCGTTGCCCCCAATAGCGTTTGCGTAATTCGGGGTACTCCCGCTGTATCTTGTATGAGGACCTCCCTTTTACGCGTTGCATCACCTTTGAAATTGGGACGTGCGGCGGGACTGACACAAACATATGCACATGGTCGGTAGACAATACGCCTTTTTCAATGTGTACGCCCAATTCATTGCACGTTTGTCGTATCAATGTCCGAATACGCTCACGCATTTCACCACGCAGCACCTTGTAACGATATTTTGTTACCCAAACGATATGGTATCTGTGATAATATCTGCTATGACTTCCAGTAGAATAGATCATAAGGTTTCCTTCCATTTTAAGACCTTACCGCAACGCTGGGTCTTAAAATGGAAGGAAACCTTATGTAAATAACGCTAAAGCTGACCAGCTAAAAGCTGGTGGTTTTAACCAATTATTGGAAAATAAAATCTGCGCCATGTTCTTTGAAAGCCTCAACAGGGCCCGTCGCTTTTTTATTCAGTATCCGCGATTTGATGACCTCCATCCATTTACCTGAAGTAAAATCTGGGTTTTGCTCCGACCCAGATAAGGCAAACTCTTTCTTGATGATCTTTTGCGTCAAAATAAACCAACTGTGCTCATGCCCAGTAGATAAAATACGCTTTAATGTGCCTAAGGAATCAAATCCTGGCAAGTACGGGGCTTCCATGCGATCACCATTGCCATCAAACCACATAGAGCTTGGGCCAGGTAGCACGCGGATGCCGTGCTTGGGCCAAATTGGGTCCCAATTATCCAAACCTTCAGTATAATGCCACATACGGTCGCCATTGATAATCTCAGCACCAGCCGCTTCGGCAATGCCCTGCATTTTACCGTCCACATAATCAGGGACACCTGCCACCATCTTTTTGGGTGCTTTGCCCAAACGGTCCTCTGGCCAATAACTGCGCACCAAATCATGGTTCCCGCCAATCCCGCCTGTGGTCAAAACCACAGCATCAGCCGTATAGGAAAAATCACCTCTAACAGTGCGGTTCGTACTTTTACCACGATCCGCAGTATCATTCTCAAGGATATCACCAGACACCCCCGTGACAGTGCCATCTGCAATATCCAAACCCGATACACGGTGACGAAACGCAAAGGTTAACTTACCAGAGGTTTCAGCCGCCAAAACCAAACGTTCAAACACATCAACAACACCCGTGCCTGTGCCCCAAGTGATATGGAAACGTGGAACTGAATTCCCATGCCCAGATGCATGTTCTCCACCTCGCTCCGCCCAACCAACGACCGGGAACCAACGCATGCCTAAGCCATGCAACCATGAATGCATCTCACCCGCAGAAAAATCCAAGTACGCTTCGGCGAATTTCTTTGGGTTTTCATCTTCTGGACGGTCGAATTGCGCAGACCCATACCAATCACTTGATGCCAATGCGCGACTGTCTTTGATGCCCAATCGGCGTTGTTCAGGCGTATCCACCATGAACAATCCGCCCAATGACCAAAACGCTTGCCCACCTAATGATTGCCGACCTTCTTGATCCAACATCAATACGGATTTACCCCGTAAAATAGCTTCATTAGCTGCAACCATACCTGCAAGCCCAGCGCCTACGATAATTACGTCATATCTGGTGTGAGCGGTGGTCATGTTAAATCTCCCAAAGTATCAGGCAAAACTTAACCCTAACGTTCAGCTTACAGAAGTAAAACCTAACGTAACAAAACAAAAAAGGGCGCATAAAGCGCCCTCGAATTCTGCATTTGGTTTTAGTTTATAGCGTACGCTCAACCATTTTCTTTTTAATCTCTGCAATAGCTTTTGCTGGATTCAAACCCTTAGGGCATGTTTTTGCACAGTTCATGATTGTGTGGCAACGGTACAATTTGAATGGGTCTTGCAACTCATCCAAACGCTCACCCGTTGCTTCATCACGGCTGTCGATGATCCAACGGTATGCATGCAACAACGCTGCTGGGCCTAAATACCGATCACCATTCCACCAGTATGATGGGCAAGATGTTGAACAGCATGCGCACATAACACATTCATATAAACCATCTAGTTTTTTGCGGTCTTCAATAGACTGACGCCATTCTTTGGCTGGTTTGTTTGTCTTTGTTTCCAACCACGGCATGATAGATGCGTGCTGCGCATAGAAATGCGTCAAATCAGGGATCAAATCTTTCACCACAGGCATATGTGGCAATGGATAAATCTTCACATCACCTTTCACTTCATCCAAGCCGTAAATGCAGGCCAAAGTATTGATGCCATCGATGTTCATTGCACAGGATCCACAAATACCTTCGCGACATGAACGGCGGAACGTCAGTGTTGGATCAACTTCATTCTTAATCTTGATCAATGCGTCCAAGATCATCGGTCCACATTTATCCATATCTAAGAAATACACGTCCAAACGTGGATTTTCACCTGTGTCAGGGTCGAAACGATAGATTTTAAACTTACGGACATTGGTCGCACCTGTTGGTTTTGGCCATGTCTTACCCGTCGTCATACGGGAGTTCTTTGGAAGCGCTAATTCTACCATTCTTTTATTCCTTTGCCTTATGCCGTTAGAGTTCTAACGGCTGGGTCGGTTTTTCGCCTGATTTGGCGACAACACATTCTTCATAAATTTCTACTGGATCGCGGCCTTTTAAATAGTCCGACGATAATTCGATACCAATGCCAACACCTGTGCGTACTTTACGCCCAATGCCGACACCCACACCTACATTCACATCAGGCTTAACAGCCGAGCGTGCACGATCTGTACACTGCGCCATAGCACGTTCTACAGAGATAGGCTTTGGGTCCGCACACGCGGACAACCCCATCACTGCAATCATACCAATGGGCATCAAACGCATCATCCAAGCCCCTGTAGTAAACTTGACAAGCCTTTAACCGCGATACATTTTACTGTGTCAGGACGGCGTACAATATCCACTACCACTTCCGCAGCTTTTGCATTATTGCCAGTTCCAGCAGCTGCACTCAGCGTCAAGATTTCCTGTAGGCCGGCATTATCAATCACACAATCAGTGATTGGTTTCACAGGCACACCTGGGAATTGTTTCGCCACAATCGGGTCCACCACATCACGGGCCTTGTCACGCGCAACCTCTTCGCCCACGGAACACCCAATCAAAGTAAATATGCAAGTGGCTGTCGCAATAGTATTAAAGAAACGCATCATTTAACGCCTCCCTTAAAGGTATAAATTGTATTCATTTTACCCTTCCACGTTTCCACGTAACCATTCGTCTCTAGGAACTCTATACAATTCCAATCCCATTCTTCTGGAAAAACATGCTCGATAACAATCAATCTTGGCCAAAGGGTTTGATCCGCATTTTCAAAGAATGTCCGTAAAATTTTATCTTCAGCGCCTTCGACATCAATCTTCATCGCATCAATCACTTGGATATCGTAATCAGTCAAAACATTCAGAAGCGTATCGGTTTCAACTGTCGTATCAGCTTCACCCAAAACCAAGCTTTCCAATTGTGTATTAAATTGCATTTCACCTTTTTGATCAGAGAGAGCAAGATTTAATGCAGTCACACGGTCAGTCAATTTATTCGTCGTCAGATTAAACGACAACTTCGCATACACTCTTGGTGTTGGCTCAAATGCAAAAATGCGCATATCTTTACGCTTTGCTGCAATATAAAAACTGTAAACCCCGATATTCGACCCAATATCCAAAAACACACCATTTTGTGGCACATGTTGTACAATCAGGTCGCATTCTTCTTTATCAAAGCCGTTTGGCGTTAATAACGCTTTCCGGTCGCCTGTATTTTCGTCAGCGAAAAACCTAAAACTCCAATCGTACAAAGTATAGTCAATCGCACCAGACCTGATATTCTGTAACAACCGATTGGTTCTAGATCGCACCGCAGATCGAAATATTGGATTACGACGCACGACTTCAATAATAGCAGCCTGCAAGCCTTTTGGTTTATAAGCACCAAAAGGTTCACTCAGGCCACGCGTGACTGGCGTATTATCAACCATATCTACCGTTGAGTTTTCCATAAGTGCGCGCTTCCTAATACACCCGTGCTTTCGGTGCAATTTTCGCCAAATCGATGCCACCATCTTCTTGTTTTGTGAGCGGATCAAGATGTACATCGCGATATGACAATTTCACTTTTTCACCTTTCACACGCATCAAACTGTGCTTACGCCAGTTCACATCATCACGATCTGGGTAATCTTCGTGCGCATGCGCACCACGGCTTTCTTTACGCGCTTCAGCACCAACGATTGTTGCCAATGCGTTTGGCATCAAGTTTGCCAGTTCTAATGTTTCCATCAAATCAGAATTCCAGACCAAAGAGCGGTCTGTAACCTTGATGTCAGACATTTTCTTGGCAATCGCTTCCATCTTCACACAGCCTTCGCCCAAAGTCTTATCAGTACGGAACACCGCAGCATCAGCCTGCATTGTTTTTTGCATTTCAAGACGTAGATCAGCAGTTGCTACAGCACCACTTGCGTAGCGCATACCATCAAAGCGCGCCATTGATTTCTCAACTGACTTCTCATTAATTGGTTCATTCGATGTTTTCGGATCAACAACCTCAGCCGCTTTAATTGCAGCCGCACGCCCAAACACAACCAAATCGATCAGGCTGTTAGACCCCAGACGGTTCGCCCCATGAACGGATGCACAACCCGCTTCGCCCACAGCCATAAGGCCTGGTAGAATACGATCATGATCTTTTGCAGTTGGGTCTAAAACCTCACCCCAATAGTTGGTCGGTATACCGCCCATATTGTAATGCACTGTTGGCAATACTGGGATCGGCTCTTTGTTTACATCCACACCTGCAAAGATTTTTGCAGACTCGGAAATGCCAGGTAAACGCTCTGCCAATGTTTCAGGTGGCAAGTGGTTCAAGTGCAGATGGATATGATCTCCCTCTTCACCCATACCGCGACCTTCACGAATTTCCATCGTCATACAACGAGACACAACATCCCGTGATGCCAAATCTTTATATGTTGGTGCATAACGTTCCATGAAACGCTCACCCTCGGAGTTGGTCAAATAACCACCCTCACCGCGTGCACCCTCTGTGATCAAACAACCAGAGCCGTAGATACCAGTTGGGTGGAACTGAACGAACTCCATATCTTGCAACGCCAAGCCCTGACGTGCAACCATACCGCCGCCGTCACCCGTACATGTATGTGCAGATGTCGCTGAGAAATATGAACGACCGTAACCGCCTGTTGCCAAAACAACCATCTTCGCATTGAAACGGTGGATAGTACCATCATCCAATTTCCAAGCGATGATACCCTGGCAACGGCCATCTTCAGTCATGATCAAGTCAGTTGCGAAATATTCAATGTAGAATTCCGCGTTGTTCTTTAACGATTGACCATAAAGCGTGTGTAAAATTGCGTGGCCCGTACGGTCAGCAGCGGCACAGGTCCGTTGTACAGATGGGCCTTCGCCGAATTCTGTTGTGTGACCACCGAACGGACGTTGGTAAATTTTACCCTCTTCTGTACGCGAGAACGGCACACCGTAATGTTCCAACTCATAAACGGCTTTTGGCGCTTCACGCACCAAATATTCCATCGCATCCGTATCACCCAACCAGTCAGAACCTTTTACTGTATCGTAAAGATGCCACTGCCAATGGTCATTCGGTGTTGTGCCAACATCCATATTACAAAGGGATGCCGCGATACCACCTTGTGCTGCAACAGTGTGTGATCGTGTCGGGAAAACCTTAGTCACACAAGCTGTTTTCAAACCTTGTTCCGCCATGCCCAAAGTCGCGCGTAAACCCGCACCACCCGCACCAACAACAACAACGTCATATTCGTGATCGATATATTCGTAAGCAGTCATATTCAAATTCTCCGATCAGGCGCCAAAGGCCATTTTGGCAACCGCAAAAGCGCCCGCGAACCCCATGCCCCAGCATAGAAGTTTTGTTGAAACCAGTAAGATCACCAATGTCGCCTTACCGTGTACATAGTCCACGATCACTTCTTGCAAACCACCCGCAAGGTGGATGAAGCTGATCATGATGAATAGAATAGTTGTGATAGCCACGAATGGACTTTGGAATGCTGCCAAAACCTCTGCATGTGTGCCACCGATAAGGCCAGCAACATTCCACAAGAAGCACAACATCAATGGGATCAACGCAACAGATGTCACGCGGCCGATCCACCAATCATGCGTACCTTCTTTAGCGGACCCCAGACCGATCACACGGCCCATATCTGTTTTATAGCTCATAGCGCCGTCCCCTTAAGGTGTAGACAAGCAGATCATGCATGCCCCTGTTAGTACAAAGCTCAAAACGATGATCGCCCAACCCCAAAAATCCACAGATTTCAATTCGTAACCTTTGCCGAAATCCATAACTAGGTGGCGAATACCACCCAAGAAGTGGAACCAAAGCGCCCAAAGCGATCCAAACATGATCAACAGACCCAACCATGAGGTCAGCAAACTGTTCACAAAGTCAAAGTATGCAGTGCCTGTTGCAGCAGCCAGCAACCACCATACGATCAAAACCGCCGCCAATGTCATTGCGACACCAGTGATACGGTTAATAATAGATGTAATGGAGTTAACTTGCGGGCGGTAAATGCTGATATGGGGTGAGAGCGGACGATTGCCCCGGTTCACGTCGGCCATTTTTGATTTCCCTTATTATTGGCTTTTATAGCTGGTATTCATTTATACTATATATCGAAAGAGTCACGAGGCAACACATCACATTATTGTCGATTTCACGCAATAAAATGCCGCACATCTTAACTTTATTTCCTATAATCACATATTTGAATAGAAAAGCGCACAAATAATCATGCCTTACGCAATAGATTTTTCAACCTGAAACCGTTTTAGTTTTTGATAGCTAATTCAGGAACGATCAATGGACATTCAACGCATCTCGGCTTTTTCCCATGGCACTATTGGCGGCAATCCAGCAGGTGTTGTTTTATGTGATGCCCTCCCGTCCACTGAAATCATGCAATCATGTGCAGCCGAGGTTGGTTACTCTGAAACCGTTTTCGCTATGCCAGAAGACGGTGCATGGCGTGCGCGTTACTTTTCACCAGAATCCGAAGTCCCCTTTTGTGGCCATGCGACAATCGCGTTGGGTGCAGCTTTGGCCCAGGCGCATGGTGATGGTAACTATAAGCTGACATTGAACGAAGCCAACATAAGTGTACGCGGTGCGGCACAAGGTGATTTATATAGTGCAGCTTTGGTTTCCCCTCCGACACATAGCAAAGCTTTGTCGGGTGTTGAAATCGCTGCAACTCTTGCCCTACTCGGATATTCTGCTGATCAACTTGATGACCGCCTGCCCCCTGCGTTTATCCACGGCGGAGCCGATCATTACCTGATTGCTTTAAAAGACCGTAAAGACTTATCCGCATTAGAATATGATCTGGATGAAGGTCGCGGCTTTATGAACGAACGTGGGCTTGTCACAATTATGCTGATCTATAGTGAAGCCGATCAAACATTCCACAGCAGAAATGCCTTCGCCAGCGGCGGTGTATTTGAAGACCCTGCCACAGGTGCCGCCACGGCGGCTTTTTCGGGATATCTACGTGACATCGGTTGGCCACATCAGGGTAGAATTCAAATCACCCAAGGTGAAGATATGGGGTTACCATCGGATATTACAGCCACGTTTTCGGATGAGATTGGCAGTTCGGTTACGGTATCGGGGACTGCTCGGAATATGGAGTAGCTGTACTACTCCACGACCACGTCCCAGTTGGGACACCTTATAAGATATTGAAATAATAGACATTTTAAATCCACATAGACATAGGGTGATCTTCAACCCACCGTTCATCAGTCAAATCATTTAGCTATGCACGGTGTTGCTATGTGATACGCGTGGATTGAAACCCGCCTTACGCTTACTTGGATACAGAACACCAGCTGAAGTCTTCAGAGAACGTTTTTTTTGGTTGAGAAATCAAGCTCAATGTCTGCTTTGAGCCCAAACTAGACATTGATGAAAAGCTTTATTTAACAACATATCAGAATGCTTTATCTTTATATAAATGAAATTTATTGACTTAGCTCAAAACACAATGATGTAGTAGGCAAATGAAATACATTTATAAGAAGCAAATTTCATTTTCAATTCCTCCCAAAAACTTGTTACCAAAGGGTTTTCAATATCCAGAAGGGTATTTGACTCATTCTAAAACCATGGGCTATCCACTACAATTCCTGTGGGATTTCATCGACCATGAGGAACATGACTTTATAGAATGGAAGTGCCGTTTAAATCCTAAAATCAACGGCTGGTCAGCTTTGGCTAATATTGACCCAATTCCGTTTGCACGAAATGGGGATTGGGCCGCTCATTTTGACGGGAACGATCATAGTGGCGATCCAATCGTAGTCGTTATTGACCTTGGAAATAAGGCTCACGGCTACACTCATGAAAATTTTTCTGATTGGCTGGATGATGCTAAAATGAAGAGTGGGATTGGGGATCCACCATATGACAAAGTACGGTATTCTAATGCGTATCCCATGGAGGCTGAGCAATCCGATGGATATCATTTTTGTCCAAATTGTTTTGAGGCGAACCAACCTTTAAAGGAATATGATCAAGCAATTCGTTGTGAGAGCTGTGATACCTTATTTAATATCAAGTCATAGCGATGGTGAAGAATTTCTCCTTTACGTTAACGTCTTCTTAGTCCGACATAGTAGACATTCGCCCAGGGCAATCGCATGAGTTTTACCCCTGAATTATCTGGAAAAGAAAATCCTCGTCCCAAGCCGCCAAGTGTCGCTTTAACCTGAGGCTTTGCTTTCCCTTTACGGAGCGCAGCATGTTGTTGGCGGCGTGCTTGATCGTTGTAAAATTAGCTGGCGCGTTTCCTTTACGGATACGACATTCATCATCACGAAACACCATATCCATGACCCAATGCAGCCCGTTTTCAATACCCCAGTGGTCGCGGATAGCTTTTGCGTGAGCTTCGGCGTCACAGGTCATGGATGAGATGTAAAAGCGTGTCTCTGAACGGGTCTTGTCTTGAAGTGTTGCGCAGTATTGGACCATCACGATGCTTTCCAATCCGGGCCAATTGTGCCGCTCCATCAGCCATTCAATATCCGAGCAAACAGTGACTTTTCTTGTTTCAATACGTCCATGTGATTTTTCTACGTCCTCATGGTAAGTTACTGTTGTGTCTGCAAAATCCACAGCGTCCTGTTCTTTCATGAACAGTTCGGTGTCTTTGCGAAGGGCACCTTGATTACCCTTTAAGGCCAAAACATAATCCGCTTGTTTGGTGATGATTTTATCGGCAATATCACGCTGACATCCCATAGCATCTATAGTGACAATAGCCCCCTTTATCGTCAGGAGGTCTAACAGTTCCGGTATGGCCGTGATCTCATTGGATTTGCCGTCCACCTGCCGTTGGGCAAGTGTCAGGTTCAACTCTGAACTCCAGGCCGAGATCATGTGAATTGCGGCCTTGCTGCCAGCCTTATCCAAGCTGCGACGTGAGGTTTTACCATCTATCGCCACGACCCCGCTAAGGGTGCTGTTTAAGGAGGCGACCCACTCCATAAAGCAGGCCTGAAAATGATTGGCATCCAGTGCGGCGTAGATGTTTCCCAGTTGATCATGTGAGGGTGTTCCGTCCGAAAAGGGCAAGAATTTCCGTAAAAAGGCCAGTTTCTTTGTCCCAAACGCAGAAATAGCGACCCAGTCATTCGCCCCGGACAACACGGCACATAACGTCAAAAGCAAAACCTCTGCCATAGGGTAAAGCAGCTTTGTTTGTTGTCGTGGGTCAGATAAAGTAGAAAAATGCGTAAGAAAATCAATGGAATGGCTGTCGGGTGCGTCGGCATTGGACATGGGTAGTGACCTCAATAAAAGCTAAAAGTTCACTCATTGAATCAACCCTCACCTCATTTGTCACCTGCTAACTTTTTCATGCGATTGCCCTGGACATTCGCCCTATTCGTTAAATTTGCAATAACTCCACTAACCGCAGAGCTTAGGAGCTAGTTTTATAATTGACCCAATTTCAGATCCCGCGAATATTCAAAATCCGCTTCCTTGGTCACCGCTTGCGCCACACGCATCACGCCTTTAGATGCGTCAAAGGCATAGGATGGGCTGCCATGCAGCTCCCAGCCTTCGGACAAAGCTTTGGTCACGCGGTGGCAAAATTCTGATGTGTCGTCTTCAGTTATACAGCGGTAAGCTTTCATGCGTAATTCCCCAAGAATGGATTGTAACCTAGCGCCATATGAATACTGACAATCACGGTAAACACAACGGCGGAAATGATCATCAACTTCACATCTCCTTTAAGCGGCCCAGCGGCAGGACGCATCCAAGGGCCTTCTTGTTTGTTAATCAATAGCATTGATGCAATCGCCCAAAACCCTAGCCCACCAAACAATATCAATGATGCGACATCACCGTTCACCCACGGCAATCGCTTGAAGATTTCAGCCTTCACCTTTGATTGCGGCTTTTAGGTAACTATCATCCCAAGCGGCTGTTTTTCTTCGTATTTTCAGACTGGCCGTATCGCCGACTTGCTTGAAGATGTTGATTGCACTATGTCGCATCAGAGCCATGTTGGCGGGGCCATTTTGGGTCCGCAAGCGCATCAGGTCGTCGTGAAACACCACATCCATCACCCAGTGCAGGCGATTTTCCACACCCCAATGGGCGCGTGTGGCGCGCAGGAATTGCTTGGCTGAGAGCGGTGCGGAGGACAGATAGTAACGTCGCGAGAAACTGGTTTTACCTTTGTGTTTGACCTCGGCCTCGATCATGCCGATAGCGGCGAGGCCTGGAAACCTTGGTGCGCCAGGCTCAGACCGATCAGGGCGCAGCCACTCTACATCATGACTGACATAGGCACGACGGATTTCTATCCGCCCATGATCGGCATCGGTGGTTTCATGGGTTTCCAAACCACTGGTCTGGTCGAAATAGAGCCTCACCTCTTCATGCAGTGATTTTTGGTTGCCTTTAAGCGCCAAAAGATAGTCTGCGCCTTGTGCGAGGATCGCCGCAGCAATACCGTGTTGGCAGCCCATTGCATCAATCGTGACCAGCGCGCCTTTCAACTCAAGCCGCGCCAGTAGTCGAGGTATCGCGCTGATTTCATTCTCTTTCTCGTCACAGGATTCTTGCCCCAAGACCAATCTCTGACGCGTTGCCCAAGCTGAAACCAGATGCAGGGCGCGGCCATCCTCACCATGCGCACGGCGTGACGACTTGCCGTCAATTGCCACGATCTCATCATCGCCATCGCGCAAGGCCGCAACCCAGGAAACGAAGCATTCGCTAAACAGGTCAGCGGGAATCGCGTTCATCACATCATTGAGCGTGTCATGAGATGGGATGCCATCTTTGAAGGGTAGAAACCCACGCAAGAATTTCAATTTTCGGTCCGCCCATCGGGCTATTTCGGCAAAATCATCAGCACCAGCCATAACACCGCAGAGCACAATCAGTAGGATTTCGGGTAGTGGATAAACAGTTTTCCAGCTCTGGCGTGGGTCTTCAATGGCAGAAAAATGGTCGAGGATATTGGCTGAGATCATGGGAGGCTCCGAATGTCATTTCAATGACCAGAGAATCACATATCACCCGCTAAGGGAATCCCCACTTTTTCAAGCGATTGCCGTGACCGTTCACCACCAAATGGGCAACCGACCAAACAACAACACCCGTAAGCATCGGGTGACGCAACCACGTTTTCATCCGTCCTTTTGAGGATCCCATACCCAGACAGATCACAGCGATAATCATCAATAGATTGTTGGCACTTCTCCGCTTTGTTGAGTAGATTTAGGATTTCAAATAGAGCATAGATTGATTATCTGGAATGGATGATTGTCTAATTTTGAGTTTGAAGTATTCGGTATCCTTGATGCCTCTGGCTCGCTTACGGATCATTCCTATACTGACATTACCAGCCTCTATCCTGGCGCTTGTGAGCTTGTGTTTGGCGTAGTTGCAGATGCCCACACAATGTTTCCGTAGGGATTTCGCGAACTTTTTTAGATAGAGCATCTGTGACTGATCTGCTATCAGGCACCAACGTTCCAGTTGCTCCGCCATCGCCTCAAATGAAGCGGCACTCCACAGCAGCTGAAGCTGTTCTTTCAAGACGTAAAGTGCATTCAGGTTGCTATTGCTCTCCAGCAACCTTTGCAGCTTGTCACTTTGTTTTTCACTCAACTTATCCGCATTTTTGAGCAACAGATAATGCGTCCCTTTCATCAACTCTTTACCACTTGGATCGGCCTTTCTGAACTCAAGTCGACGCTGATTATGGATAGCTTTGCTGTAGTTTTTCATGACGTGGAAACGGTCAAATACTATGTCGGCCAACGGCAAGGACTCTCTGACAGCCTTTTGGTAGGCAGGCCCCATATCCATCGCTACGGCCTTTATTTTGCAGGCTGTATCTGGTTGCAGTTGTTTCAAAAACCTTGAAAAAACCTCGGCAGTTCGGCCTGCTTCAACCCAGATCAGATGACCGCCAACCATATCGTAGACCACCGTCATGTAGTCATGACCTTTCGCCCGGGCAACTTCATCTACACCAATATATTCCAAGCCAGTTAGCTCTGCAGGATCAAGCGTAGGGAGAGTTTCAATAAGGTATGCCCTGTCGATATTCTTGACCGTTTCCCATCGTATATCCAAATGTCTGGAAACCGCTTGAATAGACATATGCCGACATAATCCACTGATCAGTCGGCAAAATCGGTGAGTGAAACGGCACCCTTTATCAACAAAATCACACCCCTCAATGCGGCGTTCGCCCTTGTTAATATAAACCTGCGCCAGCTCAATCTCGACCACACAAGGATACCCAAAAAGGGGGATGTCGTTTACTTGTCGGCGGACATGCTGGTTGATGCTTCCCTTCTGGTCTGTAGCAGGGTCTATAGCCCTCCTACGCGCGTCTCGGCTGCAGTGAATGACAATCTTAACACCGCCGTCATCCAGTTTAATTTCATTTACACGTTGCCCTTTGAGGCCTAAAATATGCTGCGAGATGTTGATTGTCATATACCTGCTCTATGTAAAGTTATCAGAAACCATACATATCAACAGGTTACTTGGCGGTCGGCATCTTTTTCTACTCAACAAAGCGGAGAAGAGCCAATATTTTGTTATTGATTGCACATTATTTGCATCAAAGAACACGTATGATTGAACATCATGATGATATGTTTTCCGCCCCATCTTTGTCCCCTCGTGAATTAGATGCACTGACATATTTGGGTGCTGGGTGTAGTCGTGGACAAGCGGCTGAACAATTAGCGATCTCTGAACATACATTGCGTGTTTACATCGAAAGTGCGCGCTTCAAGCTCGGTGCTGCAAACACTGTTAGCGCAGTTGCACGCGCAGCTTCTATGGGGTTAATCCAAATTTAAGATAGCATTCAGTGTTCCTCTGGAAAGGAAAAATTAACCAGTAATTGGTTAACCTTTTGGCTCTTACAACTAGCCAAAAGGATTAGAATAAATGCTTAACTATCTTTATGCCGATCAACTAGAAGATTTTCCAAAACTCAAACATACGATGTTTCGTGATCGTACCACGCAGTTTTCTGAACGTTTAAAGTGGGAGGTGAAGATAGATGAAAATGGGTATGAAAAAGATGAATATGATGCGCAGGGTCCGATGTATGCCATATGGAGTCGTAGTGATGGTACACATGGCGGTTCTATGCGGATGATGCCAACCACTGCACCTTGTATGATGAATGATCATTTTTCCCATATTACGGGCGGAGCCATCACAAGCCCATTGATATGGGAATGTACACGGTTTTGTTTATCTCCAGATATTGCAGATGAATCTGCACGTGTTTCTGCGGCGATGATGCTGGCTGTTTGTGAACTGGGTTTGAAGTTCCAATTGCTACATGCCATAGGTGTATTTGATCCACGGGTTTCAAGAATATACCGGACATTAGGATGGTGCCCTGAAGTTATAGGATCATCAGGTTTGGGACGTGAGAAAATCCAAGTAGGCCTTTGGGAGTTCAGCGAAGAAACCCGCCATATTCTATGTGCAAAAACGGGGATAACACCCGAGCTGTCTACACTGTGGATTGAACGGGCATTCGATGTTCCAACATTGCAAGAACAAATCGCTTAAAGCATCTTAACCCACTGGTCATATAGGGGATCTGAGAATAGAGTGCCATAAACCCAAAAGGGATTCCAACAGGCATGAAATTCTCAGACGACCAGGCAGTTGCCTATGACACAATTGGCGAAGCTTTAAGGCGTGCTGGTGTGGATTTGGACAATGCGACTTTGCTTCCTGAAACTGGAAATGCACAAGTCTATGCTGTTCTTGGTAAAGCAGGTTCGGGTAAAACCATGTTGCTTGCAAAGCTGGGTGAAGCTTTACAAGAGGCTGGTGTCGATATCATTTCGGGTGATTACGAAGGTAAAGCGCGTAAAGACCGTCGTACACTTGCTATTCTTGCGCCGACAAACAAAGCCGCAAGTGTGTTGCGCAATCGCGGTGTTGCAGCCACCACAATCCACCGTATCCTTTATACACCCATGTATGATCCTGAATATGAAAAGATTGCAGAATGGTTAGAGGGCAATGGTGAAAAGCCTGACATCGAAGGGTTGTCGGACGCAGCTCTTGAAAGAGCCGCTTTATTTTACAAGACCAACAAATCTATTCCGGGGGCTATGGCAACAGCAGGACTGCGGGGCTCTGATTTCATCATTGGTTGGAAACGACGCGAAGAACCATTGGATATTGGGTTTATTGATGAATCATCAATGCTAGATGATAAACAATTCGAAGACCTATGCGATATTTTTTCAACACTTATCCTGTTTGGCGATCCAGCACAGCTTGCGCCTGTTGGACAATCGGGGTCGATGTCTTTTGATAAGGTCGATAAAAAACGACACCTTGTGTTGAGCCGTGTCCACCGCCAAGAACAAGACAATCCGATTTTGGACCTTGCACATGCATTGGCTGATCCAACCCTGACATTTGAAACATTTGAGCGTCAAATAGAAGAGGCTGCGGCAAAAGACGACCGGGTTGTTGTGGCCCCAAGGGTTGAAGCCAGCTTAATGGCACGCTCCCCTGTATTGGTTTGGCGTAATGCCACCCGTATACGGCTGATCCAAGCGTTTCGCGGTGCGTATGAAGCGCCTGTAGATATGCTGCTTCCGGGCGAACCTTTAATTTGTGATGGTATTGAGTTACCTGCAAAACACCGTAAGAAACGCCTAGATTTAGAAGCGCGCGGCTTGATCAAAGGCGCACAAGTTGTCTATTTGGGGGAGGGGCGAAAACCTGGTTTTTCACGGTTGAATGTGATTGGCGCACCCGATCCTTTGGTGTCTGCTGCTACGATCATCCAAATCGAAGCCCCAGATCAAGAAGAACCCTTTATTCCTTATGCGGCGCGTATGGGGGCCACATTTTTGCATGGTGCTGCATGTACCATACACAAAGCGCAAGGATCGCAATGGAAACAGGTACAAGTGTTTGCCCCAGATATTTATGCCGCAGCCCGCGCTGGGCGGACAGAGGCGGGGATACCAATGTGGAAACGTTTGGCTTATGTCGCAATCACACGTGCAGAAACGCGCCTCTTTTGGGTGACGCGTTATCGATTGGGAAAACCAACAGAGCCGCTGAGTACGACTGATCTAAAGAATGTACCGCCGCCCGTACTTGAACTGACACTAGAGCCGCCGATAGATACGGCTTGATTTTAATTTAGATTAGAGCATACCGCGTCGAAATGGATTCATATGCGCGCCGCGTTCTAAAGCGTCAGTTGAATATGGATATTGGTAGACGCTTTTTCAGCAATTGTTTCTTTTTGCTTTTCCAACGCGTTAATATCGCTCAATACATCATAAAAAAATGAAATATCAGCCTTTGTCTTCAAAAGTTTTGGGTGGTAGTTTGTGCTCTTTGCTTGAACACTAAAGTCTGAAAATTGGCCCAACATGCGCCGTACTCCTAATTACTCATTACAATCTTAACAACGAGACATATTACTGCCTACACTAAGGCGTATAGAACACAGATGTGGCAAAACTATGGCAAAAATGTGTTCTATATCATTTTAGGAACGTTTTAGAAAAGCACAGATGTAAAAAGGAAACCTACCCAAAGACAAAGTTCATCATGGTCATAGAAACGATTAGGAACAAGATTGTCATTAAACTACCTGTTTTCACGAAATCTATAACGCGGTATCCCGCAGGACCCATGATCAAGGCATTCACTTGATGTGTTGGGATTAGGAATGAGTTGGATGTAGATATTGCCACTGTCATTGCAAAGATAGCAGGATCACCACCAGAAGCCATCGCGATAGAGACAGCAAGAGGAACCAGCAGAACTGTTGCGCCTACATTAGACATCACAAGGGTGAATATCGTTGCAAGAACCGCTACACCTGTTTGTAGAGCCCAAATTGGCCAACCATCTAACAAGATAAGCGTTTGTTGTGCTATCCATTCAGCCGTGCCTGTGGATTGTACCGCTTGCCCCAAGGGAATTAAACTGGCCAATAGGAATACGGTATTCCAACCAACGGCCCCATATGCCTCATCAACGCTTAGAACGCGTGAGATGATCATGCCAACCGCGCCAACCAATAGTGCTAAAGATAAGCGCACATCTGTGAATAAGATAAGGCATAATGCGATGGAAAAGAATAACAGCGCCCAACCAACTTTTTGCGGACGTAGTTCTTCGCGTGGGAAATCGGATGTCACAACAACAAAGTCACGATCATTGGCAACACGTGTCAAAGCTTCCCATTGGCTGTGCACAACCAATGTGTCACCTGCATGAAACGGTTCGATCCCGATTAAAGTAGGTTCGTGCTCATCGGTTTCCACACGGCTTAATGTTTGATCTCCACGGTAGATCGCAAGTAAGTTTAACCCATAAGTGCCACGTAAACGTGTATCACGGGCAGTTTTGCCTATAATACCACTGTCTGGTGGAATTACGATTTCTGCGACGCCAGATTTAGTGGCGGCGAAATCTTCGGTAAAGATCTCCATCTTTGGTTTGACTTCTAGATTGTAAATATCAGCCATCTCTTCGATGACTTTCTTACGGCCAAGAATGGCCAAACGACAGGGTGCTTGGATTTCTGTTGTTGCAGGGGGTGATAGGAAGCGTTGGCCGTTATAATACGATCCTACGATATACATATGATGGGCATCCATGACATCAGCCAAGGTTTCGCCGATTAGGATGTTGCCTTCTGGAATAACAACTTCAACGATGTCAGCCTTTAGACCGTATAAACGTTTCAGATAATCTTTGATGGATTGGCCAGATGAGGCATCCCCACGTGTTGCAGTTTTAGGTAAAACCCACCGCCCTAAGATAACGAAATATAAAATACCAGTTATGACGAGGCAAATACCAATAGGCGTTACAGAGAATAGACCAAATGTTTGCATCTGTGCATCTGCAGGCAAATCTTTATTGGCTGTGATGATCAGATCGTTCAACAGGATCAACGGGGATGAACCAACCAGTGTCATTGTCCCGCCTAAGATGGCACAAAAGCCCATTGGCATTAAAAGACGGCCCAAAGGGATTTCTGTACGGGCGGATATACGTGCGACAACTGGCAAGAATAAAGCCGCTGCACCAACGTTTTGCATGAAACTGGAAATGAAACCCACAGTCCCTGATACAATTGGGACAATGCGCTTTTCGGTAGATCCGCCAAATTTTAAGATTGTAGACGCGACTTGGCTCATGAGCCCAGTCTTATCCAGACCCGCACCAATAATCATAACTGCGATGATGGATATCACCGCATTAGAGGCGAAACCGTCGAAGAGGTGATTGATATCCGCCAATCCACCCAAGCCTGGTAGATAACTTAAACCGCCTAATATAACCATGACGAGAAGGGCGGCTAAATCTACACGGATGATTTCTGAAACAAATAGAAAAACAGTAAAACCAAGTAATCCTAAAACAACCAACATTTCTGTTGATAGACTTATTGCTTCCATTCCCTGGTTTCCTCGGTACTTTTTGTGTTTATATATTGAGACATCTATAAGCGATTGTCGGTTTCACAACAAGTTTTCCTTCTTAGAAACTCTTATATATTCGGATTATCCGACGCTTCGTTTATGAATTCCGTCCGCTAATATACATAAGATTTCAAACATCAATGATACGCCGAGCCATGCAGTACCGCCTGATGGATCGAAAGGCGGCGAAACTTCCACCAAATCAGCGCCAATCAGATTTACGCCCGCCATTTCGCGGATTACTTGTTGGGCTTGAAAACTATTTGGGCCGCCAATTTCTGGAGTGCCTGTTCCTGGTGCATAAGCTGGATCAACGAAATCAATATCGAAGGAGCAATATGTTGGTTGATCACCGACGATTTCACGTGCTTGGGCCATGACGTCTTTGACACCGCGTTCAAAGAACTCTTCGATTTCAATGATAGTCACACCATTGGCGCGGCCAAATTCGATATCTTCACCGCCATATGACGTGCCACGTATACCAATTTGGATGATACGTTTCGGGTCTAATAAACCTTCTTCGATAGCGCGGCGAAAAGGGGTTCCATGGGTGTATTTAAATCCACCGAAATAATCTTTGAACAAATCGGTATGTGCATCAAAATGGATCATTCCTAATGGCGCATCATTTGCCAAAGCCCGCAAAATCGGCAATGAGGTCAGATGATCACCACCTGCCGTCATGGGGACAATACCCTTTGCTTTTACTTTGGTGTAATAGGCCGTGATCTTTTGCATAGCATCTTGTAAATCCGCAGGGTTACCACCAACATCACCTAAATCTGCGCAATTGGTCAGCTCAAAAGGATTAATCCCTGTTGCGGCATTCACAGCGCGGATCATTGTTGAATAATCACGCAATTGACGTGGTCCATGACGTGGTCCAGGTCTGTTGGTTGTTCCTGCATCCCATGGCACACCAATTAATCCAATGTCGACATCCGCAATTTTAGCATCATCTATTGGCACTGATGGTAAGCGCAAAAATGTTGGAATACCCGCAAAACGAGGTAATTCCATTCCTGAAATGGGCGTGAAAAAATCATCTGGTGTATTGGACATTTGCGTACCTTTTATGACATCCTAGCCTTAAGTTTGGATGCAAGTGAATCATTTAGCAAGGGAACAAAAAATGGCACAAACAATTTTAATTACAGGTGCCAGCAGTGGTATTGGTGCTGCGACCGCGCAGAAATTTTTAGATGAAGGTTGGAATGTCGCAATGCTTGCGCGCCGTTTAGATAAACTGGATATAATCAGTTCAAAATATGAAAACGCTATCAGCATTGCCTGTAATGTAACCAAAGAAGATGCCGTTCAAAAAAGCTTTGTAAAAACGGTCGAGCATTTCGGCCAAATTGATGCGTTATTCAACAACGCGGGTATTTTTCCACCAGGACAGCGTTTTGATGAGGTTTCATTAGAAGCATGGCAATCTTCAGTGGATGTAAATCTAACGGGCATGTTTCTTTGTGCGCGAGAAGCGTTTCGCCATATGACGAAATCAGGTGGACGTATCATCAACAATGGATCGATCTCTGCGACGACACCTCGTCCTAATTCAGTGGCATATACGGCGACCAAACACGCTATTACGGGTCTGACCAAAAGTATTGCACTGGATGGGCGCGATTTGAATATTTGTTGCGGTCAAATTGATATTGGCAATGCCAAAACAGAATTGGTGGAAAACTTGATAAAGCATGCAAGCGGCCCCATGGAAACAATGGACCCAAATGATGCTGCCAATGCAGTTTTTCATATGGCAAGCTTACCACTCAGCACCAATGTTCTATCGATGACAATTATGGCGAATAAAATGCCATTCGTAGGCCGTGGTTAAAAGGTTTTACCCATTACTAATGCGGTAATACCAGGGCCCGTTGGGGATGCGTAATAGTTTTTGCGCATTCCTTTCTTTGTGAAGCCAAAGCTTTCGTAAAGTGCGATTGCGGCTCCTGACTTCGTAGGATTTCGGCTGTAACACATTGATATTATTGGCCTGCTTTTTCACAGGGCACTACATCGCGGATTTCCGGCGATGGGATTCAACGGTCAGAGAGTGTCGATCAGGCCTTTTCAGGTCTGGGCTTGCGCGTTCTTTCCGGCGGCATCCTGAAGGGTGCTTCGTTCCACGACAGGCCAACACAGCGCAGGATGCGTTTGGCGTCGGTTGTGGCCGGGCTGGGCATGGCATATTGTTCGCTGGTGCCCTTGCGCCTCAGGATGGAAATCTGAAGTCGGTCGAGTTCCCGACGGATGCGGGCCGGGCTCATGGGATGGCCCAGCATCTGCAGGCGCTTGCGCAGGTGTTGCAGGCAACAGAAAGCCATGTAGCAGATGGCGATATGGGCCTGTATCCGCCGCGGCGTCCAGTGATAGACGGGTCGGATTTTCAGGTCATGCTTGTTGGTGCGGAAGCAGGTTTCGATCAGCCAGAGCTGGTGATATTGGGCGATGGCCGCCTCGGGTGCGAGATCGTCCCTGCCATGAACGATGATGGCGTGCAGCCCGTCCCATTGGGCTGCCGCGTCGATCTTGTCCTGATCAAGTGTGATCTCGCCCGTATCGGGAAACGAGAGGAAGCGGGCATATCCCCGGTGACTGACACTGGCGGGGCTCCGGCTCCGCCGAAGCTTTGAACCGCCCCTAGTTTACCGGAGTGATTTTAGTCCGTCATTCTGCAGCAATATCATATTGATTTAGGGTTTCATAGAAATTCCTTTCAGCTTGTGCAGGTGGTATATATCCGATTGGCCCAAAGAGCCTGTCATTGTTGTACCAATCAACCCAAGTTAGAGTTGCCATTTCGACATCACTTTTACCTTGCCATGGTCCTTGATGTTCAATCACTTCGGTCTTGTACAATCCGATCATATTCTCAGCGAGTGCATTATCATAACTATCACCAACGCTCCCAACGGATGGCTCAATTCCAGCATCGATTAATTTTTCTGTATATTTGATCGACAAATATTGAACGCCTCTGTCTGAGTGGTGGATCAACTGGCCAGATTGAGGGTTTCGAGCGTGGATACCCTGGTTCAGAGCATCAAAGACCAAAGCCGTATTCGGAGAATGTGAGACCTTCCATCCAACGATATATCGTGCAAAGACATCAATCACAAAAGCAACATATACAAACCCAATGGCCGTACTGACATAGGTGAAATCAGCGACCCACAAAACGTTAGGTGCGGGAGCTGTGAATATACGATTTACCTTATCCTTAGGACAAGGCTGCGCCTTGTTACTCTGTGTAGTTTTAATCCCCTTGCCACCACGTACAACGCCTTGTATTTCCATCTGTTTCATAAGGCGCTCAATTGTACAACGTGCAATATCAAACCCTTCATGGCGAAGTTGATGCCAAATCTTATCAGCCCCATAACGTTTACCACTAGCTTTAAAAACACGGTCGATTTCTGTGATCAAAACAACATCTCGTTTGCGGCGTTCTGGAGACTTACTGGGATCCAGCATTATAGACCGCTCATAAAAATAGGTGGATGGCGCTATTGGTAAAACTTTACAAATAGACCCGACGCCATAGCTTGTACGATGTTTATCTATGAACATAATCATTTCTTCCGTAGGCGGTCGAGCTCCGCCGCTGCGAAAAAAGCCGACGCTTTACGCAAAATATCATTCGCTTGCCGTAACTCTTTGTTTTCTCGCTGGAGGATTTTTAACTCATCACGCTCCGCTTGTGTAACCCCATTGCGTAATCCTATTTCAATTTCGTGATTTCGAACCCACACACGTAGCGTATCACCATTGCAGCCAATCTTCTTTGCAATCGATAAAACAGCTTGTGTTCTGCTCGTATAATCAGCCTCATTTTCTAACACCAGGCATACCGCTCGTGCGCGTATTTCTGGCGTAAATCTATTTCCTGAATTTCCATTCGTCATTCTTCTAGTCTCCGTGCTTTTTTGACTCCGGTAAACTAGGGGCGGTTCACTTCTTTTGCAGGCGCTCAAGGGCCTTCTGGCGCTTGTGGGCATCCTTGCGGGCGCGGGCGGGCGAGAAGGTGACGATGATCCGGGCACCGTCATGCTCAATCACCTTGTAGCGCCCCGCCTCGGCAGCGCCCTCCGCCGCGCCGTGTCCGGCCCATGGCTTGTAACCGCCCGTGTCCAGGGCCTTGTCTTTCACGCCCGCCGGGGCCGACTTCAGGCGATAGCCCAGAATGAACGGCAGGCCTTTGGTGCGCAACATATCCTGATTGTCGGCGCTGAGCATCCCGGCATCTGCCACCAGCGTGATCTTTCCGAGCTTGTAGCGCTCTTCCAACCCCTTGATCGCGGCCTCAAGCGTATGGCCTTCCCACATATTGCCGGGAAACAGGTCATAGCCGACCGGCAAGCCGTCGGTGGTGACCATCAGCGCCAACACCACCTGACTGCGATGCGATTTCCCGTCCTTGCTGTACCCCTTGGCCAGCAAGCGGTCGGACGCGTCTTCCGGATCCTCCCGATCTGTATCGAAGGCCAGTGTTGTGCAGTCGTAGAAGAGGACATCGACCGGTCCCGCCAGAAGCGTCTCCGCCGCCTCGTGTGACATCCGACAGACCCGGTTGATCGTCGCCGCGTCCATGTAGTCCATAGCCTGGTAGACCCGGTCCAGATTGAGGGTGATCCCGACCCTGTGGGCCAGTGCATCCACCGTTGCCCGCTTGCTCTCTGGCTGCGACAGGCGCGCCAGCACCAGTTCGCGTAAAATGCGATCGCTGCTCTTGCGCCGGGTGCCCAGAAGCCCATTCCAGCCCAGGCCGGAATAAACCTCCCCCATCACATCGCGCAAACCAAGCGACAGGCGGGACTCTTCGCGGCACTCCCCAAGATCGACATTCAGTTTTTCCGGACGCGGGGCGGTGCGCACAAGTGTCGCCAGATCAGCATATTCCGTTGGGGTGAACAGTTCCATTTGCGGGGACTGTGCGGTACGCAGTTCTTCCATGATCCGGCCAGCCAGGCGCTTGAGGTCCTCGACTTCAGTGTCGTTATGCGCGATGCCGACATGCCGGACGACCTTCTGGCGAACCTTCTGACCGGTGCGCACCGACTGGACGATCTGGATGCGGGTGCGCTTGCGTTCGGGATCATGTTTGGTGCGGATGAACATGTGCGGGAGTGTAGCAGAACCTCCAGAAACCGCAACCCTCAATTGCCATTGGGGGCACTACTTTACCCTCCCGGAAGCCAGGGCCTGAAGTTAAACAAAAAAACACCCCACAAGCCGACAAAACCTACGAACTCAGGAAAGCTTTCGTAAAGTGCGATTGCGGCTCTGTTATTCTCGGCAACTTCTAAAAAGGCATCTTCTATATTATTGGCTTTCGCTTTTGTTTCAAAAGCTTCCATCAACTGATGGGCTAATCCTTGGCGACGATAGTCAGGGTCAACCGCAATGGTCAGTAATTCGACTTCTGGTCCTGCAATACGGCCAATTGCGAAGCCATGATCGATGGAACATATAAAGCAAGCATTGCTTTCTAAAAGATCGCTGAACTCATCTGCGGACCATGGACGCGGTTCGGTAAAGCACTTTGCATGCAGTACAGCCAACTCATCGACTGTCATGGCAGAATAACAACGGGGGGATCAGACGGCAAAGCCGCATCAGCAGAGCGTAAATAAAGGGGGGCAGGGCGTGGCTGCTCTAATGTATAGCGCTGTGCTGTCAAATGAGCGACATTCGTTACAATGTTGGTCAGTGATGCAATAGGTTTAACATCAAGAGTCTCGTCCGCCATGACATAGGGAGTATCAAAGGATGATGCCCCTATCTCGAGCATGTCAGGATCGGACTGAACTATTCCGTCAACAAAGCTTTGTGCATAAACACGATCGCGTCTTGCGTCCAACAAAGTGGTCACATGCCCTGTTGTGCCAAATGCCATCGCTTCCAGTTTTGAGATACCCACAGCAGGAATACCTAAAGACAAAGCCAACCCGCGTGCAGAGGATACGGATATCCGCACTCCAGTAAAATTACCAGGGCCAACGCAAACGCCAATGGCATCCAAATCTGACCAAGCTTTGCCGTGCTTGGCCAAAACTTCTTCCAATAATGGGAATAACCGTTCAGCTTGCCCTTTTTGCATAGGCTCCAACCGTTCGATCAGAACCTCGTCGTCCCATAGCAAAGCGGCTGCACAATGTGCAGCCGATGTATCAAATGCTAGTATCAGTGATTTAGGCGGCAACTGGGCGCACCTCTGTCACTTCTGGGATGTAGTGACGCAATAGGTTTTCGATGCCCATTTTCAACGTGATTGTTGATGATGGGCAACCCGCACAAGCGCCTTGCATGTGAAGATAGACAACACCGCGGTCAAAGCCGTGGAATGTGATATCACCACCATCTTGGGCCACGGCTGGGCGTACGCGTGTGTCTAATAGTTCTTTGATTTGATTTACGATGTCTGCGTCTTCGCCGCTGTGTTCAGCGTGACCCGCTGCTGCCAAACCTTCGCCTTGCATTACAGGTTGTCCGGATTGGAAGTGCTCCATAATAGCACCTAAAATGGCTGGCTTGATATGGTTCCAATCAACAGGGTCTTCTTTTGTAACAGTCACAAAGTCAGGTCCAAAAAATACGGCTGTTACACCTTCAACCGCAAACACACGTTGTGCCAGTGGTGAATTTGCTGCCGCTTCAATTGTTGGGAAATCTGCGGTGCCCGTTGGCATAACAGCTTGGCCTGGTAGAAATTTCAACGTAGCTGGGTTCGGAGTGGATTCCGTTTGAATAAACATCTGCTTTATCCTTTTAAGTTATCGTAAATATGCGCTTGTACCTATGGGATGTCAAGTTGATTTAGAATCGTTCTAAATAGATCGAAACAATGGGATCAGCGAAACTTATCTGCCAGTTTTTGTAATGCAGTTCTGGTGTCTTCTTCTACCGGTTTAGGGGCTTTTTCAACTGCTGTTTTCTTGACTACAGGTTTCTTTTCACGCGGTGGTACTGTGCGCAATGCAACAGCATTCATGAACTTACCCGCATCTCCTTGTGCCAAATAGGGTGCTCCATCACCGATACCACGCAGCAGATCATCTAACCAAGCTTGGTCAGATTTTGGGAAATCATGCAGCACATAACCAGAAACCAGTTCTTTACGTCCAGGATGTCCAATGCCTAAACGTACACGTTCATACTCTGGCGACAAATGCTGATGTATCGAACGCAATCCATTGTGCCCTGCGTGACCGCCACCTTGTTTTACACGACATTTACCAGGAATTAAATCCAACTCATCATGGAACACAGTCACATCATCAACAGACAACTTATAGAACCGCAGGGCTTCGCCCACAGATTGCCCGCTTAAATTCATGAATGTCTCTGGTTTTAGCAGCACGACTTTTTCACCACCCAAGGCGCCTTCACAAAGCTGCCCCTGAAACTTCTTACGCCAAGGGGCAAAATTATGGCTGGCAGCAATCTCATCCACAGCTAGAAAGCCGATGTTGTGACGGGTCATTGCGTATTTTGCGCCAGGATTGCCGAGGCCAACAAATAGTTTCATTTTTAGTCAACTCGCGTTTTGGTAATCAGTTCTTCTCTATTCAGTGTCACATATTTTATCAACAAACGAAAAGGCTATAATTGAGGCAGTTATGAAACAATCCTTTCACTTTGGGGGTATGCATATTGCAGTAGAAACCGCGCATTTAACCCCTCCGATTATCAAAGCTTTGGCATCAGGGCAGTATGAAAATGCAGAACGTGCAGCTATTGAACGTCATGTACGGGTAGGGGACCGCGTTTTGGATTTAGGTGGCGGTATCGGATGCACGGGTATTGTGGCGGGACGCATTGTTGGTGGTGACAATCTTATGATCCTAGAGGCCAATGATGACCTTATGGATGATATTATGGATAATCTTACCAAAAATGGCGTGGATGGAGCGCAGTTAATTCGTGCCGCAGTGGTTGCGCAAAAAAATATCACGAAGATTAGTTTCTTCAAAACCAAAGGGTTTTGGGCGAGCTCTATTCTGGCGGACAATGTGCCAAAGTCAGAACAGGTAGAAGTCTCTGCATGTGCATTTTCGGATGTGTTAAAGACATTCAAACCAACTGTCGTTATTTGTGATACCGAAGGTTTGGAGGCAGAGCTATTCCACCGAAGTCTGCCATCCTATGTGCGTTTGATTATTCTGGAGTTACACCCCAATCTATCCTGAGTTCGTAGGTTTTGTCGGCTTGTGGGGTGTTTTTTTGTTTAACTTCAGGCCCTGGCTTCCGGGAGGGTAAAGTAGTGCCCCCAATGGCAATTGAGGGTTGCGGTTTCTGGAGGTTCTGCTACACTCCCGCACATGTTCATCCGCACCAAACATGATCCCGAACGCAAGCGCACCCGCATCCAGATCGTCCAGTCGGTGCGCACCGGTCAGAAGGTTCGCCAGAAGGTCGTCCGGCATGTCGGCATCGCGCATAACGACACTGAAGTCGAGGACCTCAAGCGCCTGGCTGGCCGGATCATGGAAGAACTGCGTACCGCACAGTCCCCGCAAATGGAACTGTTCACCCCAACGGAATATGCTGATCTGGCGACACTTGTGCGCACCGCCCCGCGTCCGGAAAAACTGAATGTCGATCTTGGGGAGTGCCGCGAAGAGTCCCGCCTGTCGCTTGGTTTGCGCGATGTGATGGGGGAGGTTTATTCCGGCCTGGGCTGGAATGGGCTTCTGGGCACCCGGCGCAAGAGCAGCGATCGCATTTTACGCGAACTGGTGCTGGCGCGCCTGTCGCAGCCAGAGAGCAAGCGGGCAACGGTGGATGCACTGGCCCACAGGGTCGGGATCACCCTCAATCTGGACCGGGTCTACCAGGCTATGGACTACATGGACGCGGCGACGATCAACCGGGTCTGTCGGATGTCACACGAGGCGGCGGAGACGCTTCTGGCGGGACCGGTCGATGTCCTCTTCTACGACTGCACAACACTGGCCTTCGATACAGATCGGGAGGATCCGGAAGACGCGTCCGACCGCTTGCTGGCCAAGGGGTACAGCAAGGACGGGAAATCGCATCGCAGTCAGGTGGTGTTGGCGCTGATGGTCACCACCGACGGCTTGCCGGTCGGCTATGACCTGTTTCCCGGCAATATGTGGGAAGGCCATACGCTTGAGGCCGCGATCAAGGGGTTGGAAGAGCGCTACAAGCTCGGAAAGATCACGCTGGTGGCAGATGCCGGGATGCTCAGCGCCGACAATCAGGATATGTTGCGCACCAAAGGCCTGCCGTTCATTCTGGGCTATCGCCTGAAGTCGGCCCCGGCGGGCGTGAAAGACAAGGCCCTGGACACGGGCGGTTACAAGCCATGGGCCGGACACGGCGCGGCGGAGGGCGCTGCCGAGGCGGGGCGCTACAAGGTGATTGAGCATGACGGTGCCCGGATCATCGTCACCTTCTCGCCCGCCCGCGCCCGCAAGGATGCCCACAAGCGCCAGAAGGCCCTTGAGCGCCTGCAAAAGAAGCTTCGGCGGAGCCGGAGCCCCGCCAGTGTCAGTCACCGGGGATATGCCCGCTTCCTCTCGTTTCCCGATACGGGCGAGATCACACTTGATCAGGACAAGATCGACGCGGCAGCCCAATGGGACGGGCTGCACGCCATCATCGTTCATGGCAGGGACGATCTCGCACCCGAGGCGGCCATCGCCCAATATCACCAGCTCTGGCTGATCGAAACCTGCTTCCGCACCAACAAGCATGACCTGAAAATCCGACCCGTCTATCACTGGACGCCGCGGCGGATACAGGCCCATATCGCCATCTGCTACATGGCTTTCTGTTGCCTGCAACACCTGCGCAAGCGCCTGCAGATGCTGGGCCATCCCATGAGCCCGGCCCGCATCCGTCGGGAACTCGACCGACTTCAGATTTCCATCCTGAGGCGCAAGGGCACCAGCGAACAATATGCCATGCCCAGCCCGGCCACAACCGACGCCAAACGCATCCTGCGCTGTGTTGGCCTGTCGTGGAACGAAGCACCCTTCAGGATGCCGCCGGAAAGAACGCGCAAGCCCAGACCTGAAAAGGCCTGATCGACACTCTCTGACCGTTGAATCCCATCGCCGGAAATCCGCGATGTAGTGCCCTGTGAAAAAGCAGGCCAATAATATCAATGTGTTACAGCCGAAATCCTACGAAGTCAGGATTTTGGGAAATCATGCAGCACATAACCAGAAACCAGTTCTTTACGTCCAGGATGTCCAATGCCTAAACGTACACGTTCATACTCTGGCGACAAATGCTGATGTATCGAACGCAATCCATTGTGCCCTGCGTGACCGCCACCTTGTTTTACACGACATTTACCAGGAATTAAATCCAACTCATCATGGAACACAGTCACATCATCAACAGACAACTTATAGAACCGCAGGGCTTCGCCCACAGATTGCCCGCTTAAATTCATGAATGTCTCTGGTTTTAGCAGCACGACTTTTTCACCACCCAAGGCGCCTTCACAAAGCTGCCCCTGAAACTTCTTACGCCAAGGGGCAAAATTATGGCTGGCAGCAATCTCATCCACAGCTAGAAAGCCGATGTTGTGACGGGTCATTGCGTATTTTGCGCCAGGATTGCCGAGGCCAACAAATAGTTTCATTTTTAGTCAACTCGCGTTTTGGTAATCAGTTCTTCTCTATTCAGTGTCACATATTTTATCAACAAACGAAAAGGCTATAATTGAGGCAGTTATGAAACAATCCTTTCACTTTGGGGGTATGCATATTGCAGTAGAAACCGCGCATTTAACCCCTCCGATTATCAAAGCTTTGGCATCAGGGCAGTATGAAAATGCAGAACGTGCAGCTATTGAACGTCATGTACGGGTAGGGGACCGCGTTTTGGATTTAGGTGGCGGTATCGGATGCACGGGTATTGTGGCGGGACGCATTGTTGGTGGTGACAATCTTATGATCCTAGAGGCCAATGATGACCTTATGGATGATATTATGGATAATCTTACCAAAAATGGCGTGGATGGAGCGCAGTTAATTCGTGCCGCAGTGGTTGCGCAAAAAAATATCACGAAGATTAGTTTCTTCAAAACCAAAGGGTTTTGGGCGAGCTCTATTCTGGCGGACAATGTGCCAAAGTCAGAACAGGTAGAAGTCTCTGCATGTGCATTTTCGGATGTGTTAAAGACATTCAAACCAACTGTCGTTATTTGTGATACCGAAGGTTTGGAGGCAGAGCTATTCCACCGAAGTCTGCCATCCTATGTGCGTTTGATTATTCTGGAGTTACACCCCAATCTATATGGTCAAGATACGATCAAAACCTTGTTCGATCGTTTATCTGATATGCGCTTTTCCTATATTCCTTATGGGTCGCGTGGTCCTGTGGTGTGTTTTGGTAGAAAAAAACGCCCATAGAAAACTACGGGCGTTTAAATTCTTAGCAATGCGACAGAATTTATTCTTCTGTTGCTGGCTCTTCGTCTTCTGTTGGCTCTTCGCCTTCTACTGCTTCATCTTCGTCTTCATCATCTTCTGATTTCAGAGCAGATGGTTCAGAAATGTTTGCAATCACGAAATCACGATCCGTAATCATTGGACGCGAGCCTTCTGGCATTTCAATGTCTGAGATGTGAACGATATCACCGATATCCAAGTTCTCCAGATCAACAACCAAGCTTGTAGGGATGTTACCCGCAGTCACTTTTAGTTCCACCTCAGAGCGAACTGTAGTTAATGTGCCGCCTTTTTTCAAACCAACAGAAGTTTCATCATTGATGAACTCTACAGGGATGAACAGGTTCACACGGCTGTCACGCTTCAAGCGCATCATGTCGATATGTGTAGGTAGGTCTTTTACAACGTCACGCTGAACGCCGCGGCAGATCACACGTACGTCTTCTTGGCCTTCAATTTTCAAGTTGAAAAGCGTAGACATGAAACGGCCTGCTTTTAGCATCTTGAATAGAACCTTGAACGGAACGTTGATCGCTTGTGGCTCTGCGCCACCGCCATAAACCACACCTGGTACGAGCTCATCACGACGAGCTTGGCGAGCGGCCCCCTTGCCTGTCCCCGCGCGTACGGTGGCATTGAAATCTGGTATATTTCCAGCCATTTTAATTCTCCTAAAATTTAAAAACGCAGCTTCCTCCAAGGGTGTAAAGCTGCAAGAAGCTGCTCCATAACCGTGAATCTCTATAATTAAAAGGGTTAAATGCGCTTTTCGGGTCTATTTGAGCCGCTCTTTGCAAAGATGCCAGAAAGAAAGTGTAAAGCATGTCACTTATCAGCTTTGCTAACCCATAAGATGGCATAGTCTATCTGTAAAGGTATTGGAGAAGATTATGGATTTAGAAACAGTTTCTGCAGATGATTTTGGTAAAAGTCTGACAGGCGTTGGCGTGAATCTATTGACCCAAGATGTAAAGAAATTGGCGGCGTTTCTAACGGGAACGTTTGGAATAACAGCCCATCGGTTGTCTGATGACTTTGCGATCATAAAATTGGGCGATACCATATTTCAGCTCCACCATGACGCCACATATCGCACGCATCCTGTGCAAGGCATGTTACCAGACAATCCACCACGTGGGGCAGGGGTGCAATTATATCTGTTTGGTGTTGATCCTGATGAGGCCATTGCAAAAGCAAAAAAAATGGCGGGACAGTCATAGAAGAGCCCTGCAATAAGCCGCACGGGTTATATGAGGGTACAATTCTAAGTCCTGAGGGATATGCATTCTCCCCTGCAGTTCCAGAAAAAACCTAAAGGTAGCGGGGTCAGTCCTCGTTCAGGACAAATCCCACTGATCTTTCAATGGCGCTGTAATACGCCTCTAAAGCTCGGTAATACCCATTAGATAAAAAAAGCGCAGCACGCTCTATGGCAGTATTCATAACCTTCTCCCCAAAAGAAAGTGACTGTATAGGTTCATGTGTTTTGAGACTCACGCGGCTTCGGCCTGAGTGATTCGAAGGTACTCCATGGGTGTCTTACCTTTCAAGGCGTGATGTGGTCTGAATGTGTTATATTTTTCGACAGCTTTTCTCAGTTCAAACCGCATAGCTCCAATGCTATCGGCAATCAGATCACAACAATCATAGAATTCCTCGCGGAAGGTGCGGTTTCCACGCTCAACGCCACCATTGTATTTCGGTCTGGCTGGCGGCAATACAATGAGCGGTATTTTCATCTGCTCACACGCCGTCTCAAAATCGGCCATAAACTCGGAGCCACCATCAACTTGAATTGAGAGGATTTTATAGGGAGCTATTTCCACAAGCTCTTCCAAAAACCGTTTGGCAGAGCGTGCGGTGGCATTCGAATAAATTTGCGCGTGGATGTGCTTGCTACGCCGTTCCCAGGCCTGAAAGTGCTTGCAGGTGACGCCGTTTTTCGTGGCAGTCATGTGGTCGATCTGCACACGTTCTCCAATCTCTATATCTTTGTAATCCTTATATTTCCATCCTTTGGCGTGGCCCTTGGAGAAGTTACGCTTGCGCTTTTGTGGTGCAGACCTTGATCGTGTAATCAGGCCTTTCTTGCGTAGAAAACCCAAGATACGCCCCACGGTGCTATCGCTTATGATTTGGTTTTTATCGCGCCGCAAGATGGCCCCTATTTTTTCCTTACCGTAGGTTTTATTGTCGCGGCGAATTTCGAGCACCAACTGTTTTTCTGCCTCACCCCACTGTGACTTATTGCGGTGTTTTGGGGCCTTTGATGGCGGCATAATCCCTTGCGCCAAATCCTTCAAAACCCGCTTGTAGCGATAATAAGTAGACCGAGAGATGCCGACAAATTCAGCGCATTTTGCTAGAGAAACACCCTCTGCGCGTAAAGCTTCCCATTGCCGAACCGTGTCTTCGTATTTGATACGGTACGCATCCAAACATTCTTGTGTCCGCGCCCAAGCATAAAGTTTATAAACGTTCTTGTGCAGTCTTATGATTTGCATATTGGCCTCGTGAGTTGGTTTTTTACAATACTCAGTCTCCGAGGCCGCCTAAATCTTGGCAACAAAAAAACAGTCTCACATCTATCTGAACTTATTCATGACAATATACCTAACTTTAGTCCTATTGTTTCCATTTCGTCAACAATAACCTGTGGATAACTTTAGAGGTAATTGGGGCAACTTGGCGGGAATTTTCGCAATCCGGTTCAAGTGGGCACATTTGACGCACTCATCATCATGTCCATCTTGAAGATCTTTGGTTTAGATTGCGGCAAATTGACTCGCATTTACATATGAGGATTCCAAAGGCGAAGTATTTTCTGCTCTATAGGGCGATGTTGCCATCGCCTCCACACTCTCTTGATGATTTGTCCAATGCCGCGCTTAAAGATTTGGTTTTCGCGCTCTTTGCTGAGCTTTCAGAGCTGAGGCAGGAAAGGACCGAATTGCGGGACGAGATCAGACAGCTCAAGAAACTTCCGCGACGTCCGAATATCAAACCAAGCGGTCTGGCCTCACAAGACAAGAGCAGCAAGCAGGATTCCGAGCCCAGCGGGGGATCAAAAACAGACGGGAAGCAAAAGAAAAATCGGCGCGGTCCACGACGCAGTAATCTGAATTTACACAAACGCGAGGTCAAGGTCACTCTTGAAGATGTACCTGATGGGTCCACACGCAAAGGCTATCAAGCGCATACCATTCGTGACATCGTGATTTACGCTGAAGAAGTGACTTACCTTCGGGAGGTCTGGCAGTTTCCCGATGGCAGTCGCCGCGTGGCCTCGCTCCCACCCGGGGTGGTAAAGGGCCGCCAGCAGTATGGGAATAATCTGAAGGCCCTGACGATCACGCTGTATCATCAATGCCAGTCCACCGTTGCGCGTATCGCGGCTTTGCTGAATGACATGGGTCTGGACATTTCCGCTCGTCAGATAAAGCGGTTTCTGAACGAAGATATCCAGGGCATTGTCGACGAGCAGCAGGACGTGCTGAGAGCGGGTATGGAAACTGCTGCATGGATCAATGTCGATGACACCGGAGCGCGCCATCAGGCCAAAAACGGCTTCTGCACCGTAATCGGCAATGATCTTTTTACCCACTTCAGATCGACCGGCTCGAAAAGCCGCCTTGATTTTCTTGAACATCTCTGTGCGGGTGACCTGACCTACACCGTCAATGACGAAGCGCTTGACTACATGAGACGCATGAGGTTGCCCGAAAAAACCATAGTGCTTTTTGCCTCACATCCGCATCGGATATTTCGCGGTGAGGACGCGTGGCAGGCCCATCTGGCCACCCTCGGGATTGACCGCATAACGGTGAAACCGGACCCGATAAAAATCGCCACCGAGGGCGCGCTCTGGGGCAGTATCTGCGATGCTGGACGCCTTTCCGATACGGTGATCCTGAGCGACGATGCTGGCCAGTTCAATGTCGGAGATGCTCATGCGCTGTGTTGGGTGCATTTGGAGCGTCTCATTCGCAAGCAACAAAGCACCAACGAAATCCAATTTGCGCGTGTCCAAGCCGTACGAACATCCGTTTGGGACTTCTACCGGGAACTCTCAGCTTTCAGACAAGATCCCTGCGATGCGCAGCGCGAGGGGCTTTCGGCGCGTTTCGACGCGATATTTGAGCAACGAACGGGCGATGCAAATCTCGACAACCTGCTTAGACGGCTGAAGGTAAACAAGGGTGAATTGCTGCGTGTTCTGGATTATCCGAGTACACCCCTGCATTCCAACAGCGCGGAACGCGATATACGGTCTCAGGTCACGAGGCGGGCGGTCTCGCAGGGAACCCGCAGCCAAAGCGGTCGGGCCGCACGCGATGCCGGCCTTGGCGCATTGAAAACCTGCCAAAAACTTGGGGTATCATTCTGGCAATATGCGCGCGCCCGTCTTGGGGTTGCCGGTGCGGTCTGCGTTCCCAGTCTCGCAGACCTTATCATACAGCGCTCAATGGCCAGACAGTTCTCGCCAAGTTGCCACAATTCCAATCATGATATGCGGGGACTGTATGAGTAAATACATCGAATCCGGGCACAAGCGCAATGACCAGGACTTCTATCCGACGCTTCAAGCCAAAGAGATGGTGCGCGACCTCGTTCTTTCTGCAGGCGTCAGCATCCCACCAGTTGCATGGGAACCACATGCAGGCGAAGGCCATTTGGTTGATGCCCTCAAGAATATGAACATCCCGGTATATGCCAGCGACATTGAGCCCCGCGCCAAGGGTATTGTCGAAATGGGCTTTCTGGCTCAGGATCGCCTGCCTTCAGACCAAATTCGATCCATAGTCATGAACCCTCCGTTCAGCTCTTTGGATGCACAACTCGGTCACGCTCTGAAACTCATGCAGCCTGTCACGGGGACAGTCCTGATGCTTGCACGCACATTGCTTACATCCGGTAAAAAGCGGCAGTCAAACTTCAGGAACCATCCACACTTCGCCGCAAAGATCGAAATGGTGGGGCGACCCTTCTGGTTCACAGATTACAGAAACAGCCCAATTCATCCTTACTCCTGGTATCTCTGGGACTTCAGTACAGAGCATCCCCTCCCGGCCATAAAGTGGATTGATCCCCTATAATCTGGTGTTGCGTGCCGCCACCTTTATCACGGCAATCGCTTGAAAAAGTGGGGATTCCCTTAGCGGGTGATATGTGATTCTCTGGTCATTGAAATGACATTCGGAGCCTCCCATGATCTCAGCCAATATCCTCGACCATTTTTCTGCCATTGAAGACCCACGCCAGAGCTGGAAAACTGTTTATCCACTACCCGAAATCCTACTGATTGTGCTCTGCGGTGTTATGGCTGGTGCTGATGATTTTGCCGAAATAGCCCGATGGGCGGACCGAAAATTGAAATTCTTGCGTGGGTTTCTACCCTTCAAAGATGGGATCCCATCTCATGACACGCTCAATGATGTGATGAACGCGATTCCCGCTGACCTGTTTAGCGAATGCTTCGTTTCCTGGGTTGCGGCCTTGCGCGATGGCGATGATGAGATCGTGGCAATTGACGGCAAGTCGTCACGCCGTGCGCATGGTGAGGATGGCCGCGCCCTGCATCTGGTTTCAGCTTGGGCAACGCGTCAGAGATTGGTCTTGGGGCAAGAATCCTGTGACGAGAAAGAGAATGAAATCAGCGCGATACCTCGACTACTGGCGCGGCTTGAGTTGAAAGGCGCGCTGGTCACGATTGATGCAATGGGCTGCCAACACGGTATTGCTGCGGCGATCCTCGCACAAGGCGCAGACTATCTTTTGGCGCTTAAAGGCAACCAAAAATCACTGCATGAAGAGGTGAGGCTCTATTTCGACCAGACCAGTGGTTTGGAAACCCATGAAACCACCGATGCCGATCATGGGCGGATAGAAATCCGTCGTGCCTATGTCAGTCATGATGTAGAGTGGCTGCGCCCTGATCGGTCTGAGCCTGGCGCACCAAGGTTTCCAGGCCTCGCCGCTATCGGCATGATCGAGGCCGAGGTCAAACACAAAGGTAAAACCAGTTTCTCGCGACGTTACTATCTGTCCTCCGCACCGCTCTCAGCCAAGCAATTCCTGCGCGCCACACGCGCCCATTGGGGTGTGGAAAATCGCCTGCACTGGGTGATGGATGTGGTGTTTCACGACGACCTGATGCGCTTGCGGACCCAAAATGGCCCCGCCAACATGGCTCTGATGCGACATAGTGCAATCAACATCTTCAAGCAAGTCGGCGATACGGCCAGTCTGAAAATACGAAGAAAAACAGCCGCTTGGGATGATAGTTACCTAAAAGCCGCAATCAAAGGTGAAGGCTGAAATCTTCAAGCGATTGCCGTGCCACCTTTATCTATTCGTTGCAGAAAGGTCGGCCCTGTTGACAGGGTATCGGGGCTTTGCCAAACCCCGCCAAGTTGCCCCAATTACCTTTAGAGGCTGTAAGCCTCTGATATCCTAAATCCTTTTGGAATAAGTAGGTTATCTGGATTTAAGTTATCCACATGTTGTTCCCCACAAAGGGCCATCGACATGTCGAGCTCTTTATGGATGACTTCTAATGTCTTGGTCACACCTTCTTGCCCCATAGCACCTAAACCATAGATAAAAGCGCGTCCGATATAGGTGCCCTTAGCGCCTAAAGCCATGGCTTTTAAAACGTCTTGCCCTGAGCGAATACCGCTGTCGATATGCACTTCAATTTTATCACCAACCGCATCGATAATATCGGCCAATATACGGATCGAAGAAACGGCACCATCCAGCTGACGACCACCATGGTTGGATACGATAATCGCATCTGCACCCGTTTTCACAGCGCGTTTGGCATCCTCTACATCTAAAATACCTTTGATGATAACTTTGCCGTCCCAATCCTTGACCATTTTATCGATCTTTTTCCAATCCAACGTTTGATCGAACTGCTCATGCGTCCACGTCCCAAGATCAGCAGCATTCTCCACATTCTTAGCGTGCCCAACGATATTACCAAAGAATCGACGTTTCGTACCCAACATGCCCAAACCCCATTGCACTTTGGTCGCTAAGTTCGCGATTGAAGCAGGTGTTAGTTTGGGAGGAGCGGATAGTCCGTTTTTCAAATCCTTATGGCGCTGCCCAAGAAGCTGAAGGTCGGCTGTGATAACCAAGGTTCTACACCCAGCATCACGGGCCCGTTGCAATAACCGTGCATTGAAATCATCATCACGCAGCACATAGACCTGAAACCAAAACGGATTTGTCGTATGCGCCGCCACATCCTCAATCGAACAGATCGACATCGTGGATAGGGTATATGGTACCCCAAATGCCTCTGCCGCACGCGCCGCTTTAATCTCACCATCTGCATGTTGCATCCCTGTCATCCCAACAGGGGCAAGAGCCACTGGCATAGATACATCTTGCCCAACCATCTTTGTGGCGGTGGATCGCCCTGACATATCAATTGCCACTTTCTGGCGCAAACGAATGTCAGAGAAGTCATTCACATTGTCATGAAAGGTCTGTTCCGTCCAAGATCCCGTTTCCGCATAATCATAAAACATCTTTGGTGTACGACGTTTGTAGATTCTCTTTAGGTCATAGATGTTGGTGATAACGGGCATGATCTGTCCTTTGGTGATTTAAACCAACTTAGAAAAAACATACCCTTTATGACAATATGAAAAACGCATAAATTGGTAAGGTCGCTTACCCAGATTGTCGTTTTATTAGGCGCGGTGCGCACCTTCAGCCAATTCGGCAACAAAAGCTAGAACATCTTCAACGCTTTCGCCTGCACCCAATTTGGATACGATAGCAGAACCAACAACAGCGCCATCAGCAACACTTGCCATGCCCATCGCGTCACTTGCTGTTTTAATTCCAAAACCCACGCAAACTGGCAGATCGGTGGATTGCTTAATACGCGCCACCTCTAAACCAACTTTTTCAGTAGAGGCAGAACCAGAACCCGTAATACCTGTAATAGCGACGTAATAAATAAAGCCAGATGTGTTTTCCAAAACCTTCGGCAAACGGCGATCATCCGTTGTCGGTGTCGCCAAACGGATAAAGTTCATGCCCGCAGCATTTGCAGGGATACATAACTCTTCGTCTTCTTCTGGCGGTAGGTCCACAATGATCAAACCGTCGATACCAGCAGCTGTTGCTGCCGCGATGAAATTATCAACGCCCATAGAATAGATCGGGTTGTAATAGCCCATCAATACGATTGGTGTTGTGTTATCTTCTTTGCGGAACTCAGTGGCCATTTCCAGTGTCTTGTTCAGTGTCATCCCTGTTGCCAGTGCACGTTGACCTGCCAATTGGATCGTAGAGCCATCCGCCATAGGGTCTGTAAACGGTAAACCCAATTCGATGATGTCCACACCAGCGGCTGGTAGGCCCTTCATCACGGCAAGGGATGTGTCATAGCTTGGGTCGCCTGCCATGATATAAGATACAAAGGCAGATTTTCCTGCTGATTTTAGCTCTGCGAATTTATCGTCGATACGTGTCATGGTTGGTCCCTTAAAATCTAGACCTTGGTTTGGGATACAAAAGCGGGAAAATCAATGGGGTTTGGGCAAAAAAACGCATACTAACTTGACGTTTTACCCATATCCCCCGTAGATGCGCGCGAAACGATCATTCAAGGTGTACATCATGGGCTTTAAAACAGGTATTGTTGGACTTCCAAACGTGGGTAAATCCACGTTGTTTAACGCGCTGACAAAAACAGCGGCTGCACAGGCAGCAAACTTTCCATTTTGTACGATTGAACCAAACGTGGGCGAAGTGTCAGTTCCTGATGCGCGTATTGATACCCTGGCGAAAATCGCAAGCTCTGCAAAAATTATTCCAGCGCGTATGACATTTGTTGACATCGCTGGTTTGGTCAAAGGCGCATCTAAAGGCGAAGGTCTTGGTAATCAGTTCCTTGCAACCATCCGTGAATGTGATGCAATTGCGCATGTGTTGCGCTGTTTTGAAGATGATGATGTGACCCACGTAGATGGTCGTGTGAACCCTGTTGAAGATGCAGAAATTATTGAAACAGAATTGATGCTGGCTGATTTGGAAAGCATTGAAAAACGTATGGCCAATCTTGTGCGCAAGATGAAGGGCAATGATAAAGAAGCTGTTGTTCAACACGCGCTTTTGGAAAAAGCCAAGGCTGCAATCGAAGCAGGTGAACCAGCGCGTACTGTTGACGTTGATGAAGATGAACAAAAGGTTTGGGAACAACTTGGTTTGTTGTCATCGAAGAAGATTGTTTATGTTTGTAATGTCGAAGAAGAGAATGCAGGCGAAGGCAATGCTTATTCCGAGGCCGTTGCTAAAATGGCAGCAGAACAAGGTGCTGCATCGGTTGTGATTTCTGCCGCGATTGAGGAAGAAATCAGTCAGCTCGAAGATGAAGAAGCGCAAATGTTCCTTGAAGAACTTGGCCTAGAAGAAGCTGGCCTAAATCGTTTGATCCGAGCTGGTTATGAATTGCTAGGCTTACAAACATACTTCACAGTCGGCCCACAAGAAGCTCGTGCATGGACAATCGCCAAAGGCACATCAGCCCCTAAAGCAGCTGGCGTAATTCACGGTGATTTCGAACGCGGTTTCATCCGCGCAGAAACAATTGCCTACGATGCCTACGTTGAATTTAATGGCGAACAAGGCTCCAAAGAAGCGGGCAAAATGCGCGCAGAGGGTAAAACCTATATCGTTGCTGACGGCGATGTATTGCATTTTCTACATAATACCTAAATCCGATCTTGGTTAATTTAGCTTTGGGTTAAGACCCATCCCGCAGCATTCCTTTGCAAGACAAAGGAGTGCTGTGAATGGTGACTTTTACAAAGGTTGCAACTGTCGTTGATGATGCGGTTTTACAATTGCAAGGTGTATCTGATTTAGAGGCGGTCACGATAGGAACCGACCAATATATCTTTGTCGCATCTGAAGCGGATAACACGATCACCAGCTGGACACCTCTGAATAAGTTCAGATAGATGTGAGACTGTTTTTTTGTTGCCAAGATTTAGGCGGCCTCGGAGACTGAGTATTGTAAAAAACCAACTCACGAGGCCAATATGCAAATCATAAGACTGCACAAGAACGTTTATAAACTTTATGCTTGGGCGCGGACACAAGAATGTTTGGATGCGTACCGTATCAAATACGAAGACACGGTTCGGCAATGGGAAGCTTTACGCGCAGAGGGTGTTTCTCTAGCAAAATGCGCTGAATTTGTCGGCATCTCTCGGTCTACTTATTATCGCTACAAGCGGGTTTTGAAGGATTTGGCGCAAGGGATTATGCCGCCATCAAAGGCCCCAAAACACCGCAATAAGTCACAGTGGGGTGAGGCAGAAAAACAGTTGGTGCTCGAAATTCGCCGCGACAATAAAACCTACGGTAAGGAAAAAATAGGGGCCATCTTGCGGCGCGATAAAAACCAAATCATAAGCGATAGCACCGTGGGGCGTATCTTGGGTTTTCTACGCAAGAAAGGCCTGATTACACGATCAAGGTCTGCACCACAAAAGCGCAAGCGTAACTTCTCCAAGGGCCACGCCAAAGGATGGAAATATAAGGATTACAAAGATATAGAGATTGGAGAACGTGTGCAGATCGACCACATGACTGCCACGAAAAACGGCGTCACCTGCAAGCACTTTCAGGCCTGGGAACGGCGTAGCAAGCACATCCACGCGCAAATTTATTCGAATGCCACCGCACGCTCTGCCAAACGGTTTTTGGAAGAGCTTGTGGAAATAGCTCCCTATAAAATCCTCTCAATTCAAGTTGATGGTGGCTCCGAGTTTATGGCCGATTTTGAGACGGCGTGTGAGCAGATGAAAATCCCGCTCATTGTATTGCCGCCAGCCAGACCGAAATACAATGGTGGCGTTGAGCGTGGAAACCGCACCTTCCGCGAGGAATTCTATGATTGTTGTGATCTGATTGCCGATAGCATTGGAGCTATGCGGTTTGAACTGAGAAAAGCTGTCGAAAAATATAACACATTCAGACCACATCACGCCTTGAAAGGTAAGACACCCATGGAGTACCTTCGAATCACTCAGGCCGAAGCCGCGTGAGTCTCAAAACACATGAACCTATACACCTCTAAAAACCTATCTTTTAGGTGTATTTTGTGATTCAATATTTTCAGGAGGATATTTTGATGCACGAAGCAGGATTGTTTGATTTTTCTGATCATCTTGAGCGTTTGTCTAAAACAGGCGACCCACTTGTCGCGCTTTCTGAGCATGTGGATTTTGAGATGTTTCGGTGTGCACTGACAAGTGCACTTAACTATGGAGAGCGTCCACAGGGGGGTCGTCCGCCCTATGATGCGGTTATGATGTTTAAGATTTTGATATTAGCGTCGATGCATAATTTAAGTGATGAGCGGATGGAGTTTCTGATCCGCGATCGTTTTAGCTGGTTGCGTTTTCTTGGTTTGCAAATTGGGGAGCCGACGCCAGATCAAAAGACCATTTGGGTGTTTCGGGAGAAGTTGACCCAAGCGGGTGTGTTGACTGATTTGTTTGCAACCTTTGAGGATCATTTACGTAATCGGGGTTACAAACAAACTGGGGGACAAATTGTAGACTCATCGCTGATTGCAGCCCCACGCCAACGTATGACTTCAAGCGAGAAAGCCCGCGCCAAGGCTGGCGAAGATGCAAAAGATATCTGGCCTGATAATCCAGCCAAGGCGGCACAGAAGGACACCGACGCACGGTGGATGGTCAAGTATAGCAAGGCTAAAACGACCAAGACGGGTGAGAAAGATGCGGGGTTAGTTGATATTTCCGTACCTCACTTTGGCTATAAAAACCACATCAGCATTGACCGTAAGTTTCGGTTTATCAGAGGTGAAAAAACAACAGATGCAGCGCGCTATGACGGTCATGAGTTGGCGTCAGTGCTCACCAAGGACAATCGTTCTGGCAAGGTTTGGGCCGATACAGCTTACCGCACCAAGAGCAATGAGGCATGGCTTAAGGCCAATGGATTTTTCTCCCACATCCACCGTAAAAAACCAAAAGGCAAACCAATGCCCAAACACATCGAGCGCGGTAATGCGACACGTTCTATATTTCGCACCTGTGTCGAGCATGTCTTTGGTCATCAGAAGGGCCCGATGGATTTATCCATTAGAACCATCGGAAAACATAACCTACAATATGAAGCGTCTCATCTTCCATGAACGACGGCAAGCCACAGCCTGAATCCGTCTAGAATTCAGAAATACCCGCTCAGGCGGCTCCATAAAGCATGAATGCCGCATAAAACGGAACAAAACAGGCTTTTTTTGCGTCAAAAAGCAGCCTGCCGTAAAAAATGCCTATCAAATACCTCTGGAATTAGCGGTTAATCGAGGTGTCCAGCTTCTTATTACGCGACGGCCTTGCACCACAGCTGGTGGATACTTTAGCATTTGGGGCGGATACAGGCACATTCGCTGTCACACAGGCGAATATATCGACCATAAATGGTAACTTGGTTTTGCTACCATCAGGACGGTTGGATGATGAGGTTGCAACCTACCGTATCGATAACAATGGTCAGTTTTCTGCACCCATTTTGCAAACACCAAATAGTGTAAATATCAGCCAGTTCGAGGTGACGCATACCATTGATATTGATGGTAAAACATTCCTGTATGTTTCGGAAGCCAATACACAAGGACTCTCTAGTTACCGCATGAAACCTAATGATACGTTTATAACACAGCCAGTTTATGATGTTGGCAGTTTGGATTATTTGGGGGATGTCAGCGCTTTCGCCTCTGTCGTTATTCGCAATAATACGTATCTGTTTTCGGCATCTGCTTTGGATGCAGGGCTAAACAGTTTTCGTGTGGGGTACATGGGAACTTGCATTTAAGAGATAGCGTTGGTCCAAGCGATGCATCAGGGTTTAACTTGCCGCAAGCTTTGGAGGTTGCGACAGTAGGGGCGCAAACATTTCTGATTATGGCATCATCAGGTACAGATAGTTTGACAGTCTATAATGTGAACAGACGCGGGGAATTGACTGAAACTGACCATGTGATTGATAGCTTGGTAACCAGATTTCAAGATGCCAGTGTTTTAGAAACCTTCACCTTTAACCAGCGCAGTTTTGTTCTGGCCGCGGGATCGGATGATGGGATTACATTATTGGAACTCAGTCCCAGTGGCACATTATCTGTCGTAAAAACATTGGCTGATGATTTTGACACAACGTTAAATAATGTGACCGATATAGAGGTGGTGTTTTTTAATGGTAGCCCACATGCCCTTGTCAGCAGTGGCGTTGAAAACGGCTTTACGCAATTTGAAATTGGACTGGAAACGATTGGTGCTAACATTATTGGAACCAACGCACATGATACGTTAAACGGCACAAATCTTGATGACTTGATTTCAGGTTTTAACGGAACAGATTACCTTTATGGCGGAGATGGTGATGACCGCATCATTGACGGGGACGGACGCGATCGCCTTTTTGGTGGAGCAGGGGCTGATGTGTTTCAATTTGTCGATGATGATAAACGCGATTTTATTATGGATTACGAAACGGGCATCGATCTGATTGATCTATCTTTGCTCGACGGTATTTCATATATCGGTGATCTAAGTATCAGATCGCGCCCTTTTGGTGCTGCTATCTTTGCTGGTGATCATGTGATCCGCGTGGAAAGTGTTGATGGCACGCGGTTAACTGTTGATGATTTCATTGTTAACGATTTTATCTTTTAGGTTTTCAGCCAATCCACAAACCGTGCTGCTTGGCTTGCCGTTGTATTCAAATTCTCTTTGTCTTCACCTGGGAAGAACCGTGCACGTGTCGCGGTCGGCATGGGTTCTGGTGTGAAGGTTCTAACCCGTGGACCTGTGGAACGACTCTCTACAGCCCAGCTGTCGAACAATGCTTTTTGTGCAGCTTTGGTGGCACCATAAGCTCCAAAGAATTTTGCGCCTGCACGTGGATCATCCAAATGCACAGCGGTTCCGTCTTTGGCTTTCAATAATGGATCAATCATAGCAATCAACTGTTGTGTTGCCGTCAGATTGATCGTTACAGATTTTGCCAAATCTTTATCGGCGATATGCCCTGCAGGAGATAAAGGTGCCGCATGAACAGCAGAATGCACCCAAAGATTAACACCGCCCCAACGTTCGTGCACAGAGAGGCATAGGCGTTGCAGGCCATCGTTGTCTGTAATGTCCAAAGGTACCAATGTGGCTTTGCCACCAATAGCTTGGATTGCATCATCCAATTCTTCCAATGCGCCACTTGTGCGACCCACGGCAATAATTTCTGTACCTTCTGCTGCTAACGCTTGTGCTGCAGCATATCCAAAACCACGTGTTGCCCCAGTGATGATGGCCAATTGTCCGTCAAATGCACCCATGATTTAGGCTGGCTCTTTGAGTTGAAAACCGCGTTTAATCTGGTCTCTCGGGCGCACTGGATATTCACCAGAGAAACAAGCGTCGCAATAGGCTGGACTGTCACTATCGCGACCAGTTTCAACGCCACATGCACGGTACAAACCGTCTAAGGATACGAAGTTCAAACTATCAACGGCCAAATGCTCTTGCATTTCTTCAATGCTCATTGTGGCTGCTAATAGTTTTTCACGGTCGGGTGTATCTACACCATAGAAACAAGGCCATGCTGTTGGCGGGGATGCAATGCGGAAATGTACTTCTGCGGCACCCGCATCTAAAATCATTTCTTTGATCTTACGGCTGGTCGTTCCGCGTACAACACTGTCATCTACAAGGATCACGCGTTTCCCTTTGATCAGTGCACGGTTCACGTTCAGTTTCAAACGCACGCCCATATTACGGATTTGCTCCGATGGCTCAATAAACGTCCGACCCATATAAGAGTTGCGGATAATACCCATCGCATAAGGAATACCGCTTTCTTGGGCATACCCAATTGCTGCAGGCGTACCACTATCAGGAACAGGGCAAACCAAATCCGCCTCAACGGGGCTTTCCTTGGCAAGTTCCACACCAATACGGCGGCGTGTTTCATACACAGATTGACCGCCCAAAATACTGTCAGGGCGTGAGAAATAAACGTGCTCAAAGATACAAGGGCGCGCTTTTGCAGGTTCAAACGGGAATGAGCTTTCAACACCTTTATCTGTGATTACAACCATTTCGCCTGGGGCAACTTCGCGAATAAACTCAGCCCCGATTATATCCAAAGCACATGTTTCTGAACTTAGAACCCAACCATCACCGATTTGGCCCAAGACCAAAGGACGTACACCCAATGGATCACGCACACCAATCATTTTAGTACGAGTCATTGCCACAATTGAAAACGCGCCTTCAACTCGGCGCGTTGCATCCTTGATGCGTTCTGGAATGTTTGGTTGCATGGAGCGTGCCATCAGATGGATGATACATTCACTGTCAGAGGACGATTGAAAAATCGATCCACGGCTGATCAGCTCTTTTCGCAACTCTTCGGCATTTGTCAGATTACCATTATGGGCAATCGCAGCGCCACCCATTGCGAATTCACCAAAGAATGGCTGCACATCGCGGATCGCTGTTTGGCCTTTGTTGCCTGCTGTTGAATAGCGTACGTGACCAATTGCAAGACTGCCGGGCAACGTTTTCATTAATTCTGGTTTGGTGAAGTGATCGCGTACATAGCCAAAGCGGCGTGCATTATTAAAACCAGCGTCTTTGTCGTGTGCAACAATCCCGCCTGCTTCTTGTCCGCGATGTTGTAAGGCATGTAGGCCAAGGGCGACAAAATTGGCTGCATCTGCAACACCGTGAACGCCGAAAATTCCGCATTCCTCCTTCAGTTTATCGTCATCAAAAGGATGGGCTAGGAACGGCTTAGTTTGGCTTAGCATGGTCTCTCCGACTCAGGCGGTTGCGAGTTAAGCTCTCTATACTGTGGAACGGATAGGAATGTCATCACCTGTTCCATCACAATTTACCTAGTTTGCTGGTGTCGTGGTCGTGGCAGCATCAATATTAGGATCGCTTCGATTGGTTAACTCTTCGTAACGGTCTACAATCCATTGCGGAGCTTCTGTTGGGATCAACTCTTTTACGCGTTCTTGGCTATCTGCAAGGAGCTCTTTTGTCTTGGATTTCTCAACCAAATCAACATTGGCTCCGATGTAATCATATACAATTAAGCCAACCATTACCAAAACCAACCCACGTAATATGCCGAATACAAACCCCAAACCTTGATCTAAACCGCCAATGGCAGATCTTTGAACCAGCCCAGAAAAGATTGGTGTAAATATAGATGTCAGAATTAATGCGATCGCGAAAACAATTGCAAAAGATGCGATGATTGACAGTTCAGATGATGTGCCAATGATATCGGTTAAATAAGGGATTTCACGCACCAGTGGTTCTGCGTTCGGGGCAAAGATGAAAGCTGCGACTGCAGCGGCGATCCAGCCTGCGATTGAAAGAATTTCACGAACCAATCCGCGAGAATAAGCTAAAATAGCTGACACAAGTATGACAATTGCAACGCCACCATCAACGATTGTGAATTCCATAGTATTCCCCTTTAGGCGTCTATAGCGCCAAAGCAGGCAGCAATAAAGTCACCCACATCATTGTTTGTTTCGACCTTCATGCCAGATTCGTTTGTTAATTTCATCCTCGAAGGTGCAAAAGCAGATGAAAAACCTAGTTTTTTTGCTTCTTTAAGCCGATTTTCGGCCTGAGAGATGGGTCTGAGTGCCCCAGATAAACTAATTTCGCCAAATATAACGGCATCTTTGGCGATAGCATGATCTTGTCTTGCCGAAATTAAGGCAGCTGCAACGGCTAAATCCGCAGCAGGTTCGGATATACGCATGCCGCCAGCAACATTCAGGTAAACATCCATGTTGCCAAACCCGATCCCACAACGGGATTCTAAAACGGCTAGGATCATCGACAACCGACTGCTGTCCCAACCCACAACATTACGGCGTGGTGATGCGAGTGTAGATTGGGCAACCAAAGCTTGGATTTCCACCAACACAGGGCGTGTGCCCTCCATCCCTGCAAAGACAACGGAACCCGCTGCAGGGTTTTCGCGGTCAGACAGAAACAGGGCAGAGGGGTTCGTGACCTCTTGCAGCCCAGCCCCTGTCATTTCAAAAACACCGATTTCATCGGCAGGGCCAAAGCGGTTCTTCACAGCGCGTAAAATGCGGAACTGATGTCCGCGTTCGCCCTCAAAATACAAAACCGTATCAACCATATGTTCCACAACACGCGGCCCAGCGATTTGACCGTCTTTGGTCACGTGGCCCACAAGGATCACGGAAACACCGCGACGTTTGGCAAATGTCGTTAACTCATGTGCTGTTGCACGGACCTGAGAAACAGACCCAGGTGCACTGTCCACATGATCTGCCCACATGGTCTGCACGGAATCGATAATCGCTACATCAGGACGTTCTTCTTCCAGTGTCGTTAAAATATCGCGCAGGTTGGTTTCTGCTGCCAATTTCACAGGTGCATCCGTCAATCCCAAACGTTGTGCGCGCATACGGATTTGACTTGGGGCTTCTTCGCCCGAAACATAAATGGCTTTCTTACCAGAACGCGCAAAACTTGCGGCAGCTTGTAATAACATCGTGGATTTCCCAATGCCGGGATCGCCACCCACTAAGATTGCTGATGCTGGTACCATGCCACCGCCCAAAACACGGTCGAACTCGGCAATACCGCTAGCCATGCGTGGCAGGGGTTTATCAATATCGGATAAATCGCCCAAAGCGACTTTACGACCCTTGGCACCGCCCAACGTTTTACCAGAAGGTCCAGCCGCCAAAGGCGCTTCTTCGGCGATGGAATTCCATTCGCCACATGCATCACAACGGCCTGCCCATTTTTCATGGGTGGCACCGCATTTCATGCAAGAAAATATTGTCGTCGATTTAGCCATTGATCATGGGTTTAACGGGGCCGTTCGCATTCAGCAAGCCTTTCATGACTTGGGCACGGCAATCGCTTGAAAAAGTGGGGATTCCCTTAGCGGGTGATATGTGATTCTCTGGTCATTGAAATGACATTCGGAGCCTCCCATGATCTCAGCCAATATCCTCGACCATTTTTCTGCCATTGAAGACCCACGCCAGAGCTGGAAAACTGTTTATCCACTACCCGAAATCCTACTGATTGTGCTCTGCGGTGTTATGGCTGGTGCTGATGATTTTGCCGAAATAGCCCGATGGGCGGACCGAAAATTGAAATTCTTGCGTGGGTTTCTACCCTTCAAAGATGGCATCCCATCTCATGACACGCTCAATGATGTGATGAACGCGATTCCCGCTGACCTGTTTAGCGAATGCTTCGTTTCCTGGGTTGCGGCCTTGCGCGATGGCGATGATGAGATCGTGGCAATTGACGGCAAGTCGTCACGCCGTGCGCATGGTGAGGATGGCCGCGCCCTGCATCTGGTTTCAGCTTGGGCAACGCGTCAGAGATTGGTCTTGGGGCAAGAATCCTGTGACGAGAAAGAGAATGAAATCAGCGCGATACCTCGACTACTGGCGCGGCTTGAGTTGAAAGGCGCGCTGGTCACGATTGATGCAATGGGCTGCCAACACGGTATTGCTGCGGCGATCCTCGCACAAGGCGCAGACTATCTTTTGGCGCTTAAAGGCAACCAAAAATCACTGCATGAAGAGGTGAGGCTCTATTTCGACCAGACCAGTGGTTTGGAAACCCATGAAACCACCGATGCCGATCATGGGCGGATAGAAATCCGTCGTGCCTATGTCAGTCATGATGTAGAGTGGCTGCGCCCTGATCGGTCTGAGCCTGGCGCACCAAGGTTTCCAGGCCTCGCCGCTATCGGCATGATCGAGGCCGAGGTCAAACACAAAGGTAAAACCAGTTTCTCGCGACGTTACTATCTGTCCTCCGCACCGCTCTCAGCCAAGCAATTCCTGCGCGCCACACGCGCCCATTGGGGTGTGGAAAATCGCCTGCACTGGGTGATGGATGTGGTGTTTCACGACGACCTGATGCGCTTGCGGACCCAAAATGGCCCCGCCAACATGGCTCTGATGCGACATAGTGCAATCAACATCTTCAAGCAAGTCGGCGATACGGCCAGTCTGAAAATACGAAGAAAAACAGCCGCTTGGGATGATAGTTACCTAAAAGCCGCAATCAAAGGTGAAGGCTGAAATCTTCAAGCGATTGCCGTGATGACTTGGGCCTTACTTGGAGCGTAATTGCATAGGATAAAAGCACGCAAAAGGTGAATAAATACAATCCCCAAGCCGTTTCCAAACGTCCCACACCCACGCCTTTGGCCACCACAATATAGATGGCGATCAGGAATATATCTGCCATAGCGAGTTTGCCAAGGATTGTTGTAATTGGGGCAACTTGGCGGGAATTTTCGCAATCCGGTTCAAGTGGGCACATTTGACGCACTCATCATCATGTCCATCTTGAAGATCTTTGGTTTAGATTGCGGCAAATTGACTCGCATTTACATATGAGGATTCCAAAGGCGAAGTATTTTCTGCTCTATAGGGCGATGTTGCCATCGCCTCCACACTCTCTTGATGATTTGTCCAATGCCGCGCTTAAAGATTTGGTTTTCGCGCTCTTTGCTGAGCTTTCAGAGCTGAGGCAGGAAAGGACCGAATTGCGGGACGAGATCAGACAGCTCAAGAAACTTCCGCGACGTCCGAATATCAAACCAAGCGGTCTGGCCTCACAAGACAAGAGCAGCAAGCAGGATTCCGAGCCCAGCGGGGGATCAAAAACAGACGGGAAGCAAAAGAAAAATCGGCGCGGTCCACGACGCAGTAATCTGAATTTACACAAACGCGAGGTCAAGGTCACTCTTGAAGATGTACCTGATGGGTCCACACGCAAAGGCTATCAAGCGCATACCATTCGTGACATCGTGATTTACGCTGAAGAAGTGACTTACCTTCGGGAGGTCTGGCAGTTTCCCGATGGCAGTCGCCGCGTGGCCTCGCTCCCACCCGGGGTGGTAAAGGGCCGCCAGCAGTATGGGAATAATCTGAAGGCCCTGACGATCACGCTGTATCATCAATGCCAGTCCACCGTTGCGCGTATCGCGGCTTTGCTGAATGACATGGGTCTGGACATTTCCGCTCGTCAGATAAAGCGGTTTCTGAACGAAGATATCCAGGGCATTGTCGACGAGCAGCAGGACGTGCTGAGAGCGGGTATGGAAACTGCTGCATGGATCAATGTCGATGACACCGGAGCGCGCCATCAGGCCAAAAACGGCTTCTGCACCGTAATCGGCAATGATCTTTTTACCCACTTCAGATCGACCGGCTCGAAAAGCCGCCTTGATTTTCTTGAACATCTCTGTGCGGGTGACCTGACCTACACCGTCAATGACGAAGCGCTTGACTACATGAGACGCATGAGGTTGCCCGAAAAAACCATAGTGCTTTTTGCCTCACATCCGCATCGGATATTTCGCGGTGAGGACGCGTGGCAGGCCCATCTGGCCACCCTCGGGATTGACCGCATAACGGTGAAACCGGACCCGATAAAAATCGCCACCGAGGGCGCGCTCTGGGGCAGTATCTGCGATGCTGGACGCCTTTCCGATACGGTGATCCTGAGCGACGATGCTGGCCAGTTCAATGTCGGAGATGCTCATGCGCTGTGTTGGGTGCATTTGGAGCGTCTCATTCGCAAGCAACAAAGCACCAACGAAATCCAATTTGCGCGTGTCCAAGCCGTACGAACATCCGTTTGGGACTTCTACCGGGAACTCTCAGCTTTCAGACAAGATCCCTGCGATGCGCAGCGCGAGGGGCTTTCGGCGCGTTTCGACGCGATATTTGAGCAACGAACGGGCGATGCAAATCTCGACAACCTGCTTAGACGGCTGAAGGTAAACAAGGGTGAATTGCTGCGTGTTCTGGATTATCCGAGTACACCCCTGCATTCCAACAGCGCGGAACGCGATATACGGTCTCAGGTCACGAGGCGGGCGGTCTCGCAGGGAACCCGCAGCCAAAGCGGTCGGGCCGCACGCGATGCCGGCCTTGGCGCATTGAAAACCTGCCAAAAACTTGGGGTATCATTCTGGCAATATGCGCGCGCCCGTCTTGGGGTTGCCGGTGCGGTCTGCGTTCCCAGTCTCGCAGACCTTATCATACAGCGCTCAATGGCCAGACAGTTCTCGCCAAGTTGCCACAATTCCAATCATGATATGCGGGGACTGTATGAGTAAATACATCGAATCCGGGCACAAGCGCAATGACCAGGACTTCTATCCGACGCTTCAAGCCAAAGAGATGGTGCGCGACCTCGTTCTTTCTGCAGGCGTCAGCATCCCACCAGTTGCATGGGAACCACATGCAGGCGAAGGCCATTTGGTTGATGCCCTCAAGAATATGAACATCCCGGTATATGCCAGCGACATTGAGCCCCGCGCCAAGGGTATTGTCGAAATGGGCTTTCTGGCTCAGGATCGCCTGCCTTCAGACCAAATTCGATCCATAGTCATGAACCCTCCGTTCAGCTCTTTGGATGCACAACTCGGTCACGCTCTGAAACTCATGCAGCCTGTCACGGGGACAGTCCTGATGCTTGCACGCACATTGCTTACATCCGGTAAAAAGCGGCAGTCAAACTTCAGGAACCATCCACACTTCGCCGCAAAGATCGAAATGGTGGGGCGACCCTTCTGGTTCACAGATTACAGAAACAGCCCAATTCATCCTTACTCCTGGTATCTCTGGGACTTCAGTACAGAGCATCCCCTCCCGGCCATAAAGTGGATTGATCCCCTATAATCTGGTGTTGCGTGCCGCCACCTTTATCTATTCGTTGCAGAAAGGTCGGCCCTGTTGACAGGGTATCGGGGCTTTGCCAAACCCCGCCAAGTTGCCCCAATTACGGTCGTCCGCCCTATGATGCGGTTATGATGTTTAAGATTTTGATATTAGCGTCGATGCATAATTTAAGTGATGAGCGGATGGAGTTTCTGATCCGCGATCGTTTTAGCTGGTTGCGTTTTCTTGGTTTGCAAATTGGGGAGCCGACGCCAGATCAAAAGACCATTTGGGTGTTTCGGGAGAAGTTGACCCAAGCGGGTGTGTTGACTGATTTGTTTGCAACCTTTGAGGATCATTTACGTAATCGGGGTTACAAACAAACTGGGGGACAAATTGTAGACTCATCGCTGATTGCAGCCCCACGCCAACGTATGACTTCAAGCGAGAAAGCCCGCGCCAAGGCTGGCGAAGATGCAAAAGATATCTGGCCTGATAATCCAGCCAAGGCGGCACAGAAGGACACCGACGCACGGTGGATGGTCAAGTATAGCAAGGCTAAAACGACCAAGACGGGTGAGAAAGATGCGGGGTTAGTTGATATTTCCGTACCTCACTTTGGCTATAAAAACCACATCAGCATTGACCGTAAGTTTCGGTTTATCAGAGGTGAAAAAACAACAGATGCAGCGCGCTATGACGGTCATGAGTTGGCGTCAGTGCTCACCAAGGACAATCGTTCTGGCAAGGTTTGGGCCGATACAGCTTACCGCACCAAGAGCAATGAGGCATGGCTTAAGGCCAATGGATTTTTCTCCCACATCCACCGTAAAAAACCAAAAGGCAAACCAATGCCCAAACACATCGAGCGCGGTAATGCGACACGTTCTATATTTCGCACCTGTGTCGAGCATGTCTTTGGTCATCAGAAGGGCCCGATGGATTTATCCATTAGAACCATCGGAATTCAACGCGCCACAACAAAGATGACACTCGCCAACATAACCTACAATATGAAGCGTCTCATCTTCCATGAACGACGGCAAGCCACAGCCTGAATCCGTCTAGAATTCAGAAATACCCGCTCAGGCGGCTCCATAAAGCATGAATGCCGCATAAAACGGAACAAAACAGGCTTTTTTTGCGTCAAAAAGCAGCCTGCCGTAAAAAATGCCTATCAAATACCTCTGGAATTAGCGGTTAATCGAGGTGTCCAGATTATAATGGACAGCCAATATCAAATTGACTTTGCGGCTCACGAACAAGGGCTATCCATGTCATTAACAGCTTAGACTTCTGTGAGCCCATCACGGAAACGACGCATATTCGCTTGGTACTTCATTGCAGATACGGTCAGGCGTTGAATGGCAGCGTCATCCAGTTCTCGGATAACTTTTGCAGGCATGCCAACCACTAAGGAGCCATCAGGAATTACTTTTCCTTCTGTCACCAATGCCCCAGCCCCAATCAGGCAGTTCTTACCAATGACCGCACCATTTAGAATGGTTGCCCCCATACCAATCAACGAATTGTCACCAATCGTACATCCATGAATGATCGCTTTATGGCCAATTGTGCAGTTTTTACCAATCGTTACAGGAAAATTAGGGTCGGTATGGATCACAGTATTTTCTTGAATATTCGAACCTTCACCCACTGTGATTGGTTCATTATCACCGCGCAAGGCACAGCCAAACCAAATGCCTACGGCCTCTTCAATCACCACCTTACCCACAACTTGAGCATTTGGAGCAACCCAGTAATCTTCGTTCTCAGGAATGGTCGGTGCAACACCATCAAGTGCATATAGGGTCATGATAAAGCCTCAAACCCTGCATTTAAACTACCAATATGATCCATCAGATCATTGCGGCGAATACGCTTGGTTCGTTCAGAAATCAGAATAGATTTCAATGTTTCAAAAGAGGCCTGTAAATCATCATTTACAATCAAATATTCATACTCGCGCCAATGGCTGATCTCATCCTTAGATTTTGACATACGGTTCGCAACCACTTCAGCGCTGTCTTGTCCACGGCTATTCAAACGGCGTTCCAGCTCTGCGATGGATGGTGGTAGGATAAAAATCGACACCACATCATTGCTCATCGTGCTTTCGCCGATTTGTTGACCACCTTGCCAATCCACATCAAAGACAACGTCTTTTCCTGCACTCACAGCCATCTCGACAGGCTCACGCGGAGAGCCGTATAAATTGCCAAACACCTCTGCATGTTCCAACATATCGCCGCTGGTGACCATATTTTCAAACTCTTCACGGGTTTTAAAATAATACTCGCGCCCGTCTTCTTCACCTGAACGTGGGCCACGTGTCGTCGCAGAAACTGAGAATTGTAGGTTATTATCCCAATCCAGTAACATACGCGATAGCGTCGATTTACCTGCGCCCGAAGGAGAAGATAGGATAATCAACAGTCCACGGCGATTATTGTCAGTCATTTTTATTTTCCAATAATTGGTTAAAACCACCAGCTTTTAGCTGGTCAGCTTTAGCGTTATTTACATAAGGTTTCCTTCCATTTTAAGACCCAGCGTTGCGGTAAGGTCTTAAAATGGAAGGAAACCTTATGATCTATTCTACTGGAAGTCATAGCAGATATTATCACAGATACCATATCGTTTGGGTAACAAAATATCGTTACAAGGTGCTGCGTGGTGAAATGCGTGAGCGTATTCGGACATTGATACGACAAACGTGCAATGAATTGGGCGTACACATTGAAAAAGGCGTATTGTCTACCGACCATGTGCATATGTTTGTGTCAGTCCCGCCGCACGTCCCAATTTCAAAGGTGATGCAACGCGTAAAAGGGAGGTCCTCATACAAGATACAGCGGGAGTACCCCGAATTACGCAAACGCTATTGGGGGCAACGGTTCTGGGCTAGAGGCTATTTTTCAACGACGAGTGGAAATGTGACGGATGACGTTATTCGTCAGTATCTTGAATTACATTCAAAACGTGAACCTACCGACGAAAGTCGGTAGTTGTTCAGTCCACATTCTGTACTTGTTCACGCATCTGATCGATGACGGTTTTTAACTCTAATCCGATTTGCGTCAACGCCGTATGTCCTGCTTTGGAACATAGAGTGTTGGCTTCGCGGTTGAATTCTTGCGTTAAGAAGTCAAACTTACGGCCGATTGGCCCCTGTGTATCTAGCAATTCACGTGCCGCGTTCACATGAGCTGTTAACCGATCCAACTCTTCCATCACATCTGATTTAACCGCTAAGATTGCCAGTTCTTGTGTCAAACGCGCTTCGTCTACGCCATCTGTATTTTGCAGGATTTTTTGGACATTCGCACGAAATGTCTCTTTTGTTTTATCAGCACGCTCTGCCAAAATATCCAACGATTGCTTGTTCAATAGCGTAATTTGGTCGACTTGTTCAGACAGTATCCCTTTTAAGCTGTCGCCTTCTGCGCCGCGTGCTGCTGTAAAGTCAGTTAAGACTTTCTGGAAATCTGATTTCATAGCTTTGTGCAATGCAGCATCATCTTGTTTTTCAACAGATGCCATTTCAATGACCCCGCGCACTGATAATAGATCAGCACCGCGTGTCACAGCCAGTGATAATCCTTTATCTAGGGCGCGTTGTTCTGCGGTTTTCACAGCTTCAATCACAGCATCCAGATTATCCATATTTAAAACAGGCGCTGCCTGCTCCACACCTTGCTTAATCCGCAGTCCAATATTCACTGTACCACGCGCACAGACCTTAGCAGTCTCAGCTTTGACAAACTTTTCGATCGCATCATAGCCTTCAGGTAACCGCGTGCGAACATCCAAGCCGCGACCATTCACGCTGCGTATTTCCCAAACCCAATGAGTACCTTCATATTCGCCGCCTAATGACGCGAACCCTGTCATAGAATTAACCATTAATGAAACTTTGCCTCTCATTTGAGATGATTTTATGTAAAAAAGCACCAAAGTAGGTGTTTATGAAGTGATAACGACTCTTAATGCTTTTCTCAATAAAACACCTAAAATTAAGTGAAAATTAAAAAGGTACGGCGAAAATGCAAGAGACACCGATCAAAACAGGTATAATTATTCAAATGCCAGTAGCCAAACAACCCATGAAAGACCCGATTGCAGATGAGATTCTGAACCATTGGGAAAGCTTACGACATGGCCGGTTGGTTCCAAAGAGATCTGATCTTGATCCGCGTGCTCTTAAGAGGTCTCTAAAGTACACATTTATTCTTGAACAGCATCCAACTGGGGATCTACGTTTTCGTTTGGCAGGCAGTAAAGTGTGCGATTGCATGGGGATGGAAGTGCGTGGAATGCCAGCCCATGCATTGATTGCCCTACAAGATCGAGAGCGTTACCAAACTGCAATTAATCGTATGCAAAAAGTACCTGAGATTTTGGATATGCAGTTAACAAGAAGTGCGCGATTGATATTGCTGCCCCTTACTGATGAAACCAATGTTATAAGCCGTGTATTGGGGTGCCTTATTGCGAACCCGGATCAACCTATGTTCCCAACACGTATGGGCATTTTATCAATCAGTGCAAAACGTATTGTGAACGCTCAATCATATTGTACCGAAAAGGCATTACAGCTCGCAGAAACACAAACACTATTTCGGCAACGCATAAAAAAGGCGATCCTATCAGGACCGCCTATTCTAAAACTTGTAAAGTAACTTAACCAACTTTGCGTTGTGATTGCAGACGGTTTTCCAACTCTTCTGCCACTAAGAAAGCCAACTCAAGTGATTGAGATGCATTCAAACGTGGGTCACATGCTGTATGGTAACGGCTGGACAAATCTTCATCTGTCACTGCACGAACACCACCTGTACATTCGGTCACGTCTTTACCTGTCATCTCAAAGTGTACTCCACCTGGAACAGTGCCTTCGGCTTTGTGAACGGCAAAGAATTCACTCACTTCGCGCATGATGCTATCGAATGGACGTGTTTTGAAGCCAGTTGACGATTTGATCGTGTTGCCGTGCATGGCATCACATGTCCAAAGAACATTGCGACCTTCAGCTTCAACGGCTTTGATCAACTTCGGCAGGTGATCCCCAACATTGCCAGCACCAAAACGTGCGATCAATGTCAGACGACCCGCTTCGTTTTCTGGGTTCAGCTTGTCGATCAACTTCAACAGGTCATCTGTTGTAATCGTTGGACCACATTTCAAACCAATCGGGTTTTGCACACCACGACAGAATTCAACATGCGCACCATCTGGTTGACGTGTACGATCACCGATCCAGATCATGTGACCAGACCCCGCAACTGGCAGACCCGTTGTACTGTCTGTACGACATAAAGCTTCTTCGTATTCCAACAACAACGCTTCGTGTGAAGTATAGAAATCCACAGTGTGTAGCGAATGGTTGTTTGCAGAATTCACGCCTGCTGCGTTCATAAAGTCCAAGCTGTCGGAAATACGATCAGCCAAAGCTTTGTATTTGTCAGCCGCCCCTGCTGCATTGGCGAACCCTAGGTTCCACTCATGCACATGGTGGATATCAGCAAAACCACCTTGACTGAATGCCCGTAACAGGTTCAACGATGCAGCCGCTTGTGTGTAGGCACGCAGCATATTGTCTGGATTTGGAATACGCGCTTCTGCCGTGAAATCCAAACCGTTGACGATGTCACCACGGTAGCTTGGCAATTCAACACCATCTACTGTTTCAGTAGCCGCTGAGCGTGGTTTTGCGAATTGACCTGCAACACGGCCAATTTTAATCACTGGTACTTTCGCACCATATGTCAAAACAACAGCCATTTGCAGCATCACTTTATAAGTGTCGCGGATCAAATCAGCGTTGAATTCGTCAAAACTCTCTGCACAATCGCCACCTTGTAACAAGAACGCTTCACCGCGAGATGCTGCTGCTAGCTTTGAGCGCAAATCACGGGCTTCTCCTGCAAAAACCAATGGTGGATAACGACCCAAGCGCGCCTCTACTTCTGCGAGTTTCGCAGCGTTTGTGTAGTCTGGCATTTGGATGCGTTCTTTAGTGCGCCATCCTGCTTTGTTCCAAGCCATAGTCATTGGGCTTCTCCATAATAATACTTTCAAACTATCCCTTAAAACAATTTTCTAGGGGATTCTAGTGGACAATTGCCATGTGGGCTGTTCTGTTACGGTATAGATTTTTTTGCATATAAGTTAGAAACGCTTGCTTGGAGGAAAACTTTTTGATCTAGCTTGTAGAACAATCTTATTAACGATTGATTCGATCCCTTTTTTGGACAATTGCCATGCCGCCTGTAGAAGCCACAAAAGCCACTACACCAACAAAAAAATTCGTATTTTTGTTGTTAGATCAATTCTCTATGATTGCGTTTACCAGCGCAATTGAACCTTTGCGTTTGGCGAATAGCTTTAACGACAAGCCTCTATATTCATGGACGTTAATCTCTGAGAATGGCAACAGTGCCATGACCTCAAGCGATATAGAAGTCAAAGTGAGTGGCCGTTTAGACGAATTAACACGCAATGACACAATCATTGTGTGTGGCGGTATAAACATCAAAAAGAATACCACTAAACCCGTCTTGAATTGGTTACGTCGCGAAGCTCGCAAAGGTATGATTGTCGGCGGCATCTGTACAGCATCCTATACTTTGGCCGCCGCAGGGTTGCTGACAAATAAGAAATGTACAATTCACTGGGCAAACTACGATAGCTTTGAAGAAGAATTCCCTGATGTGGAATTGGTCAAAAGCGTTTTCACCGCAGAAAACAACAGATACACTTCTGCCGGTGGCACCGCATCCATGGATTTGATGCTGAAAGTAATCACCAATGATCAAGGCCCCGAAGTGACCAACTGGTGTGCTGATCAAATGATTTATAGTTCCATGCGCACCGAACATGACGAACCGCGCCTTTCTATTCCAACACGCATTGGCGTGCGTCATCCAAAACTGTCCAAAGTCATTCAGATGATGGAACAGAACATCGAAGAACCGATTTCACCATCTGATCTCGCGTCTGATGTCGGTATGTCCACGCGTCAATTAGAACGTTTGTTCCGTCGCTATTTAGACCGTTCACCAAAACGCTATTACATGGAGTTGCGGTTACAAAAGGCGCGCAATCTGTTGATGCAAACAGATATGTCCGTAATCAATGTCGCCCTTGCATGTGGCTTTGCCTCACCATCGCATTTTTCCAAATGCTACCGTACACAATATGAAACCACCCCCTACCGTGAGCGCGGAGCAGTTCCAACCCAATCATAATAATCCACATCATCAGGAGTAAAGCCGATGAAAACATCAACAAGAGTTTGTGTTATCGGAGGCGGTGTTGTTGGCTGTTCTGTTTTATATCACCTGACAAAGTTGGGATGGTCAGATGTAATGCTTGTGGAACGGTCTGAGCTGACATCAGGTTCCACATGGCACGCGGCTGGTGGTTTTCACACATTAAATGGCGATACAAATATGGCTGCCCTCCAAGGGTATACCATTCGATTATATAAAGAACTCGAAGAACTGACGGGCATGTCTTGCGGTTTACATCATGTGGGCGGCGTTACCTTAGCAGATACACCAGAGCGTATGGATATGATGCTGGCCGAACGTGCCAAACATCGGTTCATGGGGTTAGATACAGAAATCGTAACACCTGAAGAAATTAAGAAAATCTCGCCCATTACCAACATTGATGGCGTAATTGGTGGCTTGTATGACCCATTGGATGGTCACCTTGACCCATCGGGCACCACACATGCTTATGCTAAGGCTGCGCGTATGGGAGGGGCAGAAATTGTTCTACATAATCCAGTTATTGAAACCAACCAGCGTCCTGATGGAACATGGCATGTTGTGACTGAAAAAGGCACCATTCATGCAGAGCATGTGGTGAATGCAGGTGGTTTGTGGGCACGTGAAGTTGGCGCTTTGGCTGGTGTTTACCTCCCGCTTCACCCAATGGAGCATCAGTACCTTGTCACCGAAGAAACCCCCGAAGTTTATGAACGTGACACCGAGTTACCGCATGTAATGGATCCAGGGGGGGAGAGTTACCTGCGTCAAGAAGGTCGCGGTATTTGTATCGGATTTTATGAACAACGTTGTGACCCTTGGGCCGTGAATGGCACGCCACAGAATTTCGGGCATGAATTATTAGAAAACAAATTGGACCGTATTTCGGAAAGTGTTGAATTTGCATTCAACCGTTTCCCTGTACTACAACGCGCAGGCATCAAAACCATTATCAATGGCCCCTTCACATTCGCGCCTGATGGCAACCCATTGGTTGGTCCTGTTCCTGGACTGCGCAATTATTGGTCTGCGTGTGGTGTAATGGCAGGCTTTAGCCAAGGCGGCGGTGTTGGGCTTTCATTGGCACAATGGATGATCGAAGGCGAAGTAGAGCGAGATGTTTACGCCATGGATGTGGGGCGGTTTGGTGACTGGATCACCCCCGATTACACACGTCCGAAAGTTGTGGAGAATTACCAACGCCGTTTCTCGGTTTCTTATCCAAACGAAGAACTGCCAATCGCACGCGCATGGAACACCACGCCCATGTATGACACATGGAAAAAGCAAGGCGCTGTGTTCGGCGCGCAATTTGGCATGGAAGTTGTGAACTACTTTGCTGCAAACAACGAAGCCGATTATGAAACACCAACGTTTCGCCGCTCCAATGCATTCAAAGCAACCGCACGCGAAGTTATGGCTGTACGCAATTCCGTTGGCATCAACGAGGTTCATAATTTTGGCAAATACCGTGTCACGGGTGCTGAAACGCGCACGTGGCTGGATCGGATCATGGCTGGACATATTCCAAAAGTTGGGCGTATATCCCTGACCCCGATGTTGAGTGCAAAAGGGAAAATCCTTGGCGATTTCACCGTAACTTGCCTGTCCGAAGAAGAGTTCCTTTTAACCGCTTCATTCGGCATGCAATCCATCCATATGCGGTATTTTGAACAGAATGCAGATGATGCCATCTCCATCGAAAACATCTCGACAAAACGTATAGGGTTTCAAATAGCAGGTCCCAAAGCCCGCGATGTTCTGGCAGCCTGTACAAGTGCAGATGTTAGTCATGCAGCCTTCAAATTCCTTGATGCACAGGAGCTAGCATTGGATGGTATCCCAGCCTTAGTACAACGCGTCAGCTATACAGGGGATTTAGGGTATGAAATCTACGTGGATGCGGATCAGCAACTCGCCCTTTATGATGTGCTATCTAAAGCAGGTGCTGCATATGACATGAAACCCTTTGGCATGCGCGCAATGATGTCTTTGCGTTTGGACAAAGCGTTTGGCTCATGGAATTCAGAGTTCAGTCCTGATTATTTGCCTGCCGAAACAGGAATGGACCGTTTTACATCCTATGATAAACCCGTGGATTTCATCGGCAAGACTGCTGCCATTGCAGAACGTGATGTAGGGCCAACCCGTCTTTTGTGCACATTTGAAGTGGATGCCGATGATGCTGATGTTGTTGGATACGAGCCAATTTGGGTTGCTGGCAAAGTTGTTGGGTTCTGTACATCAGGCGGCTATTCACACTATGCTCAAAAATCCGTAGCATTCGGTTTCATCCCAAGTAATCTGATAGATACAGCGTTTTCTGCAGAAATCGAAGTTCTGGGACACATGCGTAAAGCCACACGTTTGGATACGGTATTATTCGACCCAGAAAACAGGCGCATGCGTAGTTAAACGGTCTTTTTAACAGATATTTAATCCATTAATTTGGCCAAAAGGAGATAAATCATGCTTAGTCATCGCACAGCTATCATCACAGGGTCCACTAGCGGAATTGGTCGTGGTATAGCCTTAAAACTTGCGGGTGAAGGCGTGCAAGTCATGATCAATGGGTTTGGCGATCAATCTGAAATTGATGTGTTACTCACAAAACTTGAAGCCCTGTCAGGTAAAAAAGCACTCTATTCAAATGCAGATATGTCTGACCCAGAGCAAATAGAGACCATGATTAAAACTGCCGAGGATGAATTGGGGGGCGTTGATATCATGATGAACAATGCTGGCATCCAATACGTTGCACCTATTGAAGACTTTCCAACAGAAAAATGGGACCAGATTATTGCGATCAATCTTAGCTCTGCTTTTCACACCACCAAAGCCGTACTGGGTGGTATGAAGTCACGCGGTTGGGGGCGCATCATCAATCTTGCTTCGGCGCATTCACTGGTCGCATCCCCCTATAAATCAGCTTATGTTGCTGCCAAACACGGTATTGCAGGGTTAACAAAAACCACGGCTTTAGAGGCTGCCGAATACGGTGTAACTGTTAATGCAGTATCCCCAGGGTTTGTTTTAACGCCTTTGGTTCAGGTACAGGTCGCGGCCGCAGCAAAAGAGCACGGCTTAAGTGAAGATGACGCGAAACGCGATGTCATTTTGGCAAAACATCCGAACAAAGAATTCATCGAAATTGATGATGTAGCTGCAACGGTTGCTTATCTGTGTTCAGATGCTGCAAAGGGGATTACAGGCACAAATATCTCTATGGATGGTGGTTGGACAGCGGTTTGATGAAAAATCGCATAAAACTCTCGCAATAATTACAGTGGCAACAAAATATCCATTAACCTTTTCACCTTAAAAATAGGGATATCTTCCATTCAGAAAGTATTCCCATGTTCCTTAACATCAAACTTCCCCTCCTCTTATCCACGCTGCTACTCGCGAATTGCGGGGGCGTTGGTGAAACTGTGATAAACCGCTTAGATAGAGGTCAAGATATTTCCGATTTCCTCGGTCCCTCGTCGGGCAAAAACATAAAAATCCACGCAGCACCCGCAAATGCCTACGGGCAACACATTACACTTGCTAACGGATGTTCCTATTCATATGCGAAGGCACCTGGATATGCACCAACTTGGCACCTGATTTTGAACCCACATCATATTGGTCAACCAAATGCGCACAGAGGATGTGCCGCAATGCTTAGCTCATCTTAAAATCTAGTTTGGTGTCATACGGTACAAAACACCGTCCCCCACGGCGAGAAAGTAAATCGAGCCATCAGGCGCTTCGCGAACATCACGGATACGGTTGTACTTTTTCACAAACAAACGCTCTTCAGCTGTGATTTGAGTGCCCTTGCGCTCAAGACGTGAAATCAGATCAAACTTTAATGATCCCACGAAAATATCGCCTTTCCATTCGGGCCACAGTTTGCCCGACTGAACAACTACCGACTTTCGTCGGTAGGTTCACGTTTTGAATGTAATTCAAGATACTGACGAATAACGTCATCCGTCACATTTCCACTCGTCGTTGAAAAATAGCCTCTAGCCCAGAACCGTTGCCCCCAATAGCGTTTGCGTAATTCGGGGTACTCCCGCTGTATCTTGTATGAGGACCTCCCTTTTACGCGTTGCATCACCTTTGAAATTGGGACGTGCGGCGGGACTGACACAAACATATGCACATGGTCGGTAGACAATACGCCTTTTTCAATGTGTACGCCCAATTCATTGCACGTTTGTCGTATCAATGTCCGAATACGCTCACGCATTTCACCACGCAGCACCTTGTAACGATATTTTGTTACCCAAACGATATGGTATCTGTGATAATATCTGCTATGACTTCCAGTAGAATAGATCATAAGGTTTCCTTCCATTTTAAGACCTTACCGCAACGCTGGGTCTTAAAATGGAAGGAAACCTTATGTAAATAACGCTAAAGCTGACCAGCTAAAAGCTGGTGGTTTTAACCAATTATTGGAAAATAAATCATCATACCAGAAGGTGCGATAGACGGATCCCAATAAAACTTGGGCTGTTCCATACCCTTTTTATGAGTTCCTTCACCTATTTTCCCACCTCTGTAATGGATGCCGTATGAAATCACGGGCCATCCGTAGTTTTTACCTTTTTGGGGTTGGTTTACTTCATCCCCACCTTTGGCTCCATGTGCAACGGTCCATAAACGACCTTGCAAATCCAGCGTGGCTCCTTGTGGATTGCGGTGTCCGATTGACTGAACAACTACCGACTTTCGTCGGTAGGTTCACGTTTTGAATGTAATTCAAGATACTGACGAATAACGTCATCCGTCACATTTCCACTCGTCGTTGAAAAATAGCCTCTAGCCCAGAACCGTTGCCCCCAATAGCGTTTGCGTAATTCGGGGTACTCCCGCTGTATCTTGTATGAGGACCTCCCTTTTACGCGTTGCATCACCTTTGAAATTGGGACGTGCGGCGGGACTGACACAAACATATGCACATGGTCGGTAGACAATACGCCTTTTTCAATGTGTACGCCCAATTCATTGCACGTTTGTCGTATCAATGTCCGAATACGCTCACGCATTTCACCACGCAGCACCTTGTAACGATATTTTGTTACCCAAACGATATGGTATCTGTGATAATATCTGCTATGACTTCCAGTAGAATAGATCATAAGGTTTCCTTCCATTTTAAGACCTTACCGCAACGCTGGGTCTTAAAATGGAAGGAAACCTTATGTAAATAACGCTAAAGCTGACCAGCTAAAAGCTGGTGGTTTTAACCAATTATTGGAAAATAAATTTCACTACCACCCTTCGGATTCACACGGATCACCTTACCATTATGATGTTTCAAGCTTTGCGCTTTTGGTCGATCCCCACGGTCCCCAACCGTCACATATAAAAAGCCGTCTTTGCCCTCAACCACACGCGACCCAAAATGGCGCCCCAGTTTGCTGGCATGTATTTGGCGGTATAAAACCTTAAAATCTGTGATCTGGCTTCCGTTAGCAGATAAACGTGCGGTTCCTAACGCAGTTCCAGCACCACCTTTGCGCGGTTCAGCATAAGTCAGGTATATCTTGCGGCTTTGCGCAAAATCACGGGCGATGGCCACATCTAATAAGCCGCCTTGCCCATTCACCCAGACCTTAGGAATGCCTGCTACGTCTTGTCGTTGATCATTTTTAAAATGTATGAGTACCCCGTCTCGTTCCGTGATTAACAGACCTCCATCAGGCAAAATACCAACAGCCCAAGGGGCATATAGATCATCTACTATCGGTTCAATTTTGACAGTTCCACTGTCGTGGCGCATCACATCAGCATTAGATAAGCTTGCTGAAACCAACACACCTATACAAACTTGTAATAAAATGCGCCAAGCTTTTACCATTCGCCAACATTATCCATAGAGGCCCAAGGTTCCACTGGTTGTAATACATCACCTTGCTGTAGCAATTCAACCGAGATGTTATCTGGTGACTTAATAAACGCCATACGCCCATCACGGGGCGGACGGTTGATCGTCACACCTTTGTTCATCAGATTATTACAAGCTTCATAAATATTCGGTACGGAATAGGCCAAATGCCCCCAACTGCGCCCAGTTTCCAGCGTTTCATTACCATCCCAATTATAAGTCAATTCCAATTCGGGAGCTTTATATGTCTCAGAAGTTTCCTGATCTTCATCTGCTGTTAGGAAAATGAGGGTGAATTTTCCTTCTGGATATTCGGTGCGGGCACGTTCAATTAAACCAAACTTGTTACACCAAAAATCCAAAGATGCATCTAAATCAGTGACACGCACCATTGTGTGTAAATATTTCATAGTCTTTCTCCTGACTGATTTCTCATCATCTTATCTTGCATATATTCTTTGTCCAACAGGATCGGCAATGTTCCACCTATTGGTAAATATATCCGTATTTTTACGCAAACTATGGCACTTGCAGCACATCCATAACACCGATAAATTACGACAAACACAAAGGACATGCCCGTGGGGTTTTATCAAACGATTACATTAGCCTTCTGTATTGCCATTTGCGCTATTTGGGTATCCAGAAAACTGGCGAATGGGTCTAAAAATCCCTTTCAAAAGCCCCTCATACTCTTGTCAGGTATTGCTATGATTGCTGTCATCCTATGGCTGCTTTTACAAATCTTCATAGGTCTTCCCAGCCTTGCGCAAACGGTAGATTTACCTGCAGTAGGCCTTGGCATGCTAATCGCTTATGGCTTTAAAAACGCCGCTACTGCCTTAAAAGAACGGGCAAAAAACAAACTTAAATAACACACACCCTATATTTCCCACGCCCCACAAGTCGGTTCATATAAAAACTTGTAGCTTACCCCCATTTAGTGTTTTGGTTTGCGTAGAAGGAGTACATGGATGCAAATTGATTTGAATTCAGATCTTGGTGAAGGCTTTGGCCCTTGGCCAATGGGTGAAGACGCTAAAATGCTATCATTGGTTTCAAGTGCTAATATAGCTTGTGGTGGACATGCGGGCGACCCTGAGACAATGTTTGATGTCATGTCTATCGCCGCAGAACAAGGCGTGATTGTTGGGGCACATCCTGGCTATAATGACCGTGAAGGCTTTGGCCGCCGCGTGATACCAATGTCGCCTGTTGAAGTGGGCCATATGGTGGCAGCTCAGATAGGTACATCCATTGCAGTCGCCGCACAAATCCCCATGAAAGTGCATTATGTCAAACCCCATGGTGCTCTCGCAAATCTGGCAGCCAGAGATGCTGATGTTGCGCTTGAAATCGTAAAAACAATCCGCAACATAAACCCTGACCTTGCCATTCTTGCCATTTCTGGCACACAGCTGGAACTCATTGCAAAAGCTGAAAATATGCGTGTTTTCTCTGAAATCTTTGCAGATCGCGGGTATTTATCGACAGGACAATTGGTTCCACGCGGCCAAAAAGGCGCAATGATACATGATCCTAAAGAAGCAACAGATCGTCTCTTAGCTTTCATGAATACAGGTCTCATGCCCGTCATTGATGGCGATCCAATCCCGTTAGATGCGCATTCTATTTGCGTGCATGGCGACAGTGCCAGTGCTGTCGAAATGACGCGCCAAATTCGTGAGGGTTTAATCGCAGCGGGCATCCAACCGACTGCGTTTATTAAGGCTTAAACTGATGGGGGTGACTTTCAAACCTGTGGCGGATCATGCGCTGCTTGTCGAATTAGATACAAGAATTAGCAACGCAGGTAATCAAGCTGTCATTGCTTTAGATCATGCGATCTGCACTGCCGATATCGAAGGCATACGAGAAGTCGTTCCTGCATTCGTTAATTTATTGGTTGAGTTCGATCCACTTATTACGGATCACATCGCAATTGAAGCGGCTATTCAATCATTATTCCCCATCACTGCAGCGCCAGAAAACGATCATCAGCATCACAGTATCCCAATCTGTTATGATGATGAGTTTGCATTTGACCTTGCGGCAGTCGCTGAGGCTTCGGACATGAGTGTTGATGCAGTCATCAAAGCGCATCTCAGTGGCGACTACAAAGTCTGTATGTATGGTTTCGTCCCTGGTTATGCCTATATGGCAGGTGTCCCAACAGAAATACAAAGGCCACGAAAACCAACCGCAGTGCGTGATATTGCTGCGGGCAGTGTCATCATTGCTGGCCCCCAATGCCTGATCACAACTCTTATGATGCCGACAGGATGGTCGATTATTGGGCGCTCGCCTACTAAGGTTTTGCTAACGGACCCTGACCGCCCCTTTCTTTTCGATGTTGGTGATCGCGTTTCGTTTGAACGTGTCGATCGTGAAACATACGAACAACTGAACAACTACCGACTTTCGTCGGTAGGTTCACGTTTTGAATGTAATTCAAGATACTGACGAATAACGTCATCCGTCACATTTCCACTCGTCGTTGAAAAATAGCCTCTAGCCCAGAACCGTTGCCCCCAATAGCGTTTGCGTAATTCGGGGTACTCCCGCTGTATCTTGTATGAGGACCTCCCTTTTACGCGTTGCATCACCTTTGAAATTGGGACGTGCGGCGGGACTGACACAAACATATGCACATGGTCGGTAGACAATACGCCTTTTTCAATGTGTACGCCCAATTCATTGCACGTTTGTCGTATCAATGTCCGAATACGCTCACGCATTTCACCACGCAGCACCTTGTAACGATATTTTGTTACCCAAACGATATGGTATCTGTGATAATATCTGCTATGACTTCCAGTAGAATAGATCATAAGGTTTCCTTCCATTTTAAGACCTTACCGCAACGCTGGGTCTTAAAATGGAAGGAAACCTTATGTAAATAACGCTAAAGCTGACCAGCTAAAAGCTGGTGGTTTTAACCAATTATTGGAAAATAAAAAAGGATCATTAAGAATGGCTAATGCACGTTTGAAAGTGATGTTTGCAGGCCCACATGTTTCATTTCAGGATGCGGGCCGTTTTGGCCACATGCGTTTTGGCGTTCCTGCATCTGGCCCAATGGATCGCTTATCTCATGCAGCCGCCAATGTTGCTGTGGGCCGCTCTGCGGATGCGACAGCTATTGAAATCTCGATGGGCGGCTTAATCTTGGAATGTACATCAGGTGCTGCCACGGTCGCAGTTACAGGCGGCGACTTTATCCTTGATCATGCAGGAGATAAAATGGCGGCATGGTCAGTGCGCACACTTCGTAAGGGTGAAAAATTTGCAATCCACGCTGGCAAATCCGGCAGTTGGGCATATCTGTCTATAGCAGGAGAGATTTCCGCCCCACGTTGGCTCAATCATACAGCCACACATTCGATGTCTGGCTTTGGTGGTGGGCAACTTACGAACGGTCAAGAAATTGACATTATAGATGCACAAATCATCGAAGCACGAGAAGGCGATATTCCGCAGCCAGAGTTCATAAATAACAGCAAAACAGCGCGTGTCGTTATGGGGCCGCAAGATCAGCATTTCACAAAAGATGCCATCAACGCTTTCATGAATTCCAATTACACTTTGACAGATGCCTATGACCGCATGGGTGTTCGCTTAGACGGCCCATTACTGCCTTTTGGCAACTCTTTATCAATCCCATCAGAACCAATCTTACGCGGCTCGGTTCAAGTCGCAGGAGATGGCATTCCCACACTTCTATTGGCAGATCACCAAACAACTGGCGGATACCCAAAAATCGCCACGGTCATTTCCGCAGATTTGGATAACCTGACCCAATTACGTGCACGTGACACCATAAAGTTCAAAGCAATACAGCCATCTGAAGCAATCACCGTTGTTCGGCAGCATTCCAAACACTGTAAAGAATACCTAGAACAGATCGCAAAACCCAGAGGCACATTTGCACAACGCCTGATGAATGCCAATTTGATCAGCGGCGTTGCATTGGACCTTAACTCTCAGACTTAAGAACGGATTGAGGCAGAGGATTTTTTGCCCTCATTACAGCTTGTTTAAGAAACGCCAAATAGATAAAATAAACCAACATCTACGTCATACGACGATACATAAAGATAATAGCCTTATGAAAAACAAGATACTTTCAGTAGCTCCCATGATGGACTGGAAATTAGTTAAAATAAACTGAAATATAACAACAACTTATGGCACGTTTTATTTTAGCGTTGCTCCAAATATTGCACTAAATATTCTTTATTTTTTATATTATAAATCAATAACTTAATGAATTAATTGGGCACTTCTCCGCTTTGTTGAGTAGATTTAGGATTTCAAATAGAGCATAGATTGATTATCTGGAATGGATGATTGTCTAATTTTGAGTTTGAAGTATTCGGTATCCTTGATGCCTCTGGCTCGCTTACGGATCATTCCTATACTGACATTACCAGCCTCTATCCTGGCGCTTGTGAGCTTGTGTTTGGCGTAGTTGCAGATGCCCACACAATGTTTCCGTAGGGATTTCGCGAACTTTTTTAGATAGAGCATCTGTGACTGATCTGCTATCAGGCACCAACGTTCCAGTTGCTCCGCCATCGCCTCAAATGAAGCGGCACTCCACAGCAGCTGAAGCTGTTCTTTCAAGACGTAAAGTGCATTCAGGTTGCTATTGCTCTCCAGCAACCTTTGCAGCTTGTCACTTTGTTTTTCACTCAACTTATCCGCATTTTTGAGCAACAGATAATGCGTCCCTTTCATCAACTCTTTACCACTTGGATCGGCCTTTCTGAACTCAAGTCGACGCTGATTATGGATAGCTTTGCTGTAGTTTTTCATGACGTGGAAACGGTCAAATACTATGTCGGCCAACGGCAAGGACTCTCTGACAGCCTTTTGGTAGGCAGGCCCCATATCCATCGCTACGGCCTTTATTTTGCAGGCTGTATCTGGTTGCAGTTGTTTCAAAAACCTTGAAAAAACCTCGGCAGTTCGGCCTGCTTCAACCCAGATCAGATGACCGCCAACCATATCGTAGACCACCGTCATGTAGTCATGACCTTTCGCCCGGGCAACTTCATCTACACCAATATATTCCAAGCCAGTTAGCTCTGCAGGATCAAGCGTAGGGAGAGTTTCAATAAGGTATGCCCTGTCGATATTCTTGACCGTTTCCCATCGTATATCCAAATGTCTGGAAACCGCTTGAATAGACATATGCCGACATAATCCACTGATCAGTCGGCAAAATCGGTGAGTGAAACGGCACCCTTTATCAACAAAATCACACCCCTCAATGCGGCGTTCGCCCTTGTTAATATAAACCTGCGCCAGCTCAATCTCGACCACACAAGGATACCCAAAAAGGGGGATGTCGTTTAGGCACTTCTCCGCTTTGTTGAGTAGATTTAGGATTTCAAATAGAGCATAGATTGATTATCTGGAATGGATGATTGTCTAATTTTGAGTTTGAAGTATTCGGTATCCTTGATGCCTCTGGCTCGCTTACGGATCATTCCTATACTGACATTACCAGCCTCTATCCTGGCGCTTGTGAGCTTGTGTTTGGCGTAGTTGCAGATGCCCACACAATGTTTCCGTAGGGATTTCGCGAACTTTTTTAGATAGAGCATCTGTGACTGATCTGCTATCAGGCACCAACGTTCCAGTTGCTCCGCCATCGCCTCAAATGAAGCGGCACTCCACAGCAGCTGAAGCTGTTCTTTCAAGACGTAAAGTGCATTCAGGTTGCTATTGCTCTCCAGCAACCTTTGCAGCTTGTCACTTTGTTTTTCACTCAACTTATCCGCATTTTTGAGCAACAGATAATGCGTCCCTTTCATCAACTCTTTACCACTTGGATCGGCCTTTCTGAACTCAAGTCGACGCTGATTATGGATAGCTTTGCTGTAGTTTTTCATGACGTGGAAACGGTCAAATACTATGTCGGCCAACGGCAAGGACTCTCTGACAGCCTTTTGGTAGGCAGGCCCCATATCCATCGCTACGGCCTTTATTTTGCAGGCTGTATCTGGTTGCAGTTGTTTCAAAAACCTTGAAAAAACCTCGGCAGTTCGGCCTGCTTCAACCCAGATCAGATGACCGCCAACCATATCGTAGACCACCGTCATGTAGTCATGACCTTTCGCCCGGGCAACTTCATCTACACCAATATATTCCAAGCCAGTTAGCTCTGCAGGATCAAGCGTAGGGAGAGTTTCAATAAGGTATGCCCTGTCGATATTCTTGACCGTTTCCCATCGTATATCCAAATGTCTGGAAACCGCTTGAATAGACATATGCCGACATAATCCACTGATCAGTCGGCAAAATCGGTGAGTGAAACGGCACCCTTTATCAACAAAATCACACCCCTCAATGCGGCGTTCGCCCTTGTTAATATAAACCTGCGCCAGCTCAATCTCGACCACACAAGGATACCCAAAAAGGGGGATGTCGTTTACTTGTCGGCGGACATGCTGGTTGATGCTTCCCTTCTGGCCTGTAGCAGGGTCTATAGCCCTCCTACGCGCGTCTCGGCTGCAGTGAATGACAATCTTAACACCGCCGTCATCCAGTTTAATTTCATTTACACGTTGCCCTTTGAGGCCTAAAATATGCTGCGAGATGTTGATTGTCATATACCTGCTCTATGTAAAGTTATCAGAAACCATACATATCAACAGGTTACTTGGCGGTCGGCATCTTTTTCTACTCAACAAAGCGGAGAAGAGCCGTCGTTTACTTGTCGGCGGACATGCTGGTTGATGCTTCCCTTCTGGCCTGTAGCAGGGTCTATAGCCCTCCTACGCGCGTCTCGGCTGCAGTGAATGACAATCTTAACACCGCCGTCATCCAGTTTAATTTCATTTACACGTTGCCCTTTGAGGCCTAAAATATGCTGCGAGATGTTGATTGTCATATACCTGCTCTATGTAAAGTTATCAGAAACCATACATATCAACAGGTTACTTGGCGGTCGGCATCTTTTTCTACTCAACAAAGCGGAGAAGAGCCATTAATTGCTTAATATAAACTATGAGTGAAAATGGTTATCTCGGCGTAAAACGATAATTTCGTCGCAATAGAAATTCAAAGGACACTTCTGGATTGGACGGATTAGCATTAGCGATAGTTTAGCGTACGAAGCTATCATTGGCGAATGGCCGCTATTCGGACAAAGCGACCACAATCAGATTATTCCAGAATGACACTAAGGGCGTAGTGCAGATATTCGCGGCGCGTTGCATCAAGGGCAGGTATGCGCAAAAGTGATCTTTGCAAAACTTGATCAACTGGCAATCACAAAATACCGAAATATCAGGTTCAATTTTTCGACCCAGCTGCTTTATTACGGGGTATCATTAAGCAACAGGGCAATCGCATGAGTTTTACCCCTGAATTATCTGGAAAAGAAAATCCTCGTCCCAAGCCGCCAAGTGTCGCTTTAACCTGAGGCTTTGCTTTCCCTTTACGGAGCGCAGCATGTTGTTGGCGGCGTGCTTGATCGTTGTAAAATTAGCTGGCGCGTTTCCTTTACGGATACGACATTCATCATCACGAAACACCATATCCATGACCCAATGCAGCCCGTTTTCAATACCCCAGTGGTCGCGGATAGCTTTTGCGTGAGCTTCGGCGTCACAGGTCATGGATGAGATGTAAAAGCGTGTCTCTGAACGGGTCTTGTCTTGAAGTGTTGCGCAGTATTGGACCATCACGATGCTTTCCAATCCGGGCCAATTGTGCCGCTCCATCAGCCATTCAATATCCGAGCAAACAGTGACTTTTCTTGTTTCAATACGTCCATGTGATTTTTCTACGTCCTCATGGTAAGTTACTGTTGTGTCTGCAAAATCCACAGCGTCCTGTTCTTTCATGAACAGTTCGGTGTCTTTGCGAAGGGCACCTTGATTACCCTTTAAGGCCAAAACATCACGGCAATCGCTTGAAGATTTCAGCCTTCACCTTTGATTGCGGCTTTTAGGTAACTATCATCCCAAGCGGCTGTTTTTCTTCGTATTTTCAGACTGGCCGTATCGCCGACTTGCTTGAAGATGTTGATTGCACTATGTCGCATCAGAGCCATGTTGGCGGGGCCATTTTGGGTCCGCAAGCGCATCAGGTCGTCGTGAAACACCACATCCATCACCCAGTGCAGGCGATTTTCCACACCCCAATGGGCGCGTGTGGCGCGCAGGAATTGCTTGGCTGAGAGCGGTGCGGAGGACAGATAGTAACGTCGCGAGAAACTGGTTTTACCTTTGTGTTTGACCTCGGCCTCGATCATGCCGATAGCGGCGAGGCCTGGAAACCTTGGTGCGCCAGGCTCAGACCGATCAGGGCGCAGCCACTCTACATCATGACTGACATAGGCACGACGGATTTCTATCCGCCCATGATCGGCATCGGTGGTTTCATGGGTTTCCAAACCACTGGTCTGGTCGAAATAGAGCCTCACCTCTTCATGCAGTGATTTTTGGTTGCCTTTAAGCGCCAAAAGATAGTCTGCGCCTTGTGCGAGGATCGCCGCAGCAATACCGTGTTGGCAGCCCATTGCATCAATCGTGACCAGCGCGCCTTTCAACTCAAGCCGCGCCAGTAGTCGAGGTATCGCGCTGATTTCATTCTCTTTCTCGTCACAGGATTCTTGCCCCAAGACCAATCTCTGATGCGTTGCCCAAGCTGAAACCAGATGCAGGGCGCGGCCATCCTCACCATGCGCACGGCGTGACGACTTGCCGTCAATTGCCACGATCTCATCATCGCCATCGCGCAAGGCCGCAACCCAGGAAACGAAGCATTCGCTAAACAGGTCAGCGGGAATCGCGTTCATCACATCATTGAGCGTGTCATGAGATGGGATGCCATCTTTGAAGGGTAGAAACCCACGCAAGAATTTCAATTTTCGGTCCGCCCATCGGGCTATTTCGGCAAAATCATCAGCACCAGCCATAACACCGCAGAGCACAATCAGTAGGATTTCGGGTAGTGGATAAACAGTTTTCCAGCTCTGGCGTGGGTCTTCAATGGCAGAAAAATGGTCGAGGATATTGGCTGAGATCATGGGAGGCTCCGAATGTCATTTCAATGACCAGAGAATCACATATCACCCGCTAAGGGAATCCCCACTTTTTCAAGCGATTGCCGTGGCCAAAACATAATCCGCTTGTTTGGTGATGATTTTATCGGCAATATCACGCTGACATCCCATAGCATCTATAGTGACAATAGCCCCCTTTATCGTCAGGAGGTCTAACAGTTCCGGTATGGCCGTGATCTCATTGGATTTGCCGTCCACCTGCCGTTGGGCAAGTGTCAGGTTCAACTCTGAACTCCAGGCCGAGATCATGTGAATTGCGGCCTTGCTGCCAGCCTTATCCAAGCTGCGACGTGAGGTTTTACCATCTATCGCCACGACCCCGCTAAGGGTGCTGTTTAAGGAGGCGACCCACTCCATAAAGCAGGCCTGAAAATGATTGGCATCCAGTGCGGCGTAGATGTTTCCCAGTTGATCATGTGAGGGTGTTCCGTCCGAAAAGGGCAAGAATTTCCGTAAAAAGGCCAGTTTCTTTGTCCCAAACGCAGAAATAGCGACCCAGTCATTCGCCCCGAACAACACGGCACATAACGTCAAAAGCAAAACCTCTGCCATAGGGTAAAGCAGCTTTGTTTGTTGTCGTGGGTCAGATAAAGTAGAAAAATGCGTAAGAAAATCAATGGAATGGCTGTCGGGTGCGTCGGCATTGGACATGGGTAGTGACCTCAATAAAAGCTAAAAGTTCACTCATTGAATCAACCCTCACCTCATTTGTCACCTGCTAACTTTTTCATGCGATTGCCCTGCTGTGATCAACCGCATTGCTGATTATTTTGATGATATGGCGGCATGGCGCCAGCATTTACATGAGAATCCAGAGCTTGAATTCGACTGCGTAAAAACAGCGGCTTTTGTTACTAAACGTCTGGAAGAGTTCGGTGTTGATGAGATTTCTCAGGGCTGGGCTCAAACGGGTATTGTTGCTGTTATCAATGGTAAGGGAGATGGTGGTACAATTGGCTTGCGCGCTGATATGGACGCTTTGCCGATGCCAGAGGAAACAGGATTGGATTATGCATCTAAAGTTGAGGGTGCAATGCATGCATGTGGCCACGATGGGCACACTACGATGCTGTTAGGCGCTGCAAAATACTTGGCAGAAACACGTAATTTTTCTGGTCGCGTTGTTTTGATTTTCCAACCTGCGGAAGAAGGTGGCGGTGGCGGTGGTATCATGGTCGATGAAGGCATGATTGAGAAATATAATATCGATCAGGTTTACGGTGTGCATAATATGCCTGGATTACCTGTCGGTGAATTTGAAACTTGCCCTGGGCCGCTTATGGCAGCGGCTGATATTTTTAAAATTGAAGTGTTAGGCGAAGGTGGGCATGCTGCAATACCGCACCTGACTGCTGATCCATTGATTGCAAGCGCTGCGATTGTACAGAGCCTCCAATCTATTCTTAGCCGTAATGTCGACGCTATAGACAACATGGTTCTATCGATTACACAATTCCATGCTGGTAGTGCGGATAATCCTGACTTCGTAGGATTTCGGCTGTAACACATTGATATTATTGGCCTGCTTTTTCACAGGGCACTACATCGCGGATTTCCGGCGATGGGATTCAACGGTCAGAGAGTGTCGATCAGGCCTTTTCAGGTCTGGGCTTGCGCGTTCTTTCCGGCGGCATCCTGAAGGGTGCTTCGTTCCACGACAGGCCAACACAGCGCAGGATGCGTTTGGCGTCGGTTGTGGCCGGGCTGGGCATGGCATATTGTTCGCTGGTGCCCTTGCGCCTCAGGATGGAAATCTGAAGTCGGTCGAGTTCCCGACGGATGCGGGCCGGGCTCATGGGATGGCCCAGCATCTGCAGGCGCTTGCGCAGGTGTTGCAGGCAACAGAAAGCCATGTAGCAGATGGCGATATGGGCCTGTATCCGCCGCGGCGTCCAGTGATAGACGGGTCGGATTTTCAGGTCATGCTTGTTGGTGCGGAAGCAGGTTTCGATCAGCCAGAGCTGGTGATATTGGGCGATGGCCGCCTCGGGTGCGAGATCGTCCCTGCCATGAACGATGATGGCGTGCAGCCCGTCCCATTGGGCTGCCGCGTCGATCTTGTCCTGATCAAGTGTGATCTCGCCCGTATCGGGAAACGAGAGGAAGCGGGCATATCCCCGGTGACTGACACTGGCGGGGCTCCGGCTCCGCCGAAGCTTCTTTTGCAGGCGCTCAAGGGCCTTCTGGCGCTTGTGGGCATCCTTGCGGGCGCGGGCGGGCGAGAAGGTGACGATGATCCGGGCACCGTCATGCTCAATCACCTTGTAGCGCCCCGCCTCGGCAGCGCCCTCCGCCGCGCCGTGTCCGGCCCATGGCTTGTAACCGCCCGTGTCCAGGGCCTTGTCTTTCACGCCCGCCGGGGCCGACTTCAGGCGATAGCCCAGAATGAACGGCAGGCCTTTGGTGCGCAACATATCCTGATTGTCGGCGCTGAGCATCCCGGCATCTGCCACCAGCGTGATCTTTCCGAGCTTGTAGCGCTCTTCCAACCCCTTGATCGCGGCCTCAAGCGTATGGCCTTCCCACATATTGCCGGGAAACAGGTCATAGCCGACCGGCAAGCCGTCGGTGGTGACCATCAGCGCCAACACCACCTGACTGCGATGCGATTTCCCGTCCTTGCTGTACCCCTTGGCCAGCAAGCGGTCGGACGCGTCTTCCGGATCCTCCCGATCTGTATCGAAGGCCAGTGTTGTGCAGTCGTAGAAGAGGACATCGACCGGTCCCGCCAGAAGCGTCTCCGCCGCCTCGTGTGACATCCGACAGACCCGGTTGATCGTCGCCTCGTCCAGGTAGTCCATAGCCTGGTAGACCCGGTCCAGATTGAGGGTGATCCCGACCCTGTGGGCCAGTGCATCCACCGTTGCCCGCTTGCTCTCTGGCTGCGACAGGCGCGCCAGCACCAGTTCGCGTAAAATGCGATCGCTGCTCTTGCGCCGGGTGCCCAGAAGCCCATTCCAGCCCAGGCCGGAATAAACCTCCCCCATCACATCGCGCAAACCAAGCGACAGGCGGGACTCTTCGCGGCACTCCCCAAGATCGACATTCAGTTTTTCCGGACGCGGGGCGGTGCGCACAAGTGTCGCCAGATCAGCATATTCCGTTGGGGTGAACAGTTCCATTTGCGGGGACTGTGCGGTACGCAGTTCTTCCATGATCCGGCCAGCCAGGCGCTTGAGGTCCTCGACTTCAGTGTCGTTATGCGCGATGCCGACATGCCGGACGACCTTCTGGCGAACCTTCTGACCGGTGCGCACCGACTGGACGATCTGGATGCGGGTGCGCTTGCGTTCGGGATCATGTTTGGTGCGGATGAACATGTGCGGGAGTGTAGCAGAACCTCCAGAAACCGCAACCCTCAATTGCCATTGGGGGCACTACTTTACCCTCCCGGAAGCCAGGGCCTGAAGTTAAACAAAAAAACACCCCACAAGCCGACAAAACCTACGAACTCAGGAAATCCAACGCGCGCAGCACGCTTTTGAAGTTTTACTGCACGTGTAAGAGCAGGTAGATTAGAGGCGACACCGTCCAGGGTTCTGGATTGTTGTTCAGCTTTAGTTGCACGTTCTGCTGCTTTGATCTTTTCCCAATCCGCTGTTTGTTGATCCGCTGACTTATCGCGGTTTTCATCACCGAAAACATGGGGGTGGCGGTGGACCATTTTATCAGCGATCTTCTTGGTGACGCTGTCGAATGTGAACGTAGAATCCTCTGACCCCATCTGAGTGTAATAGACAACTTGCAGTAATAAATCGCCCAGCTCACCTTCAAGTTCATCCATGTCGCCTTTTTCAATCGCATCTGCGACTTCATAGGCTTCTTCGATGGTATAAGGGGCAATGGAATTGAAATCTTGTTCGATATCCCATGGGCAGCCTGTTTCGGGGTCGCGTAACCATTTCATGATTTCTAAAAGGCGGGGAAGGCCCCCATTTGGATCAAGGCAAAGAGTTTGGCTTTCATCGCGATTTTTTGTCATTGTTGGGCTTTTCTAATACGAATTTCTCTGCCTATTATGAGCCTGAATCTTTAGGAGTAAACCCGCTATGCCTGTGATCAACCGCATTGCTGATTATTTTGATGATATGGCGGCATGGCGCCAGCATTTACATGAGAATCCAGAGCTTGAATTCGACTGCGTAAAAACAGCGGCTTTTGTTACTAAACGTCTGGAAGAGTTCGGTGTTGATGAGATTTCTCAGGGCTGGGCTCAAACGGGTATTGTTGCTGTTATCAATGGTAAGGGAGATGGTGGTACAATTGGCTTGCGCGCTGATATGGACGCTTTGCCGATGCCAGAGGAAACAGGATTGGATTATGCATCTAAAGTTGAGGGTGCAATGCATGCATGTGGCCACGATGGGCACACTACGATGCTGTTAGGCGCTGCAAAATACTTGGCAGAAACACGTAATTTTTCTGGTCGCGTTGTTTTGATTTTCCAACCTGCGGAAGAAGGTGGCGGTGGCGGTGGTATCATGGTCGATGAAGGCATGATTGAGAAATATAATATCGATCAGGTTTACGGTGTGCATAATATGCCTGGATTACCTGTCGGTGAATTTGAAACTTGCCCTGGGCCGCTTATGGCAGCGGCTGATATTTTTAAAATTGAAGTGTTAGGCGAAGGTGGGCATGCTGCAATACCGCACCTGACTGCTGATCCATTGATTGCAAGCGCTGCGATTGTACAGAGCCTCCAATCTATTCTTAGCCGTAATGTCGACGCTATAGACAACATGGTTCTATCGATTACACAATTCCATGCTGGTAGTGCGGATAATGTGATTTCGGATACCGCAAGCATCACAGGGACAATACGGACATTTACGCCAGAAGTTAATCAAATGGCACGGGCACGGATTAAAAGTATCGTTGAAAATACAGCACTTGCTTATGGGACGCGCGCAGAATTATCATTTCATGATGGATACCCTGCGACAGTGAACGACCCTGAGAAAGCCGCTTTTGCAGCGAAAATCGCAGGAGAGATTGTGGGAGCGGATAATTCCAGCACAACTGCAAAACCTTTGATGGCATCGGAAGACTTCTCTTACATGCTGCAAAAATGCGATGGTGCTTATTTGTTTATTGGCAATGGTGATAGCGCTGGGTTGCATCAAACCACCTATAACTTCAATGATGAGATCAGTCCGATCGGGGCGTCGTTCTTTGCGCGTGTTGTGGAGACAGCGCAGCCCTTATAGTTGTGCATCGTGCGGGGATATTTATAGAAAAAGAAACAGTTTTGGTCCCGTCAGCATCTTATCTGGCGGGGTTATTCATTTGTTTACTGTCCTATTGTTAAAACGGTGGCGCCACCAAGATGTGGTATAATGCCGAACAAGGGTTTGATTGCCCCTTGCACTGATATCTTAACTGTTAAGTGTTAGTGGACCTCATTTGACGCTGTTACCCGCCCTTCGGCCCCCGTGAACCACTTTTGTCGACGCTGTAGTTATACAGGCAGGAGAGTTAATATGGCGTTTGGGGGGCGTACGGTGACCTTACCCAAGTACGCGTTTTAATAAATGGGCAGCTAGGCGTTCCAAACCAATGCCTGAGCGGATTTCAAATTCCTCATAATGGAATGCGCGGTGGGGTAACCCTTTCATGTGTAAATCTGCTTTCAATGATTTACGCATCGCTTCTGGGCCACAGAAAAACACTCTCGTCTCTTTCAGCGAAGTCCCCTGTGCTACAAGCAGAGTATCGGCATTCAAGCGTTTGCCGCTCTTTGTTTCATGCAAGATCAAAGTGAAATTGCTTAAACGGTCCGAGATTGTTTGTAGTTCATCTATATGCGCGGCTTGGTTTGCATCGCGGACACTGTAGTAAAGTGTAACAGGAGCATGGGTATCGGTTAGTGTATTGGCCCAAGCGACAAAGGGTGTGACACCAATGCCAGCTGCGATCCAAATTTGAGGCTGCTTGTATTTGGTGTAATCGAAACGGCCAAAAGGGCCTTCAATTGTTGCCATTGTTCCAGCTTGTAAGCTTTTACTAAGTTTATAAGTGTAATCTCCCAGCGTGGCGATTGTGAACCGAATACTACCATCGTCAGTTGGAGCTTTACTGATCGTAAATGGATGTGGCTCTGCCAACCCAGCATCTGGGAAACCGATGAAGGCAAATTGGCCTGCACGGTATTTTAATGGCTTTTTTCCTGTTGGTTTTAAAGTAACTGACGTTACGGTTTCCGCACGCTCTACGCTTTCTACTTTGTACCGTTTTGCGGCACGAAAGCTGGCAGGGGCCAATGTGTATGCATAAGCAAGGATACCAAGCAGACAGTATATAGTCACATACAATCCCAAAGGGTCGCCGTTTGAGAAGGGCTTTAGGATGAACAGGAAATGAAAGGCGCTCATCACAAAGAATGCGCCCATGAATTTATGTGTCCAACGCCACAGGTGGTAGGGGATGAATGTGGCGATTGTAATCACTGCAAGGATCAAGAAGCCATATAGACTGATTTCTCCAGCGGTTTCAGCCACTTCTACGAGAATTGTTTCTCGTCCAAGCCCATCCATTTCTGCATCAATTGTATCATGAAATAAGATGGCAATCATTGCGCCAATACCCAGCCACTTATGCAAGATATAACTGCGATCTAGGCCACCGAAAATAGCTTCAATGCCTGAAAATCGCGTGGCGATGATTTGGCTTAGGGCCATAGCGATCAAGGCCCACAGACCCAAATATTGGCTGAATAAAGCAATGGTATCTTGTTTAGCCGCTAAAGGTGGGAACCAGATTAGAGGTGTAGCAAAAGAAGCGGCAATAACGACAAGGCCTAAAGGTTTTAAGTGCATTTTATGATCCACATGCGCGTGTGATAGCTTGCTCTAAATCGGCAATCAAATCATCAGCGTCTTCAATACCAACAGAAAGGCGCAGGAGGTTTTCTGCAACGCCATAATCAGGGCCTTCGATTGTAAAGCGGTGCTCGATCAAGCTTTCAACGCCGCCTAATGAGGTGGCTGGCAGGAACAATTCTGTATTGCGGGCCACATCGCGGGCCATTTGTTCGCTACCCTTTATTAAGATCGACATCATGCCGCCAAAACCACCTGTCATTTGCTCTTTGGCGACAGCATAGCCTGGATCACTTGGCAAGCCAGGATATTGGACACGTTCCACAAGAGGATGGTCTTTAAAATGCGAGGCAATCTTCATAGCGTTTTCACAGGCTTTGTTCCAACGCACATAAAGCGTACGCATACCACGCATGACCAACCATGCTTCGAAACCTGGAAGGGCGGTGCCTTGAAGCTTGCGGATGACGCCAATGTCTTCCCAACGATCATCGATCAGGTTTGTAGATAAAGCGCCAGCAAGCACATCGGAATGACCGTTTAGGTATTTTGTGGCAGAGTGAAACGCATAATCAGCCCCAAGGCTAAGCGGTTTGGTTGTGCAAGGTGGGGCAGTTGTACTGTCAACCAGCACCAATGCACCTTTTGCCTTTGCTACTTTAGAAACAGCGGCAATATCTGTTACGGCCCATGTCGGATTGGTTGGTGTTTCCACCCATATCAGCGCTGTATCATCGCGTACCCACGGCAATCGCTTGAAGATTTCAGCCTTCACCTTTGATTGCGGCTTTTAGGTAACTATCATCCCAAGCGGCTGTTTTTCTTCGTATTTTCAGACTGGCCGTATCGCCGACTTGCTTGAAGATGTTGATTGCACTATGTCGCATCAGAGCCATGTTGGCGGGGCCATTTTGGGTCCGCAAGCGCATCAGGTCGTCGTGAAACACCACATCCATCACCCAGTGCAGGCGATTTTCCACACCCCAATGGGCGCGTGTGGCGCGCAGGAATTGCTTGGCTGAGAGCGGTGCGGAGGACAGATAGTAACGTCGCGAGAAACTGGTTTTACCTTTGTGTTTGACCTCGGCCTCGATCATGCCGATAGCGGCGAGGCCTGGAAACCTTGGTGCGCCAGGCTCAGACCGATCAGGGCGCAGCCACTCTACATCATGACTGACATAGGCACGACGGATTTCTATCCGCCCATGATCGGCATCGGTGGTTTCATGGGTTTCCAAACCACTGGTCTGGTCGAAATAGAGCCTCACCTCTTCATGCAGTGATTTTTGGTTGCCTTTAAGCGCCAAAAGATAGTCTGCGCCTTGTGCGAGGATCGCCGCAGCAATACCGTGTTGGCAGCCCATTGCATCAATCGTGACCAGCGCGCCTTTCAACTCAAGCCGCGCCAGTAGTCGAGGTATCGCGCTGATTTCATTCTCTTTCTCGTCACAGGATTCTTGCCCCAAGACCAATCTCTGACGCGTTGCCCAAGCTGAAACCAGATGCAGGGCGCGGCCATCCTCACCATGCGCACGGCGTGACGACTTGCCGTCAATTGCCACGATCTCATCATCGCCATCGCGCAAGGCCGCAACCCAGGAAACGAAGCATTCGCTAAACAGGTCAGTGAATAAGTTCAGATAGATGTGAGACTGTTTTTTTGTTGCCAAGATTTAGGCGGCCTCGGAGACTGAGTATTGTAAAAAACCAACTCACGAGGCCAATATGCAAATCATAAGACTGCACAAGAACGTTTATAAACTTTATGCTTGGGCGCGGACACAAGAATGTTTGGATGCGTACCGTATCAAATACGAAGACACGGTTCGGCAATGGGAAGCTTTACGCGCAGAGGGTGTTTCTCTAGCAAAATGCGCTGAATTTGTCGGCATCTCTCGGTCTACTTATTATCGCTACAAGCGGGTTTTGAAGGATTTGGCGCAAGGGATTATGCCGCCATCAAAGGCCCCAAAACACCGCAATAAGTCACAGTGGGGTGAGGCAGAAAAACAGTTGGTGCTCGAAATTCGCCGCGACAATAAAACCTACGGTAAGGAAAAAATAGGGGCCATCTTGCGGCGCGATAAAAACCAAATCATAAGCGATAGCACCGTGGGGCGTATCTTGGGTTTTCTACGCAAGAAAGGCCTGATTACACGATCAAGGTCTGCACCACAAAAGCGCAAGCGTAACTTCTCCAAGGGCCACGCCAAAGGATGGAAATATAAGGATTACAAAGATATAGAGATTGGAGAACGTGTGCAGATCGACCACATGACTGCCACGAAAAACGGCGTCACCTGCAAGCACTTTCAGGCCTGGGAACGGCGTAGCAAGCACATCCACGCGCAAATTTATTCGAATGCCACCGCACGCTCTGCCAAACGGTTTTTGGAAGAGCTTGTGGAAATAGCTCCCTATAAAATCCTCTCAATTCAAGTTGATGGTGGCTCCGAGTTGGCTCTTCTCCGCTTTGTTGAGTAGAAAAAGATGCCGACCGCCAAGTAACCTGTTGATATGTATGGTTTCTGATAACTTTACATAGAGCAGGTATATGACAATCAACATCTCGCAGCATATTTTAGGCCTCAAAGGGCAACGTGTAAATGAAATTAAACTGGATGACGGCGGTGTTAAGATTGTCATTCACTGCAGCCGAGACGCGCGTAGGAGGGCTATAGACCCTGCTACAGGCCAGAAGGGAAGCATCAACCAGCATGTCCGCCGACAAGTAAACGACATCCCCCTTTTTGGGTATCCTTGTGTGGTCGAGATTGAGCTGGCGCAGGTTTATATTAACAAGGGCGAACGCCGCATTGAGGGGTGTGATTTTGTTGATAAAGGGTGCCGTTTCACTCACCGATTTTGCCGACTGATCAGTGGATTATGTCGGCATATGTCTATTCAAGCGGTTTCCAGACATTTGGATATACGATGGGAAACGGTCAAGAATATCGACAGGGCATACCTTATTGAAACTCTCCCTACGCTTGATCCTGCAGAGCTAACTGGCTTGGAATATATTGGTGTAGATGAAGTTGCCCGGGCGAAAGGTCATGACTACATGACGGTGGTCTACGATATGGTTGGCGGTCATCTGATCTGGGTTGAAGCAGGCCGAACTGCCGAGGTTTTTTCAAGGTTTTTGAAACAACTGCAACCAGATACAGCCTGCAAAATAAAGGCCGTAGCGATGGATATGGGGCCTGCCTACCAAAAGGCTGTCAGAGAGTCCTTGCCGTTGGCCGACATAGTATTTGACCGTTTCCACGTCATGAAAAACTACAGCAAAGCTATCCATAATCAGCGTCGACTTGAGTTCAGAAAGGCCGATCCAAGTGGTAAAGAGTTGATGAAAGGGACGCATTATCTGTTGCTCAAAAATGCGGATAAGTTGAGTGAAAAACAAAGTGACAAGCTGCAAAGGTTGCTGGAGAGCAATAGCAACCTGAATGCACTTTACGTCTTGAAAGAACAGCTTCAGCTGCTGTGGAGTGCCGCTTCATTTGAGGCGATGGCGGAGCAACTGGAACGTTGGTGCCTGATAGCAGATCAGTCACAGATGCTCTATCTAAAAAAGTTCGCGAAATCCCTACGGAAACATTGTGTGGGCATCTGCAACTACGCCAAACACAAGCTCACAAGCGCCAGGATAGAGGCTGGTAATGTCAGTATAGGAATGATCCGTAAGCGAGCCAGAGGCATCAAGGATACCGAATACTTCAAACTCAAAATTAGACAATCATCCATTCCAGATAATCAATCTATGCTCTATTTAAAATCCTAAATCTACTCAACAAAGCGGAGAAGTGCCTCCGAGTTTATGGCCGATTTTGAGACGGCGTGTGAGCAGATGAAAATCCCGCTCATTGTATTGCCGCCAGCCAGACCGAAATACAATGGTGGCGTTGAGCGTGGAAACCGCACCTTCCGCGAGGAATTCTATGATTGTTGTGATCTGATTGCCGATAGCATTGGAGCTATGCGGTTTGAACTGAGAAAAGCTGTCGAAAAATATAACACATTCAGACCACATCACGCCTTGAAAGGTAAGACACCCATGGAGTACCTTCGAATCACTCAGGCCGAAGCCGCGTGAGTCTCAAAACACATGAACCTATACATCAGCGGGAATCGCGTTCATCACATCATTGAGCGTGTCATGAGATGGGATGCCATCTTTGAAGGGTAGAAACCCACGCAAGAATTTCAATTTTCGGTCCGCCCATCGGGCTATTTCGGCAAAATCATCAGCACCAGCCATAACACCGCAGAGCACAATCAGTAGGATTTCGGGTAGTGGATAAACAGTTTTCCAGCTCTGGCGTGGGTCTTCAATGGCAGAAAAATGGTCGAGGATATTGGCTGAGATCATGGGAGGCTCCGAATGTCATTTCAATGACCAGAGAATCACATATCACCCGCTAAGGGAATCCCCACTTTTTCAAGCGATTGCCGTGATCGCGTACCGCATCTTTTAGGCTGTTCAAGTCAGCGGGAACATATGTATCTAAGCTTAAATAGCCTTTATCGGCTTGGCGTTGCATCCAGACAAGGACACCAAAATACATGTTTTCAGGCACAACAATATGCGCACCAGCTGGCAGGCTTTCTAATACAGCAGCAGCTGCGGAAAGACCCGAATTGAAGAATAGCGTATCTTCGGCCTCTTCTAACTTAGCCAAAACATTTTCAGCTTGGCTGCCTGTCGGTGAGCCATAGCGGGCGTATATACGGCCTTCGCGCAGGTCGTAATTTTCATCTCGGGCATAGGTGGATGCCATGTGAATCGGTGGGATAACGGATCCTGTTTTTTCATCAATTTGTCCAGCCGCTTGAGCTGCAATTGTTTCAGGAGACAGTTTTGAGTTTTTTGTTTGCATTGGATCAGATTAGATACTTTGATGAGTGAGGTATGATGTTTATGTCGTTGCTATTTTGAAGCCAATTAAAGCAAGTAGCCCACCAAATATACGATCAATAACCCCTTTTAATCCGATGTATATATTGCGTGTTATCTTGAGGGAAAATATACGCGCAATTAAGGTGTTCCAGACAGTTTCATTGATGAATACAATTGCTAGAAGCGCTATGTAAACGTTATAGCCAACTGTTGATGGAACAGTACCCACAAAAATGGCAGCGAAGAGCACGGCGGGTTTCGGGTTGGATAATTGTGTTACTAAACCTAAAAGGAAACCACTAAACACAGACCTAGGCGTTGTCCCTGTGTGACTTACTGGAAGTGGCTCATCTGCGGTTTTCCAAAGCTTATAGGCCATATAGATTAAGAAAATACCGCCTGCAATTTTGAAAGCCACGAGTAAAAGTGGTGCATATTGAAACAGCAGAGCTAGGCCAAATAATGCTGCTGAAGCCCAGATTACGCCGCCGATACCTATTCCAACAGCAACTGATAGGCCTGTTTTAAAGCCTTCTGTTACTCCGATACGCGCAGCCATTAATACAGATGGACCAGGGCTAATTGCTGCCATTAAATGCAGTAATACAATCGCAATGAAGGCGCTTGTGGCCAGGGCAATCGCATGAGTTTTACCCCTGAATTATCTGGAAAAGAAAATCCTCGTCCCAAGCCGCCAAGTGTCGCTTTAACCTGAGGCTTTGCTTTCCCTTTACGGAGCGCAGCATGTTGTTGGCGGCGTGCTTGATCGTTGTAAAATTAGCTGGCGCGTTTCCTTTACGGATACGACATTCATCATCACGAAACACCATATCCATGACCCAATGCAGCCCGTTTTCAATACCCCAGTGGTCGCGGATAGCTTTTGCGTGAGCTTCGGCGTCACAGGTCATGGATGAGATGTAAAAGCGTGTCTCTGAACGGGTCTTGTCTTGAAGTGTTGCGCAGTATTGGACCATCACGATGCTTTCCAATCCGGGCCAATTGTGCCGCTCCATCAGCCATTCAATATCCGAGCAAACAGTGACTTTTCTTGTTTCAATACGTCCATGTGATTTTTCTACGTCCTCATGGTAAGTTACTGTTGTGTCTGCAAAATCCACAGCGTCCTGTTCTTTCATGAACAGTTCGGTGTCTTTGCGAAGGGCACCTTGATTACCCTTTAAGGCCAAAACATAATCCGCTTGTTTGGTGATGATTTTATCGGCAATATCACGCTGACATCCCATAGCATCTATAGTGACAATAGCCCCCTTTATCGTCAGGAGGTCTAACAGTTCCGGTATGGCCGTGATCTCATTGGATTTGCCGTCCACCTGCCGTTGGGCAAGTGTCAGGTTCAACTCTGAACTCCAGGCCGAGATCATGTGAATTGCGGCCTTGCTGCCAGCCTTATCCAAGCTGCGACGTGAGGTTTTACCATCTATCGCCACGACCCCGCTAAGGGTGCTGTTTAAGGAGGCGACCCACTCCATAAAGCAGGCCTGAAAATGATTGGCATCCAGTGCGGCGTAGATGTTTCCCAGTTGATCATGTGAGGGTGTTCCGTCCGAAAAGGGCAAGAATTTCCGTAAAAAGGCCAGTTTCTTTGTCCCAAACGCAGAAATAGCGACCCAGTCATTCGCCCCGGACAACACGGCACATAACGTCAAAAGCAAAACCTCTGCCATAGGGTAAAGCAGCTTTGTTTGTTGTCGTGGGTCAGATAAAGTAGAAAAATGCGTAAGAAAATCAATGGAATGGCTGTCGGGTGCGTCGGCATTGGACATGGGTAGTGACCTCAATAAAAGCTAAAAGTTCAGTAACTACCCAGCATGTTTTTGACATTTTTTCATCATTTTTGTTGACGGATGGCTTAACCTCTGAATCAATAGGGGAATGACGTTTAAACTTTCCAAATTGGCGCCGTTCGACGCACCACCAGTTGGCTTTCTCACTTTAGAAGAGCGTCTGGTGGAAGCGGATACCCGGGCCGCATATTTTCAAACCGCCTGCGAAGAACTCCTACAGATCAACAAGCATCTGGAAGAGTGTCAAAAACATATGGAAGAGCGTATAGCTGCATTGGAACGCCGTCTCGGCTTGAATAGCCGTACCAGCGGCAAGCCACCCTCCAGTGACGGCCTTGGTAAACCCAATGCGAAGAAGCGAACAAAGAGCCTGCGTGGCCCGTCTGATCGCAAGTCTGGCGGCCAACCTGGCCACACAGGCAAAACGCTCAGGCAAACACCGACGCCAGACACGATTATAGACCATTTTCCTGTGGTTTGTTCTGGTTGTGGAGCACCGCTTAGCCCAGAAACGGCAGAAGCCAGCACTGCACGACAGGTGATCGATCTGCCGCCGCCGCCACCACCGCAGGTGACAGAGCACCGCACGCATCAGTGTCGCTGCGACCAGTGTGATGGGATCACCCGTGCCGACTTTCCCGATGGTATAAATGCACCAGTGCAGTATGGGGCCCGCATTGCAGGCATTGCGAGCTATTTACAAACGGTTCATTGCATTCCGGAACACCGCCTTGGCGAGATATTTATTGACTTGCTTGGGGTGCCGATTGCCCCTGCAACATTGACCAGCCTTATCTGGCGCACAGCGGATCGCTTGAAGCCCATGACACTAGCAATCAAGGAAGCTTTGATTGGATCACAGTCTGGCGTTGTGCATTTGGATGAGACCGGCCAGCGTGCTGTTGGCAAACTGCATTGGACACATGTGATCTGCTCGCCCTTATTGAGCCACTTTCGGGTTTCAAGCAAACGCGGAGAGTTGCTTTGTGGCGTCTCGGGTATTGTGGTGCATGATCACTGGAAGGCATATTTCAAAATGGAGGGGGTCGAGCACGCCTTGTGTAATGCCCATCACTTGCGCGAGTTGCAGGCTTTAATTGAGATTGAGAAAGAGCCATGGGCAAAGCCTATGAAAGCGATCCTGTTGAAGGCGAAGACCTTGGCTGAGAATATGTACAACGAAGGCGGACAGCGGGATGAGGCGGCCATACAGGCGGTATTCGAACTATACGATGCAAATATCGCCGAGGCGATAGCGTATCATGAAGCACTGCCAGCACTTTCATCAGCGCAGACAGAAAAAAAACGGCGCGGCCGTCCAAAGCGCCGGACGGGCCATAATCTCGCATTGAGGTTGCAAGACTTTAAGACAGAGGTGCTTCGCTTCCTTGTCGATCCAAATGTGCCGTTCACCAATAATGAAGCCGAGCGAGACTTGCGAATGGGTAAAGTCAGGCAGAAAGTATCAGGCTGTTTTCGGACGCTGCGCGGAGCGGAAGTCTTCTGTATTCTCAGAACCGTGATCAACACCGCCAGAAAACAGGGCTGGTCTATAATTGAAACCCTGTTGAAACCACCAGATCAATTGATTGCTGGATTGCGCGTCGTATGAAAAACAACGCTTATTGACAATAATACGCTCACGGATATAGTGCTGACTATCAAGCGGATACCCATGCTGGGTAGTTACAAAGTTCACTCATTGAATCAACCCTCACCTCATTTGTCACCTGCTAACTTTTTCATGCGATTGCCCTGCGCTTGTGGCCATTGACACTATACTCCGCGGTAAGGTTCGACATATTGTAATGCCATATCCCACGGGAAGAATATCCAAGTATCTTGGCTGACTTCCGTGATATATGTGTCAACCATAGGATCGCCTTTGGGTTTTGCATATACTGTTGCATAATGTGCTTTGGGGTATAATTTACGTACCAGTTCCAGAGTACGGCCGCTGTCGACAAGATCGTCGATGATAAGAATACCAGTTCCATCCCCAACGATTTCAGCGTCAGGGCGCTTTAAAACCTCGGCTTCAGATTGATCTTGGTGACTGTAAGATTTTACGCTGATTGTATCGACCGTGCGTATATCCAATTCGCGCGCAATAATCATTGCAGGCGCCATACCACCACGAGTGATTGCAACAATGGCTTTCCAGTCACCATTGTTTGGGCCTTTCCCATCCAGCCGCCAAGCAAGAGCACGACTATCACGGTGGATTTGATCCCAGCTTATGTGGAAACCTTTTTCGTGGGGTAAACGATCACTCATTATTTACGTCCTGTACTTACATCAATATCAGGCGCGTCTTCGGCTTTCATACCGACAACATGGTAACCTGCGTCTACGTGTAGGTTTTCACCTGTTACACCAGAGGCTAAGTCAGATAGAAGGTATAGAGCTGATTTGCCAACATCGTCAGTTGTTACATTACGACGAAGTGGGGAATTCAATTCGTTCCATTTCAGGATGTAGCGGAAATCTCCGATACCAGAGGCAGCCAATGTTTTGATTGGGCCAGCGGATAGAGCATTTACACGGATGTTTTTAGGGCCAAGATCCATGGCCATGTATTTCACAGAAGCTTCTAGGCCAGCTTTGGCAACGCCCATGACGTTGTAATGCGGCATTACCATTTCGGCGCCGTAATATGTCAGTGTCAGTAAAGAACCGCCATCTGTCATCAATTTTTCTGCGCGCTGGGCAACTGCGGTAAATGAAAAGACTGAGATATCCATTGTCATACGGAAGTTTGCAGCACTTGTGTCTACGTAACGGCCGCGCAATTCATTTTTGTCAGAGAAACCGATAGCGTGGACAACAAAATCCAATTTGCCCCATTTGGCTTCTAGCTCTGCAAATAATTCGTCAATAGATACATCGTTGGTTACATCACATTCCAGAACGATGTCACAATCAATGCTTTCAGCTAGTGGTCTTACGCGTTTCCCCAATGCTTCACCTTGATATGAGAATGCGAGCTCTGCGCCTTGCTCAGAACATGCACGGGCAATTCCCCACGCAATAGATTTGTCATTTGCGACACCCATAATAAGCCCACGCTTACCAGCCATAATTCCTTGCGACATATAAGTCCCCATCTTGGTAATTAAAAAATCTTCCCTTAAGATAACGATATGCTATCTGTAACACTAGGGCAAATTGCGTGGTTTAAGAGAGACCTCAGCACAAGATCGTGTTTCAGGCTTGAAATTAACATGTTTGGCTGGGTTGTGAAGCGCTTTTACATGGCAAAGGGTATTCGATTGAATAGCCTCTGAGAATCCTCTAATTATGTGAAGTTCTCTGGGGCGAATTTTAAGCTGATGCATTATTTGCATAGCTATCGGAAAATGACATTAGATAAACCTCAAAGAGATGGGTAGGTTTCTAGGTAACGAACGCATTGTGATTTACCCTTAAGGCAGAAATAAAATACCAATAGAGCGGTAGGGGGAATACGAGATGTCAGAAAATGCAGAGCTATTTGAGGGGGATAACCCATTTGTACTTGCTCGCCAGTGGTTGAAAGAAGCACAGGCCACAGAAATCAACGATCCGAATGCGATGGCGCTTTCGACAGTCGACAGTACTGGTATGCCCAATGTACGCATGGTTTTGTTGAAAGACATCGAGGATGATGCATTTGTGTTTTATACGAATTATGGAAGCGCAAAAGCACAAGAAATCGATGGATCAGGTAAAGCAGCGATTGTTTTGCACTGGAAGTCTTTGAGACGCCAAATTCGCGTGCGGGGTGATGTTGTACGTGAGGATGGTGAAGTTGCAGATGCTTATTTTGAATCGCGTGCGTTGCAAAGTCGTATTGGCGCTTATGCAAGCAAGCAATCACAAGTGCTGGAGCGTAAGTCAGATTTGGTGAAACGTGTTGCAAAATATAGCTTAAAGCTTGGTGTAAAGCCACCACGCCCAGAGTTTTGGGGAGGATATAGGATACAACCAACAGAGTTTGAATTCTGGTCAGATGGCGCATTTCGCTTACATGATCGCTTTAAATGGACAAATGACGTTAACGTAAATACTTGGACTAAAGTTAGGCTCAACCCATAATTGTTGTTGCACGGGGTTTAGAAGTGAATTACACATAAAATAGTGATATTTCGCACTAAATTTTTGAAAACACGTAATAATTATACGATTATTAACATTTTCTTTTGAATTTTGTTGCCTTTTTTTTAGCAATTTATAAGAGTAGGGCAAGACGGGGAACAAAATGCAGAAGAAAATGGGTACAGTTAAGTGGTTTGATACCACAAAGGGGTTTGGCTTCGTCATCGATGATGATGGTGGTCCTGACATATTGCTACATGCAAATGTGTTGCGGAACTATGGCCATAGCTCAGTAGCTGAAGGTACTAAGATCGAAATTAATGTGGTGTCATCTGAACGAGGGCAGCAAGCGGCGGAAATTGTGCATCTTGCACAGCCAGACAGTGTACCAGAGAATGCACTGCGAGGTTTAGAAGAAGCTGGTATTGATTTATCAACTTTGTCCGAACACTCTGATCTTACGCCTGCGCGGGTTAAATGGTTTGATAAAGTCAAAGGATTCGGTTTTTTAAATGTCTTTGGAAGCACAGAAGATATCTTTGTTCATGCAGAAGTATTGCGTGCTTATGGCATATCAGAGCTTCAACAAAGTGAAGCGGTTTCTGTTCGAACGGCCTCTGGCCCGCGAGGCGTATTGGCCGTTGAAATCAGGTCTTGGGACTTTGCTTCGGAGAAATAAGTTCACACTTGCTATCGCGTTTATGTTTGCTCTGCCATCGCAGGGCATTGCTAATTGTGCTGTAGATCAAGTCCTTGTTCAGTCAGGGAAGAATTCCGCTTCGTTCGCTATCGAAATTGCGGATACGAATACTGAGCGCAACAAAGGTTTAATGTTTCGCGAAGTTATGCCCAAGTTTTCTGGCATGTTGTTTGTGTATAAATTTCCACAACCTGTCAGTTTCTGGATGCGGAATACTTTGATTCCTTTAGATATGCTTTTCGTTGATGAAACGGGTGTGGTTATAAAAATACATGACAATGCTGTACCACTGGATGAAACACCGATCTTTGGGGGGCGCGACGTATTCGCGGTTTTGGAATTGAACGGCGGTTTAGCGCAAAGTTTAGGTCTGAAAAGTGGAGCTATTTTGCAGCACCCTGCATTTGACCCAGAAATTGCTGCTTTACCATGTAAAAAATAATTTATTCGTCACTTTAGGGGTTTCCATTTTGCTCAGAGCAATTTAAACCCCGCCAAATAGTCGGGGCGTGGCGCAGTCTGGTAGCGCACTTGTTTTGGGTACAAGGGGTCGTTGGTTCGAATCCAGCCGTCCCGACCATTTTCTAAAATCCTAGAAATAATTAAACCCAGTGTAGTTTTCTGCACTGGGGTTTATTTTGTTTGAGCCCCTACAATAACATCAAACTGAGCCAACGGATTATGCTAGGGTTATTATGATGACGTAAGGTCAGTGAATTTTTTTTGAAACTGTACTTTTTATAGATTCGGATTAGAAACTGGGTCAGAAAAAATTAACCTTTGTTTTCACCATCAAAGATATCCCTGTAATTTTATAGTGTTTTTAAGGCATTGTATGGCTTTGATATGTTGTCACGGGATGCAACTTTTGTGTTGCCTGCTGGTCTCATTTTCCGAACTTGGTTTTTCAGATTTCAGGTCAATAACTAAATATGACTATTTTGTGAATATTTTCGTTGACCCGTTGTGTCTCTTGGTACAAGTTGTGGCTAGTCGTCCCAAGAGGCACTACATGTAGTATACCAGGGCAGGGGTGACATTACAGAGAATAATTAAGACCTATGTTAGTCGATTCAGGCCATGCGATGGGTTTTTCAAATAACAGGGGACAAAATGAAGATCGACCGCCGATTTACTGACTCGAAAAAAGATGCATACGCAAGCATCGAGTTCCATAAGACAACTTCTGAAATTCGCAATCCAGATGGTTCCATCGTTTTTTCATTGGAAAACGTAGAAGTGCCAACAAGTTGGTCACAAGTGGCCGCAGATGTGATTGCGCAAAAATATTTCCGCAAAGCGGGTGTATCTTCCGATCTTAAACCTGTTCCTGAAAAGGGCGTTCCTGAATTTCTTTGGCGTTCTGTACCAGCAGATGGCAAGCAAGTTAAGAATTCTGATACTTACAGTGGTGAGACATCATCGAAGCAAGTATTTGACCGTCTCGCAGGCGCATGGGCGTACTGGGGTTGGAAAGGTGGCATGTTTAACACCGAAGCTGACGCAAAGACATATTACGATGAAATGCGTTTCATGCTGGCCAGCCAAATGGCAGCGCCGAATAGCCCACAATGGTTCAACACGGGCCTACATTGGGCATACGGCATTGATGGCCCTTCACAAGGCCACCACTATGTAGATTACAAGTCAGGTAAGCTGACGAAATCAAACAGCTCATACGAGCACCCACAGCCACACGCATGTTTTATCCAATCTGTTGATGATGACTTGGTAAATGAAGGCGGCATCATGGACCTATGGGTGCGTGAAGCACGTTTGTTCAAATACGGTTCTGGTACTGGCACGAACTTCTCATCATTACGCAGTTCAGAAGAGTCGTTGGGTGGTGGCGGTAAATCATCTGGTTTGATGTCATTCCTGAAGATTGGTGACCGCGCTGCGGGCGCGATTAAGTCTGGTGGCACGACACGTCGTGCGGCGAAGATGGTTATCTGCGATATGGATCACCCAGACGTAGAAGAATTTATCACTTGGAAAGTGAAAGAAGAGCAAAAAGTGGCCTCATTGGTTGCGGGTTCTAAACTTCACGAGCAAAAATTGAACGAGATTTTCAGCGCAATCCGTAATTGGGATGGCACAGAGCTGGATGCGTTTGACCCGAAGAAAAATGCGGGTCTGAAAACGGCTGTTAAGTCAGCTAAAAAATCAATGATCCCAGAAACCTATGTGAACCGCGTTTTACAATATGCGAAACAGGGTTACAGCAGTATTGAATTCCCAACATATGATACGGATTGGGATTCAGAAGCATATGTGACTGTTGCTGGTCAAAATTCGAACAACTCTGTCCGTGTAACAGATGCATTCCTAAAGGCTGTTAAGAGCGACGGCGATTGGGAATTGATCCGCCGCACAGATGGTAAAGTTGCAAAGACAGTGAAAGCCCGTGATTTATGGGAAGAAGTTGGTCATGCAGCTTGGGCTTGTGCTGATCCAGGTGTTCAGTACCACGATACAATCAACGCATGGCACACATGCCCAGAAGATGGTCAAATCCGCGGATCAAACCCATGTTCTGAGTATATGTTCCTAGACGATACAGCTTGTAACTTGGCATCGATGAACTTGTTGAAGTTCTACAAAGATGCCAAGTTCCAAGCTGACGATTATATCCATGCAACGCACTTGTGGACGATGACATTGGAAATCTCTGTTTTGATGGCTCAGTTCCCATCTAAAGAGATTGCACAGCGTTCATATGAATTCCGTACATTGGGTCTTGGATATGCCAACATCGGCGGCTTGTTGATGAATATGGGGTACTCATACGATTCTGATGAAGGTCGCGCGCTTTGCGGTGCTTTGACTGCGATTATGACGGGTACATCCTATGCGACATCTGCAAAGATGGCGAAAGAGTTGGGCCCATTCCCAGGCTATCAGAAAAACGCGAACCACATGTTACGTGTCATGCGTAATCACCGTCATGCAGCTTATGCTGAAACAGATGGCTATGACGGCTTAGAAGTGAAGCCTGTTCCTTTGGATCATGCAAACTGCCCAGATCAAGACTTGATCAAGCTATCAACAGCAGCTTGGGACGAAGCCGTAAAATTGGGCGAAGCCCACGGCTATCGTAACGCACAAGTATCAGTGATTGCACCAACAGGTACAATCGGTCTGGTTATGGACTGTGATACAACAGGTATCGAGCCAGATTTCGCATTGGTTAAGTTTAAGAAACTTGCGGGTGGTGGTTACTTTAAAATCATCAACCAATCCGTTCCTGCTGCATTAACAATGTTGGGATACTCTTCCTCTCAAGGTGCAGAAATTATTTCTTACGCTGTTGGCCACGGCACAATGGGCAATGCACCTGATATCAATCACACGACGTTGACAGGGCATGGCTTTGGCAAAGACGAATTGGATAAAATCGAAGCAGCGCTTCCGACAGCATTCGACATTCGTTTTGTGTTCAACCAGTGGACGTTGGGCGAAGACTTCTGCAAAGGCACATTGGGTATTCCAGCGACACAGTTGAACGATCCAGCGTTTGATTTGCTATCACACCTAGGTTTCAGCAAAAAACAAGTGGAAGCAGCGAATAACCACGTTTGCGGTACAATGTCATTGGAAGGTGCCCCGCATCTGAAAAAAGAGCATTACGGTGTGTTTGATTGTGCGAACCCTTGTGGTCGTATCGGAACACGTTATCTGTCAGTTGATAGCCACATCACTATGATGGCTGCAGCGCAATCATTCATCTCTGGCGCGATCTCTAAGACAATCAACATGCCAAATGATGCAACGATTGAAGAGTGTCAGGCAGCGTATGAGTTGTCTTGGTCATTGGGTGTGAAAGCGAACGCTTTGTACCGTGATGGATCAAAACTATCACAACCATTGGCATCAGCACTTGTTGACGATGATGACGAAGATCTGGATGAGGCATTGGCTGAAGCGCCAGCAACAGAACGTGCAACAATTCTTGCAGAGAAGATCGTTGAAAAGATCATCGTGAAAGAAGTCCGTCGTCAAGAACGTTCGAAATTACCTGAACGCCGTAAAGGTTACACACAAAAAGCCATCGTTGGCGGTCACAAAGTGTATCTGCGTACTGGTGAATATGAAGATGGTAAAATCGGCGAGATTTTCATCGACATGCACAAAGAAGGTGCTGGCTTCCGAGCTATGATGAACAACTTTGCAATCGCAATCTCTGTTGGATTACAATACGGCGTGCCGCTAGAAGAATTCGTCGATGCGTTTACATTCACACGCTTCGATCCAGCTGGCATGGTTCAAGGCAACGACAGCATTAAGAATGCAACGTCAGTTTTGGATTACATCTTCCGTGAATTGGCTGTGTCTTACTTAGACCGTTCTGATTTGGCGCATGTGAAACCAACCGGTGAAACATTCGATGAATTAGGTCGCGGTGTTGAAGAAGGTCAAAGCAACGTTAAACCTGCGTCTGATGATGCGGTTGCGATGTTAAAGCAAGTTGTGTCTCCAGGTTATCACCGGAACCGCATGCCGCAAGAGTTGGTGGTACTGCAAGGTGGTTCTGGAAATCTTTTCGGGGGGGGAGCCCAGCAGGTTGCTGGTTCCACCGAAGGGGTGGCAGCGGCTGCAGCCCAAGTGGCAGCCCCTGTCACCAAAATGGACGATCGCGTGAAAGCCAAAATGCAAGGCTATGAAGGCGACGCATGTGGCGATTGCGGAAACTACACGTTGGTGCGCAATGGCACATGTATGAAATGTAATACCTGCGGGGCAACCAGCGGGTGTAGCTAAGAGTTAGGGGCGCGCGGCCTAGCTGCCGTCCCGACGATTTCAGGCCGCAGGCAAAAACTTGAGCGGTGATATAAGAGCCTGAATCATAGACTGGGGGGATTTTATCCCCCCTCTTTTTTTACCTGAGGCTTTGCAATTCTGTTGCTAAGACGGAATATAAATGTGGTTGTAGTGATTGAGCCACATTAAACCGCATGAATTGACTTGCAGTTCCCGTGCTGCTGAATACATTTCCTGGAGCTAGCACTATATTTTGAGCCAATACACGTTGGGCTAGGTCAGCGGAATCAACGCCTTTTGGGAGGTTGCACCATAAATACATGCCACCTTTGGGTTCCACCCAAGGTGTTATGCCGAGTGGATGGAGTTTGGATTGAACTGTAACCCGTGCTTTCGCCAGTCGTTCGCGCAATGCTTGGATATGTTTGCGATATGATCCGTTCTTTAAGACATGCCAGATTAATTCAGCATTAAAGACATTGCCACCGAATGTTGTCGCAATCTTTAGATCAACCAAGCCGTCAACCCAGTCGGGGCGTGTTGCAATGTAACCGCATCGAACTGATGCTGAAATCGTTTTAGAGAAGCTACCGATATAAATGACGCGTTCAAAGCCATCGAATGATGCTAATCTAGGGCTGGGGGTCGTTTCAAAGTCCCCAAAAATATCATCTTCTATAATGGTTAGATTGAAGCGTTCGGCAAGCTTAAGGACTTTATGAGCTGTGATTGGAGAAATCGATGCGCCCGTTGGGTTATGGAATGCAGAATTTGTAATATAAAGGCGAGGATTGTGTTCTTTGACCGTTGCTTCAAATTGGTCAATATCCGGACCTGTGGGGGTGTAAGGGACTGTCACAATTTTTACGCGGTGAACCCTAAGTAAAGCATTGAAATTAAAGTAACATGGGTCATCAACTAATACTGTGTCACCAGGCTCTAAAAAGAAACGACATAAGAGGTCGATTGCTTGTGTGCCAGAGTCTGTCAGGATAATTTGATCTGCAGAGACTTCTATATTTTGACTTTCAATGCGACGTGCCAAATGATGACGCAGGGGTGAGAAGCCCAAGGGGATACCATACTCTGTAAGAGAGTTGGATCCATTGCGCGCTAGGGAACGCATTGCAGCTGCTATACTGTCCTCTGGCATCCATGATGTAGGAAGCCAACCGCACCCTGGCTTTAAGAATGTCTCATCGGTTTCTAGGGATTGTCTGGATACCCAAAAGGGGTCAACGGCGCGATCTAATTTTGGCCCCATATCTGTTAGGGAGAGCGGGGGGATATGACCTGTTACATAAAACCCTGAACCGCGTTGAGAGCTGATGACACCTTCTGCGGCCAATCGTTCATATGCTTCTACAACAGTGGATTTTGAAACTTTCAACGTTGTAGCAAAACTTCGGATTGAGGGTAGTTTTGAACCTGGCCCGAGTTTGCGCGATGCCAAACGTTCTTTGATTTCAGTCATGACATATTCAACACGTGTGATGTTCTGGGCTGTATCAAGTGGTTGTGTCATTCAAATTGTACCTACTGTTCTAGCAGTACAGTTCTGTAATATTGTACTGATCTGTCACTGTACTCAAAGCAGAATTCAAAGCAATGAGAAATCTACACTATAAAGGTAGAGTTGTTATGAACGGATGGATGAATGGATTGTTAGGTGTATTGATTTTCAGTGCATCGTTACCCGCAACGCGTGTTGCCGTTCAATCCTTTGATCCATTTTTTTTGACAACGATTAGGGCGAGCATTGCTGCTGTTTTGGCAATGATACTTTTATCCAGTTTTCGCCAAAGCCGTCCAGAACGTGATGATCTTGTGTCACTAATACTCGTCTCGCTTGGTGTTGTTGTTGGATTTCCACTGCTAACGGCCCTTGCTTTACAACATGTAACATCAGCGCATTCCATTGTTTATATTGGATTATTACCATTGGCGACCACTGCTTTTGCTGTTTTGAGGGCAGGAGAACGCCCTAGTGCGATATTTTGGGTGTTTTCGATCATTGGTAGCCTATTGGTGTTCTCCTTTGCTTTGACGCGCGGATTTAACCTGTCTTTCATAGGGGATGCTCTTATGATTGGAGCGATCATCGCTTGTGGATTTGGTTATGCAGAAGGGGCAAAACTGTCTAAAAGATTAGGTGGCTGGCAAGTTATATCGTGGGCGCTTGTTCTTTCATTTCCGATAATGGCCGTGTTGGCTTATACAAGCCGACCTTCAACCCTTGTAGGTATTGAGCAATCAGGCTGGCTAGGATTAGCTTATGTTTCGGTTTTCAGCATGTTGGTAGGTTTTGTCTTTTGGTATCGAGGATTGTCGCAAGGTGGGATTGCTGCAGTCGGGCAATTACAATTGCTACAACCTTTCTTTGGTTTAACAATTGCTGCAGGGTTCTTAGTGTCTGGCCGAAAACTAGTTGAGTAATATCAGTAAGTTGTGATTCACTCTCTTTATCAAATAAGATGGAGAATTTTATGGCTTGGACTGATATTACTCGCCCCCTATATGAGCGAAACAATGGGCGTTATGCAAGTGATTGCACGGACGAAGAGTGGGCAATAATTGAACCACTGCTGCCAGAATCCAATGTGGTTGGTCGGCCCAGAACAACCGAAATGCGCGATGTGTGGGACGGAGTGCAATACATGGCGAGCACGGGATGTCAGTGGCGAATGATCCCGAAAGATTTCCCGCCGAGGACTACAATACAGGAGTATTTTTACGACTGGCGGGACAATGGCGTGTTGTACCGGATCAACGATACGCTTGTCATCAAGGCGCGGGAATTGGCAGGTCGCGCAGCCAGTCCAAGTGCAGGTGTTATTGACAGCCAGAGTGTTAAAACGACAGAAAGCGGTGGTGTTTCCGGCTACGACGCAGGGAAAAAGATAAACGGCCGTAAGCGCCATATCATCACAGATACCATCGGGCTGTTGATCGGATTTATCATCCACAGTGCGGGCATTCAAGATCGAGATGGGGCCGTTGATGTCCTCAAATCTATCTACTACTCCCATCCCAAACTCCGACATGTGTTTGCCGATGGAGGATATGCGGGGCCAAAATTACGAGAAGCTTTAGAAAATATGGGCTGTTGGACTATCGAAATTTTAAAGCGCAGTGACAAGGCTGTGGGATTTGAACTCATTCCAAGACGGTGGGTTGTCGAGCGCACCTTTGCCTGGTTGGGGCGGTGCCGCCGATTGGCAAAAGATTGGGAGAAATCCATTGCTTCTGCTGAAAGCTGGCTCCTCATCGCCCATATCAGAATGGTCACACGGCGATTAGCAAGGGGTTGAAATCATTGAAATAGTTTTCGGCCAGACTCTTAGGCGAAACCATAGAATGGCCGATGATTATGGTGACTGTTGCAGTCGGATTATGTGTGTTCGTAACGAAGAAGTTTGCATAGTGAAACTGTAGCTGCATTTTCGAATATGATATTTAATTCAGGATACTGCCCTGAAGCGGTGCGCAGCTTGTTTCCTGGGCCAGAGGAAATGATTGCTGCACACCGTCAGAGTTTTGGAATAATCTTTAGATGTTTAAGATGCTGTTGCGCTCGCTGCATCCTTCATCGCGTCTTCGCCTTTTTTCCACAGGTTGCCTTGCCATAATTCGTCTAGGCCAGTTTCGCCGCTTGTACCTTTGGTTGTCAGGTAATCGTAGTATGACGTTGGTTTGTGGCCTGTCAGATTGTAGAAATCTGGGCTGCACCGTGTATAGAATCCGTTTGTCAGATATTCAAAGAACTCTGCGCGTGTCGCGCCAAAGTCATTCTCAAAATCGACCATAGATTGGGCGCGATACTCGATATCTTTGTCCATGGCGCAGCCTAAGTCCGCAGCTATTTCTGACATGGATTGTGGTTGCGGACCTGTGATGTCGTAGAATTTGTTACCGTGCTGTTCTGGACCTTCTGACAAGGCCACATCAGCGGCTTCTGCGATGTCGCGTGTTGCAACGAATGAATTGCGCATATTACCCAATGGGTTGCTGAACCAGCCTTCTGTATCAATGTTTTCGCTGTCTGTTTTTAACAGGTGGTTCATGAAGAAGTTGTTGCGCAAGACAGTAACGTTCAAACCTTCATCCAATAAAGCTTTTTCACCCCACCAATAATGTTGTAACATCAATGGGATAGCAGCACCTGTACGGGAGGCATGTATCTCTGCATCATAAGAGGCTGTGTTTGTATCTGCGCCCATACAGCTGACGCGCACAACGTGCTTGATATCTGCTTTGCGTTTTCCAAGCTCCTTACAGAATGCCAAATGGCCTTCTAGCATTGGGTCTAAGGATGCAGAATAAATGGCAGAGACACCTTCAAGGGCAGAGCCCCATGTCTTTGGATCAGAAAGGTCGAACTTTACTACTTCATGTGCGCCTAAAGCTTTCAATTGCTCTGCTTTACTTTCGCTGAAATAGCAGGCGCGTACAGTGAATTGGCCGTTTTGAGCCAAGCGCGCAACCAGTTCTTTGCCGATGCGGCCTGTAGCGGATGTGATGAGGACGGTCTGTTTAGACATGATGATATGTCTCCTATGTTATCTTTGTAAATTAAAGTCTTTGAGTGCGTGATACCTGAAAACGAAGAGCTATGAGCGCGATAAAACACGCAAATGATAGTAAAAACGTCGCCGTTGGCAGTTGTAAGAGCTCTGTTATGGCGCCAAGGGCAAGAGAACCTATAGCCGTTGCCCCCATTGTTGTGACGGTCCAGATGGACATGACACGCCCGCGAAAGCCATCGGGTAAATCTGATTGCATTGCAGATTGCATTGCGACGCCAAGATAAGTGCTGCAAAATCCAAGGATGGCGGCGGTGATGAGTGTGAGCGACCACGTTTCTGAATTGCCAAATAGGAAGACGGTGGTGATACCAAAGGCTGCTATGATTAAGGCGCTGCCTTTTAAGGAGTGGTTTGTTTGAACAGGCCCGAGTGCTTTGATGATGGCAGAAAGTAATGCGCCCGCACCAACGGCGGACCCCAACTGGCCTAAACCTGTTGGGCCGCTGTTAAAAATACCATCTGCAACAACAGGTAGGATTTCAGTTGTGCTGCGGATGGATGCGGACATTAATGCCGTCATTGCTAGGGTGAGCTTGAGTTCGGCACGTTGTGATATGTATTTCAAACCATTGGTTAAAGCCGTTGAAAAAGCTTCTTTTTCTGTGGTTTTCTCTCGGTCACGTGGGTGCAAGAACGGAACCACGATCAAACTTGGCAGATAGAATAATAACGTGATTATCAGGGCTGCGGTGATCCCGAGAACATCGATAATGATACCGCCAATAGCAGGGCTGATCATGCGTGCTGTATTAAAGTTTAATGCGGCAAGGGCGACAACTGATCCTACGTGTTCGCGGCGCACCAAGCGAGGGCCTAAGGACATGCGGACGGGATGATGAGCTGCTGTTACGATGCCTATGGCAAGGGTACAGATTGATAGTAATGTCGGAGTTAATATACCGTTTATTTGGATTGTTAATAGCGTGCAGACACACAAGATAATGGCGGCGTTTGTGCAAAAGGCTGCGAATTTAATACTGGCGCGATCGACCATAACGCCGAAGAAGGGGCCAATGAATAGGGATGGTAATAGGGATAGGGCTGCGATCCAACCGACAAAGCTGGCAGAACCCGTTAATTCCCACGCGAGCCAACCGATAAGGACGCGTAATATCCATAACCCATTCACAGCTGACATTGAGCCCATGAAATAGATGCGAAAGCTTGGGGATTTCAGTGCGATTAAGTTCAAAGTTTAGGTTCCACAAAACGTTTGTTGTACGATTTCTGTATCCTCAGGGGCCGCTTCATAAGCTTCTGCACCATTTTGCTGGGTGAATGGATTCTGTAAAACACTGTGGAGGGCATTCATTGGAGCATAGTTGCTTTGCAATCCTGCCTGAATAGCTTTTTCAACACGGTGATTACGGGCGATATATATTGGATTTGCAACTTCCATCGCAGCTTGGCTGTCAGGCGCTGTGATACCTGATGTTGATTTTAAGGCCTCCCATTGTCCCAACCACATGTCCGCTGCATCAGATGTGTCAAACAAGCTTATGAGCTTTTCTTGATAGGTTGGTTCTGTTGAACGGCGCAAATGAGCAAAGAAGAGAGTGAAATCAATCTTATTATTGGTCATCGTTTCAAACGTGGTTTCCAAGAACGGTGCTGATTGGCTGTTTAATTCTGGTAGCCCAAGTTTTTGAGCGAAAGCTGCATAGAAACTCTCATTAAAAGTATCACTGAATATACCCAAAGCCGCGCTGATCTCTGCCGTGGTCATGTCATCGTCTTTACCCCAGATCGGCATCAGAGCTTCGCCTAAGCGTGATAGGTTCCAATGGGCCAGATGAGGTTGCTTGCCCCATGCATAGCGACCTTGTTCGTCTATTGAACTAAATACCTTCATAGGATGGAAGGTATCCATATAAGCACAAGGACCGTAATCGATGGTTTCACCTGCTATTTGGCAGTTATCTGTGTTCATGACGCCGTGAATGAAACCGTATTTCATCCAAAGGGCGATTAGTTTGGCTTGGCGTGTGACGATGGCACGGTACATTGTTTGGATTGGATTCTCTGTACTTCGCGCCTCTGGATAGTGACGGTCAATGACGTAATCGGCCAAGATTTGTAAGGATGCTTTGTCATTTTGGGCGTAGAAATATTGGAATGTACCAACACGGATATGAGATTGCGCTACGCGGGTTAATACACCGCCAGGTAAAGGGACTTCGCGAATGACAGTCTCACCCGTTGCAACCGCCGCTAAAGCGCGGGTGGTTGGGACGCCAAGGGCTGCCATAGCTTCGGAAACGATATATTCGCGGATAACAGGGCCAACGGCAGCTTTGCCATCACCACCACGCGAATAAGGTGTGCGGCCTGATCCTTTGAGTTGGATGTCGTAACGGATGCCATCTGTACCGATAACTTCGCCCAGTAACAGCGCACGACCATCACCCAGCCGTGGAGACCAACCGCCAAATTGGTGACCTGCATAGACCATTGCCAATGGATCTGACCCATCTGCTGTGGTGTTGCCTGACATCATATTTAGGCCTGCGTCAGAATTTAGAAAGCTTGTATCAATGCCCAGTTTGACTGCAAGGTCATCATTGGTTTCGATCCATGATGGAGCAGGTGCAGGAGCTGCTTTTTGTTTGGTGTAAAATGCCTCTGGTAAGGAGGCGTAGCTGTTGTTGAAGTTTACGGCACTCATGGCAATGTATCCGATGCTTGAAACATGTGTTCACAAAGTTGCAGTCTAAAGTGTCTTGGCTTGTCCCACCATAGCAAAAGATGTTAGTGGCGGGATCAATATAACGATAGGCGCATAAGTACCGTGACTGTGATTTTTGAAGATGTCGAATATCGCCCGCAAGGCACCCATGTGTTGGGGCCTGTGTCGGTAGAATTGTCAGAACGTCGAATTGGTGTTGTTGGACGCAATGGATCGGGAAAGTCTAGTTTTTCGCGACTATTAGCAGGTTTGATTGCCTCTGATGTAGGAAAAGTGACAGTGAGAGATGTGGATATTGTTAAGGATCGCAAGGCCGCATTATCTACTGTTGGTATTATTTTTCAAAATCCTGACCATCAAATTATCTTTCCAACAGTGGGTGAAGAGATTGAATTTGGTTTGCAACAGATGGGAATGCCGCGCGAACGTGCTGCCCAAAAGGCTGCTTTAACACTATCCTATCATGGTCGTTCGCATTGGTTGGATTGCAGTACACATACGTTATCACAAGGTCAGCGTCATTTTGTATGTCTGATGTCTGTGTTGGCGATGGAACCTAAGACGATTGTTTTAGATGAACCCTATGCAGGGCTGGATATTCCGACGTCATTGCAATTGCACCGTTGGTTGGACAAGTTGGATCAACAGATTATTTTGATCACACATGATCCTGAAAAATTAAAAGACTTCGACCGCGTATTGTGGTTGGAAAAAGGATTGATTGTAAAAGATGGACCAGCGGATGATGTGTTGAAAGGTTTCAATACAGAGATGACACGGTTGGGAGAGCAAGATGCTGTCACTGACGTTACCGCGTAAAACGAAAGCCCACTTTATACCTGCGGGTTGGAAGCTGGCAGGGCTTGCTATTCTTTCAGTATTTATATTCCCAATTGATAACCTTGGTGTTCTGGGTGGATTATTGGTCGGGGTCGGGGTCGTTGCTTTGCATTTGTTATTGGGGCGCGATGTTTTACGGTATGGGATTTGGATGATGCGGCCGATTGTTATTTTTGCTGCGATCATCCTTTTATTCCATGTGCTGACATTTGATTTTGCAGCGGGGCTTTCAATTATCTTCCGTATGCTGACCTTGGTTGCTTTGGCGAATTTGGTTACGATGACGACCAAATTGAACGAAATGATCTCTGTTGTGGAGTTTTGCCTCATACCTTTGGCAAAATTAGGTATAAACACCCGTGTTTTTGGGGTTGCCACTGCTATGGTGATCAGATTTACACCTGTTCTTATAAACAAAGCCTCTGCCCTTAGGGAAAGTTGGCGAGCACGATCAGCTAAACGAGCTGGATGGCGCATTGTGATGCCATTGTTTTTGACCGCTGTTGATGACGCGGATCGTGTTGCCGAAGCCCTGAAAGCCCGTGGAGGCGTATAAAAGGATTGTTCTTATGGAACGTAACATCGCTTATATTGCTTTATTTGCAGCTTTAATTGCGGCACTTGGCCTACTGCCAAAATTCACTTTACTAAGTGGTATTCCGATTACGGCTCAAAGCTTGGGTATCATGTTGTGCGGTACTGTATTGGGGTCAAAACGCGGTGCAATGGCTGTTGTTTTATTCTTGGTACTCGTTGCACTTGGTTTACCATTGTTGGCAGGTGGTCGTGGCGGTTTGGGTGTATTTGGCACACCTTGGGCAGGCTTTTTATTCGGCTTCCCTTTCGCGGCGTTCTTTGCTGGCTTTATCATGGAAAACTTCAAATCGGGTTCTATTGCCATTGTTGCAGGCATTGCTGCCGTGATCGGTGGGATTGGTGTACTCTATGCGATTGCAATTCCATATTACATGGTTGGCACGGGCAAAGGTGTAATTGAGTCTACAGTAACAATGCTACCGTTTATCCCAGGCGATTTGATCAAAGCTGTTTTGGCTGGTGTGATCACACAAGCACTTTACAAAGCACGCCCAGCAGCGGTTTTCTCCCGGGCTTAAAATTTTAGCTGTAGGGCGGTTCCGATACCGCCCGCAGCTGCAATGGCCGCCAACCCAATGCCGCCAGTTTCTACCAAATCATGATACAAGCGAACGGCTAATATAGCGCCAGAAGCACCGATAGGGTGCCCACGCGCTAATGCGCCGCCTTTTTGGTTTACATGCGCTGGGTTTAAGCCTGCTTCGTTAACACAAGCGATGGCTTGGGCGGCATAAGCTTCCATAATCTCGATATGTGTGAAGACTTGGTTATCGGCACCTATAGCTTTGATTGCAGTGACTGGGGCTAGGCCGGGTAGTGTTGGGTCTGAACCGACAGTCGCTCCCAAGACAATTTCAACAGCTTTGGCATTGGGTAAGCATTTTAGGACCTCTTCTGAGACAATCACACAGAATGCAGCGGCATCAGCTGCGGTGGCAGTGTTGGCGCTTGTGATTGTGCCTGACAGGGATTTTGCCCGTGCACACAAAGCTTCGGTTAAGCTGCGTGTATATGGGTCAGATGTATCTGATATCCCAACAAATTGGGTGATTTCGTCAAAGAGCTGGTCTTTGTGAATTAGAGCCTTTGCATGGCTTTGAATGGCCCATACATCTTGATCTGCTTTTGAAATTTCTAAACGAGCGGCAAGATCAGCCGCTGCAATATGCATTTCTGGGTCACGATCGAGCCACGGTGTGAAAGGTGGACGGTCATACGCTTCTGGTGCACGCCCATCTTGGAATGTTTTTTGTCTGATCGGGCGGCGCGAATAACTTTCTGCACCGCCAGCAATAACGATGCTTGCAGCACCTGATTGCACCATGCGAGCTGCTAATAGAATGGCGTCTAAGCCGCCAACGCACTGACGATCTATACTCAGGCCAGCCACTGTTTCTGGCAACCCAGCGGACAAAGCGGCTAAGCGGGCTGGATTACCGCCGCCATATAGGGCGTTGGATAGGATGAGTTCATCCACCTGATCGATTTTGATATCCGCTGCTTTTAGGCAATCTGTTATGACAGGGGTAGCTAAATCATGGACATCACATGCAGCTAAAGCACCACCGATTGGGGCAACGATGCTGCGTTTCGCACTGATGATATAGGCTTTAGTCGTCATCATGTATGCCCTTTAAGAAACCTTCCAAGGTTTTGTAATCGGTTTTACCAGAGGGTAACAGGGGCCAATCAGCGACATGTGTCAGGGTGCGTGGTTGTATCTGTCTGGAAAGATTTGCGGTTATATCGTTTAGAGATATGTCTGGTGACTGGGCAATTGCGTGAAGTGTATATCCTCTGAGTTTGTTTTTTATGGCGAAAACAGCAATGTTTTGTTGGGTTATGGATTGCATAATCTTTGCTTCGACTTGATCCAAATAGACGGTTTGATCTGCAATGGTTACGGCGCGATCAGAACGGCCTGATAAAAACAGATAGCTGTCTTTATTTAAAGTGCCCATTTCGCCTACACTGATGTAATCTTGTGCTTCTTTGGGGTTCGGCAGGTAGCCCTTAAACGCTAGGGGCGTTTTTACCCAAACTTCGCCGATTTCGCCTATTTGGCAGGGAGCTCCCTCTGATGTGCGAATATCTACGACGACATTCGCGAAAGGCCGACCAACGGAATTGGTTGGTGTTTTTGCATCTGATAACGTGATGAAGCTTGTTTCGGCAGCACCGTAGAATTCGATAATATCTGCATTTGGGAAGAGGGATGTGGCATGGGTATGATTCATTGCGGTCATCACCCCGCCGCCAATTAAAACAGTTCGCACATTTGGGACAGGGCCTTGGCGTATGAGTTGTAGCTGTGTGGGGGTGGCATAAAGATGGGTTATATTTCGACTGTGCAGTTCTTGTACATATCTTGAGGGTTTTATGCCGCCAAGTGCATGAAAATGCGCGCCGAGATGTAGTGCCTCTAACCCCGCATAAAGCGCGAGCGAATGGTTTAGATGGCCTAGCGCTGCGACTTTTGTATTTGGGCCGATCCCAAAATGCTGTGCCATATAGTAAAAGCTTTGAAGCCAGCTTTCACTGCTGCGCAAGATTGTTTTAGGTGCGCCTGTGCTGCCACCAGTTTGAGTTAGGAAATCACCGTCGCATTTAGGTCTATTTCCTTTAAAATTCCCCATTATGGGCAATTCACCTGTGGCGATTGCTGCAATGTAGGCGGGTAAGGCTATTATGGGATCAATAGGGTCACAGTTGGCCGATGGTTGGGTGGTGCCCGTCGCACGATTGCCATCGCGGTCGAACAAAACAGCTTTTGGGTGCCATAATATGATGTGATCACTCGTCATGAGGGGGTTTAACCTGATCGTAGCTTGGGTACAATTGCGCAGTTTGACTTGGCTTAAGGGGCGAATCTGGCTAAAGGTTCATAAATCCAAAGGGGCGACCGCATGACATTTCCGAACACATTTACAGATAAAGAAACTATGGCTTCATTGGCCGCTCAAATGTTGTTGGAAATCGGTGCCGTTAATTTCCGCGCAAATGAGCCTTATACATTCGCCTCTGGTTTGGCGTCACCTGTTTATATTGATTGCCGTAAATTGATTTCATACCCACGTATCCGCTCTGCTTTGATGGATTTCGCTGTAGCAACTTTGTACCGCGATGTGGGTTTTGAGCAGTTCGATGCAGCGGCAGGCGGCGAAACAGCTGGTATTCCGTTTGCGGCATGGATTTCAGATAAGATGAACCTGCCAATGCAGTATGTGCGTAAAAAGCCAAAGGGCTACGGTCGTGATGCGCAGATCGAGGGTGATATTTCCGAAGGTCAGCGCGTGTTGTTGGTTGAAGACTTAACAACAGATGGTGGTTCAAAGCTTATGTTTGCAGATGCGATCCGCCGTGCAGGTGCTGAATGCGAGCATATCCTAGTAGTTTTCTATTATGATATCTTCAAGAACACGCATGAAATGTTGGATGAGAACGGTTTGAAATTGCACTACCTTGTCACTTGGTGGGATGTTTTGAAAGAAGCTCGTGTACAAGGAAAGTTTGATGAAGAGACTTTGAATCAAGTGGAAGCATTCTTGAATGCGCCTTTGGAATGGTCAAAAGCTAATGGCGGTATTTACGAATTGCCAAGCGTGAAATAAACCAAGTTTAGTTTCAGATTTCTTAAACGGGTCTGTTGAGTGTCCGAAGTTTATTCGGAAATGCTCGACAGGCCCGTTTTTATTTTCCAATAATTGGTTAAAACCACCAGCTTTTAGCTGGTCAGCTTTAGCGTTATTTACATAAGGTTTCCTTCCATTTTAAGACCCAGCGTTGCGGTAAGGTCTTAAAATGGAAGGAAACCTTATGATCTATTCTACTGGAAGTCATAGCAGATATTATCACAGATACCATATCGTTTGGGTAACAAAATATCGTTACAAGGTGCTGCGTGGTGAAATGCGTGAGCGTATTCGGACATTGATACGACAAACGTGCAATGAATTGGGCGTACACATTGAAAAAGGCGTATTGTCTACCGACCATGTGCATATGTTTGTGTCAGTCCCGCCGCACGTCCCAATTTCAAAGGTGATGCAACGCGTAAAAGGGAGGTCCTCATACAAGATACAGCGGGAGTACCCCGAATTACGCAAACGCTATTGGGGGCAACGGTTCTGGGCTAGAGGCTATTTTTCAACGACGAGTGGAAATGTGACGGATGACGTTATTCGTCAGTATCTTGAATTACATTCAAAACGTGAACCTACCGACGAAAGTCGGTAGTTGTTCAGTTTCCAATAATTGGTTAAAACCACCAGCTTTTAGCTGGTCAGCTTTAGCGTTATTTACATAAGGTTTCCTTCCATTTTAAGACCCAGCGTTGCGGTAAGGTCTTAAAATGGAAGGAAACCTTATGATCTATTCTACTGGAAGTCATAGCAGATATTATCACAGATACCATATCGTTTGGGTAACAAAATATCGTTACAAGGTGCTGCGTGGTGAAATGCGTGAGCGTATTCGGACATTGATACGACAAACGTGCAATGAATTGGGCGTACACATTGAAAAAGGCGTATTGTCTACCGACCATGTGCATATGTTTGTGTCAGTCCCGCCGCACGTCCCAATTTCAAAGGTGATGCAACGCGTAAAAGGGAGGTCCTCATACAAGATACAGCGGGAGTACCCCGAATTACGCAAACGCTATTGGGGGCAACGGTTCTGGGCTAGAGGCTATTTTTCAACGACGAGTGGAAATGTGACGGATGACGTTATTCGTCAGTATCTTGAATTACATTCAAAACGTGAACCTACCGACGAAAGTCGGTAGTTGTTCAGTAAAGCAACCGAAGGCGGCGATTTTTTAGACCCACGTTTTGCAGAAAATTGGTCCGCTGCACGTCGTGCTGGCATTTTACGCGGGGCGTATCATTTCTATTATTTCTGCCGTACGGCACAAGAACAAGCGAATTGGTTCATTCGCAATGTCCCGCGCGAAAATGGATCATTGCCGCATGTGTTGGATATGGAATGGACGAATTCTAAGACGTGTAAATACAGACCAAACCCTGCACGTGTACGGTCAGAGATGAAAGTCTATCTACGACGTATTACAGCGCATTATGGAAAGCGTCCTGTGATTTATTCTACGCCTAAGTTTTATGAAGAAAACAAATTATGGCGCGTTAAAGGATATGATTTTTGGTTACGTACTGTGGCAAAGCACCCATCACAGCTGTATGGAAACCGTCCTTGGACGTTTTGGCAGTATTCCAGTACAGGCCGTATTCCTGGTATCGAGGATGATGTGGACTTGAATACGTTCAGGGGCTCTGCACGGGCTTGGAAACGTTGGGTTGCGGGGAATTAATCCCACCCTTTAACCGTATGGCGCTGTACGCCTAAACCTTCAACTTCGGTTACAATTACATCGCCATCACGCATGAATTGTGTTTGTGGTTTTTTGCCAGCACCCACACCTTCTGGAGTACCCGTTGCGATGATGTCGCCGACGCGTAGCGTGAAATATTGGCTCATTGCACTGATAATTTGTGCAACACCAAAGATCATGTCTGATGTATTTGAATCTTGTTGCATCTCGCCATTTACTGAACAGTTTACTTTTAGGTTCTGAGGATCAGCGATCTCATCACGTGTGACGAGGTAAGGACCAACAGGCCCGAATGTAGGTGCTGATTTACCTTTGACCCACTGACCGCCACGGTGCTTTTGAAATACGCGTTCTGACACGTCATTAATTGTGCAGTAAGCCGCAACATAATCTAATGCATCAGCTTCGGACACATAAGAGGCTTCTTTTCCGATCACCACACCCAGCTCTACCTCCCAATCTACATGTTTAGAATCACGGGGAATTTGGATGGTGCCATAGGGATCACTCAAGGCAGATGTTGCTTTGTTAAAGATGAGCGGTTCTGGTGGTAGTTTTGATCCTGTTTCAGCTGCGTGTTTGGCGTAGTTCAAGCCAATGCAAAAGAAGTTCGGAACATCCGATAAGGCACGCGCAATCCGTGTATCACCTTCAACAAGCGGCAGGGTGGTTGGATCAAGTGCTTTGAGCTTCTCGATGTTTTCTAAGGAGACACTGGCACCAACAAAATCGGCGGTGTATGCGGATAAATCACGAATATTGCCGTCTGCATCCAGACACCCTGGTTTTTCGCGTTCTTCGGGTCCGTAACGTAGCAATTTCATGGTGTTATCCTTTCGGCGTTTTAAAGTGTTTGGATAATTTCAAACCTTGGCCTTGGTAATTGGATTTCAAATCTGCGCCATAAAGAACGTCAGGGATTTCAGCCATATATTCATAGACTAAGCGCCCTACAGATTGGCCGTGCTCTAAAGCGAAAGGAGCTTCGTGACAGCGTACTTCTAAGACGCCACGTGAACCTTTACCGCCTGCGCTTGCATTGCCAAAGCCAGGGTCGAAGAAACCTGCGTAATGGACACGAAACTCGCCAACCATAGCAAGATACGGTGCCATTTCTGCAGCGCAGTTTGGTGGGATATGCACAGCTTCGCGACTGACAAGGATATAGAATGCACCCGGATCAAGAATGATACGGCCGTTTTCGGCATAAACGGGCTCCCAATATTCAGCAGGGTCGTAGTGGTCGATTAAATCAAGGTCGATCAGACCAGTATGCGGCTTTGCACGGTAGCCAACCAATTTGTTTGGAAGATCAAGATCAACAGAGAAACCCAGACCTTGGTCGATCTGAGCTGGGCCGTTCACCAAGCCAATATCATCGTGTAATACCTCTAGCCACTCATCCGTTAGGATGGTTTGACCTTTTCTAAAACGGATTTGGTTTAGGCGCATGCCTGGGCGTACAAGAATAGAGAACGAGCGGGGGCTGATTTCTGCGTAGAGCGGGCCAGTGTAGCCTGCTTCGATACGGTCGAATTCGATACCATTGTCTGTGATGCAACGCGTGAAAAGATCAACGCGACCTGTAGAGCTCTTTGCATTGGCAACTGCGTTTACATCGGTAGGTAGATTAAGGCCTTCCATCAAAGGGACGACATATACGCAGCCTTTTTCTAAAACGGCGCCATTTGTTAAATCTACTTCATGCATTTTGAATTCGCGAAGGCGGTCTTCGACGGTGTTATTATGACCTGCTAAGAAAGACGCACGAACGCGGTAAGCTTTTGTTCCGAGGCGTAAATCGAGGCTGGCAGGTTGGACTTGTCCATCAAAAACAGGTTGCGTTACGGTGATTTCACCGCTTTCTAGCATTGTCTCGATTGTTTGTGACGGCAGTACGCCTTGACCCGTTTGTGACATCGTTCCCCCGTCATGTCGGCCCTGCAAATGCAGGAGTTTTGGTCGGGCTAGCAGGATTCGAACCTACGACCTCTCGTCCCCCAGACGAACGCGCTACCAAACTGCGCTATAGCCCGACTATAGGTTGGTTATATCGTGGAATGAGGGCTGTGCAAGCGTCTTATCTACGCTCCTGCTGTTGTGCGTTGCATATTATTTCGCACCATTTTTAGACTGAAATAAAGCGCTTCTATATCTTGCAAGTCATTTGCTGATATATCTTGTACTGCTCTGATGTTTTCAGGCATTTCTATTACAGTTAGTGGCGCGTTTGGATCTGTAATGAGCGGTGTTGTGTCACGCAGGTCAACTTTTGAATCTTGGCTATTAGGTTCAATAATCTGAGTAGGTTCTTCGGTGTCTATCTCGGCAACAGCATCTCGTAAGTCCATTTGCTCTGAAACATCGGGCTCAGGTGTTAAAGTGGGTTCAGGTGCTGTGGGCGCAACAGGTACTGATTTCATTGATTTCTTTTTAATCGCGACATGAACAGCAACTGGCTGAGATAAAGATTGGACATGTTTGATGCCACTCTCGCGCAATATATTTTGTGCGGCTTTAATTGTAACACCATCATCGTGCAGAAGTTTTTTTATGCCACCAAGAAGTAGCATGTCAGTTGGGCGGTAGTATCTACGACCACCTGCGCGTTTAATTGGCTTTATCTGTGTAAAGCGGCTTTCCCAAAATCGTAAAACATGGGCGGGTGTATCAAGCCACTCTGCAACTTCTGAGATTGTGCGAAACGCGTCTGCTGACTTGGCCATAAACCCTACCTAATTATTTTTGGTTTCCAGATGACACACGCTCTTTCATCAAATGTGATGGGCGGAATGTTAGAACGCGGCGCGGAGTGATTGGCACTTCTTCACCTGTTTTTGGATTGCGACCGACACGCGCTTTTTTATCGCGCAGACTGAATGTACCGAAAGATGAGATCTTAACATTTTGCCCTGAAACTAATGCATTTGAAAGATGGTCTAAAACAGTTTCTACTAAGTACGCTGACTCGTTACGTGATAGCCCTACCTCACGGAAAACAGCTTCGCCTAGATCCATTCGTGTTAAAGTCTTGTCGCTCATAATAAAAATCCCCTATCCATTGAAAAGAGTAGTGAAAACATCATTTAAGTGTCAACAGATTCTAAGGATTTTCCTGCGTTTTAGCGCTTACCAGCGCAAAACAATGGCTCCCCAAGCCAATCCGCCACCAATTGCTTCGGTTAAAAGCAGTTGATTCTTCTTAATCTGTCCATTTTTACTAGCAACAGATAGGGCTAAGGGAATCGATGCAGCAGATGTATTGCCATGGTCTTGTACGGTTACAACCACGCGATCCATAGGTACGCCCATCTTTTGTGCCGTACTTTTAATAATCCGCAAATTGGCCTGGTGTGGAACGATCCAATCGACATCATCGCCAGATAAGCCGACCTTTTCCAAGGCAGTGTCGCCAGATGATGCTAATTTTTTCACGGCATGTTTGAAGACTTCTTGGCCTTCCATTTTTAAAACACCAGTTGTTTGTGTCGAGGATACACCACCGTCTACGTATAGGATGTTGTTATAGGTCCCGTCAGAGTTCAGATCACAAGATAGAACACCGCGATCGTCATTTGTACCTGACCCTTCTTGTGCTTCTAGGATCAATGCACCTGCACCATCGCCAAAAAGGACCGATGTTGTGCGATCTTCCCAATCCATAATGCGGGAAAATGTTTCGGCTCCGATCACCAAAATACGTTTGGCTTGTCCTGATAGGATGAGTGAGTTTGCAGTTGTCAGTGCATACGCAAAACCTGCACATACGGCTTGCAGATCGAAAGCAAAACCAGTTTTGATACCAAGCTTTGCTTGTAGCTTTGTTGCTGTAGATGGAAATGTTTGATCTGGTGTCGATGTGGCGAGAACGATGGCATCAATAGCAGAGGCTTCGATACCAGCATTGTTTAAGGCGTCTATTGCAGCATGGTAGGCAAGATCGGATGTTAACTCACCGTCAGCGGCAAAATGGCGGCGCTCGATCCCTGTACGGCTGCGTATCCATTCGTCACTTGTTTCGATCCACTGCTCAAACTCGACGTTTTCAACAACACGTTTTGGCAGGTAATGCCCAACTCCAATTGGAACGGCTCTGATCGTGCTCATGTGTATGCCTTTTATTTTCCAATAATTGGTTAAAACCACCAGCTTTTAGCTGGTCAGCTTTAGCGTTATTTACATAAGGTTTCCTTCCATTTTAAGACCCAGCGTTGCGGTAAGGTCTTAAAATGGAAGGAAACCTTATGATCTATTCTACTGGAAGTCATAGCAGATATTATCACAGATACCATATCGTTTGGGTAACAAAATATCGTTACAAGGTGCTGCGTGGTGAAATGCGTGAGCGTATTCGGACATTGATACGACAAACGTGCAATGAATTGGGCGTACACATTGAAAAAGGCGTATTGTCTACCGACCATGTGCATATGTTTGTGTCAGTCCCGCCGCACGTCCCAATTTCAAAGGTGATGCAACGCGTAAAAGGGAGGTCCTCATACAAGATACAGCGGGAGTACCCCGAATTACGCAAACGCTATTGGGGGCAACGGTTCTGGGCTAGAGGCTATTTTTCAACGACGAGTGGAAATGTGACGGATGACGTTATTCGTCAGTATCTTGAATTACATTCAAAACGTGAACCTACCGACGAAAGTCGGTAGTTGTTCAGTATTGTTTTTCTGTATCATTACTCGGAGATGAACTGGATGCAACACGTGCAGCCAGTTTTTCCGTGAAACCATTTTTTGCCAGTTGATAAGCAAGACGAATAGCAGCTTCGATGCCTTTTGCATCTGCTCCACCATGCGATTTAACAACAGTGCCGTTCAGCCCAAGGAAAACACCACCATTTGAACGGCGGGGGTCAATCTTTTGACTAAGACGTTGTAAAGAACGATAGGCGAACAGTGCACCGAGCATAGCAAAAGGTGTTTGTTTGAAAGCTTGCCCCAGACGTTTGCGTACCACTGTAGCAGTACCTTCTGCCGTTTTAAGGGCGACGTTCCCTGTAAAGCCATCTGTAACGATCACATCGACTTTATCCGACGGGATATCGCCTCCTTCAACAAAGCCAACAAAGTCAAAACTTGCGTTATCAGCTTGTTCAGAAATGCGTTCGTGCGCTTCTTTTAGTTCAATACGGCCTTTGTGCTCTTCTGTGCCAACATTCAACAGACCGATTCTTGGTCGCGCAACATCAAGACCATTACGTGCATATGAAGCACCCATCATGGCATATTGTAAAAGATCAGAGGCTTCTGCGCGAATATCTGCGCCAACGTCCAACATGACATTCGAGCCTTGTGGATTGTCTGATGGCCAAAGAATTGCAATGGCAGGGCGGTTGATACCAGGTGCTTTGCGCAATCGGATCATTGAGACGGCCATTAATGCGCCAGTGTTTCCACAAGATATTGCAACATCTGCATGCTTCTCGCGAACGGCATCGATACAGCTCCACATGCTGGTGTCTTGACCGTGGCGCATGACTTGGCTTGGTTTATCTTCCATGCCAACAGCTTTATCGCTGTGACGTACGTCGCAACATTTTGATAGGCCTGGACGTTTTGCTATGAGCTTATCAAGAGTAGCTTTGTCGCCATGGACGATATATCTAACGTCTTGATGTTGCTTTAAAAATTGAGCCATTCCGTTAACAACAACGGATGGGCCAAGGTCGCCGCCCATGGCGTCGACCGAAAGAACAACATGTTCAGAAGAAAAAGGGCTGACGGAATTTGAGTCTTGTGACATCAACAATCAGCCCAATAGCGTTTCTTATGCCGCGTCGTCGTCTAGGTCGATGTCGTCGACCACAGAGATAACTTGACGATCATCGTAGTGACCACATGATGCACATACGTGATGTGGACGCTTTAGTTCGCCGCAGTTTGCGCATTCATTTGGGTTGTCAGCAACCAATGAATCGTGTGAACGACGGTTATTGCGTCGTGAGCGAGTGATTTTATTTTGTGGGACAGCCATGTCACAACCTCAGAATAATGCGGGGATTAACCCATTTCAGCGCTCTTATATGTTGTCAGATACTGAACTGACTTAACCACAAAAAACGCCCTTGTATAAGAGCCGCGAAAATACAAAGAAATTCAAACTCTGCAAGGCTTTTTTTCACCTTATTAATCTTCTTTGGATAACTTATCCTTTAAACTGGCCAAGGACGCAAATGGTTTTGTGTCCTCATCCGTCATTGGTTTAATGCCAGGTTCTGTAAAAACAGCGTTTTCAAGCGTTGCATTTTCGGATCTTGGGTAGTCTGGAAGAGCAAGCGCAATTGCCTCTATCGCTATAGTAGCAAGGTCGATTTCTTCGGATAACGGCTCGATTGTTTCATCAATCGTCATTTCAGTTACAGAATCATCGTTTTCTGTTTCGTAATCTGCGACGTACTTTAACTCAATTGGGCTATCCACACGGGTTTGCACAGGTTCAAGTGTGACTACACAAGGCCGTGTGACTGTTGCGCCAACTGTTGCCGATAAGAGCCAGTCTTTGGCGCCCAAAGGGCTGATTTTACCACTGATCCGCATCTTTTTGACGGATATAGCCGAGAGAATCGCTGTGATGCTTTGCATGTCCTTTTCTGTGAACGTGATGTCAAAAGGGACGTGTTTCGTCTTTGGGATGCCTTTAAGGCCAATTGGATAAGTAATTTTTGCGTGTGTCATAGGGTGTTCTAGTTTTAATTTGTTGCGATTTCTAAGAAGATATTTGATTGTAGAGCATGGTCGCGATATGTGAGCAAGAGCGATAAAAGAATTAAGAGGCATTCTGGTGGGTAAATTTTCAATAAAGACAACGAAAACGATTGCAACGATTGCATGTTTGACTGTTATTGCAGGATGCTCTGCAACCTATCGATATCATGGTTATGCGCCATCAGATGATGAGCTCGCAAATTTATTGATTGGTGCTGATACGCGTGAAACAGTTGAAGACGTTGTTGGTAAGCCTTCTAGTTCAGGCGTTTTGGCCGATGGCAGTTGGTATTATGTAGCAACAAAAGTACGCCATTATGCCTATAAGGCGCCAAAAACTATTGAGCGCGAACTGGTTGTTCTGTCCTTTGCTGACACTGGTATTTTAGAGAATGTTGAGCGTTTTGGGCTTGAAGATGGCCATGTCATAACTCTCAGCCGTCGTGTTACCGATCTTCCTGTAAAAGGACCTGGTATTATTGGTCAAATTATCGGCAATATCGGCAACGTAGACTTGAGTAATGTATTTGATGGGGGGGGCTAAGCTTTATCATCTTCCTCAAACGTTAAAGCAACACCGTTCATACAATACCGCAGCCCAGTGGGTTGCGGACCATCTGGAAAAACATGGCCTAAATGGGCATCGCATGTGGAGCATAAAATCTCGGTTCTGCGCATAAAAAATCCATTGTCTGCTTTCTCAGTTATGGCTTCTGATGACATAGGTGCATAAAATGATGGCCAACCAGTGCCAGAATCAAATTTTGTTGCTGCTGTAAATAAAGGTGCATCGCAACAGATACATGAAAATGTTCCCGAAGCTTTTGGGAAGTTGTCGTTTGTGAAGGCGCGTTCTGTGCCATGCTTGCGCGTTACTTTATAAGCTAGGTCACTTAATTGGGTGCGCCATTCGGCATCGGTTTTGGTTATTTTATCTGCCATCAGAATATTATCCTTTTGTAGTGCGGGGGTTACAGCGTTTTTATATATGTATAAGTTAGTGCTCGAAAGTCTTGTATTTATGCAAGTAGGGGGGGAATTAGTGCAAGAAACAGCTCTTTATAAAACACGAGTGGCCCAAACACAGGCTGATATCCAATGTGCACAGGCTTTGCGGGCTGATTTGTTTTGCTTAAACGCGGATGAGGTGGCACTGGATCAGGATCAATTTGATCATACATATCACCATGTTTTGATCGAATCTGTGGAAACAGGCGAGCTCTTAGCTACATTTCGCTTCATATATCTGGCGAATGGTAAAGAGATTGAGAAATGTTACTCTGCACAGCATTACGATTTAAGTCGCTTGAAAGCATACCGCAAGGCTATGATCGAGGTCGGGCGTTTCTGTATCAATGAAAATATGCGGGGCCATGGTTTACTGCGAACAGCTTGGGCATTTTTGACGAATTATGTAGACGAACAAAACATATCATTGATGTTCGGGTGCTCTTCGTTTCGCGGCACGGATGAAGATAAATACACTGATGCGTTTGCCCTACTTAAAGAACGTCATCTCGCGCCTGATATTTGGCGTCCACGTGCCAAAGCCCGCGAAGTGTTCCAGTTCGCTGATTGTTTAAAAGATCATAAACCCGTTCTTAAACTTGCAAGCCAAAATATGCCGCCTTTGTTGCGGACTTATCTGACAATGGGAGGCTGGGTGTCTGATCATGCGGTTATAGACCGTGCATTAGGGACACTACATGTTTTTACGGGCGTTGAAATTGGGCGTATTCCACCAAAACGAGCGCGTTTATTGCGCAATGATGCTCAATTTTTTGGAACCTAGCCGCCTGTATGGCTCATATGGCGGGACATTTCACCTGCCACTGTTTTACGATCATAGGAAAAATCATGGCCTTTAGGTTTTAGCGCAATTGCCGCACGGATAGCCGCAATTACAGGGCCATTATCTTCTGGATGATCGCGCAGCGCCTTACGTAGGTCTGCTTCATCCTCTTGGCCAAGACATTGAAACAATTGCCCCGTACAAGTCAGACGCACACGGTTACAGCTTTCGCAGAAGTTATGGGTAAGAGGGGTGATAAAACCAATCTTTTGGTTTGTTTCATTTAAACGCACATAACGGGCAGGGCCGCCTGTATTTTCTGGAATATCTGTCAATGTCCACGTTTTGGCTAAACGTTTGCGCAGATCGGAAAGTGCCCAATATTGGTCTAAACGATCCTCATTGCCCAGATCACCCATTGGCATGACTTCGATAAAGGTGATGTCCATATCTTCTTCGGCACACCATTTAATGACGTCTTCTAGCTCATCCTCATTGGTCCCTTTTAGGGCAACCATGTTGATTTTTACGCGAATACCAGCCGCTTTTGCTGCCCTGATGCCATCCAGAACCTTTTTCAAATCACCCCAGCGGGTGATGTCTTTGAACTTTTGTGCATCTAAAGTATCTAAAGAGATATTTATACGTTTCACACCGAAACGCGCCAGATCATCTGCATAACGAGACAATTGTGAACCGTTTGTTGTTAATGTGAGTTCATCTAGGCCATTGCCCAGATGTCGTGACATGTTTTCAAAGAACTCCATAATGCCACGGCGAACCAAAGGCTCGCCGCCTGTAATACGTAATTTACGAATGCCTTGCGAGATGAATACGGAACACATACGGTCCAATTCTTCTAACGTAAGTAATTCTTTTTTCGGTAGAAAAGTCATGTTCTCTGACATGCAGTAAACACAACGGAAATCACATCTGTCGGTCACAGAGACACGTAGATAGCTTATCGTTCGATCGAATGGGTCTATGAGTTGAGGCATTTCCATAATGGGCCGAGCCTAAGATGCAAAAACACTTACGGCAAGCGTAAATCGGTAGTGTTTCATTGAAAAAACTGTGATCAATGATTATTCTTTAAATAAACAAGGACTGACTAATGCGCGTAATTTTTACAAAGCCTATAATGGCACTTTTTATGGCTGTATTTGTATTATCTGCGTGCTCTACAAATGATTTGTTTTCGAAGTTGGTGAAAAACAGAAAACCGAATGGCGAAGTCACTGTTGAGACGGCTGTTACAGCAGATGACGACAAATCTAAGTTAGGCGAAACGACAAGCGCAAAGCCAACGAATTTGGGGCGGGTCACTGTTGCTGACGCATCGAAAGTTACTGAAAGTGAGTTGAAAGTTGCCAGTGCCAAACCAGTTAGCGCATCAAGCCAAAGCCTTGGTCGAACTGTCGTGTCTTTGGGGTTACTGGATGAAGCAGGTTTTTGGGTGCAAACGCCATTAGTAAGTGCTGAAATAGAAGGCCGCGTTGTATATTCTGATACTGGGAAGGCTGTAAATGTGCGTTTGATCCCGAATGGTGCACCGTCTGGTAGTGGATCACAGATATCTATTGCAACCATGCAATTTCTAGGCATTGCAATCACTGATCTTGTCGAAGTTGAAGTGTTTACCCGTTAGGATTATTATATGCCTCATTTAGAGCCTGCAGCTATTTTTGCGATTATCGGATTTCTTGGGATTGGCTCGCAATGGCTGGCATGGCGATTACAATTACCAGCAATTGTGTTGATGCTTGCCGCTGGTGTGTTGGCTGGGCCTGTTTTCGGAGTGATACACCCTGCGACAGATATGGGGCATTTACTACAACCTATCGTTTCTGTTGCGGTTGCTGTGATCCTTTTTGAAGGTGGTTTAACATTAAAATTCAAAGAATTAAGCGACACTGGCCCTGCGGTGCGTCGTTTGGTTTACTTTGGCGCTCCACTGGGATGGATTTTGTCCACATTGGCCATTCATTATGGAGCTGGGTTAAGTTGGGAAAGCTCTACAGTATTTGGTGGTATCTTGGTGGTGACTGGACCGACCGTGGTTACCCCATTACTTCGCCAAGCAAGGTTGGCGTCGCGGCCCGCCTCGATTATGCGCTGGGAAGCTATTGTAAACGATCCAGTAGGCGCGATTTTTGCGGTATTGGCCTTTGAGGTTATTACGGCATTATACGGGGCTGGTGATCTGCTGAAGGCTTTTGAACATCTGGCAATTGGCATCGTTGTAGCAGTTGGTGTTGGGTATCTTGGTGGGCGACTTATAATCACATCATTCCGTCGTGGTTGGGTGCCTGAATATATGAAGGTGCCCGTGCTGTTTGGCATTGTGCTGATGGTTTATGCTGGCACAGATACGGTGTTACATGAAAGTGGGTTGCTGGCTGTGACGGTTATGGGGATGTTGATCGGGAACGCGCATTTGCCATCTTTGGAAGAGTTGAAACGATTTAAGGAACATATCACAGTGATCCTCGTTTCTGGTGTGTTTATCCTTTTGGCTGCATCACTAGAATTCTCTACAATCGCACGGTTAGATTGGCATGCGATTGTGTTTGTAGGCTTGATTGTATTACTGGTCCGTCCTGTTACCATCTTCTTGTGTCTTATAAACACAGACCTGAACTGGCGTGAAAAATCTATTATCGCATGGATTGGTCCACGGGGTGTCGTTGCTGTGGCTGTTTCGGGTCTCTTTGGTGCCCGACTTGTCGAACTTGGTATTGAAGATGGCGCGTTACTTGCCCCGTTGGCCTTTGCATTGGTTGCAGCAACTGTTGTTTTACACGGTTTTTCAATTGCTCCATTGGCGCGGATGTTGGGCCTGACATCAACACAACCAGCTGGTATTTTGATTGTTGGAGCATCTTCATGGTCAATAGCTTTGGCTGCGAAGTTAAAGGACGAAGGGTTCCCCGTTTTGATAGCAGACAGAAATTACCTGCGCTTACGGGAGGCCAGACAAATGAAATTGCCGATTTTTCATGGTGAGATTTTATCAGAAGCGGCAGAACATACGTTGGATTTAAATTTATACGGTACACTTTTTGCAGCGACTGATAATGATGCTTATAATGCTTTGATTTGTACTGATTTCGGGCCAGAGTTTGGGCGACAAAATGTATTTCAAGTGGGGCGTGCCGAGCGTGAAGAAGGCAATAAAGACCTACCACCAACCTTGGGGGGACGCAGTTTTGGATCTGGGTTGAAGTTCTATGACAGTAACTACCCAGCATGTTTTTGACATTTTTTCATCATTTTTGTTGACGGATGGCTTAACCTCTGAATCAATAGGGGAATGACGTTTAAACTTTCCAAATTGGCGCCGTTCGACGCACCACCAGTTGGCTTTCTCACTTTAGAAGAGCGTCTGGTGGAAGCGGATACCCGGGCCGCATATTTTCAAACCGCCTGCGAAGAACTCCTACAGATCAACAAGCATCTGGAAGAGTGTCAAAAACATATGGAAGAGCGTATAGCTGCATTGGAACGCCGTCTCGGCTTGAATAGCCGTACCAGCGGCAAGCCACCCTCCAGTGACGGCCTTGGTAAACCCAATGCGAAGAAGCGAACAAAGAGCCTGCGTGGCCCGTCTGATCGCAAGTCTGGCGGCCAACCTGGCCACACAGGCAAAACGCTCAGGCAAACACCGACGCCAGACACGATTATAGACCATTTTCCTGTGGTTTGTTCTGGTTGTGGAGCACCGCTTAGCCCAGAAACGGCAGAAGCCAGCACTGCACGACAGGTGATCGATCTGCCGCCGCCGCCACCACCGCAGGTGACAGAGCACCGCACGCATCAGTGTCGCTGCGACCAGTGTGATGGGATCACCCGTGCCGACTTTCCCGATGGTATAAATGCACCAGTGCAGTATGGGGCCCGCATTGCAGGCATTGCGAGCTATTTACAAACGGTTCATTGCATTCCGGAACACCGCCTTGGCGAGATATTTATTGACTTGCTTGGGGTGCCGATTGCCCCTGCAACATTGACCAGCCTTATCTGGCGCACAGCGGATCGCTTGAAGCCCATGACACTAGCAATCAAGGAAGCTTTGATTGGATCACAGTCTGGCGTTGTGCATTTGGATGAGACCGGCCAGCGTGCTGTTGGCAAACTGCATTGGACACATGTGATCTGCTCGCCCTTATTGAGCCACTTTCGGGTTTCAAGCAAACGCGGAGAGTTGCTTTGTGGCGTCTCGGGTATTGTGGTGCATGATCACTGGAAGGCATATTTCAAAATGGAGGGGGTCGAGCACGCCTTGTGTAATGCCCATCACTTGCGCGAGTTGCAGGCTTTAATTGAGATTGAGAAAGAGCCATGGGCAAAGCCTATGAAAGCGATCCTGTTGAAGGCGAAGACCTTGGCTGAGAATATGTACAACGAAGGCGGACAGCGGGATGAGGCGGCCATACAGGCGGTATTCGAACTATACGATGCAAATATCGCCGAGGCGATAGCGTATCATGAAGCACTGCCAGCACTTTCATCAGCGCAGACAGAAAAAAAACGGCGCGGCCGTCCAAAGCGCCGGACGGGCCATAATCTCGCATTGAGGTTGCAAGACTTTAAGACAGAGGTGCTTCGCTTCCTTGTCGATCCAAATGTGCCGTTCACCAATAATGAAGCCGAGCGAGACTTGCGAATGGGTAAAGTCAGGCAGAAAGTATCAGGCTGTTTTCGGACGCTGCGCGGAGCGGAAGTCTTCTGTATTCTCAGAACCGTGATCAACACCGCCAGAAAACAGGGCTGGTCTATAATTGAAACCCTGTTGAAACCACCAGATCAATTGATTGCTGGATTGCGCGTCGTATGAAAAACCACGGCAATCGCTTGAAGATTTCAGCCTTCACCTTTGATTGCGGCTTTTAGGTAACTATCATCCCAAGCGGCTGTTTTTCTTCGTATTTTCAGACTGGCCGTATCGCCGACTTGCTTGAAGATGTTGATTGCACTATGTCGCATCAGAGCCATGTTGGCGGGGCCATTTTGGGTCCGCAAGCGCATCAGGTCGTCGTGAAACACCACATCCATCACCCAGTGCAGGCGATTTTCCACACCCCAATGGGCGCGTGTGGCGCGCAGGAATTGCTTGGCTGAGAGCGGTGCGGAGGACAGATAGTAACGTCGCGAGAAACTGGTTTTACCTTTGTGTTTGACCTCGGCCTCGATCATGCCGATAGCGGCGAGGCCTGGAAACCTTGGTGCGCCAGGCTCAGACCGATCAGGGCGCAGCCACTCTACATCATGACTGACATAGGCACGACGGATTTCTATCCGCCCATGATCGGCATCGGTGGTTTCATGGGTTTCCAAACCACTGGTCTGGTCGAAATAGAGCCTCACCTCTTCATGCAGTGATTTTTGGTTGCCTTTAAGCGCCAAAAGATAGTCTGCGCCTTGTGCGAGGATCGCCGCAGCAATACCGTGTTGGCAGCCCATTGCATCAATCGTGACCAGCGCGCCTTTCAACTCAAGCCGCGCCAGTAGTCGAGGTATCGCGCTGATTTCATTCTCTTTCTCGTCACAGGATTCTTGCCCCAAGACCAATCTCTGACGCGTTGCCCAAGCTGAAACCAGATGCAGGGCGCGGCCATCCTCACCATGCGCACGGCGTGACGACTTGCCGTCAATTGCCACGATCTCATCATCGCCATCGCGCAAGGCCGCAACCCAGGAAACGAAGCATTCGCTAAACAGGTCAGCGGGAATCGCGTTCATCACATCATTGAGCGTGTCATGAGATGGGATGCCATCTTTGAAGGGTAGAAACCCACGCAAGAATTTCAATTTTCGGTCCGCCCATCGGGCTATTTCGGCAAAATCATCAGCACCAGCCATAACACCGCAGAGCACAATCAGTAGGATTTCGGGTAGTGGATAAACAGTTTTCCAGCTCTGGCGTGGGTCTTCAATGGCAGAAAAATGGTCGAGGATATTGGCTGAGATCATGGGAGGCTCCGAATGTCATTTCAATGACCAGAGAATCACATATCACCCGCTAAGGGAATCCCCACTTTTTCAAGCGATTGCCGTGTATGAAAAACAACGCTTATTGACAATAATACGCTCACGGATATAGTGCTGACTATCAAGCGGATACCCATGCTGGGTAGTTACCTATGACATCCTTAACCAATCCCGTGATGGGTGGCAGTTTCGTTGCACGAACCTAACAGAAGAATATGATCTGCTCGCCTATATGGCTGATAGACCCAAAGCTGAAGTGCTTGGCTTTATTACAAAAAAACGTGAGTTATCCATACGCGCAGGAAGTAAATTACCAGAAAATCGCACCAGTGGAGAGGTTTTGGCCTTTGTGAAGATAGACGCAGTTTAAAGCAGCACAGAAGCCTCTTTTAAGGCAAAAGCTTTCAACGTGGTGCCATGCTCTTCAAGAAAGTCCTGAACCTTAGGCTTATTGTGCTTTGACAAGCTGCGCAGCCAAAGCGCGATTGCTTTTTGAATGATAGGTTCATGTTCGGGAGCAAGGAGTTCAATCCAGCCTAGAATGCGATCCTGTACAATCAAATCATTAGGTTTTGGATTGCTATATTTCGCCCAAGGTAATGTGGCAGCCAAGACAGCGCGGCGTGTCCATTTATCTTCGCTTGTTGTCCACGTTTCGATTACATCCAAACGTTCAGGTTGTGCTTCTATACGGCGTGCAAGCGCTGCTGATAGTTGATCTGATATTGCAAGTGTATCTACGTCTGGCAGGTAGCTGACCAAAGCATCCCATACGATACCATCTGGCGTAATACGGGCCTGTGTCAGTAGTTTTGCAGCTGCAATACGCGCTTCGTGAACATTGCTGTTCCACAAATGGGAGGCAATCGTAACACGTTCAGGAATACTGGTGTCCTCACGCCATGATTTATAGGTTGTATCGAGATCTGGATTTGTAATGCCGAGATATTCACGCGGGATTTTATGCTTTTTAAGCATTTGAACCGCAGCGCTTGGATTAGTGAGGGCCTTTAAGTCGGTAAGAGCAGTATCTAGTGTTGTCATAGGAGCGTCTTCCAAAGATATTTGGGCTGTCCATAAACAGTCTTAGATCAAAAGGACATAACGTATTTCAATGTTTCGCCAGTGTGATGACTTTGCTGAGTTACAGTTTATCCTTTGGTATATTACCAGCGAAGAATGTATCGAGATTATCCAATGCCCTAAACCCCATAGCGTCACGTGTTTGTGTTGTGGCACTCCCTATGTGAGGAAGCATAAAAATATTTTGGTGCTTTGAAAAAGCCGCGTTTCCACCTGGCTCAATCTGAAAACAATCTAGACCAGCAGCAGAGAGCTTCCCTGATTTGATAGCATCAAGAAAAGCATCCTCGTCAATGAGCGCACCGCGCGCTGTATTCACTAGAATTGCGCCATCGGGTATGTGGGCCAAACGCTCTTTGTTGATTAAGCCTGTTGTTTCTGGCGTTGCTGGGCAATGTAGAGATAAGAAATCTGCATTAGAGAGTAAGCCTTCTACAGTCTTGTGATAGGTCGCTCCTTTTTCCAGTTCTTCTGGTAAACGGGAACGGTTGTGATAATGAACATCCATATCAAAACCGCGTGCGCGTTGTGCCATGACTTGTCCGACACGTCCCATACCAATAATACCGATACGTGCACCACTGACTTGTTTGCCGACCATAAAAGAGGGGCTCCATGCGCCCCAAGCACCTGTGCGAACCATTGTATCACCTTCAACGGCGCGTCTGGCAGCACCTAACATCAGAAGCATCGCAATCTCTGCAGTCGCATCAGACAGAACATCAGGCGTGTTCGTCACAGTAATACCCTGCGCTTTTAATGCTGGTAAATCGCAGTGATCAACGCCAACGGAATGATTGGCAATGATTTTCACGCGATCAGATAATTGGGCTGCGACGTCTGCATTAAATATCTCAGAATGACAGGGTAGAATGGCATCCACCTTATGGCTCATTTCAATGATTTCAGTTGCTGTAAATACGCCATCCTCGTGATTTATGGTGGTTTCATAATCTCGCGATGCCCGTTCCAATGTAGCATCGGATAAGCGGCGTGTGATCCAAAGGACAGGTTTCGTGGCCATGCTAATCTTTATTCTTTATGCATTCTTCGTAGAAATCATAGACAGCCAAGCACAAAACGAAGATTGCAATGCACCAGAAGGGGAGGCCGCCCCAAAACCCTGCAAAACCTGTAGAGATACTGTGCGCAAGACCAATTATGAATGTGAGCAACAGTGCAGTGCCGATTAGTCCCGTTATAATTTTAGTTCTTTTATCTAACATCGTGGTCTCCTATGATGATTGTCCAGTAGACAATTGATTTTGTTTGATTTTAAATTTAGTAAAATCGTCGAATACCCAGCCATTTTTAAGGGTGTCAAAGATTATTTTTAGCAGCTTACGTGCTGTGGCAATGATAGCCTTACCAAACCCACGTCGTTCTTTAATTTTTTGATAAAAACTGTTGAGATACCCCGAATAACGAATAGCAATGAGCGTGCACTGTACCAACGTGGTGCGCATAAGCTTGTTTCCACGTTTGGTTATCCTACCGCGATTATCAGTATCGTTGGATTGGCTGACGCGCGGCACTATGCCAATATAGGCGGCCAGCTTATCAGGCGTGGCAAAGTCATCGATGTTGCCAATGCCCGACAACAAGACCGCCGCCGACCGCGAACCTATACCTTTGATACTGGTCAGCCCTTCAAACCCCACCAGCTTTTCACCAGCAGTTTCGATTGCACGGTCAAGTTCCGCTAGAGTAACAGTCAAGCTTAAAGCCTGATCCCGTAATGCGCCCAGCTCAATTTTTTCCAAAGGTGTAAATTGGCTCAGATCAAGGGCCAGAAGTCGTTTCTTGCTCGACAAACCCTCTTTCTTCAATTTCATCCCATGGCGATTGAACATGCCATGGATTTTATTGAGCAGCATGGTGCGCTGTTTGACGAGAAGATCGCGCGTTTGGGTTGTTGACGCTAATTCCGATTCCGCTGTAGATTTTAGACGCGTTTCTGGCAACATATCCTTGGACAGAAAAAATGCCAAAGCCCGCGCATCATTGCGGTCGGTTTTTTTCACCGACTTGCGGATCACCTGGAATTGGCGCGGGTTGACAATGACAATGCGTCCCACACATGGCCGCAATTCACCATAAAACCAAGCGGAATTGCCCGTGGCCTCAACCGCTAACTCGTCATCCGCATCCACACTGTGGCAGAAGCGGTCCAAGTCAACTTGTGACAGCTGGAATGTTTCAAAATGTTCCGAACCATCCACTTCAAGACGGCAGATCGTAAAAGAATTCGTATGTAGGTCGACACCAATAAAAGCCATGTGCTATACTCCCTTTGTTAGGAGGCGGAGCCCCAGATGGGCTGTGAACGGCCAAACCAAACTCCTATACAAGGTCACCGACCTAAATCGGGCCTTAAGAAGGCTGTTCGGAAACAGGCGAAGGCTATTCTCCTTTACAGGGTCACAATGCCCTAAGTTACGATTCAGCCTGAAACCTATCCGCCTCCCCAAATTCTGTAACAGATTCAGGGCTGTTGGTCGCTCACAAATCATTCATACCTTCTCCTTTTATCCGTTTTCTAGTTTATGTAACAACCAGTTGGCCGTTCTGAATAAGCGATCATCTTCTTCTAATGCGCCAATCAATTGGACACCCATTGGCAGTCCTGTAGCACCTTGCATAAGGGGCAAGTTTAAGGACGGTAAGCCTGCAAGGGTCCATGCTGTGCAGAAAATGGGATCGCCTGTTCCTTGGTCAATTTTAGGCGCTTCATCAGCTGCGCTTGGCGTAATAATTGCGTCGTAATCATTAAAAAACTCCGCGAAAAAGCTTTCTGCTGATTTCATAACAGCGAGAGCGTCTTCATACTGACTATTCGTAATTTTGCGCCCGCATTCTATCACAGGTTTTATGGATGTGCTGAGTTGATCCCAATGGTCTTCAAACGTGTCTTTAAGGTGGTGGGCAATCTCATATTCATGAATGGTTTTCTGCACCTCAACCAAATCACCCAAGTTCTCGGATGCATCTACACGCTCAACCTGATCACCCAAAGCATCTATAAGTTCGTCAAAACCTTCGCGCGCTTCATCAGATAAGCGGTCATAATAAGGCATATCCAAAAACACAAAATTGGGTTCTATTGGAACATCTGCGGCACATCCTGCACGAGTATTGGGGCGCGGGCGTGCAAAGCTCATATGATCTGTTGGGTCATATGAACCAATCGCATCGTTTAGCAAAGCTACATCTTCTAATGTTCGGGCGAAAACTCCAACTTGATCCAGCGTTTTGGATGTTTGTAATATACCGCGACGCGAAATGACACCGCGTGTTGGTTTAAACCCATAAGTTCCACAAAATGACGCAGGGCGTATGACGGATCCATTGGTTTGGGTGCCGACTGTCAATGGCACATGATAAGACGCTACAGCCGCAGCTGATCCGCTAGAAGAACCGCCTGGTGTATGTGCCGTATTATGCGGGTTTTTTGTTTCCGCAGGATGCATAAAGGCCAATTCAGTACTGACAGTTTTACCCAAAATAACGGCGCCAGCTTCGCGCAAGCGTTCAACGATACAGGCATCTGCATCTGGTTGGCGGTCTTTGAAAATATCTGTGCCGCGTTGTGTTGGCATATCATGCGTATCGATGATATCTTTCAAACCAACGGGAACACCGTGAAGAGGGCCTATGGCCCGCCCACGTGCACGGATTTCATCCATCTCTTTTGCTTGTGCCAAGGCATTCTCAGCATCGACATAAGCCCAAGCCTTTAACTCATCATCAGTTTCTTTGATCCGCTTTAGGCAAGCCTTCACCAGATCAACTGATGAAAGCTTACCTTCGCGAATTTTGCGTGCTGCTTCTGTTGCAGACAATGCATTAGGCATTTGTAGTCCTCACTTAAATCCGATTAAGGAATGTATTTGCCAAATAGGTAATCAGGGAACCATAGGGCAATACCCGGGAATTGATACATCAAGACCATGGTCAGGATAACAATCGCTAGATAAGGCAAGATACCTTTGAAGATTTCAACCAGTTCAATCTGGTTTTTCAGCACCCCTTTTAGATAATAGGCCGACATCGCCATAGGGGGGGTTAAGAAAGAGGTTTGAAGGTTTAAGGCAACCAACATTGCAAAGAAATATGGGTTCACACCAAACGTCTCTAACATCGGCAGGAAGATTGGAACAAAGATAATCAGAATCTCTGACCATTCCAAAGGCCAGCCCAAGACAAAAATGATCAACTGCGCTAGTATTAAGAACTGCCATGGCTCAAGGTTAAAACCTAATACCCAATGCTCGATGATATCGTGACCACCTAAATATGAGAAGACAGATGCGAATGTCCAAGAGCCAACAAAAAGCCAACACACCATGGCTGTTGCCTTTGCCGTCAGGAAAACGCTCTCTTTTACTTTTTGCCAAGTTAAAGATCGGTAAATTGCTGCTAAAACCAATCCACCCAAAGCGCCCATTGCGGCAGCTTCGGCGGGCGTTGCTAATCCGCCCAGAATAGACCCAAGCACAAGCCCAATCAAAACTGTCAAAGGGACAAAGGACACTAAGAGGTCTAAATAGATTTTCTTTGGGGGTGGCACATCTTCCATGCTTGGCTTTGGCGCCAAACTTGGGTTTAGCCATACACGAGCAATAACATAAACAATATATAGGCCCGCCAATAAAAGGCCTGGAAAAACAGCGGCCGCGTATAGGCGTAGTGGCGATAGTTCAGCGATTGCAGCGTACACAATTAACATGATGGATGGTGGGATAAGGATACCTAATGTACCACCTGCGCAAATCACACCTGAGGCAAAGCTTTTATCATAGTTTGCATTCGCCATAGCAGGATAAGCCAATAAGCCCATCAAGGTTACAACAGCGCCCACAATACCAGATGCTGTTGAGAAAACGGCACAGGTTAAAAGAGCTGCGATAGCTAGAGAGCCCGGTAGGTTTCTAGCAGCCATGTAGAGCGAGAAGAACAGCTTATCTACGATATTTGCGCGTTCAACCACGTAGCCCATGAACAAGAATAATGGAATGGCGACGAGTGTGTCATTTTCCATCACCGAATAGGTGTTTTGGTTCAAGAGATAGAAAATATTGTTATCAAAAATGCCTGAAAATGTTTCAGGTGGGCCTTGATAGTAAGCGTAGTAACCAAAGGCTACGCCCATAGCGAGGAGTGTAAAAGCAATTGGAAAACCAAGCAGCACCAAGAAAATAAATAGGCACAGCATTAAAATTGCGACTTCGGGATTTGTCATCGTCTTTTATCTTTCGTTATCAACACTGTACGGTTTATTTCGATACATCAGATTCGCCCATGTGCATGAGCATGTCTTCGGTTTCCTTCACATCATCAAGACGTGGCATCCATTCACCCGTCTTGATGGCTTTCCAACAGCGCATAAGTTCGGCAACGCCTTGGAGCATTAAGAGTGCGCCAGCGACAGGGATGAGTGTTTTGAAGAAATAGATTTGAATACGCGCGGGGCTATTCCAACTGACCTCTTTATAGCGCCAGCTGTCAGATGCGATTTCCCAACCGTACCAAAACAGGGCAAGCATGCCTGGAAAGAAGAAAAGAAGGTAAAGCAAAAAATCGATACGTGCTTGCCATCTAATAGAAAAGAGGCGGTATAAAACATCGCCACGAACATGTGTATCTTGGGCCAATGCATAAGGCCCTGCCATTAGGAATAATGCACCGTACATTTGCACCATCATATCAAAGGCCCAAACAGTTGGTGAGTTTAACACGTAACGTACAAAAACTTCGTATGCGACAGAAAATGTTAGGATTAGAATGCACCAACCAAAGGCACGTCCCACCCAAACACTTAATCCCTCAATCGAATAAATTATCTTATCCAAGATCGTATCTCCCATACGACAAACAGCGAACTGGAGGCAAAAAAAGATGCCTCCAGTATGTTAGATATGTGTGAATTAACCGAAGTAGTGCTTGTAAGCCAACTTGTAGTCAGGTTGGTTCAAGTTCAGGTAATTCATCACGTTTTTAGCGTAAGCTTTTTGTGATGCGATCACTTTAGCAAAGAACGGATCTTCTGCTGAAATACGGCCGATAACAATGTCCCAAGCTTTTAGCTGTTCTTGCATCACAGAGTCAGGCGTGCGGTAAACGTTAACACCTTGCTCATCGCGCAATGTGACCAGATCATCTGCATAACGCTTAGTGTTGTTCCAGTAAAAGTTAGAGTTCTCAGCTTCTGAAGCATGCTTCAAGATTGCTTGCTGTTCTTCTGGTAATTTTTCAAACCGTTTCTTATTGAATGATACCTCAAAGAACTCTTGTGATTGGTGGAATGACGCTAAGTGGTAATGCTTGGAAACATCTTGCATACCAAAATCGCGGTCAGATGTTGGGTTGTTAAACTCAGCCGCATCAATCAAACCTGATTTCATGGCAGGCTGAATTTCACCACCTGGAAGTTGCACAACCGACATGCCCATTTCCAATAAAACATCTGCAGCCAAACCAACGGTGCGATATTTAAGACCTTTCATTTGAGAAGCATCTTTGATTTCTTCTTTAAACCAACCCAGTGGTTGTGCTGGCATTGGAGAGTTAAAGAAAGAAACAATATTCAAGTTTAAGCTGGCCATTAGTTCATCAAATAATTCTTGGCCGCCACCGTAATGTACCCAACCTAAAACTTCTTGAGATGACCAGCCAAAACATGGACCAGTCCCAAAGAGCGAAGCTGTCTTCGATTTTGAATACCAATATGCAGGTACATAATGGCAAGCATCAAGGACACCACGATGAACCGCGTCTTGCATTTGGCTTGTTTTGACAACAGAGTTCACAGCCAGTAGATCAATCTTAAGATCCTTACCAGCCATAGCATGTACGCGATCTACATAGGATTTTGCATTTTCAAGGAAAATACCACCACCCCATGAGGCTTGCATTTTAAGAACTGTTGGCTCTGCATTTGCGATTGATGGTGCTGCTAATGTACCAGCTGTTGCAGTTGCAGCTAACGCAGTCCCCTTTAAAAATCTTCTGCGGTTCAGTGTATCGGACATCATATTCCTCCCAGATTGATGGTGATTCTTGCTAAATTTTACTTTTGGTAAGAAAAAGTAACCAAAGTTATCTCTTTTTAGCAAGGATTCTATTTGTCCACACCTACACGGCAATCGCTTGAAGATTTCAGCCTTCACCTTTGATTGCGGCTTTTAGGTAACTATCATCCCAAGCGGCTGTTTTTCTTCGTATTTTCAGGCTGGCCGTATCGCCGACTTGCTTGAAGATGTTGATTGCACTATGTCGCATCAGAGCCATGTTGGCGGGGCCATTTTGGGTCCGCAAGCGCATCAGGTCGTCGTGAAACACCACATCCATCACCCAGTGCAGGCGATTTTCCACACCCCAATGGGCGCGTGTGGCGCGCAGGAATTGCTTGGCTGAGAGCGGTGCGGAGGACAGATAGTAACGTCGCGAGAAACTGGTTTTACCTTTGTGTTTGACCTCGGCCTCGATCATGCCGATAGCGGCGAGGCCTGGAAACCTTGGTGCGCCAGGCTCAGACCGATCAGGGCGCAGCCACTCTACATCATGACTGACATAGGCACGACGGATTTCTATCCGCCCATGATCGGCATCGGTGGTTTCATGGGTTTCCAAACCACTGGTCTGGTCGAAATAGAGCCTCACCTCTTCATGCAGTGATTTTTGGTTGCCTTTAAGCGCCAAAAGATAGTCTGCGCCTTGTGCGAGGATCGCCGCAGCAATACCGTGTTGGCAGCCCATTGCATCAATCGTGACCAGCGCGCCTTTCAACTCAAGCCGCGCCAGTAGTCGAGGTATCGCGCTGATTTCATTCTCTTTCTCGTCACAGGATTCTTGCCCCAAGACCAATCTCTGACGCGTTGCCCAAGCTGAAACCAGATGCAGGGCGCGGCCATCCTCACCATGCGCACGGCGTGACGACTTGCCGTCAATTGCCACGATCTCATCATCGCCATCGCGCAAGGCCGCAACCCAGGAAACGAAGCATTCGCTAAACAGGTCAGCGGGAATCGCGTTCATCACATCATTGAGCGTGTCATGAGATGGGATGCCATCTTTGAAGGGTAGAAACCCACGCAAGAATTTCAATTTTCGGTCCGCCCATCGGGCTATTTCGGCAAAATCATCAGCACCAGCCATAACACCGCAGAGCACAATCAGTAGGATTTCGGGTAGTGGATAAACAGTTTTCCAGCTCTGGCGTGGGTCTTCAATGGCAGAAAAATGGTCGAGGATATTGGCTGAGATCATGGGAGGCTCCGAATGTCATTTCAATGACCAGAGAATCACATATCACCCGCTAAGGGAATCCCCACTTTTTCAAGCGATTGCCGTGTCCACACCTATTCGTGATTGAATGAAGCTGTCTCCTCGGTCATAATTATTACCCTCGTATGCAACTTGAAACGCTACTCAAATTATCGCAGATGGTTATTTGGGGAAATGTAAATAAACAAATACGTAAGAAATATGGTTGTTAAGGCATGACTATAAATCTGGACTATTGGTCCAGCTATAATGTTCGCCAATATCAACTTTGTGTGATGGGGTTAGCAGTTTACAACTGTAATCGTATTTAAAAAAAGGCTCAGTTTACAAATCGTATGCTTTCATGACATGTTCTTTTTCAAATCATGTCAAATCAGAGGGATAGGCCGACTATGGATCACAAACAGTTTCAGGATTGGCTATCTGGGATAGATCACCTCAGCCCTGCGCAGCGACAGGAAGCCGAAACCGTGTTCATGGGGGTCTCTGAGGCGTCCTCTTCGCTGGCAGCCATTGAAGCAAGCGTGGGTGAAAGTCGCCAGTGCCCGCATTGTGGCACACCAGGAGCTATATCGCGTGGCAAAGCACGGGGTCTGCGACGGTACCAATGCAAGGGATGCAATAAGACATTCAACGCGGCGACCGGCACCCCTTTGTCGGGCCTGCACCGCAAGGATAAGTGGCTTGCCTTTGGAACCTGTCTTTCTGATGGGCTGACGGTTCGCGCCTCAGCAGAACGCTGCAAATTTGCCGTCAATACCGCGTTCCGTTGGCGGCACCGATTTCTCACCACAGACAATCCGAAAGCACGCAAGCTTACAGGCATTGTCGAGGTCGACGAAACCTATGTTTTGCGAAGCCAGAAAGGTGAACGAAACCTTGAGCGCAAGGCGCGCCGCAGGGGAGGCAAGGCCCGCAAACGAGGCCTGTCAGATGAGCAGGTTCCAGTACTGGTTGCCGCTGATCGCAGCGGCATGACAGTCAGCGCGGTTCTCCCTGCGGTCAATGCTGATACGCTGCAATCTGCAATCGAGCCGGTCGTGGATGATGACATCGTTCTGGTGACCGATGGCCACCGCGCTTATCCGCCTTGCGCCGCAGCACTGGGAGTGCGCCACGAAGCGTTGAACCTGTCTGGTGGGGAGCGGGTGCGGGATGCCTTTCACATTCAGACGGTCAACAACCGGCACAGCCAGTTGAAGGATTTCCTGCGCCGCTACCGAGGCGTCGCAACCAGGTATCTCGACAACTACCTGCGATGGTTTCAGCGTCTTCAACTGGAAAATGCTTCACCCCGCGCTTGCCTCGCCACCGCGATCGCAGATCCATGCATACGATTTGTAAACTGAGCCTAAAAAAATATTGGTGCAAATACCAAATGATCTCTTAAATGGATTAAGACTACTCATGAGCACTTTTTAGATAATTTAGAAACTCGCGAACTTTTCTACTTGGTAACGGTTTGTTTCTAACAATGGCGACAGAAGTACTTATATATCTTGTCTTATTTGGCTCTACAGGCTTCATCTGTTTAGATATTATAAATGGCTTTGCCATGTGGTCTGGTAAGAAACCTAAATATTGCCCAGACTTAATTAACACTAAAAGTGCCTCTTCATCTTGTACGCGTGCGGAACGGCGGAAATTCATTTTTTGGCCTATGACCATATTTGGTGAATTAAATCCAAGACCAGCATATTTATAATGATGCAAATCGTTAATGGAGTGTTTTATGTCGCTATCGTCCGAAAAGAGAGGATGGTCACGCCCACAATATAGAGTCATGTCTTCAGTGTATAATTCATGATAATCTAAAGCTTTCGACACTCGGTGTAAGTGTCTGGCCGAAAACTAGTTGAGTAATATCAGTAAGTTGTGATTCACTCTCTTTATCAAATAAGATGGAGAATTTTATGGCTTGGACTGATATTACTCGCCCCCTATATGAGCGAAACAATGGGCGTTATGCAAGTGATTGCACGGACGAAGAGTGGGCAATAATTGAACCACTGCTGCCAGAATCCAATGTGGTTGGTCGGCCCAGAACAACCGAAATGCGCGATGTGTGGGACGGAGTGCAATACATGGCGAGCACGGGATGTCAGTGGCGAATGATCCCGAAAGATTTCCCGCCGAGGACTACAATACAGGAGTATTTTTACGACTGGCGGGACAATGGCGTGTTGTACCGGATCAACGATACGCTTGTCATCAAGGCGCGGGAATTGGCAGGTCGCGCAGCCAGTCCAAGTGCAGGTGTTATTGACAGCCAGAGTGTTAAAACGACAGAAAGCGGTGGTGTTTCCGGCTACGACGCAGGGAAAAAGATAAACGGCCGTAAGCGCCATATCATCACAGATACCATCGGGCTGTTGATCGGATTTATCATCCACAGTGCGGGCATTCAAGATCGAGATGGGGCCGTTGATGTCCTCAAATCTATCTACTACTCCCATCCCAAACTCCGACATGTGTTTGCCGATGGAGGATATGCGGGGCCAAAATTACGAGAAGCTTTAGAAAATATGGGCTGTTGGACTATCGAAATTTTAAAGCGCAGTGACAAGGCTGTGGGATTTGAACTCATTCCAAGACGGTGGGTTGTCGAGCGCACCTTTGCCTGGTTGGGGCGGTGCCGCCGATTGGCAAAAGATTGGGAGAAATCCATTGCTTCTGCTGAAAGCTGGCTCCTCATCGCCCATATCAGAATGGTCACACGGCGATTAGCAAGGGGTTGAAATCATTGAAATAGTTTTCGGCCAGACTCTAAGGGAACAATACCAATGTCAAACTTGCCTTCCACTACTCCTGCTTCAATGATCGTTGGAGGCTCAATCGATATTTCCAATGTCACTTCTGATGCTTGCTCATTGAAACCTTTGATTGCCGCTTGAATATTGGCATTCGGGTTTGCCGCAGGTTGCCCAAAAAAGGCAAGCCTTAATGTCCCAGTTAAGGTCTGGTGTATTTCATCAACATCATTTTGAAACTTATTAATAGCATTTAGTAGATCGTCAGCTGCATCTAATACCCTTTGCCCTTCAGACGTTATCGAAAAACCTGCGGGTGTATAGGTTCATGTGTTTTGAGACTCACGCGGCTTCGGCCTGAGTGATTCGAAGGTACTCCATGGGTGTCTTACCTTTCAAGGCGTGATGTGGTCTGAATGTGTTATATTTTTCGACAGCTTTTCTCAGTTCAAACCGCATAGCTCCAATGCTATCGGCAATCAGATCACAACAATCATAGAATTCCTCGCGGAAGGTGCGGTTTCCACGCTCAACGCCACCATTGTATTTCGGTCTGGCTGGCGGCAATACAATGAGCGGGATTTTCATCTGCTCACACGCCGTCTCAAAATCGGCCATAAACTCGGAGCCACCATCAACTTGAATTGAGAGGATTTTATAGGGAGCTATTTCCACAAGCTCTTCCAAAAACCGTTTGGCAGAGCGTGCGGTGGCATTCGAATAAATTTGCGCGTGGATGTGCTTGCTACGCCGTTCCCAGGCCTGAAAGTGCTTGCAGGTGACGCCGTTTTTCGTGGCAGTCATGTGGTCGATCTGCACACGTTCTCCAATCTCTATATCTTTGTAATCCTTATATTTCCATCCTTTGGCGTGGCCCTTGGAGAAGTTACGCTTGCGCTTTTGTGGTGCAGACCTTGATCGTGTAATCAGGCCTTTCTTGCGTAGAAAACCCAAGATACGCCCCACGGTGCTATCGCTTATGATTTGGTTTTTATCGCGCCGCAAGATGGCCCCTATTTTTTCCTTACCGTAGGTTTTATTGTCGCGGCGAATTTCGAGCACCAACTGTTTTTCTGCCTCACCCCACTGTGACTTATTGCGGTGTTTTGGGGCCTTTGATGGCGGCATAATCCCTTGCGCCAAATCCTTCAAAACCCGCTTGTAGCGATAATAAGTAGACCGAGAGATGCCGACAAATTCAGCGCATTTTGCTAGAGAAACACCCTCTGCGCGTAAAGCTTCCCATTGCCGAACCGTGTCTTCGTATTTGATACGGTACGCATCCAAACATTCTTGTGTCCGCGCCCAAGCATAAAGTTTATAAACGTTCTTGTGCAGTCTTATGATTTGCATATTGGCCTCGTGAGTTGGTTTTTTACAATACTCAGTCTCCGAGGCCGCCTAAATCTTGGCAACAAAAAAACAGTCTCACATCTATCTGAACTTATTCACGGGTCCACGGTTGCAAAGTTTCATGCCTAAGCGTGTTTCAAGGTCAGAAATATGTTTTGAAATTGTTGAGCGACCAATATTCAATTCAAACTCAGAAGCTGCCAAGCCTCCACATTCTGCCACAATCTTAAATATCCGGAGTAACCGGATATCAATATCTCCGAGATTTTTAACTAATGCTTTTCGTGCCATAAAAGGTTTCCTGTCTATGAAACATTGTACCTGTAATCTTACCTCAATGAAACGATAAATATATCATACTATTAAAAAAGGGAGAATTTACGAGCTTGCTGTCATTGGTAGGAGTTCACGCTTTGCCCTGAACTAAACGTAATAACCATACCAAAATTTAGGAGTTAAATATGACGTTATTAAAAAAAATCTCAACAATAGCTACGGTTGCATCGGTTGCATCTTTGATGGCACTAACACCTGCTTTAGCGAAGAATTTCAAAATTGCTGTTGGTGATAGTGGCGGTAGTAGCCAAGAAGCTACTGGCTTAGGATTTAAAAAAGCACTGGAAGAACTATCTGGTGGTAAGCACACAGCGACGTTGTTCTTAAACGGCCAACTTGGTTCGGAACAAGATACTGTTAACGAAGCAGCAATTGGCACACTTGATATGTCATTGTTGGCGATTAACAACATCACTCCGTTTTCACCATCTGTAGGTGTATTTACATTACCATATGTAATTCTAAGCCTTGAAGATGCGGAAAAATTAACGCAAGGCCCGATTGGTAAAGAGCTTACAGAAAACACAATCAACGACGCTGGCGTTCGGATTATTGCTTGGACTTATACAGGTTTCCGCGTTCTGACTAACTCTAAAAAACCAGTTAAATCAGTTGCAGACTTAAAGGGCCTCGTTATTCGTGTTCCTAAGAATGAAATGGCTCTTCTCCGCTTTGTTGAGTAGAAAAAGATGCCGACCGCCAAGTAACCTGTTGATATGTATGGTTTCTGATAACTTTACATAGAGCAGGTATATGACAATCAACATCTCGCAGCATATTTTAGGCCTCAAAGGGCAACGTGTAAATGAAATTAAACTGGATGTATAGGTTCATGTGTTTTGAGACTCACGCGGCTTCGGCCTGAGTGATTCGAAGGTACTCCATGGGTGTCTTACCTTTCAAGGCGTGATGTGGTCTGAATGTGTTATATTTTTCGACAGCTTTTCTCAGTTCAAACCGCATAGCTCCAATGCTATCGGCAATCAGATCACAACAATCATAGAATTCCTCGCGGAAGGTGCGGTTTCCACGCTCAACGCCACCATTGTATTTCGGTCTGGCTGGCGGCAATACAATGAGCGGGATTTTCATCTGCTCACACGCCGTCTCAAAATCGGCCATAAACTCGGAGCCACCATCAACTTGAATTGAGAGGATTTTATAGGGAGCTATTTCCACAAGCTCTTCCAAAAACCGTTTGGCAGAGCGTGCGGTGGCATTCGAATAAATTTGCGCGTGGATGTGCTTGCTACGCCGTTCCCAGGCCTGAAAGTGCTTGCAGGTGACGCCGTTTTTCGTGGCAGTCATGTGGTCGATCTGCACACGTTCTCCAATCTCTATATCTTTGTAATCCTTATATTTCCATCCTTTGGCGTGGCCCTTGGAGAAGTTACGCTTGCGCTTTTGTGGTGCAGACCTTGATCGTGTAATCAGGCCTTTCTTGCGTAGAAAACCCAAGATACGCCCCACGGTGCTATCGCTTATGATTTGGTTTTTATCGCGCCGCAAGATGGCCCCTATTTTTTCCTTACCGTAGGTTTTATTGTCGCGGCGAATTTCGAGCACCAACTGTTTTTCTGCCTCACCCCACTGTGACTTATTGCGGTGTTTTGGGGCCTTTGATGGCGGCATAATCCCTTGCGCCAAATCCTTCAAAACCCGCTTGTAGCGATAATAAGTAGACCGAGAGATGCCGACAAATTCAGCGCATTTTGCTAGAGAAACACCCTCTGCGCGTAAAGCTTCCCATTGCCGAACCGTGTCTTCGTATTTGATACGGTACGCATCCAAACATTCTTGTGTCCGCGCCCAAGCATAAAGTTTATAAACGTTCTTGTGCAGTCTTATGATTTGCATATTGGCCTCGTGAGTTGGTTTTTTACAATACTCAGTCTCCGAGGCCGCCTAAATCTTGGCAACAAAAAAACAGTCTCACATCTATCTGAACTTATTCATGGATGACGGCGGTGTTAAGATGGACACCTCTAAAAACCTATCTTTTAGGTGTATTTTGTGATTCAATATTTTCAGGAGGATATTTTGATGCACGAAGCAGGATTGTTTGATTTTTCTGATCATCTTGAGCGTTTGTCTAAAACAGGCGACCCACTTGTCGCGCTTTCTGAGCATGTGGATTTTGAGATGTTTCGGTGTGCACTGACAAGTGCACTTAACTATGGAGAGCGTCCACAGGGGGGTCGTCCGCCCTATGATGCGGTTATGATGTTTAAGATTTTGATATTAGCGTCGATGCATAATTTAAGTGATGAGCGGATGGAGTTTCTGATCCGCGATCGTTTTAGCTGGTTGCGTTTTCTTGGTTTGCAAATTGGGGAGCCGACGCCAGATCAAAAGATCATTTGGGTGTTTCGGGAGAAGTTGACCCAAGCGGGTGTGTTGACTGATTTGTTTGCAACCTTTGAGGATCATTTACGTAATCGGGGTTACAAACAAACTGGGGGACAAATTGTAGACTCATCGCTGATTGCAGCCCCACGCCAACGTATGACTTCAAGCGAGAAAGCCCGCGCCAAGGCTGGCGAAGATGCAAAAGATATCTGGCCTGATAATCCAGCCAAGGCGGCACAGAAGGACACCGACGCACGGTGGATGGTCAAGTATAGCAAGGCTAAAACGACCAAGACGGGTGAGAAAGATGCGGGGTTAGTTGATATTTCCGTACCTCACTTTGGCTATAAAAACCACATCAGCATTGACCGTAAGTTTCGGTTTATCAGAGGTGAAAAAACAACAGATGCAGCGCGCTATGACGGTCATGAGTTGGCGTCAGTGCTCACCAAGGACAATCGTTCTGGCAAGGTTTGGGCCGATACAGCTTACCGCACCAAGAGCAATGAGGCATGGCTTAAGGCCAATGGATTTTTCTCCCACATCCACCGTAAAAAACCAAAAGGCAAACCAATGCCCAAACACATCGAGCGCGGTAATGCGACACGTTCTATATTTCGCACCTGTGTCGAGCATGTCTTTGGTCATCAGAAGGGCCCGATGGATTTATCCATTAGAACCATCGGAATTCAACGCGCCACAACAAAGATGACACTCGCCAACATAACCTACAATATGAAGCGTCTCATCTTCCATGAACGACGGCAAGCCACAGCCTGAATCCGTCTAGAATTCAGAAATACCCGCTCAGGCGGCTCCATAAAGCATGAATGCCGCATAAAACGGAACAAAACAGGCTTTTTTTGCGTCAAAAAGCAGCCTGCCGTAAAAAATGCCTATCAAATACCTCTGGAATTAGCGGTTAATCGAGGTGTCCAGATTGTCATTCACTGCAGCCGAGACGCGCGTAGGAGGGCTATAGACCCTGCTACAGGCCAGAAGGGAAGCATCAACCAGCATGTCCGCCGACAAGTAAACGACATCCCCCTTTTTGGGTATCCTTGTGGTAAGCATCAAGGGAACCCCCTCTATTTTGGTTTGATTTGAGATGCGATTATTGCGCGAGGCTGGCGGTTTGGTTGGCGCGATATGAGGATTTTTCTGATGAGCAAGCGACGGGCTGGGCGAGGTTCCAAATACACGGATGATTTTAAGCGACGGCTAGTGGCGGAGAGCCAAGGTGATGGCGTGAGTGTTCCGATGGTCTCGCGGCGTCATGATGTGCCACCCCGCCGGATTTACGCGTGGCGCGGTGATGCGCGGTTCCAGCCGGACGCGTCGGGTGATACCGGCTTCATACCAGTCGAAGTGGCAAACAGTGATACTGATGTTTCATCTGTGCTGCCAGAAGCGCAGCTTACAACCAGTCCCCAGATTGAGATCACTTTGGAGAATGGGCGCAAGCTGAGCGTGAGCGGTGGGGTTGATGCGGGCTTTGTGCTGGAATTGGCGCGTGGGCTGGCGGCATGATCCCGGTACTGGCGGATGCAAAGATCTGGCTGGCGGCGGGGGTGACTGACATGCGGCGCGGGTTCAACGGTCTGGCCGTTCAGACCGAGCAGGTTCTGGGGGGTGATCCACGGCAATCGCTTGAAGATTTCAGCCTTCACCTTTGATTGCGGCTTTTAGGTAACTATCATCCCAAGCGGCTGTTTTTCTTCGTATTTTCAGACTGGCCGTATCGCCGACTTGCTTGAAGATGTTGATTGCACTATGTCGCATCAGAGCCATGTTGGCGGGGCCATTTTGGGTCCGCAAGCGCATCAGGTCGTCGTGAAACACCACATCCATCACCCAGTGCAGGCGATTTTCCACACCCCAATGGGCGCGTGTGGCGCGCAGGAATTGCTTGGCTGAGAGCGGTGCGGAGGACAGATAGTAACGTCGCGAGAAACTGGTTTTACCTTTGTGTTTGACCTCGGCCTCGATCATGCCGATAGCGGCGAGGCCTGGAAACCTTGGTGCGCCAGGCTCAGACCGATCAGGGCGCAGCCACTCTACATCATGACTGACATAGGCACGACGGATTTCTATCCGCCCATGATCGGCATCGGTGGTTTCATGGGTTTCCAAACCACTGGTCTGGTCGAAATAGAGCCTCACCTCTTCATGCAGTGATTTTTGGTTGCCTTTAAGCGCCAAAAGATAGTCTGCGCCTTGTGCGAGGATCGCCGCAGCAATACCGTGTTGGCAGCCCATTGCATCAATCGTGACCAGCGCGCCTTTCAACTCAAGCCGCGCCAGTAGTCGAGGTATCGCGCTGATTTCATTCTCTTTCTCGTCACAGGATTCTTGCCCCAAGACCAATCTCTGACGCGTTGCCCAAGCTGAAACCAGATGCAGGGCGCGGCCATCCTCACCATGCGCACGGCGTGACGACTTGCCGTCAATTGCCACGATCTCATCATCGCCATCGCGCAAGGCCGCAACCCAGGAAACGAAGCATTCGCTAAACAGGTCAGCGGGAATCGCGTTCATCACATCATTGAGCGTGTCATGAGATGGGATGCCATCTTTGAAGGGTAGAAACCCACGCAAGAATTTCAATTTTCGGTCCGCCCATCGGGCTATTTCGGCAAAATCATCAGCACCAGCCATAACACCGCAGAGCACAATCAGTAGGATTTCGGGTAGTGGATAAACAGTTTTCCAGCTCTGGCGTGGGTCTTCAATGGCAGAAAAATGGTCGAGGATATTGGCTGAGATCATGGGAGGCTCCGAATGTCATTTCAATGACCAGAGAATCACATATCACCCGCTAAGGGAATCCCCACTTTTTCAAGCGATTGCCGTGGGGGGTGATCCTTACTCCGGCCATCTGTTTTTGTTCCGAGGGCGACGCGGTGATCAGATCAAGATGATCTGGTGGGATGGTCAGGGCGCGTGCCTGTTTACCAAGCGCCTTGAACGGGGTCGGTTTATCTGGCCCTCTGCTCAGGAAGGTAAGATCAACCTGAGCCGTGCGCAGCTTGCGATGCTGATGGAAGGTCTGGATTGGCGTATGCCGCTCAAGACATGGCGACCCAAGATGGTAGGTTAGAGGCAATGTTTTATGGGTATTTCTGACGTTTTGGGATTCCCATGAGGCCCTTGATTTGGTAAGGAGTGGCATGAGTAAGACCCCTCCAAATCTGGCTGATTTGCCCCCTGACGTGCAGGCGTTTGTGGCCGCACAAGCGGCGGAATTGGCTCGTAAAGACGCGGAGTTGTTGGGGCTGTCGTTGAGCCATGCCACAGCGCAAAAGCGCCTTGAAAATGAGATGGAAGCGGCTCTTGCTGCGGAGCGCGCCGCCCATGCGCTTGCCATTATGAGCAGAGATACCCTGATTGCCGATCTGCGCCTGCAATTGCACGGACATAAAAAACATCGCTTCGGTTCAAAGTCAGAAAGCAGCACACAGCTGGCGCTGGCGCTGATCCTTGAAGATCTTGAAATCGAACAAGCCGCTGAGACGGATGATGAGAATGGGCCCTCTGACGCTGAGACCACAAAGCCGCCGCGTACCCCGCGCAAGCGCAAACCTTTCCCCAAGGGGCTCAAGCGGGTCAAAAAGACCATCACGCCCAGTGATGCTTGCACCGACTGTGGTGGCAGCTTCAAAGTGCTCGGGACAGATGTGATGGAAGAACTGGAATATGTGCCCGGCCATTACGTCGTAAAACAACTTGAGCGCCCACGACTGGCCTGCACCTGTTGTGAGAAGGTGGTTCAGGCGGAGATGCCAAGCCGTCCTATTCCCAAGAGCTTTGTCGGCCCTGCGTTGATGGCCCACATCTTGTGCTGCAAATACGGCTATCATCTGCCGCTGTATCGACAGAGCCAGATGTTTGAGAATGAAGGCATCGATCTGAGCGGGTCGCTCATGGCCAACTGGGTCGGCAAATGCACTAAGCTGTTGGAGCGCGTGGCTGATGCCATCCGGGATCACGTTTTTGAGGCGCAAGCGATCTTCATGGACGACACCACGGTCAAACTGCTCCAAAAGGGCAAGGGACGCGGTAATAACAAGACAAAAACCGCGCGGCTCTGGGTCTATGCCAGAGATGAGAGCGCCTGGGCGAGCGGCGCACCACCGGCGGTGTGGTATCAGTTCTCCACCAACCGGGGCGCAGAACATCCGAGCAAACATCTCAAGCCCTACAAGGGCTATGCCCATGCGGATGCCTATGCTGGGTATAATGACGCCTATCGGACGGGGCGCGTCAAAGAGATGGCCTGCATGGCCCATGTTCGGCGGGATTTTTATAGCCTGTTTGAAAGTCTGAAGCTGCCCGTGGCGGGCGAAGCCGTTCTGCGCATTCGAAAGCTCTATGATGTTGAGGCACAAGCGCGGGGTCTGGCGCCTGCTGAGCGCGTGGCCCTGCGTCAGGAATATGCCAAGCCGATCTTTGATGAGTTGGAAATCTGGCTCAAGGAGCAGCTGGGCAAGATCTCCGTTAAGACGCCGCTGGCCAAGGCGATCAGATATGCGCTCGCGCGCATGCCAAAGGCGCGGCCCTATCTCGACAATGGCTTGAACCGCCCCTAGTTTACCGGAGTGATTTTAGTCCGTCATTCTGCAGCAATATCATATTGATTTAGGGTTTCATAGAAATTCCTTTCAGCTTGTGCAGGTGGTATATATCCGATTGGCCCAAAGAGCCTGTCATTGTTGTACCAATCAACCCAAGTTAGAGTTGCCATTTCGACATCACTTTTACCTTGCCATGGTCCTTGATGTTCAATCACTTCGGTCTTGTACAATCCGATCATATTCTCAGCGAGTGCATTATCATAACTATCACCAACGCTCCCAACGGATGGCTCAATTCCAGCATCGATTAATTTTTCTGTATATTTGATCGACAAATATTGAACGCCTCTGTCTGAGTGGTGGATCAACTGGCCAGATTGAGGGTTTCGAGCGTGGATACCCTGGTTCAGAGCATCAAAGACCAAAGCCGTATTCGGAGAATGTGAGACCTTCCATCCAACGATATATCGTGCAAAGACATCAATCACAAAAGCAACATATACAAACCCAATGGCCGTACTGACATAGGTGAAATCAGCGACCCACAAAACGTTAGGTGCGGGAGCTGTGAATATACGATTTACCTTATCCTTAGGACAAGGCTGCGCCTTGTTACTCTGTGTAGTTTTAATCCCCTTGCCACCACGTACAACGCCTTGTATTTCCATCTGTTTCATAAGGCGCTCAATTGTACAACGTGCAATATCAAACCCTTCATGGCGAAGTTGATGCCAAATCTTATCAGCCCCATAACGTTTACCACTAGCTTTAAAAACACGGTCGATTTCTGTGATCAAAACAACATCTCGTTTGCGGCGTTCTGGAGACTTACTGGGATCCAGCATTATAGACCGCTCATAAAAATAGGTGGATGGCGCTATTGGTAAAACTTTACAAATAGACCCGACGCCATAGCTTGTACGATGTTTATCTATGAACATAATCATTTCTTCCGTAGGCGGTCGAGCTCCGCCGCTGCGAAAAAAGCCGACGCTTTACGCAAAATATCATTCGCTTGCCGTAACTCTTTGTTTTCTCGCTGGAGGATTTTTAACTCATCACGCTCCGCTTGTGTAACCCCATTGCGTAATCCTATTTCAATTTCGTGATTTCGAACCCACACACGTAGCGTATCACCATTGCAGCCAATCTTCTTTGCAATCGATAAAACAGCTTGTGTTCTGCTCGTATAATCAGCCTCATTTTCTAACACCAGGCATACCGCTCGTGCGCGTATTTCTGGCGTAAATCTATTTCCTGAATTTCCATTCGTCATTCTTCTAGTCTCCGTGCTTTTTTGACTCCGGTAAACTAGGGGCGGTTCAGCTTTCTGGAAATCGACAACAACACAGCCGAGCGTGCGGTGCGCCCTGTGGCCGTTGGACGTAAGAACTACCTGTTCATGGGATCAGAGGCAGGTGGAAAATCCGCCGCCATAGCCTACACCCTCATCGAAACCGCCAAGATGAACAACGTCAATCCCGAAGCCTGGCTCGCATGGGTGCTCGAGCGCATCCAGGATCATCCCGCAAACCGTATGCAAGATCTCCTACCGTGGGCCTATCAGGAGATGATCGAGGAGCGGGAACAAAGCGTTATAGCGGCATGATCGGCCCCCGTGATTCAGCGGCACTCCCAGAGCAAGGGGATCTGTTTGAAGAGCGCGGGAATTGGCAAGGGCCAGATACCTCACAGCACGACTTGGGCGTTGAAAACCTTGAAGGCTTGTCCGACAAAGACCTCGTCGAGAAGACGGCAAAGGCTACACTGTCCAACGTCGACCTGCTGTGCGCCCAGATTGTGGAACGGGGCTTGGGAGATATAGCCGTTCCGGGTCTCGTCGCGCTTTGGAACCGGTTTAAGGGGTTCGGAATTGCGACCCCTTTACCAGAACAAAAGCTTGCCTTGGAAACTCTTCGCGCCATTGGGAATGAAGCTGCAAAAAAAGAAATCAGCAAGATCCTTGGCGCACAGGACTTGCCCGACAGCTTGCTCCCGTTTGTGTTGCAAGCCGCTGTGAGCGTGGGCTTGAAGCTGCCTCAGGCACAAATCTTGCCATGGCTGGAACACGGCGCACCAACAGTCCGTGCCCAAGCCTTCATCCTTATACAATCGAACAGCCCACAGCGAAGCACCTTGGAAATCGGGTTCAGCGACCCAGACCCTTCAGTCCGACGAACCGCTCTGACAGTGGCGGGGAATCTGGGCCATATCAGCGCAAGGGCAGGATTGCTTGCCGAGTTCCGGAAAAATCCAACCAGCCAAAAGATCGAAGCGCTTTTAACTGTCGCCGATGACGACATCGTTGTTGAAATCGGAAGATACGCACTGGAAAATCCGCCTCACCGGTGCCTCATCGCAAGTGAACTGGACACCTCTAAAAACCTATCTTTTAGGTGTATTTTGTGATTCAATATTTTCAGGAGGATATTTTGATGCACGAAGCAGGATTGTTTGATTTTTCTGATCATCTTGAGCGTTTGTCTAAAACAGGCGACCCACTTGTCGCGCTTTCTGAGCATGTGGATTTTGAGATGTTTCGGTGTGCACTGACAAGTGCACTTAACTATGGAGAGCGTCCACAGGGGGGTCGTCCGCCCTATGATGCGGTTATGATGTTTAAGATTTTGATATTAGCGTCGATGCATAATTTAAGTGATGAGCGGATGGAGTTTCTGATCCGCGATCGTTTTAGCTGGTTGCGTTTTCTTGGTTTGCAAATTGGGGAGCCGACGCCAGATCAAAAGACCATTTGGGTGTTTCGGGAGAAGTTGACCCAAGCGGGTGTGTTGACTGATTTGTTTGCAACCTTTGAGGATCATTTACGTAATCGGGGTTACAAACAAACTGGGGGACAAATTGTAGACTCATCGCTGATTGCAGCCCCACGCCAACGTATGACTTCAAGCGAGAAAGCCCGCGCCAAGGCTGGCGAAGATGCAAAAGATATCTGGCCTGATAATCCAGCCAAGGCGGCACAGAAGGACACCGACGCACGGTGGATGGTCAAGTATAGCAAGGCTAAAACGACCAAGACGGGTGAGAAAGATGCGGGGTTAGTTGATATTTCCGTACCTCACTTTGGCTATAAAAACCACATCAGCATTGACCGTAAGTTTCGGTTTATCAGAGGTGAAAAAACAACAGATGCAGCGCGCTATGACGGTCATGAGTTGGCGTCAGTGCTCACCAAGGACAATCGTTCTGGCAAGGTTTGGGCCGATACAGCTTACCGCACCAAGAGCAATGAGGCATGGCTTAAGGCCAATGGATTTTTCTCCCACATCCACCGTAAAAAACCAAAAGGCAAACCAATGCCCAAACACATCGAGCGCGGTAATGCGACACGTTCTATATTTCGCACCTGTGTCGAGCATGTCTTTGGTCATCAGAAGGGCCCGATGGATTTATCCATTAGAACCATCGGAATTCAACGCGCCACAACAAAGATGACACTCGCCAACATAACCTACAATATGAAGCGTCTCATCTTCCATGAACGACGGCAAGCCACAGCCTGAATCCGTCTAGAATTCAGAAATACCCGCTCAGGCGGCTCCATAAAGCATGAATGCCGCATAAAACGGAACAAAACAGGCTTTTTTTGCGTCAAAAAGCAGCCTGCCGTAAAAAATGCCTATCAAATACCTCTGGAATTAGCGGTTAATCGAGGTGTCCAACTTGAGGCTCTGGACACACCCAAAGCCCGAAAGCTGGCCCAACGAATCAACGATCAGATAATGCAGCGTTGATGTTTACTTGGAACCTCGGCCACCCCGTCGCTTGATCATCAGAAAAATCCTCATATCACGCCAGCCACATCGCCAGCCTCGCGCAATAATCGCAGCTCAAGTCAGACCAAAATAGAGGGGGTTCCCTTGATGCTTACTCCTTGTGTGGTCGAGATTGAGCTGGCGCAGGTTTATATTAACAAGGGCGAACGCCGCATTGAGGGGTGTGATTTTGTTGATAAAGGGTGCCGTTTCACTCACCGATTTTGCCGACTGATCAGTGGATTATGTCGGCATATGTCTATTCAAGCGGTTTCCAGACATTTGGATATACGATGGGAAACGGTCAAGAATATCGACAGGGCATACCTTATACCAGCTGACCAAATATTTGACCCACTTTGTAGTTTCAACTTTTCCAAAACTCTGAATCAATGTTCTTTCAGAATTATGGAGGTACTCATGGGTGGAGCCGTAAAAATTACGCGCACAGATATGTCTGCGAAAGATTTGCGCTGTTTAGCGAAACGAACGAAGAATGGTCGCGTTGTGCGGCGTCTACTTGCCATAGCCATGGTGCTTGATGGGGTGGATCGTGCGACGGCGGCCCGTAGCAGCGGCATGGATCGTCAAACACTGCGAGATTGGGTTCATCGTTACAACGCGTCTGGAATTGAGGGACTTTCCGATCTTGGGGGTAAAGGGGCGAAGCCACGTTTGTCCCAAAAACAACAGGCGCAATTTGTGGCTTGGGTAGAGGCTGGACCCAACCCTGAAAAAGATGGTGTAGTGCGTTGGCGTTGTGCTGATTTAAAGGCTCGCGTTGAAGAGGAATTTGGCGTGAGCTTGCACGAACGTACAATCGGCAGGTACTTGGCCAAGCATGGGTTCCGCCGTCTTTCTGTACGCCCGGAGCACCCAAAAACTGATGCTGCGGCGCAGGAGGCTTTTAAAAAAACTTTACCAGCTTTGTGACTGATATCCTGCCAGAGCATGCGAAGGAAAAGCCTCTGGAAATTTGGTTTCAAGACGAAGCCCGTGTTGGACAACAGGGAACTATTACCCGCAAATGGGCCAAACGCGGAACCCGCCCGCGCGCACCGCGCGATACGCGATATAAATGGAGCTATATTTTTGGTGCTGCTTGCCCCGCACGAGGAACTGCTGCAGGCCTGATCCTGCCCTACGTCAACGCTCAGGCTATGGGGTTACATCTGGATGAAATCGCTAAAATGGTTGCGCCTGGTGCACATGCCCTGCTCATCGTTGATGGGGCTGGTTGGCATGGTGCAAAATGTTTGCGGGTGCCAAACAACATCACACTCGCAAAACTGCCTGCATACTCACCAGAATTGAATCCTATGGAAAACGTTTGGGCATATATTCGTGCCAACAAACTTGCCATCTCCGTCTTCGACACCTATGAGGAAATCCTCGACAAATGCACCCAAGCTTGGAACTTCTTTGCAAACGATCCCGACAGAATAACTTCAATCACAACTCGAGAATGGGCAAGGGTCATTTAATTAGTCCGCTGGTATTATTGAAACTCTCCCTACGCTTGATCCTGCAGAGCTAACTGGCTTGGAATATATTGGTGTAGATGAAGTTGCCCGGGCGAAAGGTCATGACTACATGACGGTGGTCTACGATATGGTTGGCGGTCATCTGATCTGGGTTGAAGCAGGCCGAACTGCCGAGGTTTTTTCAAGGTTTTTGAAACAACTGCAACCAGATACAGCCTGCAAAATAAAGGCCGTAGCGATGGATATGGGGCCTGCCTACCAAAAGGCTGTCAGAGAGTCCTTGCCGTTGGCCGACATAGTATTTGACCGTTTCCACGTCATGAAAAACTACAGCAAAGCTATCCATAATCAGCGTCGACTTGAGTTCAGAAAGGCCGATCCAAGTGGTAAAGAGTTGATGAAAGGGACGCATTATCTGTTGCTCAAAAATGCGGATAAGTTGAGTGAAAAACAAAGTGACAAGCTGCAAAGGTTGCTGGAGAGCAATAGCAACCTGAATGCACTTTACGTCTTGAAAGAACAGCTTCAGCTGCTGTGGAGTGCCGCTTCATTTGAGGCGATGGCGGAGCAACTGGAACGTTGGTGCCTGATAGCAGATCAGTCACAGATGCTCTATCTAAAAAAGTTCGCGAAATCCCTACGGAAACATTGTGTGGGCATCTGCAACTACGCCAAACACAAGCTCACAAGCGCCAGGATAGAGGCTGGTAATGTCAGTATAGGAATGATCCGTAAGCGAGCCAGAGGCATCAAGGATACCGAATACTTCAAACTCAAAATTAGACAATCATCCATTCCAGATAATCAATCTATGCTCTATTTGAAATCCTAAATCTACTCAACAAAGCGGAGAAGTGCCAATGAAATCATGATTGATACATATAAGTCTTGGGGTATCAGCCCAACACCTATGGCATGGTCTGAAACTTTTGCAGGTTTGCAAACCAAAGTTGTTGATGGTCAAGATAATCCATACACAACAATCAATGCTATGAAGTTTTATGAAGTTCAACAATATGTAACTGAAATCCGTTATATCTTTTCAATCGAGCCTTTGATTGTTTCAGAGCAGGTGTTCCAAGAGCTATCAGCTGACGATCAAGCAACTATTCTAGAGGCTGGTAAAGCTGCTACTGCTGCATCTGCACAGTTCTTGCGTGATAAAGAAGCAGAAATCAAAGACATCTTGGTTGAAAATGGCATGGAAATCTCTGTTCCAGAAAATGATGAGAAAGAATTTATTGATCTAGCAACGAAAGCTGTTTGGCCAAAATTCTATGAAAGCATTGGTGGCGTTGGAAAACTAAATGCTGTTTTGAAAGAAATTGGCCGCGACCCAGTTGCAGAATAATTCTAAAATTTAAAAAGCAAAGGCGCCATATGGCGCCTTTGCCAATAGAAAAGAGGGAATGATGAAGAATTTCTGGTACATAGTTGATAATATTGAAAGTTACATCTGCCGCACCTTATTGGCAATTTTCGTCTGTCTGTTGTTTTTACAAGTTATCGTAAGAACACTGTTTGCGTTTTCATTTTCATGGGTCGAAGAACTATCCATTTATATGTTTGTCTGGTTTGTGTTTTTTGGGGCAAGTTACGCTGCAAAAATGGGAGCACATAACCGGGTTACATTCCAGTTTAAGTTCTTACGACCGGGTGCCATAAAATATATTGAAGCATTCGCGGATTTATTTTGGTTAGCTTTCAATGTGACATTTGTTTACCTTGCGATCGATTTCATATTCAACAAAATGAATAAATTTCAATCATCACAAACTTTGGGATTCCATCTAAGTTGGGTCTACATTGTATTGCCGATTGCGTTCACTTTGATGACGATCCGTATCCTGCAAGTGAATTACAAAAAAATAATACTTGGTGAAGATATGAGAGATCCAGATGCGATTGACCTAGAAGCGGTTCAGATCCAGCTCGAAGCAAATACATCTAAATCTGCTGATCAAAAAGCTAAGTAATACAGGGAATATAAATATGGAAAGTACTATCATCTTAATCCTTTTTGGATCGTTCCTGACATTGTTACTTATAGGCGCCCCAATCACTGTGGCACTAGGTGTTTCAACACTTGCAACGTTCCTCTATCTTGGGGATAACCCCATTAAGTTTGTTCAAATAGCCTTTACCTCTGTGGGGTCCTTCCCGTTAATGGCATTGCCTGCCTTTATCCTGGCAGGAGCTTTAATGGAAGCGGCGGGGCTATCAAGGCGATTAATTAACGTAGCCGAAAGTTTTGCGGGCCCATTTACAGGTGGCATGTCTGCCGCCGCAGTAATGGCTTGTTTGTTTTTTGGAGCTATTTCTGGTTCTGGGCCTGCAACGACGGCTGCTGTGGGCATGTTAATGATCCCAGCAATGATCGACCGTGGGTACAGTAAAGGATATGCTTCGGCTATCACTGCATCTGCAGGCGGTTTAGGTATTGTAATCCCACCTTCGATTCCACTTATCATTTTCGGTATTGCAGCACTTGGTATGCCACCCCCCCCAGCAGCAGTTGCTGAACATGGTGTTTTCCAAACGGTGTCTATTCCTAAATTGTTCATCGCAGGCTTTCTGCCAGCATTCTTAATTGCGGGCAGTTTGTTGACAATGAACTACTTCTTGGCGAAGAAAAACAACTATGTAGGAACGACAGATGGTTGGTCTGCACGTGAAATTTGGTGCGAAATGTACCGTGGTTTCTGGGCCTTAATGGCACCAGTTGTTATTTTGGGCGGTATCTACTCAGGATTTTTCACACCAACAGAAGCGGCGATTGTAGCAATCTTTTATACCTTAATTGTTGGTGCGTTCTTCTACCGCGAATTGACATGGGAAAAATTATTTGGAGCACTTGAGACAACAACTTGGCTAACTGGTCGTGTGTTGTTGATCATGTTTACTGCGACTGTATTTGGCCGCGTATTGGTTGAAAATCAGATACCTGCAGTGATTGCACAAGGTTTGTTGTCATTCACAGATAACATCTATGTTGTATGGACCTTGATCATATTTTTCTTGTTGTTCGTCGGGATGTTTATGGAAACATTGGCCACGATTTTGATACTGGTTCCTGTGATGTTACCTGTTGCGTACAGCATGGGCATCGACCCAGTACATTTTGGTGTCGTAATGATCTGTACTTTGGGTATTGGATTTCAAACCCCACCGTTGGGCGAGAACTTATTCATTGCATCGGGGATATCGAAAATCACAATTGAAGAGATATCGGTGCGTGCGTTACCATTTGCAGCAATCAATACGCTTGCAATATTTATAATAGCATTCTTTCCCGAAATCTCACTTTGGTTGCCCCGTTTCTTTGGGTATTGATATGACTATTACACAGAAAGGAAGTTTCAGATGAAACCCGCCATTACTAATATTCTGTTTGCAACAGATATGTCAGAAAATTCTACGTATGCGCTTCATCATACTGCGAGTTTAGCTCAAATCACTGGAGCTGAATTACATATTCTTCATGTAAGTGAAGCTTTATCCAGCGAAGCTCGAATGACCATACAAATGTTCATTCAAGACAAAGAAGAACGTCGTAAAGCTTTATCTGAACGCATGTCTGTCTCAAAGGCAGCTTTAGCGAAACGACAGCAAAGTTTCTGGGATGGATTAGCTGATGAAGATCAAGCTATTCGTGAACAAATTGCTTCGATAGAAGTTATTGAAGGACATCCAGCAGAGGCGATTTTACGGCGGGCCGATGACTTAAAATGTGATTTGATCGTTCTTGGCGCACATGATCATGGGATAACACACACATTCTTAGGAACTGTAGCTAAACGTGTTCTTCGCCGTGCAAGAATACCTACATTAATTGTTCCTGTAAGTTGATGTATCGACGCTTACCTTGCAAATGAAACAATAACGATAATGAGTCCCTGATTTTCTCCCTATATGGACTCATAAAAAGGCAGCACTAGCATGTGCTGCCTTTTATTTTAAACGCGAACAAAACCATCCATGTTGTTAAAAGAAAAGGCACGGCAATTCTTCAACTGCCGCACCGCATTCATTCAGTGGTTTATATCAGATTAGTTTAAATCTATTTTAGAGGCTGCTTCATAGAATGAGCTATCAACAAGTGGAGCATAATCTTTCAAAGCGGTTATTTGGCCTGCTTCCTCCAAAGCAGCGGCGCCGCCAGTAAGGTGTTTTACAACGCCTCCATCAAACCAGTAGCTTGAAAGCTTTTCTTCTGGGGTAGAGTATCTGAATTCAGCAATTGTTGTTTTTAACCCTTCCATATCCATGCCTGAGGCTTTGGACATTGCGGCCAGCATTGGTTCTTTATCGGCGCGGTACATCGTTTCCATCTTGATGTTCACCGCCAAGAATTTTTCAATGATTTCTCGGTTTTCTTCGCCAAATTCTGCTGGAATAGTTACCAGATCAAATACGCGGCCAACAACCGCATCTTTTTCCGCACCTTCAAGCAAAACATTACCATGTTGCTTCATGCGTTGTAGCGGGCCACTCCAACCGCAAGCCATATCTAAATTGCCAGCGGCAAAGGCAGCGGCACTGTCAACGGGTGCCATATCGACAATTTTCAGGGATGCAATATCGACACCGAAGTGTTTCATTTGTGCCAAAAAGCCAGAATGTGAAGCGGTTCCAAGGGGAACACCAACTTGCTTGCCTGGTAATTCTGCGCCAGCATTGTCTTTATCAATTTCCAAACCAGCCCGCACAACACAGTTGTCATTGTCAGAATAAGTGGCCGAAACATCAACTGCTTTGAGGTTTTGCCCCGCAGCTGTTGCAACCAAGAAAGGTGTGACACCTTGTGAATAAGATATGTGGACATCACCAGATGCCATAGCTGCAGACATGGCAGTACCTGCATCAAAAGACACCCATTTTACTGGAACGCCCAATACCTCTTCGTACAGTTCATTTTGTTGTGCGAATTGGTTTGGTGTTGGCCATTCCAAGAAATAAGCCACAACAAGTTCGTCCAGCGCAGATGCAGCACTTGTTGTTGCAGCCAGTGCGACAGCTATTGCTGTAAGGGTTTTCGTTAATTTCATTATTGTCTCCCAGTTTGTATATTTGTTTCCGTTGAATTTTGACTGCAGTGAGTGTATGTAGTTATTAGTTCTATAATGCAGAACATATGTTCAGTAAAGTAAAACAAGCAGTAAAATGGCATAGTGTCAATTATTTTTTACGTAGAGAGCTTTTAGATGCAGGAATTTGATGGGCTTATTCTTGCTATCTGTGTTGCGCTAAAGTAGTTCTGAATTACAAAACTAAATATTTTCAGGAGGCCGCTAAGAATGGCAAAAGCTAATCAAAGTTCCATTGTCGCAAAATGTGCCAGTATTCTTGATATACTTGCAAATACACGCCGTCCTCTTGTTTTCACAGAGATCGTAGAACGCTCTGGTTTTGTGAAAAGTTCAGCACACCGCATCTTATCGGTGCTGTTAACCGAAGGGCTTGCAGAATATGATAGTGACAGCAAGACTTATGAACTAGGTCCTAGGCTTAGCACATGGACGCGCGCAGTCTGGCGCCGTAAAGATCTTAAGCAGGTTGCCTCGGGGGAGTTGGAAAAGCTCAGCGAAATAACTGGAATGAACGTAGCTCTTTCTATTCGCGATAATGATTCCGTACTCTATTTAAGCACTTTTGACACGGTACCTGTGCGTTACGCGGCTCCTGCTGGAGAACATGCGCCATTGTATTGCACGGCAGCAGGTAAAGTTTTCTTGACATTTATGCCCGAAGATCGCCGAGCTCAGTTAATGGGCGGTTTTAAATACGAACGTTTCACAGAATACACCATCCGAGATACAGATACCTTATTAGAAGATCTCGCAGGAATAAGAGCGTGCGGTTATGGTTTGTGTATTCAGGAAGAGTTTTTTCAAGTCATGGGGATCGCTGCTCCGATTTGGAATGCAATGGACGAAGTTGTGGCTTCCATCTCATTGTGGACTTTGACTGAAAAAACAACAGAAGAAGAATTGCGAAGTCATGCGGCAATATTAATTGCGACTGCGCAGGAAATTACAAAAAAATCAATCTAGAGCAAATCTAGCCTTCTATTGTCCTTGGTGCGGGGCCCAGAAACCTGCTTTTCCCAATAACAACGATATAAAAACTTCACTTTTGCGGCTTTCAAATGATGGGCAAAAGTCCTGTGGCTTAGTGGATGCAGCCATTTGATCGTATTGAAGCCCTGTAAGCCCACAGCTCTATTCATTTAAACACAAAGGTCTTCGAGCCTAATCTGTACAAGTTAACTTGTCTTTTAAAATGAGACAAAAATAATTTGACAGCCCACTTAATGCTGCATAATAATCGTAATACAGAAATCTGGTTCCGAAATGCGGAACCTTATGAATCAGGAGAAGCGAAGTGAGTATGCAACACAAGAACTATATTAATGGGGCATTTGTTGAGACAAAGGGCTTAGGCGCTATTCCTGTTTTGAACCCTGCAACTGGGGCGGTTCTTTCTGAAACTCCAGATACATCAGCTGAGCTGGTTTCTGATGCGGTTGCTGCTGCTAAAAAAGCACAGCGCGGATGGGAGGCGCGTCCTGCAATCGAACGTGCAGGCTATTTGCGCCAACTCTCAGCTAAAATTCGTGAGAATGTGCCTGCATTGGCCAAAGCAATTGTCGCCGAGCAAGGTAAGGTTATGGGATTGGCCGAAGTTGAGGTCAACTTCACAGCTGATTATCTGGACTATATGGCTGAATGGGCCCGCAGAATTGAAGGCGAAATCGTCACCTCTGATAACAAGGGCGAGAATATATTTTTATTCCGCCAAGCGATTGGTGTTGTTGGCGGCATTCTGCCTTGGAACTTCCCATTCTTCCTAATTGCAAGAAAATTGGCACCATCCCTTGTGACAGGGAATACGATTGTTTTGAAACCGTCCGAAGAGACGCCAAACAACGCTGCAATGTTTATGGATTTACTGGTAATTGGGGCAACTTGGCGGGGTTTGGCAAAGCCCCGATACCCTGTCAACAGGGCCGACCTTTCTGCAACGAATAGATAAAGGTGGCGGCACGCAACACCAGATTATAGGGGATCAATCCACTTTATGGCCGGGAGGGGATGCTCTGTACTGAAGTCCCAGAGATACCAGGAGTAAGGATGAATTGGGCTGTTTCTGTAATCTGTGAACCAGAAGGGTCGCCCCACCATTTCGATCTTTGCGGCGAAGTGTGGATGGTTCCTGAAGTTTGACTGCCGCTTTTTACCGGATGTAAGCAATGTGCGTGCAAGCATCAGGACTGTCCCCGTGACAGGCTGCATGAGTTTCAGAGCGTGACCGAGTTGTGCATCCAAAGAGCTGAACGGAGGGTTCATGACTATGGATCGAATTTGGTCTGAAGGCAGGCGATCCTGAGCCAGAAAGCCCATTTCGACAATACCCTTGGCGCGGGGCTCAATGTCGCTGGCATATACCGGGATGTTCATATTCTTGAGGGCATCAACCAAATGGCCTTCGCCTGCATGTGGTTCCCATGCAACTGGTGGGATGCTGACGCCTGCAGAAAGAACGAGGTCGCGCACCATCTCTTTGGCTTGAAGCGTCGGATAGAAGTCCTGGTCATTGCGCTTGTGCCCGGATTCGATGTATTTACTCATACAGTCCCCGCATATCATGATTGGAATTGTGGCAACTTGGCGAGAACTGTCTGGCCATTGAGCGCTGTATGATAAGGTCTGCGAGACTGGGAACGCAGACCGCACCGGCAACCCCAAGACGGGCGCGCGCATATTGCCAGAATGATACCCCAAGTTTTTGGCAGGTTTTCAATGCGCCAAGGCCGGCATCGCGTGCGGCCCGACCGCTTTGGCTGCGGGTTCCCTGCGAGACCGCCCGCCTCGTGACCTGAGACCGTATATCGCGTTCCGCGCTGTTGGAATGCAGGGGTGTACTCGGATAATCCAGAACACGCAGCAATTCACCCTTGTTTACCTTCAGCCGTCTAAGCAGGTTGTCGAGATTTGCATCGCCCGTTCGTTGCTCAAATATCGCGTCGAAACGCGCCGAAAGCCCCTCGCGCTGCGCATCGCAGGGATCTTGTCTGAAAGCTGAGAGTTCCCGGTAGAAGTCCCAAACGGATGTTCGTACGGCTTGGACACGCGCAAATTGGATTTCGTTGGTGCTTTGTTGCTTGCGAATGAGACGCTCCAAATGCACCCAACACAGCGCATGAGCATCTCCGACATTGAACTGGCCAGCATCGTCGCTCAGGATCACCGTATCGGAAAGGCGTCCAGCATCGCAGATACTGCCCCAGAGCGCGCCCTCGGTGGCGATTTTTATCGGGTCCGGTTTCACCGTTATGCGGTCAATCCCGAGGGTGGCCAGATGGGCCTGCCACGCGTCCTCACCGCGAAATATCCGATGCGGATGTGAGGCAAAAAGCACTATGGTTTTTTCGGGCAACCTCATGCGTCTCATGTAGTCAAGCGCTTCGTCATTGACGGTGTAGGTCAGGTCACCCGCACAGAGATGTTCAAGAAAATCAAGGCGGCTTTTCGAGCCGGTCGATCTGAAGTGGGTAAAAAGATCATTGCCGATTACGGTGCAGAAGCCGTTTTTGGCCTGATGGCGCGCTCCGGTGTCATCGACATTGATCCATGCAGCAGTTTCCATACCCGCTCTCAGCACGTCCTGCTGCTCGTCGACAATGCCCTGGATATCTTCGTTCAGAAACCGCTTTATCTGACGAGCGGAAATGTCCAGACCCATGTCATTCAGCAAAGCCGCGATACGCGCAACGGTGGACTGGCATTGATGATACAGCGTGATCGTCAGGGCCTTCAGATTATTCCCATACTGCTGGCGGCCCTTTACCACCCCGGGTGGGAGCGAGGCCACGCGGCGACTGCCATCGGGAAACTGCCAGACCTCCCGAAGGTAAGTCACTTCTTCAGCGTAAATCACGATGTCACGAATGGTATGCGCTTGATAGCCTTTGCGTGTGGACCCATCAGGTACATCTTCAAGAGTGACCTTGACCTCGCGTTTGTGTAAATTCAGATTACTGCGTCGTGGACCGCGCCGATTTTTCTTTTGCTTCCCGTCTGTTTTTGATCCCCCGCTGGGCTCGGAATCCTGCTTGCTGCTCTTGTCTTGTGAGGCCAGACCGCTTGGTTTGATATTCGGACGTCGCGGAAGTTTCTTGAGCTGTCTGATCTCGTCCCGCAATTCGGTCCTTTCCTGCCTCAGCTCTGAAAGCTCAGCAAAGAGCGCGAAAACCAAATCTTTAAGCGCGGCATTGGACAAATCATCAAGAGAGTGTGGAGGCGATGGCAACATCGCCCTATAGAGCAGAAAATACTTCGCCTTTGGAATCCTCATATGTAAATGCGAGTCAATTTGCCGCAATCTAAACCAAAGATCTTCAAGATGGACATGATGATGAGTGCGTCAAATGTGCCCACTTGAACCGGATTGCGAAAATTCCCGCCAAGTTGCCCCAATTACATTTACTGGCGCAAACAGATATTGCCAGCAGGTGTTGTAAACATGGTTTATGGCAAAGGCGCCAGCACAGGTGCTGCTCTTTGTGAAAACCCAGATGTGGGTTTGTTGAGCTTTACAGGGTCTGTCGAAACGGGGTCTCGCATTATGAGTGCTGCTGCTAAGAACATCACAAAAGTAAACCTAGAGCTTGGAGGTAAAGCCCCTGCGATTGTGATGGCTGATGCTGATATCGACTTAGCTGTTAACGCGATTGTTGCGTCTCGAGTTATCAATTCAGGTCAGGTCTGCAATTGTGCAGAACGTGTATATGTCGAAGAAAAAGTCGAAGATGAGTTTGTAACGAAACTTACGTCGGCCATGGCAGCTTGTAAATTTGGGAATCCAATGGAAGACCTGAGTGTGGATTATGGTCCGCTTATTAATAAAGCAGGTCTCGACAAAGTAGCGGGCATGGTCGACCGCGCGAAAGCCGCTGGTGGTATCGTTACAACTGGTGGGGAAATTGCAGATTTGGGAACAGGTAACTATTATAAACCGACGGTTATCACGGGTGTATCTCAAGACAGTGAAATCATGCAAAGCGAAGTTTTTGGCCCTGTTATGCCTGTGAATGTTATCTCTGGTATGGACGAAGCGATTGAACGCGCAAATGACAGTGATTATGGTTTGACGTCTTCAATTTACACCCGTGACATCGGTTCAGCCATGCGCGCTTGTAACGAGCTGAAGTTTGGTGAAACTTATATCAACCGGAACAACTTTGAAGCCATGCAAGGCTATCATGCAGGTGTTCGTAAATCTGGCATTGGCGGGGCTGACGGCAAGCACGGTCTCTATGAGTACACTCAAACCCACATGGTATATTTACAAAACTGACGTCTTCTCCCGGCGCCAGAGATCTGGGCCTGTGGCGGGGCCAGATCACCAAGTCTAAAGCGCTAAGATTCTGTTTGTAGAATGTAATGTTTTGGGACTCCAAATATGATTTATGGAAAGATCTATAATGACAAGATCAACATCAAGACGATCAGGTGGTAAAAGAGCGCGCCAAGCCCGTGAGCCAGTTAGTTTTGCCCCAGCACCAGAAGGTACCAAAGGGGGCATGTATAAACCATTAAGTGATCATGATGTTCAGCGGGTTCATTCGGCTGCGTTAGATGTCTTGGAAACGGTAGGGTTTCAAGATGCAACTGACACGGTACGTGATTTGGCACTCGAAAAGGGCTGTTCACTTGATGAAAATGGACGTCTTTTGTTTCCGCGCGGATTAGTCGAAGATATCATTGCAGGGGCAGGGCGTGACTTTGTCTTGCACGGCCAAACACCAGAGAACGATATTGAAGTTCGAAATGGTCATGTTCATTTTGCAACGGGCGGTGCGGCTGTTCAAATGTTGGATTCGCACACAAACGAGTACCGCGAATCCACGCTTAATGACCTTTATGATCTAGCGCGTCTTGCAGATACGCTCCATACTACACGACTCTCCTAATTTGAGCTGGAATTAGGAGCCACGGCGAGACAGCGGCGGTTGGGTCTGACCTGAGCAGCTTGCGAATCTGATCGAAGCCAATTCGAAAGAATGATTTAGCAAAATACCCGTGTTTTTTCCGCTTCATTTTCCCGGCCCCTATAAGTTTAGCGGCGGTTTTAGATGCCCAGGCAACGGCGAGCGCAACGAGGCCTAAAAGCAGATCAAGTTTTTTTGCAATGGTTAGACGGGTGTCTTCCAAATTGAAACCGCGTGTTTTCGCATCGCCAAATAAGCTCTCAATTGCCCATCTTTTTTTGTAGATGGTAAGGGCGTGATGCGCAGGTCGATTGGAGACGACGATCAAAAGTTCGCCCCCCTTGATGCGCTTTGCAGAAAAGCTAAACCACGTGGCCCCGCCTGATTTATTGTTACCGAAGCGGGCCTTAAAGTCACGCTTGCCGCGACAAGTGCGCAGCAAAGTACTCAGGTTTTGCGTTTGCCCGTCCTGTGTGGTCACAATCTGGTTGCCTTTGATCCTAATGACAAAGGGGATGTTGTTTTTATGCAGAAAATCCAGCCACTGGCCTCCTATAAACTCCCGATCAGCTAACAGTTACTTGATTGTGGATACCTTGAATACGGATAGATAGCGCTCCATCAGAGTAATGCGCTGTGCGGTATCACTGTTGCCAGCACGCCCTAAAACGTTCCACATCAACGGAATACGGTGGCGGCGTGTGACAAGAGCCAAGACTAGAAAGTTGACATGGCGTTGCCCGATTTTCCAATTTGTTCGATCCAGACACAAATACCACGATGTGCAGGGCCCTATCATTTTGACAAGCAAAGGTGCCGCCCAATCTGGGCCCAGATTAACATGCTGAAAAAAGCGTTGCAGACGGCGATAGGTGCTTTCAACCTTGGTGTCGGAAGGAAATTCACAAGCGAGATGGCTCAAATTAACCGTTCGGGCATTCACCATACCCATGATCAAAAGGCACATCGTTTCAAGGCGGCTGTTGCTCAATGGTAAATGCGGGGATAATCTATCCTTGAGGGTAGTCAGGGCTTTGGTGAACATCAGGTGGACCTTGTTTAGCAAGAAGAGTCCTTCCGTAAATCATAATCTGGCACCCTCAACCACCCCACTGTCGTGTAGTATGGATACGCTCCCAAATATTCAATGGTTCGCACGTCCTGTTGTGGCCACTGATGTACCTGATTGGCGCGAGTTGGATTTGAATACAGTTTACGCCATCGCACGAGGGACCACCAAACATCTGGGTACAAGCATCGTTCTGGATGACCATGTTCACGAAATCATCAAAATGTTGGATATGATGGTTGGTGAAGAAGGCGCTTTTAAAAAGCGCCCGTTCTTATCCGTTCATGCCACAACGGTCGTTTCACCTCTGACTTTTGCCGAAGACAGCAGCAATGTTGCGACCGCCGCTGCACGTGCTGGTATGCCTATTTTAAGCCAGACGGGTCCGATGGCTGGTGCCACGGCACCAGCGGCATTAGCAGGTTCATTGGTGCAAACTGTGGCTGAAGCTTTAGGCGCATTGGTTGCCATCAATTTGGTTAAGCCAGGGCACCCCGTTATCGCCAGCGGTTGGCCTTTTGTGGTTGATCTACGCACAGGCTCCATGAGTGGCGGAAGTGGTGAACAGGCCTTGTTAGGGGCCGGTGTCGCGCAATTAATGGGCGCATATAATTTACCAACAGGCTGCCCCGCTGGTATGGCGGATTCCAAATTACCTGATAATCAGGCGGGTTATGAAAAAGCCCTGACAACGGCTCTTGCTGCGATGAGCGGCCCAACGTTTGTTTTTGAATCGGCGGGTATGCTGGCCAGCCTGCTTGGCTGTTCATTAGAGGCTATGGTCATCGATGAAGAAATGATTTCCAGTATACGCCGGATGATGCGCGGTATTGAAATCACTGATGAAAGCCTGTCGGTTGAGGTTATTGCAGAAGCGGCGAAAGGCCCGGGTCATTTCCTAGGAAGCACGCAAACACACTCTTTGATGGAAAGCGAATATGTCTATCCTTCACTTGCAGATCGCGATAGCCCTGAAGCATGGATTGATAAAGGATCAAAAGACATGTGGGATCGGGCAAAGACACGGGTAACCGATGTAATGTCTACCCATTATCCGTCACATATTTCAGCTGAAGCAGATGCCAATGTTCGGGCTAATTTTCCAATTCGTTTGGAAGAAAACGTCACATTACCGTCTTCTAAGCGTTGGATAAAAACTTAAGGTCCTTATTGATATGGTTGAAAACGTCAAAGTTATTGTTATCGGCGGTGGTATAGTTGGTTGCTCGGTTCTTTATGCGCTGGCAAAGCGCGGTTGGACAGATGCGGTACTGCTCGAGCGTCTTGAACTTACTTCGGGATCTACTTGGCATGCAGCGGGTAACATCACCCATTTTGGGCATTATGCCGAAATAACCAAACTCTATGTAGACTCTCTGGCAACCTATTTTGAAGCCGAAAAAGAAAGCGGGCAATCCGTTGGGTTTCATCCAACTGGTAGTCTACGTCTGGCAACCTCTCAGAGGGAATTAGACGCTTATAAAACTTTGTTCCCGCTCTACGAAAAACTGGGTGTTCCATATGATGTTGTGGACCCGGATACAGTTGCGCGTTTGAACCCGTTGGTCAGCCCTGAAGGTATCTTTGGCGCAGCGCATACACCTGCCGACGGTCACGTAGACGCCTCTGGTGCCACCCACGCACTGGCCAAGGTTGCACGTAACTTGGGGGCTGGGATTAAACGTCAATGCCCCGTACACAAGATAAAACAGCTTGATAACGGCCAATGGGAAGTTGACACGGAAACGGGTATCATACGCGCTGAACATTTGGTTATCGCGGCTAGTTTCTGGACGCGGGAGCTGGCATTACAACTTGGGTTGGATTTACCACTTTACGCTTTTGAGCATCATGAGGTTATCACTGATGATGTAGAGGAATTAAAATCACTCGATTATGAAGTTCCTACAATTCGTGACCCGAATGCGCCGTCGAATGTACGTCAAGAACGCTACTCCTTACTTTGCGGTGTATATGAAGCAAACCCAGTTCTATGGGCAACTGATGGTATACCACCAGAGTTTGGTCAGGAACTTTTGGTGCCTAATATGGAACGCTTAGAAGACCATTTGATGCGAGTGATGGAACGTATGCCAGCCTTTGGAACAAGTGGGATCAAAGCAATCAATAATGGCCCACTCTGTTTTCCGCCAGATGGGTGTCCGATGGTCGGGCCTGTACAAAGCCACTCTGGACTTTGGCTCGCAGCAGGCTTTCCTGTGGGTATTGGTACTGGTGGCGGGTCTGGTAAGTTCTTGGCTGACTGGATGATTGACGGCCAAGCACCTTATGATCTGCCTATCATTGATCCTGCCCGCTTTATAAAACCACTAAGACAATCGGAATGTTTTGCTCGTATGAAGGCAACCTATGCCAATGGATATGTAATACCGAAAAGCAAACAATAAACAAAATACACGCCGTACACCTCGGGCAGTGTCATCGTATATCCTCATAATTCAATTTCCACGTTTCCTTTAACATCATATTTTGATGATCATCCAGAAATAGAATTGTGGAGGACTTCGTTTCTAGTTTTACGTCAGCTCTTAAGAATAAAACTGTCGATATATATTTTAAGCGAAACCTACTCCACGGTCGTGGAATGATTTGGTTCGGCTGGTATAATATTCATGTGTATTCACACGTTTTTTTTAGGAGACTTACCTCTGGTTCCTACTAGCATTTCAGATAGGAATGTGGATTTATCACCATGTTCAATTACCCAACCATCTGACTTCTTATCTGGATTTTTGTAAACTAGTTTGTCGTTCACAATGGGAACTTTAAATACAATTTCTAGCTTATGATGATTATCATTATGGTCATATGAAACCTTAATCTTGTTTATCAGCTTTGAAAGATAATCTTTACGTTCGGTATTTGACATTTGATCTTTTGACTTAATGTCTGCTTTAAAAACTGAAACCCAATCTACCCATGAACTTTCCATCATGAATGTTTGATGTTCTGTTTTTACATCTTGGATTTTTACAATCAACTTTTGCCGTTCATCATCTAGATTGTTACGAATTTGTTTTACATCACCTGACTGACGTTTAAGTAAAACATCAGTTTCAAATACAGAAATCACAGAATCTAAGTTTGATAACTCGTAACTACCCAGCATGGGTATCCGCTTGATAGTCAGCACTATATCCGTGAGCGTATTATTGTCAATAAGCGTTGTTTTTCATACGACGCGCAATCCAGCAATCAATTGATCTGGTGGTTTCAACAGGGTTTCAATTATAGACCAGCCCTGTTTTCTGGCGGTGTTGATCACGGTTCTGAGAATACAGAAGACTTCCGCTCCGCGCAGCGTCCGAAAACAGCCTGATACTTTCTGCCTGACTTTACCCATTCGCAAGTCTCGCTCGGCTTCATTATTGGTGAACGGCACATTTGGATCGACAAGGAAGCGAAGCACCTCTGTCTTAAAGTCTTGCAACCTCAATGCGAGATTATGGCCCGTCCGGCGCTTTGGACGGCCGCGCCGTTTTTTTTCTGTCTGCGCTGATGAAAGTGCTGGCAGTGCTTCATGATACGCTATCGCCTCGGCGATATTTGCATCGTATAGTTCGAATACCGCCTGTATGGCCGCCTCATCCCGCTGTCCGCCTTCGTTGTACATATTCTCAGCCAAGGTCTTCGCCTTCAACAGGATCGCTTTCATAGGCTTTGCCCATGGCTCTTTCTCAATCTCAATTAAAGCCTGCAACTCGCGCAAGTGATGGGCATTACACAAGGCGTGCTCGACCCCCTCCATTTTGAAATATGCCTTCCAGTGATCATGCACCACAATACCCGAGACGCCACAAAGCAACTCTCCGCGTTTGCTTGAAACCCGAAAGTGGCTCAATAAGGGCGAGCAGATCACATGTGTCCAATGCAGTTTGCCAACAGCACGCTGGCCGGTCTCATCCAAATGCACAACGCCAGACTGTGATCCAATCAAAGCTTCCTTGATTGCTAGTGTCATGGGCTTCAAGCGATCCGCTGTGCGCCAGATAAGGCTGGTCAATGTTGCAGGGGCAATCGGCACCCCAAGCAAGTCAATAAATATCTCGCCAAGGCGGTGTTCCGGAATGCAATGAACCGTTTGTAAATAGCTCGCAATGCCTGCAATGCGGGCCCCATACTGCACTGGTGCATTTATACCATCGGGAAAGTCGGCACGGGTGATCCCATCACACTGGTCGCAGCGACACTGATGCGTGCGGTGCTCTGTCACCTGCGGTGGTGGCGGCGGCGGCAGATCGATCACCTGTCGTGCAGTGCTGGCTTCTGCCGTTTCTGGGCTAAGCGGTGCTCCACAACCAGAACAAACCACAGGAAAATGGTCTATAATCGTGTCTGGCGTCGGTGTTTGCCTGAGCGTTTTGCCTGTGTGGCCAGGTTGGCCGCCAGACTTGCGATCAGACGGGCCACGCAGGCTCTTTGTTCGCTTCTTCGCATTGGGTTTACCAAGGCCGTCACTGGAGGGTGGCTTGCCGCTGGTACGGCTATTCAAGCCGAGACGGCGTTCCAATGCAGCTATACGCTCTTCCATATGTTTTTGACACTCTTCCAGATGCTTGTTGATCTGTAGGAGTTCTTCGCAGGCGGTTTGAAAATATGCGGCCCGGGTATCCGCTTCCACCAGACGCTCTTCTAAAGTGAGAAAGCCAACTGGTGGTGCGTCGAACGGCGCCAATTTGGAAAGTTTAAACGTCATTCCCCTATTGATTCAGAGGTTAAGCCATCCGTCAACAAAAATGATGAAAAAATGTCAAAAACATGCTGGGTAGTTACGATAACTCTTTTTGTAATCTTTTCGTTTTTGTCAGTATCTTTTTCGATGTTGATACATCATTCTTTCGGTTTTCTATTGTGATTGGTATTAGACCATCTCTAAATTTCTCTTTGAGGAAATATGATTTTTCAACGACACCCAATACAGTGTTCCAAATCAATTCATCTGTTTTAGTGATATTAAACGACCGTTTCATAGAACACTTACAAGGCTTTGAATCTATATTATTACTTTTCACCCAATTCCGTTCTGACTTTGGGCAATAATAATAATTTTGTTGACTAGATTTGTTAATACGACCTGATATTTTTGTTTTACAATCTTCACATACCAATAGATCAGTTAGTAAGTAAAAATTCTTGGTTCTATTATTTCGTTGTTTTTTGTTGGATTGTTCAGCTCGTCTTTTTTGAACTTTGTTAAACGTGATTTGATCAATGATAGGTGGGGTAGGGACCTGAATAGTTTGATCCATAGATGTGTCTGTATAGTTGTAATGACCTACATAGGTTTCATTACCAATGATTTTTCGAATTGAACCAAGTGACCATGATGTCTTGCCACGTCTTGTTAATACACCGTTTAAGTTTAACTTTGTTTTTATATCGTTGATAGTGACACCACTCGAATACCAATCGAATATTTTTTTAATCCACTTACTTTCAACATCATCAATAACAAGTTTCTTATTCTCATTCTTATATCCAAATGGGGTTGGTCCACCCCGCCAAAAACCGAGTTTAATCTTTTCAAAGCGACCCTGACGTGAACGTTCTGTTCTTAGTTTATTATCGTATTGGCTGATTTCACTTAAGATACCGAGTAAAAGGTCATCTATTGCGTTTTTAAGTTCCATCTTTCCTGAAACAGTATGTAAGGTAACTCCGTTTTCTAAAAGTTTATGTCTAATCATTCCCCAAGTTTTTGGATTCCGAGATAAACGGTCAGTATTATAAACAAACAGGTGTTTTACATTGCCGCTGTCAATTTCGATTAAAAGATCGACAAGTGACGGTCGATTGTTCAGATCATCGTGAAAACTGGATTGCCCACCTTCATCCCAAACTTTGTATGAAAAACCTAAATTTTCAGATTTCTGTATTCCCATGTTCTTCTGGTTTTCTAATGAAGTCCCTTCTTCCTCTTGAATTGATGTTGATATTTCCCTTTATAATTCGTTTTATACCCGTTTTATCAACTTTTTTGCCGAGCGTCGTTTTGATCGATGCTTGTGCATCGATCAAAACAATTCTCAGGTCGATTTTATGATAGCTCTCCAATCTGATTGGAAACTGGTCGACCTTATTCAGGCTTGGGAAGAATGGGTTGCACTGAAAGACTGGCTAGACGCTCATGGTTCTCAAAGCGTCGATTTCGTTGACATAGTTCGACAGCTCAACAACATCGTCAACGAACAACGCTTGTTTTCGATTAGGCAGACACTTCAACAACGAAATGCACTACCGCGTTTGGATCAAGGTCTAATCAGGCCCGCTGAATTTAGTTCTGTCATGTTCGACGGGCACAACAACGGATTCATTCCGTGCACAGGGAAAAAAATCGTACTAATCCAAGGGCTAAAACTCCGAAGAGATGTGCAGGTTGGTAAGTATGGTCGCTTCATCCAACTCGACGACGCACTCATCGACGCGACTACACAACAACCGTTATCTGCTGGCGCAGCCCACCTCTACAGCGGTTTTTTGACAGATGATCCGATTTTTTCAGAACGAAAAGGTCTAACCGCCCTAATGGCCGCGCTTCGAACTTTTCGATACGCGAGCGACGGCGATCTGAAGTATTGTTGGACGGTTGGAAAATATAAGAGTTTAACTGGAAGAGAGATCACACTTCGAGCTGCTGGAACTGTACAGTACTCTGAAGAAACTGCGTTATTTGAATCACAAGCTCCTAAATTGACTCAAGTCGGAAATCCAGGGTGTCTTAGGTTAGCTCGCCATATAGAGGCAACGCTAGTAGGGCATCAAAACAACGTTATCGCCTCTGAACTATTCAATCGGGCTTTCCTTGCGCCGAGCTATATACAAATCCCGCTGCTTTTTTCTGCACTTGAGGCTATTTTTGATCTCTCGGGCAGCACTACAAAAAAAAATAAACTTGGAGCGTTTGTTGCTCATGTCGTAGGGGCTCAAAGAAATAAGGCTGAGTTCATTTCGGAGATGTATGATCTGCGGAACCAAATTATTCATGCCAATGAAGCTCAAAAGAAACAAATTGAAATTAAAATCTGGAATCAACGAAATTATTTTGAGCTAAAAAAGGGCAAAGAGCATGAACTCCGAAAACTGATTTGCATGACTTTCTGTCAACTAATGAAAACCCCTTGGGAGCCTCGTAGCGGCACACGTCGGATACAAAGTGAGATTTTTGAGAATAGATCAGACCTTAGAGATTTGATCCAACCCAAGAAAAAGAAACCAAAAACTGCAAGAGGCATTGGATAATATAGGTTGTACACTTGCGAAAAACATCTCCGACTTTGCAAAGTTCGCTTCCTACACATTCCCGCTGTTCATCGGTCCAGTGGTAATGGTCACAAGGGCTCCTTGCGGTCATCTGACGATTTCAGTCAGGTTTTACCGTCATAAACTGGCCTCAAGGTCGGGTGTGTCGGACAAAGTGGACATTTGAAATTTGGCATCATTTCGTTATTCTAAAATTTGAAACCTTTATATAAATAACTGAGATATATTTTCTTATGAAACACATTATTTTAACCTTTGCTCTTATATTTTTATGTATCATGGGAAGCTTAAGTATTAGTTTAAGCGCTGATTACTCTAAAGCTTATTCTGCGTTTGAGGCTGCTGATTATAAAACTGCTTTACGTGAATTAACGCCTCTTGCTGAACAGGGAGACGCACTCTCTCAAGATGCATTAGGTATATTATATCGAGATGGAAAAGGTGTTCAGAAAAATTATGAAATTTCATTGAAATGGTTCACACTTTCCGCGAAACAAGGATATGCACCAGCACAAAATAAGTTAGGAGCGTTTTATAAAGATGGACTAGGTGTTCCTGTGGACTATACACTTGCAGAAAAGTGGTTTGCACTTTCCGCCAAGCAAGGAGATGCATTAGGTCAATATAATTTGGGTGTAATGTATGAAAGGGGGCAGGGTGTTTCAAAAGATTTAAAAACTGCCATAATATTATACACACTCTCCGCAGAACAAGGTGATTTTCTCTCCCAATACAATTTGGGAGTTATGTATAAAAACGGCAGAGGTACTCCGCGGGACTATCGCAAAGCCGTGAAATGGTGGACGCTTGCTGCCGAACAAGGGCATGATTGGTCCCAATATAATCTCGGAACAATGTATATAAATGGACAGGGTGTCCCAAAGATTAATCAGCTTGCTTTTAAATGGTGGGCCCTTGCTGCGGAACAAGGTTTTGCAAAAGCTCAATATAATTTGGGTATAATGTATCTCAAGGGGCGTAGTGTTCCACAAGACGATATTCGCGCTTACATGTGGTTTAGTATTGCTATTTCGCTAGGGCATAAAGCGGCCGCTAACAGCAAAGCGTTTGTAGAAAAACGAATGACCAAAACGGATGTCTCTATTGCTCAAAAGCTTATATTAAAATGTAGACATAAAAACCTTAAAGGTTGTTCATAATTGCCTTTAGCCAGATGTCTAATAAGGGCTCCTTGCGGTCATCTGACGGTTTTTATCAGAAATTTCCTACCTGAAAATGGCTCAAGGTCAGCAATGTCGGACAAAGCAGCCGTACATCTAAGTTGATAATTCGTTGTGCCTAGGTGACATCTCTTTATAAACTTGCAGGACGAAACTACGAAAGCTTAGGATCGAATGCCTTACGAAGAATGCTTCCGCTCTACTTTTTTCGACTACCAAAGTTGGAGCATTGTGCTTGTTGGGCTAGGCTTGGCATTTGTTCTAAGGAAATTGGGCTTCAAAAACGCTGCTATCGCAATGATAATTATTTCAATCATCTCTGGGATGATCTGGGCCTATGGATACTACGAACTCAATTGCGTAGAGCTTTATCATGGATAGACAGATTGGGCTCATAGTCACTCTTGATAGAATGAATATTTATAATCGATAAAATTAACTAACATCATAGAAATGACTGAATTAATGACTAAGTAGGTTTAAATTATAGGTAAATTATTATGGAGCAATCATGTTTAAGAAATTAACAGTTATCACAGTGGCTGCTTTTCTTGGCTTCACAAATCACAAAGTCAGTGCACAAAGTGTAGAGACACTGGATGAAGTGATTGCATGTGTGCACACAACTCCGTTCTCAGATAAACATGACGCTATTTATGAATGTTTTGATCCAATGTTTGTAGAATGCTTACTCATTGATCCTCCAGGTGAGATAGGAGAGGGGAAAAACAGTTCAACAGCTTGTTTTAATTCCGTAGTAAGCCAGGTTAAGTCGAAGATGAGCCAGAACTTAGAAAGCATAGGGTCTGATAAAAATACTACAGAGTATAAATTAAAGAGCATAGCTATAGAGTATGCAGCTAAGCGAACAGAATTGAGTTGTGATTTTCAAAGGGCGCTCGATACTGCTAACAAATATGAAGATGATGCTGAGGATTTTATCATTAGGCGAAGGGAACGCCACTTCGCCCAGTGTTTGTTTGGTTCTACAATAGTTAATTATTGGAAAATCATTGTTCATAACAAGTTATTTTAGAAATCAATCATATGCCTTTTATGGCCATTCTCGTCTGATTTAGTCAAAAACTAAACGTCGTATAAGGGCTCAAACCAGTCATCTGACGCTTTTGATCAGGTATCTTCTACCTAAAAATGGCTCAAGGTCGGCAGAGTCGGACAAACCTGCCTTCAATCATAAATGCTCCAATGTCAGCTTTCGGAGAAAGTATCATACAATCAGTTAAGCTCACTGATGTTATTTCCTTCCAAATTGCGTTTGATTTTCACCTTAGGAGAGGATCTTAGCGTTTGCAGGATAACACAACTCCGCTCTGCTGCATCGAGCAGGGCATTTAGGTGCGTTTCGGGCAAGTCGCTTTCTGATTTCAAACTAACCTCAATATTGGCGCTTTGGAAACCGACGGGCACATTATCACCCATCATAAGGGTTCCGCGCACATCAGCAGAAAAGCTGACTTGTACTTCAAGCTGCGCAAGCTTTATTCCCTTGAGGTTTGCAATCATGCGGATGGCTGTGTCCAGACAACTGGCTAGCGAGGCGGATAAAATCTCACCTGGGCATGGAAAATCACTTTCCCCTCCCACAGCTTTGTGAACAGAGACTGGTACATCTATCGGAACACCTTCACCACAGATGACATGCGTATGGATAGGATGGTTTGCAGAAACTTGACTATCTGCGGTTCGGGCATAATCAATCACCCAAGCTTCTTTGGGTTCAACATTATAACGCATACGACAGGGTGTTTGCCTATCGCGAACATTAATCTGATCTGTTTTGTTGAATGACTGAATATGTTTCAGGTGTTTTGAATCTAATGTCATTTTATTTTCCAATAATTGGTTAAAACCACCAGCTTTTAGCTGGTCAGCTTTAGCGTTATTTACATAAGGTTTCCTTCCATTTTAAGACCCAGCGTTGCGGTAAGGTCTTAAAATGGAAGGAAACCTTATGATCTATTCTACTGGAAGTCATAGCAGATATTATCACAGATACCATATCGTTTGGGTAACAAAATATCGTTACAAGGTGCTGCGTGGTGAAATGCGTGAGCGTATTCGGACATTGATACGACAAACGTGCAATGAATTGGGCGTACACATTGAAAAAGGCGTATTGTCTACCGACCATGTGCATATGTTTGTGTCAGTCCCGCCGCACGTCCCAATTTCAAAGGTGATGCAACGCGTAAAAGGGAGGTCCTCATACAAGATACAGCGGGAGTACCCCGAATTACGCAAACGCTATTGGGGGCAACGGTTCTGGGCTAGAGGCTATTTTTCAACGACGAGTGGAAATGTGACGGATGACGTTATTCGTCAGTATCTTGAATTACATTCAAAACGTGAACCTACCGACGAAAGTCGGTAGTTGTTCAGTGACTCCTATCGATAAATGGGTGCGTCACAAAATGATCATACTACACGACAGTGGGGTGGTTGAGGGTGCCAGATTATGATTTACGGAAGGACTCTTCTTGCTAAACAAGGTCCACCTGATGTTCACCAAAGCCCTGACTACCCTCAAGGATAGATTATCCCCGCATTTACCATTGAGCAACAGCCGCCTTGAAACGATGTGCCTTTTGATCATGGGTATGGTGAATGCCCGAACGGTTAATTTGAGCCATCTCGCTTGTGAATTTCCTTCCGACACCAAGGTTGAAAGCACCTATCGCCGTCTGCAACGCTTTTTTCAGCATGTTAATCTGGGCCCAGATTGGGCGGCACCTTTGCTTGTCAAAATGATAGGGCCCTGCACATCGTGGTATTTGTGTCTGGATCGAACAAATTGGAAAATCGGGCAACGCCATGTCAACTTTCTAGTCTTGGCTCTTGTCACACGCCGCCACCGTATTCCGTTGATGTGGAACGTTTTAGGGCGTGCTGGCAACAGTGATACCGCACAGCGCATTACTCTGATGGAGCGCTATCTATCCGTATTCAAGGTATCCACAATCAAGTATCTGTTAGCTGATCGGGAGTTTATAGGAGGCCAGTGGCTGGATTTTCTGCATAAAAACAACATCCCCTTTGTCATTAGGATCAAAGGCAACCAGATTGTGACCACACAGGACGGGCAAACGCAAAACCTGAGTACTTTGCTGCGCACTTGTCGCGGCAAGCGTGACTTTAAGGCCCGCTTCGGTAACAATAAATCAGGCGGGGCCACGTGGTTTAGCTTTTCTGCAAAGCGCATCAAGGGGGGCGAACTTTTGATCGTCGTCTCCAATCGACCTGCGCATCACGCCCTTACCATCTACAAAAAAAGATGGGCAATTGAGAGCTTATTTGGCGATGCGAAAACACGCGGTTTCAATTTGGAAGACACCCGTCTAACCATTGCAAAAAAACTTGATCTGCTTTTAGGCCTCGTTGCGCTCGCCGTTGCCTGGGCATCTAAAACCGCCGCTAAACTTATAGGGGCCGGGAAAATGAAGCGGAAAAAACACGGGTATTTTGCTAAATCATTCTTTCGAATTGGCTTCGATCAGATTCGCAAGCTGCTCAGGTCAGACCCAACCGCCGCTGTCTCGCCGTGGCTCCTAATTCCAGCTCAAATTAGGAGAGTCGTGTAGTATGCAAAATGATTAGGTTTGGATAATAAGAAAACTACGTAATCAATAGAAAACCACTACAAAATATGTAGTTGCTATATCGACCATGTGTATAGTAGCCCTGTTATATGGGAACAACTGGCAATAAATCTTCAGGAAGTCTTTGCCCCGCAATGGCATCGGCAGATTTGTTGGGGGATAAATGGACTCTCCTCATCTTGCGTGAATTATTCTTAGGCACGACGCGGTTCAATCAGTTTCAACGGGCACTCCCTCGTATGTCCCCAACAATTCTCAGCAAACGACTTAAAGTATTGGAAAAGGCTGATATTATTGTCCGAAGGTCTGTACTTACCAAGCAAGCACCAGAGTACAGACTTACACGTTCGGGCCGCGAACTTGGCCCTATTCTTGAAGGTATGGCGATTTGGGGGTTGCGCTGGCGCAGTCGCAGTATTCTTGCGAAGGATTACGATGTGGGCGGTTTTATGTGGGATTTTCATCGCACACTTAAGACTGAAAGTTTGCCAGATGGAGAGACAGTATTTCATGTGCAGATATCAGATCGAACCGATTTGAACAAATGGTGGGTAATAGCAAATGACGATGTTGTAGATCTTTGCCCAGAAGACCCTGGCCACGACGTGGATATATATATTACAGCATCGTTCGAACATCTAATCGCACTCTGGATGGGAGATATAAGAATTCGCGATGCGATTGCAGCCAAGGCAGTTTATCTTGACGGGCCTCGTCATCTGGTTAGTTCAGTGCAAGACTGGATACCGCTTTCACCTCTGGTCGATGTTCAACCAGCAAATAAGGCATCATCTCAATATGAAGAACGTTGCTTGCTAAAATAGTATTCTGAATGAACATATTGACTGGGGTGATAAAGCGGGCATTGACCGAACGAAATGAAACGGTAACTAGGGCTCTTAGCAGACATCTGATGTAATCGCTCGGGTATTACTCAGTCTTTGCTGTTAAAAGTACTTGCCCATCCGAATCCACAAATGCTTTCAAAATTAATATTTGCTCATCACCAGTTTCTAAAAAAACATCTGACGAACAGATCAATTCATCGGATGTCCGTTTAGTTTGTTTCACATTTTTAATTTTGATAATTTTCGTGTTTAAGCCAAATATGTTTTTCAAACTGGCTCTTCTCCGCTTTGTTGAGTAGAAAAAGATGCCGACCGCCAAGTAACCTGTTGATATGTATGGTTTCTGATAACTTTACATAGAGCAGGTATATGACAATCAACATCTCGCAGCATATTTTAGGCCTCAAAGGGCAACGTGTAAATGAAATTAAACTGGATGACGGCGGTGTTAAGATTGTCATTCACTGCAGCCGAGACGCGCGTAGGAGGGCTATAGACCCTGCTACAGGCCAGAAGGGAAGCATCAACCAGCATGTCCGCCGACAAGTAAACGACATCCCCCTTTTTGGGTATCCTTGTGTGGTCGAGATTGAGCTGGCGCAGGTTTATATTAACAAGGGCGAACGCCGCATTGAGGGGTGTGATTTTGTTGATAAAGGGTGCCGTTTCACTCACCGATTTTGCCGACTGATCAGTGGATTATGTCGGCATATGTCTATTCAAGCGGTTTCCAGACATTTGGATATACGATGGGAAACGGTCAAGAATATCGACAGGGCATACCTTATTGAAACTCTCCCTACGCTTGATCCTGCAGAGCTAACTGGCTTGGAATATATTGGTGTAGATGAAGTTGCCCGGGCGAAAGGTCATGACTACATGGCGGTGGTCTACGATATGGTTGGCGGTCATCTGATCTGGGTTGAAGCAGGCCGAACTGCCGAGGTTTTTTCAAGGTTTTTGAAACAACTGCAACCAGATACAGCCTGCAAAATAAAGGCCGTAGCGATGGATATGGGGCCTGCCTACCAAAAGGCTGTCAGAGAGTCCTTGCCGTTGGCCGACATAGTATTTGACCGTTTCCACGTCATGAAAAACTACAGCAAAGCTATCCATAATCAGCGTCGACTTGAGTTCAGAAAGGCCGATCCAAGTGGTAAAGAGTTGATGAAAGGGACGCATTATCTGTTGCTCAAAAATGCGGATAAGTTGAGTGAAAAACAAAGTGACAAGCTGCAAAGGTTGCTGGAGAGCAATAGCAACCTGAATGCACTTTACGTCTTGAAAGAACAGCTTCAGCTGCTGTGGAGTGCCGCTTCATTTGAGGCGATGGCGGAGCAACTGGAACGTTGGTGCCTGATAGCAGATCAGTCACAGATGCTCTATCTAAAAAAGTTCGCGAAATCCCTACGGAAACATTGTGTGGGCATCTGCAACTACGCCAAACACAAGCTCACAAGCGCCAGGATAGAGGCTGGTAATGTCAGTATAGGAATGATCCGTAAGCGAGCCAGAGGCATCAAGGATACCGAATACTTCAAACTCAAAATTAGACAATCATCCATTCCAGATAATCAATCTATGCTCTATTTGAAATCCTAAATCTACTCAACAAAGCGGAGAAGTGCCTTCAAACTTTCTCCTTCAAAACTGTCTGAAATGTCATTGCAGGTATATTCATCAAATGGTTTTGAAATAAAAATACCGTTAAAAAAATTTGAAATTGTTTCTGATATCTTACCGATACCTCCACCAAAGAGAGCAAAATATATAATAATTATGAATGCTACAGCCCTTAATGTTGTCCAAACCCAACTGCTGTCATCGTCGTCTTCATATACAGGTTCTTCCAGACGTTGTTTCTCACGATCTATCCTAATTTCTTTTTTGATACGCTTGGTTTCTGATGTAAGAAATGTAGCAGCCTCATCTTCAGTCTTATCTTTCAAATAGTAATCATATAGATTTGTAGAGCACTCAGAACATTTAGAGTCTTGGTTTTCTTTTCTAAAGTTACTGTGTGCATGGCAATTCGGGCAACGAGCATGGGGCATTTATAAATCCTTTAATATTATTCAAATGAACGGCACATCAACGCCATTCTTTTTGTCCGATGAATTGTCATAAAAATTAAACATCTAAATCAGCTTTATTGATCACTTAAATTCGTTGTCTAAAAACGTTACTGAATTTAGCTTTCTAACAACGGTGGTGAAATTAACAAATCAAAAAGCCATAGATTTTGAATGAATTCTGATTTTATAAAACAATGTGGAAACAGCAGTGAACTCTGCTACTTTTTATTCAAGAGTTACGGTCTTGAATTGCTATTCCTACTGGAAGAATTTGAAACCATTCAGGAAGATAACGGCATTGATGATACGTATGATGCCATTCAATTCTTCAAACCACGTAGGGCTGCATTTCGAGCTTATTGTACATTTCTCCGTGACAAGGATTCAATTTATTATTCTGTTTCAAAACTTAAACAAAGCAAAACAATCCTACGGCTGTCCGACAAATCAATCATTCAACTCAAATCTGCGCGAAATATATAATACGAATATCTCAACTATATTACACAACTTCGAAACACCTCGATATTCACTCTTGGTGATAACTCCCGATTTTTTAATATAATATTATAAAAAACTATCACTTATCACCATTACCCCTAACTGAAAATGGCGGTGTCATATCGATACGTTATTGATGTGGAACTATCATATCAATTCAGGGATCATTTCTAAGATAAACCAACGTTTACCTTAGAACTGGAGATACAAATTGGTTGATTATGTTGTCTATTATCGAGTCTCGACTGAACGACAAGGTAAGTCGGGATTAGGACTTCAAAGTCAAAAGACTATGATTGAAAATTTCATACAACCTGATGATCAGATCATCGGTGAATTTTCAGAAATACAATCTGGTAGAAAAGATAACAGGGTTGAACTTTGGAAATGTATCAATCTTGTTAAGAAGACTAAATCAAAATTATTGATCCCACGACTTGATCGGTTTTCTAGGAAAGTCAGTTTCATATCTGGGATATTAGATACTGGTGTTGATCTCGTAGTAAGTGACAATCCAAACGTATCGAAATTCCACTTACATCTTTTGTCATGTTTTGCTGAGGAGGAGAGGAGATTGATTTCTGAAAGGACTCGTTTATCACTTCAAGAATGTAAAAAGAGGGGGACAATATTGGGTAAGAATGGATCAATGTTGGGTCGTAAGAACCATAAATCAAAATTGGAATTCATTGAAACGATTAAACCACAATTCACGTTAATTCGAGATAGTTGTTCAACACTAATAGAGATGTCAAAACTATTGAATGAACAGGAAATTCCAACAATGAAGGGGGGGAAGTGGTATCCACAAACAGTTAAAAACTACCTATCATTTTGTGATTAGATACGTTCGTGTGTTAACCTGAAATCCTTATATTCTATTTCGAATGTTCTATTGGTTCGATCTAATCTTAATTGATACTTTTTGACCATACTCCAGACATTGTTTGGTCGGAACTCGGTTCCTCTAGTTGTTAGGTATCCACGGTTATTAAATATTTTACTAATTTGTGGGTCGTTTAAACCTTCTGATCTCAATTTTAGTATCTTTGAAATTAAGAACTCTTGGTAATCTGATAGAGGGATGGTTGTAAGATCAGATGATCTTACAACAACATTGAATTCATAGTGTAATCTATAATTAGGATCGTCAGAATACCATCCTAACCAAACTACTCCACGGTCACTGACTTCGCCAGATTGCGTGGTTGATCTACATCTGTACCTTTACGCACAGCCGTATAGTAGGCCAGTAATTGTGCTGGTACTGCGTATAGAATTGGAGCTAACATGTCATGTACAGTAGGCATAACAATGGTTTTCCAAACGCCATCGCTGGCTGCATCTGCACCAGCTTGGTCGGTGATAAGTAGAACCCTGCCATTACGCGCCATCACTTCTTGCATATTGCTGACCGTTTTATCGAAAAGAGGATCTTTGGGTGCTAGGACGACCACTGGCATGTTTTCATCAACAAGAGCGATTGGACCGTGTTTTAATTCGCCGCTGGCATAGCCTTCAGCGTGTATATAGCTGATTTCTTTTAATTTTAAGGCACCTTCCAATGCGAGCGGATACATCGCACCACGTCCTAAGAATAGAGCATCGTAGGATTTAGAAAGTCTTTTTGTTACTTTATCAATCTCGTTTTTTTGTTGAAGCGTTAAGTTGATCAAACCTGGCAAGGCATCTAATGATTTCTTGATTTCAGCCTCGGCATCTGCACTTAATTCCCCGCGCTGACGTGCTGCAGAAATAACAAGTGCGGCAAGGGCGACCAATTGGCATGTGAATGCTTTTGTAGAGGCCACGCCAATTTCAACACCAGCATGGATCGGCAAAGAGATATCGCTTTCACGAGAGATAGAACTTTCCGCAACGTTTACCACAGCGATTGTTTTAGCAACTTTATCGGAAGAATACCGCAAAGCTGCCAGTGTATCGGCAGTCTCACCAGATTGGCTGACAAATAGGGCCAGTGAGTTTTCGCTCATTGGTGGCTCGCGGTAGCGAAATTCTGATGCCACATCGATTTCAGCAGGCAAACGGGCGATCTGTTCAAACCAATATTTAGCAACATTACAGGCAAGATAAGCTGTGCCACAGGCAACCATAGTGATCTTGTCGATTTTAGTGAAATCAATATCAAGATTTGGAACTGTGATTTTACCTGATTTTGCGTCTGTATATTTATGGATTGCATCGGCCAACACTGTTGGTTGTTCGGCAATTTCTTTCATCATGTAATGTTTGTACACGCCTTTATCAGTGGCACTCGCTTCCATTGGAATGACGCGCATTTCACGATTGGCAAGTTCGCCATTAATGTCGCGAATTTCAAGGGATGTACGGGTCAAAACAGCCCAATCACCTTCTTCTAGATAGGTAACTTGGTCTGTCATTGGGGCTAATGCCAAAGCATCAGACCCTACAAACATTTCATTATTACCGTGCCCAATCGCCAAAGGAGAGCCTTTGCGGGCTGCGATCAACAAATCATCTTCACCTTCAAAGAGGAAACAAAGGGCATAAGCCCCTTCGAGACGTTTGATCGTGGCATCCGCCGCATCCACAGGTGACATACCTTGATCCAGATAAGTCATGCACAGTTGCACTACGGTTTCTGTATCAGTTTCAGTTTCAAAAACGATGCCCTTAGCCCGTAGTTCATCACGTAACTCTTTGAAGTTTTCAATGATGCCATTATGTACAACAGCAACATTGCGTGCGCGGTGCGGGTGTGAGTTCACAACAGTTGGCGCACCATGTGTGGCCCAACGGGTGTGACCAATGCCAGATTTACCCGTAATCGGTTCATGCATCAATAAATCAGCAAGATTTACAAGCTTACCCACTGCGCGGCGGCGGCCCAATTTACCATCGCTTACCGTAGCAATACCTGCACTGTCATAGCCTCGGTATTCAAGACGTCTCAGTGCATCTACCAAGATTGGGGCTGCTTCGTGCTGACCTAATATTCCAACAATACCACACATCGCTTTATTCCTTCGTCTTGGCAGCTTTGGCCGCACATAATCTATTCATCAATTTCAAAGCAAACCCAGCTTTATTATCTTGCCGCGCGCGTCCTAAGGCCAAAGCATCATCAGGGATGTCTTTGGTAATAACACTGCCAGACCCTGTCATGGCATCGTCACCAACAGAAACGGGTGCAACAAGCATTGTGTTTGATCCAATAAAGGATCGCGCACCGATTTTAGTTTTATGTTTGAAAACACCATCATAGTTACAGGTGATTGTGCCTGCGCCAATGTTGGCTTCGCTGCCAATTTCTGCATCGCCGATATAGGATAGATGGTTAACTTTTGCACCTTCATCAACGATAGCTGCTTTGATTTCCACAAAATTACCAACTTTGACACCATTTCCCAGTTCTGTTCCTGGGCGCAGACGCGCATAGGGGCCAACGATTGCATCTTTGGATACATGACACCCTTCTAAATGTGAAAATGCGCGGATAGTTGCGCCAGTTTCAATAGTGACATCAGGGCCGAAGACGACATTTGGTTCAATGATCACATCACGACCAATGATTGTGTCATAAGCAAACCAAACTGTTTCAGCAGCTGTTAATGTAGCACCATTTTCCATGGCTTCGCGGCGTGCTGTATTTTGAAAAGCAACTTCAGCAGCAGCCAGATCGACACGTGAGTTCACACCCATTGTTTCTGCTTCATCACAAGCAATCGCTGCGCAGGTTAAATTGCGTGCGCGGGCAAGCCCTACGACATCAGTCAAATAATATTCGCCGCTGGCATTGTCGTTGCTCACTTCATTCAAAAGCTCAAACAGCAGCTTAGAATCAGCACAGATGACACCAGAGTTACAAAATGTAATCGCGCGCTGGGCGTCTGTCGCATCTTTGAATTCAATGATGGCATCTAATAAGCCATCATCTGTTGTTACGAGACGCCCATATTTTGCTGGATCAGCTGCGTTGAAACCTAAAACGACAACACCGTGCCCTTTGGCTTTTTCGTCCAACATCGCTTGCAATGTTTCTGAACGTACAAATGGCGTGTCACCATAGAGGACAATCACATCGCCCTCAAAATCTTGCAATGCTGTGGCTGCTTGTTGAACAGCGTGACCTGTACCATTTTGCTCGGACTGTAGAACGGTTTGCGCTTCTTCGTCATAATCGGTTGCTGCTTTTGTAACTTGCTCAGCACCGTGTCCTGTCACAATCACAGTCTTTTCCGCATCAATTCCTTCAGCAGAGCGCATCGCATGTACCAACATAGGTGCACTTGCGACTTGGTGAAGAACTTTTGGCATGTCCGATTGCATACGGCTGCCCATACCTGCCGCTAAAATAATGACTGAAACGCTCATTGATGCCTCTAATTAATTTTATATCTCATGCCTTCTACGAAAGTTTAACTCACAACAAAAGGGGGCATGTGCTCAAGAAGTCTTTCACTTCGTTACGGTCTGTGTCAAAGCCTTACAGAATAAGGAGAGTGTAATGAAATCGGTAATCTTTGATCTGGACGGTACTTTGGCAGACACGAGCGGTGATTTACTTGCTGCTGCAAATGCGTGTTTCGTCAAAATGGGTGAAAAACCGCAATTAAAGGCCGAAACAGATGCAGGAACAGCCCTTAAAGGCGGCCGTGCAATGCTAAGCTTAGGGTTTTCACGTTTGGGTATTGAGCCATCAGAAGACGTCATGATGGAAAATTATAATCACCTATTAGAAGCCTACGATCAGAACATCGATGAGCACACATTCTTATATGACGGGGCAGAAAATTGCCTGAAAGAGTTATCGTCTCAAGGCTATGCGCTGGGCATATGTACAAATAAGCCAGAAGCTTTGGCTGAAAAGTTGATCACAAATTTAGGCATACGTCATTATTTTGGCGCTTTGCTTGGTGCAGACACATTGCCTGTTCGCAAACCGGATGCGGGTCATCTTTTGGGAACGATCAAAGAATTGGGCGGCAACCCGTCAAAATCGGTTCTGATTGGCGATACGATCACGGATCGTAATGCGGCTAAGAATGCATGGGTCTCGTGTATCCTTGTAACCTTTGGCCCAGATGGTCGCGATGTCACCGAATTAGAACCCGAAGGTTTATTGGATCACTACAACGATCTTCCCGATATCCTGAAAGTTATGATTCCGAATTGACCCACCTGTTTGGTTGTTCTTAATAGTGCATAATTAAGGAGAGCTGAGATGGCATATAAATTTACTGGCAATTTCACCCAACAAGAATCAATTCCTGATGCAGGTATCGAAGCAGCATTGGCTGTTTTAAAACATGGCCGCTTGCACCGTTATAATGTTGTGGAAGGGGAGGTTGCGGAAACCTCTTTGCTGGAAACTGAATATGCCGCCTATACGGGCGCTAAATATTGTTTGGCTGTCGCTTCTGGTGGATATGCTTTGGCGGCGGGCTTACGCGCTTCTGGAATGATGGCTGGTGATAAAGTCCTGACCAATGCTTTTACGCTGGCGCCTGTTCCAGGTGCTATTGCGAATGCAGGTGGCGTTCCCGTATTTGTTGAAGTCACCGAAGATCTTGTGATGGATTTGGATGACTTACAGAAAAAGATCGTTGAAAGTGGCGCTAAGTTCCTAATGCTCAGCCATATGCGCGGGCATATCGTTGATATGGATGCGCTGATGGCGGCCTGTAATGCGGCAGATGTTAAAGTTATTGAAGATTGCGCACATACAATGGGTGCGAATTGGAATGGTACACCAAGTGGTCGTCATGGCGTTTTGGGATGCTATTCCACACAGACATTCAAACACATCAATTCGGGCGAAGGTGGATTGTTGATCACAGATGATGCAGAAGTTATGGCGCGTGCTACAATGTTATCAGGGTCATATATGTTGTACGGTGCCCACGCCGCTGGAGCACCTGCAGAAGCGTTTGAAGATATTCGTTTAGATACACCAAATTGTTCTGGTCGTATGGACAATCTACGCGCAGCTATTTTGCGCCCGCAATTAGCGCAGCTTGATGAGCAAGGACGTAAATGGAATGCGCGTTATGAGCGTATGGAAAAAGGTTTGCAAAATGTTGCAGGCCTTCGATTAATATCGCGTCTTGATAAAGAATATTTTGTGGCCTCATCATTCCAATTCACGTTGCCTGACTGGGATGCGGAAAAAGTATATGATGTTCAGCAAAGATGCGCCTCGCGCGGTGTTGAGTTGAAGTGGTTTGGCGCAGATAAACCCGTTGGATTTACATCGCGTCATGACAGTTGGCGGTATGTAGAAGCGCATGATTTGCCTCAAACAGATCACGTACTTTCAGGCCTCTTGGATATGCGATTGCCGCTGACGTTTAGCTTGGAGGATTGCGATACACTTGCGGCAATCATCCGTGAAGAAGTTGGCGCTGTTTATCAAGCCGCTGTCTGATCACGAAAGTGCCGCGCCTTTATACAATCCTTTTCTTGATTGCTGTTTTGTTGCTTTTTATTTTCCAATAATTGGTTAAAACCACCAGCTTTTAGCTGGTCAGCTTTAGCGTTATTTACATAAGGTTTCCTTCCATTTTAAGACCCAGCGTTGCGGTAAGGTCTTAAAATGGAAGGAAACCTTATGATCTATTCTACTGGAAGTCATAGCAGATATTATCACAGATATAGCCTAGCGACAATATTATGATACTATGGTTACATGACACATCCAATTAAATTTCGCCGCCATGTTTTGCGGATAAAAGAACAAGAGTGCTTGAGTTTTGCTCGGGTCGCAGAGCGTTTCTCCGTGGGTGTAGCCTCGGTGAAGCGATGGTCTAAACGGGTTGAACCCAAACAGCATGAACGCAAAAAGATACGTAAAATAGATCTTAAAAAGCTAGCACAGGATGTTGAAATGAATAAGTTCAGATAGATGTGAGACTGTTTTTTTGTTGCCAAGATTTAGGCGGCCTCGGAGACTGAGTATTGTAAAAAACCAACTCACGAGGCCAATATGCAAATCATAAGACTGCACAAGAACGTTTATAAACTTTATGCTTGGGCGCGGACACAAGAATGTTTGGATGCGTACCGTATCAAATACGAAGACACGGTTCGGCAATGGGAAGCTTTACGCGCAGAGGGTGTTTCTCTAGCAAAATGCGCTGAATTTGTCGGCATCTCTCGGTCTACTTATTATCGCTACAAGCGGGTTTTGAAGGATTTGGCGCAAGGGATTATGCCGCCATCAAAGGCCCCAAAACAGCAATAAGTCACAGTGGGGTGAGGCAGAAAAACAGTTGGTGCTCGAAATTCGCCGCGACAATAAAACCTACGGTAAGGAAAAAATAGGGGCCATCTTGCGGCGCGATAAAAACCAAATCATAAGCGATAGCACCGTGGGGCGTATCTTGGGTTTTCTACGCAAGAAAGGCCTGATTACACGATCAAGGTCTGCACCACAAAAGCGCAAGCGTAACTTCTCCAAGGGCCACGCCAAAGGATGGAAATATAAGGATTACAAAGATATAGAGATTGGAGAACGTGTGCAGATCGACCACATGACTGCCACGAAAAACGGCGTCACCTGCAAGCACTTTCAGGCCTGGGAACGGCGTAGCAAGCACATCCACGCGCAAATTTATTCGAATGCCACCGCACGCTCTGCCAAACGGTTTTTGGAAGAGCTTGTGGAAATAGCTCCCTATAAAATCCTCTCAATTCAAGTTGATGGTGGCTCCGAGTTTATGGCCGATTTTGAGACGGCGTGTGAGCAGATGAAAATCCCGCTCATTGTATTGCCGCCAGCCAGACCGAAATACAATGGTGGCGTTGAGCGTGGAAACCGCACCTTCCGCGAGGAATTCTATGATTGTTGTGATCTGATTGCCGATAGCATTGGAGCTATGCGGTTTGAACTGAGAAAAGCTGTCGAAAAATATAACACATTCAGACCACATCACGCCTTGAAAGGTAAGACACCCATGGAGTACCTTCGAATCACTCAGGCCGAAGCCGCGTGAGTCTCAAAACACATGAACCTATACAGAAAAATATCCTGATGCTTATCAGTATGAACGTGCTGACCGTTTTGATGTTTGCCCAAAGGCAATTTGGCAAGCCCTTAAGAAATTGAAGATCACATATAAAAAAAGCCATGCGGCACCCCAAGGCAAACGACGACGACAGGCAGTCCTTTCAAGAGAGGTTAGCGGCCCATGAGGCTGCAGGTAAAGCCATTGTATATATTGATGAAAGTGGTTTTGCGCATGACATGCCACGCACCCATGGTTATGCCCCGCGCGGAAAACGCTGTGTGGGTGTTCACGATTGGCAGGCGAAAGGGAGGATCAATGTTATTGGAGCGCTTTTGGCTGGCACCTTGTTAACTGTTGGCCTGACAGCATGTAATGTTGACGCGGATATCTTCAATCTTTGGCTCAAAGATCAGCTCATTCCAGTCCTTTCCAAAGGATCAGTACTTGTAATGGACAGAGCCAGCTTTCACAGACGTAGCGACACAATAAAAATCATCACGGATGCAGAACATATCCTTGAATATCTACCTGCATATAGCCCCGATTATAACCCAATTGAACATACATGGGCGCAAGCTAAAGCCCATAGGCGAAAAACAGGAGAAACCGCTGAACAGATATTCTCCAATCAAAAGTGGAATCAAAGTTGAGTCGTCAGGCTATACCATATCGTTTGGGTAACAAAATATCGTTACAAGGTGCTGCGTGGTGAAATGCGTGAGCGTATTCGGACATTGATACGACAAACGTGCAATGAATTGGGCGTACACATTGAAAAAGGCGTATTGTCTACCGACCATGTGCATATGTTTGTGTCAGTCCCGCCGCACGTCCCAATTTCAAAGGTGATGCAACGCGTAAAAGGGAGGTCCTCATACAAGATACAGCGGGAGTACCCCGAATTACGCAAACGCTATTGGGGGCAACGGTTCTGGGCTAGAGGCTATTTTTCAACGACGAGTGGAAATGTGACGGATGACGTTATTCGTCAGTATCTTGAATTACATTCAAAACGTGAACCTACCGACGAAAGTCGGTAGTTGTTCAGTCCACCTATTATCGATGCGGGTAATGGCTTTTGGAAAACAAAAGGGGACTGTAGTGTTGTCATGCTTATCGATGGCGATACGGTGAAATTACAATGCGAGGAGGGCGGCTCTAAAAACGCGCGTATCCTTGGCTATGATACTCCAGAAAAAAATGCTCAATGCATAACGGAATATGTAAACGCAAACCGCGCGACGTGGTCTTTGCGCTGGGCGTTATGGACATCTGATATAATTGAAGTGTCATCAAATAAGCGGGATAAATATGGACGTGATTTGATTGTTTTAATGGTGGACGGAAAAGATGTGGCAGATCATATGATCTCATCTGGGTTAGCGCGCGCATATTATGGCGGCAAACGGCAAGGTTGGTGCGGGCCATAAACTATCAAGAAACTAACTTTGTTTGAGGTTTTTACATTCCCGCTTTGAATGAATATCACAAAACCAAAAATAGCTGTGCTTTTACGACCGAAAAAGTTCCAAAAACGCTACCTTCTGTTGACCTTGTTAATGGGCACCGTTAAACCCGTATGAAATGTAGCCATATAGCAAACGTTAGGGAGTCGTCTTGGAAGGTCTGTTAAGAGAATATCTACCAATCCTTGTATTTCTTGGTATCGCAGTAGCCCTTGGTTTAGTTTTGATTTTAGCAGCGTTTATTGTTGCGGTTCGAAACCCAGACGCTGAAAAAATCTCGGCTTATGAATGTGGCTTTAATGCATTCGATGATGCGCGTATGAAATTCGACATTCGCTTTTATCTGGTTGCAATTCTATTCATCATTTTCGATTTGGAAGTTGCCTTCCTTTTCCCATGGGCTGCAAGTTTCCAACATGTTGGGTTGCTTGGCTTCTGGTCGATGATTGTTTTCTTGGGCGTGCTGACAATCGGTTTCGCTTATGAGTGGAAAAAAGGAGCTCTCGAATGGGAGTAGCGACATCTGTAAATACCGCAGGCGCTGACAAAGAAGTTACGACATCTGCTTTGAACCGTGAGTTGCAAGACAAAGGGTTTTTGCTGACATCTACTGAAGACATGATCAATTGGGCCCGTACGGGTTCGTTGCACTGGATGACATTCGGCCTGGCCTGTTGTGCTGTTGAGATGATGCACACAGCGATGCCACGTTATGACATGGAACGTTTCGGGACGGCGCCGCGCGCATCTCCACGTCAGTCTGACTTGATGATTGTTGCGGGTACTTTGACAAATAAAATGGCGCCAGCTTTGCGTAAGGTTTATGACCAGATGCCAGAGCCGCGTTATGTGATTTCAATGGGATCATGCGCAAATGGCGGTGGTTACTATCACTACAGCTATTCTGTTGTCCGCGGGTGTGACCGTATCGTTCCTGTCGATATTTATGTTCCGGGTTGTCCGCCAACTGCGGAAGCATTGCTTTATGGCATCCTTCAGTTGCAACGCAAAATTCGCCGTACTGGCACGATTGTAAGGTAGGCGCGTATGTCACAAGAATTGCATGATCTCGGATCGTTGATCGAAGCCAAGCAGTCTACTGCGGTTTTAAGTTGGTCTGTAAATAATATGGGTGAGTTGGTTGTTGAGGTTGCGCCAGCATCTCTTCCAGACTTCTTGGAGTTCCTGAAATCGGATCGCAATTGTAAATTCTCAACTTTGGTTGATATTACTGCAATTGATTACCCGTCTGCGGCAAAGCGCTTCGAGATGGTTTACCACTTCTTATCCATGTATATGAATCACCGCATTCGTGTAAAAGCGGCTGTTGCAGAGGATGAAGTCGTACCAACAGTTACAGAACCTTTTCCAGCGGCCAATTGGTTCGAGCGTGAAGTGTTTGATATGTACGGTATCATGTTCTCAGGCCACCCAGATTTACGCCGTATTCTGACAGACTATGGCTTTCGTGGGTATCCGTTGCGCAAAGATTTCCCAACAACGGGGTATACAGAGTGTCGCTATGACGAAGCTGAAAAGCGTGTTGTGTATGAGCCTGTTACGCTTGTGCAGGAATACCGCCAGTTTGATTTCATGTCTCCATGGGAGGGTGCTGAATACATCTTACCTGGTGATGAAAAGGAGGCGGCGAAGTAATGGAATTTGCAACTGAACTTTTAGTTTTGACCTCGTCTGTTTTAACGATGGCTGCTACAACTGTACCCCTTTTAAAAAAATCTACCCGTATCGCTAATAGCGATAATTTGCCTTCTAAGGAGCGTTTTTAATGGACGGCAACTTTAACGACGCAAAAACGGGCGAACAACGTATCCGTAATTTCAACATCAACTTCGGCCCGCAGCACCCAGCAGCCCACGGCGTTTTACGCTTGGTGTTAGAGCTGGATGGCGAGTTGGTTGAGCGTTGTGATCCACATATTGGTCTGCTTCACCGTGGTACAGAGAAATTGATGGAAAGCAGAACTTATCTGCAAAACCTTCCATACTTTGATCGCCTTGATTATGTAGCTCCAATGAACCAAGAGCATGCTTGGTGCTTGGCTATTGAAAAACTGACAGGTGTAGAAGTGCCGCGCCGCGCTTCATTGATCCGTGTTTTGTATTGCGAAATCGGCCGTATCTTGAACCACCTTTTGAACATCACAACACAAGCCTTGGATGTTGGTGCGCTAACGCCGCCGCTTTGGGGTTTTGAAGAGCGTGAAAAGCTAATGGTGTTCTATGAGCGCGCCTGTGGGTCTCGTTTGCACGCCGCATATTTCCGTCCAGGTGGCGTTCATCAAGACCTACCACAAGATTTGCTGGATGATATCATGCAGTGGACTTTGGAATTCCCAGAAGTTCTGGCTGACATCGATGGTTTGTTGACTGAAAACCGTATCTTTAAGCAACGTAACGTTGATATTGCTGTGATTTCAGAACAAGAAGCTCTTGATTGGGGCTTCTCTGGTGTGATGGTTCGCGGGTCTGGTATGGCGTGGGATTTACGTCGTTCGCAACCATACGAATGCTACGATGAGTTTGATTTCCAAATTCCTGTGGGCACAAACGGCGACTGTTATGATCGCTACCTGTGCCGTATGCAGGAAATGCGCGAAAGCCTAAGCATTATGCAGCAAGCGATCCAGAAACTAGAAGCCTCTACGGGCGATGTTTTGGCACGCGGCAAGCTTACACCGCCATCACGTGGCGATATGAAGACTTCTATGGAAGCTTTGATCCACCACTTTAAACTTTATACCGAAGGCTTCCACGTTCCAGAGGGCGAAGTTTACGTCACTGTAGAAGCACCAAAGGGTGAGTTTGGTGTCTACCTTGTGTCAGACGGATCAAACAAACCGTATAAAACCAAAATCCGCGCGCCAGGCTATTTGCACCTGCAAGCTATGGATCACATTTGTAAAGGCCACCAGTTGGCAGACGTTGCAGCCATCATTGGTACTATGGACGTCGTTTTTGGGGAGATTGATCGCTAATGTCATTGCGTCGTCTACATCACACACAACCTGATAGTTTTGAATTCACTGCTGCGAACCTGAAATGGGCGCAAGCGCAGTTGAAAAAATTCCCAGAAGGGCGTCAAGCTTCTGGTGTTATTCCGCTGCTTTGGCGTGCTCAAGAACAAGAAAGCTGGCTGTCAAAGCCTGCAATCGAATATGTGGCAGACATGCTGGGCATGGCTTATATTCGTGTTCTGGAAGTGGCTACATTCTATTTCATGTTCCAATTACAGCCAGTAGGGACTGTGGCCCACATCCAAGTATGTGGCACAACATCCTGCATGATCTGTGGCGCGGAAGATTTGATTGGTGTGTGTAAGGATAAGATCGCACCGAACGCACATCAAATATCCGAAGATGGCAAGTTCAGCTGGGAAGAAGTTGAATGTCTGGGTGCATGTACAAATGCACCAATGGCCCAAATCGGGAAAGATTTCTACGAGGATCTAACTGTGGAGACGTTCACACAGATTATCGCAGATTTTGCGGACGGAAAGGTGCCAACACCTGGTCCGCAAAATGGTCGCTATGCGGCAGAACCATTGGGTGGCGTGACCACTCTAAAAGAAATGGATTCTGGCAAATACGCCCATAATGCTTCAGCTACCTTAGCGTTAGACTATGAAGATACGATAAAACGTATCCAAGGGGATGAAGTTCCAGTACTGAAATCGCGGAAGACAACAGCCGCAAAATAAGTCGCCAGCAAGAGCTCTGCTGGCTTTAATAAGGGGAGACTACAATGACTGATAATAATTCATCTAGCGGCCTTACCACATGTTCTATTGTGTGTTGGTTGCTTGCATTCGCTTTCGGAGTTTTCGTGGCTGCTGCATTGATCGGTTGGACAGGCATGCACGGTTTGGTTGCGGCAGTTCTTGGACTGATTGCTATGCTTCTAGCGGGTTGGATTCTTAAAGGTATGTTCTGTGTAGATGATACATCATCAAGTGTTTCCTCAACACCTTCAGCAGCAGCTGTAAGTGCGAGCGCAGTGGGGACAGCTGCAGCGGCACCGACGACTGAAGCGCCAGCAGCAGCGAAATCTACAGCGACTGCTAAAACAAAAATAGCAGCGCCTAAGGCGAAAGTCGCAGCTAAGCCAGCAACGAAGAAAGCAGCACCTGCGAAGAAAACGGCAGCAAAATCTACAACGACTGCTAAAACAAAAACAGCAGCGCCTGAAGCGAAGGCTGCAACTAAGCCAGCAGCGAAAAAAGCAGTACCTGCAACGAAAATCGCAGCAAAATCTACAACGGCTGCTAAAGCAAAAACTGCAGCAGCGAAAAAGCCAGCAGCAGCTAAACCAGCGACCGCTAAGAAGCCAGCGGCGAAGAAAGCAACTGCTGCAAAGTTCTACACGAAAGCACCAGCCAAAGTGGATGATCTTAAATTGATCTCTGGCGTTGGTCCTAAGTTGGAAGAAACTCTGAATAAGATTGGCGTTTATAAGTACGAACAGGTAGCTGTTTGGAAAAAAGCTGATATCAAAAAAGTAGATGATCAGCTTCGTTTCAAAGGTCGTATCGAACGCGACGATTGGATGAAGCAGGCGAAAGTTCTAGCCAAAGGTGGCGATACAGAATTTTCAAAGAAGAAGCGTAAGTAAGACGCTGACGAAGGGATAACTAAGTGGCCCCTTTACCTGATCCGAAGCGTCAAAAGGCGCGGATCGCTTCGATCGTCATCTTCGTGACTATCGTGGCTTGGATGGGGGCCTCTTGGATTGGCGGAATAATCGGACTGCCTATACGCTATGCGTTTTTGTTCGATTTCGCTGCACTTGCCGCGCTTTTTTGGGCGTTGGTTGTATTGTTTCAGGTCTGGCAGTCAGGCCGCGGATAAAGGAAAGCAGATATGCTCGCAGATAAGGATCGTATCTTTACAAACCTATATGGTCAGCACGACCGCTCTTTGGCAGGAGCCAAGAAGCGTGGGCACTGGTCAGGTACTGCGAAGTTTATCAAGAAAGGTCGTGATTGGATCGTCGATGAGATGAAAAAATCAGGTCTTCGTGGTCGTGGCGGCGCTGGTTTCCCGACGGGCCTGAAATGGTCCTTTATGCCAAAAGAAAGCGACGGTCGTCCGGCGTATCTTGTCATCAATGCTGACGAGTCAGAACCAGGGACATGTAAAGACCGTGAAATTATGCGCCATGATCCGCATACGTTGATTGAGGGCGCATTAATCGCCTCTTTCGCGATGAATGCAAACGCATGTTACATCTACATCCGCGGTGAATTCATCCGCGAACGTGAAGCGCTACAAGCTGCGATTGACGAGTGTTATGACGCTGGCTTGTTGGGCAAAAATGCTGCCAAATCTGGTTGGGATTTCGATTTGTATCTACATCATGGGGCAGGTGCCTATATCTGTGGTGAAGAAACAGCATTACTGGAAAGCCTTGAAGGTAAAAAAGGCATGCCACGCATGAAGCCGCCATTCCCTGCGGGTGCTGGTTTATATGGTTGCCCTACAACTGTGAACAATGTTGAGTCCATTGCTGTGGTGCCAACAATTCTACGTCGTGGTCCAGATTGGTTCAGCAGTTTCGGTCGTGAAAATAACGCAGGCACAAAATTGTTTGCGATTTCAGGCCACGTTAACAACCCATGTGTTGTAGAAGAAGCCATGTCTATTCCGCTGCAAGAATTGCTTGAACGCCACTGTGGCGGTGTTCGCGGTGGTTGGTCTAATCTAAAAGCGGTTATTCCAGGCGGTTCATCCGTTCCTATGCTGCCTGCTGACATTTGCGGCGAGGCGATCATGGATTTTGATTGGCTGCGTAATCAGCGTTCTGGTTTGGGGACTGCGGCTGTCATCGTCATGGACCAAAACACAGACGTGATCAAAGCGATTTGGCGTTTGGCGAAGTTCTATAAACACGAAAGCTGTGGACAATGTACACCGTGCCGCGAGGGCACTGGCTGGATGATGCGCGTCATGGATCGTTTGGTGACAGGCGAAGCAGAGCCAGAAGAAATTGATATGTTGCTAGACGTGACCAAACAAGTCGAAGGCCATACAATCTGTGCTTTGGGTGATGCGGCCGCATGGCCGATCCAAGGTTTGATCCGCCATTTCCGTGGTGAAATCGAAGACCGTATTAAACACAAAAGAACAGGCCGCGTTTCTGCGGTTGCTGCGGAGTAATCTGAATGTCTGATCTACGCAAAGTAATCATTGATGGTACCGAAGTCGAAGTTGACGGAGCCATGACACTGATCCAAGCCTGCGAAGTGGCTGGTGTTGAAGTGCCGCGTTTTTGTTACCATGAACGTCTGACCATTGCTGGCAACTGCCGCATGTGTTTGGTTGAAGTGGTGGGTGGCCCGCCAAAACCTGCTGCATCTTGTGCGATGCAGGTGCGCGATTTGCGCCCTGGTCCAGAAGGTCAACCACCAGAGGTTAAGACGACCTCGCCTATGGTGAAAAAAGCACGCGAAGGCGTGATGGAATTCCTACTGATCAACCATCCATTAGATTGTCCGATTTGTGACCAAGGTGGTGAATGCGATCTGCAAGATCAAGCTATGGCATATGGCGTTGATTTCAGCCGTTTCACAGAAGCGAAACGTGCGACCGAAGATTTGGATTTAGGTCCATTGGTTGCAACGACGATGACACGTTGTATTTCTTGTACACGCTGTGTGCGTTTCACGTCAGAAGTTGCTGGTATTACACAAATGGGCCAAACGGGCCGTGGTGAAGATTCTGGAATTACAACCTATCTGAACCAGACATTGGACAGTGAGCTTCAGGGCAATATTATTGATTTATGCCCAGTTGGGGCTTTGACATCAAAGCCCTACGCGTTTTCTGCCCGCCCTTGGGAATTGAAGAAAACAGAAACCATCGATGTAATGGACGCCCTTGGCTCTAACATCCGCGTGGATACCAAAGGTCGTGAAGTGATGCGTATCTTGCCGCGTAACCATGATGGTGTGAACGAAGAATGGTTGTCTGACAAAGCGCGTTTTGTTTGGGATGGCTTACGTCGTCAACGTTTGGATAAACCTTATGTGCGCAAGAATGGTAAGCTTAAACCTGCAAGTTGGAGCGAAGCGTTCCAAGCGGTTGCAACGGCTGTAAAAGGTAAAAAAGTGGCTGCAGTTGCGGGTGATTTAGCACCAGTTGAAGCGATGTATGCGTTGAAGACTTTGGTGACAGGCCTTGGCGGTACTGTTGAGTGCCGTGTTGATGATGCAAAACTGCCAATCGGCAATCGTTCGGCATATGTTGGCACTGCAACTATCGAAGATATTGATGCGGCTGACATGATCCAATTGATCGGTACAAACCCACGGACGGAAGCACCTGTGTTGAATGCACGTTTGCGCAAAGCATGGTCCCGTGGTGCGAATATCGGTTTGGTTGGTGAAGCCGTTGATTTGACATATGACTATGCACATGTGGGGACAGATCGCGCAGCTCTTGAGACGCTAACGAAAAAGAAAATTTCGGCAGCGACTAAGAAAATACCAAGCCTTGTGATCGTTGGTCAAGGCGCCATTCAAGGTGCTGATGGTGAAGCTGTTCTGGCTGCTGCAATGCAGTTGGCTGAAAATTCGAATTCTAAGTTATTGGTTCTACACACTGCAGCATCTCGTGTTGGTGGTATGGACATTGGTTTCGCAACAAAGGGCGGTATGAAATCAGCCCTTAAAGGTGCGCAAGTGGTGTTTAACTTAGGTGCTGACGAAGTTGAGATCGCTGACAATCCGTTCGTGATTTATCAAGGTAGTCATGGCGATCGTGGTGCACACCGTGCGGATGTGATTTTACCAGGGGCGACATACACCGAAGAAGGCGGCATTTTTGTAAATACAGAAGGCCGTCCGCAAATGGCACAACGCGCTGGTTTTGCACCAGGAGATGCCAAAGAAAACTGGGCGATCTTACGCGCTTTATCTGCTGAATTGGGTGCAACATTGCCATACGACAGCATTGCACAATTACGCCAAGCTTTGTTTGTAGAATTCCCACATTTGGCAGCCATCGATATGGTGCCTGAGAACAAATGGAAAGCTGTGAAGCCTAAAGCGATTAAAGGTGGCGACTTTAAAAGTGCTGTTTCTGATCACTATATGACGAACCCGATTACACGGGCCTCCGAAGTGATGGCTGAATTATCTGCAAACGCTAAAGCGCGCAAAAATGCGCCACTTGCTGCGGAGTAATTGAACGTGATCTTACCCCTTCTTAAATTCACAAGCATTGGACTGGCCCTTGGCCTGTTGTCTGCCTGTGTGCCAGAAGGGCAAGAGGTCAGTAAAACGCCAACAACAGCAGATGTGGAATATCTTAAGGTGGATACACGCCTGATGAGTCCAGAGCTGGTGAATATGGTTGTCACAATACGCAATCCACGTACACCAATAGATGTTGTGGCTTATGTGGAATGTGCAGCGGCACAATATACGTTGATCCGTGGTTTTGGGTTTGCGGGTCGCGTGAAGTTAGACGTCGACGAAGAAAAGAACGGCGTCTGGGCTGGCAATGCAATTTACACACTTTCGAACGCGCACCCTGGTGGGCGACATACAATAGATGCAGAGGTTACAGTCGAAGATTGTACCTCTAACAACGTACCGACGGTCTAAGGATTAGGATATGACTGACTTTTTCTCAACAAACCTAGGGATTTTCTTGATCATAGCGGGCCAGTGCCTGTTGATCATTGGTTTTCTTTTGGTTTGTGCAATGTTCCTTGTTTATGGTGATCGTAAGATTTGGGGGGCTGTTCAGTTGCGCCGCGGTCCAAACGTTGTGGGTCCTTGGGGGCTGCTACAGCTTCTTGCGGACTTCTTAAAATATGTGGTGAAAGAGATCGTTATTCCAGCGGGCGCTGATAAAACGATCTTCCTTATGGCGCCACTGATTGCTTTTATTCTGCCAGTGATCATGTGGGCGGTTATTCCGTTCAATGAAACATGGATTTTGGCAGATCTAAACGTTGCTATCCTTTATATCTTCGCGATTGGTTCGCTTGAAGTATATGGCGTGATTATGGGCGGTTGGGCATCCAACTCAAAATACCCATTCTTGGGCTCACTACGTTCTGCTGCGCAAATGATTTCTTATGAAGTCTCAATCGGTTTCATCATCATTGGTGTGATCCTATCAACAGGCTCCTTGAGCTTAGTCGACATCGTATTAGCGCAAGAAGGCAACTGGGGCGCATTAAACTGGTACTGGTTACCGCATTTCCCAATGGTGTTCTTGTTCTTCATCTCAGCATTGGCTGAAACAAACCGCCCGCCATTCGATTTGCCAGAGGCTGAATCAGAGTTGGTTGCGGGTTATCAGGTTGAATACTCATCCACGCCATTCCTATTGTTCATGATCGGTGAATACCTAGCGATCTGGATGATGTGTGCATTGACATCAATCCTATTCTTTGGCGGTTGGTTATCACCTGTGCCATTTATTGCAGACGGCGCACTATGGTTGTTCGGCAAGATGGTGTTCTTCTTCTTCTTATTCGCGATGGTGAAAGCCATTGTACCGCGCTATCGTTACGACCAATTGATGCGTCTGGGCTGGAAAGTATTCCTACCGATGTCATTGGGTTGGGTTGTGATCGTAGCATTCTTTGCACAATACGGGGCCTTTGGCGGTGCTTATGCTCGCTGGGCTGTTGGGGGTTAAATCATGGCACAACATTCACTTGGACGCCGCGCTTCCTATTTTTTGCTTTTTGATATTTTCAGAGGCTTTAAATTGGGTATGAAGTATTTCTTCAAACCAAAAGCGACATTGAACTACCCACATGAAAAAGGACCTTTGTCCCCGCGTTTCCGTGGTGAGCACGCATTACGTCGTTATCCAAACGGCGAAGAACGCTGCATCGCATGTAAATTATGCGAAGCGATTTGCCCTGCGCAAGCGATTACGATTGATGCGGAACCTCGTGATGATGGCTCTCGCCGTACAACGCGTTACGACATCGATATGACAAAATGCATCTATTGCGGTTTCTGCCAAGAAGCCTGTCCAGTGGATGCGATTGTAGAAGGCCCGAACTTTGAGTTCGCGACGGAAACCCGTGAAGAGCTGTTCTATGACAAAGATAAACTACTGGCGAACGGTGAACGGTGGGAAGCGGAAATTGCGCGGAACATCGAAATCGACGCGCCGTACCGGTAAGGGGACAGAGATATGACTATTACAGTATTGGCATTCTATCTGTTTGCATTCACCATTATCGTTTCTGGTTTTTTGGTCGTTATGGCCCGTAATCCAGTTCATTCGGTTCTGTGGCTGATCCTTGCGTTCTTTAGCGCAGCTGGCTTGTTCGTGCTTATGGGCGCAGAATTTGTAGCGATGCTTTTGGCCATCGTTTACGTTGGCGCAGTTGCGGTTCTATTCCTATTTGTTGTGATGATGTTGGATGTGGATTTCACACAGTTGAAATCAGGCATGTCTAAATTTATGGGCATTGGCTCGTTGATCGGTTTGATCTTGCTGGGCGAGTTGGCCTTGGTATTCGGTCATTGGAAATTCGCTGAACAATCGCAAGATTTGCGCGCGGCAGTGACGCCAGCGATTGAAGATACGCATAACACCATCGCTTTGGGACAATTGATCTATACGGATTACATTTACATGTTCCAAACAGCGGGCTTGATCCTGTTGGTTGCGATGATCGGTGCGATTGTTTTGACATTACGCCACCGTACAGATGTGAAACGTCAGAACATCTCGGAGCAAGTGTTGCGTAATCCAAAAAACGCAATGGAATTAAAAGACGTGAAACCGGGGCAGGGACTATGATTACACTTGAACACTATCTGGCTGTTGCCGCGATCCTGTTTGTGATTGGTATCTTTGGTATCTTCGTAAACCGTAAAAACGTCATCGTTATCTTGATGTCGATTGAATTGATGCTTCTGGCTGTGAACATCAATTTTGTCGCCTTCTCGACACATCTGAATGACCTTGTTGGTCAGATTTTTACTTTGTTTGTGCTAACCGTTGCCGCTGCTGAAGCGGCGATTGGGTTGGCGATTTTAGTTTGCTTCTTCCGTAACCGTGGCACGATCGCGGTGGAAGATGTGAATGTGATGAAAGGTTAAGGGGCAATGGAAACTATTATCCTATTCGCACCGCTTGTTGGGTCCATCATTTGTGGCTTTGGTCACAAAATGATTGGCGAGAAAGCAGCGATGAGCGTGTCTACGGGCATGTTGTTCCTATCGGCAATCCTATCGTGGGTTATGTTCCTGACATTTCAGGGTGAGACTGAGGTCATCACATTGTTCCGTTGGTTGGAAAGCGGCAGCTTATCCACTGATTGGGCGATCCGTGTGGACCGCTTAACCGTGATCATGTTGATTGTGATTAATACGGTATCTGCGTTGGTGCACCTGTATTCATGGGGCTACATGGCGAATGATCCACAATGGAAAGAGGGCGAAAGCTATAAGCCGCGCTTCTTTGCATACCTATCGTTCTTTACCTTTGCGATGTTGATGTTGGTAACATCTGACAACCTATTGCAAATGTTCTTTGGCTGGGAAGGCGTGGGCGTTGCTTCATACCTATTGATTGGCTTTTACTACCGTAAACCATCTGCAGGTGCGGCAGCGATGAAAGCGTTCATCGTTAACCGTGTTGGCGACTTTGGGTTTGCATTGGGTATCTTTGGCCTGTTCTTCCTAACAGACAGCATTAACTTTTCAGAAGTTCTGGACCCACACACAGCAAAAGACCTAAGCAAACAAACGTTTATGTTCCTAAGCTGGGAAATGAACGCATTGGAAGTGATTACATTCCTATTGTTCGTCGGTGCTATGGGTAAATCAGCCCAGTTGATGCTACACACATGGCTACCAGATGCGATGGAAGGCCCGACACCTGTGTCAGCGCTGATCCATGCGGCGACAATGGTAACTGCCGGTGTCTTCATGGTGTGCCGTTTGGCACCGTTGATGGAATACGCCGAGTTTACACCAAACTTCATCATCTTTATTGGTGCTACAACGGCATTCTTTGCCGCGACTGTTGGTTTGGTTCAAAACGACATCAAACGCGTGATTGCCTATTCAACATGTTCTCAGTTGGGTTACATGTTTGTTGCAGCAGGTGTTGGCGCTTATGGCGTTGCAATGTTCCACCTGTTCACACACGCGTTCTTTAAAGCGATGTTGTTCTTGGGCGCGGGTTCCGTGATTAACGCGATGCACCACGAACAAGACATGCGTAACTACGGAAATCTGCGTAAGAAAATCCCTTACACATTTGCCGCGATGATGATCGGTACACTTGCGATCACGGGTGTTGGTATTCCACTAACACACATCGGTTTTGCTGGTTTCTTATCAAAAGATGCGATCATCGAGAGCGCCTTTGCAGGTGGCCCAGGTGTTGCACGGTACGCTTTCTGGATGTTGGTGATTGCGGCTGCAATGACAAGTTTCTATTCATGGCGTCTAATATTCTTAACCTTCTATGGTAAAGAACGCGGCGATAAGCATACACACGACCATGCACATGAAAGCCCACTGACAATGATCATTCCTTTGGGTGTTCTTGCCCTTGGCGCGATCTTTGCGGGTATGTTGTGGTACGAAGATTTCTTCGGCCATAATTACCAAGAATGGTTTGGCTCTGCGATCTATGAAAACCACGATAATAACCATGTTATCCATGATGCACATAACGTAGCAGACTGGGTAAAAGTATCTCCATTCGTTGCAATGACACTTGGTTTTATCTTGTCATGGTTGATGTACATCAAATTCCCAACGGCTCCTGCGGCTTTGGCGAAACAACAGAATGCTCTGTACCAGTTCTTATTGAACAAATGGTACTTTGACGAACTCTACGACTTGATCTTTGTGCGTCCTGCAAAAGCTTTGGGTGTCTTCCTCTGGAAAAAAGGTGACGGCAAAGTAATTGATGGCACGATCAACGGATTGGCTATGGGTATCGTGCCTTGGTTCACACGCTTGGCGGGCCGTGCCCAGTCTGGTTACTTATTTCACTACGCATTTGCGATGTTCATAGGATTGGCAGCAATCATCACGTGGTTCGTCGTTGGGGGCACGCACTAATGGAAAACCTCTTATCCATCATTACCTTCTTGCCTTTGTTGGGCGCAGCTATTTTGGTTGTGTTCCTGCGCGGCGATGATGAATACGCACAACGCAACGCTAAAGTTTTGGCGTTAGTGACAACACTTGCGACTTTCGTAATCTCTGCGGTTGCAATCTATTCCGAATTTGACCCAAGCAATACTGGTTTTCAAATGGTGGAAGAGCATAAATGGTTGGCTGGTCTAACTTATAAACTGGGGGTTGATGGTATCAGCGTTCTGTTCGTGATGCTGACAACTTTCTTGATGCCTGTTGTGATCGGTGCCTGTTGGACTGTATCGCACCGTGTCAAAGAATATATGGTTCTGTTCCTACTGTTAGAAACCTTAATGATTGCAGTTTTTTGTGCATTAGACTTGGTTCTATTCTATGTCGTGTTCGAAGCAGGCTTGATCCCGATGTTCCTAATCGTGGGCATCTGGGGTGGCAAAGACCGTATCTATGCATCGTTCAAATTCTTCCTATACACATTGCTTGGTTCAGTTTTGATGCTGGTTGCAATGATCGCTATGTGGATGGAAGCAGGTACTACAGATATTCCAACATTGTTAAACCACGAGTTCAGCTATGCTCCAATGACTGTCCTAGGCTTCCAGATCATGGGCGGTTTACAAACACTACTGTTCCTAGCTTTCTTTGCAAGTTTCGCAGTAAAAATGCCGATGTGGCCAGTGCACACATGGTTGCCTGACGCACACGTTCAAGCACCGACAGCGGGTTCTGTTGTTTTGGCCGCAATCCTGTTGAAAATGGGCGGTTACGGCTTCCTACGGTTCAGCTTACCAATGTTCCCTGTCGCATCAGAGTTATTAGCAGATTTCGTTATGACGCTGTCCGTGATTGCGATCATCTACACATCTCTCGTGGCGATGATGCAAGAAGACATGAAAAAACTGATTGCCTATTCATCCGTTGCCCACATGGGTTTTGTGACAATGGGTATATTTACATTGAATCAACAAGGTGTTGACGGGGCAATTTTCCAAATGTTGTCACACGGTTTCATCTCTGGTGCGCTGTTCTTAGGTGTCGGTGTGATTTATGATCGTATGCACACACGTGACATTGATGCTTACGGTGGTTTGGTTATTCGTATGCCAGCTTATGCATTGGTGTTCATGTTGTTCACTATGGCAAACGTTGGCCTGCCAGGTACATCTGGTTTTATTGGTGAGTTCCTAACATTGACTGCGGCCTTTAAAGCAAACACATGGATTGCATTCGGTGCAACAACAGGTGTGATCTTGTCTGCTGGATACGCATTATGGCTTTATCGCCGCGTGGTATTTGGCGATTTAATCAAAGAAAGCCTGAAGACAATAACAGACATGGACACGCGCGAGCGTTTGATGATGGCCCCACTGGTTATCATGACAATCCTATTGGGTATTTATCCAGCACTTGTGCTCGATATCATAGGTCCATCGGTGAATGCACTTCTTGAAAACGTAACATCCGCTCAAGCGGCAGCTGCTGATGCAGTTCCTGCCGCTGTTGAAGCAACAGTAGAGGCCCATTAAGATGATTGGTACTGATCTAAATACGGTTCTACCAGAGCTGATCCTAGCAATTTACTCAATGGCAGCTTTGATGTTTGCCGTTTACTTTGGCAAAGACAACCGCGCTAACTTGATCTTTTGGCTGACTGCTATCGTGATGGTGGTTCTGGCGTTTGTTATTGCTCTTGCTCCAGCAGGGGCTCAAACAGCCTTTAACGGTGCGTTCGTGGATGATGCATTTTCACGCTATGCAAAAGTGATCATGTTACTCGCAAGTGCTATGATTATCTTGCTTAGCAAAGATTATCTGGAAAAGAACAACCTGTTAAAATTCGAATACCCAATCCTAATCGCTTTGGCGACTGTGGGTATGATGATGATGGTTTCAGCTGGCGATCTTATGGCGCTATACATGGGATTAGAATTACAATCTCTGTCTTTGTACGTCGTGGCCTCTTTCCGCCGTGACAGTTTGCGCTCTACTGAAGCGGGTTTGAAGTACTTTGTTTTGGGCGCATTATCTTCTGGTATGCTCCTATATGGTGCATCATTGGTCTACGGGTTTGCAGGCACAACAGAATTTACTGGTATCGCTTCCACGATTGAACAAGGCGAATTAGGATTGGGCATGTTGTTCGGTCTTGTGTTCCTATGCGTTGGTATGGCGTTCAAAGTATCGGCCGCTCCATTCCATATGTGGACACCTGATGTTTATGAAGGTTCACCAACACCAGTCACAGCATTCTTTGCAACAGCACCGAAAGTGGCTGCCGCTTGTTTGTTCACACGTGTGATGCATGACGCATTTACCGAAGCGACAGGCGATTGGACGCAGATCATTGCATTTCTATCGCTTCTATCAATGTTCCTAGGCGCAGTAGCGGCTATTGGTCAAACGAACATCAAACGTCTGATGGCATATTCATCCATCGCGCATATGGGCTTTGCCTTGATGGGCTTGGCAGCGGGTACAGAAACTGGTGTTCAAGCACTTCTTATCTACATGGCGATCTATGTTGTGATGAACATTGGTACATTTGCATTCATTCTGAATATGGAGCGCGATGGCACTGCAATCACTGACATCTCAGAATTGGGTCAATACTCTCGTGTTGAACCAATGCGTGCAGCTGCACTTGGTATTTTAATGTTCTCATTGGCGGGTATCCCACCAATGGTTGGTTTCTTTGGTAAATTCTATGTTCTAAAAGCAGCCGTTGATGCAGATATGGCATGGTTGGCACTTGCAGGTGTAATCGCATCCGTAATTGGTGCGTTCTATTACCTACGTATCATTTACTACATGTACTTTGGTGATGAAGTAGAACCGATGAACGGCAAAATGCCAGCAATTCACTATGTTGCTTTGATGGGTAGCGCTGCAATTCTATTGTTTGGTGTTGTGAACCTATTCGGTATCGAAGGTTACGCAGCCGCTGCCGCAGAAGCCTTACTTAAATAATGACAAACTGGCCCGATGGGTATGATCGGGTCATATACGACTCTATAGACAGCACAAATTCAGAGGCTCGCAGGCGGTTACAAACGACGGCGGGCCCTTTGTGGATTCTGGCTCATGAGCAAACAGCGGGTATAGGTCGACGTGGGCGTGCATGGTCTACAAACTTCGGTAATTTTGCTGGAACTTTACTACAACCTTTGAATATCCCACTAGATCAAGCTGCCTTGTTGAGCTTTGTAAGCGCGCTCGCCTTACGTGATGCTTTTATCGAGGTAGGTGTTCCTGAAAAAGATTTAGGTTTGAAATGGCCCAATGATGTATTGCTAAAGGGTGGGAAGATTGCTGGTATCCTTTTAGAGACAGCAGGGGTTGGCCCAAGTCATCTATGTATAGGTATAGGAGTGAATCTTGCTCATGCGCCAAGTACAAGAGCACTAGAAACTACAGCGGTTCTCCCCAAGTCTTTAGCTGCCGATGCGGGGTTGGAAGTCACAGCAGAAACGTTCCTTGCAGCTCTCGCCACAGCCTTTGCCACTCGCGAACGCCAGTTCCAACAAAGTGGTTTTGAAGCTATTCGTCGTGATTGGTTGCAAAATGCAATACGCTTAGGCGAGATAATCACGGCGCGCACCTTGAAAGAAGATATTCAGGGCGTATTTGACACTGTGGACGAGACTGGGGCACTTGTACTACAAACCCCTAGCGGATCGCAGTCAATTACTGCGGCAGAGATATTTTTTGGTGAGTGTTAACATATGTTATTAACGGTCGATGTTGGAAATACGAATACGGTTTTTGCGGTCCACGACGGCGAAATGTTCTTATCTGATTGGCGTTGTGAAACAGTGCATCAACGGACATCTGATGAGTATTATGTTTGGCTGATGCAATTGATGGAGTTACAAGGCCTGAATATTGAAATTGACCGTGTGATCATCTCATCCGTTGTGCCGCAAGTGGTGTTTAACTTACGTGTCTTATCGGATCGTTATTTTAACTGCCGTCCAATTGTCGTTGGCAAATCCGAATGTGAACTGGGTGTCGACGTACGTGTAGACGAGGGGACATTGGTTGGTGCTGATCGTTTGGTGAATACCGTTGGCGCCTATGATCGTTATGGCGGAAACCTGATCGTTGTGGATTTTGGTACAGCAACTACTTTTGATGTGGTGGATCACGATGGCGCTTATATTGGCGGTGTAATCTCCCCAGGTGTGAACCTATCGATCAAAGCATTACACGAAGCAGCTGCTGCATTGCCGCATATTGATGTGACGCAACCTGATAAGGTCATTGGGACGAATACAGTGGCCTGTATGCAAGCGGGCGTCTTTTGGGGATATATTGGCCTGATAGAAGGTATTTGCGCCAAAATCCGTACAGAACACGGAAAAGATATGAAAATCATCGGCACGGGCGGCCTTGCCACTTTATTTGAACGCGGAACGAAGTTGTTTGATGCTATCGACAATGACTTGACGCTGCATGGGCTTGTGTTAATCGAAGCTCAAAATCGGAGCACCTGACTTAATGAGTAGCCAAAATAAATTGATCTTCCTGCCCCTTGGTGGCGCGGGCGAGATCGGCATGAATATGTATCTCTATGGCTACGGCCCAGAGGGTAAAGAACGCTTTATCCTCGTGGATCTTGGTGTGACATTTCCAACGATGGAAACAACCCCTGGCGTAGACTTGATCATGGCAGATCCTGCCTATATCGAAGCACGTGCAGATCGTTTGGATGCGATCTTTATCACGCACGCGCACGAAGACCATATTGGTGCTTTGGGTATGCTATATCCGAAATTGGCAGCCCCCGTTTATGCACGGCCTTTCACAGCGGCTGTTGCACGTGCCAAGATGGAAGAACGCGGTCAGGACCCTTGGGTGGTTCAGGTCGTGGACAGTTATCCTGAAAAAATCGAAGCGGGACCTTTTACCATTAGCTATTTACCATTGGCGCACTCTATTCCAGAAGCAGCAGGCCTGATCATTGACAGCCCCGCAGGACGTATTGTGCACACGGGTGACTTCAAATTGGATTTAGATCCAATCGTTGGCGAACCATACAATCCAGCCTTGTTTGCAGAGATTGCACAAGGTGGCATCAAAGCATTGGTTTGTGATAGTACCAATGTATTTTCACCGCACCGTGGTAAATCTGAGTCTACATTAAACGTAAATATCACTGAATTGATCGCTAATGCCTCTGGCATGATGGTAGCAACAACATTTGCATCTAACGTGGCCCGTCTGAAAACATTAGCGCAAGCGGGCGTTGATGCAGGCCGTTCTGTCTGTATCTTAGGACGTTCCATGCAACGCATGATGGGGTATGCTCAGAGCACTGGTGTATTGGAAGGTTTTCCACCAACGATTGAACTCGAAGATGTTCCTGATGTACCACGCGAAAACCTGATGTTGATCGTAACGGGATCACAAGGGGAAGGGCGTGCCGCCAGCGCGCAGCTTGCACGTGGCAAATATCTCGGCATCACCATGCGTGAAAACGATACGTTTTTATTCTCATCAAAGACTATTCCAGGGAATGAAGTTTCCGTTGGCCGCATTATTAACAGCCTGTCTGCGATGGGTGTGACTGTTATTGATGATACTGCTGGTAAATACCATGTGTCAGGCCATGCAAACCGTCCTGATTTGGAAGAAATTCACGATATCTTAAACCCACAAATGTTGATCCCTATGCACGGTGAATACCGCCACTTGAAGGAACACATGGAACTGGGCGAAAGTAAGGGGATTGCTGGTATTATCGCACCAAACGGCGCAATGATTGATTTGACTGGGGATGAACCCGAAGTCTTAGACCATATCGAAACCAGCCGCCTTTATATGGATGGTACACGTTTGATTGGTGCTTTCGACGGTGTTGTTTTGGAACGTATTCGTATGGCAACACGCGGAACTGTGGCGATGTCTATCATCATCGAAGATAACGATGTGATTGGTGTTTGGGCAGAATCTATGGGACTTCCTGATACAATCGGATCAGGACCAAGCCTGAATGAAGCGATCGAAGTGACTGTAGAGCAGGAACTGTTGTCTGCGAAAAAGAATCTGATCAAAAGCGACGATGAGGTAGAACGCCTTGTCAGCCGCATCATAAGCCGTGTGTGTAAAGATGCAGTCGGCAAAAAGCCTGTTTCTCAAATCATGATCAACAGGCTTGTAGAAGACTAGTTATAAATAGGCTTAAAGCGCGCTTTGCGCTTTAAGCTGCTGTTTCGTTATCGTTATTTTCTGATTTAATCTCAGTATTTGTCACTTCAACTGTTTCATCAGATTGCATTTCACCAGTGCGAATATTGCGCATGATAAATGCTGGTACGTGATCACCCATGCCCACAACGCGGTTTCCACCACCTTTGTTGCGGTCATTGCCTCGTGGTTGGCGAGGCTTCTTCGCCTGTTGCTGCTGTTGTGGTTTTTCCTTAGCCTGTGGCGCGGCTACTGGCTCCACTGCTTTGGTTTCTTCTTTAGGTTTTTTAGATCGAGATTTCTTAGGTTTAGTACCCTCAGTCTTCGCGTCATCATTGTATCTGGGTTTACGACGATTATCAGCCATATCTACATCTGGCGCATCCATACGTGGAATCGTTTGCTTAACCAATTCTTCGATTTTAACGATGTGCTTTTCTTCGTGTGGCATACACAACATAAAGGCCCAACCATTACGCCCTGCACGGCCTGTACGGCCAATACGGTGAACGTAATCTTCGGAATGAATAGGGACATCATAGTTGAACACGTGACTTACATTTGGAATGTCCAAACCCCGGGCTGCAACGTCTGATGCCACAAGGAATCTGATGTCGTTTTTCTTAAAGCCTGCCAACACTTCCATACGATAGCGCTGATCTAAATCACCGTGAATAGCGCCGACAGAGTATCCATGTTTCTTTAATGATTTCATTACGATATCAACATCAACCTTGCGGTTACAGAAGATGATACCATTGGTTAGCTTTTCACCTTCATCATCAATGATCTTGCGTAGAACTGTGCGTTTCATTTTAGCTTCAGCAGCGCGGTTTGGTGCCTTAAAAGAACAAAGTTTTTGTTCGATCGTCTCAGATGTTGTCGCTTGACGTGCTACTTCTACACGCTCTGGGTTTTGTAAAAACTCTTGCGTGATCCGCGTAATCTCTGGTGCCATAGTCGCAGAAAAGAAAAGCGTCTGGCGTGTAAACGGCGTCAGTTTGAAAATACGTTCGATATCAGGTATGAAACCCATGTCCAACATACGGTCAGCCTCATCTACCACCATAATCTCGATACCTGTTAGTAACAGTTTACCGCGTTCAAAATGATCCAACAAACGACCAGGAGTGGCAATTAAAACATCAACGCCACGGTCAATCAACCGGTCCTGATCCTTGAATGATACGCCGCCAATCAATAGGGCCATATCCAATTTACAGTGTTTTGCATAAAGTTCAAAATTTTCTGCAACTTGAGCCGCCAATTCACGTGTCGGTGCCAAAACCAATGAGCGTGGCATACGCGCACGAGCACGACCACGGGCCAGCTTGCTTATCATTGGTAATGTGAAACTAGCAGTTTTCCCTGTACCCGTTTGAGCAATACCTAAAACATCACGGCCATTCATTGCGTGTGGAATAGCAGCAGCTTGGATTGGGGTAGGGGTTTCATAGCCAACTTCATTAACGGCTTTTAGTACTTTGGGGTTAAGACCCAGATCGGTAAATTTTGTCATATGTCTCGCGGTGTTAGCGGCTTTAAAAGATGCCGCATATGTCAGCGCGGCCTGACAGCCGAAGTGCTGTCGTTCATCTGGATACTCATCTAGCGGATTCTATGTATAAGTCAATCTTACAGTGTCTTTTATGCCATAAGTGGTGTATTTACGCCAAAAAAATAGGGGTTTATTTTCCAATAATTGGTTAAAACCACCAGCTTTTAGCTGGTCAGCTTTAGCGTTATTTACATAAGGTTTCCTTCCATTTTAAGACCCAGCGTTGCGGTAAGGTCTTAAAATGGAAGGAAACCTTATGATCTATTCTACTGGAAGTCATAGCAGATATTATCACAGATACCATATCGTTTGGGTAACAAAATATCGTTACAAGGTGCTGCGTGGTGAAATGCGTGAGCGTATTCGGACATTGATACGACAAACGTGCAATGAATTGGGCGTACACATTGAAAAAGGCGTATTGTCTACCGACCATGTGCATATGTTTGTGTCAGTCCCGCCGCACGTCCCAATTTCAAAGGTGATGCAACGCGTAAAAGGGAGGTCCTCATACAAGATACAGCGGGAGTACCCCGAATTACGCAAACGCTATTGGGGGCAACGGTTCTGGGCTAGAGGCTATTTTTCAACGACGAGTGGAAATGTGACGGATGACGTTATTCGTCAGTATCTTGAATTACATTCAAAACGTGAACCTACCGACGAAAGTCGGTAGTTGTTCAGTTTACATGGCTAGCAGCAAGCTGGATAAAAAGGAGTAGGTTATGAAAGCACTGATCACGGATATCTGGCAAAATTTCAGATCACTACCAGGTTGGGTGCAATGTTGGGTTGGATGTATTCTTGTACCTATAAACATATTTGCGGTTATATTTTGGCAACACCCAGATAGTGGGCTGTTAATTGCTGCACTTGCTGTTGGTGGTATGCTCCCTAACATAGCGATCATGATTGCCGAACGTGGTTTCGCAAAGTCTATGGCAATTTCACATCTGCTTTTTTGGATACCATTACTTTTTATTGTCGGACCAATAATGAGCACGGGTAGCGTCTTTGGTGTTTATCTAATTGTACTCTTTGCCGTCAATACTGTTTCTATTCTCTGTATAGGTTCATGTGTTTTGAGACTCACGCGGCTTCGGCCTGAGTGATTCGAAGGTACTCCATGGGTGTCTTACCTTTCAAGGCGTGATGTGGTCTGAATGTGTTATATTTTTCGACAGCTTTTCTCAGTTCAAACCGCATAGCTCCAATGCTATCGGCAATCAGATCACAACAATCATAGAATTCCTCGCGGAAGGTGCGGTTTCCACGCTCAACGCCACCATTGTATTTCGGTCTGGCTGGCGGCAATACAATGAGCGGGATTTTCATCTGCTCACACGCCGTCTCAAAATCGGCCATAAACTCGGAGCCACCATCAACTTGAATTGAGAGGATTTTATAGGGAGCTATTTCCACAAGCTCTTCCAAAAACCGTTTGGCAGAGCGTGCGGTGGCATTCGAATAAATTTGCGCGTGGATGTGCTTGCTACGCCGTTCCCAGGCCTGAAAGTGCTTGCAGGTGACGCCGTTTTTCGTGGCAGTCATGTGGTCGATCTGCACACGTTCTCCAATCTCTATATCTTTGTAATCCTTATATTTCCATCCTTTGGCGTGGCCCTTGGAGAAGTTACGCTTGCGCTTTTGTGGTGCAGACCTTGATCGTGTAATCAGGCCTTTCTTGCGTAGAAAACCCAAGATACGCCCCACGGTGCTATCGCTTATGATTTGGTTTTTATCGCGCCGCAAGATGGCCCCTATTTTTTCCTTACCGTAGGTTTTATTGTCGCGGCGAATTTCGAGCACCAACTGTTTTTCTGCCTCACCCCACTGTGACTTATTGCGGTGTTTTGGGGCCTTTGATGGCGGCATAATCCCTTGCGCCAAATCCTTCAAAACCCGCTTGTAGCGATAATAAGTAGACCGAGAGATGCCGACAAATTCAGCGCATTTTGCTAGAGAAACACCCTCTGCGCGTAAAGCTTCCCATTGCCGAACCGTGTCTTCGTATTTGATACGGTACGCATCCAAACATTCTTGTGTCCGCGCCCAAGCATAAAGTTTATAAACGTTCTTGTGCAGTCTTATGATTTGCATATTGGCCTCGTGAGTTGGTTTTTTACAATACTCAGTCTCCGAGGCCGCCTAAATCTTGGCAACAAAAAAACAGTCTCACATCTATCTGAACTTATTCATCTCTTTGATATCAACGACACTCGAATATGGTTGAAAAACAGACGTTAAAGATTACTCCTGTTATGGCTGAAATATCAATGATGACGTAAGCATCAAGGGAACCCCCTCTATTTTGGTTTGATTTGAGATGCGATTATTGCGCGAGGCTGGCGGTTTGGTTGGCGCGATATGAGGATTTTTCTGATGAGCAAGCGACGGGCTGGGCGAGGTTCCAAATACACGGATGATTTTAAGCGACGGCTAGTGGCGGAGAGCCAAGGTGATGGCGTGAGTGTTCCGATGGTCTCGCGGCGTCATGATGTGCCACCCCGCCGGATTTACGCGTGGCGCGGTGATGCGCGGTTCCAGCCGGACGCGTCGGGTGATACCGGCTTCATACCAGTCGAAGTGGCAAACAGTGATACTGATGTTTCATCTGTGCTGCCAGAAGCGCAGCTTACAACCAGTCCCCAGATTGAGATCACTTTGGAGAATGGGCGCAAGCTGAGCGTGAGCGGTGGGGTTGATGCGGGCTTTGTGCTGGAATTGGCGCGTGGGCTGGCGGCATGATCCCGGTACTGGCGGATGCAAAGATCTGGCTGGCGGCGGGGGTGACTGACATGCGGCGCGGGTTCAACGGTCTGGCCGTTCAGACCGAGCAGGTTCTGGGGGGTGATCCTTACTCCGGCCATCTGTTTTTGTTCCGAGGGCGACGCGGTGATCAGATCAAGATGATCTGGTGGGATGGTCAGGGCGCGTGCCTGTTTACCAAGCGCCTTGAACGGGGTCGGTTTATCTGGCCCTCTGCTCAGGAAGGTAAGATCAACCTGAGCCGTGCGCAGCTTGCGATGCTGATGGAAGGTCTGGATTGGCGTATGCCGCTCAAGACATGGCGACCCAAGATGGTAGGTTAGAGGCAATGTTTTATGGGTATTTCTGACGTTTTGGGATTCCCATGAGGCCCTTGATTTGGTAAGGAGTGGCATGAGTAAGACCCCTCCAAATCTGGCTGATTTGCCCCCTGACGTGCAGGCGTTTGTGGCCGCACAAGCGGCGGAATTGGCTCGTAAAGACGCGGAGTTGTTGGGGCTGTCGTTGAGCCATGCCACAGCGCAAAAGCGCCTTGAAAATGAGATGGAAGCGGCTCTTGCTGCGGAGCGCGCCGCCCATGCGCTTGCCATTATGAGCAGAGATACCCTGATTGCCGATCTGCGCCTGCAATTGCACGGACATAAAAAACATCGCTTCGGTTCAAAGTCAGAAAGCAGCACACAGCTGGCGCTGGCGCTGATCCTTGAAGATCTTGAAATCGAACAAGCCGCTGAGACGGATGATGAGAATGGGCCCTCTGACGCTGAGACCACAAAGCCGCCGCGTACCCCGCGCAAGCGCAAACCTTTCCCCAAGGGGCTCAAGCGGGTCAAAAAGACCATCACGCCCAGTGATGCTTGCACCGACTGTGGTGGCAGCTTCAAAGTGCTCGGGACAGATGTGATGGAAGAACTGGAATATGTGCCCGGCCATTACGTCGTAAAACAACTTGAGCGCCCACGACTGGCCTGCACCTGTTGTGAGAAGGTGGTTCAGGCCGAGATGCCAAGCCGTCCTATTCCCAAGAGCTTTGTCGGCCCTGCGTTGATGGCCCACATCTTGTGCTGCAAATACGGCTATCATCTGCCGCTGTATCGACAGAGCCAGATGTTTGAGAATGAAGGCATCGATCTGAGCGGGTCGCTCATGGCCAACTGGGTCGGCAAATGCACTAAGCTGTTGGAGCGCGTGGCTGATGCCATCCGGGATCACGTTTTTGAGGCGCAAGCGATCTTCATGGACGACACCACGGTCAAACTGCTCCAAAAGGGCAAGGGACGCGGTAATAACAAGACAAAAACCGCGCGGCTCTGGGTCTATGCCAGAGATGAGAGCGCCTGGGCGAGCGGCGCACCACCGGCGGTGTGGTATCAGTTCTCCACCAACCGGGGCGCAGAACATCCGAGCAAACATCTCAAGCCCTACAAGGGCTATGCCCATGCGGATGCCTATGCTGGGTATAATGACGCCTATCGGACGGGGCGCGTCAAAGAGATGGCCTGCATGGCCCATGTTCGGCGGGATTTTTATAGCCTGTTTGAAAGTCTGAAGCTGCCCGTGGCGGGCGAAGCCGTTCTGCGCATTCGAAAGCTCTATGATGTTGAGGCACAAGCGCGGGGTCTGGCGCCTGCTGAGCGCGTGGCCCTGCGTCAGGAATATGCCAAGCCGATCTTTGATGAGTTGGAAATCTGGCTCAAGGAGCAGCTGGGCAAGATCTCCGTTAAGACGCCGCTGGCCAAGGCGATCAGATATGCGCTCGCGCGCATGCCAAAGGCGCGGCCCTATCTCGACAATGGCTTTCTGGAAATCGACAACAACACAGCCGAGCGTGCGGTGCGCCCTGTGGCCGTTGGACGTAAGAACTACCTGTTCATGGGATCAGAGGCAGGTGGAAAATCCGCCGCCATAGCCTACACCCTCATCGAAACCGCCAAGATGAACAACGTCAATCCCGAAGCCTGGCTCGCATGGGTGCTCGAGCGCATCCAGGATCATCCCGCAAACCGTATGCAAGATCTCCTACCGTGGGCCTATCAGGAGATGATCGAGGAGCGGGAACAAAGCGTTATAGCGGCATGATCGGCCCCCGTGATTCAGCGGCACTCCCAGAGCAAGGGGATCTGTTTGAAGAGCGCGGGAATTGGCAAGGGCCAGATACCTCACAGCACGACTTGGGCGTTGAAAACCTTGAAGGCTTGTCCGACAAAGACCTCGTCGAGAAGACGGCAAAGGCTACACTGTCCAACGTCGACCTGCTGTGCGCCCAGATTGTGGAACGGGGCTTGGGAGATATAGCCGTTCCGGGTCTCGTCGCGCTTTGGAACCGGTTTAAGGGGTTCGGAATTGCGACCCCTTTACCAGAATAAAAGCTTGCCTTGGAAACTCTTCGCGCCATTGGGAATGAAGCTGCAAAAAAAGAAATCAGCAAGATCCTTGGCGCACAGGACTTGCCCGACAGCTTGCTCCCGTTTGTGTTGCAAGCCGCTGTGAGCGTGGGCTTGAAGCTGCCTCAGGCACAAATCTTGCCATGGCTGGAACACGGCGCACCAACAGTCCGTGCCCAAGCCTTCATCCTTATACAATCGAACAGCCCACAGCGAAGCACCTTGGAAATCGGGTTCAGCGACCCAGACCCTTCAGTCCGACGAACCGCTCTGACAGTGGCGGGGAATCTGGGCCATATCAGCGCAAGGGCAGGATTGCTTGCCGAGTTCCGGAAAAATCCAACCAGCCAAAAGATCGAAGCGCTTTTAACTGTCGCCGATGACGACATCGTTGTTGAAATCGGAAGATACGCACTGGAAAATCCGCCTCACCGGTGCCTCATCGCAAGTGAACTTGAGGCTCTGGACACACCCAAAGCCCGAAAGCTGGCCCAACGAATCAACGATCAGATAATGCAGCGTTGATGTTTACTTGGAACCTCGGCCACCCCGTCGCTTGATCATCAGAAAAATCCTCATATCACGCCAGCCACATCGCCAGCCTCGCGCAATAATCGCAGCTCAAGTCAGACCAAAATAGAGGGGGTTCCCTTGATGCTTACATGATGACCCAATAATCACTAATAAAGCACCGACCCATGCCAAGGCAGCGGGCCGCTCTTTCGTTGTGATCCATAAAAGCGGTAGCAACAATGCAGGCGTTGTCGAGGAAAGTGTAGATACAATTCCAATTTCACCACTAGTAAGTGCATATAGAACAAGCGTCATGCCTATGGCCATTCCAATAAAGCCTGATAACATGGTTAAAGTTGCAATACGCATGTTCATAGGGTTTTGAATTTTAAAGCCAGCGATTGGCAAGGCGCCTAGTACCTGCAAAAAGAAAGCAGCTACACCAATCCGCAAGCAGGAAACAGCTACAGGATCTGCTCCCTCTGATAAAATAGGCGATGCGATCAATGAGCCGACAGATTGCCCTGTTGCGGCTAGGAGACCTGTTAATACACCAATCCAAAGTGGCCCCTTAACTTCTTCCCATTTGTGTAACTGAACGCGTCTTTTGCCAAAGGCAATCGCAAGGATCACACCAGCAGTCACAATTAAAACGCCTGATATCTCCGTAATATTAAGCGTTTCAGACAGAAATACATATCCCAATACTACAGAAATTGGAGCGTTGAGTGAGAACAGCATAGCGGTACGCCGCGGTCCCAAACGGTTCATTGTCGCAAAAAGAGCCGTATCACCCAGAAAAATACCGATTAAACCAGACATCATGATCTCGGCCATACTATCCATAGGGATCGTTTGCCATGTACCCATAACCAAAACATAAACACTCAAAACCAAAAACATTGCAGTTAAGCGGATACGGTTGAATCCGATCGTACCTAAATGCGCCGCAGGCACGGGTGACAAAATGCTACCAAACGCCCAAGCCAAAGCTGCAGCTAAAGCTGCGAGTTCAAATATCAGCATAATAAGTGCTTTCGTTTTTTAAAGTGGTTGGGGTAGACGGCTCAATTGTGTAGCGTCTCTAAATAGATTGCTAGTTCGTATTATGGTTTTTGAAAAGAGATTTATTTATGAAATTTGTTAAAGGCACGGAACTGCTTTTCGTTAAATCATAATTTCCTTAGTCGCTGTCAGGGTCAAATCAGGGAAGTCACGTTCCACACGGTCGATATCCCATTGTAATCGTGTCATATAAACAGGATCGCCATCATGGTCGTTTGCCATATGGCCTTTGTTTGTATTCACGAAACTATCAACGTCTTTATCTGAGCCAGACAACCAACGTGCAGATGTAAACTGTGTGGGCTCAAACCGCACAGGTATGCCGTATTCCAACTCAATCCGAGATGCTAGAACCTCAAATTGTAATGCGCCGACTACGCCTACAATCCAACCTGCGCCGATCATTGGTTTGAACAGTTTGGCAGCGCCTTCTTCAGCGAACTGCGTCAGGGCTTTATCCAAATGTTTTGATTTCATCGGATCAGTAGAGCGCACAGATTGCAACAATTCAGGTGCAAAGGATGGAATGCCAGCAAAGCGCAATATTTCCCCTTCGGTCAAAGCGTCACCGATACGAAGCTGTCCATGGTTTGGGATACCAATGATATCACCTGCCCAAGCTTCTTCTGCCAATTCACGATCTGATGCTAGGAACAACATAGGCGATGCTATCGCCATAGGTTTTTTAGTCCGCACATGGGTTAATTTCATACCGCGTTTAAAGTGACCTGAACACAAACGTACAAAAGCAATACGGTCGCGGTGTTTTGGATCCATGTTGGCTTGCACTTTAAACACAAAGCCAGAGACTTTCTTCTCATCAGGTGAAACTTGGCGTTCATTGGCAGGGCGAACTTGTGGTTTTGGGCCAAAGTCACCAATACCATTCATCAATTCTTGGACGCCAAAGCTGTTGATCGCAGAGCCAAACCAAATAGGTGTCATCGTGCCATCAAGTAAGGCTTGTTGATCTAGTTTTGGCAACAATTCCTTTGCCATTTCAATTTCTTCTAGGAATTTTTCCAAAAGGTCGGCTGGTACATGCTCTGCAAGTTTGGGATCATCCAAACCGTTGATTTGAACAGATTCAGCAATCACATTGCGGTCTGATCTGTCCATCAATTCCAAACGGTCGTTCAAGATATCGTAACAACCCATAAAATCTTTACCGACACCAATTGGCCAGCTTGCAGGGGTTACATCAATCACAAGGTTTTCTTGAATTTCATCAATAATATCAAACGTATCACGGCTTTCGCGGTCCATCTTATTACAAAATGTCAGGATTGGCATATCGCGCAGGCGGCAAACTTCAAACAACTTACGTGTTTGGCTTTCCACACCTTTAGCGCCATCAATCACCATCACGGCCGCATCGACTGCTGTGAGTGTGCGGTAGGTATCTTCTGAGAAATCAGAGTGCCCAGGTGTGTCCACCAAATTGAACCAATAATCCTTGAATTCAAATGACATTGCAGAGGCAGATACGGAAATACCGCGATCTTTCTCCATTTGCATAAAGTCAGACCGTGTACGACGTGCTTCGCCTTTTGCACGCACTTGTCCAGCCATTTGGATTGCACCGCCATACAATAGAAATTTTTCGGTCAACGTCGTTTTACCAGCATCAGGATGACTGATAATAGCGAAGGTGCGACGACGATCGATTTCAGGTGGTAATACGGGCTGGTTTGAAGTGATATCTAACATGATAATGCCTATATGTAAGGAATAGACGAAGAGCAAGAAAGACCTGTTATATAAGGGCATTAAAGCGGGTTATTTATTGCTTCTTATCTGATTATAAATAGCCAGCCTCTTTTAACCGTTTGACATGTTTGCGAGAGACAGGAACTTCTGCACCGTCTGACATAATAGCAAAACACTTATTATCTTTTTTCTTTGAACTAACAATTTCATGGCACTTCTCCGCTTTGTTGAGTAGATTTAGGATTTCAAATAGAGCATAGATTGATTATCTGGAATGGATGATTGTCTAATTTTGAGTTTGAAGTATTCGGTATCCTTGATGCCTCTGGCTCGCTTACGGATCATTCCTATACTGACATTACCAGCCTCTATCCTGGCGCTTGTGAGCTTGTGTTTGGCGTAGTTGCAGATGCCCACACAATGTTTCCGTAGGGATTTCGCGAACTTTTTTAGATAGAGCATCTGTGACTGATCTGCTATCAGGCACCAACGTTCCAGTTGCTCCGCCATCGCCTCAAATGAAGCGGCACTCCACAGCAGCTGAAGCTGTTCTTTCAAGACGTAAAGTGCATTCAGGTTGCTATTGCTCTCCAGCAACCTTTGCAGCTTGTCACTTTGTTTTTCACTCAACTTATCCGCATTTTTGAGCAACAGATAATGCGTCCCTTTCATCAACTCTTTACCACTTGGATCGGCCTTTCTGAACTCAAGTCGACGCTGATTATGGATAGCTTTGCTGTAGTTTTTCATGACGTGGAAACGGTCAAATACTATGTCGGCCAACGGCAAGGACTCTCTGACAGCCTTTTGGTAGGCAGGCCCCATATCCATCGCTACGGCCTTTATTTTGCAGGCTGTATCTGGTTGCAGTTGTTTCAAAAACCTTGAAAAAACCTCGGCAGTTCGGCCTGCTTCAACCCAGATCAGATGACCGCCAACCATATCGTAGACCACCGTCATGTAGTCATGACCTTTCGCCCGGGCAACTTCATCTACACCAATATATTCCAAGCCAGTTAGCTCTGCAGGATCAAGCGTAGGGAGAGTTTCAATAAGGTATGCCCTGTCGATATTCTTGACCGTTTCCCATCGTATATCCAAATGTCTGGAAACCGCTTGAATAGACATATGCCGACATAATCCACTGATCAGTCGGCAAAATCGGTGAGTGAAACGGCACCCTTTATCAACAAAATCACACCCCTCAATGCGGCGTTCGCCCTTGTTAATATAAACCTGCGCCAGCTCAATCTCGACCACACAAGGATACCCAAAAAGGGGGATGTCGTTTACTTGTCGGCGGACATGCTGGTTGATGCTTCCCTTCTGGCCTGTAGCAGGGTCTATAGCCCTCCTACGCGCGTCTCGGCTGCAGTGAATGACAATCTTAACACCGCCGTCATCCAGTTTAATTTCATTTACACGTTGCCCTTTGAGGCCTAAAATATGCTGCGAGATGTTGATTGTCATATACCTGCTCTATGTAAAGTTATCAGAAACCATACATATCAACAGGTTACTTGGCGGTCGGCATCTTTTTCTACTCAACAAAGCGGAGAAGAGCCAATTTCATCAAGATTTACCCAGTGTGAGCGATGAACTTGATATCCGTTAAAATCTGATAACGATGATATGGCATCTGAAAACCGCATATGGATAAGTTGCATACCTTTGCTAGTGTATGTTTCTACGTAATGATCACGCATTTGTAGTCGGATTAACCGTGCCCCTATATCGGCATTTAAACGTGACAAAAAAGGGTTATCTGAACGGGGAGGTAATAATGGATTTATTGTTCCGATTGGGCCCGTGGTGATTTCTGTAATTGCCGTCTCATATTCAATCTTTTGAGCTTCTAATGCGGCTTCTGCGATCAAACGCGGTCTTACATCTACCCAATGTACTAATATAACTATGGCGGCGGTCGAGCTTGATACTATGGCAAATATCAATTCATTCGATGGTTTATGTAAATCTCCATAGGTTTGATTAATTATAATAATTCCAAAGTAAGAATACGTAATGGTAAAGAAAACGCCACCGAAAAATCCTGCTTTTAAGAAGGACCATTCAGGCCAAATATTAAACGCAGTGTAAAAGCAAATGAGGGCATACATAGTTGCTACAAATAAAATACCAGTCCAAAAGATTAAGCGAAAACTATAAGGGTCGGCTGGGTACGTGCCGATTGGACCTGTTAAGGTGCATATCAAAGAGGCTACAATCCAACTTGTTAATGGGACTGGTGACCTCAATATTTGTCGTATGTCTAATAAAATGTTTTTCATAATTAATGATGTAATTCACGAAACAAAACCGTTATTTCACGAAAAACACGTTGATGATCCCCCCTAATCACGCGTTTCTAAGTATTACCTTCTCCTTGCTGAAGGTTGAGGCGCAGGTTTTATAGTAGTTATTTAGTTCGTTTAGTTAGTATTCCTGCGCCAATCGCATGTCTGCATTAAGATATATGTATGAAATATCCTGTTTCTAGAGGATGATGTGATTATTCGTAATTTTCACAACATCCCAATTTCTTTAAGCTCTTTTTGCTTTAATCTAGATATCGGAACTTGTGCACCATCGGACATCTTAAATAATATTTTTCCTTTAGATTTAATTATATCTATAACTTCATCAAAGTTAACCCAGTGAGAGCGGTGAATTTGCATACCATTAAAATCAGATAGGGTGTCTATTGCCTCAGAAAATCGCATGTGTATCAGTTGTGAACCCTGATTGCTGAAAATTTCGACATAATGATCACGCATGGTTAATCGAATGAGATGAACTTCCGTATCTGTGTCGAATTTTGAGAGTAATATATTATCACGCTCTGATGTGGTCAGAGAGTTCACGGTGAGGGTGGGGGGATATTGGAATGCTTCTTGTGCTTTTTTGCGTTGTTCAACAGTAATTGGGGCAACTTGGCGGGGTTTGGCAAAGCCCCGATACCCTGTCAACAGGGCCGACCTTTCTGCAACGAATAGATAAAGGTGGCGGCACGCAACACCAGATTATAGGGGATCAATCCACTTTATGGCCGGGAGGGGATGCTCTGTACTGAAGTCCCAGAGATACCAGGAGTAAGGATGAATTGGGCTGTTTCTGTAATCTGTGAACCAGAAGGGTCGCCCCACCATTTCGATCTTTGCGGCGAAGTGTGGATGGTTCCTGAAGTTTGACTGCCGCTTTTTACCGGATGTAAGCAATGTGCGTGCAAGCATCAGGACTGTCCCCGTGACAGGCTGCATGAGTTTCAGAGCGTGACCGAGTTGTGCATCCAAAGAGCTGAACGGAGGGTTCATGACTATGGATCGAATTTGGTCTGAAGGCAGGCGATCCTGAGCCAGAAAGCCCATTTCGACAATACCCTTGGCGCGGGGCTCAATGTCGCTGGCATATACCGGGATGTTCATATTCTTGAGGGCATCAACCAAATGGCCTTCGCCTGCATGTGGTTCCCATGCAACTGGTGGGATGCTGACGCCTGCAGAAAGAACGAGGTCGCGCACCATCTCTTTGGCTTGAAGCGTCGGATAGAAGTCCTGGTCATTGCGCTTGTGCCCGGATTCGATGTATTTACTCATACAGTCCCCGCATATCATGATTGGAATTGTGGCAACTTGGCGAGAACTGTCTGGCCATTGAGCGCTGTATGATAAGGTCTGCGAGACTGGGAACGCAGACCGCACCGGCAACCCCAAGACGGGCGCGCGCATATTGCCAGAATGATACCCCAAGTTTTTGGCAGGTTTTCAATGCGCCAAGGCCGGCATCGCGTGCGGCCCGACCGCTTTGGCTGCGGGTTCCCTGCGAGACCGCCCGCCTCGTGACCTGAGACCGTATATCGCGTTCCGCGCTGTTGGAATGCAGGGGTGTACTCGGATAATCCAGAACATGAACCGCCCCTAGTTTACCGGAGTGATTTTAGTCCGTCATTCTGCAGCAATATCATATTGATTTAGGGTTTCATAGAAATTCCTTTCAGCTTGTGCAGGTGGTATATATCCGATTGGCCCAAAGAGCCTGTCATTGTTGTACCAATCAACCCAAGTTAGAGTTGCCATTTCGACATCACTTTTACCTTGCCATGGTCCTTGATGTTCAATCACTTCGGTCTTGTACAATCCGATCATATTCTCAGCGAGTGCATTATCATAACTATCACCAACGCTCCCAACGGATGGCTCAATTCCAGCATCGATTAATTTTTCTGTATATTTGATCGACAAATATTGAACGCCTCTGTCTGAGTGGTGGATCAACTGGCCAGATTGAGGGTTTCGAGCGTGGATACCCTGGTTCAGAGCATCAAAGACCAAAGCCGTATTCGGAGAATGTGAGACCTTCCATCCAACGATATATCGTGCAAAGACATCAATCACAAAAGCAACATATACAAACCCAATGGCCGTACTGACATAGGTGAAATCAGCGACCCACAAAACGTTAGGTGCGGGAGCTGTGAATATACGATTTACCTTATCCTTAGGACAAGGCTGCGCCTTGTTACTCTGTGTAGTTTTAATCCCCTTGCCACCACGTACAACGCCTTGTATTTCCATCTGTTTCATAAGGCGCTCAATTGTACAACGTGCAATATCAAACCCTTCATGGCGAAGTTGATGCCAAATCTTATCAGCCCCATAACGTTTACCACTAGCTTTAAAAACACGGTCGATTTCTGTGATCAAAACAACATCTCGTTTGCGGCGTTCTGGAGACTTACTGGGATCCAGCATTATAGACCGCTCATAAAAATAGGTGGATGGCGCTATTGGTAAAACTTTACAAATAGACCCGACGCCATAGCTTGTACGATGTTTATCTATGAACATAATCATTTCTTCCGTAGGCGGTCGAGCTCCGCCGCTGCGAAAAAAGCCGACGCTTTACGCAAAATATCATTCGCTTGCCGTAACTCTTTGTTTTCTCGCTGGAGGATTTTTAACTCATCACGCTCCGCTTGTGTAACCCCATTGCGTAATCCTATTTCAATTTCGTGATTTCGAACCCACACACGTAGCGTATCACCATTGCAGCCAATCTTCTTTGCAATCGATAAAACAGCTTGTGTTCTGCTCGTATAATCAGCCTCATTTTCTAACACCAGGCATACCGCTCGTGCGCGTATTTCTGGCGTAAATCTATTTCCTGAATTTCCATTCGTCATTCTTCTAGTCTCCGTGCTTTTTTGACTCCGGTAAACTAGGGGCGGTTCAACACGCAGCAATTCACCCTTGTTTACCTTCAGCCGTCTAAGCAGGTTGTCGAGATTTGCATCGCCCGTTCGTTGCTCAAATATCGCGTCGAAACGCGCCGAAAGCCCCTCGCGCTGCGCATCGCAGGGATCTTGTCTGAAAGCTGAGAGTTCCCGGTAGAAGTCCCAAACGGATGTTCGTACGGCTTGGACACGCGCAAATTGGATTTCGTTGGTGCTTTGTTGCTTGCGAATGAGACGCTCCAAATGCACCCAACACAGCGCATGAGCATCTCCGACATTGAACTGGCCAGCATCGTCGCTCAGGATCACCGTATCGGAAAGGCGTCCAGCATCGCAGATACTGCCCCAGAGCGCGCCCTCGGTGGCGATTTTTATCGGGTCCGGTTTCACCGTTATGCGGTCAATCCCGAGGGTGGCCAGATGGGCCTGCCACGCGTCCTCACCGCGAAATATCCGATGCGGATGTGAGGCAAAAAGCACTATGGTTTTTTCGGGCAACCTCATGCGTCTCATGTAGTCAAGCGCTTCGTCATTGACGGTGTAGGTCAGGTCACCCGCACAGAGATGTTCAAGAAAATCAAGGCGGCTTTTCGAGCCGGTCGATCTGAAGTGGGTAAAAAGATCATTGCCGATTACGGTGCAGAAGCCGTTTTTGGCCTGATGGCGCGCTCCGGTGTCATCGACATTGATCCATGCAGCAGTTTCCATACCCGCTCTCAGCACGTCCTGCTGCTCGTCGACAATGCCCTGGATATCTTCGTTCAGAAACCGCTTTATCTGACGAGCGGAAATGTCCAGACCCATGTCATTCAGCAAAGCCGCGATACGCGCAACGGTGGACTGGCATTGATGATACAGCGTGATCGTCAGGGCCTTCAGATTATTCCCATACTGCTGGCGGCCCTTTACCACCCCGGGTGGGAGCGAGGCCACGCGGCGACTGCCATCGGGAAACTGCCAGACCTCCCGAAGGTAAGTCACTTCTTCAGCGTAAATCACGATGTCACGAATGGTATGCGCTTGATAGCCTTTGCGTGTGGACCCATCAGGTACATCTTCAAGAGTGACCTTGACCTCGCGTTTGTGTAAATTCAGATTACTGCGTCGTGGACCGCGCCGATTTTTCTTTTGCTTCCCGTCTGTTTTTGATCCCCCGCTGGGCTCGGAATCCTGCTTGCTGCTCTTGTCTTGTGAGGCCAGACCGCTTGGTTTGATATTCGGACGTCGCGGAAGTTTCTTGAGCTGTCTGATCTCGTCCCGCAATTCGGTCCTTTCCTGCCTCAGCTCTGAAAGCTCAGCAAAGAGCGCGAAAACCAAATCTTTAAGCGCGGCATTGGACAAATCATCAAGAGAGTGTGGAGGCGATGGCAACATCGCCCTATAGAGCAGAAAATACTTCGCCTTTGGAATCCTCATATGTAAATGCGAGTCAATTTGCCGCAATCTAAACCAAAGATCTTCAAGATGGACATGATGATGAGTGCGTCAAATGTGCCCACTTGAACCGGATTGCGAAAATTCCCGCCAAGTTGCCCCAATTACGTTCAACAGGCTTAATATGTAACCAGTAAATTGCTGCCGAAACCGAGAATGAGATAGCACCTACAAGCGCATATACTTGTGAGATAGGGGGGTAATGGGAAAATAAATAAAACATACCCACCACCATATATATTGCGTTTGTAAATGTGACTGTGAAAAAAGAAATTGCAACTAATTTTGAATATAAGGGACGCAAATTAGGAAAGGTATAAAACATAAAATGTAGGCATAATAAGCAGTACGCAATTCCAATGAATATCAATACGCCCCAAAATATTAAACGATCGCTGAAGGTATCAAGATCATATGTTCCAAAAGGCCCTGTGAGCGCACAAACAAATGTTGCGGCCGTCCAAGCCGTTAAGGTAACCCGAGATTTAAGTTTATTAATGATCTGAGTAAAAATAATGAGCATTTTACATAGTGGCTTCTTGATTAATTAGTAACACCATATGCCATAAATGTGTTTTCGCGAATAACTTTATCGTTACTCTTGAAGTGCAATTCATACCTTGAAGTTGAATTTTAAAACGTGACTTTAATCCAAGCATTTATAATGGTTATTGTGAACAATAAATAAGGATTCGACTTTATGAATTTAGGTATCAAAGGTAAAACAGCTGTTGTTTGCGCTGCCAGTAAAGGCTTGGGATATGGATGCGCGGAAGCATTGGCTCAAGCTGGGGTAAATCTGGTTATTTGCGCACGTACAAAAGAGACATTGGGTGAAGCAGCTCAAAAACTGCGTGCACATGGCACTGATGTGAAAGCGATTGCGTGTGACATTACAACAGATGAAGGCCGTCAGGCTGTCTTAGACGCAGCAGGTCATGTCGATATTTTGGTGAACAATGCAGGTGGCCCACCTCCAGGACATTGGTCTGATTGGGACCGCGATGATTTCATCAAGGCCGTTGATGCCAACATGATGACACCTATTTCATTGATGAAGGCTGTTTTGCCAGCAATGATCGATGCAAAATGGGGGCGTATCGTAAATATTACGTCACAATCCGTCAAAAATCCGATTGCGGTGCTTGGGTTATCAAACACGGCACGTGCAGGCTTGACAGGCTATGTGGCTGGTACATCGCGTGATGTGGCAAAGCATGGTGTTGTCATCAACAACCTTCTACCAGGTATTCATGCAACAGATCGTGCTGTGTCATTAGATACAGGCGTGGCAAACACGCAAGGGATCAGTCTGGAAGATGCCAAAGCAAACCGCAGTGCAACCATTCCTGTACAACGTTATGGCACTTCAGAAGAATTCGGAAATACGTGTGCCTTCATGTGTTCGCAATACGCTGGTAATATGATTGGTCAAAACATCCTTCTGGATGGCGGTGCTATGAACAGCACGATGTAATCAACAGAAGCGCACATAACGAACGCGTTAGGTCCATGTTTATTTCTTTTGTTTTAATTAAAGCTCTGTATAGAACCTATAGATAATAATAAAAATAAGGGGAAGTTCATGGGCTTTTTAGCTGAACCAATGGCATTGGTTTATTTCGTTGGCTTGATCACAATCGTAAGTTTGGTGATTTCACCACGCAAAGTTTCCGTCGAAGGTTTTTTTGATGGTGCTTCTAAAGTTGGTGTACAACCAAATCTTTGGATGCTGGTACTCAGCCAAGTCACGACATGGATTTTCGCGCGCTCCCTAATGAACGCAGCTGTTCTTGGTTACTTTTACGGTTTCGCGGGAACATTAGCCTATACATGTTACTACTTAAGCTTTCTGACAGGGATGTATATCGTTGGTCAAATGCGTGCCCGTGGTGCCCGTTCAGTTCAAGATTGGCTCGGTGATAACTTCGGTCGTGCAGGCCATGTTGCCTATAATGTAGTGATTGGATTGCGTTTACTTTCAGAAGTCTTTGCAAACCTTATTGTCGTCGGCTTGATCTTTTCGGCAGCTTTCCCTGAGCTGACTTGGGCCAAAACAGGATCGATAGTAATCCTTGCCCTCGTAGGTCTTGTGTATTCCGCTTTAGGTGGCCTTCGTGCAAGTTTGCGTACAGATGTAATGCAAATGATCGTATTTTTGATCGTATTTGTGATAGCATTTGGGGTGATGGTTTCCGCCGCGGATTTCTCTATGAGTGCTATTTTCTCTGCACAAGGTGTGCATGAGCAAGCCAGCCGTCCAGGATGGATCTTGGTAGCGGTCGCATTTCTACAAGTGTTTTCCTACCCTGCACATGACCCAGTTATGATGGATCGCGGCTTTATTGCGGATGAAAAAACCACACAGAGAAGCTTCTTTCACGCTTTTTGGTTATCAGCACTTTGTATCTTTGGGTTTGGCATGTTCGGCATCCAAGCTGGCATCATTGGTGCATCTTACGAAAACCAACTTCTTGGCACATGGCAGGGCATGTTTGGCCCCGTTGTTTACTTTCTAATTGCGGCTTCATTGTTGATCTCAGCCATGTCGACACTGGACAGTGCTTTGGCGTCCGCCGCACGTTTGGTGATCGATGAGTTCAAAGCGGCACCACGTACAGTAGCAAACGGCCGCATCGCGATGTTTGGCTTTATGGCAGCTGGTGCATTGTTGACGCTTTGGGGCAACAAGACCTTGTTTGATGCGGTTGCCGTATCTGGTACAGCATCAATGTTCCTAACACCTGTGTTGATCCTTGCCTTTGTATTTAACCGTATTATCCCACTATGGTCTTTCCTTGTGGCGTACACGGCAGCAATTCTAGGAGCCTTAGCTTATATGTACCGCAGCACTGAGCTGGTTACGGCCCTTTTTGTGGGAACACATAAATATGAACAACTTCTATACATCTGTATTGCTGTTCTGATAGTTGGCTTTGCTGCTGGTTTAATTGGTATTGCAACCCAAGGAAAGCTTGCCCGAAGCAACTAAGGCTGGTAGGGGATCGCAATACCCGATAAAAAGGGTCGGTTGAAGATTATACTGAATGAGGCCCTAGGTGTCCGACCCTGCCTGTAAATTGGAATTACAAGATATTTCCCGCGTCTATGACGGGCAAGCTGTTGTTGATGGCTTGTCGCTTCGTTTGAACGCGGGTGAGGTTACGTGTCTTTTGGGGCCATCAGGCTGCGGTAAATCCACAACCTTACGTATTGCAGCGGGTGTTGACCAGCAGAGTACAGGACGTGTGTTGATCGATGGGCAAACCGTTTCTGGTGGTGGCAGACATATGCCACCAGAATCACGTAACATCGGATTAATGTTCCAAGATTTTGCGTTATTTCCACATTTGGATATCGAACGAAATATTGGGTTTGGTTTGAAAGGATCACGTGCTAGCAAAAAAGCCCGTGTAACAGACCTTTTGCAAAAGGTTGATCTAGATGGGTATCAATCAAAATACCCACATCAATTATCTGGTGGTGAACAACAACGTGTGGCTTTGGCGCGTGCTTTGGCCCCTAAACCGCAAGTTATGTTGATGGATGAGCCATTCTCGGGTCTTGATGATCGTTTGCGTGATGATGTGCGTGATGCCACGCTTGAGCTGCTCAAGGCTGAAAATACTGCTGTTTTACTGGTCACGCATGAGCCAGAAGAAGCTATGCGTATGGCTGATCAGATTGCTTTGATGCGCAATGGCCAGATTATTCAGGCAGGGGCACCCTATAACATCTATAATGCACCGGTGGATAAAGCCGCTGCTGCATTCTTCTCTGATGTGAATGTGATCAAAGGGACGGTGAAAAATGCTCTGACAGAAACACCATTCGGTCAATTTCTGACGCCAGGTATGGTTGATGACACCGAAGTGGAAATCATCATTCGCCCACAACACTTAAAACTGGATTTTGATCGCGGTGGTCGCGGCCCGAATCCGACTGTCAAAGAAGGTGTTCCAGCGCGAGGTACAGTTAAACGCGCGCGCTACCTTGGGCATCAAAGTTTAGTTGAATTTATGATGGATTATGACGGCAGCGTTCTAAAAGTTCTGATGCCAGGGGTGTTTTTACCCAAGCCAAATACCGTTTTATGGCTGGCAATGCGCCGCGACCGCTGTTTTCTGTTTGAAAAATCAGTATAAATACGCAGATGTGACAATTTATAAGCTCTAAATGCATGTTAGGGTTTGAACCTGCCGCAAAAATACATAAATGTATGTCGACGAGACAAAGCGCGAATTGCTTTGTCACCACTTTGGGAGAATTTAAATGTTTCTGCACACACCTCTGTTTATTCAGAATATTGGCCTGCCAGGCATCTTGCTGATCGCAGTTGTTGTTTTGCTATTGTTTGGCCGCGGTAAGGTTTCAAACCTTATGGGCGAAGTTGGCAAAGGCATCACAGCGTTCAAAAAAGGCGTTAGTGAAGGCAAAGAAGAGATGGACGCAGCTATTGATGATGCATCAGAGACTGCAAAAGACATCACACCTGAAAAAGACGAAAGCAAAAAGAGCTAATCAGCCCTTTTGCTATAAAGGCATAATGCATGTTTGATATTGGATGGTCAGAACTTATGATCATCGGTGTGGTGGCGTTGATCGTTGTTGGACCGAAAGATTTACCTGTCATGTTCCGTAAAGTGGGACAGTTTGTAGGTAAGGCGCGTGGTATGGCGCGCGATTTTCAGCGGGCAATGGACGATGCTGCTGATCAATCAGGCGTTAAAGACATTTCAGACAGTGTAAAAAAAGCGACGGATTTCAAAGATAACATGTCTATGAACAATATCATGGATTTTGACGGCGTTAACGCAGATATGAAACCCGCAGCAGATGTTCCATCGGTTAAGCCGCCAAAACCTGCCGTTAAAAAGCCAGCCGCGAAAGCTGTTACTGCGAAAAAGCCAGTTGCGAAAAAAGCACCGGCTAAAAAGCCTGCGGCAAAAAAAGCACCTGCTAAGAAAGCTGCTGCCAAGAAAACCACGACTAAGGCTAAATCATGAGTGACGTAGATGTAGACGACGGCCTTGAAGAAAGCTCAGCCCCTTTGATTGAACATTTGGCTGAATTGCGGACACGTTTGATCCGCGCATTCGTGGCTTTTGTTATCGCAATGTTATTTTGCTTTTTCTTCGCTGAACCTATTTTAGATTTTCTCGTGGAACCTATCGCTGAAATCTTACGTTCTCGTGGACAAGACCCACGTTTAATTTTTACTGCTCCGCAAGAGAAATTCTTCGTCTTGTTCCGTATTTCAGTGCTTGCTGGCTTAATGTTATCGTTCCCTGTGATTGCGAACGAGTTATGGCGTTTTGTGGCACCTGGTCTTTATAAGAACGAGAAGGGCGCTTTCCTTCCGTTTATTATTGCTTCACCAGCTCTATTCCTCATGGGCGCAAGCTTTGCCCACTATGTGGTAACGCCACTGGCAATGAACTTCTTTATCGGTTTTTCTGATATCATTCCGTCAGTCACTGAACTGGTTGCAGGTGGTACAGGTGATGTGGCCGACGCTGCAGATAAAGAAACCACAACTGTATTCTTGGGTTCTGTTAAAGAAAGCCTTGATATCACAATGAAATTTATCTGGGCTTTTGGCTTGTGTTTCCAATTGCCAGTACTAATGACGCTGCTCGGCATGTCAGGTTTGGTGTCTTCTCAAGGCCTAAAAGACATGCGTAAATATGCAGTGGTTGGTATCCTGACATTAGCTGCGATCATCACACCACCAGATGTCATTACCCAAGTTATCCTCTTTACTGTGGTTTATATGCTGTATGAAGTGTCCATCCAGCTGGTTGCGATGGTAGAAAAGAAGCGTGAAAAACGTTTGGCCGAAGAGGGCTATTACGATGATGAGGACGGTCACCCAGAGGACGATAAATGAACGACGATGCTTTAACCCGCATTGCCGAAGCCTTAGAGCGGATCAGTCCGAAACCTTTAGATGCACCAGATTTTTCTGGGGCAGAGGCCTACGTCTGGCACATTTCCCCTGATCGTTTAGATCCAGTTCATAACGTGAACCGCGTTGATATTGATCTTTTGGTTGGTGTCGATCGCTCCCGTGACACATTGCTGACGAACACTAAGCAATTTGCCAAAGGAATGCCTGCAAATAACGCACTGCTATGGGGCGCACGGGGTATGGGGAAGTCTTCTCTTGTGAAGGCTGTCCATAAAGCTGTAGCGGGCGTAAAGCTGGTTGAGGTTCAACGTGAAGACTTGCCATCTCTCGGGCGTCTTTTAAACATCTTACGCGCCTCATCTGAACGCTTTATTCTGTTTTGTGATGATCTAAGCTTTTCTAATGATGATACACATTACAAATCACTCAAAGCGGTTCTGGATGGCGGTGTAGAAGGCCGCCCAGATAATGTGGTGTTTTATGCTACGTCCAACCGCCGTCATTTGATGCCGCGCGATATGATCGAGAATGAACGCCAAACAGGGATTAACCCAGCAGAGGCCGTTGAGGAAAAGGTCTCACTTTCTGATCGCTTTGGCCTATGGCTTGGCTTCCACCCATGCGATCAAGATCAATATCTGCAAATGATCCGCGGATATTGCGATGCGCATGGCGTAGAGATTACAGCGGCGGAACTTCGGGCCGAGGCAATAGAGTGGCAAGCGACGCGTGGGAATCGTTCTGGTCGTGTTGCGTGGCAATATTTCACTGATCTTGCTGGTCGACGGGGCATTCCACTTTAAAAGTAATTGATATCACAAGATTTTCCAGAATTTGATCAAAAGCATAAAGATTCGGCAGAGAATCGTAGCAGAGCTTTATTGTCTATTCCGTAAAGAAACGCGTTTTACGCGCAGAGTTTTTGTCTAAAATTTCGTAACTACCCAGCATGTTTTTGACATTTTTTCATCATTTTTGTTGACGGATGGCTTAACCTCTGAATCAATAGGGGAATGACGTTTAAACTTTCCAAATTGGCGCCGTTCGACGCACCACCAGTTGGCTTTCTCACTTTAGAAGAGCGTCTGGTGGAAGCGGATACCCGGGCCGCATATTTTCAAACCGCCTGCGAAGAACTCCTACAGATCAACAAGCATCTGGAAGAGTGTCAAAAACATATGGAAGAGCGTATAGCTGCATTGGAACGCCGTCTCGGCTTGAATAGCCGTACCAGCGGCAAGCCACCCTCCAGTGACGGCCTTGGTAAACCCAATGCGAAGAAGCGAACAAAGAGCCTGCGTGGCCCGTCTGATCGCAAGTCTGGCGGCCAACCTGGCCACACAGGCAAAACGCTCAGGCAAACACCGACGCCAGACACGATTATAGACCATTTTCCTGTGGTTTGTTCTGGTTGTGGAGCACCGCTTAGCCCAGAAACGGCAGAAGCCAGCACTGCACGACAGGTGATCGATCTGCCGCCGCCGCCACCACCGCAGGTGACAGAGCACCGCACGCATCAGTGTCGCTGCGACCAGTGTGATGGGATCACCCGTGCCGACTTTCCCGATGGTATAAATGCACCAGTGCAGTATGGGGCCCGCATTGCAGGCATTGCGAGCTATTTACAAACGGTTCATTGCATTCCGGAACACCGCCTTGGCGAGATATTTATTGACTTGCTTGGGGTGCCGATTGCCCCTGCAACATTGACCAGCCTTATCTGGCGCACAGCGGATCGCTTGAAGCCCATGACACTAGCAATCAAGGAAGCTTTGATTGGATCACAGTCTGGCGTTGTGCATTTGGATGAGACCGGCCAGCGTGCTGTTGGCAAACTGCATTGGACACATGTGATCTGCTCGCCCTTATTGAGCCACTTTCGGGTTTCAAGCAAACGCGGAGAGTTGCTTTGTGGCGTCTCGGGTATTGTGGTGCATGATCACTGGAAGGCATATTTCAAAATGGAGGGGGTCGAGCACGCCTTGTGTAATGCCCATCACTTGCGCGAGTTGCAGGCTTTAATTGAGATTGAGAAAGAGCCATGGGCAAAGCCTATGAAAGCGATCCTGTTGAAGGCGAAGACCTTGGCTGAGAATATGTACAACGAAGGCGGACAGCGGGATGAGGCGGCCATACAGGCGGTATTCGAACTATACGATGCAAATATCGCCGAGGCGATAGCGTATCATGAAGCACTGCCAGCACTTTCATCAGCGCAGACAGAAAAAAAACGGCGCGGCCGTCCAAAGCGCCGGACGGGCCATAATCTCGCATTGAGGTTGCAAGACTTTAAGACAGAGGTGCTTCGCTTCCTTGTCGATCCAAATGTGCCGTTCACCAATAATGAAGCCGAGCGAGACTTGCGAATGGGTAAAGTCAGGCAGAAAGTATCAGGCTGTTTTCGGACGCTGCGCGGAGCGGAAGTCTTCTGTATTCTCAGAACCGTGATCAACACCGCCAGAAAACAGGGCTGGTCTATAATTGAAACCCTGTTGAAACCACCAGATCAATTGATTGCTGGATTGCGCGTCGTATGAAAAACAACGCTTATTGACAATAATACGCTCACGGATATAGTGCTGACTATCAAGCGGATACCCATGCTGGGTAGTTACAAAATTTCTACTAAATCCAACTATTTTTTTTCAACTGATACTAAGGTTAGCAATAAGTTAGTTTTAGGTTAGCAAGTCAAGAATCTGGCCTATGTAGAACACAATTTTGCCTTTATTCATTGATGAATAGGACTTGTTAGTAATGACAACGTAACAAAGTAGTAAAAATAGTATTTAGTAAATGAGTAACAAGTAGCCTAAGTAAATAGTAAATTCGCGAGTGTGTAGTGTGTAAGTGACGAGTAGACTGTTACGTCGTATATACCTTTAATCTGCAAAGGTAGCTGATAGGACTGGGTAAAATGCAAATGGCATTCAGTACGAGTAAAGGGCCCGCGCTGCCGTGGGCCCTTGTTTTCGTTTAAAGCCTAAGGTTTTACAAATAAGGTGCTGGGTCAACACTTTCTGTGCCGCGACGAATTTCAAAATGTAAGAACGGCGATTTACCATCTGCAACCTTTGCAATTGTTTGACCACGGTTCACTGTCTGACCTTTTTTCACAGCAACATTCCCAACATTCGAATAGACCGTATAAAGGTTATCTGGATGGCGCAGTAGAATGATAGTGTTTTGACCTGCTGACTTTGAAATCAACGCAACCTCACCACCTTCGGCTGCTTTCACCGAAGTACCTGCCGCTGCAGCAATGTCCAAACCTTCATTGCCGCCTTTCTTGTTGGAGTAGCCTCTAATAACTTTGCCGCTCACTGGGCGTAACAACTTACCTGACGCACCTGCTGGTGTGCGATCATCAGACAATTTTGGGCTTTCAGGAATAGCGGCTTCTTGTTGCTTTACAGGTAAAGGTAACTTCGCACTTGGCGGCTCTGGGGCTTGTGTTCCAGCACCAGGCGCAGTTTCAGCTACAGGTATGGTTTGTGCAACCGTTCCATCCGCGCTGACTGGGATCAACAGTTGTTGACCTGGGCGCACGGACAGATTGCGGTCTAAGCCATTCCATGAAGCTAGTGCAGTTACAGAGACATTATAAAGACGTGCAATAGAATAAGCCGTCTCGCCGTTTTCTACCACATGGCGAATTGGTTCTGGACCTTGCTGCAATGTACCTGTTTGCACTGGTGTTGGACCAGCGCGATCAATTGCAGCCGTCGCTATTGATTCAATAGATGTACCACCTGTTGTGGCTTCAGGAATGACAATGCCTTTTGGCAAAGCCAACACTTCATCTCTACGGGCTATATAATTCGCTGGTAATCCATTATGACGAGCAAGATCTTGCCCAGTCATTCCAACACGCGCAGCAATCGCATCAATCGGATCGTTACGTTTGGCGACAATTACTTGGTAATTAGGGTATGTAATCACGCCGCGGCTGTCTGGTTGTGGACGCGGAGCCAATTGACCACCATCCGTGTTCGGCACAGGATTGATCTTTGAATTTAAATCGCCCAGTGAAAAATCATCACAGGCTGATAATGCAAGTACACTGCACATTAAAAGCACTGGTTTAAGACCGTATCGTTTTGATATTACTGCCATTTGCCCAATTCCTGTCTTTGCAGGGTTATACCCCGTCTGTTTTTGCAACCCCAGCAACAAGTGGCACAAAACGTACCTCTGCTAGTTCTGTATAATTTAGCCCATCTGGCGTTTTCTCGACCTTTATCAGGCTCTGTACCGCGTCGGACTGTCCTACAGGTAATACCATAATACCGCCCATACGCAATTGTTCCAAGAGATTTGCAGGAGGATCTTCTGCTGCAGCAGTCAAAATGATGCGATCAAAGGGGGCTTGATCGGGCATACCATAGCTGCCATCCGCAGTGGTGATCACCACATTCTGCAGTTTTAGCGCATCAATTCGTGCACGCGCTTTGATCGAAAGCTGACGGTGGCGCTCCAAAGAATATACACGGCGTGCAAGTTGAGATAATATGGCCGCTTGATATCCAGACCCTGTCCCAATCTCTAAAACTTTATGGCGTGGGCCAATGTCCAAGGCTTCTGTCATCTTTGCAACAATGCTGGGTTGGCTGATTGTTTGACCTGCATCAATCGGCAAGGCCATATCATCCATTGCATGAGCTTTAAAATGACCTTCCACGAACATATCGCGCGGCACTTTTTCCATCGCTTGCAAAACGTGATCTGCTACACCTTTATTGCGTAACATTAAGACGAATTGCATGGTCTCTTCTGCGCTTAAAGTCACTTTAGGACCTCTTGCAATTTGCTTAAATGCGTATGGCTCGTCATATCGGCCCGCATTGGTGTCACCGAAATGTAACCGCCTAGGTTCGCATGGACATCTGTACCTGGTTTTGTTGGTTCTTGTTGCGACCCCATTGTAACCCACAAAAAACGACGCCCATTTGGGCCTGTCTCCGCAACAGTGTGGAACTCTGTATTATCTCGAAACCCTTGCGCGACAGCTTTTACGCCTTTGCAAGCCGCCGCAGGAACAGGAGGGAAGTTGATATTGTAAAATACACCGTAAGGCGCTTCGCCCCAAATATCAGCCTCCAGCAAATCTTGTATGGCTTTGGCACCGTGCACACGTGCCACCTCAAAAGGGTCATCTGTATCTTTGTTTGCAGGACCATAAAACTGAGATAAGGCAATGGATTTCACGCCGTGTAACGCGCCCTCAAGTGCCGCACCAATCGTACCAGAATAAAGCGTGTTTTGGGCTGCATTATTGCCTTTATTCACACCAGATAAGATCAAATCAGGTTTTTCTGACATCGCTTCGTTCAAGCCAGCCAAAACGCAATCCGCAGGTGTACCGTCTACGGCAAAGCGATCATCACTATATTTGAAAAGCCGCATTGGGTTCACATAGGATACTGCATGAGCCACACCAGATTGCTCTTGTTCAGGGGCTACGGTCCAAACCTCGCCATCTGAGCTTGCTAACTCCTGTGCAATCTCCAACATAACATCCAAGCCTGGTGCCCGAATGCCGTCGTCATTTGTGATTAGAATACGCACGATGCTTTGCCCGATTTATTAGTTAGCAATTTGCTACACTATCACCAGTCGGCTGAAAAGGGGGAATGGGTGCAATCATACACCCACTCGCTTGGATATTTATAGAAAAAAGAAAGGACGCTACGCTAAAGCACCATCAACAGTGATCTTTGTTTTGCCGCCCATGTAGTTGTGTAGCACTTCTGGCAACTCAACAGACCCGTCCGCTTGCTGGCCATTCTCTAAAACAGCAATCAAACAACGGCCTACAGCCAAGCCAGATCCATTTAATGTGTGCACATACTCAGGTTTCTTCGCACCTTCGGGGCGGTAGCGACCATTCATACGGCGTGCTTGGAAGTCACCGCAAACAGAACAGCTTGAAATCTCGCGGTAGGTATCTTGACCTGGTAACCAAACTTCGATGTCATGTGTGCGTTGCGCACCAAAGCCCATATCACCTGTACACAAGAGCACAGTGCGGTATGGCAAATTTAGTTTTTCCAAAATACCTTGTGCACATTCTGTCATACGGTCCAATTCAGCGCGGCTGTCTTCTGGTTTCGTGATGCTGACCATTTCGACCTTTTCGAACTGGTGTTGACGTAACATGCCAGACGTATCACGGCCCGCGGAGCCTGCTTCTGAGCGGAAACATAAGGAATGCGCCACCATACGGCGTGGTAGATCAGCATCGTCAAGGATTGCACCAGACACTGTGTTTGTCAGTGTTACCTCTGATGTTGGGATTAACCACCAACCATTCGTCGTTTGATAGCTGTCTTCTGAAAACTTTGGCAATTGGCCCGTGCCATGCATTGCCTCATCACGGACAAGAACGGGTGTGTTCGTTTCTGTCAGTCCGTTTTCAGACGTATGCGTGTCCAACATAAATTGCGCCAAAGCGCGGTGAACGCGGGCCACGGCACCAGACATAATCACAAAACGAGAACCGCTGAGTTTCGCTGCTGTTTCAAAATCCATGCCACCTTGAACTGCGGCCAATTCGAAGTGCTCTTTTGGTTCAAAATCCAAAGTGCGTGGTGTTCCCCAACGGTGGAACTCAACGTTATCATTTTCATCAGCCCCCATCGGTACTTCATCATGTGGGCTGTTTGGCAAAGTTGCTAAGATGTTTTGCAATTTATCATCTTCAATCTTAGCTTCATCTTCTAAAGCCGCAATTTCTGCCTTCTTATCTCCAACCAATGCGCGCAGACGTTCAAACTCAGCATCATCACCCTTAGCTTTCGCTTGGCCGACGTTCTTAGAGGCAGCATTACGTTCTGCCAAAGCTTGTTCTGCTTTGGTTATTTTTGCGCGACGAGCTTCATCAATTGCCAAGATTTCGGACGACATAGGGGCCGCACCCCGTTTTGCTAAAGCTGCGTCAAAAGCTGCGGGATTTTCGCGGATAGCGCGGATGTCGTGCATAATATCACCTGATGATTGGATTCGTATTAGGCAGGTTTATACCCAAGTTTACAGGGGATGAAAGCCGCATTCAGAATCGCAGGTTAAGCCAACTTGTTCTTTGTAGACTGCCAAAAACTTAAAAACGCCTCTGATGACATGTCATTACTGGACCAATTTTCAACAGTTGGCTGCTTCATACCTTTTGGCAAAATAGTAGAGCCATCACCGATCATGACTTTCAACTGTTCGCCAGATAAATGGGTCACTCCAGTAAAATCAGCCGCTTTCACACCAGCATAAAGCATCTCTGCGGCAGAAAAGTTGGCTTCTTGAAAACGGGCCATAACCATGCGCGCCCCTTGAAAATTAGCCCAATCCAGCCAGCTACGTTGCATTTGTGCTCCATTCAAAGATGCATCACTTAGGTTTGCTTTGAATAAATCAGCCTCTTGCAGGTTCACATGATTCAAGCTGGCGCCACTTAGTTTGGCAACAGACAGTGATGCGCCTTGCAAATTGGAGCCATCCAACAATACAGGGCCAAGGTTGGCGTTGTTCAAATCCGCATGGGCAATATTACAACCGCGCAAATCAAGGACAAAGTCATTCGCCGTTTCAAAATCAATACGTCCTGGCGCACGTTCATTGCGGCGACCAAAGACAGTCAGTGCTGCCTGAATGTCAGGGCGCGGTGGCATTATAGTCGCGACAGTTATCTTTTCAGCTGGGGTTAAATCCCAAACTGGACACCTCTAAAAACCTATCTTTTAGGTGTATTTTGTGATTCAATATTTTCAGGAGGATATTTTGATGCACGAAGCAGGATTGTTTGATTTTTCTGATCATCTTGAGCGTTTGTCTAAAACAGGCGACCCACTTGTCGCGCTTTCTGAGCATGTGGATTTTGAGATGTTTCGGTGTGCACTGACAAGTGCACTTAACTATGGAGAGCGTCCACAGGGGGGTCGTCCGCCCTATGATGCGGTTATGATGTTTAAGATTTTGATATTAGCGTCGATGCATAATTTAAGTGATGAGCGGATGGAGTTTCTGATCCGCGATCGTTTTAGCTGGTTGCGTTTTCTTGGTTTGCAAATTGGGGAGCCGACGCCAGATCAAAAGACCATTTGGGTGTTTCGGGAGAAGTTGACCCAAGCGGGTGTGTTGACTGATTTGTTTGCAACCTTTGAGGATCATTTACGTAATCGGGGTTACAAACAAACTGGGGGACAAATTGTAGACTCATCGCTGATTGCAGCCCCACGCCAACGTATGACTTCAAGCGAGAAAGCCCGCGCCAAGGCTGGCGAAGATGCAAAAGATATCTGGCCTGATAATCCAGCCAAGGCGGCACAGAAGGACACCGACGCACGGTGGATGGTCAAGTATAGCAAGGCTAAAACGACCAAGACGGGTGAGAAAGATGCGGGGTTAGTTGATATTTCCGTACCTCACTTTGGCTATAAAAACCACATCAGCATTGACCGTAAGTTTCGGTTTATCAGAGGTGAAAAAACAACAGATGCAGCGCGCTATGACGGTCATGAGTTGGCGTCAGTGCTCACCAAGGACAATCGTTCTGGCAAGGTTTGGGCCGATACAGCTTACCGCACCAAGAGCAATGAGGCATGGCTTAAGGCCAATGGATTTTTCTCCCACATCCACCGTAAAAAACCAAAAGGCAAACCAATGCCCAAACACATCGAGCGCGGTAATGCGACACGTTCTATATTTCGCACCTGTGTCGAGCATGTCTTTGGTCATCAGAAGGGCCCGATGGATTTATCCATTAGAACCATCGGAATTCAACGCGCCACAACAAAGATGACACTCGCCAACATAACCTACAATATGAAGCGTCTCATCTTCCATGAACGACGGCAAGCCACAGCCTGAATCCGTCTAGAATTCAGAAATACCCGCTCAGGCGGCTCCATAAAGCATGAATGCCGCATAAAACGGAACAAAACAGGCTTTTTTTGCGTCAAAAAGCAGCCTGCCGTAAAAAATGCCTATCAAATACCTCTGGAATTAGCGGTTAATCGAGGTGTCCAACTTGCTTCTTTTTCTTCTTAGCCAAGGCAGCCCATGCTTCTTTACTCGCATCTTCATCAAATCGTGGTGTGCGTGTATTCTCACGGACATATGCGCATAGGGTTTCCATCACAGAAATATGGTCACGGCGAGATTCAATTGCCACACGCTCTAATGTGTAAATAGCACCCAAACGCACTTCTAAATTTGCCTCGGTGTTTTGCATACCGTCTTCCCAAACGGTGCGTTCCATCCCCAATTGGGTCACGGCATCAGAAATACGACCTGTAATATAGCTTTCTTCGGTTGCACGTGTACGCCGTTCAGCCATGAAAATGATGAAAACCACGAAAGGAGCGGCTAATAAACCTACGAAAGTTACGATTAAACCTAAAAGGGACAGCACATGTTGACGCACTTCGCCTAATGCGGCCGCATCAGCAAAGGACGCTGTCAGCAACCAAAGACTGTACATATCTAAAACAAGGATTGCGGTCCAAAGAGGGGCAAGTAACAAAGACATCCAAGCCAGTAATTTTAGGGCAGGTTGTTGGATTGCATTGAGGCTTGCAAAGAGGTGCTTAATACGGGGACCCCATTTGAATTTTATGAAGACAGTTGCAAATAAGACAACCAATAAGATAAGCCACGGAACCATCTCCGCAGGCAACCAATTTGGCAACCAAGTGGCGATCTCTAACCCCTTAAACATAATAAACCCCTAAATGCGTAACTTAATCGCTTTTCAACTAGAATACTCTTTTTAGGTTTTTTACGTCTACCCACATTGGAATTTTTCCTGTGATGAAGCATATAGATTGAGTGCTTTTAGGGTGTGTTGCTTTGGCTTACTTTTAAAAATGGATGTATCTATTTGATAAGAATGTCTAATTATAAAATTCAGATATCTTTTAGTACATATATGCACCCGTTGCATTTTTGCATTGATTTCGGTGGGTATCCAATTGGAAATACATGATTTTGTGTTGATCATGCAGATGAGAGCCTTTGCATTGGATTACAATTTAACGGTGCGATTACAATCAATTCGAACGTATATTTAAGCAGCGGCTAAAATGCTTGCACGAGTGCAGTAAAATACACGCTTTTAAGGTTTAAACGCGGCTTGTCATCCCCATATGTAAAAGATACTGTCTGCTGGATTCAAACAAGCAGAAACAATCTGTACTAAGAAAAGGAAATACCCATGTTTGTAAGCCCAGCTTATGCCCAAGCCGTAGGTGGTGCCGGTGGCCTCCAAAGTTTTATCCCTCTGATTTTGATTTTTGCGATCATGTATTTCCTTATGATCCGCCCGCAACAAAAAAAGGCGAAACAGCATCGTGCAATGGTCGAGGCTTTGCGTAAAGGCGATCAAGTGGTCACAGCTGGTGGTCTTATGGGTAAGGTTTCTAAGGTCGGCGCAGATAACGAAGTAGAAGTTGAAATTGCTACTGGCGTAAAAGTGAAGGTTGTTCAGTCTACAATCCAAGCTGTTATTAATAAAACAGAACCAGCAAAATAAACATCTATTAAAGGCGGGCGAATGCTCCAGTTTTCTTTATCGAAGAAACTCCTAATTTGGGCGGTTTGTGCAATTGGGATTTTGATGGCTGCGCCAAACGCGTTTTACACGCAAGTGGAACAGTCTAATGATGCCGTGGCAATTCTGGAAACAGGGGCGCCTGCAACGCCTGAATTGACAGCGCAAGCCGAGCAATGGCCAAGTTTCTTGCCATCCTCCCTCGTTAACTTAGGGTTAGATTTGCGCGGTGGTGCACATCTGTTAGCTGAAGTGAATGTAGAAGAGGTTTATGCCGCTCGTATGGATGGCTACTGGCCAGAAGTGCGTGATGCATTGCGTGCGGAACGCGCCACTGTTGGTACGATCCGTCGTCAAGATAGTGCAGATAATGAATTGCGCGTTCGGATTTCAAATCCAGCCGCGATGGAGGCTGCCTTAACGAAGGTTCGCACATTATCTCGTCCTGTTGTGACACTTTCAGGTGCAGGATCTACTGATATCGAAGTCACATCCGAGGCTGATATCATCATTGTGCAAATGTCTGAGGCAGAACGTTTGGCAACGGATCAACGCACAATGGAACAATCCTTAGAGATTATTCGCCGCCGTGTGGATGAAGCTGGTACCCGTGAGCCAACGATCCAACGTCAAGGGGATCGCCGTATCTTGATCCAAGTGCCAGGTATTGGCTCTGCTGAAGAATTAAAGGAATTGATTGGTAAGACTGCCAAACTAACATTCCATCATGTTTTGGGTCGTACAAGCGATGAAAATGCACGTTTAGAAGCGCGTCAAATCTTGTTGCCAGATGTAAACCAAGAAGGTTTGTTCTATATTCTAAGAAAGACACCAACGATTACAGGTGACCACTTGGTTGATGCGCAAGCTGCATTTGATCAAAACAACCAAGCTGCTGTAAGTTTTCGTCTAAACCCAACGGGTGGACGTATTTTTGGCGAGTACACTGCGAACAACATTGGCAGCGCATTTGCGATTGTTTTGGATGCCGAGGTCCTGTCTGCACCAACTATCCAAAGTCATATTCCAGGTGGCTCTGGCATCATCACGGGCCGATTCGACATCGAAGAAACAACCAGCTTAGCGATCCAATTACGGGCAGGGGCACTGCCTGCTAAAGTGACATATTTGGAAGAGCGCACCATTGGACCAGAATTGGGCCAAGACAGTATTGATGCAGGTACTCTTGCCTGTATCGTGGCGTTCATCGCGGTTCTGGTCTTTATGATGCTATCATACGGCTTGTTCGGGTTTTTTGCGAATATCGCATTGATCATCAACGTAGGTTTGATCTTTGGTCTTCTATCTATGATCGGGGCGACGCTTACCTTACCAGGAATTGCTGGTATCGTTCTGACGATCGGTATGGCGGTGGACGCAAACGTATTGGTGTTCGAACGTATTCGTGAAGAGATCAAAGCTAAAAAAGCGGCTGTGCGTGCAATTGAACTTGGGTATGAACGTGCTTTCAGTGCGATCATTGACGCCAATATCACCACATTGATTGCAGCTGTGATCTTGTTCGTAATGGGCTCTGGCCCAGTACGTGGTTTCGCGATCACACTTGGTCTTGGCATCATTACATCAGTCTTCACTGCGATTTGGGTGACGCGCCTGTTGATTTCGATCCACATGCAACGTCGTCGTCCAAAGACCATCGAAGTTTAGGAGATACCTCATGAGACTTAAATTAGTACCTTCCGAAACTTCATTGGATTTCTTCAAGTTTTCAAAAATGACATTGGGTGCATCCACATTGGCAATGATCGCCTCTGTTGTGTTGTTCCTTATGATTGGCTTGAACTACGGCATTGATTTCCGTGGCGGGACAACCATCCGTACGGATGCGCAGAACCCTATTGATATCACTGCATACCGCGCGGCATTAGAACCACTAGGTTTGGGTGATATTTCTATCACCGAAGTGATTGATCCTGCTGAACAGCTAACAGGCAAGAAATCTAGCGTTGCACAAATTCGTATCGAAACCCAAGAGGGTGCAGAGGCGGCAACTGTGGAAACCATTCGGGTTGTAAAAAATGCCTTGATTGCTGTTGATCCAACAATGAGCTTTCCACAAGTGGACAGTGTTGGTCCTAAAGTATCAGGTGAATTAATCCAAACAGCCGTGATTGCCGTGATCTTGGCGATTGCTGCGGTTTTATTCTATATCTGGTTGCGTTTCGAATGGCAGTTCTCAGTAGGGGCTGTTGTGGCCTTGGTGCATGACGTTGTCATCACTATAGGTATCTTCAGCTTCTTACAGATCAAGTTTGACCTTGCGATCATTGCAGCCTTGTTGACCATCGTTGGTTACTCGCTCAATGATACCGTGGTTGTTTTTGACCGCGTGCGTGAAAACCTACGCAAGTATAAGAAAAAACCATTGAACGAAGTGTTGAACCTATCCATCAACGAAACATTATCGCGCACAGTGATGACATCTGTCACCACATTGATCGCTTTGATTTCATTGTTCATTCTTGGTGGCGACGTGATCCACGGTTTCGTGTTTGCAATGATATGGGGTGTTATCATCGGGACGTATTCCTCGATTTTCGTAGCTTCAGCCATCTTGCTGCGCCTTGGCGTAAAACGGGATTGGGACAAGGTTGATGATGGTCGTGCAGGCACACAGTTCGCAAATATTGATGCCTAGGTTTCGGGTTTTCTGAACCTCAAAAATGAAAAACTGAAGATCGTAAAGAGATGATGACATTGGTATTTTTACCAATCATCGTCTCTTTATCATTTTAGGAAAAGAATATGGAAATCATCAATCAAGTTCTGAGCTACGACGGATTTTTACTGCTGGTCACCGCTGCTTTTACTGCTGGTATGGTGCGCGGCTTTTCTGGTTTTGGAACTGCAATGATCTTTATTCCTATTGCGGCGTTGGTGGCAGAACCTATCTATGCGATCTTAATGATGATGACCTTCGATTTAATCGGGCCTATTCTTATGTTGCCACGTGCATGGCGTGATGGGGAGCCACGTGATGTTGGGTTGCTGGGTTTAGGTGCTATTTTTGGTTTGCCAATTGGGGTTTATATCCTAACGCAACTTGATCCCGTAGTGTTTCGTTGGATCGTTTCAGTATTAGCACTTAGCCTATTGGTAATCTTGATGAGTGGCTGGCGGTACCGCAATCCTCTAAATGCCCTTTTAACAAGTGGCGTGGGTGCGATTAGCGGATTTTTATGTGGTGTTGCAGGGTTGCCTGGCCCCCCAGTAATACTATCCTACATGTCCAGTCCAAGACCACCACAAGTCATCCGTGGTAATGCGATGATGTATTTGTTCGTCGTCGATATTTTAACTTTTGTCGTTTTTGGGATCAAAGGGCTATTAGTTCTATTTCCATTATTCGTAGGGGTAGCTTTAGGTATTCCCTACACAATTGGCGGCTTAATCGGACAGAAAATATTTAATCCCGAAAAAGAGTACATTTACCGCCGTGTGGCCTATGCAATGATCTTTTTTAGTGCGGTTGCAGGTTTACCTCTTTGGGATTAAACACGCCTCATGCAACTGGACACCTCTAAAAACCTATCTTTTAGGTGTATTTTGTGATTCAATATTTTCAGGAGGATATTTTGATGCACGAAGCAGGATTGTTTGATTTTTCTGATCATCTTGAGCGTTTGTCTAAAACAGGCGACCCACTTGTCGCGCTTTCTGAGCATGTGGATTTTGAGATGTTTCGGTGTGCACTGACAAGTGCACTTAACTATGGAGAGCGTCCACAGGGGGGTCGTCCGCCCTATGATGCGGTTATGATGTTTAAGATTTTGATATTAGCGTCGATGCATAATTTAAGTGATGAGCGGATGGAGTTTCTGATCCGCGATCGTTTTAGCTGGTTGCGTTTTCTTGGTTTGCAAATTGGGGAGCCGACGCCAGATCAAAAGACCATTTGGGTGTTTCGGGAGAAGTTGACCCAAGCGGGTGTGTTGACTGATTTGTTTGCAACCTTTGAGGATCATTTACGTAATCGGGGTTACAAACAAACTGGGGGACAAATTGTAGACTCATCGCTGATTGCAGCCCCACGCCAACGTATGACTTCAAGCGAGAAAGCCCGCGCCAAGGCTGGCGAAGATGCAAAAGATATCTGGCCTGATAATCCAGCCAAGGCGGCACAGAAGGACACCGACGCACGGTGGATGGTCAAGTATAGCAAGGCTAAAACGACCAAGACGGGTGAGAAAGATGCGGGGTTAGTTGATATTTCCGTACCTCACTTTGGCTATAAAAACCACATCAGCATTGACCGTAAGTTTCGGTTTATCAGAGGTGAAAAAACAACAGATGCAGCGCGCTATGACGGTCATGAGTTGGCGTCAGTGCTCACCAAGGACAATCGTTCTGGCAAGGTTTGGGCCGATACAGCTTACCGCACCAAGAGCAATGAGGCATGGCTTAAGGCCAATGGATTTTTCTCCCACATCCACCGTAAAAAACCAAAAGGCAAACCAATGCCCAAACACATCGAGCGCGGTAATGCGACACGTTCTATATTTCGCACCTGTGTCGAGCATGTCTTTGGTCATCAGAAGGGCCCGATGGATTTATCCATTAGAACCATCGGAATTCAACGCGCCACAACAAAGATGACACTCGCCAACATAACCTACAATATGAAGCGTCTCATCTTCCATGAACGACGGCAAGCCACAGCCTGAATCCGTCTAGAATTCAGAAATACCCGCTCAGGCGGCTCCATAAAGCATGAATGCCGCATAAAACGGAACAAAACAGGCTTTTTTTGCGTCAAAAAGCAGCCTGCCGTAAAAAATGCCTATCAAATACCTCTGGAATTAGCGGTTAATCGAGGTGTCCAACTGACAGAAATCACATATGAGGGCCAACCGCCCATTGATGCCTACGGCCCGAATTTCTTTCGTGTCATGGAGCAAATTCAAGAAGGCCCATTAGCAATCTTGCCAAAAGGCGTCGTTCAATGGGCTGGCTTTGACGATTGGGATGATTTGATCGCGGCAGCATCTGAATACGATGTTATATTTATTGGCACAGGCGTTGATATTGCCCCGCTACCAGCCTCCGTAAAAGCACAGTTAGAAGCTGCAAACATTCCTTTTGAAGTGATGGGCACACCAGCAGCGTGTCGCACATATAACGTGCTCTTATCCGAGGCACGCCGCGTGGCGATTGCTGTTTTGCCTGTTGGATAGATCCCAAACTACCCCCAATGATCTTTGAAATAGTTGTTTGCGTTCCATGTCTCTAAGTGTCTGGCCGAAAACTAGTTGAGTAATATCAGTAAGTTGTGATTCACTCTCGGCACTTCTCCGCTTTGTTGAGTAGATTTAGGATTTCAAATAGAGCATAGATTGATTATCTGGAATGGATGATTGTCTAATTTTGAGTTTGAAGTATTCGGTATCCTTGATGCCTCTGGCTCGCTTACGGATCATTCCTATACTGACATTACCAGCCTCTATCCTGGCGCTTGTGAGCTTGTGTTTGGCGTAGTTGCAGATGCCCACACAATGTTTCCGTAGGGATTTCGCGAACTTTTTTAGATAGAGCATCTGTGACTGATCTGCTATCAGGCACCAACGTTCCAGTTGCTCCGCCATCGCCTCAAATGAAGCGGCACTCCACAGCAGCTGAAGCTGTTCTTTCAAGACGTAAAGTGCATTCAGGTTGCTATTGCTCTCCAGCAACCTTTGCAGCTTGTCACTTTGTTTTTCACTCAACTTATCCGCATTTTTGAGCAACAGATAATGCGTCCCTTTCATCAACTCTTTACCACTTGGATCGGCCTTTCTGAACTCAAGTCGACGCTGATTATGGATAGCTTTGCTGTAGTTTTTCATGACGTGGAAACGGTCAAATACTATGTCGGCCAACGGCAAGGACTCTCTGACAGCCTTTTGGTAGGCAGGCCCCATATCCATCGCTACGGCCTTTATTTTGCAGGCTGTATCTGGTTGCAGTTGTTTCAAAAACCTTGAAAAAACCTCGGCAGTTCGGCCTGCTTCAACCCAGATCAGATGACCGCCAACCATATCGTAGACCACCGTCATGTAGTCATGACCTTTCGCCCGGGCAACTTCATCTACACCAATATATTCCAAGCCAGTTAGCTCTGCAGGATCAAGCGTAGGGAGAGTTTCAATAAGGTATGCCCTGTCGATATTCTTGACCGTTTCCCATCGTATATCCAAATGTCTGGAAACCGCTTGAATAGACATATGCCGACATAATCCACTGATCAGTCGGCAAAATCGGTGAGTGAAACGGCACCCTTTATCAACAAAATCACACCCCTCAATGCGGCGTTCGCCCTTGTTAATATAAACCTGCGCCAGCTCAATCTCGACCACACAAGGATACCCAAAAAGGGGGATGTCGTTTACTTGTCGGCGGACATGCTGGTTGATGCTTCCCTTCTGGCCTGTAGCAGGGTCTATAGCCCTCCTACGCGCGTCTCGGCTGCAGTGAATGACAATCTTAACACCGCCGTCATCCAGTTTAATTTCATTTACACGTTGCCCTTTGAGGCCTAAAATATGCTGCGAGATGTTGATTGTCATATACCTGCTCTATGTAAAGTTATCAGAAACCATACATATCAACAGGTTACTTGGCGGTCGGCATCTTTTTCTACTCAACAAAGCGGAGAAGAGCCTCACTCTCTTTATCAAATAAGATGGAGAATTTTATGGCTTGGACTGATATTACTCGCCCCCTATATGAGCGAAACAATGGGCGTTATGCAAGTGATTGCACGGACGAAGAGTGGGCAATAATTGAACCACTGCTGCCAGAATCCAATGTGGTTGGTCGGCCCAGAACAACCGAAATGCGCGATGTGTGGGACGGAGTGCAATACATGGCGAGCACGGGATGTCAGTGGCGAATGATCCCGAAAGATTTCCCGCCGAGGACTACAATACAGGAGTATTTTTACGACTGGCGGGACAATGGCGTGTTGTACCGGATCAACGATACGCTTGTCATCAAGGCGCGGGAATTGGCAGGTCGCGCAGCCAGTCCAAGTGCAGGTGTTATTGACAGCCAGAGTGTTAAAACGACAGAAAGCGGTGGTGTTTCCGGCTACGACGCAGGGAAAAAGATAAACGGCCGTAAGCGCCATATCATCACAGATACCATCGGGCTGTTGATCGGATTTATCATCCACAGTGCGGGCATTCAAGATCGAGATGGGGCCGTTGATGTCCTCAAATCTATCTACTACTCCCATCCCAAACTCCGACATGTGTTTGCCGATGGAGGATATGCGGGGCCAAAATTACGAGAAGCTTTAGAAAATATGGGCTGTTGGACTATCGAAATTTTAAAGCGCAGTGACAAGGCTGTGGGATTTGAACTCATTCCAAGACGGTGGGTTGTCGAGCGCACCTTTGCCTGGTTGGGGCGGTGCCGCCGATTGGCAAAAGATTGGGAGAAATCCATTGCTTCTGCTGAAAGCTGGCTCCTCATCGCCCATATCAGAATGGTCACACGGCGATTAGCAAGGGGTTGAAATCATTGAAATAGTTTTCGGCCAGACTCTAACAATGATTTGCGTTCTTGTTTGAAATAACGCGTTAGGGGCTTAATAGACTGAATACGGTCTATACGGAAATGCCTGTAATCATTACGTGTTTCACACCATGCTGCTAATAGATTCACTTCTGCAAAATATACCAATGCGATCGGCAGAACTTTTCGACTTGAACAGACATCATCTAAACTTTGGTACTCGATTTGAATGGCCTCAGCTTCGCGGATTGCTGTGCGTATAGGTGCTAGGAAATGACCAAGAGTGTCATCAACGCCATAAGGTGAAACATATAGATGAATAGGGTTATCATCTATGGCATCGATTTTATTCGCAACACGAGACGCTGCTTTTTGCAAAGCCTTATCGCCAGTGCGGGTTAACATCGAAAGCCCAACAATAATGGCTTCAACCTCTTCGGTGTCAAAATTTAACGGAGGCAGATCATAGCTTTTACGCAATATATATCCAATACCCGCAGACCCTTCGATTGGTGTTTGACGAGCCTGTAATGCGGCGATGTCGCGGTAAACTGTGCGTACGTTAATCTCCAGCTTATCGGCAAGACTGGATGCAGTTATAGCACCACTAGCCTGTCGTAGTATTTGGATGATTTCAAAGAGTCGTTCTGCACGTCGCATTTTTTACCTATACGCATTGACTGCTGACATCATGCTGTCAGTAGTGTGCCTCTATCAAGTGGGAAAATACCAAAACCCAAAGGATTCCCCATGAAACTACTTTCACAAACACACCTCGGCATCATTCTGGTGGTCATTTCTGCATTTGTATTCTCAACAGCAGGTCTATTCGTGAAATTAATCACAGCCGGTGCATGGGACGTGATTTTCTGGCGCGGTATTTATGCGATCTTATTTTCCACTTTATTCGTTGTTTTACGGGGGCGTACCAAAGAAGAATTTTGGCAGATGGGAAAAATTGGCCTGATTATAGCGGGCGTTAGTGCGATGGGAACAGCAGCATTTGTGCCCGCGTTTAAGCTGACAACAATCGCAAATGTATCTCTTATTTATGCAGCCGCTCCCATCATCGCAGGTCTACTCGCTTGGGTATTTGTAGGTGAAACGATGCATATGCGTCAGATCATAGCCGTCATAGTTTCTTTTTTAGGAATGTTGGTGATTGTTTCTGGGACATTGGGCGGGTTGCATCTTGCAGGGGACTTGATGGCCTTGTGGATGACATGCGCTATGGCGACAGTCATGGTCCTATACCGCGCATTTCCTAACGCCCCTGCCACAGGTCCTGTCGTTTTATCATCCGCAATTCTATTGGTGCCAAGTGCTATTTTTGGAAGCCCAAGTGATGTGGGAGCATCTGATATGATGTTGCTTATTTTGTTTGGTTTGGTTTTCGCCGTTGCCTCGGTTACTCTAATGGAAGGCGCAAAGCGCATTTCAGCGGCCCAAACAGCGTTATTAAGTGTCTTAGAAACGCCCTTGGCACCCATTTTAGCATTTTTAATTCTTGCAGAAATGCCAGCTACGACCAGCCTTATTGGTGGAGGAATGATATTTTGCGCTGTTATATGGGCCCAAATGGTAAAACACACACAGTAGTATCTCATGCCTTTTCAGCAGGAATGAATATGCTATACAGTGTTCGACGGGTGCTATTGCCCGAAGAAATTTCAAACATATGAGGGCATATATTATGGCTTTTGAATTACCCGACCTTCCTTATGCACACGACGCACTTGCTGCAGGTGGCATGTCACAAGAAACACTAGAATTCCACCACGACCTACACCACAACGCTTACGTTACAAATGGTAACGCAGGGATTGCGGGTACAGAATGGGACGGAAAATCTTTAGAAGAAATTATCGTAGGTACATATGATGCATCTTCAGTTGCGCAAAACGGTATCTTCAACAACATTTCACAGCTTTGGAACCACAACCAATTCTGGGAAATGATGGGCCCATCAGGTCGCGCGATGCCATCTGAACTAGAAGCCGCAATTGTTGACAGCTTTGGTTCAGTTGACACATTCAAATCAGAATTTGGTGCTGCGGGCGCTGGCCAATTCGGTTCTGGCTGGTGTTGGTTGGTAAAAGATGCAGACGGCGGCTTGAAAGTGACGAAAACAGAAAATGGTGTGAACCCATTGTGCTTCGGTCAAACAACATTGCTTGGTTGTGACGTGTGGGAGCACTCATACTACATTGATTTCCGCAACAAGCGTCCAGTTTACATCACCAACTTCCTAGACAACTTGGTGAACTGGGAAAACGTAGCAGAGCGTCTTTCTAACTCTTAAGCGAATCTTTTTTAAAAAATAAGGGGCTCATTGGTATTCAATGGGCCCCTTTTATTTGGAAAAATGTATATTTTTTAGGCTCAGTTTACAAATCGTATGCTTTCATGACATGTTCTTTTTCAAATCAGAGGGATAGGCCGACTATGGATCACAAACAGTTTCAGGATTGGCTATCTGGGATAGATCACCTCAGCCCTGCGCAGCGACAGGAAGCCGAAACCGTGTTCATGGGGGTCTCTGAGGCGTCATCTTCGCTGGCAGCCATTGAAGCAAGCGTGGGTGAAAGTCGCCAGTGCCCGCATTGTGGCACACCAGGAGCTATATCGCGTGGCAAAGCACGGGGTCTGCGACGGTACCAATGCAAGGGATGCAATAAGACATTCAACGCGGCGACCGGCACCCCTTTGTCGGGCCTGCACCGCAAGGATAAGTGGCTTGCCTTTGGAACCTGTCTTTCTGATGGGCTGACGGTTCGCGCCTCAGCAGAACGCTGCAAATTTGCCGTCAATACCGCGTTCCGTTGGCGGCACCGATTTCTCACCACAGACAATCCGAAAGCACGCAAGCTTACAGGCATTGTCGAGGTCGACGAAACCTATGTTTTGCGAAGCCAGAAAGGTGAACGAAACCTTGAGCGCAAGGCGCGCCGCAGGGGAGGCAAGGCCCGCAAACGAGGCCTGTCAGATGAGCAGGTTCCAGTACTGGTTGCCGCTGATCGCAGCGGCATGACAGTCAGCGCGGTTCTCCCTGCGGTCAATGCTGATACGCTGCAATCTGCAATCGAGCCGGTCGTGGATGATGACATCGTTCTGGTGACCGATGGCCACCGCGCTTATCCGCCTTGCGCCGCAGCACTGGGAGTGCGCCACGAAGCGTTGAACCTGTCTGGTGGGGAGCGGGTGCGGGATGCCTTTCACATTCAGACGGTCAACAACCGGCACAGCCAGTTGAAGGATTTCCTGCGCCGCTACCGAGGCGTCGCAACCAGGTATCTCGACAACTACCTGCGATGGTTTCAGCGTCTTCAACTGGAAAATGCTTCACCCCGCGCTTGCCTCGCCACCGCGATCGCAGATCCATGCATACGATTTGTAAACTGAGCCATTTTTTAAGCGCTTAATTACGATTTTTGTAATTGGGGCAACTTGGCGGGAATTTTCGCAATCCGGTTCAAGTGGGCACATTTGACGCACTCATCATCATGTCCATCTTGAAGATCTTTGGTTTAGATTGCGGCAAATTGACTCGCATTTACATATGAGGATTCCAAAGGCGAAGTATTTTCTGCTCTATAGGGCGATGTTGCCATCGCCTCCACACTCTCTTGATGATTTGTCCAATGCCGCGCTTAAAGATTTGGTTTTCGCGCTCTTTGCTGAGCTTTCAGAGCTGAGGCAGGAAAGGACCGAATTGCGGGACGAGATCAGACAGCTCAAGAAACTTCCGCGACGTCCGAATATCAAACCAAGCGGTCTGGCCTCACAAGACAAGAGCAGCAAGCAGGATTCCGAGCCCAGCGGGGGATCAAAAACAGACGGGAAGCAAAAGAAAAATCGGCGCGGTCCACGACGCAGTAATCTGAATTTACACAAACGCGAGGTCAAGGTCACTCTTGAAGATGTACCTGATGGGTCCACACGCAAAGGCTATCAAGCGCATACCATTCGTGACATCGTGATTTACGCTGAAGAAGTGACTTACCTTCGGGAGGTCTGGCAGTTTCCCGATGGCAGTCGCCGCGTGGCCTCGCTCCCACCCGGGGTGGTAAAGGGCCGCCAGCAGTATGGGAATAATCTGAAGGCCCTGACGATCACGCTGTATCATCAATGCCAGTCCACCGTTGCGCGTATCGCGGCTTTGCTGAATGACATGGGTCTGGACATTTCCGCTCGTCAGATAAAGCGGTTTCTGAACGAAGATATCCAGGGCATTGTCGACGAGCAGCAGGACGTGCTGAGAGCGGGTATGGAAACTGCTGCATGGATCAATGTCGATGACACCGGAGCGCGCCATCAGGCCAAAAACGGCTTCTGCACCGTAATCGGCAATGATCTTTTTACCCACTTCAGATCGACCGGCTCGAAAAGCCGCCTTGATTTTCTTGAACATCTCTGTGCGGGTGACCTGACCTACACCGTCAATGACGAAGCGCTTGACTACATGAGACGCATGAGGTTGCCCGAAAAAACCATAGTGCTTTTTGCCTCACATCCGCATCGGATATTTCGCGGTGAGGACGCGTGGCAGGCCCATCTGGCCACCCTCGGGATTGACCGCATAACGGTGAAACCGGACCCGATAAAAATCGCCACCGAGGGCGCGCTCTGGGGCAGTATCTGCGATGCTGGACGCCTTTCCGATACGGTGATCCTGAGCGACGATGCTGGCCAGTTCAATGTCGGAGATGCTCATGCGCTGTGTTGGGTGCATTTGGAGCGTCTCATTCGCAAGCAACAAAGCACCAACGAAATCCAATTTGCGCGTGTCCAAGCCGTACGAACATCCGTTTGGGACTTCTACCGGGAACTCTCAGCTTTCAGACAAGATCCCTGCGATGCGCAGCGCGAGGGGCTTTCGGCGCGTTTCGACGCGATATTTGAGCAACGAACGGGCGATGCAAATCTCGACAACCTGCTTAGACGGCTGAAGGTAAACAAGGGTGAATTGCTGCGTGTTCTGGATTATCCGAGTACACCCCTGCATTCCAACAGCGCGGAACGCGATATACGGTCTCAGGTCACGAGGCGGGCGGTCTCGCAGGGAACCCGCAGCCAAAGCGGTCGGGCCGCACGCGATGCCGGCCTTGGCGCATTGAAAACCTGCCAAAAACTTGGGGTATCATTCTGGCAATATGCGCGCGCCCGTCTTGGGGTTGCCGGTGCGGTCTGCGTTCCCAGTCTCGCAGACCTTATCATACAGCGCTCAATGGCCAGACAGTTCTCGCCAAGTTGCCACAATTCCAATCATGATATGCGGGGACTGTATGAGTAAATACATCGAATCCGGGCACAAGCGCAATGACCAGGACTTCTATCCGACGCTTCAAGCCAAAGAGATGGTGCGCGACCTCGTTCTTTCTGCAGGCGTCAGCATCCCACCAGTTGCATGGGAACCACATGCAGGCGAAGGCCATTTGGTTGATGCCCTCAAGAATATGAACATCCCGGTATATGCCAGCGACATTGAGCCCCGCGCCAAGGGTATTGTCGAAATGGGCTTTCTGGCTCAGGATCGCCTGCCTTCAGACCAAATTCGATCCATAGTCATGAACCCTCCGTTCAGCTCTTTGGATGCACAACTCGGTCACGCTCTGAAACTCATGCAGCCTGTCACGGGGACAGTCCTGATGCTTGCACGCACATTGCTTACATCCGGTAAAAAGCGGCAGTCAAACTTCAGGAACCATCCACACTTCGCCGCAAAGATCGAAATGGTGGGGCGACCCTTCTGGTTCACAGATTACAGAAACAGCCCAATTCATCCTTACTCCTGGTATCTCTGGGACTTCAGTACAGAGCATCCCCTCCCGGCCATAAAGTGGATTGATCCCCTATAATCTGGTGTTGCGTGCCGCCACCTTTATCTATTCGTTGCAGAAAGGTCGGCCCTGTTGACAGGGTATCGGGGCTTTGCCAAACCCCGCCAAGTTGCCCCAATTACAGATTTTTCTAAAAACAATGACATGAATAAGTTCAGATAGATGTGAGACTGTTTTTTTGTTGCCAAGATTTAGGCGGCCTCGGAGACTGAGTATTGTAAAAAACCAACTCACGAGGCCAATATGCAAATCATAAGACTGCACAAGAACGTTTATAAACTTTATGCTTGGGCGCGGACACAAGAATGTTTGGATGCGTACCGTATCAAATACGAAGACACGGTTCGGCAATGGGAAGCTTTACGCGCAGAGGGTGTTTCTCTAGCAAAATGCGCTGAATTTGTCGGCATCTCTCGGTCTACTTATTATCGCTACAAGCGGGTTTTGAAGGATTTGGCGCAAGGGATTATGCCGCCATCAAAGGCCCCAAAACACCGCAATAAGTCACAGTGGGGTGAGGCAGAAAAACAGTTGGTGCTCGAAATTCGCCGCGACAATAAAACCTACGGTAAGGAAAAAATAGGGGCCATCTTGCGGCGCGATAAAAACCAAATCATAAGCGATAGCACCGTGGGGCGTATCTTGGGTTTTCTACGCAAGAAAGGCCTGATTACACGATCAAGGTCTGCACCACAAAAGCGCAAGCGTAACTTCTCCAAGGGCCACGCCAAAGGATGGAAATATAAGGATTACAAAGATATAGAGATTGGAGAACGTGTGCAGATCGACCACATGACTGCCACGAAAAACGGCGTCACCTGCAAGCACTTTCAGGCCTGGGAACGGCGTAGCAAGCACATCCACGCGCAAATTTATTCGAATGCCACCGCACGCTCTGCCAAACGGTTTTTGGAAGAGCTTGTGGAAATAGCTCCCTATAAAATCCTCTCAATTCAAGTTGATGGTGGCTCCGAGTTTATGGCCGATTTTGAGACGGCGTGTGAGCAGATGAAAATCCCGCTCATTGTATTGCCGCCAGCCAGACCGAAATACAATGGTGGCGTTGAGCGTGGAAACCGCACCTTCCGCGAGGAATTCTATGATTGTTGTGATCTGATTGCCGATAGCATTGGAGCTATGCGGTTTGAACTGAGAAAAGCTGTCGAAAAATATAACACATTCAGACCACATCACGCCTTGAAAGGTAAGACACCCATGGAGTACCTTCGAATCACTCAGGCCGAAGCCGCGTGAGTCTCAAAACACATGAACCTATACAGACAAAAATAAGTAAGTTGACATTGGCGGAAAATTGCTCATTGTAGCGGGACAGTTTCTACGCTGCCGCACTGGGAGGACTTTGATTTCGATTAAAGATGTGCCAAGCGTTTCAAAGCCCCGTCAGTCCGCTGGCGGGGTTTTATTTTGCTTTGTTAAACCCCAAAATTGATACAATTCCTGTGTTGACGCTACCGTTCAAGAGAGACAGTGTTTTCGGATAGGAGATCATATTATGGTTGGAAACTTCGAAAAAGAACTTGAGACAGTCACTGAGTATTGGTCACCCAAAGTTGCTGGTCAAATTAATGATCAATATGTCAAAGTTGCTAAGCTTAAGGGTGTTCTAACCTGGCATAAACATGATGATGAAGATGAAATGTTTTACATCGTCAAAGGATCATTGATCATTGAATACGAAGATGGGCCAGTGTCCCTGAACAAAGGTGATTTTCACATTGTACCAAAGGGCAAAATGCACAACCCTGTTGCGGATGAGGAATGTTGGATTACTTTAATCGAACCTGTCAGTACAAAACATACTGGTGATGTTGTCATCGGAAAAACCAAATCAGTAGCAGATCAATTACAAGGGTAACCTTATTTGAGGCTCCCTTGGTCTGAGTATAGAAAGCCGTGTATATGTCAGAACAGTTCAAAGGTGTTGTCGCTATGGTTTTGGCCTGTACGATCTGGGGCCTTTCAGCACTTTATTTTCCAATAATTGGTTAAAACCACCAGCTTTTAGCTGGTCAGCTTTAGCGTTATTTACATAAGGTTTCCTTCCATTTTAAGACCCAGCGTTGCGGTAAGGTCTTAAAATGGAAGGAAACCTTATGATCTATTCTACTGGAAGTCATAGCAGATATTATCACAGATACCATATCGTTTGGGTAACAAAATATCGTTACAAGGTGCTGCGTGGTGAAATGCGTGAGCGTATTCGGACATTGATACGACAAACGTGCAATGAATTGGGCGTACACATTGAAAAAGGCGTATTGTCTACCGACCATGTGCATATGTTTGTGTCAGTCCCGCCGCACGTCCCAATTTCAAAGGTGATGCAACGCGTAAAAGGGAGGTCCTCATACAAGATACAGCGGGAGTACCCCGAATTACGCAAACGCTATTGGGGGCAACGGTTCTGGGCTAGAGGCTATTTTTCAACGACGAGTGGAAATGTGACGGATGACGTTATTCGTCAGTATCTTGAATTACATTCAAAACGTGAACCTACCGACGAAAGTCGGTAGTTGTTCAGTACAATGAAATTGGTCATGTGCCCCCTTTGGAGGTTCTAAGTCATCGTACGTTATGGTCGCTGATCTTTTTAACCGCTCTTTTGGGGTATTCCAAACGGTTGGGCGAGATCACACAAGTCTTGGCCCAGAAACGCGCGGTACTCATTATTGCATTCGCCGCCTTGATGGTATCGGCCAACTGGTTCGTTTATATTCTGTCTGTCCAAATAGGCCGTTTGGTTGAAAGCTCTTTAGGCTATTATATCTTTCCATTGGTGGCCATAGCGCTTGGATACTTGGTCCTTGGTGAGCGCTTGAACCGTTTGCAGTGGATTGCGGTCGCCATGACATTTTTTGCTATTGTGGTTTTAACCTTAGGTTTGGGGGTGGCACCATGGATATCTTTGTTCCTTGCTGTCACATTAGGCTTATATGGGCTTTGTAAAAAATCACTGGCCTGTGGTCCCGTAGTCTCTGTGATGTGCGAGGTTCTCATATTGGCGCCCTTAGCTATTATTTGGTTATACGGGGTGCACGCATTAAACTGGCAAGGATTGGTTGGTCGCGATGGTGGTTTCTTCGGGCAGGGTTGGGACACAGCGCTATTGATGTTATCAGGCCCACTGACGGCTGGACCATTGGTCCTGATGTCATACGCCATGAAACGCCTTACTCTGAGCACCGTGGGCCTTGTTCAATACCTAAACCCAACATTGCAATTTGGTGTCAGTATTCTGATCTTTATGGAACCTTTCACACAATGGCACTTCATTACATTTGCGATCATATGGACGGCATTGGGTCTTTATACTTATCAGTCAATGTGTAAAGTCTAGGCCGCAATTTCTTTGCGGTTTGCGTAGCTATCACTTTTAGACGGTTGCATACCGTAATGACGTTTATACCAACGTGAAAAATGTGACGTAGATGTAAAACCACAGGCCATAGATATGTTAATCAAACTCATATCTGTTTGGGCAATCAAACGGCGGGCTTTTTCCAAACGAAGTGTCATATAAAACCGCTTTGGTGGGCAATCCATATGTCGTCTGAATATCCGCTCTAACTGGCGTACAGACACATTGATGCTTTTCGCCAATTCTGCGGGGGTCAGTGGAAACTCTAGGTTATTTTCCATTTTGTTAATGGCATCCGCTAAACGTGCATTTCGTATGCCAGAACGACCTGTCAGCGAAATACGCTGTCGATCGTCTTGGTTGCGGGAGGAGATATAAATTAAATGATCCGCAATATTTTTTGCTGTTTCACTACCGTGATCCATCTCTATGATATGCAACATCATATCCATTGTGGCAGCACCACCTGCACAGGTATATATTGATCGTTCAGTGGTGTAGATTTGATTAACTAAATCAATATCAGGGTAACATTCTTTAAATGCATCTTGATTTTCCCAATGTAGTGTGCATTTTTGATGACTTAACAGACCAGCAGCCGCCAAAAGATAGGTTGCAGTGTCTAATGCCGCAATTCTTGGACGCTTCATACTTTCCCGTCTCACCCAGTTCACAAGCAATTTTGACTGTTTCCTTGGATTACTTTCGCTACTCAGAAGAACTACGAAATCTTGACGTTTCACAGAGTATAAACCACTGCTAACGGTAATTGGCACACCACATGAGCTTGAAACTGTGTTGCCCGTTTCGCTGATCAAGGACCAAGAATATGCCTGTCTTTTTAAAACGCTGTTACATGTGTTCAAGACTGCCAGTGCATTTGACAAACTGGATTGTGAAAACGCGTCCGTCAAAACGAAAATAAAATGACAAGTATCACCTTGGATGCGATCCATACCTAAGTTCTCCACATTTACGGGTTTTATTGAGTCGAATTAATATTAACTAAAATTAACTTGTTTAAAAATACTATTGATTTGCCGTTATCAATCGGTTTATTCGATTAAATATGAACCAACTGCTTATCAAAACTTTCCTAGACGTCCTTGAAACACGCAACTTTAACCGCACTGCGGATAGGTTGAATATTACGCAATCTACAGTCAGTGCACGCATCAGGCAGTTAGAAGAAGAGCTTGGAGCACGCCTTTTCGAACGGGGGCGCGGTGGCGCAGAGCCAACGATTTCTGGCATCAGGTTTGAAACACATTGCCACTCGATGTTGAATCTATGGGGACATGCAAAGCGTGATGTCGAACAGGGCGGAAATAAACTGAGCCGCCGCTTATATATCTCAGCACAATATAGTTTGATCCGCTCATTTTTCTTGGATTGGATTGATGATTTGCAAGAAACAGTGCCAGATTTAGCGCTACATATTGAGATTAACTTTTCATATCAAATTCAAAGGGATGTACTGTCAGGTGTCTGTGATATTGGCCTACTTTTCGCGCCGCAATACTTGCCCGATTTGATCGTGTCAGAGGTGGGTAGTGATGATTATATTATGGTCTCTACAACTGCTGAATATCTGAAAGATGTCCGTATCGAAGATTACATCAAAGTCGCTTATACTGAATATTTTTCACGTCATCATGATGAAAACCTTAGCCACCTCAGTTATCCAGCATTAAGTGCTGGCAATGATGACTTTGCCGTAGAACAATTGAAGCGTCGTGGCGGGACGTTATATTTACCAAGTTTCGTGATGAAGAGTATTGCAGGTACGATCCCCAACCTAAAAGTGGTTAAAGACGCACCAGTTATTCCACAACCACTTTATTCAATGGTTCACATACGAAAACGTAATGATCCACACGTCGTTGCGGCTTTGAAAGAGTTGAAATCATTCACGGACGCTCGAAGTTAATTACACGGCGAGATCCGTTTTCAATTGGGAGAATAAAGCATCTACAGTGGTAAAGTCCTTTAAAAACTCCCGAAAAGAAGGAGCCGCAAAGCCCTGCGCTATTTGATGCTCGATCAATGAAACCAAAGGATCCCAATATCCTGCCACGTTTAGCAAATAGATCGGCTTACTGTGCTGCCCAAGTTGTGCCCATGTCAGAACTTCAAACAACTCATCTAATGACCCAGGCCCGCCTGGAAGGGTAATGATCGCATCAGAATTCATAAACATAACCTTTTTACGTTCATGCATGTTTTCTGTGACGATATATTGGGTCAGGTCGACCTTTCCGACTTCCCATTTGACCAAATGTTCTGGAATAACACCTAAAATATCACCGTCAGCATCCTGTGTAGCATTGGCAACTGTACCCATTAGGCCGATATCGCCTGCACCATAAACCAAGCGCAGATCATTATCTGCGATCAAAGTGCCGATTTCTTGAGCCGCAACTGAATATTCAGGTAAGACACCACTGCGTGATCCGCAAAAGACACAAATGGATTTTTTAGGAATTTTAGTCATAGAAAGCCTTAGTTAACAAAAAACTGTTTTTGATTTGATGTCTGATTTGTGTAACATGGTGACGACATAAGCTGCAAAGGGCAAGGGTTTGACAACATCATTATCATCAGGTTTGGCAATTGTAGGGGCAGGCGCCGTTGTGGTTGTCGCAATAGTTGCGGCTTATAACGTGGTTTTCGATGATACTGTGGTTTCAGAAGAGCCTGTGAAACTGGCAGTACAAAACGTTTCTACCACGTCTCCAGATTTGGTGACGCCAAAAGAAGAAGCGACGGCAACCGCAGTTACGTTACCAAGCTTTGATGTGGTCCGGATAGACAAAGTAGGGGCTGCTGTTGTGGCTGGGAAAGCCGCTGCGAATAGCACTGTGACTGTGCGTTTGGATGGACAAGAGATCGCGAAGGCACAATCAGATGCTAACGGTTCTTTCGTTGCTTTATTCGATTTACCTCCCGATACAGACCCGCGCGAACTTTCCCTTATCTCTGTTGATAACACAGGCTCAGAGCTTGCTTCTGCTGATCAAGTTTTGGTCATGCCTGTGGTGCCTGAAACAGATGCTGCACCAAAGATTATTGTGGCAAATGCAGAGGGTGTCCAAGTGGTCAAGCCTGACGTAAAGCCGACTAAGATTGCGATTGAAGTTACGGATAAGATTATAACTGAGGTTACGGATGAGGCTGTAACTGATAAGCCTAAAGAAACGACCTTATCTTTAGATACGATTGTGTACGATGATATTGGTGATGTGATTGTGGCTGGAAGTAGTAATAGTGATGATTATGTCCGTATTTATCTAGATAACAAACCTAATAATATTGAAAAAGTCCAAGAAAATGGACAGTGGAAAATAACACTTTCAGATGTTCCAGAGGGAATATACGCTTTAAGAGTAGATACTATTGATGCGCAAGGCACGGTCAAAGAGCGTGTTGAAAGCCCCTTCAAAAAAGAGGCTCCAGAAACGGTTATAGCGTCCACTAAAAGCAAAGCAACCAACGTCACAATCCAACCAGGTTTCACGCTATGGGAGCTTGCTGAAAACCGTTATGGAAATGGCCAGCGTTATGTTCAAATCTTTGAAGCCAATCGCGATCTTATCAAAGACCCCGACTTGATTTATCCAGGACAAATTTTTGATCTCCCATCACAGTAAGCTTTAGCCCTGGTCAATTCTGTTTCCCCGACCTAAATAAGTTAGACAGGAGACAGCAATATGCCATCTACGATCACAGAAACCGATGTGAATAAAGAACAAGCCATGCGGGTGATCCACAAGGTAATCCCATATCTTTGGCCCGCAGATAAAACATGGGTTAAAGTGCGTGTAGTTCTTGCCATGATTGCACTCTTTGTTGCGAAGATTGTGGGGGTGGCAACGCCGTTTTATTTTAAAGCCGCTGTTGATGCGATGGCACCAGATAGCGGTGAACCACAAACCGTATTTATGCTGACTGCGGGGGCCGTTGGGTTAACCATTGCTTATGGTGTCATGCGCTTATTGGCTGTTGGGTTCAACCAATTACGCGATGTGATCTTTGCCAAAGTGGGTCAACGCGCTTTACGTCATTTGGCATTAGAAACTTTCCGCCACATCCATGCGATGTCTTTGCGCTATCATATCAGCCGTAAAACAGGTGGTTTAAGCCGTATTATTGAGCGCGGTGTAAAGGGCGTTGAATTCCTATTACGCTTTATGCTGTTTTCGATTGGACCACTGATCCTTGAGTTGATCTTCATCGGCGCGATCTTATTTTACCTGTTTGATGTTTGGTATCTGGTCGTTGTTGTCGTTACAATTAGTTTATATATCTGGTTCACGTTCAAAGTAACCGAATGGCGTGTGCGTATCCGCAAAGAAATGAATGATCTAGACACGGATGCGAACCAAAAGGCCATCGACAGCCTGTTGAACTTTGAAACCGTGAAATATTTCGGTGCTGAAGAGCGAGAAGCACAACGTTATGATGAAAGTATGCGGGGATATGAACAGGCCGCGTTGAAAACCAATTACACTTTGGGTTTTCTGAATTTTGGCCAATCATTCTTAATCACCATTGGCCTTGTCTTGGTAATGGTGATGGCTGCTATTGGTGTGGAACGCGGTGATCTAACGGTTGGTGACTTCGTTATGGTCAACGCTTACATGATCCAGATCACGTTGCCTTTGAACTTCTTGGGCACAGTGTACCGCGAAATTCGTCAAGCTTTGGTGGATATGGGTGAAATGTTTGAGCTGTTGGAGCAACCAGCAGAGGTTATTGATAAGCCAAATGCCAAAGCACTGGAGATCACCAAAGGCGAAATTCAGTTTGATGCCGTCGACTTTGCCTATAACGCCAACCGTGGTATTTTAAAAAATCTAAATATGACGGTGCGACCTGGTCAAACGGTTGCTGTTGTTGGTCCATCTGGTTCAGGTAAATCTACGATTGGGCGCTTGTTGTTCCGCTTCTATGATGTGGGCACAGGCGCATTGCGTATTGATGGGCAAGATGTTCGTGACATCACGCAAAACAGTCTGCATGCCCAAATCGGTATCGTTCCACAAGACACGGTGCTGTTTAACGATACGGTTGGCTACAACATTGCATACGGTCGTGCTGGCGCATCTGAGGCGGATATTGTTGAAGCGGCGAAGGCTGCTAAAATCCACGACTTTATCATGAGCCTGCCTGAGGGCTATCAAACGACTGTGGGTGAACGCGGGCTAAAACTGTCAGGTGGCGAAAAACAACGTGTAGGGATTGCGCGGACATTGTTGAAGAATCCACCGATCTTGTTGTTGGACGAAGCGACATCCGCGCTGGATACAGAGACCGAACGTGACATCCAAGAAAGCTTACGCCAAATGGGGGAAGGCCGTTCTGTGATTACGATCGCACACCGTTTATCAACTGTTGTGGACGCGGATCAGATTATCGTGCTGGAAGACGGCCATGTGACCGAACAGGGCACACATGACGAACTGCTCGAGCGTGAGGGCCGCTATGCCACCATGTGGCAACGTCAATTGGCGGATGAAGAACAAGAAGATGAGACAGAGGTGGCGTAAGCGACGCTCTACTTTAAATGACCCTAGGCACGGCATCCATTACTTTTTGAAAGTGCATGCAAAAACTCGAATTCTGTTTGGGTTAGATGACGCATATTTGTCCTCACAAAGATATGTAGTGATCGGGGCACCTTTCTCACATAAGTTTCGGAAATAGTTACCTATTGGACACTTACCGACGTGATTAAACAGCTTTTCTTTCTAGCACTGTTTACGACTTTGGCGTTGCAAACAACATATGCCAAAACTGTGGATTATTGGGCATCAACGGATGCTGGTAATTTTGGGTCTGCTTCCATTTTAAATTCTTGCTGGACGACGGATGAACTGCGTGGAAAGGCTGGTGAAAAGGCGATCCGCAAACGTGGCTCAGGTGCTATTTTAAACGCACCTGAACGAATGATGCCCAAAATCACCCTAAAAGATCTCCCAAAACATCTGCAAAATTCTATTCGCCGTGTTGATACAAAGGGCGAAAAGATCATTGCTCTTAACTTTGATATTGGAGAGCAAAATAATGATTTTGCAGGCTATGATGCCCAAATCATAGATTATTTACGCGAGAATAATATCAAAGCTACGTTATATTTAGGTGGGAAATGGATGGCGACCCATCCAGAGCGTGCGATGCAATTGATTGCAGATCCTAATTTTGAAATTGGCAATCACGCATGGACCCATGGCAATTTGCGTGTTTTGCGTGGACAAGACATCATCGATCAAATTCAATTTACCCAAGCTCAATATGAAGTGCTGTTGGACGAGCTTTACAGCCGAGAGTGTGCAAATACTTTACCGCGCAAAGATATTCCGCCTGCGATTGCAACGTTTCGGTATCCATATGGGACATGTAATATGGCATCTATAAAAGCTGTAAACGCATTAGGTCTGCCTGCTGTTCAATGGGATTTGGTGACAGGTGATCCAAGTAAAGGACAATCTGCAAAACGAATTGCACGTTACATTCGAAGTGCTGCAAAGCCTGGGTCAATCATTGTGATGCATGCCAATGGACGTGGCTGGAACACAGGCGCGGCTTTGCCTATGGTATTGCCTTATTTACGCAAAAAAGAGTTTCAATTCGTAACCGTTTCAGAGCTATTAAAGATGGGCACTGTTAAATCAGTTGCAAGCTGTTACGAATTACGTCCAGGTGACAACACACATTATGACCGCATTTTTGGAAAGGGTACGGGTGACTGAAGAGACTTTTAATATACGTCCGATATCCGAGAGCGAGGTTATAGATGCCGCCAGAATACTGTGCGAAGCTGCCCCGTGGAAGGAACTGGGATATAGAGTACCTCAATTACAGAGCTTTCTGGGTAGTCAAACCACAGAGCATTGTCACGATGTTTTAACTCTGGATGATATTCCGATTGGTTATTTTAGCCACCGCCCAAACTGGTTCTTTGGTCCGTTTGTGTCTTTGATTTATATTGCCCCAAAATTTCGGGGGCGTGATTATGCGAGCACCGCGGTTACTCAACTTATGACCCGTGCAAAACATGAGAAACGCCGCCAAATATGGACTTCAGTTGATCAAAATAACCCCAAAGCTCTGACATTCTTTATGTCTTTAGGGTTTAAGAACGTTGCGTATATTCCAGATCTCATTCAAACAAATGATACTGAAATTCTTTTGCGCAAGTCGCTGTTATGATAGTTTCGCAGTTTTAATCCTAAAATCCGTTCATCCGTTTCGCCCATTGAATGGCAATTATCATGCCTTTCATGCGGGGTAATATGATGAGTGCTAGGATTATCGCTATGCTGGATAGGATCAAGAAGAGAGATAGGTTTGACAGAACCGTATAAGACATCAACAGATGTGTAATTAGGCCAACCAAATGGGCGACAATTAAAATTGTAAGGTAGGCAGGGCCGTCATCAGCGCGTTGACAGCTTAGGTTTTGATTACAAACACTACAGTTGTCGTGAACCTTTAGGTATTTGTACAAAAGCGGACCTTCGGAACAATTTGGGCACTTTAAAGCCAAGCCATCTTTGACGGCAGCTTTGAAATTACGATCTACGATTTGTGCATTCTCAGACATAATATCATCACTTCAATAAGGAGGTTATATGGTTCTGAGTATCGACCTTACCCTATTCTTGTACATGATCAATAAGGTCGCAGACCTGTGTGCATAGCGGACATGCAAAAGTATTCATCCAAGGGTATCGGGTGATTTTATCTGTTCAGGGTTTGTTGCGTTAAATATAGAGAGAAGGTGGCGCCACCTAAGTGTGGATATAATGCCTGACAGGATTGTTAATCCTGTACCTAATATAACGTTGTTTCGGTGGTTTTCGCATTTGATGCTGTCACACATCCTTTGAAAACCCGTGAACCACTTTTGCTAGCAGAGATGTTATACCGCGAAAAGGGTTATGGTTTTGTTAGGGGTGCGTACGCTGATTACAGGTTATCCCAATAGGTTAAGCCGTATTTACGTGCTGATATGCTGTAATAAAGAGCGATAATCGAACCGAATAATGTGCCCCCAAAACCCGCTTGCACCATGGCTATATCTGTTTCCATACCAGAGGGGCTCCAAACGAAGAACCACATCATCCCTCCCCAAACGGTTGCAAACCATGCGCCAAGAGAAAAAGCATTTTGCCAGAACTTATTGTAATGCGGTGGACGGGATTGCGATCCGAAGTTCTTGGCGATCTTATGGCCAATTGGCAGATAATGCGCCTTGCGAATGCCACTGGCCTCTAATTCGGCCAGTGCTTTTTGATATTTTTCTTCGTAGCCCATAACAACCCTTACGTTGCGATATCCGCATAAGCCGTATCATGAAGGCTTTGTTTTTTAGCACTCGTTTTTTGTGTGCTACGTGCCAAGTATTTAGCACTCGCGGTAACCCAAACACGGGCGGCGAGCATAGCAGGGGTTAAAACAAGGGTCAGAACCGTTGCAATACCAAGCCCAAAGACCACAGCTGTTGCCAGTTGTTTCCACCATAGAGCTGTTGGCGCATCTAAACTGTAGCCACCTTCACCAAAATCAATAGAAAGCCCCAGCATCATCGGTGTTAAACCCGCCATCGTTGTAATCGTTGTCAGAAGAACAGGACGAATACGTGCTTCTGCTGTGGCCACAATGGCCTCTAGTTTTGGTAAGCGTTTGGAGTATTCTTGATAGGTATCGATTAGAACAATGTTGTTGTTCACCACAATCCCAGCAAGCGCAACGATACCTGTTCCCGTCATAATAATCGAAAAGGGTTGCCCCATAACCATCATACCAATCAGAACGCCCGTCGTGGACAGAACCACTGCCAATAGAACCAGTATTGAATTATAAAAGCTGTTGAATTGCGCCAGCAGGATCACAAACATCAATCCCATAGCGCCTATAAAGGCCTTTTGCAGGAAGGCGCCACTTTCTTCTTCGTCTTCCTGACTGCCAGACCATTCCCAATCGATACCAGGAGGCAATTCTATTTCAGAGTTCATCCATTCGGTAACTTCTGCAATTTTTTCGTTTGCGTTTACACCCAGTAATACATCTGCTTTCACATCGAAATAGCGCGTACTGTCCACACGGTTAATTTGGCCCAATTGGGCTACAGGTGTGCGGCTAATGAAGTTTGATAAGGGGATCAGGCCAGATGCTGTACGGGCGCGTAAAGTATCCAATGTAGACAGTAAGCGATCATCTTCAGGGAAACGTATGCGGATGTCGATTTCTTCTTCTGAGCTATCTATACGCATATTGCCCAATAAGAGGCCGCGTGTCACCAATTGAACCATCGCGCCCACAGTGGCAACGTCAGCACCGTAGCGCCCCGCTTCTTCAACATCTACATCGATCTGCCAATCGATACCAGGAAGAGGTGTTGTGTCTTCTATATCTTTCAAACCTGGAAGCGTGTCAAAATAGGTGCGGATTGTACGTGCAGAGGCCAGTAAATCTGTCCAATCGTCGCCAATCACACGCAAGTTTAAGGCTTTTCCTGCAGCGGGACCATCTTCGTCCACAAGAATTTCAGCCTGAATACCTGGAACAACTTGTATGACTTCGGCGATGTTATCCAAAATGGCTTGGCCTGTGCCTGTGCCACGAACCTTCCAATCGTCCAATTCAAACTGGATTTGTCCAATTGTATCTAACGGAGCTTGGGCACCGCCTGTATTTTGGTCCAAACCACCTTGACCTGCAAAGGCAAAAACGGATTCTACATTTTTAACGGCAGCGACTTTGGTTTCAACCTGACGCACAAGTTCATCTTTTTCTGCAAGTGACAGATTACCACGTGCACGCACGTAAATAATACCATTTTCAGGTTCTTGTTCGACGAAGAACTCAACACCTTTGTTGTTTTCCATGAATGTCATGAATGTCATGGCCACAAAAGCGATAGTAGCAAAAATTGCGACAAATGGCATATAAACAGTGCTGACAATGCTCTGAATAAACTTACCAAATATGGTGCGTTTATTCGGATCTTTTTCAGATACTTTGCTTTCTGGTGTTAAAGAGCCGCCGATGGCGGATAAGCCGAAACAAAGAAGTAACGTTGGAATAAGGGCCGCAAGCATTCCTGTGATCACCAGTCCAATGCTGCCTGCAATAAGTATAAGTGCCACGATGAGCATAACAACACGTGTTGTCATGGTTTGATGCTCACGTAAGGAACTAGAGGTATCTTCCAACAAACGTGTCAAACGTCCTGCAACACCACCAACAATTGGCAAATATACAAGAGCCACGAGTAAAGACGCTGATAACACGTAAATTAATGTGATCGGCAAATTGCGCATAAACTCACCAGGGATTCCAGGCCAGAATAGCATTGGTAAGAATGCACATAGGGTTGTTGCAGTGGATGAAATAATTGGCCAAAACATACGTTTGGCAGCTGCAACATAGGCTTGCATTGGGCCTACACCATCTTTTATGCGTTTATCGGCGTATTCCACGACAACAATCGCACCATCCACCAACATACCAACGGCAAGAATGAGACCGAACATGACCATGTTGGAAATAGCCAAACCTGCTACCGCCATAAATGCAAAAGCTAATAGAAAAGATGTTGGAATTGCAAAACCGACCAATAGGGCTGAACGAATGCCCAAAGCGCCAAGCACCACAATCATAACCAAAAGGATAGCTGTTAGAACAGAGCCTTCAAGTTGACCAATCATACTGGCAACTTGTTGGGATTGATCCAATGTGAAATCAACACGAATGGCTTGTTTCAATTCAAGTGGCCATTCTTCCATCTCTTTTTTCACGGTATCGCGTACCAATTGGGCGGTTTCAATATGGTTAGAGCCTTTACGTTTTACAATCTGCAAGGCCACTGTTGCGTCGCCATTATAGCGTGCTGTCCCCAAGCGGTCCTCGAACGTTAAACGAATTTCGGCCAAATCACCCAAAGTGATGACACTGTCGCCATTCACCTTTACAGGCAGGCTGTAAACGTCTTGAGCTTCATCAAATGAAGACGGGATTTTGACTGCAAAAGCGCCGCTATCCGTTTCCACTTCACCCGCTGCAATCAATTGGTTGTTGTTTTGTACAACAGTCAATAACTCGCCAGCCGTTACATTATAGGCTTCCAACTTTAAGGGGTCGATCACGACCTCAAGCATTTCATCACGGTGCCCAGCAAGGCCCGCTTCTAGAACAGGAGATAATCCCTCTAACTCTGTCTGCAAGTCTTTAGCTACGCGCAATAATGTACGTTCTGGAACGCCACCTGATAGGGAGACGACAATAATTGGGAACTGGGAGAAGTTCACCTCGTTGATCGTGTATTGTTCGGCACCGTCTGGAAATTCAGCCTCGGCTTGGCTGACTTTATCGCGCACATCGGCGATAACCGATTCCTTGTCCCAGCCAAACTCGAACTCCATACCAATACCGCCATAGTTTTCAGCGGCGGTGGCTGTCATAGATTTCAAACCTTCCAGCTCTTTCAGCTTGGTTTCCATAGGTTTGATCAGAAGTTTTTCTGAATCAGCAGCTGAAATGCCTGGGAAAGGCACTGAAACGAATAGGAAAGGGATATCAATGTCTGGTTCACCCTCTTTGGGCAATCCTGTATAAGCCAACCAACCAGCGGCTAATGACATTAGAATAAAGGCGATGATCATTCGAGCGTGTGATGAGGCCCAATCTACGATACCTACCATTTTATGAACGTAATTGGGGCAACTTGGCGGGGTTTGGCAAAGCCCCGATACCCTGTCAACAGGGCCGACCTTTCTGCAACGAATAGATAAAGGTGGCGGCACGCAACACCAGATTATAGGGGATCAATCCACTTTATGGCCGGGAGGGGATGCTCTGTACTGAAGTCCCAGAGATACCAGGAGTAAGGATGAATTGGGCTGTTTCTGTAATCTGTGAACCAGAAGGGTCGCCCCACCATTTCGATCTTTGCGGCGAAGTGTGGATGGTTCCTGAAGTTTGACTGCCGCTTTTTACCGGATGTAAGCAATGTGCGTGCAAGCATCAGGACTGTCCCCGTGACAGGCTGCATGAGTTTCAGAGCGTGACCGAGTTGTGCATCCAAAGAGCTGAACGGAGGGTTCATGACTATGGATCGAATTTGGTCTGAAGGCAGGCGATCCTGAGCCAGAAAGCCCATTTCGACAATACCCTTGGCGCGGGGCTCAATGTCGCTGGCATATACCGGGATGTTCATATTCTTGAGGGCATCAACCAAATGGCCTTCGCCTGCATGTGGTTCCCATGCAACTGGTGGGATGCTGACGCCTGCAGAAAGAACGAGGTCGCGCACCATCTCTTTGGCTTGAAGCGTCGGATAGAAGTCCTGGTCATTGCGCTTGTGCCCGGATTCGATGTATTTACTCATACAGTCCCCGCATATCATGATTGGAATTGTGGCAACTTGGCGAGAACTGTCTGGCCATTGAGCGCTGTATGATAAGGTCTGCGAGACTGGGAACGCAGACCGCACCGGCAACCCCAAGACGGGCGCGCGCATATTGCCAGAATGATACCCCAAGTTTTTGGCAGGTTTTCAATGCGCCAAGGCCGGCATCGCGTGCGGCCCGACCGCTTTGGCTGCGGGTTCCCTGCGAGACCGCCCGCCTCGTGACCTGAGACCGTATATCGCGTTCCGCGCTGTTGGAATGCAGGGGTGTACTCGGATAATCCAGAACACGCAGCAATTCACCCTTGTTTACCTTCAGCCGTCTAAGCAGGTTGTCGAGATTTGCATCGCCCGTTCGTTGCTCAAATATCGCGTCGAAACGCGCCGAAAGCCCCTCGCGCTGCGCATCGCAGGGATCTTGTCTGAAAGCTGAGAGTTCCCGGTAGAAGTCCCAAACGGATGTTCGTACGGCTTGGACACGCGCAAATTGGATTTCGTTGGTGCTTTGTTGCTTGCGAATGAGACGCTCCAAATGCACCCAACACAGCGCATGAGCATCTCCGACATTGAACTGGCCAGCATCGTCGCTCAGGATCACCGTATCGGAAAGGCGTCCAGCATCGCAGATACTGCCCCAGAGCGCGCCCTCGGTGGCGATTTTTATCGGGTCCGGTTTCACCGTTATGCGGTCAATCCCGAGGGTGGCCAGATGGGCCTGCCACGCGTCCTCACCGCGAAATATCCGATGCGGATGTGAGGCAAAAAGCACTATGGTTTTTTCGGGCAACCTCATGCGTCTCATGTAGTCAAGCGCTTCGTCATTGACGGTGTAGGTCAGGTCACCCGCACAGAGATGTTCAAGAAAATCAAGGCGGCTTTTCGAGCCGGTCGATCTGAAGTGGGTAAAAAGATCATTGCCGATTACGGTGCAGAAGCCGTTTTTGGCCTGATGGCGCGCTCCGGTGTCATCGACATTGATCCATGCAGCAGTTTCCATACCCGCTCTCAGCACGTCCTGCTGCTCGTCGACAATGCCCTGGATATCTTCGTTCAGAAACCGCTTTATCTGACGAGCGGAAATGTCCAGACCCATGTCATTCAGCAAAGCCGCGATACGCGCAACGGTGGACTGGCATTGATGATACAGCGTGATCGTCAGGGCCTTCAGATTATTCCCATACTGCTGGCGGCCCTTTACCACCCCGGGTGGGAGCGAGGCCACGCGGCGACTGCCATCGGGAAACTGCCAGACCTCCCGAAGGTAAGTCACTTCTTCAGCGTAAATCACGATGTCACGAATGGTATGCGCTTGATAGCCTTTGCGTGTGGACCCATCAGGTACATCTTCAAGAGTGACCTTGACCTCGCGTTTGTGTAAATTCAGATTACTGCGTCGTGGACCGCGCCGATTTTTCTTTTGCTTCCCGTCTGTTTTTGATCCCCCGCTGGGCTCGGAATCCTGCTTGCTGCTCTTGTCTTGTGAGGCCAGACCGCTTGGTTTGATATTCGGACGTCGCGGAAGTTTCTTGAGCTGTCTGATCTCGTCCCGCAATTCGGTCCTTTCCTGCCTCAGCTCTGAAAGCTCAGCAAAGAGCGCGAAAACCAAATCTTTAAGCGCGGCATTGGACAAATCATCAAGAGAGTGTGGAGGCGATGGCAACATCGCCCTATAGAGCAGAAAATACTTCGCCTTTGGAATCCTCATATGTAAATGCGAGTCAATTTGCCGCAATCTAAACCAAAGATCTTCAAGATGGACATGATGATGAGTGCGTCAAATGTGCCCACTTGAACCGGATTGCGAAAATTCCCGCCAAGTTGCCCCAATTACTTATGAACCTTCTCCTTTAAAGGTGGACACCTCTAAAAACCTATCTTTTAGGTGTATTTTGTGATTCAATATTTTCAGGAGGATATTTTGATGCACGAAGCAGGATTGTTTGATTTTTCTGATCATCTTGAGCGTTTGTCTAAAACAGGCGACCCACTTGTCGCGCTTTCTGAGCATGTGGATTTTGAGATGTTTCGGTGTGCACTGACAAGTGCACTTAACTATGGAGAGCGTCCACAGGGGGGTCGTCCGCCCTATGATGCGGTTATGATGTTTAAGATTTTGATATTAGCGTCGATGCATAATTTAAGTGATGAGCGGATGGAGTTTCTGATCCGCGATCGTTTTAGCTGGTTGCGTTTTCTTGGTTTGCAAATTGGGGAGCCGACGCCAGATCAAAAGACCATTTGGGTGTTTCGGGAGAAGTTGACCCAAGCGGGTGTGTTGACTGATTTGTTTGCAACCTTTGAGGATCATTTACGTAATCGGGGTTACAAACAAACTGGGGGACAAATTGTAGACTCATCGCTGATTGCAGCCCCACGCCAACGTATGACTTCAAGCGAGAAAGCCCGCGCCAAGGCTGGCGAAGATGCAAAAGATATCTGGCCTGATAATCCAGCCAAGGCGGCACAGAAGGACACCGACGCACGGTGGATGGTCAAGTATAGCAAGGCTAAAACGACCAAGACGGGTGAGAAAGATGCGGGGTTAGTTGATATTTCCGTACCTCACTTTGGCTATAAAAACCACATCAGCATTGACCGTAAGTTTCGGTTTATCAGAGGTGAAAAAACAACAGATGCAGCGCGCTATGACGGTCATGAGTTGGCGTCAGTGCTCACCAAGGACAATCGTTCTGGCAAGGTTTGGGCCGATACAGCTTACCGCACCAAGAGCAATGAGGCATGGCTTAAGGCCAATGGATTTTTCTCCCACATCCACCGTAAAAAACCAAAAGGCAAACCAATGCCCAAACACATCGAGCGCGGTAATGCGACACGTTCTATATTTCGCACCTGTGTCGAGCATGTCTTTGGTCATCAGAAGGGCCCGATGGATTTATCCATTAGAACCATCGGAATTCAACGCGCCACAACAAAGATGACACTCGCCAACATAACCTACAATATGAAGCGTCTCATCTTCCATGAACGACGGCAAGCCACAGCCTGAATCCGTCTAGAATTCAGAAATACCCGCTCAGGCGGCTCCATAAAGCATGAATGCCGCATAAAACGGAACAAAACAGGCTTTTTTTGCGTCAAAAAGCAGCCTGCCGTAAAAAATGCCTATCAAATACCTCTGGAATTAGCGGTTAATCGAGGTGTCCAGGTTATGGAGACTTCACGTCCATCTGTGACGTATTCTTGGCCAACGATGATGATATCTGTTTCTTCTGGTAGGCCAGACACCCATACGCCCTCGACGCTATCGCGGATAATCTCAATTGGTAGAAAGAGGGCTTTATCATCTTTTACAGCGGGAATGCCTAAAATACCTTCACCGTTCAGCGTAAGCGCTGATTGTGGTATGATGTGACCTTTTTCACCTGATAGAGCGATATAGATGTCAGCCGTTGATCCATCACGTAGTTTGCCATCATCATTTGGCACAGTGATTTCTACACGGAATGTTTTGGTTATTGTATCTGCACGGCGCGAGATAAAGGTCACTTTACCTTTAACCTGTCGGCCAGACAGTAAACGTGCTCCTGCTTGCGCATCTTCAGTGATACGCGCGACTTGTTCTTCTGTAGCATTGCCGACGAGTTTCATTGGATTTAATTGTAAAACGGTTGCGCAAGGTGAACCACGCTGAATGAAAGACCCAAATTCTGATGTGTCTGATTCTAATAAACCTGAAAATGGCGCATTGATCTTTAAGTTATTGTATTCGCGTTGAACGCGATCCAAATTTGCCTGTGCTGTTTCTAAAGCCGCTTCGCGTGAAAATGCGGCTGTTTCAGAAATGATGCCTTTTTCGACGAGGCTAGCAGCACCTTTATTGTTGGCTTTTGCTTCTTCATAACGTGCTTTCGCTTCTGAAATCGCAGCTTGACGTGTGCCAACGTCCAATTCACATAGTAATTGGTCTTCAGTCACCAATGTCCCTTTGCGTAAAGGTTGTGAAATAACTTTACCATCCACTTCTGCGCGAACTTCTAGTTGGCGGAAAGCCTCCGTTTGACCGCGTAAAACAATGCCACTTGTTACGGCTTGTGCCACAGATTTCTGTACCAAAACAGAAACAGGCGGAAACTTTGTCGCAACAGGAGAGACGTTTTCCGATGATTCTACCTTAGGAGCAGCAGAATTACCGCCCTTAAGAACAAACATTGAAATGGCAGCACATACCAATATGGCTAGTAAAATTGGAATTGGGCGCATTTAATACTCCTCGAAGTAGGGGGTGAAAATAATTTCCCCCATGGTCTTTGTAATTGAACCAGAGCCTACGCTTGGCTAAAATGAGCTGCAAGTGTCGTTTTGTCTCATTTTGGATTACGTAACGTACACTTGGTTCACATTTGGGCATATTATTCTGACGTAACTTTAGTTATTATAGCTAAATACCATATTCTATCATAAAAAAGGTCTTATAATCATGTCCACAACGAGCACTATATCGAAAAAGCTGGCTGTATCCGATCCTGATCAAATTTCCGAGAATTATGCGCAAAAGAAAAAGATGACGGTTCCTGTTTTTACGGCCCGTAAAGGCGGTGATCCCTTAGTTTGTTTGACAGCATATACAGCCCATGTTGCCCGTTTGGTGGATGAGCAGGTTGATATGATTTTGGTCGGTGATAGTTTGGGTATGGTAATCCACGGCATGCCAAACACTTTGGGTGTCACGATGGAACATATGATCATGCATGGCCAAGCGGTGATGCGCGGTGCTGAAAAAGCATTGGTTGTGGTTGATATGCCTTTTGGCAGCTTTGAGGAAAGCCCAGAAGTGGCGTTTCGCAATGCCTCAAGGATTATCAAGGAAACTGGATGTACTGCTGTTAAATTAGAAGGCGGCGCTGAAATGGCGGATACGATTGGGTATCTATCTGCGCGCGGTATTCCTGTGATGGCGCATATCGGCCTGATGCCACAACAAATGAACACAGCTGGTGGATTTAAAGCTGTGCGCGAACAAGATCAGTTTGATGCAGTTGTCGCTGATGCAAAAGCGGTGGAGGCAGCAGGGGCATTTTCTGTTGTTGTGGAAGGTGTCGCCGTACGTTTGGCGAATGAAGTCACAAATGCGGTGTCTATTCCAACAATTGGCATCGGAGCATCCGTCGAATGTGACGGGCAAATCCTTGTGTTTGAAGATATGGTCGGTCTTTTTCCGCGGGTTCCTACATTCGTGAAACGTTATGGAAATATGGAAGATATGATGCGGGATGCGATCACGCGATATTCAGACGAAGTGCGCAAACGCGCCTTTCCGACGGACGAACATACATATAAGGCCAAAGAAAGCAGTTAATCTGACTTGGCATTCGGGTGTTTTTCCTTTTAAAGTCTGCCAAAATATTTAGAGGCCTACCATGAGCGATACAGACGGTTTTATCGAAGAAGTGACAGAAGAGGTTCGCAAGGACCAACTTTTTGGATATTTCAAAAAATATGGTTGGATTGCGGGCGCTGTGATTGTACTTTCTGTGGGTGGTGCAGCGTACTTTGAATGGTCTAAATCTACGGCTGAAACAGCAGCACAAGAACGTGGTGACGCTATTCTCGCTGCATTAACCAATGAAAATATTGCGGATCAGATTGCAGCACTTGATGCTTTGTCTGCAGATGCAGGCGATAGTTTTGCTTTGTTGGCTTTGCAAAAAGCGGGATTGCAAGTGCAAGATGGTCAAAAAGAAGCTGCATTGGCAACATTAGATAATCTTATCGCTTCTGATACAACAGATGCAATTTACCGCGATATGGCAACATTCAAAGCTTTGATGTTGCGTGGTAAAGATACCGAACCAAGCGCGCGTATGGCTGCTTTGGATCAACTGGCTATCCCTGGAAATCCGTTCCGCCCAATGGCATTAGAACAGATGGCTGTTGCTAAGCTTGATGCTGGCGATAAAACAGGGGCAATTGAACTGCTGACAGGACTATTGGAAGAGTCTGAAGTGTCGGCAGGTGTGCAACAACGTGCAGCACAGCTTTTGGTATCTTTGGGTGGAGAAATTCCTCAGTTACCATAGTTGCTTTCTGACAATTAAACTGCACAATACGCGTAACAACAGGCAATAAGAGAGTTCTACTATGACAACATCAAGGGTTCATTACAAAACTCTGACCTTGGCAATCGCTGCAAGCATTGCGCTGGGGGCCTGTGCTAAAAAAGAACAGATATTACAAGGTGAGCGCCTGAATTTGCGCGGTGAAGTTGAAAAACTTGCTGAAACGGCAGAGGTGACGCAACTTGTAGCACCTGCGCAGCAGAATTATGCAGAATGGACCCACAAGAATGGATCAACAGCACACCGTGTTGCGCATCCTGCATTAGGGGTGACGCTATCACGTGCTTGGTCTGCAAATATCGGTTCTGGTAATGGTAAGAAAGCACGTATTTCCTCTGATCCAATCGTGGCTGCGGGGCGTGTGTTTACATTGGATTCGGATGCTCAAGTACGCGCATTCACGACGACAGGCTCACTCGCATGGTCCAAAGATTTAACACCCCCTTGGGATAAAGGTGGCGCGGCTTCTGGTGGTGGTATTGCTTATGGCAACGGTTTGATCGTCGCGACTACGGGCTTTGGCGAAGTGATTGCAATGGATCCTGCCTCTGGTGCCATTAAGTGGCGTCACCGTATGGATGCGTCTATTTCTGCGGCACCATTGGTGACTGATGGTCTGATTGTCGCCGTCGATTTGAACAATAAAGCGGTAGCTTTGGATGTCGTAAACGGCCGTATCCAATGGGAAATCCGCAGTGGTGGTTCTGCAACGGGGCTTTCTGGTGCTGGTGCACCGGCTGCTGTTGGTGATTTTTTGGCACTTCCATTCAGTTCTGGTGAATTGGTGGGCGCGAACATCAAGACGGGTGCGCGTGCATGGAGTGCAGCAGTCTCTGGTGGTGGTAAAGGGAATGCACGTAGTTTAGTCGGAGCAATTTCTAGTGACCCTGTGATTGCAGGAGATACAATTTATGCAGCGAACCAAGCAGGACGTTTGATTTCAGCGGACCGCGAAACTGGTACGCGGAACTGGACCATCAACGAAGGGTCATACGGGCCTGTTTGGGCAACGGGTGATTCCCTGTTTCTTGTAACGGATGAATTCCAGTTGAAACGTTTACGTGCCTCTGATGGCGCTGAAATGTGGGCCGTATCTTTGCCAGGATACCTAAAAGACGGTAAACGTCGCCGTGAAGCAAATGTGCATTATGGACCCGTTTTAGCTGGTAACCGTTTAGTTGTGGCTGGCAGTGATGGTAAAATCCGCAGCTTTAATGCATCGACTGGTGCCGCTCTTGGAAGTGTGCAAATTCCAGGCGGAGCCGCATCTCAGCCTGCCATTGTGAACGGTACAATGTATATTCTATCTGAAAACGGACAATTACACGCTTTCAAATAGGTCAATAGCCCTGTAAAGGGCTCTTTCAGAGATGAAGGGGCCAAGCGCCATGAGTTTTACACTAGCCATTGTTGGACGTCCGAATGTGGGCAAATCAACGCTGTTCAACCGTTTGGTGGGCAGAAAACTTGCTTTGGTCGATGATCAACCAGGTGTGACCCGCGATTTACGCGAGGGTGATGCACGTGTTGGTGGCGTGAAACTCACAATTATTGATACTGCTGGTTTGGAAGAAGCAACGGATGAAAGCCTTCAGGGCCGTATGCGTATGCTGACAGAACGTGCGGTGGATATGGCAGATGTTTGTTTGTTCATGATCGATGCACGTGATGGCGTTTTACCAGCGGACCGTGTGTTTGCAGAAATTTTGCGCAAAAAAGCGGCACGTGTGGTTCTGGCTGCGAACAAAGCTGAAGGTAAAGCTGGAGAAATCGGGTATTACGATGCATTCTCACTTGGTTTAGGTGAACCAATCCAACTGTCAGCCGAACATGGCGAAGGTATGGACGAGTTGGCGCATGTGTTACGCCCAATCGAAGAAGAATTTAAAGACCGTCAAGACAATAGTACACCTGATACCGATGTAGAAATCGATGAAGAGGGTATGGGCGGCGAACGGATTATCTCTAACGAGAAACCTTTGCAGATTGCTGTAGTCGGACGCCCGAATGCGGGTAAGTCCACACTGATCAATCAGATTTTGAAAGACGACCGCCTTTTGACAGGTCCAGAGGCGGGAATTACGCGCGATGCGATTTCCCTGAACCTGAATTGGGAAGGTGTGCCTATCCGCATCTGGGATACGGCTGGTATTCGTAAAAAAGCTAAAGTGCAGGAGAAGCTGGAAAAGCTATCCGTCTCTGATGGCTTGCGCGCAGTTAAGTTTTCGGAAGTCGTTGTTGTCCTGCTGGACGCTGAAATTCCGTTTGAACAACAAGATTTACGTATTGCTGATTTGGCTGAACGCGAAGGTCGTGCCGTAGTGGTTGCAGTGAACAAATGGGATATCGAGAACGATAAGCAAGAAAAGCTGAAAGATGTCCGCGAAAAGTTTGGTCGTCTATTGCCACAATTGCGCGGGGCGCCTTTGGTGACTGTATCCGCTAAAACAGGACGTGGATTAGATCGTTTACACAAAGCGATTATGACAGCACATGAAACGTGGAACCGCCGTGTCAGTACATCCAAACTGAACCGCTGGTTGGAAGGTATGCTGGAAATGCACCCACCGCCCGCACCAGGTGGCCGTCGTATTCGTATCCGTTACATGACACAGGTCAAAACACGCCCGCCAACCTTTGTGGCGATGTGTTCGCATCCAGATTTGCTGCCAACCAGTTATGAACGCTATTTGGTCAACGGCTTGCGCGAAGGTTTTGACATGCCAGGGACGCCAATTCGCCTGTTTATACGATCTCAATCCGATAAGAACCCTTATGCGGATAAGAAAGAGAAACGTGTGACCAAGTTGAATAAACACCAAGAGGGCAAGTTCCAAAAGGATATTAATCGTCCTGTTCGCAATAAGCGCGAACCCAAAAGATAAGCGAATGGGCAGGCTCTAAGCCTGCCTGTAGAGCGTGTAAGATTAGTACACTTAATTCTGAACTCATGAAATTCGAGGGTAATGGTGTTTTAAATCGCTTGTGCTGTTATAATCTGAGGCGTTCGAACTTTGTCGGCGAGCCCTTTCAAATTACCGTCGAGAATTTTACCCATCATCATTTTCATCATTGTTTGACCCAATAACCATCCGAATGGGCCGAATTTAACACGGTAATCCATTCCCCATTTCACCCTCGAACGTTTGTTTTCTAACGGCTCGATGATCAACTCTGCACAGGCTTCGTGGAGGGGCATCGCTGACATTTCTGACAAACGGACACGGTAACTGTGATTTGGTTGCCAATCGATCACTTCTTCCACGACTGAGGTCCCATCGTCGAAATAACAGCGCCGTTTTGAGCCTTTTCCGTCTGGGCCGTTTGTGAGCGCCTCTACGGATTTTACAAGCGGCGCGAACTCGTCAATACGCATGAAGCATCCAATAACTGCCCATATAGCATCAGGTGTTGCGTCGATATCAAGAGTTCGTTCGTGGTGAATCATTTTGTATGTCCTAGTCTGGGTTTCGTGGCTCTTTACCAGACATCTACTGACAGTTTGTGTCAGTAGATGCATTCATTGGGACAATTCATTGATTGTGTCTGTTGATTTGGCATCAATAGACAAAGCGTTGTGGTAATTTATATTACCTTAGCCTTATTTTGTGCTTTGTCTGCGGTATCTATGCACAGTGCGATTGCCCTGATAGGGTTGCTTTTTCTCATATTCGGCATCTGCACGTGCGATAGCTGCTCTGAAAATACGTTCGGTTTGTTTGTAGGTTGTTGTTAGTGGTTTAACAGGTTTTCCCATAGATATCTCGATCTCCATAGGTGTCTCTTTATCAGACAATATTGGCTTGGCGTTGATCGCATCTTGAATGTATGTCCCTGCCTCGCTTTCCGTTTCGAAAAACTCGCTATGAGAGATGCAAACGAAATGGCCACTACCCGCATAGGATAATAAGAAAAACCCTTTCGAGCGCAAGATTTCGGCTATCTTGCCCGCAATTTCAGTTAATGCATGCAGAAAATTACTTGGCGTGGATTGGGCATTAATTTTTTGTGCTTGATCGATTTTAACGGCGAAAACATTCGTATTATCAAGTCCTGATTTTGATAATTGGTTAAGGTAATTTATCAAAGCATCATATCGGATTGCGCCTTCAATCATTTCAAACCATTGGGAATCCAATGTAGGAATTGATGGTGAAACCTCAGTCTTCTTTGGTAAGGTTTCGATATGAGTGGATTTCTGAATGTCTGTAGGCTTAGGTTTATGGATAACAGGGGTGGTTTTTTTCAAAAGATTTTGCGCAATAATTAGTTTTTCAGCAATACGTGCCCGCACGCCCACTGTTGTCACATTAAAGGGTTTCGTGATGTAATCTGTTGCGCCTGATGTAAAGGCTTCATCAATGTAAGCTTTATCAGACATCGCAGTCAGCATGATGATAGGGGTTTCCGCAAACCGCTCATTGCTCCGTATCTTTTTACACAGTTCGTTACCGTCCATCCCTGGCATTTTAATATCTAAGAAAAAGCAATCTACTTCGTAGGTGTCATCCCCAATCTTTGATAATGCGTCTTCGGCAGATAAACACACATCTGTATTATTAAAGCCCGCAGCGGCGAGAAGGGCTGGAAGAATATCAAGAATGAATGGATCGTCATCAACCGCCAATATTTTCAAAACTACTCTCCACAGAATACGGTTACTTAAAACACCTTAAGATTATCATAGTTAAGTATTAGACAATCTTAAGGCGAGATTGTGGAGGACTCGTGATTTTAGCCTTTGATGTAAAAAATCATTATAAACAAAGGTTTAATGTTTTTGTTTGTGAATGTACAAAGTGCGTTAAATTCTTTTGTATGAAAAAGTGGGTAATACTACTAAGCCTTGCGTTAATTATAATTGGTAAATTAAGGGTGTTTATTCCATGATATGCTGAGCCTGAGGTTGGGGCATAATGAAACCGTTAACAGACGATAAACACTAAAGAACTTGCCAGAAAGCAAATATCAATGCGCTGGTTTAATAAAGGTTCCGTTCTTTAGTTCGTCAAAGGCGTGCTGTAATTCTTCTGTCGTATTCATCACGATTGGCCCATGCCAAGCTACTGGCTCTTGGATAGGTGTGCCTGAGATTAACAGGAATCGCATACCATTTGGGCCAGCTTGTACCGTAACGTTGTCGCCTGTGTCGAAATTCACCAATGTACGGTTGCCAGAGAGATCGCGAATGTTCACCTCTTCGCCCATGACTTCTTTTTCAGTCAAAATACCGCGTGGTGTAGATGCGTAATCAAACAGGCCTGAACCTTCGAAGATATATGCAAAAGCTTTGCGATAAGTGCTTACAGGAAAAGTCTTTTTTACACCCGCTGGAACATAGATATCCAAATATTGTGGGTCCGCAGCAATACCGTCAACCGGACCCGATTTACCCCAAAAATTACCGACGATGACTTTTACACGTGTGCCGTCATCTTCGAATATTTCGGGTATTTCGTGAGCCTCGACATCTTGGTATCGGGGGGCCGTCATCTTTAGATCACGTGGCAGATTGGCCCATAATTGAAAACCATGCATCTGACCGTTCGCATTACCACGCGGCATTTCTTGGTGCAAAATACCAGACCCAGACGTCATCCATTGGAGGTCACCAGCACCTAAGGTGCCAGAATTACCCAAGCTATCTTTGTGATCAACATTGCCTGACAATATATATGTAATGGTTTCAATGCCGCGATGCGGATGCCATGGAAAGCCTTTTTCAAATGCTTTTGGATCATCATTGCGAAAATCGTCGAATAACAGAAATGGATCCAGTTCAGACGGATTGTGGAAGCCAAAAGCGCGGTGCAGTTCTACACCAGCACCTTCTACAGTCGGTTTTCCAAGGGATGTTGATTTTACGGGACGTACAGACATGGTGGGTCCTTTCAGTATCTATGTTGACCTGAAAATAACAGATAGGGCACCTTATATATAGAATAGGAGTGATACAGCTGATGTGCGTTTTTGTGCATGCAGGTCCAGAATACTCAAAACTCTAATAAATTTATGATTTATCCTTTATAAATTGTGGCCCATTTTTTAGAGGTGATTAAACAAATTCCGCGACCTTTCTTCTTGTGATTTTAAAGGAGGATATAATATGCGGGCCTATTGGCTGTTGGGGTGTTTGTTTATGATGTCTTGCGGGGGACCGTCGCAAGTTGTGCATAAAGGTGGGCAATTTATTGATGTGGGGCAAAACTCATTCGCGATTTTTACTGAAGCGGAGCATGTCACGGTTATACAATTGGGGCAGGATATAATTGCGAATGCGAAGGATTTTACCAAAATAGCGCTTATGGCGATATCCTATACGACCAAATGTGGTGTGAGGCAGGGATCTCTGTGGATAGATAGCAAATCTATGCAGGCTATTTTGGAATGTGTTAGGCCACCCAAAGCCAGACTAAGAGGCTCATCTGTGTCTATACGTATAAGGCCCGTCAGTTCGGATACTTTCGAGGGTGATATATCGGAATTAGACCATCCTTAGAGAAATGCTATAATTACGGCACATCCATGTCGTGCATAGGCGGGATAGAATTTAAAATTTTCTCAAAATTAAAGTTAAATTAGGGAGAGTTAAATAATGAAAATTGGATTTATTGGCCTTGGAAATGTAGGCGGTAAACTATCAGGCAGTCTTTTGCGCAATGGTAAGGATATCATGGTGCACGATTTGAACGAAGAACTGGTTCAAAGTTTTGTAGAGCGTGGTGCTGAGGCAGGTGGAAGCCCGGCTGCTATGATGCAGGCCTGTGATGCTGTGATCACGTGTCTACCGTCTCCTGCGGCATCTGCAACTGTGATGGAAGCAGAGGATGGTTTGTTGAGCACGGTGGGTGCTGGTAAAATTTGGATGGAAATGTCCACCACGGATGAGGCCGAAGTCAAACGGCTGGGTGCAAAGGTGATTGCTGCGGGAGGTGCTGCTGTTGATTGCCCGGTATCTGGTGGGTGTCATCGTGCAGACACAGGCAATATATCGATTTTCGCGGGATGTGATCGTGAAACCTTTGAGCGGATATTACCATTGCTGACAACTATGGGGCGCCGCGTGCTACATACGGGCGATCTGGGATCAGCAAGTGTCTTGAAGGTTTTGACAAATTATCTCGCGACCGCGAATTTAATCACATGTTCCGAAGCTTTAGTTGTCGCAAAAGCGGCGGGCATGGATTTGAACATAGCCTATGAAGCGATGAAAATCAGTTCTGGTACATCATTCGTTCATGAAACGGAAAGCCAAGTGATCCTGAATGGGTCACGTGACATCAGTTTTACGATGGATTTGGTGCTTAAGGATATTGGGCTGTTCCAAGATGTGGCTGACCGTGCTGGTGTGCCATTGGAAATGAATCCATTGATGATTGAAATCTTTAAAGACGGGGTCGAGCGTTATGGAGAACGTGAATTATCCCCTAATATTATCAGACGCCTTGAGGATGCCACAGGGCTGGATATTCGTGCACCTGGTTTCCCGTCTGAGATGGCTGATGATGAGGCGGAAGAGCCTGGATATGAGATCGTTCCGACAGGTCGGACATAGAATTTGTTCAAGAAAATAAAAAAATCATAGAGTGATTCTATCATTTTCAAGCCTAAATGTTAAAAAAGTGTAATTTTTCAGGGCTTGAAAATGGACTGATTGTTTCGCAGCTCGAAACGGTCGGATTATTTTGAGATTATTGTCTCGATGCTTTTCGCCCAAACTACGCCATTTATGCCACATTTGCGTGGTGAATATTTGCTTAATATTAAGTTAGTTATTTTATTACAATAAGTTAACTTTCGTCACATTTTGAAAGTCAAAAATACATATCCGCACAATGTTGACCGATTTAGTCCCGAAAATATACGATTAATGTCTCGTTCCAGCCAAACTGAGAACACGCAGAGTGGGGATAAGTATCGGTAGTTATGAATCCGTAATGTATATGGAAGTGAAAAAATGAAACAGTATATGAGTAAAACTTTCAGAAATTTTGAGCGCGATGAACGCGGCTCTCTTTCTGTATTTATGGGAATTATGATGTCCTCAATGCTCTTAGTGGGTGGGAGTGCGATTGACATAGTTCGTCACGAAACAGTTAGAAGTAGCCTTCAATATAATCTTGACCGCGCAGTTCTTGCCGCGGCTTCCCTAAGACAATCTGGGGATGAAGCAGCAGCTGCTGCTATTATAAATGATTATATGAGCAAGGTTCCGACGTTAGTAGGATATCAAGCTACCATTGACCCAGATAAGACGAATATCACTCTGACTGGTCGTACTGTTTCTGCATATGCAACAGCCGAGCTTGATACTTTCTTTCTTGGCTTAGTTGGTTTCAACACTTTAGATGTACGTGTATCAAGCACAGCATCAGAAAAAATCCCAAACCTTGAAATTTCAATGGTTCTAGATGTTTCTGGTTCTATGTCTGGGACGAAGATTTCTAGGCTGAAAGTAGCTGCTAATAAATTTATTGATACTGTTATCAAAGAGCCTTCTGTTGTTGCCGAAGATAATACGGTTACAACAATTTCCATTGTTCCTTATTCAACAAATGTAACTTTACCTGAAGAGATGTTTGATGGCACTTCTCCGCTTTGTTGAGTAGATTTAGGATTTCAAATAGAGCATAGATTGATTATCTGGAATGGATGATTGTCTAATTTTGAGTTTGAAGTATTCGGTATCCTTGATGCCTCTGGCTCGCTTACGGATCATTCCTATACTGACATTACCAGCCTCTATCCTGGCGCTTGTGAGCTTGTGTTTGGCGTAGTTGCAGATGCCCACACAATGTTTCCGTAGGGATTTCGCGAACTTTTTTAGATAGAGCATCTGTGACTGATCTGCTATCAGGCACCAACGTTCCAGTTGCTCCGCCATCGCCTCAAATGAAGCGGCACTCCACAGCAGCTGAAGCTGTTCTTTCAAGACGTAAAGTGCATTCAGGTTGCTATTGCTCTCCAGCAACCTTTGCAGCTTGTCACTTTGTTTTTCACTCAACTTATCCGCATTTTTGAGCAACAGATAATGCGTCCCTTTCATCAACTCTTTACCACTTGGATCGGCCTTTCTGAACTCAAGTCGACGCTGATTATGGATAGCTTTGCTGTAGTTTTTCATGACGTGGAAACGGTCAAATACTATGTCGGCCAACGGCAAGGACTCTCTGACAGCCTTTTGGTAGGCAGGCCCCCTGAGTTCGTAGGTTTTGTCGGCTTGTGGGGTGTTTTTTTGTTTAACTTCAGGCCCTGGCTTCCGGGAGGGTAAAGTAGTGCCCCTAATGGCAATTGAGGGTTGCGGTTTCTGGAGGTTCTGCTACACTCCCGCACATGTTCATCCGCACCAAACATGATCCCGAACGCAAGCGCACCCGCATCCAGATCGTCCAGTCGGTGCGCACCGGTCAGAAGGTTCGCCAGAAGGTCGTCCGGCATGTCGGCATCGCGCATAACGACACTGAAGTCGAGGACCTCAAGCGCCTGGCTGGCCGGATCATGGAAGAACTGCGTACCGCACAGTCCCCGCAAATGGAACTGTTCACCCCAACGGAATATGCTGATCTGGCGACACTTGTGCGCACCGCCCCGCGTCCGGAAAAACTGAATGTCGATCTTGGGGAGTGCCGCGAAGAGTCCCGCCTGTCGCTTGGTTTGCGCGATGTGATGGGGGAGGTTTATTCCGGCCTGGGCTGGAATGGGCTTCTGGGCACCCGGCGCAAGAGCAGCGATCGCATTTTACGCGAACTGGTGCTGGCGCGCCTGTCGCAGCCAGAGAGCAAGCGGGCAACGGTGGATGCACTGGCCCACAGGGTCGGGATCACCCTCAATCTGGACCGGGTCTACCAGGCTATGGACTACATGGACGCGGCGACGATCAACCGGGTCTGTCGGATGTCACACGAGGCGGCGGAGACGCTTCTGGCGGGACCGGTCGATGTCCTCTTCTACGACTGCACAACACTGGCCTTCGATACAGATCGGGAGGATCCGGAAGACGCGTCCGACCGCTTGCTGGCCAAGGGGTACAGCAAGGACGGGAAATCGCATCGCAGTCAGGTGGTGTTGGCGCTGATGGTCACCACCGACGGCTTGCCGGTCGGCTATGACCTGTTTCCCGGCAATATGTGGGAAGGCCATACGCTTGAGGCCGCGATCAAGGGGTTGGAAGAGCGCTACAAGCTCGGAAAGATCACGCTGGTGGCAGATGCCGGGATGCTCAGCGCCGACAATCAGGATATGTTGCGCACCAAAGGCCTGCCGTTCATTCTGGGCTATCGCCTGAAGTCGGCCCCGGCGGGCGTGAAAGACAAGGCCCTGGACACGGGCGGTTACAAGCCATGGGCCGGACACGGCGCGGCGGAGGGCGCTGCCGAGGCGGGGCGCTACAAGGTGATTGAGCATGACGGTGCCCGGATCATCGTCACCTTCTCGCCCGCCCGCGCCCGCAAGGATGCCCACAAGCGCCAGAAGGCCCTTGAGCGCCTGCAAAAGAAGCTTCGGCGGAGCCGGAGCCCCGCCAGTGTCAGTCACCGGGGATATGCCCGCTTCCTCTCGTTTCCCGATACGGGCGAGATCACACTTGATCAGGACAAGATCGACGCGGCAGCCCAATGGGACGGGCTGCACGCCATCATCGTTCATGGCAGGGACGATCTCGCACCCGAGGCGGCCATCGCCCAATATCACCAGCTCTGGCTGATCGAAACCTGCTTCCGCACCAACAAGCATGACCTGAAAATCCGACCCGTCTATCACTGGACGCCGCGGCGGATACAGGCCCATATCGCCATCTGCTACATGGCTTTCTGTTGCCTGCAACACCTGCGCAAGCGCCTGCAGATGCTGGGCCATCCCATGAGCCCGGCCCGCATCCGTCGGGAACTCGACCGACTTCAGATTTCCATCCTGAGGCGCAAGGGCACCAGCGAACAATATGCCATGCCCAGCCCGGCCACAACCGACGCCAAACGCATCCTGCGCTGTGTTGGCCTGTCGTGGAACGAAGCACCCTTCAGGATGCCGCCGGAAAGAACGCGCAAGCCCAGACCTGAAAAGGCCTGATCGACACTCTCTGACCGTTGAATCCCATCGCCGGAAATCCGCGATGTAGTGCCCTGTGAAAAAGCAGGCCAATAATATCAATGTGTTACAGCCGAAATCCTACGAAGTCAGGAATTTATTGATACTGTTATCAAAGAGCCTTCTGTTGTTGCCGAAGATAATACGGTTACAACAATTTCCATTGTTCCTTATTCAACAAATGTAACTTTACCTGAAGAGATGTTTGATGGCACTTCTCCGCTTTGTTGAGTAGATTTAGGATTTCAAATAGAGCATAGATTGATTATCTGGAATGGATGATTGTCTAATTTTGAGTTTGAAGTATTCGGTATCCTTGATGCCTCTGGCTCGCTTACGGATCATTCCTATACTGACATTACCAGCCTCTATCCTGGCGCTTGTGAGCTTGTGTTTGGCGTAGTTGCAGATGCCCACACAATGTTTCCGTAGGGATTTCGCGAACTTTTTTAGATAGAGCATCTGTGACTGATCTGCTATCAGGCACCAACGTTCCAGTTGCTCCGCCATCGCCTCAAATGAAGCGGCACTCCACAGCAGCTGAAGCTGTTCTTTCAAGACGTAAAGTGCATTCAGGTTGCTATTGCTCTCCAGCAACCTTTGCAGCTTGTCACTTTGTTTTTCACTCAACTTATCCGCATTTTTGAGCAACAGATAATGCGTCCCTTTCATCAACTCTTTACCACTTGGATCGGCCTTTCTGAACTCAAGTCGACGCTGATTATGGATAGCTTTGCTGTAGTTTTTCATGACGTGGAAACGGTCAAATACTATGTCGGCCAACGGCAAGGACTCTCTGACAGCCTTTTGGTAGGCAGGCCCCATATCCATCGCTACGGCCTTTATTTTGCAGGCTGTATCTGGTTGCAGTTGTTTCAAAAACCTTGAAAAAACCTCGGCAGTTCGGCCTGCTTCAACCCAGATCAGATGACCGCCAACCATATCGTAGACCACCGTCATGTAGTCATGACCTTTCGCCCGGGCAACTTCATCTACACCAATATATTCCAAGCCAGTTAGCTCTGCAGGATCAAGCGTAGGGAGAGTTTCAATAAGGTATGCCCTGTCGATATTCTTGACCGTTTCCCATCGTATATCCAAATGTCTGGAAACCGCTTGAATAGACATATGCCGACATAATCCACTGATCAGTCGGCAAAATCGGTGAGTGAAACGGCACCCTTTATCAACAAAATCACACCCCTCAATGCGGCGTTCGCCCTTGTTAATATAAACCTGCGCCAGCTCAATCTCGACCACACAAGGATACCCAAAAAGGGGGATGTCGTTTACTTGTCGGCGGACATGCTGGTTGATGCTTCCCTTCTGGCCTGTAGCAGGGTCTATAGCCCTCCTACGCGCGTCTCGGCTGCAGTGAATGACAATCTTAACACCGCCGTCATCCAGTTTAATTTCATTTACACGTTGCCCTTTGAGGCCTAAAATATGCTGCGAGATGTTGATTGTCATATACCTGCTCTATGTAAAGTTATCAGAAACCATACATATCAACAGGTTACTTGGCGGTCGGCATCTTTTTCTACTCAACAAAGCGGAGAAGAGCCTGTTTGATCTTTATACGACAGAAGAACTGCATGATGATCACCAGTGTGTGTTCTTTAATGCAGATGAATTTGCGAGTGTTGGTTTACCGACTGATGTAGAGCTGAAGCAATTGTCTAGCTATGCATTCTCTCGGTACTCAAATGGTAACTTGAATACAGTTACAGACTGTAAAACCAATGAGTATTCAAAAATATTACCATTTTCTACGTCTCCAACCACTTTGAAGAATAAGATTAACTCTTTGCAAGCGTCTGGTTGGACTGCAACGCATATTGGTACGCGTTGGGGCGCTGCTTTGCTTGAGCGTGGCGCAGCACCTATTGCGAATGCTTTAGGTAGCCCAGATGCTGCTGGTCATCCAAAAGATTTGGCTCAGTTTACAAATCGTATGCTTTCATGACATGTTCTTTTTCAAATCATGTCAAATCAGAGGGATAGGCCGACTATGGATCACAAACAGTTTCAGGATTGGCTATCTGGGATAGATCACCTCAGCCCTGCGCAGCGACAGGAAGCCGAAACCGTGTTCATGGGGGGCTCTGAGGCGTCATCTTCGCTGGCAGCCATTGAAGCAAGCGTGGGTGAAAGTCGCCAGTGCCCGCATTGTGGCACACTAGGAGCTATATCGCGTGGCAAAGCACGGGGTCTGCGACGGTACCAATGCAAGGGATGCAATAAGACATTCAACGCGGCGACCGGCACCCCTTTGTCGGGCCTGCACCGCAAGGATAAGTGGCTTGCCTTTGGAACCTGTCTTTCTGATGGGCTGACGGTTCGCGCCTCAGCAGAACGCTGCAAATTTGCCGTCAATACCGCGTTCCGTTGGCGGCACCGATTTCTCACCACAGACAACCCGAACGCCCGCAAGCTTACAGGCATTGTCGAGGTCGACGAAACCTATGTTTTGCAAAGCCAAAAAGGTGAACGAAACCTTGAGCGCAAGGCGCGCCGCAGGGGAGGCAAGGCCCGCAAGCGAGGCCTGTCAGATGAGCAGGTTCCAGTACTGGTTGCCGCTGATCGCAGCGGCATGACAGTCAGCGCGGTTCTCCCTGCGGTCAATGCTGATACGCTGCAATCTGCAATCGAGCCGGTCGTGGATGATGATATCGTTCTGGTGACCGATGGCCACCGCGCTTATCCGCCTTGCGCCGCAGCACTGGGAGTGCGCCACGAAGCGTTGAACCTGTCTGGCGGGGAGCGGGTGCGGGATGCCTTTCACATTCAGACGGTCAACAACCGGCACAGCCAGTTGAAGGATTTCCTGCGGCGTTATAGAGGCGTCGCAACCAAGTATCTCGACAACTACCTGAGATGGTTTCAGCGTCTTCAACTGGAAAATGCTTCACCCCGCGCTTGCCTCGCCACCGCGATCGCAGATCCATGCATACGATTTGTAAACTGAGCCAAAGATTTTAATGAACCTGGTGTTTTGAAAGCATTGATCGTGATGAGTGATGGTAACAATACACACCACCGTCGTTTGAAAGATGGATACCGTAGTGGTGGGTCAAACATCTACACTGTTACAAATGGTTCTGATGTTGATCATTTCATTAAGCGCGATAGCGATGGTAAATACCTTGAAGTTAGATACTGGGGCCAGCCTTATAATGATTTTTATCCTTCTAACGGTTTTAACTCTTGGATTAACTCATTACCAAACGGCACGCAAAAACAGCTTGCTTGGTCTGAGACATGGGATCTGATGACAATATCTGATTATTCACAGATTTCTGGTGTAAACAAAAACAATATCTATGGAAATGTTTCTTCGGCCGCCGATGCAGACGCAGCAATGCTAGCAACATGTGCAGCTGCAAAAGCTAATGATCAGATGGTTGTTTACACTATTTACTTTGGTGATGCGAATACTGGTAATAATGGACCGTCGAATGCGGAAACACTTCTAAGTAATTGTGCATCTGGCCCAGGCCAATTTTACAACGTAACCGCTTTGGATATCGAAGCCGCTTTTTCTTCAATCGCGATTTCTGTTCAAAAGCTTAAGCTAACTCAATAGAGGATAAGATGATGAACTTCATAGAAAAAATCAAAAGATTCTCTAAAGATGAAAGAGGAGCAGCTACAGTTGAATTTGTAGTGTTATTCCCAGCCGCTTTCGGTTTGGTCGCTCTAAACTTCGATGCAGCTTTGCTTATGTTACGATATACAAATCTTGAATCATCTTTAGACAAAACAGTGCGCGAAGTCCGATTGCACGGTTTTCCAGCTACAGGTAGTGTGAGCAGTGCAGAGTATTTCAAAACAGAGATATGTAAGAATGCATCTCTTCTCAAAAATTGCGAACAAAATCTTGCCGTTGAAATGAGCCCAATCGATACTTCATCGGGTTTTTCAAAGCCAGCATCGATTCAATGCATTGACCGTAGTGAGGAAAATCAACCTGTGATCGAATTCACACCTGGTCGTCAAAATGATATCGTATATGTGCGTGCATGCATGGTGGTTGATCGTTTCTTCCCCAATTCTTTACCTGGTGTGTTTGCGAGTAATGAAAGTGGTGGGTTGATGCTCGTCGCCGACACCGCTTATGTAGTGGAGCCGTTATAATGAAACATTTATACAAATATTTTCGTAATTTTGCGCAAAATGAGCGCGGTATCATATCTGTTGAATTTGCAATCCTTGCGCCAGTGATACTTGCATGGGTTTTAACCAGCTATACGTTCTTTGATGGTTTCAAATCATATATGCGTGCGAGTAAAGCGACATATACCGCTGTTGATTTAGTTTCACGGCAAGATGTTGTTGATGACGCATTTGTAGAAACTGTTGGTAGTATCTTTGAATCTATTGTTGATGGCGACGGTACACCACCATCAATGGTTGTCACGAGTATTTTGCAGGTTGATGCTAATACTAAGCGTGTTCAGTGGAGCACAGCATATAATGGTGGCACACGTATTTATGATGAAAGTGAATTACCGCAAGAGGCTATTCCTAACATGACTGATGGAGAAACGCTCGTTCTCATCCAGACTGAAGTGGCATTCGATCCTCTGATAGGGCTTGCGGCATTTACTGCGACAACATTTTCCAATCAAGTTGCTATAACACCAAGGTTTCATCCTGAGATCACGAATACGGATCAGATCAATGGACCAGTTCGTGTAGACAATCCTAATGTGGATGAAATTGACGATGATACTGGAACAACCCGTAGCTAAACGCTTCTGATCATAAATATGAGATTCCCTAAGGGCCTGAATATCAGTTTGGGCTCTTTATTCTTGCGTTAAGTAAATATGCATGGAAACTGATCATCCATTACGGATGTATCCAAGTGTTACCAATGTGAAGATTTTGACCAATTGGAGCGGGCGAAGAGATTCGAACTCTCGACCCTAACCTTGGCAAGGTTATGCTCTACCCCTGAGCTACGCCCGCGTCCATTTGGTAAGGCGGTTTATACACTTAACCAAAGCTGCCGCAAGTGTAAAAAACGATATATTATGTATTTTATTTTCAGGGGAACAATCTGTGAACAGCGCTTTTACTTTTTAACGAATGACGTTACGATGTGCGGATGAATGATTGGGATGATACCGACGCTTTTGAACAAGCTGAAAAGCGCAGCCTATCGCAAATGGCGATGGGTGCGCGATCGACAGAGTATTTGGACGGGTTAAATCCTGCGCAACGCCAAGCCGTGGAAACATTGGATGGGCCTGTGTTGATGCTGGCTGGCGCTGGGACAGGTAAGACCAAAGCGTTGACCTCTCGTATTGTGCATTTGCTCAATACAAGGCGCGCGCGTCCGAATGAAATTCTGGCTGTGACATTTACCAATAAAGCCGCACGCGAGATGAAAAACCGTGTGGGTGGTATGTTGGGTAAAATGGTGGAAGGGATGCCTTGGTTAGGTACATTCCATTCGCTTTGTGTGAAGATATTGCGTCGCCATGCCGAGTTGGTTGGATTGAAATCGAACTTCACCATTCTGGATACAGATGACCAATTGCGTTTGATGAAGCAGTTGATTGAAGCGGAAAATATTGATCCAAAGCGTTGGCCGCCACGAATGTTGGCGGGGATCATTGATGGTTGGAAAAACCAAGCTTTGACGCCTTCAAAAGTGCCTGCGAGTGAGAGCGCTGTTTTTAATCATAAAGGCGTTGATTTATACGAACAGTATCAGGCCCGTTTGAAAACGTTGAATGCGGCGGATTTTGGAGACTTATTGTTACATGTGGTGACGATATTCCAAGCACATACTGATATTTTGCAGCAATATCAGCGCTGGTTTAAATATATTCTGGTGGACGAATACCAAGATACCAACGTGGCGCAGTATTTGTGGCTTCGTTTGCTGGCATCTGGTCATAAAAACATCTGTTGTGTGGGGGATGATGACCAATCGATTTACGGTTGGCGTGGGGCCGAAGTGGGTAATATCTTGCGGTTTGAAAAAGATTTCCCTGGGGCGCATGTTGTAAAGCTGGAACAAAATTACCGTTCTACAGAGCATATTTTGGCTGCTGCTTCCAGTGTGATTAACGGCAATGAAAACCGTTTGGGGAAAACGCTTTGGACCGATAGAAAAGGCGGCGAAAAGGTCCGTTTGATAGGCCATTGGGATGGCGAAGAAGAAGCGCGCTGGATTGGCGATGAGATTGAAAATTTCCAACGGGGCACGCGTGGGCATGATCCTGTTTCCTTGGACCATATGGCTATCTTGGTGCGGGCTTCACATCAGATGCGAGCTTTTGAGGACCGTTTCCTGACCATTGGTTTGAATTACCGCGTAATCGGTGGGCCTCGGTTCTATGAACGGATGGAAATCCGTGATGCGATGGCTTATTTCCGTGTGGCTGTATCGAACGAAGACGGTTTGGCGTTTGAGCGGATCGTGAATACGCCGAAACGGGGTATTGGGGATAAGGCGCAACAGACGATCAACCAAGTAGCGCGTGAAAACGGGGTATCTTTGTTAGAAGGTGCGCGGCTTGTTGTGGAAGCGGGCGGTTTATCCACCAAAGCGCGTAATGCGTTGAAGCAGTTGGTAGAAGGCTTCGATCGTTGGACGGCTGGCATTCGCAGTGAAGAAAAAAGCCATATCCAAGTGGCTGAGATGATTCTCGATGAAAGTGGTTATACGGATCACTGGAAGAATGACAAAACGCCAGAAGCTCCCGGACGGTTGGAAAACCTGAAAGAATTGGTCAAAGCGCTGGAAGAGTTTGAGAACTTACAAGGGTTTTTGGAACACGTCAGCTTGATCATGGACAATGAACAAGAAGCAGATACGCCCAAGGTCACCATAATGACGTTGCATGCGGCAAAAGGTTTGGAATTCCCTGTGGTGTTCTTACCAGGTTGGGAAGATGGTCTGTTTCCATCACAGCGATCTATGGACGAATCTGGACAAAAGGGCATCGAAGAAGAACGACGCTTGGCTTATGTCGGCATCACACGAGCGGAAGAGATTTGTACGATCAGCTTTGCACAGAACCGCCGTGTGTATGGGCAATGGCAAACATCGATTGCATCGCGATTTGTGGATGAATTGCCGCCCGAACATGTCGAGGTTCTAAGTGCGTCTGGACTTTATGGAGGGCCGAGTGGGGGTGCTAGTATGCAATCTGATTTGGTCGATAAGGCTGCAAAGGCTGACGCTTACAGCTCCCCTGGGTGGAAGCGGATGCAATCACGAACGTCTGGTATGACTGTGATACCTTCTAAACCGCGTAAACCGTTGATTATTGATGCGGAAGCAGTGCCCGATTTTGGTATTGGTGACCGTGTGAACCATGGCAAATACGGCAATGGTACAGTTATCGGTGTGGAAGCGGATAAACTGTCTATCGTCTTTGATGGTGGTGGGGCTAAGAAAATCCTAGCAAGCTTTGTTCAAGCCGAAGATGAAGTGCCATTTTAACGAAAGCACTTAGTTATAATATCATGAGACAATAAAAAACGGCGCCACAGGGAGGAGTGACGCCGTTTTATGCAACACGATCTGTGGGAGGACAGATCGGTATTAGGATTAGTTAGTGTATACTGCAAAGATTGCAGAAGCTTTAATGCCTGAACGGCTTAGGCCAAGATCGCCTAGTTCGCGGTTTGTTAATTTGCTTAGCTCAGAGACTGTTTTACGGTAAGCAAAGTATTTCGCGACATCTGTTTTGATCATGTTAAAAACAGATGCAACTGTGTCTGCAGAAGTTGGTTTGTATGCTTGTGTTAGGAATGCCATTGGCTTGCTCCGTTGTTTATTTGATAATTGTAATTTAGGTTATTTGCACAAAAATAAAATAGATAAGGTTGCATTCCCGACATGCGCTTTATGCATAAGTCGTTCGCTTTAAATGGGTAGCACAAAAAGAAAAAGCGATGCCGCGGGAGGAGGTGCAGCATCGCTTTCTAACTTTGGATCGGGCTTCGGTTGGGAGGGTTGAAGCTTCGATCCTATACAAGGAAGGACTAAATGGGAGGTGTGTCCTTCTCTCTGTTTATAAGTTAGGTATTTAGCAGGTCTTTTAAAAGAGCTAATAATGCATTTCGGTTATGCATTTATTGCATGCCTTTGGGGCTTGAAGTGAGGCATGTGAATACAGGGTGTATATTGTCTCTATAATCTATTTTGGAACAGAAGATGGACAAATGATATCTATGTTCTTTTCTGGATATGCATTAGGGCAGAACAACTGCATATTGTTGACCGTAAAATCACCAATAATAGACTGGGTTCTATCTGAAACGATCCAATCCGAAAATTGACGCGCCATGTTAATTTTAACATGGGGATGCTTTTCCGGGTTTATCAGAATAATACCATATGGGTTGAATAAGATGTCATCGCCTTGAACGATGATGCCTAGATTTCCCTTGTTGCCAAATGAAAGCCATGTGCCGCGATCAGACAGTGTGTAAGCGTCTACAGAGGCGGACATGTTGAGTGCCGCTCCCATACCAGCACCTATTTCGCGGTACCATTTCCCCTGTGGGACTACATTGAATTCACGCCACAGTTCACGTTCACGCTTGTGCGTACCGCTGTCATCTCCACGCGAGACGAATGTATAGCTTCCTGTTGATGCAAATGTTGTCAGGGCATTCTCGAGGCTGTTGAAACGTGCTTTGTCTTTTGGGCCGACGATGACAAAGTCATTATACATGACATCACGACGTTCAATGCCAAAGCCGTCTTCAACGAAGGCTTCTTCGGAAGGGCGGTGGTGAACCAATAAAACATCTGCATCACCGTTTTTAGCGATCTTAATCGCTTGTCCTGTGCCCACTGCAATCACGCGGACGTCTATTCCAGTTTCTTTGGTGAACAATGGAAGCAGGTAATCATATAGGCCAGAATTCTGTGTGGATGTTGTAGAGGCGATGGTTATGAATTTATCTTCTGCATGCGCTATTGAGGACAGAGCCAGTAAGCAGCAGGTGATCATAAAGCGCATTCAGAGGTCTCCGTTTAGATAGGCTTTGCCTTCACGGGTTGCGGGCGCTGCAAAGAAATCTTTTGCGGCTTTATGTTCTAATAACTGGCCTGCTTCCAGAAAGAAAACAACATTTGACAAACGTCTTGCTTGCGCCATGTCGTGTGTCGAGATGTAAACGCTTCCTCCGTTTGTCACGAAGCGTAGAATCATGCTTTCAATCAACTTTGTAGATGCGGGATCTAGATTGGAGCAGGGCTCGTCTAACAACAGAGTTTTAGGCTGGGTAATCAGTGCACGCGCTATGGTCATGCGTTGCGCTTCGCCCCCAGACAAACTGGCGGCAGGTTGATCCGCGAGATGCGATAGCTGTGAGAGCTCAAGCATTTTATCGATGGCATCTGTTTGATCAGCTTTGGGGTGGTTTTGAACTTTAAGCGGGTAGGCAAGATTATCGCGCACTGATCTGCGCAAGATGATTGGTTTCTGAAAAACGTATCCGCGCGTGTTTTTCGTTTCGCTTGCTGGGGCGTTGCCCCATGTGACATGGCCAGATGTAGGAGTAATCAATCCGTGCAAGGCAGATAATAAGAGGCTTTTACCTGCGCCATTTGCGCCAATGATTGCGGTTATCCCTTTATTTTCGTGGGTCACGTTGATGTTTTTCAACAGAGATGCGCCATCAGATGTGTAGTTTAGGTCTTGTAATATTAAATGGTCCATTAACGGGCCACCTGATATTTACGACCAAAACTGCCAATCCAGTGGATGAGGATATTAATAGCAAAGGCGATAGACAGTAAGATGATGCCTAGGGCCAAAGCCAATTGTAAGTTCCCTTTGGATGTTTCCAGGGCGATGGTTGTGGTCATCACGCGTGTAAAACCAGCGATATTGCCGCCTACGATGATAACGGCACCAACCTCGGCTAATGCACGACCAAAGCCAGCGAGTAGAGCTGTTACGATGGCGAAACGTGCATCCCATATCAGGGTTTGCAATCTTTGGATTGGACTGACGTTTAAGGCGTTCAGTAAATTTTCGTAGTCGCGGTTTAAGGGCAAGATCGCTTCACGGGTCAGTGCCAATACGATTGGGAAGATCAGAACTGATTGGGCGATGATCATGGCCGCTGGTGTGAAGAGTATACCGTATGATCCTAATGGACCTGCGCGGGATAGTAAAAGATAAACAATCAGGCCGACCACAACAGGGGGTAGGGCCATCAATGAGGTCGATATTACAATCAGGATTTGACGGAATCTAAAATCCCATATGGCAAGAGCAGCCCCGAGGGGAATCGCAAACAAAGAAGCTATCAATGTTGCTGTTAGGCTGACACGTAAGGATAGGCCGACAATGTGTCCAAGCTCTGCATCAGCAGAGAGTACTAGGTCTATGGCTTGGCCAAGGATACTCATTGTTGTGGTCTTTCCCGTTTGTCCTTGCCCTTCGGGCTAGAATGCTAAATTTAGAGGCGATATATAGTGATGCGCAAGCTGAAAGAGAAGGCTCCATAAAATGACCCTTAATCGTGATGATGTTTTGGACTGCCTAAAAGCAGTAAAATTGCCAAATGGGCAAGATATTGTAGCTGCGGATTTGATCCGTGCCTTGGTTGTAGAAGGTGGCTCTGTTCAATTTGTAATGGAAGTGGCCCCAGAAGATGGTCCAAAGATGGGCCCAGTACGCGATGCAGCAGAAGCGGCTGTTAAAGCGTTGGATGGTGTAACATCTGCCTCTGTTATGTTGACGGCTCATAATGCGCCGAAACCTGTGCCGAGTTTAAAAATTGGCGGCCACCCGAAACCATCTGCGGATAAAGCACCTGTTGTGGGTGTCGATCGCATCTTAGCGATTGCCAGTGGTAAGGGTGGTGTTGGGAAATCTACGGTTTCCAGCAACCTTGCTGTGGCTTTAGCTAAACAAGGCCGTCGTGTTGGTCTGTTGGATGCAGACATCTATGGCCCAAGCCAACCACGTATGATGGGTGTGAACAAACGTCCAGCATCGCCTGACGGTAAAACAATTATTCCTTTACAAAGTTACGGTGTGACGATGATGTCTATCGGCTTGATGTTGAAAGAGGATGAAGCGGTTGTTTGGCGTGGCCCAATGTTGATGGGAGCATTGCAACAGATGCTTGGTCAGGTCGAATGGGGCGAATTGGATGTTTTGATCGTTGATTTACCACCAGGTACGGGTGATGTGCAGCTGACATTGGCGCAGAAGGCTAGTGTGACAGGTGCGATTGTTGTGTCTACACCGCAGGATGTTGCTTTGTTGGATGCGCGCAAAGCCTTGAATATGTTTGAAAAGACTAAGACACCTGTTTTGGGGATGATTGAAAACATGTCCAGCTACCATTGTCCGCAATGTGGACATGAAGCGCATATCTTTGGTCATGGTGGTGCGCGTGCTGATGCGGAACGTCTAGGGTTGCCTTTCTTGGGGGAAATTCCGTTGGATTTAGAGATTCGTTTGGCAGGTGATGGTGGTACGCCGATTGCTGCTACGGATCATCCGATTGCAGATTCTTATGCACAAATCGCGAAGGACTTAGTGGAAAAGGGATTGGCATGACAACAGTTTTAGATAAAGCACAAATAGAGGCGCTGGGGATCGAAGGCGGTTGGGTCTTGGGTTTAGCTGACTTTGTGAAATACAGTGAGTTGGACACGTATAACCATGTGAACAACAAGGTTTACCATACATGGTTCGAAAACGCGCGTGTGCTTTATCTGGAAAATACTGGTATCAAGTTTAGCTTGGACAGTAAGATTAAACCTGTCGTGCGCTCTGCAAATATTACCTATGACGCCCCGATGTTTAACGCTGAGGACTATATCACGCTGGCACGTGTATCCCGTTTGGGGCGGACAAGTTTTGTTATGGATTATGCAGTGTGGTGTGATGGTACTATTCGGATCACGGGTGATACGACTTTGGTGATGGTGAATGATGCGGCAACAGAGACCAGACCAGTACCAGATGATCTGCGTGAGATTATGATCACAAGAGATGGTGCGCAAACGGCATAAGGTCGTTTTTCGGCACTTGTGTCGTTCGTACAGTAGAAACAGTTTTTATATTGTCAGAGGCTTTTTGAACGGTTTGTTCAAAAGAGGTTTGATATGACAGCTGAAGCACGGCTTATTAATCTTCACGATTATCCAATACATGAACCAGAATCTGACGCTTATAAAGACCTTCTGAATGATGTGCGCCAAGATTTGCTATCTGATGGATGTTCTGTTTTGAAAGGATTTTTAGGCTCTTCTCCGCTTTGTTGAGTAGAAAAAGATGCCGACCGCCAAGTAACCTGTTGATATGTATGGTTTCTGATAACTTTACATAGAGCAGGTATATGACAATCAACATCTCGCAGCATATTTTAGGCCTCAAAGGGCAACGTGTAAATGAAATTAAACTGGATGACGGCGGTGTTAAGATTGTCATTCACTGCAGCCGAGACGCGCGTAGGAGGGCTATAGACCCTGCTACAGGCCAGAAGGGAAGCATCAACCAGCATGTCCGCCGACAAGTAAACGACATCCCCCTTTTTGGGTATCCTTGTGTGGTCGAGATTGAGCTGGCGCAGGTTTATATTAACAAGGGCGAACGCCGCATTGAGGGGTGTGATTTTGTTGATAAAGGGTGCCGTTTCACTCACCGATTTTGCCGACTGATCAGTGGATTATGTCGGCATATGTCTATTCAAGCGGTTTCCAGACATTTGGATATACGATGGGAAACGGTCAAGAATATCGACAGGGCATACCTTATTGAAACTCTCCCTACGCTTGATCCTGCAGAGCTAACTGGCTTGGAATATATTGGTGTAGATGAAGTTGCCCGGGCGAAAGGTCATGACTACATGACGGTGGTCTACGATATGGTTGGCGGTCATCTGATCTGGGTTGAAGCAGGCCGAACTGCCGAGGTTTTTTCAAGGTTTTTGAAACAACTGCAACCAGATACAGCCTGCAAAATAAAGGCCGTAGCGATGGATATGGGGCCTGCCTACCAAAAGGCTGTCAGAGAGTCCTTGCCGTTGGCCGACATAGTATTTGACCGTTTCCACGTCATGAAAAACTACAGCAAAGCTATCCATAATCAGCGTCGACTTGAGTTCAGAAAGGCCGATCCAAGTGGTAAAGAGTTGATGAAAGGGACGCATTATCTGTTGCTCAAAAATGCGGATAAGTTGAGTGAAAAACAAAGTGACAAGCTGCAAAGGTTGCTGGAGAGCAATAGCAACCTGAATGCACTTTACGTCTTGAAAGAACAGCTTCAGCTGCTGTGGAGTGCCGCTTCATTTGAGGCGATGGCGGAGCAACTGGAACGTTGGTGCCTGATAGCAGATCAGTCACAGATGCTCTATCTAAAAAAGTTCGCGAAATCCCTACGGAAACATTGTGTGGGCATCTGCAACTACGCCAAACACAAGCTCACAAGCGCCAGGATAGAGGCTGGTAATGTCAGTATAGGAATGATCCGTAAGCGAGCCAGAGGCATCAAGGATACCGAATACTTCAAACTCAAAATTAGACAATCATCCATTCCAGATAATCAATCTATGCTCTATTTGAAATCCTAAATCTACTCAACAAAGCGGAGAAGTGCCGATTTTTAACACCAGAAGGTGTTGATGCACTTCGGAGTGAAGCAGATGGCGTGAATGATAAAGGGTATAAATCCTATAACCGTACAAATCCGTATTTTAGCAAAGACGATCCCAGTCTTGCGAATGACCACCCTATACGTCAGTTTTTTGATCGGTCTAATGCGTTTATTTCTGCAGATAACTTTCAATTAGATGGGCCATTACGCCAAGTTCACGATTTCAAAGGTTTTGATGAGTTTATTCAAGCCTGTTTACAAGAAAAAAGATTTTACCGTTATGCTGATCCTTTGGCTGATGTAATTGTAAATATGGCTGATGAAGGGGGTGGTTTTCCTTGGCACTTTGATACCAACAACTTCACCGTAACACTTGCCATCCAAAATGCGAAAGATGGGGGGGCGTTCGAATATGCACCTAACATTCGTAAAGATGGTGAAAACTTTGAAGAGGTGTCACGGGTTTTGAGTGCTACATCGGATAAAGTGACGGTTCTCAATTTGGAACCTGGCGATTTGCAATTGTTTCGGGGGCGGTATTCCTTGCACCGTGTGGCACCTTTGACAGGTGATCGGCCACGCTATGTCGCAATTTTTTCGTATGTAGATGAACCAGATATGGTTGGTGCGCCAGAACGTACTAAGCAGCTATACGGTAAGGTGCTGCCAGTACATTACGAGCGAGCTGGGCTGCGGTCGGATGCTTATTTGGATTGATATGATCATACCAAGGATTTTGGCTGAACTGTATGGTGGCTTTATAATAGTACCTTCTGTATCAATGTATTCCTTTTTGCGTAATCAGATGTTCTTGATAGAGAAATGACTGATACACAGCGCGGTAGTAAAAAAGCGACCTGTATATTGGACGTTTTTGGTTAGACACCCGACCCATATTGCAAGCACTCTTTGTTTGTGATGCTTTTATTTTTGATCTGACGCGTGCCTCAACAACTCTTCAGTGGATTTAAAATGGTAATACTTAACACTATACCTTTGGGCTTATCTGCTTTGATTTTTGCAGCAATGCTTATCTTGCGGTTTCGCGGTTTGAAAAAAGCAAATCTCTATTTAAGCCTCTCTGCATTTGTGTTTATCAGTCTATGTTACATATTATATAATCAATTCGAATGGATTATCCCCAGCCCCGCGTTAGAGCCTGGTTTGATGGCTATAAAGACACTATGGTGGTTTAGTCTTGCGTATGTCGCAACCGCTGTTTTGAAATGGGGTTTTTATGAACGCAGCTTAACGTTTGATGGGGATTCCACCATTCCCTTGCTTATACAACACCTGATAGCAATTTTGATTTATTTGGTCACATTGATGATCATATTGCGCTTTGTTTTTGATCAATCAATCACAGCTATTGCAACGGCTTCAGGTGCTATAGCGCTCTTGTTGGGCTATTCATCCCGGACTGTTTTAGATGAACTCTTCTCTGGGTTGGCTTTGTTTGCCAATGCACCTTTTGAAAAAGGCGATTTGATCCAAATCAATGATGAGTGGGGGTTTGTCAAAGATATTAACTGGCGTGCTATTACCTATATGGATATGGACGAGAGTTACGTAATGGTGCCAAATACGACTGTTGCCTCCAGTAAAATTCGCAATCTGGAGCGACCAACTAGATTAACCCGACGTACTTTCTTTTTCACAGCGGAATATAATATTCCACCTCAAGTGGTGATTGAAGAAAGCGAAGCGGCAATAAATGATTGCCCTCATATAGCAGATAATCCATGGAATTCAGTGGTCGCCTACAGTTTTGAAAAGACTGGCATGCAATATAAAGTATACTTTTATATCGAGCATTATAATGATTGGTGGGTTGCGAGCAACGAACTGATCAACGCCATATGGTATCGGTTTTCACGTAAAGGCATTCGTTTTGGTCACCAAAGGCACTTGAATTATAAAACTGAAAAGGATGAAAAAGGTGGTTTATCCAAGTCGGCGTATGACAAAGCCGCATGGGATGAATTGTTTGAACGGTTTAGTCATGTCCCAATCTTTGAGGGGATGACTGATGCGGATATGGAGGGTTTGGTCAAGTCAGCCCCGCTTCATGTGATTGGGCCACCAGAACCGATTACGCGTTCAGGGGCCGTACATTCATCAATGTTTTTAATTGTTTCTGGTGCTGTCGAGTTATTTGAAGTGGATGCAAGTGGTGCAGAAACCCTTATGGCGGAAGCGGGGGAGTATGAACATGTTGGCCTTATGTCGTTGCTGACAGGTGACCCACAGCGAACGACAATCCGTGCTAAGGTGGAAACTGTCATCTGCGAAATTACCAGCGATGCCCTACATGCGCTTTTTGAACGCAGACCAGAAGTAATGGAAAAAATCGCTAAGAGTGTCGCAAAGTGGCAGCGTGAAGAAGATGAAGCTCTAAGTGTTATTGCCCAGAATAGGCGACTTGGAAGAGCCCAAATCAAAGCGCAAACGAAATCAATTAGTGATCGTATCATTGCATTCTTTGATTTACGCGATGAATGAAATGAAGAGTTTGAGAGTGTAGAATAGAACATTTGTGGTAATGCGGTTGGCGATTGTATGTGAGCATGGCTAAAGAGCTATATAATTTACACATGTGGTCTTGACTCGGAGCCAAGAGAAGGTAGAAGGCAACCTCATAGATATTTCGCAGGGTTTTCCTGCAGCACGGAGAAAAACCATGGCGAAGCCAACCACAATTAAAATCCGCCTAAACTCAACTGCGGATACTGGCCACTTTTATGTGACTAAAAAGAATTCCCGTACAATGACCGAAAAAATGGTTGTTAATAAGTACGACCCAGTTGTGCGTAAGCACGTTCCTTACAAAGAAGGCAAAATCAAGTAAGCTTGTTTTTCCAGTCTTAGGAATTCAAAGGGCGGCCCAAGGGTCGCCTTTTTGCTTTTGGAGCTATGTTATATGCAACGTGTAATGATCGTGGGTGGCCCTGGTTCGGGTAAGAGTACTTTGGCACTTATGCTTGGTGAGAAGACTGGGCTGTCTGTCTATCACATGGATCACATTCATTGGAAACCACATTGGGTTGAACGTACAGCTGATGAAAAAGAGCGACTGGTTGCAAAAGTTCATGCTCGTAAAGAATGGATCTTTGAGGGCGGTCATTCACGGACTTACCCTGAACGATTGGCGCGCGCAGATACGTTTATATGGCTCGATATTGGCATTACGTTGCGCCTATGGCGTATCATTCGACGTAACTTATTGAACTTAGGGCTGACGCGCCCTGATATGACTGCCGATTGTCCCGAACGCCTTGGCCGTGATAGTTTCAAGTTTTGGCGTTGGACTTGGGATACACGCCATTACCAGCGTGTAAAACATTTGGATATTCTAAATAATCCGCCAAAACATATGACAGTATACCACTTGACTAGCTTAAAAGTGAATAAGTTCAGATAGATGTGAGACTGTTTTTTTGTTGCCAAGATTTAGGCGGCCTCGGAGACTGAGTATTGTAAAAAACCAACTCACGAGGCCAATATGCAAATCATAAGACTGCACAAGAACGTTTATAAACTTTATGCTTGGGCGCGGGCACAAGAATGTTTGGATGCGTACCGTATCAAATACGAAGACACGGTTCGGCAATGGGAAGCTTTACGCGCAGAGGGTGTTTCTCTAGCAAAATGCGCTGAATTTGTCGGCATCTCTCGGTCTACTTATTATCGCTACAAGCGGGTTTTGAAGGATTTGGCGCAAGGGATTATGCCGCCATCAAAGGCCCCAAAACACCGCAATAAGTCACAGTGGGGTGAGGCAGAAAAACAGTTGGTGCTCGAAATTCGCCGCGACAATAAAACCTACGGTAAGGAAAAAATAGGGGCCATCTTGCGGCGCGATAAAAACCAAATCATAAGCGATAGCACCGTGGGGCGTATCTTGGGTTTTCTACGCAAGAAAGGCCTGATTACACGATCAAGGTCTGCACCACAAAAGCGCAAGCGTAACTTCTCCAAGGGCCACGCCAAAGGATGGAAATATAAGGATTACAAAGATATAGAGATTGGAGAACGTGTGCAGATCGACCACATGACTGCCACGAAAAACGGCGTCACCTGCAAGCACTTTCAGGCCTGGGAACGGCGTAGCAAGCACATCCACGCGCAAATTTATTCGAATGCCACCGCACGCTCTGCCAAACGGTTTTTGGAAGAGCTTGTGGAAATAGCTCCCTATAAAATCCTCTCAATTCAAGTTGATGGTGGCTCCGAGTTTATGGCCGATTTTGAGACGGCGTGTGAGCAGATGAAAATCCCGCTCATTGTATTGCCGCCAGCCAGACCGAAATACAATGGTGGCGTTGAGCGTGGAAACCGCACCTTCCGCGAGGAATTCTATGATTGTTGTGATCTGATTGCCGATAGCATTGGAGCTATGCGGTTTGAACTGAGAAAAGCTGTCGAAAAATATAACACATTCAGACCACATCACGCCTTGAAAGGTAAGACACCCATGGAGTACCTTCGAATCACTCAGGCCGAAGCCGCGTGAGTCTCAAAACACATGAACCTATACACTCAAGCTTTTGTACATGATTTAGAATACTAATACGCGTAATAATGCTAGCAGAGCTAAGGCCTGTGATATGAGCGTTAAGAGCATGCCTAAGAAGCGGAAACGCCAGTTTAGGCCTTCGATGTTGAAGTAAGCAGCATGTAGGACGCGCCCTACGACAAGGAGTGTAGCGATAACCAATGCGTATGTGCTGCCCTGTAGGTATTCTACTAAGCCTAGCAATATTAACGCCATTGGGATTTGTTCAGCGGCATTTGCATGTCCACGGATCTTTTTAACCATGACTTTGTCACCTTCGTCACCAAGCACGATTTTATGACTGCGGCGGTGTCCGATCACTCTGAATGTTAAGGCTAGGAGTAGGGTGCCTAATATAAGAGCTGTGAATGCTGTAATATAAAGTGGAAAGCTTTCCATTGTGTGTCCTTTTAAGCGTTTTGTCTTTTATCTGTATCAGATGGAAGACAAAGCGATGTATTCCCTAACAGATGGTACTGCGTATTGTATTTAACTGATTGGGTCAGATTAGACGCAAAACGCTTTAGATATAAAAAAACCGAGGCGCGGGGCCTCGGTTCTTATTCGTTACTATAGGGGGTTTGCGATTACTCGCGACCGCCCATGAACTGTAGCATGAACATAAACATGTTCAGGAAGTCCAAGTATAGGTTCAAGGCGCCCATGATAGCCGCTTTACCCAACCACTCCGTTTGACCATTTGAAGCCATTTGAAGATATGTGTTTTTGATGTTTTGCGTGTCATACGCTGTTAGGCCTGCAAAGATCAAAACACCGATAGCTGAGATTGCGAAAGCAATCGCGCTTGAAGCTAGGAAGATGTTTACGATTGATGCAACGATCAAACCAATTACGCCCATGATTAGGAAGCTGCCCCAACCAGAGATGTCTTTTTTCGTTGTGTAGCCATATAGAGATAGGCCAGCAAAGGCGATCGCAGTTACAAAGAATGTATTTGCGATTGAAATGCCTGTGTAGACAGCGAAAATCCAAGAGATAGACAGACCCATAAGGGCTGAGAATGCTAGGAAAACCATGCGTGCTGTATTTTCGGACATGCGGTTGATACCTGCGCCAAATGCAAACACAACAGCCAATGGAGCAAACATAATGATCCATTTCACTGGGCTAGAGAACATTGTTTGTAGGATTTCAGGGGATAGAAGCATTGTTGGTTGGCCTGCTTTTGCAGACGCTAAATCCGTACCCACGACAAATGCGATGATCCCAGTGATGATCATGCCCATGGACATAAGTCCATAAACGCGGTTCATGTGGGCGCGTAGACCCTCGTCAATTGCCGATGATTGTACGCCTGCGGAGGCGCGGCGGACTGTATCATATTCAGCCATTTTGTATCTCCTCGATAACATTATGTTGGATGCACACGAAGTTGTGGCATTCTTAATAGAGAATATGGGGAGTTACGGGGGATTTTCAAGAGAAATACGCATGAATTTATCGTTAAATTCAAGAGTTTTGGTAAAAAAGGCGCACCTCAAGGGAAGAGGCGGGTGCGCCTTTTGGCAAAAAACTTAACTGATGAGATCAGAAAAGAATGTTTTTGCGCATTCTTTATTAACTTCTGCACGGCTTAGGCCGATGTCGTTCAAGGCATCCGAGCTAAGGCCACAAAGTGCATTCCGTTGTTTGCGGTTTGCTATCGCTGTGTTCAAGCGTGATAGGAATGAAACGCTTTGAATTGGAGTTTTACAGTCTGCGTCTACGATATATGTCATTTTATGTTCCTTTCCGTTTTGTTATATGATGATTTGTTTTCATCAATTTTCTTGATATGTATGTTAAATTATGTAGGCTCAGTTTACAAATCGTATGCATGGATCTGCGATCGCGGTGGCGAGGCAAGCGCGGGGTGAAGCATTTTCCAGTTGAAGACGCTGAAACCATCGCAGGTAGTTGTCGAGATACCTGGTTGCGACGCCTCGGTAGCGGCGCAGGAAATCCTTCAACTGGCTGTGCCGGTTGTTGACCGTCTGAATGTGAAAGGCATCCCGCACCCGCTCCCCGCCAGACAGGTTCAACGCTTCGTGGCGCACTCCCAGTGCTGCGGCGCAAGGCGGATAAGCGCGGTGGCCATCGGTCACCAGAACGATGTCATCATCCACGACCGGCTCGATTGCAGATTGCAGCGTATCAGCATTGACCGCAGGGAGAACCGCGCTGACTGTCGTGCCGCTGCGATCAGCGGCAACCAGTACTGGAACCTGCTCATCTGACAGACCTCGCTTGCTGGCCGTGCCTCCCCTGCGGCGCGCCTTGCGCTCAAGGTTTCGTTCACCTTTTTGGCTTTGCAAAACATAGGTTTCGTCGACCTCGACAATGCCTGTAAGCTTGCGGGCGTTCGGATTGTCTGTGGTGAGAAATCGGTGCCGCCAACGGAACGCGGTATTGACGGCAAATTTGCAGCGTTCTGCTGAGGCGCGAACCGTCAGCCCATCAGAAAGACAGGTTCCAAAGGCAAGCCACTTATCCTTGCGGTGCAGGCCCGACAAAGGGGTGCCGGTCGCCGCGTTGAATGTCTTATTGCATCCCTTGCATTGGTACCGTCGCAGACCCCGTGCTTTGCCACGCGATATAGCTCCTAGTGTGCCACAATGCGGGCACTGGCGACTTTCACCCACGCTTGCTTCAATGGCTGCCAGCGAAGAGGACGCCTCAGAGACCCCCATGAACACGGTTTCGGCTTCCTGTCGCTGCGCAGGGCTGAGGTGATCTATCCCAGATAGCCAATCCTGAAACTGTTTGTGATCCATAGTCGGCCTATCCCTCTGATTTGACATGATTTGAAAAAGAACATGTCATGAAAGCATACGATTTGTAAACTGAGCCATTATGTATCATTAGTAAAACGAATGTTTGTGAAGTTATGCATCAAGGATTGTGATATGATACGGAATTTGGACTTAACGGCCTTAAGATCATTTGTAACTGTTGCTGAAACAGGCGGTGTTACAAAAGCTGCTGGGCAGTTACATTTGACGCAATCGGCTGTTTCTATGCAATTGAAAAGGCTGGAAGAATCTATGGGCTTGGCCCTGATGGATCGATCTGGACGGGGGATAGCGTTAACGCAACAAGGTGAGTTGTTGTTGAGTTATGCCAAGCGAATGATGGCTCTAAATGATGAAGCATGGGGGCGTTTAACATCGGATGATTTTGAAGATGAAATTATTTTGGGTGTGCCGCATGATATTGTTTACCCGCATATCCCAAAGGTCTTAAAGCAATTCGCAGTCGAATTTCCACGGGTCAAAGTTCAGCTTTTAACCTCCTATACCGTTGATCTTAAAAAGAAACTAGAGAAGGGTGAAGTTGATATTGCTATGGGTACTGAATTACATTGCCCAGTTGGTGCTACAGAAATCGGCGCGTCTGGTTTAACGTGGTTTGGAGCTCAAGACGGTCGGGCTTGGAAGAAGCAGCCCTTGCCAATTGCATATGAAAACCATTGTGCTTTTCGACCGCTCGTGGCGGATATCTTGGATAAAGTCGGTATTTTATGGGAGTCATTCGTAGATACAGGACAAACCAAAACAGTTGAAGCGAGTGTTAGTGCTGACTTTGCTGTTCATGCCTGTTTGGCAGGAACGCAACCTGTTGATTGGGTGCAAGTGCCGAGTGATGCGAATTTACCTGAATTGCCAGAGTTTAAGATTACATTACAAAAAGGCGGGGCTTCGAATGCTATATTGGTGGACCGATTGGCAATATTGATTGAGGCTGCCTATGCAAAGCAATCAGCACAAATAAGATCACAACATTTACACGTGGTTTGATGTTTACGTGCTTTCTGTTTGCGTTCAAGGAGGTAGGGTTTTGTGCATTTATCACTGGCTATTTGTAGATAGTCCCTGTAAGGCGCACACAAACAGCCCAACCTCCTATAAAGGCGCGTATCATGGATTTACGAAATATTGCTATTATTGCCCACGTTGACCACGGCAAAACCACTCTTGTTGATGAGCTGCTAAAGCAGTCTGGTATTTACCGCGACAACGAAGCAACGACGGAACGTGCTATGGATAGCAACGATCTGGAACGTGAGCGTGGCATTACGATTTTTGCAAAACCTACATCTGTTGTTTGGAATGATGTGCGGATCAATATCGTTGATACACCAGGCCACGCCGACTTTGGTGGTGAGGTTGAGCGTATCCTATCTATGGTAGACGGTGTTGTGTTGTTGGTAGATGCGGCTGAAGGTCCAATGCCACAAACTAAATTTGTGACATCTAAAGCGTTGAAATTGGGTCTGCGCCCAATCGTTGTTGTGAACAAAGTTGACAAGCCTGATGGCGAGCCTGATCAAGCCCTAGACAATTGTTTTGACCTGTTCGCAAATCTGGATGCAACTGATGAGCAACTTGATTTTCCAGTGATGTATGCATCTGGTCGTAATGGCTGGGCAGATATGGAACTTGACGGGCCACGCAAAGACCTCAACGCATTATTCGATCTGATTATCGAGCATGTACCAGCGCCCGCGCAAATCTCAGAGCAAGACAAACCTTTTACAATGTTGGCAACAACTTTGGGTGGTGACCCTTTCCTTGGTCGTTTGCTAACAGGTCGCGTTGAAACAGGTACGTTGAAAGCAGGCCAATCGATCAAATCTATGTCAGTTGATGGCACATTGATTGAGAACTTCCGTGTTACCAAAATCTTGGCATTCCGCGGTTTGGATCAAACAGCGATTGATGTGGCTGAAGCAGGTGACATTGTGTCAATTGCTGGTATGACTAAAGCGACTGTGGCAGATACATTGGCAGAGACTTCGGTTGTTGATGCTATTCCTGCACAACCTATTGATCCACCGACCATTACGGTGACATTCGGCATTAACACTAGCCCACTTGCGGGCCGCGATGGTAAGAAAGTTCAATCTCGTGTGATCCGTGATCGTTTGATGAAGGAAGCGGAATCAAACGTTGCGATCAAAATCAGCGACACCCCTGGTGGTGAAGCTTTTGAAGTTGCAGGGCGCGGCGAATTGCAAATGGGTGTTTTGATCGAGAATATGCGCCGAGAAGGGTTTGAATTGTCAATTTCACGTCCTCAGGTGTTGTTTCAAGAGGTAGACGGCCAAAAGATGGAGCCGATCGAAGAAGTTACCATCGATGTGGACGACGAATACTCTGGTGCTGTGATTGAGAAAATTACAGGCCACCGTCGTGGTGAGTTGACAGAAATGAAAGCAGCGGGTGCTGGTAAGACACGCATCATCGCCCATGTGCCTGCGCGTGGTTTGATCGGATATCACGGTGAATTCCTTACAGATACACGTGGTACAGGCGTTTTGAACCGTGTGTTCCACGATTGGGCACCATACAAAGGCTCGATCCCTGGTCGTCGTGCGGGTGTTTTGATCTCTATGGATAAAGGCCAATCTGTTTCTTACGCGCTGTTCAAGCTTGAAGATCGCGGTAAGTTCTTTATCGGTGCACAAGAAGAAGTTTATCAAGGTATGATCATTGGTGAACACAACCGTGAAAACGACCTTGAAGTGAACCCTCTTAAAGGTAAGCAGTTAACCAACGTACGTGCCTCTGGTACGGATGAAGCTGTTCGTTTGACAACACCTGTTAAGTTGTCATTGGAAGAAGCGATTGCTTACATTGATAATGATGAGTTGGTCGAAGTAACACCAAATTCTGTACGTTTGCGCAAGCGCCACCTAGATCCGACTGATCGCAAGCGTATGTCTAAAGCTGTAGGTTAAGCTTTAAATTAGCTTAAAGACTTTAATAAAGACCCCGTTGTGACGAGCAGAAATGCTATACAGCGGGCAGGGCAATCGCATGAGTTTTACCCCTGAATTATCTGGAAAAGAAAATCCTCGTCCCAAGCCGCCAAGTGTCGCTTTAACCTGAGGCTTTGCTTTCCCTTTACGGAGCGCAGCATGTTGTTGGCGGCGTGCTTGATCGTTGTAAAATTAGCTGGCGCGTTTCCTTTACGGATACGACATTCATCATCACGAAACACCATATCCATGACCCAATGCAGCCCGTTTTCAATACCCCAGTGGTCGCGGATAGCTTTTGCGTGAGCTTCGGCGTCACAGGTCATGGATGAGATGTAAAAGCGTGTCTCTGAACGGGTCTTGTCTTGAAGTGTTGCGCAGTATTGGACCATCACGATGCTTTCCAATCCGGGCCAATTGTGCCGCTCCATCAGCCATTCAATATCCGAGCAAACAGTGACTTTTCTTGTTTCAATACGTCCATGTGATTTTTCTACGTCCTCATGGTAAGTTACTGTTGTGTCTGCAAAATCCACAGCGTCCTGTTCTTTCATGAACAGTTCGGTGTCTTTGCGAAGGGCACCTTGATTACCCTTTAAGGCCAAAACATAATCCGCTTGTTTGGTGATGATTTTATCGGCAATATCACGCTGACATCCCATAGCATCTATAGTGACAATAGCCCCCTTTATCGTCAGGAGGTCTAACAGTTCCGGTATGGCCGTGATCTCATTGGATTTGCCGTCCACCTGCCGTTGGGCAAGTGTCAGGTTCAACTCTGAACTCCAGGCCGAGATCATGTGAATTGCGGCCTTGCTGCCAGCCTTATCCAAGCTGCGACGTGAGGTTTTACCATCTATCGCCACGACCCCGCTAAGGGTGCTGTTTAAGGAGGCGACCCACTCCATAAAGCAGGCCTGAAAATGATTGGCATCCAGTGCGGCGTAGATGTTTCCCAGTTGATCATGTGAGGGTGTTCCGTCCGAAAAGGGCAAGAATTTCCGTAAAAAGGCCAGTTTCTTTGTCCCAAACGCAGAAATAGCGACCCAGTCATTCGCCCCGGACAACACGGCACATAACGTCAAAAGCAAAACCTCTGCCATAGGGTAAAGCAGCTTTGTTTGTTGTCGTGGGTCAGATAAAGTAGAAAAATGCGTAAGAAAATCAATGGAATGGCTGTCGGGTGCGTCGGCATTGGACATGGGTAGTGACCTCAATAAAAGCTAAAAGTTCACTCATTGAATCAACCCTCACCTCATTTGTCACCTGCTAACTTTTTCATGCGATTGCCCTGATACAGCGGGTTTTTTTTATTGACTGATTATTAATGTATGCTGGCTTAAAAAGTCTATTTTAACGAGATTACTATGTGTAATATCTTAAATTGTATTTATTATGAATGACTTTCCTTTAAGTAATTGTTGAGCAATGTGATTCCCTTTCCTCTCTAGGTATAATTATTTTCTTTGCAAAATGCAAAGTATCTGGTTTGCATGTGTTTGCATTTTGCAATAAGCGCTCTTTTTTTTAACTAACCATTGAACAGGTGTTTCCCATTTTATTGTGGAGTATTTATACATAATTTGACTTTTTTTTAAATTTAACCGTTATTTAACAATTGTTTATATTATTATCGAGATGCGCTCTCGGATAGTTGATTTCGTTTGAATGCAATAGATTCAAAAAATTGGTAACTACCCAGCATGGGTATCCGCTTGATAGTCAGCACTATATCCGTGAGCGTATTATTGTCAATAAGCGTTGTTTTTCATACGACGCGCAATCCAGCAATCAATTGATCTGGTGGTTTCAACAGGGTTTCAATTATAGACCAGCCCTGTTTTCTGGCGGTGTTGATCACGGTTCTGAGAATACAGAAGACTTCCGCTCCGCGCAGCGTCCGAAAACAGCCTGATACTTTCTGCCTGACTTTACCCATTCGCAAGTCTCGCTCGGCTTCATTATTGGTGAACGGCACATTTGGATCGACAAGGAAGCGAAGCACCTCTGTCTTAAAGTCTTGCAACCTCAATGCGAGATTATGGCCCGTCCGGCGCTTTGGACGGCCGCGCCGTTTTTTTTCTGTCTGCGCTGATGAAAGTGCTGGCAGTGCTTCATGATACGCTATCGCCTCGGCGATATTTGCATCGTATAGTTCGAATACCGCCTGTATGGCCGCCTCATCCCGCTGTCCGCCTTCGTTGTACATATTCTCAGCCAAGGTCTTCGCCTTCAACAGGATCGCTTTCATAGGCTTTGCCCATGGCTCTTTCTCAATCTCAATTAAAGCCTGCAACTCGCGCAAGTGATGGGCATTACACAAGGCGTGCTCGACCCCCTCCATTTTGAAATATGCCTTCCAGTGATCATGCACCACAATACCCGAGACGCCACAAAGCAACTCTCCGCGTTTGCTTGAAACCCGAAAGTGGCTCAATAAGGGCGAGCAGATCACATGTGTCCAATGCAGTTTGCCAACAGCACGCTGGCCGGTCTCATCCAAATGCACAACGCCAGACTGTGATCCAATCAAAGCTTCCTTGATTGCTAGTGTCATGGGCTTCAAGCGATCCGCTGTGCGCCAGATAAGGCTGGTCAATGTTGCAGGGGCAATCGGCACCCCAAGCAAGTCAATAAATATCTCGCCAAGGCGGTGTTCCGGAATGCAATGAACCGTTTGTAAATAGCTCGCAATGCCTGCAATGCGGGCCCCATACTGCACTGGTGCATTTATACCATCGGGAAAGTCGGCACGGGTGATCCCATCACACTGGTCGCAGCGACACTGATGCGTGCGGTGCTCTGTCACCTGCGGTGGTGGCGGCGGCGGCAGATCGATCACCTGTCGTGCAGTGCTGGCTTCTGCCGTTTCTGGGCTAAGCGGTGCTCCACAACCAGAACAAACCACAGGAAAATGGTCTATAATCGTGTCTGGCGTCGGTGTTTGCCTGAGCGTTTTGCCTGTGTGGCCAGGTTGGCCGCCAGACTTGCGATCAGACGGGCCACGCAGGCTCTTTGTTCGCTTCTTCGCATTGGGTTTACCAAGGCCGTCACTGGAGGGTGGCTTGCCGCTGGTACGGCTATTCAAGCCGAGACGGCGTTCCAATGCAGCTATACGCTCTTCCATATGTTTTTGACACTCTTCCAGATGCTTGTTGATCTGTAGGAGTTCTTTGCAGGCGGTTTGAAAATATGCGGCCCGGGTATCCGCTTCCACCAGACGCTCTTCTAAAGTGAGAAAGCCAACTGGTGGTGCGTCGAACGGCGCCAATTTGGAAAGTTTAAACGTCATTCCCCTATTGATTCAGAGGTTAAGCCATCCGTCAACAAAAATGATGAAAAAATGTCAAAAACATGCTGGGTAGTTACAAAAATTGTTATAAAACTTGGAGTAGCAAGTAAGGACTTAAAATAATGGCGCACCCTGTAGATGAATATGTAGGCAAACGCGTTCGCCAAAGACGTTGGATGGTTGGTTATAGCCAACAACAACTCGGCGAAGCAGTAGGTATTAAATTCCAACAGATACAAAAATACGAAACTGGTATGAACCGGATCAGCGCATCACGGTTGTGGGATATTGCCGAAACGCTTGGCGTACCAATTACATTCTTTTTCGAAGGCTATGAGGGGGCAGAGTTAGAGATCGAGATTATCAGAGATGAAACCTCTAGCGCTAAGGGTGATCTTTTGGGGGATAAAGAGGCACTTGAACTTGTACGTTCATATTATGCGATACCTGAAAACCAGCGACGTAAGCTTTTTGATCTCGCGCGCGTTTTAAGTGACGTAGCATAAGGTCTGTGGTTGACGCACACCTTACATTGTGAAAACTCCAGTTTGGAACACGCACCGAACTGGAGTTTTTCATTGTCTGGATTATCTAAAGCTTTGCAGGATGAATTGTGGGATGTGGCACATGCTTTGGCTGATGCGGCGCGTCCGATTGCATTGCAATACTTCCGAACATCGGGACAAAATCTTGAAAACAAACTGTCTGATGGGTTTGACCCAGTCACCATAGCAGACAAATCTATTGAGCGTGCGATGCGTTCTATACTATCTGAACGCCGTCCCAGTGATGGTATTCTTGGCGAAGAATATGAAAATATAATAGGGACGACTGGTTTGACATGGGTTCTGGACCCGATTGATGGAACACGTGGTTTTATCAGTGGAACGCCAACCTGGGGTGTCTTGATTGCCGTGGATGCTGGTAAGGGACCTATTTTGGGTATTATTGATCAGCCATATATGGATGAACGCTTTACTGGGGGAGATGGAACCGCTTCTTTAAGCCGTGGCGGTCAAACTATTGATTTGGCAGTTAAAGATTGTGTCGATATTTCTGATGCAATTGTGTTTACGACTTTTCCTGAGGTTGGCACAGATGCAGAGGGCGCTGCTTTTAAGCGGGTTGCGGATCAAGCGAAGTTAACCCGGTATGGTATGGATTGTTATGCCTATGCTTTATTAGCTTCAAGTCAAATTGACCTCGTGATTGAGGCGGGTTTGAACCCATACGATATCCAAGGGCCTATAGCCGTTGTGGAAGCTGCAGGTGGTATTGTAACGAATTGGCAAGGTGGTCCCGCCCATGCAGGTGGTCAAGCGATTGCAGCAAGTGATAAACGGGTCCATGCACAGGCGTTAAAGCTGCTAAACTGCTAGGAAGCGATCAATATCTGCCCACGCACTGCGTAGCATTGTAGGCTCTTCCATGAAAACTTCGTGTTTGGCGCCCATTATATGCACCAATTCACCGTTTGACCATTTTCCCATGATACGCTCGATGGATTTTGGATGTACGATTACCTCTTGGCTGCCTAAAAAGCACATACAATCATGTTTTGGTGGCGGCATCATTAGCAGTTTTGCACATTCGACAAAGGCCTGATGTAGCCAATTAATACTGGGGCCACCGATACCAAGTTCTGGATGAACATTTAATTGGTTGATCATCCAATCATATGTTTCTGGATCATTGGTAAGTGTGTTTTCATTAAATGGTTGGACCTGAACATAGTTTTCCGCACGTGTGTTTGGTGAAAACTTACGCGCAAAGCCAATATAGGGGCCGATATTGGAAATAAGTTTTGCGGGTAAACGTAAGGCTGGTGCTATATATATACCCCACATAGGTGCTGAAAAGATGACTTTGTTCACCTTTAAACCGTTATGTAGGGCGCGTAGTCCGATGTTTCCGCCCATCGAATGTGCAACGAGTATCTCTGGATCAGGCAGGCCTGCCTCTTGGACAACCTCTAGCATTGCTGTCACGTCCATCTGATAGTCGCGAAAATGTTTTACATGCCCTAATTGTGGATTGGGAGCTATGCGATCTGCCAAGCCTTGCCCACGCCAATCTATAGCGGCAACGGAATAGCCACGATCCACAAGGGATTGAATGGTGGGTCCGTATTTTTCAATGAATTCAGTGCGGCCAGGGAAAACCAGAACAGTGCCTTTGGTTCCCTTTTTCCAAGTTGCAACACGGATACGCACACCGTCCTGACATGTTTTCCAATGCGCAATACCCCCAGAAGGGGCATTGGCAATATCAGCAAAGAACGGCGCTTGTGTCATATTAAGAAAGAACTGCACCTAGTTTCATTGCGGCGCTCATATCGCCGTCTACTTTAAGCCCGCCTGACATAAAGGCGCTTGTGGGGTTTACATCACCAGTGAGCATACCTTGGAATGTTTCTGCATCCGCAGTTAGTGTGCAATCTGCATTTTCATCTGCTGCACGTGCGCCGTTTTCATCGATCATAAGGCAACCTTCACCCTCGATTTCGACTTTGATTGTGCCGTCAAACCCGTCGCTGCCCATCTTTTCGTTCAGCGCTTCTACTGCTTTTGTGATTACGTCACTCATTTGTGTCTCCTAGAGCTTAAAAAATTCTCGCATTCTTTCGCGTTTGCGATAGCATTGGGTTATCATGAAACCAAATATTAAAAACTTAAAGTCCTTGATTGTGGCAATCTTTTGTTTCGTAACGTTAATTGTTGTTTTTAGTGATAAAGATCACGCTTTTGCACAAACCGCGGAGCTCGATTTGTTGTTTTCAGAGTTACAAGACCCTGAAAATGATGATTGGAAAAAGTCAGAACAGAAAATTTGGACCGAATGGGGCAAATCTGGGTCGCCTGCGATGGATCATTTGATGCGCCGTGGCAGGCAGGCTATGCAGGAAGGTCAATTGAAAGTGGCTGTTGGGCATTTTTCTACTGTGATTGATCATTCACCCGATTTTGCTGAAGCTTGGAACATGCGGGCGACTACATTTTATTTGATGGATGAATTTGGTTTATCTGTTGCTGATATTCAGCGGGTTTTACAACTAAACCCAAGACATTTTGGGGCTATGGCTGGTCTGGGAACAATATTTGATCAACTGGACCGGAAAAAAAATGCATTGACGGTTTATGAGCGCGCTTTAGAGGTGCATCCGCATCAAGAAGGTCTTAAAGATAAGATTGAAAGACTTAAGAATGAGGTCAATGGCACCTCATTATAGGCTAAGGACAGACCTACAATGCAACAGCGATCGCGCGTTTGCGCGGTGCTTGGCCCCACCAACACCGGAAAAACACATTATGCGATAGAACGCATGTTGGCCTATCGCAGCGGTGTGATTGGATTGCCATTACGTTTGTTAGCGCGTGAGGTTTATGATCGCCTAGTCGCCAAAAAAGGCCCATCTGTTGTGGCCTTGGTGACGGGGGAAGAACGTATCGTGCCACCGCGTGCTGCTTATTGGGTGTGTACGGTCGAAGCTATGCCAACCAGTCTAGGTGCAGAGTTTGTGGCAATTGATGAGGTGCAACTTTGCGCGGATCCTGAGCGAGGGCATGTATTTACGGACCGCTTGTTGAATCTGCGGGGCCTTTCCGAGACTTTGTTTCTAGGGTCTGATGCTATGTGGGGCGTTATTTCCAAACTGGTGCCTGATGCAAATTTTTTGCGCCGTGACCGTTTTTCGGAACTAACGTATTCAGGATCGAAGAAAATATCCCGTATGCCTGAACGCTCTGCAATTGTTGGGTTTTCTGTGGATAATGTTTATTCTATTGCCGAGCTTTTACGCCGCCAAAAGGGTGGAGCTGCTGTCGTGATGGGGGCATTATCGCCGCGTACGCGCAATGCGCAGGTGGAAATGTATCAAAACGGCGATGTCGATTATCTGGTGGCCACCGATGCCATTGGGATGGGGTTGAACCTTGATATCGATCATGTGGCTTTTTCGGGAACATCGAAGTTTGATGGGCGTGGTATGCGCCGTTTGATGCCTAATGAGCTGGCACAGATAGCAGGTCGTGCAGGACGGTATCAGAACAATGGTACTTTTGGGGTGACTGGTGAAGCGCGCCCGTTAGAGGACGAGGTGGTGGATGCGATAGAGAATCACCGTTTTTCCCCGATCCAAAAGTTGCAGTGGCGTAATTCACGGTTGGATTTTGGAACGACAGCAGTTTTGTTGCGTTCATTAGAGCGTAGCAGCGATGATCCATTGTTGGTTAAAGCCCGGGAAGCGGGGGATCATCTGACGTTGCGCAGCCTGTCTGATCAGCCAGAGATTATTGACCGCGTTCGCAATGCGCGGGATGTACAATTGTTGTGGGATACTTGCCAATTGCCTGACTTCAGACAAGTGTCTCATAACGAGCATGTCGCGATTGTCGGGAAAATCTTCGAATTTCTGGCAGACGGCGGCCAAATCCCTGTGGCATGGTTTGCAGACCGCGTGCGGCGTATTGATAAGACACATGGAGATATCGATGCTTTGTCCAAAAGATTGGCATATATCCGCACATGGACCTACGTTACGCAGAGAAAAGGCTGGTTAACTGACGAAAACTATTGGCGTGACGAGACTCGTGCAGTAGAAGATCGCCTATCAGATGCGCTTCACGGCGCGCTCACAAAACGATTTGTCGATCGGCGTACATCAATATTGTTGCGGCGATTGAAGCAAAAGGAGGCCTTGGTGGCTGAAGTAAACAAAGATGGCGAAGTAACTATTGAAGGTGAATTCGTCGGAAAATTGAACGCGTTTCAATTCCAATTGGATAAATCTGCAGATGCAGATCAGGTGAAAACTCTACGCTCTGCGGCGATTCAAGCATTACAGCCTGAATTCAACCTGCGCTCGGACCGGTTTTACAATGCTCCAGACACCGAATTTGATTTTACCGAGCAAGGCGGCCTGATGTGGGGCGAGCATGCTATCGGTAAGCTTGTTAAAGGTGACGATATTATGTCGCCTGCTATTCATGTTTTTGTGGATGATGAAGCTGGTGCTGAGGTTGCTGATAAAGTGCGCAAACGTTTGGGCCATTTTATTGACCGTAAAATTACGGCCGCTTTCGAACATTTGATCACGATGCGCGATGATGAAGCTTTGCCAGGTTTGGCCAAAGGCGTTGCATTCCGTTTGTCGGAAAGCCTAGGAGTTATCCCACGCTCTGCGATTTCGAATGATATCAAAGCATTGGACCAAGACCAACGTGGAACGTTACGCAAACACGGCATTCGCTTTGGCCAATACACAGTTTTCCACCACTTAATGCTGAAGCCAGCTCCAACACGTTTACGTTTGGTGCTTTGGTCTTTGTTCGAAGGTTTGCAAGAATTCCCAGAAGCACCACCTGCGGGGCTTGTGACGGTTCCTGCTGTTGTTGATGCACCAAAAGGCTATTATCCGCGCGCTGGTTACCGTTTGGCTGGCGATCGCGCTATCCGTATCGACATGTTGGAACGTTTGGCGGATATGATCCGTGCGCATGATGTAAAAAGTGGCTTCGAAGCCAATCCTGACATGTTGTCCATTACAGGTATGACGCTAGATCAATTCGCAGATTTGATGCAGGGCTTAGGCTATGCTGCTGAAAAAGGTGAACGTGATAAGATAAAAGTCACGCCAGAGGCTGCCACTGATGGTGAAACAACAACGGAAGTTGCGGTGCAAGAACCGACAGCATCTGAAGAAGATACAAAAGAAGTGTTTTATACCTTCAAATGGGTGCCAAAAGCACGGCCTCAAAACAACCGCCCACAACAGCAATCGAAGCCAAAAGCGCGTCGAGATGCCAAAGGTGGCAAGCCATCTAATAAGCCTAAACAACATTCTTCTGGTCCGCCAAAGAAAGATAAAGCGATTGATCCTGACAATCCTTTTGCAGCGTTGATGGCGCTGAAAGGCAAATCATAATTTATGGCGGAAACGCAACGGGTTGATAAATGGCTTTGGTATGCGCGGTTTTTTAAATCGCGCAGCATTGCCACAAAATATGTGGTAGAGGGTAAACTTCGCGTTAACGGCACGAAAATCAGCAAGCCAGCACATGGCCTTGTGATCGGGGATATGTTAACCTTTGTAAAAGCGGATCAGGTGCGTGTGATTGAGGTCGTTGATCTTGGAACACGGCGTGGTCCCGCTCCAGAAGCCCAATTACTGTACAACGATCAGTCGCCACCGCCGCCCAAAAAGGAATTTATTCCACCTAATCCAAAATTTGAAGGAAACGGTCGTCCCTCAAAGAAAGATAGGCGGCAGATTGGCGCTTTTAATGCAAAGCGCCTTGATTGATCTGAATTCGGCACATATAGGGCTATGTAACAACCGCAAAGACTAGGATTTTGCACATGACATATATCGTCAACGACGCCTGTATCGCTTGTAAATACACAGACTGTGTCGAAGTTTGCCCCGTAGATTGTTTCTACGAGGGTGAAAACATGTTGGTTATCCATCCTGATGAATGCATCGATTGCGGTGTATGTGAGCCAGAATGCCCAGCGGATGCCATTCGACCAGACACCGAGCCTGATATGGAAAAATGGGTTGAATTTAACCGTGAATATGCGGAAAAATGGCCTGTTATCATTACGAAAAAAGACCAGCTTCCAGACGCAGAAGAACGCGATGGCGAAGAGGGTAAATTAGAGAAGTACTTCTCTCCTGAAGCTGGCGAAGGTGGTTAAGGTTCGATTCGTAACTTTCGCTCTATGATTTAAATGACTTCATGTAAATCATTGTTTTATATAAATAATCTCTCATGATTTACGGTGTGGGAAGTTATCGTATTTTATGGTATACTGATTAATGAAATACTAGGACACTTATCAGTATATGTTACTGAAACTATAACTCATTCCCAAAAAACGAACTCATTTGCGTTGTCATTTTATGGCGCGTTTTTTCGTATCAGGATATGGCAGTAAGGAAGACTAAAATGGCTAAAGCAAAAAAAATCGCAGGGTTCAGCTTGAACGACTTCGTTGTGTACCCTTCACATGGCGTTGGTAGAATCGTTGCTGTCGAAGATCAGGAGGTTTTAGAGGTCAAACTAGAACTATTCGTCATCGATTTTGAAAAAGACAAAATGACATTGCGTGTACCGACTGCCAAAGTCGAATCTGTAGGTTTGCGTCATTTGTCTACACCAGAGCTTGTTGCGAAAGCGATGACGACTCTTAAAGGCCGCGCACGTGTGAAACGCGCAATGTGGTCACGTCGTGCACAAGAATACGAAGCCAAGATCAATTCTGGCGACCTTTTGTCTATTGCAGAAGTTGTTCGTGATTTACACCGCAATGATGAACAACGTGAGCAATCTTATTCAGAACGTCAATTGTATGAAGCGGCATTAGAGCGTTTGACACGCGAAGTTGCTGTTGTGAACAATGTTGACGAGAGCCGTGCCACAGAAGAAATCGGTGAAGTTCTATTGTCTCGCGTTGTTGCTGCTGTTTAAGCTATACGTTTGATTTTATAAACCGCAGTTGGAATATCCTTCTGCGGTTTTTTTATGGATATTACTTTGAAGAAAAGACCATCAGCTCGCGTGATTGTTCGGAACCCAGCAGGGTTAATATTCCTGTTCAAATTCCAATTTCGCTTGCCAAATGGTGTTATTAATACTTTTTGGGCCACCCCTGGAGGTGGTGTTGATGCTGGCGAAACGTTTGAGGAAACTGCAAAGCGGGAATTGGGCGAAGAGTTGGGGTTAGAGTTGCCGATTGGTCCAGAATTACATCGCCATAATGTTGAATTTATCATGCCCGATGGAATTGCTGTAGATGCAGAAGAGCGATTTTTCTTAGTGGACATAGGAGATGAGGTTTTTGATCATAGTCGTTGGACCGATTTAGAAAAACGCATTTTAATTGATGCCCGCTGGTGGTCTGTTGACGATATGAAAATGACATCAGATCGTATATTTCCCGTGAATTTGATCGAGATTCTCGAAACCTTAACTTAGTGCGGTTACTGCGGCTGCTAAAGCGGCGAGTTCTGCACATTGTTGCATTGCCCCTAAAACATCGCCTGTGTACCCACCAATAGAACGGTGTGCGATGATACCCATGAGTATGGCTGCAATCATCGCCCAACCAAAGATGAATATCCCAGACCAACCGATCATAATAAAACATAGCGCTAATGTCGTTATGATCGCAATGATAAGTGACGTTTCAGGTGGTTTACCAACAGTTGAGGCCAGGCCTGATCCGCGCGCATTGGGCATGGCGTACATTGCCAATGCCATTGGCAAACGACTGGCGGCACCAACAGCGATTAGGGCAGGGATAAAGGAATTTGCGATCAATGCATCCATGGTTTCTGCGCGCCCAATTAGAAATAGGATCAAAGCGATTGCGCCAAATGCGCCAATGCGGCTGTCCTTCATGATCTCAAGGCGGCGGGATTTATCGAAAGCACCGCCAAATCCATCGGCACAATCCGCTAAGCCGTCTTCGTGCAACCCACCAGAAAGCATCACAAGGCTGATAAGGGCCACAAGTGCGGCGATACTTGACGGTGTACCGAACCAGTACAACAAACATCCGATAATGCCTGCGATCAAACCTAATATAGCGCCGACTAAGGGATAAGCCCATGTTGCATAGGCGGCGCGTTTCGCTGCCAGTTCGTGGTCAACGGGTAGAGGGAGACGTGTAAGCAAGCTTAAGGCCGCTGATATGTCAGATAACATCGCAGGCTTTATGGGGGATGTGTCGGTCATATATAAGAGGCCTTCGCAATTTCTATTTCCGCACTGTGAAAATGCCGTTAAAACTGTCAGAACACAAGAAAAATGGACGGATTCTTATGAACGCGACTTTTACCTCACTTGCAGAGTTTCAATCCGTTTTAGAAACGATGCCTGTTGCTGATAAAACAGCATTTACAGCAGCCCAAGATCGGAATGGTCAATTGACTAAACCACCTGGTGCTTTGGGGCGTTTAGAAGATTTAGCAATTTGGTATGCCAGTTGGCATGGGGGAAATGTCCCAGTTGGGACAGGATCTCAAGTTGTTGTTTTTGCTGGAAATCACGGTGTTGCTGCACAAGGTGTGTCTGTTTTTCCACCAGAAGTAACAGAACAAATGGTTCTGAATTTTCAACATGGTGGCGCTGCGATTAACCAGCTTTGTAAAACATACGGCGCGCAGTTGAATGTGTATGCATTAGACTTGGACCACCCGACAGCTGATTTCACAAAAGGGCCTGCAATGACCGAAGTCGAAGTTGTTTCTGCTTTGCAAATAGGCTGGAATGCCGTCGATGCGCAGGCGGATGTTCTGGTTGCAGGCGAAATGGGCATTGGGAATACAACATCAGGCGCTGCTATTGCTTGTGCTCTCTTTGGTGGTGAGGCTGGTGATTGGGTTGGTCGTGGGACGGGTGTAACAGATGACGGGCTTGCATTGAAAGCGCGTGTGGTGGCGGATGGGATATCTGCCAACCCAACTGCTGTTGGTAATGGGTTAGAAGCCCTGCGCTGTTTAGGTGGGCGCGAACTGGCTGCTATGGCTGGAGCTATTGCCAGTGCACGGGCTAAATCTATCCCCGTGATATTGGATGGGTTTATTTGTTCCGCTGCTGCATCTTGTTTGGCCACCGTCGTAGATGGTGCTTTGGATCATACGGTGGCAGGGCATTTATCGGCGGAGGGCGCACATTCTGCGATCTTGGAAAATCTTGGAAAGACACCATTACTGTCCCTTGGGCTACGTTTGGGCGAAGGGTCGGGGGGGGCATTGGCGTTAGGTATATTGCAAGGCGCTATTGCTTGCCATTCTGGCATGGCAACCTTTGCAGAAGCAGGCGTTTCTGACGCCTAGCTTAGCTGGTTAAGATTTCACTGACTTTAAGGGCACGTGTTGTACTGCCATCGACCTTTAACTTACCGGACATAAAAGCCATCGCTGGATTTTGAGAACCATCAAGAATGGCTTTGAACATTGCTTCTGATGAAATCAATGTCACATCCGCATCTTCATCACCTTCTCGGGCACCAGCTGCATCCAACATGACTGCGCCTTCGTCTTTGATAACCAATTTGGCGGTGCCAACAATGGTATCTTTTACCTTTGGTGTTAAATGCTCGATAAATTCTGCGACGACAGTGTTCATATTTTAAGGCCTTGTATTTGTGTGTTCTTTTTATTGAACAGCATTCAGGTTTTAGCAATCAAGACGTTACGGCATTTTGTTGATGCGCTATCTGATCGCTTTGCTTTGTAATCTATTGCTACGCTGTTCAAGATAAAGAATATAAGTTAAAATGGGTGGATATTTGGGAGAAGAGAATGCTGTGGCGAATGATCATGTTATTTTGTTTGGTGGTTGCGAATGCAGCACCTGCGGTATCACAAACAACAGCTAAATATCGTCTTGAAATATCATACACATGGAGCCCATTAACGCATCCCACGGAATTCCCAGAAAATGGGCATATGGCAAAAACATTTGGAGTGATGCACAATCAGAAATATGTTCTTTTTAAAGATGGCGATACAGCGTCTAGTGGCTTGAGACTTGTGGCCGAAAATGGGCGAAATACAATTCTGAACGCAGAGTTTGCAGAAGCTCAGCGGCGAAAGCGGGTTGGATCGGTGTTCGAAGGACCCAATGCCCCAACTGTACCCAGCAGTATTTCTGTAGAATTTGATGTTTCTGCCGCACATCCAAATTTGTCGTTTGTTTCGATGATCGCCCCTAGCCCAGACTGGTTTACAGGTGTATCCAATGTGCCTTTGTTGCAAGATGGTGCATGGGTTGAGGATATTACGATCCCGCTTTGGGCCTGGGATGCGGGCAGTGATAATGGAGAAACCTATCTTGCTAAGAATTCAGATACGCAGCCCCGCCAATCGGTTCGATTACTGACAACGCGGCATTTCCTTGATGAGACTGGTCTTCGCCCTGTGGGGTATGTTGTGGTGAAACGTATTGAGTAAATCTGTGAGAGCGGAAATGGCACGTTAATAGAACGAGAGCAGTGCTATTAAGTCGATATTAGAGGCGGTACTTTACGCTTTTCAACACTTATAAATCATTGAAGGTATTGGAGGCGAGTACGAGAATCGAACTCGTGTACACGGATTTGCAATCCGCTGCGTCACCACTCCGCCAACTCGCCATCCTATTTAAAATAACGATAAAATCGCATACTTTAAAGCGTGGTGTTAAATCTCTCGACACATGCCTCGACATTCGAGTTTCGTATACGTTCTGTGCTTTTGATCTTCAAGTGGATTTTTGATGATTGGATGATCTTGTTAAGCATTAACCGTGTGAATTGTTGTTGTCGGGAACGGGATTTCGATGTTGTTGTCATCAAAGGCATCTTTTACAGCGCGTTGTAAATCAAAATGGACACCCCAGTAATCATCCGCGTCCACCCAGCACCGTGTTGTGAAGTCTACAGAGCTTGCTCCAAGAACGCCAACTTTTACAAACGGTTCGGGGTCGGATTTGATACGCTCGTCTGACCCTATAATCGTATTTAAGATGGTTTCTGCGTCTTTTAGGTTTGTACTGTAAGATACACCAAATGTCAGATCAACACGGCGTGTTGGGTAATGTGAATAATTGCGAATAGTGCCTGACCAAACACTATTATTTGGCATAATAATAGCAATATTATCCCCAGTTTTCAGCATAGTGGTGAAGAGGTTAATCTCAACAACTGTGCCGATTTGCCCCCCGATTTCAACGACTTGTCCAATCTTAAATGGGCGAAAGGCGATAAGCATTACGCCTGCGGCAATATTGGATAAAGTTCCTTGCAAAGCCAAGCCGATAGCAAGCCCTGCGGCACCAATGATTGCAACCAAAGATGTTGTTTGGACACCAAAGCGACCCAAAACAAAGACTAAGGCAAACCCAATAATAATGTAGCGGATCAGCGTTGCAGCAAAATGGAATAAAGTTTTATCAATGTGTTCATACTTATCAGAAAGTTTTAGGATTCTGGAGCGAACAAAACTGCTTGCAATGAATGCTGTTAAAAGGATGATACCAGCATAAAAAACATTTAAAATAATATCTAAGGCCCAAGACATCCGAACAATCCTTTACTTATGTATCACATACATTGCGATCTCAATCGCAGGCTTTAATAGTCCCGTGTGGATATATCTCAAGCGATTCTTTTAGTGTTGTCTCAAGATTATGGTGCTTAAAAAAATATCAGATTAGAACATCAGGCCAAATATAATGATTGGGGCGACTTCCATGAGCGCTAAAGCTGTGAAGAGGGCGCGCATTTTGGTGGATTTGAAACATCGGCAGAGAAAAGCCCAGATGACAATCACCAATACCTGCTCAATGATGGATATAATGCCGCCGTGATGATTTTTATCCCAATAGCTATAGGGGCTTTCAAAGACCCAATTGCTGACGGGCCAGAAATGTTGACGGGCATCATCATGGTGAAGTGGGAAATCAAAACATAGGTGGAGTAATGCAGAGCCTGATAGGGCGATCAACCATGGTTTTTTGATATAAACGGCCGTGACGCAGACGATCCCCCACAAGATGAAAGAGTTGTCGATTGCAAAGATTTGTTGCCACAATGGTGAGAAGTATTGCACATCAAAAACATAAGCAGGACTGTTTCCAAGAATAAACAAGCTGAAACTGGCCATTATGTACAAAGAAAGGTCGGGGAGAAGCCCGCCGATCATTGCGGCGACTGTTATTTTAGGGCTATCTGGTTTTGCAAATAGACCAGCGGCGAACAAGAGATGGGCAGGGGTGTTCATGATCTTTTCTCGCTGGTTTGAATAATTATAGGACGCGATATGGCAAAGTCCATCATGATCCAGGGTGCTGGGTCAAATGTTGGTAAATCGATGGTCGTGGCAGGAATTTGTCGCGCTGCGGTAAAACGCGGCCTAAAGGTGCGTCCATTCAAACCTCAGAATATGTCGAACAATGCGGCCGTCACGGCTGATGGTGGTGAAATAGGGCGTGCGCAAGCGTTGCAAGCTATGGCTTGTGGCGTGCCAGCTATCACGGATATGAATCCCGTTTTGTTGAAACCTGAAACCGATATTGGGGCGCAGGTCATCGTGCAAGGTAAACGTCTGACGACAACCAAGGCACGAGAATATGCAAAGTTAAAACCTACGTTGATGGCTGCTGTGTTAGAGAGTTTTAACCGTTTGGGGGAAGATGTAGACCTGATCGTGGTTGAAGGCGCTGGCAGCCCTGCGGAAACCAATTTGCGCAAAGGCGATATAGCGAACATGGGTTTTGCCGAAGCGGCAGATGTGCCTGTAATATTGGTGGGTGATATTGATCGCGGCGGTGTGATTGCACAGGTTGTCGGTACACATGTAATCTTACCCGATGAAGATCGTGATCGTATTAAAGCGTTTTCTATCAATAAGTTTCGTGGTGATGTTAGTTTATTCGATGATGGGCTAGCAGAGATTGTTGAGCGTACAGGTTGGGCCAGCATTGGTGTCTTACCTTGGTTTGATGATGCATCGAAACTGCCAGCCGAAGATGCTGCTGATATTGCGAAAACGGTTCGGGGAACGGGCTTTAAAATTGCTGTGCCGCAACTGTCACGTATTGCCAATTTCGATGATTTAGATCCTTTGGGATTAGACCCTAATGTTTCCGTTCAAATGATCCCAGCAGGACAACCTTTGCCATTGGATGCTGATTTAATATTGATTCCAGGATCGAAATCCACAACTGGGGATTTGGCTTTTTTCCGAGCACAGGGGTGGGATATTGATTTGGCTGCGCATGTGCGTCGTGGCGGTTATGTAGTGGGTATTTGTGGCGGCTATCAAATGCTGGGTACTGATATTCATGATCCAGAGGGGATTGAAGGTGCTGCTGGTAGTCACAAAGGTTTGGGATTGCTCGATGTTACGACGACTATGTATCCTGAAAAGCGTTTGGCAGAGGTTTCTGGAATATACACGCCCACAGGCGATGATGTGCACGGCTATGAAATTCACATCGGTAAAACTGATGGACCTGATTGCGCACGATCTTGGTTGGAGTTTAATGGAAAGGCAGAAGGGGCGTCATCGCCTAATAGCCGCATCATGGGATGCTATATTCATGGGCTTTTCTCAGCAGATGCATTTCGGGCTGCATTTTTGGAAACATTGGGCGCGCAAGCAACTATGTTTAACTATGATGCCGAAGTAGACCGAGTTTTGGATGATTTAGCAGATCATATCGAGGCCCATATGGACCTTGATCTGCTATTTTCATTGGCGAAGTAATCTTAGGGAATTTCGCGTGATGCGAGTGCGTGGTGGATTTCACGACGCACTAACTTACGCACATTGCGGGTGATACGATCACCCAGATCGCCTTGTAACTCTGCACGAACCAATTCACTTACGATTTCACGTAATGTTTCTTCATCGATGAACGCATCACCAGAAGGTTCTTGCACAGCAACTTCTGTTTCGTCTTCTTCGATGTCATCTGGAATATATTCAAAAGCTTCTTCTTCTTGAATATCATCGTCGGTGTCAGTTTCTGTGGGTGCTTCTATATCCGCTATTTCAGCTGCTACCATATCTGCGCGTAATACAAACGGTTCTGGTTTTTCAACTGTTGGGGTATCGAGCTCTGATGGCATTGATGTTTCATTTGCTAGGAAAGCACTTACATGTGCTGCGCGTGCTTCTGAATCTGCATCTTCTGGCAGCTCTGCAATATCTTCTACGATAGCTTCTTCTGTCACAGTTTTTTCTACAACAGGCTCAACGATCTCAGGCATACTTTGCCCTTTGGCCATTTCTGCAATCGACGCATTGATGGCTTGAACGAATGTGATTGGGCCATCTGTGTCAGAAACTTCGTTTTCTGGAAGTGGCACGATTGTATCTTCGGATGTTTCTAAAACATCTTCTTCGGGTACAAAGCTAGGTGTTTCTAACACGATGTCTTCTTCTACGGGCAACTCTTCCATTGCTTCATCAATGTCCGTGTCCGTTTGTGCCGTTAAAGGAGGTTCGATACGAGATGTGGCAAGGTTTAACGGTTGTGCTTTATTTTCGTCTACGCGTGGTCCGTCTGCGACCAAGCGGCGAATGGATGACAATACGTCTTCGACTTCTACTGATTTTTCTGCTTCAGACATGAGGCCCCTCGATATTATTGTTTTTTAGAAACTCTAGCCAAAATTAAGATTTCAAACAACTCTGTTGTTAAAATCTAGCCATTTAAACGTTAATTTAAACAGAACTATTGCCTTGGTGATGCAATTGAACACCATAGAGTTACGTAATAACCTATAAAATTTGAGTTAGTTACCGTTGCGCTTCAAAATTTTATCTAAAGTATCAAGACGTTTTTTGCCCAAAGGACTTGGTTTAGCAACCGCAGAGTAGTTCGTATCTGGGTTGTAACTTTCGATACCCAATTGCAGGTGATTGACTGTCAATAAGCCCATTGCAGATAACACACTGTAAGCATTTACATACTCGTCACGGATCGCAGAGACGAGATCTGAACGCGCTTGTAGCAATTCTTGCTCTGCGTTTAAAGCATCCAATGTTGTCCGAGCGCCCAGCTTTGCTTCTTCGTTTGTGCCTTCAAATGCGATCTTTGCAGCGCGTACTTGTTCACGGCGTGCGCGAATGCTGGCTGTAGAGGCTTCCCATGTGGCGTATGCACTTTGGGCCTGTTGACGTACTTGTACACCTGCCAATTGTAGTTCAGATTTTTCTTGATCCAATAACGCTAAAGCTTGGCGTTCAGCACTGTTCAAGCGCCCACCTTGGAAGATCGGTTGTGAAACGCTTAAGCCAAGAATTGCAGATGTGTCATCTGAGTTTGTCAGGTCAACATTTGATTGTTGCGCTGAAAGGCTGCCCGTCACAGTCGGTCTTTTATTGCCACGCGCGATATCGACTGCTTTTTCAGCTGCCCTGACAAGGAATTGCTGCTGTAAAATTTGCGGGTTCTTTGAAATCGCGATATTTTCTGCCTCATTCGCTGACCTTGGTAATTTAGGGGCAGGTGGTGGCGTGCGTAGATTCTTTGGCGCAGACCCGACTGTGGCAGTATAGAAATGCATGGAGCGTTTCAGAGCAGCCCGGCTTGTTTCCAATGCGCTTTGGGACGCAGCGAAACGTGACTCTGCTTGGCTTACATCTGTTCGAGTGACCTCACCAACTTCAAAACGTTCACGGGCAGCGCGAACCTCTTCGGATAGAACTTTCACACTGTTTTTAGCCAATTCAACATTACGCTGATCACGACGTACATCCATATAGGCTGTGACGGCGTCCAAAAGTACTGTTTGCTCTGTGTTGATCAGTGCTTGACGATTTGCTTGAACGTTAAATTTTGCTTGGTCGATGCCATTTAACCCAGTCAAGCCCGCATAAATTGGCACAGTTGCTGTCAATGCGGCCGTGTCAGTAGAGGTAGCTCTATCGGTTGTTTCATTCAAAGTTCTGTTTGTAGATGCTGTCGCTGCAACGCTTGGGCGCAATGCACCACGAGCTTGCGCGACACCTTCATCCGTTGCCCGCAGACTGTTTTGGCTGACGCGCAAGGAAGGGTTGGTTTGATATGCTTGAATTAAAGCATCAGTTAATGTGGTTGCAAAGCTTGGGGCACCGATACAAAGTGCGATGCTTGCTGTTGTAACTTTAAGAGCCTTTAAGAAAGTCATTTGGCCTTATCCTTCGGCATATGTTTTGTTGTATAAATTAGAAAGTGAATTCGGGTTTGGTTTCAAATCCATTAAGAATTGGAGCTGTCGCATTAAAAGCTGTACGCCAAGATACTTTACCGTTTGATTTATAACCGATTTTGCATGCGCCTAACGGGCCGTCTTGGAATATTGCGCAAATACGACCACCATTTTTTAACTGATCTATCAAAGATTTTGGAATGTCAGAAACAGCGCCTTGCAAAATAATAGCATCATAGGGGCCATTTTTTGCGTTACCTCCTGACAATTCACCTGAACATACAAAGCCATTGTCCACAGATTGTTCTGTAAGCGTTACATTGGCTTCTTCTGCCATAGCCGCATCGTTTTCCACAGAAACAACTGCTTCTGCCATTTTAGCAAGCACTGCTGTTGAGTATCCAAGGCCACAGCCAATATCCAAAACCATCTCGGTTGGTTGAATATTCACGGCATCCAGCATTTTTGCAAATGTACGAGGGTCCAATAGAGCGCGCTCACTGCTTAAAGCGATATGTTCACCTGCATAAGCAACAGGTCGTTTTGCGAGTGGGACATAAGCTTCGCGCGGTGTTGAAAGAAGCGCGTCAATGATCGGATATTTAGTTACGTCAGAAGGGCGAACTTGGCAGTCGACCATTGCTATACGTGCTGTTTTATAATCAGACATGATTAAACTGTGTCCCATGGTATCTGTATCTCAAATTCTTTTGCCACAGTTAAACCCGCTGGGCAACCAAGCAGAATTAAAGAATCAGCAAATTTAATCGTTTTTTTGTACGGGAACCGACACTTGCAATTCTGGGCTATGCTGAAATACCGATGGATGAATATATTCCGATGGGCAATTCCCGATACTACGGGGTTTTCGAAAGAGGAAAAATTTGGCAATGCCGCGTTTGTTGCCTTGTGCTGGTGCATGTGGGTCTTGAGGAAACCGATCCCTCCACCCTTCAGGCAAGCTTAAGCCACATTTTTGAGCGCGTTCTAACATCCATACCAATGGAATATTAGATAATGGGCGTGCTGTGGGGAACTTCCATATATGTCCCCCTACGTCAGAATGGGCGCCCCGAAACCAAACTTGCTCCAAATGCCCAGGCCAATCGGGTTTTGTATGCCATATAACTGGGCAATAAGCGGTACGTGTTTCATCCATTGCAAGAGCTTGAAAACCGTTTTTCACATGGTTTGCAATGTTATCATTGTGAAATTCTGTGGCCATTGGTGCCAGACGACTAAGTATAGGATATTCGATACCCAAAGCTTTGACGGTGTCCCAGACACCAATCACTTCGATTTCGATACCCCTATGACAATTGTCATCAAAAAAAGCTTTCATGACAGCTTCGGTGTCTTCGCATTCGTAAAGACGAAAAGCTTGGCGGATATTACGTTCAATCGCTTTATCTTTGCGCAATAATCCTATGGCATCTATCATACCAGCCAAGGACCTAACTGCATAAGCACCACGACTGTACCCAAACAGATAGATTTTATCGCCTTCTTTGTAATTGCTGCTGAGGTGCGCGTAAGCATCGCGGATTGTTTGATTGATCCCCAATCCACTTGCCAAAGTAACCCATTTCCATAGGCCCTGGCCCTGGACCCCTGGATGATACCAAAGTGTTTCTTTTTTACGATCGTTGGTTTCCTCTAAGAGTTTATAAAGCAAGCCTGCATTTGTTTCGTGATCCTTTACAAGGCAGCTTTGTGTCCCGTCGATTATAACAATATGGTTTCTGGGTTTTCCTGTATTCATGGCCGAACCTTTACACAGAAAATAAGAAAAACAACACAGCATTGCGGATTTCACGCAAACGCTATCAGATGTTAGAAATGTTACAGCTTTATGGGGCTGTGTCAGAGATCATTATTTCTTTAAAGTGACCATAACCATTGAATTGAGTTGTAATGGATTTTACATATGCACCCATATTTTCAAAAAGGATATAATCGCTCTCTTCAATCGTTGTCGGTAAAGATAGTGGCTCTGGTAGCTGATCCAATGAATCGCAAGTTGGACCAAAGATAGTATAATCTGTCTTATTACCCGTTCTGACTGTGCCGTCTGAAGTGATCGTATGATAGCGATCTACAGGGCCAATGTCGCGGAATTCAGTAAGACCTGAATAGACACCATCATTTAGAAATATTGATTTACTACTCAATGCTTTAACGCGTGTTGCTAAACTATACGCATCCGCAGAAAGGCTGCGTCCAGGTTCGCAAACCAACTTCGGTGTATAGGTTTCAAAGTGGCGTTGAACAGAGGTTTTTATGGTGTGAAAAAATGCCTTTAAATCGGGTTTGTTTGCGCCACGAAAGCTTGGAAACCCACCCCCAACATTTAACCGCTCTAAAACACAATCAGCTTCTTGTGCGATACGAGAACAGGTTTCAATATATAAGTTCCAAACTTTTGGATCTGTACATTGTGTGCCTGGATGAAAAGTCATTGAGGTACGATAATTGCTATTTTTAAGGTGTGTTAAAAGATCGATACATTCCGCAGGATTTGCGCCAAATTTTGATCCAAAATCATAAGCAGCACCCTCTAAATCCAGCTTTAACCGTACGGATATTTCTGCGCCTTCAGGAACATGCTCTAAAAGCTTATCGAGCTCAGTCATGCGGTCTACGGAAAAACAGTGAATATTCTTAGATACAGCATGTTCGATTTCGGCAATGGACCGGATTGGGTTGTGGTAGTGCAAGGTTGCATCGGGTGCAATATCGCGGATGAGGTCGATTTCAACGGGCGAAGCCACATCAAAACTGGTAATTCCAGATGCTATAAGCGTTTTGATAACTTTGGGGTCGGGGTTCGCTTTTACAGCATAGGTGACAAGCCCAGGGAAGTGATCCTGAAACAGTTCGGCTGTTGCCGTCAATTTATTGGGATTAAAGAATAATACGGGAATGTCAGGCTGGCATTGCTTTAAATACCCGCGCCGTGTGTGCCAAATTGCTTCTTGAAAACTCATGCCTGTCTCCGTTTTCTTATAGTTTGATATGGTGTGATGCAAAAAACAGTCGGCAATTTGGGCAATTTGTGATTAATGTGAATCATTATGACGAAATAATAGGCATATTATATGGATGATATTGATAAGCAACTGATTGCGGCATTGGCTGTAAATGCACGAACCCCTGTATCCACTTTGGCAGGAACGCTTGGTTTGGCGCGCACAACGATCCAAGCGCGTTTGGATCGGTTAGAACGATCTGGCACCATTGCGGGCTATACTGTGCGTTTGACGGATGCTGCTATGGCAGGTCGAATACGTGCGACGGTTTTGGTACAAGCAGATACTGGGAAGCAGGCCAGTATTGTCGGCCGTTTAAAAGTAATGTCCAATGTTGAAGAAGCGCATACTGCTTCGGGTCGGTTTGATCTGGTTTTGCAAATAGCAGCGACGACAACGGCAGAATTGGATGATGTTTTGGATCAAATAGGAGCCTTAGATGGGGTGAAGTCTTCTGAGAGCTTGATCCGTTTGACGACAAAAATTGATCGTGTGCTTTAAAAAATTGTCGGTCATGAAATTCGATGTCGCATCTAAGCTAGAACCTCTGAAAATCGAGAGGCAGGCTTTACGAAAGAATTATTGATAGGATGTCACAATGGTTTTGGATGTTGATGAGTTGAAACAAACGCAAGTCAGTCAATATTGGGATGATGGGTACGTGTTCCCGATGCAAGCAGTTAGTCCGCAGCAAGCTGGACAGTGGCGTGATACATTAGAAGCCATTGAAGCAAAATGGTTGGATAATGGTCTGCCACTCCCTTTGAACACATACAAACGGGTGAACGCACAATGTGTTATGCCATTGGCATGTGAAATAGGTCTAAATCCTGATATTCTCGATATTGTTGAGGGTGTTATGGGATCTGACATAATGTTATATTCAGTAGAGTTCTTGATCAAAGAATCCAACACACGACACGTCGTAACGATGCACCAAGATGTGACGTATTGGGGGATGGGCGATATGGACAAGATACTCACCGCTTGGGTTGCCCTGTCACCAGCTACAGAAGCTTCGGGATGTATGGATTTTGTCAAAGGCAGCCATAAAAATCCGATTTTACCCCATGAAGACAGTTTTGATGAAAACAACCTGTTGTCGCGGGGACAAGAGATTGCTGTGGATATTGCCGAAGAGGATAAGGTGAAGGTGGAACTGCAACCAGGGCAAATGAGCTTGCATCACGGGTTAACCATCCACGGTTCTGGCCCAAACAGCAGTGATGATCGCAGAATTGGCGCTGTGCTTCGGTATATTAACCCATCCATGAAGAAATCTGTGGGTGGACAAGATTATGCCATTCCTGCACGGGGTGATCATACTTCGGGTGATTTTAAGACTTACGCAGTTCCTGATGCAGATTTTACGGATGAAGGTTTAAGGGTCTATAATGAAATACGTGACGTTCAGACATCTGTTATGATGGCAGGCGCGAATAACGAAGGCATTGGAATTTACGCAAAGGCAAAATGATGGACCAGGTGAAATTTACGCAAATGAAAGATGGTGATCGTGAAGATTACGATTTTCTGACGAAACACGAAATAGACCACACCAAAGGTACGGCTGATCGTCTGATAAAGGCGCTTGTCGAATTGGATGAAGGGTTGTCTGGATACCAAATCACGCGGCTTGGGCATTCTTTACAGTCCGCAACACGCGCGTGGCGGGATGGTGCTGATATTGATTGGGTGGTGTCCGCATTATTGCATGACATCGGTGATATCTTTGCGCCTTATAATCATGATGAATATGCAGCCACCATTCTAAAACCTTTTGTACGAGAGCAATGCCGTTGGGTTGTGGAAAAGCATGGTGATTTTCAGCTGGTTCATTACGGCGAGCATGTGGATGCTGATCCTGAAAAGCGCAAAGCCTATGCTGGGCATGAATTTTTCGGCTCTTCTCCGCTTTGTTGAGTAGAAAAAGATGCCGACCGCCAAGTAACCTGTTGATATGTATGGTTTCTGATAACTTTACATAGAGCAGGTATATGACAATCAACATCTCGCAGCATATTTTAGGCCTCAAAGGGCAACGTGTAAATGAAATTAAACTGGATGACGGCGGTGTTAAGATTGTCATTCACTGCAGCCGAGACGCGCGTAGGAGGGCTATAGACCCTGCTACAGGCCAGAAGGGAAGCATCAACCAGCATGTCCGCCGACAAGTAAACGACATCCCCCTTTTTGGGTATCCTTGTGTGGTCGAGATTGAGCTGGCGCAGGTTTATATTAACAAGGGCGAACGCCGCATTGAGGGGTGTGATTTTGTTGATAAAGGGTGCCGTTTCACTCACCGATTTTGCCGACTGATCAGTGGATTATGTCGGCATATGTCTATTCAAGCGGTTTCCAGACATTTGGATATACGATGGGAAACGGTCAAGAATATCGACAGGGCATACCTTATTGAAACTCTCCCTACGCTTGATCCTGCAGAGCTAACTGGCTTGGAATATATTGGTGTAGATGAAGTTGCCCGGGCGAAAGGTCATGACTACATGACGGTGGTCTACGATATGGTTGGCGGTCATCTGATCTGGGTTGAAGCAGGCCGAACTGCCGAGGTTTTTTCAAGGTTTTTGAAACAACTGCAACCAGATACAGCCTGCAAAATAAAGGCCGTAGCGATGGATATGGGGCCTGCCTACCAAAAGGCTGTCAGAGAGTCCTTGCCGTTGGCCGACATAGTATTTGACCGTTTCCACGTCATGAAAAACTACAGCAAAGCTATCCATAATCAGCGTCGACTTGAGTTCAGAAAGGCCGATCCAAGTGGTAAAGAGTTGATGAAAGGGACGCATTATCTGTTGCTCAAAAATGCGGATAAGTTGAGTGAAAAACAAAGTGACAAGCTGCAAAGGTTGCTGGAGAGCAATAGCAACCTGAATGCACTTTACGTCTTGAAAGAACAGCTTCAGCTGCTGTGGAGTGCCGCTTCATTTGAGGCGATGGCGGAGCAACTGGAACGTTGGTGCCTGATAGCAGATCAGTCACAGATGCTCTATCTAAAAAAGTTCGCGAAATCCCTACGGAAACATTGTGTGGGCATCTGCAACTACGCCAAACACAAGCTCACAAGCGCCAGGATAGAGGCTGGTAATGTCAGTATAGGAATGATCCGTAAGCGAGCCAGAGGCATCAAGGATACCGAATACTTCAAACTCAAAATTAGACAATCATCCATTCCAGATAATCAATCTATGCTCTATTTGAAATCCTAAATCTACTCAACAAAGCGGAGAAGTGCCAATTTTTCGATGATTGTGCAGTGTTTTGCGAACGCTGGGATCAATCTAGCTTTGATCCGAAATATGACACGTTAGATATCTCATTTTTCACGACTATGGTAAGAGAAGTGTTCGACCGCGAACCTTATGATGCTGCTGTGATCAACGCTAACCCACAACCTTTGGTGCATGCTGAAACCGCTGCTGGGCGCGCCTAATCTAAGCAAAGCTGTTTTACGACCTATACGGGGCTTTCCCTTATGGAAAACCCCATGTAGAAAGCCTTGAAACACTAATTTCAGGGCAAGACACCATGGCGATGGAAAAGAATTTTGATGCAGCCGCAAATGAGGCTGCATTATACGAAAAATGGGAAACATCTGGCGCGTTTAAAGCGGGAGCCAATGCAAAAGAGGGTGCAGATGCATTCTGTATCATGATCCCGCCGCCAAATGTGACAGGCGTTCTGCACATGGGCCATGCCTTTAACAACACTTTGCAAGACATTTTGGTGCGCTGGCACCGTATGCGTGGCTTTGACACGCTGTGGCAACCAGGCCAAGACCATGCGGGTATCGCCACCCAAATGGTTGTGGAACGTCAGTTGGCTGAACAAGGCATCAAACGTACCGATTTAGGCCGCGAAGCATTCTTGGAAAAAGTCTGGGCATGGAAAGAGCAATCTGGTGGTACGATTGTTGAACAGCTCAAACGTCTTGGTGCCTCTTGTGATTGGGATCGCAATGCGTTCACCATGGCAGGTGCGCATGGTGATACGCGTACAGGGCATGAAAACAGCCCGAACTTCCACGATGCGGTTCTGAAAGTCTTTGTGAAGATGTACAATGAGGGCAAGATTTACAAAGGCAAACGCCTTGTGAATTGGGACCCGAAGTTTGAGACTGCGATTTCCGACCTTGAGGTGGAGAATATCGAGGTTGATGGCCACATGTGGCACTTCAAATACCCGTTGGCGGCCGATCCTAAAACAGGAAAGCCTGCGACCTATACCTACGTTGAAAAAGACGAAGATGGCACTGTGACGCTGACCGAAGAGCGCGATTACATTTCGATCGCCACAACACGTCCTGAAACCATGTTGGGTGACGGCGCTGTTGCGGTTTATGTCAGCGACGAGCGGTATGCGCCGCTGGTCGGCAAGCTATGTGAAATCCCTGTGGGGCCAAAAGAGCACCGCCGTTTGATCCCGATTATCACAGACGAATACCCTGATCCTGATTTCGGTTCGGGTGCCGTGAAAATCACAGGCGCACATGACTTTAATGACTACCAAGTGGCCAAACGTGGCAACATCCCGATGTATTCTTTGATGGATACACAGGGCAATATGCGGGCTGACGGTAAACCATACGCAGAAGAAGCGGCTGTGGCGCAAGCGATTGCCAATGGCGACCAAGAGTTTGACGAGGCGATGATCGCTGCGATGAACCTTGTGCCAGATGAATACCGCGGCTTGGATCGCTTCGATGCGCGTAAAGCTGTGGTGGCAGATATCACTGCCGAAGGTCTGGCTGTGATGGTTGCGGACGAAGAGGGTGCTGAGATCCCTTACGTTGAGAATAAAAAGATCATGCAGCCGTTTGGCGACCGTTCCAAAGTGGTGATCGAGCCGATGTTGACGGACCAATGGTTTGTGGACACAGCCCAAATCGTACAACCCGCCATTGATGCGGTACGTGATGGCACGGTTAAGATCCTGCCAGAAGGCGACAAGAAGGTGTATTTCCACTGGCTAGAAAACATCGAGCCATGGTGTATTTCCCGCCAGCTATGGTGGGGCCATCAGGTTCCTGTTTGGTATGGACCTGCTTTAGGTGAGCATAGAGAATGGTACTATCCTCCTGAGAAGAGCCAAAAATATATTCCTATCTGTGCCTCAAATGAAGAAGAAGCCATTGAAAAGGCTCGCCAGATTTACAAATACGCTGAGAAAATTGAAATTTCAGATGATGATCAAGTTCATCTTGATTGGATTGATGAAAAGACTCAAAAGTGCGATATTAAGCTTGCACGAGACCCTGACGTCCTAGACACATGGTTCTCGTCTGGTCTTTGGCCGTTCGGTACATTGGGCTGGCCTGAAAACACTTCTGAGCTGGAACGCTATTACACAAACGATAATGTGGATCGTGTGTTGATCACGGGATTTGACATCATCTTTTTCTGGGTCGCCCGTATGATGATGATGGGCATTGAAACCATGGATAAAGTGCCGTTTGAAACGGTTTACGTGCATCCGTTGGTGCGCGATGAGAAGGGCAAAAAGATGTCCAAATCAACGGGCAATGTCTTGGACCCTTTGGATCTGATCGACAAATACGGCACCGATGCTGTGCGCTTTACGCTGACAGCAATGGCCGCGATGGGTCGTGATCTGAAACTCAGTGAGGATCGCATCACAGGGTATCGTAATTTCGGTACGAAATTGTGGAATGCAGCACGTTTTGCCGAGTTTAACGAAGCAACACCCGTTGCGGACTTCGACCCATCTTCAGCCACACAAACATTGAACAAATGGATCATTGGGGAAACGGCACTTGTACGCGAAGCAGTGGACGCATCGCTTGCACAATACCGTTTCAACGATGCAGCCAATGCGCTTTATGCATTCGTTTGGGGTAAGGTTTGTGACTGGTACGTAGAGCTGTCAAAACCATTGTTCCAAGGTGATGATGAAGCGGTCAAGGCGGAAACCAAGGCAACACTGTCGTGGGTTCTGGATCAATGTATCGTGCTATTACACCCGATTATGCCCTATATCACCGAACAATTGTGGGGGGATATTGCCGATCGTGCGAACATGTTGGTGCATGAAGATTGGCCAACATATACTTCTGCTGACTTGTTGGATGCGGATGCATCACGCGAAATGAACTGGGTGGTTGGTTTGATCGAACAAATCCGTTCGGTTCGTACTGAATTACGCGTCAATGCAGGCGCAAAAATCCCGATGGTTCAATTGGAATTGGATGATCTGGGTAAGGCTGCGATGAAACGTAACCTGCCGATGATCATGCGTTTGGCGCGGATCGAAGAACTGTCAGAAGCAATCGATGCCCCAAAAGGGTCCGTGACGATGGCTGTTGAAGGCGGCACATTCTGTCTGCCATTGGCGGATATTATTGATGTGGATGCAGAGAAAACGCGTTTGACCAAGCTGATTGAAAAGCTGGAAAAAGAGCTGAATGGCATCAAAGGCAAATTATCGAACGAGAAATTCGTGAATAATGCACCAGTTACCGTGGTTGCCGAAAACCGCGCCCGTATTGATACGGGTGGGGAAGAGTTGAAAATCCTACAAGCCGCATATGACCGTGTAGCAGCTCTGGGATAAGCGAATAGAATACACCCTGATGCGATGGCAGATAGCATCAGGGTGTTTAAGCTTAGGCCGCAGGCAACAGCGTTCCGCTTTTGAAATCTACGCGTAATGTTAGGATTGGATGTCCGTCCTCATAAGGGGCGGATTTCGCTAAACCGTAGTCGCGAAGATCAATCACAGTTGGGTTTTTCATCATGGCTAATGTTTTCGCACGATAGTCTGAAAATTTAATCGGTTTCATCTCAGTATCCTTTCATTGGCAGATGATAGGGTTGTGGATAACTCTGTGGGCAAATACAACCCACAGGTCCGTGTAACACAGGTGTGTGAAGGTTATGTGACTACCGAATAGCCCGATCTAAGGCCCGCATTGCCCCAATTGCTTTGTCATAATAAAGTGTCAAAACACGTCGCGCTGGGGGCGATTTTGCAATATTTGGCAGGAATTTTAGAGCGCCTGCAGCGGATGCTGTCGCTAAAAGCCCTCTGCGTGTAATTTTATTACTTTGGTTGTTTTTATCATTCTGTGTCATTTTAGGATGAACCTTTTCATACGTAGCATATCAGGTATGCAATAAAATCGCATATACAAGATGTAGATTCTCCGTTTTTGACTGTGAATTGTTACAAAACAGTCTAGAATCACCTGTGGAATAAAGGTGATTTAAGGTATGAATGTACGAAAAATGGCGGGTCCACGATATACAGATGTGGTGGCAAGTCTGCCCAACACAGTTCCATTTGTCAGTCCAGAAACAGATGAGCGCAATCGTGGGCGTCTATATTCAGCACGCTTAGGGGCCAATGAAAATGTGTTTGGTCCATCCCCGAAAGCAGTGGCGGCGATGCAAGCGGTTGATGTGGATTTGTGGAAGTACGGTGACGAGCTTAGTCATGATCTAAGGCAAGCAATCGCCGAACATTATAACATCGGTTATGATGATATCATCGTTGGCGAAGGGATAGATGGCTTGCTTGGCTCCCTCGTTCGTTTGGTTGTTGGGCCAGGTGATGTTGTGGTGACATCTGCGGGGGCGTATCCGACGTTTAATTATCACGTGAATGGGTATGGCGGCGAAGTGGTGACTGTGCCCTATGATGGATATTATGAGGACCCCGTCGCGTTGGTGACGAAGGCCGCTGAAGTTGGGGCAAAATTGATATATCTTGCAAACCCAGACAACCCTATGGGCACAGTTCATGATGGGGCTGTGATCCAAGCGGCAATCGATGCTGTTCCAGATGGTAGTTTGTTGGTGTTAGACGAAGCGTATATCGAGTTTGCACCAATTGGCAGTGCCCCGCGATTTGATACAAGCGATCCACGTGTGATCCGTATGCGTACGTTTTCCAAAGCATATGGTTTGGCAGGTATCCGCGTTGGATATGGGATCGGACATTCTGATTTGGTTGGTAACTTTAACAAAGTGCGCAATCACTTTGGATTGCATCGATCTGGGCAAATAGGGGCGTTAGCTGCTTTGCAAGATCAAGAATATTTGGCGCAGACAATTGCGAAGGTTGCGGCATCTAGAGATCGTATATCTGCTATTGCCGCCGATAATGGTTTCAAGGCTATGGAATGCGCCACGAACTTTGTGACAATTGATTGTGGTGGGGATAGTGCTTTTGCTAAATCGGTACTGAATGAAATGCTGGTACGGGATGTGTTTATTCGGATGCCATTTCACCCGACACAAAATCATTGTATCCGTGTGTCTGCGGGGACCCTCCAAGATTTAGATATTTTTGAAACGGCTCTACCAGAAGCCATAGAAGCAAGTCGTTAAGGCATCATGCTTTAGATATAACCTGTGACGCGGCCTCTAATGCTCCGCTACCATGTGGAATGTTTAGGGCCTTTAAGGCCGCATCAATAGCGCCAAGCGTTCCCATAACCATAGGGACGTTTAAGTGCCCCATATGGCCTATACGGAAAAAATTATCCCATTCTAAGGATCCATGTTCAGCCATACCAAGACCAATGCCTAGGGTGACACCAGCGGTTTCTTCGCACCATTCACGTATTTTCGTCGCGTTCCCATTTGTGGTTTTGATGCAGGTCACCGCATGCGATCTATGAGCTGGATTAGAGACATTCGGCTTTAGATCGCCACCATTTGCTCCCCAAGCATCCAAAGCGGCCCATACTGCCGCAGCAAAGCGGCTGTGCCGCGCCCATACATTTTCAATGCCTTCTTCATGAACCAACATATCTAAAGCTTCGCGTAAGCCATAAAGGTGATGCGTGGGGGCCGTGCCGCCAAAGTTTTCATAAAAGACCTTAGTGTCTGGCCGAAAACTAGTTGAGTAATATCAGTAAGTTGTGATTCACTCTCTTTATCAAATAAGATGGAGAATTTTATGGCTTGGACTGATATTACTCGCCCCCTATATGAGCGAAACAATGGGCGTTATGCAAGTGATTGCACGGACGAAGAGTGGGCAATAATTGAACCACTGCTGCCAGAATCCAATGTGGTTGGTCGGCCCAGAACAACCGAAATGCGCGATGTGTGGGACGGAGTGCAATACATGGCGAGCACGGGATGTCAGTGGCGAATGATCCCGAAAGATTTCCCGCCGAGGACTACAATACAGGAGTATTTTTACGACTGGCGGGACAATGGCGTGTTGTACCGGATCAACGATACGCTTGTCATCAAGGCGCGGGAATTGGCAGGTCGCGCAGCCAGTCCAAGTGCAGGTGTTATTGACAGCCAGAGTGTTAAAACGACAGAAAGCGGTGGTGTTTCCGGCTACGACGCAGGGAAAAAGATAAACGGCCGTAAGCGCCATATCATCACAGATACCATCGGGCTGTTGATCGGATTTATCATCCACAGTGCGGGCATTCAAGATCGAGATGGGGCCGTTGATGTCCTCAAATCTATCTACTACTCCCATCCCAAACTCCGACATGTGTTTGCCGATGGAGGATATGCGGGGCCAAAATTACGAGAAGCTTTAGAAAATATGGGCTGTTGGACTATCGAAATTTTAAAGCGCAGTGACAAGGCAGTGGGATTTGAACTCATTCCAAGACGGTGGGTTGTCGAGCGCACCTTTGCCTGGTTGGGGCGGTGCCGCCGATTGGCAAAAGATTGGGAGAAATCCATTGCTTCTGCTGAAAGCTGGCTCCTCATCGCCCATATCAGAATGGTCACACGGCGATTAGCAAGGGGTTGAAATCATTGAAATAGTTTTCGGCCAGACTCTTAGCATTGATACGCGGTGTGAAATCCCAATAACTTGTAACAAGATCGGCCGTTTTACGCGCTTCTATTGCGCGGTCATTGGCAAAAACGAACGATAGACCAGGTGGTGTCATCAACCCTTTTTGACAACCAGATACCATCAAATCGACGCCCCAATCATCCATCATAAACCGTTCACAGCCTAAACTGGCAATGCAATCCACATAAAACATTGCTGGATGGCCACTTGCATTAATGGCAGCACGCAATGCTGGAATATCATTTTGAACGGATGATGCGGTATCTGTTTGTGCGACCAAAACGGCCTTATAATCATGTGTTGTGTCCGCTTCTAAAACATCTTGTAACTTGGCAGGATCAGCAGGAGATGATGGGCCAAAGTCTATGACTGTAGGCTCTACACCAATTGTTTGCCCCCATTCACCCCAACCAATGGCAAAACGGCCTGTCCCCAAAACCAATACTTTGTCGCCTTTTGATAAGGTGTTGGTCATTGCCGCTTCCCATGCGCCATGCCCATTTGCGATATAGATGGCCACTTGTCCTTTGGTTTGAGCAATAGTTTTCAAATCTGGATGTAATGTGGATGTTAGATCAACCAATTCACCTGCATATATGTTTGGCGAAGGTCTGTGCATCACATTTAATACACGTTCTGGGATCACAGATGGGCCTGGAATAGACAGAAGTTTGCGACCGTAACTTAATGACATTTGTGAAATCCTTTTGATGATATGAAATTGGTAGGACAAAGGATAAATTGCGTCAATCAAACACTTCGTTGGACACGACTGTTTTCAGTGATAAACAGAGGGACAGAATTGGCAAAAGGTGTCGGTCGGGAATGACTAAAAAAGAACCAAGAAAGCTGTCCGCAAGAGAAGCGTATGGACGTTTGTGGCATGGCTGGGTGAAACAGCATTGGTCAGCGTTGATAATTTCCACTTGTTTAATGGTTGTTATTGCTTTGACAACAGCTGGTTACGCCAAGTTTATGGAATATTCTATTGCTGGATTAGAAGCCAAAGATGTGAGTATTATCTATTGGGCTCCTTTGGGGATTATTTTTCTGACAACAACGCGTGGACTTTGCCATTATCTGAATGTTGTTCTTCAAAATAGAATTCTGAGCCGTGTCCAAGCTGATATGCAACGCGAAATGTACAATACGCTTGTGGAAATGGATTTAGCTGAGCTGTTGGCAGAAGCACCTGCCGCTTTGGCGGCACGGTTTTCGGCAGATATCGAATTGATCCGTGGGGCGACTATAGCTGTTTTTGGGTCAGTGCGCGATGTTCTGACGCTTGTGGCTACGGTTTTGGTTATGTTGTCGATTGACTGGGCAATGACATTAGCGTTGATGGCAATTTTTGCTTTGGTATTCTTGCCCGTTGGGTTGGCTGGCTCGCGTATTCGTAAAACATCCAAAGAAATCCAAGAAGAAATTGGGCAGATGACAAAATCTGTCAATGAAGGCCTATCTGGTATCCGCATGGTTCGGACATATCAGTTGGAAGATACGTTAAAGAAAACGTCAAACAAAAGCTTCGAGCGTCTTTATGGGCTGCGCGTGGCCATTATAAAATGGCAAGCTGCGTTGTCTCCGATCGTAGAAGCTTTAGCAGGCGTTGCCGTAGGTTTGACATTGTTCCTAGTCGCATTGCGCATTCAAGATGGTGCGATTAATATTGCGGGTATGATTGGTTTGATCACAGCACTGGGTGTTTTGACCAATCCAGGGCGTAAGCTAACTCAAGCTTTTGCCGTTGGCTCACAAGGTATTTCCGCATTGGAACGGGTTTATAGTTTTTTTGACCTGAAGAATACAATCGTCGATGGACCAAATGAAGTTGCAGGTGGTCGGGTGCGTGGAAAAATTACCTTTGACAATGTCGATTTCACCTATCCTGATGGGTATAAAGCCTTGAAGAATATCAATCTGACGATTGAAGCTGGAAAGACTTATGCTTTTGTTGGGCGTTCTGGTGCTGGTAAAACAACAGTTTTCAACCTGTTGCCACGTCTATTTGATACATCTAACGGTAAAATCTTATTGGATGGTGCGGATATTAAATCACTGACTTTGCAATCTTTGCGTGACCAAATTTCGTTGGTGAGCCAAGATAGCATTTTGTTAACAGGATCGGTTGTCGATAACATTGGCTTTGGTCGTGAAGGCGCTGATAGAGATGCATGCATGGCTGCGGCTAAAGCGGCCGCTGCCCATGGGTTTATTTCTAAACTTGCAGACGGTTATGATACGATGATCGAACCATCCAAATCCACATTTTCTGGTGGTGAACGCCAACGCCTGTCAATTGCGCGTGCAATTGTGCGTGATGCGCCGATTTTGTTACTGGATGAGCCTACGTCTGCCTTGGACGCGGAATCTGAAGCATCTATTCGCGAAGCTTTGGATGCTTTATCCAAGGGTCGTACAACGCTTGTGATTGCGCACCGCTTGTCGACTATTCTTGATGCAGATCAGATCGTCGTTATGGATGGGGGCGAGATCGTTGCGCAGGGTACACATGATGAATTGCTAGAAGATGGCGGACTATATTCCGACTTGTTTAACCTGCAATTTGATATGAGCCCATCAGATGATAGCTACAAACGCAAACGCAACAGGGTGCGAAAGCCTGCTGTGTCGGCTGTGGAGCGTGTCTTCCGTATGATGGGGTTTTAGCGGTGGTAGCGTTCAGCAAGTTTCTCAGGCGACACACCACTAAAATAGCGAGCAAGCGTACCAAGGTTCTTCGACGCTCGTTTGAACCATCCATCTTTTATGTAGCGATCTGATCCCGTAGTGGCTGTAATATCTAGGGAGGTAAGTTTGCCGCGTAGTTTACGAACTAAGGCGACATCTTCCATCAACGGGATATCTGGATAACCACCGGAGGTTTCGTAAAGATGCTTGGATATCAGCAATGTTTGATCACCGTATGGCAAGCCAAACAGGCGGCTTCGCATATTGGCACATGTTGCGACAAAACGTGCGGGTAGAGTATCCGCATCAAACTTTAATTTGCAATATGCCGCTTTGGTTTCTGTATTGATATGGTTGCCCATAGCACCAACCCAATTGTCGGATAACACTGTGTCTGCGTGAATGAATAATACCCACTTGCCTTTTGCTGCGGTGGCACCTGCGCGTAATTGTGATCCACGGCCCTTGGGCGCTGTAATCAGCGTTGCACCGATTTCTTTTGCGATACCTTCTATATCATTTTCTGATCCACCATCGGCAAAGATGACTTCGCATAATAAGGATTGCCCCATACCTTCATAAAGGCAAGCTAGGGTGGGTCCAATAGATTGGGCGGTATTAAGTGTTGGGATCACAACAGAGATAGGTGCGGGCATTTGAACATCTTAGTGGATTGTCTCGCCTCTTATTAAAGCATAAGCAAAGGGAAAGCGACTGGGGAGTCTGTTTATCATGAGTGAACAAACAAAAGATAGAACAGTTTTGAAGATTGGCGGCAGCGATGCGCGTAAATTTTTGCAAGATCTGGTGACGAATAACCTATCTGACGATGATTTAGTTTACGCGGCACTTTTGACGCCGCAAGGAAAATATTTGTTCGACTTCTTTATATTGGGGCAGGGTGATCATTGGTTGATCGATGTAAAATCTGACCGTGCAACTGCTTTGGTACAGCGTCTGACAATGTACCGCCTACGTGCTGATGTGACGATTGAAGACAGTGAATTGTATGTTCAGCGCGGTTTGGCTGATACCCCTAAGGAAGCTTATGCTGATCCACGCCATGAAGATCTTGGTTGGCGGCTCTATACAGCTGAATTTCATATGGACGCCGATATTGATTGGGATGCTATCCGTGTTGGACATTGTATTCCAGAAACTGGTGTCGAATTGATTGTGGATGATACCTATATTCTAGAAGCTGGTTTTGAACGTCTGAACGGCGTTGATTTTCGCAAAGGGTGTTATGTGGGACAGGAAATTTCCGCGCGTATGAAACATAAAACTGAATTGCGCAAAGGTTTTGCACAAGTATCCTTAACGGGCTCTGTTCCTGTTGGAACAGAGATTACATCAGACGGCAAAGCCGTCGGTTGGATTTATACGCAATCGGGTGGTAAAGGGATTGCATATCTACGCTTTGATCGTGCCAAAGGAGATATGCAAGCTGATGACGTTAAAGTCGCAAGAATTTAAGTATTCCGCACAACTTTAACAAATTGGTTAAACACAATCTCATTAGACGCAATAACACTGCCATCTGACATACTATCGCCACCATCAAAGACAGAGGTTGTTAAACCACCAGCTTCTTGGATCATCAACAAGCCTGCTGCGATATCCCATGGCTTAAGGCGGCGTTCCCAGAAACCATCGTAACGGCCAGCCGCTGTATAGGCCAAATCCAAAGAAGCAGCACCCCAGCGACGTACGCCAGCAGATGCAGGAAGAATACGTGCCAAATCTTGTAATGTGTCAGGCAAATCGCCACGACCACCAAAAGGCAGGCCTGTTGCGAAAATCATTTCGATCATGCTGCGACGACCAGAAACGCGGATACGTTTGTCGTTCAACCAAGCACCGCCACCTTTTTCAGCGATGAACATCTCTTCACCTGATGGGTTAAAGATCACAGCAGCAACGATTTCGCCTTTGTGTTCCAGTGCAATTGAAATTGCCCAATGCGGTAGACCATGCAGAAAGTTTGTTGTGCCATCTAACGGATCAACAATCCAGCGACGAGTAGGGTCTTCGCCTTTAACTTCACCGTTTTCTTCGCCCAAAAAACCATAGTTGGGACGTGCTTCAAACAATTCTTCTTGCAGAATCTCTTCGGCTTTCATGTCGGCGCGGCTTACGAAATCACCAGGACCTTTTGAAGACACCTGTAGATTTTCAACTTCTTTAAAGTCACGCATCAAAGAGCGGCCAGCTTTGCGGGCGGCTTTGATCATCACATTGATATTGGCTGACCATTGCGACATGGTTTTGTCCTTTTGTTCGGTAGGCCGCTCTATAGGCCTTGTTTAACAGAAACAAAAGGGGTTTTAGCCCATTGTTTGATCTTTCGTAAACTTAACAAAGTCATCAATATACCCCAGTTCTTTATCTGGGACACGTACGGCAGCGTATAAGCGGCGACTTAGGCCATTGGGTGTGATTTTTTTTGCAACAAAATCATGGCCATATTGCTCATTCTCCACAACCCAGTCGGGTAAAACAGATACTCCGCGGTTTGAAGCAACCAGCAACATGATAACGGCGGTCAATTCGATTTGGCGTATGGCTTTGGGCTCGACACGGGCAGGAGTTAGTAATTCTGTGAAAACATCAAGACGCGTTTTATCAACGGGATAAGTGATGAGGGTCTGATCCCGGAGGTCTTCGGCAACGATATATTCTTTTTGTGCTAAGGGATGGTCTGTCGCACAAATAAATGTTGGTTCGTAGTCAAAAAGTGGGATAAATTCAACGCCGTCTAAATCTTCGGGATCACCTGATATTTCGGGATCACCTGATATAACGACATCAACCTCTTCGCGTTGTAACGCTGGTAAGGCATCAAATGCTAAACCTGGGCGGATATCTACATCAACACTGCTCCAACTTTTACGGAAACTTTCCAGAACGGGGAATAACCATTCGAAACAGGCGTGGCATTCAATAGCGATATGTAAACGACCTGCTTTACCAGATAGGATTTCTGAAAAATCCACTTCGATAGCTTCAACACGTGGCAGAACGTCCTTTGCTAGGTTTAAGAGCTTATGGCCTGCCTTGGATAGTTTCAAAGGTTTGGACCTGCGCAGGAATAACTCCATTCCAACCTGATCCTCTAAAGCTTTAACTTGATGCGATAAAGCGGACTGTGTGATGTTTAAAACATCCGCTGCACGCGCCAAGCCGCCTTGATCGTGAATGGCTTTAATTGTTCGTAAATGGCGAAACTCTAGATACATAATTCAACCTTTTTGAGCGAATTTCATATTGTATATGAGAAATATGAATTTGATTCAATCATCTTTCTGTGAGAAATCAGGCTCAACAAAAGGAAATTGTATCAATGTCAGTTATTCGCGAAAGCTTCGGTTTATCATTCGAATTCTTCCCTCCTCAATCACTTGAAGCAAGCTTCAAGCTGTGGTCAGCGGTGGATGTTTTGGCGGGACTTTCCCCTGATTTTGTATCTGTCACATACGGTGCAGGTGGTTCTACACGCGAACTGACGCGTTCAGCGGTGTCTGTGATCCGGGAAAACTACGGTTTAGAAGTGGCTGGCCATCTGACATGTGTGAATGCATCACGCCAAGAGGTTATGGATGTTGCCAAAGGTTATGCCGAAAGCGGTGCAAAAGAGATCGTTGCTCTTCGTGGTGATGCGCCAAAAGGCGCAGACAGTTTTTCTGCGCACCCAGAAGGTTTTGCCAATAGCATCGAGTTGATCGAAGCGTTGAAAGAAACGGGCGATTTTAAAATTCGTGTAGGTGCTTATCCGCATAAACATCCAGAAGCGGCTGATGATCAGGCAGATATCGAATTTCTAAAACGTAAGTTTGATGCAGGTGCTGATGTTGCAATGACGCAATTCTTCTTTGAAGCTGAAGACTTTCTTCGGTTCCGTGATCGTTGTGACAAAGCGGGTATCACTGGAAAAATTACGCCAGGTATCTTGCCAATTGAAGATTGGGAGAAGACCAAGAAATTCTCTGCGCGTTGCGGGACATTGACACCGCAATGGATGGATAAAGCATTCCGTAATGCACAAACACCAGAAGAAACACGTATGTTGTCTACTGCGCTTTGTACTGAGATCTGTGACGACTTGTTATGTGAAGGTGTTGAAGATTTACACTTTTATACATTGAACGATCCATCTCTGACACAGGACGTATGTCGCGCATTAGGTCGTAAACTTGCTACTCCAGCTTTGCACAAAGTTGCATAGCTTAAGAAACCCTCTGTATTTAGTCTTCCCGCAGAGGGTTTCTTTTTTCTAAGCTGATTTCATTTCTGACCACAGGTTTTGTGTGATTGTTGTCGCAGATATATTCTGTGCCAACCGAGCGCTTTGTCCTGCCCATGCTTGGGTGCAATCTATATTGTTTTCTTTTGCGCCTGTATCACGCATCACTTGGCTTAGGCCACGTTGTACAGGGTAGGGCGCTGGTGCCGGCGCATCATCTGCCTCCATTGCAAGTGCATATTTGGTTGCAATACTGCGGCCTACGCGACCCGAAAACGCGCGTGTTAGGATTGTATCTTCTGGTGCGGCCTGACCAATGGCGTCTGCCCAGGCTGTAATTATCTTTGCTTCTGGTGCACGTAAAAAACCTGTCCCAATCTGTACGGCTGATGCGCCTAGAATTAATGCAGCTAAAGCTGTTCGAGCATCACTAATACCGCCTGTTGCTATGACTGGAACATTTACGGCATCTATGATGGCAGGCGTTAATGAGAGGGTGCCCACAGCTTGACGCATGGCAAGATCAGGCTTAAAATTACCAGAATGTCCGCCTGCTTCCATACCTTTGGCGACAATCACATCCGCGCCAGCGGCTTCTGCAGCCTTTGCTTCAGCGACAGTAGAAGCATTGGCGAACCACTTGATGCCTTTGGATTTCATCCGCGCCACATAATCCGCATCAAAGAGGCCCATGATCGAAGAAATGATGGGGGGATTGGCTTCTAATAACGCGTCACATTGATCATTGAAATTGGGCGGTGTGCCATTTGCAGCATTTTCATCAACCTCTGGCCCCCATTGGTTCAAAAATACGCGCAGTTCATTCTCATGAGCTTCGTCACGTTTTGGCGCTGCATCGGGTATCCAGAGATTTAATTGAAAAGGCCCGTCTGTTTGATTGCGAAAATCGTCCGCCCATTTTAAAATAGCATCAGGCGTCATCAACAGAGCGCCACATGCCCCCATGCCACCACCGTTGGCAACAGCAACGGAAAGATTAACAGGGCAAGCGCCAGCCATTGGTCCAAGAATAATAGGGGCTTTCATACCATGAGAGATTGCGAATTTCTCTGCGTTATCAATGGCTTTATCTAGTGTATTCATAGAACATCTCCTTAATTAAGAATATTATAGAGCACCTTTTTTCTTTTAATAGTGATTGTTTTAAGTATTTAATATCATTATTAATGATATATGGATATTCAACTTTTAAAAACAATTGTCTGCGTGGCTGACGTCGGAAGTTTTTCAAATGCGGCCGATGCAATGAATTGCGTGCAGTCAAATATTACGGCACGCATCAAACGATTAGAAACGCATTATAATCAAATAATCTTTGAACGGGGACGTGGTGGCGCGCGCTTAACACCCTTTGGTTTAACGCTATGTGAGCGTGCGAAGTATCTGATCGCAGAGTTTGATCAAGCTGAACGGGAGTTGATGGATACAGCCAATCATGCAGCTCCTTTACGGTTGGGGTCTATGGAAACGACTGCCGCTGCTCGGCTGCCACATGTTTTGAAGGAATTACGTAATTGGGGCAACTTGGCGGGAATTTTCGCAATCCGGTTCAAGTGGGCACATTTGACGCACTCATCATCATGTCCATCTTGAAGATCTTTGGTTTAGATTGCGGCAAATTGACTCGCATTCACATATGAGGATTCCAAAGGCGAAGTATTTTCTGCTCTATAGGGCGATGTTGCCATCGCCTCCACACTCTCTTGATGATTTGTCCAATGCCGCGCTTAAAGATTTGGTTTTCGCGCTCTTTGCTGAGCTTTCAGAGCTGAGGCAGGAAAGGACCGAATTGCGGGACGAGATCAGACAGCTCAAGAAACTTCCGCGACGTCCGAATATCAAACCAAGCGGTCTGGCCTCACAAGACAAGAGCAGCAAGCAGGATTCCGAGCCCAGCGGGGGATCAAAAACAGACGGGAAGCAAAAGAAAAATCGGCGCGGTCCACGACGCAGTAATCTGAATTTACACAAACGCGAGGTCAAGGTCACTCTTGAAGATGTACCTGATGGGTCCACACGCAAAGGCTATCAAGCGCATACCATTCGTGACATCGTGATTTACGCTGAAGAAGTGACTTACCTTCGGGAGGTCTGGCAGTTTCCCGATGGCAGTCGCCGCGTGGCCTCGCTCCCACCCGGGGTGGTAAAGGGCCGCCAGCAGTATGGGAATAATCTGAAGGCCCTGACGATCACGCTGTATCATCAATGCCAGTCCACCGTTGCGCGTATCGCGGCTTTGCTGAATGACATGGGTCTGGACATTTCCGCTCGTCAGATAAAGCGGTTTCTGAACGAAGATATCCAGGGCATTGTCGACGAGCAGCAGGACGTGCTGAGAGCGGGTATGGAAACTGCTGCATGGATCAATGTCGATGACACCGGAGCGCGCCATCAGGCCAAAAACGGCTTCTGCACCGTAATCGGCAATGATCTTTTTACCCACTTCAGATCGACCGGCTCGAAAAGCCGCCTTGATTTTCTTGAACATCTCTGTGCGGGTGACCTGACCTACACCGTCAATGACGAAGCGCTTGACTACATGAGACGCATGAGGTTGCCCGAAAAAACCATAGTGCTTTTTGCCTCACATCCGCATCGGATATTTCGCGGTGAGGACGCGTGGCAGGCCCATCTGGCCACCCTCGGGATTGACCGCATAACGGTGAAACCGGACCCGATAAAAATCGCCACCGAGGGCGCGCTCTGGGGCAGTATCTGCGATGCTGGACGCCTTTCCGATACGGTGTGATCCTGAGCGACGATGCTGGCCAGTTCAATGTCGGAGATGCTCATGCGCTGTGTTGGGTGCATTTGGAGCGTCTCATTCGCAAGCAACAAAGCACCAACGAAATCCAATTTGCGCGTGTCCAAGCCGTACGAACATCCGTTTGGGACTTCTACCGGGAACTCTCAGCTTTCAGACAAGATCCCTGCGATGCGCAGCGCGAGGGGCTTTCGGCGCGTTTCGACGCGATATTTGAGCAACGAACGGGCGATGCAAATCTCGACAACCTGCTTAGACGGCTGAAGGTAAACAAGGGTGAATTGCTGCGTGTTCTGGATTATCCGAGTACACCCCTGCATTCCAACAGCGCGGAACGCGATATACGGTCTCAGGTCACGAGGCGGGCGGTCTCGCAGGGAACCCGCAGCCAAAGCGGTCGGGCCGCACGCGATGCCGGCCTTGGCGCATTGAAAACCTGCCAAAAACTTGGGGTATCATTCTGGCAATATGCGCGCGCCCGTCTTGGGGTTGCCGGTGCGGTCTGCGTTCCCAGTCTCGCAGACCTTATCATACAGCGCTCAATGGCCAGACAGTTCTCGCCAAGTTGCCACAATTCCAATCATGATATGCGGGGACTGTATGAGTAAATACATCGAATCCGGGCACAAGCGCAATGACCAGGACTTCTATCCGACGCTTCAAGCCAAAGAGATGGTGCGCGACCTCGTTCTTTCTGCAGGCGTCAGCATCCCACCAGTTGCATGGGAACCACATGCAGGCGAAGGCCATTTGGTTGATGCCCTCAAGAATATGAACATCCCGGTATATGCCAGCGACATTGAGCCCCGCGCCAAGGGTATTGTCGAAATGGGCTTTCTGGCTCAGGATCGCCTGCCTTCAGACCAAATTCGATCCATAGTCATGAACCCTCCGTTCAGCTCTTTGGATGCACAACTCGGTCACGCTCTGAAACTCATGCAGCCTGTCACGGGGACAGTCCTGATGCTTGCACGCACATTGCTTACATCCGGTAAAAAGCGGCAGTCAAACTTCAGGAACCATCCACACTTCGCCGCAAAGATCGAAATGGTGGGGCGACCCTTCTGGTTCACAGATTACAGAAACAGCCCAATTCATCCTTACTCCTGGTATCTCTGGGACTTCAGTACAGAGCATCCCCTCCCGGCCATAAAGTGGATTGATCCCCTATAATCTGGTGTTGCGTGCCGCCACCTTTATCTATTCGTTGCAGAAAGGTCGGCCCTGTTGACAGGGTATCGGGGCTTTGCCAAACCCCGCCAAGTTGCCCCAATTACGGAATTACGCCATAAGTGCCCGAAATCAAAGATTTCATTACGCACAGGACCTACGGCGACGTTGCTGACTTTATTATGGGAACAGAAAATTGATGCCTGCTTTGTGGCGGCGCCTGTTGATGAAAGTCGGTTCAAAAGCACGTTTGCCTTTACAGAAAAGCTAATGCAGGTCGTGGCATATGGGCAAGAAGCGACCGGACCTCTATTGGTGTTCTCCAAAGGGTGCAGTTATAGATCCCTGTCGGAAACATGGTTGCGTTCGCAAGGTCGTCTGGACACAGAGATGATTGAAATGGGATCGTTCGAAGGCATTTTGGGCTGTGTAGAAGCTGGAATGGGCTTTGCTGTGTTGCCGCAAATTGCTCTTAAATCGCATATCAAAAGCCGCGACTTGGTATGTACGCCTTTGCCAGAGCCGTATTGTACTGTGGAAACCAGATTGGCGACGCGTTTTGGGATTGAAGATATTCATTCATTACAACAGTTGCGAGGTATCTTATCCGAAACTAAGGCTGCATAGGGCGAAACATCTTGTTCCGCCCCGTTTCTTAATTGTGTAAAACTGTTTATCTGCTGAGTTTTGGATCGCCCAACAGATATTTCAACAATGGCAGTATCTCATCGCGGCGGATAAATGCGATTGCTAATCCAGAGAACCAAACACCAACGGCTTGTTTGAACAATTTAGCACCATCATTATAGGGGTCGATGCCCAATGGTGTGGCAACGTGGAAGAATATTGCGCCAGTCATCAGTCCTAAGGCCAATAAGCCACCTGCAACTTGTAATCTTGGGATGAACAGTAGGATACAGGCCAATAGTTCTGCACCACCTGTTAAGTAGCGTCCGTGTGGTTCAAACCATGGTAGGCCGCTCCAATCTTCTAGGACTTGAAAAAGATGGCTGCCTTTTGCAAATTTGAAAGGTAGATATCTTAGGAAAACATATGCGATAAAAATCGCCAATAGATATGGTAAAACTTTTTTAATTATGGACATTAGCACGAACCCCTTTGTTGATGTCACGATCCTTATAGAACAGAACTATGCTACAGGGGATAAAGTTGCCGCTAGAAATTTGTAATAACATTTCAAGTAGATAAAGTTGCTGTCAGGTTGCTGTAACAATTTCCAAAACGTAATAAGCCCCACCAAGTGGCAGGGCTTTTTCTGAATAAATATCGCTTATTTAGCGTTGTGTATGACAATCTGTTGGAACGGAATTTCAATGCCGTCTTTTTGGAATTGCTCGTAGATGGCTTGCGGCAATGTATATTTCACATCGAAATAATGTTCACCTTCGCAAAATGGACGTACCAAAAGATCAACTGAGCTTGCCGCTAATGTCTCTACCTCTACAAATGGGGCAGGGTCAGCCAATACGTTTTTGTTGGCTTTTAGAACCTTTGCAATGCTCGCTTTGGCTTTCTTAATGTCCGTGCCGTAAGCAACAGAGGCAACCATATCGACACCGCGGATATTGTGATGTGAGTGATTGATGATTTTAGCGCCCCATATGCTGGCATTCGGTACGATGATATGTTGATTGTCGAATGTGATCATATCTGTTGTGAACAATGTGATCGTATCGATCTTACCAAATGTATCAGCGGCTTGAACAAAATCACCAACTTTGTATGGACGGAACATCAACAGCATTACGCCAGCTGCTAGGTTAGATAACGTGCCTTGAAGCGCTAAGCCAACAGCCAAACCTGCGGCACCAATAAGGGCAATCAATGAGGTGGTTTCTATGCCAAAGCGGTTTAGGACTGCGATACCTGCAAAAGCAAGGACAGCATAGCGTGCGATGGAACCTAGGAAGTGAAACAGCGTTTCATCAAGCTTCTCATAGTTTTTGCCCATGCCAACGATGAGTTTTTTGATCAGGTTTGAAACCCAAATTGCGATTAGAATTATCGCTGCGGCGTAAATGATATTTACAGCATTTGCTGCAAACCAACCGCCAGCACTATTGATGGAATTAAACATATTTCCCCCTAAAATGGTTGTTAATAGAGGGAAGGTAGGTACAGCTAGGACAGTTTTCAACGTCCTAGCTTATATTAATTTAGGCGCGTTCAGCGTATTCCATTGTTTCTGTGTTCACGACGATGTCTTCATCTTGGCTAACGAATGGGGGAATCATCACGCGCACACCATTGTCTAGAACAGCAGGTTTGAAGCTGTTTGCTGCTGTTTGACCTTTTACAGCTGGCTCGGTTTCTACAACTTTACAGACAACTTTTTGAGGCACTTCAGCACTTAATGCTTCGGATTCGTGGTATTCAATTTTGATTGTCATACCATCTTGAAGGAATGGGCGACGGTCACCTAAGATATCAGCAGGCAGTTCGATTTGTTCATATGTTTCCAAATCCATGAACACCAACATGCCATCAGATTCATACAAGAATTGTTGATCTTTTTGATCTAAACGCACTTTTTCAACTTTGTCAGCAGACCGAAAGCGCTCGTTCAATTTTGAATTGGTGCGAAGGTTTTTCATTTCAACTTGAGCAAAAGCACCGCCTTTGCCAGGCTTCACATGATCAACTTTTACGGCAATCCAAAGGCCAGTGTTGTGTTCAAGAATATTACCAGGGCGGATTTCGTTACCATTGATTTTCGGCATGGTTTCGCTGCTTTCGTTTGAAAAGGTTGAAAAAATATTTAATCGGTCTATATAATGACCTCCTGCTATAAGCAAGCCGATGTGGGATCGGTTCGAAGACTGCCAAATAGTCATGCATATAACGCATGGCAGATATTCCATATAGGCAAGACACGAATCGTCACAGAAATGACATATTAGGCCGAACCTAGAAATAATAGAAAAGATCAAGACGAAAATGTTTGATACAATCGATAATTCTGCTTTCACGAATGACCAAGGCAAACGCTCTGCCAAGTTGTTTGCTGCTGTCGTCTTGGCTGCCCTAGACGATGCAATCGCTGATGACAAAAAGTATGGCAATGGTGTTGAATCAATCGCACGCTGGGCGCGCTCCCGTGATGGACGCGAAGTTCTGATGTGTGCTGGTATTGAACCAACTGAGCGTTGTGTAAAAGGTATGATGGAATTCGTATCACGTGGTGTGCGTACTTCTGTGGCACTTTCTCGTGAAGAAAGCGAACGCCAAGCAGCGGCTAAAGAAGCTGCATAAACGATCTAAATAGATTTTAAAAAGGCGCCTCGTTGAAGGCGCCTTTTTTTTAACAAATACCTTCCTTTTTGAAGACCAAAAATAGAATTATTGCGTCCCTCATAGTTGACCATGCAACAACGGGAGAAACGTTTTGACAATAATAGCTTCAGAAGGGACTGCAACCTTTCAAAAACTATTTTCAGCAGTGGTACTCGCTGCATTAGATGATGCGATCATCGACGATAAGAAATACGGAAATGGGGCAGAGACAATCAAACGTTGGGCACGCTCTCGCGATGGGCGAGAGGTGCTGACCTGCGCTGGTATTGAACCCACAGAACGCTGTGTCAAAGGTATGATGGAGTTTGTGGCGCGCGGTGTCCGCACGTCTATGGCTTTATCGCGCGAAGAAGCAAATCGCTAAATTGTACCAAAGCTTTCATTTTTGAATGACAAAGCTTTGGTTTGTGTGAATATGTCTGCATGATGAAAGACATTACACTCAAAGCTATTTTCACGGGCTTCTTAACGACCTTCGTTGGTTTTGCAGCATCCTTTGCAGTTGTCATGCAAGGACTGTACGCAGTGGGGGCAACGGACGCGCAGGTTATTTCTGGCTTAATGATGCTTTGCTTGTTCAAAGCAATTTGTGAAATCTACCTGTCATTGAAACTGAAAATGCCAATCACCATCGCTTGGTCTACACCTGGAGCCGCTTTATTAACGTCAACAGGAGCATTGAGTGGCGGGTTTTCTGCGGCAGCCGGTGCCTTCGTTGTCGCGGGTGCATTGGTGGTGCTTGCTGGATTGTGGAAACCGTTAGAGAGGTTGGTATCAAACATCCCATTGTCGCTTGCAAATGCGATGCTTGCGGGTGTTTTACTGCCACTTTGTTTGGCGCCTTTTACTGCGATCAGTGATTTTCCGCTTTATGGGTTACTGATCTTACTGACTTGGATTGGTGTTGGACAATTGAACAAGCTGTGGGCGGTGCCTGCTGCCCTGTCTGTTTTTGCAATTATCTTATTTGCAGGGATTGGTGTCAGTTCTGATCAAATGCAAAGCGTTGGTGCTGCTGCATTTATGTTGCCAGAGTTCGTAATGCCGCAATTTACATGGCAAGCCATAGTGGGTGTGGGTGTCCCGTTATTTATCGTGACAATGGCATCGCAGAATATCACGGGTTACGGTGTGCTACGGGCCTATGACTATGCGCCCAAAGCAGGGGAGTTATTCTGGGTGACAGGATTGTTCTCAGTTTTTGCTGCCCCATTTGGTGGTCATGGTGTCAATCTTGCCGCGATCACAGCAGCCATGTGTGCCAGTGACGAGGCGGGACCTGATCCCAAAAAACGGTATTGGTCGTCTATCATGTCAGGTGTGTTTTACCTGATGCTTGTCCCTGTCGTTGGTGCTGCAATTGCATTTGTGGCGTTGGCACCTGTTGCTCTGATCAAAGCAGTGGCTGGCTTGGCCTTGATAGGGGCCTTTGTGGGCGCATTGAAAGGAACAGTGGAAACCACAGCAGAACAAGAGGCCGCAGGGTTAACGTTTTTGATCACGGCATCTGGGATCAGCTTGCTTGGTATATCCGCCCCGTTTTGGGGGTTGTTGGCAGGTATAACCATGCTTGCAGGATTGAAGTGGCGGAAAACTTAAGTTTTGCGCGGCTTCACACGGCGGGTTGGTTCTGCAACCGTTGGGTCCTCTGGCCACGGATGTCTTGGATAACGACCGCGCATATCTTTGCGTACATCCGCATAGGAGGTTTTCCAGAAATTAGGTAAGTCAGCGGTTGTTTGCACAGGGCGTTGGGCAGGCGACAGAAGATTTATCAAAAGAGGTAAACGATCTGGGCCCACACATGGATGTTGGGTGAGACCAAATAATTCTTGTAGCTTGACCGAAACACTGGGTTGATCGCCGCTGTAATCAATTGCAAGGGTTGTGCCTGTCGGGGCTTTGATAGAGGTGGGGACCAGTTGATCGACGCGTTGTTGTTCATCCCAAGATAAGCATCCCTTTAAGATCGTGCCCATATCAAGGCGTTTTAGATCATCAGGTTTTTTCATGCCAGATAGATGCGGCTGCAACCATGTCTCTAAAGTATCTAGCAACACTTCATCTGATAGATCAGGCACATCACTGCCCTTATCGGCCAGCCATTGCACGCGGGCACGGTAGAGTGCGGCTATTTTTGACATCGGTAATATGCCAAGGCCCAGCTCTCTAATACCTTCAACCATGCCTGACGCCAGTGCATCTGCTGGACAGTCTTTCCAGTTTTGGTCGTCTAAGATCAAAGCTTGAAAACAACGTTGTGTGCGCGCATCTACACGGCGCTCACGCTTATTCCAGATGCATAATTTACGCTCTTCGACCTGATCTCCGTATAGATGGATGAAATCTTCGTCTGATAGGGCTACCGCCAAACGAATGCGGGCTTCTTTTGTATCGCCATCCAAATCCGTAGCCACGATCAAGCGATGATGACCTAAACTATCGCCATGCTCAAATGTAGCGCCTTTGCCACCAGACAATAAATAACGCGGAGCATCTCCTTTGCGGCGCAAACCAATACGGTCGGGATAGGCTAGGGCGCACATGGCCCCTAATGACAAAGGCTTGCTGCCTTGTACCTTTAGGCGTTTTGCCTCTTTTTTTATAGCGTCCACCGTGACACGATTGGCTTTATAAGGGCGTTCAGCGTGGAATCTACTCAAGTTGCGCAGAGCTTCCCATCGCAAAGTCAGATCACTCGGGAATTGACGGCTTTCATGTATCAGCGGGTCACGGGCTTCTAATAAAGCCGCGGCTAAATCCACACCAGACCCTGCCTGTAGCAAGATATGTGCCAAACGTGCATGTGTGGGTTGTGTCGCAAGCTTACGTCCGTAATTTGTAATGCGACCTTCGACATCCAAGGCTCCAAGCATGCTGAGTAAGTTTTGCGCCGTTGCAAAATCAGTTTCGCGTGGCGGGCTAAGGAATGCCATTTCTGTAGGGTCGCTGGTACCCCAGAGGGCTAATTCTAAAACCAAACCTGTCAGGTCTGTAGACCGTATTTCAGGCTCCGGAAATGCAGCCATGCCACCATTTTCGCCTTTGGTCCAAAGTTTATAACATGCACCCTCTGCCACACGACCTGCGCGACCTTCGCGTTGTGTGGATTCGGCTTTGGTCACGCGCTGGGTGACAAGGCGAGACATGCCAGAGTTGCCATCGAATTGCGCACGGCGCGCGCGGCCTGCATCGACGACTACGCGGATATCTGGGATGGTTAGAGATGTTTCCGCAATAGATGTTGCCAAAACCACTTTGCGTCCAGATTTCGGTGGTTCAATAGCTGCGCGCTGATCTTTGAATGGCATCGCACCATAAAGAGGTATTACAGTAACCTCTGATCCTAATGACTTTCCCAAAAGCTGTTGAACGCGGTTGATTTCACCTGCACCAGGTAGAAATACCAGAACACCACCTTCGGTTTCAGATACGGCTGTTTTGATCAACGTTACTGTGGCATCTTCCAATCGTGGCCCTTTACGGCCGTGTTGCGCCCATGGTCGTGGTAAGAAGTGTTGTGTCACGGGGTAAGATTTACCCATCGAGGTTACAATAGGCGCACCCCCCATCAATTTTGCCACAGGAGCAGCATCTAATGTGGCTGACATGACGATGATGCACAGGTCTTCGCGCAAAGCGCTGCGAATTTCCAATGATAAAGCTAATCCAAGATCGGCTTGTAAGCTGCGTTCATGAAATTCATCGAAGATTACACAAGATATATCTGGTAATTCAGGGTTACTTTGGATCATGCGGGTCAAAATACCCTCAGTCACGACCTCGATTTTTGTATTGGCTGATGATTTGTTATCCCCGCGCATACGGTAACCAACGGTTTGCCCAACAGGTTCCCCCAACAAATCTGCCATCCGTTCGGCTGCTGCACGTGCGGCCATGCGCCTGGGTTCTAGCATTAAGATTTTACGGTCGAACAAAGATTGTTCTAATAAATAAAGGGGAATACGCGTGGTTTTACCTGCACCAGGTGGCGCTTGGAGGACGGCTTGGTTATCAGATTGCAACGCAGCCAACAGATCGGGCAGAGCTGCTTCAATCGGCAGAACTGCACTCATAGCGCTTTACTTTCGTGTTGCGCGGATCTTGCCGATTGAGGCATCAGCGGTAAATTCTTGAAAGCGGTATGTTCCATCATCATTCTGCTCATAGCGCACAGAGAATGGAAAGTTGACCTTCTTTTTCATCTTATCGGGTGAAAAGCCTGCAAGACGTTTATAATTACCGCTGCATGTGGCTATTCTGCCTGATATTTTTGGCTTCCCCAATGATAATTCAGATAAGCGACGCCCATCAAACATCTTACGCTTGGAGTTGCATAATGTTTCAGGAGTTGCCGTTTTGAAGGTCAAATAAGCCGAAGACAGCAGGTCAATCGTGCCACTTTGTTTGGAAGGTGTCAGATCATAATCGCGCCTTGCACGTTCTGGTTTATAAGCATCCACAATCGGGCGACCATTTCTCCAACGCATGTTTACGACGGAATTGCGTGACCCAGTGCGCGCGTTGCCAGAATACTTGCGGACTTGGTGTGAATTCCTTTTGATTACACCTGTTGCAGAGCCTGTATACCCAATGTCTTTGATCTTTTTTAACAGCCTGGTAGGCGTTACGGCACCGCGCACGGCATAGGCATTAGGGGTTTCAGCTGCGTTCACAGTGATTGTTCCTGCTTTAATACCAAAGGCGTAAAGGTTTAGACTTATATTCTCCGCCTGTGCACTGCTTGCAAAGGTTAGGGCCCCTATGAGGGAAAATGACTGCACGATAGATTTCATCGGATACTCCGAACTTATTGTTTGTGCCAACTTATGAACCAATTTCTATAAATATAAGAGGGGTCTCTTCACGCTATTTAACAAAGTTGAAATGAATCACATTAAAAATCAATCTCGGGCGTATAATGCGCAGGTATTCGCAGAAAAAACCCTATATAAGGCATGAATTAGCTGATAAATCTGTGTTTGTTGCTTGAATTACCATTTTGTTTGGCTCTTGAATTTTATGCCGTGACCTGTCAAAGGATACCACAATGTTGTAGTTGGGGATAAATTCACGATTACAGCCAGAGAATCCCTTGACGCCCAACAATATCGGGCATAAAGGTGCGGCTCGAAATTCAAGTGCCAAGGGGCAAAGGGCCCGTTGGACAAATGCAAGGAAGCTAGACATGTCACGTGTTTGCGAATTGACTGGTAAAGGTCCAATGACTGGCAACAATGTCAGCCACGCTAAAAATAGAACTAAACGTCGTTTTTTGCCGAACCTGAATGATGTGACTTTGGCAAGCGATACGCTTGGCCGTTCATTCAAGTTCCGCATTTCTGCGGCTGCATTGCGCACAATTGATCACCGCGGTGGTTTTGATGCGTTCTTGGCTAAAGCGAAAGACAGTGAATTGTCTGCAAACGCTTTGAAAGTTAAGAAAGACATTGCAAAAGCTCAAACAGCTTAAGCTCTTTGGTTTTAAAAGATTTTGCGGCCTCAAAGGGAACTTTGGGGCCGCTTCTTTTTGTCCTGTTGGACTCAGGACTGATAGGGCTAAGTTCCGCTCAGTTGATATAAATTTAAAGAGGATTGAAAAATGGCTGAAAAACAAAAATCAGGTGTATTTGCAATTGTTCTTGCATGCATCGTTGTCTTAGCTGCACTTGTGTTTCTTGGGGTTGTTTTAAAACACCAAGCAGATGGCAAGTCTATGTTTGCACAAGAGGCAACGCCGACTGAAGGTGTCGTTGTCGAAGGGGCTTATGTTCGTTCGAATGGTGCCTCTGCAAAAGCGGGCGCTGCATTCATGGTGATCAAGAATTATAACGCTACAGATGACCGCTTAATTGCTGTTACAACAGACGTTGCGAATAAAGCTGAATTGCACACGCATATTGAAGGACATGACGGGGTTATGTTGATGCGCCCAGACAAAGATGGTTTTGAAGTTCCTGCTGGCGGTGATGCACATCTGAAGCGTGGCGGCGACCATGTTATGATGATGGGCTTGAAACATGCTTTGAACCAAGGTGATACGGTTTCAATTACCTTAACCTTTGAAAATGCTGGGGAAATCACGGTTCAAGTCCCTGTGGATTTGAACCGTAAACCAGCATCTGACGAAGCACACCACTAATATTTTAACGGTCGGGTGCAAACTGCGCTCGACCGTTATTTCCTGATCCGCTAGGTTGCCTTAAAGCCAGATCAAGGACGTTACTATGCCCCCTAAAATTATGTTTGTTTGCCTTGGGAATATTTGCCGTTCTCCAACCGCCGAAGGTGTGTTTAGAGGCTTGGCGAAACAGGCGGGTTTAGATGTCATTATAGACAGCTCTGGCACAAGCGGCTGGCATATTGGGGAACAACCAGATCGCCGTGCGATGGCAGAGGCACTGACGCGTGGTTATGATCTGTCGCATCAACGGTCCAGCCAGATTTTACAGTCGGATTTTGAGACATATGATTTGATCCTTGCTATGGACTACAGCAACCTAAACAACCTAAAATCTATCGCCCCTTGTGGGAGTAAGGCCACGGTCAAATTGTTCCTAGAATACGCGCCAAATCAACCACTTACCGAAGTGCCTGATCCGTATTACGAGGATAATTTTGAGGATGTTTTTGATTTAATCGAAGAGGCCAGCAGAGGGCTTATTAAAGAGCTGTCTTAGGATGGTTGGCATTGCTGGGCAGCAACCTGACCCCACTCTTTATATCGCAGCCAAAAACTTTCTTTTGAGCTGTTATCAGACTGACGTGTGTCTTGTGCCAGCTGCGGATTTGAGAAGAATTTGGCAGCTTGTTTTTGATCGCCGTTTGACAGCCGACCTTGGGCAACTTGGTCAATACAAGCACACATTGAACGGGATGCATTCTGGCGGTCAGAAGCGTTACAAGCGCGTTCAATCGGGCCTGCATAAAGCGGTGTTGCAAGCGTGATTATTCACGGCAATCGCTTGAAGATTTCAGCCTTCACCTTTGATTGCGGCTTTTAGGTAACTATCATCCCAAGCGGCTGTTTTTCTTCGTATTTTCAGACTGGCCGTATCGCCGACTTGCTTGAAGATGTTGATTGCACTATGTCGCATCAGAGCCATGTTGGCGGGGCCATTTTGGGTCCGCAAGCGCATCAGGTCGTCGTGAAACACCACATCCATCACCCAGTGCAGGCGATTTTCCACACCCCAATGGGCGCGTGTGGCGCGCAGGAATTGCTTGGCTGAGAGCGGTGCGGAGGACAGATAGTAACGTCGCGAGAAACTGGTTTTACCTTTGTGTTTGACCTCGGCCTCGATCATGCCGATAGCGGCGAGGCCTGGAAACCTTGGTGCGCCAGGCTCAGACCGATCAGGGCGCAGCCACTCTACATCATGACTGACATAGGCACGACGGATTTCTATCCGCCCATGATCGGCATCGGTGGTTTCATGGGTTTCCAAACCACTGGTCTGGTCGAAATAGAGCCTCACCTCTTCATGCAGTGATTTTTGGTTGCCTTTAAGCGCCAAAAGATAGTCTGCGCCTTGTGCGAGGATCGCCGCAGCAATACCGTGTTGGCAGCCCATTGCATCAATCGTGACCAGCGCGCCTTTCAACTCAAGCCGCGCCAGTAGTCGAGGTATCGCGCTGATTTCATTCTCTTTCTCGTCACAGGATTCTTGCCCCAAGACCAATCTCTGACGCGTTGCCCAAGCTGAAACCAGATGCAGGGCGCGGCCATCCTCACCATGCGCACGGCGTGACGACTTGCCGTCAATTGCCACGATCTCATCATCGCCATCGCGCAAGGCCGCAACCCAGGAAACGAAGCATTCGCTAAACAGGTCAGCGGGAATCGCGTTCATCACATCATTGAGCGTGTCATGAGATGGGATGCCATCTTTGAAGGGTAGAAACCCACGCAAGAATTTCAATTTTCGGTCCGCCCATCGGGCTATTTCGGCAAAATCATCAGCACCAGCCATAACACCGCAGAGCACAATCAGTAGGATTTCGGGTAGTGGATAAACAGTTTTCCAGCTCTGGCGTGGGTCTTCAATGGCAGAAAAATGGTCGAGGATATTGGCTGAGATCATGGGAGGCTCCGAATGTCATTTCAATGACCAGAGAATCACATATCACCCGCTAAGGGAATCCCCACTTTTTCAAGCGATTGCCGTGACACCTAGCCAGCGTAATTTAGCGCGGCGTGTTACTGCGCGAGAGCTGTTAGAGGCCCGTCAAAAGGTTGAATTGCTGATCCATCTATCCAAACCAATCCTTGAACAACTGTTTATGACTGTTGGTCAAACTGGGTGTTGTGTGGTTTTGACAGATAAGAATGGTGTGATCCTGAATTGTTTGATGAATGATGTGGATCAAGCTGATTTTGATCAATGGGGTTTAAGTACTGGCAGCGTCTGGAGTGAAGACTGCCAAGGCACGAATGGAGTGGGGACCTGTGTTGTTGAAGAGCGCCCTATTTTGATTCATAGAGATCAGCATTTTCGGGCAAAGAATATAGGTATGACCTGTATGGGGGCGCCTATTTTTGACTCTGACGGAAACATTATGGCTGTTTTAGATGTGTCCAGTGCCCGTAATGATTTGCAAAAGGAATTTGCACAGGTTTTGACCTCTCTTGTCTCCAATACAGCCAATCATATTGAGACCGAATACTTTAGGGCTTCTTTTAACAATGCGCAGATTGTTGTGGCAGAAGGATACAGTGCTTTGGGTACACCGTTGTTGGCGTCTGATCGTGATGACCTCATTATCGGGGCTAACCGCGCTGCGCGTCGGATGTTAAATCTGTATGGCGAAACCTTTACTATACCGATCCCTCATGATGATTTGATCACTGGGAATTCGCGATCCTCTGGCTTGAAAAGCGCTGAAAGATCCGCCCTTAGAAAAGCGATTTCGAGAGCGCAAGGTAATATGACATCTGCGGCTAAAGAATTAGGCGTGAGCCGCGCTACATTTTATAGAATGCTAAAGAAACACGATCTAAATACCTGATTGTCTCACATCTGAGACAGTCTCGGATGTTTATTCTTGTGTATGTCTATTTGTGATCAGCGCAAATCTTGACAGTCATCGGTCGCCCGCGTCTTAACTTTAGGCAGGAGGACTAATATTTTATGGAATTATCAGGCGAATACCGTATTGCCGCATCCAAAGCCGAAGTTTGGGCTGCGCTAAACGATGCAGAGGTTTTAGAGCATTGCATCCCTGGGTGCGAAGAATTGAATAAATCATCCGATACGGAAATGTCAGCAAAGGTTGCATTGAAAATTGGACCAGTTAAAGCGCGTTTCAGTGGGGATGTGACTTTAGAAAACCTTGATCCACCAAATGCATACTCCATTGTTGGCGAAGGCCAAGGTGGTGTGGCGGGCTTTGCCAAAGGTGGGGCCGATGTTCAATTGACGGAAGATGGTGATGAAACCATTCTGACATATCAGGCGAATGCACAAGTGGGCGGTAAAATTGCCCAAATGGGATCAAGATTAATACAATCTACGGCTGCTAAACTGGCAGATAAGTTTTTTGCAAATTTCCGCGATGCTTTGGCAGCTCAAGAAGAGAGTGCCGAAGGTTAAACCGCGCGAAGTACCAACGATTAGGGCAGATGCCCCGATGAATAGGGAGGATAACGATGACTGAAGTATCAATGACAGTGAACGGAAAAGCCGTGAAGGCAAACGTTCCCGACAACACCTTGCTGGTGCAATATATCCGAGAACATCTGCGACTGACAGGAACGCATGTTGGTTGTGATACCAGCCAGTGCGGTGCTTGTGTGGTGCATGTTGACGGCAAAGCGATGAAATCTTGTACGATGTTAGCTGCGGCTGCTGATGGTGCCGATGTGACAACGATTGAAGGCATTGCAGGTGCTGAATTGCACCCGATGCAAACGGCGTTCAAAGAAAATCACGGTCTACAATGTGGGTTCTGTACGCCAGGTATGATTATGACTGCGACAGATATGGTCAAACGCTATCAGGCTGACGGTAAAGAATTGACCGAAGATGCTATTCGCCACGAGCTGGAAGGCAATATTTGCCGCTGCACGGGATATCATAACATTGTCAAAGCCATCGTGGACGGTGCGTCCAAGATGAGAAACGCATAGGGAGGAACGACTATGACTGAAGGAATAGGCGCACGCGTCCTGCGCAAAGAGGACAAAAGATTTTTAATGGGCAAAGGCCGCTATACGGATGACATCGTAGAGCCTAACCAAGCCTATGCAGCGTTTGTACGCTCACCCCATGCACATGCAGAAGTGAAAGGCATTGATGCCTCTGCCGCGAAAGCAATGGATGGTGTTGTTGATGTTTTGAATGGAGAACAACTGACTGGCGACGGTATTGGCAACATTATTTGTGGTTGGGCTGTCACACAAAAAGATGGCAGTGGCATGAACATGGGTGCTTGGTCTGCTTTGGCAACCAATAAAGTACGTTATGTGGGTGATGCTGTGGCTGTTGTGATTGCAGACAGTATTGAGCAAGCACGCAATGCCGCAGAAGCGGTTGAAGTGGATTGCAAAATTCTACCAGCAGTGGCGCAATCGATGAATGCGATTGCTGATGGAGCGCCCGAAATCCATGAAAATGCACCTGGTAATTTGGTGTTTGATTGGGAGATTGGTGATTTAGCGCCGACAGAAGCTGCATTGGCAGGGGCTGCACATATTACGGAACTGAACAACTACCGACTTTCGTCGGTAGTTGTTCAGTGCGATGTACAAGCGGTTTATACCAACACTGTTCCTGTGGATGCCTATCGTGGAGCAGGCCGCCCAGAAGCGTGTTATTTGGTAGAACGCATTATGGAAACGGCTGCCCGTGAAATGGGTGTCAGTCCAGTGGAGCTGCGGTGCAAAAACTTTGTGACGTCATTCCCACATGAAACCCCTGTTATCATGACTTACGATTCTGGTGATTTCGCAACCAACCAAGATCAGGCCATGAAAGCGGCCGATTATGATGGGTTTGAAGTTCGTAGAACAGAAGCTGCATCACGTGGTAAATTACGTGGTATAGGATTTTCCAACTATATTGAGGCTTGTGGTATTGCGCCATCCGCCGCTGTTGGCAGCTTAGGCGCTGGTGTTGGTCTGTGGGAAAGTGCGGAAGTGCGCGTGAACCCAGTTGGCACGATTGAAGTGCTGACAGGATCACATAGCCACGGTCAGGGGCATGAAACAACATTCACTCAAATTGTTGCTGAACGTTTCGGTTTGCCGACTGAAAATATTCAGATTGTGCATGGCGATACTGATAAAGTGCAGTTCGGTATGGGAACTTATGGATCACGCTCTGGTGCGGTTGGTATGTCAGCTATTTTCAAGGCGCTTGATAAAGTGGAAGCCAAGGCAAAGAAAATTGCGGCTCATGTTCTGGAAGCATCCGAAGATGACATTGTCATCGAAGGTGGCGAAGTTAAAGTCGCTGGCACGGATAAAACCATGGGTTGGCATGAAGTTGGTTTAGCAGCTTATACAGGCCATAATTTGCCAGAAGGTATGGAGCCGGGTTTGAAAGAAACATCTTTCTATGACCCATCCAACTTTACCTTCCCAGCTGGTTGTTACATTTGTGAAGTTGAAGTCGATCCTGAAACGGGTGTGACAGATATTATCCAATTTGTAGCTTCCGATGACTTTGGCACGATCATCAATCCGATGATTGTTGAAGGTCAGGTTCACGGCGGTCTTGCCCAAGGGATCGGTCAAGCGTTACTAGAAGGTGTTGTCTATGATGATGACGCACAGCAATTGTCAGCGTCTTATATGGATTACGCAATGCCACGTGCGGACGACCTGCCGAATTACTCGGTACATCATGCGTCCACTGAGTGCCCTGGAAACCCATTGGGTATGAAGGGTTGTGGTGAAGCAGGGGCGATTGGGTCGCCGCCTGCGGTGATTAATGCCATAACGGATGCGATCGGTAATAACGATCTGTCAATGCCAGCAACCCCGTCAAAAGTTTGGGCCGCCTTACAAGCTGTAAGCGCCAAACAAGCAGCAGAATAAGGAGAACGATCATGTATGAGACAAAATATCATAAAGCTTCAAGCATAGCAGATGCCGTTTCCTTAATTGGGAAATCAGATGACGGTAAATTACTGTCTGGTGGTCAAACTTTAATGCCAACAATGAAGGTGCGCTTAGCTGCACCCTCTGATCTGGTGGATGTTAGCGGAATTGCTGACATGCATGGAATTAACATCAGCGGATCGGTCGTGACCATTGGGGCTGCAACAACCCATGCAGAAGTGGCTGGAAACGCTGATTTACAAGCTAAATGCGGTAGTGTGGCCTGTCTGGCTGCTGGTATCGGTGATCCAGCTGTGCGTCATAAAGGCACGATTGGTGGTTCAATTGCCAATAATGACCCAGCAGCAGATTACCCAGCGGCATTGTTGGCTTTGGGTGCTACAATCACGACGAATACACGCGAGATTTCAGCAGATGATTTCTTTGTTGGGTTGTTTGAAACAGCCCTAGAAGAGGATGAAGTTATTGTTAGCGTCAGCTTTGATGCACCAACTAAAGCGTCCTATGCAAAATTCCCAAACCCCGCGTCACGCTATGCGATGGTTGGCGTCTTTGCTGCACAAACGTCAGGTGGTGCGCGTGTTGCAATCACAGGTGCTGGATCGGACGGCGTTTATCGTCAATCCGATATGGAAGTAGCTCTTGGTGCAGATTGGAGTGCGGATGTTCTGGTTGATGTTCAAGTCGGATCAGAAGGTTTACTCTCTGATATGCACGGTGATGCCACGTACCGTGCCAACCTCGTAAAAGTTATGGCGCGCCGCGCTGTGGCTGGTTGCGCATAAGGTAAATTATTCCAGCCCTGTTCAATGGGGCTGGAATAGCTATAGTTTTCAAATGACCTCACCTTTACCCAAATCCATTGATGAAACACTCAATATGCTGCGCAAACAAGATTATGTTTGTGATCGTAGTCTTGCGACTTTGGCCTTTCTCTCTCTTAGCTTGAACCGCCCTATCTTTTTGGAAGGGGAAGCAGGTGTTGGGAAAACGGAACTTGCTAAAACAATTGCCTCTGGACTGGGGCGTGATTTGATCCGTTTACAATGTTATGAAGGTCTAGATGCCTCAACAGCTGTTTATGAATGGAACTTTGCCGCTCAAATGCTGGCAATGCGAGCAGGTGGCGATGATGTTGATATCTATGCAGATAAGTTCTTGTTTAAACGGGCTTTACTTCAGGCGATAGAACCTCATGAAAATGGCCCACCCGTGCTGTTGATTGATGAAATTGATCGCACTGATGCGCCGTTTGAAGCGTTTTTGTTGGAAGCTTTGTCGGATTATCAGGTGACAGTGCCTGAAATAGGGACAATCAAAGCACCAGAACCACCGATTGTGATTTTGACATCAAACCGTACACGTGAAGTGCATGATGCGTTGAAGCGCAGATGCTTGTATCATTGGGTGGATTACCCTGATTTTGACCGCGAATTGGAAATTTTGAATGCTCGAGTGCCAGAAGCCGCCACAACGTTAAGCCATGAAGTTGTGGGGTTTGTACAACGTTTGCGGAATGAGGATTTGTTCAAGGCGCCCGGCCTTGCTGAAACGCTTGATTGGGCGAAATGTCTTATAGCGTTGGATGTTATATCCTTGTCACCAGAGGTGGTGTCAGACACGATTGGCGCTGTTTTGAAGTATCAGGATGATATTGTTAAAATCCAAGGCTCCGAAGTGACCCGTATACTGGAGGCCACGCGCAGCGATTTACGTGCCGCGGGATGACTGTAACAGCTTTGAACAGAGAAGGGCGATTGGCGCAGAATATCATTTATTTTTGCCGCGCCTTGCGCCGCGCCGAAGTGCCGGTTGGGTCAGCCCAACTTAATGATGCGATCCGGGCCATCCAAACCGTAGGTTTTACCAAGCGCGCAGATTTCTATGCAACCCTCCAAGCATGTTTAATTACACGAGCGGATCATATTCAAGTTTTTCAACAAGTTTTCAATATGTTTTGGCGTGACCCTGAAGTTTTAGAAAACATGATTCAAAACATGTTGCCTATGATGCAAACCGTGGAAGAGCCCAAGAAACCAAAGGCCGCTGAAACGCGGGCTTCAGATGCTGTTTTAGGGGGGAGTGATCAATTCGAGCCAAGAATGGCAGAGGATCAGCTGACGTTGGATGCGCAGTTTACTATTTCACAAAACGAACGCCTCAATGCCATGGATTTTGAGCAGATGACGAATGCTGAGATCAAAGAAGCTGAAAAAGCCATCGCGAATATGTATTTGGAAACACCAAAGCTGGCGTCTAGACGGTTTATGATGACATCACATGGTTCTAAGGTTGATGCCCGTGCTGTTATGCGCAGGGCAAGACGTACTGGTGGTGAAGTTTTAAAGCTACCAAAGCGTAAGTCGCGCCCCAAAGTGCCCAATCTGGTGATTTTGACGGATATATCGGGATCAATGTCCACATATTCGCGTATGATGATGCATTTTATTCATTCTATGGCATTAAAACAAGGTAAAGGCTGGGCACAGGTTCACGCCTTTACCTTTGGGACACGTTTGTCAAATATTACCAAATCCTTAAGCTTGAAAGACCCAGATGCTGCGTTAAATGCTGTTGGGCAAGAGGTGCAAGACTGGGATGGTGGCACCAAGATTGGCGAAAGTTTACAAAGCTTTAATAAAGATTGGTCACGACGTGTTTTAGGAACAAATGCTGTTGTTTTATTGGTAACTGATGGCTTGGAACGTGGAGATCGGGACATGCTAAAGGCCCAGATGACGCGATTACGGTTGTCATGCCGGCACTTGGTTTGGTTGAACCCATTACTGCGCTATGATCAATTTGAACCGCAAGCGAGAGGCATTCGAACAATGCTGCCTTTTGTAGATGAATTTGTGGCCTGTCACAGCTTAAATTCAATGCGAGATTTAACAGATCTCTTATCAGATATAAGATACACAGGACTGAAACAGAAAATGATGGCTGCTCTATGACAATTTCAAACCATATGCCAACAGTAGCGCAATCTTATATTGCTGCAGGACAAGGCGCTGCTTTAGCCACTGTGATTGCCACATGGGGATCAGCACCGCGTGGTGTTGGATCACAACTGGCGATTGCCGCTGATGGAACGTTTCAAGGCTCAGTATCAGGTGGATGTGTCGAAGGTGCTGTCATTTTAGAGGCGCAAGCCGCGATTGAAGACGGGAAATGCCGTATTTTAGAATACGGAGTAACCGACGAAGACGCTTTCGCAGTTGGTTTGGGCTGTGGTGGAGACATCAAAATCCTTATTGAGCCAATTGGCATTGGTGAAGGGCCCGACGTAAGCTTAATCGATCAAGTGGTTGACGCACATAACGCGCGTAAGCCATTAGTTATGAGTATTAATCTCACTGAGTGGACACGAAAAGTATTAAATGACCCGGAGTCTATGGATTTAGAGAATGGTCATTTTGTACAGTCCTATGATCCAAATCTGCGTATGATTATTGTGGGTGCTGTTCATATAGCCCAAAGCCTGTCCTCAATGGCTAGAATGGCTGGCTATGATACATATCTGATTGACCCACGCGAAAGTTTTGCCAGTTCTGAACGGTTTCCAGATGAAACCTTTATCGATGCTTGGCCAGATGAGGCTTTGGAGAAAATTGGTCTTGATGCGCAATGTGCTGTGGTGACACTCAGTCATGATCCCAAGATTGATACACCCGCACTGGCTACTGCCTTGCGCTCGGATGCGTTTTATATTGGCTCACTTGGGTCAAAGAAAACGCACGCAAAACGTATCAAGCAACTGGAAGGCGAAGGTTTTACCATGGATGATATTATCAGAATTCATGGGCCAATTGGTTTGGACATAGGATCGAAAACCCCTGCAGAAATTGCGATTTCAATTATGGCAGAGATTACCGAACGATTGCGAAAGCCTGAGACACGTCCATGAAGTTTCAGTCTGTAGATGTGGCGCAAGCTCGGGGCCATATTTTGGCTCATTCAATCAAAGTAGCAGGGGGTACTTTGAAAAAAGGCAGCGTCATTACGGATGTAGATACCAGTCTGTTGTCAGACGCAGGGCAGCATTTTGTTACGGTTGCTATGTTGGAACAAGGAGATGTCGTTGAAGATCAGGCCGTTCAAATGCTGGCGGATGCCTTTACTGGCGCAAATATGCAAGCGACTTCTCCTGTGGCAGGGCGTATTAATCTGATTGCACAATGCGATGGAGTTTTGTCTTTGTGCCCTGAAACTATAGAGGCTTTTAATACCGTTCATGAAACTATTACGATAGCAACTTTGCCGAATTATACGCGTGTTCGAAAGGGCATGTTATTGGCAACTTTAAAGATTATCTCTTATGCGGTTCGGGATGTATTATTAAGACGTTCTGCTGGCTTAATTAATGATAAAACCTTTAAGGTTCATGGTTTTAAAGTAAGAAGTTGTGATGTGATTTTGACAAAGACAAAAGGGTTTAAATCTACTCTTTTAACTAAAGCTGAAAGCGTTATTAAAAACCGAGTTGCTCCTTTGGGATTGGAAGTGAATAGCTGTTCTGTTGTTAGGCATACCGAAGATGCAGTGTCAGAAGCAATTCAAAACTCCTGTAATGATATGGTTTTGATCCTAGGGGCATCTGCAACATCGGATCGGCATGATGTCGTCCCTACAGGTGTCGTGGCTGCAGGAGGAACTGTAACGCGATTTGGTATGCCTGTTGATCCAGGTAATTTGTTGGTTCTTGCCGAACACAAAGGGCGCCCAGTGGTTGGCCTACCTGGATGTGCGCGATCACCTGCATTGAACGGAGTGGATTGGGTTTTGGAACGGCTTTGTGCAGATTTGCCTGTAGAGACGGATGATATTGCAAAGATGGGGGTAGGTGGTTTGTTAAAAGAAATCCCTGACCGCATACAGCCACGGTTGAAAAAAATAGAACCAAACTCAGGAGCAACAATTATTATGTTAGCAGCTGGACGGTCTAAGCGGATGCGTGGCGATGATAAGCTATTACGTACTGTGAATGGTATCCCCTTATTACGTCATTGTACGCAAACGGCGCTGAATTCAGATGCTAAAAACTGTGTTGTTGTAATTGGCAAAGACGCGGATGAACATCGTAAAGCCCTTGTTGGAATGTCTGTTACAATTGTTGAAGCTACGGATGCTGATCTTGGAATGTCGGCATCATTACGGGCAGGGCTATTGGCATTAGATCATACTCCAAAGAGTGTTTTTGTGGCATTTTCAGATATGCCTGATTTAACAACAGATCATTTTAACACATTGATAAATATGTATAATACTCTTGAAGGCAGCCCAATTCTCTGCCCTGTTACACAAAATGGATCGCGTGGCCACCCTGTTTTATTTGATGCCGCATATCTTGAGAATCTAACGGCACTTGAAGGGGATGTTGGCGCTAAATCCATCCTGAAATCTGTTCCTGATGCCGTGCATGAAGTTCAAATGGATGATGCGGTTATCATGGATTTAGATACGCCTGAGGCGTGGGCTGCTTGGGAAGCCAAACAGCCCTAATATTTTAATTACCTGCGATTTGCTTGGCTTTCTCCACCAATACTTCGGCTTGGCGAATGGATGCATAATCAATTAGGCGGCCATCCAAAGAAACAGCACCTTTACCCTCAGCAGCAGCTTGCGCCATTGCTTCAATAATGCGGTTTGCTTTTGTCACTTCAGCTTCAGATGGACTCATTACTTCGTTTGCCAACGCGATTTGACTTGGGTGAATGGCCCATTTTCCTTCACAACCCAGCACAGCTGCACGTTTTGCAGCGGCAACATAACCATCTGGATCAGAGAAATCACCGAATGGACCATCGACTGGACGTAAACCATTTGCACGAGCTGCAACAACCATGCGTGCCAATGCGTAGTGCCACATATCCCCCCAGTGTATATCGCGAGAACCATCTTCGGCAGGGTCCGTTAGAACGGAATAATCAGGGTTCACACCACCGATAACTGTTGTACGTGCACGGGTGCTGGCAGCATAGTCTGCAACACCAAAATGAAGGCTCTCATTACGTTTAGAAGCAGCCGCGATTTCGGTAACATTTTGCATGCCTAAAGCTGTCTCAATAATGTGCTCAAAACCGATGCGTTTTTTATACCCTTTTGCGTCTTCAATTTGAGTCACCAACATGTCGATTGCATAGACGTCAGAAGCCGTGCCTACTTTCGGGATCATGATCAAATCTAGGCGCTCGCCAGCTTGCTCTACAATGTCCACTACATCGCGGTACATGTAGTGTGTGTCCAATCCGTTGATGCGGATGGACATAGATTTAGTTCCCCAGTCGATGTCATTTAGACCTTCGATAATGTTCTTACGGGCTTGTTCTTTGTCATCAGGAGCAACCGCATCTTCTAGGTCAAGAAAGATAACATCAACGTCAGATTTTGCAGCCTTTTCAAACATTTGAGGCTGACTTCCTGGTACGGCTAACTCGCTTCTATTTAGGCGTGCTTGGGCTGGTTCGATTGTGTAAAAGCTCATTAAAAATATCCCTTCAGATTATCGCTTCCGTTCGGGATAGGATTGAAATCGTTAAAAAGGGGATTCTGTCAACGATGTTTACATGCGACGTTTTCGCACGTTACTCAGACCGTAACTCAGTTCCGGCTGGTGGCCCTTTGCTTTGATCTAGTCGTCTGGAATAGTAAAATGCGATGGCTTGAGAGCGGTTCTTTACTTCTAGTTTTTCATAGAGATTGGATAAGTGAAATTTTACCGTATTTATTGAAATGCTAAAGTGTGTTGCCAACTCTTTATTTGTCATACCGTCGGCTAAGGATTGGAGCATTGTGCGTTCGCGCTTGGTAAGCGAAAATAATGGGTCGGCTTGTAACTCTCTGATGTCTAAAAACGGAAACACCATTTTACCTGCTGCAACAGATGCGCAGGTACTTAACAATTCTTCAACCGTTTGGCTTTTGTCACAATAACCAGCAGCCCCTGCTGCAAGAGCACGGCGAGGCACATCTTGGGAGTTGTTCTGAGAATAGACTAATAATTTTGGGGCCGTGGGATGATCGCGTAATATCTCGATAATCTTTTCGCCACCCAGTTGTGGCAAATTCCAGCAGATGATGCCCAAATCCACAGGAACACGCATCACAGTAGAGATGAAACTTTCGGCATTAACGACGGTCGATACCAGTGAGAATCGTGGGTCGGCCGCGAATTTTTCAGACATGGCTGATAAGATTAATGGATTCGGGTCTGCCAAAATAATCTCGATTGGCTTTGGTTTACTTAAGGTCATGGAATGCGACTCCTTATTGTTGGTAGGCGACAAAACCTACCCATTCTTATAGTATATAATCGTATACATTGATAAATCAACTCAAAAGCATAGGTTTTTAACTATCCTATTAGGCTTACTATTACGGTAGTAAGGGAGGTTGTAGGAAAATCGTTACTTTGATTTCTTGATACGTAACTGATCAATCCAGCCTTATGGGCTCACCACAGAAAGCGCGTTTATATGACCACTAACTCGATTTTCCCGCAACTTGTAATTCCTGAGACACTTGCAGCAGGTCCTGGACCTGGCAACACTGATGCACGGGTTCTGCAAGCTTTTGCTAATGCAGGTATGGCAGATCATATGCAGCCAGATGTTTTGCGTGGCATGGTTGAATGCAAATTTATGCTTCGCAGTCTGTTTGGCACAAATAATACATACACATTCGGTGTTGCCGGTACAGGTTGGAGCGGTTTGGATTGTATGTTCAGTGCTGTGATGCCAGGTGATACTGTTGTTGCTTTTGCAAACGGTACTTTTTCGGGTATTGATGCGCTGACATTGAACATGAAAGCTGCGACCGCCGAAGAATTAGCAGCAGATAGTTTAAATCCGAAAGCAGCTAGCGTTGTTGTTATTGATGTTCCGCACGGACAATCGGTAACAGGCGAGATGGTTGAGGCTGCTTTGGCTGAATACAAACCAAAATGGGCCTTTATGGCGCATTGGGAAACTGGTTCAGGTCGCATTAACGACATTCAGGGTTTCTCTGATGCTTGCGTGCGCCACGGCTCAATGGGTCTGATCGATGCAGTATCTTCGCTTGGTGTTGAAAACTTTGCAATTGATGACTTCCCTGGTATTGCAGGCTGGGCATCTTGCCCGCAAAAAGGTGTTTTGTGTTTACCGCTGACGTATGCGCCAGTGAGCTTTACTGATCAATATATTGAAACATTGAAAGCATCTGGTTGCCGTACATTCGTACATCACCCAATCTTGGAAGCACGTCACTGGGCTATCGTTGATGGTGCCGATGTTGAAAAAGGTACATATCACCGTACACATTCAGGGTATGCTGTTGCTGCGTTCCACGAAGCATTGCGCATTACATTACAAGAAGGTTTGGCAAAGCGTGCGGCAAACTATGTTTATCATGAAGCTGCATTAACCCAAGCTGTTACAGCAATGGGCTGTGAAGTGACGTCAAATATGACCAGTCTTGTTGTACTGAATTTGCCAGAAAGCTTGGCAGGTCGTGAAATGGAGCTTGTACAAGCATGCCGCGCCGAAGGGTTTGGTATTTGGCCAACGCTTTCAGCACCTGTACAAATACGTATTGGTATTTTGAATCAGCTCACACGCGCATCAATCACAGATATTGTAAACCGTTTCGCAGAAGCCATGAATAAAATGGACTCTGGTTTAGATTTAACCGCAGTGAACGCGCGGTTGGACACATACTATTCAAAATCATTAGCTGCAGAATAAGGAAAAAGCTTATGGATATTCATGAATATCAAGCAAAAGAAATACTAAAAGAGTTCGGTGTTCGGGTTCCTGCTGGTGGATTGGCATACAGTCCAGAACAAGCGGCATACCGCGCTCGTGAAATGGGCGGCGATAAATGGATTGTCAAAGCGCAAGTACATGCTGGTGGCCGTGGTAAAGCGGGTGGTGTGAAAGTTTGCTCTAACGATGTCGAAATTCAAGAAGCTGCAACATCAATGTTGGGGAAAAAGCTTGTAACACACCAAACTGGACCAGAAGGAAAAGGTGTTTATCGTTTATATGTCGAAGCTGGAATTAATATTGATCGCGAAATTTACCTTGGTTTTGTGCTAGATCGTACATCTCAACGTATAATGATTGTCGCTTCATCTGAGGGTGGCATGGATATCGAAGAGATTTCTGAAAGTAAGCCTGATTCTATTGTCCGAGCAACAATTGACCCAGCTGTGGGATTGGTTGAATTCCAAGCGCGTGAAATTGCGTTTAAACTAAATATCGAACCATCAATTACTCAAGAAATGGTTCGTACATTGATGGGATGTTACCAAGCGTTCCGTGATCGTGATGCGACTATGGTTGAAATTAACCCATTGGTTATCACGAAGAATCGCCGTGTTTTTGCATTGGATGCAAAAATGTCGTTTGACGATAATGCATTATTTCGTCACCCGCAAATCTCTGAACTACGTGATAAAAGTCAAGAAGATCCACGTGAAAGCCACGCGGCTGACCGTGGTCTAAGCTATGTTGGTTTGGACGGTAACATTGGTTGTATCGTAAACGGTGCTGGTCTTGCAATGGCAACAATGGACACGATTAAAATCTCGGGCGGCGAACCTGCAAATTTCTTGGATATTGGTGGTGGTGCTACACCAGAACGTGTTGGTAAGGCGTTCCGTTTGGTACGTTCTGATGCAAAAGTAGAAGCTATTTTGGTTAATATATTTGCTGGTATCAACCGTTGCGATTGGGTTGCTGAAGGTGTTGTTCAGGCATTACGTGATGAACCAATCGATATTCCTGTGATCGTGCGTTTGTCTGGAACAAACGTTGAAGAAGGTCAAAAAATCCTTGCTGAAAGTGGCTTGCCGATCATTCGTGCATCCACACTAAAAGAAGCAGCTGACCGTGTGGTATCCGCATGGAAGGGCGACAAGGCAAACAAAGTAGAAATGAAGGCCGTATAAAATGAGCATTTTAATCAACGATGATACGAAAGTATTGGTTCAAGGCATTACTGGCCGTATGGCGCAATTTCACGCAAAAGAAATGATGGACTACGGAACCAACGTTGTCGCAGGCGTTACACCTGGTAAGGGTGGTGAAGTGGTGAATGGCGTTCCTGTGTTTAACACTGTGAAAGAAGCCGTCGAAGCAACGGGTGCAGAAGCTAGCCTTATTTTTGTACCACCACCTTTTGCAGCAGACAGTATTATGGAAGCGGCTGATGCTGGTATTAAATACTGTGTGTGCATTACAGACGGTATTCCAGCCCAAGATATGATGCGGGTTAAGCGTTATATGAAACGCTATAAAGCTGAAAAACGTATGGTACTAACAGGTCCAAACTGTGCTGGTACAATTTCACCAGGTAAAGGGTTCCTTGGGATTATGCCTCCGCATATCTATGATGAAGGCCCAGTTGGTATTGTCGGTCGCTCAGGCACATTGGGTTATGAGGCTGCGTCGCAATTGAAAGAGCTTGGTATCGGCGTGTCAACAAGTGTTGGCATCGGTGGCGACCCAATCAACGGATCATCCTTCCGTGATATTCTTGAGTTGTTTGAAAACGATCCAAAAACAGAAGTGATCGCTTTGATTGGCGAAATTGGCGGACCACAAGAAGCAGAGGCTGCTGAATACATTCGCGATCATATGAAGAAACCTGTTGTGGCCTATATCGCAGGTTTGACTGCACCAAAAGGTCGTACAATGGGTCATGCGGGCGCAATTATCTCAGCCTTTGGTGAAAGTGCTAGCGAAAAGGTAGAAATCCTATCTGCTGCTGGCGTGACTGTTGCAGAGCATCCATCGGTGATTGGCAAAACCATTGCCAGCATAATGTAATCTAGAGAGAGGGTTGGAACATGGCGAATAAACCTAAAGTTCTTGTGACATGTCGTTGGCCGCGTGCGGTCGAGGCTAAAATGGTTGAAAGTTATGATGTCACAATGTGCGATGCACGTGTTCCAATCTCTCAATCTGGATTCCGTGAAGCATTTTCACGTTTTGATGCGATTTTACCTACAGTGACGGATAAAATTACAGACGAAGCGTTTCAGTTAGACAAGCCAACAACAAAGATCGTTGGGAATTTTGGTGTTGGTTATAGTCATATCAATACCGATGCTGCGAAAACTGCGAATATTATGGTGACGAATACACCTGATGTTTTGTCTGATTGTACTGCTGACCTAACATTAACTTTGATGTTAATGACTGCACGTCGTGCAGGCGAGGGCGAACGTCAGTTGCGCCAAGGACAATGGCGTGGATGGCAACCAACGCATCTGCTAGGCAAGCGTATGACGGGTAAAACACTCGGTATCATCGGTTTTGGCCGTATCGGTCAAGAAGTGGCAAAACGTGCGCATTATGGCTTTGGCATGAAGGTTGTGATTTATAACCGTTCAAGAGTCAGTACTGATGTAACGATTAAAACCAATGCGATGCAGGTAAACTCTGTTGAGGAGTTGCTTCAGCGTTCAGATTTTGTATCGCTGCATTGTCCTGGTGGTGATGATAACAAACATCTGATTGGAAAACCGCAGTTAGAGATGATGAAGAAAGACGCTTTCTTGATTAACACAGCTCGTGGTGAAGTGATTGACGAAGCTGCTTTGGTTGATGCTTTGAAAACAAATACAATTGCTGGAGCGGGTCTTGATGTGTTTGATGGCGAACCCAATATATCCAAAGATTTTTTTGAGTGTGAAAATGCTGTTTTGTTGCCACACCTTGGCAGTGCAACGACTGAAACACGCGAAGCTATGGGCTTTCGCGTGCTTGATAACTTGTCGGATTTCTTCTCTGGAAAAGAGCCCAAAGATCGCGTTGCGTAAAGACTTTGGGTTTGAACCTGTGTCCTGAGCAGGTGTAAAAGGCTGGGTTAGGTTTCCCCAGCCTTTTCTTATTTAGCGCGTTGGACCATGCCAAATAAATCTCGAGGATCATCTGGGTCAGCAATCATATCTAATTGTTCAAATGTATCAGTGCCTTGTAGCTTATCTTTTACATATCGTAAGGCTGAGAAATCTTCGATGGCAAAGCCTACGCCGTCAAATAATGTGATCTGACGATCATCTGTACGCCCCTTAACTTTACCTGTGATTACTTCCCACATTTCAGTTACTGGGAAATCATCTGGCATTTGTTGGATATCGCCTTCGATCCGTGTTTGGGGTGGATATTCAACGAACACATCAGAGCGACTTAATATATCTTTGTGTAACTCCGTTTTACCAGGGCAATCGCCCCCGATTGCATTGATGTGGACACCAGCGCCGACCATATTATCCGTAAGAATTGTCGCATATTGCTTATCGGCGGTGCAGGTGGTGATGATATCAGCGCCTTCGATAGCCTCTTGCGGTGATTTACAGGCTGTTAATGTGACACCCATGTTTTCGAGATTGCGCATAGCCTTTTCTGTCGCAGTTTTATCAATGTCGTAAAGACGGATATTTTCCACGCCAACGATAGCTTTCATAGCCAAAGCTTGGAATTCTGATTGTGCACCATTGCCAATCAAAGCCAATGTCTTTGAGTTTTTGGGTGCAAGGTGCTTTGCCACCATTGCTGATGTGGCCGCCGTGCGTAGTGCTGTTAGAACGGTCATTTCTGACAATAGAACTGGGTACCCAGAGGCCACATCAGCCAGTAAGCCAAAGGCTGTTACTGTTTGTAGACCTTCTTTTGTATTGCTTGGATGTCCGTTGACGTATTTAAAACCATAAACTTCGCCGTCGGATGTTGGCATCAATTCAATAACACCCTCGGCAGAATGCGAAGCAACACGCGGTGTTTTATCAAACAACTCCCAACGGCGAAAATCCTCTTCGATATATCCTGCCAATTCTTGAAGTGCGGTTTCTATACCAGTCCGCAGGATCAATTTCATCATATTGTCGACGCTGACAAAGGGAACATAGGCAAGCTTGGATGGAGTAGGTGCAGTCATGTTAGGTCCTTAATTATATTTCGCGCGGAGACAAATGAATGCCCGCGATCATGCAACGGACAGAGCCGCCTGCGGTTTCGATGGTTGGGATGGATAAAGGTAATATCTCAGCAGAGCTTTCGATAATCGTGATTTGTTCTTTGGTTAATGCTTTTATGGCACGTTCTGAAATCGCCAGAACGCGTCCACTTGGCGCAGATAGTTCCAAGGCGTTTCCTGCAAATTCACATACCTGCTTTTCAGACAGAGGAATTACGATATGATCTGTTTCTTCTAAGCGATGTACAACTGTTTTGCGTCGTTCTTGTTCAACGATCATATCCAATCCCACAAGGGCGAACTTGGTTCCAATGCCCATAAGGACATTTGTATGATATACGGCTTTCCCGTCTCTTGATTGTGCATCAAAAACAATAGGTTCATAATTAAAATGTGTACAGAATCGCTCCAATAAGACTGGATCTGCACGGTTGGATTGAGCCGTATAAGCCACGCGTCCTACATGATCTAAAACCATAGCACCTGTGCCTTCTAGGGCTAAATTGTCTTGTTCTAATCCTGAAAAATCTATGACATCTTGGACGCGGTAATTCTGCTTGAGCATCTCGATAATATCCCAACGACGTTCGCGCCTGCGGTTTGGTGTGAACATTGGGTAGACCGCAACATGTCCACCAGCATGTGTTGAGAACCAATTATTTGGAAAGACAGAGTCAGGCGTATCCTTCGTGCCGTCATCTTGGAACACATGCATTATAATGCCGTGATCTTCCAGTGATTGAACGGTCGCGTCAAACTCATGTTGTGCCTGTTTCGCAATCGTATCAGCACTACCATATGCCAGCGTTTGAAAGCTATTATCGGCCAAGGTTTCAGGATTTGGTTTGAATTGATAAGGCCTGATTGTGATGACAGATGAAGGAGCTTGTAGTGACATCAATAGCTCCGAGTGTGTCGATCAAAGATACGGCGCCCTAATAAAGATGCGGTTAGATCGACCATTAGGGATGCTGTGCGTCCGCGATCATCAAGGAACGGATTTAATTCCACCAGGTCAAGCGATGTTACCAAACCGCTTTCGTGTAATATTTCCATAACATGATGTGCTTCGCGGAATGTTGCGCCACCTGGTACTGTGGTGCCAACGGCAGGGGCAATGGACGGATCGATGAAGTCGACATCCAGTGAAACATGTAGCAGGCCATTGACTGCTGATACTTTTTCTAAAAAGGCTGTAAGAGGGGCGGCAATACCATGTTCATCAATTGCGCGCATATCAACTGCTGTCATTTTGCTGCCAGCGATGGCCTCTTTTTCTGCAATATCAACGGACCGCAATCCGATCATACATATATTTTCTGCTGGAACAGGATTTGACATTGGGGAAAAAGCATCGAAACCATCTAGTCCTGATATATATCCCAGTGGTGTTCCATGTAAGTTTCCAGAATCGGTTGTAAGTGGGGTGTGTAAATCCGTATGTGCATCTAACCACAAAACAAACAAAGGGCGTTCTACTTCGGCTGCATGATCTGCAACACCAGAAACAGATCCTATAGATAGGGCATGATCACCACCTAGAAATATAGGAAAGCCTTTTGAAACCTTATCTTTAGCTTCCAACCTTAAAGCATCTGACCATGCGATTGTTTCTGCTAAAGAATGAACCAATTCATTATTACAAGCTGCATCTTTCTCTGGTGCAGGAATGATGTTTCCGAGATCTGTAACCGAATGTCCTAAATCAATAATTGTTTCTGCAAGCTTTGCAGTGCGATAGGCATCTGGCCCCATGAGGCAACCCTTGCGATGTTTCCCGCTGTCGACAGGCGCGCCAATAAGTATGCAATATCTAGGTGTCATCCATATAATCCTTTGGATTCTTGTGTGTATTTTAAAATTTCACCAAAATAACATGGAAAACACCCTTTAAATTGTATAAAATGAATACTTAACCGTCTTTATGAAAGTAATATTATTCAAAATGGATACTAATGATCGAAAAATTATTGCCGAGCTTCGGCGTGATTCCAGGATGTCTTTGTCCGATCTATCCGATGTTATTGGATTGTCACGTGTCACCGTGCGGACACGTTTGGATCGTTTGATCAACGAGGGCACCATTCTGGGCTTCACTGTGATCCTAAAGGAAGACACACAACGTAGTCCTGTTCGTGGATTAACGATGCTGGCGATCGAGGGCAGTGGTGCGGATCGTATTAAACGACAACTTAGTGGTGTGCCTGCTGTTCAAGCCATTCATGCGACAAATGGTAAGTGGGATTTGATAGCAGAACTGGGAACTGAGACGTTAGAAGAATTAGATGAAGTTCTTGCACGTATCAGACGTATGACTGGGGTCATGTCGAGCGAGACCAATTTGTTATTAGCAACAAAAATGTCGACAAATAAATAGGTTAGGAGAGGCCGATTTGCTTTTTGCCTTTTTAATAGCCTGAGTAAATGGATTTATGGGAAGCTTCATCAAATTATCGCTTTTTCGATAAAGGGTTCGTTTTTTACAATGCGGCTGTAATCAAAAACGGATAAATCGAGTGTGCGGTATTCACCGTAGGTTAAAAGTTCTGCTACACCTCGCCCCATTGCGGGGGATTGTTGCAAACCATGACCAGAGTCACCGTTTAGAAAGTAGAAGTTTTCAACCTGATCATGATGCCCGAGGATCATGTTGTGGTCGAACACGTTATATGCGTAATGGCCTACCCATTCATTGGTGACTTTAATAGCCTCGAATTGTGGAATGCGCATCGCCAAAGTGGGCCATATATGATCTTGCCATAGATTATGATCCATTTCAAAATCATCGTAATCGACAGCAGGATCGTAATCTGCATGACCTCCAGCTTGATAGTTATTAGCACCTTCTTGGCGAACGTGTACTCCAGATGGATCTATTGTTAGGGGTAAAGGGCGATCAAGCTTATCGCTGGCATTAAAAATCCAAGTAAAGCGTTTGCGTGGTTCCACGGGGATGGTGATACCCGCCATTTTTGCAGTTTGAATTGCACGTGTACCAGAACAGTTTACGACCTTGCCACATGAAACTGTTTCGCCAGATTTCAAGGTGATGCTTTCAACATGTGTGCCTGTTGCATCTTTAGTCATGCTTATAGTTTCGTTCGTGATGTATTCTACACCACGTTCGCGGGCAGATTTACGCCACCAGTCAAAGACGGTAATTGAATCCCAATACCCTTCGTCAATTAGATTCAAACTGCCCAAAACAATATCGTCGACATTGTAAAAGGGGTAGGCGGCTTTGATTTCTTTTGGTGTGAGTAATCTCGTGCCAGCGCCTGCTGCCATTTGGACAATGTGACTTTCACGCAAAACATTAGCAAAGCTTTCGGTATCCGCCAAATACATATAACCAAAATCTTGAATTTTCAGTTCTGGTACGCGATTATCATTCCCCATGTATTGAGGCAGATTTTTTACAAAATCGGCAGCGAACTGTGAACATTTCACATTAATTTCGCTGCTGAATTGCTGACGCATACAGCTGTTGGTCGCGCCTGTGCAGGAAAATTGGTAACTTGGGTCTTTTTCGACCACAAGGACATTGCCATCAAAATCGGGATTGTTGGATAGGAACCATGCAACTGAGGCTCCCATCATGGCACCACCAATGATGATGATGTCATAGTTAGTTTTTGTTGGCGTTTGTAATACTATGGCCTTGTTCATTATACAGTTTCTCCCTTTTAACTGCATTTAGAATATTTGAGATATCGACATTAAGAATGTCGTAAGCATCTTTTGCAACCATGGCAGAAATATACCTCCGTGCAAGCTCTGTGCGTTAAACTACGATCGTATTTATTTGCTTTTCTGGAGCTCGTACCACTTGGGATAATTATTTTAGCTTCTAATCTTGAATGGCACCATCAAAAGCATTGAAAAATGGTGCGATTAGATATTGGTATAAGGTTGTCGTACGCCCGACCAAAGACAGATTAACAGGCATATCTGTAGCCAAATTCAAGTCTCCTATGATGATTGTCCAGTAGACAATTGATTTTGTTTGATTTTAAATTTAGTAAAATCGTCGAATACCCAGCCATTTTTAAGGGTGTCAAAGATTATTTTTAGCAGCTTACGTGCTGTGGCAATGATAGACTTACCAAACCCACGTCGTTCTTTAATTTTTTGATAAAAACTGTTGAGATACCCCGAATAACGAATAGCAATGAGCGTGCACTGTACCAACGTGGTGCGCATAAGCTTGTTTCCACGTTTGGTTATCCTACCGCGATTATCAGTATCGTTGGATTGGCTGACGCGCGGCACTATGCCAATATAGGCGGCCAGCTTATCAGGCGTGGCAAAGTCATCGATGTTGCCAATGCCCGACAACAAGACCGCCGCCGACCGCGAACCTATACCTTTGATACTGGTCAGCCCTTCAAACCCCACCAGCTTTTCACCAGCAGTTTCGATTGCACGGTCAAGTTCCGCTAGAGTAACAGTCAAGCTTAAAGCCTGATCCCGTAATGCGCCCAGCTCAATTTTTTCCAAAGGTGTAAATTGGCTCAGATCAAGGGCCAGAAGTCGTTTCTTGCTCGACAAACCCTCTTTCTTCAATTTCATCCCATGGCGATTGAACATGCCATGGATTTTATTGAGCAGCATGGTGCGCTGTTTGACGAGAAGATCGCGCGTTTGGGTTGTTGACGCTAATTCCGATTCCGCTGTAGATTTTAGACGCGTTTCTGGCAACATATCCTTGGACAGAAAAAATGCCAAAGCCCGCGCATCATTGCGGTCGGTTTTTTTCACCGACTTGCGGATCACCTGGAATTGGCGCGGGTTGACAATGACAATGCGTCCCACACATGGCCGCAATTCACCATAAAACCAAGCGGAATTGCCCGTGGCCTCAACCGCTAACTCGTCATCCGCATCCACACTGTGGCAGAAGCGGTCCAAGTCAACTTGTGACAGCTGGAATGTTTCAAAATGTTCCGAACCATCCACTTCAAGACGGCAGATCGTAAAAGAATTCGTATGTAGGTCGACACCAATAAAAGCCATGTGCTATACTCCCTTTGTTAGGAGGCGGAGCCCCAGATGGGCTGTGAACGGCCAAACCAAACTCCTATACAAGGTCACCGACCTAAATCGGGCCTTAAGAAGGCTGTTCGGAAACAGGCGAAGGCTATTCTCCTTTACAGGGTCACAATGCCCTAAGTTACGATTCAGCCTGAAACCTATCCGCCTCCCCAAATTCTGTAACAGATTCAGGGCTGTTGGTCGCTCACAAATCATTCATACCTTCTCCTTTTAAGCTTTGTTGCAAAGCATTTAAATCTTTGGGAACGATAGCAGCATAAGCTTGATAACCAACAGTTTGGTCCGTTTCATCCTTCATAGCTTCAGGAGAAATGGATGTGAGTTTTATATTTACATTCGGAATATTTCTTTGAGGTAAGCTTGGAATGATCATTTTACCGATCATGCCAATGTATGACTGATCAACAGCTGTCGTTGGAATAACCATTTTAATTCGCGGATGTTGTAAAGGTTGTGATAATACTAAAAGAGTTGTTCCACGTGTTATGTACATCTCTTCAGTGTCAAATTTTAAAGAAACGACAAAGCCATCATTAGGTGCAATAATTGTGGCACGCTTGATTTCATCTTCTAATGTACGCGCTTGACGACGCAGTTCAAGTAAACGCGATTTGTTTTGCTCTAACCGATTTAAAAGCGATAACCGGTGTTCCGTTTTTAGCTTATCTGTTTCTATTTTTGCAGATTGAATTTCATTTTGATTGGTTCGTCGAATGATGTACCTATCATTGATTTCACCCTCTACCTCTAATAGTTGATCTATTTGTGCTTCCGCTTGAACGGCTGAAACTGCGCCCTTTGAAATTAGTTTATCAAAATTGCGCGCTCTTTTTTGTAGGTACTTTCGACGTTTGATTAAAATATCAATACCATCTTGATTGAGTGTAACATGATCATATTTTGTTGTGATTGTTTGATGTATCGAATTTAATTTAAAATTTAAATCATCTTCCAACGTTTGATATTTATCAAAGAGAGTGTGGTCTAGCGGTATTTGGGCTGGAATGTCTTTTTTATTTTTTAATTTATGAGAGATAATAGTATTTTCTAAAACCAATGTAGAGATATGTGTTTGAACCTGTCGCAAGCTTTCAGTTTGTATATCAGTATTTATGGTTAATATTTTCTGTCCTTTTTTTATATTTTGTTGAGCTTCAATATAAACATGTTTGATTTGTCCTCCATAAGGATGTTGAATTTCATAATTTGGTTGAGATGAGATTAAGGTTCCATTCGCATTGATCGTTGTCGCGAGGGGTGCATAAATCATCCATATACTTGTGAATATTAAAAGAAAGGCAACAGTATAACCGGCCCATTTAAGTGGGTGCATTATTGTATCGAAAGGCTTAGTTTGTGGATAGCTCATTGTATTCGAATCCTGGCATTTTTGTCGTTTTTGCTAGAAAGGTGAGCAGCAAAGAGCGATGTGTCTTCAATGTTCTGAATATCAAAACTGTCAGTTATTTGTGAAATTACGGCAAGGCCGATTTCATCATCGGGTAAATCAATCATACTAACCTCTGGATGAGTCACCAACGATCGTATTTTTTGCATTTTTTGAACAGCTTTTGTTGGGCGCTCCTCACGCAGTATGATTTCACATTGCTTCTCTTCTATAAATTTGAAGACCAATGTGACTTGGCGGTTTTGATCCTGCGGGCCATTTTTATCGGCAACATTAAACATCTCATTGGCGACCATAATTGCATTTTGGCAAAAGGCTTTGTCTGAGTGTCGGGCAAACTGTGCAACAACCCAATCCGTTAGATCCAAAAGGGATGCAGGTTGTAAGGGTAATGTTATACGCTGTTTGCCGTCATTCATGCGACTTAAAACTTCAGAGCGTGATCCAAAGTCAGCCATGCGGCCCTGATCCAGAAACAGTACTTTATCGGCAATTCCCATAATACCCGAACGGTGTAAAACCATAACAATCGTTGTGCCTTGCCGTTTTAAAGCTGCAAGGGTGTCGCAGAGCTGGCGTTCCCCAGGAGCATCTAAAAGAGCATTTGGTTCATCCAAGAATAGATATTGCGGAGTTTCATAAACGGCGCGGGCAAGGGCAATACGTTGTTTTTGACCAGCCGAAAGTAGATATGGTTGTGCTTCCATTTCAGTATCGTACCCTTGTGGTAAGGCTGATATCAAACCATGTACACCTGCTAGTTTTGCTGCATTGATGATCTTTTCGTCATCAGGTGTATTTTGAAAGTGAGAGATGTTCTGGGCGATTGTTCCTTTCACTATGCGTGCTTGTTGAGCTAAATATCCAGTCTGTTTTTGTATTGTTCGGGGACCAAATGTTTTGATCTCACTCTCATCCAGAAAAACTGATCCGATAGGGCAAGGGTCAATACCGCATAACGCGTGAAGAAAAGTGGTTTTTCCGCTACCCGAATTTCCAATAATAGCAAGACATTCACCCGAATTTAAATGTAAAGAAATTCGATCTAATCTTGGTGCGGCACCACCGCCACGTGGATAAATTAAACCATCGCATTCTATTTCACCATTTAAGGAAATGACCTCTGTAGCGGCAAAAGCTGGAACGGTCATATCTTTGTTTAAAGTTTTATAAGCTTGATAAGATCCTTTGATATCTTCAAACACATTAAAGCTGGCCTCTATAGTCGAAACGGTTTTTGCAGTAATTATGGAAGCGCCAATCATGCCGCCCGCTGTTAGGCTGCCTTTAACCACAAGGTACGCACCAAGGCTTAAAGCCAATAGTTGTGTTGATGTTCGCAAAAAACTTAAACCTGCTGTCTGTGCACTCCTGTTTAGAGTGGTTTGATCTTCTAAGTGATGTCTTTGAAATTGTAGATTTAAATAGAGTTGAGTTAAGTTTGTGGCGACTGCGCGCATACCAGAAATTAAAGCTGGATCATGTATATCGTGGAGTGTTTCAGATTCTTTTTGTCTAATGCTTTGAGTATTTTTTTGTATATCTGCCATTACAATTCTAGCGATGAATTTAATAATCAGCATACATGCGACGATACTCCCGATCAGCATACAAAAAAGAGGGTGAATAAAATTTAAAGTTATCAAGAAAATAGGAATCCAAGGGATATTTAATGCAGTTGATGCTTGCGAGGATCTAAAGAATGTACTGCACTGCCCGATATTATGAATAATGTCTTTTCGTTTTGAGTTCTCTGTTTGTAGTGCTGTCTGAGCTCCAATAGTCTCTATCCAGCGTGCAGATTTATCGAATGTAATATCGCGAAACATTTCTATAAGTGCATGCGTTACTGTGGCTGCAATGGCAAAGCAAAGCAGCAACAATAATGTGCTTAAATTTCCACTTGGAACGACGCGATCTAGAACTTGCATCATGAAGATCGGGCTGACAAGAATTGCAAGGTTTGTCACAAAACTGAAAATCAGCATTGGTATAATAAGTCGTTTTAAGTGTGTAAGAGGCGCGTTTTGTGACACAAGGTGACCTTAGATTATTGCTTTGGTTAAAGTATGAAATTGCTTTCATCTAAATCATCTGGGCCTACAGATTTGAGTATAACTTTATCATTTGAACTCGCTCCATCTAAGCCGCTTAAATCAATTTCTGTTGCCCATCCCTTATCTGTAATAAGGTTTTTAAGGTCTGAGAATTCCAACCCATAAGAGGATAAATCAATCTGATCATTGTGTGTTTCAAAGTCATTGATCATATCTTTACCGCTGCCTGCGGATACAATGAACGTATCGCTGGCACCGTCTTTCCACCAGTTTCCACCCCACATATGATCATCACCTGCGCCGCCCTCTATTGTGTCAGAACCTGCACCGCCAACAATTTTATCGTTTCCGTCACCACCATCTATGATGTCATCGCCAGAACCTGCGTTTAGGTAATCTTTGCCATCATCGCCCGAAAGATTATCATCTCCAGTTCCCGCAGTTAATTTGTCGTCGCCTGCTCCACCAGAAAGGATGTCATCACCAGTACCGCCATAAAGTTGGTCCTGAGTTCGTAGGTTTTGTCGGCTTGTCGGGTGTTTTTTTGTTTAACTTCAGGCCCTGGCTTCCGGGAGGGCAAAGTAGTGCCCCCAATGGCAATTGTGGGTTGCGGTTTCTGGAGGTTCCGCTACACTCCCGCACATGTTCATCCGCACCAAACATGATCCCGAACGCAAGCGCACCCGCATCCAGATCGTCCAGTCGGTGCGCACCGGTCAGAAGGTTCGCCAGAAGGTCGTCCGGCATGTCGGCATCGCGCATAACGACACTGAGGTCGAGGACCTAAAGCGCCTGGCCGGCAGGATCATGGAAGAACTGCGTACCGCACAGTCCGCGCAGATGGAACTGTTCACCCCAACGGAATATGCCGATCTGGCGACGCTTGTGCGCACCGCCCCGCGTCCGGAAAAACTGAATGTCGATCTTGGGGAGTGCCGCGAAGAGTCCCGCCTGTCGCTTGGCTTGCGCGATGTGATGGGGGAGGTTTATTCCGGCCTGGGCTGGAATGGGCTTCTGGGCTCCCGGCGCAAGAGCAGCGATCGCATTTTACGCGAACTGGTGCTGGCGCGCCTGTCGCAGCCCGAGAGCAAGCGGGCAACGGTGGATGCACTGGCCCACAGGGTCGGGATCACCCTCAATCTGGACCGGGTCTACCAGGCTATGGACTACCTGGACGAGGCGACGATCAACCGGGTCTGCCGGATGTCACACGAGGCGGCGGAGACGCTTCTGGCGGGACCGGTAGATATTCTTTTCTACGACTGCACGACACTGGCCTTCGATACCGATCGGGAGGATCCGCACGACGCTTCAGACCGCTTGCTGGCCAAAGGGTACAGCAAGGACGGGAAATCGCATCGCAGTCAGGTGGTGTTGGCGCTGATGGTCACCACCGACGGCTTGCCGGTCGGCTATGACCTGTTTCCCGGAAATATGTGGGAAGGCCATACGCTTGAGGCCGCGATCAAGGGGTTGGAAGAGCGCTACAGGCTTGGAAAGATCACGCTGGTGGCAGATGCCGGGATGCTCAGCGCCGACAATCAGGATATTGAACCGCCCCTAGTTTACCGGAGTGATTTTAGTCCGTCATTCTGCAGCAATATCATATTGATTTAGGGTTTCATAGAAATTCCTTTCAGCTTGTGCAGGTGGTATATATCCGATTGGCCCAAAGAGCCTGTCATTGTTGTACCAATCAACCCAAGTTAGAGTTGCCATTTCGACATCACTTTTACCTTGCCATGGTCCTTGATGTTCAATCACTTCGGTCTTGTACAATCCGATCATATTCTCAGCGAGTGCATTATCATAACTATCACCAACGCTCCCAACGGATGGCTCAATTCCAGCATCGATTAATTTTTCTGTATATTTGATCGACAAATATTGAACGCCTCTGTCTGAGTGGTGGATCAACTGGCCAGATTGAGGGTTTCGAGCGTGGATACCCTGGTTCAGAGCATCAAAGACCAAAGCCGTATTCGGAGAATGTGAGACCTTCCATCCAACGATATATCGTGCAAAGACATCAATCACAAAAGCAACATATACAAACCCAATGGCCGTACTGACATAGGTGAAATCAGCGACCCACAAAACGTTAGGTGCGGGAGCTGTGAATATACGATTTACCTTATCCTTAGGACAAGGCTGCGCCTTGTTACTCTGTGTAGTTTTAATCCCCTTGCCACCACGTACAACGCCTTGTATTTCCATCTGTTTCATAAGGCGCTCAATTGTACAACGTGCAATATCAAACCCTTCATGGCGAAGTTGATGCCAAATCTTATCAGCCCCATAACGTTTACCACTAGCTTTAAAAACACGGTCGATTTCTGTGATCAAAACAACATCTCGTTTGCGGCGTTCTGGAGACTTACTGGGATCCAGCATTATAGACCGCTCATAAAAATAGGTGGATGGCGCTATTGGTAAAACTTTACAAATAGACCCGACGCCATAGCTTGTACGATGTTTATCTATGAACATAATCATTTCTTCCGTAGGCGGTCGAGCTCCGCCGCTGCGAAAAAAGCCGACGCTTTACGCAAAATATCATTCGCTTGCCGTAACTCTTTGTTTTCTCGCTGGAGGATTTTTAACTCATCACGCTCCGCTTGTGTAACCCCATTGCGTAATCCTATTTCAATTTCGTGATTTCGAACCCACACACGTAGCGTATCACCATTGCAGCCAATCTTCTTTGCAATCGATAAAACAGCTTGTGTTCTGCTCGTATAATCAGCCTCATTTTCTAACACCAGGCATACCGCTCGTGCGCGTATTTCTGGCGTAAATCTATTTCCTGAATTTCCATTCGTCATTCTTCTAGTCTCCGTGCTTTTTTGACTCCGGTAAACTAGGGGCGGTTCATATGTTGCGCACCAAAGGCCTGCCGTTCATTCTGGGCTATCGCCTGAAGTCGGCCCCGGCGGGCGTGAAAGACAAGGCCCTGGACACGGGCGGTTACAAGCCATGGGCCGGACACGGCGCGGCGGAGGGCGCTGCCGAGGCGGGGCGCTACAAGGTGATTGAGCATGACGGTGCCCGGATCATCGTCACCTTCTCGCCCGCCCGCGCCCGCAAGGATGCCCACAAGCGCCAGAAGGCCCTTGAGCGCCTGCAAAAGAAGCTTCGGCGGAGCCGGAGCCCCGCCAGTGTCAGTCACCGGGGATATGCCCGCTTCCTCTCGTTTCCCGATACGGGCGAGATCACACTTGATCAGGACAAGATCGACGCGGCAGCCCAATGGGACGGGCTGCACGCCATCATCGTTCATGGCAGGGACGATCTCGCACCCGAGGCGGCCATCGCCCAATATCACCAGCTCTGGCTGATCGAAACCTGCTTCCGCACCAACAAGCATGACCTGAAAATCCGACCCGTCTATCACTGGACGCCGCGGCGGATACAGGCCCATATCGCCATCTGCTACATGGCCTTCTGTTGCCTGCAACACCTGCGCAAGCGCCTGCAGATGCTGGGCCATCCGATGAGCCCGGCCCGCATCCGTCGGGAACTCGACCGACTTCAGATTTCCATCCTGAAGCGCAAGGGCACCAGCGAACAATATGCCATGCCCAGCCCGGCCACAACCGACGCCAAACGCATCCTGCGCTGTGTTGGCCTGTCGTGGAACGAAGCACCCTTCAGGATGCCGCCCCAGCGAACGCGCAAGCCCAGACCTGAAAAGGCCTGATCAACACTCTCTGACCGTTTGAAACTATCGCCTGAAATACGCGATGTAGTGCCCTGTGGAAAAGCAGGCCAATAATATCAATGTGTTACAGCCGAAATCCTACGAAGTCAGGAATTGCAAGGTTTGTCACAAAACTGAAAATCAGCATTGGTATAATAAGTCGTTTTAAGTGTGTAAGAGGCGCGTTTTGTGACACAAGGTGACCTTAGATTATTGCTTTGGTTAAAGTATGAAATTGCTTTCATCTAAATCATCTGGGCCTACAGATTTGAGTATAACTTTATCATTTGAACTCGCTCCATCTAAGCCGCTTAAATCAATTTCTGTTGCCCATCCCTTATCTGTAATAAGGTTTTTAAGGTCTGAGAATTCCAACCCATAAGAGGATAAATCAATCTGATCATTGTGTGTTTCAAAGTCATGGATCATATCTTTACCGCTGCCTGCGGATACAATGAACGTATCGCTGGCACCGTCTTTCCACCAGTTTCCACCCCACATATGATCATCACCTGCGCCGCCCTCTATTGTGTCAGAACCTGCACCGCCAACAATTTTATCGTTTCCGTCACCACCATCTATGATGTCATCGCCAGAACCTGCGTTTAGGTAATCTTTGCCATCATCGCCCGAAAGATTATCATCTCCAGTTCCCGCAGTTAATTTGTCGTCGCCTGCTCCACCAGAAAGGATGTCATCACCAGTACCGCCATAAAGTTGGTCTGCACCTCTATCGCCAGATAACTGGTCGTCGTTATTCCCGCCATAAAGTGTATCGCCGCCGCCGCCGCCGTATAAAATGTCATTTCCATCACCACCACGCAGGTCATCATTGCCACCGCTTTGCGGAATAACTTCTGGGTTGCGTAATAAAAATGGAGCTTCTGTATCTACTTCTGCGAAAGCGTTCGCAGACCGAGGGTCTACAGCACCATCATTTGATCCTGTTGCTTGGGATATGGACATGAATTCGGAATATGCCGTTTCATTGGACCAGTCCATATTAACCTTGAAGATTGCACCATCTGATTGTGTTGAAGCATCAAGATCATGGTCGCCTTTGTTTAGACCATAATACAAATTACCATCACCATCTAAGAATACAGCACCGTATGCGCCTTTGGCCATGCCAGATTGCATATCATCACTATATAATGTTCCTGTAATGGGAATAGATGTGATTTCTGGCGCGCCGCCATTTTCTATATCGGAAATATCTATACGGTGAACAGCACCTTCTGCACCATTTCCGTTTGGAGATTCTACCGCGTAAAAAACATCGTCTGTTGCATTATAGGCGATATCATAGGCGCGTCCGTTAAACAGATCGTTTGGTAAATCATAAACGGTTGTCGTGGGATTTCCATTTACATCTAGATTGTCGATATCAATCTTTGTGACCCTGTTTAAGGAACTGTGAAAGCTCCATAGGTTACCGCTGTCATCAAAATCTCCGACATAATCGCCATATGGGGCTTCGCCAACGCGGTAAGCATTGCCATTAGCATCCATCATTACCAAATCTTTGTTGCTGACAGCATTTCCAAGCGCATCCACACCGTCTTTTTTTGCAATGCCATAGATCAGGTCATCTTGGATGTTAAACCCGATTGCATTTATTTTTAACCCTGTTGGATCACCTGCATCTACGTATTCATTATCTACAGTATCAAACACTTTTAATTGCCCATCGATCACTTGATATAATTTTGCCTGACCTGGTGCAAAAGCGGAAACCGTTACATCTTGCCCGCCAATATCGATGCTTTTTTCGTAAGAATAGATTGGACCATCCGTGTTTATCTCTGGCCCCTCTGATGGTACAGGATCAAGTTCTCGAAAAGTTAAAGCACCTTCACCGCCTATGCCTGATACATCAATTGTGTGGGTTTCATAAACACCAGAGTTGGTGCTGACTTCTCCAACAACTTCACCATTCCAAAGGACTTCTACTGTGCCGGATGTAGCACCGCTCGATAGGTTGGCCGCAAGGTCAAAAGAAATTGTATAAGTTTCATCGGCATCTGTTTTAATGGATTGTGATATACAAGAATGGCCATCTTCTTCGGACAGTTGCCATGCTCCAGATTGCTCATATTGCGCGAAGCTTGTTGGAGCATCGCCATTCGTAATCTCTTGTAAAATATTACCATCTTTTACGTCGCCATAAACAATGTCATCACCACTGCCTGCATTGATTACATCATCGCCAACACCACCTTCAGCCGTATCATTGCCATCCTCGAGGTTTAATAGGTCGTTACCTTCGCCACCAAAGGCAACATCGTTACCAGTACCCGCATTGATCGTATCGTTACCTTCGCCACCAAATAAATGATCCTGCCCGCCATTCCCCAAAACAATGTCATCACCATCACCTGCAACAATTGTGTCATCATAGTTTGGTGTGTCGTCTGATGCATTGATGACAATTTTAGAGGGGTCATAGACCCATTTTCCATCAACCAATGACCATTCATTTCCAACCGTATCACCAGCGGCAAGGTCATTGCCCGCACCAGAGTTGATTATATCGTCACCAACATGACCATTGATTTTATCAATCGTTACAGTCTCAGAAGATATTGTAGCATTGATTGTCTCTGTAGATATAATATCATCCGAGGTCGTTCCAATGATTGTGTTGAAATTCGTTTTATCGATTTTTGAATTCGCAGTATTATCGCCCATTCCCATCTCCTGACTGATTTGCAGTAGAGATAGGGGGAAGATGGAAAAGAAATGTTAATTCGTATATCTTTAGATGATCAATTGGTTAGAAAGTTTGATGAAAACTTTAGAGGTTAAAGAATTTCAATAAGTTTTATGCGTTGTATCTTTCCCGATGGACCCTTTGGTAGTTCTGATACGATATGAATGTAATCTGGTGCTTTAAAGTGACCAAGTTTTTGAACGCATAGATTTAACAATTCTTCATGTGTTGCTTGGCTATCACCCGTTAATCGAACAGCCGCTTCTACTGTTTGCCCATATTTTTTGCAGGGCCTTGCAAAAGCTGCGGCTTCAACAACATCTGTATGGCAATAAAGTGCTTCATCAATTTCACGTGGGGCAATATTTTCGCCGCCTTTGATGATCAACTCTTTCAAGCGCCCAGTAATGAAAATATAACCGTCTTCATCTTGATGACCTAAATCTCCAGTCCGCATCCAACCATCTGTAGTGAATGTTTCCTTGGTTGCTTTTGGGTTATCTAAGTATTCGAGTAGAACATTTGGGCCGCGTACTGCCAATTCTCCTGTTGTAAGTGCTGAAGCCATATTTTGTTCCGTATCCAAAATTGCGATTTCATTTCCATAGCCAACACCAGGAGATCCGATCTTACGCAAGCCTGGAGGTAGGGGGTTAGATAAAATCTGTGCAGAGGTTTCGGTTAAACCCATGGTTTCCACAATTGGGATGTTGAATTTGTCTTCAAAGCTTTTTTGAATTTCTGGTGATAATGGGGCGGAAGCTGAACGGGCAAAACGTATACGCTTTTTGCAAGTTTCATTTGGCTCGCGGTCACTGTGCAATAAATGAGATATGATTGTGGGTACTACGGAAAACCACGTAATTTTTTGTGCTTCACAACAGTCCCAAAAGGCGTTGTTCGAAAACTTTTGTGCAATTGCCACAAAACCACCTGAAACAAGTGGTGCAATAAGTGTAACGCAAAGCCCGTTGATGTGAAAAAAGGGTAGGACACATAAAGCACGATCTGATGGTGTTAACTCATGTGCTACAGCCGTTGTCCAACCACCTGCTAAGAGGCTCGATTGCGTGTGTACAACGCCTTTTGGCAGGCCTGTAGTGCCCGATGTGTACATCAAAAGCGCATGATCTTTGGGCATAATTGCATGTAATGCGATATCGGAGTCTTCAAATGCCGTATCAGATGACACAGTAATAATTGTTGGTCTTGCCGATGTTTCCATTAAAGCGGCGTCATATATCGCTTGTTGACAAGGGCTGACGAAAACATGGTTTGTTTTGCTATGATTTATTGCATGCCCCAACGCGGCAGGGCCTGCCGCAAGATTTAGTGGCGTTGCCCGAAAGCCACCGTATAAAATACCGAACAGACATATAATAGCTTGGCGGCTGTTTGGCATACATGTTGCAACACTTTCACCTTTTTGAATGCTCAGTTTTGTCAGATGAGTTGCAACAGATTTTGCAGCATCGCGAAGCTCTAGCCACGTTAACTGACTTTCATCTTTGAAAAAATAATGGCTCTGAACATTCGGTGTTGTACTTGCCCGAAAATCCAACCAATCTCTTATCGTTCCTGAAGGGGGTGTTGTGGGATCAAAAATCACTTTCCAGCCACCTTCCAATAATCAGAAAATACGTCATCGACAGAAGGCTCATTTGCAGGAATTTCGTGGACGATCTTTGTGGTGTTTAAAAAATGTTTCCAATGCAAGTTTTCATCGATGGAATTACCGCCCCAGCTGCCGCATCCCATAGATAATGAGAAAGGCAAACCGTTAGTGAAAGAACCGCCTGTTGCAAAACAATGAGCTTGATTAACAATGACGCGGCATGTTGGCAAAGTGTGTCCCATACCGACGGCACGTGATGTGTTAGCGGTGTGAATGCCAACAGAATGACCTGCGCCGTAATGATTAAGCATCTTTGCAGCGATCTTAGCGGCATCATCAAAATCTGATGCGCGGTATAAGGCTGCAACACGTGATAGTTTCTCGCCAGATAAGGGGTGATCTGCACCAATGCCATTGGTTTCCACGCAGATGAATTCTGTTGTGCTTGGTACTTTATCTTGAACCTCAAGGGCTTCGATAAGATTATCTGCATCTTGGGCAATAGCCATCTTATTTAGATGTCCCTCAGGCCAAAGCTTCTCAACAATATGAGCTTCCATATCCGAGCTTAAAACCGCACCGCCCACTTTAGCAAGCTCCGCTTTAAAAGCGTCATAAACAGCATCGACAACAATCAACGAATTCTCGGATGAACAGGATGTGGCGTTATCGAAGGTTTTTGATGCTGTGATTTTTTGCGCGGCATCTGCCAGATTTGCTGTTTCATCAACAATGACGGTAACATTTCCAGCACCCACTCCAATGGCGGGTGTACCACTTGAATATGCGCGTTTTACGTTGTTTTGGCTGCCTGTCACGACCACTAAATCTGTGATTTCTAACATACGTTGCGTTTTTTCTTTGGTGCCAGGGGCTGGGACCATTTGGACCAAATCTGGATTCACACCAATGCGTTTGAATTCTGCGTGTATATATTTGAGTAACCGTTCACAGCCTTTAACTCCTTTCGGAGACGGCGACAGAACGATTGCGTTGCCACATTTTATGGCGTTGATAATATTGTTTGCAGGGGTTGCGATTGGATTGGTTGAGGGAACCACGGATCCAATAACGCCAATAGGGCGTGCAATTTCAGTAATACCTGTTTCAGCGTCTTCGGACAAAATACCTTGTGTTTTCACATCAGCAATGTCGCGTAAAAGACCTAGGGTTTTACGGTGATTCTTCGTGACTTTATCTTTGATACTGCCAAGACCAGTGGTCTCTACAGCAAGTGTTGCCATCTCTAAATTGCGATCTGGTTGCATGATTGCCCAACCTACAGCTAACGCAGCTTGGTCGTAGCGATTTTGCGTCGCGCCCGTTTCGAATTCTTTTTGGGCTCTGCGTGCTTTCGCAACTATATCGTCAACGATTTGTAAATCGGTTAGCTGTGTCATAATCTATCCTAAAGTTGAAATGATGGGGCAGCTATAAAGACTGCCCCAAAAAATGTTTAGAGGCCTTTTAGCAGCTCTTCTAATGTTGCTTGGCGTGCAGCCCACATGGCTTTCACTTCGTCACGTGTCATGATGTGCATTGGTGATCCACCAGCCTTCATGCGTTTTGCAACACGTTTGTTTTTGAACATCTCTGGAACGCTTGCTGCCAATTTATCGATCACAGCTTGTGGAGTGCCTTTTGGCACCATGACGCCGCGAAAGTTCACAGAAGCATTATCTACGTCCAAACCCTGTTCCTTCATTGTAGGAACATCTGGTAGGAATTCATTCCGCTCAAGATCAGCAACGCCTAAGATTTTGATGTTGCCTGCCGCTGCTGCACGAAACGCATCAGATAGGTTGTTTACACCGCCCATAACATCACCAGCAATCACAGCTTTCATTGCTGCAGAACCACCACCTTTTGTTGGGATATAGGCCATTTTCACGCCTGCTGCTTTTTCAATTTGCAATGCTGCGATATGGTGCCCCACAAATAAACCAGCACCCGAGAATGTTAATTTACCTGGGTTCGCTTTTGCAAACTCAACAACGTCAGCCATAGAGTTCATTGGGCTGTCTTTGCCAACGATAAATACAGCAGGGTCAGCGCCCCAGTTTGCAATCGGTTCAAAGCTATCTGTGCTATAGTCAACGCCACCTTTGATTGATTGCGCAATAAAGTGTGGAACGTTGTAAGCGGCTAGTGCATAGCCGTCTTTGTCTGCTTCACTTGCAAACCAGTTCCAACCAACACGTCCACCAGCACCTGGTTTGTTGATGATTGCAATTGGCATTCCCAATGCATCTTCGTTAGCCGCTGTCATTGTTACGATACGTGCTTGGAAATCCGTTGCACCACCCGCGCCATATGACACCATCATTAGAACTGGACGCTCTGGATAATCACCAGCGATTGCTGTTCCCGTTAAGCCCATCAGCGAAACCGCTAAGGCTGCTATTATTTTCTTCATAAGGTTCTCCTCCCTAGGTTTTGGGCTTTGTGCCCTTACATAAACACGCCGCGCGGGGTGTAGACCTTTAGGACTACTGCGAAGAGTGCGTACATGATTGCGATAAAGCCAACCGTGATGGTCGTACGCTTTATCCACGTTTTTGATTCAGAATTGGGTGCAGGGTCGTAAAATGACAGCAATAGAAAAAATGCTATTGTGCTGGATGTGTAAAACCCAAGTGTTTTTGCTGCCCAAAAGATGTAAATGAATGCGATACCCACGCCAGGTGCCATGTTCTTGGCAGCCTCAATTGATAGCCCGTTGCCAACTTTTGAACGCCCTAATACAGCTTTAATAAAAGTCCAAACGGCAAGCACAAAGAAAATAGTTGCGATAACACGTGGGAATAAAAATGCTTCTGCAGGTTTTTGCGTATAGCTGATCCAGCAAACCCATGATGCGATTAAAGCGATAACACCTGATGAAATTCTATGTTGTAGATAATTCATGCGTTATCCTTTCTTGTATATAGTTCTGAGAAGGCAGAATAGGCAATTGAAAGGGCTGCTATTACGATCAAGAACATATTTAATGGCCCCGTAAAGAAGTAGGTAAAGGCACCATCTGTTGCCCCCGCAATCATAGAGCCTTGAACAAAGTTTGATTCCGCAATTGGGCCAAGGATCAGGCCAAGCACGAGGGGTGCTGCTGAAAACCCAAAGCGTTCTAGGAAATACATCATCGTACCCAAGACAGCCATGACATAGACATCACCCATAGATTGCTGAACTGCATATGAGCCGAATAGAGCAAGACCAAGTACTGTTGCGGCCATAACCGATTGTGGAACCTGTGCGACGCGTGCTGCGAAGGATGCTATGTATATGCCAAAGATACACATCAGAATTTGTCCAATCAACATGGAGTTGATGAATGGCCACGCCACTTCGGGGTGATTGTCAAACAAATCTGTGCCTGGAAAAATACCGTGAATGAGCAATCCGCCCAGTAAAACAGCCGCAGTAGGGCTCCCTGGAATAGAGAGCGTCAGAAGGGGTACAAGAGACGGCCCAACCATTGCATTATTCGCAGCTTCTGCGGCGATTACACCTTCGGAATGACCCGTGCCAAATTTTGCTTTTTCTGGCGAGAGTTTCTTAGCTTGATCATAGGCGACTAATCCTGCGATCTGCCCACCAACACCAGGTATAAGGCCGATGATTGATCCAGTAACCGTTCCTATCGTCAAGGCCATCTTGCGACTTAAAACCTCTTTGAAAGCAGCAGCAATAGGGTGTTTTTTAACTTTGATTTGTTCAACACCAGTGTCAAAACGCCCTTTGCTGAACATTGTGATTACCTGTGGAATTGCAAATAAACCAATCAGGGCAGGGATGATATTTACGCCACCGCCAAGGGATGAATGAAACACAAAACGCTTTACGCCCAACATGTCGTCGAAACCAATGGTTGCCAGCCACATGCCGATACAACCTGATAATAGGCCTTTGACAACCGAGTTGGATTCAAGAGAACCGATTACGGTTACACCTAATATAGCCAGCCAAAACAAGTGAGAAGGGCCAAAAGCTAAGGCCCATTGAGCAAGCACTGGTGTAAGAAAGATAAGCAGAAGAACACCAAACACACCACCGATCAGGGAGGAGATGAATGAAAGTTGAAGTGCTTTGGCACCTTCACCTTTTTTGGCCATGGTATGACCGTCAAGGGTTGTGGCGATGTTTGCGGGCGCTCCGGGGATCTTTAAAAGGATTGCAGATACCGCGCCACCTGCAACGGTAGATGTGTAAGCAGCTCCTAACAAGATCAACCCATGAACGGGTGTTAAGTGGAATGTAAATGGAATCAACAAGGCCACAGCCATCGTTGGTGATAAGCCAGGTGTTGCTCCAAGGATCAATCCGCCGATTGTGCCACCGATTAACAGTAGCATTGAAATGGGTGTAAAAACTTCCCCAAAATAATAGATAAATTCCATAGTCATATGTCTCCCTGATTCTTAAAATATGTAATGAAAATAATAATGCAAACGTTTTCATTTTAGTGTAAGTAGGGGCTATGAAAACAGTAAAACAAGCAGATATTATTGATGTTGCAAACCATGCAGGAGTGTCACCAGCAACAGTTTCTCGTACGCTAAACCATCCTGATATGGTAAAACCAGACACACGAAAGCGCATTCAAAATGCTATCGAAGCAACAGGATATATACGCAATCGCGCGGCTCAAGCGATCCACGGACGACGCAGTGGAACTGTAGGGCTTATCGTGCCGACACTGGATAATGCGATCTTTGCTAATCTGATCCAAGCCTTTTCAGATCAGCTAAATATTAGCGGGTTTACCATGCTGGTTGCCACTCATGGTTATGACCTAGATCGCGAATATACGCTTCTTAGGTCTTTATTAGAACACCGCGTTGAAGGTGTTGGTTTGATTGGTTTGGATCATAATAACGAAACATATTCTTTGATTAAGCACCGCAACACACCTTGTGTAGCGATGTGGAATTATATGACCAACACAAGGATACCTTGTATTGGGGTTGATAACTACGAAGCAGGGGGCATGATTACACAACATGTTCTTGATTTAGGGCATAGGGATATTGCTGTCGTGTTTCCCGATTCAAGAGGCAATGATCGTGCTTCACGGCGTCTGCAAGGTGTGTTGGATACTTTGAAACAGGCGAAGATAGAGATTTCACCAGATCGCCATGTACATACGCCATATTCGATTAAGCATGCACGTGAAGCCGTCATGCCTCTTTTATCGGGTGTCAATAAACCGACTGCTATTATTTCTGGTAATGATGTGATTGCCCAAGGTGTAATCTATGCAGCGCATTCTTTAGGTATTTCGATACCAGATGAGATTTCAGTCGCAGGTATCGGTGATTTTTCTGGATCCGCTCATTTATATCCAAGCCTATCTACAGTGCGCTTAAGACCTAATAAGGTTGGCCTAACGGCGGGATTGCTTTTGGATCAAATGATCAATCAGAAAGATCAAGCAAGCATCGGAAACGTTGCCATCACCAGTGAATTGATCATTCGGGAAAGCACCAAAGCAATAGTTTAAACTTCCATATTTGCCTGTTGTTTACGCGTTTTCCAAATAAAGCTGATGATGAAAATGATTGTCAGGATCAGAATTATTGTTGGCGCAGGGGCGCTGTCGATAAAGAAGCTTAGATAAATTCCTGTTACACCTGAAAACAATGTGACAATGACGGAGATCACTAACATCTGTTCAAATCGTTTGGTCAGCAAGAATGCAATTGCACCAGGTGCTATCAACAACCCAATTGCCAAAATGATGCCAACAGCTTTTAGCGTTGCTACGATTGTTAAGGATAGAATTGCCAATAAACCATAATGTAAAACAGCTACAGGTAATCCAGCAGCTTTTGCTTGTGCAGGGTCAAAGGCATGCAGCAATAAATCGCGACGCTTTAGAATGACTACGGCTGCCACAAAAAGGGAAATTAACCCTGTGGTTAGGATATCGGAGCTGTTTACGCCCAACATATTTCCAAACAAGATGTGATCTAAATGTACGTCTGAGTTGATCTTTGTATACAAGACGATACCGAAGCCAAACATGCCTGAGAATACAACGCCCATAATGGTGTCTTGTTTTATGCGACTGTTTTCTTTCAAAAATCCAGTGGCAAGTGCACAGAACATCCCAGCGATAAAAGCGCCGATTATAAGGGGGATGTTGATGATATAGGCGATCACTATGCCGGGTAAAACCGCATGGCTGATGGCATCGCCCATAAGCGACCAACCCTTTAGGACCAGATAACAGGATAATAATGCCGTCGGGACTGCAATTATTGCTGTGATAATAAAGGCATTTATCATAAAGCCGAATTGAAAAGGGAGCAATAATTCGTTCATTACGCTGCCTCGCTAATAGCAGCCGCCGCTTTTTGCCGAGCTGCGATATAACCATGTTTGGGTGCAAAGAAGAATGCAGCCAAAAACAGTAATGTTTGTAAGCAAATGATGATGCCACCTGTGGCGCCATCAAGAAAGAAGCTGATGTAAGCCCCAACAAAGCTTGTGGTTGACCCAATCGCAACGCTAAGCATTAGCAGTCGCGGAAAACGGTCTGTAAGCAAATATGCGGTTGCCCCAGGCGTCACGACCATCGCAATCACGAGGAATGCACCGACAGTTTGCAGTGCTGCCACACAGGATGCTGACAACAAGGTAAAGAACAAAACTTTCAAGTGATCAGGGTTGATCCCAATGGACCGCGCATGGTTTTCATCAAAGAACGCGACCATAAGATCTTTCCATTTTAGTAACAGAATCGCCAAGGAAACGAATCCGATGATTGCAAGCTGTAATGTGTCAGAAGGCGTAATCGCTAGGATATTACCCAATGTGATGGTTTGAATATTCACGGATGTTGGAGAAATAGAGGCCATGAAAAGGCCAAGGCCAAAGAAGGAGGTGAAGATCAACCCGATGATTGCGTCCTCCTTTAATCCAGAACGTTGATTTAGAAATAACATTGCGCCAGCGGCTAAGCCCCCAGCGGCAAACGCGCCTAAAGCAAACGGAAGCCCAAGCATATAGGCGCCAGCAACACCTGGAACGATGGAATGGCTTAAAGCGTCGCCAATTAAAGACCAGCCTTTAAGCATCAAATATGCAGACAAGAATGCACAGACACCGCCCACCAAAGCGCTAACCCACATAGCGTTGGTCATATAGCCGTAGCTAAAGGGAAGCAGGATGGTTTCGATCATTTTGTGCCCTCAACTTCGCTGCCTTTGGGTTTATCATCATATAGGACAAAGGGGCGCTCATCATCAGTCAAAACAGTCACTTGGCGTGTATCGTCATCATCATGCAAATCTTTGCCTGTTAGAACGAAGTGACGTAACACACCGCCAAAGGCTTCTTCTAGATTAGATTGTGTAAATGTCTCACTGGTTGGTCCGTGGGCTAAGACTGTGCCTTTAACCAAAACCGTACGGTCACAAAATTCTGGCACAGAGCCAAGATTATGTGTGGCAACCAGAATGACACGGCCTTCGTCACGCATATCGCGTAATAACGCGATGATCACATCTTCAGTTGTTACATCAACACCCGTGAATGGCTCATCTAGTAAAATAACTTTGCCTTCTTGTGCCAATGCGCGGGCAAGGAAAACGCGCTTGCGTTGTCCGCCAGATAATTCACCAATTTGCCGATGTCTGAAATCAATCATGCCAACACGGGTGAGGGCCTCTGTCACGGCTTCATGGTCAGTCCGTTTGGGGATGCGCATGAAATTCATGTGCCCATAACGCCCCATCATCGGAACGCGCCGTAAAACCTCGTCCTTCAGGGCGGGGATATAAGGCGCAACCGCGCTAGCGCGGTTTTTTGTTGGCTCGCTGCGTTTCGACATATTTGCGGATAATATCGAGCGGCGCACCACCACATGAAGCGGCAAAATAAGACGGCGACCAAAGGACACCTTTGCGATACCTACCCGTAATTTCAGGGCGAAAGCTTCGCAAACGGCGACTGGATACACCCTTGAGACTGTTGACCAGCTTAGAGAGGGATATTTTGGGCGGATAATTGATAAGCAGATGCACATGGTCGTCTTCCCCGTCACACTCGACGAGTTGCGCCTCAAAGTCGTTGCAGACCTTGGCAAAGATGTGCCGCAAGTCCTGTATAGCCAGTTCTGACAGCACATCTCTGCGGTATTTGGTAATAAATACCAAGTGTACGTGTAGCGCAAAAACACAATGTCTGCCTGTGCGACACGGCAATCGCTTGAAGATTTCAGCCTTCACCTTTGATTGCGGCTTTTAGGTAACTATCATCCCAAGCGGCTGTTTTTCTTCGTATTTTCAGACTGGCCGTATCGCCGACTTGCTTGAAGATGTTGATTGCACTATGTCGCATCAGAGCCATGTTGGCGGGGCCATTTTGGGTCCGCAAGCGCATCAGGTCGTCGTGAAACACCACATCCATCACCCAGTGCAGGCGATTTTCCACACCCCAATGGGCGCGTGTGGCGCGCAGGAATTGCTTGGCTGAGAGCGGTGCGGAGGACAGATAGTAACGTCGCGAGAAACTGGTTTTACCTTTGTGTTTGACCTCGGCCTCGATCATGCCGATAGCGGCGAGGCCTGGAAACCTTGGTGCGCCAGGCTCAGACCGATCAGGGCGCAGCCACTCTACATCATGACTGACATAGGCACGACGGATTTCTATCCGCCCATGATCGGCATCGGTGGTTTCATGGGTTTCCAAACCACTGGTCTGGTCGAAATAGAGCCTCACCTCTTCATGCAGTGATTTTTGGTTGCCTTTAAGCGCCAAAAGATAGTCTGCGCCTTGTGCGAGGATCGCCGCAGCAATACCGTGTTGGCAGCCCATTGCATCAATCGTGACCAGCGCGCCTTTCAACTCAAGCCGCGCCAGTAGTCGAGGTATCGCGCTGATTTCATTCTCTTTCTCGTCACAGGATTCTTGCCCCAAGACCAATCTCTGACGCGTTGCCCAAGCTGAAACCAGATGCAGGGCGCGGCCATCCTCACCATGCGCACGGCGTGACGACTTGCCGTCAATTGCCACGATCTCATCATCGCCATCGCGCAAGGCCGCAACCCAGGAAACGAAGCATTCGCTAAACAGGTCAGCGGGAATCGCGTTCATCACATCATTGAGCGTGTCATGAGATGGGATCCCATCTTTGAAGGGTAGAAACCCACGCAAGAATTTCAATTTTCGGTCCGCCCATCGGGCTATTTCGGCAAAATCATCAGCACCAGCCATAACACCGCAGAGCACAATCAGTAGGATTTCGGGTAGTGGATAAACAGTTTTCCAGCTCTGGCGTGGGTCTTCAATGGCAGAAAAATGGTCGAGGATATTGGCTGAGATCATGGGAGGCTCCGAATGTCATTTCAATGACCAGAGAATCACATATCACCCGCTAAGGGAATCCCCACTTTTTCAAGCGATTGCCGTGGCCTGTGCGATATTCATTTGAGTTGTCCATAGACCAATGGTAGAGTCGAGATATGCTAAAGGCAACCAAAGTCCGATTGTATCCCACTGTTGACCAGAGGAAGGCGTTTGCCTTTCAATTTGGCGCGATGCGGTGGGCGTATAATTTTACTTTGGGCTGGCGTAGCTCCGCTTGGAAAGAGCGCGGCGAAAGCATCAGCAAGCGCCAGACCTTGGACAAGCTCGTTGAACTGAAAGCCACGGAAGAAACAGGCTGGCTAAAGGAAGCCGATAGCCAAGCCTTGCAACAATCGGTGATGCATTTGGATGATGCCTTTAAGCGATTTTTTAGAAAACAGGGCCGCTATCCCCGCTTTAAGAGCAAACACGGCAAACAAGCCATGTCCTACCCGCAACGGGTCAAAATTGTAAATGGTGTCAGTCTGTACTTGCCCAAAGTCGGCACGGTCAAAGCAGTTCTGCACCGTGAGATTGTAGGTAAGATTAAGACCGTCACCATCTCGCGCACTCAAACAGGTAAGTACTATGCGTCAATCTTGTGGTAAGCATCAAGGGAACCCCCTCTATTTTGGTTTGATTTGAGATGCGATTATTGCGCGAGGCTGGCGGTTTGGTTGGCGCGATATGAGGATTTTTCTGATGAGCAAGCGACGGGCTGGGCGAGGTTCCAAATACACGGATGATTTTAAGCGACGGCTAGTGGCGGAGAGCCAAGGTGATGGCGTGAGTGTTCCGATGGTCTCGCGGCGTCATGATGTGCCACCCCGCCGGATTTACGCGTGGCGCGGTGATGCGCGGTTCCAGCCGGACGCGTCGGGTGATACCGGCTTCATACCACGGCAATCGCTTGAAGATTTCAGCCTTCACCTTTGATTGCGGCTTTTAGGTAACTATCATCCCAAGCGGCTGTTTTTCTTCGTATTTTCAGACTGGCCGTATCGCCGACTTGCTTGAAGATGTTGATTGCACTATGTCGCATCAGAGCCATGTTGGCGGGGCCATTTTGGGTCCGCAAGCGCATCAGGTCGTCGTGAAACACCACATCCATCACCCAGTGCAGGCGATTTTCCACACCCCAATGGGCGCGTGTGGCGCGCAGGAATTGCTTGGCTGAGAGCGGTGCGGAGGACAGATAGTAACGTCGCGAGAAACTGGTTTTACCTTTGTGTTTGACCTCGGCCTCGATCATGCCGATAGCGGCGAGGCCTGGAAACCTTGGTGCGCCAGGCTCAGACCGATCAGGGCGCAGCCACTCTACATCATGACTGACATAGGCACGACGGATTTCTATCCGCCCATGATCGGCATCGGTGGTTTCATGGGTTTCCAAACCACTGGTCTGGTCGAAATAGAGCCTCACCTCTTCATGCAGTGATTTTTGGTTGCCTTTAAGCGCCAAAAGATAGTCTGCGCCTTGTGCGAGGATCGCCGCAGCAATACCGTGTTGGCAGCCCATTGCATCAATCGTGACCAGCGCGCCTTTCAACTCAAGCCGCGCCAGTAGTCGAGGTATCGCGCTGATTTCATTCTCTTTCTCGTCACAGGATTCTTGCCCCAAGACCAATCTCTGACGCGTTGCCCAAGCTGAAACCAGATGCAGGGCGCGGCCATCCTCACCATGCGCACGGCGTGACGACTTGCCGTCAATTGCCACGATCTCATCATCGCCATCGCGCAAGGCCGCAACCCAGGAAACGAAGCATTCGCTAAACAGGTCAGCGGGAATCGCGTTCATCACATCATTGAGCGTGTCATGAGATGGGATGCCATCTTTGAAGGGTAGAAACCCACGCAAGAATTTCAATTTTCGGTCCGCCCATCGGGCTATTTCGGCAAAATCATCAGCACCAGCCATAACACCGCAGAGCACAATCAGTAGGATTTCGGGTAGTGGATAAACAGTTTTCCAGCTCTGGCGTGGGTCTTCAATGGCAGAAAAATGGTCGAGGATATTGGCTGAGATCATGGGAGGCTCCGAATGTCATTTCAATGACCAGAGAATCACATATCACCCGCTAAGGGAATCCCCACTTTTTCAAGCGATTGCCGTGCATCCAGTTTAATTTCATTTACACGTTGCCCTTTGAGGCCTAAAATATGCTGCGAGATGTTGATTGTCATATACCTGCTCTATGTAAAGTTATCAGAAACCATACATATCAACAGGTTACTTGGCGGTCGGCATCTTTTTCTACTCAACAAAGCGGAGAAGAGCCAAAATATCCTCCTGAAAATATTGAATCACAAAATACACCTAAAAGATAGGTTTTTAGAGGTGTCCACCTTTGAATTTGATGGAGCTCTCAAGTTTATTCTGTGACCCTAAACATGAGTATATGGTAAGCATCAAGGGAACCCCCTCTATTTTGGTTTGATTTGAGATGCGATTATTGCGCGAGGCTGGCGGTTTGGTTGGCGCGATATGAGGATTTTTCTGATGAGCAAGCGACGGGCTGGGCGAGGTTCCAAATACACGGATGATTTTAAGCGACGGCTAGTGGCGGAGAGCCAAGGTGATGGCGTGAGTGTTCCGATGGTCTCGCGGCGTCATGATGTGCCACCCCGCCGGATTTACGCGTGGCGCGGTGATGCGCGGTTCCAGCCGGACGCGTCGGGTGATACCGGCTTCATACCAGTCGAAGTGGCAAACAGTGATACTGATGTTTCATCTGTGCTGCCAGAAGCGCAGCTTACAACCAGTCCCCAGATTGAGATCACTTTGGAGAATGGGCGCAAGCTGAGCGTGAGCGGTGGGGTTGATGCGGGCTTTGTGCTGGAATTGGCGCGTGGGCTGGCGGCATGATCCCGGTACTGGCGGATGCAAAGATCTGGCTGGCGGCGGGGGTGACTGACATGCGGCGCGGGTTCAACGGTCTGGCCGTTCAGACCGAGCAGGTTCTGGGGGGTGATCCTTACTCCGGCCATCTGTTTTTGTTCCGAGGGCGACGCGGTGATCAGATCAAGATGATCTGGTGGGATGGTCAGGGCGCGTGCCTGTTTACCAAGCGCCTTGAACGGGGTCGGTTTATCTGGCCCTCTGCTCAGGAAGGTAAGATCAACCTGAGCCGTGCGCAGCTTGCGATGCTGATGGAAGGTCTGGATTGGCGTATGCCGCTCAAGACATGGCGACCCAAGATGGTAGGTTAGAGGCAATGTTTTATGGGTATTTCTGACGTTTTGGGATTCCCATGAGGCCCTTGATTTGGTAAGGAGTGGCATGAGTAAGACCCCTCCAAATCTGGCTGATTTGCCCCCTGACGTGCAGGCGTTTGTGGCCGCACAAGCGGCGGAATTGGCTCGTAAAGACGCGGAGTTGTTGGGGCTGTCGTTGAGCCATGCCACAGCGCAAAAGCGCCTTGAAAATGAGATGGAAGCGGCTCTTGCTGCGGAGCGCGCCGCCCATGCGCTTTGAACCGCCCCTAGTTTACCGGAGTCAAAAAAGCACGGAGACTAGAAGAATGACGAATGGAAATTCAGGAAATAGATTTACGCCAGAAATACGCGCACGAGCGGTATGCCTGGTGTTAGAAAATGAGGCTGATTATACGAGCAGAACACAAGCTGTTTTATCGATTGCAAAGAAGATTGGCTGCAATGGTGATACGCTACGTGTGTGGGTTCGAAATCACGAAATTGAAATAGGATTACGCAATGGGGTTACACAAGCGGAGCGTGATGAGTTAAAAATCCTCCAGCGAGAAAACAAAGAGTTACGGCAAGCGAATGATATTTTGCGTAAAGCGTCGGCTTTTTTCGCAGCGGCGGAGCTCGACCGCCTACGGAAGAAATGATTATGTTCATAGATAAACATCGTACAAGCTATGGCGTCGGGTCTATTTGTAAAGTTTTACCAATAGCGCCATCCACCTATTTTTATGAGCGGTCTATAATGCTGGATCCCAGTAAGTCTCCAGAACGCCGCAAACGAGATGTTGTTTTGATCACAGAAATCGACCGTGTTTTTAAAGCTAGTGGTAAACGTTATGGGGCTGATAAGATTTGGCATCAACTTCGCCATGAAGGGTTTGATATTGCACGTTGTACAATTGAGCGCCTTATGAAACAGATGGAAATACAAGGCGTTGTACGTGGTGGCAAGGGGATTAAAACTACACAGAGTAACAAGGCGCAGCCTTGTCCTAAGGATAAGGTAAATCGTATATTCACAGCTCCCGCACCTAACGTTTTGTGGGTCGCTGATTTCACCTATGTCAGTACGGCCATTGGGTTTGTATATGTTGCTTTTGTGATTGATGTCTTTGCACGATATATCGTTGGATGGAAGGTCTCACATTCTCCGAATACGGCTTTGGTCTTTGATGCTCTGAACCAGGGTATCCACGCTCGAAACCCTCAATCTGGCCAGTTGATCCACCACTCAGACAGAGGCGTTCAATATTTGTCGATCAAATATACAGAAAAATTAATCGATGCTGGAATTGAGCCATCCGTTGGGAGCGTTGGTGATAGTTATGATAATGCACTCGCTGAGAATATGATCGGATTGTACAAGACCGAAGTGATTGAACATCAAGGACCATGGCAAGGTAAAAGTGATGTCGAAATGGCAACTCTAACTTGGGTTGATTGGTACAACAATGACAGGCTCTTTGGGCCAATCGGATATATACCACCTGCACAAGCTGAAAGGAATTTCTATGAAACCCTAAATCAATATGATATTGCTGCAGAATGACGGACTAAAATCACTCCGGTAAACTAGGGGCGGTTCACTTGCCATTATGAGCAGAGATACCCTGATTGCCGATCTGCGCCTGCAATTGCACGGACATAAAAAACATCGCTTCGGTTCAAAGTCAGAAAGCAGCACACAGCTGGCGCTGGCGCTGATCCTTGAAGATCTTGAAATCGAACAAGCCGCTGAGACGGATGATGAGAATGGGCCCTCTGACGCTGAGACCACAAAGCCGCCGCGTACCCCGCGCAAGCGCAAACCTTTCCCCAAGGGGCTCAAGCGGGTCAAAAAGACCATCACGCCCAGTGATGCTTGCACCGACTGTGGTGGCAGCTTCAAAGTGCTCGGGACAGATGTGATGGAAGAACTGGAATATGTGCCCGGCCATTACGTCGTAAAACAACTTGAGCGCCCACGACTGGCCTGCACCTGTTGTGAGAAGGTGGTTCAGGCCGAGATGCCAAGCCGTCCTATTCCCAAGAGCTTTGTCGGCCCTGCGTTGATGGCCCACATCTTGTGCTGCAAATACGGCTATCATCTGCCGCTGTATCGACAGAGCCAGATGTTTGAGAATGAAGGCATCGATCTGAGCGGGTCGCTCATGGCCAACTGGGTCGGCAAATGCACTAAGCTGTTGGAGCGCGTGGCTGATGCCATCCGGGATCACGTTTTTGAGGCGCAAGCGATCTTCATGGACGACACCACGGTCAAACTGCTCCAAAAGGGCAAGGGACGCGGTAATAACAAGACAAAAACCGCGCGGCTCTGGGTCTATGCCAGAGATGAGAGCGCCTGGGCGAGCGGCGCACCACCGGCGGTGTGGTATCAGTTCTCCACCAACCGGGGCGCAGAACATCCGAGCAAACATCTCAAGCCCTACAAGGGCTATGCCCATGCGGATGCCTATGCTGGGTATAATGACGCCTATCGGACGGGGCGCGTCAAAGAGATGGCCTGCATGGCCCATGTTCGGCGGGATTTTTATAGCCTGTTTGAAAGTCTGAAGCTGCCCGTGGCGGGCGAAGCCGTTCTGCGCATTCGAAAGCTCTATGATGTTGAGGCACAAGCGCGGGGTCTGGCGCCTGCTGAGCGCGTGGCCCTGCGTCAGGAATATGCCAAGCCGATCTTTGATGAGTTGGAAATCTGGCTCAAGGAGCAGCTGGGCAAGATCTCCGTTAAGACGCCGCTGGCCAAGGCGATCAGATATGCGCTCGCGCGCATGCCAAAGGCGCGGCCCTATCTCGACAATGGCTTTCTGGAAATCGACAACAACACAGCCGAGCGTGCGGTGCGCCCTGTGGCCGTTGGACGTAAGAACTACCTGTTCATGGGATCAGAGGCAGGTGGAAAATCCGCCGCCATAGCCTACACCCTCATCGAAACCGCCAAGATGAACAACGTCAATCCCGAAGCCTGGCTCGCATGGGTGCTCGAGCGCATCCAGGATCATCCCGCAAACCGTATGCAAGATCTCCTACCGTGGGCCTATCAGGAGATGATCAAGGAGCGGGAACAAAGCGTTATAGCGGCATGATCGGCCCCCGTGATTCAGCGGCACTCCCAGAGCAAGGGGATCTGTTTGAAGAGCGCGGGAATTGGCAAGGGCCAGATACCTCACAGCACGACTTGGGCGTTGAAAACCTTGAAGGCTTGTCCGACAAAGACCTCGTCGAGAAGACGGCAAAGGCTACACTGTCCAACGTCGACCTGCTGTGCGCCCAGATTGTGGAACGGGGCTTGGGAGATATAGCCGTTCCGGGTCTCGTCGCGCTTTGGAACCGGTTTAAGGGGTTCGGAATTGCGACCCCTTTACCAGAACAAAAGCTTGCCTTGGAAACTCTTCGCGCCATTGGGAATGAAGCTGCAAAAAAAGAAATCAGCAAGATCCTTGGCGCACAGGACTTGCCCGACAGCTTGCTCCCGTTTGTGTTGCAAGCCGCTGTGAGCGTGGGCTTGAAGCTGCCTCAGGCACAAATCTTGCCATGGCTGGAACACGGCGCACCAACAGTCCGTGCCCAAGCCTTCATCCTTATACAATCGAACAGCCCACAGCGAAGCACCTTGGAAATCGGGTTCAGCGACCCAGACCCTTCAGTCCGACGAACCGCTCTGACAGTGGCGGGGAATCTGGGCCATATCAGCGCAAGGGCAGGATTGCTTGCCGAGTTCCGGAAAAATCCAACCAGCCAAAAGATCGAAGCGCTTTTAACTGTCGCCGATGACGACATCGTTGTTGAAATCGGAAGATACGCACTGGAAAATCCGCCTCACCGGTGCCTCATCGCAAGTGAACTTGAGGCTCTGGACACACCCAAAGCCCGAAAGCTGGCCCAACGAATCAACGATCAGATAATGCAGCGTTGATGTTTACAGTATATGCAGTAAATGGGTCTTAAGGTTGGTGTTTATGGGGTAACTGTGACACTTAGGGTGCAATGACGCCCATAGATTTTAGGATGTACATCAAAATGACCGATAACAAAGACGATAAAACGCCACCAAAGAAAACGATGAAACAACTTCTCGAAGAAAAAGCGAAACGCAAACCTCATTACCTGTCTTTGAAAAACAAAGCAAAGGCACACAAGGGGAGTAACAAAGCCCACCGACCTATAATTTGATCATGAAAGATCAGCACGTTTTTAAATAGCCGTGTCAGATAAGCTTGATGTAACTTTAGCTGTTTTTTAATTATCCACAATTAAAACAAATGCTTGCGAGATGTCCCAACTGAGACATAAGGCGCGATACCACCAAAAGCATAAGATACGGGCAAAAACATACACCCTATACGCGGTGCGGACAAAGCACATAGCACACATTCCGCTGAATAAGTTCAGATAGATGTGAGACTGTTTTTTTGTTGCCAAGATTTAGGCGGCCTCGGAGACTGAGTATTGTAAAAAACCAACTCACGAGGCCAATATGCAAATCATAAGACTGCACAAGAACGTTTATAAACTTTATGCTTGGGCGCGGACACAAGAATGTTTGGATGCGTACCGTATCAAATACGAAGACACGGTTCGGCAATGGGAAGCTTTACGCGCAGAGGGTGTTTCTCTAGCAAAATGCGCTGAATTTGTCGGCATCTCTCGGTCTACTTATTATCGCTACAAGCGGGTTTTGAAGGATTTGGCGCAAGGGATTATGCCGCCATCAAAGGCCCCAAAACACCGCAATAAGTCACAGTGGGGTGAGGCAGAAAAACAGTTGGTGCTCGAAATTCGCCGCGACAATAAAACCTACGGTAAGGAAAAAATAGGGGCCATCTTGCGGCGCGATAAAAACCAAATCATAAGCGATAGCACCGTGGGGCGTATCTTGGGTTTTCTACGCAAGAAAGGCCTGATTACACGATCAAGGTCTGCACCACAAAAGCGCAAGCGTAACTTCTCCAAGGGCCACGCCAAAGGATGGAAATATAAGGATTACAAAGATATAGAGATTGGAGAACGTGTGCAGATCGACCACATGACTGCCACGAAAAACGGCGTCACCTGCAAGCACTTTCAGGCCTGGGAACGGCGTAGCAAGCACATCCACGCGCAAATTTATTCGAATGCCACCGCACGCTCTGCCAAACGGTTTTTGGAAGAGCTTGTGGAAATAGCTCCCTATAAAATCCTCTCAATTCAAGTTGATGGTGGCTCCGAGTTTATGGCCGATTTTGAGACGGCGTGTGAGCAGATGAAAATCCCGCTCATTGTATTGCCGCCAGCCAGACCGAAATACAATGGTGGCGTTGAGCGTGGAAACCGCACCTTCCGCGAGGAATTCTATGATTGTTGTGATCTGATTGCCGATAGCATTGGAGCTATGCGGTTTGAACTGAGAAAAGCTGTCGAAAAATATAACACATTCAGACCACATCACGCCTTGAAAGGTAAGACACCCATGGAGTACCTTCGAATCACTCAGGCCGAAGCCGCGTGAGTCTCAAAACACATGAACCTATACACCGCCTAGATCAGGGCTTAACACAGCCTTATTCCCTGCGTATAAGACGCGTGAGATAATAAGGCGACAGATCATGCGTACAGCTAAAATTGCCCGTGATACGGCAGAGACAAAGATAAGTGTCGAGATTAATTTAGACGGCACAGGTGTTTATGACAATGAAACGGGTGTGGGCTTTTTTGACCATATGTTGGATCAACTGTCACGCCACGCTTTAATCGATATGACTGTACGGGCTACGGGTGACTTACACATCGATGATCACCACACTGTGGAAGACGTAGGCATCGCCTTGGGCAAAGCCCTGTCTCAGGCTGTCGGCGACAAAAAAGGTATCCGTCGTTACGGGTCCTGCTTGCTGCCAATGGATGACGCTTTGGTGCGGTCTGCGCTGGATATTTCAGGACGTCCATATCTGGTCTGGAAGGTTGATGTGCCGGCCGCCAAGATAGGGTCGTTTGATACAGAATTGGTGCGTGAATTTTTCACCGCATTTGCGATGCAGGGCGGTTTAACTTTGCACGTAGAAGCTTTGGACGGATTTAACAGCCACCACATTGTGGAAGCGGCGTTTAAATCTGTGGCACAAGCATTGCGTGTAGCGCTGGAAACTGATCCGCGTAAAGCCAATGATATTCCATCCACCAAAGGGACTTTGTCCGAATGACCACTGTTATTGTTGATTACAATTCGGGTAATTTACGATCAGCTGAGAAAAGTTTCCAACGTATGGCATCCGAATTGGACGCAGGCTCGGTTGTGGTTTCCAGCGATCCTGATGTGGTGCGCAAAGCGGACCGTGTTGTGCTACCAGGTGTCGGTGCATTCGCCGATTGCCGCCGTGAGTTGGGTGCAATTGATGGGCTGTTTGGTGCCTGCGAAGAGCATGTAAAATCAGGTAAGCCGTTCATGGGTATTTGTGTTGGTATGCAAATGATGGCCTCTTGGGGACGCGAGCATGGGGATCATGAAGGTTTTGACTGGGTCAAGGGCGAGGTTGTGAAGCTTGCTCCTGCGGATACCAACCTGAAAATCCCGCATATGGGTTGGAATGCTTTGGATAACATTGCTGATCACGCGGTGTTGGACGATATTACGGCACAAGATCATGTGTATTTTGTGCACAGCTACCATTTGTTGCCAGAGAACCCTGATGATTTGCTGGCGACGGTGGATTATGGCGAAGCTATTACAGCTGTGGTTGGGCGTGACAATATTATTGGTACGCAGTTTCACCCTGAAAAGAGCCAAGCGGTTGGGTTGAAATTGATTGGTAATTTCCTGAAATGGGCTCCATGATTTGAAGTTTTCGATTGCAGAGCTGATTTCGCAATTTCCACATTCGGGGCGCGTGGATTGGATTGGAGTGCGACCTGAACGTAAAGCACCGCTTTTGGAACCAACTTCTGTAGAAGCACGGTTTATTGGTTTGGAGGGTGATCATCGTTCTACAGCAGGGAAACGCGCGGTGACACTGATACAAACCGAACATTTGGATCTGATCCGTGGGTTTGCACGCTCTGATAATCTTACTTTCGCAGATTTACGTCGAAATATTGCAGTAAGTGGGATCAATCTGTTGGCGTTGCGTCGTCAGATTGTTGTGATTGGTGGCGCCGTTTTGCGTATCTCTGGTCCCTGTGCGCCGTGTAGTCGTATGGAAACGATACTGGGGCTAGGTGGGTATAACGCAATGCGGGGACATGGTGGTGTGACGGCTGAGGTTTTGACCGAAGGGTTGATCTCTGTTGGTGATAGTGTTGTGCATCAGGCCAGTGATTAGATAATAAAAACCAGCCAGTTCTGGCGAAAAGGCTGGTTTAAATCACTAAAGTTAAATGAGATTAGTTTATACGTGACCATGTTTGACCACGGCATATAAAGGCAACGCAACCTTTCACTTCTAGGCTGTTTGCACTCTGAAGTTTCATCGTTGATTTATATGTTTTATCTTTGTCAGGTGCCCAAATTGTGCCACCTGAATATGATCCACCACCATCAGCAGACATATTCTTAAGCATGGTTTTACCTTTAGAGGATTGATTATCACTGTTTACGACTTCGGTAATAATACCGCAAATTTTGTCGCCGCAGCTTTTAATACTAACTTCTAGATGGGCGCCCTTATCACTTGTTTCTGTTTTCCATGTGCCGAACACATCGTCAGCGAATGCAGGTGCTGACATCAGGACCGCTGTTGCGAATAATGCTAGTTTTTTCATGATTATGTCTCCCTTAATCTAAAGTAGTTTGCATAATAGTTCCTTGGTGCGTCAAGAAGAACGTTAGGTTACATCGGTCTTTGCAATCCTTCGCCGATCGGGTATCAGGCATCAAAAGTTACAAAAGCACCAATCACAGGTAAAACCATGATCCTATACCCCGCAATCGACTTAAAAGACGGTAACTGTGTACGTTTGTACAAAGGCGAGATGGAGCAAGCGACCGTGTTTAATGACAATCCAGCAGCTCAAGCCCAAGCTTTTGCTGATGCAGGGTGTGAATGGTTACATTTGGTGGATTTGAATGGTGCTTTTGCTGGGGAACCTGTGAATGCGGCACCTGTAGAAGAGATTTTGCAAACAGTTAAAGTGCCTGCGCAACTGGGCGGCGGTATTCGTGATTTGGCGACGATTGAAGCTTGGTTGGAAAAAGGCTTGTCTCGTGTGATCCTTGGGACTGTTGCTGTTGAGAACCCAGAATTGGTGCGGGAAGCTGCCCGTAAGTTTGAAGGCCATGTGGCTGTGGGCATAGATGCCCGTAACGGTATGGTTGCAACGCGCGGCTGGGCTGAAGAAACGGATGTAGAGATCACAGATTTAGCGCGTCAATTCGAAGATGCGGGTGTTGCTGCGATTATTTATACAGACATCAACCGTGATGGTGCAATGCAGGGGCCCAATGTAGAGGCGACTGCTGCGCTTGCGCATGCGGTATCTATTCCTGTGATTGCATCGGGTGGTGTCTCATCTATGGATGATCTGCGGGCCTTGAAAGCTTGTGGCGCACCCTTGGATGGCGCTATTTCTGGTCGTGCGCTTTACGATGGAGCCATTAACGTGCCAGAAGCAGCAGCTTTGCTAAAAGTATAATTATTACAACAAAATAGCTTACATCACATCTTCTGAAATTTATGTGAGTTGCACAATTTGCCCTTTAAATGCCTTTTTTGAAGGCTACCTATATATGCGTCTTATCCAACAAAGGATTTGGCATGTGTAAAGAGGTGAGCAATGGCAATAGGTGAGACCGGTTCGATTACCACGAACTCACCTGGTGTAAATGATCCGATAACGGTTACCTTTACCGAACCGCTTGACGATCCAATTTTGGCCCTAACGGCCACCAGCAATGGTGGCGATCCTTTTGTGTTGCGCGTGACTGATATTCAGTTGGACGGTGATGGAAATGCTACTGGGTTCACTTTCATAATCGAAGAGTGGGAATATCTGGACGGTAATCACGGTGCAACGGAAACCATAAACTGGCTCGCTGTTGAAGAAGGTGTGCATACTTTACCTGATGGGCGCATTATTGAAGCGGGAAGAGTGGATAGTAACCCTGGTAGTGGGAATACACCTGTTAGCTTGAATGGCGGTTTCACTAATCCGCCTGTGGTTTTGACATCGGTGATGTCCGAGAATGATACAACCACTGTTGATAGTGATCCGCTGAACATCACGTCATCGGGTTTTAACATTCAGTTGCAAGAGGAAGAGGGACAGCCCGATGATCATGCCTCTGAAAGCATAGGGTATATTGCTATTCAGGGCGGTAGTGGTGCAGATTCTGGCAGCGCAAACACAGGAACGACGAGTTCCAGCACCAATTCCATTGATCTAGGGGATACATTTACAAACGGGATCACTGTTGCGGAAACTCAAACCATCAATGGTCCTGATCCTGCGCGAGTATCTATTGATGGTGGTAATGCGAATAGCATCGATCTTTCTTTGCAAGAAGAGCAATCACAAGGCGGCGAGACGAACCATATTACTGAAACAGTTGGTGTGGTTACGTTTGAGGCAGGGTTGATCCTATGCTTTGCCCCTGGCTGTAAGATGGACACCTCTAAAAACCTATCTTTTAGGTGTATTTTGTGATTCAATATTTTCAGGAGGATATTTTGATGCACGAAGCAGGATTGTTTGATTTTTCGGCTCTTCTCCGCTTTGTTGAGTAGAAAAAGATGCCGACCGCCAAGTAACCTGTTGATATGTATGGTTTCTGATAACTTTACATAGAGCAGGTATATGACAATCAACATCTCGCAGCATATTTTAGGCCTCAAAGGGCAACGTGTAAATGAAATTAAACTGGATGACGGCGGTGTTAAGATTGTCATTCACTGCAGCCGAGACGCGCGTAGGAGGGCTATAGACCCTGCTACAGGCCAGAAGGGAAGCATCAACCAGCATGTCCGCCGACAAGTAAACGACATCCCCCTTTTTGGGTATCCTTGTGTGGTCGAGATTGAGCTGGCGCAGGTTTATATTAACAAGGGCGAACGCCGCATTGAGGGGTGTGATTTTGTTGATAAAGGGTGCCGTTTCACTCACCGATTTTGCCGACTGATCAGTGGATTATGTCGGCATATGTCTATTCAAGCGGTTTCCAGACATTTGGATATACGATGGGAAACGGTCAAGAATATCGACAGGGCATACCTTATTGAAACTCTCCCTACGCTTGATCCTGCAGAGCTAACTGGCTTGGAATATATTGGTGTAGATGAAGTTGCCCGGGCGAAAGGTCATGACTACATGACGGTGGTCTACGATATGGTTGGCGGTCATCTGATCTGGGTTGAAGCAGGCCGAACTGCCGAGGTTTTTTCAAGGTTTTTGAAACAACTGCAACCAGATACAGCCTGCAAAATAAAGGCCGTAGCGATGGATATGGGGCCTGCCTACCAAAAGGCTGTCAGAGAGTCCTTGCCGTTGGCCGACATAGTATTTGACCGTTTCCACGTCATGAAAAACTACAGCAAAGCTATCCATAATCAGCGTCGACTTGAGTTCAGAAAGGCCGATCCAAGTGGTAAAGAGTTGATGAAAGGGACGCATTATCTGTTGCTCAAAAATGCGGATAAGTTGAGTGAAAAACAAAGTGACAAGCTGCAAAGGTTGCTGGAGAGCAATAGCAACCTGAATGCACTTTACGTCTTGAAAGAACAGCTTCAGCTGCTGTGGAGTGCCGCTTCATTTGAGGCGATGGCGGAGCAACTGGAACGTTGGTGCCTGATAGCAGATCAGTCACAGATGCTCTATCTAAAAAAGTTCGCGAAATCCCTACGGAAACATTGTGTGGGCATCTGCAACTACGCCAAACACAAGCTCACAAGCGCCAGGATAGAGGCTGGTAATGTCAGTATAGGAATGATCCGTAAGCGAGCCAGAGGCATCAAGGATACCGAATACTTCAAACTCAAAATTAGACAATCATCCATTCCAGATAATCAATCTATGCTCTATTTGAAATCCTAAATCTACTGTAACTACCCAGCATGGGTATCCGCTTGATAGTCAGCACTATATCCGTGAGCGTATTATTGTCAATAAGCGTTGTTTTTCATACGACGCGCAATCCAGCAATCAATTGATCTGGTGGTTTCAACAGGGTTTCAATTATAGACCAGCCCTGTTTTCTGGCGGTGTTGATCACGGTTCTGAGAATACAGAAGACTTCCGCTCCGCGCAGCGTCCGAAAACAGCCTGATACTTTCTGCCTGACTTTACCCATTCGCAAGTCTCGCTCGGCTTCATTATTGGTGAACGGCACATTTGGATCGACAAGGAAGCGAAGCACCTCTGTCTTAAAGTCTTGCAACCTCAATGCGAGATTATGGCCCGTCCGGCGCTTTGGACGGCCGCGCCGTTTTTTTTCTGTCTGCGCTGATGAAAGTGCTGGCAGTGCTTCATGATACGCTATCGCCTCGGCGATATTTGCATCGTATAGTTCGAATACCGCCTGTATGGCCGCCTCATCCCGCTGTCCGCCTTCGTTGTACATATTCTCAGCCAAGGTCTTCGCCTTCAACAGGATCGCTTTCATAGGCTTTGCCCATGGCTCTTTCTCAATCTCAATTAAAGCCTGCAACTCGCGCAAGTGATGGGCATTACACAAGGCGTGCTCGACCCCCTCCATTTTGAAATATGCCTTCCAGTGATCATGCACCACAATACCCGAGACGCCACAAAGCAACTCTCCGCGTTTGCTTGAAACCCGAAAGTGGCTCAATAAGGGCGAGCAGATCACATGTGTCCAATGCAGTTTGCCAACAGCACGCTGGCCGGTCTCATCCAAATGCACAACGCCAGACTGTGATCCAATCAAAGCTTCCTTGATTGCTAGTGTCATGGGCTTCAAGCGATCCGCTGTGCGCCAGATAAGGCTGGTCAATGTTGCAGGGGCAATCGGCACCCCAAGCAAGTCAATAAATATCTCGCCAAGGCGGTGTTCCGGAATGCAATGAACCGTTTGTAAATAGCTCGCAATGCCTGCAATGCGGGCCCCATACTGCACTGGTGCATTTATACCATCGGGAAAGTCGGCACGGGTGATCCCATCACACTGGTCGCAGCGACACTGATGCGTGCGGTGCTCTGTCACCTGCGGTGGTGGCGGCGGCGGCAGATCGATCACCTGTCGTGCAGTGCTGGCTTCTGCCGTTTCTGGGCTAAGCGGTGCTCCACAACCAGAACAAACCACAGGAAAATGGTCTATAATCGTGTCTGGCGTCGGTGTTTGCCTGAGCGTTTTGCCTGTGTGGCCAGGTTGGCCGCCAGACTTGCGATCAGACGGGCCACGCAGGCTCTTTGTTCGCTTCTTCGCATTGGGTTTACCAAGGCCGTCACTGGAGGGTGGCTTGCCGCTGGTACGGCTATTCAAGCCGAGACGGCGTTCCAATGCAGCTATACGCTCTTCCATATGTTTTTGACACTCTTCCAGATGCTTGTTGATCTGTAGGAGTTCTTCGCAGGCGGTTTGAAAATATGCGGCCCGGGTATCCGCTTCCACCAGACGCTCTTCTAAAGTGAGAAAGCCAACTGGTGGTGCGTCGAACGGCGCCAATTTGGAAAGTTTAAACGTCATTCCCCTATTGATTCAGAGGTTAAGCCATCCGTCAACAAAAATGATGAAAAAATGTCAAAAACATGCTGGGTAGTTACAATCTACTCAACAAAGCGGAGAAGTGCCGATTTTTCTGATCATCTTGAGCGTTTGTCTAAAACAGGCGACCCACTTGTCGCGCTTTCTGAGCATGTGGATTTTGAGATGTTTCGGTGTGCACTGACAAGTGCACTTAACTATGGAGAGCGTCCACAGGGGGGTCGTCCGCCCTATGATGCGGTTATGATGTTTAAGATTTTGATATTAGCGTCGATGCATAATTTAAGTGATGAGCGGATGGAGTTTCTGATCCGCGATCGTTTTAGCTGGTTGCGTTTTCTTGGTTTGCAAATTGGGGAGCCGACGCCAGATCAAAAGACCATTTGGGTGTTTCGGGAGAAGTTGACCCAAGCGGGTGTGTTGACTGATTTGTTTGCAACCTTTGAGGATCATTTACGTAATCGGGGTTACAAACAAACTGGGGGACAAATTGTAGACTCATCGCTGATTGCAGCCCCACGCCAACGTATGACTTCAAGCGAGAAAGCCCGCGCCAAGGCTGGCGAAGATGCAAAAGATATCTGGCCTGATAATCCAGCCAAGGCGGCACAGAAGGACACCGACGCACGGTGGATGGTCAAGTATAGCAAGGCTAAAACGACCAAGACGGGTGAGAAAGATGCGGGGTTAGTTGATATTTCCGTACCTCACTTTGGCTATAAAAACCACATCAGCATTGACCGTAAGTTTCGGTTTATCAGAGGTGAAAAAACAACAGATGCAGCGCGCTATGACGGTCATGAGTTGGCGTCAGTGCTCACCAAGGACAATCGTTCTGGCAAGGTTTGGGCCGATACAGCTTACCGCACCAAGAGCAATGAGGCATGGCTTAAGGCCAATGGATTTTTCTCCCACATCCACCGTAAAAAACCAAAAGGCAAACCAATGCCCAAACACATCGAGCGCGGTAATGCGACACGTTCTATATTTCGCACCTGTGTCGAGCATGTCTTTGGTCATCAGAAGGGCCCGATGGATTTATCCATTAGAACCATCGGAATTCAACGCGCCACAACAAAGATGACACTCGCCAACATAACCTACAATATGAAGCGTCTCATCTTCCATGAACGACGGCAAGCCACAGCCTGAATCCGTCTAGAATTCAGAAATACCCGCTCAGGCGGCTCCATAAAGCATGAATGCCGCATAAAACGGAACAAAACAGGCTTTTTTTGCGTCAAAAAGCAGCCTGCCGTAAAAAATGCCTATCAAATACCTCTGGAATTAGCGGTTAATCGAGGTGTCCAGATTTCTACGCCAACGGGACCAATTGATGTTGTTGATTTGAAAAAAGGTGATTTGGTCATCACCAAAGACAACGGTTTATGCCCCATACGCTGGGTTGGTGGAAAACGTGTAAGTAAAACACGGCAAATGGTGGCGCCGCATTTGGCACCCATTCATATCAAAGCGGGAAGTTTAGGGAACGGTTTACCTATGTCCGATATGCAGTTATCACCACAGCACCGGATTTTGATGTCAGATTATAAATCGCGTCTGTATTTTGGACATGAGGAAGTGTTTGTGCCTGCAAAATCTTTGATCAACGATACTGGTATTCGTCAGGTCACTCAATATGAAGAGACATATTACTATCATATCATGTTTGATAAACACGAGGTGATTTATGCCAATGGCGTGGAAACCGAGAGCTTACATCCTGGGCATTTGGCCAAAGATGGATTGGATGGCAAAGCACGTGATGAGTTGTTTGAGATTTTCCCTGAATTGCGGTGCCACCCCGAAAGTTATGGTCAATCTGCACGTCCCGTGATGAAAGTTCAGGAAAGTCGTTTGGCACAATCTGTTCTGCCAACGTTTTACCAGTAGTTTAAGGTGGTATATTTGCTGTTTTGACAGTATCAGTCAGGAAAATTGCAGCTTTGGATAAATGAATATGCTGAAAACACGTATCATTCCCTGTCTAGACGTCAAAGATGGCCGTGTGGTTAAGGGTGTTAACTTTGTTGACCTGATTGATGCAGGGGATCCTGTGGAAAGTGCCAAGGCTTATGATGCTGCTGGTGCAGATGAGCTTTGCTTTTTGGATATTGCGGCGACTGTTGAAAATCGTGGCACGATGTTTGATGTGGCACGCCGTACGGCAGAGCAGTGTTTTATGCCATTAACTATTGGCGGTGGTGTGCGTGTTCCTGAAGATGTGCGCAAACTGTTGCTTGCTGGTGCTGATAAGGTCAGTTTTAACTCTGCTGCTGTTGCGAACCCTGATGTGGTGGCGGACAGTGCGAACCGTTTTGGCAGTCAGTGTATCGTAGTGGCGATTGATGCAAAGACTGTATCGCCTGGTAAGTGGGAAATTTTCACACATGGTGGGCGTAAAGGCACTGGCATTGATGCGATTGAGTTTGCGAAGCTTGTCGAAAGCAAAGGGGCAGGGGAAATCCTACTGACCTCTATGGACCGCGATGGAACACGGGATGGGTATAACCTGCCTTTAACGCGTGCGATTGCTGATGCCGTGAATATCCCTGTCATTGCGTCTGGCGGTGTCGGAAATCTTGATCATCTTGTTGACGGTGTCATTGATGGGCATGCATCTGCGGTTTTAGCTGCTTCGATCTTTCATTTTGGCGATTACACGATAAAAGAAGCGAAACAACATATGGCTGCCGCTGGCGTGCCTGTAAGGTTATAAGCGAGATATACGATGGCAAATGTCCTGACGCGTCTAGCGCGCACTATTGAAAGCCGAAAAGGTGAGGATGAAGCAAAATCCTATGCTGCAAAACTATTCAAACGTGGTCCAGAAAAATGTGCCGAAAAGTTTGGTGAAGAAGCAATTGAGGCGATTATTGCGGCGGTAAAAGGTGATAAACAGAACCTGAAAGAAGAAGCCGCAGATGTGATTTTTCACCTCTTCGTCATGCTGTCTTCGCGTGGTGTTTCATTGGATGATGTTCTAGAAGAGTTAGAACGTCGTGAGGGCACATCGGGTATTGTTGAAAAGCAGAACCGAAAGAAATAGATTTTTAGCGTAGCCAAAGGTTTCTTTTCTTGATCCGTTGGCGAATGGCTTGTTCTTTGCGTGGTAGGTTATCACGGTCAAACATTTCACGTATGATTTCAGTACCTTTTCTCTGGAATACCAGTTTACGGTAAGCCTCTGATTTTTTCATGACCTTTTTGATTTTATTTTCCAATAATTGGTTAAAACCACCAGCTTTTAGCTGGTCAGCTTTAGCGTTATTTACATAAGGTTTCCTTCCATTTTAAGACCCAGCGTTGCGGTAAGGTCTTAAAATGGAAGGAAACCTTATGATCTATTCTACTGGAAGTCATAGCAGATATTATCACAGATACCATATCGTTTGGGTAACAAAATATCGTTACAAGGTGCTGCGTGGTGAAATGCGTGAGCGTATTCGGACATTGATACGACAAACGTGCAATGAATTGGGCGTACACATTGAAAAAGGCGTATTGTCTACCGACCATGTGCATATGTTTGTGTCAGTCCCGCCGCACGTCCCAATTTCAAAGGTGATGCAACGCGTAAAAGGGAGGTCCTCATACAAGATACAGCGGGAGTACCCCGAATTACGCAAACGCTATTGGGGGCAACGGTTCTGGGCTAGAGGCTATTTTTCAACGACGAGTGGAAATGTGACGGATGACGTTATTCGTCAGTATCTTGAATTACATTCAAAACGTGAACCTACCGACGAAAGTCGGTAGTTGTTCAGTTGGTGATACAGCGCGCTCCAAAGCTTCAATTGCTTCGTCAGATTCGCGTGCATAAAGCAGCGGTAAAGTGCGATAATGACACGCGATGGCTCCGTCCAACTGCAATTGAGATTCTGTAGGGCGACCACCACCTAGTTTGCTGATCACAAGAGGCAGAGCAACTTGATCTAACCACGGGTCGAACTCTTGTGTGCAGGCTTCATATGGTGGATCGCGCATGATTTCAGTCGCGTAGTTCAAAAAATGATCTGCGAATGCATGCGGGCATTTATAGAAAAACCAACCTGCGTTGAAATACATATAACGCTCCCAATATTCGTCGGGCTTTGTCAGGTCTAAGGATTTTTCGAAATCCAGTTCGAATTTGTCGTAAAGCGATTTCCAAGTGTCAGCGTAGCCTGGACCATAAAGGTCAATCTCGGGCCAAGTATTTGTACGGCGCATAGAGGCCGCAGGACGGTTAAAGTCGAAGTCGACCTCGTTTAGGCGCCCTGTGAAAATTGTATCCGTGTCAAAGAATATGAATGGTTCGCCTTTTGGCAGGGCCGTCAGGCCAATAATTTTATTTCCATATGGGTAGTCACTGCCGAAAACATGGTTGTCGAAAGGGATGATTTCCACACCAAAGCTTTCTAGAATACGACGTACATCTTCACTGTCTATCGTAGGATCATAATCCCAATTTTGAGTGTGTTGGGGTTCTCCAAAGATGAGACGACCTTTGAAATTCGGGTGTTTCTGGCGAAATGTTGCGGCAAAGACGATGGCTTCGTATTGCAGCCGTCCACCTTGGATTATCGCGAAAACATTGAATTTATTTGCCACTGGATGCTCGTATTTTTTGTTATGTTTTCTAATGTATAGACATAGAGACAAAAAATTGGAATGCTGTAGATAATTATTAGGGGATTTTCTATGAAACACCTTTTAGTTTTGGCCGTATTGTTATTGCCAAACACTGTCTTTGCGCAACCGTTGGATGCTGCGAAAGTGCGTCCAATATTGGATGTCACGAAAACGCAGTGGGTTGCGATTCGTGAATGGGATGGGCGTGATTTGTTATATTTCACGCATCTTTTGACGTGGAGGTGCGGTTTGATACGGATAGAATATAGCGTGAATTCGACAGGGACAGATCAGGTTTGGGGTTTTACGCCATGTGATAAATCTGCTGCAAACCCAATGGCATTACCACCAGAACAAGCTATCTACAAAAGCTATGAAATGAACTCTATCCAAAATGTAACAGTTAAAATTACGTATGATGACGGTGTCACAGATAAGATCAGCTATGACCGTAAGGCAATCCAAATTCAGTAGCTAATCAAATCTGTCCACTGCGTAGGGGGTGAGGTCTATGTTCACCGATTTATCTAAGACAATATCACGTATGATTTGTCCGACCTTTGGGCCCATTGTTATACCTAAATGTTGTCCCCCAAATGCGTAAATGACATTTGGGGCTGATTTTGTACGCCCAAACATAGGGAGGCTATCTGCTATCGTTGGACGTGACCCCATCCATGTTTCTTTGCTCAACCATGTCAGATCGGGGTAAACACGTTTGATGCTGTTTTCCAGATAGTGAAGGGGGCTTGTCGAGGGCTCAGAATCTAAAGGTGCAAATTCTGTTGTCCCTGCACAACGTAGCCCGTGTGTCATTGGTGTAAGGCCAAACTTTGCATCTGTGACAAGGTAGGGGTGGTTGGGTTTATGACTGGGTTCACTTAACATCAGGTGATAGCCACGTTCGCCTTGAAGCGGTATTTTGTGGCCAAAGGTTTCAGCCAATTTTTTAGACCATGCACCTGTTGCTAGGATAATCGTATCGGCGATATGTTCTTCGCCACCCTTATACGTAACGCGGTCTGGGCCGATATCAACAACTTCTTTTTGCAAGAATATTCCACCATTCTTTGTGAAATGCTTTGCGATACTGGCGACATAATTGGCAGGGTCAGTCAACCAGCCGTGGTTTTGAAAGTCGATGCCGAATTGATAAGCGTCTCCTAAGGCAGGGTCGCGCTCTTTTAAATAGGTGCGATCACGCTCTATCCATTCAACACCAGCAGATTTTTTAAGATCATTTATATAAGCATCTGATAGGTAGTTGGATTTTTGCGGATATAGGAACGTTAATTCGCTCTTTTGGATATAAGCAGCCGCATCTGTACCTTTCGCCAAGTTTATATGCTGATCGACTGTATCATAAATCAGATCATTCATGGCGTTGATTGTATGAATTGTACGATCTTTCAAGGCATTTCGCAGGACAGGTATAGCCCAAGGCATGAGTTTAAATAGATAAGACCATTTGATGTTCACTGGGCTGTTCTTTTTCAGGAGCCACCCAGGTATTTGGGATAACATTGTTGGGTCAATAATTGGGGCAACAGCTTCACGCGCAAGAATGCCAGCATTGCCATAAGATGTCTGTGCTGGATCGCCTGGGCAAACCCGATCAACCAAAGTAACGGATTGGCCTGCACGACGAAGATTTTCTGCGATACAGACACCTGTGATGCCTGCGCCGATTACGAGTATATTTTGTTCCATAGTGTAGCTTCATCTTATCTTTATGATGTTGTCAATTATATGAATTATGTTTGATTTAATTGTACAATGCGAACATTCCTTGTAAGCTGAATATAACGAATTCACTTTACATTTTTCGCTGCTTACAAAATAGATTTTATGTCTCTTGTCTTGTAGGAAAAGCTGACTTTTAGAGCTTATATGTAGAGTGTTTAATATGGCAAAATGCCATTTTGGGAAGTGAGTATTCGTATATATGGTTGATATTCCAGGTAAAATGACGCTTTGGGCAATTGAGATATTTGTGGCTGCGGTTGAAGAGGGTACAATTTCTTTGGCAGCGAAACGGTTGAGTGCAAGCCCATCATCAGTTTCACAACAATTAACCAACCTTGAAGCCGCACTTGGTGTGCTTTTATTGAACCGTTCGTCACGGCCAATGGAACTTACATCTGCGGGCGCTTTGTTTTTGCGCCGCGCGGAAACAATTTTAGCGGAAGCCACACAAGCCAAAGCTGAGCTTGCTGTATTCAACTATAGTCAGATGATCCGCCTGCGGTTGGGGATGATTGATGATTTTGATGCGGATGTAACACCTGCTTTGATGGCAGGGTTATCCAAGAAGCTGACAGGATGTCAATTTTTGTTGGAAAGTGGATCAAGCTATCGTTTGGCGTCTGATCTTGAATCGCGTTTTATGGATGTTATTGTTGCGGCTGATTTGGATATCACAGCGGATTGGATGGAGGTTCATCAGATACTAACTGAACCGTTTGTGATTGCTGTGCCAAAAGGTACAGTGGATACGAATAGTGATATTCTATCACAATTGCTGACATTGCCATTTATTCGTTATTCATCGCGTCAAATGATGGGGCGTCAGATCGAAGCACATCTTTCACGTCAACGTATAAATCTGCCGAATAAATTTGAATTCGACAGCTATCATGCGATCATGTGTATGGTGTCTGCTGGATCTGGCTGGACGATTACGACATCATTAGGATATATGCGTGCGCGCAGATTTCATGATGATGTAGATATTTTGCCTTTGCCGTTCAAAGAATTGTCGCGGTCGATTTCACTGATTGCGCGCAAAGGTGTTTTAGACACAGTCCCAAATGATATAGCGGAGCAAATTCGCCCTCTTGTGAATACAATGCTCGTAGAGCCATGTGCCGAGAAATTCCCTTGGATGAAAGATAAATTGATCATCCATGAATGAGCAAAAAACCGATGTTAAGCGGCTTTTCCAGATTTTATTTGCTCTACGGAAGATAACAATACAGCGCCAATCGCGCTGACTTCTTCAGGGGTCAAAGCCGCTGGTAAGCGCACATCACAAGCGCGGGCCAACATAGCTTTGGTCTTGGGTAATTCAGGGGCTTCGCCTAAGAATTTCCAGTTCCAATAGGCGCGGGCATTACCTGTGTGAAGGCCGAAAATACTGACAGGGACACCTTGGATATGTGCTTCAGCCATAAAGGCTTGGGCTTGGCTGTCTGAGAAGCCTATAAGGTTGAATTGAATGCTGTCAGGGGCGCGCTTTTCAGGAGTTAGTGCATCTGGAACGTTGAAATGTGGAGAGCCATTCAATTGATCTGCAAGCATATTATGATTGCGTAAGCCATTATCTATGCGGCGTTGTACTTCGTGTAATTGTGGGCGGATTACTGCGGCAGAAAGGTTGCTCATACGCGTGTTGTATAAAGGCAGTTCATTTTGGTATTTACTGAATGTATTGCAATCTAATCCATGTTTTTGCCAATTGTTTTCATAAGCACCTGACATGATGACACAACGGGCAATCATATCTGCATCATCCGTTATCAAGATACCGCCTTCGCCACCATTGACCAATTTGTAGGATTGAAAGCTGAAACAACCGACTTTGCCAATTGTACCGATTTTCTGGTCGTTCCATGTGGTGCCCAACGAATGAGCCGCATCTTCAATTAATGGAACGTCTTTTTCATCACAAAGGGCTTTGATTGCGTCCATATCGGATGTGTGGCCGCGCATGTGGCTGATTAATACGGCTTCAATATCATCTGTGAATTTTGCTGTGAAATCTTCGATATCGATACGATAATTGTCGTTCACTTCTACTAAAACTGGGATGCAGTTTGCATGTACTACGGCAGATGGAACTGCTGCGAATGTAAAGGCTGGAATTAATACTTTTGCATTATGGGACAGTTCCAGCCCGCGTAATGTAAGAAACAACGCTGCTGAACAAGAGGCTACTGCTAAGGCGTATTTTGAGCCCATCATTGCAGCGAACTCTTTTTCCAAAAGTGTTACTGGAGCATCTTCAGAAGCGTGGTAACGAAACAAGTCCCCGCTTTCCAATAGAGCGTCAATATAGGCACGTGCCTCTTCTGGAATAGGTTCTGCTTGGTGGAAGTTTTTCTTTAGCATAATACACCTTCGTTTTTTCCGAAACTGAGTTTCGGTTTTTATAGATATAAAATTATGCTGTGACTACCCAATTATTGTAATTGTATAGGTTCATGTGTTTTGAGACTCACGCGGCTTCGGCCTGAGTGATTCGAAGGTACTCCATGGGTGTCTTACCTTTCAAGGCGTGATGTGGTCTGAATGTGTTATATTTTTCGACAGCTTTTCTCAGTTCAAACCGCATAGCTCCAATGCTATCGGCAATCAGATCACAACAATCATAGAATTCCTCGCGGAAGGTGCGGTTTCCACGCTCAACGCCACCATTGTATTTCGGTCTGGCTGGCGGCAATACAATGAGCGGGATTTTCATCTGCTCACACGCCGTCTCAAAATCGGCCATAAACTCGGAGCCACCATCAACTTGAATTGAGAGGATTTTATAGGGAGCTATTTCCACAAGCTCTTCCAAAAACCGTTTGGCAGAGCGTGCGGTGGCATTCGAATAAATTTGCGCGTGGATGTGCTTGCTACGCCGTTCCCAGGCCTGAAAGTGCTTGCAGGTGACGCCGTTTTTCGTGGCAGTCATGTGGTCGATCTGCACACGTTCTCCAATCTCTATATCTTTGTAATCCTTATATTTCCATCCTTTGGCGTGGCCCTTGGAGAAGTTACGCTTGCGCTTTTGTGGTGCAGACCTTGATCGTGTAATCAGGCCTTTCTTGCGTAGAAAACCCAAGATACGCCCCACGGTGCTATCGCTTATGATTTGGTTTTTATCGCGCCGCAAGATGGCCCCTATTTTTTCCTTACCGTAGGTTTTATTGTCGCGGCGAATTTCGAGCACCAACTGTTTTTCTGCCTCACCCCACTGTGACTTATTGCGGTGTTTTGGGGCCTTTGATGGCGGCATAATCCCTTGCGCCAAATCCTTCAAAACCCGCTTGTAGCGATAATAAGTAGACCGAGAGATGCCGACAAATTCAGCGCATTTTGCTAGAGAAACACCCTCTGCGCGTAAAGCTTCCCATTGCCGAACCGTGTCTTCGTATTTGATACGGTACGCATCCAAACATTCTTGTGTCCGCGCCCAAGCATAAAGTTTATAAACGTTCTTGTGCAGTCTTATGATTTGCATATTGGCCTCGTGAGTTGGTTTTTTACAATACTCAGTCTCCGAGGCCGCCTAAATCTTGGCAACAAAAAAACAGTCTCACATCTATCTGAACTTATTCACAATGAAATTATGAAAAGCGAATTAAAGCCCAAAGCGGTCGCGCAGAGCATACCAAGTCATGGCCAAAACGAGGCCTGGCCAACGTAAATGTACGCCACCAGGGAAATTATGAGTGGGGACATTTGCCATGATGTCAAATTGCTCTGCGTTGCCTTGGATCGCGCGTGATACGATCTTACCAGCCATAGTCGCCATACCAACGCCGTGGCCTGAATAGCCTGATAAAGAGTATGATGTGGAGCTAAGTCTTTGAAAATTAGGCATTCTGTTTATAGTAATACCTAATGTGCCGCCCCAGGCATAGTCGATCTTGGTGTCTTTTAATTGCGGGTAAACTTCTAACATAGGCTTGCTTACTAGCGATGCGATGTCTTTTGGGAAACGGTAGCCATATGTTTCACCACCACCAAACAAAAGTCGATTATCTGCGCTGCGCCTAAAGTAATTCACGACGAACTTACTATCAGCCACTGCGACGTCTTTTGCGATCAAATTTTCTGCGAGTTCTTGTCCTAATGGCTCTGTTGCGGCGATGAAATTGTTGATTGGCATAACTTTTGCAGCGGTTTTACCCTCCAGTTTACCCAGATAGCCGTTGCAAGCGTAAATCAGATTTGTGGCTGTGACATGCCCTTGAGTTGTGTGCACCTGATGCATTTCGCTGCTTTGAACATGCGTGACTTCAGATGTTTCATAGATTTTCACGCCAGCTTTTGGTGCGGCTTTGGCTAACCCTAAAGCGAAATTAAGAGGGTGCAGATGTGCGGCGCCCATATCTAATGTACCGCCATGATAAGCTTCTGAGCCGATCAGTTCGCGTGTTTGATGAAAATCGAGCGTCGTGATTTTATCATAGCCATACTCACGGTGTAATTTTTCTACATATTCGTGTTCTTCAGCAACATGAGAAGCATGCCAATTGGCGTGGGCAATTCCATCGCGAAGATCACATCTTATATTGTGCTTCTTGATTAAGCTGCGTGCTGTATTTGTGGCCTCTAATGCGATATCCCAAAGGTGTTTTGCTGGGCCTAAGCCAAGGGTTTGTTCCAGGTAATCTTGCTCTTGTCGTTGGCCTGTGCCTAACTGACCGCCATTGCGTCCCGAGGCCCCCCAACCAACACGGTGGGCTTCTAGTAAAACGACATCAAATCCAGCTTCGGCTAGATGTAAGGCGGCTGACAAACCAGTGTAACCGCCGCCAATGATGCACACATCCGCTTTTACTTCACCTTTTAGGCTCGGAAAGGGTGCTAATGGGTTTGCTGTCGCTGCATACCAACTGTTGGGGTATGTCCCTAATTGATCATTTGCATGCAGCAGGTCCATTAAACACTCATCAGCAAATGTTCGCGTTCCCAAGGAGATATGACTTGTTGGAACTCTTCATGTTCAGCTGTTTTGATTGCACTGTATATTTTAACGAAATGTTCGCCCATGACTTCTGCCAATTCAGGGCAATCATTCATCAATACCAAAGCATCATGGATGGTTTCTGGAATTTGGCTGTGACCAAAATAAGCAACACCCTTTGCGGCTTCACGTGGTTCAATACCTTTTTTCATACCTAAATAACCGCAAGCAAGGCTGGCAGCGATGGCAATATATGGATTGCAATCCATGCCTGCGACTCGGTTTTCAACACGCCTTGCTGCTGGCACAGATGTTGGAATGCGAATGCCAGTGGTGCGATTGTCTGTGGCCCATTCCAAATTGGTTGGGGCTGAGTGTTCGGCCACGAACCGGCGGTATGAATTCACATATGGAGCGATAAATGCTAATCCAGCAGGCATATATTCCTGTAGGCCGCCAATGAAATGCCTGTGTAAATCTGTGGCTTCATCTTTTGCATTTGTGAACAGGTTCTTATCTGTTTTTGGGTCCATAATAGAATGGTGGATATGCATCGCAGACCCAGGTTGATCCGCCATTGGCTTTGCCATGAAGGTTGCAAAGCAATTATGTCGTAATGCAGCTTCTTTGATAAGACGTTTGAAATAAAATACTTCATCTGCAAGCTTGATTGGATCTCCGTGTTTCAGGTTGATTTCAATCTGACCGCCACCACCTTCTTGGATGATGGTGTCAATTTCCAAACCCTGTGCTTCCGCGAAATCATAAATATCATCGATCACAGGACCATATTCATCAACGGCTGACATAGAGTAAGATTGTTGGCTGGCTGCACGTCGTCCTGTGCGTCCAATCATAGGTTCGATTGGGACGTTTGGGTCGACATTTGGGCTGACCAGATAGAATTCTAACTCTGGTGCCACGACTGGAACCCAGCCTTCTTTTTCGTAGAGGCTGACAACGCGCTTGAGCACATTGCGAGGGACCAAAGGCATAGGATCGCCCTTTTGGTCTTCTACATTGTGAATAACTTGTAATGTAACATCGCCTGTCCATGGTGCAGCTGTTGCAGAGGAAAAGTCTGGTTTTAAAACCATATCGCCTTCGACATATTGATCTTTTAGATCGTCGATATCTGCGTAGCCACCTGTAACTGTCTGATAATAAATCACATCAGGCATATACATATGATCCATGCGTGAGAATGTTAGGGCGGGCATCGCTTTGCCGCGTGCTATCCCAGTGGTATCTGCAATGATGCATTCCACTTCTTCTAATCTGCGTCCCGCGATGTAATCGCGTGCGGCTTGTGGTATTTTATCCAGCCAGTCGTCTTGAGTGCTCATGGTATCCCCTTAGCTTTTTGACCGTTGAAAATTTCTGCAAACATGTCGGCAATTGTTTCGGCCTGTGTCGGTTGCCCTATACGTGATTGTGCTTCTGCGATTAAATCATTTGGAACAACGCCTTTGGCGCGGTGCTCTAATAGGCCTTGGACAACGTCGTTATTAAATTCTGGATGGGGTTGTGTTGTCATGACGGTATCACCGTATGCCAAAAAGGCGTATTTGCAAAAATCACTAGACCCGATGACACGTGCACTCGGAGGCAGTTCTACGACTTGGTCTTGATGCCATGCATTCAATTCCATTGGGGCGCTTTGGCCATCGATTTGATACGTTGTATGGCCAACTGACCAACCGCCATCGAATTTTTCAACTTTGCCACCTAAAGCTTGTGCAATGATTTGGTGTCCAAAACAAACGCCAACCAGTGGAATCTCTGCGGCATAAATTGCACGGATGAAATCCTCTAAGGGGGGAATCCAAGCGTGACCTTCGTAAGCGCCATGTCTGGAACCTGTAATCAACCAACCATCAGCATCTTTTATGGATGTTGGAAAAACAGCGTTTACGATGCTGTAACTGTCAAATTCGAACCCGCGATTTGCAAGGAAACGAGCAAAAAAATCTGGATACTGACCATGGTCCACCGAAATTTGTTCCGGGGTTATTCCTGTTTGTAAGATTCCGATCTTCATAAAACACCTATTCGTTATTTACTGGCTAACAGAGGGGTTATGCACAACGCAAGAATAATTTGATCAAATTATTTTGCACACCCTCTTGCGGACCTAGTCTTCCCTTGTTAGCCATATCGTATTGTTTGATGGAGTTTGCAATGCCTGCTGATAAACCTGTTCTTAAATCCAAAGATAATCCTTCCTTGTCGTCCTTTGATTGGCAAGACCCGTTGATGTTGGACACCCAACTGACGGAAGAGGAGCGTATGATCCGTGATGCGGCGCGTGCTTATGCGCAAGATAAATTGCAACCACGTGTGATTGAAGCTTATGCGAATGAACAAACTGATCCTGAGATTTTCCGAGAAATGGGAGAGATGGGATTGTTAGGTGTGACTGTACCAGAGCAATATGGTGGTCTTGGTGCAAATTACGTGACTTACGGTTTGGTTGCACGCGAAGTGGAACGTGTGGACAGTGGTTACCGTTCTATGATGTCAGTGCAATCATCTTTGGTGATGTATCCTATCTATGCATATGGCACCGAAGAACAACGTATGAAGTATTTGCCTAAACTGTCATCGGGTGAATTTATCGGGTGTTTTGGTTTGACAGAGCCCGATGCTGGGTCTGATCCTGCTGGCATGAAAACACGCGCTGTCAAAACTGCGAATGGGTATAAGATTAGCGGATCAAAGATGTGGATATCAAACGCACCTATTGCAGATGTGTTTGTAGTCTGGGCCAAATCAGACGCGCATGATGGCAAGATCAAAGGGTTCGTGCTGGAAAAAGGTATGACTGGTCTGTCTGCGCCTAAGATTGATGGTAAGCTGTCTTTACGTGCTTCTATCACTGGTGAAATCGTGATGGACGATGTCGAAGTTAGTGAAGATGCTCTACTGCCACATGTCGAAGGCCTGAAAGGTCCGTTCGGTTGTTTGAATCGTGCACGTTACGGCATTGCTTGGGGTGTGATGGGATCAGCGGAATTCTGTTGGCACGCATCTCGTCAATATGGATTGGATCGCCATCAATTTGGGCGGCCATTAGCCCAAACGCAGCTTTTCCAGAAGAAACTGGCAGATATGCAAACGGATATTACACTTGGCTTACAAGGTGCGTTGCAAGTTGGGCGTTTGATGGATGAAGCGAAAGCGGCACCAGAGATGATCAGTATGATGAAACGTAATAACTGTGGTAAAGCTTTGGATATTGCCCGTATGTCACGTGATATGCACGGCGGGAATGGTATTAGCCAAGAGTATCAGGTGATGCGTCACATGGTGAACCTTGAAACGGTGAACACTTATGAGGGCGCGCATGATGTACATGCGTTGATCCTTGGCCGGGCTCAAACTGGATTACAGGCGTTTTTCTAGGGATTTAGATTTTATGATGTCGGTGATTTATAGCTGCGCGACAGTATGAACCGTGATTGGGCTTACGAGTTCATCACGCGTTGGCGTGCTAAAGCGCTGTCGCGATCGTTTACACCCAGTAGATTGGCAATCAAACGCATGAAGCTGTTTTCTTCGTCATCACGTATGCCATCAGATAAGACAACAGACCAAAGAGCTTCGACGATACTTGAGCGTTCTTCATAGGCTACGGCGTCTTTTATTACGCGGGTAAAGCGGACGTCATCAGGGGCGACAGCCTCTAATTCTTCGGCTTCTTTACGTAGCTTTTGCACAGCATTAACGTCTAATTTGTACTGTTTGGCTAAGACTTGCTCGATTGTTGCAATTTCTGCCGCTGCATATGTACCGTCAGACTTTGCGACACGCACCATAAGAGCTGCTAACGCGGTATGGGCGTCATCAGTGCTCAGCGTTGGTTTCGTTGTGGATTGAAATGCTTTTAGAATATCTTTGATCATGAACTTGTTTTAGATTGTTGGACCCAAGGGTTCAATAGGGCTTAGTATGTATATTGTACAGAATTCTGTGATTAGCTGAAATGGATATCCTCGACGCTTTCGAACACTTCTGGCAAACGTTTGCGTAATTCCGTGGTCACATAGGTTAAGGTTTGGCGCCCTGTACTGGATGCGTTTTTTTGTCGTAGTCGGATCGCGCCATATAATTGAGTTTTATCGTAGAAAGGAATGCTGACATAGGTGTCATTATAATCCCACGCCATGTTGTCATCTCTGCGCGCTTTGACGATCCGTTTTGCAAGGTTACCAGATACAACCTCATTTGTATCATCGTCATCCATTGTTTTCATTGCAATCGTAGACAAGCGCGTGATTTGCTCTGGCTTCATGATACTAAATATTGCGGTCGAGATATCAGAATTTACCAAAGATATAGGGTGGGTCATATCAAGTTTACTATCTGTGCTTTCCACCAACCGTACGATGCCGCCACTAAAGAGGAATGCAATGTCACCATGTAAATAGTGAGCAGTGCAAAGTTCTTTTAGAATTGGATAGATTTGATCTTGTACGGGTTGGCTGAAATTTGCATCTGCTGCAAGCTGATCGAATTGGAACGTGGCGATACATGCACGATCACCTAATTGGGTGCGAACCCAACCCTGTTCGACGAGCAAGTGAATGCTGCGATGGACTGCGCTTCGCCCCAGCTGCGTGTACTCGCAAATTTGGGCTGGTTTGATAGGGCCATGTTTGAGAATCACTTCTAAAACTGTGAAAGCTCGCGCCGCAGCACCCAATTGAGGCACATCTTTTTCAATCATTATGCATACCCTTGAGTATTTATCTATTTCAACTCCACTTAAAGTAGAGGTTAGGTGTCTTCTGGGGGGCTAAAATTAGTTATTGTTTCTGATTATATCATTTTTTCAATATATGCAAAAATAAATTTTACCTCCCCTGAGAATATGACATTTGTATGTCCAATTGTGACTGAATTGTGTGCTTTGTAAGTGAATTTAATGCCGACATACAGAAAACGTTACTGAGTGTTTGCGGATATGCTGTCCGCTTTAATGAGTTTAACGAGTATTCGGATAACGGTGCGTGGGGCGCCTTTACCGAGGAGTTCTTAAGGGGAATGTAAGATGCCAATTTTAAGCTGGGAAGATATCGCAGGCGGTGTAAATACAGTCGCTAACCTAGAAAGCGGTGTAACACATGACATGGGGCAGATGACTGCTTCTATTTCGTTTCTTGATCAATCAGGTGGAAGCGCAACAGCTTTTACAAGCGATGAAAACATGTTTGTTGGATCGCAAGGTTTTGATGCAGATTCTTCACTACGTTTATACGGTACAGGTGGAGACGGCTCAGCGGCTGATCCTACAATTACGACGACGATTGATTTCTCAGCAAATTCTGGCACAGGTTTAAGCGATAATGTTTCGGATGTAGCTTTCCGCATTAATGATTTGGATGTTGGTACATCAAGTGATCAACACGTCGATATTTTGACGATCAGAGCATATGATGCCAACGGTAATGAAGTGCCAGTAACACTAACTGAAACGTCATCAATGACACAAATCGGCAATACCGTTTCTGGTAGTGACCGCCATTTCTTCCCTGATGACCAAGAAGCGTCTCTTTTGGTTGAGATTAATGGACCTGTTTCCCAAATCGTTATTGAATATGCAAATGGCGATATAACAGATCAACAAGTGAATATTACAGACGTTCACTATTCAACATTAGTAGATGATATCACAGTTGATGGTACATCAGGTGATGATGTGATGCTTGTTGGCTTTGTTGATGGAGATAACGACACAATCGACGGCGCTGATGGCGATAATGACATTATTCTTGGCTATGCTGGCGATGATAGTATTGATGGCGGTCTGGGTAACGACAGTATTTTTGGTGGCTCTGGAAGTGATGAAATTGATGGTGGTTCTGGTAACGATACTATCTTTGGCGGCCTTGCGCCTGGTGTACCAAGCGCTCCTGTTCGCGAAGTTTTCGAATGGAATGATCAAGCTAATTTTGCTGATGAAGGTAACGCATCTGGCTTTACGCAAGATACTGGCAATGTTGATGTCACGTTTTCTATTGTTAATGATAATTCTACAAATATTGAGTTTGAAACGGCTTCTGGTAATGTAAGTGGAATTGATACAGGTGGTTTAGGCGCCGTTGACGATAACAGTGGTCTGGCACTTGAGACGAATTCATCCAGTGATACTGCGACTGTAGCGTTTGTTTTTTCAAGTGATGTTGAAAATGTGGATTTCCGTATCAATGACGTTGATTTTGATTCTCAAGTTACAGTGCGTGCCTATGATACTGATGGGAACCAAATTCCTATTACATTAACAGGTGGATCAGATTTATCATTGTCAGACACAGGTGGTGCTTCTGGTAATGATACAGCAACTTCAAATGGCGGTGGTCAATCCCCATCTGGCAGTGATTATTCTGTTTTAGTTGAAATAGCAGGCCCAGTTGCCCGTATTGAAGTGGATCATAACAACACAGGCGGTGATAGCTCTCATGTGCAAATCACTGATATCTATTTTGATGCCTCTTCTGGGGTTGTAGATAATGGCTTAGATGGTGATGATACTATCGATGGTGGTATTGGCAATGATATAATCTATGGTGAGGCTGGCAATGATGTTTTGACTGGCGGTACTGGTAACAATGAATTGTTCGGTGGTTCTGGTGATGATGTATTCATTGGCGGCGCTGGCGCAGACACATTCCAAGGTAATGCTGGTCAAGATAACCTAGACTATTCTAATTCTGGTGCGGCAGTTAATGTGAACCTTACAACGGGTGCATTATCTGGCGGTGACGCTGATAATGACACAATTGCAGGCGGTATTGATGGTGTAATTGGGTCTGACTTTGATGATGTCTTGACTGGTTTTAATCAACAAGGCACGACACCTGCGGATACATTCACAAACGAATTATTCGGTGGTGCAGGTAATGATGTAATCTCTGGATTAGACGGCAACGACTTGCTTGAAGGTGGTGATGACAACGATACAATCACTGGTGGTGCAGGTGCTGATAGTATTTCTGGTGGCGCTGATCGTGACTTGATCATTGGTGGTACTGATGGAGATACAATCGATGGTGGTTCTGCTGGTGGTGTCGATGATTTTGATACACTTGATCTAACAGGCCAAGGCCCATTCCGTATTATCAACCAAGTCGTTGATGGAAACGGTAATGGTACTGATGGTACTGTCGAATTCTTAGATGGCAGTGGTGTTCCGACTGGTGAGAGTTTCACATTTACAGAAATCGAAGAAATCTTAGGGGACCGCGTTGCTGGCCCAGTGGATGGCACATCTGGTAATGATGTAATCACACCAACAAGTGGTGCTGGCGGCGGTGTATTTGTGGACGCACAGGGCGACAGTGTAGATGGTATCGATGGCGATGACGATATTATCAACGGTTTTGCTGGCGATGATACAATCGACGGCGGTGCTGGTGCTGATCAAATCTTTGGCGGTGCGGATGCAGACACAATCTTGCTCGACGATGGCGAATTTGATGGCGATGTAATTGCAGGTGGCGAAGCTGGTGATGACGTTGATACAGTAAACACAACAGATGTTGCTGAAGATGTGACTGTGACATTCACAGGTAATGAAGCTGGTACAGTTGAAGGTGATACTTCAGGTGACGAAGCGACATTTACAGAAATCGAAGCAATTGAAACAGGTGCTGGCGACGATACGGTTGACGGTAGTGTAACAACTGCTGGTATCGATGTCACAACAGGTGATGGTTCTGACGCGCTGTATGGTGGTCGTGACGATGACACAATCACTGTAGGTGCTGGTGATAATGCCGAAGGTGGTCATGGTGACGATGTTTTCACAATCGATGTTACGGCAGACAATGATACAACTGGTGGTGGCGCTGCCACGGTTAATATCGTCGGCGGTGAAACAGGTGAAGCAAACCAACCTGATAACTCTGACACTACAAACGACAATTTCCCTGGTGCGCCAAATGCATTCGGTGATGTTCTTGATCTAAGTGTCTGGCCGAAAACTAGTTGAGTAATATCAGTAAGTTGTGATTCACTCTCTTTATCAAATAAGATGGAGAATTTTATGGCTTGGACTGATATTACTCGCCCCCTATATGAGCGAAACAATGGGCGTTATGCAAGTGATTGCACGGACGAAGAGTGGGCAATAATTGAACCACTGCTGCCAGAATCCAATGTGGTTGGTCGGCCCAGAACAACCGAAATGCGCGATGTGTGGGACGGAGTGCAATACATGGCGAGCACGGGATGTCAGTGGCGAATGATCCCGAAAGATTTCCCGCCGAGGACTACAATACAGGAGTATTTTTACGACTGGCGGGACAATGGCGTGTTGTACCGGATCAACGATACGCTTGTCATCAAGGCGCGGGAATTGGCAGGTCGCGCAGCCAGTCCAAGTGCAGGTGTTATTGACAGCCAGAGTGTTAAAACGACAGAAAGCGGTGGTGTTTCCGGCTACGACGCAGGGAAAAAGATAAACGGCCGTAAGCGCCATATCATCACAGATACCATCGGGCTGTTGATCGGATTTATCATCCACAGTGCGGGCATTCAAGATCGAGATGGGGCCGTTGATGTCCTCAAATCTATCTACTACTCCCATCCCAAACTCCGACATGTGTTTGCCGATGGAGGATATGCGGGGCCAAAATTACGAGAAGCTTTAGAAAATATGGGCTGTTGGACTATCGAAATTTTAAAGCGCAGTGACAAGGCTGTGGGATTTGAACTCATTCCAAGACGGTGGGTTGTCGAGCGCACCTTTGCCTGGTTGGGGCGGTGCCGCCGATTGGCAAAAGATTGGGAGAAATCCATTGCTTCTGCTGAAAGCTGGCTCCTCATCGCCCATATCAGAATGGTCACACGGCGATTAGCAAGGGGTTGAAATCATTGAAATAGTTTTCGGCCAGACTCTAAGCAATCTATTTGCAAGTGGTCAACTTTCTGGTGGTGATATTACCTATAATGACCCATCTAATGAAAGTGGTAGTTTCCAATACACCAATGATGATGGTGACAATGTTACTGTAAACTTCTCTGAGATTGAAAATGTCATCGTGTGTTTTACACGCGGTACAATGATCGTGACAGACAAGGGTGAGAAGAAGATCGAAGACCTTCAAGCTGGCGATAAGGTTTTGACAAAAGATAATGGTCTGCAAGAAATGAAGTGGATCGGGTCACGTACAGTTCCTGCTAAAGGTAACTTTGCACCGATTATGATCAAAGCGGGTGCTTTGGCGAATGACCGTGACTTGCTAGTATCACCACAACACAGAATGGTTGTGGAAGGTTGGCAGTCAGAGTTGTTGTTTGGTGAACGTGAAGTTCTTGCCGCTGCTAAGCATTTGGTAAACAATGATACTATCTATGTGAATGAAGGCGGAAAAGTGGAATACTTCCACATGCTGTTTGATCACCACGAGATCGTATTTGCGAATGGTGCAGCATCAGAAAGCTTCCACCCAGGTGAAGTTGGTATCAGTGCTTTGACCAATGAATCGCGTGATGAAATCTTTGCCTTGTTCCCAGAGTTACGCGATGATGCATCGTCTTACGGCCCTGCTGCACGTGTAAGTCTGAAAGGCCACGAAGCAAAAGTATTGTCAAAGAACCCTGACTTTCTGAGCTAAAAGGTTTCAGAGCCAAGGCTGAAATTTATGACCTAGCCGGAGATATTTGGCTGGGTCGTCTTTAGGCGAATTTTACATGTAAGTATCGAATAAAGAGTATGGGGCATTATGCACAAAACGATGAATGCGCAGCAAAATTTGATAGGGAACACCACGCACGGCAATCGCTTGAAGATTTCAGCCTTCACCTTTGATTGCGGCTTTTAGGTAACTATCATCCCAAGCGGCTGTTTTTCTTCGTATTTTCAGACTGGCCGTATCGCCGACTTGCTTGAAGATGTTGATTGCACTATGTCGCATCAGAGCCATGTTGGCGGGGCCATTTTGGGTCCGCAAGCGCATCAGGTCGTCGTGAAACACCACATCCATCACCCAGTGCAGGCGATTTTCCACACCCCAATGGGCGCGTGTGGCGCGCAGGAATTGCTTGGCTGAGAGCGGTGCGGAGGACAGATAGTAACGTCGCGAGAAACTGGTTTTACCTTTGTGTTTGACCTCGGCCTCGATCATGCCGATAGCGGCGAGGCCTGGAAACCTTGGTGCGCCAGGCTCAGACCGATCAGGGCGCAGCCACTCTACATCATGACTGACATAGGCACGACGGATTTCTATCCGCCCATGATCGGCATCGGTGGTTTCATGGGTTTCCAAACCACTGGTCTGGTCGAAATAGAGCCTCACCTCTTCATGCAGTGATTTTTGGTTGCCTTTAAGCGCCAAAAGATAGTCTGCGCCTTGTGCGAGGATCGCCGCAGCAATACCGTGTTGGCAGCCCATTGCATCAATCGTGACCAGCGCGCCTTTCAACTCAAGCCGCGCCAGTAGTCGAGGTATCGCGCTGATTTCATTCTCTTTCTCGTCACAGGATTCTTGCCCCAAGACCAATCTCTGACGCGTTGCCCAAGCTGAAACCAGATGCAGGGCGCGGCCATCCTCACCATGCGCACGGCGTGACGACTTGCCGTCAATTGCCACGATCTCATCATCGCCATCGCGCAAGGCCGCAACCCAGGAAACGAAGCATTCGCTAAACAGGTCAGCGGGAATCGCGTTCATCACATCATTGAGCGTGTCATGAGATGGGATGCCATCTTTGAAGGGTAGAAACCCACGCAAGAATTTCAATTTTCGGTCCGCCCATCGGGCTATTTCGGCAAAATCATCAGCACCAGCCATAACACCGCAGAGCACAATCAGTAGGATTTCGGGTAGTGGATAAACAGTTTTCCAGCTCTGGCGTGGGTCTTCAATGGCAGAAAAATGGTCGAGGATATTGGCTGAGATCATGGGAGGCTCCGAATGTCATTTCAATGATCAGAGAATCACATATCACCCGCTAAGGGAATCCCCACTTTTTCAAGCGATTGCCGTGGAACACCACGCTTTGTCTTTCATCTGATTCAGATAAAGGACAAAAGGCTCTAAGTGATAGCGCATCTGGAAAACAACACGATAAGATCAAGGATACAGCTGTCACCCATAAGAAAATTCCAAGCTTCTTGAAGAAAGCTTGTTCATATATTGCAGAAAATTATACACCCGCTATTAAAAACACGAAACAAGATTGACCAATTATCACAGACAGAGAGTGTAGACTTGTAGTTATGCCTGCTTTGGTGCACAGACTATTCTTATGTCAAAAGTGATCTTATTCAATAAACCTATGAATGTGTTATCTCAGTTCACCGATAAGGGTACTGAAGGGTCAGCGCGCCAAACTTTATCTGATTATATTGATGTACCCAGTGTTTATGCAGCGGGTCGTTTGGATAAAGACAGCGAAGGTTTGTTGGTACTGACTGATAATGGCAAATTGCAAAATAGAATTTCAGACCCGAAATTTAAGACGTCTAAGACCTATTGGGTCCAAATCGAAGGCGAACCATCTGATGAAGACTTGCAAAAATTACGCGATGGTGTCCGCCTTAAAGATGGTATGACGCGTCCTGCAGACGTTAAAGCTATGGATGAACCTGAAGGTTTATGGAAACGGGATCCACCTGTTCGGTTTCGTAAGTCTGTCGTTGATTGTTGGATATCAATTACCATTTCAGAGGGACGTAACCGCCAAGTGCGGCGTATGACGGCGGCTATTGGACACCCGACATTACGATTGATCCGCTACCGTATTGGTAATTGGACGATTGATGGAATTGCGAATGGTGAATGGCGTAGCGACGTATAAGTAAGGATAGTCGGAGACGATGTTAGTTTCGGGTATCAAAGATAAGACGTGCTGCGAGCCCTGTGAATACAGTTGCTAGGAATATTTGAGGTAAGCGTTTGTACTGTGTTTTTGTCGAAAATATACGACCAAGCTTGTCTACTGTTAAAATAACTATGCCGTTTACGAACAAGCCTATGATATTGAGTATGGTCGCCAAGATCATGATTTGCAGGGCGAGGTTTCCTGCGGCGGGTTCAATGAATTGTGGGAAAAGAGCCAAGACGAATAAGATCATCTTTGGATTTAAAAGATTGGTAAGAGCACCTTGGCGAAACAAAATCCAAAATGTTGTTCTCTGTGTTGTTTTTAGATTGGATGATCCGTTCTCTTTCGCTGTGAATACACTCCATGCAAGATATAATAAGTAGAGAGCTCCAATAATGCGAACAGCATCATAGGCGATAGGTGCCGCTAAAAATAATTTGGAGAGACCAAAGGCGGCTGCCAAAGCATGGCAATATGATCCAAAAGCTATCCCTAGATATGTGGCAAAACCTGCAAGCCGCCCTTGGGAGGCGCTGCGTGATGCTATCAAAAGCATATCTGGACCAGGGGTAGCGGTTAGTGCGAGACTAGCAAGTGCGAAAAGTGCAAGTGTCGACAGCTCAACCATTTAGACCAGCCGCGATTGTTCCACAGCCGCTTTAACAAACTCTCGGAATAAAGGATGAGGTTTAAACGGTTTGGATTTTAATTCTGGGTGATATTGCACGCCGATGTACCAAGGGTGATCTTTGGCTTCTACGATTTCAGGGAGTTTACCATCTGGTGACATGCCAGAGAAGGTCAGACCACATTCTTCAAGCTGTTTGCGGTATTTGATGTCGACCTCGTAGCGGTGGCGGTGGCGTTCGGAGATGGCTGTGCTACCGTAAACCTCTGCCACTTTGGAGCCTTCTGTAAGGGTAGCATTATAGGCGCCTAGACGCATGGTTCCACCTTTGTTGTCATCTACTGCACGGGCCACTGTACGGTTGCCTTCAACCCACTCCTTAAGGTGGTAGACCACTGGTTCAAAACGTTTTTTTCCTGCCTCGTGATCAAATTCTTCAGAGCCAGCATTCTTGATTTTAGCAAGATTGCGCGCAGCTTCAATGACGGCCATTTGCATGCCAAGGCAGATGCCAAGGTAAGGCACTTTATTCTCGCGTGCGAATTGTGCTGCTTTGATTTTGCCCTCTGTGCCGCGTTCACCAAAGCCGCCTGGAACTAGGATTGCATCAAAGCCCGTTAAGCGGTCAGCGGCGTCGCCATTTTCGAACACTTCAGCATCGATCCACTCGGTTTTGACCTTAACGCGGTTGAACATGCCACCGTGTGTTAAAGCTTCGGAGATAGACTTATAGGCGTCTTCGAGTTGTGTGTATTTACCGACGATGGCTACTTTTACTTCGCCGTCAGGTTTGTGAATACGGTCGGATACATCACGCCATGTAGTTAAATCAGGCTGTGGTGCTGGGCTGATACCAAAGGCGTCTAGAACGGCTTGATCCATGCCTGCTTCGTGATAGGCCAATGGCGCATCGTAGATCGTTTTCAGATCATAGGCAGGGATCACGCTGTCTGGGCGTACATTACAGAAAAGGGCCAGTTTGGCGCGTTCTTTTTCAGGAATTTCTTTTTCAGAACGGCAGACCAAGATATCTGGTGCAATGCCGATAGAGCGGAGTTCTTTTACGGAGTGTTGAGTTGGCTTTGTTTTTAATTCACCTGATGCAGCAAGGTAAGGCAGTAATGTCAGATGCATGAAAATACACTGACCGCGCGGCTTATCTTGGCTGAATTGGCGTATGGATTCGAAGAATGGCAGACCTTCGATATCACCAACAGTGCCACCGATTTCGCATAACATAAAATCGACCTCGTCATCGCCAATGTCGATGAAGTCTTTGATTTCATTCGTGACATGTGGGATCACTTGAATGGTTTTGCCCAAATAATCGCCCCGACGCTCTTTTTCTAAAACTGTAGTGTAAACACGCCCCGATGATATGGAATCGGTTTGACGCGCGGCAACACCTGTGAAGCGTTCGTAGTGACCAAGGTCCAGATCAGTTTCTGCACCATCATCTGTGACAAACACTTCGCCATGTTCAAACGGGGACATTGTGCCTGGGTCGACGTTTAAATACGGGTCTAGTTTCCGTAGGCGAACAGAATAACCACGGGCTTGTAGCAGCGCACCTAATGCGGCAGAGGCCAAGCCTTTACCTAGAGATGAAACAACGCCGCCAGTAATGAAAATATAACGTGCCATAGGTGTGGCATCCCCCGTGTATTTATAGTTTTGATGAGCGCTTCCGAACAGTCAAAAACGCCTGTATCACGGGATTTAAGTCATAAGCGACCTTACCGATTCTGACAAGGCCCGAACCGCTATATCCTGTGGTTTTTTGAAAAACCCCAACTATTTGTGGGAGTTAAACTTGAATTATTCCGCTGTCGGTGGCGTTGCAGGTGCATCTGTTGCAGATGGTGGCAATAGGTTGCCCTCTAATCCAGATGGCGCTGGTGCTGTACCATCCGCTGCTGCTGCCTCTGTTCCTAAACGCTCAATCACGCTGTCAGAGTTTGCATTTTGAGCTGCAAGAATTGTCAAAGTCACACTTGTGATAACGAAGCCAACTGCAAATATCCATGTCACCTTTGCCAATGGGGATGCAGGCGGGCGTCCACCTGATGCGCCGCCACCGCCGCCGCCAATGCCCAAACCACCGCCTTCTGAGCGTTGAATCAGTACAATACCGATTAAGCCTAGTGACAGGATTAAGTGAATGACAAGAACGATGTTTTCCATTGGTGTGCCCGTATGTGAATGACTACCTGCGGGTGTCTAATAGATGAGAGCAGACTTGTCGATGGGTTATTTGATGTTGTATAGGTTCATGTGTTTTGAGACTCACGCGGCTTCGGCCTGAGTGATTCGAAGGTACTCCATGGGTGTCTTACCTTTCAAGGCGTGATGTGGTCTGAATGTGTTATATTTTTCGACAGCTTTTCTCAGTTCAAACCGCATAGCTCCAATGCTATCGGCAATCAGATCACAACAATCATAGAATTCCTCGCGGAAGGTGCGGTTTCCACGCTCAACGCCACCATTGTATTTCGGTCTGGCTGGCGGCAATACAATGAGCGGGATTTTCATCTGCTCACACGCCGTCTCAAAATCGGCCATAAACTCGGAGCCACCATCAACTTGAATTGAGAGGATTTTATAGGGAGCTATTTCCACAAGCTCTTCCAAAAACCGTTTGGCAGAGCGTGCGGTGGCATTCGAATAAATTTGCGCGTGGATGTGCTTGCTACGCCGTTCCCAGGCCTGAAAGTGCTTGCAGGTGACGCCGTTTTTCGTGGCAGTCATGTGGTCGATCTGCACACGTTCTCCAATCTCTATATCTTTGTAATCCTTATATTTCCATCCTTTGGCGTGGCCCTTGGAGAAGTTACGCTTGCGCTTTTGTGGTGCAGACCTTGATCGTGTAATCAGGCCTTTCTTGCGTAGAAAACCCAAGATACGCCCCACGGTGCTATCGCTTATGATTTGGTTTTTATCGCGCCGCAAGATGGCCCCTATTTTTTCCTTACCGTAGGTTTTATTGTCGCGGCGAATTTCGAGCACCAACTGTTTTTCTGCCTCACCCCACTGTGACTTATTGCGGTGTTTTGGGGCCTTTGATGGCGGCATAATCCCTTGCGCCAAATCCTTCAAAACCCGCTTGTAGCGATAATAAGTAGACCGAGAGATGCCGACAAATTCAGCGCATTTTGCTAGAGAAACACCCTCTGCGCGTAAAGCTTCCCATTGCCGAACCGTGTCTTCGTATTTGATACGGTACGCATCCAAACATTCTTGTGTCCGCGCCCAAGCATAAAGTTTATAAACGTTCTTGTGCAGTCTTATGATTTGCATATTGGCCTCGTGAGTTGGTTTTTTACAATACTCAGTCTCCGAGGCCGCCTAAATCTTGGCAACAAAAAAACAGTCTCACATCTATCTGAACTTATTCAATGTCAGATTTTATAGCGTTACGGCAGGACATGTAAAAATATTTTGGGAAATGCACCTTTGAGTAGTAATATAGGCTATTATTTCAAAATAGGGGTGTATTATGCCAAAGAATATTGTGATCCTTCTCGATGGGACATCGAATGAGATTTCTAAAAATAGAACCAATATATTGCGCCTGTATGGGACGTTGAAAAAAACAGAAAATCAAATTGTTTATTATGACCCAGGTGTTGGTACATTTGGTGCAGAAAATGCCATGTCGTATTATTATCGCCGCGCTGTTGAGATATGGGGGTTAGCGACAGGATGGGGATTAGATAAAAACGTTAAAGAAGCGTATGAGTTCCTGGTTCATAATTATGACGACGGGAAACGAGACAATGGCCCTGACGAGCAGCCAGATCAAATCTATCTGATAGGCTTCAGCCGTGGAGCTTATACGGCACGCGTTCTGGCTGGTTTTTTACATGCCGTTGGTTTAATCGCGCCAATTAATTTGAATTTATTGAATTATGCGTACCGTGCTTACAAGGGCGTGAGTGACGATAAAGCACAGCAAAATAACCAAGGCCGTGATCCTGATAACAATGCATTTGCTGAGGTGCGATTGTTTGAACGTATACTTGCGCCAAAACGGCCAGTCATTAAATGCCTAGGGTTATTCGATACGGTGGGATCAGTGATCGAATTCGGGCGTTTTGGGCCACGATTGCGATCGCATGCGTTTACAAAAAACAATCGTAGTGTGGAAAACATATTCCATGCTGTTGCCATCGATGAAAAACGTACAATGTTCCAACCTCAATTATGGCCAGTTGGTGGGCAATATTGGCCTAAACGATTTGTCAAAAGCAGTGCCAAGAAGCAAAACGTAAAAGAGGTTTGGTTTTCTGGGGTTCATGGTGATATTGGAGGAGGCTATCCAGAAGAAAAAAGTGCCTTAGCAAAATTGCCGCTTGAATGGATGATCCAAGAGATGAAGTCTGTTGGATTACATTATAAAACCCGCACGATTAACGAGATTGTTTTGGGCAAGAACGCAAAAAAATCATATATGAAGCCTGATGCTTTGGCGCCGCGAAACGAGTCGATGAATGCTGCATGGGGCGTATTAGAATTTATACCAAGACGTATCGCGCGTAGCTTGGGGACAGGTCGAATGTCTACGCTTGGGTTCTATATACCATTCTTTGAGCCGCGCATTATTCCTGAGCTCGCTGCTATACACAGTTCTGTAAGTCAGCGGCGAGGGACACCGCAAGATTATGATCAGCCGAATTTACCAGAGATGGATTATTTGAAAACGCCTTTGGCTTCAAATTGATCCCACGCGTATTGGATATAGTAGCTGTTGAATTGATGGCGTCCTGGGAACAGGCAGTAGTTGAATATTTTGCCTGAAGCATTTTCATGGTTTTCACAACTCATACTGTATTGTTTGTTTTGTGTTGTGCTTGTTTTTTTGTAGTTTCCGAATTCTTTGTACATTGCGATTGTTGTTGGAACATCGCCCTGCATAGTTTGGCCTATTTTGCGACCACCCAGTGGAACTGTGCGGTCTGTTTTACCGTGAATATGAACGACATTTGTTGCAGGTGTTGTGCAACCATCGGGAATCTTTAGCCAAAATGTACCTGCCATAGGGGCGAATGCTGCAAACCTATCAGATCGCGCGCATAGAAGATTCCAAGTCATCATACCTCCTGCGGAAAAACCAGTGGCCATCATTTTGGATGTGTCGATTGGGAAATTAGCGGCGGCATGATCTATGACGTTGTCGAAATAGCGGAACTCTTTTGCGCCATTACTGTCATAGTGACCAGGAGAATAGGGGAGATTCCAATCATCACCTTTGGATTTGGTCGCGATCAGAGCAAGTCCCATATCTGATACAATTTTGCGCATTTTCTTATTCAACATAGTCCCACGAGCCGTGCCTTTATACCCATGAGAGAAAAGCACCGCACCGACAGGTGTTTTACCGTCATGACCTTTGGGCATGGCAATATAGTAATGACGATTGCCGATTTTGCATTGTGTGTCTGTGCCGCAAGCCAAAGCCGTTGTGGCGCTGGTGATATATAAACCGAGTGTGATAAATACTATTTTAAAAATACGCATTGAGCCGCCTATGTTGAAATTTGATAGGTGTATTCGTGTACCTTATGGGATTTATTCTCTAATCACAAAATTGTGGGTTGGACGCATAAAACGGATTGAGCTTATGCGGGTGTTTTCGTTAGGGTTGGGGGAGTTTAATAAGGACACTCTTTTGCCCGACTTAAGAATTACCAATAAACAAGCCCGTAGATTATGGTTGTCCTCGCAAGGTTTGGCGAACGCACCAACTGGCCCTTTGAATGTAATGTCTATCATCAAGGATTTAGGGTTTGTTCAATTGGACACCATCCAAGTTGTTTCCCGTGCGCACCACCATATCATTTGGAGCCGTAATCAAAATTACCGTGAAGCCATGTTGGATGATGTTTTGGGCAAAGCGGATGGGGTGTTTGAGCACTTCACCCATGATGCATCTGTTCTGCCAATGGCGTTTTATCCTATGTGGCAAAGACAGTTTCGTCGCAAAAAGGCAAAGATTGATACGGCGGGTTGGTTTTCATCGATGCTAGATGAGGAGGGACGGTCTGCTATCAAGCAACGTATATTGAACGAGGGACCCTTATCGACCCATGCGTTTGATACAAAGATTATAGGGAAGAAACAGCCTTGGGCGCGGCCACCGCATAAGCTGGCTTTGGATTACATGTGGTATGCGGGAGAATTGGCGACGTCGCACCGTGAGAATTTTAAGAAGTTTTATGATTTGGGTGAACGGGTTTTCCCTGAGTACTTACGAGATGAGGTGCATTCTGATGATACCCAACAAGATTGGCTCTGCCATCAGGCGTTGGATCGATTGGGATTTGCGACTATAGGCGAGATACAGAAATTTTGGGAGGCTATGGATGCACGTGAAGTCCGTGTATGGGCGGATAATGCTGCTGTGGTACCCGTTGAGGTGCAATCTGCGGATGGCGCTTGGTCTAAAGCTATGGCCCCTGTCGATATTGAGGCGCGGTTGAACGCTTTGGTGCCTTCTACATCTCGTTTACGCATTCTCAATCCATTTGATCCGGTCGTGCGAGATCGCAATCGTTTGGAGCGGTTGTTTGGATTTGAATATCGCATTGAGATCTTTGTGCCAGAGGCCAAGCGTAAATGGGGGTATTACGTATTTCCGATATTAGAGGGTGATCGGTTTGTTGGGCGGATCGAAGTGAAAGCAGATCGTAAAAAAAATAGAATGAATGTGATGAATGTTTGGTCTGAAACGGGTGTAAAATGGACGAAACAAAGGGCATCGAAACTAGATGCTGAACTGGAACGTTTAGCACGGTTTATATCGATAAAAGATGTCCAGTGGTTATGCTCTAAAGAGAGTTAAGGCTAAGTTTTATTTTCCAATAATTGGTTAAAACCACCAGCTTTTAGCTGGTCAGCTTTAGCGTTATTTACATAAGGTTTCCTTCCATTTTAAGACCCAGCGTTGCGGTAAGGTCTTAAAATGGAAGGAAACCTTATGATCTATTCTACTGGAAGTCATAGCAGATATTATCACAGATACCATATCGTTTGGGCAACAAAATATCGTTACAAGGTGCTGCGTGGTGAAATGCGTGAGCGTATTCGGACATTGATACGACAAACGTGCAATGAATTGGGCGTACACATTGAAAAAGGCGTATTGTCTACCGACCATGTGCATATGTTTGTGTCAGTCCCGCCGCACGTCCCAATTTCAAAGGTGATGCAACGCGTAAAAGGGAGGTCCTCATACAAGATACAGCGGGAGTACCCCGAATTACGCAAACGCTATTGGGGGCAACGGTTCTGGGCTAGAGGCTATTTTTCAACGACGAGTGGAAATGTGACGGATGACGTTATTCGTCAGTATCTTGAATTACATTCAAAACGTGAACCTACCGACGAAAGTCGGTAGTTGTTCAGTAGCCTTAACTATGGTGGCGATTTAAGTCGTTTGTACGTTGCTACCAAAGTACATAAACTCGCGGTCCATGCCGTTCACATCCGCTGCATTTAAAGACAGGTTTGCGCTATCAAGCATTTTGTAGCTTTTTTGACTTTTGACCCAGTCATCTGCATTTCTGAGTGTCGATAAAGTATAAGTCGTGGTTTCATTCAGGTAGTGTGTTGGAATGACGACTTTGGGTTTTAATTTATCGACGATCGCGTTGCCTTGTTCATAAGACAAGATATGTTCTGACCCGTCTACGGGTAGGGTTAGAACATCCACACGACCGATGGCTTCCCAGAAACCTGGCCCAGGGTCCGCCCTGTTATCGCCCCATATCAGGGTCCGTATGCCACCTGTTTCAATGAGATAGACAACCATATCCATATGGCCAACGTTGTTTGGTGCGCAAGCTTCGACACCGAATTCGGCAAGCGCATTGGTCCAGTCGTAATACCCAGGGGCTTTACAAACATGTTTGTCTGCGAAACCAGTTATTTTGAGGTCGGCGAATTCAAATGTACCAACCATACGGTCCAGAACCATTGTTGATACAGGACGATCAATTGCATCATGGTCAAAGTGTGTGTGGGTTGAAAGTGTGATGTCAGTTACTGTTTCTGGGTATTTGTATTTATACCAAAGTCCCCATGCTCCAGATGGATCATCACGCCAAGGGTCAACAACAACAGAGGCACCACCCGGTGATGTAATCTTGAACGAGCAATGACCAAAGTAATCGATGCTAACAGCACCATCAGCAAAACTATTGGAATTTTGAAGTTCGATGACATGGTTGTTGTTACCCGGTTGTGTCCAGTCGGTGGATTGTGCGTGTGCGGATGTGGACCCCATTAAGGTTGCGGCGCTTCCAACACCAGCCGCTCCCGCTGCCATAAAGAATGATCTACGCGATAAACCAGGCGCGAGATCGTCTTTGGCACCATTGATGATTGTTGGCTTTAAGTTTTTCTTATCCATCTTTTTCTGTTCTCCCTATGAATGATTAAGGAAGCTGGACACCTCGATTAACCGCTAATTCCAGAGGTATTTGATAGGCATTTTTTACGGCAGGCTGCTTTTTGACGCAAAAAAAGCCTGTTTTGTTCCGTTTTATGCGGCATTCATGCTTTATGGAGCCGCCTGAGCGGGTATTTCTGAATTCTAGACGGATTCAGGCTGTGGCTTGCCGTCGTTCATGGAAGATGAGACGCTTCATATTGTAGGTTATGTTGGCGAGTGTCATCTTTGTTGTGGCGCGTTGAATTCCGATGGTTCTAATGGATAAATCCATCGGGCCCTTCTGATGACCAAAGACATGCTCGACACAGGTGCGAAATATAGAACGTGTCGCATTACCGCGCTCGATGTGTTTGGGCATTGGTTTGCCTTTTGGTTTTTTACGGTGGATGTGGGAGAAAAATCCATTGGCCTTAAGCCATGCCTCATTGCTCTTGGTGCGGTAAGCTGTATCGGCCCAAACCTTGCCAGAACGATTGTCCTTGGTGAGCACTGACGCCAACTCATGACCGTCATAGCGCGCTGCATCTGTTGTTTTTTCACCTCTGATAAACCGAAACTTACGGTCAATGCTGATGTGGTTTTTATAGCCAAAGTGAGGTACGGAAATATCAACTAACCCCGCATCTTTCTCACCCGTCTTGGTCGTTTTAGCCTTGCTATACTTGACCATCCACCGTGCGTCGGTGTCCTTCTGTGCCGCCTTGGCTGGATTATCAGGCCAGATATCTTTTGCATCTTCGCCAGCCTTGGCGCGGGCTTTCTCGCTTGAAGTCATACGTTGGCGTGGGGCTGCAATCAGCGATGAGTCTACAATTTGTCCCCCAGTTTGTTTGTAACCCCGATTACGTAAATGATCCTCAAAGGTTGCAAACAAATCAGTCAACACACCCGCTTGGGTCAACTTCTCCCGAAACACCCAAATGGTCTTTTGATCTGGCGTCGGCTCCCCAATTTGCAAACCAAGAAAACGCAACCAGCTAAAACGATCGCGGATCAGAAACTCCATCCGCTCATCACTTAAATTATGCATCGACGCTAATATCAAAATCTTAAACATCATAACCGCATCATAGGGCGGACGACCCCCCTGTGGACGCTCTCCATAGTTAAGTGCACTTGTCAGTGCACACCGAAACATCTCAAAATCCACATGCTCAGAAAGCGCGACAAGTGGGTCGCCTGTTTTAGACAAACGCTCAAGATGATCAGAAAAATCAAACAATCCTGCTTCGTGCATCAAAATATCCTCCTGAAAATATTGAATCACAAAATACACCTAAAAGATAGGTTTTTAGAGGTGTCCAGCTTAAGGAAAAATGTAATCTATATAATGGTAGAATAATATGGGGTTAATGTGGGGATAAACCCCATATTAAGATAAAGACATAAGATGTTGTCGTAAATTTTGGCGCCGATCCTGAAGGCCAAGTTTTTGGCGAATGTTATTACGGTGGAAATCGATGGTGCTTGTGCCACGTACCAATGTGCTAGCAATCTCTTTCGTGGAGCGCCCTAGTAATATCATTTGTGGCTCTTCTCCGCTTTGTTGAGTAGAAAAAGATGCCGACCGCCAAGTAACCTGTTGATATGTATGGTTTCTGATAACTTTACATAGAGCAGGTATATGACAATCAACATCTCGCAGCATATTTTAGGCCTCAAAGGGCAACGTGTAAATGAAATTAAACTGGATGACGGCGGTGTTAAGATTGTCATTCACTGCAGCCGAGACGCGCGTAGGAGGGCTATAGACCCTGCTACAGGCCAGAAGGGAAGCATCAACCAGCATGTCCGCCGACAAGTAAACGACATCCCCCTTTTTGGGTATCCTTGTGTGGTCGAGATTGAGCTGGCGCAGGTTTATATTAACAAGGGCGAACGCCGCATTGAGGGGTGTGATTTTGTTGATAAAGGGTGCCGTTTCACTCACCGATTTTGCCGACTGATCAGTGGATTATGTCGGCATATGTCTATTCAAGCGGTTTCCAGACATTTGGATATACGATGGGAAACGGTCAAGAATATCGACAGGGCATACCTTATTGAAACTCTCCCTACGCTTGATCCTGCAGAGCTAACTGGCTTGGAATATATTGGTGTAGATGAAGTTGCCCGGGCGAAAGGTCATGACTACATGGCGGTGGTCTACGATATGGTTGGCGGTCATCTGATCTGGGTTGAAGCAGGCCGAACTGCCGAGGTTTTTTCAAGGTTTTTGAAACAACTGCAACCAGATACAGCCTGCAAAATAAAGGCCGTAGCGATGGATATGGGGCCTGCCTACCAAAAGGCTGTCAGAGAGTCCTTGCCGTTGGCCGACATAGTATTTGACCGTTTCCACGTCATGAAAAACTACAGCAAAGCTATCCATAATCAGCGTCGACTTGAGTTCAGAAAGGCCGATCCAAGTGGTAAAGAGTTGATGAAAGGGACGCATTATCTGTTGCTCAAAAATGCGGATAAGTTGAGTGAAAAACAAAGTGACAAGCTGCAAAGGTTGCTGGAGAGCAATAGCAACCTGAATGCACTTTACGTCTTGAAAGAACAGCTTCAGCTGCTGTGGAGTGCCGCTTCATTTGAGGCGATGGCGGAGCAACTGGAACGTTGGTGCCTGATAGCAGATCAGTCACAGATGCTCTATCTAAAAAAGTTCGCGAAATCCCTACGGAAACATTGTGTGGGCATCTGCAACTACGCCAAACACAAGCTCACAAGCGCCAGGATAGAGGCTGGTAATGTCAGTATAGGAATGATCCGTAAGCGAGCCAGAGGCATCAAGGATACCGAATACTTCAAACTCAAAATTAGACAATCATCCATTCCAGATAATCAATCTATGCTCTATTTGAAATCCTAAATCTACTCAACAAAGCGGAGAAGTGCCTCATTTGTGCTATTTCAACTTCTGTTGGCGTCAGTTTATCCATTGTTTCTGCCATTTGTGATGACAGGGATGTTGTGATGTTACGGAGATTGGCTTCGATTAATTCAAGATAAGAGCTTTGTAATGGATTATCAGCATCTAAATGGCGAAGCTTACTAATATGTGGTAGGACTAACCCTTTGATCTGATGTAATATACGGTCCTCAATTTCATTTTTAGAGGTTTCTACATTTTCCAAAAGGACACGTAGGGCCGTGTTTGCATCTTCTAAATCTTGGGTTCGATTGGCGATTGTTTGTTCAAGGCCTTGCAGCGTTTGTTGGAGCTTTGATTGTGCATCTTTGCGCATTTTTACTTCTAAAAGCATGGCTAAGTCGTCCTCAACAACTTTACAGAACTCTTGAAGCCCTTTGCGAAACATTAAGGCCCGTTTATTGGTGCGTTTATCTAAAACGCAAATTGTTCCAAATATTTCGCCGTCTGGCCATTTTAAAGGGTACCCAATATAAAACGTCATACCGTGTTCTAGGTCATCATTGTCAGACCAACGTTTGCTTTGCGCGGCGTCTTCAACCAAAAGCTCGCCGTCCTTTTCTAAAACGCCATAACAATAAAGTTTTTCGTTCAAATTAAAGCTACATCCTAGTTCGTAAGGGTTTGTAGCGGTATCGCTGGTTACAAAAACGGAATGTGATGTTCCGACTGTATTCATGATCAATGTTGCGGGTACACTTGCGAGTTCCGAAATTAGATTCACAACGCGTTGCCACTTATCAAGGGTATTCGTTGTGATCTTGGGTTTGTCATGGGGCATTTTACGTATCCTTTGCGCAAGAATGTACATCAGGATTGCAAATACGCAAACTGATCGATGGCGCGTTGAAACGCATGTTTTTGCGACTACAGTCATTTTTGGGTTTTAGTCATAAGCCCATAAGGGTATACCCGCTTCGGTTCTATTCAAAAAGCGAGTCTTTAAATGGCAAACGTTGTGGTTGTAGGCGCCCAGTGGGGCGACGAAGGTAAAGGTAAAATCGTAGATTGGCTTAGCGAACGCGCTGATGTCATTGCACGGTTCCAAGGGGGCCATAACGCAGGCCACACTTTGGTTGTAGACGGCAAAGTCTACAAATTACACGCTCTGCCATCTGGCGTTGTGCGTGGTGGTAAGTTGTCTGTGATCGGCAATGGTGTTGTTCTTGACCCATGGCACTTGCTGAAAGAAATCGAAGTCATTCGTGCACAAGCTGTTGAAATCACTCCTGAAACATTGATGATTGCAGAAAATACGCCTCTTATCCTACCAATTCATGGCGAACTTGATCGTGCACGCGAAGAAGCGGCAAGCAAGGGAACTAAAATTGGGACGACTGGACGTGGGATTGGTCCAGCTTATGAAGATAAAGTTGGCCGTCGTTCGGTTCGTGTTGCTGATCTAGCAGATATAACAACTTTGGAAGCACGTGTTGACCGCGCTTTGCAACATCATGATCCATTGCGCAAAGGTCTTGGTATTGAAGCTATTGACCGCGATGCGTTGATTGAACAGCTTAAAGAGATTGCTGGAAAAATTTTACCTTTTGCGGCACCTGTATGGAAAGTGCTGAGTGAAAAGCGCAAAGCAGGTAAACGTATTTTGTTTGAAGGTGCACAAGGCGCACTTCTGGATATCGATTTTGGAACATACCCATTTGTAACATCGTCAAATGTTATTGCAGGACAAGCCGCAACAGGTGTTGGTGTTGGTCCAGGTGCAATTGATTTCGTTCTTGGTATTGTGAAAGCTTACACGACACGTGTCGGTGAGGGACCTTTCCCGACAGAATTGGACGATGCAGACGGTCAACGCCTTGGCGAGCAGGGACATGAGTTTGGTACAACAACAGGCCGTAAACGCCGTTGTGGTTGGTTTGATGCCTGTTTGTTACGTCAGACATGTGCAACCTCAGGTGTGAACGGTATTGCTTTGACAAAATTGGACGTTCTGGACGGGTTTGAAACTTTGAAAATCTGTACAGGCTATGATTTGGATGGCGAAAAATTGGATTATCTTCCAACGGCTGCTGATCAACAAGCACGTTGCACGCCGATTTATGAAACGATGCCAGGTTGGTCTGAGAGCACAGAAGGGGCGCGTTCTTGGAACGATTTGCCAGCTGCTGCAATCAAATATGTACGCCGTGTGGAAGAGTTGATCAATTGTCCTGTGGCTATGCTATCAACAAGCCCAGAGCGTGATGACACGATCCTCGTAACTGACCCGTTTGCTGACTAATGGCTTTATCGTATAAAGCGCGCCGCCGATTATCACTGGTTCTATTGCTGGTGTGGTTACCTATGTTCATTGTAGCAGCTGTTACAATTATGAATTGGATTGAACGCCCACATATCTTGATAGAGCTTTTGATTTATGTCGTTCTGGGTGTGATCTGGGCTTTGCCGTTTAAATTTGTGTTTAAAGGCGTCGGAAAAGAAGACCCCGACGCCTGAAAACGGCTAGCAACTTTGTAGATTTGGATTTGAGTGCATTGCGTTTATCGAACTTGTTCGATCAAGCGGGAGGATGCACAGCTATACTTCTTATGCAGCTGCATGTCCCATTTGCTCGAAAGTCGATCTGCTTCAACCAGCCAAGTATTTCTTTTGGTACGCTGCTTTACGGCCCATTGAAATTGTAAAGCTACCATCTTGGGCAGCTTGCACATACCCGCGCTTGTTCAACTGATTCAAAGTTCCCACACGTTCGTCTTCTTTAACGATACGTTTGATGTGTGGTGGTAGATTGGCCGAGATTTGCTTTTCAGTGTAGCGATCTTTGCCCAGAACCAACGTCATATAAGCCGCTGACGCTTCTAACAATTCGATTAATGTGCTTGCGCCCATCATGCGAGAGAAATCCTCGAAGCTTGGCAAATCGGAACTTTTTGTAACTGATACAATATCTTCAATCACTTCAGGCTCTGGCGCTGGCTTCGTTTTTTCTACTTTCACATCTGCTTTTGGTTGAGGTTTTGGCGCAGGTGCATCTTGATCACTAACCAAGGTTAAACCGCTTTTTTTTTGACCCGCAACATCTGCAACTTGCTCACTACGATCAATACGCTGTCCCATGTCCAGAACCAATGGGCGTGTGCCATTTGTTCGACGGTCAGTTTTGCGCGCTTTCGGACGTGAAAACACACTTGTTTCAGCTTCGTAAGCTTTGCGTACTTTCGCAAGTTCGCGGCGGAATGTGATTGTGTTGTCACGACGTTCTTCACCAGTTTCAACAACTTCTGGTACAATATTTTCCATGCGGTCAGCACGTTCTGCTTCTGTGGCTGCAACAGCCGCTTTCAGGCGTTCTAGAGCATTCGCTTTAGATACATGTTCTGGTGTCGCCATTTTTTCATTGGCAGTTTCCAACCAACGATCAATAGATTCGTCACCTTTTAAGGTTTGAACGGCTGCTGACACTGTTTCAGACGGAATTTCTTCTTCTAAGCTTGGAGCCAGTTCATCTGCAGTTGTTGTATCATTGATATTTTTATCCAAGGACGCAGCCATATCTTTTGAAGCTGCTGCATCTTTTGCAACGGCTTCTGCGATAAATTTTTCTGCATTGGACTGAGCTTCATCAATCGTTTCAGGTGCTTTTTCTTCTGCGACTTCAGGTTTTACATCTTCCGTCTTTGCAACTTTAGGCTCTTCAATTTCTTTAGGAATCTCGGCAACAATTTCTTGAACGCCTTCGACAGATGCTTCTTCTACGGTTTCAGGTTCAGCAGCTTGTCGACGTGTTGAGAATGTTGTTGTGTCTTCTTCAACAGTGTCAATGGGTGCTTCCGCGATAGCTGGCACTGGTGGTTCTACTACTTTAGGCTCTGAAGGAACGTCAACAATATCAGCTTGTCTTAGCACAATACTGTTGTCTGTAACTTCGGCGTCAATGCGATTAGGATTCGCACTCTCGGCGATTTGGTGAAGTTTTGATGCATCAGGCTGCAGGGGTTCGCTACCGAAATAGCGATCATCTGCAGAAAGTTTGCGGAAATACTCCGCTACAAGTTGCATTGTTGTGAAGGGATCATCGAAGCCTTCTAGGGTACATGAAAATGTACCATACGACACGGTCATTGCTTTTGGGTGCGAATCCATAATGTACTTACTCTACTCGTTAATCGCCCCCACGACGATTACTTTTATAGGCCGTTTTGTGTGGTTTTTATAGCTTTATCTACGATTTTAGCTTTAATTTATAAACATTTTTCGTTTATTGAATACGTATGGGAAACAATCAACATAAGATCGCGAACACTGTAGAATTTGACGGGCCAGTCATGCTTATAGGCGGTGGTTTTTGGGATTCGGACATAGCGCAATTTAAAGTAGATTCGTTTTCTGCAGTTGTTTGTGCTGATGGCGGCGGTCGGGCTGCGTTAGATACTGGTATTACGCCAGATATGATTATTGGGGATATGGATAGTTTTACGGGGACCTATGCGGGATCTGTTGTTCATTTGCCAGAACAAGACACCACAGATTTTGAAAAGTGCCTATATACGGTGAAAGCACCACTTTATATTGGGTATGGTTTTCTGGGTGGTCGTTTGGATCATGAATTGGCGGCATTATCTACATTGACTCGCTATCCTGAAAAAGCCGTGATGTTGATCGGTGAAAAGGATGTGTGTTTTTTGTGCCCCAAAGAGATCACTATAGAGATAGAGAAGGGTGCGCGTTTTTCAGTTTTCCCAATGGGAGATGTTAAAATGCGATCTGTGGGATTAGAATGGCCATTAGATGGGCTAAAAATGTCTCCGACAACACAAATAGCCACATCTAATAGGGTATCAGGTGAGCAAGTCACCCTATCCGTAGATAAGGGTGACGCTATTGTTATGGTGCCATTGGCCTATATAGAAGCTGTGCAAGCTGCTTTAACGGCTTAACAAGCTGGTAGGTTTACAGCCAAGCCGCCTAAGGATGTCTCTTTATACTTAGAATTCATATCAAGACCCGTCTGGCGCATTGTTTCAATGCAGGCATCTAGGGATACCAGATGCTTTCCATCACCACGCAACGATAAGGATGCTGCAGATACAGCTTTAATAGCTCCCAAACCATTACGTTCGATACAAGGAGCCTGTACCAAGCCTTTGATTGGATCGCATGTCATGCCTAAATGGTGTTCCAAAGCAATCTCAGCTGCATTTTCAACCTGTTCAGTCGTGCCGCCCATAACAGCGCATAAACCAGCTGCTGCCATTGCAGAGGCTGAGCCAACTTCGCCCTGACAACCCACTTCAGCGCCTGAGATGGATGCATTTTCTTTTATCAATGCGCCAATGGCCGATGCTGTTAGGAGGAATTCACTAATTTTAGAACTGTCTGCGTCTGGGTAGTGATCTAAATAATACCGCAATGTTGCTGGGATAACGCCTGCTGCACCATTCGTTGGTGCGGTCACAACACGAGCACCTGCTGCATTTTGTTCATTCACTGCCATTGCATAGGATGCGATCCAGTCATTGATGATGTGAGGCGCTGCAATATTAGCGCCGCGCTCTGCTTGTAATTCATCATGAATACCTTTGGCTCGACGACGCACATCTAGACCGCCTGGTAGAATACCATCTGTTTTGAAGCCTTCTTCAATGCATTCGTTCATCACGTGCCAAATTTTTTGAATACCTTTGTCCAATTCTTCAGGAGAGCGGTGCATGGTTTCGTTTTCACGTTTCAATTCTGCAATGGTCTTGCCTGTCGCTTTGGACATTTTCATCATGTCATTTGCGGTTTTGAACGGGTAGAATACTTTTTGAGTGTAGCCACCTTGTGTATCGTCTGCCATCTCCTCTGGTGTTTGAACGAAACCGCCACCCACAGAATAGAAGATTTGTTCTAAGACAACTGTATCACCTTTAAGTGCTTGTAGGATCATCGCATTTGCATGACCCTCTAATTGGCGGTCGTAATCAAAGACGACATCTGTTGACGGGTTGAAATTGTAAACTGGATGCCCAGCAGGACGTACAACATTTTGGTTTGCAATACGGTCTTCTGCTTCTTTTGCTAAAGTTGCATTGAAATCAGCAGGGGTGAATCCATCCAAGCCCAATACTACAGCACGGTCCGTGCGGTGACCTTTGCCTGTAAAAGCTAAAGAGCCGTGTAATGAGCACCTCAGATGGTCTGCATCAATATTTTGATCCTTGATCATGCCAAGAAAACGCTCTGCTGCCACCATAGGTCCCATAGTATGAGAACTTGATGGACCGATTCCAATTTTAAATACTTCAAAGATGCTAAGAAACATCGGGCGACTCCTAATTTTCAAACTGGAAGATGACAGATTCTAAAAAACAGAACAAACTAAATGCGACGAATTCGATGCTGCTTCGGCCTTTTGTGCATTAAATTCACGTCAAATTGAATATCTGAGCGTTTTACTCTCGTCGAACTGTTCAATAGGTCATATAGTGTCGTTGATACTATATATTGGGATATTGGGGGAATAGATGTCCGAAGAACTGTCTCCTGCGGAAAAAGCAAAATTCATTTGCGCCAAGCGAGCCATGGATTTTGTGAAACCAGGAATGCGCCTTGGATTGGGCACTGGATCGACAGCGGCTTGGTTGGTCAAATTGATTGGTGAAGAGGTCCGTAATAATGGTTTGCAAATCGTTGCCGTTGCGACATCAGATGCGACTGCAAAACTGGCTGATCAATGCGGAATTACCGTTCGGTCAATGGATGAAGTCAAGTGGTTAGATTTGACAATTGATGGCGCAGATGAATTTGATCCAAATTTGAATCTTATAAAAGGCGGCGGTGCTGCATTATTACAAGAGAAAATTGTTGCAACAGCATCTGACCAAATGGTTGTGATTGCCGATGCATCAAAGGATGTCGAAATTTTAGGACGCTTCCCGTTACCCGTAGAAGTTGTCTGCTTTGGGTGGGAAACCACAAAAGGGCTTATCGAAGAAGCCATTTCCAATATGGATCTGATGGGGCAAAAGGTCACTTTGCGTTTGGATGGTAATGCGAATGCCTTACTGACTGATGAAGGGCACTATATCCTTGATATGCACTTAGGACGTATTGGTAACCCGCGTGAATTATCTTTGATCCTAAATCAAATTCCAGGTGTTGTTGAAACGGGTCTGTTTCTTGATATTGCTGACGCTGTTGTGATTGGACATGTGGATGGGCGCGTGGAAGTCCGTGATATTAACAACGGAACAGTAGAGAACGAACATATTGAAGTGGTTGCTGCTGGCAATATGTTTATGGATCTCGATTAACTTATATAAATTGGAGACATCATGTCCTTTGACTATGATCTTTTTGTAATTGGTGGTGGATCAGGCGGCGTACGCGCTGGGCGTTTGGCTGCTGGTACAGGTGCTAAAGTTGCTTTGGCCGAAGAATACCGCATGGGTGGTACCTGTGTGATCCGCGGCTGTGTGCCGAAAAAATTGATGGTTTATGCATCAACTTATTCAGAAGCATTTGACGATGCGAAAGGATATGGATGGACTGTCGGTGAAAGTAGCTTTGATTGGTCGAAGCTTATTGCCGCAAAAGACAAAGAGATTACGCGACTAGAGGCCATTTACGGTAAAAACCTTGGTGCTGCGGGTGCTGAACAGTTTGATGCGCGTGCAGAATTAGTCGATGCGCATACGGTTAAATTATCAACAGGTCAGACATTTACAGCAAAACACATCCTTGTGGCTGTAGGCGGCACGCCGTTTGTTCCTAACATTGAAGGTAAAGAACATATCATCAGTTCGAACGAAATATTCGACCTTAAAGAACAACCCAAACGGTTCTTGGTTGTCGGTGGGGGCTATATCGCCTGTGAGTTTGCCTGTATTATGAATGGCTTAGGCTCCAAGGTGACGCAATTCTATCGAAGCGAACAAATCTTGCGTGGTTTTGATAATGAAGTACGTGATTTTGTTGCAGAAGAAATGCGCGGTAAAGGCGTTGATCTGCGTGTAAATACAGATGTGAAATCAATTGAGAAGACAGCGGATGGCTTGAAAGTCACTGTGTCTGATGGATCAGAGTTGATTGTGGATCAAGTGATGTATGCCACGGGTCGCGTTCCAAATACACATGGGTTGGGTTTGGAAAACGCTGGCGTTGAAATCGGTCGCAAAGGCGAGATCGTTGTGGATGGTTACAGCCAAACGAACATTCCGTCGATCTATGCTGTTGGTGACGTAACTGACCGTGTGCAATTAACACCTGTTGCGATCCGCGAAGGGGCGGCTTTTGTCGATACAGTTTTTCACGGTAATCCAACACAAGCAGATCATGATTTGATTGCGACAGCGGTATTTACACAGCCCGAGATTGGTACAGTGGGTATGGGCGAAGAAGACGCGCGTGCCAGCGAAGAGATTGAAGTCTATAAATCGGCTTTCCGTCCGATGGCACATATTTTGGCAGGTAAATCCGAACGTATGTTGATGAAATTGATCATCAGCAAAGCAACACGTAAGGTTTTGGGCTGTCACATTGTAGGCCATGCTGCGGGTGAAATGATACAAATGGCTGGTATTGCTGTAAAAATGGGCGCAACCAAGGAAGATTTCGATCGAACTATGGCTGTACACCCGACTGCGGCAGAAGAGCTTGTGACGATGAAGACGCCTGTTGAGGCTTGATATTTTGACATTTGGGACCAAATATTCCCATATGTGCACGTTCAATAGAAAAGGATTCTAATAGAATGGCTGGAAATAATTCCGGAGGTCCTTGGGGCGGCGGTGGAAATCGCGGCGGCCAAGGTGGTGATAACAATGGTGGCGGGCGCAAGCCTTCTGGCGGTGGCGGCGGTGGAAATCGCCCCGATATGCCAGAAATCGATGAGATCGTACGCAAAGGCCAAGAGCAATTGCGCGTTTTAATGGGCGGCAAAGGCGGCTCTCGCAACAGTAGCGGCGGCGGTCAAGGTGGCGGTCAAGCTCCAAGCCTTGGTTTTGGTGGTGTAGGTCTGATTGCGTTGGCTGCAATCGTATTCTGGGGGTTTAACAGCTTCTACCGTGTGGACACATCCGAACAGTCCGTAGAGCTATTCTTGGGTAAATATTACAAAACTGGTAATGAGGGTCTTAACTTTGCCCCATGGCCGCTTGTGACCAAAGAAATCCTGCCTGTTACGAAAGAGAACATCGAAGATATCGGTGTTGGTCGCGGTATACGTGCAGACGAAGGTTTGATGCTAACAGGTGATGAGAATATCGTTGATGTGGATTTCCAAATTGTTTGGAATATCAATGATCCTCAAAAATACTTGTTTAATTTGAACTCTCCGCGTGAAACCATTCGCGCTGTTTCTGAATCTGTGATGCGTGAAATCGTTGCGCGTACTGATCTGACGCCAATTTTGACGACAGGTAAGGGTGCTATTGCTGCGGACTTGCAAACTCTGATCCAAGAGACTTTGGACAGCTATGATGCTGGTGTTTCGATTGTACGTGTGAACTTTGACAAAGCTGACCCACCGCGTGAAGTGGCTGATAGTTTCCGTGAAGTTCAAGCTGCTGAACAAACACGTGATACTTTGGAAAAACAAGCGGATGCATACTCCAATAAAGTTGTGGCAGAAGCTCGTGGTGAAGCCGCACAATTGTTAGAGCAAGCAGAAGGCTACCGTTCACAAACAGTGAATGAAGCCGAAGGTGAAGCATCGCGCTTTATCGCTGTTTATAACGAATTTGAAAAAGCACCAGAAGTGACACGTAAACGTTTGTATTTGGAAACAATGGAGCGCGTTTTAGGGCGTGTTGATAAAGTCATTATCGATGAAAACGCTGAAGGTGGTCAAGGTGTTGTGAAATATCTGCCATTGAATGAGTTGAATAAGAATAAAGGAGGAGCAAACCAATGAGAATAACTTCATTTATAGTTCCTGTACTTATGATTGCTGGCTTTATCGGCCTATCCTCTTTTTACATCGTGGATGAGCGTGAAAAAGCGTTACGTCTGTGGTTTGGTGAGGTGACTGATATTGTTGATGAGCCTGGCCTGAATTTCAAAATGCCATTCTTTCATGAGATCGTAAAATATGATGACCGTATTTTGCCACTTGATACACAACCTCTCGAAGTTACGATGAGAGACAATCGTCGTTTTGATGTTGATGCTTTTGCACGGTGGCGTATTGCTGATGTCGTTCGGTTCCGTAGAGCCATTGGTTCTGGTGGTGAAAGTTCTGCGCGTAGACGTTTAGAAACAATTCTAAACGCTGAATTGCGTACTGTTTTGGGTGATGTGAACTCTGGTAAACTTTTATCAGCTGATCGTGTTGGTTTGATGAATTTGATCCGTGATGCGGCACGCGGTAAAGCTTTGGCATTGGGTGTTGAAATCGTAGACGTGCGTATTAAACGTGCTGACTTGCCTGAGCAAAACTTGGAAAAAACCTTTGAACGTATGCGTGCTGAACGTGAGCGTGAAGCGGCGGACGAGATTGCCCGTGGTAATGAAGCGGCACAACGTGCACGTGCGATCGCAGATCGTACTGTCGTTGAAACAGTGTCAGAAGCGCAAAAGAATTCACAGATTATTCGCGGTGAAGCAGATGCAAAACGAAATGCTGTTTTTGCGGATGCATTTGGTCGTGATCCAGAATTCTTTGCTTTCTATCGTTCTTTGACAGCATATGAGAAGGCTTTGAAAGGCAATAACTCGACTTTGGTTATTTCGCCTGACAGTGAGTTCTTTGATTATCTGAAATCGGATACAGGTAGATGATGCATGATTTGCTGCTGGGCCTAGGTCTGGTTGCCGTATTAGAGGGGCTGGTGCTTGCACTGGCCCCTTTGCGTTTTGAGGATCTCTTAAAGGCGATGCAAGAGATGAATACAGATAAGCGCCGTAGTTTAGGTGTGACTATAGTCGCGATCGGTGTCGGATTGGTCTGGTTGGCGAAAAACAGCTTGTGACATTTAACAGTATTGATGCATCTACAAATTCATGACTAAATCCGTATAATGTTCGGTATGTACTAACGATCTTGTGAAGAATGTTGCGTGGGTTTTCCTTGCAATGTGGCGTATCGAACACAAGTTATAACAGAAGGCGAACCACGTATTGGTTTGTTACAAATGCAGTATTTCGGAGAAACACAGTGAAATCAGTCGCTCTTACCCGTACACAAACGTGGACAAGACCTCAGACATTCTTAATCGGGGCCTTTCTTACGTTAAGCCTAATGATGGCACAGACATTGGCAGTTTCTGCACGTGGTGCCCCTGAAAGCTTTGCTGACCTTGCTGAAAAAGTAAGTCCAGCCGTTGTGAATATCACAACAACACAAACAATCGCACAACCGAACCGGCCCGCATTACCACAAATGCCAAAAGGATCGCCATTTGAAGATTTCTTTAAAGAGTTTTTAGATCAAACACCTGGCCAGGGTGGTCAAAAACCACGCCGTGCATCCGCACTTGGCTCTGGTTTCGTGGTTTCTGCAGATGGGTATATCGTTACAAACAACCACGTGATTGATAAAGCCGATGAGATTGTGATCGAATTTTTTGATGGTCAAGAATTGGATGCGAAACTGATTGGGCGTGATACGAACACAGATATTGCATTGTTGAAAGTTGAAACAGACAAACCGCTGCCATTTGTAACCTTCGGCGACAGTGATATTTCACGTGTTGGTGACTGGGTTATGGCTGTTGGTAACCCACTCGGGCAGGGCTTCTCTGTGTCTGCGGGTATTATTTCTGCGAACAACCGTTCTTTGCGTTCTGGTCCTTATGATGATTTCATCCAAACAGATGCTGCGATCAACCGTGGTAACTCTGGCGGTCCTTTGTTTAATATGGACGGCACTGTCATTGGTGTGAATACGGCTATTATCTCGCCTACAGGTGGCTCAATTGGCCTTGGTTTTTCAATGGCTTCGAATGTCGTAGCGCCTGTTGTATCGCAATTGAAAGAATTCGGTGAAACTCGTCGCGGTTGGTTGGGTGTCAGTATTCAAGATGTTGATGCTGAAATGGCAGATGCCTTGGGGCTTGAAAAAGTTGCAGGCGCTTTGATCAGTGATGTTCCAGAAGGTCCTGCAAAAGAAGCAGGCATTATCGCTGGTGACGTCATCCTTAGCTTTGATGGCAAAGATGTTGCTGATACACGTGGACTTATCAAAGAAGTTGGTAATACGGCTGTAGGAAAATCAGTGCGTGTGATTATCCAACGCGAAGGTAAGACACAAACATTAAAAGTTGTTCTTGCGCGCCGTGAAGATGCTGAAAAAGAATTGGTTGTTCCTGCTTCTACATCTCCTGAAAAGGAAAAAACGGAAACAACACTTGGTATCAAGATGACAGCTCTTACGGATGAAATCCGCAAGCAATTAAAATTGTCAGGAGATACTGTTGGTGTTGCTGTCGTTTCTGTTGGTGAAGAGACTGATGCCTTTGAAAAAGGTTTGCGCACTGGTGATATTATCGCTGAAGTAGGACAAATTACTGTGGACAGTCCAGAAGCTGTTTCTGATGCTGTTAAGGCGGCAAAAGAAGCTGGTCGTAAATCTGCATTGTTCTTGGTGCGTCGCGAAGGCAATCCACGCTTTGTCGCTTTGTCACTTGGCAGCTAATAACTCATAAATTGAATTATGAAACCCCGCCATTGTGCGGGGTTTTTATTTGACGAAGAGGTGGTGAATAACCAAACCGTAGCTTTCAGCCAAATCTAATGTAACTTCTGAAGAGTTTACGCCATATCCTTTTTGAACGCTCCGAATAGCGCGCTTGGTGCGATCATCCATAATGCCTGTGATGCTGCCACGGTAAAACCCACGAGCTGCTAAAGCACGTTGAAGGCTTTTGATGAAATTATCATTGTAATCCTCTTTACAGATTACCTCTGCCCAATCCTCTTTACGATCACTTATGATCTTTTGCACAGTTTCAGTCGCATATATTGCAGGTTTAACAATAATGGTTTGACCTGTGTCGGGATTAATTGCGGTCTTTTCAGGTTGGACAAGTATTTGTTCCGTTACCGTCTCAACCACAGCAGGGGCTGTATAGCGGATATAACATGCGCCTTCAGCGGCACCTTCGGGTGCATCTTGAGCCTGAGCATACCCAGTGAATGAGGCGGCATTGATAAAGCTTACTATGAAAATTGCTCGAATAGGGGCCATTTGGTCCTCGGTTTTTTTGACAAAGTAGCGATAAAAATGGGGGATAAAAAGGAAAATCTAAATCTAAGTATTTTTGCAGCTTTGGTTATTGTAATATAACGATATTTGTTTCGGTTGAATTCAACTCTTCGTATCCCTGAAAAAAGGGGCTAGCAGAAAACAAATTGTCAGTTTACACGGAATTTAGATTCTTTAACTGGAGGCAGGCAGCAATGGCCAAAATCACCTATATTGAGCACAACGGCAAAGAGCACGTTGTAGATGTTGCAAGCGGTTTAACCGTAATGGAAGGCGCGCGCGACAATAACATCCCTGGTATCGAAGCAGATTGCGGCGGTGCATGTGCATGTTCAACATGCCACGTTTATGTGGACGATGCATGGGTTTCTAAAATCCCAGAGAAAGATGCTATGGAAGAAGATATGTTGGATTTCGCATGGGAAGCGGATGCTACGAAATCTCGTTTAACATGTCAGGTGAAAGTGACTGATGATTTGGATGGTCTGATTGTTCGGATGCCTGAAAAACAAATCTAAGATAACTCGTAATTGGGGCAACTTGGCGGGAATTTTCGCAATCCGGTTCAAGTGGGCACATTTGACGCACTCATCATCATGTCCATCTTGAAGATCTTTGGTTTAGATTGCGGCAAATTGACTCGCATTTACATATGAGGATTCCAAAGGCGTGAATAAGTTCAGATAGATGTGAGACTGTTTTTTTGTTGCCAAGATTTAGGCGGCCTCGGAGACTGAGTATTGTAAAAAACCAACTCACGAGGCCAATATGCAAATCATAAGACTGCACAAGAACGTTTATAAACTTTATGCTTGGGCGCGGACACAAGAATGTTTGGATGCGTACCGTATCAAATACGAAGACACGGTTCGGCAATGGGAAGCTTTACGCGCAGAGGGTGTTTCTCTAGCAAAATGCGCTGAATTTGTCGGCATCTCTCGGTCTACTTATTATCGCTACAAGCGGGTTTTGAAGGATTTGGCGCAAGGGATTATGCCGCCATCAAAGGCCCCAAAACACCGCAATAAGTCACAGTGGGGTGAGGCAGAAAAACAGTTGGTGCTCGAAATTCGCCGCGACAATAAAACCTACGGTAAGGAAAAAATAGGGGCCATCTTGCGGCGCGATAAAAACCAAATCATAAGCGATAGCACCGTGGGGCGTATCTTGGGTTTTCTACGCAAGAAAGGCCTGATTACACGATCAAGGTCTGCACCACAAAAGCGCAAGCGTAACTTCTCCAAGGGCCACGCCAAAGGATGGAAATATAAGGATTACAAAGATATAGAGATTGGAGAACGTGTGCAGATCGACCACATGACTGCCACGAAAAACGGCGTCACCTGCAAGCACTTTCAGGCCTGGGAACGGCGTAGCAAGCACATCCACGCGCAAATTTATTCGAATGCCACCGCACGCTCTGCCAAACGGTTTTTGGAAGAGCTTGTGGAAATAGCTCCCTATAAAATCCTCTCAATTCAAGTTGATGGTGGCTCCGAGTTTATGGCCGATTTTGAGACGGCGTGTGAGCAGATGAAAATACCGCTCATTGTATTGCCGCCAGCCAGACCGAAATACAATGGTGGCGTTGAGCGTGGAAACCGCACCTTCCGCGAGGAATTCTATGATTGTTGTGATCTGATTGCCGATAGCATTGGAGCTATGCGGTTTGAACTGAGAAAAGCTGTCGAAAAATATAACACATTCAGACCACATCACGCCTTGAAAGGTAAGACACCCATGGAGTACCTTCGAATCACTCAGGCCGAAGCCGCGTGAGTCTCAAAACACATGAACCTATACAGGCGAAGTATTTTCTGCTCTATAGGGCGATGTTGCCATCGCCTCCACACTCTCTTGATGATTTGTCCAATGCCGCGCTTAAAGATTTGGTTTTCGCGCTCTTTGCTGAGCTTTCAGAGCTGAGGCAGGAAAGGACCGAATTGCGGGACGAGATCAGACAGCTCAAGAAACTTCCGCGACGTCCGAATATCAAACCAAGCGGTCTGGCCTCACAAGACAAGAGCAGCAAGCAGGATTCCGAGCCCAGCGGGGGATCAAAAACAGACGGGAAGCAAAAGAAAAATCGGCGCGGTCCACGACGCAGTAATCTGAATTTACACAAACGCGAGGTCAAGGTCACTCTTGAAGATGTACCTGATGGGTCCACACGCAAAGGCTATCAAGCGCATACCATTCGTGACATCGTGATTTACGCTGAAGAAGTGACTTACCTTCGGGAGGTCTGGCAGTTTCCCGATGGCAGTCGCCGCGTGGCCTCGCTCCCACCCGGGGTGGTAAAGGGCCGCCAGCAGTATGGGAATAATCTGAAGGCCCTGACGATCACGCTGTATCATCAATGCCAGTCCACCGTTGCGCGTATCGCGGCTTTGCTGAATGACATGGGTCTGGACATTTCCGCTCGTCAGATAAAGCGGTTTCTGAACGAAGATATCCAGGGCATTGTCGACGAGCAGCAGGACGTGCTGAGAGCGGGTATGGAAACTGCTGCATGGATCAATGTCGATGACACCGGAGCGCGCCATCAGGCCAAAAACGGCTTCTGCACCGTAATCGGCAATGATCTTTTTACCCACTTCAGATCGACCGGCTCGAAAAGCCGCCTTGATTTTCTTGAACATCTCTGTGCGGGTGACCTGACCTACACCGTCAATGACGAAGCGCTTGACTACATGAGACGCATGAGGTTGCCCGAAAAAACCATAGTGCTTTTTGCCTCACATCCGCATCGGATATTTCGCGGTGAGGACGCGTGGCAGGCCCATCTGGCCACCCTCGGGATTGACCGCATAACGGTGAAACCGGACCCGATAAAAATCGCCACCGAGGGCGCGCTCTGGGGCAGTATCTGCGATGCTGGACGCCTTTCCGATACGGTGATCCTGAGCGACGATGCTGGCCAGTTCAATGTCGGAGATGCTCATGCGCTGTGTTGGGTGCATTTGGAGCGTCTCATTCGCAAGCAACAAAGCACCAACGAAATCCAATTTGCGCGTGTCCAAGCCGTACGAACATCCGTTTGGGACTTCTACCGGGAACTCTCAGCTTTCAGACAAGATCCCTGCGATGCGCAGCGCGAGGGGCTTTCGGCGCGTTTCGACGCGATATTTGAGCAACGAACGGGCGATGCAAATCTCGACAACCTGCTTAGACGGCTGAAGGTAAACAAGGGTGAATTGCTGCGTGTTCTGGATTATCCGAGTACACCCCTGCATTCCAACAGCGCGGAACGCGATATACGGTCTCAGGTCACGAGGCGGGCGGTCTCGCAGGGAACCCGCAGCCAAAGCGGTCGGGCCGCACGCGATGCCGGCCTTGGCGCATTGAAAACCTGCCAAAAACTTGGGGTATCATTCTGGCAATATGCGCGCGCCCGTCTTGGGGTTGCCGGTGCGGTCTGCGTTCCCAGTCTCGCAGACCTTATCATACAGCGCTCAATGGCCAGACAGTTCTCGCCAAGTTGCCACAATTCCAATCATGATATGCGGGGACTGTATGAGTAAATACATCGAATCCGGGCACAAGCGCAATGACCAGGACTTCTATCCGACGCTTCAAGCCAAAGAGATGGTGCGCGACCTCGTTCTTTCTGCAGGCGTCAGCATCCCACCAGTTGCATGGGAACCACATGCAGGCGAAGGCCATTTGGTTGATGCCCTCAAGAATATGAACATCCCGGTATATGCCAGCGACATTGAGCCCCGCGCCAAGGGTATTGTCGAAATGGGCTTTCTGGCTCAGGATCGCCTGCCTTCAGACCAAATTCGATCCATAGTCATGAACCCTCCGTTCAGCTCTTTGGATGCACAACTCGGTCACGCTCTGAAACTCATGCAGCCTGTCACGGGGACAGTCCTGATGCTTGCACGCACATTGCTTACATCCGGTAAAAAGCGGCAGTCAAACTTCAGGAACCATCCACACTTCGCCGCAAAGATCGAAATGGTGGGGCGACCCTTCTGGTTCACAGATTACAGAAACAGCCCAATTCATCCTTACTCCTGGTATCTCTGGGACTTCAGTACAGAGCATCCCCTCCCGGCCATAAAGTGGATTGATCCCCTATAATCTGGTGTTGCGTGCCGCCACCTTTATCTATTCGTTGCAGAAAGGTCGGCCCTGTTGACAGGGTATCGGGGCTTTGCCAAACCCCGCCAAGTTGCCCCAATTACGATAACTCTTTATATGTTCGGCACCAATTGATGCCGAACATATGTTAATAGATTTGACTACTCAAAAATCTTGGTTGGGGTGTTATCCAAACTTCTTACGTTCTTTTTACGCCAAAAGGCGTGTAATTCATCTTCGCTCATTTCTGCATACCAAGGAACAAGCTCGGTTTCCGCCCGCGATTGAACCACAGCCATTTCTGGCACACCTGTACCGCATGATGTGGTGACGAGATCGATGTCGAGTTTGTAAATATTACGGGCTCCTGCATAGTCAGGAAATAAGCTGTAAAGGTTCTCCCACTCTGCATCTCGAGGATATATCATCTGGGCTTTGCCATAAACGCGCAAGATTAATGCATCACCTTCAAAGGCACAAAACATAAGGGTCATACGAGGGTTTTGCAAAACATGGGCCGCAGTTTCATTACCACTACCAGTGACGCTGAGCCAAACGATTTGCTTGTCGTCTATTATTTTCAGAGAGTTCAGGCCTTTTGGGGATAGATTAACACGGCCTTCGGGACCCGCTGTGGCCACGAAGAATACCAGTTGTTTTTCAATGAATGCCTTAAATGATTTGTTAAGCTGGACACCTCGATTAACCGCTAATTCCAGAGGTATTTGATAGGCATTTTTTACGGCAGGCTGCTTTTTGACGCAAAAAAAGCCTGTTTTGTTCCGTTTTATGCGGCATTCATGCTTTATGGAGCCGCCTGAGCGGGTATTTCTGAATTCTAGACGGATTCAGGCTGTGGCTTGCCGTCGTTCATGGAAGATGAGACGCTTCATATTGTAGGTTATGTTGGCGAGTGTCATCTTTGTTGTGGCGCGTTGAATTCCGATGGTTCTAATGGATAAATCCATCGGGCCCTTCTGATGACCAAAGACATGCTCGACACAGGTGCGAAATATAGAACGTGTCGCATTACCGCGCTCGATGTGTTTGGGCATTGGTTTGCCTTTTGGTTTTTTACGGTGGATGTGGGAGAAAAATCCATTGGCCTTAAGCCATGCCTCATTGCTCTTGGTGCGGTAAGCTGTATCGGCCCAAACCTTGCCAGAACGATTGTCCTTGGTGAGCACTGACGCCAACTCATGACCGTCATAGCGCGCTGCATCTGTTGTTTTTTCACCTCTGATAAACCGAAACTTACGGTCAATGCTGATGTGGTTTTTATAGCCAAAGTGAGGTACGGAAATATCAACTAACCCCGCATCTTTCTCACCCGTCTTGGTCGTTTTAGCCTTGCTATACTTGACCATCCACCGTGCGTCGGTGTCCTTCTGTGCCGCCTTGGCTGGATTATCAGGCCAGATATCTTTTGCATCTTCGCCAGCCTTGGCGCGGGCTTTCTCGCTTGAAGTCATACGTTGGCGTGGGGCTGCAATCAGCGATGAGTCTACAATTTGTCCCCCAGTTTGTTTGTAACCCCGATTACGTAAATGATCCTCAAAGGTTGCAAACAAATCAGTCAACACACCCGCTTGGGTCAACTTCTCCCGAAACACCCAAATGGTCTTTTGATCTGGCGTCGGCTCCCCAATTTGCAAACCAAGAAAACGCAACCAGCTAAAACGATCGCGGATCAGAAACTCCATCCGCTCATCACTTAAATTATGCATCGACGCTAATATCAAAATCTTAAACATCATAACCGCATCATAGGGCGGACGACCCCCCTGTGGACGCTCTCCATAGTTAAGTGCACTTGTCAGTGCACACCGAAACATCTCAAAATCCACATGCTCAGAAAGCGCGACAAGTGGGTCGCCTGTTTTAGACAAACGCTCAAGATGATCAGAAAAATCAAACAATCCTGCTTCGTGCATCAAAATATCCTCCTGAAAATATTGAATCACAAAATACACCTAAAAGATAGGTTTTTAGAGGTGTCCAGCTTATCTGTCTTAATACCCATTGCGTTTACCCTTTGATGCAAAGATTACATCAAGAGGGTAACACAACCCTACTGACAAGGTTATGTCAGTAGGGTTTGTTGAGAATGATCGTTAAAGTGCGCGCCAACCAATGTCTTTGCGGTGGAATCCTTCAGGCCAATCAATCTGATCAACCATAGTATAGGCACGATCACGCGCTTCTTGCAGGTTATCACCACGTGCAGTCACATTTAAAACGCGACCGCCAACAGCCAATGTTTTACCGTCTTCGGATTTAGTTCCAGCATGGAACACCATATTTTTACTGTCAGATGCCAAGGTATTCAAATCTTTGATTTCGGTACCCTTGTTGTATGATCCTGGATAACCGTTTGCTGCCAGAACAACAGACATCGCATGATCATCGGCCCAATTTATTTGTGCCGTGTCTAGGCGCTCTTCTGCGCAAGCGTGCAAAGCATCAAGAGCCTGTGCGCCGAGGCGCATCATGAGAACCTGACATTCAGGATCCCCAAAACGAACATTGTATTCTACAAGACGTGGTTGACCGTCTTTGATCATAAAGCCAGCGTATAGAACGCCTTGGAACGGTGTGCCACGGCGGGCCATTTCGTCGACAGTTGGTTGGACTATTTCGTCTAATGCTTTTTGCGTAATCACATCTGTCATCACTGGAGCGGGAGAATAGGCGCCCATGCCGCCAGTATTTGGACCTTCGTCGCCGTCAAAGACACGTTTGTGATCTTGGGCTGTACCGAATGGTAGGATGTTTTTACCGTCTGATAGGATAAAGAAACTGGCTTCTTCACCTTCCATGAATTCTTCGATAACAACTTCTGCGCCAGCATCGCCAAATGCACCGCCGAATATCTCATCTAAACCATCTAGAGCTTCTTGCAATTCCATCGCAACGATCACGCCTTTACCAGCGGCAAGACCGTCCGCTTTGATGACAATAGGGGCACCTTGTTCTCTGACATAGGTTTTGGCTGCATCTAACTCTGTAAAGCGTGCATAAGCGGCTGTCGGTGCATTGCAAGCATCACAAATCTCTTTTGTGAAGGCTTTAGAAGCTTCTAATTGGGCAGCTTTTGCAGATGGGCCGAACGTTGTTATGTCTGCTGCGCGTAAATCATCGGCAACACCTGCTGCCAATGGCGCTTCTGCACCAACGATAACGAAGTCAACGTTTTCAGCTTTACAAAGAGCAACAACCGCTGCTCCATCTTCTGTATTTACTGGTAAGCAATCGGCAATCAGTTCCATGCCAGTATTGCCTGGCGCACAAACCAAACGATCACATTTTGGATTTTGCTTTACGGCCCATGCCAAAGCGTGTTCACGTCCACCTGACCCTAAAATAAGAATGTTCATGTTTTTACGCGCTCCTGACTTGGCCTTTGTTGCCGCTCGTTCTAAGGTCGCTTTTGATGATGTGCAAGGAGACACATGTGTCTGATTTGATCGACGACCCAGAACCAGGTGCAAATGCACCAGAATTTAGTGTTTCGGAAATTTCTGGAGCGGTGAAGCGCATGATTGAGGGTGAGTTCTCGCATGTGCGTATTCGTGGTGAAATTGGACGCGTTAATCGCTACGGATCTGGGCATATTTACTATGATTTGAAGGATGAAGGTGCAGTTTTAAATGCTGTGACATGGAAAGGACAAGCTTCGAAGCTGTCTGTCCAACCTGAAGAGGGTATGGAGGTTATTGCTGTTGGCAAACTGACATCATTTCCAAAGCAATCCAAATACCAGATGAATGTTATGGAATTGCGTGTTGCTGGTGTTGGCACGTTAATGGCGATGCTTGAAAAACGTAAGAAAGCATTGGCTGCGGAGGGTTTATTTGATCTCGACCGCAAACAACCCATTCCTTATTTGCCAGAAGTGATTGGTGTTGTGACATCTCCTTCTGGCGCTGTTATTCGTGATATCTTGCACCGTTTGCGTGACAGATTTCCACGCAAAGTCATAATCTGGCCTGTTGCCGTCCAAGGTGATCGCTGTGCGCCAGAAGTGACGGCGGCGATTGAAGGCTTTAATAAAATGACACCGGGTGGATCGATGCCACGTCCCGATTTGATTATCGTGGCGCGCGGCGGTGGATCAATCGAGGACCTTTGGGGGTTTAACGAGGAGAGCGTTGCGCGTGCTGCGGCTGCAAGTGACATTCCTCTCATCTCTGCCGTTGGGCATGAAACAGATACAACGTTGATTGATTATGTGTCAGATCAACGCGCGCCAACGCCCACTGCTGCTGCGGAATTATCAGTGCCTGTGCGTGTGGAACTTGCTGCTTGGTTAGCAGGCATGGAAGAACGCCGCGTACGTGCGCTTGCGAATGGTATTGCTCAGCGGAGGCAAAGGTTGCGGGATTTATCACGCGCGATGCCGAATCCTGCGGATATTGTTGCAATGCAAGTGCAACGTTTGGATATGGTATCAGCGCGTCTTCCACGTGGATTACAAGCGATGGCACAAGGAAAGCGCGTGCAATTGGCTGAAAAAGCAGCGGCGTTACGTCCGCAATCCTTACAACAAGCGATTTCTCAGAAAGATCAAACTCTACAACGTGTTGCTGGTAACTTTACCAACACTGCAAGTCGTCAAGTAGAACGGTGGCGCAATAAGTTGGACGGTTTGGAGCGCCTTCGCGGAACATTAGGTTATGAGGCCACTATTGAGCGTGGGTACGCTGTGGTTCGGGATGCAAACGGTGTTCTTTTATCTACGGCTAAGGCTGCACAGAGAGCAGGGCCCTTGGATATTCAATTCAAAGATGGGTATTTTAAAACGGATGCACCTGTCGTGCTTGAAAAGCCAAAACCAAAAGCTAAGGCAAAATCAAAAGAGCCGCCGAAAGATCAAGGTAGCTTATTCTAAACAGCTAAACCTTCGCCACTACAAAGAAGTGGCTTTGTATCAATGTGGTCTAGTTCTAAGATATCATCGGGCGCTGCACCTTCTGCTCGGGCAGCATAACCATCGTCAGTTTTTAAAAAATGCCAGCACTGGGTCTCTAATCCACCTTCGTAGTTGAAACAGATTAGATTATTATCTGCAAACCATTTACCGTCGTCACAACGACCATCTTCAAAACGCCATTTACTGCGACGTCCTTTAAAAAACTGCTCTATACCAAATGGCTGCCCATTAAAGGTGAAATACATAGTTTTCCCAGTCGAGAGCTTTTCAAATTGGACACCTCTAAAAACCTATCTTTTAGGTGTATTTTGTGATTCAATATTTTCAGGAGGATATTTTGATGCACGAAGCAGGATTGTTTGATTTTTCTGATCATCTTGAGCGTTTGTCTAAAACAGGCGACCCACTTGTCGCGCTTTCTGAGCATGTGGATTTTGAGATGTTTCGGTGTGCACTGACAAGTGCACTTAACTATGGAGAGCGTCCACAGGGGGGTCGTCCGCCCTATGATGCGGTTATGATGTTTAAGATTTTGATATTAGCGTCGATGCATAATTTAAGTGATGAGCGGATGGAGTTTCTGATCCGCGATCGTTTTAGCTGGTTGCGTTTTCTTGGTTTGCAAATTGGGGAGCCGACGCCAGATCAAAAGACCATTTGGGTATTTCGGGAGAAGTTGACCCAAGCGGGTGTGTTGACTGATTTGTTTGCAACCTTTGAGGATCATTTACGTAATCGGGGTTACAAACAAACTGGGGGACAAATTGTAGACTCATCGCTGATTGCAGCCCCACGCCAACGTATGACTTCAAGCGAGAAAGCCCGCGCCAAGGCTGGCGAAGATGCAAAAGATATCTGGCCTGATAATCCAGCCAAGGCGGCACAGAAGGACACCGACGCACGGTGGATGGTCAAGTATAGCAAGGCTAAAACGACCAAGACGGGTGAGAAAGATGCGGGGTTAGTTGATATTTCCGTACCTCACTTTGGCTATAAAAACCACATCAGCATTGACCGTAAGTTTCGGTTTATCAGAGGTGAAAAAACAACAGATGCAGCGCGCTATGACGGTCATGAGTTGGCGTCAGTGCTCACCAAGGACAATCGTTCTGGCAAGGTTTGGGCCGATACAGCTTACCGCACCAAGAGCAATGAGGCATGGCTTAAGGCCAATGGATTTTTCTCCCACATCCACCGTAAAAAACCAAAAGGCAAACCAATGCCCAAACACATCGAGCGCGGTAATGCGACACGTTCTATATTTCGCACCTGTGTCGAGCATGTCTTTGGTCATCAGAAGGGCCCGATGGATTTATCCATTAGAACCATCGGAATTCAACGCGCCACAACAAAGATGACACTCGCCAACATAACCTACAATATGAAGCGTCTCATCTTCCATGAACGACGGCAAGCCACAGCCTGAATCCGTCTAGAATTCAGAAATACCCGCTCAGGCGGCTCCATAAAGCATGAATGCCGCATAAAACGGAACAAAACAGGCTTTTTTTGCGTCAAAAAGCAGCCTGCCGTAAAAAATGCCTATCAAATACCTCTGGAATTAGCGGTTAATCGAGGTGTCCAATTGATCTGGAGTTATGATTGTTTCGGCAAAGCTTGGCTGTGTTATGCAGAATGCCGTTACAAATAGGTATTTTAACATTAGGAAACCTCCCGCCATTCAATTACGCGCGGGTTCATGATTTTACGCCAACGACGTGGTGAAAACGCAATCGCTGCCATTATTGGCAAGGAATAAGGCAGTTGTGGCGCTTCATCTTTATATCCAGAAAGCTCAGTATAAGGTTTTGTAGGGGATGCGTGATGGTCAGAATGGCGGGGCGCATTCATCGTCATGAAGGCGCTAAACCAATGGGGTGCATTCCATGAATGGCGTAGTGATACAGGTTCATATTTACCATTATCGAATTGGACACGCTCTAGTCCATAATGTTGAACATAATCGATCATGAGCATTTGCAGTTGTGCGTAGGCGCACAGGCATAAATAAGCAATAACGCCAGATAAACCCGCAAGGGCATAGGCAATCATGATCATCCCGACTGCGCCGATACAATATTGCCAATAGGGGTTTCGCGAATGAGTGGCCATCATGCCTTGCTTTCTTAAGCGGGTGTTTTCCGCACGTAACCCTTCGATAAACTCTGATATAGAAGCTCGTTTTAAGAAACTATAAAAGCTTTCATTGAAGTGGGCCGTATTCGGATCTTTAGGTGTGCAAACATTAACATGATGCACCAGCATATGTGCACTTGTATGGTGCCCAAACATCATGGAAATAAACGCCCATTTCCCCAAATTATGATGCAATCTGTTTGAACGGTGTATGAGTTCATGTGCATTAGAATGGCTAATCATGCCAAAAAATAAACCAAAAGCCATGAATAACAAAACTTTATACCCAATAGACAAGCTTAGCGCAGTAAGGCTGTAAATTGCCAAAGGAAGCAGTGTAAAATGGACAAAACTAAGTAGAATAGGCAAGGCTTGCCGCGCCCACCAATTGTTATCATCTTTGGAGAAATCCAACTCAAATGCCTCGTCGCAAAACATCGCAAACGCTGTCAAATACAAGAACGCTAACGGCACCCAGAAACCGCCAATAAGTCCCGCCATAGATAAAAGCGGTGCAGGAATCAGTGTGATAGTGAAAAAGAGGGCGGTTCGAGTGCTCATGTGACCTGTTTGTGAAGCTTTTGTGCACAGTAGAAAAGAAATGGCCATCTTTCAACTCAGCAGCGCGTTTATGAGGGCTGTGGCGTCGTATTTATTCTGGCCTGTCGTAATGAAGCTGCATATAGTCCATTTAAACGAATAAGGAAGTTGATCAATGGCACTGGATGAACGCAAAGGTGTTTGGAAATCGGGTAAAGGCAAAGGCCGTCATACCCCAAAAGGTCGTCAGGTAACTGAGGATGCGCTGGAAGAGGTTCAAGCTCTGCTGGGCGACCGTCCGCGTGATCGTGATTTATTGATCGAACACTTGCACTTGATCCAAGATCATTATGGTCATCTATCTGCACAACATTTGGCTGGTTTAGCTGATGAGATGAAATTATCGCAAACAGAAGTTTACGAAGTTGCAAGTTTCTATGCGCATTTCGATATTGTGAAAGAAGGTCAAGACGCACCGCCAGCTTTGACAATTCGTGTTTGCGATAGCTTGGCTTGTGAATTGGCAGGCTCTGAAGAATTACTCCGCGATCTGGCTGCGAAATATAACGGCAAAGGCGAAGTTCGTGTTTTACGCGCTCCTTGTATGGGCCGGTGCGATACGGCACCAACTTTGGAATTGAGCCACAATCACGTCGATCATGCGACTGTTGAAAAAGTAGCAACGGCAATTGCTGCTGATGACACCCATGCGCATATCCCAGATTACCAAGACTTCCTAGATTATGCAGACAAAGGTGGTTACGACGAGCTTAAGTCTCTACGCGGCGGTTCTAAAACACCAGATCAGCTACAAGACGAAGTCCTTGCAAGCGGATTACGCGGCATGGGCGGCGCTGGCTTTCCATCTGGCAAAAAATGGTCATTTGTTCGCATGAACGAAGGCCCACGTTATTTAGCTGTGAACGGCGACGAAGGCGAGCCTGGAACATTCAAAGATCGCTACTTCCTCGAACGTGAACCACATGTTTTCTTAGAGGGTATGTTGATCGCAGCTTGGGCTGTTGAAGCTGAAAAATGCTTTATCTATATGCGCGATGAATATCCTGCAGTTCTGCATCTCTTGGCAAAAGAGATCGCAAAACTTGAAGATGCTAACATTGTTGAAAAGGGATACATTGATCTGCGCCGTGGAGCAGGGGCTTATATCTGTGGTGAAGAAAGTGCCATGATCGAAAGTATCGAAGGCAAACGTGGTATTCCACGTCATCGCCCACCGTTTGTGGCTTCTGTTGGTATCTTTAACCGCCCAACTTTGGTGCATAACGTAGAAACGTTGCACTGGGTTTGTAAGGTTGCTCGTGAAGGCGGCGATGTGTTTGGTGCTCATGGTGCTAATGATCGTACAGGCATGCGCAGCTACTCTGTATCTGGTCGTGTTAAAAAGCCAGGTGTGGTTATTACCAACGCTGGTTTGACAATCAAAGAGCTGATCGAAGATCATTGTGGCGGCATGTTGGATGGTCACACATTCAAAGCTTACCAACCAGGTGGTCCATCTTCTGGTCTATTGCCCGCGCATATGGATGACATCCCATTGGATTTCGACACATTACAACCACATGGCACATTCATCGGCTCTGCAGCTGTTGTTGTTCTATCGGACAAAGACAGTGCAAAAGAAGCAGCGCTTAACATGCTGCGTTTCTTTGAAGATGAAAGCTGTGGTCAATGTACGCCATGCCGCGTGGGTTGTGAAAAAGCAGTGAAGCTGATGGAGAAGGATAAATGGGACCAAGGTTTGTTGGAAGAGCTTTCTACAGCCATGGTTGATGCTTCTATCTGTGGATTGGGCCAAGCTGCGCCAAATCCAATCCGCATGGTGATAAAACACTTCCCTGACGAAGTATAATATTCCTTGGAAGCTTATCTCCCTAGATTATTTGAAGCGGCTGTACTTTGTTCGGCCCTCTATTTCTTTGGGTTTTGCTATCGTAGTGTGTCACTTCCAAGAACTATCCTTAAAACAGCGAGTGTCGCGATACTCGCTGTCATCTCGATACTTTCTGGTGCTCCAATTTGGCTCTCATTAGCACTTTTTGCATGTGCACTTGGTGATTATTACATATCATTAGCTGATGAAACGGCCTTTTTAAAAGGTGTAAGTGCTTTTGCAATTGGGCATTTATTCTACATCATACTGTTCATAACGGATCCACTTTCAAATCTGACACAGATCACGGATCCACCACAAATGGCGACGTTATCTTTGCTGGTTTTTGTGTCTGTTATTATGCTTATCTGGGTCTGGCAGGGGGCAGGAGAGCTTCGCTATGCAATAGCTGGTTATACTGTGATTATAACTGTAATGGGTATTATGGCCGCAAGCCTGCCGTGGCAGGAAAATTATAACACTGTTATATTGGGCGTTATACTCTTTATCTTGTCTGATTTGGTTCTGTCCGCAGAGTTGTTTATACTATCCAAAGAAGGTGGTCCGCGAATATTCACACCGATGATTGTGTGGGCCTTTTATTGGTTCGCACAGATACTTATCACTGCAGGCTTTGTATTGCGCGTGGTCGAAATCTAGTTTTTATAAACCACACAGGCACAACGATATTGTTTCAGGCGAGTGCAAAATGTATTCGCCTTTCTCCTACTGTCAAAGCTGATGCGGGCGACATAAGAGGGTCTACGTAACTTCACTTGAGGGCTAGAATAAATATAATCTGGTTTACGGCTTTTGATTGCGCGTTTGCACAAGCGGGAGCGATGCTTATACCTTATAGCAGCCGCTTCACGCGTTTTGCCTGCCGCCAATTGTACACCCCATTTTTTAAACTGAGGTTCAAAATCACGATCAGGAGATAATTTGCGTGTCTTTGCCAAATCTAGACATGCGTTTTGAAAACTTTGACCTTCTTTTAAACTGAAACTATGTTTTTCTGGGGGCGCGTCACGCCATCTCCTAGCATCTAATCCAGTAATGATCTGCACATATTTCCATGTTTCATTTGGTAGCCCAGCAGTCTTCTCTTGGAAATTGGCGGCAGCCGTTTCACCAGCATTATAAGCAGCCGCGGCAAGACCCAAGTTTCCAAAGTCTTTTTCCAACTCAGCCAGATACCGCGCTGATGCATCCAAAGCTTCGGCCGGATTGAATGGATCTTGCAAACCACGCGCTTCTGCTGTTGTCGCGATGAACTGAGCTATTCCCATAGCATCTGCCGAACTACGAGCATTTGGTCTGAAACGACTTTCTTGCCAGATGAGCCGTGTAAAAAAGTAAGGATTAAGTGCGTATCGATCCGCAAAGGTTTCCAGTGCTTTGCAGAGGTCAGTGTCAAATGTATCGATGTTGATACAAACCACTGATCCATATGTATCAGCGGAACATTTTTGACTGTCCTGATTGTCTTGGGCCACTGCAAAATGGGAGCCGAATAAAAGTAAAAATACGATAAAATAGCGCGTCATAAGATTGGATTACGCCATGCGCTTATACAAATACAGTAAATTCACGCACCTCTAGGGCTTCCATCCCAGTAAAATGCATATTAGGTGGGTATAAGACTGTTGGAGTACGGGTGAATGGCCTTTTTCAAAAAACTCAAAGAACGCTTGTTTAAATCTTCTTCCAAGATCGAAGAAGGCTTGGATGCTATTGTTGAAGACGGCGGCGTTGAAGAGGATGAAACCCAAGAAGAAGTGCTTGCATCTGAACCTATTGAAGAACAGCTTCCAGAGCCAGAGCCAGAGCCAGAGCCAGAGCCAGAGCCAGAGCCAGAGCCAGAGCCAGAGCCAGAGCCAGAGCCAGAGCCAGAGCCAGAGCCAGAGCCAGAGCCAGAGCCAGAGCCAGAGCCAGAGCCAGAGCCAGAGCCAGAGCCAGAGCCAGAGCCAGAGCCAGAGCCAGAAATTATCCCTGAACCTGTTGTGGAACCTGAAGAGGTTGCCGCAAAGCCTGAGCTGAAAAAAACTGGGTTGATCGGGCGTATATTGGGTCGCAAAGCAGAACCAGAGGTGCCAACGGCACCTGCGATTGATGATGCCCCACTAAATGAGGTTCAAGAGATCGCTGTCGCTGAACAGCAAACAGGCATCGTTGAGCGCGTCCTTGGACGTGCGCCAAAAAAAACTGGAAAAAAGCGTGTCTTAGATGATGCGATGCTTGAAAGTTTAGAAGAGCTTTTGATCACAGCTGATATGGGCGTTGAAACCTCATTACGTGTCTCTGCTGCAATGGCAGAAGGGCGTTTTGGTAAAAAACTTGGTACCGATGAGATAAAAGCTCTGCTTGCGGCAGAAGTGACACGCATAATGGAACCTGTTGCAAAGCCAATGCCGCTTTACCCGAAAAAACCCCAAGTCGTCCTTGTTGTAGGCGTTAATGGATCAGGTAAAACGACAACAATTGGTAAATTGGCAAGCCAATTTAAAGCAGCAGGGAAATCTGTTGTGATTGCAGCGGGGGATACATTCCGTGCTGCAGCAGTAGAACAGCTACAAGTTTGGGGAGATCGCGCAGGCGTGCCCGTATTAACTGCACCAGAAGGGTCAGATCCTGCATCTTTGGCTTACGAAGCTATGGAAAAAGCAGAAGCCGATGGTGCCGATTTACTAATGATCGATACAGCTGGGCGGTTGCAGAACCGTCAAGATTTGATGGAAGAGCTTGCTAAAATCGTACGCGTAATTCGTAAAAAAGATCACGATGCACCGCATAATACTTTATTGGTTTTGGATGCAACAACGGGCCAAAATGCTGTTGGCCAAGTTGAAGTTTTTCAAAAGATTTCAGACGTTAGCGGATTGGTCATGACCAAATTAGATGGCACAGCCAAAGGTGGTGTTCTCGTCTCTTTGGCAGATAAATTCGGGCTTCCAATTCATGCGATTGGCGTTGGTGAACAAATTGATGATCTAGCCCCTTTTGATCCCGAAGAATTTGCACAAGCCTTAACGGGTCATACGCTTTGAGCGATTGGTTGGTGTCTATTGCTGGGACACCCGCAGGAAACCAACTTGCTTTAGGATTAGCTATTTTCGCGGCAATAATGCACGCGATTTTTGGCGCTCTTCAAAAAGGGCGCCATGATCCGTGGCTCACACGTGGTGCGATTGATTTTTCATATGGCTTAATGGCTATGCCCATCGCGTTGTTTGTGGTGCCGTGGCCGGAGCCTCATATGTGGTTGATTTTTGCAGGTATGTTCGTGATCCACGTGATCTATAAAATCACCCAAGGCATGGCTTATAGCCACGGAGCTTATACTGTTGTTTATCCTATTGTGCGCGGATTTGGTCCGCTTGTAACTGTCTTTGCTGCTGGGGCTGTTTTTGGCGAGCATTTTGAGCTGTTGCAATGGAGTGGCCTTGGTCTGCTGACATTTGCAATCTTTGCATTAGCTGCTGTGAATCTAAGCCGCGAGACAGTGGATCGTCGCGAATTAAAACTTGCTTTGGTATGGGCTGTTGCTGGCGGTTTTATGGTGGCAGCTTACACCACATATGATGCTTACGGTATTCGTGCGACTTTGGACCCATTCACATTTCTTGCATGGTTTTTCTTTATTGATGGGTTGTTCTTCCCTGTTGTCGCTTTTGTGATGTGGCGACGTATGGACAACCCACCAGAAGTGCGACCTTTAATGGTGCGTGGATTTATTGGTGGCATTATTGCCTATATGAGTTTTGGCTCCATCATGGTGGCAACACGTCTTGATAAAGTCGGAGAAGTTGCCGTATTACGCGAAACATCAGTTGTGTTTGCAGCATTGATCGGCTGGTTTTTTCTGAAAGAAAAAGTAGGCCCATTGCGAGCCTTCTTAATGTGTGTAATTGCTGGTGGTGCAGTATTGGTGGAATTCGGTGGATAGCCGTGAATAAGAGGCAAGAATGGAAGAAAAGAAGATAAGTTCAGGCTTGAAAATGGCTTTGGAATTGGGGCCTGTGGTTTTATTTTTCGTAGCGTATTCAAAAATGAAAGGCACGATGTATACTATTCTTGGTCAAGAATATGATGGCTTCATTGTCGCAACGGCAGCTTTTATCCCTGTTTTGTTGGTCTGCACAGGCATTGTCTGGGCTTTGACAGGTAAATTGTCCAAAATGCAATTAATGACAGCTGTCTTAGTTGTGGTTTTTGGCGGGCTATCTGTTTGGTTCAATGACGAACGTTTCTTCAAAATGAAACCAACAATTATCTATGTCTTATTCGGCGGTATATTGGCTTTTGGCTTGATGCGTGGTCAATCTTACTTGAAAGCGGTCATGGAAGAAGCGATGCCTTTGCAAGACGCGGGTTGGATGATCTTAACCAAACGTATTTGTATGTTCTTCTTCGCCCTTGCTGTGATGAACGAATTTATTTGGCGCACAATGTCGACTGATGCATGGGTAAATTTTAAAACCTTTGGGCTGACAGCTGCCATATTCTTGTTTTTCATGACACAAGGCGGCATTTTGGCGAAATATGGGTTGGACAAAGATAAGAAGTAATTTTGCTACTTATTTTGTTTTAAACAAATTATTCTGAGCATCTTTCCCACTTAAATCATTACGTTTTTCCGCAGCAACTGCACGACCAGCCATAACTGCTGGGCGTGCAGTACAACGCTCTAACCACTTTGCCATGTTAGGGAGTTCTGTCAAATTTTGTTCTTGTTTTTGCCAAAGGCTAACCCACCCCCAACACGCCATATCGGCAATTGAATAATCCCCACAAATGTAGTCTTTGTCTTCAAGCTGTCTGTCTAGAACACCATAAAGTCTTTTGGTTTCAGCTCTATACCGATCTTTTGCATATGGAATATCATTTGGTGGCTCCATATTGGGTGCATAAGCGAGAAAATGATGCGCTTGGCCTGCCATAGGCCCAAGGCCACCCATTTGCCACATCAGCCATTGATCAATTTCAATACGCTCACGCTCGGTTTTACCATAGAATTGCCCAGTCTTGCGCCCAAGATACTGTAAAATAGCACCAGATTCAAAAATCGAAATTGGATCGCCATTTGGCCCTTCAGGATCGATGATGGCAGGCATACGGTTATTCGGCGCTATTTTTAGAAATTCAGGCTTGAATTGATCACCAGCACCGATGTCGATCAGGTTTACATTATAAGATAGGCCCATTTCTTCTAATGCGATTGTAACTTTCCACCCGTTTGGGGTCGGCCAATAAAACAGTTCTATTGGGTCTGCCATATGATTGCTCCTGAATGTTTCTTTAACCATGGCAGAAAAATAGAAGTGGTCAATTCATGGACGTAGCTTTTTGAACGTAAATCTTGTTAATAATTGTTTATTTCTTTGGGGCGATGCGTAAATATTTGCGCCCATTCGCAACATCAAAGCTTGTGCCGCTTCGGAGTTCTCAGGCATTTCTGACCAGTTTGAATGTGGAAATTTATAGCCAAAGCAAATAGCGCCATCAGCAGGTCCAGGTTTAGGGCCTAGTTTATCAAACAAGTACGGTAATATACTCCGTTTCTGCGCAATCAAATTGTGTATTTTTAAATGAGCCCCCATAGGACAATCGAGTGCATATAATGTCTGCGCTGAAAATTCAAAAGCATTGGATAGCAGTAAGTTGCGCCACATTTTCGATTTGGTTTTACGTATAGCGGTTAAGGCCACACGAGCTCCGAAACGGTGGGCGACAACATCCACAATACATTCAGGCGTTTTTTGACGTAAACTGTTGATTAAGAATGATAGGCCAGCTGCCTCTTGCGCCGCTTTGTCATAAGGAATTTCTAAATCGGGTAAGGCTTTCAGTCCTGCTGCATAGCCCAACCATCTGAAGTCAATCACGAGAGTATTGCGATCAGGGGGGCGTAACGCAAAAGGCGAAGATTGGTGATGGGCTGGCAATTGTATTGAAATCCTTGGAGGTGAAGAAAATTGCTCTATCTTCTTTGCCAATAAGCCCATCACATCTCGTCGCGGATACCGAGGATTATAAATCTCTCCATCTTGTGATTGCACCCGAAACACTGCCATTTGATACTCTTAATTACTGCTCTTATGAATGTGTTGTAACGTGTTTGAGTTTCCAAATCGTAAAGCGAAACACCCATTGACGCCCTAAGGTAGATTAAGTAATTAAAACTTGAGGCGATTTGTAACCGGATTGTGGGCCTCGTTAAATATGCCACTAAAGAGGTCAGGGCGATTTGCGACCCCGACTGTTAAATCGGTTGGGGTTTTTTATTGGGCGTGGCCCGGAAAGTTATGATTATGGATAATTGGAATGCAAAGACAAAACTTGTACATGCAGGCGTGAAGCGTAGCCAATTTGGTGAATTATCAGAAGCGATATTTCTGACACAAGGATTTGCTTACGATAGTGCAGAACAAGCTGAAGCACGTTTTATCGAATCTGGCGAAGATGAATATATCTATGCACGCTACGGCAACCCAACAGTCCGTATGTTCGAAGAGCGCATTGCAGCACTAGAAGGTGCAGAAGATGCGTTTGCTACGGCCAGCGGCATGGCTGCTGTGTCTGGCACATTGTTTTCCATGTTGCGTGCGGGCGATCATGTCGTTTCGGCCAAAGCGTTGTTTGGCTCATGTTTGTTTGTTGTCGAAGATATTTTGCAACGTTGGGGTGTGGAAGTGACATTTGTGGATGGCACTAACCTTGACGAATGGCGCGACGCGTTTAAACCAAACACGAAAGTGGCATTCTTAGAAGCGTTATCAAATCCAACACTCGAAGTGATCGACATTGCTGGTGTATCCGAAATCGCACATGCGGCGGGAGCAACTGTTGTTGTAGATAACGTGTTCGCTACACCAGTGTTTCAACGTTCATTGGAATTAGGTGCTGATGTTGTGATTTATTCCGCTACGAAACATATCGACGGGCAGGGGCGCTGTCTGGGCGGTGTAGTTTTGGGCACGGAGGAGTTCATTCGTAAGACATTCGAACCGTTTAACAAGCACACTGGTCCAGCTATGAGCCCATTCAACGCTTGGGTGATGCTGAAAGGTTTGGAAACGCTTGTGATACGTTGCGAAGCTCAGGCTGCAACATGTAACCTGTTGGTTGATGGTTTGGCAGGACATAACAAACTGAAACGTTTGATTTACCCATTTGCAGATGGCCATCCACAACAAGCTTTGGCCAAACAGCAAATGACACAAGGCGGCACTGTGCTGTCTCTGGATTTGCATGGCGGTAAAGAAGCTGCCTTTAAATTTATCAATGCGTTGAATATCATCACGATCTCTAATAACTTGGGCGATGCAAAATCATTGGTCACACACCCATCGACAACAACACACCAACGTCTCAGCGATGAACAACGCGCTGCATTGGACATTACAGATGGCTTTGTGCGCATTTCTATCGGTCTCGAAGATGGTCAAGATTTATTGGACGATTTGAAGCAGGCTTTGGAAAAAGCATAAAAAACCGATGTTTAAATGGTGAATCGTCGTGTTTTTTACGTGGAGGGGCGTAAAACCAGAAGGTTTCTATGGAAACTTATGGTTTAAAACCCCATATTCGCCGTGAATTGGTATGACTAAGGATAATGTTATGACTGACCCAAAAGCAGCAAACGATAAACTCGTGGATTTACGCCCATCGCGTGAAGAGGCTGAAGATGCTGTGCGCACATTATTGCGTTGGGCTGGTGAAGATCCAACGCGTGAAGGTTTGTTAGACACACCTGCGCGCGTGACCAAAGCATATGGCGAATGGTTCAGTGGCTATGGCCAAGATCCGATGGATATCTTGAAACGTACGTTCGAAGAAGTTGAAGGCTATGATGAAATGGTTGTCCTAAAAGACATTCGTTTTGAAAGCTATTGCGAACACCATATGGCACCGATCATTGGTAAGGCACATGTAGGTTATCTACCGACAGATCGTGTTGTCGGTATTTCTAAATTGGCACGTTTGGTTGAAGCGTATGGCAAACGTCTGCAAGTCCAAGAAAAAATGACTGCGCAAATCGCTAATGCTTTGCAAGAGGGTTTGAAGCCACGTGGTGTTGCTGTTGTGCTGGAAGGTGAACATCACTGTATGTCTACACGTGGTATTCACAAACATGGTGTAACCATGGTGACATCTCGTATGATGGGTACATTCCGTACCAATGACATTACACGCCAAGAGTTCCTAAAATTGGTGGGTAACCCTGTTAGCCGCAGCTCATAAGCCTTTCAATTCTTTGAAAATGCTTGACGAATGCACGGCAAAACGCCAAGCCTGTCATCATGTTTGACTTTCGCCCTGCAGGATATGTGATTGGTCTATTGGTTGTCGTACTTGGGTGTACAATGTTTTTACCGATGTTGATGGACCTATACGATAATGACCCTCATTGGAAAATATGGGCCTTATGTGCTTTTATGACGGCAGTCTGTGGTGGTACGGTCGCATTAGCCTGTGCATCTGAGGGACAAGATAGCCTAAATATTCAACAGACCTTTTTTCTAACCACAGGGGTTTGGCTGGTTCTGCCGATCTTTGCGGCAATACCGTTTTGGCTGGGAGCGACACAAGCCAGTTATACCGATGCATTTTTTGAAGCAACGTCTGGATTAACTACGACAGGCTCCACAGTGTTCTCTGGACTTAGCGATCTTCCTCGCGGGTTATTACTGTGGCGTGGTTTGATGCAATGGTTTGGCGGGATCGGTATCATTGTTGTGGCGATGGTGTTTTTACCATTGTTACGTGTTGGTGGTATGCAAATTTTCCGCACTGAAGGTTTTGATACCTTTGGCAAGGTTCTGCCGCGTGCGGCCGAGATTGCACGTACGATTTCATCTGTTTATATTGGCTTAACGATAATTTGTGCAGTGTCTTACCGGATTGCTGGTCAGGGTGTTTTTGACAGTATTGTCCATGCGATGACGACGATCGCGACAGGTGGGTTTGCCAATTACGATGACAGTTTTAGCAATTTGGGAGTTGGATCGGAATATATTGCCATAATATTTATGGTTTTGGCTTGTTTGCCGTTCGTACGTTATGTGCAGATGGTTGGAGGCTCTATACGACCATTGATGAGGGACACACAGATTAGGGTCTTTTTGACAACTGCTTTGATCGTAGTCGTTCTGCTTGCACTCTGGCGGTATGCTTTTGTTACCAACTCAACTGAATTTGCGCTACGCAAGGCGGCTTTTAACGGTTTGTCTATTCTGACAGGGACAGGCTATGCAAGTGATGATTATATGCGTTGGGGGAGCTTTCCAATTACTCTGCTCTTTATGGTAGGCTTGGTTGGCGGTTGTGCAGGTAGCACGACGTGTTCAATCAAGATATTCCGTTTCCAACTGCTATACGCTTCGATCCGTGCACAACTTCAACGTATCCATAGTCCTAATGGTGTGTTTATGCCAAAATATGAGGGGCGTACGGTCGCGGATGATGTCATTTCATCTGTTATGGGGTTCTTTATGTTGTTTATCCTATCCTTGGTTGTTCTTGCTGTTGGTTTGGGGATGACAGGATTAGATATGATCACGTCAATTTCAGGGGCTGCCTCTGCATTGGCAAACATCGGGCCTGGTTTGGGGCCAGAAATTGGCCCATCGGGTAACTTTGCGAATGTGAATGACACTGCCAAATGGTTGCTTGTTGCTGGCATGCTTGTTGGGCGCTTGGAATTGATGGCCGTTTACGTGCTCTTTACAGGCAGTTTTTGGCGGGACTAAACCTGCTGTCCAGATAACCGAAATCTGGGTTTAATATATCCAAAATATCTGTAATGGGCAGTGCATTACCTATGTGCTGCGTATATGAGTGTATTGAAAAGTATGACTTTTGATAGAAGGTAACCGCTATGACGTTAGACCCTAAAGATTGGGGCACATTTCGCGCCTCGGCACATGCTATGCTGGATGCGTCTATCGACAAATTAGAAGATGCCCGCGAAGGTCGTGTTTGGACACCTTTGCCCGATGCGCAACGTTCTGTGATTGAAACAGATATGCCTTTGAATGGCAGTACCACTGCGGATGTTCAAAAGGATTTAGAAAGTTTTTTAAAATACGGCGTTGGAAATACACACCCACGTTTCTTTGGTTGGGTTCATGGCGCAGGTGCACCATCTGGCTTGATGGCTGAAATTGCTGCGGGTGCAATGAATGTGAACGCAGGCGGTCGAGATCATGTGGCGCCTATTGTTGAACGTCAGGTTTTGTCTTGGGCTGCAGAGATGGTCGGCATGCCAAAAGACACGTCAGGCTTGATCGTTTCTGGCACATCAATGGCGACGATTATTGCACTGAAAACCGCGCGGGATCAAAGGATCGAAAGCGCAAAAACAAATGGCATGCCACAAGGTCAATTGGTTGGGTATACCAGCACCCAAACACACAGCTGTGTTGCACAAGCCTTTGATATCTTGGGGTTAGGTAAGGATGCATTGCGTAAAGTGTCATGTAACGATGCCTTTGAAATGGACATTAGCGTGCTTAAAAGCTTGATCGCAGAAGATAAAGCTGCAGGTTTGACACCATTCCTGATTGTGGGGACGGCAGGGGCTGTGAATATGGGGGCAATTGATGACCTTGAACAAGCGGCTGATATTGCTTCTGAAAATGACATATGGTTTCACGTTGATGGGGCTTTTGGGGCGACGGCAAATATTGGGCAGCATGCTAAAGCGCGCTTAACGGGGTTGTCTCGTGCGGATAGTTTGGCTTTTGATTTTCACAAGTGGTTGCAAGTGAATTATGATGCTGGGTGTGTTTTAATCCGTGATGAAGCGGCGCATCGGGCTTCGTTTTCGGACCGCCCTGAATACCTGCGCGGGTCGGAACGTGGGCTTGCTGGTGGTGCTTTTTGGGCTGTGGATTATGGGCCAGAACTCTCACGTGGATTTCGTGCGCTGAAAGTTTGGGCGCATTTAAAGGAGCATGGTATCAAAGCTTTGGCAGATGTGATCGACCGTAATATCGAACAGGCACAATATCTGGAAGGCCTTGTAAACGCTTCAAATAAATTGGAAATGCTAGCACCCGTGCCGTTGAATATCTGTGCATTCCGTTATGTGTTTGAAAAGGACAACGATGCTCTGAACGAGGAGATCGCCGTTCGTTTGCAAGAAAGTGGGATCGCCGTGCCATCGACGACTGTGATCAATGGACAGATGGCAATACGGGTGAATTTGACCAATCACCGTACGGAGAATTCTGATTTGGATATGTTGGTAGAAGCCATTGTCAAAATTGGGGATGAGCTGTCTTAAAATCCTGAGAAGGAGTGTATGATCGGCGTGCACAGCACGTGCACCGAGCGTATGACATTTGTCAGACTTTAAGTTAGATAGGATACTCATTCTTATAGGCTTAAATGTCTATTTTGCTGTATAATGGATTTTACGATGAGCCTGTTTTTGTTTTCCGAACGACTTCGGCACTGACGGAATTCTGGGCAATACGTTATGATTGTTTTATTACACTTGTATCTCAGTGTCTGGCCGAAAACTAGTTGAGTAATATCAGTAAGTTGTGATTCACTCTCTTTATCAAATAAGATGGAGAATTTTATGGCTTGGACTGATATTACTCGCCCCCTATATGAGCGAAACAATGGGCGTTATGCAAGTGATTGCACGGACGAAGAGTGGGCAATAATTGAACCACTGCTGCCAGAATCCAATGTGGTTGGTCGGCCCAGAACAACCGAAATGCGCGATGTGTGGGACGGAGTGCAATACATGGCGAGCACGGGATGTCAGTGGCGAATGATCCCGAAAGATTTCCCGCCGAGGACTACAATACAGGAGTATTTTTACGACTGGCGGGACAATGGCGTGTTGTACCGGATCAACGATACGCTTGTCATCAAGGCGCGGGAATTGGCAGGTCGCGCAGCCAGTCCAAGTGCAGGTGTTATTGACAGCCAGAGTGTTAAAACGACAGAAAGCGGTGGTGTTTCCGGCTACGACGCAGGGAAAAAGATAAACGGCCGTAAGCGCCATATCATCACAGATACCATCGGGCTGTTGATCGGATTTATCATCCACAGTGCGGGCATTCAAGATCGAGATGGGGCCGTTGATGTCCTCAAATCTATCTACTACTCCCATCCCAAACTCCGACATGTGTTTGCCGATGGAGGATATGCGGGGCCAAAATTACGAGAAGCTTTAGAAAATATGGGCTGTTGGACTATCGAAATTTTAAAGCGCAGTGACAAGGCTGTGGGATTTGAACTCATTCCAAGACGGTGGGTTGTCGAGCGCACCTTTGCCTGGTTGGGGCGGTGCCGCCGATTGGCAAAAGATTGGGAGAAATCCATTGCTTCTGCTGAAAGCTGGCTCCTCATCGCCCATATCAGAATGGTCACACGGCGATTAGCAAGGGGTTGAAATCATTGAAATAGTTTTCGGCCAGACTCTAAGTGTTACAGGCCATAATAGCGGCATATAAAACCCAGATTTTGATTTTATATTAATATCCTAGGCAACTTCCAATTATTTGGCACAATCTTGCAAGCAATTGCAGTGCGGCGAAGGAAAGAGGTCTTTATTATGCTAAAGCCATATTTGCGTTTAACAACATTTTCTAAGTCACTATTTCCAGGTTTTTTAGTTGCCGCACTGATTGCGCTAGCAGGTCAGTTTATATCCGAACATTATGGTGCTCCATCAATGCTAATGGCACTGCTTTTTGGTATCGCACTAAATTTCTTATCCGAAGATACCCAATGCAAAGCTGGCATTGCATTCTCAGCGCGAACGATATTGCGTTTTGGAGTTGCTTTATTAGGTATGCGGATCAGCTTTGATATGGCGGCGCAACTTGGCTTGAATATGATTTTACTGATTGTGGGGAGTGTCGTTTTAACAATTGTGTTTGGTATGTTAATCGGTCGCTTTTTAGGTCACGGACCTAGATTTTCCTTTCTTTCTGCTGGCTCAGTGGCAATCTGTGGTGCATCTGCTGCAATGGCTATTTCGGCCATATTACCACGTGACGATCGTAGTGAAGAACGATTGGTTTTTACCGTCGTTGGTGTGACGCTTCTATCAACTGCTACAATGATTGTTTATCCAATTCTTGCAGATATTATCGGTTTTGATGAACAACTTTCTGGTATTTTTATCGGGGCTACAATTCATGATGTTGCACAAGTTGTGGGGGCTGGGTTCTCAATTTCAGAGGATACAGGTGAAGTTGCTACTCTTGTTAAGCTTATTCGTGTGTCCATGTTGGCACCTGTTATTTTAATTGCATCCTTGATCGTTCGACAGCAGGGATTAAGCGATCAAATTGACGGTGGGAAACCACCGATTATGCCAAGCTTTATCATTGCCTTCATCATCCTTGTATTTTTAAATTCTTTGAATGTTTTTCCAACGAGTCTAATCGAAATTTCCACTCAAATCTCGAAATGGGCGCTATTAACAGCAATTGCAGCCGTGGGGTTAAAGACTTCTTTAAGGGACGTTATGAACGTAGGTGGTCGTGCAATCGCATTCCTTGTCATCGAAACGCTTTTCATCGCCATCATTATGATCATTGGTCTACAATACATAGGACTAGCATCATGATCATTTGTGAAAACCCTAAGGTATGGCAATTATTGTTCTCTTTTAGAGGGTCCGTTTTACCCAAAATACTTCCACGTATATTGGGTATAATGGTATTTGCAGCGGTATTGGTCGTTATTGATACTAAAGCATATTCACTCCCGCATACGAATGCCGCACCGTTCGCCGTTTTTGGGATTGCTTTGTCTCTTTTCCTAGGTTTTCGGAATAATGCTGCTTATGCACGTTGGTGGGATGGGCGTAAATTATGGGGCCAACATATTGCAAATCTCAGAGCTTTGGCACGTGAAGTTGAACTGCATGTATCCAATAAAGAACGCAGAGAAGCTATATTGCGTCTTGCAGTAACATTTATACACCTTCACCGAATAAGTTTACGTAAGCTTCCAGTTGTGACGGATGAAGTACTTTGGTTTGTACAAGATTATGCTGACGAGCCAAACCCAACTTGTGCTGCTCTAAACGCTATGAGTAAAGAAGTTCTTCAAGCTATAGAAGCTGATGAAGTGGATGGTTTTGGGCGTATTTGTTTATCAAATAGGTTAGCCGAAATTAGCCATTCTCAGGCTGGGTGCGAGCGTATCGCAACCACACCACTACCTCTTGTGTATTCGATGCTCGTTTATAGAACAGCCTATTTATACTGCTTACTTATCCCCTTAGGTTTGTTGGAACCAGTGGGCATGTTAACCCCAGTATTCGTTGGAATAATCGCTTATATGTTCTTTGGTTTAGCTGAGGTCACTGAGGAGTTATCAGAACCATTTGGAGAGACACTTAACGGCTTACCATTAGATGCAATGTGTAGAACAATAGAACGCAGTTTGGCTGTACATTTAAGTATCGACCCGCCCGCGGCCTTAGAGGTGAAAGATCATTATCTAAGTTAATTTATCAAGTGTATATGTTTCATTTTCCAATAATTGGTTAAAACCACCAGCTTTTAGCTGGTCAGCTTTAGCGTTATTTACATAAGGTTTCCTTCCATTTTAAGACCCAGCGTTGCGGTAAGGTCTTAAAATGGAAGGAAACCTTATGATCTATTCTACTGGAAGTCATAGCAGATATTATCACAGATACCATATCGTTTGGGTAACAAAATATCGTTACAAGGTGCTGCGTGGTGAAATGCGTGAGCGTATTCGGACATTGATACGACAAACGTGCAATGAATTGGGCGTACACATTGAAAAAGGCGTATTGTCTACCGACCATGTGCATATGTTTGTGTCAGTCCCGCCGCACGTCCCAATTTCAAAGGTGATGCAACGCGTAAAAGGGAGGTCCTCATACAAGATACAGCGGGAGTACCCCGAATTACGCAAACGCTATTGGGGGCAACGGTTCTGGGCTAGAGGCTATTTTTCAACGACGAGTGGAAATGTGACGGATGACGTTATTCGTCAGTATCTTGAATTACATTCAAAACGTGAACCTACCGACGAAAGTCGGTAGTTGTTCAGTCTTAACTAAAACGTAAGAGAGGAAGTATGAAATTTAGTTTCTCATATATAATAAATTATGATGTAAAATGAGTCTCTAAATCATCAAATCTGCTTCCACATATTCTGTTGGCGACTGGGATATGGCTTGGGCCCCTGTGATCATATCTTCGAAAGAAAACATTACTTCGCGAAAGGATAATACTGTGCTGCTGGTATATGTGATCGTTATTAAAATAAGCCCTAAACAATAATTTAAAGAAGTTTTGAGGGACGTTCGGGGGGGAAGTCAACTGTTATGGTAAAAACAATACCTTATGAAGCTGGAAACAATGATGCGCAATTGACCCTTTGGCTTGGGTTGCCTAAGTAGGGCGTGATTAATTAATTAAGTAAGTATTGACTTACTATAACCAAAAAGAGCGCAGACAATGGCGACTGATAAACCCCGTTCCTTTCAAGAGATAATCTTGCGGCTTCAAACCTATTGGACATCGCATGGTTGTGCGATGATGCAGCCTTATGATATGGAAGTGGGGGCAGGTACTTTTCATCCTGCGACGACCTTGCGTGCGCTTGGCTCGAATAACTGGGCAGCGTGTTATGTGCAGCCTTCGCGCCGTCCAACGGATGGGCGTTACGGGGAAAACCCGAACCGTTTGCAGCATTATTATCAATATCAGGTTTTGATGAAGCCAAGCCCGCCAGATTTGCAGGATTTATATCTGGGATCGCTAGAAGCGATTGGTGTGGATATGGATATGCATGACATTCGTTTTGTAGAGGATGACTGGGAGAGCCCAACGTTGGGTGCTTGGGGTCTTGGCTGGGAAGTTTGGTGTGACGGGATGGAAGTGTCTCAGTTTACATATTTTCAACAGGTGGGTGGCCATGACTGTAAACCAGTGTCAGGCGAGCTGACTTACGGGTTGGAACGTTTGGCGATGTATGTGTTGGGTGTAGATCATGTGATGGACATGCCGTTCAACGATCCTGATGCTGCGATCCATATGAAATACGGGGATGTGTTCAAGCAGACAGAGCAGGAATATTCGCGTTGGAACTTTGATGTGGCGGATACGGATACATTGTTGCAGCATTTCAAGGATGCAGAAGCGGAGTGTAAACGTATTTTGGATGCACCACACGAGGACCCTAAAACGGGCCGTAAGATTATCATGGCGCACCCCGCCTATGATCAATGTATCAAGGCATCGCATTTGTTTAACCTGTTGGATGCACGCGGTGTGATTTCTGTGACGGAACGTCAGGCTTATATTGGGCGTGTGCGCACGTTGGCGAAAGCCTGTGCAGATGCGTTTGTATTGACTGAAGCGGGTGGTGCTGCGGCATGAATGGCAAGCACATTGTTATAGGTTTGCTCATGTGCGGTGCCATTGCTGGTGGTGGGCTGTGGTATTCTATTGAGAAAGCTTATTACGAACGCATTACGGGCGTGACCAAAGTTGTTGCTTATGGGGATAAGTTCCCAGTCAGCAATTATGAGGGTATTGATGCGGATACATCGCCTTTAAAAATGCGGGCCTGTTTTACTGTGGATTGGGATTATATTCCAACGGATGAATTCAAAGATGTGGCGACACCGTTGAATGCGCCGCAGTTTTTCAAATTTTTTGATGCGGGGCAATTAACTGCTGATATTCAAGGCGGTAATGCCTCAGCGATTTTGGCGAATGAAAATGTGCCTTATGGGTTTGATACGTATATCGCGCAATATCCTGATGGAAACGCGTATATGTGGCGTCAGGTTAATATGTGCGGTGATGCTTTGTTCAGCGGAAATAATCTGCCACGGGAATGCCCTAATCCGAATGGAGAGGAGCAATCGAGTGTGATTGTTGAGCCAGCCGCAGTCGTTGAGGTTGCTAAGGTTGAGTATCAACCTGTTACAACACAGATACGATTGTTGCCTTACATAGGGGACGCATCTGAGGTGATTAACGCCAATGATTTGAATGCTGTTGCGAATACGGCTGATCCGTTAAGTTTTCATGGCTGTTTCAAAACACCGCTTTCATATGGTTTGTTGACGGAAACATATCAAACCCATGACCGACCGACACCGAAGTCTGAAAATCTGAGCTGCTTTGATGCAGCACAGGTGCAGGCTGATTTGAATGCTGGCAATGCTTTGGCATTTGTTGGTGAAAAGAATATCCATCCAAGTATCGACCGCGTGGTTGCCGTTTATGAAGACGGCCGCGCGTTTGCTTGGCATCAAAAAGCGCAAAGTGAATAATTATGGCTGACTTGCTATTAGAACTGTTTTCCGAAGAAATTCCTGCCCGCATGCAAGTGCGTGCTGCTGAGGATTTGAAAAAGCTTGTAACGGACGCGCTGGTGGATGCAGGGTTAACCTATGCCTCTGCTGCTGGGTTTTCGACGCCGCGCCGTTTGTGTTTGACGGTTGAAGGTTTGTTGGCTGAAAGCCCTAATTTGCGTGAAGAACGCAAAGGGCCACGCGTTGATGCGCCTGAAAAAGCTTTAGAAGGATTTTTACGCGGCGTTGGCTTGACCAAAGACCAGTTGGAAGTGCGTGACGATAAAAAAGGCCAAACTTATTTCGCGGTTATCGAAAAAGCTGGACGTCCTGCGGCGGATATTATTGCGGAAGTGGTGCCAAATGTAATCCGCAATTTCCCATGGCCAAAATCAATGCGCTGGGGCACTGGTACTTTGCGCTGGGTGCGCCCATTGCATTCTATCCTTTGCATTCTATCTGCTGAAGATGGGGCAGAGGTGGTGAACTTTGATGTGGATGGCATTGAAAGTGCGAACCTGACAGCGGGTCACCGTTTTCATGCACCAGAATGGTTTAGCGTGAACAGTTTTGATCAATACCGTGCGGAATTGAAAAAAGCGCATGTGATGCTGGATGCTGGTGAGCGGTCGGATCATATTTGGGAAGACGCAAAAAACATGGCGTTTGCCCAAGGGCTTGAGATTGTTGAGGACCGTGGGTTGTTGGCAGAAGTCAGTGGCCTGGTCGAATGGCCCGTTGTCTTGATGGGCGATATTGCTGATGATTTCTTGGGTTTGCCGCCAGAGGTGTTGCAAACATCCATGAAAGAGCACCAGAAGTTTTTCAGTGTTCGTAATCCGAAAACAGACCGAATTGAGAAATTTATTACGGTGGCGAACCGTGAAACGGTGGACAATGGCGCAACGATTATTGCGGGCAACCAAAAGGTGCTGTTTGCACGCCTGTCTGATGCGAAATTTTTCTGGGAAAACGACATTCGGGTGGCCGAAGAGGGTGCACAGGTTTGGCTGGATAAGCTGGACAATGTGACCTTTCACAACAAACTGGGCACACAAGCACAGCGGATTGAGCGTATTGCAGCATTGGCGCGTGAGATTGCGCCTGTGGTTGGCGCGAATGCCGATCTGGCAGAGAAAGCCGCACGTTTTGCCAAGGCTGATCTGTCATCTGAAATGGTTTATGAGTTTCCAGAGCTGCAAGGCTTGATGGGGAAATATTACGCAGGCCCTGCGGGGCACCCGTTGGAAGTGGCCCATGCCGCAGAAGAGCATTATTCGCCTTTGGGGCCATCTGATGATGTGCCATCTGCACCTGTATCTGTGACCGTGGCTTTGGCGGATAAGATCGATACGCTGACAGGGTTCTGGGCGATTGATGAGAAACCAACGGGATCTAAGGATCCGTTTGCATTACGCCGTGCGGCTTTGGGTGTTATTCGGTTGGTTTTGGAGAATGAGATTAAAGCTCAGCTTCGAGATTTTTTACTGGTTGGTTTCACTGAAAACATACTAAGGAAACTATTTCAAGAAAAGAGAGATAAAGAAGCGCTATTTAGTAATATTGCTGGCCATCTTGGTGTTTCTGTTTCTGAAGTGGAAGAACTAGTTGGTGAAAGCTCAAAGAAAGAAGTTCTGAGTGATGAAGATCAAGAGCAATTACTTATAAAGATTCTAACGCGATTTAAACATTCATCGATTGTCGAAAACCTCCTGTCCTTCTTCTACGATCGCTTAAAAATCTATCTTAAAGACAAAGACATCAGTCACGACATCATCGATGCTTGTCTTGCGATGCCGAACAATGATGATTTCACGTTACTTGTAAACCGTGCCGAAGCCTTACAAGCCTTTGTGAAAACAGATGATGGGGTGAACCTGTTACAAGGCTTTAAGCGGGCGAATAATATCGTGACACAGGCCGAGGCCAAAGATGGTGTTGAGTATTCTTATGGGGCGGATGTAAAATTTGCTGAAGAAGAGGCTGAGAAAACACTTTTCGCGACGCTGGAAACGCAAACTGTGGCGATTACTAAAGCTGTTAGCGACGAAGATTTTGGCGCTGCAATGGCGGCTATGGCAAAGCTGCGTGCGCCAATTGATGCGTTCTTTGAGGCGGTGCAGGTGAATGCAGACAGTGATGTGTTGCGCCGCAACCGTTTGAACCTGTTAAGCCAGATCAGAAAAGTGATGGGGCAGGTCGCAGATTTCACCCGCATCGAAGGCTAGGTTCACGTATATACAACAGTTGAAAGCGGCTTTAGATCAATGGGTTGTCAGATGTTTCTAAATAACGCTAGACTTATTCCTAATGGATGGGATTTAGAATGACAGACTTTACGCGCATTATGGCTCTTACGGCTGGTGCTAACGTGCCTAAAGATATCTATGGTGCGCGGGCTGCAACCCAAGTCAGTTTGATGGATGCAGGCTTGCCTGTTCCCAAAGCTTGGGGATTGTCGTTGGATGCGGTTAACGCGATTGCGAATGAAGATTTCCCAGAAGAATGGCCCTTTTTAGAAGAGCTTTCTACGGGATGTTTGGTTTCTGTGCGGGTCAGTCCTGTAGCACGTGAATGGGGTGGCCCTGATGCGTTGCTGAATTTGGGGATGAACCAAGCAACATGTGATATTCTGAAAGTCCCTTTGGGTGAAGAGGCCGCAGTTTCATTATATGCACGATTTGTACAAGATTATTCGGTTCAGGTGGCAAGGCTAGACCCTGAATGGTTTGAAGAGTTGTATGTTTTGCATACGAAAAACGGCAAGGTTAATTATGAAGCCGTGCTTGGCTCCTCATTAGCTTTATATGATCAAAATGTTGGGGAGTTATTCCCACAAGAGCCTGTGCGCCAGCTGCGCAAAGCATTGCGATCTTTTGTCAAAGCTTGGGATGGTACAACAGCGCGTATTTTGCGTATGGCGCAAGGGGCACCTGCGGATGCTGGGCTTGGGTTGATCATTCAAGAAATGGCATTGGGATTAGGGCGGGGTGAAAGCGGTGCGGGAATTGCACAGTTTGTGTCGTCACGCACAGGGGTTGATATAGCGCATGGTCGTTATTTGTCGCAATCGCAAGGGCGCGATGCAACCGATGATCAGGAAAAAGCTCATTTTCTAAGTAAAGACAAACGCGGACCTTCGTTGGAAGATGTGTGCCCAGAAGCTTTTGAAACCTTGAAAGGGTATTCAGCCGAAGCACGCAAAGCTTGTGGCGATGAGATGCAATTGGAATTCACTGTGCATGATGGTCATGTCGCGATTTTAGATGCGGTTCCTGCAGAGCGTTCAGGGCGTGCTGCAATGGCTATATCTGTGCAGTTGGTGGAAGATGGTATCAAATCCAAAGAAGATGCATTGATGGGCATTGATCCACGGAGTTTGAATGAGATTTTGCATCCATTGGTCGATCCGCGTGCTGAGCGTAAGGTTATTGCGTCTGGTATTTCATCTAGTCCTGGAGCTGCGACAGGTAAGATTGTGTTTACTGCGAATGCAGCACAAGCCAGTGCAGCGCGTGAAGAACCGTGTATTTTGGTGCGGATTGAGACAACACCAGAAGATGTGCGTGGCATGCATTCAGCCCAAGCTGTTTTAACAGCTAAAGGAGGGCGCGATAGTCATGCAGCTGTTGTGGCGCGGACAATTGGTGTGCCTTGCATCGTTGGTGTGAGCAAGATGAAGGTGGATGTGCGCGGCAAGGTTTTGACATTGCCAAATGGTGTGGTCTTACGTGCGGGTGATGTGATCACTGTGGATGCCAGCGAAGGTGAAGTTTTGTTGGGTGCGCCGAAACTAGTAGAGCCAAATTTAGGCGGGGCGTTTAACACGTTTATGACATGGGCCGATGAGAAACGGGTTTTGGGTGTGCGTGCGAACGCGGATACGCCACAAGATGCCCGTATGGCACGTGGTTTCAATGTGGACGGTATTGGTTTGGTGCGCACAGAGCATATGTTTTTTGAAGCGGGCCGATTGAATGTGATGCGCGAATTGATTTTTGCGGATACGGATGCGGACCGTCAGGCGGCGTTGAACCTGTTGTTGCCGATGCAGCGGTCGGATTTTATTGAACTGTTTGAGATTATGCAGGGGTTGCCCGTGTGTATTCGTCTGCTTGATCCCCCTTTGCATGAGTTTTTACCGCATTCACGCGATGAAATGCAATCTTTGGCGGATGCTATGGGATTGCCATTGTCAAAAATCACAGCGCGCGTGGAGGATTTGCGGGAATTCAACCCAATGCTTGGTACACGCGGTGTGCGGTTGGGGATTATGGTGCCTGAGATTTATAATATGCAGGCTCGCGCGATTTTTGAGGCGGCCGTACATGTTCATAAGGCAGGGGCGGATTTAATTTCGCCTGAGATCATGGTGCCGCTTGTTTCGGCGAACCGTGAAGTGGAATTGGTGCGCGCGAGCGTGGATGCCGTTTTTGGGGCTGTGAAGACAGAAAGCGGTGTCACATTTTCATATACACTGGGGACAATGGTGGAAACACCACGTGCTGCGTTGCGGGCAGGGGAAATTGCGCGCAGTTCTGAGTTCTTTAGTTTTGGTACGAATGACCTGACGCAGATGACATACGGCTTAAGTCGCGATGACTCTGGTCGTTTTATGCGGGATTACGTCAGCCACGGTGTTTTTGATGAAGATCCATTCCATTCATTAGATGTGGATGGTGTTGGTGAGTTGCTTTTGATGGCTTGTGAGCGCGGACGTGCAGAGCGTGATAACTTGTTATTAGGGTTGTGTGGTGAGCATGGTGGTGACCCTCAATCTGTGGGATTCTGTCATAAAGCGGGGCTGGATTACGTATCTTGCTCTCCATTCCGTACACCCATCGCAAAACTGGCCGCTGCGCAAGCTGCGATTTTGGATGAAAATAAGTAATAAAATTACAAAATCCGCAGCAAAACGACATAAAGTATGTTTTTCAACATAAATGTTACAGTCACGAGGGTGTGACACCAGTAATTATAGACATGTTGCCTACGGTATCTGTAAAAGGCGCCAACTTTGTAGGGATTCTTAACCCTACGTAAAAAGGGCTGCTGTAATGATTGTATCAATTAAACATATGACGAAGGGCTTCGTTGCTCTGTTGGTCAGCACTGCTTTGGGCACATCTGCAATTGCGGAAAACTCTTCACCGCTTTTAGCGCAGATGTCCTCTATTCTTGCGGATGAACATGCAACCTTATCTTTTGTTGGGCCTGAACGCTTAGCATTATTGAGCCGTGCTTCAACAAAATTACCGAATGCTGCGAAGAATACGCGTTCAACAGGTGCAAATATCACAACGAAAGCACAGTTAAATGCATTGCCGCGTGCAAATGGCAATTCAGAATGGCGTTGTTTGGCTGAAGCTTTGTATTTCGAAGCGCGTGGCGAAAGCCTAAAAGGGCAATTCGCTGTAGCAGAAGTTATCTTGAATCGCCGTGACCACAAACGTTTTCCAAGCTCTGTTTGTAACGTGATTGGACAAGGATCAACTTCGGGTAAAAAATACGCATGTCAATTTTCATATAAATGTGATGGTCGTGCAGAAGTATTCTCTGAGGGTGGTGCTTATATCCAAGTGGGTAAAGTGGCGCGTTTGATGTTGGATGGTAAAGCACGGACTATAACAAAAGGTGCTACGTTCTATCATACAGGTGCTGTGCGTCCTAAGTGGTCACGTAAATTCACACGGACAGCAAAAGTGGGTAGTCATCTTTTCTACCGCCTATAACCTTAGATGATATTTGATTTGATGGAACCGCCTTTTGGGGCGGTTTTTTCGTGTTTGGGACTGTATTTATGATGTAGCCCCTTGTTATAGCGTTTCTGGAAGGTTACGTGAAACGTCAAATATAAAGAGTATATTTATGACTGATGATATTACTGTAGCTTTTGAAACCCCTGAAATTCGTGCAAAAGCCACGCAAACCACTAATCCATTAGACCGTATTTCAGTTCGGGATTACACGAAGGAAGTGGAAATTGGCGCGTTTCAAACGGAACGCGGAACCATGCAGCGCATTCGATTTAATGTGGTGCTTGAGGTGGGTAGCAGTGATGGGGCGCAGACCGATGATGTGGATTTAATCTTGTCCTACGACACGATTATAGAAGCCATCGAAGAGCATTTGGCAAATGAACGCCTGAATTTGTTGGAAACGCTCGCAGAACGGATTGCGGAAAGCATTCTGGAACATCCATTGGCACATCGGATTTTTGTACGCATAGAGAAATTGGACCGTATTCCAGGCACTTTGGGTGTAGAAATTGTGCGATCGAAATCTGGTGATGCTGTACAGGTTGATGATGCAGGTGTTCAGGTGAACCCATTGGTGGTGTTTTTGTCAAATGAGATATTACATGGCGATCAACTGACAGATTGGTTGGACGCAGTTGCGGCCCATGATTTGCCTGCGATTATTTGTGTGGAGCCTGCTGTGGAGCAATCACCCATGACGAATATATCGCTTGTGAACCGTCGTCTTGGATTGTTGTCGATTGAACAAAATGCGTGGGTCTTGGCAGCCAAAGACGACCGTTGTTTTGTTGTTGGTACGCGTACGGAATTAGATTGGGCTATGAAAAACGGGCAATTATCAGTTTGGGCACCATCCAAGATCGTGCTTGATGCTGTGGATAAGCCCAAAGCGGGACCATCACAGCCTTTGGCTTTAGCACAATGGTTCGCCAAATCTTTTTCTGCGGACCATATTTCGGTTCTGCAAGGGTTTAAGGATATAGAAACATCTGATCGTCTGCAGGTTGTCAAAACACCGTCAGAACTTTAGGGTTTTTGAAAATATAAGGGGGCGCGGAATGGATGTTGTCATCCGTGAAATTCGCAAAAGTGACCGTGATATTTGGCTGAGTATGTATCGCCAATTATTTTCTGATTATTCTGATGCTGCATTATTGGCTGAAATGGATCGTATTTTTAAATCAGGAAAACGCTCTGTCTATATGGCCGAGACAGATGGGGTTGCGATTGGCTTTGCCGAATATGCGTTGCGTGATTATGCCAATGGCTGCCATTCACAACCCGTACCGTTTTTAGAGGGTATTTGGATACATGATGATTATCGTTCGCAAGGGATTGCACGGGCTTTGGTCGAGTTTCTTGAAGCAAAGGCACGCCGTGCTGGATTTAAAGAATTTGGATCGGATGTTGAATTAAACAATTACCCTTCCCAATTAATGCATGAGCGTTTGGGATTTGAGCAAACGGAAAAAGTGATCTTTTATCGTAAGGTTTTAGAATAATATGGCTTATTATCGTCCGATTGCCCAGATTGATCGCTGCCGCCCTAAGGGTGCGTGCGCGATTGCTGGTGGCTGGTCTTGGTTCACGCATGCAGAATGTTTGGAACGCGGTAAAGCATCAACAGTTGTGCCTATTGCTGAAATCCCTGCGGATGTGGTTGATAATATTACGCGTGCACGTGATGATATTTGTGGGCTTTCAATGTCTGAGCCGCATATTATGGGGGTGTTGAATGTTACGCCAGATAGTTTTTCTGATGGTGGACAACATGATACATTTGAAGGGGCTGTGACACGCGCCAAATCCATGATTGAAGAAGGCACGGCGCTTTTGGATATTGGGGGAGAATCTACACGCCCGGGGGCTGATTTTGTAGACAGTTCAGAAGAGATTTTACGCACAGTTCCTGTGATTGAGGCATTGCAAGCTGCAAATCTTGAAACACCTTTATCAATCGATACACGCAAGGCTGATGTGGCCAAAGCTGCATTGCAAGCAGGGGCGTTGATGTTCAATGATGTCACTGCTTTGACATATGATGCTGAAAGCCTACCATTGGTTGGACATGAGAAACCGTTTGTCTGTTTGATGCACAGTTTGAGCGATCCAAAAACGATGCAAAATAGTCCAGAATACGATGATGTTTTGTTGGATATCTTTGATCATCTTGCAGGTCAAATTGAGCAATGTGTCAAAGCAGGCCTGCCAAAAGAGCACATTGTCGTCGACCCAGGTATTGGGTTTGGCAAAACGATGGGTCACAATTTGCAACTTATTCGCGGATTATCTGTGTTTCATGGGCTTGGATGCCCTGTTTTATTGGGTGTTTCACGTAAAAGGTTCATCGGAGAGATCGGTCATGCGCAAGATGCTGCTGATAGAGCTCCTGGCTCTATTGCAATAGCATTAGAAGGTTTGCGACAAGGAATACAGTTTTTGCGGGTACATGATATCTGGGAAACAAAACAAGCCATGAAACTATGGCAAACAACGGTGTGAGGTAAGATAGTGCGTAAGTATTTTGGAACAGACGGTGTGCGTGGGCTTGCGAATACGCATCCTATGACGGCAGAAATGGCTTTAAAACTGGGGGCTGCTGCTGGGCGTTATTTTCGAAAAGACAAGAAAAGCCACCGTGTTGTGATTGGCAAAGATACACGTCGTTCCAGCTATATGATTGAAAACGCTTTGACGGCTGGTTTCGCATCAACGGGTATGGAAGTATTCTTACTTGGTCCCGTGCCAACACCTGCAGTTGGGATGTTGTCCCGCTCTATGCGCGCAGATGTTGGTGTGATGATTTCAGCATCGCATAATCCGTATCATGACAATGGTATCAAGTTTTTTGGCCCTGATGGGTTCAAGTTATCTGATAATGCTGAGATCGAAATTGAAGCACTTGTTGATGGCGAAATCAATTTAGCACAACCTGAGAATATCGGGCGTGTGCAACGTATTGATGATGGTTTGGGTCGTTATATGGAATTTGCAAAAACGGCATTCCCACGTCGCCGATTACTGGATGGCTTAAAAGTCGTTGTCGATTGCGCAAATGGTGCTGCTTATAAAGCGGCCCCTACAGTTTTGTGGGAATTGGGTGCAGACGTTATCCCTGTGGGTGTTTCTCCGAATGGATTCAATATCAATGAAGGTTGCGGTTCTACCAGTCCACAAGCAGCGGCGAAGGCTGTTTTGGAACATGGCGCAGATGTTGGTATTTGTTTGGACGGTGATGCGGACCGTGTGATGATGATCGATGAGAAAGGCAATGTTGCTGATGGTGACCAAGTTATGGGTCTTATTGCCGGTCGATGGAATACAGATGGTGTGTTGGTGAAAAATACACTTGTTGCCACTGTTATGTCCAATATGGGTTTGGAAAAACACCTTGAGGGCAATGGTATGACTATGTTGCGCACAGGTGTTGGCGACCGTTACGTGGTACAAGCTATGCGCGAAGGTGGGTATAACCTTGGTGGAGAACAATCAGGCCATATTGTTATGAGTGATTATGTGACCACAGGTGATGGTTTGATCGCTGGTTTGCAATTCTTAAATGCGATGGTGAAAACTGGAAAAACTGCCAGTGAATTGGCACATGTTTTTGAGCCTTATCCTCAGCTTCTTCAGAATATACGCTACAAAGATAAAGATCCTATGGATGCAGACAGTGTGAAAGCAGCAATTACTGCGGGAGAAGACGCCTTGAAAGCTAATGGTCGTCTGTTGATCCGTAAATCTGGCACCGAGCCATTGGTGCGTGTGATGGGCGAATGCGAAGACGCTGGCCTGTTAAAGCAAGTTGTCGGTGATATTTCAGCGGCAGTAGAAGCGGCAGCCTAAGTGCGACGCCTCCATTGACTGACAAGTAAGCCAATTAAGATCAGGCCTAAGGCCCAGATGAAACTGGTTGGGAGTGTTTCGTTCAAGAATACGACCCCCAATATGATCGCCCATATTGGTACTTGATAGTTTACAAGGCTCATAAAGCTTGGGCCTGCTTTGTTGATCACATAGACGAGCATCAAAGTGGCAAGTGCTGTTGGGAACATACCAAGATAAACAACACCTAAGATGGCTTGTGTACTGGCCATTTCTGGTAAGCCTTCGAAATAAAGAGCAGTAGGAACCAAGCCTATTGTTCCAACAAGGAGTCCAGCGGCTGAGTAGGATATCAAACCTACGGGTGGGCAAAGGCGTGTGATGATTGAGCCAATGGCGTAACAGCATGCTGCTATTATACAGGCAAGGCGTGCTATGGGCTCTAGTGGATCACCTGTACTGTTGATGAGCTTTTCAGGTCCGACTAAGATTATCACGCCGATAAAACCGATGATGAAACCGATAAGTTTTTTACGAGTCATCTGATCGCCTTTGACTAAAAAATGGGCCAAAGGCAAAACGAGAAGGGGCACTACAGCCATGCTGATACCTGCAAAACCTGATTGGACACGTAATTGACCCCAATTTAGCAGTGTAAATGGAATCGCGTTGGTGAACAGGCCCATGCCAAGGATATGCAGCCAAATGCGTTTATCTGTCTGTGTTTTCCAACTTGGCAGGCCGTTTCTGAACAAATAAGCATAGCAGACAAGAATGGAGGATGCGATCAACAACCTAAGAGCTGCGATTGTCATCGGGCCGAAGCCGTCTAAAGCCAATTTGGCACCCATAAATGAGCTACCCCAAATGGCTGCTAAGATGATTAAGAAAGTCCAGTTTATCAGCGAGTGTGGTGTTTGTTCAGACATGAAATTTCCGTAAAATATACGTTACGCTACCCATCTTTAGATACCTACGCATTAATAAAATGGCAGTAGGACGAAAAAAGGCATGCCCTAAGGCATGCCTCTAAATTTTTAAAGAATGAAGAACCTTAGTTCTTTTCTTTATCAACCATTTTACCAGCTGAAATCCAAGGCATCATAGCGCGCAGTTTGCCACCAACCAATTCGATTTGGTGCTCGTCGTTTGAACGACGTGATGCTTTGATTGTTGGTTGTCCAACAGCATTTTCAAGCATGAAGTCACGTACGAACTTACCTGATTGGATGTCTGAAAGAACGGCTTTCATGTTTGCCTTTGTCTCGTCGTATGGCAAGATACGTGGACCAGACACATACTGACCGTATTCTGCTGTGTTCGAGATTGAGTAATCCATGTTTGCGATACCACCTTCGTAGATCAAATCCACGATAAGTTTTGTTTCGTGTAGACACTCAAAGTAAGCCATTTCTGGTTCGTAACCAGCTTCTACCAATGTCTCGAAACCCATGCGGATCAATTCGACGATACCGCCGCAAAGAACAGCTTGTTCGCCGAATAGATCTGTTTCACACTCTTCGCGGAAATCAGTTTCGATGATGCCTGAACGACCGCCACCAATTGCTGAACAATATGATTTACCAATTTCAAGCGCTTTGCCTGATGCATCTTGGTGTACAGCAACAAGACAAGGAACACCGCCGCCTTTTGAATATTCGCCGCGTACTGTGTGACCTGGGCCTTTTGGCGCCATCATGATTACGTCAACACCTGGTTTTGGCTCGATTAGGCCGAAGTGTACGTTCAAACCGTGTGCAAACGCCATTGCAGCGCCGTCTTTTAGGTTGTCACGTACATATTTTTTGTATGTTTCTGCCTGAAGTTCGTCTGGCATTGTGAACATGATCACGTCACACCAAGCTGCTGCTGCTGCGATTTCCATAACTTTCAAGCCTTCACCTTCAGCTTTTGCTGTAGAGGCAGAGCCTTCGCGCAATGCAACAACAACGTTCTTTGCACCTGAATCGCGCAAATTCAGCGCGTGAGCGTGACCTTGTGAGCCGTAGCCAAGGATCGCAACTTTAAGGTCTTTGATTAGGTTAACATCGCAATCGCGATCATAGTATACACGCATTTTAAGTCTCCATAAGAATATGTTGGTTTGGGACTATTTATACGGAATTCTAACTGAGGTCGATTTCATAGTTTGTAATAATTTTAATATTAATGTAAAAAGTATGCGTATATATTTAATTTGGTGTAAAATTCATGCAAGAATTAGATGATTTAGACAGACGTATCTTGCGTGCGTTGCAAGAAGACGCATCTTTGACAGCTGTAGAATTGGGCAAACGCGTGAATTATGCGGCAGCTTCGTGTTGGCGCAGGGTTGAACGTTTGGAGCGCGGTGGGGTGATCAAATCGCGCCAAGTTGTGATTGATCCCAAAGCTTTGGGGTATGAGGTCGAAGTCTCTTTGCGGATCACATTGGATAAGACCGAAAAGAATGCGTTTGATGAATTTATTTTCCAATAATTGGTTAAAACCACCAGCTTTTAGCTGGTCAGCTTTAGCGTTATTTACATAAGGTTTCCTTCCATTTTAAGACCCAGCGTTGCGGTAAGGTCTTAAAATGGAAGGAAACCTTATGATCTATTCTACTGGAAGTCATAGCAGATATTATCACAGATACCATATCGTTTGGGTAACAAAATATCGTTACAAGGTGCTGCGTGGTGAAATGCGTGAGCGTATTCGGACATTGATACGACAAACGTGCAATGAATTGGGCGTACACATTGAAAAAGGCGTATTGTCTACCGACCATGTGCATATGTTTGTGTCAGTCCCGCCGCACGTCCCAATTTCAAAGGTGATGCAACGCGTAAAAGGGAGGTCCTCATACAAGATACAGCGGGAGTACCCCGAATTACGCAAACGCTATTGGGGGCAACGGTTCTGGGCTAGAGGCTATTTTTCAACGACGAGTGGAAATGTGACGGATGACGTTATTCGTCAGTATCTTGAATTACATTCAAAACGTGAACCTACCGACGAAAGTCGGTAGTTGTTCAGTGCGGGGGCGCGTGATGTGCCCGAGATCAATGAAATTCAAACATTCCTTGGTCGTGTGGATGTGCGCTTGAACGTGCTGGCGCGAGATATGGATCATTACCAACAGATTTACCGTACACAAATTTTGGGATTGCCGCATATCGCGGATATTGAAGCATTGATGTTGATTTCCAACGTTATGAGCCGTGAGATCCTGCCCGTATGATCGATCTAGACGATATAGACCGTGCATTGCTGAGGGCGTTACAAAAGGATGGCAGTTTATCTGCGGCTGCTTTGGCAAAACGTGTGGATATGTCCCAACCTGCTGCGTGGCGTAGAATTAAAAGAATGGAAGAGGCGGGTGTTATTGCTGGGCGCCGTATCGTTCTAGATAAAGAGAAATTGGGCTTTGGCGTAACTGTTTTCTTGGGGATAAAACTTGCCACTAAAGGCAGGGTGTCTCTTGAAGATTTTGAACGTGCTGTAAGTGCTATTCCTGAAGTCCAAGTCGTGCAACACGTTTTGGGACTGTATGATTATCGTCTTAAGGTGGTTGCGCGAGATATTTCGGACTTTGAACGTGTGCTCAGGCGGCGTGTGATGACTTTGCCAGGTGTTGGGGATGTGGAGGCTAATGTTCTATTGTCGGAAGAGAAAAGAGATATCGCATTAGGGTAAATGTTTCCGAAGCGAAATCACATCATCTAAAAACCACATGTTTCGATATTTTTTGTCGTTTTTTATGTGACAGATTTTTCATGAAAGTCTAGGTATCAATGTAGATATTAATATTTGGAGTCTCCCTATGTCTGCTCTTTTACCAAATGTAGATCCTGATGGATTGCTAGAATTCTCTGTTGTTTTCACTGACCGTTCTTTGAACCACATGAGTAAACAATTCCAAGGTGTCATGAATGACATCTCTGAAATCCTTACAAGTGTTTATAAGGCTGACAGCTGTGCTCTTGTGCCAGGTGGCGGTACATTTGCTATGGAAGCGGTTGCACGTCAATTTGCAACAGATCAAAAGGTTATGGTTTTACGTAACGGTTGGTTCTCTTTCCGTTGGACGCAAATCTTTGAAGCGGGGAATATCCCATCTGATACAACAGTGATGATGGCGCGCCGTACTGGTAATGCACATCAAACACCGTTTGCACCTGCACCGATTGACGAAGTTGTTGCTAAGATCAAAGAAGAGCAACCAGCTGTTGTTTTTGCACCGCATGTTGAAACATCAAGCGGTATTATCCTTCCTGATGATTACATCAAAGCTGTGGCTGATGCTGTACATTCTGTGGGCGGTTTGTTCGTTCTGGATTGTATCGCATCTGGTTGTATCTGGGTTGATATGGCAGCGACTGGTGTAGATGTTTTGATTTCTGCCCCTCAAAAAGGCTGGTCTGCTTCTCCATCTGCGGGCATGGTTATGATGAATGCCGCGGCAAAAGCGAAAGTTGCAGAAACAACAGGCTCAAGCTTTGCTGTGAACTTGCAAACATGGGCAAATATCATGGACGCATACACAAATGGTGGCCATGCCTATCACGCAACAATGCCAACAGATGCATTGAAAGACTTCCGCGATACAATGTTCGAGACACGTGAATACGGTTTTGATAAATTGAAAACTGCACAACAAGAACAAGGTGACCGTATTCGTGCTGTTCTAAAAGAACGCGGATTTACATCTGTTGCGGCTGACGGATATGGTGCACCAGGTGTGGTTGTAAGCTACACAGACGAAGGTGGCCTGCAAAACGGCAGTAAATTTGCGGCAGAAGGCGTTCAAATCGCAGCGGGTGTTCCATTGCGGTGTGATGAGCCTGAGGATTATTCTACATTCCGTTTGGGTCTGTTCGGCCTTGATAAATTATACGATGTGGATGCAACTGTTGCACGTCTAGAAGCTGTTCTAGACAAAGTCGCTTAAACGCTCCCTAAACCCTTTTTCATAAGGGTCTTACGAATTGGTGCAAGCCCGTGCAGGGCTTGCAATCCCTTCAAGCGCAATGCCTTGAGATTATCACTTTCTGCCATTGCTGCTCGATTTAACAGGTTCACACCTGTCACGCGTGTTTTGATGTCTTTGTGTCGAGCCTTATTATAGGCTGTTAACATTTCTGGGCTGCCCAATGTATCTGGACTGTCTTGCGCTAAATCGAGCAAACATTGAATATCTGTCAGGCTCATATTCAGTCCCTGTGCACCAATGGGCGGAATTACATGTGCGGCTTCTGCGACGAGTGCAATACGAGGACCATCCAGACGTTCAGCCATACGGCTGATAATGGGCCAGATAACGCGGCGGGTTTCTAAGGTTAGAGTGCCTAAGATACCGCAAGAGCGATCGTTGATTGCTGTGTTGAAGGCGCTATCATCCAAATTCATTAGATCAGAGGCTTTTGCCCCTGTTTCCATCCAAATCACAGCTGAATGATGCTTGCCGTCCTGATCAGGTAAAGGCACCAATGTGAAGGGGCCACCCGTGCGGTGAATTTCAGTGGAAACGTTTTGATGGGGTTCTGTGTGCGAGACTGAAAATACGATAGCCTTTTGCCCAAAGCGCCATGTTTTGGTGTCAATTCCAGCCATATCGCGGGCAGGGGAATTACGACCGTCTGCAGCTAGAACCAGTTTGCACACCACCTGTGTGTTATTGGAAAGCTGTACATAAGCTGTGTTTAAACGCGGTGTGATTTTTTTGGTTTCCACACCTGCCAGAAATGTCACGTTGTCCAATTCATCTATGCGTTCCAGCATTTCACGGCGTAGCAACCAGTTGGGTAAGTTCCATGCAAAAGGCTCGTCTGAAATTTCAGAAGCATCAAAATCCGCAACTTCGCGAATTTCATTCAATTCGCCACCAGCATCGGCCAAACGCATGATTTCTAATGGTGTGGCATGGGCCTTTAGATGTTTCCAGATGCCTGCTGTTTTCAAAGTGTTGCGTGCTGGTTGTAAAAATGCAGTGCTGCGCAGGTCAGCCTGTGGATTGGATGCTTCGGTAACAGGAGGCATAGGGTCAACACAGATGACTTGAAAACCCGCTGAACCAAAGGCACAAGCGGCTGTCATGCCAGCAATCCCACCGCCAGAAATCAATATGTCTGTTGTGATACGTTCCATAACTTTAACCTAGGGCGAATATTGAGGCGCGAAAAGGGTTAGGCGACAAGGCGCGACAGAAAGTCTGTTAAATCATCTGTCTGGTAGTGGATGAATGGATGATCCTCTTTGGGGCCCACGAGGATGGTTTTTAGGCCCATCGCATGCGGGATTTCCAGATTACGCACATCATCCTCAAACAATGCAGCTTTAGTCGGATCAACACCGTCCAGTGTAAACACACGTTCAAATGCAGCGCGGCGGGGTTTGGGTTCGTATCCAGCATGTTCTACGCCATACATTTCATCGAATATATCATCTATGCCAAGCGCGCGTGTGACGTTTTCTGCATGACATTTTGATCCATTGGTATAGATGATTTTACGTCCCTTTAATTTTGCAATGCAATCGCGTAATTTCGTGTTCTTTTTGATATGCGATACATCAATTCTATGCACTGCATCCAGAAATGGATCGGGTTCTAAATCATGACGTTCCATCAGGCCTGCAAGCGTGGTTCCGTAATCTTTCCAATAGGTTGCTCGAATTTTATCGGCGGCAGGCTCTTCCAAATTTAGCGCCTGCATTACATATTGCGTCATCAAAATATCAATCTGGTCAAACAAAGCATCTGATGGGGGATAAAGCGTATTATCTAAATCAAAGACCCAAGTGGTCACATGTGAAAAATCGTGTTGCATAAGCATACAATATTGGCGCAACGTGGGCGCGTCTAGGAGTAAATATGTCAGATAAGATTGATTGGCGCGGAAGTGTCGGAAAAGAATGGGCTGATAAGGTCGACGGCTTGGATTTATTGCTGGGTCCCACGGGCGATGTTGGGATAGAAGTGCTTGGTGATATCAGTGGTAAACGCGTTTTAGATGTTGGCTGTGGGGCTGGAACCACCAGCCGTGATCTGGCATCACGTGGTGCTGTTGTAATGGGCGCTGATATATCAGAGGACCTTTTGGATGTTGCTCGTGCTCGTGGCCAAGCGAATTATATCATGGCAGATGCATCAACTGATCCGTTAGGGGGGCCATATGATGCGGTTTATTCGCGGTGTGGCGCGATGTTCTTTGATGATCCTGTTGCTGCATGGGCGCATATTCGCAGTGAAGTTGTACATGATGCCGATCTCTCAATTGTATGCTGGTGTGCCGCAAAGGAAAACGGTTGGGCCAGCATTCCGATGCGAGCCGCACGTGATATCTTGGAACTGCAAAATGTGAAACAAGCACCCGTTGGAACACCTGGCCCTTTCGCATGGGCTGATCCTGCATATTTTGCGCCGATTTTGGAGCAAGCAGGCTGGCGTGATTTGTCATGGGAGGCAGTAGAACACCCCGCAATATTTACAACAGGGGATAATCCTGATCCTGTTGAACGTGCTGTTGATTTCACCATGCGTGTTGGAATATTGGCGCGGCACTTAAAGGGGAAGCCACCCGAACTACGTGTTAGGGTCGCTGTTGCTCTAAGAGAAGTATTTGGTAACTATATCGAAGGCGATGCAGTATACGTGCCGACAAAGGCATGGGTTATAAAAGGTAAAGGGTAGGGTTGTACTATGAAACCGCATGAAAAAATTATCGAAGCAAGACGGTTACTACAAGAAGCACATCAAGAATTAGCAACGTTTTTAGGGACAGAACGCAGCCGGCGTCGCGGCGAAGCTTTGCGTCAAAGCCATGTGATTTCGAATATGATGGCAACATCGCAATTGTTCTATTCGCAAGCAGGGCAAGACCGTGTTATCGACGGTTTGTTAGGTGGGAAACGTAATGGTATCTTTGTTGATGTTGGTGGATATGACGGCGTTACGGGCTCTAACACATTGTTTTTCGAGAACTTTCGTAATTGGACTGGAGTGGTTGTAGAACCCTCTCCAACGCAGATTAAAGAAGCTAAAGATGCACGGAAAGTGCCATGTGTCATGGCTGCGGTTGCTGGTGAAACAGGCCAAGCTGATTTTATGGAAGTGACATCAGGGTACACGCAAATGAGTGGTTTTCTTGAAAGCTATGATGTGGAGTTGCTTGAAAAAGTACGTGCGCATGAGAAACATGAAGAAATGCTCCATAAGTTGTCAAAGGAAACGCTTCAATCGATCCTGAGTAAACATAAGCTAAAGAAAATCGACCTGATTTCATTGGATGTTGAAGGCGGAGAAATGCACGGCAATCGCTTGAAGATTTCAGCCTTCACCTTTGATTGCGGCTTTTAGGTAACTATCATCCCAAGCGGCTGTTTTTCTTCGTATTTTCAGACTGGCCGTATCGCCGACTTGCTTGAAGATGTTGATTGCACTATGTCGCATCAGAGCCATGTTGGCGGGGCCATTTTGGGTCCGCAAGCGCATCAGGTCGTCGTGAAACACCACATCCATCACCCAGTGCAGGCGATTTTCCACACCCCAATGGGCGCGTGTGGCGCGCAGGAATTGCTTGGCTGAGAGCGGTGCGGAGGACAGATAGTAACGTCGCGAGAAACTGGTTTTACCTTTGTGTTTGACCTCGGCCTCGATCATGCCGATAGCGGCGAGGCCTGGAAACCTTGGTGCGCCAGGCTCAGACCGATCAGGGCGCAGCCACTCTACATCATGACTGACATAGGCACGACGGATTTCTATCCGCCCATGATCGGCATCGGTGGTTTCATGGGTTTCCAAACCACTGGTCTGGTCGAAATAGAGCCTCACCTCTTCATGCAGTGATTTTTGGTTGCCTTTAAGCGCCAAAAGATAGTCTGCGCCTTGTGCGAGGATCGCCGCAGCAATACCGTGTTGGCAGCCCATTGCATCAATCGTGACCAGCGCGCCTTTCAACTCAAGCCGCGCCAGTAGTCGAGGTATCGCGCTGATTTCATTCTCTTTCTCGTCACAGGATTCTTGCCCCAAGACCAATCTCTGACGCGTTGCCCAAGCTGAAACCAGATGCAGGGCGCGGCCATCCTCACCATGCGCACGGCGTGACGACTTGCCGTCAATTGCCACGATCTCATCATCGCCATCGCGCAAGGCCGCAACCCAGGAAACGAAGCATTCGCTAAACAGGTCAGCGGGAATCGCGTTCATCACATCATTGAGCGTGTCATGAGATGGGATGCCATCTTTGAAGGGTAGAAACCCACGCAAGAATTTCAATTTTCGGTCCGCCCATCGGGCTATTTCGGCAAAATCATCAGCACCAGCCATAACACCGCAGAGCACAATCAGTAGGATTTCGGGTAGTGGATAAACAGTTTTCCAGCTCTGGCGTGGGTCTTCAATGGCAGAAAAATGGTCGAGGATATTGGCTGAGATCATGGGAGGCTCCGAATGTCATTTCAATGACCAGAGAATCACATATCACCCGCTAAGGGAATCCCCACTTTTTCAAGCGATTGCCGTGCGGAGAAATGCATATTCTGGAAAATTTCCCGTTTGAAGAATATGATATTGAAATTTGGAGCATTGAAAATAATACCCAAAGTTCTGATTTACCGCAATTAATGCAATCGAAAGGCTATGATTTAGTGGAATTTGCTGGTGTAGATGATATCTACCGTAAGAAGCAAAGCTAAATACCAAAGGGTGGGCTGATTGTGAAAAGTCAAACAGATGCATATCGGTTGATTGTGGATGCAATCGACGCAGGGACTTATAAACCAGGGGATCGTTTGGTTGAATCTGAACTGGCTGATCGATTTCAAGTTTCGCGGACACCTATTCGGGAAGCTTTGCAACGTTTAGAAACGCAATCGATGCTGACACGTGATGGACGATCTTTGATTGTCGCATCCTTGGATCATAATCAATTGGCCGAACTTTATGCGGTACGATCCGAGTTGGAAGGGTTGGCAGCCAAATTGGCAGCCCAGCATTCAACACTTGAAGAAGTGCGCGTATTATACGATATGATTGCAGCTGACCGTCGCATTATTAAAGACCCTAATGCTTTATCGCGTGCTAACCGTCGGTTCCATAATCAAATCCATTTAGCGAGCCGTAATCGTTATCTGATCACCCAATTGAAGATGGTGCACCGTTCTATGGCGCTCTTAGCATCAACCTCTTTGGCTGTGGATGGACGCGGTGAGATGGCATTGAATGAACACGAAGAGATTGTTAAAGCGATTGAAATGCGTGATGGTGAATTGGCGAGTGCATTATTGAAGCAGCATATTTCGTATGCGTTTGAAACCCGTTTGAAAATTGGTGCTGGTGAGGTTTAGCTGTTTTTAGGCAGAAACTGTGCTGTATCCCGTGTCAATTGTCCGATCTCTTTTTCATAAAGTTGGTCGTTTACCCCGTGCTCGCTTTTGTCCCAATAAGATGGGCGTATAACCATTTCAATCAGGGCTTTATAAGAGGCCAAACATGTGATGGGCCAATAGAATATTGTGGTGACTATCCAAGGGCGTAGATGTTTATGATTTGAGGTGTTTGTTGCTAAGAAACCCAATGCAAAAGATAATAATTCTGTTGTAATAAACTGACCAATAAGCAGTGTTATGAAGCTTGGAGGTAACTGGGAGTAATACGGTAAATTATAGCCAAAGCTTAGAAGCCACATTGGTAATATTATTGGAACAAACGGACATAACAACCAGGGGATTACGGTTAAAGAGATCATCGTCATAAAGGCAAAGGTACCAATCTTTTGCTGTAATTTTATGGGCCCTTTGAGATGTACTAACCCTGTGAAAAATAAACCTTTTAACCAACGTGATCTTTGTTTTACCCATGGTATCAATCTGTAATTGGCTTCTTCATAAGTTACAGCATTGATCCATTCACAGCGGTAACCCATACGGTATAACCTGTACCCAATGTCAGCATCTTCGGTCACATTATAAGCATCCCAACGCCCCATTTTTTTCAGTATTTCACGGCGAAAAAATACTGATGTACCGCCAAGTGGAATAGGGAGTTTGTACCTATTCAAGGTCGGCAGGATCACGCGAAATAAGATGGCGTACTCTATGGTAAAACATCGAGACATCCAGTTTGTTTTTGAGTTATAGAAATCTAAGACACATTGCACACATGCGACATTATCATCCACTGTATTGAGGTGTTGTACGACGCGTTCAACTTGATTGATCTCAGGTGCGTCTTCAGCGTAAGCATCAAGGGAACCCCCTCTATTTTGGTCTGACTTGAGCTGCGATTATTGCGCGAGGCTGGCGATGTGGCTGGCGTGATATGAGGATTTTTCTGATTGAACCGCCCCTAGTTTACCGGAGTCAAAAAAGCACGGAGACTAGAAGAATGACGAATGGAAATTCAGGAAATAGATTTACGCCAGAAATACGCGCACGAGCGGTATGCCTGGTGTTAGAAAATGAGGCTGATTATACGAGCAGAACACAAGCTGTTTTATCGATTGCAAAGAAGATTGGCTGCAATGGTGATACGCTACGTGTGTGGGTTCGAAATCACGAAATTGAAATAGGATTACGCAATGGGGTTACACAAGCGGAGCGTGATGAGTTAAAAATCCTCCAGCGAGAAAACAAAGAGTTACGGCAAGCGAATGATATTTTGCGTAAAGCGTCGGCTTTTTTCGCAGCGGCGGAGCTCGACCGCCTACGGAAGAAATGATTATGTTCATAGATAAACATCGTACAAGCTATGGCGTCGGGTCTATTTGTAAAGTTTTACCAATAGCGCCATCCACCTATTTTTATGAGCGGTCTATAATGCTGGATCCCAGTAAGTCTCCAGAACGCCGCAAACGAGATGTTGTTTTGATCACAGAAATCGACCGTGTTTTTAAAGCTAGTGGTAAACGTTATGGGGCTGATAAGATTTGGCATCAACTTCGCCATGAAGGGTTTGATATTGCACGTTGTACAATTGAGCGCCTTATGAAACAGATGGAAATACAAGGCGTTGTACGTGGTGGCAAGGGGATTAAAACTACACAGAGTAACAAGGCGCAGCCTTGTCCTAAGGATAAGGTAAATCGTATATTCACAGCTCCCGCACCTAACGTTTTGTGGGTCGCTGATTTCACCTATGTCAGTACGGCCATTGGGTTTGTATATGTTGCTTTTGTGATTGATGTCTTTGCACGATATATCGTTGGATGGAAGGTCTCACATTCTCCGAATACGGCTTTGGTCTTTGATGCTCTGAACCAGGGTATCCACGCTCGAAACCCTCAATCTGGCCAGTTGATCCACCACTCAGACAGAGGCGTTCAATATTTGTCGATCAAATATACAGAAAAATTAATCGATGCTGGAATTGAGCCATCCGTTGGGAGCGTTGGTGATAGTTATGATAATGCACTCGCTGAGAATATGATCGGATTGTACAAGACCGAAGTGATTGAACATCAAGGACCATGGCAAGGTAAAAGTGATGTCGAAATGGCAACTCTAACTTGGGTTGATTGGTACAACAATGACAGGCTCTTTGGGCCAATCGGATATATACCACCTGCACAAGCTGAAAGGAATTTCTATGAAACCCTAAATCAATATGATATTGCTGCAGAATGACGGACTAAAATCACTCCGGTAAACTAGGGGCGGTTCACATCGGAACACTCACGCCATCACCTTGGCTCTCCGCCACTAGCCGTCGCTTAAAATCATCCGTGTATTTGGAACCTCGCCCAGCCCGTCGCTTGCTCATCAGAAAAATCCTCATATCGCGCCAACCAAACCGCCAGCCTCGCGCAATAATCGCATCTCAAATCAAACCAAAATAGAGGGGGTTCCCTTGATGCTTACTCTTCAGCATCATAAATGCCTATAATACTGCCTGTACAAAAATCTAACGCATAGTTCATGGCACGTGGTTTTGTTTTTAATTGTCCATCAGGAACTTGTAAGGATTTAATATGATCGGGCAGCCGTAAGTTCATGATGGCGGTTTTTGTGTCACTGTCACTTTGCTCGTATATCAGATGAATTTCTAAAAGTTCGTTTGGGTATTCAATTACGCTTAATCGATTGATAAGGCGGTTAATTATTCTACCTTCTTTGTATAATGGCACGAGGATTGAAACTTTGGGACGTTTCATGCGCCCAGATGTTTTTATAGGTATATCTTTTTTATGATTATAGAATGTGTAGAGGCAAAATAACCGAAACCACATCAAAATAATTAGGGAGGTAAAAACAATACAAAGGCTTATAAAAATGGCGATTTCAGGGTTTGTGACAGCGGTAATAATTACTACAAATAGAAGACTAAAATATAAAAAGTTTGATTTTGACCATATCATCCACGGCTTACAACTGTATTTGTCAGGGCAGCATGTAAGCGCATTTTTTTGCAAAGTATTTACCTGTGTCTCTGCTATGAATTTCTGTAACCCCAACGGCGCGACTAGGACAAAGTTTAATAATTTTGATATGCCTGAAAATTGTTTTTTTAACATTTCAATTATGTTTGGATCTGTAATCGCGACAGTCATATGGTCATCCGTATATCTCCATATAATGTACCCCATTTTTAAGGACTGGACAGGTGATGTAAATTGTGTCCAGTTCATGGACGGTGGGTGGATTTCAAGATCAACGATATCTAAATTGTGAAGTTTACCAAGTGCCCAATACAGCTGTTCATGGGTGATTTTATCCATACCGATCAAGATTTCCCCGATTGCGGCTTCTTCATAAGCTTGAATTGACCATGCTTTTAGTAAATCATTCTCTGTGACCCAATTTTGTGCTAATAAGATACGCCCTAAACTCTGCTTTTGTGCAGGTTTTTTAGAGGATGTTTGAGTGCGATCGGAAACGATTTTTAAGTGAGGTGCAGGACGCGACATATTTTAGACCAAATTAATTTGATCTAAAACTCACGTAATTTAATTAAAACTTGCTTAATTTAAGCCATAGACGCTGCGAAGCGTTCAAATAAATAGAAGCTGTCTTGTGGACCTGGGCTGGCCTCTGGGTGTTGTTGAACAGAAAACACAGGACGATCTGTCATACGGATACCACAGTTTGATCCGTCAAACAAAGACACATGTGTTTCTTCAACACCTTTTGGCAATGATTGCGCATCCACAGCAAACCCGTGGTTCATTGATGTGATTTCTACTTTGCCCGTGCCGTTTTCTTTTACAGGATGGTTGGCCCCGTGGTGGCCGTGGCTCATCTTCATGGTTTTACCGCCCAATGCCAATGCAAGCATTTGATGGCCAAGACAAATACCAAATATTGGTAGATCAGTTGTATCCAAAATCTCTTTGATCATTGGAACAGCATATTCGCCTGTCGCTGCAGGATCGCCTGGGCCGTTTGAAAGAAACACGCCTTGTGGCTTGTGCGCCAAAACGTCTTCAGCCGTTGCCGTAGCAGGTAAGACAGTCACATCGCAGCCAGCGCTTGCTAGGCAGCGAAGAATGTTGCGTTTTGCGCCGTAATCGATGGCGACAACTTTTTTGCCTGGTTCTGTGCGTTCCGAAAAACCATCAGGCCATGCCCAACGTTGTTCGTTCCATTTATAAGACTGTGCACATGTCACTTCTTTTGCCAAATCCAAACCCTCAAGGCCTGTGAATTCGCGTGCGTGAGCCAATAAAGCCTCTATGTCGAAGTTACCTTCTGGGTCATGTGCGATCGCTACATGCGGTGCACCTTGATGAGTGATTGCACGTGTTAAGCGGCGTGTATCAATACCACCAACGCCAATGCGCCCACGTTTTTCAAGCCATGCTGACAATGTACCTTCAGAACGCCAGTTTGATGGCTCTGTTGGGTCCCATTTTACCACCATGGCACGCGCGACGGGATCACCTGTCTCATTGTCTTCGGTATTTACGCCAGTGTTGCCAATATGCGGGAATGTAAATGTAATCGCCTGACCTGCATAGCTTGGGTCAGTCATGATTTCCTGATATCCAGTCATGGCTGTGTTAAAGCAAAGCTCTGCCTGAATCACTCCTGTGGCGCCAAAACCGTGCCCATAAAAAGTTGTTCCATCAGCTAAAACGATACAAGCCGTTGGTTTTCCAGTTTTTTTCTGGGGAGCAGCAGCAGACATAACATCATCCTATGGGTAAATTTGGCGCAAACTACGGTTTTGTGGGCGAATGGTCAAGACATGTAAAAAATCAAAAATACTAAAAATTCAACAGCTTAGAGCGTCGAGTTTTTATTGTCTCTTTTAGGTTAAACAGATAGTGTCTAAGGTCTTGAATACAAGAATTGGGACGGGAGACCCTTGTTATATGCGTAGCAAAATCAATGCCTGTATGAAACAGGCGATGTTGGATAAAGAAAAGAACCGCCTTGGCACTTTGCGCCTGATCCACGCGGCCATTAAAGACCGTGATATTGCCGCCCGTGCGGAAGGGAATATGGACGGTGTTTCTGATGAAGATATCTTGGGTATTATGACTAAGATGGTAAAACAGCGCGTTGATAGTGCGGCAACATACGAGCAAGCTGGTCGTGTGGAATTGGCCGAGCAAGAGTTGAGCGAAATCAAGGTTATCGAAGAGTTTTTGCCGAAGCAATTGGGCGATGATGAAATCCAGATAGCGGTCAAAGATACGATCACATCTGTAGGTGCTGAAAGCATTCGCGACATGGGTAAAGTTATGGGCGCATTGAAAGCCAAATACGCGGGTCAAATGGATTTTGGCAAAGCGGGCGGGACTGTGAAACAACTGCTTGGATAGGTGAAATACGCCGTATGATCGGCGTGCACAACCTGTGCACAGCGCGTATGACATTTGTCAGACTTTAGATATTTACAGAAGAACGAAGGCGTATGGGTTTAATACGCCTTTTGTTGTCAGTGTTTATGGAAAACCTTCTGCATGATCCGCCAGCCGTCATTTGTCTTGATGAGTGTAAATTGATCTGAAAACTTGTTACCGCCCCAATTGCTTAACTCCACTCGAACGGTTGCTGTGGAATGACTGATATCAATGGGACCTATTTCCGCTTTAGCGTCTGGGGATGGATCATGTGCATCCACGCGTTTGAAGAGTTCCTCAATACTGCCACCTTCAATCTTGCCATCGGCTGCCCAATACATCGTTGCACCCTTGTGAAAGATTGGCCGCATAATGGCAGAGTCCGATTTACGACCTCCCTCTAGATACGCCTCTAGCATATCTGGGATCGCTGTTTCTTCAGTCATGGTAATTTCCTTTGAGCTTTTCGGTGATAATGGTTCTTGATATTAGAAATCGCAAGCAGCTCTCGTATATTTGATAAGTTTGTTTTCTGATCATTAAACAATAGTTATTACTTCACCGTTCATGAGATGGTGTTTGGGTAATCATGGTTAATGGTATTTATGGGGCATACATTATGCAGTTCGCCGTTTCTTAAGACTGTGAAAGCGCGAATTTAACAGCTGCTTCGCAATGTAGCTCTGCCGTATTAAACATGGGAAGATGTGGCATGTCTGGTTGGTCAATTAACAGAAAAATCTCTGTGCAGCCTAACACCAATCCTTCAATCGCGTCTTCGCAAAGCATCCGTTCTGCTATTGCCAAATAACGGGCTTTAGATTTTTCTGTTATAATGCCTTTCACTAATTCATCGAAAATGATGCTATCAATATCTCTTTGTTCTTCTTCTGTTGGGCTGATTGTCTCTACACTATATCGATTATGAAACCTGTCTTTTAAATAATCCATCCGCATCACAGGTTGGGTTCCGAACAAGGCAACTTTTTTCAAACCTGCATCCTTCATAGCCTTTCCTGTTGGGTCTGCGATATGGATCAATGGCACCGAAAAATCTGACATAAGAGTTTCCAAGGGTTTGTGAAGCGTATTGGAGACGCACAACACAACGTCTGCACTGAACCGCCCCTAGTTTACCGGAGTCAAAAAAGCACGGAGACTAGAAGAATGACGAATGGAAATTCAGGAAATAGATTTACGCCAGAAATACGCGCACGAGCGGTATGCCTGGTGTTAGAAAATGAGGCTGATTATACGAGCAGAACACAAGCTGTTTTATCGATTGCAAAGAAGATTGGCTGCAATGGTGATACGCTACGTGTGTGGGTTCGAAATCACGAAATTGAAATAGGATTACGCAATGGGGTTACACAAGCGGAGCGTGATGAGTTAAAAATCCTCCAGCGAGAAAACAAAGAGTTACGGCAAGCGAATGATATTTTGCGTAAAGCGTCGGCTTTTTTCGCAGCGGCGGAGCTCGACCGCCTACGGAAGAAATGATTATGTTCATAGATAAACATCGTACAAGCTATGGCGTCGGGTCTATTTGTAAAGTTTTACCAATAGCGCCATCCACCTATTTTTATGAGCGGTCTATAATGCTGGATCCCAGTAAGTCTCCAGAACGCCGCAAACGAGATGTTGTTTTGATCACAGAAATCGACCGTGTTTTTAAAGCTAGTGGTAAACGTTATGGGGCTGATAAGATTTGGCATCAACTTCGCCATGAAGGGTTTGATATTGCACGTTGTACAATTGAGCGCCTTATGAAACAGATGGAAATACAAGGCGTTGTACGTGGTGGCAAGGGGATTAAAACTACACAGAGTAACAAGGCGCAGCCTTGTCCTAAGGATAAGGTAAATCGTATATTCACAGCTCCCGCACCTAACGTTTTGTGGGTCGCTGATTTCACCTATGTCAGTACGGCCATTGGGTTTGTATATGTTGCTTTTGTGATTGATGTCTTTGCACGATATATCGTTGGATGGAAGGTCTCACATTCTCCGAATACGGCTTTGGTCTTTGATGCTCTGAACCAGGGTATCCACGCTCGAAACCCTCAATCTGGCCAGTTGATCCACCACTCAGACAGAGGCGTTCAATATTTGTCGATCAAATATACAGAAAAATTAATCGATGCTGGAATTGAGCCATCCGTTGGGAGCGTTGGTGATAGTTATGATAATGCACTCGCTGAGAATATGATCGGATTGTACAAGACCGAAGTGATTGAACATCAAGGACCATGGCAAGGTAAAAGTGATGTCGAAATGGCAACTCTAACTTGGGTTGATTGGTACAACAATGACAGGCTCTTTGGGCCAATCGGATATATACCACCTGCACAAGCTGAAAGGAATTTCTATGAAACCCTAAATCAATATGATATTGCTGCAGAATGACGGACTAAAATCACTCCGGTAAACTAGGGGCGGTTCACACCTCCAGCAACAAGACTTTCAATTTTACCACGCATGTATTCCGTAAGTCCGTCCCAATCATCTTGGCGAACAAAAGATTCAATATTGCCGAAATTCATTCCAGCAATCAATGTTTTTGCAATTTCCCAACCACCAAGGCGTTTGTTAACGCCTGTATTGAGAAAACGATAATATTCACTCGTGGCTACATTTGAGCAACCACCGAGGATACCGATGGTTTTTTGATTTAAAGGACGTTTTGACATATCAATTCTTTCAATAAATTATATGATGAGAATAGGTCAAAGTGATCATTAGTACATTATTAAAACAAGGATTTTGTACGTATAGCGGATATTAAGATGCGCGCTTCAATCTTTTGAATCACAACGCTTTAATCGTATCTTCGATCTGATGTTTCAACTCTACGCGTTCCGCTGGGCTTAGAAACGCCCCTAATTCTATCTCACGGTCTGCGCCTGTCAGTGTTAGGTAGTTTTGAATCGTGCGTGTATCGCGCGTTTTTAGCTTTACCCAATAGGGGTTACCTGTCCAATATTGATCGGGCTTGCGTGGGTTATGGCGGTGGACGGCGATGGTGTCTTTCCAGATGAGGATATGTTCATAGACATCGCGGTCTGTGTCGTTGCGGCGGATGAAATACCATAACAAGCCGATGGTCAGCAGCAGGTGGGGCAGGAGCATCCATAGGGCGATTGTGCCTAATAGAGCGAGCAGTGGGATGCTCAATGCAATAGCTGCGATTGTGATAACATTTACAAACCCCTTGTTTGAGAGGGATTTAATGGGTTTCACATAATGATCAAGTACAGGGGGATCATCGCGTTTGATCGCTGTAAAAAAGGCCGACGCTTGTGCATCGGCCTTTGATATTTCAGTATTCGAAGTCATATCCGATTAATGGTTAGGGGTTTTATCCCACATGTCCTGTGTTGGAAGAATTTCGAATGTGTGCTCTGGCGGTGGGTTTGGAAGTGTCCATTCCAATGTGTCTGCACCTTCACCCCAATATGAATTCTCTTCGATTTTCTTACCCCAAAGGATTGTGTAGAACACGATGCCGATGAAGAAGATGAATGAAGCGAATGATAGGAATGCGCCGTATGAGCTGATTTCGTTCCAGTAAGCGAATTGCTCTGGGTAGTCGATGTAACGACGTGGCATACCTTGGCGACCCAAGAAGTGTTGTGGGAAGAAGGTAACATTCGCACCGATGAACATAGCCCAGAAGTGCAATTGACCTGCCCATTCCGGGTACTGACGGCCAGACATCTTGCCGATCCAGTAGTAGATACCAGCAAAGATACAGAAAACCGCACCCAGTGACATCACATAATGGAAGTGCGCTACAACGTAGTATGTATCGTGGTATGCACGGTCAACACCAGCTTGAGACAAAACGATACCTGTTACGCCACCTACAGTGAACAAGAACAAGAAACCGAATGCGAACAGCATAGGTGTTTTAAGCGTGATAGAACCACCCCACATCGTTGCAATCCATGAGAAGATTTTGATCCCTGTTGGAACCGCTATCACCATAGTGGCCAGCATGAAGTAAGATTGCTGTGTCAGAGACATACCAACTGTGTACATGTGGTGTGCCCAAACAACGAAGCCTAGAGCACCAATTGCAACCATCGCGTAAACCATTGGCAAGTAGCCAAAGATCGGTTTGCGTGAGAATGTTGCAATCACGTGAGACACGATACCAAAGCCAGGAACGATGATCATGTACACTTCTGGGTGTCCAAAGAACCATAGAAGGTGTTGGTACAAGATTGGATCGCCGCCGCCTGATGCGTCAAAGAAGGTTGTGCCGAAGTTACGGTCTGTCAAAAGCATTGTGATCGCGCCAGCCAAAACCGGCAAAGAGAGAAGGATCAAGAATGCTGTTACAAAGATTGACCAAGCAAACAAAGGCGTCTTGTGCAATGTCATGCCAGGAGCACGCATGTTCAAGAATGTTGTGATCATGTTGATCGCACCCAAGATTGAAGAGGCACCTGATACGTGAACCGCAAAGATTGCGAAGTCCATTGAGAAGCCAGCTTCTTTTGTTGAAAGCGGCGCGTAAAGTACCCAACCAACGCCAGAACCAGCTTGACCGTTGCCGCCTGGCAAGATCAATGAACAAACGGCAAGTGAAGCGCCAGCAACGTACATCCAGTATGAAAGGTTATTCATACGAGGGAACGCCATGTCTGGTGCACCGATCATCAATGGCATGAAGTAGTTACCAAAGCCGCCAAATAGGGCTGGAATAACCACAAAGAACATCATCAAGATGCCGTGGCCAGTGATCAGAACGTTCCAAAGGTGTCCGTTTGGTGTACAGTCTTCAACAGCAGATGCTACAAGGCTTGCGCCTTCCAAACACATGTGTTGAACACCTGGTTCCATAAGTTCGATGCGCATAAATACTGTGAATGCGACTGAAATGAAGCCCAACAAACCTGCTGTGAACAGATAAAGGATACCAATATCCTTGTGGTTTGTGGACATAAACCAACGTGTGAAAAAGCCCGGGCGGGCGTGATCATGTGCGGCTGCGTCTGCCATGTGTCTCTCCTTAACACTTATTATTGCTGCGAATCCCTATTGCTAGGCTCGCAGTTTCCCATTTGTGTGATACCCTGTTGATCCCAATGAGACAACTGTCTCTTGTATAGGTTCATGTGTTTTGAGACTCACGCGGCTTCGGCCTGAGTGATTCGAAGGTACTCCATGGGTGTCTTACCTTTCAAGGCGTGATGTGGTCTGAATGTGTTATATTTTTCGACAGCTTTTCTCAGTTCAAACCGCATAGCTCCAATGCTATCGGCAATCAGATCACAACAATCATAGAATTCCTCGCGGAAGGTGCGGTTTCCACGCTCAACGCCACCATTGTATTTCGGTCTGGCTGGCGGCAATACAATGAGCGGGATTTTCATCTGCTCACACGCCGTCTCAAAATCGGCCATAAACTCGGAGCCACCATCAACTTGAATTGAGAGGATTTTATAGGGAGCTATTTCCACAAGCTCTTCCAAAAACCGTTTGGCAGAGCGTGCGGTGGCATTCGAATAAATTTGCGCGTGGATGTGCTTGCTACGCCGTTCCCAGGCCTGAAAGTGCTTGCAGGTGACGCCGTTTTTCGTGGCAGTCATGTGGTCGATCTGCACACGTTCTCCAATCTCTATATCTTTGTAATCCTTATATTTCCATCCTTTGGCGTGGCCCTTGGAGAAGTTACGCTTGCGCTTTTGTGGTGCAGACCTTGATCGTGTAATCAGGCCTTTCTTGCGTAGAAAACCCAAGATACGCCCCACGGTGCTATCGCTTATGATTTGGTTTTTATCGCGCCGCAAGATGGCCCCTATTTTTTCCTTACCGTAGGTTTTATTGTCGCGGCGAATTTCGAGCACCAACTGTTTTTCTGCCTCACCCCACTGTGACTTATTGCGGTGTTTTGGGGCCTTTGATGGCGGCATAATCCCTTGCGCCAAATCCTTCAAAACCCGCTTGTAGCGATAATAAGTAGACCGAGAGATGCCGACAAATTCAGCGCATTTTGCTAGAGAAACACCCTCTGCGCGTAAAGCTTCCCATTGCCGAACCGTGTCTTCGTATTTGATACGGTACGCATCCAAACATTCTTGTGTCCGCGCCCAAGCATAAAGTTTATAAACGTTCTTGTGCAGTCTTATGATTTGCATATTGGCCTCGTGAGTTGGTTTTTTACAATACTCAGTCTCCGAGGCCGCCTAAATCTTGGCAACAAAAAAACAGTCTCACATCTATCTGAACTTATTCACTCTAACGCCGCATTTGACAAGCGGGGCGGCTTGTCGCAGGGGAAAACAGTATTTTTTAGAGAGGTTTAGGCGGAATTTATGCGTAAGGTTAAATCGCATCGCCTTTTTTCAGTAGATCGTCGATCAATTGACGTTGCAATGGCACGCTATCGCCTGCACCAAAATTCAATGACCCGCCTGTGTAAAGCGTGCCGTATGTTTTCGCGATATTCACTGCCTGTCCTAGTCCAGAAATGAATTGATCTTTCTTTAAAGGGGATAGCGGATGTATAAAGACACCCCAAAGGCGGCCCTGAGCAATTGCGTAGCGAGCATCAAGGGCCGTATCAAAATTGGCTTGCATGACACGTGTGATTTCGTCTTGGGTCATACCATCGGCGGAACGAATAGGAACCATGGCGCGCATACGGTCTGCTTGTGTATCTGTTATTATAAGTACGGGCACATCTTGGATTGTCATCTGGAACATATTTTGATTTGATTGTGCAGTCTCATCCAAACTTAGCACGATTTCACCCATGCGTTCCAAAGTCATTGGTTGCTCCACTTCTTGGGCGTAGGATGCAAATGTTGTAAAGAAGAGGGTGGTTAAGCTCAGGGCTAATCGTAACATCTTTGAGTATCCTATCCTTTAAGTGTTGTTCTATAGTGGCAAGCCAAATCGAACAGCGCAAGCATTGGACGGTAACGTTTTCTTTAGGTTTAGTGACTGACTTTGGACCGTTGTTATTAATCGTTATTGATCACGCCATAGATGCCCTGCAAGAGCGGGGTTATTTTTAAATATTCTGTTGATTTTTTTCACACCCATTTCTTCTGTTAAATTTTGAAGCGGGCTGTAGATTGAAAACCCGAGGTTCGCACGACCGTCTTTGAGTTTGTATCCCAGTGTTTCCATCAGAGTTGGGTAGAGATCAAAGGAGGCAATATGTCGGTCTATTTTTTCTTGGGCGTTATTATCCAATATTAAAAATAGGTTTCGTCTGTTTTTGCCGATTTTATTGATTTGATCTCGTGTTGTGTTGAAAAACGATAGATGATCGCTCAGAAGCACTATGATTGTATCCTTGCCAACATCACTTTTCTGAATGTGGTCCACAAATTTGGATATCAATTGACCCGTACATTGTATCGCGCGAGGGATTTGGCTTGTCATGTTTGGTGCTGGGCTGCAATCATTGTCTAAGAATGCATCGGGCCCATGCGTTGAAATCGTTAACATGCTTTGCACAAATGGCTTTTTTGCAGAGGCAAGAGTATCAAATTCTTCGCGCGCGAGTTCAAAAAGTAAAGCGTCATTAAGCCCCCATACATTCTCTCGATTTACTTTTTGCTCATACGGGATATCAGCCTTATCAAGTAGACGAGTGTATCCATGTTCTCTCAGAAAGCCACGTTTTGAAAACCTATCGAGAGAGGCTCCATTCATATAAGAAAGCGTATATCCATCTTCTTTTAATTGGTCGCCAAGGCAGTGAACTTTGGGGAGAAAACCCGTCATAGATTTTTCAGTATTATTTTGAAAAGCAACGGTCTTTAAGCCATTTGAGAGTAAGGGAATACCGCATTGTGTAGCGATTATCCCTGCAATTGTATAATTTGTACCTGTTGTTTCTATAATATTAGTAAGCTCAACTGCTTGGTCGGCAAGGTTTTGGATAGGTTTATAAAAAGATGTGAATTCAGGGATTTGTCCATAGCTTCTTTCGACGCTCTCTAGATATATGATCACAAGATTCTTTTGAATATCAGGTTTTTCTAAGATTTCAGGCGCATGGACGCGCTCATTTATATTAAACGCCTGTTGTTCAGCATTTGGTATTATAATGTTGCCAATATACTGGACCAAGGGTGAGACAGCTAAAAGAATAAAGGATAATACCAATAAGATTTTCTCAAAATGCTTTTTCTGTTTCAATAAAAGTAAAGAGGAGAGAATTATGGTTGTGGTTAAAATAAGCCAAAGCTGAATGGGTTCTTTAAATCCGTCCAGCCCAATGGACACCATATCGTCCATTTGATTGTCTCGTAAAAAAACCAAAATTGGTTCAACTTCGTTTTTACCAAAGAGTGACTGAATAACAGCAAAAGGCACTGAAACTATTAGCACGATGCCCCAAATGATGAGTATCGCTTTTCTTGCACGTAAACTGCTTTTTTGGTCTGGTAAAAGCATCACCACAAAATATCCAAGTAGTGCGACGGCGCTCATTGCCATTTGAACGCGAAAAGCGCTACCTAAGTCAAAAATGAATAATGTGCCATTGTCTTGTTTGTAGGGCATTACATTTAGAATAAGAAAAAATACCACCCCGAAGAATAAGACTGAGGCAGCTACTAAAAGCAGCTTGAATAACGTATTTTTCATTTTTATCGAGCCTGTTTTTTAACGTATTCTTATTTTTATGTATTCTATTTAAGATAACCGTAAGTCACTTTATTTTGCAATTCTTATTGCTCTCCAAACACTTCCGTAAACTTCTGTTTCAAGACAATATCGACATCGTCCATCGTTACAGGCAAGCCAAGCTCTACTAAGCTGGTCACGCCGTGTTCTGCAATTCCACAAGGAACAATGCCACTGTAGTGCTCTAAATTGGGTTCTACATTGATGCTAATGCCGTGAAAGCTGGTCCATTTGCGAAGGCGTACGCCGATGGCAGCGATCTTATCTTCGGGGTAGGTGCCCAGTGCAGTCAGAGGTTTGTCTTTGCGAATAACCCAAACGCCGACACGACCTTCGCGGCGTTCGCCTTTGACACCAAATTCAGCCAAGGTTTGAATAACCCAATCCTCTAGTTGTTGTACAAACTTTCGCACATCTTTCCCACGGTGATTTAGGTCGAGCATAGTATAGGCAATACGCTGCCCTGGGCCATGGTATGTATACTGTCCGCCACGTTTACTTTGGTAGACAGGGAACCGATCTGGATCTGTAAGATCTGCAAGATCTGCGCTTGTCCCAGCGGTATAAAGTGGCGGGTGCTCTAACAACCAGATTTGTTCTGGACTATCGCCCATAATCATTTGTTCGACGTGATCTTCCATCTGCGCAATGGCAGTTGGGTAATCGATATATGCGGTGCTATGTGTCCAGGTAACCATAAGCGCAGCAGTGACCCATTTCAAAACCCGTGTCAATTTCCGAAAATGAGAGGAAGGCCGCTTATAATCAGTGTAACACCGCTCATTTTGCTGTTAATTGGATCAAACCCTTTTTTGTGAATGCGGCTTTGCGTAAAATCTGAGTCTATTTATGAGGAGGTTCTTATGTTCCGTAAATCTGCAATTTCTGCATACGCAGTCGCATCGTTAACAATCATTCCTGCGCAACAAGCGTCTGCTGACCTTGGTGATGCGCTCGTGGGTGCTGCCGTTGGAGGCGTCGTTGGCGGTGTCATTGTCGATCAAGTGCATAAAAAGAAACAAGCCGAAGCGCGCGCTAATGCACGCCGAACGACCAAAACATATCATCGTAAGTCTAGCTACAATTCTGCACAAAAGCAGCGGAATAGGGATGTGCAAACATCGCTGAACCACTTTAATTTTCCAGCGGGCACACCAGATGGTGTGTTTGGGCATAACACACGCAATGCGGTTTCATCTTATCAGACCTTTATGGGGTACCCACAAACAGGCCAATTGACCGCGTTTGAAAGGACTGTTCTGGTGAATAGTTATCACAGCTCTATTGCGGGTGGTGCAGGAACATCAAACATTATTGCAAGCTCAGAATATGGCCAGCGTGGATTGTTAAAGCACACGCAACAGGAAATGGCGAGTGGGGCAATAACCACAGTTACATCCTATCAAACGGGGGGTAATCAAACAGATACAGCGGCATTTTCATTGCCTAGTTTTGGACAAGCATCTGATACAGGCTCAATTGCCAATCACTGTAATCAAATCAATTTGGTCACAAATACCAATGGCGGCTATACAAAGGCGTCAAATATCACTGACCCAGCCTTTGCCTTGAGTGAGCAGTTTTGTTTGGCGCGTATTTACGCTATTGCACAAAGCGAAGACTTGAGTGCAAACGTTACTGGCGTCAGCGTATCTGAAATGCAAGCACAATGCGAAACGCTTGGGCCCTCATTCAAAGATCAGATATCGGCGTTGTCTTTGACTGGTCGAAAAGAGGTTGTTGCGCAAACAGGAACTAAAGTGTTGTCCACAGGCATGTCACCTGCACAGTTAAGCCATACGGCAAATATTTGTCTTGGTGTTGGGTACCGTACAGATAATGCGGATGTTGCACTGGCCTCGACCCTTATTTTGGTTGCGTTGGGTCAACCCGCATATGGCGAATTGTTGGGGCATCATTTGGTGAATGGTTTTGGCACGCTTCAACGCAATGATCTGGCTTTGCAGTGGTATACATCTGCCAATGACGCGCTTGCATCAGGTCAGCCAGCAGTCTTTGCACCAGCCCAAACAGAGCGCCCAGATTTGATACAAGCAGCGGCATTGCAATTGGGTGCAACAGAGCCAGAAGAGGTGGTCACGAAATCAACGGCGGCCTTCTCTTTACCTGTTTTTACGGCACAATAATAAGCGAATTATAAATACGACCACCAATATATGTCTTTGGTGGTCGTTTATGTTTGAAAGTACTGCAATATCCTCTTCACAAGCGCTGCACCCTTCGGTATACGCGCCTTACCTCAAAGTGCGGCCGTGGCGGAATTGGTAGACGCGCAGCGTTGAGGTCGCTGTGGGGTAAGACCCGTGGAAGTTCGAGTCTTCTCGGCCGCACCATTTCTACTCTTTATGCGAGTGATAATGCTTTGATGCTTTGGCGCGATTGCCGCAAATTTCCATCGAGCACCAACGGCGTCTGCCTGATTTGGATGTATCGTTGAACGTGAGAATGCAATTTGGGTTAGAACATGGTTTGATGCGTGAAGTATTGTCACTTGTCAGTAATTTTGCGGTCTGAAAGCTGATTTGGCCTAATGCGCTTAATGGGGTGTGCGCATTTTGTGATGTATCAAATCGTAATGTTTGGTTTTCCAAGCTTAACGTTTGAGTTTCTTGTCGGTGTTTCAACGCTGCATTCAGTACATTAATATCATCATGGTTCAATTCGTTACCGTGACTTAAAGCTTTTACGCAATTCTTAATGGATGATCGCAGTAAAATGGCTTTTTCAAATACGATTTGATCGATCTCACCTGCAACATTTATTTCCGCTGCGGCAAACCAATGCGCTAAATCATCGGGGATTTTGAACGTGTCGTAATGCGCACCATCACGCATGATGATTGTATTCACAAAATCCAAACCGAGATTGTTGGCGATAAAAATAAAATTATTTTGCATTCGCTTCATATAACCCTTATAAGTGTATTTAAATGGTTAGGCAAGTTTGCTGACCACCCTTTATATTGGAACTAAAACTATGAACGCTAAATTTGCACCTTCTGCAACACCTATCAAATTATACCGCAGCCCTATGTCTGGTCATTGTCACCGTGTAGAATTGATGATGTCTTTCTTGGACATTCCTTACACGACCATAGATTTGGATATGATGAATGGTGCACATAAAGCACCAGAGTTTTTGGAGCTAAGTCCATTTGGGCAAGTGCCAGCGATAGATGATAATGGCACAACCTTATCAGATTCGAATGCCATATTGGTGTATCTGGTTCAAAAATACGGAACCGATTATGCATGGATGCCAACAGATCCAGTTAAAGCTGCGGAAGTGCAACGTTGGTTGTCTGTTGCTGCAGGGGATATCTTTGCTGGTCCGTGTGTTGCACGGCTTGTTAAATTATTTGGCATGTCGTTTGATTATGACGTGGCTAAAACGAAAACAGTTACATTGTTTGCATTGTTAGAGCCAATGCTTGTAAAACGTGATTTTTTAGCAGGAACTGCGATTACAATCGCTGATGTAGCAGGTTACAGCTATATTGCGCATGCTCCAGAAGGTGGCATTAGCTTAGATCCTTATCCTGCAATCGGCGCTTGGTTATCCCGTATCGAAGCACACCCTGGTTTTGTTGGCATGGTGCGTTCACCTGTGCCAGAGGCAGCGTGATCATGTCGGATAACTCTGTATTTCACGAAGGTGAGCTGCTTGTGCAAAACAAACTCGGCGTTGCCGAAGATGTGGCGAAATTTGTGTATAGGTTCATGTGTTTTGAGACTCACGCGGCTTCGGCCTGAGTGATTCGAAGGTACTCCATGGGTGTCTTACCTTTCAAGGCGTGATGTGGTCTGAATGTGTTATATTTTTCGACAGCTTTTCTCAGTTCAAACCGCATAGCTCCAATGCTATCGGCAATCAGATCACAACAATCATAGAATTCCTCGCGGAAGGTGCGGTTTCCACGCTCAACGCCACCATTGTATTTCGGTCTGGCTGGCGGCAATACAATGAGCGGGATTTTCATCTGCTCACACGCCGTCTCAAAATCGGCCATAAACTCGGAGCCACCATCAACTTGAATTGAGAGGATTTTATAGGGAGCTATTTCCACAAGCTCTTCCAAAAACCGTTTGGCAGAGCGTGCGGTGGCATTCGAATAAATTTGCGCGTGGATGTGCTTGCTACGCCGTTCCCAGGCCTGAAAGTGCTTGCAGGTGACGCCGTTTTTCGTGGCAGTCATGTGGTCGATCTGCACACGTTCTCCAATCTCTATATCTTTGTAATCCTTATATTTCCATCCTTTGGCGTGGCCCTTGGAGAAGTTACGCTTGCGCTTTTGTGGTGCAGACCTTGATCGTGTAATCAGGCCTTTCTTGCGTAGAAAACCCAAGATACGCCCCACGGTGCTATCGCTTATGATTTGGTTTTTATCGCGCCGCAAGATGGCCCCTATTTTTTCCTTACCGTAGGTTTTATTGTCGCGGCGAATTTCGAGCACCAACTGTTTTTCTGCCTCACCCCACTGTGACTTATTGCGGTGTTTTGGGGCCTTTGATGGCGGCATAATCCCTTGCGCCAAATCCTTCAAAACCCGCTTGTAGCGATAATAAGTAGACCGAGAGATGCCGACAAATTCAGCGCATTTTGCTAGAGAAACACCCTCTGCGCGTAAAGCTTCCCATTGCCGAACCGTGTCTTCGTATTTGATACGGTACGCATCCAAACATTCTTGTGTCCGCGCCCAAGCATAAAGTTTATAAACGTTCTTGTGCAGTCTTATGATTTGCATATTGGCCTCGTGAGTTGGTTTTTTACAATACTCAGTCTCCGAGGCCGCCTAAATCTTGGCAACAAAAAAACAGTCTCACATCTATCTGAACTTATTCATTTGCACCACGCGCTATCCGTGATTTTATGCCTGATCAGCACCGTTCGTTTTATCAAATGTTGCCGATGATTATCATGGGTGCGCTTGATGACGAAGGGCAACCATGGACCACTGCTGCTTTCGGGCAGCGTGGTTTTATGCATTCTCCTGACAATCGCACGTTACAGATTGGGGCTTTGCCTGTTTTACATGACCACCTGAACTTGCAAATTAACCCAAAGGATAAACTTGGTTTTGTTGGCATTGAATTGGAAACGCGCCGCCGTAATAGAATGAATGGTGTAATCGATCGTGTCACGGATCATGGGTTAACTGTAACCGTGGATCAAAGCTATGGGAATTGCCCGCAATACATTCAACGTCGTGATGTGAATTTACATGCGTTGGTGCCTGATGCGCAAAGGATTGTTCAATCGCAAAGTGTAAATGCTGGTGCACAGAAAATCATTGAAGCCGCGGATACCTTTTTCATTGCATCTCGTACCTCAGATATTGATGGTGATCCACGTAGTGGTATTGATGCATCCCATCGTGGCGGGCATCCTGGGTTTGTCAAAGTAACGGAAGAGGGGCGTTTAGTCTTCCCAGATTTCTCGGGCAACCGTTTCTATAATACATTGGGCAATATCGCTGCGGACGGGCGTGTTGGCATGTTCCTCCCTGAGTTTGAAACTGGACACCTCGATTAACCGCTAATTCCAGAGGTATTTGATAGGCATTTTTTACGGCAGGCTGCTTTTTGACGCAAAAAAAGCCTGTTTTGTTCCGTTTTATGCGGCATTCATGCTTTATGGAGCCGCCTGAGCGGGTATTTCTGAATTCTAGACGGATTCAGGCTGTGGCTTGCCGTCGTTCATGGAAGATGAGACGCTTCATATTGTAGGTTATGTTGGCGAGTGTCATCTTTGTTGTGGCGCGTTGAATTCCGATGGTTCTAATGGATAAATCCATCGGGCCCTTCTGATGACCAAAGACATGCTCGACACAGGTGCGAAATATAGAACGTGTCGCATTACCGCGCTCGATGTGTTTGGGCATTGGTTTGCCTTTTGGTTTTTTACGGTGGATGTGGGAGAAAAATCCATTGGCCTTAAGCCATGCCTCATTGCTCTTGGTGCGGTAAGCTGTATCGGCCCAAACCTTGCCAGAACGATTGTCCTTGGTGAGCACTGACGCCAACTCATGACCGTCATAGCGCGCTGCATCTGTTGTTTTTTCACCTCTGATAAACCGAAACTTACGGTCAATGCTGATGTGGTTTTTATAGCCAAAGTGAGGTACGGAAATATCAACTAACCCCGCATCTTTCTCACCCGTCTTGGTCGTTTTAGCCTTGCTATACTTGACCATCCACCGTGCGTCGGTGTCCTTCTGTGCCGCCTTGGCTGGATTATCAGGCCAGATATCTTTTGCATCTTCGCCAGCCTTGGCGCGGGCTTTCTCGCTTGAAGTCATACGTTGGCGTGGGGCTGCAATCAGCGATGAGTCTACAATTTGTCCCCCAGTTTGTTTGTAACCCCGATTACGTAAATGATCCTCAAAGGTTGCAAACAAATCAGTCAACACACCCGCTTGGGTCAACTTCTCCCGAAACACCCAAATGGTCTTTTGATCTGGCGTCGGCTCCCCAATTTGCAAACCAAGAAAACGCAACCAGCTAAAACGATCGCGGATCAGAAACTCCATCCGCTCATCACTTAAATTATGCATCGACGCTAATATCAAAATCTTAAACATCATAACCGCATCATAGGGCGGACGACCCCCCTGTGGACGCTCTCCATAGTTAAGTGCACTTGTCAGTGCACACCGAAACATCTCAAAATCCACATGCTCAGAAAGCGCGACAAGTGGGTCGCCTGTTTTAGACAAACGCTCAAGATGATCAGAAAAATCAAACAATCCTGCTTCGTGCATCAAAATATCCTCCTGAAAATATTGAATCACAAAATACACCTAAAAGATAGGTTTTTAGAGGTGTCCAACTGGACGTGCTGTATTCCTGACTGGACGTGCGGAAATTATTTGGGATGGTCCTGAGGTGGATAACTTCATGGGGGCAGAACGTTTGGTGATGGTTGACCCAATGAATGTTATGGTTGCTGAAAATGTTTTACCTCTTCGGGGTGATTTGGTTGAACCATGGCCGCTCTTAAAGAATACAGGGTCTTGGACAGGGGCCTAAAACGTAAAACTAGGGTCTACAAATTCGCGTTTGAATAGAAAAACTGTAGACTCTTAGTAGCCACTTAAGGTTGATTATAAATAATCATCGCCACCATAATAACTTAAGTATATGTTTTATGGACTTTTTTGAATAAAAAGCTTCACAGGCGTGTCTACTATTTACTAAAGTCAAAAAACAGACCAAATCGAAACATATTTGTGTCATAATTTATTTTCCAATAATTGGTTAAAACCACCAGCTTTTAGCTGGTCAGCTTTAGCGTTATTTACATAAGGTTTCCTTCCATTTTAAGACCCAGCGTTGCGGTAAGGTCTTAAAATGGAAGGAAACCTTATGATCTATTCTACTGGAAGTCATAGCAGATATTATCACAGATACCATATCGTTTGGGTAACAAAATATCGTTACAAGGTGCTGCGTGGTGAAATGCGTGAGCGTATTCGGACATTGATACGACAAACGTGCAATGAATTGGGCGTACACATTGAAAAAGGCGTATTGTCTACCGACCATGTGCATATGTTTGTGTCAGTCCCGCCGCACGTCCCAATTTCAAAGGTGATGCAACGCGTAAAAGGGAGGTCCTCATACAAGATACAGCGGGAGTACCCCGAATTACGCAAACGCTATTGGGGGCAACGGTTCTGGGCTAGAGGCTATTTTTCAACGACGAGTGGAAATGTGACGGATGACGTTATTCGTCAGTATCTTGAATTACATTCAAAACGTGAACCTACCGACGAAAGTCGGTAGTTGTTCAGTGGTTTTAAGGAGAGGCCAGTAACGGCGATAGTGTGTAACAAGTAATGTGAGTTTGAGTAATGCTAATTGCGACAGTGTTTGCTTCAGGAATAGTTTTAGGTTTGATCGTAGGCTTTGTAAGCTTTACGTTGATTTATGCATTTTTGGGGTGATTTGGTAATTAACCAAAGTTTATTATCTTTATGAACAAGCTAATGGTCGTAAGGGGCCTATGGAAACATAGCCCCTTATGCGCTTAGATATTTAGAAGGCGTGCTTCTTCAACGTTCAAACATGTTCGGATGGATGGTCCAAAACTCTTTGGATTGGATTGTAGATGTGGAGCCACTTTATATAGGCTTTCACGAATCTCTTGATCAAATGACGTTATATTCACTTCATTCGGGTGATAACTCTCAGTCGAAGTGCCTTCGGAATAAATGATCTCGTGGCGATCAAAGAGGACGTGATAATATTCAACAACACCACCAACAACTTGATATACGCGGTCATTGTTCAAGAACGCTTTGGCTGGAACTAAAACTTCGGATTGCCCAAACATCAATTCAGCCTGCTCGCCTTTGAACAAAATGCGGTGCTCTGGGGATAAGATCAGATCACGTGTGTTCTTTAAAACAGATTGTTGGATTACGATCGGTGCATTCTTTGGAGTAATGCGTGCTTTATGAGAGCCAATCCAACGCACAGTTTGCATACCATGATCGCGTGTGATGACACGGGCACCAACTTCTAAATTTTGAACTCTGACATCGCCAAAGGATGTCATGATATTCGTATTGGCTGCAAAGCCACTATGTGTGGTGTCGGTGACGCTCCCTGACGTTTTACGTGTTACAATCTGTGGTGGTACAGCTACTGCATTGTGGAATGCAGTTTTGGATGAAAGAGGAGCTACCATATTACAACTCCTTCATGCTGTGTGTTCGATGATACATATTCAGCCCATGTCGTTGTGCTTTGCACGTGGAAAAAAACTGTGGTGCATAGAATAACCTTTAAAACGGCCATGTTTGCATTCCCTCGTTAAATGAACGTTTTTTACGTTCTTATTGCTATTTGTACTTACTGCTCACGGTACGTACCCAAAATATGCCGAGGAATTTGGGCATAAATGTGTCAGTTGCCCTAATGAGTTATGATTTTTGAGGAGATTCAGGGGGGTTTGAGCCACTAAATAGAAAATAATTTATCTAAGGAAGTATGGGGTGTTTGATGGAAGCGTTGTTTATGGAACTGAATTGAACGTTAAAATTCCCTTTTTGTAGCTTAGAATTGCCGTAATTGGCCTCTAAATCCTTTATCAATCGACGGGTGTATGTCGGGGTTTTTACGAGTTTTAGGAGTACAGGTAATGTTAAATAACATTCCAGAAATGAATACCACATCAGATAGAATTGGCACTTGGGCTGAAAAATTTAATGCAGCGAAAGCAACCTTGTTTGCGCAATCTGATGAGCAAGATTACGATTTCACCAAACATCTTTTACGCGATACTCCTCGTTTGAATGAAGCAGAAGTGGGCTCTCTTCACACAGATGAAAACCTTGATGAGCTGAGTGTAGATGAACGCACAACTTTTTTGCGCAACCGTGTTCGTGACCGTATGTTAGCAAATTGGGAAATGGATTTGGATAATGCACCGCAAAGCGATTTTACAGAACGTCTGTCTGATGAAGAATTAATCGAAGCCAGATCATTCGTACCACCTTTGTTGGTTGGTTTTGATGATAGCAATGATTACGTTGAATTGGAATACATGGCCATTGAAGACCCAATTACAGGCGAAAGTGTTGCGCCAAAAGTGGCGATCAAACCGTCTGAGGATGGACAATCAGGCGATATATTTTTGAATGGTAAGATTGTTGCGACGGTCGCTGGTGCTCAAAACATGGATGTGAGTGCTATTCATTTGGTTAAAGTGAGCATCTAAATTCCTAAAATATACAACCAAAAACTAATAGAGAGTATAGCTGTTACTGTCCCGATGATGACAGAGTTGGCAGCCGTACCTTTTGCGCGATCATACATATTTGCGAAGATATATACGTTTACACCTGGTGCCATTGCTGAAAGCAAAACTGCTGCGCGAACAAAATCCGTTGGCATTGCAAATATGTGATGGGATAAAGTGTAAGCAATCGCTGGATGTATAAACAACCGCAGGATTAAGACGACAATGGTTTCCCCAATACGATCTGCCAATTTGTAGCGCACGAGTATGCCACCCAATGCAAATAAAGCTGCAGGAATAGCTGCAGTGACCAACATTTTAATAGGGGACCAGACAAAATCAGGTAGGTGTAAGCCAGATAAATTTACGGCAAAGCCCAAAATGATACCGATGGTCAGTGTGTTTGTTAGGATTTCATGGGTAATGCGCTTCAATGTCTTCCCGAGTGGTTGTCCACCTGAACGAGCTAATTCCATGGTCGTAATGCCAGTAATATAACAAAATGGCGCGTGTATCGCGATGATTGCATAAACAGGCTGTAACGCTTCTATACCAAAGGCGCGTTCAATAATTGGCAAGCCCAACAGCACTGTATTTGAAAACATACTGCTAAAGCCTATGGCAACAGCTTCGCCTGGGCGGCGTTTGAAAACAATGCGTGCGATCAATATACCAAGGATAAAGACGGATGCAGCGCCAGTATAATAGCTGATTAAAAGCTCTGGTCCTGAGTTCGTAGGTTTTGTCGGCTTGTCGGGTGTTTTTTTGTTTAACTTCAGGCCCTGGCTTCCGGGAGGGCAAAGTAGTGCCCCCAATGGCAATTGGGGGTTGCGGTTTCTGGAGGTTCCGCTACACTCCCGCACATGTTCATCCGCACCAAACATGATCCCGAACGCAAGCGCACCCGCATCCAGATCGTCCAGTCGGTGCGCACCGGTCAGAAGGTTCGCCAGAAGGTCGTCCGGCATGTCGGCATCGCGCATAACGACACTGAGGTCGAGGACCTAAAGCGCCTGGCCGGCAGGATCATGGAAGAACTGCGTACCGCACAGTCCGCGCAGATGGAACTGTTCACCCCAACGGAATATGCCGATCTGGCGACGCTTGTGCGCACCGCCCCGCGTCCGGAAAAACTGAATGTCGATCTTGGGGAGTGCCGCGAAGAGTCCCGCCTGTCGCTTGGCTTGCGCGATGTGATGGGGGAGGTTTATTCCGGCCTGGGCTGGAATGGGCTTCTGGGCTCCCGGCGCAAGAGCAGCGATCGCATTTTACGCGAACTGGTGCTGGCGCGCCTGTCGCAGCCCGAGAGCAAGCGGGCAACGGTGGATGCACTGGCCCACAGGGTCGGGATCACCCTCAATCTGGACCGGGTCTACCAGGCTATGGACTACCTGGACGAGGCGACGATCAACCGGGTCTGCCGGATGTCACACGAGGCGGCGGAGACGCTTCTGGCGGGACCGGTAGATATTCTTTTCTACGACTGCACGACACTGGCCTTCGATACCGATCGGGAGGATCCGCACGACGCTTCAGACCGCTTGCTGGCCAAAGGGTACAGCAAGGACGGGAAATCGCATCGCAGTCAGGTGGTGTTGGCGCTGATGGTCACCACCGACGGCTTGCCGGTCGGCTATGACCTGTTTCCCGGAAATATGTGGGAAGGCCATACGCTTGAGGCCGCGATCAAGGGGTTGGAAGAGCGCTACAGGCTTGGAAAGATCACGCTGGTGGCAGATGCCGGGATGCTCAGCGCCGACAATCAGGATATGTTGCGCACCAAAGGCCTGCCGTTCATTCTGGGCTATCGCCTGAAGTCGGCCCCGGCGGGCGTGAAAGACAAGGCCCTGGACACGGGCGGTTACAAGCCATGGGCCGGACACGGCGCGGCGGAGGGCGCTGCCGAGGCGGGGCGCTACAAGGTGATTGAGCATGACGGTGCCCGGATCATCGTCACCTTCTCGCCCGCCCGCGCCCGCAAGGATGCCCACAAGCGCCAGAAGGCCCTTGAGCGCCTGCAAAAGAAGCTTCGGCGGAGCCGGAGCCCCGCCAGTGTCAGTCACCGGGGATATGCCCGCTTCCTCTCGTTTCCCGATACGGGCGAGATCACACTTGATCAGGACAAGATCGACGCGGCAGCCCAATGGGACGGGCTGCACGCCATCATCGTTCATGGCAGGGACGATCTCGCACCCGAGGCGGCCATCGCCCAATATCACCAGCTCTGGCTGATCGAAACCTGCTTCCGCACCAACAAGCATGACCTGAAAATCCGACCCGTCTATCACTGGACGCCGCGGCGGATACAGGCCCATATCGCCATCTGCTACATGGCCTTCTGTTGCCTGCAACACCTGCGCAAGCGCCTGCAGATGCTGGGCCATCCGATGAGCCCGGCCCGCATCCGTCGGGAACTCGACCGACTTCAGATTTCCATCCTGAAGCGCAAGGGCACCAGCGAACAATATGCCATGCCCAGCCCGGCCACAACCGACGCCAAACGCATCCTGCGCTGTGTTGGCCTGTCGTGGAACGAAGCACCCTTCAGGATGCCGCCCCAGCGAACGCGCAAGCCCAGACCTGAAAAGGCCTGATCAACACTCTCTGACCGTTTGAAACTATCGCCTGAAATACGCGATGTAGTGCCCTGTGGAAAAGCAGGCCAATAATATCAATGTGTTACAGCCGAAATCCTACGAAGTCAGGAAACCGTCTGAGGATGGACAATCAGGCGATATATTTTTGAATGGTAAGATTGTTGCGACGGTCGCTGGTGCTCAAAACATGGATGTGAGTGCTATTCATTTGGTTAAAGTGAGCATCTAAATTCCTAAAATATACAACCAAAAACTAATAGAGAGTATAGCTGTTACTGTCCCGATGATGACAGAGTTGGCAGCCGTACCTTTTGCGCGATCATACATATTTGCGAAGATATATACGTTTACACCTGGTGCCATTGCTGAAAGCAAAACTGCTGCGCGAACAAAATCCGTTGGCATTGCAAATATGTGATGGGATAAAGTGTAAGCAATCGCTGGATGTATAAACAACCGCAGGATTAAGACGACAATGGTTTCCCCAATACGATCTGCCAATTTGTAGCGCACGAGTATGCCACCCAATGCAAATAAAGCTGCAGGAATAGCTGCAGTGACCAACATTTTAATAGGGGACCAGACAAAATCAGGTAGGTGTAAGCCAGATAAATTTACGGCAAAGCCCAAAATGATACCGATGGTCAGTGTGTTTGTTAGGATTTCATGGGTAATGCGCTTCAATGTCTTCCCGAGTGGTTGTCCACCTGAACGAGCTAATTCCATGGTCGTAATGCCAGTAATATAACAAAATGGCGCGTGTATCGCGATGATTGCATAAACAGGCTGTAACGCTTCTATACCAAAGGCGCGTTCAATAATTGGCAAGCCCAACAGCACTGTATTTGAAAACATACTGCTAAAGCCTATGGCAACAGCTTCGCCTGGGCGGCGTTTGAAAACAATGCGTGCGATCAATATACCAAGGATAAAGACGGATGCAGCGCCAGTATAATAGCTGATTAAAAGCTCTGGTTGAAATACGGTTGCAAGATCAAGTCGTGCAACGGCCGTGAATAAAAGTGCAGGAATGGCAAAAGTTTGTGCAAACTTCATCACCACATCGCAATTGTCTGAGCTGAAAAGGCCGCGCAGTGCTGAGAGATACCCCAAACCGATTAAAAGGAAGACCGGCAAGATGATCTCTAGATTACTGAGCATTACAATGGGTAACTAATTGTTAAACCATCATAAGCTGGAATCGTATTTTCGGGAGTTTCAGCCATGACATCATCATAATCTAAGTCGATATGCATATTGGTGATGACAGCACGGCGTGGTTTTAATTGCTCGATCCACTCCAACGTATTTGAAAGATGTGTATGCGTGGCATGTGGTGTGCGGCGCAATGCGTCGATAATCCAGCAATCCAAACCAGCCAGTTTGGGCCATGTTTTATCAGGAATACGTACGACGTCTGGGATATAGGCCAGATCATCAATGCGGAACCCTTTGGCCGGTGTTCCGTGATCCACTTCAAGTGCCATAAATTCAATAGCACCGCCAGCACCCTCAACTTTTGTGACGTCTTGTAGATCATGCATCTTTAAGATGGCTGGATACATACTGCCTTCTGGACGAACAAAGGCATAATTGAAACGATCGAGCAGGGCGGCTTGTGTATCTTTATCTGCATAAACAGGCATTTGTGCACGTTGCATCAAAACAAATTGGCGTAAATCATCCAAACCCGTCGTGTGATCAGCATGGGCATGTGTGTAAATTACTGCATCCAAATGACTGATTTTAGCATCCAGTAATTGCATGCGCATATCAGGAGATGTATCGATCAGAACGTTGGTACTACCCGCATCAGTAATGCGTTGCACCATCATTGAGCAGCGACGGCGCGCATTCTTGGGATTGTCAGGATCGCAATCCCCCCAATTACCGCCCAGGCGGGGTACGCCACCAGATGATCCGCAGCCTAAAATCGTAAATCGTAATTCATTTGTCATGCGGGTGACCATGTAGCTGCTTTGGAAAAGAGTCGATCAAAATTTGCAGTGGTTTGGGCGGCAAAATCATCATAGCTAACACCAAAGATTTCGGCACCAGTTTCAGCTGTATGGGCTGTGTATGCAGGTTCATTACGTTTGCCGCGATAAGGAACAGGCGCCAGATACGGACTGTCTGTTTCAACCAATACGCGGTCCAATGGGGCCGTCGCAAAAATATCGCGCAACTCTTGTGATTTTTTGAATGTGGCAATGCCTGACATCGATAGGTAAAATCCAAGATCTAATGCCACTTTGCCCAGCTCTGGGGATGAGGAAAAACAATGCATCACGCAATTGTATGCACCTGCTTTATGTTCCTCGGTTAATATACGTGCCATATCATCATCTGCAGCACGTGCATGAATGATCAAAGGGAGGCCTGTTTCACGCGCTGCCGCAATGTGAATTCGTAGAGATTCCTTTTGAATATCAGCGCTTTCTGCGGTGTAGTGATAGTCCAAACCTGTTTCACCAATACCCACCATTTTAGGGTGTTTGGTTAACGCAATCAGCTCGTCTAATGTGGCCAATGGTTCTTCAGCGGCACTCATGGGGTGGGTGCCCGCCGCATAAAAGATGGGATCATAGGCTTCTGCAATCGCACGTACAGAAGGTTCATTGCGCAAACGCGTGCAGATCGTAACTATACGGGTCACACCAGCGGTTTGTGCGCGTTCGATAAGTTGTGGAATTTCGCCTTCGAAATCTGGAAAATCAAGGTGACAATGACTGTCGACAATCTGTGCAGGTATACTCATTTTAGTAGGCCTTAAGCGGTGTTATGACCGCGCAGTTTCATTAATCTTGAGCAACATATCTAGGATCACGCTGGATGGGTCAAGGTTCACTGCGCGTGCATGATTAGATCTGGACGTTAATTCTGCTGAAAGATCAGCCCATTTACGTGCTGCTTGGACGTTCGGCCCAAGCTTGGCAAGCATTATGGCCTCTCCGTGGGCGGCTTCTTGTAATGTGTTGGGTTGCAATGCTGCAAATCGTGCGATCCGCGAAAGCATCTGGCGAATAAGACGTAGGCTAAGATCATATGTAGGCTCATTACTCTTACCAACGCAGGCATTTGCAAGTCTTAATGCTGTTGGTCGATCCATTTGTGGAGATTGGGTTGTCAAGTTTACCAAATCTGCATAACGTTTCAAACCATCCTCGGATGTGATCCGAATAGCTTCGCCAACGGAACCATCTGCCAATTCGGCAAGGGCTTCTGGGTTTTGGCCCGCTTCGAATTCAGCATTAAACAAGGCTTGTGCCATATCCGCGCCAGAAAGCTTTTCGCAGCGCAATTCGCGGCAACGTGATCTGATTGTTGGCAACAGACGGGCAGGTTGATGACTAACCAATAGAATAATGGTTTTCTCGGGCGGCTCTTCTAGGATTTTGAGTAATGCGTTGGCTGCTGAGCTGTTCATCTCATCTGCTGCATCTACAATGGCAACGCGCCAACCACCATCAGCGGCAGAAAGATTGAAAAAACCTTTCAGTGCACGTGTTTCTTCAACCGTAATATCACGCTTATGTCGTTTGGTTTTATCATCCCAAGGACGGCGGCATAGAAATAGACGGGGTTCACTCAAAGCTGCTAAACGGCGTATGACGGGATGGCTAGGATCGATATCCAATGTATCGCTAGCAGGTGCTTCGTCTGCGAACATACCGCCATCATCATTGGGTTGCGCCAGAAGGAATTTAGCGATTTTCCAAGCCAAAGTGGCTTTACCAACTCCACGAGCGCCAGTGATCAACCAGGCATGGTGCATGCGACCAGATTGATAGGCGTTTAGGAAATCTGTCTGTGCTTTATCTTGTCCTAAAAGCAGTGCTGTTTCACGCGGATGGGGGGCATTTTCTACGCAATCAGATTGCGGCGCTGCATCTTCTGTCATGAGAGTGCACTTTCATAAGCTGCGAGTACTGCACGCCCCACATCTTCCATGCTTTGGTTACCATCAATGAGTTTACAACGAACTGAGTTCTGCGTGGCCAACTCTAAAAAACCGGCACGTAGGTCTTTTTGAAACTGTAATCCCATATCCTCAAACCGATCTTCACCAGAGTTGCGTGCAAGTCCACGTGTTAGGGCAACTTCGGGATCAATATCGATAATAAATGTCAGATTAGATTCGCGGTTGATCATAGTTTTATGCATAATATCAACAGTTTCACGTAAATCAGCGCGCACAGCACCTTGATAAATACGTGTGCTGTCTACGAAGCGATCGCAAATCACGGTTTCACCACGTTCAAGAGCTGGGTTTATGGTTTTTTCGAGGTGATCACGGCGTGCTGCGTTGAACAAAAGAATTTCTGTTTCCGCAGACCAGCGATCTGGATCACCCTCGACCAGTAATTTACGAATGGCTTCAGCACCTTCTGATCCGCCTGGTTCGCGGGTCCAGATACAGGGTGTACCTTGTGCTTTTAGAGTTTCCACCAAAGCTTTAGCTTGGGTGGATTTACCCGACCCATCAATGCCCTCAAATGTAATGAACATGCCGCCAGACATGATTAACGATCATCCCCTGATCCGATAATCTCGTCTTTGAGTTTACCTGCAGATACTTTCATGCGGGACAGTAAACCGCCCTTACGAATGTCCGTTTTGGCGTATAAAGGATATTCTGCTGGTGTCATACCTTCGACTTCTAATACCAAAGTCGCAATTTGCGCATCCTTAGCGATAGGGGCTTCAAGCGGGCCTGTGTATTTGATGGATGCTTTGAAGGTATCTACCTCATCATAGGGCAATAGAGCTGTGATATCTTCTGGCGAGTACAACTCAACGGTGTCTTTACGACCCAACCAGACATCAGCAGTGCCAATCACGGCGTCCTTTTTCGAGAATTCCTTTTTCACGAAATTACGAAACGCCCAAGTGGCAAGGCGTTCTGCTTCGCTTGCACGTTGGGATGAACTTCCAAGGCCTGAAACAACAAAGATAACACGACGGTCCGCTTGAACTGCAGAGCCGACCAAGCCATAACCTGCTTCTTCTGTATGGCCTGTCTTTAAACCATCAGCACCAATCCCCAGTTTTAATAACGGGTTACGATTAGCTTGTTTGATATCGGCCCATGTAAACGATTCTTCTGCAAAATATGGATAGTATTCTGGGAACTCTGTAATCAAATGGTTTGCCAGAGTCACCAAATCCTCAGCACTCATGCGTTGGCCTGGGTGTGGCCAGCCTGTGGCATTGGCGAAAGAGGAATTATTCATACCCAGTTTTTTTGCACGTGTTGTCATTTTTCGGGCAAATTCGGCTTCGGACCCATTCAAACCTTCGGCGACCACAACGCAAGCATCATTGCCAGACTGGATGATGATGCCTTTGATCAGGTCATCAACGCTGACACGCTCACCTTGGCGTAAGAACATTTTTGAGCCACCCATTTTATGGGCTTTTTCAGAAACAGAGAATTTCGTATCCAGTGCTACACGACCATCGCGCAAAGCTTCGAATAACATATTCAATGTCATTAATTTTGACATAGAGGCGGGCGGCATTGGGCGCACAGCATCTTTGGAAAACAAGGTCGTACCCGTCTGCACATCATAGACCAGCGCATTACGAGCCAGAGTTTCAAAAGCCCAAGAGGCCGTTGTTGTTGCTAGGAATACAAATGCGTATAAAATGACTTTGGCAGCAGCCATTGGGACCTCTTAGTTTTTGGTTAGATAGGCGTCAGCGAAGCCCATTTTCGTGATTTCTTTCATATATGCATCTCGCTCACCCTTTGTTTGAGCTGGGCCAGCAATCACACGCCAGAATGTTTTACCTTTGGCGGTGGCTTTCACGATGCGGCCAGGAATTTTACGTGTTTCCAAAGCTTTTAGCGTATTTTTAGCGTTTTCTTCTTTACTAAAGAAACCCAGCTGAATGAACGGTTGGCTTAATGATGATACGACTGCTGGTGCGGCAGATGCTGCTACTGATGGTTTGGCCACAGGCTTACGCGCAACAGGTTTTGGGGCTGCTGGTGTTTTCTTTAAATCGACAGTCACGGTATCTTTGTTTTTAGCTGCTTTTTTAGTTTCTTCGGCTTTCGCGACAGATTCTAAGACAGATGCTTTGATTTCTTGTGTTGGGGCTGGCTCTAACTTGGCCGTAACCACACTTTCTGGTGTTGCTGGTTGCCCTTCTTTTGTGACGTTAACCGTTTCACGGCGCAACACTGTCACATTCAATGTTGTAGGTGCACCAGCAAGGACACCTAATGCAGAAGCTGCATCTGATGATAATTGCAATCTTGGGCCAGGATTATCGCGTTCGCGGCGGAACAATGCGCCAATCACGAATTTACCGTTTGTCTTATTGCGGATGATCACGCGCTCTGGTTGATCGCTATCTGGATGTGCCACCCAAACACCGCCAAGTGATGGACGTCCGTCCCACAGAGCTTTTTCTGTGACTTGGAATACTTCTGGTGCTTCAACATCGCGTTCCACCAGTTTAATGGAACCATCTTTAACAGCTCTAGAACCAGCTTCAGGTTTCTGAGAAAATAACCCTGTTCCAGGTTCTTTTTTGCGCTTTAGCAAACCAGTGCCTTCACCGCTGCCTTTGAACAAGCTTGGTCCTGTACCTTCTTCACATGCTGCTAGGCTAAATGAAACGGCTGCTATCAGTCCTACTTTGACAAATTTGTTGGTAAATCTAAGCTTGCTCATGCCCGTGTCTCCCTGTGTCCGCTTCATTTTTTATATGTGGTTTTTCACCTAGCGGCCTTTGCTTGCAGGCACACTACCTAAGATGCAGTATTTTTGGAAGCATATTGTTTTCACCTTTTTTTGTATTAGGCGGTGTTTTGCTCGATTTTGGGGTTGATGTTTTCTTTCGACAGAATTAGTCAGGCCAAAGTTAAAGCATCGACTTTACACTTTTTGAAGCGGAGAGGTGGCAGAGTGGTCGAATGCGGCGGTCTTGAAAACCGTTGAAGTGAGAGCTTCCCAGGGTTCGAATCCCTGTCTCTCCGCCATAAAATCTCAGTATTGATATCTGTGAGTGTCTATGATCTAGTTTCCTATGAGGGGATCAACGGACAACTTGTATGTTGTTATTTGATATTGGAGGTTGATTTGTTGGAATCCTATCATGCAAAGCGTATAAAAACCTTATGTGTAATTGTATGTTCTGTGTTTATTACAGCTTGTGCGCTTTCGCCTACTTTGACTGGAACACCGACGCTTTATCTTAAACAAGATTATCCCGCGGACCATACTACACGACTCTCCTAATTTGAGCTGGAATTAGGAGCCACGGCGAGACAGCGGCGGTTGGGTCTGACCTGAGCAGCTTGCGAATCTGATCGAAGCCAATTCGAAAGAATGATTTAGCAAAATACCCGTGTTTTTTCCGCTTCATTTTCCCGGCCCCTATAAGTTTAGCGGCGGTTTTAGATGCCCAGGCAACGGCGAGCGCAACGAGGCCTAAAAGCAGATCAAGTTTTTTTGCAATGGTTAGACGGGTGTCTTCCAAATTGAAACCGCGTGTTTTCGCATCGCCAAATAAGCTCTCAATTGCCCATCTTTTTTTGTAGATGGTAAGGGCGTGATGCGCAGGTCGATTGGAGACGACGATCAAAAGTTCGCCCCCCTTGATGCGCTTTGCAGAAAAGCTAAACCACGTGGCCCCGCCTGATTTATTGTTACCGAAGCGGGCCTTAAAGTCACGCTTGCCGCGACAAGTGCGCAGCAAAGTACTCAGGTTTTGCGTTTGCCCGTCCTGTGTGGTCACAATCTGGTTGCCTTTGATCCTAATGACAAAGGGGATGTTGTTTTTATGCAGAAAATCCAGCCACTGGCCTCCTATAAACTCCCGATCAGCTAACAGATACTTGATTGTGGATACCTTGAATACGGATAGATAGCGCTCCATCAGAGTAATGCGCTGTGCGGTATCACTGTTGCCAGCACGCCCTAAAACGTTCCACATCAACGGAATACGGTGGCGGCGTGTGACAAGAGCCAAGACTAGAAAGTTGACATGGCGTTGCCCGATTTTCCAATTTGTTCGATCCAGACACAAATACCACGATGTGCAGGGCCCTATCATTTTGACAAGCAAAGGTGCCGCCCAATCTGGGCCCAGATTAACATGCTGAAAAAAGCGTTGCAGACGGCGATAGGTGCTTTCAACCTTGGTGTCGGAAGGAAATTCACAAGCGAGATGGCTCAAATTAACCGTTCGGGCATTCACCATACCCATGATCAAAAGGCACATCGTTTCAAGGCGGCTGTTGCTCAATGGTAAATGCGGGGATAATCTATCCTTGAGGGTAGTCAGGGCTTTGGTGAACATCAGGTGGACCTTGTTTAGCAAGAAGAGTCCTTCCGTAAATCATAATCTGGCACCCTCAACCACCCCACTGTCGTGTAGTATGCCCGCGGACAGAATTCCTAATTCCCAGAAAACAACTAAAACGCAATTGTTCTTCGTAACAGATCGTTCTGTGGCGGATAAATCTGCTGTTGTTGGGAAATATTCTTCGGATCGGTCGCGTGGTATGGCGTTTGGTGCTGTTACCGTCTCTTTTGGGAAAAAAACGGATTGGGCAAAGCTTGTAAAGGTTAGCAACACGGATGATCGTAGCCAAGATATTAAGTTAGAAATCATTCAGAATGATCGTTTCCTTAAGTTTCCGAAAACACCATTGCTCTTCACAAAAGATGATGACCAGCGCATTGCATTGCAAAATGCGGATTATCGCGAGTATCTAGAGGATGAACGTAGGTTTAAAAACAAGCTTTCTGGCTTATTAAATAAGGCCAATCGACGAGAAGTTGTTTTATATGTTCATGGCATAAATAACAGTTTTGAAGATGCGGCTTATACGATGAGTAATCTTTGGCATTTTTCAGGACGTATAGGTGTTCCCATCTTTTTTACATGGCCAGCAGGATCTGGTGGTTTACTTGGATATCTACGCGACCGCGAAAGTGGAGACTATTCGATATTTCATCTAAAAGAGACCTTAAGGCTTATATCTGAAACTAAAAATGTTGAAAAAGTGCATGTAATTGCACATAGCCGTGGGGCAGATGTTGTGGCGACAGCCATGCGTGAATTAATTATTGAGCAACGTGGTCGAGCAATATCGGCACGTGATAAATATAAGGTTGAAAACCTTATATTAGCAGCGCCTGATCTGGATTTTGGCGTTGTGCGGCAACGACTTATTGCAGAACGATTTGAACGCGCTTTTGGAAATGTGAACATATATGTTAACCGAAAAGATAGTGCGTTAAGAATTGCCCAACGATTTACGGCTGGTGAGCGAACAGGGCAGATTTCTATCGATGATTTAAAGGATGTTGATCGGGAAATCTATGAGCGTATAAATAATGTTCATTTTATCAACGTTGAAGGGGTCGATGGGGGGGGATAGTCACAGCTATTTTCGGAAAAATCCAAACGTTTTATCTGATATCGCATTGACCTTGCAAACTGGTGCAAAGCCAGGTGCGAAGGAACGACCTTTGTTGCCTGTCGCTGGTAATTTTTGGCGATTAACTAAATTCTATCCATTTGATGTACCGCCAGATGGTTTTGGTGAACCAGAGATTAAAGAGCATTCTGGAAATTAAATATGCAATCTTTAACCCTATCAGTGATCATTAGAGGCTGCTTATAGGATTGGAGTGATTTAAAAGAAGTTTCCACCTGATTTTGTTAGCAATTCTGCGGCCAGTTTTTGGCCCAGATCAACACCCTTTACGGCTGGACCGGTAAGGGTGCCACTGACCTGTTCAGAGCCGTCAATACGCAGGATTTGCCCTTGTAGTGTCAGGCTATCGCCATCCAATGTTGCCAATCCCGCAATAGGTGTTTGGCAAGAGCCATCTAATGCTTTTAGAAAGGCACGTTCTGCGGCAAGTTGAGTTTCGGTATCTTTATCTGCAATCGCAGATAACATGTCATGTATAGTTTGATTCTTCACATGACGTTCAATGCCAATGGCACCTTGTGCGACGGCTGGTAATAAGTCATCAACCTCAATTGCTGATTGTGCAACAGCACTATTATCCAACCGATTTAAGCCAGCCATTGCAAGGAATGTTGCATCCGCAATGCCTTCTTCCAGCTTTCGCAGCCGTGTTTGAACATTGCCGCGAAATTCAACAACTTCGATATCTGGGCGGCGATGTAGGATTTGCGCACGGCGACGCAGACTGCTGGAGCCTAATTTGGCGCCGTGAGGCAGGTCGGCAATAGACTTGTATTTTAAGGAGACGAATGCATCACGCACATCTTCGCGAGGCAGGTAGCAATCCAAAACCAAACCATCTGGTTGTTCGACTGGCATGTCCTTCATGGAATGCACGGCCATGTCGATACTACCATCCAACAATGCGTCTTCTATTTCTTTTGTAAACAGACCTTTACCGCCAATTTCACCCAAAGGGCGATCTTGGATGCGGTCGCCCGTTGTTTTGATCACAACAATTTCGAAGCGATCTTCGGACATATCGTGTGCCGCCATGAGACGTGCGCGGGTTTCATACGCTTGGGCAAGGGCCAAAGGGGAGCCGCGTGTGCCGATTTTGATCACTGGTTGCGTCATAAGTTCTCTTTTACGTGAATATCTTAATTTCCAACTCCACATATCATTCAGAAATTGGTAAGGCGAGGGGGAATAACGGGATTATGATTGTGACAAAAAGCTCCAAAACCATTTTGCGCGCCCTTGCTGGTGAAACTTTAGAAACGCCTCCCGTCTGGATGATGCGCCAAGCGGGGCGATATTTGCCAGAATATATGGCGACACGTGGGCAAGCTGGGGATTTTCTGTCGCTTTGTTATAATCCAGATTTGGCGACAGAGGTGACTTTGCAACCTATTCGCCGTTATGGTTTTGATGCGGCTATTTTATTCGCGGATATTTTGTTGGTACCACAAGCATTAGGTGCCGATTTATGGTTTGTCACAGGCGAAGGTCCACGGTTATCAACGATTACAACCATGGATGATTTTAATAAGCTTGGCCCAGTGGATGATATTCACGAGACTTTATCACCGATTTATCAGACTGTGCGCAATCTATCATCAGCTTTGCCATCTGAAACCACATTGATTGGTTTTGCTGGTGCGCCTTGGACTGTTGCGACTTATATGATTGCTGGGCGCGGTACACCCGATCAGGGGCCTGCGCATAAGCTGATGCAAGAGAATACAGACGTGTTTGATGCGCTTATGGATCGGATTACCAAGGCGACGATTCTATATTTAGCTGAACAAATAAAAGCAGGTGCTGAGGTTGTTAAAATCTTTGACAGCTGGGCAGGGTCATTGAGTGCGGAAGCCTTTGATCGTTATTGTATTGCGCCGCATGTCGAAATTGTTACTGCGTTAAAAATACAATTCCCTGACGTTCAGATTATTGGTTTTCCGCGCGGAGCAGATCAAAAGTATATTGATTATGTGGATCAGGTGGATGTGGCCTGTGTGGCAGTCGATACGGCTGTGAGTTCTGATTGGGCAGCCAAAACACTGCAATCAAAGGTTTGTGTGCAAGGGAACTTGGATCAGACGTTATTGATTCCTGGGGGTAAAAAATTGATTTCAGAGACTAAGCGTGTTGTTAAAGCGTTTGAAAACGGCCCACATATTTTTAATCTGGGGCATGGCATTACACCAGATGCATCCCCAGATCATGTTAGCCAGATGCTAGAAGCGATCCGTGGTTAAACGAACCCACGTTGCATTAGATCATATGGATGTTTCCAGCCGTCTAATTCTGACAAGCGTGTAAGCCATGCATCGATATGTGGCCAGTCGGCGCGGTCAAAACCATATGGTTCTGGATAATACAAATATCCGCAACATGAGATATCTGCTATAGTGACGTGGTCTGCTGCCACCCATTCACGGCCAGAAAGATGGTTATTTAAAACTGTATAAGCTGCTTTTAAGCGGCCTTCGATAAACGGGAAAACGGCTGTTGGGCGTTTGTCTTCGGGTAGGAAGTTTTTCAAGAAGCGTAACATGCCCGCTTGGGATGATAATTTGTGGTTATCCCATAAAATCCACCGCATGATTTCACGGCGTTCCTCTGGTGTGTTACCACCTAGTTTGCTAGTTTGTTCTGTTATGTAATCTTGGATAACACCAGATTGACTGATGTTGACATTGCCGTGGATGAGAACAGGAACTTCGCCCATTTCATTGACCTGTTTAAAGGCGTCAGATCGTGCTTCGCCTTTGAAAAAATCAACAAAGATTGGTTCCCAGTTGCAGCCAGATAATTCTAGAGCGAGAGCGGCTTTATAGGCATTCCCCGACTCAGCGAAGCAATAGAGTTTGTAATCGGCCATAGTTATATCCTTTGTCTTTGGTTGGCTTATTTAAAGGATGAAATATTGGCAAAGGCAATGTCTTTAGAATTCAATTTATAAATAGGATGACATTCCGTGACTACTCCTCGCCCTAAAGGACGAGGCTTCTTGTTTCTCAGGCTGCAACTGGCAGTGTGCCAGAATTACGCGAGCCTCCACAAGCAGAGACGGATAGCCCTTCCGCCTTTAGTTTCAGGATACCTTGTTGCCGAATATTGATGGCAGCGTTAATATCGCGGTCATGCTCTTGGTCGCAGGTCTGGCACGTCCATTGCCGCACCGACAGCGGCATAGCATCAACCTTAGTGCCGCAATCAGAACAGGTCTTACTGGATGCAAACCACTGGTCAATTTGCACGAGGTGCTTACCTGACCAAGCTGTTTTGTAGGTCAGCTTTCGGAGCAATTCGCCCCATGCCGCGTCAGCGATATGTTTGGCAAGCTTCCTATTCTTGAGCATGTTTTTGACTTTCAACGTCTCCACGCAGATTGCTTGATTTTCGTCAACCAGTCGTTTTGACAATTTATGTTGAAAGTCATTGCGCGTGTTGGCAGTTCTTTCGTGAGCCTTGGCAACAAGTACACGCGCCTTGTTGCGGTTTGCCGACCCTTTCTTCTTTCGTGACAGTGTTTTTTGCTTGCGGCGCAAATTGGCCGCCGCACGTTTCAAAATACGGGGGTTCTTTTGTTTTTCACCCGTGCTGGCAATCGCTAAATGCGTTATGCCCAAATCAATACCCGTCACCGCGTCCGCTTCAATCGTTTTTAAGAGGGCTGGAACCTCCAGCCCATCATCACACAAGATTGACGCATAGTACTTACCTGTTTGAGTGCGCGAGATGGTGACGGTCTTAATCTTACCTACAATCTCACGGTGCAGAACTGCTTTGACCGTGCCGACTTTGGGCAAGTACAGACTGACACCATTTACAATTTTGACCCGTTGCGGGTAGGACATGGCTTGTTTGCCGTGTTTGCTCTGAATAAGTTCAGATAGATGTGAGACTGTTTTTTTGTTGCCAAGATTTAGGCGGCCTCGGAGACTGAGTATTGTAAAAAACCAACTCACGAGGCCAATATGCAAATCATAAGACTGCACAAGAACGTTTATAAACTTTATGCTTGGGCGCGGACACAAGAATGTTTGGATGCGTACCGTATCAAATACGAAGACACGGTTCGGCAATGGGAAGCTTTACGCGCAGAGGGTGTTTCTCTAGCAAAATGCGCTGAATTTGTCGGCATCTCTCGGTCTACTTATTATCGCTACAAGCGGGTTTTGAAGGATTTGGCGCAAGGGATTATGCCGCCATCAAAGGCCCCAAAACACCGCAATAAGTCACAGTGGGGTGAGGCAGAAAAACAGTTGGTGCTCGAAATTCGCCGCGACAATAAAACCTACGGTAAGGAAAAAATAGGGGCCATCTTGCGGCGCGATAAAAACCAAATCATAAGCGATAGCACCGTGGGGCGTATCTTGGGTTTTCTACGCAAGAAAGGCCTGATTACACGATCAAGGTCTGCACCACAAAAGCGCAAGCGTAACTTCTCCAAGGGCCACGCCAAAGGATGGAAATATAAGGATTACAAAGATATAGAGATTGGAGAACGTGTGCAGATCGACCACATGACTGCCACGAAAAACGGCGTCACCTGCAAGCACTTTCAGGCCTGGGAACGGCGTAGCAAGCACATCCACGCGCAAATTTATTCGAATGCCACCGCACGCTCTGCCAAACGGTTTTTGGAAGAGCTTGTGGAAATAGCTCCCTATAAAATCCTCTCAATTCAAGTTGATGGTGGCTCCGAGTTTATGGCCGATTTTGAGACGGCGTGTGAGCAGATGAAAATCCCGCTCATTGTATTGCCGCCAGCCAGACCGAAATACAATGGTGGCGTTGAGCGTGGAAACCGCACCTTCCGCGAGGAATTCTATGATTGTTGTGATCTGATTGCCGATAGCATTGGAGCTATGCGGTTTGAACTGAGAAAAGCTGTCGAAAAATATAACACATTCAGACCACATCACGCCTTGAAAGGTAAGACACCCATGGAGTACCTTCGAATCACTCAGGCCGAAGCCGCGTGAGTCTCAAAACACATGAACCTATACATACAATCGGACTTTGGTTGCCTTTAGCATATCTCGACTCTACCATTGGTCTATGGACAACTCAAATGAATATCGCACAGGCCACGGCAATCGCTTGAAAAAGTGGGGATTCCCTTAGCGGGTGATATGTGATTCTCTGGTCATTGAAATGACATTCGGAGCCTCCCATGATCTCAGCCAATATCCTCGACCATTTTTCTGCCATTGAAGACCCACGCCAGAGCTGGAAAACTGTTTATCCACTACCCGAAATCCTACTGATTGTGCTCTGCGGTGTTATGGCTGGTGCTGATGATTTTGCCGAAATAGCCCGATGGGCGGACCGAAAATTGAAATTCTTGCGTGGGTTTCTACCCTTCAAAGATGGCATCCCATCTCATGACACGCTCAATGATGTGATGAACGCGATTCCCGCTGACCTGTTTAGCGAATGCTTCGTTTCCTGGGTTGCGGCCTTGCGCGATGGCGATGATGAGATCGTGGCAATTGACGGCAAGTCGTCACGCCGTGCGCATGGTGAGGATGGCCGCGCCCTGCATCTGGTTTCAGCTTGGGCAACGCGTCAGAGATTGGTCTTGGGGCAAGAATCCTGTGACGAGAAAGAGAATGAAATCAGCGCGATACCTCGACTACTGGCGCGGCTTGAGTTGAAAGGCGCGCTGGTCACGATTGATGCAATGGGCTGCCAACACGGTATTGCTGCGGCGATCCTCGCACAAGGCGCAGACTATCTTTTGGCGCTTAAAGGCAACCAAAAATCACTGCATGAAGAGGTGAGGCTCTATTTCGACCAGACCAGTGGTTTGGAAACCCATGAAACCACCGATGCCGATCATGGGCGGATAGAAATCCGTCGTGCCTATGTCAGTCATGATGTAGAGTGGCTGCGCCCTGATCGGTCTGAGCCTGGCGCACCAAGGTTTCCAGGCCTCGCCGCTATCGGCATGATCGAGGCCGAGGTCAAACACAAAGGTAAAACCAGTTTCTCGCGACGTTACTATCTGTCCTCCGCACCGCTCTCAGCCAAGCAATTCCTGCGCGCCACACGCGCCCATTGGGGTGTGGAAAATCGCCTGCACTGGGTGATGGATGTGGTGTTTCACGACGACCTGATGCGCTTGCGGACCCAAAATGGCCCCGCCAACATGGCTCTGATGCGACATAGTGCAATCAACATCTTCAAGCAAGTCGGCGATACGGCCAGTCTGAAAATACGAAGAAAAACAGCCGCTTGGGATGATAGTTACCTAAAAGCCGCAATCAAAGGTGAAGGCTGAAATCTTCAAGCGATTGCCGTGTCGCACAGGCAGACATTGTGTTTTTGCGCTACACGTACACTTGGTATTTATTACCAAATACCGCAGAGATGTGCTGTCAGAACTGGCTATACAGGACTTGCGGCACATCTTTGCCAAGGTCTGCAACGACTTTGAGGCGCAACTCGTCGAGTGTGACGGGGAAGACGACCATGTGCATCTGCTTATCAATTATCCGCCCAAAATATCCCTCTCTAAGCTGGTCAACAGTCTCAAGGGTGTATCCAGTCGCCGTTTGCGAAGCTTTCGCCCTGAAATTACGGGTAGGTATCGCAAAGGTGTCCTTTGGTCGCCGTCTTATTTTGCCGCTTCATGTGGTGGTGCGCCGCTCGATATTATCCGCAAATATGTCGAAACGCAGCGAGCCAACAAAAAACCGCGCTAGCGCGGTTGCGCCTTATATCCCCGCCCTGAAGGACGAGGTTTTACGGCGCGTTCCGATAAAAAATGCACGCAAAATATGCGTGCATTAGATAGTGAATTTCAAGTGTTTAAAATCCGCGTGCAATCGCAGCCACACCAGTACGCGCCACTTCATCAAGGCCCAATGGGCGCATCAAATCAGCGAATGCATCGATTTTTTCAGGTGTACCTGTCAATTCAAACACAAAGCTTTCTAATGTGGTATCCACAACGTTGGCGCGAAAAATATCTGCCGTACGAAGTGCTTCAACGCGTTTGTCGCCTTTGCCAATCACTTTGAACAAGGCCAATTCACGTTCTACGGATGGGCCTTCGACTGTTAAGTCATGTACATCGTATACGGGAACCATGCGGGCCAACTGAGCTTTGATTTGCTCTATGACAGATGGCGTGCCCGTTGTGACAACTGTGATACGCGAGCGGCTGCCTTCGTGATCGACTTCTGCAACGGTTAAACTTTCGATGTTATATCCACGGCCAGAGAATAAACCAATGACGCGCGCTAAAACACCTGCTTCGTTATCGACCAAGACCGCTAATGTATGCGTTTCAATCGTGTCACCAGAGAAATTTTTCAAGTCATAGGCGCTTTTGCGTGAAGCCCCTTTTTTTAGTTTAACAGCGTTCATAATGCGCTCCTTCGTGAATCATTTGATTGATTCTAAGGCAAAGCACCTCCCGTGTCACCGCGCGTTTTGGCCAAAAGTATGCCTTCTGGTAAAATAGGGCGCCCATCATGGGGTAAAAACATGCGGTCACGGATTAAAAGCCTGAATAGATTTGGAAATTCATTCCGAATACGTTTTTGATCTGTTGGGTCCATTTCATTCTGGTAACGGTTTTTGATGCCTTTGTTGAATTGAATGAACCGTCTGTTCAAGACGTGATTTTTCACTTTGTTCATGGGTATATCTATCATGATGTTTTCTAGAATACGCTTTGTCATCAAAGGCATTCTAAATGCCAAGTCATGGTAATAAATCGGCAAGCAGTTTGGACGATAGAGCCATTGTGTGAAACTATCGACCTGACCATGTAGATTGAAAATAGCATCATCTATTGTCGCAATTTCAGAAAATGCACTGTGCCGCGCTAATCTGGATTTACGCCCATGATCTAACATAGACAGGATTATTTCGCGCGGATCGCGGTAACTGGCGTGAATAACAGCCTTGCCGCGATTGATCAGGTCAATCACGGGTGGATCAGGTCGCGTATGTGTTTTTATTACGATTGGGTGGCCCAAGTCATAGACGTAATCCTCTAAGCAAGTAACTTGTTTTTCGGTCAGATGCCGCGCGAAATTGATGTGTTTGTTCACACCGATTGCTTCGCGGGGCATGATGGGTTGCGGAAAGCCCGACAACTCAAGGGCCGTTCGGGCAAGCTCAAAAGCAAGGGTCGATCCACATTTGGTCATCCCATAGGAAAAGATGATCTTTGGACCCATGGGATGAAGACGGCGTTTAAAGTTATGTGTAAGTTGTACCATGGCGTCAGATTGACGTGATCTTTTTAAAATTTATTTAAAAGAAACAAAAAACCCGCCTAAAAAAGCGAGTTTTTAAAATTATTATATCATGTTGGCTTAAACCATCACTGCGCCACTGCTATCAATGGCATCTTTTGTTTTTGCTTCGCCCATCAACATCTCGTTATGTGCTTTGCCTGATGGAATCATTGGGAAGCAGTTTTCATGCTTTTCAACCAAACAATCAAAGATCACTGGGCCATCATGGTTTAACATTTCCATAATCGCATCATCTAAATCAGCAGGGTCTGAACAAAGAATGCCCTTGGCACCGAAAGCTTCGGCTAATTTAACAAAGTCAGGCAAAGCTTCTGACCAAGAATTGGAGTAACGTTCACCGTGTAATAATTCTTGCCATTGGCGTACCATTCCCAAGCGTTCATTGTTTAGGATGAACTGTTTTACTGGTAGGCGGTATTGTGATGCTGTGCCCATCTCTTGGATATTCATCAAAATACTGGCTTCGCCTGCGACGTTTACAACTAAACTGTCAGGGTGGGCCACTTGAACACCAACTGATGCAGGTAAACCGTAACCCATTGTGCCTAAACCACCTGATGTCATCCAACGGTTGGGATCTTCGAACCCAAGGTATTGTGCGGCCCACATTTGGTGCTGTCCAACTTCTGTTGTGATATAACGGTCCATACCTTTGGTCAGTGCTTCTAAACGCTCTAAAGCATATTGTGGCTTAATTATTTTGTCAGAGCCTTTGTAGTTCAGGCATTTTTTACCGCGCCACTCGTCAATCTGTGAGTGCCACTTCTTAACTTCAGCAGTTTTTGTTTTACGACCGCGTGATTTCCAGATTTTCAATAAATCTTCCAAGACATGACCTACATCACCGATGATTGGCACGTCCACATGGATTACTTTGTTGATGGATGATGGATCAATATCGATATGCGCTTTTTTAGATTTAGGGCTGAATGCATCAAGACGGCCCGTGATGCGATCATCAAAACGTGCGCCGATGTTAATCATTAAGTCACAACCGTGCATTGCTAAATTGGCTTCATAAGTGCCGTGCATGCCCAACATGCCCAACCAGTTCTCACCAGAAGCTGGATAGGAGCCAAGGCCCATCAATGTTGACGTGATTGGGAAGTTTGTTTCTTTTACCAGTTCACGTAATAATTGGCTGGCAGCTTTACCAGAGTTGATTACGCCACCGCCAGTGTAAAAGACTGGGCGTTCTGCATTTTCGATTAATTCAGCCAATGCTGTAATTGCGTCTTTATCGCCTTTCACTTGCGGTTGATAATGGCCAAGATCTGATTTTGCAGGGGCAACATAAGTACCATTTGCGAATTGGATGTCTTTTGGGATGTCGATCAACACAGGACCTGGGCGGCCGCTGGTGGCAACATGGAAGGCTTCGTGGATGGTTTCCGCAAGTTTGTCGGTGTCTTTTACCAACCAGTTATGTTTCGTACATGGGCGTGTGATGCCTACAGTATCCGCTTCTTGAAAGGCATCAGAACCAATCATAAAGCTTGGAACCTGACCAGTTAGAACGATCAATGGAATACTGTCCATTAAGGCATCAGTTAAACCTGTCACTGCGTTTGTTGCACCTGGGCCAGATGTTACCAAAACAACGCCTGGCTTGCCTGTAGAACGGGCATAGCCTTCTGCTGCGTGTGTGGCGCCTTGTTCGTGGCGAACAAGAATGTGCTTAATATCGTTTTGCTGAAAAATCTCGTCATAAATAGGGAGCACAGCACCGCCTGGGTATCCAAAGACAGTGTCGACGCCTTGGTCCTTCAAAGCTTTAAGTACGATTTGTGCCCCATTCATTTGATGGCCCATGATCTTTCTCCTTGTATTACAGCCATAAAAAAACCCCCAAAACTGTGGGGGCGCCAAGCATCAAAAACGGGGGTTACCGTTTTCGCGCCACGCGCAGTCCGATAAGGACGACAATATGTGCTGTTTTAATCATGCGGGTACACTATCGTGCAAAACGAGGAGGTCAAGATGTAATACGGTATTTTTCTTATAAAAAATTTGAATATATGCTAATTAAAATACAAAATATACATTTTAAAGTAATAAAGTTACCTAAGTGTGAATTTTTATATTAAATTTAGATTACGTTTCCGTTTGAGCTCAAAATATCGGGCAATTGAATTGCCGCAACTTGTTCCGGAATAGGGGCCGTGCCATCTTTTTTTACATTTGAAAATACATCTGTATTGGCCACGTCTACCCACTGGCCTTTGTAAAAAACTTCTAAGGCGGTGAAGTTTGCTTTGTATCCCATCTTTGGGCTGCCTGGCACCCAATAGCCTAGATAAACATAGGGCAAGCCAGCTTCCTGTGCGATCATGATGTGGTCTAAGATCATATAGATACCAAGGCTGTTGCGTTGTAAATCTGGCTCAAAGAATGAATAGACTAAGGATAACCCATCATCCAATACATCTGTTAAACATACTGATGTCAGCTCACTACGTTCATAGAGCTCGTGTTGCGTGGAGTATTCAACGATACGGCTGCGCACAGGTGTTTCTTCAACCATGGATGAAAACTCAAACATATCCATATCAGCCATGCCACCATCTGCATGACGTGTATTCAAGTAACGGGAAAATAATTCGTATTGGTGTTCTGTTGCCCAAGGAGCAGAAGCATCACGGATAAGATGCTTGTTTCGACTTAAAACACGCCGCTGCGATTTGCTTGGCGTGAAATCAGCCACACGAATGCGGGCTGATAAGCAGGCACTGCAATCTGCACAAGTTGGGCGGTAGAGAACATTTTGTGAGCGACGAAAGCCTTGTTTTGATAGAGCATTGTTCAATGCGTTAGCATGTTCGCCTTGTAGGCCCGCAAACAACTTACGTTCCACTTTACCATCCAAATAAGGGCAGGGCTGTGATGCTGTTACGTAAAATTGGGTTGCCAGAGGCAATGAGTGTCGCATGAAACTACCATAAAACTTGTTACTAAAAAGCGTACCAGTAGATTCTTATATGAGCAAGTCGGCTAAATTATGGCAAGTTGGGTCTATTAATGGCTGTTGTGCCCAAGACATAATCATGGAGGCCTTGACCATGTCTGTTCACGATCATCATTACCATCGAGATTGCAAGTAGGATAAAGACGAGAGCAACAATTACATAAGCCCCTGTGTGCCATGCGGCTTCTTCAAGTGACAGCTTGTTGCCTTGTTTGTTGCGAATTTCAATACCTGCTAGTTGCATGCCTAAAGTGGCCGAGGAACGGGATAAGGTGAAAATGCGGTAAACAATGTTTAGTACAAACAAAATAACAGGAAAGATAAATGCGCCGAGACCAAGAGTGGCGAGCACCATGGATGCAGCCACCAATACGACCAATAAAGTATCAATAAACCATGCAATAAGACGTTTGAATGGTACGGCATTGTAAAATTGCGTATCTACATTTGGGTCAGGTAATTGGCTTAGGTCGTGGTTAGCACTGAACATTTGATCCTCATATTATGCTTTAAGTATTATATGGTTACCCTTCGTTTAGATCGCAAGAGTTATAGTCGAGTTATTCTAAATGTGCTATTTTTTACGCTTAATATCTTCGCTGTCATGGTATTAAAACAAATCCGTCTAATTTTAGCCATTTTTTACTGAAATATGATTATTAACAATGGAGAATAGTATGGTTGGTTATTTAGTAAGCAGAATTAAATCGCAAACATTAAAAGGTTTTATCCGCTCTGAAGATGGTGCGGTGACTGTGGAATTTGTGGTACTGTGTGCTGCTGTTGTTGTTATGGGAGGCTTCCTTGGTCGAGCAATGAATGCTGAGATCAAGGACGGGATTACGTCTTTAGATGTAAGCCAAGTTGTTACTGATACTATAAATCAATAACATATCTAACGTACAAATCACTTTAACATTGTTGGGCCGCCACAAATTCTGCCATCAGCAGGGCAGGCGATATCTGCATCTTTTCTATCGTATGGAACTTTAGATAATACGGTTCGGATTGCTGCAATCCGCGCACGCCGTTTATCGTCTGTTCTAATTACGTGCCATGGTGAGTGACTGGAATGAGATTTTTCCATCGTCTCCGTGATAGCCGTTGTATAGTCATCCCATTTATTTTCCAATAATTGGTTAAAACCACCAGCTTTTAGCTGGTCAGCTTTAGCGTTATTTACATAAGGTTTCCTTCCATTTTAAGACCCAGCGTTGCGGTAAGGTCTTAAAATGGAAGGAAACCTTATGATCTATTCTACTGGAAGTCATAGCAGATATTATCACAGATACCATATCGTTTGGGTAACAAAATATCGTTACAAGGTGCTGCGTGGTGAAATGCGTGAGCGTATTCGGACATTGATACGACAAACGTGCAATGAATTGGGCGTACACATTGAAAAAGGCGTATTGTCTACCGACCATGTGCATATGTTTGTGTCAGTCCCGCCGCACGTCCCAATTTCAAAGGTGATGCAACGCGTAAAAGGGAGGTCCTCATACAAGATACAGCGGGAGTACCCCGAATTACGCAAACGCTATTGGGGGCAACGGTTCTGGGCTAGAGGCTATTTTTCAACGACGAGTGGAAATGTGACGGATGACGTTATTCGTCAGTATCTTGAATTACATTCAAAACGTGAACCTACCGACGAAAGTCGGTAGTTGTTCAGTTTCCAATAATTGGTTAAAACCACCAGCTTTTAGCTGGTCAGCTTTAGCGTTATTTACATAAGGTTTCCTTCCATTTTAAGACCCAGCGTTGCGGTAAGGTCTTAAAATGGAAGGAAACCTTATGATCTATTCTACTGGAAGTCATAGCAGATATTATCACAGATACCATATCGTTTGGGTAACAAAATATCGTTACAAGGTGCTGCGTGGTGAAATGCGTGAGCGTATTCGGACATTGATACGACAAACGTGCAATGAATTGGGCGTACACATTGAAAAAGGCGTATTGTCTACCGACCATGTGCATATGTTTGTGTCAGTCCCGCCGCACGTCCCAATTTCAAAGGTGATGCAACGCGTAAAAGGGAGGTCCTCATACAAGATACAGCGGGAGTACCCCGAATTACGCAAACGCTATTGGGGGCAACGGTTCTGGGCTAGAGGCTATTTTTCAACGACGAGTGGAAATGTGACGGATGACGTTATTCGTCAGTATCTTGAATTACATTCAAAACGTGAACCTACCGACGAAAGTCGGTAGTTGTTCAGACAACCCCTTCACATCGATGCCTGATAGTTTCCATTGCTTTAAACGGTCACGTTCTCGATCTAAGAAGCGGCGCAATTGTTCTGCACGGCCTACATTCAACCAAAGCTTTACAACAATAATACCATCATCTGTCAGCATTTTTTCAAAATTATTGACTTGATTGAAAAAACGTTTGCGTTGACCAGCATCACAAAACCCAAATACATGCTCTACTACACCACGGTTATACCATGAGCGGTCAAAAAATACGATCTCACCAGTTGTTGGCATATGTTGAACATAACGTTGGAAATACCATTGCCCACGTTCGGTTTCGGTTGGTTTTGAGAGAGCAATGACGCGTGCTGATCTTGGATTCATATTCTCGCAAAACCGTTTGATTGTACCACCTTTACCAGCAGCATCTCTGCCTTCAAAAACCACGGCGATTCGTGCACCTGTTTCCTTGGCCCATGATTGCATTTTGACCAATTCTATTTGTAGGTTTTCTAAGAGCTCTTCATATTCTTTGCGATCTTTACGGTCTGAGTAGGGAAATGAACTGTCCAATATATCATTTTTATGTGCCTCTTCGATCGCTTTGCGAATGCTGCTTGGGGCATCTTCTTTGAAGAATTTGGAAATAGCACCGTCGAAAGGTTTTGGATAGTTTGTCTTGTCCATTGAAATATGCCCTGTGATGTTTCGCGTAATATGCAGGGCAGATGTGGTTTTGGCAACTATTGAGCAGAGATCATCGTGTCTATGGCTTGGATCACATCTTTGGGTGCCAGTTGTAGGGCGGCATGCCCCATTCCTACGATTGTTTGTAGTTTTGCTTGTGGAACGTGTTTTACAAACTCTTGCGCGTGAATTTGCAATGGAACAGATGTGTCTTCAACGCCATGTATGAGTGTGATTGGCATATCTAAAGATGAATACCTTTGGGATTGCACAACAATTTGTGGTCGCATTTTTGTGAGTTGTCGTGCATTTTCAACAAAGGATTGAAAGCGCACTGACATGTTTACCCCAACATAATCCATAAAGTCATCAGACGCTGGGTATGGTTCAAAGATAGTTGCATAACGAGATCTGAAATAAGCATTAGACATATAGGCCGTTGCTGTTGCCATAATTGCAGGGCCAATAATAGGTTTGGACATCATCCGGTAGTTAAGATGAACCTCACCTGGCCAAGGCATTGATACCGATGAAACCAATACTAGACCCTTGATGAAATCAGGCTTTTCTAATGCCCAATTCAAAGCGAGAGCACCGCCAAAAGAGTAACCTGCTATATAAGCTTCTATAATGCCAAGTTTCTGCGCAGCCTTATGCAATAGATCGGATTGTTCCTGCAGCGTCGCACCATTGGATGTTAGCTTGTCCGTGTACCCGTGACCCGGGCGATCAAATGCAATAACTGTGTAGCGTTCTGAAAGTTCAGGGATCAAGTTGTATTCATAATCTCTCAGATTACCACCTGCGCCATGCAATAAGATCAAAGCAGGTCCTGATCCTTTTTTGAGGTAATGTATACGAGTACCATCGACGTCAATGAAGGCGCCAATGGGAGGCGTGGTTACTTCTGCACGCCTCGTAAAATTATGAGCTTTGATACCTGTAAGGATTATAAAACACAGACATATAACGCCAATTATTCCAGATATCATTAATATTTTGCTCACGGCTTCTTAATCTTAACCAATCTTTGATATATCGAATGGCGTTGTTTGATAGATTTCATTGATCCAATTTCCATACAAAAGATGAGCATGACTGCGCCAACGGTTTAACGGTGTTTGGGTAGGATCATCGTTTGGGTAGTAATTGCAAGGGACGTTAATCTCGGTTCCATTTGAAATATCACGGTCGTATTCTTGTTTTAACGTTCCGCTATCATACTCAAAGTGGTTGAAAATATAGAGTGCACGATGCTTTGTATCTTCTATCAAACAAGGACCAGTTTCTTCACTTGAGATTAAGATATCCAGCTCATCAGTTGCGTCTATTTCAGTTTCTTTAATTTCTGTCCAACGGCTGACAGGCATGACTAATCCATCTGAAAAACCGCGCAAGTATGGAGAGGATGCATCTCGCACTGTATGGTTGAAGCAGCCAAATGCTTTTGCATCCAGGTCGTATTTGTCGACATCATGGAAATGATAGATCATCGCCATGCCACCCCAGCAAACGCCAAAGGTCGAATGGACGTTGGTTTGTGTCCACTCCATCACCTCTTTTAGTTCGTCCCAATAGGTTACATCTGTGAATGGCAGATGTTCAATCGGCGCTCCTGTAATGATCAGGCCGTCAAATTTCTGATCTTTGACTTCTTGGAAGCTTTTGTAAAAAGCCTCCATATGATCTGCAGATGTTGTTTTCGATGTATGTTCGGTCATACGGATCAGAGTTAGATCAATTTGCAAAGGTGTTGCGCCGATCAATCGGGCAAACTGTGTCTCAGTCTGAATCTTTTGTGGCATCAGGTTAAGCAAACCAATTTTCAACGGGCGGATATCTTGTTGTTTGGCCACGCCTTTTGACATGACCATTACGCCTTCGGATTTAAGGACGTCATGGGCTGGCAGTTTGCTTGGTATTCTAATGGGCATTTGTCTTCTTTCACCTATGAAAGGATAGAGCTAGGTCTAAATCACTTAAGCCTCAAGAGCTGATGTGATCACATTGTCGAAATCATCTGACGTTTTTACGTTATGGATGTCGTTTGCCTGAACAGTTACCCCCCATTTTTCAGCAATGGCTTTATAACGGGGGAGGCGATCAGAGAGAATTTGTTTATAGCCCCAGCGAATGAAATCATCTGGGTTAACTTTATCAGCTGCAACGGATTTCTCGTCTAAATAAGTGTTCCAACATTTAACAAGGAAGTCCTCAGGATAATATATTGGCTTTGGTGCTTTGTTAAAGCGTTCCGTCAGGATGTCGATGTGATCGTCGCTGCCTTCGATCCATACAGGAAGCACATGATCGCATATTGCTGAGATGACGGGATCATTATCGTCAGACGCATCAACGACCTCTACAACAGAACCAGATGTATCGCAGATGAAGTTATCGTACCCATAAAGAGCTTTTGCGCGTTGGATGAAATGAACAGTGTCTTTCATAGAATTGATTTCAGCGTCGCGGTGCAGGCGTTGGCGGCGCAAATACTCTTCAAACGGAATGCCGCCTTTTTCTGGGTTGCCAGGTTTGCCTATATATGTGGACAAAGGCGAAAGATCAGAGAAACGCAAGTTCGATGCGATATAGATGGCATCTGAACGCAAAAGCTCCGCCAAGAATGGGTTGCGCATGGCTTCTAGTTTAAAGTTATCGGCGATATGTTCACCCATATAGCGTGATCCAATACGGTAATCGACGCTATAGTGGAACCAATCGCCATTGCCGCGCAAAATTTCACTTATATAGGTTTTGCCTAAACCAGACATGCCAAAGAGCATAACCTTTTTGCTTTTGGCATCGCGCCAATCTTGTGCCGAATTGTATAACATTAGATCCCCGTTCATGCTGTCTGGCTATCGTAAAGCAAAAAAGGCCGGGGAGTTCAATTCATTAACGCTTAAATACGCGACCATCTATGATCAGCATGCCCAATGCAATGACTGCAAAGCCTATATAGGCTGAAGATGGTAGGTTTTCGTTAAGGACGACAGCACCCCAGAAGACTGCAAAGGGAGGAACGAGCAGAGTGACAAGACTCAAGTTCCCGCTGCCTGCAAGATTTAAGGCATGGTAATAGAGGAGATAGGCAAGTGAAGTGGCAAAGATTGCTAAGAAAGCCATAGCTGCAAATGTGATAGGCAACAGATCAAAGCTTGGTGTGCCGTCTATGATATAAGCGAGAGGCACCATAACGAGGGCAGCACCTGTTAACATGCCTGTTGCTGACATAATTGGATGTAGTCCTTTTAGAGTCGCACGTGCCCAAGAAGATGCACAGCCATAGAAAAAACCAGCGCCTAGTAAGGCCAGTTGCGCGACTGAGCGTATGTCAAAGTTTAGCAATGCCTGCCATCCAATAGTGATACACACACCGACACAGGCAACAACAAGGCCCGTTAACTTATTGGATGTTAAACGTTCGTCTTTGAAAAAGAATGCTGCAATTAAGATTGCAAAGAGAGCTGTGCTGCCATTGATGATAGAGGCGAGCCCGCTTTCAACGTGGGTTTGCCCCCATGCGATAAGGGAAAAGGGGATAGCATTGTTAAGTATGCCCATGATTAATAATGCCCCCCATGTTCGCAGGCTTTTAGGTTTGGGGATGTTTAAAGCAAAGACTACGCCCCATAAAATTAAACCGCCCCAAAAAACACGGTGGGCAACGAGTGTGTAAACATTCAATTCGCGTAGGCCCAAGGCAAAACACAAAAAGCTAACGCCCCAAATCATGGCTAATGATAAAAGGGTGATCCATGCGGCAAGAGAGAGGGATTGCTGTGGGGCCATAGTGGAACCTCGTAATTATAAATGGTGTAATAACACAAATGGTTATTTGTGAGATATGTCATAACGTGGTGTGATAGTTCACCTTTTTAAGCAATCCGTTTCTTGCGCGTTTCAGACCATATGTTCAGGTAGTTGGCACTAAAGACCACAAGCGCGCCGATAATGACAAGTAAATCAAGAGGTTCATTATAGAGTACCATGCCTATGATTGCGATAATTGGCAGGCGTGTGAAATCTATTGGCATGACGAATGTAGCAGGGGCTAATTTTAAGGCTGTCGTTAAGCATAAATGTGCGACGAGGCCCGCAATTCCGATAACTATGATCCACGGAATATTCTCCGTCGTGGGTAAAGCGATGTCACCATCATATCCTGCGCATATAATGCCAAAAACAAGTTGAATGACTGTCATCCAGAATAAAATACTGATGATTGTTTGGGTCTGTGTCAGCTTTTTTGTGTAAATGATCGCAACCGCAAAACCGATCGCGCATAATGCAGCTGCAATAATGCCAGAAGATATACCTGCCGACCATGGACGCGTAACAATTAAGATCCCCGTGAAACCAATTAGTATGGATAGAACGCGTATGCGTGATAGACGTTCAGATAAAAGAAAAGGCGCTGCTAGTGTTACCCATATTGGAACAGAGAATTCAAAAGCGAATAAATGAGCCAAGGGTATCAAAGTCAAAGCATAGAACCAAAGGTTTTGGCCAACAAAGTGACCAATGTTCCTAATGATGTGCAATCCCATTTGACTGCGCTTAATCTCATGTCTTTTACCCATTAAAGAAACGACGCAAAGCAGAACAACCAACCCAATAAATGAACGGTACATCATGATTTCAAAGGTATCGAGCTGTAGGTTTATTTCACGTCCAGCAATAGCCATCGATGAAAATGAAATAATAGCACCAATCATCCAAAAGGCGGCGCGAATAGGTTGGGTTTGATTAGACATGCGCAAGTGGTGGCGGTAGAATACAATACTGTCAAGCCGCTTCCAATGATGCGCTGAGTGTTGTCGGTTTTTATCGGTTTAAATGCGCGCGCTGGGCTCTACCTAAGCTTCTTCTATGATCTCATAGGTGCGTGGCATACCTTTAGTAATCTGGGCCCATTTTGATTGACCAGCTCGGAGTTGATGTTGATCAAACGCAGTGCGGTTTTGAAACGTTTCAGCCACAAGAAAACGCCCCTTAACATCAGGACAGGGTGTCACTTTAAAAGAAATACATCCATCTTCAGCGCGGGTTAGGGCAATATGCTCTTGAACGGCAATGCTGACCGCTTCAAATTTATCAAGCGGAGCATCCATATAGCCGTTTAGGTGAACTTTCTTGTCAGTCATGCTCTTTTCCATTCGCAAGGAGGATATCAGCTTCTGTTGGCATATCAATATCATCTAAGCATGCCACGTTTATACTGATTTCATTTGGATCACGACGACGTTTATGATGTGTATAGATCCCGCAAGTTCTACAAAAAAAATGTTCTGCAATCTTTTTATTCCATTGGTAGTCTAGCAAGTTATCAGCGCCAGCGGTCAGTTTGAAATGAAATTTATGTTCTGCCTTCATGACGATGCCTTTTTTCTGGCAGAGGCTACAATTGCAACGGTAGATATCTTTTAAAATGTCGTCAGAATGGATTTCAAAGCGAACGGCCCCACAATGACATGATCCTCGGTGTGATTGCATGATATGGTCCTTTTTCTAAGCAGTTAGATCCAACGTCTTACTTCGACACAATACTGTGTGTAATTTTCTCCGAATATGTCTTTCAAGGCAGTTTCTTCAGGGATAATTTGAAACCTATCCATGTACTGAACGAAGGCTGGGATTGCTATTAACCCAACCCAGCTACCGAAATAGAGGCAAAAACCTGCAAGAATAAAGGCCATGCCTAGATACATTGGATTGCGAGAATATCCAAAGATACCTGTATCAACCAATGAACTGGTTGTTTCAGGTTTCAGTGGGTTAATTGTCGTACTTGCTTGTTTGAACTGAATATTTGCAACGATGATTGCCAATAGACCAGTACATACAAACCCAAATGCGAGTGATATTTGCCCAGAAAACGTAAATTTTGATCCTGATAATGAAGATATATAGGCCAGACCTGCAAAGATTGCAGTTACGATGGGCGGGGGAAGCTTCTTTTCTAGGTTCATGGCTTACGTATCATTCCCATTCAATGGTTCCAGGTGGTTTTGATGTGATATCGTAAGTCACACGGTTGATACCTTCAACCTCGTTGATGATGCGCGTTGCTGTTTCGCCTAAGAATTCATGGTTGAACGGGTAGTAATCAGCCGTCATACCGTCGACAGAATTCACAGCGCGTAGCGCACAAGCATAATCATATGTGCGACCGTCGCCCATTACACCAACTGTACGTACGGGAAGAATAGCAACGAAAGCCTGCCATATATCATCATAAAGCCCGTGTTTGCGGATCTGATCAATATAAATGGCATCTGCTTTGCGCAGGATTTCCAATTTAGGACGTGTGATTTTACCTGGGCAGCGGATTGCAAGACCTGGACCAGGGAAGGGGTGACGCCCTACAAAACTTTCAGGCAAGCCAAGTTCACGGCCTAGTGCACGGACTTCATCCTTGAATAACTCACGTAGAGGTTCAACCAGCTTCATACCCATTTTCTCTGGCAAGCCGCCTACATTATGGTGTGATTTGATGGTAACGGATGGGCCGCCAGAAAAACTAACGCTTTCAATGACATCTGGGTATAATGTGCCTTGTGCAAGGAATTTAGCACCACCTACAGATTTTGCGTGTTTATCAAAAACGTCGATAAACAACTTACCAATAATCTTGCGTTTGGTTTCTGGATCATCTTGACCGTCTAATGCGCTAAGGAACAATTCTTGCTCTTCGGCATGGATCAATTTCATTTTGTAGTGATCGCGGAACATTATGACGACTTCTGCGCCTTCATCCATGCGAAGCAATCCATGATCGACAAACACACATGTCAATTGGTCGCCAATAGCTTCGTGAATTAGAACGGCTGCAACAGAACTGTCTACGCCACCTGATAGGCCGCATATGACTTGTTCATTGCCAACTTGTTCGCGGATAGCCGCTATCGCTTGTTCGCGATAAGCACCCATTGTCCAATCGCCTGTGAAGCCAGCTAATTTAACAAAGTTTTCATATAGTTTTGCGCCATTTGGTGTGTGGTGCACTTCAGGGTGGAATTGTACAGCAAAGAAATTACGATCTAAGTCAGCCGTTACAGCATAAGGTGCGTTTGGCGATGTGCCATAAACCTTAAAGCCTTCAGCTATTTTAGAAACGTGATCACCGTGGCTCATCCAGACTTGTTCTTTATCATCTGCAAACCAACCTTCTAGGATAGATAACTTATCCTCAGTAGGTGTCACAAAAGCACGTCCAAACTCTGCTGTGCCATGGCCGCGGTCCACTAGGCCGCCCAATTGAGTCATCATCACTTGCTGACCATAACAGATACCAAGAATTGGCAATTCCATATCAAACAAGGCTTGTGGTGCGCGTGGGCTATCTTCATCGATCACACTACAAGGGCCACCTGATAAGATTACGGCCTTTGGAGCGAAGTCTTTGATAAAAGCTTCATCAACGTTTTGATAAGGGTGGATTTCACAATAAACACTCAGTTCGCGTAGGCGACGCGCAATTAGCTGCGTAACTTGGCTACCGAAGTCTATAATTAAAAGGCGGTCATGTGATTGTGTGCTCATGTGCGGGGTTTATTAACTGGCGCGGATTCGCGCAAGAGCTGTTTCAGCAAGGCTGATATGATGATTCCGACTGCGAATGTCGCTGTCGTCACAAATTGTGCGAATTTGCTGGGTGAATAATAGTCGGATCGACTAGGTTAAATTAGAAACATTACATCTGGGGATTCTAAATGTCAGAAGCAGCCACATCCGAAGGATCAGGTCGACGTCGCACACGTGGAGGCGGCGGTGCAGCGCGTCGCGCAGAACGTACAGCCGTTAAAATTGAAGCGGCGAAGTATATCGAGCGTAATATTCCGAACTTTGAAGTTCTGAATGAAGAGGCTCTTCAGATCATTGAAACAAATGCAGAAACGATTCTAGAAGAAGTCGGTGTTAACTTCTTAGACAATCCAGCAGCACTCGATCGCTGGCGTGAAGCTGGCGCTGATGTTGACGGTGAACGCGTACGTATTCCACGTGGTTTGGCGCGCAAGTTGATTGCGACAGCACCCTCTGAGTATGTACAACATGCGCGTAATCCTGACCGCAATGTGCGTGTGGGTGGCAACTCTATGGTTTTGGCGCCTGTATATGGCCCTCCGTTCGTGCGTGATGTGGATGGTGGTCGTCGTTATGCAACGATGGATGATTTCCAGAAATTTGTGAAACTGACCTATATGTCTAAATGGCTGCACCACTCTGGTGGTACAGTGTGTGAGCCAACTGATGTTGCTGTGAACAAACGTCACTTGGATATGCTTTATTCCCATATGACACTAAGTGATAAACCTTATATGGGGTCTGTTACTGCGCCTGAACGGGCACAAGACTCTGTAAATATGTCAGAAATCTTATTTGGCGAAAGCGTTGCCAATAAGACTGTTATGACATCGCTGATCAACATTAACTCTCCGATGACATTTGATGACATCATGATGGGTGCAATGGAAGTTTATGCAAAAAACAACCAAGCCTGTATTGTTTCCCCATTCATTGTAGGTGGTGCTATGGCGCCTGTATCTATTGCGGGCACATTGACGCAAGTCTTGGCAGAAGGTTTGGCTGGGGTTGCATACAACCAGCTTTGTAATCCAGGTGCACCTGTAATCTTTGGTGCATTTGTGTCTTCTATCGATATGAATTCTGGCGCGCCAACTTTTGGTACACCAGAAGCGAGTAAAATCTTATACGGCGCTGGTCAATTGGCGCGCCGTCTTGGATTGCCATTCCGCTCTGGTGGTTCCCTTTGTGGTTCAAAACTACCTGATGCGCAGGCAGCATATGAAACTGCGAACACATTGAATGCTGCTCTATTGGGTGGTGTGAATTTCTGCCTACACTCAGCTGGTTGGCTAGAAGGTGGTTTGGTTGCATCATTTGAAAAATTTGTAATGGATGCGGATCAATTGGGCATTCTACACTCGATCGCTGAAGGTGTTGATATGACTGAGAATGGCCAAGGGATGGGGGCCATTCGTGAGGTTGGCCCAGGTGGTCACTATCTTGGGTGCGAACATACGCAAGCAAACTTTAAAAGTGCCTTCTGGCGGTCTGAGGTTTTGGATTACAAACCGTATGAAACTTGGGAAGAAGACGGTGCTAAGGATACAATGACACTTGCGAATGCACGTGTGAAGAAGTTGCTGAATGATTATCAGCAACCTGCTATTGATCCAGCGATTGACGAAGCGTTGAAAGCTTACATCGCGAAACGCAAAGAAAGCGAACCTGACGCTTTTGGTTAAATCGTAAGCCTATCTTTAGGTAATAGATAAAGCTCTTGCAGTAATGCGGTCATGATTTGAATATGTTTGTTCATATCATAGGCCGCATTTCCGTTCTTACGGGCCTCTTCCAGTTCAATTTCGCGATCACTGAGTTGCGAAATGATTTGGTTTTGATCAGATGTGCCCCGTGACCCTAATATTTTTTTAAGGTCTGTTTCTCTGCGATAAGTTTGTAGGCTAATTTTGGCGGCTTGCATCAAAATCTTCGGTCGTAAAATCTTTTGAAAAATCTGTGTTGGGTACATTCTCATCTCCTTTTCGGATGAGTATTGGTCAGAAAATTGCGTGTTGCGTATTTTATGACAATGCGAACATATCGTTTTCTATTGGTTACGTTTTGGAAGCAATGATTGGACCACCACGTTAATTTTAAAGAGTTTTTCAGGAGTTCAATCTTAATTTGTATTAACCATAAATGAATGGAGGGGAATTTACAGAACGTATCGCTGCCCGAATTACGAGAATACATAGATCACGTTGAAAAAGGTATTTCACTACGCCGCATTGCTCAAAGAGATGGGGTACACCCTTCTACAGTTTTACGTAGGGTTCGTAAAATCGAAGCTAAGCGTGATGACCCAATTTTAGATGATATTTTGACACGTATTGGTCAAAAAAACCGTATTTCAAATCCACAGGAAGAACCAAATATGATTGTAAAATCCCCAAATGATATACTGCAAATGAATAAAGATATTATGCGTGTTTTACGCCGCTTATCAGAGCGTAATTCATTTCTGGTGATGTCGTTGGATTTGCCCAAGGCAGTTGTGATGCGGGGGAAAGGTACAGAGCAGTTACGTTCGGCAGTATTATCGCGTGAGTTGGGGCAAGATTTATTGGTAAAAGACTTCATCGAATTGATTGGGGTCGGCAAATTCAATCGCTATGAAATCACCCATGCTGGGCGTTTGGCCTTAAAGCGCATGGCAGCTGAGGCATCAAGCCATGAACGTTCGAGAGGCTTTGCAGAAGCTGTTACACCCTTTCAAGGACAACATATTGAGTGGGGGGAGCGTACGGTTTCAAGTGATGATGGTAAGTCACGTGAACATATACGTGTGAATCTACGCGAAAGCCCTATTAATTCGTTAGGACGTAAGAAGGGAAAAGACGGTGAACCATTTCTGGCCCAAGACTTATTACAAGCAGGAGAACGGTTGCGCGAAGATTTCGAATTTGCCCAGATGGGGCCACGTGTTACACAGAATTGGGATCGCTTTTTAGTCGGTTCTGATCGCGGTAATTTCGGATCAGGTGAAGGAGGCGGTTCATCACAGGCTCAAAGCCGATTTCACAAAGCTTTAAGCGCATTGGGGCCAGGGTTAGGCGACATTGCATTGCGATGTTGCTGCTTCCTTGAAGGTTTAGAAGCCGCTGAAAAAAGTATGGGTTGGTCTGCGCGTTCTGGCAAAGTGGTACTGCGTATTGCGCTACAACGCCTACGTTTGCATTATAACGAGGCTTACGGTGGCGTGTCTGATCATATTGGTTAGCTCAAAGCTGCAATAACTTGAGAAAAGTCAGCCGCTCTTAGGCTGGCTCCACCAACTAAACCACCATCAACATTGGATACCGTGGCGATATCTGTAGCATTCTTAGGGTTCATAGAACCACCGTATAGAATACGAACAGAACAACCAACGTCTTCGCTAAAGCGGCGTTCAAGGCACATGCGGATGAAATCATGGACTTCGCCGATTTGATCTAATGTTGGTGTCAGGCCTGTGCCGATTGCCCAAACAGGTTCATAAGCAACCACGAGATTTTGACCAGTCGCATTGTCAGGAATTGAGCCTGCTAATTGTTCGCCGATAATATCAATTGTGTTTGAAGCTTCACGTTGTGCAAGGCTTTCACCAACACATACGATTGCTGTTAAACCAGCGGCCCAAGCTGTTTTGGTTTTCTCACGAATAAGATCATTGGCTTCACCATGATCTTCACGGCGTTCGGAGTGACCAAGAATGACATATTTAGCGCCGCAATCAAATAGTATAGAGGCGGAAATATCACCAGTATGGGCACCTGAGGCATCTGTATGACAATCTTGTCCACCAACAGCGATATCTTCAGAGATAGCCGCCATAGATTGTATCAAGGTGGCAGGGGGGCAAATCAGGACTTCACAAGATGTTGTCGCAGCAACCTCTGATAATGTTTTGATTTCATGCAAGTTTTCTTGCAGGCCATTCATCTTCCAATTGCCCGCCGCCAATTTTTTGCGCATTCTAATTACATACCTTCAAATTTAATAGATTCACCACATCCACATGCTTCTGACACATTCGGATTGTTGAATTTAAAGCCTGCTTCCAAAAGGGAAACTTCGTAGTCAATTTCTGTGCCAAACAAAAACATCTGCGCCATCGGTGCGATCATCACCACAGCGCCGTTTTGTTCAACCATTTCATCGTTTGGATCAATCTCATCGACATAATCCATAGTGTATTCCATACCCGCACAGCCGCCTTTTTTGACGCCCACGCGCAGGCCCTTTTTGTCACCATCGGACATAAGCTTTGCGATTTGAACCGCAGCTTTTTCGGTAATAGATACCGCTTGTTTTCCAGGAATTCCGAACATTTTATCAGTTCCAACTCATATGTTTAATTAGTATGTAATACGAGAAGCTCCATTGCTCAAGGGATAGGACATCATTCATGTCATCAAATAAGCGTTTAGAAGGTCTGGATTTTGCGCGTTTTTGCGCATTCGTTGGCATGGTATTGGTGAATTTCCGCATTGTTTTAACGACAGAAGCTAATCAAAGCGCATTTGTGACATTTTTAGAAGGTAAAGCAGCAGCTTTATTTGTTGTACTTGCAGGTGTTGGATTGGGATTGGCCTTTGTGCGTGGACGGCTTTCTTATGTCGTTATTTTAAAGCGCGCAGCGTTTTTGATGGCCCTAGGATTACTTAACTCTCTAATTTTCCCCGCTGACATCATTCATTACTATGCAATTTATTTTGCAATTGGATGCTGGTTTCTACCTTTACCTAAACGTGGCTTGGTCTGGTTAATGATTGGAACCGTTGTTGTGTCCTTCATAGCTTTACTTGTTTTTAATTATGATGCGGGTTGGGATTGGAACACTTTAGAGTATGAAGGGTTTTGGACCGTTTACGGGTTTATACGCAATCTGTTCTATAATGGTTGGCATCCCGTTTTCCCATGGATTACGTTTTTATTCTACGGGATGTGGTTGTCGAAAGTCGATATTGCAGCGAATGCAGAAAAACTAGCAATATTTGGCTTTACTATCTGTACTATCCTGATTGTGGCTTCCAGTTTTATATCACCCATCTTAAATGCAATTGAATCCGGTCTTGGTGTATTGACTGATATCACACCGATTCCACCGGTACCTCTTTATATAGCGGTTGGAATGAGTGGGGCATCAGCCGCGATTGGAGCTTGCGAGCTGTTATTTAAGATAGGTTATCTGCAACCTGCATTACGATTGATGAGCACGGCAGGGCGGATAAGCTTGACACTTTATATTGTGCATATTGTGATTGGTATGGGAACATTCGAAGCATTAGGGTGGCTTGATAATTTGACTGAAACTCAATCTATATTAGCCAGTCTAATCTTTTGCAGCCTCTCCATTGCTTTCGCTTGGGTTTGGATGCGAACGTTTAAGTCAGGGCCACTTGAGCTTCTGATGCGTAAATTGGACACCTCTAAAAACCTATCTTTTAGGTGTATTTTGTGATTCAATATTTTCAGGAGGATATTTTGATGCACGAAGCAGGATTGTTTGATTTTTCTGATCATCTTGAGCGTTTGTCTAAAACAGGCGACCCACTTGTCGCGCTTTCTGAGCATGTGGATTTTGAGATGTTTCGGTGTGCACTGACAAGTGCACTTAACTATGGAGAGCGTCCACAGGGGGGTCGTCCGCCCTATGATGCGGTTATGATGTTTAAGATTTTGATATTAGCGTCGATGCATAATTTAAGTGATGAGCGGATGGAGTTTCTGATCCGCGATCGTTTTAGCTGGTTGCGTTTTCTTGGTTTGCAAATTGGGGAGCCGACGCCAGATCAAAAGACCATTTGGGTGTTTCGGGAGAAGTTGACCCAAGCGGGTGTGTTGACTGATTTGTTTGCAACCTTTGAGGATCATTTACGTAATCGGGGTTACAAACAAACTGGGGGACAAATTGTAGACTCATCGCTGATTGCAGCCCCACGCCAACGTATGACTTCAAGCGAGAAAGCCCGCGCCAAGGCTGGCGAAGATGCAAAAGATATCTGGCCTGATAATCCAGCCAAGGCGGCACAGAAGGACACCGACGCACGGTGGATGGTCAAGTATAGCAAGGCTAAAACGACCAAGACGGGTGAGAAAGATGCGGGGTTAGTTGATATTTCCGTACCTCACTTTGGCTATAAAAACCACATCAGCATTGACCGTAAGTTTCGGTTTATCAGAGGTGAAAAAACAACAGATGCAGCGCGCTATGACGGTCATGAGTTGGCGTCAGTGCTCACCAAGGACAATCGTTCTGGCAAGGTTTGGGCCGATACAGCTTACCGCACCAAGAGCAATGAGGCATGGCTTAAGGCCAATGGATTTTTCTCCCACATCCACCGTAAAAAACCAAAAGGCAAACCAATGCCCAAACACATCGAGCGCGGTAATGCGACACGTTCTATATTTCGCACCTGTGTCGAGCATGTCTTTGGTCATCAGAAGGGCCCGATGGATTTATCCATTAGAACCATCGGAATTCAACGCGCCACAACAAAGATGACACTCGCCAACATAACCTACAATATGAAGCGTCTCATCTTCCATGAACGACGGCAAGCCACAGCCTGAATCCGTCTAGAATTCAGAAATACCCGCTCAGGCGGCTCCATAAAGCATGAATGCCGCATAAAACGGAACAAAACAGGCTTTTTTTGCGTCAAAAAGCAGCCTGCCGTAAAAAATGCCTATCAAATACCTCTGGAATTAGCGGTTAATCGAGGTGTCCAATTTGCAGGATAAAAAAGTCGTAGTCTTAGGTCGGAGCTCTACTCTACAATTAGATACTACATAAACCCGAGTTCAAGGCGAGCTTCATCAGACATCATATCCATACCCCACTGCGGTTCCCAAATGAGGTGTACTGTAACCGATTGCACGCCAGGTAATGGTTCTACAGCTTCTTCCACCCACCCAGGCATTTCTCCTGCAACGGGACAACCAGGGGCGGTTAAGCTCATTAGAATGTCAACAACGCCTTCATCATTGATCTCAATTGTGTAAATGAGACCCAAGTCAAAGATGTTTACAGGGATCTCAGGATCATGCACCGTGCGGCAAGCTTCGCAGATGGTATCGTATAGTGGGTGCTCTGTCGTTGATGGTTTGATCAACGGTGTACCCTCCATAGGTGCGTTTTCAGAAGTCATGATCTGTAATCTCTCTTGGAATTCTTGACTAAACATATAAGAAAAGATTTCAGAAACGTCCAGTGAGATTAATATGACAAAACGCTTTGATTTTGAATTGCTTAACACAGATGGCATGGCGCGACGGGGAATCGTTAAGACGCCAAAGGGTGATATTCAGACGCCAGCGTTCATGCCTGTAGGCACAGCGGCGACAGTAAAAGCAATGATGCCAGAGAGCGTTGCTGCGACGGGCGCAGAGATATTATTGGGCAATACGTACCATCTAATGCTACGTCCAGGTGCTGAGCGCATTCATAATTTGGGTGGACTTCACAAATTTATGAATTGGGATAAACCTATTTTAACGGACTCTGGCGGGTTTCAAGTGATGAGCTTGACTGATTTGCGTAAATTAACAGAAGAGGGGGTGAAATTTCGCAGTCATGTCGATGGATCAGAACATAACCTGACGCCTGAACGCTCTATGGATATTCAAAAATTATTGGGCTCTGATATTGTCATGGCCTTTGATGAATGTACGCCATATCCAGCGACAGAAAAACAGGCACGTGACAGTATGGAATTGTCGATGCGTTGGGCACAACGATCTCGGGATGCTTTTGGCGATCGCCCTGGATACGCGTTGTTTGGCATTCAACAAGGTAGCACATTCCAAGATATGCGCGCTGAAAGTGCAGAAGCTTTGCAAAAGATTGATTTTGATGGGTATGCGATTGGCGGTTTGGCCGTTGGTGAGGGGCAAGAGATGATGTTTGATGTCTTGAATTATGCCCCGCAACAACTGCCAACGAATAAACCACGTTATTTGATGGGGGTGGGGAAACCTGATGATTTGGTGGGGGCCGTTCAACGTGGTGTGGATATGTTTGATTGTGTATTACCATCACGTTCAGGTCGTACAGGGCAGGGGTTAACACGTATGGGGGCTATCAACCTAAGGAATGCGCGACATAAGGATGATCCGCGCCCATTGGACGAAAACTGTACATGCCCGTGCTGTACCAAATATTCTCGCGCCTATTTACATCACACTATCAAGTGTCACGAAATTATCGGGTCAATGTTGCTGACGTGGCATAATTTACATTATTATCAGAAGCTTATGGATGGAATGCGTGATGCCATTTCAAACAACGCCTTGGATGCATTTGTAAAAACATTCCATGCAACACGCGAGCAGGGTGATATTGAGCCAATTTAATGCCGCTTGGACAAAGCAATTGCGCTTCTGCCCTTGCGACTCTCAACAGAAACGGTAACAATTGATGCCATAAAGATGAGCGGTGTAAGGATTGACTTACCCATATAAAACACCACATTAAGCTCACACCAATTGGAGAAACACGGGCGTTGCTGGGAAAACTGGGACGCTATGGTTTCTTGCTAAAACAAAGGAAACATCATGTCAGATACGAGCAGCGTATCCTATCCAGTCCTACCACTACGTGATATTGTGGTATTCCCACATATGATCGTACCACTATTCGTTGGCCGTGAAAAATCAGTGCGCGCCCTTGAAGCTGTGATGGACGACAATAAAGAAATTTTATTATCCAGCCAGATTGACCCATCAGAAGATGAGCCAACAGAAGAAACAATTTACCCTGCGGGTGTCTTAGCGAGCGTTTTACAGCTGTTAAAACTGCCAGATGGTACTGTGAAAGTCTTGGTTGAGGGCTTGCGTCGTGTTCAGATCACAGAGTATTTAGACAACCCAGATTATTTTGAAGCTTCTGCCGACTTTTTAGAGGAAACAGAAAATGACCCAGCCGCGATTGAAGCGCTGAGTCGTTCTGTTTCAAAAGAGTTCGAACGTTATGCAAAGCTGAATAAATCGATCCCAGAAGAAGCGTTAACTGCTGTTGCTAAAACAGATGGTGCTGACAAGCTTGCAGATACAGTTGCAGGTCATTTGTCTATTCGCGTGGATCAGAAACAAGAACTGCTTGAAACACTAGATTTGTCAGAGCGTTTAGAGAAAATATTTGGTTTGATGCAGGGCGAAATGTCTGTGCTGAAGGTCGAGAAAAAGATCAAGTCGCGCGTGAAAAATCAGATGGAGCGTACACAGCGCGAGTATTATCTGAACGAACAGATGAAAGCTATCCAACAAGAATTGGGTGATGGTGAGCAAGGTGGCGGCGATGAACTTGCCGAACTTGAGCAGCAGATCACAAATACGAAGTTTTCTAAAGAAGCCAAGGAAAAGGCACTGGGCGAGTTGAAAAAGCTACGCCAAATGTCTCCTATGTCTGCGGAAGCCACTGTTGTACGTAACTATTTGGATTGGATGCTGTCTATTCCATGGGGTGTGAAATCTCGCGTGAAAAAAGACCTGCACCGTGCTGAAGAAGTTCTCGATGCGGATCACTATGGTCTGGAAAAAGTTAAAGAACGTATTGTTGAATACTTAGCTGTTCAAAAACGGTCAGCGAAGCTTAAAGGTCCAATCCTATGTCTTGTAGGCCCTCCAGGTGTCGGTAAAACATCACTCGGTAAGTCCGTTGCCAAAGCGACGGGCCGTGAGTTCATTCGTGTATCCCTTGGTGGTGTGCGTGATGAAAGCGAAATTCGTGGTCACCGTCGTACTTACATCGGCTCCATGCCTGGTAAGATAATCCAAGCTATGAAAAAAGCTAAGACGACGAACCCGCTGATTTTGCTGGATGAAATTGATAAGATGGGCCAAGATTTCCGTGGCGACCCAGCCAGTGCAATGCTTGAGGTTTTAGATCCTGAACAAAATAGCACATTCTCGGATCACTATATGGAAGTCGAATACGACCTTTCAAATGTGATGTTCTTAACAACTGCGAACTCTTACAACATGCCGAGCCCACTTTTGGATCGGATGGAAATCATCAGCCTGTCTGGGTATACTGAACAAGAGAAGCTGGAAATTGCTAAACGGCACCTACTGTCGAAACAGCTGAAGAACCACGGCCTTCGCGATGGTGAAATGGTCCTAGATGACGATGCACTGCTTGAGATGGTGCGTGTTTACACCCGCGATGCTGGTGTTCGTAACTTAGAACGGGAACTTGCAAAGTTATGCCGTAAAGCAATTACTGAGATCGTTAAGGGTAAAACGAAAACAGTTCACGTGACGGCTGATAATGTTGACGAATATTTGGGCGTGAAGCGCTTTAAATATGGTTTGGCCGAAGAAACGGATCAAGTGGGGGTTGTTACTGGCCTTGCATATACATCTGTTGGTGGTGAACTGCTTTCTATTGAGGCGCTAAAATTACCAGGTAAAGGTCGTATGAAAACGACTGGTAAGTTGGGCGATGTGATGAAAGAAAGTATTGATGCGGCGTCTTCATTCGTACGTTCAATCAGCCCGAAAATTGGTGTAAAACCAACGACCTTTGAAAAGATTGACATCCACGTGCACGTTCCAGAAGGAGCAACACCAAAAGATGGCCCATCTGCGGGTATTGGTATGGTTACATCGATTGTATCAGTTCTAACGGGTATTGCCGTACGCAAAGATATTGCAATGACAGGTGAAGTTACATTACGTGGACATGTTCTGCCAATTGGCGGCTTGAAAGAGAAGCTATTGGCGGCGCTACGTGGCGGTATTAAAACCGTATTGATTCCACGCGACAATGAAAAAGATTTACAAGATATTCCTGATATCGTGAAAGATGGTATGGAAATCATCCCTGTTGATGTTGTTGCAGATGTTTTGAAACATGCATTGGTTTCTGCACCTGAACCTATTGAGTGGGATGAAGCGGCAGAAGAAGCAGCAGCTGCTGCTCTTGCCGCAGAAAAAAAGGTAACGAACCCAACTATCGCACACTAAATCTAGACAATTAATTTTAAAATGACGCTACCAGTTGATAAAATTGGTAGCGTTTTTTTGTATTTTCCATTAACATAGCCGCATAAAACAATAAAATGAGGCGAGCAATGGCAACGGCGACAAAAAAGTCTAAGACTACAAAAGCAGCAGAAAAAGCTAAAGCAGAAGTTGTGGAAGTAGAAGATGAAGTAGAAGATGGGCTGGAAGCTGGAACTGTATAGGTTCATGTGTTTTGAGACTCACGCGGCTTCGGCCTGAGTGATTCGAAGGTACTCCATGGGTGTCTTACCTTTCAAGGCGTGATGTGGTCTGAATGTGTTATATTTTTCGACAGCTTTTCTCAGTTCAAACCGCATAGCTCCAATGCTATCGGCAATCAGATCACAACAATCATAGAATTCCTCGCGGAAGGTGCGGTTTCCACGCTCAACGCCACCATTGTATTTCGGTCTGGCTGGCGGCAATACAATGAGCGGGATTTTCATCTGCTCACACGCCGTCTCAAAATCGGCCATAAACTCGGAGCCACCATCAACTTGAATTGAGAGGATTTTATAGGGAGCTATTTCCACAAGCTCTTCCAAAAACCGTTTGGCAGAGCGTGCGGTGGCATTCGAATAAATTTGCGCGTGGATGTGCTTGCTACGCCGTTCCCAGGCCTGAAAGTGCTTGCAGGTGACGCCGTTTTTCGTGGCAGTCATGTGGTCGATCTGCACACGTTCTCCAATCTCTATATCTTTGTAATCCTTATATTTCCATCCTTTGGCGTGGCCCTTGGAGAAGTTACGCTTGCGCTTTTGTGGTGCAGACCTTGATCGTGTAATCAGGCCTTTCTTGCGTAGAAAACCCAAGATACGCCCCACGGTGCTATCGCTTATGATTTGGTTTTTATCGCGCCGCAAGATGGCCCCTATTTTTTCCTTACCGTAGGTTTTATTGTCGCGGCGAATTTCGAGCACCAACTGTTTTTCTGCCTCACCCCACTGTGACTTATTGCGGTGTTTTGGGGCCTTTGATGGCGGCATAATCCCTTGCGCCAAATCCTTCAAAACCCGCTTGTAGCGATAATAAGTAGACCGAGAGATGCCGACAAATTCAGCGCATTTTGCTAGAGAAACACCCTCTGCGCGTAAAGCTTCCCATTGCCGAACCGTGTCTTCGTATTTGATACGGTACGCATCCAAACATTCTTGTGTCCGCGCCCAAGCATAAAGTTTATAAACGTTCTTGTGCAGTCTTATGATTTGCATATTGGCCTCGTGAGTTGGTTTTTTACAATACTCAGTCTCCGAGGCCGCCTAAATCTTGGCAACAAAAAAACAGTCTCACATCTATCTGAACTTATTCAGAACAGAAGACGTTTCAGATAAGCCTGTCAAAGAAATTGATCCAAATATGATCAAGAAAAAAGACATTTATGATCATGTGACTGTTTCAACAGGCCTACGTAAACGCGATGTGCGTGAAGCGGTTGATAGTCTTTTGGAATACTTAAATAAATGTTTGTCTGAGGGGAAAACTGTTCAAATTCCACCATTAGGTAAAATCCGTTCTATCGAACGTGGTACTGGTGAAAATACGAAGCTTCATTACAAGTTAAATCTAAAGACTGTTGATGAAACTGAAAAAAAAGCAAGTTAAGTGAAAATGGCTCTTGAAGCCTCTGCAAACTCTGTCTAAAAGCCCACTCATCGGGTGATTAGCTCAGTTGGTAGAGCGCTTCGTTTACACCGAAGATGTCGGGAGTTCGAGCCTCTCATCACCCACCATAATACTTAGAATATTATAAAATAGGCGCTTAATATAGGCGCCTTTTTTATTGCTTATGGAAAACTAAGATATTCGTTAGTTAGATTGATATAACGCTAATACGAGTAACAGATTATACAACGCTGTCTTTTGGATGATGTTTTGTTTGCTCGGCGAAAAACCTCCTAGAAATTGGTAACGATCGTTTTTCTTTTTCTGTGGCACTGTTTATGTCGCCCAAAAACGGAAGATCCAACAATGTTTCAACGACGTACTTTTATGGCTGCCTTGGCGGCGCAATCACTTGTGTTGGCAACACCTGCTGTTGCGCGCGTGAAAGCTGTGTTGGAGTTAGAACGCCAGCGGACAGGAGAAAAGTTCCGGTGTGAATTCGGCCGTCGCGGAATCAAAGATAAGGATTTGAAATCTTTGAATTGGATTCTACGTGATGTTAGTGCAGGCGAGGTCAAATCTATGGACCTTGAACTGTATGAGATTCTTATGGGCGTTCAGGCGCAATTCTCAGGCGCACCTTTGATTATTAAATCTGGCTACAGAACCCGTAAAACCAATAATGCAATCCGTGGGGCAGCGCGTAAAAGTAAACACGTAGATGGCCGTGCTGCCGATTTTACTATTCGAGGAGTTAAAACATTTGATCTAGTAAAAGCGGCTCAAGAAAATGGGGCAGGTGGCGTTGGGTACTATCCTCGTAGAGGGTTTGTCCATGTCGATACAGGGCAAGAGCGATACTGGCGCCGCTAATGTGAAAACAAGGGCATCTCTGGGTCTTTTTTGTTATGGATAAGGAGACACTCTGTTGAAACAAACTCTAGGTTTATTGCGTGCCGAATATACGATCACCTGCATCGCCAAGACCTGGCATAATATAGCCTTTATCGTTCAAATGATCATCAAGAGACGCCGTTACAATAGGCACATCAGGATGTGCTTCTTTCATACGTGCAACGCCTTCTGGAGCTGCTAATAGGCATAAGAAGACGATGTTTTTTGCGCCAGCCTCTTTTAACATATCAATTGCTGCAGCCGAAGAATTGCCTGTTGCCAACATAGGGTCCACTGCTATTACCAAGCGTTTGTCAATTTCCGATGGTACTTTGAAGTAGTACTTTACAGGCTTTAATGTCTCCTCATCTCGGTACAAGCCAACAAAGCCAACACGTGCAGATGGAATCAAATCTAACATGCCATCCAACAAACCATTTCCTGCGCGCAGGATTGAAACCAGTGCGAGCTTTTTACCCTGAACTGTTGGCGCGTCTACCGTGAGCATTGGCGTATCAATAGATTTTGTCGTTAACGGTAAATCACGGGTCACTTCATAAGCTAACAAATGGCTGATCTCGCGTAACAATTGGCGAAACTGGTTGGACGGTGTTGTCTTATCTCGCATAATCGTCAACTTATGTTGGATAAGAGGGTGGTCAACGACGGTTAGATGTTTTGTCATGTTTTGTGCCTTCGGGTTTTAGGGCATTATTTGTGTTCAACAGAATAAGTTCAACTGTTTTCTGGTGTTCCTTTTTGAGATACGGCAAGGGCTACAACAGAGGTTAAAACGTAAACATCAACGCTGCATTATCTGATCGTTGATTCGTTGGGCCAGCTTTCGGGCTTTGGGTGTGTCCAGAGCCTCAAGTTCACTTGCGATGAGGCACCGGTGAGGCGGATTTTCCAGTGCGTATCTTCCGATTTCAACAACGATGTCGTCATCGGCGACAGTTAAAAGCGCTTCGATCTTTTGGCTGGTTGGATTTTTCCGGAACTCGGCAAGCAATCCTGCCCTTGCGCTGATATGGCCCAGATTCCCCGCCACTGTCAGAGCGGTTCGTCGGACTGAAGGGTCTGGGTCGCTGAACCCGATTTCCAAGGTGCTTCGCTGTGGGCTGTTCGATTGTATAAGGATGAAGGCTTGGGCACGGACTGTTGGTGCGCCGTGTTCCAGCCATGGCAAGATTTGTGCCTGAGGCAGCTTCAAGCCCACGCTCACAGCGGCTTGCAACACAAACGGGAGCAAGCTGTCGGGCAAGTCCTGTGCGCCAAGGATCTTGCTGATTTCTTTTTTTGCAGCTTCATTCCCAATGGCGCGAAGAGTTTCCAAGGCAAGCTTTTGTTCTGGTAAAGGGGTCGCAATTCCGAACCCCTTAAACCGGTTCCAAAGCGCGACGAGACCCGGAACGGCTATATCTCCCAAGCCCCGTTCCACAATCTGGGCGCACAGCAGGTCGACGTTGGACAGTGTAGCCTTTGCCGTCTTCTCGACGAGGTCTTTGTCGGACAAGCCTTCAAGGTTTTCAACGCCCAAGTCGTGCTGTGAGGTATCTGGCCCTTGCCAATTCCCGCGCTCTTCAAACAGATCCCCTTGCTCTGGGAGTGCCGCTGAATCACGGGGGCCGATCATGCCGCTATAACGCTTTGTTCCCGCTCCTCGATCATCTCCTGATAGGCCCACGGTAGGAGATCTTGCATACGGTTTGCGGGATGATCCTGGATGCGCTCGAGCACCCATGCGAGCCAGGCTTCGGGATTGACGTTGTTCATCTTGGCGGTTTCGATGAGGGTGTAGGCTATGGCGGCGGATTTTCCACCTGCCTCTGATCCCATGAACAGGTAGTTCTTACGTCCAACGGCCACAGGGCGCACCGCACGCTCGGCTGTGTTGTTGTCGATTTCCAGAAAGCCATTGTCGAGATAGGGCCGCGCCTTTGGCATGCGCGCGAGCGCATATCTGATCGCCTTGGCCAGCGGCGTCTTAACGGAGATCTTGCCCAGCTGCTCCTTGAGCCAGATTTCCAACTCATTGAACCGCCCCTAGTTTACCGGAGTGATTTTAGTCCGTCATTCTGCAGCAATATCATATTGATTTAGGGTTTCATAGAAATTCCTTTCAGCTTGTGCAGGTGGTATATATCCGATTGGCCCAAAGAGCCTGTCATTGTTGTACCAATCAACCCAAGTTAGAGTTGCCATTTCGACATCACTTTTACCTTGCCATGGTCCTTGATGTTCAATCACTTCGGTCTTGTACAATCCGATCATATTCTCAGCGAGTGCATTATCATAACTATCACCAACGCTCCCAACGGATGGCTCAATTCCAGCATCGATTAATTTTTCTGTATATTTGATCGACAAATATTGAACGCCTCTGTCTGAGTGGTGGATCAACTGGCCAGATTGAGGGTTTCGAGCGTGGATACCCTGGTTCAGAGCATCAAAGACCAAAGCCGTATTCGGAGAATGTGAGACCTTCCATCCAACGATATATCGTGCAAAGACATCAATCACAAAAGCAACATATACAAACCCAATGGCCGTACTGACATAGGTGAAATCAGCGACCCACAAAACGTTAGGTGCGGGAGCTGTGAATATACGATTTACCTTATCCTTAGGACAAGGCTGCGCCTTGTTACTCTGTGTAGTTTTAATCCCCTTGCCACCACGTACAACGCCTTGTATTTCCATCTGTTTCATAAGGCGCTCAATTGTACAACGTGCAATATCAAACCCTTCATGGCGAAGTTGATGCCAAATCTTATCAGCCCCATAACGTTTACCACTAGCTTTAAAAACACGGTCGATTTCTGTGATCAAAACAACATCTCGTTTGCGGCGTTCTGGAGACTTACTGGGATCCAGCATTATAGACCGCTCATAAAAATAGGTGGATGGCGCTATTGGTAAAACTTTACAAATAGACCCGACGCCATAGCTTGTACGATGTTTATCTATGAACATAATCATTTCTTCCGTAGGCGGTCGAGCTCCGCCGCTGCGAAAAAAGCCGACGCTTTACGCAAAATATCATTCGCTTGCCGTAACTCTTTGTTTTCTCGCTGGAGGATTTTTAACTCATCACGCTCCGCTTGTGTAACCCCATTGCGTAATCCTATTTCAATTTCGTGATTTCGAACCCACACACGTAGCGTATCACCATTGCAGCCAATCTTCTTTGCAATCGATAAAACAGCTTGTGTTCTGCTCGTATAATCAGCCTCATTTTCTAACACCAGGCATACCGCTCGTGCGCGTATTTCTGGCGTAAATCTATTTCCTGAATTTCCATTCGTCATTCTTCTAGTCTCCGTGCTTTTTTGACTCCGGTAAACTAGGGGCGGTTCACATCAAAGATCGGCTTGGCATATTCCTGACGCAGGGCCACGCGCTCAGCAGGCGCCAGACCCCGCGCTTGTGCCTCAACATCATAGAGCTTTCGAATGCGCAGAACGGCTTCGCCCGCCACGGGCAGCTTCAGACTTTCAAACAGGCTATAAAAATCCCGCCGAACATGGGCCATGCAGGCCATCTCTTTGACGCGCCCCGTCCGATAGGCGTCATTATACCCAGCATAGGCATCCGCATGGGCATAGCCCTTGTAGGGCTTGAGATGTTTGCTCGGATGTTCTGCGCCCCGGTTGGTGGAGAACTGATACCACACCGCCGGTGGTGCGCCGCTCGCCCAGGCGCTCTCATCTCTGGCATAGACCCAGAGCCGCGCGGTTTTTGTCTTGTTATTACCGCGTCCCTTGCCCTTTTGGAGCAGTTTGACCGTGGTGTCGTCCATGAAGATCGCTTGCGCCTCAAAAACGTGATCCCGGATGGCATCAGCCACGCGCTCCAACAGCTTAGTGCATTTGCCGACCCAGTTGGCCATGAGCGACCCGCTCAGATCGATGCCTTCATTCTCAAACATCTGGCTCTGTCGATACAGCGGCAGATGATAGCCGTATTTGCAGCACAAGATGTGGGCCATCAACGCAGGGCCGACAAAGCTCTTGGGAATAGGACGGCTTGGCATCTCGGCCTGAACCACCTTCTCACAACAGGTGCAGGCCAGTCGTGGGCGCTCAAGTTGTTTTACGACGTAATGGCCGGGCACATATTCCAGTTCTTCCATCACATCTGTCCCGAGCACTTTGAAGCTGCCACCACAGTCGGTGCAAGCATCACTGGGCGTGATGGTCTTTTTGACCCGCTTGAGCCCCTTGGGGAAAGGTTTGCGCTTGCGCGGGGTACGCGGCGGCTTTGTGGTCTCAGCGTCAGAGGGCCCATTCTCATCATCCGTCTCAGCGGCTTGTTCGATTTCAAGATCTTCAAGGATCAGCGCCAGCGCCAGCTGTGTGCTGCTTTCTGACTTTGAACCGAAGCGATGTTTTTTATGTCCGTGCAATTGCAGGCGCAGATCGGCAATCAGGGTATCTCTGCTCATAATGGCAAGCGCATGGGCGGCGCGCTCCGCAGCAAGAGCCGCTTCCATCTCATTTTCAAGGCGCTTTTGCGCTGTGGCATGGCTCAACGACAGCCCCAACAACTCCGCGTCTTTACGAGCCAATTCCGCCGCTTGTGCGGCCACAAACGCCTGCACGTCAGGGGGCAAATCAGCCAGATTTGGAGGGGTCTTACTCATGCCACTCCTTACCAAATCAAGGGCCTCATGGGAATCCCAAAACGTCAGAAATACCCATAAAACATTGCCTCTAACCTACCATCTTGGGTCGCCATGTCTTGAGCGGCATACGCCAATCCAGACCTTCCATCAGCATCGCAAGCTGCGCACGGCTCAGGTTGATCTTACCTTCCTGAGCAGAGGGCCAGATAAACCGACCCCGTTCAAGGCGCTTGGTAAACAGGCACGCGCCCTGACCATCCCACCAGATCATCTTGATCTGATCACCGCGTCGCCCTCGGAACAAAAACAGATGGCCGGAGTAAGGATCACCCCCCAGAACCTGCTCGGTCTGAACGGCCAGACCGTTGAACCCGCGCCGCATGTCAGTCACCCCCGCCGCCAGCCAGATCTTTGCATCCGCCAGTACCGGGATCATGCCGCCAGCCCACGCGCCAATTCCAGCACAAAGCCCGCATCAACCCCACCGCTCACGCTCAGCTTGCGCCCATTCTCCAAAGTGATCTCAATCTGGGGACTGGTTGTAAGCTGCGCTTCTGGCAGCACAGATGAAACATCAGTATCACTGTTTGCCACTTCGACTGGTATGAAGCCGGTATCACCCGACGCGTCCGGCTGGAACCGCGCATCACCGCGCCACGCGTAAATCCGGCGGGGTGGCACATCATGACGCCGCGAGACCATCGGAACACTCACGCCATCACCTTGGCTCTCCGCCACTAGCCGTCGCTTAAAATCATCCGTGTATTTGGAACCTCGCCCAGCCCGTCGCTTGCTCATCAGAAAAATCCTCATATCGCGCCAACCAAACCGCCAGCCTCGCGCAATAATCGCATCTCAAATCAAACCAAAATAGAGGGGGTTCCCTTGATGCTTACGTTAAAACCAATCCACCACCGATGATTTCCACCCATGACATAGCTTCGGATAAAAATACCCAAACCCAAACTGGACCAAGTAAGCTTTCGATAAGCAACAATAAACTGGCTTCTGCTGCGAGGACAAATGCTGTGCCCCAAGTAACCAATGCAATTCCCAATCCGATGGCAAAAGTTCCCATGAAGAGGATTAAAAATAAATCATAGGCTGAAACTTTAAAACCTATCCCTATCGTGCCAGCACAGATCAATCCAATAAGGATAGTGAATAATCCTGCCATAAATGTACCGCCCAATGGGTCAGGATGCTTTGTTTTACGGGCAAATATCAAGCCTACTGCAAAGGCGACGGCGGATAATAGTGCGTATATATTGCCCTGTGTCCGTCCCAAATCAATGCCTTCACTGACCATCAAGCCTACTCCAAGTATTGCTGCAAACATGCAGGCCCATGTTAAACGGGCAGGTATTTCACCTAAAAAGAATAGGGCCAAGAGCGCAGTAAAAAAAGGTGTGACAGTCAGGATCATCAAGGCCGACGCTACCGAAGTGTTCAACATTGCAAGTACATAAAATGAAAATGCGATGGATAATGCGAAGCCCATGCACAGGTCATTACGATCAAGGGAGTTCAAGAAAGTCGGCAAGTTGGTTTTGCGGCTTAAACAGGCAACGATGGCAACGATAATTGACAAAGTGATAGATCGATACGCTAATATCTGGAAGCCATCTGCGGTTTGAATAAGGCGAATTAATAGCCCGTTGAAACTCATACATGTTCCACCCAGAAGGATGATTAGGGATGCGTTGGCTTTGGTCATGATGGGGGCTAACTAAATATTTGGTGTCATCTAATCAGGCAAAATACGCCCTGTCTAGCTAGAAGCTAAAAGCAATGTTACTAAGAAAGATGAGCGTTGAGTATATTTTTTATAGAAATGTCATTTTGTCGTGCGAACGTGCTTGACGCATCAGATGTTAAACCCTAAAAGCCACCTCACAGCAGACAGCTTGACTGGATGTTGTAACGGAAAAACGCGGTTGTAGCTCAGCTGGTTAGAGTGCCGGCCTGTCACGCCGGAGGTCGCGGGTTCGAGCCCCGTCAACCGCGCCATTCCATTAAAAGAAGCCTCAAGTTCGTAAGGACTCGAGGCTTTTTTAATGTTCAAACGCTTATGAACGAGACTATAGTTCTCCAGACACCAACAATGTCAGCCAAGTCCCGATCATCGCTGGCTTTTCATTTCCTTTGATATGCACACGTACTTCGTTTTCGGATAGGTACTGGCCTTCGCGCCGTTTACTGATTTTCTTCAATGTGAATTCGCCCCGAACTTCTGCACCACTTGGTACGGGCTCTAAGAACCGAACACGGTTTAACCCGTAGTTAATCACCAATTCATGGTCCAGTAATTGTGGAACGCGATCTTTATACATTTGGGTGATCAAGGATAACGTCAGAAATCCATGTGCAATCGCACCACCAAAAGGGGTGTCCTCTTTGGCGCGTTCAGGGTCATTGTGAATAAATTGATAATCACCTGTAACGTCGCAAAACCCATTAATCATATCTTGCCCAATGGGTATCCAATCGGAATGTCCGAAGATCGTACCTTGAAGAGCTTCATAGGCAATTAAATCGATTTTATCTGGCATAGTGATACCCTTTGTAATTTGGGATAATGTGTCATAGAGATAAGGCGCTGCCAACAGCACAAATTCCCTTTGTTTATTGGGTGAAACTACTTGACTTCAAACAGTATTCTTAGGATAAGCCGCCATCCAAGCGACTCTTTGTTTGGATGTATTTTCATATCGCATCGAACGATGCGCGCTGTTTGAAGGCGCGATTAATCGCTAAACAGTTGTAATTACTAGGGTAATTCAACGGGCCACAAGACGCGGAAGTTAAAGGATACGCATATGTTTGCGGTACTAAAAACTGGTGGTAAGCAGTATAAAGTTGCCAGCGGAGATATTCTTCGCATTGAAAAAGTTACTGGTAATGCTGGTGATACAGTTCAATTCAACGAAATTCTTATGGTTGGTGGCGATAAGCCAGCGATCGGTGTTCCAACTGTTGCAGGCGCTGCCGTTCAAGCTGAAATTCTTGAGCAAGGCAAAGGTCCTAAGCTTATTAACTACGTAAAGCGTCGTCGTAAGCACAGCTCGCAACGTAAAAAAGGTCACCGTCAACAGATTACTGTTCTTCGTGTAACAGACATCTTGGCTAAAGGCGGCGACAAATCTGGCGTTGCTGCTGCAGATAACGGTTCTGGTTTCGTACCAGGTGTTGTAGAAGCAAAGCCAGCTGCTAAAAAACCAGCAGCTAAAAAAGCGGCTCCTAAGACGGAAGCTAAAAGCGACGCAAAACCAGCAGCAAAAAAAGCAGCGCCTAAGAAAAAAGCGCCAGCTAAAAAAGCTGCAGATAAGTAAGGACTAGCGATATGGCACATAAAAAAGCAGGCGGTTCATCCCGTAACGGTCGCGACTCCGCGGGTCGTCGTTTAGGCGTTAAAAAATACGGTGGCGAACTAGTCATTCCAGGCAATATTATTGCACGTCAACGTGGCAATAAATGGTGGCCGGGTGAAAATGTTGGTCAAGGTAAAGACCACACATTGTTCGCAACTGTTGAAGGTCACGTCACTTTCAAAAAAGGCTTCAAAGGCCGTACATTCGTTTCTGTTCTTCCGGTGGCTGAGGCTGCGGAATAAGCTGATTTGAAGCGAAACATAATGTTTTGAAAGGGTCGGCTGAAAAGCCGGCCCTTTTTCTTTGTAGCTAGCTGTTGTTAAAAAAGCTGCAATTCGGTATCGGATATATAAATAAAGCGTTGGGCTGATTATGAAATTTTTAGATATTACAAAAGTGTTTATACGCTCTGGGGCAGGCGGCAATGGTTGCGTGTCTTTCCGTCGTGAAGCCCATATGGAATATGGTGGCCCTGACGGTGGTAACGGCGGCGGCGGCGGCAGTGTTTTTGCAGAAGCTGTCGAAGGCTTGAACACATTGATCGACTTTTGCTATCAACAACATTACTTCGCTCAAAATGGCCGTCCTGGTATGGGTAAGCAGCGCTCTGGTAAAGACGGTGAAGATATTATTCTGAAAGTTCCTGTTGGAACTGAGATTATTGACGAAGACGAAGTGACTGTAATTGCTGATCTAACCGAAGTAGGACAACGTTTTCTATTGGCCGAAGGCGGCAATGGCGGCTTTGGTAACCTTCATTTTAAATCATCACGCAATCAAGCTCCACGGAAAGCCAATCCTGGCCAACCAGAAATCGACCGTGAAATTTGGTTGAACTTAAAGCTGATCGCAGATGCTGGTCTTTTAGGTTTGCCAAACGCAGGTAAATCCACATTCTTGGCAGCGACTTCAAACGCACGTCCAAAAATTGCGGATTATCCGTTCACAACACTGCATCCAAATCTGGGTGTTGTAGGAATTGATAATACAGAATTTGTAATGGCGGATATTCCGGGTCTTATCGCTGGCGCACACGAAGGTAAGGGGATCGGTGATCGTTTCCTTGGTCACGTGGAACGTTGTGCTGTTCTATTACATCTTGTGGATGGCACATCTGAAACGACAATTGAAGATTACCATACGATTATCAATGAGTTAGAAATGTATGGTGGTGACCTTGCTAATCGCCCACGTATTACAGCACTGAACAAATGTGATGCGATTGATGATACAGAACAGGCACGATTACATAACGAGCTAGAACAAATTGTGGGTGGCAAGGTGCATCAAATTTCTGGTGTGGCACAGCAAGGCCTGCAAGGCGTTTTGCGAGAGCTACGCTCCACAATCGACACGCGTAATGCAGATGAAAAGAAAATCATAAACGACGATGGTGAGGTTGAGGAGACGACTGGATGGCGCCCTTAAACACAGCAAAGCGTATTGTCGTAAAAATTGGTTCAGCACTTCTTGTTGATGCGGAAACTGGTGAACTACGTTTGAATTGGCTCAAAGGTTTAGCAAAAGACATTGCAGCTCAAAAGCAAGCGGGTAAAGATGTGTTGGTTGTTTCGTCAGGGTCAATTGCCTTGGGTCGCAAAGTTCTTGGAATGCCTGATGGTGCGTTAACGTTGGAGCAAAGCCAAGCTGCTGCTGCCGTTGGGCAAATTAGATTGGCGCGTGCCTACGAAGAAATCCTTGAGCCATATGGTATCAAAACAGCTCAAATTTTGCTGACTTTAGATGATAGTACAGATCGTCGCCGTTATTTGAATTCGCGCGCGACTTTCGTTGCTTTGCTTGCGTGTGATGTTGTCCCGATCGTGAATGAAAATGACACTGTGGCGACGGATGAAATTCGTTTCGGGGATAATGATCGTTTAGCGGCCCAAGTTGCTTCTATGGCTGGAGCGGATGTGTTAATTCTGCTTTCTGATGTAGATGGTCTCTACACAGGCAATCCAAAAACGGATGCTGATGCCAAACATATTGATGTGATTGAAGAGATTACACCAGAAATCGAAGCAATGGCTGGTGATGCTGGTACGGCAAATGCCAAAGGGGGCATGAAGACGAAAGTTATGGCCGCTAAGACTGCAATGCAATCTGGGTGTTCAATGGCTATTATGCTGGGCGATATTGAGCAACCTTTGTCAGCTTTGGAAAACGGCGGCACAAGCAGCTGGTTTATGGCACACGGTGATCCACAAGCTGCGCGAAAACAATGGATTGCGGCAATGAAACCTAAGGGCACGTTGATTGTAGATGCGGGTGCGGCCAGAGCATTGGGTGCAGGGAAATCCCTATTACCTGCAGGTGTTGTGGGCGGGCAAGGTGCTTTTTCACGCGGTGATATGATCTCTATTGTTGATGAAAATAATACAGAATTGGCAAAAGGTTTGGTCAATTATGATGCTGCAGAAGTGAATGCAATTGCAGGCTGTCAAACAAGGGAAATTAAGAAAATATTGGGATATCCAGGCCGCGCAAGCTTGGTCCATCGCGATGATATGGTGATGTGAGGAATTATGGATATTAAAGCAACTATGACCACAATTGGTCAAAATGCAAAAGCAGCCAGTGCAGAATTGGCATTTGCTTCATCCGAAGTGAAGCAGAAAGCTTTGATTTTGGCGGCAGATGCGGTTTGGGCGCGTCGTGCGGATATTATTACTGCAAATGAAAAAGATATGGAGTTCGGTCGCAATAAAGGCCTGACTGATGCCATGATGGATCGTCTGAAATTGGATGATGACCGCATTCAGGGCATCGTCGACGGGTTGCGCGCAGTGGCGGCACAAGATGATCCAGTTGGGGCCGTTTTGGCAGAATGGGATCGTCCTACAGGTTTGCACATCAAACGAGTGAGTACACCTTTGGGCGTAATCGGTGTGATTTATGAAAGCCGTCCAAATGTAACGGCAGATGCAGGTGCTTTATGTCTTAAAGCAGGTAATGCTGTGATTTTACGTGGAGGATCTGAAAGTTTTCATTCATCGAGCGCTATCCATGAATGTCTTGTTGAAGGTTTGAAAGTTGCAGGCTTGCCAGAAGCATCTATCCAGCTTGTACCGACACGTGACCGCGAAGCTGTTGGTGAAATGCTGACGATGACGGATTATATTGATGTGATTGTACCCCGTGGTGGGAAAGGATTGGTTGGACGTGTCCAAGCAGATGCTCGTGTGCCTGTATTCGCTCATCTTGAAGGTATTTGCCACATCTATGTAGATGCAAATGCTGACGTTGAAAAAGCACGTAAGGTTATCATGAATGCAAAAACACGTCGCACTGGTATTTGCGGTTCTTTGGAATGCTTACTTGTGGATCGTGAATTCTATGATGCGCACGGCATTCCATTTATTCAGGACCTGCTCGATGCGAATGTTGAAGTGCGCGGTGATGAATATATTCAAAAGACGCGCGGTGTTATAGCGGCCAAGACTGATGATTGGGGGCATGAATATTTAGATATGATCATAGCAGCCAAAGTTGTGGAAGGTGTTGATGGTGCGATTGCACATATCCATGAATATGGTTCTAACCATACGGATTGCATCCTGACAGAAGATGATGCGGTAGCTGATCGTTTCTTTCAGCGTGTAGACAGCGCGATTGTGATGCGTAACGCATCAACACAATTCGCGGATGGCGGTGAATTTGGTATGGGCGCGGAAATTGGGATTGCGACAGGTAAAATGCATGCACGTGGTCCAGTAGGTGCGGCTCAATTGACGAGTTTCAAATACATTGTGGCAGGGGACGGGACAACACGCACTTAATTTCGCGTAGTAATACCAACCAGACAAAATAAAACCCGCTTCAATCTGGAGCGGGTTATTTCATTTTAGATGTTAGGGGGGTTAGCCGCCCCATGTGCGGATCGGTCCGCAGTCCATATGTACAAAGTTAGAACGTGAATACCGTCCAACACCGCCACCGTGACATGATACTGCTGCACGCGCCATTTGGCTGACAGAGCGAGAGCTTAGGCGTACATCTGTTGCCATGCCTTTTACATGATAGCTGTCTTTCGCAACACGGCGACTGCGGCTGCGCAGCATTGAGTTGGTACGCTGGGAGCGATAGCCAGATAAAAGTTGGAAGGGTTCATTTGTGTCTAGAATGTTATGCGCAGCGGCTAGAACGTCCACTTGGCGGCGATCAATGTTTTTTACTGAATCTTCGCGCCAATCACGCATGAAATAATTGAGTTCTTCAAGGGCAGGCTTTATGTATTTACCTTCAATCCAATAGATGGTGTCGATGGTTTCACCTGTACGACCTGAACGCATTGAAATTCGACGAATATTGCCAGCACCTTTAAGGTAGCTTGCGGTTCCTGCGAAAGCAGGAGCAGCAGAAATCATAGATACACCAGCAAAAGCACCAAGTAATTTGCGGCGTGTGATTACGCTATTCGTTGTTTCAGTCATTAAATTGCCTGTCCAAATTCCCGTTCGCAGCTCTTTTCACTGAGCCTTTCCTAACTTTTTCTCAAAATCAGGTGAGAACTATATGCCATAAAGTGATTCGTTTTCCAAGTGTTAAGTTTGCAGCACTGAGGAAATATGCTGTAATCTCGGTGGTTTATGCGATTTTTCGCCGACGAGTCACATGATCCCCTTTTGTTCTTAACATTTGATGCATATATGATCCATATAAGCGAAGACCTGCCGAAAAGTTGATTAGACTGTTCGGACATGAATAAGTTCAGATAGATGTGAGACTGTTTTTTTGTTGCCAAGATTTAGGCGGCCTCGGAGACTGAGTATTGTAAAAAACCAACTCACGAGGCCAATATGCAAATCATAAGACTGCACAAGAACGTTTATAAACTTTATGCTTGGGCGCGGACACAAGAATGTTTGGATGCGTACCGTATCAAATACGAAGACACGGTTCGGCAATGGGAAGCTTTACGCGCAGAGGGTGTTTCTCTAGCAAAATGCGCTGAATTTGTCGGCATCTCTCGGTCTACTTATTATCGCTACAAGCGGGTTTTGAAGGATTTGGCGCAAGGGATTATGCCGCCATCAAAGGCCCCAAAACACCGCAATAAGTCACAGTGGGGTGAGGCAGAAAAACAGTTGGTGCTCGAAATTCGCCGCGACAATAAAACCTACGGTAAGGAAAAAATAGGGGCCATCTTGCGGCGCGATAAAAACCAAATCATAAGCGATAGCACCGTGGGGCGTATCTTGGGTTTTCTACGCAAGAAAGGCCTGATTACACGATCAAGGTCTGCACCACAAAAGCGCAAGCGTAACTTCTCCAAGGGCCACGCCAAAGGATGGAAATATAAGGATTACAAAGATATAGAGATTGGAGAACGTGTGCAGATCGACCACATGACTGCCACGAAAAACGGCGTCACCTGCAAGCACTTTCAGGCCTGGGAACGGCGTAGCAAGCACATCCACGCGCAAATTTATTCGAATGCCACCGCACGCTCTGCCAAACGGTTTTTGGAAGAGCTTGTGGAAATAGCTCCCTATAAAATCCTCTCAATTCAAGTTGATGGTGGCTCCGAGTTTATGGCCGATTTTGAGACGGCGTGTGAGCAGATGAAAATACCGCTCATTGTATTGCCGCCAGCCAGACCGAAATACAATGGTGGCGTTGAGCGTGGAAACCGCACCTTCCGCGAGGAATTCTATGATTGTTGTGATCTGATTGCCGATAGCATTGGAGCTATGCGGTTTGAACTGAGAAAAGCTGTCGAAAAATATAACACATTCAGACCACATCACGCCTTGAAAGGTAAGACACCCATGGAGTACCTTCGAATCACTCAGGCCGAAGCCGCGTGAGTCTCAAAACACATGAACCTATACAGACAAAACTGTAAGTGTCTGGCCGAAAACTAGTTGAGTAATATCAGTAAGTTGTGATTCACTCTCTTTATCAAATAAGATGGAGAATTTTATGGCTTGGACTGATATTACTCGCCCCCTATATGAGCGAAACAATGGGCGTTATGCAAGTGATTGCACGGACGAAGAGTGGGCAATAATTGAACCACTGCTGCCAGAATCCAATGTGGTTGGTCGGCCCAGAACAACCGAAATGCGCGATGTGTGGGACGGAGTGCAATACATGGCGAGCACGGGATGTCAGTGGCGAATGATCCCGAAAGATTTCCCGCCGAGGACTACAATACAGGAGTATTTTTACGACTGGCGGGACAATGGCGTGTTGTACCGGATCAACGATACGCTTGTCATCAAGGCGCGGGAATTGGCAGGTCGCGCAGCCAGTCCAAGTGCAGGTGTTATTGACAGCCAGAGTGTTAAAACGACAGAAAGCGGTGGTGTTTCCGGCTACGACGCAGGGAAAAAGATAAACGGCCGTAAGCGCCATATCATCACAGATACCATCGGGCTGTTGATCGGATTTATCATCCACAGTGCGGGCATTCAAGATCGAGATGGGGCCGTTGATGTCCTCAAATCTATCTACTACTCCCATCCCAAACTCCGACATGTGTTTGCCGATGGAGGATATGCGGGGCCAAAATTACGAGAAGCTTTAGAAAATATGGGCTGTTGGACTATCGAAATTTTAAAGCGCAGTGACAAGGCTGTGGGATTTGAACTCATTCCAAGACGGTGGGTTGTCGAGCGCACCTTTGCCTGGTTGGGGCGGTGCCGCCGATTGGCAAAAGATTGGGAGAAATCCATTGCTTCTGCTGAAAGCTGGCTCCTCATCGCCCATATCAGAATGGTCACACGGCGATTAGCAAGGGGTTGAAATCATTGAAATAGTTTTCGGCCAGACTCTAAGACGAATGAATATCAGAAGTTGTTGGTTGAAAAAAAGAAACTAGAGCGTGCGTTGGGTGCTTCTGCAGGTATTCAATCTATTCCAAGCCGCACTTTGAAAAAAGGGTCGACTGGTAATTCCGTTATATTGTGGCTCTTCTCCGCTTTGTTGAGTAGAAAAAGATGCCGACCGCCAAGTAACCTGTTGATATGTATGGTTTCTGATAACTTTACATAGAGCAGGTATATGACAATCAACATCTCGCAGCATATTTTAGGCCTCAAAGGGCAACGTGTAAATGAAATTAAACTGGATGACGGCGGTGTTAAGATTGTCATTCACTGCAGCCGAGACGCGCGTAGGAGGGCTATAGACCCTGCTACAGGCCAGAAGGGAAGCATCAACCAGCATGTCCGCCGACAAGTAAACGACATCCCCCTTTTTGGGTATCCTTGTGTGGTCGAGATTGAGCTGGCGCAGGTTTATATTAACAAGGGCGAACGCCGCATTGAGGGGTGTGATTTTGTTGATAAAGGGTGCCGTTTCACTCACCGATTTTGCCGACTGATCAGTGGATTATGTCGGCATATGTCTATTCAAGCGGTTTCCAGACATTTGGATATACGATGGGAAACGGTCAAGAATATCGACAGGGCATACCTTATTGAAACTCTCCCTACGCTTGATCCTGCAGAGCTAACTGGCTTGGAATATATTGGTGTAGATGAAGTTGCCCGGGCGAAAGGTCATGACTACATGACGGTGGTCTACGATATGGTTGGCGGTCATCTGATCTGGGTTGAAGCAGGCCGAACTGCCGAGGTTTTTTCAAGGTTTTTGAAACAACTGCAACCAGATACAGCCTGCAAAATAAAGGCCGTAGCGATGGATATGGGGCCTGCCTACCAAAAGGCTGTCAGAGAGTCCTTGCCGTTGGCCGACATAGTATTTGACCGTTTCCACGTCATGAAAAACTACAGCAAAGCTATCCATAATCAGCGTCGACTTGAGTTCAGAAAGGCCGATCCAAGTGGTAAAGAGTTGATGAAAGGGACGCATTATCTGTTGCTCAAAAATGCGGATAAGTTGAGTGAAAAACAAAGTGACAAGCTGCAAAGGTTGCTGGAGAGCAATAGCAACCTGAATGCACTTTACGTCTTGAAAGAACAGCTTCAGCTGCTGTGGAGTGCCGCTTCATTTGAGGCGATGGCGGAGCAACTGGAACGTTGGTGCCTGATAGCAGATCAGTCACAGATGCTCTATCTAAAAAAGTTCGCGAAATCCCTACGGAAACATTGTGTGGGCATCTGCAACTACGCCAAACACAAGCTCACAAGCGCCAGGATAGAGGCTGGTAATGTCAGTATAGGAATGATCCGTAAGCGAGCCAGAGGCATCAAGGATACCGAATACTTCAAACTCAAAATTAGACAATCATCCATTCCAGATAATCAATCTATGCTCTATTTGAAATCCTAAATCTACTCAACAAAGCGGAGAAGTGCCTATATTGTTACGCCAACGGCTAACAACCTTGGGCTATGGGAAACTTGGAAATACTCCGCAGTTTGATGATAGTTTAAAAGTTGCTGTACAAAAATTCCAAACAGCGAATGGTTTGAATGTTGATGGTGTTGCAGGTCCAGGGACAATTGGTCGTTTAAATCAAGGTCCGAAAGATAAGTTGATTAAAGTTTTAGTGAATCTAGAACGTGAACGTTGGATGAATTTTCCTCGTGGGGACCGGAATGTGTTTGTGAACCAAGCTTCTTATACGGTTTATTTTCCAATAATTGGTTAAAACCACCAGCTTTTAGCTGGTCAGCTTTAGCGTTATTTACATAAGGTTTCCTTCCATTTTAAGACCCAGCGTTGCGGTAAGGTCTTAAAATGGAAGGAAACCTTATGATCTATTCTACTGGAAGTCATAGCAGATATTATCACAGATACCATATCGTTTGGGTAACAAAATATCGTTACAAGGTGCTGCGTGGTGAAATGCGTGAGCGTATTCGGACATTGATACGACAAACGTGCAATGAATTGGGCGTACACATTGAAAAAGGCGTATTGTCTACCGACCATGTGCATATGTTTGTGTCAGTCCCGCCGCACGTCCCAATTTCAAAGGTGATGCAACGCGTAAAAGGGAGGTCCTCATACAAGATACAGCGGGAGTACCCCGAATTACGCAAACGCTATTGGGGGCAACGGTTCTGGGCTAGAGGCTATTTTTCAACGACGAGTGGAAATGTGACGGATGACGTTATTCGTCAGTATCTTGAATTACATTCAAAACGTGAACCTACCGACGAAAGTCGGTAGTTGTTCAGTTGATTGATAAGGGGCGTGCGTCTTTTGAAACACGTGCTGTTATCGGTAAGCGTGCCAAAGACAGAACTCCAGAGTTTTATGATGAAATGACGCATATGGTTGTGAACCCAACATGGCATGTTCCACGCTCTATTGCAGGTAAAGAATATCTCCCGATCATTCGTAAAGACCCTGGTTTCTTAAAGCGTCGTAATATGGTGATGATTTCGCAAAGCGGGAAATCTGTGAACCCGGGAAGTGTTGATCTATCTGCATATAATGAGAAGAGCTTTCCGTTTTATATTAAACAACGCCCAAGCCCAGGTAATGCATTGGGCCGCGTTAAATTTATGTTCCCAAACAGATTTAATATCTATTTGCACGATACGCCAAGTAAAAGCCTGTTTAACCGTGAAGTTCGCGCGTTTAGCCATGGGTGCATTCGTTTGCAAAAAACATTCGATTTCGCACATAAATTACTTGAAAAACAAACTTCGAACCCAAAAGGGGCATTTGATACTTGGTTGAAAACGGGCAAAGAGCAGTATGTGAACCTTGCTGAACCTGTACCTGTATACCTGACATACCGCACTGCATATTTTGGTGATTCTTCAGCAGTATCATTCTACCCAGACATCTACGGACGCGATAAAAAAGTGTTTAAGGCCTTGAGCAAAGCTGGGGTTTCATTACGTGCGGTTCAAAGCTAAAATAGCTTTAACTAGTTAATTTTTTACGGGCGGCTGGTGCAAATCAGGCGCCCGTTTTCATAAGGCATGACATGACACATTATAAAATCAAAGACATAGCCACAGCACTGGGTGCAGAGGCAGAAGGCAACCTTGATTTAATCGTTACAGCGGTTAACCAACCACAATTGACTGGAGCTGATGAATTGGCACTGGCGATGGAAGAGACATATAGCGATGCATTACAAGAGGGTAATGCCAAAGCTGCGGTTGTATGGGATGGTGCTGACTGGAAAACGTTGGGATTAGAGGCCGCAATCTTTGCCCCTAGATCACGGTATGTACTGTCAGGTGTGACGCGTGTATTTGAAAAAAAACCTCAGATTGGCTCAGGTATTCATCCGACAGCAGTCGTTGATCCAACTGCAAAGATTGGTGCGAACCCATCTATCGATCCATTCGTTGTTATTGGTGCGAATGTTACGCTGGGCGACAATATACGTATCGCGTCGCATGTTTCTATCGCCGAAGATGCAGTTATTGGTGATAATGCATTGGTCCTTCAAGGCGCTCGTATTGGCGCACGTGTCCACATTGGGGATGATTTCATTGCACAGCCGAATTGCGTCGTGGGCGCTGATGGGTTTTCTTTTGTGACACCGCAACCTGGGGCTATCGAAGAGGCACGTAAAACGGGTACAATTTCTGCAGCAAGCGAAACGGCTGGTTTCGCGCGTATCAATTCACTTGGGGCTGTTGTCATTGGAGACCGTGTCGAGATTGGCGCCTGTTCGACTGTCGATCGAGGGACTATTGCGAATACAGTTATTGGTAACGGTACAAAGCTCGATAATATTGTACAAATCGGCCATAATGTTGTGATCGGTGAAAATTGTTTGCTTTGTGGGAACGTTGGGGTTGGCGGGAGTACTGTTGTTGGTGACCGTGTTATTCTGGGCGGTAAATGTGGTGTAGCAGATCACGTTACAATCGGGTCAGATGTTATTGCTGCGGGTAAAGCGGGTATCTCATCAAATGTCCCACCAAAGCGTGTAATCATGGGCAATCCTGCGGTGAAAATGGAAACGAATGTTGAGATTTACAAAGCAACGAGACGCCTACCACGGCTTGTGGCAAAGGTCGCAGCGCTTGAGAAAATTGTTTTCAACAAAGACTAAAACCGCTATGGGGAATTTAACTGAAATATGGGGATATATCAGTCATGCCTGTTGAAGATAAAATCATTGCGATTGTGGCTGAACAAGCCTTTTTAGAATCCAGTGATGTGACCCTAGCATCAACATTAGAAGAACTTGGTGTGGACTCTATGGCATTGGTCGAATGTATTTTTGCTATAGAAGAAGAGTTCGATATACAGGTTCCTTTCAATGCGAATGATCCAGAAGCATCCAGCTTTGATATATCATCCGTACAATCCATTGTGACGGCAGTTGAAGATCTTATTGCCGCTCAGAAAGCCTGACAATCATATGCGCCGTGTTGTTATAACGGGACAGGGTACAATCAATGCTATAGGACAAGATGTTAAATCTACATTGGATGCTATGTCTAATGGGGCCTGTGGAATTGATAAATTGGAATTTACCAATGTGGACCGTTTGAATGTCACGATTGGCGGTCAGATCAAAAACTATAGAGCAGAAGACTATTTTAACCGTCAAGAAATCGGTTTGTATGATCCGTTTACACAATTTGCCCTTATCGCAGCGAAAGAAGCGATTGAGGAAAGCGGATTAGAGTTTCGGGATGAATTAGCGACACATACTGGGGTTATTCTTGGAACTGCTGGTGGTGGATTAACAACGCAAGATGAAAACTATCGTACAGTTTATGAAGATGGTAAAAACCGTGTGCATCCTTTTGTTGTCCCACGTTTGATGAACAGTGCTGCTGCAAGCCATATCTCTATGATCTATGGGCTAAATGGACCGAGCTTTACTGTGGCAAGTGCTTGCGCATCTTCTAACCATGCGATGGGGCAGGCCTATCATATGATCCGTTCTGGCATGTCTGATGTTATGATCACAGGTGGTAGTGAAAGTATGCTGTGCTTTGGAGGTATCAAAGCGTGGGAAGGGCTGCGCGTGATGTCCAAAGACGGATGCCGGCCATTCTGCGCAACCCGTAATGGTATGGTGCAAGGCGAAGGTGCCGCTGTCTTTGTCTTTGAAGATTATGAGCACGCAAAAGCACGCGGCGCAAATATTCTGGCAGAGCTTATTGGTTTTGCTATGACATCAGATGCATCGGATATTGTAATGCCGAGTCAAAAAGGCGCTGCCAGTGCTATCCGCCGTGCGTTACGCGATGCAAATGTGTCTCCTGAAGATGTTGGATATATCAATGCGCATGGAACTGCCACAGCCGCCAATGATAAAACCGAATGCGCTGCAATTCGCGAGGCATTAGGAACCGCTGCTGACAGTGTTATGGTATCATCCACCAAAGCAATGCATGGACATCTGATTGGTGGTACTGGAGGCGTGGAGCTTTTGGCAACGATTGCTGCGGTCAAGGACGGTATGATAGCACCAACGATTAACCACGTCGAAGCTGATCCAGTTTGTGATCTTGACGTTGTACCAAATACTGCGCGTCAGCATAAAATTGATGTAGCGATTAGTAATGCCTTTGCATTTGGTGGTTTAAACGCAGTTTTAGTTTTACGTACGGTATAAAAAAGCCCCACAAAATGCAGGGCCTTAAGAGGGTTCAATTAGTATAGGCCTATTCGCCTTGCAAAGCTTTCCAGCCTGCAGTGAAGCCTGTAAGCGAAAGATTAAGTTCGATCGGGTTTTTAGGCGCAGCTGCTGCAACGATAGTCATCACTGCCTTGTTGCCTCTCTTCATACTGTCGAGTTCGGCCGTTGTAATACCATAGCGTGCAATACAACCTTGTGTATCACACCAACCAAATGGATAGCGCTTTACCTGACCCGCATCGACACGCATACTTGCTTGTGCTGTTAGCAATGTTCCAAGTGGTGAAATGAAGTTAACACCAGCTTCCGCTTTTGCAGCCTTATCCAGCGCAACGATGCTATATTCCGCAACAGGATTTTTTTCACTGTCCAGTAACAATTGATATAAACGGCATTGTTCTTTTTCGCCTTCTGGCACAGCAAAACAAATTACTTTCCAGTCACCGTGTTCAGATTTAATAATCTCAGTTCCTAATGGAACTTTTTTTGTTTTTCCATCTTCTGCAACTGGGAATGCTTCGTCTTCTTTATTCGCGGCTTCTGGTTGAGGCTCATCAGCTTTGGGTGCTTCCGCTTCCGCATCTGGTGCAGCTGGTGTTGTCGTGTCTTGTGCAAAACTTGCAGTGCTTAGGCTTATACCGAGCGCAACCATTGACGTTAGAAATACTTTATTCATTAGAAAACTCACTTACTCATTCGATTCAGTCCTAAGACTAATACAAAGCAAATATAACTTTGTCAGGTCAAATTTTCGAGCATTTCATTGAGGTTGTGGGTTCAGCGACTTTATGCCAATAAAAAAGACACACCCAATGATGCGTCTTTTTTGTGCCTTTTTGGCATTCTCCCTATCGGACTGGCCGAATTGTGGTGCAAAGTTAGAACGTCAAGCTTTATCCGTCAACAGTCTAAGTCTGTATTTTTTAAAGGAAATGTGTTTCTTTTGTAAAAAACGACTAAATTATAATGAATTATTAAGAAGATTGTTTCTTATCTCGTTCCAAGCCATATAGTTATGTCTAATTATAATAGAACAAGGGGCCGGTTCCGTGTCTGAGAATGATCGTATTTTTATTGGCGGTGGTGGTGAAGATTATGCCGAACACCAAAACTTGATCTTAAAATATGCCAATAGGCATGGCTTGATCGCTGGCGCAACTGGGACAGGTAAAACAGTTACATTACAAATATTAGCGGAAAGTTTTTCTAAAGCGGGTGTTCCTGTCTTTATGTCTGATGTCAAAGGAGACTTGTCTGGCATTGTAAAGCCGGGATCACCAAGTTTCAAATTGCATGATGCTTTCACAAGCCGTGCAGAAAAAATTGGCTTTGAAGATTATGGATACGAAGATTTTCCAGTAACATTTTGGGACTTGTTTGGTGAACAAGGTCATCCAGTACGCACAACGATTTCAGAGATGGGCCCACTTCTTTTATCCCGCTTGCTTGAGCTTTCAGTTGTCCAAGAAGGTGTTTTAAATATTGCGTTCCACATCGCTGATGAACAAGGACTCGGGTTACTGGATCTGAAGGATTTGCGTGCGATGCTTGTTTGGTTGGGCGAAAACTCTGATGATGTATCTTTGCGTTATGGTAACGTTTCTACATCTTCTATTGGTGCGATCCAACGAAGCTTGCTGGTTCTTGAAAATCAAGGTGCTGCACAGTTCTTTGGTGAACCAGCGTTAAAACTAAACGATATGATTTCCACGACATCAAGTGGTCAGGGACGTATTAATATCCTTGCCGCTGATAAATTGATGCAATCACCAGGTCTATACGCGACATTCTTGTTGTGGATGTTGTCTGAGCTCTTTGAGGAATTGCCTGAAATCGGTGACCCAGACAAACCAAAGTTTGTCTTTTTCTTTGATGAAGCGCATTTGCTGTTCGAAGATGCGCCAAAAGCATTGGTGAATAAAGTAGAACAAGTGGTTCGTTTGATCCGTTCCAAAGGTGTTGGTATTTACTTCGTCACACAAAGCCCAACTGATATTCCTGAGGATATCCTTGGGCAGCTTGGGAACCGTGTTCAACATGCGTTACGTGCTTTTACACCAAGAGATCAGAAAGCTTTGAAACAAGCAGCTGAAACATTTCGCAGTAACCCACGGTTTGATACGGCCAAAATCATTATCGAATTGGGAATTGGGGAGGCATTGGTCTCTACGCTAGAGAAAAAAGGTATGCCAACTATTGTTGAGCAAACTCTGATCCGTCCGCCGTCATCCCAACTGGGCCCGATTACAACGGCTGAACGGGATGCTGTTATTAAGCAATCACATGTAGCGGGGCTTTATGAAGCTGAGGTTGATCGCGAATCTGCGTTTGAAATTCTGGGAAAACGTTCAGAAGCTGCTGCTGAAAGCGCACGTTTGGCAGAAGAGGCCGAAGAGAAATTAGAAGCCGAAGAAAAATCCCGTAAACTGGCCCGCCGTTACGAAGCACCTAAAAAATCTACAACTCGTCGCCGTTCTTCTCGTGGTGATAGTATTGGCACAACGTTTGCTAAATCACTAGCACGTCAATTGGGCAGTAAAGCTGGTCAAACCCTGATCCGCGGTGTCTTAGGCAGCCTGTTCAAAGGCCGCTAAGGCAATGATTAAGATAATGGGCGCACTTTTAGTTTCGTAATACGGTTTTGTTCCCGTTTCACAATTTGGAAACGGTACCCGTGGAAGCTAAAAACTTGCCCATTATTAGGGATCATTTGTGCTTCATAAATGACAAGACCAGCCACAGTGTTGGCCTCTTCATCAGGCAAGTTCCAGTCATACGACCGATTCACATCACGTATGGTTGCAGCACCGTCGATGTCATAATTGCCTCTGGCGTCTTTGTTCTGTTCCAATTCATCATCAGTGTCGTGCTCGTCTGTAATTTCACCCACGATTTCCTCTAGAATATCTTCTAGTGTGATTAACCCTTGCAAAGCGCCATACTCATCAACAACCAATGCAAAATGCCTGTGGCGTACAAGGAATTGACGCATTTGGTCATCCAAAGTCGTGGTTTCAGGTACAAAATAGGGCTTCATTGCAATATCGAGGATTTTTAACTTTGACATGGCCTTTTCAATGTCAGTCCCTTTTCGCAGTAATTTTTCAACAACACGCAACAAATCTTTGGCATGGATCACGCCAACTATGTTTTCAGGATCATCTTTAAACAATGGTAGACGTGTGTGTGAAGACTCCAAACATTGGCGCACAATAGATTGTGGTTCATTATCTACATCGATCATTTCAATGTCAGAACGGTGCAACATAATCTCTTCAACTTCGCGATCTTTCAAATCAAGCGCACCTAATAAACGGTCGCGGTCATCTTTTTGAAAATTACCTTCTACGTGGCCAAGCGCAATCGCACCAGCGATCTCCTCTTGGGCCGCTTCTATATCGTTTTCAGCCATTTTTACGCCAAAGATCTTTAGAACTGTACGTACGAACCATTGAACTGCGGCAACGATTGGAGATAGGAAAACAACCAATATACGAATAGGGGCAGACACGCCTGTCGCAGCCGCTTCTGCATTCGTAATTGCATAAGTTTTTGGTAAGACTTCTGCAAAGATCAAAACCAAAATAGTCATGACAAGCGTAGCTAGAGCCACACCGCTTTCGCCAAACAATCTCGTAAACAAGCTGGTGGCAAGAGCAGTCGCAAGAATATTCACCAAGTTATTGCCCAAGAGAACGGATCCAATCAGGCGCTCGTTATCATCGGTTAGCATCAAGGCGCGTTTGGCACCGCGTGACCCTTGCTCTGCCAAGCCATGCAATTTACCACGGCTCGCAGCGGTCAAAGCTGTTTCTGAGCCGGAAAAGAATGCGGATAGGATCAAAAGCGCAAGAATTGCGATAATTGTGATCCAAAAAGCTGCATCTAAATCAGCCGAAATTAACATTATGGTTTCCATCCGTGTGGATATCCTTACATCTGAACCTGTCCCATACGTTATGGGGCTTCACAGATGCCACATCAAGGGATGTAACAACATGAAAATTCAAGATTTGGGCGAAATTCATGGTGATATGTTGCTGTTTGGCGGCGTCTATTCCAATCTCCAAGCGCTTGAGGCGTTTTTAGACGTGGCAAAAATAAAGAATATCACACCTAAGAATATCATATGCTCTGGTGATGTTGTGGCTTATTGCGCGGATGCGCAGACCTGTTCTGATCTGATGCGCATTTCTGGGGTACCCGTGCTGGCGGGGAATTGCGAAATCCAATTGGCGGCAAATGCTTTGGATTGTGGGTGTGGGTATGATGAAAACTCCGAGTGCTCATTATTATCGCGTGGCTGGTACGCGCACGCCATGGACCAAGTCAGTTCTGAGAATAAGGCATGGATGCAGAATTTACCTGATCGCATTATTTACACACATAATGCCCAAAGATATGCAGTAATTCATGGGGGGGCATCAGATGTCTCTCGGTTTATTTGGCCTGTGACATCAGATGCAGAGATCAGGCAGGAAATAGAGCTTCTTATTAAACAAATCGGCCCTATTGATCATGTCATTGCAGGCCACTCAGGCATCCCAATGCAACGTCAAATTGGGGATGTTCAGTGGACAAATACGGGTGTGATTGGCATGCCGTGCCATAATGGAAGGCCGCAAACACATTATGCTTTCTTGGATGAAAATAGTATTAAAATCAAAACTCTAGATTATAACTATAATGCAGCATCTACTGCCATGGAGCAAGCTGGCTTGGTGCAAGGGTATCATCAAACGCTAAAAACTGGGTATTGGCCAAGCGAAGATACATTGCCACCAGAAATGCACCTTTAATCTTTTGCCAATGGGTGATGGTCTAAAACCAAGGACTTTAATTTTTCATCCAACACATGCGTATAAATTTCTGTTGTCGCCACATCCGCATGTCCCAGTAACATTTGGATAACTCGCAAATCAGCGCCATTTGCCAACAGATGTGTCGCAAAAGCATGGCGCATCGTATGCGGTGTAACCGTGTCAGGACTAATACCAGCATTAACAGCGATTTCTTTCACTAAAGTATAAAAGCGAATACGGGTCAGGTGCCCCAATTTCCCATTTGATGGAAATAGGAACTTTGAGGGGGCTTTTCCTTTTGTTTGGGCAAGCGTCTCTTTCGCATCACGCTCCTTTAAATATACGGCTGCTGCCATTTTCGCAGGCGGTGACAAAGGCACCATACGTTCTTTACCACCTTTACCTTTTACCAATAACATCTCAGGATTACCGCGAATAGCTGCAACGGGTAGGGACACTAGCTCAGATACGCGCATACCTGTGGCATAAAGCACTTGCATCAAGCAGGTGTTGCGTAAGCGGTCATATTTCTTACGTCCAGTTCGCGTTACTGCTTCCAATAACCGATCTACATCTGCCTCGCTTAACGTATCAGGCAAATGTTTGGTCTTACGTGGCCCCTTGATTTGTGATGACGGATCATCAGAGCGCCAACTTTCTTCAAATGCGAAGCGATACAGTTGGCGTACCGCAGATAACCGACGTGCGCGTGTGGATGCGGCCATCCCGCGTGCTTCAAGATCAATGATATAACTTTCTACATTTGTACGATCTGCGGATTTAAAGTCGCGTTTCATACCCTTAAGAAACTCTTCAAACTCACTTAAATCACGCGCATAGGCCAGAATTGTATTCTCAGATGCATCTTGTTCTGCCTGAATGGCCTCTAAAAATGTTTCAATCCAATGTGCTGTCATGCTTTTTCTCCTAAGACCAAAAGCTGGATAGCAATACGTTTGGCCATATCTTTAAAGCCATCATAAGCCAGAACAGATAGCGCAGTCTCAATATCTCCAACATCTGTTTCTGGCCCATCATGTAACAGCGTTAGGGCCGATATAATCGCTTCGCCATGTCGATTGTCATCTATTGCATAGTGTAACGTGGATTTTTGAGTGAAACCCTGAAGAGCATTGGAAATAGCGGACTGCATATTCGTCTTTGCTGGCGTTGTGAAATCACCAGATAAAACAGATATTATAAACTGATCGTTCTGTGTACTTGATGCGAATTGGGGAACCAATTCTGCTGTATCAGGATGAAGAACTGCCAATTCAAACGCAACCTTTTGGGCCGCTGATGTTAATGTGCGACCTAGGAGTGCAGGTGTAAACCAATCTGCCAATGCAAATGTTAAGTCTAATGGTTTCAATTTATTATAGGCAATAATTAAGGCATCTGAAAGCTTATCATTATCCTCTGCATCAAATGCGTCGCGCAATTTTTGAACTGCTGATACACGGTCCCAAACACTGCCAGAAGCTGATGGAGAACCTTCTAAGTAGAGGTTCAGCAAAGCCGTCGTTGGCAGTGCATTTTCACGCACCAATCGTTCAGCAGATGTAATGCGGACTTTCCATCCTGCATTGTTTTGCAAGTCCAAGTGAAGAAAAGCCAATGGCAGGCTTTGTGCGGGCCGTGGCAAAGCAAGGCTTTCACGCATTACGAATGTTAGTGCCGTTAATGTTTCTGGTAATGCAGGGTCTTCATCATTGTCAAATGTTTCAGGATCAAGGAACATACCTGCCAAAAGTGCGTCTTGTTCTGAAATAGAACCAATTGCTTGACTGGTGGATAAGGTTAACTCAGCAGCTTTCCAATCACCAAGACGAGCAAGGCAAAATATACGTGCTTGTAGCGTAGGCGCAAAGTTCGGGTTATCAGCCATACGCTTGCATGCATTATCTGCGCGTTGCATTAATATACTGACGTCAAACCAACGTCTAAACAGCTCTGGGTCTTGTGGGTCAGCTGCTTTGAGTAATGCTTCCGCTGGATCAAGATCACCCGACATCAACAGGTTGTCTAATCGGGCCAGGAGTAGGGCGTGAGACGATGTTCCAATCGTTGGTGGGTTAATTTCAGCCAGAATAATACGGCGCCATAACGCTGTTATTGCGGGAATTTGATTCTTTGGGGCATTGCGAATAATGACAGCTAAGCGCTCAACTGCACTGGTGCCCCAGAAATCAACAGGTATGCCCGATATTTGTGATGGAAACAGCCCAACGGTATCTTTTTGGATGTTCGTCAGTGGTGCTGTTTCAATGTCTTCAATTATGACACCCTCAAGTGGGGTTTCAGGGGCAACAGTTTGTGGTTCTTCAAGCGACTTTGACAGCCAATCTACGGCGGAGAGTGGTTCAGAATGAGTTTGAGTTGCAAAAACTGACAAAGTCAGAGCAACAAAAGCAGTTCTAGCTCTCATTTGAAGGAATGGGCTGAATGATTTCGACATTCGGTGAGGAAATATCACCAAAATAAGAATACCCAACCAAGCCTATCAGGCCTAAAACTGCCAAAAAGAATATTAATTTTATCAAACGTCCCATCAAATTACCTTAACTGCTTGTCAGTGGACTGTTCCACCTTGTCTTGTTTGTCTGTAATGTTATCACGATTATAGAAAAAGTCATCCATTTGGGTGGAGTTACAGCAAAACTTCGCCACATTGTGATCAGATCGGGAAAGTTAGGGTTCATTGTGAGCTACGAATTAACAAAAACCATTGTTTTGGTTGGGCTTATGGGCGCTGGTAAAACCGCTGTAGGTCGATTGGTTGCGCAAGAGCTTGGTGCGGATTTTTTAGATTCGGATGAAGAAATCGTAAAAGCGGCGAATATGTCGATTGCAGAGATATTTGAGCGCGATGGTGAACCTTTCTTTCGTCAGAAAGAAACGCAGATTTTAGACCGTTTATTAGAAGGTGAACCTTGTGTGCTTTCAACAGGTGGCGGCGCTTACATGTCTGCCGAAAATCGTGGGTTGATTGCAGAGAAAGGTGTTGCTTTGTGGTTGAACGCTGACCTAGATATATTATGGGAGCGGGTCAGGCATAAAAACACGCGCCCATTGCTGCATGTGGCCGACCCATACGCCAAACTTTCTGAACTGTATCATGAGCGCACACCATTTTATGCTCAGGCCGAACTCTCTGTGAAGTCCGAACCGGAATTAAGCTTGGGGGCAATGACAGATAAAACCGTAAAAGAACTATTAGATAACCCGCTTAGCGGTGTGAAAAAGGGATAAATACATGACGCAAGAAACCGTTCATGTTGATCTGGAAGATCGCTCATACGATATTCACATTGGTACCAATCTGGTTCCAAATGCTGGAGCTTATGTGAAGCCTTTCCTTAAGAGGAACAAAGTATCTATCATCACAGATGAAAATGTAGCCGCGTTACATCTTGAGACATTGCAAAGTGGTTTAGCTGCTGATGGCATAACATCAGAAGCCCTTACATTACCTGCGGGCGAAGCGACTAAATCTTGGGAAATGTTGCAAAAAACTGTCGAATGGCTGCTCTGTGAAAAGGTTGAACGTGATGATGTCGTGATTGCGTTTGGAGGTGGAGTTATTGGTGATTTAGTGGGGTTTTCTGCTGCTATATTACGCCGAGGTGTTCGATTTGTGCAATTTCCAACTTCTCTTCTAGCACAAGTTGACAGCTCTGTTGGTGGGAAAACGGCAATTAATTCGCCGCATGGTAAAAATTTAATCGGGGCATTCTACCAACCGCAATTGGTTTTGGCTGACGTGGATATTCTGGGCACGATGACAAGGCGTGATTTCCTGTCTGGCTATGGTGAAGTGTCTAAATACGGCCTTCTTGGGGACGCTGAATTCTTTAATTGGCTTGAAGAAAACGGGCCAGCTTTGGCTGCTGGGGATATTGAAAAACGTATCTACGCTGTGAAGCGTTCGTGTCAGATGAAAGCTGATATTGTATCGCGTGATGAAACCGAACGTGGTGACCGTGCTTTGTTAAACCTAGGGCACACTTTTTGCCATGCATTAGAAGCGGCAACAGGCTATTCAGATCGCTTATTACACGGTGAAGGCGTTGCCATTGGCTGTACTTTGGCGTTCGAGACATCCATGCGTTTAGGATTATGCAGTCAAGAGGCGCCAAGCCGTGTTCGCGCGCACTTAAAGGCCATGGGAATGAAGGTGGATTTGTCCGACATCGAGGGGGGGGTGCCTGATGCGGATGCGCTTTTAGAGCTGATGTATCAAGATAAAAAGGTACAATCAGGCAAGCTGACGTTCATTATGGCACGGGGGATTGGTGAGGCTTATGTGGACCGTGATGTGGATTTAGCTGTGGTTAAGTCCGTGCTGGAAGACGCGTTAAGCCGCCGTTAACCTTCAAATACATTTGGAAACGTATGGCACAATCGCCATACGCGTTTTTGTCATTTCCAGTAGCTATTAGCGGCAGCAACTGTCTGAAAATTTGTTGCAACGACTTGCGATACATTAATCAACGCATCTGAATCATTTGCATAGATCGGGCGCATCTTTTCACGTGCCGCATCATCTGGCTGTGTTTTCTTTACGGCCATACGCGATAATTTGATTGCGATTTCGTAACCTTGCTCTGGCGTGTCTGCTATTAGGCTGGGTAACCAAGACATTGTTTTCTCCACTTTGTATTGCTAACAATTTAATTGTATGCAATATAAAATACAAAAGCTTGCAGATAAGTCAATGCTCGAATATCGAAAAGAAAAGGGACTTTGTGCGCTAAGTGAGAAGGATGATGACGATGTCAGATCAAAAGAACAATTCTGAATTACCAAGCACGGCTAACGAACTGATTTGTTTTGCGGTTTATTCTGCAGGTCATGCATTCAACCGTGCATACACACCTTTGTTAAAGAAGTTGAATCTTACATATCCGCAATACATTCTGCTAACAGTCCTTTGGGACGAAGATCAACAGTCTGTTGGGGCTTTGTGTAATCATATGACGCTTGATTCAGGCACGGTGACACCTTTGTTGAAACGATTAGAAGCCCTTGGTCATGTCGAACGCAAACGAAGTGAAAAAGACGAGCGGCGCGTGATCATTTCACTGACCGAAACGGGTCGCGCTTTGCAAGCTCATGCAGGCGACATCACACGTTGTATTGTGGATGCGACAGGTTTGGATTTGCAAACTTTAGATGAGCTTGTGGAAACGATACAGGTTTTACGTGATAATTTGACCGAACCATCAAAGCGGGATTAGGCTGAACAGCTGGCCCCGCCCAATACACAGAATTTTGCACAATGTTTGTGATTTAATTTCACAGGCTTTTCGGCTTCTGCCAGTGTTTCGCCCATCTCGAATTCAGGGCTATAGGGCAGTAATGTACAGGCCAAAACGGCCAGATTTTCTGCGCCTTTGCGTTTGACAACCATACGTGATGAGGCACACATAACATCGCGTGGTGATTTGTTTAATATACCCCAGCAAGCTGTTGTAATTTCAGGAACTTCCACGGTTTCATCCATCTCTGGAAACAACACAGTCATGCCTGGGCTATAGGCATCAATTTCAAAATTATGGTGTTCGAACAGAGCTTTATATCCTGCACGGCTATCCTGATCACTGTCCCCCCATAAGGTGCGTCCAGCGACAGCCATTGTAAAGCCGTTATCACGCAACCACTGCATGCCTTTGATGGTGACAGCATAGCTGCCTTTACCACGTTCTTCGTCGTGTAATTCGGCCTTAAAGTGATCCAATGAAATGCGCATGGTCAGCTTATCGCCGTATTGTGCTTGCAGCTCTAATAGGCCTGCTTTCATCGATTTGCGCATCATCGGCAGCATGGCATTTGTCAGAACCAAAACATCGTACCCACGTTCCAATGAAACGCGCATTATATCGATGATTTCAGGGTTCATAAACGGCTCACCACCTGTAAAGGCAATCTCTGTGGTGGCCCATTTACGCTCTACGATTTGATCCAGATATGCTTCGACTTCTGCCGTTGTAATATAAACCAGCGCATCGTTTTTGGGGGAGCTTTCGATATAGCAATTCAAGCATTCGATATTACACAAAGTGCCCGTATTGAACCAAAGTGTTGTCGCCTTCATTAAGGGCACAGATGCACGATCTTCACCCTTGGCTGTCACATCAGGATGTTCGAATTTAGCAAACGGTGTTGCGTTATCTGTGTCAAAAGATTGGTCGTTCATGCCAATTGCCTGTTTTATCTTCTTATTTTGGCTACACTTTTTAAGGTGGTTTGAAAAGGTTTTACGCAAATACCACGCTTTTGTGATTGTTTTGTATTGTTGTCCCTTTTGCTTGCAGGGGGGCGGGACAATTGTAATAGTTTGGACAAAACGAAAAGAGGAGTGCGCCAAATGGTTGCTCAAACAATTCCAGTAGATGATTTTGATCTTGTGATTATTGGGGGTACGGGTGACTTGGCCAAACGTAAGATTTTACCAGGGCTTTATCGCCGTATGTGTGCAGGGCAAATGCCAGAGGGAGCACGGATTATTGCAGCAGCGCGGTCAGACTTTTCTCAGAAGCAATTTAAAGACTTTGTTCAAGAGGCTTTGGAAAGCTTTGTGAAATCCAAAAAACGTAATGAAGAGAAGATTAAGGTTTTTCTGGAGCGTATTAGTTACATCAAATTGGATGCCATGGGCGAAGAGGGCTGGAAAGAACTAGCAGGATCGTTGCGTAAAGATGTTGTGCGTGCCTTTTATTTCTCTGTTGGCCCAACATTGTTCACCCCTTTGGCAGAGCGGTTGAAAAAGCATAAGATAACGGATGATGCATCGCGTATTGTGGTGGAGAAACCATTTGGCCGTGATTTGGCGACAGCGCAGGCGCTGAATGTGGAGTTGGCGAATAGTTTCAACGAGAACCAGATTTACCGTATTGATCATTACTTGGGTAAAGAGACGGTTCAAAATCTGATGGCGCTTCGCTTTGGCAATGCTTTGTTTGAACCGCTGTGGAATGCACAGCACATTGATCATGTTCAAATTACAGCGGCTGAATCGCTTGGGGTTGAAGGGCGCGGGGCCTATTATGACAAATCGGGGGCCATGCGTGATATGGTCCAGAACCACTTGATGCAATTACTGTGTTTAACAGCAATGGAGCCGCCGACCACGTTTGATGCGGAATCTGTGCGTGATGAAAAACTGAAAGTTATCAAGGCATTAGATCCGTTGGATATTGAAAACGGCCTTGTCCGTGGGCAATACCGTGCTGATAAGAAGGGCACCAGCTACCGTGATGAAAGTGGTAATCCTGATAGCCGCACAGACAGTTTTGTGGCGATGAAGGTTGAAGTGTCTAACTGGCGTTGGACGGGAACACCATTCTATCTGCGCACAGGTAAAAAATTACGCACGCGGGTATCTGAGATTGCGATTGTATTCAAAGACCCGCCACATTCCATTTTTGAAGACAGTCAGGACTTGAAAGGCAATGTTTTAACTATTCGTTTGCAACCCGATGAAGGCATCAATTTAAGCATGACCATCAAAGAGCCGGGCCCAGGTGGTATGCGATTGCGTGAAGTGCCACTGGATATGACTTTTGCGGATGCTTTGGGAGAAGATATCGAAGATATGCCAGATGCCTATGAACGTTTGATCATGGATGTAATCCGTGGCAACCAAACCCTGTTTATGCGTGGTGATGAGGTAGAGGCGGCTTGGGCATGGATTGATCCTGCGATTAAAGCGTGGGAGGCAGGGACTGCTTTTCCCGCAGAATATGATGCAGGGGGCAACGGTCCTGATGATAGTTTGATGTTGATGCACAAAGACGGTCGTCGCTGGCGCGAGATTTCATCATGAGTATTTTATTCGATTACCCAAATCATGAAACGCTGATGATGGGATTGGCAAAGATCGTTACGAAACAATTGTCAGAGGTCTTGGCTGCGAAAGGCAAGGCTGTTTTGGCTGTGCCAGGTGGCACAACGCCTGCGCCGTTTTTGGAACGGTTAAGTCTGCAAGAATTGGATTGGGCCAATGTCACAATCCTGATGACCGATGAACGTTTGCAACCAACTGATCCGTTTCGGTCGAACTTTAAGATGGTGGAACATTATCTGAGCCAGAATGAGACCCGTAAGGCAATACTGTTGCCTATGGCTGGTGTTGATGAAGCGCCGACAGAGGCATTAAAAAACGGGCTTAAGCGGTATGCGCCGCATTTACCGCTTGATGTTATTGTTCTTGGTATGGGGATGGATATGCATACGGCATCGCTGTTTCCTGATTCAGATGAGTTACATGCGGCCCTATCACCAGATGCCCCTGCATTGATGGTGATGACCAGCGCATCACAACCAGAGGACCGTATCACTATGACAGCGCCTGTTTTGATGGCAGCTAAGAATATCCATGTCTTGATTACAGGTCCAGAAAAACTGTCTGCTTATATAGAAGCGGAAGAGGGCACAGGCCCAGCTGTAGAGGCGCCCATTCGCTGTGTTTTGCAAAACAATAACGCCACGATGGTGCATCATACGTTGGATAAAGCACTATGAGATACATATCAGCAGCGTTGATCTTTCTAGGGGGCAACATGGCTGCGGCCCAAGAGGTGGATTGCACCAATTTCGATAATGCTACGCAGTTGGTGATGAACATATGTTCCTATGAAGCTTATCAAGCCGCAGATGAAGACCTGAACTTGGCCTATCAATTGGCGCGTAACAGTTTACAGCAGATTGACGATGACATTGCCAATGCGGATGATAAAAAAGGCGTTATCTTGCTGCGCGATGCGCAACGCGCGTGGATCATATACCGCGATAAATCCTGTGCTGCAGAAGGGCATATGTATTCAGGCGGATCAATCAGACCGTTGATTGAAAATACATGTAAAGAAAGCCTGACGCGTCAGCGGACTGAGGAATTACGGGCTGCGTTTGAGGCGAATTAGAAGGTTTCCTTTTACATTAAGGCTTCCAGCTTGCCTCAAGTGTGTATGTCATTTTCTTAGGGTCATATTTTTGTTCAAATTTTGTAGGTATCGTTTTTAAAACGATCACAAGTTCGCCCACAGTATTTATTTCAATATCCACTGGCTGAGACATATCGGTATCTGTGATCTGTAGTGCCTCAGTCATTGATGAATGCCTCTGTTTCATTTCTAATATGGCGATCATCATAACCGCAGATTTAGGTGCAATTTGAATGGGCCGTTCCCAAAAGTAACGCCCAATGTATCCTTTCGCAAAACCCTTACCATGTTTGACTGTGTTTAGGGTAAGCATCAAGGGAACCCCCTCTATTTTGGTTTGATTTGAGATGCGATTATTGCGCGAGGCTGGCGGTTTGGTTGGCGCGATATGAGGATTTTTCTGATGAGCAAGCGACGGGCTGGGCGAGGTTCCAAATACACGGATGATTTTAAGCGACGGCTAGTGGCGGAGAGCCAAGGTGATGGCGTGAGTGTTCCGATGGTCTCGCGGCGTCATGATGTGCCACCCCGCCGGATTTACGCGTGGCGCGGTGATGCGCGGTTCCAGCCGGACGCGTCGGGTGATACCGGCTTCATACCAGTCGAAGTGGCAAACAGTGATACTGATGTTTCATCTGTGCTGCCAGAAGCGCAGCTTACAACCAGTCCCCAGATTGAGATCACTTTGGAGAATGGGCGCAAGCTGAGCGTGAGCGGTGGGGTTGATGCGGGCTTTGTGCTGGAATTGGCGCGTGGGCTGGCGGCATGATCCCGGTACTGGCGGATGCAAAGATCTGGCTGGCGGCGGGGGTGACTGACATGCGGCGCGGGTTCAACGGTCTGGCCGTTCAGACCGAGCAGGTTCTGGGGGGTGATCCTTACTCCGGCCATCTGTTTTTGTTCCGAGGGCGACGCGGTGATCAGATCAAGATGATCTGGTGGGATGGTCAGGGCGCGTGCCTGTTTACCAAGCGCCTTGAACGGGGTCGGTTTATCTGGCCCTCTGCTCAGGAAGGTAAGATCAACCTGAGCCGTGCGCAGCTTGCGATGCTGATGGAAGGTCTGGATTGGCGTATGCCGCTCAAGACATGGCGACCCAAGATGGTAGGTTAGAGGCAATGTTTTATGGGTATTTCTGACGTTTTGGGATTCCCATGAGGCCCTTGATTTTCCAATAATTGGTTAAAACCACCAGCTTTTAGCTGGTCAGCTTTAGCGTTATTTACATAAGGTTTCCTTCCATTTTAAGACCCAGCGTTGCGGTAAGGTCTTAAAATGGAAGGAAACCTTATGATCTATTCTACTGGAAGTCATAGCAGATATTATCACAGATACCATATCGTTTGGGTAACAAAATATCGTTACAAGGTGCTGCGTGGTGAAATGCGTGAGCGTATTCGGACATTGATACGACAAACGTGCAATGAATTGGGCGTACACATTGAAAAAGGCGTATTGTCTACCGACCATGTGCATATGTTTGTGTCAGTCCCGCCGCACGTCCCAATTTCAAAGGTGATGCAACGCGTAAAAGGGAGGTCCTCATACAAGATACAGCGGGAGTACCCCGAATTACGCAAACGCTATTGGGGGCAACGGTTCTGGGCTAGAGGCTATTTTTCAACGACGAGTGGAAATGTGACGGATGACGTTATTCGTCAGTATCTTGAATTACATTCAAAACGTGAACCTACCGACGAAAGTCGGTAGTTGTTCAGTTGGTAAGGAGTGGCATGAGTAAGACCCCTCCAAATCTGGCTGATTTGCCCCCTGACGTGCAGGCGTTTGTGGCCGCACAAGCGGCGGAATTGGCTCGTAAAGACGCGGAGTTGTTGGGGCTGTCGTTGAGCCATGCCACAGCGCAAAAGCGCCTTGAAAATGAGATGGAAGCGGCTCTTGCTGCGGAGCGCGCCGCCCATGCGCTTGCCATTATGAGCAGAGATACCCTGATTGCCGATCTGCGCCTGCAATTGCACGGACATAAAAAACATCGCTTCGGTTCAAAGTCAGAAAGCAGCACACAGCTGGCGCTGGCGCTGATCCTTGAAGATCTTGAAATCGAACAAGCCGCTGAGACGGATGATGAGAATGGGCCCTCTGACGCTGAGACCACAAAGCCGCCGCGTACCCCGCGCAAGCGCAAACCTTTCCCCAAGGGGCTCAAGCGGGTCAAAAAGACCATCACGCCCAGTGATGCTTGCACCGACTGTGGTGGCAGCTTCAAAGTGCTCGGGACAGATGTGATGGAAGAACTGGAATATGTGCCCGGCCATTACGTCGTAAAACAACTTGAGCGCCCACGACTGGCCTGCACCTGTTGTGAGAAGGTGGTTCAGGCCGAGATGCCAAGCCGTCCTATTCCCAAGAGCTTTGTCGGCCCTGCGTTGATGGCCCACATCTTGTGCTGCAAATACGGCTATCATCTGCCGCTGTATCGACAGAGCCAGATGTTTGAGAATGAAGGCATCGATCTGAGCGGGTCGCTCATGGCCAACTGGGTCGGCAAATGCACTAAGCTGTTGGAGCGCGTGGCTGATGCCATCCGGGATCACGTTTTTGAGGCGCAAGCGATCTTCATGGACGACACCACGGTCAAACTGCTCCAAAAGGGCAAGGGACGCGGTAATAACAAGACAAAAACCGCGCGGCTCTGGGTCTATGCCAGAGATGAGAGCGCCTGGGCGAGCGGCGCACCACCGGCGGTGTGGTATCAGTTCTCCACCAACCGGGGCGCAGAACATCCGAGCAAACATCTCAAGCCCTACAAGGGCTATGCCCATGCGGATGCCTATGCTGGGTATAATGACGCCTATCGGACGGGGCGCGTCAAAGAGATGGCCTGCATGGCCCATGTTCGGCGGGATTTTTATAGCCTGTTTGAAAGTCTGAAGCTGCCAGGGCAATCGCATGAGTTTTACCCCTGAATTATCTGGAAAAGAAAATCCTCGTCCCAAGCCGCCAAGTGTCGCTTTAACCTGAGGCTTTGCTTTCCCTTTACGGAGCGCAGCATGTTGTTGGCGGCGTGCTTGATCGTTGTAAAATTAGCTGGCGCGTTTCCTTTACGGATACGACATTCATCATCACGAAACACCATATCCATGACCCAATGCAGCCCGTTTTCAATACCCCAGTGGTCGCGGATAGCTTTTGCGTGAGCTTCGGCGTCACAGGTCATGGATGAGATGTAAAAGCGTGTCTCTGAACGGGTCTTGTCTTGAAGTGTTGCGCAGTATTGGACCATCACGATGCTTTCCAATCCGGGCCAATTGTGCCGCTCCATCAGCCATTCAATATCCGAGCAAACAGTGACTTTTCTTGTTTCAATACGTCCATGTGATTTTTCTACGTCCTCATGGTAAGTTACTGTTGTGTCTGCAAAATCCACAGCGTCCTGTTCTTTCATGAACAGTTCGGTGTCTTTGCGAAGGGCACCTTGATTACCCTTTAAGGCCAAAACATAATCCGCTTGTTTGGTGATGATTTTATCGGCAATATCACGCTGACATCCCATAGCATCTATAGTGACAATAGCCCCCTTTATCGTCAGGAGGTCTAACAGTTCCGGTATGGCCGTGATCTCATTGGATTTGCCGTCCACCTGCCGTTGGGCAAGTGTCAGGTTCAACTCTGAACTCCAGGCCGAGATCATGTGAATTGCGGCCTTGCTGCCAGCCTTATCCAAGCTGCGACGTGAGGTTTTACCATCTATCGCCACGACCCCGCTAAGGGTGCTGTTTAAGGAGGCGACCCACTCCATAAAGCAGGCCTGAAAATGATTGGCATCCAGTGCGGCGTAGATGTTTCCCAGTTGATCATGTGAGGGTGTTCCGTCCGAAAAGGGCAAGAATTTCCGTAAAAAGGCCAGTTTCTTTGTCCCAAACGCAGAAATAGCGACCCAGTCATTCGCCCCGGACAACACGGCACATAACGTCAAAAGCAAAACCTCTGCCATAGGGTAAAGCAGCTTTGTTTGTTGTCGTGGGTCAGATAAAGTAGAAAAATGCGTAAGAAAATCAATGGAATGGCTGTCGGGTGCGTCGGCATTGGACATGGGTAGTGACCTCAATAAAAGCTAAAAGTTCACTCATTGAATCAACCCTCACCTCATTTGTCACCTGCTAACTTTTTCATGCGATTGCCCTGCTGAAGCTGCCCGTGGCGGGCGAAGCCGTTCTGCGCATTCGAAAGCTCTATGATGTTGAGGCACAAGCGCGGGGTCTGGCGCCTGCTGAGCGCGTGGCCCTGCGTCAGGAATATGCCAAGCCGATCTTTGATGAGTTGGAAATCTGGCTCAAGGAGCAGCTGGGCAAGATCTCCGTTAAGACGCCGCTGGCCAAGGCGATCAGATATGCGCTCGCGCGCATGCCAAAGGCGCGGCCCTATCTCGACAATGGCTTTCTGGAAATCGACAACAACACAGCCGAGCGTGCGGTGCGCCCTGTGGCCGTTGGACGTAAGAACTACCTGTTCATGGGATCAGAGGCAGGTGGAAAATCCGCCGCCATAGCCTACACCCTCATCGAAACCGCCAAGATGAACAACGTCAATCCCGAAGCCTGGCTCGCATGGGTGCTCGAGCGCATCCAGGATCATCCCGCAAACCGTATGCAAGATCTCCTACCGTGGGCCTATCAGGAGATGATCGAGGAGCGGGAACAAAGCGTTATAGCGGCATGATCGGCCCCCGTGATTCAGCGGCACTCCCAGAGCAAGGGGATCTGTTTGAAGAGCGCGGGAATTGGCAAGGGCCAGATACCTCACAGCACGACTTGGGCGTTGAAAACCTTGAAGGCTTGTCCGACAAAGACCTCGTCGAGAAGACGGCAAAGGCTACACTGTCCAACGTCGACCTGCTGTGCGCCCAGATTGTGGAACGGGGCTTGGGAGATATAGCCGTTCCGGGTCTCGTCGCGCTTTGGAACCGGTTTAAGGGGTTCGGAATTGCGACCCCTTTACCAGAACAAAAGCTTGCCTTGGAAACTCTTCGCGCCATTGGGAATGAAGCTGCAAAAAAAGAAATCAGCAAGATCCTTGGCGCACAGGACTTGCCCGACAGCTTGCTCCCGTTTGTGTTGCAAGCCGCTGTGAGCGTGGGCTTGAAGCTGCCTCAGGCACAAATCTTGCCATGGCTGGAACACGGCGCACCAACAGTCCGTGCCCAAGCCTTCATCCTTATACAATCGAACAGCCCACAGCGAAGCACCTTGGAAATCGGGTTCAGCGACCCAGACCCTTCAGTCCGACGAACCGCTCTGACAGTGGCGGGGAATCTGGGCCATATCAGCGCAAGGGCAGGATTGCTTGCCGAGTTCCGGAAAAATCCAACCAGCCAAAAGATCGAAGCGCTTTTAACTGTCGCCGATGACGACATCGTTGTTGAAATCGGAAGATACGCACTGGAAAATCCGCCTCACCGGTGCCTCATCGCAAGTGAACTTGAGGCTCTGGACACACCCAAAGCCCGAAAGCTGGCCCAACGAATCAACGATCAGATAATGCAGCGTTGATGTTTACTTGGAACCTCGGCCACCCCGTCGCTTGATCATCAGAAAAATCCTCATATCACGCCAGCCACATCGCCAGCCTCGCGCAATAATCGCAGCTCAAGTCAGACCAAAATAGAGGGGGTTCCCTTGATGCTTACTGTTTAGGCCGTTTCTCGCTAAATTAGCTGTGAGTTAAAGCCAAAAGGCGCCACATTTTCATGTAGCGCCTCTCTCCTTGCTTAAACTGTAAAGGGGTTACTTCAAGATGATCTCTGGCCCCATCACCATGTTTGGTAGAAACGTAGAAATCCAAGGGATGTATGTGACCATAATCAAGAACACGAACATGATTGCTAGGAAGGGCAATGCGGCGCGGACAACGCCCATCATCGACATGCCAGCGACACCAGCGGTGACGAACAGATTCAGACCCACAGGCGGTGTGATCATACCGATTTCCATATTCACAACCATGATGATACCCAGATGAATAGGATCGATGCCCAGTTCAATCGCAATAGGGAATACCAAGGGGGCAACGATAACCAACAGGCCAGATGGTTCCATAAACTGACCGCCGATCAACAGAATAACATTGACCACGATTAGGAACATCACAGGGCCAAAACCGTAGGCCAGCATTGTGTTGGTGATCTGTTGTGGGATTTGTTCATCGGTAATCACGTGTTTCAGGATTAACGCATTGGCAATTACGAACATCAGTGTGATCACCAGACGACCCGCGTCAAACAATGTGCGGCGTGTATCTTCGTGCCATAGGGCCGTGATCAAGGCTTGTGGTTGTTTCAGTAGGTTGCTTTTGGCAACGCCTTCACGCTCTGCCAATGGTCCCATATCGCGGTAGATGAAACTTGCTACGATAAAGGCATAGATTGATGCAACGGCGGCAGCCTCTGTCGGTGTGAAAATCGCTTTGGTCACACCTGGAATGCCGTAAATACCGACCATGATGATCACGATCAGCATTAAGCCCCAAAAAGCTTCGCGCCAAGCGATCCAGACTTCACCCCAACCTTGCCATTCACCCGACGGCATATTCTTGATGCGGGCCATGATGTAGATACCGATCATCAGCATTGTACCTGCCAAAAGGCCAGGGATCACGCCTGCAAGGAACATACGGCCGACGGATACATCCACGGCTGCTGCATAAACCACCATCACGATGGATGGTGGGATTAGAATACCAAGTGTACCTGCGTTACAGATCACACCAGCGGCGAATTCTTTAGTGTATCCAACTTGACGCATGGCTGCGATCACGATGGAGCCGATGGCAACCACAGTTGCAGGAGATGACCCTGAAAGCGCTGCAAAGATCATACAGGCCAGAACAGATGCGATGGCAAGACCACCACGGAAATGACCCACAAGAGCGATAGAGAAACGGATGATGCGTTTGGCGACGCCGCCCGTGGACATAAAGGATGAAGCCAGAATGAAGAATGGGATCGCCAGCAATGTGGAATGCCCTTCAAATGCTTCGAACAGAGTTTGCGCAATACTTGCCAATGAACTGTCTGAATAGAACAGCAAGAAGAGGATGGATGACAAGCCAAGGGACACAGCAATGGGTGCGCCCAAAAGCATCAGGCCAATGACCAATGAGAAAAGAATTAGGATTTCCATATTAGAGGTCCTTCTCTTGCTCTTTGATCAGCTTTGCAGCTTCTTCAACGTCATCTTCAGCTTCGTGAGATACGATCAACATATCAGTCTCACCTTTCCAAACGGCAAAACCTGCTTGGCAAAAACGGTATAAGAGCAATGCCATAGACAGCGGCATTACAAGATATGGGACAACTTTTGGCATTTTTTCATATGCGTCACCGTCATTAAAGACAGTTTCCAACCAAGTCATGAAAAAGGGCACAGGGATGTCTTGGGTTTCATACCAACCTTGGCCACGAACGCTGTCTGTGAAACCTGTCGGGAACCAACGACCAGATGTGGGTTGCAGGTTTGCATAAGGAGCCCAGTAATCCCATGATCCTTTTAGCAAAAGGGCTGCGTAAAGAATGCATATGGCTGATACGAACAGCGCCATTTTGCGGCGCATTGGTTTGCCCGCTAGATTGATAATGGCGTCGACACCTAAATGCGCAGATTTTTTAACGGCATAGGATGCGCCCAATAAAACCAGCCATGCGAACATGAAGACGGTTAATTCTAGGGCATAGAATATGTTGGCGTTGAAAGCATAACGCGCAACCACATTCGCAAATGTAAGTAGGGTCATTGCGCCAAGTAAGAATGCGATTAGATTTTCTTCTAGACGTTCGATCCAGTTGGGTATCTTTGTCATAACAGTCTCCCCCTCCGTTACTGATTTAGATATAAGAACGGCCCCAAAGGGAGGTTTGGGGCCGTTCTTGTTAGCTCGAAAGCTTAGTTAGCAGCGTTAATCGCTTGTGCAGCAGCGATATTGTCTGTGCCTACATCGCCTTCAAACTTAGCCCAAACTGGCTTCATTGTGTCGACCCAAACTTGACGCTGTTCTGCAGTCAATTCACGTACAACACCACCAGCAGCGATCATGGCTGCTTTTGCGCCAGCGTTCACTTTCGTTGATTCAGCATTACGTGTTGCTGTCACCTCTGAAATGATCGTCATAAGTTGATCGCGTACGTCTGCATCCAAACCGTTTAACCAATCGATGTTTGTCACCAATAGGTAATCCAGAATGCCATGATCTGTTTCCGTCACACCGTCTTGAACTTCAAAGAACTTCTTACCAAAGATGTTTGACCATGTGTTTTCTTGACCGTCCACAACACCTTGTTGCAAGCCGCCGTATACTTCTGAAAATGCCATTTTCTGTGGGCTTGCACCCATAGCTTCCATTTGTGCAACCAAAACATCAGATGATTGTACGCGGAATTTCAAACCGTTCGCATCAGATGGTGCGATCAATGGTTTGTTGGCTGACATTTGCTTCATGCCATTGTGCCAATATCCCAAACCTTGAAGGCCACGCTTTTGCATGCTGTCCAGCATTGCTTGACCAGATTCTGAGCCTTGGAAAGCTTCAACGGCTTGAATGTTTTTGAACATGAATGGCAAGTCAAAGATGCGGAATTGCTTTGTGAACTTTTCGAATTTTGACAACGATGGTGCTGCCAATTGAACATCACCTTGAAGCATGGCTTCTAGAACTTTATTGTCATTATACAAAGTTGAGTTCGGGAAAACTTCCATACAAGCTTTTCCGTTCATTTCGTCGTTCACACGTTGCTCAAGCAAAGACGCGGCAATCCCTTTTGGGTGCTTGTCTGTGTTTGTCACGTGGCTGAATTTGATGACGACTTCGCCCGGATCACATGCTGCTGTTGCAACAGATGGTGTTAGGGCAACTGCGGCAACGGCTGCCGCTTTAAAAATAGTTTTCATTGTATCCTCCCAATGATCATCGCGGATAATCCGCCGAGAGTTTAGAATAAAGGCAGTGACGGATGTTTTTGCAAACTTTTCGCGTAAATTTATAAGTTTTATTAAAAATCAATAGCTTAAGGTTGTGAGACATGAGGGGCGGTATTTTTGTGCGGATTGCCACACAAAAATCTTGCACGGTTTTCCATAGCCAAGTTAGGATCAACGCTCTGTATTTTGATCGATTCGAGCGGTAATGACCTCAAAAACACGCCTTCCTTATTTTATCACATATGGCGCCTTTGTATTGGCCATTGTGCTTGGAACTTATACGCTATCCTATCGCAGTGGGTTGAAACAACTACACCAAACTGGGCAAATTCGGATAGAGCAAAGTCGTGACCGCTTATTGGGGCAATTGTCAGCATTTAGACAGCTTCCTAATATATTGTCCAAACATCCAACCGTGCAAAAAACATTGGATGGATCGACTGTGGTTGACGACATAAATGGGTTTTTATTAAACACAGCTTTGGTTTCTGGTGCCGATGATATCTTGATCTTGGACCAAGATGCACGCAGTATTGCAACGTCTAATTTTTACGAAGTCGACAGCTTTATCGGGGAATCTTTTGCGAACACGGGCTATGTAACTGCGGCCCTTAATGGGCGTCTTGGGTATTCTTATGATATCAGAGAGGATCAATCTCGTAAGTTTGTTTTTGCACGTGGTGTTTTGGATGCAAAAGGTGTGAACAGAGGAATGGTTGTTGTTTATGTCGACATTGCTGCTTTGGAGTTTGAATGGCGCATTGACGATGAAGTCATTGCATTTTTCGATGAAAATGATGTGGCTATTGTTACAAACCGTCCTTCGCTTGCATTGTGCGATATCAGTGCGGCCCAAGATGCGCCAAATATACGTCAACTGTTTGGTCATGTTCTTGCGCGATATGAAGCGGGGCAAACGTTGCCCACTGAAGCGTTATTATTGGAACGGTATATTCCCCAAATTAATATGACAGCACGCGCTTTTCTAAACACAAGAGACACAAAGTACCGAGCTCTTCTACAGGCCTCTCTTGTCGCATTGTTACTGGCCTTAATTGGGCTCGCACTTTGGGCATTATCCCAACGTAGACAAAGGCTTGCAGACCTTTTAGCAATCGAAGAACGGGCCAATGCAACACTTGAAGCACGCGTTGAAAAACGGACAGAACAATTGCGTACAACCCAAAAGCAATTGATTGAAGCAGGTAAATTAACAGCATTGGGTCAGATGTCTGCGGGGATCAGCCACGAGTTAAACCAGCCCTTAGCGACGATGCTGAATTTTGCTGAAAATGGCGCGCGGTTGATTGATTTAGACCGTCAGGAAGAAGCAAAAGGTAACTTTGAACACATCAAAGGGCAGGTGGATCGGATGAGCCGTATCATAAAATCCTTGCGGGCCTTTGCACGTAAAGAAAAAGAAGCGGTCGAAGCAATTGATTTGCAATTGGTCATAAAAGAGTCTTTGGCATTATCTGCCAATAGATGCCAAATCGAAGGTGTTGATTTACATGTGACAGGCATCAAGGAACCACTGTTTGTAATGGGTGGTCATGTGCGATTGCAACAAGTGGTGATCAATATGTTGACCAATGGAATTGATGCTATGGGGGAACAAGAAGAAAAGCATATCTTTATTGATATCTCGAAAGGTGCAGAGCAAGTACGACTGTCTATTCGCGATACGGGTACAGGGTTGATTGATCCTGCCCGCGTGTTTGAACCCTTTTACTCCACCAAAGAGGCAGGGTCGTCCAAAGGCATGGGATTGGGACTGTCAATTTCATACGGTATTGTCGGTAGTTTTGGCGGCGATATCGAATGCCGAAACCATCCAGAGGGCGGGGCAGAGTTTACAATTCTCTTACGAGAGCCGCAGGATGCAAGCGCATGAGACACCAAGTTCTCTTAATCGAAGATGATGATGCATTGCGTATGTCATTGACCCAAACACTCAGTCTTGAAGGCATCACTGTTATTCAGGCCAATGGTTTTGATCAAGCGCGTCGTACCATTCGGGCAAATTTCGCAGGCATTGTTTTGTCGGATATGCGCATGCCTCAAAAGAATGGATTTGATGTTCTGGAATACGTCAAAAGTGTTGATACAGAGCTACCAGTCGTATTCTTAACGGGTGAAGCTGATGTGCCGATGGCATTACGTGCGATGAAAGAAGGTGCATATGATTTCTTGGAAAAACCGTGCTCAACCAGTGCTTTACAAGAAGTTTTGAAACGCGCGTTGAGCTATAGAAAAATGGTGCGTCAAACCCGCAGCCTTGAAAGTGCGTTGAAAAACAGAGATGCGGCTTCTGTTAATTTTCCAGGGAAATCACCTGCGGTAAAAGAGCTGCGTGGAACATTGCGCAAAGTGTCTTCACTACGCGCGCATGTATATTTGCATGGGGAAGCTGGTGTTGGTAAGAAATTGGCCGCATACACAATCCATTCTTTATCCGAAGATCGCGATACGTTGTTATCGTTGAACTTTCTACATGCATCAGAAAATGCTGTGCAGGATTTAATTGTACCAAAAGAATTGACTGATTTAACGTTGAAGAATGTGAATATGGCGTCAACTGAACAACAAAGACAGTTGTTAGATTTGATCGTTCGCAGGCCGAACTTAAGGCTGTTGTTTTCGAGTGTTTGTTCAATGGATAAACTTGCAGAACAAGGGTTCCACGAGGATTTAATCGCTTTGCGGATCATTCAAATAAAGGTGCCGACGTTAAAGCATCGCAAACAAGATTTACCCGTGCTGATTGAAAGCTTAATGCGTCAGTCTGCACGGTCTATGGATGTGGATATGCCTGAAATACCTCATACTTTGCATGCACAAGTGATGGCAAAGGATTGGGATGATAATCTGCCTGAAATGCGTGAGTTTGCACAATCTATGGTTCTTGGGCTGAACATGCGGATGCAAAAGGCAGAAACATTGACTTTGGCTCAGCAAATGGACGCATTTGAAAAACTTGTGCTGATTGAAACGTTGAAGCGAAATAATGGGAAGGCATCTGAATCTGCCATCGCTTTGGGGGTGCCGCGCAAAACGTTTTACGACCATTTAGCGCGGTTTGATATTCGCCCAAAAGACTTCAAAAATACCTGATTTTGGCAAAAAACCGCTAGTTTAGCCTCATAAGCCCACATTGCATGAAAATGTCTTAATTCACGAATATTTTGATTCGCATCAAATGCTTGGGCCCCTCCAAGCTCGGCAAATTGAATGAATTTAATATTTAATAAGTCATCTTTGAGGATATCAGGGAAGGGTTGAAATGTTAGAACATGAACCAAAAAAGGACGAAGACACGGATGAACATCAGGGACATCAAAGATTAGGTTTCTCTGAAACTGATTTTATACCAGTGCCTTCTCACACAAAGGAAAAACTAGACGATGCTGCTTTGTCTAAAGAAATAGATACGCTTTTATCTAATTTGGATTTCTCAGACGTTGAGTGATTTTAACCACGACGGCGTCTGCGACGTCCACCACCGCCTTCGGTATCGCCGCCTGTGTTGAAATTCACATCAGGTAGGGTGACAATACTTTCCAAGATCGGGAATTTTTCCACGCTGTTTGGAATTGCAGAGGCATTTACAAAGTGTTCTTGGAACCGCGGCTCGATTGCCGTTTCAATCTTGTGAATTTTGCGAACGGTTTCTTCTATCTCAGAGCGCGCTGCAATGTTTAGCAATGCGATACGGGCACCAGTTCCTGCGGCATTACCTGCCGAGGTCACTTTATCCAGATTACAATCAGGAATCATGCCCAGAACTGTCGCGTGTTTCGGACTTATGTGGGCCCCAAAGGCACCTGCCAGAACGATACGGTCTACAACATCCACATCGAATTTATCCATTAACAAACGGGCACCCGAATAAAGAGCCGCTTTTGCCATTTGAATTTCGCGGATATCGCGGTTGGTCACTGTAATTCGTGGGCCACCCTCTGCTGTGCCATCAAATACGAGATAGGAATGTGTACGACCATCAAGGAAACAACGTGATGTACCCGTTTGCTCTGGGCCTCCGATTAAGCCAGGACCGTCAACAATTCCTGCAATACGCATTTCAGCGACCATTTCAATGATGCCTGAACCACAGATGCCTGTGATACCAGAGGATCCTATGCTTTCGGCAAAGCCATCTTCATCTGACCAAAGTTCTGAGCCGATTACGCGGAAGCGCGGTTCTTTGGTCACGGGATCGATTTCGACACGCTCAATAGCACCTGGTGCTGCGCGTTGACCACTGGAAATTTGTGCGCCTTCAAAGGCGGGGCCCGTTGGGGAAGAGCAAGCCAGAACCTTTTCTTTATTGCCCAATAGAATTTCAGCGTTTGTACCTACGTCTACAACCAAAACCAAATCTTCGGATTTATCAGGTGCTTCGGATAGAGCAACCGCAGCGGCATCAGCCCCTACGTGACCTGCAATACATGGCAACAGATAGATACGTGCCGCAGGGTGGATTTTTAGATCAAGGTTCTTTGCACGTGTGCTGACCGCATCCGAGGTTGCCAATGCAAAAGGGGCTTGGCCTAGTTCAAACGGGTCGATGCCCAAGAACAGGTGATGCATAACGGGGTTACATACAAATACCGCATCCAAAATTTCGGCTGGATCAATTTGAGCTTCTGCACAGGCTTGAATGAAAAGTGCATTCATACCGTTGCGCACAGCCAAAGTCATTTCAGCAGCACCATTGTCGTTCATCATAGAATAGCTGACACGGCTCATCAAATCTTCGCCAAAACGAATTTGTGGATTCATAATACCCGTGCTGGCAACCACTTTACCCGTTTGTAAATCACATAGGTGAGCCGCAATTGTTGTTGACCCTAGATCAACAGCCATGCCGTAAATAGTACCTTCAAAATATCCAGGCCATACATGCACGATGCGTGGAGATACATAATCATCGCCTAAGTGAATGGCACATGTGACTTTCCATTCGCCCTTGAGCAACGCTTGTTGGAGGTATCCAAATACGGAGAAATCCACCTCTAATTCTGGTAGATCCCATTCTTTGCGTAGGGCTGCAACCAAACGTTCCAGATCGCCTGATGGATCGTGCATGTCTGGCTCTTCAACTTCAACGTAGAACAGTTTTGTCGATGGATTCATGGTGATGTCGCGTGCTTCTGCACGTTTACGAACCACTTGTTTGTGTACTTGGCTTTCGGGTGGCACGTCGATGACAACATTGCCCTGAACAGCCGCTTGGCAGCCCAAACGTCGCCCATCAAGCATACCGCGTTTTGATTTGTAACGCTCTTCTACTGAGTTCCATTCGGTTAAGGCATCATCGGCAACCGTAACACCGTGTTTAGAGAATTCACCATAAGATGGTTGGACCTGACATTTTGAACAAATGCCGCGCCCTCCACATACACTGTCCAAATCAACACCCAGTTGACGGGCTGCCGTTAAGATCGGTGTGCCAGCAGGAAAGTTACCGCGTTTGCCAGAAGGGGTGAAGATTACCAAAGGGTCGTTAGATGTACTCATATCGTCGTCATGCCGTTTAAATTATTCATGATCAATATGCAGCAATATACCAAAGAATAAAGGGCAAACTACGCCGTTATGATGTCGCAATCCGCCAATTTTGCAGTTTTTAGGGTGATCGTAAAAGCGCCATAGGGTCAATGTTGAAAACGAGGATAAGAATGGGAATAGGAGCGGCTGCTATGCAAAGGGTTAAAAGCATCCACCCTGTTGAAAAAACACGAGAAAACCCTGCCATTAATAGAATGCCGCCGCCGCCGCCAATGACCGCATTCCCTGGAATATTTAAGACAGTCGCAATAGCAATATAGCGACCTTGAATTAGGAAGGGGCGCAGGAGTTTTGGAAGTTTGTTTTTGATCAGCTCTAGGCGATCTGTCTTGGACAAAGGTTCCAAGGCTTCTAGTAATAAACATGCACGTTTCAGGCGCAGATCGCAAAAGACTTTGTGTAGATAGTTATAAGAGAGATATTGTCCCGCTAAAAAAGCCAAGAATAGGCCGCAAATGGTGGCAGCATAGATATATAAAACTATATCGGGGCCGCGTAAGACCATCAAAGAAATGGCTATTTCTATACCAGGGATAAAAGGGATAGAGATTAACAAAATGTACCCGATGATAAGGGCGAACATTATCCCTGCCATAAGGTTTGGTCTTTGGGTTGTATCTGCAAGCTGTGTTAGCCAATTTATTGCATTATGTGCAATATAAACGATCACAATAATAACACTCAAACGCAGTATTGTTCGTAGAGTAGCTGCGATGTCCATTGGTGTCTTAGATTGTCCCCACATGGGATAGTTTGGTCATATATAGGACCAAAAGGAAAGACACGCACACAACAAAAAATTGTGTGCGTGTGATTGAATATTAAGCGCGACGACGGCGTCCACCGCCAGCACGACGACCGCGTGCACCTTGTTCGCCACCTTCAACTTTATTGAAGTTGATCCAGTCGGATCCGTTTGCATCATTATTCGTTAGGAAGTTGGCTGCACGGATCGCTTCCATTTCCTTACCTGGTTTCGATTGTGTCGAACCCATGCCCATCAATTTTGCGAAAACCTCTGGATCAATATCAGATGGTACGATGATACCAGCTGCGGAAAGCTCTTCTAGTTTTGCGTCGATTTTCTTGGCATTCACAGGGATTTGAACTGGGTTCATAATCGCAGATGTCATACCACACGCCATTGCCATTGGCAGGAATGCGTTGTTGATGCCGTGACGGTTCGGTAGACCGAATGAGATGTTAGAGGCACCACACGTCGTGTTTACACCCAGCTCTTCGCGTAATCTGCGTACCAAAGCAAAAACTTGCAAGCCAGCAGTGCCCATAGCACCGATTGGCATCACCAGTGGGTCAACCACGATATCATAGGCTGGAATGCCGTAATCCGCTGCGCGTTCTACGATTTTCTTTGCAACAGCAAAGCGTACGTCAGGGTCTTCGGAAATACCTGTTTCATCGTTTGAAATTGCCACAACAGGAACGTTGTATTTCTTAACCAATGGAAGCACTTCTTCCATACGGTCGTCTTCACCCGTTACAGAGTTCAACAGTGGGCGGCCTTGACAAACTTCCAAACCAGCTTCCAAAGCAGCAGGAACAGAACTGTCGATACAAAGAGGTGTATCCACTGTGTTTTGCACCAATTCGATCAATTTTTTCATCAAAGTTGGTTCAACAAAGTTGTTGTCTGCATAGCGTACATCTTCAGCCATTTTGTTGCTGAAAACGGCGCCAGAGTTGATGTCTAGAACTGTAGCACCTGCCATAGTTTGGGCGATTGCATCTTTTTCTACTGTTGAAAAATTACCAGCTTCCAATTCTTCATTCAGAATTTTACGGCCCGTTGGGTTGATCCGTTCTCCGATCACACAAAACGGTTGATCAAAGCCGATGACGGCTGTTTTTGTCTTACTTTCGACAACTGTTTTTGTCATAGTCTGTATCCTTTAGGATTGAGAAGCTGGAACAGCAGAGCTGCCGCCATGTGTCATTGCCCAAGTTGCATTCGTTTTGATGCCACCAAGCGGGAAGAAGTGTACTTTTTCAATGTTAAACTCTGGATGTGCGGCTTTATGGTCTGCCAATTCAGATAATATTGAATTTGGTTCAAATGGTAAAAGCAGTTTGGAAACGTCTTTTGCACGTTTTTGTAGGACTTTTAAGGATGGGCCAACGCCACAAGCGATGGCAAATTTGATCATTGTTTGTAATTTTGCAGGACCTGCAATCCCAATATGCACTGGAATATCAATGCCTTGTTCTACTAAGCTGTCTGCCCATTCGATCACAGGACCGCTTTCGAAACAGAACTGGGTGGCTAAAGCCATGCTTGCATTTGTGCGTTTTGAGAATTCTTGTTTCCATGAGAGCGCTTCAGATACGTTTTTCATAGTTTTATCGGGATCAATATCGCGGTTGCCTTCTGGATGGCCTGCAACGTGCAAGCTTGTGAAACCGGCTTTGTCAAACAAACCTGTTTCCAAAAGCTGCATAGAAGAATGGTAATCGCCGTGTGGTTTGTCCACACCGCCAGCCAATAGAAGCGCTTGCTTTACGCCAGCTTCACCTTGGTAACGGGCAATCCAATCTGCCAAAGTTGCTTCATCTTTGATGATGCGGGCAGGGAAGTGGGGCATGACATCATAGCCTTCTGCGCCCAAACGCTTGGCCGTTGCAACCATATCATCGATAGGTGTGCCTTCGATGTGAGCCACATAAACACGTGTGCCTGTTGGCAAAAGATCGCGAAAATCTTCTACTTTTTCTGCCGTACGTGGCATCACTTCGATTGAATACCCTTTTAAAAAGGCTTCAAGGTGTGCGCTTACCGTTTCTTCGGTGTCTTTGCGCATAAATTTCAGCAATGCCATATTCTTTAACCTTTCAAACAAGGAGATATCCTTGGTCACTTTTCCCAGCCGTCGCTTGCGATCAGCTCTTTAATTTTGTCTTGGTCGTATTCAGCTTCCAAACGTGCGGCTTCAGCAGCTGCAACTTCGCCTTGTTCACCTTCTAGTGAATAAGACTCTGCTTTGCGCCATTCAGCCAAATAAGCGTCTGAATTCTTAGCGTCGATTTTCATCGCGCAACGGTCAATAGCCTGCTCAAACCGCTCTGGCAGTTGAACTTTTGCACCGCGACGGCCTTTGCCCACAATCACTTGAGCTGGGATGTCGCGCCAATATACTATTGTTACGTCTGGCATGTTTAATTCCTCTTTGTTGTTTAGCCGTATCTTGGTTTGTTCTGATTCCGACGCCGTTTTTCGACTTGGAACACTTTAGAAACGACAGAATTATGTTTTAACGTTGCGCAAACTAGCTTGTGTTAAAGGCAGACCGCGCGTATCGTCATATTAATGTTACTTAGGAGAAGGTATGAATGATTTGTGAGCGACCAACAGCCCTGAATCTGTTACAGAATTTGGGGAGGCGGATAGGTTTCAGGCTGAATCGTAACTTAGGGCATTGTGACCCTGTAAAGGAGAATAGCCTTCGCCTGTTTCCGAACAGCCTTCTTAAGGCCCGATTTAGGTCGGTGACCTTGTATAGGAGTTTGGTTTGGCCGTTCACAGCCCATCTGGGGCTCCGCCTCCTAACAAAGGGAGTATAGCACATGGCTTTTATTGGTGTCGACCTACATACGAATTCTTTTACGATCTGCCGTCTTGAAGTGGATGGTTCGGAACATTTTGAAACATTCCAGCTGTCACAAGTTGACTTGGACCGCTTCTGCCACAGTGTGGATGCGGATGACGAGTTAGCGGTTGAGGCCACGGGCAATTCCGCTTGGTTTTATGGTGAATTGCGGCCATGTGTGGGACGCATTGTCATTGTCAACCCGCGCCAATTCCAGGTGATCCGCAAGTCGGTGAAAAAAACCGACCGCAATGATGCGCGGGCTTTGGCATTTTTTCTGTCCAAGGATATGTTGCCAGAAACGCGTCTAAAATCTACAGCGGAATCGGAATTAGCGTCAACAACCCAAACGCGCGATCTTCTCGTCAAACAGCGCACCATGCTGCTCAATAAAATCCATGGCATGTTCAATCGCCATGGGATGAAATTGAAGAAAGAGGGTTTGTCGAGCAAGAAACGACTTCTGGCCCTTGATCTGAGCCAATTTACACCTTTGGAAAAAATTGAGCTGGGCGCATTACGGGATCAGGCTTTAAGCTTGACTGTTACTCTAGCGGAACTTGACCGTGCAATCGAAACTGCTGGTGAAAAGCTGGTGGGGTTTGAAGGGCTGACCAGTATCAAAGGTATAGGTTCGCGGTCGGCGGCGGTCTTGTTGTCGGGCATTGGCAACATCGATGACTTTGCCACGCCTGATAAGCTGGCCGCCTATATTGGCATAGTGCCGCGCGTCAGCCAATCCAACGATACTGATAATCGCGGTAGGATAACCAAACGTGGAAACAAGCTTATGCGCACCACGTTGGTACAGTGCACGCTCATTGCTATTCGTTATTCGGGGTATCTCAACAGTTTTTATCAAAAAATTAAAGAACGACGTGGGTTTGGTAAGGCTATCATTGCCACAGCACGTAAGCTGCTAAAAATAATCTTTGACACCCTTAAAAATGGCTGGGTATTCGACGATTTTACTAAATTTAAAATCAAACAAAATCAATTGTCTACTGGACAATCATCATAGGAGTGTATGATGCCAGCCGAAAGGGCGAAAGAAGCAAATTTTTTTGCACACAAGCGTCGTCATAAGAAACCTAAGCCCGATGTGGGCGAATTATTCGCTGCATTAGACCTCGGAACAAATTCTTGCAGAATGCTTATTGCGCGCCCTGATGGGGACGAGTTTGAAGTGGTGGATGCCTTTTCAAAACCTGTACACTTGGGCAAGGGTTTAGAAGAGCACGGCACATTATCACGAGCTGCAATCAACCGTACAATCCAAGCACTGCATATCTGTCAGAAGAAATTGAAACATCACGGCGTGGTTAATGCCCGTTTTGTCGCAACAGAAGCGTGCCGCCGCGCCAAAAACGGCCAACATTTTGTAAAACAAGTGAAAGCCCGTACTGGTTTACAATTGGAAATCATTCGCCCAGCAGAAGAGGCGCGTTTGGCCTGTGTGAGCTGTGCGCCGCATGTGGCGGCTGAAACAGAGAAACTTTTGGTGCTGGATATTGGCGGCGGTTCTACGGAATTGGCATGGATTGATCTGTCTGGTGTCGCTCCTGAAAAACGTTCCGATGCGATGCGTAATCTAAAGGTTTGTTGTGAAAAGACAAATAAATGTGGTCCAGAAGGCGCGCAGATCATCGATTGGATTTCGGTCCCACTGGGCGTGGCCACATTGAATGATCAATTTGACGATGTAGATGATGATGCCGCTCGTTTTGCATTAATGTCCTGTACTTTTGAAGATGCTGTCTATGATTTTGGCGAGAAAATGGATTTCTCAGACCCTAAAGTACGTGATAGTTTCCAAATTGTAGGCACATCAGGCACCGTGACGACCGTTGCGGCATCGTTCAAAGGCTTGAAGCGCTATGAACGCACCCAAATTGATGGGGTGTCTATGTCTTGTGATGAAGTGGAACAAGTGACGCAACAATACCTGCGCCTTGGGCTTGATGGGCGCCGTAAAGCGGCTTGCATTGGCAATGACCGTTGTGAATTGATCATGTCTGGTGCTGCAATCCTACAAGGCGTTTTACGGGTTTTCCCGATGGATAAATTAACAGTCGCTGATCGTGGATTACGTGAGGGTTTACTGTATTCTCAAATGGCCGAAAAATAAGTAACTTAAAGCTGATTGCCATCTCTATACGAACCAGAGTAAACGATGCGTAAAACAGGGTTATGAAACCGCGAAACCTTAGGACAATAAGACAATGGCAAAAGAAAAAGGCACTTCTGGACGTGGTCAACGAGACTTGCGTACGCGCGTAAAAAGCGCAAAAGGCCGCCGTTTATCTTCAACATTGTGGTTGGATCGCCAATTGAACGACCCTTATGTGCAACGTGCACAAAAAGAGGGGTACCGTGGGCGTGCGGCCTATAAGATCATGGAATTAGACGATAAACACCGTTTCCTAATCCCAGGTGCTCGTGTCGTTGATCTGGGCTGTGCCCCAGGTGGCTGGATCCAAGTGGCTGTGCCCCGGGTCAACGCTTTGGGTGAACGCAAGGGCAAAGCTGTTGGCACAATTTTGGGTGTGGATTTACAAGAGGTTGATCCTATTCCGGGGTCTGAAATCCATGTCTTGGATTTTCTGGATGAAGGTGCGGACGTGAAAGTCAAAGATTGGCTGGGCGGTAAAGCCGATGTTGTGATGTCCGATATGGCAGCTGCCAGTTCGGGCCACAAACAAACCGATCACTTGCGCATCATGAATCTCTGCGAAGCCGCAGCTTATTTTGCCTTTGAAGTCTTGGATGAAGGCGGCACTTTCGTTGCTAAGGTTCTGGCAGGTGGCGCTGAGGGTGATCTGCAGAAGGTTCTGAAAGAGAAATTCACGAAAGTTGCCAACGTGAAACCACCAAGCAGCCGGTCAAACAGCTCTGAAAAGTTTGTCGTTGCGACAGGGTTTCGGGGGTAGAGTACGCACCCCTAAGTCTGTTTTAACCTTTTTCAAACCATACTCATCACGTTGCAACAAAGTGGACTATGGCTTTCAAAGGATGTGTGACAGCATCAAATGCGAAAGTTCTGAAATAACTGGTTAAAGTAGGTGCAGGATTAACATTCCTGTCAGGCATTATATCCACGCTTTGGTGGCGCCATCTTTTTCTTAATCCCTATACATATGAAATACTCCGCCAGACAAACATGCTGACGGGGCTAAAAGCATGCGCTAGTGGCGTATATTATCAACGTATTCCTTATGAAACTCTACATAGCTTTCAGAGGTGCTCATCAGATCCTCTTTGATCAACTGATGCAGTTCAGGCAATTTGTGAAACGGCACTGATGGATATGTATGATGTTCAATATGATATGGCATGTTCCATGCCAGAAACCGCACAATACGATTGGTGAATGTTGTGCGGGTGTTCTCAAACATATTGGCGACAGGCGGGCAACGTCCATGTTCTGCGAGTAGGTATAGGCGCAGGAACGGTTGTCCTAAGACGGATGGGACAACCCAACACCAAAATATCCACGACTGCCCAAAGATGAGGGCCGCCAAGACGCATAGGTACAGAATAATCATAATGCGTGCCTCGCGTTTGATCTTCTCTTTGCCTTTCGCTGGTACATAAGGGTCGTTATTCGTACGGGTTGCATTTTTGATCAGTTTGTTGATGTTGCCATACCATATAGGCAAGCCAGTCACATGCCAGATGTATTGAGCCAGTGTTTCTGGCTTATCCGAGCGTAGTTCAGGGTCGTTTTCGGGGTCATTGGTGTGGCGGTGATGTGCCAGATGAAAATACTTGAACCAACCCATTGGAAGAACAATCAAAACAGAACTGATCCGCCCAGTGATCTTGTTCAACACTTCCGTTTTAAAAGGTGTTGAATGGACCGTTTCATGCAGCAGCGTAAAGTTGAATGCATATAAAATGCCTAAGGGTAATAGAAGCGCCCACCAAAGCGGTAATCCCATCGCGATATAAATCCCAAAGCCAATCATTACTCCCCAATACAAACCTAAATGGATTAGGGCAGGTGCATCTTTACGTTCTGTTAAAGATGCACGTTGGGTTGTATCTAATTGGCTGAGAAAGGTTTTGTGATCCATTAAGGCTCCCAACCTTTTTCGGCCAATTCAAACCCCGCAAAATCAAAGCCAGGGGAAACCGTACAACCTACCAAAACCCATCCTTTGACAGGAATAGATTTCTGCCAAGCATCTGTTGGAACAATGCGTTGTGGGCGTTGATTTCCCATGACATCAGGCCCCAAAATTTCAATACGCGTGTCGCTACCATCATTGATGTGCAATTCCATAGGGCTGCCAGCATACCAATGCCAAATCTCGACAGCATCGACTTTGTGCCAATCACTGGATTGATGCTCTTCTAACAGGAAATAAATGGATGTACCTGTTGCACGTGGCTGTTCATCACCACGCCAAGTTTCAGAATACCAACCGCCTTCGGGGTGGGGTTGCAGATTAAGTTTCTTGATGATTTCTTTGGGAGTCATCTGATGAATTTCTCCACGTAATCAATTCCATACGGGGTGTTCTTATAATATTTTTGACACAGATCAATTTTGGTGAAAACATCCTCGTGACCTGTTTCTATGCCATAAGGGTCCACGTAAATCAGTGCGCCTGTCACATGAAACATCGTTATCATTTCATCGACATTATCTGGTACAACCAAAGTATGCGTTTCGCCGGGTGGTTCAAAAACATAAGCACCTGTTGTTGCTTTCCAATCATGTTCCAGGTATTCCCATGACCCGCGCAAAACATGTGCATGAACAGGGCCTGCATGTTTGTGACGAGATAGAACGCCCGATTTGCGTACACGTAACAGGTTCACAAAATACCCTTGGCTGACATTTAGACAAAGAGGACGCATCCAAACATCGGGGGCTTGGGGCACCCAAAGGTCTTCATCGTCTGGGATCATATTCGGGATGACCAAATCAGGTGCCATATTTATGGGCTGTTTACCTTGGAAGGGCATCTTTGCATCATTGGTCATGATATATACGCGATTGGTGAAATTAGATCGTCACGTTTGTGCCAATCCCAATAGGTTTTGGTGATTTCCTCTGCAATTGGACCAGCCGTATCATTCCCTAATATACGTTTATTGATACGCGTGACTGGAACGGGACCGCCTGCGGTTGTTGCTGTGAATATTTCATCCGCTTGTAAAAACTCATCGGCTGTAATGTCGCGTATTTGATGCGGCAGGCCAAGATCAGCACAAATCTCCAACACGGTTTGGCGGGTAATTCCTCTTAACATACCTGATTTTGGGGTAACAACAGTGTCGCCTATGACTGCAAATATGTTAAATCCTGGGCCTTCGGTTACACAGCCACGATCATCCAGCAGAACTGTTGTGTCATACCCTTGGTCAAGAGCATCAAACAGAGCATTGGTCATATCCCCCCAATGGTAATTTTTCACTGTGGGATCAAGAGAGTGGGGCGAAATACGCGTATTGCTACCTGCCAATAGGAGATGCGCACCACGTTCAGCGACTTCAGGCGTGATGACCCAAACAAAGGGTACGACCCATGCGTAGAAATGATTGTCGCATTGCCGTGGATCGCGCGAGCCAGGAATGCCAGGTTTCCCGCGTGAGGCCACCATAGAAACATAGGCTGATTGCAAACCGCTCTTTGCGACCATGTCATGCAAGATAGTTTTGATCTCATCTCGACTTTGAGGGATATCTAAGCGCAGCCTAGCCATAGAGGTCATAAAGCGATCAAGGTATTCATCAATCCGAAAAAAAGCACCGTCCCATACGTGAACCACATCATACGTGATGTCAGAACGGGTCAGTCCCCAATCGGTGACAGAGATTTTGGCATCAGAAACTGGGATGATTTTGCCATCCATCCACGCTGCGCCTTTAGATAGGTCAAGATTTGGCATGAAAAATAAATCCTAAGAAGTTCATGAGTACCTGAGCTGCCAATATGGATGTTGATCCTGTTGGATCGTAATCTGGGGCGACTTCGACCAGATCAATACCCACGACTTCGTGGTTTTTGGCAACCGATTGTAGCAGTTCCAAGATTTCATAGTACAAGAACCCACCGTGGCTTGGTGTGCCTGTTCCAGGTGCAATAGACGGACAGAATGCATCGATGTCGATGGTTACATATATGCGTGCACCTTTGGGTATACGTTTTGCAGCAGCTTCAATCCCTATTTTACGAATTTGGCGCACAGATTGGATATCTGACCCCATTTCGCGTGCCGCTTCATAGCCTTCTTTGGCGGTCGAGCTTACATTGCGGATACCGTATTGGGATAGCCCTGTGACATAAGGTTTTTCAGCCGCACGGCGCATTGGATTGCCGTGACCGTAGCGCACACCGTGACGTTCATCGACAAAATCTAAGTGAGCATCGATTTGCAGGACGTGAATGTCGCCTTGGTCATCAAATGCATTGATACAGGGGATATTGATAGAATGGTCACCGCCAATAGTCACAGGAATAGCACCTGCAGCCAATGCTTTGCGCACACCATATTCGATGTTGGCATGAGATTCTTCGGTTTTTGTGTGGATAATATCTGCATCGCCCATATCTACGATGGTAACATTTTCGCCCAAATATGTGGCATCATCTTCGTGGTCATAAGCGCCTGCATGGCCGAAGGAAAAGAGGGTAGAGGCTTCGCGTACACCGCGCGGCCCGAAACGCGCACCAGAACGAAATTGAGTGCCGAAATCAAAGGGTGCGCCTAATACAGCAACATCGGCTGTGAAATCATCCCAATTCTCAATATAAGGTTTCTTTGCGAATGTTGATATTCCAACGAAAGGTAGGTTTAATCGACCGGCTTCATAACCATGCTTTGTCATTTTACTCTCCCAAATTATTTTTTTTAAGTTGCGGCAAGACGTATAAAAATTCAATACAAACTTATGACGAATACGCTTAATTTTTGGCGCCGTACGCCACCCGCTCTATTTCCATGCCTGTTAGGATTTTTGGGGCTTGGCCTGTCTTGGCGCCGTGCTGCCTCTGTTTGGAATGTGCCTGCATGGATTGGCGAAGCAATCGCTTTGGTAGCGACCATATTATTCACCCTGACATTCCTGTGTTATCTACTAAAAATGGCCGCACGACCTTCTGTGGTTATGGATGATCTCAAAGTGGTTCCTGCACGGGGTGCCGTTTCAGCAGGGTCTATGTGTTTGATGGTGATTGCAGCCTTATTGATCCCGTATCATCTTGAGCTAGCCCGCGTCATTTGGTGGATCGGTTTGGTCCTGCATACGCTTTACATGCTTTGTATTATGAGAGCCTTTGCGCAGGCAAAAGATGTTTTGCGCAACATTACCCCACCAATATTCTTGCCATTCATTGGGTATATCGTTGGTGCCGCTGCGGGACCAGCCTTGGGGTATATTGAAATAAGCGCATATATCCTGTTGATCACGATGCGTAAGCATCAAGGGAACCCCCTCTATTTTGGTCTGACTTGAGCTGCGATTATTGCGCGAGGCTGGCGATGTGGCTGGCGTGATATGAGGATTTTTCTGATGATCAAGCGACGGGGTGGCCGAGGTTCCAAGTAAACATCAACGCTGCATTATCTGATCGTTGATTCGTTGGGCCAGCTTTCGGGCTTTGGGTGTGTCCAGAGCCTCAAGTTCACTTGCGATGAGGCACCGGTGAGGCGGATTTTCCAGTGCGTATCTTCCGATTTCAACAACGATGTCGTCATCGGCGACAGTTAAAAGCGCTTCGATCTTTTGGCTGGTTGGATTTTTCCGGAACTCGGCAAGCAATCCTGCCCTTGCGCTGATATGGCCCAGATTCCCCGCCACTGTCAGAGCGGTTCGTCGGACTGAAGGGTCTGGGTCGCTGAACCCGATTTCCAAGGTGCTTCGCTGTGGGCTGTTCGATTGTATAAGGATGAAGGCTTGGGCACGGACTGTTGGTGCGCCGTGTTCCAGCCATGGCAAGATTTGTGCCTGAGGCAGCTTCAAGCCCACGCTCACAGCGGCTTGCAACACAAACGGGAGCAAGCTGTCGGGCAAGTCCTGTGCGCCAAGGATCTTGCTGATTTCTTTTTTTGCAGCTTCATTCCCAATGGCGCGAAGAGTTTCCAAGGCAAGCTTTTGTTCTGGTAAAGGGGTCGCAATTCCGAACCCCTTAAACCGGTTCCAAAGCGCGACGAGACCCGGAACGGCTATATCTCCCAAGCCCCGTTCCACAATCTGGGCGCACAGCAGGTCGACGTTGGACAGTGTAGCCTTTGCCGTCTTCTCGACGAGGTCTTTGTCGGACAAGCCTTCAAGGTTTTCAACGCCCAAGTCGTGCTGTGAGGTATCTGGCCCTTGCCAATTCCCGCGCTCTTCAAACAGATCCCCTTGCTCTGGGAGTGCCGCTGAATCACGGGGGCCGATCATGCCGCTATAACGCTTTGTTCCCGCTCCTCGATCATCTCCTGATAGGCCCACGGTAGGAGATCTTGCATACGGTTTGCGGGATGATCCTGGATGCGCTCGAGCACCCATGCGAGCCAGGCTTCGGGATTGACGTTGTTCATCTTGGCGGTTTCGATGAGGGTGTAGGCTATGGCGGCGGATTTTCCACCTGCCTCTGATCCCATGAACAGGTAGTTCTTACGTCCAACGGCCACAGGGCGCACCGCACGCTCGGCTGTGTTGTTGTCGATTTCCAGAAAGCCATTGTCGAGATAGGGCCGCGCCTTTGGCATGCGCGCGAGCGCATATCTGATCGCCTTGGCCAGCGGCGTCTTAACGGAGATCTTGCCCAGCTGCTCCTTGAGCCAGATTTCCAACTCATCAAAGATCGGCTTGGCATATTCCTGACGCAGGGCCACGCGCTCAGCAGGCGCCAGACCCCGCGCTTGTGCCTCAACATCATAGAGCTTTCGAATGCGCAGAACGGCTTCGCCCGCCACGGGCAGCTTCAGACTTTCAAACAGGCTATAAAAATCCCGCCGAACATGGGCCATGCAGGCCATCTCTTTGACGCGCCCCGTCCGATAGGCGTCATTATACCCAGCATAGGCATCCGCATGGGCATAGCCCTTGTAGGGCTTGAGATGTTTGCTCGGATGTTCTGCGCCCCGGTTGGTGGAGAACTGATACCACACCGCCGGTGGTGCGCCGCTCGCCCAGGCGCTCTCATCTCTGGCATAGACCCAGAGCCGCGCGGTTTTTGTCTTGTTATTACCGCGTCCCTTGCCCTTTTGGAGCAGTTTGACCGTGGTGTCGTCCATGAAGATCGCTTGCGCCTCAAAAACGTGATCCCGGATGGCATCAGCCACGCGCTCCAACAGCTTAGTGCATTTGCCGACCCAGTTGGCCATGAGCGACCCGCTCAGATCGATGCCTTCATTCTCAAACATCTGGCTCTGTCGATACAGCGGCAGATGATAGCCGTATTTGCAGCACAAGATGTGGGCCATCAACGCAGGGCCGACAAAGCTCTTGGGAATAGGACGGCTTGGCATCTCGGCCTGAACCACCTTCTCACAACAGGTGCAGGCCAGTCGTGGGCGCTCAAGTTGTTTTACGACGTAATGGCCGGGCACATATTCCAGTTCTTCCATCACATCTGTCCCGAGCACTTTGAAGCTGCCACCACAGTCGGTGCAAGCATCACTGGGCGTGATGGTCTTTTTGACCCGCTTGAGCCCCTTGGGGAAAGGTTTGCGCTTGCGCGGGGTACGCGGCGGCTTTGTGGTCTCAGCGTCAGAGGGCCCATTCTCATCATCCGTCTCAGCGGCTTGTTCGATTTCAAGATCTTCAAGGATCAGCGCCAGCGCCAGCTGTGTGCTGCTTTCTGACTTTGAACCGAAGCGATGTTTTTTATGTCCGTGCAATTGCAGGCGCAGATCGGCAATCAGGGTATCTCTGCTCATAATGGCAAGCGCATGGGCGGCGCGCTCCGCAGCAAGAGCCGCTTCCATCTCATTTTCAAGGCGCTTTTGCGCTGTGGCATGGCTCAACGACAGCCCCAACAACTCCGCGTCTTTACGAGCCAATTCCGCCGCTTGTGCGGCCACAAACGCCTGCACGTCAGGGGGCAAATCAGCCAGATTTGGAGGGGTCTTACTCATGCCACTCCTTACCAAATCAAGGGCCTCATGGGAATCCCAAAACGTCAGAAATACCCATAAAACATTGCCTCTAACCTACCATCTTGGGTCGCCATGTCTTGAGCGGCATACGCCAATCCAGACCTTCCATCAGCATCGCAAGCTGCGCACGGCTCAGGTTGATCTTACCTTCCTGAGCAGAGGGCCAGATAAACCGACCCCGTTCAAGGCGCTTGGTAAACAGGCACGCGCCCTGACCATCCCACCAGATCATCTTGATCTGATCACCGCGTCGCCCTCGGAACAAAAACAGATGGCCGGAGTAAGGATCACCCCCCAGAACCTGCTCGGTCTGAACGGCCAGACCGTTGAACCCGCGCCGCATGTCAGTCACCCCCGCCGCCAGCCAGATCTTTGCATCCGCCAGTACCGGGATCATGCCGCCAGCCCACGCGCCAATTCCAGCACAAAGCCCGCATCAACCCCACCGCTCACGCTCAGCTTGCGCCCATTCTCCAAAGTGATCTCAATCTGGGGACTGGTTGTAAGCTGCGCTTCTGGCAGCACAGATGAAACATCAGTATCACTGTTTGCCACTTCGACTGGTATGAAGCCGGTATCACCCGACGCGTCCGGCTGGAACCGCGCATCACCGCGCCACGCGTAAATCCGGCGGGGTGGCACATCATGACGCCGCGAGACCATCGGAACACTCACGCCATCACCTTGGCTCTCCGCCACTAGCCGTCGCTTAAAATCATCCGTGTATTTGGAACCTCGCCCAGCCCGTCGCTTGCTCATCAGAAAAATCCTCATATCGCGCCAACCAAACCGCCAGCCTCGCGCAATAATCGCATCTCAAATCAAACCAAAATAGAGGGGGTTCCCTTGATGCTTACCACGATGCCAGCTTTTTTGATTATTGTTGTGATGTCATTGATCAATTTGGCAAAAGGCTATGTTCCTGTGCCACTCCATCCAAGTTATGCCATTATACTGGCTCCAACCTCTATTTACGGTACAGGGGCGTATGAAATCTGGTCTTTGGACGTTTATGCATGGTTCTGGTGGGCTGCAACTCTTGTGGCTTTGATGATGTTACCTTTTCTAAAGTGGCTGACCAAAGGCGGTTGGAATCCAGGCTGGGGCAGCTTTACTTTTCCGTTGGCAGCTTTTTCAGGAATGATGTTGGTCGGGGTTGAAGCGGGGTTTGGGGTCGCATCTCAAGTCGCAGCAATCGTTGGATTAGGGCTCGCAACAGTCATTATCCCTTATGTTGTGTGGAAAACATATCGGTTCTGGATGGCAGGAAAACTGGCACAAGCAACAGGAGCTGCAATTTCTTAATGAAAAAATACACTTGGAGTGGCATACTGTAATAATAAGTTAGGTTCACTTTAAAGATTTCTGTATGATTTCATATGCAACAACAATATTTTTGGGCGCATTGCTATTGTTTCAAGTTCAGCCCGTCATTGCCCGCTATATCCTTCCTTGGTTCGGCGGTACACCTGCAGTGTGGACGGCTGCTATGTTGTTTTTTCAAGTTATGTTGCTTGCTGGGTATATTTATACGCATCTGGTCGTTAGTAAATTAACAGCTAAGTGGCAGGTTTATGTCCATGCAACACTGCTACTTTTATCTCTTCTTGTATTGCCAATTACACCTGCTAACGACCTGAAGCCAGATGGTGCAGGCGAGCCATTATTACTGATATTACTTCTGTTGTTTATTTCTGTTGGTGCGTCTTACTTTTTGGCTCAGTTTACAAATCGTATGCTTTCATGACATGTTCTTTTTCAAATCAGAGGGATAGGCCGACTATGGATCACAAACAGTTTCAGGATTGGCTATCTGGGATAGATCACCTCAGCCCTGCGCAGCGACAGGAAGCCGAAACCGTGTTCATGGGGGTCTCTGAGGCGTCATCTTCGCTGGCAGCCATTGAAGCAAGCGTGGGTGAAAGTCGCCAGTGCCCGCATTGTGGCACACCAGGAGCTATATCGCGTGGCAAAGCACGGGGTCTGCGACGGTACCAATGCAAGGGATGCAATAAGACATTCAACGCGGCGACCGGCACCCCTTTGTCGGGCCTGCACCGCAAGGATAAGTGGCTTGCCTTTGGAACCTGTCTTTCTGATGGGCTGACGGTTCGCGCCTCAGCAGAACGCTGCAAATTTGCCGTCAATACCGCGTTCCGTTGGCGGCACCGATTTCTCACCACAGACAATCCGAAAGCACGCAAGCTTACAGGCATTGTCGAGGTCGACGAAACCTATGTTTTGCGAAGCCAGAAAGGTGAACGAAACCTTGAGCGCAAGGCGCGCCGCAGGGGAGGCAAGGCCCGCAAACGAGGCCTGTCAGATGAGCAGGTTCCAGTACTGGTTGCCGCTGATCGCAGCGGCATGACAGTCAGCGCGGTTCTCCCTGCGGTCAATGCTGATACGCTGCAATCTGCAATCGAGCCGGTCGTGGATGATGACATCGTTCTGGTGACCGATGGCCACCGCGCTTATCCGCCTTGCGCCGCAGCACTGGGAGTGCGCCACGAAGCGTTGAACCTGTCTGGTGGGGAGCGGGTGCGGGATGCCTTTCACATTCAGACGGTCAACAACCGGCACAGCCAGTTGAAGGATTTCCTGCGCCGCTACCGAGGCGTCGCAACCAGGTATCTCGACAACTACCTGCGATGGTTTCAGCGTCTTCAACTGGAAAATGCTTCACCCCGCGCTTGCCTCGCCACCGCGATCGCAGATCCATGCATACGATTTGTAAACTGAGCCTACTTTTTAGTGGCCTCAACGGCACCGTTGATGCAATCTTGGTTTTCTAAAGCTAATGAAAATATTTCACCATATAAATTATATGCATTGTCTAATTTTGGCTCATTTCTTGGCTTGTTATCATACCCTTTGATCGTAGAGCCAATGTTGGGTTTGAAAGCGCAAACGTATCTTTGGTCGATACTTTATGGCGGGTTCGTTGTGACAAGCCTTTGTTCTTGCTGGTCTTTCATGCATTCTCAGAGTGATATTAAACCTGTCAAAAAAGATATCATCATAAAAATGCGTCAAAAATGGTCAGATAAATTTATGTGGCTCATTCTTTCTGGAACAGGTGTTGTTGTTCTTTTGGCCGCGACAAATCAGTTGTGCAAGGACGTTGCTGTTGTTCCCTTGCTGTGGATATTACCACTGACACTCTATCTCTTATCTTTCATTATTACATTTGGTCAGCCGCAATTGTATATTCGCTCGTTTTGGATAACTGTAACGGGGGCATCGATTGCGTGCGTCATTTACCTGATGCATTTGGATTATACTGATGTTGAAATCCCATTGTATCCACAGATTTTCATCTACTCTATGGTCGTTTTCAGTTGTTGTATGGTTTGTCATGGAGAAGTTGGACACCTCTAAAAACCTATCTTTTAGGTGTATTTTGTGATTCAATATTTTCAGGAGGATATTTTGATGCACGAAGCAGGATTGTTTGATTTTTCTGATCATCTTGAGCGTTTGTCTAAAACAGGCGACCCACTTGTCGCGCTTTCTGAGCATGTGGATTTTGAGATGTTTCGGTGTGCACTGACAAGTGCACTTAACTATGGAGAGCGTCCACAGGGGGGTCGTCCGCCCTATGATGCGGTTATGATGTTTAAGATTTTGATATTAGCGTCGATGCATAATTTAAGTGATGAGCGGATGGAGTTTCTGATCCGCGATCGTTTTAGCTGGTTGCGTTTTCTTGGTTTGCAAATTGGGGAGCCGACGCCAGATCAAAAGACCATTTGGGTGTTTCGGGAGAAGTTGACCCAAGCGGGTGTGTTGACTGATTTGTTTGCAACCTTTGAGGATCATTTACGTAATCGGGGTTACAAACAAACTGGGGGACAAATTGTAGACTCATCGCTGATTGCAGCCCCACGCCAACGTATGACTTCAAGCGAGAAAGCCCGCGCCAAGGCTGGCGAAGATGCAAAAGATATCTGGCCTGATAATCCAGCCAAGGCGGCACAGAAGGACACCGACGCACGGTGGATGGTCAAGTATAGCAAGGCTAAAACGACCAAGACGGGTGAGAAAGATGCGGGGTTAGTTGATATTTCCGTACCTCACTTTGGCTATAAAAACCACATCAGCATTGACCGTAAGTTTCGGTTTATCAGAGGTGAAAAAACAACAGATGCAGCGCGCTATGACGGTCATGAGTTGGCGTCAGTGCTCACCAAGGACAATCGTTCTGGCAAGGTTTGGGCCGATACAGCTTACCGCACCAAGAGCAATGAGGCATGGCTTAAGGCCAATGGATTTTTCTCCCACATCCACCGTAAAAAACCAAAAGGCAAACCAATGCCCAAACACATCGAGCGCGGTAATGCGACACGTTCTATATTTCGCACCTGTGTCGAGCATGTCTTTGGTCATCAGAAGGGCCCGATGGATTTATCCATTAGAACCATCGGAATTCAACGCGCCACAACAAAGATGACACTCGCCAACATAACCTACAATATGAAGCGTCTCATCTTCCATGAACGACGGCAAGCCACAGCCTGAATCCGTCTAGAATTCAGAAATACCCGCTCAGGCGGCTCCATAAAGCATGAATGCCGCATAAAACGGAACAAAACAGGCTTTTTTTGCGTCAAAAAGCAGCCTGCCGTAAAAAATGCCTATCAAATACCTCTGGAATTAGCGGTTAATCGAGGTGTCCAGTTTATCAACTTAAACCAGCAGCAGAACATTTAACGTCTTTTTATCTTATGATCTCGTTAGGTGGTGCCTTGGGCGGTGTTTTCGTGAATTTATTGGCACCTTATATCTTTCTTGGATATTGGGAGTTTCATGCCAGCCTTCTTGCAATAATAATACTTATCGGGGTTTGTGTGTGGCGAGATCGTTCGTTTACTGAAAAGCCAATGTTTCGTTTTTTGATCGGGGGGATATGGGCGGTGAGTTTATCTATAGCTTCACTGTTTCTTTGGACACATATACAATTACAACAGGATGAAAGTATTTACACAAAACGTGGATTTTATGGTGTTTTGCGTGTTTATAATTATGAAAATAAGAGTGAAAGACGATGGCGTGCATTTTACCATGGACGTATTTCCCATGGGGAACAGTTTCTTGATCCAGAATTACGTAGAATGCCAACAACGTATTTTGGTCCGAATAGTGGGATAGGTGTAGCGATCAATACTCAACGTGCTTTTTTGAAGCGCAACGGAGAAAGCGATGCTTTGGATATTGGTGTTATTGGATTAGGTGTCGCAACAATTGCAGCATATGTGGGTAAAGCTGATAGCATACGGTTTTATGAAATTAATCCTGACGTGATAGAGCTTGCAAAAAGCCATTTCAAATACCTATCGGATACTCAAGCAACTGTTGAAATTGTTGAAGGAGATGCGCGTATTTCTATGGAACGCGAAATAGTTAGGGGGATGAAAAACAAATTTGACGTTTTGGCTGTAGATGCTTTTAGCGGTGATGCAATTCCAGTGCATTTGTTAACCCAAGAAGCATTAAGCATATATCATCAACATTTGAGGCAGGGCGGTATCATTGCGTTTCATATTAGCAATTTATATTTTGATTTACGACCTGTGATCTTGGCTCTTGCAAAAGATACAAACACCGATGCTTTTTTAATTGAAGATGATGGGACAGGGGTGGGCGAGGAATATAATGATTGGGTTTTGTTAACTAACAATAGAAGCCATGCAGGAATTTTGCATGTAAAATCAGAACCATGGTCAAATAGCCAAAACCAAGATTTGTTGTGGACTGATGATTTTTCGGATGTCTTGAGTGCCCTCTGGCAAGATTAATAGAATTGATGAATGTAGCCATACTTAATACACGTCGTGTATCATTATGTTCTGATAACTACACTCATCAATGATTAAAGAGTGTTATTCTGTCTTTTTCTTAAATATTTTGTCTAAGAGGGTTTTCTTTTTCTTTTTCTTGGATCTGTTCTTAGATTTGTTTTTGCTACGTCTTCCCTTTTTCCCGCGCCTTGCTGTTCCTGTGTCATCATCCTCATCACCGCCACCACCGCCTTCGTTGGCGAGTACGATTGATGTTGATGCGCCGATTGTTAAAAGTGTGGCCGATGATAGTATAACGCATCTGCGGTTTAAATTTATCGTTTCACGATCTTCATTTGTGTTTGGCATATAAGTTCCCCTTGTAATGGTTTACTTTAGGTCACCTTATACTAATTGAACTAAAATGTATAGAAAGTGACTTTTTTCACATTTTGTGAATATTCTCTCCATGGGCTCGATGGCATTCAATAGAACGATGGTTATTATACAGATATTGATCTTTGCCCTTTCAATTTCTCCACATCCATGAGATATGGCAGCGTCAATACCGATAACTCTTGGAGATAGTCATGGAGATTCGTGAGGCCCTCACATTTGATGATGTTTTGCTTGTACCAGGCGCGTCTAGCGTCCTGCCGTCTGATGCTAATACTGCAACGCATGTAACGAAATCTATTGCGATGAATATTCCGTTGCTCAGTTCTGCGATGGACACCGTAACAGAGACGCGTATGGCGATTGCCATGGCCCAAGCGGGTGGCATTGGCGTTATTCACCGTAATCTGGATGAAGATGAACAGGCCGCCCAAGTGCGCCGCGTCAAACGCTTTGTCAGCGGTACGGTTTATTCTCCTGTGACTTTGACTGCGAACCAAACATTGGCAGATGCAAAAGCATTGCAAGAACGTTACCGCGTCACAGGTTTCCCTGTTGTTGATGATACGGGCAAGATTGTGGGTATCGTGACAAACCGCGATATGCGTTTTGCATCAGATGACAGCACACCCGTTTCTGTGATGATGACATCGAATGATTTGGCAATTGTTTCTGAGCCGACTGATTTAGATGAAGCGAAAAGCTTGATGCAGGCCCGCCGTATTGAAAAGCTGCTGGTTGTCGATGGCGACAATAAGTTGACAGGGCTTTTAACATTAAAAGATCTGGAACAAGCAGTTCTAAACCCACAAGCTTGTAAAGATGATTTAGGTCGCTTGCGGGTGGCCGCAGCCTCTACAGTCGGGGACGCTGGTTTTGAGCGCTCTTCACAATTGATCGACGCTGGTGTTGATTTGTTGGTTATTGACACGGCACATGGTCATTCCATCAGCGTGTCGCATGCGGTTGAACGCATTAAGGCGCTGAACAGCAATGTTCAGGTTGTTGCGGGCAATGTGGCAACGAGTGAAGCAACCAAAGCTTTGATCGGTGCTGGCGCGGACGCAGTTAAAGTTGGCATTGGGCCAGGGTCTATATGTACGACACGTATCGTTGCAGGTGTGGGGGTCCCACAGCTGACGGCGATTGACGATTGTTCAAATGCAGCGGCTGCAACAGGTACGCCTGTGATTGCAGATGGCGGTATCAAATTCTCAGGCGATTTCTCAAAAGCAATCGCTGCGGGTGCACATTGTGCAATGGTTGGTTCTATGCTGGCTGGCACAGACGAGGCACCGGGTGAAGTTATTCTTTACCAAGGCCGTAGTTATAAATCTTTCCGTGGCATGGGTTCTGTTGGTGCTATGGCGCGTGGCTCTGCGGATCGTTATTTCCAAAAAGAGGCCAGCACAGATAAATTGGTGCCAGAAGGCATTGAAGGTCAGGTGCCATACAAAGGCGGCGTGACATCTGTTTTACATCAAATGATTGGTGGTTTGCGGGCCTCTATGGGATACACAGGCTGTGCGACTGTTGAAGAGATGCGCAAGGACTGTAAGTTCGTAAAGATCTCTGGTGCAGGCTTGAAAGAAAGTCATGTGCATGACGTTCAGATCACAAGAGAAAGTCCTAATTATCGTATTGGATAATCAATAAGTTAAGTGACTTTGTGGCATTTTTAAAATTATGAAAATGCCACAAAAATTGAGGTATAACTGGTATATGTTTATAACAGATTGAAGCTTACTAAATATATTTCACAATACTGTTTCAATGAGCTTAATAATCTTTTCATAGCCACGTGATTTTGCATGTTGCAAAGGCGTGATGTTCTGATTGTCTGGAATATGAATATCAGCACCTGCCTCAATTAAAACCTGAACGGTTTTAATATGATCCTCACCATCGTCACCCAAGATGACTGCTTCAATAAGTGCAGTCCAACCCAGATTATTAACGTGATCAAGTGGGGCACCAGCCTCAATTAAACTTTTAACAATTCCATAATATCCAAGGTGTGCTGCAGCGATCAAAGCTGTGCCATCGTATGGGCTTGTAATATTACGAGGGTTCGCACCCAAATGTAATGCTAAGTCCAACATGCGTATGTCGTTTTTTACCGCAGCAATTGTCACGATATCATAGGCCCTGAATTCTAGTGCGTTTAGATTGGCACCTGCTTTTGCTAAAATCTCTACAGTTTCGTAATTGGATGCAAACGTCGCAACATGGAGTGGTGTTCTGCCATGTGTGTCAATGGTTTCTAAATTAGGGTTTTGTAAGATTAAATCTTGTAAAAGCTCATTATTGCCAGTGTGTGCTGCTAAATGAAGCCCTTTATATTCACGGATTTCTAATGTGCTGGGTGCGGTTTGTGCAGCGGTTTCAATTGAAACGCTTAGCCCACTTAAGACGGTTATAAAAACAACGGCAAGTGATTTCATAATGAACCTACTTTTAATAATTAAAGCACTTGTGCCTAGCAAAGGCACAAGTGCTATCTTAATAGTTAGCCGTTAATTTCTGCAATGCCAGCTTGTGCACATGCCTCATCTAAGTGGCCACCAGGTGCACCACCAACTCCAATACCGCCAACTAATGCGCCGCCAATTTTGATTGGTAAGCCGCCGCCAAGGATGACTAAACGACTATCCATATCGCGTAGACCAGCAAGATCTGGCTTTTCAGCGATTAAGTTTGATAGTTTTGCTGTTGGTTGTCCCATGCTAGCAGAGGTAAAAGCTTTACCGGTGCTGCTGCCCACTGTGTGCGGACCAGAACCATCACCTTTTACCAACACTTTGGTTGCTCCAGAGCGTTCCACAATCGCAACAGTCACATTGTATCCATCGGATATACATTTCTTCATTGCTGCGTCAGCAGCTTTTTGTGCAAGTTCTAGTGTCAAATATGGTGTCGTGGGAAGGTCTTGAGCTGTGGCGGATACAGTTGTAGCCATTCCAGCGATCATAGCTAAAGGAACAAGCGATGATTTGAATAATTTTGTCATAGGTGAATCTCCGTATGTGTAGACAAAGTCTAATTACAATGAAAATCAAACATCTAATATTCGTACAGCTATCACAGATTTCCGTACAACTACGGAGATGAACGAGCATCCATCCAAATTCGGGTCATTTCACTAGGTGATGTGGTTCCAAATTTTGCACCGATGGCTGCGCGATGACTTTCAACCGTGCGTGGGGATAATGACAATGCAGTAGCAATATCACGTGTTTTAAAACCCTCTGCGATCAAATCTAAAACTTCTCGTTCTCGTGGGGTTAAGCTGGCAATCAATTCGAGAGTTTCAGCATGTTCAGCCGCAAACTGGACACCTCTAAAAACCTATCTTTTAGGTGTATTTTGTGATTCAATATTTTCAGGAGGATATTTTGATGCACGAAGCAGGATTGTTTGATTTTTCTGATCATCTTGAGCGTTTGTCTAAAACAGGCGACCCACTTGTCGCGCTTTCTGAGCATGTGGATTTTGAGATGTTTCGGTGTGCACTGACAAGTGCACTTAACTATGGAGAGCGTCCACAGGGGGGTCGTCCGCCCTATGATGCGGTTATGATGTTTAAGATTTTGATATTAGCGTCGATGCATAATTTAAGTGATGAGCGGATGGAGTTTCTGATCCGCGATCGTTTTAGCTGGTTGCGTTTTCTTGGTTTGCAAATTGGGGAGCCGACGCCAGATCAAAAGACCATTTGGGTGTTTCGGGAGAAGTTGACCCAAGCGGGTGTGTTGACTGATTTGTTTGCAACCTTTGAGGATCATTTACGTAATCGGGGTTACAAACAAACTGGGGGACAAATTGTAGACTCATCGCTGATTGCAGCCCCACGCCAACGTATGACTTCAAGCGAGAAAGCCCGCGCCAAGGCTGGCGAAGATGCAAAAGATATCTGGCCTGATAATCCAGCCAAGGCGGCACAGAAGGACACCGACGCACGGTGGATGGTCAAGTATAGCAAGGCTAAAACGACCAAGACGGGTGAGAAAGATGCGGGGTTAGTTGATATTTCCGTACCTCACTTTGGCTATAAAAACCACATCAGCATTGACCGTAAGTTTCGGTTTATCAGAGGTGAAAAAACAACAGATGCAGCGCGCTATGACGGTCATGAGTTGGCGTCAGTGCTCACCAAGGACAATCGTTCTGGCAAGGTTTGGGCCGATACAGCTTACCGCACCAAGAGCAATGAGGCATGGCTTAAGGCCAATGGATTTTTCTCCCACATCCACCGTAAAAAACCAAAAGGCAAACCAATGCCCAAACACATCGAGCGCGGTAATGCGACACGTTCTATATTTCGCACCTGTGTCGAGCATGTCTTTGGTCATCAGAAGGGCCCGATGGATTTATCCATTAGAACCATCGGAATTCAACGCGCCACAACAAAGATGACACTCGCCAACATAACCTACAATATGAAGCGTCTCATCTTCCATGAACGACGGCAAGCCACAGCCTGAATCCGTCTAGAATTCAGAAATACCCGCTCAGGCGGCTCCATAAAGCATGAATGCCGCATAAAACGGAACAAAACAGGCTTTTTTTGCGTCAAAAAGCAGCCTGCCGTAAAAAATGCCTATCAAATACCTCTGGAATTAGCGGTTAATCGAGGTGTCCAACTGAGTTCTACTAGATAAAACTGCGTGACCCTTTTGTATTGCATCTATCAAGTCTTGTTCATCGATAGGTTTATTCAAAAAGTCGACAGCGCCATTTCTAAATGCACGACGACAGGCCTCTATGTCACCATGGCCGCTAATTATTATTGTTGGCCAATCAGATCCCTCAGCTATAAGCTTTTCTTGAAGTTTTAAGCCTGAAATCATTGGCATTCTAATATCCAAGATGAGGCAGCCTGGGGGCAGGGATGCAAGATTGCCTAAAAAACTTTCTGGAGTATTAAACGTTTTAACCGATATTCCTACAGTGCTTAATAACAGGGCTAAAGCTTTACGTACTGCTTCATCATCATCAACCAAATATACTGGAATGCTCATGCTGAAACTCTTGAATTTACGGTGTCAGAGAAATGCGGAAGTGTAATCCGAAAACATGCACCTGTTTCATTCGAATGTAGCAGAATAATTTCGCCATTCATGCGTTCAATAAGGCGGGAAGATAAAGCAAGCCCAAGTCCTGTACCGTCTGTGCGCCCTGTTACAAACGGATCAAAAAGGGTGGCTTGAAGTTCTTTAGCTACACCTAAGCCAGTATCCGTAATATCTATGATTATCTCATGCGTGTTCTGTTGTGTTGTAACCGTTATAAAACCTTGGTTATCGTTGCGATCCTCTATCGCTTGCATTGCATTGCTAACCAAATTGAAAAAAACTTGTTCAAGTTCGACGGGATCTGTAAGAACGATAGAGTTTTCTGAATTTAGGTTAAGTTTGAGTGCAATGTTCTTATTGCGGAGCTCTGCTGACATAAGCTCTCTTAGTAAGCATCAAGGGAACCCCCTCTATTTTGGTTTGATTTGAGATGCGATTATTGCGCGAGGCTGGCGGTTTGGTTGGCGCGATATGAGGATTTTTCTGATGAGCAAGCGACGGGCTGGGCGAGGTTCCAAATACACGGATGATTTTAAGCGACGGCTAGTGGCGGAGAGCCAAGGTGATGGCGTGAGTGTTCCGATGGTCTCGCGGCGTCATGATGTGCCACCCCGCCGGATTTACGCGTGGCGCGGTGATGCGCGGTTCCAGCCGGACGCGTCGGGTGATACCGGCTTCATACCAGTCGAAGTGGCAAACAGTGATACTGATGTTTCATCTGTGCTGCCAGAAGCGCAGCTTACAACCAGTCCCCAGATTGAGATCACTTTGGAGAATGGGCGCAAGCTGAGCGTGAGCGGTGGGGTTGATGCGGGCTTTGTGCTGGAATTGGCGCGTGGGCTGGCAGCATGATCCCGGTACTGGCGGATGCAAAGATCTGGCTGGCGGCGGGGGTGACTGACATGCGGCGCGGGTTCAACGGTCTGGCCGTTCAGACCGAGCAGGTTCTGGGGGGTGATCCTTACTCCGGCCATCTGTTTTTGTTCCGAGGGCGACGCGGTGATCAGATCAAGATGATCTGGTGGGATGGTCAGGGCGCGTGCCTGTTTACCAAGCGCCTTGAACGGGGTCGGTTTATCTGGCCCTCTGCTCAGGAAGGTAAGATCAACCTGAGCCGTGCGCAGCTTGCGATGCTGATGGAAGGTCTGGATTGGCGTATGCCGCTCAAGACATGGCGACCCAAGATGGTAGGTTAGAGGCAATGTTTTATGGGTATTTCTGACGTTTTGGGATTCCCATGAGGCCCTTGATTTGGTAAGGAGTGGCATGAGTAAGACCCCTCCAAATCTGGCTGATTTGCCCCCTGACGTGCAGGCGTTTGTGGCCGCACAAGCGGCGGAATTGGCTCGTAAAGACGCGGAGTTGTTGGGGCTGTCGTTGAGCCATGCCACAGCGCAAAAGCGCCTTGAAAATGAGATGGAAGCGGCTCTTGCTGCGGAGCGCGCCGCCCATGCGCTTGCCATTATGAGCAGAGATACCCTGATTGCCGATCTGCGCCTGCAATTGCACGGACATAAAAAACATCGCTTCGGTTCAAAGTCAGAAAGCAGCACACAGCTGGCGCTGGCGCTGATCCTTGAAGATCTTGAAATCGAACAAGCCGCTGAGACGGATGATGAGAATGGGCCCTCTGACGCTGAGACCACAAAGCCGCCGCGTACCCCGCGCAAGCGCAAACCTTTCCCCAAGGGGCTCAAGCGGGTCAAAAAGACCATCACGCCCAGTGATGCTTGCACCGACTGTGGTGGCAGCTTCAAAGTGCTCGGGACAGATGTGATGGAAGAACTGGAATATGTGCCCGGCCATTACGTCGTAAAACAACTTGAGCGCCCACGACTGGCCTGCACCTGTTGTGAGAAGGTGGTTCAGGCCGAGATGCCAAGCCGTCCTATTCCCAAGAGCTTTGTCGGCCCTGCGTTGATGGCCCACATCTTGTGCTGCAAATACGGCTATCATCTGCCGCTGTATCGACAGAGCCAGATGTTTGAGAATGAAGGCATCGATCTGAGCGGGTCGCTCATGGCCAACTGGGTCGGCAAATGCACTAAGCTGTTGGAGCGCGTGGCTGATGCCATCCGGGATCACGTTTTTGAGGCGCAAGCGATCTTCATGGACGACACCACGGTCAAACTGCTCCAAAAGGGCAAGGGACGCGGTAATAACAAGACAAAAACCGCGCGGCTCTGGGTCTATGCCAGAGATGAGAGCGCCTGGGCGAGCGGCGCACCACCGGCGGTGTGGTATCAGTTCTCCACCAACCGGGGCGCAGAACATCCGAGCAAACATCTCAAGCCCTACAAGGGCTATGCCCATGCGGATGCCTATGCTGGGTATAATGACGCCTATCGGACGGGGCGCGTCAAAGAGATGGCCTGCATGGCCCATGTTCGGCGGGATTTTTATAGCCTGTTTGAAAGTCTGAAGCTGCCCGTGGCGGGCGAAGCCGTTCTGCGCATTCGAAAGCTCTATGATGTTGAGGCACAAGCGCGGGGTCTGGCGCCTGCTGAGCGCGTGGCCCTGCGTCAGGAATATGCCAAGCCGATCTTTGATGAGTTGGAAATCTGGTTCAAGGAGCAGCTGGGCAAGATCTCCGTTAAGACGCCGCTGGCCAAGGCGATCAGATATGCGCTCGCGCGCATGCCAAAGGCGCGGCCCTATCTCGACAATGGCTTTCTGGAAATCGACAACAACACAGCCGAGCGTGCGGTGCGCCCTGTGGCCGTTGGACGTAAGAACTACCTGTTCATGGGATCAGAGGCAGGTGGAAAATCCGCCGCCATAGCCTACACCCTCATCGAAACCGCCAAGATGAACAACGTCAATCCCGAAGCCTGGCTCGCATGGGTGCTCGAGCGCATCCAGGATCATCCCGCAAACCGTATGCAAGATCTCCTACCGTGGGCCTATCAGGAGATGATCGAGGAGCGGGAACAAAGCGTTATAGCGGCATGATCGGCCCCCGTGATTCAGCGGCACTCCCAGAGCAAGGGGATCTGTTTGAAGAGCGCGGGAATTGGCAAGGGCCAGATACCTCACAGCACGACTTGGGCGTTGAAAACCTTGAAGGCTTGTCCGACAAAGACCTCGTCGAGAAGACGGCAAAGGCTACACTGTCCAACGTCGACCTGCTGTGCGCCCAGATTGTGGAACGGGGCTTGGGAGATATAGCCGTTCCGGGTCTCGTCGCGCTTTGGAACCGGTTTAAGGGGTTCGGAATTGCGACCCCTTTACCAGAACAAAAGCTTGCCTTGGAAACTCTTCGCGCCATTGGGAATGAAGCTGCAAAAAAAGAAATCAGCAAGATCCTTGGCGCACAGGACTTGCCCGACAGCTGGACACCTCGATTAACCGCTAATTCCAGAGGTATTTGATAGGCATTTTTTACGGCAGGCTGCTTTTTGACGCAAAAAAAGCCTGTTTTGTTCCGTTTTATGCGGCATTCATGCTTTATGGAGCCGCCTGAGCGGGTATTTCTGAATTCTAGACGGATTCAGGCTGTGGCTTGCCGTCGTTCATGGAAGATGAGACGCTTCATATTGTAGGTTATGTTGGCGAGTGTCATCTTTGTTGTGGCGCGTTGAATTCCGATGGTTCTAATGGATAAATCCATCGGGCCCTTCTGATGACCAAAGACATGCTCGACACAGGTGCGAAATATAGAACGTGTCGCATTACCGCGCTCGATGTGTTTGGGCATTGGTTTGCCTTTTGGTTTTTTACGGTGGATGTGGGAGAAAAATCCATTGGCCTTAAGCCATGCCTCATTGCTCTTGGTGCGGTAAGCTGTATCGGCCCAAACCTTGCCAGAACGATTGTCCTTGGTGAGCACTGACGCCAACTCATGACCGTCATAGCGCGCTGCATCTGTTGTTTTTTCACCTCTGATAAACCGAAACTTACGGTCAATGCTGATGTGGTTTTTATAGCCAAAGTGAGGTACGGAAATATCAACTAACCCCGCATCTTTCTCACCCGTCTTGGTCGTTTTAGCCTTGCTATACTTGACCATCCACCGTGCGTCGGTGTCCTTCTGTGCCGCCTTGGCTGGATTATCAGGCCAGATATCTTTTGCATCTTCGCCAGCCTTGGCGCGGGCTTTCTCGCTTGAAGTCATACGTTGGCGTGGGGCTGCAATCAGCGATGAGTCTACAATTTGTCCCCCAGTTTGTTTGTAACCCCGATTACGTAAATGATCCTCAAAGGTTGCAAACAAATCAGTCAACACACCCGCTTGGGTCAACTTCTCCCGAAACACCCAAATGGTCTTTTGATCTGGCGTCGGCTCCCCAATTTGCAAACCAAGAAAACGCAACCAGCTAAAACGATCGCGGATCAGAAACTCCATCCGCTCATCACTTAAATTATGCATCGACGCTAATATCAAAATCTTAAACATCATAACCGCATCATAGGGCGGACGACCCCCCTGTGGACGCTCTCCATAGTTAAGTGCACTTGTCAGTGCACACCGAAACATCTCAAAATCCACATGCTCAGAAAGCGCGACAAGTGGGTCGCCTGTTTTAGACAAACGCTCAAGATGATCAGAAAAATCAAACAATCCTGCTTCGTGCATCAAAATATCCTCCTGAAAATATTGAATCACAAAATACACCTAAAAGATAGGTTTTTAGAGGTGTCCAGCTTGCTCCCGTTTGTGTTGCAAGCCGCTGTGAGCGTGGGCTTGAAGCTGCCTCAGGCACAAATCTTGCCATGGCTGGAACACGGCGCACCAACAGTCCGTGCCCAAGCCTTCATCCTTATACAATCGAACAGCCCACAGCGAAGCACCTTGGAAATCGGGTTCAGCGACCCAGACCCTTCAGTCCGACGAACCGCTTGAACCGCCCCTAGTTTACCGGAGTCAAAAAAGCACGGAGACTAGAAGAATGACGAATGGAAATTCAGGAAATAGATTTACGCCAGAAATACGCGCACGAGCGGTATGCCTGGTGTTAGAAAATGAGGCTGATTATACGAGCAGAACACAAGCTGTTTTATCGATTGCAAAGAAGATTGGCTGCAATGGTGATACGCTACGTGTGTGGGTTCGAAATCACGAAATTGAAATAGGATTACGCAATGGGGTTACACAAGCGGAGCGTGATGAGTTAAAAATCCTCCAGCGAGAAAACAAAGAGTTACGGCAAGCGAATGATATTTTGCGTAAAGCGTCGGCTTTTTTCGCAGCGGCGGAGCTCGACCGCCTACGGAAGAAATGATTATGTTCATAGATAAACATCGTACAAGCTATGGCGTCGGGTCTATTTGTAAAGTTTTACCAATAGCGCCATCCACCTATTTTTATGAGCGGTCTATAATGCTGGATCCCAGTAAGTCTCCAGAACGCCGCAAACGAGATGTTGTTTTGATCACAGAAATCGACCGTGTTTTTAAAGCTAGTGGTAAACGTTATGGGGCTGATAAGATTTGGCATCAACTTCGCCATGAAGGGTTTGATATTGCACGTTGTACAATTGAGCGCCTTATGAAACAGATGGAAATACAAGGCGTTGTACGTGGTGGCAAGGGGATTAAAACTACACAGAGTAACAAGGCGCAGCCTTGTCCTAAGGATAAGGTAAATCGTATATTCACAGCTCCCGCACCTAACGTTTTGTGGGTCGCTGATTTCACCTATGTCAGTACGGCCATTGGGTTTGTATATGTTGCTTTTGTGATTGATGTCTTTGCACGATATATCGTTGGATGGAAGGTCTCACATTCTCCGAATACGGCTTTGGTCTTTGATGCTCTGAACCAGGGTATCCACGCTCGAAACCCTCAATCTGGCCAGTTGATCCACCACTCAGACAGAGGCGTTCAATATTTGTCGATCAAATATACAGAAAAATTAATCGATGCTGGAATTGAGCCATCCGTTGGGAGCGTTGGTGATAGTTATGATAATGCACTCGCTGAGAATATGATCGGATTGTACAAGACCGAAGTGATTGAACATCAAGGACCATGGCAAGGTAAAAGTGATGTCGAAATGGCAACTCTAACTTGGGTTGATTGGTATAGCCTAGCGACAATATTATGATACTATGGTTACATGACACATCCAATTAAATTTCGCCGCCATGTTTTGCGGATAAAAGAACAAGAGTGCTTGAGTTTTGCTCGGGTCGCAGAGCGTTTCTCCGTGGGTGTAGCCTCGGTGAAGCGATGGTCTAAACGGGTTGAACCCAAACAGCATGAACGCAAAAAGATACGTAAAATAGATCTTAAAAAGCTAGCACAGGATGTTGAAAAATATCCTGATGCTTATCAGTATGAACGTGCTGACCGTTTTGATGTTTGCCCAAAGGCAATTTGGCAAGCCCTTAAGAAATTGAAGATCACATATAAAAAAAGCCATGCGGCACCCCAAGGCAAACGACGACGACAGGCAGTCCTTTCAAGAGAGGTTAGCGGCCCATGAGGCTGCAGGTAAAGCCATTGTATATATTGATGAAAGTGGTTTTGCGCATGACATGCCACGCACCCATGGTTATGCCCCGCGCGGAAAACGCTGTGTGGGTGTTCACGATTGGCAGGCGAAAGGGAGGATCAATGTTATTGGAGCGCTTTTGGCTGGCACCTTGTTAACTGTTGGCCTGACAGCATGTAATGTTGACGCGGATATCTTCAATCTTTGGCTCAAAGATCAGCTCATTCCAGTCCTTTCCAAAGGATCAGTACTTGTAATGGACAGAGCCAGCTTTCACAGACGTAGCGACACAATAAAAATCATCACGGATGCAGAACATATCCTTGAATATCTACCTGCATATAGCCCCGATTATAACCCAATTGAACATACATGGGCGCAAGCTAAAGCCCATAGGCGAAAAACAGGAGAAACCGCTGAACAGATATTCTCCAATCAAAAGTGGAATCAAAGTTGAGTCGTCAGGCTATACAACAATGACAGGCTCTTTGGGCCAATCGGATATATACCACCTGCACAAGCTGAAAGGAATTTCTATGAAACCCTAAATCAATATGATATTGCTGCAGAATGACGGACTAAAATCACTCCGGTAAACTAGGGGCGGTTCACCTCTGACAGTGGCGGGGAATCTGGGCCATATCAGCGCAAGGGCAGGATTGCTTGCCGAGTTCCGGAAAAATCCAACCAGCCAAAAGATCGAAGCGCTTTTAACTGTCGCCGATGACGACATCGTTGTTGAAATCGGAAGATACGCACTGGAAAATCCGCCTCACCGGTGCCTCATCGCAAGTGAACTTGAGGCTCTGGACACACCCAAAGCCCGAAAGCTGGCCCAACGAATCAACGATCAGATAATGCAGCGTTGATGTTTACTTGGAACCTCGGCCACCCCGTCGCTTGATCATCAGAAAAATCCTCATATCACGCCAGCCACATCGCCAGCCTCGCGCAATAATCGCAGCTCAAGTCAGACCAAAATAGAGGGGGTTCCCTTGATGCTTACCTCTCTTACGCCATTTATAGCGTCATTTAATGCGGTAGGTACCATTTTATCGCTTGTTGGCCGTGACCAGTTTCTTAAGCGTTCTAAAATAGCAGAAGCACGTCGAGCTTGGCCAATATTTTCTGAAAGTACAGATTGGATATCTTCAGTATTGGTCTTACTTTTTAATAAACGTAACCCAGCTTGTGATTGGCTTAAAATAGCTGTTAATGGTTGGGTCAATTCATGGGCTAATCCACTGGCCATTTCGCCTAGCCCGTTAATTCTCGTAGCATGAGCCAAACGTGTTTCCTGTGCGCTTAGTCGTGCAAATTGTTCGGCTGCCTTAGCACGTTGCATCGATTTTATAATAAAGGACAAAGCAGCCAGTATCGCTGTCATAGCCAAAAGGCTAACAGCAATTCGTCCTGCTGGTAATAATTCAGTAAGTGCAGGAGTAAATGATGTACTCAAGATTAAAGGCTGTGAATTACTGCTTAATATATGCTGTGCGGCGAACTTTCCAGAAAGCTTTTGGCCTATTAAGTACGGCCCATCTGGTACTTGTAATGCTAATTGGACTGAATTCTTTTGCCAAAATTTAGATTGAGTTTCTAAAAGAGCATTTGCATCTATCTCAAGTGCCAAACCAAAACGAGTGGCATCAGAATTAGGGCTGCGTTTTATCAATAAATAACGCGCGTCAGCATTGGGAACAGGTATCATTTTTAAGCGACCATCTGTTTTGTGAACCGCATCTAAAATAATTTTTTCAATACTTGTTGAGAATGTAATGCGTGTTGAGATTTTAGGATCACTCGAGGTTAGTGCTATAGCCTGACGACTCAACTTTGATTCCACTTTTGATTGGAGAATATCTGTTCAGCGGTTTCTCCTGTTTTTCGCCTATGGGCTTTAGCTTGCGCCCATGTATGTTCAATTGGGTTATAATCGGGGCTATATGCAGGTAGATATTCAAGGATATGTTCTGCATCCGTGATGATTTTTATTGTGTCGCTACGTCTGTGAAAGCTGGCTCTGTCCATTACAAGTACTGATCCTTTGGAAAGGACTGGAATGAGCTGATCTTTGAGCCAAAGATTGAAGATATCCGCGTCAACATTACATGCTGTCAGGCCAACAGTTAACAAGGTGCCAGCCAAAAGCGCTCCAATAACATTGATCCTCCCTTTCGCCTGCCAATCGTGAACACCCACACAGCGTTTTCCGCGCGGGGCATAACCATGGGTGCGTGGCATGTCATGCGCAAAACCACTTTCATCAATATATACAATGGCTTTACCTGCAGCCTCATGGGCCGCTAACCTCTCTTGAAAGGACTGCCTGTCGTCGTCGTTTGCCTTGGGGTGCCGCATGGCTTTTTTTATATGTGATCTTCAATTTCTTAAGGGCTTGCCAAATTGCCTTTGGGCAAACATCAAAACGGTCAGCACGTTCATACTGATAAGCATCAGGATATTTTTCAACATCCTGTGCTAGCTTTTTAAGATCTATTTTACGTATCTTTTTGCGTTCATGCTGTTTGGGTTCAACCCGTTTAGACCATCGCTTCACCGAGGCTACACCCACGGAGAAACGCTCTGCGACCCGAGCAAAACTCAAGCACTCTTGTTCTTTTATCCGCAAAACATGGCGGCGAAATTTAATTGGATGTGTCATGTAACCATAGTATCATAATATTGTCGCTAGGCTATAGTAGATCCACAGCAGTTATACGTGGGTAAAATCTTAAAATTGTTGCTGTAACATCTAAAAAAAGATCAGCGCGTGATGAAGAGCCTGCAATAGCTACGGCTGATAGGTTGGTCAAATGGGCATCATGCTGATCTGCACGTTGTGATGCTACCCTTTGCAAAATATCTGTTTCTTCTCTTAGGGTAGCATTTAGCTCGCGCCATTCTAAGAGTGCAATGATGGCAATAGAGCCAGTTGCTAAGAGTAGCCATAATAGAATTAAATATTTAGAATGGAGTATGGTCATTTATTTACCACTCTATCATATGAGGTTTGCTTGAAGTGAAATGCTAATAAGTGATTAGAACCCTAATGAAACAGGTTTTTCGACGGAACGGAACCAAGCTGCAATCTTGTCGCGTTCAGCTTCTTCCATAAAGCTTACGTTTGCTGGTGGCATCGCGTGTGTGATGCCTGATTGTATGAAGATTTCTTTTGCACGCGTTGCAATTTGCGCCTCTGTTTCCAACAGAACACCTTTGGGGGCCCAAAGAATACCGTCGTAAAATGGTTCTTGTGCGTGGCACATTGAGCAACGACCCAGAACGATGTCATGTACTTCTTGAAATCCTTCTGCCGAAGCAAACTTTTGTTGTGTTGCTGTTAATGGAGCTTGGGCGATATCATCGCCCTGAGCTATTGGTTTGATCGAAGATAGCCACATGATCGCAATAAGCAGCAATGTCGTCAGCAACCACGTCCAATGTGGGTTCCCTTTGCGTGCGTGTATACTGTTAAAGTAATGGCGTATTGTAACCCCCATTAAAAATACCAAACTAGCAATGACCCAGTTATATTCCGTCGCGAAGGCCAAGGGATAATGAGTTGATAACATTAAGAAGATTACAGGTAAGGTTAGGTAGTTGTTGTGTGTTGAACGTTGTTTCGCAATCTTTCCGTATTTTGGATCAGGTGTGCGCCCAGCTTTCAAATCTGCAACAACAATGCGCTGGTTCGGCATAATAATAAAGAACACGTTACCAGACATAATCGTCGCTGTAATGGCACCAAGATGTAACATCGTTGCACGACCACTGAAAATTTGCGTGTAGCCGTAAGCCAGAGCAACCAAGAGAATGTATAACAAGATCATGAGACGTGTGTTGTTGTCACCGAATTTCGACTTACATACCAAATCATAGAAAACCCAGACACCGATGAGTGACGCAAGTGATGCTGCAATAGCAGTGGTTGCTGTAATATCGGCAACACTTGGATCGATCAGATACAAATCTGCACCCAAATAATAGACAAGGAACATCATGCCAAAGCCTGAGAGCCAAGTGACGTAGCTTTCCCATTTAAACCATATTAAATGCTCTGGCATTGCTTCTGGAGCAATCAGATATTTTTGGATGTGATAGAAGCCACCACCGTGTACCTGCCACTCTTCGCCGTGGGCACCCACAGGCATGTTCGGTACTTTCTGCAATCCTAAATCAAGCGCAATAAAGTAAAAGGATGAGCCGATCCAAGCAATTGCAGTAATTACATGCAACCAACGAACTGCAAATTCCACCCATTCGTGCATGATAGCTAAATCGTACATTATTCTCTCCTAAATTTAGGCAATAGTCTTCTATTTTCTTTTAATGGTAAATTTAAATAATTGCAGAAGACTTTCAAAAATAATAGTATAATAATTCATCTTAGAAAAGCTAAAATGATGCATCATATTATTATGAAGAGATAGAACTATGTCTTATGTCAATCAGTTGAAAGTTTTTGTTCGTATCTATGAATTGGGTAATATGTCTGCGGCTGCGCGTGATCAACGTGTTTCACCAGCAGTTGCCTCTAGCAGAATTGCCGAACTGGAAGCGCATTTAGGGGTGCGATTGTTCAATCGGACAACGAGAAGTTTGCAAGCAACAGAGCAAGGCCGTTTGTTTTACGAGGGTGCTAATTCTGTTTTAAACGCAATTAGTGAAGCCGAAGCAACGGTGGCTGAACATACCAAAAGCCCACGTGGGTCTATATTTGTTGCCGCTCCCTTAAGTATTGGGCGTAGATTGATTGCCCCCGCGGTGCCAGATTTTAAATTGGAGTACCCAAATATAGATGTGCGGCTTAGACTTTCAGATCGCTCAATTGATTTAACTGAAGAAGGTTTAGATGTCGCTTTTTATCTTGGTGTGCCTGAAGATTCCAATCACCGTGTGAGGTCAATTTCAGAATGCGAGCGCGTTTTATGTGCAGCACCTTCATATATCGAAAAAGCAGGTTTGCCAAAGTCAGGGATGGATTTGATCAATGATAAGCATGACTGTCTCATGCTGCGATACCCTGGGGTGCGTGAATTCCAATGGCTTTTGAAAACGGTAGATGGCCCCAAACGATTTGCCGTTTCTGGGTCATATGAGTCCGATGATGGGGGCGTTTTGACAGATTGGGCTCTACAAGGCCATGGTATCATTAACAAACCAATCTTTCAGGTTTCTGAATACCTGACATCTGGAGCATTGGTCATTGTTTGCGAAGAAACACCACCAACTTCGGTTTTCTTAGGCTGTCTGTACCCCCACAAGAAAAACCAAGATCCCAAAGTTAGATTGTTTATTGATTACATGGTTTCTCATTGTAAAAAAGAATTGGCCAAACAGGGGGGTTAACTGCCGCGATATGTGGAGTAGCCAAAGGGCGATAGTAAAAGTGGTACGTGATAATGCGCGTCCACATCATTTATACCAAAACGGATTGGAATATCTGAGAGGAAAAAAGGTGCATCTTGCGCCTGCGCTGTGCGTTCTAAGTATTCACTCGCTTTGAACACAAGTTCATATATACCTGTCGTGAAATCTTCTACTGGTAGTATATGGCTGTCCGTACGGCCATCACTGTTGGTGTGCATTGTGCAAATGTGAGTGCGTGTTTCACCTTGCAATGAAAACAAATCTATTTGTAATTCACTTGCGGGCAAGCCAGTGCTTGTATCCAGAACATGGGTTGTTAGATACCCTTTTGATTTTTTCATCTGTCTACTCCTTTGTCTTATATCTTGCGCAATTTTCAATCGGATGAAATCTTAGATTCCAAAAAAGACCTTCAAAAATTTCTGTATAATATGTATACTTAATTCTGATATTTATGAAAATAGTAAAATATGGAGACTCTGTCTATGAAACGCTACAAGCGTGATATGCATGGCTATGGTGACGCTCAGCTTGACGTGAATTGGCCCAACAATGCGAAAATTGCTGTGCAATTTGTAATCAACTATGAAGAAGGCGGTGAGAACTGCGTATTACACGGTGATGCTGCTTCTGAAGGGTTTTTGTCGGAAATCGTTGGTGCTGCCCAGTGGCCAGACCAAAGGCATTGGAACATGGAGTCGATTTATGAATACGGTGCCCGTGCTGGTTTTTGGCGGTTGCACCGTTTGTTCACAAAACATGATATCCCTGCAACAGTATATGGCGTAGCCACTGCGCTTGAACGCTCTCCGTCTCAAGTTGCCGCAATGCAAGATGCCGATTGGGAAATCGCCAGCCACGGCTTGAAGTGGATTGAGTACAAAGACTTCGATAAAGAAGCAGAACGTGTACATATGCGAGAAGCAATCCGTATCCATACAGAAGTTACGGGAGAACGCCCCACAGGGTGGTACACAGGCCGTTGTTCTGAAAATACTGTTGATTTGGTGACAGAGGAGGGCGGTTTTGATTATGTTTCTGACAGTTACGCCGATGATCTGCCATATTGGCACGCACATAACGGCAAGCAGCAACTGGTCATTCCATATACCCTTGATACAAATGATATGCGCTTTGCATCCCCCCAAGGGTTTAATTCAGGCGACCAATTCTACACCTATCTAAAAGACAGCTTTGATGCGCTTTATGAAGAAGGTCACGATGGTGCGCCCAAGATGCTTTCAATTGGATTGCATTGTCGTTTGATTGGACGTCCTGGACGTATTCAAGCTTTGAAAAGGTTTATGGAATATGCCCAGAGTTTTGAAAATGTTTGGTTTGCACGACGCATTGATATCTCCAAACATTGGCATGAACATCACCCAGCACCCTTAGAGGCAGAGACACCTTTTACTATGGGAAAAGACACATTTGTTGAAGCATATGGTGGCATCTTTGAGCATTCTGCTTGGGTCGCAGAGGGGGTTTGGGGCAGTGAATTGGGCGCAGCGCATAATACTGCTGTTGGTCTCCATTCAGCAATGTGCCGTGTCTTTCGCCACGCCAGTGAAGAACAACGCTTGGGTGTTTTAACGGCTCACCCTGATCTTGCAGGTAAGTTGGCAGATACAAAACAACTCACGGAAGAATCTACATCTGAGCAAGCAAGCGCAGGGCTTGACGCATTGACGGATGCAGAACGGGCAAAGTTTCAGGCTTTGAACGCCGAATATACTGAGAAGTTCGGATTTCCTTATATTATAGCGGTTAAAGGTTTGACCAAAGATCAAATTCTGAACGCCTTTACGACGCGCATAGCCAATAGCCGAGATGTCGAATTTACGACGGCTTGCCGTCAAGTTGAACGCATCGCTTTATTGCGGCTAGCAGAAGTTTTACCATGAAAGATACGGACATGAACGATAAGACAGAAACATCTGCACAATATTATGTGCCAACGGGAGGGTTACCACCCCAAAGCCAGATCATGACCGACCGTGCAGTTCTTAAAAATGCTTATGCTGTCATTCCCAAAGGCGTTATGAGCGATATTGTCACGAGTTTTCTGCCAAATTGGAGTGGTGCACGGTTCTGGGTGATTGCACGACCACTAACTGGCTTTGCAGAAACTTTTTCACACTACATTGCTGAAGTTGGGCCTAAAGGTGGGAGTGAAAAACCTGAATCAGATCCGACAGCGGAAAGTGTTTTATTCGTGGTTGCAGGAACGATAGAACTTACAATCGAGGGCAAGAAGCACGTTTTAAAGGAAGGCGGCTATGCCTTTCTTCCACCAGATTATGATTGGACAGTTTTGAATTCTACGGATGAGAATGCTAGCTTCCACTGGATTAGAAAACGTTATCAAGCCGTTGAAGGTGTTGATATGCCATTACCGTTTGTGACAAGTGATCAAGATGTAGAGCCAACGGTTATGCCCGATTGTGATGGCGCTTGGGCAACGACGCGGTTTGTTGATCCGACGGACCTTCGTCACGACATGCATGTTACGATTGTGACATTCCAACCAGGTGGGTCTATTCCTTTTGCTGAAACCCATGTCATGGAACACGGGCTTTATGTGCTTCAAGGTAAAGCAGTATATCACTTGAACCAAGATTGGGTGGAAGTTGAAGCTGGCGATTATATGTGGCTGCGTGCATTTTGCCCACAAGCCTGTGTCGCTGCTGGTCCCGAACCGTTTCGGTATCTTTTATATAAAGATGTTAACCGCCACATGACCTTTGATCTGGGTGGTGCAAAGTGAATATTATTGCGACGCAACCCTTAACAAAAGCTGCCTTCGCGCCATATGGTGACGTGTTGGAAGCGATTGGTGCAGCGGACAAACTTATTAACCAAGGTCGCTGCGGTCGTTTTCATGATCAAGCGTCCCTTGATTTCGGAGATGGTCAAGCAGGCATCAGCATCTTTAAATCAGAGATATGCGTACTGCCGATTAAACTGGAACTGGTCGAACGACACCCAGAGGGTAGTCAGGCTTTTATTCCTATGAGCTTGAACCCTTTTCTGATTGTTGTCGCAGATGACCAGAATGGTATTCCAGTAAAGCCTCGGGCGTTCATCAGTACTGAAGGGCAAGCTATCAATTTCCACCGAGGCACTTGGCACGGCGTTTTAACGCCGCTGTCTGAACCTGGGTTATTCGCTGTCGTTGATCGCATTGGCACAGGCAATAATTTAGAGGAGTGTAATTTCAAAATACCTTATCTTATTCAATAAGATAAGGGGAGGAAACGCGCGGGATCTGCGCATATTGCGGGAATAACTCGCTCATATAAGGGGAGAATATATAATGACTACAGATAACAGTATAGGGACACCGGAGCAGCTCCGAGATCCTAATTATACACCACCGTTAGCAAAAGCTATTCCATTGGGTATCCAACATGTTTTGGCAATGTTTGTGTCAAATGTGACACCTGCGATTATCATTGCGGGCGTTGCTGGTTTTGGCTTTGGCGCACCAGGCATGGACATTGGCGCATTAATCTATCTTATCCAAATGGCGATGCTGTTTGCAGGCGTTGCAACATTGATCCAAACTATTGGTATGGGGCCAGTTGGTGCCAAATTGCCAATCGTTCAAGGAACAAGCTTTGCATTTTTACCTGTTATGATCCCAGCAATGATCGGGGCAGGGACTGCGGGCCTTGGTGGATTGATGACAGGTGTTGTCATCGGTGGTTTGTTTCACGCTTTCTTAGGATTGTTCGTTGGTAAAATCCGCTTTGCTTTACCGCCGTTGGTAACTGGCTTAATCGTTTTGATGATTGGTCTTCAACTGATCCACGTTGGCATTGAATATGCAGCGGGTGGTGCTGGTGACTTTAACCACAGCAAACCGACATGGGGCAGCCTTAACAACTGGTTCCAAGCGGGTGTTGTGATTGCAATAACCTTAGGTCTAAAGTTCTTTGCGCGTGGTTTGTTATCTGTTTCTGCTGTTTTGATCGGCTTGATCATTGGCTACATCGTTGCATATGTCATGGGGGATGTAAGCCTGAGCGGTGTTGGCAAAGCTGGTTGGTTCGCATTGCCTAGCCCGTTCAAGTTTGGTTTTGAAATGAACTGGGCAATCATCATTGGTATGTGTTTGATGGCATTTATCTCTGCTATTGAAACTGTAGGCGATGTATCTGGTATCACCAAAGGTGGTGCAGGGCGCGAAGCAACAGACGAAGAAGTCGTTGGTGCAACATATGCTGATGGTTTGGGTTCAGCGCTTGCTGGCGTATTTGGTTCATTGCCAAATACATCATTCAGCCAAAATGTTGGCTTGATTGCGATGACGGGTGTTATGTCTCGTCACGTTGTGACCATCGGTGCGATCTTCTTAATTATCTGTGGTTTGATCCCGAAAATAGGTGCTGTTATTAACACTGTTCCGATCCAAGTTTTGGGTGGCGGTGTTATCGTAATGTTCGGTATGGTCGCAGCAGCAGGTGCATCCATGTTATCAGAGGTTAACTGGAACAGTCGCAATATGGTTATCTTTGCGGTTGCTTTGTCAGTAGGCCTTGGCCTGCAACAAGTACCAAACGCAATGGGTTTCTTGGGAAATACAGCAAAAATCTTGATGACATCTGGTTTACTACCAGCTGCGTTTATCGCGATTGTATTGAACTTAGTATTACCTGAAACACTTGATGCTGATGAGGCTGAATAAGTCAAATATCAGCAGATAAATATGATTTGAAAGAGCTCTTTTAAGGGGCTCTTTTTTGAACGAGTACTGCTCGTATTAAAGCGGCTCTCCTTAGCGCAACTTTGAAACAGATGCGGGCTTTTAAACGTCAATAAACTCAAATTATATAGCTACTATTATTTGATATTTTTTGAAAGTACTTCATAATTACAAGGGCTTATCAACCTATCTGTCTTCCCTCAAACTAGCAGAACTAAATTCTATCCGCTTCATTGGGGGGAGGGTGTTTTTAGCAGATGGGGGAGATATTATGACGTTAAAAAACATAAAAAAGGGACTGGGGCTAGCTGCCTTTGCTTTGGGTCTAACTGTTGGCGGGGCAGCATATGCTGGTTTTTCAACAACAGAAGTACAGCTTCATTATGGAGGGGGCTATAAGTTCGGTAGTAACGCAACTTTTGCCAGCGGCTTCGCTGAAACAACCAATCGGGGTACCATTACATTAGACCATTTTTCAACAAACGATATCGGCGATCTGTTCTTTTTCGTTGATTTTTTCCAAGACAAAAATGATCTAGCAACACCTGGCCGTACTGAAAGCGATCAGTATGGTGAGATTTATTTTCCAATAATTGGTTAAAACCACCAGCTTTTAGCTGGTCAGCTTTAGCGTTATTTACATAAGGTTTCCTTCCATTTTAAGACCCAGCGTTGCGGTAAGGTCTTAAAATGGAAGGAAACCTTATGATCTATTCTACTGGAAGTCATAGCAGATATTATCACAGATACCATATCGTTTGGGTAACAAAATATCGTTACAAGGTGCTGCGTGGTGAAATGCGTGAGCGTATTCGGACATTGATACGACAAACGTGCAATGAATTGGGCGTACACATTGAAAAAGGCGTATTGTCTACCGACCATGTGCATATGTTTGTGTCAGTCCCGCCGCACGTCCCAATTTCAAAGGTGATGCAACGCGTAAAAGGGAGGTCCTCATACAAGATACAGCGGGAGTACCCCGAATTACGCAAACGCTATTGGGGGCAACGGTTCTGGGCTAGAGGCTATTTTTCAACGACGAGTGGAAATGTGACGGATGACGTTATTCGTCAGTATCTTGAATTACATTCAAAACGTGAACCTACCGACGAAAGTCGGTAGTTGTTCAGTATACTCTGCATGGTAAACATTTTGGTCTAGATACAGGCGATGGGTTTATCAAAGGAATTGATTTACAGGTTGGTCTTAACAAAGGTACCGACTTTTCAGTAGCTTTGTTCGGCCCTCGTATCAGCTTTAACGTGCCTGGCTTTCGAGTTTTGTCACTTGCCCTTACGAGCTATACCAACTTTGATGATCCCTTTGATAGGAACCTTGATGGTACTTATCAGGCATCTTTGGTTTGGGACAGACCGTTTGATATTGGTTCTCAGAAGTTCCAATTCAAAGGTTTTGTTGACTTCATCGGCGACCAAGGTCCACTTGTTGATAATCAAATCGTCTTCTCACCTCAAATTAGATGGGATATTGGTCACGCTTTAGGAAAAGCGCCAGGTAAGATACATCTTGGTATTGAATACACACACTTCAAAAACAAGTTTGGTAACAATCTAGTCCAAGAGAACTCAGCTTCTATCTTTGCTGGCTTTAGATTCTAAATCAATGATCGCACGTAGAAGTGAGTTTGAAAGAGTCCTTTAAGAGGGCTCTTTTTTCGTATGAATACTGTTCTGTTTTTTACATGAAATAAGGGTGGAAATCTAAACTTACCTTGAGATAACTCATATAGCTTTGCGACATTCTTGAACCATGAAGTCGATGAAAAGTCGAATTTTTGGGTCTTGCAGTTTCTTGTGTGGATAAAGGCATCCGAAACGCGATGGCATTGGTGGCGTATCTGGTAATATCTCTACCAGTGATCCGTCATCAAGGTATTTGGATATATCAAACCTTGGTTTGTTTATGATCCCGTATCCAGCAAGGGCCCATTCGGTTAAAACATCGCCGTCATCTGCATCGTATTTCCCAGTAACATCGAGTTTCCTCGGGCCGTCGGGCGTGTTTAACGTCCAGAAATATTCGGGCGAGCGAGGGTACCGTAGTAAAAGGCAATTGTGGTTTTGCTTGATCAAATCATTTGGTGACTTGGGGACGCCATTTTGAGCCAGATATTCAGGTGCAGCGCATAACACTCGGTCACAATCTTTAATTTTGCGGAGCTTAAAGTTTGAATCTTTGGCTTCGCCCAGAAAAAACGCGACATCGATGCGATCTTGTAGAATGTCGATTATACGGTCAGACAAACGCATACGTATTTCTATTTCGGGGTATTGATGAGAGAACTTTGGGATGAGCGGCGCAATGATACGCCTGCCAACGCCCAATGGGGCCGATACTTGGATTGAACCCTTTGGACTGCTGGAATAGCCCGCAACAACGGTTTCGGCATCTTCCAATGAGTTCACAACCTCGCGGGCGTGTTCATAAAAGATTTTGCCGATTTCAGTTGGGGTAAGGCTACGTGTTGTACGGTTGAAGAGCCGAACACCCAAGCGGCGTTCCAATTCTTTAACCCGATTGCTGGCGACAGCTGGTGTCAGGCGTAAATCACGCCCACCTGATGTGATACTGCCAAGTTCAACGACGCGAACAAAAACCTTGATGCTTTCCAAGTATGGCATGAGTTTCGTCCTATCTTTTCAATGAATGATTATATACGAATCGTTGAAAGAGTTTACCAATATCCCCCGCATTATTGAAACTAAAAGTGGGCTAACATGAGGGATATAGCGCCACTCCACCCAAACCTATAGGTGTCTCAATGACAATTCGCCGTGAAATTAAGTTCCTCTTGAACGACAAAGACATCTCTATCAGCAACGTTGGTACATCCGATACGTTGTTGGATTATCTTCGATTGGATCGTCTTTTGACGGGAACCAAAGAGGGGTGTGCCGAAGGGGATTGTGGGGCTTGCTCTGTTATGGTTGGCCGTTTGCAAAATGGTGTGTTGCGCTACGAAACTATCAATTCATGTATACGCTTCTTGGCTTCGCTGGATGGGTGCCACGTTGTGACTATTGAATATCTTTCTGGTCCAAACGGAAAACTTCATCCAGTGCAGCAAGCTATGGTGGATCATCATGGATCACAATGTGGGTTTTGTACGCCTGGCTTTGTTATGTCGCTTTATGCGTTATGGATGCAGACACCGAACCCGACTGAGGTTGAGGTGGAAACAGCTTTGCAAGGTAACCTGTGCCGTTGTACTGGTTATGAGCCAATTATTCATGCGGCGATTGCTGTTACACAGTATGGTAGTCCAACGGCAGACCGTCTGACGCTTGAGCGCGATAGTATTACAGACAGCCTAACAGGGTTGCGAGATGGCAAGAGAGTTGTCGTGGAAAAATCTGGAAGCCGTGCGATTTTGCCTGCGGATGTGGATGATTTAGCCGCTGCCCTGACTGAAAACCCTGATGCAACTATCATAGCTGGAGCAACTGATGTTGGTCTTTGGGTCACCAAATTTCTGCGTCCATTACCAGTTGCAATTTTTGTTGGTCATTTGGACGAGCTGAAAGAAATCAATGCTGGTGAAGGTGAAATTCAAATTGGCGCGGGTGTAACATATTCGGAATGTGAAGAGGTTTTTTGCAAATCATTTCCACATCTAACAGAATTCTGGAGTCGCATTGCGGGTTGGCAGGTGCGTAATATGGGGACGGTCGGTGGCAATGTCGCTAATGGATCGCCCATTGGTGATACGCCCCCTGTTTTGATTGCATTAGGCGCCGAAGTTACTTTGCGAAAAGGTGTTAATCGCCGTTCTGTTGCGATGGAGGATTTCTTTATCGATTATGGTAAACAGGATCGGGAACCAAGTGATTTTGTTGAGAGTATTCGTATTCCAAAAACCACACCAAAGAGTATTCATGCTGCTTACAAAATTTCGAAACGGCGTGATGAAGATATTTCGTCTGTTTGTGGTGCCTTTAATCTGACCGTTGAGGACGAGAAAATCACTGCGGCACGCATCGCTTATGGTGGTATGGCGGCTACGCCAAAACGTGCAAGCCATGCTGAAGCATCTTTAATCGGACAACCATGGTCGGAAGCGGCTTTGATTGCTGCTGCATCTGAGTTGGGAAAAGATTTCACGCCTTTGACAGATTGGCGCGCTTCTGCGGATTATCGGTTGCAAGTCGCCAAAAATATGTTCCGCCGTATTTATCTTGAAAACAGCTCTGTTGATGAGCCTGTGCGTCTTCAACGTGTGCTAGCTGGGAGTGTTTAAAATGAGAGATGATGTGAAAATCCAAGGTGGCGTAAACACGGATCTTCAACACGATTCTGCAATAAAACATGTTACGGGGCGGGCCGAATATTGCGATGATATTCCAGAGCCAGCAGGTACTTTGCACGCTTATTTAACACTTTCCGAAATTGCGCATGCAAATATTAAATCGATAGATTTATCAAAGGTGAAAGAAGCAGACGGTGTTGTTGGTGTTCTGACCGCAGATGATATTCCAGGTGTAAATGATGTTAGTCCAACTGGTCTGAATGACGAGCCGATCTTTGCAACGGACAAGGTAGAGTTTTGGGGGCAACCGATTTTTGCGGTTGTTGCAGAAAGTCGGGATGCTGCACGTAGAGCAACTCATCTCGCTGAAATCGTTTATGAAAAACTACCTCATGCTACAGATGTTTTGGATGCAAAAAACGCAAACTATCCTTATGTAACAGCGCCATTAAAGCTGGAACGTGGTGACGTTGAACCAGCTTTAAAGAACGCGGAACATCGTATCAAAGGCCAGATGAAAGTTGGTGGTCAGGATCATATGTATCTGGAAGGCCATATTGCTTTTGCCATTCCTGGCGAAGATGAAGATGTGATGGTTCACTCATCAACCCAGCATCCAAGCGAAGCGCAACATATGGTGGCGCATGTTTTGGGTATTTCATCAAATGCGGTTACGGTGAATGTGCGCCGCATGGGCGGTGGTTTCGGTGGTAAAGAAACCCAGATGAACTTGTTCTGCTCGGTTGCTGCACTGGCTGCAAAAAAATGGAACCGCGCGGTTAAAATCCGCCCTGATCGTGATGATGATATGTCTGCCACAGGGAAGCGTCATGATTTTGTCATTGATTACGATGTTGCGTTTGACAGTGATGGGCGTGTGCAAGCTGTTGATGGTAATTTCGCTGCGCGTTGTGGGTTTTCATCGGACCTTTCTGGTCCTGTTACTGACCGTGCATTATTTCATGCGGATAACGCGTATTTTTACCCGAACGTACGGCTTACTTCGCAGCCAATGAAGACCAACACGGTTTCCAATACAGCGTTTCGTGGTTTTGGCGGACCTCAAGGTGTGATTGCTGCTGAACGTATTATGGAAGAAATCGCCTATGCTTTGGGAAAAGATACTTTAGAGGTTCGGAAAGTTAACTTTTATGGCGGTGAAGGGCGTGACCTGACACCTTATCACCAAACCGTTGAAGATAGTATTTTGGACCGTCTTGTCGGGGAATTAGAAGAGACTGCTGATTACCAACTGCGTCGTAAGACAGTTTTAGAGCATAACGCCAAAGGTGGGATTATTCGCAAAGGGATCGCGTTGACGCCCGTTAAATTTGGTATTTCTTTCACTGCGACTTGGTATAATCAGGCGGGTGCTTTGATCCATATTTACAATGATGGTTCGATCCAATTGAACCACGGCGGTACGGAAATGGGGCAGGGGTTGAATACCAAAGTGGCCCAAGTGGTGGCTGATGCTTTTCAGGTTAATTTCAACACAATCAAAATCACCAAAACCACAACTGAAAAAGTACCAAACACATCTGCAACGGCTGCATCTTCGGGGTCTGATTTGAATGGTATGGCGGCCTTGGATGCGGCACGCCAGATCAAAGATCGGTTGGTTTCTTTTGCAGCTGAAAAATGGAGTGTTGATCCTAAGGATGTTCAATTCATTGCAAATGAAGTGCGTATTGGCGATACCGCTTTGCCCTTTGGGACATTCATTAAAGAAGCGTATATGGCACGAATTCAGTTGTCGGCTGCTGGATTTTATAAAACACCAAAGATCCACTGGGATCGCGCAGCAGGTAAGGGGCGTCCATTCTATTACTATTCTTACGGTGCCGCATTATCAGAAGTAAGCATCGATACACTAACGGGTGAATATCAAGTGGATCGCACAGATATTTTGCATGACGTTGGTCGTTCATTAAATCCGATTTTAGATAAAGGCCAAATTGAAGGCGCTTTTATTCAAGGTATGGGGTGGGTGACCACCGAAGAGCTATGGTGGGATAAAGAAGGACGTCTGCGCACACATGCACCTTCTACATATAAAATACCTTTAGCATCAGATCGCCCACGGGAATTTAATGTGCGCTTGGCGGATTGGTCGGAAAACAAAGAATTGACAATTAAGCGTTCTAAGGCTGTTGGGGAACCCCCGTTCATGCTTGGTGTTTCTGTGCTTGAGGCGCTGTCGATGGCTGTTGCAAGTGTCGCTGATTACAAAGAATGTCCGCGTTTAGAGGCCCCAGCAACGCCAGAATGTGTGCTGTTGGCTGTTGAGCGTCTGCGTGGGAATGGGATTTAATCTATGACAACGTACCAAAATTTGAAAACTTTTTTTGTAGAGCACAGTCAAGTTGCCAATGTGAGCCTGACGCGCGTTCGCGGTTCTAGTCCGCGCGAAAAAGGCACTCAAATGGTTGTATCTAAAACGGCAATATGTGGCACAATCGGCGGCGGTCAGTTAGAATACATGGCGATAGATGAGGCCCGTGCGATGTTAAAACGTGGAGCTTCTAGCGCAATAATGAATATACCGCTTGGACCTGAGATCGGCCAATGTTGCGGCGGGCAGGTTGAAATCCAGTTGACCCATATGAGTGATATAGACAAGGAAACCTTGTGCCAAGCAATTATGCAGGAAGCTGAAGCTTTTCCGCATGTCTATATTTTGGGTGCAGGTCATGTCGGACGCGCCCTTGCTGATTTTTTTGAAAAACTTCCAGTGCGCACGATCCTTGTTGATAGTCGGGCCGAAGAACTACGGCAATGTAATGCTTTAGTTGAGCTTCGGCAAAGCGCTATTCCTGAAGACGACATACGTATTGCGCCAAAAGGCAGCGTGTTTATAGTCTTGACCCATGATCATGCACTTGATTTCTTGTTAACGGCCGAAGCTTTGGGACGCAGAGATGCGGCTTATGTCGGCATGATTGGATCGAAAACGAAAAGGGCGTCGTTCAAAAACTGGTATCACCGCGATGTTGGTAAATTGTCGATCAGCGCCTTAACATGCCCCATCGGGGCGACTGGTAGCCATGATAAACGGCCTGCAGTAATTGCAGCCTTTGTTGCTGCAGAAGTGATTACGGCATTAACGTCAGAAGCTACCGTTGAAATCCCTGAAAGGGGAACAGTTTCCCATTAGGGGCGCTGTAATTTTATGCATTACTGCGGCCTGGAGGGGGTGCTGTAATGTTGGATAGTAACATAGAGGAGGCTCGACACATGGGAAACGAGAGTTACACATATAAGCTGTTTGTACGCAGCGACTTTAGTGCTTTTTGGGCACTGTTCACAGATAACCTGATCAACCTTATGGTTTTAGCAGGTATCTGTCAGTTTGTATTTCAAATGCCAGCAGAAATCGTTTTTGGACGCATTGTACCAGGGGCTGCTATCGCCATTGTGGCGGGTATTGTGGTTTACGTTAAGATGGCTCAAAATCTAGCACAGAAAACAGGTCGTGACGTTACGGCGTTGCCATACGGCATTAGTACGCCAGTTATGTTTGTTTATCTTTTTGGGGTTATCGGGCCGATTTACTGGTCTACAAATGATGCTACATTGGCGTGGCAAGTCGGTATTGGTGCTGGTTTTATGGGCGGTATTGTTGCGGCTCTAGGCGCAATTGTTGGACCTTTCTTGAAACGTGTAACACCGCGTGCAGGTATGTTGGGGACACTTTGTGGAATCGCGCTGGTTTTCATCGGTTCCGTTCCTTTAGCGATTGTTTTTGAAGATCCTATTATTGGTTTCGCATCTATGATCATTATCCTTTGGGGTTTGGTTGGCCGCTTTAGATTGCCGTTCAATATTCCTGCAGGTTTGTTGGCATTGATGGTCGGGACAATTGTTGCCTTGATTGCAGGTAAATCATCGATTGCTTTTGACGGTGTTGGATTTTATCCGCCAGTGCCATACTTTGGCGATTTGATTGTTGGTATTCAGCATCTCTTTAACAATCCAGAATTGTTTTTGGTTCTTGTACCAGTGCAAATCTATAACTTCATTGAAACTATGAATAACGTTGAAAGCGCTGAAGCTGCTGGGGATGAATACCCTGTTGCTGCATGTCAAGTTACGGATGGTGTAGGGACTATGATTGGCGCTGTGTTTGGATCACCTTTCCCGACAACCGTTTATATTGGCCACCCAGCTTATAAACGGATGGAAGCACATGCTGGTTACTTAATCGGTGTGGCGATTGTCTTTCCAATTGCAGCTTTCTTTGGCTTTTTAGCATTCCTGAACAATCTTGTTCCGATCGCAGCAGCAGCACCAGTTCTGGTTTTTGTTGCTATCAGTCTGATCGCCAATACGGCCAACAGTGTGAAACCAGCCCATATGGCTGCTGTTGCAATTGCGATGATGCCGCATGTTTCGGAATTCATGATGGTAAAGTGGGGTTCAATGATAAATGCACTGCGCAACACTGGTGTCGAAGGACTACCACAGCTTGGTGATGATGCACTGACCAGTGCTCTGCTTCAGCAAGGCGCGCATTACGAAGGCCATCTGGCTCTATCACAAGGTGCGATCATTACGGGTCTTGTATGGGGTGCAATTGTTGCAAGTGTTATTGATGGGCGTTTCCGCAATGCAGGTGGTTTTGCCATAGCAGCAGCTGTTATGACATCCGTAGGCATACTTCATTCTGCAAGTCTGCAACTGCCAACGCTGGACGGTATTACGATTGGTTACCTTATTGCTGGTGCATTCTTGCTGATCTATCCGAAGATTCAAAATCAAGATGATTTGGAAAACTCTGATGCTGTTACAGACGATCCTGTAGCTGAAGCAAAGTAAGTCTACTTTTAACTTAACAAAACGACATAGGCCTATATTGGCCTGTGTCACTAACACGATCAAAAAATGAATAAGGTTTTTATAAATGACTAAGAAATTGTTGCGTGGGCGGGTTTTGTCCTTTCGTGAAGAACCCCAAGGGCCAGATGATACGCATGCATTCATTTATATTGACGAGGGTGCTCTGATTTTATCAGATGGACTGATAGAAGCCATTGGCTCGTATTCCGAATTGAAAGCACAAGCCGTTGGAGCGACAGAGATCGATCACCGACCTCATTTACTTATGCCCGGCTTTATTGATACGCATTTGCATTTTCCGCAAGTTCAAGTGATTGCCTCTTGGGGCGCAAAGCTGCTGGATTGGTTGAATACATATACATTCCCAGAAGAGACACGGTTTGTAGATGCTGCCCATTGCAATGAGATGGCAGGGCGGTTTTATGATCAGCTTATTGATCATGGTACAACCACTGCCATGGCCTATTGTTCAGTTCATAAACAATCGGCAACGGCATATTTCGAAGAAGCAGAACGGCGTAATATGCGTATGATTGGTGGTAAGGTTCTGATGGACCGCAACGCCCCTGACGGACTGCGTGACACACCGCAATCGGGATATGATGACAGTAAGTGTCTGGCCGAAAACTAGTTGAGTAATATCAGTAAGTTGTGATTCACTCTCTTTATCAAATAAGATGGAGAATTTTATGGCTTGGACTGATATTACTCGCCCCCTATATGAGCGAAACAATGGGCGTTATGCAAGTGATTGCACGGACGAAGAGTGGGCAATAATTGAACCACTGCTGCCAGAATCCAATGTGGTTGGTCGGCCCAGAACAACCGAAATGCGCGATGTGTGGGACGGAGTGCAATACATGGCGAGCACGGGATGTCAGTGGCGAATGATCCCGAAAGATTTCCCGCCGAGGACTACAATACAGGAGTATTTTTACGACTGGCGGGACAATGGCGTGTTGTACCGGATCAACGATACGCTTGTCATCAAGGCGCGGGAATTGGCAGGTCGCGCAGCCAGTCCAAGTGCAGGTGTTATTGACAGCCAGAGTGTTAAAACGACAGAAAGCGGTGGTGTTTCCGGCTACGACGCAGGGAAAAAGATAAACGGCCGTAAGCGCCATATCATCACAGATACCATCGGGCTGTTGATCGGATTTATCATCCACAGTGCGGGCATTCAAGATCGAGATGGGGCCGTTGATGTCCTCAAATCTATCTACTACTCCCATCCCAAACTCCGACATGTGTTTGCCGATGGAGGATATGCGGGGCCAAAATTACGAGAAGCTTTAGAAAATATGGGCTGTTGGACTATCGAAATTTTAAAGCGCAGTGACAAGGCTGTGGGATTTGAACTCCAGGGCAATCGCATGAGTTTTACCCCTGAATTATCTGGAAAAGAAAATCCTCGTCCCAAGCCGCCAAGTGTCGCTTTAACCTGAGGCTTTGCTTTCCCTTTACGGAGCGCAGCATGTTGTTGGCGGCGTGCTTGATCGTTGTAAAATTAGCTGGCGCGTTTCCTTTACGGATACGACATTCATCATCACGAAACACCATATCCATGACCCAATGCAGCCCGTTTTCAATACCCCAGTGGTCGCGGATAGCTTTTGCGTGAGCTTCGGCGTCACAGGTCATGGATGAGATGTAAAAGCGTGTCTCTGAACGGGTCTTGTCTTGAAGTGTTGCGCAGTATTGGACCATCACGATGCTTTCCAATCCGGGCCAATTGTGCCGCTCCATCAGCCATTCAATATCCGAGCAAACAGTGACTTTTCTTGTTTCAATACGTCCATGTGATTTTTCTACGTCCTCATGGTAAGTTACTGTTGTGTCTGCAAAATCCACAGCGTCCTGTTCTTTCATGAACAGTTCGGTGTCTTTGCGAAGGGCACCTTGATTACCCTTTAAGGCCAAAACATAATCCGCTTGTTTGGTGATGATTTTATCGGCAATATCACGCTGACATCCCATAGCATCTATAGTGACAATAGCCCCCTTTATCGTCAGGAGGTCTAACAGTTCCGGTATGGCCGTGATCTCATTGGATTTGCCGTCCACCTGCCGTTGGGCAAGTGTCAGGTTCAACTCTGAACTCCAGGCCGAGATCATGTGAATTGCGGCCTTGCTGCCAGCCTTATCCAAGCTGCGACGTGAGGTTTTACCATCTATCGCCACGACCCCGCTAAGGGTGCTGTTTAAGGAGGCGACCCACTCCATAAAGCAGGCCTGAAAATGATTGGCATCCAGTGCGGCGTAGATGTTTCCCAGTTGATCATGTGAGGGTGTTCCGTCCGAAAAGGGCAAGAATTTCCGTAAAAAGGCCAGTTTCTTTGTCCCAAACGCAGAAATAGCGACCCAGTCATTCGCCCCGGACAACACGGCACATAACGTCAAAAGCAAAACCTCTGCCATAGGGTAAAGCAGCTTTGTTTGTTGTCGTGGGTCAGATAAAGTAGAAAAATGCGTAAGAAAATCAATGGAATGGCTGTCGGGTGCGTCGGCATTGGACATGGGTAGTGACCTCAATAAAAGCTAAAAGTTCACTCATTGAATCAACCCTCACCTCATTTGTCACCTGCTAACTTTTTCATGCGATTGCCCTGATTTGAACTCATTCCAAGACGGTGGGTTGTCGAGCGCACCTTTGCCTGGTTGGGGCGGTGCCGCCGATTGGCAAAAGATTGGGAGAAATCCATTGCTTCTGCTGAAAGCTGGCTCCTCATCGCCCATATCAGAATGGTCACACGGCGATTAGCAAGGGGTTGAAATCATTGAAATAGTTTTCGGCCAGACTCTAAGGCATTGATCGAAGAATGGCATGGCAAGGGGCGGGCACATTACGCAATCACACCACGTTTTGCCATTACATCTACGCCAGAACAGATGGAAACGGCACGTACATTGGTAGCAGAACATCCAGATTGTTACGTCCAAACTCATTTGTCTGAAAATGTTGATGAAATTGCTTATACGGCTGAACTCTATCCGAATGCGCGTGATTATCTGGATGTCTATGAAACTGGACACCTCTAAAAACCTATCTTTTAGGTGTATTTTGTGATTCAATATTTTCAGGAGGATATTTTGATGCACGAAGCAGGATTGTTTGATTTTTCTGATCATCTTGAGCGTTTGTCTAAAACAGGCGACCCACTTGTCGCGCTTTCTGAGCATGTGGATTTTGAGATGTTTCGGTGTGCACTGACAAGTGCACTTAACTATGGAGAGCGTCCACAGGGGGGTCGTCCGCCCTATGATGCGGTTATGATGTTTAAGATTTTGATATTAGCGTCGATGCATAATTTAAGTGATGAGCGGATGGAGTTTCTGATCCGCGATCGTTTTAGCTGGTTGCGTTTTCTTGGTTTGCAAATTGGGGAGCCGACGCCAGATCAAAAGACCATTTGGGTGTTTCGGGAGAAGTTGACCCAAGCGGGTGTGTTGACTGATTTGTTTGCAACCTTTGAGGATCATTTACGTAATCGGGGTTACAAACAAACTGGGGGACAAATTGTAGACTCATCGCTGATTGCAGCCCCACGCCAACGTATGACTTCAAGCGAGAAAGCCCGCGCCAAGGCTGGCGAAGATGCAAAAGATATCTGGCCTGATAATCCAGCCAAGGCGGCACAGAAGGACACCGACGCACGGTGGATGGTCAAGTATAGCAAGGCTAAAACGACCAAGACGGGTGAGAAAGATGCGGGGTTAGTTGATATTTCCGTACCTCACTTTGGCTATAAAAACCACATCAGCATTGACCGTAAGTTTCGGTTTATCAGAGGTGAAAAAACAACAGATGCAGCGCGCTATGACGGTCATGAGTTGGCGTCAGTGCTCACCAAGGACAATCGTTCTGGCAAGGTTTGGGCCGATACAGCTTACCGCACCAAGAGCAATGAGGCATGGCTTAAGGCCAATGGATTTTTCTCCCACATCCACCGTAAAAAACCAAAAGGCAAACCAATGCCCAAACACATCGAGCGCGGTAATGCGACACGTTCTATATTTCGCACCTGTGTCGAGCATGTCTTTGGTCATCAGAAGGGCCCGATGGATTTATCCATTAGAACCATCGGAATTCAACGCGCCACAACAAAGATGACACTCGCCAACATAACCTACAATATGAAGCGTCTCATCTTCCATGAACGACGGCAAGCCACAGCCTGAATCCGTCTAGAATTCAGAAATACCCGCTCAGGCGGCTCCATAAAGCATGAATGCCGCATAAAACGGAACAAAACAGGCTTTTTTTGCGTCAAAAAGCAGCCTGCCGTAAAAAATGCCTATCAAATACCTCTGGAATTAGCGGTTAATCGAGGTGTCCAACTTATGGTTTATTGAGCCCTAAGATGTTTCTGGGGCACTGTATTCACCTGAAAGACCGGGAAATTGGTGCTCTGGCTGAAACGGGCTCACATCCAGTGTTTTGCCCAACATCTAATTTGTTTCTTGGCAGTGGATTGTTTGACGATGCAGGCCTACGGGCAAAAGGTATCGTGAATGCGGTTGCGACGGATATTGGCGGTGGTACCAGTTATTCGATGCTGCAAACCATGAATGAGGGTTACAAAATCCTCCAGCTTCAAAGTCAAAGCTTACATCCGTTTCGCGCCTTTTATTGGATCACGCGAGGCAATGCGGTCGCTCTTGATCTGCAAGATAAAATTGGAACGCTTGAAGCGGGAACCGAAGCTGACATCGTTGTTTTGGATAGCGCTGCTACAACTGCAATGGAGTTGCGTATGGAACGCGCGACTACACTCGCCGAAGAATTATTCATTTTGCAAATAATGGGTGATGATAGGGCCATTGCACAAACCTATGTCGCAGGTGAGCCGCAAAAGAAACATTAAAAAAGCCCCTAGAGAGGGGCTTTTTAACATTACTAGACAAATAACTCGTAATCTCTAATCAGACTTGAAGGGCTCGAGCCAATTGATTTTGTCTCTCGATCACTTTGGGAAGGTCAATTGTTACCATTTGCCCATCTCTTACAATTTGCCGCCCTTCAACAAACGAGTGTTTGACCCGCGTTGGGCCTGCAAGCAACAAGGCTGCTGGGTCCCAACTTCCTGCACTTTCTATGCCTGATACATCCCAAACCGCTATGTCGGCCCGTTTTCCGACCGCTAAGCGGCCACAATCAGGGCGGTTCAACACATCAGCTCCACCACGGGTGGCTATTTCTAAAGCTTCGCGTGCAGACATAGCATCAGCGCCATTGGCTACTCTTTGTAGCAACATAGATTGACGTGCTTCGAGGATCAGATTCCCTGTATCGTTGCTGGCTGAACCATCTACGCCAAGGCCAACTTTTACACCTGCATCGCGCATCTTGCGTATGGGGGCGATACCACTGCCAAGGCGGCAATTTGAACAGGGGCAATGGGCAATCCCAGTTTGACTACGTGCAAAGAGATCAATTTCAGAGTTATCTAATTTTACACAATGTGCGTGCCAAACATCCGAGCCAATCCATCCGAGGTCTTCGGCGTATTGCCCAGGGCTACATCCAAATTTCTCTTTTGAATAAGCAATGTCTTCATCATTCTCGGCTAGATGGGTGTGAAGCATAACACCCTTATCCCGTGCGAGCAGAGCGGAATCGCGCATCAGGTCGCGGCTGACAGAGAAGGGGGAGCATGGTGCGAGGCCAACGCGAACCATAGCACCATCCGCGTTATCGTGGAATGCATCCACGACCCGAATTGAATCCTCTAAGATAGCACGTTCTTTTTCAACTAGACTGTCTGGTGGCAAACCGCCATCACTTTCACCAATACTCATTGAACCACGTGTTGGGTGAAATCGGAGGCCAACGCCCTGTGCGGCGGCAATTGTATCATCAAGCCGTGATCCGTTTGGGTAAAGGTAGAGATGGTCCGAACTTAGCGTACAGCCAGATAATGCTAATTCCGCCAAGCCGACTTGTGCAGATACATAGATCTCTTCAGGGCCAAAGCGTGACCAAATCGGATATAGTGTCTGTAACCAGCCAAATAAAAGGGCATCTTGACCACCTGGAACCGCTTTGGTCAGTGATTGATAAAGATGGTGGTGCGTGTTCACGAGGCCGGGTGTTACGACACAACCGCGCGCATCGTGAATCTCGCCCGAACTTTCGAGATTTGGGCCGATCTCTGTGATGACGCCCGCATTAAATCGAATGTCTGTTTCGGAATGCTCCTGACGGTGGTCATCCATCGTCAAAATAGCAGTGGCATTTTTGATAAGAGTTTCGCTCATATAAACACATCCTTTATAACCCGTCTCAGAAGAATGTGTTTGTGCCGATGGAAAACGGAAACAAGAACCAGCGCGTTAATTGATAAAGTATTGCGACAAAAAGAACCAGTAAATATTTTGACCTGTATTGTGGGTATTGGCCTGAGTACCTGCAAATCTCTTAAGGATAGTGATACGCGTTTCACATCCCAAATATTGTAATGGAAAACTCTGATTTTATATGCCAGTGAGGCGTTGCGTGCTGATACATTAAGTGCGCGATAACTTAAGTTTAGAATTGGTTGACAGACTATGACACCAAATGCGCGATATGCAGCTGCCGTTGATATTTTGAACGATATTTTTTCAGGTGGACCTGCTGAGAAAGTATTGACCAATTGGGCGCGGTCCAATCGTTATGCTGGTTCTAAAGATCGCGCTGCTGTCCGCGACATCGTGTTTGATTGTTTGCGGTGTAAAAGATCCTTTTTATATATAGCGGGTTTCGAAGGTGGGCGCGGCTGTGTAGCTGGGCATATTTTGTCGGCTGGTGGTCAGATTACAGATGTCTTTACGGGCGAAAAATTTGCAGCAGATGTTTTGTCTGAAAGTGAGCTGGCTGCTTTGCAACAGGATAAGGTACCCGCGGATATATCTGTGCGATTGGATATACCTGATTGGATTGCGTCAAAGCTTGAAGCTGCTTTAGGGCATGAAATTGAAGCGGTTTTGACTGCACTGCAAAGTCGTGGGTCACTTGATTTGCGTGTGAATACAGGCAAAGTTAATATTGCGTCTGCGCAGGCGGCTTTGGCCAAAGAAGATATCGAAACAGCGGTTTTAAATATATCGCCCTCTGCCCTGCGTGTTTCGACCAACCCTAGACGTGTGGCTCTTTCAAAAGCGTATCAAGGCGGTTTGGTTGAAATTCAAGACGCAGGATCGCAGGCTGTTGTGGATGCCTTACCGTTGGATACCGTGCAAACAGTATTAGATTATTGTGCAGGTGGAGGTGGTAAATCTTTGGCGATTGCTGACCGTGTTACTGGTGAGGCAAAACTTTACGCGTATGATCAAAGTCAGGCGCGTATGAATGATCTGCCTGAGCGTGCCAAACGTGCTGGCGTTAAAGTGAACATGTTGGCACTTCTCCGCTTTGTTGAGTAGATTTAGGATTTTAAATAGAGCATAGATTGATTATCTGGAATGGATGATTGTCTAATTTTGAGTTTGAAGTATTCGGTATCCTTGATGCCTCTGGCTCGCTTACGGATCATTCCTATACTGACATTACCAGCCTCTATCCTGGCGCTTGTGAGCTTGTGTTTGGCGTAGTTGCAGATGCCCACACAATGTTTCCGTAGGGATTTCGCGAACTTTTTTAGATAGAGCATCTGTGACTGATCTGCTATCAGGCACCAACGTTCCAGTTGCTCCGCCATCGCCTCAAATGAAGCGGCACTCCACAGCAGCTGAAGCTGTTCTTTCAAGACGTAAAGTGCATTCAGGTTGCTATTGCTCTCCAGCAACCTTTGCAGCTTGTCACTTTGTTTTTCACTCAACTTATCCGCATTTTTGAGCAACAGATAATGCGTCCCTTTCATCAACTCTTTACCACTTGGATCGGCCTTTCTGAACTCAAGTCGACGCTGATTATGGATAGCTTTGCTGTAGTTTTTCATGACGTGGAAACGGTCAAATACTATGTCGGCCAACGGCAAGGACTCTCTGACAGCCTTTTGGTAGGCAGGCCCCATATCCATCGCTACGGCCTTTATTTTGCAGGCTGTATCTGGTTGCAGTTGTTTCAAAAACCTTGAAAAAACCTCGGCAGTTCGGCCTGCTTCAACCCAGATCAGATGACCGCCAACCATATCGTAGACCACCGTCATGTAGTCATGACCTTTCGCCCGGGCAACTTCATCTACACCAATATATTCCAAGCCAGTTAGCTCTGCAGGATCAAGCGTAGGGAGAGTTTCAATAAGGTATGCCCTGTCGATATTCTTGACCGTTTCCCATCGTATATCCAAATGTCTGGAAACCGCTTGAATAGACATATGCCGACATAATCCACTGATCAGTCGGCAAAATCGGTGAGTGAAACGGCACCCTTTATCAACAAAATCACACCCCTCAATGCGGCGTTCGCCCTTGTTAATATAAACCTGCGCCAGCTCAATCTCGACCACACAAGGATACCCAAAAAGGGGGATGTCGTTTACTTGTCGGCGGACATGCTGGTTGATGCTTCCCTTCTGGCCTGTAGCAGGGTCTATAGCCCTCCTACGCGCGTCTCGGCTGCAGTGAATGACAATCTTAACACCGCCGTCATCCAGTTTAATTTCATTTACACGTTGCCCTTTGAGGCCTAAAATATGCTGCGAGATGTTGATTGTCATATACCTGCTCTATGTAAAGTTATCAGAAACCATACATATCAACAGGTTACTTGGCGGTCGGCATCTTTTTCTACTCAACAAAGCGGAGAAGAGCCAACATGTTACACCAAGATCCTGTTAAACAAAACAAAAAATATGATCTGGTGTTACTGGATGTGCCGTGTTCTGGCACAGGTGCATGGCGCCGTAATCCAGATGGCAAATGGCGCTTTAGTGAATAAGATTTGTCGGAGCTATGCGCTATACAGAAAACGATCCTAACCAATGCCAAAGATTTGGTGGGCGCACAGGGATATTTGGCCTATGTGACGTGTTCTCTTCTTTTAGATGAAAATGAAAACCAAATTGAAACCTTTCTAGTAGAACATCCAGAGTGGATGTCTTTGAAACGGATGCGGTTACTACCAAGTCGTGGCACAGATGGGTTCTTTTTAGAAGTTTTGCAAAAGAAGTAATCATAGGTTGTTTTTGGCTCAGTTTACAAATCGTATGCTTTCATGACATGTTCTTTTTCAAATCAGAGGGATAGGCCGACTATGGATCACAAACAGTTTCAGGATTGGCTATCTGGGATAGATCACCTCAGCCCTGCGCAGCGACAGGAAGCCGAAACCGTGTTCATGGGGGTCTCTGAGGCGTCATCTTCGCTGGCAGCCATTGAAGCAAGCGTGGGTGAAAGTCGCCAGTGCCCGCATTGTGGCACACCAGGAGCTATATCGCGTGGCAAAGCACGGGGTCTGCGACGGTACCAATGCAAGGGATGCAATAAGACATTCAACGCGGCGACCGGCACCCCTTTGTCGGGCCTGCACCGCAAGGATAAGTGGCTTGCCTTTGGAACCTGTCTTTCTGATGGGCTGACGGTTCGCGCCTCAGCAGAACGCTGCAAATTTGCCGTCAATACCGCGTTCCGTTGGCGGCACCGATTTCTCACCACAGACAATCCGAAAGCACGCAAGCTTACAGGCATTGTCGAGGTCGACGAAACCTATGTTTTGCGAAGCCAGAAAGGTGAACGAAACCTTGAGCGCAAGGCGCGCCGCAGGGGAGGCAAGGCCCGCAAACGAGGCCTGTCAGATGAGCAGGTTCCAGTACTGGTTGCCGCTGATCGCAGCGGCATGACAGTCAGCGCGGTTCTCCCTGCGGTCAATGCTGATACGCTGCAATCTGCAATCGAGCCGGTCGTGGATGATGACATCGTTCTGGTGACCGATGGCCACCGCGCTTATCCGCCTTGCGCCGCAGCACTGGGAGTGCGCCACGAAGCGTTGAACCTGTCTGGTGGGGAGCGGGTGCGGGATGCCTTTCACATTCAGACGGTCAACAACCGGCACAGCCAGTTGAAGGATTTCCTGCGCCGCTACCGAGGCGTCGCAACCAGGTATCTCGACAACTACCTGCGATGGTTTCAGCGTCTTCAACTGGAAAATGCTTCACCCCGCGCTTGCCTCGCCACCGCGATCGCAGATCCATGCATACGATTTGTAAACTGAGCCTTGTTTTTTGTTAAGTAATTACTTCTAATATATACATTGGAAGTATTTATTCATGCGATTTTTATAATGAAGACATTTGTGCGTAGGAAGGATTGGTGGATATTTATATCCCTGATTTGTATGATCTGTTTGGTAATTGTGTTGTTCCCAAATTTGGACACACGTTTCTATCCCGTAGTCATTGTCATCCCTGTAACGGCTTTCATTACAGCTGGCCTGATATATTGGATGATTGCTTCTCGCCGTAAGCGACAAGAAGAACAGACACCAAAAATTGCCATGCGTGCTTTGACCAAAGCTGGGATGGCCACGGTTCAAGAGTTATTTGATGATTTGCCAATTGCGTTATTACGTGTCGCAAAAGATGGTCAAATTAAACAAACCAATCAGTTTTCGCGTAGTATTTTAGGCATTCGTGAAGGTGAACGCCCCAATATTTCTGAAATTGTATCGGGGTTAGCACGCCCTGTACCTGAATGGTTGGATGAATTAACGCAACGTGCTGCACGCGGTGAACCAAAATTGGTTCAGGTCACAGGGCCAAAATCAGAGATGTTTTTGCATGTGTCTTTGATCAGTATGGACCCAAGAGGTGGGTCCGATTTGATTGCTGTGATCAGCGACGCAACAGAATTGAAAACATTGGAAGCACAATTTGTGCAGAGCCAAAAGATGCAAGCTATTGGACAGCTGGCAGGTGGTGTTGCACATGATTTTAATAATTTGTTAACGGCGATCTCTGGGTATTGTGATTTGCTGTTGCTGCGTCATGACAAGGGTGATCCAGACTACAGTGATTTGATCCAAATCCACCAGAATGCCAACCGTGCTGCGGCTTTGGTTGGGCAGCTTTTAGCATTCTCTAGGAAGCAAACGTTGCAACCTGATGTGTTGAACGTTGATGAAGCTTTGGCTGACATGACCCATTTGCTGAACCGATTGCTTGGTGCAAAAATAGAATTGGTGCTTAGGCACGCCGAAAATTTACCAAATGTTTATGTGGATAAACGGCAGTTGGAACAGGTTGTGATGAACCTTGTGGTGAATGCACGTGATGCTATGCCAGAGGGCGGACAAGTCGATATCATAACTTGTGAAACCATATTTGACGAAGATATGGCCAAAGAGGGAGTGATTATTCCAAAAGGGCGCTATGTTGAAATTATCGTTTCAGATAGTGGTTGTGGAATTGCGCCTAAGCATTTGTCTCATATATTCGATCCGTTCTTCACGACGAAAGATGTGGGCGAGGGCACAGGATTGGGGCTTTCGACGGTTTATGGGATTGTGAAACAAACAGGCGGATATATTTTTGCAGAAAATATTGTGGGTGGCGGAACCTTGTTCTGTATTGTTTTACCCGTAACAAAACAGATTGAAAAAACTGTAGTTGAAGCTGCTACTGGAGGGCGTATTGTCTCGTCATCTTTAAAAGGTACAACAGTTCTTTTGGTTGAAGATGAGGTGCCTGTACGCAGTTTTGCGGCACGTGCGTTGTCGATGCAGGATGTTACGGTTTTGGAAGCAGGCTCAGCCGAAGAAGCTATGAAAATTATCAATGACCAAACCGTACATATTGATATTTTCGTATCGGATGTCGTTATGCCAGGTGAGGATGGTCCAACATGGGTGCGTAAAGCTTTACTGAACAACTACCGACTTTCGTCGGTAGGTTCACGTTTTGAATGTAATTCAAGATACTGACGAATAACGTCATCCGTCACATTTCCACTCGTCGTTGAAAAATAGCCTCTAGCCCAGAACCGTTGCCCCCAATAGCGTTTGCGTAATTCGGGGTACTCCCGCTGTATCTTGTATGAGGACCTCCCTTTTACGCGTTGCATCACCTTTGAAATTGGGACGTGCGGCGGGACTGACACAAACATATGCACATGGTCGGTAGACAATACGCCTTTTTCAATGTGTACGCCCAATTCATTGCACGTTTGTCGTATCAATGTCCGAATACGCTCACGCATTTCACCACGCAGCACCTTGTAACGATATTTTGTTACCCAAACGATATGGTATCTGTGATAATATCTGCTATGACTTCCAGTAGAATAGATCATAAGGTTTCCTTCCATTTTAAGACCTTACCGCAACGCTGGGTCTTAAAATGGAAGGAAACCTTATGTAAATAACGCTAAAGCTGACCAGCTAAAAGCTGGTGGTTTTAACCAATTATTGGAAAATAAAGCGCCCAGATGTTAAGGTGGTGTTCGTGTCTGGCTATGCAGAAGAAACGTTTTCACAAGAGTTTGGTCAAATCACAGGTGCGAAGTTCTTGCCGAAACCATTTACCCTATCCAATCTGATACAAACCGTACATGACCTGCGAGATTGATTTAGGGTGCAATCGTTTCGTATATATCGAAATCTGTTTTATATGTCTTTTGCAGCTCACGATGTAAATCTGGACTGAGGGAAAATTCCATCTTTGGAGATACATTTGTTTTGGGCAAAGTAATTTGTTTTTTCAAACGGTTCGATAGAAAATCCACCATCATATCCATACGATCATATCTGAACAAATGGGTCATACCGACCTGGCCGTTTTTATCAGATACAAATTTTGCCTGATTTCCAACATTTGCATAGGCTGGTTGGTTGTCTTGTAAATAAGCCTCAATAAACTGATCAAAGCTTAAATTATGTGTGCTGTTAGGTTTTCCTATTAATTCAGTACGGGCGCGATATCTATACCAACTGCCCAACCAATCCATAGGTTCCCGAAATGCGGCAACACAATCGGGATCATCAGACATAACTGTTTGAACAAAGGGTTCTAAGAGACGTTTGTATTTTTTGTATGGCGTGTGTTTTAGGGCTGGATTTTTTGACAAACGGATTTCACACAACGTGCCTAATGTTGTTTCGATAGATGTTGATGCCGTCTTTGGTGTCGCAAAGAAAATTAGTTTTTCTTGGCTCAGTTTACAAATCGTATGCTTTCATGACATGTTCTTTTTCAAATCATGTCAAATCAGAGGGATAGGCCGACTATGGATCACAAACAGTTTCAGGATTGGCTATCTGGGATAGATCACCTCAGCCCTGCGCAGCGACAGGAAGCCGAAACCGTGTTCATGGGGGTCTCTGAGGCGTCCTCTTCGCTGGCAGCCATTGAAGCAAGCGTGGGTGAAAGTCGCCAGTGCCCGCATTGTGGCACACCAGGAGCTATATCGCGTGGCAAAGCACGGGGTCTGCGACGGTACCAATGCAAGGGATGCAATAAGACATTCAACGCGGCGACCGGCACCCCTTTGTCGGGCCTGCACCGCAAGGATAAGTGGCTTGCCTTTGGAACCTGTCTTTCTGATGGGCTGACGGTTCGCGCCTCAGCAGAACGCTGCAAATTTGCCGTCAATACCGCGTTCCGTTGGCGGCACCGATTTCTCACCACAGACAATCCGAACGCCCGCAAGCTTACAGGCATTGTCGAGGTCGACGAAACCTATGTTTTGCAAAGCCAAAAAGGTGAACGAAACCTTGAGCGCAAGGCGCGCCGCAGGGGAGGCACGGCCAGCAAGCGAGGTCTGTCAGATGAGCAGGTTCCAGTACTGGTTGCCGCTGATCGCAGCGGCACGACAGTCAGCGCGGTTCTCCCTGCGGTCAATGCTGATACGCTGCAATCTGCAATCGAGCCGGTCGTGGATGATGACATCGTTCTGGTGACCGATGGCCACCGCGCTTATCCGCCTTGCGCCGCAGCACTGGGAGTGCGCCACGAAGCGTTGAACCTGTCTGGCGGGGAGCGGGTGCGGGATGCCTTTCACATTCAGACGGTCAACAACCGGCACAGCCAGTTGAAGGATTTCCTGCGCCGCTACCGAGGCGTCGCAACCAGGTATCTCGACAACTACCTGCGATGGTTTCAGCGTCTTCAACTGGAAAATGCTTCACCCCGCGCTTGCCTCGCCACCGCGATCGCAGATCCATGCATACGATTTGTAAACTGAGCCTTCTTATTTGAATGTTTTGGAGGGGACCCATGGGCAATTCATCAAATAAGCTAGCTTTGGCGATAGCAAGTGTATCATTAGCAACATTATTAACAATTACCACACCAATATATGCTGAATCTGGTGTGACAGCATCTGCTGAGTTAAATATTGGCTTACGAAATTACTTTAACGACGGGCTTTATGTCGGGCAATCTGACAGTGGAATTAATCCGTTTATTGGCTTTAGTGTGAAGGGTGCATTCAAAGCTGGCCCAGGGGACTTCGTTTTACAATTCACAGGGACATTGGATAATGCAACTGATCGTACGTTTATTAATCTTGAAAAACTCCACTATGCTGCTGCGTTTGATGGCTGGGATATCGTGGCTGGTTATCAAGTTGAAAATTGGGGTGTTGCTGAAAGCAGCACGGTCATGAATCTTATTAATTCAACAGAGAGAACTGACCCGACGAGAAATATTGGCGCCAATAGAATTGGAACGCCTATGATTAATGTAAATGTACAAGCGGGCGGCGGAACTCTTGGCTTGTATGGTTTACTTGATCATGTTCAACCACATTTTGGTGATCGCAGAGCGCGTGATCGCGCACTGTATACAACGAATACAAGCCGTGCATCATATGAAGGTAGTAGAGACGATATTGATCTTGCTCTACGCTATACTAACAACTTCAATCTAGGGCAGGGCACGCTTGATTTCTCTGCTGTATATTTCAATGGAAACAACCGTGACCCAGTACTATTACCTGGATGCATCCAATCTGTTGGAGCTATTACTGAAGCTGTATGTAATGGTATCAATGCGGCCGTCGTGAATGCGTATTCATCTGGCGCGTTACTGGGAACTATTAATAGCAACCAATTTTGGGACTTCTTACAACAAAATGCGACAGATGCAATAATTAGAGCAGCTTCTGCTATCCCAGGTGTAGGGTTCATTCCTTATTATGAGGATGTGGAACAAACTGGAGCGACATTTGTGTATTCATATAATGATTTGCAACTGCGATTTGAGGGTATTTACCTAAACTCCAAAGTGGATAATTCTTTTTCTGGTGTTGTTGGTGGCGATTATACTTGGAATAACATTGCGGGTAAGCAAGGCTCGTTAACTGTAGCGTTAGAGTATTTGTATGATGAGCGTGGAGATAATAATCCATTTATCGTTTTTGAAGATGATCTCTTTATCGGCCTTAATTATAGACTGAATAATGCTCGAGATACTCGGTTTAGTTTGGGTACATTCATCGACATGCATAGCCATGCAAGACTTCATACATTGTCTGCGTCAACACGTGTGGATGATAGTATTCGCACATACTACACGACTCTCCTAATTTGAGCTGGAATTAGGAGCCACGGCGAGACAGCGGCGGTTGGGTCTGACCTGAGCAGCTTGCGAATCTGATCGAAGCCAATTCGAAAGAATGATTTAGCAAAATACCCGTGTTTTTTCCGCTTCATTTTCCCGGCCCCTATAAGTTTAGCGGCGGTTTTAGATGCCCAGGCAACGGCGAGCGCAACGAGGCCTAAAAGCAGATCAAGTTGGACACCTCGATTAACCGCTAATTCCAGAGGTATTTGATAGGCATTTTTTACGGCAGGCTGCTTTTTGACGCAAAAAAAGCCTGTTTTGTTCCGTTTTATGCGGCATTCATGCTTTATGGAGCCGCCTGAGCGGGTATTTCTGAATTCTAGACGGATTCAGGCTGTGGCTTGCCGTCGTTCATGGAAGATGAGACGCTTCATATTGTAGGTTATGTTGGCGAGTGTCATCTTTGTTGTGGCGCGTTGAATTCCGATGGTTCTAATGGATAAATCCATCGGGCCCTTCTGATGACCAAAGACATGCTCGACACAGGTGCGAAATATAGAACGTGTCGCATTACCGCGCTCGATGTGTTTGGGCATTGGTTTGCCTTTTGGTTTTTTACGGTGGATGTGGGAGAAAAATCCATTGGCCTTAAGCCATGCCTCATTGCTCTTGGTGCGGTAAGCTGTATCGGCCCAAACCTTGCCAGAACGATTGTCCTTGGTGAGCACTGACGCCAACTCATGACCGTCATAGCGCGCTGCATCTGTTGTTTTTTCACCTCTGATAAACCGAAACTTACGGTCAATGCTGATGTGGTTTTTATAGCCAAAGTGAGGTACGGAAATATCAACTAACCCCGCATCTTTCTCACCCGTCTTGGTCGTTTTAGCCTTGCTATACTTGACCATCCACCGTGCGTCGGTGTCCTTCTGTGCCGCCTTGGCTGGATTATCAGGCCAGATATCTTTTGCATCTTCGCCAGCCTTGGCGCGGGCTTTCTCGCTTGAAGTCATACGTTGGCGTGGGGCTGCAATCAGCGATGAGTCTACAATTTGTCCCCCAGTTTGTTTGTAACCCCGATTACGTAAATGATCCTCAAAGGTTGCAAACAAATCAGTCAACACACCCGCTTGGGTCAACTTCTCCCGAAACACCCAAATGGTCTTTTGATCTGGCGTCGGCTCCCCAATTTGCAAACCAAGAAAACGCAACCAGCTAAAACGATCGCGGATCAGAAACTCCATCCGCTCATCACTTAAATTATGCATCGACGCTAATATCAAAATCTTAAACATCATAACCGCATCATAGGGCGGACGACCCCCCTGTGGACGCTCTCCATAGTTAAGTGCACTTGTCAGTGCACACCGAAACATCTCAAAATCCACATGCTCAGAAAGCGCGACAAGTGGGTCGCCTGTTTTAGACAAACGCTCAAGATGATCAGAAAAATCAAACAATCCTGCTTCGTGCATCAAAATATCCTCCTGAAAATATTGAATCACAAAATACACCTAAAAGATAGGTTTTTAGAGGTGTCCAGTTTTTTTGCAATGGTTAGACGGGTGTCTTCCAAATTGAAACCGCGTGTTTTCGCATCGCCAAATAAGCTCTCAATTGCCCATCTTTTTTTGTAGATGGTAAGGGCGTGATGCGCAGGTCGATTGGAGACGACGATCAAAAGTTCGCCCCCCTTGATGCGCTTTGCAGAAAAGCTAAACCACGTGGCCCCGCCTGATTTATTGTTACCGAAGCGGGCCTTAAAGTCACGCTTGCCGCGACAAGTGCGCAGCAAAGTACTCAGGTTTTGCGTTTGCCCGTCCTGTGTGGTCACAATCTGGTTGCCTTTGATCCTAATGACAAAGGGGATGTTGTTTTTATGCAGAAAATCCAGCCACTGGCCTCCTATAAACTCCCGATCAGCTAACAGATACTTGATTGTGGATACCTTGAATACGGATAGATAGCGCTCCATCAGAGTAATGCGCTGTGCGGTATCACTGTTGCCAGCACGCCCTAAAACGTTCCACACCAACGGAATACGGTGGCGGCGTGTGACAAGAGCCAAGACTAGAAAGTTGACATGGCGTTGCCCGATTTTCCAATTTGTTCGATCCAGACACAAATACCACGATGTGCAGGGCCCTATCATTTTGACAAGCAAAGGTGCCGCCCAATCTGGGCCCAGATTAACATGCTGAAAAAAGCGTTGCAGACGGCGATAGGTGCTTTCAACCTTGGTGTCGGAAGGAAATTCACAAGCGAGATGGCTCAAATTAACCGTTCGGGCATTCACCATACCCATGATCAAAAGGCACATCGTTTCAAGGCGGCTGTTGCTCAATGGTAAATGCGGGGATAATCTATCCTTGAGGGTAGTCAGGGCTTTGGTGAACATCAGGTGGACCTTGTTTAGCAAGAAGAGTCCTTCCGTAAATCATAATCTGGCACCCTCAACCACCCCACTGTCGTGTAGTATGGTATTCGCATAGAGTTTAATGCGACGGTTGTTAAGACCAATGGATTTAATGACCCTTTGGCTTTTATTGCTGATGATAACTTTATTGAAGTCAAATTGATTAAGTATTTTTAGCATAAGCACTGAAATCTTTGATGGTTTTGGCAGTCGTATCAAAACCATACTCAGTCATAAGCTAATGATCGTCGCCATACTACACGACTCTCCTAATTTGAGCTGGAATTAGGAGCCACGGCGAGACAGCGGCGGTTGGGTCTGACCTGAGCAGCTTGCGAATCTGATCGAAGCCAATTCGAAAGAATGATTTAGCAAAATACCCGTGTTTTTTCCGCTTCATTTTCCCGGCCCCTATAAGTTTAGCGGCGGTTTTAGATGCCCAGGCAACGGCGAGCGCAACGAGGCCTAAAAGCAGATCAAGTTTTTTTGCAATGGTTAGACGGGTGTCTTCCAAATTGAAACCGCGTGTTTTCGCATCGCCAAATAAGCTCTCAATTGCCCATCTTTTTTTGTAGATGGTAAGGGCGTGATGCGCAGGTCGATTGGAGACGACGATCAAAAGTTCGCCCCCCTTGATGCGCTTTGCAGAAAAGCTAAACCACGTGGCCCCGCCTGATTTATTGTTACCGAAGCGGGCCTTAAAGTCACGCTTGCCGCGACAAGTGCGCAGCAAAGTACTCAGGTTTTGCGTTTGCCCGTCCTGTGTGGTCACAATCTGGTTGCCTTTGATCCTAATGACAAAGGGGATGTTGTTTTTATGCAGAAAATCCAGCCACTGGCCTCCTATAAACTCCCGATCAGCTAACAGATACTTGATTGTGGATACCTTGAATACGGATAGATAGCGCTCCATCAGAGTAATGCGCTGTGCGGTATCACTGTTGCCAGCACGCCCTAAAACGTTCCACATCAACGGAATACGGTGGCGGCGTGTGACAAGAGCCAAGACTAGAAAGTTGACATGGCGTTGCCCGATTTTCCAATTTGTTCGATCCAGACACAAATACCACGATGTGCAGGGCCCTATCATTTTGACAAGCAAAGGTGCCGCCCAATCTGGGCCCAGATTAACATGCTGAAAAAAGCGTTGCAGACGGCGATAGGTGCTTTCAACCTTGGTGTCGGAAGGAAATTCACAAGCGAGATGGCTCAAATTAACCGTTCGGGCATTCACCATACCCATGATCAAAAGGCACATCGTTTTGAATAAGTTCAGATAGATGTGAGACTGTTTTTTTGTTGCCAAGATTTAGGCGGCCTCGGAGACTGAGTATTGTAAAAAACCAACTCACGAGGCCAATATGCAAATCATAAGACTGCACAAGAACGTTTATAAACTTTATGCTTGGGCGCGGACACAAGAATGTTTGGATGCGTACCGTATCAAATACGAAGACACGGTTCGGCAATGGGAAGCTTTACGCGCAGAGGGTGTTTCTCTAGCAAAATGCGCTGAATTTGTCGGCATCTCTCGGTCTACTTATTATCGCTACAAGCGGGTTTTGAAGGATTTGGCGCAAGGGATTATGCCGCCATCAAAGGCCCCAAAACACCGCAATAAGTCACAGTGGGGTGAGGCAGAAAAACAGTTGGTGCTCGAAATTCGCCGCGACAATAAAACCTACGGTAAGGAAAAAATAGGGGCCATCTTGCGGCGCGATAAAAACCAAATCATAAGCGATAGCACCGTGGGGCGTATCTTGGGTTTTCTACGCAAGAAAGGCCTGATTACACGATCAAGGTCTGCACCACAAAAGCGCAAGCGTAACTTCTCCAAGGGCCACGCCAAAGGATGGAAATATAAGGATTACAAAGATATAGAGATTGGAGAACGTGTGCAGATCGACCACATGACTGCCACGAAAAACGGCGTCACCTGCAAGCACTTTCAGGCCTGGGAACGGCGTAGCAAGCACATCCACGCGCAAATTTATTCGAATGCCACCGCACGCTCTGCCAAACGGTTTTTGGAAGAGCTTGTGGAAATAGCTCCCTATAAAATCCTCTCAATTCAAGTTGATGGTGGCTCCGAGTTTATGGCCGATTTTGAGACGGCGTGTGAGCAGATGAAAATCCCGCTCATTGTATTGCCGCCAGCCAGACCGAAATACAATGGTGGCGTTGAGCGTGGAAACCGCACCTTCCGCGAGGAATTCTATGATTGTTGTGATCTGATTGCCGATAGCATTGGAGCTATGCGGTTTGAACTGAGAAAAGCTGTCGAAAAATATAACACATTCAGACCACATCACGCCTTGAAAGGTAAGACACCCATGGAGTACCTTCGAATCACTCAGGCCGAAGCCGCGTGAGTCTCAAAACACATGAACCTATACAGTTTCAAGGCGGCTGTTGCTCAATGGTAAATGCGGGGATAATCTATCCTTGAGGGTAGTCAGGGCTTTGGTGAACATCAGGTGGACCTTGTTTAGCAAGAAGAGTCCTTCCGTAAATCATAATCTGGCACCCTCAACCACCCCACTGTCGTGTAGTATGGATCGTCGCTCAATGTGGATAATTGTATCCGCATCTTTTCGTGTGATATAGTATTTTTCATGAAAGCTTTAATTCCAAGTTGGACACCTCGATTAACCGCTAATTCCAGAGGTATTTGATAGGCATTTTTTACGGCAGGCTGCTTTTTGACGCAAAAAAAGCCTGTTTTGTTCCGTTTTATGCGGCATTCATGCTTTATGGAGCCGCCTGAGCGGGTATTTCTGAATTCTAGACGGATTCAGGCTGTGGCTTGCCGTCGTTCATGGAAGATGAGACGCTTCATATTGTAGGTTATGTTGGCGAGTGTCATCTTTGTTGTGGCGCGTTGAATTCCGATGGTTCTAATGGATAAATCCATCGGGCCCTTCTGATGACCAAAGACATGCTCGACACAGGTGCGAAATATAGAACGTGTCGCATTACCGCGCTCGATGTGTTTGGGCATTGGTTTGCCTTTTGGTTTTTTACGGTGGATGTGGGAGAAAAATCCATTGGCCTTAAGCCATGCCTCATTGCTCTTGGTGCGGTAAGCTGTATCGGCCCAAACCTTGCCAGAACGATTGTCCTTGGTGAGCACTGACGCCAACTCATGACCGTCATAGCGCGCTGCATCTGTTGTTTTTTCACCTCTGATAAACCGAAACTTACGGTCAATGCTGATGTGGTTTTTATAGCCAAAGTGAGGTACGGAAATATCAACTAACCCCGCATCTTTCTCACCCGTCTTGGTCGTTTTAGCCTTGCTATACTTGACCATCCACCGTGCGTCGGTGTCCTTCTGTGCCGCCTTGGCTGGATTATCAGGCCAGATATCTTTTGCATCTTCGCCAGCCTTGGCGCGGGCTTTCTCGCTTGAAGTCATACGTTGGCGTGGGGCTGCAATCAGCGATGAGTCTACAATTTGTCCCCCAGTTTGTTTGTAACCCCGATTACGTAAATGATCCTCAAAGGTTGCAAACAAATCAGTCAACACACCCGCTTGGGTCAACTTCTCCCGAAACACCCAAATGGTCTTTTGATCTGGCGTCGGCTCCCCAATTTGCAAACCAAGAAAACGCAACCAGCTAAAACGATCGCGGATCAGAAACTCCATCCGCTCATCACTTAAATTATGCATCGACGCTAATATCAAAATCTTAAACATCATAACCGCATCATAGGGCGGACGACCCCCCTGTGGACGCTCTCCATAGTTAAGTGCACTTGTCAGTGCACACCGAAACATCTCAAAATCCACATGCTCAGAAAGCGCGACAAGTGGGTCGCCTGTTTTAGACAAACGCTCAAGATGATCAGAAAAATCAAACAATCCTGCTTCGTGCATCAAAATATCCTCCTGAAAATATTGAATCACAAAATACACCTAAAAGATAGGTTTTTAGAGGTGTCCAGTTTTCTAAACCCCAAAAATATAACAGCCTATTAAGGCACTGTTAATATAAACTAATTACGGTCAGTTTTAGGTAAAGATTATTGCTTATTTTTGTGGGTGCATTTCCTTTGATAAAAGTGATTCCAAAATTTACCTTGAAATGTTCTCGTTTTAGTCTCATAAGAATGATAAGGAACATATGTGGAACAAACGACTCATTGTTGCGACCGCAAGGATGTGAAATAAAAAGGAAAAAACATGGGTGCGACTTTACTAGATATGACTGATAAAAAAGCAATGGGTAAACAAAAGGCGCTAGAAGCGGCTTTGGGACAGATTGAACGCCAATTTGGTAAAGGTTCTGTTATGAAACTGGGGCAAGATAACCCAGTTATGGATATCGAATCCACATCAACTGGATCTTTGGGATTAGATATCGCTCTTGGCATAGGTGGCCTGCCGAATGGTCGTATCATTGAAATTTATGGACCTGAAAGTTCTGGTAAGACAACTTTGACGCTTCATGCGATTGCAGAAGAACAGAAAAAAGGCGGCATTTGCGCCTTTGTTGACGCGGAACATGCGTTGGATCCGTCTTATGCTAAAAAGCTGGGTGTTAATTTGGATGACCTGTTGATTTCACAACCAGATGCGGGCGAGCAAGCATTAGAAATCACAGATACATTGGTACGCTCTGGTGCGGTTTCTATGGTTGTTGTGGATTCTGTTGCTGCTTTGACACCGAAAGCTGAATTAGAAGGTGATATGGGCGACCACCAAGTGGGAGCTCAGGCGCGTTTGATGTCTCAAGCAATGCGTAAGTTGACAGGCTCTATATCGAAGTCAAAGTGTATGGTTATTTTCATCAACCAAATCAGAATGAAAATCGGCGTTATGTTTGGATCGCCTGAAACGACTTCTGGTGGTAATGCGTTGAAATTCTATTCATCGGTTCGCCTTGACATTCGCCGTATTGGCGCAATTAAGGACCGTGATGAAATCGTGGGTAACCAAACACGTGTGAAAGTAGTGAAGAACAAAGTATCGCCGCCCTTCAAGCAGGTTGAATTTGATATTATGTACGGCGAAGGTATTTCAAAGCGCGGTGAATTGATTGATCTGGGTGTTAAAGCTGGATTGGTTGAAAAATCAGGCTCTTGGTTCTCTTACGGTGATGAACGTATCGGGCAGGGTCGTGAGAACGCAAAGAACTATTTGAAAGAAAACCCACGTATGGCGTTGGATATCGAAGATAAAATTCGGGCATCTCATGGGTTGGATTTTGATATGTCAGCAGAAGAGGCAAAACTAGCAAAAGCTGATGATGATGCGGTCGTTGAAGATTAAAATCTCTCAAATCTATATTTTATTAAAGGCTGAAGATTTTCTTCGGCCTTTTTTGATTGGCGCATAGGATAATCACTTTACAGTTTAAAAGAATAATGGCTTGGTTCGCAAATAATGAATTTTAGGAATGATTATGGCTTTTGAACTTTGGTTGGCTTTCGTTGCTGCATCTATCGCACTTTTATTAATCCCAGGTCCGACGATTTTGTTGGTCCTTAGCTATGCGTTAAGTCAAGGACAAAGAGTTGCTGTAACGACGGCCGCTGGTGTAGCTGTTGGCGATCTGATCGCGATGTGTGCTTCTTTGGCAGGGCTAGGTGCATTGGTTTTGGCTTCTGCTACTTTGTTTGCAGTGTTAAAGTGGGTAGGGGCTGCCTATTTGATCTATTTGGGTGTTAAATTATTTAAAAGTGCGCCGAGCGCGCAAATAATTTCAACTCATAATACTGTAGTTTTACCAGCCTCTAAGGTTTTCATACATGCTGCTGCAGTGACAGCGTTGAACCCTAAATCGATCGTATTCTTCATTGCCTTCGTTCCGCAATTTATTGCTGTAGATGCAGCGCTTCTTCCGCAGTTTACAATCTTGATTGCAACTTTTGTCGGCTTGGCTGCATTGAATGCTTTAGCTTATGCACTGTTGGCAGATAAGTTGCGTAAAAAGATTGCAAAGCCTGCTGTTATTACTAGGTTTACACGCTTTGGAGGCGCTGCTCTGGTCGCTATGGGCGTTGCAACCGCCACGTTTCGCAGAGGAATAACATCATGAATTTGGTGACTATGAGTGAGCTTAATGCGGCGTTGCCTGATGTTTTGGATGCGCCAAAGAACGAAGCTGCAATTGAACAACTTTGCCTACGCCCTGATATTGGTGTGCGCAATTTCGTAGATAAGATGGAATTGACCTGCGCAAACGGAATTCCTGGGGAACGGTGGAATACAGCCCCGTGGTTGACCTTGGATGACGGAAGCGCTGACCCACGTATCCAAGTGTGTATTCTTGGCAAACGTGTATTGGATTTGGTTTATACTGACCCCGAAAATATGATCCATCCTGGGGATAGCTTTATTTTCCAATAATTGGTTAAAACCACCAGCTTTTAGCTGGTCAGCTTTAGCGTTATTTACATAAGGTTTCCTTCCATTTTAAGACCCAGCGTTGTAATTGGGGCAACTTGGCGGGAATTTTCGCAATCCGGTTCAAGTGGGCACATTTGACGCACTCATCATCATGTCCATCTTGAAGATCTTTGGTTTAGATTGCGGCAAATTGACTCGCATTTACATATGAGGATTCCAAAGGCGAAGTATTTTCTGCTCTATAGGGCGATGTTGCCATCGCCTCCACACTCTCTTGATGATTTGTCCAATGCCGCGCTTAAAGATTTGGTTTTCGCGCTCTTTGCTGAGCTTTCAGAGCTGAGGCAGGAAAGGACCGAATTGCGGGACGAGATCAGACAGCTCAAGAAACTTCCGCGACGTCCGAATATCAAACCAAGCGGTCTGGCCTCACAAGACAAGAGCAGCAAGCAGGATTCCGAGCCCAGCGGGGGATCAAAAACAGACGGGAAGCAAAAGAAAAATCGGCGCGGTCCACGACGCAGTAATCTGAATTTACACAAACGCGAGGTCAAGGTCACTCTTGAAGATGTACCTGATGGGTCCACACGCAAAGGCTATCAAGCGCATACCATTCGTGACATCGTGATTTACGCTGAAGAAGTGACTTACCTTCGGGAGGTCTGGCAGTTTCCCGATGGCAGTCGCCGCGTGGCCTCGCTCCCACCCGGGGTGGTAAAGGGCCGCCAGCAGTATGGGAATAATCTGAAGGCCCTGACGATCACGCTGTATCATCAATGCCAGTCCACCGTTGCGCGTATCGCGGCTTTGCTGAATGACATGGGTCTGGACATTTCCGCTCGTCAGATAAAGCGGTTTCTGAACGAAGATATCCAGGGCATTGTCGACGAGCAGCAGGACGTGCTGAGAGCGGGTATGGAAACTGCTGCATGGATCAATGTCGATGACACCGGAGCGCGCCATCAGGCCAAAAACGGCTTCTGCACCGTAATCGGCAATGATCTTTTTACCCACTTCAGATCGACCGGCTCGAAAAGCCGCCTTGATTTTCTTGAACATCTCTGTGCGGGTGACCTGACCTACACCGTCAATGACGAAGCGCTTGACTACATGAGACGCATGAGGTTGCCCGAAAAAACCATAGTGCTTTTTGCCTCACATCCGCATCGGATATTTCGCGGTGAGGACGCGTGGCAGGCCCATCTGGCCACCCTCGGGATTGACCGCATAACGGTGAAACCGGACCCGATAAAAATCGCCACCGAGGGCGCGCTCTGGGGCAGTATCTGCGATGCTGGACGCCTTTCCGATACGGTGATCCTGAGCGACGATGCTGGCCAGTTCAATGTCGGAGATGCTCATGCGCTGTGTTGGGTGCATTTGGAGCGTCTCATTCGCAAGCAACAAAGCACCAACGAAATCCAATTTGCGCGTGTCCAAGCCGTACGAACATCCGTTTGGGACTTCTACCGGGAACTCTCAGCTTTCAGACAAGATCCCTGCGATGCGCAGCGCGAGGGGCTTTCGGCGCGTTTCGACGCGATATTTGAGCAACGAACGGGCGATGCAAATCTCGACAACCTGCTTAGACGGCTGAAGGTAAACAAGGGTGAATTGCTGCGTGTTCTGGATTATCCGAGTACACCCCTGCATTCCAACAGCGCGGAACGCGATATACGGTCTCAGGTCACGAGGCGGGCGGTCTCGCAGGGAACCCGCAGCCAAAGCGGTCGGGCCGCACGCGATGCCGGCCTTGGCGCATTGAAAACCTGCCAAAAACTTGGGGTATCATTCTGGCAATATGCGCGCGCCCGTCTTGGGGTTGCCGGTGCGGTCTGCGTTCCCAGTCTCGCAGACCTTATCATACAGCGCTCAATGGCCAGACAGTTCTCGCCAAGTTGCCACAATTCCAATCATGATATGCGGGGACTGTATGAGTAAATACATCGAATCCGGGCACAAGCGCAATGACCAGGACTTCTATCCGACGCTTCAAGCCAAAGAGATGGTGCGCGACCTCGTTCTTTCTGCAGGCGTCAGCATCCCACCAGTTGCATGGGAACCACATGCAGGCGAAGGCCATTTGGTTGATGCCCTCAAGAATATGAACATCCCGGTATATGCCAGCGACATTGAGCCCCGCGCCAAGGGTATTGTCGAAATGGGCTTTCTGGCTCAGGATCGCCTGCCTTCAGACCAAATTCGATCCATAGTCATGAACCCTCCGTTCAGCTCTTTGGATGCACAACTCGGTCACGCTCTGAAACTCATGCAGCCTGTCACGGGGACAGTCCTGATGCTTGCACGCACATTGCTTACATCCGGTAAAAAGCGGCAGTCAAACTTCAGGAACCATCCACACTTCGCCGCAAAGATCGAAATGGTGGGGCGACCCTTCTGGTTCACAGATTACAGAAACAGCCCAATTCATCCTTACTCCTGGTATCTCTGGGACTTCAGTACAGAGCATCCCCTCCCGGCCATAAAGTGGATTGATCCCCTATAATCTGGTGTTGCGTGCCGCCACCTTTATCTATTCGTTGCAGAAAGGTCGGCCCTGTTGACAGGGTATCGGGGCTTTGCCAAACCCCGCCAAGTTGCCCCAATTACCCAGCGTTGCGGTAAGGTCTTAAAATGGAAGGAAACCTTATGATCTATTCTACTGGAAGTCATAGCAGATATTATCACAGATACCATATCGTTTGGGTAACAAAATATCGTTACAAGGTGCTGCGTGGTGAAATGCGTGAGCGTATTCGGACATTGATACGACAAACGTGCAATGAATTGGGCGTACACATTGAAAAAGGCGTATTGTCTACCGACCATGTGCATATGTTTGTGTCAGTCCCGCCGCACGTCCCAATTGGACACCTCGATTAACCGCTAATTCCAGAGGTATTTGATAGGCATTTTTTACGGCAGGCTGCTTTTTGACGCAAAAAAAGCCTGTTTTGTTCCGTTTTATGCGGCATTCATGCTTTATGGAGCCGCCTGAGCGGGTATTTCTGAATTCTAGACGGATTCAGGCTGTGGCTTGCCGTCGTTCATGGAAGATGAGACGCTTCATATTGTAGGTTATGTTGGCGAGTGTCATCTTTGTTGTGGCGCGTTGAATTCCGATGGTTCTAATGGATAAATCCATCGGGCCCTTCTGATGACCAAAGACATGCTCGACACAGGTGCGAAATATAGAACGTGTCGCATTACCGCGCTCGATGTGTTTGGGCATTGGTTTGCCTTTTGGTTTTTTACGGTGGATGTGGGAGAAAAATCCATTGGCCTTAAGCCATGCCTCATTGCTCTTGGTGCGGTAAGCTGTATCGGCCCAAACCTTGCCAGAACGATTGTCCTTGGTGAGCACTGACGCCAACTCATGACCGTCATAGCGCGCTGCATCTGTTGTTTTTTCACCTCTGATAAACCGAAACTTACGGTCAATGCTGATGTGGTTTTTATAGCCAAAGTGAGGTACGGAAATATCAACTAACCCCGCATCTTTCTCACCCGTCTTGGTCGTTTTAGCCTTGCTATACTTGACCATCCACCGTGCGTCGGTGTCCTTCTGTGCCGCCTTGGCTGGATTATCAGGCCAGATATCTTTTGCATCTTCGCCAGCCTTGGCGCGGGCTTTCTCGCTTGAAGTCATACGTTGGCGTGGGGCTGCAATCAGCGATGAGTCTACAATTTGTCCCCCAGTTTGTTTGTAACCCCGATTACGTAAATGATCCTCAAAGGTTGCAAACAAATCAGTCAACACACCCGCTTGGGTCAACTTCTCCCGAAACACCCAAATGGTCTTTTGATCTGGCGTCGGCTCCCCAATTTGCAAACCAAGAAAACGCAACCAGCTAAAACGATCGCGGATCAGAAACTCCATCCGCTCATCACTTAAATTATGCATCGACGCTAATATCAAAATCTTAAACATCATAACCGCATCATAGGGCGGACGACCCCCCTGTGGACGCTCTCCATAGTTAAGTGCACTTGTCAGTGCACACCGAAACATCTCAAAATCCACATGCTCAGAAAGCGCGACAAGTGGGTCGCCTGTTTTAGACAAACGCTCAAGATGATCAGAAAAATCAAACAATCCTGCTTCGTGCATCAAAATATCCTCCTGAAAATATTGAATCACAAAATACACCTAAAAGATAGGTTTTTAGAGGTGTCCAATTTCAAAGGTGATGCAACGCGTAAAAGGGAGGTCCTCATACAAGATACAGCGGGAGTACCCCGAATTACGCAAACGCTATTGGGGGCAACGGTTCTGGGCTAGAGGCTATTTTTCAACGACGAGTGGAAATGTGACGGATGACGTTATTCGTCAGTATCTTGAATTACATTCAAAACGTGAACCTACCGACGAAAGTCGGTAGTTGTTCAGTGCGGATATGGATTTTTCCGAAAAGAACATGCCCGATGGAACGCTGTTATCTGTTGGCTGTGCTGTTTTGCGCGTATCGGATAAGTTCAACACGGCCTGTGCCAAATGGAAAGCGCGCTATGGAGAAGATGCTCTGCGTTGGGTTGTTATGGGTCCTAATAGGCAATACCGTTTACGAGGGGTGTTGTGTGAAGTGATCGAAGACGGTTGGGTTCAAGCAGGTGATTTGATACGTAAGGTGTAAAAGCTGTTATGGGCTGTGGACACCCCTTAAACCCTTGGCTAAAACGTTAAAAACGACTTAAGCGGAAGTGCCAAATGACCAGCGTAAATGATATTCGTTCAACCTTCTTGAACTTCTTTGACCGAAATGACCACCAAGTGGTGCAAAGTTCGCCTTTGGTGCCGCGGAATGATCCAACTTTGATGTTCGTAAACTCTGGTATGGTGCAGTTTAAAAACTTGTTCACAGGCCAAGAAAAACGAGATTATGTACGGGCTACATCAGCGCAAAAATGTGTGCGTGCGGGTGGTAAGCACAACGATCTGGACAATGTGGGTTATACGGCACGTCATCATACATTTTTTGAAATGATGGGAAACTTTAGCTTTGGGGATTATTTCAAAGAGCAAGCCATTATGCAGGCGTGGGATTTGATCACTAAAGATTTCGGGATTGATAAAGAGCGTCTGTATGTGACGGTTTATCATACAGATGATGAAGCGGCGGACATCTGGAAGAAATATGCAGGTCTGCCAGATGACCGTATTATCCGTATCGCTACGGATGATAATTTTTGGAAAATGGGTCCAACTGGCCCATGTGGCCCTTGTACCGAGATTTTCTATGACCACGGTGACCACATCTGGGGCGGACCGCCCGGATCAGCCGAGGAAGATGGTGATCGGTTTATCGAGATTTGGAATCTTGTTTTCATGCAAAACGAGCAGTTTGAAGATGGATCGATGGTACCATTGGATATGCAATCCATTGATACGGGAATGGGAATTGAGCGTGTTGCAGCATTGTTGCAAGGCAGCCATGACAATTATCAGACTGACCTGTTTAAAGATTTGATCGAAGCGTCGGCACAAACGACTGGCGTTGATCCTTATGGGGATATGAATGTTAGTCACCGTGTGATCGCGGATCATTTACGGTCGACATCGTTCTTGATTGCGGATGGTGTTCTGCCGTCGAATGAGGGGCGTGGATATGTGTTACGTCGTATCATGCGCCGTGCGATGCGCCATGCGCATTTATTAGGTGCTAAAGATCCAGTGATGCATAAACTTGTGCCAGCATTGGTTAAGCAAATGGGCCAAGCTTATCCTGAGCTGACCCAAGGCCAATCTATGATTGAAGAGACATTGTTGTTGGAAGAAACACGCTTCAAAACCACTTTGGATCGCGGTTTGAAACTACTGGACGATGAAGTTAGCGATTTGGGCGAAGGTGGTGCGTTGTCTGGTGCATCAGCATTTAAGCTTTATGACACATTTGGTTTTCCATTGGATTTGACCCAAGACGCATTGCGCGAAAAAGGCATGACGGTTGATACAGACGGATTCAATTCAGCAATGGCAGAGCAAAAAGCCAAGGCGCGTGCGGCTTGGTCAGGGTCTGGTGAAGCAGCGGATGAAAGTATCTGGTTTGATATTGCCGAAGACAAAGGTGTGACTGAGTTCTTAGGTTATGACACAGAGATCGCTGAAGGTCAGGTTGTGGCCGTGGTGACCGATGGCGCTTTGATTGATAGTGCGGCTAAAGGTACGGCCGTTCAGGTTGTTTTGAACCAAACACCGTTTTATGCGGAAAGTGGTGGTCAGATCGGTGATAAGGGTATCCTGAAAACCGATGGTGCGACTGTTTCGGTTTCTGATGTGAAGAAAAAAGCGGGTGTGTTTGTGCATCTTGGTGAAGTGACAGATGGTACGTTGGCAAAGGGTGCTGCGGCTGAGTTGATCGTAGATCATGCGCGCCGCTCTGCTATCTGTAACAGCCATTCGGCTACGCACTTATTGAATGAAGCTTTGCGCAATGCCTTGGGTGATCATGTAGCGCAACGCGGGTCGTTGAATGCGGCGGATCGTTTGCGATTTGACTTTAGTCATTCCAAAGCGATGAGCGATGCTGAATTGGCGGCAGTTGAAACTGAAGTGAATACATATATTCGCCAAAATAGCAGCGTGGAAACGCGGATTATGACCCCTGATGAAGCGCGCGATATGGGAGCACAAGCGTTGTTCGGCGAGAAATACGGCGACGAGGTTCGTGTGGTGTCTATGGGTGTTCAGGATGGGTCTGGTAAAGGCTTGGATAAGAATACGTATTCACTGGAATTATGTGGTGGTACACATGTTGGTCAGTTGGGCGAAATTGGATTGTTTACGCTGCTTGGTGAAAGCGCGTCGTCATCTGGTGTGCGCCGTATCGAGGCCTTAACGGGACAAGAAGCTTTGGCGCATTTGTCTGCGCAATCATCGGCTTTGGCTGGGATTGCCAGTAACCTAAAAGCAAAACCAGAAGATGTGGCGAGCCGTGTTCAAGCGTTGATGGATGAGCGTAAAGCGTTGCAGAACGAAGTTGCTGAATTACGTAAAGCCGTTGCTATGGGTGGCGGTGGTCAATCTGCTGAGGCAGAAGATGTAGGTGGTGTACCGTTCTTTGCCCAGATTTTGAAAGATGTACCAGGCAAAGATCTGCGTGGGTTGATTGATGAGCATAAGAACCGTTTGGGGTCTGCTGTGATTTTACTGATCTCTGATGCTGGTGGTAAAGCTGCTGTCGCGGCGGGTGTCACGGATGATCTGACGAGCAAAGTAAGTGCTGTGGATATTGTAAAAGCAGCCGCAGGTGAATTGGGCGGTAAAGGCGGCGGTGGTCGTCCTGATATGGCACAAGCGGGTGGTGCGAATGCAGCTAACGCAGAACAAGCGGTTATGGCCGCAAAAACAATTTTAGGAGCATAAAACATGGTAGCTTATTGCATGGTTCAAATTAATGTTCATAACGCTGAAGAATACGGCAAATATGTGGAGCTGGCGGGGCCTGCTGTTGTGAAATACGGTGGCGAGTTCTTAGTGCGTGGTGGTAAATGCGTGACCAAAGAAGGGCCAGAGCAATTACGCAATGTGATCATTCGCTTCTCAGATTTTGATACAGCTGTAACATTTTATGATGGTCCAGAATATCAAGAAGCATTGAGTTTTGCCTTGGCAGATGGTGTGTCCACACGCAACTATACAATCGTTGAAGGTCTGTAAGACCTATCAATGACTGATTTCATCCGCCATATATCCAAGACGGTTTTGGCGGATGGATGGAAACGGTTTTCCGAATTTACATATGAGCTGCGCAACCGTGATGGATCGTGGCAGACGCAAACGCACGAAGTTTACGAGCGTGGTTCTGCTGTGACATGCTTGTTGCGCAATCCAGAGACCGATTATGTGTTACTGACGCGGCAATTCCGTTTGCCATGTCATTTGATTGGGCGTGATGCACATTTGATTGAAGCACCCGCTGGCATGTTGGACGGTGCTGATCCTGCTGAACGAATGCGGTTGGAGTTAGAAGAAGAAACTGGATTTTCTGTTTCCAAACTGACCAAATTGTTCGATCTGGTTTCATCACCAGGGAGTGTGGATGAAACAGTGGTTTATTTCGTAGGTACATATAGTCCATCTGATCGTGTGTCAGATGGAGGCGGAGTTCCTGATGAAGGTGAAGATATTGAAGTGCTGGAAATACGACTTGATGATGCGTTACATATGATCACCACAGGTGAAATTTATGATGCGAAAACGGTAATTTTGCTGCAGTACTACGCTTTACAACGGTAAGGCCGTTGTCTCTTTAATCTCTTCCATCACGAAACTTGCGGATACATCAGCCAAAGTGACCTTTTGAATCAGACGTTGATATAGGCGGTCATAGGCTGCCATATCTGAAACTTGCGCGCGGATCAGATAATCCAGATCACCACTCATACGGTAAGCGCCTAGGATTTCAGGCATGGAACGCGTGGCGCTTGCGAATTGGGTTAGCCAATCGGGATCGTGTTTATTGGTCCTAACTGAGATGAACACGCTTAGACCTACATCCAGTTTTTCGGCATCTAATATGGCGACGCGGGATTTGATGATCCCTGCGTCATCTAGGTTCTTAATGCGACGCCAACAGGCATTTCGAGATAGACCAACGGCATCACCTAAATCTTCAAGCCCCAGAGTGGCATCGCGTTGCAAGTGTTGTAGTATTTTTATGTCCATGTGATCTATTTTCATAAAGTCACCATATACTGGGATATTTTCACAATAAAGAGTAAAATTACCTTATCTTTGGGACGTTTTTTCAAGTTGATCCTGATATTGTGTGAAAAACAAGAGGAGTTACCCCATGATACGCAAAGTTTTCCTAGATCATCCAGCATCAGTAGACGAGACTTTCGTTGAACATTTCTTTTTTGCCTTAAAGTTCTCGCTAACTTTGTTTGGGGCAGCTTTTGCCGCAATGCTTCACGCCTTTGTACCTTGCGCGTGTGAAAAGACTGCCAGCAAAGTTGTAGCAAAGCTATATGCCAAGACGCATAATCGAGGTGCTTAATGTGTAGATGGGCAGCCTATATAGGTGAACCTGTATTTATAGAAGAACTTCTGTTTGATCCAAGTCATTCCCTGATCAAACAAAGTAAGCAGGCTGAAGAGTGTAAAACGGCGATTAATGCCGATGGTTTTGGATTGGCGTGGTATCATGCAAAGCCAGAACCAGGATTGTACCGAGATGTGTATCCTGCGTGGTCCGATCCGAATTTAAAAGCAATTGCCAGTCAAATCCAAACGGGTTTATTCTTGGCGCATGTTCGCGCCTCTACGGGGTCTGCGATCAGCCGTAACAATTGCCATCCTTTTGCTGTGGGCAACTGGAGCTTTATGCACAATGGCCAAATTGGTGGGTTTGAAACATTTCGCAAAAAAGCGGATATGTCGATTCCTGACGAATTGTATCAATACCGCAAAGGGGCAACGGACAGTGAAGTATTGTTTTTGTTGGCTTTGGGATATGGGTTGAATGCGCATCCATCTCAGGCGTTATCGCGCGCTGCTTTAGAAATGCAAACGATGTCAGAAGAATATGGATCAGGACCAGCGGTACGTTTGTCGGCTGCGTTTTCTAATGGGTATGATTTGTATGCGGTACGTTATGCATCAGATGACCGCGCACCGTCCCTGTATTACCGACGTAATGAAAAACAGAACGGATGGGCCGTTGTTTCTGAACCCTTAGATATGTCAGAAGAGGGATGGATCGAAGTCAAGAATGGTGAGATGTGTTGTTTTCACAAGAATGGCGTTCATAAAACAAAATTTATCATGGGTTGCCGCGAACCTATTGCTGTTTAATGGGCTGAACTATTAGAAAACACGTTTATCACGATTACACCCAGCATAATCAACCCGATGCCAATATAAGCGGCTAAGTCTAAGCTTTGTTTGAAAATAACAATACCTATCAAAGTGATTAATATAATCCCCAATCCAGACCAAAGAGCATAAACCACACCTAAAGGCATGTATTTCAGAGTGAGAGATAAAAAGTAAAAAGCACCTGCGAAACCGACGATCACACCAACGCTGGGCCAAAGCTTCGTAAATTCTTCACTGGCCTTGAGGCTGGCAGTTCCTGCGGTTTCACAGATTACTGCGATGATAAGATAGATGTAGTGTACTGGCATTCTATGTCCCAACAAAAAAGGACGGTCCATTGGACCGCCCCTGAATGCTAATCTACTTTGACTTAACCAGCCAAGGATTTGTTTAGGTTTTCGTCGATTTTTTCCAAGAAACCTTCTGTTGTTAACCAACCTTGGTTTGGGCCAACCAAAAGCGCCAAGTCTTTGGTCATGTGACCATTTTCAACTGTGTCCACGATGACTTTTTCCAATGTGTTCGCAAATTCTAGAAGTTTCGCGTTGTCATCCAACTTCGCACGGTGCTTAAGGCCGCCAGTCCATGCATAGATAGACGCGATTGAGTTGGTTGATGTAGCTTCACCTTTTTGATGCTGGCGATAGTGACGTGTCACTGTGCCGTGCGCGGCTTCTGCTTCAACGATTTTACCATCTGGCGTCATCAATTGAGATGTCATCAAGCCAAGTGAACCGTACCCTTGGGCAACTGTGTCTGATTGCACGTCGCCGTCGTAATTTTTACAAGCCCATACATAGCCGCCTGACCATTTCAGGGCAGACGCAACCATATCGTCGATCAAACGGTGCTCATAATGAATACCTGCTTTTTTGAATGCTTCTTCGAATTCGGTTTCATAAACTTCTTGGAAGATATCTTTGAAACGACCGTCATAAGCTTTTAAAATTGTGTTCTTTGTAGACAGATAGACAGGCCAACCAAGGTTAAGACCGTAGTTCATGGATGCGCGTGCAAAATCATAGATGGACGCATCTAGGTTATACATGCCCATTGTGATGCCTGAACTTGGTGCATCAAACATTTCTTTTTCAATGATTGTGCCGTCTTTGCCTTCGAATTTAATCGTTAGTTTGCCTTCGCCAGGAAATAAGAAGTCTGTTGCTTTGTATTGATCGCCAAAGGCGTGGCGGCCAACAACGATTGGTTTTGTCCAACCTGGGACAAGACGTGGAACGTTTTTACAGATGATTGGTTGGCGGAAGATAACGCCACCAAGGATGTTGCGGATTGTGCCGTTTGGTGAACGCCACATTTTTTTCAAACCGAACTCTTCAACGCGGTCTTCATCTGGTGTGATGGTCGCACATTTTACGCCGACGCCGTATTTTTTGATGGCTTCAGCGGAGTCTATGGTGATCTGGTCATCTGTTTCATCACGTACTTCCATACCAAGGTCGTAGTATTTCAAATCGATGTCTAGATACGGCAAAATTAGTTTTTCTTTGATGAAATGCCAAATGATGCGTGTCATTTCATCGCCGTCTAATTCTACGACAGGATTTTCTACTTTGATCTTGGTCATGCTTAACCTCTGGTTATTTTGGAATCGGAACTAGGGCTATCTATCCTAAATTTCGAAAAAGGGAAAGTCAGTATACAAATGTATACGGCTTATATTTGTAATATTTACGTGCTTTTAAGCTATAATAACCGCTGTACTGAAGGATTACGAACTTTATGTGACACTGGATACATATGCGTACAGGGTAGCTTGCACTTAATCTATGTGGAGCGTATCACGCTGCCAATGACTTTTGGAGCCTTAAATCGATGTCTGGTACAGATCATAGCCAAGCCACTGAATGGAGTGGGCCACAGCCTAGTATTATCCTTGTGGAACCTCAGATGGGGGAAAATATTGGGTCTGCGGCACGTGCGATGTATAACTTTGGTCTTGAATGGATGCGTTTGGTTAATCCGCGTGATGGATGGCCCAATCAGAAAGCTGTCGCAACGGCATCGGGGGCTGCGCGTGTCTTGGATCAAATCAAAGTCACAGAAACAACGGCAGGGGCTGTTGAGGATTTAAACTATGTGTTTGCTACGACGGCACGAACCCGTGATTTAACCAAGCCAATTATGACACCAGAGCGGGCAATGGCCCATGCGCGTGCGCTGATTGGCGAGGGGCAAAAGGTTGGTGTTTTGTTCGGACCAGAGCGGGCAGGGTTGGCGAATGATGATATCGTGCGCGCAAATGCGTTGATATCTGTGCCTGTAAACCCTGCATTTGCTTCGTTGAACCTTGCACAGTGTGTGTTGTTGTTGGCCTATGAATGGCGCCGCCAAGAGGTTGATGTGCCTGCAGAAGTTGTTGCACTGGCAGGAACTGAGTTCGCAACAGGTATCGAAGTTGAGAAATTATCGGAACGTTTGGAAGAACGCTTAGAAGAGCGCAATTTCTTTTGGCCAGAGGATAAGGCGGAAAGCATGCGTTTGAACCTTCGTAACCTGTTTTCGCGAATGCCAATGACGGGCGCGGATGTGCGTACATTACACGGTGTTTTTCGTGGGTTGGTCAAAAAACCGCAGGACGACTAGTTTACTTGTCGGATGCTGTTCGACACCCTAGATTACCGCAAAATGGAGAAGAGCCATGAGCAAGCAACGTAATATTTTTGAAGAAGTCGCCAGCGATAAACCCAAAGCAGAAGCCCCAAAAGGTGGCTTGATTGATGGGGGACGTGGTGGATCACGCAAAGCCGTTGCGCGTTGGCTGCTGATCCTCTTCAAACTGGTTGTTTTGATGGTTGTTGTTGGTGGTTTAACACGCTTAACTGATAGCGGTCTGTCAATAACTGAATGGAAACCTATCACGGGTTCTATTCCACCTTTGAATGCCGCTGACTGGGCCGTGGAGTTCGAAAAGTATAAGAGTATACCCGAATATATCTTGCAAAATGCTGGTATGACGTTGCAAGAGTTCAAGAGTATCTATTGGTGGGAATGGGGGCATCGCCAGCTTGGTCGCCTTGTTGGTTTGGTTTGGGCACTTGGTTTTTTCTTTTTCCTCGCCACAAAACGTATTCCAAAAGGCTGGACTTTACGCTTGCTAGCTGTTGGTGCGTTGGGCGGTTTACAAGGCGCTATTGGTTGGTGGATGGTGTCTTCTGGCCTTGAAGGCCGCATGGTGGATGTTGCGTCTTATCGTTTGGCAACACATCTTGGTTTGGCGTTTATTATTCTTGCTGTCATTATTTGGTATGTTTGGTTGTTGAAACGCGAAGAAATAGATTTGTTCCAAGCACGTCGTCAAGCGGATGCCCGTTTAGGGATGATAGCCAAGATATTACTGGGCCTCATCTTTGCTCAAATTATATTAGGGGCTTTGGTCGCGGGTATTGATGCAGGTCGTGGGTATATCGATTGGCCGATGATGAACGGTGAGTTCCTGCCGTCTGAAAGCTTTGATTATGAACCGTTCTGGACGAACTTTTTCGAGAACCCTGCATTGGTTCAATTCAATCACCGCATGTTGGGGTATGCTGTTCTGATGTTTGCTATCTTTGTGTGGATGAAAAGCCGTGGTTCTGCATTGCTTGCTGTTCGTAAAGCATTCAAATGGGTGTTGATCTTTACTGTTATTCAGATGGTTTTGGGTATTATGACTGTGCTTTATGCAGCACCTTGGCAAATTGCGATTGTGCATCAGTTAGGGGCCATTGCTGTTGTTGTTCTGGTTTTACGTGCGCTGTTTGCTGTCACCTATCCTGCGATACAGACATTGCGTTAAGTCAAGATTCAGCCTATTCGCTTGTATAACGATGAATTATGCTAGCGGAGCATTTGATGGCTGATAAACCATATGTCATTCTGACCATGAAGTGGGGTACATTGTATCCTGCAGATTATGTGAATGTGCTTTATAATGCGGTTTCTAAATATTTGGATCATCCGTTCCGCTTTATCTGTATGACGGATGATGCCACTGATATTGTGGACGGTGTAGAGATTTTCCCGATACCAGAGATGGATATGGGCGAAAATCGTTTTGCATTTGGCTGTTGGCCAAAATTATCTGTGTTCAAAAAAGATTTGTTCGGCCTTGAGGGACGTGCGTTATTTGTTGATTTAGACACAGTTATTGTTGGCGATATTACCCCTATGTTTGAAGCAAAAGGTGGGGTTGTTCTGATCCGCGAATGGCGCCGGTTTATTGATTATTTCCGCCCGCGCAAAGTAAATGGTATGACATCAATTTTTGCGTTTACTCTAGGTGAGCAGGCACAAATTTATGATACGTTTATGGAAAATCCAGATCACGCGTATGAAAACTACCGGTCGGAACAACGCTGGGTAACAGATTATGCCACTAACATGGCATTCTGGGGCGATAAACAAGTGGTGAGCTTTAAGCGTGATTTACTGCCACCACCCCTTATAAACCGCTTTAAAGGGCCTAAAGATCCTGACCCTGCGACATCAGTTGTGGCGTTCCACGGTGTGCCGCGCCCGATTGATGTGGTGCCTAATAATAATGAGCCATGGGGGAAATGGTCCCGTTATGGACGTGGGCCTGTTAAGTTTGTACGGGACTTTTGGATTGATAATGGTGGGACAGATCCGACTTAAGGGTTTTTCCATTTCGGATCACGTTTTTCGAGGAATGCAGCGATGCCTTCTTCAGTGTCTTTATACATCATATTGGCGGCCATAACGTCGCCAGTATGACTATATGCTTTTGATATAGGCATTTGAAGTTGCTCATAAAAAGCTTGTTTCCCAATTTTTACAACTTTGCCAAGCTTATTTGCTACGGTTTGTGCTAATTCCAGTGTTTCTTCTTCGAGATGTTCATCGGGGACTGCGCGGTTTATTAGGCCAAAACCTTCTGCTTCTGATGCTAGAATAAATTGTCCTGTGGTGAGCATTTCGAACGTTTTTTTACGCCCAATATTGCGGGATAAAGCCACCATTGGAGTCGAGCAAAATAAGCCGATGTTTACGCCATTCACACCAAAACGGCATGTGTCAGCAGCAATTGCCATATCGCATGTGGCAACCAATTGACAGCCTGCGGCAGTTGCTATGCCGTGTACTTGGGCGATGACGGGCTGGGGTAAGGTTATGATGCGTTGCATCAAATCACCACAGCGGGCGAAGAGGTCTGCGAAATATGCGGCACCGCCATCATCATTGTCGCGCCCTGCAGTCATTTCTTTTAGGTCATGACCTGCGCAAAATGCGTTGCCTGTTCCGCGTAGAATAACCGCGCGACAAGATGGTGTTTCCGCAATTTCATCCAAAGTTTGGTGCAAGATAGCGATCATGGCTTCTGATAAAGCGTTCAGCGAGCGCGGAGTGTTGAGCGTTAAAATGGTAACGGCTTCTATGTTTGTGCGCAGTAGAATATCTTGGGGCATATCTAACCTATAAAAATTACGATTTTTAGACGGGCGGCATACGAAATATGATATGATAATCATAGGTGTTGGCAATAAAAACATTCAATAAAAATAATTTTTTATACGATATTACATTTTGTGATTTTTAATAAATCGATATGTGTGATTACATAGTCGTGTACCTTTTAGGAGATGACATGTTTAAAATGAATTTAATCGCATTCACTATGGCGGGCCTCAGTGCGTTTGCTGGATCTGCTATGGCATCAGAAAATGGGGAGCGCATCACGGTTACTGGCGAAGCCATTGATACTTGGTGTTACTACTCTGGTGTTATGGGAGGGCCAGATGCTGTTGTTGGGTCTGCGCATCACACATGTGCTTTATGGTGTTCCTCTGGTGGTATTCCTGTTGGCTTATTGGCCGAAGATGGTACCGTTTATATGGTTCTAAAGATTGGGACTGATGATCATAGCAATGGCGGTGATACACAATTATCCATTGCATCGCATTCGATCACTGCGGATGGCATGTATTATAAACGCGATGGTATCAATTATTTGGTCGTCTCTGAAGTGGTCGCTGATTTAGATATCATCAATAAGACACACGACGATTATGGACCTATCCCTGGTTTTGCTATTCCGGAGCCGAAATGATGAAAAAATATATTTTTTCAAGTGTTTGCGCAGCTGTTTTAACCGTAAACCCAAGCTTTTCCGCTGACTTCTCCGAAGGCTCAAAGGCAAGGGCATGGAATTTAGAAGGTGAGAAAAAAGCTTTATTCAAAGCCAAAGTTGTTGACCCTTTATGTACTCTGGCAGGGAACTGTGCAGATAACTGTGGGGGCGGCAAACGACAGTTGGCTTTGCTGCGAACCGCTGATGATGTATTGATCTTTCCTTTGAAAAACAGTCAAGCAGCGTTCTCGGGGGCTGCAAATGAGCTATTACCGTTTTGCGGTAAAGCAGTCGAAGTGGATGGCCTTATGATTGAGAATGAGGATTTAGCTTCTCAGAATCTATATATGGTTCAGAAAATTCGCGCTGATGGTGATGAGAAATGGACCAAAGCCAATCGTTGGACCAAAGATTGGGCCAAAGCTAATCCTGAAGCTAAGGGCAAGGGGCCGTGGTTCCGCCGTGATCCGCGTGTGAAAGCTGAAATCGCACGTGAAGGATATCTAGGTTTGGGCTTAGAAGCTGATGAAGTCTTTATCAAAGAATGGTTCTAATGAGAATAAAAGCACTTAGTCTGGCGTTGTGTTTGGCGGCTATGCCCGCTTTTGCACACAACGGTGTTGAACATAAGACGCCAGAAGCGGCGGCCAAGCATCAAAAAGAAGAGCCCTTGCCAAAAGGGCCGAGTTTACCATTTGATTTGAAATTGGGTGGTGAGTTTGCTCTGACAGATCATACAGGTGTTGAACGAACTCAGGCTGATCCTGATGGGCAACTACAACTGTTGTTCTTTGGATATGTAAATTGTCAGGCGATTTGCTCTGTGGCTTTTCCATTGATGGCAGGTGTTGTTAATGACTTGGCTGCCCTTGATGTGAATGTTACCCCATTGATGGTCACTGTTGATCCTAAACGCGATACTTTGGAAACGATTGGCCCTAAGTTACAAACGCTTCATCCTGATTTTGTTGGATTAACTGGTACACAAGACGAGTTGCAAAAAGTTTATGATCTTTATTCAATAGAGCAAACGGTTGTGTTTACAGACCCTGAATATGGCGATGTCTATGCGCATGGCAGTAACATTTATCTATTAAATGCAGAAGGTAAGTTCCTGACGTTATTGCCTCCGATCCTATCTGCAGAGCGTATTGTTGAGATTGTACAAAGATACAAAGCACTTTAGTCATTAAGTTTCAGAATTTGGAGAATACATGGAACTGAAGATGACAGTCGTAGAAATCACTGCGTTCTTAGAAAAGGTTTTCCCGCAAATCGACGATGATTTTGATGTGGTGTCTTTGTCGCCTGATGAAATTGTTGTGCGGATGAATGTAAAGGAAAAGCATTTACGCCCTGGTGGGACCGTATCAGGGCCATCTATGTTCGCTTTGGCGGATGTGTCTTATTATATCGCAACGCTTGCATTTATTGGACCTGAGGCGTTGACGGTGACAACCAACTGTTCGATTGATTTTATGCGCAAACCTGCGGCAACAGATATGATAGCCAAAGCTAGAGTACTTAAACTGGGTCGTACATTGTCGGTTGGGGATGTATTGTTGTATTCAAAAGGGCAGGATGAGCCTGTGGCGCGGGCGAATTTGACGTATGCTATCCCTCCAAAGCGATAATTTTGTGGGGTATTATTATACCTAATTTTTAACACATTGTTTTTACAGTATAAATACGATTTTAACTGTGTTGACTTAGCCCTGTAAAGGCTTAGAAACCCCATATCAGTTTCGGCGCATTCCGTGCCATCAACCCTATGGGAAGAAAATAATGAAAACTTTTTCAGCTACTCCTGCTGATATTGATAAAAAATGGCTTATTATCGACGCTGAAGGCGTTGTTCTTGGTCGTTTAGCATCAATCATCGCAATGCGCTTGCGCGGCAAGCACAAGCCAACGTTCACTCCTTCAATGGATATGGGCGACAACGTTATTGTTATCAATGCAGATAAAGTGCAGATGACTGGCAAAAAACGTACAGACAAGATTCACTACTGGCACACTGGTTACCCAGGTGGGATCAAATCCCGCACTGCTGGCCAAATCTTGGAAGGTAAATTCCCAGAGCGCCTATTGGAAAAAGCCGTACAACGTATGTTGCCAGGCGGTCCATTGTCTCGTGAGCAAATGCGCAACTTGCGTATTTATGCTGGTGCAGAGCACCCGCATGAGGCTCAAAACCCAGAAGTTCTAGACGTAAAAGCTATGAACCCTAAAAATACACGGAGCCAATCATGAGCGACGACATCAAATCATTGGACGACTTGAAAGAAGCCGTTGGCGAAGTATCTGCTGCTGAAACAGTAGCAGCTGCAATCACACGCGAGCCAGTACGTGACGACCTTGGTCGTTCATATGCAACTGGTAAACGTAAAGATGCTGTTGCACGCGTTTGGATCAAACCAGGTTCAGGTAAAATCATTGTAAACGGTCGCGACCAATCAGTCTATTTTGCACGCCCAGTGTTGCAAATGGTATTGGCTCAGCCTTTCGAAGTTGCTGGCGTTGAAGGTGAATTCGACGTGATGGCAACTGTAAAAGGTGGCGGTCTGTCAGGGCAAGCTGGTGCGGTTAAGCACGGTGTTTCTAAAGCGTTACAACTTTATGAACCATCATTGCGTGGTGTATTGAAAGCAGCTGGCTTCCTAACACGTGATAGTCGTGTTGTTGAGCGTAAGAAATACGGTCGCCGCAAAGCGCGTCGTAGCTTCCAGTTCTCAAAGCGCTAAGCTTTACACTTATACGAATTTCGAAAAGGCTGGCGCTTCGCTGGCCTTTTTGCATTTGGGAATGACAAAATGTCGCTTCTATTTTGGGAGTGCTTTTTGAAGTAAGTGTGCATGCTTCGATGTAAGAAGTTAGTATTCGAATAAACAATCTTTTATTTAATGTAATTCGAATAATATTCGAATAAAGATGTTTTGTAGTGTTAATTTGGGATATACTTCTAATATTGGCGTTATTAGGTGCAAAATTCACCTGTAGACTTTTGTTTGCAATTACTCCTAAAGCTTAAGAAAATAGAGATTTAGGATTTAATATGCCCGTAGGTGTTTTCGATAGTGGTTTAGGTGGCTTAACCGTTTACCGCGGTATTCAAAAGCGGATGCCAAATTTAAACTTATCCTATATTGGGGACAATATGCATGCGCCATACGGTGTGCGTGATGCAGATGATATTTATAACCTGACATGTAAAAGTGTTGAGCGGTTGTGGGACGAGGGGTGCAATCTTGCGATCTTAGCTTGCAATACAGCGACGGCTGTTGCGTGTCGACGCATGCAAGAAGAATGGGTGCCAAAAGATAAACGTGTTTTAGGCGTGTTTGTTCCGTTGATTGAAGCGCTGACAGAGCGTGATTGGGGGGATAACTCCGCACCGCGTGAAGTTGAAGTAAAACAGGTGGCTTTGTTTGCAACACCTGCTACGGTGGCTAGTCGCGCGTTTCAACGCGAATTGGCGTTTCGCGCTGTTGGGGTGGATGTAGAGGCGCAACCCTGTGCTGGTTTGGTCGATGCATTGGAAGACAATGATCTGGAATTGGCAGAAGCAATGGTGCGCAGTCATGTGACGGCATTGAAACGACGTATGCCGAACCCGCAATCTGCAATCCTTGGGTGCACACACTACCCGATACTGGAGCCTATTTTCCAAAGTGCGTTGGGTGATAACGTGAAAGTGTTCTCTCAGGCAGACATCGTGGCAGCTTCATTAGAAGATTACCTGAAACGTCATCCTGATATGGTCGGGGAAGACAAAGAAGGTCGGTTTTTGACGACAGGTGATCCGCAAGCTGTAAGTGATGCGGCAACACGGTTCCTGTCAAAGTCGCTACGATTTGAAGCAGCCTGATTGTCAAACCCATTAAAACCCCCTAAATCCCATTGTAATACTTAGGAGAGGTTTCATGTCAGAGCCAAAGAATATCGCCATTTTAGGAGCATCTGGATACACAGGTGCGGAATTGGTACGTCTTATCGCAACGCATCCAATGATGCGCATTGTGGCGTTGACTGCGGAACGCAAAGCTGGCTTGGAAATGGGTGTCGTATTTCCACATTTACGTCATTTGGACTTGCCATCCTTGGTGAAGATTGACGAAGTTGATTTTTCAGGTGTGGACTTGTGCTTTTGTGCTTTGCCGCATGCAACGAGCCAAAGAGTGATTTCTGCACTTCCTAAGACATTGAAAATCGTTGATTTATCAGCAGATTTCAGACTGCGCGACCCAGAAGAATACGCTAAATGGTATGGTGGTCAGCATGACGCGATGGAATGTCAGGCAGAGGCCATTTATGGCCTGACTGAGTTCTACCGTGACGATATTAAAGATGCGCGCTTGGTCGCTGGTACAGGTTGTAATGCGGCGACGGGGCAATATGCATTACGTCCTTTGATTGCGGCGGATGTGATTGATCTGGACGAGATTATTATTGATTTGAAAACAGGTGTCAGTGGTGCTGGCCGCGCCTTGAAGGAAAATCTGTTGCATGCAGAACTGTCCGAAGGGGCACATCCTTATGCAATTGGTGGTACACACAGGCATTTAGCAGAGTTTGACCAAGAGTTTAGTGAAATCGCTGGGCGTCCTGTGAAAATACAATTCACACCAACATTGCTGCCTGCAAACCGTGGAATCATTGCGAACGTCTATGTAAAGGGCGATGCGCAGGTGATTTATGATACATTGGCGTCTGCCTATGCTGATGAACCGTTTATCGAAATGCTACCCTTTGGCGAAGCGCCAAGCACGCGGCATGTGCGTGGGTCAAACTACTGTCATATTGGTGTAGCAGCAGATCGCATATCAGGGCGTGCTATGGTGATTGCTGCTTTGGATAATTTAACCAAGGGTTCATCTGGGCAGGCATTACAGAATGCCAACCTGATGCTTGATCTACCCGAAGCAATGGGGCTGGAGCTTGCTCCTGTGTTTCCATAATGGCCGTTGGTCTTAAGAAAAAACGCCGCATACAGCTGATTGCTATTGGTTTTGTGTTTTTGGTGATTGCCACTGTTTTGATTGGCTATGCTGCTAAAGATGGGATTGAGTTCTTTCGCAGCCCAAGTCAAGTTGCTGAAAACACGCCACCTGAAACGGAAACCTTTCGCATTGGTGGATTGGTGGAAGAAGGCAGTTTGGTACGCAATGGTGAGAATGCCAGTTTTATTGTGACAGATGGCGGTGCTTCTGTTCCAGTAATATTTACGGGCATCCTACCTGATCTCTTTAGTGAAGGGACTGGTATGATTGGGACAGGTAAGCTGATTGACGGTACATTTGAAGCCCGTGAAATCCTTGCCAAACACGATGAAAATTACCTGCCAAAAGAAGTGGCTGACGCCTTAAAAGAACAAGGTGTTTTCAAAGAGAACGCTGAATAAACCAATCCGTAGGGTTTTTATTGAAGTCTTATCCCAAGTTTTCTAAGGGGTAAGATTATGGATAGTATTGATACGTTTGCCGCTGAAATCGTCCGACGTGAAGGTGGTTTTGTGAATGACCCTGATGACCCAGGTGGGGCAACAAAATACGGTGTGACGATACATACGATGCGTCGTTTGGGATTGGATATCACGGGTGATGGGCAAGTGGATATACAGGATGTACGACAGTTAACCGTCAGACAAGCTGTTGATATTTTTAAGAAACATTATTTTTACAAACCTAAGATAGATCAATTGCTCAAAGCATTGCAGGTCAGTGTCTTTGATATGCAGGTTAATGCGGGTGGTATGGCCGTCAAGCTCTTACAAAAGCTGTTGAATGCCTTTGGCGAGGATATTGTAGTTGATGGAGCTTTAGGCCCCCAAAGTATCGTGGCGGTTGAACGCGTATGGACAAAGGCGCCTGATCACTTGGTCGATTCTTACGGTATTGAGCGGCGTAATTATTATTATCGATTGGCGGAGAAACGTTTCAAGTCACGCAAATACGCCCGCAAATGCAATGGGGGTAAAGGCGGGTGGATTATACGGGCAGAGGACTTTATTTCAGCGCGGTTTCATCTGACACATGAACAACATTTAGAAAGGACAGCACAATGGGCCTGATGGGAAGGATTTTAGGGATTGGCAAAGCAGCTGATCATGTTGGAGGTGCCGTAGAACGTGTGCAGAAGTCTTTGTATCGAACCGCACCAAAGCTTTGCAAGTTACACATGAACAATTTGCATCTGAATTTGGTGGGCCATCACGTGGGTCATTTGACGATTTTGTAAATGGATTGAATCGTTTGCCACGTCCGACACTGGCGTTAGGCACAGTAGGATTATTCATATTTGCAATGATAGATCCGTATGCGTTCTCGTCACGAATGGATGGGTTAAATAATGTGCCTGAGCAATTGTGGTGGTTATTGGGGGCTATTGTATCGTTTTACTTTGGGGCACGAGAGTTGCATTATTCTCGCACAGGTAAGAAACAGCACCTGAGTAAATCAAATAGTTTCTTGGCAAAGCAGCCCAATTCAAGTGAAAATGCTGCATTAGATGAATGGCGTACTTTGAATCGTTGACGCGTCAGTCTGTCCACTAACGCAAATTTCATTTGTAGCTGCCTGTGGACGAACTATAGTCGCGTTATGACAGCAGAACTCGGACATTTCGCGACGCTTTTGGCGTTTTTTGTAGCGCTTTTACAAGCAATTATCCCTATGGTCGGTGCTCAACGCAACCAAGCCAGTTGGATGGCAGCTGGTATGCCAATGGCAATTACACAATTTTTATTGGTTGGTTTTGCTTTTACAATGCTGACAGTGGCCTTTGTGACCTCTGATTTTTCGGTTTCTTTGGTTGCTCATAATTCACATTCGTTAAAGCCAATGCTGTATAAAATATCGGGTGTCTGGGGAAACCATGAAGGATCAATGTTGTTGTGGATTTTGATCCTTACAATTTACGGTGCTTTGGTTGCTTGGTTTGGAGACAATTTGCCTGACCGTCTAAAAGCACGTGTATTATCTGTTCAAGCGATGATCTCGGTCGCTTTTCTTGCTTTTTTGATCTTCACATCAAATCCATTCGAACGTTTGGCTGTGCCGCCGATTGATGGGAATGATTTGAACCCACTTTTACAAGACCCTGGTTTGGCATTTCACCCGCCGTTCCTGTATTTAGGCTATGTCGGCCTATCTATGAGCTTTAGTTTTGCGATTGCGGCTCTAATCGAAGGTCGTGTTGATGCTGCATGGGCTCGTTGGGTGCGTCCATGGACATTACTGGCTTGGGTGAATCTGACAATCGGTATCGCACTTGGGTCGTGGTGGGCTTATTACGAATTGGGCTGGGGCGGTTGGTGGTTCTGGGATCCAGTTGAAAACGCCTCCTTTATGCCTTGGTTGATTTCAGCAGCATTGCTGCATTCCGCGATTGTTGTGGAAAAGCGCGATACGTTGAAAAGTTGGACGATTTTATTGGCGATCCTTGCCTTTTCATTCTCGTTAATAGGCACGTTTATTGTGCGGTCTGGTGTGATCACATCTGTACATGCCTTTGCAAATGATCCCGAACGTGGTGTGTTCATTCTTGCGATACTTGTAATCACCATTGGTGGTGCATTAACGCTTTATGCAGCGCGTGCTGGGCAGATGCGTGCGACGTCTGCATTTAATGTTGTCAGCCGCGAATCTGGTCTGGTTATCAATAACTTATTACTGGTTGTTGCGACGGCTGTTGTATTCTGCGGTACGATTTGGCCATTGGTGGCTGAAATCACAACAGGCCGTAAATTATCTATTGGTGCGCCATTTTTTGAACTTGCTTTCACACCGTTTATGGTTGTTTTAGCTATGGTCTTGCCCATTGGTGCGATTATTCCTTGGAAACGTGCACAATTGAAGAAATCAATGCAGCCTTTATGGGGTGTTATGGCCTTATCAGTAGCCTTAGGCGCATTGGTATGGACGATGCAGACAGGTGGGCGCATGTTGGGGCCAATTGGCATTACATTGGCAGTTTGGTTAATCCTTGGAGCCGTTGCCGAGCTTGGCTCACGTGCTAAAGTTGGAAAGTCAGCATTGTCTGAGAATCTACGCCGCTTACGTAATTTGCCACGATCTGATTGGGGCAAATCTGTTGCTCACGCAGGTCTTGGTCTAACAATTTTTGGAATTTCTGCCATCACCGCTTGGGAAGTGGAAGACATCCGTGTCGCCAAACCTGGTGATCGATTTGAGGTCGGTGGTTATGAATTCCTATTCCACGGTGTGACCAAAGATAATGGTGCGAATTACAGTATAGACCGTGGTTCAATTACAGCTTTCAAAGATGGTGCAGAGGTTGCAAATTTGCAGCCAGAGAAACGGTTCTATCCTGTACAGCAAATGCCAACGACAGAGGCAGCGATTGATCAGAGCTTAACACGTGATCTTTATGTGGCCTTGGGTGATCAACAAGACGGTGGCTGGGCTGTGCGGACGTATGTGAAACCTTTCGCCAATTGGATATGGATCGGCAGTATTGTTATGGCTTTAGGTGGGCTTTTAAGCCTGACTGACAGACGGTACCGCGTCGCGGCTGGTGTGCGTAAGATGCAAACCGTTCCAGCGGAGTAGGATGATGATACGAATTCTTTTAACATTGATTTTATTGACCACCCCCACTTGGGCTGTGGAACCTGATGAGATATTAGCAGATGCTGGATTAGAAGCACGCGCACGTGTGATTTCAAAAGAACTACGGTGTTTGGTATGTCGCAATGAGAATATCGACAGTTCCAATGCGGACATTGCAAAAGACTTACGAGTTCTGGTGCGTGAGCGTTTGGTTGCAGGCGATGAGAACGAGCAAGTGATTGATTATGTCGTGGACCGTTATGGTGAATATGTTCTACTAAAGCCTCGTTTTAGCTTTAAAAATGCGATCCCATGGCTGGCTGGACCCATCCTGTTTATACTTGGGTTATTCTTTGCGATTAAGTTTATTGCACGCCCACGTGTAGAACGCTTGGCGCAGCTTACAGCTGATGAAGAAAAGCGTTTGAACGATCTTTTGGATAAGTGACGCCACGAAAAACTTTGCAAACTTGCTATCTATGCGCATGGTTGAACTATGATATATGAAACTATTCTTTATGATCTAACCGACGCTGTCGCAACGATCACAATCAACCGCCCAGATGTACGCAATGGGTTGAATACGAAATGCCGCGCAGAGTTGTTAGATGCTTTTAATCAAGCTGAAACCGATGCGCGTGCCATTGTTTTGACTGGAGCCGGAAAGGTTTTTTGTTCTGGGCAAGATTTGTCAGATGTTGAAAATTTTGATGATTTGGATTTAGAGGGCACGTTACGGGGCGAATACGAGCCTCTTTTAAAAAAGATATACAATTGTAGCTTGCCTACAATTGCAGCCGTGAATGGTGCTGCTGCAGGGGCTGGGGCCAATCTGGCATTAGCATGTGATGTTGTCATTGCCACGCAATCTGCGGTGTTCCTACAGGCGTTTACACGTATTGGCTTGATCCCAGATGCAGGGGGTACTTATTGGTTGCCACGTCAGATGGGATTTCCGCGTGCAATGGGCGCTGCTTTATTTGCAGAACCAGTAACAGCACAACAAGCCGTTGATTGGAGTATGATTTGGGAAACTGTTGCTGATGGTGATTTTGCAGCACATATAACGAAACGTGCTGACCATTTGGCAAAAGGACCGACTGGGACTTATAAGCTGGTCAAGCAAGCATTGCGTCAGAGTTATGATAATAACGTTGAAGATCAATTGGCATTAGAAGCTAAGTTACAAGGTCAAGCTGGTAAGTCAGAAGATTTCCGTGAAGGTGTTATGGCGTTTATGGAAAAACGGGTGCCCGATTATAAGGGACGTTAGAACTTATGAACAAACTGCAATAGCCACGCTCTTATGTTGGTTAACTATTTGATTTAAAGTAAGACTAACCTCCAGTATATCCATATAGGAGGTCTTACTTAAAAAGCAGCGGACATAAAAAAGGCCGCTGAAAAACTAGCGGCCTTTGTATTTTCATTCTTCGGGTGACTTATGCGCCGCCATCAAACTTTAGATATTTTTCAGTTGGAATACGGTTGTCCAATTCAGTGTATTGGCGGTCTACTGCACCTGTGTACAACTGACGTGGACGGCCAATTTTCAACTTTGGATCCGTAATCATTTCTTTCCACTGTGATATCCAGCCAACTGTACGTGACAGGGCAAAGATTGGTGTGAACATTGATGTTGGGAAACCCATCGCTGACAAAATGATACCAGAGTAGAAATCCACGTTTGGATATAGTTTCTTTTCTACGAAGTATTCATCCTCAAGTGCAATACGCTCTAGTTCTTTCGCGATTTTCAACGTTTCATTATCTTCAACACCTAGAAGTGTTAGAACTTCGTCGGCGCTTTCCTTCATCACTTTGGCACGTGGGTCAAAGTTTTTGTAAACGCGGTGACCAAAGCCCATTAAGCGGAATGGATCATTTTTGTCTTTTGCACGTGCAATAAATTCTGGAATGCGATCAACACTGCCAATTTCATGTAGCATGTTCAGACAAGCTTCATTTGCACCACCATGAGCAGGGCCCCACAAGCAAGCAATGCCAGCTGCGATACAAGCAAACGGGTTGGCACCAGAAGAACCAGCAAGACGCACTGTAGATGTTGATGCGTTTTGTTCGTGATCTGCGTGTAGTGTAAAGATACGGTCCATTGCTTTTGCAAGAATTGGGTTCACAACGTAATCTTCGGTTGGAACGGCAAAGCACATACGTAAGAAGTTTGATGCAAAATCTAAATCGTTACGTGGTGTATCGTTACGTGGTGTGATGAATGCTTGACCAATTGAGTATTTATATGCATTTGCGGCAATCGTTGGGATTTTTGCAATCATACGGATTGATGCAAGCTCGCGTTGATCAACATCTGTGATGTCTGTGCTGTCGTGATAGAACGCAGATAGAGCACCAACAACACCACACATGATGGCCATTGGGTGTGCATCGCGACGGAAACCACGGAACAAATGTTGCATTTGGTCATGCAGCATTGTGTGATTTGTAATGCGGTTTTCAAACTCTTCCAATTGAGCACGTGCAGGTAGATCACCGTATAGAAGCAGGTAACATACTTCTAGATAATGGGATTTTTCAGCCAACTGCTCGATTGAATAGCCACGGTACTGAAGTTTACCAAGACCGCCATCGATGAATGTGATTGTTGACTCACAAGACGCAGTCGATGTGAAACCAGGATCGTAAGTGAAAACTTTACCTTGTGCATAAAGTTTCGTGATATCCAAAACATCTGGACCAGCACTTGGCGAGCTCATTGGCAAGTCAATCTGTTGGTCACCTATTGTAAGGGTGGCATTACGTGTTGCGTCTGTCATATCGTCCTCATTCCATTCTGGGCAGAGTCTGCCCCTTCAATAATTCTCGGACACCCTAAATGCATCCGAAGTGGCCCTGTGCCATGTTCGATGAGCAGTCCAGATTAATCTGGGTTTGCCGTACTTGCGATCGTATCTTCGATCCGTGCAAGTGTTTCATCTCTCCCAATCGCTACCATCATATCAAATGTGGATGGCGACTTCGTCGTGCCTGAAAGTACAACCTTCATTGGTTGCGCAACTTTACCAAGCCCTAGACCTTCTGCTTCGGCAAAATTCCGAAATAGTGCTTCAAGGTCTTCCTTTGTCCAGTTTGTAACCTCTGATAGTTGTGGGGTCAATCGCTTCAGTATACCATTGAATACTGTATCGACGAATTTTTTATCATTTTCGTCAGGCGCAAATGGTCGCGCTTCTAACAAGAACCGTGCTTTGTCTAAGATTTCTGGCAGTTTTTTCGATCTTTCACGTAAAATAGGCAAGGATGCTTCGATTTTCACCATTTCTGTTTGTGACAATGGCTCTCTACCTTGTGACACAATGTAATCGGTTAACCCTTGTAAAACGACCTCTGTTGGTGCGTTTTCGATGTGATGTTTACTAACATTATCTAATTTTTTGAAGTCAAAACGGGCAGGTGCTTTGTTGATGCCACTTAAATTGAACCACTCAATGGCCTGTTCTGTCGAAAACAGTTCATCATCCCCATGGCTCCAACCGAGGCGCGAAAGATAATTTCGCATAGCTTCTGCAAGATACCCCATTGCGCGGTACTCTTCGGCACCTGTAGCACCGTGACGTTTTGATAGCTTTTTACCATCATCACCAAAAATCAGTGGGATATGTGCAAATACAGGCACTGCCCAATTCATTGCCGTATAGATCAGGGTTTGACGACCTGCATTGATCAGGTGATCATCCCCACGAATGATGTGGGTCACGTCCATATCGTGATCATCGACAACAACAGCTAACATGTAAGTAGGATTACCGTCTGAACGTAACAGGATCATGTCGTCGAATTCAGAATTTTTCCATGACACTTTGCCTTGGACTTCATCCCGAATAGTCAAACCACCTTCGCGTGGTGCTTTTAAACGCACTGCATAAGGTGCATCTGGTGGGGAAGCTGGATCGACATCACGCCATGGGCTTTGAAAGGCGCCATGTTTGCCTTCTGCTGTTGCGCGAAACGCTTCGATTTCTTCTTTGGTAGAATAGCATTTATAAGCATTGCCATTTGCCAACATCTCATTTGCCACTTCTGCATGGCGATCACGACGCTCAAACTGACTGTAAGCATCACCATCCCAGTCAAGACCTAACCACTTCATACCTTCAAAGATAGCTTGTGTGGCTGCATCTGTTGATCGCTCACGGTCAGTGTCCTCTATACGTAGTAAGAACTTACCGCCGTTAGCGCGGGCATAAAGCCAATTGAATAGGGCAGTACGGGCACCACCAATGTGTAGATAACCTGTGGGGGATGGAGCGAAACGGGTGACGACAGACATGAGCCTTAACCTCTTAGAAACTATAATAAAGATAATGTTATCTTCGTTTAGGCATTTGATATCGGAAGAGCAATAGACGTGCCATTTACAGATCATTTAAATGCGCAGCATGGGCGCTTGTTTCTATGGGCGCCTGTGTGTCTGTCTTTTGGCATTGGTGGATATTTTTCAATACGGTTTGAACCCGCAATGGGGCTGATACAGATCATATGTGTGGCTTGCGCCGTATCAGGAACCATTTTAGCTTTTAAATGGAGAAGCACTAACCTTTTGATCTTACGTGCATTGTTTTTAATTATATTGGGGTTTTTAATTGCAGTATTACGAACGCATTCGATTGCGGAACCTGTCTTAGGATGGCGTTATTATGGTCCGATAGAAGGTACTGTTATAGCCATAGATCGATCAAACAGTAATAAACCGCGCGTTATCCTTAAAAATGTGGACTTGGGTAAGATATCTAAACCACGTACGCCAACCTATATACGTGTTTCGTTTCATTCTGATACGGGATTACAACATTTAATACCCGGGGCACATATTCGAACGGTTGGCAGCGTATCGCCACCCTCTGGGCCTGTTGAACCAGGAGGATTTGATTTTCAAATGTATGCTTGGTTCAAGCAATTTGGGGCTGTGGGGTACAGTCGTAAGCCAGTTGAACTTGTTAAACCACCAAGTTTAAATACATATTCTATATGGTTGTTTGATGTACGTATGCAGTTATCTAACTATATTCGCAGCCGTATAAAGGGACAAACAGGGACATTTGCAGCAGCTATTCTAACGGGGGATAGATCTACAATTAATCCTGAAGTCCTACAGGATTTACGGGATTCAAATCTTGCACATCTTTTAGCTATTTCTGGGCTGCATATGGGACTTTTGGTTGGATTCTCTTTTGGTTTAGTTCGTTATGGATTTGCCATGGTGCCTTATATTGCTTTGAAATGGCCAACTAAAAAATTAGGCGCAGTTGTCGCTATTCTAGCTGGTTTTGCTTATTTGCAAATTTCAGGGGCTGCTGTTGCAACAGAACGTGCGTTTATAATGGTCAGTGTGATGTTGGTGGGGGTTATCATGGATAAACCTGCCATCACTTTGCGAGCTGTCGCATTCGCTGCAATTATATTGCTAATCTTACATCCCGAAAGCTTATTACAGCCTGGGTTTCAAATGTCTTTTGCAGCAACAACGGCATTGGTGGCAAGCTTTGAGTTTTTAAAACATCAAAGCTATTGGCAGAAACTACAATTTGGCCGCAACAGGTTTGTTCAACCTGTCATCGCTTTGATTATGTCCTCTTTTATTGCAGGCGCTGCTACAGCGCCTTTTGCCGCCTATCATTTCAATCAAATTGCTCAATACGGCCTGTTGGCTAACTTATCTTCGGTGCCCATAATGGGAATGATTGTTATGCCAGCGGCGGTTTTGGCTGGGGTACTGTCCTTGATAGGTTTTGATGCGCTACCCTTTTGGATTATGGGGCAAGGTATAGATTGGATATTGGGCGTTTCTCATTGGGTGGCAAATATGAACGGATCTGTGACTGCTGTGCCACAAGGTCAAGCAGGTGTGTTGCCTTTAATCGCTCTTGGCGCAGTTTTTTTCCTTCTCTGGAAAGGACGGCTTCAATGGGGTGGAATATTTATCTGTTGTTGTGGTTTTTTACTTTGGGTGCAAACAGATCGACCTGTGGTGTTGGTTTCAGACACGGGTCGATTGATGGGCGTCTTGCAAGATAATGAACGGGCTTTAAATCGTTCGAAAGGGAGTGGTTTTGCAGCGAGTGTTTGGCTGGAGAACGATGGTGATAAATCGGACCAAAATATTGCATCACAGCGCTCAAATATGTTTTCAGATTTTATGAAGTTTGATATTAATAACAAACGGATAGGGTATATTTGGCCAAAATCTGCGTCATTGGATGATGTTCAAAGCATGTGCGCGGAAGTCGATATCTTAATCACACCCAATTGGAAGGACACCACTGCAGGGCAATCGCATGAGTTTTACCCCTGAATTATCTGGAAAAGAAAATCCTCGTCCCAAGCCGCCAAGTGTCGCTTTAACCTGAGGCTTTGCTTTCCCTTTACGGAGCGCAGCATGTTGTTGGCGGCGTGCTTGATCGTTGTAAAATTAGCTGGCGCGTTTCCTTTACGGATACGACATTCATCATCACGAAACACCATATCCATGACCCAATGCAGCCCGTTTTCAATACCCCAGTGGTCGCGGATAGCTTTTGCGTGAGCTTCGGCGTCACAGGTCATGGATGAGATGTAAAAGCGTGTCTCTGAACGGGTCTTGTCTTGAAGTGTTGCGCAGTATTGGACCATCACGATGCTTTCCAATCCGGGCCAATTGTGCCGCTCCATCAGCCATTCAATATCCGAGCAAACAGTGACTTTTCTTGTTTCAATACGTCCATGTGATTTTTCTACGTCCTCATGGTAAGTTACTGTTGTGTCTGCAAAATCCACAGCGTCCTGTTCTTTCATGAACAGTTCGGTGTCTTTGCGAAGGGCACCTTGATTACCCTTTAAGGCCAAAACATAATCCGCTTGTTTGGTGATGATTTTATCGGCAATATCACGCTGACATCCCATAGCATCTATAGTGACAATAGCCCCCTTTATCGTCAGGAGGTCTAACAGTTCCGGTATGGCCGTGATCTCATTGGATTTGCCGTCCACCTGCCGTTGGGCAAGTGTCAGGTTCAACTCTGAACTCCAGGCCGAGATCATGTGAATTGCGGCCTTGCTGCCAGCCTTATCCAAGCTGCGACGTGAGGTTTTACCATCTATCGCCACGACCCCGCTAAGGGTGCTGTTTAAGGAGGCGACCCACTCCATAAAGCAGGCCTGAAAATGATTGGCATCCAGTGCGGCGTAGATGTTTCCCAGTTGATCATGTGAGGGTGTTCCGTCCGAAAAGGGCAAGAATTTCCGTAAAAAGGCCAGTTTCTTTGTCCCAAACGCAGAAATAGCGACCCAGTCATTCGCCCCGGACAACACGGCACATAACGTCAAAAGCAAAACCTCTGCCATAGGGTAAAGCAGCTTTGTTTGTTGTCGTGGGTCAGATAAAGTAGAAAAATGCGTAAGAAAATCAATGGAATGGCTGTCGGGTGCGTCGGCATTGGACATGGGTAGTGACCTCAATAAAAGCTAAAAGTTCACTCATTGAATCAACCCTCACCTCATTTGTCACCTGCTAACTTTTTCATGCGATTGCCCTGGACACCACTGCGTATAAATGCTTGCATATCACAACAGCATTCTTACGCTACCAAGGGGCGATTGCCCTGACACTTAAAGATCAATCTTTACACATAAAAACCGCCCGCCAAGTTACAGGCGAGCGGTTATGGAATACTTGGTGGTTGCGAAAACGATTTGCTGAATCTCAATAGGTGCGGATTAATCCAACCAAGCGGCCTTGGACTTTAACCTGATCATCACGATATACACGCGTTTCATAAGCATCGTTGGCGGCTTCTAAGGCGATAGCAGAGCCGCGTTTGCGCAGGCGTTTTAATGTTGCTTCTTGGCCTTCAACCAAGGCGACAACAATTTCGCCGTTGTTTGCATCTGATTGTTCATGGATTACAACGATGTCCCCATCATTGATGCCTGCATCAATCATACTGTCACCTTTGACCTCTAGTGCATAATGTTTGCCGCCATTAGCCAACATTTCACCTGGAACGGCTACATTGTGGGAGGGTTCTTGGATTGCCTCGATTGGTGTACCCGCTGCAATACGGCCCATCACAGGTAATTCCAGTGAATGGCTGGCTGTTTCAACAGGTAAAGCTTCACGAGGGGCTGGTGCGGGAGCGGATCCTTCGATGATACGCGGATTAAAACCAGTTTTGGTCATGCTATCGGGCAGTTTTATAATTTCCAATGCGCGGGCACGGTGTGGAAGACGACGAATAAATCCACGTTCTTCTAAAGCTGTGATCAAACGGTGGATACCCGACTTAGACCTTAAGCTCAAAGCTTCTTTCATTTCATCAAATGAGGGCGGAACACCTTGTTTTTCCATTCTGTTGTGAATGAATTCAAGAAGGTCGAGTTGTTTACGGGTTAACATGAAGCCGCTCCTGTCACAAGTTTCGCTATATTTCCTCTTTGTTCTACCGATGTTCCCTTTTTGTGTCAACTGTTTTACTGTTAACTGTCAGGGCAATCGCATGAGTTTTACCCCTGAATTATCTGGAAAAGAAAATCCTCGTCCCAAGCCGCCAAGTGTCGCTTTAACCTGAGGCTTTGCTTTCCCTTTACGGAGCGCAGCATGTTGTTGGCGGCGTGCTTGATCGTTGTAAAATTAGCTGGCGCGTTTCCTTTACGGATACGACATTCATCATCACGAAACACCATATCCATGACCCAATGCAGCCCGTTTTCAATACCCCAGTGGTCGCGGATAGCTTTTGCGTGAGCTTCGGCGTCACAGGTCATGGATGAGATGTAAAAGCGTGTCTCTGAACGGGTCTTGTCTTGAAGTGTTGCGCAGTATTGGACCATCACGATGCTTTCCAATCCGGGCCAATTGTGCCGCTCCATCAGCCATTCAATATCCGAGCAAACAGTGACTTTTCTTGTTTCAATACGTCCATGTGATTTTTCTACGTCCTCATGGTAAGTTACTGTTGTGTCTGCAAAATCCACAGCGTCCTGTTCTTTCATGAACAGTTCGGTGTCTTTGCGAAGGGCACCTTGATTACCCTTTAAGGCCAAAACATAATCCGCTTGTTTGGTGATGATTTTATCGGCAATATCACGCTGACATCCCATAGCATCTATAGTGACAATAGCCCCCTTTATCGTCAGGAGGTCTAACAGTTCCGGTATGGCCGTGATCTCATTGGATTTGCCGTCCACCTGCCGTTGGGCAAGTGTCAGGTTCAACTCTGAACTCCAGGCCGAGATCATGTGAATTGCGGCCTTGCTGCCAGCCTTATCCAAGCTGCGACGTGAGGTTTTACCATCTATCGCCACGACCCCGCTAAGGGTGCTGTTTAAGGAGGCGACCCACTCCATAAAGCAGGCCTGAAAATGATTGGCATCCAGTGCGGCGTAGATGTTTCCCAGTTGATCATGTGAGGGTGTTCCGTCCGAAAAGGGCAAGAATTTCCGTAAAAAGGCCAGTTTCTTTGTCCCAAACGCAGAAATAGCGACCCAGTCATTCGCCCCGGACAACACGGCACATAACGTCAAAAGCAAAACCTCTGCCATAGGGTAAAGCAGCTTTGTTTGTTGTCGTGGGTCAGATAAAGTAGAAAAATGCGTAAGAAAATCAATGGAATGGCTGTCGGGTGCGTCGGCATTGGACATGGGTAGTGACCTCAATAAAAGCTAAAAGTTCACTCATTGAATCAACCCTCACCTCATTTGTCACCTGCTAACTTTTTCATGCGATTGCCCTGTGTTAACTGTATAGGTTCATGTGTTTTGAGACTCACGCGGCTTCGGCCTGAGTGATTCGAAGGTACTCCATGGGTGTCTTACCAGGGCAATCGCATGAGTTTTACCCCTGAATTATCTGGAAAAGAAAATCCTCGTCCCAAGCCGCCAAGTGTCGCTTTAACCTGAGGCTTTGCTTTCCCTTTACGGAGCGCAGCATGTTGTTGGCGGCGTGCTTGATCGTTGTAAAATTAGCTGGCGCGTTTCCTTTACGGATACGACATTCATCATCACGAAACACCATATCCATGACCCAATGCAGCCCGTTTTCAATACCCCAGTGGTCGCGGATAGCTTTTGCGTGAGCTTCGGCGTCACAGGTCATGGATGAGATGTAAAAGCGTGTCTCTGAACGGGTCTTGTCTTGAAGTGTTGCGCAGTATTGGACCATCACGATGCTTTCCAATCCGGGCCAATTGTGCCGCTCCATCAGCCATTCAATATCCGAGCAAACAGTGACTTTTCTTGTTTCAATACGTCCATGTGATTTTTCTACGTCCTCATGGTAAGTTACTGTTGTGTCTGCAAAATCCACAGCGTCCTGTTCTTTCATGAACAGTTCGGTGTCTTTGCGAAGGGCACCTTGATTACCCTTTAAGGCCAAAACATAATCCGCTTGTTTGGTGATGATTTTATCGGCAATATCACGCTGACATCCCATAGCATCTATAGTGACAATAGCCCCCTTTATCGTCAGGAGGTCTAACAGTTCCGGTATGGCCGTGATCTCATTGGATTTGCCGTCCACCTGCCGTTGGGCAAGTGTCAGGTTCAACTCTGAACTCCAGGCCGAGATCATGTGAATTGCGGCCTTGCTGCCAGCCTTATCCAAGCTGCGACGTGAGGTTTTACCATCTATCGCCACGACCCCGCTAAGGGTGCTGTTTAAGGAGGCGACCCACTCCATAAAGCAGGCCTGAAAATGATTGGCATCCAGTGCGGCGTAGATGTTTCCCAGTTGATCATGTGAGGGTGTTCCGTCCGAAAAGGGCAAGAATTTCCGTAAAAAGGCCAGTTTCTTTGTCCCAAACGCAGAAATAGCGACCCAGTCATTCGCCCCGGACAACACGGCACATAACGTCAAAAGCAAAACCTCTGCCATAGGGTAAAGCAGCTTTGTTTGTTGTCGTGGGTCAGATAAAGTAGAAAAATGCGTAAGAAAATCAATGGAATGGCTGTCGGGTGCGTCGGCATTGGACATGGGTAGTGACCTCAATAAAAGCTAAAAGTTCACTCATTGAATCAACCCTCACCTCATTTGTCACCTGCTAACTTTTTCATGCGATTGCCCTGGGTGTCTTACCTTTCAAGGCGTGATGTGGTCTGAATGTGTTATATTTTTCGACAGCTTTTCTCAGTTCAAACCGCATAGCTCCAATGCTATCGGCAATCAGATCACAACAATCATAGAATTCCTCGCGGAAGGTGCGGTTTCCACGCTCAACGCCACCATTGTATTTCGGTCTGGCTGGCGGCAATACAATGAGCGGGATTTTCATCTGCTCACACGCCGTCTCAAAATCGGCCATAAACTCGGAGCCACCATCAACTTGAATTGAGAGGATTTTATAGGGAGCTATTTCCACAAGCTCTTCCAAAAACCGTTTGGCAGAGCGTGCGGTGGCATTCGAATAAATTTGCGCGTGGATGTGCTTGCTACGCCGTTCCCAGGCCTGAAAGTGCTTGCAGGTGACGCCGTTTTTCGTGGCAGTCATGTGGTCGATCTGCACACGTTCTCCAATCTCTATATCTTTGTAATCCTTATATTTCCATCCTTTGGCGTGGCCCTTGGAGAAGTTACGCTTGCGCTTTTGTGGTGCAGACCTTGATCGTGTAATCAGGCCTTTCTTGCGTAGAAAACCCAAGATACGCCCCACGGTGCTATCGCTTATGATTTGGTTTTTATCGCGCCGCAAGATGGCCCCTATTTTTTCCTTACCGTAGGTTTTATTGTCGCGGCGAATTTCGAGCACCAACTGTTTTTCTGCCTCACCCCACTGTGACTTATTGCGGTGTTTTGGGGCCTTTGATGGCGGCATAATCCCTTGCGCCAAATCCTTCAAAACCCGCTTGTAGCGATAATAAGTAGACCGAGAGATGCCGACAAATTCAGCGCATTTTGCTAGAGAAACACCCTCTGCGCGTAAAGCTTCCCATTGCCGAACCGTGTCTTCGTATTTGATACGGTACGCATCCAAACATTCTTGTGTCCGCGCCCAAGCATAAAGTTTATAAACGCTCTTGTGCAGTCTTATGATTTGCATATTGGCCTCGTGAGTTGGTTTTTTACAATACTCAGTCTCCGAGGCCGCCTAAATCTTGGCAACAAAAAAACAGTCTCACATCTATCTGAACTTATTCATAACAAACCATATTCAGATTTTTAAGATAAACGAATAACTTCTACTGTATCGCCAGTTTCCTTGGCGGATTCATTTGCTGGTCGTACCATCAAACAATTTGCTTTTGCCAACACAGACAGTAAGGAGCTGTCTTGTCGATCAAAAGGTTTGCATGTTGGAACACCGTCTATCAGTTCTAGGCAGGCACGCATGTAATGGGCGCGAGGGCCATTTTTACCAATATCTTGACCTAAAGTGGCTATCTCTCGTGGCAGAGCTTTGGCTTCTAATCCTAACATTGCGTTGATTGCTGGACGAAGAAAAACATGACCACAAACGATCGAGCTGACAGGATTTCCAGGTAAACCAATAAGTGGCGTACCATTGTACTGACCAGCCATAAGCGGTTTTCCGGGACGCATAGCAACTTTGTAAAAGCTGGTATTCATATCTGACCCTTGGGCCATTTTGCCGATCAGATCATGATCCCCAACAGAGGCGCCACCCAGTGTGACAATCACATCAGCGCCTTCACACAAATCCAGTACCGTGCGCAAAGCGGGTTCATTATCACGGGCTATTGGTAATATGCGCGCTTCTGCGCCTGCCGCTTCTACCATAGTTTTTAGGCCGAAATTATTGGAACTGACGATATTATCGGGGCCAAGCGCACTACCAGGATAGACAAGCTCATCTCCTGTGGCGACGAGCGCAATAATAGGTTTGCGGCGTACTGGTATGGCGTGTATGTTCATCGCCGCCAATAATGAGATTTCATTAGGGCCAATATGTAACGGGGCGGATAACGTATCGCCAATCGCAAAATCACCGCCAGCAGGGCGGACATAGGCAGCTGTATCGATGCTGTCAGACACTGTGATTGTGTCGCCGTCGCGGGTGCAATCCTCTTGGATTAGGATTTTACCTGCACTGGTTGGAACAGGAGCACCTGTAAAAATACGCACGGCTTGACCAGAGGCAATATCACCGTCGAACCGTGAGCCTGCTGCACTTTCGCCGATTACTGTTAATACGGCAGCTGTATGAATATCAGCGGCTATGACTGCATAGCCATCCATAGCAGAGCTGGCAAAAGGAGGCTGGTTGTGTGTGGCTGCTACATCGCGGGCTAATATACGTCCGCCTGCTTCGGCAATTGGGATTATTTCTACGTCTAACGGTGTGAATAAATCTAGGACTTTGGCTAGGGCTTCTTCAACTGTTATCATTATTGACCTTCGTATAATCCAGATTTTCCGCCATCTTTAAGGACGACACGTATATCGCTGATTTGCATGGCTTTATCGACTGCTTTAACCATGTCATAAACTGTTAAAGCCGCAACATTTACGGCTGTTAATGCTTCCATTTCCACACCAGTTTGACCAGTGGTTTTCACGGTTGCCTCGATGTCAACGCAATTACTGGCCTCGTTCACAGACAGTTCCACGGATACCTTTGTGATTGGCAGTGGGTGACACAGGGGGATCAGGTTTGGTGTTTTCTTAGCGGCCATAATGCCAGCCAAACGTGCGATCCCCAGAACGTCGCCTTTTTTGGCAGTGCCTGTGGCAATCATTGCCAATGTGGCGGGTTCCATGATGATGCGCCCTTTGGCAGTCGCAATACGGGCTGTGATGTCTTTGTCAGACACATCCACCATATGGGCGGCACCTTGGTCGTCGAAATGGGTTAGTTTTCCGCTCATGCTGCTTTCACCGGATTGGCAAGTAATGCTTTGGTTGCTTCTGCTACATTATCCTGACGCATCAAGCTTTCACCTATTAGGAAGCTGCGCGCACCGACAGCGGCCATTTCAGCCATGTCTTCAGGTTTAAAAATGCCACTCTCTGTGACCATATGACGGTCAGATGGCACATTGCGCGACAGATCACGTGTGGTGTCCAAAGTCACATCAAATGTTTTCAGATTGCGGTTGTTGATGCCAAGAAGAGGGGACTTCAAGTTCAGCGCGCGATCTAATTCTTCGCCGTCATGTACCTCTAAAAGCACATCCATGCCCCATTCAAAGGCACAAGCTTCTAATTCATTGGCTTGGCCGTCAGATACGGAAGCCATGATGATCAGGATACAATCACCACCCCATGCGCGGGCTTGAGCGACTTGGTAAGTGTCATACATGAAATCTTTGCGTAGAGCTGGCAAATCACAGGCCGCACGCGCTTGGGTTAGGAATTCAGGCGCACCTTGGAAACTTGGTGTGTCTGTCAGAACAGATAAACAGGTAGCACCACCTTCCTGATAGGCTTCTGCAAGAGCAGGTGGGTTAAAGTCTGGACGAATAAGGCCTTTGGATGGGCTAGCTTTTTTGATTTCTGCAATCAGGCCGTACCCCGTTTTACAAGCTTTTTCTAAAGCTGCTGCAAAACCGCGCGTTGGGCTGGCTTCCTTGGCCATAAATTCCAAGTCATGAAATGGTAAAGCACGTTTTTGCGCAACGATTTCTTCCAGTTTGTATTCTTTGATTTTATCTAAGATATCAGCCATTTATGATGCCTCTGATGTGATTTTTGCCAGTAGCGCTAGTTTTTCTTTTGCCTTGCCGCTGTCGATGCTTTCCTTGGCAATTTCGACACCTGCTTTCAGGTTGTTGGCTTTATCAGCCACAACCAAAGCTGCAGCTGTATTCAACAGAACCGCATCGCGGTAAGCAGAGGCTTCACCGCCTAATAATGCAGCCATTGCTGCTGCGTTATATTCTGGATCGCCACCTTTGATTGTTTCGAACGGATGAACTGGCAGACCTGCATCTTCTGGATTGATCTCGTGGTCTATGACTTTGCCATCTTCAAGAGCAGCTACCCATGTGACGCCTGCGATGGAAATCTCGTCTGTGCCGTCAGAACCATGTACCAACCATGCTTTTTCGGAACCAAGTTCAAGTAACACCTCCGCCATAGGCCGGATCATTTCGCGGGAAAAGGCACCAGTCAGCTGACGTTTTACACCAGCAGGATTGGTTAGTGGGCCAAGAATGTTAAAAATTGTTCGCGTGCCCAATTCCATTCGGGTTGGCATTACGTGACGCACGGCTGGATGATGCATTGGGGCCATCATAAAGCCGATGCCAGCCTCGTTGATTGCGCGTTCAACTACATCTGGCCCAACCATTACGTTGACCCCTGAAACTGACAGCGCATCAGCGGTGCCCGATTTTGATGTTAGGTTTTTATTACCGTGTTTTGCAACAACAACGTCTGCACCAGCGGTCACAATTGCAGTGGCAGTTGAGATGTTTAACGTGGATTTACCGTCGCCGCCTGTACCCACGATATCAATGGCACCTTCTGGTGCTTTGACAGGATTGCATTTGGCGCGCATGACAGCGGCTGCCGCTGCGTATTCTTCGACAGTTTCGCCGCGTGTACGCATGGCCATCAGTAAACCACCTGTTTGAGAAGGCGTTGCTTCGCCTTCCATGATTATATCGAATGCAGCTTCTGCTTCTGCACGTGTCAAAGGGCCGTCAGCAGCTTTGCCGATCAGGGGTTTTAAGGCGTCGCTCATGCCAGTTCCTTTGCTTCATCAAGGAAGTTTTTCAACATGGCGTGTCCATGTTCGGATGCAATGCTCTCAGGGTGGAATTGACAGCCGTGGATCGGCAACTCTTTATGCCTTAATCCCATGATAGTGCCATCTTCTAACCATGCTGTGACTTCAAGGCACTCTGGCAATGTTTCGCGGTCAATAACTAAGGAATGATAGCGTGTTGCTTCAAACGGGCTTGGCAGACCTGCGAAAAGGGACGTGTTGTTATGGTGCATTGTACCCATTTTACCGTGTACAATATCTGTGTGACGTACAACTTTGCCGCCAAAGGCTTGACCAATTGCTTGATGACCTAAACATACGCCAATTAGAGGTGTTTTTGTTTCTGCAGCAGCTTGTGTGATTGCCAAACAAATACCTGCTTGATCAGGGTCACATGGGCCAGGGGACAGCATGATTGCAGATGGGTTTAACGCCATTGCCTCTTGTACATTCAGTTCATCATTACGTTTTACAACGACATCAGCACCCAATTCACCCACATAGTGAACAAGATTATATGTAAAGCTGTCGTAGTTATCGATTAAAAGCAGCATCAGTTTATTCCAATTACACGTCAAAACAGGGGTGAACCCTGTGAAATTCTGCGCTATACATGCCCCGAGTAGGCGACAATGGTCAATAGACAGACCTGCGTTTTATAAGGAGCAAGGCAATATGTCAGCAGTTAAAGGTTTATCCGGATTTATCGTAGGATTGGGCGTTGGTGGTGCTGCAGTGACTGGTGTCGCAACTTTTGTACCGCAAATTGAAGAATTGTCCTTCTTAGAAGCGACAAAAACAGAACAAGCAGCTGTTGTTGAAGAAACAAAGTCTGTTGAGGTTACTCCTAAGAATGAAGAAACAGTTGTTTCGGAAGATGCCACTACAACAGAAGTGACTGTTGAAGATACGTCAGTAGAAGTTTCTTCAGAGATTGAAAAAACAGAAGACCCTGTAAAAGAAACCACATCAGAGCCTAAAGATGAAGACGTTGCTGTTGTAACGCCAGAACCTAAAGATGATCTGCTTGGGACGGAACCTGAATCTGTACCAGAAAAGAAAAAGATTAAACTGCCGACGATTGAACCAGAGGCACCAGAAGAGCCTGTTGCTGAAGCCATCGAAGAGCCCGCGAAAGACGAAGGTATAACGATTGGTCAAAAACCATCGTCGTCATTACCGTCGATTTCTAAAGAAGACCCTGCGCCAGAATCTCCTAAAGAAGACCCTGCGCCAGAATCTCCTAAAGAAGAAGACAAAATCTCTGATGGTAATGCTTTAATATTCAATGCTATTGAGTTTTCTGGCAGTGATCGCCCTTTGATGGGAGTTATATTAGAAGATATTGGGGCTAAGGGATTGGATATTGATAAACTTCAAACTTTAAATGCGCCGATTACCATTGCGATCCGCACAGATGCACCAGATGCATCAGAACGCGCATTAGCCTACAGAGCTGCTGGTTTTGAAATTATTGCGATGGCACCAAAAGAGCGTACGGCTGCGTTGAATATCGCATTAAACCCTGATCAAGTTAAAGATGCTTTGGATGTATTGTTTACATCGGTGCCAAACGCTGTGGGCTTGATCGATAATCCTCTTGCCAAATTACAAAAGAACAGCCGTACATCTGATGTTGTTGTCGACAGTTTTGTCGAAACGGGTCACGGTTTGATCACATACGCCAAAGGTTTGAACTCTGTCGATCGCTCTGCAAAATCCAAAGGCGTTAAAGCCTCTAAAGTATCACGTATTTTAGATGTAAACCGCGAAAACAAAGCACTGATAGCTCGTTATTTAGACCGCGCTTCTTTAGATGCAGGACGTGATGGGAATGCTATCATTCTTGGAACCACTGCAAAAGATACAGTTGCTGCATTAGCAAGCTGGATCCTGAGTTCGAAAGGGCAAAGCGTGGCTATTGCCCCTGCATCGGCTGTGCTTTTGGGTAAATAAGCGTTTTACATAAGAACGTTTACTTGTGTAGCAGCATATATTGACGTGTAAGCTAAGATGAACAATCTAGGTGCAAGAGCAGCACAGAAAGGTAAGCATCAAGGGAACCCCCTCTATTTTGGTCTGACTTGAGCTGCGATTATTGCGCGAGGCTGGCGATGTGGCTGGCGTGATATGAGGATTTTTCTGATGATCAAGCGACGGGGTGGCCGAGGTTCCAAGTAAACATCAACGCTGCATTATCTGATCGTTGATTCGTTGGGCCAGCTTTCGGGCTTTGGGTGTGTCCAGAGCCTCAAGTTCACTTGCGATGAGGCACCGGTGAGGCGGATTTTCCAGTGCGTATCTTCCGATTTCAACAACGATGTCGTCATCGGCGACAGTTAAAAGCGCTTCGATCTTTTGGCTGGTTGGATTTTTCCGGAACTCGGCAAGCAATCCTGCCCTTGCGCTGATATGGCCCAGATTCCCCGCCACTGTCAGAGCGGTTCGTCGGACTGAAGGGTCTGGGTCGCTGAACCCGATTTCCAAGGTGCTTCGCTGTGGGCTGTTCGATTGTATAAGGATGAAGGCTTGGGCACGGACTGTTGGTGCGCCGTGTTCCAGCCATGGCAAGATTTGTGCCTGAGGCAGCTTCAAGCCCACGCTCACAGCGGCTTGCAACACAAACGGGAGCAAGCTGTCGGGCAAGTCCTGTGCGCCAAGGATCTTGCTGATTTCTTTTTTTGCAGCTTCATTCCCAATGGCGCGAAGAGTTTCCAAGGCAAGCTTTTGTTCTGGTAAAGGGGTCGCAATTCCGAACCCCTTAAACCGGTTCCAAAGCGCGACGAGACCCGGAACGGCTATATCTCCCAAGCCCCGTTCCACAATCTGGGCGCACAGCAGGTCGACGTTGGACAGTGTAGCCTTTGCCGTCTTCTCGACGAGGTCTTTGTCGGACAAGCCTTCAAGGTTTTCAACGCCCAAGTCGTGCTGTGAGGTATCTGGCCCTTGCCAATTCCCGCGCTCTTCAAACAGATCCCCTTGCTCTGGGAGTGCCGCTGAATCACGGGGGCCGATCATGCCGCTATAACGCTTTGTTCCCGCTCCTCGATCATCTCCTGATAGGCCCACGGTAGGAGATCTTGCATACGGTTTGCGGGATGATCCTGGATGCGCTCGAGCACCCATGCGAGCCAGGCTTCGGGATTGACGTTGTTCATCTTGGCGGTTTCGATGAGGGTGTAGGCTATGGCGGCGGATTTTCCACCTGCCTCTGATCCCATGAACAGGTAGTTCTTACGTCCAACGGCCACAGGGCGCACCGCACGCTCGGCTGTGTTGTTGTCGATTTCCAGAAAGCCATTGTCGAGATAGGGCCGCGCCTTTGGCATGCGCGCGAGCGCATATCTGATCGCCTTGGCCAGCGGCGTCTTAACGGAGATCTTGCCCAGCTGCTCCTTGAGCCAGATTTCCAACTCATCAAAGATCGGCTTGGCATATTCCTGACGCAGGGCCACGCGCTCAGCAGGCGCCAGACCCCGCGCTTGTGCCTCAACATCATAGAGCTTTCGAATGCGCAGAACGGCTTCGCCCGCCACGGGCAGCTTCAGACTTTCAAACAGGCTATAAAAATCCCGCCGAACATGGGCCATGCAGGCCATCTCTTTGACGCGCCCCGTCCGATAGGCGTCATTATACCCAGCATAGGCATCCGCATGGGCATAGCCCTTGTAGGGCTTGAGATGTTTGCTCGGATGTTCTGCGCCCCGGTTGGTGGAGAACTGATACCACACCGCCGGTGGTGCGCCGCTCGCCCAGGCGCTCTCATCTCTGGCATAGACCCAGAGCCGCGCGGTTTTTGTCTTGTTATTACCGCGTCCCTTGCCCTTTTGGAGCAGTTTGACCGTGGTGTCGTCCATGAAGATCGCTTGCGCCTCAAAAACGTGATCCCGGATGGCATCAGCCACGCGCTCCAACAGCTTAGTGCATTTGCCGACCCAGTTGGCCATGAGCGACCCGCTCAGATCGATGCCTTCATTCTCAAACATCTGGCTCTGTCGATACAGCGGCAGATGATAGCCGTATTTGCAGCACAAGATGTGGGCCATCAACGCAGGGCCGACAAAGCTCTTGGGAATAGGACGGCTTGGCATCTCGGCCTGAACCACCTTCTCACAACAGGTGCAGGCCAGTCGTGGGCGCTCAAGTTGTTTTACGACGTAATGGCCGGGCACATATTCCAGTTCTTCCATCACATCTGTCCCGAGCACTTTGAAGCTGCCACCACAGTCGGTGCAAGCATCACTGGGCGTGATGGTCTTTTTGACCCGCTTGAGCCCCTTGGGGAAAGGTTTGCGCTTGCGCGGGGTACGCGGCGGCTTTGTGGTCTCAGCGTCAGAGGGCCCATTCTCATCATCCGTCTCAGCGGCTTGTTCGATTTCAAGATCTTCAAGGATCAGCGCCAGCGCCAGCTGTGTGCTGCTTTCTGACTTTGAACCGAAGCGATGTTTTTTATGTCCGTGCAATTGCAGGCGCAGATCGGCAATCAGGGTATCTCTGCTCATAATGGCAAGCGCATGGGCGGCGCGCTCCGCAGCAAGAGCCGCTTCCATCTCATTTTCAAGGCGCTTTTGCGCTGTGGCATGGCTCAACGACAGCCCCAACAACTCCGCGTCTTTACGAGCCAATTCCGCCGCTTGTGCGGCCACAAACGCCTGCACGTCAGGGGGCAAATCAGCCAGATTTGGAGGGGTCTTACTCATGCCACTCCTTACCAAATCAAGGGCCTCATGGGAATCCCAAAACGTCAGAAATACCCATAAAACATTGCCTCTAACCTACCATCTTGGGTCGCCATGTCTTGAGCGGCATACGCCAATCCAGACCTTCCATCAGCATCGCAAGCTGCGCACGGCTCAGGTTGATCTTACCTTCCTGAGCAGAGGGCCAGATAAACCGACCCCGTTCAAGGCGCTTGGTAAACAGGCACGCGCCCTGACCATCCCACCAGATCATCTTGATCTGATCACCGCGTCGCCCTCGGAACAAAAACAGATGGCCGGAGTAAGGATCACCCCCCAGAACCTGCTCGGTCTGAACGGCCAGACCGTTGAACCCGCGCCGCATGTCAGTCACCCCCGCCGCCAGCCAGATCTTTGCATCCGCCAGTACCGGGATCATGCCGCCAGCCCACGCGCCAATTCCAGCACAAAGCCCGCATCAACCCCACCGCTCACGCTCAGCTTGCGCCCATTCTCCAAAGTGATCTCAATCTGGGGACTGGTTGTAAGCTGCGCTTCTGGCAGCACAGATGAAACATCAGTATCACTGTTTGCCACTTCGACTGGTATGAAGCCGGTATCACCCGACGCGTCCGGCTGGAACCGCGCATCACCGCGCCACGCGTAAATCCGGCGGGGTGGCACATCATGACGCCGCGAGACCATCGGAACACTCACGCCATCACCTTGGCTCTCCGCCACTAGCCGTCGCTTAAAATCATCCGTGTATTTGGAACCTCGCCCAGCCCGTCGCTTGCTCATCAGAAAAATCCTCATATCGCGCCAACCAAACCGCCAGCCTCGCGCAATAATCGCATCTCAAATCAAACCAAAATAGAGGGGGTTCCCTTGATGCTTACACAGAAAGTTACAACGCCGTCTTTCAAGCTCAGGGAACCTGCAGGACGTTTTAAGTTCTCAACCACTTTTTCTGGCATTTTTACGCATCTTGCACTTGTTGTTGCATGAATGAAATCGCGTACGTTAAAAGTATCTTTAGGCGCGATCTTTGCAGAAGGTTTATTGTTTTTCATGCGATTGAAAAAACAGTAGTTTTTTTGTTCTTCTTCTTTTGGGGCGTCACTTAGCAGCTCGTTAAGCTCTTGATCTGCCAATTGTTCTATGAGGTTCTTTTCAAGTTCTTGGAATACAAAGGTTCTAAAATCTTCTTCTATCTGTGGAAAATATCCTTTTGTCATACGGCTTAGTGAAACACGGTTTCCAAAGCGTGCGTCCTTAAAGACTTTTTGAATTTTGCGAGGAGCTGCGTTGAATGCAGCAACTGTTTTCGGATCACGGAACATAACCATACGTCCCATACCGCTATTGGGGGCGCAGTTTTTGTTCTGTGCTGGTGTTTCTAGGAATAAGTCACGAGGGATGTCAGCAGCGACATCAAAATCATAATTAAGGGCCATTAGTTCTATCCTTTGGGCAGCTTCGGATGAGGTGGGGAACTAATACTGAGGTAACCAAATACTAACTAAAGTATAAGTTTTGGTTTGGGGCGGCTATAGGGCATGATTGTGAAAATTTGGTGCCAAAAGTGGATTTAATGTAGGAATCAGTTCCCAGATTTAAAATCCACAAACAATCCAGCATCTTTCGCTGCTTGTCGCAAAGCATTGGATTTATTGACAGTTTCTTCAAATTCAGCCTCTGGATCACTATCATAGACGACACCACCACCAGCTTGTATGTAAAGTTTTTTATCTTTTGTGACCGCTGTTCGTAGGGCAATACAAATGTCCATATCTCCACCAGCCGAGAAATAACCTACACCGCCGCCGTACACACCGCGCTTTTCGGTTTCCAATTCGTCGATGATTTCCATTGCACGTACTTTAGGGGCACCAGACACAGTCCCAGCAGGCAAACCAGCCAATAGTGCGGAGATGGCATCATGATCATCAGAGAGTTCACCAACCACGTTGGACACAATGTGCATAACATGGCTATAGCGCTCGATGATGAACTGCTCATTCGGGTTCACAGTACCAATTTTAGCAACACGGCCGACATCGTTGCGGCCCAAATCCAATAGCATTAAATGCTCGGCTAATTCTTTTGGATCAGCCAACAGATCAAGTTCTAGAGCTTTGTCTTCTTCTGGTGTTTTGCCACGCATACGTGTGCCTGCGATTGGGCGAATGGTTACTTCGCCATCTTGAACTTTCACAAGGATTTCAGGGCTTGCTCCGATCACTTGGAAATCGCCAAAGTTGAAATAGAACATATAAGGTGATGGGTTTGTACGGCGCAGGGCGCGGTACAAAGAAAATGGCGGCAGTTTGAAATCCTGCGTCCAACGTTGAGATGGCACCACTTGAAAGATGTCGCCAGCACGAATGTAATCTTTGGCTTTTTCAACGACCTTAAAGTAATCTTCTTTGGTTGTATTTGACACGGATGTATCCGTTGTATCCATATCGCCGAAATCACGCGTTTCAGAGGCAATAGGGCGGTCAAGATCGGCAACTGCATCCATAACGCGTTCGGCGGCTTGGTTGTAAGCGGCACGCGCATTTTGTTCAGCATTGGCCCAAACTGGAGATATGACAGTAATCTCGCCTTTTACACCATCGATAATAACGACCACAGAAGGACGGATCATCACTGCATCAGGTAACTCGATTGGATCAGGGTTCACGTCTGGTAGGTTTTCCACCAGACGGATCATGTCATAACCAAGGTAACCAAACAGACCAGATGCCATAGGTGGCAAGTCTGCTGGCAAATCAATACGGCTTTCAGAAATCAATGCGCGCAACGTTGTTAAGGGATCATCTGATAGCTCTTCAAATGCATTTTCATCAAAGCGAGCTGAACGATTCACACGCGATGTGGTGCCGTTACAATCCCAAATAAGATCAGGTTTCATTCCTAAAATAGAATAACGCCCTTTTACATCACCGCCTGTCACAGATTCCAACATAAAGCTGTTTTTACCAGCTTGTGATAACTTCATCATCAAAGATACAGGTGTATCTAGGTCAGCAACCAGACGTGTATAGACGACTTGGTTTTTACCAGCTTTAAAATTTGCTTCAAAAGCGGGAAATTCTGGCGATAAGTTCATATTAGTTTCCGTAACCGCCTGTTAGTTGCGCATTGATTTGATTGATGGCTTCTTGATTGATTGAAACATCTGCATTTGCACGCAAAGCACTTGAGAATGTAGAGAGTAAATCATTTGCAATTTGGCTGTCCAAACGTTGTTGGATGGTTTCTACTAAAGATTTGTTTTCCTCTGTCGTTGCATCAAACGTGTTTACATTATCCAAACGCGCTACAAACACGCTGTTTGATCCTGCAATGACTGCAGCTTTATTTGTGTCTAGGTTATAAACAATGTCCAATAGGCCCAAAGGTGTGTTTTCAATAAAACCAGAGCGGCGTACATCTTTTTCGATGTTTGTGGCATATACATTAAAGCTACCACCGATGTTCAAGCCGTCTTTTAGGCCTTCTGCCTCTGCTGTTAGCAAACGTACAGTTTCCGCAGCTTTCCAGTCTGCAATCACTTGGCCTTTTACATCGTTTAATGGGCGAAGTGTCGGTTCTTTGATCTCATCTACGCGCAGAGAAAAGATACCACCATCTGCGAGACTGTTGATCTCTGGGAAATCGCTTTTTTGTGTTTGATTGGCGATTGTTCGGAAGTTTTCATAAGCGGCTATACCGCCAACATTCTCAGCGGATAATGAAATTGTGCCAAGTTCCATATCTGTGTCACTTGCCAGCTCTTCGATCGTTGCACCACCTGCCAAAAGGTCATCAATATCTTCTAATAAGTCGCCAACCAAACGACGGGCTGCTTCACCAGCCAATTCACCAACGATTTCTGCTCTTGCGTCTTCAAACGGTGTTACATCTGCTGCCAATACAGCATTGATACGGAACAATGCAGGACCGAGTGACGATTCAACTGGACCGATAATGCCTGTTTCCGTTGATGCAAAGATTACATCTGCAGCTGCTTTTGCGATACCACCGATTTGTACGTCACCAAGAGCTGCATCTGCTGGTGCTAAACCACGATCTGCCAATACAGTGTCAAACGTCTGTGTTCCCGCATCGATACCAGAACGCGCTGCTTCTGCTTCTTCTAATGTACTGAAAACCACGCGTTCCAAATTGCGTTTTTCCGCTTTATTGAAACGGTCAGGTTGTAGGTCATATGATTCTTGAATAAGGGCTTCTTCGATGTTGACCTGATCTGATAACATTTCAGGGGTTAACCATGCATATGTGATCTCACGTGTTTGTGGCGCTGTATAGGCGAGTGGCGTTGCCTCGTATTGGGATTTGATTTGATCTGCTGTTGGTTCTGAAATTGCATCATTTAAAGCATCAACCGTCAACTCCACCCATGTAAAATCACGTGTTTCACGATCGTAAGACAACAACGCCTGTGTTTGCGTACCTTGGGATTGGACACCATTTACGATTGCAGATTGCATAAATACCCGTGCGGCTTGTTTGCGTAGGATGTCATCATACTGAGCGGGGGATAAACGTGCGCGTTCAAGAGCAAATTCATAAGCTTCACGATCAAAGCTGCCATCAATACCTTGAAAGGCAGATGTTGCGAGTAATTGCGTGCGCACGGCAGCGTCACCAACACTGATACCAAGCTTGCGTGTTGCATCATCTAAGGCTGCGGTTGTTAAAAGGCCGTCCATAACTTGGCGTTGTAAGCCTAATTGTTCCGCTTCCAAAGCGGTCAATTGACGGCCCGCTTGCTGGGATAGGCTGTTAAGAGAGGAATTTACAGCTTGGGCATAGGAATCTACGCTGACTTTCTCATCACCAACAGTTGCAATAGTCCGAATAGTTCCGCCACCTGCGCCAGCACCACCAAAGCCGATTAAACCTACGACCAATAGGCCTAAGATGATCCAAACCACAGTTTGGTTTTTCTTATTCGTGCGCATTGAACCGAGCATAATCATCCATCCCTTTAAAATCTTTCAAAGGTTTTTAGGGCGATGAGGGATGACTGGCAAGCAAGGAGTGGAGATAAAATGCGCTTATTTGTTAAAATAAGTCCAATATAGATAGATGGCGTGGTGAATTGATGGCTTGACCAATTATCATTCTAGCGCGATAGGGGGGACCATGGCTGCACCTCCGATTTTGACCCTCTCCGATATACGCCTTAATTTTGGCGGAAACCCTTTGTTCACAGGACTTGATCTTGTGATATCAGAAGGCGCGCGTTTGTGCCTTGTGGGACGTAATGGATCGGGTAAGTCGACACTTTTGAAAGTGATTGCAAATTTGGTGCAAGCGGATGAAGGCAATCGGTTCTTAAGCCCTCGTCAATCCGTAGGCTATATGGAGCAAGACCCTGATTTGTCAGGGTATGATTCATTACGCGATTATGCGATGGCCTCACTGGACCAAGTGGATGCGTACCGTGTGGACATGGTTGCAGAAGGTTTAAAATTAGATTTGGACCGTGATCCAAGCACTGCATCAGGTGGGGAGCGCAGACGCGCTGCTTTGACCAAGATTGTTGCAGAAGACCCTGATTTAATGCTTTTAGACGAGCCGACCAACCACCTAGACGTGGAAGCGATTGCTTGGCTAGAGGATCATTTACGCACCACACGTAAAGCGTTTGTGTTGATCAGCCACGATAGAACATTCCTGCGCACATTGACCAAAGGCATCATTTGGGTCGATCGCGGTCTTGTCCGACAACATCCGAAAGGCTTTGAAGCCTTTGAGGACTGGCGTGATAAGATGTTCGAAGAAGAAGATCAACAACGCCATAAGTTGAACCGCTTGATCAAAGCGGAGGGTCGCTGGGCTGTTGAAGGTATATCTGCCCGTCGTAAACGGAACCAAGGACGTGTACGTCGTTTGGCTGATTTGCGGGGCGAGAAGGCAGGGCAAATCAAACGTACAGGTACGGCGGCTATGGCGCTGGATACAGGGCCAAAGTCTGGGAAATTGGTGGTAGAGGCCATAGGGATAAGCAAGGCTTATGATAAACCTATTGTTCAAAACCTTGATCTGCGTGTGATGCGCGGTGAACGTATCGCGTTGGTAGGACCAAATGGGGTGGGTAAAACCACACTGTTGAATATCTTAACTGGTCAGACAGAACCTGACAGTGGGATAATTAAATTGGGTACAAACTTGGTTCCTGCTATTTTTGATCAGAACCGTGCGCAATTAGATCCAAAGGCCAGCCTGTGGGATACGCTGACAATGGATAAAGAGCTGGGGGTGTCAGGTAAGAATGACCAGATCATGGTGCGGGGAAACCCTAAGCATGTTGTGGGATATCTCAAAGAATTCCTTTTTGACGATAACCAAGCCCGTGGGCCTGTGTCTGCACTGTCTGGTGGCGAAAAGGCACGTTTGTTACTGGCGCGAATTATGGCAAAGCCAAGCAATTTGTTGATCCTTGATGAACCTACAAATGATTTGGATGTAGAAACATTAGATTTATTGCAAGAAATCCTAGATGGTTATGATGGTTCTGTAATTCTTGTCAGCCACGATCGTGATTTCCTTGACCTTGTCGCCACCACAACCATTGCAATGGAAGGCGATGGGAATGCCACCGTCTATGCTGGTGGTTGGTCTGATTATCGTGCACAGCGTAAAGAGACCCTAGACGAGAGTGTGAAGGCAACAAAGAAGGCTAAAGCAGGTAAAAACGTTGATAAGGCAGATGATGCAATTGTCGATAATTGTTTAAGCTTTACGCAAAAGCATCGCCTGGAAAAATTACCGAGCATTATGGAGCGCCTAGAAATTGAAATTTCTAAGCTTCAAGAGTTTATGTCTGATCCAGAATTGTTTACAAAAGAACCGTTAAAGTTTCAAAAAGCAACGGATGCATTGATTGAACGCCAAGCTGCATTAGATGCAGCAGAGGAAGAATGGTTAGAGTTAGAAGCTTTAGCAGAATAAGAATTAGCTTTGGGAGAAGCACATGACACAGGTAACAGTAAGCTTAAATGACGTTTTTGAGCAATCAAAAGCAGCTTTGATACGCCATGGGGCGAATGAATTTGTTGCAACCGAAGTTGCCAAAGCTGTGCGTAAGGCAGAATCCGTTGGAAACCTGATTTGCGGGCTATATTATCTGGAAAGCTATTGTACGCAACTCGCATCTGGACGTGTGAATGGAACGGTTGAACCAGTTGTTTCTAAACCAAAAACAGCAAGCGTTCAGGTTAATGCACACTTGGGTTTTGCACAGCCTGCATTTGCCCGCGGTTTACCCGAAGCGATTATGGTAGCTCAGGAAGCAGGGACATGCGCCTTGGCGATTTGCCACTCACATACCTGTACATCTCTTGGTTACTTTACCGAACAAATTGCGAATGCAGGTATGATCGGTATTGGGTTTACCAATGCATCCCCTGTGGTGTCTCCACCCAATGGATATAAAGCTGTAATTGGTACAAACCCGATTGCGATGTCCATCCCTGCAAAAGATGGTGGTGTGGCGTTTCAATTTGATCAAAGCACCTCTGCTGTTGCACTGGGTAAAATTACTATGGCAGCAAGTGCTGGGGAAAACATTCCTTTGGGCTGGGCTGTGGACGCGGAAGGTAAACCAACGACAGATCCTAAAGAGGCTCTAAAAGGCTCTTTGGTGTCAACTGGTGGTTATAAAGGTTGGGGCTTTGGGCTTATGACCGAGATTTTAGCTGCTGCTGTAACTGGCTCTGTTAATTCTTTAGATGTATCAGGTTTGAAATTACCAGACGGTAAACCGCATGATCTAGGCCAGTTCTACTTTATCGTTGATCCAACAACTTTCTCTGGCGATGCTTTTTGGGAACGTTTGGCACGTGTTTCAGATGCAGTCGCCGAACAAGAGGGCGCACGTCTACCTGGAACGAGTAAACCTGATGTATTGGAAGTTACGATCGCAAAAGCTGTTTGGGATAAAACGTTGGATCTTGCGGGTTAATTCTGGATCAGTTTTTTAGCGGCTTCTACTTTTCGTTTTGCGATGCGACATGCTTCTACAACAGGGCGTAATGCTTTTGTTGATCCTTTGAGTGGGAGCCGTTCAGTGATACCCGTTGCGATTAAAGAGACATCAGCGAAATTGCCACCAATGAAATTCCGAAACAATGGTCCAAGAGGCTCTTTGTCGCGGTAACTCCAGTCTTTAATTTCATAATCATAATTGACCACAGTGGTGACGCCAACCTTAGGAAAATTAAAGAAAAGCATCTCTTTTTCACCTAGAGTATCTTCTTTAGGTTCGGCATCAATGATTTCTGATAAGACTAAATCTGGTACACTTACCGTTGCCCCATTTGCAAGTGTGATCACTTCAGGGGGTGGGGGGGCTACTGGTTCTTGTTTGACAGGAGCCGTGATTGGATGGCGCGGGCGATATCTGAATTCTAGTTCCGCAGTTTCAGTGAAACACATGATTTGAACGGCTAACCATATACCATCGTTATCGGCACATTGTAGGAGGGCAGATGGCGGTGTGTTTAAGATTTCGTTTGGCTCAGTTTACAAATCGTATGCATGGATCTGCGATCGCGGTGGCGAGGCAAGCGCGGGGTGAAGCATTTTCCAGTTGAAGACGCTGAAACCATCGCAGGTAGTTGTCGAGATACCTGGTTGCGACGCCTCGGTAGCGGCGCAGGAAATCCTTCAACTGGCTGTGCCGGTTGTTGACCGTCTGAATGTGAAAGGCATCCCGCACCCGCTCCCCACCAGACAGGTTCAACGCTTCGTGGCGCACTCCCAGTGCTGCGGCGCAAGGCGGATAAGCGCGGTGGCCATCGGTCACCAGAACGATGTCATCATCCACGACCGGCTCGATTGCAGATTGCAGCGTATCAGCATTGACCGCAGGGAGAACCGCGCTGACTGTCATGCCGCTGCGATCAGCGGCAACCAGTACTGGAACCTGCTCATCTGACAGGCCTCGTTTGCGGGCCTTGCCTCCCCTGCGGCGCGCCTTGCGCTCAAGGTTTCGTTCACCTTTCTGGCTTCGCAAAACATAGGTTTCGTCGACCTCGACAATGCCTGTAAGCTTGCGTGCTTTCGGATTGTCTGTGGTGAGAAATCGGTGCCGCCAACGGAACGCGGTATTGACGGCAAATTTGCAGCGTTCTGCTGAGGCGCGAACCGTCAGCCCATCAGAAAGACAGGTTCCAAAGGCAAGCCACTTATCCTTGCGGTGCAGGCCCGACAAAGGGGTGCCGGTCGCCGCGTTGAATGTCTTATTGCATCCCTTGCATTGGTACCGTCGCAGACCCCGTGCTTTGCCACGCGATATAGCTCCTGGTGTGCCACAATGCGGGCACTGGCGACTTTCACCCACGCTTGCTTCAATGGCTGCCAGCGAAGATGACGCCTCAGAGACCCCCATGAACACGGTTTCGGCTTCCTGTCGCTGCGCAGGGCTGAGGTGATCTATCCCAGATAGCCAATCCTGAAACTGTTTGTGATCCATAGTCGGCCTATCCCTCTGATTTGAAAAAGAACATGTCATGAAAGCATACGATTTGTAAACTGAGCCTTTCGTTTTGGGGGATATGTTCCCATGGTTCGCATGATTTACGTAGGTTTATCGTTTCAGAAAACCCTGCCGTCGTTGTAAACGTCAAAAAGGCTAAACTAGCAGCAGCACGCAAAATCATAGTGTGGAACTCATTCATATTTGTTTGCGGTACGTTACTAAAAATTGTGAAAATAAACAGTCACAATCATCACCAAAGGTAGAAAATATTTGAATTTTTGTGAACTGTGGCTGGTATACATTATATCAGTGTATTTTTACCATTAATGATGATTTTATAACGGATTGAACATCGAAATATTTGAATTAATTTATAGAACCTTGAAAACACACACAACTTATTGTGGAATTTCTTTTGACACACACACTATTTAGACGGATAATTCCTTTAAGGAATGTATATGTTTTTTAAGGGGAAAAACAAGAACGGACCTGCACAGACAGTGCGCTATTCATTGTGATTATTAACACAGATGAGTGTTTTTGTACCTTTTCCCCTTTCGCTTAGTTTGGTCATGAGTATCGATTAATGTCTATATTGACATTATTAAAAATCGGCGAAGCTCTTTGTGTTTTCGAGCAGTAACTTGCCAAATCGATAATTGTGATCTGCTACTGGATTGCAGAGCCAGTAGCGTAGAGGGCCCTTTCCATTCTCCCGGAGGGCTCTCTTTTCTTTGTCAAAACAGCGGTATGATCGGCGTATGATCCACGTGCACAGCGCGTATGACAAATGTCGGATTACAAACACGCTAGCATTGCTGCATATTGGGCCGAATGATCGCCGTGAAAATTATCCATCTTTGGATTGGTTAAATACCCTTTGGGTGTCACATAACTTTGAATTTTTTGCTCAGGTGCTTCGGACCAGCGAATGTTGAATGCTGCATTCTTTGGGAAAAAGAACATACGGCAATAGGGTAGATGATCGTGTATCCACCATGCCAGCTGTGTCCATGACATGCCATCGTTGTATAGTTTGGCAAAAGAGGGCACGACAATGCTTGCAGTTGCTCCCATATGTCCGTTTTTATCTAAACGATCCCAGATATGACAACCTGCCGTCGTTTCATTGGTGGCACAGGAATACCCAGATTTTCCTGTCTGTTGTTGTGCATTGCCAAAAGCGTTGACGCTTGATGAGCGATAGCCAGAGCGGACAGCGATGCGCCCAAAACGATCTTGGAGAGGTTCTAGCAATTGTTCGCAGAGCTGCGTACCTGCGCGAATAGCAAGTTCTGGATCATCAGGAATGTTTTGCATTCCATGGATATTGGCGATTTCAGAATATAGAAATTCGCGCATATAAAAGGTTTTAGACAATTGAATGCGTCCGAAATCATCTAAGGGCTTAACCGAAGTTGGAGCGCGCTTTGACATTATGTTTAACGTATTACCCTGGGAAAAAAGTATCGACATGTGTTACCTTCATAGCTGCTCGTTGCAATTCGCCGGTTTTCTAATGTCGCCGTATATACGCATTTAAAGATACGCGTTTCTTCTTCAAAGGCGACAAATGTTTGGCCATCGCCTGGGCCAACACCTTCATAGATCGCTTCAATTGTTGTTCTGGTTTCTTCGAAATCCCAGACAGCAACTTTTTCTGTTTGTCGAGCAGGTGGCCCAATGAGTTGGGTGACTTCTGCAACGGTTTTTCCGTTAAATTGCGCCTCGCGCGTTGTCCTTTGATTTGGAGTTTCAAACAGACACGCGGTTAGAGTTAGAGCGGCGCTTAGACTTAAGACTATTTTCATATAGGTCATGTTGAGCATCCACGTTTGTTTCTATCTCTAAAATAAATAGCTTTCGAGATCGTTCAAGGGCAGATGTTAAATTGTGATCATAATAGGCCCATAAGGGCAGATACGTTATCTTTTGTTTGATTTTGGTGCAAATCGTTTGCAGCTATTACACGGCAATCGCTTGAAAAAGTGGGGATTCCCTTAGCGGGTGATATGTGATTCTCTGGTCATTGAAATGACATTCGGAGCCTCCCATGATCTCAGCCAATATCCTCGACCATTTTTCTGCCATTGAAGACCCACGCCAGAGCTGGAAAACTGTTTATCCACTACCCGAAATCCTACTGATTGTGCTCTGCGGTGTTATGGCTGGTGCTGATGATTTTGCCGAAATAGCCCGATGGGCGGACCGAAAATTGAAATTCTTGCGTGGGTTTCTACCCTTCAAAGATGGGATCCCATCTCATGACACGCTCAATGATGTGATGAACGCGATTCCCGCTGACCTGTTTAGCGAATGCTTCGTTTCCTGGGTTGCGGCCTTGCGCGATGGCGATGATGAGATCGTGGCAATTGACGGCAAGTCGTCACGCCGTGCGCATGGTGAGGATGGCCGCGCCCTGCATCTGGTTTCAGCTTGGGCAACGCGTCAGAGATTGGTCTTGGGGCAAGAATCCTGTGACGAGAAAGAGAATGAAATCAGCGCGATACCTCGACTACTGGCGCGGCTTGAGTTGAAAGGCGCGCTGGTCACGATTGATGCAATGGGCTGCCAACACGGTATTGCTGCGGCGATCCTCGCACAAGGCGCAGACTATCTTTTGGCGCTTAAAGGCAACCAAAAATCACTGCATGAAGAGGTGAGGCTCTATTTCGACCAGACCAGTGGTTTGGAAACCCATGAAACCACCGATGCCGATCATGGGCGGATAGAAATCCGTCGTGCCTATGTCAGTCATGATGTAGAGTGGCTGCGCCCTGATCGGTCTGAGCCTGGCGCACCAAGGTTTCCAGGCCTCGCCGCTATCGGCATGATCGAGGCCGAGGTCAAACACAAAGGTAAAACCAGTTTCTCGCGACGTTACTATCTGTCCTCCGCACCGCTCTCAGCCAAGCAATTCCTGCGCGCCACACGCGCCCATTGGGGTGTGGAAAATCGCCTGCACTGGGTGATGGATGTGGTGTTTCACGACGACCTGATGCGCTTGCGGACCCAAAATGGCCCCGCCAACATGGCTCTGATGCGACATAGTGCAATCAACATCTTCAAGCAAGTCGGCGATACGGCCAGCCTGAAAATACGAAGAAAAACAGCCGCTTGGGATGATAGTTACCTAAAAGCCGCAATCAAAGGTGAAGGCTGAAATCTTCAAGCGATTGCCGTGGCAGCTATTACCGTCGTAAAGGCTTGAAGTGATACGCTTCTTCGAAAGATTGGCTGTATATGTACACTTAGATGTTGTAGTTGTTTCATCATAATAAACGATTTGCAAACCACCAAAGACGCCAAAATCTTCGTAAACGGGTTCACGGGTTGTTGTCGTTTTGCTGTATGCCCATATGGCAGAATCTGTTGTTTGCTCTGTTGGTTTCCCGATGATCTGGGACACTTGTGCGACTGTTTTACCATTGAACTGCGTGAGGCGTGTTACTTTTTGGTCAGTTGTTTCAAACAAGCAAGCTGTCAACATTGGCAAAGTACAAAGGGTTACGAATGTTCTTACCGTAATCATATTATCTGTCTACATAAGGGGAAAAGCGTTTGCAGCTGTTGCCTTTATAGACGCTAGAGGCAATGCGATCATTCACTAGGGTCGCTGTATAAGTGCATTTGAACGTAGTGATATCGTCATATGTGCCAACCACAACGATACGATTTCTCCTACCACGTTTCTCTTCGATGGGTTCCTTGATGGTGACGGTTTTATCAAAAAACCAAATAGCCGTATTTGGCGCCTGTTCAGTTGGCGGACCTATGATTTGAGACACTTGAGCTAAGGTTTTACCATGGAACTGAGTGGCGCGTGAAACTTTCTGTTCAGGTGTTTCAAAGAGGCAAGCTGTTAGTGTAATTGCTGCACTCAAACTAAGGACTGTTTTAATAAAAGTCATATCGGCTATCCACGATTGGTTTCTATGGATTAAGGTAGAGTTGTTTTGAATGAGTTCAAGGGGGTTTGGGTAAATGTGATGGAGTGTGAAGTGGATGTGTTTCCCTAATACTAGCCTTCGCAAAGAAAAACTGCGCGGGAACCAAAATTCATGAGAGGGTGCAAGAATTTAAAATAAACCTTAATATAAGAAACCAACGCTTCTCGCTATTTGCTTTACAAATAGCTGTCAGCTTAAGTTTTTCGCAAATGCGAAAACTTATACATCCAACTCTTCAACAAACTGCGCATTTTGCTGAATATACTCAAACCGTAATTCTGGCTTCTTCCCCATCAAGCGGTCCACAAGATCGGCTGTTTCGCCTGGTTCATCTTCGTCAATGTTGATGCGGATCAATTGGCGAGTTTCTGGGTTCATTGTGGTTTCTTTTAGGTCTTTGGCATCCATTTCACCCAAACCTTTAAAACGAGACACTTCGATTTTGGCACGGCCACCTAAGCCTTTTTCCATTAGAGCGTCTTTTTCAACATCATCCATGCAATACTCGCGGCGTGCGCCTTGGGTCAGGCGGTATAGAGGTGGGCAGGCCATGTAGAGGTGGCCGTTGTCGATGAGGGGCCGCATCTGTGTGAAGAAGAATGTCATCAACAAGGATGCGATGTGGGCACCGTCGACATCCGCATCCGTCATGATGATGATTTTGTCGTACCGTAGATCTTCGACATTGAATTTAGTGCCCATTTGCACACCAAGTGCTTGACACAAGTCATTGATTTCGTTGTTTGTTCCGATTTTATTACTGGCGGCGCCAAGCACGTTTAGGATTTTACCGCGAAGGGGTAAAAGGGCCTGTGTTTTACGGTTACGCGCCATTTTAGCAGAGCCACCCGCACTGTCGCCCTCTACGATGAAGAGTTCTGTGCCTTCGCGTACGTTGGTAGAACAATCTGTCAGTTTGCCTGGCAAGCGTAGTTTTTTTGTGGCTGATTTGCGTTGTGTTTCTTTTTCCTGGCGGCGGCGTAGACGTTCTTCGGCTTTGAGCACCATGAAGTCTAGAATAGCACCAGCGGATTTGTTGTTTGCGGCTAACCAGTTGTCGAAGTGGTCGCGTACGGATGTTTCAACCATTTTTTGCGCGGCAACAGTTGCCAAGCGATCTTTGGTTTGACCTACGAATTCGGGTTCGCGAATAAAGCAAGAGACGAGGGCGCAACCACCGCCCAGAACGTCTTCGCGTGTGATTGTGGTAGCTTTTTTATTGCCGACAAGTTCGCCGTAGGCTTTGATGCCTTTTAGGACTGCGGCCCAGAAACCGCTTTCATGTGTGCCACCTTCGGGGGTTGGAACCGTGTTGCAATAGGATTGCATGAAGGCATCACGAGAAGGTGTCCAGTTGATGGCCCATTCGACATAGCCGGGCGTGTCATTTCCAAATTTCTCGGAGAAATTTACTTTGCCAGCAAAGGGCGCTTCGGCATATGTGGATGAGTTTTCCAAGCGTTCGTTCAGGTAGTCGGCAAGGCCACCTGGGAAGTGGAATGTGGCTTCTAATGGTGTGTCATCATCGGCTTTGATGCAAGATGGGTCACATTTCCAGCGGATTTCGACACCTGAGAAGAGGTAAGCTTTAGACCGCACCATTGTCATGACACGTTTTGCTTTGAATCGTGCGGTTGGCCCAAATATTTGCGGATCTGGATGGAATGTAACAGATGTGCCGCGGCGATTTGGGGCGGCGCCTATTTTTTCGATGGGACCTTGTGGAATGCCGCGTGAGAATTCTTGGGCGTATAGCTCTTTGTTGCGGGCCACTTCGACGCGCATGTGATCTGATAGAGCGTTTACAACAGAGGCACCAACACCGTGCAAGCCGCCAGATGTTTGGTAGGCTTTGCCGTTGAACTTACCACCTGCGTGGAGAGTACATAGGATGACCTCTAGCGCGGATTTACCTGGGAACTTTGGGTGTGGATCAACTGGGATACCACGGCCGTTGTCGCGGATTGTAATAGAGTAATCTGCAAGCAATTCCACGTCGATGCGTGTGGCGTGACCTGCTACGGCTTCGTCCATAGAGTTGTCAAGAACTTCGGCGATTAGGTGGTGAAGTGCACGATCATCTGTGCCACCGATATACATGCCAGGGCGTAGGCGAACGGGTTCAAGGCCTTCTAGGACTTCAATACTAGAGGCGTCATAATCGGTTTGTGCTGGGTCTTCTTTGAATAGGTCTGTTGCGGCCATTTTTGATTCTTATTTGCTCGTTTTTTATGAGCATAATCTAAAATGACCGCGATGTGTATAGGACCTTAGCCTTATTAATCCGCTAAGGTCGTTGTTACGTTGATTTCACCTTCTAAAGTGCGGTGCACGGGGCATTTATCAGCGATTTCCAAAAGTTTTTGTCTTTGTTCATCCGTAAGGTTGCCTTTTAATTGAACTTCACGGGTGAATTGATCGATACGTCCTTCGGTGGTGACACAGGTACGACAATCTTGGGCATGCACCTTGTGGTGGATAATATTGACTTCGACATGTTCCAGCGGGATGTTTTTACGGCGTGCATACATGCGTACTGTCATCGATGTACAAGCACCCAATCCTGCGGATAGGAATTGATACGGGGACATGCCTTTGTTTGTTCCCCCATATGTGATGGGTTCATCTGCCAATACGTGATGAAGCGGACCTGCACAGATATCTTGTAAGAACGCTTCTGGATCTGCTTCGGCTGAACGAACAACGCCTTCTGGTGCGCCGATTGGGGCTGCAGGTTGTTTTAAGTTTAAGTAGCGTGCTGACCATGCGGCGATTACTTCGGCTGCGTATTCTGCATCTTCTTTACGTGTAACCAAGTGATCGGCATCATCCAATGTAACAAAGCTTTTAGGGTGTTTTGCTGTGCTGAAAATTTGGGCTGCATTTTCGATACCAACCGTTTGATCGATCGGAGAATGCAGAACCAATAATGCACGTTTTAAGTTTTCAATGGCAGGGGTCAGATTGGCTTCGGAAACATCAGAGACAAAGTCTTTGGTGATCTTGAAAGGACGTCCAGCCAACTTAACCGTTGCCTTACCTTTCTTTTCGATTTCTTCCAAAGAACTGCCAAAATTATGCACAACATGACCTGGATCTGCTGGGGCACCAATCGTGACGACCGCTTTTATCGATGGAATTTCACCCGCCGCTTTCAAAACAGCCGCACCTCCTAAGGAGTGACCAATCAACAAGCTGGGAGCAGTGTTATTCTCTGATAGGTATTTTGCAGCATGAACAAGATCACCCACATTACTGGTGAAATCTGTGTTCGCAAATTCTCCACGTGAATGTCCTAGTCCTGTAAAATCAAAACGTAGAACAGCAATACCCATGGTTGCTAAACGTTGTGCAATACGGCGGGCCGCTGGAATATCTTTGGTACATGTAAAGCAATGTGCAAATATTGCTGTTGCTCGCACATCTCCTGTCGGCATATCCAAACGCGCTGCTAATTCTTCACCAGTGTGACCAGTGAATGTGATTTTACCCTGTGACATGGGGGGACTCCTGTAGCTTGTTTGCTAAATTAAGCAAGCCGCAGGGCTTAGCAAGAGAGTGTAGGAAAAAGTCACGGGCTTGTGACGGTAGGTGCCCTTATGTTTCACCCATAAGGTGTGGGCAGAAAGGATATTTGGTTAGATTTTCAAACCCATCCTCTGTGACCAAGACTTGATCCTCAAGCTTAATAGAGAAATCGCCGCCCTCTGGACTGACCAAAGCTTCGGCACAGAGCACCATTCCTGCCTCTAATTCATAGTCAAAAGCACCTTCTACATAACCTTCTTTGTAGGCAATGAGGGGCCATTCATCACACAGGCCGACACCGTGGAAACGGCACCCGTATTGGCCTTTTATATAGTGATTGTCTAATTGGTGACCTTTGAAGGTTAGATCGCGCATTGAAACACCTGGTTTCATCAATGCCATATTCGTCATGATATGTTCATGGGCATGTTTCATCGCATCAATCATATCTTGGCGTGGCTTTTGATCGCCCATCCACCATGTACGACTGATGTCGATACAGATGCCGTAACAACCGATGAGATCTGTATCAAAGGCAAGGATTTCGTTGTTTTGCAAACGTCTTGGGCCACATTCTTGAAACCAAGGATTTGTACGGGGACCTGTTGCGAGAAGACGTGTTTCGATCCATTCGCCGCCGCGTTTGATGTTTGATTTGTGTAGTTCTGCCCATATTTCATCTTCGGACATGCCTATTTGAGTGGCTTCGAACATTTCAAGGACAGCTGCTTCGCAGGCATGAGAGGCACACCGCATAGCGAGGATTTCATCGGGGCCTTTTATACTGCGGGATTTTTCTGTGAGTTCTTCGCCTGGCATGATCTCGAAACCTTGGGCTTCTAGGGCGCGGATGCCGTTTAACATGGCCTTGTCTACGGCGAGACGATTATTACCGCCGCCATGTTCGTTAATCAGGTCGCGAACCTCTTTGGAAAAGACATCTGCGGCGATGTCTACTTTGTCGCCACGATCAAAGTAGAACAGGTCAGCGCCCGAGCGTTGCTCGCGGACCAGTGGATTGAATGTGGAGAGGAAAGGGGAGTTTTTGTAATCCCAGATCACCATATATCCGTCGGCACACACTAGAACTGCACGGAATGGGTTATGAGTGTTCCACAATTGCATGTTGGTGCTGTCTGTGGCGTAGCGGATATTCAAAGGGTCGAACATGAGTAAGCCGCCGTAGTCACGGTCATTGATATGTTTGGTCAGGCGTTCCCAACGAAACTTGCGCATGGCTTCTAGGTTGGGTGGTGTCAGCCCAGCGGCTTCCCATTCGCGAAGAGCTAATAAGGTTGGGCCAATTTCGATACGGTCGCCGTCATTTGGACTGCCATCTGCCAATGTGTCGCCGCGAGTTGGGTCGATTTTACGTGATACTGAATAATGTGTGTTCATTGATGCGACACTCCCTTTTTGACAGGTGAGCATAATCTAGATGTTATCAGCAATTCTGTTTGCGTCTCTCAATAGATAAAAATGTCGGGAATAGGATGAGCTTTAGATCATTTTTGAAACGGCGTATCGGTAGAGCAAATAGAGGACAAGAGGGATGCCGAGTTCTAGGCCTGCGAGTACAAAGAATAATGGGTGAGGGGTGCCAACCAGAAAGTAGGATAGAATGCGTCCACTGCCCACGAATGCAAATGTAAGCAAGAGATGTGGAACATAGTATAGATGTGTGCGCAGGTGTTTTGCACATAAAAACACCATAAAACCGTAGGCGACGAGTAAAGGGGAAAGTGTGCGAATTTCACTGTCTACGTTTGGGTTGGACATTTCTACAATAGGGGATTGGTCCCCTAAAAGCGGCTTCATGAGGTCCAACATAAGATTGTACGCTATATCTGGCCCAAGTAGAAAATATGATGCGCCAACGATCATGATGAGGATACTGGATAAGAACAATAGTCCACGTAAGATATGAAATGGCATCTTATGGTCCCCTTATTTATCTTTTCCCTAGTTTGGCGGCTTTAAAAGGAGCTGTCCATATAAAAAGGGCCCCCAAAGAGGAGGCCCATTGATAATATGTGCTGTGACCTTAGCGATAAGAGTCGATGCCTTTTACTTCACCGTCTGGGCGGGCAATAGCTTGCACCATTGAATCCATAGTCACAGAACCAACAACTTTTTCACCATCAACCACCGTTGCTGATTTCACTTTCGCTTTTGAAAGCTCTTGCATTGCAACGTCGATCACTGTGGATTTGTCCAGTTTCAAAGTAGATGCTTTGGCTGTTTTTGCCCCCATGATAGAATTCAGTTCCAGAACACGTGCACGGTTGATGTCTTGGATGAAATCCGTGACGTATTCATCTGCTGGTTTCAAAACGATGTCCTGAGCAGAGCCCGTTTGAACCATGGCACCATCGCGTAGGATTGCGATGTTGTCACCGATGCGCAAAGCTTCATCCAAATCATGTGTGATAAAGATAATGGTTTTGTGCAGCTCTTCTTGCAGTTCCAAAAGGATGTTCTGCATATCGGTCCGGATCAATGGATCAAGTGCAGAGAAAGCTTCGTCCATAAGAAGGATGTCAGCATCTGTGGCCAGTGCGCGGGCAAGGCCCACACGTTGTTGCATACCACCAGACAGTTGAGCAGGGTAGTGATCTTCGAACCCTTTTAGACCAACACGTTCTAGCCATTTTTGGCCACGCTTCATGGCTTCATCTTCGGTAATACCTTGGATTTCCAAGCCGTATAGTACGTTTTTGATAACGGTACGGTGCGGAAGCAAGGCAAACTTTTGGAATACCATTGATGCTTTGAAGCGACGGAAATCGCGTAAAGCATCGTGTGACATGGTCAATACGTCTTCACCGTCCACGATCATTTCACCAGCAGTTGGTTCAATGAGGCGATTGATGTGGCGGATCAAGGTGGATTTACCTGATCCAGATAATCCCATGATCACTTGGACACCCCGTGCAGGGATATCCAAATTGATGTTGTTCAAACCGATTACATGTCCGTGGTTTTCCAGAAGGTCAGGTTTAGACATGCCTCCCTCGACATGTTTGACCATGCTTTCAGGGTTTTTACCAAAGATTTTGTAAAGGTTTTTGATTTGTACTTTAAGATCAGACACCGTGGCCTCCTTCGCGGTGCTTCTGCAACCGTTTACCATATGCTTGAGAAACACGATCAAAGATGACCGCAATAACAACAATTGCCAAGCCGTTGAATAATCCAAGGGCCAGATATTGATTTGATACGGCGCGAAGCACTGGTGTACCTAGGCCACCTGCGCCAATCATGGCAGCGATCACAACAATTGCCAAAGCCATCATAATAGTTTGGTTCACGCCCGCAAAGATGTTTGGCAAGGCAAGTGGGATTTGCACACCCCATAGCCGTTCTTTTTTATTCGCGCCAAAGGCATCAGCCGCCTCCAGAGTTTCTTTGTCCACTAATCTAATGCCGAGATTCGTTAGGCGCACAATCGGTGGTAACGCATAAATCAAAACCGCCAATAGAGCAGGGGCTTTACCAATACCCAACAGCATTACAACTGGGATCAGATATACGAAGGATGGGATTGTTTGCATAATATCCAAAACTGGCACAACCATCGATTGTAATCGGTCCGAGCGTGACATCCAAATTCCGAGCGGAATACCTATTAATATGCAGAGGAATGTAGCGATAGATACCATAGCAATCGTTGCCATTGTGTCTTCCCACATGTCCAACCACCCGATGAAAAGGAAAGCAATCACTGTTCCTAATGCCATTTTCCAACTGCGAGACCCTAGGTAAGCGAGACCAGAAAATATAATTAATAAAAGAGGCCAAGGTGTTGCGAGCAAAAGCTGCTCAAACTTCACCAAAAAAAACTTTAAAGGAACGAATATCCCTTCGACCCATTCACCATTTTCACGCGACCAGTCTCGGAAACCGCCATCAATTCCCTTCTTAAGATCACGTAAATCTGTTCTTCCCATTACTGGCGGTTCTGCCCATGTCAACTTGCTCCAATCGATTATACTATCGCTAGCCATTTCCCATCCTTTATTTTATGCCAAGAAAAAACCCGCCGATATTAATATCGACGGGTTTTATAATAATCAAAGCTTATATTGCCGCTTCTACTTTAGCTGCGACATCTGCTGGGACCCATGATTTCCATAGATCGCCGTGACGGCTTAGGAATTCAATTGCAGCATCTTCACCACCAGCTTGTTCATCAGCCATGTATACCAGCATGCTGTTCATGATTGGGCCAGGGAAAATACGACCGCTGAAATATTCAACAGCAACACCACCTGCCTTTTTGAAATTGTCAGTGATTACAGTGTGAACTTCAGAATTCGTCCACGCAGATGGTTTTGGATCTGCACAGTCTTGTTCTGCTTTAACAATACAACCATCCCAGTTTTCAGCACCAGCAAATTCAATACCAAAAGGGATCAATTGCATATTGTGCTTGCCAACCATTGCTGTTGGCGCCCAGTAGTAACCAAACCAGTTTTCACTGCGTTCTGCGGCTTTAGCCATTGAAGCGTCTAGACCAGCTTGTGAACCTGGATCAACCAATTTCCAGCCTTTTGCTTCCATTTCAAATGCACGGAATAGGTTTGCGTTTGCCAACTGACACCCCCAACCCGCAGGGCAAGTGATGAATGCACCTTTTGAAGCATCTTCACTGTCTGGAAATAAATCTGGGCGTTCTAGGATTTTTACAACTGTATCCAATTCAGGATTAGCTTCTGCAAATGAAGGTGTTACCCACCAACCTTCACCAAGCTCTGTGATAGGTCCTGACACTGCAGAGTGTAGACGACCTTCATCCATTGCTTTGAACAATGGTTCACGTACAGCGTTAATCCAAAGTTCGCCAGCAACATTAGGTTGGCCTTTTTCGTTCATTGATGCGAAAGTTGTTGTCGTAGCACCTGGTATCATAGTCACATTACAGCCATAACCGTTTTCAAGAATGAACTTGTCAACGTTGGCCATCAACTCACCTGATGCCCAGTTCCATTCAGCCATTGATACGTCACCACATTCAGCATATGCAGCAGATGATGATATAGCAGCACCAACAGCAAATGCTGCGATACCTTTGATTTTATTATTCATGATTTTAGTCTCCCAATTGTTTTGTATGCTTTTTACATACAGGCCATCGGTGTTTTATGTCCCCGCGGCTCTATGGGTATTAAGCGATGCTGAACCTCTGTCGTCAACAGTCTCGTTAAAAAAAAGCAGCTATTCATGTGAAAATGACGAAAAGTGATCAATAACTGATGTTCGTTTGAATTGAACTGTACTATAGTTAAGTTCAATTTAACTTAATAAGCGTGGATAGCAAAAGATTAGGATCGATTGGTTTAGATAGAATCGCATCAAATGCGCCTTTTGATCCAATATTTTTGATTTTTTCAGGCTGAGCTGTCAATGCGATAATAGGTAAGGCTGCATTTTTATGATCCAAGTTACGGATGTCATTTAGCAATATATTACCATCGCAATCTGGCAATTGGACATCGCATAAAATCATATCAAAATCATCGCCTTGTAAGAGCTTTAATGCTTTTGCTCCGGTCTTTGCATCAATGACTGTGGCCTCTTTATCTTCGAGTAAAATGCGGACCAAAATGAGATTGGTTTGAGTGTCCTCGATGTGTAAAATACGTTGGTTTTTCAATGTGTCAGTGTTCTGCGGTACATTGGTATAGTTATTATCAATGTTGAATATTAATTCAAACTGGCTGCCATTATAAGATGACTTTAATAGACTTAAGGTGCCATTCATCCCAAGTGCAATATTTTGAATGAGCCAAAGTCCCAATCCGGTACCTTGTGAAGGGGGTATTTGGTTATCTGCTTTGAAAAATTTATCAAAAATCTTAGTTTTTTGAAGCTCAGGTATGCCGACACCAGTGTCTGTGAGACGGATATGTAATGCAGAACCTGGGTTCGTATCTATTATATAAGCGCTTAATGTTATGCTGCCTTTACGTGTGAAACGAATAGCGTTCGATAAAAGGTTAGATACGCATTGGCCTAAGCGTGTTTCATCAATCATGACTTTACTTGGAAACGTGTTGCTGATGTCTAATATTATATTAATATCTTTTTCTTGTGCTGCCGCTTCGAATGTTTTTTGCATTCTATATAATAAATGGGGAATGTTTGTTTCAGCTGGGTTGTGTTTGAAATGGCCGCGTTCGATGGTTTCACTGTCGATAATATTTGAGAGAAGTATATTCAGATCTTTACCAGCATCCTCAATCAGACTGATGTATTCTCCCTGTTTTGATGATAGCTTTGTTGTTTTCATAATTTGAGAAAAGCCAAGTATACCATTTAATGGGGTTCGCAACTCATGTCCGACGGTTGATAAAAGATCGCTTTTGAATTGGGTTAATTCTTGTGCGTGCTTTAATGCTGTATTGAGCTTTTCTTCCTTTCGGTTGTCTTCGAGATAGCTGCGATAAAAGTATCGCGCGATATCGATTGTAAAATAGATAAGGACTAGGGATGTGAAGAATTCGGCCCATGCAATTACTTTTTCTTCTGGGCGGCTGATAAGAATATCCCACGACGCTATAAATATGATCGCGGAATTATGTATTAAGAGATGCCCAAATAAAAACAATGCACTTTGGAATGTTGTACTAATAATATAAATCGTTGCAGATAAAATCGCCACGTAGGGTATGAAATGTGTGTGGTTTTCTATTATTAAAGATACATGGATAAAGAACCCTGCAATTATTATAGATTCCACCCAAGACACAAATAGGAAAAAGTTCCGTAATTTTCGTGTGATTTTTTGATCACGTTCATAATCAGTAATTATTTTGGTCTCTACAGGTACATTGATTAGATCAATAAGGATTAGGGGGATGATCCAAGACAAGACTATGTGTGTTGGAAATATTTTTAGAACAATTATTGTGAGACCGCCAATAATCAATGTTCTTATTTTCATGCGGGCCATAGCGGCCTTGCTGACATGATAAAGACCTTTGGTGTCAGGCTCAGATAACAATGAGATAAAAGATTTGATCACGTTCGTACTTTTTGTTTGTCTTATACCACTTTATATATGTTGTCTTTGAATACCACTATTTTGATTGTGTCTTATGACTCTTTAGTGGTGCGTGGGTGTTTTGTATTGTAGGCAATGTAGAGCTATAATTTTAAAGGAAATACACAGGTGTCTGCGACGGTTGAAGATCATTATAATGCGTACCCATATCCAGAACGTGATCCGCAGGATGAACGTAAGAGGTTGATTGCAGTGAATAAGTTCAGATAGATGTGAGACTGTTTTTTTGTTGCCAAGATTTAGGCGGCCTCGGAGACTGAGTATTGTAAAAAACCAACTCACGAGGCCAATATGCAAATCATAAGACTGCACAAGAACGTTTATAAACTTTATGCTTGGGCGCGGACACAAGAATGTTTGGATGCGTACCGTATCAAATACGAAGACACGGTTCGGCAATGGGAAGCTTTACGCGCAGAGGGTGTTTCTCTAGCAAAATGCGCTGAATTTGTCGGCATCTCTCGGTCTACTTATTATCGCTACAAGCGGGTTTTGAAGGATTTGGCGCAAGGGATTATGCCGCCATCAAAGGCCCCAAAACACCGCAATAAGTCACAGTGGGGTGAGGCAGAAAAACAGTTGGTGCTCGAAATTCGCCGCGACAATAAAACCTACGGTAAGGAAAAAATAGGGGCCATCTTGCGGCGCGATAAAAACCAAATCATAAGCGATAGCACCGTGGGGCGTATCTTGGGTTTTCTACGCAAGAAAGGCCTGATTACACGATCAAGGTCTGCACCACAAAAGCGCAAGCGTAACTTCTCCAAGGGCCACGCCAAAGGATGGAAATATAAGGATTACAAAGATATAGAGATTGGAGAACGTGTGCAGATCGACCACATGACTGCCACGAAAAACGGCGTCACCTGCAAGCACTTTCAGGCCTGGGAACGGCGTAGCAAGCACATCCACGCGCAAATTTATTCGAATGCCACCGCACGCTCTGCCAAACGGTTTTTGGAAGAGCTTGTGGAAATAGCTCCCTATAAAATCCTCTCAATTCAAGTTGATGGTGGCTCCGAGTTTATGGCCGATTTTGAGACGGCGTGTGAGCAGATGAAAATCCCGCTCATTGTATTGCCGCCAGCCAGACCGAAATACAATGGTGGCGTTGAGCGTGGAAACCGCACCTTCCGCGAGGAATTCTATGATTGTTGTGATCTGATTGCCGATAGCATTGGAGCTATGCGGTTTGAACTGAGAAAAGCTGTCGAAAAATATAACACATTCAGACCACATCACGCCTTGAAAGGTAAGACACCCATGGAGTACCTTCGAATCACTCAGGCCGAAGCCGCGTGAGTCTCAAAACACATGAACCTATACAGCAGGATTGCCATCTAATCCATTGGAAATTGATCATCATGTTTTTGGTGGAAAACGAGATTGGTCGAAACCTATTAATGTTTTGGTTGCGGGTGGTGGTTCTGGTGATGGATTGATTCAAATCGCGCAGGGTTTAACTGATGCAAATCGAGCTTACGAGATTACATATGTGGATTTATCAATCTCAACGCGTAAAATTGCAGAAGAGCGTGCTGAAATTCGTGGGTTAAAGAATATCACCTTTATAACAGGTAGTTTGCTAGATGCCGCGGATTATGGGTCATTTGATTATATAGATTGTTGCGGTGTTTTACATCATTTGGAGGACACGCAAGCGGGTTTTACAGCATTGGCAAATGCTTTGGTTGATGGTGGGGGGCTGGGCTTTATGGTTTATGCGCCTTATGGCCGAAGTGGTGTGTACCCACTGCAAGATGCTTTTGGGATGTTAACACAAGACATGAAACCAGAAGAACGTTTGAAATTTGGGCAGGCCGCATTTGAACGGGTTCCTGAGACACATCCGTTTAAGCGGAATGAATTGGTCGGCGATCACAAAGACGGCGATGCTGGTTTTTATGACCTGCTTTTGCATAGCCAAGATCGTGCTACGACTGTGAACGAACTTTCTGGATATCTTATGGGGGCTGGGTTGGAATTGAGAAGTTTTACGCAACCTGCTTTATATCGTTTGGCTGATTTTTTACCGCAAGGTTTTGTGTTGCCCGAAGATGGACACCTCTAAAAACCTATCTTTTAGGTGTATTTTGTGATTCAATATTTTCAGGAGGATATTTTGATGCACGAAGCAGGATTGTTTGATTTTTCTGATCATCTTGAGCGTTTGTCTAAAACAGGCGACCCACTTGTCGCGCTTTCTGAGCATGTGGATTTTGAGATGTTTCGGTGTGCACTGACAAGTGCACTTAACTATGGAGAGCGTCCACAGGGGGGTCGTCCGCCCTATGATGCGGTTATGATGTTTAAGATTTTGATATTAGCGTCGATGCATAATTTAAGTGATGAGCGGATGGAGTTTCTGATCCGCGATCGTTTTAGCTGGTTGCGTTTTCTTGGTTTGCAAATTGGGGAGCCGACGCCAGATCAAAAGACCATTTGGGTGTTTCGGGAGAAGTTGACCCAAGCGGGTGTGTTGACTGATTTGTTTGCAACCTTTGAGGATCATTTACGTAATCGGGGTTACAAACAAACTGGGGGACAAATTGTAGACTCATCGCTGATTGCAGCCCCACGCCAACGTATGACTTCAAGCGAGAAAGCCCGCGCCAAGGCTGGCGAAGATGCAAAAGATATCTGGCCTGATAATCCAGCCAAGGCGGCACAGAAGGACACCGACGCACGGTGGATGGTCAAGTATAGCAAGGCTAAAACGACCAAGACGGGTGAGAAAGATGCGGGGTTAGTTGATATTTCCGTACCTCACTTTGGCTATAAAAACCACATCAGCATTGACCGTAAGTTTCGGTTTATCAGAGGTGAAAAAACAACAGATGCAGCGCGCTATGACGGTCATGAGTTGGCGTCAGTGCTCACCAAGGACAATCGTTCTGGCAAGGTTTGGGCCGATACAGCTTACCGCACCAAGAGCAATGAGGCATGGCTTAAGGCCAATGGATTTTTCTCCCACATCCACCGTAAAAAACCAAAAGGCAAACCAATGCCCAAACACATCGAGCGCGGTAATGCGACACGTTCTATATTTCGCACCTGTGTCGAGCATGTCTTTGGTCATCAGAAGGGCCCGATGGATTTATCCATTAGAACCATCGGAATTCAACGCGCCACAACAAAGATGACACTCGCCAACATAACCTACAATATGAAGCGTCTCATCTTCCATGAACGACGGCAAGCCACAGCCTGAATCCGTCACGGCAATCGCTTGAAGATTTCAGCCTTCACCTTTGATTGCGGCTTTTAGGTAACTATCATCCCAAGCGGCTGTTTTTCTTCGTATTTTCAGACTGGCCGTATCGCCGACTTGCTTGAAGATGTTGATTGCACTATGTCGCATCAGAGCCATGTTGGCGGGGCCATTTTGGGTCCGCAAGCGCATCAGGTCGTCGTGAAACACCACATCCATCACCCAGTGCAGGCGATTTTCCACACCCCAATGGGCGCGTGTGGCGCGCAGGAATTGCTTGGCTGAGAGCGGTGCGGAGGACAGATAGTAACGTCGCGAGAAACTGGTTTTACCTTTGTGTTTGACCTCGGCCTCGATCATGCCGATAGCGGCGAGGCCTGGAAACCTTGGTGCGCCAGGCTCAGACCGATCAGGGCGCAGCCACTCTACATCATGACTGACATAGGCACGACGGATTTCTATCCGCCCATGATCGGCATCGGTGGTTTCATGGGTTTCCAAACCACTGGTCTGGTCGAAATAGAGCCTCACCTCTTCATGCAGTGATTTTTGGTTGCCTTTAAGCGCCAAAAGATAGTCTGCGCCTTGTGCGAGGATCGCCGCAGCAATACCGTGTTGGCAGCCCATTGCATCAATCGTGACCAGCGCGCCTTTCAACTCAAGCCGCGCCAGTAGTCGAGGTATCGCGCTGATTTCATTCTCTTTCTCGTCACAGGATTCTTGCCCCAAGACCAATCTCTGACGCGTTGCCCAAGCTGAAACCAGATGCAGGGCGCGGCCATCCTCACCATGCGCACGGCGTGACGACTTGCCGTCAATTGCCACGATCTCATCATCGCCATCGCGCAAGGCCGCAACCCAGGAAACGAAGCATTCGCTAAACAGGTCAGCGGGAATCGCGTTCATCACATCATTGAGCGTGTCATGAGATGGGATCCCATCTTTGAAGGGTAGAAACCCACGCAAGAATTTCAATTTTAGGTCCGCCCATCGGGCTATTTCGGCAAAATCATCAGCACCAGCCATAACACCGCAGAGCACAATCAGTAGGATTTCGGGTAGTGGATAAACAGTTTTCCAGCTCTGGCGTGGGTCTTCAATGGCAGAAAAATGGTCGAGGATATTGGCTGAGATCATGGGAGGCTCCGAATGTCATTTCAATGACCAGAGAATCACATATCACCCGCTAAGGGAATCCCCGCTTTTTCAAGCGATTGCCGTGCTGAATCCGTCTAGAATTCAGAAATACCCGCTCAGGCGGCTCCATAAAGCATGAATGCCGCATAAAACGGAACAAAACAGGCTTTTTTTGCGTCAAAAAGCAGCCTGCCGTAAAAAATGCCTATCAAATACCTCTGGAATTAGCGGTTAATCGAGGTGTCCAGATTTATCAATAATGGATCAAATGCATATCGCAGAAAAATTGCGGGGAACATTGAAGACACATGTAGGCTATGCTCATAAGAAGGGGCAGGGGAAAACTGTTTCTTTAAGTGACCATTCATTGATCCCATATTTTATCGGAGCAAACCCAAAGCAAGTGGCCCAAGTTATTTTGAAGACAGGTGTTTTAAATATACATTTAGATGGTCAAAAAATTGGTCTTACTATGCCGCCCATTGCTGCGAAATTGTTGGCTATGATCGATGGGCAACTTAGCTTGGCTGAAATTGCGAAGCAGGCTGGTATGGACTGGATCGCATTTTCGGCACTCTGGGCACAACTGTCTGCGTTGCTTTGTGATTACGGTCTACTTATGTATTCTGATTTGAATAAAAGTTAATCAAATATTTATACGCAATATCCTGTGCCACCGATAATCACGGCACTTTGTTTTGTACAGGAAACACTGGAATGTTGATTTCTTTCTTCTGGTGCCTTCGTGCATGCTGATAGCAAAACTGACACGGTTAGAACTGTGATTTTGATTAGTATATTCATAATCTTACCCGAGATAATTACGTTATATTCTGTAATAGATTAATAGTGTGATCTGCTGACAGTCAATATAATTATACTGTATAGGTTCATGTGTTTTGAGACTCACGCGGCTTCGGCCTGAGTGATTCGAAGGTACTCCATGGGTGTCTTACCTTTCAAGGCGTGATGTGGTCTGAATGTGTTATATTTTTCGACAGCTTTTCTCAGTTCAAACCGCATAGCTCCAATGCTATCGGCAATCAGATCACAACAATCATAGAATTCCTCGCGGAAGGTGCGGTTTCCACGCTCAACGCCACCATTGTATTTCGGTCTGGCTGGCGGCAATACAATGAGCGGGATTTTCATCTGCTCACACGCCGTCTCAAAATCGGCCATAAACTCGGAGCCACCATCAACTTGAATTGAGAGGATTTTATAGGGAGCTATTTCCACAAGCTCTTCCAAAAACCGTTTGGCAGAGCGTGCGGTGGCATTCGAATAAATTTGCGCGTGGATGTGCTTGCTACGCCGTTCCCAGGCCTGAAAGTGCTTGCAGGTGACGCCGTTTTTCGTGGCAGTCATGTGGTCGATCTGCACACGTTCTCCAATCTCTATATCTTTGTAATCCTTATATTTCCATCCTTTGGCGTGGCCCTTGGAGAAGTTACGCTTGCGCTTTTGTGGTGCAGACCTTGATCGTGTAATCAGGCCTTTCTTGCGTAGAAAACCCAAGATACGCCCCACGGTGCTATCGCTTATGATTTGGTTTTTATCGCGCCGCAAGATGGCCCCTATTTTTTCCTTACCGTAGGTTTTATTGTCGCGGCGAATTTCGAGCACCAACTGTTTTTCTGCCTCACCCCACTGTGACTTATTGCGGTGTTTTGGGGCCTTTGATGGCGGCATAATCCCTTGCGCCAAATCCTTCAAAACCCGCTTGTAGCGATAATAAGTAGACCGAGAGATGCCGACAAATTCAGCGCATTTTGCTAGAGAAACACCCTCTGCGCGTAAAGCTTCCCATTGCCGAACCGTGTCTTCGTATTTGATACGGTACGCATCCAAACATTCTTGTGTCCGCGCCCAAGCATAAAGTTTATAAACGTTCTTGTGCAGTCTTATGATTTGCATATTGGCCTCGTGAGTTGGTTTTTTACAATACTCAGTCTCCGAGGCCGCCTAAATCTTGGCAACAAAAAAACAGTCTCACATCTATCTGAACTTATTCAATACCAAACAAAAAGGCCCCCGAAAATCGGAGGCCTTGAATTTGTCAGTGCTTTTTATATTAGCAGCTATAGTACATTTGGAATTCTACTGGGTGTGGTGTGTGCTCGTATGAGTACACTTCTTCCCATTTTAAATCCATATAACCTTCGATTTGTGACTTGGTGAACACATCACCTGCCAATAAGAAGTCCATATCTTTTTCTAGCTCATTCAATGCTTCGCGTAGAGAACCGCAAACTGTTGGGATTTCTGCCAACTCTTCTGCTGGTAGATCATACAAATCTTTGTCTGATGCTTCACCTGGGTCGATTTTGTTTTTGATGCCGTCAAGGCCCGCCATCAACAATGCTGCGAAACACAAGTATGGGTTTGCTGCAGGATCAGGGAAACGCGCTTCTACACGTTTTGCTTTTGGAGATTCGGACCAAGGGATACGCACGCCACCAGAACGATTTGATGCAGAATACGCAAGTAGAACAGGAGCTTCAAAGCCTGGGATCAAACGTTTGTAGCTGTTTGTCGATGGGTTTGTAATCGCGTTTAATGCTCTAGAGTGCTTCAAGATGCCACCGATGAAGTATAGTGCTTCTTGAGATAGGTCAGCATATTTGTCGCCTGCAAACAACGGTTTACCATCTTTCCAGATAGACATGTTGACATGCATTCCTGTGCCGTTGTCACCATAAATTGGTTTTGGCATGAATGTAGCAGATTTACCGTAAGCATGTGCAACGTTATGCACGATATATTTGTACTTTTGTAATTCATCAGCCTGTTTAGTCAAAGGACCAAATACAAGGCCAAGTTCGTGCTGACATGACGCCACTTCGTGGTGGTGTTTGTCAACTTTCATGCCGATACGCTTCATTGTTGAAAGCATTTCACCACGAAGATCTTGCGCAGAATCTGTTGGGTTTACTGGGAAGTACCCGCCTTTTAGGCCTGGGCGGTGACCCATGTTGCCCATCTCAAATTCAGCATCTGTGTTCCATGACGCATCTGCAGCATCAACTTCGTATGAAACTTTGTTGATTGTGTTTGAATAACGAACGTCATCGAATAGGAAAAATTCAGCTTCTGGACCCCAGAAAGATTGATCGCCAATACCTGATGCGATCAAGTAGTTCTCAGCGCGCATTGCTGTTGAACGTGGGCAACGCTCGTAAGTTTCACCAGTGTCTGGTTCAACAACGTGGCAGTGCACACAGATTGTTTTTTCAGCGTAAAATGGGTCAATGTATGCAGAGTCTACATCTGGGATTAATTTCATATCTGATTGGTCGATTGATTTCCAACCAGCGATTGACGATCCGTCAAACATAAAGCCACCTTCAAGGAAATCTACGTCGACTTCGTCGTTGATAACTGTCACGTGTTGCAATCTGCCGCGTGGATCTGTGAAACGAATATCGACATACTGGATGTCTTCGTCTGCAATGCGTTTGACTAGGTCTTTTGCGCTCATTTTAATATTCCCTCTGAGATAAGGTTACGGGGTTGATGGGTTTTAAAGTGCTTCTGCACCTTCTTCACCAGTACGAATGCGAATAGCGTGTTCTACGGTGGAGATGAAGATTTTACCGTCACCGATCTTCTCGGTACGTGCGGCATTTACGATGGCCTCTACAGCGGCATCAAGCTGATCGTCGTCTAATACAATTTCAATTTTAACTTTTGGAAGGAAATCGACAACATATTCTGCACCACGATATAGTTCTGTGTGTCCTTTTTGACGTCCAAAACCTTTGGCTTCGGTGACAGTCAGGCCTTGAATGCCTACATCTTGAAGGGCCTCTTTAACTTCGTCCAATTTGAACGGTTTAATAATGGCTTCAACTTTTTTCATTTAGCAATCTCCCAATACACACTGTGTAAGCTTGCGTGCAGTATTGATGGGGATCTATATAATGTTCAATTGATGCGGTAATAGTGGCCTGAGCTTTTCGTCACTTTCAAATGAATGTGATTAAAGAATAGGCAATGTGCACAATAAGTGAACAAATGTGAATCCACTCTAATTGCAGGACTCCGTGATATTGTTAAACTAGCGCCATTTTAGCACCAATATGGGGTTCGTAAATTTTTTTTAAAAATTGCGATTTTATGTGCATTTTCCTCTCGCCAAGAGAAAAGAGTTAGGCTAGAAGGCACCTCATTCGAGCGAAGCAACCGATTGCTTGAATTATGTGCGGGTGTGGCGGAATTGGTAGACGCACCAGATTTAGGTTCTGGCGCCGAGAGGCGTGAAGGTTCAAGTCCTTTCACCCGTACCATAAACTCATTAGTTTGTTTTTTTAGAGAATGTTTGGCTAAGATAACTCAATTTTGAGGTGTTAAAAAGATGCTCAAAAAGACGTCTAAGTATTTACAAACAACCTCTCTTGCTTGAACGTGTTTGTAGTGCCTTTATCACAGTTAAAGGCATGATTAATTAGTGGCTCTTCTCCGCTTTGTTGAGTAGAAAAAGATGCCGACCGCCAAGTAACCTGTTGATATGTATGGTTTCTGATAACTTTACATAGAGCAGGTATATGACAATCAACATCTCGCAGCATATTTTAGGCCTCAAAGGGCAACGTGTAAATGAAATTAAACTGGATGACGGCGGTGTTAAGATTGTCATTCACTGCAGCCGAGACGCGCGTAGGAGGGCTATAGACCCTGCTACAGGCCAGAAGGGAAGCATCAACCAGCATGTCCGCCGACAAGTAAACGACATCCCCCTTTTTGGGTATCCTTGTGTGGTCGAGATTGAGCTGGCGCAGGTTTATATTAACAAGGGCGAACGCCGCATTGAGGGGTGTGATTTTGTTGATAAAGGGTGCCGTTTCACTCACCGATTTTGCCGACTGATCAGTGGATTATGTCGGCATATGTCTATTCAAGCGGTTTCCAGACATTTGGATATACGATGGGAAACGGTCAAGAATATCGACAGGGCATACCTTATTGAAACTCTCCCTACGCTTGATCCTGCAGAGCTAACTGGCTTGGAATATATTGGTGTAGATGAAGTTGCCCGGGCGAAAGGTCATGACTACATGACGGTGGTCTACGATATGGTTGGCGGTCATCTGATCTGGGTTGAAGCAGGCCGAACTGCCGAGGTTTTTTCAAGGTTTTTGAAACAACTGCAACCAGATACAGCCTGCAAAATAAAGGCCGTAGCGATGGATATGGGGCCTGCCTACCAAAAGGCTGTCAGAGAGTCCTTGCCGTTGGCCGACATAGTATTTGACCGTTTCCACGTCATGAAAAACTACAGCAAAGCTATCCATAATCAGCGTCGACTTGAGTTCAGAAAGGCCGATCCAAGTGGTAAAGAGTTGATGAAAGGGACGCATTATCTGTTGCTCAAAAATGCGGATAAGTTGAGTGAAAAACAAAGTGACAAGCTGCAAAGGTTGCTGGAGAGCAATAGCAACCTGAATGCACTTTACGTCTTGAAAGAACAGCTTCAGCTGCTGTGGAGTGCCGCTTCATTTGAGGCGATGGCGGAGCAACTGGAACGTTGGTGCCTGATAGCAGATCAGTCACAGATGCTCTATCTAAAAAAGTTCGCGAAATCCCTACGGAAACATTGTGTGGGCATCTGCAACTACGCCAAACACAAGCTCACAAGCGCCAGGATAGAGGCTGGTAATGTCAGTATAGGAATGATCCGTAAGCGAGCCAGAGGCATCAAGGATACCGAATACTTCAAACTCAAAATTAGACAATCATCCATTCCAGATAATCAATCTATGCTCTATTTGAAATCCTAAATCTACTCAACAAAGCGGAGAAGTGCCTAATTAGTGTTATCTTTTACTGGTATTTTACGGGTTTAATAAATCGCGATCTGATGAGCTGCCAGCATTGCCCCGTATGATAGCTAATGTATAAGATAATACATAAAATGGGGAGGCGGGGGATCTCTTGGATAAATTAAAAGAGATGAAGGTTGCCGCATACTGTCTAGGTAAAATCGAGACATCTGGCTATTCCGTTAGCGAGTGCGTAGATTATTCTACAATACCTACAATATTGGAAAGTCTGGGTAAGCCTTATGTTACGCCACATCTTTCTCCAAATCGGAATGATTTTACTCAGACCAACAGCTTTTGGATGTTAGTTGAGAAAGATGGTGTCGTTGTGGCAGCTGGAGGCGTGAGATTAGAAGATCTAGGCCAAGAGAGTGTTGGTCATTACTGGGATAGATTATATAAAAGACAAAGCGGACACGGTGTGAAAAGGGTCGCAAACCCACTTTTGAATGAACTAAGTGGGAAATTGGCGTACCTTGGTGATCTCCATTTAAAAGAGGGGCACCGTGGGTCACGAACATTGTTACATTATTCTGCAATTTTGTGTCACGTGATTGTTTCAATAAAATGGTCGCCAGATTGGACGTATGCTTTTTTGCATAAAAGGGATGTTGTTAGGGGGGCTGCTGCTCTTTATGGTTTTACAAGGGCAATACCACAAAGTAAGATTTGGCATAAAGTTGAAGAACCTAGACGAAACGACGAATACTGTGCTTCACTATCAAAGGATGATTACATTCATCTTATTGATACATTCAGCTTTGAGTGAAAAATACGTCTAGATTTCTTTTGAGTAGCTGATGACAAATTTTTGCCCTTTATAGTTTTTGACACTTAACAATAGTCGGAAGTATTCAACCTTAATCCTTCTACGTCTCTGAGGGATTGGGAGATTTAATCTCTCTTGAGACACCATAATTTCAGTTTTCTCCACATCTTTGTACGCATTCATAATTTTTGACCTAAAGTCCAAATATTTAAACAAGTTTATGAAGCGCTGCCATTTTTCTATATCTAGATTTATGTCATGCTTTTTGAACTCTCTGGAAACGAGGCTATTCTCTCCAAGGTGATAAAGGCTCAGAGTTTTATCTTCTGGTGATGGCTGCCTATAGATGTCTAGAATTTCCATCACATCTTCGAAGGCTTCTAAGCGCTTTCCTCCATATTCATATCTGTTCAACATTGCATCAATCGTATGTGGATTATCAACATTGTGACCAGACAGGTCATTTGGAGTAATGCCTATCAAGTCGCAAATCTTTTTTATATTAAAAAAACCAGGGCCAATTGCTGCAGGATTCGGTGTGGAATTTTTGTGTGTCGAGAACAGTTTTGTTAGGTAGCCAGACCTAAGTCCAGCATCTTCGGACAATCTGGTAAGGTTGTTCGCATACTTTGATTTTCTAATTTCACGCTCTAAGTTATCAATAATATCAACCATTTGGAATTCCATCATACCATCAATGGTATTGCTATACCTTTAATAGTTGTTAATCAATGCTAACCTTCGTATAGGCATTAGGTATTCCCACACGTTTAGGGCCATGAAATAATTAAGGTAAGAAACTGAACAACTACCGACTTTCGTCGGTAGGTTCACGTTTTGAATGTAATTCAAGATACTGACGAATAACGTCATCCGTCACATTTCCACTCGTCGTTGAAAAATAGCCTCTAGCCCAGAACCGTTGCCCCCAATAGCGTTTGCGTAATTCGGGGTACTCCCGCTGTATCTTGTATGAGGACCTCCCTTTTACGCGTTGCATCACCTTTGAAATTGGGACGTGCGGCGGGACTGACACAAACATATGCACATGGTCGGTAGACAATACGCCTTTTTCAATGTGTACGCCCAATTCATTGCACGTTTGTCGTATCAATGTCCGAATACGCTCACGCATTTCACCACGCAGCACCTTGTAACGATATTTTGTAACTACCCAGCATGTTTTTGACATTTTTTCATCATTTTTGTTGACGGATGGCTTAACCTCTGAATCAATAGGGGAATGACGTTTAAACTTTCCAAATTGGCGCCGTTCGACGCACCACCAGTTGGCTTTCTCACTTTAGAAGAGCGTCTGGTGGAAGCGGATACCCGGGCCGCATATTTTCAAACCGCCTGCGAAGAACTCCTACAGATCAACAAGCATCTGGAAGAGTGTCAAAAACATATGGAAGAGCGTATAGCTGCATTGGAACGCCGTCTCGGCTTGAATAGCCGTACCAGCGGCAAGCCACCCTCCAGTGACGGCCTTGGTAAACCCAATGCGAAGAAGGGAACAAAGAGCCTGCGTGGCCCGTCTGATCGCAAGTCTGGCGGCCAACCTGGCCACACAGGCAAAACGCTCAGGCAAACACCGACGCCAGACACGATTATAGACCATTTTCCTGTGGTTTGTTCTGGTTGTGGAGCACCGCTTAGCCCAGAAACGGCAGAAGCCAGCACTGCACGACAGGTGATCGATCTGCCGCCGCCGCCACCACCGCAGGTGACAGAGCACCGCACGCATCAGTGTCGCTGCGACCAGTGTGATGGGATCACCCGTGCCGACTTTCCCGATGGTATAAATGCACCAGTGCAGTATGGGGCCCGCATTGCAGGCATTGCGAGCTATTTACAAACGGTTCATTGCATTCCGGAACACCGCCTTGGCGAGATATTTATTGACTTGCTTGGGGTGCCGATTGCCCCTGCAACATTGACCAGCCTTATCTGGCGCACAGCGGATCGCTTGAAGCCCATGACACTAGCAATCAAGGAAGCTTTGATTGGATCACAGTCTGGCGTTGTGCATTTGGATGAGACCGGCCAGCGTGCTGTTGGCAAACTGCATTGGACACATGTGATCTGCTCGCCCTTATTGAGCCACTTTCGGGTTTCAAGCAAACGCGGAGAGTTGCTTTGTGGCGTCTCGGGTATTGTGGTGCATGATCACTGGAAGGCATATTTCAAAATGGAGGGGGTCGAGCACGCCTTGTGTAATGCCCATCACTTGCGCGAGTTGCAGGCTTTAATTGAGATTGAGAAAGAGCCATGGGCAAAGCCTATGAAAGCGATCCTGTTGAAGGCGAAGACCTTGGCTGAGAATATGTACAACGAAGGCGGACAGCGGGATGAGGCGGCCATACAGGCGGTATTCGAACTATACGATGCAAATATCGCCGAGGCGATAGCGTATCATGAAGCACTGCCAGCACTTTCATCAGCGCAGACAGAAAAAAAACGGCGCGGCCGTCCAAAGCGCCGGACGGGCCATAATCTCGCATTGAGGTTGCAAGACTTTAAGACAGAGGTGCTTCGCTTCCTTGTCGATCCAAATGTGCCGTTCACCAATAATGAAGCCGAGCGAGACTTGCGAATGGGTAAAGTCAGGCAGAAAGTATCAGGCTGTTTTCGGACGCTGCGCGGAGCGGAAGTCTTCTGTATTCTCAGAACCGTGATCAACACCGCCAGAAAACAGGGCTGGTCTATAATTGAAACCCTGTTGAAACCACCAGATCAATTGATTGCTGGATTGCGCGTCGTATGAAAAACAACGCTTATTGACAATAATACGCTCACGGATATAGTGCTGACTATCAAGCGGATACCCATGCTGGGTAGTTACGATATTTTGTTACCCAAACGATATGGTATCTGTGATAATATCTGCTATGACTTCCAGTAGAATAGATCATAAGGTTTCCTTCCATTTTAAGACCTTACCGCAACGCTGGGTCTTAAAATGGAAGGAAACCTTATGTAAATAACGCTAAAGCTGACCAGCTAAAAGCTGGTGGTTTTAACCAATTATTGGAAAATGAAATCCGACACTAAGACATCGATTGATTATCACGTTTCAGAATTTACATATGACATGGCTAAAGCTCTTTTTGAAAACTTTAAAGCCCATCAAAATGATGACGGAGTGGTTGAGGTTATTACAAATGATGATTGGTTGTACTTAGTGAGGCCCCAGATGCCACACAATCCTATGTGTATAGGTAAAGCTCGACCTAGCCAGCCACAATTGATTAACTTGAAGATGCGCGTCAACTGATAGTACACCTTAATTTAGTTACGAAAACGAAGTCGACTTTGTAATGCCGAAGATAGCTCATGGTCTGATGTAACCTTAGCTACCATTTACCAAATAACTTAACGCTTGTTTTTATACTCAGATCGGTGTGGGTAGGGTTAGTTTTAATTTTCAAGTATGGGGCAAATATGGTCAGCGGTTTTATGCAATGGTTTTTAAACCGTACGCGGGTGATGTTGATTAAGCGTGATGGCTATCTTCCTGTAAATAAAGCAACATATCTATCTGAAATTGGTGAATTTCATCCAGAAAGCAATTATGAATTGATAGCCCATTGTTTGGGGCAAAGGCTGTTGGCGGATGGCGGTTTGGATGCGTTGAAACAACATGCAGATCATTTGTTCTGGTTGATCGTGACTGAGCGTATTCATTTAGGGGATTCTTTTGCAGTACAGCAGATGAAATTTGCCCGTGCCGTTCGTAATAACGATCTGGAAAAGGCACGTAAGTTGGCTGTGATACCTATCTCCTATACTGGCACGGGTTTAGAGGCCGTGAAATTACGGGTTGCACGCAATCCTGCATGGTATGAAGCGCAAGGGCGTGAGACGAAAAAAGCCTATATAAAGTTCTATGAAGAACATCTAAATGATCCCGAATACATCGTGGATAAAGCCAAGATGCGTATTTGGGTTAAGGCCTCGACTTTTTAGATTTATACGGTATCTGTGAAACTGTTGCGTACTATGGGGAAAACCCCCTTGCATACCCCCTAAACCATCCATAAAAGGGCACAAGATTTTACCCATGTTTGTGGGTGTATACGTATGTTTGCACCCCTGTAACTTAAAAGGACGCCATAATGCAGGTATCAGAGACCGTTAACGAAGGCCTAAAGCGCGGTTACGCGATCACAGTAACAGCCGCTGAGCTGGAAGATAAAGTGAACGCGAAGCTTCTTGAAGCGCAGCCAACTGTAGAAATCAAAGGTTTCCGCAAAGGCAAAGTGCCAATGGCGATGCTGAAAAAGCAATTCGGTCCATCTGTATTGGGCGAAGCGATGCAAGAAAGCGTTGACGAAGCGATGAAAAATCACTTTGAAACATCAGGTGATAAGCCTGCTGGTCAACCTGATGTCCAAATGACGAATCAAGACTGGAAGGAAGGCGACGACGTAGAAGTTGCTTTGGCTTACGAATGTCTTCCTCCAATCCCTGAAACTGATTTCTCTAAGTTGAAATTGGAAAAATTGGTGGTTGCAGTTGAAGATGCAGACGTTGACGAAGCTTTGGCTAACTTGGCTGGCACGGCAACGAATTATGAAGACAAGAAAAAAGGCTCTAAAGCAAAAGACGGCGATCAAGTTGTGATTAACTTCTTGGGTAAAGTTGACGGCGAAGCTTTTGATGGTGGTCAAGCAGATGACTATCCTTTGGTTCTTGGCTCAAACAGCTTCATCCCTGGCTTTGAGGAGCAATTGGTTGGTGCAAAAGCTGGTGAAGACGTTGTCGTGAATGTTAAGTTCCCTGATGAATACGGTGCAGAAAACCTAGCAGGCAAAGATGCTGTATTTGAATGTACAGTGAATGCAGTGCAGGGTGCTGTTGCAGCTGAAGTGAACGATGAGTTGGCGACTAAGTTCGGCGCTGAATCATTAGATGATTTGAAAAAACAAATCACGGAACGTTTGGTTTCTGAATATGCGGGCGCAGCTCGTATGGTGACAAAGCGTGACTTGATGGATGGTTTGGATAAATTGGTTGATTTCGATCTACCACCAAGCATGGTCGATGCTGAAGCGGGCCAGATTGCGCATCAGTTGTGGCACGAAGATAACCCTGAAGTAGAGGGCCATGATCACCCAGAGATAGAAACAACAGATGAGCATAAAACATTGGCGACACGCCGTGTACGTCTAGGCTTATTATTGGCTGAAGTTGGTTCTGTGAAAGAGATCACAGTGACAGACGCGGAAATGCAGCAAGCCGTAATGCAGCAGGCATCTCAGTACCCTGGTCAAGAGCGTCAGTTCTTTGAATTTATTCAGAAAAATGAGCAAGCGTTGCAACAGCTACGTGCACCATTGTTCGAAGATAAAGTTGTTGATCACATCATGGAACAAGCTGATGTTACAGAGAAAACAATCTCTAAAGAAGATCTACAAAAAGCAGTTGAAGCGTTAGAAGACAAATAAGTCTTTCGCTAAATTGAATTGAAAAGGGCGCCCTGATTGAGGCGCCCTTTTTTGTCTTATGTATATCCTGAAAACAAAAAAGGCCGTTCAGATTAGAGCAGCCTTAAATGTTGTATGTTCTTAAAATGTTTTAGAAAGCTTAATACCGTATGTTGTTACAGTACTGTCTGAGAAAGCTTGGCCAAGATTTGTTATTGTATCACCGCGATTTGAATGACTGATGCTTGCGCCAATTTTCAGGCCATTGCCAAAGCTGTATTGACCACCAACAGTGATGCCACGAATGCCATCAGTCGGTGCGAATGCACCGCTAACTGTGCCTTCGCTTGGTTGGTACGTGAAGGATACTAAACCCACAATTTTGTCAGAAAATTTACGTGCGACACCAAGAGTGTAATCATTTGTATCATCGAAACTTGTAAGCGGAATAGGACCTCCAGGGATGTTTAAAACAATGTTTGTATCGGATGCTTTTGCATGTCGAATGGAGCCAAATATGAGTGTGTTTTTTGCAATTCCTGATTGAAATTCAAGAGTGAATGCTTTTGGTGCACCTGCTATTGTTGTTCCGATCGCGGCACCGTTCGCTGCAAGGCGTGTTGTAAGGGTATAATCAATTTTTGATTCAACGCTTAATGCAACGCGCAGTGCTATTTCAGGTTTTTCGTATGCAACACCACCGATGAAACCAGTACCAACATTTTTGTCAAATGAAAGGGCTGCACCACCACGGCAATCGCTTGAAAAAGTGGGGATTCCCTTAGCGGGTGATATGTGATTCTCTGGTCATTGAAATGACATTCGGAGCCTCCCATGATCTCAGCCAATATCCTCGACCATTTTTCTGCCATTGAAGACCCACGCCAGAGCTGGAAAACTGTTTATCCACTACCCGAAATCCTACTGATTGTGCTCTGCGGTGTTATGGCTGGTGCTGATGATTTTGCCGAAATAGCCCGATGGGCGGACCGAAAATTGAAATTCTTGCGTGGGTTTCTACCCTTCAAAGATGGGATCCCATCTCATGACACGCTCAATGATGTGATGAACGCGATTCCCGCTGACCTGTTTAGCGAATGCTTCGTTTCCTGGGTTGCGGCCTTGCGCGATGGCGATGATGAGATCGTGGCAATTGACGGCAAGTCGTCACGCCGTGCGCATGGTGAGGATGGCCGCGCCCTGCATCTGGTTTCAGCTTGGGCAACGCGTCAGAGATTGGTCTTGGGGCAAGAATCCTGTGACGAGAAAGAGAATGAAATCAGCGCGATACCTCGACTACTGGCGCGGCTTGAGTTGAAAGGCGCGCTGGTCACGATTGATGCAATGGGCTGCCAACACGGTATTGCTGCGGCGATCCTCGCACAAGGCGCAGACTATCTTTTGGCGCTTAAAGGCAACCAAAAATCACTGCATGAAGAGGTGAGGCTCTATTTCGACCAGACCAGTGGTTTGGAAACCCATGAAACCACCGATGCCGATCATGGGCGGATAGAAATCCGTCGTGCCTATGTCAGTCATGATGTAGAGTGGCTGCGCCCTGATCGGTCTGAGCCTGGCGCACCAAGGTTTCCAGGCCTCGCCGCTATCGGCATGATCGAGGCCGAGGTCAAACACAAAGGTAAAACCAGTTTCTCGCGACGTTACTATCTGTCCTCCGCACCGCTCTCAGCCAAGCAATTCCTGCGCGCCACACGCGCCCATTGGGGTGTGGAAAATCGCCTGCACTGGGTGATGGATGTGGTGTTTCACGACGACCTGATGCGCTTGCGGACCCAAAATGGCCCCGCCAACATGGCTCTGATGCGACATAGTGCAATCAACATCTTCAAGCAAGTCGGCGATACGGCCAGTCTGAAAATACGAAGAAAAACAGCCGCTTGGGATGATAGTTACCTAAAAGCCGCAATCAAAGGTGAAGGCTGAAATCTTCAAGCGATTGCCGTGGGCTGCACCATTAGGTAATGTTGCCGATGCTGATACTCTTTGGCGTTTTGCTCCGCCGTATACGCTTATATTATCGGTTATTTTGTATTTAGCTAAGAATATTACGTCTGTTGCGTCAACGACACCTATTGGGCTTGCTGCTGTACCTGCTGCTAATGGCGCACCACTGTAGTCGATATCTGCACCTAAAGGCTGGGTGTTTGATGTGATTGCGAAGGATAGTTTCTTGCTAAAATCAAATTTCACACCTGCTTTTACAGTTCGGAAGTTCTTTGCAACGCTTACGTCTGAACCTGTTACTGATACATCTGGATCAGTATACCCTAATGCGATTTCAGTGTATGTGCCTTCTTCGAAAAGAATGTTTGAGCTGAATGTTGAACGGTCAAGGCCACCAGCAACTGCTGTGCTTGCGCCTGCGGCTAAGATCGCTGCCGTTGTGGCTGCTTTTTTCAGTGTCATGTTTGAATGCTCCCTCAATCACATGTAATTTCCCTAATCTACCTTATTTACACACGATGCGATCGGTCAAATGTGACCTTACGTTATAATTTAGTCCTCTCGTGTTACGTGATAAATCTGCAACCAATTAGTTATGGACAGTTTTGGCGAATAACGTTGTGAAACTAATTTCGACATTGGTCACAAACTTGGTTGAACTGCTCTTGCCTCTCTTTGATCACGGCACTAATGTTTTGGTTAGATTTACATGCGATAAGCGCATTACACTTAATACAGGCGAGACTATGAGAGATCCTTTAGACGTATATATGAATACCCTTGTACCGATGGTTGTTGAACAGACATCCCGTGGTGAACGCGCTTATGATATTTTCTCGCGTATGCTGAAAGAGCGGATCATTTTTGTATCTGGTCCTGTACATGACGGCATGTCCACATTGATCGTAGCACAATTGTTGTTTTTGGAAGCTGAAAACCCAACAAAAGATATTGCGATGTATATCAACAGTCCAGGCGGCGTTGTGACATCTGGTTTGTCTATTTATGATACGATGCAATACATCCGTCCGAAAGTGTCAACGCTTTGTATCGGTCAAGCAGCGTCTATGGGATCGCTGTTATTGGCCGCTGGTGAAGAGGGCATGCGTTTTTCATTGCCAAACTCTCGTGTGATGGTGCACCAACCATCTGGTGGCTTTCAAGGACAGGCATCTGACATTGCGTTACATGCCAAAGAAATTTTGGAATTGAAAGATCGTTTGAACAAGATTTACGTTAAGCATTGTGGTCAGAAACTTAAGGTCGTTGAAGAAGCATTGGATCGTGATAACTTTATGACGGCTGAAGATGCAAAAGACTGGGGTTTGATCGATGAAATCGTTCAGCAACGTACGCCTGAAGAAGACGCAAAGTAATCGCTTTGTGAATTTAAGAGTGTCTTACGTGATGTAAGGCGAATAATATGAGCATTGTGCAGTTTAAAAAACTGCAATAGTATTGCGTGTAACGCGGCTTAGCTAATATTTTGGCGGCCAACGAAGAATATAAGCGGAGTTAAAGTATGGCAGATTCAGATAACAGCGAGTCAAAAAACACGCTTTACTGTTCTTTTTGCGGTAAAAGCCAGCATGAAGTACGTAAGCTAATTGCTGGCCCAACTGTTTTTATCTGTGATGAATGTGTTGAGCTTTGTATGGATATTATCCGTGAGGAAGCGAAATCATCAACATTGAAAACATCAGAAGGTGTTCCTGCCCCTGCAGAAATTTGTGGTGTGCTAGATGATTACGTAATTGGCCAAGACATGGCAAAACGTGTTTTGTCTGTGGCTGTACATAACCACTACAAACGTTTGAACCATGCAGATAACAATTCTGAAATTGAATTGTCAAAATCAAACATCATGCTGATTGGCCCAACGGGCTGTGGTAAAACACTTCTTGCACAAACGTTGGCACGTATCTTGGACGTACCGTTCACTATGGCTGATGCAACGACTTTGACAGAAGCTGGATATGTTGGTGAAGATGTTGAAAATATCATTCTAAAACTTCTTCAAGCTTCCGAGTATAACGTTGAACGTGCACAACGCGGCATCGTATATATCGATGAAGTCGACAAGATTACGCGAAAATCAGACAATCCATCAATCACACGCGATGTGTCAGGTGAGGGTGTGCAGCAAGCACTTCTTAAGATTATGGAAGGCACCGTTGCATCTGTTCCACCACAGGGTGGCCGTAAGCATCCGCAACAAGAATTTCTGCAAGTGGACACAACAAATATTCTGTTCATCTGTGGTGGTGCTTTTGCTGGGCTTGATCGTATTATTGGTCAACGCGGTAAAGGATCCTCGATCGGCTTTGGTGCAGATGTAAAAGATGATGATAACCGTGGTATTGGTGAAATATTCCAATCTCTAGAACCAGAAGATTTATTGAAATTCGGGTTGATCCCAGAATTTGTAGGCCGTTTGCCTGTTTTGGCAACGCTGACAGATTTGGATGAAGATGCCCTTGTAACGATTTTGTCTGAGCCTAAGAATGCTTTGGTAAAGCAGTATCAACGTTTGTTTGAACTGGAAGATGCGAAGCTTACATTTACGGAGGAATCTTTACGCGCAATTGCAAAGCGTGCGATTGAACGTAAAACGGGCGCGCGCGGCTTGCGGTCAATTCTGGAAGAAATTTTGTTGAATACGATGTTTGAGCTGCCCAGCTTAGAGAACGTAAGCGAAGTTGTTGTGAATGAAGAGGCAGCACGCAGTGAAGCTGAACCTTTGATCGTTTATGGCGAGGCAGAAGCAGCGGATGAAAGCGCATCCGCATCTTAAACCCGCTAGACCTTTTCTGAAAAATTAGGCATAGATCAACCAACACTAAAATAGGGTGACGAGCATGGACTTCCTAAAACGCATTTTTACATGGTGGAATGGTCAAACATTAAACACACAAATTCATACTTGGTTACATGGTGTGCGTGTGGGCGAAGACGAGCAAGGTAATGTGTTTTACGAAACACGTGACGGCAAACGTCGTTGGGTGATTTTTAACGGTGAAGCCGAAGCAAGCCGTGTATCTCCTGATTGGCATGGTTGGTTGCACCACACGTATATGCAACCTCCAACAGATAAACCTTTGGTACATAAATCATGGGAAAAACCACATCAGGAAAACCTGACTGGTACAGCAAATGCTTATACTCCAGTCGGTAGTTTACGTGCTGCAAAACCTGCGGACCGTTCTGATTACGAAGCTTGGCAACCTGAATAAGGGCCTGACATCATGAAAAACAATGTGATTGAAACAATAATTGGTGCTGTGGTGGTTGCTGCCGCTGCTGGTTTTCTGGTTTATGCCGCAAACGCAGTGGGTGTATCTGGCTCAGAAGATGAATATGAATTGAATGCAAGCTTTAGAAGTGCTGAAGGTGTTGCTTTGGGTACGGATGTGCGTATGGCAGGTGTTAAAATCGGCTCTGTTTCTAAAATGGAGTTGAATTCAACAACATATCGTGCGGAGCTTGGTATCTCTATTATTGAGGGTATTGATATTCCTGACGATTCTTCAGTGTCTATTGCTTCTGAAGGTCTTTTAGGTGGTAACTTTATTGAGATCATTCCTGGTGCTTCTGAGTTTGCAGTGGAACGTGGTGGTCAAATCGAAGATACGCAAGGCAGTGTTAGTCTTGTGACACTTCTGTTGAAGTTTGTGTCTGGAAGTGGCGGCGAATAATGATCCGCGCTTTTGCTTTTTCTCTTGGTTTATGTTTGGCTGGAACTGCATTAGCGCAAACTCAAGTCGCAACAGATAATGCGAATATTGCGCAATTACGTGCGTTGGACACTTTGACAGGCGCCGTCATTGATATTGATGCGACTGTTGGGGAAACGTTGAGTTATGAACGTTTGATGATCACACTTCAAGAATGTCGCTATCCAAAGGGCAATCCGAATGGGGATGCTTTTGCACTTCTATCACTGAACAACTACCGACTTTCGTCGGTAGGTTCACGTTTTGAATGTAATTCAAGATACTGACGAATAACGTCATCCGTCACATTTCCACTCGTCGTTGAAAAATAGCCTCTAGCCCAGAACCGTTGCCCCCAATAGCGTTTGCGTAATTCGGGGTACTCCCGCTGTATCTTGTATGAGGACCTCCCTTTTACGCGTTGCATCACCTTTGAAATTGGGACGTGCGGCGGGACTGACACAAACATATGCACATGGTCGGTAGACAATCACGGCAATCGCTTGAAAAAGTGGGGATTCCCTTAGCGGGTGATATGTGATTCTCTGGTCATTGAAATGACATTCGGAGCCTCCCATGATCTCAGCCAATATCCTCGACCATTTTTCTGCCATTGAAGACCCACGCCAGAGCTGGAAAACTGTTTATCCACTACCCGAAATCCTACTGATTGTGCTCTGCGGTGTTATGGCTGGTGCTGATGATTTTGCCGAAATAGCCCGATGGGCGGACCGAAAATTGAAATTCTTGCGTGGGTTTCTACCCTTCAAAGATGGCATCCCATCTCATGACACGCTCAATGATGTGATGAACGCGATTCCCGCTGACCTGTTTAGCGAATGCTTCGTTTCCTGGGTTGCGGCCTTGCGCGATGGCGATGATGAGATCGTGGCAATTGACGGCAAGTCGTCACGCCGTGCGCATGGTGAGGATGGCCGCGCCCTGCATCTGGTTTCAGCTTGGGCAACGCGTCAGAGATTGGTCTTGGGGCAAGAATCCTGTGACGAGAAAGAGAATGAAATCAGCGCGATACCTCGACTACTGGCGCGGCTTGAGTTGAAAGGCGCGCTGGTCACGATTGATGCAATGGGCTGCCAACACGGTATTGCTGCGGCGATCCTCGCACAAGGCGCAGACTATCTTTTGGCGCTTAAAGGCAACCAAAAATCACTGCATGAAGAGGTGAGGCTCTATTTCGACCAGACCAGTGGTTTGGAAACCCATGAAACCACCGATGCCGATCATGGGCGGATAGAAATCCGTCGTGCCTATGTCAGTCATGATGTAGAGTGGCTGCGCCCTGATCGGTCTGAGCCTGGCGCACCAAGGTTTCCAGGCCTCGCCGCTATCGGCATGATCGAGGCCGAGGTCAAACACAAAGGTAAAACCAGTTTCTCGCGACGTTACTATCTGTCCTCCGCACCGCTCTCAGCCAAGCAATTCCTGCGCGCCACACGCGCCCATTGGGGTGTGGAAAATCGCCTGCACTGGGTGATGGATGTGGTGTTTCACGACGACCTGATGCGCTTGCGGACCCAAAATGGCCCCGCCAACATGGCTCTGATGCGACATAGTGCAATCAACATCTTCAAGCAAGTCGGCGATACGGCCAGTCTGAAAATACGAAGAAAAACAGCCGCTTGGGATGATAGTTACCTAAAAGCCGCAATCAAAGGTGAAGGCTGAAATCTTCAAGCGATTGCCGTGGGTAGACAATACGCCTTTTTCAATGTGTACGCCCAATTCATTGCACGTTTGTCGTATCAATGTCCGAATACGCTCACGCATTTCACCACGCAGCACCTTGTAACGATATTTTGTTACCCAAACGATATGGTATCTGTGATAATATCTGCTATGACTTCCAGTAGAATAGATCATAAGGTTTCCTTCCATTTTAAGACCTTACCGCAACGCTGGGTCTTAAAATGGAAGGAAACCTTATGTAAATAACGCTAAAGCTGACCAGCTAAAAGCTGGTGGTTTTAACCAATTATTGGAAAATAAAAGATATACGAGAAGACAAGCCACGGTTCGATGCATGGATGGTGGCCTCTAGTCCAGCTTTATCTGCGTTAGAGCATCCACGTTATGACGTGTGGCTGCTCAAATGTAAGATCTCTGAAGGTTGAGTATCTAAAGGCAGCTTATAAAAATCTGCTGATATTTCCAAAGCGTCTGCCAAACGATCACGGTAATCAATCCGCGTGATTTCTTGTGCACCTAAGCTTTTCAAATGATCGGTTTGGAACTGCGTATCAAGCAACGTAAACTCGCCGTATTTAAGTCGCGCCACAAGATAGGTAAGGGCGATTTTAGAAGCGTCAGTGCGGTGAGAAAACATACTTTCTCCAAAGAATGCACCAGCTAATGTGACGCCGTATAATCCGCCAACAAGTGTATTTCCATCCATAACTTCAATAGAATGGGCAAAACCTAATTCGTGTAATTGGCTGTAGAGATCAAATATTTCGGCATTGATCCAAGTTTCATCTCGATCTGCACATGCCCGTACAACCTGATTAAAATGTTGATCGATGGTCAGCTGAAATGGGGCACGTTTTATCGTGCGAGCCAAACTGCGTGACACATGAAAACCATTCAGGGGAAAGATGCCGCGCATCTGCGGGTCTACCCAAAATATCTCAGGGTCATCTACGCTTTCGGACATAGGAAAAACGCCCGAGGCGTAACCTTGCAGTAACAACTCGGGCGTTATCTTAATTTCTTGATCGGCGGTCATTTTCCGCCAACCTTTATTCGAATGTATGGTGTTCTAGCCATTTTTCAAGCCAGTGAATATCGTAGTCACCTGTTAGAATAGCGTCCTCTTGTAAAAGTGCATGGAAGAGGGGGACCGTTGTGTCGATACCATCAATGATCAACTCGTCTAAAGATCGTTTTAGACGTGCTAAAGCACCTTTGCGGTCTAAGCCTGTTACAATCAACTTTCCAATCAAACTGTCATAGTATGGTGGAATTGAATATCCGTCGTATAAAGCTGAATCCATACGAACACCCAAACCGCCTGGCGCGTGATACGTAGAAATCTTACCTGGACAAGGTGTGAAGTTTGGTAGTTTCTCAGCGTTGATCCGCACTTCGATCGCATGACCTTTGATAGACAAGTTTTCCTGTCTTAATGTCATTTCTTGACCAGAAGCTACACGTAACTGTTGTTTTACTAAATCCACACCGAAAATAGCTTCGGTTACAGGGTGCTCCACTTGCAAACGTGTGTTCATTTCGATGAAATAGAACTCGTCATTCTCGTATAAGAACTCGATTGTGCCGGCACCTTCGTACCCGATAGCGGCAACCGCGTCTGAACATGTTTTACCAATTTTTTCACGAAGCTCTGGTGTGATGCTTGGGCCTGGCGCTTCTTCCAGAACTTTTTGATGGCGACGTTGTAAAGAACAATCGCGTTCACCAAGATGTACTGCGCGATCTTTACCATTACCAAAGACTTGAACCTCGATATGACGCGGTAAAGTCAGATATTTTTCAAGATAAACTTCGTCATTGCCAAAAGCTGATTTTGATTCTGAACGTGCAGTGCTGAATGCTTCATCCAAATCCGCTTTGGTTGCGGCTAGTTTCATACCACGACCACCGCCACCTGCTGTGGCTTTTACGATAACAGGGAAGCCCATTTCATCAGCAACTCTGTGTGCATCTTCAATGGTTGGCACGCCGCCATCTGACCCTGGGACACAAGGTACACCAAGGTCAATCATGGTTTTTTTGGCTGTGATTTTGTCACCCATCATACGGATATGCGCCGCGGATGGACCGATGAATTTTAAGCCGTGCTCTTCTACAATCTGAACGAATTCAGCGTTTTCAGACAAGAACCCATATCCAGGGTGGATGGCTTCTGCGCCTGTGATTTCACAAGCGGCAATTATGGCAGGGATGGACAGATAGCTATCTGTACTGGATGGTGGGCCAATACATACACTCTCATCTGCCATACGCACGTGCATAGCATCACTATCTGCTGTTGAGTGAACTGCAACAGTTGAAACGCCCAATTCTTTACAGGCACGGATGACACGCAATGCGATCTCACCACGGTTCGCGATCAGGACCTTGGAAAACATGGCTGATGCTCCTTTAATTGAACGATTATTCGATAATGACGAGTGGAGAGCCGAACTCTACAGGCACACCATCGTCGACCAAGATCCGAGTAATTTTACCCGATTTTGGTGAAGGGATTTGGTTCATTGTTTTCATAGCTTCGATGATTAACAATGTTTGGCCTTCGGTTACTGTTGCACCAACAGTGATAAAGGCAGCGGCACCTGGTTCTGGTGATAGGTAAGCAGTACCAACCATTGGAGATGTCACAGCACCTGGGTGTTGTGATGGGTCTTCTACAACAGCAGAAGGTGCTTCTGAAATTGGAGCAGCTGCTGATGCTGCCGCAACTGGGGCAGGGGTAACAGCAACTTGTTGTGGAGCGGCTGCAATCATAGTTTGACGTGCCACACGTACATTTAACGCTTTGTTGCCGCCATAATCACGATGAACTTCTAGTTCAGTTAGATCGTTTGCACGCAGTAATTCGGCTAAAGATTCGATGAATTCTACGTCTGTTTCTTGATCTTTTTTGGTCATATTCCCCTCAACCGTTACCGCCCATGTTGGACATTTCTTTTCTTATACAACTTCGTGACGTTAGGTTAAAGCATTCTTGTGATAGAATTGTGCTTTTTACTGCTGGTTTTGGGCTCGCAACTCCGCAACGATTTGTTTCATGGTATCTTGTGGTACATACCCACGAATAATCTGGTCATTAAGGATGAATGTTGGTGTGCCAGATACTTGTAGAACTTCGCCCAATTGGCGTGTCCGGGCAAGATGTTCAGATACCGATGCTTCTTCCATTTGTGCAAGAATTCGTGCGCTGTCCAAATCAGCCTTCTTGGCCAAAAATGCAATACTTTGATCATTTACAGGGCCATCATGTTTGATCAATAGATTGTACATGTCTTTATAGGCATCTGGTCCCAATGCTTGCAGTGTAGCAATGGCTGCGCGCGAAGATTGCACTGATTCCTCGCTTAGGATTGGGTATTCTTTAACAACCAAACGAATGTTACCATCCCTTTTGACCAATTCAGCAACCTCATCATGAGCTTTGCGGCAGTACCCACATTTATAATCTAAAAACTCTACAAGAGTTACATCGCCTTCGGGGTTGCCACCAACCCAAGAAAACCCATCGTTTTGGATTTCTTCTATATTTGCAGAGATCAATGCTATTTCGCTTTGTTCTTCGAGAGCTGCTTGACGTTCTTGCAGGATTTGAATGGCTTCCATGATTACGTCTGGGTTGTTTACCAGATAGTCGCGAACCAATTCACCAAATAGGGCCTGATCAGATTCGCTCATCGCCTCAAGATCGACAGCGAGGGCTGGGCTGCTAAATGTCATAAGGCCTGCAATTAGTGCGGCTTTGATTGGATTAAGCGTCATCATTTTTTCTTTCTGCCTTTAGTGGTGCGTTTTGCAATACTTAGTATATCTATAGCTTTCCGCCAGCCTGTAGAGCCTTGGGGTAATAATTTTTCGGCGCGTTCGGCATGAATCGCAGCCAACTTGAAATTTGAAGCAAGGGCGTAACGCTCTGCTGTTGTGATAGATGCCATACCTGGGCTGCCTGTTTTTGCATAAGCGACCCCAAGGTCGCGTAACATACGTCCATTACGTGGATCGCGCGCATAAGAGCGCTTGAGTGTTTTCAATGCTGCTCGCGTAGAATTTTTGGTGTTTTGTGCAAGTTGAGCACGCCCAAGCCCCGCCAAAACTTGTGCATCTTTTGGCAGTTTGTTTACAGCTTTTGCGTAAGCAGCGGTTGCAGCAGAGGCATTACCGTTTTCCAATAACATCTGCCCATATAATTCTTGGTAATAAGGATCGGTTGGACGCATCGTTAGCAAGCGTTTGATTTCCACCATCGATTTTTTCTTGTTTGGTAAGCGATGATATGCAATAGCACGTGTCAGCGTAGCAATTTCACCTTTATCGGTTTTACTCACTCGACGTAAAGTGCTCTTTGGGCTGCCGATGAAACCGTTAAATTTAGCAACAGATCTTGCGTACCAATAATCTACATTCGGGTTTTGTGTACTTGCCCTTGTTTTATAAGCTGCGACCACTGTTTTCAAATCAGTGATGCGCTGAGAGTGTAAAGGATGCGTGATTGAGTATGCGTCTTGGCGACTGATGTTTAAGGCTGCTTGGCCTTGGAAAATCTTAAGAACATCTAATGCTGCGCTTGGGTCGATACCTGCTCGAGCCATATAGCGTGCGCCTGCTTGATCTGCAGCAGATTCTTGTGCGCGCGAAAATGCAAGGAAACTACGTTCACCTAGTGAAGATGTCGCTGCAGCTACACCAATACCGCCTGCGCCGCCACCTGCAGCGGCTGTGAGCACGCCAAGTAATACACCCAAACCTGCAGCGGTTTTCGCGCTACCAATATTAGCAGCGCGTTGTGCTAAATGCCCACCTGTAAGATGGCCAATTTCATGGGAAATGACGGATTGAAGCATCTCGACATTCTTCATCCGTCTAATGAGTCCTGAACTGAGAAAAATATTGTTTCCGCCTGCTGCAAAAGCATTTGGATCATTGCTATTGATGATAAAGATATTAACACGCCCAACACCAGCAACTTTGACAAGAGGTTCTGCGATTATACGTAGTGTACGTTCAATTTCGGCATCTCGGATCAAGCCTTGGGCATAGACAGCTGATGACCAACACATCATTGTAAGTGTGAAAATTAAATGACTGATTTTATGAAATTTTATCATAAGACTAGATTAAAGCACTGGCTCTTCTCCGCTTTGTTGAGTAGAAAAAGATGCCGACCGCCAAGTAACCTGTTGATATGTATGGTTTCTGATAACTTTACATAGAGCAGGTATATGACAATCAACATCTCGCAGCATATTTTAGGCCTCAAAGGGCAACGTGTAAATGAAATTAAACTGGATGACGGCGGTGTTAAGATTGTCATTCACTGCAGCCGAGACGCGCGTAGGAGGGCTATAGACCCTGCTACAGGCCAGAAGGGAAGCATCAACCAGCATGTCCGCCGACAAGTAAACGACATCCCCCTTTTTGGGTATCCTTGTGTGGTCGAGATTGAGCTGGCGCAGGTTTATATTAACAAGGGCGAACGCCGCATTGAGGGGTGTGATTTTGTTGATAAAGGGTGCCGTTTCACTCACCGATTTTGCCGACTGATCAGTGGATTATGTCGGCATATGTCTATTCAAGCGGTTTCCAGACATTTGGATATACGATGGGAAACGGTCAAGAATATCGACAGGGCATACCTTATTGAAACTCTCCCTACGCTTGATCCTGCAGAGCTAACTGGCTTGGAATATATTGGTGTAGATGAAGTTGCCCGGGCGAAAGGTCATGACTACATGACGGTGGTCTACGATATGGTTGGCGGTCATCTGATCTGGGTTGAAGCAGGCCGAACTGCCGAGGTTTTTTCAAGGTTTTTGAAACAACTGCAACCAGATACAGCCTGCAAAATAAAGGCCGTAGCGATGGATATGGGGCCTGCCTACCAAAAGGCTGTCAGAGAGTCCTTGCCGTTGGCCGACATAGTATTTGACCGTTTCCACGTCATGAAAAACTACAGCAAAGCTATCCATAATCAGCGTCGACTTGAGTTCAGAAAGGCCGATCCAAGTGGTAAAGAGTTGATGAAAGGGACGCATTATCTGTTGCTCAAAAATGCGGATAAGTTGAGTGAAAAACAAAGTGACAAGCTGCAAAGGTTGCTGGAGAGCAATAGCAACCTGAATGCACTTTACGTCTTGAAAGAACAGCTTCAGCTGCTGTGGAGTGCCGCTTCATTTGAGGCGATGGCGGAGCAACTGGAACGTTGGTGCCTGATAGCAGATCAGTCACAGATGCTCTATCTAAAAAAGTTCGCGAAATCCCTACGGAAACATTGTGTGGGCATCTGCAACTACGCCAAACACAAGCTCACAAGCGCCAGGATAGAGGCTGGTAATGTCAGTATAGGAATGATCCGTAAGCGAGCCAGAGGCATCAAGGATACCGAATACTTCAAACTCAAAATTAGACAATCATCCATTCCAGATAATCAATCTATGCTCTATTTGAAATCCTAAATCTACTCAACAAAGCGGAGAAGTGCCAAAGCACTGCAGTTGGACACCTCTAAAAACCTATCTTTTAGGTGTATTTTGTGATTCAATATTTTCAGGAGGATATTTTGATGCACGAAGCAGGATTGTTTGATTTTTCTGATCATCTTGAGCGTTTGTCTAAAACAGGCGACCCACTTGTCGCGCTTTCTGAGCATGTGGATTTTGAGATGTTTCGGTGTGCACTGACAAGTGCACTTAACTATGGAGAGCGTCCACAGGGGGGTCGTCCGCCCTATGATGCGGTTATGATGTTTAAGATTTTGATATTAGCGTCGATGCATAATTTAAGTGATGAGCGGATGGAGTTTCTGATCCGCGATCGTTTTAGCTGGTTGCGTTTTCTTGGTTTGCAAATTGGGGAGCCGACGCCAGATCAAAAGACCATTTGGGTGTTTCGGGAGAAGTTGACCCAAGCGGGTGTGTTGACTGATTTGTTTGCAACCTTTGAGGATCATTTACGTAATCGGGGTTACAAACAAACTGGGGGACAAATTGTAGACTCATCGCTGATTGCAGCCCCACGCCAACGTATGACTTCAAGCGAGAAAGCCCGCGCCAAGGCTGGCGAAGATGCAAAAGATATCTGGCCTGATAATCCAGCCAAGGCGGCACAGAAGGACACCGACGCACGGTGGATGGTCAAGTATAGCAAGGCTAAAACGACCAAGACGGGTGAGAAAGATGCGGGGTTAGTTGATATTTCCGTACCTCACTTTGGCTATAAAAACCACATCAGCATTGACCGTAAGTTTCGGTTTATCAGAGGTGAAAAAACAACAGATGCAGCGCGCTATGACGGTCATGAGTTGGCGTCAGTGCTCACCAAGGACAATCGTTCTGGCAAGGTTTGGGCCGATACAGCTTACCGCACCAAGAGCAATGAGGCATGGCTTAAGGCCAATGGATTTTTCTCCCACATCCACCGTAAAAAACCAAAAGGCAAACCAATGCCCAAACACATCGAGCGCGGTAATGCGACACGTTCTATATTTCGCACCTGTGTCGAGCATGTCTTTGGTCATCAGAAGGGCCCGATGGATTTATCCATTAGAACCATCGGAATTCAACGCGCCACAACAAAGATGACACTCGCCAACATAACCTACAATATGAAGCGTCTCATCTTCCATGAACGACGGCAAGCCACAGCCTGAATCCGTCTAGAATTCAGAAATACCCGCTCAGGCGGCTCCATAAAGCATGAATGCCGCATAAAACGGAACAAAACAGGCTTTTTTTGCGTCAAAAAGCAGCCTGCCGTAAAAAATGCCTATCAAATACCTCTGGAATTAGCGGTTAATCGAGGTGTCCAGTTTCAAAACACAACCCATAGAAAGACAAAAGCGCGCTAAACACAAGGTTTGAGCGCGCTGTTGCCGATAATGTGAAGAATGCTTAGCCTCGAGACCACCAGCCGCGACGCTTCGGTTTCTTATCCTCAGTTGGCGTTGCCACCACAACTGGGGCAGGGTCTGCTGTTTCAACAGTGACTGCGATCACTTTAGGTTGCTCTACAGTTTCTGCCTCAGCAGCTTTCTGTGCTGCTGTTTTACGAGGCGCACGCTTCAGCTTTGGCTTTTCTTCTGCCTCTACTGGCGCATCGGTGGCTACTTCTGTTGTTACAGTTTCTGCCTCAGCAGCTTTCTGTGTTGCTGTTTTACGAGGCGCACGCTTCAGCTTTGGCTTTTCTTCTGCCTCTACTGGCGCATTGGTGGCTACTTCTGTTGTTACAGTTTCTGCCTCAGCAGCTTTCTGTGCTGCTGTTTTACGAGGCGCACGCTTCAGCTTTGGCTTTTCTTCTGCCTCTACTGGCGCATCGGTGGCTACTTCTGTTGTTACAGTTTCTGCCTCAGCAGCTTTCTGTGCTGCTGTTTTACGAGGCGCACGCTTCAGCTTTGGCTTTTCTTCTGCCTCTACTGGCGCATCGGTGGCTACTTCTGTTGTTACAGTTTCTGCCTCAGCAGCTTTCTGTGCTGCTGTTTTACGAGGCGCACGCTTCAGCTTTGGCTTTTCTTCTGCCTCTACTGGCGCATCGGTGGCTACTTCTGTTGTTACAATTTCTGCTTCAGCAGCTTTCTGTGCTGCTGTTTTACGAGGCGCATGTTTCTGTTTTGGCTTCTCTGCAGGTGCATCTACTACCCCTTCTGCCTCTACAGCTGGGGTTGTTTCTGGTGGTTGCTCTACGCTTTCAGCGGCATTTTGTTGGTTTTCACCACCATCTTGCTTGTTGCGACCACGGCCACGTCCACCGCGACGGCGGCGTGACTTTTTCTTTGGCTTACCTTCGTCACTACTTTCAACAGGCGTTTCAGATGGAACATCATCAATATCTTCCATGGATAGATTCTCCATAGAAATAGGCGCATTTTCTGGCTGTGGAACAAAGCGAGTAGCTGTTTTAAACTTTTCGACGGAGTATTCTGTACCGATCAAAGTCATGTCTGCTTCAATTCGTACAGACAAACCATAACGCGTTTCAATTGTGCTGATATGTTCACGTTTCTCGTTTAATAAGTAGTTGGCAACGTTGACTGGTGTTTTCACCAAAACTTCACGTGAACGTTTCCGAACGCCTTCTTCTTCCAATTCACGTAAGATAGAAAGAGCAAGACTGTCATCTGAGCGCAATAACCCTGTACCGTGACAATGCGGGCATTCTTGTGTTGTAGCTTCCAACATACCTGGGCGCAGACGTTGGCGAGACATTTCCAAAAGACCGAAACCAGAGATGCGTCCAATTTGGATGCGCGCACGGTCATTTTTCAATTTGTCTTTTAGGCGTTTTTCAACGGCCGTGTTATTACGGCGCTCTTCCATATCGATGAAATCAATTACGATCAAACCAGCCAAATCGCGAAGACGCATTTGACGTGCAACTTCTTCTGCCGCTTCTAGGTTGGTTTTCAAAGCAGTCGCTTCAATGGAGTTTTCTTTAGTCGCTTTACCAGAGTTCACGTCCACAGCAACGAGTGCTTCGGTAATACCGATCACTAAGTAGCCACCAGATTTCAACTGGACTGTCGGATTAAACATTGCACCAAGATAGCTTTCTACTTGATAACGAGAGAACAGTGGCATTTGCTCTTTGTATAATTTTACTTTATCGACACGGTTTGGCATGAACATTGTCATGTATTCGCGTGCCGCATCATAGCCGCGCTGACCTTCAACATGAATTTCGTCGATGTCGCGAGTGTAGAGATCACGGATCGAGCGTTTAATAAGATTACCTTCTTCATAGATAGGAGCAGGGGCGATTGATTTTAAGGTCAATTCACGGATCTGCTCCCACTGACGGGAGAGGAATTCATAATCACGATTAATATCTGCCTCATTACGGCTTGCGCCAGCAGTACGGATAATCAAGCCAGCGCCTTCTGGAACAACCAATTTATTGGCAATAGCTTTGATTTTCTTGCGGTCAGCAGCATTCGTTATTTTACGAGAGATACCACCACCACGTGCAGTATTAGGCATCAATACGCAATAACGACCAGCAAGAGATAGGTATGTTGTTAACGCAGCGCCTTTATTACCGCGTTCTTCTTTAACCACTTGGATTAATAGAATTTGACGAACTTTGATAACCTCTTGGATTTTGTAACGTTTTAAGCGTGGTTTGGGTTTGCGCGGACGCACTTCCTCAGACACATCATCATCAGCAACGGATTCGATGCCTTCTTTTGGTGTGTCATCTTTTACATCATCATCATTGTCGTCGTCTGATATTTCTGTTTCAGCAGGTGCTTCAACTTCTTGAGTATCGGCTACTTTAGTTTCTTGGACATCGACTTCATTAACGATAGGTGCTTCTATTGTTTCAACAGCAGGTGTTTCTTTGGCTACTTGTGTTTCTGGCACATCTACCAAATCAGACTCTGGTGCATCAATATCAATAACATCACCATCAACTACATCACTGACGATCACTGCGTCTTCTACAGTTGTGGATTCTGCCACAGATTTTGCAGGTTTGCGGCGGCGGCGGGTGCGTGATTTCGTTGGTTGTTCTGCGCGCCGAGCTTCTTCTTCAGCTGTTGCTTTTGCATAAGCAGCTTCTTCTGCGAGCAGCTTTTCACGATCTGCAACAGGGATTTGATAGTAATCAGGATGAATTTCATTGAAGGCTAAGAAACCATGACGGTTCCCACCATAATCAACGAAAGCCGCCTGAAGAGACGGTTCTACGCGCGTGATTTTTGCGAGATATATATTACCAGCTAGCTGGCGTTTATTAAGACTTTCAAAATCGAATTCGTCGACCTTGTTTCCTTCGACCACGACCACGCGAGTTTCCTCTGGGTGGGTGGCATCGATAAGCATTTTCTTTGACATTTATTGTACTCTGAACGCGCATACGTATTGATCCCTAATGGGTCAACTTCGTTATTGGCGCTATATGTTATGGCGATGGGCTGTGGCATAGCAAAAAGGGCGAATAAAAATTCGTCACCAAGTGTTAAAAAATATAACCATACGCGTTGCATCGCGGTTTTCTCCAACGTCCATTATAAATAGACGTTCAGTTCGGGTCGTACAGACTGCCTTCGCTAGGTTGTACGACAATTCGGTGGCCAGTTGGCCTGTCGAGCGGATCAGAGGATGACTTTGGCTTTTAGGCCTGTCTCATGGTCGCAATCGACGAAACTTGTGTGCGCGGCGATGTTTTCGCCAGCTACCCTTTATCATTAGGGACCTTATTTGCTAAATACAATCGCAATTTTCAAAAGGTTAAGGTATAAGAGGTGAAAAGACGAGGCAGAGCAGTGTTTAAGCAGATTACGGTTTTCGTATGTCTATTGGTGTGGGGAATGAATTGTACCGCATATGCGCAGGATTTGCGTGCTTTGGCGCACGTTGATACTGAACAACTACCGACTTTCGTCGGTAGGTTCACGTTTTGAATGTAATTCAAGATACTGACGAATAACGTCATCCGTCACATTTCCACTCGTCGTTGAAAAATAGCCTCTAGCCCAGAACCGTTGCCCCCAATAGCGTTTGCGTAATTCGGGGTACTCCCGCTGTATCTTGTATGAGGACCTCCCTTTTACGCGTTGCATCACCTTTGAAATTGGGACGTGCGGCGGGACTGACACAAACATATGCACATGGTCGGTAGACAATACGCCTTTTTCAATGTGTACGCCCAATTCATTGCACGTTTGTCGTATCAATGTCCGAATACGCTCACGCATTTCACCACGCAGCACCTTGTAACGATATTTTGTTACCCAAACGATATGGTATCTGTGATAATATCTGCTATGACTTCCAGTAGAATAGATCATAAGGTTTCCTTCCATTTTAAGACCTTACCGCAACGCTGGGTCTTAAAATGGAAGGAAACCTTATGTAAATAACGCTAAAGCTGACCAGCTAAAAGCTGGTGGTTTTAACCAATTATTGGAAAATAAAAATTCTACGATTGCTGACCTGTCATACCGCGAAATGCAGGTGGAATTAGAGTTATCGCAACCGATTCCTTACCGTATTTTTATCCTAACTGAGCCAAATCGTATTGTCTTTGATTTCAAGGAAATCGACTGGGGAGGGTTCTCGAGCGAAAAAACGCTTAAGACAGAAAAGGTTAAAGATTTACGTTTTGGTGCTTATCAAGCTGGATGGTCTCGAATGGTTGTTGAATTAACCGAACCTATGATCCTTGATGAAGTGGAAATGCGTACAGATCCAGAACGCGGAAATGCGCGTATGGTTGCTAAATTTAAGTTGAGTAATCAAGACGAATTTAAAGCTTTGTCTGGTGTGCGTGAAGAAGCTGGTTGGGATTTGCCAAAATCAATTGAAGTGATTGAACCAAAGAAACGCCAAATTGGGGACGCACCGCTGATTGTTGTCTTAGATCCTGGGCATGGGGGGATCGATTCTGGTGCACATAATGGTGGTAAGTTAGAAAAAGATGGACACCTCGATTAACCGCTAATTCCAGAGGTATTTGATAGGCATTTTTTACGGCAGGCTGCTTTTTGACGCAAAAAAGCCTGTTTTGTTCCGTTTTATGCGGCATTCATGCTTTATGGAGCCGCCTGAGCGGGTATTTCTGAATTCTAGACGGATTCAGGCTGTGGCTTGCCGTCGTTCATGGAAGATGAGACGCTTCATATTGTAGGTTATGTTGGCGAGTGTCATCTTTGTTGTGGCGCGTTGAATTCCGATGGTTCTAATGGATAAATCCATCGGGCCCTTCTGATGACCAAAGACATGCTCGACACAGGTGCGAAATATAGAACGTGTCGCATTACCGCGCTCGATGTGTTTGGGCATTGGTTTGCCTTTTGGTTTTTTACGGTGGATGTGGGAGAAAAATCCATTGGCCTTAAGCCATGCCTCATTGCTCTTGGTGCGGTAAGCTGTATCGGCCCAAACCTTGCCAGAACGATTGTCCTTGGTGAGCACTGACGCCAACTCATGACCGTCATAGCGCGCTGCATCTGTTGTTTTTTCACCTCTGATAAACCGAAACTTACGGTCAATGCTGATGTGGTTTTTATAGCCAAAGTGAGGTACGGAAATATCAACTAACCCCGCATCTTTCTCACCCGTCTTGGTCGTTTTAGCCTTGCTATACTTGACCATCCACCGTGCGTCGGTGTCCTTCTGTGCCGCCTTGGCTGGATTATCAGGCCAGATATCTTTTGCATCTTCGCCAGCCTTGGCGCGGGCTTTCTCGCTTGAAGTCATACGTTGGCGTGGGGCTGCAATCAGCGATGAGTCTACAATTTGTCCCCCAGTTTGTTTGTAACCCCGATTACGTAAATGATCCTCAAAGGTTGCAAACAAATCAGTCAACACACCCGCTTGGGTCAACTTCTCCCGAAACACCCAAATGGTCTTTTGATCTGGCGTCGGCTCCCCAATTTGCAAACCAAGAAAACGCAACCAGCTAAAACGATCGCGGATCAGAAACTCCATCCGCTCATCACTTAAATTATGCATCGACGCTAATATCAAAATCTTAAACATCATAACCGCATCATAGGGCGGACGACCCCCCTGTGGACGCTCTCCATAGTTAAGTGCACTTGTCAGTGCACACCGAAACATCTCAAAATCCACATGCTCAGAAAGCGCGACAAGTGGGTCGCCTGTTTTAGACAAACGCTCAAGATGATCAGAAAAATCAAACAATCCTGCTTCGTGCATCAAAATATCCTCCTGAAAATATTGAATCACAAAATACACCTAAAAGATAGGTTTTTAGAGGTGTCCAGATTTAGTCCTACAATTTGCACGAGAGTTAAAAGAGAGTTTAATAAAAACAGGACGATACAAAGCTCATCTGTAATTGGGGCAACTTGGCGGGGTTTGGCAAAGCCCCGATACCCTGTCAACAGGGCCGACCTTTCTGCAACGAATAGATAAAGGTGGCGGCACGCAACACCAGATTATAGGGGATCAATCCACTTTATGGCCGGGAGGGGATGCTCTGTACTGAAGTCCCAGAGATACCAGGAGTAAGGATGAATTGGGCTGTTTCTGTAATCTGTGAACCAGAAGGGTCGCCCCACCATTTCGATCTTTGCGGCGAAGTGTGGATGGTTCCTGAAGTTTGACTGCCGCTTTTTACCGGATGTAAGCAATGTGCGTGCAAGCATCAGGACTGTCCCCGTGACAGGCTGCATGAGTTTCAGAGCGTGACCGAGTTGTGCATCCAAAGAGCTGAACGGAGGGTTCATGACTATGGATCGAATTTGGTCTGAAGGCAGGCGATCCTGAGCCAGAAAGCCCATTTCGACAATACCCTTGGCGCGGGGCTCAATGTCGCTGGCATATACCGGGATGTTCATATTCTTGAGGGCATCAACCAAATGGCCTTCGCCTGCATGTGGTTCCCATGCAACTGGTGGGATGCTGACGCCTGCAGAAAGAACGAGGTCGCGCACCATCTCTTTGGCTTGAAGCGTCGGATAGAAGTCCTGGTCATTGCGCTTGTGCCCGGATTCGATGTATTTACTCATACAGTCCCCGCATATCATGATTGGAATTGTGGCAACTTGGCGAGAACTGTCTGGCCATTGAGCGCTGTATGATAAGGTCTGCGAGACTGGGAACGCAGACCGCACCGGCAACCCCAAGACGGGCGCGCGCATATTGCCAGAATGATACCCCAAGTTTTTGGCAGGTTTTCAATGCGCCAAGGCCGGCATCGCGTGCGGCCCGACCGCTTTGGCTGCGGGTTCCCTGCGAGACCGCCCGCCTCGTGACCTGAGACCGTATATCGCGTTCCGCGCTGTTGGAATGCAGGGGTGTACTCGGATAATCCAGAACACGCAGCAATTCACCCTTGTTTACCTTCAGCCGTCTAAGCAGGTTGTCGAGATTTGCATCGCCCGTTCGTTGCTCAAATATCGCGTCGAAACGCGCCGAAAGCCCCTCGCGCTGCGCATCGCAGGGATCTTGTCTGAAAGCTGAGAGTTCCCGGTAGAAGTCCCAAACGGATGTTCGTACGGCTTGGACACGCGCAAATTGGATTTCGTTGGTGCTTTGTTGCTTGCGAATGAGACGCTCCAAATGCACCCAACACAGCGCATGAGCATCTCCGACATTGAACTGGCCAGCATCGTCGCTCAGGATCACCGTATCGGAAAGGCGTCCAGCATCGCAGATACTGCCCCAGAGCGCGCCCTCGGTGGCGATTTTTATCGGGTCCGGTTTCACCGTTATGCGGTCAATCCCGAGGGTGGCCAGATGGGCCTGCCACGCGTCCTCACCGCGAAATATCCGATGCGGATGTGAGGCAAAAAGCACTATGGTTTTTTCGGGCAACCTCATGCGTCTCATGTAGTCAAGCGCTTCGTCATTGACGGTGTAGGTCAGGTCACCCGCACAGAGATGTTCAAGAAAATCAAGGCGGCTTTTCGAGCCGGTCGATCTGAAGTGGGTAAAAAGATCATTGCCGATTACGGTGCAGAAGCCGTTTTTGGCCTGATGGCGCGCTCCGGTGTCATCGACATTGATCCATGCAGCAGTTTCCATACCCGCTCTCAGCACGTCCTGCTGCTCGTCGACAATGCCCTGGATATCTTCGTTCAGAAACCGCTTTATCTGACGAGCGGAAATGTCCAGACCCATGTCATTCAGCAAAGCCGCGATACGCGCAACGGTGGACTGGCATTGATGATACAGCGTGATCGTCAGGGCCTTCAGATTATTCCCATACTGCTGGCGGCCCTTTACCACCCCGGGTGGGAGCGAGGCCACGCGGCGACTGCCATCGGGAAACTGCCAGACCTCCCGAAGGTAAGTCACTTCTTCAGCGTAAATCACGATGTCACGAATGGTATGCGCTTGATAGCCTTTGCGTGTGGACCCATCAGGTACATCTTCAAGAGTGACCTTGACCTCGCGTTTGTGTAAATTCAGATTACTGCGTCGTGGACCGCGCCGATTTTTCTTTTGCTTCCCGTCTGTTTTTGATCCCCCGCTGGGCTCGGAATCCTGCTTGCTGCTCTTGTCTTGTGAGGCCAGACCGCTTGGTTTGATATTCGGACGTCGCGGAAGTTTCTTGAGCTGTCTGATCTCGTCCCGCAATTCGGTCCTTTCCTGCCTCAGCTCTGAAAGCTCAGCAAAGAGCGCGAAAACCAAATCTTTAAGCGCGGCATTGGACAAATCATCAAGAGAGTGTGGAGGCGATGGCAACATCGCCCTATAGAGCAGAAAATACTTCGCCTTTGGAATCCTCATATGTAAATGCGAGTCAATTTGCCGCAATCTAAACCAAAGATCTTCAAGATGGACATGATGATGAGTGCGTCAAATGTGCCCACTTGAACCGGATTGCGAAAATTCCCGCCAAGTTGCCCCAATTACGCTCATCTAACGCGCGAATCTGATGAATTCGTATCTTTGCCTGGCCGCATAACTAAGGCGCGTGCATTCGGCGCAGATTTATTTATCTCGCTACATGCTGATGCTTTGAAAAGCGGTTGGGCAACTGGGACAACTGTTTACTCGTTATCCGATGAAGCTTCTGATGAAGCGTCGCAATATCTTGCTGAACATCAAGATCGTGCTGATCTATTAGCAGGTGTTGATCTTACCCAGCAATCAGATGCTGTGGCGACAGTCCTTATGGAGTTGGCACAAGTGGAAACGCAATCTCGCAGTGATCTTTTAGCGGATATGGTTGTGTCTGGTGTGGCGCAATCCATTGGTCGTTTACGCAAGCGACCACATTTACAAGCAGGGTTTACAGTATTGAAAGCTCCTGACATTCCATCGATCTTGGTTGAGCTTGGCTTTATGTCGAATGATCGTGATTTGAACAATCTATTAAACCAAGAATGGCGTGCGAAAGTTATCGAAGGAATCATATTGGCATTGGATGCTTGGTCTGTGGAAGATGCCGCGCAGGGACAATTATTACGTCAATAGGTTACAAAACGCATCACAATACCTATTTAATATAGGATATCGGGCGTAAATGAGCGCAAATAACCGAGAAGTGTTTTTGACCTTCAAAGGCGCTCGGCTTATAAGCAGCTCAAAGTGTAAAAAGGGAGGCAATTTGTGCTTCGACCAATTATTTCGTTTTTTGGATGGATTTTCAGCTGGATCACTATTGGTGTCGTCCTTGTCGCTTTGCTTATTGGCGCTGTCTTTTTTATGTATGGTCGTGATTTACCAGATCATGAACGCCTTGCCAGTTATGAACCAGCCACAATCAGCCGTGTCTATTCTATAGAAGGCAAGGTTATGGATGAGTTTGCACGAGAGCGCCGTCTTTACACGCCGATTGATGAAATTCCCGATATTGTTAAATACGCTTTTATCAGCGCTGAGGATAAAAACTTTTATAACCACAAAGGTTATGACCCATTGGGTATGGTTAAGGCTGGAATTGATGCAGCACGTGGTGGGCGTTTACGCGGTGCTTCTACTATCACACAACAGGTTATGAAAAACTTTCTATTGTCTGGTGATCGTTCTGCAGAACGTAAGATTAAAGAATTAATACTTGCATCACGTTTGGAAGCAACACTAAACAAAGATCAAATATTGCAGCTTTATTTGAATGAAATTTTCTTGGGACAGAATTCCTATGGTGTTACAGCGGCTTCTGAAACTTATTTTGGAAAAACACTTGAAGATGTGACAATGGAAGAGGCGGCTTATTTAGCGGCTTTGCCAAAAGCACCAAGTACATATCATCCGGTGCGCCAACGTGAGAAAGCTACAAACCGCCGCAACTTTGTTCTGCGAGAGATGTCCGAGAATGGATATATCTCTAAAGGTGAAGCTGAGCTTGCAATCGCGAAACCTTTGGCGACTGTCCAAAGTGGTGAATATATATCCTTACGTGCTTCTCGTACGCCGCGTGATTATTTCTCTGATGAAATTCGCCGTCAATTATCTGGAACCTTTGGAGAAGATGAATTCTTTGGAGGTGGTCTCGCTATTCGTGCCACTATGGACCCAGAGTTGCAAAAAGAAGCTGCGTTATCATTGCGTGCTGGCTTGGAAAAATTTGATCGCCAATTGCGTATTTATCGTGGCGCGACTGCAAGGCTGGAGGAGTTTGATTTAACGGATGAGGCTACGTGGCGTAATGCGTTGTCTAATGTCAAAATCGCTCGTGATGTTGAAAGCTGGCATGCTGCTGTAGTGTTAGAACTAGGTGATAAAACGGCACGTATCGGCATCGAGGGTGTCGATGAAAGTGCTGATGGACATTTCCTGCCAATGGCGGAGCTAACGTGGCGCCCACGCGTAGATGGTAAAACACGGGTAAAAGCTAAGAAGCCAAGTGATATATTAGCTGTTGGCGATGTCATCCATGTGAAAGCGATTGAAAAAGACGGTGCATTTAAAAATTGGTCGCTGCGTCAAATTCCTGAAATTCAAGGTGGTTTCATGGCAATGGATACAAACTCTGGCCGTGTCTTGGCGATGCAAGGCGGGTTTTCCTATCAACACAGCGTGTTTAATCGCGCGACACAAGCAACACGTCAACCTGGTTCATCATTTAAACCATTCGTATATGCATCAGCATTGGATAGTGGCTATTCTCCATCAACCATCATCATCGATGCGCCAATTGAAATTGCAACACCACAAGGTCTGTGGCGCCCGAAAAATGCTTCTAATAAGTTCTATGGCCCAGCACCGCTTCGTACTGGTATTGAACGCTCAAGAAACCTTATGACCATTCGTTTGGCACAAGAGGTAGGTATGAATGTTGTTGCGGATTATGCCGAGCGTTTTGGTGTTTATGATAATATGGACCCATTCCTTGCCAACGCTTTGGGTGCGCAAGAAACCACATTGTTTAAAATGGTTGCAGCCTATGCAATGTTTGCAAATGGCGGCGAGCGTGTGGAGCCGACCATGGTTGATCGTGTCCAAAACCGTTGGGGTGAAACAGTATATCGTCACGATCGCCGCTCTTGTGTTGGATGTACACTTGCCTCGCTTGAAGAAGGCGTTTCCCCTGAAATCCAAAGCAATCGTCAACGTATTATGGATGATGTGACGGCGTACCAATTGACATCAATGATGCGCGGCGTTGTCGACCGGGGTACTGCAAGCCGTACCGTTAATCTTGGCGTTCCTGTTGCAGGTAAAACAGGAACAACAAATGATGCCAAAGATGTTTGGTTTGTAGGGTTTACGCCGAATATCGTGGCTGGGTGTTATATGGGATATGACAGACCACGCAGTTTAGGTCGTGGTGCATCTGGTGCTGGTATGTGTGGACCAGTGTTTAATAGTTTTATGAAAAAGGCGATCGCATCTTATGGTGCTGGTACGTTTGAGCAACCTGAAGATACATATTTTATTAAATTTGATCGTTTTACAGGTACACGTTTGCCTGCTGACGCTACAGGCGAGCACGTTGTTGCTGAACTGTTTCGTGTTGGTGAGGATCCATTGAATAGTGCGCTAGATATTATCGATGGTGGTTGGGGGTTAGGGTCTGATCTACTGCTATTCTCACGTGGGGAAGGTGATAGCGCGGATAGGATTGTGAAGACTGCTGACGGTGCGGTTAAGAAAATACCAAAAAAAGCGACCTTTGGTTCGCTTTCATCGGGTGGTTTGTATTAGCACCCTTTACCTGCAATCATTCGCTTTGTAGAACATTGTGAACAGATAAAAGAGTAAGCAGGGCACATGCGCGCAGAAATTGAAAATATCGCAGATGAAATCCGTGACACACTTGAGTTATTAAAGCAGCGCATGGATTGGGAAACTGCAGAACACCGTATGGAAGAATTCAATGCGATGTCAGAAAATCCTGATTTATGGAATGATCCTGCAAAGGCGCAAAAATTGATGCGTGAGCGTCAGATGCTTGTGGATGCCATGGATAACTTTAAATCGCTAGATCAAGATTTGAATGACAACATTGAACTTATTGAATTGGGCGAGATGGAAGAGGATCAAGGTGTTATTGATGACGCTGAAAATGCCATCAAGGGACTTGTGAAACTCGCCGCCAAGCGCAAACTGGAAGCTTTACTGAACGGTGAGGCTGATGCCAATGACACGTTCTTAGAAGTGAAATCTGGGGCTGGTGGTACAGAAAGCTGCGATTGGGCCTCTATGTTGGCGCGCATGTATGTGCGTTGGGCCGAGAAAAAGGGGTATAATGTTGAGCTTCAATCTGAAACGGCTGGAGAAGAAGCAGGCATAAAATCGGCATCCTATAAAATCACAGGTCATAATGCTTATGGTTGGTTGAAATCTGAAAGCGGAGTGCATCGCTTAGTTCGTATTTCGCCGTTTGATAGTGCTGCAAAACGCCATACATCTTTCAGTTCCATTACCGTTTATCCAGTGGTTGATGACAATATTGAAATCGAAGTGAACCCATCGGATATTCGTATTGATACATACCGGTCTTCTGGTGCGGGTGGCCAGCACGTTAATACGACCGACTCTGCTGTTCGAATTACACACAATCCTACAGGGATTGTCGTTACGTCATCGGAGAAATCACAACATCAAAACCGCGATATTGCTATGAAAGCTTTGAAGTCTCGTTTATATCAAATGGAGCTGGACCGGCGAAACGCTGCCGTGAATGAAGCGCATGAAAATAAAGGTGATGCAGGGTGGGGCAACCAGATTAGATCGTATGTTCTACAACCGTACCAGATGATCAAAGATCTGCGTACCAATACAGAAACTTCTGATACGCAAGGTGTGTTGGATGGCGATCTGGACCAATTTATGGCAGCGGTTTTAGCGCAAGATGTTGTGGGTAAAAGCCGCGGTGAAGCAAACGCTGATTAGAGAATAAACTTAATTTTTTAAATCGTATAATGGCAGAGGAGGGGGCTACTCTGCCATTATCTTACACATCAGAATGCATGCAGTGATACTGCTTTATCAATTATTTTTGCACAGCTCTTAGGACAGGGTAGAATTGTGTGAAAACGAAATCAGTGTCTGCATTGGCATCGTGACATGCATTGCACGATTCAGATGCAAAGGCAGTGGCCGTTTCTGCGTAGGGCGGCGCGTGGTGACCAAAGGAGAAATAGGCCCAACCACCTGGCATTTCAGGAAAGCGTGCATTGTCCTTTACCGTTAATTCTAAACCACTGAATTCACCTTGTTGATATCCATGACCAGAAACTTCAAATGTTGCCCCAAGTTCATCGTTATCATTTTGATAAACTAGAGCGAGCTCTTTTGCAATTTGTGTACCCTCCGCCCATTCACCAGTATCAACGAAATGTTTGAATGCAGACGGTTCTACATAAACGTTGTGAAATTCAGGGAAAGGAGCTGCTCCATCATTCAAAGCATTTGGCGTTAAAGGGGAGCCTACGAAAATCCATTGGCGATAACCTTTAGGGGCATTCACTACATTTTCTGCGTTAAATGTTGCTTGAGCAATCTCTGCAGCTAACGACATACCTACGCTTAAAGTCGATGCTATTCCTGCCGCAAGAATTACGTTTAGAAAATTTTTCATTTTTTATATTCCTTGATTTTCATCTTGGCTTCAGACATGCACTGTGAATAAGTCAATATCAAATACCGAATATTGATCAAGCAATAGGCAGTGTTTATAGGTTGTATAAGGAGTTGATATATAATGGAGTTTCATCAAGTTAAGTATTTTTTGGCGATTTGTGATCACATGAATTTTACACGCGCAGCCGAGTCTTGTGCTGTGTCCCAACCTGCATTGACCGTGGCAATTCAAAAGCTTGAAGCGAATTTAGGAGGCTCATTATTTCTACGAGATGGTCGCCAATTATCTTTGACTTCTCTTGGTCGGGTTATGAAAACGCACCTTACGAAAATCGAAGAAACGCGCCAAATGGCATATGGAGCAGCTGCCGAAGTTATAGTCGGCGAGATGGAACATATCGAGTTAGGGATTATGTGTACAATCGGGCCGCGAACGATTGGATCCGCTTTGGCAGCTTGGCAGAAATATGAACCTGGAGTTGAACTTATTTTACATGATGTTTGGGGGGAGAAAGCACAAGAGTTACTCCTTTCAGGAGCACTTGATTGTGTTTTGTTAGCTCGACAAGAACCATTACCCGCCAGATTTGACACAATCCCTCTGATGACGGAGGCATTTGAACTTGCTTATGCTTCAGATGCTTCAAATGAAAAAAAAGAGCCCGTAGAAATAAGTGACTTAAACGGTTTTAGATATTTAGATCGTTTACGTTGTGAGTTTAGAGAAGCAATATTTGGTATTGCCGAAAAAAATGATTTAGAGATGGATATTGTTATGCGTTCTGAACGTGAAGATTGGATTCAAAACCTTGTTGCTTCAGGGCTCGGCGTGACCATGTTGCCCCGAAGTTCTATTGTTGTTGAGGGAATATCTACCTGTACTGTTAAAGGGCTTCCAACCGAGCGGACAATTGATCTTGTAACTGTGCGCGGACGTCCATTACGAAATGTTGTTAAGCATTTTGTCAATTTCATTGGCGAGTATGATTTTAAGAATTCACAGTAATCAAAAGAATGCCCATATATTTTTATGGGCATTTTAATTCATATTATAATAGAGCGCTTATGATACTGCTTTTGATTTAGACGATGACAAAGGATCTTCTTCACGGCGTACGGAACCCTCAAAGTGCGCACCACTTTCAATCGCGATTGTTTTGTGAATGATGTCACCTTCAACACGAGCCGTTGCTGTTAGGCGAACTTTTAAACCGCGAACTGTACCTGCTACATGACCGTTTACGACGACATCATCAGCAATTACTTCGCCTTTAATTTTTGCAGTTTGACCAACTGTTAGAAGGTGAGCACGAACATCACCCACGATTTCGCCTTCGATTTGGATATCACCAGATGTCTTGATATTGCCTTTGATGTGTAAGTCAGTGGACAAAACAGATGCAGGAGGTTTTGCTTTTGGTGCAACTGGAGAAGGAGCAGACATTGATGATTTTGATGCATCAATTGTTTTTTCAGAAACTCTTGGTGCTTCTGGTTTTTTTTCTGGTTCGTTGATCTTGCTTTTAGAAAACATCTTTAGCAGCCTTTATATAATTCATTGGATTAACTGGTTTACCGCCTATGCGGATTTCGTAGTGAAGGTGGACACCGGTACTGCGGCCAGAAGTGCCCATAGTACCAATTTTATCGCCACGCGATACTTTTTGTCCCTTTTTAACATTGAGACTATTCATATGAGCATAAGATGACACAAAACCTTGTTTGTGCTGGATCTTAACAAAACGACCATATCCGCTCTGTCGACCTGCAAAGGTTACCACTCCATCACCCGTTGCGACAATAGGAGTGCCTAATGGGCCAGCCATATCGGTTCCATTATGCTGTCGCCATCCGCCATTTTTAGGGTCGCGACGGCCGCCAAATCCACTTGTATAGCGGTAAGAACCACGCACAGGATGGGATAAAGGCATTTTATTACCAGCAATTTTCAACAGGTTAATGCGATCAAGGTCTTTTAAAATATTATAAGCACGCTCTGTCTGTCTGTGAGCGGCAGTGCCTTTACTGGACATTGTTAGGGCAGTTAAAGGGCCGCCAGAACCAGTGTGTGTTCTTTTGACATCGCGTAACAAAGCATCTGCATTGATGCCTGATCGTTTTAATGCGCGCTCTAGCGGGGATAGTGACACTTCAACCGCTTCTGATAAACGATTAAAGATTTGTTCGTTTTGTAAATCGTTTAATTCTGCCGTGAACAGTAAATCTTGCGCTTGTTGTTTTGCGCTTGTTGCTTGTTCGTGAAGTTCTTTACGTTTTCCAACTGATGTTGTCAGCTCTTGAGACAGTAGGGCGACGGTTTTGTTCAACTCTTCTGCCGCACCCAAATGGGTCGTCTTGTTGCCGCTGGCTTCTTGCAACTCTGCAAGAAGGTTGTCTGAGTTACGTTCAGCTTTGTCGCGGGCTTTTACTGCGTATTGTAGCTTCGTTTGCATAATCTGCAAACCTGTCGCCAATTCGCGGCCCTGCTCTTCGGCCTCTAGTAAATCTGTTTGTTGAGCTGAAATTTGATTTAAAGCTACATAAAATTGTTCTTGAGCTGCTTGAGCTTCCAGTGCGCGACGATCACGTTCTGCTGAAAGGGTGTTTAAGCGTAATTCATAGGCTTCTTTTTGATTTTCTGCACGTTTTGATGCACCGCGTTCTTCGAACATTTCAAAACCAAGAATGGCTGATGCAATCATCAACCATGATACGCTGACTGTTGCGACGCCACCAATTAGGAGCTGTGCTTTTGACGTTAGGGTCAAAAAACGTGTTGATTGATCTGTCCGAATGTAAATTCGTTGTTCAGGCAAATATTTATTTAGTGCATTTTTCATGCTTTTAGTTCACCAGCCAATTTCGTGTATCTCCCCCGCACGCTCATTATCACACATACGTGGATATTGAGTTTTTATGCAAACTTTGCCCTTCAATCAACATATTATAATAGAACATGGCGGAAATATGTCATTATCCCATATGTTTAGGCAGTTTTACGCTTATTTATCTTGTGATTTTCTTACGAAACTATGCGTTTTTCTTTGACCATCGGCCAGTAAAAATCCAAGGGTAATCCAGCTTCCGCACGTTTTTCATCATTGAATGGAGGTTTTAATCCACCAGGAAAATAGGTTTCGACCAAAGAATGAAAGCGCTCTTTAGGATCTTGTTCATGGCGTCCGCACAGGAAGTGGAACCATTTAGAGCCATAAGCTACATGTCCAACTTCTTCGGCATAGATGGTTTCCAAAGCTTCAGTGGTTTTCGTATCACCAATCTTGTTAAAGAGGTCGATCATTCCTGGGGTCACATCCAAACCGCGAGTTTCTAAAACCATTGGTACAATTGCCAGCCGCCCCATAAAATCTGCCGCTGTATCTTTTGCTGAGCGCCACATTCCTGCATGTGCTGGCATCGCACCATAATACGATCCCATAACTTCAATTCTATCACATAGTAAGTTGAAATGTTTAGACTCTTCATCAGCCGCTTTAACCCAATCATCATAATACCCATGCGGCATTTTGATATGAGCAAAGCGTGGTATTATATCCCAATGTAAATCAACGGCATTCAATTCAATATGCGCAATTGCATGCAATAATGCGATACGACCTTTTTCGGTGCCAGTACGTCTACGCGGAACCTCTTTTGGTGGTAAAAGTTCTGGTTTGTCTGGTCTGCTTGGGGTTTCGGGTGGTATGCTATTACCAATCTCTAAAGGATTACCTGCCTTAACACTTGCAAACCATGTTTTAGCGGCCTCACGTGATATACGTGTTTTTTCTCGCCCATCAGCAGTGGTTAAAACAGTGCAGGCTAATTCAGTAAGAGTAGGACGTATCATAGGTTTTGAACTGCTTTAAGGACAGCTTTAACATGGCCTTTAACACGGACTTTGGTCCAAATTTCGCGGATGATACCGCCACCATCAACGATGAATGTTGACCGTTCAATGCCCATGTAGGTTCTGCCGTACATAGATTTCTCTTTCCAAACGCCGAAATCTTCGCACATTTTACCTTCGGTATCTGCAAGAAGCGGTATCTTTAAACCATGTTTAGCACTGAACAACTACCGACTTTCGTCGGTAGGTTCACGTTTTGAATGTAATTCAAGATACTGACGAATAACGTCATCCGTCACATTTCCACTCGTCGTTGAAAAATAGCCTCTAGCCCAGAACCGTTGCCCCCAATAGCGTTTGCGTAATTCGGGGTACTCCCGCTGTATCTTGTATGAGGACCTCCCTTTTACGCGTTGCATCACCTTTGAAATTGGGACGTGCGGCGGGACTGACACAAACATATGCACATGGTCGGTAGACAATACGCCTTTTTCAATGTGTACGCCCAATTCATTGCACGTTTGTCGTATCAATGTCCGAATACGCTCACGCATTTCACCACGCAGCACCTTGTAACGATATTTTGTTACCCAAACGATATGGTATCTGTGATAATATCTGCTATGACTTCCAGTAGAATAGATCATAAGGTTTCCTTCCATTTTAAGACCTTACCGCAACGCTGGGTCTTAAAATGGAAGGAAACCTTATGTAAATAACGCTAAAGCTGACCAGCTAAAAGCTGGTGGTTTTAACCAATTATTGGAAAATGAATTTATCATGTTTGGCTATTGTATCCTTTGATACTCCAATAACAGTAGCGCCAGCAGCTTCGAAATCGCCAAGATGTTTTGTGAATTCTACGGCCTCCTTGGTACATCCTGATGTGTCATCTTTTGGATAGAAGAAGATTACAAGTGTTTTCCCAGCGAAGTTTTTCAAGCTTAATAAGCCTTCTCCATCGCGTGGAAGTTTAAAAGTAGGTGATTTTTTACCGATTTCTAACAATTGGAACCTCATGGACTGGCGTTTATTCATCTGAATGATTAGGTGTAATTCATAGATACAAATAGTGTTTGACTGAAAAGATCAAATGAAATTCCACAGTAGGAGTGTTTCCAGAGAAAATGACAGGGAAACAAGCTGATATCGAAAGAAGACCGAGGTCAAAATCTGTTCTAGGCAGAGTGTTTTCTGGTGCGATTTACTTGGTTTCACTTGTTGTTGTTTTATTGGTCATTATTGTAGCTACACTTTTGATCCGCGTTAAATCTGGACCACTTGCTATCCCTGCTGTGCAGCAAACAGTGGAGCGTTTGGCAAGTGACGCGTTGAGTGATTTTGATGTGACCGTTGGTGAGGTTAGCTTGGTAATGGATGCTGAGGGGTGGAATACCCAAGTACAATTGTCCGATATGATTATTTCGTCAAAAACGGGACAACGAATTGTTGCCTTGCCGATTGTACGCGCCACCGTTGATCCCATTGCTTCTATAAGAACTGGCGTGGAAATTGAAACTGTAGATGTGATTGGCGCTGAAATTCGTGTTTTGCGTGATCGTAACGGGAAATTTAATTTCTTGCCTGCAGACAGAGAAAATACGAAGGTCATTGGCCCCGATGTGATTTTTGCTAATGTAAATGCCGCTGCTGTAAAGCGCCCGCTGAATGCATTAAAACTTATCACAATGACTGATACACAAGTTACATATGTGGATCAATTGAATGGGCAGGTATGGACGTCAACAAAAACACTTTTGAAATCAGAACGCAGCGATGATGTGATTACGGCAGATGCCGATATTGTGCTGCAATCCGCGGGGCAAGAAGACACTTCTGCAATAGTACGGTTTTCATATAATGTTGGGGCAGATGATTTCAATTTCGGTTTAAAGTTCGAAAATGCAAAAACAACAGTACTTGCGGATCAGGTGCCAGCTTTAAATTTCTTACGTAGCTTTGATGCGGCTATTACTGGCTCTTTAAATACAGCGGTGACTACAAACGGTGTGTTGGGCACTCTATCAGGTGTTTTAGAAGCTGCTGAAGGTCAATTGTTGGAAAGTCCGCAATCACATCCAGTGAAGTTTGATGGGATTAAAGCTTATTTTGATTATGATAAAGCTGCAGATAGTTTCAACTTTACGCAAGTGACTGCGGAAAGTTCAATAGGAAAATTATCTGGTGAAAGTAAGGTGTCGTTATTCCGAGATAATGCAGGGGCTGTTGTTTCTGCATCTGGTGTGATGGATTTGTCGAAGCTGGAACTTTATCCTGAGGGTGTCTTTGAAAAGCCGGTTATATTAGACAGCGCACATGCAAATATCCACTTAACCTTGTCTCCTTTAACGCTGACATTACAGGATGCTACGTTAAATGTAGGCTCTCAAAAAATAAACTTATATGGGTCATCTGTAGCTGGTGATGTGTATTGGAATAATTCGTATTTGATATCGTTTAATGAGGCCACACGTGACGAAGTCATGCATTACTGGCCTATTATCGCAAAACCGAAGACACGCGATTGGATTAAAGATAATATCCAAGAGGGGGTTGCAAAGAATGGTCGTGCGCATATCAGCAGTAAAAATGGTGCGATAAGTGTAGATTTTAAATTTGATATCGAAGATGCCCAAGTGCGCTATTTGAAGACACTGCCAGTTTTACAAAGGGGTTTTGGTAAAGGGCACCTGACTGAAAAGATGTTTTCAGCATCTTTATCTTCGGGGCACGTAATATCTCCAAATGGTGCAATAATTACATTGGATGGTTCCACATTTGATGTCCCAGATTTGAGGGCAAAGCCAGCAATTGGCGAAATTGACCTGAAAGCAAGCAGCAGCATACAAGGTGCTTTACATTTATTAGATGAAAAGCCTTTTGAATTTCTTAAAAAAGTAAACTTAGAACCAAATCTGGGAACTGGACAGGCAGGTGTCATTGGTAAACTATCCGTGCCACTTGAAAAAGGCATTACAACCAATGATGTGATTTTTGATGCGAAGGCTATCGTTACTGGAATTACTTCTGAAGTATTGGTGAAAGGCCGTACAATTACAGCGGATCAAATGCAGTTACATGCCAATAATGAGGTCTTTAAGTTAACAGGGGACGCTAAGCTAGACGGTTTGCTGGCAAAAACTGAATGGATTATGCCGATTGGAAAGGAACATAAAGGGCGTTCGTCTATCACCTCGCTGGTTACATTGAACGATGCTAATTTGCGTATACTTGGCATTCAATTTGATAAAGGAACCGTGACTGGTGACGCTTCTGGAATATTTAAGATCGATTTCGAAAAAGGGCACACTCCATTATATTCTTTGACGTCGAATATGGCTGGTTTAGGTTTGAATCTGGGCAGTTTAAATTGGGCTAAACCTAAGAAGACAAAAGGTAAACTAGTTGTTTCTGGGAAACTTGGGGACGCATTTACCATAGATGCGCTTTCTATTGAAGCTGCGGGTCTGAAAGCGAAAGGTGCTGTTTTATTAAACGCCGATAATACATTCAGACGTGCAGATTTTACCAACGTGACTGTCGATAGGTGGCTGAATGTAACGGCTGCAATCGAAGCGACAAGTGGGGGGAGAAATAAGATTACGGTTAGTAAAGGTACTGCTGATTTACGGAATGTCAGTTTTTCTAAGACAGGACAGGGAAAATCTAGTGCGCCAATGGATATTATTCTGGATCGCTTGATACTCGCAGATGGTTTGATTTTAACAAATTTGCGGGCCAAATTGCAAAGTGATAAAGGATTGAGAGGGGCATACACTGCACAAGTGAATGGCGGCGCGGCTATCAAAGGAACTATATTCCCCCAACAACATGGTACAGCGGCTGAGATCACGTCTGTAAATGCAGGCGAGGTTATGCGATCTGCGGATCTTTATAAAAAAGGTATTGGCGGCAATTTACGCATGGTTGTTATCCCGACTGAAAAAGAAGGCGAATACAAAGGCACGTTCCAAATTAAGAAATTCAAGGTAAAACAGGATAGTGTTTTAGCCGATATTTTAAATGGAATAAGTGTTATTGGTTTAGTTCAACAGCTTTCGGGTGACGGTATTGTATTTGAAAGTGTAGATGGTCAGTTTGTGTTAAAGCCACAAGGTGTAGAACTTCGCAAAACCAGCGCCGTTGGGGCATCCATTGGGATGACATTAGATGGTACATATAATACCACGACAACTAATGTAAATTTTGAAGGTGTTGTCACACCAATTTATGCTTTAAATGGAACCTTGGAACGTATTTTCGGAAAACTCTTTGGGCGAACAAAGGGGGAAGGGTTGTTTAGTTTTGTATATAAAATGTCTGGGCCAGCTAAGGATCCTCAGATTGGTGTAAATCCATTCTCAATTTTAGCGCCAGGTGCATTTCGTGAAATATTTAGAACTGATATTCCAAATGTTGATGCCCCTCAAACAAAAAAACCAGTAGCTAAGAGTAAGTCACTTGATCCTGTCGATTTTGATACACGCAATTAGCGTGCTTGAAATTTGATTTACTTCTCGTCAAAAGGCGCTTTATGAACTTATCTGATTTTGATTTTGACCTCCCAGAAGAATTGATCGCATTACGGCCTTTAAAGCCGCGCCCATCATCATGTTTACTGGTTTCAGATGGCGCCACAACATATGATCGTCACTTTTCTGATATCTGTAATTATTTACGTCCAGGTGATAGGTTGGTGTTAAATAACACTAAGGTTATTCCTGCCCGTTTAAATGGTCGCCGCCGGCGCGTCTCAGATCAAGGGGTAACATTTGCAAGTGTCGAAGTTACTTTAATTTCCTGTGACACAAAAGGGGATTGGTTAAGTCTCGCCAAACCTGCACGTCGTTTGAAAATAGGTGAAAAAATCCACTTTGATGCAGATTTGATCGCAACTGTGATTTCGAAAAATGCTGATGGTGTTGGGTTATCATTTAACGTAACAGGTGATGCGTTCGATCAGATCATTGCAAATATAGGCACCATGCCGTTGCCCCCATATATTGCTGCAAAACGTCCCGCTGACGTGCAAGATAATGATGACTATCAAACTGTTTTTGCAAAAAAATTCGGTGCAGTTGCAGCCCCGACGGCATCATTACATTTTGATCAAGCTTTGATGGATAAACTATCGGCGAAAGGTATAGGCTTTTCTGAGGTAACATTACATGTTGGCGCTGGTACATTTTTACCCGTGAAAACTGATGATGTTTCTGCACATAAGATGCATTCAGAATGGGGGCATGTGTCAGAACAGGCTGCAGCGGATATTTTGAATACAAAACAACAAGGTGGGCGTGTCATTGCCGTTGGAACGACTGCGCTACGATTGATTGAGACTGCTGCGCGTGACACAGGCCAGATACAGGCTTGGACTGGGGATACGGATATTTTTATCAAGCCTGGTTTTGAGTTTTGTGTAACAGATGGGTTGATCACTAATTTTCACCTGCCGAAGTCTACATTATTAATGTTGGTTTCAGCGTTAATTGGGCTGGACAGAACACGTGAAATCTACGAACACGCGATAGATAAAAAGTATAGATTCTTTTCCTATGGGGATGGGTCTCTTCTTTTACCATAAAATGAAATGTAAAAACGACGTTCTAACAGTCGCGTCTGAAATACTTGGTTTTCAGATACGTGTTAGGCTTTGAATGTCGAATACGGAGTATGATAATGCTTTTGGTTCTTAGAAATTCATGGCCTTTGTTCTTAGGTATGATGTTGTTGATGCTTGGTAATGGCTTGCAAGGCACGCTTTTAGGTATTCGCGGTGCTATTGAGGGATTTAGTCCTAATACTATGGCTTGGGTCATGTCTGGTTATTTTGTGGGTTTCTTAGGCGGTAGCCGCATGGCCCCTGAAATGATCCGTCGTGTCGGACATGTACGTGTATTTGCAGCGCTTGCCTCATTTGTCTCAGCATGTTTGATCCTTTATGCGGCTATTCCGAACGTTGTTGTATGGTTTTTATTGCGCGTATTGATCGGTTTTTGTTTTTCTGGTGTGTACGTTGTGGCTGAGAGTTGGTTAAACGATTCAGCTACAAATGAAACGCGTGGACAAACTTTGTCTCTATACCTGATCGTTCAGATGATGGGTATTGTTACAGCTCAAGGTGTTTTGAACTTTGCAGATCCAAGTGGGTACACGTTATTTGTTGTGTCATCTGTATTAGTTTCCGTATCTTTCGCACCTATCTTGTTATCGATTAGTCCTGCGCCAATGTTTCAAGCCACGAAACCTATGTCTATCAAGCAGTTATATGTATCATCACCAACAGCAGTTGTTGGAATATTCCTGCTGGGCGCTATATTTTCTGCATTGTTTGGTATGTCTGCTGTTTATGGTACTGAAAAGGGCTTGGATGTTAAAACAATTACTATTTTCATAGCGTCAATTTATGTTGGTGGTATGTTGTTACAGTATCCAATTGGGTGGATGTCTGACCGTATGGATCGCCGTAAATTGATCATAATGTTGACGATTTTTGCAACAGTTTCGATTTTGGGTGGAAAGCTATTCACAGATAATATCTATGTATTATTGATACTTGGGGCTGTCATCGGCGGTGTCGCTAACCCATTGTACTCATTGTATATCGCTTATACCAATGATTATTTAGAACATGAGGACATGGCAGCTGCTTCTGGTGGTTTGATTTTTGTTACTGGGCTTGGGTCGGTTGGTGGACCATTCCTAGTGGGGTGGATGATGACAGAATTTGGCCCTGATAGTTTTTTCGTCTATCTTGGTGTTCTCTTTGGCCTCAGCGCTCTTTGGGCTTTGCTTCGCTCAACACGCCGTGATGCGCCAAATGTCGAGGATACAGCACCTTATGCGCCTATCACTATGAGTGCGACGGCTGTTGCCATGGAGTTGGCAACTGAAGTTGCAATTGATATGGCAGAAGAGGCTGAGGCAGAAGCAGATAACAACAACGCTTGATTTGTCGGCTATTTTCCCCTTTGTTTAAACTATTGAGAACAAAGGATAGTTGAAATGAATGTTGCTGAACAGATCGTTAAGTTTTGGGTTTACGATACTGGGCCTAAGGGCTGGTATATGGGAGGCGAGAAACTTGATAAAAGCATTAGGGCCCAGTTTGAATTTCATTGGCAAACGGCCCTAGAGGGCGGTTATTTGGATTGGGGACAAACGGCACAAGGTGCTTTGGCCTATCTTATTTTAACGGACCAGTTTCCACGTAATATGTTTCGTGATGATCAACGTGCTTTTGCAACAGATAAGTTGGCACGTTCTATGACGCGCAGTGCTATAGAACAAGGTTTTGATTTGGAAATCGCAGGGCATGAACGCCAGTTTTTTTATATGCCTCTTGAACATTCAGAAGATTCTTATGACCAAGAATTATCGGTTTTGTTGATTAGGGACCGTATGCCAGATAGTCCAGAGCAATTGTTACACGCAAGAGCCCATCAAGAAGTTATTCGTCAATTTGGACGTTTTCCATATAGAAACAATGCTTTATTACGTGCTTCTTCAGATGAAGAAACGAATTTCATGCTAAACGGCGGCTACCAGAGTGTTGTGCGTAAGTTGGAAAAGAAGAAGTGAACGCCACAGGCTTGTAATCTATTTCGAAATCCAGCATAAAGAACGTAACAATGGTTTAACGTTAAACTAAATTCTAAAAGGTGCTTTGATATGGCTGCTAAATCCTATGATATGATTGTAATTGGAGCAGGTCCAGGTGGATATGTCGCTGCCATTCGCGGTGCACAATTAGGGTTGAATGTTGCGATTGTTGAGCGTGAACATATGGGCGGTATTTGCTTAAACTGGGGCTGTATCCCAACAAAAGCTATGTTGCGCTCCTCTGAGGTGTTCCACTTGATGCACCGTGCCAAAGAATTTGGCCTATCTGCAGACAATATTTCATATGATCTTGATGCGGTTGTGAAACGCTCTCGGGGTGTTGCTGGTCAATTGAACGCTGGTATTGGCCATTTGTTAAAGAAAAATAAAGTAACTGCAATTATGGGCGAAGCAACTTTGGCTGCTAAAGGCAAGGTTTCTGTAAAGACTGCTAAAGGCACAGAAGAGCTGACATCTAAAAATATTGTATTAGCGACTGGCGCACGTGCACGTGAATTGCCAGGACTAGAGGCAGATAATGATCTGGTTTGGACCTATAAAGCAGCGCTAACACCGCCACGTATGCCTAAAAAGCTGCTTGTGATCGGATCTGGTGCGATAGGGATTGAATTTGCCAGTTTCTACAACACATTGGGCGCCGACACGACTGTGGTTGAAGTTATGGAGCGTATTCTACCTGTCGAAGACAAAGAGATTTCTGATTTCGCTAAAAAGTCATTCAAAAAACAAGGCATGAAAATCATGGAAAAAACCATGGTTAAAAAACTGGATCGTCAAAAAGGCAAAGTAATTGCTCATATTGAAGCTGGTGGCAAAGTTGAAAAGATAGAATTTGATACGGTCATTTCTGCTGTAGGTATTGTTGGTAATGTTGAAGGTCTTGGCTTGGATAAACTGGGGATCAAAGAGGATCGCAGCCATGTCGTAACTGATCCGTATTGCCGTACAAATGTTGAAGGTGTCTTTGCAATTGGCGATTTAGCAGCCCCACCTTGGCTGGCACATAAAGCCAGCCACGAAGGTGTGATGGTTGCAGAGCTGATCGCAGGGTTGAAACCACACCCTGTGAAACCTGAAAGCATTGCAGGTTGTACATACTGCCATCCACAAATTGCATCTGTAGGCTACACTGAAGCTGCGGCCAAAGAAAAAGGCTTTGATATCAAAGTCGGACGCTTCCCTTTTGTAGGGAACGGCAAAGCCATTGCACTAGGTGAGGCAGAAGGCATGGTGAAAACCATATTTGACGCAAAAACAGGCGAATTACTTGGCGCGCACATGGTTGGTGCTGAGGTTACTGAGATGATCCAAGGTTATGTTGTCGGGCGTCAGTTGGAAACGACCGAAGAAGATTTAATGCACACGGTGTTCCCGCATCCTACCTTATCAGAAATGATGCATGAAAGTGTGCTAGATGCTTACGATAAGGCCATCCATATCTAATTATATGTCTTGAAAATTTTTAACGGGACATCCCGAAGACCAACCGATAAGTTAATGGTAAAAATTAAGGTGTCTTTTTTATGCGCGACTTAAATATTCCCTCTGAACGGCACCCAGAAAAGGCTCATAAGCCTGATAATGCACAGCCGAAAAAACCGGATTGGATCAGGGTAAAGGCCCCTAGCGGTCAAGGTTATGCTGAGACGCGTAAAATTATGCGTGATAATAACCTTGTAACTGTTTGCGAAGAGGCGGGCTGCCCGAATGTTGGTGAATGCTGGTCACAAGGCCACGCTACCATGATGATCATGGGGGAGGTTTGTACGCGGGCTTGTACATTCTGTAATATTGCAACGGGAAAACCACCAGAAGATCTGGATGTGTTCGAGCCGGGCCGTGTTGCATCTGCTGTAAAAAAGCTTGGGTTGAACCACGTGGTAATTACATCTGTGGACCGAGACGATGTCAAAGATGGTGGGGCAGAACACTTTGCGCAAACCATTCGCGCTGTGCGTAAACAGTCACCTAATACAACCATAGAAATTTTAACACCTGACTTTATTCGTTGTGATGACAACGCCTTAGAGGTTGTTGTTAAAGCACGACCTGATGTATTTAACCACAATCTTGAAACTGTTCCAGGCTTATATCCAGAGGTGCGCCCAGGTGCGCGGTATTTCCATTCTTTGCGTCTTTTACAACGTGTAAAAGAACTTGATCCGTCTATGTTTACCAAATCTGGTATCATGGTGGGATTAGGCGAAGACCGTCAATCTGTAGTGCAAGTCATGGATGATATGCGTGCAGCTGACATCGATTTCTTGACAATTGGGCAGTACCTACAACCAACGCCAAAACACCATGCACTTGATCGTTTTGTGACACCTGATGAATTCGCAGCCTATGAAAAGGCGGCTTATGGTAAGGGCTTCTTAATGGTTTCGGCTACACCTTTGACGCGGTCTAGCTATCATGCAGGCGATGATTTCGCCAAGTTACGTGCTGCTCGTAATAAAGCATTAGGCCTTTGAGTTTAAGGGCCTGCCAAGAAGGTAAATAATATCCTGTTTGGGCTCGTGATCGAAATAGTAGAACATGTAAAAGCCACAGGTCACCGATAAACTTTGGTACTGAATTATCCGCTTTGGATTTAAAAAGCCCCGCAAAAATCTTGCGAGGCTTTTTTACTTTTAACGTTTAGGTTTGCGACCTTTGCCGCCGCCTTTTGGCTTTCCTTTACCTTGGGGACCGCCAAATGACTTGCTTGGGCGAGGTGCGCCACGACCACGGCCTCTGCCGCGTGCTTCAGGTTTTTCCTCTGGCGGGATGACAGCAGATGTCAAACCTTCCAGTTGGGTTACTGGAACTGGCTTTTTAATCACCTTTTCAATGTCTCGTAGAAGTTTTTGTTCATCAGGTGAACAGAATGAAATCGCCCGACCAGATGCACCAGCACGAGCTGTACGGCCAATACGGTGTACATAGCTTTCAGGAACGTTTGGTAAATCATAGTTAACCACAATCTCAATGCCTGAAATATCAATACCACGTGCCGCAATATCCGTAGCAATTAACACGTATGTTTTGCCTTTGCGGAAATCTTCTAATGCGCGTTGGCGCTGACCTTGAGATTTATTACCGTGAATGGCATCTGACTTAATGTCCTGCGTTGCCAACCACTTAACAAGTTTATCTGAGCCATGTTTAGTGCGTGCAAACACGATGATACGTTTGCCAAGGTTCTTTTTAATAATGCGTTCAAGTGCCAGACCTTTGTTCATTTTAACAAGGTGCATAGCTTCTTGTTTGACTTTTTCAGCAGTCGTGCTTTCAGGAGCAACTGAAACTTCTACAGGGTCCTTCAGATGATCTTTTGCCAATTCACGAATAAGCTTTGGCATGGTTGCTGAGAACAACAATGTTTGACGTTCTTGCGCCAATTTTGGTAAAATACGTTTGATGGCAGGCATGAAGCCAATGTCCATCATCTGATCTGCTTCGTCCAACACAACAAAGTTGGTTTGATCTAAGCGCAGAGCTTTTTGATCAACTAAGTCTTCCAGACGACCAGGCGTTGCCACGAGTATATCAACGCCGCGTGACAATGCTTGCATTTGTCTGCGGATAGGGGCGCCACCGATAGCAACCGCGAAATCAAGAGGCAGCTTTTTGCCCATGTCACGTAAGTTTGTGTGAATTTGGACGGCTAATTCACGTGTCGGCGTCAGGATAAGAACGCGTGTAGAACGTGCTTTACGTTCAATTGGATTGTGTAACAACTTATGTAGGATCGGCAATGAAAAGGCCGCTGTTTTACCAGTACCTGTTTGGGCTAAACCTACAATATCACGGCCATTTAGAACGGCTGGAATAGCTTGAGCTTGAATAGGTGTTGGTGACGTATAGCCTAGGAAAGACAATGGTTTAACCAGTGCGTCATCAAGGCCAAGCTTGCCAAAAGCAGATGCATCGCTTTTTGGTGTTTCAGCGATGACTTTCGCTTCAGCAGCTTTTTCTTTTGGTGATTTTTTCTTTGGACGTGGGCGTGGCGCTTCTCCTGTTAACATAGCAAAGTTAGCACCAGCTTTACGGCCAGTTTCTGTATCTGTTTTTACATCGAAGGATACACGAATACCTTCTGAAAGATCTTTGAGGCCAGATGCCTTCAAAGCTTTCATGTGCACAAACACATCTGTTTCACTATCATCGGGATTTACGAATCCGATGCCCTTTTTGGCATCATACCAAAGCACAGTTCCTGTAAGCATATCGCTCTTTCAAAAAGGCGCAGCCTTCATCATACAGGCGCGCGTTAAGGGATTGTTGGCGGAGGTGCCGTGTATCCCGTAAGCGGGCTTCAATAGGGTTCATTGATTAAAGTCAAGCACTATAGGTCAAGTGTGTTATTTACAAAACGACGGCGTAAAAAGGCAACACGTGCAAAAAGCATAAGCAGTCGTATAAGAATAAAACGTTTTATTTTACTCGTAGTGGTTAACGCTTTACGCATACTTTCAGACATTTTTATTGTTTTTTTGCCAATTGGGTGGCGTGCGGCTGTGTATCCATCTGTTCTGCCTGCTGCTATGCGTTGGGCAAGATCTGCTGCATCTGCTATGCCAAGGTTCATACCGCGTCCCCCCACAGGTGAATGGCAATGTGCTGCGTCACCTGCAAGGAATGCGCGGCCAATCTGGTATGTTCGTGCTTGGCGTATTGATATGTTGAATGTGGCGGCTCTGCGAACTTTCTGTACATTCATAGGAACTGGTAAGGATGCCAAAGCATCACGCGTTGTGGAAATAATGCGAAAGCGCGACTTTTCTAGGGGGATAACAACGGTAATATTCCCTTGACCACATAAAAATGCATTAAAACTACGGGGGTTTGGCCAAGCTTTGACATCTACGTCGGCAATAGACCATGTTTCAGGCAGGTCATATCCTTCAAATGGGATACGCAAGGCTTCCCGTACAGTTGATCGTGCACCATCGGCGCCAATGACATAATCAAATCGAAAAGCTTTGCCCAGAATACTTACTGAAATCCCACCACCTGATTGAGATAAAGATAACAATTCTGCACCATAATTGATTTGCCCACCAAGCGCTTTGAACGTTTCTGATAGATACATTTCTGTTTGATCTTGGGGAAGGGCGTAGAGACGTTTGTTTGCACCTCTGAGGCCATTCAATTTTATGGTCGAAATTGGTTTGTCACGATTGTGGAAAACCGATGACTGTATAATGATTGCATTTTTGCGAATGGCTTTTACAGCCCCTGATGGTGTTAGTGCATTCATAGATTTTGGTAACAGACCAACAGCGCGCGAAAAATGAGACGCGGTTTTGCGTTTTTCGATCACAACAGGCATGATCCCAAGGCGGGCCAGTTCTATTGCGGCTGTAAGGCCAGTTGGTCCTGCACCAACGATTAAGACGCGTGTATTTGGGGTCATGTTCGTTAAAATTTCGGAACACGTCGGATGCTATCGACTGATAAGAAGTTCGGCCATCCGTAAAAGTATTCATATGCGTATAAAAATGCACATGCGAGGATGATATAGAACACGAATTTGACACGTGACCAAGACGGTGGGTTTTGTGCCCAGCGTTTCATGCGCATCATCCAATGTATTCCGATCATGGTGCGTTTTCCTTTAACCTGCTTTCAGGTAATACGTTACTTATATACACATGTTAGCGAATTTGCCTTCTGCTACAAGATAGCACGTGACCTTTGTGAAATCGCTGCCTAAATAGGGGTATGCCTACACACGCTGAAACACGAATAATGCCTTACACAGCCAAGCAGATGTATGATCTGATCGCGGATGTAGATGCCTATCCTAAATTTTTACCGTGGTGCTCTGCTGCTCGCATTCGCAAGCGAACATCTGATGGTGTGAATGAAATTGTGGAGGCTGATTTAGTCATTTCCTTTAAAGTTTTTCGCGAGCGATTTGGCTCGCGTGTTACTTTAATGCCTAAGGACAGTAATATTATCGTTGAGTACCTAGATGGCCCTTTCAAATATTTAAAAAACAACTGGTCGTTCCAGGATTGTGATGATGGATGTGAAGTGGATTTCTATGTGGATTTTGAATTTAAATCTAAAATCCTGCAAACACTTATTGGTGTGGTTTTCACAGAAGCAATGCACCGTATTGTAAAAGCATTCGAAGATCGTGCAGCAGAGCTGTACGGCACAAAGTAGTCAAGCATTGTCATAAAAAACCGCCCCCGTGAAGGGACGGTTGAAGTACAGGAAGAGTACTCGTTAATTATGATGCATGATCGTATGCACGTTCACCATGCGATGTCAGATCAAGACCTGTGATTTCATCCTCTTCAGATACGCGAATAGGACAGATAATTGCTACCAGCTTTACGAGTGCGAATGTAACGACAACGGTGTAGACACCAACTACGGCGAGGCCGCCAAGCTGTGCTGTCCAGTCGGCGTAACCCAGAATGGCAAGCATGATGATACCAAATATACCACCAACACCGTGTACTGCGAAAACATCTAATGTATCGTCAATCTTCAACACATTTTTCACAATTCCACAAAGCTCTTGGCATAATACACCAGCGATAGCACCAATTAACATAGCTTCCATTGGATTAACGGAGCCAGATGCTGGAGTGATTGAAGCAAGACCGGCGATTGTACCAGTAACCATGCCAACCATAGAGGCTTTGCCGTATTTGATACGTTCGTAAGCGGCCCAAGATAAAGATGCCGTTGCGGCTGAGATGTGTGTCACAGTCAAAGCCATAGCTGCTGTACCGTCTGCTGCAAGCGCTGACCCTCCGTTAAAGCCGAACCAACCAATCCACAACATGGAAGCACCGATCATGACGTAGCCAGGATTGTGTGGTGGAACGTTTTTATTACGACGTGCGCCAAGCATGACTGCGATGACCAAAGCAGACAAACCAGCTGTTTCATGGACAACGATACCACCTGCAAAATCGTTTACACCTTCTGTAAATAGAGCTGCAGGGTTTGCTTCTATTCCAGCTAACAGGCCACCACCCCAAATCCAGTGTGTTACTGGTGCATAAACCAGCAACATCCATAGACCAGAGAAGGTTAAGACAAATGCAAAGCTGATGCGTTCAACATATGCACCAACGATCAATGCTGGTGTGATGACTGCGAATGTCATTTGTAAGGCAAAGAATAAGATTTCAGGAATAGTACCTGACAATGTGTCTGCAGTGATACTTGTTAAGAACATCTTATCAAGGCCACCCCAATAGGCGTTCCCTTCGCCAAATGCGATGGAATACCCAGCGATCAACCATAGGACTGACATCAGGCAAGCAATAGCGAAGCATTGCATTAAAACGGAAAGTACATTTCGTGCACGAACGAGGCCTCCATAAAAGAGCGCGAGGCCCGGAAGTGTCATAAAGAGTACCAGCGCTGTTGCGACGATAACCCATGCTGTATCTGCACCGTTCATTTTCATACCCCTTATAATACGTAATTGAGGCATTTAGTCTTAGGCGGAGGGTGAAGGGGAGTGTCTTGAGTTTTATTAAGAGAGATATTGATGTGATTGATTAAAAGTTAATCAATTAATTATAGAAAGTATAAAAAATATGCAAATATGATTCTTTGTATATGCCTTATTTTGCAGCATTTAAAATTAAATTGAGCGCAAATTGTGCTGATTTTAAGCGAACCACGTCGCGTCCAAGTGCGCCAAACTCCACGGTTTGCGCAATTGTGTTTTGTCCTTTGAGGGCAAGGCCAAAACATACACGACCTTCGGGTTTATGCTCTGATGGACCTGGGCCTGCAATGCCTGTGACTGAAACGGCTAGATCTGTTTGACTTGCGGTTAAAGCACCCTGAGCCATTTCTAGTGCTGTCTGTTCAGATACGGCACCAAATTGATCCAATGTTTTGCTTTTAACATTGATCATCTGCATCTTTGCGGCATTAGAGTAAGTGACATAACCACGGTCAACGATATCAGAAGACCCTGCAATCTGTGTTAATGCTGCTGTGATCATACCGCCCGTACAACTTTCAGCGGTTGCAAGGGTCCAATCTTTTGCGCGGCAAGCTTCTAACACCTCAGACGCAAGTTGGTACATCAGATATACCCATGCGCCAACGCGCCAAGCAATGTTGTTAGGGCTGCTGCCATTATACCTGCAATGACATCATCTAACATTACGCCAAAAGGGGTTTCTTTACGATCAGCCCAACTGATAGGCCACGGCTTTAGAATATCAAAGAAACGAAAGAACATCAGGCTTGCGATTAATCCAGGCCAAGGCAGGATTACAAGCGGTACATCCCAAAGCCATAACATGGCCGCAAGTGGGAAAAGGGTGATCCATTGACCAACCACCTCATCAATTACCACTTCACCAGGGTCATGATTTTCAGCACCTGTTGTGTATTGTGCTGTTGCCCACCAACCAATAAAGAAAACAAGGATGGTTGCTATCAGTAACGCAGGAAAGCTACCCAACGCGAATATGATGACTGCGAAAGGCAGCGCTGCCAAAGAGCCCCATGTACCAGGTGCTTTTGGCATAAGGCCGACATAGAAGAAGGTTGCGATCAGTTTGCTCATAATTTTACCAATGTTGCTGTGGCTTGTGATGCGATACCTTCACCGCGCCCTGTAAAGCCAAGTTTTTCGGATGTAGTCGCTTTTACACTGATGCGGTCCAATTCTAAACCTGTAATCTTTGCCAATGCTTTGCGCATGGCCAATGCATTTGGGCCGATTTTAGGTTGCTCACAAATCAATGTACAATCAATATTGGTAATGGAAAACCCTTTGAGAGTAGAGATTTCTACTGCTTTCTTAAGAAAAATATCAGAAGAGGCACCTTTCCATTGATCATCGCTTGGTGGAAACCATTGACCAATGTCACCTTCTGCGATTGCGCCAAAAATGGCATCTGTGACGGCATGCATTCCCACGTCCGCATCCGAATGCCCGATCAACCCACGATCAAAAGGGATTTTTACGCCACATAACATGACATGGTCACCTTCGCCCAGTTTGTGAACGTCAAACCCGTTTCCCACACGAATATCCATGCTCTATCCTATTAGTTTTTCAGCCAGATCAAAATCTTCTGGACGTGTTATTTTTAAGTTACGCTCTGACCCAAGAATAGTGGCTACGTCAAGACCTGCTGCATGCGCCAATGCCACATCATCATCAGCTGGGCCTTTTGCGTTTTCGTGAGCTGCAATAATGTCAGTTGTATAAAACGCTTGTGGAGTTTGTCCACGCCACAACGTGTCGCGCTTTTGCGCACCTTGGGTTTTACCATCTTTGATGTGCCAAAGAGCATCTGTGACAGGCAGGGCCAAAAAGGCGGCTTTCTCCGTATCAAGAGCATCAATTACGCGATTAAGCGCTTCGATTGGCAAAAGTGGCCTTGCGCCATCATGAATAAAGACTTGTTCACCAATACAGGCACGTAGGCCGTTAAGGACTGATGCGCTGCGTGTTTCACCACCTATAGTTGGCGGTTGTAGTCGCGGATCGTTAATGTGCTGACTGCAGTTGCTATAATGCATTTTATCATCCTCATGTATCACAACACGTACTTCCGTGATCCGATTGCTGGCAAGTATAGCTTTGATCGTCCGTGTTAATATGGGAATTCCCGCTAAAGAGCGGTATTGCTTTGGTAATCCACCACCTGCGCGTGTCCCGCGTCCTGCGGCAACAATAAGTCCTGTGCGTTTCATTGGCATTTCTGTCATTTTTGCTTATTTATTGTGCATATTTTAGTTTGATAGGGCTATGGCGGATTGCTGATCCCAATAAAGACGTATAGGTGTGGCTTTGCATAAGGATTAATCATGACCTCTATTTTGATTGAAAATAAGGCATTATCACCTGCGGTTTTTCTGGCTCCCCTTGCTGGTATCACAGATTTACCGTTTCGTAACCTCGTATCTGAATTCGGGGCAGGATTAGTTGTATCCGAAATGGTAGCATCCCATGAAATGGTCCAAGCGCATCCATCTGCTCGGGCGCGTGCTGAGTTGGGATTTGAATCACAAAACACATCAGTACAAATTGCAGGCCGTGATGCTTATTGGATGGCTGAATGTGCCAAAATCTGTGCAGATAATGGGGCAAAGATCATTGATATTAATATGGGATGCCCAGCAAAACAGATCACAAACGGGCTTTCAGGTTCTGCTTTGATGAAAACGCCTGACTTTGCGCTGACATTAATCGAAGCGGTCGTAAATGCTGTTGATTTGCCAGTTACATTGAAAACGCGCCTTGGTTGGGATGATGATATGCTGAACGCAGCATATATAGCAAAGCAAGCAGAAGATGCTGGGATAAAAATGGTAACAATCCATGGGCGTACGCGTTGTCAGTTCTATAAAGGTAATGCGGATTGGAAAGCTATTCGCGGTGTGAAAGACGCTGTTAGTATCCCTGTGATTGCTAATGGAGATATTGTAGATGCTCAATCCGCAAAACGGGCTTTAGAAGAGTCTGGTGCAGATGGAATAATGGTAGGACGTGGTGCGCAGGGGCAACCGTGGGCATTGGCACAAATAGCTCATGAGGTTTTTGGATTAGATCAACCAAAAATTCCAACTGGAAATGACCTTATTCGTATGATTACAAAGCATTATGACGATATTTTAAAGTTCTATGGGCATGAGCTTGGTAATCGTGTCGCGCGTAAACATCTCGGTTGGTACATGGATTATATTGGCACCAACCGCACATTGCGCCGTGCTGTCCAAACTGAAAAAAATACGACTGTAGTCATGTCGTTGATTCAGAATTTATACGATACTTCTGAGGTCGCTGCATGAGCGGCACATCCTTTGAAAACGTTTGGAACGCACTACCATTTCCAAGTTTTGTTGTAACACCAGAAGGGCAGATCACAGACGCGAATGGAGCTGCTGAGCAATTGGTGTCTACATCACAACGTCAAATGCGCCAAAAGACGTTATCGCAAATTTTCCACGAGAACTCTGTTGTTATTGGAACGGTTCAGCAAGCGGTCAAAGATTTGGGTTCTGTTACACAATATAATGTGGATGTTGCGATTGAAAATAAAACGATGGCTATGTGTAACGTCTATGTTAGCGCTTTGAACCCAGAGGGCACGAAACTTTTGTTGGTTGTGCAACCCACTGCTGTTGCTCAAAAAATGAGCCAATCACTGACAAATCTATCCGCTGCGCGCTCCGTGACCGCAATGGCAGCTATGCTAGCCCATGAAATTCGTAATCCATTGGCAGGTATTACAGGGGCATCACAACTTTTGGCCATGAATGCGAGCGATGACGATATAGAACTGGCTGAAATGATCGGACAAGAGGCCAAACGTATTGGTCAATTGGTTGATCGCGTTGAACATTTCGGTGATCAACGTCCAATGACCCCCAAACCAGTGAATATTCACGATGTACTAGATCGTGCACAACGTGCTGCTATAGCAGGATATGCATCACATGTGAATTTTACGGTAGAGTATGATCCATCATTACCAGATACATCTGGTGATGCAGATCAGTTGCTGCAAGTATTTCAAAACCTTATTAAAAACGCTGCGGAAGCCGTGGATATAAACCGCGGAACGATCAAATTACGAACATCTTATAACTCTGGTGTGAAGCTTGCCATGCAGGGGAATAAAACACAGAATTTACCATTACAGATTGAAATCATTGATAACGGGCGGGGTGTTCCCGCAAGCTTGATATCAGAAGTTTTCGATCCATTCGTCACAAGTAAATCTAACGGTACAGGTTTGGGTTTATCACTTGTATCAAAAATCATCGCTACACATGGCGGTTTGGTTGAATGCTCAAGTGCCGAGGGGCGCACTGTATTTTCAGTACGCTTACCAGTTTGGCGCACCCAAAAGGAGAAGTAATCATGGACGGAACAGTCATAGTCGCAGACGATGACCGCACAATCCGAACGGTATTAACACAAGCATTAACACGTGCGGGATGTAAAGTTCGTTCGACAGGAAATGTTTCAACTTTATGGCGTTGGATAGAAGAGGGCGAAGGAGATGCCGTAGTATCCGATGTGATGATGCCAGACGGTAATGGTCTTGATTTACTGCCAAAAATACACCGAAAACGTCCTAACTTACCTGTGATTATTATTTCCGCTCAGAATACTGTGATGACAGCAATCAAAGCATCTGAACATGGTGCTTATGATTATTTGCCGAAACCATTTGATCTTAAAGAGCTACTGTCCAAAGTAAGCCGCGCATTAAGTCAATCGAATATGATGGAAACATCAATTACGAAGCCTATTAACCGTGGCCCGAACCTACCACTCGTTGGAAGTTCATCCGCAATGCAAGACGTTTACCGTGTTGTTGCGCGTGTATTGAATACAGATTTGAATGTGATGATTACTGGGGAGAGCGGTACAGGTAAGAACTTGTTAGCAAAAACGCTTCATGATTTGGGCCATCGCGGAACTGCGCCTATGGTTATGATTGGTGCCGCGTCATCTTCACCAGAAAATATAGAGCAGATTTTACAAGATGAAGATCAGACACCGAATGGGGCGACTATTTATTTAGATGAAATTTCTGAAATGCCTGCTGATGCTCAATTGCGGTTGCTAGATTTGATGCAAACTCCTGTTGTGCAAGTAAAAAACTTACGTTTTATTTCATCTACACAAAAGTCATTGGCGGATTTAGTCAATGAAGGTCTGTTCCGTGAAGATTTGTTTTACCGTCTCAATGTAATGCCAATTTCATTACCACCTTTACGTGATCGAATGGAGGATATTTCGGAACTTGCATTACATTTCTTGCAAAAAATTGCAGCAGATGGGCAACCGTTAAAAACAATCGCTAGAAAAGCACTGGATCATATGCGATCAGCCCTTTGGTTGGGTAATGTACGGGAATTACAAAACTTTGTACAACGCGTTGCCGTGCTGTGTCCCGAAGAGGAAATAACAGCTGAGTTTATCGAAGAAACCTTAAAGCAAATGCCCAAATCTAAAGCAGAGGGAGCTCCATTGGGTAATGAACGTTTCTCTTCAGCGGTTGAAGCACATTTGAAGAGGTACTTTGATTTACATGGCGATGAGCTCCCACCGCCTGGATTATACAACCGTATTTTACGTGAAGTAGAGCTCCCATTGATTGCTTTAGCATTGTCAGCAACACGCGGCAATCAAATCAAAACTGCTGAATTGTTAGGTATCAATCGGAATACTTTGAGAAAAAAGATTAATGACCTCGATATTCAGGTGACACGCACTAAGAAAATGATGTAAAAGTGCCACAGTGTATATCGTAATAATGGAACGACTCGGGCAGAATGAGACAGTTTCCACTTCTTAGTAGGATAAATCGATTGAACGTCTGGCGTAAGCGCAGAAACGTTCAAAACGCTTTGACGTTGTGCCTTGTTGCGCTCGGCCCAATTCTACTTGTCACAACAGTTTTATTGTTAAACCGTTTCGGTGGTCAAATTTCACCAGGATTATTCCGCGGAATTATGTTGGCTGATTTTGTATATGTTTTAATTATTGTGGCGTTGGTTGCGCAGCGCATTATGCAAATGATTGCCGCACGTCGGGCAAAATCGGCAGGGTCCCGTTTGCATATGCGGCTTAGTGGTGTCTTTGCAACGGTGGCTTTTATCCCAACAGTTTTGGTTGCTGTGTTTGCAACTGTAACCTTAAATATCGGTATTGAAGGCTGGTTTTCTGAACGCGTACGAGATGCCGTTGGTACATCCTTATCTGCAGCTGAGGCTTATGAAACAGAGCAGCGTGATGATTTGATAGAAGATGCAGCTTTCCTTGGGCAATATTTGGTCAATCAAAAGCGAAGGTTTCCACTAATGGAAACGGCAAGTATCCGCGATGTTATGATTCAGGGGCAATCACTTGTGCAACGTGGCTTAAAAGAAGCCTATGTCATCAACAGTACCTCAGAAATAGTCGCGCGGGGTAATCGTAGTTATTTATTCGATTATGAACCACCTGTAGCGACAGACATTGAAATCGCTGATGATTTTCAGACTGTCATTATTCGCGATTGGGAAAACAACGAATTTCGTGCGTTGCTTAAGCTACCGAATTTTTTAGATCACTATTTATTGGTTTCACGAACTGTGGATGGGGATATCCTGGCATTGCTGGATGAAACCAAAGAAACAGCAGCACTATACAATCAATTGGAAAGCGAACGTGGGCGTTTATTGTTCGATCTTGGCTTGATCTATCTTGGCTTTGCATTCTTTGTAATCCTTTCTGCCATTTGGTTGGGGTTGTGGTTTGCAGAACGTCTAGCACGTCCTGTAGGTAAGCTCGCAGGCGCTGCACAACGTGTTGGAGCAGGGGATTTGACTGTGAGAGTGCGCGAGGAGGCTGGCGATGATGAAATTGCCATGCTGGGCCGTATATTTAACCGCATGACCCAACAGGTGAAACGCCAGCGCGATGATTTGATTGATGTGAATGAACGGACCGAGAGTCGTAGACGGTTATTTGATAGTATTCTGACAGGTGTCTCCACTGGTGTGATCGGATTGGCACCAAATGGTAAAATTGAGGTATTGAATACTGCGGCGTCTCGTTTGCTAGAGGTTGATGCGAATAAAGTCATTGGTAAGACGTTGAATAAAACAGTTCCAGAGTTTGCAGCTTTGTTTCTTGAAAGCCAGAAGAGATACGGACAAACTCGCCAAGACGAAATTAGTTTGACACGTGCAGGGCATGCGGAGGTATTGTTGGTGCGTATTGCTGCGCGTATGGCAGATGGTGAAACCCTTGAAGGTTATGTTGTTACATTTGATGATGTCACGGATCTTGTTTCAGCGCAGCGTATGGCGGCTTGGGGAGATGTTGCGCGTCGTATTGCACATGAAATTAAGAACCCGCTGACACCTATCCAATTGTCCGCAGAACGTATGCGCCGCAAGTTTATGCCTTTGGTTGGCGACCAATCCGATACGTTAGAACAATATACTGACGTAATTATCCGTCAAACTAACGATCTACGTCGTATTGTGGACGAGTTTTCGAAATTTGCCCGTATGCCAGAACCAGAACGTCGTTCAGAAAACTTATCCAAGTTGGTTGGCGATGCCGTTTTGTTGCAAAGAAATGCGCGCCAAGACATCGATATAAATTTAAAAAATTCTCGTAAGAAACTAGATGTAAGTCTTGATGGTACGATGATATCACAAGCCCTTACCAATTTGATTAAGAATGCGGGTGAAGCGATTGATAGTTATATAGCTAAGTATGGTAAGGATGATTATAATCCCGAAATTAGAATTGTGGTTAATACTAAAGATGATCAAACGACAATTTTAATACAAGATAACGGTATTGGGTTGCCCAAAGAACAGAGGTCCAGATTGTTTGAACCTTATGTTACCAACCGCGAAAGTGGCACTGGATTGGGGCTACCTATTGTGAAAAAAATTATAGAAGAACACGGAGGCACGTTGGAATTACTTGATGCGCCGAAGTTTAAAGGCAATAAACACGTAGGTGCTATGGCGCGTATTGTGTTGTCAGTGGTAAACCAAGAAAAAGACGAATCCGAAAAAGCCAAAGTAGCTTAAGGGTCAAAGGAAAGTATTATGGGCGATATTTTAGTAGTAGATGACGAGAAAGACATTCGTGAATTGGTGTCAGACATTTTGATTGATGAAGGTTACACAACGCGGTTGGCTGCGAATTCTGATGATACATTTTATGAAATTAATACTGAAGCTCCTGATTTAATTATTTTGGATATCTGGCTTAAAGAAAGCAAACTGGATGGTATCGATATTCTAAAGGCTGTTCGCCGTGATAACCCTGACATTCCGATCGTAATCATCTCTGGTCACGGCAATATCGAAATTGCCGTCGCAGCAATAAAGCAAGGTGCTTATGATTTCATTCAAAAGCCGTTCAATATAGACCAGCTAATGGTGGTTATTTCTCGTGCTATGGAAACGTCCCGGTTACGTCGCGAAAATGCTGCGTTGAAGATACGTGATGTTACATCTTCCACTATGGTTGGGGAAAGTATTGTTTTCAAAGCAATGAAAACGCAATTGGATAAGGTAACAAAAACCAATGGCCGTGTGATGTTGCGGGGCCCTTCTGGGGCAGGTAAAGAAGTTTCTGCTCGCTATATCCACGCAAACTCGGATCGTTCTAAAGCACCATTCGTTTCTGTGAACTCGGCTACAATTGAACCAGAACGAATGGAAGAGGTTTTATTTGGTCGTGAAACAACAGAACGCGGTCACGAACCAGGCTTGCTAGAGCAAGCGCACGGTGGTTTCATATTCTTTGATGAAATTGCTGATATGCCCATTGGGACGCAATCAAAAATCCTGCGTGTTCTTGTCGATCAACAATTCACGCGTGTTGGCGGCTCGGACAAAGTTCGTGTCGATATGCGTGTTGTGTCAGCCACGAATAAAAAACTGTTGGATGAGATTTCTGCAGGAAACTTCCGTGAAGAATTATACCACCGCTTAAATGTTGTGCCAATTGAGGTGCCTGCATTAGAAGAGCGTCGCGAAGACATCCCTTTGTTGGCAGAACACTTTATTGCTGAATTGCATAAAACCCAAGGTTTGCCGCAGCGTAATCTTTCCGAGGAAACAGCGGCTATGTTGCAAACGATGTCTTGGCCTGGAAATGTTCGTCAATTACGTAATATCATTGAACGAGTCTTGGTATTAGGGGCTGATACTGGTGATATTGAGCCAAGTGAATTACCAAATAATGCAGCAGTGGAAAGTGACGACGGACCTGTACAAAAATCCTTTGCTATGTTGCCATTGCGTGAAGCACGCGAAATGTTTGAACGCGATTATTTGATGGCGCAAATTAACCGTTTTGGGGGTAACATTTCTAAAACTGCAAACTTTGTTGGTATGGAACGTTCTGCGCTACATCGTAAGTTAAAATCCCTGAATGTGATTACGACAAATAAATCAGGCGCACGGGTTGCTGAAATTGATGATGAGACAGATCAAGGTTAATTATTGACCTAGGTCTACGAATTTGCGAAATATTTGCGATTGCGCTGGTTTTTGCGCGTTGATCAGGAGACCGACATGAAGGTCATCATATGTGGAGCTGGCCAAGTTGGTTGGCAAATCGCGCGGCATTTGTCCTCTGAAAACAATGACGTGACTGTTGTGGACAACAATGCCGAATTGGTTGCCCGTGCAACTGATACATTGGATGTTGGCGGTATTACTGGATTTGCGTCTTATCCTGATGTTCTGGCTCGTGCTGGTGCCGATGATGCAGACATGATCATTGCTGCGACTTTTTCTGATGAAGTGAATATGGTCACCTGTCAGGTTGCGCATTCTGTGTTTTCGATTCCACGTAAGATTGCACGTTTACGATCACAATCTTACTTAGACGTGATTTATTCTGATTTATATCAACGAGACCACTTGCCGATTGACGTAGTAATTTCACCTGAATTAGAGGTCGCAAAAACAGCACTTCAACAGATTGAATCGCCCTCAACATTTGACACAGAACCCTTCCTCGAAGGGCAGGTAAAACTAATTGGGATAGAATTGGATGAAGATTGTCCCGTTCTAAACACTCCATTGCGACAACTTTCCGAACTATTCTCAACATTACGTGCTGTCGTCGTCGGTGTCCGTCGCCAAGGTCGTTTATTTGCTCCGAATGTTGGGGATCAATTGTTTGCAAATGATCAAGCATATATCGTTATCCATAATGAAGATTTGTCCCGCTGTTTAGAAATCTTCGGTAAGACAGTGAAAAAGCGCGAACGTGTGATTATTCTGGGCGGTGGTAATGTTGGCTTACGTGTGGCGTCGACACTTGAACAAAGCGGTGATCGCATCCGCACCAAAATCATCGAAAAAAACCGCGAGTGTGCCGAAATTGCAGCAGACTCTTTGTCTCGCACGATTGTTTTAAACGGTGACGGTTTGGATATGGAGTTGCTTGAAGAGGCAAATATTGGGCAAGCGGACGCATTATTAGCGTTGACTGATGATGATAAAACCAATCTGCTCAGTTGTACGCGTGCGAAAGCAGCAGGAGTACCTATGACAGTGGCCTTGGTGAATGATCCATCTTTGACAGAATTAAAAGAGCCATTGGGTATTGATGCTTTTATCAACCCACGTGCTACGACAGTGTCTTCTATTCTGCGTCATATTCGTCATGGGCGTGTGAAAGAGGTTTATTCGATCGGTGATGCAGAGGCCGAGGTGATTGAAGCACAGGTACTAAATAGTTCTCCTATTGCTGGCATGAGAGTGCGCGATATTGATTTTCCTGAAGGTGCTATGTTGGGTGCCGTACAAAAAGGTACGAAAGTACTACGCCCAAACGGGGATACGAAGATTGAAGATGGGGATACAGTGGTGATTTTCTGTCTATCAGAAGATATTCCCAAAGTGGAAACATTGTTCCAAGTGCAAGTCGATTTTTTCTAGTGATATGAAAGGGATAAGCGACCTTCCTTTCTTTGTTATTCTCATGGCATTGTCATGTATTGCGATGTGTTTTCCAATGCTACATGCTATTCGGCTTGAAGATTGGCTTACGGCACGTACATTCTTTTATAACGGTGCTTTCCTAGGTGTTATTACTGCAATTGTAGGTATTGCTGTACGTCGCCAACATTATGGTGTGTCTGCCAGTGGGCATTTAATTACAATGCTATGTGCATATGCAATTTTGCCCGTATTCTTGGCTATGCCATTTGCATCATTAGTCAAAACAGCAACTTTTTTCCAAGCCTATTTTGAAATGCTATCGAGCTTAACAACAACAGGTGCAACGCTTTTTGATGATCCAAAGGTCCTGTCAGAACCGTTGCATTTATGGCGTTCACTGGTCGGATGGCTCGGTGGCTTCATGATTTTGGTGGTTGCTATGGCTATTTTTGCTCCCCTAAATATGGGTGGGTTTGAAATTTATGCGCTGCAAAGACATCGTAAAGATGCGGTTTCGCAGATGCAAAAAGCCGAAGTTTCCGAACGTCTTAGCAAGTTTGCTAACCAAATTTTTCCAATCTATTTGATGCTGACACTCGTTTTAAGCTTTGTTTTAATCATACTTGGAGAGCGCGTTTTAGTTGCGGTTACACATGCAATGGCGATTTTATCGACCAGCGGTATATCTCCTGTTGGTGGCTTATCTGGCTCGTCTGGTGGCTTTCTTGCGGAACTTATCATGTTCATATTTTTGTTCTTTGCCGTTTCTAGAAATACTTTCTTACCAGGACGTGAGCAAGAAAGTTGGAATACGATCAAAAATGACAAGGAAATTACGCAGGCTTTATTGTGTATTACCATTATTCCAGCGCTATTATTTATTCGCCATTGGACAGGTGCGATTGAAGCCAATACTCAAGCGGATGTAATGACAGGGCTCAGTTCACTTTGGGGCAGTAGCTTTACGATTTTATCGTTTTTAACAACGACTGGATTCGAAAGCCAATCGTGGGGTACAGCGCAAAGCTGGTCTGGATTAGGTACGCCTGGGCTGATCTTTATCGGTCTTTCCGCACTTGGTGGTGGTGTTGCCACAACCGCAGGCGGCATAAAGCTTTTACGGATCTATGCGCTTTACAAGCACGGTATACGTGAAATGGAACGTCTCAGTTATCCAAGTTCAGTAGGTGGAGCAGGGCAACGTGGCCGTTCTATTCGCCGCGAAGGAGCTTTTATTGCATGGATATTCTTGATGGTTTTCGTGTTCACATTAGGGATGGTTATGTTGGGATTATCTCTAACGGGGTTAAATTTTGAAGAAGCTCTTGTTTTCGCTGTTGCAGCTTTAGCAACATGTGGTCCTTTGGTCGGGTTTTCTATCGAGGGAGGGAGTAGTTATATACTCTTATCGGACGAAGCAAAAGGCATCCTCTGTATTGCCATGATTCTTGGGCGATTGGAAACTGTTGCTGTTATTGCCTTGTTTAACCCCAATTACTGGCGTTAAAGGCACATTCAAGCGAAAAAACGCATTTAAATTGCTGGTTTACTCTGGATAATTCAGATTTGCTGTCTAATATCGCATCTATAAAAAGAAAACGCTCGCGCAAATGTGGGCCAATAACGAAAGCTGGGACAAATGGCTGCCGATAAACAAAACTTGCAGGACGCATTCCTGAATAACGTTCGCAAAGAAAAAAACTCCGTAACTGTCTTTTTGATCAATGGTGTAAAACTACAAGGTGTTATCACTTGGTTTGATAATTTCTGCATTTTACTACGCCGTGATGGTCAATCCCAACTGGTTTATAAGCACGCGATTTCTACAATCATGCCTGCGCAGGCCGTTGTTCTGTATGATGGAGACGGAGAATAGGCGCCCTCGAAACCCGTGTAAGTGTTCTACATCCGAATATTTGGAACTTAGAAAACCGACGCTCGCCAGAACATTCACTGGCAGAGGCTGTTTCACTTGCGCATGCCCTAAAGCTTGACGTAGCTCATGAACTGGTTGTGCCTTTGAAAAAGCCGCAAGCAGGGCTATTATTTGGTAAGGGGAAATTAGAAGAACTGGACGCGATCTTTAAAGCAGAAGACATCGGTCTTGTGGTTATCGATGGTCCTGTTACGCCCATTCAGCAGCGTAACCTTGAAAGGAAATGGGATGTTAAAGTTCTTGATAGAACGGGTTTGATCCTAGAAATTTTTGGGGATCGTGCTGCGACGCGCGAAGGTGTGTTACAAGTTGATCTTGCACATTTATCCTACCAAAAAACTCGTCTTGTGCGTAGTTGGACACACTTAGAACGTCAACGTGGCGGCTTAAGCTTTATTGGTGGTTCTGGTGAGACACAGATCGAGTCTGATCGTCGTGCCATTGACGATGCGATTGTGCGCTTAAAGCGGCAGCTATCTAAAGTTGTAAAAAACCGCACTTTACATCGTGATGCCCGGCAGAAAGTACCATACCCAATCGTGGCTTTAGTTGGGTATACCAATGCTGGTAAATCCACTATTTTCAATCACATAACAGGTGCTTCTGTTATGGCAAAAGATATGCTTTTTGCCACTTTAGACCCAACGATGCGTGCTGTAAAATTACCATCTGGTCGCGACATTATTCTGTCTGATACTGTTGGTTTCATCTCTGATTTGCCTACGCAATTAGTGGCGGCCTTTCGTGCAACACTCGAAGAAGTACTAGATGCCGATTTAATTCTTCACGTTCGCGATATTTCGCACCCTGAAACCGAAGAACAAGCACATGATGTGTTGGATATTTTGACGAATTTGGGGATCGAAGAAAAAGCTCAGCATAATATGCTTGAGGTTTGGACTGAACAACTACCGACTTTCGTCGGTAGGTTCACGTTTTGAATGTAATTCAAGATACTGACGAATAACGTCATCCGTCACATTTCCACTCGTCGTTGAAAAATAGCCTCTAGCCCAGAACCGTTGCCCCCAATAGCGTTTGCGTAATTCGGGGTACTCCCGCTGTATCTTGTATGAGGACCTCCCTTTTACGCGTTGCATCACCTTTGAAATTGGGACGTGCGGCGGGACTGACACAAACATATGCACATGGTCGGTAGACAATACGCCTTTTTCAATGTGTACGCCCAATTCATTGCACGTTTGTCGTATCAATGTCCGAATACGCTCACGCATTTCACCACGCAGCACCTTGTAACGATATTTTGTTACCCAAACGATATGGTATCTGTGATAATATCTGCTATGACTTCCAGTAGAATAGATCATAAGGTTTCCTTCCATTTTAAGACCTTACCGCAACGCTGGGTCTTAAAATGGAAGGAAACCTTATGTAAATAACGCTAAAGCTGACCAGCTAAAAGCTGGTGGTTTTAACCAATTATTGGAAAATAAAATTGATGCTGTAGAAGAGGGTAAAGATGAGCCTTTATTCAACGCTGCCGAACGCAGTTCAAAAATTGTGGCAACATCTGCCTTAACGGGTGTTGGTATTTCTGAGTTGATGGAAGGTATCGAGCTGAACTTAATCGAGCCAACCACTACTGAGAAGGTAAAACTGTCTTTTTCAGAAGGTAAGCGCCGTGCTTGGTTGTTCAGTCATAATGTGGTTGATAGCGAAGAGCAGATTGATATCGGGTTCGAAGTCACAGTGACATGGACTCCAAAACAAGCTGCGCAATTCCAAAAGGTTTAATCGGTTATAGACACTGGTTGTAAGGTTGTAATCCCAACAGCACCACCACGCGCAAGCTCTGGGTCCAATGACATCGGTATATATTCACCACGTCTCCAAAGCTGTGCTAGGTCATCATAATGGCGCGAGAGAGGGTGACCTGATTGCCCTGTTGATATTATAAAAACAGAACTGTCTGGGTCTGCAAAGTCTACGACTGCGCGGAAACCGCCAGCGTGAACATTGGCATAGGGCTCTGAACCAGTACCAGATGTTCGTGCGCGTTGTAGTGTGTTATCTCCACCAGCCGTATCTTGGCGAATATTTGTAAACCAATTTAACACTGCGACGTTGCCCAATACTTCGTGGTCTTGATATGCTTGATGGGCTTGCCCCCAACGCCAACTATCGATGCGAGGGCCATATTTTTCAGTTAATTCTATCAAAGCATCATCTAATGTCATACGAGCGATATCCGAACAGGTTTCTTCGCGTGACGATGGGCGAATATCACACCATTCAGCAGCCCCATCAATGTCGCGAAAGACACGTTCGATAAAAACTGGATCTGGACGGGGGAATTTCTCTATCAGTGGTCCCAACTCATCAGACGCTAGGCGACGTTGGAGATTACGCAGCCACGCTGCAAAAATGAGCGGCTCAGGCAAATGTTGATCCATTTCACCATTCCAATTGGCCAACAATTCCAATGCAACCTGCTGTTGTCGTTCAGCCGTACCAGCAGGAGCCTTGGTTCCTGAGAACCATAATTCGCGTGCAATCAGGGGTAAAAGAGAACGAGCGGTAAAAGAGACTGTATCATTTTGCGTTTCGATAAAGCTTTCACGTGTGTGTACCGCACGATTGTTTAAGAGTTTCGTCAAACGCTCTATGCGTTGCGTATCGCCCCAAGAATAACTGACATGGTTTGGGAACGCTTTATCTGTTAATTTGTTATTGGTATTAGCGACAATGCCACTGGATGGATTGCGCACAAATGGATTTTCATCGAAATCAAAATACCCATCCCAACGGTTTTGCGACAGCCAGCCTTGTGACGGTATGCGGCCTTTGCTTGCGTGGTTAAGTTTGCGTTTTGGCATTTTCCCAATCATCTGCATTCCAATTGAGTTTTTATCGGCCAATATCAAGTTCTGTGAAGGTGCAATAAATTTTCGCGCAGCACGGCGGGCTGTAAAAATGGACTTTGAACGCATCACTTCTAATGCACCAGACATAGATGTATCGTTTTGCTCTAGGGCAGCCCAGCGTATAGAAATTACATGGCCTTCTGGTGTAATATCAGCCAATGAATAATGCTCTGGTGGGATTACAGGACCGTTCTCTGTGTAACGTAAGTTAATTGTACGGCTTGGTGCATCTTTTATGTTGAGGATTACGCTTTTTGTTTGAAACGGTTTATATCCTGACGGGGTCAAATATTCATCTGGATTCTCTGGGTTCAACTTTTCAATATATATATCCAGATTATCCATATAAGAGCTTGTCACGCCCCAGGCCAAATCATCGGAGCGCCCAGCCAGAACTGCTGGCATACCTGGTATTGTTGCGCCAATCACACCTCCAGATTTAAAATCTAGACGGGCGAGCATCCATATGGATGGTGCTGATAGACCAAGATGAGGATCCGTTGCTAATAGCGGTGCATGTGCGGCAGCACGTTTTGAATTTACAGCCCAAGCATTTGATGCACCGCCCATGTTTAGAGGTCGGATTGGATCTAATGGGTCGTATGTCTTTTGTGCGTATTCTAATGGCTTTTTGAAATCTGGAAACAGTTCCGCAAAATCTGGCAATCCTATTAGCCCATCACCAGGTGCATCAGGCATGATATCTTTAATCAAGTCAGCTCCAACAGTTAATGAAACCTGTGCACGTGTGATCTCGTTGCGCAATTGACTGTCCAATTGTAGAGACATTAAGCGGATAATAGAAAGACTGTCTGATGGTACCCAAGGGGCTATGTTATTGGAGAACATAAAGAATTCTGGCGCACCGCGCCCCAAAGCCTGTTCATTAATTTTTCGCAGCCATGCATTAACACCATCTGCATAAGCATCCAATGCAGCTTGTGTTTCTGGTGTCTGAACTTTGTAAGACCCTTGTGCTAATGCATAGAGATCAAGACGGCGGATAAAACTGTCAATATTGGCCGTTCGTTCACCAAAAAGTTCGGATAAACGGCCTTGGGCCGTTCTGCGCAACATTGTCATCTGCCACAAACGATCCTGGGCATGTGCAAAACCTAAGCCGAAATAGACATCATGATCTGTTTCGCCAAAAATATGCGGAACATTGTGATTGTCTCGAACAATTTCAACAGGGGCTTCAATATCAAGGATTTTGTATGTCGCATCGTAATCAGGTAATGAGCGCACAGAAAAATAATAGGTCAGCGCACTAACGGCAACGACCAAGACAAACATCATAACAAAACTGCGCATAAGCCAGCGAAATAAGAAAGCCAAAGCCACCTCCGATATTGACCCCCAACGATTAGCAGTCCATGTCTACAGGAGCAATAGAATGACATCGCAATTGGGAGCAAAAAAATGGCAAAAGTAGCGTTTATTGGTTTGGGTGTAATGGGATACCCGATGGCAGGGCATCTTCAGTCCAAAGGGCATGAGGTAACTGTTTATAACCGCACAGCATCTAAGGCTCAAGATTGGGTGAAAAAATATGGCGGTGCTATGGCGTTAACCCCAGCTGAAGTGGCTAAAGGTCAAGACGTCGTATTTGCTTGCGTTGGTAACGATGACGATTTGCGCGGTGTAACAATCGGGCCTGATGGTGCTTTCCAGAGCATGACAGCAGGGAGCGTATTTGTAGACCACACAACAGCTTCTGCAGAAGTTGCGCGTGAATTATCAGTAGTAGCCTCATCTACTGGCTTTGAGTTCATTGATGCTCCCGTTTCTGGAGGCCAAGCAGGGGCCGAAAATGGATTGCTAACTGTAATGTGTGGCGGTGATGCTGCTGCATATGCACGTGTTGAGGACGTTATCATGTGTTTTGCCCAAGCCAGTCGCCTAATGGGGGCTTCTGGTGCAGGTCAATTGACGAAGATGGTTAATCAAATTTGCATTGCTGGTTTGGTTCAAGGTTTGTCAGAAGGTTTAGCATTCGCACAGAAATCAGGTTTGGAGGGTAAAGCTGTTGTTGATGTGATTTCAAAAGGTGCTGCTGGCTCATGGCAAATGGCAAACCGCGGCCATACTATGGTTGATGACGAATTCGAATTTGGCTTTGCCGTGGATTGGATGCGTAAAGACTTGGGTATTTGTCTGGGAGAAGCTAAAAATAACGGAGCTTCATTGGAGGTTGCAAAAATAGTGGATGGCTATTACGCGGAAGTCCAAGAAATGGGCGGCGGTCGTTGGGATACATCCAGCTTGATCCGTCGCTTAAACAAGTAATCAATAAAAGAGGCTGCCATGACTGTTGAGTTTGATCCAAAACGTGAGTTAAAAATCGCACCATCCATTCTATCCGCTGATTTTGCACGTTTAGGTGAAGAAATCCGCGATGTAGAAGCGCAGGGTGCTGATTGGATACATGTTGACCCAATGGATGGGCATTTTGTACCAAATCTAACGATTGGACCAAATGTTGTGGCAGCCATCCGTCCGCATGTGAAAACGGTGATGGATGTGCATTTGATGATATCTCCAGCAGATACATATCTTGAAGCGTTCGCAAAAGCAGGTAGCGATATTCTAACGGTTCATGCAGAAGCGGGCCCTCATTTGGATCGGAGCCTGCAAGCTATTCGATCTTATGGCTGTAAGGCTGGGGTTGCGTTAAATATCACAACACCTTTGTCCGTGATTGAATATTGCTTAGACAAAATCGACTTAATTTTAGTTATGACAATCAATCCAGGTTTTGGTGGCCAGAAATTCACCCACTCTGTCGTGGATAAAGTTGCTGCAGCACGTAAAATGATTGGTGATCGTCCGATTTGGTTAGAGGTTGATGGTGGCGTATCGCCAGAAACTGCGCCACTTTGTTGGAGTGCAGGGGCCGATGTTCAAGTGGCCGGTTCTGCAGTCTTTAAAGGTGGCACACCAGAAGATTACAAACGTAATATGGATGCAATTCGCGCCTCATGCGCATAAAAAAGGTGACTTAAAGCCACCTTTTTAGTGTTTGAATTTAAATAATAATTAGCGAACGATGCGGTTGTATTTGGAACCTTCCAAAGATACCCCAACCAATAATCCTGCTTGACCAAAGACAACACTATAAACGCCATCGCGAACACTGTTGCTGTCAAGTCCAGCCGCATCAGCATTGTCAATTAATGTGTATTCTAAATCTGCGCCCAAAGTCCAACCTGTTTTTGAACGGAACTTCTGCAATGAGTTTTCATCTGCAAAGAACAGAACCTGTGCAACTTGTTGAACGCCAATTTGCAACCCCCAAGAACCGCCAACTGTGGAATAGTAATCAACAGGAGCTTCGCCAACTAATAGGGAGCCTTCGCCATAAGAGCCGCCAAATATCAAGCCGCCTTTGGTTATTTTTGGCATCACTAGCATACCAACGGATTGGTTGCGTAATGTCGTTGTGAATGGAAGCTCTGCTTCCATCTGGCGCAATGCTGCATCAACATTTGCGTCAATTTTAAAACGTGCACGGCTTTCTGTACCGCCTGCACAAGCTGTTGTTAATGATGCGCCAGCTGTTGCGATGAAACTCCGCCGAGTCCAATTTTGCATGGAATGCTCCTGTAATGCCTACTCTTGTCGGTCTTTGCCGATTTCTGAGCTCTTTTTAGGATAAAACGGACGTGCTGTCATCCTATTCCGTACGAATAGGCGTGATTTTGCTCGAAAACGACTACTTTCAGAAGGGTTGGTTCAATTTTTCGGCAACTTCGCGTGCATAATAGGTTAAAATTCCAGCACAACCCGCACGTTTGAACGCCAGTAAGCTTTCGATAATGATTTTATCGCGATCCACCCAACCATTTGCAGAAGCCGCTTCTATCATCGCGTATTCGCCGCTGACTTGATAAGCAAATGTAGGTACTTTGAACTCCGTATTCACGCGTTGGCAAATATCCAAATATGGCTGACCAGGTTTGACCATCACCATATCCGCACCTTCATCTAAATCCCGCGCGATCATGCGCATAGCTTCATCTGAATTGCCTGCATCCATTTGATATGTAGATTTGTCACCAGTCAAAGCACCTGATGCGCCAACGGCATCACGGAACGGGCCATAAAAGGCGGACGAGTATTTGGCAGAATAAGCCATGATAGCGACATGAGATAGATCATTTTGCTCTAAAGCGCGGCGGATAATACCAATGCGGCCATCCATCATATCAGAAGGGCCCAGAATATCTGCACCAGCTTCTGCATGACTTAAGGCTTGGCGTTCTAATACCATTAATGTCTGATCATTTAGAATTTCACCATCATGTACGATGCCATCATGGCCCAATGAATTATAAGGATCTAATGCAACATCCAGCATGATACCAATATCAGGTACTGCTGATTTGATTGCACGTGTGGCGCGGTTTACTAAGTTTTCTGGGTTATATGCTTCTTCGCACTCAGGTGTTTTTAGGCTGGTATTTGTATAAGGGAATAAAGCGACCACTGGAATGCCAAGGTTTGCTGCTTCATTCGCTGCAATAACTGCGCGGTCAATCGTTAAACGTTCCACGCCAGGCATAGAAGGAACTGATTCTGCTGCATCAGTACCTTCCATAATAAAGATTGGCCAAATGAAATCAGAAGCTTTGATATCGTTTTCGCGCACCAAATCGCGTATCCAATCAGTCCGACGTAAACGGCGCGGACGGTTTGCTGGGAAAGGGGCGATTGGAGATGTCATAGCGGATCCTTAACATTATCATGCTTTGAGTGCCTAAATTTTGACGTAACTTCAAGAGAAAAGGTTTTTCTATTGGTTTTCAGATGCATTTTGCTTAAGGAAGGTCGATGAAATTTAGGTCATAGGTGAAATGTACGAAGTTATTATCACAGAGAATGCGTTTGCTAATCCATGGTTTTGGGTTGTCATTATAATAACTTGGAGCAACTTATTACAGTACAGCTTTGGCATATCTCGAGAGATGTTCAATGCTGGGCGTCGTGGCGATGAACAAGCACAGCGCGATACATTGGCATTATTGGACGTAAACGCGCGCGTGATTATTAATGATTTCACCAAGTTTGGAAATCTTTTGGTTCTTATGATGTGTTTTGTCTTGTCATCATTCGCTACTATTGGGTTTAAAGAAGATATTTACACGCTTCAGGCTCTCGTATTTATAGGATTACCTATTGCGATAACTGGTATTATCAGTTTTGTTTTTTCTAAAAAGATTGTGAATAATACACATGATTGGGATTTGTTGTGTCGAACCTATAATAAGTTTTGGTACATAAAATGGGCCATAGCGCTTATTTCAATCGCAATCACAATGTTTTGGGCCGTTTATATTGAAGTGACAGTATTTTAAGCGGTTGAAGTGTATTAATAGCTGCGATACCCGTCCCATATGGACACAAGAACACACAATCCGAATTTAACAACAATAGGCGGTGCACCCGAAGGCTATGATGCGCGCTTGTTGGCGGAACATTTGCAAAAAACCAATGCACCTGTGATCCATATAGCACGCGATGATGCGCGCCTTGCTGATACACAAACAGCACTACAGTTCTTTGCACCAAATGTACCTGTATTTGTGTTTCCAGCATGGGATTGCTTGCCGTTTGACCGCGTATCACCAAATGCGGAAATCTCTGCCACACGTATGGCAACTTTGGCTGCTTTGGCAGATGGGTTTGATCGCCCGTTCATAATGCTAACAACTGTCAGCGCCGCGACACAGCGTGTTCCTGCGCGTGAAATTTTACAACAATCCAGTTTCACTGCGATCGTTGGAAAGCAAATCGACGAAGCGGCATTACGTAGTTTCTTTACACGTATGGGCTTTACCCAAGCACCCACTGTAATGGAACCAGGTGATTATGCGATCCGAGGCGGCTTGATTGATGTATATCCTCCAGGGGACAGCGGGCCCGTGCGTTTGGATTTGTTTGGGGATGTTTTGGATGGTGCGCGTCGCTTTGATCCTGAAACACAACGCACAATAGAAAAACTGAACCGTATTGAACTGGCTCCAGTATCAGAAGTGATCTTGGACGATGCTTCTATTCAGCGCTTCCGTCAAAATTACCGTTTGGAATTTGGCGCTGCTGGCACCGATGATCCGCTTTATGAAAGCGTAAGTGCAGGGCGCAAATATCAAGGCGTTGAACACTGGACACCGTTCTTCCATGAAAAATTGGAAACGTTGTTTGATTATATTCCGAATGCAGCGATCTTTTTGGATGACCGCACCACACAATCTCGCTTGGCCCGTTGGGAAAGCGTTGCAGATCAATATGATGCGCGCAAAGAGGCGCTGGCGAACAAAAGCCGTATGGACAGTGTATACAAACCGTGTCCAGCCGAGTTGCTTTATATGGATGATTTGGCGTTTGAAAAAACTGTTTACAATCGACAATTACGCCAACTGCTCGCTTTACCACAAGGTACAGGGCCCAAAGTAATTGATGCAGGTGGTCGTATTGGGCGTAACTTTGCCCCAGAGCGCCAACAAGAAGAAATAAGCTTGTTTGGTGCTTTGGCAGATCACGTCAAAGAGAAGCGCACAAACGGGCATGTATTGATAGCATCCTTCTCAGAAGGAGCTCGCGAACGCCTTTCTGGACTCTTAGAAGATCATGACACGACTGGTGCTACGAATATCGCGAAATGGTCTGACGTACAGGCAGATAAGGGGGGATTATCCCTTGCTGTTTGGCCTTTAGAACATGGATTTGAGGCTAAAGGCCTAACCGTCATTTCGGAACAGGACGTTCTTGGTGATCGTTTAATCCGTACAGGCAAACATAAACGTAAAGCTGAAAACTTTCTAACAGAAGCCACCAGTCTAACACCTGGTGATTTGGTTGTGCATCTTGACCACGGTATCGGTCGTTATAAAGGTTTGGAAACAGTCACAGCCGCAGGTGCGCCGCATGATTGTATTCTGTTGGAATACGCCAATAATGATCGCCTGTTTATCCCCGTAGAAAATATTGAACTTCTCAGCCGTTATGGGCATGATGAGGGGATGTTGGATCGCCTTGGCGGCGGCGCATGGCAAGCTAAGAAAGCGAAGCTGAAAGAGCGCATTCGTGAAATGGCGGATAAACTTATTCGTGTTGCTGCTGAACGTATGTTGCGCAAGGGCGAGGTCATGGAACCCCCAGCGGATGCATGGGACAGTTTTTGTGCACGTTTCCCTTATACGGAAACAGATGATCAGTTGAATGCCATCGACGATGTGATGACGGATATGGCATCAGGCCGCCCAATGGATCGGTTGATTTGTGGTGATGTGGGCTTTGGTAAAACCGAAGTTGCCTTGCGCGCTGCTTTCGTTGCCGCCTGCGCAGGCACACAAGTGGCTATCGTTGCGCCAACAACATTACTGGCACGACAACACGCGAAATCATTCGAAGAACGGTTCCGTGGCACGGGTATCCGTGTGAAACAACTCTCCCGTTTTGTGACGGCTAAAGAAGCCGCTTTAACCAAAGAAGCTATGGCTAACGGAGACGTGGAAATCGTTGTGGGAACACATGCGGTACTGGCAAAAGGCATCAAATTCGCTAATCTTGGTCTTTTAGTCGTTGATGAAGAACAACATTTTGGTGTGAACCACAAAGAAAGTTTGAAACAACTGCGCACTGACGTGCATGTCTTGACCTTAACAGCCACACCAATCCCACGTACATTGCAAATGTCTCTTTCAGGTGTTCGTGAACTTAGCATCATTGGAACACCCCCAGTCGACCGTCTTGCAATCCGCACATACGTCAGCGAATTCGACAGCGTCACGATCCGTGAAGCACTGCTACGCGAACATTATCGCGGCGGTCAAAGCTTCTATGTGGTGCCACGCATCAAAGATCTGCCCGAAATTGAACAGTTCCTCAAAGATCAATTGCCAGAACTGACCTATGTTGTTGCCAATGGGCAAATGCCAGCAGGAGAGCTGGATGACCGTATGAATACCTTCTATGATGGCAAATACGATGTGTTGCTCGCAACAACGATTGTGGAAAGCGGTTTAGACATTCCAACAGCCAATACAATGATCGTCCACCGCGCTGATATGTTCGGCTTAGCCCAGCTTTATCAAATCCGAGGGCGTGTCGGGCGCTCGAAAACACGTGCCTATGCTTATTTAACAACAAAACCACGCCAACGTTTAACACCAAAAGCTGAAAAACGTTTACGTGTTCTTGGATCGTTGGACAGCCTAGGCGCAGGTTTCACTTTAGCTTCACAAGACTTAGATATTCGTGGGGCAGGGAACCTGTTGGGCGATGAACAATCTGGTCAAGTTCGCGAAGTCGGCTTTGAGTTGTACCAAGAGATGCTTGAAGAAGCGATTGCCAAGATGAAGGCAGGCGAGATGGAAGGTCTGTCAGAGGTCAATGAAAACTGGTCACCGCAGATTAACCTTGGGGTGCCTGTATTGATCCCTGCTGATTACGTGACCGACCTTGATGTACGTCTTGGCTTATATCGCCGTTTGTCCAGCCTGTCGAAAAAGGTAGAGCTAGAAGGGTTTGCTGCAGAACTGATTGACCGTTTTGGTAAATTGCCTGACGAAGTGAATATGCTGCTGCGCGTTGTGCGCGTCAAAGCCATGTGTCGCGCTGCTGGTGTGGCTAAATTAGATGGTGGCCCAAAAGGTATTGTGATCCAGTTCCGTAACGATAAGTTTGCACGTCCCGAAGGTTTGGTGCAATTCTTGGCAGATCAACGCGGTACGGCAAAAGTCAAAGACAACAAGATCGTTATTCGCCGCGATTGGCCCGATGATGATAAGAAAATCAAAGGTGCCTATATTATTACGCGCGATTTGGCCGTTCAGGCAAAGCCGCCAAAGAAAAAATAGGGTTACGCGATCTGTTTGATTGGCGTTGCTATCAAACGGAGTTTTGAATGTCCTTTAAATCGCTTGTGCAATCTCGGATCATTGCCTTTATCACCGATCAAGATCGTCGCGAAAAGTGTGCAGATAGATTTGAAGCAAAGCGCAAGCACATGGATGATCCACATGAGGTGATATTTTTCCATGATGTCACCGACCCATATAGCCATATCTTGCTTATGGCTTTACCTGATGTTTTTGACGGCACCAATGTAAAGCTCTGAACCGCCCCTAGTTTACCGGAGTCAAAAAAGCACGGAGACTAGAAGAATGACGAATGGAAATTCAGGAAATAGATTTACGCCAGAAATACGCGCACGAGCGGTATGCCTGGTGTTAGAAAATGAGGCTGATTATACGAGCAGAACACAAGCTGTTTTATCGATTGCAAAGAAGATTGGCTGCAATGGTGATACGCTACGTGTGTGGGTTCGAAATCACGAAATTGAAATAGGATTACGCAATGGGGTTACACAAGCGGAGCGTGATGAGTTAAAAATCCTCCAGCGAGAAAACAAAGAGTTACGGCAAGCGAATGATATTTTGCGTAAAGCGTCGGCTTTTTTCGCAGCGGCGGAGCTCGACCGCCTACGGAAGAAATGATTATGTTCATAGATAAACATCGTACAAGCTATGGCGTCGGGTCTATTTGTAAAGTTTTACCAATAGCGCCATCCACCTATTTTTATGAGCGGTCTATAATGCTGGATCCCAGTAAGTCTCCAGAACGCCGCAAACGAGATGTTGTTTTGATCACAGAAATCGACCGTGTTTTTAAAGCTAGTGGTAAACGTTATGGGGCTGATAAGATTTGGCATCAACTTCGCCATGAAGGGTTTGATATTGCACGTTGTACAATTGAGCGCCTTATGAAACAGATGGAAATACAAGGCGTTGTACGTGGTGGCAAGGGGATTAAAACTACACAGAGTAACAAGGCGCAGCCTTGTCCTAAGGATAAGGTAAATCGTATATTCACAGCTCCCGCACCTAACGTTTTGTGGGTCGCTGATTTCACCTATGTCAGTACGGCCATTGGGTTTGTATATGTTGCTTTTGTGATTGATGTCTTTGCACGATATATCGTTGGATGGAAGGTCTCACATTCTCCGAATACGGCTTTGGTCTTTGATGCTCTGAACCAGGGTATCCACGCTCGAAACCCTCAATCTGGCCAGTTGATCCACCACTCAGACAGAGGCGTTCAATATTTGTCGATCAAATATACAGAAAAATTAATCGATGCTGGAATTGAGCCATCCGTTGGGAGCGTTGGTGATAGTTATGATAATGCACTCGCTGAGAATATGATCGGATTGTACAAGACCGAAGTGATTGAACCGCCCCTAGTTTACCGGAGTCAAAAAAGCACGGAGACTAGAAGAATGACGAATGGAAATTCAGGAAATAGATTTACGCCAGAAATACGCGCACGAGCGGTATGCCTGGTGTTAGAAAATGAGGCTGATTATACGAGCAGAACACAAGCTGTTTTATCGATTGCAAAGAAGATTGGCTGCAATGGTGATACGCTACGTGTGTGGGTTCGAAATCACGAAATTGAAATAGGATTACGCAATGGGGTTACACAAGCGGAGCGTGATGAGTTAAAAATCCTCCAGCGAGAAAACAAAGAGTTACGGCAAGCGAATGATATTTTGCGTAAAGCGTCGGCTTTTTTCGCAGCGGCGGAGCTCGACCGCCTACGGAAGAAATGATTATGTTCATAGATAAACATCGTACAAGCTATGGCGTCGGGTCTATTTGTAAAGTTTTACCAATAGCGCCATCCACCTATTTTTATGAGCGGTCTATAATGCTGGATCCCAGTAAGTCTCCAGAACGCCGCAAACGAGATGTTGTTTTGATCACAGAAATCGACCGTGTTTTTAAAGCTAGTGGTAAACGTTATGGGGCTGATAAGATTTGGCATCAACTTCGCCATGAAGGGTTTGATATTGCACGTTGTACAATTGAGCGCCTTATGAAACAGATGGAAATACAAGGCGTTGTACGTGGTGGCAAGGGGATTAAAACTACACAGAGTAACAAGGCGCAGCCTTGTCCTAAGGATAAGGTAAATCGTATATTCACAGCTCCCGCACCTAACGTTTTGTGGGTCGCTGATTTCACCTATGTCAGTACGGCCATTGGGTTTGTATATGTTGCTTTTGTGATTGATGTCTTTGCACGATATATCGTTGGATGGAAGGTCTCACATTCTCCGAATACGGCTTTGGTCTTTGATACTCTGAACCAGGGTATCCACGCTCGAAACCCTCAATCTGGCCAGTTGATCCACCACTCAGACAGAGGCGTTCAATATTTGTCGATCAAATATACAGAAAAATTAAGGCTCAGTTTACAAATCGTATGCTTTCATGACATGTTCTTTTTCAAATCAGAGGGATAGGCCGACTATGGATCACAAACAGTTTCAGGATTGGCTATCTGGGATAGATCACCTCAGCCCTGCGCAGCGACAGGAAGCCGAAACCGTGTTCATGGGGGTCTCTGAGGCGTCATCTTCGCTGGCAGCCATTGAAGCAAGCGTGGGTGAAAGTCGCCAGTGCCCGCATTGTGGCACACCAGGAGCTATATCGCGTGGCAAAGCACGGGGTCTGCGACGGTACCAATGCAAGGGATGCAATAAGACATTCAACGCGGCGACCGGCACCCCTTTGTCGGGCCTGCACCGCAAGGATAAGTGGCTTGCCTTTGGAACCTGTCTTTCTGATGGGCTGACGGTTCGCGCCTCAGCAGAACGCTGCAAATTTGCCGTCAATACCGCGTTCCGTTGGCGGCACCGATTTCTCACCACAGACAATCCGAAAGCACGCAAGCTTACAGGCATTGTCGAGGTCGACGAAACCTATGTTTTGCGAAGCCAGAAAGGTGAACGAAACCTTGAGCGCAAGGCGCGCCGCAGGGGAGGCAAGGCCCGCAAACGAGGCCTGTCAGATGAGCAGGTTCCAGTACTGGTTGCCGCTGATCGCAGCGGCATGACAGTCAGCGCGGTTCTCCCTGCGGTCAATGCTGATACGCTGCAATCTGCAATCGAGCCGGTCGTGGATGATGACATCGTTCTGGTGACCGATGGCCACCGCGCTTATCCGCCTTGCGCCGCAGCACTGGGAGTGCGCCACGAAGCGTTGAACCTGTCTGGTGGGGAGCGGGTGCGGGATGCCTTTCACATTCAGACGGTCAACAACCGGCACAGCCAGTTGAAGGATTTCCTGCGCCGCTACCGAGGCGTCGCAACCAGGTATCTCGACAACTACCTGCGATGGTTTCAGCGTCTTCAACTGGAAAATGCTTCACCCCGCGCTTGCCTCGCCACCGCGATCGCAGATCCATGCATACGATTTGTAAACTGAGCCAAAATTAATCGATGCTGGAATTGAGCCATCCGTTGGGAGCGTTGGTGATAGTTATGATAATGCACTCGCTGAGAATATGATCGGATTGTACAAGACCGAAGTGATTGAACATCAAGGACCATGGCAAGGTAAAAGTGATGTCGAAATGGCAACTCTAACTTGGGTTGATTGGTACAACAATGACAGGCTCTTTGGGCCAATCGGATATATACCACCTGCACAAGCTGAAAGGAATTTCTATGAAACCCTAAATCAATATGATATTGCTGCAGAATGACGGACTAAAATCACTCCGGTAAACTAGGGGCGGTTCACGCCAATTCCAGCACAAAGCCCGCATCAACCCCACCGCTCACGCTCAGCTTGCGCCCATTCTCCAAAGTGATCTCAATCTGGGGACTGGTTGTAAGCTGCGCTTCTGGCAGCACAGATGAAACATCAGTATCACTGTTTGCCACTTCGACTGGTATGAAGCCGGTATCACCCGACGCGTCCGGCTGGAACCGCGCATCACCGCGCCACGCGTAAATCCGGCGGGGTGGCACATCATGACGCCGCGAGACCATCGGAACACTCACGCCATCACCTTGGCTCTCCGCCACTAGCCGTCGCTTAAAATCATCCGTGTATTTGGAACCTCGCCCAGCCCGTCGCTTGCTCATCAGAAAAATCCTCATATCGCGCCAACCAAACCGCCAGCCTCGCGCAATAATCGCATCTCAAATCAAACCAAAATAGAGGGGGTTCCCTTGATGCTTACTCTGAATACGCCATTCTAGATGCTCAAACTCTTGCAACTAAAGCTGGGATTACATGTCAGCTTTTCCAACCAAGTGAAGAACAGGCGAGTAGGGCATGTGGCACTATCGCAGAAGCTTTTTCCAATGGTGATATTATTAAGGCACGTGATATCAGCACTGCTTTATGGGCTGGTAAAGATATACCCACTTCTGAATATGAATGGCAGCAAGCACAATCCATAGGAACAGAACAGCTTTACAAGCTTGGTCATTATATGGGCGGAATGCTGTATTATGGTGGTGAATGGTACTGGGGGCTCGATCGCTTGCATTATCTAGAAACACGTCTGCGATCTGTTGGAGCCTTAATTAAACCAGATAGATTTTCCATACCATCTGTACCCGCCACAACAGGACACGTGAATGGAACGCTCCATATGTATCTGTCATTTAGAAGCCCGTATTCATATATCGCATTACAGCGCGCTATTACTTTGACCCAAGCATACGGCGTGGATCTAAAGCTAAGATTTGTTCTGCCGATGGTCATGCGCGGCTTGCCTGTGCCCAAATTGAAACGTTTGTATATCGTTCACGATGTCGCCCGCGAAGCCAAGCGTCTTGATCTGCCTTTTGGTCGTATAGTTGATCCGCTGGGTAAAGCCGTAGAGTGTGGATATGCGCTGATGCCCTGGGCGCGGAGACAAGGGAAAGATGTGGAACTCGCGAAGAGTTTTACAACGGCTGTGTGGTCGCAAGGTATAGATGCAAGCACACAAAATGGATTACGCCGTATTGTTGAAACTGCAGGTTTGCCGTGGGATGAAGCCAAAGAGAAACTTCAAACAGATGAATGGCGTGTAGAAGCAGAGGAAAACAGACAAGAATTGGTTCGTTATGGTTTATGGGGTGTTCCCAGTTTTCGGTTTGAGGATAAAACTGTATGGGGCCAAGATCGTATGTGGTTGATTGAAGAATGGTTTCAAGACAAGAATATGGAATAAAGTATTTGGAGATACGAAATGCAATTTGAACGTACAGGAATTATTCTATTCACTCATAATTATGATGCCTGTGTTTCATTTTATACTGAAACGCTTGGTTTCTCTGTGCTCTTTTCCATTGATGAAGGCGATACACAGCTCACATGCTGCGATTTCTCAGGTGCATACTTGATGATTGAAACAGGCGCCCCCAAAGGATGTTTGCGAAAAACAATGGCGCAAAACCCGACAAAGTTAAGATTTAACGTTGTTGATGTGGAAAAAGCGGCTGAAGAATTAAAAGCCAAAGGCATTCAACTTGATGTAGATATATACTCATGGGGAACGATTGCAAATTTCACTGATCCTGATGGCAACCTATGCTCACTCAGGGATCAACAAACTTTTGGGGACCAAGTAACCGCTTAAACAGTTTACTCTGCAGCTTTCGCTTTTTCAGTAATCTCTTTAATCACATTGTCCCACATTTCAGTTGGTTGGGCGCCATTCACGACATAGTGGTTGTCGATTACAAAGCAGGGCACGCCTTGAACACCAGATTGGCGGGATTTTTTATCACGATCACGGATGTCTTCTTTGTCTGCCTCACCTTCAAGCAACTTACGAATGGCCTCACCGTCCATGCCAGCGGCATCAGCAATACGGACCAATACGGAATGTTCAGAAATATCGCGACCTTCTTTAAAATAAGCTTTAAACAAACGATCCACGACAGCATTTTGCTTGCCTTCGATACCAGCCCACAGGATCAAGCGATGTGCATCCACAGTATTTGGCGTGCGTTTAATACCAGCAAAGTTTAAATCTAAACCATTATCGCGCGCGGCTTGATCAATTTGACTGTAAACTTTGATTGCACCTTCTTGGCCACCAAACTTGGTTTCCAGATATTCGCGGCGATCCATGCCTTCATCCGGCATCGTGGGGTTCAGTTGGAAGGGATGCCATTCAATGATGATGTCATGATCAGGATTGGCCTCTAAAGCGCGGTCCAAACGGGTTTTGCCAATGTAACACCACGGACAAATAGGATCAGAAATAATATCAATCTTAGTCATCGGTCATATAGCCCTTTTAGAACATCTCGTTGCAACTTCCTTCGCATTTAGGCTAGAAGGCCTGCATGAGCAATATAAATGAACCCAGTTTAATCACAATTGCGCGTGCTGACGGTGCGCAAGAGCCAAGTGTCACCCTTAATTTAGGCCAGCGCGTGCGCCAATTGCGTAAAGACCGTAAATGGACTTTGGAGCAGGCAGCACAAGAGGCAGGGTTAGCACGCTCTACATTGTCAAAAATTGAGAATGAACAAATGTCTCCGACATTTGATGCGGTGAAAAAATTGGCTGAGGGGTTGGGTATTTCTGTACCACAACTCTTTACAGCGCCGAAATCAGAACAAGTTATGGCGCGTTTGGCTGTAACTAAGATGAATGAAGGCCGCGAGTTAATCACGAGCACTTATGAACATGAAATGTTAGCACCAGAACTTAAATCTAAAGTGATGGTACCATATCGTGCACGTATTCGATCCCGCTCGTTTGACGAGTTCGAAGGTTGGGTCCGTCATGATGGTGAAGAATTTTTATATGTGCTGTCTGGTGTTGTTAAATTTTTCACGGAATTCTATGAGCCCGTCGAAATGCGTCGTGGTGATAGCGCGTATTACGATGCCGCTATGGGGCATAACGTCATTTCAACCAGTCAAGATGATGCTGTTGTTTTGTGGGTTACATCTCTTTCGAACTGAACAATATCTTAGCACATCCCAGTGCTAGTCCCATTCCGACCAACTGACACATAATGAAAAGTGGTGCATTCATTGGGCTTATACCCGCAAATGTATCAGACATTGTACGTGCAATTGTAACTGCAGGGTTTGCAAAACTCGTCGAGGCGGTAAACCAATAAGCCGCCGTAATATAAAGCCCTACAAGCATTGGAACGCTTTCGGCACGATGTTTTATGCCACCAAAGATCACCATCAATAGTCCAAAGGTGGCGATCACTTCTGAAAAACCCTGTGATGGTCCTGCACGTAACTTGGAAGACGTTTGTAATACAGAGGTTTCAAACATCACATGTGCTGCCCAAACACCCAGTATGGCGCCTATGATTTGAACGATTATATAGATACTTCCATCTTTTGCTGTGATTTCTCCACGCAGAAAAAAGGCGAGTGTGACAGCAGGATTAAAATGTGCGCCTGAAATGGGCCCAAAGATTGTAATCAATACATAAAGAATAGCACCAGTAGCAATCGTATTACCCAACAGAGCAATAGCAACGTTTCCGCCTGAAAGCGTGTCCCCCATGATGCCAGAGCCAATGACTGTCGCTAATAAAAACGCCGTTCCCAGTGCTTCTGCTAGATATCTATTCAAGGTGCCATAGTCCCTATGTGGATCAAATGTTTTTGTAACTCGTTTGATGACATATCTTCAAATGGCAAAGCAATCAATGCAGATGCGCGGTGATGTAGGGTTGTATATGCTTCTGCAAATGCGGCTGCCACAGCTTCAGGTGGTTCAGTAATGTCAGCTGGATCTTCAACGCCCCAATGGGCTGTCAAAGGCGCGCCAGGCCAATAGGGGCATTCTTCGTTGCGTGCATTTCCACAAACGGTGATAACCAAATCGACCTGTGGTGCATTATCACCTGAAAACTCCTTCCAAGATTTAGAACGTGCATCGCTGGCATCAACTCCAATAGTGGCTAAATGTGCGATGGCTGCTGGGTTCACTTTTCCAACAGGTTTAGACCCAGCAGAGTAAGCGGTGGCGCGATTACCACCCAAAGCGTTGAATATTGATTCTAAAAGAATCGACCGAGCGGAGTTGCCTGTGCAAAGAACGAGTATTTTCATGAATGCCCCATATACGATTCTGATAACAGTTTAATGACGGCTCAGCTAACCCATTTAAACCACTGTTAACATATATTAATTCCTATATATTAATTAAGAGATTGCCAAAAAAAACGCCCTCACGAAGAGGGCGTCAAGTATTGAGGCAGGTTTCATACAGGCAAGAAACCTATCGAGCAGTGAAACCTTTATACAAATTTCAACCCGAGTCTCCAAGGGAAAACTTTATGATTTCCGTGAATTAAGGCACATAACCCATTGAAAACTGATTCAATTCAATGAATGTTGCCCCCATGTCACGACTCTTATCCAAAGCCCCGCTTATTGTTTCCATTCTGGCAACGATTAACATTCTGACGGCGACAATCGCCACATCAGAGCCACAATATGGCATCGCAATGTACGGTAAACCCGCCCTGTCAGCAGGGTTTACCCACTTGCCATATGCGAACCCAGATGCACCAAAAGGTGGAAAGATGGTTTTAGGCGAATCTGGTGGGTTTGATTCTCTAAATCCTTACATCTTAAAAGGCCGCGCACCTTGGGGTATCCGCCTGCATGTGGTGGAAAGCTTGATGGGGCGCAACTGGGATGAGCCTTTTGGGCTTTATGGCGTATTGGCCGAAAGTATTGAAACGGGTCCTAATCGCGAGTGGGTTGCTTTTACGATCCGACAAGAGGCAAGGTTTTCAGATGGCTCACCTGTGACTGTAGATGATGTGTTGTGGTCGTTCAAAACCTTGGCCACCAAAGGCCACCCACGCTATGCAAACGCATGGAAAAAAGTCGACAACGCCGAAGTTACTGGACCACGAACTGTAAAATTCACATTCAATACAGTTGACCGAGAATTACCTCTCATTCTTGGCCTTGGCCCAATCTTGCGCAAAGCGGATTGGGATGATCGCGCATTCGAAGAGAGTTCACTTGATGTGATGACAGGCACGGGACCTTATGTGATCGATAGTTTTGAACCAAGTCGTTTTATCAGTTTTAAACGCAATCCAGACTATTGGGGCAAAGATCTCCCATTTAATAAGGGGCGTCATAACCTTGATGAAATTCGCTATGACTTCTTTAGTGACAGCGATGTGGTATTCGAAGCCTTTAAAGCAGGTGAAAGCAGTATTTTTCGTGAAAACAATGCTGGTAAATGGGACACCCATTATAATTTCCCAGCGGTTACGAATGGGGATGTCACAAAATCCATGATCCCGCATCAGCGTCCGTCGGGTATTCGAGGCCTGGTGATGAACACACGCCGACCAGAATTTGCAGATATTCGTGTACGTGATGCTTTGATCCATGCGTTTAACTATGAATTCATAAACCGTACGATTAACGGCAATCCACAACCGCGTATTACATCATATTATTCTAACTCTGTTCTAGGAATGGAGCAGGGACCAGCAAAGGGCAAAGTGCTTAGCTTGCTTGAACCGTTTGCTGACAGCTTGTCAAAAGGCGTAATTGAAGGTTACGCATTGCCAATTTCAGATGGGTCAAAACGGAATCGTAAAAACCTGCGCAAAGCTAAGGCGCTTTTGCAAGATGCAGGATGGATAATCCATGATGGGGTTCTGAAGGACGCAAAGGGCACGCCATTTACCATTGAAGTGCTGCTAAAGGCAGGGTCTGCCAGTAGCGAAGGTATTATGAACATATACAGTGACGCTCTCAAACGCTTGGGTATTAAGTTGAATATAGCGGTCATTGATGCGGCTCAATATAAAGAGCGTACAAATACATATGATTTCGATATGACCTTTTACCGTCGTGCCTTGTCGCTCTCACCAGGGAACGAGCAAAAGCTCTATTGGGGAAGCAATGGGATCAAAACCCCAGGTACACGCAATTATATGGGGATGAACAGCCCTGCGGCTGAGGCCATGATTGATCATATGTTATCAGCCAAGGACCAAGAGGATTTTATCGCGGCAGTAAAAGCTTTAGATCGTATTCTAGCAGCGGGGCGATATGTAATCCCACTATGGCACTCATTAGAGTCGCGTTTAGCTCATAAATCAGAATTGCATTTCCCAGAAAAAAACCTGCCCATGTACGGAGACTGGACAGGCTTTATACCAGATGTCTGGTGGGTTGAATAACCCGAAAATTTAGCTCAGCTAACTTAGGCTATAGTGACTAAGCTTGCTGCTGTTGTTGTTGTTGCATCTAGTCCAACTACATTCGCAATCAAGCTTCCATCAGCTAAGATGTTAGTATTGCCAGAACCATCATTAGCAATAGTTATTGTTGGTGCTGTAGCACCTGGTAAAACTGTATACTGTATAATGTCGTTTGCAGCATCAAAATCGGTGATTGTAGCAGAAGACGTACCTGTCGCTTCTCCTCCAATTACGAACGTATCATTACCAACGCCACCTGTTGCAAAGTCACCACCACCTAAGATGATAGTATCATTACCGTCACCGCCAAACAGTTGATCAGAAGCATCAATATCTGTGGAGCCAAATGTGCCATCAGCATTCGCGGCAAGGGCTATTCCCGATAAAACATCATCACCATCACCACCAAATAATGTATCGGTGCCAAGACCTCCACCTAATAAATCATTACCTGCGTCACCATTTAGAACATCTGCACCACCTTCGCCAAACAGGAGATCAGTACCATCGCCGCCAAAAAGCGTATCTGCTGCACCAGTGCGCAATATGTCACCTGTATCGCCAAATAATACATCGTTGCCTGCGCCACCATAAAGCTCATCGGTCCCAAAACCACCAAGGAGACCATCGTCACCGTCGCCGCCGAACAAGTCATCATCGTTGTTCTGGCCAAGCAATATATCGTCGCCTTGCGCGCCACGAAGAATATCTTCACCGCCATTACCACTGATATCATCATTGCCAAAACCACCGCCTAAGACATCATCACCAGTCCCACCAGTGATTGTGTCAAAGCCGTTACCACCAGATATATCATCATTACCTGGGCCACCATTTATTATATCGTTGCCTTGGTTGCCACTTAGGCTGTCATCGCCTGCTAGGCCATTGATAGTATCATTACCAGCAAGCCCTGAAATTGTGTCATCATCCATACTACACGACTCTCCTAATTTGAGCTGGAATTAGGAGCCACGGCGAGACAGCGGCGGTTGGGTCTGACCTGAGCAGCTTGCGAATCTGATCGAAGCCAATTCGAAAGAATGATTTAGCAAAATACCCGTGTTTTTTCCGCTTCATTTTCCCGGCCCCTATAAGTTTAGCGGCGGTTTTAGATGCCCAGGCAACGGCGAGCGCAACGAGGCCTAAAAGCAGATCAAGTTTTTTTGCAATGGTTAGACGGGTGTCTTCCAAATTGAAACCGCGTGTTTTCGCATCGCCAAATAAGCTCTCAATTGCCCATCTTTTTTTGTAGATGGTAAGGGCGTGATGCGCAGGTCGATTGGAGACGACGATCAAAAGTTCGCCCCCCTTGATGCGCTTTGCAGAAAAGCTAAACCACGTGGCCCCGCCTGATTTATTGTTACCGAAGCGGGCCTTAAAGTCACGCTTGCCGCGACAAGTGCGCAGCAAAGTACTCAGGTTTTGCGTTTGCCCGTCCTGTGTGGTCACAATCTGGTTGCCTTTGATCCTAATGACAAAGGGGATGTTGTTTTTATGCAGAAAATCCAGCCACTGGCCTCCTATAAACTCCCGATCAGCTAACAGATACTTGATTGTGGATACCTTGAATACGGATAGATAGCGCTCCATCAGAGTAATGCGCTGTGCGGTATCACTGTTGCCAGCACGCCCTAAAACGTTCCACATCAACGGAATACGGTGGCGGCGTGTGACAAGAGCCAAGACTAGAAAGTTGACATGGCGTTGCCCGATTTTCCAATTTGTTCGATCCAGACACAAATACCACGATGTGCAGGGCCCTATCATTTTGACAAGCAAAGGTGCCGCCCAATCTGGGCCCAGATTAACATGCTGAAAAAAGCGTTGCAGACGGCGATAGGTGCTTTCAACCTTGGTGTCGGAAGGAAATTCACAAGCGAGATGGCTCAAATTAACCGTTCGGGCATTCACCATACCCATGATCAAAAGGCACATCGTTTCAAGGCGGCTGTTGCTCAATGGTAAATGCGGGGATAATCTATCCTTGAGGGTAGTCAGGGCTTTGGTGAACATCAGGTGGACCTTGTTTAGCAAGAAGAGTCCTTCCGTAAATCATAATCTGGCACCCTCAACCACCCCACTGTCGTGTAGTATGGTCATCATCTAAAAGGCCTCTTAACAAGTCGTCACCAGAAGATGGTGTCGTCGATGTTTCGCCACCTGTTGTTGGAGGCGTTGTTGTTGTTGTGGATGAATTGTTATCATCGTCATCGGCTTCAATAGCTGCAAATCCTAATGCCAATGGCAATAGGAAAAATAAACCTAACATATTAATAAGACCCCTCAGTCACAAAATAAACAAATTATTAACACAATTTAGGCCATGCATGCCTTAAAGAGTCAATCTAACGATTCAAGAAAACTCTGTTGACGATTTGGAAACAATTAAAACAAGCTAAAGACTAGCTTTATAGCGATTAAAAACATCACCACGCCAATAACGATATCTAATATACGCCAAGTTTGTGCGGACTTCATATAGGGTGCTAGCAATCGTGCGCCATATCCCAAACTGAAGAAGAAAACAAACGAGGATACAATTGCAGCAGTTCCAAAGGCCCACTTTAATGCAAAACTGTTGTACTGCGTGGAAATTGCTCCAATCAACCCCAATGTATCAAGGTATACATGTGGGTTTAACCATGTCAGTGTTGCAGCAACACCTAATGTAGGCCATAGAGCCGCTGATTTCCCATCAAGTTGCATAGCATAATTGCCTTTGTATGCTGCACTAAAGCGCAATACGCCATAAATGAATAGAAAGCTGGCACCACCAATAGCCATGATCGTTGGGAGCCACGGTGCCTGATCAATAATAATCCCAAAACCAGCCACACCTGCAGCAATGAGTAGGGCGTCCGATAGACTACAAAGTAAACATAACGGAAAGACATGCTGTTTAATTATACCCTGACGCAGAACAAAAGCATTCTGTGCGCCAATTGCTAAGATCAAAGAAAACCCTGTGAAGAAACCAGTGATTGCAGCAGTGGTCATTTCGAGGAGACAGCTTTCTTGCTGCGGACAGTCTTGGCTTTTCCAGTTGCTTTTTCTTGCTTTGATGGCGGCATCACAAGACCAGCAGAAATCACCAATTTTGCAGCTTCTTCAACAGTCATATCCAATTCGACAATGTCTTCAGTCGGTACAAATAGCAAAAAACCTGATGTTGGATTAGGGGTCGTTGGCAAAAACACAGATGTCATATCTGTTTGTTTAGATTTTGTTAAAAGCTCACCACTTGCTTTGGTCGATATAAAGGCAACGGCCCAAATACCTCTACGAGGGTATTCTACCAAACAAGCACGTTCAAAAGAATTGTTGCTCTGGTTCACAACTGTTTCAGTGATCTGCTTTAGACCATTATAGATGGTCCGTACCACTGGCATACGGTCAACCAACCGTTCAGCAGTACGCACCAAGGAACGTCCAAAGATACCTTTGGTCATACCGCCAATGATGGTTGTGAAGATCAAGAATACGATCACACCAAGTCCACGTACATTCAAATCCAAATAGGTTAATGGATTATACTTTGCGGGAACAAAGGGCAGGACGCTGGCATCCACAAAACCAACAAAGCTCCATACAGCCCAAATCGTCACGGCAACAGGCAATACGACAGCAAGCCCTGTGATAAAATTGTTCCGTAAAGATGTGAACATGCGCCCACGTGGTTTCTTAACAGGCTTTTTCTTTGGTTTTTGTGCCATTTGACTGTATAATCCCTCTAATTGGCAAACTGTTAAGCTACATATTGCGCATCTTCAAGCTGTTCGTGCATTTTGGGCCAAATACCCCTTGCTATCCTCTGAAAATCACCATAAAGACCAGCTCATAAATCCACAGGCGAGGCTTGCGGGTTGTAGGGGAGAAATCCCTATAACTCCACCGGTTGGGCACTATGTCCTTCTCCTCGCTGCGGCTAAACCGGAAAAGGAAAACATTATGGCTCTACCTGAGTTCACTATGCGCCAATTGCTTGAAGCAGGCGTACATTTTGGTCACCAAACACATCGCTGGAACCCTCGTATGGGTCAGTTCATTTACGGTCAGCGTAATGGCATCCACATCATGGACCTTACACAAACTGTACCTTTGTTGGACGCAGCTCTTAACGCCGTTCGCGAAACAGTTGCTAAAAACGGCCGTATCCTATTCGTAGGCACAAAGCGTCAGGCATCTCGCGCAGTTGCAGAAGCTGCTGAGCGTTCAGCGCAGTACTACATGAACCATCGTTGGCTGGGTGGTACTTTGACAAACTGGAACACAGTGTCAAAATCAATCGCGCGTCTAAAACAAATCGACGAGAGATTGGAAACTGGCGCAGAAGGCTTGACGAAAAAAGAACGTCTAGGCATGGAACGTGAGCAAATCAAACTAGAAGCATCATTGGGCGGCATCCGCGAAATGGGCGGCACACCTGACCTTGTATTCATCATCGACACAAACAAAGAGTCTTTGGCTGTGGCAGAAGCAAAAAAATTGGGTATCCCAGTAGTTGCTGTTGTTGACACAAACTGTTCACCAGACGGCATCGACTTCCCAATCCCAGGTAATGATGATGCAGCACGCGCAATCGAACTTTACTGTGATCTAATTGCACGTTCAGCACTAGACGGCATGGCATCTGCTATGGGTTCTGCTGGTATCGACATCGGTGCAGCTGAAGAAGCAATGGTAGAAGAACTACCAGTTGTTGAAGAAGTTGCAGCACCAGCTGTTAAAGTAGAGAAAAAAGCAGCGAAGAAAAAGGTTGCTAAAGAAGAAGCACCTGCTGAAAGCGCTGGCACAAAGCCAACTTTGCTTACAGAAGCACCTGCTGAAAAAGACGACTTGAAGAAGATCTCTGGCGTTGGTCCGAAATTGGAAGAAACATTAAACAAAATGGGTGTTTACCACTTCTCACAAGTTTCTGCTTGGACACCTGACGAAATCCAGTGGGTTGACGACAACCTATCATTCAAAGGTCGCATCGATCGTGATGACTGGATCGGTCAAGCAACAGAAATGATGACAGCTAAGGTCTAATCACCAAGGCTTTAAATAGGGCAGCACGCTGCTGCCCTTCATACTAATTTCCAAATTGGAGAACTATGATGGCGATTACAGCTGCAATGGTTAAAGAATTACGCGATACAACTGCCGCAGGCATGATGGACGCGAAGAAAGCACTGACAGAAACAAATGGCGACATGGAAGCGGCAGTCGATTGGTTGCGCACTAAAGGTCTTGCTAAAGCTGCTAAAAAAGCAGGCCGTACAGCCGCTGAAGGTCTTGTCGGCGTTGCTGTAAACGGTGGCGTTGGTGTTGCTGTTGAAGTGAACTCAGAAACTGACTTCGTTGGTAAAAACTCTGAATTCCAAGAAATGGTTTCTGGTATCACAGCGACTGCTTTGAACGTATCTGATGTTGACGCTTTGAAAGCGGCTGACATGGGCGGCAAATCTGTAGACGAAGTTGTGACTGCAAAAATTGCAACAATCGGTGAAAACATGTCTGTACGCCGTATGGCACGTATCGAAGGCGACGTTGTTGGATCATACATCCACACAGCAGCTGCTGACGGCATGGGCAAAATCGGTGTTTTGGTTGCGCTTAAAGGCGGCGACGAAGGTGTTGCAAAACAAATTGCTATGCACGTAGCAGCAACAAACCCAGCATCTTTGTCAGAAGCTGACTTAGATCAATCTGTTGTTGATCGTGAAAAATCTGTTTTGACAGAGCAAGCACGCGAAAGTGGCAAACCAGACGCAGTGATCGAAAAAATGATCGTTGGCCGTATGAAAAAGTTCTACTCAGAAGTAACTTTGGTAAACCAAGCATTCGTTATGAACCCAGACGTAACAGTTGGCGAAGCTGCTAAAGAAGCAGGCGCAGAGATTGTTGGTTTCGTACGTTTGGAAGTTGGCGAAGGCATTGAAAAAGTAGAAGAAGATTTCGCAGCAGAAGTTGCAAAAACAATGGGCGGCTAGATCGACACCTTTTCTTCTTACTAAGAATAGTGAAAGCCTCGCAATTGCGAGGCTTTTTTATTTTGTAAGCAATTTGTATTTCGTAATTTCAGCCGCAGTCATTTCGTGAATGTCATCAGCGGCGGCTGCATATATGGTGAACCAATAAAAAGCGTCATCCCCCAACATGTCTTCAATATATTTTCGGTTTAATTTGTGTTCAGGGGCATTTCTAGGGAAGTCTTTGGCTTCAAATACGCCGTTACTCCATGAATGCACGCCTATCTTTGCACCGTGTTCCATAGTTCGATTGACGCCAGCTAAAAACAAATCAACGCCGCCCGAATAGATAACGCTGTCTCTTGTGATATGTGTATTTAAACCGAGTTCTCGTACACGATAAGCAAGGGCGATCATTGTTTCGTCATCTAACGACCCAGGTACGTCTTGCTCTACCAGTGTTTTAATTTCAGGATTTTGTACATAGATGTTTTCGAACTGGTCAAGTGTTTGGCTGTTAATCGGACCGTTCATAAGTAACTGTGAGCCTTGAACACGAAACTCAGTCAAACGTAGACTGTTTTGAACGAGCGAAGAAAGAGTGGAACATGCTGTTATAAGCATGGTGATCATCATGATAGCTACGGCAGGTCTTGCAATTCGCATAATTAATCTCTCCTTAAAATCCTGAAATCAAATGATTACCCAACCACTTTATGTCCGCGCCCTTGCATGCAACGCATTACAATAGCATCGCGTCCGTCATTCGCTTCTGCACCGTCCTCAAGGGAACCAACCGTTCCACCAATTACGGCTCCAGCTAAAGCATCACCACCAGATTCAGTGGCGCCAATAAGCCCCCCAAGAATTGCACCACCAATAGCACCGCCGTTTGTTTTTTCTTTCTGAAGTGAAAGTTGACGGCATTCAGCCAAATCATTTTCGTATAGCGCGGTCTTCGGCCCATCGATGATTGGTTCATAAGGGGCGTCACTACATGCAGATATTGAAGCACTGATGATTATTATCGGAAATACTGCTCGTTTCATATTCATATACCTTTTGAATGTTTCGACATTATGCCGAATCTCTGTGTGAGTGATATAGGGATGGTTAATAATTAAAACAATAAGTATTTTATGTTTTATTTAAAGTATTATATACTATACATACAATATGGATTGTTTATAAAGTTATGAAAAAGGGGAGCAAAGCGATGATAAAACGCGTTGCACAAACGGCTATGGTTCTCAGTTTGACCTATTATACGGTTATTTTTGGGACTCTTTGGATTGGGCAAATCCTTGGTTTTCATAATGAAATCTGGGATGTTTTTGACTTCCCAATTCAAGACAGTTCACCACCATTGTCATCGCTTATCATAGGTCTGTGTGTGACTATTGCAGGATTGGTTTGCCTTGGTCTGGCGTACTTAGCGGTTTGGCAAATACTTGAAGGGGGGCAAAATCAAGATTTCCGCTTGCTAGGTAAAAGATTACAACGGCTGGGCTATGGTTTGATTGGATTTTGGTTTTCCTACAATCTATTATCTGGGGCCGTACAATATTTGATTGTAATCGGGCTTGAGGATACTCAAGGTTTTGAAATGGGTTGGGATCCACTAGATCTTGATATTATCTTTTTAATTATGGCTATAGGAATACTAGCAATTGCTCAAACACTGGAACGTGCTTGGACTGCCGAAGAAGAAACAAAGCATTTCCTGTAAGGAGCGGTCATATGGGCATTACAGTAAACCTAGACATGATGTTGGTAAAACGTAAAGTTTCGTCACGAGAGTTGGCCAGCGCAATAGGCTTGTCTGAAACAAATCTGTCCTTGATTAAATCAGGAAAAGTAAAAGGCGTACGCTTTAGTACGTTAGAGGCAATTTGCGAATATTTAGAGTGTCAACCTGGCGATATTCTCAGCTATGAAAACGAAGATGCATCCTAGAAGATGCATCCTAAATGTGTTAAGTAATGCTTCTAAAGCGGAAGTTTGTGGCTTTAAGCTAAATTTGAAACAACGCTAGCCAAAACAATATATCGTCCAACCTTGGCAACCGTCACCAACATCAAAAACCGCCAAAACGGTTCGCGCATCACACCAGCCGCAACCGTAATCGGATCGCCGATAATCCGAACCCAGCTCAACAGCAGGGACCACCGACCATAGCGGCTGTACCATCCTTGTGCGCGTTCCAATGCAGACGGTCCAATTGGAAACCACCGTCGGTCACGATACCCCAAAGCCAATCGTCCCAATAGGTAATTAACCACAGAGCCCAGCACATTGCCCACACTTGCCACGGTTATCAACATAACTGTCGAATAACTGCCAGCGACCAACAGAACCCCCAACACAGTTTCTGATTGTGCCGGTAGTATCGTGGCGGCAATAAATGCTGACAGGAACAACCCAATATATGCGGAAATCTCACTCATAAGGTTCCTTATGGCAGATTTTTAGCCGTCTACCAGACGTATACGCAAATCACTAGCTGGCCTCAGATTTTAAACTTTGCGAAACCATGCAAGCAGGGGCAAAAATACGAAATACATTGTGATGCCATAAACTGCTGCTGGTAATGAATAGGCGGTAAAACCTGCCGCGGCACCCGCAATAAGTGTTGCAACTGTAATACCAAGTGTTGAGTTTTGAATGCCTGTCTCAATCGCAATCGTCTTCATTTCATTTGTACTCAAACCTGCTGCTTTTGCAGTCAGACACCCAATCGTTAAAAGAGCAACGTTCAGTGCAACCAAAGCAGGGGCCAGTGTTGCTAGGTTTTCAATGAACGTGTCCCAATTTGTTGCAATAGCAGCGATGACGATGACGACGAATAAAAATGTTGCGATACGGCTTAAAATTGCTTCAACGCGGTCAGCAGCACCTTTGAATAAGTTCAGATAGATGTGAGACTGTTTTTTTGTTGCCAAGATTTAGGCGGCCTCGGAGACTGAGTATTGTAAAAAACCAACTCACGAGGCCAATATGCAAATCATAAGACTGCACAAGAACGTTTATAAACTTTATGCTTGGGCGCGGACACAAGAATGTTTGGATGCGTACCGTATCAAATACGAAGAGGCTCTTCTCCGCTTTGTTGAGTAGAAAAAGATGCCGACCGCCAAGTAACCTGTTGATATGTATGGTTTCTGATAACTTTACATAGAGCAGGTATATGACAATCAACATCTCGCAGCATATTTTAGGCCTCAAAGGGCAACGTGTAAATGAAATTAAACTGGATGACGGCGGTGTTAAGATTGTCATTCACTGCAGCCGAGACGCGCGTAGGAGGGCTATAGACCCTGCTACAGGCCAGAAGGGAAGCATCAACCAGCATGTCCGCCGACAAGTAAACGACATCCCCCTTTTTGGGTATCCTTGTGTGGTCGAGATTGAGCTGGCGCAGGTTTATATTAACAAGGGCGAACGCCGCATTGAGGGGTGTGATTTTGTTGATAAAGGGTGCCGTTTCACTCACCGATTTTGCCGACTGATCAGTGGATTATGTCGGCATATGTCTATTCAAGCGGTTTCCAGACATTTGGATATACGATGGGAAACGGTCAATAATATCGACAGGGCATACCTTATTGAAACTCTCCCTACGCTTGATCCTGCAGAGCTAACTGGCTTGGAATATATTGGTGTAGATGAAGTTGCCCGGGCGAAAGGTCATGACTACATGACGGTGGTCTACGATATGGTTGGCGGTCATCTGATCTGGGTTGAAGCAGGCCGAACTGCCGAGGTTTTTTCAAGGTTTTTGAAACAACTGCAACCAGATACAGCCTGCAAAATAAAGGCCGTAGCGATGGATATGGGGCCTGCCTACCAAAAGGCTGTCAGAGAGTCCTTGCCGTTGGCCGACATAGTATTTGACCGTTTCCACGTCATGAAAAACTACAGCAAAGCTATCCATAATCAGCGTCGACTTGAGTTCAGAAAGGCCGATCCAAGTGGTAAAGAGTTGATGAAAGGGACGCATTATCTGTTGCTCAAAAATGCGGATAAGTTGAGTGAAAAACAAAGTGACAAGCTGCAAAGGTTGCTGGAGAGCAATAGCAACCTGAATGCACTTTACGTCTTGAAAGAACAGCTTCAGCTGCTGTGGAGTGCCGCTTCATTTGAGGCGATGGCGGAGCAACTGGAACGTTGGTGCCTGATAGCAGATCAGTCACAGATGCTCTATCTAAAAAAGTTCGCGAAATCCCTACGGAAACATTGTGTGGGCATCTGCAACTACGCCAAACACAAGCTCACAAGCGCCAGGATAGAGGCTGGTAATGTCAGTATAGGAATGATCCGTAAGCGAGCCAGAGGCATCAAGGATACCGAATACTTCAAACTCAAAATTAGACAATCATCCATTCCAGATAATCAATCTATGCTCTATTTGAAATCCTAAATCTACTCAACAAAGCGGAGAAGTGCCTACGAAGACACGGTTCGGCAATGGGAAGCTTTACGCGCAGAGGGTGTTTCTCTAGCAAAATGCGCTGAATTTGTCGGCATCTCTCGGTCTACTTATTATCGCTACAAGCGGGTTTTGAAGGATTTGGCGCAAGGGATTATGCCGCCATCAAAGGCCCCAAAACACCGCAATAAGTCACAGTGGGGTGAGGCAGAAAAACAGTTGGTGCTCGAAATTCGCCGCGACAATAAAACCTACGGTAAGGAAAAAATAGGGGCCATCTTGCGGCGCGATAAAAACCAAATCATAAGCGATAGCACCGTGGGGCGTATCTTGGGTTTTCTACGCAAGAAAGGCCTGATTACACGATCAAGGTCTGCACCACAAAAGCGCAAGCGTAACTTCTCCAAGGGCCACGCCAAAGGATGGAAATATAAGGATTACAAAGATATAGAGATTGGAGAACGTGTGCAGATCGACCACATGACTGCCACGAAAAACGGCGTCACCTGCAAGCACTTTCAGGCCTGGGAACGGCGTAGCAAGCACATCCACGCGCAAATTTATTCGAATGCCACCGCACGCTCTGCCAAACGGTTTTTGGAAGAGCTTGTGGAAATAGCTCCCTATAAAATCCTCTCAATTCAAGTTGATGGTGGCTCCGAGTTTATGGCCGATTTTGAGACGGCGTGTGAGCAGATGAAAATCCCGCTCATTGTATTGCCGCCAGCCAGACCGAAATACAATGGTGGCGTTGAGCGTGGAAACCGCACCTTCCGCGAGGAATTCTATGATTGTTGTGATCTGATTGCCGATAGCATTGGAGCTATGCGGTTTGAACTGAGAAAAGCTGTCGAAAAATATAACACATTCAGACCACATCACGCCTTGAAAGGTAAGACACCCATGGAGTACCTTCGAATCACTCAGGCCGAAGCCGCGTGAGTCTCAAAACACATGAACCTATACACCTTTTAATAGACGGCGGAATGTTAATCCCAGTAAAACGGGTAGGGTCGTGATCAAAAACATCTTTATGGCAATATCTGTCACATTAACGGGCTCTGCTTCCGCGCCCATGAAATGGGAGACAGCTAAAGCCAAAAAGAACGGCAGCGTCAAAATACTCGCCAAACTGATTACGGCAGTCAAGGATACGGATAAAGCGACATCCCCTTTGGCCAAGCGTGTTAAGATGTTACTGGTGACACCCCCAGGGCAGAATGACAAAATCATAAAGCCAACGGCTAATTCTTTACTGATACCAAAGCTGGACACCTCTAAAAACCTATCTTTTAGGTGTATTTTGTGATTCAATATTTTCAGGAGGATATTTTGATGCACGAAGCAGGATTGTTTGATTTTTCTGATCATCTTGAGCGTTTGTCTAAAACAGGCGACCCACTTGTCGCGCTTTCTGAGCATGTGGATTTTGAGATGTTTCGGTGTGCACTGACAAGTGCACTTAACTATGGAGAGCGTCCACAGGGGGGTCGTCCGCCCTATGATGCGGTTATGATGTTTAAGATTTTGATATTAGCGTCGATGCATAATTTAAGTGATGAGCGGATGGAGTTTCTGATCCGCGATCGTTTTAGCTGGTTGCGTTTTCTTGGTTTGCAAATTGGGGAGCCGACGCCAGATCAAAAGACCATTTGGGTGTTTCGGGAGAAGTTGACCCAAGCGGGTGTGTTGACTGATTTGTTTGCAACCTTTGAGGATCATTTACGTAATCGGGGTTACAAACAAACTGGGGGACAAATTGTAGACTCATCGCTGATTGCAGCCCCACGCCAACGTATGACTTCAAGCGAGAAAGCCCGCGCCAAGGCTGGCGAAGATGCAAAAGATATCTGGCCTGATAATCCAGCCAAGGCGGCACAGAAGGACACCGACGCACGGTGGATGGTCAAGTATAGCAAGGCTAAAACGACCAAGACGGGTGAGAAAGATGCGGGGTTAGTTGATATTTCCGTACCTCACTTTGGCTATAAAAACCACATCAGCATTGACCGTAAGTTTCGGTTTATCAGAGGTGAAAAAACAACAGATGCAGCGCGCTATGACGGTCATGAGTTGGCGTCAGTGCTCACCAAGGACAATCGTTCTGGCAAGGTGGACACCTCTAAAAACCTATCTTTTAGGTGTATTTTGTGATTCAATATTTTCAGGAGGATATTTTGATGCACGAAGCAGGATTGTTTGATTTTTCTGATCATCTTGAGCGTTTGTCTAAAACAGGCGACCCACTTGTCGCGCTTTCTGAGCATGTGGATTTTGAGATGTTTCGGTGTGCACTGACAAGTGCACTTAACTATGGAGAGCGTCCACAGGGGGGTCGTCCGCCCTATGATGCGGTTATGATGTTTAAGATTTTGATATTAGCGTCGATGCATAATTTAAGTGATGAGCGGATGGAGTTTCTGATCCGCGATCGTTTTAGCTGGTTGCGTTTTCTTGGTTTGCAAATTGGGGAGCCGACGCCAGATCAAAAGACCATTTGGGTGTTTCGGGAGAAGTTGACCCAAGCGGGTGTGTTGACTGATTTGTTTGCAACCTTTGAGGATCATTTACGTAATCGGGGTTACAAACAAACTGGGGGACAAATTGTAGACTCATCGCTGATTGCAGCCCCACGCCAACGTATGACTTCAAGCGAGAAAGCCCGCGCCAAGGCTGGCGAAGATGCAAAAGATATCTGGCCTGATAATCCAGCCAAGGCGGCACAGAAGGACACCGACGCACGGTGGATGGTCAAGTATAGCAAGGCTAAAACGACCAAGACGGGTGAGAAAGATGCGGGGTTAGTTGATATTTCCGTACCTCACTTTGGCTATAAAAACCACATCAGCATTGACCGTAAGTTTCGGTTTATCAGAGGTGAAAAAACAACAGATGCAGCGCGCTATGACGGTCATGAGTTGGCGTCAGTGCTCACCAAGGACAATCGTTCTGGCAAGGTTTGGGCCGATACAGCTTACCGCACCAAGAGCAATGAGGCATGGCTTAAGGCCAATGGATTTTTCTCCCACATCCACCGTAAAAAACCAAAAGGCAAACCAATGCCCAAACACATCGAGCGCGGTAATGCGACACGTTCTATATTTCGCACCTGTGTCGAGCATGTCTTTGGTCATCAGAAGGGCCCGATGGATTTATCCATTAGAACCATCGGAATTCAACGCGCCACAACAAAGATGACACTCGCCAACATAACCTACAATATGAAGCGTCTCATCTTCCATGAACGACGGCAAGCCACAGCCTGAATCCGTCTAGAATTCAGAAATACCCGCTCAGGCGGCTCCATAAAGCATGAATGCCGCATAAAACGGAACAAAACAGGCTTTTTTTGCGTCAAAAAGCAGCCTGCCGTAAAAAATGCCTATCAAATACCTCTGGAATTAGCGGTTAATCGAGGTGTCCAGATCATAATCACCATGAAAGCTATCATAGGTATGATCAGAATTTGATTTACTGCGCCCACGCCAAATGACAGTGGCTTTGTCAAAACACGTCCAAAGTCAGCGAAAGTAAGCCCTAAGCCCAACGAAAACATAATAAACGCCAATGACAACGGCAGCACAACACTAATAAGAATGTCCACTTGATCTCTCCCAATTTCCCTTGGAAAACCTTAAGCGGGCACTGTCTTTAAATCTAGCCTGTGCATAACAGGTGACGTGACGAAAGTTTCAAACAGAAAACGGATGCTGAAACAACACCCGTTTTCTTTGTTTTATAATAACGAGATTAGAAGTGGAAAGTAGCACGCACTTGCAGAGTTGTCGTATCTAAGTCGGTACCAGATGAATTGAAGTTGTTGAATTCATGGTACAACAACTCTCCACCAATTGAAAAGTTGTCGTACAAAATGTGCTCATAACCAGCACCTGCAAAATAACCATCATCATCGCCAAGGCTGTTTGTATCAGCTTTAGCATAACCAGCTGTTGCATAGAGCAACCCCTGACCAAGCTTATAACCGCCACGCAGCTTTAAGCGCAGTATGTTTTCCAATTCTGCCGTTGGGCTGACATCAATATTGGCAAAATCATAATCTATGCCAGCACCAACCACCCATTTACCAAAGTCGTAATCATAGCCTGCAATGATACCACCGATTGCGCCATCACCGTCGATACCTGCGGCATTAGATCCAACATCGCCAAAACCAATTTGACCACCCAAATACGCACCAGTCCAATCTGGTGTAGTGGAGGCCGTTGTAATCGGGGCTGGTTCAAATACAGGTGTCTCATCTGGTGGTGGAGCAAGTGTCCCCGCCAAAGTTGGGCTTGCGACCAGTGTTGCTGTTACTACAGTGTATATGCTCTTTTTTATCATGCTCTATCCTTCCGAATACTTGTTTATCCGTTGAGCATTACTGTCTGGATCAGGAGGGGAAAGAGAGCATATATTGAAAGCTGTGAAGCGGCAGACTTATGCTGGTGATTGGCAAGATGCCGCTGCTATTTTCCGCTCATGTGTTTGATTAAACACAATAAACACACCTTGAGCTTTCACATGTGTGTGAGAATTCATTATTCGATTTTTTTGCTTAGACTATTTTGAGATGAAGACATTTTAAAATGGAGCATAATTATTAGGGTGTTTAAAATCCCCATAAAAAACAGGATTTTCCCCATCAATAAAGAATAATGAATCGCACCTAATGAATCAGAGTATTTCCCGCAAAAGACATGAATTGACCGACCTATATATATGTGACATCAAACTCAAAAGACTTGGGAGGTTTCATGGCACATATATGGGTCCGCGCAGAACAACGCGCGTTTGAACAGCGTGTTGGTTTAACGCCAGCAGGGGCACAAAAACTCATGGCTGCGGGCCATACGGTTACGATTGAAGAAAGCTCTACGCGTGCGATCCCTATAACAGGTTATGTTAATGTTGGATGTGCTATAGCAGCAGAGCACTCTTGGCCTGACGCACCAACAGATGCGATTATTTTTGGACTAAAAGAATTAGATGAAGACGGTCCTGATCTGAAACATCGTCACATCATGTTTGGTCATGCCTACAAAGGTCAGGCTGAAGGCCCTGCTTTGTTAAACCGTTTCAAACGGGCAGGTGGCACACTATATGACCTTGAATACCTTGTCACTGAAACGGGTCGCCGCATTGCCGCATTCGGATATTGGGCTGGCTTTGCTGGGGCTGCTGTTGGGGCAATGACATGGATTGCACAACAAAGTGGTGAAAAACTAGGACCTGTAGGCGTTTATAAAAGCAAGGATGCTCTTGTTGCAGAATTAAAGGCAGGGTTAACGGGTAAAACGGATTTACCTTCTACACTCATCATAGGTGCCTTGGGCCGTGTCGGAACAGGGGCCGCAGATTTATCCGAAAGCTTAGGGTTTAAAACAACCAAATGGGATATGGCAGAAACAGCTCATGGCGGTCCTTTCCCAGAGATTTTAGATCATACATTCTTCGTAAACTGTATTTTAGCAGCTCCAGGTGTGCCGCAATTTGTACCAACGGACAGTCTCAACAAAAACCGCACCTTAAGCGTTATTGCTGATGTATCATGCGACCCAAGCAGTGATTACAATCCAATTCCAGTTTATGACCACTCTACAACGTTCGCAGACCCAGTCATACGTGTTGCAGATGAACCTAACCTTTTGGATGTAATGGCAATTGATAATCTACCATCCATGTTGCCTGTTGAAAGCAGTGAAGATTATGCAGATCAATTGCTGCCCAGCCTGATGGAACTGGATGCAATCGATCAAGGTGTCTGGGGCCGTGCTGCAGAAACATTTAAAACACATGTAAACAAACTATAGGGAGAGAGACTATGGCAACAATCAATTGGGTCGGCACAGGGCTGTCTTCTATTCCAGGCTTACGCCGTCTGATCACTGCTGGTCACGATGTGGTTGTATGGAACAGAACAGTCGAAAAAGCCAAAGCCGTATTAGGTGATTTAGAGGTGGAAATTCGCGCCTTTGATTTGGATACATTACAAGCCAGTTTAAACGCAGGTGATCTTGCAATCTCTATGCTGCCAGGCGAATGGCATGTCCCAATCGCAAAAGCTTGTTTTGCAAAGGGTGCGCACTTTGTATCTTCGTCCTACATCTCACCAGAAATGGCTGCTTTGAATGATGAGGCAATAGACAAGGGTCTGTGTTGTGTAAACGAAGTGGGCCTTGATCCGGGTATTGACCATCTGATGGCACATTGGCTTGTTGCCGATTACCGCACATCAGAGGCATATGACGTCAATAATGACTTAAGCTTCATCTCTTATTGTGGCGGTATCCCTAAAATCCAAAACGATTTCCGCTATAAATTCAGCTGGTCTCCTCTTGGTGTTCTCAAAGCCCTGACATCACCATCAAAATCTATACGTGACTTCAAAGAGTTTGATGTTGCCCGTCCATGGGATGCCGTCAGCAGTTATGAAGCGCCTTTGCCTAGCTCAGAACGTTTCGAAGTTTACCCAAACCGTAATAGCATCCCCTTCATGCAAGATTACAACTTTGATCCGGCATGGAAGGTAAAAACATTCGTACGTGGCACATTACGCCTAAATGGTTGGGCTGATGCATGGAAAGATATCTTTGCAGAGATTGAAACGCTTGAAGGTGCTGCAGGTGATGCACGCCTAAAAGAAATGTCAGACGGCTTCTGGAATGCACATGCTTACGATGAAGGCGAGCCTGACCGCGTGGTTATGTGCGTAGCATTGAAAGCAGAGCAGGGCGACAAAGCCGTTTACCACAAAACATACGCCATGGATGCATGGGGTGATGCCAATTCTACTGCTATGGCAGATTTGGTGTCCATCACGGTTTCCATGGCTGTCGAAGCTGTACTCGCAGGCAAGATCGCGGCAGGCGTCTCACCAGCTCCAGGATCAACAGAGTTGATTACAAAATGGCTGGCGACAGTGGATGATATCGTTCAACATTTGAATGTTGTTGATCACACTGCATAACTATTTACCACTGGGCATGTGAATAATATGCCCAGTGACGCTTAAATATACTTGAGCCATTTTAGAAACTGTTCTAAACGCCTTCTTTCCACAAGATCAAAGGCGCAGCATGTCCCACAACACACTTGGTATAGATTTCGGAACATCCAACTCTGCTGCTGGTGTAATGGTGAATGGAAAACCGCATTTAATAGAGATTGAACAGGGACAAAAAACCCTGCCTACATCTATCTTTTTCGATTTTGATACAAAAAAAACATTGATTGGTAGTCCAGCTAACGCATCTTTAATTCGTGGCGAAGAAGGGCGTTTTATGCGGGCTCTTAAAAGCGTTCTTGGGACATCTTTGATGCATGAACAACGCCGTATCATCGGTCAAACACTCAGCTTCTATGACATCATCGCTATGTTCTTGAAGCAGTTAAAAAGCCGCGCGGAAGAAGCCTGCTATCAAGAGTTTGATTATGCCTTATCGGGGCGCCCCGTATTGTTTCATTCGAATGACGTTGCCAAAGATGCTCAAGCCCTTGCTGATTTAACAAAATGTTATGAACTTGCAGGCTTTAAAGGCGTTGATTTTCTCTACGAGCCAGAAGCCGCAGCCATTGCAAATGGTGCTTTGGACACAGATGAAACCATCGGGTTGATCGTCGATATTGGCGGCGGTACATCCGACTTCACTGTGTTTAAGAGTAAAGGCCAAGCTATTGATATCATGGCCAGTCACGGCGTTCGTATCGGCGGTACAAACTTTGATAAATCTATCAGCGTTGACCACGTCATGCCGCTCCTTGGTAAAGGCACAGACATTCGCAATGAAATGGGCGCTGGCACATTAGCCGCTCCAAACGCAATTTTCCAAGATTTAGCAACTTGGGAAAAAATCCCGTTCATGTACAGCCAAGATACACGAAAGTCTGTGGCGAAGATGCATAAAATGGCAGTGGATAAGTCAAAGTTTGCCCGCCTCGAAAGCGTTTTAGAACATGAATTAGCCCATGAAATGGCTTTTGCTGTGGAACATGGAAAGATCCAAGTGAACAAAGCGGATCAAGATCAATCAAAAATCGATCTAAGTATGATCGAACCAGAGTTGGCTGTTGTTCTCACACAAGATGATTTAGATACGTCTTTGATAAATCACGCACAAGGTATCAAAGAGTGCGCCTTGGAAACCGTTAAACGAGCAGGGTGCAAACCTGAACAGGTGAACACAGTTATCTTTGTCGGGGGATCAAGTTTGATGTCTGTCATTGGTCAAACCATGACCTATACATTCCCACAGGCAAATCATAAGTATTCAGATGCTTTCACTGCTATTGTGGATGGGCTTGCGATTGCGGCCGCAAACCCACGTTAAGTCTAATATTCAAAAGCGGCGCGTGCTTGTTCTTCAAGCCATGCAGTCATCTTTTTATACGGAACAGGGCCGTAACTGATACGGGCCACACCAGCCGCTGCTAAAGCAGAAGATGCAGGTACGTGCGGTAAAGCGATGATATTAACAGGCAGGCTGCATTCATCACACAGACGTTTAATCATAGCCTCATCTGCCAATCCAGGGGCAAAGAATCCACTGGCTCCAGCTGCGGCATAAGCGGCAGCACGTTCCAATGCAGCATCTAACATCGTTTCATCATGCGTATCTGGTTTCGCCTTTAAAAACAAATCTGTACGGGCATTTATAAAGGCATCACTAACAATGCTATCTGCCGCCTCACGTGCGGCTTCGATACGGGCTGATTGCGTTGCTATGTCATGAAAACCTTTGAACCGCCCCTAGTTTACCGGAGTGATTTTAGTCCGTCATTCTGCAGCAATATCATATTGATTTAGGGTTTCATAGAAATTCCTTTCAGCTTGTGCAGGTGGTATATATCCGATTGGCCCAAAGAGCCTGTCATTGTTGTACCAATCAACCCAAGTTAGAGTTGCCATTTCGACATCACTTTTACCTTGCCATGGTCCTTGATGTTCAATCACTTCGGTCTTGTACAATCCGATCATATTCTCAGCGAGTGCATTATCATAACTATCACCAACGCTCCCAACGGATGGCTCAATTCCAGCATCGATTAATTTTTCTGTATATTTGATCGACAAATATTGAACGCCTCTGTCTGAGTGGTGGATCAACTGGCCAGATTGAGGGTTTCGAGCGTGGATACCCTGGTTCAGAGCATCAAAGACCAAAGCCGTATTCGGAGAATGTGAGACCTTCCATCCAACGATATATCGTGCAAAGACATCAATCACAAAAGCAACATATACAAACCACGGCAATCGCTTGAAAAAGTGGGGATTCCCTTAGCGGGTGATATGTGATTCTCTGGTCATTGAAATGACATTCGGAGCCTCCCATGATCTCAGCCAATATCCTCGACCATTTTTCTGCCATTGAAGACCCACGCCAGAGCTGGAAAACTGTTTATCCACTACCCGAAATCCTACTGATTGTGCTCTGCGGTGTTATGGCTGGTGCTGATGATTTTGCCGAAATAGCCCGATGGGCGGACCGAAAATTGAAATTCTTGCGTGGGTTTCTACCCTTCAAAGATGGCATCCCATCTCATGACACGCTCAATGATGTGATGAACGCGATTCCCGCTGACCTGTTTAGCGAATGCTTCGTTTCCTGGGTTGCGGCCTTGCGCGATGGCGATGATGAGATCGTGGCAATTGACGGCAAGTCGTCACGCCGTGCGCATGGTGAGGATGGCCGCGCCCTGCATCTGGTTTCAGCTTGGGCAACGCGTCAGAGATTGGTCTTGGGGCAAGAATCCTGTGACGAGAAAGAGAATGAAATCAGCGCGATACCTCGACTACTGGCGCGGCTTGAGTTGAAAGGCGCGCTGGTCACGATTGATGCAATGGGCTGCCAACACGGTATTGCTGCGGCGATCCTCGCACAAGGCGCAGACTATCTTTTGGCGCTTAAAGGCAACCAAAAATCACTGCATGAAGAGGTGAGGCTCTATTTCGACCAGACCAGTGGTTTGGAAACCCATGAAACCACCGATGCCGATCATGGGCGGATAGAAATCCGTCGTGCCTATGTCAGTCATGATGTAGAGTGGCTGCGCCCTGATCGGTCTGAGCCTGGCGCACCAAGGTTTCCAGGCCTCGCCGCTATCGGCATGATCGAGGCCGAGGTCAAACACAAAGGTAAAACCAGTTTCTCGCGACGTTACTATCTGTCCTCCGCACCGCTCTCAGCCAAGCAATTCCTGCGCGCCACACGCGCCCATTGGGGTGTGGAAAATCGCCTGCACTGGGTGATGGATGTGGTGTTTCACGACGACCTGATGCGCTTGCGGACCCAAAATGGCCCCGCCAACATGGCTCTGATGCGACATAGTGCAATCAACATCTTCAAGCAAGTCGGCGATACGGCCAGTCTGAAAATACGAAGAAAAACAGCCGCTTGGGATGATAGTTACCTAAAAGCCGCAATCAAAGGTGAAGGCTGAAATCTTCAAGCGATTGCCGTGATATACAAACCCAATGGCCGTACTGACATAGGTGAAATCAGCGACCCACAAAACGTTAGGTGCGGGAGCTGTGAATATACGATTTACCTTATCCTTAGGACAAGGCTGCGCCTTGTTACTCTGTGTAGTTTTAATCCCCTTGCCACCACGTACAACGCCTTGTATTTCCATCTGTTTCATAAGGCGCTCAATTGTACAACGTGCAATATCAAACCCTTCATGGCGAAGTTGATGCCAAATCTTATCAGCCCCATAACGTTTACCACTAGCTTTAAAAACACGGTCGATTTCTGTGATCAAAACAACATCTCGTTTGCGGCGTTCTGGAGACTTACTGGGATCCAGCATTATAGACCGCTCATAAAAATAGGTGGATGGCGCTATTGGTAAAACTTTACAAATAGACCCGACGCCATAGCTTGTACGATGTTTATCTATGAACATAATCATTTCTTCCGTAGGCGGTCGAGCTCCGCCGCTGCGAAAAAAGCCGACGCTTTACGCAAAATATCATTCGCTTGCCGTAACTCTTTGTTTTCTCGCTGGAGGATTTTTAACTCATCACGCTCCGCTTGTGTAACCCCATTGCGTAATCCTATTTCAATTTCGTGATTTCGAACCCACACACGTAGCGTATCACCATTGCAGCCAATCTTCTTTGCAATCGATAAAACAGCTTGTGTTCTGCTCGTATAATCAGCCTCATTTTCTAACACCAGGCATACCGCTCGTGCGCGTATTTCTGGCGTAAATCTATTTCCTGAATTTCCATTCGTCATTCTTCTAGTCTCCGTGCTTTTTTGACTCCGGTAAACTAGGGGCGGTTCACTTCACCACCCACAATTTGATCTTCAAAGTTAAAGCCAACAGCACCTGCTGAAATCACTTGCTTCACAGTCGCGGCCACATCGATAGGGGCGACACCGTAACCACCCTCTATGTCAGAGGATACAGGTAAATCAGTACCGTCAACAATACGTGCAAGATTGGCCACCATGACATCCAATGGAATTTTTTCGCCATCTGCATATCCAAATGCAGCAGCTACAGGCCAGCTTCCAGTTGCCAGAGCTTTTGCACCTGCATTTGCTACAGTAGAGGCACTACCTGCATCCCATATATTATATAAAATTATAGGATCACCTTTGACATGAAGGGATTTAAACAGTTTTACTTTTTCGGCCTGTGACATAAAATTCTCTTTTCTTACGCGAATGGTGTGAAATTTCACAAATTATGGTGCCGCAAAAACCAGAGTACAATACACGTTTATGACAGAAACTCATTTGCACCCGACATAAAACTCATCTAGGCCAATTATAAGATCAAGACCAATGGGTACCTCTCTATCATGTTCAGTATAGCTCTTCTTATTGCACCAATTTTTGCACTGCTTGTGATCGGTAACCTTTTGCGTCGTCACGGTGTTTTAAGCATGGATTTTTGGCGCCTAAACGACCGTTTGGTTTATTGGGTTCTGATGCCATCTCTGTTGTTTTATAAAACATCAACAGCTCAATATAACCCAGAATTAGTAGGCACATTCGCTACTGTTATTTTGGGCAGTTTTTTATGTGTATTGATTTACAGCATCTTAGTTTGGCGCTTGTCATCCTTCTCAGGCGCGGTTTCGAGTTCTATTTTACAAGGGTCATTGCGCCACAATACATTCGTAGCGCTCGCACTGACAGAACGTTTGTATGGCGCAGAGGGTTTGGCCCTTGGCACATTAGCATCTGCAATGTTGATCCCAACCACAAATTTCTCTGTGGTTTCAATGATGGTTCTTATGACATCGAAAAATAAAGAGCAAAATATCATCGCTGCAATCATCCGCGATTTGGCGCGAAATCCGTTGCTATTAGCAGTTTTGGCTGGATTTGCTTGCAATGCAGCGTTTAACGGTGAAATCCCAATCCTTCACGATACAACACGCATATTAGGGCAGGGTACTTTGCCAATCACATTGCTCAGTGTCGGAGCAAGTATTCATATCAAACAAATGACGGCAGATTGGAAACCAATGAGTTTTGCCATCATCGGTCGTATGATATTATTTCCATTAACAACATTTATCATTGCGCAGTTTATGGGTCTTACCGAAATGCAAACGATGATCACACTGATCTTTGCATCCGTGGTAACCGCATCGTCATCTTATACATTGGCAAACCAAATGAATGGGGATGCCCCTCTCATGGCCACGATCATAACATTTCAAACGTGTTTGACGTTTGTGACCATACCAATAACCCTGACATTGGCTGCTTTGGCATTTTAAGTGCTTAATTCTTTTTCAGCAGTTCTTTTGTACGGGTGAAATATGCCATACGTGCACGGCGCTTCAGTTCCAAGTGAATCGGCCTCATGTGACCAAATTTGGCTGCTAATAATGCACGTTGATGCAGGTAATGCACCATTCGATCACCCTTCTTATCTGCTATATATTTGTCTTTTTCAGCCGTAAAACCTTTGGCTTTCAGAATGTCTTTATTCCTGCGAATGGGAGTGGGGTCTTTTAACCCAAGAAAGTTATTTCTTGCTTTTGTAACCATATATCCTAATCACCCCAAATGGTTGATCATCCGTTCAATCGCCATCGGATAGCCATCTGCACCATGCCCCATGATCGCATCAAACGCGACACGCCCCACATAACTGACATGCCGAAACTCTTCACGGGCATGAATATCCGATAGGTGTAATTCTAACGTTGGCACCTCAACCGATGAGACTGCATCCATGATCGCAATCGATGTATGCGTATAAGCACCCGCATTGATGATAATCCCGTCAAACGTACCACGTGCTTCATGTATCCAGTCAATCAACACACCTTCGTGGTTGGATTGCCGACACTCCACAGACACCCCCATCACAGCAGCTTTATCTGCACACATCTGTTCAATATCTGCCAAAGTCGTGGTGCCATAAACCTCAGGCTGGCGTGTACCAAGCAGGTTCAAATTCGGGCCATTCAGGATCAATATACGTTTCATATGCAGTATTTCGCACGGATCAGCATATAAAACCAGCCTTATTGAAATCTATTACTGACATGGAAATAAGGGGCTTCAGACACAAATGTTTCAATGTCTTTCAATCAATAACTTCGCAGTGAGCTGAGTTGATTTGGGTTCCACCCGCTCAACAGCTAAAGGTTAAACAACACTAATATTTTGAAAGGTCCTCCCCATGACTTACTTAAATGAACCAAGCCCTATGCGGGCATTTTTTCCAGCATTACCAGACATTAATGTGAAAACCCTAATGACGATCCTAATTGCTGGGGCCATGGCCACAGTGGCTTTTGAGCTTTTTGGCAATAGCATCAGTCCAATGTTCGGTTATTCCAAATTGGCACCTGTCCCCCTCGCCAATGGTGTGATCAAAACCATCTTCGGTGCAGGCTACCGCCCAGGTGCTGAACTTCTACACTATTCAGCAGGCATGTTGGCCTATCCAATCGGATGGATGTTCATCGCCCGTCCATTATACAAAAAGATCCTACCAGCCCTGCCTGAATTTATCGCCTCAACACTCTACGGCGTCGTTTTATGGGTGTTTGCATTATACTTCATGGCGCATCTTATTGCTGGCAACGCACCATTCTTGGGCTTCTCTGGCATCACTTGGGTTGCTCTTGTCGGTCACGTCGTCTTTGCATGGGTCGCAGCTTGGGTCGTATCGGCCCGTGAAAACGGCACGATGTAATCCATAAAGCGGGTATTGCGAACTGTGATATCCGCATCAAACGAAACCAGATAAGGGGCGGGTTGCCAGCCGGGAGAGGGCAACCCGCAGAAGAAAGGATCATCAGAAAGAATACCCTCTTACAGTTTATATCTAACAGATCACACGCCTTTGAGAGTGACGAATATCACTGTTACATCAAAGGAAATAAAATGATTTCCTTTAGGGCAATTGCCCCAAACACCCCTCAAATGTAAAAAACCTGCAAAACACCCCGATATTGTGGTTCACGAAAACGCTATCGCTAGATATAGTGGCACGTGAATCATAAAAACAATCAGACCGGACGCAGGGAACGCACATGCCATTAACACCAGAGCAACAGGCCGAAATAGCAGATCAACGCGCACAACAGGGCCAAACCCGCCGTGCGATCTCGGAAGGTATGGAAAACCACCTTTATACGGCCCACGAAGTTCTGGACCACGGCCTGATCCGTGTCATCGATTACATGGGCAACGACAGCGCCATCACCCAAGCCGCCCGCGTATCATATGGCAAAGGCACCAAAGCCGTCACCAATGACGAGGGCCTGATCCGCTACCTGATGCGCCACTGGCATTCCACACCGTTCGAGATGTGCGAAGTAAAATTCCACATCAAACTCCCAGTCTTTGTCGCCCGCCAATGGATTCGCCACCGTACAGCCAACGTGAACGAATACTCCGCACGCTATTCGATCCTTGACCGCGAATTCTACATTCCAAAAGCCGAACACCTTGCCGCCCAATCCGTGATCAACAACCAAGGGCGCGGTGAAGCCCTCACAGGCCCAGAAGCCGAAGCCGTGTTGAAATACCTGAAAGACGACAGCAACACAGCCTATGACCATTACGAGGAAATGATGGCAGAGGGGGACGACAGCAAACAGGGTCTCGCCCGCGAATTGGCCCGCATGAACCTGCCAGCCAACGTCTACACCCAATGGTATTGGAAGGTGGACCTGCACAATCTATTCCACTTCCTACGCTTACGTGCTGATGCCCACGCCCAATATGAAATCCGCGTCTACGCCGATAAAATGTGCGAAATTGTCAAAGATTGGGTGCCAGCAGCATACTCAGCCTTCGAGGATTACCGCATGGGCGGCGCCAATGTATCCGAAAAGGGTCTGGAATGCCTGCGTCGTAGACTGGCAGGCGAAGAGGTCACGCAAGAGAACAGCGGCATGAGCAAAGGCGAATGGCGTGAGTTTGAGGCTATTCTGAATGGTTGACCCGAAAAAAATTATCGAGGTTACTGCCGCAGCTATGGAATTGTCTGCTGATACACCCGAATTAAAAGAATCTGGTGAAAATATATCAAAGAGTGCTCTTACACTTACAAAAGCTATTAATAACTGCTTACTCCCAATTGCTGCTGTGAATTATGCCTTTGATAAAGGTAGGGGGTATTTTGACACGGCAATCGCTTGAAGATTTCAGCCTTCACCTTTGATTGCGGCTTTTAGGTAACTATCATCCCAAGCGGCTGTTTTTCTTCGTATTTTCAGACTGGCCGTATCGCCGACTTGCTTGAAGATGTTGATTGCACTATGTCGCATCAGAGCCATGTTGGCGGGGCCATTTTGGGTCCGCAAGCGCATCAGGTCGTCGTGAAACACCACATCCATCACCCAGTGCAGGCGATTTTCCACACCCCAATGGGCGCGTGTGGCGCGCAGGAATTGCTTGGCTGAGAGCGGTGCGGAGGACAGATAGTAACGTCGCGAGAAACTGGTTTTACCTTTGTGTTTGACCTCGGCCTCGATCATGCCGATAGCGGCGAGGCCTGGAAACCTTGGTGCGCCAGGCTCAGACCGATCAGGGCGCAGCCACTCTACATCATGACTGACATAGGCACGACGGATTTCTATCCGCCCATGATCGGCATCGGTGGTTTCATGGGTTTCCAAACCACTGGTCTGGTCGAAATAGAGCCTCACCTCTTCATGCAGTGATTTTTGGTTGCCTTTAAGCGCCAAAAGATAGTCTGCGCCTTGTGCGAGGATCGCCGCAGCAATACCGTGTTGGCAGCCCATTGCATCAATCGTGACCAGCGCGCCTTTCAACTCAAGCCGCGCCAGTAGTCGAGGTATCGCGCTGATTTCATTCTCTTTCTCGTCACAGGATTCTTGCCCCAAGACCAATCTCTGACGCGTTGCCCAAGCTGAAACCAGATGCAGGGCGCGGCCATCCTCACCATGCGCACGGCGTGACGACTTGCCGTCAATTGCCACGATCTCATCATCGCCATCGCGCAAGGCCGCAACCCAGGAAACGAAGCATTCGCTAAACAGGTCAGCGGGAATCGCGTTCATCACATCATTGAGCGTGTCATGAGATGGGATGCCATCTTTGAAGGGTAGAAACCCACGCAAGAATTTCAATTTTCGGTCCGCCCATCGGGCTATTTCGGCAAAATCATCAGCACCAGCCATAACACCGCAGAGCACAATCAGTAGGATTTCGGGTAGTGGATAAACAGTTTTCCAGCTCTGGCGTGGGTCTTCAATGGCAGAAAAATGGTCGAGGATATTGGCTGAGATCATGGGAGGCTCCGAATGTCATTTCAATGACCAGAGAATCACATATCACCCGCTAAGGGAATCCCCACTTTTTCAAGCGATTGCCGTGGGTATTTTGAAGAACGTTTCTCTCAAGATTTACATTCTGTTACATCTGAAATCCCTGCCGAAAACATATCTGAACCAAAAGCATCACTTGCTTCACCAGTACTCCAAGGCCTTGCATTTTCTCATGAAGAAAAACCACTAAAAGATATGTATTTAAGTTTATTGCGTACATCTATGGATAACCGGTGTGATGAACTTTCTCACCCAGCATTTGCACACATTATAGGGCAATTAACTGCAAATGAAGCAAAAGTATTGAAAGGTATTCTTGATGCAAATAATGTCCAACCTTTAATACAAATTATACGTGTTCTCAGCACAGGTGGCTATATAGTTGAGTATAATAATTTGGCTCAGTTTACAAATCGTATGCTTTCATGACATGTTCTTTTTCAAATCAGAGGGATAGGCCGACTATGGATCACAAACAGTTTCAGGATTGGCTATCTGGGATAGATCACCTCAGCCCTGCGCAGCGACAGGAAGCCGAAACCGTGTTCATGGGGGTCTCTGAGGCGTCATCTTCGCTGGCAGCCATTGAAGCAAGCGTGGGTGAAAGTCGCCAGTGCCCGCATTGTGGCACACCAGGAGCTATATCGCGTGGCAAAGCACGGGGTCTGCGACGGTACCAATGCAAGGGATGCAATAAGACATTCAACGCGGCGACCGGCACCCCTTTGTCGGGCCTGCACCGCAAGGATAAGTGGCTTGCCTTTGGAACCTGTCTTTCTGATGGGCTGACGGTTCGCGCCTCAGCAGAACGCTGCAAATTTGCCGTCAATACCGCGTTCCGTTGGCGGCACCGATTTCTCACCACAGACAATCCGAAAGCACGCAAGCTTACAGGCATTGTCGAGGTCGACGAAACCTATGTTTTGCGAAGCCAGAAAGGTGAACGAAACCTTGAGCGCAAGGCGCGCCGCAGGGGAGGCAAGGCCCGCAAACGAGGCCTGTCAGATGAGCAGGTTCCAGTACTGGTTGCCGCTGATCGCAGCGGCATGACAGTCAGCGCGGTTCTCCCTGCGGTCAATGCTGATACGCTGCAATCTGCAATCGAGCCGGTCGTGGATGATGACATCGTTCTGGTGACCGATGGCCACCGCGCTTATCCGCCTTGCGCCGCAGCACTGGGAGTGCGCCACGAAGCGTTGAACCTGTCTGGTGGGGAGCGGGTGCGGGATGCCTTTCACATTCAGACGGTCAACAACCGGCACAGCCAGTTGAAGGATTTCCTGCGCCGCTACCGAGGCGTCGCAACCAGGTATCTCGACAACTACCTGCGATGGTTTCAGCGTCTTCAACTGGAAAATGCTTCACCCCGCGCTTGCCTCGCCACCGCGATCGCAGATCCATGCATACGATTTGTAAACTGAGCCAATAATTTAGTTAATTATGTGAATTCTAAAACGGGTAAACCAGTCGAATACCAAGAGATTCCTGCAATGGTTGATAATTGGGTTAGGTTAGGTTTGATAACTGTTGATTACCAAAATCACTTGTCAGGTGCTGATACATATAATTGGGCAGACGAGAGACCAGAATATAAACGTTTAAAATCTCTTGAAGCAAAACAACAGAAGATTGAAATTGTTAAAGGTGCTCTTTCTAAGACAAAGTTTGGTGAAAACTTCTCACGAGCAATATCATAATTAATTTCCTGCAAGCGTAGAGTGGGCTTCAGCCCACGTTTCTTGCAATCACATTCCCACAAATACCAGCGCCCGAGACGAGGGTGGGCGCAGTGCGCCCTCCCGTGGGGGAGGATCGGGCGCGGCTTTTGCTTTGCAAAAGCTGGTTTGTGGCAGCCTCACTCCTAACCCTCCATCCCTTCATACATCAACCGAACAATATTCTGATCCTCTCTGATATGAATACTTGTGATCTCTGGTCGTTCTAGCAAAGCTTTTAACAGCGTCACGAACGGGTCTTTGGGGTGATACTCTTTGCTAGTATGTAAATAAGCCAAGACCCAGCCGCGTTGTTCGTCGTTTAATCGTATGGTTTTCAAATCAACCTCCCTTAAAATCATTTTAAATGAAATCGGCTGTCGAAATGCTCGACAGCCGGGGAGTTCGTAAGTCGCGCGTACACGACTGCTATGACCTTTAGGCCGAAACCCTGGACATACGTCATAACCTCCCCGACCAATGTTCGAGGAAGCATCATTGCGGTTGATGCCAACCGGTACGCGAGAGGTTACGACACCCCGAGACTGACATGCGCCAGCCCTGATGCAAAGATAAGGGAGGACAGGGTAAAGGGGAAGGGGATTTGTGCTATTGGTACGATATGAAGTCACAATATTGCCCCATCACTCCCACAATCTCGGCATAACACTCTGACAGCCTGTAAAAAAACACAGGAATAAACCATGAATTTTAACATCAGTTACAGCAGTGTAGAAGGGGTGTCAGCGTGCACCAAAATTACGGCAGCGAATTTGATTGGGGCTTCTTTTATCCTACCCCTTGCCATGTCTTATGCCCCTTTACCCTTTCCAACGGCCTTTTTGGTGTTGGTTTTGTATCTGATGATGTCCCATGCCCGTCATTGGGAACGCGATGCTACGTTAACCGATCCTGATGGTATCCGTATGGATTGGTTTCGCAGTGGACTGTATCTATGGATGCCGATGGCTTGCGGTGTGTTTTCCGCAATTCTGGTTGCCACGGTGATCTGAAGTCTCCGTGCTGTAACATTTTGCACCACCATGTGAAGCGGCTTTATTTGCAATAAGTTTACGTTAACGTCATCCTATAGGTAACCAAGGTGGGACTTATCCCATCTGTAAACCCGAAAGGAGAACGATAATGTTGAAACTATTTACATTCACCGCTGTTCTGCTCGGGGTTGTAGCGAATACGCTTCCCGTGCAGGCGCAACCAATGTGCAACACACGTGCACATATCACCGCTTTGATCACAGAAAAATATGGTGAAGTCAGCCAAGGTGTTGGCGTTCAAAGCAAAGACCAGGTGGTCGAATTATACACGTCTAAAATCACAGGCAGTTGGACCATTTTGGGAACACGTGCTGATGGCATGTCTTGCGTTTTAGCTGTTGGGAAAAATTGGATTGCAAATCCTGCATTTCTGACGGCTTTTGACGAAAAGGTCAGTTATAAATGACCCGCTGGAAACGCTATACAGCGCAGATGCGGCGACCCATGGTTGCCGCACAACGGCCCTTTAAATGGTCGGTGGATTTCATCCGCATAGGGTTTGCACCCAGCTTATGGCCTAAATCCCAAGTCTGACAAATGTCATACGTACGGTGCACGTGCTGTGCACGCCGATCATACGTCTGTTTTTAGATCAGAGTTTCCTTTTTAACAGGCTTAGGCGCATGTTTTGCTTTCAACAACTTAACCGTCTTAGGATTGGCTATTTCCCAAGCTTTAAAGCGCCTTATAGCCAAGTCTTCGCCTTGTTTACGGGCACTTTGGGGCAGTTCCTGCATAACTGTAAGCTCTGCCTTAGTCAAAAAATACACCTGCACCTGATTTGCCGTTTTTGTACAGTATTCCATTTCCGTTTTGCTCAGATCGTGATCTGCCATCAAAGCATGACAACCGTAAAACGCTGATAATATTGCGATTAATTCATTCATAGTCTGTCCTTTCTTCTGTTACGAAGGACAGGCGCACAAGGTTGGACAGCTGAACCTATTTGGCCCATCCCCCCCTATGGTTTTAGCCTAAGCGGGCGGGGCCCATTCACGCAAGGGTTGTATTTTGCTTTTGTATAATGTGTGATATTTCTATTAAATGGATGTTTAAATCTTTGATTTAAATAAAAAAACGGCGACCCGAAGATCGCCGTTTAAAATTCTGTAAGCTTATAAAAGCTTATGCAAGTGCGATTGCAGTTGCGTTTTCTTTACCGTTACGACCAGTTTCTAGTTCGTAAGATACTTTTTGGTTGTCATCCAAGCCTTGAAGGCCAGCTGCTTGAACAGCAGTGATGTGTACAAACACGTCGTCGCCGCCGTTGTCTGGTTGAATGAAGCCGAAGCCTTTAGTTGGGTTAAACCATTTTACAGTGCCATTAGCCATCTGTTTATCTCCTAAGTATCCGCGCACGACATGCCGCGGTTTGGTGTTATCTCCTTGATCCCATTGCTGAAATTCAAGGCGGCGCACGCCGTTAATACAGGACTTTCAATCATCAGGTTTAGGAACTTTGAAAGGCCGGTACTCTGTTAGGAGAGAGGCTGAAACCGTGTAGACCAAAATCTACGTAAGCTTCTTAATTCGTCGAATTCTACTAATGTATAACGATATAAATACCGCCGTGATCATATATTACTCTGGCACATACGCTGGAATAGGGGTATTGGTCAAGGGGTATTGGGTTTTAAACTTGTATAGGCGGGTGCCCAAAATTAAAACGGCGACTTTTAGCCGCCGTAAAAAGTATTGAAAAACAATAGATTATACAGCAGCGATATTTACCGCGTTTTGTTTACCATTATTTCCAGTTTCTAATTCGTATGTTACTTTTTGGTTGTCATCCAAACCTTGCAAACCTGCAGCTTGAACAGCCGTTACATGTACAAAAACATCGTTTCCGCCGTCATCAGGTTGGATAAAGCCGTAGCCTTTTGTTGGATTGAACCATTTTACGGTGCCATTTGCCATCCGTTTTCTCCTTAGTCTATCCACGCGCGACATGCCGTGGGATGGTGCTGCTGTGTTATTCTCGGTGTCAGCAGGCATCGCGATGGAAGTCAGCGGATCAGTGGAACAGTTAGCTTTACAGTAGCGAATAATGGGTCGATTCTGTTGAATTGCAAGCATTTCTTTTGAGGTGTATAGGTTCATGTGTTTTGAGACTCACGCGGCTTCGGCCTGAGTGATTCGAAGGTACTCCATGGGTGTCTTACCTTTCAAGGCGTGATGTGGTCTGAATGTGTTATATTTTTCGACAGCTTTTCTCAGTTCAAACCGCATAGCCCCAATGCTATCGGCAATCAGATCACAACAATCATAGAATTCCTCGCGGAAGGTGCGGTTTCCACGCTCAACGCCACCATTGTATTTCGGTCTGGCTGGCGGCAATACAATGAGCGGGATTTTCATCTGCTCACACGCCGTCTCAAAATCGGCCATAAACTCGGAGCCACCATCAACTTGAATTGAGAGGATTTTATAGGGAGCTATTTCCACAAGCTCTTCCAAAAACCGTTTGGCAGAGCGTGCGGTGGCATTCGAATAAATTTGCGCGTGGATGTGCTTGCTACGCCGTTCCCAGGCCTGAAAGTGCTTGCAGGTGACGCCGTTTTTCGTGGCAGTCATGTGGTCGATCTGCACACGTTCTCCAATCTCTATATCTTTGTAATCCTTATATTTCCATCCTTTGGCGTGGCCCTTGGAGAAGTTACGCTTGCGCTTTTGTGGTGCAGACCTTGATCGTGTAATCAGGCCTTTCTTGCGTAGAAAACCCAAGATACGCCCCACGGTGCTATCGCTTATGATTTGGTTTTTATCGCGCCGCAAGATGGCCCCTATTTTTTCCTTACCGTAGGTTTTATTGTCGCGGCGAATTTCGAGCACCAACTGTTTTTCTGCCTCACCCCACTGTGACTTATTGCGGTGTTTTGGGGCCTTTGATGGCGGCATAATCCCTTGCGCCAAATCCTTCAAAACCCGCTTGTAGCGATAATAAGTAGACCGAGAGATGCCGACAAATTCAGCGCATTTTGCTAGAGAAACACCCTCTGCGCGTAAAGCTTCCCATTGCCGAACCGTGTCTTCGTATTTGATACGGTACGCATCCAAACATTCTTGTGTCCGCGCCCAAGCATAAAGTTTATAAACGTTCTTGTGCAGTCTTATGATTTGCATATTGGCCTCGTGAGTTGGTTTTTTACAATACTCAGTCTCCGAGGCCGCCTAAATCTTGGCAACAAAAAAACAGTCTCACATCTATCTGAACTTATTCAGAGGTTTATAGATTTCGGCAACTAACGGAGGATTCTATGAATATTACACTATACGGGCTGAAAAATTGCGATACCTGCAAAAAAGCCTTAAAATCACTTACAGCCGCAGGACATGAGGTGACTTATGTTGATGTGCGTGCAGATGGTGTTTCAGTAGCCAAATTAACAGAATTTCAAGGTATTTTTGGCGATGCATTGACCAATACACGCTCAACAACCTGGCGGGGGTTAAATGAAGAACAACGCGCACGTCCTGCGTTGGAATTACTGGCAGAGAACCCAACACTGATGAAACGTCCTGTTATAGTAACAAGTAATGATCTGTTTCTTGGCTGGGGTAAGGATGTCCAGAGCAAGTTTGATCTGTAGTTTTGATCAAAAAAGGGGGCATAAAGCCCCCAATTCAAAAAGTTTTAGTGGAATTAGCCTACAAAGGCTTTTTCCACCACAAATTCAGCAGGAGCACTGTTAGAGCCCTCAGTGAGACCAGCAGCCTCACAAATCTCTTTGATGTCTGTGTTTAGCCCCATAGAGCCACAAACCATCAAACGATCTGTTTCTGGGTTCAATGGTGGTAAATTAAGATCAGCTGCAACTGTACCATCTTTTAGTAATGTTGTGATACGGCCCATCTTTGGGCTCTCTTCGCGTGTTGTCGTTGGATAATATTTCAATTTATCACCAACAAATTCGCCGATCAATGGATCGTCTGCTAAAGATGCAACCAAATCTGCACCATATTTCAATTCAGCGCCTTCACGGCACGTGTGACACATGATGACTTCATCATAACGCTCATATAGGTTTGGATCGCGCATAAGCGATGCAAATGGGGCGATTCCTGTTCCTGTTGCGATGAAATACATGCGTTTGGCTGGCAGCAATGCATCTAAAACCAACGTACCCACTGGTTTTGGACGTACAATCACTTCGTCACCCACTTGGATGTTCTGTAACCTCGATGTCAAAGGGCCATCTTGGACTTTGATGGAATAGAATTCCAATTCCTCATCCCATGAAGGGGACGCAATAGAGTAGGCACGCAATAATGGTTTTTGCTTACCTGTTTTTTCATCAGGATCGCCCATCAGGCCGATCATTACGAATTCACCTGAACGGAAACGCAAAGATTGCGGGCGTGTTAGGCGGAATGAAAATAAATGATCCGTATAATGCGTTACGGAAGTTACTGTTTGTGCATCTGGTAGCACTGGTTTTGCTTTTTCAGTTGTCACAGCGGATTGCTCTGTCATGGGTTTAACTTTCGGGAGTGTCTATAGGGAGGTTATAGAGAGTTCAAGTTTACGCTTTTTGGCGCATACGGGATTGGTAATCATGGGCTTTCCAATCTGCACGGAATTGCCATTGATCTTCGGGCTGGCGTTTGGCGAGCTCATCGGAAATTTCAACTTCATCAAACCCAGAACGGCGGGCCATTGCATATTGGTCTACTAAAACATGGCCATGTGCACGGATGCGGCCTGTAAAACCAAGCATACGCAAATGACGCGCGATTGAAAAACCGCGACCATCTGCTGAAGAGGGGAAGTCGATACGGATGATCGCAACCTGATTGAAGTAAGGTTTGATCTGCTCAGCACCTACAGTGTTTGGGACATCCAAACCGTAGCCTGCATCAGCGCCGTAAGAGGAAGATGTTACACCTTCCCAGTCACGAAAACCGTTTTCCCAATCATCAGCCACAAAGCCGCTATCATTGATAAGTTGTGTCATTCTTTACTCCGCATTTATGCGTGTCGCAGCGCCAGTACCGAAATGGATACCACATTCTGTTTTTTCAGCCCCACGCCAGCGGCCAGAGCGTTCACTTTCGCCGTCTTTAACAGGGCTAGTACATGGAGCACAACCAATAGAAAGATAGTTTTTTGCAACCAATGGATGGCGCGGTAAATCGTTTTCAACAATATAGTCACGCACATCCCCTTTGCGCCAATGGCTCAATGGGTTTATTTTGATGCGTTTGTTTTCTTCGTTTTCAAACAATTTCAATTCAGCACGTTGACCTGACTGAAAACGTTTACGACCTGTGATCCATGCATCAAAACCGCCTAGTGCTTTTTCAAGCGGTTCGGCTTTGCGCAAGGCACAACAAGCATCTGGGTTTGCCAAGTGTAGACGTCCAAATGGGTCCCGTTCTTTTACCGCAGTTTCATCAGCTTTGATAACGCGCACATCTGTTAGGCCCAGTTTTTCAGAAAGCTCAACTTGGTATTCGAGCGTTTCAGGGAACAGCATTTCCGTATCGATAAACAACACAGGCGTTTCTGGTTTAATCAATGACACCATCTGCAACAATACAACGGACTCAGCACCAAAAGAAGACACCAAAGCCACATCACCAACAATAGGATCGTTTAGGGCATGACGTAACACAGGAATTGCCGCGTGGTGGCGATAATACCCGTTCAACATCTGTACACGTTCATCAATCGAAATATTAGAAACTTCAAAAGGCATAATATTTACTCCGCTGCTACGCGCGTTTCAGGGTATAGAGCCGCTTTAAACGGTGCCAATCCCAAACGGCGATAGGTTTGTAGAAATGTTTCACCCGCATCAGTGCGGATTTCCAAATAGGCATAAATAAGACGTTCAATTGCAGGCACGATTTCAGTGTATGAAAAACCAGGGCCAGCACGTTCGCCGATCGCAGCATTTTCAGAACCATCGCCACCCAAAGTGATTTGGTAGCTTTCAACGCCAGCTTTATCCAAACCAAGGATACCGATGTGACCCACGTGATGGTGACCACAGGCATTGATACAGCCAGAGATTTTGATCTTTAATTCACCAATATCATTTTCCAACTTCAATTCGTCGAAACGTGTCGCAATTTGTTGTGCAATAGGAATTGAACGGGCCGTCGCTAACGCACAGTAATCCATACCAGGGCAGGCGATGATATCAGAGATCAGGCCAATGTTGGCAGTCGCCAAACCATGCTCGCGCAATTTAGCAAAGATCATAGGGATATGCGACTTATGAACATGCGGCAGGATAACGTTTTGCTCGTGACTTATACGCAATTCATCATGCGCAAATTCTTTTGCTAAATCTGCCATGACGCGCATTTGTTCTGATGTTGCATCACCTGGTGTTTGTCCGTGCTTTTTGATGCTGATCGAAACAATTGCATAATCTGGGTTACGATGCTCAAATAAATTCGTATCGGCGAAAGACCGAAAGATTGGGTCGCTGTTCAATGCGTCGTCAAAAGTAGTTGTCGGTGCTTTCACATAGTTAGGCGCAGCAAAAGCAGCTTTGATGTCCTTGAACAATTCTTGATCATAACCACCGAATGCTTCGCGTTGGATGATGAAACGTTCTTCTACCAACTCACGAATTTTCTCGATGCCATTTTCATGCACAGTAATCTTGATACGGGCTTTATACTTGTTATCGCGACGACCAAGAGCGTTATAAACCTGCATGATGGCTTCTGAATACGGTAACAAATCTTCACGCGGAAGAAACTCGCGTAAAACCTTACCAATCATAGGTGTACGGCCCAAACCACCACCGACAAGAACTTTATATCCGATTTCGCCAGCTGCATTCTTTACAACTTGAATACCAACATCATGCGCTTTGATTACGGCACGATCTGTTTCAGAGCCTGTTACTGCGAATTTGAACTTACGGCCCAAGAATGCGAATTCTGGGTGATCTGTTGACCATTGACGTAACAATTCTGCTGTTGGACGGGGATCTTCGATCTCGTCCTTTGCTGCACCAGAAAAATGGTCTGCTGTCACGTTGCGGATACAGTTGCCTGATGTTTGGATAGCGTGCATTTCCACATCGGCCAAAGCTTGCAGCATATCTGGCACATCTTTTAGGTGTGGCCAGTTGTATTGGATGTTTTGACGTGTCGTGAAATGACCGTAACCTTTATCCCATTTGTCCGCTACATCAGCTAAGACATGCATTTTTTGCGAGTTCAGCGTGCCATATGGGATAGCAACGCGCAGCATGTATGCGTGCAACTGCAAATACAGACCGTTCATCAAACGCAATGGTTTGAATTCATCTTCTGTCAGGCTGCCATCAACACGGCGTTCCACTTGAGAGCGGAATTGCTTTACACGTGTTTGGATAAAGTCTTTGTCGAATTCATTATAGCTGTACATGATTTATACCTCTGCTTGCTTGCCGTGATGGTAGTTTGATGGACCACGGGTGCGAAATTCTTCACGGAAATGAGTAGGGATTGGCTTGCCGTCTTCGATCGTTGCATCAGCCAAATAAGCACCAACCAAATATTCAGATAGCTTGCCAGATGCGGCCAGCACTTCATTCGCTTGTACTTCATCTGTTAGATAAAGTGCATCATCATGAGATGTGACCCAGTCGCCGTTTGCGTTGTAGTAAATCACATCACCTTCTAAAAGGCGGTTTGCTGTTAGAACCTTTGGGGTAAATGCGCGTGCCATTATGCCAATTCCGTTTCTTGTAATGTTTCAATTTCGTCCATTGCTGCACGTGGGGATAGACCGAGCAGGATGACAGCAGGGCCATCAACATCGGCTTTGTTAATCACATCGGGTAAACCCAACAGAGTAGTGGACAGTATGCGTTGATCTGGACGCGATGCGTTCTCAACGATCGTGATCGGTGTGTTTTCTGATGCACCAAACATCATCAAGCGCCCGCGTAAGTATGTAGAGGCACGTTTGCCCATATAAATTACAGCCGTTGAACCGGATTTAGCCAGTTCTTTCCAATCGTGGTCGGCAAAGCCATCAACATCGTGACCCGTTAAGATGCGAAGAGATGAGTTACGGCCGCGTTTTGTCAACGATTGACCTATGCTGGCAGCTGCAGCAGAAGCTGCTGTAATGCCTGGCACGATACCAAAAGGAACACCTGCGTCTGTTAATGCATCCATTTCTTCATCCAAACGACCATAAATCACAGGATCGCCAGATTTTAAGCGCACAACATGGTGGCCCAATGCAGCATGTTTGATCATCAAAGCATTGATATCATCTTGCTTCCAAGATGGACCAAAACCTTTTTTACCTGTTTCAATAACAATCGCTTCGCGACGTGCTAATTCCATAACTGGTTTCGAAACCAATTGGTCGTGAATTACAACATCGGCTTCATGCAACAAATTGCGCGCCTTCAGTGTTAAAAGATCCGGATCACCAGGGCCAGCCCCCATCAACCATACACGGCCTTTTTCAGCGTTTGCAGACAATGTTTGGTGTAAAAGGTTATCCAATTCTTCTTCTACAGATGATTGGCCACCTTGCGCTAATGCCAAAGGCCCGCGTTTAAAATAGAATTTAGACCAGAAGTCGCGGCGGCGGCGGCCCATAAGGATTTTATCTGCTACTGGACGAAATGCTTGACCAATACGGGCAAGAACACCCAATTGCTCAGGTAAGCTTTCTTCTAATTGCTGTTTTATCTTACGGGCCAAGACAGGGGCAGCGCCCTCTGTTCCAATCGCAACGGTCACAGGATCGCGATCCACAATGGCAGGTGTGATGAATTGGCTGTCTTCCAAATTATCAACGATATTGATCAGTGCACCAGCTTTGCGGCCCAAGTCCGTAACGCGCTTATCCTCAACGGCATTTTCATTTGCGCCATAAACGAGAACAGCACATAATGTGTCGCCTTTTTTCATAGGACGGTCAAAATATGTGATCTTGCTGCTTTCGGCCCATTTCAACACTTCAATATGCGGTTCTGTACCGAACACGGATATATGTGCTTCCGTCTTCAAAAGCAGGCGTAATTTAGCAACCGCGCATTCACCCGCACCCGACACGATAACGCGGCGTCCAGCGAGATTCATAAAGATCGGAAAATGGCGCATGGCTTGTTCCTTTCGGGTTGGCTTTCTAAATATATAGCGTTATTAGAACAAAATTCCTATATGATAGGGTGTGCAATTGATAATTAGAAAAATTATTCCTATAAGTGAGCCTTAAGGGATAAAATATTTCGGTTTAAAAGGAAAAACAGAATGGCAGACCAATTAGATGCAATTGATCGGAAAATTCTCATGGAACTACAGGCAGATGCCTCACAAAGTCTTGATGAGATAGCCAAGAAAGTGGGAGCATCCAAGACGCCAGTCTGGAACCGCATTCGCAAGTTTCGTGATTCTGGTTTGATTCAATCAAATACAGCTATTCTCGACCCTGAGAAGCTAGGATTAGAAGCTTGTTTTTTCGTACTTGTACGCACTTCTGAGCATGAAAAAGAGTGGCAGGATAAGTTTTTGAATATCCTTATGCAACGCCCAGAAGTGCTTGAAGCCCATCGTTTGGCCGGCGATATTGATTATATTTTAAAAGTGCGTGTTAAAAATGCAAAGGCGTATGATGACTTTTATCAAGCGATGATTAAGGATGTGCGTATTTTCAATATGACCGCTTTACTTTCCATGGAAGAAATTAAAACAACGACAATTTTACCTGTTTAACATTTTTTGAAAGGACGTACTGCTGAGTAGATCAAAACCCACCCTAACACTCCAACTGAATAAGCGGATAAATTTGCTTCATAACGGAAGAAAAGTATATTGATCAGATTCATGAACGATGGAGGTTTTTTAATGACAACCTGTACGGGTAAGCCATCAAATATCGTTAAATAATAAGTGTAATAGATTTGTGGCGACAGCCAGGTAAAGAAGAAAAACAAAACCAAAGCAATAGCTATACGTATAGTTAAGATTTTGTTTTTACATAATTTTATTAGAAATAATACAGTAGTAGTCGCTAATATCAAAGACAGTGTAAAAAGACCAACGCGTTCAATTATTCCTAACGTGAAAAAACTATCGTTAGAGAACATCTGGCTTATTTTTTCAATAAAATATTGGACTTCTTACGAACCAACACCGTACGTAAATCATGCATTGCCATTAATAAATCATCTGCAAACTCATCGATTTGTTCATCCGTTGCATCAGATTGCACCCACTGAGCCGTTTCATTCAAATGGTCTGTTGCGCGCTTGATATCATCCACTTTGCGTGCCGCCAATAGTTTACGACGATCTACAACCCAGGCATCCATGTCATTACGCTCTGCCGCGGTGGGGGAATGCTCACCTTGTGGTTTCACCTGTCCATTACGGATATTCACAACTGCAATTTGCTGTAATTCTAAGCGACGTTGACGATTTTCAGTATCAACACGGAAAACTGCTGCACCATTTTCACGGACCCTAAAGAAAAGTTCTGAATTTTTACTCATACTGCTAGACAACCTATTGTTTTTCTTAAGTACTACCTTGGCTTTGGTTTCAGGTCAACGAAGCACAAAATTCCTGAATACGTGTGCAAGCATCCGTTAAGTTTTCTTCTGACGTGGCATAGCTGACGCGAAAGTTTGGACTTAGACCAAAAGCAGCGCCAAAAACGACAGCCACACCGTATTTTGACAGTAATTCAGTGGCAAACTGCTCATCGTTTTCTATCGTTATGCCTTCTGGTGTCTGTTTGCCGATACAATCTGCTATCGACGGATAGACATAGAATGCCCCCTCAGGGGAGTGACACGTTATACCTTTGGCTTGGTTTAGCATTTCAACTACCATATCACGGCGCTTTGAAAAGATTGGGCGACTGAAGTCAATGTAATCTTGGGGCCCATTTAAGGCTTCTACAGCGGCCCATTGACTAATGGAACATGGATTTGATGTGCTTTGCGATTGAATCTTGCGCATAGCACCAATTAATTCGACAGGGCCTGCTGCATATCCGATACGCCAACCTGTCATGGCATATGCTTTAGACACACCATTTACTGTTAAGGTACGATCATAAAGTTTTGGTTCTATTTCTGCTGGGGTGCAGAATTTAAAGTCGTCATATGCAAGGTGTTCATACATATCATCGGTCATCACCCAAACATGTGGGTAGCGCAGCAGAACATCAGTGAGTTCTTTAAGCTCAGCTGCAGAATAACCCGCGCCAGATGGGTTGGATGGTGAGTTAAAGATCAGCCATTTTGATTTTGGCGTGATTGCTGCTTCCAACTCTGCCGCTGTCAGCTTGTAATGGTTTTCAATTGAGGCTTCTGCAATTATAGGCGTACCACCAGCCAATAGAACCATATCAGGATAAGATACCCAATATGGGGCAGGGATGATAACTTCATCATCTTCATTAACAGTTGCCATTAATGCATTGTAAAGTAACTGCTTTCCACCAGTTCCAATTGAAACTTGTGCTTGCGTATAATCCAGATTGTTATCCCGTTTTAGTTTATCACAAACAGCTTGCTTTAACTCAGGAATACCATCTGGGGCTGTGTATTTAGTTTTACCTGCATCGATTGCCGCTTTGGCTGCAGCTTTAATCGTATCTGGTGTGTCAAAATCAGGCTCACCTGCACTTAAAGCGATTATATCTTTACCCGCTGCTTTCAATTCAGTCGCTTTCGTCGTGATAGAAATAGTCGGAGATGGCTTAACGCGCGCGAGTGTTTTTGCTAAAAATGACATGGTTTTCCTAGTTTTTTAGGGGCAGGATATTTAAAATGTTTGTAAGCAGGCAATTTCAGGTGTGCAAGGCAGGACTTGTGGTTTTTTTTAACTGCGTTATCTAGCGCCAAAAGGGAGCGCATCATGGCAGAGGATCGGGAAACACGGCTGAAACGATTACGTTTACGGTCATGGCGTCGCGGCATCAAAGAGATGGATTTAATGTTTGGCAGTTTTGCAGATGAAAAAATGGCAGAGCTTACAGATATTGAGCTGGATGCACATGAAATATTGATGGCAGAACATGACCAAGACCTTTTGGTTTGGGTGACAGGCCAACAAGAAACCCCAAAAGAGATAGAAACAGCGCTTTCACGCGTAAAAGAGCACTATTTTACAAAAATAAACTCATAATTTAACGAGTTGTTTGACTTTACCCGTCAAGAAGGACCCAGAGCAGTATCTGGCGGAGTAAAAAATGAGTGTATATGAAAACATTTCCGCTGACCCAGTCAAACAACAGGGCAGCGCGTTTTTAGGATCTTATCTGGAAACACTTTCAATGGTCGAACGGCTACACCGATTATTGTTAGACGTGATTAAGGATGAATTCGAAAGATTAGGATTATTGGATATTAATTCGGTTCAGGCATTATTGTTATTTAATATAGGCGATAATGAAGTGACCGCAGGTGAATTGAAGTCGCGAGGCTATTATCAAGGTTCTAACGTTTCCTATAATCTAAAGAAACTGGTGGAAACTGGATATATGGAGCACAAACGCTGCGAAATTGACCGTAGATCTGTACGTGTTCGGTTGTCTGAACGTGGCCGTAATATACGTTCTGTTGTTTCTGATCTCTTTGGCCGCCATTCAAATGGAATCGAGGGCAAAGAAGTCCTTGGAGATTTGGATTTAGAACTTTTGAACACAACTTTACGAAGACTTGAGCGTTATTGGGGGGATCAAATTCGATATATTTACTAAAGGTTGTAAAAATTAAGGAGCCAGTTGTAAAAATTCTGTGACATTTCGTACCGTCACAGATTTTTAACGTGCAGAGTTTTGTGTTTCGTTTTATGTCTGTAGCATAAGCTAGGAAAATATTATGGACTACCAAGCCAAAATAGACGACGCACTTAATGCTCTTCATGAAGAGGGTCGTTATCGCGTATTCCAAAACATCCGCCGCAAGAACCAACAGTTTCCAAAAGCAGTTTGGACAACAACGGATGGTGAAGAGCGTGATATTACAGTTTGGTGTGGTAACGACTATCTAGGAATGGGGCAAAACCCTGTTGTTCTAGAAGCTATGCAAAAAGCGATTGAATCCGTTGGTGCTGGTTCTGGTGGAACGCGTAATATTTCTGGCAATACATCTTATCATAAAGATCTAGAAGCATGTCTTGCGGATCTTCACGACAAAGAAGCAGCTTTGGTTTTTACGTCGGCTTATAATGCGAACGAAGCAACACTATCAGTTTTACCACGTTTGTTCCCGGGTTTGATCATTTACTCTGATTCATTAAATCACGCATCTATGATTGAAGGTATTCGTCATGGTTTTGGGGAAAAACACGTTTTTCGTCACAATGATGTCGCGCATTTGCGTGAATTGTTGGAACAAGCACCGAAAGATGCGCCAAAATTAATCGCATTTGAATCACTTTATTCTATGGATGGTGATTTTGGCCCAATCGAAGAGATTTGCGATCTAGCAGATGAATTCAATGCGCTGACATATATCGACGAAGTACATGCGGTTGGCTTGTATGGACCACGTGGAGGCGGAATCGCGGAACGTGATGGCCTTATGGATCGTTTGGATATGATTAATGGTACTTTAGCCAAAGCTTATGGGGTGATGGGTGGCTATGTCGCTTGTTCGGCTAAATTGACTGACGCTATTAGATCATACGCTCCTGGCTTTATCTTCTCGACATCATTAGCGCCCGCAATCGCAGCAGGGGCTCGCGCATCTGTTGAATACTTAAAAGAGCATTCCGAACTGCGTGATGAACATCAAGCACGAGCTCGTAGTTTAAAAGAGCATGTTAAATCATTGGGCATGCCTGTTAACGATTATGGCAGCCATATTGTTCCAGTACATGTGGGCGATCCTGTAAAATGTAAAATGCTGTCTGATAAATTGTTAGAAGACTATGGTATTTACGTTCAACCCATTAACTTTCCCACCGTACCACGTGGTACAGAACGCCTCCGGTTCACACCTTCACCTGTTCACTCAGATAAAATGATCCGCGAGCTGGTATTGGCACTTGATGAACTATGGGGTCATTGCGCATTAAACCGCTCACAAATGACTGGCTAAAGCTTATTTAGTAGGTGGGGCTGTCGAACAACACAATTTGTGATACTATGAAGGCGAAGAAGGTATACCTTCTCGATTCGAGGTTGTTGAGCGCAGTAATATAGGTACGTAAGCAATGAGCACGTCTGCTGGAGATTTCAGACCACGGGGTTTCGACTCCTACCCATTAGCACTAGGGGATATGTTGCGTGGAGAACGAGCAACATTAAGTAAATCTCTGATTGACGTTCAAAACGATCTAAAAATTGGTGTGAAGTATATCTCAGCTATTGAAAACGGTGACTTAGACGCCTTTGAAACACGTGGTTTCATTGCTGGTTATGTTCGTTCATACGCTCGGTATTTAAATTTAGATGGCGACAAAGCATATAAGCAATTTTGTATAGAAACTGGATTTGACGGTCAAAGTATTGATGTTGCTAACCGTGAAACGCCAAGCCAAAAGCAACGTGAGCAGCGTATTTTACCCGGCGTTGCTGCGAATGACCCAAATGTAACAACAAAAGCACCAATGGCACTACCTGTGGCACCATGGCATGAAAAGATTTCGTTTTCAGCGATTGGATCATTACTTGTTTTGGTTATTTTGGTTTCTGGTCTTGGCTATGGCGGGTGGCGTGTATTGCAAGAAGTTCAACGTGTACAATTTGCACCCGTGAACGAAACACCAGGTGTGGCATCAAATATTTCCGTTCTATCAGATGGCGCTGGTGGTATAGATGAAACGCCTATTTTAGATCAACAAACGGCCTCTTTACAAAACACAACAGGTGCAAGCCTCTCTTTGGATCAGCTTTACCGCCCGCAAGAATTAGATGTTCCAAGCATTATTTCGCGTGATGGCCCAATTGCAACGATTGATCCAGCGACGCAAGGCGCTTTAGCACCATCACCCATATTGGTTGTATCCGTTCCTGAATTAACAGAACCAACACCAGTAGCTGTAATTGCACAAGGACCGCCAACAATAGATGTTGTGGCAACGCGTCCTGCTTGGGTTCGTATTTATCTACCAGATAACAGTGTTTTATTCGAAAAAATTCTAAATGCTGGTGAACGCTACCGTGTTCCCCAAGACTTGCAGGGGCCCTTATTAAAAGCAGGTAATTCTGGATTTGTTTATGTCATGGTCGGTGATACTACATACGGCCCAGTTGGAGCCGATGGCGGTATAGCCCGTAAGGTTTCATTGGTGCAATCAGATGTCGAACAAATATTTACTGAAGCAACGAACCTATTTGTCGAACCTTTATCACCGCCATTGAACATTGATGTAGAAAAAACGGCAGAAGCAATCTTGATTGATATTCAAAACAACTAAACGTTTTCGCAATCTTGCCGCATTGGCTTTGACGCTCCCCAAACAGTACTATATCTAAAGCTAAAGCTGACCCATAAATTAGGCCACCCTATGACCTTAAATCATATACGCCCATGGCGTAACATTTATCGGCGTAAAAGCCGTCAAATTCATGTAGGAAATGTACCCGTGGGTGGTGATGCGCCTATTACTGTGCAGACAATGACCAATACGTTAACGCATGATGCCAAAGCAACGATCGCACAAATTCAAGCCTGTGCAGAAGCTGGAGCTGATATTGTCCGTGTGTCATGTCCTGATCAGGCATCGACAGCAGCGATGCATGAAATCGTTAAAGAGAGCCCTGTACCTTTGGTTGCCGATATTCATTTCCATTACAAAAGGGCGATTGAAGCGGCGGAAGCTGGGGCTGCATGTTTGCGGATCAACCCTGGCAATATAGGCAGCCCAGAACGTGTGGCTGAAGTGATTAAAGCGGCCAAAGATTACGGATGCTCTATTCGGATTGGTGTGAATGCTGGTTCTTTGGAAAAGCACTTATTGGATAAATATGCGGAACCATGCCCCGAAGCGATGATCGAAAGTGGTTTGGAACATATCCGTATTTTGGAAGATAATGATTTTCAAGAGTACAAAATTTCAGTGAAAGCATCGGATGTTTTTCTTTCCGCAGCCGCTTACCAAGGATTGGCCGAGGCGACAGATGCACCGATCCACCTTGGGATTACGGAAGCGGGCGGTTTAACCTCTGGTACGATCAAATCTGCGATTGGTCTTGGTAATCTACTTTGGATGGGTATTGGCGATACATTACGTGTATCCTTGTCCGCCGATCCAGTTGAAGAGGTGAAAGTCGGCTATGAGATTTTGAAATCCATGGGGTTACGTCACCGCGGTGTGAATATCATTTCATGCCCAAGTTGTGCGCGCCAAGGATTTGACGTGATCAAAACAGTAGAAGCCTTAGAGAAACGTCTTGAACATATCAAAACGCCAATGTCACTATCGATCATTGGCTGTGTCGTGAATGGCCCAGGCGAAGCTTTGATGACTGACGTAGGGTTTACAGGCGGCGGGGCTGGTTCTGGCATGGTGTATATGGCAGGTAAGCAAGATCATAAGTTGGATAACGACAAAATGGTCGATCATATCGTGGGGCTTGTCGAAACGCGTGCCGCAGAGATTAATGCGCAAGAGGCTGTTGATACAGCTGCTGAATGAAACGGATCATAATGTTGTTTATTGCAATTGTCCTTATCGTAGCTGTTGCACTATTGGTTTATGTGAGGTTGGCGCCTAGTCATATTGAGTATTGGCACCAAGATCCTGAGACAGTCAAATCTACAGGACGTCCGAATGATTACCGTCTGGCAGGTGAAGCTTCTATCATATTCGATGTTAAGCAAATGAAATTATCACAGATCGTTATGGACTATGCAGGTCAGCAATACCGTACAGAACTCTTGGCAAACACGGATGATGGGCAGCTTTTCACTTTTATTCAAAGATCAAAATTGATCGCTTACCCAGATTACATCACCATCAAGATAGCACCACAAGGGGATGGCTCCCAGCTCTCTGTATTTTCTCGTTCTCGATTTGGATATCGTGATTTTGGAGTGAATAAGCTACGCGTCGATACTTGGGTAGACGGTATTCGTGGATTGGTTGCTGAACGATAAACAGCCTTGGGTCATTTCACGCCACATTGGAACGTTTAGGGACATTTCACATCGCGCAATAAAATCACGACCACCAACCTTCATACAAATCATTGTGCCCAATTCAACACGTAATCCATCTTTGTCAGTACAGTAGCAATCGGGCCATTTTACTTTGGCGTCGTCACTTTGCGCTATTGATCCAGCACATACGAATATGATCGTTAAAAGCCACTTCATAAGTATTTATTAGCATAAATCGTTGAAAAAGTCATGCTTGCTCTTGACCAAAGCCAAACAAACCGCAATGTCAGTCGCATGATAGCTGAAGATAAACTCATCCAAATCACAAGTCGTTTTGAATTTCTAGAAGCCAAAATGGCAGATGGATCCGCCGTTAATGATTTTGCGGCCTTGTCCAAGGAGTATTCAGATTTAAAACCTGTTGTTGATAAAATTGCTCACTATCAAGGTCTTATTTCTGATATTGCCGAAGCAGAAGAGATGATGTCTGATCCTGAGATGAAGGAACTGGCAGAAGAAGAACTACCAGAATTAAAGGCCGCTTTGCCAAATGCGGAGCATGAATTACAACTGTCATTGTTGCCAAAAGATGAAGCTGATGAACGGTCTGCTGTTCTGGAAATTCGCGCTGGTACTGGCGGTGATGAAGCTGCTTTATTCGCAGGTGACTTATTTAGAATGTATCAACGCTACTGCGAGTCGGCAGGGTGGAAAATAGAAGTTATTGAAGAGGCTGGAACCGAACTTGGTGGATACCGCGAAATAGTCGCAAATATTAAAGGCCAAGGTGTTTTTGCCAAAATGAAATTTGAAAGCGGTGTTCACCGCGTTCAGCGTGTGCCAACCACTGAAAGTGGTGGCCGTGTACATACATCCGCTGCAACCGTCGCGGTATTACCCGAAGCGGAAGAGGTGGATATTGATCTACCAGCAACCGATTTACGTATTGATACGATGCGGGCATCAGGGTCTGGTGGTCAGCACGTGAATACAACAGATAGTGCGGTGCGGATCGTTCACATACCAACAGGTATTATGGTTGTATCAGCAGAGAAATCTCAGCACCGTAACCGTGAAATCGCGATGCAAACATTACGCACGCGCCTGTATGATATGAAACGCCAAGAGGCAGATGATGAGCGTGCCGCCAGCCGTAAAGGGCAGGTGGGTTCTGGGGATCGTTCTGAACGTATCCGTACATATAACTTCCCACAGGGTCGCATGACCGATCACCGTATTAACCTGACGCTTTATAAGTTAGATCAAGTCATGCAGGGCGATCTAGATGAAATCGTTGATGCACTGCTAGCGGACGATCAAGCGCATAAATTATCAGAATTAAACCCATGACCCAAACGGCCCAAGAATTGCTATCTTGGGGGCTGGATCAATTAACACCAGCTCTGGGGGATGGTGCCCGTACAGATGCACGCAGCTTATTGGCCCATGTTATGGGAATTGAGCGGGGGATGTTATCGATCCGAATGCATGATGCTGTTGCGCCTGATGCCATAGAACAGTTTCAAAAGGCAATCACCCAACGTTTGCAAAGACAACCTGTAACGCAGATTATTGGGGCACGCGAATTTTGGGGACGACGATTTAAAGTCACACTTGATGTGCTTGACCCAAGGCCCGATACGGAAACTTTGATTGAAGAAATTCTAAAAGAACCTGCACCAAAAACCATCCTTGATTTAGGAACAGGGACGGGCTGTATCATATTAACATTACTATCAGAATTCCCAAAGGCGACGGGAGTTTCTGTCGATTTATCGGACAAAGCACTGGCTGTAGCAAAGGATAATGCTGTTGCATTGAATGTAGCTGATCGTGTGACGTTTATTCAATCCGATTGGTTTAAAAGTATAGAAGGCCAATTCGACCTAATCGTTAGTAATCCGCCCTATATTACAGCAAAAGCCATGGATGAGATCGAACCAGAGGTTCGTGATTGGGAGCCGCGTATGGCACTGACGCCTGAAGGGGATGGGTTGGAAGCTTACCGAATTATTGCACAAGAAGCGGAACAGTATTTGAATCCAAGGGGGCAAGTTTTTCTAGAAATAGGATGGGATCAAGCGTTACCCGTAATGGATATTTTTAAAGCAAAAAACTTTAAAAATGGAAGATGTATCCAAGATTTAGCTGGTAAAGACCGTGTTTTGCGTTTTGATGCGCCAAAAATAGCTTAAAACGTATATTTTACTACTAAAATCTTCATTAGGGCTTGTATCGTTGGTTTTCTAAGATATAATTCGTACATCGGATGATTGATTTATTCTCATCTATATAAACCCCAAAAAGCTTAATCGGGATATCGCCAAAAGGCGCAAGAATTTCCAAATACGACAGAGGCATACGGATCATATGAGATCTTCTAACAAACCACGCTCACGAAATAAGAATAACAATAACAACCGCCGCGGTAATGCTGCAAATGTTGTGAACCGCGTTTTTGACTCGTCTGGTCCAGAAGGTAAGGTTCGTGGTACACCACAGCAGATTATTGATAAGTACCAAAGCCTTTCTAGCGATGCGATGTTGTCTGGTGATCGTGTAAATGCTGAAAACTTCTTACAACACTCAGAACATTACTCACGGTTGCTGACTGAAGCGCAACGTGAAATAAATGAACGTCGTGAAGCGCAAGAAGCTCAGCGTCAACAAAACCAACAACAGCAGCAAAACCAAAACCAACAGAAACAACAGCAGCAAAACCAAAACCAACAGAACGTTGCAACAGATGTCGTTGATGGTGGCCAACCTGATGGAGAGCAACCTGATGTTGCAGGTGAGGCAGGGGATTTGTTTCCTGCACAGGCAGATAATAATCTGGTCGAGACACCAGAGACTAAAAAGAAGCCTGTAAAAGCTAAAAAACCTGTTAAAAAGAAGGTCGAATTGGCTGAACCAGAAGCAGAACCAAAACCTGCAGTTAAAGATACTGCGCCTGATACGGCTGCAGAATAATTTAACTAAACATCCGACTTAGAGTGCAGAACTCTTCTACAGAGAGTTGTTCTGCACGTTCTGTCGGTTTAATACCCGCAGCATTAATTCGGTCTTCAACATCAGGTGCTAGAGATTTCAAACTGGCGCGTAACATCTTACGTCTTTGATTGAATGCTGTGGCAACAACACGTTCTAACACTTTGGCATCACAGTCAAATTTAGGTTGATCGCATTTCGTAATATGCACCACGGCCGAGGATACTTTTGGCGCAGGCGTAAAAGCTTGCGGTGGTAAATCCATTACAATCTTTGCATCAGAGCGCCATTGAGCAAGAATAGACAACCGTCCATAAGCTTTACTGCCTGGCTTTGCGACAATCCGGTGCGCAACTTCACGTTGGAACATCAATGTTAAACTGTCCCAGAATGGTGGCCATTCTTTTGGCGTCAACCAACGCACCAGCAATTCAGTACCAACATTATAGGGCAGGTTGGCAACGATCTTAATAGGCCCTTTGAAATATTCGTGGGGATTAACGGTTAAAGCATCTCCAGATACAACCTTTAAACGGCCATCATAATGCTCTGAAATTTCTGCTAATGCAGGTAAACAACGTTCATCGCGTTCAATCGCAACCACGCGGCGCGCACCTTCATAAAGCAAGGCACGTGTCAGGCCACCAGGGCCAGGGCCAACTTCCAAAACATCGCAATTTGACAAATCACCTGCCTGGCGTGCGATCTTACCTGTTAGATTTAAATCTAAAAGGAAGTTTTGCCCCAATGATTTTTGTGCGCGTAATTCATGTGTGGAAATCACATCACGTAAGGGCGGCAACCCATCAGCGGATGTTGTCATAATTTGCTCTATTCTGGGCCATTTTATATGCCTGTTTAATAGCTTCGATCAGGCTCGTTGCATCAGCTATACCTTTGCCAGCTATATCAAAAGCTGTACCATGATCAGGGGACGTACGTATAAATGGCAACCCAAGAGTGGTGTTCACACCTGCCGAAAAGTTCAATGTTTTCAACGGTATTAAGGCTTGGTCATGATACATACACACGGCCGTATCATATTTTTCGCGCGCTTGCGGGTGGAACATTGTATCTGCTGGCAGTGGGCCAGTAAGTGTGATGCCTTCTTGGCGTAATTCATCTAAAAGAGGTATGATACGGTCAATTTCTTCAGTCCCCATTGCACCACCTTCACCAGCGTGTGGGTTCAAACCCGCTACGGCAATTCTTGGTTTAGTAATACCGAAATCACGTTTTAACGCATAATCAGTGATCCTAATCGTATCTGCAATTAACCTGTCTGTTAAGGCTTCTGGAACTTCTGATAAAGCAATATGAATAGTGACAGGAACAGTACGTAATTCTGGAGCCGTTAACATCATCACGGATGTTGGAACACCCCCTAAAAACGCAAGAAACTCTGTATGGCCTGGATAAGGAAATGCCGCGCCATCTTTTAAGACTTTTTTATTAATTGGGTTTGTACAAACAGCAGCTGCCTGTCCAGATTTAACAAAACTAACAGCGATTTCGATTGATTTGATAATTGCATGTGCATTTTCTGGCTGTTCTGCGCCTAGACTGGGTGCCGCAGCAAATGGTATATGTAAAACAGGTAGTGAGGACGGACAAACGTTTAATGCATCCGCAGGTGTACCAATCAATGTTATTGGTACATCAGTTGCAGTTTGCACATGTGCTTTATCCGCAATCAAAAAGAAAGGCACTTTGTCTTTTAGCGCCTTCCATGCAAGTCCCGTAACTTCTAAGCCAACACCGCTGGGATCACCAGATGTCAGAGCAATAGGCGCGTTCATTTTTCAATTATGGTCGCATCACTGCGTAATTCTTGTAAATAACCATCACCAAAACTACCTACACGTTGACTGAACAATGCATTGCGAATGTTTTCACGCGCACCTTCTGGAATATCTTTCGCGCGATTACAGAGCATCAAAACGTTTATGTTACCAGCATCCGTTACAAAATAAGTTGCTTCGTTTTTATCTAAACGCGCTAACTCAACACCTATGCGAACAGGAAGCTCTGGCGCTGTAAACGTATAACTCGTGACCGCACCATCGCCAAAACCTGCGGCATTTGACTGCATGTCCAAACATGTATCTCCCGCATTAATAAGCTTATTCGCTTCTGTTATTTGGCCCGATTGTCCAGATTTGTTCGTTGGCAATGCAACTTGCAAAAAACTCACGGCAAGAACTTGTTCACTTGCCGATTTCGCCTCTCTGATACCACGCAATTGATATATTGCCACGGCACCGCCAAGGTTTATTGGGCCAGTAATTTCACCAGGTTGTAGCTGAGCAATACGTGTTGCAACTTGTGCGGGTAGGTTGCCAACAGGAATCCAACCAACATTACCACCATTACTTGCTGTGGGTGATTTTGAATGCTTCCGCGCAGCGGCAGTAAACTCTAGTTCTGTTTTTACAGTTTCAGAAAGGCGATCAGCTAAAGCACGCATCGGGCCAGATCCGCCTTCTGAGAAGGGCAAAATAATTTCTGCTACATTTACTGTTCTTGGGAAATCGACTGCCGTATCACCCAAACGCGCATCAATTTCTTCATCAGCAATACTCACTTTAGATGCAAACCGTGATCCAACCACATTACGCCATGCGATACCCGCGCGAACGAATGCTGCGAAAGTTTCACGTTGGACTCCACGTTGTTTCAGGTATTCTAATAATTGTTCGGAATTAAAGTTACCACGTGCTGCAAACTCCTCCATGCCAGCTAAAACATCTTCTTCATTTGTCGTAATGCCTGCATCTTTTGCGGCCTGCATACGTAAACGGTCCTCTATTAGTTGTGTTTTAGCTTGTGCTGTCAAATCTCCCGTTGTGCCAAAAGCACGAAGGAGGCCAATTCGTTGATTGAGTTCAAATTGCGTAACTATACTCTCGTTAACTTGAATGATTGGAGAGTAAATACCTGCAAAAATTGGCGTTGCTAATGAAACACTTGCGACAAGTCCAAAAACAAAAGGGAAGGATTTTTTCATTATTTCACCTGTTAATTCAAAAAGCACAGCTATGACGACGACGTTTTGCACGTGCTTTATTTCCTATGCCGACCAATGAGACGGTTAGTCCCAATTCTTTAGTTGGGGTAATAGTACCAGAGGCTGCGTATTGAAGCGAGAGCGAAAGATCCACCTTTACGCATTCATTTTCATACACAACCCCAAATTCACCTTCAATCGCGCTACCCGTCACAAAATTGTGACGCCACTCGGCCAGATAGCTCCAATTATCATTGGGTGTATAATCGAGTTTTAACGTCACTTCACTTCTTTTATCACTGGCACCAGCAACAACATCTTGCTCAAGCTGTAAATAATTTATACCTGTTTTGAGCTTTTTATATTTAAAGCTAAGATCTGTTTCATTTTTTGAAATATCAAAGTTGCTATTAAAGAGTGTACGGTTTGTAAGCGTAAGGGAGTTTGGTAAACTTAACGAAACAGCGCTCACCCAATCAGAGTTTTTCCCAGAAAGACCCGTCGCATTGGAAAACTGTCCAAGATCGCGTGTGCGGAAAACGCGCCCAACAGTACCACCAATATTCCACCCTGATGGATCATAACGCGTATAATTCACGCCAACGTTTGCGCGTAAACCAAGTTCTTGTTGATCAAAGCCAGGAAAACGGTTCGTTGAAAATAAGTTTGTTTCTTCAAACTCCACTTGAACGCTGTCTTCATTTGGTGTGACTGTTTGGGTGTCCTCATTCCATACGATCTGTGCAATCGGCTCAATGACATGTACGGCTGAACCAGTCGTCTTTGAGAGAGGTAAGCGAATATCTGCGGATATTGTTGGTGTAACACGGGATATAGATGCGTCTGTAAACCCTGTAAAATTATCCAATGAATAATATTCTGCGTCGAGTTCACCACGTGCACCAAATAAAATTCCGTTTTGCAAACTCCATTCGCGTTGCCAATCTGCCCCCACACCTAGACGCGTGAAGCGATTTCCGCCCGATCTAAACAATGTGGTCGAGTTGGCCTCTAATGCGAGTTTACCACCAAAATATGGGGCCTCACTGATATTACGCCAATATACTTCGGGTAAAACCAAGGGGATTTGGGCATCGATTTCATTTGTCCGCAAGCTTTGAATACTTGCAGTACTAATATTAAAGAAACTGTTTGTTGTATTACGTTCAAGATACAGTTCAGAAACCAAGCGATCTTGCGCTGTAACAGAGTTAGTGTCTTGAAACCCGTATTGCGCACGGTATGTTCTATCAGAGGCAATATCGACCTTAAATCCCCAGTCGAAATTATTACGTAAACGAAAGCGGCCTTCGCCTTTTAAGGATGATCTAAATGCATTGTTATCAAGACCATCAATCAAAAGAACAGAACCATCTAATGTGTAACTGCCATTCTTAGTTTCACGGCGGTATTCAACCTCTGTCACAAAACTGCCAGCAGTGGCAAAGAAAGCTGTGATCGTTGCATCAGAATGATCATCGATTGCATAGAAATAAGGTATTTTCCCACCAAACTGCAAAAGGTTTGATGTGAAAAACGATGGGACCAAAAAACCAGAAGCACGTTTTACTGTTGGATCAGGTAAGCGTAATTTTGGCACGTAAAGGACTGGTACACCAAGGAATTCTAACTTGGCATGCTCAAAATAAAGTTGTTTTTTCAACTCATCATGGATCACACGGTTCGATCGTATCTGCCAAAACGGAATAGGGTTTGATTTACAAATATAACAAGTACTGGCGACCACACGATCCAATACTTTGAAACGATTGCCTTTATACTGTGCTTGATCTGCTGCCAATTGGAATTGATTGGCAATCAATAAACGGGCACCTTTGATGACGTTATTTGCTAAATCTGCGGATAAATCAGCATCAGTGCCTGTAAGAATACTGCCATCAGGATTTGTAATCGTAAAACCGCCTGGAATGGTAAGGCGTCCAGTTGCTTCGTTGAAAAGCACCGTATTTGCTGACAGAACTTGGCCCTCAGATACAATACGAACATTTCCTGTTGCGCTTAAGGTTTTTGTACGCGCGTCGTAATCAACAGAATTTGCCAAAAGGCCCACTGGATTTTTTGCTTGAGCAAGCGCTGCTGTGGATGTTGAGGCGAGGAGTGCCGTAACCAGCAAAGCCCTTGATAGTCTTTTCAAGATCATTGCTGCTACCCGTCCTCTAAATGCAAAAATAACGCGATTGCTGCCAAGAATGCCGCGATCGGTGGTGCCCAGGCTGCAAAAAATATGGGAATCTCTCCAGCTTCACCTAGAGTTCTAGCAAGGTTTTGTAGAAAATGTAGAGAAAACCCACACAAAAGAGCCATTAAAACGGAAATACCTAAATTACCTAAACGTGCGTTTTGTAAGGTGAAGACTGCACCGATAATCAACATGGCTACAAAAAGAATAGGGCGCGCTAATTCCATTTGTAAATGGACACGGTGTTGCAGAGATGAAAAACCAGCGTTTTCCATTGATCGAACGAATTTTGGTAGATCCCAAATCACAACTGTTTCTGGTTTGGGATAACCTTCCAGGATTTGATCGCTGGTGATTGTTGTTGGAATACGGATCACGGATTTTAATTGAGAACCTGCCTCTGGATTGCCCGTTGCATTTGATAGATCCCATGTTTTGGTACGTATCAGAACCCATTCATTTCTTGAAAGTGTTGCTGTTGCTGCAGCAATGCGGCTGGTTATGTTTTTATCTTGATCAAATTCGACCATCGTTACATCGCGTAACCATGTGCCATTTTTATTGGCTTGAGCCGCTGTGATGACTATATGGCCTGTTTCATTTTTCTGCCGTAACCAAAATCCATCTTCATTAACCACGACTGTTTTAGCTTCCCGCCCTAAATACCGGTCTTTTAATGTGTCGTAATGGGTTGAAAAAGTAGCAACCAATGGGTTTAGAAATAGGATAGAAACCAGACCAATAATAAAAGCTGCACTCATTGGAAAGGTAAGACCTTTTAAGGCCGAAACGCCTGCTGCGCGCGACACAACAAATTCATTAGAACGAGCCAAACCAACGCAAAATGTTAAGCCTGCCAACATCACGATGATGGGCATGGCTTCGCGTATAAACGAAGGAGAGCGGGTGCTGGCAAGAGCCAATGCTTTGGGAAATGTAATACCCGCTGAAGATAAGGCACGAATATTTTCCATTGTATCAACAAAGAATATCAAAAGCCCAATGATCAAGAAGACACGTATAAAAGCGCTAGCAAATTTTTTTGTGAAATACCAATATAGTGTCATGCAGATGCCTGCCGCTTCTTAAAGACATCAGACAATGTGAAACTATTCCAACCTTTTACGGTTAGTAAAATCAGCATGGCAGTTATAAAACAGGACAAAACCAAAGGCGAATATAAGACAAAAGATAGGGACGGCGTCTTCGCTACAAAACTTTCAGCAGCACCGCGCAAAGTATTTAGACTAAACAAAAGTAAAATAGCAAAAGAAATACGGTAGAAAAAACCTGCGCGACTGAAGTTCCCCGAAAACAGCACTGCGGCACCGAGTAGGGGCATGATTAAAGAAAACAGAGCTTTTACCAAACGCGATTGCGCCTCAATAGCGCTATCCTGATCTGCTGCGGATGCTATCCACCAAGGAAGTTGTGGCGTGATTGTTTCTGCGGCACTCTTATTACGAGGCCCTAGGTTTTTTGCGAACTGGCTCAGATCATATGACAGACTGTCAAATTGTATGACATTCAACAGACGGTCGTCTGGATTGAAGCGTTGTAAGGCACCATTTATCAATACCAATTTTGCGGCTGTATCACTGTCTACAACACGCCCTGATGGAGCAGAATGAATTGTTTCATTACCATCTTCTGATATTTCGCGAATTAAGACATCCTTTAATAAACCGTCTTCTTGAACTTTGCCAAAATAAATAGTCACGCCTTTTTTGGGTGAAACAAAGGAACCTTCCTTCACCAATTGCGATAAAAATTCCTGTCTGATTTCATATTGGCGCTTTTGAAATGCATTGTTGCTGATGGGGGTAATGTAATGTGCCAAAGCGGATACTGATAATAAACAAATCATACCAAAGATTAAAAAGGGTCGTGAAAACTGTAATGGTGTTACCCCTGCAGCAGTCAATGCCGCATATTCTGATTCTGAATACAAACGATTTGTCAAAAACACTGCTGAGGCAAATGCAGCCACAGGAAACACGCTTTCAATGATACGGGGTAATAAATACATACTAAGCTCTACGAAAACCATTCCAGGTTGGCCGTTTTCAACCACAACATCTACGATTTTCAAAGCTTGATTCAACCAAAGAATACCCGCAAAGATCAGTAGAAAGAACAAGAACGGCCCGATAAGCTGCTTTACAATGTACCGATCAACAAGTTTCACGCGGTAATAACCCTAATCCAAACAAGTAACTTTAAGAATCTTTACAGGATTTTATTCCTCAGTGACAGTCCATTATGGTCAATTGCGCTGAATCACGCTAGGTCTTGATTAAATCAAGAAATAGCTATTACAGGAGCCTACTATGAATGCCCCAATGATCCCAAAATTTATTGAAACCGATTTAGATAGTATTGCCGCATTTGAAGGTAAAGTTGCTGTATTTATGTCCCCAACTGGACAAATTGGATTGCCAGCACGCCGTGTAAACAAATTGATGAAGCGCAGCTTGGTGCGTTTGGCGGAAAGCAAAACATTCGAAGATATGCCAAATGCAGGATGTCATGTGATGTCTATGCCAAATGGTATGGCTGCAAGTTCTGTTATTGTAATTAAAATGCCAAAACGTGTGACGATTGATGATGCACGCGCGGCTGGTTCAAATCTTGCAAAACTGGCATCTGGGGATAATGTATTATTGCTGACAGGCACAGGCAAACGTGCGTCTGAATTGGCGTTTGGCTTTACACTTCGCCAATATGAATTCCATGACCATAAAACATCCGATGCAACAGGCATGGGGCAATTAACAGTTATGGCAAATGACGCGGCAGAAGCCAAAGCAGATTATGCAGATAAAGGCGCCATCGCAGAAGGTGTATTCTTTACTCGTGATTTGGTGAATGAGCCTGCGAACATCCTGACAACAACAGAGTTTGCAAAACGTTTGCATGATTTGGAAAGCCATGGCCTTAAAGTGAAAACTTTGGAAGAGGCGGATATGGAAAAGCTGGGCATGCATTCCTTATTAGGTGTGGGCCAAGGCTCTGAAAGCCCATCCAAGATTGTGATCATGGAATGGAATGGCGGCGGTGATGAACAACCTTTTGCGCTTGTTGGTAAAGGTGTTGTCTTTGATACGGGAGGTATTTCCCTTAAGCCTGCTGGCGGTATGGAAGATATGACCATGGACATGGGCGGCGCTGGCGTTGTGGCGGGTGTGATGAAAACGCTGGCCATGCGCAATGCCAAGGCAAATGTTGTTGGTTTGGTTGGTCTTGTTGAGAACATGCCTGATGCCAATGCACAACGTCCAGGTGATGTTGTTAAATCCATGAAAGGTGACACGATTGAGGTCATCAACACCGATGCTGAAGGGCGTTTGGTTCTGGCAGACGTGCTTTGGTACGCGCAAGAAACGTTTAAACCAACGGGTGTTATTAACCTTGCGACCTTAACAGGTGCTATTATCATCGGCTTGGGCCATGAAAACGCTGGCGTGTTCTCGAATAACGATGAATTGTCACGTAAATTCATTAATGCAGCAAACATCGAACGCGAAGGCGCATGGCGTATGCCGCTTGGTGCTGCTTATGATAAACTTATCAAATCCCGCATTGCAGATATCAAAAACGTTGGTGGTCGCGCTGCTGGCTCAATCACTGCCGCCCAGTTTATTCAACGCTTTATCCAAGAAGATATGCCGTGGATTCATCTGGACATCGCAGGTGTGGCATCGGTTAAAACAGAAACAGATTTTGCACCAAAAGGCGCAACAGGTTGGGGTGTACGCGCATTGGATCGCTTTATCGCGGATAACTGCGAAGTGGAATAATGGCTGAAGTCTTTTTCTATCACTTGACCAGCTCACTGTTAGAGCAAACCTTACCTCAACTGCTAGAACGCACACTTCAAAATAAGTGGCGCGTTCTGGTGAAATCTGGGGATGAGGGGCGTCTTGGCTGGATTGATACACAATTGTGGGGCGGCAACTCTCCACAATTTTTACCGCATGGCATCAGTGGGGGCCTACATGATGCGGATCAACCTGTATTGCTTAGCTCAAACGGCGCGAATACAAATAAAGCTCAGGCTATGATGTTGGTTTATGGCGCTAAAACAACACCAGAAGAAGTTGCTAAATTTGAACGTGTTAGCCTGATCTTTAATGGCAATGACGACATGGCAGTTCAAGATGCCCGCCAAGATTGGAAACTGCTGACGAATGCTGGTATTGCAGCAAAATACTGGAGCCAAGAAACAGGTCGCTGGCAGATGAAAGCAGAAAAGAATACTTAACGTGTAAGGGTTAACGTGTTTCCGCTTATTTTAAACTCTGAGAACAGATTAATGTAATCCATCCCCAATAGAGATTGATGTAATTCACCGCCATTCACAGATGCACGCATATCATAAAATGAAATATCACCTATTGTAATGTGATTTAATCGTATTTCTGCGGTATCAACAACACCATTTGCAGTATATGATTGTCCTAAGAAGTTTAGGTTTTCTATATCGATACCAATATCTTGCGCGTCACTCTTACTTAGAACGATTGAAGTCGCACCCGTATCAACAACAAACTCAACATCCTGCCCATTCACAGCCAGCGTGGCATAGAAATGACCATCATTAGCGCGTGAAAGTGTGACACTTCCTGCGCCATTTTGTACCGCAGCCGAAGGGAATATCTGTGCTTTAAAAACATCCTTGAACCCATAGGCAATAATGACACCAACAAATATCAATCCCCATATCAGGGCTTGTTGTAGGGATTTGCCTATAGTTTCACGTCTACCATATAGAAACCAACCCGCGACCATTGCGAGAAGTATAGCGAGATAAAACAAATAAGCTTTATCATCGACAGTCATTACAAAACACCAAGGCCACGAAGCCCATCAACAACAAACTGCACGGATAAAGCAGCCAAAAGCATACCCATCAGGCGTGTAATCACTGTAATACCCGTTTTGCCTAAAAGACGCTCCAGTACATTACCCATGAGGAACCCAAGACCAACCAAACTTACAACACTTACCATTGCCGCCATGACAACAGCAATCGCAGTCGGGGAATTTTGCATATCACTGGCCAACAAGATCATTGCAGCCATAGCACCAGGGCCCGCAATCAAAGGCGTTGCTAGCGGAAACACAGACGGATCATCACCTTCGGCGGTGTCTTCAGATTGTTCTTCGCGGCGTTGCCCACGTTTGTTAAACAACATTTCTACAGCGATTAAAAATAGCAATAAACCACCAGAAATGCGAAACGCTGGTAACCCTATGCCAATGAAGTCAAGGAGTTTTTGACCAACAATGCCAAAGATTGCCAAGATTACGATTGCAATTAAACAAGCACGAATTGCTATTTTGGTACGCGCTTCTGTTTGCCCATAGGTTAATGATATAAACATCGGCAACAATCCGATGGGATCAATAATTAAGAAGAGTGTAAGTAATTGGGGCAACTTGGCGGGAATTTTCGCAATCCGGTTCAAGTGGGCACATTTGACGCACTCATCATCATGTCCATCTTGAAGATCTTTGGTTTAGATTGCGGCAAATTGACTCGCATTTACATATGAGGATTCCAAAGGCGAAGTATTTTCTGCTCTATAGGGCGATGTTGCCATCGCCTCCACACTCTCTTGATGATTTGTCCAATGCCGCGCTTAAAGATTTGGTTTTCGCGCTCTTTGCTGAGCTTTCAGAGCTGAGGCAGGAAAGGACCGAATTGCGGGACGAGATCAGACAGCTCAAGAAACTTCCGCGACGTCCGAATATCAAACCAAGCGGTCTGGCCTCACAAGACAAGAGCAGCAAGCAGGATTCCGAGCCCAGCGGGGGATCAAAAACAGACGGGAAGCAAAAGAAAAATCGGCGCGGTCCACGACGCAGTAATCTGAATTTACACAAACGCGAGGTCAAGGTCACTCTTGAAGATGTACCTGATGGGTCCACACGCAAAGGCTATCAAGCGCATACCATTCGTGACATCGTGATTTACGCTGAAGAAGTGACTTACCTTCGGGAGGTCTGGCAGTTTCCCGATGGCAGTCGCCGCGTGGCCTCGCTCCCACCCGGGGTGGTAAAGGGCCGCCAGCAGTATGGGAATAATCTGAAGGCCCTGACGATCACGCTGTATCATCAATGCCAGTCCACCGTTGCGCGTATCGCGGCTTTGCTGAATGACATGGGTCTGGACATTTCCGCTCGTCAGATAAAGCGGTTTCTGAACGAAGATATCCAGGGCATTGTCGACGAGCAGCAGGACGTGCTGAGAGCGGGTATGGAAACTGCTGCATGGATCAATGTCGATGACACCGGAGCGCGCCATCAGGCCAAAAACGGCTTCTGCACCGTAATCGGCAATGATCTTTTTACCCACTTCAGATCGACCGGCTCGAAAAGCCGCCTTGATTTTCTTGAACATCTCTGTGCGGGTGACCTGACCTACACCGTCAATGACGAAGCGCTTGACTACATGAGACGCATGAGGTTGCCCGAAAAAACCATAGTGCTTTTTGCCTCACATCCGCATCGGATATTTCGCGGTGAGGACGCGTGGCAGGCCCATCTGGCCACCCTCGGGATTGACCGCATAACGGTGAAACCGGACCCGATAAAAATCGCCACCGAGGGCGCGCTCTGGGGCAGTATCTGCGATGCTGGACGCCTTTCCGATACGGTGATCCTGAGCGACGATGCTGGCCAGTTCAATGTCGGAGATGCTCATGCGCTGTGTTGGGTGCATTTGGAGCGTCTCATTCGCAAGCAACAAAGCACCAACGAAATCCAATTTGCGCGTGTCCAAGCCGTACGAACATCCGTTTGGGACTTCTACCGGGAACTCTCAGCTTTCAGACAAGATCCCTGCGATGCGCAGCGCGAGGGGCTTTCGGCGCGTTTCGACGCGATATTTGAGCAACGAACGGGCGATGCAAATCTCGACAACCTGCTTAGACGGCTGAAGGTAAACAAGGGTGAATTGCTGCGTGTTCTGGATTATCCGAGTACACCCCTGCATTCCAACAGCGCGGAACGCGATATACGGTCTCAGGTCACGAGGCGGGCGGTCTCGCAGGGAACCCGCAGCCAAAGCGGTCGGGCCGCACGCGATGCCGGCCTTGGCGCATTGAAAACCTGCCAAAAACTTGGGGTATCATTCTGGCAATATGCGCGCGCCCGTCTTGGGGTTGCCGGTGCGGTCTGCGTTCCCAGTCTCGCAGACCTTATCATACAGCGCTCAATGGCCAGACAGTTCTCGCCAAGTTGCCACAATTCCAATCATGATATGCGGGGACTGTATGAGTAAATACATCGAATCCGGGCACAAGCGCAATGACCAGGACTTCTATCCGACGCTTCAAGCCAAAGAGATGGTGCGCGACCTCGTTCTTTCTGCAGGCGTCAGCATCCCACCAGTTGCATGGGAACCACATGCAGGCGAAGGCCATTTGGTTGATGCCCTCAAGAATATGAACATCCCGGTATATGCCAGCGACATTGAGCCCCGCGCCAAGGGTATTGTCGAAATGGGCTTTCTGGCTCAGGATCGCCTGCCTTCAGACCAAATTCGATCCATAGTCATGAACCCTCCGTTCAGCTCTTTGGATGCACAACTCGGTCACGCTCTGAAACTCATGCAGCCTGTCACGGGGACAGTCCTGATGCTTGCACGCACATTGCTTACATCCGGTAAAAAGCGGCAGTCAAACTTCAGGAACCATCCACACTTCGCCGCAAAGATCGAAATGGTGGGGCGACCCTTCTGGTTCACAGATTACAGAAACAGCCCAATTCATCCTTACTCCTGGTATCTCTGGGACTTCAGTACAGAGCATCCCCTCCCGGCCATAAAGTGGATTGAGGCTCTTCTCCGCTTTGTTGAGTAGAAAAAGATGCCGACCGCCAAGTAACCTGTTGATATGTATGGTTTCTGATAACTTTACATAGAGCAGGTATATGACAATCAACATCTCGCAGCATATTTTAGGCCTCAAAGGGCAACGTGTAAATGAAATTAAACTGGATGACGGCGGTGTTAAGATTGTCATTCACTGCAGCCGAGACGCGCGTAGGAGGGCTATAGACCCTGCTACAGGCCAGAAGGGAAGCATCAACCAGCATGTCCGCCGACAAGTAAACGACATCCCCCTTTTTGGGTATCCTTGTGTGGTCGAGATTGAGCTGGCGCAGGTTTATATTAACAAGGGCGAACGCCGCATTGAGGGGTGTGATTTTGTTGATAAAGGGTGCCGTTTCACTCACCGATTTTGCCGACTGATCAGTGGATTATGTCGGCATATGTCTATTCAAGCGGTTTCCAGACATTTGGATATACGATGGGAAACGGTCAATAATATCGACAGGGCATACCTTATTGAAACTCTCCCTACGCTTGATCCTGCAGAGCTAACTGGCTTGGAATATATTGGTGTAGATGAAGTTGCCCGGGCGAAAGGTCATGACTACATGACGGTGGTCTACGATATGGTTGGCGGTCATCTGATCTGGGTTGAAGCAGGCCGAACTGCCGAGGTTTTTTCAAGGTTTTTGAAACAACTGCAACCAGATACAGCCTGCAAAATAAAGGCCGTAGCGATGGATATGGGGCCTGCCTACCAAAAGGCTGTCAGAGAGTCCTTGCCGTTGGCCGACATAGTATTTGACCGTTTCCACGTCATGAAAAACTACAGCAAAGCTATCCATAATCAGCGTCGACTTGAGTTCAGAAAGGCCGATCCAAGTGGTAAAGAGTTGATGAAAGGGACGCATTATCTGTTGCTCAAAAATGCGGATAAGTTGAGTGAAAAACAAAGTGACAAGCTGCAAAGGTTGCTGGAGAGCAATAGCAACCTGAATGCACTTTACGTCTTGAAAGAACAGCTTCAGCTGCTGTGGAGTGCCGCTTCATTTGAGGCGATGGCGGAGCAACTGGAACGTTGGTGCCTGATAGCAGATCAGTCACAGATGCTCTATCTAAAAAAGTTCGCGAAATCCCTACGGAAACATTGTGTGGGCATCTGCAACTACGCCAAACACAAGCTCACAAGCGCCAGGATAGAGGCTGGTAATGTCAGTATAGGAATGATCCGTAAGCGAGCCAGAGGCATCAAGGATACCGAATACTTCAAACTCAAAATTAGACAATCATCCATTCCAGATAATCAATCTATGCTCTATTTGAAATCCTAAATCTACTCAACAAAGCGGAGAAGTGCCTGGATTGATCCCCTATAATCTGGTGTTGCGTGCCGCCACCTTTATCTATTCGTTGCAGAAAGGTCGGCCCTGTTGACAGGGTATCGGGGCTTTGCCAAACCCCGCCAAGTTGCCCCAATTACGAGTGTAACAAAGGCTGTGATATAAAATTCGATCATTTACGTCTGGCCGCTTCCAAAGCTTCAACTGCAGTTTCCCAAAGGCTCTCAGCTTTTTCCATCGCTTGCAAGATTTCTCCGTGTTTTTTGGTCAAATCTTCGACTTTAGAAGCATTTTCTGGGGCATAGAAACTTGGATCAGCCATGCGTTCAGCGATTTTCACCTTCATCTCTTCCAGCTTTTCAATGCGTTCTTCGCATTTTGCCACGTCATCTTTTAAAGGGGCCGTAAGTTTTTTGCGTTCTGAATTGGATAAACGCTTAACTTTAGGGCCTTTTTCCTTTTTCTTTTGCTCAGAAGCCGCGCCACCAGCACCACGTTCTGATAATAGAAGCGTTTTATACGCCTCCATATCTTCAAGGAATGGTTTCACAGTGCCGTCTTTGACCAACCACAGTTGATCTGCGATGGCATTGATCAAATGTGGGTCGTGACTGACCAACACAACAGCACCTTGGTATTCGGCAAGGGCAAGCGCCAAAGCTTCACGACTTTCAATATCCAAGTGGTTTGTCGGCTCATCATCAAGGATAACAAGGTGAGGGGCTTCTAATGTTGCTAAAAGCAACGATAAACGTGCTTTTTGACCACCAGACAATTTCCCGACCAGTGTATCGACTTGTTCTTTACCAACACCACCAGCTGCAAGGCGGGCGCGCAGGCGCGCTTGGCCTTCTTGTGGGCGTTCGCGTTGGATATGCTGTAAGGGTGTTTCGTCCAGATGTAATTCGTCCACTTGATGTTGAGCAAAATACCCAATCTTCAACTTTGATGAGCGTATAAGCTTTCCATCCATTGGTTGAAGTTTATCGGCTAACAGCTTGGAAAGAGTTGATTTGCCCTGACCATTAGCACCCAGTAAAGCAATACGATCTGTTTGATCTATGCGTAGATTTAGATTGCGTAAGATAGGCGTATCATCATAGCCAACATCCACACCATCAAGACGTAGAATTGGTGGAGATAGCTCTGTTGGCTCAGGGAAATTGAACGTCGCCACTGCATTTTCAACAGATGACGCAATTGGCTCCATCTTTTCCAACATTTTCAAACGCGACTGCGCTTGTTTTGCTTTAGAAGCCTTAGCACGGAAACGGTCCACAAAAGATTGTAAGTGATCACGTGCCGCATCTTGTTTCTTTGCCATAGAGGCTTGTTCTGCCAGTTTTGCACGGCGAACAGAATCAAATGTATCGTAATTACCTTGATACAGCGTCAGTTTCTTGTCATGCAGATGCAAAATTGCATTAACAGATTTGTTTAAAAGCGTGCGATCGTGGGAAATAATTAAAACTGTATGCGGGTATTTCGCCAGATAGTTTTCCAACCAAATCGTACCCTCAAGGTCCAAATAGTTGGTCGGTTCATCGAGCATTAGAATTTCTGGTTGCCAGAATAACACACCAGCAAGGGCTACACGCATGCGCCAACCACCTGAAAATTCGGAACAGGCACGTAGCTGTGCTTCACGGTCAAATCCAAGACCATTTAGAATGCTCGCAGCACGCGCTTCGCCAGAATAAGCATCGATTGCTGTCAGGCGTTCGTAAATTTCCCCAATACGATCAGGGTCTTCGGCCGTTTCAGCCTCTGCCATAAGAGATGCACGTTCCACATCGGCTGCCAGAACGGTATCCAGCAAACTGGACACCTCTAAAAACCTATCTTTTAGGTGTATTTTGTGATTCAATATTTTCAGGAGGATATTTTGATGCACGAAGCAGGATTGTTTGATTTTTCTGATCATCTTGAGCGTTTGTCTAAAACAGGCGACCCACTTGTCGCGCTTTCTGAGCATGTGGATTTTGAGATGTTTCGGTGTGCACTGACAAGTGCACTTAACTATGGAGAGCGTCCACAGGGGGGTCGTCCGCCCTATGATGCGGTTATGATGTTTAAGATTTTGATATTAGCGTCGATGCATAATTTAAGTGATGAGCGGATGGAGTTTCTGATCCGCGATCGTTTTAGCTGGTTGCGTTTTCTTGGTTTGCAAATTGGGGAGCCGACGCCAGATCAAAAGACCATTTGGGTATTTCGGGAGAAGTTGACCCAAGCGGGTGTGTTGACTGATTTGTTTGCAACCTTTGAGGATCATTTACGTAATCGGGGTTACAAACAAACTGGGGGACAAATTGTAGACTCATCGCTGATTGCAGCCCCACGCCAACGTATGACTTCAAGCGAGAAAGCCCGCGCCAAGGCTGGCGAAGATGCAAAAGATATCTGGCCTGATAATCCAGCCAAGGCGGCACAGAAGGACACCGACGCACGGTGGATGGTCAAGTATAGCAAGGCTAAAACGACCAAGACGGGTGAGAAAGATGCGGGGTTAGTTGATATTTCCGTACCTCACTTTGGCTATAAAAACCACATCAGCATTGACCGTAAGTTTCGGTTTATCAGAGGTGAAAAAACAACAGATGCAGCGCGCTATGACGGTCATGAGTTGGCGTCAGTGCTCACCAAGGACAATCGTTCTGGCAAGGTTTGGGCCGATACAGCTTACCGCACCAAGAGCAATGAGGCATGGCTTAAGGCCAATGGATTTTTCTCCCACATCCACCGTAAAAAACCAAAAGGCAAACCAATGCCCAAACACATCGAGCGCGGTAATGCGACACGTTCTATATTTCGCACCTGTGTCGAGCATGTCTTTGGTCATCAGAAGGGCCCGATGGATTTATCCATTAGAACCATCGGAATTCAACGCGCCACAACAAAGATGACACTCGCCAACATAACCTACAATATGAAGCGTCTCATCTTCCATGAACGACGGCAAGCCACAGCCTGAATCCGTCTAGAATTCAGAAATACCCGCTCAGGCGGCTCCATAAAGCATGAATGCCGCATAAAACGGAACAAAACAGGCTTTTTTTGCGTCAAAAAGCAGCCTGCCGTAAAAAATGCCTATCAAATACCTCTGGAATTAGCGGTTAATCGAGGTGTCCAACTTACGTCATTAGATGGTACTTCTTGGCTTACACCGCCCACACGCAACCCTCTGGCTGATGTGATGGTCCCGCCATCCAAAACCAATTTACCTGTGGTCAAATGGAAGAGGGTGGTTTTACCCGTTCCGTTTCGTCCCACGATGCCGACCTTGTGGCCAGATGGAATAGTTGCAGAAGCGCCCGCCAAAAGTTGGCGACCTTGGATGGAAAAAGAAATGTCATCGATACGTATCATGGGGCTGCTTTGCTATAGTGGGTGGTGAGTGTCAACAGAGGCTTTTCAACTGAGAATACCTGTGTTACTGCGGCGCAGAAATTCATCCCCTTTAAAGGAACTTAGACATGGCTCTAGAACGTACATTTTCAATCGTAAAACCAGACGCAACAAAACGTAACCTTGTAGGTGCAATCGTTGCTAAACTAGAAGAAGGCGGTTTGCGCGTTGTTGCACAAAAACGCATTCAACTAACTTTATCACAAGCGCAAACATTCTACGGTGTACACGCAGAACGTCCATTCTTTGGCGAATTGTGTGAATTCATGATTTCAGAGCCAATCGTCGTTCAAGTTCTAGAAGGCGAAAATGCAATTCTACGCAACCGCGAAATCATGGGTGCTACAAACCCAGCAGACGCAGACGCTGGTACAATTCGCAAAGAATTTGCTTTGTCTTTGGGTGAAAACTCAGTTCACGGTTCAGACGCTCCTGAAACAGCAGCAGAAGAAATCGCATTCTTCTTCTCTGGTCTAGAATTGGTTGGCTAAGCCAATTCAGGTGGCAGGGTAATTTCAAAGAAATTGCCCGAAAACCTAGAGCTTGTTGGTTAATCTTTCTTAATCACACCTAATTCATTAAGGGCTGTTTCCAATTGGGAGCGGCCCTTATCTTTTGGCGAAAGCCTTACTTTGATGACATCAAAACGCTTTTGCAGGTCTTTTTTCTCAGACCCTTGGCAATCATTCCACGGGCGGCCTTGCAGCCCCATAACCATGGCATAATATCCAATGAAATGCGGCTTCCCACCAGCTTGCAATGCTAAAAAATAAGCCTCGTCAGGGCCAAGATCTCGCAGTTGATCAGCGGATGTAATACCTGCGCGACCATAAAACACATCCGAAGCAGGGCCGAGGTTTCGGATGCTGGATGGTTTATCGGTCATATATTCACGAAGGTCTTTAAAGCTGATGGATAAAGTTTGTGTTCTTCTTTGATCACGCGCGCGGCCAGCGTATCAGATGTATCACCATCTATGATGGGCACTTCGATTTGCCCGACAACAGGGCCTGCATCCAATTCGGGCGTTACGATATGAACAGAACAACCAGCAACAGTGTCCCCCGCATCCAATGCACGTTGATGCGTGTTTAGACCTTTGTATTTCGGCAAAAGGGACGGATGGATGTTTAACATCTTACCAGCCCAACGATTGATAAAACTTTCGGTCAGGATACGCATAAAACCTGCCAAACAAATGACATCGGGTTCATGAGCATCAAGAATTTTATTTAATTCCACCTCAAACGCTTCACGATCGCCTTTGAACGGACGATGATCAACAACTGCAGTTGCTACACCCAAACGCTCAGCTTTTTCCAAACCACCCGCATCCGCATTGTTTGCCAAAACAAGTACAGGTTCTGCATTAAAATCGGGGGGTTTCATGGCTTCTACAAGAGAAACCATGTTTGAACCGCCGCCAGAAAGTAATATGGCGACGCGTTTCACCATTATAGTGAGCCTGTGTAAGAAACGCCTTCACCTGCAACAACTTTACCGATGCGCACTGGTGTAATGTCTTGGCTTGCTAAAGCTGCTTCAATTTCTGCTGCATTTGCTTCTGATGTAATCGCAATCATGCCAATACCGCAGTTGAATGTTTTCAAGGCTTCTGCTTGCTCAAGACCAGCTTGTTTGATCAGCCAATCAAAGATTGGCAAACGTTCCCAAGAACTTAGATCAATCTCCGCACCTAAACCTTCTGGTAATGCACGTGGTAGATTTTCAGTTAAACCGCCACCAGTGATATGCGCCAAGGCTTTCAGGTTGCCTGTCTCCAATGCAGCCACAGCAGGGCGTACATAGATTTTAGTTGGCTCAAGTAAAGCATCGCATGCAGGACCATCGCTGAACGGTGATGGGTCATTCCAACCCAAACCAGCCATTTCAACGATCTTACGCACCAATGAGTATCCATTTGAATGGATGCCAGAGGATGGCAAACCAATCAAAACGTCACCTTCGGCAACATCACGCGGTAACATAGTGCCACGTTCCATCGCACCGACAGAAAATCCAGCAAGATCAAAATCTTCGCCTTCGTACATACCAGGCATTTCAGCGGTTTCACCACCAACCAAAGCTGTGTTCGCTTGGCGACAACCCTCTGCAATACCGTTAATTACATCCGTTGCTTTATCAATTTCCAACTTACCAGTTGCGAAATAATCCAAGAAGAACAGGGGAACAGCACCTTGGCAAATCAAATCATTCACACACATGGCAACCAAATCGATACCAACTGTATCTAATTTGCCTGTATCAATCGCAATCCGTAGCTTAGTACCAACACCGTCTGTTGCAGATACAAGAACAGGATCATTAAATCCAGCTGCTTTCAGATCGAACATGGCACCAAAGCCACCCAAACCATCCATAACACCTGGGCGTTTTGTAGATTTCGCAGCAGGCTTAATACGTTCCACCAGCGCGTTGCCAGCATCGATATCAACACCTGCATCGGCGTAGGTGATAGAGTTTTTTGAATCGCTCATAATAGTCCCCAAACTGCGTTTGTTTCCCTTTACCTCAAGCTTTCTGAAATGAAAACACCGAAGCGTCTTGACGCTGCCGAAACTGCACAGTATTCCCACATTCAAGGCGGGCCTGTAGCTCAGTTGGTTAGAGCAGAGCGCTCATAACGCTTTGGTCGCAGGTTCGAGTCCTGCCGGGCCTACCATTTTTCAAATTTTTTATGTGTTTTTCAACGACAAAACCCAATCTTCGAAAATATCAGAGGTTTTATCATTCGATGGGCGCCTGATATCACTTTTGATTATGTGGTAATAAAATTCATCTTGAACTGTTATTTCAGAAAGCTTTATCAATCGCCCATTTTCCAAATCTTTTTGAATCATGGCTTCTGGGCATAATGCAATACCTTGCCCCGCGATCGCGGCAGCCCGTAAAAGGTTAAAATCCTGATATGTCGGACCATTCTCTAAATTTGGCATTGGTATATTTGCTTTTTCAAACCACGCTTCCCATGCGGATGTGTCCGTATCGTGCAGAAATCCAACAGACGACATTTTCATGGGATCAAGCGCCATAATATCTGAAGTGGCAGCTATTGTTGGATTGCAAACGGCACAACACTTACCAGACAGATATGTATCAGAGCATGTGTTTATCTCAGACGGAGCTTCTTTTGAAAATGTGAAAGCAAAATCGACATCTTTAAAATTAACGCGGCTGCCATGTAGCGCATATTCAATTTTAATATCTATATTTGGATGTGCTCGTTGAAATGCATCGAGACGGGGAACCAACCAGATAGCGGCAATAGATGGGATCGCGGCAATAACAAGAGGCAGATTTTTATGTTGTGTTTGTATTGTATTACAAACTTGGGCAATGCGCCCCAGAGATAACGTCAATGTATCAGCCAACTCTTGCCCTTGTGGTAAAAGATTCAAACTGTTTCCTTGTCTCGAAAACAGCGGAGCCTCTAACCAATTTTCCAAGCGTTTGATTTGATGGCTTACAGCGGATTGTGTCACGCACAGTTCTATGGCCGCTTCACTAAAACTGTTTAATCTAGCGGCGGCTTCAAAAGCACGAAGCGCATTGAGTGGAAGGTTTGTCATGACCACCTCATACCATGAATTTTTCTAATGCCAATTGTAAAAAATGTCGTTTGACTGAAATGACTTCATATTCGTAAGTGTTCTCAAAATTGTATGTTCTAAAAGGAGATTCTGAACATGATGCGTGATCGTCTGCAATCCTATGCAAATAATGGACCAAAAGCTAAACCGACATTTTCAGCAACGGAAATGACGCGTAGACAAGATATGTTACGTGCTTATATGGCTGAGAAAAACGTAGATGCTGCGTTATTCACATCGTATCACAACGTAAATTACTATGGTGATTTTCTATACTGCCAATTTGGGCGTCGTTATGGTTTGATTGTGGATCACAACAAAGCAACATCGATCAGCGCTGGTATTGATGGCGGACAACCATGGCGCCGTACTGCGGGTGAAAATATCACTTATACGGATTGGCAAAAGGACAATTATTTTCATGCTATTCGTGGATTGGTCAAAGGTGCAAAACGTATCGGCCTTGAGTTTGACCATGTAAATATTGATTTCCTAGAGCTGTTAAAATCAGAATTTCCAGGCGTGGAATTCGTTGATGTTGCAGAGCAAACAATGCGTTTGCGCATGATTAAATCTGTCGAAGAAATTGTGCATATTACGGAAATGGCCCGTATCGCTGATATTGGTGGCGCAGCATGTATTGATGCTCTGGGCGTTGGCGTTCCTGAACATGAGGTTGCATTACATTCAACAGCGTCAATGATCCGCGAGATTGCAAAGTCATGGCCTGATGGTGAATTATTGGATACTTGGACGTGGTTTCAATCAGGTTTGAACACGGATGGGGCCCATAACCCTGTAACAAGCCGCAAGATTGAACGTGGTGATATTCTATCATTAAACTGCTTCCCTATGGTGGCGGGTTATTATGTGGCACTGGAGCGGACATTGTTTGCTGAAGAAGCGTCAGATGAATATATTCGTTTGTGGAACGTAAATTGCGCAGTCCATGACCGTGGTAAAGAATTGCTCGTTCCTGGAGCAAAATGTTCGGATATCGCCAAAGAGTTGAACGATATGTACGAAGCAGAGAATCTATTGCAATATCGCAGTTTTGGATATGGTCACTCTTTCGGTGTCTTGTCTCACTACTATGGTCGCGAAGCTGGTTTAGAGCTGCGTGAAGACTGTCATACTGTACTTGAGACAGGAATGGTCATTTCGATGGAGCCAATGATCACGATACCTGAGGACATGGCAGGGGCGGGTGGCTACCGTGAGCATGATATCTTGGTTATTAGCGATGAGAATAATATCGGTAATGTAAATATTACGCATCACCCATATGGCCCAGAAACGATGATAATTAAAAAGTAGTCGCATTCAGACAGTATTGTGCCGCTTCTTGTGGCACAATCACTCCGCATATAATTGTTTGCTATAACTTGTAACGAGTTGTTTACGTAATCTTAGCAAGTAGTAGGGAGAGCTATATGCGGTACATAAGTGCAAAAAAACTGTACGAAACATGTAAATAAATCCACATATTTTTGCGGCAACAAAGCACTATGGCGCAATAGTCTTCGAAGAACTGAACAACTACCGACTTTCGTCGGTAGGTTCACGTTTTGAATGTAATTCAAGATACTGACGAATAACGTCATCCGTCACATTTCCACTCGTCGTTGAAAAATAGCCTCTAGCCCAGAACCGTTGCCCCCAATAGCGTTTGCGTAATTCGGGGTACTCCCGCTGTATCTTGTATGAGGACCTCCCTTTTACGCGTTGCATCACCTTTGAAATTGGGACGTGCGGCGGGACTGACACAAACATATGCACATGGTCGGTAGACAATACGCCTTTTTCAATGTGTACGCCCAATTCATTGCACGTTTGTCGTATCAATGTCCGAATACGCTCACGCATTTCACCACGCAGCACCTTGTAACGATATTTTGTTACCCAAACGATATGGTATCTGTGATAATATCTGCTATGACTTCCAGTAGAATAGATCATGTAGAGCGTCAACCACCTTGTCCTGTAGCGACAACCACTTTGGCCGCTTTTAGAACTGCTGTGGTAGCGTATTAATCTTGGATTATAGTCTGAACATCGGCGTCCTCCATTATTTGAATATTTGTGCCTGAGGCTGACGTAATCGCTTCGGCGTGTGCTTTTTGGTTGTCGCTTGCTGCCCGTCTACGAAAGCTTTCCGCGTTCATCTCCAGAATTGTTGCATGATGCACGAGGCGGTCAATGGCCGCGATGGTCATTGCCTTGTCTGGAAATATTTGGTCCCAAGCGCTGAAGGGCTGATTGGCAGCGATTGCGATGCTTTTGTATTCGTAGCGACGCGCAATGAGTTCAAAGAGCACGCTGGTTTCGGCCTGATCCTTGTGCGCGTATGTGATATCATCCAGAATGATCAGGTCAAATTTATCCAATTTGGCCAGGGCGTTTTCGAGAACCAAATCCCGCCTTGCAACCTGCAGTTTTTGCACAAGATCGCCAGTGCGGGTGTAAAAGACGCGGTACCCAGCCTCAACCAAGGCGTGGCCTATGGCGCACATGACATGGGTTTTACCGGTGCCCGAATTACCGATGGCAATGAGGTTTCCCCCTCGATCAATCCAATCCCCCGCCGCCAGCGCTTCTATGTGGGCTTTGGGAAGGCTAGGCAGCGCCGCAAAGCTAAATGTAGCAAGGGTTTTGCCACTCAGCAGCTTTGACGTGTTAAGATTCCGCTGGATGCGCCGTGTCTCTCTTTGCGCCAACTCATACTCGGACAATACGGCCAGAAAGCGCGCCGCAGGCCAGCCTTCTTTATCTGCCGTAGTGGCGACATCGCGCCAAAGCCCATGGAAACTAGGTAACCGCAAGGCCGTAAGCATGCTGGGCAATTTATGAATATCAACATCATGGGCTGTCATGCGCTTGCTCCCAGTAAAGCGTCAAAGCACGATAACGCGGGCTGTGCTACGGCGATATCTCTTGGTAAATCCTGGCACTTGGGTCTGAGCAGGGCTTTGAGTCTTTTGGCGTCAGGGAGCCGCCCCTCTTCTATGTCCTTGGCCATGAGATTTGCCAGTTCAGCTTCAACAGCCTCTTCATGGGCCAGGAACAACAGATCGACCATCTGACGGCAGGCATCTCGCCGTGACAAGGCTTCCTGTAGGAGAACCCATGTTTGGGCATATTCTGATCTGGGGAATAGGCTGTCGCGGTAAACGGAGTTGGCAAACGCCTGTGGTTTGCGCTTCAGGGCCTGTATAACATGGTGATAATTGATCTCGTGGACACGCACCCCATCTTTGCGACAGCGCTTGCGGGGATGGCTTACCACATGGGTGCTTCCCAGATAGGCCTCTATGCGATCATCATAGACATGGACGCGCAATCGCTGCCCAATAAGGCGGGAAGGCGCACTGTAAAAGACCTGATGCACGAGAAACCCGCCCGTTCTGGTAACGGGTGTCACAACTTCGGTAAAATCGGTTGTACGCCTTGGTGGGAGGGGGTTGAGCTGTGCCAGCTCCACTTTAAAAGCCTCACCCCGTCGCTTGTTCCTGCGGGCAACCAATTCGTCAACAAATTGGCGATAGGCAGCAACTGTTTCAAAGTCGCAACTTCCCCGCAATATAAGGGCTTGTTGAATGGCAACCTTGAGGTGACCATTGTGAGATTCCACAGCACCGTTCTCATGGGCCACACCCCGATTATTGCGGCTTGCCTGCATGCCGTAATGCTCGGTGAATGCCTCATAGCGCTTGGTGATATCCTCAGATTCAGCTTTGGTAAGATTACGGAAGGCTGCCGACAAGCTGTCGGTACGGCAGTTTTGCGGCACTCCACCCAATGACCAAAGTGCATTTTGCAGGTTCTCTGCCAGCGCCGTGAAACTCTCGCCGCCCCGCACAACCCCGACATGTTCCCATCGACTGTAAACCAAGACAAAATGATACAACCGATGGGCAAAAGCTGCCCCATCAATGGTGATGCCCAGCTTTGCAGCATCCGTGAAGTCGGATTGGCACATGTAGCCAGGTTCCGGGGTTTGGCGGAAAATAATGTCCTTTTGAGGCCCATGTAGGGCGCGCCATGCACGGACACGACGTTCCAACGTGCGCTTAACACGATCATCGGGAAAACGCACTGGATGGTGAGCCTGCAAATGTCTCAGCAGGGTAATTGCCTGCACCGAGGCGTCTTGGTCAAGGACAGGTTGGATGAGGTCATCCCAGACCCCCTCCAAGGGATCGGTGACAGTTCGCCCCCGTTTTGGTCTTCTCTGTGATGGTAAGGTCGGGTCAGCGTCAAAACGCCGTGCACTACGTTCACTGAACCCGGCGCGGGCTGCCGCGGTTCGTTGGTTATGGGTATTTCTATCGGTCATATACAGCCTCATTTGCTGGTCGGTTATGGGTTTGAAGGGCAATCTGTAGCTCCGTTTAAAACGTAGAAGCTTAAGATTACCCGCCCACAGCAGTTCCTATTCAACCAAAATATGAAACCTTAGCCGATGAACCTGACCTACGGATTGGCAAGCCAATCCTCCGATCATCTTCATCGGCCAAGGTGGTTGTCGCTATCGGCCAAGGTTATTGTCGCTGAACAAGATCATAAGGTTTCCTTCCATTTTAAGACCTTACCGCAACGCTGGGTCTTAAAATGGAAGGAAACCTTATGTAAATAACGCTAAAGCTGACCAGCTAAAAGCTGGTGGTTTTAACCAATTATTGGAAAATAAAATCGTAGGGAGAACGATATATGGCACTAGACTCAAACCCTGAGGGCTTTGTTGTATTTGATCACGTCCAAAAGAGCTATGACGGAGAAATACTTGTCGTAAAAGATCTAAATCTAAGCATTGCTAAAGGTGAGTTTTTGACCATGCTCGGTCCATCAGGCTCTGGTAAGTCAACGTGTTTGATGATGCTCGCGGGCTTTGAAACAGCAACACATGGTGATATCCTACTTGGCGGTACACCAATTAATAATATTCCACCACATAAACGCGGCATTGGAATGGTATTCCAAAACTACGCGCTATTTCCACACATGACCGTAGGTGAAAACCTCTCCTTCCCATTGGAAGTTCGCAAAATGGGCAAATCAGAACGCGAAGCAAAAGTAAAACGCGCTTTGGACATGGTTCAAATGGGTGATTTCGCAGGGCGCCGCCCAGCTCAATTGTCTGGTGGACAACAACAGCGTATCGCATTGGCCCGCGCATTGGTGTTTGATGCAGAACTTGTTCTGATGGATGAACCATTGGGCGCATTAGACAAACAGTTACGCGAACATATGCAGTATGAAATTAAACACTTGCATGAGAGTTTAGGCATTACGGTTGTATATGTGACACACGATCAATCCGAAGCTTTAACAATGTCAGACCGTGTTGCTGTGTTTGATGATGGTATCATTCAACAACTTTCAACACCAGATGATCTGTATGAACGTCCTCAAAATGCATTTGTTGCGCAGTTTATTGGTGAAAACAATACGTTATCAGGTGTTGTTCAATCTGTAAAAGGTGACGTAGCAACTGTTAAATTAGATAATGGTATCATTACTGAAGCGTTGGCCGTAAGTTGCGGCGAAGCTGGAAACAGAACAACTCTTTCTATTCGTCCTGAACGCGTGGATATTGGCGGTCGTAAAACAAAAACGTCTGTCGAAGGTGAAGTCAAAGAATTGATTTACCTAGGCGACCATATTCGCTGTCGGATGAACGTCCATGGCAATGACGATTTTATCGTAAAAGTACCAAATTCAGCAGGTCATACACATCTCAAAGAAGGTGAAAAAACTATGCTGTCATGGTCAAAAGAGGATTGCAGGGCATTAGATGCATAAATGCCCGCATATTCATTTGGTTCGCCCGAAACCAAATGAATTAAGGGAGAACGGGTAACAACATGGAGAAAATTAATATGAAAACGAAAACATTATTGTTAGGCGCTACTGCTGGCGTCCTATGTGCTTCTGCAGCTTTTGCTGCTGACTCACTAACAGTTGTATCATGGGGCGGTGCTTATACTAAATCACAAGTAGAAGCATACCATAAACCATATACAGCTAAAACAGGTACAAACGTTGTATCAGAAGACTACAACGGTGGTTTGGCTGAAATTAAATCACAAGTTGAAGCTGGTAACGTAACATGGGATTTGGTTGACGTTGAATTGTCAGACGCCATTCGTGGTTGTGACGAAGGTCTACTAGAGCCAATCGACCCATCAATTCTACCTGCTGGTGCTGATGGTACGGCTGCAGCTGACGATTTCTTGCCTGGTACAGTGCATGAATGTGCTGTTGCAAACATCATTTGGTCAACAATCTTTGCTTATGATTCAAGCAAAATTGCAAATGGTCCAACATCTATTGGTGATTTCTTTGACACATCAAAATTCCCAGGCAAGCGTGGCCTACGTAAAGGTCCAAAAGCAAACCTAGAGTTGGCATTGGCTGCTGATGGAGTTGCATCTGCAGACATCTATAACGTTTTGAGCACACCAGAAGGTGTTGATCGTGCATTCGCTAAACTTGACATAATCAAAGGTGACACTGTTTGGTGGGAAGCTGGTGCTCAGCCTCCACAACTATTGGCAGATGGCGAAGTTGCTATGACGACTGCATATAATGGACGTATTTTCAACGCTGTAGCTGCTGAAGATAAACCATTTGCAATCGTTTGGGATAGCCAAATCTATGACTTGGATCTATGGGTAATTCCTAAAAATGCGCCAAACAAAGAGGCTGCTATGGACTTCGTTGCATTCTCAACAGCAACAGAGCAATTGGCTGCACAAGCATCATACATCTCATATGGTCCAGCACGTAAATCATCAGCGCCGCTTGTGGGTTCTTTCCACAACAAACCTGATCTTGCGATGGGTCCACAGATGCCAACAGCACCTGAGAACTTCACAACAGCGATTCAAAACGATTTTGAATTCTGGGCTGATAATGCAGATGAGTTGAACGAACGTTTCAACACTTGGTTAGCTAAATAATACGACAATTAGGTGCAAGGGGACTTATCTCCTTGCACCATTCTTGAATTCCGTGCTTTTGGAAAGTTACATATATGACCGACGCTACAATAATCGATGATGGAATAGTTCGCGCAGCAGATGGGACACCATTAAAGAAGCGATTAGGTCAGGCCTTATTTCGCAGCCGTTTACGTGCATTTGGCTTGGTTACACCATTGTTATTAATGATAATTATGGCGTTCTTACTTCCAGTTGTGATTTTCCTAAAGCAAGCGATTTACAATCCTACATTCGAAGAAAATATGCCGAATATGTCACCTGTGTTGACACAATGGGACGCTGTTTCTGAACCAACCGAAGATATGTACACAGCCTTGGTTGCCGATTTGGTACAAACGCGCAAAGACAAAACCATCGGCAAGGTTGCATCCCGTGTTAACCGCGAGTTTTCTGGTACGCGATCCTTGTTCACTAAATCCGCACGCAAAGCTGCTAAATTGGAACCACCGTTTAAAGAAGCACTTGTGGGTTTAGATAAAAAATGGGCCAACATTGAAACTTGGAAAGCGATGAAAATTGCATCTAAATCATGGACGCCCGCTTATTTAGCATCTGCTGTTGATCTGAAATATAATGCGGATGGTTCTTTTGAACGTAAAGCCGAAGAACGCCGTATCCATGTAAAACTCTTTATCAGAACGATGGAAATATCCACTATTGTGACAATCATGGGTTTGTTACTGGGGTATCCAATCGCTTACTTGCTATCAACGCTTCCAGCAAGAACATCAAACTTATTGCTCATTTTAGTTCTGTTGCCTTTCTGGACATCTCTGTTGGTTCGGACAACCGCTTGGATTGCCGTTTTACAAGGGCAGGGTGTATTAAATGACTTGTTTGTCGTTTTCGGGTTAGCCACAGATGAAGACCGTTTTTCTTTGATCTACACTGAACAACTACCGACTTTCGTCGGTAGGTTCACGTTTTGAATGTAATTCAAGATACTGACGAATAACGTCATCCGTCACATTTCCACTCGTCGTTGAAAAATAGCCTCTAGCCCAGAACCGTTGCCCCCAATAGCGTTTGCGTAATTCGGGGTACTCCCGCTGTATCTTGTATGAGGACCTCCCTTTTACGCGTTGCATCACCTTTGAAATTGGGACGTGCGGCGGGACTGACACAAACATATGCACATGGTCGGTAGACAATACGCCTTTTTCAATGTGTACGCCCAATTCATTGCACGTTTGTCGTATCAATGTCCGAATACGCTCACGCATTTCACCACGCAGCACCTTGTAACGATATTTTGTTACCCAAACGATATGGTATCTGTGATAATATCTGCTATGACTTCCAGTAGAATAGATCATAAGGTTTCCTTCCATTTTAAGACCTTACCGCAACGCTGGGTCTTAAAATGGAAGGAAACCTTATGTAAATAACGCTAAAGCTGACCAGCTAAAAGCTGGTGGTTTTAACCAATTATTGGAAAATAAAACAGGTACATTGATAGCAATGACGCATATATTGTTGCCGTTTATGATCTTACCGCTTTATTCCGTGATGAAGACGATCCCACCAACCTATGTACGCGCGGCAAAATCTATGGGCGCCTCGAACTGGACCGCCTTTTGGCGCGTTTATTTCCCGCAAAGTATCCCAGGCATTGGTGCTGGCGGCATATTGGTGTTTATCCTTGCGATTAGTTTCTACATCACACCGGCGTTGGTTGGTGGCGAAGACGGCACAATGATTTCGAACTTTATCGATTTCCATATGCGCAGATCACTGAACTGGTCATTGGCCGCCGCAATGGGTGCTGTGCTGCTGGTTATCGTTCTATTCCTTTACTACCTCTACGATCGTATCGTGGGCATTGATAACATGAAGTTGGGTTAATCTAATGATGAAATCTTATAAATACATCCCGCCGCGTCCACCTATGTGGTTCAACCTAGCATGGACTGGTGGTTTTGGTGCCATTGCAGGTTTTTTAACGGCACAGGGTCAGTTCCATCTTATGATCCCTTATATGCTAGTAGGGGCTGCCTTATTTGCAGCATTAGCGTTATTATCGATCTTATTCCTTAAAACTCGAATACCTTCTGGTATCGTTTGTGCTGTTATACTATTCGGCTTGGGAACATACTTCTTTGCATTATCGTACGGCGTATTAATGGCCTTTATCGGTTGGGTTATTGGACGTATGTCAATTTGGCTGTCCTCTGGCGATTACCGTGTCAACCAACCACCCTATGTCACCTCTAAAGAAGTTCTTTGGTTTTATTCATTTAGAACCATATGCGGATTTATATTCCTATTCTTGATCGCACCGATCTTGATCTTAATCCCATTAAGCTTTAACCAAGAACCGTATTTCAGCTTTACCGCAGGTATGTTGTCTTTTGATCCAGACGCGTATTCATTACGTTGGTACCAAGACATCCTACACAACGGCATGGCAGCACCTGATGCTGTTGCTGGTTGGTGGTCTGATATGTGGAATAACGCGCAATGGATCAGATCTGTACGTAACAGTTTCTTCATCGGAATTTGTGCAACAGCTTTGGCGACAGCAATTGGGACATTGGCAGCAATTGGTTTAGCCCGCTCTGAAATGCCATACCGCCGTCCTATTATGGCATTGTTGATCTCGCCTATGATTGCACCTTTGGTTATCATCGCTTCTGGTATGTTTTTCTTCTTCTCAGATGTTGGTTTGGCAAAAACATACATGGGCTTAATCATCGCGCACGCGGTTTTAGGCACTCCATTTGTAATTATTACAGTAACGGCTACCCTAGTTGGTTTCGACCAAAGCTTATCACGGGCAGCAGCAAACATGGGTGCAAACCCAGTTACAACGTTCTTTAAAATTCAAATGCCGTTGATCTTACCTGGTGTAATTTCAGGCGGCCTGTTTGCCTTCATCACCAGCTTTGACGAGGTGGTTGTTGTTCTGCAAATGGCAGATGTGAAACAACGGACAATTCCACGTCAAATGTTCAGTGGTATCCGCGAACAAATTAGTCCAACAATTCTAGCTGTTGCGACTATTCTTGTGATCTTATCAATAATGATGCTGACAGTGGTCGAGTTACTACGTCGACGCAGTGAACGTATGCGTGGCTTATCTCCAAGCTAAGGTCCTATTTTGATGAACCAAGTCTGGTTTTATAAAACTAGACTTGGTTTAAAAGCCATCTACGCATTCTTTCGATCTTTTGCATGCCCACCTTTACGCTGGGTGTTAACAAATAATAACCGCTCTCTGGTGTACATTCATGTTCATGCGCTTTGATCAACAATCCATCAGCCAGTTCTCGTTCCACAAGGACCTGGGGAACAATGGCAAGACCATGACCACCTTTGACAGCATCTATTAACATTTCAAACTGGGTGAATGTTGGGCCAATGATTTTACGTGGTAAATCTTGTCCTTGATCACTTAGCCAAATTTCCCACGATTCAGGACGCGTAGAATGTTGCAAAATACGAAAATCCATTAAGTCTAATGCATTCTCGATGGGGGGCTTGATTAAGCCTGGATCGGCGACGACAATCAATGTTTCAGCCATTAGGTAATCAGCACGGTATCCAACCCATGGTGGGTCACCTTGGGCAATTGCAATATCAACTAGACTTGGGTCAATATCGATGTTCGATAGATATGTGATTGTATTCAAGGTTAAGCCCTGTTGTACTTGGGGTAGGTCAATAATACGGGGCATCAACCAGCGACTACCCAATGTTGGATACACGCCAATATTTAAAGCACCACCTTCGTTGTCATGTGATCTAATCTTTAATAGTGTTGCTTCTAATGTCTCAAGTTGAGGGGATAACTCAGCCAAAAGCGTATGACCAGCAGCTGTAAGCTTCACTCTTTGACGTATACGCGTGAATAAAGATTGCTTTACATAAGCTTCAAGTGTTTGAATTTGGCGACTTAATGCACTTTGGGTGATGTTCATATCTAAAGCCGCTTTTGCAAAGTTTTCAGTGCGCGCAGCAGCTTCAAAGCATAATAACGCAGTGGTAGAGGGGATACGTCTTCGCATTTTCAACCTACAAAATTAGAATCTAATTCACTATTGATCTAATTTCTGCATCAAATCACTCCACAATACTATTTCTTTTATTACAAAGACCAGCTTAATTAGAAGAATTAACAGTATCACGTATTACAATATAAACTTAAAAGCGTCAGTATTGTCGATAAGTTGATCTAATTTTAGAACCAAGTCATTCTGAAATGCTATTAGCACTGTGATTTATTAAGATATACGTTTCTGTAACTTGCAAGATATGCACAAGATTACGTAGCGGTAAGGGTTTGGCGACTTTACATGAGCCGAGAACCCGTTAAAGTTCTAAAACGAATGCTCTTACTGCATATTGAGTGTTTGTTTTTGGGAAGACGCTGAAACGTTTTAAGCACGTATTCATGGCACTAAAATAAAAATGATAAAACAGTTTCAAATAGGGAGATCATTATGAAACTTAACCGACGTATTTTTACATTTGCAACGGGTGTAGCACTTGCGCTTTCATCTAGTGTAGCTTTTGCTGGTGAAGCGCTGGACCGTGTCATGGCGACTGGCACATTAAAAGTTGCTACAGACGCTAACTGGGCACCACAATCGTTTATTTTCCAATAATTGGTTAAAACCACCAGCTTTTAGCTGGTCAGCTTTAGCGTTATTTACATAAGGTTTCCTTCCATTTTAAGACCCAGCGTTGCGGTAAGGTCTTAAAATGGAAGGAAACCTTATGATCTATTCTACTGGAAGTCATAGCAGATATTATCACAGATACCATATCGTTTGGGTAACAAAATATCGTTACAAGGTGCTGCGTGGTGAAATGCGTGAGCGTATTCGGACATTGATACGACAAACGTGCAATGAATTGGGCGTACACATTGAAAAAGGCGTATTGTCTACCGACCATGTGCATATGTTTGTGTCAGTCCCGCCGCACGTCCCAATTTCAAAGGTGATGCAACGCGTAAAAGGGAGGTCCTCATACAAGATACAGCGGGAGTACCCCGAATTACGCAAACGCTATTGGGGGCAACGGTTCTGGGCTAGAGGCTATTTTTCAACGACGAGTGGAAATGTGACGGATGACGTTATTCGTCAGTATCTTGAATTACATTCAAAACGTGAACCTACCGACGAAAGTCGGTAGTTGTTCAGTAATGACGATAATAAAATGGACGGTTTTGACGTAGATGTTGCACGTGAAGTTGCTAAACGTCTTGGCGTTGAAGTTGAATTCGTGACACCATCATGGGATATCATTACAGCTGGTAACTGGAATGGCCGTTGGGATCTATCAATTGGATCAATGACACCAACAAAAGCACGCGCAGAAGTTTTAAGCTTCCCAGAAGTTTACTACTATACGCCTGCCTCAGTTGCCGTTCATAAAGACAGTTCTGCACAAAGTATTGCTGATTTGAATGGTAAAAACGTTGGTGCATCTACAGCGTCTACATTCGATTTGTATCTACAAAAAGATCTGTCAATTGATGCCGAAGGTGTTCCATCATTCGAATATCAAATCACACCAGGTGAAATTAAATCATACAAAGACGGTACTGCTGCAATGGACGATCTTCGCCTAGGTGACGGCGTTCGTATCGATGGTATGGTTGGTTCACTACCAGCGATCCTATCAGGCATCGAAAGCAACTATCCTCTACGTGTATTAGGCGATCCAGTGTTCTACGAACCATTGGCGCTTGCGATTGACAAAGGTGATGCAGATTTTAACGACAAACTTGCTGGCATCATTCGCAACATGAAATCAGAAGGTGTTTTAAAAACACTATCAGAAAAATGGTACGGTATCGATTACACAACAGCTGTTGAGTAAGATCATATTCATTTTATAATTTAAATAAGCCTGGCCCAAATAATTGGGCCAGGCTTTTCTATGGGGAGGAATTCTATGCTTTTTGCCGATACAGTTGTTGGCGACCCAGCGGTACATAAGCCCAAAGTGATTTTAATCATGCTGGCCGTAGCTACGGTACTATTCACGTTATTTGGTATGAACGATACGATCTTCGGAGAGTTCATGCGTCCGGTTATCGGAGAACCTAAAGAATCTGGTTTTTTTGGTAATGTATCAACTGGCCTCGTTATGGCCGTTTTACTTACTATCAATATTATTTTAATCGGTTTTCTAGCCTTTCGAATACAGGTTATTATTGTTTGGTTTGAATTATTGATCCTCTTTCTAACCTTCTTTTATAGTTTTGGTTTGAATTATGAATTCATCCAATCCAAAGTTTGGTTTATGGTCACACAGGGTGTGTTCACCACGCTTTACATCTCAGCCGTTTCTATCACGCTTGCATCTATCGTTGCGATCATTGGCGCTGTTGCAAAGCTGTCATCGAATGGGTTCGCTTTTGCAATCGCAAGCTTTTATACATCATTCTTTCGCGGTCTTCCGCTCTTGATGCAGGTTTACTTGATCTATCTAGGCCTACCACAGCTTGGTTATGTGATTGATGCTGTTCCTGCTGGTGTTCTGGCTCTTACGCTTTGTTACGGTGCGTATATGACCGAGATTTTCCGTGCAGGTATCCAATCTATCAACAAAGGCCAATGGGAAGCATCCCGTTCGATGGGCTTTGGCTTTGGCCTAACAATGCGCCGCATTATCTTGCCACAAGCAATGCCGTTGATCATTCCACCTACAGGCAACCAGTTTATTGCCATGTTGAAAGACAGCTCATTGGTGTCTGTGATCGGTGTGTGGGAATTGATGTTCCTAGCGCGTACATTGGGCAACAAAGATTTCCGTCATATGGAAATGTTGATCACTGCCGCGTTAATTTACTGGTGCCTATCAATGTGTTTGGAGCTGATCCAAAGTCGTATTGAACGCCATTACCGTACAGCAAGCCATTAGGAGGTCACTATGTCTACACCAATTATTGAAATGACAAACGTGAACAAATGGTACGGAACTTACCATGCTTTACGTAACATTAACTTTCAAGTGAACGAGGGCGATAAGATCGTTGTTTGTGGGCCGTCTGGTTCAGGAAAATCAACGATGATCCGCACTTTGAATTATCTAGAAGAACACCAAGAAGGCACCATCCGTGTAAATGGCATGGATATGCATAATAAGATGAAAGATGTGGATAAGGTGCGTATGGATGTTGGTATGGTATTCCAACACTTTAACCTGTTTCCACATTTGACAATCTTGCAAAACTTGATGGCGGGCCCAATGTGGGTGCGTAAACAAAGTGAAGCAGAGGCCCGTAAAACAGCCATGATGTATTTGGAGCGTGTACGTATTCCAGAACAAGCTGACAAATACCCAGGCCAGCTGTCTGGCGGCCAGCAACAACGTGTGGCAATTGCACGGTCCTTGTGCATGAAACCAAAAGTTATGCTGTTTGACGAACCTACGTCAGCTTTGGACCCTGAAATGGTGTCAGAGGTTTTGGACACCATGGTTGAACTTGCAAAAGACGGTATGACAATGGTCTGTGTAACACACGAGATGGGCTTTGCTAAAGCCGTCGCTGACCGTGTGATCTTTATGGATGCGGGTGAGATTATTGAAGAAAATGACCCAATTAACTTGTAATTGGGGCAACTTGGCGGGGTTTGGCAAAGCCCCGATACCCTGTCAACAGGGCCGACCTTTCTGCAACGAATAGATAAAGGTGGCGGCACGCAACACCAGATTATAGGGGATCAATCCACTTTATGGCCGGGAGGGGATGCTCTGTACTGAAGTCCCAGAGATACCAGGAGTAAGGATGAATTGGGCTGTTTCTGTAATCTGTGAACCAGAAGGGTCGCCCCACCATTTCGATCTTTGCGGCGAAGTGTGGATGGTTCCTGAAGTTTGACTGCCGCTTTTTACCGGATGTAAGCAATGTGCGTGCAAGCATCAGGACTGTCCCCGTGACAGGCTGCATGAGTTTCAGAGCGTGACCGAGTTGTGCATCCAAAGAGCTGAACGGAGGGTTCATGACTATGGATCGAATTTGGTCTGAAGGCAGGCGATCCTGAGCCAGAAAGCCCATTTCGACAATACCCTTGGCGCGGGGCTCAATGTCGCTGGCATATACCGGGATGTTCATATTCTTGAGGGCATCAACCAAATGGCCTTCGCCTGCATGTGGTTCCCATGCAACTGGTGGGATGCTGACGCCTGCAGAAAGAACGAGGTCGCGCACCATCTCTTTGGCTTGAAGCGTCGGATAGAAGTCCTGGTCATTGCGCTTGTGCCCGGATTCGATGTATTTACTCATACAGTCCCCGCATATCATGATTGGAATTGTGGCAACTTGGCGAGAACTGTCTGGCCATTGAGCGCTGTATGATAAGGTCTGCGAGACTGGGAACGCAGACCGCACCGGCAACCCCAAGACGGGCGCGCGCATATTGCCAGAATGATACCCCAAGTTTTTGGCAGGTTTTCAATGCGCCAAGGCCGGCATCGCGTGCGGCCCGACCGCTTTGGCTGCGGGTTCCCTGCGAGACCGCCCGCCTCGTGACCTGAGACCGTATATCGCGTTCCGCGCTGTTGGAATGCAGGGGTGTACTCGGATAATCCAGAACACGCAGCAATTCACCCTTGTTTACCTTCAGCCGTCTAAGCAGGTTGTCGAGATTTGCATCGCCCGTTCGTTGCTCAAATATCGCGTCGAAACGCGCCGAAAGCCCCTCGCGCTGCGCATCGCAGGGATCTTGTCTGAAAGCTGAGAGTTCCCGGTAGAAGTCCCAAACGGATGTTCGTACGGCTTGGACACGCGCAAATTGGATTTCGTTGGTGCTTTGTTGCTTGCGAATGAGACGCTCCAAATGCACCCAACACAGCGCATGAGCATCTCCGACATTGAACTGGCCAGCATCGTCGCTCAGGATCACCGTATCGGAAAGGCGTCCAGCATCGCAGATACTGCCCCAGAGCGCGCCCTCGGTGGCGATTTTTATCGGGTCCGGTTTCACCGTTATGCGGTCAATCCCGAGGGTGGCCAGATGGGCCTGCCACGCGTCCTCACCGCGAAATATCCGATGCGGATGTGAGGCAAAAAGCACTATGGTTTTTTCGGGCAACCTCATGCGTCTCATGTAGTCAAGCGCTTCGTCATTGACGGTGTAGGTCAGGTCACCCGCACAGAGATGTTCAAGAAAATCAAGGCGGCTTTTCGAGCCGGTCGATCTGAAGTGGGTAAAAAGATCATTGCCGATTACGGTGCAGAAGCCGTTTTTGGCCTGATGGCGCGCTCCGGTGTCATCGACATTGATCCATGCAGCAGTTTCCATACCCGCTCTCAGCACGTCCTGCTGCTCGTCGACAATGCCCTGGATATCTTCGTTCAGAAACCGCTTTATCTGACGAGCGGAAATGTCCAGACCCATGTCATTCAGCAAAGCCGCGATACGCGCAACGGTGGACTGGCATTGATGATACAGCGTGATCGTCAGGGCCTTCAGATTATTCCCATACTGCTGGCGGCCCTTTACCACCCCGGGTGGGAGCGAGGCCACGCGGCGACTGCCATCGGGAAACTGCCAGACCTCCCGAAGGTAAGTCACTTCTTCAGCGTAAATCACGATGTCACGAATGGTATGCGCTTGATAGCCTTTGCGTGTGGACCCATCAGGTACATCTTCAAGAGTGACCTTGACCTCGCGTTTGTGTAAATTCAGATTACTGCGTCGTGGACCGCGCCGATTTTTCTTTTGCTTCCCGTCTGTTTTTGATCCCCCGCTGGGCTCGGAATCCTGCTTGCTGCTCTTGTCTTGTGAGGCCAGACCGCTTGGTTTGATATTCGGACGTCGCGGAAGTTTCTTGAGCTGTCTGATCTCGTCCCGCAATTCGGTCCTTTCCTGCCTCAGCTCTGAAAGCTCAGCAAAGAGCGCGAAAACCAAATCTTTAAGCGCGGCATTGGACAAATCATCAAGAGAGTGTGGAGGCGATGGCAACATCGCCCTATAGAGCAGAAAATACTTCGCCTTTGGAATCCTCATATGTAAATGCGAGTCAATTTGCCGCAATCTAAACCAAAGATCTTCAAGATGGACATGATGATGAGTGCGTCAAATGTGCCCACTTGAACCGGATTGCGAAAATTCCCGCCAAGTTGCCCCAATTACATTAACTTCTTCGACAATCCACAGAATGAACGTACACAGAACTTCTTAGGTCAAATCCTTCAACACTAAATATTTAAGGCCGCACAATATTACATGTGCGGCCTTACTTTAGATAGCTTCTGAAATAAGATTGAACAGATCTTCAGCGCTGGTTTCTTTTTCCATATTCCGAATTTGACCAATAATCTTATCAGATCGATTTTGCCCAATAACTGGTGATGTCAATTGCGCGTATTTTTCCCATATAACACTATCCGCAACCTTATTCTCGGGATCGCCTTGTGCTTCAGTTACATCCGACGTCAAAACGCTTCCGTCTTTTAAATATAGATGAGCACGCGCAAACCTGCGGGCAGGGAAGGCTGCATTAAAATCATCGGTCTCTACGATTTCAACACGTTTAGCCAAATCAATAATCTGAGTATCATTTAAGCCGTCATCGGTAACTTCTTTCACGCCGATTGCACCGCGCACCAAAGCTGCGGAAACTGAGAATGGCAATGAATATTGTGCTTGTTCCGTATTTTCAGGGATCGCATTCAAACGCTTTGCCTCGTGAAAGGATTCCACTTTTATATCAACAACTTGGCTCGCTGTAACATTATGGTCTTTAACTAATGCCAATACGGCTTCTGCCGCAGGCTGCGCCCAACGACACACTGGGTAAAGTTTAATATATTGCTGTTTTACATACCAATTTGAGCCCAAGTCATCCCAGTAATGCGCAAGGTCAGGTGCTTCCATTGTAATTGCTGGAGCGCCTGTAAACCCATCCTGTGCCAAATATGCGGCAGAAACACCTGCCATAGCACCCCAACCAGAGCCATCTTTGACCATAGTCGGTGCATCAATCACACGCATCATTTGACTGCGAGGCCCATGATATTCTGCAATACCTAACGCTTCGCGGGTATGCTCCCTGGAAAGGCCAAGTTGGCGCGCGCCTAAAGCTGCAGTCGCCAAAGCAACCCAAGCTCCAGAAGTATGGTAATCACAAGCACTTGCATGAAGCGTAATACCTGCACGTGTTCCAATTTCATAGCCAATGACAACGCTTGTTAAGAGTTCTTTGGGATCATAAATGCCTTCAGCTTGCATCATAGCAATCAAGCCAGGGATCACACCGCACCCGACATGGCCTTTGGTCAACTTGTGACCGTCATGCGCATCAATACTAATGGCATTCGCTAAAGCAGCTCCAGCAGCGCTTACACGGCGCCCATCTTTCCAAAGAGTGGCTTCATTCCCACCAAACTGGCGTGCAGCATGGTTATGAATGATTTTAGACATCGATGTTTGTGAACCACCGACAGCAACCCCCAAAGTATCAACAAGACATCGTACAGCTTCATGAACAGTGTCCTGAGGAAGCATGTCAAATGTGGTATCATGGATAAAATCAACAGCACTCACAGCCATATCCTTTTAGATTTGTGAATAATAAGATTGGAAAGATTTAATTGCCAAATTCAATCCATCATCATTTATATCGCGGTGTACAACCATCCTGATTGCAGGAGACTGCCCTCCAATCATAACACCTGCATTCGCCATATGCGCATGCAACGGTGCATGATGCTCTGGAGCAGGGGTAAAGAACAACATATTGCTATTGATCTGTACGTCGCCAATATCCAACGCCTTTAAAGCATCGGCCAGTAACGCAGCACGGCGATGATCATCAGCTAGGCTTTCAATGTTGTGATCCAATGCGTGTAAAGCGGCGGCTGCCAGAACACCAGATTGGCGCATAGAGCCCCCCAGAATTTTGCGGTGACGTCTGGCTTGGGCCGTAAGTTCATTACTGCCGACCAACACAGAACCAACCGGTGCTCCCAATCCCTTGGACATGCAAAGCGATATACTGTCAGCACAATCCGCCAAATCTTTTGAGGAACAGCTAAGCTCTGTGATCGCATGAAAAAAGCGTGCACCATCAAGATGTACAGATAGCCCTGCATTCTTTGCAACCTGAGCACTCTTATTTAGTATATCAAGTGGAATGACACGACCACCAACTGTGTTTTCAAGACACAATAAACGGCTGCGTGCATAATGCGGATCATCTTCTTTTATTGCTGTAGCAACTGTTTCTGGTGCGATTTCGCCACCAACTTCAGTTTTAACAGAATTTATAGAAACACCTGCCAAAACCGAAGCACCCGCTGCTTCGTCGCAATAGATATGGTAGTCATCACCAACAATTATTTCATCACCACGTCCACAATGCGCCATGATGGCTGCAAGGTTGCTTTGTGTGCCCGTTGGAAAAAAGACAGCGGCCTCTTTTCCTAACATATCTGCCAATTGAGATTCTAATTGGTTAACTGTTGGGTCTTCACCATAAACATCATCACCAACGACTGCGGAAGCCATTGCTTCACGCATAGCATCATCTGGACGCGTGAATGTATCACTACGCAAGTCACAGGCACTGTCAGCGCCTGTGATCGTTTTCATTCCAGAATAAGTACTCACTTCGTAATCTGCTCATAAGCAAGAGCTGCAACAACATGCACACGGCGTGTCTCACCGCCATTTAGTGCAGTGTGATACCCACGTGTATCTGTAAAATAGACAGACCCGTCAGCTGGCATATGCGTTACGTGATGGTTCACCACGAAGAGGGACCCTGGGTTAGAAATAACTGGTATATGCAAGCGTGGCTCTGGATCACGGTGCCAAGAATTACAGTTGTACAAACCTTTTGACAAAACCCGTGTACGTCCAACCGGGAACCGTTTTGCAAGCTCTTCATGCACGTGCTCAAAATATGTGCCTTTGAATTTTGGATTAAACTCTGAGAAATCAATCTCAGGCACCAAATCTTCACGTGGTTCTTCTACATAGCGATCATCAGCACGGGTCCAGAAACGACCGGACAAATCATTCGATGTCCACTCTTTTTGTCCAGGGCGTTGTGTCAGCGGCAAAGCTGCAAAACCCTCATCTTGCATATCACCTTGAAAGGTTTCTATCGCAAGACATTCATCAAGAGCCTTTTGTAACTCATTGATATCAAACTTAAGATCAAGGCGTTGAATGCCAGGACCAGGTACAAATTCAGCAACTGATGTTGTATCTGGTTGTGTCTTCATCCAACCCTCAATGGACTGAACGTCAGCGTCATTAATTTGTGCAGTAAATGTCATACGTCTTATCCTTGTATGGCGTTGTTGTTGGCATAACCTTAGGAAGTATTTTCAAAAAACAAAATCTTCATTTAAGAATAACTTGATGAGATAATTAGATCAATAATGGCCTTTACCGTGGTATAGATAAGACTGCTTTTAAACCGCCTAAATCTTGGCTGTGAAACAGTTCCAACTTTCCGCCATGGCTACGTGCAACATCTGCGACGACAGCCAGCCCCAATCCTGACCCAAGCCCCTTGTTCTGGTTTCGTGATTCGTCCAATCGCGTAAACGGCTCTAGGGCATCATTCCGTTTATCTTTTGGAATACCAGGGCCTGCATCTTCTACAGTAAAATCCACGAGCTTGGGATCAACCGTAACAGTGATACGGGCTTTTTCCCCATATCTTATGGCATTACCAATAAGGTTTTCAATTGCACGCTGCACCGCATGTTCACGACATTTGAAGGTTTCCTCATGATGAGCCTCACTCTTAAAGATATAGTCCACAGTTTCATTCGCACGTGCATAGTTCCGAATAATCCGTTTGATCAGGGCATCAATACCAACCGTTTCCGTTTTCTCACCAGAATCGCCGCGCGCATAATCCAAGAACTCCGTCAGCATCGCTTCCATTTCATCAACATCCCGCTTCAGATGTTCCACTTCCTCAGAAGGCTCCAGTAATCCAAGCGATAATTTCATACGGGTAAGGGGTGTACGTAAATCATGACTTACCCCAGATAACATCATTGTTCGTTGTTCAATTTGGCGAATGATTCTGGCTCGCATCGATAGAAAGGAATGACCAGCACTGCGCACCTCACGTGCCCCTCTGGGATTAAAAGGAATAGACCATCCACGCCCAAAGGCTTCTGCGGCATCTGACAAGCGTTTAATTGGACGTATTTGGTTGTTCAAAAACAAAACCGAGATACCAGTGAACAATACAGAAGTGAAAATCATAGCAACCAATAACTGATGCGGGTTCGTCGCTGATGCGCGCGTACGTGCAAACGACATTTGTATCGGACCTTTTGGGGACGCAATACCAAGCTTCACAAGTTTACGGTCGGATTTAAGATCAACATAGGCCAAATCTGAAAGGTTTAACCGCAAAGCATCAACCACATATTGCCCAGAGAGATCAAACCACTCCCATGTATCACGTCTATGCGCAAACTCTAAGGGCAGGGACACATTTATGTTCAACGGCCGCGCATGGTTTGCAATCTCAGAAAACGCCGCAATCCGATCAGGCGCTTTATTAATTTGAGACACAATATAGTTTATATCCAAAGATACATTCGTTGACATCTGTTCCGAAACGTCCCGAAATAACCTTTCAGCAAAAAAGGCTGCAACAACAATCTGAATTACCACAATTGGAACAGCTAAAATAAGCATCGCACGCCCAAACAGGCTGCGCGGAAGTTTTGATTTGATCCACTGCTCTATCATATATTTAGGGTTAAGCATATGTCGGGAACTGTGCAAGTGAAGAGATGAAGACAGAGATATGACATTTTTTTCGATTTCTTACAAAAACCCTATAGACGCCTGAAATAGCTGCTGCTATACGCACCCTCGCAGCACATGTTGCACTTGGTATTCCGACGTAGCTCAGCGGTAGAGCAGTTGACTGTTAATCAATTGGTCGTAGGTTCGATCCCTACCGTCGGAGCCATCTTCCCCTTAGAATAAGATGGAAAATGGTTTAAAAAGGCCCATGTGGCTTGCCATAAGTCTCTTTCCCTCCTATTGCCGTTAGATATGAAGATAATTACGAAAACAGCCGACCTAGATGCATTTTGTAAAGAGTGTGCCACGCAAGAATACGTTACCGTAGACACAGAGTTCTTACGCGAACGAACTTATTATTCAAAACTTTGTTTGATTCAAATGGCTTATAAAGGCCAGGGGAATGAAAACGCTGTTTTAATTGACCCATTATCCAGTGAACTATCGCTTGATCCTTTATACACGCTTTTCAAGAATGAATCGGTCGTAAAAGTTTTTCACGCTGCCCGCCAAGATTTGGAAATATTCTTTGTTGATAAGGGTGTGATCCCATCGCCATTGTTTGATACGCAAGTGGCTGCAATGGTTTGTGGCTACGGTGAACAAGTGGGTTACGAAACACTTGTGCGTAAAATCGTAAATGAACCGCTGGATAAATCATCCCGCTTTACAGATTGGGCAACACGCCCATTGTCCGATAAGCAAAAGACATATGCGATTGGTGATGTAACCCATTTGCGTGTAATTTATGAACACCTTAAAACCAGCTTAGATAAATCTAATCGTGCCGCTTGGGTCGATGAAGAGTTGGGGATATTGACCAACCCTGGTACTTATATTGTAGAACCAGATGCGGCTTGGAAACGTGTAAAAACACGTAACGGATCTGGAAAAATGTTGGCATACGTCCGTGAATTGGCGCGTTTTCGGGAAAATTATGCCCAGACCAAGAATGTGCCACGTAATCGTGTTTATAAAGACGATGCATTACTGGAATTGGCTGCAACGAAACCAACTGGCATAGATCAACTTAGAAAGTCACGCTTGTTGTTACGGGATGCGCGTGGGGGGGACATTGCAGACGGTATTCTGAATGCGGTTAAAACCGCATCGCAAACGCAACCTGCTGATTACCCAAAAGCCCCAGAACAACGTGTGAAAAAGCAGGGTAACGATGGTCTTGCTGATCTGTTACGCGTTTTGTTGAAAGCCAGCGCTGAAGATGCTGGTGTTGCAACCAAGTTGATTTGTAACACGGCTGATTTGGATGCCATTGCATCTGGTGAACGTGATTTACCCGCATTCAGCGGCTGGCGTAAAAAAGTCTTTGGTGCGAATGCTTTAAAGCTTTGCGAGGGCAAAATCGCTTTATCAGCAGATAAAGATTCTGTAAAAATCGTCGCCGTCTGATCGGCGTTCCAAAATCAGCGTTTACGAACGCTGATTTCATTTTGTGCAGCAACAACTCTTACAGTTCGTACCGATGGAATAATCTTGGCAGAAATAGAGTTTGCCGCGATGATTTCACGTGATCTCTCCGTTGTTGGAGCAACACCAACGGCAGGTAATTCGCCTTTGAATTCAAAGGTTACAACACCATTTTCATCCGGCAGGCCACCATTCACAGGCGCAAGGTGAACATTATGGTAGCCAACATTAGCTGCGGTTGCTGTTGCACGTACAATGGCACCACCATGGAAACGATCCACAACCACATCTTTTACTGTCGGAAGCAACTCACGCAAATCCTCAACTTCTTTGCGTGTTTCAAGCACAACTTCTTTTTCGCGTTTTTTACCAAACTGGACACCTCGATTAACCGCTAATTCCAGAGGTATTTGATAGGCATTTTTTACGGCAGGCTGCTTTTTGACGCAAAAAAAGCCTGTTTTGTTCCGTTTTATGCGGCATTCATGCTTTATGGAGCCGCCTGAGCGGGTATTTCTGAATTCTAGACGGATTCAGGCTGTGGCTTGCCGTCGTTCATGGAAGATGAGACGCTTCATATTGTAGGTTATGTTGGCGAGTGTCATCTTTGTTGTGGCGCGTTGAATTCCGATGGTTCTAATGGATAAATCCATCGGGCCCTTCTGATGACCAAAGACATGCTCGACACAGGTGCGAAATATAGAACGTGTCGCATTACCGCGCTCGATGTGTTTGGGCATTGGTTTGCCTTTTGGTTTTTTACGGTGGATGTGGGAGAAAAATCCATTGGCCTTAAGCCATGCCTCATTGCTCTTGGTGCGGTAAGCTGTATCGGCCCAAACCTTGCCAGAACGATTGTCCTTGGTGAGCACTGACGCCAACTCATGACCGTCATAGCGCGCTGCATCTGTTGTTTTTTCACCTCTGATAAACCGAAACTTACGGTCAATGCTGATGTGGTTTTTATAGCCAAAGTGAGGTACGGAAATATCAACTAACCCCGCATCTTTCTCACCCGTCTTGGTCGTTTTAGCCTTGCTATACTTGACCATCCACCGTGCGTCGGTGTCCTTCTGTGCCGCCTTGGCTGGATTATCAGGCCAGATATCTTTTGCATCTTCGCCAGCCTTGGCGCGGGCTTTCTCGCTTGAAGTCATACGTTGGCGTGGGGCTGCAATCAGCGATGAGTCTACAATTTGTCCCCCAGTTTGTTTGTAACCCCGATTACGTAAATGATCCTCAAAGGTTGCAAACAAATCAGTCAACACACCCGCTTGGGTCAACTTCTCCCGAAACACCCAAATGGTCTTTTGATCTGGCGTCGGCTCCCCAATTTGCAAACCAAGAAAACGCAACCAGCTAAAACGATCGCGGATCAGAAACTCCATCCGCTCATCACTTAAATTATGCATCGACGCTAATATCAAAATCTTAAACATCATAACCGCATCATAGGGCGGACGACCCCCCTGTGGACGCTCTCCATAGTTAAGTGCACTTGTCAGTGCACACCGAAACATCTCAAAATCCACATGCTCAGAAAGCGCGACAAGTGGGTCGCCTGTTTTAGACAAACGCTCAAGATGATCAGAAAAATCAAACAATCCTGCTTCGTGCATCAAAATATCCTCCTGAAAATATTGAATCACAAAATACACCTAAAAGATAGGTTTTTAGAGGTGTCCAACTTACCAGCAGAACTGCCGCCAGAGCTTCCACCTGAACTGCCACCAGCACTGCTGCCTGCGGAACTGCCAAAGCTTCCGAATACGCCACAACCAGCGATTAAGCTGCTTACAATAATCATGATGAAAGTATTTTTCATGTATCTTCCCAAATGCTCTTCGGTAACAGATACCCAAACTCTAACTTAAAGAAAAGCCTTCTGTCGATCAAAACCTCGAAAAACACTGGACCTTTGATGATTGCAGTCTTAGGTCATTGAAAAACAATGAGTAGAAACCATGTCAGAAACATTTGAAGATATCATCGACACGTTTGAATTCCTTGATGATTGGGAAGATCGCTACCGTCATGTCATTGAGATGGGCAAAGCCATGCCAGATTTAAATGACGCATTGAAAGTGGATGCATTAAAAGTGGATGGATGTGCTTCTCAGGTCTGGATCGCCCCCAAGATTTCAGGGACGGGTCCATCTGCGGTTTTAGATTTTGATGGCACATCTGATGCCATGATCGTGCGTGGTTTGATTGCTATTCTAAAAGTGCTCTATGCAGGGAATACGGTTAAAGACGCTTTAGAGATTGATGCTTTAGGGTCTTTTGCAAAGCTCGGATTAGATCAACATTTGTCTGCACAACGTTCAAATGGCTTACGTGCAATGATTGAACGTTTACGTCTTGTCGCAAAGAAAGCCATTGCTACATAAAGCTTAAATGAACAAAATACATAATTGTTATGCTAAATATGCATTTGTTTCATAGGGAAATCTGTGTCACAGGCTTGTTAACATAACAGTATTTTGCTGTGACTATTAGAACTGGACGTAAACATGTCAAATATCCTACAGAAAATCATTGATAAACAAGGTTTTGTTTTAACAGACGGTGCCACTGGGACGAATCTATTCAATATGGGTTTGATGGCTGGTGACGCCCCTGAAATGTGGAACGAAGAGCATCCAGACCGGATCACAAAGCTTTATCAAAGCGCTGTTGATGCAGGATCTGATTTATTTTTGACAAATAGCTTTGGCGGTAACGCCTCGCGTTTGAAGTTGCACAATGCTGGTCACCGTGCCCGTGAATTGTCCCGCATGGCTGCAGAAATCGGTCGTGAAGTGGCGGATAAATCTGATCGTGATATTGTGGTTGCTGGCTCTGTTGGTCCAACTGGCGAAATTATGGGTGCAGCAGGAACACTCTCTCATGAAGATGCAGTAGAAATTTTCGAAGAACAAGCACACGGCCTACTTGAAGGCGGCGCAGATGTTCTTTGGGTTGAAACTATTTCTGCTCCAGAAGAATATGCAGCCGCCGCAGAAGCGATGCGTAATGTAGGCGCTGATTGGTGCGGCACGATGAGTTTCGACACCGCAGGGCGCACCATGATGGGGACAACATCAACTGGTATGGTCGAAATGATCGCTGGTATGGAATATAAGCCGTTTGGTTTTGGCGCAAACTGCGGTGTAGGCGCATCTGATTTGCTACGTACTGTTATGGGGTTTGCTGAAACAGGGACGGAACGTCCGATTATTGCCAAAGGGAATGCAGGTATCCCGAAATACGTAGATGGACACATCCACTATGACGGAACGCCTGAATTAATGGCTGAATACGCACTTTTGGCGCGTAATGCTGGCGCTACGATTATTGGTGGCTGCTGTGGTACAATGCCAGAGCATTTGGCATCTATGCGCAAAGCATTGGACAGCACTGCAAAAGGCGAAAAACCTACGTTAGAACAGATCAGTACAACCATCGGTCCATTCTCCTCAGAATATGACGGAACAGGCGATACATCGAACCAGCCAGCACGTCGCAAGCGCCGCAGAGGTTAATACGTCGCAGTGTTGTTCTGTTTTGTCGTAAAAAGAAAAGATAAATAGCTTAAAAACGGCGAACGTCTAATGAGCTAACGCCGTATACTATATAAGGAATACCCGATGTCAGATGAAGACGATATCATTCTAGCCGAACTCTCAGACGATGAGCTCGTTACACAAATGTACGATGACCTTTATGATGGCATGAAGGAAGAAATCGAAGAATCTGTTAACATCCTTCTTGCTCGTGATTGGATGCCATATGATATTTTGACCAAAGCTTTGGTTGAAGGCATGCGCATCGTTGGAATCGATTTCCGCGATGGTATTTTGTTCGTTCCAGAAGTTTTGCTTGCTGCGAATGCAATGAAGGGTGGCATGTCCATTCTAAAACCATTGTTGGCAGAAACAGGCGCACCGCGTTTGGGCAACATGGTTATCGGTACTGTGAAGGGTGACATTCACGACATCGGCAAAAACCTTGTGACAATGATGATGGAAGGTGCTGGCTTTGAGGTTAAAGACCTTGGCATCAACAACCCAGTTGAAAACTACCTAACAGAGCTTGAAGAGGGCGATTACGACATCCTTGGTATGTCGGCGCTTTTGACAACAACAATGCCTTACATGAAAGTCGTCATTGATACGATGGTCGAAAAAGGTATGCGTGATGATTATACTATCTTGGTTGGCGGTGCACCATTGAACGAAGAGTTCGGTAAAGCCATTGGCGCAGATGCATATTGTCGTGATGCAGCGGTTGCCGTTGAAACAGCCAAAGAATTCATGGCTAAAAAGCACAACCAATTGAGTGCATAATGACATTAACAGTCGATGATAACACGTTGACTGAAAAAGGTTTGAATGCGCCTAAGGACCACCTTGGGCGCGTTTTACTTTTGGCATGTGGTGCATTAGCTCATGAAATACTTGCACTGAAACGGCTGAACAAATGGGACCATATGGACCTGCAATGTCTGCCGGCTAAACTGCATCTATACCCCGATAAAATACCAGCCGCTGTCGAAGAGGCCGTTTTAAAGTTCAGAGACGACTATGAAACTATCTTCGTGGTTTATGCGGATTGCGGCACAGGCGGCTTACTCCAAACCAAATGCGCAGAGTTGGGCGTAGAAATGGTGGAAGGCCCACATTGTTATAGCTTTTTTGAGGGCAATGATAAATTCGCAGAGATTTCCGAAGATGAATTCACAGCGTTTTATCTGACCGATTTCCTAGTCAAACAATTCGACGCCTTCATCTGGAAACCTATGGGCCTGGACCGCCATCCCGAATTGCACGAAATGTACTTCGGAAACTACACAAAAATGGTCTATCAAGCCCAAATCAGTGACCCAAAACTAGATGCCAAAGCCCAAGCCGTTGCCGATAAAATGGGATTACCCTTAGAACGTCGTTTCACGGGGTACGGAGACTTGGAAACAGCATTGTCAGACCTTTAAGCAGGGCATTGTACTGTTTACAGTCATTCAGGCACTACCCGCATTGATAAATATACAGTTTTTTGCAATCATCACATAGTATGAAGAATAGTCATTTAACACTGGAGCAACTAGAAGACGATGTTTGGCCCGCGCCAAGCTTTCATTCAGGGCTTGTTACACGTTGCCACGAGTTGCGGAAAAAGCCTTTGTCAGATTTCACGATTGCAGATCTGCAAAAAACGATTGGCCAGAATATTGGCGTATCTTTTCTATTACCCATAGCTATTGATAAACTTCGGAAAAAGCCGCTTGTAGAGGGGAATTTCTATGCGGGTGACCTCTTGGTAAGCATTCTTACTCGCAACTCTTCAGTCCTGCGCGCAACCCCTTCATCCTACAAAGAGTTACTGTCGATTTGCCATGCAGCTTTAGCATCGAAAGAGCCAGTTTTATCAGGCGAAAATCGTACGCTAGTTCAAAAATTCATAGGAAATACCTAGCCAGTTTTGATGGGTTCTGGTCTCACCACAGCAACTCCAATCACTTTGAAATTCCTTGATACCCAATGTTTTTTCACTAAGGTTGCTGCAACAAAAGGGGAAATTCATGCTATTTTATGCCCGCCTTATTACACCGATCCTTCTGCTCTTTCTAACATTCAGTGCTTCAGCAACCGCTCAAAGTTGGGGGAATAGGCCAGATGCTTCTGGCAAAGGCAATCATACGGCGGTTTATCCTGCATCCACAACTGACAACGAATCTTTGCACGCAGGGGTCCTATATAATGCCACAGAAAAGCGGTGGTATCTTTTCTTCACCGTGCAGCCAAAAGACGGGGCCGATAATCCCATACTGACATTTACCAATGCTGACGGATCAAGCGAATCTTATGGCTTAAACCTCGAGCTCATTAAAATTGAAACAGTATCCGCTAATGTGAATGCTGTATTTTATCCCATAGGTCGCGATGTCCTTGAATTCCTCCAATCAAAGGCATCAGTGCTCTTCACATTTGGTGGGGATGAATATCCAGTCTCTCTTACAGGTTCGCGTGCCGCGATTTCAGATACAATGGCAATGGTCAGTGACGACGCCCATACAATTGCTCAGGCAGCTTCGGACGCAGAACAGGCACGCATCCGTGCTGCCAAAGCGACAGACGAATGTGACAGGTTAGCCGCCCATACTTGGGATCAAAGAGCAACAGCACCTGGCGTATCTTGGGGCGATCTTGATGGTCGGCAAGCAATCGCTGCCTGCGAGCTTGCACTCCTTTACGATGGTACGCCAGACAATATCAAACCACGACTGCTCTATCAAATGGGACGAGGTTTTGACAAAACAGGTAACAAACAAGCCTTTGAATATATGCAACATGCTGGCTGGAAAATGGACTATGCGGCGGCCCTTTATCACCTTGCTTTGCTACATGATGAAGGTCTCTATACCCCTAAAAACCCAGCAGAAGCCGAACGTGCATTCCGTCGCGCATCTCATCTTGGTCACATACCATCCAAATACCGTTTAGGTAAATTATTGCTAGAAAGTGCTTTAAACGAAACACAGCGGATGGACGCAGATATTCTTGTACAAAGCAGTGCTATCGCTGGTTATCCGCGCGCGCTGGAATATTATGGCAATCTCATCTTAGCTGGTAAATCAACCAGTACCAATCACCGCCTTGGTGTGATTTACCTCACAGAGGCATCGGATAAAGGACAAGCCAAAGCCAGCTACAAAGTTGCAACCATGTATCGTGATGGCAACGTGGTTTCCGCCGATCAACAGCAATACATGTACTATTTAAAACGCGCAGTACAACAAGGCAACGAAGAGGCACAAAAGGAACTGGCTAATTAATCAAATAACCAATGTGTGCATTGAGTATGTTGGGTGTCAAATATAAGCTTAAATATGCACTTTATATAATATTAACAATTACTTATGTAGGCGTCCTAACTGGGACACCTAGTATTATACATCCTTAACCCACATAATTCGAACGGGTCAGACTATATTTCGCCATTTTTTCATTCAACGTGCGACGCGGCAATTTTAATTCTTCCATAACGGACTGAATCGAGCCTTTGTGACGGCGCATCGTGTTATCAATCAACATACGTTCAAACGCTTCAACATGCTCCTTCAACGGTTTGCCATCTTCGATTACTTCAGGCGTTTCCTGATCCCCATCAGCCATCAACAAACTAGAGATAGAATAGCTCCCACGACGACTTTGTAGCACAGCACGTTCTGCCAAATTGATCAGCTGGCGAATATTCCCAGGCCAAGGCGCTTGCAATAATTTCGCGGCATCCTCAGCAGAGACTTCTGGTTGATCACACCCATATTCATCCGCAAAGTTTTCGGCATAACGTGTGAACAACGTCAAAATATCCTCACCACGCTGACGCAATGGTGGAGGCGTGATCTGCATGGCCGCCAATCTAAAGTACAAGTCTTGACGTATGGTATCATCCAAAGATTTGTTTGGATCAGGCTCATTAGAAATCGCAATGATCCGCAATTGAGAGACTTCACCGCGATCATATTCTGTGATTGCATTCAAAAGCTTTGCCTGAATGGACGCGGGCAGGGATTCGATATCCTCAAGACACAACGTGCCACCCAAAGAAGCGTCCAGAAAAGGTGTTGCATCATCATTCGGCCCAAACAACCGCTTGGATAACTCATCCTCTGTATAGGCTGCACAATTCACCGTAATAAATTTCTTACCTTGGCGCGAACCACAAGCATGCAACGCATGAGCAATTAAACTTTTGCCAGTGCCTGTTTCACCTGAAATCAAGATATGACCATCAGCTTGTGCCAAGTCCAAAATATCTTCGCGCAAACGTTCCATAACAGGGCTGGTCCCCATCAATTTGCGCAGCAAAACTGTACCGTCAGATAATTCACGGCGCAAAGTTCGATTGTCCAACTGTAAGCGGCGTGTTTGCACCGCACGCTTGGCCAATTCAGCCATACGTTCTGGATTAAAAGGTTTCTCAAGGAAATCATATGCCCCAATGCGCATCGCTTCCACAGCCATAGAAACATCACCGTGCCCTGTGATCATGATCATAGGAAGCGTGTTATCCATACTTTGAATTTTTTTAAGGAACTGAATTCCGTCAATTTCGGGCATTCGAACATCTGAAATAATGATCCCTGGAAAATCCGCATCAATTTCCTTTAATGCGTGAACCGCACTGGGAAAGGTGATCGTGCGATACCCAGAAAGGGTCAACCACTGCGATATACTTTCACGCATGTCCTGCTCGTCATCGACGATTGCTATTGTCATCTGCTCTGCCATTTGGCTTTTACTCCGCCGCTTTTACAATCTCTTGTTTAATCATAGGGATTTGGAACTCAAACACCGCACCACGCGGACTGACATTTCGGGCGAGAAGTCGCCCACCCAAATCATTAGCTATCCCAGATGAGATCGCCAAACCAAGACCAACACCATCACCTGGTTGTTTGGTTGTGTAGAAAGGCTCAAACAGATTGTCCAAATTTTCAATACCTGGACCATTGTCTTTAATAGATAATTTTGCCATATCACCCGCAACAAGCAGGATATCTAACTGACGATCACCTTGTACTTTCATCGAATCAATCGCGTTCCGCAGCAGGTTTACGATCACTTGCTCAATGCGCACCATATCGCCCAAAATCATCACAGGTTCTTTGGGCATAGTCTCGGTAATTTCAATTTCCAGTTGGTTCAACTGTGGCGACATCATCGACATGCTGCCTTGAACTGCAGTACGTAGATCAACAGGTTGCAAATCATCGCCACCTTTTCGAGCATAAGACTTCAATTGCTTTGTAATAGCGCCCATACGCTCAATAAGGTCATCAATGCGTTGAAAACTACTGATGGCTTCCTCTGGTCGGCGGCGTTTAAGCAACAGTTTAGCACCAGCCAAATAAGTACGCATTGCAGCCAAAGGTTGGTTCAACTCATGGCTAACAGCCGCAGACATTTCCCCCAAGGCTGCAAGCTTGGAACTTTGCGCCAAACTTTGTTCAGCCACCTGCAAATTACGCTCTGCTTCTTCACGTTGTGAAATTTCCAATGTTAGCCGCTCATTCAAGGTCCGCAGCTCTGCAGATTCCGCTTGGAACACAAAAGATTTTCTAATCGCGCGTTTTGAAAGTATGTAAAACATCACAGCGAGAACCATAGCGTATCCCATGATTTCAAGTGCCAAAATGCCGTTTACACGGGCGCGAATGCTTTCAAACGAAGCCAGATATACAATATTCCACCCTTGAAAAGGAACTTTCTCGTCAATACGGAACAAGGGCTGTCCTCGGATATATGCATCAGCCACAGACCCTGACCATTCCCCCGTTGCACGTAATGCACGTTCCATAGTGGTCAAAACGGGTTGATTTGATAGCGCTTCGACTAATGTTTGGTTTTGAAACTGGCGTTCCGTGGATAAGAGGATTTCACCCTCACTGTCCGTCACGATCAATGTTGCATCATTTTTAGACCATGTGTCGAACAAACCGTCCAGATCCACCTCGACCACAATGATGCCGACGGTTTGATTGCTGCTTTGTACACGACGCGAAAAGTAATACCCAGTAGCACCGCTTTCATTTTTAAAGCTGGTAAACACTGTATTACTGCCGCGAATGGCCGCAACATAAACAGGTTGATTATTTAGAAAACCACCTAATTTTTGTCGGTTACTGGTTGCGACAATACGGCCTTCGGCATTCAGTAGGGAAATTTCTTTGGCACCAATATCATCTTGATAACTGATAAGGCGTTGAGAAGAGGCGACAAAATCTGAACTATTTAGTGCAGAAATTAATGTAGTGTCGCGAGATAAAAGCAATGGCACCACAGAGCTGCGTTGCAAGTCACTGATAATACGCCCGCTATAAAGCGATAGTTGGCGTTCCGCATTACCACGTGTTTTCTGTGTAAAACGCTCTGAAAAATATAGGTTGCTCAAATACATAACAGCAAAGGCCGTTATGATAATAAACAACAAGCCAAATCTTAGAAACAGATTAGTGCGCTTTGAATTTATAGACGATATAGAAGCATCAATAGCCATTACAGAACTCTAGGCGCAGTGCGCGCCTCGCTCAAGTCAAATACGATAATTTGTGCTATATTAAGCGGAAACAAGCGCGCCTGCGATACTTTCAAAGAGCTTAGAACCGTCTACGCCACCCAATTCAGGATCATTCAAACGTTCTGGGTGTGGCATCATTCCCAACACACGGCGGTTTTCTGATAGAATACCTGCGATATCATCCATCGCACCGTTCGGATTGTTCGCATATGTGTAAGCAACACGGTCTTCGCCATGAAGCGTCTTTAGCGTTTCTGCATCAGCCACATAATTACCTTCGTGATGTGCAACAGGGTAGGTGACAATGTCCCCTTTTTTATGCTCATTTGTAAAGATAGAGTTCGTAGTTTCTATTTTAAGATCAACATCTTTACAGACAAACTTAAGCTGCGCATTACGCATTAAAACACCTGGTAGCAATCCACTTTCAGTCAAAACCTGAAAACCGTTACAAACCCCAACGACATAACCGCCTTTGTTTGCAAAATCGATGACAGAGCGCATGATTGGGGAACGGGCCGCAATAGCACCACACCGCAGATAATCCCCAAAAGAGAAACCACCTGGAATACCAATCACATCCAAACCTTGCGGCAGGCTACTTTCTTTGTGCCAAACCATTTGTGTCTGTTTATTGTGACCAGAAACCTTGTCAAAAGCGACAGCAAGGTCGCGGTCACAGTTAGAGCCGGGGAATTGGATAACTGCTGCGCGCATTATAGAATTTCCACTGCGTAGTCTTCGATCACTGTATTCGCCAAAAGCTTTTCACACATAGCTTTGACTTGTTCTTCTGCTTTACCAGCATCCGTCTCTGTCAAATCCATCTCGATGATCTTACCTTGGCGTACTTTTTCAACACCATCAAAGCCTAAAGCACCAAGTGAGTGGCGCACTGCCGCTCCTTGAGGGTCTAGAACGCCATTTTTTAGGGTCACATGTACACGTGCTTTCATCGGTCTTGCCTCTTATTTTACAAGTTTAGGTGTAGAGTTATTCTTAGGGAGTAATCCCAGACGACGGGCCACTTCAGAATAAGCATCCGTTAAGCTGCCCAAATCACGACGGAACACATCTTTGTCTAGTTTGCGACCAGTTTCAATGTCCCACAAACGACAACTGTCTGGGCTAATCTCATCTGCAATCACCAATTGCTGGTAATCATTTTCAGTCAGGCGGCCAATTTCGATTTTGAAATCAACCAATTTGATCCCAACAGCATGCATTGTACCAGATAGGAAATCATTCACACGTAAAGCCATGGAAATCATCTCATCCAATTCACGTTGTGTGGCCCATTCCAAAGCAAGGATATGTTCTTCGGCCACCAACGGATCACCAAGACTGTCGTCTTTATAGCTGAACTCAACCAATGGGCGGTTCAATTTTGTGCCTTCTTCAATGCCTAAACGTTTGGACATGCTGCCAGCAGCAACATTACGCACGATCACTTCTAAAGGAATGATATCTACACGTTTAACCAATTGCTCGCGCATATTGAGACGTTTGATAAAGTGTGTTGGAAGGCCGATGCTTTCCAAACCTTGCATGAAATGCTCTGAAAAGCGGTTGTTCAATGCACCTTTCCCATCAATGACGTCTTTTTTCTCTGCGTTGAATGCAGTCGCATCATCTTTGAAATATTGAACAATTGTCCCAGGCTCTGGACCTTCATAAAGCGTCTTGGCTTTGCCTTCGTATATTTTTGCGCCCTTGGCCATGGGGGTCTCCATATATAGGGTGGGGGACTCACATAGCCCCTTACCGTATGCACTCTATATGCTGTCCCTTGCCGACCAGCAAGGCCATTCCTTTGTGTATAGGTTCATGTGTTTTGAGACTCACGCGGCTTCGGCCTGAGTGATTCGAAGGTACTCCATGGGTGTCTTACCTTTCAAGGCGTGATGTGGTCTGAATGTGTTATATTTTTCGACAGCTTTTCTCAGTTCAAACCGCATAGCTCCAATGCTATCGGCAATCAGATCACAACAATCATAGAATTCCTCGCGGAAGGTGCGGTTTCCACGCTCAACGCCACCATTGTATTTCGGTCTGGCTGGCGGCAATACAATGAGCGGGATTTTCATCTGCTCACACGCCGTCTCAAAATCGGCCATAAACTCGGAGCCACCATCAACTTGAATTGAGAGGATTTTATAGGGAGCTATTTCCACAAGCTCTTCCAAAAACCGTTTGGCAGAGCGTGCGGTGGCATTCGAATAAATTTGCGCGTGGATGTGCTTGCTACGCCGTTCCCAGGCCTGAAAGTGCTTGCAGGTGACGCCGTTTTTCGTGGCAGTCATGTGGTCGATCTGCACACGTTCTCCAATCTCTATATCTTTGTAATCCTTATATTTCCATCCTTTGGCGTGGCCCTTGGAGAAGTTACGCTTGCGCTTTTGTGGTGCAGACCTTGATCGTGTAATCAGGCCTTTCTTGCGTAGAAAACCCAAGATACGCCCCACGGTGCTATCGCTTATGATTTGGTTTTTATCGCGCCGCAAGATGGCCCCTATTTTTTCCTTACCGTAGGTTTTATTGTCGCGGCGAATTTCGAGCACCAACTGTTTTTCTGCCTCACCCCACTGTGACTTATTGCGGTGTTTTGGGGCCTTTGATGGCGGCATAATCCCTTGCGCCAAATCCTTCAAAACCCGCTTGTAGCGATAATAAGTAGACCGAGAGATGCCGACAAATTCAGCGCATTTTGCTAGAGAAACACCCTCTGCGCGTAAAGCTTCCCATTGCCGAACCGTGTCTTCGTATTTGATACGGTACGCATCCAAACATTCTTGTGTCCGCGCCCAAGCATAAAGTTTATAAACGTTCTTGTGCAGTCTTATGATTTGCATATTGGCCTCGTGAGTTGGTTTTTTACAATACTCAGTCTCCGAGGCCGCCTAAATCTTGGCAACAAAAAAACAGTCTCACATCTATCTGAACTTATTCATTTGCCAGCTTGTATTGCCTCATTTCGTTACCACATATATAATATAAGGAAATTTCACAGGAGGCTAAATTGACAACATTTGATGACCGCGAAAATGCATTTGAAACAAAGTTTGCGCATGATGCAGAAATGCGATTCAAGGCAAAAGCCCGGCGGAATAAATTACTGGGCCAATGGGCTGCAAAATTAATAGGTAAGGCTGGTGTGGATGTCCAAACTTATGCAGCCACAGTCGTCAGCGCTGATTTAGAAGAACCTGGTGACGAAGATGTGTTTCGGAAACTCAGTGGTGACTTAAATAACCGTGTTAGTGAAGATGAACTACGAGCAAAAATGTCTGAATTGATGACTGTCGCACAAACAGAAATCATGAATGAGATTTAAAAAGAAAAAGGCCTCAGAAAAATCTGAGGCCTTAATATACACAAACAAAAAGATCGACATAAACAGTACACGCATTCCTGCTGGACCAAAATTATCCACGTAAGACAACACCACCGCGAGGTAATAACAGTCTTCCGTTACATCGATCAAACTCTAAAAATTTGATTCAAAGTAAAATCATCATGACGTAAGGTCAAAAAAAAAAGAGTGATTTTAATCACTCTTTTTGAAAATAGGCTAACTTTTAGGTAGTCTATATCGATTGTTTTCCGAAAATTACTTTCGATTATCCGAAAACACGCTTGAAAATTGTATCAACATGCTTCGTGTGATAGCCAAGGTCGAACTTTTCTTCGATCTGTTCCGCACTCAAAGCTTTCAATACTTCGTCATCACCAAGAAGCTCAGTTTTAAAATCTTTACCTTGTTCCCAAACTTTCATTGTATTGCGCTGAACCAGTTTATAGCTGTCCTCACGGCTCACACCTGCTTGCGTTAAAGCCAAAAGAACACGTTGTGACATAACCAAACCACGGAACTTATTCATATTTGCAAGCATGTTATCAGGATAGATAACCAGCTTGTCCACCAAACCAGTCAAGCGCGCCAAAGCAAAATCCAAAGTGATACATGTGTCTGGGCCAATATTACGCTCTACAGACGAATGTGAAATATCACGTTCATGCCAAAGCGCTACATTTTCCATTGCAGGTACAACAGCCATACGCACCAAACGTGCCAAACCTGTTAGGTTTTCAGATAGAACTGGGTTGCGTTTATGTGGCATCGCAGATGAACCTTTTTGCCCCTTAGAAAAGAACTCTTCGGCTTCCAAAACTTCTGTACGCTGCATGTGACGAATTTCAATTGCGATATTTTCGATCGAAGACCCAACAACACCCAAAGCTGCAAAGAATGCTGCGTGACGATCACGTGGAATGACCTGAGTACTAATAGGTTCTGGCTCTAAACCTAGTTTTGCACAAACATGCTCTTCAACGGCAGGGTCAATATTCGCAAAAGTACCAACCGCACCAGAAATAGCACCAGTTGCAATCTCTGCACGTGCCACTTTCAAACGGTCCAGATTACGATCCATTTCCGCATAAAAACGTGCAAATGTCAGGCCCATTGTTGTGGGTTCAGCATGAATACCGTGTGAACGACCGATACGGATTGTCATCTTATGCTCAAGCGCACGGCGCTTCAAAGCGACCAACAAATCTTCCAGACCTTTGATCAAGATGTCAGACGCTTTTACCAATTGTACGTTGAAACACGTATCCAGAACATCTGATGATGTCATACCTTGGTGGACAAAGCGGGCTTCATCACTGCCAACGTGCTCTGCCAAATGTGTTAGGAACGCAATAACGTCGTGCTTTGTTACAGCTTCGATTTCATCAATACGCGCCACGTCAAATTCTACATCCTTAGCTTTCCAAACCGCATCAGCATTTTCGCGTGGAATAACGCCCAGATCAGCCATCGCATCACAAGCGTGCGCTTCGATTTCATACCAGATGCGGAATTTAGTTTCTGGTGACCAGATAGCGACCATTTCAGGACGGGAATAACGAGGGATCATGGCAGGACCTTTTTGTGGTTGTAGGAGTGTCGGGTGCCTCTTAAACTGATGCGACTTAAGACGCAAGGACAGGGGACCTTTATGCTAAGATTGACCATTATATTCACGATGATTGGCAATATGGCCTTTGCTGAAACTTGGCAAAAACTATCCAACACAGAAATCCAAACGGCCTTAAATGGTAGAACAGTGAAATATGCTCAAGCCATACAAGTGTTTTATGCTGATGGACGTACATTATACGAAGCACAGATGCCTACGAACGGAAAATGGCGCGCCGAAAACAATCAATATTGTTCTGTTTGGCCTCCAGCAGCAACATGGGTTTGCTATGATCTAGAACGTAATTCTGATGGTTTAAAGATTAGGTTTATTGCCAAAGATGGCGGAATTTATGAAGGTGAATATGGCGACTAAAATTAACGCCCAGCAGGGCCGTCATAGTGACGTTCGACCTTCGCAATACGCGTTATATAATAGTCATACCATTTTTCGCGCCCCATCTTTTGCGCAAATGCGTGTTCAGCAACCGCTTTCCAAGCAAGCAAAGATTCTTCGTTGGCCCAATAACTTACTGTAATGCCCAATCCAGCCGCGTCACGTGTACTTTCAACACCTATATATCCAGGCTGAACGGCTGCCATTTCAACCATCTTTTCGGACATTTCGGCATAACCAGCATCAAAATCCGTACGTTGGTTGGTAAATATCACCGCATAATATGGTGGTTCAGGTAACGATGCAAAATTATCTGGCATTATAACCCTCTAGCACGAATACGTTGTGTTTCCTCAGGGCCGCGTGCGCGTGATTTCCGGTAATCTTTCGGCGTTTGATTCAATTTAGAGTTAAACAACCGTGTGAAATAGGCAGGAGAGCTAAACCCAAGACTTTTTGCAATATCCTGAACCTTCATATCACTATGTAATAAGAGTTGCATTGCTTCACTTAGAACACGTTCTTGGATAATTTGCCCTGCGGATTTGTGGTTCAACGTCCGAGATACCCTAGATAGATGTGTGGTTGTCACGCCAAGCGCCTCGGCATATTCGCTTAAAGATCGTCCTGTACTATACTGGCGTTCTAAAATTCTTGAAAAACGGCGCATCAATTTTTGCGATGCCGTTTCTTTGACTGTTTCGATCTTATCACCTGTCATACGCAAAATATGAACGATCAGCAGACTTACATGCGATTCCATCGCAAGAAAACGGCCCTCAATATCTGATGTGGCTTCGCTAACGATACAATCTATGTATTTGGTCACTTCCGATTGCCTCATAATATTTAGCACTGGGAAAATAAACGTATGCCTTGGCATATTCAGGTTGGAATTAGGATCGATTGAAATAAAAGAGCCATAAGTATTAGCACCAACCTCAAATACATGCGGTACGTTGCAAGGAACATAAATGAATGTATTGGCTCCAACCCCCTTGGTTACACCATCGACCATAATCCGAGCATTGCCTTTGGATATCCAAAGTATCTTATGCATACCGTTTTGTCCGTCCATGCGTAACTCTGGTAAGAAATTGCGAACACTCGGGGCAAGCGCGCTAACGAAAACAGTTTGTTTACTTTGCATCAGATGAGAATGCGTCAAAATACAGTAGTCCTATATGACTTTAGCTAGATAGCCAAATATCCGATTCGTATTACCTAGCAAAGGCACACTAAACGTAAGGACATGTTTTTAGCAATATTTTGCTTATAACACTTGTTGCAAATCAAAGGTACTGTTTGATAAGTGCAATTTTGTCCAATTTTTCATACGCCCACGAAACCACGTACGCTGCCGCTTCGCATATCGTCTGCTTTGTAATTTTGCAGCTTCAATCGCATCAGTCAAATCCATGTTGCCATGAAGATAAGAAACCAGCTCTTTTGCGCCGATGGCTTTGCAAGATGGTAGATTTTCGTCCCACGAACCTGCGTCTAACACTGCTTGGCATTCCCTTAACGCACCAAGTTCCAGCATGATGTCAAACCGACGGTCAATACGCTCATTCAGCCAATCCGTATCACTGGTCAGTGAAAATAGATGTACATCATTCTCGGATAAAAGGGGGGGCTCCGTTTGGTCTTGCCAGTTGGATAGGCTAACGCCTGTTGCCTTCAAAACTTCCCAAGCGCGTTGCGTACGAGCAGGGTTTTGGACATCGATACGTGCATATGTCTCAGGATCATCTTTTTGCAGAATATCAGCAAAGACATTACGCCCATGGTCTATCACCATTTGATCAGCTTCAGCTCGAACAGATGTAGGAACCTCTGGTATATGCGCGAGCCCTTGCGTCAGGGTAGAAAAATACAAACCAGTCCCACCAACAATAATTGGTAGCTCGCCGCGATCAAAGCATTCACCCAACTGTTTCTGTAAGTCCCGTAACCATTCTCCAGCAGAATAAGCATGGTCCATTGCCACATGCCCGTACATATAATGTGGACATTGATCTAAATCTTCTTGTGGGGGACGCGCAGATAAAATTGACCAACCTTCATAGACTTGCAAAGCATCCGCATTGATGATTGCACCATTCACATGCCGTGCAATATTAATAGCTAGTGATGATTTACCAGACGCTGTTGGCCCAGCGATTAAAATTGGCTTTGTATCTGAAAGAAGGGCTGTCACATTCGGCTCATTATTGGTTTCTAAGCGACATTTAGCGTATCAAGGACCACTTTGTCATTGCAACAATGCACTATTTCCGATTATTTGCAGCAACGATAAATTAAGGAGTCGATTATGTCCGACGGATCGCAACTTGGCGAAAAACCAACGTATAAGCGAGTTCTTTTAAAAATATCTGGCGAAGCCTTGATGGGCGACCAAGGATTTGGACTTAATCCCCCAACAGTTGAACGGATCGCACGTGAAGTGAAAAACCTTCACGATTTAGGCGTGGAAGTTTGTCTTGTTATTGGTGGTGGTAACATCTTTCGCGGTCTTCAAGGATCAGCTCAAGGGATGGAGCGTACAACTGCAGATTATATGGGTATGCTGGCAACGGTCATGAATGCCCTAGCGATGCAAGGCGCGCTTGAAGCATTGAGTGTTCATACACGCGTAATTTCTGCGATCCCTATGGATCAGGTTTGCGAGCCATACATTCGTCGCCGTGCTGTACGCCACTTAGAAAAGAAACGTGTCTGTATTTTTGCAGCAGGTACAGGTAATCCGTTCTTCACTACAGATACAGCGGCCACCTTGCGCGCATCAGAAATGAACTGCGAAGCGATATTTAAAGGTACGCAAGTCGACGGGATTTACAACAAAGATCCTAAAACAAATGATGATGCTGTGCGCTATGATGCTGTATCCTACGACGAGGTTCTGCAAAAGAACCTTAAGGTAATGGATGCATCAGCCATTGCATTGGCACGTGACAATAATTTACCGATCATCGTATTTTCACTAGACACGCCTGGTGGTTTGGCTGGTATCTTGCGCGGGCAAGGAACTTATACGACAGTGGGTTAAACCACTTAGAGCATAAATGGGGAGACAGTAATGTCCGATATTGATATTGATCTTAAAAGCTTAGAACGCCGTATGGACGGTGCAATGGGCGCATTAAAAACAGAATTTGCAAGTTTGCGTACAGGTCGCGCATCAGCTTCTATTCTTGATCCAGTCATGGTTGATGCTTATGGATCTTCAATGCCGCTAAACCAATGTGGTACAGTGAATGTTCCTGAACCCCGTATGATTACAGTAACTGTTTGGGACAAAGGTCTTCTTGGGGCTGTAGAAAAAGCGATCCGTGACAGCGGTTTGGGCATGAACCCAGTGGGTGACGGTATGACATTGCGCTTGCCAATCCCTGAATTAAACGAAGAGCGCCGTAAAGACTTGTCAAAATTGGCAGGTCAATATGCGGAAAACGCAAAAGTTTCTATTCGTAACGTTCGTCGTGACGGCATGGATCAAATCAAAAAAGCCAAAGCTGACGGCATGGGTGAAGATGATCAAAAAATCTGGTCAGACGAAATCCAAACCATTACAGATAATGCTATTGCCGCGATTGATGCTGTGTTAGAGACCAAACAAGCAGAGATTATGCAGGTATAAACGGAGTCCCATCGCGGGATAGTATTTTGACACATTCCATTCAAAGAGAATTACAACATGTTGCTATCATTATGGATGGCAATGGACGCTGGGCCGTTAAACGCGGCCTAGAGCGGCTTGATGGCCATATGCGCGGTGCACGTATGGTTAAAAAAATCGTAAAAGCATCTAAAACATTCGGCGTTAAACATCTGACGCTCTATGCTTTTTCCACAGAAAATTGGAAGCGTTCTGAAAAAGAAGTATCAGGTCTGATGCGTATTTTTCGTCGTTATATCCTAGCAGAATCTGCAGATATGTTGGCAGAAGGCGTGCGTATGCGCTTTATTGGTTGCCGTGAACCGTTGGACGCGAAGCTACGCAAATTAATCGATTGGATCGAAGAGCAGACGGCGCATAATACTGCATTAGAGCTTAATATTGCTTTAAATTACGGCGGTCGTGATGAGTTGGTGCGTGCTTCCCAAAAAATGGCGGTAGCCGTTCAAGCGGGCGATATTGCACCAGAAGATATCACAGAAGAGACGATCAATCAGTATTTAGATACATTCGGTACACCTGACCCTGATTTGGTCATTCGCACATCTGGTGAATATCGGACATCGAATTTCCTACCTTGGCAATCAGCTTATTCAGAATACGCCTTTGTAGAAGAATCTTGGCCTGATTTCACAGTCGCTATCTATGAACAAACGCTTGCTGAATTCCGTGGACGTGAACGTCGCTTTGGGTCTGTGATTGGGAAATGAGCACAAAAGCTGACTTCTCTGACCTAACAACGCGAACAGCTTCTGCAATCGTTATGCTGGCTGTTGCAGGTTTCACACTCTGGCAGGGCGGTTCGACCTTTCAATATCTTTTGATCGTTGTAGCTGGACTTATGGCGTGGGAAATCAGCCATATGCATGACCCGCGCAATTGGCTTTCCATTCTATCTGGTGTTTTCGTTGCGGGGTTTGTTTACATATCCTTTTTCCCAATAGGATTGTCTCCAACAGCTTTAACGGGATTGAAACTGCTACCATGTTTATTGTTGGCAAGCTTTCACGTGGAAAAAGCACGGTTTACAATATTTGCTGGTTTACTAATCTTTATGGCAGCCACAACGGATTTAGGGTCTTTTAGAATTGAACAAGGGTTTGCCCTAACAATTTGGCTACTTCTTTGCATTATAGCCAGTGATATTGGCGGATACTTTGCAGGCAAAACCTTTGGTGGCCCAAAACTTTGGGTTCGTATTAGCCCAAAAAAGACTTGGTCTGGAACAATAGGCGGCTGGGCATTGGCTGCAATTATTGGTCTCTGCTTTGTCATTTTTGATGCGCAACCTTGGATACTCATTCCCGCGTCAGTTTTGGTTTCCATAGCCGCCCAAGCAGGTGATCTGGTTGAATCGGCCGTAAAACGTCGGGCAGGGGTTAAGGATAGCAGTAACCTTATCCCTGGACACGGAGGCTTATTAGATCGCTTTGATAGCGTATTGGGTGTTTGCTTTTTACTCGGTTTTGCTGGTCTATTTGGTGTCTTTTAATGCGCCGTATCTCTATTTTTGGGGCAACAGGATCAATTGGCCAAAATACAGTTAAGATCATAAAAGGCGATATAGCTAATTTCGACGTTGTTGCTGTAAGTGGTGGTCAGAATATTGAGAAGCTGGCTGAGATTGCCAAATCGTTAGATGCAAAAATTGCTGTAACATCAGAACTCTCTCTCTTAGATCAACTTAAAGACCTCTTAAAAGGGACATCTATATCTGCCACTGCGGGTCGATCTGCCCTTATAGAAGCTGCATCACAATCTGTTGATTGGGCAATGTCAGCCGTTGTAGGTTTCGCAGGTTTAGAGATGAGCCTTGCTATGGCACAGCACAGTAAAACACTCGCTTTGGCAAATAAAGAAAGTCTTGTCTGTGGCGGCGCTTTACTAAAAGACACATGTAACCGACATGGATGCACGCTTTTACCTGTGGACAGTGAACATTCAGCAATATTCCAATCGCTGGTCGGCGAAAACATTCAGAACGTAGAACGTATCCTCTTAACGGCATCAGGTGGCCCATTCCTAAATATGCCTCTGAATGAGATGGCTAAAGTGACACCAGAGCAAGCAGCAACTCACCCCAATTGGTCAATGGGAAAGCGCATTTCAATTGACAGCGCATCCATGTTTAATAAAGCAATGGAAATAATTGAAACAAAAGAATTATTCAATATCAATGAAGATCAAATAGAAGTCGTCGTTCACCCACAATCTATCATTCATAGTATGGTAGGTTTTAACGATGGTTCTATAATGGCACAGATGGGCCACCCTGATATGTGTGCAGCAATCGGTTATGCACTTTATTGGCCTAATCGCAAAAATACTGGTGTTGAACGTTTAGATTTCTCTCGACTATCACAATTGAACTTTTACCCAGCAGATACAGAGCGTTTCCCTGCTATACAAATTGCCCATGAGGTCATGAAAAGGGGTGGATTGTCTGGCACTGTGTTCAATGCGGCAAAAGAACAAGCACTCGATTTGTTCCTAGATGCGAAGATTGGCTTTTTAGATATGGCTGATTTAATTGCAAAAACCGTACACTCCGCGGCGGAAATGAGCAATTCAAGTGCAGATTCAATGGACAAAATTGCCAAAGCTGATACATGGTCTAGGAACTTTGTAAATGAACTTGCAGGATACCCTGAATAACCAATGTTTGATTTTCTGAATTATATCCCCGTAATAGGCCCTCTTTTAACGACAATCGTCCCATTTGTGATTGTATTAAGCATCGTTGTCGCGATCCACGAATATGGACATTATATTGTTGGTCGTTGGTGCGGAATTCACGCGGAAGTGTTTTCATTAGGATTTGGACCTGTCATTGTATCACGCGTTGATAAACATGGGACCAAGTGGCAATTATCAGCTTTTCCGCTTGGCGGCTTTGTTCGGTTTTTGGGAGATTCAGACAGTAGTAGTCTAAAAACAAGTACCGTTGATCCATCCTTGCGACACAAAACTTTAAACGGTGCTAAACTTTACAAGCGTGCTTTGACAGTTTTTGCGGGCCCTGCGGCTAATTTCATTCTTTCAATCGTTATTTTTACAGGTGTAGCATTTTATTTAGGGACTGTTTCAAATGCACCTATTATTGGTAAAATCGCGCCGTTACCAGCATCACAATCAGAATTGCGTTCAGGCGATGAAATCCTGTCAATTAACCGCATAGAAGTGAATACATTCGCCGATATCTACGGTCTATATTCCAAACTAAAGGATGAAACATCCTTAGAATATGCGGTTATACGTGATGGAAAAGATATAATCATCCAAGGCCCATCCTTATCTCCAGCGTTAATTGGATCAGTCCTCCCAGTATCACCAGCCAGTAAAGCTGGTGTGAAAAATGGCGACGTTCTCTTGTCAGCGGATGGAACTGACATCATGTCCTTTTCGCATTTGGTAACAATTATCAAAGCTGCAAAGGAAGAAAGCATCGCTTTGAAAGTATGGCGAAAAGGGGATGTCATTGATTTATCAATAACACCAGACTTTCGTGACGTTCAAATTGGACAATCTAAATTTGAAAAACGTATGATGATTGGTATCAGTGCAGAATTGCCTTTCTTCCCAGTTGAAGAACGTATTTCACCTCTAAGAGCCTTGAAATCTGGGGTTGATCGAACATACTTTGTTATTACCAGCTCCCTTGATGGAATTTACCAAATTGTTGCAGGCAATGTAGGGGCTGAGAATTTACAAGGACCAATAGGTATTGCCCAAATATCTGGCCACCAAGCATCATCTGGGCTTTTGGACCTTATTGCCCTTATTGGATTTATTTCCACTGCTATTGGTTTTTTAAATTTAATGCCAATTCCTGTTTTAGATGGTGGCCACTTAGTACTCTATTTGTACGAAGCCGTATTTCGCCGCCCACCAAACCCAAAAGCGATTCAAGTCGTCATGACAATTGGTATAACAATGCTTTTATCCTTGATGCTTTTCGCAACTTTCAATGACATTATGCGGCTTTAAAAGAGCGGTTAAATTAAGATGGTGAAACATAATAAGCCATGATATACCGCAAAAATCGCGGACAGTGCAGATAAGAGTTAAACTAATGAAATTCGTTACCAATAATCAAAACCTAAAATTAACGTTAAAATCCACAGTGATTGCAGTTGGTTTAAGTGCACTTACCGTGCCAATTGCACCAAGTTTATTTATGGCTCACGCTCAAGCTTCGGCCACATTTAGTCGTATTGATGTTGCAGGAAACGAACGTATTGCTTCGGATACCATCCGTTCACTCTCTGGTATTACACCAGGTACACGCGTGACACCGGGACAAATTAACGATGCTGTTCAAAATCTGGTTGATTCTGGTTTGTTTGAAACTGTTGATGTAAACCCAGAACGTGGCCGTTTGGTCATCGAAGTTGTTGAACATCCCACTATCAATTTAATCCGCATTGAAGGTAATAAACGTCTTAAGGATGATGCCTTAATTGCACTTGTTGAATCGAAATCTCGCCGTGCGTTTTCTCCCCGTATTGCTGAAGCTGATGCACAAGCCATCGCAGAGGCGTATTCTGTTACAGGTCGCTTAGCTGCAACAGTGAAACCAAAGATTATCCGCCGTTCAGACAATCGTGTTGATTTGGTTTTTGAAGTGAAAGAAGGCGGTGTTACGGATATCGGCCGCATTACATTTTTAGGAAACCGTAAATATTCTGATCGCCGCCTAAAACGTGTCATTGCCACAAAGCAATCTGGTTTATTTAAAGGTATTGTAAAAGGTGATACATTTATTGAAGACCGTATTGAAGTAGATAAAAGTCGTTTACGTGCCTTCTACGCAAAGCGCGGTTACATTGATTTTGAAGTAGAATCAACGACAGCAGAATTTGCGAAACAACGGAATTCGTTTCAAGTAACATTAAACATCAAAGAAGGCCAAAAATATAGTTTTGGTGAAGTTACTATTATCAGCCTAGAAGACGATATTGATGAAGCTGATTACCAGAAACTAAATACTCTCAAAGAGGGATCTACATATATTCCAGACCAACTGGATAACGTTTTAGAACGTATTGATTTCCAAGCCTCATCTGAGGGTAAAAACTTTGTACAATCCGTACCCCGTACCACACGTAATGATGACACGCGTACAATTGATATTGAAATTGAAATCCAACGTGGCCCTCGTCGATTTGTAGAGCGTATAGATATCGAAGGGAACTCAACAACCCTTGATCGTGTTATCCGTGGCAAATTCAGAACCGTAGAAGGTGACCCATTTAATCGACGTGAAATTCGTAATGGTACATCACGCACTAGAGCTACAAACTTTTTTGAAAGCGTCGATGTCCAAACACGTGAAGGGTCAAGCCCAGAGCAAGTTATTGTCGATGTAGATGTTGTAGAACAACCAACTGGAACGTTTGGCTTTGGTGTGAGTGCTGGTTCTGATAATGGTATTGGTTTCACAGCCAACGTAACAGAGCGCAACTTTTTAGGACGCGGTCAGAGTCTTGGCTTTAATATATCGGCCGCCTCACAAGACAGCGCTTTGAACGTTAATTTTGTTGAACCTGCATTCCTAGGACGCGATGTAGCGTTTGGGTTAAACTTTGGGTATGGTACAACATCACGAGATGAAAATGCTTTTGAAACAACAAGGTTAAGCTTTACCCCAAGTTTAGCATTTCCTGTAAGTCAAAATGGCAGATTACGTGTTTTCACAACATTTTCAAGCGATAAGATTGAAGCGATAACTGGGTCAACTATTGTTTTGTCTCCAGCTATTGCACCTGATATTGGAACGACGACGACTGGTATTATTGGAGCTACTTATAGTTTTGATAAACGTAACTCTGTTATTGAACCTACATCTGGATATAATTTTTCCGTAACACAAGAGTTTGCAGGTTTAACTGGCGACAGATCGTTTTCTCGCACTTCAGCTAAAGCTAAATACTTTAAATCGTTTTTTAATGAAGAAGTCGTTCTATCTGCAGAAATAGAAGGTGGCGTAATAGCATCTTCAGACCCGACTTTGATTACTGAACGCTTTAATCTTGGTGGTGAAAGCTTACGTGGATTTGAAATCTTAGGCGTTGGTCCAAGAGACACAGACAACAACCAATCCTTGGGCGGCAACAAATTTATAGTTGCGCGCATCGAAGCAAGTTTTCCATTAGGTGTTCCAGAAGAATATGGCATTCACGGAGGTTTGTTTTTTGACACAGGTTCGTTATGGGACTTTGATACCGTAAGTACTGCAACATTAAGCGGCTCTGATGAGTTTAGCCTTAGAAGCGCAGTTGGTGTATCATTGTTCTGGAGTTCACCTCTTGGCCCATTACGGTTTGATTTTTCAAGACCTGTGAAAAAAGAAACTTTTGATAGAACTGAATCATTCCGCTTTTCAATCTCATCTCGTTTCTAAGGTTCATGCATAATATTCGTTACATATTTGCATTCCTTATTTCCCTCATAATCGGGCAACCACCTCACATGGCGGTTGCCGAAGAGTTTCCGATATCAGAAACACCTTCACCTGTCGCAACTATCAATCAAGATAGCTTATTTTCAGACAGCTTATACGGCAAAAGTTTTAATGAAAAATTCAAACAAGATGCCAATACTCTTGCAGAAGAAAACAGACGTATAGAACAAGAGTTGATTGATGAAGAAAATACGCTGACACAAAAGCGTAAAGAGCTATCAAACGTTGAGTTTCGTAAGCTTGCGAGTGAGTTTAACGAAAAGGTAGAAAAAATACGCATAGAGCAAGCCTCTAAAAATAATGAGTTGAATGCCACGCGCATTCAAGCGCGCCGTGCATTTTTTAGACTGGCCCAACCACTTATTATTCAGCTGATGCAAGAACGCGGAATCCAATTCATACTAAGTGATCAGGCTATTTTCATGTCTGTATCAGATGGTGACATTACAAATGCTGCTATTGAGCGTATTAATACAAGCCTTTCTTCGCCGAAACCATCACAAGAACAATAACCAAACAACTTGATAACCCCCTCATTGCTTGGTACTCAAGATAGATAAAATAACAGGGGCCGTACGCATGAGCGAGAACACTTCAATCACAGTAGACATTCAAGAGATCAAACGTCTTATCCCACACAGATATCCTTTTCTTTTAGTGGATAAAGTACGTGATGTCATTTTGAATGAAAGTGCTGTTGGTATTAAAAATGTGACGTATAACGAGCCACATTTTCAAGGACATTTCCCAAACCAACCTGTCATGCCAGGCGTTACAATTGTCGAGGCTATGGCGCAAACCGCGGCTGTATTAGTCAGTAAATCTATGGAAATGCAAGATAGTGAAACATTGGTTTACTTTCTAACGATTGATAACTGTAAGTTCCGTCATATAGTAGGTCCGGGTGATGTATTGGAACTTCATGTAAAAGTTATTCGCGGACGCGGAAAACTTTGGAAATTCTCAGGCCAAGGTATCGTTGATGGTACGGTTGTAACTGAAGCAGAATTTGCCGCCATGATGGTTCCACCAGAAGAGGCCTAAAGAATGACGGTTCAAACAACTGCAGATATTCACCCAACAGCGATCATCGAAGAGGGTGCTACTGTTGGAGCAAACTGTAAGATTGGACCCTATGCTGTTATTGGCCCCGAAGTTACTTTGGGTACTAATGTTGAATTGAAGTCCCATGCAGTTATTGCTGGCTGGACTGATATTGGCGATGACAGCACAGTGTTTCCTTTTGCATCGGTTGGCCATATCCCACAGGATTTAAAATTCGCGGGTGAGCGTACAAAGTTAGAAATTGGTCAGAAAAACCGTATTCGGGAAGGGGCAACCATTAGTCCAGGCACCGAAGGTGGTGGCGGCCTTACTAAGATTGGCGATAATAACCTGTTGATGATGCATTGCCACATTGGGCATGACTGTATCATTGGTAACAATAATGTTGTGGCAAATTACGTTGGTATCGCAGGGCACGTTATTGCGGGCGATAACATCGTTATGGGCGCACATTCTGGTATCCATCAATTTTGCCGCATCGGTTCTGGTGCGATGCTTGCTGCGTTTGCGGCTGTGGTCGAAGATGTCATTCCTTATGGCACCGTTTCAGGAAACCGCGCAAAATTAGATGCATTAAATTTGATTGGTTTAAAACGCCATGGACACACCAAGGTGGATATCAACGCATTTCGTGCAGCCTATAAAGATGTATTCCACGGTGAAGAGGGTATTTTACGTGAACGTGCGTTTGCGGCGTTAAAATCATACCCCGACAGCGCTTTAGTTGCTCAAATGGTGGACTTTATGACATCAGACACCAGCCGCCATATGTGCACCCCTAAAAAGGCTTAATGCATATGAGCGAACAAGCACTAGCAATCGTTGCGGGAACGGGGCGATTGCCTGAGCTTTTGGCGTCAGCCGCTGCAAAAATGGGTCGTAAGGTTGTTTTGGTCTGTTTCAATGGTTATCGCCCGAACTGGCGTACGGATCAGCCCCTGATCGAAGGGGTATTTGAAAAACCTGGCGCACTGTTTAAATCATTACACAAAGCTGGCTGCACCGAAATTGTTTTCGCTGGTTATATAATAAGACCGCGCATCAACCCATTGAAATTCGATATAAAAATGGTTTCCCTAGCTGCAAAGCTATTGCCTAAGTTAAAGATGGGCGATGGTGCTACTTTAGATGCTGTAAAAGCTGTTTTTGAAGGGGAAGGGTTAAAGATTATCGGGGCTCATGAGCTTCTAAGTGATCTGTTAGCTCCAAGTGGCACAATAACCAAGTCAAAACCATCGGACGATGATCTAAGCGACTTAAAGCGCGCGCAAGAGATCGTAGCGCATTTGGGCAATGCTGATGTTGGACAAGGGGCTGTCGTGGCCCAAGGACTGTGTTTGGGCCTTGAATCCATTCAAGGAACTGATGCGATGTTGGATTTCATAGCGCGTACTTCTGAAAATTACCGCCCTGATGAAAAAGCGGGCCAAGGCGTTTTGTTAAAGGCCCCAAAAGTGGGCCAAGATTGGCGTATTGATCTGCCAACTATTGGGCCACAAACGCTGAAAAAAGCAGCTAAAGCTGGACTGAGCGGCGTCGCAGTACAAGCCAATGCAGTTTTGATCCTTGACCCCGAAGAAACGGTTGAGATTGCAAATAAACATGGCCTCTTTATTCATTGCTTTGAAGTCGAAGGATAATCCATATGGATCGCCCGCTAAAAATCTTCATCATCGCAGGGGAGCCATCTGGCGATAAACTGGGTGGCAATCTTATGAAAGGGCTACAAAGCCTGACAAAAGGTGCTGTTGAATTTCAGGGCGTTGGCGGGGAAATGATGCAAGCAGCAGGGCTGCAATCGCTTTTCCCAATGTCTGATCTATCCATTATGGGTTTGCTTGAAGTTATCCCAGCTATTCCAAAACTCAAAAAACGGATCAAACAGACATCTGATGCTGCCATAATGATGGATGCTGATGTGTTTATCACAATCGACAGTCCAGATTTTTGCCTGCGAGTTGGCAAAAAATTAAGGCAAGCAAAACCAGATCAATATAGCATACATTACGTAGCACCATCTGTCTGGGCTTGGCGCCCTGAACGAGCCGCTAAAATGGCAAAAACAGTTGATCATGTCATGGCGCTATTGCCGTTTGAACCAATGTATATGAAACGCGAAGGCATGACTTGTGATTTTGTGGGCCATCCTGCGGTGAACGAAGAACGTCCAACACAAGAGAATATCAAGCAGGTTTTAGCTGACTTAAATCTATCACCTTCGGATGATATTATCAGTATTTTACCAGGATCACGTAAATCAGAGATCAACCGTCTACTGCCAATCTATATGGATGCGATGAAAGATATTGTGAAACAGCGCCCAGATGCTAAATTTATCTTACCTGCAGCACGACCTGTTTTGAATTTGATCCAAGATCACCTGAATAATACGGATCTTTCCATCACGATACTAGACCCATCCAAGTTTGATCCAGTAAGTGCAGAACACCGCAAACGTGCCATTTATGCCGCCAGCCAACTTGCCATTGCCACCTCAGGCACAATTGCTTTGGATTTAGCAAAGCAACGCTGCCCCATGGTTATTGCATATCGCGCCAGTTGGATGACAGAACGTGCTGTGAAACGTTTGGCTCAAACAGACCGCGCAAATCTGATCAACATCATTACAGACAGCTATGTCGTGCCTGAGTTGTTGTTTGATAAATGTTCATCAATCACCGTGGCAAAATCTGCCTTAGACATTCTAAACGATGAAAGCACACGTAATGCTCAAGTCGCTGCCTGTGATAATGCCATGAAACAATTGGGAGAGGGGCATGACAACCCAGGCTTGCGCAGTGCTATATCTGTGATGAATGCATTCGAAGCTCATCAATCAGGCGCTTGACCCGCGCGTAGCTTCTGCCCACAAAGAGATATGATATTTCAAGACAACATTACGGCCTTCCCATTACCCTATAATCTTGAGCGCGCCCAAGAAACGGTTACAGCCCTTAATTTGACCGCGGGTTCCATTCATGATCTGATTTTAGGGACAGCAGGGTCCAGCCCCTATCTGCGTGGCCTCATCCTTAAAGAACAAGATTGGGTGTGCACCATATGGGATCAGGACCCATGGCATGTGTTTCAAACCTGCCTAGATGATATAGACACGGCAGCTCTAGAATCCAGCCTGCGCCAAGCAAAGCGACGTATAGCGCTTTTAACGGCCCTTTGTGATCTGGGTGATATCTGGCCCTTAGAAGACGTGACAAAGGCCCTAACGCTGTTTGCTGATCATGCAGTGCATATAACACTTAAAACCCTTGTCGCACTGGAGGTAGGGCGTGGAAGAATCCCAACCACAGCGGCTGATGGCCCTGATACATGCGCGGGTATATTTGTGCTCGCTATGGGCAAGATGGGTGCGTTTGAGTTAAATTATTCCTCTGACATCGACCTAATCTGTTTTTTCGACGATTCGCGGTACGCCGATGAAGATATTGGTGAATTACGCCCCCATCTGATCAAAGTTGTTCAACGCATGTGTAAAATACTGTCGGACCTTACACGTGATGGTTATGTTTTTCGTACAGATTTACGATTGCGCCCAAATCCATCGGTCACGCCCGTATGCGTATCAACCACTGCTGCAATGCAATATTATGAAAACGAAGGTCGCACATGGGAACGCGCTGCCTTTATCAAAGCACGCAGCTGCGCAGGTGATATTGCAGCAGGTGAACAATTCTTGCAGGATTTAAAACCATTCATATGGCGTAAACATCTGGATTTTGCAGCGATTGAAGATGCACATGACATGCGATTGCGTATTCGTGAGCATAAAAAACTCACATCAGAGATCATAATTGCAGGACATAATATGAAATTGGGCAGGGGAGGTATTCGGGAAATCGAATTTTTCGCCCAAACCCGTCAGATGATTGCAGGCGGACGTGATAACAGCTTGCGGGATCGCCGCACATTAATCTCATTACAGAACTTAGTGGACAGTGAATGGATTGAACAATCTGTTTGCGATACCTTAAGGGACGCTTACCGTAAGCACCGCAGCCATGAACATCGGATCCAAATGATCGGGGATATCCAAACACATGATTTGCCAAGCTCGACGGATGATATGGATCGCTTTGCACGTTTATGCGGATCGAAAGATACAGAAGTGACATTTCAAAGTATTCAAGATGATCTGCAACTGGTTCATAGTATTATAGAAAAGTTCTTTGCACCTGATCAAAATGATGCAGATATTGTCCATGATTTTGAAGAAAGTTTTACACAATGGCAAAGCTTACCTGCCTTTCGCAGCCCGCGCGCCGTTGATATATTTGAGCGTATAAAGCCTCACATCTCTAAAGGGTTATCTAATTCCAAACACCCACAAGAAGCATTACGCGATTTTGAAACCTTTATCAGTGGGTTACCAACAGGCGTTCAACTATTTTCATTGTTCGATAGTAATCCAAAAATCCTTGATTTGGTTTTGGATGTTGTCAGCACCGCACCATCCTTAGCAACCTATTTGGCACGTAATTCAAGCGTTTTAGATGCTGTGATTGCAGGAACTTTCTTTCAGCCTTTACCAAGCAAAGAAGCTTTAATCGCCGATTTCCACAAAACACTCGCAGATTTAACGGATTACGAAGACCAGCTAAATATGGCACGGCGTTGGTTCAAAGAACATCATTTTCGTATTGGCGTGTTGCAATTGCGTAATATCGCGGATGCTTTTGAAGCCTCTCAAGCTTACTCAGAGCTTGCCCAAGCTTGCCTTGCAGGGCTGTTACCTTATGTAGAGCGTGATTTTGAACGCAAACACGGCGTTATTTCGGGCGGTGGCTTGGCTATTTTGGCAATGGGCAAATTGGGGTCATGTGAAATGACTGCGACGTCTGATTTAGATTTGATCGTGATATATGACCCATCCGACCAAGACAGCTCAAACGGACCACGCCCACTTGCACCCGTTCAATATTATGCACGATTGACACAATCTTTGGTGACGGCTCTGACATCCCCAACCAGTGAGGGGAAATTATACGAAGTTGATATGCGTTTGCGCCCTTCAGGCCGTAAGGGACCTGTTGCAACCAGTGTCACTGGATTTGATAATTATCAACGCAATGAAGCTTGGACATGGGAACATTTAGCACTGACACGTGCATCCGTCGTGGCAGGTTCAGATGCAGTCATTAAACAAGTCGAAGATGTTCGTGCAATGATCGTGCAGTCAGACCATGACCGTACAAAGGTTTTGGCTGATGTGGCCGAGATGCGTGAAAAATTGAGCGAGACAAAGTCTAAAAACAAAAGCGTCTGGGAGGTCAAAGAGATCAAAGGCGGATTGCTAGATATAGAATTCTTAGCCCAAGCCTGTGCTTTGATCGGGAATATTTTAGAAAACGATCCCAAAGGCCAACTGGCTTTGGCAGCAGAGGCTGGGATATTGCCGTCTGATGATGCTTTAACCTTAATTGAGACACACAGCTTGCTATCGCAAGTTCAGCATATCAGCCGTTTACTGGTTACTGGAAACTTTGATGTGAATACATTGGGGCAAGCAGGACTGGATCATATCCTCTCAGTCACTGGATTTGATGATAATGCGACGTTAGAAGCCGCTATGTTGTCGAAAACAAGGGATGCAGAGCAGGTCATTTTGCAGTATTTGTCATAGAAACTGACGCTCGAGGGTATTATGGCTGTCTTTAAAGGAAATCTGGATATCGATCCACGTGGTATGATCTATGAGGCATACCGCATCGAAGGTGTGTCTTTGGAAGAATGTCGTATGATATTCTTGGACTGGGCGATGAATACGCCCGTTGGAAATATGCAAGATTATCTTATTCAATTGCTCACAGAATATGAAGCGAGCAATAGAGATCATCCAATGACAGATGTGATCAAAGAGGGTCAGAAAACGGCAACTTCAAAACGCCGTGGTGGACGCTCTGCACGCGTCATTGATTAAATAGGCAGGTCCAGAATTCACTATGCAACACAGCCATAACATTTTGGCCAAAAAACACACTTACCGCCTAAAGTATACATTTACTGATTGGACCTGCCTCCCCAAGGCTGACCAATAGATATGCCAGTTTTTTCATTATTCAAGATATTAATAACATAACGTAACGTAACGCTATGTTTGCCTAGAACGGCTACTTGGGTAATTTATGCAATCATATAAAGGGCAAAACCTTAGATATTAAATAACATCTAGCTTAAAGCATCCAAAATACGTGCCCAACTGCGGATACCTTTGTGAAAACTGCGCAGGTCATATTTTTCATTCGGTGAATGGATACTGTCGTCATCTTGGGCAAAGCCAATCAACATACTCTCTAAACCTACAATATTCTGAAAATGACCTGCGATTGGAATAGAGCCGCCACACCCCACAAATACACCTTCATTACTCCACTCATTAGATAAAGCATTGCGTGCTTTTTCAAATGCAGGGTTATCAATCGCCATATTGGATGCACTATCACCACTCGTGGAATGATATGTGACAGTACAATCTTCTGGCAGATGGTTTTCAATATGCTTGCGGAAGGCCGTTTCAATCTGTTCTGGATCTTGTTGCCCAACCAAACGGAAACTAACCTTGGCATTGGCTTCTGATGGCAGAACGGTTTTGAAACCCTCGCCATTATATCCACCCCACATGCCGTTAATCTCTGCGGTTGGGCGCGACCAAAGCATTTCCAAAACACTACGCCCATCTTCACCAGCAGGTTGTGACAATCCGACTTCGTTCAGGAATTTATCGCCATCGAAATCAAGATTTTCCCATTGTGCAGCAACGTTCGCTGGCAACTCAGGCACACCGTCATAAAATCCATCCAGCGTCACACGGCCCGTATCATCGTGCAAAGCAGCCAAAGCTTTGCTCATAACACGCAAAGGATTAATAGATGGCCCACCATACATGCCGCTGTGCAAATCTTTGCTTGGGCCAGTGATGGTGAATTCAGCCTTCACCATGCCACGTAACATAGTCACAATAGACGGCGTGTTCGGCTCAACCATGCCTGTGTCACAAATCAACGCAACATCGGCCTGCAATTCATCCTTATTCTCGTTCATATAGGGCACCAGTGAAGGCGAACTGCTTTCCTCTTCTCCTTCAAAGAAAATCGAAATCTTAGTGGGCAGTGAACCCGTCACTGCCTTCCAAGCGCGGCAAGCCTCTACAAACGTCATCAATTGACCTTTGTCATCAGACGATCCACGACCACGGATCACAGGGCCATTCGGTGTATCTTCGACCTTGGCATCAAAAGGTGCAGAATTCCACAACTCCAACGGATCAACAGGCTGCACATCGTAATGTCCATAGAACAACACATGTGTACCGTCCGTTTGATCCCCATGTGCCATAACCATCGGGTGACCAGGGGTTGGACGCTTAGAAGCATCAAACCCAATCGTTTTCAAATCATCCACCAGCCAATCAGCCGCCTTGTCGCATTCCCCTGCATAGGCGGGGTCTGTTGAGATGCTTTTGATTTTCAGCAACTCAATCAATCGCGCCAAAGCAGCGTCTTGATCGGCATCAATATGGGCAAGAACTTGTTCTAAAGACATGTTGGGATTCTTTCGCTTGTGAATTGCGTAAAACTAAATAGATTTCAGACATAAGTTAAAGAGGTAATTATGTTTTTCCGCGCATTCTTTTGTTTGGCACTTCTCCGCTTTGTTGAGTAGATTTAGGATTTCAAATAGAGCATAGATTGATTATCTGGAATGGATGATTGTCTAATTTTGAGTTTGAAGTATTCGGTATCCTTGATGCCTCTGGCTCGCTTACGGATCATTCCTATACTGACATTACCAGCCTCTATCCTGGCGCTTGTGAGCTTGTGTTTGGCGTAGTTGCAGATGCCCACACAATGTTTCCGTAGGGATTTCGCGAACTTTTTTAGATAGAGCATCTGTGACTGATCTGCTATCAGGCACCAACGTTCCAGTTGCTCCGCCATCGCCTCAAATGAAGCGGCACTCCACAGCAGCTGAAGCTGTTCTTTCAAGACGTAAAGTGCATTCAGGTTGCTATTGCTCTCCAGCAACCTTTGCAGCTTGTCACTTTGTTTTTCACTCAACTTATCCGCATTTTTGAGCAACAGATAATGCGTCCCTTTCATCAACTCTTTACCACTTGGATCGGCCTTTCTGAACTCAAGTCGACGCTGATTATGGATAGCTTTGCTGTAGTTTTTCATGACGTGGAAACGGTCAAATACTATGTCGGCCAACGGCAAGGACTCTCTGACAGCCTTTTGGTAGGCAGGCCCCATATCCATCGCTACGGCCTTTATTTTGCAGGCTGTATCTGGTTGCAGTTGTTTCAAAAACCTTGAAAAAACCTCGGCAGTTCGGCCTGCTTCAACCCAGATCAGATGACCGCCAACCATATCGTAGACCACCGTCATGTAGTCATGACCTTTCGCCCGGGCAACTTCATCTACACCAATATATTCCAAGCCAGTTAGCTCTGCAGGATCAAGCGTAGGGAGAGTTTCAATAAGGTATGCCCTGTCGATATTCTTGACCGTTTCCCATCGTATATCCAAATGTCTGGAAACCGCTTGAATAGACATATGCCGACATAATCCACTGATCAGTCGGCAAAATCGGTGAGTGAAACGGCACCCTTTATCAACAAAATCACACCCCTCAATGCGGCGTTCGCCCTTGTTAATATAAACCTGCGCCAGCTCAATCTCGACCACACAAGGATACCCAAAAAGGGGGATGTCGTTTACTTGTCGGCGGACATGCTGGTTGATGCTTCCCTTCTGGCCTGTAGCAGGGTCTATAGCCCTCCTACGCGCGTCTCGGCTGCAGTGAATGACAATCTTAACACCGCCGTCATCCAGTTTAATTTCATTTACACGTTGCCCTTTGAGGCCTAAAATATGCTGCGAGATGTTGATTGTCATATACCTGCTCTATGTAAAGTTATCAGAAACCATACATATCAACAGGTTACTTGGCGGTCGGCATCTTTTTCTACTCAACAAAGCGGAGAAGAGCCTTTTGTTTATCCCTAACATCGCTCCCAGCATTAGCGGAGCCACCCGTTTTGCAGCTCCCAATCGACTGTGAGTTGGGTGAAACTTGCTACATCCAGCAATATATGGATTTGGATGACAGCAAGGATGTGCGTGATTTTGGTTGTGGTTTAGTAACCTATGATGGCCATAAGGGAACAGATTTCAGGTTACGGACAATCCAAGATATGGAAGAGGGCGTGAATGTCATTGCTTCCGCCAGTGGTCATGTTTTGGGAACACGCAACACAGTGTTGGATAAGATCGTAAAAAATGACAAAGACCGTGCTGCGGTAAAAGGCAAAGAATGCGGTAACGGTGTGGTCCTTAAACACGCAGGCGGTTGGGAAACCCAGTACTGCCATATGAAACAGGGCAGTGTCGCTGTCAAAAAAGGTCAATTCGTAAAAGCTGGGACAGTCTTAGGCCAGATTGGGTTATCAGGTCAGACACAATTTCCACATGTGCATCTATCGGTACGTCACAATAGTAAAAAGGTTGATCCGTTTCTAAATCCTACTGAAATTTCTCAATGCGGAAAGCTGCCTGCGGGCAACCTTTGGGCCGATGATCTGCAAGAGCAATTGGCGTATAACCCCACGCAGATCATCAACCTAGGCTTTGCTGATGGGCGCATAACCGTGGCGGATATTGATGCAGAGAAATTTCAGAATTACAGCCCATCACGCACCGCAAGCGCGCTTGTGGGGTATGTACGGGCTATTAATCTGAAGGCAGCGGATCAAATTCGGATTACTATCAATGGCCCCGAGGGGCAGATCATCAGTAAAACACATGATCCGATTGAACGGAAAAAAGCGTTTCAGATGTATTTTTCTGGCAAAAAAGCCCCGCGAGGAGGCTGGGCAGCGGGCGATTATACAGTCACAGCAGAGGTTCTGCGGGATGGCTTGGTTCTGATCTCTGAGACAGTTGATAAAACCGCGCGCTAACCTCACCGTGATCGGCATGTCCCAGTTGGGACATAGGGTTAAGATATTGATAGTAAATACATTATCAATTTACTGCATGTTGTAATATCAAAAACTCAATGGGTGAACCTACCATTTTCAACCATATACATTATAGATGAGCAGAACCCAGAAAATGAAATGGTGTTGGTGCGGGGATTGGTCATAAAAATTATCATTTTAAATATGCCTTATTATCCCCCAATTCTTATATTAAAATTGTATAATATTACCAAAGTGTATAGGTTCATGTGTTTTGAGACTCACGCGGCTTCGGCCTGAGTGATTCGAAGGTACTCCATGGGTGTCTTACCTTTCAAGGCGTGATGTGGTCTGAATGTGTTATATTTTTCGACAGCTTTTCTCAGTTCAAACCGCATAGCTCCAATGCTATCGGCAATCAGATCACAACAATCATAGAATTCCTCGCGGAAGGTGCGGTTTCCACGCTCAACGCCACCATTGTATTTCGGTCTGGCTGGCGGCAATACAATGAGCGGGATTTTCATCTGCTCACACGCCGTCTCAAAATCGGCCATAAACTCGGAGCCACCATCAACTTGAATTGAGAGGATTTTATAGGGAGCTATTTCCACAAGCTCTTCCAAAAACCGTTTGGCAGAGCGTGCGGTGGCATTCGAATAAATTTGCGCGTGGATGTGCTTGCTACGCCGTTCCCAGGCCTGAAAGTGCTTGCAGGTGACGCCGTTTTTCGTGGCAGTCATGTGGTCGATCTGCACACGTTCTCCAATCTCTATATCTTTGTAATCCTTATATTTCCATCCTTTGGCGTGGCCCTTGGAGAAGTTACGCTTGCGCTTTTGTGGTGCAGACCTTGATCGTGTAATCAGGCCTTTCTTGCGTAGAAAACCCAAGATACGCCCCACGGTGCTATCGCTTATGATTTGGTTTTTATCGCGCCGCAAGATGGCCCCTATTTTTTCCTTACCGTAGGTTTTATTGTCGCGGCGAATTTCGAGCACCAACTGTTTTTCTGCCTCACCCCACTGTGACTTATTGCGGTGTTTTGGGGCCTTTGATGGCGGCATAATCCCTTGCGCCAAATCCTTCAAAACCCGCTTGTAGCGATAATAAGTAGACCGAGAGATGCCGACAAATTCAGCGCATTTTGCTAGAGAAACACCCTCTGCGCGTAAAGCTTCCCATTGCCGAACCGTGTCTTCGTATTTGATACGGTACGCATCCAAACATTCTTGTGTCCGCGCCCAAGCATAAAGTTTATAAACGTTCTTGTGCAGTCTTATGATTTGCATATTGGCCTCGTGAGTTGGTTTTTTACAATACTCAGTCTCCGAGGCCGCCTAAATCTTGGCAACAAAAAAACAGTCTCACATCTATCTGAACTTATTCAAAAGTATATTTATGCGATTATAATGATAGTTAGAGAAAAAGTATTCAGATGGATGAAACGCGTTGCACCAACATATGTTTGGTTTGCATTTATTCCATTGTTGATAGTTTTTATATGTGTTCAGTTTAATATTGTGGCTGATTTACCTAAAATCACAGGACCAATCATCCCTTACAATCATTTATCCAGCGAAAAGTATGAGCCATATTTAGATCGTGGGGAAATTCCCGTTACAAGAACGGATATTCATGCCGCAAGGAAATGGCCACATGTACGATCTTGTTTAGTAGGCTCTGAGAGTAAAAAAGATCATCCAGATTTGCGTAAAATCAATTGGAGTAAGCTACGTACAGATTCTGATATTAATGTGTGTATGTTTCGAATATTTAACAGTTTAGGAACTAAAGAGAGAAATGAACGTTGGTTTAATGAGCAAGGTTTTTCTTCTTCCATAATTAATATCCACAATGAATATGTTTCCACATGGAGTAGTGTTCAAGGCACACGCAAAAGCCCAAAATTTGGTGGCTCTTTTATTCCGTCAAAAGGTATTAGATCGTTGTTCTTAGGATCGGTAAGTTGGTCAGAGTCCTTTTCGGCATCATGGAATAAATCTGGCAAGTTGATTTCTACTTCACACAATTTTATATATCATTGACATTCTCTAATACCCGCGCCAAATCCAGCCGCCGCCGAATATTCTTGTACCTTCGGTTTCATAGAACACGCAGGCTTGACCGGGGGCGACGCCTTCTTCTGATGTTAGCAATTCAACCGATGCTTCGGTGGCAGATATCGGTCGGATGATTGCCTCTTTTGGGGCGCGCGTTGAGCGCACACGGACGCTGACGTGCCATTCAGAGCGAGATTCAAACGGTTCATCGCCCAGCCAGTTGATTTCACGGACAGGCACGGTTGTTGTGCCCAAGGCGTCTTTCGGGCCAACGATGACTTGTTTTGTATCGGCATCCAGTTTCACCACATAGAGTGGTTCGCGCCCGCCGATGCCCAGACCACGGCGTTGACCGATGGTGTAGTGGATGATGCCTTTGTGCTGGCCTAAAATCTCGCCGTCTATGTGAACGATATCGCCCGGATCAGCGGCCTCTGGGCGCAATTTTTCGATGACGGCTGCGTAAGAACCGTTTGGGACGAAACAGATGTCTTGGCTGTCTGGTTTATCTGCGACTGGCAGGCCGAATTTGCGAGCGAGGTCGCGTGTTTCTGCTTTGGATGTCAGGTGGCCCAAGGGGAAACGCAGGTAATCCAGTTGATCTTGCTTGGTTGAGAAAAGGAAATAGGATTGATCGCGGTCGCCATCTGCGGCTTTGTGCAACTCGGCCTTATCGGGCCCTTGGAAGCGTTGGATGTAGTGGCCTGTGGCCATGCAATCCGCATCAAGGTCTTTGGCGGTTTCCAAAAGGTCGCGGAATTTTACGCGCTCATTACAACGGATGCAGGGGACGGGGGTGGCACCCGCTAAGTATGCATCGGCGAATTCGTCGATGACGCTTTCTTTGAATTTGTTTTCATAATCCAGAACGTAATGGGGAAAGCCCATTTCTTCGGCAACACGGCGGGCATCGTGAATATCACGTCCTGCACAACAGGCGCCTTTTTTGGCAAGAGCTGCACCGTGATCGTAGAGTTGTAGGGTAACACCAACCACGTCGTAACCTTCGGACGCCAATTGTGCCGCCACAACAGAACTGTCGACGCCGCCTGACATTGCGACAAGCACACGTGTTTCTTTGGGCTCTTTTGCAAAGCCCATCGAATTCAAGGGTAGGGGTGTGTCTAACGCCATGGTTACGATCTCCTTAATAGTTCGCTTTATCTTAAAACCTTAGACACTCACAAGAGCGACTTTCACTTGTGATTAAGGGTTTTGGGGCAAAACAACGCCACGTAATAAATGCGAGTGGTTATGTATTTAAAGAAAAATGACGGTCCTGCCTATGTGACATTACCGAATGGACGTAAGTTTACACGGTCTGATTTGCCGTCAAAATCAACAAAACGGTGGGTGGCATCGCGCAAAGCGACTGTTGTTTTAGGGGTGGAAACGGGGCTTATTTCACTGTCGGAAGCGTGCGCATTCTATGGTTTATCACAAGATGAGTTTGATGAGTGGTATCTTGCAATTAAACGGCATGGCTTTGGGGCGTTGAAAGCCACGAAGTTGAAAAGTTATAGACAACCATAAGTCGAGTATCTAAAGTTGGACACCTCGATTAACCGCTAATTCCAGAGGTATTTGATAGGCATTTTTTACGGCAGGCTGCTTTTTGACGCAAAAAAAGCCTGTTTTGTTCCGTTTTATGCGGCATTCATGCTTTATGGAGCCGCCTGAGCGGGTATTTCTGAATTCTAGACGGATTCAGGCTGTGGCTTGCCGTCGTTCATGGAAGATGAGACGCTTCATATTGTAGGTTATGTTGGCGAGTGTCATCTTTGTTGTGGCGCGTTGAATTCCGATGGTTCTAATGGATAAATCCATCGGGCCCTTCTGATGACCAAAGACATGCTCGACACAGGTGCGAAATATAGAACGTGTCGCATTACCGCGCTCGATGTGTTTGGGCATTGGTTTGCCTTTTGGTTTTTTACGGTGGATGTGGGAGAAAAATCCATTGGCCTTAAGCCATGCCTCATTGCTCTTGGTGCGGTAAGCTGTATCGGCCCAAACCTTGCCAGAACGATTGTCCTTGGTGAGCACTGACGCCAACTCATGACCGTCATAGCGCGCTGCATCTGTTGTTTTTTCACCTCTGATAAACCGAAACTTACGGTCAATGCTGATGTGGTTTTTATAGCCAAAGTGAGGTACGGAAATATCAACTAACCCCGCATCTTTCTCACCCGTCTTGGTCGTTTTAGCCTTGCTATACTTGACCATCCACCGTGCGTCGGTGTCCTTCTGTGCCGCCTTGGCTGGATTATCAGGCCAGATATCTTTTGCATCTTCGCCAGCCTTGGCGCGGGCTTTCTCGCTTGAAGTCATACGTTGGCGTGGGGCTGCAATCAGCGATGAGTCTACAATTTGTCCCCCAGTTTGTTTGTAACCCCGATTACGTAAATGATCCTCAAAGGTTGCAAACAAATCAGTCAACACACCCGCTTGGGTCAACTTCTCCCGAAACACCCAAATGGTCTTTTGATCTGGCGTCGGCTCCCCAATTTGCAAACCAAGAAAACGCAACCAGCTAAAACGATCGCGGATCAGAAACTCCATCCGCTCATCACTTAAATTATGCATCGACGCTAATATCAAAATCTTAAACATCATAACCGCATCATAGGGCGGACGCCCCCCCTGTGGACGCTCTCCATAGTTAAGTGCACTTGTCAGTGCACACCGAAACATCTCAAAATCCACATGCTCAGAAAGCGCGACAAGTGGGTCGCCTGTTTTAGACAAACGCTCAAGATGATCAGAAAAATCAAACAATCCTGCTTCGTGCATCAAAATATCCTCCTGAAAATATTGAATCACAAAATACACCTAAAAGATAGGTTTTTAGAGGTGTCCAGTTTTTTATACTTAAGTAACTCATGGTTAACCATTTTTTTTTAGAGTGATTATTGTATTAATTGAACGCTCGCGGAGGAATTTATGCGAATTTTATTAGTCGAAGACGATCCAACCACGTCAAAAAGTATAGAATTGATGCTGCAAAATGCCAATTTTAACGTGTATGCAACGGATTTAGGTGAAGAAGGCATCGATCTGGCAAAGCTCTATGATTACGATCTAATCTTATTGGATTTGAATTTGCCCGATATGGATGGGCATGAAGTATTGCGACAGTTGCGCAATGCCAAGGTGCGGACCCCTATTTTAATTCTATCAGGATACGATTCTGTTGAGGATAAATTAAAAGGATTTGGCTTTGGGGCTGATGATTATTTGACCAAACCCTTTGATCGTGCGGAACTTGTTGCCCGTATTCATGCAATTGTGCGCCGTTCCCAAGGGCATGCTGAAAGCATCATTGCAACGGGCAGTATCAATGTGAATTTGGATCAAAAAGTTGTCGATGTTGGCGGTAAAGACGTCCATTTAACTGGCAAAGAATACCAAATGTTTGAGTTGCTTTCTTTGCGAAAGGGGACAACTTTAACCAAGGAAATGTTCTTAAACCATCTGTATGGCGGCATGGATGAACCTGAGTTGAAAATTATTGACGTGTTTATCTGTAAGCTGCGCAAGAAGCTTGCCGAAGCCACAGGAGGTGACAGCCATATTGAAACGGTTTGGGGCCGTGGCTATGTTTTACGTGATCCAATTGCAATTGAAACACCAGCTCTTGCAGAAGTCGGATAAACCCAAGGAATCAATGGACGGTTTTGTCTGAGTGCTTTAAATCAATGTGATCTAATATTGATGGGGTGGCATGGACCAATTCGTTCCAGTTTCTGAACTAACAGAAGACCAAGCGCGCGAAGAACTTGCGCGTTTGGCGCAGCAGTTAAATGATGCAAATAGTCAGTATCATACAGATGACGCACCTGAGACTTCAGATGCTGATTATGATGTTTTAAAACGTCGTAATTTAGAGCTAGAAACGACTTTTCCAGATTTAAAACGTTCAGATAGTCCCAGTGATAAAGTTGGCGCGCCTGTTTCTGAGACATTCTCTAAAATCACCCATGCTGTGCGAATGCTTTCTCTTGGCAATGCCTTTAATGATGAAGATGTGTCCGAATTTGATACACGTATTCGAAAATATCTGGGCTTAGAGGCTTCAGCCGAACTTGCCTACACGGCTGAGCCAAAGATAGATGGCTTGTCCCTGTCTTTACGCTATGAAAATGGCATATTAATCCATGCGGTGACACGCGGCGATGGTGAAGTTGGCGAAAACGTTACAAACAACGCCCGAACCATTTCCAATGTCCCGCAACGGATTACGGATGCACCTGCGGTTATGGAAATCCGTGGTGAAGTTTATATGAGCCACGCGGACTTTAACGCATTGAATAAACGCCAAGAAGAGAAAGGCGCTAAGCTCTTTGCCAACCCACGCAATGCGGCGGCAGGATCTTTGCGTCAGTTGGATGCGAATATAACCGCATCGCGGCCATTAGAATTCTTTGCCTATGCTTGGGGTGAATTGTCTGAGCCTTTGGCGGACACTCAATCCAAAGCAGTGGCACGTATGGCGGATATGGGTTTTTCAACCAATCCATTAATGCAAACATGCAATGGTCCCAAAGCCCTTGTTGCGCATTACAAAACCATCGAAGAGCAACGCGCTACTTTGGGCTATGACATTGACGGCGTCGTTTACAAAGTCGATGATCTAGCCCTGCAAAACCGTCTTGGGTTTCGCGCAACAACACCGCGTTGGGCTGTGGCTCATAAATTCCCTGCAGAAATTGCGCATACACGTTTAGAAGCTATCGAAATTCAAGTGGGGCGCACAGGCGCTTTATCTCCTGTGGCCCGTCTGACACCCGTTACTGTTGGCGGTGTGGTTGTATCCAATGCCACTTTGCACAACGAGGATTATATCGTTGGGCGTGACGGCAAAGGCGCGCCAATTCGTGAAGGTCGTGATATTCGCGTCGGTGATTGGGTGGAAGTGTACCGCGCAGGCGATGTGATCCCTAAAATTCGTGATGTTGATATCACCAAACGTGCGAATGATAGCCAACCTTATGTGTTTCCGACGATATGTCCTGATTGTGGATCACCTGCGATCCGCGATGATGGCGACAGTGTTGCGCGTTGTACGGGCGGATTGATTTGTCCTGCGCAAGCTGTGGAACGGTTGAAACATTTTGTCTCGCGCGGTGCTTTTGACATCGAAGGTTTGGGAAACAAACAGATCGAGATGTTGTTTGATGATGAAACGCTTCCAGTCAAAGAACCCAGCGATATCTTCACATTAGAAACCCGTGATGCCGCAAATTTCACAAAGCTGAAAAACCGCGAAGGTTGGGGCGATAAATCGGCGACTAATTTGTTTGCAGCTATTACTGAAAAACGCGAGATTCCACTGAATAAGCTAATCTTCGCTTTGGGTATTCGCCATGTGGGCGATACGACGGGATCACTCCTCGCCAAAAATTACCAAACATGGGATACTTTTGCGACTGCAATGGATGCAGCCTTTGGTCATGAGGGCGACGCTTGGGACAATTTAAATGCTATTGATGGTATTGGTACGGTCATGGCAACCACATTGGTGGACAGTTTTCACGCGCCAGAAACCCGCGCAGCCATTGACCGTTTGGTTGCCCATTTGGATATTCAAGACATGGTGCAAAACGATACATCTGGCAGCCCTGTGGCAGGTAAGATTGTTGTGTTCACTGGCACATTGGAACGCATGTCGCGGGCAGAGGCCAAAGCGCGGGCAGAAACATTGGGTGCCAAAGTATCTGGGTCTGTTTCTAAGAAGACTGATATTGTTGTGGCAGGCCCTGGTGCTGGCTCGAAAGAAAAGAAAGCCAAAGAATTAGGTGTCACATTGATGACCGAAGATGAATGGCTTGCCTTGATAGCTGAAACCAGTGGATAATGCTATATGAGCCGCCGTCCTGAAGAACTTTTCCCATTATTTGCTGACCTAAAGGGTTTGGATGGCGTTGGGCCGCGCACGGTTGAAAATTTCGCTAAAATGGGCGTCGAAAAGCCCTGTGATTTACTGTTCACGCTGCCGCATAACCTGATTGACCGCAATCCGATCAGAACCATAAACGATGCGGTTTTGCCAAGTGTTGTGACTGTTGAGGTCACTGTAGGTTTGCATCAGCCCAATGCTGTGAAAGGCCGCCCATACCGTGTGATGGTCGAAGATGCAGGGGCCAGTTTTCAGTTAGTGTTCTTTCATGCACGGTCTGATTGGCTGCAGAAACAACTGCCAGCAGGGCAAAAACGGATCATATCTGGAAAATTGGAAGTCTTTGATGGTTTGGCTCAGATGGTCCATCCCGATTACATCTTGGCAGTGGATGAGGCTGATAGCATTCCACCAATTGAAGCTGTTTATCCAATGTCGGCAGGCATTACACAAAAAGTTATTCAAAAAGCTGCAAGGGGCGCTTTGGCCCGTGTTCCAGATCTGCCTGAATGGATTGAACCTTCGGTTTTAGCAAAACACGATTGGCCCTCGTGGAAAGAGGCCGTTTTAACAGCCCATGCTCCGCAATCCACATCAGATTTGTCACGTGATGCTAAGGCGCGTGAACGGCTGGCCTATGATGAGTTCCTAGCCCATCAAACCACATTGGCGATTGCACGGGCAAATACGCGGCGCGCCAAAGGCATACCTACACTGGGTACTGGTAAACTGCGCAATAAAGTGCTGGCAAGCTTACCGTATAAACCCACAGGTGCGCAAAGCCGTTCGATTGATGAGATTACGGCGGATATGGCGGATGACAACCGTATGAACCGTTTGCTGCAAGGGGATGTGGGGTCAGGCAAAACACTTGTGGCCTTTATGGCTTTGCTCGCAGCCGTTGAAGCAGGCGGGCAGGGTGTGATGATGGCCCCTACGGAAATTCTGGCGCGTCAACATCTGGCTGGGCTGCAACCGCTTGCCGAAGAGGCGGGTGTTGTGTTGGAAATCCTTACCGGTCGCGACAAAGGCAAAGAACGTACTGCGAGACTGAAAGCCTTGGCTGAGGGAAATATCCATATTCTGGTGGGGACACATGCCGTGTTTCAAAAGGATGTGGAGTTTTCTGCATTGCGTATTGCCGTGATTGATGAGCAGCACCGCTTTGGTGTGCGCCAGCGTATGGATTTAGGTGCTAAGGGTGATGCTGTCGATGTATTGGTGATGACCGCTACACCCATTCCACGATCCTTAGAATTATCCCATTACGGTGATATGGATGTGTCAATTTTGGATGAAAAACCACCAGGGCGGAAACCGATCACCACAGTGTTGGTGTCGAATTCCCGTATGGAACAGGTCGTGGACCGCTTGAAAGCCGCGATATCCGAAGGCAAACAGGCCTATTGGGTCTGTCCGTTGGTTGAAGAAAGTGAATTGGTCGATCATGCCGCCGCTGAAGATCGTTTCAGGACCCTACGATTGGCCTTGGGTGAGGAAAACGTAGGTTTGGTCCATGGGCAAATGCCCGTTAAGCAAAAAGATGCAGCCATGGCGGCCTTTATTAAGGGTGAAACTTCTATTTTGGTGGCGACCACAGTGATTGAGGTGGGGGTAGATGTGCCCAATGCGTCGATCATGGTGATTGAGCAGGCAGAGCATTTTGGTTTGGCGCAATTACACCAGCTGCGCGGTCGTGTGGGACGTGGTACAGAAGCCAGCACCTGTTTGCTGATGTATGCATCGCCTTTGGGTAAAACCGCTGAACGCCGTTTGACTGTGATGCGTGAAACCGAGGATGGCTTTCAGATTTCAGAAGAAGATTTGAAACTACGCGGTGCAGGGGACTTGTTAGGAACAGCGCAATCTGGTGTCGCGCGATTCCGTGTGGGCGATATAGAAGAACAAATAACGCTGATGAAAACCGCCCATGATGATGCAAGAATGCTCACTCACGAGGATACAAAGCTGCAATCACCCCGTGGCAAGTCCGTGATCACGCTTTTATACCTGTTAGAACACGAAAAATCTATTCGTTTGTTATCAGTAGGTTAGTCATAATCCAGTTAAGGATGTTCCATTTTGTACGCTAATGTTCTCATAAAGTTCTTTACTTGAAGTCGAACTTATGAGAACAAAGAGGCAACAAAAGAACATAACTGAAACAACCTTGGCAGGATACGATACAATGAAACATATTTCTAAGCTCGCAACCCACTCTCCAAAAGCCATTATTGAAGATGCTCTTGGCCTGACAGCAATTTTTGTCATGCTAATGGTTGGTCTTCATCTGCCAGGGCTTTACTAATTACCGATTTTTGCCTGCGGTCTATCTGACGAATAACATCACTTACCCTTCATGATGTTCGCTTGGTTCCATGCCTCACACGGAACATGATCTTCCCCGATCACCCTCAAGCATACAGACTATGACTTGCTCAAACTTTACACCGCATCCCTTTGGATTGCGGTGTTTTTTTATGCTTCTTCCATTGCCTGTAAAGTGGCTTCAAGTGCTAGCATAATGGAGGCATGACGGTTTGAATATTCTTTGGCTGGCAAGAGAACTTCAAGGTCATTGAAAGGGGCATCTGGTATGGGGCCATCATTCTTTAGCATTGCAAACAGTTGATCCCGTGCTTTTTGCAACTGGTCCTTAGATGAGCCGATAACGTGAGTGCCCAAAACAGAAGCGGATGTTTGACCCAATGCACAGGCTTTTACGTCTTGTCCGTATGCTGTGATCACGTCGTTTTCCACTTTCACATCAACTTCAACAGCTGATCCACATAATGGCGAGCGCTTGCGCACAGTCGCATCGGGGTTTTCCAGGCGATCAATCAGCGGAATATTCGCAGCCAACTTCAATATGCGTTGAGAATAAAGCTTCATCAAATCTTGGTTTTCTGACATTGGATGGGCCTTTGCATTCCGATCTATTAATGACTAATTAGGGTTAGAATTCCAGAATGCAAAGCGAAACCATACCAATGACCCAAAAATTTGATGCTTCATCACTAAAATATGATGACAAAGGCCTAATTCCAGCCATAGCCCAACAAGAAGGCACAGGTGAAGTTTTGATGATGGCGTGGATGAATAAAGACGCAATCGAAGAGACCTTACGTTCTGGTCATGTGACATACTGGTCGCGGTCGCGCCAAGAGTTTTGGAAAAAAGGGCTGACATCTGGAAATATGCAAATGTTGGTGTCCATGCGCATAGATTGCGATCGTGATTGCTTGTTGGTGACCTGTGATCAAACTGGCGCTGCGTGCCACACCAACCGCCGCAATTGTTTTTACACGGAAATTCAGGATGGCAATGAAGTGATCTTGATGGACCCTATGGGCTAAGCCCAACCATTTCACGAATATCTTGTGGTGTTAAACCCTGTTCACGGTAGGCACGGATAGACCGTGCATCATCACGTTTTGCCAAACGTTTGCCATTGTCATCGCGAATTAGCCTGTGATGGCGATAAATTGGGGTCGGTAAGCCCAATAGATTTTGTAACAAACAGTGAATGGGTGTCGCAGAGGCAAGATCCTGACCGCGTGTAACATGTGTAACATCTTGAAAGGCATCATCAAGCACGACAGACATATGATAAGCTGTGGTTGCAATGTCTTTGCGGGCCAACACGATATCACCGCAATCCGTGATTAGGGATTGTGGGTCAATGGTGATAATCTCTTCGGTTTTGCCACCAATTTCGCGATACTTTAAATCCGTTGTCAACGATGCAACAGCTTTCGTCATATCTAAACGGATCGCATCTTGAGGTGTTTGTTCTAACATAGAGCGTTGTTTGCATGTACGGGGGTAAATTACCCCATCAGGACCAAAGGCAGATTCTGCGCCTTCTTGCGGTGCCGAAAGGGCATTCTTAATATCAGAGCGTGTGCAACGGCAAGGATAACACAATCCTATATCTATAAGCTTTTTCAATACTTTATTATAATCACTTAAACGATCACTTTGACGTAGAATAGGGTTTTCCCAATCAATACCAAGCCATTCAAGATCTTCAAATAGAGCCGTTTCATAGTCTGGCTTACACCGTACGACATCTGTGTTTTCAATCCGAACAAGAAAACGACCACCTGCTGCTTTGGCACACTCCCATGCTAAAAGCGCAGAATAAGCATGTCCCAAGTGCAAAAGACCTGTGGGGGAAGGCGCAAAACGCTCAACAATCACTGTTTGCGGACAACATATACAGTAGATTTCATATCTTGGCCCGGTAAATGATCGCCGTATTCTTTGAATAAGAGCTGGTATTGGCCACAATCAAGATGGTTAGAAAGGGCCGCTTCGTAACTTGGGTCCTGTAGGGAGTGATCATTTAAGGAAAGCACGGCAAGGCCACCGCTGTCTAAACGAGAAAACAATGTGTAGAGCAAGTTAACAGGGGCAGCACCCACACCGATCACGCCAATTGCTGTGATAGCATCATAGCGACCTGTTTCAAAATCTAAGGGTTTTCTGATGTTCTCTTGCCAAGTGTCGTCGTAAACACCGCGTTTTTTGGCTATTTCCAGCATTTCAGGATTAACATCGCAGCCATCGATACGTGTGAAGCCTGTTTTTGCAAGCATTTCCCCTGACAGACCAGTTCCGCATCCAATATCTAAGATAGATAAATCCTGTTCGGGAGTAAATCCTGCAAGAGCTTTTGCACAGCGCAACGGTGTTGCATATCCGTTTTCCAAGACTTCCGCATCGTAAGTTACGGCCCAATCAGAGTAGAATTCCTGCGTTTCTTTGGTTTTATTCAGTTCGTAGGCGCGTGATAAATGGTCTTTATGTGTGTTCATAAAGGCATGTTAGCAAGACCATGCTAGCCCTGCAACCACGTTGTCCAATCTGTTTTAGCGCGGTCAGTATAGGCTTTGTAACGGTCTTTACGGTTGCGACGGCCTGTTTTGACATTATCCACGGGTGGAAATAGGCCAAAGTTCACGTTCATCGGTTGAAATGTCTTTGCCTCGGCATCCCCTGTGATGTGACGGATAAGAGCGCCCATCGCAGTTGTATTTGGTGGGGATTGGCGCGTTTCACCGCGTGCTTCTGAAACAGCAAGACGACCAGCCAATAAGCCCATCGCAGCGCTTTCAACATAGCCTTCAACACCTGTGATTTGACCTGCAAAACGAATATCAGGGCGGGATTTCAGGCGCATTTGATTATCTAATAGAAGTGGCGAATTGATGAATGTGTTGCGGTGAATACCACCCAAGCGGGCGAACTCCGCATTTTCTAAGCCTGGAATCATAGACAATACGCGTGCTTGTTCGCCGTATTTCATCTTGGTTTGAAACCCAACGATGTTGAAAAGCGTGCCAAGTGCATTATCGCGGCGCAATTGCACGATGGCGTGGGCTTTGATGGTTGGCTGATGCGGGTTTGTCAGGCCAACAGGTTTCATCGGCCCCCAACGCAGGGTTTCGCGACCGCGTTCTGCCATAACTTCGATGGGCAAGCAGCCTTCAAAATACGGGGTGTCTTTTTCCCAGTCTTTGAATTCTGTCTTTTCAGCCGCTAACAACGCATCGATAAAGGCATTATAGGTCTCTTCATCCATCGGGCAGTTTAAGTAGGCTGTTTGTTCTTCCTCAGTTTCCCCCTTGTCATAGCGTGATTGGAACCATGCCATGGACATATCTACACTGTCGGCATGCACAATCGGGGCGATGGCATCAAAGAAGGCGAGAGAGGATTGATCTGTTTCTGCCAAGACCGCTTCGGCCATGGATTGCGAGGTTAAGGGGCCTGTTGCGATAATCGTTTGGCCCCATTCGGCTGGGGGTAATCCTGTAACTTCGCCGCGTTCCAATGTGATCAATGGGTGAGACATTAGTTTTTCTGTGACACCTTGACTGAATGCATCGCGGTCCACCGCTAATGCACTGCCTGCGGGCACAGAGTGTTTGCCCCCCATATCCATGATGATGGAATTGGCGGCACGCATTTCCCAATGCAACAGTCCAACAGCATTGGCTTCGTCATCATCGGATCGGAAGGAGTTTGAACAGACGAGTTCAGCCAAGCCTTCGGTTTGGTGAGCAAAGGTTTCGACTGTTGGGCGCATTTCATGGATAACCACTGGAATATCAGCACTAGCGATTTGCCAAGCTGCTTCTGATCCGGCCATGCCGCCGCCGATAATATGGATAGGTTTTGTCATGTGGGCGGGTTTATGTGACTATTTCAGGAAAGGAAAGCCGCTATCGTTTATCTGTTTGACGATAATAGGCATAGGCCAGTTTTAGGTATTGTGGACGTAGGAAATCAAACGGAAATTTATGGGCAGGGTCGGAATCATACTACACGACAGTGGGGTGGTTGAGGGTGCCAGATTATGATTTACGGAAGGACTCTTCTTGCTAAACAAGGTCCACCTGATGTTCACCAAAGCCCTGACTACCCTCAAGGATAGATTATCCCCGCATTTACCATTGAGCAACAGCCGCCTTGAAACGATGTGCCTTTTGATCATGGGTATGGTGAATGCCCGAACGGTTAATTTGAGCCATCTCGCTTGTGAATTTCCTTCCGACACCAAGGTTGAAAGCACCTATCGCCGTCTGCAACGCTTTTTTCAGCATGTTAATCTGGGCCCAGATTGGGCGGCACCTTTGCTTGTCAAAATGATAGGGCCCTGCACATCGTGGTATTTGTGTCTGGATCGAACAAATTGGAAAATCGGGCAACGCCATGTCAACTTTCTAGTCTTGGCTCTTGTCACACGCCGCCACCGTATTCCGTTGGTGTGGAACGTTTTAGGGCGTGCTGGCAACAGTGATACCGCACAGCGCATTACTCTGATGGAGCGCTATCTATCCGTATTCAAGGTATCCACAATCAAGTATCTGTTAGCTGATCGGGAGTTTATAGGAGGCCAGTGGCTGGATTTTCTGCATAAAAACAACATCCCCTTTGTCATTAGGATCAAAGGCAACCAGATTGTGACCACACAGGACGGGCAAACGCAAAACCTGAGTACTTTGCTGCGCACTTGTCGCGGCAAGCGTGACTTTAAGGCCCGCTTCGGTAACAATAAATCAGGCGGGGCCACGTGGTTTAGCTTTTCTGCAAAGCGCATCAAGGGGGGCGAACTTTTGATCGTCGTCTCCAATCGACCTGCGCATCACGCCCTTACCATCTACAAAAAAAGATGGGCAATTGAGAGCTTATTTGGCGATGCGAAAACACGCGGTTTCAATTTGGAAGACACCCGTCTAACCATTGCAAAAAAACTTGATCTGCTTTTAGGCCTCGTTGCGCTCGCCGTTGCCTGGGCATCTAAAACCGCCGCTAAACTGGACACCTCGATTAACCGCTAATTCCAGAGGTATTTGATAGGCATTTTTTACGGCAGGCTGCTTTTTGACGCAAAAAAAGCCTGTTTTGTTCCGTTTTATGCGGCATTCATGCTTTATGGAGCCGCCTGAGCGGGTATTTCTGAATTCTAGACGGATTCAGGCTGTGGCTTGCCGTCGTTCATGGAAGATGAGACGCTTCATATTGTAGGTTATGTTGGCGAGTGTCATCTTTGTTGTGGCGCGTTGAATTCCGATGGTTCTAATGGATAAATCCATCGGGCCCTTCTGATGACCAAAGACATGCTCGACACAGGTGCGAAATATAGAACGTGTCGCATTACCGCGCTCGATGTGTTTGGGCATTGGTTTGCCTTTTGGTTTTTTACGGTGGATGTGGGAGAAAAATCCATTGGCCTTAAGCCATGCCTCATTGCTCTTGGTGCGGTAAGCTGTATCGGCCCAAACCTTGCCAGAACGATTGTCCTTGGTGAGCACTGACGCCAACTCATGACCGTCATAGCGCGCTGCATCTGTTGTTTTTTCACCTCTGATAAACCGAAACTTACGGTCAATGCTGATGTGGTTTTTATAGCCAAAGTGAGGTACGGAAATATCAACTAACCCCGCATCTTTCTCACCCGTCTTGGTCGTTTTAGCCTTGCTATACTTGACCATCCACCGTGCGTCGGTGTCCTTCTGTGCCGCCTTGGCTGGATTATCAGGCCAGATATCTTTTGCATCTTCGCCAGCCTTGGCGCGGGCTTTCTCGCTTGAAGTCATACGTTGGCGTGGGGCTGCAATCAGCGATGAGTCTACAATTTGTCCCCCAGTTTGTTTGTAACCCCGATTACGTAAATGATCCTCAAAGGTTGCAAACAAATCAGTCAACACACCCGCTTGGGTCAACTTCTCCCGAAACACCCAAATGGTCTTTTGATCTGGCGTCGGCTCCCCAATTTGCAAACCAAGAAAACGCAACCAGCTAAAACGATCGCGGATCAGAAACTCCATCCGCTCATCACTTAAATTATGCATCGACGCTAATATCAAAATCTTAAACATCATAACCGCATCATAGGGCGGACGACCCCCCTGTGGACGCTCTCCATAGTTAAGTGCACTTGTCAGTGCACACCGAAACATCTCAAAATCCACATGCTCAGAAAGCGCGACAAGTGGGTCGCCTGTTTTAGACAAACGCTCAAGATGATCAGAAAAATCAAACAATCCTGCTTCGTGCATCAAAATATCCTCCTGAAAATATTGAATCACAAAATACACCTAAAAGATAGGTTTTTAGAGGTGTCCAACTTATAGGGGCCGGGAAAATGAAGCGGAAAAAACACGGGTATTTTGCTAAATCATTCTTTCGAATTGGCTTCGATCAGATTCGCAAGCTGCTCAGGTCAGACCCAACCGCCGCTGTCTCGCCGTGGCTCCTAATTCCAGCTCAAATTAGGAGAGTCGTGTAGTATGGGTCGGAATACAAACGTGGAATATCGGACATGTTCTTTTCGCCAAGAATAAGTTGCGCAATCGTTTTACCGCTCCAGCTTCCCATAGCGATGCCAGAACCATGATAGGCAAGGCTTGCATAAGCAGTTTCATCGGTATCGATTGGGCCAAGGAACTGAGATTTTTTGCGGTTCAACCCAATAAAGCCTGACCATTGATAATCTGTTTCAACATTTTCCCATTCCGGGAATATTTCATCAAATTGACGGCGTAGCTCTGGATAAAATGCTTTTTGATCTACTGGATTTCCACTGTTGGCACCGCGACCACCAAACATCATGCGACCATCAGGCAATAGCCTAAAGTAATGCAATAAGGTGCGGGTATCATAGGTTATATGATGGGTTGTCCAACCTTGGGCATTTTGCTCGTCAGGTGTAATCGGGCGGGTAACAAGGATGCTGGACACGGCTGGTAGAATGCGCCCCTTGCTCCATTTTGGTATATTCTCGGCAGTATAACCATTGGTCGCAATAATGATTTTTTTAGCGGTTATCTGAATGTCCTTTGTGGTCAGAACATAGCAACCGTTCTCACGATCTACAGATTGGATTTCTGTGTATGGGGAAACCGTAGCACCTGCATCGATTGTGGCATCAGCCAGAGCCCGCAGGTAATTTAACGGATGCAGTCCAAAGCCCCATGGCTCGATCATGCCACCATAAAAAGAAGGGCTTTTAGCACCTAATTCATTTAACTCTTCTTTAGACATTACGGGAATTTTCACGCCTAAGATGCGTTCGACATCTTTACTATCTTCATGGAGCTGCTTCAGTTGATAAGGTGTGTGAGCTACAGCAAGTTCAGCGTTTTCATCTGGGGTATGTTGTTCAAGACCTACGCCTGCATAAAAGCTACGTACCTGATCGATTGCTTCTTCTTGGGCGGCAACCACAGCCCGTGCGCCATCAATGCCGTGCAGTGATGCTATTTTGGACAAGGATTGCTTGGTGCTAAGGCTTGCACAAAACCCACCATTGCGACCTGATGCGCCCCAACCGATATGACCAGCTTCACACACGCAAACATTTACGCCAGCTTCGGCTAAGTGTTTTGCTGCATTTAGTCCTGTGTATCCGCCGCCAATAATGGCGACGTCACATGTGATATCTGATTGTAGAGAAGCAGGGGTATGGCGCATTGGGTTAGCGGAAGCTTCCCACCAGCTATCGACGGCAATATTTGGATTTGCCGCATCAGGATGGAAAATTCGCTTTAGCGCCATATATTACTCTTCGCTTGTCTCTGTTGGGGCTGCGCCTTCGCCGCCTTCAGCGTCATCATCTTGGGATTCTGCAATGTAAGCCACTGATACAACTTCTTCTTTTTTGCCTAAGCTAAACACTGTCACACCTGATGATGTGCGGCCTTGGCGTGAAATTCCAGCAACAGGACAACGGATAGATTGACCTGTGGATGTTGCCAACATGATCTGATCTTCGTCTTGGACTGTGAAGCTAGCAATGATGCTGTCATCACGGCGTCCTAAGTTTGCAGCGGCAACACCTTGGCCCCCACGACCCGAGACACGGTATTCATGTGCGGATGAGCGTTTACCAAAGCCACCACGTGTGATGGTCAGTATCCATTGCTCCAAGGCGGCCAATTCGTCATAGCGTTCTTGGCTTAGATCGATGTCGGTTGTGCCTGCATCAGCGCCTTCTTCACCAGTTAAGGCACGGCGCATTTTGAAGTATGCGGTGCGGTCATCGGCAGATGCATCGACATGACGGACTACAGCCATAGAGACGACGTGGTCGCCTGTTGCAAGTTTGATACCGCGCACACCTAATGAATCGCGGCCTTTAAAGACGCGGACATCTGTTGTTGGGAAGCGGATCGCCTTGCCCTGTGATGTGGTTAGGAAGAAGTCGTCATCTTCGGTGGCGATATTCACACCAACAATAGAAACACCGTCTGGAAGTTTCATCGCAATCTTACCGTTAGATTTCACATTGGTAAAATCAGACAGAGCATTGCGGCGCACGCCACCTTCGGAGTTTGCAAAGACGATTTGCAAGTCTTTCCAATCCTCTTCGGCGGCATCAATTGGCATGATTGCCGCGATGCTGACACCCTGTTTAATTGGCAAAAGATTGATGATGGCTTTACCACGAGCATTGCGACCGCCCATAGGCAAGCGCCATGTTTTCAGTTTGTAAACCATACCATCCGATGTGAAGAACAATAGAGCAGTGTGGGTGTTGGCAACGAACAGGTTGGTGACGAAATCTTCGTCCTTAGTGTTCATGCCTTGCGTGCCTTTACCGCCACGTTTTTGTTCACGGTATTCGCCAAGCTGTGTGCGTTTGATATAGCCAGAGTTGGTGACGGTAACGACCATATCTTCGCGCTCAATAAGGTCTTCGTCATCCATGTCGCCCGCAAATTCAACGATTTCAGAACGGCGTGGTTCTGCGAATTTTTCGCGAACTTCTGTCAATTCATCCGAAATGATGGACATAATACGTTCACGAGAACGCAAAATATCAAGGTAATCAGAGATTTTTCCAGCAAGCTCTTGCAACTCATCGGTAACCTCTTTCACACCCATTGCCGTGAGGCGTTGTAAACGAAGCTCAAGGATTGCACGTGCCTGTGCTTCGGACAGGTGGTATGTGCCATCATCATTCACTGTGTGCGAAGGATCATCGATCAGTTTGATGTATTCTACGATGTCATGGGCTGGCCATGCGCGTGTCATCAATTTAGACCGTGCTTCGGCTGGATCAGCGGAAGAACGGATTGTTGCAACTATTTCGTCTACATTAGATACGGCAACAGCCAAGCCACACAAAAGGTGACTGCGTTCACGCGCTTTACGCAGCTCATAGGCTGTACGGCGTGCAACAACTTCTTCGCGAAAGCCGATAAAACTGGTAAGAAAACCACGTAAATCAAGCTGTTCTGGACGCCCTGCGTTCAAGGCCAGCATGTTACAACCAAAGCTGGTTTGCATTGGCGTGTAGCGGAACAGTTGGTTTAACACGACTTCTGCCGTTGCATCCCGTTTCAATTCCACAACCACACGAACACCAATACGGTCAGATTCGTCTTGGACGTGTGAGATGCCTTCGATTTTCTTATCACGCGACAGTTCGGCGATTTTTTCGATCATCGTCGCTTTGTTCACCTGATATGGAATTTCATGAAGAACAATCGCCCAGCGATCTTTGCGAATTTCCTCAACAGAGGTCTTGGCGCGAATGATAACACTGCCACGACCTTCGGTATAAGCTTTTACAGCACCTGCGCGACCCAAAATGATACCACCCGTTGGAAAGTCAGGGGCAGGGACATGTTCCATCAGTTGAACACTGTCCATGTCAGGGTCTTCGATCAGGGCCAAGGTGGCTGTAATGACTTCGCCAAGGTTATGCGGCGGGATATTCGTGGCCATACCCACAGCGATACCGCCAGCGCCATTGACCAACATGTTTGGGTAACGGGCAGGCAGAACAGTAGGTTCTTGGTCTTTACCGTCGTAGTTATCTTGAAAATTAACGGTATCTTTGTCGATATCTGCCAATAAAAATGCAGCAGGTTTATCCATACGAACTTCGGTGTAACGCATTGCAGCCGCGTTATCGCCATCCATGGAGCCAAAGTTACCTTGTCCATCCAGCAAAGGCAGGGACATAGAAAAATCCTGTGCCATACGCACCAAAGCATCGTAAATCGCTGCATCACCATGTGGGTGATATTTGCCCATAACGTCGCCCACGGCGCGTGCAGACTTGCGGTATGACTTTTCGTGAGAATTGCCCGCTTCGTGCATAGCATAGAGGATACGGCGGTGAACTGGCTTTAGACCATCGCGCAAATCAGGGATCGCACGACTAACAATCACGCTCATCGCATAATCGAGATAAGAGGTTTTCATTTCCTCTTCGATTGTGATTTGTGGCCCGTCATATACGGGGCGTTCTGGTGCGTTTTCGTCTTTGATTTCTGTCTCGTCGCTCACGGTCTGCTCGCTCTGTTATTTAAACACTATATGTTGTGTATTTTTATAGCATAACGAATGAGTGACCGCAATCTTTAGCGTTACAAAGCGCTTACATTTATCCAAAAAGAAAACAGCTCGAAGATGGTTGTCTAACGAGCTGTTTTAAAATGTTTAATATGGTATTTCGACTAGAACGGAATTTCATCATCCAAGTCATTATTCATTGGAGCTGGTGCACCGCCACTTGAGCCGCCGCCGTAGTTACCACCACCGCTTGCAGGTGCACTGTAACCGCCACCTTGACCACCGCCCATGCTGTCGCCGCCACCGCGACCATCAAGCATCGTCAACGTGCCATTAAAGCCTTGCAGCACAACTTCTGTTGAATAGCGGTCATTGCCTGACTGATCTTGCCATTTACGTGTTTGCAATGCGCCTTCGATGAAAACTTTTGAACCCTTTTTAAGGTAGTTTTCGCAAACCTTAACCAAACCCTCAGAAAAAATCGCCACTGTGTGCCATTCTGTTTTCTCGCGGTTTTCACCAGTGTTTTTATCACGCCAGCGTTCTGATGTTGCGATGCGCAGGTTACAAACGCGTCCACCATTGCCGAATGTGCGGATTTCTGGGTCAGCACCCAAATTCCCGATTATCATTACTTTATTCAAACTTCCGGCCATTTGGTTTCTCCCCATCGAATCTAGGCGTAATCTTGGTTAACGATGTTTAGACCATATGAAAGTGATTAAGAAGAGGTGAAAAGACCGTTATTAAATCGTGATGAAGCAAAGACTCGTAAAATAACGCAAAACAAGGTAAAGACGTGCACAACAAATTGTAAATCATACGGGCAAAGTGATGAAACAGGGGATTTATATTATAATAGCGTGCAGTATTGCACTGTCTGGCCCAACCTATGCGGCAGGATTGTCTAAATCATCAAAAACGCCAAGAGCTGGAAAAATATCTAGCCTACACAGCAGCTTAATAGACGGTCGCCTAGCCAACCAATACAAAAACTCTAATAAATCTTTAGGGACGCGCAAAGCTGGTTACGATTTTATTCCGCGTTACAATGGCAAGTATAAAGGCAGATATAAGCCTTTGGCAGAAGCAGCCGCCCGTAAATACGGTATTCCACCAGACTTATTCAACCGGCTTGTTCAGCAAGAAAGCAATTGGAATCCACGGGCAAAATCGAACAAAGGTGCCATTGGACTTGCACAATTGATCCCAGCTACGGCGCGGGCATTGGGTGTAAATCCGAATGATCCCAAACAAAACCTTGATGGTGGTGCGCGTTATTTAGCCAAACAATACCGCAAATTCGGTAGCTGGCGTTTGGCGCTTGCCGCTTATAATGCAGGCCCTGGTGCAGTTGAAAAATACAACGGTGTCCCACCTTACAAAGAAACACGTAATTACGTGAAAAAGATTTTAGGTAACTGAACAACTACCGACTTTCGTCGGTAGGTTCACGTTTTGAATGTAATTCAAGATACTGACGAATAACGTCATCCGTCACATTTCCACTCGTCGTTGAAAAATAGCCTCTAGCCCAGAACCGTTGCCCCCAATAGCGTTTGCGTAATTCGGGGTACTCCCGCTGTATCTTGTATGAGGACCTCCCTTTTACGCGTTGCATCACCTTTGAAATTGGGACGTGCGGCGGGACTGACACAAACATATGCACATGGTCGGTAGACAATACGCCTTTTTCAATGTGTACGCCCAATTGGACACCTCGATTAACCGCTAATTCCAGAGGTATTTGATAGGCATTTTTTACGGCAGGCTGCTTTTTGACGCAAAAAAAGCCTGTTTTGTTCCGTTTTATGCGGCATTCATGCTTTATGGAGCCGCCTGAGCGGGTATTTCTGAATTCTAGACGGATTCAGGCTGTGGCTTGCCGTCGTTCATGGAAGATGAGACGCTTCATATTGTAGGTTATGTTGGCGAGTGTCATCTTTGTTGTGGCGCGTTGAATTCCGATGGTTCTAATGGATAAATCCATCGGGCCCTTCTGATGACCAAAGACATGCTCGACACAGGTGCGAAATATAGAACGTGTCGCATTACCGCGCTCGATGTGTTTGGGCATTGGTTTGCCTTTTGGTTTTTTACGGTGGATGTGGGAGAAAAATCCATTGGCCTTAAGCCATGCCTCATTGCTCTTGGTGCGGTAAGCTGTATCGGCCCAAACCTTGCCAGAACGATTGTCCTTGGTGAGCACTGACGCCAACTCATGACCGTCATAGCGCGCTGCATCTGTTGTTTTTTCACCTCTGATAAACCGAAACTTACGGTCAATGCTGATGTGGTTTTTATAGCCAAAGTGAGGTACGGAAATATCAACTAACCCCGCATCTTTCTCACCCGTCTTGGTCGTTTTAGCCTTGCTATACTTGACCATCCACCGTGCGTCGGTGTCCTTCTGTGCCGCCTTGGCTGGATTATCAGGCCAGATATCTTTTGCATCTTCGCCAGCCTTGGCGCGGGCTTTCTCGCTTGAAGTCATACGTTGGCGTGGGGCTGCAATCAGCGATGAGTCTACAATTTGTCCCCCAGTTTGTTTGTAACCCCGATTACGTAAATGATCCTCAAAGGTTGCAAACAAATCAGTCAACACACCCGCTTGGGTCAACTTCTCCCGAAACACCCAAATGGTCTTTTGATCTGGCGTCGGCTCCCCAATTTGCAAACCAAGAAAACGCAACCAGCTAAAACGATCGCGGATCAGAAACTCCATCCGCTCATCACTTAAATTATGCATCGACGCTAATATCAAAATCTTAAACATCATAACCGCATCATAGGGCGGACGACCCCCCTGTGGACGCTCTCCATAGTTAAGTGCACTTGTCAGTGCACACCGAAACATCTCAAAATCCACATGCTCAGAAAGCGCGACAAGTGGGTCGCCTGTTTTAGACAAACGCTCAAGATGATCAGAAAAATCAAACAATCCTGCTTCGTGCATCAAAATATCCTCCTGAAAATATTGAATCACAAAATACACCTAAAAGATAGGTTTTTAGAGGTGTCCAATTCATTGCACGTTTGTCGTATCAATGTCCGAATACGCTCACGCATTTCACCACGCAGCACCTTGTAACGATATTTTGTTACCCAAACGATATGGTATCTGTGATAATATCTGCTATGACTTCCAGTAGAATAGATCATAAGGTTTCCTTCCATTTTAAGACCTTACCGCAACGCTGGGTCTTAAAATGGAAGGAAACCTTATGTAAATAACGCTAAAGCTGACCAGCTAAAAGCTGGTGGTTTTAACCAATTATTGGAAAATAAACTCTTAAAACTACGAATGTTCCACTTGTGTTCTCATCTTTTCGCTGGCATGTTTTGCTTGTCAGATTACATATTGCGGAACATTTCTAGGAATACTCCATTATGGCCGAACTAAAGAACATTGAAATTCGCGGTGCACGTGAGCACAACCTGAAATCTATCGACGTGGATATTCCGCGCGATAAGCTTGTGGTGATCACTGGATTGTCTGGTTCTGGTAAATCATCCTTGGCCTTTGATACGATTTATGCCGAAGGGCAGCGCCGTTATGTGGAAAGCCTGTCGGCTTATGCGCGTCAATTCTTGGACATGATGCAAAAACCCGATGTCGATCATATTGCAGGACTTTCACCTGCGATTTCGATTGAGCAAAAGACAACATCAAAAAATCCACGCTCGACTGTTGGCACAGTCACAGAGATTTACGACTATATGCGGTTGTTGTTTGCACGTGTGGGAACACCGTATTCACCTGCAACAGGTAAACCGATTGAAGCCCAACAAGTGTCCGAAATGGTCGACCGTGTTATTGCAATGGAAGAGGGCACGCGCGCCTATCTATTGGCGCCGATTGTGCGAGACCGTAAAGGTGAGTATCGCAAAGAATTTCAAGAGCTTAAGAAGCAAGGCTTCCAACGCGTGAAGGTGAATGGCGAATTCTATGAATTGGATGATGCACCCACTTTGGATAAGAAATTCCGCCATAACATTGATGTGGTCGTTGACCGTATTGTTGTGCGTGAAGGTTTGGAAACACGGCTTGCAGATAGTATTCGCACGGCTTTGGATCTTGCCGATGGGATTTCAATATTAGAAACGGCCCCCAAAGAGGGTGAACCAGAACGCATTACCTTTTCTGAGAAATTTGCCTGTCCTGTATCTGGTTTCACCATTCCAGAAATTGAACCCCGTCTATTTTCATTCAACGCACCGTTTGGGGCCTGTCCTGAATGTGATGGTCTGGGCGTAGAGCTGTTTTTTGACGAACGTTTGGTTGTCCCTGATACACGATTATCCTTATATGACGGGGCTTTAGCGCCTTGGGCTAAAGGTAAATCACCGTATTTCAAACAGACGATTGAAGCGATCTCCAACCATTATGGCTTTGATAAAGATGCTGCTTGGCGGGATTTACCTAAGAAGGTGCAACAAGTTATGTTGCGTGGTTCAGGTGAGGATGAGATTAAATTTCGTTATGATGAAGCTGGGCGGGTTTATGAGGTTACGCGTAATTTTGAGGGTGTGATCCCTAATATGGAACGCCGATACCGCGAAACCGACAGCAATTGGATCCGTGAAGAGTTTGAACGGTATCAAAACAATCGTGGCTGTGGGACATGTGGTGGATACCGTCTGCGCCCAGAAGCTTTGGCCGTTAAAATCGCTGGTTTGCACGTTGGGCAAGTGGTTGAAATGTCGATACAAGAAGCGTTGGATTGGGTTGAAATCGTTCCAGCAGAATTAACCAAGCAAAAAAACGCAATTGCCACGGCTATTTTAAAAGAAATCCGCGAACGTTTAGGATTCTTGGTGAATGTTGGCCTTAATTATCTGACATTATCCCGCGCGGCAGGAACTTTGTCAGGCGGAGAAAGCCAGCGTATTCGTTTGGCATCCCAAATCGGCTCTGGTTTGACGGGCGTTTTATATGTGCTGGACGAACCCTCTATTGGCCTGCATCAGCGCGACAACGATCGTTTATTGGAAACATTGAAGAACCTACGCGATCAAGGGAATACCGTGATTGTTGTAGAACATGATGAAGAGGCTATTCGCACGGCTGATTATGTGTTGGATATTGGCCCTGGAGCTGGGGTTCACGGTGGCGAAATCATTGCAAAAGGTACACCTGCGCAAATTATTAAATCAAAGAAATCTATTACAGGTCAATATCTTACAGGAAAACGTGAAATCAGTATTCCTGCTGAACGCCGCAAAGGGAATGGTAAAGTCGTTTCCGTTGAAGGTGCCACTGGGAATAATCTAAAAAACATCACGGCCGAGTATCCATTGGGTAAGTTTGTGTGTGTGACAGGTGTCTCTGGTGGAGGTAAATCCACCTTGACGATTGAGACACTGTTTAAAACAGCCTCAATGCGTTTGAATGGAGCCAAACAGACACCAGCCCCTTGTGAGGCTGTGAATGGGCTGACTTTGCTGGATAAAGTGATTGATATAGATCAACGTGCCATTGGACGGACGCCGCGATCAAATCCCGCGACCTATACTGGAGCATTTACGCCGATCCGTGAATGGTTTGCAGGGTTACCTGAAGCAAAAACACGAGGCTATAAACCCGGGAGATTTAGTTTCAATGTTAAGGGGGGACGCTGCGAAGCTTGTCAGGGTGACGGGCTGATCAAAATTGAGATGCACTTCTTACCTGATGTTTATGTTGAATGCGAAACCTGTCAGGGTAAACGATATAACCGCGAGACTTTGGAAGTGCTGTTCAAAGGGAAAAGTATCGCTGACATTCTGGATATGACTGTTGAAGACGCCGAGATTTTCTTTAAGGCTGTGCCAAGTATTCGTAACAAAATGACAGCATTAATGCGTGTTGGGCTTGGCTATATCAAAGTGGGTCAACCCGCCACAACATTATCTGGTGGTGAGGCACAACGCGTAAAACTGTCCAAAGAATTAGCAAAACAATCTACGGGCAAAACACTGTATATTTTGGATGAACCCACAACAGGGCTTCATTTTGAAGATGTTCGCAAACTATTGGAAGTCCTACATGAATTGGTGGACCAGGGCAATACGGTGATCGTTATTGAACATAATCTGGATGTGGTGAAAACTGCGGATCACATCATCGATATTGGCCCAGAAGGTGGTGATGGCGGCGGTCATATCGTTGCTGTCGGTACGCCCGAAGAAGTGGCCGAAGTTAAAGGCAGCTATACGGGGCACTATTTGAAAAGCATGCTAAACACGCGTAAGGTTGCTGCTGAATAGCAGCAATTGGCCTTTGAATAAATAATCACTAATGCAATGAACGTTGAGCAGCATTCAAAAGCGCTGCTTCATGTGCTTTTAAAGAATGGCGTGCAGAGCATGAAAAGCTATCCGCGCTTTCACGTAAATTTGGGAACAGGTTCAGCAATTCTTTGCGGCTTTCATTCGACACACTGTCAAATGATTGCGCTCCTAATTGGAAACTTTCACTGGGTATATTCTCAGCGAAAACTATTTCGTGTTGGTCGAACAGAATATGGAAATACTCCACATCACCACCGCGTTTTACATAGATATCGTCGTGATTTACCAAATGCTTAGCAGCAACCAAAACAGAAGATTCACCGAACAAAAGCTGTGTATGCGTGTTCGTAATCATCATTCGATGATTTTGCGATACACATAAGCTTCGGGTATTTCCGATTGCACCAGCTTTAAAGCAAACTGGAGCTAAATTATCAGAGGCAGGAACGATCGTACTGCCAATCCATCTGATCGTCTGTGCGCCATGATCCAATGTGACAACGCGATCACCAGCACATAGTTTTTCAATAGCAACTTGGCCCAGATCCGTTTGAATTAATGTTCCTTTGGTGAAACATGGAACCAGTGATGAATAGGGTGTGGCACCATCTGTATTAAAAGTCCCAAACGTATATGTAACAGAAGGGTCAAGCGGCGTATCTGATACAAAATTTGGACCGTAGTTTAATGTGGAATTTGTTGCTACAAAATATATTGTACCATTTGAACCATCAGACCCAGTGAATGTATATTTATATCTAAGATCAATGGTATCTCCGACATTAATCCCCGACACAGTAGATGCTATTACATCTTGATCTGGTACATCTGCACCACCTGTATGGGTAAAGTCGCCAAAGAGTGTATCGCCAGATCCATTGGAATCATCAATGGAAACGCTACCTCCAACACTGATCGTAAAATTTCCAGAATGAGGGTAGGTGTTGTCACCCGATGCAAAATTATAAACTAAGACAGTCTCTACGGCCATTATATTACTCGATACTAAAACTACAAAATACTCATGGCGATACGTGCCAATACAGATGTCATACTAAGCGAGCTTTGAGGCAGGAATATGGTTCAGTCGTGACAAAAGCGCGTTCATTTATATTTTCATCCACAATTTTATATTAATGATAAGAGATGCAAATGCCAGTTTTGAGATATAGGTAAATTATGATAGTATTGTGATTCAATAGAAGGTTTATATTAATGCTCGTTAAAAAAATTCTGAATGAAAAACCCAATACTACAATTTACACTATTACAAAGGATCACACGATCAATGAGGCGGTTTCTGACTTATCTGCACACCGTGTCGGTGCCTTGGTGGTCAGTGGCGATGGCAAAACGATTGATGGAATTTTATCAGAGCGTGATATCATCCGTGAAATGGGAAAACGAGGCACGACCTGTTTGTCTGAAAATGTTGGTGACATGATGACGGGTGAAGTAATGTGTTGCACAATGGATGATACGGCACAGATGGTATTGGAAACCATGACCCAAGGCCGTTTCCGCCATATGCCTGTTCTGGATAAGAAAAAACTGGCTGGCGTAATTTCTATCGGCGACGTTGTTAAAGCGCGTTTAGAAGAGATTGCAGAAGAAAACGCCGCGATGGTGGACATGATCCGCGGCGTTTAATGTTTTAACTGCGTGTTTGTTTTTCAAAACGCGGTAACATTGCTGAAAAATCAGAACCCATACCGTCTTCATCCTCAACAAATTGCTGATAAAGCTCGGTTGCGCGTTCACCCATTGGGGTTGGCGCGTCAACGCTTTCGGCCGCTTGTTGAGATAAGCGTAGATCTTTAAGCATTAACTCAGCCGCAAAACCTGGCTTGTAGTCATTGTCAGATGGGCTTTGTGGACCAATGCCAGGGGCAGGGCAATAAGCATTCATCGACCAACTATAACCAGAGGATGTGCTGACCACATCAAACATGGACTGACGATCTAGCCCAAGTTTATCAGCTAAAGCGAAAGCTTCGCATGTGGCAACCATAGTGGCACCAAGGATCATGTTGTTACAGATTTTAGCGGCTTGTCCGTTACCAGATGGACCGCAATGCACAGCTTTTTGGCCCATAATATCAAACAAAGGGCTAACAGTGGTGAAAGCTGCATCAGAACCACCCGCCATAAAGGTCAGTGTTCCAGCGGCAGCACCACCAATACCGCCTGATACAGGTGCATCTGCGGCTAATAAGCCCGCGACTGTGGCATCATCTGCCACAGCACGCGCACTTTCCACGTCAACGGTTGAGCAATCCAATAGAGTTGCGCCCGTTTTCATGGCAGGGATAATTTCACCAGCTACGGCACGCAAGATTGCACCATTTGGAAGCATAGTAATAACAACATCAGCATCGGTTGCTGCTTGAACAGCAGTTTTAGCTTTTGAAACACCTATCGGGCAATCTGTAACCAGATCAAATCCAGTTACATCGTGGCCAGCGGCGGCCAAATTGACCGCCATTGGTGTCCCCATATTTCCTAAACCGATAAATCCAACTTTCATGACTTACTCCATCACTGGGATTGAGAATTCTCCGCCTTCTTTGATGCCTGACGGCCAACGTGATGTCACTGTTTTGGTGCGTGTGTAGAATTTAAACGCATCTGGTCCGTGCTGGTTCAAATCACCAAAGGCAGATTTTTTCCAACCGCCAAATGTGTGATAGGCCAAAGGTACTGGGATAGGGACGTTAATACCAACCATACCGATGTTAATGCGGTTCGCAAAATTACGAGCGGTATCGCCGTCACGGGTGTAGATTGCCGTGCCGTTGCCGTATTCGTGATCCATTGCAAGGCCGATAGCCTCTTCATAAGATTGTGCGCGCATTGTGCAGAGAACTGGGCCAAAGATTTCTTTGGTATAAATGTCCATATCTTTAGTCACTTTGTCGAACAAATGCGGGCCAACAAAGAAACCGTCTTCATAACCTTGCAATGCGAAGTCACGGCCATCAACAACCAGTTCGGCACCAGCATCAACACCAGATTGAACCAAGCCTAGGATATTTTGCTTTGCAGCGGCAGTCACAACAGGGCCATAATCCACATCTTCGCCTGATGTATAAGGTCCGACTTTCAGGCTTTCCACTTTTGGAACTAGCTTCTCCAGCAAACGATCAGCAGTGTCATCGCCAACAGCAACGGCCACAGAAATAGCCATACAACGTTCGCCCGCGGCACCGTACCCTGCGCCCACAAGCGCATCGGCTGCTTGTTCCATATCAGCGTCTGGCATGATGATCATGTGGTTTTTAGCACCGCCAAAACACTGAACGCGTTTACCTTGTGCACACCCTGTGCCATAGATGTATTCAGCGATTGGTGTTGAGCCGACAAAGCCAACAGATTGGACCGTATCGTTGTATAGGATTGCATCAACGGCTTCTTTATCACCATTCACCACTTGTAAGATACCTTTTGGAAGGCCTGCTTCTTCCATCAGTTCAGCCAACATTAATGGCACAGATGGGTCGCGTTCTGATGGTTTAAGGATAAATGCGTTGCCGCAAGCAATCGCAGGAGCGAACATCCACATTGGGATCATCGCAGGGAAGTTAAAAGGTGTGATACCAGCAGTAACGCCTAAGGCTTGGCGCATAGAGTACATATCAATGCCAGGTCCCGCGCTGTCAGTGAAATCACCTTTCAGCATTTCAGCGGCGCCAATGCAATATTCGACTACTTCTAGGCCGCGGATAACATCGCCTTTGGCGTCTGGAATGGTTTTACCGTGCTCACGGCTTAATGCTTCTGCAAGTTTGTCCATATCGCGATTCAACAAGCTGACCATTTTCATCATGACGCGTGCGCGGCGTTGTGGATTAACAGCAGCCCAAGCAGGTTGTGCAGCAGCAGCGATTTCAACGGCATGCGCCATTTCTTCTTTGCTTGCTAACGGCGTTTTGGCCTGAACTTCGCCGGTTGCAGGGTTGTAAACATCTGTGAAACGTCCAGATGTGCCTTTGACGTGTTCGCCGTTGATATAATGTGTGAGCTCTTGCATAGGATTCTCCATAGAAATCAGTGAATTTTGTGATCTGGGCAAACTATACACTTGCGTTTTCACCTCTCAAACAGTCAATATAGCACATTCATTTTGCATATTTGCAATACGGAGATGATAATGAACTGGGATGATATACGCGTATTTTTGCATGTTGGACGGGCAAACAGCCTGACGGCAGCGAGTAAGCAATTGAAAATGGACCCAAGTACATTGGGGCGACGTATTATGCGGCTAGAAGAACAGATGTCTGCTCAGTTATTCGTTAAAACTCCGCAAGGGTATGATTTGACGGGAGCAGGGCAACGGTTGATGGATCATGCTTCTGATATGGAATTATCGTCATTATCCGCCCAAGAAATCATGCAAGGACCTACGGACCAATTAAGTGGCGTAGTGCGCATTGGTGCACCTGATGGTAGCGCAAACTTTCTGTTGCCAGAAGTTTGCGCAGAAATCTCTACAGAAAACCCTGATTTAGAAATTCAAATTTTGGCCTTACCAAGGGTTTTAAACCTGTCAAAACGCGAAGTGGATATGGCGATCACTGTATCACCGCCGACGGCAGGGCGACTATTGGTTCAAAAAGTAGCTGATTATCACCTGCATTTGGCTGCGCATACTGATTATATTGCTACTCACCCAGATTTAGCACAGATAGAAAACCTGAAAGATCACCCTATAATTGGTTATATTCCTGATCTGATATTCGATAAAGAATTAGATTATATGGCTGATATGGGATTACAGCCTGCACCAGTATTGGCATCCAATTCAGTATCGGTTCAGATCAATATGATCAATCAAGGGGCAGGGATTGGTGTGATGCATGATTTTGCGATGCCAAACTTCCCAGATATTCAATTCATACATAAGGAAACACTGTCCCTGAGTCGCAGTTTCTATCTGGTTCGTCACGAAGGTGATCGCCGTGTTGGGCGGTTAAACCGCTTTGCTGATCGTTTGGCACAAGGCTTGCGCGACATGGTGAAACAGAAAGAGACGTAAATCGCCCTTGACCTTAGGGCTTTGATATTGTTCGAGTGGTTTACTGATAACAGCGATGGAGGTCGCAGTGCGTATAGGGCTTTATCCAGGGACATTTGATCCTCTCACGTTGGGGCACTTAGACATTATTCAGCGTGCCTGTGTTTTGGTCGACCGTTTGGTTATTGGTGTTGCTATCAACCGCGATAAGGGACCGTTGTTCACATTAGAAGAACGCGTTGAAATGATTGAACGAAATGTCGATCACATCCGTAAGAACGGTACAGAAGTTATCGTTGAACCTTTTGAAAACCTGTTGATCGACAAAGCCGAAGAAATTGGTGCCAAATTGATTATTCGCGGTTTGCGTGCTGTCTCCGATTTTGAATATGAGTATGCTTTGGTTGGCATGAACCGTGCAATGAACTCTAATGTCGAAACAGTATTCCTTATGGCAGAGGCAAAACATCAGGCCATCGCATCACGTTTGGTGAAAGAAATTGCGCGCCTAGATGGTGATATTTCAAAGTTTGTAACACCTGGTGTTCAAAAAGCTTTGATCGAGAAATTCAAGAAATCCTAATATGCGGGCTTTTCCTTTGCGAACGCTAAGGATAATGTGCGCCGAACATTGAAAACGGAGACCAAAATGGTTGAGATTAAAGATCCAGAAAACACAATCATCATAGAATTAAAGCATGGTAATGTGACACTCGAATTATTGCCAGATGTGGCGCCTAAGCATTGCGAACGCATGAAAGAATTAGCGCGCGCTGGAAAATACGACAACGTTGTATTCCACCGTGTAATCGACGGCTTCATGGCGCAAACTGGTGACGTTCAAAACGGTAACACTGGTGCAGACTTCGATCTACGCCGCGCAGGTACGGGTGCATCTGACCTACCTGATCTGCCAGCTGAGTTTTCAAAACTACCGCATGACAAAGGCACATTGGGTGCAGCACGTTCTGCAATGCCAGACAGTGCAAACTCTCAGTTTTTTATCAACTTTGGTGACAACCACTTCCTAAACAACCAGTACACTGTGTATGGCCGCGTTGTTGAAGGCATGGAACACGTTGATAAAATCAAACGTGGCGAACCACCGATGGAACCAGACACAATGATTTCTGTAAAAGTTGCGGCAGACGTATAATGCGTTTTTTCACAACACTGATTGCAGCAGTTTCAATGGCAACGTCTGTGTTTGCAGCAAGTGCTGACAATACATTAGTCATTGAAGTCGCTGGTAAAAACACAGGTACAATTGAAATCGAATTGTTACCAAACGTAGCACCAAAGCATGTCACTCGCATCAAACGTTTGGCGCGTGATGGTTTGTATAACAATGTAACTTTTCACCGTGTGATTTCTGGCTTTATGGCGCAAACAGGGGACGTTCAAAATGGCAAACTAGAGGGTTTTAATCCTCGTTTTGCTGGTACTGGCGGTTCTAACTTGCCTGATTTACCCGCAGAGTTCTCTAGCAACAAGTTTGAAAAAGGTGTTGTTGGTATGGCCCGTTCTTCGAGCCCAAACAGTGCGAATTCTCAATTTTTTATCATGCTTAAAGAATACCCATCACTGAACGGACAATACACAGTTGTTGGTCGGGTCAGTACGGGTCAAGATGTTGTAGATAAGATAAAAAGAGGTAGCCAAGCCAACAATGGTTCTGTTGCAAATCCTGATTACATGAGCAAAGTTTACATCAAATCTGATCAGTAAGAATTTGGACACCTCTAAAAACCTATCTTTTAGGTGTATTTTGTGATTCAATATTTTCAGGAGGATATTTTGATGCACGAAGCAGGATTGTTTGATTTTTCTGATCATCTTGAGCGTTTGTCTAAAACAGGCGACCCACTTGTCGCGCTTTCTGAGCATGTGGATTTTGAGATGTTTCGGTGTGCACTGACAAGTGCACTTAACTATGGAGAGCGTCCACAGGGGGGTCGTCCGCCCTATGATGCGGTTATGATGTTTAAGATTTTGATATTAGCGTCGATGCATAATTTAAGTGATGAGCGGATGGAGTTTCTGATCCGCGATCGTTTTAGCTGGTTGCGTTTTCTTGGTTTGCAAATTGGGGAGCCGACGCCAGATCAAAAGACCATTTGGGTGTTTCGGGAGAAGTTGACCCAAGCGGGTGTGTTGACTGATTTGTTTGCAACCTTTGAGGATCATTTACGTAATCGGGGTTACAAACAAACTGGGGGACAAATTGTAGACTCATCGCTGATTGCAGCCCCACGCCAACGTATGACTTCAAGCGAGAAAGCCCGCGCCAAGGCTGGCGAAGATGCAAAAGATATCTGGCCTGATAATCCAGCCAAGGCGGCACAGAAGGACACCGACGCACGGTGGATGGTCAAGTATAGCAAGGCTAAAACGACCAAGACGGGTGAGAAAGATGCGGGGTTAGTTGATATTTCCGTACCTCACTTTGGCTATAAAAACCACATCAGCATTGACCGTAAGTTTCGGTTTATCAGAGGTGAAAAAACAACAGATGCAGCGCGCTATGACGGTCATGAGTTGGCGTCAGTGCTCACCAAGGACAATCGTTCTGGCAAGGTTTGGGCCGATACAGCTTACCGCACCAAGAGCAATGAGGCATGGCTTAAGGCCAATGGATTTTTCTCCCACATCCACCGTAAAAAACCAAAAGGCAAACCAATGCCCAAACACATCGAGCGCGGTAATGCGACACGTTCTATATTTCGCACCTGTGTCGAGCATGTCTTTGGTCATCAGAAGGGCCCGATGGATTTATCCATTAGAACCATCGGAATTCAACGCGCCACAACAAAGATGACACTCGCCAACATAACCTACAATATGAAGCGTCTCATCTTCCATGAACGACGGCAAGCCACAGCCTGAATCCGTCTAGAATTCAGAAATACCCGCTCAGGCGGCTCCATAAAGCATGAATGCCGCATAAAACGGAACAAAACAGGCTTTTTTTGCGTCAAAAAGCAGCCTGCCGTAAAAAATGCCTATCAAATACCTCTGGAATTAGCGGTTAATCGAGGTGTCCATTTGATACTGAACAACTACCGACTTTCGTCGGTAGGTTCACGTTTTGAATGTAATTCAAGATACTGACGAATAACGTCATCCGTCACATTTCCACTCGTCGTTGAAAAATAGCCTCTAGCCCAGAACCGTTGCCCCCAATAGCGTTTGCGTAATTCGGGGTACTCCCGCTGTATCTTGTATGAGGACCTCCCTTTTACGCGTTGCATCACCTTTGAAATTGGGACGTGCGGCGGGACTGACACAAACATATGCACATGGTCGGTAGACAATACGCCTTTTTCAATGTGTACGCCCAATTCATTGCACGTTTGTCGTATCAATGTCCGAATACGCTCACGCATTTCACCACGCAGCACCTTGTAACGATATTTTGTTACCCAAACGATATGGTATCTGTGATAATATCTGCTATGACTTCCAGTAGAATAGATCATAAGGTTTCCTTCCATTTTAAGACCTTACCGCAACGCTGGGTCTTAAAATGGAAGGAAACCTTATGTAAATAACGCTAAAGCTGACCAGCTAAAAGCTGGTGGTTTTAACCAATTATTGGAAAATAAAAAAGAAAAGGCGATCTATATGATCGCCTTTTTTATTTATACCAATTTAATAAGAGCATGTTTTTTCTTACTCGATGAAATCTTAGGCGTTGCCGCAATATCATCTGCTGTCAACATTAAACCTGCATCTGAAACGACTTCATCATTCAACTTTGCACCACCACCCGCAATTGCACGCTTAGCGTCTTTACCACTGCCAACAATGCCAGAACGCACCAAGAGTTGTGTAAAACTGATACCATCACCAATTTCATCTGCTGTGAGCTCCAGTGTTGGCAAATCATCACCAACACCACCTTTTTCGAACACTTCTTTGGCTGTCGCTTCAGCAGCAATCGCAGCCTCTGCACCATGACAAAGTTTGGTAACTTCATTCGCCAAAGTGATCTTGGCTTGGTTAATCTCTGAACCTTCAAGCGCACCTAAGCGTTCACATTCATCCAATGGAAGCTCTGTGAACAGGCGTAAAAACTTAGCAACATCTGCATCTAGTGTATTGCGCCAAAATTGCCAGAACTCGTATGAACTTAGCTTTTCTTCGTTCAACCAAATCGCACCAGAAGCAGATTTGCCCATTTTAGAGCCGTCTGCCTTGGTCAAAAGAGGGGTCGTTAAGCCGTAAACTTTATTTTGATTAATGCGGCGTGTCAGGTCGATACCATTAACGATATTGCCCCATTGATCTGAACCACCCATTTGTAGAACAACACCGTAATTTTCATTTAAAGCCATGAAATCATACGCTTGTAGCAACATATAATTGAACTCTAGGAATGTCAGTGGTTGTTCACGATCAAGACGCAGCTTCACACTTTCCATCGAAACCATACGGTTGATGGTGAAATGTTTACCATAATCACGCAAAAATTCGATGTAGTTTATATTATCAAGCCATTCAGCGTTATTCGCCATAATCGCATCAGTTTCACCTGAGCCATATGACATGTATTTCGCAAAAACCTGCTTAATACCCGCAATATTCTCGTTAATCTTTTCAGCGGTGATCAATTGACGAGATTCATCTTTGCCAGACGGATCGCCAATCTTGGTCGTTCCACCGCCCATCAAGGTCACAGATTTATTGCCAGTCTTTTGCCACCAGCGCAACATCATGATCTGGATCAAGGATCCAACATGTAAACTGTCTGCGGTCGCATCAAAGCCGATATAGGCTGCGGCAGGTCCTTCGAGTAGGCGTTCGTCGAGCCCCTCCAGGTCTGTGCAGTCCTGTAAGAAGCCCCGTTCCAACATTGCTGTCAGAAACTCTGATTTGGGCTTGTAAGTCATGTGTTTATCGTCCTTTGATTGTATAGTATTCGCTGTATACCGCATGTTTCGTGAAAGGAAAGAGCATTGGCAGGATTTGATCCTATATGGGCACTTGGTTTGATGTCTGGCACGTCAATGGACGGTGTGGATGGCGCAATGCTCATGACCGATGGTGAAAAAATATTAGCCTTTGGTGAGAGTTTCTTTCGACCGTACAGCGCTGCGGAACAAGCGACAATTTCTGCAGCACAAGGGTTATGGCCTGATGAAAGCCCTAATCTGTTAACGGCTGCGGAAAGTGTTGTCCGCGAGGCCCATGCCGAAGTCATTGCAAAGTTCCCTGATGCAGAGATCGTTGGGTTTCACGGCCAAACTTTAGCGCATGATCCTAAAGGTGGTCGTACACATCAATTGGGGGCAGGTGCGCAACTGGCGCAAGATACTGGAAAAACGGTTGTTTGGGATTTTCGCACGGCTGATATGAAAGCAGGGGGAGAAGGTGCGCCTTTGGCTCCGTTTTTTCACCACGCTTGTGCAAAGCAGTTGGGGATGAAACGTCCTGTAGCTTTTGTAAATTTGGGCGGTGTTGGAAATATATCGCTGGTGAATGGGTCAAAACATACGCCAGAGCATCCTGAAGCCTTGTTAGCATTTGATACAGGGCCTGCAAATGCGCCTATCAATGATCTGCTGGAAAAACGGCTGGGGCTTTTGTTTGATAAAGACGGAGATATTGCCGCAAAAGGTGTTATAAATACAGACGTATTAGAAGTTGTATTTACAAATGAATATTTCTTAAGAACGCCACCTAAATCTTTGGATCGTAATAGTTTTACAGAATTAGAGAGTTTAATAGAACCCCTTTCTACAGAAGATGCGGCTGCCACATTAACAGCGCTTGCAGCCTCTTGTGTTTACGCATCCCAAATGCACTTTAGCAGTGACCCATATCGTTGGTTAATCTGTGGTGGTGGGCGTAAAAATACATCCATGATGAATGCCCTTAGGCAACGTTTAGATGTCTCGGTTGAGCCTGTTGAAAACGTAGGTTTAGACGGAGATATGCTAGAAGCCCAAGCTTTTGCCTATTTAGCGGTCCGTGTGATGCGCGGCTTACCGACATCATCACCAACAACAACGGGATGTGATGCACCCGTTTGTGGTGGGGTTATTTCCAAGCCATAAAAAAAGCCCTGCTGAGCAGGGCTTTCAAATTAACGTGATGTTTCCGTCAGACGGCGCCGAACATATTCTTCGACAGTATCGAGCATCAACTCCATATTTTCTTCTTTTTTGAAGAAGTGATCTGCACCTTCAAGAACTTCATGCGTGATCGTGATACCTTTTTGTTCGTGAAGCTTGTTCACCAACTCTTCTGTATCCGCAGGTGGTGCCACGCGGTCAGACGAGCCGTTAATGATCAAACCCGATGATGGGCAAGGCGCTAAGAAGCTGAAATCATACATATTTGCGGGTGGGGATGCGCTGATAAAGCCTGAAATTTCAGGGCGACGCATCAAAAGTTGCATACCTATCCATGCACCAAAGCTGAAACCAGCAACCCAGCAATGTTTTGCATTTGGGTTCATGGATTGTAGATAATCCAAAGCTGACGCTGCATCCGATAATTCACCAATACCTTGATCATATTCACCTTGTGAACGACCAACCCCGCGAAAATTAAACCGCAAAACATTAAAGCCCATATTATAGAACTTATAGTGCAGGTTATAGACAACCTTATTGTTCATAGTCCCGCCGAATTGAGGGTGCGGGTGCAAAATAATTGCAATCGGCGCATCCTTAATATTCTTTTGCGGGTGGTAGCGACCTTCTAGGCGGCCTTCTGGGCCTGGAAAGATAATTTCTGGCATTTTATCCTACGCTCCAAATCATAGTTAGCTCAAATTTCCGTCTATTAGTTGACAGTAACGCTCAGAGAATTTAGAACCATTCTAAATTGAACGTTTGAGCCTTGTTTTAGTCGTGTCTGACTAAGTGGTAATCACACGTTCGTCAACCAAAGACGTAAAGGATACCCAGTGAAACTCAGTACAAAAGGCAGATATGCGATGATTGCACTGGTGGATATTGCTTTAGAGAGCAAGGGTGGCACTGTTTCTTTGGCTGAAATCTCAAAACGTCAAGATATTTCACTGAACTATCTTGAACAACTCTTCGTCAAATTACGTCGCGCAGGATTCGTTGAATCCATTCGCGGACCTGGTGGCGGTTATAAACTAGCAATGACACCTGATGCAATTCGTGTGTCAGAGGTATTGGCATCCGTTGATGAGACTATGGATGCTTTAGCAAAAGGGGCTGGCGCCTCTGGTGCTTCGTCAGGCAGCCGTGCACAATCGTTGAACAACCGTTTATGGGAAAGCTTGTCTGCACAAGTTTACGTGTTTTTACACCAATCCCGTCTGTCAGATGTGATTGAAAACCAAATGGCGCCGTGCCCAGCGGTTCCATCTCTATTCCAAGTGGTGGATGAAACATGACACGCGCCTATATGGATTGGAACGCAACAGCCCCATTACACCCAGAAGCGCGTGATGCAATGATCGCGGCGATGGATGCTGTGGGCAATCCATCTTCGGTGCATGCCGAGGGACGTGTTGCGACTGGTATTATTGAAAAAGCGCGCAAGCAGGTTTCTGATGCCTTTGGTGCTGGGTCTGCTGATATTGCGTTTACCTCTGGTGCTACGGAAGCCGCTGCATTGAGCCTTGCAAACGGTGAGGTTGTTGCCGCTGGCATTGAACATGATTGTGTTGATGCTTGGACGAACAACAATTTGACGGCAGATCAGAACGGGATTGTTGCCGTTGATGAACCTTCTAAAACAGCTTTACAGGCTGCTAATAGCGAAACAGGTGTTTTGCAAGATTTGCCTATTGGGTTATACTTATCTGACTACGTACAAGCCTTTGGTAAAACCGCATGTGCATTTGACTGGGCTGAAACGACCATTGGATTGCTATCCGCGCATAAAATAGGTGGCCCTAAAGGCGTTGGTGCTTTTGTTATCAAGCAAGGCGTTGAGATTATGCCGCAAATCAAAGGTGGTGGTCAGGAAATGGGACGCCGCTCTGGAACTGAAAACGTTGTCGGTATCGCTGGATTTGGGGCGGCTACTGAGGTGGCAGCAAAAAACCTTTCTAACGGTGTCTGGGATGAAGTGGCAGAATTACGCGATTACCTAGAAAATCGCATTACCGAAGTAGCGTCAGATGCTATTTTCTTTGGTAAGGACGTTAAAAGATTACCCAATACCAGCAACTTTGCAGTGGCAGGTTGGAAGGGTGAAACGCAAGTTATGCAGATGGATTTGGCAGGCTTTGCCATCTCAGCAGGATCAGCATGTTCCAGCGGAAAAGTTAAGGCCAGCAAGGTGTTGCAGGCCATGGGGTTTGATGACATCACCGCGTCATCCGCCATCAGGGTTTCACTAGGCCCAACAAACACAAAAGACGAAATAGATGGTTTTGTTTCCGCATGGAGCAAAGCACACACAAAATTCCGCGCTAAAGCGGCATAAAGGACGAGTTATGAACGACGTTATAGTCAAAGAAGGCGTAGAAGCTGAAACCGTTGAAGCGGTACAAGCATTGGGCGGTAAATATAAATACGGCTTTGAGACAGATGTCGAAATGGAATATGCACCGTTAGGTTTGACCGAAGACATCGTGCGTTTGATTTCTGAAAAGAATGAAGAGCCAGAATGGATGTTGGATTGGCGTTTGGCAGCTTATAAACGTTGGCTGCAAATGGAAGAGCCTGATTGGGCGATGGTCGATTACCCAAAAATCGATTTCCAAAACATATATTACTATGCGCGTCCAAAATCTATGGCAGAAGACAAACCAAAATCAATGGACGAGGTTGACCCAAAGCTTTTGGAGACTTACGCAAAACTTGGCATTCCTTTGAAAGAACAAGCTTTGTTGGCTGGTGTAGAAGCACCAGAAGAAGAACGCAGAGTCGCAGTCGATGCGGTGTTTGACAGTGTATCTCTTGGGACAACATTCCAAGAAGAGCTGAAGAAAGCTGGCGTAATTTTCATGTCGATTTCAGAAGCTTTGAAAGAGCATCCTGATTTAGTGAAGAAATATATCGGCTCTGTGGTTCCACAATCTGATAACTTCTATGCGACTTTGAACTCTGCTGTTTTTTCTGATGGCTCATTTGTTTACATCCCTGAGGGTGTGAAATGTCCGATGGAATTGTCTACATACTTCCGTATCAATGCGGAAAACACTGGTCAGTTTGAGCGGACTTTGATCGTCGCAGAAAAAGGCTCTTACGTGTCTTACCTTGAAGGTTGTACAGCACCACAACGCGATGTGGCACAGCTGCATGCGGCTGTTGTGGAATTGGTTATTCAGGAAGATGCTGAAATTAAGTATTCAACTGTTCAAAACTGGTATCCAGGCGATGAAGACGGCAAGGGTGGCATTTATAACTTTGTGACAAAGCGTGCGGATTGTCGTGGTGATCGTGCCAAAGTGATGTGGACACAAGTTGAAACAGGCTCTGCTGTGACTTGGAAATACCCATCATGCATTTTACGCGGTGATGACAGCCAAGGCGAGTTTTATTCCATCGCGATTGCAAACAACATGCAGCAAGCCGATACAGGCACAAAGATGATCCACTTGGGTAAAAACACCAAGTCGCGCATCGTGTCCAAGGGCATTTCAGCCGGTAAGGCACAAAACACATATCGTGGCTTAGTGTCTATGCATAAGAAAGCTAAAGACGCGCGGAACTATACACAGTGTGACAGTTTGTTGATCGGCGATAAATGTGGGGCACACACTGTTCCGTATATCGAAGTGAAGAACAATTCTGCGCGTGTAGAGCACGAAGCGACGACATCGAAAGTGGACGACGAACAATTGTTCTATTGCCGTCAACGCGGCATGGATGAAGAAGAAGCCGTGGCTTTGGTGGTGAATGGGTTCTGTAAGGAAGTGTTGCAAGCGCTGCCAATGGAGTTCGCTATGGAAGCACAGGCTTTGGTTGCTATCTCCTTGGAAGGTTCAGTGGGTTAATAAAGCTTATGGAAACCAAAGCACAAATACGTGGGCCGATACATTATGGCGATTTGGAATTGAATATAGTGTTGCGAAGGTTTCTGACACATTTTTCATCACCAATTCGCTATGCATCAGGCCTGTTTGTTGGTTTGGTTCTTGGGGCTTTATATGCACAATACTTCGCATTTTTCGCCATTGGCTTGATGGCGGTCATCATCGTGGCCGTCCTTTGGGTTATGACTAGTCTATATTTCAAATCGGTCGTTTATGCGGCCTTAAGCAAGCATTTGGAGAACGGTGAGAAATTGTCTGATTTTCAGCAGATGTATTCACGATCATGGGTCGTTGCGGTTAAGGAAACAAATGATGCATAAAGTATTAACATTAGGGCCAATGAAGAGCTGTAATATTCAGAAAGGCTTTAATGATGAAGCACGTTAATGAAACAACAATTCCCTATATCTATGGGCTGGTTATTTTCACGCTGGTCTTCTCCGGTGGCTGGCTCAGTGGTATGGGCGGAACATTAAAAGTTAACCTTATGATGGCGGGCATCATGGGAATTGCGGCTATTTTGGCAATCAAATTGATTCTCAAACTTGGCAAAACGAAAGAATAAAAATCATGTTGAAAAAGAACCCATTCATAGTTGTCTACGGTGTCGCGATTTTTGTGATCTTGTTTATCGCAGGTTGGGCCACAGGAATGGGTGGTTCATTTTTAGCAAACTTCATCGGGTCATTGATATTGGCGGTCTCTGCGGCCGCATCATTTGCCCTCATTAGAAAATACGGAAAATCGAAAGACTAATCACATGTTAGAAATTAAAAACCTCCAAGTTGGCTTGGAAGAAGAAGACAAGCAAATCCTTAAAGGCGTTGATTTGAAAATTGGCGAAGGTGAGGTACATGCGATTATGGGGCCAAACGGCTCAGGTAAATCAACAACATCTTATGTGCTGGCTGGCAAAGACGGTTACGAAGTAACTGGCGGTTCTGTAACATTGAACGGTGAAGACCTGTTGGATATGGAACCAGAAGAGCGTGCAGCAGCAGGCTTGTTCCTGGCATTTCAATATCCTGTGGAAATTCCAGGTGTCGGTAACATGACATTCTTACGTACAGCAGTGAATGCGCAACGCAAAGCACGTGGCGAAGACGAATTGTCAGCTGGCGAATTCCTGAAAATCGTTCGTGAAAAAGCAAAAGCTTTAAAGATTGATGCAGATATGCTGAAACGCCCAGTGAACGTTGGATTCTCTGGTGGCGAAAAGAAACGTAACGAAATCCTGCAAATGGCAATGTTAGAGCCAAAGATGTGTGTTTTGGATGAAACAGACAGTGGTCTAGATGTTGATGCAATGAAATTGGTTGCGGAAGGCGTGAACGCTTTGCGCGATGGCAAACGCTCGTTCCTCGTGATCACACACTACCAGCGTTTGTTGGATCACATTAAACCCGACGTCGTACACATCATGGCAAATGGTCGTATTATTAAATCTGGCGGCCCTGAATTGGCATTAGAAGTCGAAAACAACGGCTATGCTGATATATTGGCAGAGGTTGCGTGAATATGACTGTGACCAATCCTAAATTTGAAGCCAGTGAAGCGTTGCTTGCTGCTTATGCTGCCCCAACAACGGGTGCGGCATGGGCTTTGACGGCACGCGCAAAAGCTGCTGCGCATTTGCGTGCTATTGGTGCGCCAAACAAGCGCGATGAATACTGGAAGTACACAAATCCTACGGCATTGATAGAATTCCCAACACCGTCTGCTGCGTTCTTCTCAGCAGATGAAGCACCTATGTTTGATGCGATTGATCGTGTCGAATTGGTTTTCGTTGATGGTGTTCTGGATATGGCGCAATCTGCGGATCTGGCTTTGGCTGGTATCGAGATTGAAACACTTGCTGATGCGACATCAAAAGATATCCATTGGGCAAAGGATTTGTTTGGTGTTTTAGAAGCCGATGGTCAGAATCCTGTGGATCGTCCATTGGCGGCTCTGAATACTGCGACCGCTTCTGAAGGTTTAGTCATCCGTGTCACAGGTGAAGCTGAAAAACCATTGGCATTACGCTATGACCATATTGATGAAAACTCTGATGCAATGCTTCACCACGTGATTAAAGTGGAAGAGGGTGCAAAGTTCACCCTGTTGGAATGTGGCTCTGGCGCAGCACGGTTTAACTCGGTTCTAGAAGTTGATGTGGCAGATAATGCAGAATTCCACCACGTGCGCACGCAAGGGCGTGATTATGAACGCAAAACAGCGACGCATATGTACGGTCGGTTGGGTGCGCAAAGCGTTTACCGCTCATTCACCATGACAATGAATGGTGTCCTGACACGTAATGAAAGTATTCTAGAATTCACAGGTGACGAAGCACAGGCAACTGTTGCGGGTGCTTCTGCGGGTGACGGAACAAACTTCCACCTCGACAACACTGTGTTTGTAACACATGACAGTGTAAATTGTGAAAGCCGTCAGGTTTTCAAAAAGGTTCTGCGTAATGGGGCAACTGGTGTTTTCCAAGGGAAAATATTGGTGAAAGCGGATGCTCAAAAAACGGATGGCTACCAGATTTCACAAGCTTTATTGTTGGATGATGACAGCAACTTCCTTGCGAAGCCAGAATTGGAAATCTATGCAGATGATGTTGCATGTTCACACGGGTCGACTGTGGGTGCAATTGACGAAGATGCAATATTTTATCTGACATCACGCGGTGTTCCTAAGGCGGAAGCACAAGATATGCTTGTATTGGCATTCTTGGGTGAAGCAATTGATGAGATCAACAATAGTGATCTGGCTGATGACATTCATGCGCGTTTAGCAGCATGGATGGAGCGTAGACGCGCATAATGTCGTTAATTGGTGATATAGCAGGGGCGTACCGCGCCCCTAGCAATTCCATGCAAGTGCAGATGGAGCGTGGGATCACTGAGCCACAAACCCTGTTTTATGGGATGTTATTTGGTGTGATCAATCTGATCGCGAGTTTTCCACGTGTTATATTATCAGCACCTGACCAAGATACATTCACAGGCATAATGGCCGGATTATTTATATGGCTCAGTTTACAAATCGTATGCATGGATCTGCGATCGCGGTGGCGAGGCAAGCGCGGGGTGAAGCATTTTCCAGTTGAAGACGCTGAAACCATCGCAGGTAGTTGTCGAGATACCTGGTTGCGACGCCTCGGTAGCGGCGCAGGAAATCCTTCAACTGGCTGTGCCGGTTGTTGACCGTCTGAATGTGAAAGGCATCCCGCACCCGCTCCCCACCAGACAGGTTCAACGCTTCGTGGCGCACTCCCAGTGCTGCGGCGCAAGGCGGATAAGCGCGGTGGCCATCGGTCACCAGAACGATGTCATCATCCACGACCGGCTCGATTGCAGATTGCAGCGTATCAGCATTGACCGCAGGGAGAACCGCGCTGACTGTCATGCCGCTGCGATCAGCGGCAACCAGTACTGGAACCTGCTCATCTGACAGGCCTCGTTTGCGGGCCTTGCCTCCCCTGCGGCGCGCCTTGCGCTCAAGGTTTCGTTCACCTTTCTGGCTTCGCAAAACATAGGTTTCGTCGACCTCGACAATGCCTGTAAGCTGGACACCTCTAAAAACCTATCTTTTAGGTGTATTTTGTGATTCAATATTTTCAGGAGGATATTTTGATGCACGAAGCAGGATTGTTTGATTTTTCTGATCATCTTGAGCGTTTGTCTAAAACAGGCGACCCACTTGTCGCGCTTTCTGAGCATGTGGATTTTGAGATGTTTCGGTGTGCACTGACAAGTGCACTTAACTATGGAGAGCGTCCACAGGGGGGTCGTCCGCCCTATGATGCGGTTATGATGTTTAAGATTTTGATATTAGCGTCGATGCATAATTTAAGTGATGAGCGGATGGAGTTTCTGATCCGCGATCGTTTTAGCTGGTTGCGTTTTCTTGGTTTGCAAATTGGGGAGCCGACGCCAGATCAAAAGACCATTTGGGTGTTTCGGGAGAAGTTGACCCAAGCGGGTGTGTTGACTGATTTGTTTGCAACCTTTGAGGATCATTTACGTAATCGGGGTTACAAACAAACTGGGGGACAAATTGTAGACTCATCGCTGATTGCAGCCCCACGCCAACGTATGACTTCAAGCGAGAAAGCCCGCGCCAAGGCTGGCGAAGATGCAAAAGATATCTGGCCTGATAATCCAGCCAAGGCGGCACAGAAGGACACCGACGCACGGTGGATGGTCAAGTATAGCAAGGCTAAAACGACCAAGACGGGTGAGAAAGATGCGGGGTTAGTTGATATTTCCGTACCTCACTTTGGCTATAAAAACCACATCAGCATTGACCGTAAGTTTCGGTTTATCAGAGGTGAAAAAACAACAGATGCAGCGCGCTATGACGGTCATGAGTTGGCGTCAGTGCTCACCAAGGACAATCGTTCTGGCAAGGTTTGGGCCGATACAGCTTACCGCACCAAGAGCAATGAGGCATGGCTTAAGGCCAATGGATTTTTCTCCCACATCCACCGTAAAAAACCAAAAGGCAAACCAATGCCCAAACACATCGAGCGCGGTAATGCGACACGTTCTATATTTCGCACCTGTGTCGAGCATGTCTTTGGTCATCAGAAGGGCCCGATGGATTTATCCATTAGAACCATCGGAATTCAACGCGCCACAACAAAGATGACACTCGCCAACATAACCTACAATATGAAGCGTCTCATCTTCCATGAACGACGGCAAGCCACAGCCTGAATCCGTCTAGAATTCAGAAATACCCGCTCAGGCGGCTCCATAAAGCATGAATGCCGCATAAAACGGAACAAAACAGGCTTTTTTTGCGTCAAAAAGCAGCCTGCCGTAAAAAATGCCTATCAAATACCTCTGGAATTAGCGGTTAATCGAGGTGTCCAGCTTGCGTGCTTTCGGATTGTCTGTGGTGAGAAATCGGTGCCGCCAACGGAACGCGGTATTGACGGCAAATTTGCAGCGTTCTGCTGAGGCGCGAACCGTCAGCCCATCAGAAAGACAGGTTCCAAAGGCAAGCCACTTATCCTTGCGGTGCAGGCCCGACAAAGGGGTGCCGGTCGCCGCGTTGAATGTCTTATTGCATCCCTTGCATTGGTACCGTCGCAGACCCCGTGCTTTGCCACGCGATATAGCTCCTGGTGTGCCACAATGCGGGCACTGGCGACTTTCACCCACGCTTGCTTCAATGGCTGCCAGCGAAGATGACGCCTCAGAGACCCCCATGAACACGGTTTCGGCTTCCTGTCGCTGCGCAGGGCTGAGGTGATCTATCCCAGATAGCCAATCCTGAAACTGTTTGTGATCCATAGTCGGCCTATCCCTCTGATTTGAAAAAGAACATGTCATGAAAGCATACGATTTGTAAACTGAGCCATTTATATCATACATCTTTTTCCTACCTCTTATGCTGTATGGTCTTGCAGGTTTGCTACATTGGGTAATGTTAAAGTTTAAAGCGCATGGAACCTATCCAGAAATGCGCCGCGCTTTAAATTGGGCAGCAGTGGTGACAACGCCACTCATTCTGATTTCTGGCGCATCTTATGCTTTAAGTAACAATGTGTTAACGAATATTATTAATGTATTTGTTGCTATTGTTTTTATTTGGCAATTACGAGCGACGACAACACAGGTTGAATACACCTAAGAGTTATCTCATATTTTCGCCATATTTTCTGGGTATTCAAAGCAGTAATTGCTGTGAATAAGTGTAAGGGATTCTTTTATGAGTGTGCGACCTGGGGTCTATCCCAACAAAGGTACCAAATCCACCACAGGAATTGTCTAGACCTCTGGCTTTAGAATACCGTTCTTTTTAATCCAATTGCATAGGTTTCCAGGCGTTGTGTTGTAGCGTTTTGCGATGAAACTCTGTGTAGACCCATTTGTAAGAAGTGCTTCAATCTCTGGCCTGAACTGATCTAGCTTGCTTTTGCCAGGCCCTTTGGGCCGACCGAGAGGCAAGCCAGACGCTTTTCGGGCCCTCAGGGCTTCTTTGGTGCGCGAAGAGATCAAGTCCCGTTCAATTTCGGCGGCCATGGAAAATGCCATCGCAATGATCTTGCTTTGGATGGTGTCATCCAAACGCCAGTTTCCTTTGAGTGCAAAGACTCGGATTTTTTGTTCGGCGGCAATGGACAGTATTTCCATACATTCGAGCATGGAACGGCCAAGGCGTGATAGTTCGCTGACGATCAGAACATCGCCTGCGCCCAGATCATCCAGGATATTTACAATCTTTCGATTGCGCCATGAAATTTTACCAGACGCCTTTTCTTCTACAAACACCACACGTCCAAGATCTGCTTGATTGGCAAAGCTTAAGATGTCCGCTTTGTTTTTTTCTAAGTCTTGGCGATCTGTTGAGACGCGCAGATAACCAATGGTTTTTTTGGGCTGTTTTTGGGTCATATGTTCAGTATTTAATAAAAAGGTGATGATCTTATTTTTATTGTAATGAACATTAGGCATTTAACAATGTTTTTTATTAAGTATCTCTGATCCTGTAAGCCATCGTTTTTTCGATAACAACTATTACGGAATCCCCCATGCCAAGAATGAATATCCTGTCAGCTGCCGAGCGCACTGAACTTGAAAAGCCGCCCGTGTTTAATAGCGCAGAGAGAAAACAATATTTCGACCTTCCCATAGCATTATTGGATGCTGCCGAAAAAATGCGTAAATCTGAAACGGGTATTGGGTTTGTCCTGATGTGTGCCTATTTTCGGTCCGCCAAGCGGTTCTACTCGCCACAGGATTTTCATCAAAAAGATATGGAAGCGGCAAGGCACAAACTTGATATTGTGACCGCCCCGTTCGTAGCAAGTAAATATACTGATACCAGTCGTTCCCGCCACCAAAAGATCATCCTTAACTTTTATGGCTTCCGACTCTTTGATCGTGACGCTGAGAGGTTGCTGCGGGCAGAGGTTTCAGACATGATGCGTGGGCATCTGAAGCCGCGATTGATATTCGGGCGCTGTCTGGATTTCCTGATCCAAAAACGCATAGCACTGCCCACAACGCGACGGTTGACCGAGATCATTAGATCAGAGATGAATGCTAAAAAGCGAGAGCTATCACGGATCATTGAAACACAACTGGTGCCAGAGCAGCGTCAAATGCTTGATGCATTGTTTGTCACTGACGATGACAACAATCGTTACCGCCTCACACTGCTGAAAAAAATATCACAATCCACAAAACCCGGAAAAGTAAAACAAACTGTCGCGGATTTCCACGTTCTTTCAGAGCTTTATGAAACGATAGCTCCTATACTGGGCAATCTTGATCTTGGACCAGAGGGCGTACGATATTATGCTGGCAGTGTTCTGAAGTCTGAGATTTTTCAGCTTAAGCGTCGCGCCCATACAGATCGTTATTTGCACATCATCGCCTTCGTTACCCATCAATACCGCCGCCTTCATGACGCTCTGACTGATATTTTGCTAAGTTCCGTGCAAACTTTTCGGAATTCCGCGCAGCGATATTACAAGGAGCAGATTTTCGAGCGGAAAAAGATACAGAACGAGCATGTCTCCAATCTTTTGGAAAACTTAGACACAAATGTATTCAGCGTGCTTCGCGAAATTCGCATCCTGGCCCATCATGGCACCCTTTCGGCCGTCCAGAAAGTTGATCGAATTCAAGTGCTTCTAACGCAAGAAAGGGAGATTAAGTTTGATCAGATAAAGACCAGTCTTCAGGAGGATAGCGATGACAGCCAGTATTATCAGGTTTTGGAAAGTAGATCATTACGCCTACAAAACCGCGTATCACTTATTTTGAAGGCCCTGAGTTTAGACACCGGGCCTGGGCATACTGCCCTTGTGGATGCAATCCGGCATTTCAAAGAAACCGACGGCACCATTGGCCGCAAGGCACCCGTGGATTTTCTGGACGGACCCGAGAGAAAAGCCGTCTTGGGAAATAATGGTGGTGAATTCAAAACCTCACTTTATAAGGCGTTTCTCTTCCTGCACGTTGCCAGCGCCATCAAGGCAGGAAACCTGAACCTTACCTTATCCTACAAATATCGACCATTGGACGATTATCTGATCAATGGTGATCGGTGGAAACGGGAAAAGGCACAGCTCTTGGAGCGGGCTGGAATGGATGAATTTGCAACGCCAGAAACACTGTTAAAAACACTTAATGCCGCCCTTCAGAGCCAATACCAGATCACCAATGGCCATGCCCAAAATGGGGAAAACCCACATCTCAAAATTATGCCGAATGGGGCATTCAGGGTGGCAACGCCAGCCAAAGATCAGGTGGAGAGCGAGCCGCTGCAGTCTTGCTTTCCTAAACGGCACTATGTGCCGTTAGCTGAGATTATATCTACAGTCAATCAGCACTGTGGTTCTCTTGATGAATTAACCCATTGGCAACAAGGCCATAGCCGATCAATCAGCCGTAAATCCATCCTGCTCGCTGGGGTCATGGGGCTTGGTTGTGGGATTGGGGTGCAAAAAATGGCCCGCATATCTCCTGGCGTCACAGAGCGAGAACTGGAGCACGCCGTCACATGGCGCTTCTCTCTGGACAATCTTATTGCGGCGAACGATCGGGTGGTAAAAGCCATGGACCAAATGGAGTTGCCAAACATCTACCGAAAATCGCCTGAGAAATTACACACGGCCAGCGACGGGCAGAAATTTGAAGTTCGCGCGGACTCGCTGAATGCAAACCATTCATTTAAGTATTTTGGAAAAGGTCAGGGGATTAGCGCCTACACATTTACCGACGAACGCAATCTTTTATGGCATTCCTTGGTATTCAGTGCAGCTGAACGGGAAAGTGCTTATGTTATCGACGGCCTGATGCACAACGACGTGGTCAAAAGTGACATTCATTCGACCGATACGCACGGCTATTCTGAGGCAATTTTTGGTGTTACCCATCTTCTGGGATTTTCCTATGCGCCGAGGATTAAAAACCTCAAGAAGCAAAGCCTATATCAGTTTAAAGGCCACAAATTAGGGACAGCCTCAAAATGGGCTATTCGACCCGATAAATATATTAATCAGGATATCATAATTGAGAACTGGGACGCAATTCTGCGGTTAGTAGCCACCATAAAGCTCAAGGAAACAACGGCATCTGACATCTTTCGGCGGCTGAATTCTTATTCGCGCCAACACAGTCTTTATAAAGCCATGAAGGCCTTTGGGCAGATTATGAAGACCCTCTTTATCCTGCGTTACATCGACGATCTTGAGCTTCGCCAATCCATCGAGGCCCAACTCAACAAGGTTGAATTAGCGAACAGGTTTACACGCGCCATCGCGGTTGGAAATCCAAGGGAATACACCCAAGGCGCAAAAGAGGATCAGGAAGTCGCCGAGGCCTGCAACCGCCTTATCAAAAACAGCATCATCTGTTGGAATTATCTCTATCTCACACGTAAATTGGCTCAGATTGACAACGCCGAGGCAAGGGAACAACTGCTGAAAACAATAGCAACCCATTCTCCGTTGTCATGGGCCCACATTAACATGCTCGGCGAGTACGATTTCTCCGATGAAATTCTACAGGACACCATGGGAATCCTCCCCCAAAATAGAAGCCTATTCGAACCAGTCATTTTGGGGGGAGCATAAACCCATAAAATGCCTTGTTTGTATGGCTACAGTATTAAATCCTGTGGTGGATTATGTACCTTTGTTGGGACGAACCCGACCTGAAGCCTATGAAGGCTATACTGGGGTATTTTCGACAGATCGAGTATCAATGTTAGAGCGTATTTGGGATGCTTGGAAAAACATGCGTTCTTCTGCCCGCCGTTTGATTGAGGAAGCTCCGAATGAAGGGCGCCTTATTTTTATGGTTCTCTTATCTGATTTGGTATTCTTTTTATCATGGAGCATCAAAACAGTTGTTGCACCAATGAGCAGTGCATCAGGCTTAATCCCAATCGAAATCAGTATATGGTTGGTCGCAGCCTTAATGGTTCGCACTGCTTTCATGTATCTATTCTCCTATGATGATTGTCCAGTAGACAATTGATTTTGTTTGATTTTAAATTTAGTAAAATCGTCGAATACCCAGCCATTTTTAAGGGTGTCAAAGATTATTTTTAGCAGCTTACGTGCTGTGGCAATGATAGCCTTACCAAACCCACGTCGTTCTTTAATTTTTTGATAAAAACTGTTGAGATACCCCGAATAACGAATAGCAATGAGCGTGCACTGTACCAACGTGGTGCGCATAAGCTTGTTTCCACGTTTGGTTATCCTACCGCGATTATCAGTATCGTTGGATTGGCTGACGCGCGGCACTATGCCAATATAGGCGGCCAGCTTATCAGGCGTGGCAAAGTCATCGATGTTGCCAATGCCCGACAACAAGACCGCCGCCGACCGCGAACCTATACCTTTGATACTGGTCAGCCCTTCAAACCCCACCAGCTTTTCACCAGCAGTTTCGATTGCACGGTCAAGTTCCGCTAGAGTAACAGTCAAGCTTAAAGCCTGATCCCGTAATGCGCCCAGCTCAATTTTTTCCAAAGGTGTAAATTGGCTCAGATCAAGGGCCAGAAGTCGTTTCTTGCTCGACAAACCCTCTTTCTTCAATTTCATCCCATGGCGATTGAACATGCCATGGATTTTATTGAGCAGCATGGTGCGCTGTTTGACGAGAAGATCGCGCGTTTGGGTTGTTGACGCTAATTCCGATTCCGCTGTAGATTTTAGACGCGTTTCTGGCAACATATCCTTGGACAGAAAAAATGCCAAAGCCCGCGCATCATTGCGGTCGGTTTTTTTCACCGACTTGCGGATCACCTGGAATTGGCGCGGTGAACCGCCCCTAGTTTACCGGAGTCAAAAAAGCACGGAGACTAGAAGAATGACGAATGGAAATTCAGGAAATAGATTTACGCCAGAAATACGCGCACGAGCGGTATGCCTGGTGTTAGAAAATGAGGCTGATTATACGAGCAGAACACAAGCTGTTTTATCGATTGCAAAGAAGATTGGCTGCAATGGTGATACGCTACGTGTGTGGGTTCGAAATCACGAAATTGAAATAGGATTACGCAATGGGGTTACACAAGCGGAGCGTGATGAGTTAAAAATCCTCCAGCGAGAAAACAAAGAGTTACGGCAAGCGAATGATATTTTGCGTAAAGCGTCGGCTTTTTTCGCAGCGGCGGAGCTCGACCGCCTACGGAAGAAATGATTATGTTCATAGATAAACATCGTACAAGCTATGGCGTCGGGTCTATTTGTAAAGTTTTACCAATAGCGCCATCCACCTATTTTTATGAGCGGTCTATAATGCTGGATCCCAGTAAGTCTCCAGAACGCCGCAAACGAGATGTTGTTTTGATCACAGAAATCGACCGTGTTTTTAAAGCTAGTGGTAAACGTTATGGGGCTGATAAGATTTGGCATCAACTTCGCCATGAAGGGTTTGATATTGCACGTTGTACAATTGAGCGCCTTATGAAACAGATGGAAATACAAGGCGTTGTACGTGGTGGCAAGGGGATTAAAACTACACAGAGTAACAAGGCGCAGCCTTGTCCTAAGGATAAGGTAAATCGTATATTCACAGCTCCCGCACCTAACGTTTTGTGGGTCGCTGATTTCACCTATGTCAGTACGGCCATTGGGTTTGTATATGTTGCTTTTGTGATTGATGTCTTTGCACGATATATCGTTGGATGGAAGGTCTCACATTCTCCGAATACGGCTTTGGTCTTTGATGCTCTGAACCAGGGTATCCACGCTCGAAACCCTCAATCTGGCCAGTTGATCCACCACTCAGACAGAGGCGTTCAATATTTGTCGATCAAATATACAGAAAAATTAATCGATGCTGGAATTGAGCCATCCGTTGGGAGCGTTGGTGATAGTTATGATAATGCACTCGCTGAGAATATGATCGGATTGTACAAGACCGAAGTGATTGAACATCAAGGACCATGGCAAGGTAAAAGTGATGTCGAAATGGCAACTCTAACTTGGGTTGATTGGTACAACAATGACAGGCTCTTTGGGCCAATCGGATATATACCACCTGCACAAGCTGAAAGGAATTTCTATGAAACCCTAAATCAATATGATATTGCTGCAGAATGACGGACTAAAATCACTCCGGTAAACTAGGGGCGGTTCACGGGTTGACAATGACAATGCGTCCCACACATGGCCGCAATTCACCATAAAACCAAGCGGAATTGCCCGTGGCCTCAACCGCTAACTCGTCATCCGCATCCACACTGTGGCAGAAGCGGTCCAAGTCAACTTGTGACAGCTGGAATGTTTCAAAATGTTCCGAACCATCCACTTCAAGACGGCAGATCGTAAAAGAATTCGTATGTAGGTCGACACCAATAAAAGCCATGTGCTATACTCCCTTTGTTAGGAGGCGGAGCCCCAGATGGGCTGTGAACGGCCAAACCAAACTCCTATACAAGGTCACCGACCTAAATCGGGCCTTAAGAAGGCTGTTCGGAAACAGGCGAAGGCTATTCTCCTTTACAGGGTCACAATGCCCTAAGTTACGATTCAGCCTGAAACCTATCCGCCTCCCCAAATTCTGTAACAGATTCAGGGCTGTTGGTCGCTCACAAATCATTCATACCTTCTCCTTTGTTGTTTACGGAGCCTGTAAACTCTTTAAGGGGCAGGGATCCTGGTATGAAACGCGTGTTTGCGTATTCTGGGCAGCTTTGGTTTCAGCACCTTTTGGCTTTATTGCAGCCCTGGTTACGGTCAGCATGTACGGCCTTGAAGAATATGTGCCATTATTCCGCGAAGAATGGATTTCATTACCGCCATATTGGTTAGGTTTAATCCCATTTGTTTGGTTTATTTCAGAAGGTATTTCTGAATCCCATAAATTCAAAAATTCCTCACCGGTTTTCATGGTGATGTCTTTGCTTTCCTTAATTGCCCTGCTAGGTGTATTTTACATGAAGGCAAACGGAGCATTTTAAATGCAACTCAATACGGCGGGCGACTGGATTAGGTTGGCACTGAACACACTTTTTGAACCTAAAAAGTGTTTGCGAATTGTATTGGATATTGTGATCACCATGCCGCAGTTGCTGCAAGCGACTGTGCTTGCCATTGTCCTGAGTATGATCATGCCCCTTATCACATTGCTATTCCAACCCGCTGATGTGCAAAACGCCCTAAAAGGGTTCACAAACAACCCCATATCCGTCTTTATGGTACAATTGTTTGTCTTGGGTGGCTCTGCATTTCTAATAAAAGGCATTGGTCGTCTCTTTAAAGGCTACGGTACTTTTAAAGAATGCCTGACAGCCATGGTCTGGCTGCAATTCGTAATGATATTGGTTCAATTGATCCAATTTATTGTTGGATTTATCAGCCCGCAATTGAGTATGTTAATCCTTTTAATATCCATGGGTATCATGCTGTATCTTATCGTCCATTTCATTTCAGAAATACATGGATTTACAAGTGTTATAAGCGTGCTATTCGGAGTGTTAGGGTCCATATTCGGCTTGTCGTTTATCGCATCTATTCTCCTTGCCATTCTTGGCATTACACCAGAGGCTATTCAAAATGTATGATGTAAATAAAATACGCAAAGATTTTCCAATTCTATCACGTGAAGTGAATGGTAAACCTTTGGTATATTTGGATAATGGCGCTTCTGCACAAAAGCCTCAGGTGGTCATTGATGCGATTACAACGGCTTATAGCCACGAATATGCCAATGTGCATAGAGGCCTGCATTATTTGTCTAATCTTGCGACCGACAAATACGAGGGCGTACGCGGTATTGCTCAAAAGTTTTTGAATGCTGAACATGAACATGAAATTCTATTCACATCAGGTACGACGGAAGCTTTTAACTTAATTTCTTACGCTTGGGGTGTACCAAACCTGCAAGCGGGTGATGAAATTATTTTGAGCGTTATGGAACACCATGCGAATATTATTCCATGGCATTTTCTGCGTGAGCGCCACGGCATTGTCTTAAAATGGGTCGAAACGGATGTGAATGGTGATCTAGATCCCCAAACTGTGATTGATGCCATTGGGCCAAAGACCAAAATGATCGCGATCACACAGATGTCGAACGTAATGGGCACTGTGGTGGATGTAAAAACCATTTGCGCCGCAGCGCGAGCGAAAGGCATTGTAACCGTTGTAGACGGCTCTCAATCCAGCGTTCATGCCCCCGTAGATGTACAAGATATCGGATGTGATTTTTTCGCGATTACAGGGCACAAATTATACGGGCCTTCTGGCTCTGGTGCGCTTTATGTACGCCAAGAGCGGTTGGCAGAGATGCGCCCCTTTATTGGCGGTGGAGATATGATCCGAGACGTGTCACGCGATGTTGTTACCTACAATGATGCACCGCATAAATTTGAAGCGGGAACACCTGCCATTGTTCAAATCATCGGCATGGGCGTCGCACTCGACTATATGATGGATTTAGGCATGCAAAACATTGCTGATCATGAACGTATGTTACGTGATTACGCCCAAACAAAACTATCTGGTTTAAATTGGCTAAATATTCAGGGTAATTCAGCCACAAAAGGCGCTATTTTTAGTTTTACAATGGATGGTGCAGGGCACCCACATGATATTTCAACTGTGGTTGATCAAAAAGGCATTGCTGTACGGGCAGGGCATCACTGTGCACAGCCGTTAATGCAGCATCTTGGCGTATCTGCAACCACGCGCGCTTCGTTTGGGTTATATAATACTACAGAAGAGGTGGATAAGTTGATCGATGCACTGGAACTATGCCATGATCTGTTTGCCTAAACTTACTTAAAAGCGTTTTGTTTCGAGCTATGGCTGTGCCAAGGACGTGTGCCATACGCATCTCGATTTACATTGAATGGCTTTGATTCATTCGACTTTTGCATTTTCTTAACTGCGCTCTTTGGCATGAAAACGTCCGTACCATTGGTATTTCTTTTATTTTTAAGAAGGTTCGCCAGCCGCGAATAGGATATGATACTCATTAAACTTACACTTTAGATTATTACTAAAGCCCCAATTACTTCATGATCGTGATGAAATTATGGCAATTAATAAATAATTAACAAGCCTAAATTGTTATAATTTAAAAAATACATCTTAAGGTTGTCTTGCTAGTTAAAGTCGAAGACACTCAAACCTGTTGTCATTTCATCCAACCCAAGAGGTCTGGTAATCGGAGCCTCTGCGCGAGATAAACAACCTTGGCGTTCACATAATCGACATGATGTCCCTGTGGGAATAGGCTCTTTGCTATCATCCAAATGTTCACCGTAAACTGTTTCAGCCAAGTGTTCAGCGGGGCAACCAAGTAAAAGAGCTGTGCGCCTGATATGTTCTCCAAGTGCTGGCTGTGGGCCATCTACACTGCGTGTTAACACAAAATATTCACTGCTATCAGCGGTTTCCACCAAATCTAGTTGGATCTGACGAGGTTGGATAAGAGCTTGATAAACAGGTAATTTAGGACAGGCCCCACCAAAACGTGCTTTTGGATAACCTTTCACACCAGAGCGTCGCAGAATATTTCCAGCGTGGTCAACTTCCATAAGGAAAAACGGTAAACCTGCTTGGTTCGGACGATTGAGCGTTGTCATACGCATTGCAGCACGCTCGAAACTAACACCAAAGCGTGCAGCCAGTGCCGATACATCGCTTTTTAATGTCTTGGTTCCGCGTAGGAATGCACCATAAGGCATGAGCATTGCCAATGCCGAATAACGCGACAATTCATTTCGAACCAATCGCAATGCTTCGTCTGATGAAAGTGTCAGTAGGTTTAACTCTTCTTGGATCGCTTGCGGAAACGCCAGTAATGTTACCTCTGCAGCCAGTTCATACAGCTGCTCTACGGGTGACAGGCGATCAGAAATAAACAAACGTAAAGTATGTTTATCAAAACGACGGAGATGTTGTGGCATCACATGAACGGGTAATTTTTGTACGGTGATATTATGGTTTTTACGCAACCAATCTAGTAAAAATACCCATAATTCAGGGCCATAGGTGCGTTCGGGTATGAAATCTTGAATAGCATCTTCGATCCACGGGAAGCAATAAGGTCGATTTTCAAAAAGCTCACGAACCTCATCACTTGGTAAATGTTTCGTTGCAACGCCTGTATCATGGCCTTCTTGAGCCAAGAGAGTACTGAGATCAGATAAGCGATCCTGAGACTCGCGATAAGCACGGTACAACTTTAAGATACCTGATGATGCATTAGGGGCTGCCTCTGCAATTTCATATAATTCTTCATTGCCAGGGAGTTCACCGGTGAGCAAGGGATCAGCAAAAACTTCCTTCAAGGCTGTTTGGTCACCCGCAGCTTCGCCTTTAAGGGCTTCAAGGTCCAGATCATAGGTCGCAGCAAGCTTTAAAAGCAACTGCACCGTCAGCGGGCGTTGATTTCGCTCAATAAGATTAAGATAACTTGCAGACACACCAATTTCAGCAGCCATTGCCGCTTGTGTCAGTTCCAAACCATTCCGAATACGTCTAATTCGCGGACCAGCGAATATCTTTTGCTCAGCCATTTACAAAACTTCACTAAATTTTCCTACAGCTATATTTACAGAAATTTACAAATTTACAAGCCGTAATTTACATATCCTTTACAGGGTTACACGAAAAAACCGCATATTTTAAACCTCTTAACTGGCTTTTATAATGAATCATGGCAATACTGGTTTCAGTTACATGGCGATGTTTAGGTTATTTACATCATATCTCGATACTAAGCTTCGTCATTATGACAAAAATTTACAACGTTGATCTTGGAGAAGACACATGACAGATTCAGCAGAAATCAAAGCAATGCCAAGCGCAAAAGATAATGCAGATGCAGCAGACAGCGCAATCCGCATGTTGGCAAACGATCTACACCGCCTAAATCAATCGGTAAGCCGTGCTGTTGAAGCTGGTGTAACCGTAGAACTAATCCGCTCATCACGCCACCACAGTGGTACAGGGAACTGGGGCGATCTTTTGGTGCCAGTTATCACTAAAAAAGGATAGGTTTTTCAAGCAATGGGATCGGAACAACCCGCTTGAAATCTAAAAACCTCGCCCTTGGGCGGGGTTTTTTTGTGTTTAGCTAAAAATCGTGTATTATGTTAAGCATATGAAATGTTATTTGGGGGAATAATCATGAAAATCAACTATATCGTAGGTACATGTATCTTACTTACATCTGCCGCATATACATCATCAATGACACTTGCAGGTTCTCGTACTGATCCTGTAGCCAATGGAGGCGGTAATAACGACGCGCTTTTTGTTGGTCTCTTCATATTAGCAGCCATTTTATTAGGATATGGTGGCGGATCATTAGGCGGCGATAAAGACACTGCGGGCAGCGAAGGTTCTGCAGGTAGCAATGGATCAGCAAATTCAGCTGGAAGCGCAGGCTCTTCTGGTCTTTAAGGACCTGTCTTCTTATTTCTAGTATCGTGCCAATACTTAACCACGACACACCACATATCCAAAACAGGTATGATCATAGCAGAGACTACCCCAGTATGCTTCTGGGGTAACAATTGACCATTTTCACTTGCAAGGCCTGTATAGGTTCATGTGTTTTGAGACTCACGCGGCTTCGGCCTGAGTGATTCGAAGGTACTCCATGGGTGTCTTACCTTTCAAGGCGTGATGTGGTCTGAATGTGTTATATTTTTCGACAGCTTTTCTCAGTTCAAACCGCATAGCTCCAATGCTATCGGCAATCAGATCACAACAATCATAGAATTCCTCGCGGAAGGTGCGGTTTCCACGCTCAACGCCACCATTGTATTTCGGTCTGGCTGGCGGCAATACAATGAGCGGGATTTTCATCTGCTCACACGCCGTCTCAAAATCGGCCATAAACTCGGAGCCACCATCAACTTGAATTGAGAGGATTTTATAGGGAGCTATTTCCACAAGCTCTTCCAAAAACCGTTTGGCAGAGCGTGCGGTGGCATTCGAATAAATTTGCGCGTGGATGTGCTTGCTACGCCGTTCCCAGGCCTGAAAGTGCTTGCAGGTGACGCCGTTTTTCGTGGCAGTCATGTGGTCGATCTGCACACGTTCTCCAATCTCTATATCTTTGTAATCCTTATATTTCCATCCTTTGGCGTGGCCCTTGGAGAAGTTACGCTTGCGCTTTTGTGGTGCAGACCTTGATCGTGTAATCAGGCCTTTCTTGCGTAGAAAACCCAAGATACGCCCCACGGTGCTATCGCTTATGATTTGGTTTTTATCGCGCCGCAAGATGGCCCCTATTTTTTCCTTACCGTAGGTTTTATTGTCGCGGCGAATTTCGAGCACCAACTGTTTTTCTGCCTCACCCCACTGTGACTTATTGCGGTGTTTTGGGGCCTTTGATGGCGGCATAATCCCTTGCGCCAAATCCTTCAAAACCCGCTTGTAGCGATAATAAGTAGACCGAGAGATGCCGACAAATTCAGCGCATTTTGCTAGAGAAACACCCTCTGCGCGTAAAGCTTCCCATTGCCGAACCGTGTCTTCGTATTTGATACGGTACGCATCCAAACATTCTTGTGTCCGCGCCCAAGCATAAAGTTTATAAACGTTCTTGTGCAGTCTTATGATTTGCATATTGGCCTCGTGAGTTGGTTTTTTACAATACTCAGTCTCCGAGGCCGCCTAAATCTTGGCAACAAAAAAACAGTCTCACATCTATCTGAACTTATTCAGGCCAACTGTTAACTTTTGTTCTTGATTAGGAAGATACAAAGTTCCAAACATCCAATCCCAGACGGCCAGCATTTCGCCAAAGTTTTTGTCATGATGTTCAATGGCAATGCTGTGATGTATTTGATGTTGGGCGGGAGATATAAAAACCTTGCTCCAGTAGGGACCAAAATCAATCCAGATATGACTGTGATGGAAATTGTGAATGAGGATCATAAACCCAAAATAAAATGCATTAACCCCAAAAATCTCTGCTGCCGTAAACTCTGAAGCAAATAAACCTAAGAAAATGCCTTGAATTGAGCCATAGAATAAACTTTGCACAAATACTGAAATGAGTATCGCGAAGGGATGTTGACGGTAAGTTGTCGCTGGAGTCAAAACCTCTGCGCTGTGATGGACAGAATGTATCGGCCAAAACAATTTAGAATCGTGATAGATACGATGCACCCAATAGGCAATGAAATCCGACCCTATAAATATGATACCAGCGATTACAAATGGATTGGTAAAGACATTAGACGTGGGATCACCATTGAATAGGCCTGATATTAAGCTTGCAGTGAAGGTCGTCATAATAACTTTATTCACCACACCAAATAGCGATAGAAGCTTTCCAATAAAGAATAGCTTTACATCAAGTAACGTAGAAGCATGCGTATAGATGTGTTTCGGTACAACCCAAGCCCAGAACCCTGTTTGAACAGTTCTGGACTTATAAATAATAAAAGCAATCAGCAATGTAACCAAAATATATTCGGGCGCGATAACTGTGCGCGCACCAAAAAAATTGGAATAAATATCATAGATGGAAAGCGTTTGTTCTTCGTCCATCATTCTTTGCTAGAAGCATAGGCAAATAAAGTCAATTTATGCGCAAAATTAAGAAACACTAAAGTAGATACAATGGAAACGGCCCACATCTTTCGATGCAGGCCGTCAGAACTAAAACAGTTCTTGGGATAATTATGCAGCGTTTGCTTTTGCTTCAGGGCCGAAACGTCCGTAGAATGTTTCGCCGTTTTTTGATAACTCGCGCAAGAGAGCAGGGGTTGTGAAACGTTCGCCGAATTTCTCGGTTAAGTCATCACAGATTTCCACCGCATTATCGGCACCGATGATGTCCAGCCAGCTGAACGGGCCACCTGACCATGGCATGAAGCCCCAGCCAAGGATCGCACCTACGTCACCTTCGCGAATGTCTTCCAAAACACCATCCTCAAAGGAACGAACCGCTTCTAGAACCTGTTGCATCGCGAGACGGTGCTGAACTTGGGTAAGATCAGGTTGTTCATCTGAAACAGGCCAGTTTTCACGTAAACCTTCCCAGATACCTGTACGTTTGCCTTTTTCATCGTAAGCGTAGAAGCCAGCGCCGTTTTTACGGCCCATACGATCCTCATCAAACAGTTTGAATAGAATGCTTTCCGCATTTGTGCCTTTGTAATCATCACCAAGAGCTGCTTGCGTGGCTTTTACAATTTTCACAGATAAATCGATGGAAACCTCATCTGCTAATTGAAGCGGACCCAAAGGCATCCCCAGCAATTTTGCAGCATTTTCGATCAACGCGGGCTCCACACCTTCGGCCAACATTGTAATACCTTCATTCACATAAGGCAGGATACAACGGTTGGCGTAGAAGAACCGTTCGTCGTTCACAACGATCGGTGTTTTCTTAATCTGGCGTACAAAATCCAAAGCTTTTGCAACGGCTTCTGGACCAGTGTTTGCTCCCTTGATGATTTCCACCAAGTTCATTTTGTGCACTGGGCTAAAGAAGTGGATACCGATAAATCGTGTGTCATCACGTGATGCTTTTGCAAGCTCTGTGATTGGCAATGTCGATGTGTTTGTCGCAAAGATTGCTGATGGATCGAGTTGTTCTTCAACAGCTTTCGTAACAGTCGCTTTAATCTCTGGATCTTCAAACACAGCTTCAACGATCAGATCGCAGCCTTTAAGAGCATCATAATCTGGTGTTGCATTGATATGACTTAGGATTTCAGCTTTTTTCTCTTCTGTGACTTTCTTGCGTTTAATACCTTGGTCAAGAATACTGGTGACAGAGGCAAGGCCACGGTCACAAGCTTCTTGATCACGGTCCACAAGAACCACATCGATGCCAACTTTGGCAGATACGAATGCAATACCAGCACCCATCATGCCAGCGCCCATAACACCGACTTTTTTCACAGTCATGTCTGCCACGCCTTCAGGACGTACAGCGCCTTTTTCAAGGGCGGTTTTATTTGTGAAGAGTGTTTTGATCATCGCACTTGATGATGGATTCATCAGAACGTTTGTAAACCAGCGTGCCTCGATTTTAATCGCTGTATCAAAAGGCACTTGTGCACCTTCATAGATCGCTGACAGCATTGCTTTTGCCGCAGGGTACACACCTTGGGTTTTGCCGTGGATCATTGCCGATGCACCAACGTAGTTCATAAAGCCAGCAGGGTGGTAGGGTGCGCCGCCTGGCATTTTGAAACCTTTTTGATCCCAAGGCTTTACGATATCTGCATCAGTTGCTGTTTTCACCCAAGCTTTGGCTGAGGATAGCAATTCATCTGCTGGTACAACTTCATCGACTAAGCCAAGCTTTTTAGCCGCTTGTGGATCAGATAGTTTACCGTTCATAAGAACAGGTGATCCTGTCATCATATCCAATTTACGGCTGATACGTGTTGTCCCACCTGCACCTGGGAAAATACCCACTAGAATTTCTGGAAGGCCGATTTTTGCCTTTGGGTTATCAGCAGCAAAAATGCGGTGGCACGCCAATGGAATTTCGAAGCCAATGCCTAAAGCTGTACCAGGTAGGGCGGCTGCAATAGGTTTGCCGCCTTTGTTTGTTTTTGGATCCATACCAGCACGTTCGATTTTACGTGTCATTTCATGAAAAGCCATGATGCCGTCAAAAAGACCTTTGGCAGGATTATCGCCAGCCATTTCTTTCATTTTTGCAATCACATTCAGATCCATACCACCCGCAAAATCAGCTTTTCCAGATGTGATAACAGCACCTTTTACAGCATCGTCAGCCAGAACTTTCTCAACAAGGCCTTGAAGCTCCTGAGAAGATTCGATGTTTAAAACGTTCATAGATTTACCCTGAACATCCCATGTGATTGTTGCGATGCCGTCTGCATCTACGTCGTATTGAAAATCAGCCATGTTCTTATACCCGTTCAATAATAGTTGCTGCACCCATGCCAGAGCCGATGCAAAGTGTTGCCAAACCAGTTTCTTTGTCGTCGCGTTCCATCTCATCAAGCAATGTGCCCAAGATCATCGCCCCAGTCGCACCCAATGGGTGACCCATAGCGATTGCGCCGCCGTTCACATTTAGCTTGTCACGATCAACATTGAAGTATGTTTGGAAGCGTAGCACCACAGATGCAAAGGCTTCGTTTACTTCAAACAGATCGATATCGTTGATGTTCATACCTGTTTGGGCAAGAATTTTCTCGGTTACTGGAACTGGTCCTGTCAACATGATGGTTGGGTCCGTCCCGATTTTAGCAGTCGACTTGATGCGTGCACGTGGTTTCAAACCATTTGCGATCCCAAATTCTTTGTTACCGATCAAAACAGCCGCCGCACCATCAGAGATTGCAGAAGAGTTACCAGCGTGATGAACGTGATTGATACGCTCTAGCTCTGGGTATTTCATCAATGCCACGGCATCAAAACCTGGCATCACTTCGCCCATAGCTTTGAATGATGGGTTCAATGAACCCAAACCTTGCATGTTAGTCCCTTCGCGGATTTGCTCGTCTACGCGTGAAATCTCAAGGCCGTTTTGGTCGTTTACAGCAATGCGTGATTTGTCAAAGCGACCAGCAGTCGTCGCAGCAACGGCACGTTTATGGCTTTCAACAGCGTATTCATCACACATATCACGGCTAAAACCGTATTTCGTTGCAATGATGTCTGATGAGATACCTTGTGGAACGAAATATGCTTTCATTGCCAAGTAAGGATCAACAGCGATTGCGCCACCGTCCATGCCCATTGGCACGCGGCTCATGCTTTCAACGCCGCCAGCGATGTAAGCATTACCAGCACCACCACGCACTTGGTTTGCCGCCATATTCACAGCTTCCAAACCAGAGGCACAGAAACGGTTTACAGATACACCTGGAACGCGTTCGTCCAGATCAGAGTATAGAACCGCTGAACGCGCCAAACAGGCACCTTGTTCACCAACTTGGGTTACATTGCCCCAAATAACGTCTTCGATTTGTGACGTGTCTTCAAGGTTATTACGATCAGCAATGCCGTTTAGAACGTCTGCAGACAGTTTTACAGCTGTAACTTCGTGCAAAGCACCGTCTTTTTTGCCTTTACCGCGTGGGGTGCGGATCGCGTCATAAATATAAGCTTCAGTCATTTTCTATTCTCCTTAAAACGCGTCTGCGTCGAGGGCCATAACAGTGTCTGCACCAGATAAAATACGTGCCTGGTGCGCTTTTGTGGCGGGCAGCATACGGGCCATGTAATAGCGGCCAGTTGCAATCTTGTTGTTGTAAAAGTCGGGATCAGAATGATCACCAGCGAGAGCATCTTGAGCAGATTTCGCCATCATTGACCACATCAGACCAAGACAAACATGACCGAACATGTGAAGTGCATCTGTTGAGCCAGCCAATGCAGCATTCGGGTTTTTCATACCTTCTTGCATAAAATACATCATTACAGCTTGTAAATCTTTAGATGCGTCTTTCAACGGCCCGATAAAGTCATTCATCGCTTCATTATCTTTATTTTCAGCAATAAAGTTCTTGATCATCTCAAAGAAGGCCATCACGTGTTTGCCGCCATCTTGGGCCATTTTACGCCCAACAAGATCGAGAGCTTGTACACCGTTCGCACCTTCGTAGATCATTGCAATACGCGCATCACGTGTGAATTGGGACATACCCCATTCTTCAATGTAACCGTGGCCACCGTATACTTGTTGTGCCTGAACAGTCATATCGTATCCGACATCTGTTAGGAAACCTTTGATTACAGGTGTGAGGAGGGTGATGATACCCATTGCTTCTTTATCATCGGCCAAATGACCTTTGTCCAACATCATTGCGCCCCAAAGAACAAATGCACGTGCACCTTCAACAAAGCTTTTCTGGTTCATCAACATACGGCGAATGTCAGGATGCACAATCAACGGATCAGCAGGACCGTCAGGGTTTTTAACACCCGTAACATCACGACCTTGCAGGCGATCTTTGGCATAAATCACTGCGTTTTGGTAAGCAGCTTCGGCCTGAGACAGACCTTGCATACCAACGCCAAGGCGGGCTTCGTTCATCATTGTGAACATTGCGCGCATACCTTTGTGTTCTTCACCTACAAGATAACCTTCGGCCTCATCGTAGTTCATCACGCAGGTTGCATTGCCATGAATACCCATTTTTTCTTCAATATTACCAACACTTACACCGTTACTCTCACCCAAAGAGCCATCGTCATTCACGATGTACTTAGGGACGACAAACAATGAAACACCTTTGATACCATCTGGGCCACCTGGGATTTTGGCTAAAACCAAGTGAATAACGTTTTCAGTCAAATCTTGATCACCAGCTGAGATGAAAATCTTTTGCCCTGATACTTTAAATGTACCGTCGTCTTGAGGTACAGCCTTTGTGCGCATCAAACCCAGATCAGTCCCACAATGTGGCTCTGTCAGGTTCATTGTGCCAGACCATTTCAAGCTGACCATGTTTGGTAAGAACTTAGCTTTTAGCTCGTCAGATGCGTGTGCATGAATGGCAGAGTAGGCGCCGTGCGTCAGACCTGGGTACATGGTAAAAGCCATGTTGGCTCCACTAAATATCTCGCCAGTTGCTGTTGCCAATGTGTACGGCATACCTTGACCACCGTATTCTGGATCACAATCCAAACCATTCCAACCACCCGCAGCAAATTCATCAAATGCGCCTTTAAAACCAGCAGGTGTGCGCACAACGCCATTTTCCAATGTACAGCCAACTTTATCACCAACCTCATTTAAAGGTTGCAAAACGTTTGCGGCGATCTTACCAGATTCTTCTAGAACAGCTGATGTGAAATTAGATTCTAGCTCATTAAATCCAGGAATATCAGCGTCTTGCACTTTTAACATTTCGTGCAAAACAAATGACATGTCTTTTGCGGGTGCTGTGTAGCTTGGCATTATATTCTCCCGTTTGCATCACATGGGCCAACATGCGAAATAAATTAGTAAATTCCAAGTCAGTTTGCCGTGAATTTACTGAAATACAAGAGGAACGTAAGGTCATTGACAGTTTACGTCACGTCGAGCCACGTAAACTAAATAATAAGTAACGCCAACGTTATTCCATGCGATGAATATCAGCTATTTGTTTCAAGAACAGTTGCTGTGGTCGTATAAAAACCATTACAAAACACCAAGGCATCACCATCTGTCGTTGTTAAGTTTCCAACATGACCAACAATAATCCAATGATCACCACCTTCATAAACAGCCCAAGTTGTACAATCGAACCGCACCAAAGCGCCAGAAAGAAGCGGAACCTTGTTCGGATCAACCGTATAATCTACATCTGCAAACTTATCTTGTCCGCCACGTGCAAATTGATTGGATAATTTTTTTTGATCTGCAGAAAGAATGTGAACTGAAAAATTTTTTGCTTCTTTAAAGGCTTCCGCAGAAAGCGCATTTTTTCTAACACTCCATAAAATCAATGGGGGTTCCATAGACACAGAGTTAAAACTGCTTGCCGTCATTCCAACTTTTTGACCCTGAGCACTGCGAGCCGTAACGATAGTCACGCCAGTTGCAAACCTTGATAAAGCGTTGCGCATATCTTGTGCTGTAAAGTCTTGCATTTTATGTTGAATCCAAACCTGATTTATATGTCATATATAAAATTTCATTAGAAACGCATAGGCAAATTTTTGATTCAGTACATTTATATAAGGTATTGTTATTACTGCAATATAAATATTTAACATAATATCTATTATACGATAATAATATAAACAAACCCCCACAAGTTGGAACCTCTATATAATTAGATTCTAAACACAAAAAATACCATCCTTGGCATTTAGTCAGTAATACCGTGCCCCTTGCCGTTCCAACTCTTTTTGAACTTGAGAGACATCAATATCAGTCAAAGGCTTATTCGATTTAATTGATAGTGCTGCAGCGATACCAGCTCCTTGTCCCGTCACAGCACAACAGGCCATATTATAGCCTGACGACTCAACTTTGATTCCACTTTTGATTGGAGAATATCTGTTCAGCGGTTTCTCCTGTTTTTCGCCTATGGGCTTTAGCTTGCGCCCATGTATGTTCAATTGGGTTATAATCGGGGCTATATGCAGGTAGATATTCAAGGATATGTTCTGCATCCGTGATGATTTTTATTGTGTCGCTACGTCTGTGAAAGCTGGCTCTGTCCATTACAAGTACTGATCCTTTGGAAAGGACTGGAATGAGCTGATCTTTGAGCCAAAGATTGAAGATATCCGCGTCAACATTACATGCTGTCAGGCCAACAGTTAACAAGGTGCCAGCCAAAAGCGCTCCAATAACATTGATCCTCCCTTTCGCCTGCCAATCGTGAACACCCACACAGCGTTTTCCGCGCGGGGCATAACCATGGGTGCGTGGCATGTCATGCGCAAAACCACTTTCATCAATATATACAATGGCTTTACCTGCAGCCTCATGGGCCGCTAACCTCTCTTGAAAGGACTGCCTGTCGTCGTCGTTTGCCTTGGGGTGCCGCATGGCTTTTTTTATATGTGATCTTCAATTTCTTAAGGGCTTGCCAAATTGCCTTTGGGCAAACATCAAAACGGTCAGCACGTTCATACTGATAAGCATCAGGATATTTTTCAACATCCTGTGCTAGCTTTTTAAGATCTATTTTACGTATCTTTTTGCGTTCATGCTGTTTGGGTTCAACCCGTTTAGACCATCGCTTCACCGAGGCTACACCCACGGAGAAACGCTCTGCGACCCGAGCAAAACTCAAGCACTCTTGTTCTTTTATCCGCAAAACATGGCGGCGAAATTTAATTGGATGTGTCATGTAACCATAGTATCATAATATTGTCGCTAGGCTATACGTGTTGCAGCATGGCTATCGCGATCTCCACCAGTTGCACGACCTGCGACTAGAAGGTTATCCACCCCTTTTGGCAATAAATTACGGTATGGCATTTGAAAATACCGTCCAGTCGTCGGCAGTATTAAAATGCCATAACCATCTATAAACTCTGGAAATATTCCTATGCTGTCTTCAAATCGACCTTGCTCACGAACATCCAACGAAGTCATATTATACTGACAATCCACCTTGCGTGTGTCTCGAATACCGATAGACATCCCAAAGTTTCGAAGGCGAATACCATCGCAGCCTGGTGTATATTCACGCAATGCCTCAATCGCTAACATAGCTTGTTTGCGGCCTTCGATTTCAAACTCCGTCAGGGAATCTGGATCGGTACCATCACAATTCGCCAGATGAATTAAATTCATATAGGTTAGTTCACCAGTATCGTGCACAGCGCCCCACGTCCCCGCAATGGTGTTCAAATGTGCAGGGATAAGGCCGTCTTTGATGGCTTGTTCAAACGGTTTCTTTAGGAACGGCGAGAACATATTATCTTCTTTGCCAGTCGTTTCAATATTCCATTCGCCGCCACCGCCCCAATCTTTATAGGTTTGGGGATCAGATTTAATACCTTCTACGAATTTAACTTTGTCCACACCTGCCACATGAAACATAACCGAGGCCGCCATCATATCTTCTTTTGGCGTTTGAATTGTTGGTGCCCCAGCACGCTGAACCACATCAGCATCACCTGTTGCGTCAATAACTTGGCGGGCTAAAATTGCTTCACGACCAGATTTTGACTCTGTGATGATTCCAACAATGGCATTGCCTTCCATAATCGGAGCAACAAATTGGCGGTGCAGCATCGGGCGTATATTTGGCTCTTCTTCTACCAACCTATCCGCAACCAATTTGAAACCTTCGGAATCGATCTCATAAGACAAGGATTGGGACTCTGGTACAGCAGCCCCCATCTCTTTTGCCCGTTCTTCGAACTCTCGGCATATACCATTAGATTCGACTGTTTCTTCGTGGCGATACCAATGCATTCCCTCAACGCCAACGACTGTGAGATTGCCGCCAAAGCAACCAAAGCGTTCCACAAGCGTAACTTCTACGCCAGCACGTGCAGCAGCAAGAGCTGCAGGCAATCCACCAGGGCCAGAGCCTCAGGGCAATCGCATGAGTTTTACCCCTGAATTATCTGGAAAAGAAAATCCTCGTCCCAAGCCGCCAAGTGTAGCTTTAACCTGAGGCTTTGCTTTCCCTTTACGGAGCGCAGCATGTTGTTGGCGGCGTGCTTGATCGTTGTAAAATTAGCTGGCGCGTTTCCTTTACGGATACGACATTCATCATCACGAAACACCATATCCATGACCCAATGCAGCCCGTTTTCAATACCCCAGTGGTCGCGGATAGCTTTTGCGTGAGCTTCGGCGTCACAGGTCATGGATGAGATGTAAAAGCGTGTCTCTGAACGGGTCTTGTCTTGAAGTGTTGCGCAGTATTGGACCATCACGATGCTTTCCAATCCGGGCCAATTGTGCCGCTCCATCAGCCATTCAATATCCGAGCAAACAGTGACTTTTCTTGTTTCAATACGTCCATGTGATTTTTCTACGTCCTCATGGTAAGTTACTGTTGTGTCTGCAAAATCCACAGCGTCCTGTTCTTTCATGAACAGTTCGGTGTCTTTGCGAAGGGCACCTTGATTACCCTTTAAGGCCAAAACATAATCCGCTTGTTTGGTGATGATTTTATCGGCAATATCACGCTGACATCCCATAGCATCTATAGTGACAATAGCCCCCTTTATCGTCAGGAGGTCTAACAGTTCCGGTATGGCCGTGATCTCATTGGATTTGCCGTCCACCTGCCGTTGGGCAAGTGTCAGGTTCAACTCTGAACTCCAGGCCGAGATCATGTGAATTGCGGCCTTGCTGCCAGCCTTATCCAAGCTGCGACGTGAGGTTTTACCATCTATCGCCACGACCCCGCTAAGGGTGCTGTTTAAGGAGGCGACCCACTCCATAAAGCAGGCCTGAAAATGATTGGCATCCAGTGCGGCGTAGATGTTTCCCAGTTGATCATGTGAGGGTGTTCCGTCCGAAAAGGGCAAGAATTTCCGTAAAAAGGCCAGTTTCTTTGTCCCAAACGCAGAAATAGCGACCCAGTCATTCGCCCCGGACAACACGGCACATAACGTCAAAAGCAAAACCTCTGCCATAGGGTAAAGCAGCTTTGTTTGTTGTCGTGGGTCAGATAAAGTAGAAAAATGCGTAAGAAAATCAATGGAATGGCTGTCGGGTGCGTCGGCATTGGACATGGGTAGTGACCTCAATAAAAGCTAAAAGTTCACTCATTGAATCAACCCTCACCTCATTTGTCACCTGCTAACTTTTTCATGCGATTGCCCTGGCCAGAGCCTACAACCAAAACATCTGTTTGATGTATCACATCGATTTCACGGGCTGGTTCTTGTATCGTTCTCTTATTCACAACCATAAGTTATTCAGTCTCTTACATTAGCAACACGGCGCGCGCAAACCACACACCCTATCAATATTAATCACCAATAGCTGCACCAGCTGTCTGCTTTCTTATGCGACGTGCGCGGTAACTTGGCAAGACCATCAAAATAGCAGCAATGATCAACAAGCCCAACGTCATAGGACGCTCATAGATAAAGCTGATGCCATCATAGATTTGCATAGAACGTGCAAAATTATCTTCAAGCATTGGCCCCAATATGAAGCCGATCAAAAGCGGTGCGAGTGGATAATCTGCAAAGCGAAAGATCGTTGCACAAACGCCCATTCCAATCAAAATCAACAATTCTGTCGCATTGTTTTGCCCAATATATGCTCCCATCAAAGTGAAGAACAGGATGAATGGGATCAAAAACGTCCGCGGAACAGCCAAGATTTTGGCAATATATGGGATCAGTGGTAAGTTTAAGATCAACAAGATTAAGTTGCCGATATACATAGAGATAATAACACCCCAGAAAATCTGCGGTTCATCAATCATCAACCGAGGACCAGGTGTGACATTCAACGCAATTAATGCGCCCAATAAGATTGCAGTAGTACCAGAACCGGGGATACCAAGTGTCAGTAAAGGTACAAACGAACCTGTACAGGCCGCATTGTTTGCCGTTTCTGGTGCGGCTAATCCTTTGATTGCACCTTTACCAAACTCATCTTGTTCCTCTTTGGTCGCAAGGTTGCGCTCAACAGCGTACCCCAGAAAAGAGGCAATCGTAGCCCCTGCCCCTGGTAGCACACCGATAAAGAAACCCTGAATAGATTGGCGGCCAATGACTGGCGCAATTTGGCGTGCTTCACTGCGCGTGATGCGCAAATCTTTAATATCGCCACCATCGCCACCTGTATTTGAGCGACTTGGATCAAGCACCAAATACATCGCTTCTGGCAAAGCAAACATCGCCATAGCTAATGTAATAAATCCGATACCAGATTGAAGGTCTAACAACCCGCCTGTAAAACGGGCACCGTTGAACAAAGTGCTTTCTCCAACTGTGGCTAAGACTAATCCCAGAATGGTCATCATCAAAGCTTTACCGACCTGCCCTGAGCCTGCAAAAGCAGCAATAGCCGACAATCCAACAACCATCATGGCAAAGTATTCCGAAGAGTGGAAAAGCAATGCGACAGTTGCCAAAACAGGCGCGAATATCATCAAGAGTATGGCACCGATTGTACCACCCATAAATGATGAAATAGCCGCGATCGTTAAAGCTTTACCAGCTTTACCAGAGCGTGCCATTGGGAAACCGTCAAAACTTGAGGCCACAGTTGAGGCCACACCTGGTGCATTGATCAAGATAGAGGATGTTGATCCACCGAAAATCGCACCGTAATAAACACCAGCAAGTAAAATAAGAGCCGTTGATGGGTCCCCCATTTTAATCGCAATTGGGATCATAATAGCGATAATGGACATGGGTCCTAGACCAGGAAGCATTCCGATGAATGTTCCCACTAAGCAGCCACCGACCACAATCGCCAGCATTTTGAAAGACATAACAGTGTAAAGTCCCTGAAGCATACCTTCTAGCATTGCTTTATCTCCCTATAGAAACCACGGTAATGGACGTAAAAATATACCCAAAACCTCTTGAACCAGATACCAGATGGAAACGGATGCGATCAGCGCAACTGGGATCAAAACATGATACCCACGCTCACCCAGAACATATCCACCAACGACTAGAAATAGGGACGTAGCTCCCAAAAAACCAATTGGGCGCAGGCATAATGCATATGCAACCATTAACCCCATTAGGCACGGCAATCGCTTGAAAAAGTGGGGATTCCCTTAGCGGGTGATATGTGATTCTCTGGTCATTGAAATGACATTCGGAGCCTCCCATGATCTCAGCCAATATCCTCGACCATTTTTCTGCCATTGAAGACCCACGCCAGAGCTGGAAAACTGTTTATCCACTACCCGAAATCCTACTGATTGTGCTCTGCGGTGTTATGGCTGGTGCTGATGATTTTGCCGAAATAGCCCGATGGGCGGACCGAAAATTGAAATTCTTGCGTGGGTTTCTACCCTTCAAAGATGGCATCCCATCTCATGACACGCTCAATGATGTGATGAACGCGATTCCCGCTGACCTGTTTAGCGAATGCTTCGTTTCCTGGGTTGCGGCCTTGCGCGATGGCGATGATGAGATCGTGGCAATTGACGGCAAGTCGTCACGCCGTGCGCATGGTGAGGATGGCCGCGCCCTGCATCTGGTTTCAGCTTGGGCAACGCGTCAGAGATTGGTCTTGGGGCAAGAATCCTGTGACGAGAAAGAGAATGAAATCAGCGCGATACCTCGACTACTGGCGCGGCTTGAGTTGAAAGGCGCGCTGGTCACGATTGATGCAATGGGCTGCCAACACGGTATTGCTGCGGCGATCCTCGCACAAGGCGCAGACTATCTTTTGGCGCTTAAAGGCAACCAAAAATCACTGCATGAAGAGGTGAGGCTCTATTTCGACCAGACCAGTGGTTTGGAAACCCATGAAACCACCGATGCCGATCATGGGCGGATAGAAATCCGTCGTGCCTATGTCAGTCATGATGTAGAGTGGCTGCGCCCTGATCGGTCTGAGCCTGGCGCACCAAGGTTTCCAGGCCTCGCCGCTATCGGCATGATCGAGGCCGAGGTCAAACACAAAGGTAAAACCAGTTTCTCGCGACGTTACTATCTGTCCTCCGCACCGCTCTCAGCCAAGCAATTCCTGCGCGCCACACGCGCCCATTGGGGTGTGGAAAATCGCCTGCACTGGGTGATGGATGTGGTGTTTCACGACGACCTGATGCGCTTGCGGACCCAAAATGGCCCCGCCAACATGGCTCTGATGCGACATAGTGCAATCAACATCTTCAAGCAAGTCGGCGATACGGCCAGCCTGAAAATACGAAGAAAAACAGCCGCTTGGGATGATAGTTACCTAAAAGCCGCAATCAAAGGTGAAGGCTGAAATCTTCAAGCGATTGCCGTGCCCCATTAGGAAAATAGCTTGTCCTACTTTATAATCCCCTAAACGGCGATAATTAATGGCCCCCTCATCAAACTCTATTTTGGATTTTGATGTAAAGATAACAGCAAGAGCACTGACTATTCCGAGGATAGCCAACATTTTAGGAAATGTGCTGGGCCATATCGGATTACGTTTCATAAATGGCGGCAAAGTTGCATCCATCGTAAAGAAAGCCGTGTATCCATAGATTAAGCAAATAAGTAGAAAAAATATCGCGATCCAACGATCAAGTACCATCACACCCTCCCAAGGTGATATATTGTAATGCCGCCCAAAACGGGCGGCATTTGTTCATAAAATTTTCAGTGTAGATTTAGAGAAAACCTAATTTCTTCATCAAATCTCCAATAACCTCTTCTTGGTTTTCAAGGAACGAAGTGAAATCTGCACCAGAATTGTGAATATCAACCCAACCATTTGCATCGCGAACTTTTGTCCACTCATCTGTGCCATACATTTTTTCAAGTGCACTTTGATAACCCGCTAGTTTATCAGCAGGTAAACTTGGGGCAGCAAAAAAACCACGCCAATTTACAAAATTCATATCAATGCCCTGCTCTTTCATAGTTTGAGCATCTGGAGATGCAGGAATACGGTCGTCAGATGTCACGCCGATAATTTTAACTTCGCCTGCGGCTTCCAAAGCAACTGCTTCTGAAAAGCCAGTAGAAAGTGCTGCAATTTCACCAGATAGCAATGAAGCCATAGCTTTACCACCAGCATCATATGGAATGTATTTCACGTCGACTGGGTCAGCACCTGCGGCCTGCATAACCATTGCCGCAACAAGATGATCCATACCACCAGGAACAGACCCGCCGCCGATTGCAACAGAGTTTGCATCAGCGTTGAACGCAGTAATAAGGTCATCCATACTGTTCAATGGGCTGTCTTTGCCAACAACGATTGCTGCGTAATCACCAATTGTACCTGCAACCATTGTTAGATCACGAAAGCTTTGTGGAAAGACACCCGTTAATGAACGGATCACGATTGGCGTTGAATTCACCATTAATGTGCCGTGGTTACTGTCTGCATTTTCGATCAGATAAGCAATTGCTTTTCCGCCGCCGCCGCCAGACATATTTTCGTATGATGCAGAACCAATAAGGCCAGCTCCCGTTAAAGCTTCGCCAGTACCACGTGCTGTGCCATCCCAGCCACCACCAGCACCACCTGGAATTAAAAAGTGAATGCTGTCTACATCACCAGCCAGTGTTGGCGCTCCAAAAGACAACGTCGCAGCAGTTGCCCCCAACATCACACGGCGTGTTAAAGTAAGTTTTGTCATAGTATCCTCCCATTTGACAAACGCGGATTTCCCGCTCATGTCTGGTAGATAAACACACAAAGCTGACATCGACCTGTCACGCACAAAATTAGGATATTATGCGGTTTTTATTGATCGAAGATAATGAGAAACTTGCGGATGCAGTACTTGAACGTCTTAAATTAGACGCGCATGCCGTTGACCATGCCTTGACTATAGAAACAGCCCAAGAGTTTATAGCGACAACGACTTATGATTTGATATTATTGGATATTATGTTGCCAGATGGTGATGGTCGCGACTTCCTAACTCACCTACGAAAGCGTCTTATTGAAACCCCTGTCATCGTTTTAACCGCCCGCTCAGAAGTCTCCGATCGTGTTGGCATTTTAGATTTAGGTGCGGATGATTATCTCATAAAACCATTCGATTTCTCGGAATTAAACGCCCGCTGCCGAGCTGTTTTAAGACGTCATTCAGGAACAACAACAAACGCTCAACGAATCGGAAATATTGAATTTGACCGTCTGGGTGGCACCCTAAAAATCAACGATGGCCATATCGAACTGCGAAACAAAGAATTACGTTTATTCGAAATTTTAGTGGCAAATCCCAAGGTTATTTTCTCAAAGTCAAAACTGTTGGATCGGCTGTTCACTTATGATGAAAACGTCTCCGAAAATGCTATTGAAGTTTATATTGGACGTCTGCGCAAACATTTAGATGGATCAAACGTTGAAATCCGTACAATTCGGGGGCTCGGGTACCGCCTTGCAGTGGTATGATCGGCACAATATTTACCAAGTCAATACGACGTAGGTTAACCCTCCAATTGGTGGGAAGTATTGTGGCACTTGCTGCAATTTTGTTCCTACTCGTACAATCTTTCGCAAGGCAGTTGGCTGAGGAATCCCAAGATAGTATTTTATTAGCTTCAGCCTCCTCAATTCTAGATTCGCTTACCATACGCAATGGCGAGATCATCATTGATATTCCTTACTCAGCCTTATCTATGTTGGGGAATTTATCCGAAGATCGCGTGTTTTATAAAGTCTCTGTGGGATCACAGAATATAACGGGGTATGCAGATCTTCCGCATAATGAAAATGCTGCAAATTCACCTCAATTTTCCACAACAAACTACCGTGGTGATCGCATACGGTTGGTCACAACGAACAAACGTTTAATATTAAAAGGAACAATGATTGAAGTAGCGACAACCGTCGCCCAAACTCAAGAAGGACAATCAGAAAAGCTCGATGACATTTTTAGAAAAGCCATATACCTTAGTTTAGGCTTTTTCATCGTTGCTGCCCTACTCGCAATATGGGCAGCCCAAGCCAGTGTTATTCCTTTAAAATCACTTGCGGGCGCCATTTCTCGCAGAGGGCCACAAGATTTGCGTCCAGTAACATCAGAAGTACCAACGGAAATGGCTCCCCTCGTCTCCTCTCTAAATCACTTCATCAAGCGCCTAGATTTATCCTTAAGCAGATCAGAAGACTTTATAACAGAAGCGGCGCACCGTATCAGAACACCACTTGCAACAGTTCGAACACAAGCAGAAGTTGCTTTGATGCGAGTTGAACGCCCCGAAAACCGTAATTCTTTAAAAGAAATGATCCGGACCATTGACGAAAGTTCGCGCGCTGCAGGTCAACTTTTAGATCATGCAATGGTTGCTCATCGCACGGACCATTTGGAAGGTGAGCAACTTAATCTAGGATCTCTTGCACTGGAAGCCGTCGATCGCATTCGCCCTATTGCGAGCTTGAAAGATATTGAATTACAAACCACTCTTGAAGATGACGCCATTATTTCAGGTGATCCAATCCTTATTCAAAATGCGATCATCAATATTTTGGATAATGCCGTAAAATATTCCAACGACGAAACAAGCATTCAAATAGCGGTCAAAGGTATTGATAAAACAGTAGAAATCAAAATTTCAGACCAAGGAGAAGGCTTCCCTGAGCTCGAAAAAATAGATTTAACTGCCCGTTTTGCTCGCGGATCAAACGTCGGCGCGACGGTTGGTTCGGGCTTAGGTCTAACCATTGCTCATGATGTCGTTTTAGCCCATGGCGGTACAATGAAACTCTCCAACCAAACGAAAGGAACTGGTGCGTGCGTTTTGATTTCCTTTCGGCACTTCTCCGCTTTGTTGAGTAGATTTAGGATTTCAAATAGAGCATAGATTGATTATCTGGAATGGATGATTGTCTAATTTTGAGTTTGAAGTATTCGGTATCCTTGATGCCTCTGGCTCGCTTACGGATCATTCCTATACTAACATTACCAGCCTCTATCCTGGCGCTTGTGAGCTTGTGTTTGGCGTAGTTGCAGATGCCCACACAATGTTTCCGTAGGGATTTCGCGAACTTTTTTAGATAGAGCATCTGTGACTGATCTGCTATCAGGCACCAACGTTCCAGTTGCTCCGCCATCGCCTCAAATGAAGCGGCACTCCACAGCAGCTGAAGCTGTTCTTTCAAGACGTAAAGTGCATTCAGGTTGCTATTGCTCTCCAGCAACCTTTGCAGCTTGTCACTTTGTTTTTCACTCAACTTATCCGCATTTTTGAGCAACAGATAATGCGTCCCTTTCATCAACTCTTTACCACTTGGATCGGCCTTTCTGAACTCAAGTCGACGCTGATTATGGATAGCTTTGCTGTAGTTTTTCATGACGTGGAAACGGTCAAATACTATGTCGGCCAACGGCAAGGACTCTCTGACAGCCTTTTGGTAGGCAGGCCCCATATCCATCGCTACGGCCTTTATTTTGCAGGCTGTATCTGGTTGCAGTTGTTTCAAAAACCTTGAAAAAACCTCGGCAGTTCGGCCTGCTTCAACCCAGATCAGATGACCGCCAACCATATCGTAGACCACCGTCATGTAGTCATGACCTTTCGCCCGGGCAACTTCATCTACACCAATATATTCCAAGCCAGTTAGCTCTGCAGGATCAAGCGTAGGGAGAGTTTCAATAAGGTATGCCCTGTCGATATTCTTGACCGTTTCCCATCGTATATCCAAATGTCTGGAAACCGCTTGAATAGACATATGCCGACATAATCCACTGATCAGTCGGCAAAATCGGTGAGTGAAACGGCACCCTTTATCAACAAAATCACACCCCTCAATGCGGCGTTCGCCCTTGTTAATATAAACCTGCGCCAGCTCAATCTCGACCACACAAGGATACCCAAAAAGGGGGATGTCGTTTACTTGTCGGCGGACATGCTGGTTGATGCTTCCCTTCTGGCCTGTAGCAGGGTCTATAGCCCTCCTACGCGCGTCTCGGCTGCAGTGAATGACAATCTTAACACCGCCGTCATCCAGTTTAATTTCATTTACACGTTGCCCTTTGAGGCCTAAAATATGCTGCGAGATGTTGATTGTCATATACCTGCTCTATGTAAAGTTATCAGAAACCATACATATCAACAGGTTACTTGGCGGTCGGCATCTTTTTCTACTCAACAAAGCGGAGAAGAGCCTTCCTTTCCTATTTAACCCTAACACTTCTGTTTCTATGCAAAACAACATTTGCTTTTGAAATTGAGGAAAAAGTTCATTTTAGTGTAGAGGCGCCCAATGCCGAGCTGAAAATAATTTCGGCGTCAGATACAGCATTGTTTAGCCCGATCATTCAAACATTTCAGAAGAAACACCCAAGAGTCCGCGTTATCTATACGGTGGTTGGAAGCACACAATTGATGTCGGCAATCATAGAGGAAGATGCCAATTTTGATATCGCAATTTCATCGGCAATGGACCTGCAAACCAAATTGGCGAATGATGGCTATACACGCAAGCATATATCTTCCGCCACAGAACGTGTTCCTGATTGGGGGAAATGGCGTGACAGTGTTTTTGCGTTCACCCAAGAGCCTGCCGCATTTGTTATTTCACCCAAGAAATTTGAAGGGTTGGACGTTCCTAAAACACGCCAAGAATTGATTGATATCTTGCGGGAACACCCAGAACGTTTTATGGGACAAGTAGGAACTTATGACATCAGAAACAGTGGCTTAGGTTACCTCTTCGCCACCCAAGATTCACGTACATCAGAAACATTTTGGCGTCTATCTGAAGTCATGGGCCGTTTGAAAACAAAACTATATTGCTGCTCAAGCCAAATGATTGATGATGTAAGTACAGGCAAAATTGCTGTCGCATATAATGTTCTTGGAAGCTATGCATCAGCCCGTAAAGATTTGGAAAATAACATTAAAGTCATAGAGCCTACAGATTTTACGACAATCATGTTACGCTCAGCGGTTGTTTTGAAAACAGAAACTAATGCCAAAGTCAGCAATCAATTTATAGATCATTTGTTAACATCCGCATGGCAACAAAATGGCAAGACACGGTTTCCCTTCCCAAACAAAGCACCAAGCGGTTCCGAAGACACCACTGCGTCTCGTTCCATCCGTTTTGGCCCTGGGCTTCTGGTATTTATAGATCAACTAAAAAGAAACCGTTTTCTTAAAGCTTGGGAAGATGCCATCGTTCAGTAATTACACCTTTTTGCGAATAACTCGCAATTAACTTTACAGTTGCGAATAATTCTCATATTCAGTTTTTAATTTAATATGAATTGGAAACCACAATGCATCATATCAAAACAGTTCTATCAGGCAGCCTTGCTCTATTCCTTGCGTATTCGCCTATAAACATGGCTCATGCAGGCGATAAATTAAAAGTTATCACAACCTTTACTGTGATCGCAGATATGGCTTCAAACGTTGCAGGTGATACTGCAATTGTAGAATCCATCACAAAGCCAGGCGCAGAAATTCATGGGTATTCTCCTACTCCGCGCGATATCTTGCGCGCTCAAGATGCTGATTTGATTTTGTGGAACGGTATGAATCTTGAGTTGTGGTTTGAGCAATTCTTTTCCAATCTCAAAGATGTGCCAAGTGTTACCTTGACAGATGGCATCGAACCTATGGGGATTACTGAAGGTGCCTATAGTGGTAAGCCAAACCCGCATGCCTGGATGTCCTTGGATAATGCACATATTTATGTAGATAATATTCAAAAAGCTTTCGCCAAAGAAGACCCTGAAAACGCTTCTATTTATCGAACCAATGCCGAAAACTATAAAGCAGAATTAACAACTCAAATCGCACCCTTACGTGAAGCTATTTTAACCGTACCAGAAGACAAACGTTGGTTGGCATCTTGTGAAGGTGCATTCAGTTATTTGGTGCGTGATTACCAGATGCAAGAGCTTTACCTTTGGCCAATCAATGCAGATCAAACAGGTACGCCGCAACAAGTGCGCAAAGTTATTGATGGTATACGTCAGAACAATATCCCAGCCATATTCTGCGAAAGTACTGTCAGCAGTGACCCTGCAAAACAAGTTGCGCGTGAAACAGGCGCTGCCTTTGGCGGGGTGTTGTATGTAGACTCTTTAACAACTACGGACGGAGCTGTACCAACATATCTAGACCTTCTACGCGTTACATCTGAAACAATTGCAACAGCTCTGACTGCAGCAACCCAATAGGATATAACAATGGACCACACGGCGCCTAATTTTGGCATTCGCGCGCGTAATGTTACAGTGACTTGTGACTACTCCTCGCCCTAAAGGACGAGGCTTCTTGTTTCTCAGGCTGCAACTGGCAGTGTGCCAGAATTACGCGAGCCTCCACAAGCAGAGACGGATAGCCCTTCCGCCTTTAGTTTCAGGATACCTTGTTGCCGAATATTGATGGCAGCGTTAATATCGCGGTCATGCTCTTGGTCGCAGGTCTGGCACGTCCATTGCCGCACCGACAGCGGCATAGCATCAACCTTAGTGCCGCAATCAGAACAGGTCTTACTGGATGCAAACCACTGGTCAATTTGCACGAGGTGCTTACCTGACCAAGCTGTTTTGTAGGTCAGCTTTCGGAGCAATTCGCCCCATGCCGCGTCAGCGATATGTTTGGCAAGCTTCCTATTCTTGAGCATGTTTTTGACTTTCAACGTCTCCACGCAGATTGCTTGATTTTCGTCAACCAGTCGTTTTGACAATTTATGTTGAAAGTCATTGCGCGTGTTGGCAGTTCTTTCGTGAGCCTTGGCAACAAGTACACGCGCCTTGTTGCGGTTTGCCGACCCTTTCTTCTTTCGTGACAGTGTTTTTTGCTTGCGGCGCAAATTGGCCGCCGCACGTTTCAAAATACGGGGGTTCTTTTGTTTTTCACCCGTGCTGGCAATCGCTAAATGCGTTATGCCCAAATCAATACCCGTCACCGCGTCCGCTTCAATCGTTTTTAAGAGGGCTGGAACCTCCAGCCCATCATCACACAAGATTGACGCATCAAGGGAACCCCCTCTATTTTGGTCTGACTTGAGCTGCGATTATTGCGCGAGGCTGGCGATGTGGCTGGCGTGATATGAGGATTTTTCTGATGATCAAGCGACGGGGTGGCCGAGGTTCCAAGTAAACATCAACGCTGCATTATCTGATCGTTGATTCGTTGGGCCAGCTTTCGGGCTTTGGGTGTGTCCAGAGCCTCAAGTTCACTTGCGATGAGGCACCGGTGAGGCGGATTTTCCAGTGCGTATCTTCCGATTTCAACAACGATGTCGTCATCGGCGACAGTTAAAAGCGCTTCGATCTTTTGGCTGGTTGGATTTTTCCGGAACTCGGCAAGCAATCCTGCCCTTGCGCTGATATGGCCCAGATTCCCCGCCACTGTCAGAGCGGTTCGTCGGACTGAAGGGTCTGGGTCGCTGAACCCGATTTCCAAGGTGCTTCGCTGTGGGCTGTTCGATTGTATAAGGATGAAGGCTTGGGCACGGACTGTTGGTGCGCCGTGTTCCAGCCATGGCAAGATTTGTGCCTGAGGCAGCTTCAAGCCCACGCTCACAGCGGCTTGCAACACAAACGGGAGCAAGCTGTCGGGCAAGTCCTGTGCGCCAAGGATCTTGCTGATTTCTTTTTTTGCAGCTTCATTCCCAATGGCGCGAAGAGTTTCCAAGGCAAGCTTTTGTTCTGGTAAAGGGGTCGCAATTCCGAACCCCTTAAACCGGTTCCAAAGCGCGACGAGACCCGGAACGGCTATATCTCCCAAGCCCCGTTCCACAATCTGGGCGCACAGCAGGTCGACGTTGGACAGTGTAGCCTTTGCCGTCTTCTCGACGAGGTCTTTGTCGGACAAGCCTTCAAGGTTTTCAACGCCCAAGTCGTGCTGTGAGGTATCTGGCCCTTGCCAATTCCCGCGCTCTTCAAACAGATCCCCTTGCTCTGGGAGTGCCGCTGAATCACGGGGGCCGATCATGCCGCTATAACGCTTTGTTCCCGCTCCTTGATCATCTCCTGATAGGCCCACGGTAGGAGATCTTGCATACGGTTTGCGGGATGATCCTGGATGCGCTCGAGCACCCATGCGAGCCAGGCTTCGGGATTGACGTTGTTCATCTTGGCGGTTTCGATGAGGGTGTAGGCTATGGCGGCGGATTTTCCACCTGCCTCTGATCCCATGAACAGGTAGTTCTTACGTCCAACGGCCACAGGGCGCACCGCACGCTCGGCTGTGTTGTTGTCGATTTCCAGAAAGCCATTGTCGAGATAGGGCCGCGCCTTTGGCATGCGCGCGAGCGCATATCTGATCGCCTTGGCCAGCGGCGTCTTAACGGAGATCTTGCCCAGCTGCTCCTTGAGCCAGATTTCCAACTCATCAAAGATCGGCTTGGCATATTCCTGACGCAGGGCCACGCGCTCAGCAGGCGCCAGACCCCGCGCTTGTGCCTCAACATCATAGAGCTTTCGAATGCGCAGAACGGCTTCGCCCGCCACGGGCAGCTTCAGACTTTCAAACAGGCTATAAAAATCCCGCCGAACATGGGCCATGCAGGCCATCTCTTTGACGCGCCCCGTCCGATAGGCGTCATTATACCCAGCATAGGCATCCGCATGGGCATAGCCCTTGTAGGGCTTGAGATGTTTGCTCGGATGTTCTGCGCCCCGGTTGGTGGAGAACTGATACCACACCGCCGGTGGTGCGCCGCTCGCCCAGGCGCTCTCATCTCTGGCATAGACCCAGAGCCGCGCGGTTTTTGTCTTGTTATTACCGCGTCCCTTGCCCTTTTGGAGCAGTTTGACCGTGGTGTCGTCCATGAAGATCGCTTGCGCCTCAAAAACGTGATCCCGGATGGCATCAGCCACGCGCTCCAACAGCTTAGTGCATTTGCCGACCCAGTTGGCCATGAGCGACCCGCTCAGATCGATGCCTTCATTCTCAAACATCTGGCTCTGTCGATACAGCGGCAGATGATAGCCGTATTTGCAGCACAAGATGTGGGCCATCAACGCAGGGCCGACAAAGCTCTTGGGAATAGGACGGCTTGGCATCTCGGCCTGAACCACCTTCTCACAACAGGTGCAGGCCAGTCGTGGGCGCTCAAGTTGTTTTACGACGTAATGGCCGGGCACATATTCCAGTTCTTCCATCACATCTGTCCCGAGCACTTTGAAGCTGCCACCACAGTCGGTGCAAGCATCACTGGGCGTGATGGTCTTTTTGACCCGCTTGAGCCCCTTGGGGAAAGGTTTGCGCTTGCGCGGGGTACGCGGCGGCTTTGTGGTCTCAGCGTCAGAGGGCCCATTCTCATCATCCGTCTCAGCGGCTTGTTCGATTTCAAGATCTTCAAGGATCAGCGCCAGCGCCAGCTGTGTGCTGCTTTCTGACTTTGAACCGAAGCGATGTTTTTTATGTCCGTGCAATTGCAGGCGCAGATCGGCAATCAGGGTATCTCTGCTCATAATGGCAAGCGCATGGGCGGCGCGCTCCGCAGCAAGAGCCGCTTCCATCTCATTTTCAAGGCGCTTTTGCGCTGTGGCATGGCTCAACGACAGCCCCAACAACTCCGCGTCTTTACGAGCCAATTCCGCCGCTTGTGCGGCCACAAACGCCTGCACGTCAGGGGGCAAATCAGCCAGATTTGGAGGGGTCTTACTCATGCCACTCCTTACCAAATCAAGGGCCTCATGGGAATCCCAAAACGTCAGAAATACCCATAAAACATTGCCTCTAACCTACCATCTTGGGTCGCCATGTCTTGAGCGGCATACGCCAATCCAGACCTTCCATCAGCATCGCAAGCTGCGCACGGCTCAGGTTGATCTTACCTTCCTGAGCAGAGGGCCAGATAAACCGACCCCGTTCAAGGCGCTTGGTAAACAGGCACGCGCCCTGACCATCCCACCAGATCATCTTGATCTGATCACCGCGTCGCCCTCGGAACAAAAACAGATGGCCGGAGTAAGGATCACCCCCCAGAACCTGCTCGGTCTGAACGGCCAGACCGTTGAACCCGCGCCGCATGTCAGTCACCCCCGCCGCCAGCCAGATCTTTGCATCCGCCAGTACCGGGATCATGCCGCCAGCCCACGCGCCAATTCCAGCACAAAGCCCGCATCAACCCCACCGCTCACGCTCAGCTTGCGCCCATTCTCCAAAGTGATCTCAATCTGGGGACTGGTTGTAAGCTGCGCTTCTGGCAGCACAGATGAAACATCAGTATCACTGTTTGCCACTTCGACTGGTATGAAGCCCACGGCAATCGCTTGAAAAAGTGGGGATTCCCTTAGCGGGTGATATGTGATTCTCTGGTCATTGAAATGACATTCGGAGCCTCCCATGATCTCAGCCAATATCCTCGACCATTTTTCTGCCATTGAAGACCCACGCCAGAGCTGGAAAACTGTTTATCCACTACCCGAAATCCTACTGATTGTGCTCTGCGGTGTTATGGCTGGTGCTGATGATTTTGCCGAAATAGCCCGATGGGCGGACCGAAAATTGAAATTCTTGCGTGGGTTTCTACCCTTCAAAGATGGCATCCCATCTCATGACACGCTCAATGATGTGATGAACGCGATTCCCGCTGACCTGTTTAGCGAATGCTTCGTTTCCTGGGTTGCGGCCTTGCGCGATGGCGATGATGAGATCGTGGCAATTGACGGCAAGTCGTCACGCCGTGCGCATGGTGAGGATGGCCGCGCCCTGCATCTGGTTTCAGCTTGGGCAACGCGTCAGAGATTGGTCTTGGGGCAAGAATCCTGTGACGAGAAAGAGAATGAAATCAGCGCGATACCTCGACTACTGGCGCGGCTTGAGTTGAAAGGCGCGCTGGTCACGATTGATGCAATGGGCTGCCAACACGGTATTGCTGCGGCGATCCTCGCACAAGGCGCAGACTATCTTTTGGCGCTTAAAGGCAACCAAAAATCACTGCATGAAGAGGTGAGGCTCTATTTCGACCAGACCAGTGGTTTGGAAACCCATGAAACCACCGATGCCGATCATGGGCGGATAGAAATCCGTCGTGCCTATGTCAGTCATGATGTAGAGTGGCTGCGCCCTGATCGGTCTGAGCCTGGCGCACCAAGGTTTCCAGGCCTCGCCGCTATCGGCATGATCGAGGCCGAGGTCAAACACAAAGGTAAAACCAGTTTCTCGCGACGTTACTATCTGTCCTCCGCACCGCTCTCAGCCAAGCAATTCCTGCGCGCCACACGCGCCCATTGGGGTGTGGAAAATCGCCTGCACTGGGTGATGGATGTGGTGTTTCACGACGACCTGATGCGCTTGCGGACCCAAAATGGCCCCGCCAACATGGCTCTGATGCGACATAGTGCAATCAACATCTTCAAGCAAGTCGGCGATACGGCCAGTCTGAAAATACGAAGAAAAACAGCCGCTTGGGATGATAGTTACCTAAAAGCCGCAATCAAAGGTGAAGGCTGAAATCTTCAAGCGATTGCCGTGAAACTGGATGACGGCGGTGTTAAGATTGTCATTCACTGCAGCCGAGACGCGCGTAGGAGGGCTATAGACCCTGCTACAGGCCAGAAGGGAAGCATCAACCAGCATGTCCGCCGACAAGTAAACGACATCCCCCTTTTTGGGTATCCTTGTGTGGTCGAGATTGAGCTGGCGCAGGTTTATATTAACAAGGGCGAACGCCGCATTGAGGGGTGTGATTTTGTTGATAAAGGGTGCCGTTTCACTCACCGATTTTGCCGACTGATCAGTGGATTATGTCGGCATATGTCTATTCAAGCGGTTTCCAGACATTTGGATATACGATGGGAAACGGTCAAGAATATCGACAGGGCATACCTTATTGAAACTCTCCCTACGCTTGATCCTGCAGAGCTAACTGGCTTGGAATATATTGGTGTAGATGAAGTTGCCCGGGCGAAAGGTCATGACTACATGACGGTGGTCTACGATATGGTTGGCGGTCATCTGATCTGGGTTGAAGCAGGCCGAACTGCCGAGGTTTTTTCAAGGTTTTTGAAACAACTGCAACCAGATACAGCCTGCAAAATAAAGGCCGTAGCGATGGATATGGGGCCTGCCTACCAAAAGGCTGTCAGAGAGTCCTTGCCGTTGGCCGACATAGTATTTGACCGTTTCCACGTCATGAAAAACTACAGCAAAGCTATCCATAATCAGCGTCGACTTGAGTTCAGAAAGGCCGATCCAAGTGGTAAAGAGTTGATGAAAGGGACGCATTATCTGTTGCTCAAAAATGCGGATAAGTTGAGTGAAAAACAAAGTGACAAGCTGCAAAGGTTGCTGGAGAGCAATAGCAACCTGAATGCACTTTACGTCTTGAAAGAACAGCTTCAGCTGCTGTGGAGTGCCGCTTCATTTGAGGCGATGGCGGAGCAACTGGAACGTTGGTGCCTGATAGCAGATCAGTCACAGATGCTCTATCTAAAAAAGTTCGCGAAATCCCTACGGAAACATTGTGTGGGCATCTGCAACTACGCCAAACACAAGCTCACAAGCGCCAGGATAGAGGCTGGTAATGTCAGTATAGGAATGATCCGTAAGCGAGCCAGAGGCATCAAGGATACCGAATACTTCAAACTCAAAATTAGACAATCATCCATTCCAGATAATCAATCTATGCTCTATTTGAAATCCTAAATCTACTCAACAAAGCGGAGAAGTGCCGATATTTTGATGCACGAAGCAGGATTGTTTGATTTTTCTGATCATCTTGAGCGTTTGTCTAAAACAGGCGACCCACTTGTCGCGCTTTCTGAGCATGTGGATTTTGAGATGTTTCGGTGTGCACTGACAAGTGCACTTAACTATGGAGAGCGTCCACAGGGGGGTCGTCCGCCCTATGATGCGGTTATGATGTTTAAGATTTTGATATTAGCGTCGATGCATAATTTAAGTGATGAGCGGATGGAGTTTCTGATCCGCGATCGTTTTAGCTGGTTGCGTTTTCTTGGTTTGCAAATTGGGGAGCCGACGCCAGATCAAAAGACCATTTGGGTGTTTCGGGAGAAGTTGACCCAAGCGGGTGTGTTGACTGATTTGTTTGCAACCTTTGAGGATCATTTACGTAATCGGGGTTACAAACAAACTGGGGGACAAATTGTAGACTCATCGCTGATTGCAGCCCCACGCCAACGTATGACTTCAAGCGAGAAAGCCCGCGCCAAGGCTGGCGAAGATGCAAAAGATATCTGGCCTGATAATCCAGCCAAGGCGGCACAGAAGGACACCGACGCACGGTGGATGGTCAAGTATAGCAAGGCTAAAACGACCAAGACGGGTGAGAAAGATGCGGGGTTAGTTGATATTTCCGTACCTCACTTTGGCTATAAAAACCACATCAGCATTGACCGTAAGTTTCGGTTTATCAGAGGTGAAAAAACAACAGATGCAGCGCGCTATGACGGTCATGAGTTGGCGTCAGTGCTCACCAAGGACAATCGTTCTGGCAAGGTTTGGGCCGATACAGCTTACCGCACCAAGAGCAATGAGGCATGGCTTAAGGCCAATGGATTTTTCTCCCACATCCACCGTAAAAAACCAAAAGGCAAACCAATGCCCAAACACATCGAGCGCGGTAATGCGACACGTTCTATATTTCGCACCTGTGTCGAGCATGTCTTTGGTCATCAGAAGGGCCCGATGGATTTATCCATTAGAACCATCGGAATTCAACGCGCCACAACAAAGATGACACTCGCCAACATAACCTACAATATGAAGCGTCTCATCTTCCATGAACGACGGCAAGCCACAGCCTGAATCCGTCTAGAATTCAGAAATACCCGCTCAGGCGGCTCCATAAAGCATGAATGCCGCATAAAACGGAACAAAACAGGCTTTTTTTGCGTCAAAAAGCAGCCTGCCGTAAAAAATGCCTATCAAATACCTCTGGAATTAGCGGTTAATCGAGGTGTCCAGGTTGGTCCATTCAATTCCTACCCGCTATTATTCCAAGAAAACAAACGAATGCTGTTATTATATAGATTCCAAAGAAAGCTATTATATCAATTATATCATTACCAGAAATTGGGTATTTCATATATAAATATGAAAGCATTCCAATCGCGACGAACCCAAATAAAAACCGCTTACAAATGCGATCAATATATAAAGAATTCATCCACCTAAAATATTTAAAATGAAAACCCAGAACCATAATGTTCCCGAAAAACCCGAGAGAAACCAATCCTGAGTTCAAAAATTCTAAAAGTTTTGGGCTTTGAGTAAATAAAGGGAGATAAGTGAATAATAGAATTCCACATACAGCTATAAAAATTAGCAATATTCCAAATACTTGTACAATCGTTCTCATAAACATTCACATCTTAAAAATATGTTTTGAAAGCAGTATTTTTAAAACTGGGCCAGAATATGGCAACCCCACCATCCAGTGGGGTTGCCCAAATACTATATTATTCAGCGTCGTCCATGTAGTCTTCCATCGGAGGACATGAACAGATCAGGTTGCGATCACCGTATGCGTTGTCTACGCGGTTCACTGGTGCCCAATATTTATCGACCTTGAAAGACCCTTGAGGGAAACACCCTTGTTTGCGGTCATATGGACGATCCCAATCACCGACAAGGTCGCTCATTGTATGCGGTGCATTGCATAGAGGGTTGTTATCCCTTGGCATTTTACCATCTTCAATGTCTTGAGCTTCGGCGCGAATACCTAACATGGCATCACAGAAACGATCGAGTTCCGCTTTTGGCTCAGACTCTGTTGGCTCAACCATCAACGTACCTGGTACAGGGAAGGACATCGTTGGGGCGTGGAAACCACAATCCACCAAACGCTTTGCCACATCATCAACCGTCACGCCACAGCTGTCTTCTAATGGACGTGTGTCCAGAATACATTCGTGAGCAACACGGCCGTTTGGACCACGGAACAAGATTTCATATGCTCCTTCCAGACGCTTGGCGATGTAGTTGGCATTCAAAATTGCAAACTTCGTCGCTTGCGTCATGCCTTCGCCGCCCATCATCAAGCAATATGCCCATGAAATCGGCAACAAGCTTGGTGAACCGTATGGTGCAGCAGAGACCGCTCCTTCAACACCACCTGTGTGGAAGTGACCTGGCAAATGCTTGATAAGATGTTCTTTTACACCAATCGGTCCCATGCCTGGTCCCCCGCCACCATGCGGAATGCAGAATGTTTTGTGCAAGTTCAGGTGGCTTACATCGCCGCCAATATCACCTGGCTTAGACAGACCAACCATGGCGTTCATGTTCGCGCCATCCATATACACCTGACCACCATGATCATGTACGATTTGGCAAACTTCACGCACGCCTTCTTCGAACACACCGTGGGTAGATGGATATGTGATCATACAAGCAGCCAAGTTTTCAGAGTGTAATTCAGCCTTTGCGCGGAAATCAGCAATGTCGATATCGCCGTTTTCAGCAGACTTCACAACAACAACCTTATAGCCAACCATCTGAGCTGATGCAGGGTTTGTACCGTGCGCAGACGTCGGAATTAGGCAAACATTGCGATGACCTTCGCCACGCTCTGTGTGATAAGCGGAGATCGTCAAAAGTCCTGCAAATTCACCCTGCGCACCTGAGTTAGGTTGCATAGAGATCGAGTCGTAGCCTGTGATCTCACATAGTTTTTCTGACAGATCATTGATCAAGTAAGTGTAACCAGCGGCCTGCGAAATTGGTGCAAATGGATGCATATTTGCAAAGCCATAAGATGTAATCGGCATCATTTCTGCTGCTGAATTCAACTTCATTGTACACGACCCAAGTGGGATCATTGCACGATCAAGTGCTAAATCACGGTCTGCAAGGCGGCGCATGTAACGTGTCATTTCCGCTTCTGATCTGTTCATGTGGAAGATCGGATGCGTCATGTATTCGCTGGTCCGTTCCAAACCTGTTGGAAGACGTGGTTCTGCATCAGCTGGGAAATTCTTCTTCGCCAATCCGAAAGCACGCCAAACAGCGTTCAGTGTTTTGTCAGACGCAGCTTCGTCCAGTGTGATACCAACCTTTGTTGTACCTACGGCACGCAAGTTTACTTTTTCAAGTCGTGCAGAGCGCATTACGATAGTTTGCAACGATCCAACATCAACGGTGAATGTGTCAAAGAATTCACCCGGATCGACGGTAAAGCCCATGCTTTCAATGCCTTTGGCCATACGCGCGGCCAGCCAGTGAATGCGTTGCGCAATTGCTTTGATGCCTTCTGGTCCGTGGAACACACCGTACATAGAAGCCATAACAGCCAGCAATGCTTGTGCTGTACACACGTTAGATGTCGCTTTTTCACGGCGAATATGCTGTTCGCGTGTTTGCAAAGCCAAGCGGTAAGCTTTGTTACCATTTGCGTCCAATGACACACCGACCAGACGGCCAGGCATAGAACGTTTATAGGCTTCTTTTGTCGCCATATAAGCCGCGTGCGGCCCACCATAACCCATTGGAACACCAAAGCGTTGCGTTGATCCAATCGCAATATCTGCGCCCATTGCGCCTGGTTCTTTTAACAAGGTTAAGGACATTGGATCGGCTGAAATCACACCAACAGCTTTGTTTTCATGCAATGCTGTAATTTGATCTGTAAAATCACGTACATGCCCATTTGTACCTGGGTACTGGAAGATCGCGCCAAATACGGCCGTTGCATCCATGTCATCAGGCGATCCAACGATCACTTCGATGTCTAATGGTGCTGCACGTGTTTTCATGACGGCGATATTTTGTGGGTGACAATTTTCATCCACAAAAAACGCTTTCATTTTAGATTTTGAAACACGTTGCCCCATTGTCATCGCTTCTGCACAAGCTGTCGCTTCATCCAATAGAGATGCGTTTGCAATCTCCATACCAGTTAGATCAACAATCATCGTTTGGAAGTTTAGCAAGGCCTCTAAACGGCCTTGGCTGATTTCAGGTTGGTATGGCGTATAAGCCGTATACCAAGCAGGGTTTTCCAAGATATTACGCTGAATGGCAGGTGGTGTAACCGTACCGTGGTACCCCTGCCCCAACAGCGACATATGCACATCGTTCATCGCTGCAATATCGCGCATACGTGACAGCATCGCGCGTTCTGTCATCGCATCCCAAACCAAAGGTTCTTTTTGGCGGATACTTGCAGGCACAGTTTGATCAATGAAATCATCCAGTGATGTTGCGCCAACAACTTTTAACATCTCCTCCATTTCTGCAGTAGATGGTCCAATGTGGCGACGGTTGGCAAAATCATAAGGTTGGTAGTCAGTCAGCGTATAGCTCATGGAAACAATCCTGGAATATAGGTTAGCCGATCAGGGCTTTATAGGCGTCTTCGTCAAGCAATGCGTCCATCTCTGACGGATCGTTCAGCTTCATCTTGAAAAACCAAGCCGCTTCTTGCGGGTCTTCGTTGATCAAACCTGGGTTTTCGACCAAAGCTTCGTTCACTTCGACGATTGTACCATCCAAAGGCGCAAGAATATCGGAAGCCGCTTTAACGCTTTCAATCACCACTGCATCATCGTCTTTGCTGACGTCTGTATCTGCTTCTGGCAATTCTACGAAAACAATCTCGCCCAGTGCTTCGGCGGCATGTGCTGTAATTCCTACAACCACAACATCACCTTCTGGCTTTAGCCATTCGTGCTCTTCTGTAAATTTCATATCGTTTCTCCTGTTGATCTAGCGTTTAAAGTTGGCTGGAATGAACGGCAAGCTATGTACAGTTGCGGGCATACGTTTGCCACGCACGTCTGCAAAAACTTGTGTTCCTGTTGTTGATAATTCAGTTGGGACATAGCCCATAGAAACAGGGCCTTCAAAAGATGGCCCAAACCCACCTGATGTGATTTCCCCAATTGGACTGGTAGATGTTTCATCGGCAAAAAGCACAGCACCTTGGCGCATAGGCGCACGGCCCTCTGGCTTAATGCCAACACGTTTATGATCTGCGCCTTTTTCAAATTGCGCCATAATAATCTCTGCACCAATATACCCGCCAGCACGATCACCATCTGCGCGGCGTGCCTTTTGAATGGCCCATTTCAAATCGGCCTCTACAGGTGTTGTTGCAGTATCAATATCATTACCATACAGACACAACCCAGCTTCTAAACGCAGACTATCACGTGCGCCTAGGCCGATTGGCTCGACTTCGTCCATATCCAGTAAAGCAGCAGTGATTTCCACAGCTTTATCGTTTGGGATCGAGATTTCATACCCATCTTCGCCTGTGTATCCAGAACGTGCAATCCAGCATTCGGCATCCATGATTTGGGTCGTTATGACATCCATGAAACGCATCGCAGCCACATCATCAGACAAGCGCGACAAAGCAGCTTCTGATGCAGGCCCTTGCAGCGCAATCAAAGCGCGATCTTCAAATACTTCTATATCACAGCTGTCCACGAGGTGGGCGCGCAGATGCAAAATATCACTTTCCTTGCAAGCGGCATTCACCACCAACATCAGATGATCACCACGGTTAGCAACCATCAAATCGTCTGAGATGCCACCTTTATCATTGGTGAAAAACGCATAACGCTGACGGTTTACACCAAGATCTGCGATATTCATCGGAACCAAACGTTCCAATTCCAACGCAGCGTCCCGTACATCACCAGATTTGGCACGCAACATTACTTGCCCCATGTGGCTTACATCAAACAATCCAGAATGTTCACGCGTATGAAGATGCTCTTTCATCACCCCCAAAGGGTATTGAACAGGCATATCATAACCTGCAAAGGGCACCATTTTAGCGCCGAGTTCTGTATGCATCGCATGCAGAGGTGTTTGTTTTAAATCAGCCATATGGGCACCCTATGTTTTATATTGCACCGCTTGATTGCAATGCTTAGGTGCCTCCTCTGTCATGGTGCCTGAGATCATTATCCCTTCGGCGGATGCGCATGCACCTCTCTCCAGAGTGTTATCAAAATATCGGTTCTTTTGCCTGAGAGTTTCCGAGGCGGTTGCTCCTTCGGCCCTGACAAATTGAGCACAATGTCAGTGTCTCCCGATATTTCGTATAGGAAACTTATTTGATTCTTGTGCATTCTGCAAGTTGTTTTTAACACGGCCACGGCAATCGCTTGAAAAAGTGGGGATTCCCTTAGCGGGTGATATGTGATTCTCTGGTCATTGAAATGACATTCGGAGCCTCCCATGATCTCAGCCAATATCCTCGACCATTTTTCTGCCATTGAAGACCCACGCCAGAGCTGGAAAACTGTTTATCCACTACCCGAAATCCTACTGATTGTGCTCTGCGGTGTTATGGCTGGTGCTGATGATTTTGCCGAAATAGCCCGATGGGCGGACCGAAAATTGAAATTCTTGCGTGGGTTTCTACCCTTCAAAGATGGCATCCCATCTCATGACACGCTCAATGATGTGATGAACGCGATTCCCGCTGACCTGTTTAGCGAATGCTTCGTTTCCTGGGTTGCGGCCTTGCGCGATGGCGATGATGAGATCGTGGCAATTGACGGCAAGTCGTCACGCCGTGCGCATGGTGAGGATGGCCGCGCCCTGCATCTGGTTTCAGCTTGGGCAACGCGTCAGAGATTGGTCTTGGGGCAAGAATCCTGTGACGAGAAAGAGAATGAAATCAGCGCGATACCTCGACTACTGGCGCGGCTTGAGTTGAAAGGCGCGCTGGTCACGATTGATGCAATGGGCTGCCAACACGGTATTGCTGCGGCGATCCTCGCACAAGGCGCAGACTATCTTTTGGCGCTTAAAGGCAACCAAAAATCACTGCATGAAGAGGTGAGGCTCTATTTCGACCAGACCAGTGGTTTGGAAACCCATGAAACCACCGATGCCGATCATGGGCGGATAGAAATCCGTCGTGCCTATGTCAGTCATGATGTAGAGTGGCTGCGCCCTGATCGGTCTGAGCCTGGCGCACCAAGGTTTCCAGGCCTCGCCGCTATCGGCATGATCGAGGCCGAGGTCAAACACAAAGGTAAAACCAGTTTCTCGCGACGTTACTATCTGTCCTCCGCACCGCTCTCAGCCAAGCAATTCCTGCGCGCCACACGCGCCCATTGGGGTGTGGAAAATCGCCTGCACTGGGTGATGGATGTGGTGTTTCACGACGACCTGATGCGCTTGCGGACCCAAAATGGCCCCGCCAACATGGCTCTGATGCGACATAGTGCAATCAACATCTTCAAGCAAGTCGGCGATACGGCCAGTCTGAAAATACGAAGAAAAACAGCCGCTTGGGATGATAGTTACCTAAAAGCCGCAATCAAAGGTGAAGGCTGAAATCTTCAAGCGATTGCCGTGTTAACACGGCAAAGCCCTCCTCTCATGGTGTTTTGAGCGCGCCAACGCATAGACAGAATTCATATTTTAGTGATGACGTAGCGTATAATAGTTAAAAACTGCGTTTTTCATATGTGCACACGCCCTGATTAAAAACGCACATTGAACTTTCCCAAATCGACAGATTAAGGTCGGGCAAAGGCATAGCATATCGCACAGCCACAAAATTTTACGGAAATACACACAATGACTGAAGAAACATACGAACCACCAAAGGTATGGACATGGGACACTAAAAATGGCGGCGAGTTCGCCAATATTAATCGTCCCATTGCGGGCCCAACACATGACAAAGAATTGCCTGTAGGCAAACACCCATTACAACTACACTCGCTTGCCACACCAAATGGTGTGAAAGTAACTGTGATGCTAGAAGAATTACTCGCATTGGGTGTGAAAGGTGCGGAATACGATGCCTATCTTATCAACATTGGTGAAGGCGACCAATTCGGCAGCGGTTTTGTAAACATCAACCCGAACTCAAAAATCCCAGCTCTAATGGATCACAGCACAGACACGCCTACACGTGTATTCGAGTCAGGTTCAATCCTGATGTATTTGGCTGAAAAATTCGGCCACTTCATCCCAACGGACCCTGCCAAACGCGCGGAATGCATGAACTGGTTGTTTTGGCAAATGGGCAGCGCACCGTATTTGGGTGGTGGTTTTGGCCACTTCTACGCTTATGCACCCTATAAAATGCAATATCCCATTGATCGCTTCACAATGGAAACCAAACGCCAGTTGGACGTTTTAGATCGCCATCTTGCCGACAATGAATATATGTGTGGCGATGAATACACGATTGCGGATATGGCGATCTTCCCATGGTACGGTGCTGTTGTTCTGGGCTTGGTTTATGATGCGGCAGAGTTTTTGGATGTGGAAAGTTACAAAAACCTGATGCGCTGGACAAAACAAATCGCAGAACGCCCAGCAGTCAAACGTGGTAAGATCGTGAACCGCACATGGGGCGAGCCAGAAAAACAACTGCATGAACGCCATGACGCCAGTGATTTTGAGTTGCGCACTCAGGATAAACTGGAACCAGCAGCAGAATAATCGGCATAGGGCAGTGTAGCGTACGCTGCCCTAACCACTTTGATACCTTTGGCGGTGTATAAAACATCCGACGTCAAAGCCAGAATTCACTGTTCTGAATCCTATCATGAATAAGTAATTAATTATTATTGAATGACCTTGCTTTATGAAGCAATGTTCCACACTTGTAAAAGAGGCCAGCAAGAATGCCTGCCAAAACACTGCGCTTATTAGCAATTGTCTCTTCAAAATCAAAAATTGAAAGACGCCAGAATGCATAAAGTAGGAATAATACAGCAATTATATCTAATAAAATTAATGAAACTTTCTTAAATTTTATCATTCTCAACTCGATACCCTCTATACATTATAAAAGAACTAAATGTCTTTAAGTCAACTAAGGGCGAAAATAATCATTCCTTTTTAATACCCCTCCACAGATGACCCAGGCCTCCGTGGATCGGTCGCGCCCAGCAACATACCCGTCTCCCCATCAATCATAATCGATTGTGTTGATCCCATCGTTGGTTTGATCACCACATCATGGCCTTTGGCGCGTAAGATAGCTTTGGTATCCACACTGATGCCCTCTTCAATCCGCAGCTCGTCTGGGAGCCATTGGTGGTGGATGCGCGGTGCATATGTGGCTTCGGCGATGTTCATTCCGTGATCAATCACGTTCATCAAAATTTGCAAGGTCGTGGTGATAATCCGCGATCCGCCGGGGCTGCCTGTGACCAGAAACACCTTATCATCCTTCATCACAATTGTTGGGCTCATCGATGATAGTGGACGCTTTCCAGCTTCCACGGCATTGGCATCGCCGCCAATCAGACCATATGCATTTGCCACGCCAGTTTTCGCGGAAAAATCATCCATTTCATTGTTCATTAATACACCAGTACCGTCAGCCACGATTCCAGACCCAAATGAGAAATTTATCGTATATGTGTTAGAAACAGCGCTTCCAAAACGATCTATGACAGAAAAATGTGTGGTTTCGTTACTTTCATAAGGTGTCAAAACAGTCGCTTTAATCTTATCCGCAGGGCGTGCTTTGCCCATATCGATCTGTGTGCGGATATCATTGGCATAGGCTTTATTGGTCAATTCCTTTACAGGAACATCAACAAAATCAGGATCCCCAAGATACGTCGCACGGTCCGCATAGGCCTGTTTCATCGCCTCTGCCATCAAGTGGATTGTCTGGGCAGAGTTATGCCCCATCGCACCAATTGGATAACCTTCAAGCGTGTTGAGGATTTGCACGATATGTGTGCCACCAGAACTGGGCGGTGGCATCGAATGAATATCATAGCCACGGTATGTGCCTGTACTGGTATCCCGCACGACGGATTTATAAGCGGCCATATCATCCACAGTGATCAAGCCCTCAGCCGCTTGCACACCCGCAGCTATCTTTTCAGCAACATCCCCTTTGTAAAACCCATCGGCACCATGATCCGAAATACTTTGCAATGTTGCGGCTAAATCAGGTTGTTTGAAAACATCCCCAACTTCATAAAATCCACCGTCAGGTTTGTAAAACACACGTGCGGTTTGTGGCCAGCGTTTCAGGCGTTCTTCGGACCGTTTCAGGCCACTCGATAAGCTTTGCGTAACCACAATCCCATCACGCGCCAGTTTAATCGCAGGTGCAATCACCTGTGCCATAGGCATGGTGCCATTGCGTTCTAATGCCAAGGCCATACCAGCCACAGTGCCTGGCACGCCAACAGCTAATCCATGAAAGCGGGAACGGTTTTTAACGGGTTCTCCAGCGCCATCCAGATACATATCCTTGAAAGCTGCTTTGGGTGCCATTTCACGGTAATCAATCGCCTGTGTTTCAGCTTTTTCAGCATCATGGACGATCATGAAACCACCACCACCCAGATTGCCTGCACGCGGCAATGTAACCGCCAAGGCAAAGGCCACAGCCACGCTGGCATCCACAGCATTTCCGCCCGCTTTTAGGATATCAACACCGATTTGCGCAGCGACTTTTTCTTGGGCTGTGACCATACCATGTTCAGCAACAATCGGATGGACTCGATCCTGACCACTTAAAATTGCTGCGTTTTGCGCAAATGCACCCGATGCGTTCAGAGCAACAGAAGCGGAGATAAGAGTTGATAAAAATCGACGTTTAGAAATCATTATAATATCCTATGACTTAAAAGTTTGCAGCCACCCCAACCCTTCAGTTGTTGTCGTCTGCGGATTATATTCTGCCCCCAAAGGCGCGTTATATCCCAGCGCCTCTAAAGTTTTAAAGATATCTGCATAATTCACGTCACCACCATCAGGTTCCATCCGATCAGGCACCGATGCGAATTGGATATGCCCTATGATAGGCATCAATGTTTGCAAACGACAAGTCAGATCACCCTCCATGATTTGCAGGTGATAACAATCAAACATCAATTTGATATTATCGGCCCTCACCATTTCAATAATCTCTTTCGCTTGTCCTGATGTTTGTAAAAAATAATCAGGCGCATCATAGTGGTTCAAGGGTTCGATCAAGATCGTAATTCCATGAGGGGCAGTCTTTGCACATGCATATTCGAGATTAGCAATAAAACAGGCGCGTGCCTTTGCCCCGCTCGCGAAACCCGCCATCACATGGATTTTCAGCGCCCCAATCGCAACAGCATACTCAACCGCTTGGTCAATCGCAGCACGCGCTTCGTCTTCGCGTCCGACCAAAGCAGATAAACCATTCTCGCCAGCATTCCCGCGCACCGTATTCAAGCTCAACATCGTCAAACCTGTTTCATCCAATGCAGCACAGGTATCGGCCACAGGCACATCATAGGGCCAATGGCATTCCACAGCATCAAATCCTGCCTGTCCAGCAGCGCGGATGGCATCAAGTAAATTTAAGTCTGTGAATAGAAATCCTAGGTTGGCTGAAAACTGTGTCATGGCAAGGCCTGAGCGCCCAAGACGCCTAGAGTTACATTCCGCGTTCTTCGAAGACTTTTTTTGCGGACCTAAAGCACTCCAAAGATTGTGGGACACCGCAATAAATAGCAACCACGTGAATAATTGCACGGATTTCCTCTTTGCTGACACCATTGTTAATGGCGCCACGACAATGGATTTCCCATTCGTGCATTTTGCCCAAAGCACCCAGCATCGACAGGTTCATCATTGAACGTGTTTTCGCATCAATAACATCATCACCCCAACCGAAACCCCAGCACCATGCTGTCATGGCCTCTTGGAATGGGCGCGTGAAATCATCTGCTGCTTCTAGGTTTTTGGTCACATATTCCGCACCCAAAGTCGCTTTACGTTGCTCTAAACCTTTTAGAAACATATCTTCATCAAATGTATCAGCCATAGTTCATCCTTTTCATTTCAGTGTTATCTAACATCTTTTCCCAAACCCTATAAGCCGACTTTTGCGTACAAGTGAAATTTTTTCCACACAGGTGAAAAATACTGGCCTTTACCCTTTAAAAAAAACATGCTGCAACAAAAGCAATCACAATAAACAACCGAAGGTAAGTGCATGACTGTTATCCCAGACACGATGAAAGCCTTTGTCTTGATGCGCCACGGCGATATGGATGCATTGGAATATAAAACCGATTGGCCAACGCCGCAGCCGATAGGCCGCGAGGTGTTAATTAAAGTCACCGCTTGCGGGTTAAATAATACGGATGTGAACACACGATCTGGTTGGTATTCCAAAACAGTTGACGAAGCCACAACTGGGGGCGCTTACACGGAAATATCCCAAGATGATCCAAGCTGGGGTGGTGCCGCTCTTACACTTCCACGTATCCAAGGTGTTGATGCCTGCGGTCATGTTGTGGCTGTTGGGCCCGATGCAGACACCAGTTTAATAGGACAGCGCGTCATTGTGGATATGTGGCTGCGCGATTGGAATGATCCTGAAAATAAAAACAACACAGGATGCTTCGGATCAGAGTGCAACGGTGGGTTTGCCGAATATACTAAAGTGGATGAACGCAATATCCATCCCATTAAAAGCCTTATAAGTGATGCCGAATTGGCCACGTTCTCCTGCTCCTATTCCACCGCAGAAGGCATGTTGAGCCGCGCCAATGTTGGCAAAGACGACCGCATTTTAATCACGGGTGCCTCAGGTGGCGTTGGATCAGCCTTAATTCAGTTGGCGAAACGACGTGGTGCTTATGTGATTGCGATGGCTTCTGAAGCTAAACACGGTGTAGTTGACAAACTAGAGCCAGATGCAATTCTGCCACGCAATCCAGATAATCTTGCCAAAGCGCTTAAAGATGCAACAGGTTCCAGCACTGTCAGCGTTGTGGCCGATATTGTTGGCGGGAATTACTTTAGCGCAATAATCGATGTTCTGGAACGTGGTGGGCGCTATACCTGCTCAGGCGCTATTGCGGGTCCGATTGTGAAGCTCGATCTGCGCACATTCTATCTGAACGATCTTACATTCACTGGATCAACTGTGATCCCTATCCATATATTCACGGACCTTGTTGGCTATATTGAACGTGGTGAAATCAAGCCAATGTTAGCTGAACAATATCCACTGGCTGAACTCAAAAAAGCACAGCAAAGCTTCATTGACAAAAAACACACTGGCAACATCGTGGTGTGCCCATGAAGATTAAACGTATAGAAGTCTATCAGGCAAACCTCCCCTATTCTGGTGGAGTGTATCGCTTGTCAGGGGGGCGGGAATATACAAGTTTTGACGCAACATTTACCCGCGTCATCACGGATACAGGCCTTGAGGGTTGGGGCGAAAGCACGCCCTTTGGCGGGACGTATATTGCGGCACATGCCAAAGGTGTACGCGCAGGCATAGACGATATTGCCCCCGTTGTTCTTGGTTTAGATCCACGCCAAACCTCCCGTGTTTATGATGCAATGGATAGCATTTTAATGGGGCACAATCATGCTAAAGCTGGGATTGATGCCGCCTGTTGGGATATCTTTGGCAAAGCCACCAATATGCCTGTTTGTGATTTACTAGGGGGGCGTATTGATACACCTGTTCAGATGATCTCTTCTATTGGCGGTGATACCCCTGATGGGATGCGTGCTAATGTTGCGGCACACCGTACGAAAGGGTTCATGGGGCATTCGGTTAAAATCGGGGCAACAGAAGCCGAAGGCGGACCAATGCTGGATGCTGAACGTATTCAAGCCTGCCTTGCGGATCGGCAATCTGGGGAATGGTTTCTGGCTGATGCCAATAATGGGCTCACTGTGGAACACGCATTGCGGATGTTATCGTTACTGCCTGATGGTTTGGATTTCGTATTAGAAGCCCACGGCAATCGCTTGAAGATTTCAGCCTTCACCTTTGATTGCGGCTTTTAGGTAACTATCATCCCAAGCGGCTGTTTTTCTTCGTATTTTCAGACTGGCCGCATCGCCGACTTGCTTGAAGATGTTGATTGCACTATGTCGCATCAGAGCCATGTTGGCGGGGCCATTTTGGGTCCGCAAGCGCATCAGGTCGTCGTGAAACACCACATCCATCACCCAGTGCAGGCGATTTTCCACACCCCAATGGGCGCGTGTGGCGCGCAGGAATTGCTTGGCTGAGAGCGGTGCGGAGGACAGATAGTAACGTCGCGAGAAACTGGTTTTACCTTTGTGTTTGACCTCGGCCTCGATCATGCCGATAGCGGCGAGGCCTGGAAACCTTGGTGCGCCAGGCTCAGACCGATCAGGGCGCAGCCACTCTACATCATGACTGACATAGGCACGACGGATTTCTATCCGCCCATGATCGGCATCGGTGGTTTCATGGGTTTCCAAACCACTGGTCTGGTCGAAATAGAGCCTCACCTCTTCATGCAGTGATTTTTGGTTGCCTTTAAGCGCCAAAAGATAGTCTGCGCCTTGTGCGAGGATCGCCGCAGCAATACCGTGTTGGCAGCCCATTGCATCAATCGTGACCAGCGCGCCTTTCAACTCAAGCCGCGCCAGTAGTCGAGGTATCGCGCTGATTTCATTCTCTTTCTCGTCACAGGATTCTTGCCCCAAGACCAATCTCTGACGCGTTGCCCAAGCTGAAACCAGATGCAGGGCGCGGCCATCCTCACCATGCGCACGGCGTGACGACTTGCCGTCAATTGCCACGATCTCATCATCGCCATCGCGCAAGGCCGCAACCCAGGAAACGAAGCATTCGCTAAACAGGTCAGCGGGAATCGCGTTCATCACATCATTGAGCGTGTCATGAGATGGGATGCCATCTTTGAAGGGTAGAAACCCACGCAAGAATTTCAATTTTCGGTCCGCCCATCGGGCTATTTCGGCAAAATCATCAGCACCAGCCATAACACCGCAGAGCACAATCAGTAGGATTTCCAGGGCAATCGCATGAAAAAGTTAGCAGGTGACAAATGAGGTGAGGGTTGATTCAATGAGTGAACTTTTAGCTTTTATTGAGGTCACTACCCATGTCCAATGCCGACGCACCCGACAGCCATTCCATTGATTTTCTTACGCATTTTTCTACTTTATCTGACCCACGACAACAAACAAAGCTGCTTTACCCTATGGCAGAGGTTTTGCTTTTGACGTTATGTGCCGTGTTGTCCGGGGCGAATGACTGGGTCGCTATTTCTGCGTTTGGGACAAAGAAACTGGCCTTTTTACGGAAATTCTTGCCCTTTTCGGACGGAACACCCTCACATGATCAACTGGGAAACATCTACGCCGCACTGGATGCCAATCATTTTCAGGCCTGCTTTATGGAGTGGGTCGCCTCCTTAAACAGCACCCTTAGCGGGGTCGTGGCGATAGATGGTAAAACCTCACGTCGCAGCTTGGATAAGGCTGGCAGCAAGGCCGCAATTCACATGATCTCGGCCTGGAGTTCAGAGTTGAACCTGACACTTGCCCAACGGCAGGTGGACGGCAAATCCAATGAGATCACGGCCATACCGGAACTGTTAGACCTCCTGACGATAAAGGGGGCTATTGTCACTATAGATGCTATGGGATGTCAGCGTGATATTGCCGATAAAATCATCACCAAACAAGCGGATTATGTTTTGGCCTTAAAGGGTAATCAAGGTGCCCTTCGCAAAGACACCGAACTGTTCATGAAAGAACAGGACGCTGTGGATTTTGCAGACACAACAGTAACTTACCATGAGGACGTAGAAAAATCACATGGACGTATTGAAACAAGAAAAGTCACTGTTTGCTCGGATATTGAATGGCTGATGGAGCGGCACAATTGGCCCGGATTGGAAAGCATCGTGATGGTCCAATACTGCGCAACACTTCAAGACAAGACCCGTTCAGAGACACGCTTTTACATCTCATCCATGACCTGTGACGCCGAAGCTCACGCAAAAGCTATCCGCGACCACTGGGGTATTGAAAACGGGCTGCATTGGGTCATGGATATGGTGTTTCGTGATGATGAATGTCGTATCCGTAAAGGAAACGCGCCAGCTAATTTTACAACGATCAAGCACGCCGCCAACAACATGCTGCGCTCCGTAAAGGGAAAGCAAAGCCTCAGGTTAAAGCGACACTTGGCGGCTTGGGACGAGGATTTTCTTTTCCAGATAATTCAGGGGTAAAACTCATGCGATTGCCCTGGTAGGATTTCGGGTAGTGGATAAACAGTTTTCCAGCTCTGGCGTGGGTCTTCAATGGCAGAAAAATGGTCGAGGATATTGGCTGAGATCATGGGAGGCTCCGAATGTCATTTCAATGACCAGAGAATCACATATCACCCGCTAAGGGAATCCCCACTTTTTCAAGCGATTGCCGTGATTAGAAGCCCCATGTGCCAGTTGGGCTGAAACACAATCACTGCGCAGGCGTTGCACCATTCCCTTGTTGATGGATGAGTTGATCCAGAATGATACGGATATTATCCAAGCTATTTCGCAAAACACATGTGACGGCATGGGGATAAAGATCACCAAACAAGGCGGCTTAACCCCTAGTTTACGCCAAATGCATCTATGCCGTGCAGCTGGTCTGGTTACATCAATCCAAGACACAACAGGATCAGATATATCCTTTGCCGCTATTTTGCATCTGGCTCAGGCGACACCGCGTCATATTTTACGGTGCGCATTAGATACACGGTCGATGGTTTCCCAAACGACGGCTCAATTTGATGCGCCTATCAAAAATGGCGGGGCAACAGCACCGACGCAAGCAGGACTTGGTATAACACCAGATATGGAAGTTATGGGCACTCCAATCGCTGTTTATGAGATTTAGGTGTGGCGTTTATACATTCAGACAGGCGATAACTCGGTAGCTTGTTGAGCTTATGAATCCCAGCCTTTACGGAATGCCTGAGGAGACACGCCAAACTTCTTTTTAAACCGTTTGGCCAATTGCGGTGTGCTATTAAACCCCGTGGCCATAGCAATTTCAGTCACGGACATATTGGTTTCGTTCAACAATGCATGCGCGCGGGAAACGCGCAGTTCGAAATAAAACTGATTGGGTGTCATCAAAACATATTTATTAAACAATCGTTCCAGCTGGCGTCTGGATGTACTGACATGTTCTGCCACATCGGAAATGACCAAAGGTTCCTCTAAGTTCTCTTCCATAAACTGCATCGCATTGATCAACCGTTGATTACGGCTACCCAAAGCTACGGAATAGGCCGATTTTTGTGGCGCAGCTTGGTTGTGACTGCGTGAATGGATGCACATATCGGCAACAATGATGGCCAGTTCTTTCCCGTGGTCGGTTTCGATAATATCCAACATCATATCCGTTGCCGCATTGCCGCCCCCACATGTGATCAAACCATCATCATTTTCATATAGATTTGGTGTTGGCTCCAACCCTGGGAAACATTCAGAAAAAGAGGGCTGATTTTCCCAATGCAACGTGAAGCGACGGTTCGTTAACAACCCCGCCTTTGCTAATGCGAATGTCCCTGTGCATATGCCTCCAACGGGGGCGCCAAATGCGCGTTGGCGGTTTAACCAATTGGTTGTTTTTTGGCTTGCAGCAAGGGATGGCTCAATACCTGAGCAGACAAAAGAATAAGCCTCTTTAGGAACAGGTTCCAACATCATATCTGGCGTTATGGTAACATAGTTTGAGCATGTAACGGGCGCCCCGTCTTCGGTCATTGTAAACCAGCGGTACAGTTCTTTTTTTGCAACTTGGTTCGCAATCCGCAGAGGTTCTACAGCCGCACTGAAGGCAAGCAGTGTCATTTTGGGAAGCAATAAGAAATAAAAATCCTTTGGCGGTCCATCGAAATTTATTTTAAAACTTGCGGCCCCTTTTGGGATGAAGCTCTCATAACTCATGGTCACACTCCTATCACAAGCTTAGATTTATGAAAAGTTTGAAAAGCACAGGCAATAGCGTGGTTGCCAGCTCAAATCTTGAAGCGCAATACTCGCAGGAGATGAAACTAATCCCCCCAAATGATTGCGGCAATAAGATCAGAAATTGCGACACGAAAGGCTTGGAACGGTTTGTTTTCATCTGAATCAGATGGAAGATAAAACGTAGTGTTCCCTATCAAGCTTTGCTGCGCATTGCATTTAAACACTCCCCTTTGACCACTCTCAAACTCTTCGAAATAGATAATAAACTAATTTGATATACATGTGGATTTCATGTATAAGATTAGTAGCAGTAAACTCGCAGCAAAAAGCGGGTAGGTATAATGAGTAGTACCATACTACACGACTCTCCTAATTTGAGCTGGAATTAGGAGCCACGGCGAGACAGCGGCGGTTGGGTCTGACCTGAGCAGCTTGCGAATCTGATCGAAGCCAATTCGAAAGAATGATTTAGCAAAATACCCGTGTTTTTTCCGCTTCATTTTCCCGGCCCCTATAAGTTTAGCGGCGGTTTTAGATGCCCAGGCAACGGCGAGCGCAACGAGGCCTAAAAGCAGATCAAGTTTTTTTGCAATGGTTAGACGGGTGTCTTCCAAATTGAAACCGCGTGTTTTCGCATCGCCAAATAAGCTCTCAATTGCCCATCTTTTTTTGTAGATGGTAAGGGCGTGATGCGCAGGTCGATTGGAGACGACGATCAAAAGTTCGCCCCCCTTGATGCGCTTTGCAGAAAAGCTAAACCACGTGGCCCCGCCTGATTTATTGTTACCGAAGCGGGCCTTAAAGTCACGCTTGCCGCGACAAGTGCGCAGCAAAGTACTCAGGTTTTGCGTTTGCCCGTCCTGTGTGGTCACAATCTGGTTGCCTTTGATCCTAATGACAAAGGGGATGTTGTTTTTATGCAGAAAATCCAGCCACTGGCCTCCTATAAACTCCCGATCAGCTAACAGATACTTGATTGTGGATACCTTGAATACGGATAGATAGCGCTCCATCAGAGTAATGCGCTGTGCGGTATCACTGTTGCCAGCACGCCCTAAAACGTTCCACATCAACGGAATACGGTGGCGGCGTGTGACAAGAGCCAAGACTAGAAAGTTGACATGGCGTTGCCCGATTTTCCAATTTGTTCGATCCAGACACAAATACCACGATGTGCAGGGCCCTATCATTTTGACAAGCAAAGGTGCCGCCCAATCTGGGCCCAGATTAACATGCTGAAAAAAGCGTTGCAGACGGCGATAGGTGCTTTCAACCTTGGTGTCGGAAGGAAATTCACAAGCGAGATGGCTCAAATTAACCGTTCGGGCATTCACCATACCCATGATCAAAAGGCACATCGTTTCAAGGCGGCTGTTGCTCAATGGTAAATGCGGGGATAATCTATCCTTGAGGGTAGTCAGGGCTTTGGTGAACATCAGGTGGACCTTGTTTAGCAAGAAGAGTCCTTCCGTAAATCATAATCTGGCACCCTCAACCACCCCACTGTCGTGTAGTATGGAGTAGTACAGGCGACAAAACGACCAAGACAAAGCTTGGTTCATTGACATTGTCAGTGGACTGCTTAGTGCATCTTTGTCCACGGCGTCCTGAGCGACCTAAAACGACTGTAGCTCCCCCAACATCACTTGACGGTTATACTAAAAAGCTTGCCCGTGAGCATGATAAAATTATGAGTGATCAGATACAGGTTAGCAACGATTTTCTGAGCCAATTTTCTGACAATTCCGTTACCACAAGCACGGGGCATACGACAAGCACCGAGCATGCGACTGGCAAAACAGCCGCAAAATTGCAGAATAAACGTTTCGCTAAAGAACTCGCACAAAACAATAGCGCCCCCCTTTATCCTGAAGAGCGCAAGTTCATCGAACAAACTCTCGGAAAAAATTCAATTAATTATAAATTGGATGCGGCAGGGTTTAAAAAACTGTTCAAGACCTTAAATGATATCAAAGCACCTTCAGAATTTCACAGTAGTAATCAGTAAAGCATCGTAATGGCACAATATACAACAGAAGCATTTAGATGGTCAGGTACAGGGTATAATGCCCAGTATAATACATCTTATACAGCAACTCTTGACGATAATGATGCTGCGTATAATGGCGGCAGCGATAGTAGCGAAACCGTCAGTATCGATGGCGGAGCATTCACCAGTACAGCAGGTGCACCTTATGCGATTGATGTTTCCTTTACAGCCACGGACAGCTCCACACATGTAGAAACGTTTTATTTCTTCAATACAGGCGGCAATTGGTATTTCACCCCGGGGCCTGGCTCGGAATTTACGGTTGGGGCAACGCTTGGTGGTTACCAAAGCCACACCGTAGGGTGGAATTATGCAGGCTCTTCTCCGCTTTGTTGAGTAGAAAAAGATGCCGACCGCCAAGTAACCTGTTGATATGTATGGTTTCTGATAACTTTACATAGAGCAGGTATATGACAATCAACATCTCGCAGCATATTTTAGGCCTCAAAGGGCAACGTGTAAATGAAATTAAACTGGATGACGGCGGTGTTAAGATTGTCATTCACTGCAGCCGAGACGCGCGTAGGAGGGCTATAGACCCTGCTACAGGCCAGAAGGGAAGCATCAACCAGCATGTCCGCCGACAAGTAAACGACATCCCCCTTTTTGGGTATCCTTGTGTGGTCGAGATTGAGCTGGCGCAGGTTTATATTAACAAGGGCGAACGCCGCATTGAGGGGTGTGATTTTGTTGATAAAGGGTGCCGTTTCACTCACCGATTTTGCCGACTGATCAGTGGATTATGTCGGCATATGTCTATTCAAGCGGTTTCCAGACATTTGGATATACGATGGGAAACGGTCAAGAATATCGACAGGGCATACCTTATTGAAACTCTCCCTACGCTTGATCCTGCAGAGCTAACTGGCTTGGAATATATTGGTGTAGATGAAGTTGCCCGGGCGAAAGGTCATGACTACATGACGGTGGTCTACGATATGGTTGGCGGTCATCTGATCTGGGTTGAAGCAGGCCGAACTGCCGAGGTTTTTTCAAGGTTTTTGAAACAACTGCAACCAGATACAGCCTGCAAAATAAAGGCCGTAGCGATGGATATGGGGCCTGCCTACCAAAAGGCTGTCAGAGAGTCCTTGCCGTTGGCCGACATAGTATTTGACCGTTTCCACGTCATGAAAAACTACAGCAAAGCTATCCATAATCAGCGTCGACTTGAGTTCAGAAAGGCCGATCCAAGTGGTAAAGAGTTGATGAAAGGGACGCATTATCTGTTGCTCAAAAATGCGGATAAGTTGAGTGAAAAACAAAGTGACAAGCTGCAAAGGTTGCTGGAGAGCAATAGCAACCTGAATGCACTTTACGTCTTGAAAGAACAGCTTCAGCTGCTGTGGAGTGCCGCTTCATTTGAGGCGATGGCGGAGCAACTGGAACGTTGGTGCCTGATAGCAGATCAGTCACAGATGCTCTATCTAAAAAAGTTCGCGAAATCCCTACGGAAACATTGTGTGGGCATCTGCAACTACGCCAAACACAAGCTCACAAGCGCCAGGATAGAGGCTGGTAATGTCAGTATAGGAATGATCCGTAAGCGAGCCAGAGGCATCAAGGATACCGAATACTTCAAACTCAAAATTAGACAATCATCCATTCCAGATAATCAATCTATGCTCTATTTGAAATCCTAAATCTACTCAACAAAGCGGAGAAGTGCCAAATGATCATTCAGTTGTTGTTGATTATGAAACCAATCAGACGGACTATATTCATATTCTTTTTGATCGGCATGAACTGGTTCTGGCAAACGGTGCTTGGTCAGAAAGTTTTCATGTTGGCGAAGTTGGGCTTAATACAGTCGATAAAGCGGCAAAAGCCGAATTGTTTGAAATATTCCCAGAACTCCAAGACAATCAAGAACGATATGGCTCAACGGCGCGGCCAACGCTTAAGGTTACTGAAACGGGCCAAATTCAGATGAGCCCTATTTAGGGGCTGTCTGGGGTTACGTTCTATTGGCAGAAATCTCGTGGCCGTTGGTTTTCACAACGATTGCCGTACCAGTGGAATACACCTACTGAACAACTACCGACTTTCGTCGGTAGGTTCACGTTTTGAATGTAATTCAAGATACTGACGAATAACGTCATCCGTCACATTTCCACTCGTCGTTGAAAAATAGCCTCTAGCCCAGAACCGTTGCCCCCAATAGCGTTTGCGTAATTCGGGGTACTCCCGCTGTATCTTGTATGAGGACCTCCCTTTTACGCGTTGCATCACCTTTGAAATTGGGACGTGCGGCGGGACTGACACAAACATATGCACATGGTCGGTAGACAATACGCCTTTTTCAATGTGTACGCCCAATTCATTGCACGTTTGTCGTATCAATGTCCGAATACGCTCACGCATTTCACCACGCAGCACCTTGTAACGATATTTTGTTACCCAAACGATATGGTATCTGTGATAATATCTGCTATGACTTCCAGTAGAATAGATCATAAGGTTTCCTTCCATTTTAAGACCTTACCGCAACGCTGGGTCTTAAAATGGAAGGAAACCTTATGTAAATAACGCTAAAGCTGACCAGCTAAAAGCTGGTGGTTTTAACCAATTATTGGAAAATAAATATCTAAATTTAAAGAAGTGGTGGGCGACCCTGGAATCGAACCAGGCATAGATTTCTCTGGCGGAGTTACAGTCCACTGCCGCACCTTGCAGCGCGTCGCCCATTATGTCGTCTAAACGTCATAAGTTGCGCCTGATTAGTCGGGAGAAACGGAGCCGTCAACAGGAAAAAGCTTGTTGCGGTCAGATGATCGTGTCAAATGTGCCCTCAACACAGAAAGAATGGCATATGGCACCTCGCAAAGACAAGAAACCGATATGGGTTGTGGAAAAAGAACGCACACGGCGCACGGGCGGACCTGAAACGGTTTGGCTATTTGGTATTCATGCGGTTCGCGATGCGTTGTTGAACCCTGCACGTGAGCGTTTGCGCTTGATTGTGACCAAGAATGCCTCTGATAAATTGGCCGAAGCCATTGCAAAGTCTGGAATGGAACCAGAAGTTCAGGACCCCCGCAGATTTAAGGCACCGATTGATGCACAATCCGTACACCAAGGGGCTGCTTTAGAAGTGAAGCCGTTGGATTGGGGCAATTTATCAGAGCAATGTGCCCCACGCGGCGAACGGTCTGTTGTTTTGGTTTTGGACCGCGTCACAGACCCGCATAATGTTGGTGCGATTCTACGCTCAGCCGAAGTGTTTGGTGCACGTGCCGTTATTGCAACCTTACGCAACTCGGCCCCAGAAACAGGTGCTTTGGCGAAGACTGCCAGTGGTGCATTGGAGCGCCAGCCCTATTTACGCGTGCAAAACCTTGTGAAATCCATGAAGACCCTATCAGATATGGGATATAGATTGATTGCTTTGGATGGCACCGCAGAGGTTGATTTGCAAGATACACTGGATGCAGAGCCAAATGCGCCAACGGCCCTTGTCTTGGGTGCTGAAGGTCCTGGTTTACGCGAATCTACCAAAGAAACCTGCGATGTGATTGCAAAAATCCCATTCCAACGTGAATTTGGATCGTTAAATGTTTCAAATGCTGCGGCGGTGTCTCTCTATGCATTGTCACAAACCAAAGGCTAGTCATGCCTGATTTGACCAAAATTGCGACTTGTTGCTATTGCCAAACGCGCAGTGTGCTAACCCTTCGTAATATTGGCCATATGGAATTATCTTGTTCCAGTTGCGGTGCCCCCTTGCACGAAATGAAGCCTTTAAAACAAACGCCTAAGGTGGTGAAATCAAAATCCCCTAGGCTTTCCTCCCTTTCCATGAACAACCGCCCTGTTCGAAAAAAGAAACGTAAAAAGAAACGCTCCGACTTCTGGGAAGATGTTTTTGAAGAGGCTTGGGATTTTGTCGAAGATATCTTTGATTAGCTAACATTCACTCACGTTCGCGTGTCAGAGCTATTCTTTTAAAGCCGCTTGGATATCTTATGGGTCAGAAGGAGAGACCTTATGATTTATACAAGACGCGCAACACTTGCCTTACTTGCAGCCACGGCAGCAATGTCGACACCAGCATATGCGGCAAAGCCTCCGATTTTCAGTAAAAATGGTATTGCGATTAACGGATATGATCCCGTTGCGTATTTTACCAAGGGTGCGCCTGTAAGAGGTTCGAAAATCTATAGTACATCTTATCAAGGTGCGACATTCCTGTTTTCATCCGTTGAAAACAAAGAGAAATTTGAAGGTAGCCCTGCTAAATACGCCCCACAATACGGTGGTTATTGCGCTTATGCTGTATCCAAAGGTGCAACGGCAAAAACAGAGCCCGATGCATGGGCCATTCGCAATGGCAAATTATACCTGAATTATAACCGCGAAGTGAACAGCATTTGGAAAAGTGATGCACAAAGAAATATTTCCCGTGCAGATATCAATTGGGCTTCCGTTCTTAAGAAATAATCAATCATACGACCGCATCTTGTAATCAATATTTGAGTAATTATCTAACCATTAGAAGCATGATGGAACTTTTGCTTCTTCTTCACTGTCCCTCGTTCCACACTGCGCTCGAAGGTAACTTTGGGCGCCTTTTTTATGGACCTCTCGCAAACAGTAGATATAGATAACACATGACCTTACAAACGACTGACACAGAGCTTGTCCATATTTTCGAAACCACCAAAACAATCGCATTGATCGGCGCATCGTTAAAGCCCAGTCGTGCCTCTTATCGCGTTGGTAATTTTCTGGCAAACCTAGGGTACCGCGTGATCCCTATTAATCCTGGCCATGTTGGGGAGACCTTATTCGGGCAAACCATAGTTGCCAGTTTGGATGATACCGATGATCCCGAAAGCGTGGATATGATCGATATTTTCAGACGCTCTGAATTAATAGAAAGCGTAGTTGATGACGCTATGGATGCATTGCCAAATCTAAAAACGGTCTGGATGCAGTTGGATTTAAAGAATGTGCAGGCCGCCCAAAAGGCATCTAATGCAGGTATTTTAGTGGTTCAAGATAAATGCCCAAAGATTGAATACCCTCGTTTACAGGCGAATGGTTTTTTACAAAATCTATCAGCATAATTGATCTAGAAGTGCAGAAACGTCCCTGTGAATAAGTTCAGATAGATGTGAGACTGTTTTTTTGTTGCCAAGATTTAGGCGGCCTCGGAGACTGAGTATTGTAAAAAACCAACTCACGAGGCCAATATGCAAATCATAAGACTGCACAAGAACGTTTATAAACTTTATGCTTGGGCGCGGACACAAGAATGTTTGGATGCGTACCGTATCAAATACGAAGACACGGTTCGGCAATGGGAAGCTTTACGCGCAGAGGGTGTTTCTCTAGCAAAATGCGCTGAATTTGTCGGCATCTCTCGGTCTACTTATTATCGCTACAAGCGGGTTTTGAAGGATTTGGCGCAAGGGATTATGCCGCCATCAAAGGCCCCAAAACACCGCAATAAGTCACAGTGGGGTGAGGCAGAAAAACAGTTGGTGCTCGAAATTCGCCGCGACAATAAAACCTACGGTAAGGAAAAAATAGGGGCCATCTTGCGGCGCGATAAAAACCAAATCATAAGCGATAGCACCGTGGGGCGTATCTTGGGTTTTCTACGCAAGAAAGGCCTGATTACACGATCAAGGTCTGCACCACAAAAGCGCAAGCGTAACTTCTCCAAGGGCCACGCCAAAGGATGGAAATATAAGGATTACAAAGATATAGAGATTGGAGAACGTGTGCAGATCGACCACATGACTGCCACGAAAAACGGCGTCACCTGCAAGCACTTTCAGGCCTGGGAACGGCGTAGCAAGCACATCCACGCGCAAATTTATTCGAATGCCACCGCACGCTCTGCCAAACGGTTTTTGGAAGAGCTTGTGGAAATAGCTCCCTATAAAATCCTCTCAATTCAAGTTGATGGTGGCTCCGAGTTTATGGCCGATTTTGAGACGGCGTGTGAGCAGATGAAAATCCCGCTCATTGTATTGCCGCCAGCCAGACCGAAATACAATGGTGGCGTTGAGCGTGGAAACCGCACCTTCCGCGAGGAATTCTATGATTGTTGTGATCTGATTGCCGATAGCATTGGAGCTATGCGGTTTGAACTGAGAAAAGCTGTCGAAAAATATAACACATTCAGACCACATCACGCCTTGAAAGGTAAGACACCCATGGAGTACCTTCGAATCACTCAGGCCGAAGCCGCGTGAGTCTCAAAACACATGAACCTATACACCTGTTTTAAAAAATCTAGCAGGATGCGCATAAATATAATACAAAAAGAACAGAACAAAAGCGATCTGACATTTATATGACTCAAGCTCCTTCAGCATTTGCACTAGACCTGTCTAACGATGGTATCTTTCTATGGCATCGCAAGCCCACACAAAAGTGGGAGTTTTTGGGCAGCGTACCATTAACTTCAGGTAATTTACGCCAGCAATTGGAAACACTAAAACAAACCGCCGAAGCGATTGATCCTGGTCTGCGCACTGCCATTGTCCGCATTCCAACGGCAGAAGTCAGAACATTAACCGTTTACGATGACCCAGAAACGGATATCAGTTTAGAAGAACGTATCGTTCAGACGCTTGAAACAGCCGCTGGTGCATCCATCCGGGACATCTTGTTTGACATCGAACGTGATGCAAATGGGATTGATTTCAAGGTTGCATGGACCCGTATAGATGTCGTCAAACAAGCAGAGACATTTGTGCATTTGATAGGTTTTACACCATCGCAATATACCACTGATGTGGATGCAAATGCCTTTCCAAGGCGCCCTAATTTTCAATTGCTTCAACAGCCCGAGGCAATAGAAGAGCCGTTGGAAACTGAGGCCATTTCAGCAATGGAAGAATTTGAAGAGGTCGATGACGACGACCCTATCGCAGAAAACCTGTTTAACACCGATGACACTACTGAGGAAAAAACTGAACCAAAAACTGAGATCCCACCTGCGAAAGCTGAATTTGGTTTCTTATGGTTTATAGCCCTTTTTCTTATCTTAGGGACTATTCTTGCAGGCATTTATTTATGGCCAAAAATTCACCGAACAGCACAGTACCAAAACGGTGCAACGTATGATCAGCCAATTCTTGCTAGCAGTTCTACATCCCAGATTTTTCCTATCGAAAAATCTAAATTAATTCTATAATTGCTCGACAAACTGGCGCGTAAGACCAGACGGAATAAGGGTAAACGTCTCTCGATGAGTACATTACAAACGAAATATGCAATAGACCTTTCAAATGAAGGCGTCGCATTGTGGCATCGTGACGAAAAAAAACAATGGATTTTGCTGGGGAAAGTGGCGCTTGATGCGCCTAATTTTTCCGATGATATTGAAAATATAAAAAACGGATACACTCCTGATAGCAATGGTGAATTTGTGGCGCGCGTGCGTATTCCACGATCAGAAGTTTTTGTCTCCGAGATCAATTTAGCTGGCACTAAAGATGATACCATCAAAACAGCAGTGATTGATTTTCTAAACGAAAAAACTCCCTATGCAGCAGATGAATTATTTTATGATCTAGATCAAAGCACGGGCGGCAACCCTTCATATATCGCGGCTGTCACCAAGCAAACTATTTCAAAAGCAAAAGATTTTGTCACAGGGCACGGATTTCAGGCCGCCTACTATACGACAAAACTTGATAAGGCTGACTTCCCACGCGATGCCCGGTTTTATGACGGACCACCGCCCCCGCCTGTTGTTCCAGTAGACCTGAAAAAACCAGAGACACCACGCGTAGTACCTGTTGAAAAAGAAGAGGTACAAGACGCTGTACCTCCTATTCCAACACCACCAACACCCAAACCTGTTGAGGTTGCACAGCCGAATGGTGAAACCCTTCCGAAAGTGGAAGAAACTCCACCTGTTATAGAGAAAACGGATTTCAGTGCTTTTGAAACAGTTCGCAGTAAGGAGTTGATAGCGCCGAATAAGCATGGCGACGTGAAAGAGCCAAGCGTTTCAAAAGGCAGCTTACCATCTCCCGCTCGCAGATTATCTATTGGCATGTCTGAGGGCGATGCCATACGTGAGCCAGAAAAACCGATTGGCTTAGTCGCAGGCACATTAAAAACACCACAAGGTAAGACATCAAAACCATCGATCAAGGATAAATTTAAACCGCGTCATTACCTTATCATCATTGCCTTACTGATGATTGCATTGGGCTATTGGTTTATAACAACGCTTTTCGACGGCAAAGCAGAAATCGCACGCTTGCATGAAACACCAACACCAGAAGTGGTGGTGGAGGCGCCTGCCGTAGAACCTCAGGCAGTTGAGATAAAACCTGAGCCCAAAGAAAGTGCTCCAGTTCCAGAAACGGATATTGCAGTACTTCCAGAAGATGTACCCGCTATAGAAACGCCTGTCGAAGTAGAAGCTATCCCCCCTGTTCAAATTGTTGAAGAGCTTCCACAGGAGATAGAACAACAAACAGAAATTGCTCAAACTGTTGAAGAAGCGCCAGAAGAAAACGTTGCCGAGGTTGTTGAAACTCCAACTTTAGTAGAAGAACCTGCTGAAGTTGCCGTAGAGACACCAGCTGAAGAAGCACCTGCCGAAGTTGTTGTGGAAACTCCAGTTGATGAAGCGCCTGCACCTGAAAAGATAATTGTTGCAACGCAAGAGCCCGTTATTGAAGATCTCATTGTGGAAACAGAAACCGCTGAGGAGGCAACGCAAGACACAACTGTTGTCGAAACGGTAGAGGTTGAAACGCCCCCAGTGCCTTTGGTTGATCTGATCCCAACCAAGGATGGAACTTTGGGCGCAGAAGGTATTACGCTTTATGCGGGCGTACCAGATATTATTCCGCCTATTCGCGAACAGTTAAAAATTTCACCAAATCCGCTGAAAGACTTCCTCCCGAAAATGCGCAGCACTGATTTTGCTGAAGTTCATAAGGCTGAAATAGAAGCCGTTGCACAACAACTGGCCCTTGCCCAAGAGGCGGAGACACCAGTGCTAGAAGAAGATGTTGCAGTTGTTGAACAAGTGGAATCGATTGTGGAAGAAACACCACAAGAACTTGACCTGCTTGCTTTAGCAGACCCAACTTTAAAAGCGATCCAACCTCGTGTGCGCCCTGCTATTATTGCAGACCGCGTAAAAGAGATTGCAGCAGCGACTCTTGCGCCACCCGCCGATCCAGAATTGGCCGCGTTAAAACCACGTCAACGCCCAAGCACATTGAAAATCTTGAAAGAAGAAATTCAACCAGAGCAAGTTGATCCAAGTGAAATCCAAATCGCTATTCAAGAAGCCGTCCGCGATATAGCGCGCCCACGCGCGCGCCCTGCTAAACTATCGCGTACGGTCGCCAATCAAAAAGCTGCGGAAAAGAAAGCCGCAAGGCAAGAAAGTGTTCAAACGGCTGCTTTAACGCCCAAAACAGCGCGCGGTACATCAAAGCCAAGTTCAGCCACTGGTGTTAGTGTTCAACGCCAAGCAACCGAAAAAGCTGGCATAAACAAGCGCCGTATTTCGCTGATTGGTGTATATGGTAAAGCCTCCAGCCGCCGTGCATTGGTGCGGATGCCAAGCGGACGTTATGTAAAGGTAAAGTCAGGACAAAAGTTTAGTGGTTGGAACGTTGCAGCCATCGGTGAAAGCTCTGTTCGCATCACAAAGGGCAGCCGCAATCAAGTTCTGCGGATGCCAAAAAATTAAAGCAGTAACATCGCGGCAAAGCCTAAAAAGGCAAAGAAACCAACAATATCTGTAACCGTTGTCACAAAGGCACCTGATGCTAATGCTGGATCAATCCCCACTCTATCCAGACCAAGTGGCACAAGAATGCCAGCAAGCCCAGCAACGACAAGGTTGCCGACCATAGCAAGCGCAAGTACCACGCCCAGCATAGGCATACCGTACCAATAATAGCCGATCAAACCGATGATCACCGCGAATAATAAACCATTCAAAAGACCCACAGACAATTCCCTGCGAATAACCCGCCATGCGTTTGAAGGCGTTAAGTCTTTTGTGGCCATCGCGCGCACAGCGACTGTTAACGTCTGTGTGCCCGCATTCCCGCCCATAGAGGCCACAATCGGCATCAAGACAGCCAAAGCAACAATCGCTTCGATCGTGTCCGCGAATTGTGCAATCACCACAGAGGCCAAAACTGATGTTATAAGATTTACAGCCAGCCACGGGAAACGTTGACGCGTTGTAGACCACATATTATCGGTCAGACTTTCATCACCCACACCTGCAAGACGCTTAATATCTTCTTCGGCCTCTTCATCCAAAACTTCCATCGCATCATCCATGGTGATGACACCAACCAAACGGTTTTCTTCATCCACGACAGGGGCAGAAACCATGTTGTATTGGTTAAACGCATATGCAACGTCTTCTTGCTCTTGCATCACAGGGATGGTGCGGAATTCTTCATCCATGATATCAGTCAGCATCACGGTACGTGCATTTGACATCAGACTGTATAAGGGAACTTTGCCAACAGGCGTTAATCTTGGGTCAACCATGACCACATCGTAAAACTGATCTGGTAAATCTGTTTCTATGCGCAAATGATCAATCGTTTGTCCTACATTCCAATGTGTAGGTGCCATAACCAACTCACGCTGCATCAAACGACCCGCGGAGTTTTCAGGGTAATTCAGCGCCTGTTCAACCGCGACGCGGTCTGAATCCTCTAGGCTTTCTAAAACACGCTCTTGGTTCGGTTCATCCAGATCTTCGATCAGATCAACAACATCATCCGAATCCATATCTTTGAACGCTTCGGATACAACCTCATCCGACAGCTCTTCGAAAACGCCATCCAACAGGCCTTCGTCGATTTCTGCCAGAACTTCACCGTCAAAGTCCTTCCCCCAAAGCGCTGTAAACGCTTTACGTTCTTTTACGCTGATTTGTTCGTAAATATCGGCAATGTCGGCAGGATGAAACGGGTCAAGTAATTCAAGTAAGCCCGCACGGTCATTAGCATCAACCACATCTTGAACTGCCGAAATCAGTGTACCGTCTATTTCATAGGCGCGTTCTGTGTTTTCGCTGTCAATAAGTACTGCTTCTGACATTTCCGCCCCCATGTTCATATTTTTGCCTTTATAACAGGTCATTAAATCGCGACAATGTTAATTCTTAGTGCCCACGGCAATCGCTTGAAAAAGTGGGGATTCCCTTAGCGGGTGATATGTGATTCTCTGGTCATTGAAATGACATTCGGAGCCTCCCATGATCTCAGCCAATATCCTCGACCATTTTTCTGCCATTGAAGACCCACGCCAGAGCTGGAAAACTGTTTATCCACTACCCGAAATCCTACTGATTGTGCTCTGCGGTGTTATGGCTGGTGCTGATGATTTTGCCGAAATAGCCCGATGGGCGGACCGAAAATTGAAATTCTTGCGTGGGTTTCTACCCTTCAAAGATGGCATCCCATCTCATGACACGCTCAATGATGTGATGAACGCGATTCCCGCTGACCTGTTTAGCGAATGCTTCGTTTCCTGGGTTGCGGCCTTGCGCGATGGCGATGATGAGATCGTGGCAATTGACGGCAAGTCGTCACGCCGTGCGCATGGTGAGGATGGCCGCGCCCTGCATCTGGTTTCAGCTTGGGCAACGCGTCAGAGATTGGTCTTGGGGCAAGAATCCTGTGACGAGAAAGAGAATGAAATCAGCGCGATACCTCGACTACTGGCGCGGCTTGAGTTGAAAGGCGCGCTGGTCACGATTGATGCAATGGGCTGCCAACACGGTATTGCTGCGGCGATCCTCGCACAAGGCGCAGACTATCTTTTGGCGCTTAAAGGCAACCAAAAATCACTGCATGAAGAGGTGAGGCTCTATTTCGACCAGACCAGTGGTTTGGAAACCCATGAAACCACCGATGCCGATCATGGGCGGATAGAAATCCGTCGTGCCTATGTCAGTCATGATGTAGAGTGGCTGCGCCCTGATCGGTCTGAGCCTGGCGCACCAAGGTTTCCAGGCCTCGCCGCTATCGGCATGATCGAGGCCGAGGTCAAACACAAAGGTAAAACCAGTTTCTCGCGACGTTACTATCTGTCCTCCGCACCGCTCTCAGCCAAGCAATTCCTGCGCGCCACACGCGCCCATTGGGGTGTGGAAAATCGCCTGCACTGGGTGATGGATGTGGTGTTTCACGACGACCTGATGCGCTTGCGGACCCAAAATGGCCCCGCCAACATGGCTCTGATGCGACATAGTGCAATCAACATCTTCAAGCAAGTCGGCGATACGGCCAGTCTGAAAATACGAAGAAAAACAGCCGCTTGGGATGATAGTTACCTAAAAGCCGCAATCAAAGGTGAAGGCTGAAATCTTCAAGCGATTGCCGTGTCTTAGTGCCAAATATGTTTACTGTTTCATCGACACGCTTATTATCGCACAAAACAAACGATAAAGCTTCTGTGAGGGGCACATAAGTCATGACTGAGGCGCAAAAAAACAAATCTATAAAAGATATTCGTCAAGCCGCATTTGAGGCCCACCAAAAAGGCGACTTGAAGGTGGCTCAAAATCTATACCAAATCTATTTACAAAACCGCCCAAAGGATGCGGCCATATGGTCAAATCTGGGGGCCTTATTCCGCAAAAAAAAGAAATATGACTTGGCTGCTGCAACCCAATTACGGGCGTTGGAATTAGAACCTAACTCTGCTTCGGTGATGAATAACGCCGCGAATGCGTTCTATGATTCTGGACGTATTAAAGACGCGATCAAGCTTCGCAAAACAATCATAAATGCCCGCCCCAATGATCCAGAAAACTATTCAAGTTTGGGGAAATGTCATCGCGGTCTAGGCCAGCTGGAGAAAGCCCAAACCGTCTTGAAAAAAGGCATCAAGAAATTCCCAGATTATGCTGAAAACTATATTCAATTGGCTTTTGTTCAATTGGCAAAGGGTGATTACCAAGCTGGTTTCGAGACGTTCAACTGGCGCTGGAAAGGCGATGAACTTACACCGCCCAAATTCTCTTTCCCAAAATGGACAGGTGAAGCTTTAGACGGTAAAACCATTCTGGTCATTCCAGAACAAGGATTTGGCGATACAGTCTTGATGGCGCGTTTCTTAAATGGGTTAAAACAACAAGGCTGCACCATAAAAATGGTGATCAAAGCCCCCTTGCGCAGATTATTTGCGGAGGTTGAAAAAGATATTGAAGTCATCGAGACCCAAGACGAATTAGGTGAGTGTGATTACTGGGTTCCAATGATGGATTTGCCCCTGCATATGGATGCAACAATCGACAATTTGCCTGCCCCTGCCCAAATGAGCATCCCAGAGGATTCAATTGAACGCGCGCGCGCTATTGTTGCCCCTTTTGCTGATCGTTTTAAAATCGGCGTGATGTGGTCAGGGTCTGTCACATACCGTGCGAACCACAAACGATCCTTTGGCCATGAACGGTTTTTGGAACTGTCTGACATTCCAGACATCCAAATGTTGGCTCTTCTCCGCTTTGTTGAGTAGAAAAAGATGCCGACCGCCAAGTAACCTGTTGATATGTATGGTTTCTGATAACTTTACATAGAGCAGGTATATGACAATCAACATCTCGCAGCATATTTTAGGCCTCAAAGGGCAACGTGTAAATGAAATTAAACTGGATGACGGCGGTGTTAAGATTGTCATTCACTGCAGCCGAGACGCGCGTAGGAGGGCTATAGACCCTGCTACAGGCCAGAAGGGAAGCATCAACCAGCATGTCCGCCGACAAGTAAACGACATCCCCCTTTTTGGGTATCCTTGTGTGGTCGAGATTGAGCTGGCGCAGGTTTATATTAACAAGGGCGAACGCCGCATTGAGGGGTGTGATTTTGTTGATAAAGGGTGCCGTTTCACTCACCGATTTTGCCGACTGATCAGTGGATTATGTCGGCATATGTCTATTCAAGCGGTTTCCAGACATTTGGATATACGATGGGAAACGGTCAAGAATATCGACAGGGCATACCTTATTGAAACTCTCCCTACGCTTGATCCTGCAGAGCTAACTGGCTTGGAATATATTGGTGTAGATGAAGTTGCCCGGGCGAAAGGTCATGACTACATGACGGTGGTCTACGATATGGTTGGCGGTCATCTGATCTGGGTTGAAGCAGGCCGAACTGCCGAGGTTTTTTCAAGGTTTTTGAAACAACTGCAACCAGATACAGCCTGCAAAATAAAGGCCGTAGCGATGGATATGGGGCCTGCCTACCAAAAGGCTGTCAGAGAGTCCTTGCCGTTGGCCGACATAGTATTTGACCGTTTCCACGTCATGAAAAACTACAGCAAAGCTATCCATAATCAGCGTCGACTTGAGTTCAGAAAGGCCGATCCAAGTGGTAAAGAGTTGATGAAAGGGACGCATTATCTGTTGCTCAAAAATGCGGATAAGTTGAGTGAAAAACAAAGTGACAAGCTGCAAAGGTTGCTGGAGAGCAATAGCAACCTGAATGCACTTTACGTCTTGAAAGAACAGCTTCAGCTGCTGTGGAGTGCCGCTTCATTTGAGGCGATGGCGGAGCAACTGGAACGTTGGTGCCTGATAGCAGATCAGTCACAGATGCTCTATCTAAAAAAGTTCGCGAAATCCCTACGGAAACATTGTGTGGGCATCTGCAACTACGCCAAACACAAGCTCACAAGCGCCAGGATAGAGGCTGGTAATGTCAGTATAGGAATGATCCGTAAGCGAGCCAGAGGCATCAAGGATACCGAATACTTCAAACTCAAAATTAGACAATCATCCATTCCAGATAATCAATCTATGCTCTATTTAAAATCCTAAATCTACTCAACAAAGCGGAGAAGTGCCCAAATGTTCTCGCTCTATAAAGGCCCGCTTTTGGACGCCTTTAAAAATGATGGAACATCTGCGTTGATTGTTGATGCAGCTGGCAACGACCGTGATTTTGCGGACAGTGCTGCTATGATGCAAGAACTCGACCTCGTCATTTCAATGGACAGTGCTATTGTCCATGTCGCGGGCTCAATGGGTATAGAGGTCTGGAATTTACTACACTCAGAACCTTACTGGCTTTATAACCCCTTCCCTAAACATACGCCGTGGTATCCATCTATGCGCTTGATAGTGCAGGATAATAGCGGTGATTGGGATGACGTATTCAAAAACTTGAAAAAAGATATTATAAAACGCGTTAGAAAATGGAAAAACCATGAGTGATATTTTAACCCCTATTGCACCAGGTGAATTGTTGGACAAGTTAACAATCCTACAAATCAAATCTGAAAACATTTCAGACACCGCAAAACTAAAGAACGTTCTTGTAGAGAAGACTACATTACAGGCTGTGGCAGATATTCATATTCCAAAGACTGATGAGTTGACCTCTCTGGCAGCCGCCCTTTTGACTGTGAACAAAGAATTGTGGAACATCGAAGACGATATTCGCGACTGCGAGCGGATCAGTGATTTTGGGGATGAGTTTATCCGCCTTGCACGCGCGGTTTATGTGACAAATGACAAACGTGCTGATTTGAAGAAACAGATTAACCTAGCAATGGGATCAACATTGGTCGAAGAAAAGTCCTACGCAGCTTATTAAAGCGTCAACAAGGTTTCCCAAACACCAAAACCCACATAGTTTTCCCAGCAAACCCAGCCCCCACTTCGGTTGATTTGCGGCTTAAGTTATTTTTATTATGCCCTGCAGAATGTCGCCAAGCTTTCATTGTTTCCTCAGGGCTTTTTTGGCCTGATGCAATATTTTCCGCAGCATAACAAAACTTATACCCCTGTCGTTTCATTCGTAGGCCCAGTGTAGAACCATCCTGACCCGTATGCGAAAAATACCCCTTTGCAACCATATCATCGGCATGTTTTTGAGCAATCACATTCAAAGCTTCAGAAACACGCAACGCTTTACGACCTTTGGCAGCACGTTCCGTATTCAATAGTGTTGTTAGGTCTCGAGCTTCATCCGCAAAGGATGGAAAGTAGCAGCCGATTGAAAAAGCGGCTGCTATAATAAGTGTGGGTTTACCAACCACTAACGAACATAAAACGCATTACCGAACCCTGCTGATCGCGCAGAGGCCAGAGCGTTTGTAGCTTGAGAGTTAGATTTGAATGGGCCCAGAAAGATCACGCGGTAGTTCTTACCAGAGCGTTTGATCGCCCGTGCGCTGACTTTTTGACCACGTTTTTGAAAAAAGGTGATGGTTTTCTTGGCATTTGCCATATCACCAAATGTACCAAGCTGCACATAACGCGCTTTCAGCTTCGCAGCTTTTGGTGCTTTTTTCGCATTCTTAGAACTCACTCGGAAAATATCTTGCTGCTGTGCGGTTGTAGCAGGCACTAAAGTCTCACGTGCACGCACTTTCGTAATCAAACGGCGCGGCACAGTATTCGTCCATATCTTTTCCATCTGTGCATCGCCACGTGGCGTCACATCAAAACCGATCGTAGATTTATAAACCGTAATGGTAACTACCCAGCATGTTTTTGACATTTTTTCATCATTTTTGTTGACGGATGGCTTAACCTCTGAATCAATAGGGGAATGACGTTTAAACTTTCCAAATTGGCGCCGTTCGACGCACCACCAGTTGGCTTTCTCACTTTAGAAGAGCGTCTGGTGGAAGCGGATACCCGGGCCGCATATTTTCAAACCGCCTGCGAAGAACTCCTACAGATCAACAAGCATCTGGAAGAGTGTCAAAAACATATGGAAGAGCGTATAGCTGCATTGGAACGCCGTCTCGGCTTGAATAGCCGTACCAGCGGCAAGCCACCCTCCAGTGACGGCCTTGGTAAACCCAATGCGAAGAAGCGAACAAAGAGCCTGCGTGGCCCGTCTGATCGCAAGTCTGGCGGCCAACCTGGCCACACAGGCAAAACGCTCAGGCAAACACCGACGCCAGACACGATTATAGACCATTTTCCTGTGGTTTGTTCTGGTTGTGGAGCACCGCTTAGCCCAGAAACGGCAGAAGCCAGCACTGAACGACAGGTGATCGATCTGCCGCCGCCGCCACCACCGCAGGTGACAGAGCACCGCACGCATCAGTGTCGCTGCGACCAGTGTGATGGGATCACCCGTGCCGACTTTCCCGATGGTATAAATGCACCAGTGCAGTATGGGGCCCGCATTGCAGGCATTGCGAGCTATTTACAAACGGTTCATTGCATTCCGGAACACCGCCTTGGCGAGATATTTATTGACTTGCTTGGGGTGCCGATTGCCCCTGCAACATTGACCAGCCTTATCTGGCGCACAGCGGATCGCTTGAAGCCCATGACACTAGCAATCAAGGAAGCTTTGATTGGATCACAGTCTGGCGTTGTGCATTTGGATGAGACCGGCCAGCGTGCTGTTGGCAAACTGCATTGGACACATGTGATCTGCTCGCCCTTATTGAGCCACTTTCGGGTTTCAAGCAAACGCGGAGAGTTGCTTTGTGGCGTCTCGGGTATTGTGGTGCATGATCACTGGAAGGCATATTTCAAAATGGAGGGGGTCGAGCACGCCTTGTGTAATGCCCATCACTTGCGCGAGTTGCAGGCTTTAATTGAGATTGAGAAAGAGCCATGGGCAAAGCCTATGAAAGCGATCCTGTTGAAGGCGAAGACCTTGGCTGAGAATATGTACAACGAAGGCGGACAGCGGGATGAGGCGGCCATACAGGCGGTATTCGAACTATACGATGCAAATATCGCCGAGGCGATAGCGTATCATGAAGCACTGCCAGCACTTTCATCAGCGCAGACAGAAAAAAAACGGCGCGGCCGTCCAAAGCGCCGGACGGGCCATAATCTCGCATTGAGGTTGCAAGACTTTAAGACAGAGGTGCTTCGCTTCCTTGTCGATCCAAATGTGCCGTTCACCAATAATGAAGCCGAGCGAGACTTGCGAATGGGTAAAGTCAGGCAGAAAGTATCAGGCTGTTTTCGGACGCTGCGCGGAGCGGAAGTCTTCTGTATTCTCAGAACCGTGATCAACACCGCCAGAAAACAGGGCTGGTCTATAATTGAAACCCTGTTGAAACCACCAGATCAATTGATTGCTGGATTGCGCGTCGTATGAAAAACAACGCTTATTGACAATAATACGCTCACGGATATAGTGCTGACTATCAAGCGGATACCCATGCTGGGTAGTTACCCGTAATGTTATGAAGTGAATCTTTGCCGTTTTTAAATGGCGTTGATGCCTTGCTTGAACTTGCTGATTGTTGATACACAGCACCTGCATTTGCAGCTCGGATCGTATCAGCAGGGTGTATTGCTTGTGGCCCATTGCGAATAGCAAGGTTTCTGTAACCTCTACGCTGTGAAGCACTGGTGCCTCGCACGGATTTTAGCTGTGGCGTTGGTGTCGCAACAACACGTGCATCCCCACCACCCTCACGGCTTACGAGGCCAATCACATCGGCAGGATGTACCGCTTGTGGGCCCCTGCGTACAGCATATCGTCCCGTAGCAGTATTACTGGTCACTTTGCGAGGTTTGTTGAATTGCTGTTGAACCGGGCGCAGAGCAACAGCCTTAGGCGGTACGATTGCTTGCGGTGTAATAATCAACGGTGCTTGGCGCACAGTCTTTACTGGTTTCACAACTTTCTGTGTTGGCTTTGCTACAAACACGGGGTTGTTAAAGGTTGTGGTTTTTTTCGGTTGAACCGCGGGTGCAGTTGCAACAGCAACAGGTTTGGGTGCTGGTTTTGCTTTTACAACAGGCGCTTTAACAGTAAGCATCAAGGGAACCCCCTCTATTTTGGTTTGATTTGAGATGCGATTATTGCGCGAGGCTGGCGGTTTGGTTGGCGCGATATGAGGATTTTTCTGATGAGCAAGCGACGGGCTGGGCGAGGTTCCAAATACACGGATGATTTTAAGCGACGGCTAGTGGCGGAGAGCCAAGGTGATGGCGTGAGTGTTCCGATGGTCTCGCGGCGTCATGATGTGCCACCCCGCCGGATTTACGCGTGGCGCGGTGATGCGCGGTTCCAGCCGGACGCGTCGGGTGATACCGGCTTCATACCAGTCGAAGTGGCAAACAGTGATACTGATGTTTCATCTGTGCTGCCAGAAGCGCAGCTTACAACCAGTCCCCAGATTGAGATCACTTTGGAGAATGGGCGCAAGCTGAGCGTGAGCGGTGGGGTTGATGCGGGCTTTGTGCTGGAATTGGCGCGTGGGCTGGCGGCATGATCCCGGTACTGGCGGATGCAAAGATCTGGCTGGCGGCGGGGGTGACTGACATGCGGCGCGGGTTCAACGGTCTGGCCGTTCAGACCGAGCAGGTTCTGGGGGGTGATCCTTACTCCGGCCATCTGTTTTTGTTCCGAGGGCGACGCGGTGATCAGATCAAGATGATCTGGTGGGATGGTCAGGGCGCGTGCCTGTTTACCAAGCGCCTTGAACGGGGTCGGTTTATCTGGCCCTCTGCTCAGGAAGGTAAGATCAACCTGAGCCGTGCGCAGCTTGCGATGCTGATGGAAGGTCTGGATTGGCGTATGCCGCTCAAGACATGGCGACCCAAGATGGTAGGTTAGAGGCAATGTTTTATGGGTATTTCTGACGTTTTGGGATTCCCATGAGGCCCTTGATTTGGTAAGGAGTGGCATGAGTAAGACCCCTCCAAATCTGGCTGATTTGCCCCCTGACGTGCAGGCGTTTGTGGCCGCACAAGCGGCGGAATTGGCTCGTAAAGACGCGGAGTTGTTGGGGCTGTCGTTGAGCCATGCCACAGCGCAAAAGCGCCTTGAAAATGAGATGGAAGCGGCTCTTGCTGCGGAGCGCGCCGCCCATGCGCTTGCCATTATGAGCAGAGATACCCTGATTGCCGATCTGCGCCTGCAATTGCACGGACATAAAAAACATCGCTTCGGTTCAAAGTCAGAAAGCAGCACACAGCTGGCGCTGGCGCTGATCCTTGAAGATCTTGAAATCGAACAAGCCGCTGAGACGGATGATGAGAATGGGCCCTCTGACGCTGAGACCACAAAGCCGCCGCGTACCCCGCGCAAGCGCAAACCTTTCCCCAAGGGGCTCAAGCGGGTCAAAAAGACCATCACGCCCAGTGATGCTTGCACCGACTGTGGTGGCAGCTTCAAAGTGCTCGGGACAGATGTGATGGAAGAACTGGAATATGTGCCCGGCCATTACGTCGTAAAACAACTTGAGCGCCCACGACTGGCCTGCACCTGTTGTGAGAAGGTGGTTCAGGCCGAGATGCCAAGCCGTCCTATTCCCAAGAGCTTTGTCGGCCCTGCGTTGATGGCCCACATCTTGTGCTGCAAATACGGCTATCATCTGCCGCTGTATCGACAGAGCCAGATGTTTGAGAATGAAGGCATCGATCTGAGCGGGTCGCTCATGGCCAACTGGGTCGGCAAATGCACTAAGCTGTTGGAGCGCGTGGCTGATGCCATCCGGGATCACGTTTTTGAGGCGCAAGCGATCTTCATGGACGACACCACGGTCAAACTGCTCCAAAAGGGCAAGGGACGCGGTAATAACAAGACAAAAACCGCGCGGCTCTGGGTCTATGCCAGAGATGAGAGCGCCTGGGCGAGCGGCGCACCACCGGCGGTGTGGTATCAGTTCTCCACCAACCGGGGCGCAGAACATCCGAGCAAACATCTCAAGCCCTACAAGGGCTATGCCCATGCGGATGCCTATGCTGGGTATAATGACGCCTATCGGACGGGGCGCGTCAAAGAGATGGCCTGCATGGCCCATGTTCGGCGGGATTTTTATAGCCTGTTTGAAAGTCTGAAGCTGCCCGTGGCGGGCGAAGCCGTTCTGCGCATTCGAAAGCTCTATGATGTTGAGGCACAAGCGCGGGGTCTGGCGCCTGCTGAGCGCGTGGCCCTGCGTCAGGAATATGCCAAGCCGATCTTTGATGAGTTGGAAATCTGGCTCAAGGAGCAGCTGGGCAAGATCTCCGTTAAGACGCCGCTGGCCAAGGCGATCAGATATGCGCTCGCGCGCATGCCAAAGGCGCGGCCCTATCTCGACAATGGCTTTCTGGAAATCGACAACAACACAGCCGAGCGTGCGGTGCGCCCTGTGGCCGTTGGACGTAAGAACTACCTGTTCATGGGATCAGAGGCAGGTGGAAAATCCGCCGCCATAGCCTACACCCTCATCGAAACCGCCAAGATGAACAACGTCAATCCCGAAGCCTGGCTCGCATGGGTGCTCGAGCGCATCCAGGATCATCCCGCAAACCGTATGCAAGATCTCCTACCGTGGGCCTATCAGGAGATGATCGAGGAGCGGGAACAAAGCGTTATAGCGGCATGATCGGCCCCCGTGATTCAGCGGCACTCCCAGAGCAAGGGGATCTGTTTGAAGAGCGCGGGAATTGGCAAGGGCCAGATACCTCACAGCACGACTTGGGCGTTGAAAACCTTGAAGGCTTGTCCGACAAAGACCTCGTCGAGAAGACGGCAAAGGCTACTCTGTCCAACGTCGACCTGCTGTGCGCCCAGATTGTGGAACGGGGCTTGGGAGATATAGCCGTTCCGGGTCTCGTCGCGCTTTGGAACCGGTTTAAGGGGTTCGGAATTGCGACCCCTTTACCAGAACAAAAGCTTGCCTTGGAAACTCTTCGCGCCATTGGGAATGAAGCTGCAAAAAAAGAAATCAGCAAGATCCTTGGCGCACAGGACTTGCCCGACAGCTTGCTCCCGTTTGTGTTGCAAGCCGCTGTGAGCGTGGGCTTGAAGCTGCCTCAGGCACAAATCTTGCCATGGCTGGAACACGGCGCACCAACAGTCCGTGCCCAAGCCTTCATCCTTATACAATCGAACAGCCCACAGCGAAGCACCTTGGAAATCGGGTTCAGCGACCCAGACCCTTCAGTCCGACGAACCGCTCTGACAGTGGCGGGGAATCTGGGCCATATCAGCGCAAGGGCAGGATTGCTTGCCGAGTTCCGGAAAAATCCAACCAGCCAAAAGATCGAAGCGCTTTTAACTGTCGCCGATGACGACATCGTTGTTGAAATCGGAAGATACGCACTGGAAAATCCGCCTCACCGGTGCCTCATCGCAAGTGAACTTGAGGCTCTGGACACACCCAAAGCCCGAAAGCTGGCCCAACGAATCAACGATCAGATAATGCAGCGTTGATGTTTACTTGGAACCTCGGCCACCCCGTCGCTTGATCATCAGAAAAATCCTCATATCACGCCAGCCACATCGCCAGCCTCGCGCAATAATCGCAGCTCAAGTCAGACCAAAATAGAGGGGGTTCCCTTGATGCTTACCTTTAACACGTGTCGCGGGCTTACCAGAAATTGTAGAAAGCTGTGTTGCGCTCAGCGATGATTTGTTACGCGAGCTACAAAACACCTTCTTTGAACGATTGACGCGCGGCACCCAAGTAACACGCGCACCACTGCCTGCACGAATATAAACGCAGCCTTTTGAATCGACATATTGTTTGCCTTTAAAGCTCGCGGGTGGTCGTTCCGCTGGCCCAGTGTCCGAACGAAGTGTCTGTGTATTAGCCGTTGTTGTCGCCAATAATAGGCCTATGGTTACTGCCAGTATTTTGTTTTTTAACATCTCTTGCCCCCAAGATATGGTAGTAAGATGCCTATTTTTAGACCAATAGTAAAGATTTTTTTAAATCGATTTGAGATGGTTGATCATTAAATTTATCATTAATTCAAAGAATTAACCTGGAGCTGTATCAAATCCATATTAGGAACGAATACTAAGACTTTGATCTTTTGCGATAAATAGTACTGGGTGCGACACCTAATACTTCTGCAGCCCGTGGAATAGAGCCGTCATTAGATTGAATAGTTGCTTCAATAAATTTACGTTCTAACTCTTCTAATTCCAAGCCAACAAGCTGGTGAACAGCGTTATTACTGCGCTCAACAAAAAAGTGGTCATCGGCTTTCTCATTTGGGTCACTCGCCATATTATTGCTGGCGGATGCAAATCCAATGGGCAGCATATCTAGAGTCAAACTGGGGCCATCATAACTGGCAACAGACGCATGTAATAAGTTTTTAAGTTGGCTAATATTACCTGGCCAATGATGCCGTTTAAAAAGCTCGAAAACTTCATCCGAAAGACTTAAAAAACCCTTTCGTTCCGCAGCAGACAGTTTTTGAAGCAGCTCTTCAGAAATATAAGCTATGTCATCGTTTAAATCTCGTAATGGGTGTAGATCAACTGTCAAAACATGGAGTTGATAAAACAGATCTTCACGTATCTCATTGTTTTCCAGCAAATGATACGGGTCTGATTTTGACGAACATATAATCCTAGGAAAATCGTTATCTTCTTTTTTCTGTGTCGATTTACTGAGAACAGTCGCCAGCTTACTTTGCACATATGGATCAAGATGCGATACATCACTTAGATATAAGGTTCCGCCAAAAGCTTGTTCAAGCGCACCTTTTTCACCAACGTCCATTCCAATATCTACTTTGGCATATCTGCCAAACAATGTTGCATCTTGTGTTTCCACATTCGAATTCAAGCCACTGTATTTCACAAATGGCCTAGACCTTGGCCCAGAATGATCATGAATAGCATTGGCGCAAATCGTCTTACCTGTTCCACGCTCCCCTGTGATAAAGACAGGAGCACTTGATGATGCAATCCGCATGACCTTTCTATATGTATCCTGCATGATAGGACCGCGCCCAATAAAACCATAGAAATTGCCTTTGGCTAAATTAATTTCTGAACGGCTTTGCGCATTCTTAAACGCGGAAGCGACCGTTGAAAATAATCGTTCATCCGAAAACGGTTTTAAAAGAAAATCATATGCTCCAGCGCGCATCGCTTCAACAGCACGGTTAACTGAACCATTGGACGTAATCACAATAATTTTCGCATGTGGGTTTTCTTGAACCAGTTTTCGAATAACATCGATACCCTCCATGTCAGGTAAGAACAAATCCATGATCACAACTGGATTGTTGTTATCCACAAACATATCAATGCCTTCGGCACCGTTAGATGCCAAATCGACAGAATAACCTGCGTTGCGTAAATTCGTGCTGTAGATCAGCTGTAGCGTGGCTGTATCCTCAATCAGCAATAACCTGCTACTCATTCTTCAGATCCAAATTTTGGGATTCCAGTGATAGGAAATCAATCCATGGTTCAAGATCAGCCAATAGGAGTATCACATCCTCTTTGGGAAAAGGCGCATCTGCAACAATTATTTGATCATTCACATCACGTGCCAATTGGTGAATATCACTTATACCTACAGTGCCCGCTAACGATGACAGGACATGTGTGGCAGCATCAAGAATATCCATAGATTTTTGAGATTGCGCTTTAATTAAATCATTTCGAGCTTGGATTACATCCTTAAACAGCTGATTGATAAACACCCCAGATTTTGTGGATCCAAGCATCTGAATTAACCCCAGATAGGTATCATTTTTAAACTTATCAGCCATAGAGAAACAACATTTACTTTATTTTACAAAATACTACTCACAGTAGACCATACAGCAAATGGTATCATTTGCAAAATGCAAAACTTGTTCAAAACATCATTTTTGAGGATAGCCCATTTGCGTCAGTGCCACAGATATTTCATCCAAAATCGCAGGGTCATCAATCGTTGCAGGCATCTTCCACGTATCGCCATCCGCAATCTTAGCCACCACGCCGCGCAAGATTTTCCCTGAACGCGTTTTAGGCAAACGGTCAACAACACAAGCCAACTTAAACGCAGCCACTGGCCCAATGGTTTTACGGATCAATTGCACACATTCAGTAACAACATCCTGATGCGATTTTTCAGTGCCAGCGTTCAAGCATAAGAACCCCATTGGTAACTGGCCTTTCAGCGCATCCTTCACACCCAAAACGGCACATTCAGCAACGTCAGGATGTCCAGCCAACACCTCTTCCATCTGCCCTGTCGATAGGCGATGACCAGCCACATTAATCACATCATCCGTACGCGCCATGATGTATAAGTAACCGTCATCATCCATATACCCAGCATCACCTGTTTCGTAGTACCCAGGGAAAGCTTCAAGGTACGATGATTTATAACGGTCTTCAGCATTCCAAAGTGTTGGTAAAGTGCCTGGCGGTAATGGCAGTTTGATCGTAATCGCCCCCAATTCACCATTTGGCAATTCATGCCCTGCATCATCCAGAATTTGCATATCGAACCCTGGCATGGGCACCGCAGGTGATCCCAGTTTTATTGGCATCAGTTCGATACCTGCTGGGTTACACACCGCAGGGTATCCAAGCTCTGTCTGCCACCAATGGTCGATCACAGGCACGCCTAGTTGATCTTGCGCCCATTCGATGGTGTCAGGATCCGCACGTTCACCCGCCAAGAACAGATAATTCAAGTTCGATAGGTCATATTTTTTTACAAACTCACCTTTAGGGTCAACGCGTTTGATCGCGCGAAACGCTGTTGGTGCTGTAAAGAAAGTTTTCACCTTATGCTCTTCCATCACCCGCCAGAACGTGCCCGCATCGGGTGTGCCAATTGGCTTACCCTCAAACACAATTGTCGTGCAACCGCTGAACAATGGACCATAACAAATATACGAATGACCAACGACCCACCCCACATCAGAAGCAGCCCAAAAGACATCACCTGCTTCTACATTATAGATATTCTTCATCGTCCAATTCAACGCCACTATGTGACCCGCTGTCGGGCGTACAACACCCTTTGGCTGGCCTGTCGTACCAGAAGTATATAAGATATAGACAGGATCAGTGCCGTTCATTGTGGCACAGGCCGCAGGAGTGACACCACTTTGGAAGTCATACCAATCCAAATCACGGCCCTCAACCATATCCGCGGTGAGTTGCTCACGTTGCAGCACCACTGTAAAATCAGGCTTATGTGTTGCCAATTCAATCGCACCATCTAACAAAGGCTTATAGGCAATGACACCACTTGGTTCGACCCCGCATGATGCAGCAATAATGGCTTTTGGTGTTGCATCATCAATCCTTGTCGCCAATTCATGTGCCGCAAAACCACCAAAAACGACGGAATGCACAGCGCCAATACGAGAACAAGCCAACATCGCGATAATCGCTTCAGAAACCATCGGCATATAGATGATAACGCGGTCACCCTTGGTCACACCTTGCGCTTCTAAAGCACCACCAAGGTTAGCGGTTAGCGTTTGCAACTCAGCATATGTGATTTTCTTTTGAGTGCCCGTAATGGGGCTGTCATAAATAATCGCAACACGGTCGCCATTGCCAGCTTTGACATGGCGATCCACCGCATTATAGCAAGTGTTGATCTGACCATCTTTGAACCACTCATAAAGCGGTGCATTCTCATCGGATAAAGCTTTCGTTGGCTCTTTTTCCCATGCCAAAGATTTAGCAGCTTCCATCCAAAATGCTTCTGGGTCGTTTTTCCAACCCTGATAAATGTCTTTATATGACATGACTTACTCCCATTAAGTCTGATCTTAAGTGTCCCTTATGTTCGGGCGCGCTTGACCAATTCCAGTACTTCTTTTGCGGCTTCTGGTATGTTTGTGCCTGGCCCAAAAATGGCCCGCACCCCAACTTGGCGCAAAAAGTTATAATCATTTGGCGGAATGACCCCACCACAAATCACAATAATGTCTCCCCCGCCCTTATTTTTAAGAGCATGGACCAATTGTGGCGCTAATGTCGTATGGCCAGCGGCTTGGGATGAAATCCCCACCACATCCACACCTTTTTCAATCGCATCAATGGCAGCCTCTTCTGGGGTTTGAAAAAGCGGCCCCATGTCCACATCAAACCCAATATCAGAGAAGGCTGTTGCAATGATCTTACCACCACGATCGTGACCATCTTGCCCCATTTTCACCACCATCATCGATGGCTTCTTGCCATTTTTCTTCGCAAAATCAGCAACATCGGCCTGAATATCGGCAAAACCTTGATCACCTTCATAGGCAGCACCGTAAACACCGTCTAGCAATTGCACCTTAGCTTTATGGCGCCCAAACGCGCGTTCCATAGCATCAGAAATTTCACCAACAGTTGCCCGAACGCGTGCTGCATTCACAGCCAAATCCAGTAGATTTTCCGCATTAGATCGCGCACCCTCTTCCAACGCTTGCAATGCGGCTTCACATGCAGCCGTATCACGGGTTTTGCGAATTTCTTTTAGGCGTTTGATTTGCGCGTCACGCACAGCAGTATTGTCAATCTGACGAACATCAATCTCAGGCTCTTCATCCGCTTGGAATTTGTTCACACCAACGATCACATCTTCAACGCGGTCAACACGCGCTTGTTTCCGCGCGGCCGCTTCTTCAATTGCCAATTTTGGCATACCATCCTCAACAGCTTTGGTCATACCGCCGATGTCATCGACCTGTTTGATCAATTCCCATGCTTTATCCGCAAGCTCTTTGGTTAGATTTTCAACGTAATAAGATCCAGCCAACGGATCGACGACATTTGTGACGCCTGTTTCATTTTGCAAAATCAACTGTGTATTTCGCGCCAAACGCGCTGCCGCATCAGATGGTAAAGCAATCGCTTCGTCATAGCTGTTTGTATGTAAAGATTGTGTGCCGCCCAAAACCGCAGACATCGCCTCGTACGCTGTACGGATCGCGTTGTTATACGGATCTTGTTCTTGCAAAGACACACCACTGGTTTGGCAGTGCGTGCGTAACATCAATGATTTTTCATTCTTTGCACCGAATTCAGTCATCACACGGTGCCACAACAAACGCGCAGCCCGCAATTTTGCCGCTTCCATAAAGAAGTTCATGCCAATCGCGAAAAAGAACGACAGACGCGGGGCAAATGCATCCACATCCATGCCACGTGCAAGTGCTGCTTTTACATATTCCTTGCCGTCTGCGATGGTGAATGCGAGTTCTTGAACCAGTGTCGCTCCCGCCTCTTGCATGTGGTAGCCACTGATCGAGATTGAATTGAATTTCGGCATCTCACGGCTGGTGTAATCGATAATATCGGACACAATCCGCATCGAGGGTTCTGGTGGGTAGATATACGTGTTGCGCACCATAAACTCTTTCAAAACATCGTTTTGAATAGTGCCTGATAGTTTGTCACGGCTCACACCTTGTTCTTCGCCAGCCACAATAAAACTGGCAAGCACGGGGATAACCGCGCCGTTCATTGTCATCGACACACTAACCTTATCCAACGGGATGCCGTCGAACAGGATTTTCATATCTTCAACGCTGTCGATTGCAACGCCAGCCTTACCAACATCACCAACAACGCGTTCATGATCGCTGTCATACCCGCGATGTGTTGCCAGATCAAAAGCAACGGACACGCCTTGTTGTCCTCCATCTAAACCCTTACGGTAAAACGCATTACTTTCCTCAGCCGTAGAAAAACCAGCATACTGACGGATCGTCCAGGGACGGCCTGCATACATCGTGGCTTTTGGCCCGCGTGTGAACGGTGCTTGCCCTGGCATACCGCCAAGATGATCCAACCCATCTAGATCATCTTTTGTATAAACAGGTTTGATATCAATGCCTTCTGGCGTGTCCCAAGTCAGGACATCCAAAGGGCGGCCGCGTAATTCTTTTTCTGCAGCAGTTTTCCAGTTCTTAAGATCAGAGGCGCTCATGACGCATATTCCTTCTGTGTGAAAGTAGATGTGAAGTTTAGGGTCAGTCGCGAAATTCTTCGCGTGTTGGTATCCGCCCAAAGGCGATTTTTGCCCCAGTATAGGCTGTTATTTCGCGAGGCTTTTCCCCGTAAATCAATGTATCTTGCCCGTACCGTTGGTTGATCGCATCGACCAGTACGCACAGATTTTCGCGCTCCGTACGCTGCCCTGCACCCGAACGATCCTCGAACATATCGGCCGTGTGTTTGTGTGCAGGTATCAACCCGCCCAGCATCACCCCCGTAGACAGTGGTTTTGAAATCCTGAATTCGCCCCAGAACTGTCTGTACAAGGCCAGTAATTGAAAGCTGTCTTGGGTCCCACGCATTTGACGCCCAATTCGTTGGCGCCCATGTACAGAACATTTCACGGAAATATAAAGATAGGTCGCGAAAGCATTTCTGCGTCTCAAACGTGTCGCCGCTTTGATCAACAACCGCCGTGTGACCAGCCGCGCTTCGATCCCACGATTGATCCCCGGAATATCGCGCAATTTCAGATGTTTGATCTTGTCTGGCAGCACTGCTGGCAACAGCCAATCCAAACCACTTGGTTTGTGCAGTTCCCCCGCCAATTTCGCCAGTAACATGCTGGAGCCCAGACCGATGGAACACCGCATTGCAATCCCCACGTCGGTATAGATCGCTTGACGCATCTCTTCGGCAATCCGCATCGCTGTATCCAGCCGCTGCATGTTCCCATGTAGATGAATGGAGAATTCGTCCACCGAATGCGCCGCTGTAATCGGCAATATCCGCTCGACGGCTGCTTTGATGCGGTGATGATAGTCCACATACAGATCGTGGCGCGCTGGCCGAAATTGCATATGTGGCACCATCTGGCGTGCCTTGCTCATCCGTGCGCCAAATTTCAACCCCAGCGCTTTGGCTTCGGTACTCGCTGCGATGATCGCAGCGTTGGACGTCATAGTTGTCACCACACCAAGCGGTTGCTCCCGCAAGGACGGGTCCTCTTGTTGTTCCACGCTGGCAAAGTAGCTGTTCATATCCAAATAGAGCAGCGACACGCGATGGTGCGTCATTCGTCCAAACCTTGATGTGATTGATCACATCAACACTAGAACAAAATGAGAACATATGATAGCCCTGTGGCAAAATTATTCAAACTCCAGAATAATCTCATCCACGGCTAAGCTATCACCGATAACTGCATTGATTTTGGACACCACGCCTTTTTTCTCGGCGCGCAGAACATTTTCCATTTTCATAGCCTCGACAGTACATAACGCTTGGCCGTCTTGGACCTCATCACCCACTTCGACGTTCATGTTCACAATCAAACCTGGCATTGGGCAAAGAAGCATTTTGGAAGTATCTGCCGCCAGTTTTTCTGGCATCATCGCTGCTAATTCAGCACGGCGCGGTGTGAGAACAATCATTTTCAGATCAGCACCGCGGTAACGTAACAAGCTGCCGCCCCGTGCACCGTTAGACTTAACAACCAGCGTTTCGCCACCCACAACGGCTTTCACCAAGGGTTGGCCCATCGTCCAATCCGTCTGAACATCTAACATCTTACCACAATCAAATGTAACAGCGCTGCCAGTATCTGTATGCGCAATTGATACAGGGTATGGGGTGTTCCCCAACATCACGACCCAATTAGGCGCAATGCGACGTTCATGATTTGGCAAGGCACCTGAAATAGAGGCATCCCGTTCTGCACTGATCTGCTTCATATGCGCGGCAAGGGCTGCAAGGCGGTGCAATGTATCCTCATCCAGCTCCACACCATTGAAACCATCTGGATATTCTTCTTCGATAAATGCGGTTGTGATATTGCCTGATATAAAGCGTTCATGGTCCATCACAGCAGAGAGGAATGGTAAATTGTGACCAATACCCTCCAATTCAAACCCATCTAAAGCACCACGCATAATCTCTATCGCACTGGCGCGGTCTTTCCCCCATGAACAAAGCTTCGCGATCATAGGATCATAGAACATGGAAATTTCACCACCTTCGAAAACACCCGTATCATTGCGCACAACCATAGTATCTGTGGCAACTTCCGCAGGTGGACGGTAACGTGTTAGACGGCCGATAGATGGCAAGAAGCCACGATATGGGTCTTCGGCATAGAGACGGCTTTCCATCGCCCACCCATTGATCCCAATATCCGATTGTTTCATGGATAGCTTTTCACCAGCCGCCACTTTGATCATCTGTTCAACCAGGTCAATGCCTGTAATCAGCTCGGTTACAGGGTGTTCCACCTGCAAACGTGTGTTCATTTCTAGGAAATAGAAATTACGATCCCCATCCACAATGAATTCCACCGTACCTGCACTGCAATAATCCACGGCTTTTGAAAGAGCCACAGATTGCGCACCCATCGCTTGGCGTGTTTCTTCGCCTAAGAACGGAGATGGCGCTTCTTCGATCACTTTTTGCTGACGGCGCTGAATGGAACATTCACGTTCATTCAGGTAAATACAATTGCCGTGTTGATCACCCAGCACCTGAATTTCGATATGACGCGGCTGCGTGATGAATTTTTCAATGAAGATACGATCATCACCAAAGCTGCTGGCCGCTTCACTTTTCGATAACTGAAAGCCTTCACGCGCTTCATCATCATTCCATGCAATGCGCATACCCTTACCACCACCACCAGCAGAGGCTTTGATCATCACAGGATAGCCAACTTCATTCGAAATTTTCACAGCTTCCTCAGCATCTGCGATCAAGCCCATATAACCTGGAACAGTTGTTACACCTGCTTCTGCTGCCAGTTTTTTGGATGTGATTTTATCGCCCATCGCTTCAATGGCACCTGCTGGTGGTCCGATGAAAGCAACACCTTCTTTTTCAAGCGCTTGCGCGAACAACTTATTCTCAGACAAAAAGCCGTAACCGGGGTGAACAGCCTCTGCGCCTGTTTGGCGAATCGCATCCATAATCTTATCGATCACGATATAACTTTCCGCAGCAGGCGATGGGCCGATATGCACAGCCTCATCTGCCATTTCAACATGTAAGGCATTCTTATCCGCATCCGAATAAACGGCGACAGTTTTAATCCCCATCTTCCGTGCAGATTTGATCACACGACAGGCGATTTCGCCACGATTGGCGATTAGGATTTTTTTAAACATAGCTGGCACCTAGATTAGTATTGGAGTTATGGGGGGAACGGGCCATCACAGCAGAAAAAGCGGTAGGCCAAAAAAAAGGGACCCTTACGCCATCGCGTAGGGGCCCTAGTAGAGGGGAAATGAAAGAGTTCGACCGCTTGGAGGAGCGGAAAATCTCAAACCCAGTATTTGCTTTCACAAGCGACGCTACTGGTTCATGCGTCATTGAAGATCGATAAGAGCTCCGTTGTGGTTGAGCGTAAACAGTATTTGCATACCTGCAAATTGAATCCTTTACCCGCCCCATAGTTTGGGCAGAAAGCTGCCAAAGCATTTTTTGTGTGCGCGAAAACATGCCGATTACCCGTCGAAAACGTCGGGAAAGCTAACCATAGCGCGCCCTACGTTAATTTTCAGTAATGTTTCGTAATCTTCTGGGTCTTTAGAATCATTCGCGAATTCCACCTCACGACCCAGAAGCCAGCTTAAACGCCCAGCATCTAAATTACCGCGCTCAAACGATTCTTCGCCAAAATATTCCCACAAAGCACGCATAAAACCTTCGTCTGCAATGCGATCTGCATTACGGCGATCAGCATAGCGTTCGCGCGCAATCAGCTTAGTCGCACCTTTTTTGTTCGGGCGGCGTACTGTAAATTGAAAATCTGAGCTTGGAAGACGGGATGGAAAACCACGATGTTTTATCATAACGCACCCCCGAAGGTGGCTATGCGTGGGGCGCCAAGAACCAAAGCCGGTTCTTGGCTATAATTCTGATTAGTATTTTTGAGTAGGCGTTTCTGCCACGATCTCAACTGGAGCTGCTGGCTCTTGTTGTTGTTGTTGTGCGCATGCTGAGATGCCGAAAGCCACCAATAGTGTAGCTGCAATAAGTTTTGTAGACATACTGTCCTCCTAATTTTTCTGCGATTCAAGGCTTCGACCCCCTGACTCGCAGTTACGCTAGCAGAAGATGTTTCGGAAAAACAGCCATTTACTGCAATTGTTTCGGAAAAATGGCGAAATACAGCCCGTAGTGACTGCAAACCGCTTATTTTATGTATAATTAATGCCATTCGCACATTCCTTTAGAAATATCATAGAACCCCATATATTGGCGTACATCAGGGTTAGTGTCCCCATATTTCATGGGGTTATCCATTAATCGGATGACCACTTCATGGGCAGCATCCAGACCGTCATTCGGGTTTTGCGCCTTACTCAACGCATATTCGGTGCACAGCACGTCAATATCTGCATTCGCCGCTTCAAACCCCACATTCCCACCTTCTTTAATCGCTGGCGCTAATATCCCTAGATAAAATTGGCGTCTTGTTGGGGTTGTCGTGTGAAACGTCTCCTCAAACACCGTCAAATCTTGCCCAGAAGGGACAGGTGGTAAGTCAGCAAATGCGACAGACCCCAGCATAAGCCCAATAACAGGCAATATATGGTACGTTATGTTCACTTGCTTAAAGCGGTAAATTATCGTGTTTGCGCCAAGGCATAGTCACATCTTTGTCTTTTAGGCTGGCAAAAGCACGCGCCACACGCATCCGCGTATTCTGCGGCATGATTACCTCGTCGATAAAGCCGTTTTCAGCAGCCACAAATGGATTCGCAAAACGATCTTCATAATCTTGCGTTAAAGCAGCGATCTTTTCCGCATCCCCTAAATCACTGCGGTGAAGGATTTCGACCGCACCTTTAGCGCCCATCACAGCGATTTCGGCTGTGGGCCAAGCGTAATTAATATCACCACCCAGATGCTTTGGAGACATCACGCAATAAGCGCCACCATAAGCTTTACGCGTAATCACAGTCACACGTGGTACAGTCGCTTCACCATAAGCATAAAGCAACTTGGCACCGTGTTTTATCACACCACCATATTCTTGGGCAGTTCCTGGTAAGAATCCAGGAACATCAACCAAAGTCAGCAATGGAATATCGAAAGCATCGCAGAACCGCACAAAACGTGCAGCTTTACGCGATGCATTGATATCCAAACACCCAGCTAAAACCATTGGTTGGTTCGCAACGACGCCTACAGTCGATCCTTCTAGGCGGATGAACCCTGTCAGGATATTTTTAGCGTAATCTTCCTGAATTTCATAAAAATCACCCTCATCAGACAATTTCAACACAAGTTCCTTCATGTCGTAAGGTGTATTTGCATTGCTTGGGGTGATTGTATCCAAAGATGGTTCTTTGCGCTTTGAATCGTCAAAGAAAGGACGTTCTGGTGATCCCGCTTGATTGTTCAAAGGCAAGAAATCGAACAAACGGCGCACCTCCATCAATGCTTCAATATCATTCTCAAATGACCCATCTGCAACCGATGATTTAGATGTGTGCGTTTTAGCACCACCCAACTCTTCGGCTGTAACAACTTCATTGGTCACTGTTTTCACAACATCAGGTCCCGTCAGGAACATATACGAGCTGTCACGCACCATAAACACAAAGTCAGTCAAGGCAGGCGAATACACAGCGCCACCTGCGCATGGCCCCATGATCACACTGATTTGCGGAATGACGCCTGATGCTTTGATGTTGTTCTGGAATACAGATGTATAGCCCGCAAGCGATGCAACACCTTCTTGGATACGTGCACCACCTGAATCGTTCATACCGATAATGGGCGCACCATTGCGCAGCGCCATTTCTTGAACTTTGCAAATCTTTTTGGCATGCGTTGCAGACAATGAACCACCATAAACCGTAAAGTCCTGGCTATAGACATAGGTCACACGCCCATTGATCGTGCCCCAGCCTGTGATCACACCGTCACCAGGGATATGTTCTGCGTCCATACCAAAATCTTGGCACTTGTGCGTCACGAACATATCGAACTCTTCAAAAGACCCTTCGTCCAGTAAAACATCCAGACGCTCACGTGCTGTCAGTTTGCCTTTTTTGTGCTGCGCATCAATACGGCGCTCACCACCACCCATGCGTGCCGCTGAACGACGATCTTCTAATTCTTGGATAATATCTCGCACGCAAATTCCTCCCGAAGCGTTGATTTAATGTACAGTACTAAGCCATTTACGAAAGGTAAATATAGCTAATTTGCAAACACATTCATTTTTTGATATTGCTAAATGCAAAATTGCAAAATATTGAGACCAACATGGCGCAAACAAAACTATATGCTGGCGTAAGCTTACGCAAAATCCGTCAGGAGTTTAATCTGACGCAAAAGCAGTTTTCTGATCGCTTAGATATATCTCTGCCCTACCTCAGCCAAATGGAAAACAATCACCGTCCGATTGCCACTTCAGTGGTTTTGACATTAGCGCGTGAATTTAACTTCGATGTTAGCAAATTATCGGATGGAGACTCCCAACGTGTTGTAGCAGACATGAAAGAAGCTTTAGCCGATCCAATTTTCAGCGACACAGCCGTCAATATCGCGGACTTACAATTAACCGCATCAAACGCACCTACATTGGCGCGCGCTTTTTTAGATTTGCATCAGACTTACCGCCAAGCCCAAGAGCGCCTTGCGTCTTTGGATGAAGCTTTGGGGCGTGACGGCGGTTCTGTTCAACTTTCGCCATGGGAAGAAGTCAGAGATTTTTTCCATTACTGTGATAATTATATTGATGCTATTGACCGCTCAGCCGAAAATTTTTCAAATAAGCTGACACAATTCGACACGCCATTGCATGTAGCCCTAACTGATTTTCTATCAGATAAGCATCATATAACAGTGCATCACTCAGATGATACGACTTTGCGTGAATACGACGAAACCAAACGCACGTTAACGCTGGCAAAGGGCGCATCCACCCCATCACGCGCCTTTCAAATGGCGCATCAGGTTGCTCTTTTGGAGCACGAAGATTTATTGGAAGCCAGTTTAGACATGGCGAATTTCAGTACCCATGAAGCACGCGATATCTGTAAAATAGGTCTTGCAAACTACTTTGCGGGCGCAGCACTCCTGCCCTATGCCTCCTTCCTACAGGCGGCCCAAGAGTGTCGCCATGATCTGGAAGTCCTTGCTCTGCGTTTTGGTGCATCCATTGAACAGGTCGCTCACCGTTTATCAACAATGCAAAGGTCTGGCTTAAAAGGCATCCCATTCTTCTTTGTTCGTGTGGACCAAGCAGGCACAATCACCAAACGCCACTCGGCCACCAAGCTACAATTCGCGCGTTTCGGCGGCGCTTGCCCTCTTTGGAATGTGCACCGCGCATTTGAAACACCAGGACAATTCTTGCGCCAATTGGCAGAAACACCTGATGGCGCACAATACCTATGTCTTGCCCGCGACGTATCCAAATCCGCAGGATCATTCCATGCTCCAATCAGACGATACGCAATAGGACTTGGGTGTGAGGTCAAACACGCAGACGCGTTGGTTTATGCTGATGATATGGACACACAAAGATCGCAAGCCTTTGAGCCTATTGGTATATCTTGCAGGATTTGTGAACGTGAAAACTGCCATCAACGATCTGTACCGCCGTTAGAACGCCGCTTAAAAGTGGACCATAATGCACGTGGTATCTTGCCATATTCACTATCTAAAAAGTAGCTGGACGCGATCTTTTCCTATGATAAGGTCGCCTTCTTATACATCCTTTTAGGTCATTAAATGCCTAGTCCACTACCAAAACCAACATATCTTAATCGCGCAACACCACCCCATATTACCACTTTGGTAATCATCTCTGGTGTTGGTGCAATTGCCTTGAATGTTTTCATCGCCGCTTTGCCTGAAATGGCAAAATATTTCGGCGTATCCTACACTTACATGCAATTGGCGATCACCGCTTATTTGGTCATGTCAGGCATTGCACAACTCATCATTGGCCCCATATCGGATCGCTTCGGCCGTCGCCCAGTTATGCTGGGCTCTGTTGTGGTTTTCATCCTTGCCTCTATAGGCGCATCATCTGTTTCAAGTTTCGAAGCCTTCTTGTTTTTCCGCGTCATTCAAGCCGTCATTGTCAGCGGTCTGGTCCTAGCCAGAACAATCGTACGTGACATGGTTGCCCGCGAAGATGCTGCCAGCATGATAGGTTATGTGACGATGGGCATGGCCCTTGCCCCTATGCTTGGCCCACCTTTAGGGGGATTATTGGCAGAGTTTTATGGTTGGCAATCCACACTGCATTTCATGACCCTATCAGGCATTATAGTCTTTATCATTTGCTGGTTTGATCTGGGTGAAAGCAATCAATACATGTCAGGTAGCTTTGCCGCTCAAATCAAAAACTATCCAGAATTAATCCGTTCCAGACGGTTCTGGGGCTATGCCTTTACTGCCGCTTTTGCAGCAGCAACATTCTTTGCCTACCTTGGTGGCGCGCCTTACGTTGGCAGCGAAATATATGGGCTCTCAAGTGCACAGATTGGTGGCTACATGATGCTTACCCCGTTTGGGTATTTGATCGGGAATGGTATATCAGGGAAATTCACCAAAACCTTTGGCATATACAGAATGATTTTTGTCGGCATCTTGATCACCCTATCAGGCATGATAGCTTCGCTAATCACCATTAGCATAGGAACAGGCCACCCCTTAGAATTCTTCCTATTCACCATCACAATCGGCTTGGGGAATGGGTTGTGCTTGCCAAGTGCCAATGCTGGTATGCTGGATATTAAACCAGAGTTAGCAGGATCTGCATCAGGTTTGGGCGGTACATTAATGACAATGGGCGGTGTTGCCTTCACTGTGCTTGCAAGTGCTACACTCTCAGCAAGTTCTGGAGCATATCCATTGGTTTTATGTATTATGCTGGCCTCAATTCTCGGCCTATTAACTGCATTCTATACGGTCCGTATCGAGAAACAATTGGGACGGTTTGAGTGATACGTTTCCTAAAACGTATGATCCTATGCGTTGTTGTTTTATACATCGGCCTCTTTGCCATTGTTTGGTATGCACGCACATTGCTGATTTACCCGTTTGACCCAACTTATGTAACGCCAAGCCAAGCTGGTGAACCACGTTTGAATGAATATAAACTTACCACAGATGATGGTGAAACACTGATCCTTTGGGTGCGTCCTGCAAAAGGAAACAAAGCGACAGTTCTATACTTTCATGGCAACGCAGGGAATTTGGCTGGCCGCGCTCAAAGATTCAACCGCTTAATTGACCGCGGATACGGCGTGGTTGCATTGGGGTATCGCAGATCATCTGGCAGCACAGGACAACCGTCCGAGAGTGCAATCAGCGAAGATGCCATATTGGTTCGCACATCGCTTTCTAAGATTTTAGGGCAGACACCCACAAACAAAATCATCTATTATGGTGAAAGTCTTGGCACGGGTGTCGCTACAAAACTTGCCGCTTCTATTCCCCCAGATGCCTTAATCCTAGAGGCCCCTTATACATCCGTTGTAAGTCTTGCTGAAAAACAGATGCCAATTTTTCCCATTCGTCAGGTTTTAGATCAGCGTTGGGAAACAGATCAATACATACCCAAAGTAAAAAGCCCTACTTTGGTGTTACATGGCACGAATGACAACGTGATCCCTTATGCCCATGGTAAGGCAGTGTTCAGACTATCTGGCTCAAAACATAAAAAGATGGAAACCATTCAAGACGGCAATCATCTGTCTGCTTTTTCGGTCCAAGGGCAAAAAGCAATCTACCGTTTTATTGAAGCGCTTTAGCGTGTAGCACTCTTCAACTGAAGATGCAGATATTCTGTGACAATAGAAATCGTTTCTTCACGATCCGAACTTGGTTTTTGCAAAGCTTGACGGATGTAAAAACCATCAATCATTGATGCCAAACCATTTACAATGCGTTGCGCATCTTCGTTCGTCGTAACTTTGCATAAATCATAAACTAGATTGGATTGTAAGCGGCGCGAATAAACTTGCAATAGGCGCTGCGCATCATCAGATGTTTGTGCCAAAACATAAAAAGTTAACCATGACGCAACCACTTCTGAGCTAAAATTATCCAAATGAAAGCTAGCTTTAATGACAGCTTCGACACGTTCAATTGGCGTTGTCGCAAGCGCTGTTTCGCGCTTAACGTTCAAACCATACCGCGCCAAAATAGACCGCATAGCCGCTAGTAAAATCTGATCTTTACCACCGAAGTAATGATGGGCTAAAGCACTGGAAACACCTGCTCTTTTAGCAATTTTACCAACAGTCACATTGAGCGAACCAATCTCGCCAATTTCCAATATAGTGGCATCAATCAACTCTTTACGGCGAATAGGTTCCATTCCAACTTTAGGCATTTTTATTCTTTCATCAGTCCGAATTACACTTACGTTGTTCTTTTTCAACTGGTGCGTCAATCTTCTTTTTTAATTGATCCATCAGTCAAAAAAAACTTGCGTTTTTACAAATCCTGCTTTTAGTTGACGTATCGTCAATAAAAATCAGGGAGATTTTAAATGAACGCTTTAAAAATCACGGCTTCTGCAGCCGCACTTTTGGCAACAGTATCAACAGCGGCTTTAGCTGACTGCGGTAAGGTCACATTTTCAGATGTAGGTTGGACAGACATCACTGCAACAACAGCTGCAACAACAGTTGTATTAGATGCCCTTGGCTATGAGACAGACGTAAAAATCTTGTCCGTGCCAGTAACATACGCCTCAATGGCGGGTGGCGACATCGACGTGTTCCTTGGCAACTGGATGCCAACAATGGAAGGCGACATCGCAAAATACCGTGAAGCTGGTACAGTCGATACCGTTGGCGCAAACCTTGAAGGTGCGAAATACACATTGGCTGTGAATGAGGCCGCAGCAGCAATGGGCATCAACAGTTTTGCAGACATCGCTGGTGCATCTGACAAGCTAAAAGGCAAAATTTACGGCATCGAGCCAGGCAATGACGGAAACCGCTTGATCCAAAGCATGATCGATGCAGACGCATTCGGCCTAAAAAGTTTCGAAGTTGTAGAAAGTTCCGAGCAAGGCATGTTAGCACAAGTTGGCCGTCTGACCAAAAAAGAAGAACCAATTGTATTCTTGGGCTGGGAACCACACCCAATGAACGCAAACTACAAACTGACTTATCTAACAGGTGGCGACGATTACTTTGGTCCAAACCTAGGAGGCGCAACTGTTTTCACAAACACACGTGCGGGTTACGCAGCTGAGTGTACAAACGTTGGCGCATTGTTGAAAAACCAAACATTCAGCCTTGCCATGGAAAACGAAATCATGGGCGCAATCCTGAATGATGGTGAAGAGCCAAACAAAGCAGCGGCTGCTTGGTTGACTGCAAACTCTGACGTTCTGGGCGGCTGGTTAAGCGGTGTCACAACCAAAGACGGTGGCGACGCAATGGCAGCCGTTAAATCATCACTAGGCTTATAATTTAAGTATGAACCGCCCCTGTCAGCTATGATTGGGGCGGTTTTTCTATTTCAGAAAGAATAGACGCCATGGATTGGTTAACGGACACTAAAATCCCCATCGGGAAAGCTGCAAAAAGCGTATTTGAATGGTTGCAAGAGAATGGCGAAGGCTTTTTTGATGCTCTATCCGTGCTTTTGGAAAACATGATCGAGGCCTTTCTATGGATTCTACAAACACCGAACCCTTTGATCATGGTTGCGATTTTCACAGCAATCGCATGGAGATTACAACGGTCATGGAAAATCTGTGCAATGGTCGTGCTCGGCCTATTGTTGATCATCAACCAGGGGTACTGGGATGAAACCACAGAAAGCTTAACGCTGGTCCTATCAGCCTGTGTCGTCTGCATGGGCGTCGGCGTCCCAATCGGCATCGCCATTGGTCACAGACCCAAAATATACGCCTACATCGCGCCTATTCTGGATTTGATGCAGACATTACCAACATTCGTATATCTGATCCCTGCGATCGTTTTCTTTGGAATCGGTATGGTGCCAGGCTTGATCGCCACAGTGATCTTTGTCATGCCAGCCCCAATTCGTCTGACTTACCTGGGCATCACAAGTGTACCAGAGGATCAATTGGAAGCCGCAGACAGCTTTGGCGCAACCAAGCGTGAAAAACTATTGAATGTGGAATTGCCAAACGCCATGCCACAAATCATGACAGGTTTAAACCAAACCATCATGCTGTCCCTATCTATGGTGGTGATCGCAGCACTTGTGGGTGCGGACGGCCTCGGCGTTCCAGTGGTGCGCGCATTGAACTCGGTAAACACAGCCTTAGGCTTTGAAAGTGGGTTTATCATTGTGATTGTAGCAATCCTATTGGACCGTGTGCTGAGGATACGAACTGATACCGAATAAACCACTAAACTTCGTAGTAAGAAAAGCCCGCCAGATAGCGGGCTTTTCTATTGAAAGTATATTTATGCAGATTTTGCGATACGTTTCACAGCATCATCAGTCCACCATACGCCATTCGCAACCATACGGAAGTTGGACACCTCGATTAACCGCTAATTCCAGAGGTATTTGATAGGCATTTTTTACGGCAGGCTGCTTTTTGACGCAAAAAAAGCCTGTTTTGTTCCGTTTTATGCGGCATTCATGCTTTATGGAGCCGCCTGAGCGGGTATTTCTGAATTCTAGACGGATTCAGGCTGTGGCTTGCCGTCGTTCATGGAAGATGAGACGCTTCATATTGTAGGTTATGTTGGCGAGTGTCATCTTTGTTGTGGCGCGTTGAATTCCGATGGTTCTAATGGATAAATCCATCGGGCCCTTCTGATGACCAAAGACATGCTCGACACAGGTGCGAAATATAGAACGTGTCGCATTACCGCGCTCGATGTGTTTGGGCATTGGTTTGCCTTTTGGTTTTTTACGGTGGATGTGGGAGAAAAATCCATTGGCCTTAAGCCATGCCTCATTGCTCTTGGTGCGGTAAGCTGTATCGGCCCAAACCTTGCCAGAACGATTGTCCTTGGTGAGCACTGACGCCAACTCATGACCGTCATAGCGCGCTGCATCTGTTGTTTTTTCACCTCTGATAAACCGAAACTTACGGTCAATGCTGATGTGGTTTTTATAGCCAAAGTGAGGTACGGAAATATCAACTAACCCCGCATCTTTCTCACCCGTCTTGGTCGTTTTAGCCTTGCTATACTTGACCATCCACCGTGCGTCGGTGTCCTTCTGTGCCGCCTTGGCTGGATTATCAGGCCAGATATCTTTTGCATCTTCGCCAGCCTTGGCGCGGGCTTTCTCGCTTGAAGTCATACGTTGGCGTGGGGCTGCAATCAGCGATGAGTCTACAATTTGTCCCCCAGTTTGTTTGTAACCCCGATTACGTAAATGATCCTCAAAGGTTGCAAACAAATCAGTCAACACACCCGCTTGGGTCAACTTCTCCCGAAACACCCAAATGGTCTTTTGATCTGGCGTCGGCTCCCCAATTTGCAAACCAAGAAAACGCAACCAGCTAAAACGATCGCGGATCAGAAACTCCATCCGCTCATCACTTAAATTATGCATCGACGCTAATATCAAAATCTTAAACATCATAACCGCATCATAGGGCGGACGACCCCCCTGTGGACGCTCTCCATAGTTAAGTGCACTTGTCAGTGCACACCGAAACATCTCAAAATCCACATGCTCAGAAAGCGCGACAAGTGGGTCGCCTGTTTTAGACAAACGCTCAAGATGATCAGAAAAATCAAACAATCCTGCTTCGTGCATCAAAATATCCTCCTGAAAATATTGAATCACAAAATACACCTAAAAGATAGGTTTTTAGAGGTGTCCAGTTGATCAAAGCAGCTAGGTAACCATCACCTTCTGGAACAATCGCACCCGCAGTCGCGTCACGTACAACAGCAACCTCATACCCAAGCTCAAGCAGATCATATAGGTGAGCTTGCACACAAAGGTTTGCAGACATGCCTGCCAAGATAACCTTATCAACACCGCGCTTACGCATCTGTAAGTTCAAGTCATTCTGAGCTGGGCTATAGATCTTATGAGGTGATACAACAATTGTTTCGCCATCATCGATATATTGCTTGTATTGTGGCATCCAATCGGCGCCAGAACCATCAAAGCTATCAAGGTTCAATGGGCCTTTGCGATCGAACATTGAAATGGCGTGCATTGTTTTTTCCAATGTGCCTTCAAACTCCCATTTATGATCATGTGGGTAGTAATAATGTGGCGAAATGAATGTTGGCATCTTCGCCGCTTTTGCCGCTTTGAAAAGACTCTCAATATTATCGACAGTTTTATGCTCTGTTACACTTTCGCCAACAACACCCCATGTCACACCTTTTTCAGATAGAAAGTCGACTTGTGGATCCACAATAACCAAAGCTGTGCGATCATCAATTTCCATATCAACTTGTGGAAGGCCTGGCGTTTCTGGATCAGCATAAGCAGACTTTTCAGACGCAGCTTGCGCCCCTGATGTACCAGTAACAGTTGCAACAGCTGCTGCTGCCGCAGCAGCACCAGAACGTGTTAGCAAACGGCGACGTGCCTGATCGACATATTCTTGGGATACACAACCGCATCCTTCTTCGTGCTCATGATCATTAGACATAATAATTTCCTATAATGGTTTCACATACCCCAATCTTATGTCTTCACATGTGCCTTATTGTCCGAATATTACCCATTATATAAAAATAGAGTGTCCAATCGTCCCAATTACGTGCAAACCTCACATATGCAATACGATCACATCTTAGATGATATGGAAATCAGCGCAGACCCTTTCTCAGTCTGTGAATTACACGGGCACTGTTCCTTGGGGTTGGGACGTTTATCTGGCGCAACCCTGCATTATATCCTTGCAGGCAACGGCGAATGTGTCCTGTCAGGAACTGCTAACGTTCCCCTCTCCAAAGGAACGCTTGTCCTTGTTCCCGCTCATATGTCCCATAGTTTGCGCAGCTTTGGATATGCAAAAACACCCGTGCCTGAATGCTATCCAGCTGAATTAAACCTAGATCACCACATTATGCGTGCAGAATCTGCTACAGGACATGAGAATTTGTTAGCGCTCTGTGGTCACGTCAGTATTAGTCTACGCGGCACAGGTGGATTAATTGATTTGATCAGACAACCCATGAGCATCCAGATCACACCCGATAGTCCTTTGGATATGGCTGTGACAACACTGATAAACGAACTATCCAACCCGCAACTCGGCAGCCGCGCAATTATCCGCAGCTTGTTGCTGCAAACCATACTGCATCTATTCCGCGAGCGTCTTGTCGCAAAAGACCCTAATATGGCTTGGATGAAAGCTGTTGGTGACATGAAATTATGGGCAGCACTTAAAGCCATGTTAGATGATCCTAGTGCAGATCATTCAGTCGAAAGCTTAGCCATTCTAGCAGGGATGAGCCGATCTACATTCGCCAAACGATTTTCAGAAGTGCATGAAACGGGCCCAATGGAATTCTTGCGCGAACTACGAATGAACAAAGCAGCAGAGCTGTTGCAAAACACTGATGATCCCGTAAAAGTTATTGCACAAAAGGCAGGTTTCAAAAGCCGCAGCGCGTTTACCCGTGCATTTGAAAAGAGTTTTGAGATGTCTCCACGCGCATTTCGTCAGCAGGTTTGAAATGAATGTAGAAACAATTTGGTTAGAATATCGGGCACGCCTCAAAGCGTTTTTGCATTCCAAAGTATCTAACCCTGCTGATGTTGATGATTTATTACAAGACATATCCATCAAGACATTCACGGGTTTGTCTGCTCTTGAGGATCAATCCAAGGTGCAATCATGGCTCTTCCAAACAGCACACCGTACCATCATTGATTTTTACCGCAAAAATGCTCATGTAAAAAACATACATCCAGATGATCTTTGGTATGCAGAAGATATTCCAAACGCACTGCATGGCCTTGAAAAATGTATTGAACCTTTCATAGCCGCTCTTCCAGAGGAAACTGGGCAGTTATTGGTCGCTATCGATGTCCAAGGCCAATCTCAAAAGAATTATGCTACTCAGCATAACATTCCATATTCCACCCTTAAATCACGCATTCAAAACGCGCGCCGTGCTTTGCGTTCTGTTTTCGAAGAATGCTGTCATCTGACGTTAGATACGCGCGGCAACATATATAATTATCATTCAAAAACAAATATTTGCGATAATTGTTGATTTTTCTTTCGTCTTTTTCTCTCGGGCTACGTCTTACAGGTATAGCCCCCGAATTTAAGGAAAAGACAAATGATCAAAATCGTAAGCTTCAAAATATGCCCGTTCGTGCAACGCGTCACTGCAATGCTAGAGGCAAAGAATGCCCCTTATGACATCGAATACATCAACCTAAGCGATAAACCACAATGGTTCTTAGACATCTCACCGACAGGGCAAGTTCCCTTGCTTATAACTGAAAATGAAACAGCCTTGTTCGAGTCTGACGCTATCATTGAATATATCGATGAAGTGACTGATCCTCTTGTGGCTGGTTTAACACCAGAACAACGCGCAATCGACCGTGCTTGGAGTTATCAGGCGACTAAGCATTACCTTGCTCAATGCTCAACAATGCAAAGTGCAAACAAAGACATTTTGGTAGAACGTAGTGAAAAGCTGAACAAGTCGTTTGATAAGCTGGAAAAACAATTGGGCAATGGGCCGTATTTTAATGGCGGAACCATTGGCAACGTAGATATCGCTTGGCTACCATTGCTTCACCGTGCACATATCATCGAACAACACTCTGGGTATAATTTTCTGACCAACTACCCGAAAGTTAAAGCTTTGCAGGCTGCGATCCTTGAAACAGGTATCGCGGGTAAATCCGTACCCGATGATTTTACAGAAGCCTTCTCAAATTTCTATTTGGCAGAGCGCACATTTTTAGGACGCGGCGCAAACTTCTGTGAAGGCCCTTGCGAGAAAGCTGCTGCAAATGGTGGTGGATGTTGTTGATACTAAAAAGGCCCGCAGATTAGCGGGCCTTTTAATCAATAACATATGCTCAAATATTTTTCTGTTGAACTTCTGAACAACGCACTTTTGCACCCCATGTCCCGCGATCAGCGATGAAGCCATAATTCCATTGAGTGATCCCCGGATGGAAACCATCTTTACAAATCTTACGAGATCTAAATGCATCCCGAATAGTGTTTTGAACTACAGCATCTTCCGATGTATCACCTGAAAATGATCCTCCAGATAGTCGCGTAAGTTCAACACCATAAACTTTTATCCAAGTATCATATCGAGCATGAATTTTATATTGGGTACCTTTAGAACTATAATTAAAGATAATATCGCCTTTTTGCGCAGGTGTTTCAGCTTTTGCAACTGGTGCTGTCCTAGCCGTTTCGGATGGAACACAACCCGCTAATCCAACGATAGTGATTGCTGCAATAGTAAATAACTTCGAGTTCATTTCTTAAAGTGCCTTTATGTTATGCTTATAATTTCTATGAAGTTTGATTAATCACCAGTCAATAAAAAAGGCCCGCAAATTAGCGGGCCTTTTCTAAATTAGGTGATCTGCCCTAGAAGCTGGTCAAGAGATGCTTTTGCATCACCGTAAAGCATCCGAGAGTTCTCTTTGAAGAACAGTGGATTTTCGATACCAGAGTATCCAGTCCCCTGACCACGCTTAGAGATGATCACAGATTTGGCTTTCCAGACTTCCAGCACTGGCATGCCAGCGATTGGAGAGTTTGGATCATCTTGGGCTGCAGGGTTCACGATGTCATTGGAACCGATGATCATCACAACGTCTGTTTCTGGGAAATCATCATTGATTTCATCCATTTCCATAACGATGTCATAAGGCACCTTTGCTTCGGCCAACAGAACGTTCATGTGTCCTGGCAAACGACCTGCAACTGGGTGAATACCAAAGCGTACAGTCTTACCTTTAGCACGCAAACGACGTGTCAGCTCTGATACAGATTGCTGAGCTTGCGCAACCGCCATACCGTAGCCTGGAACGATGATCACTGATGATGCGTCTTCCAACTGTGCGGCCACAGTATTTGCATCTGTTGCAATCATTTCGCCTTCGATTTCCATAGCTGGACCTGATGGGCCGCCAAAGCCGCCCAAGATCACAGATAGGAACCTACGGTTCATCGCTTTACACATGATGTAGGATAGAATGGCACCAGAAGAGCCTACAAGCGCGCCTGTTACGATCAACAAGTCATTGCCCAATAGGAAACCAGTTGCTGCCGCTGCCCAGCCTGAGTAGCTGTTCAACATAGACACAACAACAGGCATATCAGCGCCGCCAATGGCTGCCACAAGATGTGCACCAACCAAGAATGCAATCAGCATCATTAGATACAATGTCCAGCTGCCTGCATGGTTCATATACATAATCAGCAGAATGAAGCTTAGAATAACAGCACCTGCATTCAGTATGTGGCGCCCTGGTAGGATCAGAGCCTTACCATCAATTTTACCAGCCAGTTTACCGTAAGCGATAATAGAACCCGTAAAAGTAATCGCACCGATGAATACACCAAGGAAAATTTCCACTTCATGAATGGCGATTTCAGCGCCTGACAGGCCGTGTGTGCCAACAATGTCAGAGTTCAAACCAATGAACACCGCTGCCAAACCAACAAAGCTGTGCAGCGCTGCTACCAATTGTGGCATCTCTGTCATTTCAACACGTTGAGCTACAGTCATACCAGCAAAGGCACCGATGCCTAACAACGGGACTAACACTAGATATGACCAACCGCCAACACCTGGACCAAAGATCGTAGCAACGACAGCGATTGCCATACCTACGATACCATACCAAACAGCCCGTTTGGCACTCTCTTGATTGCTCAACCCGCCAAGGGCCAAGATGAACAATACGGATGCAGCGATATAGGCTGCAGTAACGATTCCGAAACTCATGTCGCTCTCCCTAAGACTTTTGGAACATTTGCAACATGCGGCGCGTGACCATAAAGCCACCCACGATGTTGATTGTTGCGATTAAAATACTGACTGCGGCTAAGGCTGACACGATAAATCCGTTTCCGCCAATTTGCAGCAATGCCCCTAAAATGATGATACCAGAGATCGCATTTGTGATCGCCATAAGCGGCGTATGCAATGCGTGGCTCACGTTCCAGATAACTTGGAAACCGATAAAGCAGGACAATACGAACACGATAAAGTGCTGCATAAAGGACGCTGGTGCAAAAGCACCGATCAGCAACATGACCAAACCACCTGCAATCAACAATTTTGTTTGTTGTTTGCCAGCGTTGATCATTGCTGCAGCTTCTTCTGCTTTTATCTCTTCAGCCGTCTTTTCAGGGGCTGTAGGTTTCTTTGCTGCAATCGCCTGAATTTTCGGCGGTGGCGGTGGGAATGTAATCGCACCTTTATGCGTTACAGTGGCACCACTTATCACGTCATCTTCCATATCATGATTGATTTTACCGTCTTTTTCAGGGGTCAAATCGGTCATCATGTGACGGATGTTTGTCGAATACAATGTCGAAGACTGTGCAGCCATACGGGCTGGGAAATCTGTGTAGCCAATAACAGTCACGCCGTTATCTGATACTACTTTTTCATCCATCACAGTCAGATCACAGTTACCACCACGCTCTGCTGCCAAATCGACAACCACAGAACCTGGCTTCATGGCCTGAACCATATCTTCCAACCAAAGCTTTGGTGCATCACGTCCTGGGATCAACGCAGTTGTAATCACGATATCCACATCTGGTGCCAGCTCGCGGAACTTTTCCAACTGCTTTTCACGAAACTCTGGGCTGGACGGGGCAGCATAACCACCCGTTTCAGCACCATCTGTTTGCGCGTCTTCGAAATCAAGGAATACGAATTCTGCACCCATAGATTCAATTTGTTCCGCCACTTCTGGGCGCACATCAAAAGCGTAAACCATCGCACCTAATGACTGTGCAGCGCCAATCGCCGCCAAACCAGCCACACCAGCACCCACAACCAAAACCTTGGCAGGTGGAACTTTACCAGCAGCTGTGATTTGACCTGTAAAGAAACGGCCAAAGTTATTGCCAGCTTCCATAACAGCGCGGTAACCCGCGATGTTTGCCATTGATGACAATGCATCCATTTTCTGGGCGCGCGAAATACGTGGAACCATGTCCATGGCAATCACATGTGCGCCCTTTTTATTGGCAGCAGCCATGAGCGTTTCATTTTGAGCTGGATAGAAGAATGAAATCAAGGTTTGGCCTTTGCGCAAACGTTTCACTTCAATATCTTCTGGTGGGCGTACTTTCGCGACAATATCTGCTTGTTTATAAAGAGCAGCAGCAGTGCCAACTATTTTTACGCCAGCATCTTTATAATCCTGATCAGAAAAACGAGAGGCATCACCTGCCCCTTTTTCAATCAAACATTCAAATCCCAGTTTTTGTAATTCAAGTGCAGACGATGGCGTCATTGCCACCCTTGTCTCACCTTCAAAGATCTCCTTCGGAGTACCTATGCGCATGACAAACCTCCTTGTTCAAGCGTCCGCGTTCTTGTTAAAGAATCGGCGGATTTATACACAATGTACTCGTCTACCATTTGTAACGAGGAACGCGCATGCGTCATTCTGCGCGTATTTTAAGGTTATTTAGACTTTACGTAGGATTATTCACCTTAGGAATTTCCTATAGGAACCGAACTAAATTTCAAAAAGCGTAGCTGGTGCAAAACGCAACCTTGAGAAAATACACTTTACTCGGTCTTTAGGTTGCAGTGTTCTACGTGCAAATTATTACTTTTAGATTTTGTGCGTTATGAATTTATTCACGCAATGGTAACGAAAATTCTAAGACTGTTCGCTGGAAAGCTTTGAGATTTTATTCTACGGTAAGATCAGAAGTCAGAACATCTGAGTTTTACAATGGAGGAACATATGCAGCCGAGCATTGATGGGTTCTTTGATTCAGCAACCAATACCGTTTCTTATATCATCAAAGATCCAAGCACAAAATCCTGCGCCATAATCGATTCCGTCTTGGATTTTGATTACGCTTCAGGCGAGACTGACACGAAATCAGCAGATGATCTCATCACTCATGTTTTAGGAAACAATCTCTCGGTCGAATGGATACTGGAAACCCATGTCCACGCAGATCACTTATCAGCCGCTCCATATCTTCAAGAAAAACTGGGCGGCGAAATTGGGATTGGAGATCAGATCATCCTCGTCCAAAATACCTTTGGCAAAATTTTCAATGAAGGCACCGAATTCCAGCGCAATGGTTCGCAATTTGACCAATTGTTCAGAGATGGTGATACATTTAATATCGGTAATCTTTCTGCAAAGGTCATGCATACTCCAGGCCATACACCCGCTTGCCTGACATATGTCATCGAAAACACAGCTTTTGTCGGTGACACGCTCTTTATGCCCGACTTTGGTACAGCGCGCGTAGATTTCCCAGGTGGATCAGCAGAAGATTTATTCGCATCCATACAAAAAATCCTATCCCTACCAGATGAAACACGTATTTTCGTTGGTCACGATTATAAAGCCCCTGGTCGCGATCAATTTATATGGGAAAGCACTGTTAGTGAACAAAAGCTTAAGAATGTTCACATTGGAAATGATCGTACAGAAGAAGAATTCGTCAAACTGCGCACCCAACGCGATACGCAATTGGCCATGCCGAAACTGATTATTCCATCACTACAAGTGAACATGCGGGCAGGAAATATGCCCGACGCAGACGACAATGGCGTGACTTATCTAAAAGTGCCGTTGAACACGCTTGGCACATAGACCAGATGAATTAAAGCTGCGCCATAACCTCATCAGACACATCCATATTAGTTGTGACTTTTTGCACGTCGTCATCATCTTCTAGATTTTCAATCAAGCGCATCAATTTTTCAGCGCCTTCAAAATCCAAATCTGTTGTCGTCGTTGGCTTCCAGATCAATTTTGTACTTTCTGACTCGCCTAAAACAGCTTCCAAAGCATTGGACACTTCGTTCAGATCTGTATCGCCACAATAAATATCATGACCATCTTCTGTACTTTCAACATCTTCAGCACCAGCTTCAATCGCATGCTCAAACATTGTATCCGCATCGGTGGCATCGGCTGGATATACAACCAAACCTTTGCGTTCGAACATAAATGAAACCGCACCTGTTTCAGCCAAGTTACCACCAGATTTCGTAAACAATGAACGCACAGTCGATGCCGTGCGGTTTCTGTTGTCAGTCATTGTTTCCACGATCACCGCAACACCTGCTGGGCCGTAACCTTCGTAGCGGATTTCATCGTAACTTTCGGCGTCCCCTCCGACAGCTTTGTTGATCGCGCGATCAATCACATCCTTTGGTACAGATTGCGATTTTGCCTCTTTAACAGCCAAGCGTAGACGTGGGTTTTTATCTGGGTCAGGTTCGCCCATTTTCGCAGCAACTGTGATCTCTTTTGCAAGCTTTGAAAAAAGCTTTGAACGCAATTTATCCTGACGCCCTTTACGGTGCTGAATATTTGCCCATTTGGAATGGCCTGCCATGATGCTAACCCCTTTAGTGAATACGTGTTTGGGACTTATAGAAACTGCTCGGCTGGGATTCAATAGGGGTATAGGAAAAGCTTTTAATATTCCTTATCGCGCAATGCATCTTTTATGAAAGCTTCAGGATCAATTGTGAAATCTTGATAAAGCTTAAAATGAATAAGTTCAGATAGATGTGAGACTGTTTTTTTGTTGCCAAGATTTAGGCGGCCTCGGAGACTGAGTATTGTAAAAAACCAACTCACGAGGCCAATATGCAAATCATAAGACTGCACAAGAACGTTTATAAACTTTATGCTTGGGCGCGGACACAAGAATGTTTGGATGCGTACCGTATCAAATACGAAGACACGGTTCGGCAATGGGAAGCTTTACGCGCAGAGGGTGTTTCTCTAGCAAAATGCGCTGAATTTGTCGGCATCTCTCGGTCTACTTATTATCGCTACAAGCGGGTTTTGAAGGATTTGGCGCAAGGGATTATGCCGCCATCAAAGGCCCCAAAACACCGCAATAAGTCACAGTGGGGTGAGGCAGAAAAACAGTTGGTGCTCGAAATTCGCCGCGACAATAAAACCTACGGTAAGGAAAAAATAGGGGCCATCTTGCGGCGCGATAAAAACCAAATCATAAGCGATAGCACCGTGGGGCGTATCTTGGGTTTTCTACGCAAGAAAGGCCTGATTACACGATCAAGGTCTGCACCACAAAAGCGCAAGCGTAACTTCTCCAAGGGCCACGCCAAAGGATGGAAATATAAGGATTACAAAGATATAGAGATTGGAGAACGTGTGCAGATCGACCACATGACTGCCACGAAAAACGGCGTCACCTGCAAGCACTTTCAGGCCTGGGAACGGCGTAGCAAGCACATCCACGCGCAAATTTATTCGAATGCCACCGCACGCTCTGCCAAACGGTTTTTGGAAGAGCTTGTGGAAATAGCTCCCTATAAAATCCTCTCAATTCAAGTTGATGGTGGCTCCGAGTTTATGGCCGATTTTGAGACGGCGTGTGAGCAGATGAAAATCCCGCTCATTGTATTGCCGCCAGCCAGACCGAAATACAATGGTGGCGTTGAGCGTGGAAACCGCACCTTCCGCGAGGAATTCTATGATTGTTGTGATCTGATTGCCGATAGCATTGGAGCTATGCGGTTTGAACTGAGAAAAGCTGTCGAAAAATATAACACATTCAGACCACATCACGCCTTGAAAGGTAAGACACCCATGGAGTACCTTCGAATCACTCAGGCCGAAGCCGCGTGAGTCTCAAAACACATGAACCTATACAAAAATGATCCGTCAATCTATAATCGATTTCGTTAATACCATGCCGTGTCACCTGTAAGACGCGCGCTTCGGGTAACGCCATAAGAATTGGGGAATGTGTCGCCAGTATAACTTGTGACACAGCCGATCTTTGTATTTTATGCAGTATACGCAACAATTCTAACTGACGTTTAGGAGATAAGGCACTTTCAGGCTCATCCATAAAATATATGCCTTGAAATTTCATTCGCTCTTCAAAGAACCTAATAAAACCTTCACCATGTGACCAAGATAGAAAATCTGGCGGAGGCCCAGAACCTTTCGCAGCATCATCAAGATAACGCGCGACAGAGAAAAAAGATTCAGCCCTAAAGAACCAACCATCCGTAACCTTTGGCAACCATCCTGCCCTTAATACATTGGCCAAGCCACTACCGCTTTTGTCTATGGCTTCTGAATGATCCACTGGTCGGTAACCTTTTCCACCACCAGCCTCATCATAACCACTTAAAGCTGCAATAGCTTCTATTAGTGTTGATTTCCCAGTTCCATTTTCTCCAACAATAATTGTGACAGGCGTATCAAACGTCATTTCAAATGTGCCATCCTGCAACCAAGGAAGGTTGAAAGGATACTCATTTCGATGATCCATTTTATCTTCTAGCAAAGATAATCTTTTTAAAAATGGCGCAGGGAGTGACGTATTCTTCTTTTTACGTGCCATAGCATTACAATTACAAAGGCCATAAAATCGGAACAATTAAACTGGTTATCAGACCAATACTGATATTCAACGGCACACCTATTTTTAGAAAATCCATAAATGCATACCCACCAGGTCCATACACAAGCGTATTTGTTTGATATCCAATTGGTGTCGCAAAGCTTGCCGATGCAGCCACCATAACCGCCACAACCAATGGACGCGGGTCGATGCCAAGTTGATGGGCCAAGGCCACAGCAATAGGTGTCACTACAACAGCAACCGCGTTGTTTGAGACAAGTTCTGTTAAAATCGAGGTTAATAAAAAGATCGCCCAAACCATCATAAACGGCGGAAGCCCATGCAAATACGGGGCAACAGTATTGGCAATCAACGCTACGGCGCCAGAGGATTGTAAGCCTGCCCCAATACCCAACATTGCAAAAATCAGAACCAGCAATCGCCCATCAACAGCCCCAAACGCTTCTTCTGCATCGATGCACCGTGTCAGTAAAACACCTGCAACAGCCACGACAGCCACCGCAAAAATTGGCGCCATGCCGATAGCGGCTAAGATCACAACCGATGCTAGCGCTAAAATCACAATCGGCGCACGGCCACGGCGATACGCTTGTTCACTTGGTTGGTTTAAATTTACCATATTCATATCGCTGGCCAAACGTCCAATGTCTTCGTCAGAGCCTTCTAGTAAAAGCGTATCCCCAACACGCACAGTCACCGCATCCAATTGCAATCCAATATTCTGATTACGACGATGCACAGCTATTGGATACACACCGTACCGGCGGCGCAAACGCGATTCCCCTAATGTACGACCAATCAAACCACATCCTGGTGTAATCAACACTTCAACCGTATTGGTTTCTTTGCTCGACACCATATTTGCCAACAACACGTCTTTATTGTCTTTTAAGCTTAGTAATTCACCCGCTGACTTGCGCAAAATCACATGATCTCCCGCTTCAAGCATCACATTTTTCAGATCACGTCGTAGCGATTCTTCATTCCGCAGAACATCAACCACACGTCCACCATCGCGCTTAAATGCATCTACCTCTAATGGTTTTCGCCCAATCAATGACGATCCAGCCGTCACAACTGCCTCTGTCAAAAATCGTTTCGAGGATGTTTTGCCTAACATATCTGCCATAGATGTTCTGTTCGGTAGTAAATGCGGTGCAAGTATACGCAGATATAGAACACCAAATACCACCAGAACCACGGCCAAAGGGGTAACTTCAAACATCGAGAAAGGTTCCAAGCCCTCAGCTCGTGCCACACCATCAACCAGTAGGTTCGTAGATGTCCCGATCAACGTGCAAATCCCACCCAAGATTGCGACATAAGATAAAGGGATCAACAATTTCGATGCAGAGGTTCCCATGATTTTTGCCATCTGAACAGCAATAGGGATCATAATAACCACAACAGGTGTGTTGTTCATAAAAGCAGAAGCCAAAACAACAAACACTGCCAACATGCCCAGCACAAATTTGGGCCGTTCTTTTCCATGTAAACTGACCCAAGTGGTCACATGTGACAAAGCCCCTGTACGCACCAAAGCCCCTGATAGAATAAACATCGCCCCAATCGTCCAAGGAGCTGGATTAGACAAAACGCCCAACGCATCTTGATAAGGTAATATACCTGTTAAAATCAAAGCAGCGGCCCCAGAAAGCGCAACAACTTCCGTCGGATAACTTTCGCGAACAAACAGAACAAACATCACAATCACAATGCAAATCGCGATCCCTGCATGCCATGCATCTGGAATAAAACCTGTCAGCACTTATTTGCTCCTGTCTTTTGGGTATGGTGCCGTAAGAAACACAACACTTCAAGCCGTTAGCTGTGATCTTCACCTTTTGGCTGAACTAAAAACAGCCCTGCAAGCATTAATATCAATGCAAGCCAAACCCATGTTGAATAACTTTCATTCAACAAAAGGATGGACCAAAGAACACCAAATCCTGTCACCAAATAAGCGACTTGTGCTGCAAAAACTGGGCCAGCGCGTGCGACCAACCAAACATATCCAGTATAGGCGAAACCGTGCAAAACACTCATTCCCAAAATGGCCCATTCTGCGGGCCCCCAAACACGGTTCAAAGAAATCCACTGCCCAGTTTGTATCATCGCAGGCGTAACAAGTATAAACCCAACTAAAGACGCACCTAATATCGCCTGAACAGGCGTAAGGCCTCGCAATGTAAATTTAGCGACAAAATTATCTTCAATCCCATAACAAAGCGGTGCGAGGCAAGCCAACAATACGAAAGCTGCTTTTGCTGGGTCAGGAAGGCTCGTTGAGGGTCCAACCAAAAGTAAAATTGCACATAAACCCAATAGAATGCCAACCGCACGGCGCCATTCAAATTTTTCCAACTTCAAAAGAATTGCAATTGGCAGTGCAAACATCGGCACCAAGGAAGCCGTCACAGACTGAACAACTACCGACTTTCGTCGGTAGGTTCACGTTTTGAATGTAATTCAAGATACTGACGAATAACGTCATCCGTCACATTTCCACTCGTCGTTGAAAAATAGCCTCTAGCCCAGAACCGTTGCCCCCAATAGCGTTTGCGTAATTCGGGGTACTCCCGCTGTATCTTGTATGAGGACCTCCCTTTTACGCGTTGCATCACCTTTGAAATTGGGACGTGCGGCGGGACTGACACAAACATATGCACATGGTCGGTAGACAATACGCCTTTTTCAATGTGTACGCCCAATTCATTGCACGTTTGTCGTATCAATGTCCGAATACGCTCACGCATTTCACCACGCAGCACCTTGTAACGATATTTTGTTACCCAAACGATATGGTATCTGTGATAATATCTGCTATGACTTCCAGTAGAATAGATCATAAGGTTTCCTTCCATTTTAAGACCTTACCGCAACGCTGGGTCTTAAAATGGAAGGAAACCTTATGTAAATAACGGCACTTCTCCGCTTTGTTGAGTAGATTTAGGATTTCAAATAGAGCATAGATTGATTATCTGGAATGGATGATTGTCTAATTTTGAGTTTGAAGTATTCGGTATCCTTGATGCCTCTGGCTCGCTTACGGATCATTCCTATACTGACATTACCAGCCTCTATCCTGGCGCTTGTGAGCTTGTGTTTGGCGTAGTTGCAGATGCCCACACAATGTTTCCGTAGGGATTTCGCGAACTTTTTTAGATAGAGCATCTGTGACTGATCTGCTATCAGGCACCAACGTTCCAGTTGCTCCGCCATCGCCTCAAATGAAGCGGCACTCCACAGCAGCTGAAGCTGTTCTTTCAAGACGTAAAGTGCATTCAGGTTGCTATTGCTCTCCAGCAACCTTTGCAGCTTGTCACTTTGTTTTTCACTCAACTTATCCGCATTTTTGAGCAACAGATAATGCGTCCCTTTCATCAACTCTTTACCACTTGGATCGGCCTTTCTGAACTCAAGTCGACGCTGATTATGGATAGCTTTGCTGTAGTTTTTCATGACGTGGAAACGGTCAAATACTATGTCGGCCAACGGCAAGGACTCTCTGACAGCCTTTTGGTAGGCAGGCCCCATATCCATCGCTACGGCCTTTATTTTGCAGGCTGTATCTGGTTGCAGTTGTTTCAAAAACCTTGAAAAAACCTCGGCAGTTCGGCCTGCTTCAACCCAGATCAGATGACCGCCAACCATATCGTAGACCACCGTCATGTAGTCATGACCTTTCGCCCGGGCAACTTCATCTACACCAATATATTCCAAGCCAGTTAGCTCTGCAGGATCAAGCGTAGGGAGAGTTTCAATAAGGTATGCCCTGTCGATATTCTTGACCGTTTCCCATCGTATATCCAAATGTCTGGAAACCGCTTGAATAGACATATGCCGACATAATCCACTGATCAGTCGGCAAAATCGGTGAGTGAAACGGCACCCTTTATCAACAAAATCACACCCCTCAATGCGGCGTTCGCCCTTGTTAATATAAACCTGCGCCAGCTCAATCTCGACCACACAAGGATACCCAAAAAGGGGGATGTCGTTTACTTGTCGGCGGACATGCTGGTTGATGCTTCCCTTCTGGCCTGTAGCAGGGTCTATAGCCCTCCTACGCGCGTCTCGGCTGCAGTGAATGACAATCTTAACACCGCCGTCATCCAGTTTAATTTCATTTACACGTTGCCCTTTGAGGCCTAAAATATGCTGCGAGATGTTGATTGTCATATACCTGCTCTATGTAAAGTTATCAGAAACCATACATATCAACAGGTTACTTGGCGGTCGGCATCTTTTTCTACTCAACAAAGCGGAGAAGAGCCTAAAAGGCACTTCTCCGCTTTGTTGAGTAGATTTAGGATTTCAAATAGAGCATAGATTGATTATCTGGAATGGATGATTGTCTAATTTTGAGTTTGAAGTATTCGGTATCCTTGATGCCTCTGGCTCGCTTACGGATCATTCCTATACTGACATTACCAGCCTCTATCCTGGCGCTTGTGAGCTTGTGTTTGGCGTAGTTGCAGATGCCCACACAATGTTTCCGTAGGGATTTCGCGAACTTTTTTAGATAGAGCATCTGTGACTGATCTGCTATCAGGCACCAACGTTCCAGTTGCTCCGCCATCGCCTCAAATGAAGCGGCACTCCACAGCAGCTGAAGCTGTTCTTTCAAGACGTAAAGTGCATTCAGGTTGCTATTGCTCTCCAGCAACCTTTGCAGCTTGTCACTTTGTTTTTCACTCAACTTATCCGCATTTTTGAGCAACAGATAATGCGTCCCTTTCATCAACTCTTTACCACTTGGATCGGCCTTTCTGAACTCAAGTCGACGCTGATTATGGATAGCTTTGCTGTAGTTTTTCATGACGTGGAAACGGTCAAATACTATGTCGGCCAACGGCAAGGACTCTCTGACAGCCTTTTGGTAGGCAGGCCCCATATCCATCGCTACGGCCTTTATTTTGCAGGCTGTATCTGGTTGCAGTTGTTTCAAAAACCTTGAAAAAACCTCGGCAGTTCGGCCTGCTTCAACCCAGATCAGATGACCGCCAACCATATCGTAGACCACCGTCATGTAGTCATGACCTTTCGCCCGGGCAACTTCATCTACACCAATATATTCCAAGCCAGTTAGCTCTGCAGGATCAAGCGTAGGGAGAGTTTCAATAAGGTATGCCCTGTCGATATTCTTGACCGTTTCCCATCGTATATCCAAATGTCTGGAAACCGCTTGAATAGACATATGCCGACATAATCCACTGATCAGTCGGCAAAATCGGTGAGTGAAACGGCACCCTTTATCAACAAAATCACACCCCTCAATGCGGCGTTCGCCCTTGTTAATATAAACCTGCGCCAGCTCAATCTCGACCACACAAGGATACCCAAAAAGGGGGATGTCGTTTACTTGTCGGCGGACATGCTGGTTGATGCTTCCCTTCTGGCCTGTAGCAGGGTCTATAGCCCTCCTACGCGCGTCTCGGCTGCAGTGAATGACAATCTTAACACCGCCGTCATCCAGTTTAATTTCATTTACACGTTGCCCTTTGAGGCCTAAAATATGCTGCGAGATGTTGATTGTCATATACCTGCTCTATGTAAAGTTATCAGAAACCATACATATCAACAGGTTACTTGGCGGTCGGCATCTTTTTCTACTCAACAAAGCGGAGAAGAGCCTAAATAACGCTAAAGCTGACCAGCTAAAAGCTGGTGGTTTTAACCAATTATTGGAAAATAAATCCCAGCTGGGATATGCTGTATGGCGACAAGACTTAGGGTCGTTGGGATCAAAGTTCCGGAAAATGCAATTACAACAAAAACAATAATACGGTCTTTGTTAAGTGTTGGGAATTGGCCCTGAAACCTAGAAACCAGCGCCAAATAAACGGTCATGAATGCCAGTTCTAAAAAGATAAGACCAAACGGTTTGTGGCCTGTCGAAACCGCGATCTTCATCAGCGGAATCGTCAGCCCCCATACCATACCGAAAAATACGAGTGCAGCTATAAGCCCAGCTCGTGTCCTTAAAAACGCATTCATGCAGGCCCAGACTGTTGCAAACGTCCACCTTGGCGCACTTGGGCCACATCAACCGCCAAACCTGTATTGTCATCCGTTTCCACAAACACACCAGACAAAGTCGCTTCACCCGCCGCAGGGGTAAACCGCTCTTTATTCATCCCTGTCACAAAGCGACGTAGAGGCTCCATCTTTTCCATACCAATAACACTATTATAATCGCCACACATCCCCGCATCAGATTGCAATGCAGTCCCGCCTGGCAAGATTTGCGTATCCGAAGTTGGTACATGTGTATGCGTGCCTACAACCAGCGATGCACGCCCATCCAGCCAATGCCCCATACCCATCTTTTCAGATGTGGCTTCCGCATGGAAATCAACGATCACCGCATCAGCAACCTTGCCAATGGGTGCCGCTTTCAATGCTTGGTCCAAATGTGAAAACGGATCGGCAAAAGGTTTTTTCATGAAAACCTGCCCCAGCGCTTGCGCCACAAATACCTTTTTCCCATTAGGTGCATTAAACAGGCGTGCGCCTTTACCAGGGGCAATCGCGGCATAGTTCAAAGGACGCAGTATCCGTGCATCCTCTTCCACACCTTTCATCATATCTCGTTGATCAAAAGCATGATCACCAAGGGTCACACAATCGGCCCCTGCTTCGAGTAAAATTTTGGCATGTCCGATAGACAAGCCCATCCCACCCGTGGCGTTTTCGCCATTGACCACAACAAAATCCAGCCGCCAATCCTTGCGCAACTGCGGCAAACGTTCTGCCACAGCTTTACGGCCAGCGCGGCCCATCACATCACCTAGAAATAAAAGTCTCATGTCTTTGCGATATACGGAGATGAACAGGAATACTAGCTGGTTTTATAATTTAGGAATGAACGATGATTATCAGTAAAAATTGTATTTCAACGCAAAAAGAAACGGCGCCAAGTTCCAGCGCCGTTTCGGTATCGTATATTACCAACTTATATGGCTGGCAAACCTGGGGAGGAACAACTCAAAGAGAAAGTTGCCACGATACATAACTTAATATTGGTTAGGCCCCGCGATAATAAAACGTCAGGCAAATCATAATAGGGCTATCCCTTTTCAAATTAGGATAACCCTACATGTTTTAAGATTTAGCGTGGCTAGTTTCACCACCCATTTCACCAATTGTACTTGGAACACCATTCTTCAGACGTTTACTGTCACGCCACACAGCTTTTACCAAAGCACCACACATGAGCATCATCACTGCTGAAAATGGTAGTGCTCCTACAATCATTGCCGATTGCAGTGCCTTGAGGCCACTAACTGTGTTTCCATCTGCGTCGGTCTGTGTAAGCAACAGTAACGATGCCATCACTAACCCAAGAGCAATACCCCAAGAAATAATGTGAATTGGCTTCTTAGGAGATGCATCACCAGCCGCATTAATCGTGTTGACGATTAGGATGGCACTATCAACTGTCGTCACCAAATAGGTTAGCAGTAGGACAAAGATTACAACCCACATGCACCAAGCCAGTGTTGGTGACAACAATACGCCCATAGTCTCGAACAATTGCTGTGTAGGAGGTGCGTTTAAGATGGCACCTTGTGCCTGACCAGTCAGTTCTAGGTTAATGGCTGTACCGCCTGCGACCGTGAACCATACAAAGCACATAACACCTGGTACAATTGCAGAACCTATTACAAACTCGCGAACCGTACGACCGCGTGAAACACGCGCTAGAAACAAACCAACAAAAGGTGCAAACGCTACCCACCAAGCCCAATAGAAAATTGTCCAACCACCTTGCCAGCCAGCAAGCTTGGAAATTTCTGAGTCTGGGTTTCCATCCGCCGTCCATTTAGTCAACATCATAGATGGGAAGTTTACAACATAGTCATATATCCCGAAAAAGAAGGCTTTAAAGGCAAATGCACTGGCACCAAAAACCATCAGGAAAATCAAGACAAACATAGACAAAGCCATGTTCGTGTTTGATAGCCATTTAATACCTTTACCAACACCAGAAAGTGCTGACAGAGTAGATAGAAACATAATGACGATAATTGAAACGATAATTACAGGCGCTATTGGCTCTCCCAAATCATTTAATAGCCACTCAGCTCCAGAAATTTTATAAATCGCTGATGCAAACTGGTTTACGCCAACACCGAGCGTTACCGCGACGCCAAGGATTGTTGCAACAACGGCAGTGATGTCCACGATATTACCGAAAACACCGCTAAGGTTTTTCCCAAAGATAGATGTAATGCCTGAGCGGATCGTTAATGGCAGATCGCGGCGGTAGCTGAAATAGGCAAGAGAAAGCCCAATCAGTGAGTAACAACACCAAGCTGTTACACCCCAATGCAGGAACGACCATTTATAAGCAGAGCGTACATTATCAGCAGGTGCACCACTCGCAACATTTTCAACAGTAGCACCAGTTGTCAGACCTTGAATTACCTCTGGGTTATTCTGGAAGTGATACATAGGTTCTGCTGTTGCATAAGTAAGCATACCAACACCAATGCCAGCAGAGAACATCATTGAAAACCACGAAAAGCTTGAAAATTCAGGGTCTTCACCATGAGAAGAAAGTTTAAGTTTTCCTGCAGCAGGCATAAAAGCCAGACCACAGCTTACAATAAAGAATGCGCCCATCACGACCATATACCAGACCGAGAAATTAGCCATTACAAACCCTTGGATGGAACCCAAAACAGAAGCCGCTTGTGAAGGCAACGTAATTGCCCATATGACGAGAAAGGCAAGAATAGCCTTTCCTCCGATTGTGACCATCCGATTAAAGCCTTCGTAGTACCCAGTACTATCGGTTTGAATCGGCAGATCTGTTAATGGTGGTTCGTTTGACATCAATGTCTCCCCGTAAATATATATTTTCTTCAATACACTTTTAAAAAGCGCATAACTGACATAGCGTAAGATTCACGCTGGGTAATATGTGGGATATTTTTGAGAACGTTTGCAGTAGGTAATAAATAATGAGTGACATTAATTTTTCTAATAGGAAGTTTGGTCAAAATTTACATGGTCTTTTTGTGTTTGATCTTGTCGCTCGTCACGGAAATTTTACGGGTGCAGCTACATCCCTAGGGCTGACACAATCTTCAATCTCTCAACGGATCAAAGCTTTAGAGTTAGATCTGGGAGTTGCATTATTCAAAAGAGAGCACCGTGGAGTTACCTTAACCCACGAAGGGTTACGTCTACAAAACGTCATCGGACCAGCGATGCGACAGATGGGTAACTCTGTGACCACCTTACTGGAACGTAAATCAAAACCAAGAGTTCGTATTTCAACGGATTTCGCCTTTTCAACATTTTGGTTACTTCCCAAATTATCACATCTACGATCTGAATTAGGGGATGAAATAGAAATTCAAATCCTTAGTTCACAAACGCGCTTAAACAAAGGAGAAGGTATGAATGATTTGTGAGCGACCAACAGCCCTGAATCTGTTACAGAATTTGGGGAGGCGGATAGGTTTCAGGCTGAATCGTAACTTAGGGCATTGTGACCCTGTAAAGGAGAATAGCCTTCGCCTGTTTCCGAACAGCCTTCTTAAGGCCCGATTTAGGTCGGTGACCTTGTATAGGAGTTTGGTTTGGCCGTTCACAGCCCATCTGGGGCTCCGCCTCCTAACAAAGGGAGTATAGCACATGGCTTTTATTGGTGTCGACCTACATACGAATTCTTTTACGATCTGCCGTCTTGAAGTGGATGGTTCGGAACATTTTGAAACATTCCAGCTGTCACAAGTTGACTTGGACCGCTTCTGCCACAGTGTGGATGCGGATGACGAGTTAGCGGTTGAGGCCACGGGCAATTCCGCTTGGTTTTATGGTGAATTGCGGCCATGTGTGGGACGCATTGTCATTGTCAACCCGCGCCAATTCCAGGTGATCCGCAAGTCGGTGAAAAAAACCGACCGCAATGATGCGCGGGCTTTGGCATTTTTTCTGTCCAAGGATATGTTGCCAGAAACGCGTCTAAAATCTACAGCGGAATCGGAATTAGCGTCAACAACCCAAACGCGCGATCTTCTCGTCAAACAGCGCACCATGCTGCTCAATAAAATCCATGGCATGTTCAATCGCCATGGGATGAAATTGAAGAAAGAGGGTTTGTCGAGCAAGAAACGACTTCTGGCCCTTGATCTGAGCCAATTTACACCTTTGGAAAAAATTGAGCTGGGCGCATTACGGGATCAGGCTTTAAGCTTGACTGTTACTCTAGCGGAACTTGACCGTGCAATCGAAACTGCTGGTGAAAAGCTGGTGGGGTTTGAAGGGCTGACCAGTATCAAAGGTATAGGTTCGCGGTCGGCGGCGGTCTTGTTGTCGGGCATTGGCAACATCGATGACTTTGCCACGCCTGATAAGCTGGCCGCCTATATTGGCATAGTGCCGCGCGTCAGCCAATCCAACGATACTGATAATCGCGGTAGGATAACCAAACGTGGAAACAAGCTTATGCGCACCACGTTGGTACAGTGCACGCTCATTGCTATTCGTTATTCGGGGTATCTCAACAGTTTTTATCAAAAAATTAAAGAACGACGTGGGTTTGGTAAGGCTATCATTGCCACAGCACGTAAGCTGCTAAAAATAATCTTTGACACCCTTAAAAATGGCTGGGTATTCGACGATTTTACTAAATTTAAAATCAAACAAAATCAATTGTCTACTGGACAATCATCATAGGAGACGATGATTGTGATATCCATATCCACATGGCTGCCTTGGACACAATGGAACATGACGACGTTTTGTTAGTAAGAGAAAAAGTCGCAGCGGTTTGCAGTCCAGGTTTTATCCAAAAAAACGGCCCTATATCATCGTCTAAAGAATTATTGGAAACCCAACTTCTGAGCATGGCAATACCACCATCAGCATATTGGATGAATTGGCAATTTTGGTTTGATACTCTCGGTATTGTTGGAAGTCGGTCACAAAATTATATAAGCTCTAACAATTATGATTTAATCTTACAATCAGCTGTTGCAGGTGATGGTATTGCACTGGGATGGCTTGGGTTAATCGATGACCTTTTACATAAGAAACAACTGGTACAAGCAACGAGCGACGTTGTCACGAGTAATGTGGGATATGTAATGTCGCGTGAAAAAACCTCTTTATCACATGGGCCAGAGCGGGTATTTGAATGGATTGCTGATCATACAAACGATATGCTTTAATATACGCTTGTTGGCTTTCAAGTAACAGTCATTAGCACTTCCCATCAACTAGAAATAACTGCCTCATAGAATTGCGATATAGGAGGAGCTAGATAGTTTGGGGTTTCGTTTTAGGAAAATATAAACTTGATTTAAATTTATACTTTGAAAACACAATACGGGTTTCATCTATTGCTTATTTACTGGCACTAACTCACGAAGTTACTGCCAGTAAACGATCATTTATAATATGTAGTTATGCTTTAACCACCGTGCATGATTGACATACCTGTACGCCACACGTGGCTTTCGATATTTGCATCGTAGCCTTTCCAATCTTGATATTCAGGTAGTCTGATTTCAGCTTGTAATGAGCCTCCCAAAGCTTTCCACGCCGCCCCTGCACCGTCTTTTGCGATAATCGCATCCAACTTGGCCTTAACCGCCTCATAAATATCATTATGGAATTCTGCATGTTCCTGTAACGCTTGTGGATTAGTGTCATCAGAATGGCCACCAATCACATGTTTTGCATTCAAGGCAGCGGTATTATTCAAAATAACACGCGCTCCAAGAACGTTCTTATCATCCAGCCACATCTTATCTGTGAAAGCACGCGGACCTTCATACAAATCACTCAATGCTGCAACATCTGCAGAAGGCACATGCAGTACAGTTGATGCCACACCGTCACCACTGGCCCAATGGTGCAAATCGACCACTTTGTTACCAAGATCGATGCTTAAGCTATGTTTAAATGACATTGTCACTTTTTCTGGCGCTGAACCCAATACGTCTAAATCAAAAAATCCCTGACAGTTATCCTGACAAACAATCTCTGCATCTTTGAAAACCTCTGTACCGCCAGCATGATCATAATGTTCATGCGATAAAACAACATGCGAAATCGGCTTATCAGTCAGGCTTGCGATTTCTTTTTTCATATTTTCTGCACGGCTAGACCAAGCTGGGTCTGAAACGAGAACACTCTTCTTACCCACCACAACTAAACTACCATAACCGTCTTCAAAAAAGTGATACGCACCTCCCCCCAGATCTACCATTTCAGCATAAGCCCATTGCATACTACACATTAACACGCCGCAGGTCGCGCCAAGTACACTCATTTTTCTTTGCATTTTTGATCTCCATTTCAACATTATAGTTAAGTCATATAAAAAGTAGATGAAAAGGCATCTACTTTTAAAATTGCCCTAGATGAAAAGGCATCTATATTGCAACTCAGGAAATCGTAGAACACAGAAAAGTGAAAACATGCAGCCAGATATAAAAGTTACACAGCTATGGATTGCTATGAATTTATCAACGCGGAAAATTTATCGATCGATTGATACAACAATGAAGAAAGAAGGGCTGCCTTCTTTAAAATGGTATGACGTACTTTGGGAACTTGAGCGAAATGAACAAGGGTTAAGACCTCATGAGCTCACAGAAAGACTGTTATTTGAACAATCAAATCTGTCGAAATTATTAAAACGAATTCACCAAGAAGGTTTGATAGAAGAAGTCATACTCAAAGATGATAGGAGAGGAAAAGTAATACAGATAACACAATCTGGTCGCAACATTCGCCGTAAGATGTGGAAAACCTACGGAACTCTTATTCATGAACATATCGGAAAATTTGTTAATGAAGAACAATGTGAAAAAGCCGCGGGAACACTCATGTCACTGTTATAGTAAGGCTTCGTTGAAATCAGTTTCTTAGGGGATGTAAAGTAGCCAAAACCACAACCAACGTCATGACTAAACTGACTTCTGCGCCAATAACTTGATAAAACCCTTTACCTTCTGAGGAACCATAGTCTCATATTGATGCAGCGCATAAATCGGCGTCGAGGCCATTTTATACAAGGGGACAAGACTATGATCTGTTTCCAACCGCTCCACTGCAATATCAGGAATAAGCGCAACACCATTCCCAAGACTTACAAATGTCAGAACATCCGATAAGGCATTGCATCGAATATATGGTGTGACTTCAATAGCTTCCGTCGCATTCAAACGATGCCGCACAAGGCTACCTTGCCATTCATTTGCAATATGCGCCCAGCTTTCCAAATCAGCGAATTTCTTGGGCATCCCACCCATACCGTCAATATAATCCTGACTGGCATAAAGCTGTTCATGCAACGTCCCAATCCGTTTACCATAGGCCGTCTGTGGCCCAACAGCTCCCACACGAATGGCAACATCGATCTTTTGATCAATCAGTTTAACAGGCTTATCATCCGTTATCAGCCTAACCGACAAATTCTCGTTGCCTTTTTGTAATGCTGCTAAAGCTGGCACAACAATCGACTGGCTCAACGCATCAGGAGCGGTCACCGTCAATGTCTCTGAAACCTGTGTCCCCATAGATTGCAAGTCGTTCAACGTTAAAGCATACGTTTCGCACAACTGCTTGCAATGCGGCAAGATACGTGCCCCTGCATCGGTAATCGACATAGACCGCGTTGTGCGCAGCAACAACTTTTGCCCAACGTTTTCTTCCAATCGATTTACAGCATGACTGACAGCAGATTTTGTAAGTCCCATAATGTCAGCAGCCCCTGTAAAGCTTCTGCTTTCAACCACTTCTAAAAAGATCATCATATCATGTGGGCTAGGTTTCAAAATATATGCTTTCGACAAGCTGCATTTAATACATTCATATCATTACTGTATAATTTTATTCAACTTTAAATACGAATAAAATATCTAATCAATGAAGCCACGCAATGCTATTTAAAACTTAAATACATATACCCAGAAGGAAGATTAATATGTCATACGGTATCAAATCCATCGCCCTTGCAACAGCAGCCGCAATCGCATTTTCAGGAGCCGCATTCGCTGGATCAGACACACCCGAAGCCAAAGCCCAAAACGATGCTACACTTCAAATCGCAGTTACAAACGCAAGCAAAGCATGGAAAGATGCTTTTAACGCAGGCGATGCTGCAGGTGCCACCGCACTCTACGAAGATGATGCAATCATGGTGGTCAAACCATTCGGTACCTTCAAAGGCAAAACAGAAATCCTCGCCTTTTGGACAAACTTGGTAAACAAAGGTTTTGATAACGTCGTTTACAGCAAAACAACGACAACCATTTTAGATGATCACTCTGCTCGCGTTTCAGCCTCTTGGACAATGAACAACGCACATGGCATCATCACCAACGAATATTGGGTTCTCCAAGAAGACGGCCGCGCCCTCCTTCGTGAAGATCACTTTGAAGTTGCACAGTAAGGTTTAAAATACATGGCATCCAAATTTCTAAGTCTGTCTCTGAATGTACGGTCCCCTGAACGTTTGGCAGAATTCTATGTCAACATTCTCGGGTTCACAGCAACAAAACATGGTGCGGTTATTCGGTTAAACTATCCCCACCAAGAGACATATATTGAATTGCACCAAGCGACTGATAATACAGTCTATAAAGCAGGTCCTTTGGATAGATACTGGAAATTTGGATTAACCTTGCCTGATGTTGATATGGCTTTCAAACAGCTTAAAGAAAAAGGCGTCACCGTTTTATCAGAACCAAGTCAGCGGGCCGATATTGCCTACCTTGGCCATATCCTTGATCCAGAAGGTTTTCAGATTGAATTGCTGCAACATACCTTTGAAGGGGAACCTTTAACGGCTCAAGGCGATAAAACTCTGCCCCTTGGTGGTGGCGCAACCCTTGGATATGTAACGTTTCGCACCAATGACATCAAAAGCGAACTAATCCGCCTACAAGATGATTATGGGATGGTTCTATTGTCCAAACAGGAAATCCCAAGCTTTGGTTTTGATTTATACTTTCTGGGCTACACAGATGAACGCCCACCCAACCCAGATATCACAGCCGTTGAAAATCGCCCTTGGCTCTGGCAACGGCCCTATGCGACTTATGAAATACAACATTGGCACAGCTCAGATGTGAAAATAATCCCTATACAAAAAACAGGAATGGGATTCAAAAGTGTGAATGTTCATACTGATAAACGTTCAAATATAGCTACGGTAATTGAACTTTAAAAAGTATTGATCAAATTCATAGGTCCTGAACAACTTTCGCAACCGCAAATTCTGCGATCCCTTCATCACTGCCATCTGTAAAGCAAGCGACCGTAACAGGGCTCGATACATTCGGAAAATGGTACACGGCGTTAACACAAAATGGCCCAGCCCCAGAATGCCCAATCGTATTCCCTAAATTTTCGATAGAACCACTCATAAGGCCCAGCGCATATCCACATTCTTGCCAAGGCCTACCTTCAATTGGGCCGCCAAGTATTCGTTTTGCAAACATCTGTTCGCGCATCTCAGGCAATAACAAATCCCCTGTGAAAAGCGCATGCAGTAAACGTGCTGCATCAGTTGCGGTTCCCATCAAACATCCATGATAAACCCAGCCTGGATCATAATTTGCACCAGGACCCCAATACACACGCGAAAAATCTTGGCGAGTTTGTGCGAGCACAATGCTTGCCAAATCTAAAGGCGCACAAATAAAATCAGTTATAACTCGACCTAATGGTTGTTTTGTTACATCTTCAATCAATTCACGAATGAACATATAACCAATATTTGAATATGACCAACCTTGACCAGGCTGAAACAGTCGACCATTCGACAAAGCAACATCCAGGACTTTATCTCGTGACCAAGGCGTTTCACCTGCGTTCACCGCTAACCCGTATTCTTTGAATTGCCCATAATCTGGAAGACCAGAAGTATGAGCAAGAAGCTGGCGCAGTGTATAATCCTGGCCTTTGATTGGTGTGTCTAAATCCAGCTTTCCGACTTCTACTAATTTCAAAGCACATATGGCGATTACAGTTTTAGTGAAGCTCCAATAAGGGAAAATAAGATCAGAGGTGGTATTCCCGCCCTCTTGCCCAGATGACGTAATCCAGTGGCTATATATCTTTTGTCCAGTCACTTTAGAAAGCCTTTGTTTATCACTCCAGTTATTTACTTAAATTCAATTCAAAAAGTAATAATACCTGGCTCTTCTCCGCTTTGTTGAGTAGAAAAAGATGCCGACCGCCAAGTAACCTGTTGATATGTATGGTTTCTGATAACTTTACATAGAGCAGGTATATGACAATCAACATCTCGCAGCATATTTTAGGCCTCAAAGGGCAACGTGTAAATGAAATTAAACTGGATGACGGCGGTGTTAAGATTGTCATTCACTGCAGCCGAGACGCGCGTAGGAGGGCTATAGACCCTGCTACAGGCCAGAAGGGAAGCATCAACCAGCATGTCCGCCGACAAGTAAACGACATCCCCCTTTTTGGGTATCCTTGTGTGGTCGAGATTGAGCTGGCGCAGGTTTATATTAACAAGGGCGAACGCCGCATTGAGGGGTGTGATTTTGTTGATAAAGGGTGCCGTTTCACTCACCGATTTTGCCGACTGATCAGTGGATTATGTCGGCATATGTCTATTCAAGCGGTTTCCAGACATTTGGATATACGATGGGAAACGGTCAAGAATATCGACAGGGCATACCTTATTGAAACTCTCCCTACGCTTGATCCTGCAGAGCTAACTGGCTTGGAATATATTGGTGTAGATGAAGTTGCCCGGGCGAAAGGTCATGACTACATGACGGTGGTCTACGATATGGTTGGCGGTCATCTGATCTGGGTTGAAGCAGGCCGAACTGCCGAGGTTTTTTCAAGGTTTTTGAAACAACTGCAACCAGATACAGCCTGCAAAATAAAGGCCGTAGCGATGGATATGGGGCCTGCCTACCAAAAGGCTGTCAGAGAGTCCTTGCCGTTGGCCGACATAGTATTTGACCGTTTCCACGTCATGAAAAACTACAGCAAAGCTATCCATAATCAGCGTCGACTTGAGTTCAGAAAGGCCGATCCAAGTGGTAAAGAGTTGATGAAAGGGACGCATTATCTGTTGCTCAAAAATGCGGATAAGTTGAGTGAAAAACAAAGTGACAAGCTGCAAAGGTTGCTGGAGAGCAATAGCAACCTGAATGCACTTTACGTCTTGAAAGAACAGCTTCAGCTGCTGTGGAGTGCCGCTTCATTTGAGGCGATGGCGGAGCAACTGGAACGTTGGTGCCTGATAGCAGATCAGTCACAGATGCTCTATCTAAAAAAGTTCGCGAAATCCCTACGGAAACATTGTGTGGGCATCTGCAACTACGCCAAACACAAGCTCACAAGCGCCAGGATAGAGGCTGGTAATGTCAGTATAGGAATGATCCGTAAGCGAGCCAGAGGCATCAAGGATACCGAATACTTCAAACTCAAAATTAGACAATCATCCATTCCAGATAATCAATCTATGCTCTATTTGAAATCCTAAATCTACTCAACAAAGCGGAGAAGTGCCTAATACCTTTTTCCGTAATCACTGCATTCAACTTATAATCTGTCTCTTCGCGCGGTACGATCATCACTTCTTGGTCTGAATAAGCATAGCCAATCGCCAACACCTTTTTTGTCTCTGTCAGTTTTTCAAACGTACGGTCATAAAATCCACCACCATACCCCATACGGTAACCCGCAGGATCAAACGCCAGCAAGGGCGTCACGATAATATCTGGCGACAAAGCAACGCCGTCTTTGGGAATAGCGGCCCCAAACATGCCCTCAACCATTTCCATATCAGGCGTCCATTCATGGAATTCCAACGGTTGCCCCTCACCTAAAATCACAGGCACACAAACGCGGTTTCCCCGCGCCACCATTTTCGCCATAGCTGGCAGCGGCGACACTTCCGTACGGATTGGCATATAGGCTGCAATAACCTGATCGGGTTCCGCCTGTTTCAAAAACGACAGCAGTTGGGCATTGGCTTCTTTGTCCAACCCCATAGAATGGGCTTCTTTGCGGTTGGCAAACCCTGCACGGCGGCAAGCTTGTTTCATATCTTGTATATCCATATGCTCCCTTACCCCGCTCAGAATTTTCAAGCCAGCCAGAATCCGAAGTTTTAACGTCGAAAACGTCCCCCCTGATATTATTTTCGAATTTCCATTTGCATTTAGGGCCTATGCAGATCATTTTGGTTCGACCCTTACGATTACGGAACACACTTAATGTCTTCGAACCCTGAAATTACACTACGTCTTGCAAAACGTTTGAAAGAAGAACGCACGGCAAAAGGTCTTAGTTTGGATGCATTGGCAAAACTGTCAGGGATTTCACGATCTATGTTGTCCCAGATAGAACGCGGTGGTTCCAGTCCAACAATTGCCAGCCTCTGGAACTTGACCCGTGCATTAAACGTCGATTTCTCAGGCCTGTTAGACGATGAAAGTGATGCAGATAATCCGATCATTGAATTCTTACGCGCAGATCAAACACCCGTCCTTCGTCAAAACGAAGCGAAATGCGTGATCAAAATTCTCAGCCCAACAGAAGAAGTTGGCAAGACAGAGATTTATGACATTACATTCGATCCGAATGCTTGCCTTGACAGTGCGCCACATAAAAAAGGCTGTGTAGAACATTTAACAGTCCTAGAAGGTACCATGACTGTAACGTCTGATAGCCAATCAGAAACCTTATCGGTCGGTGATACCTTGCGGTACGCAGCGGATACAAATCACACGATAAAAACAACGGATGCTGCTAGAGCGATCCTGGTTGTTAAAAATGCTTAAATCCACTATATAAGATTTTATCCGTTATATTGACATAAAGTCTCTTATGTTGGACTATAATCCAAGATACAGGAGATTCTCATGGGCAGCCCATTTTTAGACCACATCAACACAACACTTGATCAAATCAAAACGGATGGGCTCTACAAACAAGAGCGTCTTATCACATCTCCACAAAGTGGTCGTATTTCCGTTGAAACACCTACGGGGGTCAAAAAAGTCGTAAATCTTTGCGCAAATAACTACCTTGGACTTGCGAATAACGAACAGCTAAGCAAAGCGGCGCAATCCTCTATAGACACGCATGGTTACGGCATGGCCTCTGTTCGGTTCATATGCGGGACACAAGATTTACACCGTACCTTGGAACAAGACCTTGCCAAGTTCCTAAACAAAGATGACGCAATCCTATTTGCCGCCTGCTTTGATGCAAATGGCGGTCTGTTTGAACCACTTCTCGGTCCAGAGGATGCAATAATATCTGACAGTTTGAATCACGCTTCCATTATCGACGGTATCCGTTTGTGCAAAGCCAAACGCTATCGCTACGCCAATTCTGATATGGCTGACCTAGAAACACAATTGAAAGCAGCCCAGTCAGATGGCGCGCGGTTCATCATGATTGCCACAGACGGCGTATTTTCAATGGACGGTTATCTGGCAAATCTACCAGCTATTATAAAGCTTGCAGAAAAATACGGTGCCATCGTCATGGTCGATGATTGCCATTCCACAGGGTTCATGGGACCCAAAGGCGCAGGAACCCCAGCGCATTTCAATGTTGATGTGGACATCATAACAGGCACACTTGGCAAGGCATTAGGCGGCGCATTGGGAGGGTACATTGCGGGCCCGCAACCTGTCATCGATTTACTCCGTCAACGCGCCCGCCCTTATCTATTTTCAAACTCCCTGCCCCCAATGGTTGTTGCCGCTGGCATAGAAGCCCTGAAAATCGTGCAAGACAGCGATGATCTACGCCAAAAGCTTTTCGAAAACGCCACCTATTGGCGTGCAGGCCTAACCGATCTTGGTTTTGATCTGCTTGACGGTGAACATCCAATCATCCCTGTCATGCTAGGCGATGCACATCTGGCCCAAGCTATGACCAAACATCTTTACGAAAACGGTGTCTATGTTACAGGCTTCTTCTTTCCCGTGGTTCCCAAAGGCAAAGCACGCATTCGCACGCAGATGAGCAGCGCATTAAGCCTAGGTGACTTAGATTATGCCTTGGATGCGTTTAAAAAAGCAGGAAAAGCTGTCGGGGTACTATTATGACCAATCAAATGAAAACACTTGTGAAAGCCAAACCTGAAACAGGGCTATGGATGGAACACAGACCCGTACCAGAGATCGGAGCAGATGACGTTTTAATCCGCATAAACAAGACAGGTATTTGCGGCACAGATATACATATTTGGAATTGGGATGAATGGGCGCAAAAGACAGTACCGCTTTCTCTTGTAACAGGTCACGAGTTCGCAGGTGAAATTGTCGAGCTTGGCAAGAACGTTGAAGATTTATCATTGGGTCAACGTTGTTCTGGCGAAGGTCATCTGATTGGTAAAAACAGCCGCCAGTCACGGGCGGGTAAATTCCATCTTGATCCAGAGACCCGAGGTATCGGGGTGAATGAGCAAGGCGCATTTGCCGAATATTTACGTCTGCCTGCCTTTAACGTCGTGCCCCTACCCGATGACATCAGCGATGACATTGGTGCTATCCTTGATCCATTGGGCAATGCTGTACACACGGCCCTGTCCTATGATCTGATCGGCGAAGATGTTTTGATCACAGGGGCTGGCCCAATCGGTATTATGGCCGCCGCAGTTGCGCGCCATGCAGGTGCGCGTAATGTCGTGATTACAGATATAAACCCTGACCGCTTGGCGCTTGCTGAAAAAGTCGCAGATGTCGTGCCCGTCAATGTACAAACCCAAGATTTAAATGACACCATACATCAGCTAAAAATGACCCAAGGGTTCGATGTTGGCCTGGAAATGTCGGGCAACCAGCAAGCATTGGATCAAATGGTCGAAGCTATGGTTATGGGTGGTCACATCGCCCTACTTGGTATTCCACCAGGGAAATCCCCTGTCGATTGGTCACGCATCGTGTTCAAAGCCATCACTATAAAAGGAGTTTATGGCCGCGAGATATTTGAAACATGGTATAAAATGATCGCAATGTTGCAAAACGGTTTGGATGTCAGCCGCGTTATCACACATCGTTTTGCAGTGGATGATTTCCAAGAAGGCTTTGCAACGATGAAAAGCGGCCTAAGCGGCAAAGTTGTTTTGGATTGGAAAGCGGCGGGCCCACATTAGATTTGCATCAACGCAACCGTGTAGGTGTAGAAATTCCTGAGAGCCTAGTTGTATAGGTGGGCGCCAGGTGAGTTAGGCCAGGACCAGTCACAGAGCCAGCTCCCGTCAGAAAGATTATCGGCCACTGGAATAAAACCTATAGCACGAGAAGGGCAGAACCCGCCAATACTCAAGATAAGGCTCAGAGCATCGAATAGCAAGGGATAGGATTTTAAACTGTTTAAATTAAGTGAGTTTTAAAGTTTATCGATCATCTTGGGCCATAGATAAGAGGCCCATATGTCAACACACCCAGAATTATTAAACGTACAATCAACAGGTTCCCTGCAATCATCCATTAAAGCTGTCATAATCGGTCGTTTTCCCCCTGCACAAAATGCACAGACACTAGAAGCAATGCGTTTGTCTCTTTCTTATTTATCCCAAAGTAAAGAGTTTCAGACGATCACAGGGGTTGGTTCATCAAATGCGCAGGTTAAATTTTCGGTAAAATCCCGTGCAAAATTCGCAATGGCACAAAGGGATATTATAAAATCCGTATCATCAGCCCCGCGAACAACCTTGTTTTGCGACATATTTGCCCGCCCGCTTCTACAATCCAAGAAAAGATATCATCGTTTTCTAGAATACACACGGTTGATACGGTTGTTTTGGGCCATTCTAATCCATGCCAAAGACCTGTCTGTTGTGCTATCCGACACACATGATCGTTTGTTACGCATTATAATCAAGCTCGCGCAATGGAAACGCGCTAAACCAATACACACCTTAAAAAATACAGGAGCAGGCCAGCGCTTAATAAAACGAGCTAATCACCCTCTTTTGCGGCCTTTTGAATTAAATGCAGCCGTTCAAAAATTACGCGGACATAATTTATCAAACCTCCCTGCAATCCCCCCTTTTGTTCCCTCAAACTTTAGCATTTACGGCCTCCCGAACTGCTCAACAGGCCTTGGGCAAAACGCGCGTATGAGTGCCACGTGTTTTCAACAGCTTGGGCTTGCTGCTTGCATGATTGATATAGACAGCTTGAAGTGGCAGCAAAACCAGACAAGTAAACATGCTTTGACGCGTCCAGTGCATCTGCACCATATGAATGCAGATCGCATAAATTCCATACAAGGAACAGCCTACAATATTGGTTTCTTATTATGGGAGTTCCAAGCCTTACCAAAAGAGCACAAAGAAAAGCTACCTCATTTAGACGAAGTATGGACGCCGTCACAGTTCGTTACAGATATATACCAAAAAGAAACTGAAAATCCCGTTATTACGATGAAAAAAGGGATAGAACCGCTGCCCAACATTAAACCATGCTCAAACCCAGATAAATTCACGGTTTTAAATGCCTTTGACTTTCATTCTTCGGTTGAACGTAAAAACCCTCTGGCTTCTGCACAGGCCTTTCAAATCGCATTTCCACAAAAGGCTTACCCAGACTGCCAATTCATCCTCAAAACAACACCAGCACAGCCGAGCCATTGGGGCGATCCAAACAATCAAATGGGCAAATTGCGAGAAATCGCATCACGAGATCATCGTATAATCCTGATAGAATCCTTTTGCGATACGCCTCAATTCCACCAAATGATTGCAGATGCAGATGTCGTCGTATCCACACACCGTGCAGAAGGATTCGGATATATTCCCGCCTATGCCCTATCTTATGCACGCCCTGTCATCACCACACAGTATGGTGGTGTCACCGATTTTTGCACATCAGAAACGGCAACACTGCTACCTGCACACCTTATTCCTGTGCCAGAAAATCACACCATCCTAGAAACAAAAGATGCGTTATGGGCGGATGTATCACCAGATATCGTCGCAGAAAAAATGCTATGGATTTACAACAACCGCGATGCCGCAATGGTAAAAGCGCATAAAGGCCAGTCACTTATGCAAACAAAGTATTCTATAGCAGCACAGGCGAAACGGTATCGCGATAGGTTGTGTGACTTAGGTTTTTGGGATCAAAAAGCGCAGGACTGCTAATCTTTATTTAACTGCACGCGCTCTTGCGGCCGCTGCACGAATTTCTTCAGCAATCTCGTCCGCTTCTTCTGGCGAGAAATCCAAAGGAATTTCTATCTGGCCTGCATCAATGAACAAGCGCACCATTCCGGATGACGTTGGCCCAATTTGTAAATTGGCTTCAATTTCTTTTTCTGAATCAATACCCATGACGCTCTCCTTAACAGAAATTTACCGCTAACAAGACTATTCGTGAATTTCAAGGCCACTCTGCTCTTGCATTCATGTAAATTGACAGTTAAATCCCAGCGCAGTGCCGGCGTAGCTCAGTTGGTTAGAGCGCCTGATTGTGGATCAGGAGGCCCCCCGTTCGAGCCGGGGCGCTGGTACCATTAGAATAAAAGGCTTAGCATTAACATGCTGAGCCTTTTGTGCTTTTAGCCCTTTGAATCACATAGATCGCAATGTTTTGGATCCTCCTTATGAGTATTAGCACCATTATTCTATAATCCGCAGATTATACGTGGAATTCCACGTTATCCAAAAGCATACCGTCCGCGCCCATCCCGTTTAGATTGGTACAGGGCATCATCCGCTTGCTTTAGAATCGCCTCAATAGAATGATCAGTTGCCGTCGCGCTTTTAATAATGCCAATGCTTGCGCCAATATTGCACCGTTTTTTATCCAAAAAAATAGGCCGTTCAATTTTGGCAATGATACGCGCCGCAATTGTTGACAGAACATCAATGTCATAAGCATCTTCTATAACCAAAACAAATTCATCTCCCCCCGTACGGACAACAATATCATTGGGTCGTGTTTCATTTAAAAGAATCTCAGCGACTTCTTGTAAAACTTTATCCCCTGCTGCGTGCCCCAAAGTATCATTCACATTCTTAAAGTGATCTAAATCAATCAAAAACAAAGCAAACCCAGTTTGGGTACGGCGCCTGCGCATACGGTGCATATACCGTTTCAAAGCACGCCTGTTGGACAGGCCCGTCAATGGATCGGAATAAGCCTTTTCTTCAGCCTCTTCCCGTTGACCATTCAAGCGTCTGTTTAAGTTTTTAGACTCTTCCAAAAGCGCCGATTGCACCTCAATCACATAGAGCATTTCAACAGACGGGTCAGCTGGTGAAAAATCATTGCTGTTCAACTGCCACTTTGAAACCGCTTCTTTTAAAGACGTGCCAAAAGCAAAGTTGATCAATAATCCATCCTGCCCAACGCTGGGAACAACGACAGCCTTTAATTCAAATGGTTCCGTAAGTTTCAGTTGTGCAATAAGTGGTTGTGAAAAATGTCGGCTTAAATCGGAATGATCGCGTATATCACGCGGATATAAAATTTGGATATATTGGAAAAGACTTTTCCCAATCAGCTTTGTATTCTCGGGTAATAATTTCGCAAAAGTCGGACCAACGTGCGTTATACATCCTCCTTCATCCAATCTCACATGCATTGGCAATAATACATTTAACGTATTCGTATCTGATATCCCGCCATTCAGATTATGAGAGGGAAATGGCAACGGTGCTCCCATCAGTGTTTCACCAGCTCTAAATGTTTTTCTGATGACCAATCATCGCGCAATATAGTGATGATAAAGCAATCTTCATCTGCAATCTTCAGGGATTTATGGCAATGTTCAATAGAAACCAAAGCTCCGTAATCATCGGCCAATGCACGTAATAACCCTAACAAAGCCGCGCCATACCCGCGTTTTTGGAACCGTGTGTGCAGCGTGAATTTGTTCGGAGAATTGGCGATCAGCTCCATCGTTGGCAAATCTAAATCTGGCACTGCCATTTTTGCGCGATCGTAAACAAAGTTCAGCGATTGCAGGAAATCAACATAGTTACTGCCCCCAAGTTTCAACAACCGTCGCACAGCACTCAGTGTTTCTTCTGACACAACATAAGTGCCAAAATCTTCTAGAATTTCCTCCCGTGATCGATCGATCAACGTACTGAAACTTTTCAATAAATCTTCTGTTGTCGCATCATCATAAGTCAACATCGTCTCAAAATTATAAAACGATAGTTTTACCCGTTCGCATGTTTCCTCCCAGACATCCAAACCATGGATATCACGGATATAACATTGCAAACCACGATTGATCATTCCATGCACAGACAGCCCTCCTGCGCATGACCCTACAGATCAAATATTAACAACTTATTAGAAGTCGGTAGGTGCCCCACCCTCTTCTTTACGCTTCACAACAAAAGCTTGAAGTTCTTCTTTGATCCCTTCATCCATCAGCGGTTCTTCAAACTCATTTAGGATGTCTTTCCAAATTTTATTAGCCCGCTCAACAGTCGACACCGACCCGTTTAATTCCCACTGTTCATAATTGCTCCAGTCAGACAGGAACGGCGAATAAAATGCAGTTTCATAACGTTCTTGCGTATGATCAATGCCAAAGAAATGCCCCGTAGATCCAACATCTTTGATCGCATCCACAGCAATATCTTGCTCAGTTGTCGATGTCAGGACTGGTTCCATATAACGTTGAACCTGCTGCAACATTTCACAATCAATGACGAATTTTTCAAACGAAGCTATTAAGCCACCCTCTAACCAACCCGCCGCATGATAAATGACGTTCACATTGGATTGCACAGCAGCCCAAATAGAATTTGAACTTTCCATCATGCCCTGAGCATCAGGCGTGTTCGAGGCACAGGCATTCGAAGCCCGTAAAGGCACCCCATAAAACCGTGCCATCTGACCCGACATTTGGGTGGCCCGCATATATTCAGGGGTACCAAACGCAGGTGCGCCTGTTTTCATATCCACGTTGGATGTGAAAGATCCGATCACACAAGGCAGACCTGGATTAATGTATTGCATCAGGGCAATCGCGGCCAAACCTTCTGCTACGAATTGCGCCACTGCGCCTGGCATAGTCACAGGGGCCATAGCACCCGCCAACGTAAACGGCGTCACAATAACAGGTTGTCCACGACGCGCACAGCGCATGGCGCCGTCCAGCATCGGATAATCATGCTTTAACGGCGATGTTGAATTGATGTTTGTATACATACGCGGCTGAGCATCAAATTCAGCATCTGTCAAACCACCTGCAATTCGCACCATTTCCATCACATCTTCAACGCGTTCTTTACCCAAAGAATAAGCATGCGGAACTTTATCTGTAATCGTCAGTTTGGAATACAAACAATCCAAATGGCGAATAGAGGGGTGGATGTCGATTGGTTCGACAGGATAACCGCCAGCAAAGTGAATACAGTTAAAATACTGCGTCAGCTTCATAAACTTTTCAAAATCTTCGAAATTACCCGCACGACGCCCCTTATCCAGACACATTGCACTTGGGGGCGAAGAGACATTCCCAAACACCATATTGCGCCCACCGATTTTGATCGCGCGATCAGGATTACGCGGTGTGATTGTGAATTCTGTTGGACAATGCGCAATCATTTCCATGACCCATGCCTGGTCCATGCGAACATTTTCACCTGTGATTTTACATCCAGCTTTGCGCAATAACTCCAAAGCTTCGGGGTTTAGAAAATCAATCCCAATCTCTTCCAAAATACGCATCGCACCATTGTGAATCGCTTCGACGCCTTCAGGGCGCAGAGGTTCTGTCGGCTTGTCGATATTAACGACCTGCCGCCATGGCATTTGAGTGATGGCTTTCGCAGCCGATCCTCTGGTGTTTCCTGCACGCCCGCCAGCTCTACTGCGTCTTGCCATACCTAAATTCCTTCATCACATCATGTGTTTCAGCTTGAACCTCCCAAATTTTTGTCGCAAATTGCCATAAAATCACGACAAAGCCTGTCGCAAACAGCTAAATACGAAAATATTTACCGTCTAATCTCTTTAGAAATACGAGCGGATAAAATGCAGGCAGAGAATATCAAGAAACCATCCAAAACACTTCGCATCGGTTATTTGCTGGTCGAAGAGTTTTCTATGATGTGTATCACCTCTATGATTAACCCATTTCGCAGTGCCAATCGTGAACTGGGATATAAAGCCATTGAGTGGGATTTCCTAACCACAGATGATCAAGTGTCATTGGCCTCTGACGGGTTTGAAGCCAAGCCATCCTTGCCCATCGATACAGCGCAACCTTTTGATTACTTTTTCATATGTGCAGGCTTGGAAACCGATCCAAGCAACCGCAGTAAGTTAAATGCCGCAATGCAACGTTTATCAAAGCAATCAAACGTATTTGGTGCCCTTTGTACGGGGTCGTTTTTACTGGCACGGGCAGGTTTTTTAAAAGATCGTAATTTTACACTGCACTGGGAAGATCAATCGTATTTCGTCGAAGAGTTTCCCGACTTAACCCCAAGCACCGCTTTATATGTCATCGATGAAAAATTATGGACAGGCTCGGGTGGGTTATCGAGTATGGACATCGCTTTGAAGATCATCAGTGATGAATACGGGGGGCATGTCGCAAACGCTGTCGGCAACCAATACCAGATCGACCGCATCCGAGAGCCCAATATAGAACAACGTCCTTTTTTTCTATCCGACTATCAAGGATTACCCCCTAAGATGCAAACCTGCATGAAGATCATGTTGGGAAATATGGAACATCCAATCGCAGTACCAGACATTGCAAAGATGATCGGCATAACAGTCAGATCCTTAGAACGCGCATTTCAGGAGAACATGCAAACATCGCCCGCGAAATATTACCGTAAGCTAAGGCTTGAGAAGGCCAAATATCTGATTTGGCACACGAATATGTCAGTGTTAGAAATCTCTATTTTGGCTGGTTTTCCATCACCTTCTTATCTGTCTAAATTATACAGACAAGAATTCGGTGTGTTTCCCTCTAAGGAACGCAAAAAACGTTAGGCAGTTCTCGCTGTCAAAGCCGCTGGAATCTCTGAAATATCTTTCAGAACAACATCTGCAAGATGGTCAATATCTTCCACGCGTGCAGGGCCTGTTAAAACACCGATATTCATACCAACACCCGCAGCACGACCCGCTTCTAAATCGTGCGTGCTGTCACCCACCATAGCAACTTCATGCGGAGCAAGGCCCATCTTTTCACAAAACCCTAGGATCATACCTGCCGCGGGCTTTGAATCGTACCCGCTGTCAAAGCCACATATGAAATCAAAATGATGGTGTGCATCAGCTTCTTTCATCTGATTGTGCGCTGACTGTTCAAAATCATTCGTCGCAATACCCAATTTCAATCCACGATCTTGGAACTCTGTCATTAGCGCGTTTAAATCACAGACAGTTTTTGCAGTGGTATCTTGCAAGGACTCAAAAGCAACCGCTTCAATTTGTTTGGCATCCAGCGTTGGGTGTACAGTGGCCAGCAATTCACATTGCTCATCCACAGCTGCATTCACGGCTAATGACCCAACTTTGAAATCTTGCGTGTCCCAATCGAAACCAACCATGTCCCCAAGCGAGCGGCGCAAATCGATGCTGTCAGGGGCAAGTGCAGTTAGAAAAGAGACGCTCCAATCGGCCCATGTATCGCTAAAACCAAAAAGCGTGCCGTCTTTATCAAATAGAATACCTTTGATGGATGTCATGATACTGCCCCTTATCTCTTAAATGGCATATGGCTTAGACAGATGAATCTGGCAAGGATTCTTATTTAGGGGAAGAGACAGACCTCTTTAAAAGGATGGTTTTGAAAACCAATGTGATAGTAGCAATACTAAACTTAACCGATGTCAACTTTGAGCCTTTTCCTTAGAAAGTTGGTTATGGGCAGCTCCTTGGCAGCAGAATGCCATAGCTCTTGCAGGACCATTTAAAGAGTGTTTAGATAATTAAAAATAACAGTATTCAATCGAAAGCCTGATCGCATGAATCAACCACAATATATTTTTGAAGCAAGCTCCAAACCGTCTCTTCCTTGGCATGATGTCCCTTTAATCCGAGCAACCGAAGAGTCTGTAAAAGGGTATGGTTCCTTGGTGGATGACCCCGCCAAGTTTAATATTGAGATTACTCGTTGGCCACAACAAGGCTGGAGATCCATTGACGAAGGCACAGGTGATGAAGGCGGCTTTGTCGAAGGTACATTTAAATGTGATTGGACTGGCGATGTGCTGTACGGAGAGAATGAAGCTGTTTCGGGACATTATGTGTTGGGCTGGTCGACTGATCCACAACACGCACAAACGAAAGAACAAGCTAAGTCACGTGATCAGGTGTTATTATGGCACATGAATTACCATCCTGATGGCGGGCAGCTTTTCTTTCCCCTAGATAACAAGCCGTTTATTGTACCAGTGGCTTTACCTGGCGATAACTTTAGCCCCGAGAAGGTCGTCGCATTCTGGTGTGACGGATCCAAAGGTTTGTATATCCATGCAGGTATTTGGCACGAAGGTGTATTTCCAACCGAAAACCATCAGCGATTTTTAGATCGTCAGGGCGCAGTGCATGCCCGCGTAAGTGTAGATATCGGTCAAGAATTTGGTGTCTATCTGTCTTGTCCACTACGTGAGGATAAAATCAAATCGGTCTGACACTCCCACAACGACAACTGTATGAAGCTGACTTAGCTTAACTCGTGTTCAGGTCCAATTCGGCAAACTGCCACCTGGCAATGCCATACGGATATACTGCACTTTTTCATATGGCAGGTTCTCTGTGTCGCAATACCCGCGCACCCATTCGTCATCCATCAGGATAAAATCCATCACAGACGCCAAAAACTCTGGGTCGCCTGCCCGTGTCCGCACATCTTCGACACTGGAACCCGTTGCCCCCAAAAATGTCATCAACAAATCATCTTGATTTGATAACCATCCCAACGCTTGGATTGCGGCGACTTCGGCTTGATCTTGAGAATAGCTCATGGGGGTTGTTTACTACTTTTTCTTTTTCTGTTCGTATCGACGTTGGTTCTGCTTCATATTTTCCACAAACTCAGCACGTTCCGCATCTGTCATCTCTGTTATAACTTTAACAAATATTTTTTGTGCATTAACCGAGACAGCCCTAACCTGTGTGCGCTGTTGCGTAAAGGCGGCACCTAATGCCGCAGCATCAAACGGCTGGGCAGAAATCACATCACGGATATCATTCATACTTTGACGTATTGCATCTCCGTTTGAGCGCATTTTACTGCGGCTTTGGCGAAAATGTTCCCGTACTTCGGACCGTTTGTCTGCTGGTAAAGAGTGTACAAAACCACGTATGCCAAACCCACCCATTTTCGTGCTTTTATGTGACCCATGATCAGAGAATCTTGCCCCAATCATCACCCCAGCAACAGCAAGATTTAACCCTAAAGAGACCACCAATAGATATTTCATCCAGTTTCTTTTTTTAGGCTCAGACATACTTACCCCTCCTGAAACAATATTTCGATATCATAGGCCACCGAAAAACTGTCTGTATCCAAAGTTTCCGCAGTGGCTACAGCACCGTTTATATAATTTAAATTCTCTGGATTGGCATACCCCAGATAAAGACCAAAACAAGCACAAGCTGTTAACGCACCAACAGTTTTCCACCCGCCAAAACTGCTTAGTATATCTGTCCACCAAGATTGTGGCTGGGTTTCAGGTTTAGCGCGCATTTCAGTTTCTACGGCAGCATCTGCGATGACACTTTCCATGAAACTTGCGTTTGGAACAGCGTTCACATCTTTAGCAGCATCAAAGAAGGATGCTAAATCCATATCAATTTTCTGTTCTGATTTTTGTGTCATCATTCCAGTCCCAAAGTTTCTTTCTGGTTTAGCAAAAGTTTTGCCAATGTTCGTTTCCCACGTGCAGTTAAGCTTTCAACCGCATCCACACTAATGTCCATGATTTCTGCGATCTCTGGGTTAGAGAGTTCATCGATATGGCGCAGTGTGACCGCCAGTTTCTGTCGTTCAGGCAGGTGCTTCATTGCTTGTTGCAATGCTTCTGCACGGTCTGCTGCTGTCATCGTCATTTCAACAGAAGGCGCATCATCCATAGGCTCTGAAACATCATCCAATGCACTTGTCCGCTTTTTGCGCAATCGATCCGTACAAAGATTACTGGTCACGCGGTAAAGCCAAGTTGATACTTTTGCTTCATTGTTGCGCCAATCAGGTGCAATGCGCCATAAACGCAACATCGCTTCTTGAGCAACGTCTTCAGCTTCTGTGGCATCCCACAACAATCGTTTAGAGAGGGATAAAACGCGCGGCACATGCCGAAAGGTCAACATACGCGCGGCATCTTGATCACCGTTTGCATAGAGCACCATCAAAGTGTCATCACTGACATCATTCATTGCATCCAAAGCCATCATTCCCCAGCTTTAACTATACCAAAACTCAAGTGCAATGCAGGTCAGCGCACTGACCTGCATCAAAGACTTAGCCTTCGCTTGTGTCCTCATGATCTTCCTTATGCTTTTTACCATGCTTTTTCTTCATAGCATCAGCTTCGGCTTTAGATATCTTGCCATCTTTATCAGTATCTAGTTTTTCAAACAAACGTTCCCCATGTTGAGGCATTTCCGACTGCGCCAATTGACCATCGTTATTTGCATCAAACTTTTTCATCATACGATCAAGGCGCTTTTCAGCTTTATTCGCATCATATGTTTTACCAGTCTTCTCATGATGTTTTTTCATACGCTCCTCAATAGATGTTTTTAGCTCATCCTTCGACAAAACCCCATCCGAATTTGTGTCAGCCACGGCAATCGCTTGAAGATTTCAGCCTTCACCTTTGATTGCGGCTTTTAGGTAACTATCATCCCAAGCGGCTGTTTTTCTTCGTATTTTCAGACTGGCCGTATCGCCGACTTGCTTGAAGATGTTGATTGCACTATGTCGCATCAGAGCCATGTTGGCGGGGCCATTTTGGGTCCGCAAGCGCATCAGGTCGTCGTGAAACACCACATCCATCACCCAGTGCAGGCGATTTTCCACACCCCAATGGGCGCGTGTGGCGCGCAGGAATTGCTTGGCTGAGAGCGGTGCGGAGGACAGATAGTAACGTCGCGAGAAACTGGTTTTACCTTTGTGTTTGACCTCGGCCTCGATCATGCCGATAGCGGCGAGGCCTGGAAACCTTGGTGCGCCAGGCTCAGACCGATCAGGGCGCAGCCACTCTACATCATGACTGACATAGGCACGACGGATTTCTATCCGCCCATGATCGGCATCGGTGGTTTCATGGGTTTCCAAACCACTGGTCTGGTCGAAATAGAGCCTCACCTCTTCATGCAGTGATTTTTGGTTGCCTTTAAGCGCCAAAAGATAGTCTGCGCCTTGTGCGAGGATCGCCGCAGCAATACCGTGTTGGCAGCCCATTGCATCAATCGTGACCAGCGCGCCTTTCAACTCAAGCCGCGCCAGTAGTCGAGGTATCGCGCTGATTTCATTCTCTTTCTCGTCACAGGATTCTTGCCCCAAGACCAATCTCTGACGCGTTGCCCAAGCTGAAACCAGATGCAGGGCGCGGCCATCCTCACCATGCGCACGGCGTGACGACTTGCCGTCAATTGCCACGATCTCATCATCGCCATCGCGCAAGGCCGCAACCCAGGAAACGAAGCATTCGCTAAACAGGTCAGCGGGAATCGCGTTCATCACATCATTGAGCGTGTCATGAGATGGGATGCCATCTTTGAAGGGTAGAAACCCACGCAAGAATTTCAATTTTCGGTCCGCCCATCGGGCTATTTCGGCAAAATCATCAGCACCAGCCATAACACCGCAGAGCACAATCAGTAGGATTTCGGGTAGTGGATAAACAGTTTTCCAGCTCTGGCGTGGGTCTTCAATGGCAGAAAAATGGTCGAGGATATTGGCTGAGATCATGGGAGGCTCCGAATGTCATTTCAATGACCAGAGAATCACATATCACCCGCTAAGGGAATCCCCACTTTTTCAAGCGATTGCCGTGTTGTGTCAGCCTTAGTGAAACGCGCGTTTTTATGTGCTGTCACTTCTGCCTGCGTACTGAACAACTACCGACTTTCGTCGGTAGGTTCACGTTTTGAATGTAATTCAAGATACTGACGAATAACGTCATCCGTCACATTTCCACTCGTCGTTGAAAAATAGCCTCTAGCCCAGAACCGTTGCCCCCAATAGCGTTTGCGTAATTCGGGGTACTCCCGCTGTATCTTGTATGAGGACCTCCCTTTTACGCGTTGCATCACCTTTGAAATTGGGACGTGCGGCGGGACTGACACAAACATATGCACATGGTCGGTAGACAATACGCCTTTTTCAATGTGTACGCCCAATTCATTGCACGTTTGTCGTATCAATGTCCGAATACGCTCACGCATTTCACCACGCAGCACCTTGTAACGATATTTTGTTACCCAAACGATATGGTATCTGTGATAATATCTGCTATGACTTCCAGTAGAATAGATCATAAGGTTTCCTTCCATTTTAAGACCTTACCGCAACGCTGGGTCTTAAAATGGAAGGAAACCTTATGTAAATAACGCTAAAGCTGACCAGCTAAAAGCTGGTGGTTTTAACCAATTATTGGAAAATAAATCCATCTGCATTTGTATCAACTTTCTCAAAGTTAAACATACCGCGCATACCATGATGTTTGCTACCTGCATTGGCACCAGCCGTAGCAGCGACACTAGCCAAGCCAGCAAGACAGGCACCAATAACAACAGATTTCGTAAACTTATTCATAATCAACTCCTATAAAGATCAAGCAGAATTCCATCTGCTTACATATATAGATACGGGGCAGTTGATGGTTTCCGTCGCTAAAAGTTAAATTAATTTGCGACATCCCGCCGCGAGGTAGCTTGTCCTAGTTGAATCCCCCCTATTACGTATTATCTGATGAAGCATGAAACCTAATAAAGCATCTACTGATATGATTGATGAGCGCAAAGTCAAACCAGCCCTCATACGTGGCTGGAAACGTGTATGTCCAAATTGTGGCTCTGGTCCAATTTTGAAAGACTATCTCACTGTGCATAAAAACTGTGCGGTGTGCTCAGAAGAATTGCATTATCATGGTACAAATGACGGTCCTGCATATGTAACAATCCTGATCTGCGCTCATATCCTTGCGCCTCTTATTATGATGTCGTTTGTGACATTCCACCCCGACCCCACCATCTTATTCCTTGCTTTTTCTTTGTTTTTTGTAGCCTTAGCTTTGTTTTTATTACCACGTATAAAAGGGGCATTCATTGGCTTACAATGGGCCAAACATGTGACTGGATTCGGAAATAACAGCATTACAACCCCTGCAGAATAGTAGTTTCAGGATTTCGAACGCAATGTCCACTAAATCAGAACCTTAATTTAATCCTTTTATTTCAATATATTAAATAAATAAATACGACTTCTAGTGTCGCAAACGAACTTCTACGCGGTAAGATTCCATTGGCAAGATGCCCTTTCATCTGAAAGGATTGCGGAGTTGGAATCACCTTCAACCTAATAAGCGACTTGTTAAGCTTGTCTATTTATCAGGAACGGTGATCACCAAGATTGCCGCAAAATTGCGGCTCACCACAGGGAGACTAAAATAATGAAATTTACAAAAACTCTTACAGCTATGGCTGTTGCTCTAACAGCAACTACAGGCGCTGCATCTGCTTTGGATGAACTAACAGTTGCTTACTTCTTGGAATGGCCAACGCCAAACCAATTTGCCCAAGCAAATGACATCTATACAAAAGAACTTGGTATTCCAGTTAAATTCGTATCTTTTGATGCGGGTACCGCGATGTCAGCTGCGATGGCATCTGGCGACGTAGATATCTCTTTCTCACAAGGTGTGACACCTTTCCTAGTAGCAACAGCTGCTGGCCAAGACCTACAAATCGTAGACATCGCTGTTTCTTACTCTGACAATGACAACTGTGTTGTACGTTCAGAACTAGAAATCGACGGATCAAACGCTGCTGACCTTAAAGGCAAAAAAGTTGCGGTTCCTTTGGGAACAGCGGCTCACTCTGGCTTCTTGGCTCAAATGAAGCACTTCGGTATTGCTGAATCTGATCTAACAATCGTTGACATGGCACCATCCGATTCAGCTGCTGCATTTGGTCAACCAGGCACAGACCTAGCAATGGTTTGCGGTTGGGGTGGCTCACTTCGTGTAATGAAGCAACACGGTAACGTATTGCTATCAGGTGCTGAAAAAGAAGCCGTTGTAGGTAAAGTGTTCGATGTTACATCTATCCCAACAGCTTTTGGTGAAGAAAACGGCGACATTCTTTCAAAATTCTTGAAAGTAACTGCTGACATGAACGCTCAATACGCTGCAGACCGTGCACCTATGATGGCTGACATTTCAAAAGCTGCTGGTATGGATCTAGATGGCACAACAGCTGTTATTGACGTCTTTGCATTCCCAACAGTGGAAGCTCAGTTGTCAGACGCTTGGTTGGGTGGCTTTGTTGCTGAATACCTAACAAACTCAGCGGCGACACTAGAAGCTGGCGGAAAAATCAAAGCGCTTTCTGATTACAACGCTGTAATCAACACAAGTTTCTTAGAAGCAGCTAAATAATAATTTCCTAACGCATTAGGAAATGAATTAGGCGCAGCCCCCCTTTTTGGCAGGGCTGCGTCATACTCTTAAAACTCATAAGAAACGGATTGTTTATGTCGGGGTTACTCATAAATGATGTTTCAATGACTTTTGAACTGCCCAATGGTGGCAAAGTAGAAGCTCTTAAAAACATCAATCTAGACATCAAAGAGGGTGAGCTGATGTCAGTTCTAGGCCCTTCTGGATGCGGTAAATCAACTTTACTAAATATTCTCGCAGGCTTTTTAGCACCCACAGAAGGTACTATGACACTCGCAGGAAATCAAATTACAGAACCGGGTCCAGAACGCGGTATGGTCTTTCAACACGGCGCTTTGTTTGAATGGATGAACGTCTCCAAGAACATCGGCTTTGGTCCTAAAATGAAAGGCGTTCCACAAGCGGAAATCGATGTAAAAGTCGAAGAGCTTTTGGACATCGTTGGCTTGCAAGAATTCGGCGAGAAAATGATCTACGAGATGTCTGGTGGTATGCAACAACGTGTGGCTTTGGCCCGTTGTCTGGCGAATGAACCAGATGTGATCTTGATGGATGAACCCTTGGGGGCACTGGATGCACTAACGCGTGAGAAGATGCAGAGCCTAGTTTTGGATATCTGGAAAAAGACAGGTAAAACAATCATTCTGATCACACACTCAGTGGAAGAAGCATTGCTCTTGGGCGAGCGCCTTTTGGTTATGGCTCCACGTCCTGGTCGTGTGCACAAAGAATACACGCTTCCATTCGCCGAATTGGGTGTGGGCGCTGACCTGCGTGAAGTCAAACGTCATAAAGACTTTGGCACGACACGCGATGAGATCCTGAACATGATTTGGGATATGGAAGAAGAAATCATGGGTCGGACGGAGAGCGCATAATGTTACAAGAAATCATCACCACATTAGGCACAACATTCTGGATGATCTTAGGTATCGTCGGTATCTTCGCGATCTACTTAGTCGTCAGCGGTCTCTGTAGCATCGTCTATAACATGTATATGCGCGGCAAAGATGCAGCTCGCGGATATTCCAGCCTTAAGACCGTTACTTTTGGCGACGAAAGTGCCGTGACAGGCAACCGTGCAGCCTCTATTGCTGCGGTTGTGACATTGTTCCTTTTCTGGGGCATTGCGACTGGCTCTAAGCTCTTGCCACCCATTCTGCCAGGACCGTTCGTAGGCGATACATCTTTCTCATACACGGCCACAAACGCAGCAGGTCAATCGGCTGATGCAACCGTATACGTGCGTGTGCACAAAGCGGATAACAAGGATGCCCAGAAACCTGAGTTTTCAGAAACTGCGACTGGTTTCGCAAAATCTGATGCTCTCGTTGTCCCTGAACGGCGGACTAAAATCATCAAAGTCCAAAGTAATGATGAGGGCGGCAAAGAAGATGGTTTCGTCGTTTCTTCTGTGAACGGGCAAGCGATTGCACCAAATGAAACTGTTGATATCGATGCAGGCCAAGTGTTCATGACACGCAAAGGCAGCTTGTCTGTGCGTCCAGCAACAGGTCTGACAATGGAAGCATTGTACCTGCCACCCCCAGAAAAGGTTTGGACACGTTTCCTTAATGTTTGGGAAAACGGTTACTTGGGTGTTGGCCTTTGGGAAAACGTGACATGGTCCTTGATCCGTGTTGTCATCGGTTTTGCATTGGGGTGCCTTTTCGGTATTCCTTTGGGCTTTGCGATGGGGCTGAATTCATGGCTGCGCGGCTGGTTTGAACCCATCGTTGAGTTTATGCGCCCAGTGCCACCATTGGCTTTGATCCCGCTGATCATCATTTGGTTTGGTATCGGTGAACAAGGTAAAATCAGTCTCTTGTTCTTAGCAGCACTCTGGATCATGACAATCGCTGCGCGCGCTGGTGTCTCTGGTGTGAACATTGCGAAAGTTCATGCGGCATACTCCTTGGGTGCGACCAAGAAACAAATCTTGGCTAAAGTGATCTTACCAAACTCTCTACCTGAGATTTTTACAGGTGCACGTGTTGCGATGGGTGTTTGTTGGGGAACTGTTGTTGCGGCCGAATTGGTTGCAGCGGAAAAAGGTGCTGGTAAGATGATTATCGCTGCGTCAAAGTTCCAACTTACAGACATTGTGATCATGGGTATTATCATCATTGGTATTATTGGCTACGGCATCGACGTAATGATGCGCATGGCTGAAAACAAACTCGTTCCTTGGAAAGGTCGCGGATAACAATGACTTCACCCTTCTTAACAACGACAAAGGCCGCTATCCCAAGCGGCCTTTTAAATTTGGCTAAAGACGCCAGTACACCACGCGTAGCGATTGCACGCGCGGGCGCCGCTTTGCCAATGGAAGCAGCGAAGGCTGCAACTGATGCAGGCATCATGACACCACTCTTTACGGGTGAGCCTGACATGATTATGTCCGAAGCAGACAAACTAGGCTGGGATATCTCCTCCTATGAGATTATCGAAGCAGACGGCGAAGCAGCCGCAGGACTGGCCGCAGCGAAAGCATGTGGGATGGGTCGTGCAGATGTTTTGATGAAGGGTCAACTTCACACAGACGTTTTCATGAAGTCTGCCCTATCCCGCGACAACGGCCTGCGTACAGGTAACCGTTTAGTGCATGTGTTCCACATTTCGCACCCTGATGGCGGCAAACCGATCTTGATCTCGGATGCAGCGGTCAACGTGAACCCCGATTTGGAAACACGTAAAGCGGCGATCACATCATGTGTGGATTTACTGCGCAAACTGGGCACAGCGGAACCAAAAGTGGCGATGCTGTCGGCAACAGAAAGTGTTCTGCCAGCAGTGCCATCCTCTGGCGAAGGCCGCGAGCTGCGCGATTGGGCTGTTGAGAACATCAAAGACGCTCACTTTTCAGGCCCTTTGGCATTGGACTTGATCCTATCTCCTGAATCTGTTGCCATCAAAGGCATTACAGATGATCCTGTGGCGGGTGATGCCGATGCCATCATCGTACCAGATATCGTGAGCGGCAACGCCTTATTCAAATCACTGGTCTATCTATCAGGCGGCTGTGCAGCAGGCGTTGTGATGGGGGCGAAAGTGCCAATATTGCTGACAAGCAGGGCTGACCCTGCTGCGGCACGTTTGGCTTCGGTGGCTTTGGCTGCTATTCTGAGTGAATGATAAGAATGGTGCGCGGGGAACTGCGCACCGCTGCTAGAAGGTATCATGGGAAAAGGTAATTATTTAGGCGGCAGCAGTATTTTATACCCTCGAACAGCCCCAAACCCAGACTTTAAAAATGAACTGAATTTAGAGAGAATGAAGGCGAAAACCTAACCGAGAACCAACTGCGCATTAAAGAGTTATCTGACCAAACTAAATGTAAACTAAGTTACGGTACTAAGCCAAAAAATCTAAAAAAGTTAAGACGCAAAAAATAATACCATAATGAATCCTTAAACTGTCCATACCATTGGTTCAAACACAGCTTTAGCCCCGTCACCGTAACTGGTTGGCGGTTTTTTGCATATCTCTAGGGTATGTAAGTTATAAAAAGGTGGCGCCACCTAAGTGTGGATATATGCTTGACAGAGTTGAAAGCCCTGCACCTAATTGAACGTTGTTTCGATGGTTTTCGTATTTGGCGCTGTTACCCGCCCTTTGAAAACCCGTGAACCACTTTTGCTAGCAGGGATGTTATACCGTGAAAAGGGTTATCATGGTGTTAGTCCTGCGTACGCAGCTGTGGCTTGAACTATTATATTGAGAAACTGATAAAACTGGCGCACAGAAACTGCGCACCAGTTTTAGTAAGGTTAACCCTAACGGGTATAATTCAATTATGCGTTCTTTGCTATTCTGCTATCAACGCTCCAAATTCCTGCTCCACGTGTTGAGATAAACAAGAAAATAAAACAGTATAACGCAATAAGTTCACCGCCATTTGCGATTGGGACTGAACAACTACCGACTTTCGTCGGTAGGTTCACGTTTTGAATGTAATTCAAGATACTGACGAATAACGTCATCCGTCACATTTCCACTCGTCGTTGAAAAATAGCCTCTAGCCCAGAACCGTTGCCCCCAATAGCGTTTGCGTAATTCGGGGTACTCCCGCTGTATCTTGTATGAGGACCTCCCTTTTACGCGTTGCATCACCTTTGAAATTGGGACGTGCGGCGGGACTGACACAAACATATGCACATGGTCGGTAGACAATACGCCTTTTTCAATGTGTACGCCCAATTCATTGCACGTTTGTCGTATCAATGTCCGAATACGCTCACGCATTTCACCACGCAGCACCTTGTAACGATATTTTGTTACCCAAACGATATGGTATCTGTGATAATATCTGCTATGACTTCCAGTAGAATAGATCATAAGGTTTCCTTCCATTTTAAGACCTTACCGCAACGCTGGGTCTTAAAATGGAAGGAAACCTTATGTAAATAACGCTAAAGCTGACCAGCTAAAAGCTGGTGGTTTTAACCAATTATTGGAAAATAAACTTTGTGTGCCATGTGCTATCCAATAGCCTACTGCACACATTCCACTGCATATGAATGCAACTGGGCGTGTGAACAGACCTATGGCGATCAGTGCCCCACCGATCAATTCAATGCATGCCGCAGATGTAGACATCGTTGTTAACGGCCACGGGAATTCAGTGGGAAAACTGAAAAGCTTTTGCACGCCATGCCCCATAAATAATAATGCGCTGAATATGCGCAACAAAGCATACGCTTGTTCAGTAAAATTTTCTAAAAATTTCATTGATAGTTCTCCTAAAGATTGCCTTCGCTTAGAAAGCCATGTTTTATTATTTTATGCTGACATAAATAGTCAAGTACTCTTTACTATATTTAAAACCCATTTCAACAATTGATAGTATTATATCAACGTTAGGCATAAGCCCGCTCTATGGTTCAAACAGGTCAATTAATGAGACCATTGTTTCACAAAAGCCGAAGAGAGTTTTACGCAACCCGAACACGAAAGCCATTCTACCTTTGATCTGGCGGAAAAAACGAATTTGAGTATAGTCCAGCTCAAGGGAGACCTCGCTAATGAATCATCACCAGCCAGATTTAGATACTTCGCCAGAAGTGTCAGACGAAATTCGTAAAACCACGTGTTATATGTGTGCGTGCCGTTGTGGCATCAACGTGCATATGAAAGACGGTAAAGTTAAATACATCGAGGGGAACCGCGACCACCCGATCAACAAGGGTGTGCTTTGTGCCAAAGGCTCTGCCGGTATTATGCAACACTATTCCCCTGCCCGTCTGAAAGCGCCGATGAAGCGTGTTGGTGAACGTGGTGAGGGTAAATTTGAAGAGATCAGCTGGAACGAAGCGTTTAAAATTGCGACGAAGTGGTTGAAGCCACTGCGCGAAAAAGCGCCTGAGAAATTAGCGTTCTTTACAGGCCGCGACCAATCACAATCTTTGACCAGTATGTGGGCACAAAACTTTGGTACGCCAAACTATGCAGCCCACGGTGGTTTTTGTTCTGTGAACATGGCTGCTGCTGGTATTTATACGATGGGCGGTGCGTTTTGGGAATTTGGTGCCCCTGACTGGGACCGCACAAAAATGTTCATGATCTTTGGCGTTGCCGAAGACCACGACAGCAACCCGATCAAAATGGGTCTGTCCAAGTTGAAAGAACGCGGTGCTAAAATCGTTGGCGTGAACCCTGTTCGCTCTGGTTATAATGCGATTGCAGATGAATGGGTTGGTATCACACCAGGTACGGACGGTTTATTCGTTCTGGCTATGATCCACGTGCTATTGAAAGCTGGGAAAGTCGATCTTGAGTATCTGATGCGGTACACAAACGCACCGATGCTGGTGAACATGGATCCAGCCTCTGACGAGCACGGTTTGTTGCTACGCGATGCCAAAGGCGAATTCATGGTTGCGGACCGTAAAACTGGCAAGCCAGTTTCTGCAACAAAGAAAGATGTTAAACCTGCGTTTACTGGTGAAGTGACATACAAAGACACGAAGTATCTTCCTGTGTTCCAACTGATGACAGAGAAATACCTGTCAGATGATTACGCACCAGAAGCCGTGGCAGAACGGTGTGGTATTAAAGCGGACACAATCCGCCGCCTAGCAGCCGAACTTGCACATACAGCGTTTGAGGAAGAGATCGTTTTGGATCAACCCTGGACGGATTGGCGTGGCGTTAAGCACGATAAAATGATTGGTCGTCCAGTGTCTTTCCACGGTATGCGCGGAATTTCGGCACACTCGAATGGATTTCAAACTTGCCGTGCCATCCACCTGCTTCAAATCATTTTGGGCTCTGTTGAGGTTCCAGGCGGCTACCGTTTCAAACCCCCTTACCCGAAATCAGTTGATATTCACCCAACACCACACAGTTCAGTGACACCAGGTGGCCCATTGAACGGTCCACACCTTGGTTTCCCGCGCGGTCCAGAGGATTTGGCGCTGGATGCAACAGGCAAACCTATTCGGATCGATAAAGCGTTCACTTGGGAAAATCCGATGTCTGCACACGGTATGATGCATATGGTTATTTCCAATGCACATGCGGGTGATCCGTATAAGATTGACACGTTGTTCATGTATATGGCGAACATGTCATGGAACTCTTCCATGAACTCACGCGGTGTGATGGACATGTTGACGGATAAGAATGAAGATGGCGGTTATGTGATCCCACATATCATCTATTCAGATGCCTATTCATCAGAAATGGTGGCTTATGCCGATTTGATCTTCCCTGATACGACATATCTGGAACGTCACGATTGTATTTCACTATTGGATCGCCCTATTTCAGAGCCAGAAGCGATGTGTGACAGTATCCGTTGGCCTGTTGTTGAACCTGACCGTGATGTACGCGGTTTCCAAACTGTTATCATCCAATTGGGCGCGAAACTTGGTCTGCCTGGTTTCACTGATGCAAACGGTGATGCGCTTTACAAAGATTATGCGGATTACATTGTGAACCACCAACGTCGCCCAGGTGTTGGCCCATTAGCGGGCTGGCGCAATGAGGATGGCAGTGGCTCTGGTCGCGGTGAACCAAACCCGAAACAATTGGATAAATACATTGAAAACGGTGGCTTCTACATGGATCATATTCCAGAAGAAGCAATGTTCTTTAAACCATGGAACAAAGCTTATCAGGATTGGGCTGTGGAACGTGGTATATTCGACAAACCGTCACCCTATTTGTTCAACCTATATGTAGAGCCTATGGCAAAGTTCCGCCTCGCTGCTGAAGGCAAAGGCGATATTCAACCGCCAGAGCATTTACGTGAGCAAGTTCGCTCATCTATGGACCCGCTTCCAACATGGTGGCAGCCGTTTGAAGAGCAAGGCGTGGATTGTGATGAATATCCATTACACGCACTGACACAACGTCCAGCGGCGATGTACCACTCTTGGGGATCACAAAACGCATGGCTGCGCCAAATCCACGGCACAAACCCACTCTATGTTTCTGGCGATGTTTTTGAGCAGCATGGCTTTAATGAAGGTGACTGGGCATATCTCACATCACATCACGGCAAAATCAAAGTGCCAGTGGTGCGTATGGATGCGTTGAACCCAAAGACCGTATGGACATGGAACGCGATTGGTAAACGTAAAGGCGCATGGGCATTGGATGAAAATGCACCAGAGGCCACAAAAGGCTTCTTGTTGAACCACTTGATCCACGAATTGCTGCCCCCCAAAGGCGACGGTTTGCGGTGGTCAAACTCTGATCCGATCACGGGCCAAGCTGCATGGTATGACTTACGTGTTAAAATTGAAAAAGCGCCGGCCGAGGACCAAGTCAGCCAGCCGAGCATGCCTGCACAGGTCTCTCCTGTTGGACAAGGTCCAAAAGATATCGCTTACGGGGAGGAATTTTAATGACTGCGCTTCCAGCAACGACCCAGAAAAAACTGGGCCTAGCCATCGATCTTGATATCTGCGTGGGCTGTCATGCCTGCGTGATCAATTGTAAAGAATGGAACACATCCAACTACGGCGCACCCTTATCTGACCAAGACGCTTATGGCGCCAACCCAGTCGGGACATTCCTAAACCGTATTCACACTTTTGAAGTAAAAGCTCCCGAGCAATCAGCACAAACTGTACACTTTCCAAAGTCCTGTTTGCACTGTGAAGACGCACCTTGTGTGACCGTCTGCCCAACAGGTGCCAGCTATAAACGTGAAGAAGACGGTATCGTTCTTGTAAACGAGAGTGATTGTATTGGGTGTGGTCTGTGTGCATGGGCTTGCCCATACGGCGCACGTGAATTGGACGCACAAGAAGGGGTCATGAAAAAATGTACTCTGTGTGTGGACCGTATTTACAACGAAAACCTACCAGAAATTGACCGCGAGCCAGCATGTGTACGCACATGCCCTGCGAATGCGCGTCACTTTGGTGATTTCGCTGACCCAGACAGCGCTGTGTCAAAAATGTCCGCAGAACGTGGCGGTTTGGTATTGATGGAAGATCAGGACACAAAACCTGTGAACCGTTACCTGCCACCCCGTCCAAAAGCAGATATTCAAACAGATGGCGACATCGATATTTTGGCACCGTTCCTAGAACCTGTTGCAGACACACCTAAAGGCCTACTTGGTTGGCTTGATAAAGCATTGGAGGCTATTTGATATGCATCCCGCACCATCCGTTATAATTTTCACATGCTTGTCTGGTTTGGGTTTCGGCCTGCTGGCATTCCTTGGCCTAAACTTTCCTGACGTATCAGGGTCAACAGCATTCGTGTTCTTCTTCATCGCATTCGCTCTATCAGTGGGTGGCTTGATTTCATCCACCTTCCACCTTGGTAATCCACAACGCGCATGGAAAGCGTTTTCGCAATGGCGCACATCATGGTTGAGCCGTGAAGGTGTATTTGCGGTTTTGGCGCTTACAGTTATGGGTTTATACGCCCTATTGGTGATCTTCTTTGACACAAAGATCGCACCATTGGGTTGGTTGGGCTCTGCGCTTAGTTTGGCCACTGCAATCTGTACGTCCATGATTTATGGTCAAATGAAAACCGTACCACGCTGGAACATGCCCTCTACACCTGTACTATACGTCATGTATTCACTGGCGGGTGGTGCACTTTTGGCAGGTCAAATGACAGCGGCATTGGTTCTGATCGTGTTTCTGACAGCCTTCCAAACCTACGCTTGGATGCAAGGCGACAAACGCTTTGATGAGGCGGGTCACACAATCGAAAGCGCAACAGGCTTGGGCCACTTAGGCAAAGTACGTCTGTTGGAAAGCCCACACTCTGGCGAGAACTATCTAACCAAAGAGATGATCCATAAGATCGGTCGCAAACACGCGATGAAACTACGCGTCATTGCAGCGTTGTTCTTAGGCATATTACCGATCTTGGTAATGGCATTCACAGAAGTGCATCACATAGGCGCTCTGTTCCTTGTGATCTCTCACATGATCGGCCTGTTCATATCACGCTGGCTGTTCTTTGCAGAAGCAGAACACGTTGTTGGCCTGTATTACGACAAACGCTGATAGGTTTTCATACTGTAACAAATTGTACCCCGTCAGCCTATTGGTTGGCGGGTTTTTGTTTTTGGTGGGTAGTATGGATAATAAATGTCAGCTTTGTTAAGCAAAAAGCCATTTTACAGTAACCGCCAATTGATACCAAAGGACCGAATTTGCTTAGAATCGAGAATTGTGTGATATTTTATATCCACCTCATATGGGTGTTCTTGGTTACGCAATTTTATAGGATTTGGTTATGAGTATTGTTAAGCAACACCCCCATGTCACCCGGCGGTGGCTTTTATCTGGTTTCGGCACATCATTGACGTTAGCTGGAGGGAGTGTTCTGACCTATGCCAATGAAGGCGGACATGAGCCTGACCCATCCCTAGCCACCACTCAAAATATCGACAACTCCCCTCCTAAGAAAAAACAAAAAAAACTAAACGTCGTATACACGCAAAAAAACCTAAAGAGGGTGAAGACGAAGGATATTAAAACGGCGATCCGTGCAAACAAGCAAGGTCATAGTGTTGTAATTGAAGGTTTTTCGAAAAAGATGTCTTCAAAGGTTTTTGAGATGTTATTATTAAATCGGAAACATACCCTTACTCTGATCAAAGCTCTATCTACATACACCGATCGCTCAACACGCAAAGATCTTATTCGGTATTCCCGTACTGGTATTATAACCGATAGGGTTGAAGACAGTAAGCTGGAGGATATCTTGTTCCCAGACAAACAGAAAGAACAGTATGTAGATCTGCTTATCGATTGGGAACGCAGGCCTAAAGAAGGTACCATAAAACCGCCCAAAAAGAAAAAGGTCAGCAATTAACCCTAATGCTGGACATTAAAGCTGTTCTTAGAACGTTGGTTCTGTGATCAATACGGATATTCCAGCCATTGCTCATTCCCAATCACGTGACCTTTCATTGCATTGCTTGATGCACCCTACCTCTTCCCATATAGACGTATCAATTAAACAGACTGCGGAAAGAGATCCATCATGACACTGGCACCATTAATCGGTCGGCTTTACCGCAAATCCCCCTATTTCATCCGTCGTCCAATCTTTAAAACCATCAAGCTGATTGATGCCCCTGGTCGGTACTTTCGCACCAAAGCAGATACGGATATTCCGCGTGTAAAACTACAACAGCAGCATGTGCAGAACTGTCAAATTGTCTTGAACCGCGCCGCATTAATCGCAGCAATACCAAAGGGTGGAGTTGCAGCAGAGCTTGGCGTGAACAAAGGTGAGTTTTCGCATGTGATGTTGGATGGTATGGAACCGTCCAAACTGTATCTTGTCGATGTATGGGATACCAACCGATATAACGACGAAAAGTTCCTGAACGTGCAGGCCGAATTTCAAACGGATATTGATGCGGGCCGTGTTCAGATCACGCGTAAATATTCCACAGAAGCTGCCCATGATTTTCCTGATGGGCATTTTGACTTTGTTTATGTGGATACGGATCATTCGTATGGAACCACAGCAGCAGAGTTGGCGGTTTGGGCTGCTAAGATGGCTTCTAATGGTGTGATTGCGGGGCATGATTACAAGATGGGCAATTGGAAATCAGCCAACCGTTACGGTGTGATCGAAGCTGTGCATGAGTTCTGTGTGAACGAAGGTTGGGAGCTGTTGTATATCACAGTGGATCCAACCGAGAGCCAAAGTTTTGCGATCCGTAAGATCAGCTAGTAAACGGCTAAAACCAACAACAGAATACTGAGTACGACCAATCCTGCACCGAATAATTCCCGCTTTGTGCTATGCTCCTTAAAGAACAAATACGATGCCATGAAGGTAAAAAACAGCTCTATTTGACCCAAAGCTTTCACATATGCTGCATTTTGTAGTGTGAAGGCCATAAACCAACCTGCTGATCCCAGTACTCCGCTTAAGCCAACTAAAGTCGTCACACGCCAGACTTTTAAAACCCGTGTGATCTCTCCTGGTTCACGCCAACGCAACCATAAAGCCATAGCGATGGATTGGAATACAGTTACGAACGCCAAGGTGAGCATGGCACGGATAATGAAGTCTCCAGATGACAGGGATAATGATGCACCCCGGTAGGATACGGCAGACACAGCAAAGATCGCCCCTGCCCCAACACCGTACCCTGAAGCTTTGTTAAAGATACGTTGTTTCCACGTCAGCCCTTCGCCTTTGGGTGGGTCAGATAATAAGATCACACCAAGCAGCCCCACCAAAATAGCAATGAAGGCGCCAAAGGTAATCTTATCGCCCAGCACCACCATCCCTGAGAGAGCTGTCAGCATGGTTTCTGTCTTTTTAAGCGTGATACCAACGGCAAAGTTGCGTTCCGCAAACAAGGCCACCACCAACATCGTCGCCGTAATCTGTGCCAAGCCACCGATGGGAACATAGATCCATGTGATGGCAGAGGTTTCTGGTATCTCCCAACCGAACTGCGAAAGCACAAGAACAGTTATCACAGCAAGGGGAGCCGCAAAAACAAAGCGGGCGAAGGTTGCCCCTCCTGTTGTCAGCTGTGTCGCCTTTAGATGCTTTTGCAACATAAAGCGCAGGTTTTGCGCAAATGCTGCAAAGATCGTTATGGGGATCCAGAATTGCATTTAATACGGCATTGGGTGGGCTTTATGAGCCGCTGCAATATCGCGCATAACATCATCGCTCAAAGTGATCTCGGTCGATTTCAAAGCTACATCCAACTGCTCTAAAGACGTCGCCCCAAAGATTGAAGAGGTCATAAAGGGCCGTGTATTACACCAAGCCAAAGCCATTTGCGCAACATTTAAACCGTGATCATCGGCAATCTTTTCATAAGCTGCAACAGCGTCCCAAATGCGTGGTGTGATACGCCCACCCAATTCAGGGCCAATCGACATCCGCGATCCTGCAGGAATGGTTTTCCCGCCTTCATATTTACCAGTCAGAAGCCCCGTCGCCAATGGAGAGAATGAAAGAATGCCAATCTGTTCGTTATGACAAAGCTCGGCCAAATCTGTATCCGCCAATCGGCATAACAGGCTGTATTCATTTTGAATACTTTGCATACGCGGCAACCCACGTTCTTCGGATACCCGCAACCATTGCGCCGTGCCCCATGTGCTTTCGTTCGACAATCCAATGTGACGAACTTTGCCCGCATCGGCCAAATCTTGCATGGTTTCCAAAACTTCTGCCATATGATCCAAAGTTTCAGCTTTGTTTTGGCTTGTTGGGTCAAAATTCCAGTTTTGGCGAAACATATAAGACCCGCGATTTGGCCAATGCAGTTGATAAAGATCGATATAGTCCGTTTGCAAAGATTTCAACGAAGTCTCTACTGCCGCATGGATCGTGTCACGTGAAATGGGCGCACCATCACGCACATTCTTATACCCAGCGCCAGATACTTTGGTTGCAAGGATAACATCTTCACGACGCCCATTCTTGGCAAACCATTCTCCGATCACACGTTCCGTGTCCCCTTGGGTTTCTTTGCTCAATGGGTTTACAGGATACATTTCAGCCGTATCGATAAAATTTACACCGTAATCCAGTGTCATATCAATTTGAGCGTGGCCTTCATTTGTGGTGTTTTGTGTGCCCCATGTCATTGATCCCAGACATAGTTCACTGACTTTCAGGTCAGTGTTTCCCAAAATATTAAACTGGACACCTCGATTAACCGCTAATTCCAGAGGTATTTGATAGGCATTTTTTACGGCAGGCTGCTTTTTGACGCAAAAAAAGCCTGTTTTGTTCCGTTTTATGCGGCATTCATGCTTTATGGAGCCGCCTGAGCGGGTATTTCTGAATTCTAGACGGATTCAGGCTGTGGCTTGCCGTCGTTCATGGAAGATGAGACGCTTCATATTGTAGGTTATGTTGGCGAGTGTCATCTTTGTTGTGGCGCGTTGAATTCCGATGGTTCTAATGGATAAATCCATCGGGCCCTTCTGATGACCAAAGACATGCTCGACACAGGTGCGAAATATAGAACGTGTCGCATTACCGCGCTCGATGTGTTTGGGCATTGGTTTGCCTTTTGGTTTTTTACGGTGGATGTGGGAGAAAAATCCATTGGCCTTAAGCCATGCCTCATTGCTCTTGGTGCGGTAAGCTGTATCGGCCCAAACCTTGCCAGAACGATTGTCCTTGGTGAGCACTGACGCCAACTCATGACCGTCATAGCGCGCTGCATCTGTTGTTTTTTCACCTCTGATAAACCGAAACTTACGGTCAATGCTGATGTGGTTTTTATAGCCAAAGTGAGGTACGGAAATATCAACTAACCCCGCATCTTTCTCACCCGTCTTGGTCGTTTTAGCCTTGCTATACTTGACCATCCACCGTGCGTCGGTGTCCTTCTGTGCCGCCTTGGCTGGATTATCAGGCCAGATATCTTTTGCATCTTCGCCAGCCTTGGCGCGGGCTTTCTCGCTTGAAGTCATACGTTGGCGTGGGGCTGCAATCAGCGATGAGTCTACAATTTGTCCCCCAGTTTGTTTGTAACCCCGATTACGTAAATGATCCTCAAAGGTTGCAAACAAATCAGTCAACACACCCGCTTGGGTCAACTTCTCCCGAAACACCCAAATGGTCTTTTGATCTGGCGTCGGCTCCCCAATTTGCAAACCAAGAAAACGCAACCAGCTAAAACGATCGCGGATCAGAAACTCCATCCGCTCATCACTTAAATTATGCATCGACGCTAATATCAAAATCTTAAACATCATAACCGCATCATAGGGCGGACGACCCCCCTGTGGACGCTCTCCATAGTTAAGTGCACTTGTCAGTGCACACCGAAACATCTCAAAATCCACATGCTCAGAAAGCGCGACAAGTGGGTCGCCTGTTTTAGACAAACGCTCAAGATGATCAGAAAAATCAAACAATCCTGCTTCGTGCATCAAAATATCCTCCTGAAAATATTGAATCACAAAATACACCTAAAAGATAGGTTTTTAGAGGTGTCCAACTTCATAATAATCTCCGTGTTGCCGGCAATTGAGCGGGTTGGCACAGGGAAGTCAACTTGAAACGGCTCATAGGATTTAGGGGGTGAAAATTGCTCTTGTAAAACGTGCGTGACAAGCCAAGATGCATAAAACTAAAGGGTTTATTATTGTGGATATACGACCAGCAACTCAAAGTGATGTATCTGGTATTGTTGGCATTTGGAACGATCTTATCGTGAATACAGATGTGACGTTTACTACATCATTGAAAACCACGGATCAAATCAATGCGCTTTTATTAGATAAAGCCAATCTTAAGCATCCTTTTTTCGTAGCAGAAGATACCACCCAGATTATAGGGTTTGCCACATATGGGGTCTTTCGCAATGGCCCTGGATATGCACACGCGATGGAGCATTCTATTATGCTGGTCCCTAAGGCCCAGGGTAAAGGAGCTGGCAAGAAAATGATGGGCATCCTTGAAGCGCATGCAAAACAAAATGGAATCCATACCTTTATCGGCGGTATCAATAGTAATAATACTCCGTCAATTAAGTTCCATGAAGCCATAGGGTACGAGGTTGTTGGCGATATAAAACAGGCTGGTTTTAAATTTGGACATTGGCATGACTTGGTTTTGATGCAAAAACTGCTGTAACAGTATTTAGTACGCTCTTTGAAGAGGCGATTTTAGAATGTCCATATGGCTCAGAATATCCGACGCGATCTCCGCTTTAACAGCAGGGGAAAGCCTGTCCAGTATTTTGGAAAAACTACAAGAGCCCCCAGAGAAAAGCATGGCATTTACCATCGCGGTGATTGGTCTTGGAGCCAAAATGGCCAAGGCCGATGGAATCGTGACAAAAGATGAAGTCACTGCTTTCCGGCAATTTTTTCAAATTTCCAAACGAGACGAAGCCCAAGCAGCGCGCGTGTTTAACTTAGCCAAGAAAGACGTAGCAGGATATGAGGTATACGCCCAGAAAATCTCAAACATGTTTGAGGCAGACAGCGATATCCTTGCAGATTTATTAGAAGGCTTATTCTACATTGCGATGGCCGATGGCCTATACCATCCCGCAGAGGATGATTATGTGCACCGTGTTTCTAAAATCTTCAACCTTGATCCTGTCACTTATCGCAGCTTTAAAACACGATTTGTCCCAAACACACCTCCAGATGCATATGACGTCTTAGGCGTTACACCCCAAATGTCTTATGAGGAAATTCGCACCATCTGGCGTCAGAGTCTGGCCGAAAACTATTTCAATGATTTCAACCCCTTGCTAATCGCCGTGTGACCATTCTGATATGGGCGATGAGGAGCCAGCTTTCAGCAGAAGCAATGGATTTCTCCCAATCTTTTGCCAATCGGCGGCACCGCCCCAACCAGGCAAAGGTGCGCTCGACAACCCACCGTCTTGGAATGAGTTCAAATCCCACAGCCTTGTCACTGCGCTTTAAAATTTCGATAGTCCAACAGCCCATATTTTCTAAAGCTTCTCGTAATTTTGGCCCCGCATATCCTCCATCGGCAAACACATGTCGGAGTTTGGGATGGGAGTAGTAGATAGATTTGAGGACATCAACGGCCCCATCTCGATCTTGAATGCCCGCACTGTGGATGATAAATCCGATCAACAGCCCGATGGTATCTGTGATGATATGGCGCTTACGGCCGTTTATCTTTTTCCCTGCGTCGTAGCCGGAAACACCACCGCTTTCTGTCGTTTTAACACTCTGGCTGTCAATAACACCTGCACTTGGACTGGCTGCGCGACCTGCCAATTCCCGCGCCTTGATGACAAGCGTATCGTTGATCCGGTACAACACGCCATTGTCCCGCCAGTCGTAAAAATACTCCTGTATTGTAGTCCTCGGCGGGAAATCTTTCGGGATCATTCGCCACTGACATCCCGTGCTCGCCATGTATTGCACTCCGTCCCACACATCGCGCATTTCGGTTGTTCTGGGCCGACCAACCACATTGGATTCTGGCAGCAGTGGTTCAATTATTGCCCACTCTTCGTCCGTGCAATCACTTGCATAACGCCCATTGTTTCGCTCATATAGGGGGCGAGTAATATCAGTCCAAGCCATAAAATTCTCCATCTTATTTGATAAAGAGAGTGAATCACAACTTACTGATATTACTCAACTAGTTTTCGGCCAGACACTCAGAAAATTCGCGCCACCCATCCAGACATCATGATTGCACGTGGTCTACCAGAAGAAGCTATAAAACTTGCTACCAAACGGATGGTTGCGATCAATAAAGCATGGGACAAGATTTGCGATATTCATGAAATTCGTGAAGACGCTTGATGCGCTTTGCCACATATAATGTCGAATGGTTTGCCAAGCATTTCGGATTACGCCAGAACAAAGTTGTTGTTGGTTTCACCAATGATACGATGCAAGAAATTGCGTTTTTATATGATCCCACAAAAATGGATGCCTATCACGATCCAATCGGTCGTCCAACAAATGAAGCAGGAGCACGTAATGCACCGCGCTTTGATGGTGTCTTTCGTCTGGATGTAGATGTGGATGCAGCACCAGACAAAATTGTTTTCTCTAAGCCACCCTTAGAATTGGTCATTTTGCCAAATAACGGGCCTGAACTGCGGATGATCGGTGTGCATGCAAAATCCAAAGCACCGCATGGCGCCAAGAATGAGAAAGATGCAGTGCGGATTTCCATCGCCAATCGCCGCAAGCAACTGGCACAATGCATTTGGTTGCGCCAACGGATAGACGATCATTTAGCAGATGATACAAATCTGATTGTGATGGGCGATTTCAATGACGGCCCAGGCTTAGATGAATACGAAAAGCTGTTTGGGCAATCAGGTGTAGAGATCGTAATCGGCGTTAAGAAGCCAGTTGAGGATACATTACGCGAACCCCATGCAGAGACCGCAATGACAGCGCGCCAAGGGGCCATGCCAACGACATCCCGGTTCTATAATCATAAGAAGAAAACATATCTGAATGCGCTTTTGGATTACATTATGATATCTGCGAATTTAGACAAAGCCACATCGCCCACATGGAAGATTTGGCATCCGTTTAATGATCCTGAGTGTTATGGAAGCGATGAAATTTGCAAAGCCTTATTGACAGCGTCTGACCACTTTCCTGTGACAGTTGATTTGGATTTCAACACATAGTCATAAACATATATGTGATCGGGGCTTTTACTTCTCCACAGAACGGCTTACATCTTTTTCAACCAAGAATTTTCAGGAGCCCACATCTATGTTTAATCCATTCACATTACAAAAGCCCGATCTCCCCCGCGATATGCGCGATGGTGCCTCTGCCGATGGTTTGGGTGACTTGCCAGAATGGAACCTTGATGATCTTTATCCAAGCCAAGATGGGCCAGAGATTAGCAAAGATATGGAATGGTTGGGCAAAGAATGCCCGTCCTTTGCAACGGATTACGAAGGTAAGCTGGCTGAGATAGATGCGGTTGGTTTACTGAACTGTATTCAACGTTATGAGAAAATCCAGAATATCATGGGGCGCATCATGTCCTATGCGGGTCTACGGTATTACCAAAACACCATCGACCCTGAACGTGCGAAATTCATGGCAGACATGCAGGGTGATATCACCGATATGTCGACCGCAATGGTTTTCTTTAGTCTTGAATTAAACCGTGTCGCTGATGACAAACTGGATGCGATGGTTGCAGAAAACGCTGACCTTGCGCGCTATAAGCCAATCCTTGATCAAATGCGGGCTATGAAACCTTATCAATTATCAGATGAGATGGAAAAATTCCTACATGACCAATCTGTGGTTGGTGCGACTGCGTGGAACCGTTTGTTCGACGAAACGATGGCAGGTTTGACGTTTGATGTAGACGGCGAAGAGATGAATTTGGAAGCAACATTGAATTTGCTGTCAGATGCAGATCGTTCACAGCGTGAAAAAGGTGCAAAAGCTTTAGTTGCTGTGTTTCAAAACAACATCAGCCTGTTTGCCCGTATCACCAATACATTAGCCAAAGAAAAAGAGATCGAAGATCGCTGGCGCGGCTTGCCAACACCGCAATCTGGGCGCCACCTAGCAAACCATGTAGAGCCTGAAGTTGTAGAAGCTTTACGCAATGCTGTTGTCGCTGCATATCCAAAGTTATCGCACCGCTATTATGCGTTGAAAGCAAAATGGCTCGGTTTGGAAACATTAGAAATGTGGGACCGCAATGCACCGCTCCCTGATAGCGATGAAACTGCGATTGGGTGGGATGCAGCGCGTAGTACAGTGATGGAAGCTTACGCTGATTTTGATCCTGAAATGGCAAAGATTGCAGAACCATTCTTTGACAAAGGTTGGATTGATGCCGCTGTAAAACCAGGAAAAGCACCTGGTGCATTTGCACACCCAACAGTGACAACAGTGCACCCATATGTGATGTTGAACTATCTTGGCAAACAACGCGATGTGATGACATTAGCCCATGAATTGGGCCACGGTGTGCATCAAGTATTAGCGGCAGAACAAGGTGAATTACTATCGTCAACACCGCTGACATTGGCTGAAACAGCTTCTGTATTTGGCGAAATGTTGACGTTCCGCAAACTTCTGGATGCGGCACCTGACAAAGCAAGTCGCAAACGTATGTTGGCTGGTAAAGTCGAAGACATGATCAACACGGTTGTGCGTCAAATCGCATTCTATGACTTTGAATGTAAGTTACACGCGGCCCGTGCTGAAGGTGAATTAACGCCAGATCAAATCAATGAAATCTGGATGTCTGTTCAAGGTGAAAGCCTTGGCCCTGTGTTTAACTTCATGGAAGGTTATGAGACGTTCTGGGCATATATCCCACACTTCATCCACTCCCCGTTCTACGTTTATGCTTACGCATTTGGTGATGGCTTGGTGAATGCGCTTTATGCAGTTTACGCCGAAGGTGACCCCAATTTCCAAGATAAGTATTTTGATATGCTACGTGCAGGTGGATCGAAACATCATAAAGAATTGCTAGAACCATTTGGCTTGGATGCCAGCGATCCTAAATTCTGGGATAAAGGGCTGAATTTGATCAGTTCTATGATTGATGAACTGGAAGCTATGGAAGACTAATCCTAACTACTTTTAACATCTAAAAAAACGGCTCTCTGGTTGATAATATTTTCACCAGAGGGCAATATTTGGTCTCTTCAATTGAACTACTTAAGGTTGAATTTAATCAATATCACGAATAATACTTCAATTTCACCAACCTTTTCAATACATTACTGACAAGCCTCAGGTCCTTCCTACTTTCGATGAACCGAAAGCTGGTATTAAATTATATTTTCAGTAAGCTCAAAGCAGTCATTAGAGAATCTGTAAGATGATCCAAAGGCTTAATTTGATTTAAAGAAATACCTAAATTACACCCAACTGCCTTATTATAATTTAAGCGATTTTTGTGCGTCTACGGGCAGTGAGTATCTAAGTAAGTTGAATGTTAGTCGCACGAACTTAAGGAGGATATATGTCTAATACTGTATTATTGGCTATTGATGGCAGCCCTGGTGGCGAACGTGCCCTCGAATATGCAACAGAACGAGCAAAAATAGGCGGTGCAAAGGTTGTTGTAGCCTATGTTATCGAATGGTCTCCCTATACTTTTAACACACCAGAAGAGAATGCAGAGCGCCATACACGACGCGAGCAAGAGATAGAAAAGGCAACATCTACAATTGTAGAACCTGCTGCCCAAAAATTGAAATCAGATAAAGTTGAATGTGAAACAGTGGTACGTCATGGTGCGCCTGCAGAAACGCTTATTGATTTAGCCAATAAACATGATGTGGCACAGATCGTAATTGGACGACGCGGTCAATCTGGCATCAAATCGTTACTTTTTGGCAGTGTCGCAGGAAACCTTATTCAAACATCACCCGTACCTGTCGTTGTGGTTCCATAATCACAACCTAATAAAACAACATTCCAATTGGGGGATAAAATGATCAGAATTTTTATGTCAATCATGACACTTCTTGCACTCACGCTGCCCGCACATGCTGGGTTCGACGAGAGCATCAATAATATTACAGCACCAATAGCTACTCTTATCGGGCAAATCGTCTTTTTCAAAATAACACTCTTTGGCGCAAAATTACCCCTCGTGGTTCTTTGGCTTGTTATAGGTGCCGTATTTTTCACATTCTACATGGGTTTCGTAAATATACGTGGCTTCAAACACGCCATCCAACTGGTTCGAGGTGATTATGCCGATCCAGATAGCCCAGGTGAAGTCTCACATTTCCAAGCTTTGGCAACTGCCGTTTCTGGGACTGTTGGCATTGGTAACATTGGCGGTGTTGCTGTCGCTGTTACCGTAGGTGGCGCTGGTGCCACTTTCTGGCTAATAGTCGCTGGCTTCTTGGGCATGTCGACAAAGTTTGTTGAATGTACCTTGGGTGTGAAATATCGGACTGAGAACCCAGATGGGTCCGTGTCAGGTGGCCCAATGTATTATTTACGTAAAGGCTTTGAAGAGCGCGGCATGAATGGCTTTGGTAAATTCATGGGCACATTTTATGCAGTCGGTATCTTTATTGGCGCTTTGGGCATTGGTAACATGTTCCAATCAAACCAAGCTTACGTGCAATTAAACACTGTTGCAGGCGGCGCATTAGACGGCTTAGGTTGGCTTGTTGGTTTAATCCTTGCTGCTGTCGTCTTTGCTGTGATCATCGGCGGTATCAAGTCTATTGCACGCGTGACAGAAAAAATTGTGCCATTCATGGCCATTTTTTATTGCCTATTCGCAATCATCGTAATCTTGATGAACTTCGCATCTGTCCCGCAGGCCATTGCAAATATCTTCACGGGTGCTTTTACAGGTGAAGGCGTTGCTGGTGGTGCACTTGGTGCATTGATCATTGGTTTCCAACGTGCCGTTTTCTCAAACGAAGCTGGTATCGGTTCTGCTTCTATCGCGCACGCAGCGGTCAGAACTCCAGAGCCAGTGACCGAAGGGTATGTATCCCTGTTGGAACCATTCATCGATACCATTGTGATTTGTACGATTACAGCTTTGGTTATCGGTACAAGCCAAGTTGCTGATCCGAACTTTGCGAACGGTGCAACAGGTGTGGCAATGACATCAGCCGCATTTGAACGCCAAATCAGTTGGTTCCCAATTCCATTGGCATTTGGTGCACTTCTATTTGCATTCTCGACGATGATCTCATGGTCATATTACGGATTGAAGGGCTGGACTTATTTGTTCGGGGAAAGCCAGCCAGGTCAAACAATCTATAAGTTGATCTTCTGTGCCTTTGTTGCACTGGGTTGTATGGTTCAGCTTGGCCCAATCTTGGACATCTCAGACGCATTGGTCTTCTTGATCTGTGTACCAAACATCTTAGGTCTATACTTCCTAGCACCCATCGTGAAAGCAGAAATGCTATCATATATGGCACGCTTGGATAGTGGTGAGATTAAAAAATATAAAAACTAGTTTCACTACATAAAACTGAAATACAGAAAGCACCCTACTCATTTCAGGGTGCTTTTTTATTGTCACCTATCATTGCCGATTCCATCAATTAGTCTTGATTTAATTTTCTACGCTACGTCAAACTAGCAATTGAAAACCACCCATGATTATCTTCTATCATTATATGTTGGGAGGCATAACAGATGGGTCGTTTTATTAAGCGCGTTGTTCAAGGTATTCTCGCACTTGGCGTTATTGGGGCCATTGGTTTCTTTACATTGGCCCCAAGCATTGTTGAAAAAAGTAAAAATTCAATAGAACCACATGCCCCCTATACTGTTTCAAATCGAGCTGCTGCATTGCATAAAACCCTTACGATTGGCGATTGGCATGCTGACAGTTTGCTCTGGAAACGTGATTTATTGAAACGCTCGGACCGTGGGCAAGTGGATATTCCACGCCTACAAGAAGGTAATGTTGCCATTCAAATGTTTACAGCAGTTACCAAAAGCCCAAGCGGTTTGAATTATGAACACAACAGTGCTGATGCAACTGACAATATCACTCTGCTGGCGATTGGTCAGCTTTGGCCTTTGCGCACATGGCAAAGCCTGTTTGAGCGTGCGATGTACCAAGCAGAGAAGCTGGACACCTCGATTAACCGCTAATTCCAGAGGTATTTGATAGGCATTTTTTACGGCAGGCTGCTTTTTGACGCAAAAAAAGCCTGTTTTGTTCCGTTTTATGCGGCATTCATGCTTTATGGAGCCGCCTGAGCGGGTATTTCTGAATTCTAGACGGATTCAGGCTGTGGCTTGCCGTCGTTCATGGAAGATGAGACGCTTCATATTGTAGGTTATGTTGGCGAGTGTCATCTTTGTTGTGGCGCGTTGAATTCCGATGGTTCTAATGGATAAATCCATCGGGCCCTTCTGATGACCAAAGACATGCTCGACACAGGTGCGAAATATAGAACGTGTCGCATTACCGCGCTCGATGTGTTTGGGCATTGGTTTGCCTTTTGGTTTTTTACGGTGGATGTGGGAGAAAAATCCATTGGCCTTAAGCCATGCCTCATTGCTCTTGGTGCGGTAAGCTGTATCGGCCCAAACCTTGCCAGAACGATTGTCCTTGGTGAGCACTGACGCCAACTCATGACCGTCATAGCGCGCTGCATCTGTTGTTTTTTCACCTCTGATAAACCGAAACTTACGGTCAATGCTGATGTGGTTTTTATAGCCAAAGTGAGGTACGGAAATATCAACTAACCCCGCATCTTTCTCACCCGTCTTGGTCGTTTTAGCCTTGCTATACTTGACCATCCACCGTGCGTCGGTGTCCTTCTGTGCCGCCTTGGCTGGATTATCAGGCCAGATATCTTTTGCATCTTCGCCAGCCTTGGCGCGGGCTTTCTCGCTTGAAGTCATACGTTGGCGTGGGGCTGCAATCAGCGATGAGTCTACAATTTGTCCCCCAGTTTGTTTGTAACCCCGATTACGTAAATGATCCTCAAAGGTTGCAAACAAATCAGTCAACACACCCGCTTGGGTCAACTTCTCCCGAAACACCCAAATGGTCTTTTGATCTGGCGTCGGCTCCCCAATTTGCAAACCAAGAAAACGCAACCAGCTAAAACGATCGCGGATCAGAAACTCCATCCGCTCATCACTTAAATTATGCATCGACGCTAATATCAAAATCTTAAACATCATAACCGCATCATAGGGCGGACGACCCCCCTGTGGACGCTCTCCATAGTTAAGTGCACTTGTCAGTGCACACCGAAACATCTCAAAATCCACATGCTCAGAAAGCGCGACAAGTGGGTCGCCTGTTTTAGACAAACGCTCAAGATGATCAGAAAAATCAAACAATCCTGCTTCGTGCATCAAAATATCCTCCTGAAAATATTGAATCACAAAATACACCTAAAAGATAGGTTTTTAGAGGTGTCCAGCTTCACAAATTCGCTGCAAAAGCTCCAAATGATCTGAAGATAGTGAAAACCAAGGCTGATCTTGACGATGTCCTAATGCGCCGGGCCAATGGTGAAACTATTGTCGCTGGGTTGTTGGGCATCGAAGGCAGTCACCCTTTAGAAGGTGATATCACGAACTTAGATCGTTTGGTTGATGCAGGGTACCGTATGATTGCGCTTCAACATTTCTTTGATAACAAATTGGGTGGATCACTGCATGGTGCGGAAGATCACGGATTAACTGATTTTGGCCGCCAAGTGGTGACAGAAATTGCGAAACGCGGCTTGATTTTGGACGTTGCACATTCCAGTAAACAAGTTGCTCGCGATGTTTTAGAAATGACTGATATTCCTGTTATAGTCAGCCACACGGGTATTTATAGCCATTGTAAAACGAAACGGAATTCCCCCGACGCCTTAATGAAAGATATTGCAGCAACAGGCGGTGTTATTGCTATTGGCTATTGGGCAGATGTCACCTGTGATGCTTCTGCAAAAGGTGTCGCGGCAACTATTATTGCAGCGGTTAACTTGCTTGGGGAAGATCACGTATCCCTTGGATCAGATTATGACGGCTCTGTTGAAGTTGGTATGGATGCATCAGAACTGGCAGCCTTAACACATGAATTGTTAGAACAAGGTTTGACAGAAGCGCAAATACGTAAAGTGATGGGTGAAAACATGGTTCGTCTATTAAAATCACGTTTACTTGACGAATATTAAGATCGCTGCATTAGAGTAAGACTTTAGAAATAACGACGAGCAGTTCGATGATGGAATATTATCGGGAATACTGTTCTTAGAATAGGCGAGCAATTTATCCGCGATTGTATTTCCGTTACGCTTTATAAAGGTAAGCATTGAACCGCCCCTAGTTTACCGGAGTCAAAAAAGCACGGAGACTAGAAGAATGACGAATGGAAATTCAGGAAATAGATTTACGCCAGAAATACGCGCACGAGCGGTATGCCTGGTGTTAGAAAATGAGGCTGATTATACGAGCAGAACACAAGCTGTTTTATCGATTGCAAAGAAGATTGGCTGCAATGGTGATACGCTACGTGTGTGGGTTCGAAATCACGAAATTGAAATAGGATTACGCAATGGGGTTACACAAGCGGAGCGTGATGAGTTAAAAATCCTCCAGCGAGAAAACAAAGAGTTACGGCAAGCGAATGATATTTTGCGTAAAGCGTCGGCTTTTTTCGCAGCGGCGGAGCTCGACCGCCTACGGAAGAAATGATTATGTTCATAGATAAACATCGTACAAGCTATGGCGTCGGGTCTATTTGTAAAGTTTTACCAATAGCGCCATCCACCTATTTTTATGAGCGGTCTATAATGCTGGATCCCAGTAAGTCTCCAGAACGCCGCAAACGAGATGTTGTTTTGATCACAGAAATCGACCGTGTTTTTAAAGCTAGTGGTAAACGTTATGGGGCTGATAAGATTTGGCATCAACTTCGCCATGAAGGGTTTGATATTGCACGTTGTACAATTGAGCGCCTTATGAAACAGATGGAAATACAAGGCGTTGTACGTGGTGGCAAGGGGATTAAAACTACACAGAGTAACAAGGCGCAGCCTTGTCCTAAGGATAAGGTAAATCGTATATTCACAGCTCCCGCACCTAACGTTTTGTGGGTCGCTGATTTCACCTATGTCAGTACGGCCATTGGGTTTGTATATGTTGCTTTTGTGATTGATGTCTTTGCACGATATATCGTTGGATGGAAGGTCTCACATTCTCCGAATACGGCTTTGGTCTTTGATGCTCTGAACCAGGGTATCCACGCTCGAAACCCTCAATCTGGCCAGTTGATCCACCACTCAGACAGAGGCGTTCAATATTTGTCGATCAAATATACAGAAAAATTAATCGATGCTGGAATTGAGCCATCCGTTGGGAGCGTTGGTGATAGTTATGATAATGCACTCGCTGAGAATATGATCGGATTGTACAAGACCGAAGTGATTGAACATCAAGGACCATGGCAAGGTAAAAGTGATGTCGAAATGGCAACTCTAACTTGGGTTGATTGGTACAACAATGACAGGCTCTTTGGGCCAATCGGATATATACCACCTGCACAAGCTGAAAGGAATTTCTATGAAACCCTAAATCAATATGATATTGCTGCAGAATGACGGACTAAAATCACTCCGGTAAACTAGGGGCGGTTCACATCAAGGGAACCCCCTCTATTTTGGTTTGATTTGAGATGCGATTATTGCGCGAGGCTGGCGGTTTGGTTGGCGCGATATGAGGATTTTTCTGATGAGCAAGCGACGGGCTGGGCGAGGTTCCAAATACACGGATGATTTTAAGCGACGGCTAGTGGCGGAGAGCCAAGGTGATGGCGTGAGTGTTCCGATGGTCTCGCGGCGTCATGATGTGCCACCCCGCCGGATTTACGCGTGGCGCGGTGATGCGCGGTTCCAGCCGGACGCGTCGGGTGATACCGGCTTCATACCAGTCGAAGTGGCAAACAGTGATACTGATGTTTCATCTGTGCTGCCAGAAGCGCAGCTTACAACCAGTCCCCAGATTGAGATCACTTTGGAGAATGGGCGCAAGCTGAGCGTGAGCGGTGGGGTTGATGCGGGCTTTGTGCTGGAATTGGCGCGTGGGCTGGCGGCATGATCCCGGTACTGGCGGATGCAAAGATCTGGCTGGCGGCGGGGGTGACTGACATGCGGCGCGGGTTCAACGGTCTGGCCGTTCAGACCGAGCAGGTTCTGGGGGGTGATCCTTACTCCGGCCATCTGTTTTTGTTCCGAGGGCGACGCGGTGATCAGATCAAGATGATCTGGTGGGATGGTCAGGGCGCGTGCCTGTTTACCAAGCGCCTTGAACGGGGTCGGTTTATCTGGCCCTCTGCTCAGGAAGGTAAGATCAACCTGAGCCGTGCGCAGCTTGCGATGCTGATGGAAGGTCTGGATTGGCGTATGCCGCTCAAGACATGGCGACCCAAGATGGTAGGTTAGAGGCAATGTTTTATGGGTATTTCTGACGTTTTGGGATTCCCATGAGGCCCTTGATTTGGTAAGGAGTGGCATGAGTAAGACCCCTCCAAATCTGGCTGATTTGCCCCCTGACGTGCAGGCGTTTGTGGCCGCACAAGCGGCGGAATTGGCTCGTAAAGACGCGGAGTTGTTGGGGCTGTCGTTGAGCCATGCCACAGCGCAAAAGCGCCTTGAAAATGAGATGGAAGCGGCTCTTGCTGCGGAGCGCGCCGCCCATGCGCTTGCCATTATGAGCAGAGATACCCTGATTGCCGATCTGCGCCTGCAATTGCACGGACATAAAAAACATCGCTTCGGTTCAAAGTCAGAAAGCAGCACACAGCTGGCGCTGGCGCTGATCCTTGAAGATCTTGAAATCGAACAAGCCGCTGAGACGGATGATGAGAATGGGCCCTCTGACGCTGAGACCACAAAGCCGCCGCGTACCCCGCGCAAGCGCAAACCTTTCCCCAAGGGGCTCAAGCGGGTCAAAAAGACCATCACGCCCAGTGATGCTTGCACCGACTGTGGTGGCAGCTTCAAAGTGCTCGGGACAGATGTGATGGAAGAACTGGAATATGTGCCCGGCCATTACGTCGTAAAACAACTTGAGCGCCCACGACTGGCCTGCACCTGTTGTGAGAAGGTGGTTCAGGCCGAGATGCCAAGCCGTCCTATTCCCAAGAGCTTTGTCGGCCCTGCGTTGATGGCCCACATCTTGTGCTGCAAATACGGCTATCATCTGCCGCTGTATCGACAGAGCCAGATGTTTGAGAATGAAGGCATCGATCTGAGCGGGTCGCTCATGGCCAACTGGGTCGGCAAATGCACTAAGCTGTTGGAGCGCGTGGCTGATGCCATCCGGGATCACGTTTTTGAGGCGCAAGCGATCTTCATGGACGACACCACGGTCAAACTGCTCCAAAAGGGCAAGGGACGCGGTAATAACAAGACAAAAACCGCGCGGCTCTGGGTCTATGCCAGAGATGAGAGCGCCTGGGCGAGCGGCGCACCACCGGCGGTGTGGTATCAGTTCTCCACCAACCGGGGCGCAGAACATCCGAGCAAACATCTCAAGCCCTACAAGGGCTATGCCCATGCGGATGCCTATGCTGGGTATAATGACGCCTATCGGACGGGGCGCGTCAAAGAGATGGCCTGCATGGCCCATGTTCGGCGGGATTTTTATAGCCTGTTTGAAAGTCTGAAGCTGCCCGTGGCGGGCGAAGCCGTTCTGCGCATTCGAAAGCTCTATGATGTTGAGGCACAAGCGCGGGGTCTGGCGCCTGCTGAGCGCGTGGCCCTGCGTCAGGAATATGCCAAGCCGATCTTTGATGAGTTGGAAATCTGGCTCAAGGAGCAGCTGGGCAAGATCTCCGTTAAGACGCCGCTGGCCAAGGCGATCAGATATGCGCTCGCGCGCATGCCAAAGGCGCGGCCCTATCTCGACAATGGCTTTCTGGAAATCGACAACAACACAGCCGAGCGTGCGGTGCGCCCTGTGGCCGTTGGACGTAAGAACTACCTGTTCATGGGATCAGAGGCAGGTGGAAAATCCGCCGCCATAGCCTACACCCTCATCGAAACCGCCAAGATGAACAACGTCAATCCCGAAGCCTGGCTCGCATGGGTGCTCGAGCGCATCCAGGATCATCCCGCAAACCGTATGCAAGATCTCCTACCGTGGGCCTATCAGGAGATGATCGAGGAGCGGGAACAAAGCGTTATAGCGGCATGATCGGCCCCCGTGATTCAGCGGCACTCCCAGAGCAAGGGGATCTGTTTGAAGAGCGCGGGAATTGGCAAGGGCCAGATACCTCACAGCACGACTTGGGCGTTGAAAACCTTGAAGGCTTGTCCGACAAAGACCTCGTCGAGAAGACGGCAAAGGCTACACTGTCCAACGTCGACCTGCTGTGCGCCCAGATTGTGGAACGGGGCTTGGGAGATATAGCCTGACGACTCAACTTTGATTCCACTTTTGATTGGAGAATATCTGTTCAGCGGTTTCTCCTGTTTTTCGCCTATGGGCTTTAGCTTGCGCCCATGTATGTTCAATTGGGTTATAATCGGGGCTATATGCAGGTAGATATTCAAGGATATGTTCTGCATCCGTGATGATTTTTATTGTGTCGCTACGTCTGTGAAAGCTGGCTCTGTCCATTACAAGTACTGATCCTTTGGAAAGGACTGGAATGAGCTGATCTTTGAGCCAAAGATTGAAGATATCCGCGTCAACATTACATGCTGTCAGGCCAACAGTTAACAAGGTGCCAGCCAAAAGCGCTCCAATAACATTGATCCTCCCTTTCGCCTGCCAATCGTGAACACCCACACAGCGTTTTCCGCGCGGGGCATAACCATGGGTGCGTGGCATGTCATGCGCAAAACCACTTTCATCAATATATACAATGGCTTTACCTGCAGCCTCATGGGCCGCTAACCTCTCTTGAAAGGACTGCCTGTCGTCGTCGTTTGCCTTGGGGTGCCGCATGGCTTTTTTTATATGTGATCTTCAATTTCTTAAGGGCTTGCCAAATTGCCTTTGGGCAAACATCAAAACGGTCAGCACGTTCATACTGATAAGCATCAGGATATTTTTCAACATCCTGTGCTAGCTTTTTAAGATCTATTTTACGTATCTTTTTGCGTTCATGCTGTTTGGGTTCAACCCGTTTAGACCATCGCTTCACCGAGGCTACACCCACGGAGAAACGCTCTGCGACCCGAGCAAAACTCAAGCACTCTTGTTCTTTTATCCGCAAAACATGGCGGCGAAATTTAATTGGATGTGTCATGTAACCATAGTATCATAATATTGTCGCTAGGCTATATAGCCGTTCCGGGTCTCGTCGCGCTTTGGAACCGGTTTAAGGGGTTCGGAATTGCGACCCCTTTACCAGAACAAAAGCTTGCCTTGGAAACTCTTCGCGCCATTGGGAATGAAGCTGCAAAAAAAGAAATCAGCAAGATCCTTGGCGCACAGGACTTGCCCGACAGCTTGCTCCCGTTTGTGTTGCAAGCCGCTGTGAGCGTGGGCTTGAAGCTGCCTCAGGCACAAATCTTGCCATGGCTGGAACACGGCGCACCAACAGTCCGTGCCCAAGCCTTCATCCTTATACAATCGAACAGCCCACAGCGAAGCACCTTGGAAATCGGGTTCAGCGACCCAGACCCTTCAGTCCGACGAACCGCTCTGACAGTGGCGGGGAATCTGGGCCATATCAGCGCAAGGGCAGGATTGCTTGCCGAGTTCCGGAAAAATCCAACCAGCCAAAAGATCGAAGCGCTTTTAACTGTCGCCGATGACGACATCGTTGTTGAAATCGGAAGATACGCACTGGAAAATCCGCCTCACCGGTGCCTCATCGCAAGTGAACTTGAGGCTCTGGACACACCCAAAGCCCGAAAGCTGGCCCAACGAATCAACGATCAGATAATGCAGCGTTGATGTTTACTTGGAACCTCGGCCACCCCGTCGCTTGATCATCAGAAAAATCCTCATATCACGCCAGCCACATCGCCAGCCTCGCGCAATAATCGCAGCTCAAGTCAGACCAAAATAGAGGGGGTTCCCTTGATGCTTACTTATAAAGCGTAACGGAAAACTGCCTGCTCGTTAAGTCTGGGCTAATCTACGCCTTCATCATCCCGCGTTCGACCGCTAATTCACGCATCTTTTCTTGTAGCTTTTCAAACGCGCGAACTTCGATTTGACGGATACGCTCGCGGCTGACGTCATATTGTTCGGACAACACTTCCAAAGTCACAGCTTTGTCTTGCAGTTTACGCTTTGTCAGGATGTCCTGCTCACGTTCGTTCAACACAACGATTGCTTCTGCCATCAGTTCGCGGCGTGCTTCCAGCTCATCGCGTTCAGCGTAATCTGCGGCTTGGTCTGCATCATCATCTTCCAACCAATCTTGGAATTCGGCAGCGCCTTCGCCATCATCACCACCAACACGCACGTTTAGGGATGCATCGCCCCCTGACATACGGCGGTTCATAGATGTCACTTCATCTTCGGTCACATTCAGATCATTGGCAATTTGAGCCACATGTTCTGGACGCATATCGCCCTCTTCCAGAACACCAATTTTATTTTTGGCTTTGCGCAAATTAAAGAACAGTTTCTTTTGCGCGGATGTCGTACCCATTTTCACAAGTGACCAGCTACGTAGTACAAACTCTTGGATGCTCGCTCGGATCCACCACATTGCATAAGTCGACAGACGAAAGCCCTTTTCAGGGTCAAAACGTTTTACAGCCTGCATCAAGCCAACATTGGCACGGCAATCGCTTGAAGATTTCAGCCTTCACCTTTGATTGCGGCTTTTAGGTAACTATCATCCCAAGCGGCTGTTTTTCTTCGTATTTTCAGACTGGCCGTATCGCCGACTTGCTTGAAGATGTTGATTGCACTATGTCGCATCAGAGCCATGTTGGCGGGGCCATTTTGGGTCCGCAAGCGCATCAGGTCGTCGTGAAACACCACATCCATCACCCAGTGCAGGCGATTTTCCACACCCCAATGGGCGCGTGTGGCGCGCAGGAATTGCTTGGCTGAGAGCGGTGCGGAGGACAGATAGTAACGTCGCGAGAAACTGGTTTTACCTTTGTGTTTGACCTCGGCCTCGATCATGCCGATAGCGGCGAGGCCTGGAAACCTTGGTGCGCCAGGCTCAGACCGATCAGGGCGCAGCCACTCTACATCATGACTGACATAGGCACGACGGATTTCTATCCGCCCATGATCGGCATCGGTGGTTTCATGGGTTTCCAAACCACTGGTCTGGTCGAAATAGAGCCTCACCTCTTCATGCAGTGATTTTTGGTTGCCTTTAAGCGCCAAAAGATAGTCTGCGCCTTGTGCGAGGATCGCCGCAGCAATACCGTGTTGGCAGCCCATTGCATCAATCGTGACCAGCGCGCCTTTCAACTCAAGCCGCGCCAGTAGTCGAGGTATCGCGCTGATTTCATTCTCTTTCTCGTCACAGGATTCTTGCCCCAAGACCAATCTCTGACGCGTTGCCCAAGCTGAAACCAGATGCAGGGCGCGGCCATCCTCACCATGCGCACGGCGTGACGACTTGCCGTCAATTGCCACGATCTCATCATCGCCATCGCGCAAGGCCGCAACCCAGGAAACGAAGCATTCGCTAAACAGGTCAGCGGGAATCGCGTTCATCACATCATTGAGCGTGTCATGAGATGGGATGCCATCTTTGAAGGGTAGAAACCCACGCAAGAATTTCAATTTTCGGTCCGCCCATCGGGCTATTTCGGCAAAATCATCAGCACCAGCCATAACACCGCAGAGCACAATCAGTAGGATTTCGGGTAGTGGATAAACAGTTTTCCAGCTCTGGCGTGGGTCTTCAATGGCAGAAAAATGGTCGAGGATATTGGCTGAGATCATGGGAGGCTCCGAATGTCATTTCAATGACCAGAGAATCACATATCACCCGCTAAGGGAATCCCCGCTTTTTCAAGCGATTGCCGTGCCAACATTGGCTTCTGATACGACTTCAGCCGTAGGTAATCCGTAACCACGGTAGCCCATAGCGATTTTTGCAGCCAACCGTAGATGAGATGTCACCAATTTATGCGCGGATTCTGGGTCCTCGCGTTCGACCCATGCTTTAGCAAGCATATATTCTTCTTCGGGCTCCAACATCGGGAACTTCCGAATTTCTTGCATATAACTGTTCAGTCCCTGTTCCGGGGACGGTGCGGGTAGGTTTGTGTAAGTCATAATAACCCCCTTTATCTTCAAAAGATATATAATAGATGGGTATTGGGTGCCTATATTTCAATATGTCGCTGCGTAATACTACCTATGAGCCAACAAAGTATTAAAAGTGGTAAAATACCGCCTAATTCATTTTTTATCTATAATTATCAATATATTATTTTGAAAAAACTTTTTCTAATTCCTGTAAATCTTCAGGTAAATCAGATGTAAACTCTACAAATTCTTGTGATACAGGGTGAACAAAGCCTAATGACGCTGCATGAAGTGCTTGACGATTGAACCCAGCTAAAAACGCTTGTTCAGACGGTTCAAAATTCGCCATGGGCAAAGTTTTGCGCTTGCCATAGATCGGATCGCCGACCAAACCGTGCCCAATATGGTTAAGATGTACACGAATTTGGTGTGTGCGACCAGTTTCCAACCAGCATTCAATTCTTGCAGCATACGGACGCTCCACAGGACCGTAATAATCGGTTGTGGTCATACGCGTGATTGCATGGCGCCCAGAATTTGTGACAACAGCCATGCGTTTACGGTCCGTTTTATGACGGGCAATATTAGTGGCAACGCGGATTACAGCACCATCTTCGAATGCCACGCCATTTAAGCCAGCGATACGCGGATCGGAACGGCTTGGTGCGCCATGTGTAAAGGCGATATAGCGGCGTTTGATTGAATGGTCAGCAAATTGTGCAGCCAATCCTTGGTGAGCCACGTCAGATTTTGCAATGACCAAAATACCAGAGGTGTCTTTATCGATACGGTGCACAATGCCTGGGCGTTTTGTGCCACCAACACCCGACAAGCTATCGCCGCAATGATGCAGCAATGCATTCACCAATGTGCCAGTTTCAGAGCCTGGTGCAGGATGTACAACCATACCGCTGGCTTTGTTCACAACGATCAGATCATCATCCTCAAAGATCACGTCAATTGGGATATCTTCAGGTTCCGCATTCAAGCTTACAGGTTCCGGCATGATCACTCGCCATTCCTCACCCGCCTGCCCTTTGGTTTTTAGAACCGTCACGACATCACCGCCAACACGTGATACTGAACCACCTTCGATCAATTTAGTTAACATTGAACGACTTAACGTCATATCCTCTGGCACAACCTGTGCTAAAGCTTTATCAAGACGAGGCGCTGGCGCCTCTGAAAGCGTCAATATAACGGTACGATTACTGGAGTCCGACATGGATGAACTTTCTGACGAGTATGTAGAGCCTAAAGGCCTTACACTGTTACGAAGACTGGTGACAGTCCTACTTGTGGTAATGATTTTCGGCTTTGTAGCGTTGATTATCATGTTTGTCATGCGCTTAGCGCCAGATAAGACAGTTTTACCTCTGCCAAGCTCAATTACCTTACCAGATGGATCAGTGGCAGAGACGTTTACACAAGCACAAGATTGGTATGCTGTTGTGACAACGGATGGACGCGTGTTGATTTTTGATCGGACGTCTGGTGATTTACGACAAACGATGGAAATCGAAAAGTAAGCTATCCGCACTGGGTGCTTTACAGCTCCACAATATGCGCGCGTCCTGCGTCTGATGCAAAATAAGATTGGCACGCGTCTACAAAACTGCGAACTGCACGTCTCGGGTTTGGTTTGGTATAACCTATAGCCAGTGTCAGTGGGCTTAATTCATCTGATAATGGTAAACACACCAAATGGTCCCCTCCATAACTTTGATCTGTAGTCGGGCGCATATTCAAAATAGCACACCCCAAACCAGCCCCCACCAAACTGCGCACCATTTCCGTTGAATTGACAACGGCCACCGTATTGGGCTTTGCTTCAATAGTCTCAAAAAGCTGACGGTAATAGGCATAGGCCACAGGTCGGTTCAACGCTATGGTCGCCTCCTCTCGCAAATCAGCCAAACAAACCGATTTCTGAGACGCCAATGGGTGGTCCTGCGCCATCAAACAATAAGCGGGGACTTTAACTAAAGCATCATAATCCACAGTGGGCCTGGCGTCTTCAGCAACAAAAAATATCACATCGAATGATCCATCCAACAGGCCCGTTTGTGCGCGGTCATTATCGCAAGCTTCTAATTCTACATGGAGATTTGGGTTCTTACAGATAAGTGGTTTAAGAATTGTCGGTAAAAATGCAGGTGATACAGGGGCGTAATATCCTATTTTCAATGGCCCAGTAACAGCGTCTCGCATCTCGATGCCTTCCGCAATAAGCGCGTCATAATCATCGATCAATACGCTGAATTTACGCATGAGTGTGCGCCCAGCCGCTGTCGGCTGAATGCCTCGCGATCTGTGGCGTGTAACCAGTTTCATTTGAAAACTGGCTTCGACTTGGTCAATGGATGCGGATATGGCGGATGCTGCAATGTTAAGGTTTTCAGCAGCTTTTGAAATACTTCCAGCTTCAATTGCAGCTGTAAAGTAACGCATAAATTTTATGGATATGGTCATAGCGCACCTTAAATCTTATTTTCAGATGAAGTTTATCTAATTATTCTGTTTTTCATAGGATAAATCTTTTGGTATTTATATAAGGCTCAGTTTACAAATCGTATGCTTTCATGACATGTTCTTTTTCAAATCAGAGGGATAGGCCGACTATGGATCACAAACAGTTTCAGGATTGGCTATCTGGGATAGATCACCTCAGCCCTGCGCAGCGACAGGAAGCCGAAACCGTGTTCATGGGGGTCTCTGAGGCGTCATCTTCGCTGGCAGCCATTGAAGCAAGCGTGGGTGAAAGTCGCCAGTGCCCGCATTGTGGCACACCAGGAGCTATATCGCGTGGCAAAGCACGGGGTCTGCGACGGTACCAATGCAAGGGATGCAATAAGACATTCAACGCGGCGACCGGCACCCCTTTGTCGGGCCTGCACCGCAAGGATAAGTGGCTTGCCTTTGGAACCTGTCTTTCTGATGGGCTGACGGTTCGCGCCTCAGCAGAACGCTGCAAATTTGCCGTCAATACCGCGTTCCGTTGGCGGCACCGATTTCTCACCACAGACAATCCGAAAGCACGCAAGCTTACAGGCATTGTCGAGGTCGACGAAACCTATGTTTTGCGAAGCCAGAAAGGTGAACGAAACCTTGAGCGCAAGGCGCGCCGCAGGGGAGGCAAGGCCCGCAAACGAGGCCTGTCAGATGAGCAGGTTCCAGTACTGGTTGCCGCTGATCGCAGCGGCATGACAGTCAGCGCGGTTCTCCCTGCGGTCAATGCTGATACGCTGCAATCTGCAATCGAGCCGGTCGTGGATGATGACATCGTTCTGGTGACCGATGGCCACCGCGCTTATCCGCCTTGCGCCGCAGCACTGGGAGTGCGCCACGAAGCGTTGAACCTGTCTGGTGGGGAGCGGGTGCGGGATGCCTTTCACATTCAGACGGTCAACAACCGGCACAGCCAGTTGAAGGATTTCCTGCGCCGCTACCGAGGCGTCGCAACCAGGTATCTCGACAACTACCTGCGATGGTTTCAGCGTCTTCAACTGGAAAATGCTTCACCCCGCGCTTGCCTCGCCACCGCGATCGCAGATCCATGCATACGATTTGTAAACTGAGCCTTATATAAAAAACAACGCGAGTCTCAATTATGTCCGATACACCGCCCCTAAAAGGTTGGAACCATATCCCTGATGTTCCTCTACAGGTTTCGCCTCTTTTCACCAGACCGTTTCAATTCAAGGCATTTGTATCTTGGATTTGGAACTCTTGGTTCTTAATCTCCGAACGCCTGATTATTGTTGGCATCGCATTCATCTCTTTTTTCTGGCTACAACCACCGTTGGAACAGACAAAGGTTCTAGCCTTTGATTGGATTGCGATCATGTATGTCCGCAATTTGGTGCTGTTCGCCGCCGTTGCTGGGGGATTGCACTGGTATTTCTACATATGGAAGAAACAAGGGGCGCATCTGAAATATGACCCCCGTGATCTGATGAAAAAAGGACGGCAGTTTACTTGGAATGGGCAAGTGCGCGATAATATGTTTTGGTCGCTGGGCAGTGGCGTATTCTTTTGGACCGCCTATGAAACATTCATGTTCTGGTCCTTAGCAAACGGCTATGTGCCCTTACTAACATGGGCAGCAAACCCTGTTTGGTTCGTTGCCTTCTTTCTATTAATCCCCGCATGGGAAAGCTTTTATTTTTACTGGATACACCGTTTCTTGCATTGGCCACCGCTTTATAAAACCGTTCATGCATTACACCACCGCAATATCAACGTTGGACCGTGGTCTGGGTTATCCATGCATCCAGTAGAGCATCTCATCTATCTGGGAACCGTGTTCATCCATTTCATTATCGGTGCTCATCCCGTACACATTCTGTTTCATCTGCAATATTACACGCTGACCGCCGCCACGACACACACTGGGTTTGAGGCAATGGTGGTTAAGGATAAGAACCGTTTGCGCTTGGGCACGTTTCACCACCAAATGCACCACCGTTATTTTGAATGTAATTATGGCGGTTTGGAAATCCCTTGGGATAAGTTTTTCGGGTCATTTCATGATGGGACAGCTGAGGCTGATGAGAAAATGAAAGAACGTCGCAAAAAGATAATGGGGTAATGTGATTAAGTAGAAAATTATTCAACAACAATCACCTGACCAGTAAGAGCACCCTCTACACTTTTTGCATAGGCAAGCCCAACACGTTTTGAAGACACTGGGGCATGGCCTGGGAAAAAATGCCCGAACTCGTCCATTGAAACATCCAAGATTCCTGGGCTCACGACATTAAGACGTTGTCCACGAGGCATCTCAATCGCAGCGCCCGTCACAAAACCACCAAGGGCACCATTTGCAGTTGCCGCGCTAGCCCCCAAACGGATAGGGTCGCGATCCAACACGCCGCTTGTCAGGGTAAACGATCCACCTTCGGTAATATAATCCATCCCTGCAAGCACTAGATTTACTTGCCCCATGACTTTATTTGTCAGGCCAAGCATAAACCGTCCTTCAGTGAAATCACTTAATGGGCCGAAATGCACCGCACCTGCGGCAGATATAACAGCATCAACTTGCCCAATTTCGCGGTACATCGCTTCAATAGACGATCTATCGGAAATATCGGCACGGATATCGCCACTGCTACGTCCTACTTTAATAAGGTAATGTCGTGGCAATAGTTCAGCACAAATCGCACGCCCAACATCCCCTTCGGCACCAATTACAATGATCCTTTTAGCATCGCGATCACTTTCATCGTTTGAAAGATTTACATTCTTTTGCTGTACGTTCATTTCTCAAAATCCTTATAGATAGCAAGTTTATAGGCAAGTATTTCTTCGCATTTATCAAGATTGATCCTTCGGATTCTTAAACACTCTGAATGGCTTAAAAGTATTTTCTGGCGTTCAGGGATCGTATGTTCGCCAGCTTGATAAAGATGTGCAAAATCAAGCATAGTCTTCATCGGCATTCCTGTTTCTCGCAACCAATACAAAAGCGTAAGCCAATCAATGTTCTCAGGCGAAAACTGACGATACCCGTCTGATCCACGCTGAATTTTCGCAACCATTCCAGATTTTTCATAATATCGAATGGTATCTACGCTTAGTCCGCTTTTTGAGGCTGCTTCTGATATACGCATGAGTACTTTCCATGATTTAATATGAAGATGTCTAGCAGTGTGGAGTAACTCAAGGTCAAGACATATATTATGACTGAACTTAACCCACGCCCCTTGCATCCTCCCGCCATACCAACGATATTCTCACTATGAGTCTGCCACCTGGTTTTATTGATGAATTACGGGACCGTTCCTCGATCGCTCAGGTCGTTGGGCGTAAGGTCACATGGGATGCGCGAAAGTCTAACCCTGGCAAGGGGGATTATTGGTCGCCCTGCCCGTTTCATACGGAAAAAACAGCATCCTTTCATGTGGAAGACCAAAAAGGGTTTTATTACTGTTTTGGCTGTCATGCGAAGGGCAATGTTTACAGTTTCATCCAAGAAACCGAAAACGTGAACTTCATGGAAGCGGTGGAAATTTTAGCGCGTGAAGCTGGCGTGCCTATGCCCGCGCGTGATCCAGCAGCCCAGCAAAAAGCGGACAAACGTACTGTGCTGGTCGATGTGATGGAACAGGCCGTGCAATACTACCGTTTGCAATTGCGCACCAATCATGCGGAAACCGCACGTGCTTATCTAGATAATCGTGGATTGCCTGAAAGCACACTGGAAGAGTTTCAGATTGGATATGCTGATAATGCACGTAATGGGTTATTTGGACATCTGACGGGCAAAGGTGTGAAGCCCGACGATATAGTTGAAGCGGGTCTTGCGATTAAACCTGATGATGGTGGCAATCCATTTGATCGGTTCCGCAACCGTATCATGTTTCCTATTCGCGATGTACGCGGTCGCTGTACCGCGTTTGGTGGACGTGCCATGGATGCGAACCAGCCCGCAAAATATCTAAATTCCCCCGAAACGCCTTTGTTCGATAAGGGGCGTTCCTTGTACAACCATAAGCCTGCACGTGAAGCGGCTGGTAAAGCCGAAAGCTTGGTTGTCGCCGAAGGGTATATGGATGTGATTGCCCTGTCCCAAGCAGGGTTTAAACATGCGGTAGCGCCTTTGGGCACAGCAATTACTGCCGATCAATTGCAACTGATGTGGCGGATGTGCCCAGAGCCTATTATTGCGCTGGATGGTGATAAGGCTGGCGTTCGTGCAGCCATGCGGTTGATTGATCTGTCCTTGCCCCTGTTAGAAGCAGGTAAATCATTGCGGTTTTGTATCATGCCAGAAGGACAAGACCCCGATGACCTGATCAAGGCACAAGGGGCGAAGGCCATGCAGGCGCTTTTGGATGATGCGCAACCGATGGTGAAACTATTGTGGCAGCGCGAAACCGAAAGTAAAGTTTTCGACAGCCCTGAACGGCGGGCGGCATTGGATGCCAGTTTGCGGACCTTACTGAATACGATCAAAGATAAATCGATTAAGTCGCATTATGGTCAGGTGATCAAAGATTTCCGCTATGATCTGTTCGCTCGTAAGCGTAGCCAGAATACATTCCAACCTGGTGGCTGGAAAAAAAATGCTCCGAAGAAACCCATGGCTGGAACCAAAGGCTCTTTGCTGGCACAAAACGAACAAGCTGATACGCGCATGCGTGAAGCCGTTATTCTTTTGGCAGCTCTGCGATGTCCTGAAGCAGCTTTAAAAGCGGAAACTGCGTTGGAGCGCTGTCGCATTATATCACCTGATTACAAAGAAATTCAAAACCAGCTCTTGGAAAATCTCCATGACAACCTATCTCAGATAGATACTTCTGAAGCGTTGAATTTCAAAATGATGGATGCTTTGGGATATGACCCGATTGATCATTTGTGTGGCATTAAAGCGGTTCGAGAACATCCTTATCTAAAACAGGATGCCAACCCCGAGATGACCGAGCGGGTTCTTAAAGAAGAATTAACCAAACATGCTGCTAACCTAGGGGCATTACATGAAATTCGCGAAGCGGAAGAAGATTTAACACGAATGGCTGATGAATCCACAACTTGGCGGGTGCAACAGGCGACAGAAGCGCGTAATAGCGCCACTAAGACAGACTATGGAAATGAAGATAATTCGGGCGATGATAGTGAAAATCTATCACAACAACTGCAAAAAATGCTCGATGATCAAATTTGGGTAAAGAAAAAGCCGTAAAAGCATTGCGAATCACTGCGTCAACGTATTGATTCGCCGCGAGCGGGAATGATTCGTTTTTCGAATCACTATTAGGAGCGACACATGGCAGCTAAAGACACTGAAGTGGGTAAGAACGAGCAAGCAGAAGGTGCTAACTCTATCTCTGACAGCAGTCAGGCCGACATCAAAAAGATGATCTCTGTTGCGCGTGAGCGTGGCTATATCACTTATGACGAGCTGAACGAAGTTCTTCCTCCTGACCAAGTGTCTTCTGAACAAATCGAAGATGTTATGTCTATGCTATCTGAAATGGGCATCAACATTATTGAAGCCGATGAATTAGAAGATGACAGTGCGCGTGAATTGACAGTTGTAGAAACTGACAAGAAAGAACTGGCGCTTGCAAACACTGGCGAAGCGAAACTTGACCGCACAGATGATCCCGTTCGCATGTATCTGCGCGAGATGGGCTCTGTTGAGTTGCTGTCACGTGAAGGCGAAATTGCGATTGCGAAACGCATCGAAGCAGGCCGCAACACAATGATTGCCGGGCTTTGTGAAAGCCCACTAACATTCCAAGCGATTACAATCTGGCGCGAAGAGCTTTTGGAAGAAGAAATTCTTTTGCGCGATGTGATCGACCTTGAAACAACATTCGGCGACTCTATGGAAGGCGACGATGTAGTACCGATCGCCAGCACGTTGGGATCAACCCCAGCAAACATGAAACCTGCCCCCGTCAAAAAAGAACCAGAAGTCGAAGTTGATGCAGATGGTAACCCATTACGCGGTGATGACGACGACGAGGATGAAGATGATGATGCAAACCTATCGCTTGCAGCGATGGAAGCTGCGCTGAAGCCAGAGGTCCTAAACACGCTGGCGAAAATCGCCAAGAGCTATAACAAACTATCTGAAATGCAGGACGTTCGTATTTCTGCAACTTTGAATGAGGATTCAACCTTCTCTGCCAAAGAAGAAAAAGCCTATCAAACACTACGTACGAAATTGGTTGAGCAGGTGAATGCACTTCACTTCCACAACAACCGTATCGAAGCGTTGATTGACCAGTTATACGGTATCAACCGTAAGATCATGTCACTGGACAGTGGTATGGTGAAACTGGCGGACCAATCCCGCATCAACCGTCGTGAGTTTATTGAAGCTTACCGTGGCTATGAACTGGACCCAATGTGGTTGGATAACATCGCAACGAAAGACGGCCGTGGCTGGGGGGCGTTTATTGAAAAACACCGTGAAAAAGCCGAAGAAATTCGTGCTGAAATGGCACAAGTTGGTCAATATGTTGGTGTGGATATTTCCGAATACCGCCGCATTGTGAACCAAGTGCAAAAGGGCGAAAAAGAAGCCCGTACAGCGAAAAAAGAAATGGTTGAAGCCAACCTGCGTTTGGTTATTTCCATTGCGAAGAAATACACAAACCGTGGCTTGCAGTTCTTGGATTTGATCCAAGAGGGTAACATTGGTCTGATGAAAGCGGTTGATAAGTTTGAATACCGCCGTGGTTATAAATTCTCGACTTACGCCACATGGTGGATCCGTCAGGCGATCACACGTTCGATTGCGGACCAAGCCCGTACAATCCGTATTCCTGTGCATATGATCGAAACGATCAACAAACTGGTCCGTACTGGTCGCCAAATGCTGCACGAGATTGGCCGCGAGCCGACACCAGAGGAATTGTCAGCCAAGCTGCAAATGCCACTGGAAAAAGTGCGCAAGGTTATGAAAATCGCGAAAGAGCCGATTTCTTTGGAAACGCCGATTGGCGACGAAGAAGATTCACAACTGGGCGATTTCATCGAAGATAAGAACGCAATCCTACCGTTGGACAGTGCAATTCAGGGCAATCTGAAAGAAACCACAACACGTGTGCTGGCGTCCCTGACACCGCGCGAAGAACGTGTGTTGCGCATGCGCTTTGGTATCGGCATGAACACAGACCATACTTTGGAAGAAGTAGGCCAACAGTTCAGCGTGACACGCGAACGTATTCGTCAGATTGAAGCGAAGGCATTGCGGAAGTTGAAGCATCCAAGTCGGAGCCGCAAGTTGCGGAGTTTCTTGGATCAATAAGATTTAAAGGCACCTTCGGGTGCCTTTTTTATGCGCTCCACGCAGGGGAAATGTAAGAGAAGAAGAAACAATCGCCTTGTCTTACAAAGATAGGTAGATAAATTTAGGGTTTTATTCTCCCCTATTCAGCTTATATCCAAGGTATGAATCAAACGCCCAGCATTATAGCCACCGTACAGACACAAGATACCATCGTCTTTGATGGTACCTGTATTTTGTGCAATGGGTTTATGAAATTCATCTTGCGCTTTGATCGTCAGCAGAATTTCAAGTTCCTGACAGCCCAATCAGACAATGGTCAAACTCTCTATAAACACCATGACCTCGATCCAACTGACTTTGATACGTTCCTCATCTTTGTGGATAGTAAATTGTATGAGCGGTTGGACGGTGTTCTGGCGATCTATTCAAAACTCGGTTGGCCTTGGAAAATTGCAGGTATCACGCATATTCTGCCCCGCCCGATTAAGAACTGGCTGTATGCCCGTATCGCCAAAAACCGTTATGCGATCTTTGGGCAATACGATGCATGCATGATGCCAACACCTGATATCAAAGCGCGGTTTCTGGACTAAGCTAGGATACCTGGACGCACGCCCATCAATTCCATCGCCAGTAGGTAGAATATCCACAGAACATAGAATTTACGGACTGATTTTGTCTGTTCATCGGTCAGAGCATAACCCAATATACAGTTCATCGATAGGAATACATTTTCGTTGCGTGTTGAATAGATGATCACAACAAACAGTAGTAATCCGTAATGCACGAAGATGCCCAAACGGGCGCGCAGCAATAGTGCCGCTTCCATTAAAAACTGCGCTGCTAAGGATGTATAAGTCAGGCCCATGATCAGGATCGTGACACCAGCGGGTACGGCTAATGGAAGAGCGTTTCCTGTTTGTGGGGCCATTTCAGCCAGCTCTCTACGGCTTGCTAAGTTTTCATGAACAACGCTCACCCAATCTGGATAGAAAAGTGAAATCAAGACCTTAGTGTCTGGCCGAAAACTAGTTGAGTAATATCAGTAAGTTGTGATTCACTCTCTTTATCAAATAAGATGGAGAATTTTATGGCTTGGACTGATATTACTCGCCCCCTATATGAGCGAAACAATGGGCGTTATGCAAGTGATTGCACGGACGAAGAGTGGGCAATAATTGAACCACTGCTGCCAGAATCCAATGTGGTTGGTCGGCCCAGAACAACCGAAATGCGCGATGTGTGGGACGGAGTGCAATACATGGCGAGCACGGGATGTCAGTGGCGAATGATCCCGAAAGATTTCCCGCCGAGGACTACAATACAGGAGTATTTTTACGACTGGCGGGACAATGGCGTGTTGTACCGGATCAACGATACGCTTGTCATCAAGGCGCGGGAATTGGCAGGTCGCGCAGCCAGTCCAAGTGCAGGTGTTATTGACAGCCAGAGTGTTAAAACGACAGAAAGCGGTGGTGTTTCCGGCTACGACGCAGGGAAAAAGATAAACGGCCGTAAGCGCCATATCATCACAGATACCATCGGGCTGAACCGCCCCTAGTTTACCGGAGTGATTTTAGTCCGTCATTCTGCAGCAATATCATATTGATTTAGGGTTTCATAGAAATTCCTTTCAGCTTGTGCAGGTGGTATATATCCGATTGGCCCAAAGAGCCTGTCATTGTTGTACCAATCAACCCAAGTTAGAGTTGCCATTTCGACATCACTTTTACCTTGCCATGGTCCTTGATGTTCAATCACTTCGGTCTTGTACAATCCGATCATATTCTCAGCGAGTGCATTATCATAACTATCACCAACGCTCCCAACGGATGGCTCAATTCCAGCATCGATTAATTTTTCTGTATATTTGATCGACAAATATTGAACGCCTCTGTCTGAGTGGTGGATCAACTGGCCAGATTGAGGGTTTCGAGCGTGGATACCCTGGTTCAGAGCATCAAAGACCAAAGCCGTATTCGGAGAATGTGAGACCTTCCATCCAACGATATATCGTGCAAAGACATCAATCACAAAAGCAACATATACAAACCCAATGGCCGTACTGACATAGGTGAAATCAGCGACCCACAAAACGTTAGGTGCGGGAGCTGTGAATATACGATTTACCTTATCCTTAGGACAAGGCTGCGCCTTGTTACTCTGTGTAGTTTTAATCCCCTTGCCACCACGTACAACGCCTTGTATTTCCATCTGTTTCATAAGGCGCTCAATTGTACAACGTGCAATATCAAACCCTTCATGGCGAAGTTGATGCCAAATCTTATCAGCCCCATAACGTTTACCACTAGCTTTAAAAACACGGTCGATTTCTGTGATCAAAACAACATCTCGTTTGCGGCGTTCTGGAGACTTACTGGGATCCAGCATTATAGACCGCTCATAAAAATAGGTGGATGGCGCTATTGGTAAAACTTTACAAATAGACCCGACGCCATAGCTTGTACGATGTTTATCTATGAACATAATCATTTCTTCCGTAGGCGGTCGAGCTCCGCCGCTGCGAAAAAAGCCGACGCTTTACGCAAAATATCATTCGCTTGCCGTAACTCTTTGTTTTCTCGCTGGAGGATTTTTAACTCATCACGCTCCGCTTGTGTAACCCCATTGCGTAATCCTATTTCAATTTCGTGATTTCGAACCCACACACGTAGCGTATCACCATTGCAGCCAATCTTCTTTGCAATCGATAAAACAGCTTGTGTTCTGCTCGTATAATCAGCCTCATTTTCTAACACCAGGCATACCGCTCGTGCGCGTATTTCTGGCGTAAATCTATTTCCTGAATTTCCATTCGTCATTCTTCTAGTCTCCGTGCTTTTTTGACTCCGGTAAACTAGGGGCGGTTCAGGCTGTTGATCGGATTTATCATCCACAGTGCGGGCATTCAAGATCGAGATGGGGCCGTTGATGTCCTCAAATCTATCTACTACTCCCATCCCAAACTCCGACATGTGTTTGCCGATGGAGGATATGCGGGGCCAAAATTACGAGAAGCTTTAGAAAATATGGGCTGTTGGACTATCGAAATTTTAAAGCGCAGTGACAAGGCTGTGGGATTTGAACTCATTCCAAGACGGTGGGTTGTCGAGCGCACCTTTGCCTGGTTGGGGCGGTGCCGCCGATTGGCAAAAGATTGGGAGAAATCCATTGCTTCTGCTGAAAGCTGGCTCCTCATCGCCCATATCAGAATGGTCACACGGCGATTAGCAAGGGGTTGAAATCATTGAAATAGTTTTCGGCCAGACTCTTAAACATATTCCCAGATAGAATATAATCACCGATTAAGTTACCGCTCATGTAATAGGGCGACGATAGTTTTTGCACTAATGCCAACCCCATCAGGAGCGTTAAAAACCACAACGCCATCTTCTGCATCGAAGCTTCGCCGTTTTCCGCAGCAACAGCAATGATCAAGGCAAACCCGATATAAGTGATCACGAACCCATGGTTCGCGCTGATATAAAAGTTCAGGTAAACATTGATCAACAGCATGACTGATGACACTGCCAGCATCCAAAACCATCTACGCTTGTCCGTACTTGTGATCATGATCAGCAGCACCCATGGCATAGCGATACGAAATAAGGCTGGGATGTAATCCTTGGTCGTGAAAAAGGTAAATACGATGGCTGCAAAAAGGATCAACAACGTGTGAAAGTAGTTATCCGTTGCGAAACGGGTTACAGCGGTGAGCGCGCGGTTGCGAGAGTGAGTGGTCATGTCACTTCTCCCCCATTTTCGTTTCGAACACGACACGGCGCGACAAGGTTTTGGCGGTCATGTCTTGGACATTTTCATAAACGACAATGCGCATATTAGAGGGTAGAAAAGCATTGCCGACTTCAGGTTGCACACCGCCTGTCAGATCATCCAACCATGCAGTGCGTGATGCCAGATTGATAATCTCTTCAGCCTCTTTTGTACGTGGATAAAACCGCAGTTCGGCAGCTTTGTTCGTGATCCCTTGTAAGAATTGACTACCCTTTAGACTGATCCCGTCTTGCCAATCAGCGATGATCTTATTTTCAGGGTAAAGGCGCATCTGTGCCAGCTGATCACCACTGCGCATTTCCAACCAGACAGTACGGTTATCGGCGTGTGGCTCAGTATACATACCAAAGCCGCCGCCTTTCCACGGGGTCAGTGCTGTGGTTTTATGAGTGTAGAATTGCAAACCAACATTCACGACAACCAAAACAACCAATAGTGCTGCCAACACCTTCGCGTTTTTCCCAATAAATTGCATGATATGCCCCTTTTATTTATGCGCAACTTAGCTCGCTGAAATCCTATCGCCAAGACCTGTTTCACACGGTATGCATAGAGTATGAGTATGCAAACCACATTTGAAATTCGCACGAATGGAGCTGGTCTTTATGAATTCACCCAAGATGTGACCGCTTGGGTCCGCGAACAACGTCAAAACAGTGGTTTACTGACCTTGTTTGTACAACACACATCCTGTTCGCTGCTGATACAAGAGAATGCCGACCCAGAAGTGCAAACAGATATGCAGGCGTTCTTTGAACGATTAGTTCCTGATAGCGATCATCCATCGATGTCATACTTAACGCATACATACGAAGGTCCCGATGACATGCCAGCGCATATCAAAGCAGCGTTAACCCCTGTTTCTTTGTCTATTCCCGCAATGAATGGTGCTTTAGCATTGGGCACATGGCAGGGTATTTATCTGTTTGAACACCGAACAAATCCCCATTCACGCCGTGTTGTGGCACACCTAAGTCCTTGATATTACAAATATGTGAATCGCGCTAAATGCCCCTATAAACGGGGGGACACACATCATTTAGGCCGAATCACTTTTCGCTACCCAAATCCTTGTGTTCCCTGTATAGTTATCCACAATAATAATAAAAAAAGTACGAGGTATAGGTCATGAGATGTCCGTTTTGTGGGAACACTGACACCCAAGTGAAAGATTCACGCCCAGCTGAAGACCACGCAGCAATTCGTCGTCGCCGTTTATGCCCGTCATGTGGTGGTCGCTTCACCACATATGAGCGCGTTCAACTGCGCGACTTAGTTGTCATCAAAAAGAACGGCAAGCGCGAGGACTTTGATCGCGATAAATTGGCGCGTTCCATCCGTATGGCAATGCAAAAACGTCCAGTGGATGCTGAGCGCGTAGAGCAAATGATTTCTGGCATCGTGCGCCGTTTGGAAAGCATGGGCGACAGTGACATAGACAGCGATCAAATCGGTGCGATTGTCATGGATACATTAGCCCGTATTGATACGGTCGCTTATGTTCGCTTTGCATCTGTTTATAAAAACTTCCAAGCAGCAGATGATTTCGAAGATTTCGTGGCAGAATTACGCCCGATTAAAACAGAAGAAGACTAACTATGAAGGCGCATTCGGCTGATGAACGCTGGATGCGTTTGGCCCTTTCATTAGGGGCACGCGGATTGGGCACGACATGGCCCAACCCCTCTGTTGGATGTGTCATTGTAAAAGATGGTCGCGTTTTAGGACGTGGTTGGACACAGCCCTCTGGACGCCCTCATGCAGAACGTGTTGCCTTGGCTCAGGCAGGAGATACTGCAAAAGGTGCAACGGCCTATGTCACTCTGGAACCTTGCGCTCATACGGGTCAAACGTCGCCTTGCGCGAATGCATTGATCGAAGCAGGTATTGCACGTGTTGTCTCTGCAACGGGTGATCCAGATGAACGTGTCGCGGGCAAAGGTTATGACAAGTTACGTACAGCAGGTGTTCAGGTCGATACTGGAGTACTTAAGGCAGAAGCTGACGAAGCAAACTTGGGGTTCTTTAAGCGCATTACCAAGAACCGCCCAATGATTACGTTGAAACTTGCCAGCAGTCTGGACGGAAAGATCGCAACACAAACAGGTGAAAGCCAATGGATCACAGGGGCTGAATCCCGTGCTTATGTGCATTACCTACGTGCCACACATGATGCTGTAATGGTTGGCAGCGGCACAAGCGTTGCAGATGACCCTAGCCTAACCGTACGCCTTTCGGGGTTAGAGGATCGACATCCAGTGCGTATTATCATCGACAGCAGCTTGTCCACCCCAAGCGACAGTCAGTTGGGCCGTACAGCGGGTGAAATACCTGTTTGGATGTGCCACGGTGTAAATGCAGCCTTGAATGGTTGGGTTAATACAGATGCTACATTTATCCCATGCACTTTAGACAATGGACATGTATCTTTGGCTGATGCATTGGAAAAAATTTCAACTCAAGGCATCACGCGTATCTTCTGCGAAGGTGGTGGAACGCTTGCTGCATCACTGATAGCTGCTGGTTTCGTCGATCGTTTGATAACGATGACTGCTGGTGTTGCTATTGGAGCTGATGGAACGCCGAACTTAGCCGAACTTTGCGTGAGCAATTTAAGCGAAGCACCAAGGTTTAAAATGCACGACTACCGTAATATTGGCGGCGACTTGATGGTAGAATGGCACGCATCTTAGAGCATTTTGTCTTTGATCTGAATCAGATGGAAGACAAAATGTAATATTCCCTATCAAGCCTTGCTGCGCATTACATTTAACTGACTGCGTCAGATTAAACGCAAAACGCTTTAGCGCCACAAATAAGCGTAACTTGCAAATAGCCCCTGTGCCTTTGCCAAGATACGATTGGACGCTGGGCCATGTCTTTCCAATTCTCCACGTTCGAACCGTTCTAAAACGACTTCTACAGGGCAAGCATCACCACTGATGGGATCCCAATAACGTGGATAGGCAATTAAGGTTGCGTGCACCAATGCTAAAAGACTGACGCGCGCTTTACGCCGATTAATCTGTCCAGCGCGATCATCCGTTAATCCCCAACCACTGTAAAACGGCTGACCATAACAGGTCACCGATTTACCGCGAATTAAGGCTTCAAATCCTGTTAGCGATGTGATTGTCGCCACGTGGTCAACTTGCTCTAGTAACTCTGCTATAGGCCCGCTCTCAACGATTTGATCCGCATATTGCAAAGCTTCTTTTGTTAGAACTGTTCCTGTGCGTAACCCTGCCTGCACATCTGGATGTGGTTTAAAGAGGATATAATCATCAGGAAAATCTGCACGAGCCGATTTGAGAAGTTCAAGATTGGTTTTAATAGTCGAAGCACCTTTTAAAATAGATGCATCATCTTCCACCTGACCTGGTACTAGGATGATTTTCTGATCTTTGGCCGCGTTATGTTGAACATCATTTGCTCGCAAATTATACTTTGTCATCTTCAAAGCAACGACACGCTCACAGATATAATCAGCTCGCTTTAAGTCCATGTCTGTAAGAGTATCACTTTGGTTAAGAAGTGCTTCCAAACCACTGGGAGCAGTTGGATCATAGTAAATGCCTTGGTCATCAAAAACCAACGAAACGGGCGCAACTAACTGTGCCCCCAAGCCAACAGATCGCAGAAACCCATCTTCGACACGCACTAATGGAACATCTTTTTCCCTACACTTTTCAACGAGATCAAATGTTGCTTTTCCTGCCCATGTCAACACGCGGCCTTGCGTATTCTCCGCGAGCTGTACGGCTTGTTCTGATGACTTTACAAAACGGGGCACTGTGTGTTCACCCACCAAAAATCGTTTTAGAAAACCACGTTTCCAGAGGCGCATACCAAAGCAGATTGACGGAATTTTGTTATCGTGATGTTGCAAGGATTGCACATGTAAGTTTCGGGCAGCTGTTTGGAAATCTGTCGCACGCTCAAAATAAGGATCATACCATTTTGAATATTTCAAATGCGTTGCCCAAAATAATTGTGCGGATGTGCATTTTAATGATGTATGCCGTGTGAGGCCACGATCATCAGTCAAGCCAAGCCCTGTATAAAATGACCTGCCAAAAACAACAGGTTTATGGCCTGCAAAAATCGCCTCTAATCCGACTTGAGATGTGACACAGTAGATTTTACAAGCTTTTTCAAACAACTCCCACGGTGAGATTTGTACAGATAATAAGCTGATTTGATCATCACAATTTTGTTCAGTAAAATGCCCCAAACGCTTTCCTGCAGTGGTTTCGGGATGCGTTTTAATCACTATTTTTTTATCTGGATTTTCAGCTTTAGCCTGAGCCAGCATTTCAGCAAAAGTATCGGGACCAGCAGCTCCTTTTTCAATCGCTGCATCCCGCAATGTTTGATCAACAACCAATACAAAATCATCAGGTAAATCACACTTACGGTTGGTGAAATTATTATATTTAGATAGCTTAAGATCGCGCATGTAAGTCATCTGATGTACAGCATCGTGTATAGGTTCATGTGTTTTGAGACTCACGCGGCTTCGGCCTGAGTGATTCGAAGGTACTCCATGGGTGTCTTACCTTTCAAGGCGTGATGTGGTCTGAATGTGTTATATTTTTCGACAGCTTTTCTCAGTTCAAACCGCATAGCTCCAATGCTATCGGCAATCAGATCACAACAATCATAGAATTCCTCGCGGAAGGTGCGGTTTCCACGCTCAACGCCACCATTGTATTTCGGTCTGGCTGGCGGCAATACAATGAGCGGGATTTTCATCTGCTCACACGCCGTCTCAAAATCGGCCATAAACTCGGAGCCACCATCAACTTGAATTGAGAGGATTTTATAGGGAGCTATTTCCACAAGCTCTTCCAAAAACCGTTTGGCAGAGCGTGCGGTGGCATTCGAATAAATTTGCGCGTGGATGTGCTTGCTACGCCGTTCCCAGGCCTGAAAGTGCTTGCAGGTGACGCCGTTTTTCGTGGCAGTCATGTGGTCGATCTGCACACGTTCTCCAATCTCTATATCTTTGTAATCCTTATATTTCCATCCTTTGGCGTGGCCCTTGGAGAAGTTACGCTTGCGCTTTTGTGGTGCAGACCTTGATCGTGTAATCAGGCCTTTCTTGCGTAGAAAACCCAAGATACGCCCCACGGTGCTATCGCTTATGATTTGGTTTTTATCGCGCCGCAAGATGGCCCCTATTTTTTCCTTACCGTAGGTTTTATTGTCGCGGCGAATTTCGAGCACCAACTGTTTTTCTGCCTCACCCCACTGTGACTTATTGCGGTGTTTTGGGGCCTTTGATGGCGGCATAATCCCTTGCGCCAAATCCTTCAAAACCCGCTTGTAGCGATAATAAGTAGACCGAGAGATGCCGACAAATTCAGCGCATTTTGCTAGAGAAACACCCTCTGCGCGTAAAGCTTCCCATTGCCGAACCGTGTCTTCGTATTTGATACGGTACGCATCCAAACATTCTTGTGTCCGCGCCCAAGCATAAAGTTTATAAACGTTCTTGTGCAGTCTTATGATTTGCATATTGGCCTCGTGAGTTGGTTTTTTACAATACTCAGTCTCCGAGGCCGCCTAAATCTTGGCAACAAAAAAACAGTCTCACATCTATCTGAACTTATTCAATCGGCAACTTCATCTGATCTAAGATTTGCACTTTTCTCCAGCCAACTATCGATATCACTTGAGCATTCTGTATCGAAATAAATACCAGTATGATCCGTCACAATTCCCATGGATGGCGCACTTTGACGGCCTGTTAGGACAGATCGTAAGAAAGCATCTTCGACTGTGATCAACGGCCTATTGAAATACTTCGCAACGGCCATACCGCGTTTAGCTGTTTTTTTACGCCCCCAAACAGCTACAATATCGCCATCACGTAAAGGTAAGCCTGTTTTAAGCTGCCATCCATGTGCTTTTAGAATATTCCGCACACGTCTTTCCTGAGTTCGTAGGTTTTGTCGGCTTGTGGGGTGTTTTTTTGTTTAACTTCAGGCCCTGGCTTCCGGGAGGGTAAAGTAGTGCCCCCAATGGCAATTGAGGGTTGCGGTTTCTGGAGGTTCTGCTACACTCCCGCACATGTTCATCCGCACCAAACATGATCCCGAACGCAAGCGCACCCGCATCCAGATCGTCCAGTCGGTGCGCACCGGTCAGAAGGTTCGCCAGAAGGTTGAACCGCCCCTAGTTTACCGGAGTGATTTTAGTCCGTCATTCTGCAGCAATATCATATTGATTTAGGGTTTCATAGAAATTCCTTTCAGCTTGTGCAGGTGGTATATATCCGATTGGCCCAAAGAGCCTGTCATTGTTGTACCAATCAACCCAAGTTAGAGTTGCCATTTCGACATCACTTTTACCTTGCCATGGTCCTTGATGTTCAATCACTTCGGTCTTGTACAATCCGATCATATTCTCAGCGAGTGCATTATCATAACTATCACCAACGCTCCCAACGGATGGCTCAATTCCAGCATCGATTAATTTTTCTGTATATTTGATCGACAAATATTGAACGCCTCTGTCTGAGTGGTGGATCAACTGGCCAGATTGAGGGTTTCGAGCGTGGATACCCTGGTTCAGAGCATCAAAGACCAAAGCCGTATTCGGAGAATGTGAGACCTTCCATCCAACGATATATCGTGCAAAGACATCAATCACAAAAGCAACATATACAAACCCAATGGCCGTACTGACATAGGTGAAATCAGCGACCCACAAAACGTTAGGTGCGGGAGCTGTGAATATACGATTTACCTTATCCTTAGGACAAGGCTGCGCCTTGTTACTCTGTGTAGTTTTAATCCCCTTGCCACCACGTACAACGCCTTGTATTTCCATCTGTTTCATAAGGCGCTCAATTGTACAACGTGCAATATCAAACCCTTCATGGCGAAGTTGATGCCAAATCTTATCAGCCCCATAACGTTTACCACTAGCTTTAAAAACACGGTCGATTTCTGTGATCAAAACAACATCTCGTTTGCGGCGTTCTGGAGACTTACTGGGATCCAGCATTATAGACCGCTCATAAAAATAGGTGGATGGCGCTATTGGTAAAACTTTACAAATAGACCCGACGCCATAGCTTGTACGATGTTTATCTATGAACATAATCATTTCTTCCGTAGGCGGTCGAGCTCCGCCGCTGCGAAAAAAGCCGACGCTTTACGCAAAATATCATTCGCTTGCCGTAACTCTTTGTTTTCTCGCTGGAGGATTTTTAACTCATCACGCTCCGCTTGTGTAACCCCATTGCGTAATCCTATTTCAATTTCGTGATTTCGAACCCACACACGTAGCGTATCACCATTGCAGCCAATCTTCTTTGCAATCGATAAAACAGCTTGTGTTCTGCTCGTATAATCAGCCTCATTTTCTAACACCAGGCATACCGCTCGTGCGCGTATTTCTGGCGTAAATCTATTTCCTGAATTTCCATTCGTCATTCTTCTAGTCTCCGTGCTTTTTTGACTCCGGTAAACTAGGGGCGGTTCAGGTCGTCCGGCATGTCGGCATCGCGCATAACGACACTGAAGTCGAGGACCTCAAGCGCCTGGCTGGCCGGATCATGGAAGAACTGCGTACCGCACAGTCCCCGCAAATGGAACTGTTCACCCCAACGGAATATGCTGATCTGGCGACACTTGTGCGCACCGCCCCGCGTCCGGAAAAACTGAATGTCGATCTTGGGGAGTGCCGCGAAGAGTCCCGCCTGTCGCTTGGTTTGCGCGATGTGATGGGGGAGGTTTATTCCGGCCTGGGCTGGAATGGGCTTCTGGGCACCCGGCGCAAGAGCAGCGATCGCATTTTACGCGAACTGGTGCTGGCGCGCCTGTCGCAGCCAGAGAGCAAGCGGGCAACGGTGGATGCACTGGCCCACAGGGTCGGGATCACCCTCAATCTGGACCGGGTCTACCAGGCTATGGACTACATGGACGCGGCGACGATCAACCGGGTCTGTCGGATGTCACACGAGGCGGCGGAGACGCTTCTGGCGGGACCGGTCGATGTCCTCTTCTACGACTGCACAACACTGGCCTTCGATACAGATCGGGAGGATCCGGAAGACGCGTCCGACCGCTTGCTGGCCAAGGGGTACAGCAAGGACGGGAAATCGCATCGCAGTCAGGTGGTGTTGGCGCTGATGGTCACCACCGACGGCTTGCCGGTCGGCTATGACCTGTTTCCCGGCAATATGTGGGAAGGCCATACGCTTGAGGCCGCGATCAAGGGGTTGGAAGAGCGCTACAAGCTCGGAAAGATCACGCTGGTGGCAGATGCCGGGATGCTCAGCGCCGACAATCAGGATATGTTGCGCACCAAAGGCCTGCCGTTCATTCTGGGCTATCGCCTGAAGTCGGCCCCGGCGGGCGTGAAAGACAAGGCCCTGGACACGGGCGGTTACAAGCCATGGGCCGGACACGGCGCGGCGGAGGGCGCTGCCGAGGCGGGGCGCTACAAGGTGATTGAGCATGACGGTGCCCGGATCATCGTCACCTTCTCGCCCGCCCGCGCCCGCAAGGATGCCCACAAGCGCCAGAAGGCCCTTGAGCGCCTGCAAAAGAAGCTTCGGCGGAGCCGGAGCCCCGCCAGTGTCAGTCACCGGGGATATGCCCGCTTCCTCTCGTTTCCCGATACGGGCGAGATCACACTTGATCAGGACAAGATCGACGCGGCAGCCCAATGGGACGGGCTGCACGCCATCATCGTTCATGGCAGGGACGATCTCGCACCCGAGGCGGCCATCGCCCAATATCACCAGCTCTGGCTGATCGAAACCTGCTTCCGCACCAACAAGCATGACCTGAAAATCCGACCCGCCTATCACTGGACGCCGCGGCGGATACAGGCCCATATCGCCATCTGCTACATGGCTTTCTGTTGCCTGCAACACCTGCGCAAGCGCCTGCAGATGCTGGGCCATCCCATGAGCCCGGCCCGCATCCGTCGGGAACTCGACCGACTTCAGATTTCCATCCTGAGGCGCAAGGGCACCAGCGAACAATATGCCATGCCCAGCCCGGCCACAACCGACGCCAAACGCATCCTGCGCTGTGTTGGCCTGTCGTGGAACGAAGCACCCTTCAGGATGCCGCCGGAAAGAACGCGCAAGCCCAGACCTGAAAAGGCCTGATCGACACTCTCTGACCGTTGAATCCCATCGCCGGAAATCCGCGATGTAGTGCCCTGTGAAAAAGCAGGCCAATAATATCAATGTGTTACAGCCGAAATCCTACGAAGTCAGGACACGTCTTTGAAAAATCAGCCCAAGGCTGTAAACAAAAAGGCGCGGGCGACTTTTGTCATGCTCCGCGCCTGTTTTAATCGTCATATTATGACCAGCCTTAATTCGCACCCGCCGCAGTGGCAAGTCCTGATGCAGCACCGACTGTACCTGTAAGAACTGTCAAAGTTTTCGTCCATGCAACGTATGGTGCTTCAGTGACGTAAATAGTATCCCCATCACGAATTTTAAAATCACGGCCCAAGAATATACCATTAGGTTCTGTTAGATTCAACATGTATAGGTTCATGTGTCAGGGCAATCGCATGAGTTTTACCCCTGAATTATCTGGAAAAGAAAATCCTCGTCCCAAGCCGCCAAGTGTCGCTTTAACCTGAGGCTTTGCTTTCCCTTTACGGAGCGCAGCATGTTGTTGGCGGCGTGCTTGATCGTTGTAAAATTAGCTGGCGCGTTTCCTTTACGGATACGACATTCATCATCACGAAACACCATATCCATGACCCAATGCAGCCCGTTTTCAATACCCCAGTGGTCGCGGATAGCTTTTGCGTGAGCTTCGGCGTCACAGGTCATGGATGAGATGTAAAAGCGTGTCTCTGAACGGGTCTTGTCTTGAAGTGTTGCGCAGTATTGGACCATCACGATGCTTTCCAATCCGGGCCAATTGTGCCGCTCCATCAGCCATTCAATATCCGAGCAAACAGTGACTTTTCTTGTTTCAATACGTCCATGTGATTTTTCTACGTCCTCATGGTAAGTTACTGTTGTGTCTGCAAAATCCACAGCGTCCTGTTCTTTCATGAACAGTTCGGTGTCTTTGCGAAGGGCACCTTGATTACCCTTTAAGGCCAAAACATCACGGCAATCGCTTGAAAAAGTGGGGATTCCCTTAGCGGGTGATATGTGATTCTCTGGTCATTGAAATGACATTCGGAGCCTCCCATGATCTCAGCCAATATCCTCGACCATTTTTCTGCCATTGAAGACCCACGCCAGAGCTGGAAAACTGTTTATCCACTACCCGAAATCCTACTGATTGTGCTCTGCGGTGTTATGGCTGGTGCTGATGATTTTGCCGAAATAGCCCGATGGGCGGACCGAAAATTGAAATTCTTGCGTGGGTTTCTACCCTTCAAAGATGGGATCCCATCTCATGACACGCTCAATGATGTGATGAACGCGATTCCCGCTGACCTGTTTAGCGAATGCTTCGTTTCCTGGGTTGCGGCCTTGCGCGATGGCGATGATGAGATCGTGGCAATTGACGGCAAGTCGTCACGCCGTGCGCATGGTGAGGATGGCCGCGCCCTGCATCTGGTTTCAGCTTGGGCAACGCGTCAGAGATTGGTCTTGGGGCAAGAATCCTGTGACGAGAAAGAGAATGAAATCAGCGCGATACCTCGACTACTGGCGCGGCTTGAGTTGAAAGGCGCGCTGGTCACGATTGATGCAATGGGCTGCCAACACGGTATTGCTGCGGCGATCCTCGCACAAGGCGCAGACTATCTTTTGGCGCTTAAAGGCAACCAAAAATCACTGCATGAAGAGGTGAGGCTCTATTTCGACCAGACCAGTGGTTTGGAAACCCATGAAACCACCGATGCCGATCATGGGCGGATAGAAATCCGTCGTGCCTATGTCAGTCATGATGTAGAGTGGCTGCGCCCTGATCGGTCTGAGCCTGGCGCACCAAGGTTTCCAGGCCTCGCCGCTATCGGCATGATCGAGGCCGAGGTCAAACACAAAGGTAAAACCAGTTTCTCGCGACGTTACTATCTGTCCTCCGCACCGCTCTCAGCCAAGCAATTCCTGCGCGCCACACGCGCCCATTGGGGTGTGGAAAATCGCCTGCACTGGGTGATGGATGTGGTGTTTCACGACGACCTGATGCGCTTGCGGACCCAAAATGGCCCCGCCAACATGGCTCTGATGCGACATAGTGCAATCAACATCTTCAAGCAAGTCGGCGATACGGCCAGTCTGAAAATACGAAGAAAAACAGCCGCTTGGGATGATAGTTACCTAAAAGCCGCAATCAAAGGTGAAGGCTGAAATCTTCAAGCGATTGCCGTGGCCAAAACATAATCCGCTTGTTTGGTGATGATTTTATCGGCAATATCACGCTGACATCCCATAGCATCTATAGTGACAATAGCCCCCTTTATCGTCAGGAGGTCTAACAGTTCCGGTATGGCCGTGATCTCATTGGATTTGCCGTCCACCTGCCGTTGGGCAAGTGTCAGGTTCAACTCTGAACTCCAGGCCGAGATCATGTGAATTGCGGCCTTGCTGCCAGCCTTATCCAAGCTGCGACGTGAGGTTTTACCATCTATCGCCACGACCCCGCTAAGGGTGCTGTTTAAGGAGGCGACCCACTCCATAAAGCAGGCCTGAAAATGATTGGCATCCAGTGCGGCGTAGATGTTTCCCAGTTGATCATGTGAGGGTGTTCCGTCCGAAAAGGGCAAGAATTTCCGTAAAAAGGCCAGTTTCTTTGTCCCAAACGCAGAAATAGCGACCCAGTCATTCGCCCCGGACAACACGGCACATAACGTCAAAAGCAAAACCTCTGCCATAGGGTAAAGCAGCTTTGTTTGTTGTCGTGGGTCAGATAAAGTAGAAAAATGCGTAAGAAAATCAATGGAATGGCTGTCGGGTGCGTCGGCATTGGACATGGGTAGTGACCTCAATAAAAGCTAAAAGTTCACTCATTGAATCAACCCTCACCTCATTTGTCACCTGCTAACTTTTTCATGCGATTGCCCTGGTTCATGTGTTTTGAGACTCACGCGGCTTCGGCCTGAGTGATTCGAAGGTACTCCATGGGTGTCTTACCTTTCAAGGCGTGATGTGGTCTGAATGTGTTATATTTTTCGACAGCTTTTCTCAGTTCAAACCGCATAGCTCCAATGCTATCGGCAATCAGATCACAACAATCATAGAATTCCTCGCGGAAGGTGCGGTTTCCACGCTCAACGCCACCATTGTATTTCGGTCTGGCTGGCGGCAATACAATGAGCGGGATTTTCATCTGCTCACACGCCGTCTCAAAATCGGCCATAAACTCGGAGCCACCATCAACTTGAATTGAGAGGATTTTATAGGGAGCTATTTCCACAAGCTCTTCCAAAAACCGTTTGGCAGAGCGTGCGTAAGCATCAAGGGAACCCCCTCTATTTTGGTTTGATTTGAGATGCGATTATTGCGCGAGGCTGGCGGTTTGATTGGCGCGATATGAGGATTTTTCTGATGAGCAAGCGACGGGCTGGGCGAGGTTCCAAATACACGGATGATTTTAAGCGACGGCTAGTGGCGGAGAGCCAAGGTGATGGCGTGAGTGTTCCGATGGTCTCGCGGCGTCATGATGTGCCACCCCGCCGGATTTACGCGTGGCGCGGTGATGCGCGGTTCCAGCCGGACGCGTCGGGTGATACCGGCTTCATACCAGTCGAAGTGGCAAACAGTGATACTGATGTTTCATCTGTGCTGCCAGAAGCGCAGCTTACAACCAGTCCCCAGATTGAGATCACTTTGGAGAATGGGCGCAAGCTGAGCGTGAGCGGTGGGGTTGATGCGGGCTTTGTGCTGGAATTGGCGCGTGGGCTGGCGGCATGATCCCGGTACTGGCGGATGCAAAGATCTGGCTGGCGGCGGGGGTGACTGACATGCGGCGCGGGTTCAACGGTCTGGCCGTTCAGACCGAGCAGGTTCTGGGGGGTGATCCTTACTCCGGCCATCTGTTTTTGTTCCGAGGGCGACGCGGTGATCAGATCAAGATGATCTGGTGGGATGGTCAGGGCGCGTGCCTGTTTACCAAGCGCCTTGAACGGGGTCGGTTTATCTGGCCCTCTGCTCAGGAAGGTAAGATCAACCTGAGCCGTGCGCAGCTTGCGATGCTGATGGAAGGTCTGGATTGGCGTATGCCGCTCAAGACATGGCGACCCAAGATGGTAGGTTAGAGGCAATGTTTTATGGGTATTTCTGACGTTTTGGGATTCCCATGAGGCCCTTGATTTGGTAAGGAGTGGCATGAGTAAGACCCCTCCAAATCTGGCTGATTTGCCCCCTGACGTGCAGGCGTTTGTGGCCGCACAAGCGGCGGAATTGGCTCGTAAAGACGCGGAGTTGTTGGGGCTGTCGTTGAGCCATGCCACAGCGCAAAAGCGCCTTGAAAATGAGATGGAAGCGGCTCTTGCTGCGGAGCGCGCCGCCCATGCGCTTGCCATTATGAGCAGAGATACCCTGATTGCCGATCTGCGCCTGCAATTGCACGGACATAAAAAACATCGCTTCGGTTCAAAGTCAGAAAGCAGCACACAGCTGGCGCTGGCGCTGATCCTTGAAGATCTTGAAATCGAACAAGCCGCTGAGACGGATGATGAGAATGGGCCCTCTGACGCTGAGACCACAAAGCCGCCGCGTACCCCGCGCAAGCGCAAACCTTTCCCCAAGGGGCTCAAGCGGGTCAAAAAGACCATCACGCCCAGTGATGCTTGCACCGACTGTGGTGGCAGCTTCAAAGTGCTCGGGACAGATGTGATGGAAGAACTGGAATATGTGCCCGGCCATTACGTCGTAAAACAACTTGAGCGCCCACGACTGGCCTGCACCTGTTGTGAGAAGGTGGTTCAGGCCGAGATGCCAAGCCGTCCTATTCCCAAGAGCTTTGTCGGCCCTGCGTTGATGGCCCACATCTTGTGCTGCAAATACGGCTATCATCTGCCGCTGTATCGACAGAGCCAGATGTTTGAGAATGAAGGCATCGATCTGAGCGGGTCGCTCATGGCCAACTGGGTCGGCAAATGCACTAAGCTGTTGGAGCGCGTGGCTGATGCCATCCGGGATCACGTTTTTGAGGCGCAAGCGATCTTCATGGACGACACCACGGTCAAACTGCTCCAAAAGGGCAAGGGACGCGGTAATAACAAGACAAAAACCGCGCGGCTCTGGGTCTATGCCAGAGATGAGAGCGCCTGGGCGAGCGGCGCACCACCGGCGGTGTGGTATCAGTTCTCCACCAACCGGGGCGCAGAACATCCGAGCAAACATCTCAAGCCCTACAAGGGCTATGCCCATGCGGATGCCTATGCTGGGTATAATGACGCCTATCGGACGGGGCGCGTCAAAGAGATGGCCTGCATGGCCCATGTTCGGCGGGATTTTTATAGCCTGTTTGAAAGTCTGAAGCTGCCCGTGGCGGGCGAAGCCGTTCTGCGCATTCGAAAGCTCTATGATGTTGAGGCACAAGCGCGGGGTCTGGCGCCTGCTGAGCGCGTGGCCCTGCGTCAGGAATATGCCAAGCCGATCTTTGATGAGTTGGAAATCTGGCTCAAGGAGCAGCTGGGCAAGATCTCCGTTAAGACGCCGCTGGCCAAGGCGATCAGATATGCGCTCGCGCGCATGCCAAAGGCGCGGCCCTATCTCGACAATGGCTTTCTGGAAATCGACAACAACACAGCCGAGCGTGCGGTGCGCCCTGTGGCCGTTGGACGTAAGAACTACCTGTTCATGGGATCAGAGGCAGGTGGAAAATCCGCCGCCATAGCCTACACCCTCATCGAAACCGCCAAGATGAACAACGTCAATCCCGAAGCCTGGCTCGCATGGGTGCTCGAGCGCATCCAGGATCATCCCGCAAACCGTATGCAAGATCTCCTACCGTGGGCCTATCAGGAGATGATCGAGGAGCGGGAACAAAGCGTTATAGCGGCATGATCGGCCCCCGTGATTCAGCGGCACTCCCAGAGCAAGGGGATCTGTTTGAAGAGCGCGGGAATTGGCAAGGGCCAGATACCTCACAGCACGACTTGGGCGTTGAAAACCTTGAAGGCTTGTCCGACAAAGACCTCGTCGAGAAGACGGCAAAGGCTACACTGTCCAACGTCGACCTGCTGTGCGCCCAGATTGTGGAACGGGGCTTGGGAGATATAGCCGTTCCGGGTCTCGTCGCGCTTTGGAACCGGTTTAAGGGGTTCGGAATTGCGACCCCTTTACCAGAACAAAAGCTTGCCTTGGAAACTCTTCGCGCCATTGGGAATGAAGCTGCAAAAAAAGAAATCAGCAAGATCCTTGGCGCACAGGACTTGCCCGACAGCTTGCTCCCGTTTGTGTTGCAAGCCGCTGTGAGCGTGGGCTTGAAGCTGCCTCAGGCACAAATCTTGCCATGGCTGGAACACGGCGCACCAACAGTCCGTGCCCAAGCCTTCATCCTTATACAATCGAACAGCCCACAGCGAAGCACCTTGGAAATCGGGTTCAGCGACCCAGACCCTTCAGTCCGACGAACCGCTCTGACAGTGGCGGGGAATCTGGGCCATATCAGCGCAAGGGCAGGATTGCTTGCCGAGTTCCGGAAAAATCCAACCAGCCAAAAGATCGAAGCGCTTTTAACTGTCGCCGATGACGACATCGTTGTTGAAATCGGAAGATACGCACTGGAAAATCCGCCTCACCGGTGCCTCATCGCAAGTGAACTTGAGGCTCTGGACACACCCAAAGCCCGAAAGCTGGCCCAACGAATCAACGATCAGATAATGCAGCGTTGATGTTTACTTGGAACCTCGGCCACCCCGTCGCTTGATCATCAGAAAAATCCTCATATCACGCCAGCCACATCGCCAGCCTCGCGCAATAATCGCAGCTCAAGTCAGACCAAAATAGAGGGGGTTCCCTTGATGCTTACGAGCGTGCGGTGGCATTCGACTGAACAACTACCGACTTTCGTCGGTAGGTTCACGTTTTGAATGTAATTCAAGATACTGACGAATAACGTCATCCGTCACATTTCCACTCGTCGTTGAAAAATAGCCTCTAGCCCAGAACCGTTGCCCCCAATAGCGTTTGCGTAATTCGGGGTACTCCCGCTGTATCTTGTATGAGGACCTCCCTTTTACGCGTTGCATCACCTTTGAAATTGGGACGTGCGGCGGGACTGACACAAACATATGCACATGGTCGGTAGACAATACGCCTTTTTCAATGTGTACGCCCAATTCATTGCACGTTTGTCGTATCAATGTCCGAATACGCTCACGCATTTCACCACGCAGCACCTTGTAACGATATTTTGTTACCCAAACGATATGGTATCTGTGATAATATCTGCTATGACTTCCAGTAGAATAGATCATAAGGTTTCCTTCCATTTTAAGACCTTACCGCAACGCTGGGTCTTAAAATGGAAGGAAACCTTATGTAAATAACGCTAAAGCTGACCAGCTAAAAGCTGGTGGTTTTAACCAATTATTGGAAAATAAATTTGCGCGTGGATGTGCTTGCTACGCCGTTCCCAGGCCTGAAAGTGCTTGCAGGTGACGCCGTTTTTCGTGGCAGTCATGTGGTCGATCTGCACACGTTCTCCAATCTCTATATCTTTGTAATCCTTATATTTCCATCCTTTGGCGTGGCCCTTGGAGAAGTTACGCTTGCGCTTTTGTGGTGCAGACCTTGATCGTGTAATCAGGCCTTTCTTGCGTAGAAAACCCAAGATACGCCCCACGGTGCTATCGCTTATGATTTGGTTTTTATCGCGCCGCAAGATGGCCCCTATTTTTTCCTTACCGTAGGTTTTATTGTCGCGGCGAATTTCGAGCACCAACTGTTTTTCTGCCTCACCCCACTGTGACTTATTGCGGTGTTTTGGGGCCTTTGATGGCGGCATAATCCCTTGCGCCAAATCCTTCAAAACCCGCTTGTAGCGATAATAAGTAGACCGAGAGATGCCGACAAATTCAGCGCATTTTGCTAGAGAAACACCCTCTGCGCGTAAAGCTTCCCATTGCCGAACCGTGTCTTCGTATTTGATACGGTACGCATCCAAACATTCTTGTGTCCGCGCCCAAGCATAAAGTTTATAAACGTTCTTGTGCAGTCTTATGATTTGCATATTGGCCTCGTGAGTTGGTTTTTTACAATACTCAGTCTCCGAGGCCGCCTAAATCTTGGCAACAAAAAAACAGTCTCACATCTATCTGAACTTATTCAAACACATACGCAAAACGTTTAGATGTCACAAAATCATCCCGCCCAAGAACACGGTTCGCATATTCTGCTGTTTCGTCGCGGAAAATAAAGATACCAGTTGGGTCTGCTAAATTACTGCTCAGCCCGCCCATAAATGCAATTGCTTCAATCGCAGAAACTTCAGGTGCTGGGAATTCAACCAAAGATTGCCCACCCGTTGCACCCAATGCAGTAAAGCGGCGCGTATCTTCTTTTAAAAGGATACGATCACCTGGACGCAAAGCAATATCTTGATCATTGCTTGAATACAAATCTTCTAGCCAAACAGTGCCTTTTTGCTTGCCGCGTATGACAGTCACACGTGTATTTTCAGGAGGTGTTGAAACACCACCAGCACTTGCAATCATAGATGACAAAGTCGATGTGGATGCTTCAATCGGAAACACGCCTTGCCCAGTACTACCAACAACAGAAACAGTTGAACCATCCCCTGGTACGCGGCGTACGATCACTTGCGGGTCAGGTGTTTGATTATCCAATTTGCGCGTAATCACACCGCGTAAAGATTCAGGTGTATTGCCTGAAGCTTTAATACGACCTGCATAAGGTACAAAGATATATCCAGCCTGATCCACTTGAAGTTCAGTCAAATTAGATGGTGCACCAGCAATTCCTAACAAACCTTCTTCAACGTTCTCATAAACTGTTAAAGCCAAAACATCGCCCGCGCGAATAGTATCCGCACCAATGCGACCAGCTTTTTGGAAGTTCTCATCAAAACCAACAGCAGGCGCTTTCGCAGTTGCTTGTACAACACGATCATTCAAGGAAACGATAAATGCGTTACCCTGACGTTGCACGCTACCTGCAAAGATTTCTTTTTTGTTTGGGCCTGCGCGCGGCAAACCACATGCGGCAATTGTAAATGCCATTGAAAACAGGGTCAATCTTTTGACCCAAATTGAATTGCGACGTGACATGTAACCTGCCCTTCTCGTCTAACTGCCTCTAGTTTTTTCTTTGAATCTAACCAACTATCAGATTTTTTTCTAGTATTTGTTTGATTTATTGTGTTCCAAGCACCGACTGTTGCACAGGTGCCGCGCTTGTTTTTTTCAATATCTTGTATGTATCTTCCTGTTCCAGTACCAAACCTACAAGCTGTAGTAGTAAACGCTGTCTATTTGCACGTGAATAAAATCCACCTGGCACCTGTGATGTGGCCAAAAGATACTGTCTATAATCACGATATGCAGACAAATCAGGCTTTTGGGGGGTGGCAAAAAATGCCCCTAATTCCTGATCCGAAGTGAATTCGGGGCGGTCATAAACACTGGCCCCCATTGTCTTAATTGGTAGTCCACGCCAAAGTGCCTGCTGCGCAGCTGTTGAGTTAATTGTCACGACACTGGATGCGAAATCCAAAATCTGCGCCAACTTTCCACCACGAATATAATGAATACGTCCATCAACGTTGAACTCTTTGGCCAAATTTTCGGTCACTTGAGCCAAGGGTTTACGCTCATCTTCCAAAGGATGCGCTTTGAAAACAAGATGGTGGTGCTTTGGCGCATGCTTCGCAAAAGCCTCAACACATTCCCGCATAAACACATCCATCCCAGTATATTTACTGTGACGGCGGATAGAAGCATCATGGCTAAGAGTCTGGCCGAAAACTATTTCAATGATTTCAACCCCTTGCTAATCGCCGTGTGACCATTCTGATATGGGCGATGAGGAGCCAGCTTTCAGCAGAAGCAATGGATTTCTCCCAATCTTTTGCCAATCGGCGGCACCGCCCCAACCAGGCAAAGGTGCGCTCGACAACCCACCGTCTTGGAATGAGTTCAAATCCCACAGCCTTGTCACTGCGCTTTAAAATTTCGATAGTCCAACAGCCCATATTTTCTAAAGCTTCTCGTAATTTTGGCCCCGCATATCCTCCATCGGCAAACACATGTCGGAGTTTGGGATGGGAGTAGTAGATAGATTTGAGGACATCAACGGCCCCATCTCGATCTTGAATGCCCGCACTGTGGATGATAAATCCGATCAACAGCCCGATGGTATCTGTGATGATATGGCGCTTACGGCCGTTTATCTTTTTCCCTGCGTCGTAGCCGGAAACACCACCGCTTTCTGTCGTTTTAACACTCTGGCTGTCAATAACACCTGCACTTGGACTGGCTGCGCGACCTGCCAATTCCCGCGCCTTGATGACAAGCGTATCGTTGATCCGGTACAACACGCCATTGTCCCGCCAGTCGTAAAAATACTCCTGTATTGTAGTCCTCGGCGGGAAATCTTTCGGGATCATTCGCCACTGACATCCCGTGCTCGCCATGTATTGCACTCCGTCCCACACATCGCGCATTTCGGTTGTTCTGGGCCGACCAACCACATTGGATTCTGGCAGCAGTGGTTCAATTATTGCCCACTCTTCGTCCGTGCAATCACTTGCATAACGCCCATTGTTTCGCTCATATAGGGGGCGAGTAATATCAGTCCAAGCCATAAAATTCTCCATCTTATTTGATAAAGAGAGTGAATCACAACTTACTGATATTACTCAACTAGTTTTCGGCCAGACACTAAGTTGAAGTATGCCTAAATGATACGTCATACCACTATTCACCAAACGTTTTGTGCTGAGACGTCTTTGAATGGCATGAGGAAGACGGTTCAGTATTTTAAGCAAATGTAGCTGAAACTCGTTTCCAACAGAATTATCCCGATGAGGTACATAATTCGGGTAGTCTTTATTACGGAACATAATGTGCCAATGATAAACTGCGCCCAGTAAAATATGCTGGCGCATATCCCCCCAACGTACAGGCGCGGAAGGTTGCTGCACCTCAACCTCAGCCAAATCTTTACGCATTTCATCTATTCTAATCTTTAACAGACACGAGCTTCCATTCACGCCTTCGCGTTCATAAGTTGCCCAATAAGGACGCAGATAACCTTCTTCAAAGTAGTGAATAGTAATGTCCAAAGTTTGTGCGCATTCAAGGGCAGCAATATGTACAGGACGATTATCCCCATAAATAACCAAGTCCGTATAGCCTTGCTTTAACATATCATGGATAAAAACAGGCCAATCATCCGCTGTTCCTAAAAAATCAGATCGCGTTTTATTATTACGCCAAAAAAAACGATCCCCTGCATTGAAGCAGATTTTATGAACGTCAGCGCCTTTTTCCATTAACCGTTTTGAGAACTCGTATTGGAACGGGCCATGCGGTCCCTGAAGAAACAGGAATTTACGATCTTGGTTTTTCAATTTTTTTCCAACAAGAAGCTCGATTCAACGCGACCCCAACAGGCATTTGATTGCTACATAGCGTATTTTGGGCAAGTTTGTCATGAAATTTAACGGCATAGCCTGAAAAAAGTATCGCCATCTTACAGTATAGACCAGTTTGACTCTATCTTGGCTTGCAGATAACAAAATGACAGGTTAGCAGCAGCTTCTTCAAGGTTTAAGGACACAGTCATGTTCACTGGAATTATCACAGATATTGGCACAATTGCAGAGTTGGAACAGCGCGGCGATTTACGTGCACGGATCAACACAAAATACGACCATAACGGCATTGATATAGGCGCATCTATCGCCTGCAGTGGCTGTTGTTTGACCGTTATTGAAAAAGGTGCTGATGGGACGCAAGACTGGTTCGATGTAGAAATTTCAGCAGAATCTGTATCCAAAACCAACATTGGTACCAAATGGGCCGTCGGTGCGCGGGTCAATTTAGAACGTGCCCTAAAAGTTGGCGACGAGTTGGGTGGTCATATCGTTTCTGGTCACATTGACGGTGTCGCAACTGTCACCGCGATTAAAGATGAAGGTGACAGCACACGGGTGACATTTGAAGTGCCATTAGCTTTAGCTAAATTCATAGCCCCTAAGGGGTCGGTTGCTTTGAACGGAACATCATTAACCGTAAATGGCGTTGATGGCGCTACATTTGATGTAAATTTCATCCCGCATACAAAGTCAGAAACCACTTGGAATGATTTAAGCCTTAGTGATCCAATCAATCTAGAAATTGATACGCTAGCACGCTACGTATCTCGCTTAAATGACATGCAAGGCACCTAAATTATGACGCAGAGCAACAAACTAGAGTCGCCAACCTTCGATGATGCGCCGCGCGTGTTAATTGTTGTGTCTGCATATCACGCTGATATTACTGATACGCTTTTGAATGACGCCAAAGGTGCTTTGGGAACTTCTGGTGCAGTTTTTGATGTGGCTGATGTTCCAGGAGCGCTAGAAGCTCCCATAGCCATTCGATTGGCTTGTAATTCTGACAAATACAAAGGCTATATCGCTTTGGGTTGCATCATCGGCAATAACGCGATTGGCAATGAAACAACACATGGCTTGTCTGAATTGGGCTTGCAGGGACTTTGCATCGGCAATGGTATTTTAACTGTTGAGAACCATGAGCAAGCCAAAGAATATGCAAAAAATGTAGGTGCAGCGGCTGCTAACGCCGCTTTGCACTTGATTGCCCTGAACAATCGCTTCAATAAGCCCACAAAAGGCATAGGCTTTAAACCCGCTTCCGAGAATATCATTCTTGCAGGCAAAACAGATGGTAGCAAAACGGCATGACCAAGCCAGACAGACGATTGATGAAATCAGCGGCCCGCCTTTACGCGGTACAAGCTTTATTTCAAATGGAAGCCAGCGATGTCTCTTTGGATACAATACGTGAAGAATTCCTGACACACCGTTTTGGTGCTGAAACCGAAGAAGGTGAGTTTCTAGAAGGCAATGTAAATCTGTTTGACACATTGATTTTTGAAGCTGTGAACAACCAAGCTAAAATCGACCAGATGACGGACCGTGCATTGGTTGCCAAATGGGCCATCGACCGTATAGATCCAACAATTCGCGCATTATTCCGCGCAGCGGGTGCTGAATTGGTTGTGGCTAAAACACCGCCTAGGGTCTGTATTTCTGAGTTTGTTGACGTTGCTAAAGCATTTTTCCCAGAAGGCCGTGAAGCAAGTTTTGTAAATGCTGTTCTCGATCACATGGCGCGTGAAGTACAACCAGACGCATTCACAAATTGATCAAGTAATAGTCATCAAATAAAATCCGCGCTCAGGTGTTTACGTGATATGAACCGCTTAGAGGGCCTTAGCATGCGTTTTTTTCTATACTTCTTATTTCAATCATCAGTTTAAGCACTGCTGTATTTGCCGAAACCATCAAGTATGACTTGGTAAAGGACAAATCCGTTGTCGGCTTTATCTATATGTTCGGCGCTAATCCAAATATAGCCTGACGACTCAACTTTGATTCCACTTTTGATTGGAGAATATCTGTTCAGCGGTTTCTCCTGTTTTTCGCCTATGGGCTTTAGCTTGCGCCCATGTATGTTCAATTGGGTTATAATCGGGGCTATATGCAGGTAGATATTCAAGGATATGTTCTGCATCCGTGATGATTTTTATTGTGTCGCTACGTCTGTGAAAGCTGGCTCTGTCCATTACAAGTACTGATCCTTTGGAAAGGACTGGAATGAGCTGATCTTTGAGCCAAAGATTGAAGATATCCGCGTCAACATTACATGCTGTCAGGCCAACAGTTAACAAGGTGCCAGCCAAAAGCGCTCCAATAACATTGATCCTCCCTTTCGCCTGCCAATCGTGAACACCCACACAGCGTTTTCCGCGCGGGGCATAACCATGGGTGCGTGGCATGTCATGCGCAAAACCACTTTCATCAATATATACAATGGCTTTACCTGCAGCCTCATGGGCCGCTAACCTCTCTTGAAAGGACTGCCTGTCGTCGTCGTTTGCCTTGGGGTGCCGCATGGCTTTTTTTATATGTGATCTTCAATTTCTTAAGGGCTTGCCAAATTGCCTTTGGGCAAACATCAAAACGGTCAGCACGTTCATACTGATAAGCATCAGGATATTTTTCAACATCCTGTGCTAGCTTTTTAAGATCTATTTTACGTATCTTTTTGCGTTCATGCTGTTTGGGTTCAACCCGTTTAGACCATCGCTTCACCGAGGCTACACCCACGGAGAAACGCTCTGCGACCCGAGCAAAACTCAAGCACTCTTGTTCTTTTATCCGCAAAACATGGCGGCGAAATTTAATTGGATGTGTCATGTAACCATAGTATCATAATATTGTCGCTAGGCTATAGTGGTCAATTCGTCAATTATGATGCCGATATCGCTATCAATTTTGAAAATGCATCAAAAAGTAAAGTAGATGTCATCCTGCGCACAGATACAGCCAAAGCTGGGTTTGCCTTTGCAACATCAGCCCTGCGGTCAAAATCAGTTCTGCATGCAAAAGCATTTCCAGACATTCGGTTTGTCTCTAAATCTGTACGTGCTTCTAAATCAGGTGCCATCATTGATGGAATCGTAACCGTACGTGGTGTAAGCAAACCTTTAAGTTTGAATGCAGTGCTATTGCGTGATCCTGGCACCAAAACATCAGAGCGTAATAACCTGCGTATGCGTATAACAGGACGTTTGAACCGCCATGATTTTGGCGCAAGCGGTTACCCCAACCAAGTTGGCGAAAACCTAGATATCAAAATTGATGCACGTATCAAACGTAAATAGCTAAAATCGCCAAGTTAATGTCGTTTGAGGTAATGACATTCCCTCAAAGATAGAACACGCTTTAGGAAACTACCAAGCGAGTCGCACAATGCGTCTGTTCATTTCTTTTGCTGCTTTGATGATGTCAGTGGCCTTACTACAATTAAGTTCAGGGGCGTTAACCCCGCTTGACGCTCTATCAGGTTTACAAGAAGGGTTTTCCAAAACTCAAATTGGTCTTCTAGGGTCTTCACATTTTGTTGGCTTCTTTATTGGGTGTTGGTGGTCTCCACGACTTATTGGCAACGTAGGACATTCACGTGCTTTTGCTGCTTTCGCATCTATGGGGACGATCAGTGCAATAGCACATCCAATCTACATTGATCCAACCAGTTGGGCTTTTTTACGCATCCTATCAGGCCTATGCATTGCAGGCTGCTACACTGTGATTGAAGCATGGTTTCAAGCTAAACTCACAAACGAAAACCGTGGCCGCGTTATGGGCGTTTACCGTGTAGTTGATATCGGTGCATCTTCAGTTGCTCAACTCATGATCGCATTTTTAACACCATCAGCATATGCATCCTATAATCTTATAGCTATATTGGCCTGTGCCTGCATATTTCCACTTACACTTACAACCTCCAAACAACCCGAAGTCCCAACTGCGCCACGTTTGCACCCCATCCGCACAGCAATAACATCCCCTCTTGGCGCAGCGGGCGTGATAGTCGCAGGCATCACCTCCTCCTCTTTTCGTATGGCTGGGCCAATCTATGGCCAAGATGTTGGCTTAACCGCCAGTCAAATTGGGCAATTCTTAGCCATAACCTTAGTCGGGGGCGCACTTGCACAATTCCCGATAGGTTGGATTGCCGATAAATATGATCGAAGAGCCGTTTTGAATTGGTTATCTGCCGCGAGTATAGCCATTTGTTTCACTCTTGCGTTCGTAGATTCTCGCGAGCCATTGATGATCTATGCAATGGCGTTTTTATTTGGTGCTCTGACATATCCCATTTTTTCGGTTTCTGCCTCACATGCCAACGACTTTTGCGACCCTGAAACACGTGTGGAACTAAACGCATCGCTTATGTTTTTGTATGGTATTGGTGCAATTTTCAGTCCGATTATTGCATCAGCATTGATACAAAACTATGGCCCTTCTGCCCTATTCTCATTCATCCTGTCTGGTCACATATTCTTGTTGATTTTCGGTTTGTATCGCCTACGCGCTCGCCCAATTTCATCAGCAAAAACGCGTTACCATTATATGCCACGCACCACATTTACGATTGGCAAATTGATCCGGCGCAAAAATCTCGACTAGCCCTTTTGATCTCCTTACGTTAGACCAGCAAAAAACAGCTGGTTTACCTTATGACACGTATACTTATCACATCCGCCCTACCCTATATCAACGGCATCAAACACCTTGGGAATTTAGTTGGTAGCCAATTACCATCTGATGTCTATGCCCGTTTTAATCGTGCTTTGGGTCACGAAGTGATGTTTATCTGCGCCACTGATGAGCATGGTACGCCCGCAGAATTGGCAGCAACCAAAGCAGGTCAAAACGTTGCTGATTATTGTGCAGATATGCATAAGACCCAATCCGAATTGGCCAAAGGCTTTCGGTTATCCTTTGACCACTACGGTCGCTCTTCTAGCCCGCAAAACCACAAGCTAACCCAACACTTTGCAGGTAAGCTTGCAGAAAACGGTTTGATCGAAGAAGTCAGTGAAAAACAGGTTTATTCCAATGCAGATGGTCGTTATTTGCCAGACCGCTATATCGAAGGTGAATGCCCGAACTGTGGCTCACCCGATGCGCGCGGCGATCAATGTGAAAACTGTACCAAACAATTGGACCCAACAGATTTGATCAATCCTCGCTCTGCAATTTCTGGATCAACTGATTTGGAAATTCGCGAGACAAAGCACCTGTATCTAAAGCAATCCACAATGCGCGAGAAATTGGACGCTTGGATCAACGAGAAAAAAGATTGGCCAATTTTAACCACCTCTATTGCCAAAAAATGGCTACATGATGGGGATGGCTTACGTGATCGTGGTATCACACGCGACCTTGATTGGGGCGTGCCTGTTAAAAAGGGCGATCAGGATTGGGAGGGCATGGAAGGTAAAGTTTTCTATGTTTGGTTCGATGCCCCGATCGAGTATATCGCAGCGACGGCAGAATGGGCCGAAGCCAATGGTTTAGACGATGCTGCGTGGGAACGTTGGTGGCGCACAGACAAAGGTGCTGATGACGTAAAATATGTCCAGTTCATGGGTAAAGATAACGTACCGTTCCACACGCTGTCCTTCCCATCTACAATTATGGGTTCTGGTGAACCATGGAAATTGGTCGATTACATCAAATCTTTCAATTACTTAAACTATGATGGTGGTCAGTTCTCTACATCCAAAGGTCGCGGTGTCTTCATGAATCAAGCGTTGGATATTTTGCCATCTGATTATTGGCGTTGGTGGTTGTTGACGCATGTTCCTGAAAGTTCTGACAGTGAATTCACTTGGGAGAACTTCCAACAAACTGTGAACAAAGACTTGGCTGATGTATTGGGTAACTTCGTATCCCGCATCACAAAGTTCTGCCGTGCTAAATTTGGTGAAGAAGTTCCCACAGGTGGATCATATGGGGATGTTGAAAATGCTGTGATAGCAGAAATCAGCAAACGCCTAGATACGTATAACGCCCATATGGAAGCTATGGACATTCGCAAAGCCACATCAGAACTACGTGCAATTTGGGTAGCAGGTAATGAATATCTGCAATCAGCCGAGCCTTGGGCAAAGTTTAAAACGGACCCAGAAGCAGCAGCTGGTATCGTGCGTTTTGCGCTTAATCTAATTCCGCTTTATGCCGTTTTGTCGGAACCGTTTATCCCCGATGCAGCGGATACAATGCTCAATGCGATGAATGCAAAAGCTGAATGGCCCACGGATGTAGAAGCCGCTTTGAACAGCCTAAAAGCAGGCCACACTTTCACAGTTCCAGATGTGATGTTCGCTAAAATCAGCGATGATGCACGTGACGAGATGGAACAACAGTTTGCTGGGCAATCTTAAATAACCTTGCTAGGCTCCCATTCTAATTTCGTTTTTACGACCGAATTTATTATGGGAGCCATTTTATGTCCGACGAACCACAACAAGGTTTCGACACCTTACAAGTCCACGCTGGTACTGCCGCTGACCCTGCGACAGGTGCGCGCCAAGTGCCGATCTACCAATCTACAGGTTATCAATTCAAAGACGCGGCGCACGCTGCACGCTTATTCAATCTCGAAGAAGTTGGGTACATTTATTCCCGCCTAACCAACCCAACAGTTGGTGCCTTACAAAATCGTATCGCAGCCTTAGAGGGTGGCGCAGGTGCTGTTTGCTGTTCCTCTGGACACGCAGCTCAAATCATGGCTCTTTTTCCGCTGATGATGCCAGGGTGCAATGTTGTGGCCTCCACCCGCTTATACGGCGGCACAGTCACGCAATTCAGCCATACAATCAAACGTTTCGGTTGGTCTGCTAAGTTTGTAGATTTTGACGACACGGAGGCTGTGACAGCTGCAATCGATGAAAATACACGTGCTGTGTTTTGCGAAAGTATCGCCAACCCAGGTGGCTATATCACTGATCTCGATGCTATTTCATCAATTGCTGACAAAGGTGGCGTTCCATTGATCGTAGATAACACATCCGCCACACCTTACTTGTGTAATCCAATTGAGCATGGTGCCACTTTGGTGGTGCATTCCACAACCAAATACCTAACGGGTAATGGCACGGTGACAGGTGGTGTAGTCATAGATAGCGGCAAATTTGATTGGTCTGCATCCAATAAATTCCCATCGCTTGCAGCACCAGAAGACGCCTATCATGGTTTAAATTTCCACGCGGCCCTTGGTCCAATGGCCTTCACATTCCATTCAATTGCAATTGGATTACGTGACTTGGGCATGACGATGAACCCGCAAGGGGCGCACTATACATTGATGGGTATTGAAAGCCTGTCCTTGCGGATGGAAAAACACGTCGCCAATGCCAAAACAGTTGCAGCATGGTTGGAAAGCGATCCGCGCATCGAAGCCGTGACCTATGCTGGCTTAGAAAGTTCGCCCTACTTTGATCGTGTCAAAGATATTTGCCCGAAAGGCGCTGGTGCTTTGTTCACAATCACTATCAAGGGGGGATATGATTCTTGTGTAAAAATGGTTGATAATGTGAAATTGTTTAGCCTTGTGGCAAACTTAGGCGACACTCGGTCATTACTGATCCACTCTGCATCCACCACACACCGTCAATTAACACCTGAACAACAAACAGCCGCAGGTGCAGCCCCTAATGTTGTACGCCTGTCCATTGGTATTGAAGACCCGAAGGATCTGATTGCAGATTTAGATCAAGCCTTAGCAACGGCAACAGAATAAATAAAAAGGGCCGCATCATTGCTGCCCTTTCTTCAACTACCGCTTATGAAGCTTAAGCAGCCCATTCCCATGGGCGAATAAAGCTACCTAGGACATTTGTGACCTCTGCATCTGTCACCGCCGTGTCCCCCATATTCAATTGCGCAATAAGTCCACGTTTCTTGTCCTCAACCACTTGAGCAACGCGCACTGTCATACCTACCTCCTCCAAAGCCGCATTATAAACCCGTGTAATCGCAGATTTACGTAAATCAGGTTTGAAAATTTTACCAACCGCTGTTTTTGGTAATTCTGGCAGTATTTCCATATACTTAGGGATTGCTGCACGCTCTGGTACGTGTTCTTTGGCGTATGCAATCAGCTCATCCAATGTAATTGTGGCCCCTTCAATCAATTCAACATAAGCACATGGTAACTCACCTGCTTTGGCATCGGGTTGACCAATGGCACCCGCGAAAGAGACTTGTTCATGGCCAGCCAAAGCTTCTTCGATAATTGCAGGATCGATGTTGTGACCACCCCGAATAATCAAATCTTTTGCACGTCCCGTGATAAAAAGATAACCATCTTCATCAATGCGGCCTAAATCACCTGTACGCAGATGTGTGCCATTCGCAAATAGACCATCATTTTTAGCCGCTTCCGTATAGGTTTCACCTACAGCAACACCGTGGTTTGCTATGCAAATTTCGCCAACTTCATCGACACCCATCTCGGACGTCACGTTGCCGGCATCATCACAATTGTAAATTTTCACATCTGTATAAGGCAATGGAACACCAACTGACCCGATTTTGCGTTCACCATCTGCAGGGTTGCATGACACCAAACATGTTGCCTCAGACATGCCGTAGCCTTCGATGATTTCAACACCTGTTGCGGCTTGAAACCGTTTGAACAGCTCAACAGGCAAAGGTGCTGATCCACAGAATGCACCACCTAACGTAGAAACATCGGCATCGACGGGGCGTTGCATTAATGCAGCCGCAGCTGTTGGCACTGTCACCATAAATGTCACATTCCAACGTTCGATCAATTTCCAAAAATTATCAAAGACACCATCACCACGATATCCCGCAGGGGTCGGTAAAACCATATGCGCACCAGACATCAAACAGCCAGCCCAGATCGGATAGGCTGCAAAAACATGAAACAGTGGTAATGGGCATAAAATAACATCATCTGAGTTATAAAGAAGCGTGTCCCCGAGCCAGGCATTATACAGAACACCAGAGTGCTTGTGCTGCACCACTTTTGGCATACCTGTTGTACCGCCTGTGTGGAAATGCGCACAAAAACGATCACCCGTTTCTTCGTAATCCAGTTTATCTGCGTTTTGTGAGGCAAGAGCGGCGTTAAACTCAATAACTTTCGCCGAATGTTGCGTTGTAATCTTCGGTCGGATCAGAGGAACGATCCAGCTTAGTGGTGGTGACAGATGTGGTAATAAATCTACCTCAATCACTGTTTCCACACATGGACATTGCGCAACAGCTTCTGCTGCCAATTGAGCGACTTCCGTTTTAGGGAAAGCTTTCATTGTTACCAAAACCTTAGCATTTGCTTCTTTGAGCAATGCCGCGATTTGCTCAGGTTCAAGTGTTGGATTAATTGGTGCTACAATACCAGCGGTCATGCCGCCCATGAGTGTGATCAATGTTTCATGTGATGTTGGGAGCAAATATGCGACCACATCATTTTCGCCTATTCCCAGCGACCGAAATAAGTTCGCACATTGCGTTACGCGTTTTGTTAACTCTGTCCAAGATAAGGTCACAGCTTTATCTTTTGGTCCAGATTTCAATTGAAAACTAACAGCATCTCCGTTTGGAAAGCTATCGCGCGTTTCGCATAATTGCTCGTATACGGTTTCGGTCGTCCAGCGATCTTCCACTGGCATTTCATTCTCAAGTGCTTTGACGTCAGCAAGTGTTTCAAATTTTGTCATTATTTCCTCCCAGTGCCACCGCTCCCATACGCAGCACGTTCAAACAACATGCGAGGGAATTAGACTATGTGCAAGAATGACGATACGTCCAAAAACGAAAAAAGGGCAGGAAAACCTGCCCTTCATCGAAAAAATGTGAAAAGTCTTAAGCTGGAATACGCAAAACTTGGCCTGGATAGATCTTATCTGGATCTGATAGCATTGGTTTATTTGCTTCAAAAATTTCCATGTAACGGTTGCCCGCACCCAATGTTTTTGAAGAAATAGCCCAAAGTGTATCGCCTTTTGCAACAGTGTGGAATGTACCGCCGCCACCTGCGTTATCTTCAACACCAGCAACACCTTCGATGTTACCAACTGCAAGGATTACTTTTTCTTTCATCTCTTGGCTAACGGCTTCACCGCCAACTGTGACTGTATCCCCATCAACGCTGATGTCTAAACCAGACGCGTCCAGACCCAAATCTGCAATCTCTTTTTGTAAAACGTCAGCATTTGGCTCCGCAGCTTCTGCCGCGCCAAACAATGATTTCCCTGCGTTTTTCACGAAACTGGACACCTCTAAAAACCTATCTTTTAGGTGTATTTTGTGATTCAATATTTTCAGGAGGATATTTTGATGCACGAAGCAGGATTGTTTGATTTTTCTGATCATCTTGAGCGTTTGTCTAAAACAGGCGACCCACTTGTCGCGCTTTCTGAGCATGTGGATTTTGAGATGTTTCGGTGTGCACTGACAAGTGCACTTAACTATGGAGAGCGTCCACAGGGGGGTCGTCCGCCCTATGATGCGGTTATGATGTTTAAGATTTTGATATTAGCGTCGATGCATAATTTAAGTGATGAGCGGATGGAGTTTCTGATCCGCGATCGTTTTAGCTGGTTGCGTTTTCTTGGTTTGCAAATTGGGGAGCCGACGCCAGATCAAAAGACCATTTGGGTGTTTCGGGAGAAGTTGACCCAAGCGGGTGTGTTGACTGATTTGTTTGCAACCTTTGAGGATCATTTACGTAATCGGGGTTACAAACAAACTGGGGGACAAATTGTAGACTCATCGCTGATTGCAGCCCCACGCCAACGTATGACTTCAAGCGAGAAAGCCCGCGCCAAGGCTGGCGAAGATGCAAAAGATTCTGGCCTGATAATCCAGCCAAGGCGGCACAGAAGGACACCGACGCACGGTGGATGGTCAAGTATAGCAAGGCTAAAACGACCAAGACGGGTGAGAAAGATGCGGGGTTAGTTGATATTTCCGTACCTCACTTTGGCTATAAAAACCACATCAGCATTGACCGTAAGTTTCGGTTTATCAGAGGTGAAAAAACAACAGATGCAGCGCGCTATGACGGTCATGAGTTGGCGTCAGTGCTCACCAAGGACAATCGTTCTGGCAAGGTTTGGGCCGATACAGCTTACCGCACCAAGAGCAATGAGGCATGGCTTAAGGCCAATGGATTTTTCTCCCACATCCACCGTAAAAAACCAAAAGGCAAACCAATGCCCAAACACATCGAGCGCGGTAATGCGACACGTTCTATATTTCGCACCTGTGTCGAGCATGTCTTTGGTCATCAGAAGGGCCCGATGGATTTATCCATTAGAACCATCGGAATTCAACGCGCCACAACAAAGATGACACTCGCCAACATAACCTACAATATGAAGCGTCTCATCTTCCATGAACGACGGCAAGCCACAGCCTGAATCCGTCTAGAATTCAGAAATACCCGCTCAGGCGGCTCCATAAAGCATGAATGCCGCATAAAACGGAACAAAACAGGCTTTTTTTGCGTCAAAAAGCAGCCTGCCGTAAAAAATGCCTATCAAATACCTCTGGAATTAGCGGTTAATCGAGGTGTCCAACTTAATAAACCCATTTACGTATTCTCCTAATCAATATCCCAAGGTAGTTTTTCCACCCTGTTTATAGAATTGGGAACTCGGCCCCTCATTTGCAAGACGTAAACTTAAAAATACAGATTAATGGGTGAATTGAAGTTTCGCCAAGCGTGCATATAAACCATCTTGGGCAACCAATTCATCATGTGTGCCTTGGGCAACAATCTTACCTTCATCAAGCACTAGAATACGATCTGCCTTTTTCACAGTCGCCAAACGGTGCGCTACAATAAGTGTCGTACGATCCTTTGACAGTTCATCCACGGCCTTTTGCACAGCTTGCTCACTTTCCGCATCTAAAGCCGATGTTGCTTCGTCTAACAACAACACAGGCGCGTCACGCAATATCGCACGGGCAATCGCAATCCGTTGTTTTTGACCACCAGATAGCATCACACCGCGCTCACCCACAAAACTATCATATCCTTCAGGCAGTTTAGTTAGGAACTCATGTGCCGCAGCGGCCTTGGCAGCTTCATAAATTTCTGCATCAGTCGCCGTTGGGCGGCCAAACCGAATATTTTCCATAGCAGTAGCGGCAAAGATTACCGGGTCTTGCGGCACATAGGCCATTTCTTTACGGAAAACATCACGATGAATGGTTTTGATATCCACGCCATCAAATAAAACAGCCCCAGAAACAGGGTCAAAAAACCGTAGAACCATTTGGAACACTGTGGATTTACCAGCCCCTGATGGACCCACAAGAGCAATGGTTTCTCCTGCATTCACTGTTAAATTCAAATTTTCTAACGCAGCCATATTCGGTCGTGATGGATAACGGAAATGAACGTTTTCAAAGCGTAACTCACCCTTAACAGGGGATGTCATCACTACTGATACCTCAGGGTCATTTACGGTATCTTCGGCAGCTAACAATTCCACCAAGCGTTCTGTAGCTCCTGATGCACGTTGCAATTCACCCCAAATCTCTGACAAAGCCGCAACCGAACCCGCAACCATAATCGCATAGATCACAAATTGTGCCAAAGCACCTGGGGACATAATATCTGCGCGTACGTCGCGCGCACCCATCCACAAAACCCCCAAGACACCTGTGAAAACGAGGAAGATCACAATTACAGTCATCACAGCACGTGTACCTATACGTTTACGCGCAGTCTCATATGCTTGTTCAGTCAAATCAAAGAAGCGCAAGCGACTTGGCGCTTCATGCGTAAAAGCTTGTACCGTTTGAACAGACAATAAGGTTTCCGATGCATTGCCAGAACTTTCTGCAATGCGGTCTTGATTTTCACGGCTCAGACTGCGCACACGGCGCCCAAGCACAAGGATCGGGACAACGACTGCGGGGACAAGCAGTAGAACCAAGCTTGTTAATTTCAAAGAGGTGAACAGCATTAAAACCATACCACCTAAGAAAATTAGAATGTTCCGCAATGCGATAGAAACTGAACTGCCAATTACAGAGAGTATCAATGTCGTATCTGTCGTGATCCGCGACAGAACTTCACCCGTCATAACACGTTCAAAAAATTGCGGGCTCATCCCGATCATTTTATTATAAACAGCCACGCGAATATCTGCGACCACACGTTCACCCAATCGGGTTACAAAGTAGTATCGCAATCCAGTCGCGATTGCCAAAAGTCCCGCAATTGCGATGGCAGCTCCAAAGTATTGATCCATATGACTGGCTTCTTCTGCAGAGAATCCATCAATTACACGGCGTACAGCGAGTGGTAGAATCAAAGAGAGGCTTGCCGTAATCATCAAAGCCAAAACGGCTAACCCCATTAACAGACGGTATGGCAACAAAAAGGGTGCTAATTCACGTAATGGTCCAATTTTTTTAGACTTTTCACGATCTTCTATATCGTTAGCTGATGGGCTGGAACGTCTCATATTCTATCTTTCGCATACGGCTTTATATCGATAGCAGTCTTATGCAAAACTGCAATAGGATCAAAGGGCTCCTGCGTCAAAGAGCACAAATATTTATCAATAGAGAAAGATTGGAGCGGATAGCGGGAATCGAACCCGCGTCATCAGCTTGGAAGGCTGAGGTCTTACCATTACACAATATCCGCGTCTGGAGTTTACGTCCTATTTGAATCCAAGTTTGGCGTCAAGAAGCTAGTGTATAGGTTCATGTGTTTTGAGACTCACGCGGCTTCGGCCTGAGTGATTCGAAGGTACTCCATGGGTGTCTTACCTTTCAAGGCGTGATGTGGTCTGAATGTGTTATATTTTTCGACAGCTTTTCTCAGTTCAAACCGCATAGCTCCAATGCTATCGGCAATCAGATCACAACAATCATAGAATTCCTCGCGGAAGGTGCGGTTTCCACGCTCAACGCCACCATTGTATTTCGGTCTGGCTGGCGGCAATACAATGAGCGGGATTTTCATCTGCTCACACGCCGTCTCAAAATCGGCCATAAACTCGGAGCCACCATCAACTTGAATTGAGAGGATTTTATAGGGAGCTATTTCCACAAGCTCTTCCAAAAACCGTTTGGCAGAGCGTGCGGTGGCATTCGAATAAATTTGCGCGTGGATGTGCTTGCTACGCCGTTCCCAGGCCTGAAAGTGCTTGCAGGTGACGCCGTTTTTCGTGGCAGTCATGTGGTCGATCTGCACACGTTCTCCAATCTCTATATCTTTGTAATCCTTATATTTCCATCCTTTGGCGTGGCCCTTGGAGAAGTTACGCTTGCGCTTTTGTGGTGCAGACCTTGATCGTGTAATCAGGCCTTTCTTGCGTAGAAAACCCAAGATACGCCCCACGGTGCTATCGCTTATGATTTGGTTTTTATCGCGCCGCAAGATGGCCCCTATTTTTTCCTTACCGTAGGTTTTATTGTCGCGGCGAATTTCGAGCACCAACTGTTTTTCTGCCTCACCCCACTGTGACTTATTGCGGTGTTTTGGGGCCTTTGATGGCGGCATAATCCCTTGCGCCAAATCCTTCAAAACCCGCTTGTAGCGATAATAAGTAGACCGAGAGATGCCGACAAATTCAGCGCATTTTGCTAGAGAAACACCCTCTGCGCGTAAAGCTTCCCATTGCCGAACCGTGTCTTCGTATTTGATACGGTACGCATCCAAACATTCTTGTGTCCGCGCCCAAGCATAAAGTTTATAAACGTTCTTGTGCAGTCTTATGATTTGCATATTGGCCTCGTGAGTTGGTTTTTTACAATACTCAGTCTCCGAGGCCGCCTAAATCTTGGCAACAAAAAAACAGTCTCACATCTATCTGAACTTATTCACTAGTTCAAAAACATCAATATTCTGTAGCTGCTTTCGACTAAGTAGATATAATCTACATCAATTCTGCGCTGTTTGATGCGCGTTTGGAAAAAACAACTGCTGACCGTGAACTGTAAAATTAGCAATTAATCTTTGGCCGTGTTGACTGGTTAACCAATTGATAAATGCATCGCGACCTTTGGTATTAACATGTGGGTGTTTTTCAGCGCTTATCGGAATGACGCTATATTGATTAAATAATTCCTTTTGGCCGCTTACAAGTATTTGGTGATACCCCTTAGATTTAAATGCAATCCAAGTGGCACGGTCAGTCATTGTGTAACCATTCACTTCTACAGCCATACGAATTGTTGCGCCCATCCCTGCACCAATTTCACGGTACCAAGAGCCTTTTGGACTTAGGTTGTTTTCATTCCATAAACGACGTTCTTTTTTATGGGTACCACTATCATCACCTCTGGAAACGAATGTCTGTGCAGATGTTTTTAATGCACTCAATGCCGCTCCAACCGTTTCAGCTCCTTTAATACCTGCTGGATCAGAACGCGGGCCAATAATGACAAAGTCATTATACATGAGGTCTTGGCGTTTAACCCCAAACCCTTCTTTTACAAATCTCAGCTCAGATTGCTTTGCGTGCACAAGTAAAACATCGGCATCGCCATTCTTTGCATTCTTAATAGCTTGACCTGTTCCAACGGCTACGACATCCACACGGTACCCCATTTCCTTTTCAAAAATTGGACACCTCTAAAAACCTATCTTTTAGGTGTATTTTGTGATTCAATATTTTCAGGAGGATATTTTGATGCACGAAGCAGGATTGTTTGATTTTTCTGATCATCTTGAGCGTTTGTCTAAAACAGGCGACCCACTTGTCGCGCTTTCTGAGCATGTGGATTTTGAGATGTTTCGGTGTGCACTGACAAGTGCACTTAACTATGGAGAGCGTCCACAGGGGGGTCGTCCGCCCTATGATGCGGTTATGATGTTTAAGATTTTGATATTAGCGTCGATGCATAATTTAAGTGATGAGCGGATGGAGTTTCTGATCCGCGATCGTTTTAGCTGGTTGCGTTTTCTTGGTTTGCAAATTGGGGAGCCGACGCCAGATCAAAAGACCATTTGGGTGTTTCGGGAGAAGTTGACCCAAGCGGGTGTGTTGACTGATTTGTTTGCAACCTTTGAGGATCATTTACGTAATCGGGGTTACAAACAAACTGGGGGACAAATTGTAGACTCATCGCTGATTGCAGCCCCACGCCAACGTATGACTTCAAGCGAGAAAGCCCGCGCCAAGGCTGGCGAAGATGCAAAAGATATCTGGCCTGATAATCCAGCCAAGGCGGCACAGAAGGACACCGACGCACGGTGGATGGTCAAGTATAGCAAGGCTAAAACGACCAAGACGGGTGAGAAAGATGCGGGGTTAGTTGATATTTCCGTACCTCACTTTGGCTATAAAAACCACATCAGCATTGACCGTAAGTTTCGGTTTATCAGAGGTGAAAAAACAACAGATGCAGCGCGCTATGACGGTCATGAGTTGGCGTCAGTGCTCACCAAGGACAATCGTTCTGGCAAGGTTTGGGCCGATACAGCTTACCGCACCAAGAGCAATGAGGCATGGCTTAAGGCCAATGGATTTTTCTCCCACATCCACCGTAAAAAACCAAAAGGCAAACCAATGCCCAAACACATCGAGCGCGGTAATGCGACACGTTCTATATTTCGCACCTGTGTCGAGCATGTCTTTGGTCATCAGAAGGGCCCGATGGATTTATCCATTAGAACCATCGGAATTCAACGCGCCACAACAAAGATGACACTCGCCAACATAACCTACAATATGAAGCGTCTCATCTTCCATGAACGACGGCAAGCCACAGCCTGAATCCGTCTAGAATTCAGAAATACCCGCTCAGGCGGCTCCATAAAGCATGAATGCCGCATAAAACGGAACAAAACAGGCTTTTTTTGCGTCAAAAAGCAGCCTGCCGTAAAAAATGCCTATCAAATACCTCTGGAATTAGCGGTTAATCGAGGTGTCCATTGGTAATAGGTAATCATACAATCCAGAATTCTGCGTAGAAGTCGTAGATTGGACCAGAATACGCTGGTCATCCGCATAACTTAGATGCGGTCCTAATAAGCTTAAAAGAACCGTTAAAGTTAAAAAATTGCGTCTTATCATATATGTGTGTCTCTTATTCAGCGGGACTGTGTTGAGCCGAACTATTTGATTGCTTCTGTTTAACCTCTTCAACCCAGAGACTGTGATGTTCTTTCGCCCATTGTTCATCGACCTCACCCGAAGTCATAGCATCTAATGCGCCTTCCATACCGACAGAACCGATATAAATATGCGCAAAAATGACAGCAATGAACACAAAGGCAATAATTGCATGCCACATCTGGGCAAATTGCATTTCTTCGTGTGGTGCTAGGGCTGTATTCAATTCACCTAAACCCAGTAGGCTTGAGATACCCAAAGTGTTCAGCATTTCAAATGTTGATGCGAACATGCTGATCTGGAATGGGAATAACAGCGACAAACCAGATACCGAAATAGATGCGCCAAAGACGATCACAATCCAAAAGATAACTTTTTGACCTGCATTGAACTTTCTAGACGGCGGATGAACACCTTTTTTGAATATTCCGCCGCCTTGAGCAAGCCACTTTAAATCATGTTTGTTCGGGATATTTTCCATAACCCACATGGCAAAAATCAAAACCAAGCCTATCATAAACCCCCAGCTAACCCAGTTGTGTAAAAAGATAGATACACTTGCGATAGCAGCATATGCACCCTTACCGATCAACGGGATCAACCCGAACCGACCAAAGAGCGAAACCAAACCTGTTACACCAAGAATAATGAATGATCCTGCCATTAACCAATGGCCAAACCGTTCAATAAACTTGAACCGTTCGATTTTAACGCCAGATGCACCTTCTTCGATCATGATCTTTCCGCGGAATACATAGAATAAACCGAGTAAAATCAACATACCGACCAACAAATAACCGCCATAGTTTTTAAGTGGCCCTTTGCGAAATTTCAGCCATTTCATGCCACCATCTTGGATTAAAACCTTAGAAGCTGGACCATCATTGGATACGATTACATCTGCGGTTCCATATCGCAATGCACGGTAAACTTCTGCATCTGATGTGCCGCCCAACGTACCCAATTGCGAAGCCATAGAGGCCGCAGAATCTGGATTACCAGTAGCGCCACTCCTAAATGTGTCATCAATTTCCTGACCCTTCTGTCGATTAAGAATATCCTCAAGCGACTGTGCTCCACCTGTCGCAGCGCGCACGTCTGTACCCTCATCTTGAGCCGTCGCGACAATACTTGAAGCAAACGAAAGGAATGTAAGTGTCTGGCCGAAAACTAGTTGAGTAATATCAGTAAGTTGTGATTCACTCTCTTTATCAAATAAGATGGAGAATTTTATGGCTTGGACTGATATTACTCGCCCCCTATATGAGCGAAACAATGGGCGTTATGCAAGTGATTGCACGGACGAAGAGTGGGCAATAATTGAACCACTGCTGCCAGAATCCAATGTGGTTGGTCGGCCCAGAACAACCGAAATGCGCGATGTGTGGGACGGAGTGCAATACATGGCGAGCACGGGATGTCAGTGGCGAATGATCCCGAAAGATTTCCCGCCGAGGACTACAATACAGGAGTATTTTTACGACTGGCGGGACAATGGCGTGTTGTACCGGATCAACGATACGCTTGTCATCAAGGCGCGGGAATTGGCAGGTCGCGCAGCCAGTCCAAGTGCAGGTGTTATTGACAGCCAGAGTGTTAAAACGACAGAAAGCGGTGGTGTTTCCGGCTACGACGCAGGGAAAAAGATAAACGGCCGTAAGCGCCATATCATCACAGATACCATCGGGCTGTTGATCGGATTTATCATCCACAGTGCGGGCATTCAAGATCGAGATGGGGCCGTTGATGTCCTCAAATCTATCTACTACTCCCATCCCAAACTCCGACATGTGTTTGCCGATGGAGGATATGCGGGGCCAAAATTACGAGAAGCTTTAGAAAATATGGGCTGTTGGACTATCGAAATTTTAAAGCGCAGTGACAAGGCTGTGGGATTTGAACTCATTCCAAGACGGTGGGTTGTCGAGCGCACCTTTGCCTGGTTGGGGCGGTGCCGCCGATTGGCAAAAGATTGGGAGAAATCCATTGCTTCTGCTGAAAGCTGGCTCCTCATCGCCCATATCAGAATGGTCACACGGCGATTAGCAAGGGGTTGAAATCATTGAAATAGTTTTCGGCCAGACTCTAAGAACAAAAACTGAAAGGAATATCCGTTTAATCATCGGTCAATACCTATTGAATGTTAGAACATGGGGCGGCGGGAAACTAAGCCGCCCCATGATAAATTTTAGTCAGAACCAAAATTGGCTCCTCCTTGCTTTAGCCACCAGCCTTTTGACCGTAAGCTGTGCCCCAGCCCCAAGCACCAGATCCAAAGCCACGTGCAACAACACGTTCGCGGTAGATGGCTGAAACGTCATTACCGTCCCCTGCCAACAACGCTTTGGTCGAACACATCTCGGCACAGATCGGCAATTTACCTTCTGCAATCCGGTTGCGTCCATATTTCTGGAACTCAGCCTGTGAGCCAGTTTCCTCTGGGCCACCTGCGCAGAATGTACATTTGTCCATTTTGCCACGGCTACCAAAGTTACCAGCTTGTGGGTACTGCGGTGCACCGAATGGACATGCATAGAAGCAATATCCACAACCGATACACAGATCTTTTGAGTGCAAAACAACCCCATCTTCGGATTGGTAGAAACAATCTACAGGACATACAGCCATACAAGGCGCGTCTGAACAGTGCATACAGGCAACTGAGATCGAACGCTCACCTGGCTTACCGTCGTTAATTGTAACAACTTTGCGCCGGTTGATGCCCCAAGGCACCTCGTGCTCGTTCTTACAGGCGGTCACACAGGCGTTGCATTCAATACAACGTTCAGCATCGCATAAAAACTTTGCTCTTGCCATTTTCAGTCCTCCCTAAGCTGCTGAGATTTTGCAAAGAGTACATTTACTCTCTTGCATTTGAGTCACACTGTCATACCCATAGGTAAAGGCAGTATTTGCGGATTCACCCAAGACATATGGGTCAGCACCATCAGGATATTTATCCCTTAGGTCCTTACCTTCGAAATGCCCACCAAAGTGGAACGGCATAAAGACTACCCCTGCTCCGACACGATCAGTCACCATCGCCATAACTTTGACTTTGGCTCCCTCAGCGCCTTCAACCCAAACTTGCTCGCCATCACGCACACCTAAATTATTAGCATCGCGTATATTGATTTCAACGAACATGTCTTGTTGAAGTTCGGCCAACCATGGGTTCGAACGACTTTCTTCACCACCACCTTCGTATTCAACAAGGCGACCAGATGTCAGGATCATTGGATACTCTTTTGAGAAATCCTTTTTCTGGATGGATGCATATAAAGTCGGTAGGCGGTATGCTTTGCGGTCCTCATATGTTGGATAGTCTGCCACCAGATCACGACGTGGCGTATACAACGGCTCACGGTGTATTGGCACTGGATCTGGGAACGTCCAAACAACGGCACGTGCTTTGGCATTACCAAATGGTGCACATTCGTGTTTGATTGCAACCCGCTGGATACCACCTGATAGGTCAGTTTTCCAGTTGGTTTTGTCACCAGCAACGGCTTCAATCGCAGAACGTTCATCCGCTGTCAGATCGCTATCCCAACCAAGCTCTTTGAGCATGGCCATCGTGAATTCAGGGTAACCATCCTGAATTTCAGAATCCTTCGAATAAACACCTTCGGCCAACAGGTTAACACCTTCACGTTCCACACCGAAACGGGCACGGAATGTTAAGCCACCTTCTGATACGCGTTTAGACATATCATATAGGTTTGGCGTGCCAGGGTGGTTCATCTCTGCAGTGCCCCAACTTGGCCATGGTAGACCGTAATAGTCACCATCTGCTGGACCACCAATCGCTTTAAGCGTTGTACGATCAAACGTATGTTGGTTCGCCATGTGTTTCTTAATGCGTTCTGGCGATTGGCCTGTATAGCCGATTGTCCACATACCACGATTAAATTCGCGGGTGATGCTTTCAACATTTGGCGTCTCGGCATCTTCCATTTCAATATTACGAAAGAAACGATCAGCCCACCCAAATTTGTTCGCAAACTTCGCCATAATCACATGATCAGGAAGGCTTTCAAACAGTGGATCAAAGACTTTATCACGCCACTGGAACGAACGATTTGAAGCCGTGACAGAGCCACGTGTTTCAAACTGTGTCGATGCAGGAAGCAGATAAACACCATCTTCGCGGTCAGACAGAACCGCAGACACTGTTGGATATGGATCAACGACAACCAGCATATCAAGCTGTTCCATCGCTGTTTTCATTTCCTTCATACGTGTTTGCGAGTTTGGTGCATGTCCCCAAAATACCATGGCACGAACTTTGCTCGGGTTATCCATGTTATCAGGATCTTCTAAAACACCATCAATCCAACGACTTACAGGAATACCTGTCAGATTCATCAGGCTCTTATCATTGCCTTCCGCATCTTTGGACGATGCAAATTGACCTTTCAGCCAATCCATATCTTCGCCCCAAACACGGCCCCAGTGCGCCCATGATCCAGCTTTCAAACCGTAGTAACCAGGAAGGGTGTGGGATAGAACACCAAGATCTGTTGCACCTTGTACGTTATCGTGGCCACGGAAAATATTCGTACCTCCACCAGATGTGCCCATGTTACCAAGAGCCAACTGAAGCACACAATATGCGCGTGTGTTGTTGTTACCGTTGGTGTGCTGCGTACCCCCCATACACCAAATCACGGTGCCTGGACGGTTGTTGGCTAGTGTATGTGCCACTCGGCGTAACTGACTACCCGGTGCACCTGTTACACGTTCAACTTCTTCTGGGTTCCACTTTGCAACTTCTTCGCGGATTTCATCCATACCGTATACACGTGTGCGGATAAATTCAGTGTCTTCCCATTTGTTTTCAAAGATATGCCACAAGATACCCCAAACAAGGGCAACATCCGTACCAGGACGGAAGCGTACATATTCGTCAGCATGAGCAGCCGTACGTGTGAACCGAGGATCACATACGATGACTGGCGCATTATTTTCTTCTTTGGCTTTTAACAAATGCAGTAGCGACACAGGGTGTGCTTCTGCAGGGTTACCACCAATGATGAAAATTGCTTTTGAATTGTGGATATCATTGTAGCTGTTCGTCATGGCGCCGTAGCCCCATGTGTTCGCAACACCAGCAACTGTTGTTGAATGACAAATACGTGCCTGATGGTCTACGTTATTTGTGCCCCAATAAGCGGCAAACTTACGGAATAAATACGCTTGTTCGTTACTGTGTTTGGCTGAGCCCAGCCAATAAACACTATCTGGTCCACTTTCATCGCGGATCTTCATCATGCCGTCGCCGATTTCATCAATCGCGGTTTCCCAACTGATACGCTTCCATTCACCGCCTTCGCGTTTCATTGGATACTTCAGACGGCGTTCGCCGTGAGCATGTTCGCGTACTGCTGCGCCTTTGGCACAATGCGCACCCATGTTGAATGGGCTATCCCAGCCTGGTTCTTGACCTGTCCAAACACCATTTTCCACTTCTGCTATGACGGTATAGCCTAGCGACAATATTATGATACTATGGTTACATGACACATCCAATTAAATTTCGCCGCCATGTTTTGCGGATAAAAGAACAAGAGTGCTTGAGTTTTGCTCGGGTCGCAGAGCGTTTCTCCGTGGGTGTAGCCTCGGTGAAGCGATGGTCTAAACGGGTTGAACCCAAACAGCATGAACGCAAAAAGATACGTAAAATAGATCTTAAAAAGCTAGCACAGGATGTTGAAAAATATCCTGATGCTTATCAGTATGAACGTGCTGACCGTTTTGATGTTTGCCCAAAGGCAATTTGGCAAGCCCTTAAGAAATTGAAGATCACATATAAAAAAAGCCATGCGGCACCCCAAGGCAAACGACGACGACAGGCAGTCCTTTCAAGAGAGGTTAGCGGCCCATGAGGCTGCAGGTAAAGCCATTGTATATATTGATGAAAGTGGTTTTGCGCATGACATGCCACGCACCCATGGTTATGCCCCGCGCGGAAAACGCTGTGTGGGTGTTCACGATTGGCAGGCGAAAGGGAGGATCAATGTTATTGGAGCGCTTTTGGCTGGCACCTTGTTAACTGTTGGCCTGACAGCATGTAATGTTGACGCGGATATCTTCAATCTTTGGCTCAAAGATCAGCTCATTCCAGTCCTTTCCAAAGGATCAGTACTTGTAATGGACAGAGCCAGCTTTCACAGACGTAGCGACACAATAAAAATCATCACGGATGCAGAACATATCCTTGAATATCTACCTGCATATAGCCCCGATTATAACCCAATTGAACATACATGGGCGCAAGCTAAAGCCCATAGGCGAAAAACAGGAGAAACCGCTGAACAGATATTCTCCAATCAAAAGTGGAATCAAAGTTGAGTCGTCAGGCTATACAACCGACAGAACAGTGGGTACAAATTGATTTGATTGTTTCAACAGCGCCAGATACGGCTGATTGGGCGGAAGCCTGAGTAACAGTTCCCCCTGTTGCGCCTATCGCTGCCAAGCCACCTACGGCAAGGCCCGATCCCTTAGTGTCTGGCCGAAAACTAGTTGAGTAATATCAGTAAGTTGTGATTCACTCTCGGCACTTCTCCGCTTTGTTGAGTAGATTTAGGATTTCAAATAGAGCATAGATTGATTATCTGGAATGGATGATTGTCTAATTTTGAGTTTGAAGTATTCGGTATCCTTGATGCCTCTGGCTCGCTTACGGATCATTCCTATACTGACATTACCAGCCTCTATCCTGGCGCTTGTGAGCTTGTGTTTGGCGTAGTTGCAGATGCCCACACAATGTTTCCGTAGGGATTTCGCGAACTTTTTTAGATAGAGCATCTGTGACTGATCTGCTATCAGGCACCAACGTTCCAGTTGCTCCGCCATCGCCTCAAATGAAGCGGCACTCCACAGCAGCTGAAGCTGTTCTTTCAAGACGTAAAGTGCATTCAGGTTGCTATTGCTCTCCAGCAACCTTTGCAGCTTGTCACTTTGTTTTTCACTCAACTTATCCGCATTTTTGAGCAACAGATAATGCGTCCCTTTCATCAACTCTTTACCACTTGGATCGGCCTTTCTGAACTCAAGTCGACGCTGATTATGGATAGCTTTGCTGTAGTTTTTCATGACGTGGAAACGGTCAAATACTATGTCGGCCAACGGCAAGGACTCTCTGACAGCCTTTTGGTAGGCAGGCCCCATATCCATCGCTACGGCCTTTATTTTGCAGGCTGTATCTGGTTGCAGTTGTTTCAAAAACCTTGAAAAAACCTCGGCAGTTCGGCCTGCTTCAACCCAGATCAGATGACCGCCAACCATATCGTAGACCACCGTCATGTAGTCATGACCTTTCGCCCGGGCAACTTCATCTACACCAATATATTCCAAGCCAGTTAGCTCTGCAGGATCAAGCGTAGGGAGAGTTTCAATAAGGTATGCCCTGTCGATATTATTGACCGTTTCCCATCGTATATCCAAATGTCTGGAAACCGCTTGAATAGACATATGCCGACATAATCCACTGATCAGTCGGCAAAATCGGTGAGTGAAACGGCACCCTTTATCAACAAAATCACACCCCTCAATGCGGCGTTCGCCCTTGTTAATATAAACCTGCGCCAGCTCAATCTCGACCACACAAGGATACCCAAAAAGGGGGATGTCGTTTACTTGTCGGCGGACATGCTGGTTGATGCTTCCCTTCTGGCCTGTAGCAGGGTCTATAGCCCTCCTACGCGCGTCTCGGCTGCAGTGAATGACAATCTTAACACCGCCGTCATCCAGTTTAATTTCATTTACACGTTGCCCTTTGAGGCCTAAAATATGCTGCGAGATGTTGATTGTCATATACCTGCTCTATGTAAAGTTATCAGAAACCATACATATCAACAGGTTACTTGGCGGTCGGCATCTTTTTCTACTCAACAAAGCGGAGAAGAGCCTCACTCTCTTTATCAAATAAGATGGAGAATTTTATGGCTTGGACTGATATTACTCGCCCCCTATATGAGCGAAACAATGGGCGTTATGCAAGTGATTGCACGGACGAAGAGTGGGCAATAATTGAACCACTGCTGCCAGAATCCAATGTGGTTGGTCGGCCCAGAACAACCGAAATGCGCGATGTGTGGGACGGAGTGCAATACATGGCGAGCACGGGATGTCAGTGGCGAATGATCCCGAAAGATTTCCCGCCGAGGACTACAATACAGGAGTATTTTTACGACTGGCGGGACAATGGCGTGTTGTACCGGATCAACGATACGCTTGTCATCAAGGCGCGGGAATTGGCAGGTCGCGCAGCCAGTCCAAGTGCAGGTGTTATTGACAGCCAGAGTGTTAAAACGACAGAAAGCGGTGGTGTTTCCGGCTACGACGCAGGGAAAAAGATAAACGGCCGTAAGCGCCATATCATCACAGATACCATCGGGCTGTTGATCGGATTTATCATCCACAGTGCGGGCATTCAAGATCGAGATGGGGCCGTTGATGTCCTCAAATCTATCTACTACTCCCATCCCAAACTCCGACATGTGTTTGCCGATGGAGGATATGCGGGGCCAAAATTACGAGAAGCTTTAGAAAATATGGGCTGTTGGACTATCGAAATTTTAAAGCGCAGTGACAAGGCTGTGGGATTTGAACTCATTCCAAGACGGTGGGTTGTCGAGCGCACCTTTGCCTGGTTGGGGCGGTGCCGCCGATTGGCAAAAGATTGGGAGAAATCCATTGCTTCTGCTGAAAGCTGGCTCCTCATCGCCCATATCAGAATGGTCACACGGCGATTAGCAAGGGGTTGAAATCATTGAAATAGTTTTCGGCCAGACTCTTAAGGAACGAACGACGGTCAACAGATTTCTCTGATACCTTAGACAGGAGGCTTGCCCGTTGGGGGCGTCGCGCAACCCCATTGGTCTTTTTCCTGAGCATTTTAGTTTCTCCATTGCTAGTTTGGCAGAATTGCCATTTTGCTATGTACTGAACCGCCCCTAGTTTACCGGAGTGATTTTAGTCCGTCATTCTGCAGCAATATCATATTGATTTAGGGTTTCATAGAAATTCCTTTCAGCTTGTGCAGGTGGTATATATCCGATTGGCCCAAAGAGCCTGTCATTGTTGTACCAATCAACCCAAGTTAGAGTTGCCATTTCGACATCACTTTTACCTTGCCATGGTCCTTGATGTTCAATCACTTCGGTCTTGTACAATCCGATCATATTCTCAGCGAGTGCATTATCATAACTATCACCAACGCTCCCAACGGATGGCTCAATTCCAGCATCGATTAATTTTTCTGTATATTTGATCGACAAATATTGAACGCCTCTGTCTGAGTGGTGGATCAACTGGCCAGATTGAGGGTTTCGAGCGTGGATACCCTGGTTCAGAGCATCAAAGACCAAAGCCGTATTCGGAGAATGTGAGACCTTCCATCCAACGATATATCGTGCAAAGACATCAATCACAAAAGCAACATATACAAACCCAATGGCCGTACTGACATAGGTGAAATCAGCGACCCACAAAACGTTAGGTGCGGGAGCTGTGAATATACGATTTACCTTATCCTTAGGACAAGGCTGCGCCTTGTTACTCTGTGTAGTTTTAATCCCCTTGCCACCACGTACAACGCCTTGTATTTCCATCTGTTTCATAAGGCGCTCAATTGTACAACGTGCAATATCAAACCCTTCATGGCGAAGTTGATGCCAAATCTTATCAGCCCCATAACGTTTACCACTAGCTTTAAAAACACGGTCGATTTCTGTGATCAAAACAACATCTCGTTTGCGGCGTTCTGGAGACTTACTGGGATCCAGCATTATAGACCGCTCATAAAAATAGGTGGATGGCGCTATTGGTAAAACTTTACAAATAGACCCGACGCCATAGCTTGTACGATGTTTATCTATGAACATAATCATTTCTTCCGTAGGCGGTCGAGCTCCGCCGCTGCGAAAAAAGCCGACGCTTTACGCAAAATATCATTCGCTTGCCGTAACTCTTTGTTTTCTCGCTGGAGGATTTTTAACTCATCACGCTCCGCTTGTGTAACCCCATTGCGTAATCCTATTTCAATTTCGTGATTTCGAACCCACACACGTAGCGTATCACCATTGCAGCCAATCTTCTTTGCAATCGATAAAACAGCTTGTGTTCTGCTCGTATAATCAGCCTCATTTTCTAACACCAGGCATACCGCTCGTGCGCGTATTTCTGGCGTAAATCTATTTCCTGAATTTCCATTCGTCATTCTTCTAGTCTCCGTGCTTTTTTGACTCCGGTAAACTAGGGGCGGTTCATACTCTTGTTATTTTAATCATCGTCACGGTGGTCTGGGCGTCACGCAACCTCTCACCGCTTAGTCTGTTTTGAAAATGTCCGCCTAAAAACGGGCACTTTCTAAGTAAGCCCGTGTATGGGCAGTCTCGCGCAGGCCTTCGCCTGTATGTTGATCAAGCTCAGTGGCGTCTGCAGTTTCACCCGTCAGGGCAACCACGGCGGCGGATGCTGATACCGATGCCATTTTCAGGAAATCACGCCGGCTGCTGCCCGCCTTTTCATCCTTCTTGGTCATTCGACTTCTCCTTCATTATGACCAGCGGTTGCTGATCGGTTAAAACGGCAATTAACTTGCCATCATTCTAAATGCTTCTTGCTCTATCTCGACAAACACCCGTCCAATCGCCCCGATAGGGGCATAAAAGACAGAGTTCTTAGCGCCTTCTAAATCTGAAAAGAAATGACCGGCCCAAGGACTGATATGACGGTTAAAGAAGTCACGTTGTTGATCTAAACTTGCTGGTTCGCCAAAACGCCCAGTGATCATACCTGCCATCATTTCCAATAAGCTGGCGACGTTATCTTCTGGCTCAAATACGTTTGAGGATCGTGCAATTCGCAACGATGTCATGTCATTGCGCAAAGCTGCCAACGGTTTTTCATTTAAAAAACCAGTAAGGTAAAAACTGGCGTACGGTAGAAGTTCACCACGCCCGACACCAATAAAAAGTGCGTTGAATTCAGAAGTTGCAGATTTTTCATTCTGGGATGTTGCGACACGTGACAAAGCTTTAAAGCCTGAGCCCAGATCACTGTCATCACCTTTCAGTGCAACCGTTTGTTTAATCAAAGCTTTTGAAGGAGGGCCCGATAAAAAGGCCGCTAGATAGTCGTAAAGGTCCGCACGCAGTTTATCTTCTTCTGCAATTTGGGTGTTTGATGCAGTTGCCAGCACTTTATCCTCCTTGTTGTCCGAACACGTCGGGAATTAAACTTGGGCTTCAATCACGAAGCGCATTCTTTTCTTTGAGGCAAACACGACATCTGCCTCTTCTATTTCTTTAGATGTATCTTGATTTTCGTTGTCCACGCCTGATGCCGCATGGTCATCAGCAATCAACTCTTGTTCTAAAACCCCCTCTGCTTCGCCCTCTTCTAAGGATAAAACGGGTTCTGGTTCAGCTGGTGCAAGCGCTGCCGCTTCTGCCTCTTCGGCTTTGCGGGCTTCTTCCATCACATGCTTCAACATGCCTTTGCCGACTTGATAGGCCGTTTGGATGTTCTCAACAGCCATAGCGCTGTCTGTGAAATCTTCGCCGTAATCCACAAGCATATCTAGATTTGCTAATTTAGGATCGCTGAGCCAAAGCTTGCGCAATGCTTTGTTACGAATACGCGTCGGAACAGCTTTTGCCATGAATGCAGAAAAATCATCACCAGCTTCCAAAGTCTCAGGATCTTGTAGTCCCAGCTCGTCCAATATCTCTTCATCAGATTGCTCTTCCAAAGCTTCAAGCTGTTCAGCTTCTTCAACGGCAACTTCTTCTGCAATCTCGGCCTCGACCTCAGCCTCGACAGCTTGCTTACGGCGGCTCCAGAAATTATCTTGGCTGTTCATTGAATATAGCCCCGCGTCTTGCGTGTTGGGGCACGGTATACATCTGTGGTTTGCCTGATGCGGTGATCACCGATACCATCTTCGACCAGATCGGTACGTTTCTTATCCCGCTTACGTTTAATGAAGGCTTCTTCTTCATGGTGCGTTTCAATAAAGTCAGCGACCCAAGCAATCATTGGAGCTGGCATTGGGATCGGTTCAACCATCTCTTCACCGCTGTCCATGTAATCTTGGGCTTCATATGGCGACGCTGTAATCAATAACAAATCCACATCACCCAGCTCATCGTTCGTACCAGCATTGCGCATAACGACATACAACATAGGCACTTCGCAGGACAGTCCACTTAGATAAGCATCCGTGTCCGTCCGGTACAATTCTAGTGTTCGGGTTCCAGCATGATATTCAATCGCATCCCCCTCACGACGCATCTCGAGCCAATCAGCTTGTGCTGCCCCAGGCAGGACAGCCACAGCTTGCCAATTCCACTTAGCCCATTTGGTCACGCCAGGCGTTTTACGCACGACGACCCCCACAGGCATTGAAACTGATCTTGAGTGAACCGCCCCTAGTTTACCGGAGTCAAAAAAGCACGGAGACTAGAAGAATGACGAATGGAAATTCAGGAAATAGATTTACGCCAGAAATACGCGCACGAGCGGTATGCCTGGTGTTAGAAAATGAGGCTGATTATACGAGCAGAACACAAGCTGTTTTATCGATTGCAAAGAAGATTGGCTGCAATGGTGATACGCTACGTGTGTGGGTTCGAAATCACGAAATTGAAATAGGATTACGCAATGGGGTTACACAAGCGGAGCGTGATGAGTTAAAAATCCTCCAGCGAGAAAACAAAGAGTTACGGCAAGCGAATGATATTTTGCGTAAAGCGTCGGCTTTTTTCGCAGCGGCGGAGCTCGACCGCCTACGGAAGAAATGATTATGTTCATAGATAAACATCGTACAAGCTATGGCGTCGGGTCTATTTGTAAAGTTTTACCAATAGCGCCATCCACCTATTTTTATGAGCGGTCTATAATGCTGGATCCCAGTAAGTCTCCAGAACGCCGCAAACGAGATGTTGTTTTGATCACAGAAATCGACCGTGTTTTTAAAGCTAGTGGTAAACGTTATGGGGCTGATAAGATTTGGCATCAACTTCGCCATGAAGGGTTTGATATTGCACGTTGTACAATTGAGCGCCTTATGAAACAGATGGAAATACAAGGCGTTGTACGTGGTGGCAAGGGGATTAAAACTACACAGAGTAACAAGGCGCAGCCTTGTCCTAAGGATAAGGTAAATCGTATATTCACAGCTCCCGCACCTAACGTTTTGTGGGTCGCTGATTTCACCTATGTCAGTACGGCCATTGGGTTTGTATATGTTGCTTTTGTGATTGATGTCTTTGCACGATATATCGTTGGATGGAAGGTCTCACATTCTCCGAATACGGCTTTGGTCTTTGATGCTCTGAACCAGGGTATCCACGCTCGAAACCCTCAATCTGGCCAGTTGATCCACCACTCAGACAGAGGCGTTCAATATTTGTCGATCAAATATACAGAAAAATTAATCGATGCTGGAATTGAGCCATCCGTTGGGAGCGTTGGTGATAGTTATGATAATGCACTCGCTGAGAATATGATCGGATTGTACAAGACCGAAGTGATTGAACATCAAGGACCATGGCAAGGTAAAAGTGATGTCGAAATGGCAACTCTAACTTGGGTTGATTGGTACAACAATGACAGGCTCTTTGGGCCAATCGGATATATACCACCTGCACAAGCTGAAAGGAATTTCTATGAAACCCTAAATCAATATGATATTGCTGCAGAATGACGGACTAAAATCACTCCGGTAAACTAGGGGCGGTTCATGAGCTCAATTCTTGTCCTCCCAAACAATCCAATTGACGCATTGGCATCAATCAATTTTTTTAAGGTAGGGTGCAAAAACAGTATCTGCCAAACACTGATTTGCAAAAATGGTTAACAATCGTTCATAAATTTGCATGAGGGTCATAATGTCTATTTTTAGACATCCTCAAACCTGCAAAAAGGTCAAAATGTCCATGTTGGTTATCCTGATAATTCCTTCAAATTTGCGCATGTTCGAAACCAACATAGAATCGCGCCGACCCATACTGAAATTTATGGCAATTTTGAAACTCAGAAAAACCATCTCGTAAAAAATATGATTTTTTTGTGTCTTTACCTATCCAAAAAATCGTGACTATGCTGTGCCTGTTTCAACATGGAATTCGTTCCATTTCCAGCCAGAAAGCCAGGAAAAATAGATGACTAAAACATTGATATTATGTGATTGTTCAGATTCTCAAGCAATAGATATCAAGGCTCTTGATACTGTTTCTGGCATCACCTGTTCGCGCATCTATTCTGGTTTATGCATGCATCAGACAGGTGAAACGGCAAAGCATATCGAAACTGAAAACACAATTATTGCCTGTCTACAAGAGCGTGAATTATTTCAGGAATTAGCAGAAGAATTACAAGTTTCGCCACCTGATTTCTTAGACATTCGCGATCGTGCAGGATGGTCAGATGAGGGTGAAAATTCAGGCCCAAAAGCAGCAGCATTACTCAGCGATTCTTTACTCGAAAAACCGTTAGAAAAGACCGTAGATGTCACTTCGGAAGGATTATGTCTGATCATTGGCCCATCTGAAATAACTTTAAATGCAGCGAAAAAGTTGAGCGATATTTTGAGCGTTACAACTTTTTTGACAGACACACCCGAGGGGCCATTTGATCGTGATTTTGATGTCATTTTAGGTTCTTTAAAATCAGTATCAGGAACGATGGGGAACTTCGATGTTCGCATTGATGCCTTCCAAGAATTAAACACAATGGGCCGTGGCCCCATGTTATTTACCGAACCCAAAAATGGTGCAGCTTCACAATGTGACATCATTTTGGATTTGACGGGTGGTACACCATTATTTCCTGCACCTGAAAAAAGAGATGGATATTTTCGCCCCGACCCAAATGATCCAAACTTAGTCGCAGCAAGTATTTTCGAAGCATCCCATATGATCGGTACCTTCGAAAAGCCGCTTTATCTAACATATGATCCGCATATTTGCGCCCACGCGCGCGCCCAGCAAACTGGGTGTAGCAACTGCTTAGATATTTGTCCGACCAGCGCAATTACCCCCGAGGGAGACAATGTTTTGATTGACCCAATGGCTTGCGCAGGCTGCGGTGCATGTTCAGCGCTTTGCCCATCTGGAGCGATCACATATGACGCCCCGCCAGTTTCATTTTTATTTCGCCGCATTCAAAATCTTGCAGAGGCTTATGCTAAAGCTGGTGGAACCTCCCCTCAACTGCTTGTTCATGATGCCGAGTTTGGTGGCGAAATGATTTCCCTATCGGCACGTTTCGGTCACGGATTACCAGCCGATGTAATCCCATTAGAGGTTGATAACTTAGCAGGATTTGGCCATACTGAAATGCTTGCAGCTCTTGGGACAGGTTTTACAAACGTTCATGTATTGATTGCACCAAAGACGGAAAAAGACGTCGTGGCAGGACAAGCTGAGATTGTGAATGCCATCGCAGGTGCGCCGCAAATCACATTAATCGACGTGAACGATCCGGATGCATTTTCAGATATTCTTTATTCTGCAGATGTTTATGCCCCCGTCGAAAATCCAATTCTCCCCATTGGCGGCCGCCGTGATGTAACACGTTTAGCAGCGAAAGCATTGCAACCTGATATCGATGCACCAATCGCCTTGCCAGATAATGCGCCATATGGAGCTGTGGTTGTGGACAATGATGCCTGCACGCTTTGCCTCTCTTGTGCATCTCTATGCCCATCGGGTGCTTTGGGTGACAACCCAGATATGCCACAACTGCGTTTCCAAGAAACCGCCTGCTTACAATGTGGTCTTTGCGAAACGGTTTGCCCTGAGAATGCAATCACATTGCAACCACAAATGAATTTAGATGACAGCGCATTTAATCAAGAGGTTTTACACGAAGAGGAGCCTTTTGCCTGTATCGAATGTGGAGCTTTGTTTGGCGTGAAATCCACCATCGACCGTATCGTGGCACAGTTAGAAGGCAAGCATTCGATGTTTACAGCATCGGATTCAGGCAAACTAATCAAGATGTGTGATAACTGCCGCGTTAACGCGCAATACCACAGCACAAGCAACCCATTTCAAGGTGGGGAGCGGCCAAAAGTCCGAACCACTGATGATTATATAAAGGTTCGCAAGGACCATTAACAACTGACATGACTTAAAGGACACTAAAATGAGTGATGAAGATTTCAACATGACTATGCGTAAATTCCTAAAGCAGGTGGGCGTAACATCACAGCAAGCCATCGAAGAGGCCATGCGTACAGCAGGCCAAGATATAACTGCAGGCAAATCCTTTCAGGCAAAGATAGTGCTAACTGTAGATGGTTTAGACATCAAACATGTTGTCGAAGGCAGTATCGTAGGTAAAAGCTGACATGAGCGTAACACGTGAAGTTGTTTTAGATACACTTGGGAAAATCATTGATCCAATTAGCCAAAAAGACATCGTTACCGCGGGTATGGTCCGCGCGCTAACTGTAACAGATGGCGCTATTAGGTTCGTTTTGGAAATAGATCCTGCCCGCGCAAAAGCTATGGAGGCAGTCCAGCAACAGGCCCAAACAGAGTTAGAAGCCTTAGAAGGTGCCACATCTGTATCCGTTGTCATGACAGCGCACAGCGCGGCCCCAGCGCCACCTGATTTAGGTGGGGGTAAGAAAGCTGAACCGAGTGGCCCACAAAAGATACCAGGCATTGATCGGATCATTGCTGTGGCATCTGGCAAAGGTGGTGTTGGGAAATCAACAGTTTCAGCAAACCTTGCCGCTGCATTAGCAGCCGAAGGTCGCAAAGTTGGCTTACTGGATGCTGATGTATATGGCCCCTCTCAACCACGGATGCTTGGCATATCAGGACGCCCCTCTTCACCAGATGGAACGACGATCCTACCTTTGCGGAATCATGGTGTTACATTGATGTCTATTGGCTTAATGACTCGTGAAGACGAAGCCGTTGTATGGCGCGGCCCTATGCTGATGGGTGCCTTGCAACAAATGATGAGCCAAGTGCAGTGGGGCGCTTTAGATGTACTGATCGTTGATCTGCCACCTGGCACAGGCGACGTTCAAATGACCCTTGCGCAAAAAGCAGAAGTCACTGGTGTGGTGATCGTATCAACACCACAAGACGTAGCATTGATAGATGCGCGTAAAGCTTTGGACATGTTTGATAAGCTTGGAACACCAATCATTGGGATGATCGAGAACATGTCGACCCATATTTGTTCGCAATGTGGTCACGAAGAACACGTGTTTGGACATGGCGGCGTCACTGCAGAAGCTGAAAAGTTGAATGCGCCGTTCATGGGGGAGATTCCACTTCACATCGACATCAGACTTGCCAGCGACGGCGGTGCCCCTATTGTTGTCTCTAAACCAAATTCAAAACAAGCGCAGGCGTTTCGCACGATTGCGCGCAAGATGATTGACGACGGACACGCATGACACCAGAACCAACGTTTCCACCCCTTTTAACGGGTGAAGCAGTCGCAAAACATATAGATCCATTTGATAAAGCAATATCGATGGCCACATTAGGATGTGATGCTGGAACAATTGTTCACAACATTTCAACGGAATATCTGCGGGCTGCATTTATCTTTGCACCCGAGGTTCCCTTGGAGCAAGCATCCGCTATGATGATTGCTTGCGGTATTGGGTACTCCAACGCTCTTGGCGCATTAGCCCCACCAGAGGTTGCTGTGCATTTAGATTGGCATGGCCAAATTATGGTGAATGGTGCCACATGTGGTCATGTACAAATGGCAGCATCTTGTACCCATCCGAATGAAACACCTGACTGGTTGGTTGTGGGTTTAACCATTCCACTTGTTCCTACAGATGATCACGGCGGCGGGGATACCCCAGATCAAACAACACTCCTGCAAGAAGGCTGTATTGAAGTTGATCCAACGCGTTTATTGGAAAGCTGGTCACGTCACAGTCTGGTATGGATCAATCGCTGGTCCGATGAAGGTGCCGCACCTTTGCATTCCGAATGGCGTACAATGGCCCAAGGTATCGGAGAAGACATTGTTATCACGCATGATGGCACTGACCTTTCAGGAACCTTCCTAGGTATAGATGAGGCCTTTGGTATGTTGGTGCGTTCTGAAGACACAACAACACTCATCCCCCTGTCATCCCTTTTGAAGAACGAGACCCCATCATGAAACTGGCACGCACCATCCATTTCGACGAAAGTGACCGTAATGTTTTTCATTTTGCCGCGCGCACAGGCGAATGGGCTATTAGTGGCGGCTTTGAGTTTTCAGATTGGTCAGAAGCTGATTTAAAAGGTAAAAATCGCCAGGCATTTAGCAATGGTTGGTTAGGACTTGATACATTTGGTCGGGCAACTTTTGTTGCTGTCACTCAGATAGAACAATCCGAAATGGACACTTTAACAGAACGCTTAGCACAGCATTTTGTGGACATGTACGGCGCACCGTCTCTTGAAGTTGCCTTGCCTGTTGCCCAACAAGAAATGGAACATGCACAAGATTTATGTGATGATCATGACCCGAATACCTTGATTGCTGTGAGCCGTGAATTAACTGAATCTGGTGTGAATGAGCAGTTTCGTACGATCAAAAGCGAAGATGCTGACATAACGCAGTTTGCTATTCACGGGTCATTAGAGGGGTAGTTTTCACTAATTGGTATCCAAACCATAAAGGTTGTGCCTTGCCCAATCTTACTTGTAGCGGAAATTAAACCGTTATACCGCTTGATAATGGTTTGGCTTATAGACAGGCCTAATCCAGTCCCTTCACGTTGTTTTGTGGTGAAAAATGGATCGAATATCTTATTCAAAACCTGTTTCGACATCCCGCCACCCGTATCTTCAACTATGATGCTAATACCTTTAACGCCTTCATAATCTTCGTTCTTGGTTGCCAAACACAAAGTACCACCATCAGGCATAGATTGAACTGCGTTGACGATAAGGTTTACGATCACCTGCTGTAATTCGGTACGGTTCATAGTGATCAAACCATCTGCGTTCTGGCTACGTTCAACTTTGACCCGTACTTTATTCATTATGTGTTGAACTAAGACCAAACAATCAGACAGAACTTCGTCTGGTGATTGTAATTCTACAGAATCTGAAAATTCATCAGGGCGTGCGAATTGCAACAATTTACTGACCAGTATGTTCACACTATGAACTTGTTCATCAATCAGTTTGAATTCTGTTTCAACGTGATCAGCGACATCACCAAGCTCTTGGCGTACAACATCGATATTACCTTGGATCACAGCCATCGGGTTATTGATCTCATGCGCAATACCTGCGGTAATTTCACCAATGGCCGCAAGCTTTTCTGACACAACCAATTGTTTCGTAGTCACCTCTAAGCGTTTATTCGCATCGCTTAATTCAACTGTGCGTTCCTCCACGCGATCATTCAAGACATCGGCCAAGCCCCGCAGTCGGCTATCTCGTTCTTGAATTTGATCCAGTAAAGTATCTAAATGAGACGAAACTTGCCCAATTTCATCTTCAGTTTGCACCAAACCCGAACGCGCCCCAAGTTCGCCCGCTTCAACCCTACGTATGGTTCTCAACATGCGTTCTAATGGTCTAAATATACCACCAGCCCACCGCAAGAATATAGGAACTGAAAGCACTACTGCGGCTAGGAAAGCCCCGATTGTGGTCCATAATGTCCATGCCTTTGCCGTTCTAAATGGCGTATCTAGGAAACCAACATAAAGCATACCAATACGTTGCCTGCGGCTATCAATGATGGGTTCATACGCGGAAATATACCAATCATTCACAACAAATGCGCGGTCTAACCAGACTTCACCTTCATTCAAGACTTTTGACCTAACTGCCGCAGAGACACGTGTACCGAGCGCACGCACATTTTCAAATAAACGTACATTCGTACTGATCCGGACATCCTCTAAAAACAATGTGGCTGTACCAATACTGCCAGCGGTTAAGCTTGCGGCAGGATAAACCAAATCATTGATCGTATCGATGAACTCTAAATTACGGTTTAACAATATACCTGCCACCAATGCTGCAGATGTATCTTGCCCTATAAATGGAGCTGCCACATGAATAACCATACCTCGTGTTTCAACCGTACGTTCAGTTGGCATAGCGGCTTCAGTTGGTACAAGATCTATCAAAACGCGCAACGCTAAGTTTTCAGATAAAAGACTTAGGTCCTTATTAGAAAACAGATCAATTTGCGCATCAGAGTTTCCCTCCATAGCAGATTGCAAAACGGGCCAATCTGCAAAATGTTGGTATTTTCTGCCATGCTCTGGCAACTGAAAGTTACCGCTCTCATCTGCTATATATAAAAAATCCAAACCCAACTCGACGCGTTGGCGTTCCAAATAATCATTCAAAAGAACAGGATCGTTTTCACTAATAACTGTGGCAAACGCAGCGGAATTAGCTAGCGCTGCTACTCTGTCTTCGCTGGTTTCTAAAATCCGCGCCATATATTGATGCGCGATTGTCAGTTCTCCATTCACCTTGGCAATTAGAAGTTCGTCAAATTTATTTGACCAGCGTGTAAACATCCCCCCTATTAATAAGGGTAATACAACTAACATTGGTAGAATAGCGATCACTAAAAGGCGAAACCGTACTGATCTTAGCAGCCCAAATGCGGTTGTTGGTACTTTTGCGGCTTCAATGTCAGACATTCCACATGGCACATTTACGATCGACCGTTTTACGAGACACGCCTAAACGACGTGCCGCTTCTGCGTGATTACCATCACACTCTTCTAAAACACGCAAAATATGTTGGCGTTCTACAGATTGTAATGTGTCATCAATCGGCATCGCACCATCATTGTCTATGCCTTCAAATTCTGGTGGAAACTCATTCAAAATCAAAGATCGCTCGATAAGATTACGTAACTCACGAACGTTTCCAGGCCAGTCATATCGTAAGAACCCACGCCGAATAGCATTCGAAAACTTCAAAACGGGAACACCCAATTCAAATGATAGCTCTTGCATAAACTTATCAGCCAGTTCTTGCACATCATCAATACGGTCGCGCAGCGGTGGCATCTCAATCTGCAGCACATTTATACGGTAGAATAAATCCGCACGAAAAGTCCCAGCTTCGACAGCCTTTAACAAGTTCGTATTCGAAGCAAAAACAAATCGTACATCAATAGACACTTCGCGTGTTGATCCAACTGGTCGAATTTTTCGACTTTCAATCACGCGCAGTAACGTACCTTGTAACTCGTGCGGTAGCGTCGCTATCTCATCTAGGAATAATGTCCCACCGCTCGCATATCGGAACAATCCATCTTGTCGTTCGTCTTCGCCGTCCCCTGCATCTTTGACACTCCCGAATAACTCAGTTTCTAAAATATCGCGGGGAATCGTACTGCAATTCACAGGGACGAAAGCTTTGTCAGACCGATCAGACATACAATGTAGCGTTCGTGCAGCAACCTCTTTACCTGTTCCAGACTCGCCCGTAATTAAAACCACACTCGGTAGCAAAGCCACACGGTGTAATGTTTCGCGAATATTCGATATGAGCTTTGAATTACCAATTAACTTATTGCGGCGCCTATTTTCCTTAACACCACTCTCCAATTCATGGCGCAGTAAAAAGTTCTCGCGGCGCAAATGCATACGGTCAATACAACGCGCAACAGCGTTTAATATCTGGTTTGAGCGGAAAGGCTTTAATACAAACTGAACAACTACCGACTTTCGTCGGTAGGTTCACGTTTTGAATGTAATTCAAGATACTGACGAATAACGTCATCCGTCACATTTCCACTCGTCGTTGAAAAATAGCCTCTAGCCCAGAACCGTTGCCCCCAATAGCGTTTGCGTAATTCGGGGTACTCCCGCTGTATCTTGTATGAGGACCTCCCTTTTACGCGTTGCATCACCTTTGAAATTGGGACGTGCGGCGGGACTGACACAAACATATGCACATGGTCGGTAGACAATACGCCTTTTTCAATGTGTACGCCCAATTCATTGCACGTTTGTCGTATCAATGTCCGAATACGCTCACGCATTTCACCACGCAGCACCTTGTAACGATATTTTGTTACCCAAACGATATGGTATCTGTGATAATATCTGCTATGACTTCCAGTAGAATAGATCATAAGGTTTCCTTCCATTTTAAGACCTTACCGCAACGCTGGGTCTTAAAATGGAAGGAAACCTTATGTAAATAACGCTAAAGCTGACCAGCTAAAAGCTGGTGGTTTTAACCAATTATTGGAAAATCAACAGCCCCTGCACGTAACGCGCTGATCGCTGTTTCAAGATCAGCAAAAGCAGTGATTAAAATGGCATCGGCAAAAAAACCAACCTTACGTTGTTCACGCAACCAATCGACACCATTTTGTCCTGGCATGATATTATCTAAAATAACCACATCAAAATGGCCCGCATCCAATATTCTTGACGCTTCTTCAGTATTTGATGCTTCAACAACATTTTTACAGCGAGGCTTTAGTATTTTAACCAGAAAGTTTCGCATACCTGGCTCATCATCAATCACCAAGATAGATGCTTGGGATAGCCAAGGGCCAAACTCTGCCTCGTTTTTTATGTCTTTCCCTGCAAATACAGTTTCAGCCATAATGTCTCCACGGTTATGTTACATTCATCACCGAATTAACCATATTTTGCATAAGCCAACAAATAAAAACTTCTTGTCAGAAATTGCGCCAAATCACAAAATAATCATTTTTCAGAGAGCGCATATAAAACCCTAATCTCCTGTCTATTACAGGCTTGCTAAAGCAGCAGCCATACGCCCCAACTCGTCTGAACATTTGGCTCCACGGCCACATCCTGCAACAGCCACTGTTATCTTGTCTGATTGGCGTGAGATCAATGGAAGGTCATCTGCGGTAAAGGTTGTCATACAAGCTTCATGGTGTCGTGACTGAAATTCAAGGTTTGGGATAAAATCCAACACCATATCGGTTAAATAATCGGCCACAGTTTTAGCGCCACCACTTTTGAACCATCCTTTCATATCATCTGCGTTATTCAATGGTACATCGCTCGGGTCGCCGCCAATCTTTAGATACGTTTTACCATTCGGATATTTAATTGGCGGTAAAATATAAGCGTCACGGTCATCTTTAAGATACAGAACTAAAGATGGCATCGCCTTTAATCGTTCAACTTCTTTTTCAGAAACCTCAAAGAAAGCTACAGTTCTTGCGTAGGCTTGGATTGGAACCCTCGTCGGTAAAACCATATTCGTAAAACCACCTGCGGCCACCAAAACTTGGTCGGCATGTACCTCCCCAGCAGCAGTCGTGATTACAGCACCAGTCGTTTTCTCAGTGATTGCCAATGCTACGGCATCCAAAATAACGGCTCCTGATTTTTGTGCACAAACCGTTTGCGCTTTTACCAAATTACGCGGGCTTATATATCCAGCCATAGTCGGTTCATAAAATGCCTGCGTTCCTGTTTCAAAGCTAAAATACGGGAATGCTTCTCCCAAAACAGATTCTGAATACCGGTCGCTTGCTAGGTTACGCTCATCTCTTACCTTTGAAACACCTTTGATAAACGAACTGTCCATCGGTCCAGCAATCATCGCACCACTTTGCCTGAAGAACGGTATATCACTTTCTGCTTCAATCTCAGCATATCGCGCAATAGAAGCTACCGTTACATCCGACCAAAACAATGTTGGGTCCAAGGCGCGTGTTATACGACCCTCGTCATAATGGCTGGCAAAGACACCATCGTGGCTAGATTTATCAGTAGGTTCTGATGGGCCTATCAAAGTCACCTGGTACCCAGCTTTAACCAAGTGGCGGGCCGCAGCGGATCCTATCAATCCACGCCCGATAACAGCAATATGTTTCTTTGATTGTGACACAGCCCACTCCAGCAGAATTCAAACAGACACTAAGCTTGAATACTGGCGCGTCAAACGAAAAGGGCGACCCAATGGATCGCCCTCCCCTTTCGATAGTATCGAAAATTTAGTTTGTTGTCGTTTCAAGTGCTTTTTTCGCGGCTTCAGCAGCTGCATCTTTAGCAGCTTGCGCAGCAGCATCGGCGGCTGCTTTAGCAGCAACATCAGCAGCAGCTTGTGTAGCAGCATCGGCGGCAGCTTGGACAGCTGCATCAGCTTTTGCCTTTGCTGCAGCTTCTACATCTGCAGCCGCTTTAGCAGCAGCGTCTTCTGTCGCTTTAACAGCAGCTTCGGCTTCAGCTTTAGCGGCATCTTCAGCAGCCTTAGCAACAGCTTTTGCTTCTTCCGCAACCTTAGCAGCAGCTTCTTCAGCCGCTTTTGCTTCTTCTGCAGCAACTGCTTCAGCGTCAGCTTTTGCCTTTGCAGCAGCATCTTCAACAGCCTTTGCCGCTTCATCTGCCTCCATTTGCACTTTAGCAGCAGCTTCTTGAGCTTCTTTTTGTTGCTCCGTATAGAAATAAATCCCTGCGGCAACAGCCAGCAAAACAATCAGCGTAATAATCTTTTTCATAACCGTGTCTCCGTTTTTCGGTTTTAGAACCCCATTAGGCTTACCTCATGTGCGCCCTGATCATGCAAATTGCAAGTATTAGGGGTATAAAAATCTCATATTATGCGAAAACCACTGCTTTTTAGGCTAAACGCGAAAACCGCGCTTGACCTTCTACTCTATGAGGGACACACAGCTCACGGCAATCGCTTGAAGATTTCAGCCTTCACCTTTGATTGCGGCTTTTAGGTAACTATCATCCCAAGCGGCTGTTTTTCTTCGTATTTTCAGACTGGCCGTATCGCCGACTTGCTTGAAGATGTTGATTGCACTATGTCGCATCAGAGCCATGTTGGCGGGGCCATTTTGGGTCCGCAAGCGCATCAGGTCGTCGTGAAACACCACATCCATCACCCAGTGCAGGCGATTTTCCACACCCCAATGGGCGCGTGTGGCGCGCAGGAATTGCTTGGCTGAGAGCGGTGCGGAGGACAGATAGTAACGTCGCGAGAAACTGGTTTTACCTTTGTGTTTGACCTCGGCCTCGATCATGCCGATAGCGGCGAGGCCTGGAAACCTTGGTGCGCCAGGCTCAGACCGATCAGGGCGCAGCCACTCTACATCATGACTGACATAGGCACGACGGATTTCTATCCGCCCATGATCGGCATCGGTGGTTTCATGGGGTTCCAAACCACTGGTCTGGTCGAAATAGAGCCTCACCTCTTCATGCAGTGATTTTTGGTTGCCTTTAAGCGCCAAAAGATAGTCTGCGCCTTGTGCGAGGATCGCCGCAGCAATACCGTGTTGGCAGCCCATTGCATCAATCGTGACCAGCGCGCCTTTCAACTCAAGCCGCGCCAGTAGTCGAGGTATCGCGCTGATTTCATTCTCTTTCTCGTCACAGGATTCTTGCCCCAAGACCAATCTCTGACGCGTTGCCCAAGCTGAAACCAGATGCAGGGCGCGGCCATCCTCACCATGCGCACGGCGTGACGACTTGCCGTCAATTGCCACGATCTCATCATCGCCATCGCGCAAGGCCGCAACCCAGGAAACGAAGCATTCGCTAAACAGGTCAGCGGGAATCGCGTTCATCACATCATTGAGCGTGTCATGAGATGGGATGCCATCTTTGAAGGGTAGAAACCCACGCAAGAATTTCAATTTTCGGTCCGCCCATCGGGCTATTTCGGCAAAATCATCAGCACCAGCCATAACACCGCAGAGCACAATCAGTAGGATTTCGGGTAGTGGATAAACAGTTTTCCAGCTCTGGCGTGGGTCTTCAATGGCAGAAAAATGGTCGAGGATATTGGCTGAGATCATGGGAGGCTCCGAATGTCATTTCAATGACCAGAGAATCACATATCACCCGCTAAGGGAATCCCCACTTTTTCAAGCGATTGCCGTGACACACAGCTTTAGTGCTTGATTGTCATCAATGCGCATATTAGATTTTGCATCAAAGAAACTATTCAAGGATTTAAGACCATAGCCCGTAGACCACACCAAGCGCCTCCGACGCGCGAAACAGGACCACGCGTTAACGAACGCATAACCTCAGATGAAATTCGATTGATTGGCGCTGATGGCGACAATGTAGGTGTTGTAACACCCGCGCGCGGCATGGAATTAGCCGACGAAGCAGGGTTAGATCTGGTTGAAATCTCACCAAACGCAAAACCACCAGTTTGTAAGGTGATGGATTTTGGTAAGTACAAATACGAACAGCAGAAACGTGAAGCTGAAGCACGTAAGAAGCAAAAAATCATCGAAACAAAAGAAATCAAATTCCGTCCGAATACGGATATCCATGATTTTGAAGTTAAGATGCGTAATGTTTACAAATTTTTGGGCAATGGCGACAAAGTAAAAATCACAATGCGTTTCCGTGGTCGCGAAATGGCGCACCAAAATTTGGGCCTTCAATTATTGCTCCGTGTGAAAGAAGCTGTTCTTGAGCAAGAAGCGGGCCAAATTGAGAACCATCCGAAATTAGAAGGACGTCAAATGTCCATGTTGATCGGGCCGGTTTCTAAATAATCTCCCTAATCAATACAAAAATACAGCAAAGCGCGGCAATGGTCGCGCTTTTTTGTTGCGCAAATAAAATTCAAAGCTAACGTCGGAAAAATGACGGCGTATTTTCGGGCCATTAGCCCAACCACCCAAGCCATACTGTTAATGATTATCGCTGTGTTTGCTTTCACAGCTCTTGATGCTGTCGCAAAGCATCTTGTCCAAGATCATCACACATTACAGGTCGTATGGGCACGGTACTTTTTTCAAGTGATCTGGGCAACCATCCTATTAGCTCCAAGATTGCGTACTCTTTTGAAAACAAAGTATATAGGCATGCAATTGCTGCGGTCCTCATTTCTATTCGGGGCAACCATGTTCTTCTGTATAGGTTCATGTGTTTTGAGACTCACGCGGCTTCGGCCTGAGTGATTCGAAGGTACTCCATGGGTGTCTTACCTTTCAAGGCGTGATGTGGTCTGAATGTGTTATATTTTTCGACAGCTTTTCTCAGTTCAAACCGCATAGCTCCAATGCTATCGGCAATCAGATCACAACAATCATAGAATTCCTCGCGGAAGGTGCGGTTTCCACGCTCAACGCCACCATTGTATTTCGGTCTGGCTGGCGGCAATACAATGAGCGGGATTTTCATCTGCTCACACGCCGTCTCAAAATCGGCCATAAACTCGGAGCCACCATCAACTTGAATTGAGAGGATTTTATAGGGAGCTATTTCCACAAGCTCTTCCAAAAACCGTTTGGCAGAGCGTGCGGTGGCATTCGAATAAATTTGCGCGTGGATGTGCTTGCTACGCCGTTCCCAGGCCTGAAAGTGCTTGCAGGTGACGCCGTTTTTCGTGGCAGTCATGTGGTCGATCTGCACACGTTCTCCAATCTCTATATCTTTGTAATCCTTATATTTCCATCCTTTGGCGTGGCCCTTGGAGAAGTTACGCTTGCGCTTTTGTGGTGCAGACCTTGATCGTGTAATCAGGCCTTTCTTGCGTAGAAAACCCAAGATACGCCCCACGGTGCTATCGCTTATGATTTGGTTTTTATCGCGCCGCAAGATGGCCCCTATTTTTTCCTTACCGTAGGTTTTATTGTCGCGGCGAATTTCGAGCACCAACTGTTTTTCTGCCTCACCCCACTGTGACTTATTGCGGTGTTTTGGGGCCTTTGATGGCGGCATAATCCCTTGCGCCAAATCCTTCAAAACCCGCTTGTAGCGATAATAAGTAGACCGAGAGATGCCGACAAATTCAGCGCATTTTGCTAGAGAAACACCCTCTGCGCGTAAAGCTTCCCATTGCCGAACCGTGTCTTCGTATTTGATACGGTACGCATCCAAACATTCTTGTGTCCGCGCCCAAGCATAAAGTTTATAAACGTTCTTGTGCAGTCTTATGATTTGCATATTGGCCTCGTGAGTTGGTTTTTTACAATACTCAGTCTCCGAGGCCGCCTAAATCTTGGCAACAAAAAAACAGTCTCACATCTATCTGAACTTATTCACTTCTTCTTTGGCCTGAACTGGATGACCTTGTCGGACATAACTGCAATTTTCGAAGTTGCGCCGTTATTAATCACTGCATTTGCGTTTATCTTCCTAAAAGAAAAAGTAGGGCCTAGAAGATGGATTGGCGTCATCATCGGTATGATAGGTGCTATGATCATCATCCGCCCTGGCTCTGATGTGTTTTCACTGGCATCCTTGATCCCGATGGCAGCCGCAGCCTGTTATGCGTCATATGCAATTTCAACCCGAATTGTAGGCCTAGAAGAAAGTCCATGGACCAGTTTTCTATACACAGCATTAATCGGCACAGTAATCGCCAGCTGTTTTGTTCCCTTTTATTGGACCCAACCCACGCCATCAGCCGTTGGATATATGATACTCATGGGATTAATTGCCAGCATTGGTCATTACTGCCTAATTGTGGCATTCAGACTATCAGAAGCATCTTTCTTAGCACCATTTGGTTACCTAAGCTGGACACCTCTAAAAACCTATCTTTTAGGTGTATTTTGTGATTCAATATTTTCAGGAGGATATTTTGATGCACGAAGCAGGATTGTTTGATTTTTCTGATCATCTTGAGCGTTTGTCTAAAACAGGCGACCCACTTGTCGCGCTTTCTGAGCATGTGGATTTTGAGATGTTTCGGTGTGCACTGACAAGTGCACTTAACTATGGAGAGCGTCCACAGGGGGGTCGTCCGCCCTATGATGCGGTTATGATGTTTAAGATTTTGATATTAGCGTCGATGCATAATTTAAGTGATGAGCGGATGGAGTTTCTGATCCGCGATCGTTTTAGCTGGTTGCGTTTTCTTGGTTTGCAAATTGGGGAGCCGACGCCAGATCAAAAGACCATTTGGGTGTTTCGGGAGAAGTTGACCCAAGCGGGTGTGTTGACTGATTTGTTTGCAACCTTTGAGGATCATTTACGTAATCGGGGTTACAAACAAACTGGGGGACAAATTGTAGACTCATCGCTGATTGCAGCCCCACGCCAACGTATGACTTCAAGCGAGAAAGCCCGCGCCAAGGCTGGCGAAGATGCAAAAGATATCTGGCCTGATAATCCAGCCAAGGCGGCACAGAAGGACACCGACGCACGGTGGATGGTCAAGTATAGCAAGGCTAAAACGACCAAGACGGGTGAGAAAGATGCGGGGTTAGTTGATATTTCCGTACCTCACTTTGGCTATAAAAACCACATCAGCATTGACCGTAAGTTTCGGTTTATCAGAGGTGAAAAAACAACAGATGCAGCGCGCTATGACGGTCATGAGTTGGCGTCAGTGCTCACCAAGGACAATCGTTCTGGCAAGGTTTGGGCCGATACAGCTTACCGCACCAAGAGCAATGAGGCATGGCTTAAGGCCAATGGATTTTTCTCCCACATCCACCGTAAAAAACCAAAAGGCAAACCAATGCCCAAACACATCGAGCGCGGTAATGCGACACGTTCTATATTTCGCACCTGTGTCGAGCATGTCTTTGGTCATCAGAAGGGCCCGATGGATTTATCCATTAGAACCATCGGAATTCAACGCGCCACAACAAAGATGACACTCGCCAACATAACCTACAATATGAAGCGTCTCATCTTCCATGAACGACGGCAAGCCACAGCCTGAATCCGTCTAGAATTCAGAAATACCCGCTCAGGCGGCTCCATAAAGCATGAATGCCGCATAAAACGGAACAAAACAGGCTTTTTTTGCGTCAAAAAGCAGCCTGCCGTAAAAAATGCCTATCAAATACCTCTGGAATTAGCGGTTAATCGAGGTGTCCAGCTTACTTTTCAGCACAGCGTGGGGATTTTTTCTGTTTTATGAATTGCCAACGATCTACACATTGGTCGGCGGTACAATTATTGCGGGGTCAGGATTGTACGTTTGGTATCGTGAAACTGAACAACTACCGACTTTCGTCGGTAGGTTCACGTTTTGAATGTAATTCAAGATACTGACGAATAACGTCATCCGTCACATTTCCACTCGTCGTTGAAAAATAGCCTCTAGCCCAGAACCGTTGCCCCCAATAGCGTTTGCGTAATTCGGGGTACTCCCGCTGTATCTTGTATGAGGACCTCCCTTTTACGCGTTGCATCACCTTTGAAATTGGGACGTGCGGCGGGACTGACACAAACATATGCACATGGTCGGTAGACAATACGCCTTTTTCAATGTGTACGCCCAATTCATTGCACGTTTGTCGTATCAATGTCCGAATACGCTCACGCATTTCACCACGCAGCACCTTGTAACGATATTTTGTTACCCAAACGATATGGTATCTGTGATAATATCTGCTATGACTTCCAGTAGAATAGATCATAAGGTTTCCTTCCATTTTAAGACCTTACCGCAACGCTGGGTCTTAAAATGGAAGGAAACCTTATGTAAATAACGCTAAAGCTGACCAGCTAAAAGCTGGTGGTTTTAACCAATTATTGGAAAATCAAACAGGTGGCACAATTATTAACGAAGCTTCCGCGCTGCCAAAATAGGACCATTATCCACTGCTTGCACAATGATCGCACCTTTGATGCCATCCGCTAGAAACGGTTGATTTACAGTCCAATCAGCTTGACCGTTCCAGTCGCCGATCTTTTCCCAAGACGTCACAATATTTGTGTGCTTGAACGTTTCGCCACGGTTTTCGCCAGCTTTTATCTTAGAAATAGTTTCTGGTACATATTGTATAAGAAAGATATCCGCACGCCCGACATCTGCATCGGATGGATCAACGTCCACAGAAAAGTTAGATGCCATTTTCTCAATCGTTAAAGAGACACTGTCCACCTGTTTACTCATCTTTTGCACTTCATCTTCAATACTAGCGCCTTTGGCACCTGCGACTTGTGAGCGGCCATTGAATACCATTTGTGGTGTTACCAAACGATAGCGACTTGGAAGGACATTATTATATATTTCTTGACGTTTAGTGAATTTCGCCTGTGCATATTTATCTGCCCAGCCAAGATAATCCCAGTAATCAACATGTAATGCCAAAGCCAAAACATCTTCGTGCCCAGCCAATTCCGTCAACATTGCATCTGCAGGCGGACATGATGAGCACCCTTCTGATGTAAATAATTCCACAACGACCAATGAACCATCTTCACCCGCATGGGCAAAAGTTCCAAAACTTGTTGTAATCATCAGAGATGCGATCAGTTTACGCATAAAACACCTACTTCATTTTATTTCTTAACCATGCATAAAACACAGCAAGGTAAAAAGCCACTGAACAACTACCGACTTTCGTCGGTAGGTTCACGTTTTGAATGTAATTCAAGATACTGACGAATAACGTCATCCGTCACATTTCCACTCGTCGTTGAAAAATAGCCTCTAGCCCAGAACCGTTGCCCCCAATAGCGTTTGCGTAATTCGGGGTACTCCCGCTGTATCTTGTATGAGGACCTCCCTTTTACGCGTTGCATCACCTTTGAAATTGGGACGTGCGGCGGGACTGACACAAACATATGCACATGGTCGGTAGACAATACGCCTTTTTCAATGTGTACGCCCAATTCATTGCACGTTTGTCGTATCAATGTCCGAATACGCTCACGCATTTCACCACGCAGCACCTTGTAACGATATTTTGTTACCCAAACGATATGGTATCTGTGATCATACTACACGACTCTCCTAATTTGAGCTGGAATTAGGAGCCACGGCGAGACAGCGGCGGTTGGGTCTGACCTGAGCAGCTTGCGAATCTGATCGAAGCCAATTCGAAAGAATGATTTAGCAAAATACCCGTGTTTTTTCCGCTTCATTTTCCCGGCCCCTATAAGTTTAGCGGCGGTTTTAGATGCCCAGGCAACGGCGAGCGCAACGAGGCCTAAAAGCAGATCAAGTTTTTTTGCAATGGTTAGACGGGTGTCTTCCAAATTGAAACCGCGTGTTTTCGCATCGCCAAATAAGCTCTCAATTGCCCATCTTTTTTTGTAGATGGTAAGGGCGTGATGCGCAGGTCGATTGGAGACGACGATCAAAAGTTCGCCCCCCTTGATGCGCTTTGCAGAAAAGCTAAACCACGTGGCCCCGCCTGATTTATTGTTACCGAAGCGGGCCTTAAAGTCACGCTTGCCGCGACAAGTGCGCAGCAAAGTACTCAGGTTTTGCGTTTGCCCGTCCTGTGTGGTCACAATCTGGTTGCCTTTGATCCTAATGACAAAGGGGATGTTGTTTTTATGCAGAAAATCCAGCCACTGGCCTCCTATAAACTCCCGATCAGCTAACAGATACTTGATTGTGGATACCTTGAATACGGATAGATAGCGCTCCATCAGAGTAATGCGCTGTGCGGTATCACTGTTGCCAGCACGCCCTAAAACGTTCCACATCAACGGAATACGGTGGCGGCGTGTGACAAGAGCCAAGACTAGAAAGTTGACATGGCGTTGCCCGATTTTCCAATTTGTTCGATCCAGACACAAATACCACGATGTGCAGGGCCCTATCATTTTGACAAGCAAAGGTGCCGCCCAATCTGGGCCCAGATTAACATGCTGAAAAAAGCGTTGCAGACGGCGATAGGTGCTTTCAACCTTGGTGTCGGAAGGAAATTCACAAGCGAGATGGCTCAAATTAACCGTTCGGGCATTCACCATACCCATGATCAAAAGGCACATCGTTTCAAGGCGGCTGTTGCTCAATGGTAAATGCGGGGATAATCTATCCTTGAGGGTAGTCAGGGCTTTGGTGAACATCAGGTGGACCTTGTTTAGCAAGAAGAGTCCTTCCGTAAATCATAATCTGGCACCCTCAACCACCCCACTGTCGTGTAGTATGATCTGTGATAATATCTGCTATGACTTCCAGTAGAATAGATCATAAGGTTTCCTTCCATTTTAAGACCTTACCGCAACGCTGGGTCTTAAAATGGAAGGAAACCTTATGTAAATAACGCTAAAGCTGACCAGCTAAAAGCTGGTGGTTTTAACCAATTATTGGAAAATAAAGTGTTTGAGAGCGAAATGTTACAAAACTGAACTCGTAGTAATACCCATTGTGATTTCACCAAAAATCCACATTGTGCGTAAAGATATGAGGGGAACACAATGGACACGACAATATTAATCGCAGTGGCTGCCTTTTTTGCAGGCATCCTAAACGCCATTGCAGGCGGCGGTTCGTTTCTCACATTCCCTGCCCTTGTTTTTGCAGGCGTGCCTCCAGTCATTGCGAATGCCACTAGTGCCATAGCCGTTTTCCCAGGCTACCTTGCAGCTGCCGTTGGTTTTAAAGAAGACATCGCATCTGTGGAGCGCAAACACCTAATCCGACAAACAGGCATTACCCTTGTCGGCGGCTTGATCGGTGCATTACTATTACTTGTATCCTCTAACGACTTTTTTACGACAATCGTCCCATTCTTATTGCTCGCCTCAACGGCTATTTTTGCCTTTCAAGATCGTATTTTAGCATGGGGTCGTAATGGCGGTGTGGAACTCACGCCTTACGGTGCCATAGGTACGTTAATCGTCGCAATCTATGGCGGTTATTTCAACGGCGGCCTTGGGATCGTTTTATTGGCTCTCTACGCCATGTGGGGGCTTACAAATCTGAATCTGATGAACGGTTTGAAAAATGGCTCATCCTTTGTCATCTCAGCAATATCCGTCATAACCTTTGCTCTTGCTGGCTTGATTGTATGGCCCTCTGCGATCATCATGATGATCGCTAATATAATTGGTGGTTACTTCGGCGCAAAACTTGCAAAACGTCTGAGCAAAATCATGGTCAGCAACATCGTTATTGCTGTTGGGTTGATTATGAGCGCTGTGTTCTTTTACAGGCTGTTTATTTAGCCCGCCCAGGTAGGTTGATCAAAATCACGCCCAACAGCGCAATACCAATCCCAATGCCAACAGTTATAGTAATTGTTTCGCCTAGAACGAAAACACCCAAACCAACCCCCACGCCCGCACGTAGATAAGCTTGGCTTGCCACACCGAGTGAACCTAGGGATTTCAGCAAGCGAAAATAAATCAACAATGCGATACCTGTTGAAAACACACCCAACATAAGCACGGCACCTAAAGAGGCTATTGATGGGGATAATGACATAGGCTTATCCACGATAAAACTTAGCGGAACCAAGAAAAGTGCTGATAAAACACTGGTACTGGCTGCGGTCACAGTATTAGGCACATCATGAAAGCGCCGCCCATAAATCGAGGTACACCCATACAAAACAGCACCAATTAAAACCGCTAACTGTCCCCAGATATGCTGCCCCAATCCAGCGAGCGCATCAGTGCCAATAATCAAGACAACACCACAAAACCCCAACCCTGCCCCAAGCATTTTTAAGGCAGGCGGATTAGCCCCCTTCAAAAACAGCACGGTGATAAACAACACCCAGATCGGAGAGGTCGAATTCAAGACAGACGCCAAAGCGCTATCCACATATTGCTGCCCCCATGCCAATGACACCCACGGAATAATACTGCCGATCATCGCAAGGATAAACAACTGCCCAACAAGTTTTGGTTCCGTTGGCAATCTTTGCCCGCGAACCAGCATAACCACACCAATCACGACAAATGCCACAACAACTCGAATAGCCGCCAATGTTATCGGCGGAATGGTTTGAACCCCGATAGAAATCCACATGAAAGAGGAGCCCCATAGCAAAGCAAGCATTCCAAGGAACCCCAGCTCTATGATCAGTTGCTTTTGGGTCATGCCCAAGACGCATCAAAGAAATCACGTTCAAGTTTAACAGCTTTGCAGAATACCTGTTCAACATTGGCACGTTGCGCGCCATCTAACCTATCCCATTGCGAATCCAATTGGCTACGCAGATATTCAACAACACCTTCAAACCCATCCCCTGCATGCAGAGTAATCCATTCAGCAAAGTAAAACGGCAGGTCATCCTTTGGCGGGTTAACGGGCGTTGCCCACGTCAAATAAACCCATTCGGCCACAACCAATACGGCCAGCATTTCTTCATACTTACCAGAGGCAGCAGCTTGTGCCATCAACGTCTGAAAACCTGACGTAGCAGGTTTCAAATCAGCATTTTGCCAATCCACATCAACAACACCTAACGCCTCAAACGACCTCAAAAAATATGTATTCTCTGGCCCTGTAATAATTGCCAAAAACTGTGCTGCTGGCACACTGTCTGCCAGTGTCGGCGCATGTGCAATTGCACTTGCAAGTAAACGTACAAAGCCATCAATGAATTGATAATCCTGCACTAAATATCCACGCATTTTACCTAAATCCAAAGTCCCATCTGCCAAGGCATCACAAAACGGATGTTGCGTAGCAACACTCCAATCATCAGCACATAACGATTTCAAATGATCTGTCGGACGCATAGTATAATCTTTCTTAATATAGGCCAAAACTATTTGGCCTATATAAGAGGTTCCAACAAGAGATTTATGTAAATTTTGATATATTTCACGCGATCAATGAAATTTGATAAAACGTATTTATGCAATCAAGTTTCACTATGCTATTTCAAAAGAAATTGGAGAATATTCTCGTGCAGATATCAAAACGCGGCTTCCTTATAGGAAGTTCATCTTTAGCCTTAGTGGCAGGTGTTGGCATATATAAAGCCATTGCACCAAAAGAATTCGAAGCAGAATTCATCTTTAAAGACAACGGTCTTGCTATTCGCGGCACTGATCCCGTTGCTTATTTCACTGAGAACAGACCTATTACTGGTTCTGCCAAGTATACGGCAAATTGGAAAAGCGCCACTTGGCACTTTGCATCTGCTGAAAACAAAACTCTTTTCATCGGTGATCCTAATCGTTACGCCCCGCAATATGGTGGGTTTTGTGCATGGGCTGTTGCTGCCAAAGGCAAGTTATATTCCACGCAACCAAAGAACTGGACCATCGTTGGTGGAAAACTTTACTTGAATTACAATAACAATATTCAGTCGAAGTGGGAAAAAGACATCGATGGTTTTATCAGAACAGGTAACCGTCGTTGGCCCGAAGTTTTAGCAACAATAGCCTAAGCAATCAAACCTAACGCTTTGAACCGCCCCTAGTTTACCGGAGTGATTTTAGTCCGTCATTCTGCAGCAATATCATATTGATTTAGGGTTTCATAGAAATTCCTTTCAGCTTGTGCAGGTGGTATATATCCGATTGGCCCAAAGAGCCTGTCATTGTTGTACCAATCAACCCAAGTTAGAGTTGCCATTTCGACATCACTTTTACCTTGCCATGGTCCTTGATGTTCAATCACTTCGGTCTTGTACAATCCGATCATATTCTCAGCGAGTGCATTATCATAACTATCACCAACGCTCCCAACGGATGGCTCAATTCCAGCATCGATTAATTTTTCTGTATATTTGATCGACAAATATTGAACGCCTCTGTCTGAGTGGTGGATCAACTGGCCAGATTGAGGGTTTCGAGCGTGGATACCCTGGTTCAGAGCATCAAAGACCAAAGCCGTATTCGGAGAATGTGAGACCTTCCATCCAACGATATATCGTGCAAAGACATCAATCACAAAAGCAACATATACAAACCCAATGGCCGTACTGACATAGGTGAAATCAGCGACCCACAAAACGTTAGGTGCGGGAGCTGTGAATATACGATTTACCTTATCCTTAGGACAAGGCTGCGCCTTGTTACTCTGTGTAGTTTTAATCCCCTTGCCACCACGTACAACGCCTTGTATTTCCATCTGTTTCATAAGGCGCTCAATTGTACAACGTGCAATATCAAACCCTTCATGGCGAAGTTGATGCCAAATCTTATCAGCCCCATAACGTTTACCACTAGCTTTAAAAACACGGTCGATTTCTGTGATCAAAACAACATCTCGTTTGCGGCGTTCTGGAGACTTACTGGGATCCAGCATTATAGACCGCTCATAAAAATAGGTGGATGGCGCTATTGGTAAAACTTTACAAATAGACCCGACGCCATAGCTTGTACGATGTTTATCTATGAACATAATCATTTCTTCCGTAGGCGGTCGAGCTCCGCCGCTGCGAAAAAAGCCGACGCTTTACGCAAAATATCATTCGCTTGCCGTAACTCTTTGTTTTCTCGCTGGAGGATTTTTAACTCATCACGCTCCGCTTGTGTAACCCCATTGCGTAATCCTATTTCAATTTCGTGATTTCGAACCCACACACGTAGCGTATCACCATTGCAGCCAATCTTCTTTGCAATCGATAAAACAGCTTGTGTTCTGCTCGTATAATCAGCCTCATTTTCTAACACCAGGCATACCGCTCGTGCGCGTATTTCTGGCGTAAATCTATTTCCTGAATTTCCATTCGTCATTCTTCTAGTCTCCGTGCTTTTTTGACTCCGGTAAACTAGGGGCGGTTCACTTCGATGGTGTTAACGACTGTCGCAAACTCACCATGTATATTTGAAAGCGTTGTCGAATGCATCTGTTCGGCTGTGTGATGAACACCATCTGGTCCCGTATTTTCATACGTCCAAACAGCATCCGAGACGTAATACGTTTCAAATCCTAGGTTCCCAGCCATACGTGCCGTTGTTTCCACACAGTAATTCGCAGCAGCCCCGCATAGGATAAGTCGTCCTATGCCTGCATTCTTTAAATCCACTTCAAGCGTCGTTCCAACGAACCCACTGCTGACATGTTTGACAATCACAGGCTCTCCATCAATTGGTTGCGCAAAAGATTGTACCGCACCACCTGGTTTATCAAACCGAAACATCGACGTTTCCACTAGGTCATCGTTATGGATGTGAAAAATAGGTAAGCTTTGCCCGCGAAACGTACTGAGAAGCGTAGAAATATTTTGCTCCGCTTCAGGACAAGACCGCTCAAGCCCTTGAGCATCACGGATCACAAACCCCATTTGAACATCAATAACCAAAAGTGCTGTTTTCATGCTAACTCCTGAAACAAAAACGGACGCACCTCATGATACGCCCGTTCACTTTACTTATTCAGTCCTAAGGTTAAAGCCCTAAGCAATGACGCATAATTGCTTTTTGAGCATGCAACCGATTTTCGGCTTCCTCAAAGACGAGCGATTGTACGCCATCCATCACTTCAGATGTCACTTCTTCTTCACGGTGCGCGGGCAAACAGTGCATGAACACAGCATCGTCACCTGCATGGGACATAAGCTCTGCATTCACCTGATACGGACGCAGCATGTTGTGGCGACGTTCGCGGGCAGATTGCTTGTCATGCATAGACAACCATGTATCTGTGACAATTAAATCGGCCCCTTCAACGGCTTTCTCTGCATTGCGTTCAATTTGAACACTAGATCCTTTTGAACGCGCAAACCCAATAGCTTCATCTTCTGGGTCCAAAATAGACGGGCCAGCAAACGTCACATCAAAACCCAACTGACCAGCAGCATGTAAGAATGATGTACAAACATTGTTCCCATCTCCCAACCAAACAACTTTCTTGCCTTTGATCGGGCCATTGCTTTCTTCATAAGTCAGAATATCTGCCATGATTTGGCAAGGGTGCGAACGATCAGTCAAACCATTGATCACTGGAACACTGGCATATTCGGCCATTTCCAACAGAACGCTTTCATCAAACGTACGGATCATGATCATGTCTACGTAACGCGACAGAACACGGGCTGTATCTGCAATGGTTTCGCCGTGGCCCAACTGCATATCACTTCCAGACAGAACCATCGTTTGTCCGCCCATTTGGCGCACGCCCATATCGAAGGAAACGCGCGTTCGTGTAGATGGTTTTTCAAAGATTAACGCTACCATATGGTTCGCCAATGGCGTTTCCGCATCTGCTGTCCCTTTTGGCAAGCCTGCACGCGCCACTTTCATGGATTTTGCTTGACCAAGAATGTTACGCAGATCAGCAGTCTCTGTTTTATGAATGTCTAAAAAATGGGTCATAGCGTTCCCTCAATCGCAGTTGCGGCTTTATCTAAGCGCGCAACGGCTTCGTCTAAATCTTCGTTCGAGATGTTTAATGGTGGCAGTAAGCGAATAACGTTTGCTCCCCCTGGTACGGTCAGAACTTCGGCATCATACCCAGCTTTCACCACATCAATGTTTGTTACTTTACATTCGACACCAATCATCAGGCCAGAACCGCGCACGCCAACGAATACATCAGGATGACTTGCAACCAGCCCTTCCAACGATTGACGTAAATGACCAGCTTTACGGCTCACTTCAGCCAAAAACTCTGGTTGTGTGACATGGTCCATCACAGCTGAGCCCACAGCACATGCCATAGGGTTACCGCCATAAGTCGAACCGTGCGTACCCGCAACCATGCCTTTGGCGGCCTCTTCGGTTGCCAAACAAGCCCCCAATGGAAAACCACCGCCGATACCTTTGGCAATGCCCATGATATCTGGCTCAATGCCGGCCCATTCATGTGCAAACAACTTACCTGTACGGCCCATACCGCATTGGATTTCATCAAAAATCAACAAAATGCCATGCTCATCACACAACGTACGCATATTTTTCAGATCCTGATCGGGAATTGGCACGATACCGCCCTCACCCTGTACAGGTTCGACCATAATCGCAGCTGTGGTTTCAGTAATTGCAGCCGTCAAAGCCTCAAAATCACCAAATGGCAAATTCACATATCCAGGGGACAATGGCCCGAAACCATTCACCAACTTATCTGCTTGAGCCGCAGAAATCATGCCTGTTGAACGACCATGAAAAGAACCCGTAAAAGTAATGATATCCAATCGTTCAGGATTGCCATTCGCATGATGGTACTTACGTGCCATTTTCACAGCACATTCCATACTTTCCGTACCAGAGTTGGTAAAGAAAACCGTATCCGCAAATGTATGCTCTACCAATCGATCCGCCAGCTCTTGCTGGTTTGGGATGTTGTATAGGTTCGACGTATGCCAAAGCTTTGTTGCTTGATCTTGAAGCACTTTCACCAAATCAGGATGCGCATGCCCAAGAGCATTCACAGCAATACCGCCACCCATATCCAAGTATCGTCGACCTGACGTATCCACAAGCCAGCTTCCCTCGCCAGAAACGAAAGTAAGCGGTGCGCGGGCGTATGTCGGCAACACAGAAGGGATCACGATATATACTCCTATAATTATATCAGAAAGACCGCTTTGTCTTATCTTTGCCCCTAAGTCAATTCTTGCTTGCACAAGAAGTCGCGAAGTGATCCGTTACGGCAAAGTATTTGAGATAAAAATGACCCCAAAACCACCTCGCTTTAATCCAGCTATGCTATCTGCTGGCCTAATCTTGTTGGCCTCTGCATTTATTGCGGGAACAAACATCTTGGCCAAAACTTTGGGTCAGGGGCATTTGGGGACAGAATTACATCCATTTCAGATCAGTTTCGGGCGGTTTACCTTCGCCTTACTTACCCTTTGTATTGCCGTTGCAATATTGCGCCCCAAGTTTACAAAACCAGACTTAAAACTACACATCGGACGCACACTGGCAGGCTGGGCTGGCGTTACCTTAATGTTTGCATCCGTATCCTTGATCCCTCTCCCCGACGCAACAGCAATCAGTTTTTTAAACCCAGTGTTTGCAATGATCTTTGCTATTCCATTTCTGGGCGAGAAAGTGGGCAAATACCGTTGGCTAGCAGCCGTTATTGCCCTGTGTGGTGCATTTATTCTAATACGCCCCAGTGCCGCCAGTTTTCAACCCGCAGCATTTGTTGCCTTAGCTGCCGCTTTTGTATTGGGGGCCGAATTGATTGTAATGAAGCTTCTCATCCGTAAGGAAAGTCCGTTTCAAGTTTTGATCGTAAACAATCTGTTGGGATTTTGTATTTCAGGCGCAGTTGCAATCTTTGTATGGCAAAGCTTGAATGGATTGGAGTGGGCCGCTCTTATTGGTATTGGCACGCTGATGGTTTGTGCACAAACATGTTACGTAAATGCATTAAAGCTTAGTGATGCAAGCTTCATTGCACCGTTTTCATATGCCACTTTGATTTTCGCGACACTTTATGACTTTATCATCTTTGGGCAAACCCCCGATATGGTCAGCGTAATCGGTTCTATCACCATATGCGGCGGCGCAATATTGCTTGCCAGTAGAGAGGCACGCGTTGCGCGATAAAAAATTGTGTGAATTTAGTCATTCTGATACCATTCTGTCATAAAAGCTCTGGTGTCGCCCGCACGGATGGTTTAATTAGTTAGGCTAGCCTTAGAAACGGCATAGACTTGGAGCACAAAATGTCTTGGACAGATGATCGCGTAGAAATCCTGAAAACAATGTGGATGGAAGGCAAATCAGCCAGCCAGATCGCTAAAGAATTAGGCGGCGTTACCCGTAACGCTGTGATCGGTAAAGTGCACCGTTTGGGTTTGTCAAACCGTGCAACAACAACCAAATCAAAAGCGACACCAAAAGTGAAAGCTGCGCCGAAGACAAAAGCGCCATCGAAGCCCAAAACGGTAGACACATCATCACCGACAGTACCATCACAAGCCGTGACTATTCCTCCACGCAAGCCGATTATTACTGCAGGCCAACCTTTGCCACCACAGCCTTCGAATTCTGAAATCAGTGCCGAAGCTTTGCAAAAAGTGGCGACTGTTGAAATAGATGCAAAAAAACTATCTTTGATGGAATTAACTGAACGCACATGCAAATGGCCAATTGGCGACCCAGCAACAGAAGATTTTTGGTTTTGTGGCCTAACATCCGAAACTGGCAAACCGTATTGCGAGGCTCATAATGGTGTTGCTTTCCAACCAATGTCAGCCCGTCGCGACCGTCGCGCACGCTAAGGTGAATAGACACCACTGGAAGTTTTAGAATTTACCCTTAACTTTAAGGGTAAAGCAATAACAGTAGGTTCGCATGATACGCTACAGTTTGAAATGTGAAAAAGATCACACTTTTGACAGCTGGTTTCAGTCCGCTGAAGCCTTTGAAAAGCTGTTAAATAACGGTATGATTACCTGTTCTGTTTGTGGTGCATTGGGCGTCGGAAAGGCCATCATGACCCCACAGGTGCGCCCTGCTAGTAAAAACACAAAACCCAAAACTCCGCTCTCCGCTCCAGCTTCGTCCGCAGAACAAGCTGTAACAGAGATGCGTAAGAAAGTTGAAGAGAACTCCGAAAACGTTGGTACTGATTTTGCCAAAGAAGCCCGCGCCATTCATGAAGGAGATGCACCAGAACGTCCGATCTATGGCGAAGCTAAGATACAAGACGCCAAAGACCTGATTGATGATGGGATAAAAGTTACCCCGTTACCTTGGGGTGATAAAGGTAAAACAAATTAAAAAGCGCGCCTCAATCTGAGACGCGCTTTTTCTTTTAGAAGTTCAGCGATACATCACGGTGGTCAGAGACACAGTTCGCCACAAACAAGGCTTGTTCTTCTGTAAACTTATTTTGCTGACGTATTCCAAGCGTGCTGCGCAAGCTTTGCTCATAGGCTGACAGTTCTGGGCCGACTTGTGCTTCTGCTTTTCCACGCCACACATATTGTTCTTTATATAAAGCAATCGCCTTATCCAACTGCGCTTGGGCTTTTTCCTTACTTGGCGTTCTGGATTTTACCGCACGACGTGCTTTGGAGATTGCTGACGCAATATCGCTCGCTCCGCCAAGATTGCTAAATGCACGTTTCAGCTCATTCAACGGATCAACCGCATCTGCTGGCTCATTATCAGCAACCAATGCTTTCGATGCCATCAGTTGATCCTGCAACGCACGGAATTCATCGCCGCTAAGCAACACATCAAGTGTTTCGATCGATGGCTCATAAGCGTCATTCGAAAGCTTCTTAAACTTGGAATAAGCTTGCTTTTCTTTCTTATTCACATCTTGGAACGCTTTATAAGTTGCCTCCCAATCCGATGGGATTTGTGCAAGTAATGCAGTTTTATCCGCCTCAAGTTCTGCGATTTCATCGCTTAAATGATCAATCTCTGCATCGCCTTCTGCTAAACCTTTGATCTCTTTCTTAATCTCTTTAATCGTACGATCAATCGTCTTCGCATCACGCTCCAATACCCTGACTTCTTTGTGGACCGGACGGTACGGACCTGCTGCGGCTTCGACATTAACGGTTGCCGCTTGTGCAATTTTTAACTGTTCAATCGCAGCACTTACATTTGTAAAACTTTTGCCAGTTGTCTTTGCCATATCTTTTGGCAAAACGCTCAGGTCAATCTTTGATGCAGCATCTGCACTGCTGATCAATGCTGGGCCAGAAATATCTAATTCTGCGATCAAATATTGGTCCACACAGTAGCCCAGCTTTGGATTCCGTGGCGGTGGCGCATTATCGGATAACAAAGCCACGCGGTTTGGCAAATAGTTCACCAATTGCGGTGTATTGCCGACGATAGCCAAAGCCAACAATTGCAAGACGATAAATGGGATTACACCTTTATACATCTGGATCGTTTTCACAGCAGCAGGTGCCACACCGCGCAAATAGAACAGCGCAAAACCGAAGGGTGGCGTTAAGAACGATGTTTGAATGTTCAAACCAATCATAACCCCCAACCAAACAGCTGTTACGTTTGCTGCGGGATCAGCCAACAAGATTGGCGCTACGATAGGCACAACAACAACCGCGATTTCGATAAAATCAAGGAAGAAGCCAAGGAAGAAGATCACGGCCATCACGATGACAAACTTTATCCAGAATCCACCTGGCATACCTTCTAGAAATTCTTTCACTAGATGCTCACCACCAAATGCACGGAACGCTGCTGTAAGGATTGCAGCCCCCAATAGGATGATGAACACCAATGATGTGGCTTTCGCCGTTTCACGCATAACGCTTTGCAATGTATCCTCGATGCGAAATGCACGAATGGCACTCCACACCAAAGCAACAATCAACGAAAGGGATGCAATCACAGCCAACACGACACCCAGCATATCAGAACTGTTCCTAATGTTTTTGATATTGGTGTTAAAATTCGACATCACAAAACCGATAACAACCAAACTTAAGATCGCAAGAATAGCTGGGTAATACGTCCCTTTTCGCCCCTCAGTCAGACGGTAACCCGCCATCACCAAAGCACCTGCAGCCCCAATCGCACCAGCTTGGTTCACAGTGGCAATACCACCAATGATAGACCCCAAAACGAGGAAGATGAGCAACAATGGTGGGATCAAAGTTAGGAATACTTTAACGAGGAAATCACGATCATAAACACCATCGTAACGCACAGGCGGTGCCATCTTTGGACGTAGGAATGCAATGATCAGAATATATAGCATATACAAACCAACCAGAACCATACCAGGTAGCAGTGCACCTAAGAACATCTCACCAGCTGATGTGGATACCACTTCAAATGCAGACGGCATTGATAGTTCGCCCGTGTTTTCTTTGAACAGGTTTTTACGAATTGTACCCGCTTGGTCAGCCGCACTGGCCAATTGATCTGCTAAGATAATCAAAACGATGGATGGAGGAATGATCTGCCCCAACGTCCCAGACGCAGCAATCGTACCCGTTGCCAGAGAATTCGAATATCCGTTACGACGCATAGCTGGTAAGGAAATCAAGCCCATTGCAACCACAGTAGCACCAACGATACCTGTTGTCGCTGCAAGCAATGCCCCCACGAATACAACCGAAATACCCAAACCACCTGGGATTGGGCCAAATAGGTTGGCCATAGTAATCAACAAATCTTCAGCAATCTTAGATCGTTGCAACATAATGCCCATGAAAATAAACAATGGGATCGCAATTAGCGTGTCTCGTTCAGGTTCCCAATAAACGCCCCGCAGATTGGTTACCCCCGCAGACAACCATTGCTTTGGCCCACCTTGAGCAAAGAAGGCGTCAGTCGCTCCCTCAAAAAGGTATCCTGCTCCAGCAGCGATTAAGATTGTCGCAATGGATGCGCCCGGCAAAGCAAAAGCCACTGGGAAACCTGACCCAAGCGCGCCTGCCATAATGACGACGAGTATAAGTAGAAAAAACAGTTCCATGTTTAGGTGGCCTCCGCGCCGTCAGCAATAACTCGACCTTCATGTCCGCGGTAATCTGCAATTGCCGCCAGAAGATAACTGATAAATTGGATCATCATTGAAATCGCAAAAACACCCAAGAAACCTGCCATCAGGTATTTGACGTACAAACCAAAGCCTGATTGCGTTGTTTCAAAGTTCAATAGTGGGCTGTTGATGATAGAACTTTTCGTCCCCATACCAACGATCAGGATCGTCCAACAAAGTGCAATCCCCATAAAGAGCGACCCAAATGCATTCACCCAACCTTTGGTTTTATTTCGGAAACCTGCATAGAAAATATCAACGCGCACATGCCCTTCTTCCATAAGAGTATAAGCACTCGCGAATAGGAATAATGCGCCATACCAAAACCGTACAAGGTCAGCCATAAACGCTTGTTCATACGAAAAGATGAACCGTAAGAATACGATCAGCAACTCAGCGACAACAACCATCAATGCCAGCCATTCCACGCCCAACACACGACTGCGCGTGGCAGTGATCACAGCTAAGATCATCAATGGAAAGTGGATATAGGTGCCTCGAAATTGCGAGCGCCCCAGTTGTTTTGTCATTTCCGTACCAACAACACTCTCCAAAAGGTCTTCCACCCGCAAGAAGGAGATCGCTGTATCAACGATACCAATATATAAAACACTAAAAAAACAGGCGCGTATAAAAAACGTGTTCATATTAGAAATTGTCGCACTGTCTTGGCGCAAAGTCGTTTGCGCGTTTCGACGGACAAGCTCGAAAGCAAACACAATTGCAAGTGGGTATAAACCCAATTGCATCAAACCTAATGGGCCACGGTCAAGACCAGCACCCGGTAAGCCACCCCAGAAGGTTAAAAAATTATTCGCAAGGAAAACAAACATAACAAATAAGATGGACCATCCCAAAATGCGTACCCTATTTGGCAACGGATCTGTATCAGATATGATTGCAGCGTTTTGCGGTGTCATACGTGTTCCCCCCACAGAAGAATAGGTCGTAAAAGTATCATAAAATTAGAGTATTATACAAATGGGCCGAGGTAATTGAATGCCTCGGCCCTAGTATAAATCAGCTATATTAGCCGTTGATCACACGGTTACGTTTTGTGACGTAAGCTGTATCAGATAAAGCAGTCCAAGCACCAATTTCAGCACGTGCATTTGCAACAGCATCCATTGTGCGAGCAGCCAAATCACTGTGATCACGCGCTTCTTCCATAACTTCAGCTGCGGCTTCACCGAACGCGTCATAAACATCGTCGTTGAATTCACGAAGTTGAACGCCGTGGTCATTAACCAATTTGTTCAAGAACGCACCATTGTTGGCATTTGTTTCTGCCATTGTCCGTGAGTTTTCTTCGTTACATGCTGCTTCGATGATAGCTTTGTGGTTGTCTGATAGACCGCCCCAGAATTCGCTATTCATACCCATAGCAAGCTGAGCACCTGGCTCATGCATACCTGGGAAGTAGTAGTATTTCGCAGCTTCGTAGAACTTCATGAAGTAGTCATTGTATGGACCAACCCACTCTGTCGCGTCGATCGCACCAGAAGTCAGGTTTTCATAAATTTGACCGCCTGGAAGTGACACAGGAGATGCGCCTAGTTTTGAAAGAACGTCGCCGCCCAAACCAGGAATACGCATTTTCAAACCTTTAAAGTCGTCGCCAGAATTAATTTCTTTGTTGAACCAACCGCCCATTTGAACGCCTGTGTTGCCCATAGCAAAGTTTTTCAAACCAAACTCGCCTGCAACTTCATCCCAAAGCTCTTGACCGCCACCGTATTTGATCCAGGCGTCCATTTCACCAGCTGTAAGGCCGAATGGAATAGCTGTAAATGCAGCCCATGCTGGGTGCTTGCCTTTCCAGTAGTAATCTGCAGCAATGTATGCTTGCGCGTTACCTGAAGCGACTTCATCAAACGAGTCAAATGCACCAACGCGCTCGCCAGCTGCGAAGTATTGCACATCGATTTCACCGTCTGTCAATTCTGTGATACGTGCAGCCAAGCGTTGTGCTGGCAGGCCCAAACCTGGGAAATCACGCGGCCAAGTTGACACGATAACCATTTCTTTTTTGCCTTGCGCAACTGAAGGCGCGGCCAAAGTTGTAGCGGCGCCAGCAATTGCTGCACCGGTTAAAAACTTACGACGTTCCATATATTTCCTCCCAATGGATACTATTATTGCGGATATGACCTCGCAATATCGATTCTGTCTAGTTTTATAGTCCCAAAAACACAACACGCAGTACTACCATATGCTATCAGTAGTACTACGTAAGGCTTCGAACTTTCTGTCCAGATCATTTTGATGTATACATCACCCGCCTTGGGAGGAAACCCTATGAATTATAAGACAAAATTGGTTTTTGTAGCCTTGCTACCGATCATACTTATCTCTTTTGCCACCATTTTTGTGGTGAACATTCAGTATAACCGCTTGGCAACCTCGCAAAGTGGAATTGTTGAGAAAATGTATTTAGACCTCAAAAAAAATGAGTTGAAAAATTACATAGAATTAGCACAAGGCGCCGTCGATCCAGTATATACATCGACGCTTAAGACCAAACGCCAAGCACAACGCCAAGCCTCTGATATTTTACGTAAAATGTCTTATGGTAGGGATAATTATTTTTTCGTTTACGATGAAGATGGTACGAATATTGTAAACCCGCGATTAACCTATTTCGTTGGCAACAACTGGCTTGGGTTGGAAAACAGCGACGGCAAACATATCATCCGCGACATGATCAAAATCGGCCAAGATGGTGGCGGGTTCTATGAACATACATGGCTGAAACCTTCGACAGGTGAATATGTAGACAAACTAGCCTATTCCACATTTTTCCCTAAGTGGGGATGGATGTTGGGCACAGGTATTTATCTGGATGACGTCACTGAAAAGGTGAATACAGTACAAACTGAAATGAGTAATTCCATTAAACAAACACGTTTTGTATTGCTCCTTCTGTCTGTCGGTGCAATCTCTGTTACTACCATTATTCTGGCAGGGTTACAGTTATCAGAGCAACGTTTAGCTGATGCTAAATTGAAATCTTTAACAGCCCGTATCGTTGAAATCCAAGAAGATGAACGTAAACGCGTTTCTCGTGAACTTCATGATAGTATCAGCCAACTTCTTGTTTCAGCACGTTATGGTATCGAGAATGCTCTTTCAAACACCCGCAGAGGGTCCAAGGTCATAAAACCCATCAATACATCAATGAAAGCATTAGATGCTGCCATAAACGAAGTACGACGTATTGAACCGCCCCTAGTTTACCGGAGTCAAAAAAGCACGGAGACTAGAAGAATGACGAATGGAAATTCAGGAAATAGATTTACGCCAGAAATACGCGCACGAGCGGTATGCCTGGTGTTAGAAAATGAGGCTGATTATACGAGCAGAACACAAGCTGTTTTATCGATTGCAAAGAAGATTGGCTGCAATGGTGATACGCTACGTGTGTGGGTTCGAAATCACGAAATTGAAATAGGATTACGCAATGGGGTTACACAAGCGGAGCGTGATGAGTTAAAAATCCTCCAGCGAGAAAACAAAGAGTTACGGCAAGCGAATGATATTTTGCGTAAAGCGTCGGCTTTTTTCGCAGCGGCGGAGCTCGACCGCCTACGGAAGAAATGATTATGTTCATAGATAAACATCGTACAAGCTATGGCGTCGGGTCTATTTGTAAAGTTTTACCAATAGCGCCATCCACCTATTTTTATGAGCGGTCTATAATGCTGGATCCCAGTAAGTCTCCAGAACGCCGCAAACGAGATGTTGTTTTGATCACAGAAATCGACCGTGTTTTTAAAGCTAGTGGTAAACGTTATGGGGCTGATAAGATTTGGCATCAACTTCGCCATGAAGGGTTTGATATTGCACGTTGTATAGCCTGACGACTCAACTTTGATTCCACTTTTGATTGGAGAATATCTGTTCAGCGGTTTCTCCTGTTTTTCGCCTATGGGCTTTAGCTTGCGCCCATGTATGTTCAATTGGGTTATAATCGGGGCTATATGCAGGTAGATATTCAAGGATATGTTCTGCATCCGTGATGATTTTTATTGTGTCGCTACGTCTGTGAAAGCTGGCTCTGTCCATTACAAGTACTGATCCTTTGGAAAGGACTGGAATGAGCTGATCTTTGAGCCAAAGATTGAAGATATCCGCGTCAACATTACATGCTGTCAGGCCAACAGTTAACAAGGTGCCAGCCAAAAGCGCTCCAATAACATTGATCCTCCCTTTCGCCTGCCAATCGTGAACACCCACACAGCGTTTTCCGCGCGGGGCATAACCATGGGTGCGTGGCATGTCATGCGCAAAACCACTTTCATCAATATATACAATGGCTTTACCTGCAGCCTCATGGGCCGCTAACCTCTCTTGAAAGGACTGCCTGTCGTCGTCGTTTGCCTTGGGGTGCCGCATGGCTTTTTTTATATGTGATCTTCAATTTCTTAAGGGCTTGCCAAATTGCCTTTGGGCAAACATCAAAACGGTCAGCACGTTCATACTGATAAGCATCAGGATATTTTTCAACATCCTGTGCTAGCTTTTTAAGATCTATTTTACGTATCTTTTTGCGTTCATGCTGTTTGGGTTCAACCCGTTTAGACCATCGCTTCACCGAGGCTACACCCACGGAGAAACGCTCTGCGACCCGAGCAAAACTCAAGCACTCTTGTTCTTTTATCCGCAAAACATGGCGGCGAAATTTAATTGGATGTGTCATGTAACCATAGTATCATAATATTGTCGCTAGGCTATACAATTGAGCGCCTTATGAAACAGATGGAAATACAAGGCGTTGTACGTGGTGGCAAGGGGATTAAAACTACACAGAGTAACAAGGCGCAGCCTTGTCCTAAGGATAAGGTAAATCGTATATTCACAGCTCCCGCACCTAACGTTTTGTGGGTCGCTGATTTCACCTATGTCAGTACGGCCATTGGGTTTGTATATGTTGCTTTTGTGATTGATGTCTTTGCACGATATATCGTTGGATGGAAGGTCTCACATTCTCCGAATACGGCTTTGGTCTTTGATGCTCTGAACCAGGGTATCCACGCTCGAAACCCTCAATCTGGCCAGTTGATCCACCACTCAGACAGAGGCGTTCAATATTTGTCGATCAAATATACAGAAAAATTAATCGATGCTGGAATTGAGCCATCCGTTGGGAGCGTTGGTGATAGTTATGATAATGCACTCGCTGAGAATATGATCGGATTGTACAAGACCGAAGTGATTGAACATCAAGGACCATGGCAAGGTAAAAGTGATGTCGAAATGGCAACTCTAACTTGGGTTGATTGGTACAACAATGACAGGCTCTTTGGGCCAATCGGATATATACCACCTGCACAAGCTGAAAGGAATTTCTATGAAACCCTAAATCAATATGATATTGCTGCAGAATGACGGACTAAAATCACTCCGGTAAACTAGGGGCGGTTCATATTTCGATGGACCTGCGCCCATCTGTTTTGGATGATATGGGGCTTGCGGCAGCGATCAAAGGGCTAGGTGCTGATTTTTTCTCAACACAATTTGTTCGATGTGAAAGTTGATGCACAACCCGTTCACAACCTTCTTAGCGATGAAGCAAAAACAGCTTTATACCGTGTCGTTCAGGAAGCTCTTACAAACTGCGCCAAACACTCAGAAGCCAACCTCGTATCTATCAAATTATCCAAAACAGATACAAAGGTCCAACTGAGCATCAAAGATAATGGGCGCGGGGCAAATTATAGTGAACGCTCAGCTCATGTGACATCTGGCCTTGGATTACGTAACATGCAAGAACGCATCGATAACTTCAATGGTCATATCAAATATACAGATACGAAACCACATGGCTTCACAGTTTCAGTTACAATTCCAATCGAAAAAGATGCAACCAAAGGTAGCTTTTAGAAAGGCCATATTTTGACACCGACTATAAACTTGTTAATCGTTGATGATCACGACCTTCTACGTGAAGGTATTGTTGCGCGCCTATCAGATGTCAGTAACATTAAAATCATCGGACAAGGGTGTAATGGGAAAGAAGCCATAGCGCTTTGTAAGGAACATGAACCTGATGTCTTGCTCATGGATATTTCCATGCCTGAGATGAACGGGCTTGAGGCAGCAAAAGAAATCGTAACTACCCAGCATGTTTTTGACATTTTTTCATCATTTTTGTTGACGGATGGCTTAACCTCTGAATCAATAGGGGAATGACGTTTAAACTTTCCAAATTGGCGCCGTTCGACGCACCACCAGTTGGCTTTCTCACTTTAGAAGAGCGTCTGGTGGAAGCGGATACCCGGGCCGCATATTTTCAAACCGCCTGCGAAGAACTCCTACAGATCAACAAGCATCTGGAAGAGTGTCAAAAACATATGGAAGAGCGTATAGCTGCATTGGAACGCCGTCTCGGCTTGAATAGCCGTACCAGCGGCAAGCCACCCTCCAGTGACGGCCTTGGTAAACCCAATGCGAAGAAGCGAACAAAGAGCCTGCGTGGCCCGTCTGATCGCAAGTCTGGCGGCCAACCTGGCCACACAGGCAAAACGCTCAGGCAAACACCGACGCCAGACACGATTATAGACCATTTTCCTGTGGTTTGTTCTGGTTGTGGAGCACCGCTTAGCCCAGAAACGGCAGAAGCCAGCACTGAACGACAGGTGATCGATCTGCCGCCGCCGCCACCACCGCAGGTGACAGAGCACCGCACGCATCAGTGTCGCTGCGACCAGTGTGATGGGATCACCCGTGCCGACTTTCCCGATGGTATAAATGCACCAGTGCAGTATGGGGCCCGCATTGCAGGCATTGCGAGCTATTTACAAACGGTTCATTGCATTCCGGAACACCGCCTTGGCGAGATATTTATTGACTTGCTTGGGGTGCCGATTGCCCCTGCAACATTGACCAGCCTTATCTGGCGCACAGCGGATCGCTTGAAGCCCATGACACTAGCAATCAAGGAAGCTTTGATTGGATCACAGTCTGGCGTTGTGCATTTGGATGAGACCGGCCAGCGTGCTGTTGGCAAACTGCATTGGACACATGTGATCTGCTCGCCCTTATTGAGCCACTTTCGGGTTTCAAGCAAACGCGGAGAGTTGCTTTGTGGCGTCTCGGGTATTGTGGTGCATGATCACTGGAAGGCATATTTCAAAATGGAGGGGGTCGAGCACGCCTTGTGTAATGCCCATCACTTGCGCGAGTTGCAGGCTTTAATTGAGATTGAGAAAGAGCCATGGGCAAAGCCTATGAAAGCGATCCTGTTGAAGGCGAAGACCTTGGCTGAGAATATGTACAACGAAGGCGGACAGCGGGATGAGGCGGCCATACAGGCGGTATTCGAACTATACGATGCAAATATCGCCGAGGCGATAGCGTATCATGAAGCACTGCCAGCACTTTCATCAGCGCAGACAGAAAAAAAACGGCGCGGCCGTCCAAAGCGCCGGACGGGCCATAATCTCGCATTGAGGTTGCAAGACTTTAAGACAGAGGTGCTTCGCTTCCTTGTCGATCCAAATGTGCCGTTCACCAATAATGAAGCCGAGCGAGACTTGCGAATGGGTAAAGTCAGGCAGAAAGTATCAGGCTGTTTTCGGACGCTGCGCGGAGCGGAAGTCTTCTGTATTCTCAGAACCGTGATCAACACCGCCAGAAAACAGGGCTGGTCTATAATTGAAACCCTGTTGAAACCACCAGATCAATTGATTGCTGGATTGCGCGTCGTATGAAAAACAACGCTTATTGACAATAATACGCTCACGGATATAGTGCTGACTATCAAGCGGATACCCATGCTGGGTAGTTACAAGAAATCAACCTTTTAGGTTTAAAAACACGTATCCTGTTCCTGTCCATTTACGATGACAATGAATATGTCCAAGAAGCTCTGCGCATTGGCGCCAGTGGTTTTGTCTTAAAAGATGTATCCAAACCTGAAATGCTAAACGCGATTAAATCCGTCTCGGAAGGTGCCATATATTTAGGCCCAAAAGTGGCAGCATCGTTACAAAGCGCTACTCCACAGATGTCTGTAAAAATCAAAGATTACGGGCTGACCAACCGCGAAAGACAAGTGCTCAGCTTAATCGCCGAAGGCCATTTAAACAAAGAAATCGCATATCGTTTAGATATCAGCATTCGTACGGTTGAAAGTCATCGTTCGGTTATACGAGATAAAACAGGCGGTGGTAATGCTGCAACGTTAGCAAGGATCGCACGGCAACTGGGATTGTAAGATAAAAACCACTTACCTCTTACGGTTTTTGCCAATACTCAACTCGCCAATACGGTAAAGCCAAATCATGGTAACCACCCAAATCGGGAAGAAGACGTAGACCACATAAAAGAAAAACGTTTGCGCTGCCGCATCTGGTGCCCCTGCACCTGTAGAGCTTAATAAACTTGGGAAATTATAACAGATCAAAGAAGGAATACATATCATCAGCCCTAAGACAAAAAGGCTATTCCCCGCAGGTTCTTTTTTAGGTTTACTCACTATACGCCTCACATCAAAAAAACGGCTTAAAATCAGATCGTAAGCGTTCCTTAGAACAAAAGAACAGTAATGGCAAAAACCATAACCCCCTATTCTTTTACGCGTAAGCAGATTGTATCCTTTACAGAACCTCCAAAGGTATTAAGTTACAGCCCAGATTGAAATTCAACATAAGATTATTGCCCTATGGATACATTTAATGAATAACGCTTTATTCAAGATCATATTACTATTTTGTCTTATAAATTATTCACCAGTGGTGGCCCAAGAAGCCAAACCAAAAATCCTTGCAATAGGTGACTCTTTATTAGCGTGGCATAAGCTTACGGGTCGTTCCATCTCTCATATTCCTGAGTTCGTAGGTTTTGTCGGCTTGTGGGGTGTTTTTTTGTTTAACTTCAGGCCCTGGCTTCCGGGAGGGTAAAGTAGTGCCCCCAATGGCAATTGAGGGTTGCGGTTTCTGGAGGTTCTGCTACACTCCCGCACATGTTCATCCGCACCAAACATGATCCCGAACGCAAGCGCACCCGCATCCAGATCGTCCAGTCGGTGCGCACCGGTCAGAAGGTTCGCCAGAAGGTCGTCCGGCATGTCGGCATCGCGCATAACGACACTGAAGTCGAGGACCTCAAGCGCCTGGCTGGCCGGATCATGGAAGAACTGCGTACCGCACAGTCCCCGCAAATGGAACTGTTCACCCCAACGGAATATGCTGATCTGGCGACACTTGTGCGCACCGCCCCGCGTCCGGAAAAACTGAATGTCGATCTTGGGGAGTGCCGCGAAGAGTCCCGCCTGTCGCTTGGTTTGCGCGATGTGATGGGGGAGGTTTATTCCGGCCTGGGCTGGAATGGGCTTCTGGGCACCCGGCGCAAGAGCAGCGATCGCATTTTACGCGAACTGGTGCTGGCGCGCCTGTCGCAGCCAGAGAGCAAGCGGGCAACGGTGGATGCACTGGCCCACAGGGTCGGGATCACCCTCAATCTGGACCGGGTCTACCAGGCTATGGACTACATGGACGCGGCGACGATCAACCGGGTCTGTCGGATGTCACACGAGGCGGCGGAGACGCTTCTGGCGGGACCGGTCGATGTCCTCTTCTACGACTGCACAACACTGGCCTTCGATACAGATCGGGAGGATCCGGAAGACGCGTCCGACCGCTTGCTGGCCAAGGGGTACAGCAAGGACGGGAAATCGCATCGCAGTCAGGTGGTGTTGGCGCTGATGGTCACCACCGACGGCTTGCCGGTCGGCTATGACCTGTTTCCCGGCAATATGTGGGAAGGCCATACGCTTGAGGCCGCGATCAAGGGGTTGGAAGAGCGCTACAAGCTCGGAAAGATCACGCTGGTGGCAGATGCCGGGATGCTCAGCGCCGACAATCAGGATATGTTGCGCACCAAAGGCCTGCCGTTCATTCTGGGCTATCGCCTGAAGTCGGCCCCGGCGGGCGTGAAAGACAAGGCCCTGGACACGGGCGGTTACAAGCCATGGGCCGGACACGGCGCGGCGGAGGGCGCTGCCGAGGCGGGGCGCTACAAGGTGATTGAGCATGACGGTGCCCGGATCATCGTCACCTTCTCGCCCGCCCGCGCCCGCAAGGATGCCCACAAGCGCCAGAAGGCCCTTGAGCGCCTGCAAAAGAAGCTTCGGCGGAGCCGGAGCCCCGCCAGTGTCAGTCACCGGGGATATGCCCGCTTCCTCTCGTTTCCCGATACGGGCGAGATCACACTTGATCAGGACAAGATCGACGCGGCAGCCCAATGGGACGGGCTGCACGCCATCATCGTTCATGGCAGGGACGATCTCGCACCCGAGGCGGCCATCGCCCAATATCACCAGCTCTGGCTGATCGAAACCTGCTTCCGCACCAACAAGCATGACCTGAAAATCCGACCCGTCTATCACTGGACGCCGCGGCGGATACAGGCCCATATCGCCATCTGCTACATGGCTTTCTGTTGCCTGCAACACCTGCGCAAGCGCCTGCAGATGCTGGGCCATCCCATGAGCCCGGCCCGCATCCGTCGGGAACTCGACCGACTTCAGATTTCCATCCTGAGGCGCAAGGGCACCAGCGAACAATATGCCATGCCCAGCCCGGCCACAACCGACGCCAAACGCATCCTGCGCTGTGTTGGCCTGTCGTGGAACGAAGCACCCTTCAGGATGCCGCCGGAAAGAACGCGCAAGCCCAGACCTGAAAAGGCCTGATCGACACTCTCTGACCGTTGAATCCCATCGCCGGAAATCCGCGATGTAGTGCCCTGTGAAAAAGCAGGCCAATAATATCAATGTGTTACAGCCGAAATCCTACGAAGTCAGGCGGTTTTTGCCAATACTCAACTCGCCAATACGGTAAAGCCAAATCATGGTAACCACCCAAATCGGGAAGAAGACGTAGACCACATAAAAGAAAAACGTTTGCGCTGCCGCATCTGGTGCCCCTGCACCTGTAGAGCTTAATAAACTTGGGAAATTATAACAGATCAAAGAAGGAATACATATCATCAGCCCTAAGTGTCTGGCCGAAAACTAGTTGAGTAATATCAGTAAGTTGTGATTCACTCTCTTTATCAAATAAGATGGAGAATTTTATGGCTTGGACTGATATTACTCGCCCCCTATATGAGCGAAACAATGGGCGTTATGCAAGTGATTGCACGGACGAAGAGTGGGCAATAATTGAACCACTGCTGCCAGAATCCAATGTGGTTGGTCGGCCCAGAACAACCGAAATGCGCGATGTGTGGGACGGAGTGCAATACATGGCGAGCACGGGATGTCAGTGGCGAATGATCCCGAAAGATTTCCCGCCGAGGACTACAATACAGGAGTATTTTTACGACTGGCGGGACAATGGCGTGTTGTACCGGATCAACGATACGCTTGTCATCAAGGCGCGGGAATTGGCAGGTCGCGCAGCCAGTCCAAGTGCAGGTGTTATTGACAGCCAGAGTGTTAAAACGACAGAAAGCGGTGGTGTTTCCGGCTACGACGCAGGGAAAAAGATAAACGGCCGTAAGCGCCATATCATCACAGATACCATCGGGCTGTTGATCGGATTTATCATCCACAGTGCGGGCATTCAAGATCGAGATGGGGCCGTTGATGTCCTCAAATCTATCTACTACTCCCATCCCAAACTCCGACATGTGTTTGCCGATGGAGGATATGCGGGGCCAAAATTACGAGAAGCTTTAGAAAATATGGGCTGTTGGACTATCGAAATTTTAAAGCGCAGTGACAAGGCTGTGGGATTTGAACTCATTCCAAGACGGTGGGTTGTCGAGCGCACCTTTGCCTGGTTGGGGCGGTGCCGCCGATTGGCAAAAGATTGGGAGAAATCCATTGCTTCTGCTGAAAGCTGGCTCCTCATCGCCCATATCAGAATGGTCACACGGCGATTAGCAAGGGGTTGAAATCATTGAAATAGTTTTCGGCCAGACTCTAAGACAAAAAGGCTATTCCCCGCAGGTTCTTTTTTAGGTTTACTCACTATACGCCTCACATCAAAAAAACGGCTTAAAATCAGATCGTAAGCGTTCCTTAGAACAAAAGAACAGTAATGGCAAAAACCATAACCCCCTATTCTTTTACGCGTAAGCAGATTGTATCCTTTACAGAACCTCCAAAGGTATTAAGTTACAGCCCAGATTGAAATTCAACATAAGATTATTGCCCTATGGATACATTTAATGAATAACGCTTTATTCAAGATCATATTACTATTTTGTCTTATAAATTATTCACCAGTGGTGGCCCAAGAAGCCAAACCAAAAATCCTTGCAATAGGTGACTCTTTATTAGCGTGGCATAAGCTTACGGGTCGTTCCATCTCTCATATTGTGGAAAGGGAATTGGATGTTAGCATAACAGACCGTTCCCTATCTGGCGCGCGTATGCTTTATAAACTTCCCCTGACTGGCAGCATTGGGTTCAGCATTCCAAGACAGTATACTGAACAACTACCGACTTTCGTCGGTAGGTTCACGTTTTGAATGTAATTCAAGATACTGACGAATAACGTCATCCGTCACATTTCCACTCGTCGTTGAAAAATAGCCTCTAGCCCAGAACCGTTGCCCCCAATAGCGTTTGCGTAATTCGGGGTACTCCCGCTGTATCTTGTATGAGGACCTCCCTTTTACGCGTTGCATCACCTTTGAAATTGGGACGTGCGGCGGGACTGACACAAACATATGCACATGGTCGGTAGACAATACGCCTTTTTCAATGTGTACGCCCAATTCATTGCACGTTTGTCGTATCAATGTCCGAATACGCTCACGCATTTCACCACGCAGCACCTTGTAACGATATTTTGTTACCCAAACGATATGGTATCTGTGATAATATCTGCTATGACTTCCAGTAGAATAGATCATAAGGTTTCCTTCCATTTTAAGACCTTACCGCAACGCTGGGTCTTAAAATGGAAGGAAACCTTATGTAAATAACGCTAAAGCTGACCAGCTAAAAGCTGGTGGTTTTAACCAATTATTGGAAAATCAAACAGCCAACCCAAGGGCGGCAGCGATCACGTGCACATATCCACCAAGGTGAAGGCCAAGAGCGGCCATCCAACCAGCACGCCTGCCCCGCGCAATTGTTTGTGCTGTAGCATAAAGCATCGCAGGTCCTGGTAAAAAAGCGAAAAGCGCAGAGGCCAGAAAGAAGGCTATGAGAGTTTCAAAAGATGGCATCGGGTTATTCCAATTGTTTATAAAAGCTATCAACGGCACCTCTTTAATAGGCGCATTTACGCACCTTTATACAAAACCCATCTCGGTTCAATAAATACTTACCCCTTGAATATGACTGCTATAATCGCATAGCTTTACAGATCGGCAGCTCAGAAACTCTCAGTTAGCCCACAAATAACATTTGAAAGGCTCCTAAAGATGATAGAAAAAATACTCGTTGCTGTTGATGGTTCACAGCATTCCACGAAAGCCGTTAAATATGCAGCAGAAATCGCCTCTGGAGTGAAGGCAAATGTTATCGTTCTTTATGTTATGAAAACTCAAAACCTGCCACCTGAACTTGCACAATATGCAAATAGCGAACATATGACTGGGGGCAACAAAGATATCTTAAAACAGCTTTCAAAATCCCTCGTAGATGACGCAAGAAACCACGCAATCGAAAGCGGTGCAAAAGGCGCTACCAGTGAAATCATCGAGGGCCCTGTTGCCCGCACAATCGTGGCACGTGCCAAGCATCATGCGGCAGATATGATCGTGATTGGATCACGCGGCATGGGCAATATCGAAGCAACACTGCGCGGCGGCGTATCTCACCGTGTGGAACTGCTGGCCAAATGCCCAGTTTTGACAGTTAGATAAGACAGTAATTTATTAAAAAGGTCTCTGGCATTCGGAGGCCTTTAAATCTTATGATATCGCCGACATGAGGGTATGTCCCAACTAGGACATCTATTTATCCTATTGATAATACTATATTTTAAAGTTCATGCGGCCTCCACCGCGTTGTACCCATGCACAGTTCAGCTATAGTTAGCGGATTGATCAATTTTATGCCTCTATATTATTTTTCGTTTTTCAATCTTGAAATTGTACTTCTACTTACGCCTAACATACGACTGACCTCGGCCGCAGATTTTCCAATTCCAAGCAAGGAAATAGCCTCTAATTTTTTCTGCTCTGTCAACTTTTGAGGCCTGCCTGCGGTTAAGCCGAATGTTTTTGGGCGATTTTCTTGTACTCGACTTTCAGCATCTGCCACTGCAATCTCAAAGTCGATTAACCCTCTAATTGTCTCAATAACACGGTCGCCACCTTCTAAATTGGTGTCAGCCCAAGGTTCTGCAAGTGACCGAAAGTAAGCCCCTTTTTTATGGATTTGTTCAAGTAAGCTAAGTAAGTCCGGAGCCGATTGAGCTACTGATGCCAAACGGGTTGCAACGACCGTGTCGCCTTTTGAAACTTCTTTAAGGAACTTACTCAAAGCTTTTTCTGGGCTCTCAACTTCAAGCACAGACTCCTTCCAAATCTTGTCGCAGCCTTGCTTTTCCAGCTCACTGATCTGAACTTCACTTTGGTACCATTTTGCTGAAACGCTCGCATATCCGATTTTCACTGTTTTTCCTTACTTACAAAATATCTTGACATTATGCACGCATTATTGCACGGATTATTGCACATAATATTGCACGATACTAAAACAATGCAATCAAACGTGCAACCGTAGCAATGGGAAAAGGACGGGGGAAGACATGAACGAAGAACTATCAATCAAAAAACACGATCCAAGTTTATACAACGAAGATCTAGCACCAATACCAGCCGACAAGCGAACTTGGGGGTGGTTTGAAATTTTCAATGTATGGGCAAACGATGTACAAAGCTTGTTCGGATATACGTTAGCAGCGTCGTTGTTCCTGACATATGGATTAAATGGCTGGACGGTATTTGCAGCAATCATGGTCGCAGGGCTGTTCGTGATGTGGCTCGTCAATTTAATGGGTGAACCTAGCGTTAAATACGGTATTCCGTTCCCAGTTATGGCACGCGCCAGTATGGGCGTAAGGGGGGCCAATTTCCCCGCAATTGTTCGCGCAATCGTTGCAATCTTTTGGTACGGTGCACAAACGTATTTTGCATCCACAGCAGTATCGTTGCTGATCAGTTCAGTTATGGGGGGGAACGGTGATCCAGCTTTCCTTGGTATGAGTGGTATTGACTGGGTTTCATTCCTACTGGTCTGGGCATTCCAAATTTGGTTATTTTGGAATGGTATTGATTGGATTACACGCTTTTTGAACTTTGCAGGCCCGTTTGTCTATGTGGTTATGATACTCCTTGCAGGCGTTATTTGGTACAAAGCGGGTAGTGGTTTAATGTCTGAAATGGGCACGATCTTTAAAGGAACTGGAGATTATGACGGCGGAACATTCTCAGCTTTCCTTGCTATCGTAGGTACAATGATCGCCTATTTTGCAGCGGTCGTTATCAACTATGGTGATTTTTCACGATTTGTTAAAACTCAAGGGGAGATGAAAAAGGGGAATTTCACTGGATTGCCGCTGAATATAGCCTTCTTCTCATTGATCGCCCTGATCGTTACCGCAGGAACCGTCGCCATCTGGGGCGAACCATTAACCAACCCAACAGATATTATTGAGCGCGTAGACTCTCTACCTTTAACATTCATTGCAGCAATCATGTTCTTTGCAGCAACTGTCGGGATCAACTTGGTGGCAAACTTTATTCCACCAGCATATGACCTTGCAAACTTGATGCCTAGTAAGATTAATTTCCGAGTTGGAGGTTTGATCACGTCTGGGTTTGCGCTCGTTATTGGTGGTTTATGGGTTTCAACAATCAGTCAAATTGGCATTTTTAACTTTGTGAACACTTTGGGTGCAGTTCTGGCACCTGTCTACGGAATTATGATTGTTGATTATTACATGATTAAAAACGGGAAGTTGGATATTCAGCAACTCTTCTCCGCTTCTGAGGATGGTGAGTATTTTTACGATAATGGCTGGAACAAAAAAGCTCTTGTTGCATTTGTAATCCCAGCAATCTTCTCAGTTGCTACAGTCTGGGTTCCTGGACTTGGTTTCTTGTCGGGTTTCTCTTGGGTTATTGGAGCCTTATTAGGTGCAGTCGTCTACTTTTTGATTACGAAAAAATAGACTGGATTAAATGCAGCTCCTGACTTCGTAGGATTTCGGCTGTAACACATTGATATTATTGGCCTGCTTTTTCACAGGGCACTACATCGCGGATTTCCGGCGATGGGATTCAACGGTCAGAGAGTGTCGATCAGGCCTTTTCAGGTCTGGGCTTGCGCGTTCTTTCCGGCGGCATCCTGAAGGGTGCTTCGTTCCACGACAGGCCAACACAGCGCAGGATGCGTTTGGCGTCGGTTGTGGCCGGGCTGGGCATGGCATATTGTTCGCTGGTGCCCTTGCGCCTCAGGATGGAAATCTGAAGTCGGTCGAGTTCCCGACGGATGCGGGCCGGGCTCATGGGATGGCCCAGCATCTGCAGGCGCTTGCGCAGGTGTTGCAGGCAACAGAAAGCCATGTAGCAGATGGCGATATGGGCCTGTATCCGCCGCGGCGTCCAGTGATAGACGGGTCGGATTTTCAGGTCATGCTTGTTGGTGCGGAAGCAGGTTTCGATCAGCCAGAGCTGGTGATATTGGGCGATGGCCGCCTCGGGTGCGAGATCGTCCCTGCCATGAACGATGATGGCGTGCAGCCCGTCCCATTGGGCTGCCGCGTCGATCTTGTCCTGATCAAGTGTGATCTCGCCCGTATCGGGAAACGAGAGGAAGCGGGCATATCCCCGGTGACTGACACTGGCGGGGCTCCGGCTCCGCCGAAGCTTCTTTTGCAGGCGCTCAAGGGCCTTCTGGCGCTTGTGGGCATCCTTGCGGGCGCGGGCGGGCGAGAAGGTGACGATGATCCGGGCACCGTCATGCTCAATCACCTTGTAGCGCCCCGCCTCGGCAGCGCCCTCCGCCGCGCCGTGTCCGGCCCATGGCTTGTAACCGCCCGTGTCCAGGGCCTTGTCTTTCACGCCCGCCGGGGCCGACTTCAGGCGATAGCCCAGAATGAACGGCAGGCCTTTGGTGCGCAACATATCCTGATTGTCGGCGCTGAGCATCCCGGCATCTGCCACCAGCGTGATCTTTCCGAGCTTGTAGCGCTCTTCCAACCCCTTGATCGCGGCCTCAAGCGTATGGCCTTCCCACATATTGCCGGGAAACAGGTCATAGCCGACCGGCAAGCCGTCGGTGGTGACCATCAGCGCCAACACCACCTGACTGCGATGCGATTTCCCGTCCTTGCTGTACCCCTTGGCCAGCAAGCGGTCGGACGCGTCTTCCGGATCCTCCCGATCTGTATCGAAGGCCAGTGTTGTGCAGTCGTAGAAGAGGACATCGACCGGTCCCGCCAGAAGCGTCTCCGCCGCCTCGTGTGACATCCGACAGACCCGGTTGATCGTCGCCGCGTCCATGTAGTCCATAGCCTGGTAGACCCGGTCCAGATTGAGGGTGATCCCGACCCTGTGGGCCAGTGCATCCACCGTTGCCCGCTTGCTCTCTGGCTGCGACAGGCGCGCCAGCACCAGTTCGCGTAAAATGCGATCGCTGCTCTTGCGCCGGGTGCCCAGAAGCCCATTCCAGCCCAGGCCGGAATAAACCTCCCCCATCACATCGCGCAAACCAAGCGACAGGCGGGACTCTTCGCGGCACTCCCCAAGATCGACATTCAGTTTTTCCGGACGCGGGGCGGTGCGCACAAGTGTCGCCAGATCAGCATATTCCGTTGGGGTGAACAGTTCCATTTGCGGGGACTGTGCGGTACGCAGTTCTTCCATGATCCGGCCAGCCAGGCGCTTGAGGTCCTCGACTTCAGTGTCGTTATGCGCGATGCCGACATGCCGGACGACCTTCTGGCGAACCTTCTGACCGGTGCGCACCGACTGGACGATCTGGATGCGGGTGCGCTTGCGTTCGGGATCATGTTTGGTGCGGATGAACATGTGCGGGAGTGTAGCAGAACCTCCAGAAACCGCAACCCTCAATTGCCATTAGGGGCACTACTTTACCCTCCCGGAAGCCAGGGCCTGAAGTTAAACAAAAAAACACCCCACAAGCCGACAAAACCTACGAACTCAGGAAAAAATAGACTGGATTAAATGCAGCTAAAACTGAGCTCCCTCCCCGGGGCTCAGTTTATCAATTTTCACTTTCGATGCTGTCTACAATTGCAGTTCACAAAATATGATTTATTTCAGTAATCGGTCGTAAATACCTAAACCTAGATATGCTGATATAGCGTGCCAAAAGGTTTTGCCTTTTTGTCTTCGCTAGGTCATTGAGGTTCATTCTGCTGCACGTAGAGGCAACGATCCTTGAAATTCACGCACGATTTCTGAGACCAATGTTTTGATTGTGGTTGACCTACTCTTAGGATTAATACGGGCTACGAAAGTTATATCAGGTGGCGGCGGGAACAAATTGTCTATCACCTCAATGTCCGAGGTTACATGCATTCCATTCAGCAAGGCAATGCCAAGCCCAGAGCGAACGCCAGCCTGAATTCCTGCTGCACTAGGGCACTCAAGAACTTTCTCAAGCGAATGTCCTTGATGTAATCCTTCGGAGAAGCCCCATTTCCTATAGAAACAATTCGTGTCGAACGACAAAAACGGAATAGGTTTAGAGATGTCCAATTGTAGATCACGTGACTTGACCCAATGAAGGCTATCATCAAAGAGAACCTGATCATCTTGCCTTACGTCACCTGAGAACACCTGCATCATAGCAAGATCGAGCTCTCCTGCATTCAACCACGCCTGAACATTCAAACTTTGGCTGGTACGAGTTCGAACACTGACCGATGGATACAATCTTGTAAAACGCCCCAAGATTTCTGCTATGTCACTTGTCGCTACATCCTCGGTCATGCCGAGGCGGATAGTTCCATCCAACGGTTTCTTTCCCAAATCTGCTAAGGCTTCATCATGCAGACTTATGATGCGCAACGCATAATCGTGAAGTCGTTTGCCTTCTTCTGTAAAAAGTGCCCCTCCAGCTTGTCTGGCTAAGAGATTACAATCCAATGCATTCTCCAATCGCCTAATTTTATGGCTTACCGCAGATTGAGATAGCCCCATTTGATTTGCAGCCTTGGTGACGCCGCCATGAGTTCCTATTGCCCGCAATGCACGCAATGCATCGATTTCAAGTTTAGTGTTCATCACTCCACCCTTAATGACATTAATTGATTAAATTATGCCAATAATTCATTTGTGTCATGTATAGCTTTAACCTATCAAATTGGAAAGCCTCAAGTTCAATAAGGAGTAATATTACATTGACTGATTTTAATACAGAAAGCACCAAAGCTGACGGACGACGCAAGCTCACATCAATATTTGAGGTCATCGGTTCCGTCTTGGCAATGATCTACGCGATGTCGATTGCCTTAAACATCGGCGCAGAGATGCTTGGGTTTTCGCTTCTCTTGATATCATCATGTCTATTTGCGGGTTGGGCCATCCTCGATCGGCGATGGACGTTCCTCTTGTTGCAGGCTTTTTACGCAGCGTCTGCCATCATTGGATTGATCCGATGGACTTAACAAAACGTCTGACGCTTCACAAAGCGAATTCAGTGATAGAAAATAACGAATGTTCTAATATCTGAAAGCCGTAGTTCGCCGCTATGTAGCTATCTGTGCGTTTGGCTTCAAAGTAAATCTTCACCTACTTTTGCCCAAGTTACATAGGGCGTCATACAACATACTACTTACCAAGCAATTTGCGGCTTACATCAGCATTTATATTATTTCGTTGCGTATTTCACAGATTGCAATAACCTGAAAACTCAACTCTAAATTGAATTTTCTACATAGCTCAAATTTTTAAAATATGTTTTAACCACAAAAATCTACTCAAAATAGATTTCCTTTAAATAGTAAACACGAGTTATTCAGTAGCTTTTAACTAATTTTTTAGGATGAACTTTTATATGACAAACATTAAAACAGCCACAGAGGCCGCCCAAACTGTATTAGACCAAGCCATGCATGCATCAGCCCAAGGAACTTTCGCCGTTGGCGGTTGCATTGTCGACAATAAAACGGGTGAGGTTGTCCATGCCATTCCAAACAATGTACTTCGTCCCCTTCCCGGAGATGGCAAATTGTTTACCTATGATCCAACGGCCCACGGCGAACGTCAGCTCGTCTATTGGTATTATGCAAATAAAGATGCATTAAAACTTCCTGAGCCCAAAGATTTGACCGTTGTCACCACGCTAGATCCATGCGCTATGTGTACAGGCACTTTGATGACCGCTGGCTTTAATGTTGCCGTGGTTGCAATCGACGATTTTGCGGGCATTAACTACGACTCTAGCTTTGAATTTAATACGCTTCCTGCAAAGCTTAGAAAACAAGCCATAGGTACCTTTGGCTATTACGCCACGGGAGATGCCAAACAGGATCCAAAAAAATACGTACGCAATTATAAAGGCGGTCTCAATGTAGCCTTTAAGGACACAACAGCCTCTGCCCAAAGTTTGGTTGGATGTTTGGATATTTTCAGCGCGACCATGGATACCGTCCGAGACCAAAGCTCAGATTCAGGCAGCCTACCAAAAGATTTAACCGATCCAAGCGCTCTGCCAGAAGATTCTGTAATTTATCAAACCTATCGCAATGCCCAAACTGTGATCGGGCAAGAAACGATCCCTTATCCTGACGCTTTCAAATATCAGGTCGCAGATACAAGGCTGCCAGATGATAAAGTCCTTCTCCTACTAGAAAAAATGGCTTCAGATCATTCAAATAGTAATGCCGTGGCCTTCCTTGATCCTTTTGGCAATGTCATTCAGGCCTGCGCCGATAGATTCGACATAAGTCCAGTCCATACCGCCTTTATGAATGTCACGCGCAGTTATGCTATGGCCCGTTATCAATTAATGGCAGACCCAAAGACACGTGCTGATGCCGAGAAATATTTAACACACCCGAAATATGGCACATTCGTATTCTTGAATGCGCCTGATCCAGATGACACGACAACAATTATGGGACTTGGTGCCTATGGTTCAACCATGGAAGGGCCTGTACCACAAACTTTCCCCTGTAATTTGCAGTATTTCTTCCCGCCAGTAAAAGGAACTATAGAGGAGTTAAGCCAAGCTATTATGCAACTGCCACCGTTCTATACAACCTCTGCAAAAGTTGGAATTGCACGCTGTGCTTGTAATGTAAAATAACTTCAAAATATCTCATACATAAAAAAAGGCCCCCACAAATGTGAGGGCCTTTTTTATTTAACTCTACTCTGGCTTATGATTTAGCCAAGTTGCGTAGAACATAGTGCAAGACACCGCCGTGTTCGATGTATTCGATTTCTACGGCTGTATCGATACGACACTTCAGTTGGATTTCTTTTACATCGCCATTCGGGAATGTGATTGAACATGGCACGTTTGATAGTGGTTCGATATCACCAGATAGACCTGAGATCGAAACAACCTCTTCACCCGTTAGACCCAAAGATTTACGGCTGTCACCGCCTGTGAATTCGAACGGGATAACACCCATGCCTACCAAGTTAGACCGGTGAATACGCTCAAAGCTTTCAGCAATAACCGCTTTCACACCCAAGAGTGCTGTACCTTTAGCAGCCCAGTCACGCGATGAACCCGCGCCGTACTGTTGACCACCGAACACAACCAATGGTGTGCCGTTTTCTTGGTGTGCCATAGCTGCGTCATAGATAGACGTTTGGTTGCCGTCTGCGTCTTTCGTATAGCCGCCTTCAACGTCTGTCAGCATCTCGTTTTTGATGCGAATGTTGGCGAATGTGCCGCGCATCATAACTTCGTGGTTACCACGACGAGAGCCGTAAGAGTTGAACTCACGTACTGGAACCTGACGTTCTGTTAGGTATTCGCCTGCAGGGGAAGTGACCGCAAAACCGCCAGCAGGAGAGATGTGATCGGTTGTGATCATATCGCCTAGGATCGCGAGGACCTTAGCGCCTTCAACGTTTGAAATCACACCCGGTTCTTTGTTCATACCTTGGAAGTAAGGTGGATTTTGAATATAAGTTGACGCCGCTGGCCAATCATATGTTTGCGCTTCTGTTGTTTCAACAGCTTGCCATTTCTCGTCGCCTTTGAACACGTCTGCGTATTTAGTAACAAACGCCTCACGTGTCACAGTCTGCTCAACCATTTCAGCAACTTCTTGTGTCGTTGGCCAGATGTCTTTCAGGTAAACATCGTTACCGTCTTTGTCTTGCGCGATCACATCAGTTGCAAGGTTGATATCCAAAGTACCTGCCAACGCATAAGCCACAACCAATGGAGGGGATGCTAAGTAGTTCGCACGTACATCAGGAGAAATACGGCCTTCAAAGTTACGGTTACCAGACAGGACAGATGTCGCCACCAAATCGCCCTCAGCAATAGCTTCTGACAATTCTTTTTGGATTGGGCCAGAGTTACCGATACATGTTGTACAGCCGTAACCCACTAGATTGAAACCAATCGTGTCGAGATCTTTTTGCAAGTCAGCCGCTTCAAGATATGCAGACACAACTTGTGAACCAGGGGCCAAAGACGTTTTAACCCAAGGCTTACGATTCAAACCAAGTGCTGCTGCTTTACGTGCCACAAGGCCCGCACCGATCATCACGTATGGGTTTGATGTGTTGGTACAAGATGTGATGGATGCGATAACAATGTCGCCGCTTTCCAATGAATAATCTTCACCCTTAACAGCCACTTCTTTGCCCATTGGACGTTTGAACGTTTCTTCCATTTCTTTGCGGAATGCTGATTGGCCGTCTGTCAATGCCACGTAATCTTGTGGACGTTTTGGACCAGAGATGGCTGGAACGATTGTGCTCATGTCCAATGACAATGTGCTTGTGTAAACTGGTGCGTAATCAGCATCGCGCCAGAAACCGTTTTCTTTTGCGTATGCTTCAACCAATTGAACGCGGTCTTCGTCACGACCCGTGTTGCGTAGGTAACGTAGTGTTTCACCATCGATTGGGAAGAAACCACATGTGGCACCGTATTCTGGCGCCATGTTCGCGATTGTTGCGCGATCTGCCAATGGCAGGCTATCTAGGCCAGCCCCGTAGAACTCTACGAATTTGCCTACAACGCCTTTAGCGCGCAGAAGTTCAACAACTTTAAGCACAAGGTCAGTACCTGTTGTACCTTCCATCATTGCGCCTGTTAGCTCGAACCCAACAACTTCTGGGATCAACATAGAAATTGGCTGACCAAGCATCGCAGCTTCGGCCTCAATACCGCCAACGCCCCAACCTAAAACAGCAGCGCCATTCACCATAGTTGTGTGGCTGTCAGTCCCCACAAGCGTATCTGGGTAAGCCACTTCAACACCATTCTGGTCCGTGTCTTTCCAAACAGTCTGTGAAAGATACTCAAGGTTCACTTGGTGACAGATGCCTGTGCCTGGAGGAACTACGCGGAAATTGTTAAAGGCTTTTTGGCCCCATTTTAGGAATGTATAGCGCTCAAGGTTACGCTCGTATTCACGGTCAACGTTCATTTGGAACGCACGTGGGTTGCCAAATTCGTCAATCATCACTGAGTGGTCGATTACCAAATCAACTGGGTTCAGTGGGTTAATCTTTTCAGCGTCACCGCCCAATGCAACGATACCATCACGCATAGCCGCCAAATCAACAACAGCAGGAACACCTGTGAAATCTTGCATCAAAACACGGGCTGGACGGTATGCGATTTCGCGTGGGTTGTTGCCACCTTTTGTAGCCCATTCTGCAAACGCCTTAATGTCGTCTGTAGAAACTGTGCGGCCGTCATCTTCAAACCGTAGCATGTTTTCTAGAACAACTTTGAGGGCTGCTGGCAATTTTGAAAAATCGCCCAAGCCTGCAGCAGTCGCGGCTGGAATTGAGTAATAGTCGACGCTGGCAGTGCCGACAGTCAAAGTCTTCCGTGTTTTATTGGAATCTGTGCCTACGGTAACAGTCATATGTAACCTCCGATGGGGTGAGTTGAATGGGTTTGGTGGGCTTTTGCATTATTCTAGTGAGTCTCGCAAGGGTTAGTTTGTATGCAACGGTATGCAAAACTATAAACTTAAAATGTTACAACAAATTTATAAGTAGCAAGAAACGGTTCGAATAGCACATCACAGTCGTGCGATACATTTTAGAAACCTAAGACACGGAGCCTTTAATGTCTTTTCAAATACACTCTTTAGATAACAAACAATTCGCACATTATTTTACGATGTCAGAAACAGAACTCGTAAATGCAAATGCAATTCTTGAAGCTGTAACTGAAAACCCAGGCTTCCCATGCAGGGTCAGCCTTGCAGATGTCGAAGTTGGCGAAACCATCCTCTTGGTAAACTACAGCCATCTTCCTGAAGCTTCGCCTTATCAAGCAAGCCACGCGATATATGTAGGTAAGAATAGCGCAGCAGCACATATAAAACCTAACACCGTTCCAGATGTCATATCTTCACGGCTCATTTCTATTCGTGCATTCGATGACACTCATATGATGCGGACCGCGGATGTTGTCGAAGGTAAAAACCTAAAAGAATGCCTTAATGATGCGTTTGCGGATAATGCCATAAGTTACATTCACCTTCACAATGCAAAACAAGGCTGCTTTGCCGCAAGGGTGACACGTTCCTAACGATAACAGTACGCCCATCTAAGCCCCCCTTAACCATTCCCACAGTATAACATCCCTGCTAGCAAAAGTGGTTAACGGGTTTTCAAAGGGCGGGTAACAGCGTCAAATGCGAGAACCACCTCAATCATTAATGAAAATAGGTGCAAGCGCCATCAACCCTTGTTCGGTCATATACAGCCACAACTAAAGCGTTTTGGCTTTACTTGAAAAATGGTAACGTAAATCGCGTTCGAGCGTAAGCGAGAGGTAGCGAATTGCGTTTCAACTCAAGTCGAAACGCATGTAGGTGGGCCCACCTTTTATCCATACGCCAAACTCCGTCAGCCCGATAAGGTTACGGGTCGCTTGGCCTGCTTGCCCCCCCCCAAAGACAGGGCTTCACAAAAACCTACTCCCCTGCTCACCAAAATGATATTGGCCCCAGAGCCTTCTCCACAATAAAAAGAACTTATACGTCTTAAAAGGGGCTCTTCTCCGCTTTGTTGAGTAGAAAAAGATGCCGACCGCCAAGTAACCTGTTGATATGTATGGTTTCTGATAACTTTACATAGAGCAGGTATATGACAATCAACATCTCGCAGCATATTTTAGGCCTCAAAGGGCAACGTGTAAATGAAATTAAACTGGATGACGGCGGTGTTAAGATTGTCATTCACTGCAGCCGAGACGCGCGTAGGAGGGCTATAGACCCTGCTACAGGCCAGAAGGGAAGCATCAACCAGCATGTCCGCCGACAAGTAAACGACATCCCCCTTTTTGGGTATCCTTGTGTGGTCGAGATTGAGCTGGCGCAGGTTTATATTAACAAGGGCGAACGCCGCATTGAGGGGTGTGATTTTGTTGATAAAGGGTGCCGTTTCACTCACCGATTTTGCCGACTGATCAGTGGATTATGTCGGCATATGTCTATTCAAGCGGTTTCCAGACATTTGGATATACGATGGGAAACGGTCAAGAATATCGACAGGGCATACCTTATTGAAACTCTCCCTACGCTTGATCCTGCAGAGCTAACTGGCTTGGAATATATTGGTGTAGATGAAGTTGCCCGGGCGAAAGGTCATGACTACATGACGGTGGTCTACGATATGGTTGGCGGTCATCTGATCTGGGTTGAAGCAGGCCGAACTGCCGAGGTTTTTTCAAGGTTTTTGAAACAACTGCAACCAGATACAGCCTGCAAAATAAAGGCCGTAGCGATGGATATGGGGCCTGCCTACCAAAAGGCTGTCAGAGAGTCCTTGCCGTTGGCCGACATAGTATTTGACCGTTTCCACGTCATGAAAAACTACAGCAAAGCTATCCATAATCAGCGTCGACTTGAGTTCAGAAAGGCCGATCCAAGTGGTAAAGAGTTGATGAAAGGGACGCATTATCTGTTGCTCAAAAATGCGGATAAGTTGAGTGAAAAACAAAGTGACAAGCTGCAAAGGTTGCTGGAGAGCAATAGCAACCTGAATGCACTTTACGTCTTGAAAGAACAGCTTCAGCTGCTGTGGAGTGCCGCTTCATTTGAGGCGATGGCGGAGCAACTGGAACGTTGGTGCCTGATAGCAGATCAGTCACAGATGCTCTATCTAAAAAAGTTCGCGAAATCCCTACGGAAACATTGTGTGGGCATCTGCAACTACGCCAAACACAAGCTCACAAGCGCCAGGATAGAGGCTGGTAATGTCAGTATAGGAATGATCCGTAAGCGAGCCAGAGGCATCAAGGATACCGAATACTTCAAACTCAAAATTAGACAATCATCCATTCCAGATAATCAATCTATGCTCTATTTAAAATCCTAAATCTACTCAACAAAGCGGAGAAGTGCCTTAAAGGCTCTTCTCCGCTTTGTTGAGTAGAAAAAGATGCCGACCGCCAAGTAACCTGTTGATATGTATGGTTTCTGATAACTTTACATAGAGCAGGTATATGACAATCAACATCTCGCAGCATATTTTAGGCCTCAAAGGGCAACGTGTAAATGAAATTAAACTGGATGACGGCGGTGTTAAGATTGTCATTCACTGCAGCCGAGACGCGCGTAGGAGGGCTATAGACCCTGCTACAGGCCAGAAGGGAAGCATCAACCAGCATGTCCGCCGACAAGTAAACGACATCCCCCTTTTTGGGTATCCTTGTGTGGTCGAGATTGAGCTGGCGCAGGTTTATATTAACAAGGGCGAACGCCGCATTGAGGGGTGTGATTTTGTTGATAAAGGGTGCCGTTTCACTCACCGATTTTGCCGACTGATCAGTGGATTATGTCGGCATATGTCTATTCAAGCGGTTTCCAGACATTTGGATATACGATGGGAAACGGTCAAGAATATCGACAGGGCATACCTTATTGAAACTCTCCCTACGCTTGATCCTGCAGAGCTAACTGGCTTGGAATATATTGGTGTAGATGAAGTTGCCCGGGCGAAAGGTCATGACTACATGACGGTGGTCTACGATATGGTTGGCGGTCATCTGATCTGGGTTGAAGCAGGCCGAACTGCCGAGGTTTTTTCAAGGTTTTTGAAACAACTGCAACCAGATACAGCCTGCAAAATAAAGGCCGTAGCGATGGATATGGGGCCTGCCTACCAAAAGGCTGTCAGAGAGTCCTTGCCGTTGGCCGACATAGTATTTGACCGTTTCCACGTCATGAAAAACTACAGCAAAGCTATCCATAATCAGCGTCGACTTGAGTTCAGAAAGGCCGATCCAAGTGGTAAAGAGTTGATGAAAGGGACGCATTATCTGTTGCTCAAAAATGCGGATAAGTTGAGTGAAAAACAAAGTGACAAGCTGCAAAGGTTGCTGGAGAGCAATAGCAACCTGAATGCACTTTACGTCTTGAAAGAACAGCTTCAGCTGCTGTGGAGTGCCGCTTCATTTGAGGCGATGGCGGAGCAACTGGAACGTTGGTGCCTGATAGCAGATCAGTCACAGATGCTCTATCTAAAAAAGTTCGCGAAATCCCTACGGAAACATTGTGTGGGCATCTGCAACTACGCCAAACACAAGCTCACAAGCGCCAGGATAGAGGCTGGTAATGTCAGTATAGGAATGATCCGTAAGCGAGCCAGAGGCATCAAGGATACCGAATACTTCAAACTCAAAATTAGACAATCATCCATTCCAGATAATCAATCTATGCTCTATTTGAAATCCTAAATCTACTCAACAAAGCGGAGAAGTGCCACCTAAAAGAATATATCAAAGCTCTTTCTGCAACAGATCACACAAAACTGTCTAAGAATGCGCAACTGGCTTACTGGGCCAATCTGTATAATGCCCAAACCGTTGATGTGATTTTGGACAACTACCCCGTAGAGTCTATTCGTAAAATCAAAACCCGTACGTTTGATCGTAAGCATCAAGGGAACCCCCTCTATTTTGGTTTGATTTGAGATGCGATTATTGCGCGAGGCTGGCGGTTTGGTTGGCGCGATATGAGGATTTTTCTGATGAGCAAGCGACGGGCTGGGCGAGGTTCCAAATACACGGATGATTTTAAGCGACGGCTAGTGGCGGAGAGCCAAGGTGATGGCGTGAGTGTTCCGATGGTCTCGCGGCGTCATGATGTGCCACCCCGCCGGATTTACGCGTGGCGCGGTGATGCGCGGTTCCAGCCGGACGCGTCGGGTGATACCGGCTTCATACCAGTCGAAGTGGCAAACAGTGATACTGATGTTTCATCTGTGCTGCCAGAAGCGCAGCTTACAACCAGTCCCCAGATTGAGATCACTTTGGAGAATGGGCGCAAGCTGAGCGTGAGCGGTGGGGTTGATGCGGGCTTTGTGCTGGAATTGGCGCGTGGGCTGGCGGCATGATCCCGGTACTGGCGGATGCAAAGATCTGGCTGGCGGCGGGGGTGACTGACATGCGGCGCGGGTTCAACGGTCTGGCCGTTCAGACCGAGCAGGTTCTGGGGGGTGATCCTTACTCCGGCCATCTGTTTTTGTTCCGAGGGCGACGCGGTGATCAGATCAAGATGATCTGGTGGGATGGTCAGGGCGCGTGCCTGTTTACCAAGCGCCTTGAACGGGGTCGGTTTATCTGGCCCTCTGCTCAGGAAGGTAAGATCAACCTGAGCCGTGCGCAGCTTGCGATGCTGATGGAAGGTCTGGATTGGCGTATGCCGCTCAAGACATGGCGACCCAAGATGGTAGGTTAGAGGCAATGTTTTATGGGTATTTCTGACGTTTTGGGATTCCCATGAGGCCCTTGATTTGGTAAGGAGTGGCATGAGTAAGACCCCTCCAAATCTGGCTGATTTGCCCCCTGACGTGCAGGCGTTTGTGGCCGCACAAGCGGCGGAATTGGCTCGTAAAGACGCGGAGTTGTTGGGGCTGTCGTTGAGCCATGCCACAGCGCAAAAGCGCCTTGAAAATGAGATGGAAGCGGCTCTTGCTGCGGAGCGCGCCGCCCATGCGCTTGCCATTATGAGCAGAGATACCCTGATTGCCGATCTGCGCCTGCAATTGCACGGACATAAAAAACATCGCTTCGGTTCAAAGTCAGAAAGCAGCACACAGCTGGCGCTGGCGCTGATCCTTGAAGATCTTGAAATCGAACAAGCCGCTGAGACGGATGATGAGAATGGGCCCTCTGACGCTGAGACCACAAAGCCGCCGCGTACCCCGCGCAAGCGCAAACCTTTCCCCAAGGGGCTCAAGCGGGTCAAAAAGACCATCACGCCCAGTGATGCTTGCACCGACTGTGGTGGCAGCTTCAAAGTGCTCGGGACAGATGTGATGGAAGAACTGGAATATGTGCCCGGCCATTACGTCGTAAAACAACTTGAGCGCCCACGACTGGCCTGCACCTGTTGTGAGAAGGTGGTTCAGGCCGAGATGCCAAGCCGTCCTATTCCCAAGAGCTTTGTCGGCCCTGCGTTGATGGCCCACATCTTGTGCTGCAAATACGGCTATCATCTGCCGCTGTATCGACAGAGCCAGATGTTTGAGAATGAAGGCATCGATCTGAGCGGGTCGCTCATGGCCAACTGGGTCGGCAAATGCACTAAGCTGTTGGAGCGCGTGGCTGATGCCATCCGGGATCACGTTTTTGAGGCGCAAGCGATCTTCATGGACGACACCACGGTCAAACTGCTCCAAAAGGGCAAGGGACGCGGTAATAACAAGACAAAAACCGCGCGGCTCTGGGTCTATGCCAGAGATGAGAGCGCCTGGGCGAGCGGCGCACCACCGGCGGTGTGGTATCAGTTCTCCACCAACCGGGGCGCAGAACATCCGAGCAAACATCTCAAGCCCTACAAGGGCTATGCCCATGCGGATGCCTATGCTGGGTATAATGACGCCTATCGGACGGGGCGCGTCAAAGAGATGGCCTGCATGGCCCATGTTCGGCGGGATTTTTATAGCCTGTTTGAAAGTCTGAAGCTGCCCGTGGCGGGCGAAGCCGTTCTGCGCATTCGAAAGCTCTATGATGTTGAGGCACAAGCGCGGGGTCTGGCGCCTGCTGAGCGCGTGGCCCTGCGTCAGGAATATGCCAAGCCGATCTTTGATGAGTTGGAAATCTGGCTCAAGGAGCAGCTGGGCAAGATCTCCGTTAAGACGCCGCTGGCCAAGGCGATCAGATATGCGCTCGCGCGCATGCCAAAGGCGCGGCCCTATCTCGACAATGGCTTTCTGGAAATCGACAACAACACAGCCGAGCGTGCGGTGCGCCCTGTGGCCGTTGGACGTAAGAACTACCTGTTCATGGGATCAGAGGCAGGTGGAAAATCCGCCGCCATAGCCTACACCCTCATCGAAACCGCCAAGATGAACAACGTCAATCCCGAAGCCTGGCTCGCATGGGTGCTCGAGCGCATCCAGGATCATCCCGCAAACCGTATGCAAGATCTCCTACCGTGGGCCTATCAGGAGATGATCGAGGAGCGGGAACAAAGCGTTATAGCGGCATGATCGGCCCCCGTGATTCAGCGGCACTCCCAGAGCAAGGGGATCTGTTTGAAGAGCGCGGGAATTGGCAAGGGCCAGATACCTCACAGCACGACTTGGGCGTTGAAAACCTTGAAGGCTTGTCCGACAAAGACCTCGTCGAGAAGACGGCAAAGGCTACACTGTCCAACGTCGACCTGCTGTGCGCCCAGATTGTGGAACGGGGCTTGGGAGATATAGCCGTTCCGGGTCTCGTCGCGCTTTGGAACCGGTTTAAGGGGTTCGGAATTGCGACCCCTTTACCAGAACAAAAGCTTGCCTTGGAAACTCTTCGCGCCATTGGGAATGAAGCTGCAAAAAAAGAAATCAGCAAGATCCTTGGCGCACAGGACTTGCCCGACAGCTTGCTCCCGTTTGTGTTGCAAGCCGCTGTGAGCGTGGGCTTGAAGCTGCCTCAGGCACAAATCTTGCCATGGCTGGAACACGGCGCACCAACAGTCCGTGCCCAAGCCTTCATCCTTATACAATCGAACAGCCCACAGCGAAGCACCTTGGAAATCGGGTTCAGCGACCCAGACCCTTCAGTCCGACGAACCGCTCTGACAGTGGCGGGGAATCTGGGCCATATCAGCGCAAGGGCAGGATTGCTTGCCGAGTTCCGGAAAAATCCAACCAGCCAAAAGATCGAAGCGCTTTTAACTGTCGCCGATGACGACATCGTTGTTGAAATCGGAAGATACGCACTGGAAAATCCGCCTCACCGGTGCCTCATCGCAAGT
>CBDBLJ010000018.1:0-5812 GCA_965206885.1 Amylibacter sp. | reverse complement strand
AATAAAATACAAAAAACAAACTCAACAAATTCACTGAGGGATTCAGAAGTTCTCAAAGAAACACAGCAACAAAAAAGGCGGCTTGTGAGCAAAAAAATTCGTTCATACATCATTAACAGCCTAATGGCGGTAGCATGCTCAGCGCCACGGATTTATTCTGCGATAACATAAACACTGTAGCTCTAACAAATCATTCCAGCCGACCGCTAACGCGGCGGCTGAATTCAAACGTTAGAACTCATAAGAATAATGATGAAGAAACTACATATTGCAATTTCTGCAAATAGGATAAACGAGACAATAAACGATTACACTATTCGCCTAAGTGTCGAACCGTGTCTATTTATTTCGAACGAATACGCATTATGAAGAACGGACTCGCTGAATGTATCGATTCGCCAAGATTTTTCTTGTGCTCATGGAGACCTTCGACATTTAGGTTGGGAAGATGATTCCGCTGAAGAGTTTAGCCAAGATACTGATGTAAACGGAATTATTTGGGAATATTTTTAATGCTCAACAACAAGCTGATGAAATTAACGAACTATGGCCAGAAATAAATTATTAGCCAGCAGGTTGAGTTCTAACAAATCATTCCAGCCGACCGCTAACGCGGCGGCTGAATTCAAACGTTATGAGTACAAGATGAAAAATTGTCGCAATGATAATATTTCTGACATCCGGCTATGTTTCTGCAAATGACATTTGCACTGCTGTAGCTGGTGCTGGTGTCATCGCAAATAATGGTAAGTATCTTGGTGAAATTGGAAGTGAATATGAACTCTGAATCGATATTTAATGAATATGGCACATATGGGAGTGAATATAGTTTCCGACAGCATTTGGGATGAGTATGATTCATATGGAGGAGAATGCTCATCCAATTCACCATTCAACTCTTATACATCAACCCCACCTGTGTTGGTGAAAAATGGTAGGGCAATTGCGCATCTTACAGTTAATAAATTATTAGAAGCATCAGTGAATCCATATTTTTTGAAATCATGCACATTTTACTAAAAAGACTCATAACAAGTAATTCCAGCCGACCGTGAACTTCACCCGTTAGAACGGACACCTCAACCTAACGAGGAGTCCACCGATGCCGAGGTACAATCAACCAAGGAAAACCTGGCAGTACAGTAACGAGTTCAAAGCAAAAGCCGTAGAGCTTACGCATTTGGATGATATTAAAATCAAGGATGTCGCAAAGACCTTAGACATTCACCCTTTCATGCTATCGCGGTGGCGAAAGGAGTACCGAGAAGGAAAGATCGTGGCTAGCAAGAAAAAAGTCACAAGTCTGAGCAAGGAAAAGAAGGAATTGGATCGCCTTAAGAAGCTGGAAAAGGAAAATGCTCGACTTCGGCAGGAGAACGACCTGCTAAAAAAGTGGCAACGGTATCTGGCGGAACAACATCAGAAAGATTTGGATTTATCCAAAGATATGGGCGAGAGCTAGGCGTCAGATACCTTTGCAACTGGCTAGGCGTTTCACGTAGTGGTTACTACGACTGGATGAAGCGAAAGCCGAGCAACAGAGCCAGGGAAGATATTGAATTGATAGAGCAGATTCGCACTGTGCATTCAAAAAGCCGCGAGACCTATGGCAGCCCCCGTGTGCACCGTAGCCTTCAGCAAGCTGGTGTGCGTGTAGGAGAGAAGCGGGTAGCGCGACTCATGCGTGAATCGGGAATCAAGGGTCGGGTGGTTACAGTGACTCGGAGAACACCCAGGCTCAGACAGTTTCAGCAGAGTGGTAATAACCTTCGTCACAATGCACCGCCACCGGTGGCGTGTGATGAGCAATGGGTTGCTGATCTGACATACATCAAAGTCGGCAATAACTATCAGTATCTGATTACAATCATGGATGTCTATTCACGCCGGATCCTGGGCTGGTCGCTCTCTGATAGCCGAACAGCTGACGATGTGCTGCCCCTGCTTAGGCGCGTCATTCGAAGGCGCCAACCATCGCCAGGATTGATATTTCATACTGACCGGGGAATTGAGTTTATGGCTTATGCAATTCAGGATGAGCTGGAAAAGTATGGTTTAAGACGCAGCTACAATCGTCTTGGCCATTGCACAGATAATGCGCATATGGAATCGTTTTACCACAGCCTGAAAGGGGAGCAGATCAGAGGCCGAAAATACGAGAACACAGATGTTCTGCGAGTAGCATTGTCTTCCTATATCGATGGGTTTTACAATCGAGCCAGATTACATTCAGGGATTGGATACACTAGCCCTATTAACTAGTGCCCATCCATAAACTTTCAATCCATTGAAATATAAGGAATATTTTTCGCAAGGTATTAAAAAATCCTCTTGAATTTGTTAAGTTTAAGGTACGAACAAAAAACAAAAAAACCAAGAGGATTCCGCATGCGAGAGACCCGCATTGCTCAGGCAAGTATATTTGAAAACTACTCAAAACACGAATTTGGAACTCAGCTTCGGGCGTTATCAAATCGACTGGATCAACATCCAGAAATACTACTCCTGGTCGCCGATGATCTCATTGATGCGTCAGTAGCCAAGGTAGGTCGAACAGGTTTAACCGTTGAAAATGTTTTTCGATGCTTGCTCCTGAAGCAGCAGTTGCGCGTCAACTACGAGCAATTGGCGTTTCATTTGTCAGACTCGATGACCTACCGTACGTTTGCCCGGCTGTCTGCCACAACAATGCCCAGTCGATCTGGGCTACAGTCAACTATACGGAGTATCAGGCCAGAAACGCTGGAAAAAGTGCATGAGACCCTCTCTGTCAGTTGGCTTAAAGCAGGCATACTATCAATGGAAAAATTACGCATCGATAGCACGGTTGTCGCCAGTAATATTGCGCCACCCAGTGACAGTCAACTCCTGAATGATGGTGTTCGAGTGCTCAGCCGCCTGTTGATGAAAAGCAAAAATATCACAGGGGTAAAAATTTGCTTTACGGACCAGCGCAAAGCCTCGAAGTCGCTGGCATTTCAGATTTTTAATGCGAAAAAGGCTAGAAAAAAAGCACTTTATCCAAGGTTGTTGCAGATTCTAAGAATTGTCCTGAAGCAAGTTGACCGGGGATTGGAAGCCGTAGAAGTGGGTGCCTGTGACTCTGATAAAAAGAAGCAATGGGTAAGTCAGGTAGAGCAGTACAGGGATTTGGCACTGAGGGTCATCAATCAAACAGAGCGCCGCGTCATCCAGGGGCAGAGCATCCATTCCTCAAAAAAAATCGTGAGCTTATTCGAGTCACACACCGATATTATCGTCAAAGGATTTCGTGACGTTCAATATGGCCATAAGATAAATCTGAGCAGTGAGAGAAGCGGATTCATCACGTACCTCTGCATTGAAAAAGGGAACCCGGCGGACTCCAGCTTGTTCATGCCGACGCTGGATTTTCACCAGTCGAAGCTGGACTGTCTGCCGCACTCAGTGGTGGCTGACGGTGGCTATGCCAGCCAGGAGAATGTGGTAAAAGGAAGGGGGTTGGGTGTTAAGCGTGTGGCCTTTCATAAGCCGGTCGGTTTATCACTTCACGCCATGGGCGTTAAATCGAAAACGTTTACTCGATTGCGCCATTTCCGGGCGGGCATCGAAGGGAATATTTCAGAACTAAAAAGAGCATTTGGTGCAAAAAAAGCCAATTGGAAAGGACTTGCCGGCTTTAAAGCTTATGTCTGGTCGTCGGTTCTGAGCTACAACCTGATGCGCTTGGCGAGGATCGACTCCGGCTAAGCTAAGCGGTAGTACCGGCTGAGAAATATCTGTACGCTTACGGGCAGTGCAGGGGAGACCTGCGACAAAAATTCAGGATAAAAGGCCATGAAGTGACAATTCACCTCAGTTCATGACCGCTACGAAGCCCGGAGAAGTATGAACCGGATCGGAAAGATTAAAACAGGGTGTTTTGTCAAAAAACACCCATTTATGGATGGGCACTAACTATGAAAAGCGAGCGGCGTAAACGTGTCCGTTTTATCGGGTGATGATCACCGCTAACGCGGCGGCTGAATTCTAGCGTTAGAATTCATAAGAATAATGATGAAGAAACTACATATTGCAATTTCTACAAATAAGATAAACGAGACAATAAACGATTACGCTATTCGCCTAGGTGTCGAACCGTGTCTATTTGTTCCGAACGAATACGCATTATGGAGAACGGACTCGCTGAATGTATCGATTCGCTAAGATTCTTCTTGTACTCTTGGAGACCTTCGACATTTAGGTTGGGAAGATGATTCCGCTGAAGAGTTTAGCCAAGATACTGATGTAAACGGAATTATTTGGGAACATTTTAATGCTCAACAACAAGCTGACGAAATTAACGAACTATGGCCAGAAATAAATTATCAGCCAGCCGATTGAGTTCTAACAAATCATTCCAGCCGACCGCTAACGCGGCGGCTGAATTCTAGCGTTATAAGTCAGAGGAGAGTTCGTGACAATCCCAAAGCATGATGAAATTCGGGTTCCAGCGCTGTCTCTGCTTTCAGACCATGGGCAACTGAAACTCAGCGAATTTGAAGCACCACTAGCTGAGCACTTCGGCTTAACCGAAGACGAACTCCACGAAGAATATGAATCCGGAAACGGCAAGATATTCTATGACCGAATAAGCTGGGCACTAAGTTATATGAATATGGCTGGCTTATTGAACAAGCCGAAGCGCGGTATTTATGAAATTAGCTCTCTTGGTTCTGAAAAACTGGCATCGCCCGATGGAATCAATGATTTCGTGGCGGCGGAATTATCCAAGAAGCAAAAATCCAAGCCTGCCAAACAATCACAAGTGGTATCAGACCAAGATAGTCTCACCCCGCAAGAGGAGTTATATGCATCTGCGCAGAAGATTCGGGAGTCTAGGTATCAGGAAATACTTGACACTGTTCTAAGCAAAACACCAAGAGAATTTGAAAAACTCGTGGTGCTTCTACTGCAAAAAATGGGTTACGGCGGTGAAATTAAGGGCTCTGGAGTCGTTACTTCCTACACGAATGACGGTGGCATTGATGGCATCATCAAAGAAGATGTGCTCGGCCTTGGCCGTATTCATATTCAAGCAAAACGCTATGCTCTGGCAAATGGCGTTGGTAGAGAAGAAATACAAAAATTTGTTGGTGCATTAGTTGTTGCCCAGTCCAATAAAGGCGTATTCATCACTACATCTACTTTTTCACAAGGCGCGGTTACTTACGCAGAGAGTCTAAACGGCGCTACAACCTTAATTCTAATTGATGGCCAGCAGCTTGCTGCATACCTGTATGAATATGGGGTTGGGCTGCAAGTAGAGCAAACAATTCAAATAAAAAAATTGGATAGCGAGTTTTGGGATTCGATGGAAAACGAAGCAACTAAAGCTGACTTATAACAATGCCTTGCAGCCGACCCACTTTCCGCTACTTCCCTTCGGTCATTCGCTACAAGCGGTCGGCTGAAGGCAGGCGTTATGAGTACAAGATGAAAAAAATTGTCGCAATGATAATATTTCTGACATCCAGCTATGTTTCTGCAAATGACATTTGCACTGCTGTAGCTGGTGCTAGTGTCATCGCAAATAATGGTAAGTATCTTGGTGAAATTGGAAGTGAGTATGACTCTGAATCGATATTTAATGAATATGGCACATATGGGAGTGAATATAGTTCCGACAGCATTTGGAATGAGTATGGTCCGTATGGAGGAGAATACTCATCCAATTCACCATTCAACTCTTATACATCAACCCCACCTGCGTTGGTGAAAAATGGTAGGGCAATTGCGCATCTTAGAGTTAATAAATTCTTAGAAGCACCAGTAAATCCATATTTTTTGAAAT
>CBDBLJ010000017.1:0-10465 GCA_965206885.1 Amylibacter sp. | reverse complement strand
GTGGGGTTTCTGAAACCAACATCAAGCGTGCTGAGGAGCGAAGCGAGGCGCTAACTTTACAAGCTCTCCGTATTCCGTGGACGGTCAAGTTGGCACAAATGCACCCCGATGAACGAATCATTATCTTCCATGAACGAGTTGCTTCGCTTGAGAAGATCGTTTCGTTGCTCAAAAAAACAGGGACGAACGTGGTGATGTACCATTCAAAGTTGTCGCAAGCACACCGGAGAGACAATCTGCGGTTATTCCGCGAAGGTCGATTTACAATATTAGCAACGTGCCGAGCATTGGACGAAGGTGCGAACATTCCGGAAGCGAGCGTTGCTATCGTCGCGTGCTCAACGAGTAGTACACGTCAAAGAATCCAGAGACTAGGGAGAGTGCTACGTCAATCTCCCAATAAAAAGACCGCGACAATCTACACGGTGTATGTCGGAGACGAAGAAAAAGAAAGACTTATGGAAGAGGAAGTGGATCTCGTAGGCGTCGCTTCCGCGAACTGGATGGTTGGCGCGCAGAAACAGTGAAAGCCTTGATCAGAAATGGCCAAAGATTTGATCGTCACTTTTACGATAAGGAAGACCACTACGAGGCAATAGTCAAAAGAGAAATCCAGAATATTCTCCCCAACTTTTGGGTCATCGATTTTAAACAATTTGTCATGGGTGCAGAAGGAATAAGACGAAAGGCTGATCTCGCATTAGTCGAAAAGAATTACCGGATGTGGGTAGTCGTCGAGGTCGAGTTAATTCACCACTCGCTGGACCACCATGTGATGCCGCAGATGCGTGGACTAGTAACCGGCGATTACAACGAGACCCATGCTAAATATCTAAGTGATCTTGACGAGCGCTTAGACCCAGATCGAATGCTGTCTGTTGTGACGTATAAACCACCGGCGGTGATGGTCATTGTAAATTCCACGCAAGCCCAACAACGTTGGTCGATTCTGCATAGTGAGCTTGGGGTTAAGCTCGGGTACCTTGAAACGTACAGAGATGATACAACTGGTGATTCCATATTTGTTTATGAAGGATTTCATCCGGCAGTAGAGCCGTCACGGGTTGCGGGTGCTCGGAAACAGAACATGCTGAACGCGCTGATTTGTGACAAAGTGACGGATCAACCGTTGCTAAATCGAGAAGTAGTTCAGATGTTCTTTGATGAACGTCCTATTGTTTGGAAAGTGGTACCAACAGTGAATGAGATTGTGCTAATACCGCAACAACCGGTAGATCTGACGGACAAAAGAAACTATGAAATTCGCCTGGATAGCGATGGCGATCTCTTACTTACACAATTGTGATGTAACAGATACTAAGGAAGGAATAGACGATGACAGATATAGAAATTGTGTTTGGACACGAGAACTTTGCCAACTATCGAAGACTTTCATACAAGTGGTGGTACGCTCTTGCGGAATTCGTTGACAATTCCACTCAGTCATATTTCGATCACCGAGAAGAATTGGATAACGCGCTAAACGAAGAGAAGGATGTGTTTAAGGTCGTGATTACAACCGATCAAAATTTCATCCGGATTTACGACAATGCTATGGGGATGGATGTCGCAGCCTTGCAATCTGCAATGGTTGTAGGCCGACCACCTGCTGACGACACGGGAAGGTGCCGGTACGGACTTGGCATGAAAACATCTGCTTGTTGGATTGGGAATGATTGGAAAATCACTACGAGTAAATTGGGCAGTGATGCCGAAATCACACTCGATTTAAATGTTGATGACGTTGCTGCCGGAACAACCGTGCCTCCTGTTTCGGTACGTTCTGTCCCCGAGAAAGAGCACTATACGATTTTGGAAGTCAGCAACCATAACCGTCCATTGCGTGGGAGAACGATCGGAAAAGTTAAGGAGTATCTGGGGAGTATTTACCGGCAAGATCTCACAAACGGCGATCTTCAGTTGACATACAACGATGAACGCCTCGTGTGGGAAGAACTTGATGATTCACTGTTCTTAAAACGAAAGGATGGTTCGCTATACAAAGAAGACATTGCTTTTGAAATTGAAAGTGGAAAAGTTGTAATTGGTTGGGTTGGTGTTCTACAGAAAGGTGCCCGTGCAAAGGCAGGGTTTTCAATATTCCATAGAAGCAGGTTGATTAAGGGGTGGCCAGAAAGTTGGAGACCAGAGAAGATCTATGGGCACGGGGGTCGAAATGATCTCATCAACCAAAGATTGGTCGGCGAAGTTAATCTTGAAGACTTCGAGGTATCGCATACCAAAGATGAAATTAATTGGGATGGTGATGAGGAAGAGCAAGTCGAAGAGCTGCTCAGAGATGCCTGCAAGGATTTGATGAAAATTGCGAAAGAAATGCGCAAAGGACAAGCTGCGCCAGGCCACGGACCAGAAGCTGTTCATGTCGCAGCCGCGGTTCAGGAGTTGGAGCAAGAACTTTCAACGGAAGCGTTCTTAGAGACTCTCAGCCTAGAAAGCACTCTACCACCTGTTGACCAAATCAAGACAAGTAATTCTGCTGTGGTGGACAATGCGACTAGTCAAGAGCCTGAGTTTTCAGTAAAAGTAGCTAATACTCACGTGTCTGTTTACATTGACACGGTTGGATCTCCGAATGACCCGTATTTTATCAATGAGCCAAAAGATGATGAGACGCTCATTGTGATTATCAATGCGCTCCACCCACATTGGTCAATGCTGGAAGGAGAGAATTCCGTAGTGAACTATCTTCGACATTGCGTATATGATGCCCTGGCGGAACATCGTGCTGTTCGTAAGAAGCGCGTCGAGAGCGATAGTGTCAAATTACTCAAAGATGGCTACTTGCGTGTAGCTTTCGATGTTCTTCAAGCTGAGCCAGAAGAAGCGGACGCGGACTAGGCTACGACGAGCTTCTCGCGTGTCATCCACCATCGTGATTTTTCGAATCTACCGGTAGATCCCCGTAGATAGTCCAGTTCAGCTTCTATTGCGGTCCACCGTCGGCCAAGTTGCTCAGCGACTGCGCCTGTTGTGTTGCTCCCAGCAAAGGGATCCAGTACCAATTCATTTGGTTTGGTCAAAAACCTAATAAAAAAGTCGGGAACTTCAGATTGCATTCTCGCAGGGTGAATTGGCACTCCTAACTCTCGACACTTCTCACTATAGAGACCCGAAGATATAGTGTTCGCTGCTTCCATTACGTTTGGTGGGATGGCGCCGCCATTATCAGAAAGAAAAGAACCTTCCCCTATCTTGTGCCCCGAGGGACGTTTTCCAGAATTATAGGTACCGCGTTTTAGTAGGGTTTTCATCGAATCGCTATATTCGACCAGTACTCTACGATTGTCAGCATCCGGGTGCGGCGATTTCGAGAACCACCAAACGTTAGTGAAAGTGTCTTTTACTCGTGTTCTTTTTTTGTTTACCCACTCAACAGGGCTCGGCAATCGAGCTGGGTTGTGAACGACAAATTGCTGGCAGAGATTTAGATTTGCTTCAGATTTAATGGCAAGTAGTGTTTCCAAAGGTAAAGTGGACATTTCTGGAGAACCTGGTACCCAAGAATTCCCAATCTCTACAACTAAAGATCCATTCTTTTTCAACAACCCCGTTAGGCTAGCCATGATTTCAGACAGCCACTTCTTGTATGCGTCACCAGTGAGATTGCCGTATGACTTTTTCTTATTCAGAGGGAACGGAGGACTCGTGACAATGAGTTTACATTTCCCTTTTAGCTCTTTTGCTTTGTCACTCTCCAGGAAGCTCTCCAGTTGAGACCAGTAAGCGGTTCCTAGCTCGGTAGAGTAAGCGCGTTTCGTGCAATCCATGTGCCTCTGTATTTCTCTCTTAGATACCCAAGGATAAGATTCTACTGGATATACAACTGTGTGTTCATCGAATTCTCTGTGTGAGCGGTAAAAAAACCGGTCTATCGAGAATGTCCGAACCACGTAGTGTAGGGGTATTCAATATTGATGTCATGGTTCAGATACCTCCCAAATCCCCAGTTAGACTACCGCCAGCGCTTCAAGGGCCTCTGAATCCCTCTTTCAAGTGTTATAACTGGCCAAGACAGCAGATATCGCAGAGAGGTTTAATCAAAAACCGTTGCTCTGCGCATGATCAGCCCTCAATTCGCCATTTTGGACGGATCTATCCTGTGTCAGTCGTCATTTTTGTTCAGTAACGGGTTAAATGGGCGGCGGCTCAAACTCCTTCAGTGCCATCAGCACCCGTTCCAGCAGTATTCGGTGTTTTCCTTGTCTAGCGTCTCCCCATTTTTTTCACACAATGACCGTAAGCTAATGAAATTAAGGCATAAACAGGGCACATGTAACGAGATCGGGGCTTTCAATCAAGTACAATAAGGTTACCACTAACCAACTGTATTCAAAGGAAAACCCTAATGACCCAGCTTGCCAAAGAACGTGCCAAATGGAAAGCCCGAACAGCCTCGTGGACAAATGAATTGGCACCGAGTGTCAAACGCCCTGTGCGCAAGTTAATCGGTGAAATGACCGCCGGTATTCTCAGCAGTGGCAGCCTTCAATTATCGAGCATTGCGCGTCATCTCAAAGAACCCACAAACCTGCATCACACCCTGAAGCGCCTGTCTCGTATGTTGTCTCAGCACAGCGAAGTCTGTTGGGCCAGTGAGCAGTTATTACTGGCTAAAATAGCCCCAAAAATCACCGACGATATGATTCTGGCCATAGACCCCGGCGATCTGAATCGTGATGGTGCATTAAAGACCGAACACCTAGGCAAAGTCCGTGATGGAAGTACCGGCGAAATCGTCAACGGGTATCCCTTGATGACGGTCGTCGCTAGGGATCTAAAGCATGGTCACACTTTACCGGTATTAACGCGTTTACTGTCGCCTCGCCGTCACGCTTTTAAGAGTGAGAATACGGACATTCTCAACACGATGAGCAGGGTACAGCGAGCGATTCGCACACGCCCCTTGTGGGTGATAGACCGGGGTGGTGATCGAGGTACACTCTGGAATACATGGCTGAACGATGACTGGGACGTGTTGGTTAGAGCCGCGAATCAGCGCTTTTGGGTATGGCGAGACGACCTTAAAACAGCGCAGCAGATCGCTAAACATCTGCCACTCAAACACCAGGGTAAGCTCACACGGCGTGGCAAACAAAGGGTTCGTTTTGGACTGACGCAGGTGCAGCTACGCGAGCATCCGGGCAGGCCATTGACGCTGTTGGTGGTACGTCATGGCAAACAACAACCTCTGGTATTGGTCACCACACGTCGAGTCCGTGGGCGCCTGCAAGGTGAGCGTTTAATGCAAGCGTACCTTGACCGTTGGGCGTGTGAGGAAGGCTATCGATTCAGTAAGCAGGGTTTTGACTTGGAGAAAGTTCAATGTCGAAAACTGACGTCATTGGAGAATGTGGTTGCCTTGGCGACATTGGCGTGGGGGCTGTTGGCCTATTACCAACAAGAAGGTCAGATATTGCTACAGCAAGCGAAACGACAAAAGCAGCAAAAGGCACTGCAATTTCCATTTTACAGTCTACTTAGCGGGTGGCAGTGGTTGTTTGCCGGCGCGAAAAATCTCTTCTACGACTGGTGGCGATCACCAAAACGACCCACAAAAGACCGAATGGGTGATTTATTCCATCAACCGCATCACACGACCCCTAATTTAGTGTGAAAAAATGGGGAGACGCTAATTTTCCTTGTCTAGCGTCTCCCCATTTTTTTCACACAATGACCGTAAGCTAATGAAATTAAGGCATAAACAGGGCACATGTAACGAGATCGGGGCTTTCAATCAAGTACAATAAGGTTACCACTAACCAACTGTATTCAAAGGAAAACCCTAATGACCCAGCTTGCCAAAGAACGTGCCAAATGGAAAGCCCGAACAGCCTCGTGGACAAATGAATTGGCACCGAGTGTCAAACGCCCTGTGCGCAAGTTAATCGGTGAAATGACCGCCGGTATTCTCAGCAGTGGCAGCCTTCAATTATCGAGCATTGCGCGTCATCTCAAAGAACCCACAAACCTGCATCACACCCTGAAGCGCCTGTCTCGTATGTTGTCTCAGCACAGCGAAGTCTGTTGGGCCAGTGAGCAGTTATTACTGGCTAAAATAGCCCCAAAAATCACCGACGATATGATTCTGGCCATAGACCCCGGCGATCTGAATCGTGATGGTGCATTAAAGACCGAACACCTAGCAGGCTGTTGATTTTCTGTTGGTAGCAAGTAGAACTGTCCGGTTTTATAGCACGTCAATTGTCCGCTTTTGTTTGCCCCCTATCAGCCCTGAGGCCGTAGGCCGATGGGCTGATAGGGGGCGCTGCCTGGGTAGCGGGGTTAACCCTGGGCCGCTTTTTTAATTTCCGTCTCGCTTTCAGCTTTTTCAAGCTCTCCTGCCGAGTTGTAAGTACCTAAACATCTTGGCCCATGAAACACAGAAATTCGTTGATCCTGATACTCGTGAACCCAGACCGTCGCCTTGGCATAGTGGCAACGACCGGTTGTTTTGGGAATTTGAAGCACCTTTCCTTGATACTTCACACAGTTGTCTTTGCCCACTGTGCGCTCGGTCTTCAAGCACAAAATATCATCCAAACGAGTATTCAGTAACGGTACAAACGCGCTGCTTGATTCTGCGGACTCAACCATAAACCGAGCATTAAAATCCGGCAGGAACCTGTCCACCAAAAATCGGTTCGCCGATGCCATGTCGGTGATCTCGTGCAGCGCCAACTCGTTGGGCAGCCGCCCTTGTAGTGTGCCAAACATACGCTCACTACGGCCTCTGGCTTCCGGGGAGTAAGCCGCTATCATACCGATGCCCAGCTCCTTCATTCCACGACCAAACTGTGTGGGATTCATCTTGTCCACTTTGCCCCCAGCTTCGCGGGTGTGCCAGTAATGACTACCTCTATCACTGTAAAAACTGCTGAACAGACCCTTGGCCTCCAACGTTTCCCTCACTCCCTGTAGGCTGCTCCAGGTACCTTCTTCGTCCACAAAGAAAGCCGAATAGATCCCACTGGTCGCATCGTCCATGGTGACAATCAAGTCCCACATCTGATTGGGTACCCAGGCGTGGGTTGAGGCGTCCTGATGCACCATCATCCCAGGCAAGGGCTTGCGTTCCCGACGGAGCCGATGGGAACCGCGCCGCTTCACAGACTTAACCAACCCTGCGGTTTGAAGGCGCTGCTTAACCCAGGTGTAACTGCGATTCCCTTGGTGATGTTTTTGGTAATGCTCGTGGAAGTGTTTGATGTTCCAACTGTCATAACGATCACGGTACAGCGCTTCAAGTGCCATCACCTCGTCCACGGGCGCACGGTGCTGCGATACTTGCCCCAAACGCTTATCAATCAACCCCTCCAATCCCTCCTCCTCATAGCGGTTGATGTATCGCCTGAAAGTGCGAGGGCAGATATTGAGTAGAAAGGCTGCGTCCTCTTGGTTGAGCCGTTTTTGTGTCCATCCGTCGTATGCTTCTTCAAATTGCATGAGTCTTTGTTCCTGTAGCAACTCTGCCCGCTTCATCGCAAACCCTCAAAATGAAGGAGTGTATGAAACCGGACAGATCACGTGCTACAAAACCGGACATATTATGTGCTACCAACACAGGCCTATACAAACTAGCGTCTCCCCATTTTTTTCACACAATGACCGTAAGCTAATGAAATTAAGGCATAAACAGGGCACATGTAACGAGATCGGGGCTTTCAATCAAGTACAATAAGGTTACCACTAACCAACTGTATTCAAAGGAAAACCCTAATGACCCAGCTTGCCAAAGAACGTGCCAAATGGAAAGCCCGAACAGCCTCGTGGACAAATGAATTGGCACCGAGTGTCAAACGCCCTGTGCGCAAGTTAATCGGTGAAATGACCGCCGGTATTCTCAGCAGTGGCAGCCTTCAATTATCGAGCATTGCGCGTCATCTCAAAGAACCCACAAACCTGCATCACACCCTGAAGCGCCTGTCTCGTATGTTGTCTCAGCACAGCGAAGTCTGTTGGGCCAGTGAGCAGTTATTACTGGCTAAAATAGCCCCAAAAATCACCGACGATATGATTCTGGCCATAGACCCCGGCGATCTGAATCGTGATGGTGCATTAAAGACCGAACACCTAGGCAAAGTCCGTGATGGAAGTACCGGCGAAATCGTCAACGGGTATCCCTTGATGACGGTCGTCGCTAGGGATCTAAAGCATGGTCACACTTTACCGGTATTAACGCGTTTACTGTCGCCTCGCCGTCACGCTTTTAAGAGTGAGAATACGGACATTCTCAACACGATGAGCAGGGTACAGCGAGCGATTCGCACACGCCCCTTGTGGGTGATAGACCGGGGTGGTGATCGAGGTACACTCTGGAATACATGGCTGAACGATGACTGGGACGTGTTGGTTAGAGCCGCGAATCAGCGCTTTTGGGTATGGCGAGACGACCTTAAAACAGCGCAGCAGATCGCTAAACATCTGCCACTCAAACACCAGGGTAAGCTCACACGGCGTGGCAAACAAAGGGTTCGTTTTGGACTGACGCAGGTGCAGCTACGCGAGCATCCGGGCAGGCCATTGACGCTGTTGGTGGTACGTCATGGCAAACAACAACCTCTGGTATTGGTCACCACACGTCGAGTCCGTGGGCGCCTGCAAGGTGAGCGTTTAATGCAAGCGTACCTTGACCGTTGGGCGTGTGAGGAAGGCTATCGATTCAGTAAGCAGGGTTTTGACTTGGAGAAAGTTCAATGTCGAAAACTGACGTCATTGGAGAATGTGGTTGCCTTGGCGACATTGGCGTGGGGGCTGTTGGCCTATTACCAACAAGAAGGTCAGATATTGCTACAGCAAGCGAAACGACAAAAGCAGCAAAAGGCACTGCAATTTCCATTTTACAGTCTACTTAGCGGGTGGCAGTGGTTGTTTGCCGGCGCGAAAAATCTCTTCTACGACTGGTGGCGATCACCAAAACGACCCACAAAAGACCGAATGGGTGATTTATTCCATCAACCGCATCACCCGACCCCTAATTTAGTGTGAAAAAATGGGGAGACGCTAATTTCCTTGTAGCTTGACAAATAACTGATGCCCCGTTTTGACCACCTTCGCCGCCATGGCGTACAGACGCCAACGCAGAGTGACTGCACGATGGCGAGCCAACTCCTCTGGCAGCAGTTGGCGCATCAAGGCCAATAAATTATAGGACAGTGCCGCGATTAAAAAGTACAGTGCATTGGCATTAAAATCTGAGCATGGCAGAGTGTCACCGCCAAAGTCCAGCTTCAGTTCCTTGATGCGATTCTCGCTGTCTTCGGCGCGCTGATTGTACCAGTGAATGATCTCGCTATCGCTGAGATCGTCCCGGTTGGTGGCAATCGCACGATAAGTATAACCCCCCAGGCTTATGCCATCCGCGCTATCTTGTGAATCCAAATCCAGACTCGCCTGGCCGCTAAGGGCGGTTCTCTGAATGATCAGTGTGAAGGCTTTTGCATAGTCACCGATACAGAAGCTCGTGCGGTAGGTATCCTGGCCACAGACAGCTTCGCCTTGTTGGTCAAACAAGGGTAGCCAGTCCGAATCGCTTGCCGCTTTTATTTGTGCCCGCATAGCGGCACTGCTCCTGGCGCGGATGGCATACTGGATAGGCTGCTCATCACAATACTCAATGATTTTGGTTGGGTAGCCTGCGGCGTCAATACGTAGTGCCCCCAGGGCGCAACCTTCTGGCAACGACTGTTGGCATTGTTGGATAAAGGCGAGATTGTCTTGTGCCGGCGGTATATGACCTTGACGAAAATCCACGGCCACGACCTGCCCGGTTTCCGCAATGTGGCCCACCATGGGCATAAAGCCTTTGTTTTTGTTGTAGGTCCACCGTGCATCGGCTTTATGGGCCACAATTTCGGTGGCATCAATGTCCAGCGTCACTTTTTTGCGGCGGTACTTTTTTACAGCAGTGTAACGCTGACTGCAACAGGGCTCTATTGACCTTGCACCCCAGGGCACCCTCTCTTGATGCTGTGCATCAATTCACCTTGACCCAGACATCCTGTGTGGTTGCGCGCCCACTCGCCTCAGCCAATCGCCAAGCGTGGTCGCCTGGGGAAGTTTCTTGAGAGCCAACACCCTGCGCAGTGCCTCATCATCCTGAAGGTGGCGACTATCATCCAGATGAAAGCATCCAGATGAAAGCTGCCTTCATGCTGCATCAGGATGAGGGTCTTGATGAATTCAGAGGGTCGGTACCCACGATTACTTTTAGGTTGGGGAAAGTGCTGATCAATACGCTCAGCGAGACTCAGGGAGTCCATTAACTGAGCAATGCTCAGTAAACCGGCACGAGAAGTGAGTAAATCGTTCGTTGTATCGAGTTTGTAGGGTAGAATAGTCATAAGCCTTGAGCTGTACACCCATTGGGTGATGGAGGGTTTAGTTGCTAACCATTATACAGCCAGGGCTTCCTGCGTTTTAGGAGTTTCTATCTGGGGATTTGGGT
>CBDBLJ010000016.1:0-9720 GCA_965206885.1 Amylibacter sp. | reverse complement strand
TGCAACTTGACGGCACCTTTGGTGGCACGAAAGTCTGCCCATGGGAAGACACTCAAACACAGATCAATGGTCGAAGCATCCCATGAATATAAGGCGTTTTTAAATCGAAAGTTATGGCCGGGCACCGTCCTCTGGCAGCGCACTAATAGTTTGCCAAAAAGTGCTTCGTATAAAGCAGAGGGTTTTTCATTGTTCATGCGAGACAGATTAGAACGAGAGAGTTTCACACTGCCCAAATGATAAAGTCTATGGGCTTGCGACGAGGCATTTTCCACAATATCACGTCAGCTTTTTCTACCTGACAATTGTGCCATCATCAGCGTCACACACTGCGACCAGCGGGAAGCTGTACGGAATGATCGGCCCGAATGATGCTGTTTTGCTAGGGACTCAAACTCATGTCTCGGTACCATTTTGAGCAGTTGTGAAAGCACTGTGTTATTATGGGCCATGGCTTGGGTTTCCTTTTTGATTCAATTAGTTGTAGAAAACTTATTGTATCAAATTACGGGGAAACCAAGCCTCTTTATTCGAGCCTTAACGGGACAGCAGTGACCCGGAATATAACAACCCACGCTGTTTACCGGAATATGTTTGTGACCTAACACCACACCAGGGCGCGTTTCAACCTCCACATTTTTCATGGAGTCGAGCTGAATACGCGCAAAGTTTTTAACCTGCTCCTGGGCAAACTTAATGTCGTTCAGCGTTTCTTCCGCAAGGCTATCGGTACATGCCTGAATCTCGCCTTCAGACAAACGGAAACTGGCTGGCGACCATGTATCAAATTTTTCCGAAAGCTCACGCACATGTGCATCCCCTTTATCAGTGATTCCTTTGAGGATGTCTTCTACAACTTCGCGTACCTGATTACTTGTCTCGAGAGCCTGGGCTTCCGAAATACCTTCCTTTAGTATTTTGACCATCTATTATTTCTCCCAACCTGATATTTGGTTATTTTAAACTGAAAGCCTTATTTTTTAACTTCGAAATCATCATATAAAAATGAATAGCTTGTTTAGATAAATTCACTTTTATCCATAGAGACCTCAGCATAACGACTACAATTGCCAATCCATCGTTAAAAAAAGGCTTAAAATGCTCATTTACACCAGCACCAAAAGTAGGGCCTATGGAAGGCACTCCGCTTTTGCGCCTTTTTTTGCCTCGACTTGGCTTCGCTCGCTACGTTATGCAGAGGTCTCCCATAGTGGAAAAAGATTTTTCGATATTGATTTCTTAAATCAAAAAAATAGTTTTTACAGATATTTTTGCATTCGAATGCATTTTCATCCCCAATCCCCAGATAGAAACTCCTAAAACGCAGGAAGCCTTGGCTGTATAATGGTTAGCAATTAAACCCTCCATCACCCAATGGGTGTACAGCTCAAGGCTTATGACTATTCTACCCTACAAACTCGATACAACGAACGATTTACTCATCGTGCCGGTTTACTGAGTATTGCTCACTTAATGGACTCCCTGAGTCTCGCTGAGCGTATTGATCAGCACTTTCCCCAACCTAAAAGTAATCGTGGATACCGACCCTCTGAATTCGTTGAGACCCTCATCCTGATGCAGCATGAAGGCAGCTTTCATCTGGATGATATTCGCCACCTTCAGGATGATGAGGCACTGCGCAGGGTGTTGGCTCTCAAGAAACTTCCCCAGGCGACCACGCTTGGCGATTGGCTGAGGCGAGTGGGCGCACAACCACAGGTCCAGGATGTCTGGGTCAAGGTGAATTGATGCGCAGCATCAAGAGAGGGTGCCCTGGGGTGCAAGGTCAATAGAGCCCTGTTGCAGCCAGCCTTACACCGCCGTAAAAAAGTGACGCTGGACATTGATGCCACCGAAATTGTGGCCCATAAAGCCGATGCACGGTGGACCTACAACAAAAACAAAGGCTTTATGCCCATGGTGGGCCACATTGCGGAAACCGGGCAGGTCGTGGCCGTGGATTTTCGTCAAGGTCATATACCGCCAGCACAAGACAATCTCGCATTTATCCAACAATGCCAACAGTCGTTGCCAGAAGGTTGCGCCCTGGGGGCACTACGTATTGATGCCGCAGGCTACCAAACCAAAATCATTGAGTATTGTGATGAGCAGCATATCCAGTATGCCATCCGTGCCAGGAGCAGTGCTGCTATGCAGGCACAAATAAAAGCGGCAAGCGATTCGGACTGGCTACCCTTGTTTGACCAACAAGGCGAAGCTGTCTGTGGCCAGGATACCTACCGCACGAGCTTCTGTATCGGTGACTATGCAAAAGCCTTCACACTGATCATTCAGAGAACCGCCCTTAGCGGCCAGGCGAGTCTGGATTTGGATTCACAAGATAGCGCGGATGGCATAAGCCTGGGCGGTTATACATATCGTGCGATTGCCACCAACCGGGACGAGCTGAGCGATAGCGAGATCATTCACTGGTACAATCAGCGCGCCGAAGACAGCGAGAATCGCATCAAGGAACTGAAGCTGGATTTTGGCGGTGACACCCTGCCATGCTCAGATTTTAATGCCAATGCGCTGTACTTTTTAATCGCGGCACTGTCTTATAATTTATTGGCCTTGATGCGCCAACTGCTGCCAGAGGAGTGGGCTCGCCATCGTGCAGTCACTCTGCGCTGGCGTCTGTACGCCATGGCGGCGAAGGTGGTCAAAACGGGACATCAGCTATTTGTCAAGCGACAAGGAAAACACCGAATACTACTGGAACGAGTGCCAATGGCACTGAAGGAGTTTGAGCCGCCGCCCATTTAACCCGTTACTGAACAAAAATGACGACTGACACAGGATAGACCCGTCCAAAATGGCGAATTGAGGGCTGATCATGCGCAGAGCAACGGTTTTTGACTAAATCCCTCTGCGATATCTATCGTATTGCTCAGCTATAACACTTGAAAGAGGGATTCAGAGGCCCTTGAAGCGCTGGCGGTAGTCTAACTGGGGATTTGGGCTTTATGCTTCTCTACCCAAGCTTTCACCAACCTGGCATGATGTACCCGCAAATTGTCCAAAATCAGAAACACTTTATGACGGCTATCCTTGATCAGACGCCCCATAAATCGTATCAAAACCTTCGCAGTCATCGTTTCTCGGTACATCATAAACCGTCATTTTCCCTGATTATTAACCGCCGAAATTAAGTTGCTTCGCAATCGCTTCGATTGCGTTTTGATGACCGGTGTTTGGCCTCTAGCAGACTGTTGATTTTCTGTTGGTAGCAAGTAGAACTGTCCGGTTTTGTAGCACGTGATCTGTCCGGTTTTGTTTGCCCCCTATCAGCCCTGAGGCCGTAGGCCGATGGGCTGATAGGGGGCGCTGCCTGGGTAGCGGGGTTAACCCTGGGCCGCTTTTTTAATTTCCGTCTCGCTTTCAGCTTTTTCAAGCTCTCCTGCCGAGTTGTAAGTACCTAAACATCTTGGCCCATGAAACACAGAAATTCGTTGATCCTGATACTCGTGAACCCAGACCGTCGCCTTGGCATAGTGGCAACGACCGGTTGTTTTGGGAATTTGAAGCACCTTTCCTTGATACTTCACACAGTTGTCTTTGCCCACTGTGCGCTCGGTCTTCAAGCACAAAATATCATCCAAACGAGTATTCAGTAACGGTACAAACGCGCTGCTTGATTCTGCGGACTCAACCATAAACCGAGCATTAAAATCCGGCAGGAACCTGTCCACCAAAAATCGGTTCGCCGATGCCATGTCGGTGATGTCGTGCAGCGCCAACTCGTTGGGCAACCGCCCTTGTAGTGTGCCAAACATACGCTCACTACGGCCTCTGGCTTCCGGGGAGTAAGCCGCTATCATGCCGATGCCCAGCTCCTTCATTCCACGACCAAACTGTGTGGGATTCATCTTGTCCACTTTGCCCCCAGCTTCGGGGGTGTGCCAGTAATGACTACCTCTATCACTGTAAAAACTGCTGAACAGACCCTTGGCCTCCAACGTTTCCCTCACTCCCTGTAGGCTGCTCCAGGTACCTTCTTCGTCCACAAAGAAAGCCGAATAGATCTCACCGGTCGCATCGTCCATGGTGACAATCAAGTCCCACATCTGATTGGGTACCCAGGCGTGGGTTGAGGCGTCCTGATGCACCATCATCCCAGACAAGGGCTTGCGTTCCCGACGGAGCCGATGGGGACCGCGCCGCTTCACAGACTTAACCAACCCTGCGGTTTGAAGGCGCTGCTTAACCCAGGTGTCACTGCGATTCCCTTGGTGATGTTTTTGGTAATGCTCGTGGAAGTGTTTGATGTTCCAACTGTCATAACGATCACGGTACAGCGCTTCAAGTGCCATCACCTCGTCCACGGGCGCACAGTGCTGCGATACTTGCCCCAAACGCTTATCAATCAACCCCTCCAATCCCTCCTCCTCATAGCGGTTGATGTATCGCCTGAAAGTGCGAGGGCAGATATTGAGTAGAAAGGCTGCGTCCTCTTGGTTGAGCCGTTTTTGTGTCCATCCGTCGTATGCTTCTTCAAATTGCATGAGTCTTTGTTCCTGTAGCAACTCTGCCCGCTTCATCGCAAACCCTCAAGATGAAGGAGTGTATGAAACCGGACAGATCACGTGCTACAAAACCGGACATATTATGTGCTACCAACAGCAGGCTGTTGATTTTCTCGCCCAGAACCACTGGGTTAGGTACAATACAGAAAATGATAACTCATCGAGGTTGTTGATTCAGTGCGCGGCGAAGATATTTTTCAAGAATCCCTTTTCACGACAGTCCAACTGGAATCGTTTGTCCCAGCCAATCACCCGTTGCGCGCCATTAAGGCCTTGTTTGATGAAGCGATGAAGAACATGAACGGGCTATTCTCCAGTATTTATTCTGACTATGGGCGTGAATCCATCCCCCCCGAGCGCTTGATCAGAGCGCAGTTGCTCCAGGTACTTTATAGCATACGCAGTGAGCGGCAGTTGGTAGAACAGATCAATTACAATCTGCTGTATCGCTGGTTTGTCGGATTAACGATTGATGACGCTGTCTGGAACCATTCGAGTTTCACGACTCATCGAGACCGCCTGCTGGAAAATGATGTTATTACCGAACTGTTCGAAGAAGTGGTTGGCTTGGCCAGGAAAAAGAATCTGCTATCTGATGAGCATTTTAGTGTTGATGGCACACTGATTCAGGCTTGGGCCTCACAAAAGAGTTATCGCCGCAAGGCTGATGACAGCCAGCCCCCGACAAGCGGCGGACGCAACAGCGACGCTAATTTCCACGGGGAAAGCGCAGCAATGCGACTCACGAATCAAAGACAGATGGTGATGCACGGTTGGCCAAGAAAGGTTCCGGCAAGGAAGCCAAACTCTCCTACATGGGTCACACTGTCATGGAGAATCGCAATGGCTTGATCGTAAAGGCCGCTGCCAGCCACGCCACTGGCAAGGCAGAGCGAGACATTGCAGCGGGTCTGCTATCAGGCCTTACAGGCATGAAAAAGCGGACGGTAGGTGCGGACAAAAATTATGACACGGCAGGCTTCGTGGCGGATTGTCGGGCGATGAACATGACGCCCCATGTCGCCCGCAATGACAAGCGCCCTGGAGGGTCTGCCATTGATGGACGAACCAGCCGACACGCAAGCTATAAGGTGAGTCAGCGAAACAGAAAGCGCGTGGAGGAGCCCTTCGGTTGGGGCAAATCCATTGGCCTTATTAGACAGATGAAAGTGCGCGGTTTATCAAAAGTGAACGGCGTGTTTATGATGACGATGATTGGCTGGAACCTGACGCGAATGAGGGCGTTACAGGGGTAGTCCGCCTTGAGGGTGGGAACCCCATGCATTGACTGTTATTTATGGAAAAATACGGCGAAAATTGGGAATAAATCGTCGTTTTGATCGGACATTCCAGCTTCAAACGATTTAGGCGTCTGAAGCTGAGTGAAATTCAACAGCCTGCTAGTGCGGCCTCATCCATCTCTGGCGGCAAGGGCCAGGCTAGCGTATTTGGCGACTGCTCCCTTGGATAGCCCGAGGGCCCGGGCAATCTTCTCGTGGCTGAGACCGACCTCAAATTTCAGTCTCAGGACGTCGGTTATCTTTTTCATTGGAATCCTCTTGTTCGGCATGGCCCTCTCGCTCAAAAAGGCGGGGGTTATGCCTGAATACGTTAAAGAATTCCAGCACGATACGAAGGGTTCCGGGGAAAATGACCAGGGGTTCCGGGAATGTGACCGACAATTCCGGACAAAGCCTAAAATCGGTCACGTTAAAACGGAATCACCAGTCACGTTCTTCCGGAATATGCACAGATGCCAATTCGATTAAAACATATGTATATTTACACGCTTTCACCCTGTTGGAACAACTTTAAATCCTCGCCGCATAGCAAATTTAAAAAAATAATTGTGCACCACACAAAAAACGCTTGACAAGCAGGAGAGGCGCACATATTATCGCCATTGGTGCATCGCACAATTAACTTGGAGACTACAGAAATGCAACAGGAATTTATTTCAAATTTTAACCAGTACGGAAAAACAATTGTCAATTCAGCAAAAGAGTTCGCTGCAATCAACAGTCGCCTGGCAACCAGGGTTCTTGAAAACCAGATTGTCCTGGCTAATTTTTTCGTGGACAGCAGTGAAAAACAGTTGAACCTTACGAAAGGTGTCAGTTCACCTGCTGAATATGCCAACCGGCAAGCCGCTCTTCTAGCCGCTCTTCTAAAAGAGTTAACTGTAAAGATAGCTGACACTGCCCAAACATCTGTAAAGATAGCGCAGGAAACAAATACCGAATTAAAAGCCTGGTTCGAAAACGGCATTAAAAAAACAGACAGCGCCGTTAAAGAAACCAAAGTAGCTGTAACCAGAACTACGGTAGCCAGGCCTGCTCTAGTGGCAAAAAAAGCAGCGCCCAAAGCAAAAACTGTGAAAAAGACCGCCGCCAGAACACCAGCAAAAACTGCAACTGCAAAATCTGGAGCAACTGTGGAAAAAGCGGTTGTCGCAGAAAAGCCAGCCGTCGAAGCTAAAAAAACAGAAGCCCCAAAAGCGGTTGCTCCTGCCAGGGCAAAACCGGTAGCTAAAGCTAAAAATACAACTGCCGACCGGTAAGATAACCTGAACATTGCCATCGGACAAACGACCTATAGAGTTTTTTCATGCCCCCGCTTTGAAATCAACTCTACCTTCACCCGCAACCCGGGGTTGCGGGATTTTCTTGCCTGAATTCCAGTGCTGCCCGATTTGTCTCACAGGTAAGGGTTCTATTTCCCCCATTTCTTTGCGGATTTCATCTTCCAGGAGCTTAGGGTCGGGTAATTTATTGTATAACTCTGGCGGCAACTCTCGTGTTAGTGAGTATCCAGATACACCCACTGGTTTTTCGATACCCTGCAGTGCATATTCCACTTCAAAGTGATTTCGTTCTTTGCAGAGAATGATACCAATAGAAGGATTTTCGCCAGGTTCTCGGACATAATCGTCAAGCAGGTTTAAATAAAAATTCATCTTGCCAGCATATTCAGGTTTGAAGCGACCAATCTTAAGCTCAAAAGCCACCAACGCATTCAAGCGCCGATTACTAAACAAAAGATCGATAAAATACTCACTATCGTTGGCGACAATTCGATATTGATTGCCAATAAAAGCAAAACCGTAGCCCAACTCCAGCATGACATCCTTGATCTTGGATACCATGCGGGCTTCCAATTCAGCCTCTAATACAGGCTTCTCTACACCCAGTATATCGAGCATGTAGACATCCTTCATCGCCAGGTCGGCCTGTTCGGCCAAGTGCTCAGGAAGAGCTTGCTGGAAATTGTGTTGTTTATCGACCAATTGATGCCTTTCATAAGCCTGTGATTCGACCTGGTGGGTCAGTACATTGCGGCTCCACCCCATTTCAATCGTATTTTTCAGGTAATAATACCGGGCCTCGCGATCTTTCGCCTTGGATATAATGACCAGATTTTGTCCCCAGGGGATTTCTGCAACAAGCTGTTGCAGTTTTTCATCCCCTTGGTATTCCAGATAAAATTTTCTCATATTCCAGATATTGCGGACAGAGAACCCACTGCGGCCGTCGAACGTTTTTTGGAGATCGTTGGCAAACTGCGTAGCAGTTTGTCCGAATGAGGAGCGCAGCGACGAATGACTTCAACTGCATGTTATGTGGCATCTACTTTTTCGATTCAGACTGCAAGCAGTACTGCAGGAACAACAATGTCATATTCATCATGAACAAAGCATCAGAATTTGACGCAGCACTTTTCGCTGGTTTCGCCGAGCTGTTAGTGGCACGTTCCGAAGTTATAAAACTCTGAAGATTGTTAAGAAACGGTTCGACGAACCTATTTGTAGGAATTATTCCTAATCGTTTCGCTTCTCCAAATAGCTTCCCAACTTCTCCCTTTGCATTCTTATTAGGTTCCCCTACGGCTATTTGCAAATAGCTGTGGACATGTTGGTAGCACATAATATGTCCGGTTTTGTAGCACGTGATCTGTCCGGTTTCATACACTCCTTCATTTTGAGGGTTTGCGATGAAGCGGGCAGAGTGGCTACAGGAACAAAGACTCATGCAATTTGAAGAAGCATACGACGGATGGACACAAAAACGGCTCAACCAAGAGGACGCAGCCTTTCTACTCAATATCTGCCCTCGCACTTTCAGGCGATACATCAACCGCTATGAGGAGGAGGGATTGGAGGGGTTGATTGATAAGCGTTTGGGGCAAGTATCGCAGCACCGTGCGCCCGTGGACGAGGTGATGGCACTTGAAGCGCTGTACCGTGATCGTTATGACAGTTGGAACATCAAACACTTCCACGAGCATTACCAAAAACATCACCAAGGGAATCGCAGTTACACCTGGGTTAAGCAGCGCCTTCAAACCGCAGGGTTGGTTAAGTCTGTGAAGCGGCGCGGTCCCCATCGGCTCCGTCGGGAACGCAAGCCCTTGTCTGGGATGATGGTGCATCAGGACGCCTCAACCCACGCCTGGGTACCCAATCAGATGTGGGACTTGATTGTCACCATGGACGATGCGACCGGTGAGATCTATTCGGCTTTCTTTGTGGACGAAGAAGGTACCTGGAGCAGCCTACAGGGAGTGAGGGAAACGTTGGAGGCCAAGGGTCTGTTCAGCAGTTTTTACAGTGATAGAGGTAGTCATTACTGGCACACCCGCGAAGCTGGGGGCAAAGTGGACAAGATGAATCCCACACAGTTTGGTCGTGGAATGAAGGAGTTGGGCATCGGTATGATAGCGGCTTACTCCCCGGAAGCCAGAGGCCGTAGTGAGCGTATGTTTGGCACACTACAAGGGCGGTTGCCCAACGAGTTGGCGCTGCACGACATCACCGACATGGCATCGGCGAACCGATTTTTGGTGGACAGGTTCCTGCCGGATTTTAATGCTCGGTTTATGGTTGAGTCCGCAGAATCAAGCAGCGCGTTTGTACCGTTACTGAATACTCGTTTGGATGATATTTTGTGCTTGAAGACACTGCTGTCCCGTTAAGGCTCGAATAAAGAGGCTTGGTTTCCCCGTAATTTGATACAATAAGTTTTCTACAAATAATTGAATCAAAAAGGAAAACCAAGCCATGGCCCATAATAACACAGTGCTTTCACAACTGCTCAAAATTGTGCGGGTTCAGTACCTATGAGACAAATCAGGCCGCCTGTATGAGTTTCTGATAATAGCTTATTGGTGTTTCCAAACCTACCCCATCATGGGGTCG
>CBDBLJ010000015.1:0-31734 GCA_965206885.1 Amylibacter sp. | reverse complement strand
AGGAAAAACCGACTAAATGTTGGATCATCCGGTAAAAACACTGTTGTTAATGGCAACTCTGCAAGATGAATTGCCGTTCCGGGCCTATCTTCCTAAAAAAACAATACTGTTCCTGAGAAAAAGTGGCTGCCCATTGCCGACGAATTCAGAAATCTTAGTTTCCGACGTTTCATATTTTGGAGATGAGGGCGGCATCATGTGCCATGTTGATTTACCCCAAACTGAACAACTACCGACTTTCGTCGGTAGGTTCACGTTTTGAATGTAATTCAAGATACTGACGAATAACGTCATCCGTCACATTTCCACTCGTCGTTGAAAAATAGCCTCTAGCCCAGAACCGTTGCCCCCAATAGCGTTTGCGTAATTCGGGGTACTCCCGCTGTATCTTGTATGAGGACCTCCCCTTTACGCGCTGCATCACCTTTGAAATTGGGACGTGCGGCGGGACTGACACAAACATATGCACATGGTCGGTAGACAATACGCCTTTTTCAATGTGTACGCCCAATTCATTGCACGTTTGTCGTATCAATGTCCGAATACGCTCACGCATTTCACCACGCAGCACCTTGTAACGATATTTTGTTACCCAAACGATATGGTATGATTTTGGGTTCTGTCGCAAACTGAGATTGTGCATGGAGTCACTCCTATCGCCGGACACAGTTATCCAGCGAGCGCCGAAAATTGCTGGAAAGCGGATTGTCCGGGTGTTCCGAATTGTTTCTTGCGGATCATGTGCGCGACTTCAATGCCATCCAGTGTTGCGGAGGCTGAGAGGAAGGATTTGAAGCCCTTCATTTGCTTGGTCAGCTTCTTGATGAACCTGTGGTCTTGCTCGATGATGTTGTTGAGATATTTGACCTGCAATATCTCAATCAGCCAAAACCAGCCGTTCAACAAGAGCAGGTAATTCATGTTATTCAACCCGGCGAGGTTGGCACCGCTTTTATCGATGACCACCCTGTCAGGGAAGCCGTTATTCTGGATAGCCCGCTTGAAAAATGCAGTCGCTGCCGCTTCATCCCGCTGCTCTGACAGCATAAAATCAAGGGTTTTGCCGAATTTATCGATGGCGCGGTAATAATACATCCACTTACCTTTGACTTTGATATAGGTCTCGTCCATGCGCCACGAGGTGCTGGTTCCAGACTTCCGACGCTGTGCTTCAGTGGCGATCAATGGCGCATATTTTATCACCCATCGGTTCAGGGTTGTATGATCGACATCGACACCACGTTCCGCCATGATTTCCTCCAGATCACGGTAGGAAACACCATAGCGCACGTAAAAAAACACCGCATAAAGAATCGCTTCTTTGGGGAAATGACAGCCGCTGAACGAAATCATGGTACACTCACCTGTTGGTCTAAAACTCACATGCGTATGCAAAAATCTCACCAGAAAAGCAATCAACATTAAAATCTTTGCAACAGAACCGCTTTGTCGCCCATCATCGGAAAACCAATCAACGAAGTGGTGATCCGGCAGCATTGGGGCGACATCATGCGGCTGGCTGCGAGCCTCCGCGACAAGTCTCTGAAACCGTCTGCAATCCTGCGCAAGCTCGGGGCATACCGCCAACAGAACCGACTATACTTGGCCCTTGGCGAAATTGGGCGCATTGAGCGGACGCTCTTCATGCTCGATTGGATCGAGAACGCCGACCTGCGAATGGAATGCCAGGCTGGGCTCAACAAGGGCGAGGCACGGCACTCGCTGGCCCACCGTCTTTGCGCACTCACAGGGACGCATTCGTGATCGTTCTGAGGTTGCCCAGCAGAAACGCGCTATGGCGCTCAACTTCGTCATCGCTGCCATCAGATTCTGGAACACGATCTACATGGACAAAGCCGCAAACCATCTCGCGAAGACAAGCTCCTTATACGATCCCACCCTTCTGCCGTTTACGTCGCCGCTTGGGTGGGATCACATCATCCTGTCTGGCGATTTTGACTGGCATTCCGGAGCCGCAGACCGCAAAATCGCGCGACCACTGCACATCAGGGCCGCCAGAGATTGGGGAGCCTGAAAAGTTCGTACAATGTTCTCGCTTAACGTGGTTTTACGAAGAAACCTTCCGATGGGGCCTACTAGGCCTGATATGGATGTCGATTGACAAGATCACGATCAGAAAAACCAACTTCGGTCCACGTGACTTTGATCACTACTAACTGATTTGGATCTGATCGGCGAACTTACCATACCGGCCCGCGGCAAGTGAAAAGTCGCACACAGAGGCCTAACACATGACCGCAATCAATCGCACAGATCGTTCAAAAAACTTCTTGCAAAACCTGGGGCATCCACACATGGCCCGAAGCTGTATATTTGGGTATTTAAGAAAACACGTCGAGAACAAAACCCCGCTCTATTCTACAGGATCAAAGTCATCATCCTCAATAATTTCAAGCTTCAGAATGGTTGCTTCTGTCTCCACTAAGAACCGATCAAGGCTACCCAGCTCCACCTCAGCCGCTTGACGGTTAAATCGCTTAGACTTTCGGGTAATAAGCTGCGCCCGAACAAATTGACCTTCCTGGCTGGCTTCTCCAGATAGGATCATCGCCTTCAATTCGGCCTCTCTGGTCTTGAGCGCCTTGACCTGCTCCCGAATTTTCTGAATCTCATCGACGGGGCGCAAGTTGGACGACATGAAACCCTTTCCCTTTCCCTTTCCCTTTCCATGTCATCAAACCATAGCTTTGTATGCATTTAGTTGTCATCAACACTTTCCCGCAAACTAATCCACTTCGAAATAAGGCGCGAGGGATTTCAACAAAACTGCACCAGAAAAACCTACGTGATGATCGTGGACGCGACCGCGCCGGGCATCCACTTCAGTGATCCCTCCGCTCGCCGAACACAGCGTCCAGATCAGGGGCATCAAGCACACGGTCCACCCAGCGACCCAGCTCCTCAATGCTACCAGCCGCGATCTGTGCGATCACAGGCTGGGGCAGGGGGCCAAACCGGCGTTGTTGGGTTCGTCGGCATAAAGGAACGTTTGGTCCCACAGGGATCTCTGTAAGCGGCTAATTCGTTACGATTTTTCCTGTTTTATCTCCCCCTGATCTGGCAGGGCAAACGCATGAAATCTTTATTTTCCAATAATTGGTTAAAACCACCAGCTTTTAGCTGGTCAGCTTTAGCGTTATTTACATAAGGTTTCCTTCCATTTTAAGACCCAGCGTTGCGGTAAGGTCTTAAAATGGAAGGAAACCTTATGATCTATTCTACTGGAAGTCATAGCAGATATTATCACAGATACCATATCGTTTGGGTAACAAAATATCGTTACAAGGTGCTGCGTGGTGAAATGCGTGAGCGTATTCGGACATTGATACGACAAACGTGCAATGAATTGGGCGTACACATTGAAAAAGGCGTATTGTCTACCGACCATGTGCATATGTTTGTGTCAGTCCCGCCGCACGTCCCAATTTCAAAGGTGATGCAACGCGTAAAAGGGAGGTCCTCATACAAGATACAGCGGGAGTACCCCGAATTACGCAAACGCTATTGGGGGCAACGGTTCTGGGCTAGAGGCTATTTTTCAACGACGAGTGGAAATGTGACGGATGACGTTATTCGTCAGTATCTTGAATTACATTCAAAACGTGAACCTACCGACGAAAGTCGGTAGTTGTTCAGTTTCACGCATAATCGCAAAGGCCGAAACTATATGACATATTTTAACAAACTACATTGTACTCTCATTTTCTCAGCATGTATCATGGGCTCTTTATTCCCAATGATCTCACATGCTGATGAAACACTCACAGGTGTTGTCTCCGTTATTGATGGGGATACCTTTGAAATCCACGGACAACGTATAAGGCTTGATGGCATCGATGCGCCTGAGAGCAGTCAGAATTGTTATACTGAAAACGGGGCGCCATGGCGCTGCGGACAACGAATTGCCAATAACATCTCCAAGCTCATCGGCCGCAAAACGATTACCTGTAACATCAGCGGTAATGACCGTTACGGCCGTCACATTGGCACCTGCTTTTACAAAGGTAAAAACATCAACAAAACTATTGTTCGTTTTGGTTGGGCTATGGCTTACCGCAAATACTCAACCGCTTATGTTGAAGTCGAAAACAAGGCTAGAGAAACCAAAAGAGGCATTTGGACTGGCCCTTTCATTGCTCCGTGGGATTGGAGAAAGGGTGTGCGCTATGAGTAGTTTTGCAGTCAATAACTCTCGCAAAGACAATCATTATAGCGGATCGCATCAACGATTTGCAGAAGCTGAGCGCAATCTTTGGGCAAGCGTTCTACTGGCTATGGTCCATGACCTTTATGTAGGCAGCCCAAGAGAGCGTACAGACGCAGAACGTTGGGTTGGCACATTTCCAAGCGCAGATTTTAAATTATTAGTTTCGCTTGCGGGTTTAGATCCTATCAGCGTTTTTGATCGCCTACGGCACGTCTGTTTAATACCGCATGATGAACGCAAACAGATTGTACGAAACAATGGCAGTTGGAATTTCGGAGCGCGTCCAGGCAAGGAGATTGCCGCATGAGCGACCTAGAAAACTTTATAAAACCTAGAACAGGAGTTTCCCAAATGGTTATGAAGAACATGGATATGTCAGATTATGTAAACTGCGACGCATTACCTAAAGAACAAGCACTGGAATTGCAAAAAGCTATCGATCAAAAAGAGAACATCATTATTGCTGGAGAAGCAGCGTCGGGCAAAACCACGTTTCTCAACATGCTCATTGGTGAATTAAACAAGTCCTCTCCTGATGACCGTTTGGTGGTTATTGAAGATACACCAGAGCTGTCAAAAATGAGTGAAAATTGTGTGCCTCTTTTGGCATCAAAAAAAGAGAGCTTGGAACACCTGATAGTAACGAGCCTTCGTTTAAGTCCTCATCGCATAGTTTTGGGCGAAGTGCGCACTGGTGCTGTTTTACTGCCGCTCTTTCAGTGTTGGGACACAGAGTATCCAGGCGGGCTTGCAACTATTCAAGCAAATTCAGCAGTTGATACGCTAAACCGTTTTCAGATGCTGGCGCGTGAAGCAACGGGCAGTAATCAAAGCCAACTCATACACAGCGCTGTTGACAGAATAATTGTTTTAACACGCACAACTGACCTACCATCGGTTCGCCAAATTGTACGGGTTAAAGATTCACAAAGTTGGACACCTCGATTAACCGCTAATTCCAGAGGTATTTGATAGGCATTTTTTACGGCAGGCTGCTTTTTGACGCAAAAAAAGCCTGTTTTGTTCCGTTTTATGCGGCATTCATGCTTTATGGAGCCGCCTGAGCGGGTATTTCTGAATTCTAGACGGATTCAGGCTGTGGCTTGCCGTCGTTCATGGAAGATGAGACGCTTCATATTGTAGGTTATGTTGGCGAGTGTCATCTTTGTTGTGGCGCGTTGAATTCCGATGGTTCTAATGGATAAATCCATCGGGCCCTTCTGATGACCAAAGACATGCTCGACACAGGTGCGAAATATAGAACGTGTCGCATTACCGCGCTCGATGTGTTTGGGCATTGGTTTGCCTTTTGGTTTTTTACGGTGGATGTGGGAGAAAAATCCATTGGCCTTAAGCCATGCCTCATTGCTCTTGGTGCGGTAAGCTGTATCGGCCCAAACCTTGCCAGAACGATTGTCCTTGGTGAGCACTGACGCCAACTCATGACCGTCATAGCGCGCTGCATCTGTTGTTTTTTCACCTCTGATAAACCGAAACTTACGGTCAATGCTGATGTGGTTTTTATAGCCAAAGTGAGGTACGGAAATATCAACTAACCCCGCATCTTTCTCACCCGTCTTGGTCGTTTTAGCCTTGCTATACTTGACCATCCACCGTGCGTCGGTGTCCTTCTGTGCCGCCTTGGCTGGATTATCAGGCCAGATATCTTTTGCATCTTCGCCAGCCTTGGCGCGGGCTTTCTCGCTTGAAGTCATACGTTGGCGTGGGGCTGCAATCAGCGATGAGTCTACAATTTGTCCCCCAGTTTGTTTGTAACCCCGATTACGTAAATGATCCTCAAAGGTTGCAAACAAATCAGTCAACACACCCGCTTGGGTCAACTTCTCCCGAAACACCCAAATGGTCTTTTGATCTGGCGTCGGCTCCCCAATTTGCAAACCAAGAAAACGCAACCAGCTAAAACGATCGCGGATCAGAAACTCCATCCGCTCATCACTTAAATTATGCATCGACGCTAATATCAAAATCTTAAACATCATAACCGCATCATAGGGCGGACGACCCCCCTGTGGACGCTCTCCATAGTTAAGTGCACTTGTCAGTGCACACCGAAACATCTCAAAATCCACATGCTCAGAAAGCGCGACAAGTGGGTCGCCTGTTTTAGACAAACGCTCAAGATGATCAGAAAAATCAAACAATCCTGCTTCGTGCATCAAAATATCCTCCTGAAAATATTGAATCACAAAATACACCTAAAAGATAGGTTTTTAGAGGTGTCCAGTTTGGAAATACTTTATGATGCCTGATCTCCATAGAAGCCAATCAACTGTTGACCACTTTCAGGCTCGGAGCACAAAACACCTCGTTTTCCGCTCGGCCAATTTCGAGATCAAGGACGTCGAGACAAAAGTCCCGAATATCTGGGTTTGCAGGTGTCGTAATGTATTTGACAAAATCGTCAACAAGATTGGGCATAAGAATTCCTCTATTATTTTTTGTGGTAAAATAATTATGGAGGAAGGCGGGGTGTTTGTACAATTTCAAGCGCCTCGCCACAAACCCTCATGGTTGCACTGCTTATTGGCATCGCAAAAAGGAACCCCGTTGCTACACTTCGGTGCAAAGGCTGATGAGGGGATAGCCGCATGATCAACGTAGCTCAATTACATAGAAATGCATTCCGCAGTTTTGTGGATTTTAAAGATGTAGATGTGGCAGTTTTAGAGCAGCTTAACCAGGGCCGCGACAACAGCAATGCCTGTGACCAGCATACCGCCAAGTCGAATGGTGAGATCACGACCAAGCATTTGCAATTCATGACGAACATCCGCGATATCAGCTTTAAGTTCATTCTTAACTTCCGCTATTTCGGCTTTAAGTTCGTTTCTCACATCAGAGACTTCAGCGCGCACATCGGCAATTTCACCCCGAATATCAACCAAGTCCGCACTGGTGGCCACACCTTCACGCATAGCAGTATCAAGCGCAGAAGCGTGTGCAGTGGCTTCTTTTTTAGAAATACCGCTGCCTTGCAGGGCTTCAACGTAGGCGAGTTTATCAAAAAGAATAGCGTTCATGGCATCCATATAAGCACAGATTCTCTGAAACACAACTTTTACAACAGTTGGAGTGCTGCCGCATGAATAAAATCGCTAATTTTATTTCATCAGCCTTTGGCGAATATAGTCACCTTCTAAATGATAAACGTATTGTGGAGTTTTCTGCAAACCAAAATGGGTGCGTTTATGTTGAACGATTAGGCGAAGATCCTGAGTATATTGGTGACATGGATGTGGATGCTAGAGAGCGTGTCATTCGGTATTGCGCAACAGCTTGCGGCATTCCCGTTACAGATGAAGCTCCGATCGTATCTGCCAAAATGCCAGATACAGGTTTTCGGTTTGAAGGTGTTAAACCACCCGCAGTCGAAGCCCCTTTGTTTTCAATCCGCTTCCATGCGGTCAGAATCTTGAGAATGGATGATTATGTATCGGATGGAACTGTAACCAACACTCAAGCCAACGACATTCTCCAGGCTATCAAAGAAAAGAAGAATATAGTTGTAGCGGGTGGTACTGGATCAGGGAAAACCACATTCCTGAATATGTTGATTGGTGAATTAAACACGCAATCACCTAAAGAGCGTCTTATAGTTATTGAAGACACCCCTGAAATCAAAACTCAGAACAATAATACTGTTTTTCTAAAAACAACAAAAGATGTGGATATGACCCGATTACTTGCGTCCAGCCTACGCTTGCGGCCTGATCGGATAATTGTTGGTGAGGTTCGTGATGGAGCTGCTCTTGCCATGATTAAAGCATGGAATACGGGACACCCAGGAGGGTTTACATCCGTACACGCAGATTCAGCAAAAGCAACATTAACACGGGTAGATATGTTGATCCGTGAGGCGTCTGCGATGCCACTCCCCGAAGTAATTGGATTGGGCATCGATCTTATCATCTTCATTAAAGCCAATAAGCAAGGGCGCAAAGTTACAGAAATCGTCGAAATAAAAGGATATAAAGATGGGGAATATATTTATGATTAAAACAACTCCAAACTTCAAAATGGGCGGTATCGTTTTAATGATACTGGCATTTAGTGCACTTGAAGCATTTGCTGGGGGAACAGGTTTACCCTGGGACGGCCCAATTGATAAAATATCGAAAGGTCTTTCAGGACCAGTTGCATTTTTATTCGCAATGGGTGGCATGATTGTTCTTGGCATTCGGTGGGTTTATGGCGGCGAAATGGGCAGCCTAACGCAAAAATTGCTCTCAACTGTAGCTGGTGTCTCCCTTCTTGTTTTTGCGATTGATTTTGTTGCAGGGCTTTTTGGTGTCTCAGCTGCCCTAATTGCACAATAAGGAGGGCAAATCGTTGACCCTATTTAAAATCAAATCAGCATGTTTTTTGAGCGCAACCATATTTGCTCTGCAATCAGGGTCAGCACTTGCATGTGATGCGAATTGTGAAAGTGAAATCGACACATTAAGCACAGAAGCACGCAACAGCAATCAATCCGTAGCGCGTGGTCGTAATAAGTCTGTTGTTGTACAATATGGGGCAGGGATCCCAGTTCTCAAATGCCGGCCGCTCAACTTTTGCTCTCTTCAATTGCAACCAGGTGAGACACCTGTTGAAGATCCCACATTAGGCGACAGCGTTTTATGGGACGCACAAGTGCGTGTATCTAAGAACAGTGCTAATCCTCAGGTTCGTATTGTTATAAAGCCCGATGAAAAAGCAACGCAAACCAGTTTACTCGTTGCCACCGATAAACGGTTTTATGATGTTCAGCTGATAAAAAGCGACACGGAGTACACGCACGTTCTTGCATTTACATACCCAACTGAAATAGCTGCTGCCAACCGAGCTAAGATCACAGCACTTGCAAATGCTAAAGCACGTAAAAACAGCCAAATAAAAGCAGCTCGTGCCAGAAAGAGCATTCCAGTTGATAAAAAGTCAGTTCACATCAGTAAGCTGAACTTTAATTACCAAATACGCGGCAAAGCACCCTTTAAACCCACCAGAGTGTTTCATGATGGTCGCAAAACCTACATTGATTTGCCTGATGGATATTTAGGTGAAAAGCCCATTTTCCTTGCAGGAAACAGCGCAAAAACAAACGAAATCGTAAACAGTCGCTGGAGTGGTAAACGCTTAACCGTAGACCGCGTGATTACGAGTGGAACATTAGTACGTGGGGTAGGCGGGCGCGCTCAAAAAATATCCATTAAGAAAGTGAAATAGAATGTGCATCAAACACTTATCGTCAAGCTCCTTGAAATTACGTAAAGCCTCTTTGGTTATACTGATTGCAGCAAGTACAATCATTACCGCATGTGCCCCCTTGGGAACAGGTGAAATCACCAAAAGCTATAGAGCACCCCGAGAATTGGTTTCTTTAACGCCCCCTCAGCAATGCGCGGTTGGGTATGATATGGCACGGCAGATCTATAATCTTGTTGAAGTGAACAAGGCCGTTATCTCAGTGTCTCCAAAATTAGGTAAATGTGGAAAATATGCAGTAAAGTACCTCCGAAAAGCGGGTTACGCAGTAGATGAAAGCGCAAAACGTGCAACAAGGTCCATGTTTTCTATATCCACCTTTGAGAACAAAGAGCAGGCTAAAATCTTTGCGACTGCGTATCTTCCAGGCATAAAACTCACGCGAGCCTATCAACGTGGTGCAAACGGTGTTTACCCCGTGTCAGGCTTCAATCTTGTTCACACGGAGGCTGTTAATTAATGCGGCCCTCAGAAATCAGACGTAGTCTTTACCAACCACCAACATGGATGGGGATGCCACGCATTCCTGGCATCCTATGGATAATGTTTTGCGGCATGTTAGCTATAATGGCAGGTGTATAGGTTCATGTGTTTTGAGACTCACGCGGCTTCGGCCTGAGTGATTCGAAGGTACTCCATGGGTGTCTTACCTTTCAAGGCGTGATGTGGTCTGAATGTGTTATATTTTTCGACAGCTTTTCTCAGTTCAAACCGCATAGCTCCAATGCTATCGGCAATCAGATCACAACAATCATAGAATTCCTCGCGGAAGGTGCGGTTTCCACGCTCAACGCCACCATTGTATTTCGGTCTGGCTGGCGGCAATACAATGAGCGGGATTTTCATCTGCTCACACGCCGTCTCAAAATCGGCCATAAACTCGGAGCCACCATCAACTTGAATTGAGAGGATTTTATAGGGAGCTATTTCCACAAGCTCTTCCAAAAACCGTTTGGCAGAGCGTGCGGTGGCATTCGAATAAATTTGCGCGTGGATGTGCTTGCTACGCCGTTCCCAGGCCTGAAAGTGCTTGCAGGTGACGCCGTTTTTCGTGGCAGTCATGTGGTCGATCTGCACACGTTCTCCAATCTCTATATCTTTGTAATCCTTATATTTCCATCCTTTGGCGTGGCCCTTGGAGAAGTTACGCTTGCGCTTTTGTGGTGCAGACCTTGATCGTGTAATCAGGCCTTTCTTGCGTAGAAAACCCAAGATACGCCCCACGGTGCTATCGCTTATGATTTGGTTTTTATCGCGCCGCAAGATGGCCCCTATTTTTTCCTTACCGTAGGTTTTATTGTCGCGGCGAATTTCGAGCACCAACTGTTTTTCTGCCTCACCCCACTGTGACTTATTGCGGTGTTTTGGGGCCTTTGATGGCGGCATAATCCCTTGCGCCAAATCCTTCAAAACCCGCTTGTAGCGATAATAAGTAGACCGAGAGATGCCGACAAATTCAGCGCATTTTGCTAGAGAAACACCCTCTGCGCGTAAAGCTTCCCATTGCCGAACCGTGTCTTCGTATTTGATACGGTACGCATCCAAACATTCTTGTGTCCGCGCCCAAGCATAAAGTTTATAAACGTTCTTGTGCAGTCTTATGATTTGCATATTGGCCTCGTGAGTTGGTTTTTTACAATACTCAGTCTCCGAGGCCGCCTAAATCTTGGCAACAAAAAAACAGTCTCACATCTATCTGAACTTATTCACAGGGGTCCATGCAAAATTACTGATCGAAACACTTATCGTTGTTTTTATAAGTGTCGTTGGGATTTTTATTTTCCAATAATTGGTTAAAACCACCAGCTTTTAGCTGGTCAGCTTTAGCGTTATTTACATAAGGTTTCCTTCCATTTTAAGACCCAGCGTTGCGGTAAGGTCTTAAAATGGAAGGAAACCTTATGATCTATTCTACTGGAAGTCATAGCAGATATTATCACAGATACCATATCGTTTGGGTAACAAAATATCGTTACAAGGTGCTGCGTGGTGAAATGCGTGAGCGTATTCGGACATTGATACGACAAACGTGCAATGAATTGGGCGTACACATTGAAAAAGGCGTATTGTCTACCGACCATGTGCATATGTTTGTGTCAGTCCCGCCGCACGTCCCAATTTCAAAGGTGATGCAACGCGTAAAAGGGAGGTCCTCATACAAGATACAGCGGGAGTACCCCGAATTACGCAAACGCTATTGGGGGCAACGGTTCTGGGCTAGAGGCTATTTTTCAACGACGAGTGGAAATGTGACGGATGACGTTATTCGTCAGTATCTTGAATTACATTCAAAACGTGAACCTACCGACGAAAGTCGGTAGTTGTTCAGTTATCATTAACCTTGGCAACTACAGCGACCTCGTTATTCGAAGTGCAGACGGGCTGCTTGATCAAACATCCAGTGGTGCATCCATCAACATAATCGACTTATTTGATCGTATCTCTGAGGCCGCATTCAGACTTTTGGGCAGTGAATGGTATGGCTGGGGCGGAATAGATTTTAATGCTATAATCTCTAAGGTTGCAGCCATTCCAGTGTTTTTACTTGGTATCACCCTCGTTGGCTTAATCATCATTGGTTATCTTGAGACTTACCTTGCATTTTCAGCAGCCATAGTCGCTTTAGCCTTTGGTGGATTCACAGGCACACGCCATATTGCAATCAGTTATCTCAAGCGCTGTGTTGGGCGTGTTTTAAGGCTGTTTACGGCTTTACTTACTGGCGCCATGGCATCCGTGCTTATCACTCAAGACCTCGACAGTGATGCAAGTGATCCACTTATTTTGATCGGCGTTTTAATTATCCTCGTTTTTATCACGTTAACGGTTCCAACTGCCGTTGAACAAGCCGTGACTGGGCGTACATCCACATCGGCAGGACAACCACTTGGAAAGCTTATGATGAGTGTACTGGGCAACGGTCTTATATCTATGCCTGTGAAGCTTTTGAGAATGATTGGAGTGCCGTTTGTTTAACATGCTAACTCGTTATTTTAATTTATTTACAAGGGGTTCCAGAGCGATCTTGAGTTTCGCGTATAATTTTCATTATGTTAATTATGTAAGCATTGCTGTCCTAATCTTCGGCTTATTTACAACTCCAGTATTCGCTGAAGCAGTTTCAAGAATTGATAAGAAAACATCAGGCTTACTACAGCTCATAGGATCTATTGAAGCACCCAGTGGCTACAATGCCTATTCATACTATGCATCAGCTCCGCCACCAAAACCTTTAACGAGAATGACCGTCCGCGAAGTATTAGCTTGGCAAGACAAGATAGACAGAACCTCTAAGTCCGAAGCAGCTGGTCGTTTCCAAATTATGGAAGATACCTTACGTGGTTTGGTTCGTTCAGGTGCTGCGCACCCAAGTGAATACTTCAACTCAGACACTCAATTACGCCTAGCAATCACATTGATGAAACGCCGTGGTTGGAATCCAAACAGCAACAACTACGTTGCAATGGCAAATTCGCTAGCACAAGAATGGGCAGCCCTTCCACTTGTTTCTGGTCCTAACAAGGGAAAATCCTATTATCGCAATACCAAGGGCGCACGTAATCGCGCACAAATAAGTCCTGAAACTTTCCTTGATGTAATGACCAATGGGAGTTCGAAATCTGTCATAGTCAAAGCCGTTAAACTGGCAAAGGCTTCTCGACGCACGATAACAGTTGCGAATAGACCCGTCAGACTAAAGACCATCACCCGCACCGTTGCTGCTAAAAAGAAGCGTATTTCAGGTGGGGCTATCAGCCCATCAAAAGTTCTTATCTTTCAATCAGACCCTTTTGCGTTGGATTGAGTTGATGTTCTATAATCCTAACGCTTCGCGCAACGTAGCATTTAATCGTGTTTGCCAGCCCTTACCATCCGCCTTCAGGCAATCAATAATATCAGGGTCTAGCATGATATTTACGCGCTTTTTCCGTTCTTCTGGTAAAAAAGGCGGTCTACCCCGTTTCGCGGTTTTAAAGAAATGTTCATCAAGCTCTCGAACTTCTCCATCATCATTAATATATGGTTTAATCTCTGGCATATTTACGTTCCTCTCTCTTATTTGCCTTTCGCAAGCTAATCACACGCAGATTAGAACCGCGAAGACACCAGGCAAAAACCATCAAACGGTTGTTGATTTTTGCATATGTAATATAACGCGATTCTGGATAAGGCTGGCGTACATCTTCAAGTGTAATGGCACTATCCCAATCCACAAAAGCTACATCTGCAAAATCGAGACTACGTGCTTCCAAAGTCCAAGCACGCTTGGCATCATCCCATTCAATATTCATTCAATTTATATACACATACTAAATGTATTCGTCAATAAGTATGTGTATAATAATTCAACTTGGATGGTACTGACACAATGAGCACTACCTCCGAAATCAAATCAAAGATTAACCAGGTTCGCCACCGTGAAGAGAAGCGCCTGGTTAACTTAGCCCGAAAAACCGGTCTCTTTGATGTACGCATTACGAGCCGTCAGATTGAAGCCATGTTCATCAATCAACTCGATGAGTTGGAACCTAAAAAACAATCGCAACTATCCAGACTGGAGACAAAGATGCAAAAGATACAAAGGAAGCAAACTGAGCAAGAACGTAAAGACAATACGCGACGCAAGATCTTGTTGGGGTCTTTCATCATCGCGCAGATGGAACACAAACCAGCTGGACACCTCTAAAAACCTATCTTTTAGGTGTATTTTGTGATTCAATATTTTCAGGAGGATATTTTGATGCACGAAGCAGGATTGTTTGATTTTTCTGATCATCTTGAGCGTTTGTCTAAAACAGGCGACCCACTTGTCGCGCTTTCTGAGCATGTGGATTTTGAGATGTTTCGGTGTGCACTGACAAGTGCACTTAACTATGGAGAGCGTCCACAGGGGGGTCGTCCGCCCTATGATGCGGTTATGATGTTTAAGATTTTGATATTAGCGTCGATGCATAATTTAAGTGATGAGCGGATGGAGTTTCTGATCCGCGATCGTTTTAGCTGGTTGCGTTTTCTTGGTTTGCAAATTGGGGAGCCGACGCCAGATCAAAAGACCATTTGGGTGTTTCGGGAGAAGTTGACCCAAGCGGGTGTGTTGACTGATTTGTTTGCAACCTTTGAGGATCATTTACGTAATCGGGGTTACAAACAAACTGGGGGACAAATTGTAGACTCATCGCTGATTGCAGCCCCACGCCAACGTATGACTTCAAGCGAGAAAGCCCGCGCCAAGGCTGGCGAAGATGCAAAAGATATCTGGCCTGATAATCCAGCCAAGGCGGCACAGAAGGACACCGACGCACGGTGGATGGTCAAGTATAGCAAGGCTAAAACGACCAAGACGGGTGAGAAAGATGCGGGGTTAGTTGATATTTCCGTACCTCACTTTGGCTATAAAAACCACATCAGCATTGACCGTAAGTTTCGGTTTATCAGAGGTGAAAAAACAACAGATGCAGCGCGCTATGACGGTCATGAGTTGGCGTCAGTGCTCACCAAGGACAATCGTTCTGGCAAGGTTTGGGCCGATACAGCTTACCGCACCAAGAGCAATGAGGCATGGCTTAAGGCCAATGGATTTTTCTCCCACATCCACCGTAAAAAACCAAAAGGCAAACCAATGCCCAAACACATCGAGCGCGGTAATGCGACACGTTCTATATTTCGCACCTGTGTCGAGCATGTCTTTGGTCATCAGAAGGGCCCGATGGATTTATCCATTAGAACCATCGGAATTCAACGCGCCACAACAAAGATGACACTCGCCAACATAACCTACAATATGAAGCGTCTCATCTTCCATGAACGACGGCAAGCCACAGCCTGAATCCGTCTAGAATTCAGAAATACCCGCTCAGGCGGCTCCATAAAGCATGAATGCCGCATAAAACGGAACAAAACAGGCTTTTTTTGCGTCAAAAAGCAGCCTGCCGTAAAAAATGCCTATCAAATACCTCTGGAATTAGCGGTTAATCGAGGTGTCCAGCTTTGCTTTTACCCGCCCATGCAGATCCAATACGAATATATTTTCCGCGAGGGGAACGCGCCTCGATACAATAATCTGGGTGTTTATCATTGGCTTTATGTGGGTTTGGTACCATATATCGTTGGCTTTGTTTCTTGAAACAAAACGACGTACTACGGCGCCTTTATTTGTGACACACCCACGACCACTACAATGCAGTTGAAGCGAACAGTCTATTGAAGTTGATATCTAAATTCAATGATGCGATTTCACCTGTGAAAGCATCATCAGCATCCATTTTTGTTAATTTACCGTCGTACATTTTGATAAGTCCTTATGTGTGGGCTGTGACCCGTTACTTTTTTCGATCTCATGATCATAAAAACAAAAAGATACCGTAATGGGGCGGGTACCGAATCTCTGGGGTTTTATGTTGCTGAACTGTTGGAGATGAGGTGTCGTTGCCCTTGATACGCATAGCGTGTCTACGGGGTCTTGCAATCCTGCGCGCCCCAATTCCTGAGAATAGAAGGACAACGACATGAATGTATTTATAGGATTGGATGTATCGTTGGCAAGCACTGCCATTTGTCTAGTCACGGAACACGGTAAAATAGTGAAAGAGACAACAGCAAATAGTGAGCCTGAAGCGCTTGTTCAGTTTTTACGCGGCGTATCACACAACGTTGTAGGTATTGGTCTGGAAGCTGGCCCATTGTCTCAATGGCTTCACAAAGATTTAACCGCTGCAGGTTTTGAAACGGTACTTATGGAAACGCGCCAAGTGAAGGGTGCGTAGCAAGCGATGCCACTCAAAACAGATCGTAGAGATGCAGAAGGTATAGCGCGACTATTACAGATGGGATGGTTTCGCCCTGTGCATTGCAAATCAGTGTCGGCCCAAGAAACACGGGCGCTGCTAACCACACGTAAGGCTATCAAACAAGCAATTACTAACCTTGAACTTTCGGTTCGCGGTGTGTTGCGAAATTTCGGGCTAAAGATGGGTGTTGTTACCAAGGTAAAGTATGCCATTCGCGTTCAAGAGCTTGCTGAAGGTAACATTATGCTGGAAGCGGCTGTGGCACCTATTTTGCAGGCAAGAACAGCCTTACGAGAGCAACTCTGTATTTTGGACAAGCATGTCCAAGACTTGGCTAAAGACGACCCTATTTGCCAGTTGATGATGACCATGCCTGGGGTCGGTCCTATTGTTGCACTCACGGTTAAATCTGCGATTGATGACCCAGATAGATTTAAGTCATCAAAAGATGTTGGTCCATGGAGTGGTCTCACCCCACGTCGCAATCAATCTGGAGAAAAAGATATCGTAGGCCAAATCACGAAGGCAGGGGATGCTGGGTTGAGATCTGCTCTTTATCAAGCCGCCACGGTGATGCTACATCGCGGTAAAAAGAATTGGCTGACCGCATGGGCATTGCGTGTTGCGCAACGTCGTGGACAAAAACGCGCGACCGTTGCCTTGGCTCGACGCATTGGTGTGGTTTTACATCGGATGTGGCGCAATGGAACGGAATTTAGGTTCACCCGCGATGACTGCATGCCAACCCAATCTGTGTAGTAGTTAACTTGCTACATCAATTTAAACAAGAAGGAGAATTTGGCAGCGCGTAAAAGTGCTGACATACCGAGGTCCCTCGCTGGGACGCGGTCCCCGATGATGCCGTAAAGGACGCCGTACTGATGAATTATTAAGTGCGTCAAAAAGATAGGCACGCGGGAACCAATTTGGACAAAGTATCATGTGGCAGCCTTTGCGTTGACTACGGACGGAAGCATTACCCCAGCGATGGAAATCAAATGATGTGTTAGTTGTTTGACCGTTGTTTATACGACACTTACAAACTCAAAATACGCTGGTAACGCTGGCTTGTGATATGCAATTTTCCAGCAATCTAGGTACCGATGGCGCAGATTAAAACTAACGCCCTGTTTTTGCATGACTAAATTCCCTTGAAATTAAGAACCCCATTACAGAAGCGTCCCTTTTCCTTTATTGGCGGGACGCTTTAGCTATTGTTGTAGGCTAGGGCTAAACTGGTTCTGTTATAAAATCCCATTCCATCGTTTTATAACCACGAATATTACAGAGTTCGGACGTCTCAAGGCAGTCGAACAATATCCTTGCGCGTTTTCTGCCTTGTGGCTTCCAATTGTTCACCCTGAACTTGCTTTTGAGTTCACTTTCTCCAAAAGAAATGGCTGTTTTAAATTCGATACAATCACCATGTTTGAGTTTACGGCTTTGTAGCTTTGCATTTGCTAAACATTTAGCACGCCACTCGTTTGCATATTTTGACCTTGTGGCACTTAGCATATTAACAAGCTTTGGCGACGCTGAACATTCACAAGGCCCACATGTCTCGTCCATATCCTTGTATCCCCATTCACCGTTTTCAGTTAAGGTCAGGACTACCACGGCAAAGACATACCGCCCTGTTTGATCAACCGTGTAATCTGGATTTGTGAGAGGTAACACGCGCCAAGCCTCAACAGCTGCGTACCAAGTCGTTCCTACGCGCTGAATATACAGCGGACGCATACTGCCGCTTTCTGAGGACCCCGTACACAACCGTGCTATTTCAGATTTAATGTCAGACGGCGCATTATTGTAACAAATCCAGCCCATTACACCGCCTCCGCTACTTTTAATATATCTTGGCTTAAACTGATCACTTCACTCCATTCTTTACCTTTCCGCATGTATGAAAGCCTGTTTGGGTTGCCCTCATTAAACTTCAAAGCTCCCTCATAAAAAGCAATGGCCGCATCATGTGCCTGGACAAACGTCGCATAGGTACATCTGTTTGAATAAACATCGACCTTACACAAGACCTTATCAGCATCAACTTCTGCATATTTGTTGATAAATTCTGACAGCTCACCATTATAAACAACACGCCAATGCACCTTGTCACCTTCGATCTCTGTCCACATTTTTTCTTGAGCATTGATTGTTACGGCGCCCAAATCAGATGTATTCAGAAAATACCGAAACTCTGTATCAGAGTGATTAGCATGGCCCTTTGTCAGTTCTGCATTGCCATTTCCACGTATAAAGGCAAGCTCCATACCACCACGGGTATAAAAGCTCTCAGTTGGATGTAGGGCATCGGGTGATTTATTAACTTTTATGCTTTCTTCAACCATGTTGTAGAAATAATGTGCTGCCACTTCTAGGTAATTATCATGGTGGATGTAGAAGGTGAGATTTTCGAATTGGTATGTACCGCGTGTGGACATTTTAGACTTCCTTTACTGAGTTAAATTCCCACTGAACAACTACCGACTTTCGTCGGTAGGTTCACGTTTTGAATGTAATTCAAGATACTGACGAATAACGTCATCCGTCACATTTCCACTCGTCGTTGAAAAATAGCCTCTAGCCCAGAACCGTTGCCCCCAATAGCGTTTGCGTAATTCGGGGTACTCCCGCTGTATCTTGTATGAGGACCTCCCTTTTACGCGTTGCATCACCTTTGAAATTGGGACGTGCGGCGGGACTGACACAAACATATGCACATGGTCGGTAGACAATACGCCTTTTTCAATGTGTACGCCCAATTCATTGCACGTTTGTCGTATCAATGTCCGAATACGCTCACGCATTTCACCACGCAGCACCTTGTAACGATATTTTGTTACCCAAACGATATGGTATCTGTGATAATATCTGCTATGACTTCCAGTAGAATAGATCATAAGGTTTCCTTCCATTTTAAGACCTTACCGCAACGCTGGGTCTTAAAATGGAAGGAAACCTTATGTAAATAACGCTAAAGCTGACCAGCTAAAAGCTGGTGGTTTTAACCAATTATTGGAAAATAAAAGAAGCCGACTTTATCCTTTGGCGGGAAAAGACGGCTAGAGGTTCAAGACTAGAGGGTAGCTTGGGGCTAAACCTTATATCTAGAAATGTGTTTTAAATATGGCACACTCTTTTAAATGGCGTGCCATAACGGGCTGATAGCAGACTCCAGATACTTTGTGAATCGCTTAGTTCATGCTAATTGTAATTTCTTAGTCACCCAATAAATAGCGAACCAATGTAAGCTTTCATTGTTCTTGGGTGGAACAATATTAATCACAAAGGACGCGTGGATGTCGAGCCAACACATCATCGAGGTTTTAAAACTCAAAACAAAGATTCAAGTCTTATCAGAACGCCTTAAATCAGCCGAGCGTGCCAGAGATCACGCCGAGAAGGAACGTGATGCCTGGCGTATGCAAGCGGAACGTCTTTTGGGGATGCACTGTGTTTACAAAAAACCTTACTTACTCACATTGGATAAAAAGGTTGGCTAAAAATGCTAAGCAGCCCTCGCCACCTTACCCTCCCCCATAACCACCTTCACAACACCCTCAGCCCCATCCCCATTGGGCAAAAACACCCGCAACTGATACTGATGTATCTCCGTAAAACATCCAAGTGATTTCAACCATTGCACCGTATCACGATGAGCCCCTTCGATCTCCAAGCGCTGATTGCCAGCAATACGGCGTTGAACAAGCTTTAACCCTGCCCCAATATCCACCTGCTGACGTCCAGAGCGTACTGCAGCAATAACACCCTCCCCAGTTCTGTGATCAAAGCTTAGGAACTCACCACGAATAATGGCTGCTTCATCTTCACTTAAAGCCCGACCCAGTAACGCATCACCATTATCAGGCATGGCGCGGTAAATCCGCGCGTTTTCCCCTGGTACTTTCTGCCAGATGGGTAGGATAAGCCCTGTCAGAAGATAAAGCTTCGATTGCTCAAGGATTGGCAATGATTGCACCTCATCATCCCAGCCTTTGATAAATCGTTCCTTTGAACAAATTTCCCAATTTGACTTGTTGAACGTAGCTTCAACCATAATATGCTTCTTTTGTGGCCGTATGCACCAGCGTTCTAAGACCAACTCCCCATCATCCCCATAAGCGCTGCGTGGACGAGAGGCGATGAGAGCAAATTTGCCTGATTGTAAGTTCTCCATCGGTACCAAATTATGATGTTCCATTAACGCACGGGATGCAGATAAATAATGGATTGAACGCTCCACAGTTAAGGGCACCAATGAGGTAATGGCTTTTGTTTTGGGGCAAGTACGCAGTTCTTCGGCTTTACCCGCTACAATGTGGTCGCCGCGTAAGGTTTCCAGGCCAACATCCAATGTACCCGCTTCACGCGCACGTTCTGTTGCCATTTCAATTTTTTCCATGAACTCCGTAAATATCGCATTCTGCAAATCTATTGGGAGGGCAAGGACACGGTTTAGAAACCGCTGAATGGGCGGCAGGTTCTCTAACATCTGACCTTCTGAACCGCCCCTAGTTTACCGGAGTCAAAAAAGCACGGAGACTAGAAGAATGACGAATGGAAATTCAGGAAATAGATTTACGCCAGAAATACGCGCACGAGCGGTATGCCTGGTGTTAGAAAATGAGGCTGATTATACGAGCAGAACACAAGCTGTTTTATCGATTGCAAAGAAGATTGGCTGCAATGGTGATACGCTACGTGTGTGGGTTCGAAATCACGAAATTGAAATAGGATTACGCAATGGGGTTACACAAGCGGAGCGTGATGAGTTAAAAATCCTCCAGCGAGAAAACAAAGAGTTACGGCAAGCGAATGATATTTTGCGTAAAGCGTCGGCTTTTTTCGCAGCGGCGGAGCTCGACCGCCTACGGAAGAAATGATTATGTTCATAGATAAACATCGTACAAGCTATGGCGTCGGGTCTATTTGTAAAGTTTTACCAATAGCGCCATCCACCTATTTTTATGAGCGGTCTATAATGCTGGATCCCAGTAAGTCTCCAGAACGCCGCAAACGAGATGTTGTTTTGATCACAGAAATCGACCGTGTTTTTAAAGCTAGTGGTAAACGTTATGGGGCTGATAAGATTTGGCATCAACTTCGCCATGAAGGGTTTGATATTGCACGTTGTACAATTGAGCGCCTTATGAAACAGATGGAAATACAAGGCGTTGTACGTGGTGGCAAGGGGATTAAAACTACACAGAGTAACAAGGCGCAGCCTTGTCCTAAGGATAAGGTAAATCGTATATTCACAGCTCCCGCACCTAACGTTTTGTGGGTCGCTGATTTCACCTATGTCAGTACGGCCATTGGGTTTGTATATGTTGCTTTTGTGATTGATGTCTTTGCACGATATATCGTTGGATGGAAGGTCTCACATTCTCCGAATACGGCTTTGGTCTTTGATGCTCTGAACCAGGGTATCCACGCTCGAAACCCTCAATCTGGCCAGTTGATCCACCACTCAGACAGAGGCGTTCAATATTTGTCGATCAAATATACAGAAAAATTAATCGATGCTGGAATTGAGCCATCCGTTGGGAGCGTTGGTGATAGTTATGATAATGCACTCGCTGAGAATATGATCGGATTGTACAAGACCGAAGTGATTGAACATCAAGGACCATGGCAAGGTAAAAGTGATGTCGAAATGGCAACTCTAACTTGGGTTGATTGGTACAACAATGACAGGCTCTTTGGGCCAATCGGATATATACCACCTGCACAAGCTGAAAGGAATTTCTATGAAACCCTAAATCAATATGATATTGCTGCAGAATGACGGACTAAAATCACTCCGGTAAACTAGGGGCGGTTCATTCACTGTCGATGAGCTTTAGCCCCGTCCATTCGCAAAAGGATTCAAGGCTGATGGAATCTGCACGGCCATAAACCAAATCCACAAAGAAACTGCGCAGGCTTGCGCGGGCAATTGGGCTTTCAAGGTTATCTTCTGGACGGAACATGCCTTGGCTTGCTGTTTCTCGTTGCCCTTTGGTCAAAGCGCCTAATGTATCAAGACGGCGTGCGATCGTAGAGGTAAAGCGCTTTTCACCATGAACATTGGTAGTACACACGCGGAAAAACGGTGCACTTACCTGTGCAGCGCGGTGCGTGCGGCCTAACCCTTGAATGGCATTATCCGCACGCCACCCTGGTTCCAACAAGTAATGACGACGACGGTTTTGGTTTGTTGCTGTTTTTGCAGCTTGATATGACCGTCCTGTCCCACCTGCATCAGAAAAGATCAAAACTTGCTTTTCTCCTGACATAAAAGCCGTGGTTTCTGCGGAACTGGCAGAAGCACTGCGCCTTTCAATGGATAGACGCCCCGTTTTATCCTTCACAGGACGCTGCGACCTTCCTGTCACCTCTGCCACAACATCCGCGCCCAATGACCAGATGATTTGATCAAGGGCTGATGGAACAGGCGCCAAACATAAGATCGCTTCCATAGCTTCATCACGTAGCGCAACCGCTTCGCGGCTGATAACCGGTGCGCCATTGCCATCCAACATTGGCTGCGCCAATACATGACCATCCTCTTGTTCAATCAATTGCTGCTGGTGAACGGGAAAACCACGTTCCAAATACGACAAAACGTACACACGAGGAGTAAGCATACCTTCCACCAGCTCATCGCCAGGATCTAAAGTTTCGATACGGCGTTTTAACAAGGCTTCGCCTGTTGAAACGATCTGCACAACTGGAGACCATCCGTTTTTGAGATCGCGTTTCATAGCATCGATGACAGCTGGCGCTTTTAATCCTTGTAACAGATGATTGAACAATCTCTGCTTTGTGCTTTCAAAAGCGGATATGGCTGCCGACTTAGAAGCAGATGCACCCTTCTCGCTGCCACCTGCTGAGGATGTTATGCCTGTGGCTTCCAAAGCATGATGTAAATTCTGGTGTATAATCTGGAAGGCTTTGGCATAGGTATCGTAATGCTCTATCTGGCTGTCGGTAAGCTGATGCTCAAAGATGTCATATTCCACACCGTCAAACGACAATGCCCGTGCCGTATAAAGACCAAGGGCTTTGAGATCACGCGCAACCACTTCCATTGCGGCCACCCCACCAGCTTCCATCGCACTGACAAAGGCATTGCGTGATGTGAACGCATATTCTGGTCCCTGCCCCCATAAGCCTAACCGTGTTGCATAGGCCAGATTACCCACATTTGTGGCCCCAGTTGCAGAGACATATAACACGCGCGCGCGTGGGAGCTTCATTTGTACCTGCAGCCCTGCCAAACCCTGCTGTGATGGTCCTGCCTTACCGCGTGCGCCCTCACTGCCAGCTGCATTTTGCATGGCGTGGGCCTCATCAAAGGCAAGAATGCCGTCAAAATCATCCCCCAGCCAGTTCAGCAGCTGATCCAAACGACGTACACCACTGCGGCTCACAGAACGTAATGTGGAATATGTGACGAACAAAATACCATTGCCCAATGTGATATCATCATCAGGTTTCCACTTGGATAAAGCATGGATGTCGGTTGGTGCACCCCCCTAGATCAGACCAGTCACGGCGCGCATCTTCAATAAGTGTGGCTGATTTAGAGACCCAAACCGCACGTTTGCGCCCTGCAAGCCAGCCTGTCAGGATTAATCCTGCGACTTGGCGGCCCTTACCGCAACCAGTGCCATCGCCAAAAAAATATCCCTGACGATAGGCAACCGCTTCTTCATCCGCATCATCACGCTGCAGGCGACCTTCCTCATCTGTAACAAATCGACCTGGTAAATCTTGCGCGAAGGATGTCTCAGCCATGACCAGTGTTTCTAACTGTGGTTCTGACAACGCCCCTGATAACACCAGACGTTCTGGCAGTTGGACACCTCGATTAACCGCTAATTCCAGAGGTATTTGATAGGCATTTTTTACGGCAGGCTGCTTTTTGACGCAAAAAAAGCCTGTTTTGTTCCGTTTTATGCGGCATTCATGCTTTATGGAGCCGCCTGAGCGGGTATTTCTGAATTCTAGACGGATTCAGGCTGTGGCTTGCCGTCGTTCATGGAAGATGAGACGCTTCATATTGTAGGTTATGTTGGCGAGTGTCATCTTTGTTGTGGCGCGTTGAATTCCGATGGTTCTAATGGATAAATCCATCGGGCCCTTCTGATGACCAAAGACATGCTCGACACAGGTGCGAAATATAGAACGTGTCGCATTACCGCGCTCGATGTGTTTGGGCATTGGTTTGCCTTTTGGTTTTTTACGGTGGATGTGGGAGAAAAATCCATTGGCCTTAAGCCATGCCTCATTGCTCTTGGTGCGGTAAGCTGTATCGGCCCAAACCTTGCCAGAACGATTGTCCTTGGTGAGCACTGACGCCAACTCATGACCGTCATAGCGCGCTGCATCTGTTGTTTTTTCACCTCTGATAAACCGAAACTTACGGTCAATGCTGATGTGGTTTTTATAGCCAAAGTGAGGTACGGAAATATCAACTAACCCCGCATCTTTCTCACCCGTCTTGGTCGTTTTAGCCTTGCTATACTTGACCATCCACCGTGCGTCGGTGTCCTTCTGTGCCGCCTTGGCTGGATTATCAGGCCAGATATCTTTTGCATCTTCGCCAGCCTTGGCGCGGGCTTTCTCGCTTGAAGTCATACGTTGGCGTGGGGCTGCAATCAGCGATGAGTCTACAATTTGTCCCCCAGTTTGTTTGTAACCCCGATTACGTAAATGATCCTCAAAGGTTGCAAACAAATCAGTCAACACACCCGCTTGGGTCAACTTCTCCCGAAACACCCAAATGGTCTTTTGATCTGGCGTCGGCTCCCCAATTTGCAAACCAAGAAAACGCAACCAGCTAAAACGATCGCGGATCAGAAACTCCATCCGCTCATCACTTAAATTATGCATCGACGCTAATATCAAAATCTTAAACATCATAACCGCATCATAGGGCGGACGACCCCCCTGTGGACGCTCTCCATAGTTAAGTGCACTTGTCAGTGCACACCGAAACATCTCAAAATCCACATGCTCAGAAAGCGCGACAAGTGGGTCGCCTGTTTTAGACAAACGCTCAAGATGATCAGAAAAATCAAACAATCCTGCTTCGTGCATCAAAATATCCTCCTGAAAATATTGAATCACAAAATACACCTAAAAGATAGGTTTTTAGAGGTGTCCAGTTGCAAAGGAACATCGCATGGCAAAGGTGGTGCAACAGATCCCATTGCAATACTTTCTACAAGAGATGTGGGATGCGGTTGTGCCTGTTCTAATGTAAAACGCTGTGGGGCATAACGCGCATAGATTGTCGAAATCGCCTCATTGGTACGTGGCTCAGAGAAAACACTTGGAACCAATGACAGGTTTGAAGCAGATGTAGTGCTTTGGGCACCCTTCCCACGGACCAAGAGTAACTGTCGTGGTTTCTTCGGCGCTGTCTTCAACACGTTTGATGCGATCGATGCTCCAGTGGCTTTGAAGGATCTCGTAAGTTTCAGGCGAGCTGGTACCCGCTCTTTGATAACATGAAGAGCTTCGTCCAGAGAACCACATCTAACTTCTGGATAAGCTGTTGCTGAATCACCCTTATCGGCAATCAAGAGATGCGTTTCCACACTGGTACCCATTTTGGCATAGACAGTCCCTGGCAAAGTAATGCGCAAAACGGGTGTGACATGGGCTAAAAGACGATCCCAAAGAGCCTTTGAACGGTGTGGATGCGCGCAAGGCGGGACAATTGCCACAAGGCGGCCACCCATCTGCAAGCGTTTTGCTGCAGAAATCACATGACGCAAGGCAATACTTGGATCCGCACTACGTGCTGTTGATGAAGAAAACGGTGGATTCATTAAGATAACACTGGGTTGAACCTTGGCATCCAGCAGATCATCGATAAACTCTGCATCATGGCTGGTAACAGTATTTTTAGAATACAGAGATAAAAGCATCTGGCGCAGCGGATCTAGTTCATTGGCGAACACAGTCGCACCCATCTGCGCGGCGAGCCTTGCAAGGGCTCCCGTGCCTGCAGAGGGTTCCAGAGGCACTTCTCCGCTTTGTTGAGTAGATTTAGGATTTCAAATAGAGCATAGATTGATTATCTGGAATGGATGATTGTCTAATTTTGAGTTTGAAGTATTCGGTATCCTTGATGCCTCTGGCTCGCTTACGGATCATTCCTATACTGACATTACCAGCCTCTATCCTGGCGCTTGTGAGCTTGTGTTTGGCGTAGTTGCAGATGCCCACACAATGTTTCCGTAGGGATTTCGCGAACTTTTTTAGATAGAGCATCTGTGACTGATCTGCTATCAGGCACCAACGTTCCAGTTGCTCCGCCATCGCCTCAAATGAAGCGGCACTCCACAGCAGCTGAAGCTGTTCTTTCAAGACGTAAAGTGCATTCAGGTTGCTATTGCTCTCCAGCAACCTTTGCAGCTTGTCACTTTGTTTTTCACTCAACTTATCCGCATTTTTGAGCAACAGATAATGCGTCCCTTTCATCAACTCTTTACCACTTGGATCGGCCTTTCTGAACTCAAGTCGACGCTGATTATGGATAGCTTTGCTGTAGTTTTTCATGACGTGGAAACGGTCAAATACTATGTCGGCCAACGGCAAGGACTCTCTGACAGCCTTTTGGTAGGCAGGCCCCATATCCATCGCTACGGCCTTTATTTTGCAGGCTGTATCTGGTTGCAGTTGTTTCAAAAACCTTGAAAAAACCTCGGCAGTTCGGCCTGCTTCAACCCAGATCAGATGACCGCCAACCATATCGTAGACCACCGTCATGTAGTCATGACCTTTCGCCCGGGCAACTTCATCTACACCAATATATTCCAAGCCAGTTAGCTCTGCAGGATCAAGCGTAGGGAGAGTTTCAATAAGGTATGCCCTGTCGATATTCTTGACCGTTTCCCATCGTATATCCAAATGTCTGGAAACCGCTTGAATAGACATATGCCGACATAATCCACTGATCAGTCGGCAAAATCGGTGAGTGAAACGGCACCCTTTATCAACAAAATCACACCCCTCAATGCGGCGTTCGCCCTTGTTAATATAAACCTGCGCCAGCTCAATCTCGACCACACAAGGATACCCAAAAAGGGGGATGTCGTTTACTTGTCGGCGGACATGCTGGTTGATGCTTCCCTTCTGGCCTGTAGCAGGGTCTATAGCCCTCCTACGCGCGTCTCGGCTGCAGTGAATGACAATCTTAACACCGCCGTCATCCAGTTTAATTTCATTTACACGTTGCCCTTTGAGGCCTAAAATATGCTGCGAGATGTTGATTGTCATATACCTGCTCTATGTAAAGTTATCAGAAACCATACATATCAACAGGTTACTTGGCGGTCGGCATCTTTTTCTACTCAACAAAGCGGAGAAGAGCCGTTCCAGAACACAATCCCCTTTTTGCAGATTTGCAGCCGCCACGGCCAACCACGCATAAGGCAAAGGCGTGCTAAACTGCTGCAGCATCATTTGACGTTCGCTGCGGCGTGTTTCGGTTGGAAGTTGGCCTGAGAAATGCGCCAAACGCGAGAGCACATCATCGGCTGAAGCTGACTGATCAAAATGTTGAGTGCAAACCAGCTGCAAAGCGGCCGCTTGCATGAGGTCCTGCGCTTGTCGCCAGTCCCAAGCACCGTCTGCATCTGTGCCACCAACAAACTTCGTCATGATATTCGAGATAAATTTAGGTGTGAGCTTGCCATTCTTCATAACAAAGACAAGTTCAGAAACAATCTTATGGGCGGTTTTACTATCCAGCGTTTGCATGATCTTTATTCCTCTTGGGTTAAGTTCCCAAAAAGAAAAAGCTGTCTTTCTCCTTTACTAGAACAGACGGCCGTCAATCAGAACAAGTGTGACAAACAGGTGAAAAATCAAGTTACAACATGCTACCTTCACCCGTAAGCAACCAGATTGGATTCACCTTAAACGCTTTATAAACGGCCCGAACTGCATTTGCGCTGATTTCGCGGCGCGCGGTCTCGTAATTTTGATATGTGCGCCAATGAATTTGAAGTTGCGCTGCAAACTCTCTTTGCGACATTCCAAAATGATCACGGATATCTTTAAGCCGCCAACATGTAGAGATCTCAACAACATTGGAATTGGCAAGTCTTCTAAGCTGCTTGGTACCTTTCGGTGTCAGAGAATAAACAAGAATTGCTTTTTGACGGCTGGCTTTAACGTATCCGCGGCTTGAGAGATCATAGATAATGGCATCTAGGTTTTGATCAGAGAGGTCTTTGCCGTGATCGTAGAAAGCCTTTTTGGAAAGTTCTGCTTTATCAAGAGTGATCGCAGCCAGTTTAAAACACGACAACACTGATAATGTCTGTTCGTAGATGATCGCTTCGTATTCTGCCATCTTATGATGACATAACACTGTAGCTCACGACAAGCAGAGCAATAATGACTAAACTGAGAATGATTGAAACAATAGTAAGATTCTTTATGATTTTGGCTTTATCTTGCATTTTAACACCCTTTCCATTATATCTAGTGAATGACTGACCCCTGCGCGAACAAGGGCCAGCCACTCAAGTTACCAGTGGTGGTATATGTTGGCGCCCAACATCGCCACCACAATTACTTGAAGTATAATCGCAAAGATTTGTAATCTCATTGATATCCTCCTAGTGGTAAAGTGCGTAAAGCGAAGTTATTTCGCTCTTTTGCACAAGTCATACATAGCACACAAACGCAGGTACTTAAATACAAAACACACGATTGGCGCAATAAAAAGCCGCCCATTTTAAGTTAACGAGCGGCAAAATTATGAATTACTTTACAGCTTACGCAGCTTTATCAACCGCCACGACTTCCAGCGTTTGATCTTCGGCAACTACAGCATCACCTTCGCTATCCTCCTCATCAACGCGCCGCTGCATGATTTCTGGCGCCCATGCTGCCACAGCTTCGCGCTGCTGGTCCGATAGTGTGGCAAAAGGCTGTGCAAAAAGCGATGCAAGGTACTCCACAACACCTGACTTCTTTGATCCTTGCAGCGCTTTAACCTCATCCACCATATGCAGATCATGCTCAACAATATGCAACAGATCAGGATTGGTTAAACGCTTTAGAAAGGCTTCATCTGGCGTCCACACATCGCGGATGTCTGCAAGCACTTCGTCTTCTACGATCAACCGTACATCGCTTCTAACTGTGTCTGCCGCAGAAGGCTCCAACGTTTGGGCCACTGCATAGGCCAAGATCTGTCCGCGCATAGTATCTGGTAAAGCCCTAAAGGCTGTAAAAGCCTCTGCATCTGTTTCCAATGCCAACCACTCAAAATCCAGTGATCCAAACACATTGGCAAAGCTGTCTTCGATAGCAAAGAGCGCACCCGTTGGCTCTTCTGGACCACGGCTTGCAATCTGGACACCTCGATTAACCGCTAATTCCAGAGGTATTTGATAGGCATTTTTTACGGCAGGCTGCTTTTTGACGCAAAAAAGCCTGTTTTGTTCCGTTTTATGCGGCATTCATGCTTTATGGAGCCGCCTGAGCGGGTATTTCTGAATTCTAGACGGATTCAGGCTGTGGCTTGCCGTCGTTCATGGAAGATGAGACGCTTCATATTGTAGGTTATGTTGGCGAGTGTCATCTTTGTTGTGGCGCGTTGAATTCCGATGGTTCTAATGGATAAATCCATCGGGCCCTTCTGATGACCAAAGACATGCTCGACACAGGTGCGAAATATAGAACGTGTCGCATTACCGCGCTCGATGTGTTTGGGCATTGGTTTGCCTTTTGGTTTTTTACGGTGGATGTGGGAGAAAAATCCATTGGCCTTAAGCCATGCCTCATTGCTCTTGGTGCGGTAAGCTGTATCGGCCCAAACCTTGCCAGAACGATTGTCCTTGGTGAGCACTGACGCCAACTCATGACCGTCATAGCGCGCTGCATCTGTTGTTTTTTCACCTCTGATAAACCGAAACTTACGGTCAATGCTGATGTGGTTTTTATAGCCAAAGTGAGGTACGGAAATATCAACTAACCCCGCATCTTTCTCACCCGTCTTGGTCGTTTTAGCCTTGCTATACTTGACCATCCACCGTGCGTCGGTGTCCTTCTGTGCCGCCTTGGCTGGATTATCAGGCCAGATATCTTTTGCATCTTCGCCAGCCTTGGCGCGGGCTTTCTCGCTTGAAGTCATACGTTGGCGTGGGGCTGCAATCAGCGATGAGTCTACAATTTGTCCCCCAGTTTGTTTGTAACCCCGATTACGTAAATGATCCTCAAAGGTTGCAAACAAATCAGTCAACACACCCGCTTGGGTCAACTTCTCCCGAAACACCCAAATGGTCTTTTGATCTGGCGTCGGCTCCCCAATTTGCAAACCAAGAAAACGCAACCAGCTAAAACGATCGCGGATCAGAAACTCCATCCGCTCATCACTTAAATTATGCATCGACGCTAATATCAAAATCTTAAACATCATAACCGCATCATAGGGCGGACGACCCCCCTGTGGACGCTCTCCATAGTTAAGTGCACTTGTCAGTGCACACCGAAACATCTCAAAATCCACATGCTCAGAAAGCGCGACAAGTGGGTCGCCTGTTTTAGACAAACGCTCAAGATGATCAGAAAAATCAAACAATCCTGCTTCGTGCATCAAAATATCCTCCTGAAAATATTGAATCACAAAATACACCTAAAAGATAGGTTTTTAGAGGTGTCCATCTTGCCCGTGATTGTCGTTCCAGCTGAAGTCTTATAGCTTGAACCATCCACAATATCACGAATAAGAGTAAACTCTGCATAATCGCGGGCCACATCAGGATGTGCCGCTAATGCTAAACCAATACCACGGGTACGCACATGCGCCATGTCCTCACGCAGCTTATTGTTAAGCTTAGGCCCCTTTGACACGTCATCAGCCTCTGTAGCGCCCCCTGCCCTGCTCTGTGCGCGTTCTGGCATATGTTCTGGCAAGACCATACCAAGGTTATAGCCAACCGCACCGTGGCGCCAAACAGCTATGACACCAGCCAAGGCCAAATCGCCCTCTGTGTAACATTCCGTCAAGCTGACAAGCTGTGCTTCGAGCTCTTCTTGGCGGCTTTCAATGCTGGTTTGCTCCTCATCGGTTTCAGCCGCGTCATATTCGTTGATCAAAACATCAATCTTTGCAGTGAGCGCATCAACCTTGGCTTGCCCCTCTGCATCCAATTCTACCGTTTCAGGATACACGCGGCCATAGTCGCTAAAATAATCCCAATCAGGCTTCACCACATGTTCCGCCCAGGCAAACCCAAGCTCTGCGCGTTTTTCTTCAGCCAGATCGCTCAGTTGCTCCCCCAATAGCTTTTCCACAAGTGGCCCATCTGACAAAATACTGTCTTCTTCGATTAGATCTGCCACAATCTGGCCACCCGCTGCGCGGTATTTATCCAGAACAAACGCACCAAGTGCATCCCCAATACGCACCCAGTTGTTTTGAAACGCGTTTCGGAC
>CBDBLJ010000014.1:0-23729 GCA_965206885.1 Amylibacter sp. | reverse complement strand
GCCATTGATCGAGGCCTGGCAAAGGCCGATAGTATTCGGACAACCCATAGTAAGCCATCCAACCCTGGACATAACGACGAAGTTCCCCGAGGCGCCTGGCCATCGATACTTCCCACGACCGCTTCGTCAGTTGACGAACACGATATTTGAACGCAGCGAGGCTGTCGGCACTCCAGTGTATCTTCGACCCCTTGAACGTAAAGCCCAGATAATTGAGATCGTTGGTCTTCACCACCGAACTCTTTTCCTCGTTCACCTGGAGTTTCAATGTTCGCTCCAGAAAACGCGTGACCTGTTCTTTCACACGATACCCTCTCGATGTGCTTTTGACGCAGATGACAAAGTCATCGGCGTATCGAGCAAATTTGAGGTCTCGCTGCTCAAGGTACTTATCCAGATCATCCAGCACAATGTTGGCGAGCAATGGCGACAGTGGGCCGCCTTGCGGGACACCTAATTGTGTAGGATGAGTGTGGCCATCGATGACGACGCCCGCTCGCAGGTATTTACCGATGAGTTTGAGGACTCGCTTGTCGCTAACCCTACGGCTCACTCGCGCCATGAGAATGTCGTGACTCACCCGGTCGAAGAATTTCGACAGGTCGACATCCACGGCGACGCGATGGCCCTCGTTGATGAATGCCTGAACGTGCCTGACGGCATCGTGCGCAGAGCGCTTCGGACGAAATCCGAAACTGCTTTCAGAGAAAGCTGGATCGAACTGCGCGCTTAACACTTGCGCAATGGCTTGTTGAATGACCCGGTCATGCACGGTGGGTATGCCTAAATGGCGTTCGCCACCGCTCGGCTTGGGTATTGAAACCCGTTTGACCGGTTGGGGTTTGTAGTATCCCTCCAGTAAGGCTCGGCGCTGTTTCTCCCAGCGCGGACGTACCCATTGAGCGTACTCCTCAATGGTAATGCCGTCGACGCCGGGCGCTCCTTCGTTTCTGCGCACTTGCTTCCAGGCAGTTTGCAGATTCTCAGGCGCTAGAATACGCTCAAGCAGATGGTGTTCTGAGGCTGGGAACAAAACCGAACCGTCATGAGTCGACTTGTCGTTCGTCACGACCTTGGCCTCCCAAGAGATACGATTGTCTCACTCCTCATCTGACGTTCAGGCCTTCCTGCAAGACCATCGTCCTGATGGGCTGCAGTACTATGCCGTCTGCTGACTTCTGCCCGATCACAGACGCCATTGCTGGCACCAGCGCTATGCATTCGCATCGCATGTCGGGCAGATCTCCCCAGATAAGAGCATGAACTGTCACTGCACAACCTTGTCATTTACCCTACCACCTGAACCAAGTGGACTTCGCTATCTTGTGCTAGCTCGTCCCAGTGGCTGGGCCTTCTATGACATTTCTGTTCGTAGGCTCGCAGTTTTGCGCTCGGGCTTCCTTCAGACCACCCCTCGCGGAGTTGCCCTTGCCGTCGGCTAGTAGTTATCATTGGTTCATGAAAACACAATGTTGGTTCTCCTACAGGGGACTTTCACCCCATAAGTTCATGCCCATGCTGGGCGTACATCGGGTAAAGGCGAGTATCTAGCTCGCCCTCCCCACACCACTGGACATGCGGGTCCGCATCCGGCGGTTCGTCAGTCTATCTGTTCTGAGTCTGAGAACAAAACCGAACCGTCATGAGTCGACTTGTCGTTCGTCACGACCTTGGCCTCCCAAGAGATACGATTGTCTCACTCCTCATCTGACGTTCAGGCCTTCCTGCAAGACCATCGTCCTGATGGGCTGCAGTACTATGCCGTCTGCTGACTTCTGCCCGATCACAGACGCCATTGCTGGCACCAGCGCTATGCATTCGCATCGCATGTCGGGCAGATCTCCCCAGATAAGAGCATGAACTGTCACTGCACAACCTTGTCATTTACCCTACCACCTGAACCAAGTGGACTTCGCTATCTTGTGCTAGCTCGTCCCAGTGGCTGGGCCTTCTATGACATTTCTGTTCGTAGGCTCGCAGTTTTGCGCTCGGGCTTCCTTCAGACCACCCCTCGCGGAGTTGCCTTTGCCGTCGGCTAGTAGTTATCATTGGTTCATGAAAACACAATGTTGGTTCTCCTACAGGGGACTTTCACCCCATAAGTTCATGCCCATGCTGGGCGTACACAAATCATTCCAGCCGACCGCTAACGCGGCGGCTGAATTCAAACGTTATACGCAAAAAACAGGAAGCACATGGTGAAAGAAGAATTTGAATCACAACTGAAAGAGTTTGTCGAAGGACTGCAAGACCATATCAGTACCAAAGATGGTCAATGGACTGTCAAAGGATTCATAGATGTGTTCCAAAACATCTATACCATTTCTTCAGATACCAAGATTATTTCAAAGATCTTGGAAATTCACCTATTCCCCAAAATTATGGAATTTGCAAGAAAATATGGATATAAAATAGTTCTAGATAGTGTCGTCACGAAATTTGAGCCCATATAGCCAAGCAGCGAATGTGTACCGCCGCCAGAAATGAAGCCGTGTTTTTTGCATAGCGCGTGGCAATTCCCCGCCAGCGCTTTAACACCAAGAAGGCATTCTCAACCAGATGCCTGAGACGGTACAGTTCTTTATCATAATCCCGAGGCACCTTCCGATTTCGTTTGGGTGGAATGACAACACCTATCTGGTTTGTCTCGCAGTGCATCACAATGGCATCGGTATCATATGCTTTGTCTGCCAACAAATGTTCAGCATCAATCCCCTCAATCAATGAGAGAGCCTGGCTGCAATCTGCCATGGTACCCTCTGTAATAAGTAGTTTGATCGGCATACCATGCGCATCCACGGCCAAATGTATCTTTGTGTTGAGCCCCCTTTTGTGCGGTTCATCGCCTGATTGCCGCCTCTGGCACCTGCTGCGTGTGGATGAACCTTGACATGACTAGCATCAATCATCAGCCACTCATAATCCGGTTCAGTCACCAGTTGTTCCAACAAACCTTCCCAAATGCCCTTGTCGCGCCAGCGGCAAAAACGTCGATGTGTATTTTTCCAGTCACCATAATCGGGTGGCAAATCTCGCCAGGGTGCGCCTGTGCGAAGAATCCAAAAAATGGCGTTGATAAAAAGGCGATTATCCGTTGCTACACCTCCCCAACTACCGACTCGGCCTGGCAAATGCGGTTCCAATAAAGACCAAATATGATCAGAAATATCGTGACGCCTGTGAGCAATTGACATAGGAGAACTCCTCAAAACAGAAAAATACTATTATAACTCAATCTTATGACGACACCACCTAGCAGAACACCAGAATTATTATCCTGATATTTCATTTGTAAAAGCAGAGGATGAGAGTATTAAATTTGCTGTGGATTTCAAAACCACATATCGAAACCCCAAGAAGCCATATTTATGTAATGGGTTTACATTAGGTTCGCATGGTAAATATTTTGAAGACCGCACAAGCACAAAAAACATACAGTTCCCCTATGGAGAATATTCAGGGCACTTTTGTCTTGGCATTATCTATGATCGCGCTGATGGCGCATCTATAGACGAAACAGCGAACCATAATATCAAAGACTTACAATCTATAGCTTCAGTGGTAAGTGGGTTTCAGTTTTTCGTGGCTGAAAAATGGAGTATTGCCAGTGATAAAAGTGGAAGTGGTAATACCGCAAATATAGGAAGCATTAACAATATAGATGATATTATTAACGGTAATGGGATGTTTTCAAACCTTGGTGAATCTTGGTTTGATGATTACTGGATGAATTACAATAAAATCACTATTACTGACGGTAAAAGTAGAACCAAAAAGATCACCTCATTAAAAGATTTTGTTGTTTACAGGAAAGGGGACGTTTCTAAAATCGTCCCAAAACATAACAAAGCACCTAAATAGGCGAGTTCATGAAAGTAAATGTACCACCGATAAAGTCGCAGGGAATAAAAACCAAGCTAGTGCCCTGGATAAATACGATTGTCCCACATGAATTTGATGGTAAATGGGTAGAGCCATTTATGGGCACTGGTGTCGTGGCATTTAACCTTGCCCCAAAATATGCCTTATTGTGCGATACAAATCCACACTTGATTAATTTTTACCAAGCAATAGCAGATAAAGAAATAACTCCCGAGATTGTTAAAGAATATCTAAACAAAGAAGGTGCTTTGCTTCTTGATGTGGGAGAGTCTCATTATTACGAGATAAGAGAAAGGTTTAATGAAAAGCATCAGCCTTTGGATTTTTTATTTTTAAATAGAGCAGGGTTTAATGGGATGATTCGCTTTAATAGAAAAGGTGGTTTCAATATACCTTTTTGTAAAAAACCTCAAAGATTTGCACAGGCTTATGTGACCAAAATTGTTAATCAGGTTTCTTATGTAAGCCGTTTATTATGGGCAAAGGAATTTGAGTTCAAGTGCCAATCATTTGAAGAAACTATTTCTCAGGCAACGTCATCGGATATTATTTATTCTGACCCTCCTTATATAGGTAGGCATGTAGAGTATTTTAATGGCTGGGATGAAGAGCGAGAAAACAACCTATTTAATATTTTATCTCAATCAGAGAGCAAATTTGTTTTATCAACTTGGCATCACAACGATTTTCGTAAAAATGAATATATTGAATCTTTGTGGAGTCAGTTCAATATTTTGACAAGAGAGCATTTTTATCACGTAGGTGGTGGTGAAAAAAACCGAAACCCAATGATTGAAGCCATTATTACAAACTACGATACATCAATTTATGAAAACCAAGAACAGGAAAGGCAGGAGCAATTAGTGTTACTAGAGGAGCAAGCAGCATACAGCGTATAACAAGGCGCTGTACTCGGACAATTTTTCCGCTACGCTCCAAAATTTCCGGTGAGCTTGGTCGTTAAGCGTCTACCAAAAGAGAGAAATTTGTGGATCAAATATCTGACTGGCTACCAGCACTAACTACAACCACATTATTTGGCGGAGCTCTATGGTTAGCTAGATCCTTAATATCTACACGCCTGACGAATAGTGTAAAAAACGAATTTGACTCCAAGCTTGAGGTTCTGCGATCGGAGCTCAAGTCAAAAGAGGCTCAGATCGAATCACTGCGGTCTGGCGCGATGTCAGGGTTGATCACAAGGCAAGGTGCTTTATACCAGAGAAAGCTGGAAGCAATTGATCAAGTATGGAGCGCTGTTAAGGAGCTAGATAAGGCTAAACATATTTCCTCAACCATGGCGATATTGAAATTTGAAGCGTGTGCAAAGGAATCTGCTACCAATCCTGATTTTCGAACTTTTATAGAAACTATCGGTGGGAACTTCGATCTCACAACGCTAAATCTATCAGGGGCAGCTTTAGCTAGGCCATTTCTAACTCCACTGGCTTGGGCATACTACTCAGCCTTCTCCGCAATCATTATGTCTGCTGTTACCAAGATGCAGATATTAAAGATTGGTGTAGAGGATCCAGAAAAATTCCTAAATTCCGAATATCCCAATAAATTGCTAAAGACCGTGCTTCCTTCTAGGTCAGAATACATAGATAACAACGATGATTCTGTTCATCATTATTTGCTTGATGAGATCGAGCAGCTTCTTTTGTTTGAATTAAAGAATATCCAAGATGGAAAAGAGGCTGATAGAGATAATGCCCATCGAGCTGCAGAAATAACGAAGGAAGTAGAGAATATTACGAATGAAATCACTGCTGTCCCGTTAAGGCTCGAATAAAGAGGCTTGGTTTCCCCGTAATTTGATACAATAAGTTTTCTACAACTAATTGAATCAAAAAGGAACCCCAAGCCATGGCCCATAATAACACAGTGCTTTCACAACTGCTCAAAATGGTACCGAGACATGAGTTTGAGTCCCTCGCAAAACAGCATCATTCGGGCCGATCATTCCGTACAGCTTCCCGCTGGTCGCAGTGTGTGACGCTGATGATGGCACAATTGTCAGGTAGAAAAAGCTGACGTGATATTGTGGAAAATGCCTCGTCGCAAGCCCATAGACTTTATCATTTGGGCAGTGTGAAACTCTCTCGTTCTAATCTGTCTCGCATGAACAATGAAAAACCCTCTGCTTTATACGAAGCACTTTTTGGCAAACTATTAGTGCGCTGCCAGAGGACGGTGCCCGGCCATAACTTTCGATTTAAAAACGCCTTATATTCATGGGATGCTTCGACCATTGATCTGTGTTTGAGTGTCTTCCCATGGGCAGACTTTCGTGCCACCAAAGGTGCCGTCAAGTTGCATGTCGGTTTAAACCACTCCGGTTATTTGCCGGAGTTTGTCACCATAACTGAAGGCAAAACCAGTGACATCGAAATGGGTCGCACCTTGCAGTTTCCCAAAGGCAGTATTGTGGCGATAGATGAGGGCTATAACGATTACGGGTGGTATAAGCAATTGACAGATAAAGGAATATACTTTGTCACTCGGCTTAAAAAGAACGCCAAATATCGTACATTAGAGCGCCGCGCCGTACTAAAAGACAAGGGATTAACCTGTGATCAGACGATTGAATTTACAGGTGCCCGTACCGCAAAAAGGTGTCCTGTTCCATTGCGTCGCATCGGCTATACAGACACAGAAACCGGTAAGCATTATGTGTTTCTGACCAATAACTTTCAGCTTTCAGCCAAGACCATCGCCGACATTGACAAAGCACGCTGGCAGGTTGAGCTATTCTTTAAATGGATTAAACAAAACCTGAAGATCAAGGCTTTTATCGGCACCAGCAAGAATGCCGTAATGACACAGATTTGGATTGCATTGTGTGTTTATCTGCTCTTGGCTTATGTAAAGTTTCAGTCAAAACTTACGAAAAGTATGCAGCAAATATTACGTTTGTTGCAGGTCAATTTATTTGAAAAGCGTGATTTAATGGCTTTACTCAGAGGCGAACCCCCTCCGAGAAGGTTGCCCGACATTAATCAACTGGTGCTGATATGAAAGTTAACGGGACAGCAGTGGAATGAAATGGCAAAAATTCAGGCCGGCGCTTAACAAGCAAAGGCAACATTGCCCTGCGGGCAGGACGCGCTGACGCGCGCCGCTACTTTGGGCGTTAGATTCTGAAAACACACATGAACATTGCACAAATACTCGCCAACCACACAAATGTCGCCAGAAACAATACTGGCAATGCCACCTCTATACTGACGTAAACGGAACTATTTGGGAATATTTTAATGCTCAACAACAAGCTGACGAAATTAACGAACTATGGTCAGAAATAAATTATCAGCCAGCAGATTGAGTTCTAATCGGGTAAAGGCGAGTATCTAGCTCGCCCTCCCCACACCACCAGACATGCGGGTCCGCATCCGGCGGTTCGTCAGTCTATCTGTTCTGAGGCTGAGAACAAAACCGAACCGTCATGAGTCGACTTGTCGTTCGTCACGACCTTGGCCTCCCAAGAGATACGATTGTCTCACTCCTCATCTGACGTTCAGGCCTTCCTGCAAGACCATCGTCCTGATGGGCTGCAGTACTATGCCGTCTGCTGACTTCTGCCCGATCACAGACGCCATTGCTGGCACCAGCGCTATGCATTCGCATCGCATGTCGGGCAGATCTCCCCAGATAAGAGCATGAACTGTCACTGCACAACCTTGTCATTTACCCTACCACCTGAACCAAGTGGACTTCGCTATCTTGTGCTAGCTCGTCCCAGTGGCTGGGCCTTCTATGACATTTCTGTTCGTAGGCTCGCAGTTTTGCGCTCGGGCTTCCTTCAGACCACCCCTCGCGGAGTTGCCTTTGCCGTCGGCTAGTAGTTATCATTGGTTCATGAAAACACAATGTTGGTTCTCCTACAGGGGACTTTCACCCCATAAGTTCATGCCCATGCTGGGCGTACATCGGGTAACCGGGGGTATCTAACCCCCAGTCCCCACAACACCCTGCATGCGGGTCCGCACAGGGCGTTTCACTGAGAATAGTGAAGCTTGATCCAACCATCGCGTAATTCATAAAGCCCCTGGGATTTTAAATAGGCATTGGATAATGCCTGGTTAATTCCCGGTGTTTTAGAACTCCGCCATGGGCCTTTACTGGTGATGCCGCACGCAACAGCGGCTTGCACGTGAACGCCCCGACTCATCAGGTTCCTTACTTTGGTACGTGGTTTTCGCCACTGCCGCCAGTAAGCCATCCGCACTCTACGCCGAATCCAATGATCAATATCCACGCACAGCTGATAACAATTGGCGATACCAAAATAGTTAATCCAGCCGCGTATAAATTGACTGGTTTTAAAGAGCTGATAGGTCATCGAAACGCCCCAGTTACGATTCGTTAGCAACCGTATCCGCTGCTTGAATTTCAGCAGTGTTTTCGGATGCCATTGAATACGACCAGCCTTGAAGGTAAAGCCCAGGAACTGGCTTTTACTGGTTTTAACGACACGACTTTTGGTTGCGTTGACGACTAGTTTCAAGCGGTTTTGCAGGTACTGGCTGATACTGCGTAGCACTCGCTCACCTGCTCGCTGACTCCTTACCACTATCGTAAAGTCATCGGCGTAACGGGCAAACTTGTGGCCGCGCTTCTCAAGCTCTTTGTCCAGAGGGTCCAGCATGATGTTGGCCAGCAGCGGCGATAATGGCCCGCCTTGTGGTACACCTTCTCGACTCTCACCATAGAACTGGTTGTCGACAAACCCAGCTCTCAGGTACTGCTTGATCAATCTCAGAAGACGCTTGTCCTTCACCTTGTTACCAAGGCGCGTCATCAGTAAATCATGATTGACCCGATCAAAGAACTTCGACAAATCGACATCCACCGCAAAGCGGCGGCCTTCCTTGATGATGTCTCGAACCTGCCTAACGGCTTGTTGCCCATTACGATTCGGGCGGAACCCGAAGCTGTTGTCCGAGAAGCCCGGATCGAAAATGGGTGTAAGGACTTGAGCAATGGCTTGCTGGATAACTCGGTCACAGACGGTTGGGATCCCCAGTTGGCGAGTACCGCCATCCGGTTTATCGATCTCAACTCGCCTGACCGGTGAAGGTTTATACCGTCCTGTTGCCAGCTCGCTGGTCACCCTCGTCCAGTTGCCTAACTTTGCCCATGCGGGGAATGCTTCAATGGACATGCCATCGACTCCCGCAGCCCCTTTATTGGCTCGAACGCGTTTCCATGCCGCTGAGAGATTCTCCCGTTGCAGCACACGCTCGAATAGATCATCGCTAAAGGCTGGCTTCATCACACTACGCTGAGTCGCGTCATCACCGGTCGGTGTTCGCGTATTCAGGTCTGTCATGGCTCCTCCTTTATTCTCACTGTTCAGGCCTTCGCCTAGAGGTGCCTACTTTTGGCACCGTGTCCCAGCCATTACGCTGGGCATTTGGCTACTATGCCGTCTGCTGACTTCTGCTTAATCACTGCCAGAGTTGCCCCTGTCAGCGCTATCGGTTTGTATCGTATTCGCTCTCCATAGGCGATACACCCCATGGAGCCAAGGCACTTATTAACCAGAGCCTTACTGGTGGTTTACCGATCGCTTGTTAAGCAGACCTCCCCAGATAAGAGCATGAACTGTCCCTGCGCCACTGCATCATTTACGGTGGCCGTTAGATCACATGGCTTCGTCGTCTTGTGCCAACTCGCCTTCAGCCTACGCCTCATATGATGTTCTTGTTCATCAGCTCGCAGTTTTGCGTCCGGCTTCCTTCAGACCACCCCTCGCGGGTTGGCCCTTGCCATTCGCTAGTGTAGTGTATTAAACTGATTCATGTTATAAAGATTGCTTCATTCACTACCCATTTGAAGCCAATGCCCGCCCAAATAGACATCACTTTATCAGCGCAAGAGAAAAAGCAGTTGGAAAAACAGGTTAGGAGCAAAACGACACCGGTACGATTGGTGGAGCGCTCAAGGATCATTCTGCTCGCTGCAAAAAATATTCCCAACTACAAGATTGCTGAAGAACTGGAAATTGATGCCAACAAAGTGGGCCGATGGCGCAATCGTTTTTTCGAGAGAGGGCTTAAGGGGATAGAGAAAGATTTACCAAGAGGGGCTAATCACGGCGGCAAGAATTCTGCGGATCAGGCAAAGCTGCGTTCGAAAGTCATCAAGATAACCACGCAGGAAAAACCCAAGGATGGCACCCACTGGACGACCCGAGGTTTGGCAAAAGTGATGGGAATTAATCACTCCTTTATAAACAGAGTGTGGCGAGAAGTTGGTTTGAAGCCACACCTGGTTGCCCGATTCAAGGTGAGCAGCGACCCTGCCTTTGAAGACAAGCTACGCGATGTCGTTGGCTTGTATGTATCGCCGCCAGAGAATGCCGTTGTTTTCTGTGTTGACGAGAAGAGTTCCATTCAAGCGCTGGATAGATCGCAGCCGGGATTGCCGATGAAGCCAGGACGCGCCGGAACCATGACTCACGACTATAAGCGTCATGGTACAAGCACCTTGTTTGCGGCACTGAACACCCTGACGGGTGATATTATCGGTGAGTGTAAGAAGCGTCACCGGCACCAGGAGTTTTTGGCGTTTCTGAAGACTGTGGAGAAACAAACACCCAAAGAGTTAGACCTTCACCTTATCGTTGACAACTATGCGACGCACAAACACGAAACAGTGAAGAACTGGATTAAGCGTCATAAGAGCGTTCACTTACACTTTATTCCAACGAGTTCTTCGTGGCTAAATCTGGTGGAGAGATTTTTTGGGTTGTTGACAGAAAGGCGGCTGCGTCCTGGTGTATTCACATCAGTACGACAGTTGGAAGAGACTATCATGGATTTTATTGAGAGACACAATGAAGATAAAAAGCCATTTGTTTGGACAAAGTCTGCGGGAGAGATTCTGGAGAAAGTGGGCCGCGCAAGACATGCACTCTCAAATCAATAATTAGTTTAATACACTACACTAGTAGTTAACATCTAATAGCGGTATTAATCGCTAAGGATGGTGACCTTCCTACAGAGGACTTTCACCTCATTAGTTCATGCCCATGCTGGGCGTACACAAGTAATTCCAGCCGACCTCTAACGCGACGGCTGAATTCTAGCGTTAGGCGCACAGTGCTGATCCTCGGAGAAGTTCATGCGTGAGGGCGAGAAGTGGAAGGGCCCATGGTGTGGCGAAGTAGCCACAGTTGTCCGCGAGAGCATTTGCGATTCAAGGCAATGCAACTGTGGCGCGGTCGCGATTGGAGCTCCTGAGGGTGATTGGGACGAGGTCACCGACGAAGCCATCGACTTTTTCGAGGTTTTGACTCGCGCTGAGTCCCGCGGCTACGACTCGCTCCTGTGCAACGACATTCGGCGGGCAGGCGTTGAGATGCGATCTGGCGTCAGAGATCCAGATATGGGACATCCGTGGGGCTGGGCTTACATCTATACTTGGTTCAAGCGTGCAGGTGAATGAGGCTCCTAACAAGTCGATGCAGCGGACGGCCTTCGGCCACCGTTGTTCCATCCACCAGAGGTACCCGCCGACCACGCCATTTATCGGGGAGTTGCTCGTCAATTTGCTGCCCCATATAACGCGCCAAACCTGACACTAAATCGGTCGGAAGGCGTTGGCGGGCTCGGCAATAGCCACCGGTCTGTGTGCTACAGGTAGGCAAGCCCGACACCAGCCGGTGGACCGCGGCTTGATTGACTGCATATTGGCAGGAACGGTCTGCACTGAGGGCTTGTGTGATAAACAGGGCCAGTGTTTCAGTCGGTGGAAACAGCCTTTCGCGGTGTTCGGGCAAGCGTGCTTCAACTTCGTTGAACAGCCCTTCGCTGGTCAGTAGGTTAAAAATACTTTGGCAATTCTGCGCAACCCGCTGGGATTGGATAAAACAGTGTTGGGCTTGGGGCGTGCTGGGGGTATGATGTCTCATAGCTGGTTCCTGATGCAGGTGGATTGTTTGACGATAGGAAGCCTAACGTCATACCGGCTTTTTTAAAATGTATTCAATAACTTAGGCTTAAGTAAGTGCCATTCGGGGCAGAGCCCATGTTCCTTGCGGAAGGCAGCATAGCTCAAGCCACTTGGGTCGCAAGCAGCGAAGGGTGCGTGCCATTGTGCCGCAGTGCGTCTGACTATGGGATATCTCCTGTTTAAATGAAAACAGGAGGATAATCCTCAAGCAGAAAAATGGTAGGGTGTGGTTGGTTGGGCGTTTACAAATGATCAACCATCAGGCGTTTTCGTCCTAAAAACGGACAGGTTGAGAAATCGGGCAAATATGGCTCAGTTATGCTGAGGTCTCATTTTGTAATAACAGAGCGGCTGAGGTTATTCATAGCTAAGCGTCGACGCCTTGCCATGAAAAATGTGATACATATAGATGGTATAGCCAATGATAGCCGGCAGTGAAATCGCAACTCCAAATAGAATAAACTTGAGCGACCCAGGGGCTGCGGCAGCTTCCCAAATGGTTAGTTGCCCCAGAACAATGTCCGGGAAAATACTGTAAGCCAGCCCCAGGCTGGCCATCACACAGATGACCACCAGGCTGACAAATACCATCCAGGAGTAGCCTTGATGCAGTATTCCAGAATACCTGACCAGCCAGAAAATACTGGCATAGGCGACCAGGCAGGTGACTGGAATAGGGGCAAGGCCAATGGCATTGGGCAGGGCAAACCATTTGGCCGCAATTTCGGCGCTGATAACAGGTGTGGCAACAGACACAAGTAATAAAGCCAAACCCATTGGCAAAACAGCAACCTGGGCCCAGCCCACAGCTTTTTCAAAAAGAGAGTCTTCTGTTTTCATCATCAGCCAGGCAGAGCCCAGCATGATATAGAGCGCGGGAAGGGTGATTGCTATCAGCGCTGAAAATAACCAGTTGACGGGTCCTGATGCCAGACCGGTTATGTAGGCACCAATCATCCAGCCCTGTGACATGGATGCGATAGTTGAACCGAGGAAAAAGGCTTTGTTCCAGCGGTCTTTGTGACTGTCTCCGGCCTTAACACGAAAGTCGAAAGCGACACCACGCAAGATAAGGCCAAACAACATAATAGTGACGGGAATATACAGCGCGGTAAGAATCACGCCGTGAGCGGCTGGAAAAGCGATCAATAATACGCCAACACCAAGGACAATCCAGGTCTCATTGGCGTCCCAGAATGGGCCTATTGACGCAATCATGGTGTCTTTTTCTTGCTCATCTGCCAGTGGTAACAGCATGCCAACGCCAAGGTCATAACCGTCCAGAATCACATAGATCAGCAATGCCAAACCCATAATCAGCATAAAGATAACGGGCAAGAGTTCTTCAAATGTCAGCAGTTCCATTAGCGGCCACCTCCGGTAAAGTCACGCGGGCTGTCCGGCCCATTTGCTGGTTGCTCATATTCGTGCAAAAGCACCAATGACCGGGCGGGGCGCGTCGACAAGTAACGCAGAGCACCGATGTAGGACACTAACAAAAAGATATAGAGCCCTATATATCCAACCAGAGTGCCCATCAAGGTTGCACTTGAATGATCTGCAACAATCTCGGATGTGCGCACAAGGTTATAAACAATCCAGGGTTGGCGGCCTATTTCAGTTACATACCAGCCTGCCAGTACGGCCAGAGAGCCGGAAAATGTCATCCATGAAAATACTTTCAACAGCAGCGGACTTAGGTCTTTCTTTTTAAACAATTGCCAAACGCCCCACCAGCTCACTATCAGCATAAGCATACCAAGGCCAACCATGATTCTAAATGCAAAGAAAACGGGAGCAACAGGTGGGTGAGCGTCTTTAAACTGATCTAATCCTTTAACCTCGCCGTCCATTTCGTGGGTTAATATCAGACTGCCCGCATAGGGAATCTCAAGTGCAAAGTCCGTTTTACGAGTTTCTTCATTGGGCCAGCCAATCACGGTAAAGGCAGTTCCACGGCCGGTTTCCCAAACAGCTTCTATGGCCGCTACCTTTGCAGGTTGATGCTCAAAGGTGTTTAAACCATGCAAGTCGCCCACGACTATTTGCACAGGCGCCAGAACCGCAGCGGTTGAGACAGCCGCGCGCATAACCTTCCAGGTTGTGGGGCCATCAACTTTTTTAATGGTGCGCCATGCACTGATGCCGGCCACCATAAAAGAGGCGGTTAACAGGCTGGCAAGGAGCATGTGCGCCATGCGATATGGGAATGAAGGGTTAAAAATAACCTCCAGCCAATTGTCGGCATAAAAAATACCGCCTTCAATTCGGTAGCCTGCCGGCGTTTGCATCCATGAATTCAGGCTTAAAATCCAGAACGCCGAAAAGGTGGTACCCAGGGCAACCAGAAAGGTGGCTATCAAGTGAGTACGGTTGGATACGCGGTCTTTGCCAAATAGCATAATCCCCAGAAAAGAGGCCTCCATAAAAAATGCGGTCAGCACCTCATAACCTAGAAGAGGCCCGGAAATATTGCCAGTGCGCTCCATAAAGCCTGGCCAGTTAGTGCCAAACTGAAAGCTCATGGTAATGCCGGAAACCACACCCAGGGCAAAGGTCAGAGCAAAGATTTTTACCCAGGATAAATAGGCAAATTCCCAGGCCTTGTCGCCGGTAAGCGTATAGCGAACGCGAAAGAAAAAGAGAAACCAACACAGCCCAATGGTGATACTTGGAAAAATAATGTGAAAGCTGATGTTGATAGCGAACTGAATCCTGGCCAATAAAAAAGGATCGATTTCCACGGGTCTGCCTCGGTAAATTTTTACTTTTGTGTTGGGGTCTGTTGAGGTTTCATTATTGTACTTGCAGGGAGTTGTTTTTGCCCCCGATGTCAACAGTAGGCGCTGTCATGGTTCAGATACCTATGAGACTTTTGGACGATTGTTATTGTACCTGTGGAGTGGTGGGTAAGTCGTAGACTTATCCATCCAATCCACAGGTTATGATTCTCGGATTTCTAAAAATCGGGTAGCCTGTGAGTTGTTAAATCCACACAGGAGACTACCCGATGCAGATCAAAAGCCTGCGTATCAAATCATACCGAAGCTGGCCGATTAACGACACCTCTAGCGCAGAGGCTATCAAGCGTTTAAAGAAGCTGGAACTCTATGAGCAGCTCAAGACTGAAGGCTGTTCAAGTGCGACCTGCCTACTCGTCATAGACTGGTCTAAGGCCACCTATTATCGTTGGCGATCACGCTATCAACAGCAAGGTCTTACTGGATTGGAGGCGTTGAGTTGCCGTCCACAACGCGTCCGTAAGCCCTCATGGTCAAAACAGCAAGAACAGCAAGTTCAACACCTGAGGCAGCGTCATCGGCTCTGGGGCAAGCGCAAAATCTGGAAAGTGCTGAACCGTGATCGGGGTTTTACACTGAGCATCAGTACTGTGGGCCGCATACTGAAAAAGCTGCTCCGACTGAACCGCATTGTGCCCGTCGCCTTCTACTTTGGGCGGATAAAGCCAAAACGTCGTCGTCAGTTTAAGCACCACGCCAAGCGCTGGAAATACGGCATGAAGGCCAGACAGCCCGGAGAGCTGATGCAGGTTGACCACATGAGTGTCAGCTTTACCGAAGGCTTTGCCCTCAAAGAGTTTAAAGCCACCTGCCCGGTCACTGGTACCACGATTATGCGAGCCTATAGCCGTGCCAGTAGTCGCAACGCTAAACGCTTTCTGAACGAGCTGAGCCAGCAGTTACCCTTCGACCTGCTCTCGATTCAGGTTGACGGCGGCAGCGAGTTCAGGGATGAGTTTGAATCGGCTTGTCAGGCACTGGGCATTCCCCTGTTCGTGCTACCACCCAGAAAGCCCAAATGGAACGGCTGTGTTGAGCGAGCCAACGGCACAACGCGTTATGAGTTCTATCCGTTTTACGAGGGCAGTTTGACGGTTGCTGCGGTGAATAAAGCGTTGGCGGACTATCAACAATACTACAATCATTATCGACCCCATGATGGGGTAGGTTTGGAAACACCAATAAGCTATTATCAGAAACTCATACAGGCGGCCTGATTTGTCTCATAGGTACTGAACCCGCACAGGCGCTTTCAGGCGACGCAGCATGCAGGTAAAATGGTTTTTGTGCAAAGGTTAGCCTTGTCCAATACGAGATGATACTGAACGGAGGCCGTGTTTCTAACACGAGATGATACTGAAATAGGCTGAATCCTGTTCATGATGGAAGGATGAATCCCATCATGAATGACAACGACATCAAGACACTGCCACAAGTGCGTGCTTTTCTCGACGGCACCCAAGCGGTTGAATTCTCCCTGAATACCCAGTTGGAACGGTATGATTTTGTCCGCCGCACCCTCATCCGGCTCGCCTATCACACCTTGTCGAAGCCCGACAAAGGGGTAGTGCTCAGCTTTCTGGTCCGTGTGAGTGGCTATTCACGAATACAGGTGAAGCGGCTGACCAAAGCCTGGTTAAAGCACGGACAACTGCAACCCGGCACCAGCGCGGGCAATGGCTTTTCCCGCAAGTACACCGACGCCGACCGACGCCTTTTGGCCGAATGGGATGAACGGCATGAGACGCTCTCGGGACAGGCCACCAAAAAGCTCTGTGAGCGTGCCTGGCGGCTGTTTGACCTCCCGGCCTACCAACGCCTGGCCGGTATCTCGGTATCGCACCTGTACAACCTGAGGCGATCCAGCACCTACCAGCGGGCGCGGCGGAGTTTTGACAAAACCCGCCCTGTCATCAACGCCATTGGTGAGCGGCGTAAGCCGCAACCCAATGGTCAGCCAGGCTATATCCGGGTGGATACCGTCCATCAGGGTGACCAGGATGGGGCCAAAGGGCTCTACCATATTAATGCCGTTGACGAAGAGACCCAGTTTGAAGTGGTCTGCGCGGTCGAGAAGATCTCCGAGCGTTACCTGATCCCGGTACTGGAACAGTTGCTGGAGCAGTTCCCTTTTGTCATCCTCAACTTTCACGCGGACAACGGCTCTGAGTACATCAACCAACATGTCGCCAGACTCCTGAAGAAGCTGCTGATCGAGTTGAGCAAGTCACGGGCCCGGCAGTCCAATGACAACGCCCTGGTCGAGTCCAAAAATGGTTCTATCGTCAGGAAACACCTTGGATACAGTCATATTCCTCAGCGCTGGGCACCGCTGGTCAACCAGTTTCACCAGGATTACCTGAATCCCTACATCAATTACCACCGGCCCTGCTTCTTTCCTGTGACCAAGGTTGACGTCAAAGGGAAGCAGAGGAAAATCTACCCCTACGAAGCCATGATGACGCCCTTTGAAAAGTTCCTGTCACTGCCCAAGCGCAGTCAATATCTGAAGCCGGGGGTGACACTAAAACAACTGAATGCAATTGCGGTTGCAATCACCGATAATGAAGCTGCCAAACGGCTCAAGGAAGCCAAACACCAAATCTTCAAAACCATTGCTGAACAGGAAAACCAGGCAGCTTAGCTGGCCCGACAACGCCACTATCAAATACTGCCGTTCAGTATCATCTGGCTATTAGAATATACTGAGAAGCATAAAGAACAAATCGAAGTCTATTACCTGCCTTCATATTCCCCTGACATGAACCCTGATGAATACCTCAATTGTGATTTGAAACAAGGGACCAGAGCATCGTCGCCAGCACGTACTCAAGCACAGCTTGAAAAGAAAGTGCTGAGCCATTTAAGAAAGATCCAAGCGTTACCCAATCGAGTGATCAGTTATTTTTCACATCCCGCTATTCAATATGCTTCATCAGGTATTTGAATTCCGGGTTAATACCACTGCCGTTCAGGGTGACGCTCGCGCCTTCGGCGACGGTCTGGTCAGCACCAGCATCGGCTTTATGAGCCACAATTTCGGTGGCATTGATGTCCAGCGTCACTTTTTTACGGCGGTGCTTTTTTACAGCAGAGCAGGGCTGACTGCAACAGGGTTCTATTGACCTTGCACCCCAGGGCACCCTCTCTTGATGCTGTGCATCAATTCACCTTGACCCAGGCATCCTGTGTGGTTGCGCGCCCACTCGCCTCGGCCAATCGCCAGGCGTGGTCGCCTGGGGAAGTTTCTTGAGAGCCAACACCCTGCGCAGGGCCTCATCATCCTGAAGGTGGCGAATATCATCCAGATGAAAGCTGCCTTCATGCTGCATCAGGATGAGGCTCTCAACGAATTCAGAGGGTCGGTACCAGGATTACTTTTAGGCTGGGGAAAGTGCTGATCAATACGCTCAGTGAGACTCAGGGAGTCCATGAAGTGAGCAATGCTCAGTAAACCGCCACGATGAGTCAATCGTTTGTTGTATCAAGTTTGCAGGGTAGGATAGTCATAAGCCTTGAGTTGTGCACCCATTGGGTGATGGAGGGTTTAATCTCTCTGGGTTTAATTCCCCGCAGCTTGCTGCGATATGCTTTAAAGGCGAACGGTCCGAAGGAAAAAATCGCGTAATACCCCGTCAGCTTGCTGCGGGGATAGCGATTTTTAGTCTCGCCGTCTTTATTTGCTAACCATTATACAGCCAGGGCTTCCTGCGTTTTAGGGGTTTCTATCCGGGGATTGGGGAACCATAGAGGATTACCCAAATGGAAGATACCACAAAGGCAATACGCATTGTCGGCTGCTGTTAGAATTGCTTGTTAAGGGCGAACTATTTAACTGTAATTGGCTGCCCTTTGACACCAGCATAAAACACTATAATTTCTGCTGGTACGCTTCCACTGTTCTCACCAAAATGCCATTTATTTACTACTTCAACAATGGTGTCGCCTGCCGACATGAGCAGTTTCTCACCTGTTTTAGTGACTACCGTCAACTCACCTTTTGTCAATACTCCTGCATTAATGAACGGGTGCTGATGAAGTGGTAACTTGACCCCAGCCGGGATTGTTATTTTTAATATCGTCACTTCTGGCTGACCATCTGGATATGACGGAAGCCGACTTCCATCCCAGCTATGTGTCGACTTGACTAAGGTATCGGATACAATAGCTGTTTCGACTTGTTCAGCAGAAACCAACGGCACAAACAAAGTCATCAATACTAACCAAATTAATACTCTCATTTTTTCATCCTCAGAAGTCTGCTACATAGAATTAGCACATAATGCTTAGCATCAGCGGCTTTTTTGCGCGCGTAGCGGGCAAAAAAGTCCGATTTCATGCGTTTGTTAGCGTGATATTTAGTTTCCATCCCAGCCTTCTCTGTTCCATACATTTTGAACCCTTTCCCAAATATCATCAGTAATTGTGTTTTTCCAAACACCTCTCAACACAAAGCTAAATTTTGGATCTTTCATGGCCAGATCTTCAACTTCAGCAATATATTTATCTCTGGCATCTGCAAGTAAATCTTCTAATGGGCCTGCTGCCAAAACTCCGATAACTTGATTTGAGATTTCCTGCTTATAGGCGTGCTTTATAAATTCCCATAGTTCGTCGAATTTCTCATCTAATGTCGGATCGATTACATAATCAACCGACCAATGATTTTCATTACTAGTACTCCTTCATTTTATATTTGCAGGGTATAGATGCTTCAACTTGATCCTCGCATCTTCGGTCGTAAATCGCCATTGAGTCGTCGACTTGACCGCGTTTCTCGCCTCGCTCCAGGCCGCCACCTCACTGCTCACGAATTCCATATCACTCATGCGTCTGTCCAGACATTGCCTTGATAACACACTGAACTCACACTCGGCTATGTTTAACCAACTTCCGTGCTTTGGCGTATAAACAAATTCGAGGCGCTCCAATCATCTCAAGGCTTCTTCTGGTGGAAAAGCTTTATACAGGGATGCACCAGTATGGGTATTGAGATTATCCATCACCCGTGTGATTCGTTTGGCCTTTGGAAAGGCCTCATCAACCCATCGTCTGACTTCGTGAGCCCATTGTACCGCTTTATGATTATCTTCCACCTGAATGCGTCGCCAACCGATAAATGGTGCGTAAAACAGGATTAAATGGGCCACGCCATTGCGTTCATATTCTGAATCGTAGCAGGCTGTTTGGCCCGGTTTACCTGACAGTGGCGGACGAACTTCCTTGACACACTGTTTACTGGTTTCGTCCATACAAACAACCGGATGATTCGGATCAAACGGTCTCTGATAAACTGCCAATACCTGCTCCATTGCGCAGGCAAACGCAGCATTCTCTTTGGACGGAATGCACCACATTTTCTTTAGCCACGGTTTAAAATCGTTTTTTTAAAACCTGCCGGACGGTCTCATGCGAAATCGACTCGACCACCCCCATCGATACCAATCGATTGGCCGCCAGATGCAAACTCCATTTCGCATAACCTGCAGGAGGCTCACTACACATCAGCGCAATCAATTGTGCTTCCCCTTTCCCGTCCAGCTTGAAAGGCTTGTTTCGTTTGTTCGCTTGTCTTTCCAGTGCAGCTTCCAGACCCTGTTCAACACACCGTTCCCGTCATCTCGATACGGTCGTATGGTGAACGCCCGCACGCTCTGCCACTTCGCTATCCTTGTATCCTGAACCCAGGTCTCCTTCATCTGCAAAAAGCATGATTTGTGCGTGGGTGCGGCGATAAGCGGCGGCTTTGCCCTTACGAACGAGGTCGGTTAAATCTTGACGCTCTTGTGCTGACAAATTGACAATATATTTTTTCTTCATGATTCACCTTTTTAATGGATTGTTGGATGATCGTGAGAAACGACTTTAGCATTAAGTGAATATAAAATGAAGGAGTACTAGGTGGTGTCGTCATAAGATTGAGTTATAATAGTATTTTTCTGTTTTGAGGAGTTCTCCTATGTCAATTGCTCACAGGCGTCACGATATTTCTGATCATATTTGGTCTTTATTGGAACCGCATTTGCCAGGCCGAGTCGGTAGTTGGGGAGGTGTAGCAACGGATAATCGCCTTTTTATCAACGCCATTTTTTGGATTCTTCGCACAGGCGCACCCTGGCGAGATTTGCCACCCGATTATGGTGACTGGAAAAATACACATCGACGTTTTTGCCGCTGGCGCGACAAGGGCATTTGGGAAGGTTTGTTGGAACAACTGGTGACTGAACCGGATTATGAGTGGCTGATGATTGATGCTAGTCATGTCAAGGTTCATCCACACGCAGCAGGTGCCAGAGGCGGCAATCAGGCGATGAACCGCACAAAAGGGGGCTCAACACAAAGATACATTTGGCCGTGGATGCGCATGGTATGCCGATCAAACTACTTATTACAGAGGGTACCATGGCAGATTGCAGCCAGGCTCTCTCATTGATTGAGGGGATTGATGCTGAACATTTGTTGGCAGACAAAGCATATGATACCGATGCCATTGTGATGCACTGCGAGACAAACCAGATAGGTGTTGTCATTCCACCCAAACGAAATCGGAAGGTGCCTCGGGATTATGATAAAGAACTGTACCGTCTCAGGCATCTGGTTGAGAATGCCTTCTTGGTGTTAAAGCGCTGGCGGGGAATTGCCACGCGCTATGCAAAAAACACGGCTTCATTTCTGGCGGCGGTACACATTCGCTGCTTGGCTATATGGGCTCAAATTTCGTGACGACACTATCTAGTATACTATCCGATTAATTCGAATAAAGACGGCGAGACTAAAAATCGCTATCCCCGCAGCAAGCTGACGGGGTATTACGCGATTTTTTCCTTCGGACCGTTCGCCTTTAAAGCATATCGCAGCAAGCTGCGGGGAATTAAACCCAGAGAGATTAAAAAAACTATTCACGGACTTGATGATTTCGTCGGCTGATTTTGTCCATCGAAATGGCTTCGCTTCTTCGTTGTGCATGTCGAGATAATCTCGTATCGCTTTTTCCAGAGCAGGCACGGGTCTATGCGTACCCCGCTTTAACTGATGCTCAATCGCCGATAGTCGTGAGTGCGACTCTCCGGCAGGCCAAAGTTCATTGGCAATGAGGGCTGTGTACGGTTCAATGCTTGTATCTGGCTTTTCTCGTCCACGCATAAAACCAGGGCTTTATCGGGTGGGTCGAGGTATAGCCCAACAATATCTCTGACCTTTTCAATAAAATGAGGGTCAGTCGACAACTTGAAACTGTGTGACAGGTGGGGCTTAAGCCCAAAGGCACGCCAGACGCGGTGAACAAAATCACGTGGCACACCAAGATCATAAGTTGGCACTGGCCTTGGCACCCTTAACACCGTCTGAGAACAGCCAATTCTTCCGCCCAATCACAAAAGGCCGAATGGCATTCTCCGCTCGGTTGTTATCGATGGGATAGTGACCATCGTCCAGATAGCGAACCAGCCTCGGCCACTGGTGATCCAGATATCGTAATGCCTTGCCAATGGCACTCTTCGGCGGTGATTGCCCCAGGCTTTTGGTTAACCAGAACCGGAGTTTCTCTGCTATGGGTTTCGCTTGGGCGTGGCGTTGCTGATCAATCCGCTCGACCGTTGCCTGAGTCTCTTTGAGTTGCTTTTCAACCCGATACAGCTTGCTGATAAGGGCCAGCGCCTGATCCGCCTTCCCGTTCTTACCCCTGGGTTGATTTCTCTGCGCTTCGATAAACTTCCGCCTCGCATGAGCCCGGCACCCTAAACGGATGAGCCGGTTTTGATCACACACCGACTGATAGCCCTCATAGCCATCGGTCATGATCGCCTGGTGTTTGTAGCCAGCCAGTCACCCTCTGGGCACTCCCTGGCGTCTACTGGACGCATAGTGAAACAGCACCACCGGACACGTCTGATGTTGTGTGCTGGCCTGTACCCACATATAGCTCTGGCTCTGGGCCTTCTTGCCATCCTCTTTCAGAACCTGTACCACCGTTTCGTCCAGATGCAGGATCGGTTGCTCATGCAGCCGATCCTGTAATAGATTGATCAAGGGCTGAATGAGATCCCCTGTTTTAATCATCCAATTAGCCAGATGGGTTCGGTCCAACGCTACCCCGATACGTTTAAACATCCGGGTTTGTCGATACAGGGGTAACCCATCGGCGTATTTACTCAATGCGATGTGGCTGAGCAGTCCCGCCTGTGCCGCCAACAGCCCTTTGAGATGGGTATTTTCCTGGCGTAAATCGAGCGTGGCGGTGGCGTCTGACACATGCCGCTGAATTGTCTTGTATTTTAAAGATTTATGCGGTCGAATTTGACCCGTATCCAGATCTCGCAACAGCCCGCTAAATTGCTCAGCATTCACAGACAGCACCTCATCAATGCCATGGCGTGGCCAGCGAAAACGATCCTGTTCTAAACGCTTCTGCCATAGACAAAAGCCGGTCTGATCCCGGTACAGTACTTTGAGTTTATCCTGGCGTTTATTACAGAATACAAACAGGGCCACCTCAAAGGGAGGCCAGCCCATCACTTGCTCGACAATGATCGAGAGACCATTGATGGCTTTGCGAAAGTCCACTGGCTCTCAATGCAGGTAGACGGGAACCGAAGGCCACTGGATCATGTCAGGGCCTTGAGCAGGTTGGCCATCCAGGCGGGAGAGATGGCCACAGGCAACGCCAGGTGGGTCGCCTTGACAGACAGCTCAATGGAGATCTGGGGAGTCATGACCTCTGCTCGGATAAACGGAGAGATAATGGGTGGGGAGGATATTGGTTTTTTGAATGCCCCCAATCGTTTGCGGCGCAGACCGAAATACTTGGGGCAGAGCCCATGCTCCTTGCGGAAGGCAGCATAGCTCAAGCCACTTGGGCCGCAAGCAGCGAAGGGTGCGTGCCATTGTGCCGCAGTGCGTCTGACCATGGGATATCTCCTGTTTAAATGAAAACAGGAGGATAATCCTCAAGCAGAAAAATGGTAGGGTGTGGTTGGTTGGGCGCTTACATTGAAACGATAGTGATTCACTTGCGTAATATTCATCGCAATAAAGAGGCATCACTTATCATATTAATGATATGCTTATAGATCATTCCTGCCTGGA
>CBDBLJ010000013.1:0-126882 GCA_965206885.1 Amylibacter sp. | reverse complement strand
GTCGCATTTGGAAAAAGCGCGTTAATAGTCTTCATATAGGCAGGTAAAATATAATCTGATGCGCCGCCTTTGATAAATACGGTTTTATTACCAAAGCTACCTGTGACATCTGGAAAGCCAACAATGTCGTTCATGTTGTTTGCTAAAGCATCCAAATTCAATGTCCAACGGTTTCCGTTTTCGGATAACTCTAAACTTTGCAATAGAAAGGCGCGGGAGGCCTCTTCGGGCAATTGATCTTGCAGCAATATATTTGCCTCAGATCGGCGTGTGATTTGAGACAGGTCCAAACTACGCATGATATCAATGTTTGAAATCTGTGAATGTGAATATGCAATGGGTGCAATATCAGCAACCAGCAAACGGTTCAGATTGATAGGGCTACGCAAAGCTAAAACCATCGCAGCTTTACCACCCATAGAATGCCCTAAAACATCGACGGGCCCAGTGAGTGTGCTTAATGTGTTTTCCAAATCATCGGCCAACGCGTGGTAGCTGTGATCATCATTCCAAAAACTATCCGCGTGATTGCGCATATCGACGGTGATCACCTGACGGTCTGTAGAGAACCGCCGTGCAATGGCACGCCAATTACGACCAGATCCAAATAACCCATGTGCTATTAACAATGTTGGGTGATCGGAAGCTTCACCAAAAACTTGTGTGTTTAGAACTTGGGTCATACTAAAAACTCTGCCAAAGTTTCATCATCTGTTATATCGCGAAATGTGAAGCCTGCGGCATTGATACGATCAAACAAATTATCAAAGCCGTCTTTTGCGCTTGATTCAATTCCGATTAAGACCGAGCCAAAGTTTCGCGCTGATTTTTTCAGATATTCAAATCGCGCGATATCATCCTCAGGCCCAAGAAGGTTAAGAAAATCTTTCAGCGCACCAGGGCGTTGGGGCAGACGTAAGATTAGGTATTTTTTCAGACCTTCAAACCGTAACGCACGTTCTTTCACATCTGGCAGGCGTTCAAAATCGAAATTACCACCAGAGGTTACACAAACAATGCGCTTGCCTGCGATTTCTTCGCTCATATCTTTCAAGGCATCAACAGTAAGAGCGCCAGCTGGTTCCAATACGATGCCTTCTACATTCAGCAGCTCTAAAATTGTTGCGCACAGTCGATTTTCGTTCACACCCAAAACATGATTTTTAGACACCGTTTTCAACATATCAAAATTATTATCACCAATGCGGGCCACAGCTGCGCCATCTACGAAATTATCGACTGTTGGTAACGTGACCAAATCGCCGTTTTCAAGGGCAGCATGTAAACTACGCCCGCCCATGGGCTCGACTAAGCGAAATTCTGGTTGATCGTCGCAATTGCTATAATATTTCAACAAGCCTGATGACAAGCCGCCGCCACCAACTGGAACGACCATGTAATCAATTGGTAAAGGCAGTTGTTTGCGAATTTCGTGGGCAACGGATGCTTGGCCTTCGATCACATCAACAGAATCGTAAGGCGGTAAAAATGTGCCGTCTGCGGATGCAGCGTATTTTTGAGCGGCCACCAATGTTTCATCAAAGTAATCGCCCTCTAATCGTATCTCGATGAACTTACCGCCAAAGGCCGCTGTTTTATTAATTTTTTGACCCGGCGTTGTCACGGGCATAAATATTACGCCTTTCACACCAAAATGCTTACAAGCAAAAGCGATACCTTGCGCATGATTGCCTGCTGATGCGCAGACAAAAACTTTGGACTTACCACAATTGGCCAATGCTTTGGTCATGGCATTAAATGCACCGCGGATTTTATAGGATCGAACAGGAGATAAATCTTCGCGTTTCAGGTAAATATCTGCGCTGTATTTATCCGACAGATACTCGTTCTTTTGCAAAGGCGTTTCTGGAAATAAAGCACGCATTGCTTTGGTAGCAATTGCAACATTTTCTAGAAAATCTGTCATATCGTTCGGTACCTGTGTAAACTTATTGATGCGGTTCATAAACCGTTTCTTACTCTACTAAAAGCGAGAATGATGCCCATAGGTAAACAGGACGGTATTCTATTTGGCCGGAAATCATCCTGCCCCTTGCTCGTTTGATTAAAAACCAATAAACCCCGCTCAACAGAATCCATATATTTCGGAGCATTATAATGTCTGCACCTAAAAAAGTTGTCCTAGCCTATTCAGGCGGCCTTGATACATCGATCATTTTGAAATGGTTGCAGACAGAATACGGTTGTGAAGTTGTGACATTCACTGCTGACTTGGGCCAAGGTGAAGAACTAGAACCAGCACGTAAAAAAGCCGAGCTATTAGGTATTAATCCTAAAAATATTCATATCGAGGATGTTCGCGAAGAATTCGTGCGTGATTTCGTATTCCCAATGTTCCGCGCGAATGCGGTTTATGAAGGTTTGTATTTATTAGGTACATCTATCGCGCGTCCATTGATTTCAAAACGTCTAGTGGAAATTGCGGCTGAATGTGGTGCCGATGCAGTAGCGCACGGTGCGACGGGTAAAGGCAATGACCAGGTTCGTTTCGAATTATCAGCCTATGCGTTGAACCCAGAAATCCAAGTGATCGCACCTTGGCGGGAATGGGATTTGTCCAGCCGTACAAGATTGTTGGAATTTGCAGAAGAGCACCAGATTCCGATCGCAAAAGATAAACGTGGTGAAGCACCTTTTTCCGTAGATGCGAATTTATTACATACATCATCAGAAGGTAAAGTTCTGGAAGACCCAGCCGTCGAGGCACCAGATTACGTTTACCAACGTACTGTGAGTCCAGAAGATGCGCCAAATACCCCTGAATTTATCGAAATCACATATGCCAAAGGTGATCCCGTTGCCTTGAACGGCAAGGATTTGTCACCAGCTGAAATGCTAACTGCATTGAACGAACTTGGTGGTAAACATGGTGTTGGCCGTTTGGACTTGGTTGAAGGTCGTTATGTAGGCATGAAATCACGTGGTGTCTACGAGACGCCAGGCGGTACAATTATGTTAGAAGCGCACCGCGGTATTGAATCCATCACACTGGATCGTGGCGCTGCTCACTTAAAAGATGAGCTTATGCCGAAATATGCAGAATTAATCTATAATGGTTACTGGTACAGCCCAGAGCGTGAAATGTTACAGGCGTTGATCGATGCCAGCCAAGAGCATGTGAATGGTACAGTTCGTTTGAAATTGTATAAAGGTTCCGTTGCAACCGTAGGTCGTTGGTCAGATGATACACTTTACTCTGAAGAGCATGTAACTTTTGAAGATGATGCAGGCGCTTATGATCAAAAAGATGCCGCAGGTTTCATTAAAATCAACGCACTCCGCTTAAAGTTGTTGGCGGCTCGTGATAGACGTTCGAAATAAGCATATTGTTTTCGACATACCATTGAATTCAAACCTTTTTTGTCTCTAAAATAGGCAGCTTCACTGATTGACGGGTTCTATAAACCCACATAGTATGCGCCTATATAAAAACGGACCAAAGGTCTGGAAAATGCGCAGAGTAATTTCTGACATATATTTAGAGATTGCGTATTTTCCTAAGGTGAAGCACCTAGCGGTGTGCAGGGGAGCGGATTTTAGTGAGTAATAGTGTGACGCGATTGTATTCGCACCTGATTTTGCAGGTATCTTTATAATGCAAAAACTGGAGAGCAATCTGCAATTTGGACAACCTCAAAAGTCCTCGGGTCTGATCCGTGGGGCTATTATTGGCGCTGTTTTATTACTTGCTATCTTTGGGGTACTAGCTGTTTTCAGCAAACTTGACTTTTCGAGTGATGATAAAGCTCAAGTGTCTACGGTTTCGCAAGAAGACGAAACAAAGAAATTTGCACGTTTAACCTCTGATTGGTCTACAGCTCGCAATGAATTGCAAACTGCGACTTCTGCTCAGACATCAATTAATACTCGTATTGCAGAAGTGCGTACAAAGAGTGCTGTGCAAGAGGCAATACTAAAAGAGGTTGAATCAGCATTTTCACGGACCGCAGACAGAGTTGATACTGCTAAGAATAAATTAGTTGAAGCCGAAAATAACATGGCCAGTTTTTTGGACGACAGTCTAGAGCGCAAAGTTGCTACCGCTGTGGGAACGGCTGAAACTTATACGAAAACGCGTGAGAAAGCAGAGCTAGCTGAATTGGCAGCCTTTCAAGAAGCGGAACGTATTAAATCTGCGGTGGTTCAATTACGGTTGGCCACGAACGCGGCAAAAGCTGCTGCTGTGGCAACGGCAAATGTGGCGAGTGCCGCGGATGCAGCACAGATTGTTGTAGATCAAAATGAAGATGCTGTACCTGATGCGGATGGTTCAACATTGCTAAATTTGCGTAATGACTTTTTCAATGAGGCCAAGGCACAAGCAGATTCAGCGCAACGATCATCAGAAGCGGCCGAGCGGGCAATGAGGGCAAGTTCTCAAAAGTTAGAACAAGCAGAAGCTCGCGTTAAAGACAGAAGAGAAGCTGTAATCATTGCGCGTTCTGATGAAAGCCAAGCCCAAACTGAATTGGCAACCTTAGCAAAACAATTGGAAGATTTACAAAAGCAGCGCACGTCTTCGCGTAAAGTGGCTGCGATTGCCAAAGAACGTTTGTTGTCTGAAGAGGCTGGCCTAGAAAAGCGGAAAGCAGATTTGACGAGAGAGACTTTGAAAAGCGAAGATTTAAAAGCTGCTCATGAAGACTTGCAAAAAGAACGCGATACCCAAGAAGCTAAGGTTGGTGCAACACAGCAAATCTATGATGACGCTGAAGCAAAACTACGAGATGCGCAAAAACTTCGTGCGAAACGTATCGCTTCTGAAGTGGCTGCTGTGAATTCGGAAATGCATGATCAACTTCGGGCGAAGTTAGGTAATTTGCGTATTGAAAACCCTGATCATGACCGTTTCATCGTCTCTTCTGAAGCTTTGTTTAAATCGGGTTCAGCTGAGCTGGGTGAGTCTGGTAAGATCCTGATCACCGATATGGCAAATGTTATTACGTCAGTCACAAATGCAATGCCTAAAGATGCGAATTGGATTTTGCGCGTTGATGGTCACACGGATAACACACCCTTCAAAGGTTCTGGTCGTTTTCGCGACAATTGGGAGTTAAGCCAAGCGCGCGCATTGGCTGTTGTTAAATACATTATTTCTCTGAGAGTCTGGCCGAAAACTATTTCAATGATTTCAACCCCTTGCTAATCGCCGTGTGACCATTCTGATATGGGCGATGAGGAGCCAGCTTTCAGCAGAAGCAATGGATTTCTCCCAATGTTTTGCCAATCGGCGGCACCGCCCCAACCAGGCAAAGGTGCGCTCGACAACCCACCGTCTTGGAATGAGTTCAAATCCCACAGCCTTGTCACTGCGCTTTAAAATTTCGATAGTCCAACAGCCCATATTTTCTAAAGCTTCTCGTAATTTTGGCCCCGCATATCCTCCATCGGCAAACACATGTCGGAGTTTGGGATGGGAGTAGTAGATAGATTTGAGGACATCAACGGCCCCATCTCGATCTTGAATGCCCGCACTGTGGATGATAAATCCGATCAACAGCCCGATGGTATCTGTGATGATATGGCGCTTACGGCCGTTTATCTTTTTCCCTGCGTCGTAGCCGGAAACACCACCGCTTTCTGTCGTTTTAACACTCTGGCTGTCAATAACACCTGCACTTGGACTGGCTGCGCGACCTGCCAATTCCCGCGCCTTGATGACAAGCGTATCGTTGATCCGGTACAACACGCCATTGTCCCGCTAGTCGTAAAAATACTCCTGTATTGTAGTCCTCGGCGGGAAATCTTTCGGGATCATTCGCCACTGACATCCCGTGCTCGCCATGTATTGCACTCCGTCCCACACATCGCGCATTTCGGTTGTTCTGGGCCGACCAACCACATTGGATTCTGGCAGCAGTGGTTCAATTATTGCCCACTCTTCGTCCGTGCAATCACTTGCATAACGCCCATTGTTTCGCTCATATAGGGGGCGAGTAATATCAGTCCAAGCCATAAAATTCTCCATCTTATTTGATAAAGAGAGTGAATCACAACTTACTGATATTACTCAACTAGTTTTCGGCCAGACACTGAAGAAAATCCCATCAGAACGGTTGGCTGCAAATGGCCTGGGTGAATATCAACCTTTGAAAAAAGGAGATTCTGAGAAAGATAGATCGGAAAACCGTCGTATTGAATTGGCACTGGTCCCGCGCTAATATTTCACTAAGACACAAATTGTTCACGCTTTGCTCAAGCATTGTTTAATTGCTGTTTTTACACAAATGGCAGAAAATATACGTAACTTATTAAGGCGTGAGCACCATGAATATATTCAAAACATCCTTTGTAGCGTTGTCTGCGATAACAGCAGCTTCTACCGCTTCTGCTGCCGACAAAGAAACCGCTATTTTTGCAGGTGGTTGTTTTTGGTGTGTTGAATCAGATTTCGAAGCCGTCAAAGGCGTAACTGATGTGGTCACAGGGTATATCGGTGGCTCTGCTGAAACGGCAACTTATAAACGGATTGGTAAAGGTGGTACTGGCCACTATGAAGCGGCAAAGATCATCTATGATCCAAAAGTGATCAGTTACGAAAGTTTGTTGGATATTTTTTGGAGATCCGTAGATGCAACAGATGCTGGGGGTCAGTTTTGTGATCGTGGTGACAGTTATCGCACAGGTATTTTTGCATTAAATGATACGCAACGAAAAGTGGCCCTGAAGTCTAAAGCTGCATTGGATGCAAGCGGGCGTTTGCCAAAGCCTGTTGTGACAGAGATCAAAAATGCTGGATCGTTTTATTTTCCAATAATTGGTTAAAACCACCAGCTTTTAGCTGGTCAGCTTTAGCGTTATTTACATAAGGTTTCCTTCCATTTTAAGACCCAGCGTTGCGGTAAGGTCTTAAAATGGAAGGAAACCTTATGATCTATTCTACTGGAAGTCATAGCAGATATTATCACAGATACCATATCGTTTGGGTAACAAAATATCGTTACAAGGTGCTGCGTGGTGAAATGCGTGAGCGTATTCGGACATTGATACGACAAACGTGCAATGAATTGGGCGTACACATTGAAAAAGGCGTATTGTCTACCGACCATGTGCATATGTTTGTGTCAGTCCCGCCGCACGTCCCAATTTCAAAGGTGATGCAACGCGTAAAAGGGAGGTCCTCATACAAGATACAGCGGGAGTACCCCGAATTACGCAAACGCTATTGGGGGCAACGGTTCTGGGCTAGAGGCTATTTTTCAACGACGAGTGGAAATGTGACGGATGACGTTATTCGTCAGTATCTTGAATTACATTCAAAACGTGAACCTACCGACGAAAGTCGGTAGTTGTTCAGTTAGCAGAAGAGTATCATCAAGATTACTATAAGAAATCAGATTTGGTGTTTACGCGTTTCGGCCCGACCAGCAAAGCAAAAGCATATAAGAAATACCGCAATGCGTGTGGGCGTGATCAACGCGTCAAACAATTGTGGGGCAAGGATGCATATATACACGACATTACAGGCTGATAAATCCCCTCTTTCGCCAGTAATATATCTGGCCCGCGATCAACGCGGGCCTTTTTTAGTAGAGCAGATTGTTCGTAATAATCACTCGTAATGCATAAATCGCGATAAATGCCACAATTGGTGTGAAATCAATGCCACCTGCGGATGGAATAAACCGACGAATCGGCGCATAAAGCGGTTCTAGTAAACGATTAATCCCGTACCAGATTTGCGCAACCAATGGCTGATTCAAATTTAGAACCTGAAAATTAATCAACCAACTCATGATGATATGAATAATAAGAATTGTATAAGCGATGTCTAAAACAAACAGCAGAATTTGTGCGATTGATGTCATGCGTAGGCCCTTTTTTCCTGTGCTATAGATTTATGATGCGTTTGGTTGTTTGGCAAGGCTTGGTGTGACGGGACGTCATTATTGCGCCTGTATTTTGTTTTGATAGCGTTTTGTCAAAGGAGTTCTCCATGTTTCCATTCTTACGTCTTGGCAAAGAGTTTATAAAGTTCAGAAATGCTGGAAAAATCGCGATTGATGGAACACATATATCCACACATATTTGCTGGCCTGTCGATATTGATATTTTTGGTGAGCTTAACAATGGACGGACCCTAACTCTTTATGATTTAGGTCGTATGATTATGGGGCACCGCGTAGGATTGATCAAAGTCTTGAAAAAGAATGGATGGGGTTTGACGATGGCAGGCGCATCCGTGCGGTATCGCCGCCGCGTTAGACTGTTCGATAAAGTGACGATGAAATCACGGGCCATAGGTCGGGATGATAAGTTTATTTATATTCACCAAACGATGTGGCGCAATAACGAGGCGACATCTTCAGTTCTATACCGTTCTGCTGTGACAGATAAAAATGGTATCGTTCCAACGCAGCGTGCGGTGGAAGATTTGGGTTATCCTGATTGGAACCCAGAGATGCCAAAATGGGTGCAAAACTGGATCGCTGCAGAAGATACGCGTGCTTGGCCGCCAGAGACCTGAAAAAACTTGCCAGACACCCTATAAAAATGTTCCATTAAAAGAAAAAGTCAGGGGACATTTATGTCCTGAGTTCGTAGGTTTTGTCGGCTTGTGGGGTGTTTTTTTGTTTAACTTCAGGCCCTGGCTTCCGGGAGGGTAAAGTAGTGCCCCCAATGGCAATTGAGGGTTGCGGTTTCTGGAGGTTCTGCTACACTCCCGCACATGTTCATCCGCACCAAACATGATCCCGAACGCAAGCGCACCCGCATCCAGATCGTCCAGTCGGTGCGCACCGGTCAGAAGGTTCGCCAGAAGGTCGTCCGGCATGTCGGCATCGCGCATAACGACACTGAAGTCGAGGACCTCAAGCGCCTGGCTGGCCGGATCATGGAAGAACTGCGTACCGCACAGTCCCCGCAAATGGAACTGTTCACCCCAACGGAATATGCTGATCTGGCGACACTTGTGCGCACCGCCCCGCGTCCGGAAAAACTGAATGTCGATCTTGGGGAGTGCCGCGAAGAGTCCCGCCTGTCGCTTGGTTTGCGCGATGTGATGGGGGAGGTTTATTCCGGCCTGGGCTGGAATGGGCTTCTGGGCACCCGGCGCAAGAGCAGCGATCGCATTTTACGCGAACTGGTGCTGGCGCGCCTGTCGCAGCCAGAGAGCAAGCGGGCAACGGTGGATGCACTGGCCCACAGGGTCGGGATCACCCTCAATCTGGACCGGGTCTACCAGGCTATGGACTACATGGACGCGGCGACGATCAACCGGGTCTGTCGGATGTCACACGAGGCGGCGGAGACGCTTCTGGCGGGACCGGTCGATGTCCTCTTCTACGACTGCACAACACTGGCCTTCGATACAGATCGGGAGGATCCGGAAGACGCGTCCGACCGCTTGCTGGCCAAGGGGTACAGCAAGGACGGGAAATCGCATCGCAGTCAGGTGGTGTTGGCGCTGATGGTCACCACCGACGGCTTGCCGGTCGGCTATGACCTGTTTCCCGGCAATATGTGGGAAGGCCATACGCTTGAGGCCGCGATCAAGGGGTTGGAAGAGCGCTACAAGCTCGGAAAGATCACGCTGGTGGCAGATGCCGGGATGCTCAGCGCCGACAATCAGGATATGTTGCGCACCAAAGGCCTGCCGTTCATTCTGGGCTATCGCCTGAAGTCGGCCCCGGCGGGCGTGAAAGACAAGGCCCTGGACACGGGCGGTTACAAGCCATGGGCCGGACACGGCGCGGCGGAGGGCGCTGCCGAGGCGGGGCGCTACAAGGTGATTGAGCATGACGGTGCCCGGATCATCGTCACCTTCTCGCCCGCCCGCGCCCGCAAGGATGCCCACAAGCGCCAGAAGGCCCTTGAGCGCCTGCAAAAGAAGCTTCGGCGGAGCCGGAGCCCCGCCAGTGTCAGTCACCGGGGATATGCCCGCTTCCTCTCGTTTCCCGATACGGGCGAGATCACACTTGATCAGGACAAGATCGACGCGGCAGCCCAATGGGACGGGCTGCACGCCATCATCGTTCATGGCAGGGACGATCTCGCACCCGAGGCGGCCATCGCCCAATATCACCAGCTCTGGCTGATCGAAACCTGCTTCCGCACCAACAAGCATGACCTGAAAATCCGACCCGTCTATCACTGGACGCCGCGGCGGATACAGGCCCATATCGCCATCTGCTACATGGCTTTCTGTTGCCTGCAACACCTGCGCAAGCGCCTGCAGATGCTGGGCCATCCCATGAGCCCGGCCCGCATCCGTCGGGAACTCGACCGACTTCAGATTTCCATCCTGAGGCGCAAGGGCACCAGCGAACAATATGCCATGCCCAGCCCGGCCACAACCGACGCCAAACGCATCCTGCGCTGTGTTGGCCTGTCGTGGAACGAAGCACCCTTCAGGATGCCGCCGGAAAGAACGCGCAAGCCCAGACCTGAAAAGGCCTGATCGACACTCTCTGACCGTTGAATCCCATCGCCGGAAATCCGCGATGTAGTGCCCTGTGAAAAAGCAGGCCAATAATATCAATGTGTTACAGCCGAAATCCTACGAAGTCAGGAAAGTCTTGAAAAAGAATGGATGGGGTTTGACGATGGCAGGCGCATCCGTGCGGTATCGCCGCCGCGTTAGACTGTTCGATAAAGTGACGATGAAATCACGGGCCATAGGTCGGGATGATAAGTTTATTTATATTCACCAAACGATGTGGCGCAATAACGAGGCGACATCTTCAGTTCTATACCGTTCTGCTGTGACAGATAAAAATGGTATCGTTCCAACGCAGCGTGCGGTGGAAGATTTGGGTTATCCTGATTGGAACCCAGAGATGCCAAAATGGGTGCAAAACTGGATCGCTGCAGAAGATACGCGTGCTTGGCCGCCAGAGACCTGCACGGCAATCGCTTGAAGATTTCAGCCTTCACCTTTGATTGCGGCTTTTAGGTAACTATCATCCCAAGCGGCTGTTTTTCTTCGTATTTTCAGACTGGCCGTATCGCCGACTTGCTTGAAGATGTTGATTGCACTATGTCGCATCAGAGCCATGTTGGCGGGGCCATTTTGGGTCCGCAAGCGCATCAGGTCGTCGTGAAACACCACATCCATCACCCAGTGCAGGCGATTTTCCACACCCCAATGGGCGCGTGTGGCGCGCAGGAATTGCTTGGCTGAGAGCGGTGCGGAGGACAGATAGTAACGTCGCGAGAAACTGGTTTTACCTTTGTGTTTGACCTCGGCCTCGATCATGCCGATAGCGGCGAGGCCTGGAAACCTTGGTGCGCCAGGCTCAGACCGATCAGGGCGCAGCCACTCTACATCATGACTGACATAGGCACGACGGATTTCTATCCGCCCATGATCGGCATCGGTGGTTTCATGGGTTTCCAAACCACTGGTCTGGTCGAAATAGAGCCTCACCTCTTCATGCAGTGATTTTTGGTTGCCTTTAAGCGCCAAAAGATAGTCTGCGCCTTGTGCGAGGATCGCCGCAGCAATACCGTGTTGGCAGCCCATTGCATCAATCGTGACCAGCGCGCCTTTCAACTCAAGCCGCGCCAGTAGTCGAGGTATCGCGCTGATTTCATTCTCTTTCTCGTCACAGGATTCTTGCCCCAAGACCAATCTCTGACGCGTTGCCCAAGCTGAAACCAGATGCAGGGCGCGGCCATCCTCACCATGCGCACGGCGTGACGACTTGCCGTCAATTGCCACGATCTCATCATCGCCATCGCGCAAGGCCGCAACCCAGGAAACGAAGCATTCGCTAAACAGGTCAGCGGGAATCGCGTTCATCACATCATTGAGCGTGTCATGAGATGGGATGCCATCTTTGAAGGGTAGAAACCCACGCAAGAATTTCAATTTTCGGTCCGCCCATCGGGCTATTTCGGCAAAATCATCAGCACCAGCCATAACACCGCAGAGCACAATCAGTAGGATTTCGGGTAGTGGATAAACAGTTTTCCAGCTCTGGCGTGGGTCTTCAATGGCAGAAAAATGGTCGAGGATATTGGCTGAGATCATGGGAGGCTCCGAATGTCATTTCAATGACCAGAGAATCACATATCACCCGCTAAGGGAATCCCCACTTTTTCAAGCGATTGCCGTGCAGAGACCTGAAAAAACTTGCCAGACACCCTATAAAAATGTTCCATTAAAAGAAAAAGTCAGGGGACATTTATGTCATCAAAAGTCAGTAAAAAAGCGATTTGGAGCTGGATGTCGTATGACTGGGCGGCACAACCCTATCATACGTTATTGGTGACTTTTATTTTTGCACCTTATTTTACCTCGACAGTTGTGGGTGATGGCACACAAGGGCAGATTATGTGGGGCACGATGATGACTATCATTGGCATCATTTTGGCAATCTGTGGCCCAATTATGGGTGCGATTGCTGATATGGCAGGCCCGCGAAAGCCGTGGATTATGGTTTTCTCAATCTTTTTTGTGCTGGGTGCATTTGCATTATGGTCGGCAACGCCAGCCATGGATGACCCCAAACGTGTTCTTATATTCTTTGCGATAGGTTTTATTGGGGTGGAGATGTCCCAAGTCTTTGTCAATGCAATGCTACCTGATTTGGGTGATCGATTTGAAATAGGTAAGATTTCTGGAAGTGGTTGGGGTTTTGGCTATCTCGGCGGTGTGCTGACCCTATTCATCATGCTCTTGTTGTTGGCCGAAAACGACGAGGGTGTAACGCTATTGGGCAATGCCCCTTTATTTGGTCTTGATCCAGAAGCACGCGAAGGTACACGGTCAGTTGGGCCTTTGACGGGGCTTTGGTTTATTGTTTTTATGGTTCCGTTTTTCCTTTGGGTTCCAGATGTAAAACGTAAACCGAAAGTGGCAAATGCTATTTCTACTGCGATGAAAGAACTTTTCAGTACGATTAAAAAACTACCACAAGATATCAGTCTGTTTGCCTATCTTGGGTCATCGATGTTCTACCGTGATGCATTGAACGGGCTGTATGCCTTTGGTGGTATTTACGCAGCAGGTGTTTTGGGTTGGTCTATTGTTCAAATCGGTATCTTTGGGATTATTGCAGCGATTACAGCGGCTGTAGCATCATGGATTGGCGGTTTTATGGACCGCGCATATGGGCCCAAAAAAGTGATTATATTCTGTATCCTCGTTTTGATTGTAGTCTGCATCCTATTGGTGGGCACATCTCGCGAGAGTTTCTTTGCGGCACCATTGGCAGTGGATTCTACATTGCCTGACAAAATGATGATGATTTGTGGTGCCTTAATCGGTGGCGCAGGTGGTGCCATTCAAGCCTCATCTAGAACTATGATGGTGTTTCAAGCAAACGAAGAACGTATGACAGAAGCTTTTGGGCTTTACGCTTTATCTGGTCGCGCCACAGCATTCCTAGCGCCTGGTTTGATTGCGCTGTTTACAGATTTAACGCAAAGCCAAAGATTGGGCATTATGCCAGTGGCTGTTTTATTGTTAATTGGTTTGGTTCTGTTGGTATGGGTCCGCCCAGGTAAGGAGTATGAGTAATTTTTAAACGGTATTTAATAAAAACATTGGCTCAGTTTACAAATCGTATGCATGGATCTGCGATCGCGGTGGCGAGGCAAGCGCGGGGTGAAGCATTTTCCAGTTGAAGACGCTGAAACCATCGCAGGTAGTTGTCGAGATACCTGGTTGCGACGCCTCGGTAGCGGCGCAGGAAATCCTTCAACTGGCTGTGCCGGTTGTTGACCGTCTGAATGTGAAAGGCATCCCGCACCCGCTCCCCACCAGACAGGTTCAACGCTTCGTGGCGCACTCCCAGTGCTGCGGCGCAAGGCGGATAAGCGCGGTGGCCATCGGTCACCAGAACGATGTCATCATCCACGACCGGCTCGATTGCAGATTGCAGCGTATCAGCATTGACCGCAGGGAGAACCGCGCTGACTGTCATGCCGCTGCGATCAGCGGCAACCAGTACTGGAACCTGCTCATCTGACAGGCCTCGTTTGCGGGCCTTGCCTCCCCTGCGGCGCGCCTTGCGCTCAAGGTTTCGTTCACCTTTCTGGCTTCGCAAAACATAGGTTTCGTCGACCTCGACAATGCCTGTAAGCTTGCGTGCTTTCGGATTGTCTGTGGTGAGAAATCGGTGCCGCCAACGGAACGCGGTATTGACGGCAAATTTGCAGCGTTCTGCTGAGGCGCGAACCGTCAGCCCATCAGAAAGACAGGTTCCAAAGGCAAGCCACTTATCCTTGCGGTGCAGGCCCGACAAAGGGGTGCCGGTCGCCGCGTTGAATGTCTTATTGCATCCCTTGCATTGGTACCGTCGCAGACCCCGTGCTTTGCCACGCGATATAGCTCCTGGTGTGCCACAATGCGGGCACTGGCGACTTTCACCCACGCTTGCTTCAATGGCTGCCAGCGAAGATGACGCCTCAGAGACCCCCATGAACACGGTTTCGGCTTCCTGTCGCTGCGCAGGGCTGAGGTGATCTATCCCAGATAGCCAATCCTGAAACTGTTTGTGATCCATAGTCGGCCTATCCCTCTGATTTGAAAAAGAACATGTCATGAAAGCATACGATTTGTAAACTGAGCCAAAACATTTTATGTTTCAGCGTCCATTATTTTAGCGACGTCATTTATAACGGGTGAAAGTTTTGCCCAAACGAAAGCGAATAAGCTTTTTGGGGCTAAACGTGCTCCATCTCAGCAATCTGCCAGTGCCCTTGGCAGCTATGCTAAAGGATGTTTGGCAGGTGCTGTTCAGCTGCCAGAAACAGGTCCAACATGGCAAGCAATGCGCCTTATACCAGCTGACCAAATATTTGACCCACTTTGTAGTTTCAACTTTTCCAAAACTCTGAATCAATGTTCTTTCAGAATTATGGAGGTACTCATGGGTGGAGCCGTAAAAATTACGCGCACAGATATGTCTGCGAAAGATTTGCGCTGTTTAGCGAAACGAACGAAGAATGGTCGCGTTGTGTGGCGTCTACTTGCCATAGCCATGGTGCTTGATGGGGTGGATCGTGCGACGGCGGCCCGTAGCAGCGGCATGGATCGTCAAACACTGCGAGATTGGGTTCATCGTTACAACGCGTCTGGAATTGAGGGACTTTCCGATCTTGGGGGTAAAGGGGCGAAGCCACGTTTGTCCCAAAAACAACAGGCGCAATTTGTGGTTTGGGTAGAGGCTGGACCCAACCCTGAAAAAGATGGTGTAGTGCGTTGGCGTTGTGCTGATTTAAAGGCTCGCGTTGAAGAGGAATTTGGCGTGAGCTTGCACGAACGTACAATCGGCAGGTACTTGGCCAAGCATGGGTTCCGCCGTCTTTCTGTACGCCCGGAGCACCCAAAAACTGATGCTGCGGCGCAGGAGGCTTTTAAAAAAACTTTACCAGCTTTGTGACTGATATCCTGCCAGAGCATGCGAAGGAAAAGCCTCTGGAAATTTGGTTTCAAGACGAAGCCCGTGTTGGACAACAGGGAACTATTACCCGCAAATGGGCCAAACGCGGAACCCGCCCGCGCGCACCGCGCGATACGCGATATAAATGGAGCTATATTTTTGGTGCTGCTTGCCCCGCACGAGGAACTGCTGCAGGCCTGATTCTGCCCTACGTCAACGCTCAGGCTATGGGGTTACATCTGGATGAAATCGCTAAAATGGTTGCGCCTGGTGCACATGCCCTGCTCATCGTTGATGGGGCTGGTTGGCATGGTGCAAAATGTTTGCGGGTGCCAAACAACATCACACTCGCAAAACTGCCTGCATACTCACCAGAATTGAATCCTATGGAAAACGTTTGGGCATATATTCGTGCCAACAAACTCGCCATCTCCGTCTTCGACACCTATGAGGAAATCCTCGACAAATGCACCCAAGCTTGGAACTTCTTTGCAAACGATCCCGACAGAATAACTTCAATCACAACTCGAGAATGGGCAAGGGTCATTTAATTAGTCCGCTGGTATTAGAGTCTGGCCGAAAACTATTTCAATGATTTCAACCCCTTGCTAATCGCCGTGTGACCATTCTGATATGGGCGATGAGGAGCCAGCTTTCAGCAGAAGCAATGGATTTCTCCCAATCTTTTGCCAATCGGCGGCACCGCCCCAACCAGGCAAAGGTGCGCTCGACAACCCACCGTCTTGGAATGAGTTCAAATCCCACAGCCTTGTCACTGCGCTTTAAAATTTCGATAGTCCAACAGCCCATATTTTCTAAAGCTTCTCGTAATTTTGGCCCCGCATATCCTCCATCGGCAAACACATGTCGGAGTTTGGGATGGGAGTAGTAGATAGATTTGAGGACATCAACGGCCCCATCTCGATCTTGAATGCCCGCACTGTGGATGATAAATCCGATCAACAGCCCGATGGTATCTGTGATGATATGGCGCTTACGGCCGTTTATCTTTTTCCCTGCGTCGTAGCCGGAAACACCACCGCTTTCTGTCGTTTTAACACTCTGGCTGTCAATAACACCTGCACTTGGACTGGCTGCGCGACCTGCCAATTCCCGCGCCTTGATGACAAGCGTATCGTTGATCCGGTACAACACGCCATTGTCCCGCCAGTCGTAAAAATACTCCTGTATTGTAGTCCTCGGCGGGAAATCTTTCGGGATCATTCGCCACTGACATCCCGTGCTCGCCATGTATTGCACTCCGTCCCACACATCGCGCATTTCGGTTGTTCTGGGCCGACCAACCACATTGGATTCTGGCAGCAGTGGTTCAATTATTGCCCACTCTTCGTCCGTGCAATCACTTGCATAACGCCCATTGTTTCGCTCATATAGGGGGCGAGTAATATCAGTCCAAGCCATAAAATTCTCCATCTTATTTGATAAAGAGAGTGAATCACAACTTACTGATATTACTCAACTAGTTTTCGGCCAGACACTTAGTCGTAATCGCAATTGGGGGCACCCAGAAACGATTAGCTTTTTACAGCGGTTGTCTGCGCAAGTTGCACAAGAAACGGATTGGGCAGGATTGTACATTGGGGATATATCTCAACCACGTGGTGGCCCGATGTTATCTGGACACCAATCGCACCAATTAGGTTTGGATGCTGATGTTTGGTTGTTACCCCCAAAGCGGTTGAATTTAAGTCGCTCAGAGCGCGAAAACTTATCATCTAAAACAGTACGTTCTAAAAATTGGCGTACGGTGAACAGCAATTGGACCACAGATCATATGAAGGTGATCAAAGCCGCGGCAAAAGATCCTGCTGTAGACCGTATTTTTATAACGGCACCTGCGAAAGTGTGGATGTGTAAAAATGCGCGTGGCAATAAAAGATGGCTCCAAAAAGTGCGCCCGTATTGGGGCCATCATTACCATTTCCATGTTCGCATGAAATGCCCAGCAGGATCAACTGGATGTAAGACGCAAACACCCACAGTCAAGCAATTATCAAAGAATGCGACGGGCTGTGATAAAGATTTGAATTGGTGGGTGACAGCAGCATTAGAGCCACCTGATCCGAATGCGCCAAAACCAAAGAAGAAAAAGAAAAAACGCGGTGCGCGGGATTATGTCATGGCTGACTTGCCAAATCAGTGCGGAGCTGTATTGAAGTCCAAATGATCAAATGGATACTAACATTTTGTTTTCTTGCACAAGGTGCAATGGCCACAGATGCGCGGCTGTTGTCGTCTTATACATGGAATAACCCTGATAGTAATTTCGGTGGCTTATCATCCATTCATTTTCCAATAATTGGTTAAAACCACCAGCTTTTAGCTGGTCAGCTTTAGCGTTATTTACATAAGGTTTCCTTCCATTTTAAGACCCAGCGTTGCGGTAAGGTCTTAAAATGGAAGGAAACCTTATGATCTATTCTACTGGAAGTCATAGCAGATATTATCACAGATACCATATCGTTTGGGTAACAAAATATCGTTACAAGGTGCTGCGTGGTGAAATGCGTGAGCGTATTCGGACATTGATACGACAAACGTGCAATGAATTGGGCGTACACATTGAAAAAGGCGTATTGTCTACCGACCATGTGCATATGTTTGTGTCAGTCCCGCCGCACGTCCCAATTTCAAAGGTGATGCAACGCGTAAAAGGGAGGTCCTCATACAAGATACAGCGGGAGTACCCCGAATTACGCAAACGCTATTGGGGGCAACGGTTCTGGGCTAGAGGCTATTTTTCAACGACGAGTGGAAATGTGACGGATGACGTTATTCGTCAGTATCTTGAATTACATTCAAAACGTGAACCTACCGACGAAAGTCGGTAGTTGTTCAGTTGGATGATGCTGGCGCAAAATTTTTGATGACGACCGATAAAGGACGTTTTTATAAAGGCACCATTGAACGCACTGGTTTTGAAATTACTGGTGTAACGAACCAAAAATTAACCAAAATCAAGGATACAAAAGGCAACCTTGTAAGCGGTAAAGCATTGGGTGATAGCGAAGGCATAGCAATACGACCTGATGGGCGTATTTATGTTTCCTTTGAGCGCTTCCACCGTGTTTGGACATATCGCGATACAACATCAGAAGCAGCATGGTTACCGCGTCACCCTGACTTTAAACGCTTACAAAATAACTCATCCCTAGAAGCTTTGGCGATAGATGCTAAAGGACGGCTTTATACTTTGCCAGAACGTTCGGGCGCTATAGGTAAAGCTTTCCCTGTTTATCGTTATAACGGCAAAACTTGGGATAACCGTTTATCTATCCCCCGCCGTGGTGATTTTTTAGCGGTAGGCGCTGATTTTGGGCCCGATAGGAAATTCTATCTGCTGGAGCGAAACTTTAGAAAACCAATTGGCGTATACTCGCGTGTCCGCAGGTTTGATTTAACCAAAGCAGGTTTCGTGAACGAGGAAACGATCATTAATTCGTCGTTAAATCAGCATGATAACCTAGAGGGAATTTCGGTGTGGCAGGATGATCAGGATAAAATCCGGATCACCCTTGTATCAGACGATAACTTCAATTTTCTCCAACGCACAGAGTTGGTAGAATATATTGTCGATTAAGCTAGTTTTTTAGCTTCCCATTTATCCATAATTGCCAAAGCATCATCCGCTGTTTCAGCAAAATGGAACAGATCTAAGTCGTCTTCAGAAATAGTCCCTGCATCGGCAAGGTTTTCCCAATTGATGATTGAACGCCAGAATTTCTCGCCAAACAAAATCACAGGGACAGCACGCATACGCCCTGTTTGGATCAATGTGAGTGTTTCAAATAATTCATCCAACGTGCCATATCCACCTGGGAATGCTGTCACAGTTTTCGCACGCATTAAAAAGTGAATTTTGCGCGTTGCGAAGTAATGAAAGTTAAAACACAGGTCAGGTGTACAATATTCATTCGGTGCCTGTTCAAACGGCAATACGATATTCAGGGCGATAGAAGCGCCACCTGCATCCATTGCACCACGGTTACCTGCTTCCATCACGCCTGGCCCACCACCTGTGACGACAACGTTTTCCTTGCCATAACTTTTCATACTGCGTTCGGTTACAACACGCGCAAATTTACGTGCCTCGTCATAATAGTGGGATAAATCTGAAAGTGTTTTGGTGCGTGCCTTATCCTTAAACTCTGGATCAGGGATACGCGCCCCGCCAAACATCACAACGGTACTCTCAATGCCGCGTTCAGCCAGAATTAGCTCTGGCTTCATCATTTCCAACTGAATGCGTGTTGAACGGAGTTCATCACGACATAGGAAATCATCATCCGCAAATGCCAAACGATAGGCGGGTGCTCGTGTTTGTGGTGTATCTGGAGTCTTTTTTGCTGATTCTAAATCTGCTTCTGCATTTGGAAAACTTGCTTGTTTACGTCCCATGTCGAATATTCCTTAACTAATGTCGCCGTGGATTGCACACGACCTTATTACAATCTATAGACTTCACTAAAATCTATCCAGACACGAATTGGAGATAAACATGTCGAATGCACAATTAGAAACAGCAATTGAAGCTGCTTGGGATGCTCGTGATGCAATCACACCAGCAACAACAGGCGAAACACGCGAAGCGATCGAAGATACGTTAAGCGCGCTTGATAGCGGTACACTTCGTGTTGCTGAACCACAGACCGATGGTAATTGGCACGTAAACCAATGGGCAAAGAAAGCGGTTCTATTGTCTTTCCGCCTAAACGACATGGCAATTATCGAAGGTGGCCCAGATAACGCAGGTTGGTGGGATAAAGTGCCGTCAAAATTTGACGGATGGGACGAAAGCCGTTGGAAAGAAGCTGGTTTCCGTGCCGTTCCTGGTGCGATTGCACGCCGATCAGCCTATATCGCCAAAGGCGTTGTTTTGATGCCATCATTTGTAAACATTGGCGCTTATGTTGATGAAGGGTCTATGGTTGATGGATGGTCTACAGTTGGATCATGCGCGCAAATCGGTAAAAACGTACACCTTTCAGGCGGCGTTGGCATCGGCGGCGTTCTTGAGCCAATGCAAGCAGGTCCAACAATTATTGAAGACAATTGTTTCATCGGCGCACGTTCCGAAGTTGTTGAAGGTTGTATCGTTCGTGAAGGCTCTGTTTTGGGCATGGGTGTATTTATCGGCCAGTCAACTAAGATTGTAGATCGCGAAACAGGCGAAGTGATGTACGGCGAAGTGCCATCAGGGTCTGTTGTTGTAGCAGGTTCTATGCCATCGAAAAACGGCGTGAATCTATATTGTGCTGTGATCGTGAAAAAAGTAGACGCAAAAACACGCTCAAAAACATCTATTAATGAGCTGTTACGCGACTGATAAAAACGCAGCCTCGCATTGTTGATGTGAGGCTGTTTATTTAAGGTATGTAATGGCGAATTCTGCGGTTGAAATAACGGATCACGCTGGGCTGATAGATTGGCTTACACCCAAGGGTGTTATTAGTGTGTCGTCGTTTATATTCCGCGCCATCATCGGTATTTTTATTTTCCAATAATTGGTTAAAACCACCAGCTTTTAGCTGGTCAGCTTTAGCGTTATTTACATAAGGTTTCCTTCCATTTTAAGACCCAGCGTTGCGGTAAGGTCTTAAAATGGAAGGAAACCTTATGATCTATTCTACTGGAAGTCATAGCAGATATTATCACAGATACCATATCGTTTGGGTAACAAAATATCGTTACAAGGTGCTGCGTGGTGAAATGCGTGAGCGTATTCGGACATTGATACGACAAACGTGCAATGAATTGGGCGTACACATTGAAAAAGGCGTATTGTCTACCGACCATGTGCATATGTTTGTGTCAGTCCCGCCGCACGTCCCAATTTCAAAGGTGATGCAACGCGTAAAAGGGAGGTCCTCATACAAGATACAGCGGGAGTACCCCGAATTACGCAAACGCTATTGGGGGCAACGGTTCTGGGCTAGAGGCTATTTTTCAACGACGAGTGGAAATGTGACGGATGACGTTATTCGTCAGTATCTTGAATTACATTCAAAACGTGAACCTACCGACGAAAGTCGGTAGTTGTTCAGTATACCCACTGTTGATTTGCCATGCCATACGCCCTTTATCACGAATTTCAGCGATGTGGTGATCGCGGCGAGAAGGTTTATGCTCTGACTGCGGGCTTGGTACGGCAGTCTTCGGGGGCGGAATAACAATTTCCACGTCCTCGCCAAAATGGGCCATAAGCAGATCACTGGTTGGTGTGCCATCATAAGCCCCATCGGCCAGAAACCGGGTGACGGGACTGTCAATTTGGTCGAGAAGTTCAGGTAAAGCGGTTGGATCGCCGACGTCATCCTTTGTCAAATCCGCACAGACTATGTCCCCGGTCGTGATATCCAGACCGAGGTGCAGCTTGCGCCATGATTTGCTTTTAGCCTTTGTTTTTTGCTTTGATTACGCCTGTGATGCCACTCATGCTGATCGTGACATGGATATTTTCCTCCAAGGAACGACGATTGTACAATGAGCATTTGGCTAAACAACAGGCGGTCTTGCGCAAGATGGCAAGAGAGAAACGCATGAATAAGTTCAGATAGATGTGAGACTGTTTTTTTGTTGCCAAGATTTAGGCGGCCTCGGAGACTGAGTATTGTAAAAAACCAACTCACGAGGCCAATATGCAAATCATAAGACTGCACAAGAACGTTTATAAACTTTATGCTTGGGCGCGGACACAAGAATGTTTGGATGCGTACCGTATCAAATACGAAGACACGGTTCGGCAATGGGAAGCTTTACGCGCAGAGGGTGTTTCTCTAGCAAAATGCGCTGAATTTGTCGGCATCTCTCGGTCTACTTATTATCGCTACAAGCGGGTTTTGAAGGATTTGGCGCAAGGGATTATGCCGCCATCAAAGGCCCCAAAACACCGCAATAAGTCACAGTGGGGTGAGGCAGAAAAACAGTTGGTGCTCGAAATTCGCCGCGACAATAAAACCTACGGTAAGGAAAAAATAGGGGCCATCTTGCGGCGCGATAAAAACCAAATCATAAGCGATAGCACCGTGGGGCGTATCTTGGGTTTTCTACGCAAGAAAGGCCTGATTACACGATCAAGGTCTGCACCACAAAAGCGCAAGCGTAACTTCTCCAAGGGCCACGCCAAAGGATGGAAATATAAGGATTACAAAGATATAGAGATTGGAGAACGTGTGCAGATCGACCACATGACTGCCACGAAAAACGGCGTCACCTGCAAGCACTTTCAGGCCTGGGAACGGCGTAGCAAGCACATCCACGCGCAAATTTATTCGAATGCCACCGCACGCTCTGCCAAACGGTTTTTGGAAGAGCTTGTGGAAATAGCTCCCTATAAAATCCTCTCAATTCAAGTTGATGGTGGCTCCGAGTTTATGGCCGATTTTGAGACGGCGTGTGAGCAGATGAAAATCCCGCTCATTGTATTGCCGCCAGCCAGACCGAAATACAATGGTGGCGTTGAGCGTGGAAACCGCACCTTCCGCGAGGAATTCTATGATTGTTGTGATCTGATTGCCGATAGCATTGGAGCTATGCGGTTTGAACTGAGAAAAGCTGTCGAAAAATATAACACATTCAGACCACATCACGCCTTGAAAGGTAAGACACCCATGGAGTACCTTCGAATCACTCAGGCCGAAGCCGCGTGAGTCTCAAAACACATGAACCTATACACGCAAAACGAAGCCCATTGATGAGAACCCAGAACCGCGTTATGGGAGGCAATCAAAGGCGGCTAAACGAGTAGAGCCAATCTTTCGGGATAATGATGCGCCAACTGTGCGTAGACGGAGATAATATATGGCGACTGAGAAAAAAGAAAAACGCGCCCAACAGGTTTTTACTTTGTTGGTACAAGTCGGTCGTAATGACAATGACGGTCTACCAAAGAACGCTACAGGTGGTGCTATGATGTGTTTTGCGAGCGGCGTTGATGAGGCAGAAGCTGTGCGTGAAACAGTTGCTTTGCTAAAACGAGCTGACCTAGCGCCTTTGGATGTGACAGGTTACGGCACCTTGGCTGAACGCCTTGAAGAGGGTCACGACATTAACCAAGAAGAACGTGATTTAATGCAACAAGCCTTGGATGAAAATTCAGTTGTTGTGTATCAGCTGACACCGTTTTTCGATTAAAGCCTCTACAATTAAAGTCCTACCTGTGTCATACGCAGGTCATACGCGGATCATACACAGGGTTTGACCAATCATGCTGACCATATTCTTCGATCTTGATGGCACACTATTAGACAGCCAGCCGGGCATCATTTCATCCATCCAATACGCCATGTCTGAACTAGGTGGTGAAGAACCCAGTGCCGATGAATTACGCGGTTTGATTGGTATGCCACTGCCGTATATTTTCACCAGTTTGATGGGTGAATATGCGGATGTGGGCGAAGCTGTTGATATATACCGCGATCATTACACCGAAGAAGCAATGTATGATGCCGAACCCTATGACGGTATCGGTGAGATGTTTGATGAGCTGCACACGGTGGATGCGAAACTGTTCATTGCGACGGCAAAGCCGCAGATTTATGCGCAACAGATTGTTGAGCATTTTGGTATTCATGCCCATGTTGAACGTGTATTCGGATCAGAGCTGGACGGCACGAATTCAGATAAAACTGCACTGCTGCAATTTGTGTTGGATGAAACGGGGGAAGACCCCGCCAAGTCTATAATGGTGGGTGATCGCCAGATGGATATTTTCGGTGCAAAGAATAATGACATCCCGAGCATCGGTGCAATGTGGGGGTATGCTGATGAGGGCGAGTTGCATATGGCTGAGGCCGATATGTTGGCGGGTGCCCCAGAAGAGATTCCTGAAATTGCTTTTGACCTGTTAGGGGTCGAGGTGGATTGATGAAATCCTGCGATGTTTTGATCGTTGGTGGGGGGCCTGCGGGTCTATCTGTCGCTTCATTTCTTGTAGATAATATCAGTTCTATCGTTGTCCATCAGGATTTGGAAATTGGGAAACCTGTGCGCACAAGCGGCGGTAGTTTCCTGCGGGATATGAAGCTGTTGGGCATTCCTGAACAGTACTATCAAGTTATCGATCAGTTGGATTATTTTTCTGATAATGCAGAAGCACGGTTTGATGTGGCTACCGATAAAATGGTGGTTTTGGATATCACGGGTTTGTACCAATATCTGGCGTCTTTATCTGATGATAAGAACCGCGAAATTTTGTTGGGTACGAAGTTCCTGAAAACTGTTGAACAAGATGGGTGTTACGTTTCAACCATTCGCACACGTGACGGTGGTGAAGAGAAAATTGAATCTAAATACATCATTGATGCATCTGGTTGGCATTGTGCTGTGACGTCTCAACTTGGTTTTGTGGAAAGGCCAGACCGATTAGGCATTGGGACGGAGTATGAGTTCCGCCAAGATGATTACCCTAACAACCGTGCCATTCTATTTGTTGGTTCTCCCGTTTTATCAGGTTATGGTTGGGTGTTTCCAACCAATTATAACACGGTACGTTTAGGGGTTGGGGTGATTAAGCCAGACACCGATGCCAGCCCACGCGATGTGATGGAAAAATTGTTAGAAAGTGGTTTCTTGGATAAACTTGGGGTAAAAGTTCCTGCAGATTACGAAGTGAATTCGGGCATTTTACCGTCAGAGCCGTTTGAACAAAACGTGATCTTTGGTAATGTGATCCGTGTTGGAGATGCCGCAAATTGCGCAACGCCTGTAGCGGGTGAAGGTATTCGAATTGCGATTGAACAGGGCCGATCATTAGGTGCGTTATTATCTAAAGCCATAGAGACCAACAGTGATCGCCCATTGGATTATTACGAAAAAGCCTACGCTGCAAAATATGCGCGTGATTATCGGATTGGATTTTGGGCAAACCAACGCATTACGCGATATAGCCCAAAAGATTGGGATAAATCAGTGGTGCGTTTGTCTAAACTTGATGAGCAACAGATGACGGAATTGTTGCGCAGTCGGTTTCATTTGAAATCAATTTTGCGCACAGTTGGCTTGCATTTGAAACGCAAACTGTTTGGATAAAAGGGCACCCAAATGGGCGCCCTTATTTAGTCTACATATCGAATTGTAGGGGATGTACAGTTGCAAACAACCCAGTTGATTGCAGTTGATGTAATACATCTGCATTCGGTGCATCATCCAAGTATAGGAGCGCAATTGCATCTTTGCCAACATCACTGCGACCCAATGTAAAGTTCGCAATGTTCACGCCATTTGCGCCCATTGTTTGGCCCAGAGTACCAATGATACCTGGGACGTCATTGTTGGTTGTGTACAACATATGGCGACCAACTTCGGCATCAATGTTGATACCTTTGATCTGGATGAAACGTGGCTTTCCATCAGAGAACACTGTCCCGCCGATAGAGCGTTCACGCTCATCAGTTACAACAGTCACGCGGATATATCCGTCGAATGAGCCCGCTTTATCTTGGCTTGTTGTACTGATCTTAACACCGCGTTCTTTTGCAATCACTGGTGCTGATACAAGGTTCACATCAGGGTTTGCCTTTTTCATGATACCAGCAACGACAGCACAATTCAGCGCCTCTAGGTTCATGTCAGAAACACAACCATCGTATAAGATGTTGATCGCTTTGATTGGTTCTTCCGTCATCTGACCCGCAAAGCTGCCCAAGTGATCGGCAAGTTTGATCCACGGACCCATTATTTTTGCTTCTTCTGCTGTCACAGACGGCATGTTCAATGCATTGGTCACGGCGCCTGTTAGCAGGTAGTCGGACATCTGTTCAGCAACTTGAAGCGCTACATTTTCCTGCGCCTCAGTTGTTGCAGCACCAAGGTGCGGCGTACAAACGACGTTTGGAAGATTGAACAATGCGTTTTCTTTTGCAGGTTCTTCTGCGAACACATCAAAAGCAGCACCTGCTACATGCCCAGATTTTAGCAATTCAGCTAAAGCTTCTTCGTCGACTAGACCGCCACGGGCACAGTTAATGATACGCACGCCTGCTTTAGTTTTTGCCAAATTTTCAGCGGATAGAATATTACGTGTTTGATCTGTTAACGGTACGTGCAATGTGATGAAATCAGCACGGGCTAACAATTCGTCTAGCTCCACTTTTTCCACACCCATTTTATCAGCCTTTTCTTCGGACAGGAACGGATCGAACGCCACAACTTTCATCTTCAAACCGCGTGCACGGTCACATACAATACCGCCGATATTACCAGCACCGATTACACCTAAAGTTTTGCTTGTCAGCTCGACGCCCATGAACTTTGATTTCTCCCATTTGCCAGCATGTGTGGATGCTGATGCTTCTGGTAATTGGCGGGCGACTGCAAACATCATTGCAATTGCATGTTCGGCTGTTGTGATCATGTTGCCAAATGGCGTGTTCATTACGATCACACCTTTTTTAGATGCCGCGACTTTGTCCACGTTATCGGTGCCGATACCAGCGCGCGCGATAACTTTCAGGTTGGTTGCAGCATTCAGAATTTTTTCAGTCACTTTTGTGGCAGAGCGAATTGCAAGGCCGTCATAGTTGCCGATCTTTGCGGCAAGCGCGTCTTTGTCTTTGCCCAGATCAGGTTCGAAATCGACTTCGATACCGCGATCGCGGAAAATTTGAACGGCTGTTTCAGACAGTTTATCAGATACAAGTACTTTAGGCATAGGAGCCTCCATTAGAATATATTTGGAAAGGTCGGCCCATGAGCGGGCCAACGATAAAATCAAAGAGTGGCGATTTGTGTTTCAAACGCCCAATTCAACCAAGGTGTCAAAGCTTCCAGATCAGCCTGTTCAACTGTGCCACCTGTCCAGATGCGCAAACCTGCTGGTGCATCGCGGTAGGACCCAATGTCATAGGCAACGCCTTCAGCGTCCAGTAGTTTGGCTAAACCTTTTGCGAATGCTGCTTGAGCATCGGTATTAAGAGCTGCAACACGTGGGTCTGTGATCTTCAAACAGACGGATGTGTTGGATAGGGTTGCTGTATCTTCGGCAAGAAAATCGATCCAGCCATTGTCAGCTACGAATTTAGCCAGCACATTCATGTTAGCATTTGCTTTAGCGATTAGACCATCTTTGTTGCCTTGGGATTTTGCCCAATCCAATGCGAATAGGTAATCTTCGACTGCCAACATAGATGGCGTGTTGATTGTGGCACCTTTGAAAATACCGTCGATTAATTTTCCAGCTTTTGTTAGGCGAAAGATTTTCGGCAATGGCCAAGCTGGCGTATAGCTTTCCAAACGCGCGACCGCTTTTGGAGACAGAATTAACATGCCGTGGGCTGCTTCGCCGCCCAATACTTTTTGCCAGCTGAATGTTGTGACATCCAGTTTGTCCCAAGCAAGGTCTTGGGCAAATGCAGCAGATGTTGCATCACAGATTGTTAGACCTTCGCGGTCGGCTGGAATGAAGTTACCATTTGGAACTTTCACGCCTGAAGTCGTGCCGTTCCATGTGAAAACAACATCGTTGTCAAAGTTCACTTTTGATAGATCAGGTAGTTTGCCATAATCCGCATCATGGTGGTTTACGTTTTCAAGCTTGAGCTGTTTTACAACATCGCTGACCCAGCCAGCACCAAAGCTTTCCCATGACAGCATGTCTACACCGCGTGCGCCAAGCAATGACCAAAGTGCCATTTCAACAGCGCCAGTGTCAGATGCAGGCACGATACCGACTTTATAATCGGGAGGAATGTCCAGCACCTCGCGCGTGGTTTCGATGGCTGCTCGTAATTTATTTTTCCCAATTTCGGCACGATGTGAACGGCCTAAAGCAGCATCAGATAATGCATCCAGCGACCATGTGGTCGGCTTGGTGCAAGGGCCAGAAGAGAATTGGGGATTGTTCGGACGAATGTCCGGTTGTGGTAGTGTCATAATGTGTATCCTCACAGATATAATGCCCTTCGTTGGGGAAGGGTGTCCCACTTACTTGGATATGGACACTTTCAGGGATACACAATAGGAGTGGCATAAATTTGTGACGGTTTTGGATGATAAGATGTCGCATATGAGTGTAAAAATTTACGATAGGAAAACATTGGATGTATGCGGCAACTTTGATCGCCAACCCGAAATTAGCGAATTTAACGGCTGAAATCGTGCATGAAACAGCAACGAAGCTAGGGGTGCAAGATATTGATTGGCTTAATGAAAACGTAGCCTGTGATATCTTTTTACCCAATGAACGTCACCCTGTGGAATTGGATGTTATCAGAGATGCTTTGCGTAAAGATGAGATAGATTTTGTTGTTCAGCCCATAGAAGGCCGCCGTAAAAAGGTTTTACTGGCGGATATGGACAGTACCATGATCGAACAGGAATGCATTGATGAATTGGCGGCAGAAGCGGGTGTTGGAGATCATGTTGCAGGAATCACTGCGCGCGCGATGAATGGAGAGCTGGATTTTGATGATGCACTACGCGAACGGGTTGGTTTGCTGAAAGGGTTGGATATCTCGGTCATTCAAAAGGTTATCAAATCGCGGATTACAGTGATGCCAGGCGGGCCAGAACTGCTGGCGACAATGAAAGCAAATGATGCTTATGCGGCATTGGTGTCTGGTGGATTCACAGATTTTACCCAAGCGATTGCAGACAGGTTGGGGTTTGATGAAAACCGCGCGAACATATTATTGCAAAGTGATGGTGTTTTAACGGGCGAGGTTGGAGCACCTATTCTGGGTCGGGATGCGAAAGTGGAAGCGCTTGAAACTATCATCGATCAAAAGGGTCTAACTGTTGATGATGTTATCGCAGTTGGCGATGGTGCGAATGATCTGGGTATGCTGGCGCGCGCTGGGACAGGGGTTGCGTTGCATGCGAAACCTATTGTGGCATCACAAAGTGATGTGCAGCTCAATTTCGCGGACCTAACGGGACTACTGTATATTCAAGGATACCACATTTCGGATTTTGCGAATCATTAAGAATGACCATTCTGGATGAATCTGGTAACCAACCAAAAAAGCCATGAAAATAAGTGCAAAGTTAAGCATTTATAGGTTTTTAGCAGTCTAGCCGTCATTTTTTGTTTTGTTTTTCCGAAAGAGTCTTCGGAATCTTTGAACGCGATGATAAAATTAGGTAGCCCCTAGACTGCATAAGCAGGTGTGAAGTACATCAGTTTACATCGAAATTTAGCCGCTTGCGGCCCCTATGGGAGATTTTCATTATGAAAATGACAACAGAAGAAGCCTTTGTAAAAGTTTTACAAATGCACGGCATCGACAATGCTTTTGGAATTATTGGATCGGCTATGATGCCTATCTCTGACCTTTTCCCTGCGGCTGGTATTAAGTTTTACGACTGTGCCCACGAATGTAACGCTGGCATGATGGCTGACGGTTACACACGTGCGACAGGTAAAATGTCTATGATGGTTGCGCAAAACGGTCCTGGTATTACATCTTTGGTAACACCAATTAAAACAGCTTACTGGAACCACACACCATTGTTGATCGTAACACCACAAGCTGCGAACAAAACAATCGGCCAAGGCGGCTTCCAAGAAGTTGAGCAAATGGCTCTATTGGAAGACATGGTTGCTTACCAAGAAGAAGTTCGCGATCCATCCCGCATGGCAGAGACTTTGAACCGTGTGATCATGCAAGCGAAACGCGCGTCAGCGCCTGCACAAATCAACATCCCTCGTGACTTCTGGACACAAGTTATCGACATCGACCTGCCAGCCGTTGTTGAATTTGAACGTCCACAAGGTGGCGAAGATGCAATCAAAGCTGCTGCTGAATTGCTATCAAATGCTAAAAACCCAGTGATCCTAAACGGTGCTGGCGTTGTTTTGGCTGATGCGATTGGCGACTCAGCGAAATTGGCTGAACGTCTAGACGCTCCAGTATGTGTTGGCTATCAGCACAACGATGCGTTCCCAGGCTCACACCCATTGTTCGCAGGTCCTTTGGGCTACAACGGTTCAAAAGCTGGCATGGAATTGATTTCACAAGCTGACGTTGTTCTATGTCTTGGTACACGTTTGAACCCATTCTCAACACTTCCTGGTTATGGCATTGATTACTGGCCAACAAACGCGAAAATCATTCAAGTTGACATCAACCCTGACCGTATCGGCCTAACAAAGCCTGTTACTGTTGGTATCGTTGGCGATGCGAAAAAAGTTGCAAACGGCATCTTGGCTCAATTGGCTGACACAGCGGGTGACGCAGGTCGCGAAGAACGCCGCGCAGTGATTGCAAAAACAAAATCTGCATGGGCTCAAGAATTGACCTCTATGGATCACGAAGACGACGATGTTGGCACAACATGGAACGAACGTGCTCGTGACCGTGAGCCAGGCAAAATGTCGCCTCGTATGGCTTGGCGCGCAATTCAAGCTGCATTGCCAAAAGATGCTATCATTTCTTCTGACATCGGCAACAACTGTGCGATTGGTAACGCTTACCCATCATTCGAAGAAGGTCGCAAATACCTAGCACCTGGCCTATTCGGTCCATGTGGTTACGGTTTCCCATCTATCTGTGGTGCAAAAGCAGGTCGTCCAGACGTACCAGTGGTTGGCTTCGCTGGCGACGGCGCATTCGGCATCTCAATGAACGAAATGGTTTCTGTAAACCGTGACGATTGGCCTGCTGTAACGATGGTTATCTTCCGCAACTACCAATGGGGCGCTGAAAAGCGTAACACAACATTGTGGTTCGACGATAACTTCGTGGGTACAGAGCTAGCAACTGAAGTAAGCTATGCTGGCATCGCACGTTCATGTGGCGTTGAAGGTATTGCTGTTACATCTATGGATGAGCTAACAGACGAGCTGGACAAAGCTGTTAAACGTCAAATGAATGAAGGTAAAACAACATTCATCGAGATCCTGCTGAACCAAGAATTGGGTGAGCCATTCCGTCGCGACGCAATGAAGAAACCAGTTTCTGTTGCAGGTATCGATATTGCAGACATGATCCCTCAAAAAGGCGCATAAGCCTTAGTTAAATCAATAAATAGAAACGGCGTTGACGATTGTCAGCGCCGTTTTTTTATCGTTAGGGCTGTTGTGGTGCTAGTTTAAGGTTGAATGTCTGCTTTGCGGACGAAGCGGACATTGGGAGAAACTTCAAAGGTTATTCTTAATCTTCGGTGCTAGTAGCTTAATAATATAAATAACTATAACAAAACTTATGTATGAAACTATAAAATATTGGATGGTTTTGAAGTCTATCGGTAAAACCAGAGCAATACTTTTCCCTATAATTAAGGCAAATGAGCATATTATAAATAAGGTGAATATATTACGTTCATTAATATGAGCCTTCGATATCGCTATGCCCAGAAAAGGTAATAAGAAGAAGAGTACTGCCTGACCTTTCTTAAAAAAGGCTAAATTCTTGAAATGCTCCATTATTTCGGGAGATGTGGGGTTAACACCATTTATTAATTTATTAAGAACATCAGTATTCGTTTCGTACAATATTGAGTGTCGTATTAAATCATATCCTGAGATCATAAATACAAATAAAATAAAAATTAATAATGTGTGTTTCCATGAAATTTTTTGGGACATATTCTTTTAGAGTCTGGCCGAAAACTATTTCAATGATTTCAACCCCTTGCTAATCGCCGTGTGACCATTCTGATATGGGCGATGAGGAGCCAGCTTTCAGCAGAAGCAATGGATTTCTCCCAATCTTTTGCCAATCGGCGGCACCGCCCCAACCAGGCAAAGGTGCGCTCGACAACCCACCGTCTTGGAATGAGTTCAAATCCCACAGCCTTGTCACTGCGCTTTAAAATTTCGATAGTCCAACAGCCCATATTTTCTAAAGCTTCTCGTAATTTTGGCCCCGCATATCCTCCATCGGCAAACACATGTCGGAGTTTGGGATGGGAGTAGTAGATAGATTTGAGGACATCAACGGCCCCATCTCGATCTTGAATGCCCGCACTGTGGATGATAAATCCGATCAACAGCCCGATGGTATCTGTGATGATATGGCGCTTACGGCCGTTTATCTTTTTCCCTGCGTCGTAGCCGGAAACACCACCGCTTTCTGTCGTTTTAACACTCTGGCTGTCAATAACACCTGCACTTGGACTGGCTGCGCGACCTGCCAATTCCCGCGCCTTGATGACAAGCGTATCGTTGATCCGGTACAACACGCCATTGTCCCGCCAGTCGTAAAAATACTCCTGTATTGTAGTCCTCGGCGGGAAATCTTTCGGGATCATTCGCCACTGACATCCCGTGCTCGCCATGTATTGCACTCCGTCCCACACATCGCGCATTTCGGTTGTTCTGGGCCGACCAACCACATTGGATTCTGGCAGCAGTGGTTCAATTATTGCCCACTCTTCGTCCGTGCAATCACTTGCATAACGCCCATTGTTTCGCTCATATAGGGGGCGAGTAATATCAGTCCAAGCCATAAAATTCTCCATCTTATTTGATAAAGAGAGTGAATCACAACTTACTGATATTACTCAACTAGTTTTCGGCCAGACACTTACATCTTAATGATATTAGCTTTGTTTCAGATTAAACTATAATCATAGAGATACAATACACTACACAATATCAGGATTATGATAACCGCTTGTGCAAATAACCGAACATCTAATATGGTAATAAGGGCTCATTGCGGTCATCTGACCACTTTGGTCAGGATTGTTGAGTGATCTTGAAGCCTCAAGGTCGGCAGTGTTGGACGAAGCACCATTTCGCTGCGATAGTGCGAATGGCTGCTTGCAACCTGCAACCGGTCATATTATCACACTATGAAGTATGATAACGCAGAGCGTGGTTCAGTAGATATGAGCAAGGTTGAGCAAAACAGGGAAGCAAAACGTATTGCTATCTTGAACGCGTCGAAAGACACATTCCTCGCGGACGGATATGAAGCTGCCAACATGGACGAGATTGCTTCTCTCGCGAATGTCACGAAACAGACGGTATATCGGTACTATTCATCCAAGATCGAGCTGTTTGAAGCTACCTTGCAGTTCATAGGCCAGTCCAGCGACGCGCAATTCACACGCCATCTGGACGATCCCGACACCCGAAGTGCTCTAGTTCATTTTGCTGAGGGCTTCATCAGCTGGCATCTTAAAGATGAACACCTCAAAATTTTCAGATTGTTGGTGGCTGAAAGTGCTAAATCTTCGAAGATAATCCAATCCTTCTTTTCAGCGGCGCCAGATGAAACCGATGCAGCACTGTCTAAGTTCTTCTCGGATCGTTTAGACGTTTCCGAGCCTGATGAAGCAGTTCGGTTGTGGACTTCGATGCTACTCGCTTTCAGAGATGAGGCTTTGCTTGGTATGCGACGACCCGAAGCGAAGGCCATCGCTCGACACGCGGATGCGTCTACACGGTTCTTGCTGGCAGGTTTGGACCAACTCTAGACCACGCCCAGCTCAGTTTCCCTTTTTGGTAAGGTGCAAGGTGTAGACCGCAATAGCGGCCAATATGATTGCGCCACCAACCAAGCTGCTTGCGCCAGGCACTTCGGTGAAGAAGATATAGGCCCATATCGGGGCCAACACCGTTTCAAGCATCAAGGTCATCGAAACCTCAGCTGCTGTAGCATAACGGGTGGCGACCATCGTCAGAACTCGTCCAAATGGCGCTGTAAACAGCCCCATTGCACCCATGATCAACCAAGTATTAGCGCTGAACTCAGACGGTTCGGTGAAAAAAAACATGGTTATGGCCAGAAGAAATCCGCCAAAGCCGACTGCACCCATTCTACTTAGGTCAGGAAATTTCCTAAGTAACGTCAACATCAACGCCAAACAAATGACCGAGAACAGCGCAAGCAAGTCACCCAGCCAATTGCCTGTACCAGTCGATCCAGACACGACAACAGCAATGCCTGTCATGACGGCGACAATCGCCATTAGGGTTTGCCTTGTAACTTTCTCGCGCAGGAACAACCAACTGAAACTTGCAGCGATAGCTGGTGTAGCGCTCAGGATCAGGAAAGTGTTGGCGATGGACGTGTTCTTTATGCTGAACACTAAACCGCTCGCACTGCCAAGCATTAGCAACCCAGCCACAAGGAGGGGCCAGCCGCTGTCGAACAGGACTTTAACGACCCCACGTTTGTCGTTGAGCTTTATGACCACCGCCATTGAGATTGCCGTAAACAGGCCAAATAGAAACGATGTTTCGAGCTCGTCTACACCGGAAAATCGAATAAAGACTGGATCAAGGCTCATCAGAAATGCACCGATAAGTGCAATGCCAATGCCTTTAAGGCGGACGCTGCGTGCCGCGTCAATTTTTGCAGTGTCAGACATGCCGACCTCTCATTCTCGCTAGAGAGCTTCATAGAAACTCAAGTGGTTAAAATCATACTCTCTGGGATGATTTCATGCGCACGACGAGCTGTCAACAGAAATCATACTAATAGGTATAATTTTAACGTTTTGCAAATAACAGCCATTCGTTCAAGGTGCAGCATCTGGTGAAAAGGGCTCAAAGCAGACATTTAATTCTTAGTACTTTACGCTCTTTCAAGATAATTGTTAAATATGAGAGTTCTATCTTGATCCTGATTGATTTTGGATAGAGTTACAAAAAGATAGTCAGGGTTCTATTTATGCGCAGTATAAAGTCGATCCACGTGGTTTCTTGCCATGCTGAGGGCGAAGTCGGAGATGTTATCGTCGGGGGGGTTGCCCCACCGCCAGGTGACACGATTTGGGAACAGCGTAATTGGATCGCCAAAGATCAAACACTTCGGAACTTTGTTTTAAATGAACCACGAGGGGGCGTTTTCCGCCACGTGAATTTATTGGTTCCACCTAAACATCCAGATGCCCAGATGGGGTGGATAATAATGGAACCTGAAGATACGCCCCCGATGTCGGGGTCAAACTCTATTTGCGTATCAACCGTGTTACTGGATAGCGGTATAATTCCAATGCAAGAACCTGTGACAGAGATGGTGCTAGAAGCTCCAGGTGGCTTGGTCAAAGTTCGGGCCGATTGCCAAGGCGGAAAAGCACAGCGCATCACTGTGCAAAACTTGCCTTCATTTGTCTGTGAGACAGATGTCATTTTGGATGTACCTGGCCTTGGTAAGTTAAACGTGGATACAGCTTTTGGTGGGGATAGCTTTGTCGTGGTTGATGCCAAATCCCTAGGTTTTGCCCTGAAAGAGCAAGAGGCCGACAAACTTGCAAAACTGGGTGTTCAGATTACCAATGCTGCAAATGAACAGCTAACGTTTCATCATCCAGAAAACCCCGAATGGGCGCATTTTTCCTTTTGCCTTTTTGCTGGGGAATTGAAGCGAGAAGGAAACCATCTGAGCGCAAAGTCTGCGGTCTCAATCCAGCCTGGCAAAATTGACCGCTCACCGACTGGAACGGCCGTTTCAGCGCGTATGGCTCTCATGCATGCAGCTGGCGAGATGCAGCTCGGTGAAACCTTCACTGCCAGCTCAATCATAGGCTCAGAGTTTCACGGAAAGATTGTTAGAACGACAACCGTTGGCGGTAAAGCTGCTGTTATTCCTGAAATTACGGGTCGAGCATGGATCACTGGTACCCATCAACATATGCTTGACCCAGACGACCCATGGCCAAGTGGTTACCGATTGACGGACACATGGCCCTCGTATGGAAAGTCTTCCTAACTTCTTTTGGTGAATATGCCTCTAAAAATTTGGCAGAAATGGATCGGATTATGCAAACGATAAAGATAGATTTATCGTTTATAAGGTCTGCACAAAAGTCATACGTCCTGTGCACAGGTTGTGCACGCCGATCATACGTGTGTTTTTAGCATATTTCCCACTTGCGAACCGTTATGATTCTCCATAAAAGCGACCTCGGAGACGTGGCCGAGTGGTCGAAGGCGTTCCCCTGCTAAGGGAATAGGCGGTTTGTAGCTGTCTCGAGGGTTCGAATCCCTTCGTCTCCGCCATTGACTACAAACAAACTTTCATATGCCCGAGATGGCATAGCCTCAAAAGCCCAGCATTTGCGGGCTTTTTCGCTATTTACAATTGACTTGCTCTCTATAAAAACACCCCGTTTTTCTCTAATTTTTCTCCTATATATGCCCCTTTCCTGAAAAACACCGTACTTGGAAAAGCGAAGTACGGAGCTTTTAGTCATGTGGAATCAAGGGCTTGGCAATTGATCAGTTCGCACCGATCTATGCCTGTCATTGACTACTCATCTGGTGAGATATGAAACTTAGAACGATAGCAAACCCGGTTTTTGTGATCTTTGTAATCCTCAAATGGATCGCTGTCATATATGCCGAAGAACTTTTGAAAGACCTTCTTTAGCTCTTGTTTTTGTTTCTTCTGGTTACGATTGGCTTTTGGGTTGTCCCATGTGAACTGGCCTCGCTCATCTGCAAAGCCTTCCAGTAGATTCCATTGTTTATTAGGAGATGCCGTTCGGCCATCTGCCATGCCCATCTGGGTAAAATTATAAACTTGAGAAACCCTATTGTTACCAGTGTTGCAAGTAACACGAACTGTATGCCCATCTGTAAATTTAATCGTAATATTGGACCACTCTGCATCGGCTGGGGTTGGAAATAAGACACAGCTCACTTCTGGCATTGGGTCTTCCTGATCTTCATGGAAGGCAGAAAATTCTTCTAATGCTTTGGTGGTATCGATAAGCGTGTCTGTATTAGCCAAATCCTGCAGGCCAATCAAAGCAGAGCCTTTAGCTCGGATGGCATTAATCTTGGATTGGCTGATGTTATCGATGGATGGCATCAGCAAAATGGCTGATCCATCAAGACCAATCACATGGTTGATTATGCCTTCCAGATCTCCATCGTGAATGTTGATTCCAAAGAAAACCGGATAACGAATGGTGCCTCGGGGAATGTAGAGCCCAACTCTTATACAGCTTGAGGTGCCGTCAATGGTCTGTATATCCTTTAGAACTGAAATCTCATTCGTAGAGTCAGCGATTAAGCTAGCAATCTTTTTTAGGCTTAGGGTATGCAGCCGTCTGTCATTATTTGAAATATGTAAGTCTGGGCAGGAGGTGGTGTCATCATTACAAACTGCCAGCACTTTTCCATTAGGCATTTCACAAACACGTCTTCCACCGCAATGCCCATGATCGCAATGCAACTGTTCATCAAAAGCCGTTGTGCTATCGAACCAAGATTTAACTACCTCAGTATCACCAAAGTGCTTGATTAAAAATGCATGATTATGTTCATGCCGAGGCAGCTTCGCGAGCATATTCCACATATTGCGCTGCCTCCTGTTTTGAGGTTCTTGGTTCAACTAGCCCTTGGTCGGTGATCCAATCTTCTACAACCAAGAAGTCTTCGTCACGACTGAACGTGGCACGATTGCCAGCCCGGATATCAATCGGCCTTGCTTTTTTCAGCCCCTCAAACTTCACGCTGAACTTGGCAAAAGTTATGGCAGCACGCTTTGTCGAGTCTTGACCATTTTTTCGTATCAGTGTGTTGAGAAGATTGCCCGATTTTCTGATTTCAGTTTCACCGCCCCAATCATAATGAATCTCAACCAGCTTCACATCTTCAACGCCATCAGTGGTGGCAAAATTATGAGCGGCATTATCAACGTCCCGTAATTTTTCTAACGAAAACTTCTTTTGCTCAGAGAAGTACCCTTCGTTGCCAAAAATATGTTTTCCCACACAGCGTAAGAATTCCTCTATATGACCTTTTTTCTTACTAGATATTCTGACGCTGACATCATCGCTGTCGCAATTATAAATCAGAAGATCATGGCATTGAGGGTTGTAAAATACACTCCCTGTCTCACCATCTTTCATTTTAAATTCACGCTTTAATGGCTTGCCGTATTTTATAACGATGCTAACTCGGTGCCCTTGAGGGAACAAATAAACTCGGCAATTTCGCAATCGGTTATTACTGGCAAACCAGTCATCAAGCTCTGATTGTAGTGCGGTGATTGTTTCATCTGAAATCTTTGGAAAAGATCTTTTTTGAGCGTGTGAGCCCCAATAAAAACTAAAGCCTCGATAGTTTCGGACTAATGATCGCGCATATTCCGTATGGAAAAGATCAGGCTGATTTAAAAAGCAAAACAGGGCTAAATCTTCATGTGATCCGGGCGTATAGTGTAATTCAATACCTTGGTCTTTAGCTGCTGATATCAGCGAGTCCATAGCTTCTTGACTGGACATTTCTGTTATTAATTGTAGAGCTTCCATCAACTCATGGGTTTCATAAGAATCTTGAACGGTGTCGTTTGGACGGATAAGCGCTTTTGTAATATCTTCAAAATTCAAAGTGCCGTTTTCGAGATGAATCCCATGAGCTTCAAAGAATTTTGGAAATTTTTTAAATAGCTGAATAAGCAGCTCGGCATCCAGACCGCCTAAAACATCTACATTTGTGAATACCTTTGGATTATATCTCGACATCGCCAATCTCCTGTTTCGTCGTTACAGGGTTGGCCTCGGTGTCAACACCCGAGCAGACGTGTAAGACCTTCCCAATTATTTTAAGTTCATCCTGTTGTCCTATGATGATGGGTTTTAGTTTCTGATTTTCAGGGCGCAGCTCAATATGCTCCCCTTCAATGCTCAGCCGCTTTACAGTGGCCTCTTCGCCGACCATGGCCACAATAATATCGCTGTTTTCAGCAATTGGTTGTCTTCGCACGACAACGTAATCTCCCTCGAAAATATCAGCATCAATCATGCTGTCGCCTTGCACTTTGAGCGCAAAGCATTTTCCGCGCAGAACATTATTCGGCACCATGACCTGACCAATCTGATTTTCAATCGCAAGAATCGGTTGACCAGCAGCGACCACCCCCAAAACGGGAACGGCAGTCAGGTTGGTTTTATCCGGTGTTTGTGCGTGAAGGACTTCGATGGATCGCGCTTTTCGCGCCTGTCTGCGAATATAGCCTTTGTCTTCCAGCCGCTTGAGCCCTTCAAACACACTGGGTGCTTTCACCCCCAATTCCACAGCAAGCTCTTGTACCGTGGGCGACATCCCCATGGCACGTTTCAGGCGTTCAATGGCCTGTAATAGCGTATTCTGTGCGTTTGTCAGTTGCTCCATAGCATCCTTTCAATTTTGGCTAATGACCTAATATAAATTAGGCCTTTTATTTTCACAAGCCTAATTTGATTCAATGCACAGCATTGACTGAACCGACAGTTTTCAAGTCATTTCAGTAAGTAACTCCTTGAACGACGCAATAATTCTCAAGGAGGAACGCCCATGTCTTCACTTCCCCCAAACCTAATAAATGAGCGAGATCGCCGCACCGAAGTGGCCCGTTTGCTGGCGCTTGGCATCCTGCGCCGAAAGATTCGCCTGAACCGACAGTTCGAGCCAACAAATCCCTCTAATTCATTGGACTTCAGGGTTTTTCCAAGCGTTCATGCCCATGACGAAGAACCAAAAAACCAAGGAGAAACAGATGGATAAAACACTTCTGGCGCGTGTGGCGGCACTCCCAAATATGCCGCTATCAGAACTAAAAGCATTATGGCGGGATGTGTATCAGGACGAACCACCCGGCGGCCATAAAAGCCACATTGTCCGCAGACTGGCTTATCGCCTGCAAGAGCTTGCTTATGGCGTTGATCCGCAGATTGAGAACCGGATCGAACAGCAGGCCAATGATTTATTCGGTTCGGGTAAGAGAGCCAAGCCGAAGCGCAAGACACAATATCAGCGGCCCATCCCCGGCAGCAAACTGGTTCGGGAATATAAGGGCATCGAATATCAGGTCACCATTTTAGAAGAAGGCTATGAATATGCAGGCTGCCTATACAAAAGCCTGTCTAAAGTCGCGCTGGCCATCACAGGCAGCAGCTGGTCTGGACCTGCCTTCTTCGGATTAAACAACAAGGCACAAGGAGGCAAACATTGAGCACAACCACACCGAAAAAACGCTGCGCGATTTATACGCGCAAATCCACCGAGGAAGGCTTGGACATGGAGTTCAACAGCCTTGATGCTCAGCGTGAGGCTTGTGAATCCTACATTGCTTCACAAAAACATGAAGGCTGGTTCCAGCTCCCTGATGAATATGATGATGGCGGCTTCACAGGCGGCAATATGGATCGTCCGGCCTTAAAGCGTCTGATGGACGATATCAAAAGCGGCTTGATTGATACGGTTGTCGTGTACAAGGTTGACCGCTTGTCACGCTCCTTGGCTGATTTTGCCAAGTTGATCGATCTGTTTGATGTGCACAAAGTTTCCTTTGTCTCTGTTACCCAGCAATTCAACACCACCACATCAATGGGCCGTCTAACGCTGAACATCCTACTCAGCTTTGCCCAGTTTGAGCGTGAGGTTATTGGCGAACGCATCCGCGATAAATTGGCCGCCTCTAAACGCAAAGGCATGTGGATGGGCGGTGTCACGCCCATGGGTTATGTGGTGAAAAACCGCGAGCTTGTGATTGAGCCTGATGAGGCTGAGGGCATTCGCAAAATATTTGATCTGTTTTTGATGACCAAGTCACCCACAGAGATGGCAAAGATGTTGCCGCGCATGGGGGTGTTAAGCAAGAAGCGCACAACTAAAAACGGACGCGTCATTGGTGGCAAGGCACTGGATAAAGGCGGTCTCTATAAGATTCTGCAAAACCCCATCTATATCGGCAAGATCAATCATAAAGACAAAATCTACGAAGGCCGCCACCCAGCCATCATCGACATGGATACGTGGAATAAAGTCCGCGCCATCATGAAAGAAAACACAATCAACCGAGGGGCAGTCACACGCAAGAAAACCAAGGCCATTTTGATGGGACTTTTGAAATGCGGTGAGTGTGAATGCTCTCTGGTGCCAAGCCATACCCGTAAAAAAGGCGGCAGGCTTTATCGCTATTACACATGCGAGCACTATCGCAAAGGCATCAACCCGGATTGCAAAGTTCGTAATGTCAGTGCCAGTGAGATGGAAGCTTTGATCCTAGCACAGCTACAAGCCGTTTTTGCTTCACCTGAAATGATCGTTGAGACATGGCGCGAGGCATACAAAGAGGATGAAAGCGTGACTGAAACGGAAGTCCGGGACGCGCTTGGCAATATTGTACCGATCTGGAAGGAGCTTTTTCCGGCAGAGCAGCAACGTATTCTTGAGCTGATGATTGAGAAAGTCATCGTCAATTATGAATATGTCGATGTCCGTATCCGGGCAGATGGCATGCTCAGCCTTGCACGAGAATTGGACGAACAAGAAAAGCGCCTCCAAGGAATTTCAACCAAACAATTGGAGGAGCAAGCATGGATGCACGCATAAAAATGATGGAAGGCAATGTGATCTCGGTTCGGGTGCCGATAAAAATCAAACGCTACGGTGGCAAAAAACTGATTTTACTTCCCGAAGGTGCTCATATGACTGCACCGCAAGAAGCTTCAAAACCCGACGAGACGCTCGTTAAAGCCTTGGCCAAAGCCTATTACTGGCAAAACCTGATTGATACCGGGCGCCATACTACACGACTCTCCTAATTTGAGCTGGAATTAGGAGCCACGGCGAGACAGCGGCGGTTGGGTCTGACCTGAGCAGCTTGCGAATCTGATCGAAGCCAATTCGAAAGAATGATTTAGCAAAATACCCGTGTTTTTTCCGCTTCATTTTCCCGGCCCCTATAAGTTTAGCGGCGGTTTTAGATGCCCAGGCAACGGCGAGCGCAACGAGGCCTAAAAGCAGATCAAGTTTTTTTGCAATGGTTAGACGGGTGTCTTCCAAATTGAAACCGCGTGTTTTCGCATCGCCAAATAAGCTCTCAATTGCCCATCTTTTTTTGTAGATGGTAAGGGCGTGATGCGCAGGTCGATTGGAGACGACGATCAAAAGTTCGCCCCCCTTGATGCGCTTTGCAGAAAAGCTAAACCACGTGGCCCCGCCTGATTTATTGTTACCGAAGCGGGCCTTAAAGTCACGCTTGCCGCGACAAGTGCGCAGCAAAGTACTCAGGTTTTGCGTTTGCCCGTCCTGTGTGGTCACAATCTGGTTGCCTTTGATCCTAATGACAAAGGGGATGTTGTTTTTATGCAGAAAATCCAGCCACTGGCCTCCTATAAACTCCCGATCAGCTAACAGATACTTGATTGTGGATACCTTGAATACGGATAGATAGCGCTCCATCAGAGTAATGCGCTGTGCGGTATCACTGTTGCCAGCACGCCCTAAAACGTTCCACATCAACGGAATACGGTGGCGGCGTGTGACAAGAGCCAAGACTAGAAAGTTGACATGGCGTTGCCCGATTTTCCAATTTGTTCGATCCAGACACAAATACCACGATGTGCAGGGCCCTATCATTTTGACAAGCAAAGGTGCCGCCCAATCTGGGCCCAGATTAACATGCTGAAAAAAGCGTTGCAGACGGCGATAGGTGCTTTCAACCTTGGTGTCGGAAGGAAATTCACAAGCGAGATGGCTCAAATTAACCGTTCGGGCATTCACCATACCCATGATCAAAAGGCACATCGTTTCAAGGCGGCTGTTGCTCAATGGTAAATGCGGGGATAATCTATCCTTGAGGGTAGTCAGGGCTTTGGTGAACATCAGGTGGACCTTGTTTAGCAAGAAGAGTCCTTCCGTAAATCATAATCTGGCACCCTCAACCACCCCACTGTCGTGTAGTATGACCGGGCGCTACAAATCCATCGATGACATGTCGCGCCAACGCAAAATCAATTCCTCTTATATGTCGCGGATACTGCGCCTCAATCAACTCGCTCCACAGATTAAAAAAGCCATCTTGGATGGTACGCAGCCGCGCCAGTTAAGCACGGCAATCGCTTGAAGATTTCAGCCTTCACCTTTGATTGCGGCTTTTAGGTAACTATCATCCCAAGCGGCTGTTTTTCTTCGTATTTTCAGACTGGCCGTATCGCCGACTTGCTTGAAGATGTTGATTGCACTATGTCGCATCAGAGCCATGTTGGCGGGGCCATTTTGGGTCCGCAAGCGCATCAGGTCGTCGTGAAACACCACATCCATCACCCAGTGCAGGCGATTTTCCACACCCCAATGGGCGCGTGTGGCGCGCAGGAATTGCTTGGCTGAGAGCGGTGCGGAGGACAGATAGTAACGTCGCGAGAAACTGGTTTTACCTTTGTGTTTGACCTCGGCCTCGATCATGCCGATAGCGGCGAGGCCTGGAAACCTTGGTGCGCCAGGCTCAGACCGATCAGGGCGCAGCCACTCTACATCATGACTGACATAGGCACGACGGATTTCTATCCGCCCATGATCGGCATCGGTGGTTTCATGGGTTTCCAAACCACTGGTCTGGTCGAAATAGAGCCTCACCTCTTCATGCAGTGATTTTTGGTTGCCTTTAAGCGCCAAAAGATAGTCTGCGCCTTGTGCGAGGATCGCCGCAGCAATACCGTGTTGGCAGCCCATTGCATCAATCGTGACCAGCGCGCCTTTCAACTCAAGCCGCGCCAGTAGTCGAGGTATCGCGCTGATTTCATTCTCTTTCTCGTCACAGGATTCTTGCCCCAAGACCAATCTCTGACGCGTTGCCCAAGCTGAAACCAGATGCAGGGCGCGGCCATCCTCACCATGCGCACGGCGTGACGACTTGCCGTCAATTGCCACGATCTCATCATCGCCATCGCGCAAGGCCGCAACCCAGGAAACGAAGCATTCGCTAAACAGGTCAGCGGGAATCGCGTTCATCACATCATTGAGCGTGTCATGAGATGGGATCCCATCTTTGAAGGGTAGAAACCCACGCAAGAATTTCAATTTTCGGTCCGCCCATCGGGCTATTTCGGCAAAATCATCAGCACCAGCCATAACACCGCAGAGCACAATCAGTAGGATTTCGGGTAGTGGATAAACAGTTTTCCAGCTCTGGCGTGGGTCTTCAATGGCAGAAAAATGGTCGAGGATATTGGCTGAGATCATGGGAGGCTCCGAATGTCATTTCAATGACCAGAGAATCACATATCACCCGCTAAGGGAATCCCCACTTTTTCAAGCGATTGCCGTGGCCAGTTAAGCCTGCAGGATATGCAAACCCCATTTCCTGATATTTGGGATGAGCAATTAAAGCATTTTGGATTTGCCTAATCTCCCTTCGGTGAAATTTCACCGACCACCCTGAAATTTTTTTCAAAAAAATTTACCCCCACCAAAGCCCCGCATGTAGGGGCTTTTTTTGTTTTTGCAGCGCTTTGAATAGCCCGTCTCATCGGGCCTCCAGTGAGTTTTCGCCAGTCCCAGTTGACCCGCCCGCGTGGCGGCTAACCGCAACTGGAGACGAAAACCATGAGCAAAAACAACTATGAAGGAATCTATCCTTATGTCGTAAACCAAGTCCGTTATCACGCACGCAGCCTGATGCGGCACTCCGCCATTCATGGCGTAGAAGTTGAGGACCTCGAGCAAGAGCTGATGCTGGATTATTTATCCCGCAAGCAGGCTTATAACCCCGAAAAAGCAAAATGGTCGACCTTTGTTGACCGCATCCTCAACCACAAATGTGCCAGCCTGATTGAAGCAGCTCGCGCACAAAAACGTGGGTCTGGCATCAGTGATTTTTCACTCGATACATGGCTTGAGGATAAGGATGGTGAAGACAACGCCTTGCCTGATCCCGCAACCGAAGACCTGACCAGCCGCGACCTTCAAATTGACCTTGAACAAGCTATTCAGCAGATGCTGCCGCATCTGGCGTTGCTGCTGGTTGATCTGCGAACTCTCAGCATCAGTGAAATCTCACGCAAAACCAAAACCCCACGCTCAACCCTCTACGGGACGCTGTCCGAACTGCGCGGATCGCTGAAAGAGCGAGGCTTTGCGGAATATCTGCACTGAGTCGCCGACAGTTTTTGAGCCCTCTCGGTAAGTAACTCCTTGAAGGCAAGAAAACATGCCGGGTTCTCGCGGAAATACAAGACCTGAATCAGGGAATACCGCGACCGCTTTGCTCTTTGGGCGGCGTCAGAACCCGGCAGGTAGAGCCGACAAGACCAAAGAGCAATTTTTAACCGCTGATACCAAGGAGATCACGATGACGACAAAAACCTTACACGAAATTTTCGATGTGCCTGTCGGGCAACTCATCGAAATGGATGAAACCGAAATCCGCAATTTGCTGACAAAAGCCGAGCTTCTTTGCCGTTGGCTGCGTGGTGTTTTGCGCCTGAAAGCCAACAAAAAAGGAGGCAAATAATATGTTTAAAAGCAAACTCACTAAACTTTTAAAGGACGAATATCTCACTCGAGATTTGCCCAAAGAAATTACTGTTCCAGCATTAGGAGCAATACCAGAAACAAGCATTAAAAATGGCACTTCTCCGCTTTGTTGAGTAGATTTAGGATTTCAAATAGAGCATAGATTGATTATCTGGAATGGATGATTGTCTAATTTTGAGTTTGAAGTATTCGGTATCCTTGATGCCTCTGGCTCGCTTACGGATCATTCCTATACTGACATTACCAGCCTCTATCCTGGCGCTTGTGAGCTTGTGTTTGGCGTAGTTGCAGATGCCCACACAATGTTTCCGTAGGGATTTCGCGAACTTTTTTAGATAGAGCATCTGTGACTGATCTGCTATCAGGCACCAACGTTCCAGTTGCTCCGCCATCGCCTCAAATGAAGCGGCACTCCACAGCAGCTGAAGCTGTTCTTTCAAGACGTAAAGTGCATTCAGGTTGCTATTGCTCTCCAGCAACCTTTGCAGCTTGTCACTTTGTTTTTCACTCAACTTATCCGCATTTTTGAGCAACAGATAATGCGTCCCTTTCATCAACTCTTTACCACTTGGATCGGCCTTTCTGAACTCAAGTCGACGCTGATTATGGATAGCTTTGCTGTAGTTTTTCATGACGTGGAAACGGTCAAATACTATGTCGGCCAACGGCAAGGACTCTCTGACAGCCTTTTGGTAGGCAGGCCCCATATCCATCGCTACGGCCTTTATTTTGCAGGCTGTATCTGGTTGCAGTTGTTTCAAAAACCTTGAAAAAACCTCGGCAGTTCGGCCTGCTTCAACCCAGATCAGATGACCGCCAACCATATCGTAGACCACCGTCATGTAGTCATGACCTTTCGCCCGGGCAACTTCATCTACACCAATATATTCCAAGCCAGTTAGCTCTGCAGGATCAAGCGTAGGGAGAGTTTCAATAAGGTATGCCCTGTCGATATTCTTGACCGTTTCCCATCGTATATCCAAATGTCTGGAAACCGCTTGAATAGACATATGCCGACATAATCCACTGATCAGTCGGCAAAATCGGTGAGTGAAACGGCACCCTTTATCAACAAAATCACACCCCTCAATGCGGCGTTCGCCCTTGTTAATATAAACCTGCGCCAGCTCAATCTCGACCACACAAGGATACCCAAAAAGGGGGATGTCGTTTACTTGTCGGCGGACATGCTGGTTGATGCTTCCCTTCTGGCCTGTAGCAGGGTCTATAGCCCTCCTACGCGCGTCTCGGCTGCAGTGAATGACAATCTTAACACCGCCGTCATCCAGTTTAATTTCATTTACACGTTGCCCTTTGAGGCCTAAAATATGCTGCGAGATGTTGATTGTCATATACCTGCTCTATGTAAAGTTATCAGAAACCATACATATCAACAGGTTACTTGGCGGTCGGCATCTTTTTCTACTCAACAAAGCGGAGAAGAGCCATAAAGGCACTTCTCCGCTTTGTTGAGTAGATTTAGGATTTCAAATAGAGCATAGATTGATTATCTGGAATGGATGATTGTCTAATTTTGAGTTTGAAGTATTCGGTATCCTTGATGCCTCTGGCTCGCTTACGGATCATTCCTATACTGACATTACCAGCCTCTATCCTGGCGCTTGTGAGCTTGTGTTTGGCGTAGTTGCAGATGCCCACACAATGTTTCCGTAGGGATTTCGCGAACTTTTTTAGATAGAGCATCTGTGACTGATCTGCTATCAGGCACCAACGTTCCAGTTGCTCCGCCATCGCCTCAAATGAAGCGGCACTCCACAGCAGCTGAAGCTGTTCTTTCAAGACGTAAAGTGCATTCAGGTTGCTATTGCTCTCCAGCAACCTTTGCAGCTTGTCACTTTGTTTTTCACTCAACTTATCCGCATTTTTGAGCAACAGATAATGCGTCCCTTTCATCAACTCTTTACCACTTGGATCGGCCTTTCTGAACTCAAGTCGACGCTGATTATGGATAGCTTTGCTGTAGTTTTTCATGACGTGGAAACGGTCAAATACTATGTCGGCCAACGGCAAGGACTCTCTGACAGCCTTTTGGTAGGCAGGCCCCATATCCATCGCTACGGCCTTTATTTTGCAGGCTGTATCTGGTTGCAGTTGTTTCAAAAACCTTGAAAAAACCTCGGCAGTTCGGCCTGCTTCAACCCAGATCAGATGACCGCCAACCATATCGTAGACCACCGTCATGTAGTCATGACCTTTCGCCCGGGCAACTTCATCTACACCAATATATTCCAAGCCAGTTAGCTCTGCAGGATCAAGCGTAGGGAGAGTTTCAATAATACCAGCGGACTAATTAAATGACCCTTGCCCATTCTCGAGTTGTGATTGAAGTTATTCTGTCGGGATCGTTTGCAAAGAAGTTCCAAGCTTGGGTGCATTTGTCGAGGATTTCCTCATAGGTGTCGAAGACGGAGATGGCAAGTTTGTTGGCACGAATATATGCCCAAACGTTTTCCATAGGATTCAATTCTGGTGAGTATGCAGGCAGTTTTGCGAGTGTGATGTTGTTTGGCACCCGCAAACATTTTGCACCATGCCAACCAGCCCCATCAACGATGAGCAGGGCATGTGCACCAGGCGCAACCATTTTAGCGATTTCATCCAGATGTAACCCCATAGCCTGAGCGTTGACGTAGGGCAGGATCAGGCCTGCAGCAGTTCCTCGTGCGGGGCAAGCAGCACCAAAAATATAGCTCCATTTATATCGCGTATCGCGCGGTGCGCGCGGGCGGGTTCCGCGTTTGGCCCATTTGCGGGTAATAGTTCCCTGTTGTCCAACACGGGCTTCGTCTTGAAACCAAATTTCCAGAGGCTTTTCCTTCGCATGCTCTGGCAGGATATCAGTCACAAAGCTGGTAAAGTTTTTTTAAAAGCCTCCTGCGCCGCAGCATCAGTTTTTGGGTGCTCCGGGCGTACAGAAAGACGGCGGAACCCATGCTTGGCCAAGTACCTGCCGATTGTACGTTCGTGCAAGCTCACGCCAAATTCCTCTTCAACGCGAGCCTTTAAATCAGCACAACGCCAACGCACTACACCATCTTTTTCAGGGTTGGGTCCAGCCTCTACCCAAGCCACAAATTGCGCCTGTTGTTTTTGGGACAAACGTGGCTTCGCCCCTTTACCCCCAAGATCGGAAAGTCCCTCAATTCCAGACGCGTTGTAACGATGAACCCAATCTCGCAGTGTTTGACGATCCATGCCGCTGCTACGGGCCGCCGTCGCACGATCCACCCCATCAAGCACCATGGCTATGGCAAGTAGACGCCGCACAACGCGACCATTCTTCGTTCGTTTCGCTAAACAGCGCAAATCTTTCGCAGACATATCTGTGCGCGTAATTTTTACGGCTCCACCCATGAGTACCTCCATAATTCTGAAAGAACATTGATTCAGAGTTTTGGAAAAGTTGAAACTACAAAGTGGGTCAAATATTTGGTCAGCTGGTATAAGGTATGCCCTGTCGATATTCTTGACCGTTTCCCATCGTATATCCAAATGTCTGGAAACCGCTTGAATAGACATATGCCGACATAATCCACTGATCAGTCGGCAAAATCGGTGAGTGAAACGGCACCCTTTATCAACAAAATCACACCCCTCAATGCGGCGTTCGCCCTTGTTAATATAAACCTGCGCCAGCTCAATCTCGACCACACAAGGAGTAAGCATCAAGGGAACCCCCTCTATTTTGGTCTGACTTGAGCTGCGATTATTGCGCGAGGCTGGCGATGTGGCTGGCGTGATATGAGGATTTTTCTGATGATCAAGCGACGGGGTGGCCGAGGTTCCAAGTAAACATCAACGCTGCATTATCTGATCGTTGATTCGTTGGGCCAGCTTTCGGGCTTTGGGTGTGTCCAGAGCCTCAAGTTGGACACCTCGATTAACCGCTAATTCCAGAGGTATTTGATAGGCATTTTTTACGGCAGGCTGCTTTTTGACGCAAAAAAAGCCTGTTTTGTTCCGTTTTATGCGGCATTCATGCTTTATGGAGCCGCCTGAGCGGGTATTTCTGAATTCTAGACGGATTCAGGCTGTGGCTTGCCGTCGTTCATGGAAGATGAGACGCTTCATATTGTAGGTTATGTTGGCGAGTGTCATCTTTGTTGTGGCGCGTTGAATTCCGATGGTTCTAATGGATAAATCCATCGGGCCCTTCTGATGACCAAAGACATGCTCGACACAGGTGCGAAATATAGAACGTGTCGCATTACCGCGCTCGATGTGTTTGGGCATTGGTTTGCCTTTTGGTTTTTTACGGTGGATGTGGGAGAAAAATCCATTGGCCTTAAGCCATGCCTCATTGCTCTTGGTGCGGTAAGCTGTATCGGCCCAAACCTTGCCAGAACGATTGTCCTTGGTGAGCACTGACGCCAACTCATGACCGTCATAGCGCGCTGCATCTGTTGTTTTTTCACCTCTGATAAACCGAAACTTACGGTCAATGCTGATGTGGTTTTTATAGCCAAAGTGAGGTACGGAAATATCAACTAACCCCGCATCTTTCTCACCCGTCTTGGTCGTTTTAGCCTTGCTATACTTGACCATCCACCGTGCGTCGGTGTCCTTCTGTGCCGCCTTGGCTGGATTATCAGGCCAGATATCTTTTGCATCTTCGCCAGCCTTGGCGCGGGCTTTCTCGCTTGAAGTCATACGTTGGCGTGGGGCTGCAATCAGCGATGAGTCTACAATTTGTCCCCCAGTTTGTTTGTAACCCCGATTACGTAAATGATCCTCAAAGGTTGCAAACAAATCAGTCAACACACCCGCTTGGGTCAACTTCTCCCGAAACACCCAAATGGTCTTTTGATCTGGCGTCGGCTCCCCAATTTGCAAACCAAGAAAACGCAACCAGCTAAAACGATCGCGGATCAGAAACTCCATCCGCTCATCACTTAAATTATGCATCGACGCTAATATCAAAATCTTAAACATCATAACCGCATCATAGGGCGGACGACCCCCCTGTGGACGCTCTCCATAGTTAAGTGCACTTGTCAGTGCACACCGAAACATCTCAAAATCCACATGCTCAGAAAGCGCGACAAGTGGGTCGCCTGTTTTAGACAAACGCTCAAGATGATCAGAAAAATCAAACAATCCTGCTTCGTGCATCAAAATATCCTCCTGAAAATATTGAATCACAAAATACACCTAAAAGATAGGTTTTTAGAGGTGTCCAGTTCACTTGCGATGAGGCACCGGTGAGGCGGATTTTCCAGTGCGTATCTTCCGATTTCAACAACGATGTCGTCATCGGCGACAGTTAAAAGCGCTTCGATCTTTTGGCTGGTTGGATTTTTCCGGAACTCGGCAAGCAATCCTGCCCTTGCGCTGATATGGCCCAGATTCCCCGCCACTGTCAGAGCGGTTCGTCGGACTGAAGGGTCTGGGTCGCTGAACCCGATTTCCAAGGTGCTTCGCTGTGGGCTGTTCGATTGTATAAGGATGAAGGCTTGGGCACGGACTGTTGGTGCGCCGTGTTCCAGCCATGGCAAGATTTGTGCCTGAGGCAGCTTCAAGCCCACGCTCACAGCGGCTTGCAACACAAACGGGAGCAAGCTGTCGGGCAAGTCCTGTGCGCCAAGGATCTTGCTGATTTCTTTTTTTGCAGCTTCATTCCCAATGGCGCGAAGAGTTTCCAAGGCAAGCTTTTGTTCTGGTAAAGGGGTCGCAATTCCGAACCCCTTAAACCGGTTCCAAAGCGCGACGAGACCCGGAACGGCTATATCTCCCAAGCCCCGTTCCACAATCTGGGCGCACAGCAGGTCGACGTTGGACAGTGTAGCCTTTGCCGTCTTCTCGACGAGGTCTTTGTCGGACAAGCCTTCAAGGTTTTCAACGCCCAAGTCGTGCTGTGAGGTATCTGGCCCTTGCCAATTCCCGCGCTCTTCAAACAGATCCCCTTGCTCTGGGAGTGCCGCTGAATCACGGGGGCCGATCATGCCGCTATAACGCTTTGTTCCCGCTCCTCGATCATCTCCTGATAGGCCCACGGTAGGAGATCTTGCATACGGTTTGCGGGATGATCCTGGATGCGCTCGAGCACCCATGCGAGCCAGGCTTCGGGATTGACGTTGTTCATCTTGGCGGTTTCGATGAGGGTGTAGGCTATGGCGGCGGATTTTCCACCTGCCTCTGATCCCATGAACAGGTAGTTCTTACGTCCAACGGCCACAGGGCGCACCGCACGCTCGGCTGTGTTGTTGTCGATTTCCAGAAAGCTGAACCGCCCCTAGTTTACCGGAGTCAAAAAAGCACGGAGACTAGAAGAATGACGAATGGAAATTCAGGAAATAGATTTACGCCAGAAATACGCGCACGAGCGGTATGCCTGGTGTTAGAAAATGAGGCTGATTATACGAGCAGAACACAAGCTGTTTTATCGATTGCAAAGAAGATTGGCTGCAATGGTGATACGCTACGTGTGTGGGTTCGAAATCACGAAATTGAAATAGGATTACGCAATGGGGTTACACAAGCGGAGCGTGATGAGTTAAAAATCCTCCAGCGAGAAAACAAAGAGTTACGGCAAGCGAATGATATTTTGCGTAAAGCGTCGGCTTTTTTCGCAGCGGCGGAGCTCGACCGCCTACGGAAGAAATGATTATGTTCATAGATAAACATCGTACAAGCTATGGCGTCGGGTCTATTTGTAAAGTTTTACCAATAGCGCCATCCACCTATTTTTATGAGCGGTCTATAATGCTGGATCCCAGTAAGTCTCCAGAACGCCGCAAACGAGATGTTGTTTTGATCACAGAAATCGACCGTGTTTTTAAAGCTAGTGGTAAACGTTATGGGGCTGATAAGATTTGGCATCAACTTCGCCATGAAGGGTTTGATATTGCACGTTGTACAATTGAGCGCCTTATGAAACAGATGGAAATACAAGGCGTTGTACGTGGTGGCAAGGGGATTAAAACTACACAGAGTAACAAGGCGCAGCCTTGTCCTAAGGATAAGGTAAATCGTATATTCACAGCTCCCGCACCTAACGTTTTGTGGGTCGCTGATTTCACCTATGTCAGTACGGCCATTGGGTTTGTATATGTTGCTTTTGTGATTGATGTCTTTGCACGATATATCGTTGGATGGAAGGTCTCACATTCTCCGAATACGGCTTTGGTCTTTGATGCTCTGAACCAGGGTATCCACGCTCGAAACCCTCAATCTGGCCAGTTGATCCACCACTCAGACAGAGGCGTTCAATATTTGTCGATCAAATATACAGAAAAATTAATCGATGCTGGAATTGAGCCATCCGTTGGGAGCGTTGGTGATAGTTATGATAATGCACTCGCTGAGAATATGATCGGATTGTACAAGACCGAAGTGATTGAACATCAAGGACCATGGCAAGGTAAAAGTGATGTCGAAATGGCAACTCTAACTTGGGTTGATTGGTACAACAATGACAGGCTCTTTGGGCCAATCGGATATATACCACCTGCACAAGCTGAAAGGAATTTCTATGAAACCCTAAATCAATATGATATTGCTGCAGAATGACGGACTAAAATCACTCCGGTAAACTAGGGGCGGTTCAAGCCATTGTCGAGATAGGGCCGCGCCTTTGGCATGCGCGCGAGCGCATATCTGATCGCCTTGGCCAGCGGCGTCTTAACGGAGATCTTGCCCAGCTGCTCCTTGAGCCAGATTTCCAACTCATCAAAGATCGGCTTGGCATATTCCTGACGCAGGGCCACGCGCTCAGCAGGCGCCAGACCCCGCGCTTGTGCCTCAACATCATAGAGCTTTCGAATGCGCAGAACGGCTTCGCCCGCCACGGGCAGCTTCAGACTTTCAAACAGGCTATAAAAATCCCGCCGAACATGGGCCATGCAGGCCATCTCTTTGACGCGCCCCGTCCGATAGGCGTCATTATACCCAGCATAGGCATCCGCATGGGCATAGCCCTTGTAGGGCTTGAGATGTTTGCTCGGATGTTCTGCGCCCCGGTTGGTGGAGAACTGATACCACACCGCCGGTGGTGCGCCGCTCGCCCAGGCGCTCTCATCTCTGGCATAGACCCAGAGCCGCGCGGTTTTTGTCTTGTTATTACCGCGTCCCTTGCCCTTTTGGAGCAGTTTGACCGTGGTGTCGTCCATGAAGATCGCTTGCGCCTCAAAAACGTGATCCCGGATGGCATCAGCCACGCGCTCCAACAGCTTAGTGCATTTGCCGACCCAGTTGGCCATGAGCGACCCGCTCAGATCGATGCCTTCATTCTCAAACATCTGGCTCTGTCGATACAGCGGCAGATGATAGCCGTATTTGCAGCACAAGATGTGGGCCATCAACGCAGGGCCGACAAAGCTCTTGGGAATAGGACGGCTTGGCATCTCCGCCTGAACCACCTTCTCACAACAGGTGCAGGCCAGTCGTGGGCGCTCAAGTTGTTTTACGACGTAATGGCCGGGCACATATTCCAGTTCTTCCATCACATCTGTCCCGAGCACTTTGAAGCTGCCACCACAGTCGGTGCAAGCATCACTGGGCGTGATGGTCTTTTTGACCCGCTTGAGCCCCTTGGGGAAAGGTTTGCGCTTGCGCGGGGTACGCGGCGGCTTTGTGGTCTCAGCGTCAGAGGGCCCATTCTCATCATCCGTCTCAGCGGCTTGTTCGATTTCAAGATCTTCAAGGATCAGCGCCAGCGCCAGCTGTGTGCTGCTTTCTGACTTTGAACCGAAGCGATGTTTTTTATGTCCGTGCAATTGCAGGCGCAGATCGGCAATCAGGGTATCTCTGCTCATAATGGCAAGCGCATGGGCGGCGCGCTCCGCAGCAAGAGCCGCTTCCATCTCATTTTCAAGGCGCTTTTGCGCTGTGGCATGGCTCAACGACAGCCCCAACAACTCCGCGTCTTTACGAGCCAATTCCGCCGCTTGTGCGGCCACAAACGCCTGCACGTCAGGGGGCAAATCAGCCAGATTTGGAGGGGTCTTACTCATGCCACTCCTTACCAAATCAAGGGCCTCATGGGAATCCCAAAACGTCAGAAATACCCATAAAACATTGCCTCTAACCTACCATCTTGGGTCGCCATGTCTTGAGCGGCATACGCCAATCCAGACCTTCCATCAGCATCGCAAGCTGCGCACGGCTCAGGTTGATCTTACCTTCCTGAGCAGAGGGCCAGATAAACCGACCCCGTTCAAGGCGCTTGGTAAACAGGCACGCGCCCTGACCATCCCACCAGATCATCTTGATCTGATCACCGCGTCGCCCTCGGAACAAAAACAGATGGCCGGAGTAAGGATCACCCCCCACGGCAATCGCTTGAAAAAGTGGGGATTCCCTTAGCGGGTGATATGTGATTCTCTGGTCATTGAAATGACATTCGGAGCCTCCCATGATCTCAGCCAATATCCTCGACCATTTTTCTGCCATTGAAGACCCACGCCAGAGCTGGAAAACTGTTTATCCACTACCCGAAATCCTACTGATTGTGCTCTGCGGTGTTATGGCTGGTGCTGATGATTTTGCCGAAATAGCCCGATGGGCGGACCGAAAATTGAAATTCTTGCGTGGGTTTCTACCCTTCAAAGATGGCATCCCATCTCATGACACGCTCAATGATGTGATGAACGCGATTCCCGCTGACCTGTTTAGCGAATGCTTCGTTTCCTGGGTTGCGGCCTTGCGCGATGGCGATGATGAGATCGTGGCAATTGACGGCAAGTCGTCACGCCGTGCGCATGGTGAGGATGGCCGCGCCCTGCATCTGGTTTCAGCTTGGGCAACGCGTCAGAGATTGGTCTTGGGGCAAGAATCCTGTGACGAGAAAGAGAATGAAATCAGCGCGATACCTCGACTACTGGCGCGGCTTGAGTTGAAAGGCGCGCTGGTCACGATTGATGCAATGGGCTGCCAACACGGTATTGCTGCGGCGATCCTCGCACAAGGCGCAGACTATCTTTTGGCGCTTAAAGGCAACCAAAAATCACTGCATGAAGAGGTGAGGCTCTATTTCGACCAGACCAGTGGTTTGGAAACCCATGAAACCACCGATGCCGATCATGGGCGGATAGAAATCCGTCGTGCCTATGTCAGTCATGATGTAGAGTGGCTGCGCCCTGATCGGTCTGAGCCTGGCGCACCAAGGTTTCCAGGCCTCGCCGCTATCGGCATGATCGAGGCCGAGGTCAAACACAAAGGTAAAACCAGTTTCTCGCGACGTTACTATCTGTCCTCCGCACCGCTCTCAGCCAAGCAATTCCTGCGCGCCACACGCGCCCATTGGGGTGTGGAAAATCGCCTGCACTGGGTGATGGATGTGGTGTTTCACGACGACCTGATGCGCTTGCGGACCCAAAATGGCCCCGCCAACATGGCTCTGATGCGACATAGTGCAATCAACATCTTCAAGCAAGTCGGCGATACGGCCAGTCTGAAAATACGAAGAAAAACAGCCGCTTGGGATGATAGTTACCTAAAAGCCGCAATCAAAGGTGAAGGCTGAAATCTTCAAGCGATTGCCGTGGATCACCCCCCAGAACCTGCTCGGTCTGAACGGCCAGACCGTTGAACCCGCGCCGCATGTCAGTCACCCCCGCCGCCAGCCAGATCTTTGCATCCGCCAGTACCGGGATCATGCCGCCAGCCCACGCGCCAATTCCAGCACAAAGCCCGCATCAACCCCACCGCTCACGCTCAGCTTGCGCCCATTCTCCAAAGTGATCTCAATCTGGGGACTGGTTGTAAGCTGCGCTTCTGGCAGCACAGATGAAACATCAGTATCACTGTTTGCCACTTCGACTGGTATGAAGCCGGTATCACCCGACGCGTCCGGCTGGAACCGCGCATCACCGCGCCACGCGTAAATCCGGCGGGGTGGCACATCATGACGCCGCGAGACCATCGGAACACTCACGCCATCACCTTGGCTCTCCGCCACTAGCCGTCGCTTAAAATCATCCGTGTATTTGGAACCTCGCCCAGCCCGTCGCTTGCTCATCAGAAAAATCCTCATATCGCGCCAACCAAACCGCCAGCCTCGCGCAATAATCGCATCTCAAATCAAACCAAAATAGAGGGGGTTCCCTTGATGCTTACCACAAGGATACCCAAAAAGGGGGATGTCGTTTACTTGTCGGCGGACATGCTGGTTGATGCTTCCCTTCTGGCCTGTAGCAGGGTCTATAGCCCTCCTACGCGCGTCTCGGCTGCAGTGAATGACAATCTGGACACCTCGATTAACCGCTAATTCCAGAGGTATTTGATAGGCATTTTTTACGGCAGGCTGCTTTTTGACGCAAAAAAAGCCTGTTTTGTTCCGTTTTATGCGGCATTCATGCTTTATGGAGCCGCCTGAGCGGGTATTTCTGAATTCTAGACGGATTCAGGCTGTGGCTTGCCGTCGTTCATGGAAGATGAGACGCTTCATATTGTAGGTTATGTTGGCGAGTGTCATCTTTGTTGTGGCGCGTTGAATTCCGATGGTTCTAATGGATAAATCCATCGGGCCCTTCTGATGACCAAAGACATGCTCGACACAGGTGCGAAATATAGAACGTGTCGCATTACCGCGCTCGATGTGTTTGGGCATTGGTTTGCCTTTTGGTTTTTTACGGTGGATGTGGGAGAAAAATCCATTGGCCTTAAGCCATGCCTCATTGCTCTTGGTGCGGTAAGCTGTATCGGCCCAAACCTTGCCAGAACGATTGTCCTTGGTGAGCACTGACGCCAACTCATGACCGTCATAGCGCGCTGCATCTGTTGTTTTTTCACCTCTGATAAACCGAAACTTACGGTCAATGCTGATGTGGTTTTTATAGCCAAAGTGAGGTACGGAAATATCAACTAACCCCGCATCTTTCTCACCCGTCTTGGTCGTTTTAGCCTTGCTATACTTGACCATCCACCGTGCGTCGGTGTCCTTCTGTGCCGCCTTGGCTGGATTATCAGGCCAGATATCTTTTGCATCTTCGCCAGCCTTGGCGCGGGCTTTCTCGCTTGAAGTCATACGTTGGCGTGGGGCTGCAATCAGCGATGAGTCTACAATTTGTCCCCCAGTTTGTTTGTAACCCCGATTACGTAAATGATCCTCAAAGGTTGCAAACAAATCAGTCAACACACCCGCTTGGGTCAACTTCTCCCGAAACACCCAAATGATCTTTTGATCTGGCGTCGGCTCCCCAATTTGCAAACCAAGAAAACGCAACCAGCTAAAACGATCGCGGATCAGAAACTCCATCCGCTCATCACTTAAATTATGCATCGACGCTAATATCAAAATCTTAAACATCATAACCGCATCATAGGGCGGACGACCCCCCTGTGGACGCTCTCCATAGTTAAGTGCACTTGTCAGTGCACACCGAAACATCTCAAAATCCACATGCTCAGAAAGCGCGACAAGTGGGTCGCCTGTTTTAGACAAACGCTCAAGATGATCAGAAAAATCAAACAATCCTGCTTCGTGCATCAAAATATCCTCCTGAAAATATTGAATCACAAAATACACCTAAAAGATAGGTTTTTAGAGGTGTCCATCTTAACACCGCCGTCATCCAGTTTAATTTCATTTACACGTTGCCCTTTGAGGCCTAAAATATGCTGCGAGATGTTGATTGTCATATACCTGCTCTATGTAAAGTTATCAGAAACCATACATATCAACAGGTTACTTGGCGGTCGGCATCTTTTTCTACTCAACAAAGCGGAGAAGAGCCATTGCCGATAACAAAATCGCCGAGAATGCCGGATGGGATGAAGAATTATTGCGATTGGAATTACAAAATCTTGCCGATGAAGATTTCGATCTTGATCTGCTGGGCTTTGACGATGTGGAGTTGGATGATTTATTGACATCGCTCGATGACGATGAAGCAGCCGCACTTGATGAAAACATTCCAGAAGTACAGGAAAACCCTGTCAGCCGTACAGGCGATGTCTGGATTATGGGTGAGCACCGTTTGCTCTGCGGCGATTCCACAAGCGAAGCCGACATGAAAAAACTTATGGCTGGGGAACTCGCCGACATGGTCTTTACCGATCCACCCTATAATGTGAATTATGGCGATACGGCCAAAGATAAGCTGCGCTCCAAAGGTGGAGCCAAAGCCGGACGCAAGATTATGAATGATAATCTGGGCGATGACTTTGAGGCATTTTTAACCGCAGCCTGCAAGAATATGTTGGCTCATACCAAGGGCGCTCTTTACATCTGCATGAGTTCCAGTGAGCTGGATACGCTGCAAAGCGCCTTCCGCAATGCGGGCGGCAAATGGTCAACCTTTATCATCTGGGCGAAGAATACCTTCACCCTTGGCCGCTCTGATTATCAACGTCAATATGAGCCCATCCTTTATGGCTGGAAAGATGGCAATGACCGCTACTGGTGCGGTGCGCGTGATCAGGGTGATGTCTGGTTTTATAACAAACCGCAGAAGAACGATCTGCACCCGACCATGAAGCCTGTTGATCTTGTCGTGCGCGGGATTAAAAATTCCAGCAAGACGCTGGATATTGTGCTCGATCCGTTTGGTGGTTCTGGCTCAACATTGATTGCTGCAGAACATACCGGGCGACAGGCGCGACTGATTGAGCTTGATCCCAAATATGTGGATGTGATTGTGCGTCGCTGGCAAGAAATGACCGGATTACAAGCAACCCTATCTGGTACCGATCAGGAATTTAAGGCTGTTGAAAAAGATCGCCTTGGAAGCAAGGCCGAAGCCTCACTGCCTGTGAAGGGCGAGTGACGCTTCGTGTAAGGCTTTGGCATCGCCAAGCAGCCGATCAAGATCAATGATGGAGCCGATGGCAGCGTTACGATTGCCGTCATCCATGTAACCGCAGCCCTCTTGTGCAAGGGCGGCAGCTTTTTCCAGCATGTCTCGCATGGCGTTCATGTTGGCTTGGATGGCGTTATTGATAATGGGGTTTTGGTTGCTCATGCTTGGGTTTCCTTTTTCTCGGTTGGTTTGAGGTAATAACGGCGGTCAGCGTCTTGTTTTTCTGAGCTCAGCTCAAAGCCTTCGAGCTTTTTGATGACTCGGGATAAAACGCCGCGCACCGTATGTTTTTGCCAGCCCGTCAGTTTCATCATCTCATCGATGCTGGCTCCTTCCTTGGCGCTGAGCGTTTCGATGATCTGGGCTTGTTTGGTGGTCTTACTCATTACTTACCTCCTTTGGCGGTAGATTGTTGGCCCGCTTCATAAGCGGCTTCTAATGCGGCCTTGATGGACCAGACCGCGCAGTCGTGAAAATCGAGGCTATCGCTCTTGCGGGTCTCAAGGGTTTCAAGGTGCAGCTCGTCTTTGGCGATCTGCGCCAGTATTTGGTCTTTTTGGGTGTGTTTTATGTGGTTTGTCATGGTTTCTCCTTTGCTTGTTGACGTGTTCATGAACGCTTGGAAACCAAGGATTATCAAGTCAATTCAAGGGATTAATCGAAGAATATGGGCGTATCGATCCGAGAATATGCAAGACAGCGCGGTGTCAGCGATACCGCCGTCAGAAAGGCGCTAAAACAAGGCCGCATTACCGCTGAGCCTGATGGCACTATTGATGTAGAACGCGCTGATCGGGAATGGTCATCCAATACGGCCAAACCGCAAACAAAGCGGCCTGTAAAAACTAAACCAGTGCCTACGGCTGCGGTGGAAGCCGTTGAAGAAACCTTAAAGGAGAGCGGCACCCCGTTTTCATCGGGTGGCACGACCTACATGCAGGCCAAAACCGCCAATGAGGTTTTAAAGGCGCAAACCAACCGGGTGCGCCTCAAGCAATTAAAGGGTGAGCTTATCGACCGCAATGAGGCCATTGCCCATGTGTTTCGGCTTGCGCGTCAGGAACGCGATGCATGGCAAACGTGGCCTGCAAGGATTTCAAGCCAGATGGCAGCAGAACTCGAGACCGATGCCCACCAATTACATGTGACGTTGGAGCGTTATGTTCGTGAACACTTGGAAGAACTTGGAGGGATCAAAGCAAACTTCAAACAATAATGGATATGACGGCACTTTGTACGATGGATCGCAAACACTTGAACATGCTTGGTTTGAAGGATTAAAGCCAGATGCTTTTATGACCATTTCTGAATGGTCAGATGAATATCGCTTTCTCTCCCCCAAGGCTGCCGCCGAACCCGGTCGCTGGCGTACAGAACGCACACCGTATTTGCGCGAAATCATGGATCAGCTCTCGCCTCATAAACGGGCGCAGCGGGTTGTGTTTATGAAAGGTGCTCAGATCGGCGGGACCGAGGCTGGCAATAACTGGATTGGCTACGTCATCCACATGGCACCCGGCCCGATGATGGCTGTGGCACCAACCGTGGAGATGGCCAAGCGGAATTCCAAACAGCGGATTGATCCGCTTTTGGAAGATTCCAAGGAATTAAAAGCGCGAGTGAAGCCCGCACGCTCAAGAGATTCCGGCAACACCGTGTTGTCAAAAGAGTTTCCGGGCGGTGTTCTGGTGATGACAGGTGCGAATTCGGCTGTGGGACTGCGGTCCATGCCTGCGCGGTATCTGTTTATGGATGAAGTGGATGGCTACCCCGGCGATGTCGAGGGTGAAGGCGATCCAATTTTGCTGGCAGAACGCCGGAGCGCCACATTTCAGGGGCGACGTAAGGTTTTTCTAGTGAGTACACCAACATTGAAAGGATTATCGCGCATTGCCCGAGAGTTTGACCATTCAGACCAACGCTATTTTCATGTTCCTTGTCCCCATTGCGGGCATGAGCAGCCATTAAGGTTTTCACAGCTCCGCTGGGCTGAAGGTAACCCGTCGGATGTGACGTATGAATGCGAGTCTTGCGAAGAACTAATCGCAGAGCATCACAAAACAGAGATGCTTGCCAAAGGTCAGTGGATGGCAACCGCCAAAGGTGATGGACAAACGGTTGGTTATCACCTGTCTTCCCTTTACAGCCCGGTGGGCTGGTTCAGCTGGTCAGATGCAGCGGCGATGTTTGAGCAAGCCAAGGAACATCCGGAGTTGATGAAAAGTTTCGTCAACACGGTGCTGGGTGAGCCGTTTGAAGAAGAACATGAAGCACCAGACTGGGAGCGACTTTATGCGCGGCGGGAAACTTACGTGCAAGGTGTTGTTCCCAATGCAGGGTTGTTTCTAACCGCTGGTGTGGATGTCCAAAAAGACCGCCTTGAATGTGAGGTGGTTGCTTGGGGCCGCGATAAACAAAGCTGGTCTGTCGATTATATTGTGCTGGATGGTGATACCGCCCGCCGCGATGTGTGGCAAAAACTCGAAGATGTCTTGCACCGCGACTGGCCGCATCAAACCGGACACACCATGCCCATCCGCGTAATGGCGGTGGATTCTGGTTATGCCACGCAGGATGTTTATGCATGGGCCAAAGGCCACCCCCAAGCTGTTTGGGGTGCTGGTGGTGCCAGAGCGAGCCAGCCACGCACCGTCGTGGCGATCAAAGGACAAGATCGGGACACGGCGCTCATTTTGAGTGTATCGAAAGCCGATGTTGGCGGTCGCAGGCGTGGTCTGCGTGTTTGGAATGTCTCCGGCCCGGTGGCCAAGGTTGAACTTTATCGCTGGCTGAAACTGGATTGGCCATCAGAGACTGAATTGAAAGATGGTATGCCATATCCAGCAGGAAGCTGCCACTTTCCGCAATATGCGGAAGAATATTTCAAACAGCTGACGGCTGAGAAACGCATTATCCGGGTGCATCGCGGTTATCCCCGCGCTGTGTGGGAGAAAGACCCCACCCGCAATAATGAGGCGCTGGATTGCCGGGTTTATGCCCGCGCCGCCGCCAGTATTTATGGATTGGATTGTTTTTCAGAGCGCCATTGGCTGCAGCTGGAAGAAGTCTTGGGCAAGCCTGTGCTAACAGCGCAGAGTCAAACCCAATCAATAGAAACAAAGGAACCAACGGCTTTGAATGAACGCTTGAAACAGCGGCCTGTTCAGATGGCTGACGATCCGTATTTGTAAGGAACCGCAATGACAGATTTGGCCACATTACAAAGCCGCCTTGGTGAAGCCGAAAACGCATATCACCTGCTGATGACAGGTGGCAAAGAAGTCTCGGTCAATATCGGCGGGTATGGCGCTGTCACTTATCAGACGGCAGATGCACCCAAGCTGGAAAAATACATTGCCCATTTGAAGCTGGAAATCAGACGCAAACAGGGAGGTTCTGGTCGCAAGGCAATTTATGTGGAGTTTTAAACATGACAAAAAGCAATGGTCAGCCAGATACAGCACATCGGGCAGCATCCCTGTCTGCCAGAGAGCTGGCATCATGGCTGCCACCTGCTGGATCTGCTGATAGTGACTTAATCCCTGAGCTTGGCACCTTGGTATCACGCTCACGCGACCTTGTTCGCAATCACGGCGTGGCCTCCGGTGCATTCCAAACCCTGACAGATAATGTTGTCGGTACTGGGCTGCGATTGGCAGCGCAACCAGATTACAAGTCATTGGGTAAAGACAAAGAATGGGCAGATGAATGGTCACGTCATGTGGAATCTTTATGGCGCAGCTGGGCTGAAACCACGCAATGTGATGCGGCCAAGTCTCTGACTTTTGCGGGTCTAACATCGCAGGTGTTCCGCTCATCCATGCTCAATGGTGAAGCCTTGGCCTTACCGCTTTGGCTGAAAGAGCGACGGTTTTCGACAGTTTTGCAACTGGTGGAGCCGGATCGCCTCAGTAATCCGGACGGCAAGCCAGATTCCAAGTCGCTGCGCGGTGGTATTGAGATTGATAGCTATGGTGCTGCCAAAGCCTACTGGATCAGAAAAAACCATCCCGGTGATTATTTGTTATCAGCAGGATCAGAAAAGGATTGGCAACGCATCCCGGTGGAAACATCATTCGGTCGTCGCCGCGTGCTGCACATTGCTGATCTGGAACGCAGTGGGCAAAGCCGAGGCAAACCGCTTCTGACAAGTATTATGCCTTTGTTCAAGATGCTTGATCATTATGAGCGCAGCGAACTGCAGGCGGCTGTTGTCAACGCCATGATCGCAGCCTTTATTGAAACCCCGCTTGATAGTGAGGCTATTGGTGAGATGTTTGGCGGCAGCGTGGATGATTATGTCGCTGCCCGCAATGAATGGAAAGTACGCTTGCAAGGTGGTGCCATTATCCCGGTCTTTCCGGGCGATAAGGTATCTCCCTTTACACCAAGCCGACCCAATAGCGGATACGGCCAGTTTGTGGAGAATATTTTGCGGCACATTGGAACGGGATTAAACATTCCGTTTGAATTGCTGATGAAGGACTTTTCCAAAACCAACTATTCCAGTGCGCGAGCCGCGCTTATGGAAGCATGGCGCTTTTTCATGGGGCGCAGGCAATGGCTTGCAACCTACTGGGCACGCCCGGTTTATGAATTATGGCTGGAAGAAGCCATTGGCAAAGGTTTGATCGAAGCGCCCGGCTTTTATCAAAACCGCGCTGCATGGACACGCTCTAAATGGATTGGTCCCGGTCGGGGCTGGATTGATCCGGTCAAAGAAGCCGAAGCCTCACGCATCCGCATGGAAAACGGCCTCTCCACTTTGGAAGAAGAATGTGCCTCACAAGGCTTGGACTGGGAAGAAGTACTGGAACAGCGTGCGCGTGAACAAGCCAAGATGAAAGAGCTTGGTCTGAGCACCCCGGCCATGGCCGCAACACTAAAACAGGATGATAAAGATGAGAGTATGGAATAAAGCCGCTGATGAGCCATGGGCAATTACATCATCGGCGCTGACAACAATTTTGGATATTGCCGCAAGGCAAAATGCACCGCCTGAAGCGGTCGCAGCGAAACTGGGGCGAGAGCTGCAAAACAGTTATCGCCTTGAGATGCGAGATGGAATAGCGGTCCTACCAGTGGTTGGGCCGCTTTTTCGTTACGCCAACTTGTTTACGCAGGTGAGCGGCGCATCCTCTTATGAATTGCTGGCCAAGGACTTCACGCAAGCGGTCGAGAACCCGGATGTGAAAGCCATTATCTTGAACATCGATTCACCGGGCGGTGAAGTGAATGGCTGCGCTGAATTTGCTGACATGATCCATGAGGCACGCGGGGTTAAACCCATTATCGCTTACGCCTCTGGCGATGCGGCCTCCGGTGCTTACTGGATTGCAGCCGCCGCAGACGAGATCGTGGTTTCAAAAACCAGTGCTCTTGGCTCCATTGGCGTGGTCGGTGTTTATCGCGGCAATAAGGGTGAGGATGCGGTGGAAGTTGTGTCGTCGCAAAGCCCTTATAAGCGGCTTGATCCGGATACGGATGATGGTCGTGCCCGATTACAAAAGCGCATTGATGCCATGGCAGATGTCTTTGTGGATGCCATTGCCAAGTATCGCGGCGTAGCTTCCAGCCATGTGCAAAATCATTACGGCAGTGGCGATGTGTTCATTGGGGACGCTGCCGTAAAACAAGGTCTGGCCGACCGTACCGGCTCTTTTGAAAAGCTCTTGTTTGAGCTCAGCGGCAATCCGGTCTCAGAGCCTTCCCCGCATTCTATCAATCCAAACCAACAGGAGAAAAGCATGGATGATATCCAAAGCCTGCGGGAGGCTTATCCCGATTTAACGGCCAGTCTTGAACAAGATGCGGTCAAACAAGGTGTCACAAACGAGCGCAGCCGTGTGCAAGGCATCCTGTCTCATGATGAGGCCAATGCACGTACATTGCTGGCGCAGCATCTGGCCTTTGAAACCGATATGGAGGTGGAAGCCGCTGTATCTGTTTTATCCAAAGCGCCACTTGAAACGCCCACACGCGATGATGTGTCGGGCTTTAGTGCGGCGATGGAAGCAACGCCCAATCCTGAAATTACCCCATCACCCGAGGACGAGGATGACAGCGAGGAAGCTGTCGCCAAGCGTCTGGCAACTTACTAACGATAAGGAGAAATCGATATGAACGCATATTCTAATCATGCCAGAGGTTTTACCGATCAAGGTGGCTATACCCCGGATAATCTGGTTGCAGGTGAGTTTCCTGCGGTCCAGCGCATTGAAACGATCACAGGTGGCGTAGCTTATCCACGCGGCGCTGTCTTGGGCCGTATCACGGCATCTGGTCTTTATGTCCTGAGTGACGCCAGTGCGACCGATGGATCACAAAAGCCCGCCGCCATTTTAGCTGAGCCGATTGATACCACATCAGGTGATGCCGAGGCGGATGTCTATCACTCAGGCGAATTTAACAGCAATGCACTGACCTACGGTGTTGGCCATGACGCGGCGAGCGTCTGGAACAGCTTCCGCAATGTTGGGCCTTGCACCATCTTTCTACGCAAAAATCAGGAGGTATAATCATGGTTGATATTTTTTCTACATTTGTGCTGAACCGCACCGTTGAGCATCTGGAGCGACCAGCCTCCTTTTTGCTGGACACCTTCTTTGGCTCGATCCAGACGGAAGAGTCCGAGGAAATCCACTTTGACATTGATCAGTCAAAACCACGTCTTGCGCCGTTTGTCTCGCCACTGGTCGCGGGACGTGTTGTGGCCAATGAAGGCTTTACGACCCAGAGCTTTAAGCCCGCTTACGTGAAGGACAAGCGCCGCTTTGACGCCAATACGCCGCTCAAACGTAGTATTGGTGAAAAGATTGGCGGCTCCCTTCCGGCAAGTCGGCGTTTGGAAGCGGCGGTCAGTCGTTCGCTGCGTAACCAGCTAGAAAATCTCACACGCCGTGAGGAAGTGATGGCGGCAGAAGCCTTGATCAAAGGCACTGTTACCGTTGCGGGTGAAGATTATCCGACCAAGATCGTTGATTTCAAACGCGATCCGGCTTTGACGCTGGCACTTACGGGTGCTGCCAAATGGGATAGCGTGGATGCGCCTGCTTTAGATCATCTGGAAGATTGGGCCAGCTTGGTGCAGGAAAAATCCGGTGCCGTGGCGCGTGTTGTGATTATGGACCCGAAAGCATGGCGACATTTCCGCAAGAACAAGCAGGTTGTCGGTCAGCTTGAAATCCGTCGCGGTACCAATGCGACGATCTCAATCGATCCTATCGTGCGTGGTCAGGGCAATGAGAAAGCACGTTATGTTGGCTCCATCGGGGATTTTGATTTCCATGTCTATAACGATGTCTATGTCGCCGATGACGGCACAACGCAAAACTTGTTGCCCGATTACACGGTCTTGCTGGTCAGCCAAGGTCAGCTCGAAGGCACGCGTTGCTACGGCATGATCATGGATGAAAAAGCAGCCTTCAAAGCGCTGCGCTATTTCTCCAAGTCATGGCTGGAAGAAGACCCTGCGGTTCGCTGGTTGTTGATGCAGTCTGCGCCGTTGGTGGTGCCGTATCGTCCCAACGCATCTTTATGTGCAACAGTCGCTTAAGGGAGGTTAGAAACATGAATATTATTGCAAAAATCTCCCTTCAAACACCCGATGGCACTGTGCAACCGGGTGAAACCCTCAAGCTGGACGATACTGAAGCCAAAGCGCTGATTGCACGTGGCTTTGCTGATCCTGCTGGTAAATCCACGGCGGCCAAAACGCCTGAAACCAAAACCGATGAGCCCGATGCCGATATTTTAGCAATCATTGATGCCATTGCGGTACTGGATGAAAGCGGCTTTGGTAAGGACGGCAAACCTTTGGTGAAAGCACTGGAAGATGTGCTGGATCGTGACATCAGTCAAGAGCAACGCGATCAGGCTTGGAAACGCTATGAACAGGACAATGCCTCATGATCCCAAGTTTCAAACAGGCGGTAGATCGGCTGTTTGATCGCTTGGGGTTAGATGCGCTCTACCGGGCAAATGGCGAAGATATACCTGTCAAAGTCATTCTGAAATCACCGGATCAGATCATTGATTTTCGGGAAGCGCAAATCCACACCCCCACCAACATGATGGAGGTTCGGGTAACGGACATCGCCAAGCCAAAGGCCGGAGATGAAATCATCCTTGATGGCGCAAGCTATCGTGTTCAGGGCGAGCCTGTTCAAGATACGCACCATCTGGTGTGGAAAATGGAGGTTCTGAAATGAGATTGCGAGCAGCCATAAGTGGTGATCTGGATAAATACCTGAAAGCTGAATTGCTGGAAGCCGAACAAGCTGTGACTGGAGCTATTCGCACAGCCACAACGGGTCTTAAAAACAGTATGCGTGCTCAGGTAACTGCCGCAGGTCTTGGTCCGCGTTTGGCCAAATCTTGGCGCGGCGACGTTTATCCCAAGCAGGGTAAAAGCCTGAAAGCCGCTGGCATGGTTTATACCAAAGCCGCCAAGATCATGGAGGGTTTTGAAGAAGGCCAAGTGATCAAAGGCAAGGACGGCTTTTGGCTGGCTATTCCAACCCCGAATGCGCCAAAGAAGGTTCTGGGGAAACGTGTTACGCCCGGAAATCTTGAAAAGGCGCGTGGGATGAGGCTGCGGTTTGTTTATCGCAAAAATGGCCCGTCGCTTCTTGTTGCTGAAAATATGCGAGCCTCCTACAGCCGCAAAACAGGTGATCTGCGAGGTTTTAGAAAAGCCAGTCAATCAGCATTGAAATCCGGTCGCGGCCTTACATCGGTGGTGATGTTCTGGATGGTGCCGCAAGTCAAAATGCCGAAGCTCATCCGCTTTGAGCCGGAGGCCGCAAAATGGCACAGGCGTATTCCTGAGCTGATCGTCAAATATTGGAAAGATTAGAAATGACATCGAAACGCGAACAGGCCCTGCAGGGCCTTTTTTTATGCCTGCAAACAGGATTGCCCGGTATCAGTGTTCTTCGTAATGAAGTGTTGACCACGGCCATTCCTGAAACCGGGCTTGTCGTGCTGCGTGATGGTGACCCCGGAGAGCCTGATATTTTGCTCTCACCGCCGCGCTACATTTACAAGCACCGCTCTGATATTGAGGTGTTTGTGCAAAACGCCGATGCCGCGCAACGTGAGACTGATCTGGATCAGCTGATCACACAAATTGGCGCTGCGCTGGAAACGGCAGGCACGCTTGATGGTGTTATCGACATTTTAAACCCCGGAAGCCCTGAATTACTGACGGAACCAATTGAAGGTGCCGCTGCAATCAAGGCTGCCACACTGCCTGTCACGTTGGAATATGTGACGGCAAACCCACTAATTTAACCAAACAAACAGGAGAAAACATATGGCTCGCGCTTATGGTTGGAATGCCCGGCTTTTGCTTGGCTTTGAAACAGCATACGGACAGCCGCCAGTAAGCGGCGATTATAACGTGGTTCCGTTCATCTCAAGCTCATTAGATTCTGAGCAAGGCTTGATTGAATCCAGCGTTCTTGGTTTGGGGCGTGATCCTACGGCTCCCTTTCAGGATGTGATCAATGTGGACGGCGATATTGTTGTGCCTGTCGATCTTCGCAATATCGGCTATTGGCTGAAAGCTCTCTTTGGTACGCCTGCGACGAATGGCTCCGGACCTTACGCCCATGATTTTGTTTCGGGCGAAGTCAACTTGCCGAGCCTGAGTTTGGAAGTTGGTTTGCCTGATGTGCCGGACTATCCGCTTTTTACAGGTGTCCGCGCCAATAGCTGCGCTTTTAACTTTCAGCGATCAGGCGAAGCACAAGTGACTATCGGCTTGATTGGTCAGGGGGAAACGCCAGCCAGCAGCACACGCGATGCCAGCCCATTGGAAGCGGTTTATAGCCGGTTTTCTCAATTCCAAGGCTCGATCAAACGTGCAGGTTCAAACCTTGCCGATGTGACAGCTGCCTCGCTGACCTACAGCAATAATCTGGAGAAGATTGCGACCATCCGTGATGACGGCAAGGTCGAGGGTATTGATCCCGGTATGAGTTCGCTTTCGGGTTCCATTTCTGTGCGCTATGGCGACAACACGCTGATGGATTTGGCCAGAGCCGGAACGCCAATTGATATTGAGCTGGCCTACACCATCGATGCAGATCGTAAGCTGCAAATCACAGCGCACGAAGTGTATCTACCCAAACCCAAACGCAGCATTAACGGCCCCGGCGGGATTGAAGCCTCTTATGACTTCCAAGGCGCAAAAGATGCCAGCCTCGGCAAAATGCTGACCATAACACTAACCAACGATGTGGAGGATTATCTCTAATGCTTAAATTATCCCTGCCTAAAGAACCCTACTGGATTGACGTTGGACTGGATGTTCGTCTGAAAGTCCGTCCCTGCACAAGTGCTGTCTTTTATCAGGCGCGAGCCTTTATGAATCAAAAGCTGCAGAAACTCGGTGATGCCTACCGCGCTGAAAAAGATGTTGGCGCTCAATATCTTAATGGGCGTTCAGAATTACCTGATCTTGAAGACAGCAATGTGCGTGAAGCCTTGGCTGAACAATATCTCACCGTTGGTCTGGCTCGTGCCGGGATTATCGAGTGGGAAGGTATTTTCGAAGCCGATGCGGATCAGCCCGCTCCGGTCACGGATGAAAAGATTGATGAACTTTTCGGAGCCTATTGGGTTATCGCCGAGACCTTCCGTCAACAATACACAGGTATGCGGGAGCTATTGGAAGCGGAAAAAAACGCACGCGGGCTCGTATCCGGTGGCACTTCGGAGACGGGCCAAGATATTGCGGCAACTGCGCCGAACAAGGCCGAGCCTGCGCCCAAGGCCAAAGAGTCAAAAAGACCGAAGGCGAAACAGGCGAGCGATGCCCCTATCAGGAGCACAGCCTAAAAACTTTGGAAGGCTGGCAGGCTTGGGATGTGGCTTGCAAATTAATCACACAATCACATGAACGCTTTCCCCTAGAGACCGCTCTGCAGCTCAGTGCCTCGCTTGGCTATGAACCGCAGGCGATGGCTGAACTATTGCCAGAAGTCGCAATGGGAACGCTGTTGGCAATAAAAGATACGGGCAACAATAATGGCAGCAACTAAAAAACTTTCGATCCGCTTGTCAGCAACGGGTGGAGAGCAGTTGCGCCGTGAATTTGGCAAGCTGAGCAAGGAAGGCCAACAAGCCTTTCATAAAATCAGCCATGCCACCGCTCCTGCAAGTGCTGGGTTAAAAGCCGTTGATGCATCAGCCCGGGCATTAAATGGCGTCTTGCGTCAGGCTGCCGGATTGATTGGCGCATACGCAGGTATTCAAGGTATTAGCCGCTCGCTTGGGTTTATTGTATCGACCAACCGTGAGTTTGAGCGCTTACATGCCAGCTTGAAAACCGTGACGGGCTCGGCACAAGGTGCAGATCGCGCCTTCAAAATGATTGAGGATTTTGCCTCCTCCACACCGTTTAATGTGGAGCAGATCACCGAAGCCTTTATCAAGCTGAAAGCCTTGGGTCTTGATCCCTCACAAGAAGCGTTAATGTCATACGGCAATACGGCTTCTGCGATGGGTAAAAACCTGATGCAGTTTGTGGAGGCCATTGCCGATGCCGCCACGGGTGAGTTTGAGCGCCTGAAAGAGTTTGGGATTAAAGCCAGAACCCAAGGTGAGCAAGTATCCTTCACCTTTCAGGGTGTGACTACCAAGGTTGGCAAAAACGCCGCTGAAATTGAGAGCTATCTGCGCCAGATTGGGAATGTCCAGTTTGCCGGGGCGATGTCCGAGCAGATGAATACGCTCGGCGGAATATTCAGCAATATTCAGGATAACTTTTCCAAGTTGGCCCGCGAGGTTGGTGCGGGTGGCCTGAATGATGCGGTTCGTGATGTGGCCATCAGCCTGAAAGAAACGACCGATAGCGGAAAGCAAGCAGCGCGGGCTTTGGGTGAAACCTTGGGCAGCGTTGTGCGCGTTGCTGCTGATGGGCTCGGGTTTTTGGTTCGCAATGCCGATTTGGCGGTTGAAGGTTTGACAGCCTTGCTGATTGCCAGAACGGTCGGTGGTGCAATTACGGCCATGAACGCAGCCATGCTGGGTAATGCCGGAGCCATTGTCGGTTTTCGCTTAATGGCGCAAGTCTCTGTGGCAGCGGCGGCCAAAATGGTGATTGCCGAAGGTGCAGCTAAATTGGCCACCTTGGCGATGGTCGGGCTTCGCAATGTCATGCTGCTATTGGGCGGTCCCGCCGGGATTGCCATCATTGCAGGACTGGCCCTCTATAAACTGGCCCAAGGTCATGACGCAGCTGGAAAAGCTGCGAAAGACCATGCCGCAGAAATGGAGGAACTGCGCGAGACCGTTCAAAAAACAACTGATGATATTGAGGAGCTGAATGCCGCCTCACGCAATGAAGCCTTGGCGCGGTGGACTGAAAAGCTCAATATTGCCCAAGAGAATATCCGCGAAGTCACCAAGCAACTGAAATACGGTGCGATTGGTGGTTTCTGGGATCAGTTCTCGCGCTTTGGCAGTGATTTACAAGCCGACCTGTTTCAGGTTCGCCGCGCCTTTCAAACAGGCCGGATCACTGTTGAAGAATATCAGGATGCCTTATGGGCTTTGGCCGTTAAATATCCGGACTTCACGGAAAATGCCAAGGAAATCCAAGAGCAGGTTTTGGCATTGCAGGCTGCGGAATTGGCTGCACAGCGTGCGGGCGATCAATTGGATCGATTACGCTCTAGCGTCACACAGACGGCAGCCGCGCAGGCCAATCCGCAAACACCACAAGCGCCAACCCAACCAGCAGTACCGCAACAGTTGGGCGATAAGGAGGAAGTGAAAATCCGCTCCTATATTCAGGAGTTGGAAGCCGAAGAAGCCGCCTTACGTCGCGTTATTTCTGCCCGTTCCAGTGAAGGTGCTGCGGTTGAAAACGCACTTGTTCTGAATGAGCAAGAGCAGGCATTGCGCCGTTTGGGTATTGATCTCAGCAATAATCAAAGCGCTGGGGCTCAAGAATATGAGCAGCGTATTCGTAACCTGATCAGCCGTAAATATGAGCTGGAGGAAGCTGATACGCGTGCGCGGGAAGCTGCAAAACGTCATGAAGATACGGTGGAGGATATCACCCGGGCTTTTAATGCCCTTAAATCTGAAACTGAACAGGCCACCCTCAAAGCCATTGAGTGGCGCGAAGAAGCTTTGTCAGGACTGGATAAGACTCGTGTTGGCTATGATGAATTCCGCGCTCAGGTCGAAGATGTTTATCAAAACATGCTGCATGAGGCGCGTGAGAAAGACCTTCAAAGCTCAAAGCATTGGGAAGATGGTCTCAAACGTGGATTTCGTGATGTTTTGAATGAAGCTGAAGACATGGCATCGCAAACCGAGCAGCTGGTTAAAAATGCCTTCAAAGGCATGGAAGATGCGCTGGTTGAATTTGTGACCACGGGCAAGTTGGATTTTAAATCCTTGGCGGATTCCATCATTGCTGATTTGGTGCGGATACAAATTCGCCAAAGCATCACGCAGCCATTGGCCAATGCATTGGGATCGATTGATTTTGGTTCCTTCTTTGGGGCGGCGCATACAGGCGGTGTCATCGGTGGTGATGTTCTCGCCAGCCGCCATGTTAATCCTGCCGTCTTTTCCGGGGCGCACAAGTTTCATAGCGGTGGTGTGATTGGCAATGAAGTGCCGATTATCGCCAAGCGTGGTGAGACGGTGTTTACGCCCGGACAGATGCGCCTACTTGGTGCTGGTCTTTCTGGCCGTGAGCCCGTGAAAGTCGAGGTCAATGTTCACAATAATGCGGCTGGCGTTCAAGCCAGAACTGAGACGTCACCTCTGCCGGGCGGTGGCAGCAGGCTCGATATTATTATTGAACAGATCGAAGGCCAAATGACCCGCAATGTCGCTCGAGGGGAAGGATTGGCCCCAACCTTGGAGCGGCGTTATGGACTTAATCCAGCAGCGGGGAGTTACCGATGATCGCATGGCCAGAAACATTACCGTTACCAACTGTTGAGGGATATGGCATCCAGCCCGGTGATGCCATCCTTCGCACAGAAATGGAAGCGGGTCCAGCAAGGCAACGCAGGCGATTTACGCAAGTACCCAGTCGCGTATCAGTCCGCTGGATTATGCGACGTGATCAGTTTGCCCTGTTTGAAGCATGGTATCGCTGGCAAGCCAAGGAAGGTGGCGCATGGTTTGAGATTGAATTGTTGGGTGGGCTTGGTTTGCTGACACAAGAAGCTCGTTTCACAAGGCAATTTCAAGCCCAGTTGCTTGGCGGCACGCTTTGGGAAATCCGCTCTGAGCTGGAAATCCGTGAACGACCTGTTCTGGATGAAGGCTTGCTGAACTTGCTGCTTAGTGAAGATGCTCAAGGGATTATTACGGTCTCAAACAGCCTCTATGTGCTCGTGCATCAAACCCTGCCGCAGCGCCTTTATTAACCACTCAAACAAAAGGAAGACATCATGACCTTGCAGACCGATCTGCAGGATGCGGTGGCGCGTGTCCAAACGGACAGCCAGCTCCTGCACACCATCGTCCATGGCGATGATCAAACAGAAGTGCCAACCGACGGTGGCAATGTAAAAAGCGCTGCCAAAGCCATCAAAGATATTGAGGATGGTATTCAGGCGGGGCTGACAAACCTTGGTGCATCGGCTGATCAGCTGAATGAGGCTGTATCACAAACCGAAACCTATCGGGATGAAGCGCAATCCTCTGCCCAGTCGGCCTTGCAAACAGCCAATGCCCTGAATCTGCCAACCAACATTAACGGTCAGGCGGGAAAATTGCTGGCAGTCAAACAAGCCGAAGACGGGTTTGAGGTGATTGAATCCGTTGGTGTGTTTTACGGCCTGCGTGCCGATGGTTCAAAGCTCACAGCCATTACAGGCCAAGGCACCTATAACGCCAATGATTTTGACACATGGTTCATCACGCTGCCGGGGGTGGATTTCAATATTAACGAGGATGGCCACCTCATCATCAATATTTAAGCAGGAGATAAAAACATGACACAGATTGATCTGGGTAATATCCGCATTAACTGGCGCGGAGCCTATAATAGTTCCACCAATTATGTCCGCCATGATGCCGTTTCCTATCAAGGTTCCAGCTTCATCGCCAAACGTACCGTTTCAGCCGTGACACCTGTTCAAGGGGATGATTGGGATTTGGTGGCGGCGGGTACGGATCAGCTGACACAGGAAGGTGATCTGCTGATCCATAATGGCGCAATTCCCGCTCGTCTTGCCCGTGGTGGTAATGCTCAAGTATTGCAGATGGTGGGCAATCAACCTGCTTGGCGCGATCAATCGCTCGACCCGTCTCGCCGTGTGTGGAAACTGGCAAAGGTCAATGGTCTAGGCGGCTGGTACACGCGTGTTTATCTCATGGCTGATGGCACGATTAAAGCCTGTGGTTATGGTGGAAATTATTCCAATGGCGATCCGAATGGCTCGCATATTTACCTACCAAATCGCGTGGCAACGGATGATCCGGATGTGCGCTTTGTCAATGTGTTCTCAGGTGGCATGCAGCATTATGCCTTAACCGCCGATGGTGAGGTCTGGTCATGGGGATACAATAATTACGGGCAATTGGGGCATGGAAACACTGTTAACTTGGCAGTGGTCAAGCGGATTGAGTATTTTGTTCAAAACAATATCCAAATCGCCAAAGTTATTCCTGGTCGTCCGAATTATTATGATCACGCCTGCGCTTATTTCTTAACCACTGATGGCCGCGTTTATGCGTGTGGCATCAACAGTAATGGTAATTTGGGAAATGGTACATCAGCCCATCAATATACGCCGATCCGGTGTGGTGCATTGACCGACATTGTCGATATCCTCGTTTCCGGTCTTCCACATACAGTCTACGCCGTTCAGGACAATGGTTCGCTTTGGGTTTGGGGATATAACGCACAAGGTCAACTGGGCCTTGGTGATACAACTATTCGCCAAACTCCCATACTAAATCCAGCTTTTAATAATGTGATCGTAATTGGGGCAACTTGGCGGGAATTTTCGCAATCCGGTTCAAGTGGGCACATTTGACGCACTCATCATCATGTCCATCTTGAAGATCTTTGGTTTAGATTGCGGCAAATTGACTCGCATTTACATATGAGGATTCCAAAGGCGAAGTATTTTCTGCTCTATAGGGCGATGTTGCCATCGCCTCCACACTCTCTTGATGATTTGTCCAATGCCGCGCTTAAAGATTTGGTTTTCGCGCTCTTTGCTGAGCTTTCAGAGCTGAGGCAGGAAAGGACCGAATTGCGGGACGAGATCAGACAGCTCAAGAAACTTCCGCGACGTCCGAATATCAAACCAAGCGGTCTGGCCTCACAAGACAAGAGCAGCAAGCAGGATTCCGAGCCCAGCGGGGGATCAAAAACAGACGGGAAGCAAAAGAAAAATCGGCGCGGTCCACGACGCAGTAATCTGAATTTACACAAACGCGAGGTCAAGGTCACTCTTGAAGATGTACCTGATGGGTCCACACGCAAAGGCTATCAAGCGCATACCATTCGTGACATCGTGATTTACGCTGAAGAAGTGACTTACCTTCGGGAGGTCTGGCAGTTTCCCGATGGCAGTCGCCGCGTGGCCTCGCTCCCACCCGGGGTGGTAAAGGGCCGCCAGCAGTATGGGAATAATCTGAAGGCCCTGACGATCACGCTGTATCATCAATGCCAGTCCACCGTTGCGCGTATCGCGGCTTTGCTGAATGACATGGGTCTGGACATTTCCGCTCGTCAGATAAAGCGGTTTCTGAACGAAGATATCCAGGGCATTGTCGACGAGCAGCAGGACGTGCTGAGAGCGGGTATGGAAACTGCTGCATGGATCAATGTCGATGACACCGGAGCGCGCCATCAGGCCAAAAACGGCTTCTGCACCGTAATCGGCAATGATCTTTTTACCCACTTCAGATCGACCGGCTCGAAAAGCCGCCTTGATTTTCTTGAACATCTCTGTGCGGGTGACCTGACCTACACCGTCAATGACGAAGCGCTTGACTACATGAGACGCATGAGGTTGCCCGAAAAAACCATAGTGCTTTTTGCCTCACATCCGCATCGGATATTTCGCGGTGAGGACGCGTGGCAGGCCCATCTGGCCACCCTCGGGATTGACCGCATAACGGTGAAACCGGACCCGATAAAAATCGCCACCGAGGGCGCGCTCTGGGGCAGTATCTGCGATGCTGGACGCCTTTCCGATACGGTGATCCTGAGCGACGATGCTGGCCAGTTCAATGTCGGAGATGCTCATGCGCTGTGTTGGGTGCATTTGGAGCGTCTCATTCGCAAGCAACAAAGCACCAACGAAATCCAATTTGCGCGTGTCCAAGCCGTACGAACATCCGTTTGGGACTTCTACCGGGAACTCTCAGCTTTCAGACAAGATCCCTGCGATGCGCAGCGCGAGGGGCTTTCGGCGCGTTTCGACGCGATATTTGAGCAACGAACGGGCGATGCAAATCTCGACAACCTGCTTAGACGGCTGAAGGTAAACAAGGGTGAATTGCTGCGTGTTCTGGATTATCCGAGTACACCCCTGCATTCCAACAGCGCGGAACGCGATATACGGTCTCAGGTCACGAGGCGGGCGGTCTCGCAGGGAACCCGCAGCCAAAGCGGTCGGGCCGCACGCGATGCCGGCCTTGGCGCATTGAAAACCTGCCAAAAACTTGGGGTATCATTCTGGCAATATGCGCGCGCCCGTCTTGGGGTTGCCGGTGCGGTCTGCGTTCCCAGTCTCGCAGACCTTATCATACAGCGCTCAATGGCCAGACAGTTCTCGCCAAGTTGCCACAATTCCAATCATGATATGCGGGGACTGTATGAGTAAATACATCGAATCCGGGCACAAGCGCAATGACCAGGACTTCTATCCGACGCTTCAAGCCAAAGAGATGGTGCGCGACCTCGTTCTTTCTGCAGGCGTCAGCATCCCACCAGTTGCATGGGAACCACATGCAGGCGAAGGCCATTTGGTTGATGCCCTCAAGAATATGAACATCCCGGTATATGCCAGCGACATTGAGCCCCGCGCCAAGGGTATTGTCGAAATGGGCTTTCTGGCTCAGGATCGCCTGCCTTCAGACCAAATTCGATCCATAGTCATGAACCCTCCGTTCAGCTCTTTGGATGCACAACTCGGTCACGCTCTGAAACTCATGCAGCCTGTCACGGGGACAGTCCTGATGCTTGCACGCACATTGCTTACATCCGGTAAAAAGCGGCAGTCAAACTTCAGGAACCATCCACACTTCGCCGCAAAGATCGAAATGGTGGGGCGACCCTTCTGGTTCACAGATTACAGAAACAGCCCAATTCATCCTTACTCCTGGTATCTCTGGGACTTCAGTACAGAGCATCCCCTCCCGGCCATAAAGTGGATTGATCCCCTATAATCTGGTGTTGCGTGCCGCCACCTTTATCTATTCGTTGCAGAAAGGTCGGCCCTGTTGACAGGGTATCGGGGCTTTGCCAAACCCCGCCAAGTTGCCCCAATTACATGTGATCAAGGCTGTGCCGTCATGCGGTTATCGAACAGATGGCGCTAGCCCAACTGGACATGGACTAGTCCTGCTAGACGATGGGTCGATCTGGACAGCGGGCTATAATGGTTATGGGCAGCTAGGTCATGGTGACACAACCAACCGCACCAGTTTTACCCAAATCACAAGCTCAGAGAGCTTCACCGATATTTTTGCAGGTGATGGACGTTATCCATCCTCCGGCGGCATTACCGATCAGGGCGAAGTTTATCTTTGGGGCAATAATGGTTACGGCCAGCTAGGCACTGGCAACACGACCAACCAACTTTCCCCATTTAAACCAAATGGCAGCTTTCAAGGCAATGTATCACGTGTCCGGATAGGCGGCGGCGCTAGCTATGAAGGTGTGATTATCCAATCTGGTGATGAACTCTGGGCGGCGGGATATTCAGGCAATGCCAATATCGGCATTAATTCCACCGCAGGTACAAACAATACATTTCAACGCGTACTTGGGCAGTCTGGGGTTATCGAAGATTGGGACTGCTTTGGACAAGGTACATCTGCATGGGGACTTGGCGTTTTGTATGACGATGGCCGTGTTGATGCCTGCGGGGAGAATAATTCCTACGGTGAGACCGGTACGCAAAGCAGCAACCTGCACGATGTCAAAACTCTCAAAAACGTAATTTTCTAGGAGGCTTTTATGAATCTCAAATCCTATTTGCATGATCGTGCGCCAAACTTTGATGAAAGTGACATCGCGCCAATCCATCTGGCTGACCTGAATGGACGGCATTATTACGCTTTTGCTGCGGAGGTTTCCCCGCCATCGGGCGGTAAAGCCGTGAGCGAGGATGAGCTGGGTGATGTTCTTTCAAACAGTCAGCTTATTCGCCAGATCAAGGAAGAAGCCGGACGACGCATCACCAAGATTGCGCCTGTATGGAAGCAGCAAAATGCGTTGGCTGATTTGTACCTTCTGGGTGGGCGGTCTGATCTCACGGATGATGAGCAAGTAACACTGACAAAAGCGCAAGCGTTATTGACTGAAATCTCACGGTTGCGCTCCCGATCCGATGCTATCGAAGCCTCTTTCTTGGATGGCGTGGCCGTCGATTACATCACCGATATCGCGTGGGAGGATGAAGATGCCTGATCCCACATTGAATGCGGCGATTGCTGAAGCCTATGCTTCTGCGCCCAGTGACATCGTGATTTTACACACGCTGGAGCTTCGCCATCCTGATTTCACGGATGATGAAGGCCAGTCCATAGCTGTGCGCTTGGTGCGGGACCATCAAGATTTATCAGCCAAGCTGGAGGATACCGCGCCTTTAAACCCAGACGAATATGTCACCTTTATTGCCATGGGTTTTGATCTAGAGCTGCCACCTGTCGACACATCACCAGTGCCGGAAATCACCGTCACGATTGATAATGTCAGTCGTGAGTTGATCAGGCATCTGGATGCTGCCGTTGAAAGCGCAGAAAAAATTGAGATCACCTATCGCCCATATTTGAGCAACGATCTATCCGGGCCGCAGATGGACCCGCCGATCACCTTGATCTTGAGTGAAGTCGAAGCGGATGTCAGCCGCGTTGTTGGCCGCGCCCGCATGCTGGATATCGGCAATAAGAGTTTCCCATCAGAAACCTACACCGCCACGCGCTTTCCCGGCCTGACCCGTTAAACAAACCAAAGGAAATATCATGAATGAATTGACCCAGAAGCCAGATGGGCTGCACTGGGCGTGTCGCTATATCGGCTTGCCGTGGCAGGCTGGCGCGAAAGGTCCGGATATCTTTGATTGCTGGAGCCTCGTTGTTTGGGTGCAAAAGCATCATTTTGGCCGAAAACTGCCCGACATTCCTGTCGCCGAGGGGAATTTAAAGCGGCTGGCTTTGACCTTTAGGGATCACCCGGAGCGCAAACGCTGGCACCTCACTGATACACCTGAGCAAGGTGATGCGGTGTTGATGCGCCAATCCCGGCATCCCATCCATGTGGGTATTTGGATCACCATCAGTCCCACCGAACAAGGTGTTCTGCACTGCGTGAAGGGCAATGGTGTGGTGTTTCAGAATATGGCCAGCCTCAAACTCGCAGGCTGGCAAATTGAAGGGTTTTATCGGTTTCAGGGGGATGCCGCTAAACCAGATTAATTAACAACGAGGTTCTCATGTTTGCCTGCGTCCACATGCTTCACAATCCATTTATGCCAGCACGCGGACGCGATATTTTTGTGGTCGATCATCCCATCACCATTCGTGAATGGCTGGATGAAGAAGGCATCACAGAATTTGAACGTCCAACCATTTGCCTATTCAATGGCGAAGCGGTGCTTCGAGATCAATGGTATAAAATCACCATTGGTCTGTCTGATGTCGTTACCTTTATCACGCTGCCCCAAGGCGGCGGCGGAGGGGGTGGAAAGATTATACGATCCGTCCTGACCATTGCTGTCATGGTTGCAGCCCCTTATGCTGGAGCTGCGCTCGCTGGGGCGATTGGTGTCACCAGCACTGTTGGGGTGGCTTTGGTCACCGCTGGTGTGGCTTTTGCCGGAAGTGCGCTGTTGAATGTTTTGGTACCGCCACCTGTGCCATCAACCAGCTTGAATAGTGGCTTTGGTAATACGCCTGCAGCCAGCCCGACTTATTCATTGCAAGCTCAAGGCAATCAGGCGCGATTAAGTCAGCCGATCCCGGTGATCTATGGTCGGCACATTGTCTATCCCGACTTGGCCGCAACGCCATATTCGCTGTATCAGAATAACGAGCAGTATTTGCATCAGCTGCATTGCATTGGTCAGGGGGAATATGATCTGGAGCAGATCCGTATTGAGGATACGCCGATCAGCTCCTTTGAAGAAATTGACTATGAAATCGTGCAGCCCGGCGATACCGTCACGCTATTTGATACGGATGTCGTCACTGCACCCGAGGTCGCAGGACAAGAACTGCTTAGCACTGGTGATGGCGGTGACTGGGTTGGGCCTTTTGTGGCCAATCCCGCACAAACCAACTGCCACCAGATCAGTATCGATATCGTCATGCCACGCGGGGTCTATTACGCCAATGATAGCGGCGGCCTGAACAACCGAACGATCACATGGCAATTTGAAGCGCGTCAGATCAATGATGACGGCACAGCAATTGGCGCATGGCAAACATTGGGGAGTGAAACCCTCACGGCAGCAACCAATACGCCGCAACGCATGACATTTGATTATGCGGTGGCGGTGGGGCGCTATGAAGTGCGGGCTTTGAGAACCGATGCCAAGGATACATCTGCCAGAGCTGGGCATGAGTTGCGCTGGGGCGGCTTAAAAGCTGTCTTGGATCAAACACCTGATTTTGGAAACGTCACGCTCATCGCCATGAAAATGCGGGCCACGGATAATCTGTCTCAACGCTCATCACGGATGGTGAACTGCCTTGTCACGCGCAAATTGCCTATATGGGATGAAGCCACCGGATGGTCAGCACCACAAGTCACGCGCTCCATCGCATGGGCTCTCGCTGATATTGCTCGCAGTCAATATGGCGGCAAGCTGGATGATAGCCGGATTGATCTGACGCAGCTCAAAGCGCTGGATGCCAATTGGCAATCTCGCGGTGATTATTTTGATGCCGTGTTTGACCAAAGAGTCACGGTTTGGGAGGCACTGAGCCGAACAGCACGTTGTGGCCGCGCCGTGAGCTTCATGCAAAGCGGCACTGTTCGCTTTGTCAGAGATGAGCAACGCTCCATCCCTGTGGCCTTGTTCAGTCCTCGTAATATCGTGAAGAACAGTCTCAAAATCCAGTATTTGCTGGCCAGTGATGACACAGCGGATAGCGTCACAGTGGAGTATTTCTCAAAAGAGACATGGCAAACGGCAGAAGAAACCGTCAGCTTGCCTGATAGCACCAGCGATCAACCCGCCCGGGTGCGATTGTTTGGCTGCACTGAAAAAGCCCAAGCTATCCGCGAAGGCAAATATATGGCCGCCGCCAATCGTTATCGTAGGCGCTTGGTGACCTTTCAAACAGAGCTGGAAGGTTTGATCCCTACTTACGGTGATCTGATCGCCATAGCCCACGATATGCCAAGCTGGGGCCAAGGTGCTGAGGTTATAGCGGTTGATAGCTTATCAGAGCCATTGGAATGGTCTGAGGAGCTTGGCGATCATTTTATCAGTCTGCGTAAAACCGATGGCAGCGTTTCTGGTCCTTGGCTTGTCCTGCCGGGTGAGACGCCCAGTCAGGTGGTTTTGCAGGATGAACTGGACTTCACGCCCTACACCGGAGAGCTGCAGGAGCGCACGCATATTGCCTTTGGCGCTGGTGAGAAATGGAGCACGCTGGCCCGCGTCACGGCTGTCCGGCCTCGCGGTGAGCTGGTTGAAATCAGCGCCGTTGCTGAAAACCCGGTCGTCCATACCGCCGACCAATAACCTCTAAAAACAGGAAGAATAATCATGACCGCTGATAACCATCAGCGGCAGGACGATATGGTGTGCCTGCCGCGTACAGAATTTGAGTCTCTGCTGGAGCAAGCTGCCTGCCGAGGGGCCAGAAAAGCCCTGAAAGAAGTTGGCTTGGCCGATGAAGAAGCGGCCAACGACATCCGCACGCTGCGCGATCTGGCAGGCTCAATCAAAACCATGCAACGCACCTTTCTGCAAACCGTTGTGCGCTGGATCACCATTGGTGTTCTGGCGCTCTTGGTCGCAGGCGTGGCTGCAAAACTTGGACCCTTTACCCCAAAATAAACAGGAGAAAAACTATGCTGACATTACTTGGAAGCCTGCTGGGCTTTTTATCATCTGCGTTTCCGGATTTTTTGAAACTCTGGCGTGATCACGCCGACCGCAAACATGAGCTCGCCATTCTGGATCGTCAGATGGAAGCACAACGCCAAGGCCATACACAACGCCTTGAAGAAATACAGGTGCAGGCCGATGTGGCTGAAAGTAAGGCGCTATATGCCCATGCCAGCCAGCCCAGCGGTGTGAAATGGGTTGAGGCTTTGCGTGCATCGGTGCGCCCAATCATCACTTATACGTTTTTTATCCTGTTCGCCACCGTCAAAACCGCTGCGCTGTTCAAGTTATTGGATCAGGGTGTCGGAATTACCGACGGGCTGATTGCCGTTTGGGATGGTGAAACGCAGGCATTATTTGCGGCTGTCATGTCCTTCTGGTTTGGGCAACGCGCTTTGGCCAAGTTCCGCTCAAATCCTTGAAAAACATGATCTTATTCACTTGATAAGCGCCCAGAATGAAGCGTTACTGTAAGTGTAAAAAGCAATTGAAAACAAGGAGATAACGCCATGAGCAAACTATTTTACAAGGCCATGATTGAGGATGTTCAAAACGAAAAATGCACCAATGCCGAGCTGGAAGCGCTGCTGAATGCCTTTGAATACACGGTCAAGAAAATGGCCACCACGCTGGCCCGTAAAGCTTGGTACGCGCTGGAAGATTACGCCACTGCCAAACAATACGGCATTGATCGCTTTACGCTGATGATTGAGCGCAAAGAGGTCCTCGGGCAAGAGCAATGGCATGGCGTTTTTGAATATGGCAGCAAAAACCTTAGAGTTATAGGAACACTGGAAAAATGAGACATATCAAACAAAACGGGCTGGACCTGATCAAACGGTTCGAGGGCTTCTCTCGGACCGTTTATTTTTGTCCGGCGGGCTATCCCACCATCGGTTACGGTCATGTTGTTAAAGACGACGAGGATTTTTCAGCGGGTATTGATGAAGCACAGGCCGAAGAGCTTTTGCGCCAAGATGCCCAGATCGCAGAACGCGCTGTTCTGCGCCTGATTGACGTGCCGCTGACAGACGGTCAGTTCGATGCGCTGGTGTCATTTACCTACAATCTCGGCGGCGGGGCACTTCAACGCTCAACACTACGCCGTAAAATCAACCGAGAAGAACACGCCGAAGTACCGGAGCAATTCATGCGCTGGGTCTGGGCGGGTGGGCGTAAGCTAAAGGGGCTTGTTCGGCGACGGGCTGCAGAGGCTGGTTTATATACTGTTTAGATTAAAGCCATTTCAAGTTTGTGTTTACGCTTCATCCAGTCAGGCAACGTGCGGTCGAGCAGTTTATAAAACTCAGTACCGTGATTGTGGTGGATGAGATGGCAAAGCTCATGAATAACAACGTATTCAATACATTCTTTGGGCGTTTGAATAAGGTTTACATTAAGCGTGAGCTGACCTTTTTCTGATAAGCTTCCCCAGCGTTTATCCATTTTTTGCATTTTCAAATTTGGTTTTTTTAGATCGCCTTTTTTGAAATTTTCCCAGCAATCATCAAAAATTCTGGATAGATACATCTTAGCCCGTCTTCTATACCAAGAATCCATAAGCTTCTCTATGTGATCTGGTTTGCTGGAAGTTGCCTCGATACAAAAATATCCATTTTTCAAAAGCACCTTGTCTTTGTCAGACAGCTCTATTTTTAGTCTGTACTTTCGACCAAGATAAAGATGACTTTCACCGCCGACATACTTTCTGTCAGGTGTTCTTGGGTCAAACTGGTTGAAATAAGCAATTTGGCGCTTTATCCATCGGGCTCTTTTCTTGATTTTTTCTTCAATAGCTTCAAGCGTTGAAGTTTGCGGAGCTTTGACCACGACACTTTTGTCAGGATGTACCGCAATTTCTAGCGATTTACGGTTCATCATCAAAAGTTCGTAGTCAATTTCTGTTTTGCCGTAGCTGATGGTGCAGGCAATATTTTTCATTATGCATGCCTCCTGCTTTTGGCTATCTGCATCGTTTTTTCAATAATCTCATCCATCTGCTCCAAGCTTAATGCCATATCAAACTTGTCTTTGACCTCGTCATAAAGGAAGTCATCTATGTCATTAATGGCAGATTTTTGGGCATCATCATCGGTCCAGAAATCAACCTTCCAGTGATCTTCAATGATGCGCTGAATGGCCAGAGATGTTTCTGCGGATACAGACTCAATCTCTTGTGTCTCTGCCTCATATTTCATGAAATATGGCTTGATTACACCGTAGTAAGCACAGGCTTCATCATTGCCGTTGATGCTATCAGGTACATCATCATGCTTCTTTGAAACGACCGAGTCACGAATATCGCTAACCTTGTTAAGGTAATCGAGATCAGAGATACGGCGTGCTTTAAAATCATCGATGGCCTGCTGGATCAGTTTTGAAAACTTCTCATAAAACGCAGGGTCTTCATCCATCTTTTCATTGATAACTTTTTTCGTTGCATGCGCGATGGTATCAGCTTTGGCAGCTGTTGATTTACCAGAGTGAATGCCTTGGCCTTTTTTGACAGCATCAAAATTCTGATCGTCAAAAATATCGACAGGCGCATTCAGCTGAATAACCTCATTGGCCTGAATATGTGTATCGAGCAGCTTTTTGATCTTTGGCTCGTAATCACGGTAATCGATGGCCTCCGCATAGCGCAGTTTTACTGACTTTTTCAGGTTCTGGAATCGTTTCAGATCAGCCTTATAAGTTCGCAACTTGGCTTCATCCGTTTCCATGATGAATTTATCAGTTGAAAGCGCAATGCCGAGAGTTTTGCTATATTCTGCAAGTCTCTCGTAAAAGTCTTCACGCAACTCATCATCTGCCAAAAGAACCTCAAAAGATTCCTCATCATGCTTGTTTTTCACCTCTCGGAAAACGTCCCATAAATCCGAATAACGTTGCGGAAGCATTTGCACTTCTTCGTTAACTGAAGTCAGCGTGCCCAAAAGGTCTTCTTCGTCAAAACCTTCAAACGCATCATACATGGTGAGTGCTTTATCCAGCTCACCAAGGACACTGGCATAGTCAACGATATACCCAAAGTCTTTACCTTCGTGTAAGCGGTTCACACGAGCAATGGCCTGCAGCAGGGTATGTTCACGCAGGGTGCGGCAAAGGTAGAGAACCGTGTTTTTTGGGGCATCAAATCCGGTCAGAAGTTTATCAACAACAATCAGAATTTCCGGCTCTTCACCGTATTTGAACTGGTTAATGACCTGCTTGGTATATTCCTCCTCGGAACCAAAGCGCTTCATCATTTTATCCCAGAACTTGCCAACCTCATCGGTTGGCCCTTCATCCACTTCCTCATGGCCTTCACGAGTATCCGGTGGTGAAATAATCACCTCCGATGTGACGAACCCAATATTTTTGAGGTGCTCATGATATTTAAGCGCCGCCGCTTTGCTTGGGGCAACAAGCTGGGCTTTAAAACCTGTGCCTTGCCAGTTGGCGCGGTAATGCTCACTCACGTCGAAGGCACGCATATAAATAACCTGATCAGACTTATTCAGCATTTCGGCGCGGGCATATTTCTTTTTCAGATCAGCCTGCTGGTCTTTATTCAGATCTGATGTGTGGCGGTCAAACCAAAGGTCGATAGCAGCCTGATTCTGTACCATTTCCACATGACGACCTTCATACAGCAATGGCAATACAGCCTTGTCTTTCACTGCTTGTTTGATGGAGTAATGGGGTTCAATCAAACCACCAAATTTTGAGAAGTTATTCTTTTCTTTTTTAAGCAGCGGCGTACCTGTAAAACCCAAGTAACATGAGTTCGGCAGCATCTGGCGCATTCTGGCGGCAAGCGAGCCAAAGTTTGTCCGGTGGCTTTCATCTACCAGCACAAAAATATCCGAGGACTCATCGACATATTTTTCGGACGCCCAGCCCTTATCAAATTTGTGAATGAGCGTGGTGATGATGCCGACTTTTTCTTTCAGGTGTTTCACAAGGTTACGGCCAGAGGTGGCGCGTTCTTTTGAAAGGCCACATGCAGCAAATGTATTGCCCAGCTGCTTATCCAGATCATCCCGGTCGGTGACCAACAGAATACGCGGGTTTACGACTTCTGTATCTAAAGCCAATGCGCGTGTCAGCATTACCATGGTGAGGGACTTACCAGAGCCTTGCGTATGCCAGATGACACCGCCCGTTCTGATGCCTTCGCGGTCGCGGCGTTTAATACGCGCAACTGTAGATCGGATCACAAAGAACTGTTGGTAACGAGCAATCTTCTTAATTCCCCCATCAAACAGCGTAAAGCGATAGGTCAGCTCTAGCAGTCGTTCCGGGCGACAGAGGCTATAGATAGCTTTATCCTGTTCGGTGAGCATGCGCTCGCCTTTATTTTCCAGCGCATCAAAAAATCCGCGTGCAGGAGCAAATTCACCAGAGAACAGCGCGACTTTTTTATCATCGTTTAACGGCGTGTTGATGATTTTGGTGATCTTATCTTCTTTATCTTCCAGCTCATTCCACACGCCCCAGAATTTGGCAGGTGTGCCTGCGGTCGCATACTGAGCCGCATTCTTATTGACGCCCATCACCAATTGCACATAGGTGAACAGTTTCGGGATATACTCATCGCCCTGATTGCGGATATTTTGTGAAACGGCTTGCTCAACCTCCACCTTGGGGGATTTACATTCAATCACCGCCAAAGGGATGCCGTTAACGAACAGAACAATGTCTGGTCTGGCTGTCTCGACACTGCGGTTACGCTCCACCGCGAATTCTGGCACGACATGAAACACATTGTTAGACGGTGTTTTCCAGTCAATGTAATTCAGGTTAAAGCTTTTGCTGTTGCCCTCGACCGTTTGCTCCAGAGCGGTGCCAAGGGTAATCAGGTCATAGATGACTTCATTGGTTTTTTGCAGCCCGTCATATTTGACGTTTTTGATCTTCTGGATGGCTTCCTGAATATTGGCTTCGGAAAAATGATAATCCTTGCTCTTGTAGTGGATGCCGTTGAATTTCTTTAGTTGCTCTCGCAGCACGCTTTCCATCAGTACATTGCTGTTTTTACCACCGCGCATCGCCAAAGCTTGTTCTGGTGATAGATACTCATAGCCAAGGGCGATCAGCTCCTGCAGCGCAGGAATTTGCGATAGATATTCTTCGTTAAAACGAAAGCCTTGTATATTGCTCCCTGACATTACGCAGCCTCCTTATTTTTGATATGCCATTCACCGGACAATAGCTTTTGCATCAGCCCACGCTTTTGTGTGCGATATTGATCGGCCAGTTTAATTAGCAAATCAATTTCATGCTTTGCCGTGTTCAGTTTATTTGCAATGGCTTGTTGTTCAGGCAATTCTGGAATGTCCACATCCAGCTTTTTCAGTGCATTTAGTTTTAATGCAGTGCGCGTTCCTCCTTGGATTTCACCAGCCAATGCACGCATGAATGCTGATGAATTTAGGAAGTAATAAAGAAAATCTGCATCCATGTATTTGTTGGGAGCAAACACGCCATAGGCAGGGCTAATACCAGCTGACCAAATATTTGACCCACTTTGTAGTTTCAACTTTTCCAAAACTCTGAATCAATGTTCTTTCAGAATTATGGAGGTACTCATGGGTGGAGCCGTAAAAATTACGCGCACAGATATGTCTGCGAAAGATTTGCGCTGTTTAGCGAAACGAACGAAGAATGGTCGCGTTGTGCGGCGTCTACTTGCCATAGCCATGGTGCTTGATGGGGTGGATCGTGCGACGGCGGCCCGTAGCAGCGGCATGGATCGTCAAACACTGCGAGATTGGGTTCATCGTTACAACGCGTCTGGAATTGAGGGACTTTCCGATCTTGGGGGTAAAGGGGCGAAGCCACGTTTGTCCCAAAAACAACAGGCGCAATTTGTGGCTTGGGTAGAGGCTGGACCCAACCCTGAAAAAGATGGTGTAGTGCGTTGGCGTTGTGCTGATTTAAAGGCTCGCGTTGAAGAGGAATTTGGCGTGAGCTTGCACGAACGTACAATCGGCAGGTACTTGGCCAAGCATGGGTTCCGCCGTCTTTCTGTACGCCCGGAGCACCCAAAAACTGATGCTGCGGCGCAGGAGGCTTTTAAAAAAACTTTACCAGCTTTGTGACTGATATCCTGCCAGAGCATGCGAAGGAAAAGCCTCTGGAAATTTGGTTTCAAGACGAAGCCCGTGTTGGACAACAGGGAACTATTACCCGCAAATGGGCCAAACGCGGAACCCGCCCGCGCGCACCGCGCGATACGCGATATAAATGGAGCTATATTTTTGGTGCTGCTTGCCCCGCACGAGGAACTGCTGCAGGCCTGATCCTGCCCTACGTCAACGCTCAGGCTATGGGGTTACATCTGGATGAAATCGCTAAAATGGTTGCGCCTGGTGCACATGCCCTGCTCATCGTTGATGGGGCTGGTTGGCATGGTGCAAAATGTTTGCGGGTGCCAAACAACATCACACTCGCAAAACTGCCTGCATACTCACCAGAATTGAATCCTATGGAAAACGTTTGGGCATATATTCGTGCCAACAAACTTGCCATCTCCGTCTTCGACACCTATGAGGAAATCCTCGACAAATGCACCCAAGCTTGGAACTTCTTTGCAAACGATCCCGACAGAATAACTTCAATCACAACTCGAGAATGGGCAAGGGTCATTTAATTAGTCCGCTGGTATAATAAGGCCCTTATCAACGATGTCTTGCTTATTAAAAACAAACGTGCCGTCATCACTCATCGAACGATAGGTGAAATCGCCACGGCTCATGATTTTGTATCCTGTGTTATCTTTGCTCGCCACTTGCTTTGAAAAATATTCATCCTGCAAGAACATTCCTCGGCGCGAAGATGTCAGGCATGGGTGTAAATCAGGAACAGTGCTCTTATCTTTTTTATCCTCAATATAATGTCCAAGCGTTTCTGTTTTCCAATGCTTCGCGTTAGGGTTCCGCAGTAATAGTTTAGACTTCAACCACCCGAATTGACGCTCTTTGGCCTCAATCAGCGCTTCGGTTTTTTCAATCATATGCCCCCATTCATTTAGAATTGAGACAATCATTTGCTGATCTATTTTAGGAGGAACAACAATTGGGACTTTTGATAAATCTTTTTGACCGATATTAGCTCTAACAGCCCCCTGACTGCGGCGGATCATCTCTTTTCTGATCGTGTCTGTTTTAAAGCAATACTTTGCAAATTCTGGCAAGAGTAGTTGCTTTGTTTGTCTTCCACGAATAACAAACCCCCCAAAGGTGATCTTTTCCTCACCTAAATATACAGAGGAGAATGCGATCTCTTCCGGGGTTTCTGACGTCCTGTTGAATAAAATATCACCCCGAACGACCGAATATTCGTTTAATTGCTTATCAGTAATTTCTACAGATCCTACGACATCATCACTGCACAGATAGTTTTTGCGGAAAATGTCCATTACATTGACAAATTTGATGCCTTTACCGTATGCATGCCAGGGCAATCGCATGAGTTTTACCCCTGAATTATCTGGAAAAGAAAATCCTCGTCCCAAGCCGCCAAGTGTCGCTTTAACCTGAGGCTTTGCTTTCCCTTTACGGAGCGCAGCATGTTGTTGGCGGCGTGCTTGATCGTTGTAAAATTAGCTGGCGCGTTTCCTTTACGGATACGACATTCATCATCACGAAACACCATATCCATGACCCAATGCAGCCCGTTTTCAATACCCCAGTGGTCGCGGATAGCTTTTGCGTGAGCTTCGGCGTCACAGGTCATGGATGAGATGTAAAAGCGTGTCTCTGAACGGGTCTTGTCTTGAAGTGTTGCGCAGTATTGGACCATCACGATGCTTTCCAATCCGGGCCAATTGTGCCGCTCCATCAGCCATTCAATATCCGAGCAAACAGTGACTTTTCTTGTTTCAATACGTCCATGTGATTTTTCTACGTCCTCATGGTAAGTTACTGTTGTGTCTGCAAAATCCACAGCGTCCTGTTCTTTCATGAACAGTTCGGTGTCTTTGCGAAGGGCACCTTGATTACCCTTTAAGGCCAAAACATAATCCGCTTGTTTGGTGATGATTTTATCGGCAATATCACGCTGACATCCCATAGCATCTATAGTGACAATAGCCCCCTTTATCGTCAGGAGGTCTAACAGTTCCGGTATGGCCGTGATCTCATTGGATTTGCCGTCCACCTGCCGTTGGGCAAGTGTCAGGTTCAACTCTGAACTCCAGGCCGAGATCATGTGAATTGCGGCCTTGCTGCCAGCCTTATCCAAGCTGCGACGTGAGGTTTTACCATCTATCGCCACGACCCCGCTAAGGGTGCTGTTTAAGGAGGCGACCCACTCCATAAAGCAGGCCTGAAAATGATTGGCATCCAGTGCGGCGTAGATGTTTCCCAGTTGATCATGTGAGGGTGTTCCGTCCGAAAAGGGCAAGAATTTCCGTAAAAAGGCCAGTTTCTTTGTCCCAAACGCAGAAATAGCGACCCAGTCATTCGCCCCGGACAACACGGCACATAACGTCAAAAGCAAAACCTCTGCCATAGGGTAAAGCAGCTTTGTTTGTTGTCGTGGGTCAGATAAAGTAGAAAAATGCGTAAGAAAATCAATGGAATGGCTGTCGGGTGCGTCGGCATTGGACATGGGTAGTGACCTCAATAAAAGCTAAAAGTTCACTCATTGAATCAACCCTCACCTCATTTGTCACCTGCTAACTTTTTCATGCGATTGCCCTGCCAATCTCACCTTGATTTTTACCGATTTGACCGCGATGTAACAACCAGTGATCCAACACCACACAGGCCATCATAGCTTCGCCGACAGGTACAGCACGAATACCCACACATGGATCATGACGACCCTTCGTGATAATCTCTGTATTCTCACCAGATTTTGTAATCGTTTTACGAGTTTTCAAAATTGACGATGTTGGCTTCACTGCAAAGCGGCAAATCAAATCCTGACCTGTGGAAATACCACCAAGAATACCGCCCGCGTGATTGGATGAATACACAGGACCATCAGGGCCCATCGTGATTTCATCAGCATTGTCTTCACCCGTCAGTTCAGCAGCACCCATACCAGCGCCAATCTCAACACCTTTAACTGCATTGATCGACATCATCGCAGTGGAAATATCAGTATCCAGCTTCGCATAAACAGGCGCACCCAAACCCGCTGGTACACCTTGCGCAATCACTTCGACCACAGCCCCTACAGAATTACCTGACTTGCGCAATTCATCTAGATAAGTCGCCCAATCATCTGCAGCCTTCTCATCAGGACACCAAAATGGGTTATTGTTAATCTCAGACAGATCGACATTCGCACGATTGATCTTTTGTGCGCCCATCTGCGTCATGTAGCCTAATATCTTAACCTCTGGCGCTAATTCACCCAGCACAGCGCGTGCAACCCCCCCAGCAGCCACACGAGCCGCTGTTTCGCGTGCAGATGACCGTCCGCCGCCACGATAATCTCGAATGCCGTATTTTTGCCAATAGGTAATATCAGCATGCCCTGGACGGAACTTCTCTAGAATGTCTCCATAATCTTTAGAACGCTGGTCTGTATTGCGGATCATCAACTGGATCGGTGTGCCTGTTGTTTTACCTTCAAACACGCCAGAGAGAATTTCAACTTGGTCAGCTTCACGGCGTTGCGTGGTATATTTATTCTGACCAGGCTTACGCTTATCCAACCAAACCTGAAGCATCTCTTCATTCAACGGAATGTTCGGCGGGCATCCGTCCACAGTCGCACCTAAAGCAGGTCCGTGGCTTTCACCCCAAGTGGTAACGCGGAATAAGTGGCCGAAACTGTTAAATGACATGCTAATGCTCCTTTGACATCTGCTTTATCCCAACTCTGAATTAAGCAAAAGCCTATACCATGAAGTTTATGTATAAGCGGGCTTTTTAAACACGCATAAAAAAAGGCGGGATATGACCCGCCCTTTTCAAATCTAGAGTAATAACGCTTAGTCTTTACGTTTGATTGGCGCCCAAATTTTCTTGTTTGTTAGATACAACAGAACAGAGAAGAAGCTTAGGAATAGAACAGAAAGAACACCAAGTTTCTTACGTGCCATCATTTTTGGCTCCGCAGTCCACATTAGGAATGCTGATACATCCATTGCCATGTTACGCAAATCATTGTCGTGACCATCATCAAAATCAACAAGTTCATCTTCTAAAGGTGGTGCCATTGCAATCCAACCGCCAGGAAAAGCAGTGTTTTCGTACAATGTGGCACCTGCTTCTTCTTTTTCCTCACCAGTGTAGCCAGTTAGGATAGATGTGATGTGCTCTGGGCCACCCATGCCGAATACGATCTGGTTGATACCCAAACCGTGTGGACCATGGAAACCAGCACGCGCTTTCGCCATCAACGACAAGTCAGGTGCATTATCTAGAGCACTACCTGGGAATTTATCAGATGATTTTGCAGAACGCGTATCATCTAACTCTTTGTCATAGACTTCGAATTCAGCTGCATAGGCTTTCATCTGGTCATCTGGCAAATTTGGACCACCTTCGTCAGCCAATGTACGGAACGCAACTTGGCGCAAACCATGACAGGCTGAACAAACTTCCGTATAGACCTTCAAGCCACGTTGTAACTGGTTTTCATCAAACTTGCCGAATGGACCTTCGAAAGAGAAATCGTAATCTACGATATGCGTTTCGCCACCAGCTGCATTTACCGCAGTTGAACCAAGGCTCAAACCAAGTGCTACAAAAGCCGTAAGGAGTGTTTTCTTAATCATAATATCAATCCTTCTCTCAGCTTAAGACTTAGGCGGGTAATGCGCATCGAAGTCAGCTTCGATAGTTTCAGGAACTTCGTCGGTTTTTTCGATCACACCAAGTAGTGGTAAGATAACAATGAAATAACCGAACCAGTAGATCGTAGCCCATAGGGATAGACGTGCTGTGTTGATATAGAAGAAACTCAACTCATCGCCAGCGCCTGGCAATTGCATCTTCAACATCTGACCTTCAGCAGTCATACCAATCAAAACCAAATCAGGGTTTTGAGCACCACACCACATTAGGATGAAGAACACGATACCCAAACCCCAGAATGCTTTCTTGAATGTTGGACGGTAACGACCAGAGCGAACTGGTGATGTATCCAACCAAGGCGCAAGTGCCATGATCGCGATTGAGCCAAACATTGCTAGAACACCTAGGAACTTCGCATCCAAGAACAAGACATCAAAAGTAATCGCACGCAAGATCGCGTAGAACGGTAGGAAGTACCATTCAGGAACGATGTGTGCTGGCGTCGAAAGTGCATTTGCTTCGATGTAGTTATCTGGGTGCCCCAAATAGTTTGGCATAAAGCCAACAATTGCAAAGAAACCAACCAAGATCACAACAAGTGCAAACAAGTCTTTAACCACAAAGTATGGCCAGAACGGCACTGTGTCTTTGTTTGCTTCTGCTTTCGACTTACGACGTACTTCAACACCTGTTGGGTTGTTGTTGCCAGTTGTGTGGAAAGCCCAAATGTGAACAGCCACAAGACCAGCAATTACGAACGGTAGTAAGTAGTGCAAGCTGAAGAAGCGGTTCAATGTAGCGTTATCCACCGCTGGTCCGCCAAGCAACCATTCTTGAATGATTGGGCCAATGCCTGGGATCGCCCCAAACAAACCAGTGATAACAGTCGCACCCCAGAAAGACATCTGACCCCATGGAAGCACGTAGCCCATGAATGCAGTTCCCATCATCGCAAGATAGATCAACATACCGATGATCCATGTGATCTCACGTGGTGCTTTATATGAACCGTAGTATAGGCCACGGAAAATGTGGGCATATACAGCGATAAAGAATAATGACGCGCCGTTTGTGTGAATGTAGCGCAATGCCCAACCACCGTTTACGTCACGCATGATGTGTTCAACACTGTCAAACGCCATATCAACATGTGGCGTATAGTGCATAACCAAAACGATACCAGTGATGATTTGTAGCGCCAGACAGAACGTCAAAACGATACCCCAAATCCACATCCAGTTTAGATTTTTTGGTGTTGGGATCATCAATGTGTCGTACAATAGGCCTACAATCGGCAAACGAGAGTGTAACCACTTTTCGCCGCCAGACTTTGGCTCATAATGATCGTGTGGAATTCCAGCCATGATCTTTCCCCCTAGCCTAGCTTGATTGTTGTGTCGTTAACAAAGCGTGTCAACGGAACTGGCAAATTCTGTGGTGCAGGACCCTTACGGATACGACCAGCAGTGTCATAGTGTGAACCGTGACATGGGCAGAACCAACCACCAAAGTCACCAGCGTCACCCAAAGGCACGCAGCCAAGGTGTGTACAAACACCTATCATCACCAACCATTCGCCGCTTTCGCCGAGCGTACGGTTTTCATCAGATGCATCACCTGGTATATTTGCGTTCCGAGAGACATCATCTTTCAGATCAGCCAAAGCAACCGCACGAGCCGCTTCAATTTCTGCTGTTGTACGACGACGGATAAAGACTGGCTTACCCAACCACTTAACAGTGAGCTGTGTGCCTGGTTCTATATCTGAAATATCTACATCGATAGATGCGAGCGCTGTAACATCAGCACTTGGATTCATCTGGTTGATGAGCGGCCAAACCGCTGCTCCAACACCTACTGCACCAGTTGCTGCAGTTGCGACGTATAAAAAGTCGCGGCGGGTACCTTGTGGGTCGCTGTCAGTGGACACGAACATCTCTCCCTTGCCAAGCCCCAGGTCGGGGCATAATTAAACCTTATATGCTCACAGAAAAGAGAGCAATCTGCGGGGTAACTACACCCCGTTTCCCTCTACGTCTAGCGGACTTTGCGCCGCAGACCCTTGAAAATAGGAATTCTTATGCGTTTATGTGCATATCAACCCGATATTGCCCTGAATTTAGGGGCCATGATCCGTCTATCAGCTTGTTTTGGTATTCCATTAGATATCATTGAACCCTGCGGATTCCCCCTATCTTTAAAAGCCCTGCGCAGATCAGCCATGGATTACGCCGATATCGCTGAAATGGCACGACACGATTCGTGGGAAACCTATCTGGAAACAAAAAACGAAGGCCGATTGGTATTAATGACCACAAAAGCCACAGACACCCTATGGAATTTCAAATTCCAACCCACAGATACCATTATTATGGGCCGCGAAAGCGCTGGTGTGCCCCAACATGTACATGATCGTTGTGATAACCACATCAAGTTGGCCATGTCTGGAACTGCCCGCAGCCTAAACGTTGCTATGTGTGCAGGGATGGCAGTATCCGAAGGCCTACGCCAAATACGCTAATATAAGTAGCCACAAGGTTTCGCTTGTAGGCATCAAGTTGTCTCCAAGAACATGGCAAGGAAACCTTACACCCTTTATATTTTTTGCAACAAATTCACTATACTATGCGCTCCCTCCAGAGCGTATAGACACCAGTTCCAACAACAATCGAAATTCCGATTAGTGTCCATCCATCTGGAATGTCACCCCAAATAAGCCAGCCAAACAAAATAGCCCATATCATAACAGTGTAACGGTAAGGGGTCACAGTCGCGACTTCTCCTATACGCATGGCTGCAACGGAAAAGTAATATCCTGCAAACAGGAACAGCGATGCTAGGAACAGATATGTAATATCTGGGACTGATAAGGGCTTCCATTCTCCAATCAATAGCATAGCTAGTCCTCCCGCTATAGTTATAACGATAGCCGTGATAAAACTAATGAATAAGTTCAGATAGATGTGAGACTGTTTTTTTGTTGCCAAGATTTAGGCGGCCTCGGAGACTGAGTATTGTAAAAAACCAACTCACGAGGCCAATATGCAAATCATAAGACTGCACAAGAACGTTTATAAACTTTATGCTTGGGCGCGGACACAAGAATGTTTGGATGCGTACCGTATCAAATACGAAGACACGGTTCGGCAATGGGAAGCTTTACGCGCAGAGGGTGTTTCTCTAGCAAAATGCGCTGAATTTGTCGGCATCTCTCGGTCTACTTATTATCGCTACAAGCGGGTTTTGAAGGATTTGGCGCAAGGGATTATGCCGCCATCAAAGGCCCCAAAACACCGCAATAAGTCACAGTGGGGTGAGGCAGAAAAACAGTTGGTGCTCGAAATTCGCCGCGACAATAAAACCTACGGTAAGGAAAAAATAGGGGCCATCTTGCGGCGCGATAAAAACCAAATCATAAGCGATAGCACCGTGGGGCGTATCTTGGGTTTTCTACGCAAGAAAGGCCTGATTACACGATCAAGGTCTGCACCACAAAAGCGCAAGCGTAACTTCTCCAAGGGCCACGCCAAAGGATGGAAATATAAGGATTACAAAGATATAGAGATTGGAGAACGTGTGCAGATCGACCACATGACTGCCACGAAAAACGGCGTCACCTGCAAGCACTTTCAGGCCTGGGAACGGCGTAGCAAGCACATCCACGCGCAAATTTATTCGAATGCCACCGCACGCTCTGCCAAACGGTTTTTGGAAGAGCTTGTGGAAATAGCTCCCTATAAAATCCTCTCAATTCAAGTTGATGGTGGCTCCGAGTTTATGGCCGATTTTGAGACGGCGTGTGAGCAGATGAAAATCCCGCTCATTGTATTGCCGCCAGCCAGACCGAAATACAATGGTGGCGTTGAGCGTGGAAACCGCACCTTCCGCGAGGAATTCTATGATTGTTGTGATCTGATTGCCGATAGCATTGGAGCTATGCGGTTTGAACTGAGAAAAGCTGTCGAAAAATATAACACATTCAGACCACATCACGCCTTGAAAGGTAAGACACCCATGGAGTACCTTCGAATCACTCAGGCCGAAGCCGCGTGAGTCTCAAAACACATGAACCTATACACTAACAAAGAGTGCCGATACCTCTTTTGAAAATTTGCGTACAATCAAATCACGCCAAGTTACAAAGACCACCGCGGCTAACCCAAACAACGCATATACATTAAACCCTTCGGCTCCAGGGCGTACAATAATCAATACCCCAACAAACCCAATCATAATTGCAATAGCGCGGCGCCAGCCAAAATACTCCTGCATAAATATAACTGCCGCAATCGAAACAGTCAGCGGAAGTGCTTGCATAATTGCAGTAATATTTGCGAGTGGCATATGAACAAGGGCTGTTAAAAACATCATTGTAGCGCCAACTTCTGCTAATGATCGCCAAATGATAAGCTTTTGATCTGCACGGCTTGGCATTGTTTTCAATTTTCCGCTTACCCATGCGGTAATGCCAATAATTAAAATGGTGAATAAACCACGCACAAATATGGCCTGATAGATATTTACCTCATCCGAGGCGAGCTTCAGCAATGCGTCATTAGATGCAAAGCCTGCCATTGACCCACACATAAATGGGTTCTGTTGCAAAGATTTTAATGTTGATTGCTTTTCTGGTGAGATTTTTGCATACGCATGTGAGTTTTAGACCAACAGGTGAGTGTACCATGATTTCGTTCAGCGGCTGTCATTTCCCCAAAGAAGCGATTCTTTATGCGGTGTTTTTTTACGTGCGCTATGGTGTTTCCTACCGTGATCTGGAGGAAATCATGGCGGAACGTGGTGTCGATGTCGATCATACAACCCTGAACCGATGGGTGATAAAATATGCGCCCTTGATCGCCACTGAAGCACAGCGTCGGAAGTCTGGAACCAGCACCTCGTGGCGCATGGACGAGACCTATATCAAAGTCAAAGGTAAGTGGATGTATTATTACCGCGCCATCGATAAATTCGGCAAAACCCTTGATTTTATGCTGTCAGAGCAGCGGGATGAAGCGGCAGCGACTGCATTTTTCAAGCGGGCGATCCAGAATAACGGCTTCCCTGACAGGGTGGTCATCGATAAAAGCGGTGCCAACCTCGCCGGGTTGAATAACATGAATTACCTGCTCTTGTTGAACGGCTGGTTTTGGCTGATTGAGATATTGCAGGTCAAATATCTCAACAACATCATCGAGCAAGACCACAGGTTCATCAAGAAGCTGACCAAGCAAATGAAGGGCTTCAAATCCTTCCTCTCAGCCTCCGCAACACTGGATGGCATTGAAGTCGCGCACATGATCCGCAAGAAACAATTCGGAACACCCGGACAATCCGCTTTCCAGCAATTTTCGGCGCTCGCTGGATAACTGTGTCCGGCGATAGGAGTGACTCCATGCACAATCTCAGTTTGCGACAGAACCCATTGATACGACAAACGTGCAATGAATTGGGCGTACACATTGAAAAAGGCGTATTGTCTACCGACCATGTGCATATGTTTGTGTCAGTCCCGCCGCACGTCCCAATTTCAAAGGTGATGCAACGCGTAAAAGGGAGGTCCTCATACAAGATACAGCGGGAGTACCCCGAATTACGCAAACGCTATTGGGGGCAACGGTTCTGGGCTAGAGGCTATTTTTCAACGACGAGTGGAAATGTGACGGATGACGTTATTCGTCAGTATCTTGAATTACATTCAAAACGTGAACCTACCGACGAAAGTCGGTAGTTGTTCAGTGCCATCAGCACAGTTCTTCTGGCTATCGGGCCACGTTTCATCACATCCCCAGAGGTGGCTTTATTGGTTATTCTAGAATCTATCATTGCGCCCATTTTGGTTTGGGTCTTCATTGGAGAAGAACCTGGGAAGTGGGCTATGATTGGTGGCGCGATTATAATCACGGTTCTTTTCATCTCAAACATGACTGTTTTACTGCGTAAAAAACCTGTTAAATCATCCTCTTAATTAGCTTAACACACAATGTAATTAAATCGTGTAATGAACAGACAACATCCGCTTTACATTCGCTATAAACTACAGTCATTACTTTGACATGAATGATCAAACCAAAGGCTTTTTAATCACAATTATCGGTGTTCTTTTCATCGTACCCGACAGCCTGTTTATTCGCGTGATAGAAGCGGACACTTTAACCATAGCTTTTTGGCGTAATACACTCTCTGGATTAGTATTATGTCTGGCATATTTGATGCTTGGGGGCATAAAACCTTTCAAACAAGCCTTTAATGCTGGCAAGCCTGCATGGATTTACATGTTTTTCATAGGCTTTACGGGCATATTATTTGTTATGGCAATACAAAATACCAGTGTCGCAAATACAGTGTTCATCTTGGCAACTATGCCAGTTTTTGCGGCATTTTTCAGTTGGTTAAGTCTTGGCGAACGTATCAGCCAACGTATGATTTGGACAATTTTCGTAACTACCCAGCATGTTTTTGACATTTTTTCATCATTTTTGTTGACGGATGGCTTAACCTCTGAATCAATAGGGGAATGACGTTTAAACTTTCCAAATTGGCGCCGTTCGACGCACCACCAGTTGGCTTTCTCACTTTAGAAGAGCGTCTGGTGGAAGCGGATACCCGGGCCGCATATTTTCAAACCGCCTGCGAAGAACTCCTACAGATCAACAAGCATCTGGAAGAGTGTCAAAAACATATGGAAGAGCGTATAGCTGCATTGGAACGCCGTCTCGGCTTGAATAGCCGTACCAGCGGCAAGCCACCCTCCAGTGACGGCCTTGGTAAACCCAATGCGAAGAAGCGAACAAAGAGCCTGCGTGGCCCGTCTGATCGCAAGTCTGGCGGCCAACCTGGCCACACAGGCAAAACGCTCAGGCAAACACCGACGCCAGACACGATTATAGACCATTTTCCTGTGGTTTGTTCTGGTTGTGGAGCACCGCTTAGCCCAGAAACGGCAGAAGCCAGCACTGCACGACAGGTGATCGATCTGCCGCCGCCGCCACCACCGCAGGTGACAGAGCACCGCACGCATCAGTGTCGCTGCGACCAGTGTGATGGGATCACCCGTGCCGACTTTCCCGATGGTATAAATGCACCAGTGCAGTATGGGGCCCGCATTGCAGGCATTGCGAGCTATTTACAAACGGTTCATTGCATTCCGGAACACCGCCTTGGCGAGATATTTATTGACTTGCTTGGGGTGCCGATTGCCCCTGCAACATTGACCAGCCTTATCTGGCGCACAGCGGATCGCTTGAAGCCCATGACACTAGCAATCAAGGAAGCTTTGATTGGATCACAGTCTGGCGTTGTGCATTTGGATGAGACCGGCCAGCGTGCTGTTGGCAAACTGCATTGGACACATGTGATCTGCTCGCCCTTATTGAGCCACTTTCGGGTTTCAAGCAAACGCGGAGAGTTGCTTTGTGGCGTCTCGGGTATTGTGGTGCATGATCACTGGAAGGCATATTTCAAAATGGAGGGGGTCGAGCACGCCTTGTGTAATGCCCATCACTTGCGCGAGTTGCAGGCTTTAATTGAGATTGAGAAAGAGCCATGGGCAAAGCCTATGAAAGCGATCCTGTTGAAGGCGAAGACCTTGGCTGAGAATATGTACAACGAAGGCGGACAGCGGGATGAGGCGGCCATACAGGCGGTATTCGAACTATACGATGCAAATATCGCCGAGGCGATAGCGTATCATGAAGCACTGCCAGCACTTTCATCAGCGCAGACAGAAAAAAAACGGCGCGGCCGTCCAAAGCGCCGGACGGGCCATAATCTCGCATTGAGGTTGCAAGACTTTAAGACAGAGGTGCTTCGCTTCCTTGTCGATCCAAATGTGCCGTTCACCAATAATGAAGCCGAGCGAGACTTGCGAATGGGTAAAGTCAGGCAGAAAGTATCAGGCTGTTTTCGGACGCTGCGCGGAGCGGAAGTCTTCTGTATTCTCAGAACCGTGATCAACACCGCCAGAAAACAGGGCTGGTCTATAATTGAAACCCTGTTGAAACCACCAGATCAATTGATTGCTGGATTGCGCGTCGTATGAAAAACAACGCTTATTGACAATAATACGCTCACGGATATAGTGCTGACTATCAAGCGGATACCCATGCTGGGTAGTTACCAATTTTCTTTGTGATCATCGGTATTGGTGTCATTGCAGCAGGATCAGGTCATACAGAAAATGCACATCTATTCGGGGATATCATCGCTTTAATCGCCGCTGCTAATTTTGCTATCGCGCTAACAGCCGCAAGACGTGCAAAGTCAGTGTCACTCGTTCCACTAGCCGCAATTGCCTATATTATATCAGGCATAGTCGTCATTCCATTTACAGATATTTTCGATTTTCCCGCCCACCAATGGTGGATCATAGGCCTTCATGGAGCACTGTTCACGACAATCAGCATGGCTTTTTTAACATTAGGGCCTCGCTATATCACCTCTGCCGAGGTTGCACTTTTGATCCTTCTTGAAAGTGTCCTTGCCCCAATATTAGTCTGGGTTGTTATCGGCGAAGATCCAGGCCTATGGACCTTGATAGGCGGTGCAATCATCATCAGTGTTCTATTCATCTCGAATATGATCGTTCTGATGCGTAAAAAACCAAAGTGAAATCACACCACCATCAATAATTACGCCAGTGTGGCTACAGCAGCTTTTAATTCAACGTCTAATGCCACATCACGCATGGCGCCTTTCTCTGCATCAAACGCATCGTAGAAACTAGCGATCGACAGCGTGGCCTTAACTTCAGCACCAAAAAATGGCATCGACCCTGCAGCCATAGCCAAAACAGATTGTGCACCACCAGGTCCCGGCGACGTTGCCAACAGGACCATAGTCGTACCTTCGTAAACTTTACCCTCAAGTCGTGACGCCCAATCAAATGTATTTTTATAAGCGGCCGAATAGCTGCCATTATGTTCAGCAAAAGAAATTATCACAGCATCTGCTGCAGAAATTTTATCTCTAAACGCTTGAGCTAGATCAGGAATTCCACCCGCCTCTTCACGGTCGCTACTATAAATAGGCATCTCAAAGTCATTGAACTGAACAACTACCGACTTTCGTCGGTAGGTTCACGTTTTGAATGTAATTCAAGATACTGACGAATAACGTCATCCGTCACATTTCCACTCGTCGTTGAAAAATAGCCTCTAGCCCAGAACCGTTGCCCCCAATAGCGTTTGCGTAATTCGGGGTACTCCCGCTGTATCTTGTATGAGGACCTCCCTTTTACGCGTTGCATCACCTTTGAAATTGGGACGTGCGGCGGGACTGACACAAACATATGCACATGGTCGGTAGACAATACGCCTTTTTCAATGTGTACGCCCAATTCATTGCACGTTTGTCGTATCAATGTCCGAATACGCTCACGCATTTCACCACGCAGCACCTTGTAACGATATTTTGTTACAGGGCAATCGCATGAAAAAGTTAGCAGGTGACAAATGAGGTGAGGGTTGATTCAATGAGTGAACTTTTAGCTTTTATTGAGGTCACTACCCATGTCCAATGCCGACGCACCCGACAGCCATTCCATTGATTTTCTTACGCATTTTTCTACTTTATCTGACCCACGACAACAAACAAAGCTGCTTTACCCTATGGCAGAGGTTTTGCTTTTGACGTTATGTGCCGTGTTGTCCGGGGCGAATGACTGGGTCGCTATTTCTGCGTTTGGGACAAAGAAACTGGCCTTTTTACGGAAATTCTTGCCCTTTTCGGACGGAACACCCTCACATGATCAACTGGGAAACATCTACGCCGCACTGGATGCCAATCATTTTCAGGCCTGCTTTATGGAGTGGGTCGCCTCCTTAAACAGCACCCTTAGCGGGGTCGTGGCGATAGATGGTAAAACCTCACGTCGCAGCTTGGATAAGGCTGGCAGCAAGGCCGCAATTCACATGATCTCGGCCTGGAGTTCAGAGTTGAACCTGACACTTGCCCAACGGCAGGTGGACGGCAAATCCAATGAGATCACGGCCATACCGGAACTGTTAGACCTCCTGACGATAAAGGGGGCTATTGTCACTATAGATGCTATGGGATGTCAGCGTGATATTGCCGATAAAATCATCACCAAACAAGCGGATTATGTTTTGGCCTTAAAGGGTAATCAAGGTGCCCTTCGCAAAGACACCGAACTGTTCATGAAAGAACAGGACGCTGTGGATTTTGCAGACACAACAGTAACTTACCATGAGGACGTAGAAAAATCACATGGACGTATTGAAACAAGAAAAGTCACTGTTTGCTCGGATATTGAATGGCTGATGGAGCGGCACAATTGGCCCGGATTGGAAAGCATCGTGATGGTCCAATACTGCGCAACACTTCAAGACAAGACCCGTTCAGAGACACGCTTTTACATCTCATCCATGACCTGTGACGCCGAAGCTCACGCAAAAGCTATCCGCGACCACTGGGGTATTGAAAACGGGCTGCATTGGGTCATGGATATGGTGTTTCGTGATGATGAATGTCGTATCCGTAAAGGAAACGCGCCAGCTAATTTTACAACGATCAAGCACGCCGCCAACAACATGCTGCGCTCCGTAAAGGGAAAGCAAAGCCTCAGGTTAAAGCGACACTTGGCGGCTTGGGACGAGGATTTTCTTTTCCAGATAATTCAGGGGTAAAACTCATGCGATTGCCCTGTATTTTGTTACCCAAACGATATGGTATCTGTGATAATATCTGCTATGACTTCCAGTAGAATAGATCATAAGGTTTCCTTCCATTTTAAGACCTTACCGCAACGCTGGGTCTTAAAATGGAAGGAAACCTTATGTAAATAACGCTAAAGCTGACCAGCTAAAAGGCTCTTCTCCGCTTTGTTGAGTAGAAAAAGATGCCGACCGCCAAGTAACCTGTTGATATGTATGGTTTCTGATAACTTTACATAGAGCAGGTATATGACAATCAACATCTCGCAGCATATTTTAGGCCTCAAAGGGCAACGTGTAAATGAAATTAAACTGGATGACGGCGGTGTTAAGATTGTCATTCACTGCAGCCGAGACGCGCGTAGGAGGGCTATAGACCCTGCTACAGGCCAGAAGGGAAGCATCAACCAGCATGTCCGCCGACAAGTAAACGACATCCCCCTTTTTGGGTATCCTTGTGTGGTCGAGATTGAGCTGGCGCAGGTTTATATTAACAAGGGCGAACGCCGCATTGAGGGGTGTGATTTTGTTGATAAAGGGTGCCGTTTCACTCACCGATTTTGCCGACTGATCAGTGGATTATGTCGGCATATGTCTATTCAAGCGGTTTCCAGACATTTGGATATACGATGGGAAACGGTCAAGAATATCGACAGGGCATACCTTATTGAAACTCTCCCTACGCTTGATCCTGCAGAGCTAACTGGCTTGGAATATATTGGTGTAGATGAAGTTGCCCGGGCGAAAGGTCATGACTACATGACGGTGGTCTACGATATGGTTGGCGGTCATCTGATCTGGGTTGAAGCAGGCCGAACTGCCGAGGTTTTTTCAAGGTTTTTGAAACAACTGCAACCAGATACAGCCTGCAAAATAAAGGCCGTAGCGATGGATATGGGGCCTGCCTACCAAAAGGCTGTCAGAGAGTCCTTGCCGTTGGCCGACATAGTATTTGACCGTTTCCACGTCATGAAAAACTACAGCAAAGCTATCCATAATCAGCGTCGACTTGAGTTCAGAAAGGCCGATCCAAGTGGTAAAGAGTTGATGAAAGGGACGCATTATCTGTTGCTCAAAAATGCGGATAAGTTGAGTGAAAAACAAAGTGACAAGCTGCAAAGGTTGCTGGAGAGCAATAGCAACCTGAATGCACTTTACGTCTTGAAAGAACAGCTTCAGCTGCTGTGGAGTGCCGCTTCATTTGAGGCGATGGCGGAGCAACTGGAACGTTGGTGCCTGATAGCAGATCAGTCACAGATGCTCTATCTAAAAAAGTTCGCGAAATCCCTACGGAAACATTGTGTGGGCATCTGCAACTACGCCAAACACAAGCTCACAAGCGCCAGGATAGAGGCTGGTAATGTCAGTATAGGAATGATCCGTAAGCGAGCCAGAGGCATCAAGGATACCGAATACTTCAAACTCAAAATTAGACAATCATCCATTCCAGATAATCAATCTATGCTCTATTTGAAATCCTAAATCTACTCAACAAAGCGGAGAAGTGCCAGCTAAAAGCTGGTGGTTTTAACCAATTATTGGGAAATCAATGACCTCTACCTCAGCGTTCGGCACAAGGCTCGCTGCATATGTGACCAACTGTTTATTTACTGATTTAGAGCTACTGCTTGCAGCAAATGCTAGAATTTTCATGACTATCCTCATCATTAATCTTCCAGCAAACTTGCATGTCATAAAAATATACACAATATATTAAAAAACACATCACATGTGCATTTATGCTAAGGTAAATTATGGATCATTGGACTGAAATCAAAACCGCATACGAAGTTGTCCGTTTGGGCACCGTCAGCGCAGCCGCAGATGCCCTGAATGTACATCGCGCCACAGTCATTCGTCACATCGATCTCTTAGAGGCCGAACTGGGCACAAAATTATTCCAACGCCACGCGCGCGGATATACCCCCACCGAAGCAGGCCAAGATCTATTGCGTGTTGCCCAAACCACTGACGAGCAATTCAACCAACTCGCCATGCGCACCAAAGGGAGTGCCACCGAACTATCAGGCGAATTGGTCATCACATCATTAGAACCACTAGCACCCGTCTTAATGCCAGCTATAAATATTTTTCGGAGTGAATACCCAAACGTGATCATCCACTACATCACCAGCAGCCGTGTTATCAAATTGGAATACGGAGAGGCTCATATTGCCATTCGCGCAGGGTCTAAACCAACGGACCTAGATAATGTTGTCCAACCTTTTATCACATCAAAGATCGGTTTGTACGCCAGCAAAGATTATGTTGAACGCAAAGGCACAGTAAGTGACATAATTGATCACGATTTTATCGGCCCACATGATGCAACTATCGGCGCTCCTTTTTTCAAATGGTTGGCTACCAATATTCCATCGGACCGCATCATTTTCCGCGCCACAAGCGGAAGTGTAGCCAACCAAGCCATCCTATCAGGAACAGGTATCGGCTTTATGGAAGTTTCAAAAGCCAAAGAATACGGTTTAACGGAGATCGTGGCTCCTAAAGAAGAATGGAACGGGGAATCGTGGCTAGTCACTCATATAGACCTGCATCGCACAGCGAAGGTTCAAGCATTCTTAAAAATATTAAAACAGAATATTTAAACGACAAAATTACCCGCATAATGCGATCAACTCAAATAGAAGCAATTTAAGAACAATCTCACAAAGGCCAAAATACCAGTATCGCAGGAACGCTGACCACCAAAACCAATATTTCTAGGGGCAACCCCATGCGCCAATAATCCCAAAATCCATAACCACCTGGCCCCAGCACAAGTGTGTTGTTCTTGTGGCCTATTGGCGTCAAGAACGCACAGCTTGCCGCCACTGCAACGGCACGGCAATCGCTTGAAGATTTCAGCCTTCACCTTTGATTGCGGCTTTTAGGTAACTATCATCCCAAGCGGCTGTTTTTCTTCGTATTTTCAGACTGGCCGTATCGCCGACTTGCTTGAAGATGTTGATTGCACTATGTCGCATCAGAGCCATGTTGGCGGGGCCATTTTGGGTCCGCAAGCGCATCAGGTCGTCGTGAAACACCACATCCATCACCCAGTGCAGGCGATTTTCCACACCCCAATGGGCGCGTGTGGCGCGCAGGAATTGCTTGGCTGAGAGCGGTGCGGAGGACAGATAGTAACGTCGCGAGAAACTGGTTTTACCTTTGTGTTTGACCTCGGCCTCGATCATGCCGATAGCGGCGAGGCCTGGAAACCTTGGTGCGCCAGGCTCAGACCGATCAGGGCGCAGCCACTCTACATCATGACTGACATAGGCACGACGGATTTCTATCCGCCCATGATCGGCATCGGTGGTTTCATGGGTTTCCAAACCACTGGTCTGGTCGAAATAGAGCCTCACCTCTTCATGCAGTGATTTTTGGTTGCCTTTAAGCGCCAAAAGATAGTCTGCGCCTTGTGCGAGGATCGCCGCAGCAATACCGTGTTGGCAGCCCATTGCATCAATCGTGACCAGCGCGCCTTTCAACTCAAGCCGCGCCAGTAGTCGAGGTATCGCGCTGATTTCATTCTCTTTCTCGTCACAGGATTCTTGCCCCAAGACCAATCTCTGACGCGTTGCCCAAGCTGAAACCAGATGCAGGGCGCGGCCATCCTCACCATGCGCACGGCGTGACGACTTGCCGTCAATTGCCACGATCTCATCATCGCCATCGCGCAAGGCCGCAACCCAGGAAACGAAGCATTCGCTAAACAGGTCAGCGGGAATCGCGTTCATCACATCATTGAGCGTGTCATGAGATGGGATGCCATCTTTGAAGGGTAGAAACCCACGCAAGAATTTCAATTTTCGGTCCGCCCATCGGGCTATTTCGGCAAAATCATCAGCACCAGCCATAACACCGCAGAGCACAATCAGTAGGATTTCGGGTAGTGGATAAACAGTTTTCCAGCTCTGGCGTGGGTCTTCAATGGCAGAAAAATGGTCGAGGATATTGGCTGAGATCATGGGAGGCTCCGAATGTCATTTCAATGACCAGAGAATCACATATCACCCGCTAAGGGAATCCCCACTTTTTCAAGCGATTGCCGTGACTGCAACGGCCATAAGGAACGGGTCGGCAGATGCATTTAGGCTATCCGCCATCGAAATGGCGACAGGCGCTGCTACGATCGTAGTTGCCGTGTTATTCAACACATCACTTAATGTCATCGTCACTGCCATAAGAACCGCCAAAACCGCCCACGCAGGCAGACCTTCGGTCAATCCCAACAAGGCATTTGCAATTAACTGGGTTCCCCCCGCATCATCCAGCGCTGCCCCTAATGGGATCATTGACCCGAGCAAAACCACGACAGGCCATTCAATATGATCATAAATATCTGCAAGCGGCAGTATTTTCAAAAGAACATAAATAACCACGACAACGCCAAGCGCGACAGGCAGATACAACCAACCAAAACTTGCCGCCAACACCGCCGCAGCAAAAACGCCAATCGCAACCCATGTTTTATTGCCCTGTGTCACTGCCAGTCCACGATCTTCTAATGGCAAACATCCAAGCCAATCAACAATGTCGTCCCGTGCATCACTTGGGACCAACAAAAGCAAAATATCACCAGCCTCTATCTCTGTACTGCGCACTCGGTCCGCGATCCGCTTACCTTGCCGCGATATACCTAAAAGAACCGCGCGTTTTCGCCAGCGCAATCCAATGGCAATTGCCGACCGACCAGTGATCCGAGCACCGTCTGGCACCACCAGTTCGACAAGCTCCAAACCTTCACCAGCTGCGCCCTGTTCTTTGCCAGTCGCATCGGTAAATTCCAATTTCATTGCCGTCCGAAACTCATCCAAGCTGTCTGGGGACGCTTCCAAAACCAGTGCATCTCCAGCCATAATCACTGTATTGCGTGCCGTGCCGTGACGACGCTTCCCATCACGAGACAGTCCAATAATTGCAACATCAGCCTTTTCTGCTTCGTCATAAAGTGCATGCAACCGCTGGCCTATCAAATCGGATTCTTCAGGCACCAGTAATTCCGCGACATAGCCCGACAGTTCTTGCAACCGTGAAGCCGCCCCCTCTTTTGAGCTCGCTGTTGGGATAAATCGCCATCCGATAAAGGCTACAAAAATCAAACCAGCCAATGCAGTGATACCACCCACAGGTGCAAAATCGAACATCTTAAAAGGAACACCCGTGGCTTCGCCTCGGATCGCCGCGATAATGATATTTGGTGGTGTACCAATCAAAGTGACCATGCCACCCAAAATAGTTGCAAAAGATAGAGGCATCAAAGTAGCCCCTGGGTTACGGCCTGCTTTGCGCGCGGTCTGCATATCAACTGGCATCAAAAGCGCCAATGCCGCAACATTATTCATGAATGCACTCAGCACTGCACCAACGCCGCCCATGATCGTGATATGTGTTCCGACAGACCTACCAGCATCAATCATCGTGCGTGTGATCAAAAACACGGCCCCAGATCGTACAAGCCCTGCGGAAACCACAAGAACCAACGCGACAACAATCGTTGCAGGATGGCCAAACCCCGAAAATGCGGCATCGCTTTTTACGACACCTGTAATCACACCAATCAAAAGGGCAACAAACGCGACCAGATCGTAACGCCATTTCCCTGATAGCAAGATCACGAAAAACCCCGCAAAAATAGCAAATAATATTCCTTGGTCAGTCGTCATAGGATGCCCTTCCATGCTTACATTCAACTGAACAACTACCGACTTTCGTCGGTAGGTTCACGTTTTGAATGTAATTCAAGATACTGACGAATAACGTCATCCGTCACATTTCCACTCGTCGTTGAAAAATAGCCTCTAGCCCAGAACCGTTGCCCCCAATAGCGTTTGCGTAATTCGGGGTACTCCCGCTGTATCTTGTATGAGGACCTCCCTTTTACGCGTTGCATCACCTTTGAAATTGGGACGTGCGGCGGGACTGACACAAACATATGCACATGGTCGGTAGACAATACGCCTTTTTCAATGTGTACGCCCAATTCATTGCACGTTTGTCGTATCAATGTCCGAATACGCTCACGCATTTCACCACGCAGCACCTTGTAACGATATTTTGTTACCCAAACGATATGGTATCTGTGATAATATCTGCTATGACTTCCAGTAGAATAGATCATAAGGTTTCCTTCCATTTTAAGACCTTACCGCAACGCTGGGTCTTAAAATGGAAGGAAACCTTATGTAAATAACGCTAAAGCTGACCAGCTAAAAGCTGGTGGTTTTAACCAATTATTGGAAAATAAAGGTCCCTACGCAATCAATTGCAAGCGTATAGGTTCCAAAAGATGAGCATATCTCAATACAAACCAACGGAATCCGCCTATATGCATCACGGCAATCGCTTGAAGATTTCAGCCTTCACCTTTGATTGCGGCTTTTAGGTAACTATCATCCCAAGCGGCTGTTTTTCTTCGTATTTTCAGACTGGCCGTATCGCCGACTTGCTTGAAGATGTTGATTGCACTATGTCGCATCAGAGCCATGTTGGCGGGGCCATTTTGGGTCCGCAAGCGCATCAGGTCGTCGTGAAACACCACATCCATCACCCAGTGCAGGCGATTTTCCACACCCCAATGGGCGCGTGTGGCGCGCAGGAATTGCTTGGCTGAGAGCGGTGCGGAGGACAGATAGTAACGTCGCGAGAAACTGGTTTTACCTTTGTGTTTGACCTCGGCCTCGATCATGCCGATAGCGGCGAGGCCTGGAAACCTTGGTGCGCCAGGCTCAGACCGATCAGGGCGCAGCCACTCTACATCATGACTGACATAGGCACGACGGATTTCTATCCGCCCATGATCGGCATCGGTGGTTTCATGGGTTTCCAAACCACTGGTCTGGTCGAAATAGAGCCTCACCTCTTCATGCAGTGATTTTTGGTTGCCTTTAAGCGCCAAAAGATAGTCTGCGCCTTGTGCGAGGATCGCCGCAGCAATACCGTGTTGGCAGCCCATTGCATCAATCGTGACCAGCGCGCCTTTCAACTCAAGCCGCGCCAGTAGTCGAGGTATCGCGCTGATTTCATTCTCTTTCTCGTCACAGGATTCTTGCCCCAAGACCAATCTCTGACGCGTTGCCCAAGCTGAAACCAGATGCAGGGCGCGGCCATCCTCACCATGCGCACGGCGTGACGACTTGCCGTCAATTGCCACGATCTCATCATCGCCATCGCGCAAGGCCGCAACCCAGGAAACGAAGCATTCGCTAAACAGGTCAGCGGGAATCGCGTTCATCACATCATTGAGCGTGTCATGAGATGGGATGCCATCTTTGAAGGGTAGAAACCCACGCAAGAATTTCAATTTTCGGTCCGCCCATCGGGCTATTTCGGCAAAATCATCAGCACCAGCCATAACACCGCAGAGCACAATCAGTAGGATTTCGGGTAGTGGATAAACAGTTTTCCAGCTCTGGCGTGGGTCTTCAATGGCAGAAAAATGGTCGAGGATATTGGCTGAGATCATGGGAGGCTCCGAATGTCATTTCAATGACCAGAGAATCACATATCACCCGCTAAGGGAATCCCCACTTTTTCAAGCGATTGCCGTGCTATATGCATATTTTGCTTCCATTTCATGTGATTCCCGCATAAAAGCCCCCATCCGTGCAAATTCACGGACTCCATGGGCCCTGCTGGACGATATCCCGGCTTGCGCCATTAACTCTAACCAAGGAGACCCCGATGTCGATAACTGCAGAGCGTAAAGCTGAGCTAATTAAAGAATATGCCACGAAACCTGGTGACACTGGTTCCCCAGAAGTTCAAGTTGCTATTCTAACTTCTCGTATTTCAACACTTACAGAGCACTTTAAAACCAACAAAAAAGACAACCACTCACGTCGTGGTCTTTTGAAAATGGTTGCTCTACGTCGTAAGCTACTTGATTACACAAAAGGCAAAGATGTGGCCCGTTACCAGGACCTAATCAAACGCCTAGGCATCCGTCGCTAAGTCGGACACCACCCAAGAATAGAAAAACCCGTTCCTTTTGGAGCGGGTTTTTTCGTTTCAGGGGATGTCCCAGTTGGGACATAGGATTAATGTATTGTTTTTATTATGTGATTTAATTTTTATGTATATAGTTAGTTGACTCGTGATCCGGTGAAATCAGGGCTATTCAGTATTCTGAGTAGCAACGTTAACTTATCTACAAACGCAAAATTTTTAACCGAAATATTAGATGCCACGTCCAGTTTAACCAAGCATGGCAATATATTAATAGATACAAAGTCAATTACTGTGTCATCTCGAGAATACGGTAACCGTCACCATCCGTTTCCTTCATCAGTTTGTTTCGCTTTGCGTAATAGAATGGAGTGCGGCCAGCACCGTCTTTCGCACCCAACTCTGCACCGCTGGTAACGAGCGAAGAAACAACCGCTGGATCAGGATTGGCAATTGCTGCAACATGAAGCGGCGTTAAACCATCCGATGAAACCGCATTTACATCAGCACCAGCAGCGATCAAAACCTCAATCATTTCAGGATAGTTCACATAGGCCGCGGCATGTATAGCCTAGCGACAATATTATGATACTATGGTTACATGACACATCCAATTAAATTTCGCCGCCATGTTTTGCGGATAAAAGAACAAGAGTGCTTGAGTTTTGCTCGGGTCGCAGAGCGTTTCTCCGTGGGTGTAGCCTCGGTGAAGCGATGGTCTAAACGGGTTGAACCCAAACAGCATGAACGCAAAAAGATACGTAAAATAGATCTTAAAAAGCTAGCACAGGATGTTGAAAAATATCCTGATGCTTATCAGTATGAACGTGCTGACCGTTTTGATGTTTGCCCAAAGGCAATTTGGCAAGCCCTTAAGAAATTGAAGATCACATATAAAAAAAGCCATGCGGCACCCCAAGGCAAACGACGACGACAGGCAGTCCTTTCAAGAGAGGTTAGCGGCCCATGAGGCTGCAGGTAAAGCCATTGTATATATTGATGAAAGTGGTTTTGCGCATGACATGCCACGCACCCATGGTTATGCCCCGCGCGGAAAACGCTGTGTGGGTGTTCACGATTGGCAGGCGAAAGGGAGGATCAATGTTATTGGAGCGCTTTTGGCTGGCACCTTGTTAACTGTTGGCCTGACAGCATGTAATGTTGACGCGGATATCTTCAATCTTTGGCTCAAAGATCAGCTCATTCCAGTCCTTTCCAAAGGATCAGTACTTGTAATGGACAGAGCCAGCTTTCACAGACGTAGCGACACAATAAAAATCATCACGGATGCAGAACATATCCTTGAATATCTACCTGCATATAGCCCCGATTATAACCCAATTGAACATACATGGGCGCAAGCTAAAGCCCATAGGCGAAAAACAGGAGAAACCGCTGAACAGATATTCTCCAATCAAAAGTGGAATCAAAGTTGAGTCGTCAGGCTATAGTGGCGTAAATCCTTCAGGGTTTTTGGCGTGAATGTTCGCTCCTGCTTTGATAATCGCCTGTAGAACCTCTGGCGTTCTGTTTGCGTCGGCGGCAACGTGTAAAGGTGTGTATCCATCTCTGTTCAAAGCTTCCATATTTGCACCTGCTTTCAACAATGCGTGGATCACTTCAGGGTTTCTTGTGCTCTTTGCAGCCGCATGAAGTGGGCTGTAGCCTGCTTGTTGAGCGCGTTCTGCTGATTTGGCAGTGAAATTTACATCAGCGCCACCTTTGAGCAATACTTCAATCACTTTCGGGTTAGGGTTTGCGAAGCCAGCTGTGTGTAGCGGCGTCATACTGTCGAAGTCACCTGCATTAGGATTAGCACCAGCCTGAAGAAGGGTTTCGAGCACCCAAGGCTGATTGGCAATTGCCGCAGCATGAAGCGGCGTGCCTGCAATTCCATTAGCACCATTTGCATTTGGATCAGAACCTGCTGTTAGCAATGCTTCAAGAACTCTAGGGGAGCTCTCATCTGATTCAACAGCTGCGTGAAGTGGTGTGTATTCTAAGACGTCTTCTGCATGGATGTCCGCACCAGCTTGGATCATAGCATTAATAAGTTTGGCAGAATCGCTTCTCGAAGCTGCCCAATGTAGGGCTGTCCGTCCATTTGCATCTTAAGCTTTAAGGTCAATTGAGTCGATGTCGTTTTGACTTGCTGTAGACCAATCAACACCAAAACAGCTATTTGATGTGTAGATGTTGCAATTCTCTGCTGCGGTAGCTGCAGTTGTAGAACCTATAACTACAGCAAGCGTTGCAGCCAATATTGAGGGTTTCATTCTTATCTCCTAGTTTAGTTTTCCAAAAAATCAATTGTTGACCTTTCAGTGAATTCACTTATGTGACGTAATGGTCTCATAAAACAATACAAGGTATGATACAAAAATGTCTCATAAAAAAGATAAACGGCAAATTCAATCAGAGAAAGCTATTATCGAAGCAGGTATAAATGTGCTAATGGGCAACTCATCAGCCAGCTTTGCTGACATTGCTTCCGCCGCAGGAATTGGGCGCGCGACAATGTATCGTCATTTCGAGACACGCGAAGCTCTAATTCAGAAAATAGCAAAAACCTGCCTTGAAGAAGTAGAAACCGCCCTTGAACCAACAGAAGATTTGCGCGGACGAATAGCATTAGAAACCGTGATTAAAGTCCTGGTGCCACTAGGTGATAGGTTTCACTTTCTTACCAACCTATGGAGCTTGGTTGATCAGGATGAAGAGCTTGAACAAATCAATGCACAACAGATCAGTGACCTGAACTTACTAATTGAAGGTGCTAAAGCAACTGGTGATATAAGTAACAAACTACCAACCATTTGGGTTTCAGCTTTTTTTGAAAGCACGCTTTATGCCGCCTGGGTGTTGATAGAATCTGGGCAAATTCCCATAGATGATGCTATACAGTTTGCTTGCTATTCTTTCTTTAAAGGCTGTGCAAACTGATCCTGAAATATCAGTGCCACTCAATGCTTCATTAGGCGTAGTTACGTGGCAACCAATTCCAACATTAAAATTACTTCATCGCATCAACAACAGGTACGCTGTCTACGAATTGCTCGAACTTTACGATCCTGCAATTCTCGATCAGCCAGACATGTGCTACGCGTGCTGTGAATTCTTTTCCCGTCTCATTGTAAGCCCCATAATATGTGCCATAAGCAACGACGCGTTTGTCATCGGCAACATATCCTTCGGGAACAAAGCGGTAATCCGTCCATTCTGAGCCTAAACGTGCAAACACATTTTCGGCAATCTCAGAAAATCCAGTGTATGTTCCAGCATATGGAAAACCCGCAGCTTCAGTCCATTTGGCATCCCCTGCTAGCTGTCTTTGCAAATTGCGACCATTTTCTTCTGAGGTCACACCTTCATATGTGCTTTTGACAATTTCCAACGGTGTCATAATTTGCTCCTGAGCATTTGCGGCTAATGTTGTAGTGAAAGCCAGTGCAAAAATTGCTGACGTTAATATTGCACGGTATGAAACTTGGAATTCTTTAGTTAATTTAAGCATAATGGTGCCTTTATGTTTGGAATAGTAAGCGTCTTGATTGATGCATGAATGTTTTTTCGTAGCGGAGACGTATAGATATAAGAGTTCCTAGCTCTCCGCTACGACTGCACCTAAAAGTTGGTGCATAGATTTGAGCTGGTGTTTAGGGCCAAGAACGCTCGCCAGTAACCACTTTCGCGCTCAATTCCAGATCACCAACGTTCTCAAAATCTGGAAACGCTTGTACCATTGCTGCAACCAACTCAGCTGAGTTTTCTGATTTTTCTGCTGCAGCTTCAAACGTCGAAACATACTCTTTTGTGAATTCCACAATGCTCGCATCTGCAGCACTTTCGCCAATGACGTGACCTGGAATAATCCGTTCGGGATTGAGTGCTAATACCTGATCCATAGTTGAGCGCCAATCGCCGCGACTTTCAGCGGTTTGATTGTCGGCGATCCAAACGTGGACGTTTTCATAAAGCACAACGCCACCAAGAGCCGTTTTTTCGGATGGTATGAACCGCCCCTAGTTTACCGGAGTGATTTTAGTCCGTCATTCTGCAGCAATATCATATTGATTTAGGGTTTCATAGAAATTCCTTTCAGCTTGTGCAGGTGGTATATATCCGATTGGCCCAAAGAGCCTGTCATTGTTGTACCAATCAACCCAAGTTAGAGTTGCCATTTCGACATCACTTTTACCTTGCCATGGTCCTTGATGTTCAATCACTTCGGTCTTGTACAATCCGATCATATTCTCAGCGAGTGCATTATCATAACTATCACCAACGCTCCCAACGGATGGCTCAATTCCAGCATCGATTAATTTTTCTGTATATTTGATCGACAAATATTGAACGCCTCTGTCTGAGTGGTGGATCAACTGGCCAGATTGAGGGTTTCGAGCGTGGATACCCTGGTTCAGAGCATCAAAGACCAAAGCCGTATTCGGAGAATGTGAGACCTTCCATCCAACGATATATCGTGCAAAGACATCAATCACAAAAGCAACATATACAAACCCAATGGCCGTACTGACATAGGTGAAATCAGCGACCCACAAAACGTTAGGTGCGGGAGCTGTGAATATACGATTTACCTTATCCTTAGGACAAGGCTGCGCCTTGTTACTCTGTGTAGTTTTAATCCCCTTGCCACCACGTACAACGCCTTGTATTTCCATCTGTTTCATAAGGCGCTCAATTGTACAACGTGCAATATCAAACCCTTCATGGCGAAGTTGATGCCAAATCTTATCAGCCCCATAACGTTTACCACTAGCTTTAAAAACACGGTCGATTTCTGTGATCAAAACAACATCTCGTTTGCGGCGTTCTGGAGACTTACTGGGATCCAGCATTATAGACCGCTCATAAAAATAGGTGGATGGCGCTATTGGTAAAACTTTACAAATAGACCCGACGCCATAGCTTGTACGATGTTTATCTATGAACATAATCATTTCTTCCGTAGGCGGTCGAGCTCCGCCGCTGCGAAAAAAGCCGACGCTTTACGCAAAATATCATTCGCTTGCCGTAACTCTTTGTTTTCTCGCTGGAGGATTTTTAACTCATCACGCTCCGCTTGTGTAACCCCATTGCGTAATCCTATTTCAATTTCGTGATTTCGAACCCACACACGTAGCGTATCACCATTGCAGCCAATCTTCTTTGCAATCGATAAAACAGCTTGTGTTCTGCTCGTATAATCAGCCTCATTTTCTAACACCAGGCATACCGCTCGTGCGCGTATTTCTGGCGTAAATCTATTTCCTGAATTTCCATTCGTCATTCTTCTAGTCTCCGTGCTTTTTTGACTCCGGTAAACTAGGGGCGGTTCAGTACCCAAAGGAAAGTGTGAACCGGATCGTGCCCATCAAGACCAACGACCTGTACAGTTTCTCCATCTACCGTCAGGCTATCACCCTCTAACACATCAGGGGTGATCAATTCAGAAGGAGCATTATCTTCTAGGATTGGGCCCCAGAAATCATATTTGAGCTGAATTGTTTTTTCGATCCCTTTCACCGTTTCGGGTGTGGCAACAATTTTCACATCTGGAAACGCGGCACGAATGGTATCAAGGCCAAAATAGAAGTCTGGGTCTTTATGGCTGATAAAGACAGTGGTTAATGTCTTGCCTGTTGCACTGATCATTTCTACCAGTTTTGTAGCGTCGTCTTTTTCGAATTGTGCATCAATCAGGATCACTTCCTTTGGCCCTTCAATCAGGCTTGATGAGACTGGAAATAGACTGCCAGCATTTGGATTAAATGGTGTGATCGTTAGATCGGCCGCAAACGCGGCGGTTGAAATCAGCATTGCGGCTGTCGTTGTCAGGATAGTTTTCATTTTTTTCTCCATTATATTTATGCGGCTAACGCCGCGATTTCTTCGGGAAGGTTGTAGTAGGTGGAAATATCGATCTGAATTGCCTGACCGTCTTGGTATTGTAAAAGTACAGGCACACCTTGAATTCCATATTTGATCTGCAAAGACGCGGCTTCGGCACTGATTTGAGCAGCTTTTTCTATTCCTTCATGCAGCGAGGATTTCACGTTGAATTCGGATAGAGCGTTGCGGATAATTTCGTCGTTAACAGCAGATATGCCATCAACATAACGCGCCTTCTGTAGGGTGTGAGCCAATGCCATCTCAACCTTTGCACCTTGATCATGAACCAAGGCAGCAGCTTGTGCAGTCAGGCTCGACTCCAGTATCTCATCTGGATTTCCCAAGATGTTTTTTACATAAATATCGCTAAACTTTTGCCCAGTCAGGTGTTCAATGCGTCGATCATATTGCAAGACCATTTGCGAAAAGCCATCACCCATTCGATGGGCACCTGTCCCCTGAAACAAATTACGGTGCATTACTGTGACATCTGCACTGCTGTCGATCAACGCATTGACGACAGGCGCAGCCCCATAGCACCATCCGCAGTAGCTGTCGTAGATATAGATAAAACGTGCCATTGTATTCTCCGTTGTGCTTGGAACGTAGATACAAAACCATCATTGTAACTTAAAGGCATCCTTTGTAGACTTAATGTTAACCAAAAGGTGACATTAAAATGAAAAAATCCAATTTAAATCGAATGGAGTATTTTGTGGCCATAGCGGAGGCAGGAACAATTACAGCAGCGGCAGACAGGATGCGCATTAGCAAAGCTGTAGTGAGTAAACAGCTGCAGCTTTTAGAAGAGGATTTAGGCACGACGCTCGTGATACGTAATTCTCGACACCTAAATCTCACGGAAATTGGACAATCATTTTACGAAGCGGCTCGAGCTTCTGTCTCCCAAGCAGAGGAAGCGTATGAAATGGTACGCCGAGGGCAAACTGAGCCTTCTGGAAACTTGCGAATTACGGCTCCTCTTGATTTGGGCACCGCATATGTTGCACCTGTTGTAGCCAGGTTTCGCACTGCTTATCCGCAAGTCACAATTGATTTAACGCTGAGTGATACCCGTTTTGATCCCGTTGAGGCTCGATTTGATATCGCTTATCGAGTTGGTTGGCTAACAGACTCAGCCAATATCGCACGCAAGCTGGCTGATTTTCAGCAAATCGTTGTGGCGTCGCCGCAATTGATAGAAAAACATACGTTACCAAGTTCGCCAATTGAGTTAACAACACTTCCATTTATCGAACATCGCGCCTTGTCAAACCCACTTCAATGGGCATTCAAAAATCACGCAGACGAAACCATTGATGTGAAAATGAGCCCCGCGATTGCGGCTGATGTAACACCTGCAATTAAGGCCATGTTGGTTGAAGGAGCTGGAATTTCCGTATTGCCAGATTTCTTTGTGCGTGAAGAAATTGAAACTGGAAAATTAATAAGGCTAACCCCAGATTGGACGCTGCCGTCAGGCGGTATATATTCAGTATATCCACCAACGCAGTTTCGTTCAGCGGCCACTCGGCACTTTACGGATATGTTTGCCAAACAACTGCGCACGAATTTAAACTGATATTTAAATGATTACACCCAGTTTTTTAGCCCTCATAGGCGTTAATCTGGGTTGGGTATTGCCAAGTAAAGTTCCTTGGGAATTTTAACGATCCCTTTGAGACCAAGATCTTTTCGATCCTTATCCTGCAATTGGATGATCGCTTTTTCCACAGCCTCAAAGATGATCTGTGCATTCTGACCACGCGCTGTGATAAGCGGCAAGCCTGGTGTGGGTATCGTCCATTCAAGAACGCGCAATCCATCTGCAAAGGATTCGTACTGATCCATTAATCTCCATGATACGGCATCTAACGATGCAATGTCCGCGCCTCCTTGGGCAACGGCCTTTGCTGATAACAAATGTTGTTCTGTCTGATGTCGTTTCTCAAACCAAAACCCTTTTGGCTGAAGGTGCCAATAAGGGGCTGCGTATCCAGATTGGGAAAAGGTTTGATTGTAGGCAAATATTGCATCCCGAAACTCGCTTACGTCTTCGCGAGGGTCATCTGCTCTGACAACAAGAGCACTGCGATAATATCCAGGGGGGCAACCATCAATACCAAAATCAGGTGTTCCAACCAGTTCCACCTTATCATGCAACCATGTTCGGTATGGCATGCCACATGTTTGACTGAGCACCAGATCAGGGTGGTTCCAAACATAAAACTCCTCTGCATCCTGAGATAAATTCTCGGGACTATCCACATCTGCATCCGTTAAGTTTTTACGGATGAGTTGCCAGTAGCGATTATGTGCGTCCTCTAATTGCGGGCGCTGATACATCATCAGATTTGCGATCATGTTAATCTTTCCTACAAAGACATGACGACGTAATGGAAACGTCGGTTTTTACTAAAGCTTGGTTGAGTTTTTCTTGATATATTGGCAGTTCTTCGGTGTCGCCACGCTTTTGTAAACACTCAACAAACCCGTGCAAAGCCCAAACATTATCGGGGTGTTGGGCGCAGCGTTGTAGGATTCCATTCAATCCCAGATCGGTGCGGTAAACCTCTTCTGCTTCTGCGTAATGACCTTGCTCTGCTAACAAGGCGGCCAGTGCGTGGCGGGGCGGATGCATCCAAGCCCAAGGCTCGGTATATTCAAGATTGTCGTCCCGCTCCACGCTTTCGCGTAAACTGGCAAAGGCAGCATCGTAATTACCTTTGTGGTATGCCAATTCTCCGTCCAGCATTTTTTCACCGATAGCCAATGTGGTGCGCGCTTCATTGTTAAAAAACACACGATCGGCGGGTATACGTGCAACAGCCGCATGAAAAAGAGTGCGCTGCTCTTCAGCCGCTGGAAAATCTTTCAACGCCGCATAGGCCACACCTTTGGCGTAATGGTGCATTGCTGTTGATACACAATAGAGCACGGGGTCATCTGGCATTGGTGCATCGACAATGTCTTGCCAACGACCAAACCGAACCAAAACGTGCATCTTCATGGAGTAATACCCCTCCATCGTTATTGCCGTTTGAGGACGATCAGGAATGCTAAGTACCTCTTTCGAGAGTGTGGCACATAATTGATCAGCAGCAGCCATCGCAGGCTTGAATTGACCCAGAAACATGCAAGCATACATCATCAAATGCAGGTCATGTGCGCGTGCTGTTGTATAGAAATTAAACGGACCCGCGTAATCCACATACATGTTGTCAGCGCGGATTGCCTTTTCACTGGCTGCCTTCGCGCCCTCATAATCCCCGCATAAAACATAGGTGTGACCTGGCATATGATTCATGTGCCCTGCATCGGGACAAAGCGTGCCGAGTATGTCCGCCGAACGCAGCGCTTGTTCTGGCTCTTCAGACATTTCCGTCGCGTGGATATGCAGATGCAGGATCGCAGGGTGTTGCGTTTTTCCAGCCGCATCATTCATCGCGATAGAGCGTTCAATCACATCCAGCGCTTCGAGTGTATCCGCATTCCGTGCAGGGATTCTGTTTTTGACATCCCAAAGCTTCCAGGGTGTGCGGGTCATGATTGCTTCGACAAAAATAGCCATAACATCATGGTCATCCTTAAAGGCGTAATAATGCCTGCGCATAGCACTGGCATAATCCTCGTCCCAACGATCATACTCATCGCCGCTAACAGCATGAGGTTTTTGGAACCGCTCTGATAAAGCTTCGACAAATCCGTTTTCTAAATCACTGGCGCTTGATGCAAATTTACGGGCTTGCTGAATATGCCCATGACAAAACTTAGTCGCTATGCTTGCTTCGCCTGCGCTTAATTGTCGCCAAGCATTATTATAAAAAGGGCCCGCACCGTAAGCGACACCCCAATGGGCCATGACGCATTCAGGGTCAGATTCAAGCGCTTTTTGAAAGCATTTCACACCTTCTTCATGATTAAATCCATAGCACCAGTTTAATCCAAGGTTGAACCAATACTGCGCTTCTTCTGATGTGGTTGAAATCTGTTTTTTGTATGTACCGAGATTAAAGCGATTCATTTATATTCCATTTTGACGGCAAGTTATGTTCACAGAAACGTTACATCAGAGAATGGTTTCCTTTGAAAGGTTTTACAAGCTTGGTGCGCATGAAAAGCGGTTTTATCTTTATTGTTACTGCCTGCATCATGTTTGATACGATATTTACAAACCCATAGCAGCTTTAAATCACATGCAATCTTTTGTCATTTTACATTATTGGCTGTCAAATCAAACCTTGCCTGAGTTCGAGTTCAAATACGCATTACGATTTAAGTAAACTGTGAACATGTTTTTCCATTTGTTGCGACACTCCATGTCGTTTATTGGCTCGATTATCACTGAAACATTCTGCAAAGTTTGGGTCAAACACACTCTAGAAATAAACAACTGTGCTGCTTAAAACAGACAATCACAAACCATTGATTCGCTTCAAAATTTGAAAAGGTACCTTTAATGAAAAGCTATGACTATGTGATTGTAGGCGCAGGCACTGCTGGGTGTGTCCTTGCTCATCGCTTAAGTGAAAGTGGGAAATTTTCTGTACTCTTATTGGAGCATGGTGGCGATGATCGCAGTTGGATTATTCAGATGCCTGCAGGCTTACGGTCCGCTTTTAAGCCAACCAGTAAATTTAATTATTGGTTCAAAACCACACCTCAAGTACATCTCAACAACCGCAAGATTGATCAGCCACGCGGCAAGGCACTTGGTGGATCATCTTCGATCAACGGAATGACCTTTTTACGCGGAAACCCGCGCGACTATGATGATTGGGCCGAAGTTGAAGGTTGTACAAACTGGTCCTTTGCCGATTGCTTGCCGTACTTCAAAAAATTTGAACGGCGTGACGGAGCTGCAAATGAATATCGCAACAATTCAGGGATGGTCGGTGTCAAAACCCAACAAAGCTTGAATCCACTAAACGCCGCCTTCTTAGATGCGGGTCAAGAAGGTGTCAGTCGGTTCGAGATGTCAGTCGAAGATGGGTATCGCAGCACTTCAGCACGCGCTTACCTACATTCACAGCCAAAACGCAAAAACCTAACAGTCATGCCCAATGTCAAAGTTCTGCGTGTGTTAATTGAAAATAACCGTGCAGTGGGCGTCGAAATCGCCAAAGGGCGCAATACACATCAAATCCACGCAACACGCGAAGTCATCATGTCCGCAGGCACATTTGGAACACCGCAATTATTGATGCTATCTGGCATTGGGCCAGAGGCACATCTCCAAGAGCACGGTATACCAGTTGTTTTAGATGCTCCGAATGTGGGTGAAAACTTGCAAGACCATCTTGAAGCGCATGTCCAAGTAGAGACCGATAAACCCGTTTCACTGAACAAATACCTCAAACCACATCTCATGGTCTGGGCAGGCATGCAGTGGTTCGGATGGAAAGGCGGCGTTGCAGCCGTAAACCAGTGCCACGTGGGGGCATTCCTGCGCTCAACGCCAGAAACGACCCACCCTGACATTCAGTTTCATTTCTTCCCAATCCTCTTTGGACCCAATTGGATTCCCGATCCAAGCAAAAACGGCTACCGTCTGGGAGCTGGTCCAATGCGACCTGAAAGCAGAGGCACCGTGCGGCTCGCTTCTACCAATCCAAATGATGCACCACTCATCGACCCCAATTATCTCGCGACCGACAATGATTGGTTCGTGATGCGTGAGGGTCTAAAATTAGGTCGCGAATTGCTGTCTCAACCTGCGTTTAAAGAGTTTCATCAACGCGAAGACCTGCCAGGCACACATGTAAAAACAGATGCAGATTGGGATGAATTCATTCGTGAAGATGCGTCATCTGCCTATCACCCCTGTGGTACCGCACGCATGGGGGCCGATGGGGATGAACGTGCAGTGGTCGACCTCGATCTAAAGCTTCGTGGTATCGACAGTTTACGCATCGTTGATGCCTCTGTTATCCCCGCCGTACCAAGTGCCAATATCAACGCCTGCGTCTTTATGATTGCAGAAAAAGCCGCAGACATAATTTTGGGCCAAGAGCCATTACAACCCACTGCCATTCCCTATCATCGTGCCGTCTAATAAGGACATAATATGACACTAAATGAACGCCACCTAGATACTAAGTTCTGCAATCGTCGCAAAGCCACTGAAGACATCAAACGTGAAATCGCCAACTGGGAGATATGGGAATGTTCAGACCCAACCTTCAGCTACGCGTATGACCGTACGGTTACTATGTATGTGCACGAAGGCGCGGCTGTGTTAACCTTTTCTGATGGTGAGATCATAGACCTGCAAGCTGGCGATACGCTAACGGTGCAAAGTGGGGCCAGTGCAGATTGGGTGATATCCAACCCCATCCGCAACAGCTACCAATTCAAAGACATCTTGAAATAGATTTCAAACTTAGCGGTAATATAAACTAGATTCAGCAACCCAAATCGACACCCTCTTTCTCATCCCGCAACTTTCTCGATATAGGCGCGCCTATCTAAAATGGTTGCTCTATGTCGTAAGCGACTTGATTACTCAAAAGGCAAAGAAGTGGCTCGTTATCAGGACCTAAGCATCCATCGTTAAGTCGGACTGTTTTTTAAGAATAGAAAGCGTTCCCTTTGGAGCGGTTTTTTTCATTTGGCGGGATGTCCCAGTTAGGACATGTGTCCAAGTAGTTGTTCTTTAATATTAAAGTAATAAAACCATAGTTTTTTAAAATACATTACGAGCAAACATTCCCCTTCTGGTTGAACTCGCAACACATTTCATACAAACTCGAGAGAATTTATTTTCCAATAATTGGTTAAAACCACCAGCTTTTAGCTGGTCAGCTTTAGCGTTATTTACATAAGGTTTCCTTCCATTTTAAGACCCAGCGTTGCGGTAAGGTCTTAAAATGGAAGGAAACCTTATGATCTATTCTACTGGAAGTCATAGCAGATATTATCACAGATACCATATCGTTTGGGTAACAAAATATCGTTACAAGGTGCTGCGTGGTGAAATGCGTGAGCGTATTCGGACATTGATACGACAAACGTGCAATGAATTGGGCGTACACATTGAAAAAGGCGTATTGTCTACCGACCATGTGCATATGTTTGTGTCAGTCCCGCCGCACGTCCCAATTTCAAAGGTGATGCAACGCGTAAAAGGGAGGTCCTCATACAAGATACAGCGGGAGTACCCCGAATTACGCAAACGCTATTGGGGGCAACGGTTCTGGGCTAGAGGCTATTTTTCAACGACGAGTGGAAATGTGACGGATGACGTTATTCGTCAGTATCTTGAATTACATTCAAAACGTGAACCTACCGACGAAAGTCGGTAGTTGTTCAGTTTTTGGAGTTATTTATTATGCCTAAGACTAAAAAAGTAACATTATCAGTACATCGAGCTATTATTCACAAAAGTTGCCCATGGAGTTTAGCTGAATTACTTTCTGAAATTAAAGACCAAGAAGAGCCAAAAGGGCAAATTGTAAGGCGTGGTTTGTGGGATAAAACAGCAGTTAAATTCCCTCAGTTTCCACAGACTAATCAAGCTATAGCAGCATTATTTGCACTGTATGAAGAAGGTGCAAAAAAAGTACAATAAAATTAAAAGAATTAGCTTACTCTACAGAACCAATTCCAGCACCAGATCAAGCTGAATTCTTAGAACATGAAATCGCAATCCTCGTTGACGGTCACGACATGATTACTTGCAACTTGGGAAACCGAATCCATCTACTAATCGGAGCGATTGGTCAGCTAGCCGAAGCTCACAACATTGATTTTCCAGCAGGATGTATGTCATTTGCAAACACTCCCAATAAATTGACTGTAAACACGATCAGATCGAAAGGTGTCAAAAGCATTAGATTTGATGCAGCCAACTTCTTAGAAAGTCTGGATATCTCTACCGATAGCCTGATTGGACACTTATTTGGGGCTTCAACAAATGAAAATGAATATGAGCATGCAGAAATGATTGCACAACTAAACATTCGCCCCAGAACAATAAAAAATACAAAACTTGAACTTGAAAGCATCACAAAAAACGAGTGGCTCGAAAAAGCGGCAATTAAAACACATCTGAATAAGTTCAGATAGATGTGAGACTGTTTTTTTGTTGCCAAGATTTAGGCGGCCTCGGAGACTGAGTATTGTAAAAAACCAACTCACGAGGCCAATATGCAAATCATAAGACTGCACAAGAACGTTTATAAACTTTATGCTTGGGCGCGGACACAAGAATGTTTGGATGCGTACCGTATCAAATACGAAGACACGGTTCGGCAATGGGAAGCTTTACGCGCAGAGGGTGTTTCTCTAGCAAAATGCGCTGAATTTGTCGGCATCTCTCGGTCTACTTATTATCGCTACAAGCGGGTTTTGAAGGATTTGGCGCAAGGGATTATGCCGCCATCAAAGGCCCCAAAACACCGCAATAAGTCACAGTGGGGTGAGGCAGAAAAACAGTTGGTGCTCGAAATTCGCCGCGACAATAAAACCTACGGTAAGGAAAAAATAGGGGCCATCTTGCGGCGCGATAAAAACCAAATCATAAGCGATAGCACCGTGGGGCGTATCTTGGGTTTTCTACGCAAGAAAGGCCTGATTACACGATCAAGGTCTGCACCACAAAAGCGCAAGCGTAACTTCTCCAAGGGCCACGCCAAAGGATGGAAATATAAGGATTACAAAGATATAGAGATTGGAGAACGTGTGCAGATCGACCACATGACTGCCACGAAAAACGGCGTCACCTGCAAGCACTTTCAGGCCTGGGAACGGCGTAGCAAGCACATCCACGCGCAAATTTATTTTCCAATAATTGGTTAAAACCACCAGCTAAAAGCTGGTGGTTTTAACCAATTATTGGAAAATAAAAGTACCCGAAATGCTATTTTATTTATACTGATTACAAGTTTGGGTTTTAGCGCTGGACTTTACGCGTTCTCTTCACCTTGTTCTATTCAAAACGCAGCTAAAACTGCGATTTCATCTCTAAGTATTATCTTTGGCCTTTCAGCTGCTGTTTCTGCTCTTCTTAGTTCACACCAAATAAATCCAAAATCTATATCAAATTGTATAGGTTCATGTGTTTTGA
>CBDBLJ010000012.1:0-574381 GCA_965206885.1 Amylibacter sp. | reverse complement strand
TGGCCAACTGGGTCGGCAAATGCACTAAGCTGTTGGAGCGCGTGGCTGATGCCATCCGGGATCACGTTTTTGAGGCGCAAGCGATCTTCATGGACGACACCACGGTCAAACTGCTCCAAAAGGGCAAGGGACGCGGTAATAACAAGACAAAAACCGCGCGGCTCTGGGTCTATGCCAGAGATGAGAGCGCCTGGGCGAGCGGCGCACCACCGGCGGTGTGGTATCAGTTCTCCACCAACCGGGGCGCAGAACATCCGAGCAAACATCTCAAGCCCTACAAGGGCTATGCCCATGCGGATGCCTATGCTGGGTATAATGACGCCTATCGGACGGGGCGCGTCAAAGAGATGGCCTGCATGGCCCATGTTCGGCGGGATTTTTATAGCCTGTTTGAAAGTCTGAAGCTGCCCGTGGCGGGCGAAGCCGTTCTGCGCATTCGAAAGCTCTATGATGTTGAGGCACAAGCGCGGGGTCTGGCGCCTGCTGAGCGCGTGGCCCTGCGTCAGGAATATGCCAAGCCGATCTTTGATGAGTTGGAAATCTGGCTCAAGGAGCAGCTGGGCAAGATCTCCGTTAAGACGCCGCTGGCCAAGGCGATCAGATATGCGCTCGCGCGCATGCCAAAGGCGCGGCCCTATCTCGACAATGGCTTTCTGGAAATCGACAACAACACAGCCGAGCGTGCGGTGCGCCCTGTGGCCGTTGGACGTAAGAACTACCTGTTCATGGGATCAGAGGCAGGTGGAAAATCCGCCGCCATAGCCTACACCCTCATCGAAACCGCCAAGATGAACAACGTCAATCCCGAAGCCTGGCTCGCATGGGTGCTCGAGCGCATCCAGGATCATCCCGCAAACCGTATGCAAGATCTCCTACCGTGGGCCTATCAGGAGATGATCGAGGAGCGGGAACAAAGCGTTATAGCGGCATGATCGGCCCCCGTGATTCAGCGGCACTCCCAGAGCAAGGGGATCTGTTTGAAGAGCGCGGGAATTGGCAAGGGCCAGATACCTCACAGCACGACTTGGGCGTTGAAAACCTTGAAGGCTTGTCCGACAAAGACCTCGTCGAGAAGACGGCAAAGGCTACACTGTCCAACGTCGACCTGCTGTGCGCCCAGATTGTGGAACGGGGCTTGGGAGATATAGCCGTTCCGGGTCTCGTCGCGCTTTGGAACCGGTTTAAGGGGTTCGGAATTGCGACCCCTTTACCAGAACAAAAGCTTGCCTTGGAAACTCTTCGCGCCATTGGGAATGAAGCTGCAAAAAAAGAAATCAGCAAGATCCTTGGCGCACAGGACTTGCCCGACAGCTTGCTCCCGTTTGTGTTGCAAGCCGCTGTGAGCGTGGGCTTGAAGCTGCCTCAGGCACAAATCTTGCCATGGCTGGAACACGGCGCACCAACAGTCCGTGCCCAAGCCTTCATCCTTATACAATCGAACAGCCCACAGCGAAGCACCTTGGAAATCGGGTTCAGCGACCCAGACCCTTCAGTCCGACGAACCGCTCTGACAGTGGCGGGGAATCTGGGCCATATCAGCGCAAGGGCAGGATTGCTTGCCGAGTTCCGGAAAAATCCAACCAGCCAAAAGATCGAAGCGCTTTTAACTGTCGCCGATGACGACATCGTTGTTGAAATCGGAAGATACGCACTGGAAAATCCGCCTCACCGGTGCCTCATCGCAAGTGAACTTGAGGCTCTGGACACACCCAAAGCCCGAAAGCTGGCCCAACGAATCAACGATCAGATAATGCAGCGTTGATGTTTACTTGGAACCTCGGCCACCCCGTCGCTTGATCATCAGAAAAATCCTCATATCACGCCAGCCACATCGCCAGCCTCGCGCAATAATCGCAGCTCAAGTCAGACCAAAATAGAGGGGGTTCCCTTGATGCTTACGATACAGCGGCAGATGATAGCCGTATTTGCAGCACAAGATGTGGGCCATCAACGCAGGGCCGACAAAGCTCTTGGGAATAGGACGGCTTGGCATCTCGGCCTGAACCACCTTCTCACAACAGGTGCAGGCCAGTCGTGGGCGCTCAAGTTGTTTTACGACGTAATGGCCGGGCACATATTCCAGTTCTTCCATCACATCTGTCCCGAGCACTTTGAAGCTGCCACCACAGTCGGTGCAAGCATCACTGGGCGTGATGGTCTTTTTGACCCGCTTGAGCCCCTTGGGGAAAGGTTTGCGCTTGCGCGGGGTACGCGGCGGCTTTGTGGTCTCAGCGTCAGAGGGCCCATTCTCATCATCCGTCTCAGCGGCTTGTTCGATTTCAAGATCTTCAAGGATCAGCGCCAGCGCCAGCTGTGTGCTGCTTTCTGACTTTGAACCGAAGCGATGTTTTTTATGTCCGTGCAATTGCAGGCGCAGATCGGCAATCAGGGTATCTCTGCTCATAATGGCAAGCGCATGGGCGGCGCGCTCCGCAGCAAGAGCCGCTTCCATCTCATTTTCAAGGCGCTTTTGCGCTGTGGCATGGCTCAACGACAGCCCCAACAACTCCGCGTCTTTACGAGCCAATTCCGCCGCTTGTGCGGCCACAAACGCCTGCACGTCAGGGGGCAAATCAGCCAGATTTGGAGGGGTCTTACTCATGCCACTCCTTACCAAATCAAGGGCCTCATGGGAATCCCAAAACGTCAGAAATACCCATAAAACATTGCCTCTAACCTACCATCTTGGGTCGCCATGTCTTGAGCGGCATACGCCAATCCAGACCTTCCATCAGCATCGCAAGCTGCGCACGGCTCAGGTTGATCTTACCTTCCTGAGCAGAGGGCCAGATAAACCGACCCCGTTCAAGGCGCTTGGTAAACAGGCACGCGCCCTGACCATCCCACCAGATCATCTTGATCTGATCACCGCGTCGCCCTCGGAACAAAAACAGATGGCCGGAGTAAGGATCCCCCCCCAGAACCTGCTCGGTCTGAACGGCCAGACCGTTGAACCCGCGCCGCATGTCAGTCACCCCCGCCGCCAGCCAGATCTTTGCATCCGCCAGTACCGGGATCATGCCGCCAGCCCACGCGCCAATTCCAGCACAAAGCCCGCATCAACCCCACCGCTCACGCTCAGCTTGCGCCCATTCTCCAAAGTGATCTCAATCTGGGGACTGGTTGTAAGCTGCGCTTCTGGCAGCACAGATGAAACATCAGTATCACTGTTTGCCACTTCGACTGGTATGAAGCCGGTATCACCCGACGCGTCCGGCTGGAACCGCGCATCACCGCGCCACGCGTAAATCCGGCGGGGTGGCACATCATGACGCCGCGAGACCATCGGAACACTCACGCCATCACCTTGGCTCTCCGCCACTAGCCGTCGCTTAAAATCATCCGTGTATTTGGAACCTCGCCCAGCCCGTCGCTTGCTCATCAGAAAAATCCTCATATCGCGCCAACCAAACCGCCAGCCTCGCGCAATAATCGCATCTCAAATCAAACCAAAATAGAGGGGGTTCCCTTGATGCTTACGTTTGATCTGGGGCCTTGGGAAGATAAACGTCTTAACGTGAACGGCAACCCCCTAAGTCTACATGATATTGAACATGGCATTGTGCGTCCGCTTTGGGCAAATGAGCCGCGCATTCATTACATATTGAATTGTGCTGCTGCTGGTTGCCCAAATTTAGGGCAGAAAGCTTATACTGGCGCGAACATCCAGCGATCCTTACACGATGCGGCCATTGCTTTTGTGAATGATCCACGCGGCGTAACTGTATTGCCAAATGGTCAAATCCAAGCCTCAAAAATCTATTCTTGGTACAAAGATGATTTTGGCGGCTCGAATGAAGCAGTCTTAAACCACATTCACAAATACGCGCTTCCAGACCTAAAAGCGGCCCTTAAGGATAAGAAACGCATCGCCAAATACGCATACGATTGGTCGTTGAATGATGCAGTGGCTGCGCCTTAGGCACGGGCCTTACGTTTTTGCGCCTCTTGGGCGCGCTGGCGGCCCTTTAACTTTTTATAGGGCATATTTTCCAACCCGATATTGCGGCGATGCTTTGCCAATGGATCCCATGCACTTTGACCAGTCTTTTTGGGCACCACCTGAGTAATCATCGCATCGCGTTTTGCATTATGAACACACATGGACAACGGTCCATCAGCAGTGGCGACCATAAACACACAAGCCTCACAGCGGCCTTTTTCCAGTTTTTCAGCGTCCATAAAGTTGTGAATGAAAAAGCTGATCCGATGCGGCTTATGTCCACGCAACAAACCTGCCCGCAAAGCCCATGCTTTTTTCAGACCATAGATCAGCCCCAACCCCATCAATTTGGGGTTGGCTAAGCAAGCTTTTATGGCCCGTGGTAAAACCTTACTATCCACCGCCCAATCCACACCTTGCTCTGCAATCATATGGAACAGCTTCGAAAAGAATGGCGCATCATCATATAACGGTGTCACAGAATTTCCCGCCACCAAAACAGCCGTGTATTTATTGCAATCGGGATGTCCGATCATTGGCATATCATAGGTCAACGCGATACCAACCCCATCTTCGACCAGCCCCATAACAGATTGCTGTGTGATCAAATCCATATCTCGTTCGCGTAGCACCCCACGCCCTGTATCCGCCTGCATTTGGAACGAAGCAAGGTTCACACGATCTGCATGATCTTTGAAAAACCGAACCAATCGCGGAATATCCGCTACGTTCTGATCATAGATTGTGGTGTTAAATAAAACGCGCAACGGTAGGTCTTTTGCCCGTTCAATATATTCTAATCGGATCACATCCAAATCCTGTTCAGATGCATAGCCTTTGCGTTCTTGTGTCATATCAACATGGAACACCACATCGTTCAAACCAACCTTTGCCAAGGCTTTGAGCATGTCACGGCTGGCTTTGATACCATTGGTGAAAAGTGCAGTGCGCATACCGTAAGATTTAATTTCGGAGACAATCTCAATCAAATCAGGAAGTGACCGCAGCGTCGGATCACCACCCGTGATCTGTACATTCGTATAATCGCCGTAATGATCATGTATGGTCTTGATCCGACGCTTTAATTCAAACATCGGTACATCTTGGACAACTTCTGCGAGATCAGATAAATAACACAATGTACAATCCAAATTACACCGCTGGGTGATTTCCAAAGCAACACATGCAATAGGAAATGTTCGCCCCGCTATTTGTTCAGGACCGAACAGGTTTTCACGCTGTAATCCATTACGCAAAGGGTATGCTAAATCATCTGCCTTTTCTGGGCGTAAACCTGATGGATGAAATCCATAAATTTCTGATTTAGATAAATACACCTTTGGGCATCCATAGTTGGCTTCACCCTAGCTATCCGTACCTTCGCATAAATGACCATTAACATCCTATCGCGCAGGGACAACACTTCGTGACCTAAACGAATACACGCCCTTTTGAAAAAGCATCTAACGACTTAATCTCTTCGCTTATCCATTGGCGGAAGATCACCACATTCGGATCATTTTCCAACCCCTTCGGGCATACCAGGCGATACTGAACAACTACCGACTTTCGTCGGTAGGTTCACGTTTTGAATGTAATTCAAGATACTGACGAATAACGTCATCCGTCACATTTCCACTCGTCGTTGAAAAATAGCCTCTAGCCCAGAACCGTTGCCCCCAATAGCGTTTGCGTAATTCGGGGTACTCCCGCTGTATCTTGTATGAGGACCTCCCTTTTACGCGTTGCATCACCTTTGAAATTGGGACGTGCGGCGGGACTGACACAAACATATGCACATGGTCGGTAGACAATACGCCTTTTTCAATGTGTACGCCCAATTCATTGCACGTTTGTCGTATCAATGTCCGAATACGCTCACGCATTTCACCACGCAGCACCTTGTAACGATATTTTGTTACCCAAACGATATGGTATCTGTGATAATATCTGCTATGACTTCCAGTAGAATAGATCATAAGGTTTCCTTCCATTTTAAGACCTTACCGCAACGCTGGGTCTTAAAATGGAAGGAAACCTTATGTAAATAACGCTAAAGCTGACCAGCTAAAAGCTGGTGGTTTTAACCAATTATTGGAAAATAAATCTCGCGGCGTACAGTTTCGACCAACGGCATCACAAGCCGCCCGCTGGTTAGATAAGGTTCTGCCAACGACACCCGTCCTAAGACTACACCACCACCGTTTGCGGCATAGTTCAAAGCCGCATCTGGCATTGAAAAATAAGGTCCCTTAGTCTTGGGTTGTTTGAGTTTCACCACTTTACACCATTCATCCCATTGCTCCAGTGGATACAAAATATCATTACTGCCATGCCCGATAAAACTATGTGCCAATAAATCTTCGGGCTTACAAATGGTTTTCGCCAACTCTGGAGCAACCATAGGAGTGGCCCAATCACGGAATAAATGCTCGGAAAAATACTCTTGATCCGTTGTTGCAGACACTGGTCCAAACCGAATTGCCAAATCGATCCCATCACGTTGAAAACTCAACACCTTCAAGCTGGCAGTCAAACGCAATTCTAATTCTGGGTGCATGGTCACAAACTGAGATACCCGCGGTGCCAGCCAAGCCGTCATAAACGCAGGCCCAGCAGTCACTGTCAGATGGCCTTGATCCAAGCGGCGCAAAGCAGTCGACCATGCCGTTTGCAATGCATCAAACCCTTCTTGCACGCCTGGCACTAGCCCTGCGCCAATATCTGTCAGCTCTACACGTCTATTTAGACGCCTAAAAACAGGCGCACCCAGATGTTCTTCTAACGATTTAATCTGAAAACTTAAAGCTGCAGGCGTGACATGTAACTCTGCTGCAGCATCAGCAAAGCTCATATGTCTTGCAGCAGCTTCAAAAGCACGTAATGCAGTTAAAGGGGGCAAACGATCATTCATATTCAGTTAAGTATATCTTATCTGATAAAAAAGAAAGTCTCGTTTGTTACGTTACTTTAACAAAGATATACAGGGGTTAAGAAACTAGCGTCCCAAATTAGGAACAAGGCCATGAAAAGTTATATTGATCCGAAAGAAATGGCCGAAGCCTTACAATATGCCCGTAAAATAGGCTCTGATGCGCTTTATAGCATGATTAAAAGCGCAAAAGACACGTTAAAAGAATTGTTCACCTCGTATAATCCGCAGATCATTTTCCGTCGGTAATCCATTACAAGCTTTGAACAAGGAAAAGGGTCGCACTTCCCGCGGCCCTTTTTTACATCCTTTCCCATCCTCCCTGATTGCGTTAATCAACAGACATGAGTTTTAGTGTCGATAAATTATGCTGCATACGCGGCAATACAATGATCTTATCTGATGTCAGTTTTGAACTGACTGCGGGCGATTGTTTGATTTTACGTGGGCCCAATGGTGTTGGTAAATCTACATTATTGAACACCCTTGCAGGGTTAGCACCAAAGGATCACGGCACATGCACCCTAGATCCGGATGATATCGCCTACTCAGGACATTTGGATGCGATTAAATTTCAATTGACTGTTTCCGAGAATTTACAGTTTTGGATGGGCGTTTATGGCGCAGATAAAGTTACATCCGTTATGCAAGATTTTAGCCTGACCGATTTTGCGGGCCGTCCAGCAGGAAACCTGTCTGCGGGCCAAAAGCGCCGTGTTGGTTTGGCACGGCTATTGGTTTCCAATCGCACTGTTTGGTTAATGGATGAACCAACAACATCATTAGATGCAGAACACACCGCATTGGTCACAAAAATGATCGACGATCACTGCCAGTCTGGTGGTATCGCGGTTCTGTCTACGCATATTGATTTGGATATAAAAAACGCACGCACATTAGACCTGTCCCAATTCAAACCTGAACACCCTCAAGGTGGTGATGTGTTTTTAGAAGGGTCGTTTTAAATGCTGGCCCTCTTATTACGCGATTTGAAATTAGCGTTTCGTACAGGGGGTGGCTTTGGTCTTGCCTTGGCATTTTTCCTAATTGTCGTGATGTTCGTACCCTTCGGTGTGGGATCAGACCTTATCCTACTTGCCCGAATAGCCCCAGGCATTCTGTGGATAGGTGCCTTACTGGCTTGTCTCCTATCCCTTGATCGCATTTTCCAATTGGATGCCGAAGACGGTACATTAAACGTCCTTGCCACATCGCCTATTCCACTCTCAGGGATCGTAACAGCAAAAGCGGCGGCCCACTGGATGACAACAGGTTTACCTCTAACTCTTGCAGCCATCCCACTTGGCTACTTATTAAACCTACCCAACACTGCCTATATTTGGCTCTTCGCCAGCCTTTTAATAGGCACTCCTGCCTTATCATTCATAGGTGCCTTTGGTGCCGCGATCACAGTTGGTATCAAACGTGGTGGATTGTTACTATCCCTCCTTGTTTTACCGCTCTACATCCCAACCTTGATATTCGGATCAGTCACTGTCACCAAAGCGATAGACGGATTAGACCCGTTACCTAGCTTGTTATTGCTAACTGGCTTAACGCTTTTCAGTATCGTCTTAATGCCTTTCGCAAGCGCATTGGCCTTAAAAGCCAATCTCAAATAACAACCATGTGACAAGACACCCGTTGCTCTACTGCCAAAAAAGGATAAACAGCCATTATGTCACTTTGGGAATATGCAAATCCGGTCAAATTCATGGGGCTTTCAGGCCGCCTGATCCCGATCCTATCCGTCCTTACAGCACTGTGTTTGGTTACAGGCATTTTGTGGGGTTTTTTTGGCACGCCTGATGATTACAAACAAGGCTCTACGGTAAAGATCATATTCCTTCACGTTCCCAGTGCATTGATGGCAATCAACGCGTGGATCATGATGCTGGTTGCATCCTTGATCTGGCTTGTGCGTCGCCACCATGTATCTGCATTAGCAGCCAAAGCAGCCGCACCAATTGGTATCACAATGACGCTCATTGCTTTGGGCACAGGTGCGATTTGGGGCAAGCCAATGTGGGGCACTTATTGGGCATGGGACCCACGTCTGACCAGCTTTATGATCCTCTTCGTCTTCTACCTTGGCTACATCGCACTATGGAACGCGATTGAAGACAGCGATACCGCCGCTGACCTGACATCCATCTTATGCATGATCGGGTCCGTTTTTGCTTTGCTATCACGCTATGCTGTGAATTTTTGGAACCAAGGATTACACCAAGGTGCATCCCTTTCATTAGATAAAGAACAACACGTTGACGACACGTTCTATTACCCGCTCATATTATGCATCGCAGGATTTGTCCTGATGTTTGTTCTATTGGTCTTGGTCCGCACCCGCACAGAAATTCGAATGCGCCGCGCCACCGCTTTAGCCGCAAGGAATACGTAATGCCTGATCTAGGAAAATACGCTGATACTGTCATTTTGGCCTATGTTGTGTCCTTTATCTTTTTGATTGGATTAACGGGTTTGACCTGGCTTCAAAGCAAGCGTTCCAAACGTATTTTGGCAGCTGAGGAAGCGCGCAATGGCAAGTAGAATATCCCCTTGGATCATTGCGCCTCCTGTTTTGTTTATGGCACTTGCCGCGCTTTTCGCATTCGGTTTGAACCGCGAAGACGCTGACAGTTTGCCCAGCACAATGATCGGGCGTGATGCCCCGCAACTAACAATAACAGCACTGGGCACAGCACCAGAACTGACAGCGACCGATCTTCAAGCGGATGGCATTAAACTGGTCAACTTCTGGGCCAGCTGGTGTGGGCCATGTCGCGTAGAACATCCAACCTTACAGGCCTTGGCCGATGAAGGCATTGTCATCCACGGTATAAACTACAAAGACCAAGTGATTACGGCTGAATCCTTTCTAAAAGAACTTGGAAACCCATATACTAAACTTGGCAAAGACGAAGGTCGCACAGGTTTGGATTGGGGGTTATACGGCGTTCCAGAAACATTCGTCATTGATCGCAACGGCAAAGTGCTTTTGCGTCATGCAGGACCTGTGACACAGCGAGTTCTAGAAGAGACTATCAGACCAATCTTGGACGCACAGTAACCCATATTGAATAGTGAATTCTTCGCTTAACATAAAAGTGATAAATTACTTAGTGCACAAGCTTTTCCACTCCTGCTACTCTCTGCTCAAATTCACATGAATAGGAGATAGATCTGTGACACGCCCCCCCTTACCGCCTTTCACAGAAGAAACGGCACGTCAAAAAGTTCGCCTTGCCGAAGATGGCTGGAATGGCCGCGACGCGACCAAAGTTGCTTTGGCTTATACAGTTGATACCAAATGGCGAAACCGCGCAACATTCGTACACAACCGCGAAGAAGCCCAAGCATTCCTAACTGCGAAATGGGTTAAAGAACTAGACTATCGTTTGATCAAAGAGCTCTGGGCTTTTACCGATAACCGCATTGCTGTGCGATATGCTTACGAGTCGCGTGATGACAGCGGTAATTGGTTCCGATCTTATGGAAATGAGAACTGGGAATTTGATGAACAGGGGCTGATGAAGAACCGTTTTGCCAGCATCAATGATTTGCCGATCAAAGAAGAAGACCGCAAATTCCACTGGCCACTTGGACGCAGACCCGACGATCATCCAGAGTTGTCTGATTTAGGGTTGTAACACAAAGGTAGAGACATCGTTTATTTTTGATACTTTAGAGGAGCTGCTGGTTGTAAATTCCAAACGCCATCATAAATCTTATTTTGAGTATCGAGTAAAGGAATAGGGAATATGTCCTAGATGTCTAATAACGAGAAAAATCCCGATCAAAATATTACTGAAACGGAGCATAATAAAGATAGGTTGAAGAATTCCAAGTTTCTCAATTCTGCTATTGCTTATATTCAGGAAAATTACGTTCAAGAGAACAAAGATCGTAAAAACCAGAATGAAGATTGATGGTAACTACCCAGCATGTTTTTGACATTTTTTCATCATTTTTGTTGACGGATGGCTTAACCTCTGAATCAATAGGGGAATGACGTTTAAACTTTCCAAATTGGCGCCGTTCGACGCACCACCAGTTGGCTTTCTCACTTTAGAAGAGCGTCTGGTGGAAGCGGATACCCGGGCCGCATATTTTCAAACCGCCTGCGAAGAACTCCTACAGATCAACAAGCATCTGGAAGAGTGTCAAAAACATATGGAAGAGCGTATAGCTGCATTGGAACGCCGTCTCGGCTTGAATAGCCGTACCAGCGGCAAGCCACCCTCCAGTGACGGCCTTGGTAAACCCAATGCGAAGAAGCGAACAAAGAGCCTGCGTGGCCCGTCTGATCGCAAGTCTGGCGGCCAACCTGGCCACACAGGCAAAACGCTCAGGCAAACACCGACGCCAGACACGATTATAGACCATTTTCCTGTGGTTTGTTCTGGTTGTGGAGCACCGCTTAGCCCAGAAACGGCAGAAGCCAGCACTGCACGACAGGTGATCGATCTGCCGCCGCCGCCACCACCGCAGGTGACAGAGCACCGCACGCATCAGTGTCGCTGCGACCAGTGTGATGGGATCACCCGTGCCGACTTTCCCGATGGTATAAATGCACCAGTGCAGTATGGGGCCCGCATTGCAGGCATTGCGAGCTATTTACAAACGGTTCATTGCATTCCGGAACACCGCCTTGGCGAGATATTTATTGACTTGCTTGGGGTGCCGATTGCCCCTGCAACATTGACCAGCCTTATCTGGCGCACAGCGGATCGCTTGAAGCCCATGACACTAGCAATCAAGGAAGCTTTGATTGGATCACAGTCTGGCGTTGTGCATTTGGATGAGACCGGCCAGCGTGCTGTTGGCAAACTGCATTGGACACATGTGATCTGCTCGCCCTTATTGAGCCACTTTCGGGTTTCAAGCAAACGCGGAGAGTTGCTTTGTGGCGTCTCGGGTATTGTGGTGCATGATCACTGGAAGGCATATTTCAAAATGGAGGGGGTCGAGCACGCCTTGTGTAATGCCCATCACTTGCGCGAGTTGCAGGCTTTAATTGAGATTGAGAAAGAGCCATGGGCAAAGCCTATGAAAGCGATCCTGTTGAAGGCGAAGACCTTGGCTGAGAATATGTACAACGAAGGCGGACAGCGGGATGAGGCGGCCATACAGGCGGTATTCGAACTATACGATGCAAATATCGCCGAGGCGATAGCGTATCATGAAGCACTGCCAGCACTTTCATCAGCGCAGACAGAAAAAAAACGGCGCGGCCGTCCAAAGCGCCGGACGGGCCATAATCTCGCATTGAGGTTGCAAGACTTTAAGACAGAGGTGCTTCGCTTCCTTGTCGATCCAAATGTGCCGTTCACCAATAATGAAGCCGAGCGAGACTTGCGAATGGGTAAAGTCAGGCAGAAAGTATCAGGCTGTTTTCGGACGCTGCGCGGAGCGGAAGTCTTCTGTATTCTCAGAACCGTGATCAACACCGCCAGAAAACAGGGCTGGTCTATAATTGAAACCCTGTTGAAACCACCAGATCAATTGATTGCTGGATTGCGCGTCGTATGAAAAACAACGCTTATTGACAATAATACGCTCACGGATATAGTGCTGACTATCAAGCGGATACCCATGCTGGGTAGTTACGATTGATGTTCTCAATAAGACTTCCCCGCTTTACCCATTCGTAAAGCGGGGAAATTTAAAAGCATAATTATTGACGAACGCCTTCGACTTGAATGATCAGTTTAATTGGCGCATTCCCAATCACCCCGTCCATACCAAAGTCAGCCAATTGGATCGTTGTATGTCCTGTGAAACCAGCGCGATAACCGCCCCATGGGTCTTTACCTTCGCCGATAAAGACTGTGTCTAGATCAACAGATTTTGTTTCACCACGGATTGTTAAATCACCTGTTATCACAGCAGTTTTGTCACCCGTCACATTAATACCTGTACTGGTAAATGTTGCTTTTGGATTACTTGCTGCATCAAGGAAATCACCACTACGCAAGTGGTTGTCGCGTTCTGCATGATTTGAATTTACAGAATCCAGATCGATTTCAACAGATACAGTTCCAGCTTCTGGGTTTTCCGCATCAAATTCAAAGCTACCATCGAATGTGTCGAAGCGGCCCGTTAAAATGGAATAGCCCAGATGGCTGGCTTCAAAATTGATAGAAGCATGTGCGCCTGCTACGTCGATTTTATAGTTGGCAGCATATGCCGAAGTACCAAGTGTCAAAGCTAGAGCGGCCGTCATAAGTGTTTTCTTAAACATGTGGGAGGTCCTTATTTTTAAGTTAAGTTTGGTCTTTCAACATGCGTTTAAGCACGTTGTCTTTTTTAATAAAATGATGCCAAAGGGCAGCTCCTGCATGAAGCACAGCAAGGCCAATAGCCAGATAAGCCAATATCCAATGCAATTTTCCTGCAAGTTTTTCCAAACCCTTTTGGGAATATAAAGATGGCACGTCAAACAGTCCAAAGACCGAAATAGCACGCCCATCCAGTGTCGAGATAAAGTAACCAACGACCATAATAGCAAGCAGTAGCCCGTAAAAACCCCAATGCAACAGGGCTGACCCTTTATGTTCCAACGGTGTTAAATCAGATGTATCAGGCGCTTTATTGATCAGTTTCCAAACCAAACGGAAAACCAACAACGCCAATAACACCAATCCGATACTGCGGTGTAGATCAGGGGCTGATTTGTAATACGGGCTGACATAAGTCAACGTCCGCATCCAATATCCCAGCGCAAACATACCAAAGATAGCTAGCGCCATCCCCCAATGAAGGACACGTGCAACGAGGCCGTAACCATTTTCTGTATTGCGATAGTTCATTGTCTAGGCACCCTTTTTACGAGGTGTAGCGTAAAATAGCTGATCGCGAAAAGAAACTCACAATAAGGTTATAAAAACGCACATAGACTGTAACATTATGAGACAGGTCGCAGGAGGTTGGGCGGTATATTTACCGCCCAATATCTAAAATTAGAGTGCCGCGTGAACTGCTAAAGTTGTTTTTACAGCTTTCGCTGCTTCTGCCCCTTTTTTCAGGAAGTGATCCGTGAAGAATTGGATCAAATCTGGCGTTTCTTGGAAATTATGCGGTGTCAGCGAAACGGAAAATACGGGAACACCTGTATCCATTTGAGCTTTCATTAAACCATCGACCACAGCAGTTGATACAAACTCGTGGTGGTAAATCCCACCGTTCACAACAAATGCTGCTGCGACCACAGCATCGTATTTACCAGTTTCTGCAAGTTTCTTTGCCAAGAGTGGCATCTCAAACGCACCAGGTACATCGAATGTATCAACCTGTGCGTCACCGATTTCAGCGATAAAGCCCGCAAGAGATTGATCTACAATATCAGCGTGCCATTGTGCCTTAATAAAGGCGATTTTAGTGGGTGTTGTCATAGCTCTAATCCTTTCATCCATAACAAGACCCAGAGCGTCAGGAATACGGATTGCCAAAGCCACCTATACTCCATTCTCTACCATCCAGACTGTAACTGTCGGCCCCCGAATTTCACGGGTGTCTGCTGACCCTTGCATATGCAAAGCGCTCGCGGGCTATAACCGCCGGTGGGGAATTACACCCCGCCCTGAGAATATCCTCAGTCTAAGAGATTCTTTTTAGATGCGAAAGGTGAAACACGACTGGTACTTGCAAAATAAAGACGTTAACTGGGGATATGACCCAACGTATGACCATCACCCGCCCCGATGATTGGCACTTGCATCTGCGCGATGGCGCTATGCTGACTGCCGTTTTGCCTGAAACTGCCCGTGATTTTAGTCGTGCTATTATCATGCCAAACTTGGTGCCCCCTGTTGTGACAGCGGTTGATGCAGCAGCTTACCGCGAGCGGATTATGGCAGCTTTGCCAGAGGGTTCTGATTTCAAACCGTTAATGACACTATATCTTACAGATGACACTGATCCTGCGGATGTCGCTGCGGCCCATGCAGATGGGTTGATTACGTCTGTAAAGTTGTATCCTGCGGGTGCGACGACCAATTCATCTTCTGGTGTGACTGATTTTGATAAAGTCATGCCTGTTTTGGAAAAAATGGCTGCGATTGGGTGCCCTATGAATGTGCACGGTGAAGTAACGACACCAGAGGTCGATATTTTCGACCGCGAAGCCGTCTTCATTGATACGGTTCTTGATCCTTTGCGCCGCCGTTTACCAGAGTTAAAAGTGATTTCAGAACATATCACCACCAAGAACGGCGTGGATTATGTATCCTCTGCTGGTGATAATCTGGCGGCGACAATCACCACACATCATCTGATCATCAACCGTAATCATATGTTGGTGGGCGGAATCAAACCGCATTATTATTGCCTGCCTGTCGCAAAACGCCAAGAGCATCGTTTGGCATTGCGTAAAGCGGCAACAAGCGGCGATCCTAGTTTTTTCTTAGGCACAGACAGTGCACCGCATACTGACCCGAATAAAGAAAGTGCTTGTGGCTGTGCAGGTGTGTTCTCTGCCACAAACACAATGGCCTGTTTGGCACATGTGTTTGAAGAAGAAGGTGCATTGGACAAGCTGGAAGGTTTCGTATCATTGAACGGACCAGCGTATTACGGATTGGCCCCGAATGAAGATAAGGTCGAATTGGTGAAGTCAGCCATTCCTGTAGATTACCCAGCACATATTGAAACGGGCGAAGGTCCTGTGACAGTGTTTAATCCAGGCTACGATCTGCATTGGCGGGTTGTTTAAACGGGATTACGGTTTCGGTAAGCGCTGTATATCTTGTAAATACGGAAGCCGTTCTTGGGCGGCTTTCACATCTTCACGCTTTAATGTTGCCGTTATAAAACCCGCATCACGCCCTGCCCTAGAAATATCTTGGCCTATGGGAGAGACAATGCAGCTTTCGCCCAAATAATCTGCCCCATTTTCATGTCCTGCATGGTTTGCATAACAAACGAAAACACCATTTTCAAAAGCACGCGTTGGGATCACTTTTTGTGCAACGACACCCCATTGGGCCCCAAGTGCTGTTGGGACTAAAACCAAATCAACACCCTGAGATGCAATCGCTCTAAAGTTTTCTGGGAACTCTGCATCATAACAAATCAATGTACCGATCTTAAAATTCTTAAGTGTGAATATCGTATACGACTTTCCAGCCGTGAAATAATCCGCTTCAAACCCTGGTGGCAGGATCAATTTGCGGTGATGCGTCAAAAGCATGCCATCAGCACCAAAACATTGGGACGCATTATAAATCAAATCCCCTTTTTTTTCAACATATGTATAGGTTCATGTGTTTTGAGACTCACGCGGCTTCGGCCTGAGTGATTCGAAGGTACTCCATGGGTGTCTTACCTTTCAAGGCGTGATGTGGTCTGAATGTGTTATATTTTTCGACAGCTTTTCTCAGTTCAAACCGCATAGCTCCAATGCTATCGGCAATCAGATCACAACAATCATAGAATTCCTCGCGGAAGGTGCGGTTTCCACGCTCAACGCCACCATTGTATTTCGGTCTGGCTGGCGGCAATACAATGAGCGGGATTTTCATCTGCTCACACGCCGTCTCAAAATCGGCCATAAACTCGGAGCCACCATCAACTTGAATTGAGAGGATTTTATAGGGAGCTATTTCCACAAGCTCTTCCAAAAACCGTTTGGCAGAGCGTGCGGTGGCATTCGAATAAATTTGCGCGTGGATGTGCTTGCTACGCCGTTCCCAGGCCTGAAAGTGCTTGCAGGTGACGCCGTTTTTCGTGGCAGTCATGTGGTCGATCTGCACACGTTCTCCAATCTCTATATCTTTGTAATCCTTATATTTCCATCCTTTGGCGTGGCCCTTGGAGAAGTTACGCTTGCGCTTTTGTGGTGCAGACCTTGATCGTGTAATCAGGCCTTTCTTGCGTAGAAAACCCAAGATACGCCCCACGGTGCTATCGCTTATGATTTGGTTTTTATCGCGCCGCAAGATGGCCCCTATTTTTTCCTTACCGTAGGTTTTATTGTCGCGGCGAATTTCGAGCACCAACTGTTTTTCTGCCTCACCCCACTGTGACTTATTGCGGTGTTTTGGGGCCTTTGATGGCGGCATAATCCCTTGCGCCAAATCCTTCAAAACCCGCTTGTAGCGATAATAAGTAGACCGAGAGATGCCGACAAATTCAGCGCATTTTGCTAGAGAAACACCCTCTGCGCGTAAAGCTTCCCATTGCCGAACCGTGTCTTCGTATTTGATACGGTACGCATCCAAACATTCTTGTGTCCGCGCCCAAGCATAAAGTTTATAAACGTTCTTGTGCAGTCTTATGATTTGCATATTGGCCTCGTGAGTTGGTTTTTTACAATACTCAGTCTCCGAGGCCGCCTAAATCTTGGCAACAAAAAAACAGTCTCACATCTATCTGAACTTATTCACATATCCATAATGAATAGCGATGCTGTGTTCTTGGCAAAGTCCAGCTATCCGCTGCGCGTATGGACCATCTGAGGGTTCGCACCATTCACAAGCTTTTTCCCCAATATTATAACCCGTCAAAAACAACTCTGGCAGCACAAGAATATCAGCCCCCTGTGCCACGCCGCTTTCCAAGTTACCCTTAAGCCAATCAAACCGTTGGCTTGGCCCGACCAAACTCGAAGGGCTTTGAGCCACGACAATATTCAAACTGTTCATCATAGACTAGCTCTTACTCAGAAGGATTTCGCGGGGGTAATTCGTGATATATTCAAATCCATCCTCCGTAATTACAACAGAATCGCCAATACGACCCGCAGCGACACCGTCAATTGAAATTCCACCATCCACGGCAAAAGTCATACCTGCCTGTAAAACAGTTTTATCACCGGCCTTTAATTCTGGGGCCTCTAAATAAGCGACACCGATTGAACGGCCTGTGCGATACCCAGTCTCATAACCGCGCGCGCGGTAAACCTCATTGGCGGCAAGAGCGACATCTTCGGCCAATATACCCGGTTTCAATATTGAAATGGCCGCTTGCTGTGCTTCAATCGCAGCTTCTTGCACATCGCGAGCTTGATCTGTGACATCATTAATATGAAACATCCGATCAAAGCCAAGTTTGTATTGTTTAAATTGCGCCATATTACAAAAGCAAAAATAAACAGGGTCGAACTTTTCATATGTCCTGACACTTGCACGTCGGTGAACCATAGAGGTATCAGACCCACTTTGCAGGATTTGTAAATTATGGATCATTGGCGATACAAAACTATCCCACCCTTTATCCGTCAAAAATGTGGCTGCTTTGCGCGATCCAGCTTCAATCACAGCTAAGGCGGATTCGAACTCTTGCTTACCTTCCGCAAGTGAATGATGCGCTGCGGCCATCATATCGCCCGCAATCTCACCCGCTTGTTTCATAATATCAATTTCAAACGGGGATTTAATCATGCGCATATCCCCCAAAACAGGGGAAATATCGCACAATGGAACGCCCGTATATGTATCGTCTAAAAAGTTACGCACAATGGCTGGGATATGGTTGCGTTCAATCCAGATAGAATTTGGCTTGTCAGCTAAAATTTCTTTTAAGGCGCGCCCCCAACTTCTTTGACCAAAATCTTCCCAAACACGGATATCTTCCACCCAAGTCATGGCTCCCACCATTTCAGATTCCATCAAGGGCGTGATCACAACAGGCGCGTCATCCGCATCCACAACCAACATCGACGGGCGTCCAAATTCTATACCTAGATAGCCCCAAAATCCCGCCAAATAAGCGATAGAGCTTTCATCAGTAAATACAGCTTTTGGGATGCCTTTTGCCTTCATCCGTGATTGTAATCTTTGCGTTCTGGTTTTGGCTTCATCTAACATGTATTTTCCTTAAAACTAAAAATAGAACTCAGCGATGCAACGGGTTCCCAAAAGAAACGATACACATTGTTTGATACATGAAAAGAAAAAACCCGATTGCATAAGCAATCGGGCAAGTTTCACTTAATACGGTTGAGACCTTGGAGGGTTCATAAACCGTGAGGCAGTGATAAAACGCAAATCCGAATACGGGCTAAGCCATAGCCTTAATGATCTCTTAACCGTGCCCCAATACTGGAACTCGAATCGTTGCTTTACACCCCTTATTTAGCATAGATTGTAGTTATGGCAAACTTATCCACTGTATATTGTGGGTATTTCTAAACGTTGAATCGTTGAAAACGCTTGTAAAATTGGGATTTTATGCTTTCACGAAAGCGCACTTTGAAATGTTATCCCAAAACTACCCACAGCTTACCAACAGGATTTCCAGATATCCGAATCTTATTCTTCGACGTATAACAGCCCGATACAGGGGACAGAGCAAAAATGAACACGATAACGGCATTTCAAGGCGGCGCAGAACAAGGTCAACCAGAAGAGGCGCAAACTCTGCCTCATAATATTGAGGCTGAACAAGCCTTATTGGGTGCTTTGTTGGTCAACAATGATGTTTACGACCGCGTAGCAGCCATTATCAACGATACGCATTTTTATGACCCTGTGCATGGGCGCATTTTTGAAATCGCATCCCAGCGCATCCAAAAAAATGCATTGGCCTCTCCCGTTACGCTAAAAGCATTCATGGAAGAGGACGAAGGGCTGGCTGAATTGGGTGGTCCTGCTTATCTGGCGCGTTTGGCTGGTGCCTCTGTTTCTGTTTTTGCGGCACGCGATTATGCGCAAATGATTTACGATCTGGCAATCCGCCGTGACTTAATGGCGATTGGTGAAGAGATTTCTGACAAAGCGCGCCGTATGGAAGTAACCAATGAGCCAACAGAACAGATTGTCGAGGCGGAACAACGATTGTATGCCCTGTCCGAACAAGGGTCAGTGGATACGGGGTTCCAAAGCTTTCTAAGTGCCGTGACCGAAGCGGTGAATGTGGCGAATGCAGCCTATCAACGTGATGGTGGCATGGCGGGTACATCCACTGGCTTGTTGGACATGGACAAAAAACTGGGTGGCTTACACCGCTCTGACCTTTTGATCCTCGCGGGTCGCCCATCGATGGGTAAGACATCGCTTGCGACCAACATCGCTTATAATATTGCCAAAACGTATAAAAAGGGCAAATTGCCTGATGGAACGGAGGGCGCTGTTCAAGGCGGTGTTGTTGGATTCTATTCCCTAGAGATGTCATCGGAACAATTAGCATCGCGTATTTTATCCGAAGCCGCAGAGATTGAATCGCACCGTATTCGGTCTGGGGATATGCAAGAAGACGAGTTCCGCCGTTTGGTGGAAGCCGCAAAAACACTGGAAAGCTGTCCGCTTTATATTGATGATACAGCGGCCCTACCGATCAGCCAATTGGCAGCGCGCGCACGTCGTTTGAAACGGACACATGGTTTGGATGTGTTGATCATCGACTATTTGCAGTTGGTGCGCCCTGCATCCGCCAAAGATAGCCGCGTGAACGAGGTGTCTGAAATTACACAAGGTTTGAAAGCCATCGCCAAGGAATTGGATATTCCTGTGATCGCCCTGTCCCAGCTTTCGCGTCAGGTTGAAAACCGTGATGATAAACGCCCGCAACTATCAGACCTTCGGGAATCTGGTTCGATTGAGCAAGATGCGGATATCGTGATGTTCGTGTACCGTGGTGAGTATTACAAAGAACGTGAAAAACCTGCGGATCACGAAGCCGATAAGATGATGACATGGCAAGCTGAGATGGAAGAACTTCACGGCAAAGCTGAAGTGATCATTGGTAAGCAACGTCACGGCCCGATTGGCTCGGTACAATTGGCATTCGAAGGGCGTTACACACGCTTTGCCGATTTGGCACCTTCTCGGTATAGCGCGGTAGGAGAAGACGAGTATTAATCTGAGGTTAGAGATGAAACGTAGGCATTTCTTGGGAACACTTACGGGGGCGTCTTTCATGGCACAGACTGGATTTTCAACAACGGGGTATGGCTTACCTAATGGGTATTACGTCCCTGCCGAAGAAGTGCCGCATGAACGCACATTTATGCAATGGCCTAACAGTCGCAAAGTGTACCGCGATCCTGTCTTTATGCGGATGACCCAACAAGTCATCGCGGATATTGCCAATACGATTGTTGAGTTCGAACCTGTCGTGATGTTGGCAGATAAAGCCGATCACGCACGCATCCGCAAACTGATCTCTAGCGCTGTCGAGCTTTGGGATATTCCAACAGAAGATTTATGGTGCCGCGACGCGGGGCCCTTGTTCGCCGTGCATCCGTCAAAAGGTTTGGCGATCAGCAATCTGAATTTTAATGGCTGGGGCAAAAAGCAAGTTCACAGACGCGACGGTAAAATTGCGGCCCATGTTGCCGAACGTTTGGGCGTTCCAATTTTTGACAGCGGATTACACGGCGAAGCTGGCGGTGTGGAGCAAGATGGGCATGGTACATTGATTGCCCATGAAAGCTCTTGGGTGATCGACAACCGCAACCCAATTTCAAAAGCAGACATCGAAGCGCGATTATTGGCGGCTTATGGTGCCGATAAAATGGTCTGGGCCAAAGGTGTGAAAGGCCAAGATATTACGGATTATCACATTGATAGCCTTGCACGGTTCACAGGGCATGGGCAGGTTCTGATACAACTTCATGATGATCCTGATCCAAGTGATCCTTGGGCAGATGCTGCATTTGAAACGCATGATGTTTTGGCCTCAGCTACAGGTTCTGATGGGCGTGCATTGAAATTGAGCGTTATTCCAGAGCCAACCAAAACCAGAGTGAAATCATTAGATTTCGTGGCAGCATATGCAAATTATTATGTTTGTAACGGTGGCGTTATATCTGCACAGTTTGGCGATTCAGAAACAGACACTATTGCAAAGAAAGCTTTAGAAGATGCTTACCCTAACCGCGAAATCATTGCACTAAATGTAGATGCATTAGGCGAATTGGGTGGTGGAATTCACTGTGCAACACAACAGCAGCCTATCGCTTGAAAACAAAAGGCCAATGTCATCCAATAAATCTATTGCCGCATTGGTTTTACAGTGTTACGAATTTTTTATGACTTTCTGTGACCAAAATATTATCGTCCTAGAACGACATGACTTTCACCGCAGAAAGCGTTTTGAAGGATAGCTGAGCTATACCAATAACCCAGCTTATTTCACCTTACAAAACGCGAGAATTTACATGACTGAATTCAACGAAATTCCTGTTATTGATGTCAGCCCTTTATTTGGCGGCACACAAGCAGAGACCACGCAATTAATTGCAGATTTCTATACAGCTTATAGCACAACGGGCTTTGGCTATATTATCAACCACGGCATTGATCCTGCACTCTTGCAAGCAGTATTCAAAGCTTCGGAAGAGTTTCATGCCCTTCCAGCCCAAACCAAAATGGCAGTGGAATTGGATCATTTGCACCGTGGTTATATCCCGATCAACACATCCACCGACGTCAATTCAAAATTGGCAGACGTGAAAAAACCAAACCAATCTGCAAGCTTTATGATGATGCGCGAGGACGCAGATGTTGATCCTGATCAATTCCTGTCTGGCCCAAACCAATGGCCGGCTCTGGAGGGCTTTCGCCCTGCATTGGAAGGCTATGTAAAAGCCATGTCAGAGTTGGCGAATAAGTTAATGCAGATTGCTATTCTGGCGGCAGGCGCACAGCCACAAGATTTTATGAGTGCCTTTGACGATCCAACGATATGGCTGCGGTTGTTACATTACCCACCAACATCGCCCTTGTCCCCCAAAGACCTATACGGATCAGCTCCCCATACGGATTTTGGTTGCTTAACACTTCTCGCTCAAGACGATGTTGGCGGGCTGCAGGTTAAAACCCCAAAAGGAGATTGGGTTGATGTCCCCCGCATTCCCAATTCATTTGTCGTGAATGTAGGTGACATGTTGCATCGCCTGTCAAATGGGCGGCTATTGTCGACACCGCACCGTGTTATCAATACGTCAGGTCGCGAACGGTATTCATGCCCGTTTTTCTACGATCCAAACGTTTCGGCTACGATTGCACCGCTCGCTGGCACAGGGTCACCGAAATTTGACGCCATCAATTTCGGCGATTTTTTGCAGGCGGAGTTGCAAGCGGGCTATGATAAGCATAAAGAAACGTTGAAACACACCCCTTGACGATCTGGCGTGCCTGTGGCCCCTGTCAGTCAAACAGTAAGAGACTGATAGATGACCGCTGCAACCCTAACAATTGACCTAAATGCCATCGTGAAAAATTGGCAGGCTTTAAATGCAAAGTCTGCCGCAAACGTGGAAACAGCTGCTGTGGTAAAAGCAGATGGATATGGTTTGGATGCTGGGCGCGTTGCTGCTACATTATCAAAGGCGGGTGCACGCAGCTTTTTCGTAGCCTTTGCCGAAGAAGGTATTGCGGTTCGTAAAGCGGTTGGCAATGACGCAGATATATATGTATTTTCGGGCATGATGTTGACGGATGCAGAACCGATCAAACAATACAACCTGATCCCATTACTGAACTCACCATCGCAATTGGTGAAATACCGCATGGGCATGTCGGAGTATCCGTTCGGCGTCCAAATTGACAGCGGCATGAACCGCTTGGGTATGGAACCCGCTGATTTTGCACAAGTGCGCGATAAGGCAAAGAATGCGAAGTTGATTATGAGCCATCTGGCCTGTGCCGATACACCCGATCATGCGCAAAACCAGCAGCAATTACAGTGTTTTCGCAATTTGACCGATGGTATGAAAACCCGCCGTTCTTTGGCTGCAACAGGTGGGACTTTGCTCGGCAAAGACTATCATTTTGATATGTGCCGCCCTGGTGTTGGCTTGTATGGTGGCGAGCCTTTTGAGGCCGCTCATCCTGTGGTCACCGTTTCAATCCCTGTTATCCAAACACGCGATGTCGAAGTGGGCGAAACTGTCGGGTATGCCGCAATGTGGACAGCGGGACGTAAATCTAGGATAGCCACAATCGCTGCAGGTTATGCGGACGGTTTGATCCGCGCGATGGGCAACAGCCAAGTTTTCCTTTGGGCAGGCAATAAACCCTGCCCTATCGTGGGACGTGTTTCTATGGATTTGCTGACAGTCGATGTGACAGATATAGGCCAAGTCCCCACCCATATGGAAATCCTAAACACACATCAAACTGTGGACTTGTTGGCAGATGCCGCAGGCACAATCGGATATGAAATTCTAACCAGCCTTGGCGCGCGCTATAAACGTGACTATATAGGCGGATAAATAAGCAGGACAGATCACGTGATACAGGTCATCGACGGATTTTTCGCCCGCATAGGGCGCGCAACTTTGGCAGCGTTCCAAAGCATCGGCGCATTGGTATACTTTGCAATGACAGCAGTCAGCCACATCTTTCGCCCTCCGTTTTATTTCGGGGCATTTGTACGCCAACTGTTATACATCGGTTATTTCTCACTCCCTGTTGTAGGTTTAACCGCCCTGTTCACAGGGGCCGCGTTGGCCTTACAAATCTATTCAGGTGGCTCACGCTTTAATGCAGAAGCTGTCGTGCCGCAAATCGTAGCAATTGGTATGGTTCGCGAACTTGGCCCTGTTTTGGTAGGTTTGATGATCGCTGCCCGTGTAACATCATCGATTGCAGCTGAGATCGCCACAATGAAAGTGACAGAGCAGATCGATGCATTGACCACTCTATCCACGAACCCGATGAAATATCTAACGACACCGCGTGTTTTGGCAGCCTTCCTCGTTGTGCCATTCTTGGTGGGTATTGGCGATATCATCGGCGTCATGGGCGGTTTTTTCGTCAGCACCAGTCGTTTGGGCTTTAATCCATCGAACTACATTCAGAACACCGCCGATTTCCTGACATTCATAGACATTGTTTCCAGTCTGACCAAAGGCGCTGTTTTCGGATTTATTGCGGCACTGATGGGCTGTTATTACGGCATGAATTCAAACCGTGGTGCACAGGGTGTGGGTGAAGCGACCAAATCATCGGTTGTGGTTGCGTCTGTCCTTATCCTTGCGTCTAATTATCTTCTAACAGAACTGTTTTTCTCATCATGATTACGATCAAAGACCTGCATAAATCCTTTGGCCCTAAAACCGTCCTAAACGGTGTGGATATGCATATTGCTGCGGGGCATTCGATGGTCATCATTGGGGGCTCTGGTACGGGTAAATCCGTATTGCTGAAAAATGTACTGGGTTTGATCACACCTGACAGCGGGTCGATTGAGGTGAACGGGGTTGATCCAAACACCCGCAACCGTGACGCTTTCCTAGATATGTTTGGGATGTTGTTCCAAGGCGGTGCGTTGTTTGACAGCTTGCCCATCTGGCAAAACGTGTCGTTTCGTTTGTTACAAGGCAAACATAAACTGTCAAAATCAGACGCGCATGAGATTGCGGTAGAGAAACTACGCCGTGTGGGATTGCGCCCAGAAGTGGCGGATCAATTTCCAGGCGAGTTGTCTGGCGGTATGCAAAAACGTGTGGGTCTGGCCCGTGCGATTGCGGCAGAGCCAGAGATTATTTTCTTTGATGAGCCTACTACAGGTTTAGACCCGATCATGTCTGGTGTAATCAACGAGTTGATCCGCGAAATTGTGGTAGAGATGGGGGCAACAGCCATGACCATTACCCACGATATGAGTTCCGTGCGCGCCATCGCCGATGAAGTCGCCATGCTGCACGAAGGCGTAGTGCAATGGACAGGCAAAGTCGGTGATATGGACAACAGCGGCGATCCGTATCTGGATCAGTTTATCAACGCACGTCCTGATGGGCCGATTGAGTCTGTGAGATGAATGGTTATTCTATTTGGTGAAAGTACGTGGATTGCTGTTTTACTCAACTTATACCAGCTGACCAAATATTTGACCCACTTTGTAGTTTCAACTTTTCCAAAACTCTGAATCAATGTTCTTTCAGAATTATGGAGGTACTCATGGGTGGAGCCGTAAAAATTACGCGCACAGATATGTCTGCGAAAGATTTGCGCTGTTTAGCGAAACGAACGAAGAATGGTCGCGTTGTGCGGCGTCTACTTGCCATAGCCATGGTGCTTGATGGGGTGGATCGTGCGACGGCGGCCCGTAGCAGCGGCATGGATCGTCAAACACTGCGAGATTGGGTTCATCGTTACAACGCGTCTGGAATTGAGGGACTTTCCGATCTTGGGGGTAAAGGGGCGAAGCCACGTTTGTCCCAAAAACAACAGGCGCAATTTGTGGCTTGGGTAGAGGCTGGACCCAACCCTGAAAAAGATGGTGTAGTGCGTTGGCGTTGTGCTGATTTAAAGGCTCGCGTTGAAGAGGAATTTGGCGTGAGCTTGCACGAACGTACAATCGGCAGGTACTTGGCCAAGCATGGGTTCCGCCGTCTTTCTGTACGCCCGGAGCACCCAAAAACTGATGCTGCGGCGCAGGAGGCTTTTAAAAAAACTTTACCAGCTTTGTGACTGATATCCTGCCAGAGCATGCGAAGGAAAAGCCTCTGGAAATTTGGTTTCAAGACGAAGCCCGTGTTGGACAACAGGGAACTATTACCCGCAAATGGGCCAAACGCGGAACCCGCCCGCGCGCACCGCGCGATACGCGATATAAATGGAGCTATATTTTTGGTGCTGCTTGCCCCGCACGAGGAACTGCTGCAGGCCTGATCCTGCCCTACGTCAACGCTCAGGCTATGGGGTTACATCTGGATGAAATCGCTAAAATGGTTGCGCCTGGTGCACATGCCCTGCTCATCGTTGATGGGGCTGGTTGGCATGGTGCAAAATGTTTGCGGGTGCCAAACAACATCACACTCGCAAAACTGCCTGCATACTCACCAGAATTGAATCCTATGGAAAACGTTTGGGCATATATTCGTGCCAACAAACTTGCCATCTCCGTCTTCGACACCTATGAGGAAATCCTCGACAAATGCACCCAAGCTTGGAACTTCTTTGCAAACGATCCCGACAGAATAACTTCAATCACAACTCGAGAATGGGCAAGGGTCATTTAATTAGTCCGCTGGTATTACTATTACCAATCAGTTTAACAATTTGTTCTCAATGCAAACGTCATATCTACGGTAATTCCACAAATGAAAATTATTTAACTTCAGTTTGTGCCGCAATACATCTCATTTTATCACTTATTTCCCCGTTAGTTTTACTTATATCAGCTGGCACATCACTACCACTTTTATTCTTTACATTCCCAGCTATATCAACGTTATTTTTATACTTAGCACTTTTCTCATGGGCAAAAAGCTGTTGGGAGAGCAGATACGATAAGAGACAACTCTTGCGATGTGATTTAGTCGTATTGTTATATATCACCATATATATACTATTCTGAAATGTACCAGAAACTCTTAAACCTCTCCCTCCTCATCCTCTTCCCCATCGCATGGTTTGCCCCTTTAATGCGTGCAGGGCTTCTGCCCTTCTTCTCACTCAATGAAATCTCGATCATCACAGGGATCGCTGACCTTTGGAGCAAAGACATCTTTCTTGCCTTGATCGTCACGTTTTTTGCACTCATCTCCCCAATGGCAAAGATGATTGGGACGGCTTTGATCCAATTCAATTTACTCTCTGCAAAACTCAAACCAACCCTAACAATCCGTAATTGGGGCAACTTGGCGGGGTTTGGCAAAGCCCCGATACCCTGTCAACAGGGCCGACCTTTCTGCAACGAATAGATAAAGGTGGCGGCACGCAACACCAGATTATAGGGGATCAATCCACTTTATGGCCGGGAGGGGATGCTCTGTACTGAAGTCCCAGAGATACCAGGAGTAAGGATGAATTGGGCTGTTTCTGTAATCTGTGAACCAGAAGGGTCGCCCCACCATTTCGATCTTTGCGGCGAAGTGTGGATGGTTCCTGAAGTTTGACTGCCGCTTTTTACCGGATGTAAGCAATGTGCGTGCAAGCATCAGGACTGTCCCCGTGACAGGCTGCATGAGTTTCAGAGCGTGACCGAGTTGTGCATCCAAAGAGCTGAACGGAGGGTTCATGACTATGGATCGAATTTGGTCTGAAGGCAGGCGATCCTGAGCCAGAAAGCCCATTTCGACAATACCCTTGGCGCGGGGCTCAATGTCGCTGGCATATACCGGGATGTTCATATTCTTGAGGGCATCAACCAAATGGCCTTCGCCTGCATGTGGTTCCCATGCAACTGGTGGGATGCTGACGCCTGCAGAAAGAACGAGGTCGCGCACCATCTCTTTGGCTTGAAGCGTCGGATAGAAGTCCTGGTCATTGCGCTTGTGCCCGGATTCGATGTATTTACTCATACAGTCCCCGCATATCATGATTGGAATTGTGGCAACTTGGCGAGAACTGTCTGGCCATTGAGCGCTGTATGATAAGGTCTGCGAGACTGGGAACGCAGACCGCACCGGCAACCCCAAGACGGGCGCGCGCATATTGCCAGAATGATACCCCAAGTTTTTGGCAGGTTTTCAATGCGCCAAGGCCGGCATCGCGTGCGGCCCGACCGCTTTGGCTGCGGGTTCCCTGCGAGACCGCCCGCCTCGTGACCTGAGACCGTATATCGCGTTCCGCGCTGTTGGAATGCAGGGGTGTACTCGGATAATCCAGAACACGCAGCAATTCACCCTTGTTTACCTTCAGCCGTCTAAGCAGGTTGTCGAGATTTGCATCGCCCGTTCGTTGCTCAAATATCGCGTCGAAACGCGCCGAAAGCCCCTCGCGCTGCGCATCGCAGGGATCTTGTCTGAAAGCTGAGAGTTCCCGGTAGAAGTCCCAAACGGATGTTCGTACGGCTTGGACACGCGCAAATTGGATTTCGTTGGTGCTTTGTTGCTTGCGAATGAGACGCTCCAAATGCACCCAACACAGCGCATGAGCATCTCCGACATTGAACTGGCCAGCATCGTCGCTCAGGATCACCGTATCGGAAAGGCGTCCAGCATCGCAGATACTGCCCCAGAGCGCGCCCTCGGTGGCGATTTTTATCGGGTCCGGTTTCACCGTTATGCGGTCAATCCCGAGGGTGGCCAGATGGGCCTGCCACGCGTCCTCACCGCGAAATATCCGATGCGGATGTGAGGCAAAAAGCACTATGGTTTTTTCGGGCAACCTCATGCGTCTCATGTAGTCAAGCGCTTCGTCATTGACGGTGTAGGTCAGGTCACCCGCACAGAGATGTTCAAGAAAATCAAGGCGGCTTTTCGAGCCGGTCGATCTGAAGTGGGTAAAAAGATCATTGCCGATTACGGTGCAGAAGCCGTTTTTGGCCTGATGGCGCGCTCCGGTGTCATCGACATTGATCCATGCAGCAGTTTCCATACCCGCTCTCAGCACGTCCTGCTGCTCGTCGACAATGCCCTGGATATCTTCGTTCAGAAACCGCTTTATCTGACGAGCGGAAATGTCCAGACCCATGTCATTCAGCAAAGCCGCGATACGCGCAACGGTGGACTGGCATTGATGATACAGCGTGATCGTCAGGGCCTTCAGATTATTCCCATACTGCTGGCGGCCCTTTACCACCCCGGGTGGGAGCGAGGCCACGCGGCGACTGCCATCGGGAAACTGCCAGACCTCCCGAAGGTAAGTCACTTCTTCAGCGTAAATCACGATGTCACGAATGGTATGCGCTTGATAGCCTTTGCGTGTGGACCCATCAGGTACATCTTCAAGAGTGACCTTGACCTCGCGTTTGTGTAAATTCAGATTACTGCGTCGTGGACCGCGCCGATTTTTCTTTTGCTTCCCGTCTGTTTTTGATCCCCCGCTGGGCTCGGAATCCTGCTTGCTGCTCTTGTCTTGTGAGGCCAGACCGCTTGGTTTGATATTCGGACGTCGCGGAAGTTTCTTGAGCTGTCTGATCTCGTCCCGCAATTCGGTCCTTTCCTGCCTCAGCTCTGAAAGCTCAGCAAAGAGCGCGAAAACCAAATCTTTAAGCGCGGCATTGGACAAATCATCAAGAGAGTGTGGAGGCGATGGCAACATCGCCCTATAGAGCAGAAAATACTTCGCCTTTGGAATCCTCATATGTAAATGCGAGTCAATTTGCCGCAATCTAAACCAAAGATCTTCAAGATGGACATGATGATGAGTGCGTCAAATGTGCCCACTTGAACCGGATTGCGAAAATTCCCGCCAAGTTGCCCCAATTACGGACGACCCCCCTGTGGACGCTCTCCATAGTTAAGTGCACTTGTCAGTGCACACCGAAACATCTCAAAATCCACATGCTCAGAAAGCGCGACAAGTGGGTCGCCTGTTTTAGACAAACGCTCAAGATGATCAGAAAAATCAAACAATCCTGCTTCGTGCATCAAAATATCCTCCTGAAAATATTGAATCACAAAATACACCTAAAAGATAGGTTTTTAGAGGTGTCCATCTGCTGCAAAAGCGTATATTGAACCGAAGCTGGGCCGTTTTTTATACAGAAACAATTTTGATCTAAATCTATGATATCATCTATTTTGACATCACGGCCAGTCACATCGAATGTCCAACCTTGATCATTATCCGACACAGTGATGACACCACCATAGGGCAGCGTATTCTCTAAACACATCAAGGTTAAGAAACACACCTTTAAATCTTGACGGCTAAGAGCATTCAGAACACGCCAATTCACCGTTAAACGGTTGTCCATGAAATTATGAGAAAGGATATCGGTTATTTCAGATGTGCCGATTGCATTGTCGCCTAATGCATCCCCAAAGGCGACGCGCAGAAATCGCACCTTTCCATTGGCTGCACGGACACTATCTGCAATCAGCATCATCTCAGGGCTTTGAACAGCGCCCGAAAGCTCTAGAAGTTCCAAACCATTGTTGATAGCCCCAATAGGGCTGATAAGGTCATGACAAATGCGCGATCCAATCTCTGCCGTAATATCAGATTTTTTATCAAGCATGACGTGGACCATTACAGAAAAAAGGATGCTGCATGAATGATTTTTTGACACCTGGCGATTTTGTGCGCCATCCAACACAACCCAGTTGGGGTTTGGGCCAAGTGCAATCTGTGATCCATGGCAAGATAACCGTGAACTTTGAACATGCAGGGAAAGTTGTCATCGAAGGCTCGCGCGTTGAATTACGTGGCACTTCTCCGCTTTGTTGAGTAGATTTAGGATTTCAAATAGAGCATAGATTGATTATCTGGAATGGATGATTGTCTAATTTTGAGTTTGAAGTATTCGGTATCCTTGATGCCTCTGGCTCGCTTACGGATCATTCCTATACTGACATTACCAGCCTCTATCCTGGCGCTTGTGAGCTTGTGTTTAGCGTAGTTGCAGATGCCCACACAATGTTTCCGTAGGGATTTCGCGAACTTTTTTAGATAGAGCATCTGTGACTGATCTGCTATCAGGCACCAACGTTCCAGTTGCTCCGCCATCGCCTCAAATGAAGCGGCACTCCACAGCAGCTGAAGCTGTTCTTTCAAGACGTAAAGTGCATTCAGGTTGCTATTGCTCTCCAGCAACCTTTGCAGCTTGTCACTTTGTTTTTCACTCAACTTATCCGCATTTTTGAGCAACAGATAATGCGTCCCTTTCATCAACTCTTTACCACTTGGATCGGCCTTTCTGAACTCAAGTCGACGCTGATTATGGATAGCTTTGCTGTAGTTTTTCATGACGTGGAAACGGTCAAATACTATGTCGGCCAACGGCAAGGACTCTCTGACAGCCTTTTGGTAGGCAGGCCCCATATCCATCGCTACGGCCTTTATTTTGCAGGCTGTATCTGGTTGCAGTTGTTTCAAAAACCTTGAAAAAACCTCGGCAGTTCGGCCTGCTTCAACCCAGATCAGATGACCGCCAACCATATCGTAGACCACCGTCATGTAGTCATGACCTTTCGCCCGGGCAACTTCATCTACACCAATATATTCCAAGCCAGTTAGCTCTGCAGGATCAAGCGTAGGGAGAGTTTCAATAAGGTATGCCCTGTCGATATTCTTGACCGTTTCCCATCGTATATCCAAATGTCTGGAAACCGCTTGAATAGACATATGCCGACATAATCCACTGATCAGTCGGCAAAATCGGTGAGTGAAACGGCACCCTTTATCAACAAAATCACACCCCTCAATGCGGCGTTCGCCCTTGTTAATATAAACCTGCGCCAGCTCAATCTCGACCACACAAGGATACCCAAAAAGGGGGATGTCGTTTACTTGTCGGCGGACATGCTGGTTGATGCTTCCCTTCTGGCCTGTAGCAGGGTCTATAGCCCTCCTACGCGCGTCTCGGCTGCAGTGAATGACAATCTTAACACCGCCGTCATCCAGTTTAATTTCATTTACACGTTGCCCTTTGAGGCCTAAAATATGCTGCGAGATGTTGATTGTCATATACCTGCTCTATGTAAAGTTATCAGAAACCATACATATCAACAGGTTACTTGGCGGTCGGCATCTTTTTCTACTCAACAAAGCGGAGAAGAGCCAATTACGTCTTGTGATCGATCAAAAATGATAATGGTTAAGAGATCGTTAATTTATTGAAAGTAATGCGCTATTCTACGCTGAAACTTTACCACAGACTATTTGCAAGAACCCGAAAAACGCCTTATCAGCGAGATAGAACGGTAAATTACGGTTTTAACGATGAAACACGATGACGTTGAATTTTCAATAAAACTGGCTGAAACATCTGTAGAGATGCAAGCGGCTCAGAAATTGCGCTACCGTGTCTTTGTTGAAGAGCTTGGTGGAAGTGTTGATCCCGAACACGCTCTTGAGGGATTGGAGTGTGATGCATTTGATGCACATGTTGACCACTTAATCCTCCAAGACAGATCCCTGCCAGAAACCGATAATGTTATTGGCGTCTACAGATTGCTGCGCGGTGATATTGCAAACGAAGGTATCGGGTTTTATTCCGCTTCAGAATTTCACCTAGATAAGATCATCCATTCTAATCGTAAGTCATTGGAATTAGGACGTTCTTGTGTTGATGCGCGCTACCGTGGAGGCGTTGCAATGCACCTGTTGTGGAGCGCATTAGCGGATTATGTCGCCACATATGAAATTGAAATTCTGTTCGGTGTTGCATCTTTCCACGGCACCAACCCAGCAGACATTGCCCATGCATTATCGTTCTTACATCACAATTATTTAGCACCAGATGACCTGTGTGTATCTGCACGTGGCGAGAATGCTATCGCAACGGATATTCTATCCGTAGAAGACATCAATCGCCCCAAAGCATCAGGCCAACTGCCTGCATTGATTAAATCGTATCTTCGCCTAGGGGGCACAATCGGCAAAGGGGCTTTTATCGATTATGCCTTTAACACGATTGATGTCTGTTTGGTGATGGATACCGCGCGTATGTCCGAGAAATACAAAGCGTTTTACGAACGGGATAATGCTGCATGACAAGGTGGGATGGCGGAGAGCCTATTACATTAGACCGTCCATCTGGTCTGCAATGGATACGGGTGATTGTCCGTGCCGTCTTAGGTGTGAGCACCATTGCGCTACTGATGATCCCGATGATGTTATTCCGCGCAGTTGGGGCATGGCGCGTTGGTCAGTATATCTTGCGTACTGCCTGTTGGATTTGTTTGAAAGTCATCGGTTTACCCGTGATTATCAAAGGCAAACCAATGAAACACGCAGGTGTCGTTGTTGCCAATCATTCCTCTTGGTTGGACATCTTAACGCTGCATGTCTGTCATAATGTGTTTTTTGCGGCAAAAGATGAAGTCAGCCGTTGGCCAGCTATCGGCTTCATGGCGCGTTCCGCAGGAACCTTGTTTATCAAACGCGAAAGGTCCGATGCAAAACGCCAACATGACCTGTTTTTAGAACATGCAAAGCAAGGGCATAAATTACTGTTCTTCCCAGAGGGGACTAGCACCGATGGACTGCACGTATTACCCTTTAAATCATCACTTTTTGCAGCTTTTTTCACCCCTGATTTGGCAGAGCGTATGTGGGTACAACCTGTGACAGCGCTTTATTATGGGCCAAAGGGTAAACGCCATGATTTCTATGGTTGGTGGGGAGAAATGGAGCTGTTTGAACACATGGGGCACGTTTTATCGCAACGTAAACAAGGACGCGTGGAAATTGTATTTCATGAACCTTTGAAAATTACGGATTACAAAGACCGCAAAGAGCTGACCCAAGATGCTTGGCAAGCCGTTGCTGACGGCATGCCATTTAGAGTGCCGAATTAAGCGTAATAAAACATCTATCTAAAATTGCCAGTTGGGAGCACGATCTTGTCGATGTGGACGGTTCAAATAGTATCATTATTTATGGTATGTCCCAAGTGGGACATTGGGTCATAATATTGATAATAATATATTTTAGCGAAAGTAAGTATTAGATAGATCACATATTATCAACAAAACACCCAATGTCTGCTTAGAGCGCAAGCCAAGCCTAATCAGAAAGGTATAAGAGCGGCTTCTATATCGGGCCACTTCTTCGTTTGCAGCCAAGGAGCGGATTTACGGGCATAGCAGTACTATAATTCAGGGAAATAGTAAGCACAGCGTTATGATTTTAAAAAGCGTTGACATAAAACCAACTATTGTCATCATTAACTTACCAACGATAAACATTCATTTGATTTGGAAATTTGATATGAATAAAAAAAAATTTGCGTATATAATTTTCGTTCAATTTTTACTACTTGGATGTGGTAATTGGGGCAACTTGGCGGGAATTTTCGCAATCCGGTTCAAGTGGGCACATTTGACGCACTCATCATCATGTCCATCTTGAAGATCTTTGGTTTAGATTGCGGCAAATTGACTCGCATTTACATATGAGGATTCCAAAGGCGAAGTATTTTCTGCTCTATAGGGCGATGTTGCCATCGCCTCCACACTCTCTTGATGATTTGTCCAATGCCGCGCTTAAAGATTTGGTTTTCGCGCTCTTTGCTGAGCTTTCAGAGCTGAGGCAGGAAAGGACCGAATTGCGGGACGAGATCAGACAGCTCAAGAAACTTCCGCGACGTCCGAATATCAAACCAAGCGGTCTGGCCTCACAAGACAAGAGCAGCAAGCAGGATTCCGAGCCCAGCGGGGGATCAAAAACAGACGGGAAGCAAAAGAAAAATCGGCGCGGTCCACGACGCAGTAATCTGAATTTACACAAACGCGAGGTCAAGGTCACTCTTGAAGATGTACCTGATGGGTCCACACGCAAAGGCTATCAAGCGCATACCATTCGTGACATCGTGATTTACGCTGAAGAAGTGACTTACCTTCGGGAGGTCTGGCAGTTTCCCGATGGCAGTCGCCGCGTGGCCTCGCTCCCACCCGGGGTGGTAAAGGGCCGCCAGCAGTATGGGAATAATCTGAAGGCCCTGACGATCACGCTGTATCATCAATGCCAGTCCACCGTTGCGCGTATCGCGGCTTTGCTGAATGACATGGGTCTGGACATTTCCGCTCGTCAGATAAAGCGGTTTCTGAACGAAGATATCCAGGGCATTGTCGACGAGCAGCAGGACGTGCTGAGAGCGGGTATGGAAACTGCTGCATGGATCAATGTCGATGACACCGGAGCGCGCCATCAGGCCAAAAACGGCTTCTGCACCGTAATCGGCAATGATCTTTTTACCCACTTCAGATCGACCGGCTCGAAAAGCCGCCTTGATTTTCTTGAACATCTCTGTGCGGGTGACCTGACCTACACCGTCAATGACGAAGCGCTTGACTACATGAGACGCATGAGGTTGCCCGAAAAAACCATAGTGCTTTTTGCCTCACATCCGCATCGGATATTTCGCGGTGAGGACGCGTGGCAGGCCCATCTGGCCACCCTCGGGATTGACCGCATAACGGTGAAACCGGACCCGATAAAAATCGCCACCGAGGGCGCGCTCTGGGGCAGTATCTGCGATGCTGGACGCCTTTCCGATACGGTGATCCTGAGCGACGATGCTGGCCAGTTCAATGTCGGAGATGCTCATGCGCTGTGTTGGGTGCATTTGGAGCGTCTCATTCGCAAGCAACAAAGCACCAACGAAATCCAATTTGCGCGTGTCCAAGCCGTACGAACATCCGTTTGGGACTTCTACCGGGAACTCTCAGCTTTCAGACAAGATCCCTGCGATGCGCAGCGCGAGGGGCTTTCGGCGCGTTTCGACGCGATATTTGAGCAACGAACGGGCGATGCAAATCTCGACAACCTGCTTAGACGGCTGAAGGTAAACAAGGGTGAATTGCTGCGTGTTCTGGATTATCCGAGTACACCCCTGCATTCCAACAGCGCGGAACGCGATATACGGTCTCAGGTCACGAGGCGGGCGGTCTCGCAGGGAACCCGCAGCCAAAGCGGTCGGGCCGCACGCGATGCCGGCCTTGGCGCATTGAAAACCTGCCAAAAACTTGGGGTATCATTCTGGCAATATGCGCGCGCCCGTCTTGGGGTTGCCGGTGCGGTCTGCGTTCCCAGTCTCGCAGACCTTATCATACAGCGCTCAATGGCCAGACAGTTCTCGCCAAGTTGCCACAATTCCAATCATGATATGCGGGGACTGTATGAGTAAATACATCGAATCCGGGCACAAGCGCAATGACCAGGACTTCTATCCGACGCTTCAAGCCAAAGAGATGGTGCGCGACCTCGTTCTTTCTGCAGGCGTCAGCATCCCACCAGTTGCATGGGAACCACATGCAGGCGAAGGCCATTTGGTTGATGCCCTCAAGAATATGAACATCCCGGTATATGCCAGCGACATTGAGCCCCGCGCCAAGGGTATTGTCGAAATGGGCTTTCTGGCTCAGGATCGCCTGCCTTCAGACCAAATTCGATCCATAGTCATGAACCCTCCGTTCAGCTCTTTGGATGCACAACTCGGTCACGCTCTGAAACTCATGCAGCCTGTCACGGGGACAGTCCTGATGCTTGCACGCACATTGCTTACATCCGGTAAAAAGCGGCAGTCAAACTTCAGGAACCATCCACACTTCGCCGCAAAGATCGAAATGGTGGGGCGACCCTTCTGGTTCACAGATTACAGAAACAGCCCAATTCATCCTTACTCCTGGTATCTCTGGGACTTCAGTACAGAGCATCCCCTCCCGGCCATAAAGTGGATTGATCCCCTATAATCTGGTGTTGCGTGCCGCCACCTTTATCTATTCGTTGCAGAAAGGTCGGCCCTGTTGACAGGGTATCGGGGCTTTGCCAAACCCCGCCAAGTTGCCCCAATTACTGGATGTGTTCCTCAAGAGCCAGAAGTTAAATTGTCACCAACTGCAAAACTCGATTTATATTCACAGGAAAAAGCTATTATTCAACACTCAAATACGAAACTCACTCCTGGCAATCAAGAAGCATTTGAAAGCTTTAAAGCTTCATATGGATATTACTCGGTTTTTGCTGTTAATAATGCAGAAGATGTAGCCGCTTGGTCAGATCAGCATTCGTTACAAGACGCTAAAAAACTAACATTAGATGTATGTAAACTTAAGTCTAGAAATAAGAATGGCTGTATCATTTACGCCAGTATTACACCCAAGGGATATTCACATAAAAATGGAATATTAACTTTTAGCCAAGACGCAACAGAGGCTTTTAAGGGTGAGTTTAAACACAGTATTTCTAATAACAACTATGGTGCATTTGCGATAAATAATACTGGTGGCTTTGGTTGGGCTACAGATGAAACTAAGGCGTTAGTGATGGAAGGAGCTATTGAATACTGTGATATAGCAAGTATGAGTACAGTAAGTAATACATCTAAAACGTGGAAAAAATATCTAAAAGCTCATCATCTGAAGTGCCGAATTGTGTACTCCAAATAATACCAAATGTCCGCTATTCTTTCTAAAGTAAAAGGATATTCCTATAATCGTGAAATCAAACTAGGCGATAGCTTTTAGATAGTTACCTAATGCGGCCACTGGGTCTTTACTCCCCCAAATCTCATCGCCTAGGCCAAAGAAATCCACGACGGGTGCCATTGTTTTGGCCAGTTCCAATGTGACATTCCCCTCGGCGATCACAGGCACTTCGACCATCGAAGACCACCATTCAAATGTCTCATATTCTGCTAATGTGCCATTGCCCAAAGCGCTGTCACCAACAGGGCCAAAGGCCACGTAATCGGCACCAATTTCAGCAGCGGTCATGCCAGCGTGTTTAGAGGCGCCACAATATGTGCCCACAATGGCGTCAGGGCCAAGCAGTTTGCGCACATCGCGCACTTGGCGCGAGCTGTCTGGTAGATGTACACCGTCCAAACCATGCGTTTCCACCAAACGGAAATGGCTTTCGATCACAATCGCTACTTCACGCGCATGACAGATTTCACGCAACTGATCTGCTGCTTGTGAAATTTCACGTTCATCTGTGCTGGCCATCGTCAAACGAACACAAGCCACGGTATGTGTATCCAGAATTTTGGCGAGTTGTGGGCCGAAAGTTGCCAAATCAAATGTGGTTGGTGTGATCAGATAAATCTGTGGTTCGTGCGCTTCTTCGTCAGACATAACTGTGCCCCTTTGTTTGGAATGGGTTTAACGGGCATAGAGCCTTGCGTCAAAGGGCAAGTTGGGGGTGCACCGCGAACTTGTCGCGGGGGCACACAGGGGGGAGGTTGCAGAGGAGTTAAACAGCGCCTGTGTATTCGCCGCGACCAGGGTAACCTTTTGCGATTACAAAATCTAAAGCGCCAAGCATTTCTTTGAACGATGGACGTGTGAACGGCATTGTTTGAACAGATGCGAAATACAGTTTTTGATCTGGGCGTACCAAAAACAAACCTGGTTCTGCAAAGATCGCAGGCTCTTCGATGCCGATAGATGTTTTGCCGATACCTTCGGATGTATAAAGACCCCATTCACGTGCTTTTTCCAAAGATACGCCGTAGCCAATACGCAGTTTATCCGCGCCAGCAGATTCAACCATTTGTGCTGCTTTTTCTTGCGTGTCACCACTTAATGTGATCACATTCACACCGCGCTGGGTGAATTCTGGCATCAAGCGTTCAAGCTCTTTTAAATAGTTTGCACAGATCGGGCAGTGAATACCGCGATAGAATACAACCAATGTGAATTTTTCTGATCCTTCGCTGCTTAAGTCGAATGAACCATGAGCCACTGTTTCAACAGCAAGATCAGGTGTTTTTTGACGGGGAGTAAGCATTTTATATCCTTGTTCTTTAAAAAACGGGCATGGGGCAATCTCATGCCTTTTCTTGACAATAGTGTATTTTGGAATACATTTTGGCTCTTCTCCGCTTTGTTGAGTAGAAAAAGATGCCGACCGCCAAGTAACCTGTTGATATGTATGGTTTCTGATAACTTTACATAGAGCAGGTATATGACAATCAACATCTCGCAGCATATTTTAGGCCTCAAAGGGCAACGTGTAAATGAAATTAAACTGGATGACGGCGGTGTTAAGATTGTCATTCACTGCAGCCGAGACGCGCGTAGGAGGGCTATAGACCCTGCTACAGGCCAGAAGGGAAGCATCAACCAGCATGTCCGCCGACAAGTAAACGACATCCCCCTTTTTGGGTATCCTTGTGTGGTCGAGATTGAGCTGGCGCAGGTTTATATTAACAAGGGCGAACGCCGCATTGAGGGGTGTGATTTTGTTGATAAAGGGTGCCGTTTCACTCACCGATTTTGCCGACTGATCAGTGGATTATGTCGGCATATGTCTATTCAAGCGGTTTCCAGACATTTGGATATACGATGGGAAACGGTCAAGAATATCGACAGGGCATACCTTATTGAAACTCTCCCTACGCTTGATCCTGCAGAGCTAACTGGCTTGGAATATATTGGTGTAGATGAAGTTGCCCGGGCGAAAGGTCATGACTACATGACGGTGGTCTACGATATGGTTGGCGGTCATCTGATCTGGGTTGAAGCAGGCCGAACTGCCGAGGTTTTTTCAAGGTTTTTGAAACAACTGCAACCAGATACAGCCTGCAAAATAAAGGCCGTAGCGATGGATATGGGGCCTGCCTACCAAAAGGCTGTCAGAGAGTCCTTGCCGTTGGCCGACATAGTATTTGACCGTTTCCACGTCATGAAAAACTACAGCAAAGCTATCCATAATCAGCGTCGACTTGAGTTCAGAAAGGCCGATCCAAGTGGTAAAGAGTTGATGAAAGGGACGCATTATCTGTTGCTCAAAAATGCGGATAAGTTGAGTGAAAAACAAAGTGACAAGCTGCAAAGGTTGCTGGAGAGCAATAGCAACCTGAATGCACTTTACGTCTTGAAAGAACAGCTTCAGCTGCTGTGGAGTGCCGCTTCATTTGAGGCGATGGCGGAGCAACTGGAACGTTGGTGCCTGATAGCAGATCAGTCACAGATGCTCTATCTAAAAAAGTTCGCGAAATCCCTACGGAAACATTGTGTGGGCATCTGCAACTACGCCAAACACAAGCTCACAAGCGCCAGGATAGAGGCTGGTAATGTCAGTATAGGAATGATCCGTAAGCGAGCCAGAGGCATCAAGGATACCGAATACTTCAAACTCAAAATTAGACAATCATCCATTCCAGATAATCAATCTATGCTCTATTTAAAATCCTAAATCTACTCAACAAAGCGGAGAAGTGCCTACATTTTGTTCAAATAAATTGATCGAAAGTACGAATTTATGGCCAACGGACACGATAAACTCTCAGCTCTTATCAATAGCTTTCGCGTAGAGACGCGTATGTTATCACTTGGGGCGTGTCGGGTTGCCACGCAAGTGGGTAAGGGGACGTTGAGCCCGAATTTATTTATCATTACAAAAGGGTCACTTCATTCACATAACGCACAGTTTCCAAAGAGTGCAGAGGGAACACCCGTGCTGGTGTTTTTCGCGCATGGGGGCTTACAAGATGTTTGCAGTTATGCCGATACGCAAGATGCGGAGTTTATTTGTGCGTCTGTTGATATGGGGGGTGATGCAAGTCCTATTGCTTTGGCTTTGGCTGATGTTGTGACGATACCATTGAATGAAGCTCATGCTTTAAACGCCGTTGCTGATATGCTGGTTTCAGAATCCTGTGCGCCGCGTTGTGGGGGTAATGCTGTGATTGACCGCTTATGTGAAATCGTCATGATCCAATTGCTGCGCCACTTGATCGAAAAGGGTGAGGCAGAGGTGGGTTTGATTGCTGGTCTAACGCATTCTAATCTATCTTATGCGATCGTCGCAATGCACAATGACCCACTGTATAGGTTCATGTGTTTTGAGACTCACGCGGCTTCGGCCTGAGTGATTCGAAGGTACTCCATGGGTGTCTTACCTTTCAAGGCGTGATGTGGTCTGAATGTGTTATATTTTTCGACAGCTTTTCTCAGTTCAAACCGCATAGCTCCAATGCTATCGGCAATCAGATCACAACAATCATAGAATTCCTCGCGGAAGGTGCGGTTTCCACGCTCAACGCCACCATTGTATTTCGGTCTGGCTGGCGGCAATACAATGAGCGGGATTTTCATCTGCTCACACGCCGTCTCAAAATCGGCCATAAACTCGGAGCCACCATCAACTTGAATTGAGAGGATTTTATAGGGAGCTATTTCCACAAGCTCTTCCAAAAACCGTTTGGCAGAGCGTGCGGTGGCATTCGAATAAATTTGCGCGTGGATGTGCTTGCTACGCCGTTCCCAGGCCTGAAAGTGCTTGCAGGTGACGCCGTTTTTCGTGGCAGTCATGTGGTCGATCTGCACACGTTCTCCAATCTCTATATCTTTGTAATCCTTATATTTCCATCCTTTGGCGTGGCCCTTGGAGAAGTTACGCTTGCGCTTTTGTGGTGCAGACCTTGATCGTGTAATCAGGCCTTTCTTGCGTAGAAAACCCAAGATACGCCCCACGGTGCTATCGCTTATGATTTGGTTTTTATCGCGCCGCAAGATGGCCCCTATTTTTTCCTTACCGTAGGTTTTATTGTCGCGGCGAATTTCGAGCACCAACTGTTTTTCTGCCTCACCCCACTGTGACTTATTGCGGTGTTTTGGGGCCTTTGATGGCGGCATAATCCCTTGCGCCAAATCCTTCAAAACCCGCTTGTAGCGATAATAAGTAGACCGAGAGATGCCGACAAATTCAGCGCATTTTGCTAGAGAAACACCCTCTGCGCGTAAAGCTTCCCATTGCCGAACCGTGTCTTCGTATTTGATACGGTACGCATCCAAACATTCTTGTGTCCGCGCCCAAGCATAAAGTTTATAAACGTTCTTGTGCAGTCTTATGATTTGCATATTGGCCTCGTGAGTTGGTTTTTTACAATACTCAGTCTCCGAGGCCGCCTAAATCTTGGCAACAAAAAAACAGTCTCACATCTTTCTGAACTTATTCACCACAAAAAAACTGGTTGATCGAAGATCTTGCGCAAATTGCAGGTATGTCACGTACGCACTTTTCCAATACATTCCACAAAGTCGTGGGCGTTCCTGCGGGCGAATATCTATCAAGTTGGCGATTGTCTTTGGCACGGGCCGAATTGGCGCGTGGAACCCGCCTGAAATCAGTGGTGCAGAAGGTTGGGTTCTCCAGTTCTGCGGCCCTGTCGCGAGCGTTTAAACGCCGGTATGGCGTGACCCCGCGACAGGATTTATTGAATGTATCATAAGATGTGAAACCTTATCCTTTTAGGATAGATTTACCTGCATAAAGTGCCGTTTCACCCAACATTTCCTCGATACGGATCAATTGGTTGTATTTCGCAATCCGGTCAGAACGGGACAGAGACCCTGTTTTGATTTGACCACAGTTTGTAGCAACGGCAAGATCAGCAATCGTTGCATCTTCTGTTTCGCCAGAACGGTGTGACATTACGGATGTAAAGCCAGCGCGGTGCGCCATTTCAACGGCTTCCAATGTTTCGGTTAAGCTGCCGATTTGATTCACTTTCACAAGGATCGAGTTTGCAGAGCCTTTCTCGATACCATCAATTAAACGCTCTGTGTTTGTGACAAACAAATCATCGCCCACCAATTGGCATTTGTCGCCGATCAGATCAGTCAGGGCTTTCCAGCCATCCCAATCATCTTCGTCCATGCCGTCTTCGATGCTGATGATCGGATAGTTTGCAACAAGGTCAGCCAAATATTGAGCGTTCTCAGCAGACGTTAGTTTTTTACCTTCGCCTTTGTAGTTGTAAACACCATCTTCGAAGTACTCAGAAGACGCACAATCAAGGGCTAGGTAAATTTCTTCACCAGCTTTGTAACCCGCTTTTTCGATAGACGTCATGATGAAATCCAAAGCTTCTGTTGTAGAGCTTAGGTTTGGGGCAAAGCCACCTTCGTCACCAACAGATGTGTTGTGGCCTGCGGCTGACAATTCTTTTTTCAATGTGTGGAAAATTTCAGCACCGATGCGGATCGCATCTTTTACGTCTTCTGCTGCCACTGGCATGATCATAAATTCTTGGATGTCGATTGGATTGTCTGCGTGCTCGCCACCATTGATGATGTTCATCATTGGTACTGGCAATGTACGTGCTGATGTGCCGCCAACATAGCGGTACAAAGGTTGACCAGAAAATTCAGCGGCAGCTTTTGCAACAGCCATGGAAACACCAAGGATCGCATTTGCGCCCAAGCGTGACTTATTTGGTGTGCCGTCTAGCTCGATCATTGCTTCGTCGATTTCGACTTGTTCCAATGCATCTGCACCCATCAACATGTCAGCGATTTCGCCGTTTACAGCTTCAACTGCTTTTAGAACGCCTTTGCCCATGTAACGTGATTTGTCACCATCGCGCAGTTCTACCGCTTCATGTGCACCCGTAGAGGCACCAGACGGCACTGCAGCACGGCCCATAGCGCCGCTTTCAAGGTATACATCGACTTCGACAGTTGGATTGCCGCGGCTGTCTAGAATTTCGCGCGCTGTGATTTCAATAATGGTGCTCATAAGGGAACAGTCCTTTTAAACTAATAAAGTTGAGGTTCTTTAACGCGAACTCTCATCAGATGGAAGGGTTTGGATGTCGCGCTCGCGTATCATTAGGAAAATTCCCGATGCAATAATGCCAGCAGCACCCAAAAGTGTTTGCCAATCAGGACGTTCACCAAAGAAAATGATCCCATAGAAAAGCGCAAAAATCAGGCGACTGTACCGAAACGGAACGATTGCTGAGATTTGACCCAAACGCACCGATGCAGTGATTGTAACATAAGCCAGCATAGAGCAGACGATAATACCGACCATGTAAATCTGCTCTAATTGTGATGTTTTCAGGATATGTGTTGGACTGCTGCCCTCTAATTGAATCATGATAAAGCCAACAGGAATTAAGATAAGGTATCCAAAGACGGATAATTGAAGCGTTGTTACACTGTCTTTGATCTTGCGTGTTGCTAAATCACGTATGGATAGACCCAGTACGCCGACAAGGGCAAAGAGCGCATTTACATCAAATCCATTTAAGCCAGGGCGGATGATCAGAACAACACAAAGAAAACCGAATATAATTGCGGTCCAACGGCGCCATCCAACAGTTTCACCAAGGATGACAGCGGCACCTAACGTCACCATTAAAGGCGTGGCTTGATGGATCGACGACATGGTGGAAATATCCGTATAAGCCAACGCTAAAATAACGCCCGTGGTGCCTAAAACTTCGCCAAAATTACGCAACAAGACGGCAGGGGCAAAGAATGTTCTAGGGAAGGGATTCTGTTTGTTCATTAAACAAACGCCAGCAAAGAATATGGTCGCAACGATACCGAGCACGAAAATAATCTGTGCAGGGCTCAGGCTATTGTTTGAAGCGGCTTTGATAAAAGCGTCCGATGTTGCGAATGCAAACATGGAAAACACCATCAATAAAATGCCTCGGGTATTTTCCATAATAGCTTTCTTGCGTTATTCTTTGGGTTTCTTAGGTACACCGTATAATTCTAAACGGTGTCCACGCAGCTCATACCCAAGTTTTGCTGCGATCTTTTCTTGTAACTCTTCAATCTCTTTATCGACGAACTCGATAACCTCACCAGAGTTCATATCGATGAGATGATCATGGTGTTCACGCTCTGCATCTTCGTAACGTGCACGCCCGTCGCCAAATTCATGGCGCTCTAGGATACCTGTTTCTTCAAACAGTTTCACCGTACGGTAAACCGTGGCAATGGATATGCCTGTATCAATTGCAGAGGCACGCGCATATAGTTCTTCGACATCAGGATGATCTGTTGATGTTTGCAAAACATCCGCAATAACACGGCGTTGACCTGTCATGCGCAGGCCATGTGCCTCACATCGTGCTATGATACTGTCTTTTGTCATATCAGGTCCTTTTTCTCGCTTTCTAAAGCCTCATACCGATCCTGCAAGTGCATTTGCATTAATGTTTGCAACATTTTCCATATGATCCAATGCCCTAAGGTCTTAAAAAGTGAGCTTACCTTCCATTACTTTAACAGCTGATCCACCTACGGTAATAGATGTTACTTCGCCATTTTTCACAGTTGTTGATAATTTAATGTTTGATGGTTTACCCATTTCCAAACCTTGAGCTATCGTTACCTGCAGAGCACGGCAATCGCTTGAAGATTTCAGCCTTCACCTTTGATTGCGGCTTTTAGGTAACTATCATCCCAAGCGGCTGTTTTTCTTCGTATTTTCAGACTGGCCGTATCGCCGACTTGCTTGAAGATGTTGATTGCACTATGTCGCATCAGAGCCATGTTGGCGGGGCCATTTTGGGTCCGCAAGCGCATCAGGTCGTCGTGAAACACCACATCCATCACCCAGTGCAGGCGATTTTCCACACCCCAATGGGCGCGTGTGGCGCGCAGGAATTGCTTGGCTGAGAGCGGTGCGGAGGACAGATAGTAACGTCGCGAGAAACTGGTTTTACCTTTGTGTTTGACCTCGGCCTCGATCATGCCGATAGCGGCGAGGCCTGGAAACCTTGGTGCGCCAGGCTCAGACCGATCAGGGCGCAGCCACTCTACATCATGACTGACATAGGCACGACGGATTTCTATCCGCCCATGATCGGCATCGGTGGTTTCATGGGTTTCCAAACCACTGGTCTGGTCGAAATAGAGCCTCACCTCTTCATGCAGTGATTTTTGGTTGCCTTTAAGCGCCAAAAGATAGTCTGCGCCTTGTGCGAGGATCGCCGCAGCAATACCGTGTTGGCAGCCCATTGCATCAATCGTGACCAGCGCGCCTTTCAACTCAAGCCGCGCCAGTAGTCGAGGTATCGCGCTGATTTCATTCTCTTTCTCGTCACAGGATTCTTGCCCCAAGACCAATCTCTGACGCGTTGCCCAAGCTGAAACCAGATGCAGGGCGCGGCCATCCTCACCATGCGCACGGCGTGACGACTTGCCGTCAATTGCCACGATCTCATCATCGCCATCGCGCAAGGCCGCAACCCAGGAAACGAAGCATTCGCTAAACAGGTCAGCGGGAATCGCGTTCATCACATCATTGAGCGTGTCATGAGATGGGATCCCATCTTTGAAGGGTAGAAACCCACGCAAGAATTTCAATTTTCGGTCCGCCCATCGGGCTATTTCGGCAAAATCATCAGCACCAGCCATAACACCGCAGAGCACAATCAGTAGGATTTCGGGTAGTGGATAAACAGTTGGACACCTCTAAAAACCTATCTTTTAGGTGTATTTTGTGATTCAATATTTTCAGGAGGATATTTTGATGCACGAAGCAGGATTGTTTGATTTTTCTGATCATCTTGAGCGTTTGTCTAAAACAGGCGACCCACTTGTCGCGCTTTCTGAGCATGTGGATTTTGAGATGTTTCGGTGTGCACTGACAAGTGCACTTAACTATGGAGAGCGTCCACAGGGGGGTCGTCCGCCCTATGATGCGGTTATGATGTTTAAGATTTTGATATTAGCGTCGATGCATAATTTAAGTGATGAGCGGATGGAGTTTCTGATCCGCGATCGTTTTAGCTGGTTGCGTTTTCTTGGTTTGCAAATTGGGGAGCCGACGCCAGATCAAAAGACCATTTGGGTGTTTCGGGAGAAGTTGACCCAAGCGGGTGTGTTGACTGATTTGTTTGCAACCTTTGAGGATCATTTACGTAATCGGGGTTACAAACAAACTGGGGGACAAATTGTAGACTCATCGCTGATTGCAGCCCCACGCCAACGTATGACTTCAAGCGAGAAAGCCCGCGCCAAGGCTGGCGAAGATGCAAAAGATATCTGGCCTGATAATCCAGCCAAGGCGGCACAGAAGGACACCGACGCACGGTGGATGGTCAAGTATAGCAAGGCTAAAACGACCAAGACGGGTGAGAAAGATGCGGGGTTAGTTGATATTTCCGTACCTCACTTTGGCTATAAAAACCACATCAGCATTGACCGTAAGTTTCGGTTTATCAGAGGTGAAAAAACAACAGATGCAGCGCGCTATGACGGTCATGAGTTGGCGTCAGTGCTCACCAAGGACAATCGTTCTGGCAAGGTTTGGGCCGATACAGCTTACCGCACCAAGAGCAATGAGGCATGGCTTAAGGCCAATGGATTTTTCTCCCACATCCACCGTAAAAAACCAAAAGGCAAACCAATGCCCAAACACATCGAGCGCGGTAATGCGACACGTTCTATATTTCGCACCTGTGTCGAGCATGTCTTTGGTCATCAGAAGGGCCCGATGGATTTATCCATTAGAACCATCGGAATTCAACGCGCCACAACAAAGATGACACTCGCCAACATAACCTACAATATGAAGCGTCTCATCTTCCATGAACGACGGCAAGCCACAGCCTGAATCCGTCTAGAATTCAGAAATACCCGCTCAGGCGGCTCCATAAAGCATGAATGCCGCATAAAACGGAACAAAACAGGCTTTTTTTGCGTCAAAAAGCAGCCTGCCGTAAAAAATGCCTATCAAATACCTCTGGAATTAGCGGTTAATCGAGGTGTCCAGTTTTCCAGCTCTGGTGTGGGTCTTCAATGGCAGAAAAATGGTCGAGGATATTGGCTGAGATCATGGGAGGCTCCGAATGTCATTTCAATGACCAGAGAATCACATATCACCCGCTAAGGGAATCCCCACTTTTTCAAGCGATTGCCGTGGCCAAAACATAATCCGCTTGTTTGGTGATGATTTTATCGGCAATATCACGCTGACATCCCATAGCATCTATAGTGACAATAGCCCCCTTTATCGTCAGGAGGTCTAACAGTTCCGGTATGGCCGTGATCTCATTGGATTTGCCGTCCACCTGCCGTTGGGCAAGTGTCAGGTTCAACTCTGAACTCCAGGCCGAGATCATGTGAATTGCGGCCTTGCTGCCAGCCTTATCCAAGCTGCGACGTGAGGTTTTACCATCTATCGCCACGACCCCGCTAAGGGTGCTGTTTAAGGAGGCGACCCACTCCATAAAGCAGGCCTGAAAATGATTGGCATCCAGTGCGGCGTAGATGTTTCCCAGTTGATCATGTGAGGGTGTTCCGTCCGAAAAGGGCAAGAATTTCCGTAAAAAGGCCAGTTTCTTTGTCCCAAACGCAGAAATAGCGACCCAGTCATTCGCCCCGGACAACACGGCACATAACGTCAAAAGCAAAACCTCTGCCATAGGGTAAAGCAGCTTTGTTTGTTGTCGTGGGTCAGATAAAGTAGAAAAATGCGTAAGAAAATCAATGGAATGGCTGTCGGGTGCGTCGGCATTGGACATGGGTAGTGACCTCAATAAAAGCTAAAAGTTCACTCATTGAATCAACCCTCACCTCATTTGTCACCTGCTAACTTTTTCATGCGATTGCCCTGACCTGCAGAGGCTTGCCCGCTAATGTAGATAAGAAGCCTACCAATGTTGCTGCAGCATGACCTGAGGCTGCATCTTCCATAACATTGCTTAATGGATCAAAGGCGCGAGCTTGAACACCTGTTTTCGTTTTCACATAGGCATATGTGGGCAATCTGTCAGAGAAATGTGGTCGGTGCTGTCCATTCATTTCGATATAAGCTTCCATATTTATATGGATTTTTGCGAGTGCGTATATGTCTTCTAACTCAACAATGGCGAAAGGAATGCCAAGCGATATAATATGTGGTGGGTGGTTTTTTGTGAGAATACTTTGGGGCGTTATCGACAGAGATTTAGCCACTAAAGAAGAACTTACTGTTTCGATTAAATCTATTGATTGATCTATTCTAAAAGATGGACACCTCGATTAACCGCTAATTCCAGAGGTATTTGATAGGCATTTTTTACGGCAGGCTGCTTTTTGACGCAAAAAAAGCCTGTTTTGTTCCGTTTTATGCGGCATTCATGCTTTATGGAGCCGCCTGAGCGGGTATTTCTGAATTCTAGACGGATTCAGGCTGTGGCTTGCCGTCGTTCATGGAAGATGAGACGCTTCATATTGTAGGTTATGTTGGCGAGTGTCATCTTTGTTGTGGCGCGTTGAATTCCGATGGTTCTAATGGATAAATCCATCGGGCCCTTCTGATGACCAAAGACATGCTCGACACAGGTGCGAAATATAGAACGTGTCGCATTACCGCGCTCGATGTGTTTGGGCATTGGTTTGCCTTTTGGTTTTTTACGGTGGATGTGGGAGAAAAATCCATTGGCCTTAAGCCATGCCTCATTGCTCTTGGTGCGGTAAGCTGTATCGGCCCAAACCTTGCCAGAACGATTGTCCTTGGTGAGCACTGACGCCAACTCATGACCGTCATAGCGCGCTGCATCTGTTGTTTTTTCACCTCTGATAAACCGAAACTTACGGTCAATGCTGATGTGGTTTTTATAGCCAAAGTGAGGTACGGAAATATCAACTAACCCCGCATCTTTCTCACCCGTCTTGGTCGTTTTAGCCTTGCTATACTTGACCATCCACCGTGCGTCGGTGTCCTTCTGTGCCGCCTTGGCTGGATTATCAGGCCAGATATCTTTTGCATCTTCGCCAGCCTTGGCGCGGGCTTTCTCGCTTGAAGTCATACGTTGGCGTGGGGCTGCAATCAGCGATGAGTCTACAATTTGTCCCCCAGTTTGTTTGTAACCCCGATTACGTAAATGATCCTCAAAGGTTGCAAACAAATCAGTCAACACACCCGCTTGGGTCAACTTCTCCCGAAACACCCAAATGGTCTTTTGATCTGGCGTCGGCTCCCCAATTTGCAAACCAAGAAAACGCAACCAGCTAAAACGATCGCGGATCAGAAACTCCATCCGCTCATCACTTAAATTATGCATCGACGCTAATATCAAAATCTTAAACATCATAACCGCATCATAGGGCGGACGACCCCCCTGTGGACGCTCTCCATAGTTAAGTGCACTTGTCAGTGCACACCGAAACATCTCAAAATCCACATGCTCAGAAAGCGCGACAAGTGGGTCGCCTGTTTTAGACAAACGCTCAAGATGATCAGAAAAATCAAACAATCCTGCTTCGTGCATCAAAATATCCTCCTGAAAATATTGAATCACAAAATACACCTAAAAGATAGGTTTTTAGAGGTGTCCAGATGCGGATTTTACTCCGTCATTTGTTATGGTCGTTGGGATAGGTGTTGCAAGGCCCTCTAATACCATATCATCAGGATAGCCTATATCGGACAATGCGATGGCTGCGCCTATGATAGGGTGACCTGCAAAAGCGAGCTCTTTGGTTGGGGTGAACATGCGCAAAAGTGCGGTATGGGATGGATCTTTTGGCGGATAGACAAAAACAGTCTCGGTATAGTTGAACTGATTAGCGATCTTTTGAAGATCAGCATCATTCAATTTGCTTGCATCTAAGACAACAGCCAATTGATTGCCTTCAAACAACGTGTCGGTAAAGACATCATATACAGCATAATCCGTCATATCAGAGCAGATCTGGCTCGCGGCCTAAACGATTTGCAAGTGGGGCGATTGTTAGGCCTTGGACGATGATTGAGAAGATCACCACAACATAGGTTGCCGTCAGAATGATTGGTTTCCATTCGCTATCAGGTAACGTCAGCGCAAGGGCAACAGATATGCCGCCCTTTAAGCCGCCCCATGTCATAATAGGAATGACATCTGATGTGAACGTTTGAAACGGTTTCAGCAACATTATTGGAACTGTCACAGCCGCAGCGCGGCCGATCAAAGCAAGACCAATACAAAGAGTGCCAGCCCATAGTGCACTGGTATCAAAGGTTACAACAAAAACTTCAACGCCAATTAATAAGAAGAGAACTGCATTTAAAATCTCATCGATGAGCTGCCAAAATCCATCTAGATAAAGACGTGTCTGTTCGGACATGCCGTATTTCACACCAACATCACCAATAAATAGTCCTGCAACAACAGCCATGATTGGGCCAGACATATGTAAGGCTACGGCTAGCTGGTAGCCGCCAAAGGCGAGGCCAAGAGATAAAAGAACTTCTAATGGATAATCATCAATGCGTTTCATCACTTGGAAGACAAGAAATCCTAGAACTGCCCCTAATACAGCGCCACCGATGGCTTCTTGGAAAAATAGCTTGGCTGCACCTGCCGCTCCTTGAGCATGGTTTTCACCTGATGGAAAAGCAATACCGACTAGGACAAGAAAAACAACATAGCCAACGCCGTCATTAAATAGGCTTTCGCCTGCGATCTTTGTTTCTAAGGTTTTGCGTAGGTTAGCTTCGCGTAAAACACCTAATACAGCGACAGGGTCTGTTGGTGTAATCAAAGCACCAAACACCAATGCGATGATAAGCGGTGCACCTGTGATCCAACTAAAACCATACCCCACGACAACAGTTGAAATAGCCACACCGAGCGTTGCCATTAGCAATACAACCCAAGCCTGTTGGCGTAAATCACCCAGTTTCACATGCAACGCGCCCGCAAATAAAAGTAATCCAAGCATGCCTTCTAATAAGGCATCTGAAAATTCAATATCGAGGGCAACTTTTTGGATGGTGTCTGTGATCTCCAGACTTGGGATGAGAAATTCCAAGCCCATAACGCTTAAAGAGGCAAGCAGTGCAACGATCAATATTCCAATAGAGGAGGGGAGCTTTAAAAAAAGATAGTTAATGGCGCCAAATGCGCCTGCTAAAACGATTAAAAGCGATGCGACTTGAAGTACGGTCATAATAACTATCCTTAAATTATGTTGATTATGACTACCATTTCAAAGGACACAGGGTAAAGAAAGAATACAATAAAAAAAGGCGCCCCGTTAGGAGCGCCAATATATTCAACGAAGTGGATCGGGAGATTATTCGTCGAAGTTTACTTGCTCTGTGATTTTCAAAGATGCTGGGCGTAATTTCGCAATCTCAATCAAAGCTTTATTGTCTGCTGTGAATGAACCCCAGCTAGCAACCAAATCAGATGCGTTTGTGCCTTCTTTCAAAGGGTATTCGCCGTTTGTTTCTGCATAGATTTCTTGAGCCGTGCCAGATGACAACCACTCCATCAATTTTACTGCGCTTTCTTTGTTTGGTGCAGCCTTTGTTAGTGCTACACCAGAAAGGTTTACGTGTGTACCACCATTTTCAAATTTTGGGAATACGATATTCACGCTTTCAGCCCAAGCAACTTGCTCTTCGTTTTCAAGCATTTTTTTCATGTAGTATGTATTGCCTACAGCGATATCGCACTCACCAGAATAGATCGCTTTAACTTGCGCGCGGTCATTGCCTGATGGTTTACGTGCTAAGTTTGCTTTCACGCCTTCTAGCCAGCCTTTTGCGCCTTCTTCACCATGGTGTGCAATCACTGCAGATGTAAGGGCAAGGTTATATGCGTTTGTGCCTGAACGGATACAAATGCGGCCTTTCCATTTTGGATCAGTAAGGTTTTCGTATGTTGTCACTTCGTCATCTTTAACGCGATCTTTTGATGCATAGATAACGCGCGCACGTGATGTCAGGCCAAACCAATGACCTTCTGGGTCACGGAATTCAGCAGGGATGTTTGCATTTAGGGCATCGGATGACACTGATTGTGTTACGCCAGCTTCGACCAAGCCGTTTAGACGAGAGATGTCTACTGTCATCACCATGTCAGCAGGAGAGCGGTCACCCTCGGCAACCAATTTTTCGACCAAACCTTTTTTCAAGAAAGCGACGTTTACTTTGATACCGGTTTCAGCTGTGAAAGCATCAAACAATGGTGCAACCAATTCTGGCTGGCGGTACGAGTATACATTTACTTCGTCGGCAAGGGCGGGTGCTGCAATGGCTGTCAGTGTTGCTGCAAAAAATACGTTTTTAAATGGTGTGAACATTTCGAATCCTCAGAGTTGTTTTACTAAGGCGTATAAAGCCGACTAAATTAGTCAGGTCAATAGTTGATTGAAATAATAAGGTATGAAACTCTAAAATACCCAATACCAATAAAATCTGTTATAATATGGTCAATATAATTGTTTATGAAAATTAATTTTAGGAGAGGGTTATATCCAAAAGTAAAGTTGAAGTCGCACAGGAATGGTATCAACGTGTATGGAGTGATGAGGATCCATGTGCGATTGATGAAATGATGGTGCATAATACCAAAGCTCACGGGTTGGGAGCGCAGTCTCAGGTCGGCCCTGAAGAATTCAAGCAATTTCAAAAAGCACTTTTGGGTATCCTTGGAAATGTTAAAATAACCATTGATCACCATATAGAAGATGACGACTGGTTATCCCAATTGGTAACCATTACGGGCGTTTGTCGTAACACGGATAAGGACGTATCAATGACAGGTCAGATCATGGTGAAAATTGTCGGTGAAAAGCTTTTAGAAGGCTATAATCATGTAGATTTCATGACCCTATATGAACAATTAGGATTGCTACCAGATCAGACTTTTGAAACTTGTTTGAGCAGTCAAAAAGTAGCTTAGAGCATTTCAGCTTTATTTAGAAACACTTAAAAGGGGTAATTGTTACCCCTTTGTAAGCAGCGCTAATCTTTGATCTTGTAACCTGTTTTAAATGTCCACCAGATAACCCCGAGGCAAAGAACGAGAAACAGCGTAATCATTGTTAAGCTCAATCCAATGCTAACATCCGCAGTACCATAAAAACTCCAGCGAAATCCGGATATAAGGTATACTACAGGGTTAAATAGGGTCACGGTTTGCCAAAACGGTGGCAGCATAGAAATAGAATAAAAGCTACCGCCCAGAAAGACCAAAGGTGTGATAACCAATAGAGGGACCAGTTGTAGTTGTTCAAAGTTTTTCGACCAAAGGCCGATGATAAAACCAAACAAACTGAATGATATGCTGGTCAGGGCCAGAAAGGTGATCATTGCGGGAAAGTGTTGTATGTGTAGCGGGACAAAGAAAGAAGCCGTTGCCAGAATAACCAAACCGATGATTATTGATTTGGTGGCTGCGGCACCAACATATCCAATAACGATTTCTAGATAGGAAATAGGGGCCGTGTGTAATTCATATATAGAGCCTAAGAATTTCGGAAAATAAATACCGAACGAAGCATTCGAAATACTTTGGGTCAAGATCGACAACATGATCAAACCAGGTACAATGAATGCACCGTATGAGATGCCATCAACCTCTTCAATGCGCGATCCAATTGCTGATCCAAATACGATGAAATAAAGCACGGTCGAGAGTACAGGTGAAAACAGACTTTGGGATAAGGTGCGATAGAAGCGGGCCATTTCAAAGAAGTAAATGGATTTCATGGCTGGGAAATTCATGATTTATCTCCAACAAGATCAACGAAGATATCTTCGAGTGAGCTTTGGTGTGTTTGAACATCGCGCAATATGATTTTGGCATTGCTGAGTTCTGTGAAAAGGGATGCGATGCCTGTGCGTTCACCGCTCGCTTCATAGCGATATGTAAGTGTCAGGTTTTCAGATGAGTATTCCAAATTAAATGGCTTTAAGTTGTCTGGAATAGTGTCGATGGGGTCTGATAATTCGATTATCATCTGACGCTGCCCCATGCGTTGCATCAGGGTTTCTTTTTGCTCTACGAGCAGCAAATCACCATTTCTGATGATCCCCACGCGATCGGCAATAGCTTCAGCTTCTTCGATATAGTGGGTGGTTAAGATAATGGTGACGCCTTCGGCTTTTAGTTGTTCGATCACGGCCCACATATCTTTGCGCAATTCAACATCTACGCCCGCAGTGGGCTCATCGAGAAACAGAACCGCAGGTTCGTGGCAAAGGGCTTTGGCGATGAGAACACGCCTTTTCATTCCGCCTGATAATTCGATGGTTTTCGCTTCTCTTTTATCCCAGAGCGATAGGCGCGTCAGTATATCTTTCATGAGCTCGGGGTTTGGGCGTTTGCCAAATAAACCACGGGTAAATTTCAATCCGTCCATGACCGATTGGAAAGGCTCTAGTGCGATCTCTTGCGGGACGAGGCCAATCATGGAGCGGGTTTGTCGGTAGTCTTTGATAACGTTGTTGCCACCAACCAATACTTCGCCCGAAGTTGCGCCCACTAAGCCACATATTATCGATATCAAAGTGGTTTTACCTGCGCCATTTGGGCCCAGCAAGGCGAGTACTTCACCTTGTTCAATCTCAAGATTAACATTCTTCAGGGCCTGAAAGCCGTTGTCATATTCTTTGGAAAGATTTTGCACTGAAATAATGGACGGCATCAGGTTGCTCACATATGTAGGAATTGGAATGATGCAGTTATGCCTTTTTTGGGAATGCTGGCAAGGCCCGTTATTGTGACCCTACGTCGTTATAGTTTATTGCGCTCATCCGCTTTGACTGCATCCCAAAGAATATCCATTTCTTGCAAATTGGACTGCTGTGGCGTTTTCCCCAATTCAGATAATTTATCTTCAATACCTTCAAAGCGGCGGATGAATTTTGTATTGGCTTTGCGCAATGCTTCTTCGGGATCAATCTTTAGGTGGCGCGCTAAATTGGCCATCACGAACATGAGATCACCATATTCTTCTATTTGTTCGGAATGTGATAGTTTATCGCGTGCTTCGATCAATTCATGCGATTCTTCATTGATTTTGTCTAGTACACCTTCGGTGGAAGGCCAGTCAAATCCAACGCGCGCAGCACGCTTTTGAAGTTTTACTGCACGTGTAAGAGCAGGTAGATTAGAGGCGACACCGTCCAGGGTTCTGGATTGTTGTTCAGCTTTAGTTGCACGTTCTGCTGCTTTGATCTTTTCCCAATCCGCTGTTTGTTGATCCGCTGACTTATCGCGGTTTTCATCACCGAAAACATGGGGGTGGCGGTGGACCATTTTATCAGCGATCTTCTTGGTGACGCTGTCGAATGTGAACGTAGAATCCTCTGACCCCATCTGAGTGTAATAGACAACTTGCAGTAATAAATCGCCCAGCTCACCTTCAAGTTCATCCATGTCGCCTTTTTCAATCGCATCTGCGACTTCATAGGCTTCTTCGATGGTATAAGGGGCAATGGAATTGAAATCTTGTTCGATATCCCATGGGCAGCCTGTTTCGGGGTCGCGTAACCATTTCATGATTTCTAAAAGGCGGGGAAGGCCCCCATTTGGATCAAGGCAAAGAGTTTGGCTTTCATCGCGATTTTTTGTCATTGTTGGGCTTTTCTAATACGAATTTCTCTGCCTATTATGAGCCTGAATCTTTAGGAGTAAACCCGCTATGCCTGTGATCAACAGGGCAATCGCATGAGTTTTACCCCTGAATTATCTGGAAAAGAAAATCCTCGTCCCAAGCCGCCAAGTGTCGCTTTAACCTGAGGCTTTGCTTTCCCTTTACGGAGCGCAGCATGTTGTTGGCGGCGTGCTTGATCGTTGTAAAATTAGCTGGCGCGTTTCCTTTACGGATACGACATTCATCATCACGAAACACCATATCCATGACCCAATGCAGCCCGTTTTCAATACCCCAGTGGTCGCGGATAGCTTTTGCGTGAGCTTCGGCGTCACAGGTCATGGATGAGATGTAAAAGCGTGTCTCTGAACGGGTCTTGTCTTGAAGTGTTGCGCAGTATTGGACCATCACGATGCTTTCCAATCCGGGCCAATTGTGCCGCTCCATCAGCCATTCAATATCCGAGCAAACAGTGACTTTTCTTGTTTCAATACGTCCATGTGATTTTTCTACGTCCTCATGGTAAGTTACTGTTGTGTCTGCAAAATCCACAGCGTCCTGTTCTTTCATGAACAGTTCGGTGTCTTTGCGAAGGGCACCTTGATTACCCTTTAAGGCCAAAACATAATCCGCTTGTTTGGTGATGATTTTATCGGCAATATCACGCTGACATCCCATAGCATCTATAGTGACAATAGCCCCCTTTATCGTCAGGAGGTCTAACAGTTCCGGTATGGCCGTGATCTCATTGGATTTGCCGTCCACCTGCCGTTGGGCAAGTGTCAGGTTCAACTCTGAACTCCAGGCCGAGATCATGTGAATTGCGGCCTTGCTGCCAGCCTTATCCAAGCTGCGACGTGAGGTTTTACCATCTATCGCCACGACCCCGCTAAGGGTGCTGTTTAAGGAGGCGACCCACTCCATAAAGCAGGCCTGAAAATGATTGGCATCCAGTGCGGCGTAGATGTTTCCCAGTTGATCATGTGAGGGTGTTCCGTCCGAAAAGGGCAAGAATTTCCGTAAAAAGGCCAGTTTCTTTGTCCCAAACGCAGAAATAGCGACCCAGTCATTCGCCCCGAACAACACGGCACATAACGTCAAAAGCAAAACCTCTGCCATAGGGTAAAGCAGCTTTGTTTGTTGTCGTGGGTCAGATAAAGTAGAAAAATGCGTAAGAAAATCAATGGAATGGCTGTCGGGTGCGTCGGCATTGGACATGGGTAGTGACCTCAATAAAAGCTAAAAGTTCACTCATTGAATCAACCCTCACCTCATTTGTCACCTGCTAACTTTTTCATGCGATTGCCCTGCATTAAGCAAGCTGTTGTGTTTACTTACCCTAAAAATAGTATTTTTTAATTTGGAATTTCGATGTGCGATAATAGAAAGCAAAACTCTCGATCAAATGAAACTGCTATACTGCCCTGGCAAGATTTAGATATTGGGAGACTTCAACAGCTGACGGTTGATGAGGTGTTATTTGAAGTTCCAGTTTACGACGATTATGCAATTGAACGTGCTTTACTTGCTGCTACAAAATCATCTGATCAACAATCAGGAGATGACGAAATTTGGGACCTTCTACACGCGGTCGCACTTATGCGATCCTGCCCAGATGATCGAAATTGTCCCTTTGTTCCAGCGGTTGTTCTAGCTAATGGGCAACGCTCAGCAGAATTATCTGATTTCAGAGAGGTTGTTGACTTTCTAACTGCTTCCGAAAAAGAGGTGAAACACCTAGGGTTAAACTCTCGACTTGCTCATATTATTTGGATTTTGAACCGAAAACGAAGTGACCTAGCACAGAAAGCTGTTGAGGGATATCTTTCTATTGTGGAGGCAATGCCAAACGACCGATTAAACTTGGATCAAATTAAATTCCTTTCTCATGCGATCCATATTTGTAATGGGCTTGGGAAACCGATGCCACTTACTGGGGTTGTATTAGATAAAATTTCAATGCTTCAAATGCAGGTCGACGCAGCAACTCCTTTAGGCATTATATCAGGTTTGACAATCCTCTCTCTTAATTGGAAAGCCTTGGATGCAAAGACAATTGGGGATAGACTTCAGGCAATAGCAACTGACGCGCCATCAGATCAAAGCTCGGAATTAACGGCAGAAATTTGGGGGTTATGCTATAACGCTTTTCACAAATCGGATAATAGAGATTTGGCATACATTGCACAATCCAACCGCGCAGAATGTTTTGCGGCACACGCGGAAAACATTCTGAAAAGTGGTAGCTCTTCTTTCGTTGCCGCTCATTGGCTTTCCGAAGCCATTAAAGCATATCATGGGCATCCGCGATGTAGGGAACGAAGAGACGAGCTGAACAGGAGATTGATTGAGGTTCAAGGGAATATTCCCTCTGAAATGCACCCGTTGCCTTATGATGTGGTTAACCCAGAAGTCATTGCACAAACTCAGAATGAGTTTAGCCAACTGACTCCAAAGGAAGCGCTGATTAACATGGCGTTTATTTCTAACTCTCCAAGCCTATCTTCCTCTCCAAGCCTATCTTCCTTAAAGGAAAATGCTCTAAATAGCATTAAATCTGCACCATTCAGTTCGATATTTCAGAGTGTTCCGTTGGATCAGGTTGGCAAGTTTCGAGGACGATCAAACTCAAACGCGGGATTTGGTAGTGCATCACCAGATCGAGTTGAAGAACAGATCCATTTCAGCGAAACTCTCAGACGACATTTTTTTATAGAAAATCAGTTGGAACCCGCGCGGATACAACTTGTTACGCACCACTACATTGATGAAGCGCTAATTGGCTCGATTCTCTGTCAAAGTCCAACAGTTCCACCTTTTCTACACCACACTGTGACGAGGGGGTTCCTGAAATTCTTTCAGGGAGATTTTATTACTGCTATATATATTCTCACGCCTCAACTTGAAGGTATGCTCAGGAATATCTTGGCACTTTGTGGAAAGGGTACCACTTCGTTTGCCAATGCGACAGGAACACAAAAAGATATCACGATAGATGTACTTCTCCGCGATAGGCGAACTGACTTAGATGAAATACTAGGAACGGCAATCACTTCAGAAATAGAACGTGTGTTCACAAGTTCCCTTGGCCCATGTATTCGGCATAAAGTAGCGCATGCGTTGCTTTCGGACTACGATCCCTTTGGCCTTGATGCTATATACTCTTGCTGGTTTATATGGCAGTTGTGTTGTTTACCTATCTCTCATTCCATGGATGAGGATCTTTCATAAAAAAAGAGGACTATTCTGATGGGTGTGATCGTTCTCGCAACATCATAGATGTCACTTTGGGCTCAAAGCAGACATTGGCGAATGTCGTGTCATATTCATATCATCTCAGCCGTCTAAGTGTCTGGCCGAAAACTAGTTGAGTAATATCAGTAAGTTGTGATTCACTCTCTTTATCAAATAAGATGGAGAATTTTATGGCTTGGACTGATATTACTCGCCCCCTATATGAGCGAAACAATGGGCGTTATGCAAGTGATTGCACGGACGAAGAGTGGGCAATAATTGAACCACTGCTGCCAGAATCCAATGTGGTTGGTCGGCCCAGAACAACCGAAATGCGCGATGTGTGGGACGGAGTGCAATACATGGCGAGCACGGGATGTCAGTGGCGAATGATCCCGAAAGATTTCCCGCCGAGGACTACAATACAGGAGTATTTTTACGACTGGCGGGACAATGGCGTGTTGTACCGGATCAACGATACGCTTGTCATCAAGGCGCGGGAATTGGCAGGTCGCGCAGCCAGTCCAAGTGCAGGTGTTATTGACAGCCAGAGTGTTAAAACGACAGAAAGCGGTGGTGTTTCCGGCTACGACGCAGGGAAAAAGATAAACGGCCGTAAGCGCCATATCATCACAGATACCATCGGGCTGTTGATCGGATTTATCATCCACAGTGCGGGCATTCAAGATCGAGATGGGGCCGTTGATGTCCTCAAATCTATCTACTACTCCCATCCCAAACTCCGACATGTGTTTGCCGATGGAGGATATGCGGGGCCAAAATTACGAGAAGCTTTAGAAAATATGGGCTGTTGGACTATCGAAATTTTAAAGCGCAGTGACAAGGCTGTGGGATTTGAACTCATTCCAAGACGGTGGGTTGTCGAGCGCACCTTTGCCTGGTTGGGGCGGTGCCGCCGATTGGCAAAAGATTGGGAGAAATCCATTGCTTCTGCTGAAAGCTGGCTCCTCATCGCCCATATCAGAATGGTCACACGGCGATTAGCAAGGGGTTGAAATCATTGAAATAGTTTTCGGCCAGACTCTAAGTTTCAGAACATATATTTCCATAACGTTTGCCATTTCATTTTATGAATATCTATGTCAATTAAACTTCCAACTACCCACGGCAATCGCTTGAAAAAGTGGGGATTCCCTTAGCGGGTGATATGTGATTCTCTGGTCATTGAAATGACATTCGGAGCCTCCCATGATCTCAGCCAATATCCTCGACCATTTTTCTGCCATTGAAGACCCACGCCAGAGCTGGAAAACTGTTTATCCACTACCCGAAATCCTACTGATTGTGCTCTGCGGTGTTATGGCTGGTGCTGATGATTTTGCCGAAATAGCCCGATGGGCGGACCGAAAATTGAAATTCTTGCGTGGGTTTCTACCCTTCAAAGATGGCATCCCATCTCATGACACGCTCAATGATGTGATGAACGCGATTCCCGCTGACCTGTTTAGCGAATGCTTCGTTTCCTGGGTTGCGGCCTTGCGCGATGGCGATGATGAGATCGTGGCAATTGACGGCAAGTCGTCACGCCGTGCGCATGGTGAGGATGGCCGCGCCCTGCATCTGGTTTCAGCTTGGGCAACGCGTCAGAGATTGGTCTTGGGGCAAGAATCCTGTGACGAGAAAGAGAATGAAATCAGCGCGATACCTCGACTACTGGCGCGGCTTGAGTTGAAAGGCGCGCTGGTCACGATTGATGCAATGGGCTGCCAACACGGTATTGCTGCGGCGATCCTCGCACAAGGCGCAGACTATCTTTTGGCGCTTAAAGGCAACCAAAAATCACTGCATGAAGAGGTGAGGCTCTATTTCGACCAGACCAGTGGTTTGGAAACCCATGAAACCACCGATGCCGATCATGGGCGGATAGAAATCCGTCGTGCCTATGTCAGTCATGATGTAGAGTGGCTGCGCCCTGATCGGTCTGAGCCTGGCGCACCAAGGTTTCCAGGCCTCGCCGCTATCGGCATGATCGAGGCCGAGGTCAAACACAAAGGTAAAACCAGTTTCTCGCGACGTTACTATCTGTCCTCCGCACCGCTCTCAGCCAAGCAATTCCTGCGCGCCACACGCGCCCATTGGGGTGTGGAAAATCGCCTGCACTGGGTGATGGATGTGGTGTTTCACGACGACCTGATGCGCTTGCGGACCCAAAATGGCCCCGCCAACATGGCTCTGATGCGACATAGTGCAATCAACATCTTCAAGCAAGTCGGCGATACGGCCAGTCTGAAAATACGAAGAAAAACAGCCGCTTGGGATGATAGTTACCTAAAAGCCGCAATCAAAGGTGAAGGCTGAAATCTTCAAGCGATTGCCGTGTCCAACTACCTTTTTCGTGACGGCAAACATTACTAGCAAAAATCGGAACAACTTTCTAAAAGTAGAGCAACTTTAATTGTTCCTACAGCACAATTCACGACAATATAAGGCAATACAGTACAATTTAGACGTGGTTTAAAATGCAAAATAAAAAATTAAATGTAATAAAAACAACAACTAAAGTTAAAAAAACCCTCTCCGTTGCACCTATGATGGATTGGACGGATCGGCATTGCCGCTACTTCCATCGCCTGATGTCTACGCATGCTTTATTGTACACCGAAATGGTGACGGCGCCTGCTGTCATTCATGGGGATCGGGATCGGTTGTTATCTTATGATGAAACCGAGCACCCTATTGCTTTACAATTGGGTGGATCAGACCCAGCCTTATTGGCTGAAGCGACAAAGATTGGCTGTGATTATGGGTACGGTGAGGTCAATATAAACATTGGGTGCCCATCTGACCGTGTGCAATCAGGCGCGTTTGGGGCTTGTTTGATGCAAGATCCAGATTTGGTGGCGCAATGTGTGTCAGCTATGCAAGACGCCAGTACAGGCGCCGAGATTACGGTAAAATGCCGTATTGGTGTGGATGATCAAGACCCACATAAAGTCCTGCCCGATTTTATCAAACGTGTCAGCGCAACGGGTGTGAGAACCTTTGCGGTCCACGCCCGTAAAGCTTGGCTTAAAGGATTAAGCCCCAAAGAAAATCGCGACATCCCACCATTGGATTATGACTTGGTACATCAGATTAAGGCTGAAAATCCTGACTTAAACATCCATATCAATGGAGGCTTAGCAACGTTGAACGAAGCTTTACCTCACTTGGAGCGCGGTTTGGATGGCATCATGATCGGGCGTGCGGCCTATCACGATCCAGCTTCTGTTTTGCTTCAGGCAGACAGTCTCGTTTATGGCAGCGCAGATAAAACCACAGCGGAACAAGCTGTTATAGATATGCTGCCTTATATTGAAAATCATATCGCAAAGGGCGGCCGATTAAATCAGATCACACGTCATATGCTTGGTATTTTCGCAGGCCGCCCAGGTGCCAAGCTATGGCGGCGTATTCTGTCTGAAACAGCCCATAAAGAGGGCGCAGGCCCAGAGACGGTGTTAACGGCTTTGGATGCTATGAAACAAAAAGCCGCGTAAAGGATCACGCATGCAAGACTTAATCACTTTATTGCCCGTCGTTCTTTTGTTGATGGGAATTGGCGCTTTTGCAGGTGTTTTAGCGGGCCTATTGGGGGTTGGCGGCGGGATCGTTTTGGTGCCCGCCTTTTTCTATGCCTTTCCATCACTTGGGTATAACTCACCGCAATTGATGCAAATCTGTGTTGCGACATCCCTCGCGACAATCGTCTTTACATCTATCAGGTCTGTTTCCAGCCACCATAAAAAAGGCGCTGTGGATTGGGACATCTTAAAATCTTGGGCTCCTGGCATTATGGCTGGCGCAGTTATTGGTGTTTTCGTTGCAAGTAATTTACGCTCAACAACCCTACAATATATCTTTGCTGGTCTCGGTTTCACTGTTGGGTTGTACATGGCGTTCGGCAAAAAAGAATGGCAGGTTTCTGATGTTATGCCGACAGGCGTAAAACGTATCAGCCTAAGTTCGATTATCGGCTTTCTATCAGTGCTGATGGGCATTGGTGGTGGTAGCTTTGCGGTGCCGACAATGACGTTACACGGACGCCCAATTCACCGCGCAGTTGCAACGGCCGCGGGATTTGGCTTGGCAATCGCAGTACCATCTGCAATCGGATTTTTACTGACACCTGTTGTGGCAGAAGCCCGCCCCCCCTTCACGATTGGTAGCGTCAATATAGCCGCTTTCCTAATCGTTATTTCTATGACCACATTCACAGCACCGATTGGGGCAAAAATTGCACATGCGATGGACCCAAAACCACTGAAACGCGTCTTTGCATTCTTCTTGATCTTTGTAGCCTTAAATATGTTGCGGAAAGCTTATTTTGGATAAATCCTCTTTTGATGTTCTTGGCTGGGCGAAGCTCCCTTATGATCCAGAGTTAAAAAGTTGGGCTGATACTGCGCTGCCTTATGCCATTAAGGCCGCAAATGATCCAAAATACCACGCGGAATGGTTACGTTCTCAAGGGACATGGTTTGTCGGCGTAGATGCGTTAGATAATGATGTCCAAGGGCGCGTTCATGGCTCTGCCCCGTTAAAATCTGGTGTTTTAGAGGCCGCGCAATATGCAACAAATCAAGGCAGTATCGACTGGGGTTTAGGGCAAGTTTCCGTTTGCTATAAAGGTTACCCAAAAAAAGGCGCCGATGAGACCGATGGCATGTTCAATTACCGTTGTAATCGTGATTTTGCACATCTAGACGGCTTAAAACCTATTGGTGACAAGCGTCGTCGTATCATGGATGAATTCCATGGGTTTATTCTGGGTATTCCCTTGAATGATTACCCAACAAAAGCGTCGCCTTTTGTGATCTGGGAAGGCTCTCATATTATATTTCGCGATATGCTACAGAAACTTTATGCAGATATAATACCTGAGCGTTGGGATACGGTTGATATCACTGAAGTATATCAAGAAACCCGCCAGCGTATATTTGATGAATGTAAACGTGTTGAACTTCATGCAGAGGTTGGTGAAGCGTATATAGCTCACCGTTTTTCCCTGCATGGCATGGCCTCATGGCCAGATACATTAGACGGGCCAGATCAAGGTCGTGTTATTGCATATTTTCGCCCCCACTGGGATGGCGATATGCATAACTGGTTAACTTAGTATTTCTGTGGAACGTAAAGATCCTTTGATAAAACATGGCGTTCATAATCTGGGTTAGAAACACGGTCAGGTAATTCAACAGTATCATGAGGAACCTCATCATATGGAAGCTGTCCCAACAAATGATTGATACAATTCAAACGCGCGCGTTTCTTATCATTGCCCTCAACAATCCACCAAGGCGCTTCATCGATATTCGTACGTAATAACATTTCTTCTTTTGCAGCTGTATAATCTTCCCAACGGATACGTGATTGCAAATCCATTGGGCTTAATTTCCATTGCTTCATAGGATCATAAATACGTGTCAAAAATCGATATTGTTGCTCTTCATCCGTGATTGAGAACCAATATTTCACCAACTTAATGCCAGAACGACACAACATACGCTCAAACTCGGGGACATCATTATAAAATTGTTCAACTTGATCTTCATTGGCGAACCCCATCACACGTTCAACACCAGCACGGTTATACCAAGACCGGTCAAAAAATACGATTTCACCACCCGCAGGCAAGTGCGAAACAAAGCGCTGGAAATACCATTGTGTTTTTTCACGTTTACTCGGCGCGGGTAATGCAACCACACGTGCAACCCGTGGATTCAAACGTTGCGCAACACGTTTGATAACACCGCCCTTACCCGCCGCATCACGCCCTTCAAAAATCACGACCACTTTAGCTTTGGTATGGATCACCCAATCCTGAAGCTTCACAAGCTCTGCTTGCAGTCGGAAAAGCTCGTTGAAATAAGTATGTCTTTCTAAGGCTGGTAAGGCACCTGGACGATCAATATCACGCAACTCAACTGGAACATGTTCATCATAGATTTCCATTTCCAGCTCTTCATCCAAGCCATCCCGAAATTCCGTCTGGATCCAGCTTTGATCTTTTAAATTATCGTCCATAGTCATCTTACCCTAAAATTACCCCGCATACTTCTACGCAGTAGAAGCATGTTAAGATTAACACGCCTCTTGTAACACGTTTGCAAAGTTTGAATCTGTAAGCACATTAAATAGAACTTTTTCATCAAAATTTAAAGCGTCAAACATTTAGGCTCTTCTCCGCTTTGTTGAGTAGAAAAAGATGCCGACCGCCAAGTAACCTGTTGATATGTATGGTTTCTGATAACTTTACATAGAGCAGGTATATGACAATCAACATCTCGCAGCATATTTTAGGCCTCAAAGGGCAACGTGTAAATGAAATTAAACTGGATGACGGCGGTGTTAAGATTGTCATTCACTGCAGCCGAGACGCGCGTAGGAGGGCTATAGACCCTGCTACAGGCCAGAAGGGAAGCATCAACCAGCATGTCCGCCGACAAGTAAACGACATCCCCCTTTTTGGGTATCCTTGTGTGGTCGAGATTGAGCTGGCGCAGGTTTATATTAACAAGGGCGAACGCCGCATTGAGGGGTGTGATTTTGTTGATAAAGGGTGCCGTTTCACTCACCGATTTTGCCGACTGATCAGTGGATTATGTCGGCATATGTCTATTCAAGCGGTTTCCAGACATTTGGATATACGATGGGAAACGGTCAAGAATATCGACAGGGCATACCTTATTGAAACTCTCCCTACGCTTGATCCTGCAGAGCTAACTGGCTTGGAATATATTGGTGTAGATGAAGTTGCCCGGGCGAAAGGTCATGACTACATGACGGTGGTCTACGATATGGTTGGCGGTCATCTGATCTGGGTTGAAGCAGGCCGAACTGCCGAGGTTTTTTCAAGGTTTTTGAAACAACTGCAACCAGATACAGCCTGCAAAATAAAGGCCGTAGCGATGGATATGGGGCCTGCCTACCAAAAGGCTGTCAGAGAGTCCTTGCCGTTGGCCGACATAGTATTTGACCGTTTCCACGTCATGAAAAACTACAGCAAAGCTATCCATAATCAGCGTCGACTTGAGTTCAGAAAGGCCGATCCAAGTGGTAAAGAGTTGATGAAAGGGACGCATTATCTGTTGCTCAAAAATGCGGATAAGTTGAGTGAAAAACAAAGTGACAAGCTGCAAAGGTTGCTGGAGAGCAATAGCAACCTGAATGCACTTTACGTCTTGAAAGAACAGCTTCAGCTGCTGTGGAGTGCCGCTTCATTTGAGGCGATGGCGGAGCAACTGGAACGTTGGTGCCTGATAGCAGATCAGTCACAGATGCTCTATCTAAAAAAGTTCGCGAAATCCCTACGGAAACATTGTGTGGGCATCTGCAACTACGCCAAACACAAGCTCACAAGCGCCAGGATAGAGGCTGGTAATGTCAGTATAGGAATGATCCGTAAGCGAGCCAGAGGCATCAAGGATACCGAATACTTCAAACTCAAAATTAGACAATCATCCATTCCAGATAATCAATCTATGCTCTATTTGAAATCCTAAATCTACTCAACAAAGCGGAGAAGTGCCCAAGAATTTGCAATTTATTGACCCAACAGTTTGGTGGTCCATTCGCAATACTGGAGACTCTCGTTGGAGCGAAATTGGATATATTGATATTGGCCGTGTTTTCAAAAAAGCACGGAGGCATAATATCAATTACGGTGCTATTTTTTCACGGCTTAAAAATGGTAAAAAATCCATTCTTTCAGTTTCGCGTTATGATCGCGAGTTAACAGATACGGAGATGTTACTTCTGTCTGCACAATGGGATCGTATGACAAATGCATTAATAACAAGTGCAAATCTATCAGAAGGAGAGTTACAAGTCCTTAAAATGCTGCGTGATGGGTATAACTATCCCGAAATTTCCAATGCCTTAGAGGTTAGTGTTTCGGGCGTAAAGAAACGCGTTGCAAAATCCATGCATAAATTAAATGCAAAGACACCAACCCATGCTGTAGCAATTGCAATTGTACGCAGTTATTTAAATGACGGTTAAAGGCGTCCTTTACGCCCGCCACGGCGTTTTGCTTTCAACTGCGGTTCACGTGCCGGCAACTCAGCCATAATAGCCAAACGCTCTTCACTGCTCATGCGACTCCACGCAGCGATTTCCGCATTTGTACGAAGACACCCGATACACAGCTTCGCTTGTGGGTGCATCACGCAGATTTTCACGCACGGGCTCTGGCGCTCTTCACGTTTCCAAACTTCATCCATCAGCCTGCCCTTACATGCCCCAAACGATCTAAAACGCCTTGTAAAATGTAAGACGCTGCTACGTTATCTATCACATCTGCTCGTTTTTTACGTGACATATCCGCCTCTATCAGGACTCTTTCCGCCGCAACGGTCGACAAACGTTCATCCCAAAAGAATATTGGCACACTGATCCGCGCCGATAAGTTTCGCGCAAAAGCACGCGTGGATTGTGCACGCGGTCCTTCAGAGCCATCCATATTGCGCGGCAACCCCAAAACCATGCCAACAATCTCATTTTCAGAAATCAACCGATCAATCGCATCTGCATCAACACCAAACTTCTTACGCTTAATCGTTTCTCGCGGCGTTCCAACGGATTGCAAACGATCCGATATCGCGACACCGATTGTTTTCGTACCAAAATCCAGCCCCATCAGCGATCCGACAGTTCCAATCTCAGTTGCAAACCCTTCGATTTCTTCAATTATATTACTCAATTTGACACCTCTGCCGCCTGCGCTGCTTCTAACAACAAAGCTAAAGCTTCAGCATTTTCTGAAAACACATCTTGCGCCTCGTTCCAAACAGCAGCCGCATTCCCAGTTTGTCCCAAAACCCCATAAGCACGGATCAACCGCGCCCATTCCGCGGGTGTACCCCCATCTGTAGCCAAACGATCTGCAAGCCCAGCAACCATACCACCAATCATCTCTTGGCGTTCAATTTCGCTCATTTGATCTGCAGCCTGAACATCTCCTGCTGACGGGCCAGGTGCATCAATATTTGCCGTATTAATCCCCGCAGCACGGGCCACGCTGCCAATTTGCCCGCGAATAGATTGTACCCACGGCGCATCGGCAGGCCCTTCTTCCAACAACCCAACCCACATACGGTAAGCAACATCAGGTCGCCCATTTTGCGCCAAAGTCAGCCCAGAATAATACCGTGCACGCGGTGATTTCGGGTCCAGCTTCAACGCATTAGCCAAAGCCCCTTCTGCCTCAACAGAAACATACCCATTGGTGGCAAAGATCATAAACTCTGCCAAATCCGCATAATCCCCAGCAGTGGCTCGATCGCCAATCAATGAAATCACCTTATCTTTTGCCATCCAAGCCGCCGAAAAATTCCCGATACGCGACTCGTGTAAGGCCAAAATGGCCCAACCTTCAGCGTCCTCAGACCTTTGCTTCATCACAGCTCTAAGTTTCTCAATAAGATCGATATATTCTTCCGTCGCTTCAACAGATTGCTCTGACGTTTTGGCTTCAGCCTGCGCCTGATTAGGGCGTTCTGCACGCGCCAGCCTCGCCTCTTCTAAACGTGCTTGTAATGGTTGGTCTGGCAATTCAGGATTTCCCATAACCGTATAAAGCCCAAAAGACCCGCCCGCTAAAATCAAAGCAATAACAGCCAAAAAGGGTTTTGAAACGCCGTCAACGCCGACACCTGTTTCATCTTGCACACGTTTGTCCGCTGCCAACAATCGGCGTGATATCTCTAAACGCGCCGATGCAGCATCTTCAGACGACATCACACCACGCTCCAAATCACTGTCCAGAGCTTTCAATTGATCTTTATAAACCTGAACGTCTAATTCAGCCGCTCGCGCCCCAACAGGAGCAGCTAAAAATGCCTTAAAGATCACGTAAATTACGGCAATGGTAATAAAACTGGCGCCAAGCCAAATCATAGAGTTGTCCTTATCTATTTTCCCCTTGCTAACGAAGCCACTTACGCATGGAAAGCGATTTCCCCAAAACGCGACGTAGTGGCGGACAAAATGTCGTGAAAAAACACGAAAGCGCCGCTGTGTGAATGGGTGGAATCGCGCATCTACCGCAAAGATAATACACGCTGGTCGTTCTGAGGCCATCACGCTATATAACTGACTACACCCCTCGTTAAGGTTCTACTATGAAACGTTACTCTGCTTTTGCTATCGCACGTGAAGCTATGCGCCACCACTCTGGTTGGGAACGCGCATGGAAATCCCCTGAGCCAAAGAAAGAGTATGACGTTGTTATCATTGGTGCTGGTGGTCATGGTTTGGCAACAGCATTCTACCTTGGTAAAAACTTTGGCATCACGAATGTGGCTGTGATTGAAAAAGGCTGGTTGGGCGGTGGTAACACTGGCCGTAACACAACCATCATTCGGTCAAACTACTTACAAGACGAATCCGCAGCGATCTTTGAAAAAGCGCGCTCCTTGTACGAAACAATGAGCCAAGACTTAAACTATAACGTCATGTTCTCACCGCGCGGTGTAATCATGTTGGCGCAAACAGAATCCGAAATTCGTGGGTATCAACGCACAGCGCATGCCAACAATCTGCAAGGTGTTGCAACGCAATATATCAATGCTCAAAAAGTCAAAGAACTTTGTCCAATTATCGAACTCTCTGGTCCACGCTATCCAGTTCTGGGTGGATTATACCAACCACGTGGTGGCACCGCCCGTCATGATGCAGTGGCTTGGGGCTATGCACGCGCATGTTCTGATATGGGCATGGATATCATCCAACAATGCGAAGTGACTGGTGTCACACGCGCTAATGGTAAAGTAACAGGTGTTGAAACCGCCAAAGGTTACATCAAGACTAAAAAACTTGGCATTGTTGTCGCTGGAAACTCAGGACACTTAGCTGACATGGCTGGCTTCCGCCTGCCCGTGGAATCTGTAGCGCTTCAAGCCATGGTATCAGAACCAATCAAACCTTGTATGGATGTCGTCATCATGGCGAACACAGTACACGGCTATCTGTCCCAATCTGACAAAGGTGAAATGGTCATCGGTGGCGGTACGGACGTATTTAACAATTACACTCAACGCGGCAGTTTCCATCATATCGAAGAAACCGTACGCGCCCTTGTTCAAACATTCCCAATGTTATCGCGCCTGAAAATGTTGCGCCAATGGGGTGGTATCGTGGACATGACAGGCGACCGTTCAGCGATCATTTCAAAAACACCGCTTGGTAATTGCTTTATCAACTGCGGTTGGGGCACAGGTGGTTTTAAAACAATCCCGGGATCTGGTTGGGCCATGGCAGAACTCATGGCAGACGGCGAACCGCGCGCACTTGCGGCACCGTTCACATTGGATCGCTTCAAGGAAGGTCGGTTTATCGATGAAAGCGTAGCGGCGGGGGTAGCTCACTAATGGTAACACTCGCAAAAACACTTGTAACAAGTGCAATCCTTTCATGCTTTGTAGTACCTGCTCTTGCCCAAAACGTTGAAGTTTTTGAAAAGACTGAAAACTATAATGTTATGAAAGTGACTGAATCCAAAGTTTGCTTTTCTGTCTATGCTGGCGCATCGGAAGACGGATCAGGCTTCACATTCGCATCGTATAAAACCAAGAGCAATGACCGCTGGCAGGTTGCTGGCTATGTAGACGACAATAAAATCACATCGAAAAGTGATTTGTTGTACATAAAATTCGACGACAGAAACCTAATGGCACGCGCTGTTGATTTCAGCCGCAGCGATTTTGTTTTACCCTTCACCGAAGACAATGATCTGAAAGGGTTTGATGCAGGTGTAACGACAGCAAAGATTATGTCTTTCAGCTTTAAGAATACAAAAGACACAATGAATATCAATCTAGACGAGATCCGCGCGGCCCGTGCCAGTGTAGATACATGCCTAGAAGGTATCAAATAACCCCAAGGGGTCAGCATTAGGACGGCATAAAAATGTCATACGTCAATCATACGCGGATCATACGCAAGTCATACGCTCACAATCGAGGCTCAAAATGTTACTGTTAAATTGCCCATGTTGCGGCATTAATGCCGACGAAACCGAATTAGAAGCAGGTGGTGAAGCCCACATCACGCGCCATGGTGCGGGAACATCTGATCATGATTTTGAGACATATATGTTTATGCGCAAAAACCCAAAAGGCGTACATTTCGAACGCTGGCGCCATGCTTATGGTTGCGGAAAATGGTTCCATGCAGCACGTTGCACGATGACTTTGGAAGTGTTTGGCACCTATTCAGCACAAACATTAGAGCCACCTAAAGCATTGATCACTAAAATCCAAAAGAAACGCCCTGACTGGGAAGGGTTCGTAAAATGAGCACACGTTTACAATCTGGCGGCCGCTTGGTCGACCGCACAAAGCAAGTAGAATTCAACTGGAACGGCAAACGCCTGAACGGGTTTCAAGGCGATACATTGGCCTCAGCCCTTTTGGCGAATGATCAGATGTTGATGGGTCGTTCTTTCAAATACCACCGCCCACGCGGTGTTGTAGCAGCTGGTCCAGAAGAGCCCAATGCCCTAATGGGTACAGGCGAAGGCGGTCGTTTCGAACCGAACCAACGCGCCACAACAACTGAGATTTATCAAGGGCTTACATCCCATTCCCAGAACCATTGGCCATCACTTGAATTTGATGTTGGCGCAATGAATTCAAAGCTATCACGCTTTTTGCCTGCTGGTTTTTATTACAAAACATTCATGGCTCCGAGCTTTGCATGGAAACATGTGTTTGAGCCAATTATCCGTAAATCTGCTGGTTTGGGCAAAGCCCCTACCCAAAAAGATGAAGACAGCTACGAGTTTTTCTACGCCCACGTAGACATCGTAATTGCAGGCGGCGGTATCGCAGGTTTGCAAGCGGCTCTAACAGCAGGTCAAGCAGGTGCAACTGTTCTGCTTATGGAGCAAGCTGCTGATTATGGTGGCCGCGCAGTTACAGACGGCGTCACAATCGATGGCAAACCAGCAGCTGCATGGATCAAATCCACATTGGCTGCTTTGAAGAAATTGCCAAACGTTCAAATGCGCACACGCATGATGGCTGCGGGCGTTTATGATCATGGTTATCTCTTGGGCTACGAACGCTTAACAGATCACATGGGCCCATCTGATGGTCCACGCCAACGTTTATGGCGCATTCGCGCAAAACGTATTGTAACCGCAACAGGTGCCATTGAACGTCCCCTCAGCTTTGCTGGTAATGATGTTCCAGGCGTTATGCTTGCAGGCGCCGTTCGCGATTATGTTGCTGATTACGGTGTCAGCGTTGGTGATCGCACAGTTGTTGTTACCAACAACGATGATGGCTACCGTACTGCAATTGCATTACACGAAGCTGGCCTGAGCGTCCCTTGTATCATTGATCCGCGCGCTGAATTGGATGGAGAACTCCCTGCCAAAGCAATCGCGCTTGGTATCCGCGTTGAAAACAAATCAGCCATTGGCAAAGTCAAAGGCGGTAAACGCGTTACGGGCGTTACACTTTGCGCCCAAGCAGGTGAAGGTGGTACTTTAGAGGAAATTAAATGCGACGCAGTTGCTATGTCTGGCGGTTGGTCTCCTGTTGTGCACCTGTGGTCACATTGTGGCGGTAAACTGAACTGGGATACCGATGCAGCAATGTTCCGACCTGACCCAGCACGTCCGCCTTTGGGTGCTGACGGTACAGGCTTCGTCATTGCAACGGGAACGGCCAATGGTCACCTAGATGCAGCGGCAGCGTTAAAGGACGGTCATGCAGCAGGCATGACTGCTGCCAAAGAAGCGGGTTATAAGCCCGCACGTACGGCCGCACCTAAAGCAACGAGCGAAACAGAAGCAGCTATGATGCCTGTTTGGTCGATGCCTCAAGGCGCAAGTTACGAATTAAAAGCAAAAACATTCCTTGATTACCAAAACGATGTAAAAGTCAGCGATGTTCGCCTTGCAGCCCAAGAGGGTTATGAAAGTGTCGAGCATACTAAGCGCTACACAACATTGGGCATGGCAACAGACCAAGGTAAATTGTCAAACATCAACGGCCTTGCCGTTTTAGCAGATAGCCTGAATGCAGACATCCCGAATGTCGGCACAACAACGTTCCGCCCTCCTTATCATCCGATTTCATTGGGTTCGATTGCAGGGGATGCGCATAATGGATTGTTCAAGCCTATCCGTAAAACACCTATGCACCAATGGATTGATGCAAATGGTGGCGATTGGGAACCTGTCGCAGATTGGCGCCGCCCTTATTGCTATAAGCAAGGCAGTGAAAGCGTCGAAGAAGCGGTCACACGTGAAATTCTAAACACACGCGAGAACTGTGGGCTGTTGGATGCCTCTACTCTTGGTAAGATCGTTGTCAAAGGGCCTGATGCAGGTAAATTCCTTGATATGATGTACACCAATATGATGAGCACGCTGAAAGTTGGTTTCTGCCGCTACGGTTTGATGTGTTCTGAAAATGGATTTTTATCAGACGATGGCGTTGTCGCTCGTTTGGATGAAGACACATTCCTTTGCCACACAACATCTGGCGGTTCGGATCGTATCCACGCACATATGGAAGAATGGTTACAAACCGAATGGTGGGATTGGAAAGTTTATACAGCCAATATCACTGAGCAATACGCACAAATCGCTGTTGTTGGGCCGAATGCTCGCAAAGTTCTGGAAAAACTGGGTGGCATGGACGTGTCCGCTGAAGCGTTACCATTTATGACATTCAAAGATGGCGAATTGGGTGGTATTAAAGCACGCCCATTCCGTATTTCATTCTCGGGTGAGCTTTCCTATGAAATTGCAGTACCCGCGTCCCAAGGTCAAGCTTTCTGGGATATGTGTATGGAAGCTGGTAAAGAATTCGGTATTCAACCTTATGGTACAGAATGTCTGCACGTGATGCGTGCTGAAAAAGGCTTTATCATGATCGGTGATGAAACCGATGGCACTGTTATCCCGCAAGATTTAGGGTTGAACTGGGCTATTTCTAAAAAGAAAGAAGATTTCTTAGGCAAACGTGGTCAACAACGTTCACACATGATTGACCCAAGCCGCTGGAAATTGGTTGGCTTGAAAACGGTTGATCCTGCAAAAGTTATCCCTGACGGTGCTTATGCTGTTGATGGTACGGTCCGTGAAAATGGAATGCAAAATATGATCGGGCGTGTCACATCCACCTATTTCTCACCAACATTGAACCACTCGATTGCTATGGGCTTAGTATTGAATGGCCCAGACCGTATGGGCGACGTCATCGATTTCCCAACAATTGGTGGCGATAGCATCAAAGCTGAAATCTGTGATCCAGTTTTCTTGGATAAAGAAGGGGCACGTCAAAATGTCTAATGCTGTAAGTGCACTAAATGGTGCATCATTCAAAGGGTCTGTGACTGTTAAAGACACAAACCTACAAGGTATGATCACCCTACGTGGTGATTTCGAATCTGCTGTATTTGCAAAAGCGGTTAAGGCAGCAACAGGAACTGCCGTTCCTGAAGTGAGCCAAATTTTACATGTAGCAAAAGGATCGACAGCCTGGATGTCCCCTGATGAGCTGTTGTTATTGGTCGAATATACTAATGTGGATGCAATCATCGCTAAGCTGGATAAAGCCCTATCAGGCGAACACGCTTTGGCTGTGAATGTATCTGATGCACGTGCCGTATTTGAAATCAAAGGCCCTGCAACACGCGATATCATCGCAAAAGGTAGCCCTGCGGATATGAGCAAAGATGCACTACCAGTTGGTGTGATGCGCCGTAGTCGTTTAGGTCAACTGCCCGTCGCATTTTGGATGGATGATGAGAAAACAGCCCGTATGATCTGCTTCCGCTCTGTAGGCGAGCATGTGTTTGAATGGTTAAAAAATGCCTCACAAAAAGGCAACATGCCCAAATACCACACATAGACGCATAACTGTTACACAAAGCTATGCATTAATCACATATCGAAATTGCGACATTGTTTGGTGTAAATGTCGTTTTTGACCCCTATGTTTCAATTATGGAAGCAAAGGAGCGCCACAATGACTAACCTAGACACAGAGATCGACTTTGCAGCAATCGAAGCAAAAGCACGTAAACTACGCGCAGAAGCTATGCAAAATGCTGGTAAACAGTTCATGACTTGGATCAAATCATTCAAGTTGCTACCAAAGATACGTTTTGCGCATTAAGCGAAACCACTCATATTAGAATATCAAATAGCCGTTGCTTTTGCTGCGGCTTTTTCTTTGGAATTTAGGCAATTTTGCCCAAGTTGAATTAAATTGGCACAATTCAGCCTCTATTCGGCTTAGTATTTTCTTAATATTACCTTTGAATTCCCTCACCTCTTGCCCAAATCAAACACATTCAGCCACGATAAAAAGACCATAAAATAAATCCACGCAACAAAGCGAAGGAATATAAAAATGAAAATGGTCTTGAAAACAAAAATCGTAAAATACATCGCAGGTCTAGCGCTAGCCTTATCTGTAACAGCATGTGCAAGTACAGAAGCGCCTTCGAAAAACGCTATCATTGCAGCCCCGACACAAACGATCGAAGCACAACAACCTGTATATAAGGTTGAACAGCTGAGTGTAACAGTTCCGGAAGAACTAACAGTATCAGAAGCGAATACATTCATCCCACGTGCAGATATTGTATGGCGCGAAGATCCTCGCGGTAATCGTAAAGTACAAGTCCAAACCATCATGGCGAACGCAATTGCAAAAGGCGTATCACAAGTTGCTGAAGGCCAACCTGTAACAATGGAAGTACGCTTAAACACATTCCACGCGGTAACAGAAAAAGCACGCTATACGACTGGTGGTCGCCACAACATTAATTTTGATTACCTGCTACGTGACGTGACAACTGGCTTACCTGTAGCTGAAGTAAAGAATGTTGACGCAACATTCAAAGCATATGGTGGTGCCAAAGCAGTCGCAGCTGAAAATCGCGGTGAAACACAAAAAGTACGTATCACACAACGCGTGAGTGACATCATATATCAACAAATGATCGGTAATACGGAAATCTGATCTCCCAAGACTTTTCCCCAAGACCAAACTTATGGTGGCCAGAAGATCGGCCACCTTTTTTGTGGGTTTCCGAAACTTATTAAACCCGCTAGTAGCAGTGTTATGACAGATAGCATCTACCCCACAATCCGCCTCCTTCCTAAAATGAATGCCCAAAAGATACGTTTTGGTTTTCCTTGGGTTTTCTCAAATGAACTGGTTATGGACCGTCGTACACGTAAACTTCCCTCTGGAAGCTTTGTGAATGTGGTCGATAGCAATGCGCATTTCTTAGGTATTTGCGCCTTTAATCCAGATTCAAAGATTGTAGGACGGTTTATGAACCGCACCCCAGAGCAAGTGATCGACCAAGATTGGTTGCGCGGGAAGTTACGAAATGCTGCCACACTTCGTGACCGTTTATATGACGCTCCATTCTATCGTTTAATCCATGCAGAAGCGGATGGATTGCCAGGTGTGATCATCGACCGTTTTGGCGATACAGCAGTGATACAACCAAATGCCAGCTGGGCAGAAAATATGTTGGATGATTTCGTTGCTATTTTGACAGGTGACCTAAATATCAAAACCGTTCTCAAAAACGCCTCTGGCCGTGCGCGTAAATCAGAAGGTTTAGACGAAGAAAACGCGGTACTTGCAGGCAAAGTCGATGGTGTGATCCCAGTCTCAATGAACGGGGCAACATTTATGGCCGACGTTGAGGGTGGTCAAAAAACAGGGTTGTTCTTCGATCAGCGCCCAAATCATGCATTCGCTGCTGGCTTGGCAAAAGATGCGCGCGTTTTGGATGTATTCTCCCATGTAGGCGGTTTCTCCTTAACATGTTTGGCACATGGTGCATCAGAAGCAACAGCTTTAGATGGATCAGAAGCCGCATTGGAACTGGCCTCTCAGGGTGCAACTGCAATGGGTGTTTTGGATAAATTCAAAACACTTCGCGGTGATGCTTTTGATAAGATGAAAGAACTTATTGATGCAGGTGAAAAATATGATCTTGTGATCTGTGATCCACCCGCATTTGCACCTAATAAAGCAGCTCTTCAAGCAGGTTTACGTGCCTATGAACGTGTGGCACGTTTGGGTAGCCAACTGGTTGCACCCAATGGTTTTATGGCCTTATGCTCGTGTTCGCATGCTGCAGATGTTCAGAGCTTCCGCACAGCATCTCTGGCAGGTATTGGCAAATCAGGGCGCTCGGCGCAAATCTTGCACACAGGGTTTGCTGGTGCAGATCACCCAACACATGCAAGCCTTGGCGAAACTGCATATTTGAAAGCCATGTTCTTTAGGTTGGATTGATGCGCATAGTTTTGGATGCATGTGTTTTATACCCAACGGTTATGCGCGAAGTCCTTTTGGGTGCCGCAAAAAAAGGGGCATTCATGCCCCTTTGGTCTGCACGCTTATTAGAAGAATGGCGCCGCGCAGCGGCACGACATAGTGATGACCAAGCACGTGTCGCGGGCGTAGAGATTGCTTTGCTCAAAGCCAATTGGCCAGAATCAGAGATTCCAGTAGCCCAAGTGGATAACCTTTGGTTACCAGATGAGAATGACATCCATGTTCTAGAAACTGCAATCACTTCAAAAGCTGACGTGATAATGACGTTAAATACTAAAGATTTTCCGTCCAGAATTTTATCTAACCATGGTGTCCTACGTCGTGATCCAGATAGTTTTCTTGTTGAGTTTGCACATGAGAAACCAGATACAATGATAGATGTCGCGCAAGATATCAAGCACGCAGCCGAATTACATTCTGGTGAAAGTAAGAACATCCGAACACTGTTAAAGCGTACAGGTTTACCCCGTTTAGGTAAATTTCTAACTGCGTAACCCTAACATTTCTTCGGTCAAATTACGCTTCTCTTTCGGAATTTTTAAAGTACCCAGATCAAACAGTGAACGTTTTTCCAATACAGACATCGTACGTAATTTCCGACCTGCTGTTCGCTTTAAAACTTTCACAATATCCAAAATATTTGCATCCAATAACCCCTTATACCCGAGATTCTTCATAATACGCCGCAGTTCAAAATCATCTGCGGCTATGGAGCCGAAAGGCCATTCAGCAAAACCACGCACTGAACATCGTGTCATCAAACGTACCTTTACAGAATGATGCAATTTATTTGCCGCAATACCTTTCATAACATCAGCCACTTGGGCCGCTCCCCCTTCAAGAACATGTAAATAATTCCAATCATCATGGTACAGATAACTGGTGATTTTGTGTTTTACATTCTTGGGAATAGAGTGTGCAGCAATCTGCGCCACATCATATGCAGTGATCCGCATGCGCGATTTACTTTGGTATATAGTTTGAACAAACATACATAGCCCCTCTTCTATTGCATCCCAGCTATAGAAGCAGAGCCTTAAAAAATTGTGAAAATTCCGCTAAACATCCCAACGGTCTTCAAGCTTCTCAATCGCCTCGATACGGTCAGCAGTCTTAGGGTGGCTCATAAGCCATGCCATTGGTTGCCCTGATACTCCTGCAAGAACTTCTAGTTTGGTGAACAAGCTCTTTTGTGCCCCCACTCCAATCCCAGATTTGGTCAGCAATGCAGCAGCATAAGCATCAGCTTCGTATTCATCAGAACGAGATAGACGTGCTGCGAGCATTGTTGTCAAAAAATTAGCTATATATACGCCAAGCCCTGGAATGAACCTTCCTAAGATCATACTGAGTGCAACGCGAATAGCGTTTTGCCCTGAGAAATCAACCATACGTCTTCGTGAATGTCCTAATGCTACATGCCCCAATTCATGAGCAACAACACTCGCGATTTCATCAGCAGTCACTTCACCTGCCCGAAATTTATTCACAAAGCCACGCGTGATAAAGATACGACCATCTGGGGCCGCTAGCCCATTTACAGGTTCTATCTCGTAAACATACACTTTGATCTTTTCCAAATCCAAAGCCGCCGCCAACTTATCCTGCATGGGTTGCAACATTGGATCCACCAATAAAGTAGATTTTTCATCTAACTCAGATCGCAAACGCCAACTGGACAGACGGTACATTACAAGCGCATAGATAATCGCCAATAAGATCGGAGTTAATTTCAACATAGGTTTGATATGGGGCCGAACACAACTCTTAGCAAGTCGCTTTCTTATAATTCACCCTGCCCTGGGACAGCTCTTATAAGGCCACGTTCATTCAGCCACGGGTTAACTTTTTGAGCGCGGCGCAAGAATATCTGTGCAATATCTTCACGACCTTGCTTGATATAGACTAAGCCCTTGCCAGCTAGTGCGCCAAAATGCTGAGGTTCTAATTCTATTGCGCGATCCAAGCTTTCAACGGAAGCTTCAAACTTATCTTGTAAGAAATAGGCAAAAGCCAGTTGGTTATGCCCTTCGGCATAATCTGGACAATACTCTACCAAACGCGAGAATGCATCTTCTGCTGCGATATAATCGGCAATGCGTAAACGGGATAACCCTGTATCCAACAATTCTTGCGCTGCTTGATCAGGCGCTTGTTGCCAAAACAACCACATCCCAGCAATCGAAGCTTGACCTCTGCTATATGTATCGGCCTCTTTTAAACTTTGTAAAAGAACCACACGTTCATCATTGCGATCAGGAATATCAGTACAAGCATAAGCCGCGTTTGCACATAAAATAAAAGGAATTAGAAAGTATTTCATTCTATGAATGGTGCCAGTCAAAAGCTGCATCTGTCAAATCACAGCTTAGCGACCCAACTCTTTCATCGCGGCTTCGATCCCTTTTAGGGTCATACCAAACATACGATTTTCGAATATCTGTTGGATCATTTGGATGGAATGTGTGTACCCCCAAGTATCTTCACGAACAGGATTAATCCAAATATGATCAGGCCATTGTTCACGAGCGCGTTGCAACCAAACCTGCCCCGCCTCTGCATTGTAATGCTCATTCGCGCCCCCAACATAAGCAACCTCATAGGGTGACATGCTGGCATCCCCCACAAAGATACATTTGTAATCTTTGCCATAGGTGCGCAGAATATCCCACGTTGAAACTTGTTCCGTCCAACGGCGGCTATTATCTTTCCACACACCTTCATAGAGGCAGTTGTGGAAATAGAAATATTCCAGATGTTTGAATTCTGTGCGCGCGGCTGAGAACAGTTCTTCGATTACCTTGATATAAGGGTCCATAGAGCCACCAGCATCAAAGAACATCACGACTTTCACAGCATTACGTCGTTCAGGACGAGTCTTTACATCCAGATATCCGTTTTCTGCTGTAGCTTGGATCGTACCCGATAAGTCCAACTCTTCATTGGCTCCATCTCGTGCCCAACGACGCAAACGTTTTAAGGCAACTTTGATATTCCGCGTCCCAAGTTCAACACTGTCGTCCAGATTACGGAATTCACGTTTGTCCCAAACTTTCACAGCCTTTTGATGACGGCTTTCGTTTTGACCAATGCGAATACCTTCTGGGTTATAACCATAAGCACCAAAAGGCGATGTGCCAGCTGTGCCAATCCACTTACTACCGCCTTGATGTCGGCTTTCTTGTTCTTCCATACGTTTCTTCAACGTTTCCATAAGCTTATCGAAACCACCCAAGCTTTCAACTTGAGCCATTTCTTCTTTGCTTAGGTGTTTTTCTGCGAGTTTTTTAATCCACTCTTGCGGCACATCTACAGTTTTCATCACATCCTCAAATGTGATATTTTCCAAGCCTTGAAATGTCTTTGAAAATGCTAGGTCAAACTTATCTAAATTTCGTTCGTCTTTCACCAGACAAAGGCGTGCCAAAAAATAGAATTGATCAATATCGTAGTTCACAAGCCCAGCTTGCATCGCTTCCAATAATGTCAGGTATTCGCGCAGTGATACTGGTATCTTCGCATCTTTTAAATTTGCGAAGAGCGGCAATAGCATGGGTTACACCCAGCCTTGCCAATCAAATGCGATAGATATGAACATACCAAGTATGAAAAATGCAATCCCGTGGGCAAACCCATATTGCAGCATATCTAACGTGGACCCCTGTTTTCTATGGGATCGGAATGCACCGATCAAAAGACCTAGAAAAAATGCAGGAATCATAATCATGTTAGAAGCCTTTCGTGGATATCCTTGGACGCAAGGATGCGACTAGTTCTAGACGTTTAGATATATCTGAACGGGTTGCAAGACCATAATGCCCCCAACTGATTGCTTCACTCCGCAACGTTTTTGCATCAGCAAAACGCCCTAACCCTTCATAAATCTCTGCTTTCATCGCCAATAGACTGAACAACAGCGATCCATTTTGCGATTTTTGCGCAACTGGTAATGATTCATTTATAAACCTTAACGCAGCTTCATAATGACCTGCAGATAATGACAACGACGCCATTTGAACAGAGACTTGAGCTGTATGGATGTCTGATGTGCCAAACAGTGTTTTAAAGATTGCATAAGCACGAGCAAAATCACTGGCTGCCGTTTTAGGATCAGGTCCTAAGGACACTTGTGCACGCGCATAATGGGCGAACCCCAAACGGTGATCCCGGTACCCATTATCGTTTGCGATTTTTACAGCATCAAATGCAGCACTCCGGCGTTTATCAGAGCTTGCTTTTGGACCAAGTGCAACTTCAATAGCTTTAACCCAGTCTTTACTTGTTTTCTGCAATCTTGCCGCTGGTAATGATTGACCAATTGGATTCAAACGCGCCAACAGATTTGGCAAAATTGCTGCAACTTGTCCACGTGTCATGCCATTGCGCAGCTCAGCCGAATAATATGTACGCAGTATAAGCATGTCATAAGGTGTTAACCTGATATGGAAGTTGTCGTCGTTAAACACACTATCAGGCAAACGATACAGATCATTCACAGGACCCAATGCCTGTGCGATCTCTTCATGTAAGCAATCACGTGATTCTTGGGGTGCCACATCATTTGGCATGAACACAGTCACACTTTTGCGCTCCTCCAAACGTGTCCAATCCAATTTACTCTTAAAGCGATTACGGCGGAAATCCGACCAATTAGATACATTTGGAACAACGAAACACGCTGCCGTTGGAATGACACTTTGCAACTGTCGTTTTGGAATCGTTTCAATATGAATATTTGCATCGGGTCCAGAAACACGGCGCACATCTAACCCTGCTTCAGATTTAAGCCTTGCAACAAGCAAATCTAAGTCTCGAATAACATGGTTTGGAGCGGTACCATTGATAGCAATAGAAATTGGGCCCAAAAATTTCGTAAGAGTTCTAAGTTCTTGCCCACTTTCCAATGCAAAACTTAAATCGAGAAACTCTTGCGCAATATCAACATTTGACTTTGACACATTGCGAATACCCGCTTCATTTGGAAAGCTACGTATTGTTGTAGAGGATACAAGATCAGAAGAATTACGGCTCACTTCGGCTGGTGGGGTTGTACTACACCCCATCAGGGCCATTATAGATAGTGGTAATAAAAAACGTTTCATAACTGGCTACACTTATACTTGATACTTAATAAACGACGTCCGCGTAGCCACCTTATCATACAAAACTTGTGCCTGCGCGTTCTCGGTAGAGGTTAACCAATAAACTGAGGCAGCATTATGGTCAGAAGCGTGCTTTTCCACAACTTTAATGAGTTTTTTACCTATACTTAATCCCCTATATGTAGAATCGACATATAAATCATTCAGATACACCCGTTCTTCGATATCCCAAAACGACTTGTGATAAAGAAAATTCACCAATCCAACTGCTTTACCCTCATGAAATGCCAGCGCAGCATACATGTGAATAAGTTCAGATAGATGTGAGACTGTTTTTTTGTTGCCAAGATTTAGGCGGCCTCGGAGACTGAGTATTGTAAAAAACCAACTCACGAGGCCAATATGCAAATCATAAGACTGCACAAGAACGTTTATAAACTTTATGCTTGGGCGCGGACACAAGAATGTTTGGATGCGTACCGTATCAAATACGAAGACACGGTTCGGCAATGGGAAGCTTTACGCGCAGAGGGTGTTTCTCTAGCAAAATGCGCTGAATTTGTCGGCATCTCTCGGTCTACTTATTATCGCTACAAGCGGGTTTTGAAGGATTTGGCGCAAGGGATTATGCCGCCATCAAAGGCCCCAAAACACCGCAATAAGTCACAGTGGGGTGAGGCAGAAAAACAGTTGGTGCTCGAAATTCGCCGCGACAATAAAACCTACGGTAAGGAAAAAATAGGGGCCATCTTGCGGCGCGATAAAAACCAAATCATAAGCGATAGCACCGTGGGGCGTATCTTGGGTTTTCTACGCAAGAAAGGCCTGATTACACGATCAAGGTCTGCACCACAAAAGCGCAAGCGTAACTTCTCCAAGGGCCACGCCAAAGGATGGAAATATAAGGATTACAAAGATATAGAGATTGGAGAACGTGTGCAGATCGACCACATGACTGCCACGAAAAACGGCGTCACCTGCAAGCACTTTCAGGCCTGGGAACGGCGTAGCAAGCACATCCACGCGCAAATTTATTCGAATGCCACCGCACGCTCTGCCAAACGGTTTTTGGAAGAGCTTGTGGAAATAGCTCCCTATAAAATCCTCTCAATTCAAGTTGATGGTGGCTCCGAGTTTATGGCCGATTTTGAGACGGCGTGTGAGCAGATGAAAATCCCGCTCATTGTATTGCCGCCAGCCAGACCGAAATACAATGGTGGCGTTGAGCGTGGAAACCGCACCTTCCGCGAGGAATTCTATGATTGTTGTGATCTGATTGCCGATAGCATTGGAGCTATGCGGTTTGAACTGAGAAAAGCTGTCGAAAAATATAACACATTCAGACCACATCACGCCTTGAAAGGTAAGACACCCATGGAGTACCTTCGAATCACTCAGGCCGAAGCCGCGTGAGTCTCAAAACACATGAACCTATACACATGGTTTCGCTCGTCTCCATGATACGTTCCCATGTCTTATCATAGACTTCAGGTGTACGTGCTGTTTCATAAAATGCCAAATAAGCTTCCCAAAGAGCTGCCCAATCTGCTTTATCTTCAGCCTTAACCAATCTGATATCCATAATCATCGTTCTCCGCGGGCCAAAAAGGCCAAGCGCTCGAACAAGTGAATATCTTGCTCGTTTTTTAGCAAAGCACCATGTAATTTTGGCAAAGCGTCTTTGCCTTCGCGGCGCATATCAATTGCATCCAAATCTTCAACCAACAACAACTTCAGCCAATCCAAGACCTCAGACGTAGATGGTTTCTTTTTTAACCCAGAAGTCTCCCGAATCTCAAAAAACTGCGTCAAAGCTTCTGCCACCAAATCTTGTTTGATATTAGGAAAGTGCACATCAACGATTTGTTGCATCGTTTCTATATCAGGAAAGCGAATATAGTGGAAAAAACAACGGCGCAGAAATGCGTCAGGCAATTCTTTTTCATTATTCGATGTGATGATCACAATCGGGCGATTCGTTGCTTTTACTGTTTCCCCTGTCTCATAGACGTAGAACTGCATTTGGTCTAATTCTTGCAGTAGGTCATTTGGGAACTCGATGTCTGCTTTATCAATTTCATCAATCAAAAGAACAAGACGTTCTTCAGCTTCAAACGCCTCCCAAAGTTTTCCCTTTTTAATATAGTTAGATACATCATGAACCCGTTCATCACCCAATTGGCTATCGCGCAAACGGGACACTGCATCATATTCATATAGCCCCTGTTGGGCCTTAGTAGTCGACTTAATATTCCATTCAATAATGGGTAATTTCAAAGCTTCTGCCACTTGCCGCGCTAACTCTGTTTTGCCTGTTCCAGGTTCACCTTTTACAATCAAAGGGCGTTCTAACGCGATGGATGCATTCACTGCGATTGTTAAATCATCCGTCGAAACATAATTTTTTGTACCAGTAAATTTCATTTTATCCCTTAAACCCTTGGTTTTCCATAGACTATGCCTGTTTCCATAATGCCGCAAGGTTACACATCTTTAGGGTGACAACCTTGTGATATTTCTATATCGAAGCATCAAATTGGCAAGACTCGCCAAGGTGAGGATGACTAAAATGGGTGTAACAATGAAATCAGAAGATATTCTGGATGCAAACTACCGTCCAGCCGATGACGAACCGTTCATGAATGATCGTCAGACTGAATATTTCCGTCGCAAATTACTAGCATGGAAGACTGACCTACAAGAAGACACACGCGATACAATCGAAGGCATGCAAGAAGGCGCACGCAACATCCCTGATGTTGCAGATCGTGCATCAGAAGAAACAGATCGTGCATTAGAATTGCGTACACGTGACCGTCAGCGTAAATTGGTGACTAAAATCGACCAAGCATTACGCCGTATTGACGAAGGTGAATTTGGCTATTGTTCAGAAACAGGTGAACCAATTTCCCTAAAGCGTTTGGATGCTCGTCCTATCGCAACAATGTCTTTGGAAGCACAAGAACGCCACGAGCGTAAGGAAAAAGTACACCGCGACGATTGATCCGCTGTACTGACCTGTTAAAGTTTTAACACCGAGGGCTGAAAAGTCTTCGGTGTTTTCGTATCATAAAGGCCCAAAATGCCACTCAAACATATGAAAATCGCAATCGTTGGTGCAGGCATAGGCGGCTTAACAGCGGCCCTTGCTCTAAAACGCCATAATGCCGCGGTGACTGTGTATGAACAAGCATCAAAAATCACCGAAGTGGGCGCAGGCATTCAAATAAGTGCCAATGCTATTCGTGTTTTTACTGAGCTGGGCTTAACACCACAAGATTGGCCTCATAGCGCACCCAACTCAATACATCTTTGTGACTACAGAAAGGGCAGCTTGGTTTCTACAGTGGCCTTAAATACATCTCCAGATAAGCCATTTTTGCAATTCCACCGCGCAGACTTGATTGAGGTGCTTTGGGCTGCTGCCTCAAAAACAGGTATTGATATTAAGCTTGGGCAAACAGTTGACGGCATTACCACTGATGGCGAATTATCTGGGCAAAAATATGATCTAATCATTGGTGCTGATGGTGTAAAATCCTCAATACGAAGCACACATTTCAAAAGCCAGACACCCGAGTTCACAGGCCAAGTGGCATGGCGAGCGATTATAGATGCAGATAATACATGTGCCCCTTTCCAAGGGAAAACACATGTCTTTATGGGACCGCATAAACATGTCGTCGTGTATCCTTTGCGCGGCGGCCAACAAATCAATATCGTAGCTGTAGAAGAACGAGCCACTTGGACAGAAGATGGTTGGAACCATTCAGGAGATCCTGAACAACTGCGTAATCTTTTTGACGGATGGGCTCCGCAAATAGGTGAATTATTACAAAAAATAGAATCCCCGATGGCATGGGGATTGTTTGCACATCCACCTTTAGACACATGGGTAAACAATCGTATCGTTTTACTAGGTGACAGCGCACATCCGATGGTGCCTTTTATTGCCCAAGGGGCATGTATGGCGATTGAAGATACTTGGGTATTGGCAGATCAACTTACAAAGAACACCGAAGTAACAGCGGCATTAGAGGCGTATGAAGAGATCAGAAAGCCTCGTGCGACTAAAATTCAAGAAACCGCATTAACATCTGGCCGTATTTATCACGAAGCTAGCCCCATAAAACGTACAATACTTCATACGGGCATGAAGATTTCATCCCGTATAGCCCCACATATTATGGCGCGCCATTACGATTGGATTTACGACTACGATGTCACGAAATCAGGCGTCTAGCTCGACCCAAATAGGCACGTGATCCGATGGTTTTTCACGCCCACGCGTGTCACGATCAATTTGGCAATCTCGCAATAAATCCGCACATTGCGGAGACAGCAAAAAATGATCGATTCGAATACCGTTGTTTTTATTCCAAGCCCCTGCTTGATAATCCCAAAACGTGTAGTTCATCGGTACTTGGTTGCGTGCACGAAAAGCTTCAGTAAAGCCAAGGTTCATTAGTTTACGATACGCCTCACGTGTTTCTGGCAGGTACAAAGCATCTTCCAACCAAGGTTTTGTATCCCAGCAATCTTCGGCTTGTGGAATAACATTGTAATCTCCTGCCATCAAAAACGGCTCATCCAACTTCATCAGCTCTTGGGCACGCGCATATTGGCGCTTCATCCATGATAACTTGTAATCATATTTCGGCCCAGGCGTCGGGTTGCCATTTGGCAGATACAATCCGCAAACACGAACAGCTTGCTTATCGCCCATAACTGTCGCTTCGATCCAACGGGCCTGAATATCTTCATCATCCCCTGGCAAACCGCGTGTGATATCCTCTAAAGGTAGCTTCGAGAGTATAGCAACACCGTTGAAACTTTTCATACCATGTGTTTCCACTTGGTATCCCAAATCTTCAATCGGTTCTCGTGGGAAATTTTCGTCTACAGATTTGATTTCTTGCAACAAAGCCACATCAGGTTTGCTTTCTTCCAACCACTGTAAAAGGGCTGGCAAACGCGCCTTAATTCCGTTGATGTTAAACGATGCGATTTTCATATGACCTGCCCTATTGGTATTTTCTGCACACTATATGTTTGCAGTGATCAGATGCAAGAACCAGAAAGACTACATTGAGAAACTAGTGCCACACCCACAGCTTGATGTGGCATTCGGATTTTCAATCACAAAACGCGCACCAATCAACTCTTGTGAAAAATCGATCACAGCATTGGTTAAAAACGGCAACGAAATGCTGTCTATCAATACTTTTTGTCCGTCTTTTTCCAGAACAAGATCATCCTCTGAAACATCTTCATCCAATTTCATTTCATATTGAAACCCAGAACAGCCCCCGCCTTCTACTGCAATACGTAAAGCTTGCAATGCAGAAGCATCTGCATTGATCTCGGCCAACCGTTCAAATGCGCGGTCCGTAACTTTTGGTGGTAATGTAAGCTCCATCTATCCAGTCGCTCCAGATTGGGGTATGTGTTGCCTAAATATAGGCGCGGATGCACCGCACCACAAGGCAAAGGCGAACACAAATGCTTGCGAATTACGCATGTGACCCAAAAAACAGTCGCGGGCGGCTGGTGAATGAGCACGAATCCGAACACAGATCTCCATTCCAGCGTGACCGCGATCGGATCATCCATTCCACGGCATTTCGCCGTTTAAAACATAAAACACAGGTATTTGTAGCCCATGAAGGCGATCATTTTCGCACCCGTTTGACCCATACAATTGAGGTAGGGCAAGTTGCGCGGACGATTGCATCGACTTTGGGCTTAAATCAAGAATTAACCGAAGCTGTGGCATTGGCACATGACCTTGGGCACACGCCTTTTGGTCATAACGGCGAAGATGTCTTGGCAGATAGCATGAAACCTTACGGTGGTTTTGATCATAATGCGCAGGCGCTAAAAATCGTGACCAGTTTGGAACGTCATTATGCAGAATTCGATGGGTTAAACCTGACTTGGGAAACATTAGAAGCGATTGCAAAACATAATGGGCCAGTTACGGGCACCCTCCCCTTTGCTTTAGAAGATTATAATAAAACCTATGATTTGGAGCTTGGTACCTTTGCAAGTGCCGAGGCGCAAGCCGCAGCGATTGCCGATGATATTGCGTATAACAACCACGATTTAGACGATGGTTTGCGTGTTGGGTTGTTTACTGTGGATGATTTGCTAGACCTACCACTGGTTGGAAACTGCTTCCATGAGGTAGATGCCAAATATCCGCTCCTTGAACAACAACGCCGCCGTCACGAAGCATTGCGCCGTGTCTTCGGAACTATGGTTCAAGACGTAATCTCAGAAAGTCAAAAACGTATTATAAACTTGGCTCCAAATTCCGCACAAGATATTCGCAATCACACGGCTCCTGTAATCCAATTTTCAGATACTCTCTTTGCCCAACTAAAGGAAATTCGAGCCTTTCTTTTCGCCCGTATGTACCGCCATGATGATGTGAACAAAATGCGACATGACACTGGGATTGTGGTGAAAGAATTATTCGACGCCTATATGAGTAATCCAACACTCCTCCCTGAACGTAGACGCCCCCGAAATGCAGATAAAACCGCCCTTGCCCGCGCGGTTGCTGATTACATCGCAGGTATGACTGACCGATTTGCCTTTCAAGAACATGAAAAACACTGTGCAGGGCAATCGCATGAGTTTTATCCCTGAATTATCTGGAAAAGAAAATCCTCGTCCCAAGCCGCCAAGTGTCGCTTTAACCTGAGGCTTTGCTTTCCCTTTACGGAGCGCAGCATGTTGTTGGCGGCGTGCTTGATCGTTGTAAAATTAGCTGGCGCGTTTCCTTTACGGATACGACATTCATCATCACGAAACACCATATCCATGACCCAATGCAGCCCGTTTTCAATACCCCAGTGGTCGCGGATAGCTTTTGCGTGAGCTTCGGCGTCACAGGTCATGGATGAGATGTAAAAGCGTGTCTCTGAACGGGTCTTGTCTTGAAGTGTTGCGCAGTATTGGACCATCACGATGCTTTCCAATCCGGGCCAATTGTGCCGCTCCATCAGCCATTCAATATCCGAGCAAACAGTGACTTTTCTTGTTTCAATACGTCCATGTGATTTTTCTACGTCCTCATGGTAAGTTACTGTTGTGTCTGCAAAATCCACAGCGTCCTGTTCTTTCATGAACAGTTCGGTGTCTTTGCGAAGGGCACCTTGATTACCCTTTAAGGCCAAAACATAATCCGCTTGTTTGGTGATGATTTTATCGGCAATATCACGCTGACATCCCATAGCATCTATAGTGACAATAGCCCCCTTTATCGTCAGGAGGTCTAACAGTTCCGGTATGGCCGTGATCTCATTGGATTTGCCGTCCACCTGCCGTTGGGCAAGTGTCAGGTTCAACTCTGAACTCCAGGCCGAGATCATGTGAATTGCGGCCTTGCTGCCAGCCTTATCCAAGCTGCGACGTGAGGTTTTACCATCTATCGCCACGACCCCGCTAAGGGTGCTGTTTAAGGAGGCGACCCACTCCATAAAGCAGGCCTGAAAATGATTGGCATCCAGTGCGGCGTAGATGTTTCCCAGTTGATCATGTGAGGGTGTTCCGTCCGAAAAGGGCAAGAATTTCCGTAAAAAGGCCAGTTTCTTTGTCCCAAACGCAGAAATAGCGACCCAGTCATTCGCCCCGGACAACACGGCACATAACGTCAAAAGCAAAACCTCTGCCATAGGGTAAAGCAGCTTTGTTTGTTGTCGTGGGTCAGATAAAGTAGAAAAATGCGTAAGAAAATCAATGGAATGGCTGTCGGGTGCGTCGGCATTGGACATGGGTAGTGACCTCAATAAAAGCTAAAAGTTCACTCATTGAATCAACCCTCACCTCATTTGTCACCTGCTAACTTTTTCATGCGATTGCCCTGAAACACTGTGCTTAACTGCTGGAATGCACCTTAATCCTATGTTAAGTCCCGCGAAACCTAGATGGATACGAAGACGATGAACCTGTTCGCAGATATTAGAACCCTTGTTTTAGATGCTTTGGCACAAATACAATCCGAAGGCAGCTTGCCTAGTGATTTAGATTTTACAAATGTGGCCGTTGAACCACCGCGCGATCCATTACACGGCGACATGGCAACCAATGCAGCGATGGTTCTGGCAAAAGCGGCTAAAATGAAACCGCGCGATATTGCCGATGCTTTAGCTGTAAAACTGGCATCAGATGACCGTATTACAGTCGCAGATGTTGCAGGCCCCGGCTTTTTAAACCTACGTTTATCCCCATCTGTTTGGTTAGACATCGTGCCAAATGCATTGAATGCAGGTTCAGATTTTGGCCGTTCCCAAATGGGTGGCGGCAAAAAAGTGAATATCGAATACGTGTCAGCCAATCCAACAGGCCCATTACACGTTGGCCACACACGCGGTGCCGTGTTTGGCGATGCTTTGGCAAGTCTTTTGGATTTCGCAGGCTACGAAGTGACACGCGAATATTACATCAATGATGGCGGTGCACAGGTCGATGTTTTGGCACGTTCTGTTTATCTGCGGTATCTTGAAGCCAATGGTCAGGCTGTACAATTCGAAGACGGCACTTATCCGGGCGATTATCTAATTGCTGTGGGGCAAGACGTTAAAGAAAAATATGGCGACACATTGGTTGGAAAACCAGAATCTGAATGGCTTAAAGAGCTGCGCGAATTCTCAACAGAAGCGATGATGGATTTAATTCGTCGCGATCTGGCCTCTATTGGCGTCAAAATGGACGTGTTCTTTTCTGAGAAGTCACTTTACGGCACAGGTCTTATTGAAAAGGCTTTGGCAGATTTAGAAGCAAAAGGATTGATTTACGAAGGCGTTCTTGAGCCTCCTAAAGGTAAAAAACCTGAAGATTGGGAAGCACGTGAACAAACATTGTTCAAATCCACTGAACATGGGGATGACGTTGACCGCCCTGTGAAAAAATCAGACGGTGCATGGACATATTTCGCCCCAGACATCGCCTATCACTATGATAAAGTTCAACGTGGCTTTGACGAATTAATCGACATCTTAGGTGCCGATCATGGTGGCTATGTGAAGCGGATGAAAGCAGCGGTTTCAGCCCTTTCCAATGCTGAAGTACCATTAGATATCAAGCTTTGCCAACTCGTGAAGCTTTATAAAAACGGCGAGCCGTTCAAAATGTCAAAACGTGCTGGTACATTCATCACACTGAGTGATCTCGTTGAACAAGTTGGTCCTGATGTGACACGTTTTGTAATGCTGACGCGTAAAAACGATGCACCCTTGGACTTTGATTTTGACAAGGTTCTGGAGCAATCTAAGGAAAATCCAGTATTCTATGTACAATATGCCTATGCACGGGTGAACTCTGTCATGAACAAAGCAAAAGAGGCTGGTCTGGATGTATCTGATTTGGCGCTTTCTACTGCTAATGCTGACCACTTAGGTCATGAAGCAGAATTGAGCGTTGCTAAAAAATTAGCCGAATGGCCACGCCTTTTGGAATTGGCAGCGAAGCATAATGAACCGCACCGCGTTGCATTTTATCTTTACGAATTAGCATCTGAATTACATTCATTATGGAATCGCGGTAAAGAAGAACCAAACCTGCGCTTCCTTCAAGAAGGCGAAAATGATGTTTCATTGGCAAAAATAAGTCTCATTAGAGCTGTTTCCGTTGTTATTTCCGCAGGACTTGGTATTTTAGGTGTAACTCCGATGGAAGAAATGCGCTAAAAACAACAAAAATCGCATATTTCGGGGTTGGAGCAGGCAAATACACAAGATAGTGTATGAAAAAGAGGCAAAACCCTATGTCCGAGTATGAAGAACAGAACAACCAAGCAAATCCCATCGCGCCATTAGGTGTTGCACGACTTGCGATGAACTGGATTGGTGCCATTGCATCTGTCGCTCTGGTGATCGGTTTGGTTTATTGGGTGTTCAATTTGGGCACTCGAGATCCTAACGACATTCCAATCATTCGCGCCATGGAAGGCCCTGCTAGAACTCAACCTGAAAACCCAGGTGGTACTCAAGCAAACCACCAAGGTTTGGCTGTGAATTCAGTACAATCTGAAGGATCAACTGAAAAACCAGCAGAAACTGTTGTGCTTGCCCCTCAGCAACAATCACTTACCGCAGAAGATCTTGCCCAAAATGAATTGGTTGCTGCAAAACCAGTTTTGCGCCCCGAACCAGAACCAAAAGCAACGCCCTCCCCAGAAACAACCGAGGTCGTTAAAGTAGAAGAACCAGCTCCGACAATCCAAGATCCATCTTTAATTGTTGAAAGCATTGTTATTGAAAATGAAAGTACTGTAATTTCATCCAGCGAGTATGCGCCACTTGAATCTCCTGTGCCACAATCACGTCCATCTAATCTTAGCTCGCGCATCCAAGCTGCAGTTAAAGTGAAAGATGCCGAAGTAACAGAACCTGAAAACATATCAAGCGTCCCTGTTGGAACACGTTTGGTTCAATTAGGTGCTTATGACAGTGAAACAATCGCAGCGATTGAATGGGATGCGTTGATCGGTAAACATGGTGATTTACTGACAGGTAAGAAGCGTCTGATCCAATCGGCTGAATCTGGTGGTCGCACGTTCTTCCGCCTACGTGCTATGGGTTTTGACGGCGTCGAAGATAGCCGCAACTTGTGCTCTGCTTTATTGGCACGTGGCACACCTTGTATACCGGTAAGCGCACGATGACAGCGCAAACGGCTTGTATATTTGGATGCGAAAGCCTGCAATTAAGCGCTACTGAAAAGCGGTTTTACAAAGAGGCTCAACCTTGGGGCTTTATTCTGTTTACCCGCAACCTTGAAACACCTGATCAAATTTGCGCTTTAACATCTGAACTCCGTGATACAGTGGGATACAACGCCCCTATTTTAATCGACCAAGAAGGTGGCCGCGTACAGCGTTTACGCAACCCCGAATGGTCTGAATGGTTACCACCGCTAGAACAAGTTGAAGCTTTACCAACCGAAGCTGCACAAGCAGCTATGTATTTGCAATACCGTATTATTGCAGACGAGCTCAAAGCCCTTGGTATAGATGTAAACTGCGCGCCTATGTTGGATATTGCAACAAAAGACAGCCATGAAATTATCGGAAACCGCTGTTTTGGACGCGATGCTGATACTGTTTCTACGATGGGCCGAGCCGCTGCAAATGGTTTACTAGATGGTGGCGTCTTGCCGATCATAAAACACATTCCAGGCCATGGTCGTGCTAATATGGACAGCCATCTTGACTTACCTGTTTTGAATACTACGCAGAATACTTTGAGAGAAAATGATTTTGTGCCATTCCAACGTCTGTCCGATCTGCCAATGGCAATGACAGCACATATTACATACACCGATATTGATCCTGACAATTGCGCGACACAGTCGCCAAAAGTTATCAATACTATTCGATCTGAGATCGGCTTTGATGGGCTCATAATGACAGATGACCTGTCTATGAAAGCTCTCAAAGGCAACTTTGCAGATCGCTGTGATGCCTCTTTCAATGCAGGCTGCGATATTGTTTTACATTGTAATGGTGTGATGGGTGAAATGACACAAGTGGCAAGCGCTACACCAAGATTGTCAGGACAATCTCTAAAGCGTGCAGAAGCCGCAACTGGGCTGCGTCACACGCCAGAGAACTTTGATATAGCAAGCGCCAAAGCAACCTTTAAGCAATTCACACAGGTGGAGGCTTAATGGCAGAACCAACAGAAAAAGAAATCGCAGAGTTTGAACAAACGACACAAGAACGTATCGTTTCAGAATCCTTGCTCGTTGACGTGGATGGTTTTGAGGGCCCTCTGGATGTTCTTTTGACCTTGGCACGTACCCAAAAAGTAGACTTGCGTAAGATTTCAGTTTTGGAACTGTCCGAACAATATCTGAAATTCGTTGAAGAAGCTAAAAAACTCCGTATTGAATTGGCTGCCGATTATTTAGTAATGGCCGCTTGGCTCGCTTTTCTGAAATCCCGCCTTTTATTGCCACCTGACCCAACCGAGGCAGGCCCCTCCGCTGAAGAACTTGCAGCGCATTTAGCATTTCAATTAGAACGCTTAGAAGCCATGCGCCGATCAGCAGCAAAACTTATGGCCCGAGATCAAATGGGGCGTGATTTCTTTGCACGCGGCATTCCAGAAACAGTCAGTCAAAATCGCAAGATTACCTATCACGCAACTATTTTGGATTTAATGCAAGCCTATGCCTACATTAAAACCAAAAGCAGTTTTGAGCCGCTCCATATGATAGAACGCGACCGTGTATTCACAATGGAACAGGCTTTGGGACGTATGCGGACTTTGATCGGCCACGCTATTGAATGGGGGGATCTTAACCAGTTTCTTCCAGATGGCTGGCGCGACGACCCAAAATTCCGCCGCTCAGCAACAGCATCAACATTTGCGGCATCTTTAGAATTGGTGAAAGAAGGAAAGTTGGAAATTCAACAGTCTGATCTTTTTGCCCCACTTAAACTTAGAACCAAGAGGTCAGAATGACCAAAGAGCAAAATGATACATTGTTTGAAGCTCCGCCAATGGCAGAACAAGAGCGCATGATTGAAGCAATTCTTTTTGCATCAGCAGAGCCCATTTCAAAAAAAGCTATTGCCAACCGCCTTCCCCATGGCTGTGACGTATCAGAAGCCATGGTACACTTGCGTAAACGCTATGAAGGGCGCGGTGTGAAGCTGGTCAAAGTAGACGATGCATGGGCATTTCGCACATCGCCAGACTTAGGGTTCTTAATGCAAAAAGAACGTTATGAAACACGTAAACTATCACGAGCGGCCATCGAAACATTAGCAATTATTGCCTATCATCAGCCCGCTACCCGCGCTGAAATCGAAGAAATTCGCGGCGTTTCCGTATCAAGCGGTACGATTGACCTGCTATTAGAACTAGAATGGATAAGATTGGGACGGCGACGCATGACGCCAGGCCGTCCTGTAACTTTTGTTGTAACACAGGTTTTCTTGGACCATTTCGGATTGGAAAGCGAACGAGACCTGCCAGGCGTAAAAGAATTGCGAGACTCTGGTTTACTGGACAACAGGCCTGCACCAGGTGCGTCGTTAGAAGACATTGAAGCAGAAGGTGATTTGGAAAATGACGACCAAGATGATATGTTTGAGTAAAATATAAAGCAGGTGATACTATGAACGGTATAATTAACATGATAATTAAGATGCTGATACGCAAAGGCATTAACCTCGGCATCGACAAAGGTGTCGGTTACTTCTCACGTGATAAAAACATTGATGAAAACTCTCCCGAAGCAAAAGAAAATCAAAAACAAGCAAAACAAACGGCGAAAACGGCAAAACAATCTATGAAGGTTATTCGTAGAATTGGGCGTTTTTAGCTCTGCTTACGTAAAGCTTTCCCAAATGCAGAGAACAGCTGATGTGAGACACGATCCTCATCAGCACGCCATTCAGGATGCCATTGAACGGCTAAAGCAAACCCTTTGGCATCCTTCATACTGAGCGCTTCTGGCGTTCCATCCGACGCATATCCGTCAATGATGACGCCTCTACCTGCATCTTTAATACCTTGCCCATGTAGGGAATTTGTCAGGACAACATTGCTGTCAAAAACATTCTCAAAAACACTGCCTGCTTGAATAGTCACATCATGCCGATACGCAAATTTTTCATCCTGCGTGCCTTCTGGTGGCATCCGATGATTCATACGACCTGGTAAATCGCGAATCTCAGGGAAAAGTGTGCCACCAAAAGCCACGTTAAACTCTTGAAAGCCACGGCAAATACCCAAGATAGGTAATCCGACACGCACGCATTCTCGGATCAATGGTAGGGTTAGGTTATCGCGATTACGATCAAAATCACCATGTGCATCGGTTGCTTGTTCCCCATATTCTTCGGGATGTACATTCGGCCGAGCACCTGTGAAGACAAACCCGTCAAAGGTATCGACCAGCTCTTCAACCGTCACAAACTCTGGAAGGGATGGCACAGTTACTGGTATAGCATTTGCAACTTTAGCAACGGCACTAATATTACTTTCGCCAGTTGCCTGAACTTCATAACCGCCATCAATAATATATGAATTGCCGATAATACCTACGACTGGTCTTTTCATTGCCTGAAACTCTTTTTATCTGGGTCTTATCCAGCATGTCATGAATTTCAGGCATTGAAAATCTGTATTTTATGCTTCGGCCGTAAGACCTGCTGCTTCAATGCCAGCAACAGCCGCAATCGCATCATTTTCAGATGTATCGCCTGTTACACCAACAGAGCCAATCACGTTACCACGTTTATCTTTCACTAAAACGCCACCCGACACTGGAACAATGCGTCCGTTGAAAGCACCGTTTAGTGAATCCACAAAGTAAGCTTGCTGCTCAGCACGTGCCATCAATTTAGATGTCGGCATCCCCATCATAATTGCAGCATTCGCCTTGCCATCTGCAATCGCAAAACGGCCCGCTGCAGCACCATCTTGGCGTTCAAATGCTTTGCAATGGCCACCAGCATCCAAAACAATCACTGACAATGGTTGCAAGCCAAGCTCTTTACCTTTGGCAAGAGCTTGGTTGATGATGCGTTTAGCCTTATTTGATGATATCTCGGCCATAAAATTATCCTTTAAGTTCTAATCTCCGTGCGTGAAGCACAGGCTCAGTATACCCAGATGGTTGAACTGTGCCGAGGAAAACAAGGTCACATGCAGCTTGAAATGCGACACCAGTGTAATCTGGAGACATTGGAGTATAATCTGGATCGCCTTCATTTTGCTTATCTACAACGATTGCCATGCGACGCATGATTTCCATTGTCTCTTCCTTGCTTACAACACCGTGATGCAGCCAATTCGCGATATGTTGGCTAGAAATACGACATGTTGCACGATCTTCCATCAAACCAACGTTGTTAATATCTGGTACTTTTGAACAACCAATGCCCGCATCAATCCAACGTACAACATAGCCAAGAATGCCTTGGGCATTGTTTTCTACTTCACGTGTAATTTCTTCGTCAGACCAGTTTTGACCTTGGGCTACTGGGAACTGTAGAATTGTATCAACACTAGAGCGTTTACCACTCGTTAAGATTTCATTCTGACGATCTTGGACATTAATCTTATGATAATGCGTTGCATGTAAAGTTGCAGCCGTTGGGCTTGGAACCCATGCACAGTTTGCACCAGCATTCGGATGAACTGTTTTTTGCTCAAGCATGTCACCCATTTTATCAGGAACAGCCCACATACCTTTGCCGATTTGTGCACGCCCTTGCAGACCACAAGCCAAGCCAACATCTACGTTGTTATCTTCGTATGCAGCAATCCATGGTTCGCTCTTAATGTCGTCCTTACGTAAGAATGGACCCGCTTCCATTGATGTGTGGATTTCGTCGCCAGTGCGATCCAAGAACCCAGTGTTGATAAACGCAACACGGTGCTTTGCAGCGCGAATACATTCTTTCAGGTTCACAGTTGTACGGCGCTCTTCGTCCATAATACCAATTTTCACTGTATATTGTGGTAAATCCAAAGCTTGCTCAACAGCCGAGAAAATCACATCTGTAAATGCAACTTCATCTGGGCCGTGCATTTTAGGTTTCACGATGTAAACAGAACTACGCTCAGAATTACCGCTACGGCGTTCAAGATCATGCATCGCAATTGCAACGGTAAACATCGCATCCATCAAACCTTCGCCAATTTCATTGCCATCGCGATCTAGAACCGCTGGGTTTGTCATCAAATGGCCAACGTTACGTATCAACATCAATGCGCGGCCTTTCAATTTGAATGGCGCACCTTCTGGAGATACATATTTACGATCAGGCAGCATACGGCGGCGTAAAGTTTTTCCGTCTTTAACCAGAGTGGCTGTCAGGTCTCGTTTCATTAAACCCAACCAGTTTGAATAGGCTAAAACCTTATCTTCGGCATCCACTACTGCAACAGAATCTTCACAATCCATAATAGTAGACACGGCAGATTCCAAAATCACATCAGCCAAATTGGCTTTATCTGTGCGGCCAATAGTATTGCTTGAATCAAAATACAATTCAACATGTAGGTTGTTATTCTTCAACAAAACACCTTCTGGGCTTGCTGGGTCGTTACGATACCCAACAAAACGAGATGGGTCAGAAAGTTGCTTACCATCAATCAAAAGTTTCCCATCCACTACAGAATAACTCGTCGCATCAACATGCGACATGCCGTCAATTGGAAAAGTATCGTCTAGAAATGCTTTGGACCAAGCGACCACTTGTGCGCCACGTACAGGGTCATATTCTTTACCTTCAGGCAAACTACCCATCGCATCTGTGCCGTATAAGCAATCATATAACGACCCAAAACGTGCGTTCGCAGCATTCAATGCAAAACGCGCATTGGTAATTGGCACAACCAACTGTGGACCAGCGATTGTAGCGATTTCTTGGTCAACATTTTTCGTTTCGATAGAAAAATCACGTCCCTCTTCGACTAGGTAACCAATGTCCTGTAGGAAGGCTTTATAAGCTTTAAAATCAAATTCTTTACCACGGTTTTCAACATGCCAGACATCGATCTTTTGCTTCAAATCTTGACGGCGCGCTAGAAGTTCACGATTTTTAGGGCCAAAGTTATGGACGATGTAAGATAAACCCTTCCAAAACTGATTTGCCGTTACATCTGTACCTGGTAGCGCTTCGCTTTCCAAGAAATCAACCAGTTGTTCATCAACTTGCAAGCCAAATTTTTCGATACGTTTCATCGCGTCCTCCAAAGACCATATGCCCTGCATTGGTATTATTTTATTACCAATATCAATGCAAGGGGAAAGATTTCCTATCGGAAATAGTGCTAGCACAGTGAAAAAGGCACATCAACCGTTTGTATACAAAAGTATGCAACTATTTTACTTGAATACGCCGCGCAAACCATCACATCTAAGTTATCGTCAAAATGGAATCGAAAATGCGCCCTTCTCAAGCTCCTACAATCCGCCTTTCTGAATACACAGCCCCTGCCTTTTGGGTGGATACAGTTGATCTGACATTCAAGCTGCATCCAACAGCAACACGTGTGATTTCCAAGATAACGTTTAAAAATAATTCGGATCGCACAGATGGACCACATGACCTGCAATTAGATGGACGTAACCTAAAACTAATCTCCGCTTCTATTAACGGAAAACCCTTAAAAGATGATGAAATCCTGCACGATGTAGAAGGATTGCGCATTCCCCATGATTTGGTTCCACAAGATACTTTCACATGGGAAGCCGAGGTGGAAATTAACCCAGAGGGCAATACAGCCCTAGAGGGTTTGTATATGTCGAACGACATGTACTGCACTCAATGCGAAGCTCAAGGTTTCCGCAAAATCACATATTATCCAGACCGTCCAGTTGTGATGGCGACATTTACAGTAACCATTGAGGGTGACAGCCCTGTCCTATTGTCCAACGGTAATAAATTAGATCACGGCAAATGGCATGATCCATGGCCAAAACCAGCCTACCTCTTTGCTTTAGTGGCAGGCGATCTTGTTTCCTATAATGATCAATTCACCACGATATCTGGTAATAACGTTGATTTGCAAATTTTCGTACGTGATGGGGATCAAGATAAATGTGCCTATGCAATGGACGCTCTAAAGCGGTCAATAAAATGGGATGAAGAGGTTTATGGTCGTGAATACGATCTGGATTTATTCATGATCGTTGCAGTTGATGACTTCAACATGGGGGCAATGGAGAACAAAGGGCTGAACATCTTTAACTCTAAATACGTTCTCGCCAGCCCAGAAACCGCAACTGATCGCGATTATGAATTGATCGAAGCCATCATTGCTCATGAATACTTCCATAACTGGACAGGCAACCGCATCACCTGCCGCGATTGGTTCCAGCTGTGCTTAAAAGAGGGTTTAACTGTTTTCCGTGATCAACAGTTCTCGGGTGACATGCGTTCCCATGCTGTAAAACGCGTTGATGATGTCTTGCAACTGCGATCTCGCCAGTTCCGCGAAGATGCAGGGCCTTTGGCACACCCTGTACGCCCAGAGGAATACATCGAGATCAACAATTTCTACACGACCACTGTTTATGAAAAAGGTGCCGAAGTTATTGGCATGTTAAAATTATTGGTTGGTGACGACCTATATGACAAAGCTTTAACACTCTATTTCGACCGCCATGATGGGCAAGCTTGTACAATTGAAGATTGGATCGCAGTATTCCAAGACGTGACAGATCGTGACCTATCTCAGTTTAAACTCTGGTATTCGCAAGCAGGTACGCCGCGCTTGAAAGTTTCCGATAATTTTGAAAACGGTACCTACACCCTAAGCTTTGAGCAAAGCAATGCACCAACACCGGGTCAAGAAACCAAACATCCACAAGTTATCCCTGTGCGTACGGGTTTCATAAATGCAGATGGAAGCGAAACCGTTTCGGAACAGGTCTTTGAAATCACAAAATCCAAGCAAAGCTTTACAGTAGAAGGCTTTGATACAAAGCCAACACCGTCAATCCTACGCAACTTCTCTGCCCCCGTGGTTTTGGACTTTGCTCAAGATGATACAACTTTGGCATTCTTATTGGCGAATGACAGTGATCCCTTCAACAAATGGGAAGCAGGTCGCACATTATCTATGAACTTGCTTACGCGTATGATTTTGAAAGGTGACAAACCTGACGCCCCATTCCTAAGTGCAATCTGCACCGTTGCTTTGGACGACACTCTTGATCCAGCTTACCGTGCATTGGCCCTATCCTTACCATCCGAAGATGCATTAGCCCAAGCGATAGTAGAGGCAGGTGAAACACCTAATCCAGATATAATTTATAAAGCACGTAAAGGATTATCCTTAGCGATTGCCCAAAATATGGCAGATGATTTGCCAACGCTTTATGCATCCATGGCTGTAGACGGGCCTTACTCCCCTGATGCAAAAGCAGCAGGTAAGCGTGCGCTTCGCACAACAGCATTAGCTTTACTTACAAAGCTAGAAGATGATGCTCCTACTGCTAAAGCTCAATTCGCAAATGCAGATAATATGACGGAACAACTGTCCGCTCTCTCCATCTTAATTGCCGCAGGACATGGTAAAGATGCATCCAATACATTCTATGATCAATGGAAAGACGACAAGCTGGTGATTGATAAGTGGTTCGCAACACAGGCAGGGAGTGCCACACCAGAAACGGCATTGAAAGAAGTGACCGCCCTTTCCGAACACCCAGAATTCGCATGGACCAACCCAAATCGATTCCGCAGCTTAATCGGCCCATACGCTATGAACCCCGCCGCTTTCCACCGTGCCGATGGTAAAGGTTATGCATTCGTAGCTGACTGGTTAATCAAACTAGATTCTAAAAATCCACAGACAACAGCACGCATGTGTGGCTTGTTTGAGACGTGGCGTAGGTATGACGATAATCGTCAAACCCTGATGAAAGCTCAGCTGGAACGCATTGCAAATACACCTAACTTATCAAAGGACAGTTCAGAGATCGTCGGCAAGATTCTGAGCTAAGATCACATTTTGAAAAAATAAACGAGAATCGGTGTTTTTTATGTTAGGCTCATTAAGCCTAATAGTGGGAGACACCGAATGACTCTCTACAAAGTATTCTACGATGTGTTGGCTGATTTGGCCGATATGTTTGATGCTGAAAATCGCATGGGTGGTCACGAGACTGCTCAGGAATTGCGCATGATACATGACAAATGTCACACGCCCTTACTGCCCGCTCATCAAGTATTACCAGGTGTAATCTCTTCTGCATTATCGATTAATCCACATCCAATCGCAGCCAAAATTTCCAAAATAAGCTCTCTCATTGATTGGCATCATCTTGGTTTAGAGAATGGGATGATTCACAAAAACATTGCAAATCGAATTGCGACCGCAGAGCTCGTTGGGCCTGACGGAATGATTTATAATGATAAGGTGCGTGTAGGATTATTTGTACAGTCTGCTGACGTAGACTATGTCAGCAGGCGCCATGCCGCCGAAGAAACCTTTATCATTCTAGGTGGCAGTGGATATTGGCGAACAGAAGAAACCGATCTCACATTATGCAAAACGGGCCATATGATCCACCACACATCCAATACAGCACATAGCACACTGACAAAGAAGCAACCCTATATTGCAGCTTGGCGATGGGGCGGTGATATAAATTTCGATCAATATACATTAACAGGCTAGTTTTTGTCGCATTCAGACATGAATATATAACCCACTCTTGATCCTATATTTAGAATAACATTCAATAATCATAGGTGATTTCATATGGCTGGATCAGCAGAAATAGCAGAACTTTTTATATTCTTAGCCGATCTTTATGATGGTGAAAATCGCACAAATGGTGCTGAAACTGCGACCGCATTACGAAATGCTGTGCCCGAAATCTCAAAAGATTGGCCGCTTACACTAAATCAAAAACCTGGTTTGGCGCAAACAGCACTCGAAATTGATCCGCACCCCCAATCCCAAATCATTTTATCTGCATTACCCTATTTAAGATGGGGTGATTTCAGCGGAAGTATCGCAAATCTAAAGGCAGAAAGATTTGCAAATATGCAAGCTTGTGAATTACTCGGCCCCACAGGTATGATTAAGCATAATGATTTCCGCGTAGGGATATATATACAAGATCCTCACTTTGATTACCCCACACGTACACATTCTGCTGAAGAAACTTACATTGCATTGGGCGGCGTTGGATATTGGGGCACAAATGGTAAAAAACCTGTTCGAAAACAGACTGGTGATATCATCTATCACCCATCCATGATTGAGCATCAGAATATAACTAAAGCCGAGCCAATGATTGCTGCGTGGCGATGGTCGGGCGACATTAGTTATGACAACTATTATGCCAGTTGAAAACAGTCATTGCTCTTGCTCATTTTCAACAGTTTGCGTAAACACCAATCAACTAAAATTGGTACATAAAAATGTCAGAACTCACGTATTCAGAACCTAAAGCAAAAGTAATCGCAGGCGCCAAGGGCGACTGGGAACTTGTTATTGGCCTCGAAGTCCACGCACAGGTAGCATCAAAAGCAAAATTGTTCTCTGGAGCATCCACTGAATTTGGCGCAGAACCAAACTCTAACGTATCTTTTGTTGATTCAGCGATGCCTGGCATGTTGCCTGTGATTAACGAGTTTTGTGTAGAACAAGCCGTACGCACAGGTTTAGGCATCAAGGCTGACATCAATCTTTATTCTGCCTTTGATCGTAAAAATTATTTCTACCCTGATCTTCCACAAGGCTATCAAATTTCACAGCTTTACCACCCCATCGTCGGCGAAGGTGAAGTTTTGGTGGACATGGAACCAGGTGTTGCCCGCAAAGTGCGCGTTGAACGCATTCACCTAGAACAAGATGCTGGTAAATCTGTGCACGATATGGATCCAAACATGTCTTTCGTGGATTTGAACCGTACAGGTGTCGCATTGATGGAAATCGTGTCACACCCAGATATTCGAAGCCCAGAAGAAGCTGCCGCCTATGTAGCCAAAATGCGTCAAATCCTACGTTACTTGGGGACTTGTGACGGCAACATGCAAAATGGCAATATGCGTGCGGACGTAAACGTTTCTGTATGTAAAGCGGGTGATTATGAAAAATTCCGCGAAACGGGCGACTTTGGTGTTCTTGGCACACGTTGTGAAATAAAGAACATGAACTCTATGCGTTTCATTCAACAAGCGATTGATTATGAAGCCCGTCGCCAAATTGCGATTTTGGAAGATGGTGGTGAGATTGATCAAGAAACACGACTATATGATCCAGATAAAAACGAAACACGGACTATGCGCTCAAAAGAAGAAGCACATGATTACCGCTACTTCCCATGTCCCGATTTATTGCCACTGGAGATCGAGCAAGCTTGGGTAGACAGCATTGCTGAAACTTTACCAGAACTACCAGATGCGAAAAAATCCAGATTTGTGGGCGAATACGGCATGACTGAATATGATGCTAGTGTTTTGACGGCTGATGTAACTGACGCGACTTTCTTTGAAGATGTGGCAAGAGGCCGTGATGGTAAACAAGCTGCAAACTGGGTGATCAACGAATTGTTTGGTCGCTTGAACAAAGAAGACCTCAATATCTCAAACAGTCCTATTTCGGCAGCACAACTTGGTGGAATCCTTGACCTTATTGCGAAAGGCGACATCAGCGGTAAGATAGCCAAAGATTTGTTTGAAATCGTTTGGACCGAAGGTGGCAAGCCAGCGGAAATCGTGGAAAGCCGCGGCATGAAGCAGGTAACAGATACAGGTGCTATTGAAGCGGCTGTTAATGAAATCATTGCAGCAAACCCAGATCAGGTTGAAAAAGCGAAACTAAACCCTAAACTTGCAGGGTGGTTTGTTGGTCAGGTGATGAAAGCAACTGGCGGTAAGGCAAATCCAAAAGCCGTGAATGAAATCATTGCTAAGAAGTTGGCGCAGTAAAGGTAAGATGACTATGAAACGCTATGAGTATAAAGTCATCCCTGCCCCGCGCGATGGTATCCGCGTAAAAGGCGTTAAAGGACCAGCCGCTAAATTCGCAGCGGCTCTAGAAGCATCTATGAATTCATTAGCAACTCAAGGGTGGGAATATGTTCGTGCAGAAACACTGCCAGCGGATGAACGTCACGGCTTAACACGCCGCAAGACAGAAACGACTCAGAACATCCTAATATTCCGCCGCCTCGCCAATGACACGGTCACTGCAGAGCCAACAATGACCCCAATCATTGCAACACGCGATGAAGACGAAAATATCTTTGACGAGAGCGATGAAGATTTTCCAGAAGAAGAGGCAGAAGACGATATTAAATCTTAATCAACCGTCTGTACAACCAATGACAACGCGTGCAAGCCATCTTCGAACTCTTGGGCCAAAGCTTTATTAATCAAACGCTGCTGACTGACACGATTTAACCCGTTGAATGCTTCGGCCTTAATAACTACATTAAAATGCGTTCCGCCTCCTTCACGGTATCCACCATGACCTCGGTGCGCTTCACTGTCATCAATCACATCTAATGCAATCGGCATGAAAATATTCTGCAATTTTTCACGGATACGATCTTCCATTGTCATTTTTTTGTCCTTTAAACAAATCAGCCCTTGGCGATATTTTTATATGCGCTAAAATCCATGATCCGACTCGTAAGGTAAATAGGTAATTGCATGCCCGACAAACCTCTTTTTAATTTTGATATTTCAGTATCTGCCGACAAAAAACGCCGTAAAAAAGGCCGCCGCGGCATGTCTGGGGCATCAGAGACATCTACACAGATGTGTCAGCACCCAGAATGTGATGAAGCTGGTAAATACCGTGCTCCTTTAAATCCAGACAATCTGGAAGAATTCCGCTGGTTCTGTTTGGCGCATATTCGCGATTTCAACCAAAAATGGAACTTCTTTGAGGATCACAGCCAAGAACAACTCGAAGAACAATTCGCAGCTGATCGTGTTTGGGAACGCCCGACCACACCATTTGGTGAAAACAAAGAACAAACCCGTAAACCAACACCAGAAGAAAAAGCATGGGCCCGCTTGGGTATTAAAGACGCCCATGAAGTTTTAGGGGATAATGCCACAAAGAACCATGGTCGCGGCTCTGATGTAGGCAGTGCAAAACGTCTACCGCCTGCTGAACGCAAAGCGATTGTTATTTTGGAAGCCAAAGATCATTGGACCAAAGCAGAGCTGCGCAAACAATATAAATCATTGGTCAAAATACTACACCCAGACATGAATGGTGGCGATCGTTCAGACGAAGATCGCTTACAAGAAGTTGTTTGGGCTTGGGATCAAATCAAAAGCAGTAAATCCTTTAAGGATTAATTTATGGGCATGCAGATGATTATTTGCGTGCCTTCTACCCATTTCACCCAATGTGACAGTCACAAACGTTAACTTTGGATGAAACTAGTTTCAGACATTCAAAAACAAGTAAACCTCTTGCCAATTTGAATGGAATCCCCCACTAAGAAGCCGATAAAAGCGTACATGATAAAAACTTAGGATATGTGTTATGGCAGACGGTAATTTAGAAATCGCAGCGGAACCAACAATGAACATCTCTGTTCGTGATGTATTTGGTCTGGACACTGATATGGTTGTGAAGGGTTTTTCTGAAAGCTCTGCACGCGTGCCAGAAATCGACAGCACATATCAATTTGATTACGATACAACATTGGCAATCCTTGCAGGTTTCACACACAATCGCCGTGTAATGATCCAAGGATACCACGGTACTGGTAAATCCACACACATCGAACAAGTTGCAGCATGTCTGAACTGGCCATGTGTGCGTGTAAACTTGGACAGCCACATCAGCCGTATCGATTTGATCGGTAAAGATGCCATCAAACTAAAAGACGGCAAACAAATCACTGAATTCCAAGAAGGCATCCTTCCTTGGGCGCTACGCAACCCAACAGCAATCGTATTTGATGAATATGATGCAGGTCGTGCAGATGTGATGTTCGTGATCCAACGTGTTTTAGAAGTAGACGGTAAACTGACACTTCTGGATCAAAACAAAGTGATCACACCACACAAACATTTCCGTCTGTTTGCAACAGCCAACACAGTTGGTTTGGGTGATACAACAGGCCTTTACCACGGCACACAGCAAATCAACCAAGGTCAAATGGACCGGTGGTCAATCGTTTCCACATTGAACTACCTAAGCCATGAGGCAGAGGTCAACATCGTTGCTGCGAAAAATCCAGCAACAGATCGCGAAGTCATCAGTCACATGGTGACAGTTGCAAGCCTATCGCGGAATGCATTCATGAACGGGGACGTATCCACTGTGATGTCACCACGTACTGTGATCGCATGGGCGCAAAACGCAGCTATCTTTGGTGACCTAGGCTTTGCCTTCCGCCTGACATTCCTAAACAAATGTGACGAGCTAGAACGCGAAACAATCGCTGAATTCTACCAACGCTGCTTTGATGAAGAGCTGCCAGAATCAGCGGCGAGTGTGAGCTTAGGCTAATGAGTGGCCCAAACGATAACCCTGCTTACCCATTCAAAAAGGCCCTGTCCGAAGCGACAAAGGCTTTGGCAAATGATGCAGAGTTAAATGTTGCCTTTAGTGTTGATCCTGCGGGAATGAGCAATGAAAGCATGCGGTTACCTCAGGTAAGTCGCCGCATGACGTTGGACGAAGTCCTTTTGGCGCGCGGGACAGCAGATGCTTATGCTCTGCGCCACCGTTTCCACAACGAATCTGTTCATAATCGCTACATGCCAAATGGTATGGAAGCACGCGATATCTACGAAGTTATGGCAACAGCCCGCTGCGAAGCGGTTGGCGCACGCGCCATGCCTGGTACTGCAAAGAATATCGATGCGAAGATGGAAGCAGAGGCGATTAAGCTTGGCTACGATCAAGTGAACTCATTCAAAGAAGTGCCAATGACCACCGCATTGGGATATTATTTGCGCCATGTTGCAACAGGCCGTGATATGCCGCCTGCTGTAAACCATGCTATGTCCCAATGGAAAACAATTATCGAAGAACGTTCTGGCGATACATTTAACAATCTGTCAGAAGCGATGACTGATCAGGTAGAGTTTGCAAAATTCGCACGCCAATTGATCGATGATTTGGGCTACGGTGACCAATTGGGCGACGACCCAGATGCCGAAGGCGATGATCAAGACGAAAACATAGAGCAAGAAGATCAAGAATACGAAGAAGATACACCTGATACAGATGCAGGTGATCAGGATGATCAATCCGATGAGTTTGAGCAAGATGACGACCAATCACAATCTGCCGACCAACAACAATCTCAAGTCTCTATGGACGAAAACGATGACATGGACGGCGCAGAAGAAGTTGACGCCCCTGATGGCGAATCTCCATTAGAGCCGCCGACCCCGCCTGCAATTTCAGATGCAGATCCGAACTATACCGTGTTCACAACAGAACATGACGAAGAAGAACTTGCCGAGGATTTGGCTGAACCTGCTGAGCTGGAACGCCTGCGCTCTTATCTAGATCAACAGCTTGAACCTCTAAAAGGTGCCGTGTCACGTTTGGCAAATAAGCTTCAACGCCGCTTGCAAGCCCAACAAAACCGCAGCTGGCAGTTTGATATGGAAGAAGGCATGTTGGATGCAGGTCGTTTGGCCCGTGTTATCGCCAACCCAACAACCCCCCTATCTTTCAAAGTCGAAAACGATACAGAATTCCGCGACACGGTCGTAACAATTCTAATCGACAACTCTGGTTCTATGCGCGGTCGCCCTATTTCTATCGCTGCGATCTGTGCCGATGTTATGGCGCGTACTTTGGAACGGTGTCAGGTGAAATGTGAGATTCTAGGCTTTACCACGCGTGCGTGGAAAGGCGGTAAATCCCGCGAAGAATGGCTTAATGCTGGTCGTCCGCAAGAACCAGGTCGTTTGAATGACCTACGTCATATCATTTATAAAAGCGCTGATATGCAATGGCGCCGCGCGCGCCCAAATCTAGGCTTGATGATGAAAGAAGGCCTTTTAAAGGAAAATATCGACGGAGAAGCTCTAGAATGGGCACACCGCCGCATGATGGCGCGTCCAGAACAACGCCGCATTTTGATGGTGATTTCCGACGGGGCCCCTGTTGATGACAGCACTCTATCCGTGAACTCTGCCAGTTACTTAGAAAAACATCTGCGTGACGTGATCGAAATGGTCGAAAAACGCAAAATGGTGGAACTCATCGCAATCGGTATTGGTCACGATGTAACGCGTTATTATAACCGCGCAGTCACCATCACTGATGCAGAGCAATTGGCTGGAGCTATCACAGAACAGCTCGCCAGCCTCTTCGATAATGACCCCAAAGCGGGCAAACGTATGGCGTTTAGAAAGGCCAGTTAATGTTTCAATCGTTCGACAGCACCACGTCTCCAGAAACAGGTGCTACGCGCCTGAAAGATTTACGTACAGAACTGGCCAATGATGGCTTTGATGGTTTCTTGGCCCCACGCGCTGATGCTCATCAGGGTGAATACGTCACCGAACACGACAACCGCTTGGCTTGGCTTACAGGGTTTACAGGTTCAGCGGGTTTTTGCACTGTTTTGATGAGTGCCGCAGGTGTCTTCATAGACGGACGTTACCGTTTACAAGTGCGTGATCAGATTGATTTGGATCACTTCACGCCTGTAAACTGGCCAGAGACCAAGCTTTCGGACTGGCTGATCAAACACCTTCCAAATGGTGGCAAGGTTGGTTTTGATCCGTGGTTACACACCCTTGCCGAGATCGAGAAATTGCAATCTGAGCTCAAAAAATCGCAAATAGAAATCGTACCAACAAATAATCTGGTAGATCGCATTTGGACAGATCAACCTGACCGTCCTGCAGACCCAGCTTTTAAACACCCTAAATCTTTTGCAGGTCTTGGTGATGAGATCAAACGCGCGCAGATTGCTAAATCACTCCAGGATGCTGGTTATTCTTGTACGGTTCTCACGCAGCCAGACGCCATATGCTGGCTGTTAAACATTCGCGGTTCGGATCTTCCACGCGTTCCAGTTGTTCAAGCTTTCGCAATCATGCATTCTGATGGGAAAATACAACTTTTCTCTGATCCTGATAAATTTAATGACCTTGGACCTGATCCTGATATCACTTTGCATCATTGGGATACGTTTGAAGACATTCTGAAAACATTAAAATCACCAGTTCAAATTGACAAAACGATCGCGCCAATCGCAATTTCTGAAGCCCTAAAATCCTCTGACATCAAAGTAGTATTTGCAGATGATCCTTGCAGCCTACCGAAAGCTTGTAAAAATGAAACTGAGCTTGCAGGGGCCGTCCAAGCACACATCCGCGATGGTGCAGCACTTTGTGAGTTTTTGGCTTGGCTTGAGGCACAGTCTGACCCTACACAGCTAACTGAGATTGACATTGTTACGAAGTTAGAAAACTGCCGCCAAGAGACAGGTGAGCTAAAGGACATTTCCTTTGACACCATATGTGGTTCTGGCCCAAACGGAGCAATCAACCATTACCGTGTAACTTTTGACAGCAACCGTACACTTCAAAACAACGAAATTCTTCTTGTCGATTCTGGTGCCCAATATCTGGACGGGACAACCGATGTCACACGCACAATGGCAATTGGAACTGTTTCAAAAGAAGCCATTCACAATGCCACTTTGGTTCTAAAAGGCATGATCGCTATATCCCGGCTGCGCTTCCCAAAAGGACTATCAGGCAAAGATATAGATGCATTAGCGCGTGCCCCACTTTGGGCAGAAGGTAAAGATTTTGACCACGGTACAGGCCACGGCGTTGGCTCATATCTCTCCGTTCACGAAGGGCCACAACGTATTTCCAAAGTATCAACGGTTCCACTTCAGGCAGGTATGATCGTATCAAATGAACCAGGGTATTATGTAACCGACGCTTATGGCATCCGTATTGAAAACCTGATTTACGTGAAACCTGCTGGTCCTATGGACGGGGCAGATGATCGTGATATGTTGGAATTTCACACCCTTACATTGGCGCCATTCGATAAAGCAATGATCGAAATTGATCTGCTATCAGATGCAGAACGTACATGGCTGAATGATTATCACCAAAAAGTTTGGGACACGTTGAAAGACCTTGTCTCCGAAAGTACAAAATCATGGTTAGAACAGGCTTGTTCAACGCTTTAACCTAAGCATGTTCTTCGCGGGAAATTTCAACCAAAGCTTGGTTGAATGCCCGCAAAGCATCTACCTCGTGCAACACACCAAGAACAGAAGCACTGCCACCAGCGACAACTGGTAAAACAGAATGACTGCTGCTTTCAAACAAAGGCATAGCACCGTCCAAAGTTGCATTGATATCTAGATAATGACCTGCTTCAATCAGCTCTGCATAATCATCATCAGCATCCTTCATTAAACTCGCGACAGATAGTGTAGCCAGCAGATATTCTTGTGGTCCTGCCGCTAGGTGCACCCCTGCCCGTTCTAATTGCGTTAGGAAAAACGAACGGTGCACCAATCGCCCAGCCAATGCTGATGACAGTGAAACGGCAACCATAACCGCCACACCAGTTTGCCAATCCCCAGTAATTTCAAATACAATCAATGTTGTCGAAATAGGCGCCCCTAAGACACCAGCGCTGACCGCTGCCATACCTGCAAGCGCATATAGGATCACATAGCTTTCTGCTGACGGCACAATTGCGTTTGCAACCCAACCAAAAGCCAAACCTGTCAAAGCACCCACCATCAAAGATGGCGAAAACACACCGCCCCCCATACGACCAGCGAATGTCAAAGCAACGGCTATAATCTTAACTGCTACAAATATCACCGCAGTCCAAAGGGTTATATTCCCATTCAATGCATTCCACGTGGTTTCATATCCCACACCGATAATATGTGGAAATACAATTGCAATCGCTCCCAATCCAAAGCCAGCAACCGCAGGACGCAACCATGATGGAATACCCAAAAAGGATTGAACCTTATCCCCAAAATCTTCTGCAATAAAAATACTGCGCATCATCACCACAGCAACCAATCCACACAACAGGCCCAATAATAAAAACGCAGGTAATTCACCGTAGAATTGCAAAGATACCGTTGGCAGATCAAACTCTGTAAGATCACCAAAGCTCTGACGGCTCACAATTGCCCCTGCAACAGACGCAATCACAATCGGCGCAAACGCTTGGATTGCGTAATGACGCAACACAACTTCTAGCGCAAAGATCGTCCCCGCAATCGGCGCGTTAAACGATGCCGATACAGCCGCTGCCGCAGCGCATCCCATTAAATTTCGCCCCGTTACACCATCAGCATTAATCAAACGTGACACCTTACTGGAGATCACGGCCCCTAAATGTACGACAGGGCCTTCCCGTCCAGTGGACCCCCCCATAGACAATGTCACAAGCGATGCCAAAGCGGATGCCAGTCCAGACTGGCCCTCAACGCGTCCATTGTCCAATGCGACCCCTTTGATCACATGGGCCACAGAACGCCCGCGTCCATCTGGTGTGTAGCGATGTAAAATAGCGCCAACAATCAAACCACCAACAACGGGTACAGTCAAAACCCAATACCACGGCAGATGACTTGCGGTAGATGCAAGTGTGATATCATCCGCCCCATAGATCAGTGCTTGTAATTCACTAATTACGACACGGAACACCACAGTCGCAAAACCCGCCGCAATCCCAATCATCAAAGCGATCACCCAAAACTGAATTTGGTCAGGCCCTTTGATACGGATAACACGGATCATGTCAAATAAGGATACCTGACAGTGTGCAATAAGCGTTCTTATTGTATGGATAATTTTTTCAAACACGTTTGACCTATTCCCTCGATTGGCCCTTTCCCTAGTGTTAGTTATTTTCTAACCTATGCGCAATTCATGAGGGCCAGAATGTCAAATATCGCACAAGTAATTGCAGCATTAACAACACTCCTCGGAGATCGCCTCAGCACAAATCGCACAATTCTGGATCAACATGGTCAAAGTGAGACCTATTTTTCGGACGCCCCACCTGATGCTGTCGCCTTTGCCCATACCACACAGGAAGTGTCTGAAATTGTTAAAATTTGTGCTCAATATGAATGCCCGATCATTCCATGGGGTGTAGGCACATCTCTTGAAGGCCACGCATTGGCATTTCGTGGTGGTATCACAATAGACTTAAGTGAAATGAACAAGGTCATAGACATCTATCAAGAAGACCTTCTCGTTTCCGTACAGCCAGGCATCACTCGCGAAGATTTGAACGAAGAGTTACGTACAACTGGTTTGTTTTTTCCCGTCGATCCAGGCGCCAATGCAACCATTGGCGGCATGACAGCAACCCGTGCATCAGGCACAACCGCCGTACGTTATGGCACAATGAAGGAAAACGTTCTGGCATTAGAAGTTGTTTTGGCTGATGGGCGTATCATTCGCACAGGAACAAAAGCCAAAAAATCATCCGCAGGGTATGATTTCCTGACTTCGTAGGATTTCGGCTGTAACACATTGATATTATTGGCCTGCTTTTTCACAGGGCACTACATCGCGGATTTCCGGCGATGGGATTCAACGGTCAGAGAGTGTCGATCAGGCCTTTTCAGGTCTGGGCTTGCGCGTTCTTTCCGGCGGCATCCTGAAGGGTGCTTCGTTCCACGACAGGCCAACACAGCGCAGGATGCGTTTGGCGTCGGTTGTGGCCGGGCTGGGCATGGCATATTGTTCGCTGGTGCCCTTGCGCCTCAGGATGGAAATCTGAAGTCGGTCGAGTTCCCGACGGATGCGGGCCGGGCTCATGGGATGGCCCAGCATCTGCAGGCGCTTGCGCAGGTGTTGCAGGCAACAGAAAGCCATGTAGCAGATGGCGATATGGGCCTGTATCCGCCGCGGCGTCCAGTGATAGACGGGTCGGATTTTCAGGTCATGCTTGTTGGTGCGGAAGCAGGTTTCGATCAGCCAGAGCTGGTGATATTGGGCGATGGCCGCCTCGGGTGCGAGATCGTCCCTGCCATGAACGATGATGGCGTGCAGCCCGTCCCATTGGGCTGCCGCGTCGATCTTGTCCTGATCAAGTGTGATCTCGCCCGTATCGGGAAACGAGAGGAAGCGGGCATATCCCCGGTGACTGACACTGGCGGGGCTCCGGCTCCGCCGAAGCTTCTTTTGCAGGCGCTCAAGGGCCTTCTGGCGCTTGTGGGCATCCTTGCGGGCGCGGGCGGGCGAGAAGGTGACGATGATCCGGGCACCGTCATGCTCAATCACCTTGTAGCGCCCCGCCTCGGCAGCGCCCTCCGCCGCGCCGTGTCCGGCCCATGGCTTGTAACCGCCCGTGTCCAGGGCCTTGTCTTTCACGCCCGCCGGGGCCGACTTCAGGCGATAGCCCAGAATGAACGGCAGGCCTTTGGTGCGCAACATATCCTGATTGTCGGCGCTGAGCATCCCGGCATCTGCCACCAGCGTGATCTTTCCGAGCTTGTAGCGCTCTTCCAACCCCTTGATCGCGGCCTCAAGCGTATGGCCTTCCCACATATTGCCGGGAAACAGGTCATAGCCGACCGGCAAGCCGTCGGTGGTGACCATCAGCGCCAACACCACCTGACTGCGATGCGATTTCCCGTCCTTGCTGTACCCCTTGGCCAGCAAGCGGTCGGACGCGTCTTCCGGATCCTCCCGATCTGTATCGAAGGCCAGTGTTGTGCAGTCGTAGAAGAGGACATCGACCGGTCCCGCCAGAAGCGTCTCCGCCGCCTCGTGTGACATCCGACAGACCCGGTTGATCGTCGCCTCGTCCAGGTAGTCCATAGCCTGGTAGACCCGGTCCAGATTGAGGGTGATCCCGACCCTGTGGGCCAGTGCATCCACCGTTGCCCGCTTGCTCTCTGGCTGCGACAGGCGCGCCAGCACCAGTTCGCGTAAAATGCGATCGCTGCTCTTGCGCCGGGTGCCCAGAAGCCCATTCCAGCCCAGGCCGGAATAAACCTCCCCCATCACATCGCGCAAACCAAGCGACAGGCGGGACTCTTCGCGGCACTCCCCAAGATCGACATTCAGTTTTTCCGGACGCGGGGCGGTGCGCACAAGTGTCGCCAGATCAGCATATTCCGTTGGGGTGAACAGTTCCATTTGCGGGGACTGTGCGGTACGCAGTTCTTCCATGATCCGGCCAGCCAGGCGCTTGAGGTCCTCGACTTCAGTGTCGTTATGCGCGATGCCGACATGCCGGACGACCTTCTGGCGAACCTTCTGACCGGTGCGCACCGACTGGACGATCTGGATGCGGGTGCGCTTGCGTTCGGGATCATGTTTGGTGCGGATGAACATGTGCGGGAGTGTAGCAGAACCTCCAGAAACCGCAACCCTCAATTGCCATTGGGGGCACTACTTTACCCTCCCGGAAGCCAGGGCCTGAAGTTAAACAAAAAAACACCCCACAAGCCGACAAAACCTACGAACTCAGGGGCGTATCATTCGCACAGGAACAAAAGCCAAAAAATCATCCGCAGGGTATGATTTGACACATTTGATGGTTGGTTCCGAAGGAACACTTGGCATTATCACAGAAATCACATTGCGCCTACAAGGCCAACCAGAGGCAATTGCCGCTGCCGTTTGTGATTTTCCAGATGTTGAATCCGCAGTTAACACAGTCATTGTTGCCATCCAAATGGGCATTCCAATGGCCCGTATCGAAATGCTGGATAGCCTTTCTATGCAAGCATTAAATAATTACAGCCAACTTGGCTTACCTGAACAACCTCATTTATTTATGGAATTTCACGGTTCTGAAAACGCAGTTGCAGAGCAGTCCGAAACTATGAAAGAACTCACTGCTGACTATGGTGGTGGTGATTTTCAATGGTCGACGAAAACCGAAGATCGCACCAAGCTTTGGAAAGCCCGCCACAATGCATTTTTTGCTGCCAAGGCTTTAAAACCTGGCTTTGATGGCTTGTCTACCGATGTCTGTGTCCCGATTTCGAAACTTGCCGAAGCAATTGCACTTACAACACAAGATGCCACAGATCACGGCATGTTTGCCCCGACCCTAGGTCATGTTGGAGATGGAAATTACCACACATTATTCCTAACCGATCCAAACAAACCCGAAGAATTGGAAACAGCAAAAATGTTGTCTGCTCGTATGAATGAACGTGCCCTTGCTCTTGGCGGGACTGTGACAGGCGAACATGGCATTGGGGTCGGTAAGATGAAATTTATGTTAGCAGAACACGGTGATGCTTGGTCAATTATGGCTGATATCAAACGCACACTTGATCCGCAAAACATCATGAACCCTGGAAAGCTTGTTCAGATTAATTAGGCTTTAAAATCCGCAGCTAAACGCAATTCACGAATTGGACGTACACGGGCAATAGATTCCTGATAGACTGGATGCACTTTATAGGCTGCCAACTTCTCTTCATCAGCGAATTCAGCATAAACAACCACATCTACAGCTCCCGCAGACAATTCATCTGCATTCAAATTATGGGACACTTCAAAATGGTCGGAGTATGGGATTGTCTTTAAAATAGATAAACCTTCAACAATAGTATCCACATCAGCTTTGTCTTTAGCGCTGAAAAATACGACGTGACGGATCATCTTTAAGTCTCTCATTTAGCAATTCGATCTGCACATTAAGTAATGCGTATCAACCGATACTCAATTGGCCTTAACATCGCAGGTTTTAACTGTGTGCCGTTATCTGTTGCAAACACCGAAAAGGCAACCCTTTCTAGGCGCTGCATAATGCCGCTTTCGCGATCAGGTTATTGTGCGTTCAGCAAAGATTTAGCTGCAGCACGCGCCTCATCAGTGATCACATCACCTGCTAGCATACGTGCAATTTCATCCGTTCGTTCATCATCCGTTAATTTAACAACGGAACTAATCGTTTTTTGACCATCTGTCGTTTTAGAAACCTGCCATTGATGTGCTCCTAAGGCAGCTACTTGTGGAGAATGCGTAACGACCAGCACCTGCCCTTTTGATGACAATGCAGCTAATCTACGGCCAACAGCATCCGCTGTTGCACCGCCCACTCCACGATCAATCTCATCAAAGATAAGCGTTAATCCATCTGATCGGGACGTTAGGCAAACTTTCAACGCTAATAGGAAACGTGATAACTCACCACCCGATGCAATCTTATTGATTGGCCCAGAGGGCGCACCTGGGTTTGTAGATACGGCAAACGCAACACTATCAGCACCATCAGGACCAGCATCCGCAGCAACGACTTCCGTTGTGAAGATTGCCGCTTCCATTTTCAACGGTGCCAATTCCTGCATCATACGTGTATCTAATTCAGCACCTGCACTTGAACGTTTCTCAAATAAGGCCGCAGCACAAGTATCATAAACACCCTGCGCTTTATCTTTTTGCTGTTCTAAATCCGCAATATTACTGGCACCAGTATCGATGGCATTCAGCTTGGCTTCTAGCTCCACTGCCAAAGCAGGCAATTCATCAGCTAAAACCTTGTGCTTACGCGCCAATGCGCGAATCGCAAACAAACGCTCTTCGGTTTGTTCCAACTCCATTGGGTCAAAATCCAGTTGAGATAAGCACTCATCCACACCGCGTTGCGCATCAGCCAATTCATTCAACACCCGTGATAAAGCCGCTAGTGGCTCATCCAACTTACCTTCAGCCTCAGCGGCAGTTTCTTGCAACCAACGGTTCGCATCAGACAATATGCTTTCTGCACCATTTATGCCCAAGGCTTGCGCCGCTTTGCCAATATCTTCACGAATACGTGCCCCTGCTTGCATCAAACGACGACGCGTATCCAGCGTATCATCTTCACCAACCACTGGGGATAGTTCAGCCAACTCTGCCACAGCATGGCGAATATAATCCGCATCTCGCTCAGCCGTTTCCAAAGCAAGCTTCGCAGCTTCTATACCTTTTCTCAGCTTAGATACTTGCTTCCAAGCTGCCTGTATCTCTGACAGATCAACTCCGGCATAAGTATCCAGCAGCGCACGATGACCCTTACTATCCAGTAGACCACGATCATCATGCTGCCCATGCAACTCTACTAAGCAGTCAGACAACTGGCGTAATATTTCCCCTGTACATCGGCGGTCATTTACATAAGCAGTTTTTCGCCCATCTGGTGTATTTGTACGCCGCAGCAATAAATCATCTTCATCAGGCAAACCTGCTTCGCGTAAAATATCCCTGACAGGATGCTCCGCACTTAATTCGAACCACGCACTTACTTCGCCCAGATCAGCGCCCTTACGCACCATATCCGCACGCCCACGCCACCCTAAGACAAAGCCAAGACTATCTAATAGAATAGATTTACCAGCACCCGTTTCACCCGTTAAGACGTTCAAGCCCGCTTGGAATTCCAAGTCGAGCTGATCGATTAACAACATATTTCGGATATTTAAGCCACGCAGCATGGCACCCCCTTGATGTGTGGTTTACAACCACTCACCCTTGACCGCCTGACGCCAAATCACACGCAACCATCTAGAGCTTTTCTTATTTTCTCTTGATGTATCAATGCCTTCTTTCGTCAAAAGTGCATAACTATCATTATACCACTCAGTACCTTGGAAGTTATGCCCAAGAATTGCACCGGCCGTTTGCGCATCATTTTCAATACCCAGAGATAAATAAGCTTCTACTAAACGATGTAGCGCTTCTGGTGTGTGGGTTGTTGTCTGAAAATCTTCAACAACGATACGAAAACGATTGATCGCAGCTGTAAAATGTCCCCGTTTTAAATAATAACGGCCAATTTCCATTTCCTTGCCAGCAAGGTGATCCAAAGCAAGGTCAAACTTTAACAAGGACGATGATGCATATTCACTATCTGGATAACGCTCAACCGTTGTACGCAGAGCTTGTAAGGCTTGGAATGTAACACCTTGGTCACGGCTCACATCGTCAACTTGATCATAATAACTCAGTGCAATCAAATATTGCGCATAAGCCGCATCTTCGTCTGCAGGATAAAAATCTAGATAACGTTGTGCCGCAGAGCGGCTTTCTTCGTAATTTTCAGCTTCATGATATGCAAAAGCAGACATAATAATCGACCGCTTTGCCAATTCCGAATACGGATATAAACGCTCCACTTCAGAAAAGCGTCTCGCAGCTTTTGATTCAGCATTTTTTGATAACAAAGCTTCCGCAGATTGGAAAATCGCTTCTGGAGATTTGCCTTCCAACGAAACTTCTTCAGCCTCATCTGTTTTACTACAACCAGAAACGACAAGTGCTCCAGCTAATGCCAAGACAAGTGAAGTTTTTTTTCCTAAGAAATTCATTCATTTACACCCAAAGATATTACAGGGAACATATATCACTGTTTAGCAGCCTGCCAGCACAATTTAGAATTTCTTTCAGTCACAATATTGTGGCGAAAGAATTAAAAAAACATGTTTTGTATCAGGGAGTTATTAAGCGGTTAAACGCATGTCAGTAGTTTCGATATGCGCACCAGGCAACATTTCTGTTTGTGCATCATCACAGACAACCATTTCCCAAGCACCTGCTGTGGAAAACAATTCGCGTAGCAATAGGTTCGTGGCGCGATGACCAGAACGAACACCGACATATTTACCAAGAATTGGGGCACCAGCCAAAGCAAGGTCACCCAATGCATCTAGCATCTTATGGCGTACACACTCGTCATCATGGCGAAAGCCTTCTGGGTTCAACACGGAACCACCGTCAACGATGATCGCATTATCCAAACCACCGCCTTGGCCCAAACCAACAGCGTGTAACGCATCAACGTCTTTACGTTGACAGAATGTACGGCAATTACTCAATTCGCGAACAAATGCGCCATTCGCCATCTCAAGATTTTTCTGTTGCTTACCAATCGCTCGGTCATCAAAATCAATTGAGAAGTCAATTTCTAAAGTATCCGATGGCTCCAGCGTTGCAATTGTTTCACCAAACTGAATAGAAACTTCTTTTAAAACACGAATAGCTCGTACAGGTGCATCAAGCTCTTGAACACCCACATTCATAATAGAACGCACAAACGGTAGCGAGCTGCCATCCATGATTGGCACTTCAGGGCCATCGATCTCGATCAGCGCGTTTTGAATGCCCGTACCAGCCAAAGCAGCCATCAAGTGTTCTACTGTAGAAATATCAACGCCAGCATCATTCGTTAACTTCGTACAAAGCTGCGTATCGCTAACACTGTCATATAGAGCGGGGATTAGGTTATTACGGTCTGTAATATCAACACGGTGAAACCAGATACCATATTCAGCAGATGCAGGGTGAATCACCAAGCGCGCAGATTTTCCAGAGTGGACACCTTTGCCGATCATAGTCACAGTATTTGCGAGTGTTTTTTGCACGGACGAACCTATTCGTAATTTCATTGCCTATTAGATAGCAATTATTAACGAATTACCCAATTCACGCTTTATGTCGGATTGCAACAAAACTGAAACAGTCTTGAAACAAAAAAGCGCGGGAACATGCCCGCGCTTTTTATCTTTATTTTATAAAGAGTTAATTCGCTTGTCGACGCAAGAATGCAGGGATTTCAATGCGTTCTTGCTCTTCTGTCATTGCAGGTTCTTCGTAAGACAAATCAGGTGCCGTAGCGGCAAGATTTGGCTGCTCCACCGTACGTGCGCGATTCGCATCGTCACTGTGGCCTGTCATTTTCGAGATCAAACTGTTCAAACCAAAGCCGCCGCGTTTTTCTGCAGGTGCCCTTGATTGAGCAGGCATTGGTGCTGCAGGCGCATGTGTCGGAGCTTTAGATGCAGCCGCATGCAAACGTGCCATTGTTTCAGAACTTGCCTGTCCCGCTGGTTGTGGTTGAGGGGCAACAAATTCAGCAGTCTCTTCTTCCATTTGGAAAAAATCATCTGCAATATTTTCTTGAGCTGGCTGATATGCTGGTGGTGGCAAATCATCTGTTTCAGCTTGTGCAAATGCAGGCTCTTCAAACTGAGCAGCACTTTCAAACATATCGGGTTCTTGTGCGCCAATTTCTTCTACTGCAGGCATATCCACAGCAGGTTTAGCTACAGCTTGCTCTACAAATTCATCAACAGATGGTGCTGCTTTAGCAGTATCTTCTTCGAATGAAACCGCTTGTGTTAATGGCTCTTTCATAGAACGACGTGGAACTGGAACATCTGAAACGGCCGTAACTGCATCAATACCCGTTGCAACAACGGAAACACGCATCACACCTTCAAGGCCAGTATCAAGTGTAGAACCAACGATGATATTTGCATTTTCGTCAACTTCTTCACGAATACGGTTCGCTGCTTCGTCCATTTCGAACAATGTCAGATCATGACCGCCAGTGATGTTGATCAATACGCCATGCGCACCTTTCAACGAAATTTCATCCAACAATGGGTTTGCAATTGCTTTTTCCGCAGCTTGGATAGCACGATCTTCACCAGTGCTTTCACCAGTACCCATCATTGCTTTACCCATTTCGTCCATAACAGCGCGAATATCTGCAAAGTCTAGGTTGATGATACCAGGGCGTATCATAAGGTCTGTTACACCTTTAACACCTTGATAAAGAACATCATCTGCCATTTGGAAAGCTTCAGTAAATGTTGTCTTCTCGTTGGCAATACGGAATAGATTTTGGTTTGGGATCACGATCAATGTATCCACAACCTTTTGTAACGCTTCAACACCGTCTTCGGCTTGGCGCATACGTTTGCTGCCCTCAAACTGGAATGGCTTCGTTACAACACCAACTGTGAGAACACCCAATTCACGTGCCGCTTGCGCAATGATTGGAGCGGCACCTGTACCAGTACCTCCGCCCATGCCTGCCGTGATGAAACACATGTGACAGCCAACAAGTTGATCAACGATTGCTTCAATACTTTCTTCAGCAGAAGCAGCACCAACAGACGGCCGCGCACCAGCGCCCAAACCTTCGGTCATTTTTTCGCCGATTTGAATAGTATTTTGCGCTTTAGAATTCTGCAATGCTTGCGCATCAGTATTCGCCACAACAAAATCGACACCTTCAAGGTTATTTTCGATCATATTGTTTACAGCGTTACCGCCAGCACCGCCCACACCAAATACTGCGATATGTGGTTTAAGGTCTGCCATTTCGGGCATGCGTAGATTCAATGTCATGGTTACTATCCGCCTGTGTTGCCTGCTCGGCCGATTTATATCGGTCCTTATTACTGATTCGCATCGTAACGCAGTGATTCGCCCACGTCACGAAAAATCGTGCATTTCCCCACAAAACTTAGATATTTAAGCATAGTTCAGCCCAAAATTATGAAGCTGGTACATATTTACCAGTTATCTTTGAACCAGCGCATCGCTTTTTTCAAAGGCTTGCCACCCATACGTTCTACAGGCAAATCAAAGTCCCAACATTCATCTTGTGGATGTGCTGCATGCATCGCCAACCCGATTGTAGATGCAAATGCAGGCCCTGTTGCGGCTTGCGGCAAACCTTGTACACGCATTGGCCGACCAAGACGTACATTTTGACCCAGAATTTTACTGGCCAGTCCTTCCAGACCAGGTACCTGACTTGTTCCACCTGTCAAAACAATTCGTTGTCCTGGTAGATGTTCAAACCCAGAAGCATCTAAACGCATCCGCGCCTCTTCCAATATCTCTTCCAAACGCGGACGCATCACACCAATAAGCTCTGCACGACTAATACGACGACGGTCATGATCAAAATCACCTGTATCACCACCAACTTCAATCATTTCACGATCATCAATAGAGGTCGCAATAACACCGCCATGCAATGTCTTTATGCGTTCCGCTGCCTGATAGGAAACCTGCAGACCTTGGGAAATATCAGATGTCACCAAGTCCCCCCCCATACGCACATTATCGCCGTAGATCATATGCTTCTTAAGGAAGACCGAAACACTTGTCGCACCCCCACCAATATCGATACAGGCAGCACCCAATTCTTGTTCATCTTCCACCAATGCAGACATCGCACTTGTATAAGCAGCAGAGGCAACGCCAGCCAACTCCATATCACAACGTTTCACACATTTCAGAAGGTTTTCAATAGCTTGTGTATCGACAGTCAACAAATGCATATCCACAGATAAACGATTACCAATCTGCCCACGCGGATCGGTCAAACCACTACGGTGATCCAACGTAAAGTTTACAGGCATCGCGTGAACCGTCTCACGACCAACACCATAATCTGGCATATCACAATTCGCCAAAACACGACCAATATCATAATCTGTAACAGTGCCGTTTTCCAACTCAACTTCGCCAGCAACACCATACGAACGCGGATCGGCACCTGCCAAACAAGCAATCACATGGTCCACACGTACATTCGCCATTTTTTGCGCACCCTGCACCACTGTACGGATAGCACGTTCAGTCTCTTCCATTGAAGAGATTTCGCCAAAACGAACTCCACGCGAGCGAGTTGTTGCCACACCAATCACGCGGAAAGAACCGTGATTGGCAAGGTTACCAACACCTAAGCGAACATCATCATTTAATTTCGCATCAAACTGCAAAACCATACACGCCATTTTCGTTGTACCAACGTCCAAAACAGCAACCAAACCTCGCTGTAAAGCATTCCGTCTTTTCTGACGCATCGCACGCTGTGTATCGTACAAATATGACATAACTTAACTATCCTCTCCGTTTGCGATTAAACGCAACTTCTTCAAACCATCTAATGCGGGTGCTGAAAGTCTCAAAATAGGCTTTCGGCCATCTCTTACGTCCACGACAGCAACGTCGCGACTTAAAATATCTTGGGCAGCATGCAACGCGAATATACGCTCAAGCGCTGCAAGCGGTTGCTCTTCTGGCAAGCGTAAAACTTGATTTCGACCCAAAACGACATCCCAGCGACGCTCACCGATACGCATCAAGCCACGTACACGGCCCGCAACAGGTGCAAGTTTTGCAAAAATCTCCATGGCTTCTGCCACATTTTTCTCAACGCCAATCCCTGTTACCAAAGGCAATTCAGGACGATCCAAACGTGATGCAAGCTGACCAGATCTTTCACCAGATGCATCCAGTAGAACCAAGCCCTCGTCCCCACGCCAAATCACTGAAGGCACACGTTCAACAATACCAATTTCTAAAACGCCTTGCGCACCAACCAACAAAGAAGCTGTCTCAACGCCTTCAATACTTTCAACAGAAGTTTTCAACGCTTCCAAATCCAAATGAAACGAGCTGGTTGGGAATTCTACAGGCAGTGCTGCACGCACCAATCCATCAATAACTTCACCTGCACCTTGAACGCGCATCTGTTTCACCATGAACTCAGGGCGTTCTTCCATCACAGTACGGGCATGATTGTATTGCATCACAATCTTCGCTTGAACGGATGGGTCACGCGCGTAACTCAACACAACGATACCCAAGAATAAGACTGGCAGACCCGTACGGATCAACGCACGGTAAACCGGCGTCAACCAAAGACGTTCCAGTTTATACTTCACACGACTTGGTGCAGGATCTTGACGTATTGGCGCCGCTATCTGTTGCATGACGCATCCTCAACCATCCAACGAACCATCTTACCAAACGACATTCCGCAGTGTTCGGCCTGTTCAGGCGATAATGATGTTGGCGTCATACCAGGTTGGGTATTGGTTTCGAGCAGGATCAAACCATCCAAACCTTTGCTTTCATCCCAACGAAAATCCGTGCGGGACACGCCACGGCAACATAAAACATCATGGGCACGCACCGCATAATCCATACATGCATCATAAATTTCTTTTGGAATATCAGCAGGCACAATATGTTTTGACCCACCCTCTTCGTATTTCGCAGAAAAATCATACCAACCGTCAGAATAAATATCCGTCACAGCCAGCGCTTTATCTCCCATCACGGTCGTCGTTAATTCACGACCAGGGATAAACCGTTCCACCATTACCGTATCAGGCATATCCGCATTCATACGCGCAGGCCCTTCGCCCTCGTTCACGATGTAAACACCGACAGACGATCCTTCATTATATGGCTTAACAACATAAGGTGCTGCCATAGGATGATCCTTTTGAACATCCTTGGAAGACACCAATTTACTCTCCGCAATCGGCAAACCAGCAGCAGCATAAGCGCGCTTGGCCTGTTCTTTATCCATCGCCATAGCAGATGCGATAACACCAGAATGCGTATAAGGGATTTTCAGCCATTCAAGTAAACCTTGAACACAACCATCTTCCCCCCAACGACCATGTAAAGCGTTGAACACAACATCGGGTTTAGCTGTGATCAAATCAGCAGCCAGCTCTGGACCTGCGTCCAATTCAATTACTTCGAAACCTTCATCACGCAATGCTGCGGCTACTTCGCGCCCCGTAACCAGAGAAACTTCACGTTCCGCGGATGGACCACCCTTTAAAACCACAATGCGCGAGATTGCCCTGCTCGACATACCCGCCTCTTTCACCTACGACCATTTTCTGGCTCTTAAGGTTGTTTAATTATCTTCGAGCCGTTCACCGACCCTCATAATTTCCCACTCTAACTGAATACCAGAGTTTTCGAAAACCTTTTTTCGTACTTCTTCACCTAAATTTTCTAAATCTGCGGCAGTTGCGCCACCTTTATTAATCATAAAGTTAGAATGCATCTCTGACATCTGTGCGCCACCCACTGTGGCACCTCGCATTCCAGCATCATCAATGACCTTCCAAGCCTTCAAATCATGTACATCATCAGCTTTACCCGTAGAACTGAAACCTGCAGGGTTACGAAAAGTCGATCCACATGACCGTTCCTTAACAGGTTGAGTTTGCTCACGTTTTTCCAACGCATCCGCCATTTTTGCTTCAATCGCATCAGGATCACCACTTGGTCCTTCCAACAGAACCGATGTAATCACCATACCTGTCGGCAACTCAGTCGAACGATAAGCAAAGCCCATATCGTCCTTCGTCAAAATCACCAACTCACCAGTGCGCGTCATTGCCTGTGCCTCAACAAACACATCCGCCGTATAGATACCGTAACAGCCAGCATTCATCTTAGCAGCACCACCAATGGCACCTGGAATAGTTCGTAAAAACGCCAAATCAATCCCAGCCTGCGCCGCTTTACGCGCAACATGCGCATCTAATGCAGCAACACCAACACGTACACGGTTGCCTTCAAGGATTTCAATCCCATTAAAACCACGTCCCATACGGATGACCACACCTTTGATACCACCATCACGGATAATCAGGTTGGAACAAACACCGATTGGGAAAACATCAATCTCAGCAGGCAAGTTTTTCAAAAACTGCTGCAAATCATCCAGATCAGCAGGCTGAAATAAAATTTCAGCAGGTCCACCAACTTTCAGCCACGATAAATCCGCCAACGGTCGTTCGGCTGTATATGTTCCACGAACTTCTGGCAGACCTTCGATCATCTTATTTATCAACTGGCAGATTATTCGCCCAAGAACTGATCGTACCAGCGCCCAAACACACCAGTAAATCACCAGGCTGCGTTTCCGCTTTCACAAATTCCACGAAAGACGCTTCATCTGACACAGCAATCGCACGCTTGTGACCTCGCGATACCAATCCAGCGACCAAACTATCACGGTCAGCCCCTTCGATATGATCTTCACCCGCTGCAAACACATCTGAAATGCCAACGATATCTGCGTCATTGAAACAGCCACAGAAATCTTCGAACAAATCATGTAAACGCGAATATCGATGCGGTTGGTGCACAGCAATCACACGTCCAGAAGTCGCTTGTTTCGCCGCACTTAACACAGCCTTAATCTCAACAGGATGGTGCGCGTAATCATCAATCACCATCACACCATTCATTTCACCCACATGGGTAAAGCGGCGGTTCACACCTTTGAAATTCTTCAAAGCGCCCGCAATTTCATCGCGTTTCAATCCAAGGTAACGTGATACGGCAACAGCTGCCAAAGCATTCGATACATTATGATCCCCAGGCATCGGCAAAGTCACACCATCGATACGAAGGCCTTCAGCTTGTAAAACAATATCAAAATACGCAGAGCCGTTTTCATAGCGCAGATTTTCTGCTCGCACATCCGCCTGCGTATTAAAGCCATATGTAATAATGCGGCGGTCGTTCACACGGCCGACAAGCGCCTGAACTTCTGAATGATCCGTATTACAAATCGCAACACCGTAAAAAGGAATGTTTGAGACAAAAGTATAAAATGCATCACGCAGATTATCGAAAGTACCGTAATGTTCCATATGCTCTGGATCGATGTTCGTGACCACAGCCACAGTCGCAGGAAGTTTGTTAAAAGTACCGTCACTTTCGTCCGCTTCCACAACCATCCATTCGCCATCGCCCATACGTGCGTTCGATCCATATGCATGAATAATACCGCCATTGATCACAGTCGGATCAATACCACCTGCATCCAGCAAAGTCGCGACCATAGTCGTCGTCGTTGTCTTACCATGTGTCCCTGCGATCGCCACGTTTGACTTCATACGCATCAATTCGGCAAGCATTTCAGCACGGCGCACAACAGGCAAACCGCGTGCACGTGCACTATCAAGCTCAGGATTACCTGGTTTGATTGCAGAGGAGATCACGACAACCTCCGCATCTTCCAAATTCTCAGCCATTTGCGGGAATGAAATCTTTGCCCCCATTTCCACCAAACGATCTGTAATCTTGCTTGGACGTAAATCAGAACCTTGCACTGTATATCCGTGGTTCAGCAAAACTTCGGCAATGCCAGACATGCCAATACCACCGATACCTACAAAATGGATTGCCCCTAATTGTGTTGGTAATTTTGTTGCAGAACTCATCTAAACACGCCCCTTTGCCGCCAATTCTTCGACCATATTCGCCAGTTGCTCTGTTGCATCTGGTTTTGCCTGCGTCAATGCCGCCCGCGCCATTTGCTCGGCTCCCTCAGCGTCACTTAGCACAGTTTCAATACATTTCGCCAAACTGGTCGGTGTTAATTCTTTTTCAGGGATCACAATAGCCCCTCCAGCCGATGCCAAACCACGGGCATTGGCATTCTGGTGATCATCCATCGCAATCGCCAAAGGCACCAAAATCGAAGGCCGCCCAATGATGGAAATATCCGCAACAGATGATGCACCTGAACGGGACACAACCAACTGCGCTTCTGACATTAAGCGTGGTATATCGCGAAAAAACGGGGATACTTCAACATGCACACCCGCTTGCGCATAAGCTTCCTCACAAGCCGAAACATCATCTTCGCGCGCTTGCTGAAACACACGCAACTGCGCTTTAATATCTTCAGGCAGCAAAGCAACAGCTTGCGGCATCATATCAGATAAAATCTTTGCCCCTTGAGAGCCCCCAATTGCCAAAATACTCATCGGCCAGTCACCTGGTGTGATATAGCTGGCACCATGTCTTTCCATGACACTTAATCGAACAGGGTTACCTGCATGAATGCCCTGAACACCCTCAGGCATATCCGTTGGCCAAGTTCCACAAGCCACCGCATCCACTTTCGGAGCAAACCGTTTATTCACACGCCCCAAAACACCATTCTGCTCATGGAGCATCCGTGGCAACTTCAACCAACCACTCGCTAACATTGCAGGAATAGCAGGATAACCGCCGAAACCAGCGACCACTGTGGGGCGATCACGGCGCATACTGCGCCATGCTGATAACGCGCCTTTTAAAATACTGAATGGAACCCTTAGTTTCGCAACCAAACCGCCACGTGCAAACGTACCCGATTTCACAACTTCGATTTCAACCGTATGAGGAAAGCCACTCGTATATTGCGCACCACGCGGATCGGTGGACAGTTTCACCCGCCATCCACGGCGTAACATTTCTTCTGCCAGTGCTTGGGCTGGGAACATATGTCCCCCCGTGCCACCAGCAGCAATGATCAAAAGCGGTCCTTTCATCATACTCTTTACCTCTTAAAACTAATTATCTTTATTTATAAACATTACGGTAGCTAAATAAGCACCGATCATCGATCCGATTAAAACACCCGAAACGCCCGTCATCATCAAAACAATTTCCATATCAACCACGACGTACAATCCTTGGGTTTTGCCTGCTTTGACCCAGTAAATCGCCCATATCTCCTTGAGCACGCGTCCGCGTAAAGGCCAGCAACATACCCAATGCGATACCTGCGGCCACCAGCGATGAACCACCGTAACTGACAAATGGAAGCGTCATACCTTTGGCTGGTAGCAACCGAACAGCCACCCCCATATTGATCATGGATTGCATGCCGAACAGCGCCGCAATCCCAGTGCCTGCCAAACGAATAAATGGATCGCGTTCACGCACCAGACGGAACAACGAACGCACCGTGATAAAACCAAACAAAGCGATGATAATCAGAACAAGGAACAAACCATATTCCTCGGCCGCCACCGCAATAATAAAATCTGTATGCGCATCAGGCAAAGACCATTTTACTTGCCCCTCACCAACACCAACACCAAAAAAACCACCTTCTTGGATTGCGTTCGTTGCATATCCAAGCTGCGTACGTGGATCCAAATCTGGATTTAAAAACCCATCAATCCGCCGTGCAAAGTGCTCTGAATTATTATAAGAAAATAGTCCGACACCAACGACACCTGCCGCCATCACAACCAACAACAGGATCGGCGCACCCGCAATAAAATACATGATCCCCCAAGAGGCAATGATCAATGCAGCTTGACCAAAGTCAGGTTGCATCGCCAATAAAAACGCAACGGCCACAGCAAATACAAAAGAAATACGCTTCCCAGGAGGTCCACCCACCTGAAATGCAGATGCCATCATCCATGCGGAAAACACCACAAAACAAGGTTTTAAAAATTCAGAAGGTTGAACGGACGTAAATCCAAGCGAGAACCAACGCGTGGCCCCTTTCCCAAAATCAGTCCCAAAGAACGGCAACAGCATCAATGCTGCAAAACAACAAGCAAACCCAAACACACCCAAACGACGCACCATCGTTGGTGTCATCATGGAGGTCAGCGCCATTGCAGCCAATGCAACAAAACCAAAGAAGAGTTGTTTATAAACATAGTAAAATTCAGGCAATCCATTGCGATTTGCCAAAGGCACAGAAGCAGCTAATCCCAAAAGAATGCCAACTAAAAACAAACCTAAAATGCAAGATAAAGACACACGGTCAACCGTGCGCCACCAGCGCGGTAAAATTGGATCAATAGGTTGTTGTACAACCCGACCAAAAGCCATTTCTGTCATTGTGCCTGCTCGCCGTCTTTATGCCATATACATGCGGCCTCATTTTGCGGACCATCATTGCAGACATAAGTGCCATATAATTTGGCATTTGGCTAGTGTTTTGCTTTTATGTGGCGGAAATCAGCTGTTGATAAAATCATTAACGGCAGCAACGTATACATCGCCCCGTTCTTCAAAGCTGCCAAACTGATCAAAACTGGCACAGGCTGGTGCCAACAACACCACATCCCCAGGCTCAGCATTCAGAACAGCTGCTTGAACAGCCGTCTCAATCGTGCCTGAGCGTTCATAAGCCGTATCGCCTAACTGATCCGCAAATTGATCTGCTGCGACCCCCACCAAATAGGCGGATTTCACGCGGCCAAACAAAGGTTCAAGACTGGCAATACCACCCTCTTTCGGTTCCCCACCTACAATCCAGTGAATATTCTTAAACGCTAACAAAGCTTTTTCTGCCGCATCCGCATTGGTGGCCTTACTGTCATTCACAAAAGTCACACCATCTTTTTCGCCAATCACTTGACAGCGGTGTGGCAATCCTGGGTAGGATCGCAATCCAACCTCAGCCACCTTAGGTGCCAAAGCCAAAGACCGACAAACCGCATAAGCCGCACAAGCATTTTGATGATTATGCGCGCCTGGTAAACCTTTGATGCCACGTAAATCAATCGAAGCAACCTGACGCCCTTTGCGCCATTCCGCCAAAAAGCCTTTACGCGCAAAAACAGACCAACCATCGCCTTGCAACTTGCGCCCTGTTGAGATCGCAATCACAGGATCACCACTTGGGCTTTCTTGGCGCAGTTCATTTGCCAAATAACGGCCTTCTTGTTCATCCACACCAATAATAGATTTTTCTGGGCCACCTTCCACAAACAAACGGCGTTTGGCTGCGAAATATCCTCCCAAACCACCATGACGATCCAAATGATCTGGTGACAGATTCATGAACACAGCTAAATCAGGTGCCAAAGCACGTGCTAATTCTGTTTGATAGGATGATAGCTCCAACACAACAATCTCACCATCGCTGGCAGGTTCTAAATCCAAAACACCACGCCCAATATTGCCACCCACCTGAACAGACTTTCCAGCCTCTTTCAAAATATGTGCAATCAATGCCGTTGTCGTAGATTTCCCGTTTGATCCAGTGATACAGACAACTTTCGGCATCACATCAAAACGATCCCAATCACGTGTCGCATATGAGCGGAAGAACAAGCCAATATCATTGTCCACAACAACACCGTGTTCCCAGGCTTTTTGAACAATCTTATTCGGTTCAGGATACAGATGGGGAATACCAGGAGATACGATCAAAGAAATCACATCTTCCCAAGATTTATCCCTATTCAGATCAGCGACGACCAACCCTTCGACTTCGGCTTTATCCCGTGCGGTTTCATTATCATCCCAACAAATGGGAATGGCACCACCAGCCCGTAAAGCAATCGCCGCAGACAGGCCAGAACGACCTAAGCCTAAAACAGCAACCTTATGACCATCGTATCCGCGAACTGGTATCATTACCGAACCTTCAACGTAGCCAAGCCAATCAAGGCAAGGATCAAAGAAATAATCCAAAAACGGATCACGATTGTGGATTCAGCCCATCCTTTTTTCTCAAAGTGATGGTGAATAGGCGCCATTAGAAACACACGTTTGCCTGTGCGCTTGAAATACAAAACCTGAATAATCACAGACAAAGCTTCAACCACAAACAAGCCACCAACAATACCCAGAACAATCTCGTGTTTCGTACAAACCGCAATTGCACCCAAAGCACCGCCTAATGCAAGCGACCCTGTATCGCCCATAAACACAGCCGCAGGCGGCGCGTTATACCAAAGGAACCCTAAGCCACCGCCAATCAAAGCCGCAGTAAACACCAGCAGCTCCCCTGTGCCAGGCACGTAGTGAACATCTAAGTATTCCGTAAAGTCCACACGTCCAACAGCATATGCAATCACACCCAGCGCACCTGCTGCAATCATCACAGGCATAATCGCCAAACCGTCTAAACCATCGGTCAGATTGACCGAATTAGCAGCTCCAACAATTACAAACATTGCAAAAGGGATATATAAAAAACCAAGATATATCAGTGTGTCTTTCAAGAATGGCATCGCCAATTGCGATGACAATTCGGGTGGATGCGCATTACTTGCGACTACCGAAGCAACCAAAGCAATTGCAAAACCAATTAACAAACGTGCCTTTGATGAAAACCCTGCAACAGTTTGTTTTGAAACCTTTAAATAATCATCAACAAAGCCGATTAAACCAAAACCACCCGTAACCAAAAGTACGATCCAAACGTATGCATTGTCACTACGCGCCCACAAAAGCGTAGAAACCAGCAGTGTCCCAAGGATTAAAACACCGCCCATAGTCGGTGTCCCCGCTTTCGCAATAATATGGCTTTCAGGCCCATCATCACGAATAGGTTGCCCTTTTTTTTGTTTCTTTTTCAACCAGTTAATCAATGGTTGACCAAAGATGAAACTTAAAATCAAAGCTGTAAAGAATGCACCACCAGCGCGGAAAGTAATATAGCGAAACAGATTGAAGGCATCGCCACCATCAGACAATTCGCTTAAAAAATACAACATACTTTAGCTTCCCCTAAATTTCGCGCTTTATGCACCGATTTCACGTATCGCGTCTACAACCTTCGCGAGCTTGGTTCCAAGGGAGCCTTTTACCATAACGATATCCCCTGCTTTGATTATATTCTCAACCTCAATTTCCAATTCAGCAGATGTAGCGGTCCAAAGTCCACGCTTCTCTATGGGTAAAGCTTTATAAAATGACTTCATCAATGGACCAACGGCATGAAACTGATCAATCCGCTCAACAGCATCTAAATTAGCCAAACCACCATGTAATTCAATCTCTGTCGGACCCAGTTCCAACATGTCGCCAATAATCGCAATCTTACGGCCCTTCGCCTCTTTATGTCCCAGCACATCTAAAGTTGCCGCCATCGAGGTTGGGTTTGCATTATAACTCTCATCCACCAGTTCGATCTGTCCACCATCAGCCAAATCAATTGTTTCACGCGCACCACGCCCAGAAGGTGCCGTCCATTCCGATAAGTTTTTAATACTGTCATGCAAGTCATCAAGCACCGCATCGCATGCTGCCAAAACAGCCAAAGAATTCATCGCTAAATGCACGCCGGGGGCTGACAAAGTGAATTCAATCTTCTGGCCAAACAACTCAAAAACAACTTTGGTCGACACATCCGAAACATATGCCCCAGTCATTTTGAAGTCTGCACCATCTGTCGCTCCAAATTTCACAATATTCGTCGTTACTTTTTCTGCTGCATCCCTCAAAATAGGCAAAGTATCTATGTCAGCGTTCAAAATCGCTGTGCCATTTTTCTTAAGCCCATCAAATATCTCTGCCTTAGCATGGGCAATCTCTTCGATCCCTGAAAAAGACGCCAAATGCACAGCAGCAACGGTTGTTATCAGCGCTACATCCAAATCAGCCATCTGCGCCAGCGGCGTGATCTCACCAGAATGGTTCATTCCAATTTCAATAACTGCAAAATCCGTATCGCGTGGCATCCGCGCCAATGTCAGCGGCACACCCCAATGGTTGTTATAACTCTTCTCAGCCGCATGAACGTTACCCTGCCCGTTCAAAGCCGTTCTCAACATTTCCTTGGTACCTGTCTTTCCAACAGATCCCGTCACACCAATCACTTTGCCATCCATACGCTTACGCGCATAACGGCCCATATCTTCGAGTGCTTTCAAAACATCAGGTACCATCAACAAAGGTGCTTCCACAGAAACTCCTTCTGGCACATGGGTTACCAAAGCCGCAGCAGCGCCTTTTTCCAGAGCTTGCGCTACAAAACCATGCCCATCACGCACATCAGACAGCGCTACGAACAAATCGCCTTTTTGCAGCGTCCGCGTATCGATCGATACGCCATTTGCTGACCAATAGGTCGTGCACATGCCACCCGTCGCAGCCGTGGCTTCACCCCATGTCCAAAGTGCAGTCATGCGCCCATTCCATCCAAAGCCGATACAGACATGCTTGCCTGTTCCACATCATTAAACGGCAAAATCTGATCTTTAATCGTTTGTCCCGTTTCATGACCTTTGCCCGCAATCAGCAAAGCATCTCCCGTTTGCAATGCATCAACACCTGCCAAAATAGCAGCAGCGCGATCACCAATCTCATTTGCATTTGGACATGCCACCATTATATCCGCACGGATATCAGCGGGCTCTTCAGAGCGTGGATTATCATCAGTCACAAACAAAACATCCGCATAATCCAATGCGGCTTTGCCCATCAAAGGACGTTTACCACGATCACGATCACCACCAGCCCCAAATACCACAATAATGCGGCCCAATACATGTGGGCGTAAAGCTTTCAACGCAGTTTCCAAAGCATCAGGCGTATGCGCATAATCCACAAAAACACTTGCACCATTTTGACGCGTCGCAGCCAATTGCATACGACCTGAAACAGTTTGCAAGTTTGGTAAAACCCCAAACACCTCAGCAGGCTGAGCACCTGCCGCAATCACCATGCCAGCGGCTAACAATACATTCTCCGCCTGAAATGCTCCAATCAAAGACAGACGTACCGTGTGAATATCCCCACGCCAAGAGAACCGTACATCTTGCCCCGTGCTGTCGCTGCGTGTGTTCAGAACTTGAATATCTGCACCATCATTCCCAATCGTAATTACATCTTGTCCACGCGATTGTGCAATCTTCACCAATTCCGCGCCTTTGAGGTCAAGCGTATTGATCACAGCAGATCCTTCGGGCGGTAATACCCGTGAAAACAATCCAGCTTTCGCAGCAAAATATTCTTCAAACGTCTTGTGATAATCCAAATGATCTTGAGTGAAATTCGTAAACCCACCAACCGTCAAATAAACCCCATCCAAACGGCGCTGTTCCAATCCATGACTGGACGCTTCCATAGCCGCATGAGTAATTCCATTATCTTTTAGTTTTGCCAACAAACGGTGCAAAGTAATTGGCTCTGGTGTCGTATGGTTCAAGCTTTCAGTATAAGCTCCCTCAACACCAGCGGTCCCAAAGTTCACAGCGTCTTTACCAAGAAACTCCCAAATCTGGCGGATAAAATTCGCAACTGATGTCTTACCATTCGTACCCGTTACGGCTGTCATCGTCGCAGGTTGTGTCCCGTAAAACCGCGCAGCCGCTTTTGACAAAGCCATACGTGGATCATCTACAACAATAAACGGAAGAGAAACTTCACCCATATCACTCTTAGCAATCTCAAGCCCTTCGGCATCCGTCAAAACAGCCGCGGCCCCCATACGCACCGCGTATTGGATAAATTCACCACCATGTACTGTTGCACCAGGCATTGCCGCAAATAAATCACCCGCTTTGGTATTGCGACTGTCCACAGAAATACCCGAGATCATAACATCGCTCAGAGCAGCCTCATCCGTTGGCCCAAGACCAAGCTCTGAAAGCGTCTTCGTTAACGAGTTATCTTGCGGCATAAGGCTATCCTTATTGGTGTTTTGCCTGCGTGTATTCAACTTGGCCACTGCCTGCAAGCTCTGGTCGCATATTCAAAACGGGGGCCACGCGTGTGATCAATTCAGCAGCAACGGGTACAGCAGTCCAACCCGCTGTGCGGCGCTCTTCACCTGCCGCTTGAATAGAGGGCTCATCCAGCGTCAAAACCAACACATACCTTGGATCATGTGCTGGGAACGTCGATGCAAAGGTCGCGATAACTTTATCATCATAATACCCACCATTCGGCTTTGGCTTATCCGCAGAACCCGTTTTACCGCCGACGTGATACCCATCCACTTCACCAAAACTTGCAGTCCCACGTGTTACAACCGCCCGCAACATGCGCATCAAGCTTTTTGATGTCGCTTCTGCTAAAACTCTATCTCCATGCGCTGTAGGTGTTTGGGATTTCAATAAAGTTGGCTTCACTTTAAAACCACCATTTGCCAATGTGGAATACGCAGCCGCCAAATGTAATGGGGTCGCCGCAATACCATGACCATAAGATACTGTCATCGTAGATAATTCAGACCAATTCGGTGGTAACAACGGTTTCACGCGTTTTGCTTCGCTGATTTCAACGGGTGTAGGCGCAAAGAATCCCAAATTATCTAAAATTTCTTTCTGCGCATCTGTTCCAGCTGCCTGCGCCATACGCGCAGTACCAATATTAGATGACTTCACGATGACATCCATCACACTCAACTGTTTGCCGTAATCATGAAAATCACGGATTTTAAACTTACCCCAACGGATAGGCCCTTGCGTGCTGATCATCGTATCTTCATTAACCAAGCCCTTATCCAAAGACACAGCTGCCGCGAATAATTTAAATGTAGAGCCAAGCTCATAAACACCCTGCGCTGCGCGATTAAACAACGGGCTATCCGATGGATCGCCTTTCAACAAAGCCGTCGGGCGGTCATTCGGGTCAAAATCAGGCAAAGACACCATTGATACGATTTCACCCGTATGCACATCCATCAAAACGGCTGCCGCCCCTTTAGCCTTCATAATCTTCATACCACCTTCAAGCACACGACGTGTTGTCGCCTGTGCTGTAAGGTCAATCGATAGCTGCAGTGGTTGATCCACTTGCGCAGGGTCACGCATGCGCTCATCAAAAAATTTCTCGACACCCGCAACACCGATCAACTCAGCCGCACGAACATCCTCTTTACCAAAACCAGCACCACCTAAAATATGTGCCGCCAATTTACCATTCGGATACAAACGCATCTCACGCGGGCCAAACAACAAACCTGGTTCACCGATCTCATGCACCAACTGCTTCTGCTCTGGGCTGACTTTCTTACGTACCCAAACAAACTTACGCTTGCCTGTAAATTGCTCCAACAGTTTATCATGATTGATATCAGGGAAAATCCGCGCCAATTCATTTGCAGCGCGCACAGGTTCAATCATCATATGTGGTTGTGCATAAAGCGATGTCGTCACAAGATTTGTCGCCAAAACTGAACCGTTTCTATCAACAATATCAGCACGTTGCGAATGAATACCTGTATTGGCTACAGCCAAACGTGGTTCCATTGGTTCACTAACAGCCAACACGGCCATCTTGCCGCCAATCGCTGCAAATCCCAAGAAAAACGCTAGACCTAGCATCGTTAAACGGTGTTCTGCCCGCTTACGGATTTTTTGATGTGTCACTTGATTACGCTTCACACGTTCTTCTGCTTCGATCACATCAGGATTTTCACCATTTTCACGGGCACTGATAACACGTGCTAAGGGACGAAGTGGCGTACGGATCATTGCGCCTCCTCCTGAGATTGGATTGTCACTGGGTCATTTACTTGCAATTGTTGGCGCACGGGATAGGCCACCATTTCGCTATCGCCAAAATGGCTTGGTAAAAGCGGGATCAACCCCAATGCTTCAAAGTTTAAATCTACTAAATCACGCAAACGATCAGGGCGGTTCAAATAAGCCCATTCTGCATTTAACACTGCAATCGCTTCTTTTTGCTCTGCTATATCCTGCTGCAATTTCTTCACCTCACGCAAAGCCGTTTGCGTTTGATAATTCTCTTTATAGGCCCAATAGGCCAACCCAATGATGAAAGCTGAACACACAATATAAAACAGGGTACGCATTAATTTAGCCTCGTTAAATCAAACATAGGAAGTCCAATAGATTTCGCATCCACATCCCCCGCAGGGGCCGCAGTTCGCCGCGCCAAACGCAGCTTTGCGGATCGTGAGCGTGGATTTTGCTCTAATTCTTCATCGCTTGGCCCAATGGCCCGCTTAGATATTTTCTCAAATTGCGATACAGTGGCTTCCGCCTCTGGCGCATAACGGTTCGTGCGTGCTTGCTCACTCCGCGCCTGAATAAACCGCTTCACGATGCGGTCCTCCAAAGAATGGAATGTGACAACAGCCAAAATACCGCCCTCACCCAAAGCCGCTTCTGCCGCCACAAGCCCACGCACCAATTCACCCAATTCGTCATTCACAGTAATACGCAATGCCTGAAATGACCGCGTCGCAGGATGTGCTTGGCCGGGTTTAGAACGCGGTAAAGCGCCCTCAACCACATCCGTCAGCTGTTTCGTGGTTACAAAAGGCGTTACCTTACGCGTTTCCACAATACGGCGTGCAATACGGCGCGACGCACGTTCTTCACCATATAAATAAAGGATATCGGCCAAAACCGCTTCATCAGCCGTATTCACAATATCTGCGGCTGTCATACCATCTTGCGACATGCGCATATCCAAAGGGCCATCTTGAATAAACGAAAACCCACGATCGGCTTGATCCAATTGCATAGAGGACACACCTATATCCAAAACCACACCGTCCAATGGTGTAGCGCCCGCCTCTGTTGCCAATTGATCCAACTTACCAAAAGTACCTGAAATCAATACCAAACGATCACCGTAATCTGCTGACCACGCTTTTGCGCGTTCAAACACTTCAGGGTCGCGGTCGACCGCATAAACTGTAGATGCACCAGCGTCCAGAAAAGCACGCGTATATCCGCCAGCTCCAAAAGTGCCGTCCAACCAACGACCATTCATAGGGGAAACCGCATCCAAAATGGGTGCCAGTAAAACAGGGATATGTGGGGAAGACGGGGATGTATCCAGCGTCTGCGCCATACTTACTCTCCCGCAGATGCCATGTCTAACAAGGTCAAAGGATCAACATCATCCTCGTCATCGTCAAACCACTCATCCATACGCTCTGCGTGTGCTTCATAGGCGGACGGTTCCCAAATTTGGAACGTATCACCCGCAGCAATAAAGAAGGCTTCATTGCTGATGCCAATCTTGTCGCGGATTTTTTGCGTAAGAACCAAACGTCCCGTTGGGTCGATCTGGATTTGTTGAGATTGTCCTGAAAACATATGCTCCAACTTGCGGCGTTGTTTTGATCCACGCGGCAATTGTGCAATCTTTTCGTCGACCTCTTCCATTGAGTCCAATGTATAACCTTCAACGAAGTCACGGCTTTTGCCGCCATACACAAGAACGAGGTTTGGAAACAGACCGTCAGTCCATTCTGGATCACCTTCTTCTAAAACACGACGAAAGGCGGCGGGAATAGATACCCGACCTTTAGCATCCACCTTGTGGGTGCTTTCACCTCTAAAACGTCGTGCCACAAAGGCCTCCTTAATTACGTTCGACCTAAAACTTAGGCCTAAAATGGAAACGACGGATTGAACTGCTGCCACTGTTCAATCCGCCGTTCTGTCCCTAATGGGATGTCCAACTATGGTGCCACCTTGGGGGGGGTGTCTGCTCGCAACCCACGTCGGATCTTTCATTGGATGTGGTGGGTGCCTGTATGAAACCTGTTTGGGTTTTTATAGGGTCTTAATGCCCTTTTTTATCCCTCACCTCATCTTGTAGGTTATTTATGCTATGGGAATATATGGAAATCAATAGTTTTTTATGGGTAATATATGGGAATTACCTATTAACTTACTCAATATGTAGCTTCAAAGCCAGTAAAAAGGTTATTTTCTTAGCCAACCTAGCGTAAACTAAAAAATCAGACACAAGATGTGGTATATTTTTAAAAAATAAATAAATTCCCATAAAATACCATATTTTTTCATATACCATGAGAACATAAAAAGAACATTTAAATTTTGCCACCCTTTAACGTCAAAATATATTCGCAAATAAGGTTAAAAACGAGTCGTATCATCGAATCCCATCCGCTTACAACCTCTTGCCATTACAAAGCGCCATGCTTAGAAATTATTACTCATTAACCAAATAGGCCACCAATGCTTCTCGACAGATATGACAATCCACTTTCAACAATATCTCAAGATGCCCGCGACCATTACATTACAGCCGTAGATCGAGTCATCAGTGCGAACGCTGGAATGGTTTCAGGATTTCAAGCAGCGATTGACGCCGATGATGGGTTTGCATTGGCCTATTGCGGTCTGGCACGTGCCAATCAGTTATCTGCTAAAATGCCCGCAGCACGCGCAGCCATGCAAAAAGCCCAATCTTTGAATACAGGACTGACATCACGCGAAACAGCTCATATCAATGCAATGGATCTATTGATTGCTGGAAAAACGGCCCTGGCCTACCCTGCTATTCGCGAACACGTCCTACAATTCCCCCGCGATGTAATGTTGGCACAAACCTGCACCAGTGTTTTTGGATTGATCGGTTTTTCTGGCCAACCCGGGCGCGAAGCAGAGTTACTGGCCTACACCACATCCCTTGCACCTCATTACGGTGATGATTGGTGGTACCTAAGCCAACAAGCTTTTTCAGGCTCTTCTCCGCTTTGTTGAGTAGAAAAAGATGCCGACCGCCAAGTAACCTGTTGATATGTATGGTTTCTGATAACTTTACATAGAGCAGGTATATGACAATCAACATCTCGCAGCATATTTTAGGCCTCAAAGGGCAACGTGTAAATGAAATTAAACTGGATGACGGCGGTGTTAAGATTGTCATTCACTGCAGCCGAGACGCGCGTAGGAGGGCTATAGACCCTGCTACAGGCCAGAAGGGAAGCATCAACCAGCATGTCCGCCGACAAGTAAACGACATCCCCCTTTTTGGGTATCCTTGTGTGGTCGAGATTGAGCTGGCGCAGGTTTATATTAACAAGGGCGAACGCCGCATTGAGGGGTGTGATTTTGTTGATAAAGGGTGCCGTTTCACTCACCGATTTTGCCGACTGATCAGTGGATTATGTCGGCATATGTCTATTCAAGCGGTTTCCAGACATTTGGATATACGATGGGAAACGGTCAAGAATATCGACAGGGCATACCTTATTGAAACTCTCCCTACGCTTGATCCTGCAGAGCTAACTGGCTTGGAATATATTGGTGTAGATGAAGTTGCCCGGGCGAAAGGTCATGACTACATGACGGTGGTCTACGATATGGTTGGCGGTCATCTGATCTGGGTTGAAGCAGGCCGAACTGCCGAGGTTTTTTCAAGGTTTTTGAAACAACTGCAACCAGATACAGCCTGCAAAATAAAGGCCGTAGCGATGGATATGGGGCCTGCCTACCAAAAGGCTGTCAGAGAGTCCTTGCCGTTGGCCGACATAGTATTTGACCGTTTCCACGTCATGAAAAACTACAGCAAAGCTATCCATAATCAGCGTCGACTTGAGTTCAGAAAGGCCGATCCAAGTGGTAAAGAGTTGATGAAAGGGACGCATTATCTGTTGCTCAAAAATGCGGATAAGTTGAGTGAAAAACAAAGTGACAAGCTGCAAAGGTTGCTGGAGAGCAATAGCAACCTGAATGCACTTTACGTCTTGAAAGAACAGCTTCAGCTGCTGTGGAGTGCCGCTTCATTTGAGGCGATGGCGGAGCAACTGGAACGTTGGTGCCTGATAGCAGATCAGTCACAGATGCTCTATCTAAAAAAGTTCGCGAAATCCCTACGGAAACATTGTGTGGGCATCTGCAACTACGCCAAACACAAGCTCACAAGCGCCAGGATAGAGGCTGGTAATGTCAGTATAGGAATGATCCGTAAGCGAGCCAGAGGCATCAAGGATACCGAATACTTCAAACTCAAAATTAGACAATCATCCATTCCAGATAATCAATCTATGCTCTATTTGAAATCCTAAATCTACTCAACAAAGCGGAGAAGTGCCCTTTTTCATTAGGTGAAACCAATCAAATTGCACGTGCCGCTGAAATGATCGAACGCTCCCTTGCCATTGAACCGCGTAATGCAAATGGCGCACATGTAAAATCTCACATCCATTACGAAGCTGGCGAAACCAAAGCAGGTATCGCCTATCTAGAAGATTGGGTAAAAGATTATGATCGCAGTGCCTTACTACATGGTCACTTATCATGGCATGTTGCCCTTTGGGCCTTAGAACAAGGGAACTCAGATCACATGTGGCAAATGGTTGATGACAATGTCATCCCTGGTGTCGCTCAAGGCCTGCCAATCAATATTGTTACAGATACGGCTTCTATATTATACCGCGCCGAATTAATGGGGGAGGCCATTGCCCCAGAACGCTGGCAACAAATCAGCGATTACACCAAAGAATTTTTCCCAAAACCCGCGATTGGTTTCGTCGATGTTCATGCAGCACTAGCCCATGCAATGGCAGGGAATGCCGAAGCCCTGAAAGCAATACAATCAAATGCGGCAGGCCCTGCTGCTGGTATTGTATCTGACTTCGCTCAAGCGTTTGGTGCAATTGCGGATCAAAAATGGGCTGATGCTGTCTCAACCCTAACATCGCCAATGGCAGATCACGCACGTATTGGCGGCAGTCGCGCCCAACGTGATCTCTTGGAATATGCTTTGTTGCACTGTCTTTTGAAACTAGGCCGCAAAGAAGAAGCCCAGAATTTGCTTGCCCTGCGCCGTCCAGTGCAAGCAGGAACAAAACCAGTTGTCGGTCTTTAAGGTAAAAATGGAACGTAGAAAAGTTTTAAAGTGGTTCGGAGCAGGAACTCTTGCGGCTCTCATAGGTGGTATGGGTTGGTCAAAGTACAAACGCAGCACCAACCCTTATTACACAGGGCCCGTTTCCGATCATTACAACGGCCTGTCCTTTTTCAATCCAGACGGCGCCCCGCCCAGTTCTTTTGCTAATCTTTTGAAATGGCAGTTCCAAGAAGAACGCGCTGAATGGCCTGATGTTTATCCAAGCCCGTTTGCAGGAACCCGTCCTGCCCCCAAAGTCGACGGCAAAGGCATCCAAGTGACCATGATAGGTCATGCCTCCCTTCTGACCCAAACCAACGGTCTGAACATCATCACAGACCCCGTATTTTCAAAACGCGCCAGCCCCTTTCAATTCGCAGGCCCCAAACGTCACAACCCGCCAGGGGTACCGTTCAATGACCTCCCCAAAATCGACATCATTCTGGTCACACATAATCACTATGACCACTTGGATTTATTAACCCTCGAAAAACTAGTCAAACGCGATAACCCGTTGATCATCACTCCCCTTGGCAACGACACAATCATCAAAGGCAGCGTAGACAATGCCAACATTGAAACGGGTGATTGGGGCGATATGATCGAAGTTTCTGGCACAAAGATACACTTCGAGCCCTGCCATCACTGGTCCGCACGCGGCACCAAAGATCGCCGCATGGCTCTGTGGTCTGCCTTCGTGATCGAAACACCAACACGGCGCATATACCACATCGGCGACACAGGGTTTCACAGTGGTATCAATTACAAAGCTGTTGCTGAAAAGCACGGCAACTTTGACCTGACCATCATGCCCATCGGCGCCTATGAGCCTCGTTGGTTCATGAAAAACCAACACCAAAACCCTGTCGAAGCGGTCGAAGGCTTTAAACTCTGCAACACAAAACACGCATTAGGCCATCACTGGGGTACGTTTCAGCTGACAAATGAGGCCATCAATGCCCCCAAACTCGCTTTAGCAAAAGCGCTAGAAGAAAGCACCGTAAACCCAGATCGTTTTATCCCCATGGCACCAGGGCAAGTATGGAAGATTTAAAACCGCTTTACGGATGACACCGCAGCAAACTATGATTTCCAAACAAACCGTTTTAAGAGGCACAACAATGAGATTAATGCAAATACCAATGACCATCCTCATGCTTGCGGCCCTCTTCTCAGCGGCCCACGCCCAATCGGAGCACGAAGCCCCACTGTGTGAAGCCGCGAAAACAAACCGTATGGTTGAGCTTGTCTATGACAAAGACGTCAGAAAAGGCTGCCCTCCACGCCTTATAGATGTGCATCAAGTTGCGATTGGCAATAACGGCAAACTCTACATGCACGGCTGGCAAAACCGAGGCTGCACCAAAGGGCGTGATTATGCGTCCAAACGCATTTTCAGATTTGATAAGATTAAGTCCGTTAAAATCATTGAGGCTATCTTCGATGAAAAATCCCAATCCGTCAAAGCCAAAGGCTGGGATGGCTGCATTGGCTCAAATTGTTTTATCAAAGAAAATATCTGCGAGTAAAAATATAGTATCAATGTTTTGAATGGCTGCTTTGAGCCCTTCTTGACCGTAAAAGGCAGTATTCAAAAACACGCAGAAACCCGTTTTTGCAGCCATTCTTCCACTCCTGTATACATTTCGATGATTTCTGATGCTTCCTCAAAAAAACCAGATGCAATTCTGCCATCTGCACAAACTACATCGAATTGTTTAATAGAACTCTCGTCATTCAGGGTTCCATAGCTCGCAACGATACATCCTTCAGTAGGAGCAAATTCCGGCCGGTCAAAAGTTTGTAATCCTTCAATGTCAAATGGAACATTTTGAACACTATAAAAATCTGCTCTACTTAAACTTGAGCGATATCCATATATAGAAAATGTCGACATTCTTAAATCCAACCCATTAAAGGAATTGTAGATTTTTCCTAATGCTTGGGGGCACGCTCCATTTGCGATGCTTAAAATATATTCCAATCCTTCTTTTTCAATAGGATTATTAATCTTTATTTCATATGCAAGCTCTGCAATTTCTGGGTTATGAAGCGCAAGAAATCCCGCCTCTGTTTCAACGATATCAGTCATGTGCTTAGAGCCAATTAGGCTCAAAACTAAAGTACTTAAGTTAGCATCCATTATTATTTGATATCCAGATGTTGTAAGTGTCGTATCTATCTTATCCTAGATAATTCTCACTATCTCAAGCAGGCTTTGCGCTCAACCAACGGCAGTTTTCCCCGACATAGCTGACACTCAACTATATTTTAAAACGTTATCTTTGCGGACGGCCTATAAGCCGGATTTTGTTCTAGGCGCAAGCGCCCGTCGATGACCATTCATCTGGGCGCACCGTTACCGATACGCTCTTGCAACCACCCGAACCTGCTGGGGCTAAAGCGACCCCGACCCATACGGGCCACGCGGTTCCTACTTGGTTTTGCTTCAGGCGGGGCTTGCCATACCAGTGATGTTACCACCACCGTGGTGGGCTCTTACCCCACCGTTTCAGCCTTACTTAGTATACTAAGCGGTTTATTCTCTGTTGCGCTTTCCCTCGGGTTGCCCCGGGCGGGCGTTACCCGCCGCCTTTGCTTTATGAAGTCCGGACTTTCCTCACGCCGAAACGTGCGATCATCCAGCCATCCGCAACCGCGCATCTAAAGGTAACTGATGATTACGTCAACAGACGTGAGGGCTATGACCAAAATCCGATATCAACAAAATTGCCCGTCATAACCATGCGAACGACAACATAGGCAAGCAATCCCACCGGTCCGAACATCATCGTCAAAAGCACCAAAGGCAGCGCAATAAATACATTCAATTCGCGCGAATGTGCATCCACGACAATGACCCAAGCCGCAAACAGGTCAAACACCAGAATATGGGTCCAAGCGGTAAAGGCCATACGGGTATTTTTCAACATCCTCAAAACGCCCTCTAATGTGAAAAAACTTTTCACATTAAACCGTTCGTTTTGCAAATCATACCGTCTCCCAAACAAAACCAGATATGTGTACAGACAGCACAAAATCAGAATAATCGCATTTGCCAAAACAATCGGAGAATAGAAGAACAAAGACGCGATCAGGCAGAGCCATCCAAGCTGCACCAAAATGCCCTGTATTTTATAAATAGACTTTAATGTTGGGTGAATATCACTGCTCATGAGGTCCTCTTATATATTTAAGTATTGTTATATTGGTTTACCCAGATCGACCACTGCACAGGGCCACTTTTTAGCCAAACGCATTATTGCGACCATATCATCACTATCTAGCGTCCCCTGTTTGGTCGGAAAAAACCGCATGCGAAACGCAGATAAAACATGTTCCCAGCCCGCTTGTGTATCTTCTGGTGGACGGTATCCAAACAACAAAGCCTCTTGTTTGAACAAATCCCAAGAGGCCGTTATTTCAACAAAACGATCAGGCCATATGGAAAGCCCATCCAAAGCCAACCCTTGCCAGTCAAACTTTGCTCCAGGATCAAATTTACGATCAGGGGCCATGTCAGAATGACCAATCACGCGTTCTGCGGGAATATGCCAACGTTTTAAAATACCACTTAAGAGCAATCGTAATGCTTGCATCTGTGGGTGTGGAAATGGTGGCATATCATACAATGATCCTGCATTCGCCAGTTCAATACCAATAGAATGGGAATTCACATCCTTAACAGCACCCCAAGCGCCCGCACCTGCATGCCAAGCCCGCATATCTTCGGACACAAGCTGTGTAATATCGCCTTGTTCGGAGATCACATAATGCGCAGAAACTTCTGCCATCTCATCGCAGAGCCGTTCACAAGCCGCATCAGCGGTTTCCATAGCCGTATAATGAAGGACCACCATGTCAGGTGGTAAACCGTGTTTACGCGGCCCATAATTGGGCGATCTCACTTGCATTAAATCAGGGAGGTTACCCGGCATTTATTGCAACCCAAGAAGCGCCTTATAGGTCTCAGGGGACCATGAACATGCATACCCATCCCCATCAGGGTCCAGACCTAGCCCGTCTTTTTGCGGGCCACCACGTTGCAAGAAAACGGCCTGTGCATCATCTACAGTAGAATAAACCGCACATTTTCGCTCCGCTTTACGTGCACCACCAATGCCAAAACGAGAATAAGCTTTTTGCCCCACAGGGTTGGTCTGCGCCAAAGCAAACTGTGCAAGGTTTACATCAGAGGAGCGTTTTGGGGCAGCCCCTGGCTCAACAACCTTATATTGGCTTTTCAGAACTTCCAATTTAGCAGCATCTGATTCAATTGTTTCCTTTGACTTCACCACTGTAAAATCTTGTGAATTGGAAATAGAACCGTCAGCAACGGGTAAAACCACTTTGGGAGCATCAGCAGGTTTTGCTGCATCCCCAGTTAAATCCACAGTGATCGTTTCACTTGCAGGTGCCTCAGGAGCTGGTGTTTGTGAACCTATATTCGTGCGATCAATCGTTTGTGTAACAGTTGTTGCACCAGATGGCGCATCCAAATCGACAGGTGCAATCGTTTCAGGCGTAGGTGCAGCAGTTCCGCCTGCAAGCTGTACAGCCGTTCCCCCCGTGATCGTGCCCGCAAACTCGCCGTCATTTGGTGCCACGGGCGTACAAGCCCCTAAAACTGCCAATAGAACAAAACTTCTCAATAGATACCGCATCATAAAACACCTATTTTTTGAAGTGTTTTACCACCACTTTCACAGATTGGAAACAAAACCTGCAAATTATCAAACTGATTGGCAATATTTAGTAACCTCCCTTCTAAGATGCGATGTCTTTCAACCAATGTTACCACATAATAGCATTGTGTTTTTTGGCACTTCTCCGCTTTGTTGAGTAGATTTAGGATTTCAAATAGAGCATAGATTGATTATCTGGAATGGATGATTGTCTAATTTTGAGTTTGAAGTATTCGGTATCCTTGATGCCTCTGGCTCGCTTACGGATCATTCCTATACTGACATTACCAGCCTCTATCCTGGCGCTTGTGAGCTTGTGTTTGGCGTAGTTGCAGATGCCCACACAATGTTTCCGTAGGGATTTCGCGAACTTTTTTAGATAGAGCATCTGTGACTGATCTGCTATCAGGCACCAACGTTCCAGTTGCTCCGCCATCGCCTCAAATGAAGCGGCACTCCACAGCAGCTGAAGCTGTTCTTTCAAGACGTAAAGTGCATTCAGGTTGCTATTGCTCTCCAGCAACCTTTGCAGCTTGTCACTTTGTTTTTCACTCAACTTATCCGCATTTTTGAGCAACAGATAATGCGTCCCTTTCATCAACTCTTTACCACTTGGATCGGCCTTTCTGAACTCAAGTCGACGCTGATTATGGATAGCTTTGCTGTAGTTTTTCATGACGTGGAAACGGTCAAATACTATGTCGGCCAACGGCAAGGACTCTCTGACAGCCTTTTGGTAGGCAGGCCCCATATCCATCGCTACGGCCTTTATTTTGCAGGCTGTATCTGGTTGCAGTTGTTTCAAAAACCTTGAAAAAACCTCGGCAGTTCGGCCTGCTTCAACCCAGATCAGATGACCGCCAACCATATCGTAGACCACCGCCATGTAGTCATGACCTTTCGCCCGGGCAACTTCATCTACACCAATATATTCCAAGCCAGTTAGCTCTGCAGGATCAAGCGTAGGGAGAGTTTCAATAAGGTATGCCCTGTCGATATTCTTGACCGTTTCCCATCGTATATCCAAATGTCTGGAAACCGCTTGAATAGACATATGCCGACATAATCCACTGATCAGTCGGCAAAATCGGTGAGTGAAACGGCACCCTTTATCAACAAAATCACACCCCTCAATGCGGCGTTCGCCCTTGTTAATATAAACCTGCGCCAGCTCAATCTCGACCACACAAGGATACCCAAAAAGGGGGATGTCGTTTACTTGTCGGCGGACATGCTGGTTGATGCTTCCCTTCTGGCCTGTAGCAGGGTCTATAGCCCTCCTACGCGCGTCTCGGCTGCAGTGAATGACAATCTTAACACCGCCGTCATCCAGTTTAATTTCATTTACACGTTGCCCTTTGAGGCCTAAAATATGCTGCGAGATGTTGATTGTCATATACCTGCTCTATGTAAAGTTATCAGAAACCATACATATCAACAGGTTACTTGGCGGTCGGCATCTTTTTCTACTCAACAAAGCGGAGAAGAGCCTGTTTTTTCAACTTGACCCAAAACAGAATCTCAGCAAACCTGATTATCTTGCACCGTTTATGCTTTACCTCAAAGGACATCATGTGACCAAACTGCTTGATCCATTTCAGTTGGAACATATAGAACTGCGCAATCGTATTGTGAGTACATCTCACGCCCCCAATTTCGTTGAAGATGGACACCCGCGCGACCGCTATAGGCTGTATCACGAGGAAAAAGCCAAAGGTGGTGTAGCGCTAACCATGGTTGGCGGCTCGACCAATATCGCCCCTGACAGCCCATCCGTTTTTGGCCAACTTTATGCTGGTGACGACAGTATTATCCCTTGGTTTAAGAAACTCACACAAGGGGTGCATGGCCATGGCGCTGCTATCATGTGCCAGATCACACACATGGGACGTCGCACTGCGTGGGATGATGGCCATTGGCTACCCGTTCTTGCGCCATCAGGTATACGAGAACGTGCGCACCGCGCCTTTCCAAAAGTCATGGAGCAAGAAGATATTAACCGCGTTATTGTCGATTTTGCAAATGCAGCAAGACGCTGCCAACAAGGTGGCTTTGATGGTATTGAATTGCTTTTACATTCACACCTTCTAGGTCAGTTCCTATCTCCCTTAACCAATCACCGTGATGATAACTACGGCGGCTCTTTGAAAAACCGTTTACGTTTTACACGCGAAGTTCTGGACGCAATACGTGCCGTCGTAGGCACCGATTTTATCATCTCAATACGCATCACAGGCGACGAATTCGTAGAAGAAGGGTTGAGCGCCGAAGATTGTATCGAGATTGCCTGTGTATTGGAAAAAACAGGCCATGTTGACCTTTTCAACATCCTTGCGGGAACACCACATGATGACTTAGGGCTTGCGGAATGGGTGCGCCCTATGGGTCTTCCTGCGGCTCCCCATATCAACATAGCGGGACAAATCCGTGCAGCAGTAACCCTTCCGATATTACACGCAGGCGGCATTGCCGACATCGCTACTGCACGCCATGCACTTAGCGAGGGCCATGTTGATTTGGTAGGTATGACACGTGCACAAATGGCTGACCCATACCTTGTCGCTAAACTGATGCGCGGCGAAGAAGATCGTATTCGCCCCTGCGTGGGGCTGGGGTATTGCGTCGACCGCGTTAACCAAGGCAAACCTGCGGTCTGTGGCCACAATCCAGCAACGGGACGCGAGCAAACCTTGCCTCACGTGTTTTCAAAAGCCAAATCTCGCAAAAAAGTCGTCATCATTGGTGGCGGCCCTGGTGGCTTAGAGGCCGCACGCATAACCGCATCACGCGGCCATCAGGTTCATTTGTACGAAGCCTCTGATCGATTGGGCGGGCAATTGGTTTTGGCAAGCAAAGGCATGACACGCAGACAGGTTTGGGGAGCTGCCGATTGGTTGGTCACTGAAATTGATACGCTTGGCGTTGATATAAATTTCAACACATATATCGAAGCTGATGATATCCTGCCAATGACCCCCGATTTGGTGATTGTCGCAACAGGTGGCTGGCCCGATGTACCACAGATTGAAGGCGGGAATTTAACCACCAGCAGTTGGGATGTTCTATCAGGTGAGGCACGCATATCGGGTGATACCCTATTAATGGATGAAATTGGAGACCACCCCGCAGCAGTAACAGCTGATGTACTCGCGCGCGCAGGCTCTGCTGTTGAAATGATATCACCCGACCGCACTTTACTTCATGATCTTGGCCCAACAACATCGGCTGTGGCCTTACGTGATCTATCGCAAAACGGTGTTACGTTTACATGCCTTCAAGAATTGGGCAGCGTCAGACACGATGGCAATAAATTACGTGCAACCCTGCGACATGTTTTGACAAAAGAAACAACAGAACGAGTTATAGACCACATCGTGATTGAACATGGGCTAACCCCTATGGACACACTATACTTTGATCTAAAACCGCATTCTAAAAACCTTGGACAACTAGATCACCAAGCGCTGATTGCAGGTACAAATCCCTTTATCGAACATCACTCAAGCGGTCAATTTCACCTCGCTCGTATTGGCGATGCCATCACCAGCCGCAATATGCACGCAGCACTACTTGATGCGCTGCGCACTTGCAAAACCGTTTGAGTGTTAGGTTAAACCTTTACCACCACTTATTTGGCTTAGAAGAAAATCCCGCAGATTGCTCCAACTGATAGGCGATATTCAGCATATCACCTTCTTCCCAAGGACGTCCAATCAACTGCAGACCAAGCGGCAAGTTCTGGCTATCAAGGCCCGTAGGAACTGCAACACCTGGCAGACCAGCCAAGTTTACAGTCACAGTGAACACATCATTCAGGTACATCTTGATTGGATCAGCATCGGCCATTTCACCCAAACCAAACGCCGCTGACGGTGTTGCAGGTGTCAAAATAGCATCCACGCCCGCTGCAAACACATCATCAAAGTCTTTCTTGATCAATGTGCGCACACGTTGCGCCTTACGGTAATACGCATCATAAAAACCAGCCGACAGAACATATGCCCCGATCATTACACGGCGTTGTACCTCTGGGCCAAACCCTTCGGCGCGTGTGCGCATGTACATATCATCAATACCTTCGCCGCTTTCCAGCTTTGCGCGGTGGCCATAACGCACACCGTCATAACGCGCGAGGTTAGAGGATGCTTCAGCAGGTGCCAAAACATAATACGCAGGCAATGCATATTTCGTATGTGGCAAAGACACATCCACGATTTCCGCACCGGCCGCTTTCAGCATTGCGGCACCATCGGCCCAAAGCTTTTCAATCTCATCTGGCATACCATCCAAACGGTACTCTTTTGGAATACCGATTTTCTTGCCTTTGATGTCGCCTGTCAGCATCGCCTCAAAGTTTGGCACAGCCAATTCCGCAGATGTGCTGTCTTTCGCATCATAACCAGACATGGCTTCCAACATGATCGCACTATCACGCACAGTTTTGGTCATAGGACCCGCCTGATCCAAGCTAGATGCAAACGCCACAACACCCCAGCGCGAACACCGACCATATGTTGGCTTCACACCGACAATACCCGTGAACGCCGCAGGTTGGCGAATAGAACCACCTGTATCTGTACCCGTTGCCGCCAAACATAAATCCGCTGCAACAGCTGCCGCAGACCCACCAGAGGATCCACCCGGTGTCAAAGCTGCATCTGATCCATCACGACGCCAAGGGCTTGTCACGGGGCCATAAGCAGATGTTTCATTGGAAGAGCCCATAGCAAACTCATCCATGTTCAGCTTGCCCAACATAACAGAACCCGCATCCCACAACTTTGTGGTGATCGTGCTTTCATATTCTGGCTTAAATCCACCAAGGATGTTTGACGCCGCTTGTGACGCCACACCTTTGGTGCAGAACAAATCTTTGATGCCTAATGGAATGCCGCACATATCTGGCGCATCACCCGTTGCAATACGCGCGTCCGCAGCAGCCGCTTGTGCAGCCGCAATCTCTGGCGTGTTCGCGCAATACGCGTTCAACGCACCAGCAGCTTCAACTGCGCCCAAACAATCCTTAGTCAATTCAGCCGAAGTGATCTCACCTGCGCGCATTTTATCGCGTGCATCTGCAATCGTTAGTTTCGATAATTCACCCATGTCGCTTACTCCACCACTTTTGGCACAGCAAAGAAACCTTCACGGGTATCCGGTGCATTTTTCAGAATTTGATCTTGCTTACCGCCGTCCGTCACAACGTCCGCACGACGTTTCAATGCCATTGGCGTAACAGATGTCATAGGCTCTACGCCTTCCACATCGACCTCAGCCAATTGTTCCATAAAACCAAGGATGCCTGACAACTCACTTGCGAGATTGTCCAATTGGTCCTCTTCAACCCGAATACGCGCCAAATGCGCCACACGTCTTGCTGTATCTTTATCGATCGACATTGCTTACGCCGCCTTGCTCATTTTGATATATCGCGGCAAGCTTTACCGCCGAGTGTCTCCAACCGCAAGACAGCTTTGCATGAAAATAGCGCGCTTGCCGTCTTTATCGCCAAAATATTCAAATATGCCTGCCCAGCGCACGCATGCCTAACAATTCCATAACCCTTCATGGGGTATAACACCCCTGCTAGCAAAAGTGGTTACGGGTTTTCGAAGGGTGTGTGACAACATCAAATGAGGAAACCACCGAAAAATTACTGGTAAGAATAGGTATAAGGCTTAAAACCCCTTGGCAGGCACTATACCACACGTAGGTGGCGCCACCTTTTATAACTTACATTACATATAAAGATGCAAAACTCAGTTACTCAAAGTTGGTGACGGAGCTAAAGCTGTGCTTAGATGAAAGACCAAGTAGGTATCGTCAAAAATCACCTATAACAGATTGTCGTACCAGTCCCTTGTTTCGCAGGAAAGAAAGAGACCGTTGCGGTTCGACCATCGGACAAGCTCCCAGTTCCGTAGATCGGTTCAACAAAATCGCCATCCAATTCCCTTTTAACTTGAAAAGTACCAGTGGTCATATTTGAACATTCTAATTCACCAACTATGAGCAGCTCACCATTAGCCGAATACTTACCAGAACAAACCATTTCCTTGGCTTGGAGGCAAAAATCACCTAGCGAAGTGCCCCTTTTGAAGCATGCCACGCCCTTAAACTTTTGATTGTCAGAAAATACGCCAGAAAAATTATTATAGTGCCCAGAATATTTTATTGCTTTAGTGGTTTTTGTGACATCAGGTTCCAACGAGCAACTGGCAATAATAACGCTTAATATTAAGATGGTTAAAGGTATTAACTTATTCATTTGAGTATCCTTAAATCACGGCAATCGCTTGAAGATTTCAGCCTTCACCTTTGATTGCGGCTTTTAGGTAACTATCATCCCAAGCGGCTGTTTTTCTTCGTATTTTCAGACTGGCCGTATCGCCGACTTGCTTGAAGATGTTGATTGCACTATGTCGCATCAGAGCCATGTTGGCGGGGCCATTTTGGGTCCGCAAGCGCATCAGGTCGTCGTGAAACACCACATCCATCACCCAGTGCAGGCGATTTTCCACACCCCAATGGGCGCGTGTGGCGCGCAGGAATTGCTTGGCTGAGAGCGGTGCGGAGGACAGATAGTAACGTCGCGAGAAACTGGTTTTACCTTTGTGTTTGACCTCGGCCTCGATCATGCCGATAGCGGCGAGGCCTGGAAACCTTGGTGCGCCAGGCTCAGACCGATCAGGGCGCAGCCACTCTACATCATGACTGACATAGGCACGACGGATTTCTATCCGCCCATGATCGGCATCGGTGGTTTCATGGGTTTCCAAACCACTGGTCTGGTCGAAATAGAGCCTCACCTCTTCATGCAGTGATTTTTGGTTGCCTTTAAGCGCCAAAAGATAGTCTGCGCCTTGTGCGAGGATCGCCGCAGCAATACCGTGTTGGCAGCCCATTGCATCAATCGTGACCAGCGCGCCTTTCAACTCAAGCCGCGCCAGTAGTCGAGGTATCGCGCTGATTTCATTCTCTTTCTCGTCACAGGATTCTTGCCCCAAGACCAATCTCTGACGCGTTGCCCAAGCTGAAACCAGATGCAGGGCGCGGCCATCCTCACCATGCGCACGGCGTGACGACTTGCCGTCAATTGCCACGATCTCATCATCGCCATCGCGCAAGGCCGCAACCCAGGAAACGAAGCATTCGCTAAACAGGTCAGCGGGAATCGCGTTCATCACATCATTGAGCGTGTCATGAGATGGGATGCCATCTTTGAAGGGTAGAAACCCACGCAAGAATTTCAATTTTCGGTCCGCCCATCGGGCTATTTCGGCAAAATCATCAGCACCAGCCATAACACCGCAGAGCACAATCAGTAGGATTTCGGGTAGTGGATAAACAGTTTTCCAGCTCTGGCGTGGGTCTTCAATGGCAGAAAAATGGTCGAGGATATTGGCTGAGATCATGGGAGGCTCCGAATGTCATTTCAATGACCAGAGAATCACATATCACCCGCTAAGGGAATCCCCACTTTTTCAAGCGATTGCCGTGATCCTTAAATTGTACATTTGTAATAATTTTATAATATATGATAATGACACATTTATAATATTCACTTCAATATAGTCATCAATAAGAGTTGCAGATCATATTGCCAACTTAATCCCATCCGTCCCCAAAACCAGTTCACCATCCCAGTTTTCACGAATAGCCTCAATCCAATTCGCATCCGTAATAGTCGGATCAGCCCCTGGTACAAAGTGATTAACCGCCAATGCTTTCACCCCAGCGCGCTTCGCAATCAAACCCACATCAGGTGCACTTGTATGACTGCGCATCAAGTGATGTTTCAATCGTCCATCTGTCACACCAAGACTTGCACACAAGGCATCGACCCCAGATTCCAGCAACACCTCATGTACCAACAGGTCAGCGTCTTTGGCAAAATCCACCATTTCATCCATGAACGTCGTATCCCCAGACAGCACAGCAGTTTTACCCTCCGCTTCGATCTTTAAGGCGTAGCTTTCCGCAATCGGCGGATGCTCATTCAACATTGTTGTGATCCTCACCCCATCAGCTTCATAAATAACGCCTTCGGACATCACATCGATCTCTGCAAGGGATGCAAAATCACAACGCCCCTCATCCTCGATCCGCAAATCAATGTCGAAACTCATAGATGTAATGAATCCAGTCCAACATTTGTCCAAACCATTTGGCCCAATCACAGGAATGCTGTGTTTCAACCCACCAACCCAAGCCGTGTGGAAAAACGGGCCAAATTCCAGATAATGATCCGAATGCAGATGGGTGATGATGATCAGATCGATATCTTTCAACTCTACACCCTGATCACAAATGCCGCGCGTGACACCAAGGCCAGCATCGACAAGAATGTTCTTACCAGCCACCCGCACCAAGATTGATGTCGGCATGTTCGATCCAGGCTTAATCGCGGGGCCACCTTTGACGCCCATTAAGGCCACACTCATTGTCATTGGTTCACCTATCTTATTTTTCGCATAGAGGAGAATATACTGTTCAATGACAGTTTAGGGTGCAGCAAACTCTTTACGCAACCACTCTTTAAAAGCTTCTTTTTCAGGAAGGCTTTCTGTTGATGCTTTTTTATCCACCAAATAATGCGATTGCCCCAAAGGAACTGGATTTCCTACTAATGTGACGGGACGCCCTGTTTGAATGGCGTTCTTCGCAAATCGTTCGATGATCACAGCACAGCCAAGATCGGATGCAACCATTTCGCAAGCGGCAACGGATGTATCCACGATCAAACGCGATGCGTCTACATCGTACTCATGATCAAATGCCGCCATGTAACGTGCCCAATGATCGTCAAAGCCCAGAATATGTATTGAGTTTACATGCCTAAGGTCCGTAACAGATTTAACCTTTGCAGCCGTATTCAAACCACAAATAGGAACGATACGTTCGTCTGAGAGCTTTTCTGAATACGGGGCCAGTTGGTTTTCAGGGGCCAGAATGATATCCAAATCCACAGTCTTTGTATCAGCTACATCTGCCCATATTGACGTGACAAACTTAATACCAACGTTTGGGTATTCTTTTCGAAAGCTACCGAGTTTTGGGGTCAACCAGACAATTGCAGCAATAGAAACACGTACAACAATCGTATTTTTCAAATCGGGCCCGAACAACCCATTTGTCGATAAGCTAAGCCCCTCAAGTGCGTCTTTGACTGAGGGTAAATAAGCTTTGCCAATTTCAGTTAGATGCACGCTTTTGGCGCGGCGGATAACTGAACAACTACCGACTTTCGTCGGTAGGTTCACGTTTTGAATGTAATTCAAGATACTGACGAATAACGTCATCCGTCACATTTCCACTCGTCGTTGAAAAATAGCCTCTAGCCCAGAACCGTTGCCCCCAATAGCGTTTGCGTAATTCGGGGTACTCCCGCTGTATCTTGTATGAGGACCTCCCTTTTACGCGTTGCATCACCTTTGAAATTGGGACGTGCGGCGGGACTGACACAAACATATGCACATGGTCGGTAGACAATACGCCTTTTTCAATGTGTACGCCCAATTCATTGCACGTTTGTCGTATCAATGTCCGAATACGCTCACGCATTTCACCACGCAGCACCTTGTAACGATATTTTGTTACCCAAACGATATGGTATCTGTGATAATATCTGCTATGACTTCCAGTAGAATAGATCATAAGGTTTCCTTCCATTTTAAGACCTTACCGCAACGCTGGGTCTTAAAATGGAAGGAAACCTTATGTAAATAACGCTAAAGCTGACCAGCTAAAAGCTGGTGGTTTTAACCAATTATTGGAAAATAAATCATGCCCAAGTTTCGTTTCTAGTGCCTTTATTTGCAGGCTGATTGCTGTTTGGGTCATCCCCAATTCTTTACTGGCTACCGTGAATCCAGACAAGCGTGCAACCGCTTCAAACGTACGCAGCCAATTTAGGTTCAGGTTCTTAGTCAATGACACAATCCATAAGTTTTTTATGCTCTTAGAGCATTATTGTTATGTTTTTCTTTTTAAAATTGAAATGCCACACTCTGATCAACAGGTCAACAAATGACCCCTGCCCTAACACATGAGAGGAAATTAGAATGACGAAACACGCTTTCATCCAAAATCCAGATATGGCTCTTAATCTTGTTGATCTTAAACGTTTTCCCATCGAGGATTTAGATCAAGGCAAGGGAGCCGCCTTTTTAAAAGAGTGCCAAGAACACATGGAGGAGCACGGCTGGTGTAATTTCGATGGTTTCATCAAGCCTGACGCACTAGAGGCTTTGGCCGAAGAATCTAATGCTTTGTTGGCACTTCTCCGCTTTGTTGAGTAGATTTAGGATTTCAAATAGAGCATAGATTGATTATCTGGAATGGATGATTGTCTAATTTTGAGTTTGAAGTATTCGGTATCCTTGATGCCTCTGGCTCGCTTACGGATCATTCCTATACTGACATTACCAGCCTCTATCCTGGCGCTTGTGAGCTTGTGTTTGGCGTAGTTGCAGATGCCCACACAATGTTTCCGTAGGGATTTCGCGAACTTTTTTAGATAGAGCATCTGTGACTGATCTGCTATCAGGCACCAACGTTCCAGTTGCTCCGCCATCGCCTCAAATGAAGCGGCACTCCACAGCAGCTGAAGCTGTTCTTTCAAGACGTAAAGTGCATTCAGGTTGCTATTGCTCTCCAGCAACCTTTGCAGCTTGTCACTTTGTTTTTCACTCAACTTATCCGCATTTTTGAGCAACAGATAATGCGTCCCTTTCATCAACTCTTTACCACTTGGATCGGCCTTTCTGAACTCAAGTCGACGCTGATTATGGATAGCTTTGCTGTAGTTTTTCATGACGTGGAAACGGTCAAATACTATGTCGGCCAACGGCAAGGACTCTCTGACAGCCTTTTGGTAGGCAGGCCCCATATCCATCGCTACGGCCTTTATTTTGCAGGCTGTATCTGGTTGCAGTTGTTTCAAAAACCTTGAAAAAACCTCGGCAGTTCGGCCTGCTTCAACCCAGATCAGATGACCGCCAACCATATCGTAGACCACCGTCATGTAGTCATGACCTTTCGCCCGGGCAACTTCATCTACACCAATATATTCCAAGCCAGTTAGCTCTGCAGGATCAAGCGTAGGGAGAGTTTCAATAAGGTATGCCCTGTCGATATTCTTGACCGTTTCCCATCGTATATCCAAATGTCTGGAAACCGCTTGAATAGACATATGCCGACATAATCCACTGATCAGTCGGCAAAATCGGTGAGTGAAACGGCACCCTTTATCAACAAAATCACACCCCTCAATGCGGCGTTCGCCCTTGTTAATATAAACCTGCGCCAGCTCAATCTCGACCACACAAGGATACCCAAAAAGGGGGATGTCGTTTACTTGTCGGCGGACATGCTGGTTGATGCTTCCCTTCTGGCCTGTAGCAGGGTCTATAGCCCTCCTACGCGCGTCTCGGCTGCAGTGAATGACAATCTTAACACCGCCGTCATCCAGTTTAATTTCATTTACACGTTGCCCTTTGAGGCCTAAAATATGCTGCGAGATGTTGATTGTCATATACCTGCTCTATGTAAAGTTATCAGAAACCATACATATCAACAGGTTACTTGGCGGTCGGCATCTTTTTCTACTCAACAAAGCGGAGAAGAGCCTCAAAGTTGATCATATTGTTATTGCAGGACACTCCCAATGCGGTGGGGTTAAGGCCTGTCACGATCTCGCAATCGACCCTAATTCGATGGAAGTAACTCCTGCGTTAAGAGCATGGTTAAAAATACTAGGTGACGAATTCCATAAAGTGAGAAACTTGTCTTCAACAGAAGAACGGGTGCACGCTTTAGAGTTCGTGAGCGTTATGACATCACTCGCTAATCTATTAACATACCCAAATGTCGCACAAGCAGTTCAAGATCGTAGCTTGGGACTCCACGGAATTTGGCAGAACCTTGGCGAGGGTCAATTGATGTCGTTCGACCCGACGACAAGGCAATTTGAGGACATCTTAAAAAGTTCTACAATTTAAGAACAGCAAATGAGAAATTACCGAGGCATTGCCCGAAAAGAGCGTCTATCCGATTGCACCATTTCTTTAGTTTAGAATATCTGATTTGTGTTCAACATCACCCCAGTGCTTGTTAACGGGTAGTTTTTTTGCCCGACGTGCAATGTCATCAAACTTAACGGGTATGAACTCCCAAACATCCACCCCTACATTTATTGAATTACGTGTGTAGAGCGTCAACCACCTTGTCCTGTAGCGACAACCACTTTGGCCGCTTTTAGAACTGCTGTGGTAGCGTATTAATCTTGGATTATAGTCTGAACATCGGCGTCCTCCATTATTTGAATATTTGTGCCTGAGGCTGACGTAATCGCTTCGGCGTGTGCTTTTTGGTTGTCGCTTGCTGCCCGTCTACGAAAGCTTTCCGCGTTCATCTCCAGAATTGTTGCATGATGCACGAGGCGGTCAATGGCCGCGATGGTCATTGCCTTGTCTGGAAATATTTGGTCCCAAGCGCTGAAGGGCTGATTGGCAGCGATTGCGATGCTTTTGTATTCGTAGCGACGCGCAATGAGTTCAAAGAGCACGCTGGTTTCGGCCTGATCCTTGTGCGCGTATGTGATATCATCCAGAATGATCAGGTCAAATTTATCCAATTTGGCCAGGGCGTTTTCGAGAACCAAATCCCGCCTTGCAACCTGCAGTTTTTGCACAAGATCGCCAGTGCGGGTGTAAAAGACGCGGTACCCAGCCTCAACCAAGGCGTGGCCTATGGCGCACATGACATGGGTTTTACCGGTGCCCGAATTACCGATGGCAATGAGGTTTCCCCCTCGATCAATCCAATCCCCCGCCGCCAGCGCTTCTATGTGGGCTTTGGGAAGGCTAGGCAGCGCCGCAAAGCTAAATGTAGCAAGGGTTTTGCCACTCAGCAGCTTTGACGTGTTAAGATTCCGCTGGATGCGCCGTGTCTCTCTTTGCGCCAACTCATACTCGGACAATACGGCCAGAAAGCGCGCCGCAGGCCAGCCTTCTTTATCTGCCGTAGTGGCGACATCGCGCCAAAGCCCATGGAAACTAGGTAACCGCAAGGCCGTAAGCATGCTGGGCAATTTATGAATATCAACATCATGGGCTGTCATGCGCTTGCTCCCAGTAAAGCGTCAAAGCACGATAACGCGGGCTGTGCTACGGCGATATCTCTTGGTAAATCCTGGCACTTGGGTCTGAGCAGGGCTTTGAGTCTTTTGGCGTCAGGGAGCCGCCCCTCTTCTATGTCCTTGGCCATGAGATTTGCCAGTTCAGCTTCAACAGCCTCTTCATGGGCCAGGAACAACAGATCGACCATCTGACGGCAGGCATCTCGCCGTGACAAGGCTTCCTGTAGGAGAACCCATGTTTGGGCATATTCTGATCTGGGGAATAGGCTGTCGCGGTAAACGGAGTTGGCAAACGCCTGTGGTTTGCGCTTCAGGGCCTGTATAACATGGTGATAATTGATCTCGTGGACACGCACCCCATCTTTGCGACAGCGCTTGCGGGGATGGCTTACCACATGGGTGCTTCCCAGATAGGCCTCTATGCGATCATCATAGACATGGACGCGCAATCGCTGCCCAATAAGGCGGGAAGGCGCACTGTAAAAGACCTGATGCACGAGAAACCCGCCCGTTCTGGTAACGGGTGTCACAACTTCGGTAAAATCGGTTGTACGCCTTGGTGGGAGGGGGTTGAGCTGTGCCAGCTCCACTTTAAAAGCCTCACCCCGTCGCTTGTTCCTGCGGGCAACCAATTCGTCAACAAATTGGCGATAGGCAGCAACTGTTTCAAAGTCGCAACTTCCCCGCAATATAAGGGCTTGTTGAATGGCAACCTTGAGGTGACCATTGTGAGATTCCACAGCACCGTTCTCATGGGCCACACCCCGATTATTGCGGCTTGCCTGCATGCCGTAATGCTCGGTGAATGCCTCATAGCGCTTGGTGATATCCTCAGATTCAGCTTTGGTAAGATTACGGAAGGCTGCCGACAAGCTGTCGGTACGGCAGTTTTGCGGCACTCCACCCAATGACCAAAGTGCATTTTGCAGGTTCTCTGCCAGCGCCGTGAAACTCTCGCCGCCCCGCACAACCCCGACATGTTCCCATCGACTGTAAACCAAGACAAAATGATACAACCGATGGGCAAAAGCTGCCCCATCAATGGTGATGCCCAGCTTTGCAGCATCCGTGAAGTCGGATTGGCACATGTAGCCAGGTTCCGGGGTTTGGCGGAAAATAATGTCCTTTTGAGGCCCATGTAGGGCGCGCCATGCACGGACACGACGTTCCAACGTGCGCTTAACACGATCATCGGGAAAACGCACTGGATGGTGAGCCTGCAAATGTCTCAGCAGGGTAATTGCCTGCACCGAGGCGTCTTGGTCAAGGACAGGTTGGATGAGGTCATCCCAGACCCCCTCCAAGGGATCGGTGACAGTTCGCCCCCGTTTTGGTCTTCTCTGTGATGGTAAGGTCGGGTCAGCGTCAAAACGCCGTGCACTACGTTCACTGAACCCGGCGCGGGCTGCCGCGGTTCGTTGGTTATGGGTATTTCTATCGGTCATATACAGCCTCATTTGCTGGTCGGTTATGGGTTTGAAGGGCAATCTGTATAGCCTAGCGACAATATTATGATACTATGGTTACATGACACATCCAATTAAATTTCGCCGCCATGTTTTGCGGATAAAAGAACAAGAGTGCTTAAGTTTTGCTCGGGTCGCAGAGCGTTTCTCCGTGGGTGTAGCCTCGGTGAAGCGATGGTCTAAACGGGTTGAACCCAAACAGCATGAACGCAAAAAGATACGTAAAATAGATCTTAAAAAGCTAGCACAGGATGTTGAAAAATATCCTGATGCTTATCAGTATGAACGTGCTGACCGTTTTGATGTTTGCCCAAAGGCAATTTGGCAAGCCCTTAAGAAATTGAAGATCACATATAAAAAAAGCCATGCGGCACCCCAAGGCAAACGACGACGACAGGCAGTCCTTTCAAGAGAGGTTAGCGGCCCATGAGGCTGCAGGTAAAGCCATTGTATATATTGATGAAAGTGGTTTTGCGCATGACATGCCACGCACCCATGGTTATGCCCCGCGCGGAAAACGCTGTGTGGGTGTTCACGATTGGCAGGCGAAAGGGAGGATCAATGTTATTGGAGCGCTTTTGGCTGGCACCTTGTTAACTGTTGGCCTGACAGCATGTAATGTTGACGCGGATATCTTCAATCTTTGGCTCAAAGATCAGCTCATTCCAGTCCTTTCCAAAGGATCAGTACTTGTAATGGACAGAGCCAGCTTTCACAGACGTAGCGACACAATAAAAATCATCACGGATGCAGAACATATCCTTGAATATCTACCTGCATATAGCCCCGATTATAACCCAATTGAACATACATGGGCGCAAGCTAAAGCCCATAGGCGAAAAACAGGAGAAACCGCTGAACAGATATTCTCCAATCAAAAGTGGAATCAAAGTTGAGTCGTCAGGCTATAGCTCCGTTTAAAACGTAGAAGCTTAAGATTACCCGCCCACAGCAGTTCCTATTCAACCAAAATATGAAACCTTAGCCGATGAACCTGACCAAACAGTTGAAGCGCTTCGCGGCGAGCATGGTTCCAAGTGATCAATACACAGGACAATAGGTGAAGTTCGCTTCAGGGTTGGAAGGTCCGCTTTCGCTGAATGCAATGTGCTACAAACACTGGCAGCCAATGTCCGCATTCCATCCACATCGACACACCAGCTCACAGCGCAATATTAGCAAACAACTGGACACCTCGATTAACCGCTAATTCCAGAGGTATTTGATAGGCATTTTTTACGGCAGGCTGCTTTTTGACGCAAAAAAAGCCTGTTTTGTTCCGTTTTATGCGGCATTCATGCTTTATGGAGCCGCCTGAGCGGGTATTTCTGAATTCTAGACGGATTCAGGCTGTGGCTTGCCGTCGTTCATGGAAGATGAGACGCTTCATATTGTAGGTTATGTTGGCGAGTGTCATCTTTGTTGTGGCGCGTTGAATTCCGATGGTTCTAATGGATAAATCCATCGGGCCCTTCTGATGACCAAAGACATGCTCGACACAGGTGCGAAATATAGAACGTGTCGCATTACCGCGCTCGATGTGTTTGGGCATTGGTTTGCCTTTTGGTTTTTTACGGTGGATGTGGGAGAAAAATCCATTGGCCTTAAGCCATGCCTCATTGCTCTTGGTGCGGTAAGCTGTATCGGCCCAAACCTTGCCAGAACGATTGTCCTTGGTGAGCACTGACGCCAACTCATGACCGTCATAGCGCGCTGCATCTGTTGTTTTTTCACCTCTGATAAACCGAAACTTACGGTCAATGCTGATGTGGTTTTTATAGCCAAAGTGAGGTACGGAAATATCAACTAACCCCGCATCTTTCTCACCCGTCTTGGTCGTTTTAGCCTTGCTATACTTGACCATCCACCGTGCGTCGGTGTCCTTCTGTGCCGCCTTGGCTGGATTATCAGGCCAGATATCTTTTGCATCTTCGCCAGCCTTGGCGCGGGCTTTCTCGCTTGAAGTCATACGTTGGCGTGGGGCTGCAATCAGCGATGAGTCTACAATTTGTCCCCCAGTTTGTTTGTAACCCCGATTACGTAAATGATCCTCAAAGGTTGCAAACAAATCAGTCAACACACCCGCTTGGGTCAACTTCTCCCGAAACACCCAAATGGTCTTTTGATCTGGCGTCGGCTCCCCAATTTGCAAACCAAGAAAACGCAACCAGCTAAAACGATCGCGGATCAGAAACTCCATCCGCTCATCACTTAAATTATGCATCGACGCTAATATCAAAATCTTAAACATCATAACCGCATCATAGGGCGGACGACCCCCCTGTGGACGCTCTCCATAGTTAAGTGCACTTGTCAGTGCACACCGAAACATCTCAAAATCCACATGCTCAGAAAGCGCGACAAGTGGGTCGCCTGTTTTAGACAAACGCTCAAGATGATCAGAAAAATCAAACAATCCTGCTTCGTGCATCAAAATATCCTCCTGAAAATATTGAATCACAAAATACACCTAAAAGATAGGTTTTTAGAGGTGTCCAACTTAGTCGAAAATATAGGAAATAACCCTGGAAGAAAAAGGTATTTGGTCCTTTAAAAGGGCGTAAAGAAGCATTTTTGGCAAGAAATGTAATTTTAGTGACACATTACACACACAGTTTTACATTGTTTAGGGTCAACTACACTTAGAATGCCCGCAATCGCCGCATGTCATGCAGCCTTCGATCATGCGCATACCATATTGACCGCATGATGGGCAGGCAGGGCCTTTAGGGCGTTCGCCTACGGCTATAACTTCTGCCTGTGGATCCGTTTTCAAATGACTTCCTTCAGATGCTATAAAACCAGTGCGAACCATATGTTGCTCGATGACACCACCAATGGCAGCCAAGATGGATGGAATATATTTGCCACCAACCCATGCACCACCGCGTGGGTCAAACACAGCTTTCAGTTCTTCGACCACAAATGACACATCGCCACCGCGACGGAATACAGCAGACACCATGCGTGTTAATGCCAAGGTCCATGCATAGTGCTCCATATTTTTGGAATTGATAAACACTTCAAATGGGCGACGTTTGGTGTTCTCAATCACATCATTAATCGTGATATAAATCGCATGCTCATTCTCTGGCCATTTGATTTTATAGGTATGGCCTTCCAAAGAGTCAGGACGGCTTAACGGTTCAGATAGGTAAACAACATCAGCGCCTTTATCCAATTCTGGTGCTTTTTCTGTGTTTTCAGAAACGGTTAAAACAGAGCCTGTCACATCATTCGGACGGTATGTTGTACAGCCTTTACAGCCTTGATCCCAAGCGGCCATATAGACCTCTTTGAAATCATCAAAGCTGATATCTTCAGGGCAATTGATCGTTTTTGAGATCGAGCTATCGATCCATTTTTGTGCAGCCGATTGCATACGTACGTGATCCAGCGGTGCTAATGTTTGAGCATTGGTGAAATAATCAGGCAAAGCTTTATCACCAAACTTCTTGCGCCACATCTCAACCGCGTAATCTACAACTTCTTCTTCGGTCCGCGATCCATCTTTTTGCAAAACTTTACGCGTGTAGGAATAAGCAAACACAGGCTCGATACCACTGGATACATTACCAGCATAAAGCGAAATCGTACCCGTTGGTGCGATGGAGGTAAGCAAAGCATTCCGAATACCTTTATCGGCAATCGCATCGCGTACATCTACATCCATTTCCATCATCGTTTCAGACGCTAAAAATGCATCCTGATCATACAATGGGAACGCGCCTTTTTCAGCGGCTAAATCAGCGGATGCCAAGTAGGCAGCGCGCGCCACACGGTTCATCCAATCCTCAGTGATTGCCGCAGCCTCTTTCGAGCCATAACGCTGACCTACCATCAACAAAGCATCGGCAAGGCCAGTCACACCCAAACCAATACGACGCTTTGCATGGGCTTCTTGTGCTTGTGCCTCCAATGGGAAACGAGATGCATCCACCACATTATCCATCATACGCACAGCCGTGCGCACCAAATCATCCAAGGCAGCCGTGTCCAAATCAGAACCGTCTTCGAACGGATTCTTCACCAAGCGGGCAAAATTAATCGAGCCCAATAAACATGCACCATATGGTGGCAAAGGTTGTTCGCCACATGGGTTTGTGGCAGCAATACTTTCGCAATAATGCAGATTATTCTTTTGGTTGATACGGTCGATGAAAATCACGCCAGGTTCGGCATAATCATATGTCGCTTGCATCATTTTATTCCACAGATCTAACGCTTTGATCGTTTTATAAACTTTACCGTCAAATTCCAAATCCCAAGACCCATTGGATTTCACAGCTTCCATAAAATCATCTGTGATCAAAACAGATAGGTTGAACATACGTAAACGCGCACTGTCTTGTTTTGCCACGATAAATTGCTCTACATCAGGGTGGTCACAACGCATTGTTGCCATCATAGCACCGCGACGAGACCCCGCAGACATAATAGTACGGCACATTGCATCCCATACGTCCATAAAGGATAGCGGTCCACTTGCATCCGCAGAAACGCCTTTTACAAAGGCTCCTTTAGGGCGCAACGTCGAGAAATCATAGCCAATACCGCCGCCCTGTTGCATCGTAAGAGCTGCCTCTTTCAGCATGTCAAAAATGCCACCCATCGTATCAGGAATCGTCCCCATCACGAAGCAGTTGAACAAAGTTACAGAGCGTTCAGTACCAGCACCAGCAATAATGCGACCTGCTGGAAGAAATTTAAAATCTTCTAAAGCGCTATAAAATTTAGGAGCCCATTCATCTGGCTGTTTTTCAACTGATGCTAAAGCCCCAGCAATACGCCGCCATGTATCTTCTACTGTTTCATCGATAGGCGCACCATCAGCGTCCTTAAAACGGTACTTCATGTCCCAAATTTGTTCAGCAATAGGGGCGGCAAAACGGCTCATATAATTCTTCTTTCGATTCTAAAGACAGAGCTTGGTGCGTAATCTGTTGCTAAGCTCTGGTCAATTCCACATCCACTCTTTACATTAAAAAACATGAGCGGTTTCATAAATATCATCAAACTCAGTGTCGGCAGCGAAAGCGTCGAAACACTTGCAGAGTGGAAACGTGCAAAACGTGCCGAAATGGACCGAGATTATGATTTACACATAACACGAATGTGGCCCAAACGCGAAACAGAAATTTTTGCAGGTGGCTCTATGTATTGGATCGTTAAAGGTTTTGTTCAAGTACGCCAACAAATTACTGGATTCGAAGAAATCATCGGAGAGGATGGTATCCGGCGGTGCGGTATTATGATGACGCCAGAATTAATTCGCACCACAGCCGTACAACGCCGCCCTTTTCAAGGTTGGCGATATTTAACCGCAGAAGATGCGCCATCAGACCTGCCGCAAGGCCGTGCTACCGATGATAATCTCCCTAAAGATTTAGAAATTGCGCTGGCTGACTTAGGATTGCGTTAATTCACCAAATGATTATCAATCAAACGCGCACGCCCAAGGTGGGCGGCGCCAAATATACGGCAAGATCGACCTTCGGCTTTATCAACCAACTCCAATGTCTCTGAATCGCGGCATTCCAGATAATCAATCGCCTCAAAGCCAGCTTTTAAAATAGCCTCAACTGCTTTTTCGCAAGTATTCGTAGCAGAACCACCTGCGCCAATATCATAAGCTGCTTTTTTCAGGATCACGTTGAATTTACGTGCCACTTCAATCTGCTGCTTATCCAAATACCCATTTCTGGATGAGAGAGCCAAACCGTATTCATCACGTGCGATAGCTACCCCGTGGATTTCAGTTGGAATATCCAAATCTTGGGCCAAGCGCTTGATGACAGTAAGCTGTTGCCAATCTTTTTCGCCAAAAAACGTCGCATCAGCCTGTGCTTGGTTCAAAAGCTTGGTCACGACCTGTGCTACGCCATCAAAATGACCAGGGCGCGCCGCGCCGCATAGCACATCTGTCAAACCATCCACCAAAACGCGTGTTGTAAAACCTGTTGGATACATTTCAGACGCCGATGGGGTAAACATCGCATGCCCACCGCGTTCAGCCACCATTTGCGTATCACGGCCTTCTGTGCGTGGATAATTATCCAAGTCTTCGCCTTCGCCAAATTGTGTAGGGTTGACGAAGATCGTCGTAATCACACGGTCGGTATTTTCCAAAGCCGCATCAACCAGCGTCAGATGCCCTTCATGCAGATTGCCCATCGTGAACACCACGCCAATGCGCAGACCTTCATGACGCCATTGCGCAACTTGTTCACGCATTTCTTGCACAGTGTAAAACGTTAGCATCGCTCTATTTAACCTTTTAGTTTTGCAATATCCCAGCCCGTTTTGGCGGCAATTGCACCAAGAGCCGTTTGAGCGCCCGAAGACCAATCAGCAGAGTAACTGCCAAAAACACAAGCTTGCGATTGTAAGATCAATCCATCGGATATGATCTTCAAGTGGTTTGCGTTCAACGTATCACCCGAAGATGTAATATCTGCAATTGCTTCCGCCGTTAGGTTTTTCACAACACCTTCTGTGGCACCTTGGCTGTCCACCAATCTGTAATCAGCAACACCGCGCGCGCGCAAAAATCCACGCACCAAATTATGGTATTTTGTAGCAATCCGTAAACGATAACCGTGGTTCATACGGAATTGCGCACAAACCGCATCTAAATCCTCGATACAATCCACATCAATCCAACCTTTGGGCACCGCAATGATCAAGTCCGCATGACCAAAACCAAGCTCTTGTAAGTTCACAACTTCACGATCCCACAAAGGCAATTTTTCATGGATTAAATCCGTGCCCGTCACACCCAAATGAATACGACCCGCTTTTAATTCTTTTGGAATTTCACCAGCGGATAACATCACCAGTTGAACACCATCTACACCAGATACAGCACCAGAGTATTCACGATCCGATCCTGTGCGCGTCAATGTAATGCCGTGCTCAGCAAACCATTCTATAGTCTTTTCTTGCAAGCGTCCTTTAGATGGCACACCAAGTTTCAAAGCACTCATGATGCACCTCTGCCAACAGTTGCTAAAACATCAGGGCGGATTACACCACCCACAGCTGGAATAGACCGTCCCTGCCCCAAAACTTGGGTCAAAGCATCATAACGACCGCCGCTGGCAATGACGTTTTCACCGTCAAAGAAACCGAACACAAAACCATCGTAATACTCCATCGAAGTCAAACCAAAGTTTGCCTCAAACGGCAACGACTTAAGATCAATACCACTGGCAGCCAAAGCCATTAATCGCATTTCCAAACAATCAACGGCAGCACTGAAACCCGCCAAACGATCCTGAACACCACGTAATGTTTTCAATGCATCCGCCGCAGTCCCATTCAACGCTAATAATTCCTCGACAACAGCCAACTCTTTGGCTGGAATTGGGGGCGTTGCAGCGTCTTCTTGTAAACTCGCCACACGCGCCAAAACTTCAGCCTCATTACGGACACCTAAGAAAGGTTGCGCATCAGCTAAAACGGCCTCTGCGCTAGATGCATTAATTCGATCTAACAACGCAACACGCGCTGGCAGGTTGTCAGCCTTACCACTGTACCAATCCAACAATTGGCGAAAACGCTCTGGACGCCAAATTTGACGTTTCAAACGTTCCTTACGACGCGCTGTTGTAGACAACCCATCAATTGCAGCAGACAACAACCCAATATCGCCTGTCATCGCACGCAAGCCATACGGGCGCAAAATATTATAGAACAGTGAAAACACTTCCGCATCAGACAGGGCTGAATCGTTCCGATCAAACAACTCAAACCCAACTTGCAGATATTCCGTTGCACGCCCATGCTTTGGTTCTTGTTTCCGCCAAACAGGGCCATTGTATGTATAACGCGCAGGTTCTGCACCATCATTCATATGCATCTGCACAACTGGTACCGTAAAATCTGGACGTAACATTTGCTCACCATTTACAGGATCATCTGTCACATAGGCGCGGCCACGAATGTCTTCGCCGTATAAATCCAACAACACTTCCGCAGGTTGCAATGCAGGTGCTTCAACAGGTACAGCCCCTGCATTCATGAAAGCATTGGATAATTGCCCAGCTAAGGTTTTAATCGCAACGGGTGACATTATTGGGCACTCTCCGCACGTTCAATCATCTTACGCACTTCTGTTACCAAATCACCGCGTTTGATTTCCATCTGCGCAGGTTGGGCTTTCCATTCTTCGGTTGTTTCAATCTCGGCTGATAAACGTGCGCCAAGGGCCAGATCTTTGATTTGCACAACGCCTGCTGCTTTTTCGTCACCACCTTCGATAACAGCCACAGGACTTTCGCGTTTATCCGCGTACTTTAACTGATTACCAAAGTTCTTTGGGTTGCCCAAATACACTTCGGCACGAATACCTGCATTACGTAATTCAGCAACCATCTCTTGGTAATCGCCCATACGGTCACGGTCCATAACCGTCACGACAACTGGTCCTTTAGAAACAGAGCCCATACGACCCTTTTCACGAAGTGCTGCCAACAAACGATCCACACCGATGGACACACCCGTTGCTGGCACTTCTTGGCCTGTGAAACGTTTGACCAGATCGTCATAACGGCCACCGCCAGAAACCGAACCAAATTGACGTTTACGGCCTTTGCTATCTAAAATCTCGAACGTTAATTCAGCTTCATAAACTGGCCCAGTGTAATAGCCTAAACCACGGACAACCGATGGATCGATTTCCACACGATCAGAACCATATCCACCAGAGGCCATCAGATCACCAATCGTTTCCAATTCATTGATACCATCCAAACCAATGCTTGACCCACCAACCGCATTGCGCAAATTCGCCAAAGTCCCAACAGCATCAGCAGCTTTGGACGTCAGAAACGCAATCACAGGTTCGGCCTGATCCGCAGATAAGCCAACACCATCGATGTAAGCCCCAGACGCATCAAGACGGCCTTTGGTCAGCAATTCACGTACACCCGCTTCACCAACTTTGTCGAATTTATCAATCGTGCGCAAAACCGCATCACGGTCGGCACCCACGTCTTCGGACAATCCCATGCTTTCCAACACACCATTCAGAACTTTGCGGTTGTTCACACGCACGATGTAATCACCGCGCGGGATGCCTACATTTTCCAACGTGTCGGACAGCATCGCACAAATTTCTGCATCCGCAGCAACTGAAGCCGCCCCAACAGTATCCGCATCACATTGATAGAACTGACGGAAACGCCCAAGACCAGGCTTTTCATTCCGCCAAACAGGGCCCATTGCATAACGGCGATATGGTATTGGCAGGTCATTGCGAAACTGTGCATAGACACGCGCCAAAGGCGCTGTCAGATCATACCGCAACGCCATCCAAGCATCATCTTCGTCTTGCCACGCAAACACACCCGCATTCGGGCGTTCCACATCTGGCAAAAAGCTGCCCAAAGCCTCAACCGTTTCAACAGCCGAGCTTTCCAACGCGTCAAACCCATAGCGATGATAAACCTCAGAAATCTGGGATAACATCGCTGAACGCTCTGCCACTTCCGCCCCAAAATAGTCCCGAAAACCCTTCGGCGGTAACGCCTTGGGCCGTTGTGGTTTCTTTTTCTTATCTCTAGCCATCGCTTTAGGCTCCTTTACTTATGCGCTCATCTAACGGATTGCGCCTAAGGGGGCAAGTTTGTAAGACATAACCTATGAACGATATTGAACGCATAACCGAATTGGAAATTCAACTGTCCCATGCAAACCGTTTGGCAGAAGAATTATCCGATATTGTTGCAGAGCAAGCCAAACGGCTTGATCTTGCCGAACGCCGCATCCAAATGTTGATGGAACGCTCCGCCGAACAAGAGGCACAATCCTTGTCTGGCGAAATCATCGGCAATCAACCTCCCCCCCATTGGTAAGTTACATATGACACATCCCATCAGCCGTTTTCCCGTACCAGAACTTGCCGATATGCCTGATGACATTCGCGAGCGTATCCTAGCAGTGCAAGAAAAAGCAGGGTTCGTGCCAAACGTATTCCTGACCTTTGCCCATCGTCCCGATGAATTCCGCGCCTTTTTCGCCTATCACGACGCATTGATGGAAAAAGAAAGTGGGCTGACCCAAGCAGACCGCGAAATGATCATTGTGGCAACATCCAACGAAAATGGCTGTCTTTATTGTGTTGTCGCCCACGGTGCCGTTTTACGTATTCGCGCCAAGAACGCCTTGATCGCAGACCAAGTTGCCGTGAACTACCGCAAGGCAGACATTACAGAACGCCAAAAAGCCATGCTGGATTTCGCAATGAAAGTCTGTGTGGACAGTGCAGCGGTCAGCCAAGCTGGACACCTCTAAAAACCTATCTTTTAGGTGTATTTTGTGATTCAATATTTTCAGGAGGATATTTTGATGCACGAAGCAGGATTGTTTGATTTTTCTGATCATCTTGAGCGTTTGTCTAAAACAGGCGACCCACTTGTCGCGCTTTCTGAGCATGTGGATTTTGAGATGTTTCGGTGTGCACTGACAAGTGCACTTAACTATGGAGAGCGTCCACAGGGGGGTCGTCCGCCCTATGATGCGGTTATGATGTTTAAGATTTTGATATTAGCGTCGATGCATAATTTAAGTGATGAGCGGATGGAGTTTCTGATCCGCGATCGTTTTAGCTGGTTGCGTTTTCTTGGTTTGCAAATTGGGGAGCCGACGCCAGATCAAAAGACCATTTGGGTGTTTCGGGAGAAGTTGACCCAAGCGGGTGTGTTGACTGATTTGTTTGCAACCTTTGAGGATCATTTACGTAATCGGGGTTACAAACAAACTGGGGGACAAATTGTAGACTCATCGCTGATTGCAGCCCCACGCCAACGTATGACTTCAAGCGAGAAAGCCCGCGCCAAGGCTGGCGAAGATGCAAAAGATATCTGGCCTGATAATCCAGCCAAGGCGGCACAGAAGGACACCGACGCACGGTGGATGGTCAAGTATAGCAAGGCTAAAACGACCAAGACGGGTGAGAAAGATGCGGGGTTAGTTGATATTTCCGTACCTCACTTTGGCTATAAAAACCACATCAGCATTGACCGTAAGTTTCGGTTTATCAGAGGTGAAAAAACAACAGATGCAGCGCGCTATGACGGTCATGAGTTGGCGTCAGTGCTCACCAAGGACAATCGTTCTGGCAAGGTTTGGGCCGATACAGCTTACCGCACCAAGAGCAATGAGGCATGGCTTAAGGCCAATGGATTTTTCTCCCACATCCACCGTAAAAAACCAAAAGGCAAACCAATGCCCAAACACATCGAGCGCGGTAATGCGACACGTTCTATATTTCGCACCTGTGTCGAGCATGTCTTTGGTCATCAGAAGGGCCCGATGGATTTATCCATTAGAACCATCGGAATTCAACGCGCCACAACAAAGATGACACTCGCCAACATAACCTACAAGGCACTTCTCCGCTTTGTTGAGTAGATTTAGGATTTCAAATAGAGCATAGATTGATTATCTGGAATGGATGATTGTCTAATTTTGAGTTTGAAGTATTCGGTATCCTTGATGCCTCTGGCTCGCTTACGGATCATTCCTATACTGACATTACCAGCCTCTATCCTGGCGCTTGTGAGCTTGTGTTTGGCGTAGTTGCAGATGCCCACACAATGTTTCCGTAGGGATTTCGTGAACTTTTTTAGATAGAGCATCTGTGACTGATCTGCTATCAGGCACCAACGTTCCAGTTGCTCCGCCATCGCCTCAAATGAAGCGGCACTCCACAGCAGCTGAAGCTGTTCTTTCAAGACGTAAAGTGCATTCAGGTTGCTATTGCTCTCCAGCAACCTTTGCAGCTTGTCACTTTGTTTTTCACTCAACTTATCCGCATTTTTGAGCAACAGATAATGCGTCCCTTTCATCAACTCTTTACCACTTGGATCGGCCTTTCTGAACTCAAGTCGACGCTGATTATGGATAGCTTTGCTGTAGTTTTTCATGACGTGGAAACGGTCAAATACTATGTCGGCCAACGGCAAGGACTCTCTGACAGCCTTTTGGTAGGCAGGCCCCATATCCATCGCTACGGCCTTTATTTTGCAGGCTGTATCTGGTTGCAGTTGTTTCAAAAACCTTGAAAAAACCTCGGCAGTTCGGCCTGCTTCAACCCAGATCAGATGACCGCCAACCATATCGTAGACCACCGTCATGTAGTCATGACCTTTCGCCCGGGCAACTTCATCTACACCAATATATTCCAAGCCAGTTAGCTCTGCAGGATCAAGCGTAGGGAGAGTTTCAATAAGGTATGCCCTGTCGATATTCTTGACCGTTTCCCATCGTATATCCAAATGTCTGGAAACCGCTTGAATAGACATATGCCGACATAATCCACTGATCAGTCGGCAAAATCGGTGAGTGAAACGGCACCCTTTATCAACAAAATCACACCCCTCAATGCGGCGTTCGCCCTTGTTAATATAAACCTGCGCCAGCTCAATCTCGACCACACAAGGATACCCAAAAAGGGGGATGTCGTTTACTTGTCGGCGGACATGCTGGTTGATGCTTCCCTTCTGGCCTGTAGCAGGGTCTATAGCCCTCCTACGCGCGTCTCGGCTGCAGTGAATGACAATCTTAACACCGCCGTCATCCAGTTTAATTTCATTTACACGTTGCCCTTTGAGGCCTAAAATATGCTGCGAGATGTTGATTGTCATATACCTGCTCTATGTAAAGTTATCAGAAACCATACATATCAACAGGTTACTTGGCGGTCGGCATCTTTTTCTACTCAACAAAGCGGAGAAGAGCCACCTACAATATGAAGCGTCTCATCTTCCATGAACGACGGCAAGCCACAGCCTGAATCCGTCTAGAATTCAGAAATACCCGCTCAGGCGGCTCCATAAAGCATGAATGCCGCATAAAACGGAACAAAACAGGCTTTTTTTGCGTCAAAAAGCAGCCTGCCGTAAAAAATGCCTATCAAATACCTCTGGAATTGTAATTGGGGCAACTTGGCGGGGTTTGGCAAAGCCCCGATACCCTGTCAACAGGGCCGACCTTTCTGCAACGAATAGATAAAGGTGGCGGCACGCAACACCAGATTATAGGGGATCAATCCACTTTATGGCCGGGAGGGGATGCTCTGTACTGAAGTCCCAGAGATACCAGGAGTAAGGATGAATTGGGCTGTTTCTGTAATCTGTGAACCAGAAGGGTCGCCCCACCATTTCGATCTTTGCGGCGAAGTGTGGATGGTTCCTGAAGTTTGACTGCCGCTTTTTACCGGATGTAAGCAATGTGCGTGCAAGCATCAGGACTGTCCCCGTGACAGGCTGCATGAGTTTCAGAGCGTGACCGAGTTGTGCATCCAAAGAGCTGAACGGAGGGTTCATGACTATGGATCGAATTTGGTCTGAAGGCAGGCGATCCTGAGCCAGAAAGCCCATTTCGACAATACCCTTGGCGCGGGGCTCAATGTCGCTGGCATATACCGGGATGTTCATATTCTTGAGGGCATCAACCAAATGGCCTTCGCCTGCATGTGGTTCCCATGCAACTGGTGGGATGCTGACGCCTGCAGAAAGAACGAGGTCGCGCACCATCTCTTTGGCTTGAAGCGTCGGATAGAAGTCCTGGTCATTGCGCTTGTGCCCGGATTCGATGTATTTACTCATACAGTCCCCGCATATCATGATTGGAATTGTGGCAACTTGGCGAGAACTGTCTGGCCATTGAGCGCTGTATGATAAGGTCTGCGAGACTGGGAACGCAGACCGCACCGGCAACCCCAAGACGGGCGCGCGCATATTGCCAGAATGATACCCCAAGTTTTTGGCAGGTTTTCAATGCGCCAAGGCCGGCATCGCGTGCGGCCCGACCGCTTTGGCTGCGGGTTCCCTGCGAGACCGCCCGCCTCGTGACCTGAGACCGTATATCGCGTTCCGCGCTGTTGGAATGCAGGGGTGTACTCGGATAATCCAGAACACGCAGCAATTCACCCTTGTTTACCTTCAGCCGTCTAAGCAGGTTGTCGAGATTTGCATCGCCCGTTCGTTGCTCAAATATCGCGTCGAAACGCGCCGAAAGCCCCTCGCGCTGCGCATCGCAGGGATCTTGTCTGAAAGCTGAGAGTTCCCGGTAGAAGTCCCAAACGGATGTTCGTACGGCTTGGACACGCGCAAATTGGATTTCGTTGGTGCTTTGTTGCTTGCGAATGAGACGCTCCAAATGCACCCAACACAGCGCATGAGCATCTCCGACATTGAACTGGCCAGCATCGTCGCTCAGGATCACCGTATCGGAAAGGCGTCCAGCATCGCAGATACTGCCCCAGAGCGCGCCCTCGGTGGCGATTTTTATCGGGTCCGGTTTCACCGTTATGCGGTCAATCCCGAGGGTGGCCAGATGGGCCTGCCACGCGTCCTCACCGCGAAATATCCGATGCGGATGTGAGGCAAAAAGCACTATGGTTTTTTCGGGCAACCTCATGCGTCTCATGTAGTCAAGCGCTTCGTCATTGACGGTGTAGGTCAGGTCACCCGCACAGAGATGTTCAAGAAAATCAAGGCGGCTTTTCGAGCCGGTCGATCTGAAGTGGGTAAAAAGATCATTGCCGATTACGGTGCAGAAGCCGTTTTTGGCCTGATGGCGCGCTCCGGTGTCATCGACATTGATCCATGCAGCAGTTTCCATACCCGCTCTCAGCACGTCCTGCTGCTCGTCGACAATGCCCTGGATATCTTCGTTCAGAAACCGCTTTATCTGACGAGCGGAAATGTCCAGACCCATGTCATTCAGCAAAGCCGCGATACGCGCAACGGTGGACTGGCATTGATGATACAGCGTGATCGTCAGGGCCTTCAGATTATTCCCATACTGCTGGCGGCCCTTTACCACCCCGGGTGGGAGCGAGGCCACGCGGCGACTGCCATCGGGAAACTGCCAGACCTCCCGAAGGTAAGTCACTTCTTCAGCGTAAATCACGATGTCACGAATGGTATGCGCTTGATAGCCTTTGCGTGTGGACCCATCAGGTACATCTTCAAGAGTGACCTTGACCTCGCGTTTGTGTAAATTCAGATTACTGCGTCGTGGACCGCGCCGATTTTTCTTTTGCTTCCCGTCTGTTTTTGATCCCCCGCTGGGCTCGGAATCCTGCTTGCTGCTCTTGTCTTGTGAGGCCAGACCGCTTGGTTTGATATTCGGACGTCGCGGAAGTTTCTTGAGCTGTCTGATCTCGTCCCGCAATTCGGTCCTTTCCTGCCTCAGCTCTGAAAGCTCAGCAAAGAGCGCGAAAACCAAATCTTTAAGCGCGGCATTGGACAAATCATCAAGAGAGTGTGGAGGCGATGGCAACATCGCCCTATAGAGCAGAAAATACTTCGCCTTTGGAATCCTCATATGTAAATGCGAGTCAATTTGCCGCAATCTAAACCAAAGATCTTCAAGATGGACATGATGATGAGTGCGTCAAATGTGCCCACTTGAACCGGATTGCGAAAATTCCCGCCAAGTTGCCCCAATTACCCTGATTGGTTGTGGTTTGTGAAGATTCCACGGTATTATTTTTTCCACATTAAGTTATTTACTTACTGTAAACAATCAATTATACATTAAGTGTAACATTCAAAAAGGGATCAACCTTATGGCGCCGCAAAACGATATCGGAACGTTGAACCGAAATCTGGTTCTTGGAGAGATTCTGCGCCAACGCAAGATATCGCGTAGTGCTATCGGTGCACGCTTACAGTTAAATAATGCAAGCGTTTCACGCATCACGCGTGATTTGATTGATGCTGGATTGGTTCGCGAATCTGGGCCTGCCGAATCTGATGGCAAGCCAGGGCGGCGCTTCGTCGGTCTCTCAGCTCGGGGCGCGGGCGGTTATATACTTGGCATTGGCCTCAACGCGTTCCGCCAATCGGTAACTCTGGCCGATCTGGAGAATAATAAAATTGCGGAGTGGGTATCCCCGAATGCCCCCTCCTCTGATGGAGAAGCTTTCATACGTTCTTGCATTGAGAAAGCCGCCGAGTTGGTTGCATTACATGTAAAGGATCGCGATCGTCTTTTTGGTGTTGGTATCGCGGTAGCGGCAGATCTGGACAAAACCTCGGGAACTATATTAAGAGCACCAACATTTGGCTGGAATGACATGATCCCTGTCTCAGACATCGTTACTGAGATATTACAAACGCCATTGGTTCTTGAAGTGCCTTCACTGTCGATCAACGTATCAGAAGGCGATTTCGGTGTTAGCAAAGATATTGGAGACACAGCCACGCTACACTGCAGCCTCGGGTTTGGTATGGCTGTACGTAAGACAGATGCGAATGGAATGTGTCTGGATTTCGGGCGCGTCTTGACCCGCGCAGTGATACCAGACGGCAGCAATCGAAAACTTGATGCAGTTTGTGGGGGCATTTCGATTCTGAACGAGATGATTGGTCTCGAACGTGTTTCAAAGATGTCTGATACTGAACTCGGCATCAATCTTGTAGAACTGGTTCAAAAGTCGCCAGAAAATCCTGTGCTTACCTCACTTTTAACCGAGAAAGGTAGGATGACAGCACAATTTGCATCGCTAACTCTCGATCTGATCCGACCTGAATTGCTTTTATTGGCAGGCCCGCTCACCGCTTCGCGCGAATACGTGGCTGGCTTCCATACCGCGTTGAATGAGATCATGGGTTCTGTGGGTTCGATGCCAGAAATTAAAACAACAGACCTAACCCCAACAGGTGCCAGTCGATGGCTTGCACTGCGCGCACATGTGGCGATGGGCAACCTAGATCTACACGCACTTAAGCGAAAGGACGCAGCATGAATTACGAACGTAAGCGCGATATATTTGCGGCACTACTGTTTTTAGCCTTTGGCTTTGTGGCTGTTTTTGTTTTGATCCCGCAAGGAGTGAAAGTGCCAGGCAATATCAAAACTGCAGCACTCAGTCCCGATTTTTGGCCACGGATCATCGCAATTGGCGCGATCCTGTCATCGATATTCTTGCTCGTAGAAAATACATTTATGAAGCAGCCACCAACCGAAACCAACGAGGAGGCCGACGCTGCAGCAGAATATAAGCTGGCGACCCTTCCTGGTGCATTGAAAACCGTAATCTTAATTATTGCGCTCTTCGCTTTCTATTTCAGTTTAACAACCCTTGGTGTCGTTGCCGCTTCAATAATCCTGATTTGCGCAATGATGTTGTTTTTCGGTGAGCGGAAATTCTGGCTCATTGCAGCATTGGGCATCGGAGTTCCAGTGCTTCTTTATCTTTTTTTTCGATACGTAGCGAGCGTTCCGATCCCTTTGGGTATCTTCAGCGCCTAAGCAGGCTTTTACCCTTGGGAGGGGGTTACAGATGGACATTATATTTGAGGCTTTCGCGCTGTTCTTCAGCCTAGAAAACATTCTCGTCGTCGGTATTGGCGTGGCGGTTGGCACTATTATTGGAGCTATCCCAGGAATGACCACGCCAATGGGTGTGGCACTGGCACTGCCATTTACCTTTACCATGCAACCTGTCACCGGAATTTTGCTGCTGTTGGGAGTTTACAAAGGCGGTTTATATGGCGGATCACTCACTGCGATCCTTATAAAAACCCCAGGTACTCCAGCTGCATCGTGTACGGTTTTGGATGGCTATCCACTCACCCAAAAGGGACAAGCTCGTAAAGCGCTTGATATCGCATTATATGCATCATGCGTTGCCGACCTGATCTCTAATGTGTCACTTATCCTATTCGCAGGCGTGCTTGCCAGCTTTGCTTTACGCTTTGGTCCGCCTGAATTTTTCACACTGATTGTTTTTTCTCTGACGATCATCGCGGGTGTTTCTGGTCCTAGCCTTGCAAAAGGCATTCTCGCCGCATGTCTTGGCCTATTTCTTGCAACCCTCGGACTTGATCTCGTTTACGGAACAGAACGGTTTATCTTCGGCGACTATCGCTTGATGGGCGGCTTGAATTTCATTCCAGTATTGATTGGGTTGTTTGCTTTACCTGAAATCCTAGACCGCGCTACGCGTCGCGCCCGCCCACCTGGTGCGCAGAAACAGGATCTTGGCAACGGCGCAACTTGGGCAGACTTCAAGAAAGTTCTAAAGTCTACAGTGCGCGGCAGCTTTTTCGGTGTCATTCTCGGAGCTATTCCAGGGATTGGCGGCGCTCCAGCAGCGTTTTTGTCTTATTCAGAGGCGCGTAGAAATTCCAAAACTCCTGAAACATTTGGCAAAGGTGAAATCGAAGGCGTGGCTGCGGCAGAGGCTGGGAATAATGGTGTGGCTGGTGCTACGATGATTCCACTTCTGGCCCTTGGCATTCCTGGCGATGTTATTACCGCTGTGATTCTTGGCGCATTCATGATTCACGGTTTGCGCCCTGGTCCGATTCTGTTCGAACAGAACCTGCCGATGATCTATGCTTTATTCATGGGTATCTTACTCAGTTCGGCCTATCTTCTGGTCGTTGGCAAAGTTGCCATCAAATTTTTCAGCCGCGTAGCCACGGTACCAAACCGTATTCTCTACCCTATCGTCTTTGTACTGTGTGTGTATGGAGCTTATGCAGTGAACAATAGTCTCTTCGACATTTTTGTGATGCTGTCCATGGGATTGGTTGGGTTCACAATGCTGCGTCTTGATATCCCAGTGGCACCGTTCCTGATTGCTTTCGTCCTTGGACCGCTTCTCGAAGATAACTTCCGCCAATCTCTGCTTATAGCCGATGGTGACAAGACTATCTTCTTCCGCAACGCAATCTGTATTGTGTTCTGGTGTCTCACAGCCTTGTCGATTTTCGTGTTGATCCGAAGCCGGATACAAGCAACGCGGACGGGTAAGGCTTCGGTACTGACGACGGGAGGATAAAAGATGCCACAAGATCTCGGAGAAAAGAAATTTACCTTCGCAGTAATTTCGGACACTCATGTAAACCCCGATGACGACCAGTGTAATTCGCCTTTTCCAGTGAATGCACGTGCCAATCGTCGATTTCGCCATGTTGTCGCAGATTTGAATTCGCGGAACATCGACTTCGTCGTTCATTTGGGCGATCTTGTGCACCCTGTGCCAGGTTCAGGTGAGCTTTTTGCAGAGGCAGCTGCAGCGTACAAGACAATTGTGGCAGACCTAAAGGTCCCGATCCATATCCTCCCAGGCAACCACGACATCGGCGATACGCCTGTCAAAGGAGCTCCGAGCGAACCGACCTCATCCGAGACTATCTCGATTTGGGAGCAGCATTTCGGCCCGCAATACAGCGCCTTTTCCCATAAGGGGATTAGATACGTGCTGTTGAATGCGCAGCTAATCAACTCAGGCCTTCCCGATGAAGCAACGCAACAAGCTTGGCTTGAGGCAGAGTTATCAAAGACGCAAGAACGCATTTTCCTGATGCTCCATCACCCTCCCTATCTATGCGCCCCTGACGAGCCGAACCATTACGATAACACCGATCCACCAGGTCGAAAGTGGATACTGGATTTGCTAACGTCTCACAAAGTTGAAGCTATGTTCTCAGGTCACGCTCACAACTTTTGGTACGATCGCTACGACAATACGGACTATTACCTTGCACCCTCAACAAGCTTTGTGCGGCAAGATTATTCCGAAATGGCGCGCGTTGCACCACGCCAAGATAGCGAGCTTGGCCGCGATGACCGTGCTAAACTTGGTTATTTTATCGTTACGGTCTTTGAGCACGGTCACACCGTCCAGATAATTCGTACCGAAGGGATGGAATTGACAGAAGGTCAAACGGCGAAACCCTTTGCGTCACTGGGGTTAACCCCGCGCCAGAACACGGCAGCACTCATCGGTTTCGACCTGCGCCAGAATTGGGCTGAAATCACCGAAGTACCACCTTCGGGAGGTCTCGACGAATTCGATCGCAAGCTTGTTCGTAACGACTATCCGCTGCTGGCATTGATCGAGATGGGCATCCAGAACATCCGTATCCCACTCAGTGACCTACGTGATCCAATGCGGTTTGAACGCCTACGACATCTACATCATTTGGGGTTACGCGCAACGCTCTTCAGCTTTGCCCTGCCTTCCGAGAGCGACATGGCTCTGATCAAGAAAGCAGCAGATGTTTTACAGGACTGGGAGATGACAATCGACTGGTCCAGTTTTTCAGAGCTTTTGCCAGAGATCACCGCAGCACAGGATTACACAGGGCTGCCAGTTTTTCTGTCTAGAATGCGGACCAAGGCTGATCTGAATGCGGGCGATACTTATTTTCACGTCATTAACCACGGCTTCAGTTCGAACGATAGTGAGATGTTAGAGGCGCTTTCTAAATCACCTATTTCTGGCGCGATCTTCCGTTTGGGCTTTTTGGAGCCAGTACGGGATACATTGACACAAATAGCCAAAATTTCTCAATCGAATGGTCTCGCGGCATCCGTTCATCTACGTGTTGCAGGCGACAATCCTGCATTGCTTCAAAACGATGAGCAAGTCACAATTGATCGCGTTACCTCCGCTATGGATTTTACTCAAGAGCAGTCCCAATTACGGATATTCTGTGATGCATTTACAGAGTGTGACAGGGGGTATTTTGGCAAAATTGGCGCAATCGACAGACTCGGCAACCCATCTGCATTACTTTATGCAATCAAGAAAGAGCATGCATAAGCTGACGCCTGTTCTTAACAAAGAAGAATGTCAGAGTGTACACAATCAATGAATGTTCAATAGACATCGCTAGTATAATTCTATTATCAATTTAATACATTGTCATAATTGACAATGTATTAAAGGGTTCTTATATACACTCACATGAAATGGAGAACCGACATGAAAGCAAAGAGTGTGATTTGTGCTGCTGCACTGTCAATTTCGTCGACTGCGATAGCAGACGACAATTCAAATCTGACCGTCTCTGTTGAAGATGTTCGCAATACTAACGGGGCGATCATCATTCTTGCCTATGACAATGCTGAAGCGTTTGAGAAGATGTCCATCAAGAAAGCAACGGCAATAACCTATATCGCTGCGGATGCGGGTATTAGTACGGTCACCTACCACGGCCTATCCAGCAAGAAATACGCTTTTGCGGCAATGCATGATGAAGACGGCGATGCTGTTCTGGAAATGGATGGCGACATTCCGATGGAAGGATACGCATTTACGGCAATGGGGCCGAGCGGTTTGCCGACAAAATTTGAAGATGTAGCCATGCAACCCAGTGATGACGCAATATCACGGTTACATCTAAAATATTGGAGGTAAAAGAGTATGGTTGGGCGTCCCTCCAAACGAAATGAGCGTAGACAACAAGTGTTAGCAGCTTATGTCAGCGCCATTTCAAAGCATGGGTTTTCAGGTGCAACTCTAGAGGCTATTGCTGAAGAGGCGAAAATAACGCGCCCATTGGTCAGGCACCATCTGGGCAATAAGGAAGCCATGTTTGAGCAATTGGTCAAACATGTCATCGGCGAGTTTCGCAACCAATCCCAACAACTGATCGAAGCTCTTCCTGCGTCCAACCGAATTGAAGCGTTAATCGATATTCTATTTCGAACGCCTGATGAAACCGCTCCAGAGTTGGTATTTGTTTTTGCTGAGCTCACATTGAAAAGTGTTGCTGATAAGGCTCTGGCGGCTAGGCTTGCAGCCTGTGTCACAGAATTTGAAGACGCTCTAACAGCGGAAGTTCAAAAAGAGTTCTCCTTAGCTTCGAATTCAGAAGCCCGAGCCTTGGCCCATGGCATCATGGCTATTTACTTTAACAGCATTTCCTTAGCTCCACTTGCTCTTAGCACAACCATTGCTCGAAATGCTGTGAATACCCTCATCCAATCACTGGAAAAAAAGAAGCATTCGAAATGAATAAACGTATCTTAAACTATCTCGTTTTTGTCTTGCTTATGGCCTCAACAGCTCTTGGTTATCAATTCCTATGGGGGGTATTGTTTCTATTTTGGACTATCCCTAATTTTTATTCAGGACATGCCCTTCTGTTGTCAGATGTAACACGGAACGACGATCCGATCCTATTCTGGGCCATTCAAATCGCCTGGGTCGTTCTCGGGGCACTACTCATAGTGTCCGATTTTTTTCCACAAGTAATATGAGGTTAGATATGTCCAGAATGCTCCATCACCTACCTGTTGAGGCTTACACTTCTCAAGAGTGGTTTCACCGTGAACAACGCAACATCTTTTCAAACACCTGGCGCTACGCTGGTTTCATGGAAGATGTCAGCGAGCCTGGTCAATACATCAGCGTTCAAGCTGGATTGAACAACATTTTCATCGTTATGGGTCGTGACCGACGCTTGCGCGCCTTCCACAATATCTGCCGACACCGAGGAACGCAGCTTATTCGCGCGGTTGGCAAGGCGCAAAAAGCATTGACCTGCCCTTATCATGATTGGACCTATGACCTGGAAGGCAATCTGATTTCCGTACCCGAAGAAGATCGAGAGTTCCAAGGGATAGACAAGAGTTGCCTTGGGTTAAAACCCGCCAGTGTGGATATTTGGAAAAGCATGCTTTTTGTGCATCCCGATCCAAACGCGGGCTCGATTATGGATTGGTTTGGGGACATTGACACACAAGTTGGACCTCACCTACCTGAAGAACTACCAGAATATGAAGAGGCTCGCAGTTCCTATGAAATCAAAGCCAACTGGAAGATTGTGGTTGAGAACTACATTGATGTTTATCACCTATCGCATCTACATTCAGGCACGCTCCAGATGTATGATCACGCCAAAGCCGAATATAATTTTGTCGGACCCCATTACATCTTCTGGGAGCCCCCCGTTCCGGAATACGCAAAGGATCAAGACAAGAAGCTAACGGCACCACGCGTGATCCCCAAAGATATGAACGGGGCCTGGGTACCTATGCTATTTCCAGGCATCGGAATTGGGGCCGCTGAAGATGGCTGGAATGTGTTTATTATCGAACCACTTGCCCCCGATTTGACGCGTGTTATCAACCGCAGCAGGGTTGCAAACGCTAGTGACTGGGAGTTTTCTAAACAGGCCATGCGCTCGGGGAGTTTCTGGGCAAATTTCGGGTTAAGTGGCAAATATGAAGCAACCGATACCTCTTCCGAGGACGATCCCATGACAAGCGGGGATTTCACAGCCGAGGACATCTATGCGTGTGAACAACAACAAAAGTCACTCTATTCGCCACATTACGAGGTGGGACCCGCTGCGAAAGGCGAGAGCCCCGTATTGGATCACCAGAAAGTCGTGCTGAATTGGTTGGAGGGGTCAGAATGAGCCATAACTTTCACCCTCTGACTGTGCTTGAGACACAAGATGAGATCGGTGGCATGGCCAAATCGGTCATGTTCGATGTACCTGATAGCCTGAAGAGCACATTTGCATGGCGTGCAGGACAGCATCTTTCGTTCCGTTTCAATCTGAACGGCAAAGAAGAACGGCGCAGTTATTCGATATCGTCTTCTCCAGTTTCTGGCGATCCTTTGCGAATAACCGTAAAGCGGGTCAAAGATGGTCTCGTCAGCAATCACATCAATGACACTATTAAAAAAGGCGACGTGATCAACGTGATGCCACCTTTTGGCACGTTTTGCCTCGATACAGAACCGAACCAGCGCCGAACGCATTATTTTTTCGGGGCGGGATCGGGCATAACTCCACTTTATTCAATGCTGCATTCAGTCATGTGTAATGAGCCCCATTCCGTCGCCTATCTTGCTTATGGCAACAAGAATGCGGATAGTATTCTGTTCCATGAAGCTTTTGATAAATTAACTAAAACATATGGTGCTCGGTTCGGTGTCAAACACGTTCTATCGTCACCTTCAATGTGGTCAGGGTTTGATTATTGGCGTAAGGGCATTGTGGACAAGGAAGCTATCGAGGCACTCATCTCTGAAAACCCACCCTACGCACAAGATGCCCAGTATTATGTCTGTGGTCCTGGAAAGATGAACAAAGCGATTAAAGCCGCATTAATGTCACTAGACGTACCAGTTAACCGCATTCACATGGAAAGCTACAGCAGAGCCACTGAAATTGACGATACGATCAGGGGTATAGAAGCAACCGCAAACGTCACTCTGCATGGGGCAACACAGCAAATTCAGATCGCAGAAAACCAAACGGTCCTAGAGGCCGCGCGAGACGCTGGAATAAACCCGTCATTTTCATGTCAATCTGGCGTATGCGGAGCGTGTCGTGCCAAACTGAATGATGGCACAGTTCATATGCGGGCGAGAATGGCACTGGAAGACATCGATATCGAAAAAGGCAACATTTTGACCTGTCAGTCGGTGCCAACATCAAAAAACCTCTCCGTCACCTATGATTGAATAACCAAGCTCTCTTGAAGTGGGCATATTTTCTGTTACTGCGATTGTATAATCCATAGCAACGTGCTCCTTCAATTCACGCTGGGTACCCATGTCCTACTAGGTGTATCCAGAAACATTGTTTATTAAATGAGAAATGAATTTTGTTATTCAGAACCTATATAAGAATAGTTAAATATAATCGCGGCAAGATAATCCAACTGGGATGAAGCCTTTATTAGCAATGAAGTCGATTATAGTTGCTTCATAACGCACAAAAAATTATCTATAAAATATGAAGACCGAACCTAATACGACAATCTCTGATCAGATCCAGAAAGCTTTAACCGAGCAAATTATTCGCGGGCAATTGCTGCCTGATGAAAAGTTACGCCAAGATCATATCGCGAAAACATTTAACACAAGCCATGTTCCGGTACGGGAAGCTTTATTGCGGCTAGAAGCACGCGGCTTGACCATGAGTATCCCAAGACGGGGAGTACGTGTCGCGCCTTTTCATCCAAGTGATATTCTTGAAATCAGAGCAATGCGCCTTGCTTTGGAACCTCTTGCATTGCAGCATGCAATACCCAAAATGACGTCAGATAATTTGAACATGGCCAAGGAAGCACAGCAAGCATGTGATGAGGCCACTAATCTAATCACATGGGAGCAAACCAATCGGCAATTTCACAGTACCATTCTTGTGGCTTGTGCAATGCCACGCTTGCTGTCGGCAATTTATGACCTTCAAATCCTAAGTGCGCGGCATTTGTTGAGAACATGGCGGTCAACATGGGAAGAACGTACAGACCGTGATCACAAAGCAATCTTAAACGCCATCACCCGCAAAGACAGTGATACAGCTGTTTCGGTACTGAAGAAGCATTTACAGCGTTTGGGGTAGGAACCCTGCCCTCACTGCTTTTGCGCAATAATATAAATGGGAGCATAAGTCAGGTAAACATTTTGATCTTGATCCGAAAAACGCTGAGTATATTCCTGCTCAAACGTGGCTAATCTTCCGCGTGACCACTGATGCCGTGCGTTTGCATTGACGCCCGTGTTTCGCAAATGCATCAATAATGCACGCACAGTGCCAAACTTTGCCCCCTGAAAATCTTGCTCGATATGCTTTGGGACAAGAGCGTCGGGCAACAAAGCCCGCCAATCCTTGCAAGAGAAATAGCTCATACTATAGGATTTGGTGTCAAACGCTTGTAGCTCGTGAAAGTGCTTTGGTCCAAAACTGCTGAGTACCAACCAGCCACCGGGGGCCAGGCTGTCTGAAAGCTTTTTCAAAAGCTTTGGGGTATCTGCAATCCATTGAAAGACCGATGCAGAGGCAATCAAATCATATTTTTGTGGCAAGTGTTTCGTTTCAATGGCACCCGGAAGGAAATCCCACGCGCGGGTGTTAAGTATGGGGGCGATATGGACCTCGCTGTCTGTCACAAGATCATTAATCATCCAGTGATCAACGGATAAGCGTTGCACGAGTTCTTGTGTCAAAAAGCCTGTTCCACAGCCTATTTCCAAGGCGTTGCGGAAATTGGGTATGCTGGCGGTTTGTGCAAAAAGGTCGATCAATCGGGTGGCAATATGCTTTTGCATATATGCATTGTCATTGTATTTACGAAATCCACGCTGAAAATTCTGTTGAATTTTGTGTTGTGAGGGCGGGGGACTTAATATCATGCGATGACCTCATCCCATGATGCCCAAACGGCAAAAGGAACATGCGGGCCGTCCAGTATATTTAAGGGTTCTGGCCATGCCCTTTGCATATTGGCGAAGGGGAATATTTTATCGCTGCGGCTGATCCAAATCTTATCCCAATGCAGTGTGCCCCCAGTGTAATCGCGGGCTTGCACTGCAATAAGTTCCGCTTTTCGGGCAAGTACGTCAATGGATTGGTGTGGTTGTTTCTTGCCATAACACCGGGCTAAAAAAACCTGAAAGCTATCATTTGACAGCATGTCGATGGTTTTTTGCATGATCAGCGGTGGAATGCCCCTGAAACGATCAACTGGCGTCATGCTGCCGTTCAGGGCAATTTTGCGGTCAAAAATATCAACTCGGTCTTGTTGCCAATAGCAATAGGAAGCGACCCCGAAAGACCATGCCACCAACACGCGCGTTTCATAGTACTGTAACTCTGGTAGGTCGGTCTCAAGATCGCGGTAGTCCCAGATATAGAGTATATCTGCTGCGGTTTGTAGATGGGCAAAAGCTTCTGCACCGATGGCCCAGCCGCCAAAAATCACGATCACTTGGGATGCATTTACCGCCCGCTTTAACCATTGGTGTTGCATCTATAAAACCTTGGCCAGTTTAGCCATGGCGTTTGTTACTTGTGACAACTCCTCTGAAGTGATCACAAAAGGTGGCATGCAATAGATATGCCGCCCAAACGGGCGTAACCACACGCCCAGCTCTTTAGACAAGGGGTGGGCTTGATCCGCACTGACTTGGTGATCCATTTCGATCACCCCAATCGCCCCTAAAACGCGCACATCAAAAACATGCGGCAAGGATCGTAGCGGTGCTAGTTCATGGGTGAGCTGCGCCTCAATGGCGTCAACATTCGCCTGCCAAGGGGTGGTTTCCAGTAAATCCAAGCTGGCACAGGCTGCCGCACAGGCCAGTGGATTGGCCATGAATGTCGGCCCGTGCATGAACACACCTGGCACACCATTTCCAATACCGATCGCAATTTCATCCGAGGTCATGGTTGCGGCGAACGACATTGTACCGCCCGTTAGGGCTTTGCCCAGACATAGGATATCGGGCTCGATCCTTGTCAGTTCGGTGGCGAACATCTTGCCGGTGCGCCCAAAGCCAGTGGCAATCTCATCAAAGATCAGCAAAACATTAAAGGCATCACATAGAGCGCGTGCCTGATTAAGATATTCGGGGTGGTAAAAAAACATACCGCCTGCGCCTTGCACAACGGGTTCCAGTATAAGAGCCGCGATTGTCCAGTGGTGGCTTTCCAAAAGCTGGTACAGATCGCTCAGTCCATTTTTAACCGGATCATGATCCCACTCACCGGCGATATCAATCGGGGGTTTCTGTGCGAAATATTGAACGCTTAGGGCATTTTGAAATAGATGGTGCATCCCCGTCACCGGATCACAGACGCTCATCGCTTTCCATGTGTCGCCATGATAGCCAGATCGCACTGTGGCAAACTGGGTTTTATCGGGATGTCCAGTGGCATATTGATATTGCACGGCCATTTTCATCGCCACTTCGACAGCAACCGACCCTGAATCCGAATAGAAAATACGCTGCATGGAGGGCGGCGTAATGGCCAGCAGCTTCTGCCCTAGGGATATGGCAGGATCATGGGTTAACCCGCCAAACATAACATGGGGCATACAATCAGCCTGATCCTTGACCGCTTGGATGATTGAAGCTTGACCATAGCCGTGAATTGCACTCCACCAAGATGACATCGCATCGATCATTCTGGTGCCATCTTCCAACGTCAGGTGAACACCTTTGGCCGAAACCACCCTATGGGTTGGTCCCGGCTTTTCTACGTTGGTATAGGGATGCCACAGATGCTTGGCGTCAAATGCATTTGGGGTCATAGGAAGCTCGATGGGTCAAATTCTTTGGCAAAGCGCGCCTTTAAAGTTTCGGGTGTCAGCTGTTCCAGCATTGGCAAACGCCCAAGATGGCGGGCTTTGCCAAAATCGCAGATGGTCTGTTCCACCATCGGTTCTGCATCGCCGATAAAGACGACCCCGATCACGGGGCAGCCTGCATGTTGCAAGGCCTGCAATGATAAAAGCGTGTGATTTATGGTGCCCAATTGAGTGCGGGCACATAGAATGACTGGGGCTTGCCAATCTGCGAAAACATCCAAAAACAATGTGTTACAATTTAAAGGCACCATCAGGCCGCCAGCCCCCTCAATCACCAATGGCCCAGAAATATCTGGTATTTTCAAACGGTTTGGATCAACGGTTATGCCGTCAGCGTCGGCAGACAAATGCGGCGAGGCGGGCAGGTTTAAACGGTATGTTTCATGCAGTGTGGGTTGCCCAGACAGGCGCGCCACCACCTCACGGTCGGTTTCATCCGATAAACCCGCTTGAATGGGCTTCCAATATGTTGCCCCCAAGGCTTGGGTTAACCCCGCTGCAAAAATGGTTTTCCCGATACCCGTATCCGTGCCTGTGACGATGAGTGTATTAGACATTTGGAGCTCTTTCCAATTCATCGGCAAGGGCGCTAAACATGGTGCTGATTTCCGCAGTTGATGCGTTGAGCGTAATGGAAATCCTTAAGCGTGCAGTGCCGCGCGGTACCGTGGGGGGGCGAATGCCGCGCACATCAAATCCGCGCGCCTGCATCCGGTTGGCCACGGCTATGGTGCGCTTATCTTCCCCGATAATAACGGGAATGATTTGTGATTGCGGTGTGGGAAGATCGCATTTTTGAACGGCCTGTGTGCATGCATGTGCGATGCGTTTTACAAGCGCATCACTGGGGGATGTTTTTTGTTGTAAGGCGTGCAATGCCGCGCGAACCAATGTTGCCGTCAAAGGCGAAGGGGCAGTGGCAAAAATAAACCCGCGGGCTTTGTTGATCAATGTGTCAATTAGGGGCGCCGCGCCGCATACCAAAGCACCAGAAACGCCTAAAGCCTTGCCGCATGTGTGGAGGGTGACTATATCGGCCTGTCCTTCATAAGCATGTAACAGCCCACGGCCTTGTCGGCCAAAAACCCCTGTCGCATGGGCTTCGTCGGCCACCAGAACCCCATCATGGGATTGTGCCAATGCAATAAGATCTCTGATCGGTGCAAGATCGCCATCCATACTGTAAACGGTTTCAAAAGCCAGCCAGATGCGGCCAATACCCCCTTGAGCACGCCATTCATTGATCACAGCCTCAGCATGATCCACATCATTATGGTTAAATGCAACGGTTTGCGCGCGTCCCAAGCGCATGCCATCATGGGCACTGGCATGGATTAACGCATCATGGGCAATCAAATCTCCATGTCTCGGCAGGGTGCTGAAAATCGCGGTATTCGCAACGAACCCGCTACCAAAAAATAGGGCCTTTTGTGTGCCGAAGAAGGCCGCGGCCTCAGTTTCCAACACTTCATGTTCAGGATCATTGCCTCGCAACAGACGTGATGCGCCTGCACCCAAGCCAATCTCGCGCTCAAGTGCTGTAATTGCGGCCTTTCGCAAAATATCTGAATGGGCCAGCCCAAGATAATCGTTCGAGGCAAAATCATAACCCGTACGCGGGGCCAAAGCCCGATACCGCCCTCTGGTTTTCAGCGTCTCAAGCGCATTTTCATGTACGTCAAACCCGATCACCTTGTCCCGTCACACCCAACTGCCATGGCCGTAATACCCAAGCGGTTGAATAAAGCGGCATCCTTGTCTTCATCTGGGTTGTCAGCGGTCAGTAAAGTCTCACCGACAAAAATCGAATTGGCCCCGGCAAAGAAACACATCGCCTGCATTTCGTCGCTCATGTCGGTACGTCCAGCGGACAAGCGCACATGGGTTTTAGGCATGAGGATACGCGCAAGAGCCACAGTGCGGACAAATTCAATCGGATCCAGCGGTGGCGCATCTGCCAGCGGCGTATCGGCAATCGGGATCAGCATATTCACTGGTACGCTATCGGGATGCGCTTCCAGCGTTGCCAATGTGACCAGCATATCGACACGGTCCATCTGCTGTTCGCCCATACCGACAATACCACCTGCACAAACTTTGATGCCTGCCTCGCGAACGCGGTTAAGCGTGTCAATTCGATCGGCAAATGTTCGGGTTGTGATAACCTCGGAATAATAGCGTTCAGAGGTATCAATGTTGTGGTTGTAGTAGTCCAGTCCGGCATCTTTCAGACGCAGCACCTGATCGTCTTCCAGCATGCCCAAAGTCATGCATGTTTCCATTCCCATGGCTTTGACACCTTCGACCATAGCCTCAAGAGCCGCCATGTCGCGGTCTTTCGGCCCCCGCCATGCAGCCCCCATGCAATAGCGGGTTGCACCATTTTCCTTGGCTTTACGGGCCTCGGATAAAACCCGTTCAACTTCGATCATCTTGCTGGCAGAAAGCTGTGCGCCGTTTCGCGCAGACTGACTACAATAGGCACAGTCTTCGACACAGCCGCCCGTTTTAATGCTCAGCAATTTGCTGCGTTGCACCTGATTGGGGTCAAAATATTTGCGGTGAATGGTATGGGCCTCAAACAGCAGATCATTCAAAGGTTGGCGATACAGCGCATCAGCTTCTGCGCGTGTCCAATTAGTGCGTATTTCCAAGCCGTCCAACATCCATCTACCTTCTGTTTAGTCGCCGTGATAAATGGAATCTATCACAGATAACAATTTTATAGATAATTTATAAGATAAATTCAATCAATATTAAATAATTATAGATAATATTGATTACTACTCCAGAGTAATCATTAGAAAGTACAGCCATACAAGCACAGGCCAGATTTAATCCTCATCTTCTTTCAACAGGTTAACCTGCGCGGCCTGCAAGCTTTCTGAGGTCTGGCTACAGAAGTGCGTCGAGAGACGGCGTAAATGATTTTTATTTATTATCGATTTAGTGCACTTGAAAACACCAGACGTTCACTTCGCTCGGCATCTTCCCAATGCCTGTCTGCACTTTCTTAGGCAATAGGTTTGCATCTACACGAATGCCTACCTTCCACCCCCTGATCCAAGCACAAACACGATGCAACGACAGAGACATCCCAAGTTTAGGATATGAACTGGACACCTCGATTAACCGCTAATTCCAGAGGTATTTGATAGGCATTTTTTACGGCAGGCTGCTTTTTGACGCAAAAAAAGCCTGTTTTGTTCCGTTTTATGCGGCATTCATGCTTTATGGAGCCGCCTGAGCGGGTATTTCTGAATTCTAGACGGATTCAGGCTGTGGCTTGCCGTCGTTCATGGAAGATGAGACGCTTCATATTGTAGGTTATGTTGGCGAGTGTCATCTTTGTTGTGGCGCGTTGAATTCCGATGGTTCTAATGGATAAATCCATCGGGCCCTTCTGATGACCAAAGACATGCTCGACACAGGTGCGAAATATAGAACGTGTCGCATTACCGCGCTCGATGTGTTTGGGCATTGGTTTGCCTTTTGGTTTTTTACGGTGGATGTGGGAGAAAAATCCATTGGCCTTAAGCCATGCCTCATTGCTCTTGGTGCGGTAAGCTGTATCGGCCCAAACCTTGCCAGAACGATTGTCCTTGGTGAGCACTGACGCCAACTCATGACCGTCATAGCGCGCTGCATCTGTTGTTTTTTCACCTCTGATAAACCGAAACTTACGGTCAATGCTGATGTGGTTTTTATAGCCAAAGTGAGGTACGGAAATATCAACTAACCCCGCATCTTTCTCACCCGTCTTGGTCGTTTTAGCCTTGCTATACTTGACCATCCACCGTGCGTCGGTGTCCTTCTGTGCCGCCTTGGCTGGATTATCAGGCCAGATATCTTTTGCATCTTCGCCAGCCTTGGCGCGGGCTTTCTCGCTTGAAGTCATACGTTGGCGTGGGGCTGCAATCAGCGATGAGTCTACAATTTGTCCCCCAGTTTGTTTGTAACCCCGATTACGTAAATGATCCTCAAAGGTTGCAAACAAATCAGTCAACACACCCGCTTGGGTCAACTTCTCCCGAAACACCCAAATGGTCTTTTGATCTGGCGTCGGCTCCCCAATTTGCAAACCAAGAAAACGCAACCAGCTAAAACGATCGCGGATCAGAAACTCCATCCGCTCATCACTTAAATTATGCATCGACGCTAATATCAAAATCTTAAACATCATAACCGCATCATAGGGCGGACGACCCCCCTGTGGACGCTCTCCATAGTTAAGTGCACTTGTCAGTGCACACCGAAACATCTCAAAATCCACATGCTCAGAAAGCGCGACAAGTGGGTCGCCTGTTTTAGACAAACGCTCAAGATGATCAGAAAAATCAAACAATCCTGCTTCGTGCATCAAAATATCCTCCTGAAAATATTGAATCACAAAATACACCTAAAAGATAGGTTTTTAGAGGTGTCCAACTTTGTTGTATTTCTGGAGGCACTTCTCCGCTTTGTTGAGTAGATTTAGGATTTCAAATAGAGCATAGATTGATTATCTGGAATGGATGATTGTCTAATTTTGAGTTTGAAGTATTCGGTATCCTTGATGCCTCTGGCTCGCTTACGGATCATTCCTATACTAACATTACCAGCCTCTATCCTGGCGCTTGTGAGCTTGTGTTTGGCGTAGTTGCAGATGCCCACACAATGTTTCCGTAGGGATTTCGCGAACTTTTTTAGATAGAGCATCTGTGACTGATCTGCTATCAGGCACCAACGTTCCAGTTGCTCCGCCATCGCCTCAAATGAAGCGGCACTCCACAGCAGCTGAAGCTGTTCTTTCAAGACGTAAAGTGCATTCAGGTTGCTATTGCTCTCCAGCAACCTTTGCAGCTTGTCACTTTGTTTTTCACTCAACTTATCCGCATTTTTGAGCAACAGATAATGCGTCCCTTTCATCAACTCTTTACCACTTGGATCGGCCTTTCTGAACTCAAGTCGACGCTGATTATGGATAGCTTTGCTGTAGTTTTTCATGACGTGGAAACGGTCAAATACTATGTCGGCCAACGGCAAGGACTCTCTGACAGCCTTTTGGTAGGCAGGCCCCATATCCATCGCTACGGCCTTTATTTTGCAGGCTGTATCTGGTTGCAGTTGTTTCAAAAACCTTGAAAAAACCTCGGCAGTTCGGCCTGCTTCAACCCAGATCAGATGACCGCCAACCATATCGTAGACCACCGTCATGTAGTCATGACCTTTCGCCCGGGCAACTTCATCTACACCAATATATTCCAAGCCAGTTAGCTCTGCAGGATCAAGCGTAGGGAGAGTTTCAATAAGGTATGCCCTGTCGATATTCTTGACCGTTTCCCATCGTATATCCAAATGTCTGGAAACCGCTTGAATAGACATATGCCGACATAATCCACTGATCAGTCGGCAAAATCGGTGAGTGAAACGGCACCCTTTATCAACAAAATCACACCCCTCAATGCGGCGTTCGCCCTTGTTAATATAAACCTGCGCCAGCTCAATCTCGACCACACAAGGATACCCAAAAAGGGGGATGTCGTTTACTTGTCGGCGGACATGCTGGTTGATGCTTCCCTTCTGGCCTGTAGCAGGGTCTATAGCCCTCCTACGCGCGTCTCGGCTGCAGTGAATGACAATCTTAACACCGCCGTCATCCAGTTTAATTTCATTTACACGTTGCCCTTTGAGGCCTAAAATATGCTGCGAGATGTTGATTGTCATATACCTGCTCTATGTAAAGTTATCAGAAACCATACATATCAACAGGTTACTTGGCGGTCGGCATCTTTTTCTACTCAACAAAGCGGAGAAGAGCCTTTCTGGATAGGATAGCGGCCAAATGGCAATTGGACACCTCGATTAACCGCTAATTCCAGAGGTATTTGATAGGCATTTTTTACGGCAGGCTGCTTTTTGACGCAAAAAAAGCCTGTTTTGTTCCGTTTTATGCGGCATTCATGCTTTATGGAGCCGCCTGAGCGGGTATTTCTGAATTCTAGACGGATTCAGGCTGTGGCTTGCCGTCGTTCATGGAAGATGAGACGCTTCATATTGTAGGTTATGTTGGCGAGTGTCATCTTTGTTGTGGCGCGTTGAATTCCGATGGTTCTAATGGATAAATCCATCGGGCCCTTCTGATGACCAAAGACATGCTCGACACAGGTGCGAAATATAGAACGTGTCGCATTACCGCGCTCGATGTGTTTGGGCATTGGTTTGCCTTTTGGTTTTTTACGGTGGATGTGGGAGAAAAATCCATTGGCCTTAAGCCATGCCTCATTGCTCTTGGTGCGGTAAGCTGTATCGGCCCAAACCTTGCCAGAACGATTGTCCTTGGTGAGCACTGACGCCAACTCATGACCGTCATAGCGCGCTGCATCTGTTGTTTTTTCACCTCTGATAAACCGAAACTTACGGTCAATGCTGATGTGGTTTTTATAGCCAAAGTGAGGTACGGAAATATCAACTAACCCCGCATCTTTCTCACCCGTCTTGGTCGTTTTAGCCTTGCTATACTTGACCATCCACCGTGCGTCGGTGTCCTTCTGTGCCGCCTTGGCTGGATTATCAGGCCAGATATCTTTTGCATCTTCGCCAGCCTTGGCGCGGGCTTTCTCGCTTGAAGTCATACGTTGGCGTGGGGCTGCAATCAGCGATGAGTCTACAATTTGTCCCCCAGTTTGTTTGTAACCCCGATTACGTAAATGATCCTCAAAGGTTGCAAACAAATCAGTCAACACACCCGCTTGGGTCAACTTCTCCCGAAACACCCAAATGGTCTTTTGATCTGGCGTCGGCTCCCCAATTTGCAAACCAAGAAAACGCAACCAGCTAAAACGATCGCGGATCAGAAACTCCATCCGCTCATCACTTAAATTATGCATCGACGCTAATATCAAAATCTTAAACATCATAACCGCATCATAGGGCGGACGACCCCCCTGTGGACGCTCTCCATAGTTAAGTGCACTTGTCAGTGCACACCGAAACATCTCAAAATCCACATGCTCAGAAAGCGCGACAAGTGGGTCGCCTGTTTTAGACAAACGCTCAAGATGATCAGAAAAATCAAACAATCCTGCTTCGTGCATCAAAATATCCTCCTGAAAATATTGAATCACAAAATACACCTAAAAGATAGGTTTTTAGAGGTGTCCAATTTATGTGAGAATTCGAAGGGCATTAAACAGCAACAGGCCCAAATAGAATGCGGGCGTTGTTCTAAAGCCTTAAGAACGATTATACCGCTTGCGAGCAGCGTTTGCCTTTAACAACCAATCCTCAACAATTAAGCATTCAGGGAACGTTTTTTTACTTTTGGGCCTTAAAAGGTAATATCCTGCATCAGTACGGCTACCTATTAATCCAAGCGGACGAACGAGTTCACCACTTTTCAGCAAATCATCCACTAAGTGCCCCCACCCTAAGGCGACGCCAAACCCATTTACGGCAGCTTGGATCATTAACGGATAAGTATTGAAAGCGGCAGATTGATTCAAAGTTACGTCTGAAACGTTTTGCCCTTTAAGCCAAGTTTTCCAATCCATCCACTCTGGATGTCGGCTAATCACTTCAATTAAATCAAGTTTAATCAATTTTTCAAGCTGGACCACATCTGGGTTTTGCTTAAGATATTGTGGAGAACAAACGGGAAAAATAGTTTCTCCAAAGAGTAATTTAGCTTCATAACCCGCCCAGTCAGTGGTCGAATTGCCACGTAAAATAGTTAGGTTAACTGTATCAGCCAAACATTCTGTATCACTGTCAGAGGCAACTAGGTTAATCTTGATACGCGCATTTGACCGATTAAATTTAAGTAAGCGCGGCATTAGCCACAGACTTGCTACTGAATTTGTAGCAGCTAAAGTTACGGAATTCTTTTGATGTTGAGATAGCATATCAACTGATACGTCACGTAGTGTATTTAATGCAGGCAATATTGCATCTAAAAATAATTGCCCTTGCGGGGTTAATGTAATGGATCGATGGCCACGCACAAATAAAGGTACATCGTAGTGCAACTCTAAAAGCTTCACCTTACGGCTGATTGCCGTTTCAGAAATATTTAAACTGCGAGCAGCACGCGTAAAACTATTGTCCTTGGCGGCCGCCTCAAAGGCTAACATGTAGTCCAGTGGTGGCAGGACATTGCGTTTATGTAACATGTGTAAATCGGCCCAATCGGAAAAGTAAAACACTAAATTTGATTAACGCTTTGATAAAAGCACATTAAATAATATTTTGCCACTAATTTCTAGAGGCAAAGGCAATCAAAACTCTATTCTGAAAGGTGACAGAATCACGGCAGTCTACCAAGACTGAGTGCATACTCTATTTATGCGTCCAAAAATATAAAACGAGGGAGTCGTTATGAAATTGAAATCTACAATATCTGCATTGGCAATTGCAGCTGTAACTGGCGGTATTGCATACGCCGAGGACAGTAGTGATCCAATAGTCATTCCAATTCACAATTGGTCATCGCAAATTGTGATGAGCCATGTGGTTGGTCAAATCTTTGAAACTATGGGTAACAATGTTGAATTTGTTACAACAGACAGCCAAGCGGTTTATGAATCAATTCGCTTGGGTGATGTGACGTTAGAACTGGAAGTTTGGGAGGGTGCCTTTGGTGCATCATACCGTGCTGCCAAAGAAAAGGGCGGCTTGGTTGAAGCGGGTGCGCACAATGCTGTGACACGCGAGGACTGGTGGTATCCAATGTGGACCAAAGAAGCATGTCCAGGATTGCCGTCTTGGGAAGCTTTGAATGACTGTGCCGCATTATTCGCAACAGCTGAAACAGGTGACAAAGGACGTTACCTTGACGGTCCTGTTGACTGGTTGAAACATGGCGCAGAACGCGTGGAAGCATTGGACATGAACTTTCAAGTGACCAACGCAGGTTCTGCTGCTGCATTGTGGGCTGAAATCGGTGCTGCCGAAGCAGATAAAAAACCAGTGGTTGTTTTCAACTGGACACCAAACTTTGCCGAAGCTGTTTGGCCAGGTGAATTTGTTGAATTCCCAGCTTGGGAAGATGGCTGTGACAAAGACCCAGCCAAAGGCCCGAACCCTGATGCGCTGTATGATTGCGGCAATCCAGCAACGGGTTATCTGCGTAAAGTTGCACACCACAGCATGACTGTGAAATGGCCAGCAGCATACAATGCTTTGACAAAAATCTCGTTCACAAATCCACAAATCGCTGAAATGGCGCGCTTGGTTGACGTAGATGAGTTGGAGCCAGAAGAAGCAGCTGCTGCTTGGTTGGCAGTCAACAAAGATACTTGGATGGGCTGGACACAATAACGACTGTTAATTGAAAAAAATCAGCCCATCCCATATGGTTGGGCTGATCTAAATATCTGAAAGAGCATAAAATATGCCCCTCCCCCCCGTAATATCTTGTAAAAATGTCTGGAAAATCTTCGGGTCAAATCCAGAAAAATACCTCGCCTCTATACTAAAAGACCATAGCTACGATGATATCCAACAGGATGGCTATATCGCTGGTGTAAAAGATGTCTCAGTTGACGTTCACAAAGGTGAAATGTTGGTCATCATGGGATTATCTGGTTCTGGTAAATCCACTTTGATGCGTTGTATGGGACGTTTGCATGATATCACAGGAGGTGTAATCGAGGTCGATGGTCAGAATATCATGGAGCTCGATGAAAAAGGCTTGATCGAAATGCGTCGCTCTAAAATGGGGATGGTGTTTCAAAGCTTTGGGCTTTTACCACATCGCAATATTTTAGATAATGTCGCATTCCCCTTGGAAATGCGAGGGCAAGACAAACATAAACGCCGCGAGCGAGCACTAGAAGTGATCAAATTAGTCGGCCTAGAAGGTCGCGAAAACTATTTCCCGCGAGAATTATCTGGCGGGCAACAGCAACGTGTAGGGATTGCACGTAGTTTGGCGATTGAGCCCGACATCTGGTTCTTGGATGAGCCATTTTCTGCTCTGGATCCTTTGATCCGCCGTGAAATGCAAGACGAATTTCTGCGACTTCAACAATTACTGAACAAAACTATTATTTTCGTAACGCATGATTTTGATGAAGCTTTACGTCTTGCCGATCGAATTGCGATCATGAAAGATGGAGCGATAGAACAATGCGACACGCCAGATAAGATTGTGATGAATCCTGCCACAGAATATGTGGCCAAGTTCACGGAAGAAATTGAAAAGGCGCGTGTTATTCAGGCGGGTGTTTTAGCCATAAAAGACAAAACTGCAAAAGGTAAAGCAGTTGATGCAAGCGCTACTATAAAATCACTTGCTAGAATGTTGGTGAACGATAAGCGTACGGTGATTCCTGTTGAAAAAGACGGTAAAGTTATCGGCGCAATGAATCGCCAAGATGCGTTGGATATACTGTTGGAGGCTGGATGATGTCATTGGTCAATACAGGCACATCCGAAACAGCATCTGGGTTCACCCGCAAGCAAGGTATGTTTATTCTGGTTTTGAGCGCATTATTGTTGATTGTAGCAAAAATCTTGGGAGTTTTACCACCTTTTTTGAACCGTGTTCCTGAACAGTTTATCCCGCCATTGGAAAGTTGGCTTGATACAGCGTTTGCATTCGTTCGTGAAGATTTAAAACTCGAAAGTTTGACACGTGCCATTGCCAAAGGACCATTAGAGGCAATGCTAGATACAACCGCTAACCTGCTTTATGGTAAAAACCGCTGGCCATTTTTGGGCCCGATTCCGTGGACTGCTATTGCGGCAGGAGCAGCTGTCGTCGGTTATTATCTTGGCGGCTGGCGTTTATCTCTTTTGACGGGTGGTACATTCGTATGGACAGCTCTGATCGGTCAATGGAAATTGGCCATGCAAACGATGTCAGTAATTATGGTTGCCGCGCCTTTGGCATTTATGGTCGGACTTTTATTGGGCATTGCTGCTTGGAAATATCCTTGGGTAAATCGCGCACTTAAACCGATCCTTTCAGTGCTGCAAACCTTACCATTTTTCACCTATTTATTACCTGCAGTTATTTTCTTCGTAGTTGGGCCAACTGCGGCGGCTGTTGCTACCATGGTCTACGCAATACCGCCAATGGTATTGATGACGACACTGGGGCTGAAAAAGGTCTCGCCTGAAATCGTAGAGGCTGGAAAAATGTCTGGCTGCACGCGCTGGCAAATGCTGCGCTATGTGTATTTGCCTTCAGCGCGCACCGAAATTCTTGTCGGAGTAAATCAAGTGATTATGCTTTGTTTGGCTATGGTCGTATTGACTGCTTTCATTGGGATGCCAGGATTGGGTGCTAAATTGTTAGCGATGATGAATTCTTTCAAACTGGGACGTTCTTTTGAAATTGGCGTAACGATTGTCTTACTCGCCGTTATGCTTGATCGTTTATCAAAAGCTTGGGTTGTAAAACAACCTGTGCATTTTGATCGCGAAACACCATGGTGGAAACGCCATATATATCTGTTGGCTTCAATTGGTGCATTTATTTCTTTTCTGGTGATTGCCCAATTTATCCAAGTCGCGGATCACATTACACGTAAGCAAGATTTTTCGATGGGTAGAGAAATTGATGGGGTGATCAAGGGTTTCCTTGCGATTGATATTGTTCAAGCAATTACTGGTTGGATCCGGTGGTTTCTAATCACCCAAGTTTTAATCCCATTTCGGAACTTCCTTTTATGGGTTCCGACAGCGGGCTTCATCTTATTCATCACAGCCTTCGCATTTTGGTTGGGTGGAAAGCGCCCTGCAATCTTAGCCTTTGTGTTCTTTTGCATCGTGGCATTCACAGGGTGGTGGGACCGATCCGTTATAACTCTTTATACTGTGGTGTCTGCGGTGGTATTGGCAGTGCTCTTTGGCATGCCGTTAGCCATTTGGGCGGCGCGATCTGACAAATGGTCAAGCAGAATTCTACTGGTCTGTGACACGGCTCAGACATTCCCAAGTTTCATCTACTTACTACCTGCTATTATGTTATTTGGGATCAATGATGTTGCTGTGATCTTTTCAATCTTAATTTTTGCCATGGTGCCGTTAGTTCGATATACAATCGAAGGATTGCGGACTGTACCCCACGAAATGATCGAAGCGGCAGATATGTCAGGTGCAACACGGATGCAAAAACTGATTAGTGTCCAACTACCTCTGGCCCTGCCAACGATGGCCATTGGTTTCAACCAAGCCATCATGTTTGCATTTTTCATGGTGATCATTGCGGCCTTCATTGGCACGCAGGATTTAGGGCAAGAACTACAACGCACCTTGGCCGGTACACATCTGGGTAAAAATTTCGTGCTTGGCATGTGTGTTTCCTTGATGGCGTTAACCTTTGATATGACCATTATGAAATGGGCAGAAGATCGCAAAAAAACCTTGGGGTTAGGATCATGAAACACCTTCCGAATTTCTGTACGGTTCTTTCGCCATCTCACGTTACACAAAAGGTATGCCGTATTCAGGCTGTCATTAACTTTATTCCATCAAAAACAAGAGCCCTATCATGACCATCAAACCCCGTTTTGAAGCCCCGTTTGAACGCGCGGGTGTAATCACACCAGGATTGCCGATTCTACCACATGGCACAGAGCGCCATCCTGTCCCAGGCGGAGGGTCACGTGCTGTTCGCATTTATAAAGGCGACGAGATTTCTGTGATGGATTTTGAAGGACTACAACAAGGCGAACTTGTTTTTTTCGCCCCTGATGGCAGTTCAGATGCTGGTATGATTGGCGCCAAGGGGGGCCGTGACCCCAAAGGACTGAAACAGGCTCTTGCCAGTGGTGATGTGTCAGGAAAACGTGTTTTACGGGCTTTAAATACAGCTGGGTTTGATATTGGCCGTGCCGATTGCGCGCTAATCTTCGAAGAAGGATCACGTGCAGGAGAAAGTCGAAGTTTTGTGGCTTCCAGTGATGGTCTGTTGATTGTATGTGCCCCAGGAACGGCGATGATGCCTGATGAACAAACACCACCAACACAGTTGATCTTGTACATCCGACGTGCCAACCCAAGCGAAGGCAAAGGTGGTATGGGCCCTCCTGAACCACTGGCAGATCCTTTACAAGACATCAATATTCAACCAGGGCATGCGACATCGTATGAGGTAAAAAAAGGCGATTTCATCCAGATTCTAGATATTCAAGGGCGTGAATGTTCTGACTTTCAGGCATTATCATTACGCGCCCTTGATAAAGGGCTGGAGCGTGATATCGATCCAACAACCACGCGTTCCTTGATGGGTAAACTCTATCCGCAACCTGGTATTTTTAGCAAATATTGGTCAATTGATCAGGAACCGCTGATCGAAATCATTCAAGACACCTGTGGTCGACACGATACTTTCGGTCTTGCTTGTACTGCACGGTATTATGACGATCTTGGTTACCCTGGGCACGTGAATTGCTCTGACAATATAAATGTAGAGCTGGCAAAGTCTAATATTCGCCCACGCGGCGGATGGCCAGCGATCAATTTCTTTTTCAACACAATGTTGGATGATACACATGCATTAGGCATGGATGAACCGTGGTCAAGGCCTGGGGATTACGTTATGCTACGTGCCCTGACCGATTTGGTTTGCATATCCACAGGTTGCCCTTGTGATGTGGATCCTGCCAACGGCTGGAACCCAACCGATATTCAAGTAAGAACATATGACCAAGCTGAAGATTTTGAAAAATCAATCGGCTGGAGAAAATCAGTGGAGGCTGATGTGCAAAATACCCTAAAAACTGGATTTCATGATTGCTTCGCGCGCCATACGCGTGACTTTGTCGAGTATAATGGATTTTGGTTGCCCAATACTATGACCAACCAAGGGGCAATTGCCGAATACTGGGCTGCCCGCGAGAAAGCTGTCGTGATGGATTTAAGCCCGCTGCGCAAATACGAGGTCACGGGGCCTGACGCAGAAAAATTGATGCAGTTATGTGTGACACGCAACGTCAAAAAACTGTCTGTTGGTGGTATTGTATATACAGCAATGTGTTACGAGCATGGCGGCATGATCGACGATGGTACTGTGTTTCGTCTAGGTGAAACAAACTTCCGCTGGATTGGTGGTAATGATGCATCTGGTCTGTGGCTGCGCAAGCAAGCAGAATTAAATGAATGGAATGTTTGGGTTCGCAGCTCTACCGAACAACATTGCAACATTGCAGTTCAAGGTCCGATCAGCCGTGATATCTTAAAGCAAATATTCTGGACCCCACCAACACAAGCAACCATTGAAGAGCTAGAATGGTTCCGATTTAGCATCGCGCGCTTGGGAGATCTACAAGGCGTACCCGTTGTGATCAGCCGTACAGGCTACTCAGGCGAATTGGGTTATGAAGTATTTTGTCATCCCAAACATGCCACAGAAATCTTTGACGCAATCTGGGCCGTTGGAGAGCCAATGGGTATGGTGCCCTTAGGCTTAGAAGCTCTTGATATGCTTCGGATTGAGGCTGGTTTGATTTTTGCTAACTATGAGTTTTCTGATCAAACAGACCCCTTTGAAGCAGGCATCAGTTTTACGGTTCCATTGAAAACCCAAGAAGACAATTTCATTGGTCGCAAAGCGATTGAGGAACGTAAAGCACATCCGCAGAAAAAGTTGGTTGGTTTGGATGTTCATGGCGGTATTATCCCGTCTCATGGTGATTGCGTTCGAGTGGGCAAGGCACAAGTGGGTGTGATCACATCAGCGATGAAATCACCATACCTTGGCAAAGTAATAGCCTTGGCACGGGTGGATGTGTCAGTATCTGAGATTGGTACTGAAATCGAAATTGGACAACTTGATGGTGAGCAAAGAAGACTAAAGGCTACCGTCGCACGCTTTCCACATTTTGATCCAACAAAAGAACGCGTTAAAGGGAATTATGATAGTTGATTGTACGCTGGACATGTCAGGAAATAAGCTACTCCAAGTTCATATAAGCCCTTCAAGCAAAATAAAACTCGAGCTGGCGTTGAAAATAAGGCCGTAACTTAAGAGCATATCAAATCCATTATTACTGAGTGGGCCAGCATATTTCCTTGCAAAACCCACTCATTTTCTGGTGGCAGCCTATGTACAAGACATTCGCAATTTTAAATAGATCTGGGTAATTTGGCACCTAAGTACAAACTCTGAATACACCAATTGCGCGGTATCAGCTTATGCAAGCTTCATACTCTTTGATGTATAGTAAACCTATATCTTTAAATGCTAATCTTGTGACATAGGCCCAAATAATATGTAACGAAAAGCAGGAAAACCCTGCTTTTCGGAATAGTGTTATTTCAATGCTGCATCAGTAATTTCAGATGTCCAAGCACCTTCTGGTGTTTCGGTGATTACTGGATCTGAGCCGCCTTCAAGCAAGGCCTGTACTGTACGCTCATAGTCAGCCGCATCGAGTGCACCGTTTGAACCTGCAGTCAATTTAGATACTTCCGACATCATACGACGTTGGTGTTTTTCAGTTTGTGCACCAGATGCATCATTATCTAATACAATATCTGCAGCTTCATCTGTGTTGTCTTCTGCATATTTCCAACCCTTCATAGACGCACGAACAAAACGAACCATTTTATCCTTGAACGCCTCGTCGTTTAGGTTTTCACCCAACACGTACATACCGTCTTCTAGCGTTGAAACACCTTCGTCCTCATATTTGAAAACAACCAATTCTTCTGGTGTTAGGCCCGCGTCAATGATCTGCCAGTATTCATTGTAAGTCATTGTCGATACACAAGCAGCTTGACCTTGCAGGATCGGATCAACATTAAAGCCTTGCTTTAGAACTGTAACCCCTCCCTCAGAGCCATCAGTCTTCAAACCTAATTTGCTCATCCAACTTAGGAATGGATATTCATTACCGAAGAACCACACACCCAAAGTTTTATCTGCAAAATCCGCAGGCGATGAAATGCCTGCATCTTTGCGACATGTCAGCATCATACCTGATGATTTAAAGGGCTGTGCAATATTAACCAGATCAAGGCCTTTTTCACGAGATGCCAATGCGGAAGGCATCCAATCAAGAACCACGTCCGCACCACCACCTGCAATCACTTGTGCAGGTGCAATATCTGGCCCGCCAGGTTTGATGGTTACGTTTAGGCCCTCTTCTTTGTAAAAACCTTTGTCCAAAGCCACGTATAGCCTAGCGACAATATTATGATACTATGGTTACATGACACATCCAATTAAATTTCGCCGCCATGTTTTGCGGATAAAAGAACAAGAGTGCTTGAGTTTTGCTCGGGTCGCAGAGCGTTTCTCCGTGGGTGTAGCCTCGGTGAAGCGATGGTCTAAACGGGTTGAACCCAAACAGCATGAACGCAAAAAGATACGTAAAATAGATCTTAAAAAGCTAGCACAGGATGTTGAAAAATATCCTGATGCTTATCAGTATGAACGTGCTGACCGTTTTGATGTTTGCCCAAAGGCAATTTGGCAAGCCCTTAAGAAATTGAAGATCACATATAAAAAAAGCCATGCGGCACCCCAAGGCAAACGACGACGACAGGCAGTCCTTTCAAGAGAGGTTAGCGGCCCATGAGGCTGCAGGTAAAGCCATTGTATATATTGATGAAAGTGGTTTTGCGCATGACATGCCACGCACCCATGGTTATGCCCCGCGCGGAAAACGCTGTGTGGGTGTTCACGATTGGCAGGCGAAAGGGAGGATCAATGTTATTGGAGCGCTTTTGGCTGGCACCTTGTTAACTGTTGGCCTGACAGCATGTAATGTTGACGCGGATATCTTCAATCTTTGGCTCAAAGATCAGCTCATTCCAGTCCTTTCCAAAGGATCAGTACTTGTAATGGACAGAGCCAGCTTTCACAGACGTAGCGACACAATAAAAATCATCACGGATGCAGAACATATCCTTGAATATCTACCTGCATATAGCCCCGATTATAACCCAATTGAACATACATGGGCGCAAGCTAAAGCCCATAGGCGAAAAACAGGAGAAACCGCTGAACAGATATTCTCCAATCAAAAGTGGAATCAAAGTTGAGTCGTCAGGCTATAGTAACCTGCGAATTGCGCTTGTGTTACCCATTTAAGCTGTAGTGTTACATCGTCATCTGCATATGCCATTGATGCCCCAAACATCAATGCGCCAGTAAGGGCGGTTTTTATTAGGTTTTTCATAGTATCCTCCTTGTTGCTATTTACTTAGTTTCGCTGTGATGGATGCCAGAAGGTTACGCCCTTCTCGATTAGGGCCATCGCCCCATAGAATGCCGACCCAGCAAGAGCCGCCACAGTTATTTCTGCCCAAACCATATCGAGCGCTAACCGCCCAACTTCGGTCGAAATACGAAAACCCATTCCACGAATGGGGGAGCCAAAAAACTCTGCAACAATCGCACCAATTAAGGCCAGTGTTGTGCAAATTTTCAAACCATTAAAACTGAACAACTACCGACTTTCGTCGGTAGGTTCACGTTTTGAATGTAATTCAAGATACTGACGAATAACGTCATCCGTCACATTTCCACTCGTCGTTGAAAAATAGCCTCTAGCCCAGAACCGTTGCCCCCAATAGCGTTTGCGTAATTCGGGGTACTCCCGCTGTATCTTGTATGAGGACCTCCCTTTTACGCGTTGCATCACCTTTGAAATTGGGACGTGCGGCGGGACTGACACAAACATATGCACATGGTCGGTAGACAATACGCCTTTTTCAATGTGTACGCCCAATTCATTGCACGTTTGTCGTATCAATGTCCGAATACGCTCACGCATTTCACCACGCAGCACCTTGTAACGATATTTTGTTACCCAAACGATATGGTATCTGTGATAATATCTGCTATGACTTCCAGTAGAATAGATCATAAGGTTTCCTTCCATTTTAAGACCTTACCGCAACGCTGGGTCTTAAAATGGAAGGAAACCTTATGTAAATAACGCTAAAGCTGACCAGCTAAAAGCTGGTGGTTTTAACCAATTATTGGAAAATAAATGGCATGGCTGCAGGTAAACCAAGCTTTAAAAGGCTTTGCCAATAGCTAGCGCCATAGGTCTGCATAAGATCACGCTGAATAGCATCTTTTGCGCTTAACCCCGCCACTGTGTTCACAAGCATAGGAAAGAATACCATAATCACAACAACAGCTGATTTTGAATGCCAATCAAAGCCAAACCACATGACCAAAATAGGTGCCATGCCGATAATCGGCAACGCAGCCACAAAATTCCCAATTGGTAAGAGCCCACGTTTCAAAAAATCAGATCGGTCCACGGCAATAGCCGTTAAGAATGCTGCAGAACAGCCGATTATATAACCGGATAAAGCCCCTTTAATAAAAGTTTGGACGAAGTCTTCCCATAGAATTGGAAGGCTTGTGGAAAATCGTTCTACGATAGCTGTTGGTGTCGGTAATAAGATTGGACTGATGTTCAAGCCACGTACAAAACTTTCCCAAAGAACTAATAATGAAATGCCAAACAAGGCTGGAACAAGCAATTTAGTTGTTCTGGTTTGCGCCCCATTGGCCAAACAAACGTTGAGCGCCCACATGGCAATCCAAAACAGCAATGCGCCAATGATCCAAGTCATGATTGTATTCCCATTCTACGCAAAGTGTATTTTTCGATCACACCAATCAAGGCAACTAAACTAGCCGCAAGAATTGCCGCACAGATAAGAGCACTCCAGATTTGAATGGTTTGACCATAATAGCTCCCTGCTAATAGACGTGCACCCAATCCAGCAACGGCACCTGTTGGCAGCTCACCGACAATAGCGCCCACCAACGACGCCGCGATACCTATCTTAAGTGAGGCAAACAGATAAGGCATTGAACTGGGTAAACGCAACTTCCAAAATGATGTGTTTTTAGATGCATTCCATGTCCGCATCTGATCCATTTGCATTTGATCTGGTGCACGCAAACCTTTGACCATACCGACAACCACAGGGAAGAACGACAAATACATAGAGATGATCGCCTTTGGCAATAATCCAGACACCCCAACTGCATTAAGTACCACAATGATCATTGGAGCCACGGCAAGGATGGGAATGGTTTGGCTGGTGATCACCCAAGGCATCACCGACATATCCATCGCCCGACTATATACGATACCAACCGCCAATAATATTCCAAGGGCCGTGCCAAAAGCAAAACCAAGCAGTGTTGCCGATAATGTCCTGAGTTCGTAGGTTTTGTCGGCTTGTGGGGTGTTTTTTTGTTTAACTTCAGGCCCTGGCTTCCGGGAGGGTAAAGTAGTGCCCCCAATGGCAATTGAGGGTTGCGGTTTCTGGAGGTTCTGCTACACTCCCGCACATGTTCATCCGCACCAAACATGATCCCGAACGCAAGCGCACCCGCATCCAGATCGTCCAGTCGGTGCGCACCGGTCAGAAGGTTCGCCAGAAGGTCGTCCGGCATGTCGGCATCGCGCATAACGACACTGAAGTCGAGGACCTCAAGCGCCTGGCTGGCCGGATCATGGAAGAACTGCGTACCGCACAGTCCCCGCAAATGGAACTGTTCACCCCAACGGAATATGCTGATCTGGCGACACTTGTGCGCACCGCCCCGCGTCCGGAAAAACTGAATGTCGATCTTGGGGAGTGCCGCGAAGAGTCCCGCCTGTCGCTTGGTTTGCGCGATGTGATGGGGGAGGTTTATTCCGGCCTGGGCTGGAATGGGCTTCTGGGCACCCGGCGCAAGAGCAGCGATCGCATTTTACGCGAACTGGTGCTGGCGCGCCTGTCGCAGCCAGAGAGCAAGCGGGCAACGGTGGATGCACTGGCCCACAGGGTCGGGATCACCCTCAATCTGGACCGGGTCTACCAGGCTATGGACTACATGGACGCGGCGACGATCAACCGGGTCTGTCGGATGTCACACGAGGCGGCGGAGACGCTTCTGGCGGGACCGGTCGATGTCCTCTTCTACGACTGCACAACACTGGCCTTCGATACAGATCGGGAGGATCCGGAAGACGCGTCCGACCGCTTGCTGGCCAAGGGGTACAGCAAGGACGGGAAATCGCATCGCAGTCAGGTGGTGTTGGCGCTGATGGTCACCACCGACGGCTTGCCGGTCGGCTATGACCTGTTTCCCGGCAATATGTGGGAAGGCCATACGCTTGAGGCCGCGATCAAGGGGTTGGAAGAGCGCTACAAGCTCGGAAAGATCACGCTGGTGGCAGATGCCGGGATGCTCAGCGCCGACAATCAGGATATGTTGCGCACCAAAGGCCTGCCGTTCATTCTGGGCTATCGCCTGAAGTCGGCCCCGGCGGGCGTGAAAGACAAGGCCCTGGACACGGGCGGTTACAAGCCATGGGCCGGACACGGCGCGGCGGAGGGCGCTGCCGAGGCGGGGCGCTACAAGGTGATTGAGCATGACGGTGCCCGGATCATCGTCACCTTCTCGCCCGCCCGCGCCCGCAAGGATGCCCACAAGCGCCCAGGGCAATCGCATGAAAAAGTTAGCAGGTGACAAATGAGGTGAGGGTTGATTCAATGAGTGAACTTTTAGCTTTTATTGAGGTCACTACCCATGTCCAATGCCGACGCACCCGACAGCCATTCCATTGATTTTCTTACGCATTTTTCTACTTTATCTGACCCACGACAACAAACAAAGCTGCTTTACCCTATGGCAGAGGTTTTGCTTTTGACGTTATGTGCCGTGTTGTCCGGGGCGAATGACTGGGTCGCTATTTCTGCGTTTGGGACAAAGAAACTGGCCTTTTTACGGAAATTCTTGCCCTTTTCGGACGGAACACCCTCACATGATCAACTGGGAAACATCTACGCCGCACTGGATGCCAATCATTTTCAGGCCTGCTTTATGGAGTGGGTCGCCTCCTTAAACAGCACCCTTAGCGGGGTCGTGGCGATAGATGGTAAAACCTCACGTCGCAGCTTGGATAAGGCTGGCAGCAAGGCCGCAATTCACATGATCTCGGCCTGGAGTTCAGAGTTGAACCTGACACTTGCCCAACGGCAGGTGGACGGCAAATCCAATGAGATCACGGCCATACCGGAACTGTTAGACCTCCTGACGATAAAGGGGGCTATTGTCACTATAGATGCTATGGGATGTCAGCGTGATATTGCCGATAAAATCATCACCAAACAAGCGGATTATGTTTTGGCCTTAAAGGGTAATCAAGGTGCCCTTCGCAAAGACACCGAACTGTTCATGAAAGAACAGGACGCTGTGGATTTTGCAGACACAACAGTAACTTACCATGAGGACGTAGAAAAATCACATGGACGTATTGAAACAAGAAAAGTCACTGTTTGCTCGGATATTGAATGGCTGATGGAGCGGCACAATTGGCCCGGATTGGAAAGCATCGTGATGGTCCAATACTGCGCAACACTTCAAGACAAGACCCGTTCAGAGACACGCTTTTACATCTCATCCATGACCTGTGACGCCGAAGCTCACGCAAAAGCTATCCGCGACCACTGGGGTATTGAAAACGGGCTGCATTGGGTCATGGATATGGTGTTTCGTGATGATGAATGTCGTATCCGTAAAGGAAACGCGCCAGCTAATTTTACAACGATCAAGCACGCCGCCAACAACATGCTGCGCTCCGTAAAGGGAAAGCAAAGCCTCAGGTTAAAGCGACACTTGGCGGCTTGGGACGAGGATTTTCTTTTCCAGATAATTCAGGGGTAAAACTCATGCGATTGCCCTGCACAAGCGCCAGAAGGCCCTTGAGCGCCTGCAAAAGAAGCTTCGGCGGAGCCGGAGCCCCGCCAGTGTCAGTCACCGGGGATATGCCCGCTTCCTCTCGTTTCCCGATACGGGCGAGATCACACTTGATCAGGACAAGATCGACGCGGCAGCCCAATGGGACGGGCTGCACGCCATCATCGTTCATGGCAGGGACGATCTCGCACCCGAGGCGGCCATCGCCCAATATCACCAGCTCTGGCTGATCGAAACCTGCTTCCGCACCAACAAGCATGACCTGAAAATCCGACCCGTCTATCACTGGACGCCGCGGCGGATACAGGCCCATATCGCCATCTGCTACATGGCTTTCTGTTGCCTGCAACACCTGCGCAAGCGCCTGCAGATGCTGGGCCATCCCATGAGCCCGGCCCGCATCCGTCGGGAACTCGACCGACTTCAGATTTCCATCCTGAGGCGCAAGGGCACCAGCGAACAATATGCCATGCCCAGCCCGGCCACAACCGACGCCAAACGCATCCTGCGCTGTGTTGGCCTGTCGTGGAACGAAGCACCCTTCAGGATGCCGCCGGAAAGAACGCGCAAGCCCAGACCTGAAAAGGCCTGATCGACACTCTCTGACCGTTGAATCCCATCGCCGGAAATCCGCGATGTAGTGCCCTGTGAAAAAGCAGGCCAATAATATCAATGTGTTACAGCCGAAATCCTACGAAGTCAGGAGCGTATCTGAAACCGTTTTCAAGCGCTAAGTCGATTTCTAGCAGCAGTTCTGCATCTCCTACATTCTTGCCCCCGTGAACAATGGCGTTGCGGATTCTGTAAAAGTGCTCGACGCCCTCTTTTATCTGAACTTTCTCTTCACTATTCCCGCCCAAAAGGCTTGAGACATTGAGGCTTAGTTGCTTCTTGTATGTTTTTTCTTCTGGAAAGAACCTTTCGAAGATGATTGCAAGATCAAGAATGCGATCTTCCTTTGCAAACCTCCCAAATGTTCTTTGTGCTTCTGCAAGCCGATGAAGTAATGGAGCTATCGAGGCGTAGTTTGTTTCGCTCTTTCTCGAGAACAGCTCTACCGCATGTAAAATGCGATCAGTGCTTGCGGGATCTTGTTTCCTGAACGGGTCATGGAACTTCCCGACAAACTCACCAGCTTTTGCCGATGTGACTCCATTTATTTGCCCCAAAAGCTGAGAGCTTGTTTTGGAGATAGCGCCTGGAAAGTCATACACCCACGTTATCGGACATTCCAACACGACCGACAATAGTTCAGAAAATTCTGCTGCGACGCGGTGAAATAGCGGAGGTATGAACCGCCCCTAGTTTACCGGAGTGATTTTAGTCCGTCATTCTGCAGCAATATCATATTGATTTAGGGTTTCATAGAAATTCCTTTCAGCTTGTGCAGGTGGTATATATCCGATTGGCCCAAAGAGCCTGTCATTGTTGTACCAATCAACCCAAGTTAGAGTTGCCATTTCGACATCACTTTTACCTTGCCATGGTCCTTGATGTTCAATCACTTCGGTCTTGTACAATCCGATCATATTCTCAGCGAGTGCATTATCATAACTATCACCAACGCTCCCAACGGATGGCTCAATTCCAGCATCGATTAATTTTTCTGTATATTTGATCGACAAATATTGAACGCCTCTGTCTGAGTGGTGGATCAACTGGCCAGATTGAGGGTTTCGAGCGTGGATACCCTGGTTCAGAGCATCAAAGACCAAAGCCGTATTCGGAGAATGTGAGACCTTCCATCCAACGATATATCGTGCAAAGACATCAATCACAAAAGCAACATATACAAACCCAATGGCCGTACTGACATAGGTGAAATCAGCGACCCACAAAACGTTAGGTGCGGGAGCTGTGAATATACGATTTAGGCACTTCTCCGCTTTGTTGAGTAGATTTAGGATTTCAAATAGAGCATAGATTGATTATCTGGAATGGATGATTGTCTAATTTTGAGTTTGAAGTATTCGGTATCCTTGATGCCTCTGGCTCGCTTACGGATCATTCCTATACTGACATTACCAGCCTCTATCCTGGCGCTTGTGAGCTTGTGTTTGGCGTAGTTGCAGATGCCCACACAATGTTTCCGTAGGGATTTCGCGAACTTTTTTAGATAGAGCATCTGTGACTGATCTGCTATCAGGCACCAACGTTCCAGTTGCTCCGCCATCGCCTCAAATGAAGCGGCACTCCACAGCAGCTGAAGCTGTTCTTTCAAGACGTAAAGTGCATTCAGGTTGCTATTGCTCTCCAGCAACCTTTGCAGCTTGTCACTTTGTTTTTCACTCAACTTATCCGCATTTTTGAGCAACAGATAATGCGTCCCTTTCATCAACTCTTTACCACTTGGATCGGCCTTTCTGAACTCAAGTCGACGCTGATTATGGATAGCTTTGCTGTAGTTTTTCATGACGTGGAAACGGTCAAATACTATGTCGGCCAACGGCAAGGACTCTCTGACAGCCTTTTGGTAGGCAGGCCCCATATCCATCGCTACGGCCTTTATTTTGCAGGCTGTATCTGGTTGCAGTTGTTTCAAAAACCTTGAAAAAACCTCGGCAGTTCGGCCTGCTTCAACCCAGATCAGATGACCGCCAACCATATCGTAGACCACCGTCATGTAGTCATGACCTTTCGCCCGGGCAACTTCATCTACACCAATATATTCCAAGCCAGTTAGCTCTGCAGGATCAAGCGTAGGGAGAGTTTCAATAAGGTATGCCCTGTCGATATTCTTGACCGTTTCCCATCGTATATCCAAATGTCTGGAAACCGCTTGAATAGACATATGCCGACATAATCCACTGATCAGTCGGCAAAATCGGTGAGTGAAACGGCACCCTTTATCAACAAAATCACACCCCTCAATGCGGCGTTCGCCCTTGTTAATATAAACCTGCGCCAGCTCAATCTCGACCACACAAGGATACCCAAAAAGGGGGATGTCGTTTACTTGTCGGCGGACATGCTGGTTGATGCTTCCCTTCTGGCCTGTAGCAGGGTCTATAGCCCTCCTACGCGCGTCTCGGCTGCAGTGAATGACAATCTTAACACCGCCGTCATCCAGTTTAATTTCATTTACACGTTGCCCTTTGAGGCCTAAAATATGCTGCGAGATGTTGATTGTCATATACCTGCTCTATGTAAAGTTATCAGAAACCATACATATCAACAGGTTACTTGGCGGTCGGCATCTTTTTCTACTCAACAAAGCGGAGAAGAGCCACGATTTACCTTATCCTTAGGACAAGGCTGCGCCTTGTTACTCTGTGTAGTTTTAATCCCCTTGCCACCACGTACAACGCCTTGTATTTCCATCTGTTTCATAAGGCGCTCAATTGTACAACGTGCAATATCAAACCCTTCATGGCGAAGTTGATGCCAAATCTTATCAGCCCCATAACGTTTACCACTAGCTTTAAAAACACGGTCGATTTCTGTGATCAAAACAACATCTCGTTTGCGGCGTTCTGGAGACTTACTGGGATCCAGCATTATAGACCGCTCATAAAAATAGGTGGATGGCGCTATTGGTAAAACTTTACAAATAGACCCGACGCCATAGCTTGTACGATGTTTATCTATGAACATAATCATTTCTTCCGTAGGCGGTCGAGCTCCGCCGCTGCGAAAAAAGCCGACGCTTTACGCAAAATATCATTCGCTTGCCGTAACTCTTTGTTTTCTCGCTGGAGGATTTTTAACTCATCACGCTCCGCTTGTGTAACCCCATTGCGTAATCCTATTTCAATTTCGTGATTTCGAACCCACACACGTAGCGTATCACCATTGCAGCCAATCTTCTTTGCAATCGATAAAACAGCTTGTGTTCTGCTCGTATAATCAGCCTCATTTTCTAACACCAGGCATACCGCTCGTGCGCGTATTTCTGGCGTAAATCTATTTCCTGAATTTCCATTCGTCATTCTTCTAGTCTCCGTGCTTTTTTGACTCCGGTAAACTAGGGGCGGTTCAGTACGTCTCTTGGGCGCCTGTCCGGCGGATGAGCATGCACATGACGGATTTCTGGTTTCCAACGGAAGGGAGCTGCAATACCAAAGAACTGTTCCAGATCACGCGCTTTAACTTGATCTGGTGCACGATCCTGAAACCAGTTTGGCTCTAGATAATCGTGAAGTTCGTCGAATGGCACAATGAAGTATCCACCACCCAAATCAAACTTCTCAGCAACCTTAGCTCCATAAAAGAGATCAATGTCTAGCCCTAGGTCCAGGTCGTTATCGAGAGGCGAGATCGTATGTCCTGATGAGAGCAACAGCAATGAGTTCAACTCCTGCACGGCCTTCATGAACTTTTTATCCGGTCGATAGTCTTGCCGAGCCATCAAGCCTGAAACTATTTGCGCAATGCCTGTATAGGTTTGGCTGTTCTCGATACCCACCTGAACTGCCTCTGGGCCAAGTTGCATTTTGAGTATGGAGGACAACACGGGATGGACACGTAGAAGCGACCTGACCGGCGCAAGTGCTTCGGCAAGTGGTCTGTAGTAGGCTATTTCTTTGGTCTTCTTAGCCACTAGCGCGTCGTTGTAGACACGAACATAATCGTCGATTGGAAAAGGTGTTTCGTCCTTGCCGTTGAAGGTGTATTGAACTGGGCGGCCATTGGCGTTCCAATAATCCTGCAAGAAACCTTTTTGGGTCTTTGCAAGTGCCTTAAGGGATTTGGAAAACCTTTCCTCCCAATCAGTGGCGTCAAAATTGGGTAACATTGGTAAAAAGATACCTTATCAGTAATAGGTTTTTGTTAGACTAAGTTACACTCCATTATGGCCATACATGCCGCTGACACAAGAACGTTTGGATGCATACGCCCCAAGGCTGCCGTTGGGCAAGATGCCACCATGCTGCGGCTGCAGCCCGTATTACGGACATTCACTGCGACACCAAGGTTCTGCAGTTCAAGCTACCCGGCAATCTCAAGAAATAGGAAGTGGAAAATCACAGCTTACCAAGCTGGGGCATCATAGACTTTTGATCGTTTGATTTCACCAGAAAACCGTGTTTGTGATCTTATCTGCGCCTTTTCAGTGTTCCAGTTTGTACGAGAACGGTTTGGGTCTGCCAGTATCTGCGTCACCATTTCGTGCGGATTAACAGGGTACCAAAAAAGCCCTTTTCCATTCAATGATTCAAACATTGCACAGTATATCAGACGAACCTCGCGTTCATGTGCAAAAGCTCTTCGTTTGATAAGAAGCGACTGAAAGAGAAGTTGCTGGGTCACTTCTTTACTTTTGCCTGCGTCGTAGAATGCTCTTATCTCGGATATCGATTTGTATTCGACATTTCCGACACGACTAAGCGCGTTCGCCTGTTCTGGCTGGGCGCGGATTAATCCATTTAGTAGCTTTCTTGGAGTCGATCTGATACGCAAGAACCGCTCGTTTGGGTTATTGGCGTATATACCCCACATTGCCTCCGCGTATTTTTCCTTTGTCCAGCATTGGGCTACCATTTTTTCCCTAACGGTATTGTCATGTTTGATGCCATTGATTTCGTGGCCGCAGCTCATTAGGAAATTTTCGAACTTATCCTTCCAGTTCCCGAATTTGCTCATCGCGTTTTGACTGTTTCGGAACAACGAAATGACGTGCTCTTGTTTCATGATCCTGTAAACTGGTTCGTCTAATTCTGCCTCCGACTTGAAATTTAAAAACTGGAAATCATGCATAGCATCCTCGTTTATTCAACTGTCCACGTAGTGTCAGGCTGCGCTATCAGTATTGTCCAACAATTTACCGTCTGGAAAGTTATTAGGCAAGTTGCTCTCAGTTTTGGCCCAATCCTGCCATTCAACAATCTGTCAAGATGTTGCGGTCGCAGCCCACTTTGCTGTCATTCGTTACTGTGGCGGGAAATCGGCATTTACTGTCCTTCGCACAGAGGACCGCTCTGCAACGCCGCTCAGAGGGCGCATGTCCGAATTTGCGACATGTGTACGCCTGTATTGTTGATGTCGCCCATCCCGGTGCTGTAATCCTTAGGTCGAGGGATTGATTGATGCCGATCTAATCACTTTGAACTCTTGTACAACCTAGTTACTTTCGGTTATTTTGGGGGATTGTCTATATCAGTTCCCAAAGTAAAGAGGCGAGCCCATCGTGACTAATCCCCATCAGCATCGGCCTGATGCAAATTCGCCATGTCTGTGTGGGTCTGGGCTCGCGTTCAAGGTCTGCTGTAAGGGCAAACTGCCGGGCACAGGCGATATCGGCAAAAAATGGCGAGATCACGCGAAGGCCAACCGGTGGCTAAGAGCCATCAAAGCACTGAGAGCAGATGTCACACAGTATACGATCTGGCATATGAGTCACACGGCTCCTCTGGTTCGGATGAAGCCTGAATTTCGACAGCAGCGCCTGATGCATGTCGACATCATGGCTTTGTCTGATTACGTCGGGCTTTTGATGATGGCTTATGCAAAGTACAGCTATCTCCATAAGGCCCACGCTGTTCTCACGCGGCTCGCAACAAACATCGATGACCCGCGATGGACCAAGAAAATTGCCTATCACAAAGGCATTTGCGCGTTGTGGCAAGATGACCGGGACGCAGCTGCAAAAGAGATCGGTGTCTTGGGTAAAATCGCGCCAGGTGACGAGGACATCGACATCTTGCAGATCTACCTAGATTTGCACGGATCGGAGATGGGTTTGACGGAAACCTTGGCCTTTATGGATCAGATCGTCGATGTGACGATGAACGGAGCAGACAAACTTCAATATATGGGAGCCAAGGCGTTCCAACTTGTGCTGGCTAAGGACGATGATGGCGCGCGCGAAGGGTTTAAGCAGGCGATCGCACTGGCAAAGCAGATTGAAGAAGAGGAAGACCTTTCGATTGCTGAGGAACACTGGTTGTGCCGATCATTGGAAGGCTTGGCGATTATCACACGAGACAATGCCCTGTTTGATCAGATTGTGACGCGAGTGCGTGGCATCGTTGCCGACCCTGATGCCCTGACAGACCTTGGCAAAAGCGACATGTACCGCATGATTGCAGATGCCCAGCGGTTCAGCGGCAAGTTCAAGGATGCTTTGACCAACTATACGACGGCCTATTTGTTCCAAAAAGACGAAGTTTTGCTCACATTCAAAGCCGAATGTGCGCTGTGGATGGGAGAAAAGGATGAAGCATTGTCTTTGATCGAATCCGTGGACTTTGAGCAGCTCGATAGCGCAGAACAGGCCGATTACGCGTTTGTCTTCTTTTATATCGCCAAGACGCGAAACGAGGTCTCTCTCCTCAAAACGGCCCGTGAGCATCTCAAGGCCGTCAGTACACCGGTCCCCTATTTCGAGACGCGGCGCTTGCAGCATCTTGATGCGGCGCAAGACGCCATAGATACCATTGCCCAAGAGGGAGGCGCAGCGGATAAATCGACTGGGCGGTCATGGCTAGGGTCGTTGAGCCGCTATACCGTGATGAATCCGAACCTCTTTGGGATGGGGATCAATCTGAACAACATGATCGATGATGCAATAGCTCCTCCGGAGGCAAAGCAAAAGCGACTGGGGAAGGGCGACACATTGAAGTGATGGAACTTTGAGACATGAGATATGTGCCCAATGCCATACCTTCTTGGTACCGCAGCGGACCAGCATCTTTGCCTCACATCCCGGGCCAGTACCAACGGCTTGGGGCGTTGCTTCGATACGTTGATCGTCTGATAAGGCAAAGCGCAATGTTGGTAGATGGGTTTTTCCTAACGGAATTGCAAGAGACTGCTGAATTTCACCTACCTTCCTTTCCTGAGTTCGTAGGTTTTGTCGGCTTGTCGGGTGTTTTTTTGTTTAACTTCAGGCCCTGGCTTCCGGGAGGGCAAAGTAGTGCCCCCAATGGCAATTGTGGGTTGCGGTTTCTGGAGGTTCCGCTACACTCCCGCACATGTTCATCCGCACCAAACATGATCCCGAACGCAAGCGCACCCGCATCCAGATCGTCCAGTCGGTGCGCACCGGTCAGAAGGTTCGCCAGAAGGTCGTCCGGCATGTCGGCATCGCGCATAACGACACTGAGGTCGAGGACCTAAAGCGCCTGGCCGGCAGGATCATGGAAGAACTGCGTACCGCACAGTCCGCGCAGATGGAACTGTTCACCCCAACGGAATATGCCGATCTGGCGACGCTTGTGCGCACCGCCCCGCGTCCGGAAAAACTGAATGTCGATCTTGGGGAGTGCCGCGAAGAGTCCCGCCTGTCGCTTGGCTTGCGCGATGTGATGGGGGAGGTTTATTCCGGCCTGGGCTGGAATGGGCTTCTGGGCTCCCGGCGCAAGAGCAGCGATCGCATTTTACGCGAACTGGTGCTGGCGCGCCTGTCGCAGCCCGAGAGCAAGCGGGCAACGGTGGATGCACTGGCCCACAGGGTCGGGATCACCCTCAATCTGGACCGGGTCTACCAGGCTATGGACTACCTGGACGAGGCGACGATCAACCGGGTCTGCCGGATGTCACACGAGGCGGCGGAGACGCTTCTGGCGGGACCGGTAGATATTCTTTTCTACGACTGCACGACACTGGCCTTCGATACCGATCGGGAGGATCCGCACGACGCTTCAGACCGCTTGCTGGCCAAAGGGTACAGCAAGGACGGGAAATCGCATCGCAGTCAGGTGGTGTTGGCGCTGATGGTCACCACCGACGGCTTGCCGGTCGGCTATGACCTGTTTCCCGGAAATATGTGGGAAGGCCATACGCTTGAGGCCGCGATCAAGGGGTTGGAAGAGCGCTACAGGCTTGGAAAGATCACGCTGGTGGCAGATGCCGGGATGCTCAGCGCCGACAATCAGGATATGTTGCGCACCAAAGGCCTGCCGTTCATTCTGGGCTATCGCCTGAAGTCGGCCCCGGCGGGCGTGAAAGACAAGGCCCTGGACACGGGCGGTTACAAGCCATGGGCCGGACACGGCGCGGCGGAGGGCGCTGCCGAGGCGGGGCGCTACAAGGTGATTGAGCATGACGGTGCCCGGATCATCGTCACCTTCTCGCCCGCCCGCGCCCGCAAGGATGCCCACAAGCGCCAGAAGGCCCTTGAGCGCCTGCAAAAGAAGCTTCGGCGGAGCCGGAGCCCCGCCAGTGTCAGTCACCGGGGATATGCCCGCTTCCTCTCGTTTCCCGATACGGGCGAGATCACACTTGATCAGGACAAGATCGACGCGGCAGCCCAATGGGACGGGCTGCACGCCATCATCGTTCATGGCAGGGACGATCTCGCACCCGAGGCGGCCATCGCCCAATATCACCAGCTCTGGCTGATCGAAACCTGCTTCCGCACCAACAAGCATGACCTGAAAATCCGACCCGTCTATCACTGGACGCCGCGGCGGATACAGGCCCATATCGCCATCTGCTACATGGCCTTCTGTTGCCTGCAACACCTGCGCAAGCGCCTGCAGATGCTGGGCCATCCGATGAGCCCGGCCCGCATCCGTCGGGAACTCGACCGACTTCAGATTTCCATCCTGAAGCGCAAGGGCACCAGCGAACAATATGCCATGCCCAGCCCGGCCACAACCGACGCCAAACGCATCCTGCGCTGTGTTGGCCTGTCGTGGAACGAAGCACCCTTCAGGATGCCGCCCCAGCGAACGCGCAAGCCCAGACCTGAAAAGGCCTGATCAACACTCTCTGACCGTTTGAAACTATCGCCTGAAATACGCGATGTAGTGCCCTGTGGAAAAGCAGGCCAATAATATCAATGTGTTACAGCCGAAATCCTACGAAGTCAGGGGGATCAATCTGAACAACATGATCGATGATGCAATAGCTCCTCCGGAGGCAAAGCAAAAGCGACTGGGGAAGGGCGACACATTGAAGTGATGGAACTTTGAGACATGAGATATGTGCCCAATGCCATACCTTCTTGGTACCGCAGCGGACCAGCATCTTTGCCTCACATCCCGGGCCAGTACCAACGGCTTGGGGCGTTGCTTCGATACGTTGATCGTCTGATAAGGCAAAGCGCAATGTTGGTAGATGGGTTTTTCCTAACGGAATTGCAAGAGACTGCTGAATTTCACCTACCTTCCTTTGATCGCTTAGCGCTTGAAATTCTAAACCTATGCGTGCATCTTGAAATCAATGTATTTTATGGATGAATTTTGAATGAATGTTAAGTTGTCGAATTCTGTGCATGACGCAACCGCATCGGCTTTGGGGTTTCGGTACCAAGAACGATTCGCTCTGTTGGAATTATTCAACACGACGGATGACGAGGCAGCCGTTGCAATTGAGGCCTTAGACGATGTTCAGCTTACGGCAAACGGTACCGACATACTTGAACAGCTTAAGCACTCGTTGGCGAAACAGCCGAAGCCGATTGATATCAAGTGTACCAACCTTTGGACCACGCTGAGAATTTGGGCTGAACTACTACCCTCCATTGACATATCTAACACCAGCTTTGCGCTTATTACTGTTGCGCCCTTGTCCCAAAACTCATTGTTGGACTGTTTGCAAACGAAAGGTTCGGATCGTTCTGGTCTGCAGGATGCACTTGTTGAGGAGGCTGAACGTGTCATGGAAGAAGTTAATGCGGCAGAATTGGCTGGCAAAAGCAAACCCCATGCAAAGAGATTGCCCGGTGCCAAGGCGTTTTTGTCTCTATCCGATACGGATAAAAAAATCTTAGTTTCAAAGGTCGCGCTGCGTTCGGATGCGCCAAGAATCGACGAGTTGGAGGAGATGCTCGCAAAACGGTTGGACACTTACCCCGCACTTCAAAGAGAGACCCTGTCACGAAAGATCTATGAGTGGTGGGATCGTCAGGTTTTACTCTCATTCGAAGGCAAAAGAGATCGTTTCATCGCTCGCCACGAAATTTTGGAGCAGTTGTCGGAGACAAGTGTGATGCTTCACACTGAGACATTAATGGATAGCTTCAGCAGCAAACAGCCTCCTGCAATTTTTCACTCAAATGAAATGCTGGCAAAGCAGTGCAATTTGGTTGGCGTAAAACCAGCTATGTTAAGGCGCGCGCGTATTGCTGAATGGCAAGCTCGGAACCAACGTTCTGAATGGTCTACCGAAGCGCCATCTAAGCACAGCAAAATTGTTGCTTATGACGAAGAACTTGTTTTGGCGTGGGAGTATCGGCACGAGACTGCAATTGAGAACATGGCGGCAGGTGATGAAACATCAAAGAAGTCTGAGGGTTTAAACGTACTGAAATGGGCGTTGGAAGATGCAGCCGCAGACGTCGGCAAAATCGAGAGAACAATAACATCTCCCTACTACGTGCGAGGAAGCTACCAAGTCTTGTCCATTCAAGGTCGTGTTGGGTGGCATCCAGAATATGTTGACAGATTGGATTTCAAAAAATGACGATGAGCTATGATCTCCACGCTGAAACAAACCCGGCATTTGTTTCTTTCTTGTTGTACCGTTTCGTCAAAACTTTTTCTGCTGGTACAGCTAACACGCCACACATTAGCCTCGCTTACCTCGCTGTGCCAATGGCAATGTCCGAACGGCTTGAATTAAGCTTTGCTTCAACAAATGCAACTACTGGCTTTCTAGCTTGGCTAAACCGCTTCCCAGAAAGCCGGGTCGGTCTGCAAAGAGATGTTACACATTCAAAGGATATGACCGTTGCGGGACTTCGGGCAGCACTCCACAGCCAGTTACTCAATATAAATCCCGATGGAACGTTAGGTATTGGCGTAGCCAAGAAACCTCCAGAAAACGCTAAAGGCAAACTCTCTAGCGGACCAAAAAACGCGGTTTCCCGGGCTGAACGTTTGGGAGGGTGGATGTCAAAAGCCGGAGGCCCGGCACTGATATTCTCAGCTTTGGAGGTTACACCATGAATCGCTGGAACATTGTACAGGTAGCATTTTATGGGGTGGGAAAACGTCGCAGAACATTGAACTTGCGCCCAGACAACGTCACGATCCTCACCGGTCGCTCTGGTACTGGTAAGTCGGCAATCTTAGATACTATAAGATTATTGCCTTGGTTCCAGAACTTGCGAGCTTCCTTACTTCGTCCGCAGACGGTCCATTGGAGTAGCCGTTCATTGGAGTAACGGAAAAGTTGATGTTTTAGTTGGTCGTGTAGTCCCTGATGAAGGCCAGGGTACTGGGAAAATGTTTGTGCAAACTGGGGCAGGTTTGAAATTGCCCAACTCTTTTGATGATATGCAAGGACCTGCTCCACGCGCCACTGCCAGAAAGTTATTGGAACGAGCCTTTAAGATTGCAGATGTTGAAGACGCTGATGTTGATGAAAAATGGACAGTCGGCAAGGCAACAATCAGGCACGTCACGCCCTACCTGTATCTAACTTCTGATGTGATAATCAGTAAGTCAAAGCTATTGCATGACTTTGATGATCCGGACAAAGTACGCGATTTAAAGGCTACACTGCCGTATTTTTTACAGGCAGTGGATCAAGAAACGGTCTTGATACAACGAAAACTTCGACGTCTTGAGGCCGCTTATGGTCGATTAGCACGTCAGTTAAAAAGCCAGAAAAAAAGTCGTTCGATGGTAACCGATAGAGCATTGGCGCTCCTCACTCAGGCGTCCGGTGTGGGACTGATCGATGCGCCACCACCTGAGACCAGTGAACCAGAACTGCTAGATCTACTTCGCGAGCTAACAGGCTTTGATGTCAGCCGAACAGATGTTGAACTCAGCGATCAACTGGGGCCACTAGAAGAGGGTCGAAAACAGGCTGTACGCCTGGCCGCGTCCAAGCGTGAGGAACGGAATGCTCTACGCGCATTGGTAAAGGACTCCTCTGGGTTCGAAACCACGGTTTCGGGGCAATATCAAAAATTGAACCTTGTCGGGCACCTAAGCCTTGATGCTGGCGTTTGCCCTGTGTGTCAAAACCCCAGCGAAGTCGGTACAGAGATCGCAGAAGGTATCTCTAGTTCGTTGAGCATAATTGAACAAGAGGTCGCGTCTGTCCAACAAGTTGGCCCTGAATTAATCGAACAATTGGAGCAAGCAGAGGCCCAGTTGAAAACGACTAACGCGCGCATTCAAGAGATCGAGCGCCAAATACGAAGTGCTATCCAACAGAATGATGCACTTAAACGCGCCGACAATGTCGCTCAAGCGCGTGCAATGACTATTGGTCGAGTAGAGCAATTCCTTGAAACCACTGTGGAGGACTTTCAACAACCTTCGATCAATTTGGGCGACCTTCAAAGTCAGATTGAAGAGTTGCGTGACCTAGTTGATCCGCAGGCGCTGCGCGACAAGATCGCACACGCAGAGAATATGGTTTCAAACTATTCTTCGGAAATGCTGGCTCAGTTACCATCCACAGAACCATTGACTGGCGCTCGGATGCAATTTCTTGCTGATGGGAGAATTAGGGTCGTTGAGTCGGTGCGACAACGCTCGCTGAATATGGTCGAAGTCGGTTCAGATCAGAACTATCTCGCCATACACTTGGCGCTCCTATTCGGTTTGCACAAACATTTTGAACAAGTTTCGTCGCCGGTTCCGGGTTTGTTGGTGATCGACCAGATAAGTCGCCCCTACTATCCTAAGGATGAAAAAGCTGAAGATGAGCGTGATCTCAGCGAAATGAAAGATGACGACGACCGGCGTGCCATGAAACAGATCGTTGACTTCATCTTTGCTGAAACAGCAAAGGCGACCGGTCTGCAAATCCTGTTAATCGAACATGCATATATGGCAAATGACGCCAGGTACGTCGATGCGACTGTGGAGCGCTGGACAAAGGAAAACGGGCAGAAACTGATACCCGATGATTGGCCTGAACGTGGTGAGTAAAGGGAGTCGAGGATGATCGTGCGCTTAAGGTCCGCTTTTGCGGAGCATTGTAATCACTTCCTGAGTTCGTAGGTTTTGTCGGCTTGTGGGGTGTTTTTTTGTTTAACTTCAGGCCCTGGCTTCCGGGAGGGTAAAGTAGTGCCCCCAATGGCAATTGAGGGTTGCGGTTTCTGGAGGTTCTGCTACACTCCCGCACATGTTCATCCGCACCAAACATGATCCCGAACGCAAGCGCACCCGCATCCAGATCGTCCAGTCGGTGCGCACCGGTCAGAAGGTTCGCCAGAAGGTCGTCCGGCATGTCGGCATCGCGCATAACGACACTGAAGTCGAGGACCTCAAGCGCCTGGCTGGCCGGATCATGGAAGAACTGCGTACCGCACAGTCCCCGCAAATGGAACTGTTCACCCCAACGGAATATGCTGATCTGGCGACACTTGTGCGCACCGCCCCGCGTCCGGAAAAACTGAATGTCGATCTTGGGGAGTGCCGCGAAGAGTCCCGCCTGTCGCTTGGTTTGCGCGATGTGATGGGGGAGGTTTATTCCGGCCTGGGCTGGAATGGGCTTCTGGGCACCCGGCGCAAGAGCAGCGATCGCATTTTACGCGAACTGGTGCTGGCGCGCCTGTCGCAGCCAGAGAGCAAGCGGGCAACGGTGGATGCACTGGCCCACAGGGTCGGGATCACCCTCAATCTGGACCGGGTCTACCAGGCTATGGACTACATGGACGCGGCGACGATCAACCGGGTCTGTCGGATGTCACACGAGGCGGCGGAGACGCTTCTGGCGGGACCGGTCGATGTCCTCTTCTACGACTGCACAACACTGGCCTTCGATACAGATCGGGAGGATCCGGAAGACGCGTCCGACCGCTTGCTGGCCAAGGGGTACAGCAAGGACGGGAAATCGCATCGCAGTCAGGTGGTGTTGGCGCTGATGGTCACCACCGACGGCTTGCCGGTCGGCTATGACCTGTTTCCCGGCAATATGTGGGAAGGCCATACGCTTGAGGCCGCGATCAAGGGGTTGGAAGAGCGCTACAAGCTCGGAAAGATCACGCTGGTGGCAGATGCCGGGATGCTCAGCGCCGACAATCAGGATATGTTGCGCACCAAAGGCCTGCCGTTCATTCTGGGCTATCGCCTGAAGTCGGCCCCGGCGGGCGTGAAAGACAAGGCCCTGGACACGGGCGGTTACAAGCCATGGGCCGGACACGGCGCGGCGGAGGGCGCTGCCGAGGCGGGGCGCTACAAGGTGATTGAGCATGACGGTGCCCGGATCATCGTCACCTTCTCGCCCGCCCGCGCCCGCAAGGATGCCCACAAGCGCCAGAAGGCCCTTGAGCGCCTGCAAAAGAAGCTTCGGCGGAGCCGGAGCCCCGCCAGTGTCAGTCACCGGGGATATGCCCGCTTCCTCTCGTTTCCCGATACGGGCGAGATCACACTTGATCAGGACAAGATCGACGCGGCAGCCCAATGGGACGGGCTGCACGCCATCATCGTTCATGGCAGGGACGATCTCGCACCCGAGGCGGCCATCGCCCAATATCACCAGCTCTGGCTGATCGAAACCTGCTTCCGCACCAACAAGCATGACCTGAAAATCCGACCCGTCTATCACTGGACGCCGCGGCGGATACAGGCCCATATCGCCATCTGCTACATGGCTTTCTGTTGCCTGCAACACCTGCGCAAGCGCCTGCAGATGCTGGGCCATCCCATGAGCCCGGCCCGCATCCGTCGGGAACTCGACCGACTTCAGATTTCCATCCTGAGGCGCAAGGGCACCAGCGAACAATATGCCATGCCCAGCCCGGCCACAACCGACGCCAAACGCATCCTGCGCTGTGTTGGCCTGTCGTGGAACGAAGCACCCTTCAGGATGCCGCCGGAAAGAACGCGCAAGCCCAGACCTGAAAAGGCCTGATCGACACTCTCTGACCGTTGAATCCCATCGCCGGAAATCCGCGATGTAGTGCCCTGTGAAAAAGCAGGCCAATAATATCAATGTGTTACAGCCGAAATCCTACGAAGTCAGGGGAGTCGAGGATGATCGTGCGCTTAAGGTCCGCTTTTGCGGAGCATTGTAATCACTTGTGCTCGTAGCGAACTTCCGCTTTCCGCCCATAGTTGCCTAACGGAATCATTTTCGAGCGCGGGCTTGTTACAAAAAGCAGCCATTCATCCAATAATTTAGTTCCGCATCGGCCCCAATGGCAAAAAAGCGGCCTAAATGGCAAAGTTGCCTGACCTTTTACAATTTGGGAGAAATGGTGCTGCAAGGGAGAATTGAACTCCCGACCTCGTCATTACCAATGACGCGCTCTACCACTGAGCTACTGCAGCACGATGCGCGCTTTTTATCGCAAGCAACATGAAACGCAAGGGAGAAAGCACTTTGTCTGTTGTCCCTTGCGCACAACTGATAAAATGGGCGTTAGGGACCAATGAATAATCAATTAGCCATTTCTATGCAGCTTAAACGAAAAGGAAAACGCTTTAACTAGACCCCGTACAAAGCTTATTGTAAAGGGATGCCATGACTGAAAAAGAAAAGCCAATAACAGCCAAAGAAAAAGCCGCAGCAGAACGTGCTGAACGGCTGCGCAAACAATTGCGCGAGAACCTTCAAAGGCGCAAAGCACAAAGCCGTATACGAAAAGCGGCAGACACTAAGGGGTAAAGGCAAGATGGATTCGATTATTGTACGGGGCAATGGCCCTTTGAGCGGTGAAATCCCTATTGCGGGCGCAAAAAATGCAGCCCTAACATTGATGCCTGCGACCCTTTTAACAGATGAACCTTTGACACTGACGAATGTGCCGCGTCTATCTGATATTAAGACAACCAACGAATTGCTGTCCTCTTTGGGGACTGAAGTGGCTGTTATGCAAGACGGTCAAATCATCGTTTTAGACACCAACACCATTACAAATCACACGGCGCACTACGATATCGTTCGCAAAATGCGCGCCTCGATCCTCGTACTTGGCCCAATGCTGGCCCGCGATGGTAAAGCTGTTGTTTCCCTACCAGGGGGGTGTGCCATTGGCGCTCGCCCCGTTGATCTACACCTGAAAGGCCTTGAAGCTTTAGGCGCAGAAATCGAATTGAAGGAAGGTTACGTTCACGCCAAAGCCCCAACTGGCCTAAAGGGCGCTGTGATTGAGCTCGATTTCGCATCTGTTGGTGCCACAGAGAACCTATTAATGGCAGCAACTTTGGCCAAAGGCACAACAGTCATCAAAAATGCAGCTCGTGAACCTGAAATCGTGGACCTTGCGGATTGCCTACGCAAAATGGGCGCTCAAATCAGCGGTGACGGTTCAACAGAGATCACAATCGAAGGCGTAGAAAAACTTCACGGCGCTACCCACCCTGTCGTCACGGACCGCATCGAATTGGGTACATATATGCTGGCCCCTGTCATTGCAGGTGGCGAAGTTGAATTGCTGGGAGGCCGTATCAATTTACTCTCAGCATTTTGTGAAAAGCTCGACACATGCGGTATCTCCGTCACAGAAACCAAACGCGGCCTTAAAGTGGCCAGTCGCAACGGACGCATCCAAGGTGTAAATGTTGTAACAGAACCCTTCCCTGGTTTTCCAACAGACTTACAAGCGCAAATGATGGCAATGCTGTGTACAGCAAATGGCACATCTGTGTTGGAAGAAACCATCTTTGAAAACCGCTTCATGCACGCACCAGAATTGATCCGTATGGGTGCACAAATCGACGTCAGCGGCGGCACGGCCACAGTCACAGGCGTGGACAAACTTAAAGGCGCGCCTGTTATGGCAACGGATTTGCGCGCCTCCGTATCCCTTATCCTTGCAGGTCTAGCCGCAGAAGGCGAAACAATCGTATCCCGCGTTTATCACTTAGATCGTGGCTATGAACGCCTAGAAGATAAACTCTCTGCATGTGGTGCCAATATCGAAAGAGTATCGGAATGACCCAACAAGACGCTAGATTCGAAGATGGCATTGAACACTCCTTGCGTTTGATGGTGCAAGATGCAGATGATCTTGGTGTAATCTCTACCTTAATCCAAGATGCAGTACTGCCTTTAAAAGAAACATCATGGCAACCTACCACCAATCGCTTTGGCCTTTTGCTAAACCGTTTCCGTTGGGAAGATAAAATGCGCGCTGAATTGGGCCAACGCGCCTATGAACGCGTACAGTCTACACTGATTGTAAACGGTGTGCTTAAAGTCTCGTCAATGGGCATCAACAAATCAGATAAAGAACAAATCATTTCAATCCTTTCTGTTGATTTCAAAGCCGGACAAGATGGCGAAGGTCAGCTTGTTTTTACTTTAGCTGGTGATGGGGCCTTGGCTTTGGATGTAGAGTACTTAGATGTCACGCTGAAAGACGTCACCAAACCCTACAAAGCAGTTTCAGAATCTGCCCCAGCACATACGGTCGAATAGATAATGCCCATAGTTTTAAATATCAAAGACGCCGATTTCGAAGCGTCATTTGTAACGTTTCTAAACAACAAACGCGAAACCACGGTTGAAGTGGATGATGTGGTCGCATCTATCATTGCAGATGTACAATCACATGGTGATGACGCAGTGATTGAACTGACATCAAAATTCGATGGATTTGATCTGACACCAGAAACGTTGGCATTTACCAAAGCAGAAATTGATACGGCGATTGCCAAAGTACCAGAAGCAGAAGCAGAGGCCTTGCAATTGGCGGCCGACCGTATTCGTGCCTATCACGAAAAACAACTTCCTCAAGATGAATGGTGGGAAGATGCCAGCGGTGCCAAACTTGGTTGGCGTTGGTCTGCTGTAGAAGCCGCTGGCCTATACGTACCAGGCGGCCTTGCCTCCTACCCTTCATCTGTCTTGATGAATGCAATCCCAGCCAAAGTGGCAGGCGTTGACCGTTTAGCAATATGTGCACCAACACCAAATGGCCAATACAACCCACTGGTCCTATTGGCTGCACGTCTAGCAGGTGTCGAAACTGTCTACCGTATTGGTGGCGCACAAGCGATTGCAGCGATGGCTTACGGCACTGACACCATCGAAAAGGTCGATACGATCACAGGTCCAGGCAACGCATTCGTTGCCGCTGCCAAACGCCGTGTTTATGGTACAGTTGGCATCGATATGATAGCAGGTCCATCAGAAATTCTCGTGATCGCTGACAAAGACAATAATCCAGATTGGATTGCTATTGATATGCTATCCCAAGCAGAGCACGACGAAAGCGCGCAAGCTATTCTAATCACAGATAACACAAAGTTCGGCGATCAAGTCATCGCAGCCATAGAAAAGCGCCTAGAAACCCTAGAGCGTCGTGATATCGCACGTAAAAGCTGGGAAGATTTCGGCGCAGTGATTATCGTAGATGATCTCTTTGAGGCCGCACAATTATCTGACCGCATCGCACCAGAGCACCTAGAGCTTTGCGTCGCCGATGCCGAAGAATATTCCAAATCCATCCGCCATGCAGGTGCGATCTTCATCGGGGCTTGGACCCCAGAAGCCGTTGGTGATTACATCGGTGGCCCAAATCACGTGTTGCCAACAGCACGATCCGCAAGATTTTCGTCTGGTTTGTCCGTTTTGGACTTTATGAAACGCACGACATTAGCCAAGATGACACCAAACGCCCTCGCCGCTATTGGCCCTGCCGCAGAAATTCTGGCAAAATCCGAAAGCTTAGAGGCACATGGACTGTCTGTAAGGGCGCGACTTGATCAATTGAACGAAGGCAAAAATGGCTGAGATTTCTTACCTAACCCACATCGAATTGGATGATACAGGTTTACCCGCCCCAACTCCCGAAGTGGATCAAGAACGCAAGATCGCAATATATGATCTGATCGAAGATAATGCTTTCGGCCTCCCTGACAAAGGTGACGCACCAACGCCTGCGGGCCCTTACAAGTTAACACTGTCTATCCAAGACAAACGTTTGGTATTTGATGTTGTGACTGAACAGAATGACAAAGCTGGTGAATTTCATCTGTCCTTGTCCCCATTTCGCGATACGATCAAAGATTACTTCCAAATTTGTGAAGCTTACTTTGATGCTGTCAAAAGCCTACCTGCCGCCCAAATCGAAGCTATTGATATGGGCCGACGTGGTATCCACGACGAAGGTGGGCGTTTGGTCCAAGAACGGCTTGAGGGTAAAATTGAAACTGACAAACGTACAGCAAGGCGCCTCTTTACCTTGATCTGCGTTTTGCATTTTCGCGGGTAATCATAATGTCTGACACCCTATCTGCTGTTCTATTCTGTTGCGACCACAATTCTATCCGTTCACCAATGGCCGAAGCATTGATGAAAAACCTTGTTGGTACCAAAATCTTTGTACAATCAGCTGGTGTCAAAGGGGATAATGATGTGGACGGTTTCGCCGTTTCTGTCTGCAAAGAGCTCGATGTGGAATTATCCAAACACAAGTCCCGCTCATTCGAAGAACTCGAAGATTGGGGTGACCATCTGGACAGTTTTGATCTGGTTGTCGCCTTATCCCCAACATCCTATCGCCGCATTGCAGAACTTACAAAAAGCACTGCTGTTGACGTAGAGTATTGGGAAACTGCTGATCCAACAGGAACAGGCGAAAACCGCGAAGATAAACTTGCCGCTTACCGTGCTGTTCGCGATGATATCATCGCAAACATCAAGAAACGGTTTTTAGCTTAAAGTATTCCAATAAGCCTGCGCCTTTGCAATCATCGTATCTGGACCTTTGTCAAAAAGCTCCCGCCCAACAGGTGCGTAAAACAGATACAACTTATCACCACGGATACGCCAAACTTCTGGATCACCAGGAACAACCTTACGAATGGACATGGCGCGCGTGCAATGCCCGCCAAATTGTGGTTCAAATGCGGTTGGGTCAGCCTTAAACATCGTCGCCTCTTTAGCCGTCGCAAATTGCCACTTAGCACCTTTCCATTCAACCACATTCGCAGATCCGCCTTTGGCAGGACCGCCCTTTTCAAAATAAGCAGTCGTATCATACCCTTTGATCGCCACGCCTTTACGTGTTTTGGAAATGCGGTCCTTTGCAAAAGATGGGAAAGCCATAAAAGATGCAGCACCTACGATGCCCAATGCCATCATGTCACGACGCTTCAATGTGTATCTAGTCTCTGGCATAGCCCACCTCTATCTAAAATATGAGTATCTCTGTAGAGGTTCTCTGAACAAGCCGCAAAACACCAATCACTTTTCATTGTAGTCAGGATATAAATGGCAACGGGGTTTGCATCCTACAATCATATTACAACAAACAGGCATCCCCCTAGAGTTGTCGAATGTCTGCTTTGAGCCCATATTACCAGTTCAGTTATTTGAGAGATTCCGTACTCACGGCCCAAAGCGGCCGTTCAAGACCTGAATCTTTTAGAGGCGTAAGTTTCCCGAAAGCAGGCATTGGCTGGTAATAGCCGATAGTTGTCATTCTAACGGCAGCACTGCGGACAAAACGGCTATTCGTTGCAACTCAGAAAACTCTAGGGATTTCTCATTGCCTACCTGCTGACGATAAGCATAAACTACACCTGTCTGAAACACGTAAGAGGTTCATTAGTCAATGAAGCGTATGACAAGAAAAGTTAATGGCTTCAGATACGCCATACTGACTAACCCGCTACCTACTGAAATTCAGAGCATCCTTCCAGTTTTCCAATCTGCCTATCAGGAGCTATGGGAAAACTGGACCAATCTTCAAAACAGTGGCTTAAAAGCCGACGTCTCGGTCAAGGGTGTACATGGTCCAGAACCACAGTTAATAGGCGACCATGAAATGGGTGTTGGTCGGTTCCGACTGAAAGCTCTCTACGTTGACTTCCGTCAGTTCTGGATGCAAAGTTCTCCTATTGAGTTCAACAGGGTATGCAATCATTTAACCAATCACACTAACAGTGATGTTGGCATTGATACCATCAAGATTTTGAAGCGCCGTTGGAAGAAGAACCCCATACTATTTGATAAACACTCTGTCTCATCCAAGGATCTGATAGACGCCGTTTTCAACGGCGAGCTGTTTCATCGAGATGGAGGAAAAGTAGAAAATGTTTCTGGATCCAATGCGATGATTGCTGATGAATTTCTGGCCTCTGCTCTTTTCTTTGCCGTATATGATAGAATTGCTGTTCTACAGCGCCTTAACGCACTCTTTTTCTTCGTATATCAGGGCAAACCAACGCTGGTTCTTTCAGATAAAATTCGATTTTCAGAACCTTACGATGGACAGCCTTGGTAACTAAGTACGGCCAATCTTTGCAAAGCTCGCAAACGGCCCATCGCTGCCGTTTGCGAGCGAACGCAGTATTAGGAAGTTTGGGCTCTAAATGGCCTTTCATGGGAACATATCATTTTATGATATACGTCTCATGCAACGTCTGGTTGGCGAAGAGGTGGCACGTGGTGGATCGGAGGATACATCATGCATACACCAAATTTACCAGTAATTCGCCCGAAGCGACCTGCATGGAATAAGGGACGACTAATAGGTCAAAAGCGTCCGCTCTTACCTAAACACGTATGGGCCATTCGCGTTCGCTTAGAAATTTCAGAGAAAACACGCGATCTCGCCCTTTTCAACATGGCCGTGGATAGTAAGCTTCGAGGATGTGACCTCGTAAAACTGAAAGTGACAGATGTTTATGCAGCTGGACAAATGAAAGAGCGTGCTTCTGTCTTACAAAGCAAAACGCAAAAACCTGTCCACTTTGAGATAACTGATGGAACGCGAAAATCCGTTTCCCATTGGCTAAAAGATCCTCTGATGATTGGGTCGGAATATCTTTGGCCAGGTAGATTTCACAAACCACTTCACATCTCTACAAGACAATACGCCCGCTTAGTGCGAGATTGGGTATCATCCATTGGTTTGGAGCCAAGCGCCTATGGTACACATTCAATGCGAAGAACAAAGGTCTCTCAAATTTATAAAAAGACTGGAAACCTACGCGCAGTACAATTGTTACTTGGGCATACAAAAATGGACAGCACGGTTCGATATCTTGGAGTAGAGCTTGAAGATGCTTTGGCTATCTCTGAGGCTGTTGAGATATAATAAACTGGGCCGTCGTTACTGGCGGCCCATAGCTGCCATTAGTCTTGGCCCGTAAGGTCCATCTGGTCACGTTGCAATTTCACACGAACCTAATCGCCAGTCTGTTTTGCTTGCTAGTGATGTTTTTGGCCGAAGGCTCCAAATCTGAACTATTTGATCCAATTTGGCCCATTGGTATTGCGTGGTTTTGGCTCTTGGGGGTCGGTTTTTTTGCAACTCTGAGCCATATGATGATGACCTATGCCCTTTCGCTGGCACCCTCGGCCACGCTCGCCCCGCTACAATATCTGGAGTTACCTGTAGCAGCTTTATTCGGTTATTTGGTTTTCCGCGATTTCCCCAACAATTTAAGCTTGATCGGTATTGCCATCATTATCGACGCAAGCTTGTATATGATGCATCGCGAAAGGTTCACCGCTAGAAATCTCATCACCGAGCGAGCTGCCCTACCAATCTGAGACTTCTGAAATCAGCCCAAACCTGCCGTATGTGTTTTCAATAAATGGCGTTTTAATTTCTCCAATAATAGAACTTTAAAATATAAAAACTCTTAATTTTGCCTCACACGTAGAGAACAAAATTAAGAGTTTAAAAAGTACATCACTGAGTTAAGCTTTAGGCTTCACAGATTGGTCATGATTTAGCTCTTCCATATCCGTAAATCTGTCGCCAATACGCGCATGCGGCCGACCGCCTGTGGTCACACCAATCGCAATAACAATTTCGTCAGCTGCTGGTGCGTCTGCAATTGCATACTCAAGGGTTAAAAAGTGTGATCGAGCACCCGCTTCTCTGATATGCTTCAACGGTAAGGTGATGGAGTTTCCAGGGCCACCCCTTTTGTTGGCAAAGGGAATGAACTCAGTGCTTTGCACGGCATCGCGCAGGAAATTTCCAAAACGCAGCGTATGAATAAGCGCCGAGCCATGCTCAACCTCGCCGTTCACACCAACAATGGCCATTTTACCGAAAGCCTCGACTTTATCGCCGCCACCAACAAGTGGCATCAGCCGGCTGACCATTTCCTGCCCCAAGATTGGGGCCATAGCGTGTATTTCTGGGCTCAAATCTTCGACAAATCCGCGTCCTGCCCAAGGATTTTTCAATACGGCAGCGACCGAGGCCATGCGTAATGGTGGATTGGCAGGTTTTTGGCCTTCGATCATCTGATCTTCGACAAAGGCGACATATTTTCTAACTTCAGGTGTCATAGTCTCTCTTACAATGTATGGCGCTTATGCGCGTTTTAGGAATGGGTCAACTTTGGCCGCGATCTGATCTGGGGCTTCCAGTAAAACAGAGTGCTTGAGGCGCGGTAAAATATGCAACTGTGATCCAGATATCTGATCATGAATAAACTGGGCCATACGGGCTGATGACCCGATGTCGTTTTCCCCGGTCATAACCAGCGTGGGCACGGTCACCTGTGTAAGGTGCTCCCCAAGATCATTCCCCGCAAGTACACGGTAGGCAGCGACGTAGCAGTCAGGATCATTCTGCATGGATTTTTTCCGGCGCGCTTCCAGAACTTCTGGATGTGCCGCCACGAATTCATCTGTGAACCAGCGATCTACCGCATTTGCAAGATGGGTTATGGCGCCTTCACGCGCCAATGTTTCGGCGCGCTCCTTTACACGGTCCTGTTCCTCAGGTGTCCGTCCTGCCACAGTTGAAACCAGTATCAATCTTGCCAGTCGCTCGGGGTGGCTTAATGCGATGGCTTGCGCGATCAGGCCGCCCAGGGAGAACCCGATCACGTCAACCTTGTCCACGCCCAAGTGATCCAGCAGGGCTATGGCATCATCGACGAAATCAGCCAATGCATAAGGACCTGCGGTGCGCAATGAATGTCCGTGTCCACGTAAATCAAAGCGTATATATCTGCGGTTGGGATCAAGGCGGGAGACAACCCCGTCCCAACTCTCCAACGACGCGCCTACGCCGTGGATTAACAAGACAGGAGTCCCTGTGCCTTCATCGGTATAATTCAGGCCGACCGTTGCAGACCTGTGAAAAAGCTTAGCCATCTGCTAGCAGCCTTGCGTCATTTGGTTTGAAACCCAATGTTGCCTGATTACCGATTTCAAGCGGTGTCAGTTCGGCTTGGGCGGCTTGTTCTAAAGCGATGATTTCGCTGCCATTGTCTAAAGCGACAATAACTTTGCGGGATTGCCCCAGATAAATCAGTTCTTTCACTTGCCCAGAAACTGTATTCAACTCATCGGTCTGAGCGCCATTGATCAAACGCACCCGTTCTGGTCTGACGGCCAAAACAGCGGCTTGGCCTTTTGTCAGGCCTTCACTGGTTTTCCCGCTTAAGCCTTGGATTTTACCCATTCCTGCGTTTAGCGCATCAACCTTGCCGCTTAGGAAATTGGTTTCGCCGATAAAGTCAGCGACAAATTTGGATTTCGGGGCCTCGTACAGATCATGCGATGTGCCGATTTGCTCTATCCGCCCTTGATTGAACACAGCAATGCGGTCCGACATCACCAAGGCTTCTTCTTGGTCATGTGTTACATACAGAACCGTGGTGCCTAGGTTTTTATGTAAATGCATGATTTCCAACTGCATATGTTCGCGCAGTTTTTTGTCTAATGCACCCAGTGGCTCATCCATTAACAGCAACCGGGGTTTGAAGACCATGGCGCGCGCAAGAGCAACGCGCTGTTGTTGCCCGCCAGAAAGCTCTTTGGGTTGGCGGTCACCAAATCCAGCAAGTCCGACCATTTCAAGCGCTTCTTCCACTTTGGTGCGTCGGTCCGCTTTAGGCACTTTGCGCATCTCCAAAGGGAAAGCGACATTTTGGTTTACAGTCATATGCGGGAAAAGGGCGTAGTGCTGAAACACCATACCAATATCACGCTTGTGAACCGGAATCGGGTCAAGCGGCTGACCTTCCAAATTGATGTTGCCTGATGTCGGTTCGGTAAAGCCAGCCACCATCATCAGTGTTGTGGTTTTCCCAGATCCAGATGGGCCTAGAAAGGTTACAAACTCGCCTTCCTGAATATCCAGATTGATATCTGCCGCAGCAACGACTTCTCCGTATTTTTTACCAATATCAGAAAGCTTAAGTAGGGGGGATGACATGAGATATTCCTTATAAACCAGGGCCACGGCCAGAGTGAACCGCCCCTAGTTTACCGGAGTGATTTTAGTCCGTCATTCTGCAGCAATATCATATTGATTTAGGGTTTCATAGAAATTCCTTTCAGCTTGTGCAGGTGGTATATATCCGATTGGCCCAAAGAGCCTGTCATTGTTGTACCAATCAACCCAAGTTAGAGTTGCCATTTCGACATCACTTTTACCTTGCCATGGTCCTTGATGTTCAATCACTTCGGTCTTGTACAATCCGATCATATTCTCAGCGAGTGCATTATCATAACTATCACCAACGCTCCCAACGGATGGCTCAATTCCAGCATCGATTAATTTTTCTGTATATTTGATCGACAAATATTGAACGCCTCTGTCTGAGTGGTGGATCAACTGGCCAGATTGAGGGTTTCGAGCGTGGATACCCTGGTTCAGAGCATCAAAGACCAAAGCCGTATTCGGAGAATGTGAGACCTTCCATCCAACGATATATCGTGCAAAGACATCAATCACAAAAGCAACATATACAAACCCAATTGTATAGGTTCATGTGTTTTGAGACTCACGCGGCTTCGGCCTGAGTGATTCGAAGGTACTCCATGGGTGTCTTACCTTTCAAGGCGTGATGTGGTCTGAATGTGTTATATTTTTCGACAGCTTTTCTCAGTTCAAACCGCATAGCTCCAATGCTATCGGCAATCAGATCACAACAATCATAGAATTCCTCGCGGAAGGTGCGGTTTCCACGCTCAACGCCACCATTGTATTTCGGTCTGGCTGGCGGCAATACAATGAGCGGGATTTTCATCTGCTCACACGCCGTCTCAAAATCGGCCATAAACTCGGAGCCACCATCAACTTGAATTGAGAGGATTTTATAGGGAGCTATTTCCACAAGCTCTTCCAAAAACCGTTTGGCAGAGCGTGCGGTGGCATTCGAATAAATTTGCGCGTGGATGTGCTTGCTACGCCGTTCCCAGGCCTGAAAGTGCTTGCAGGTGACGCCGTTTTTCGTGGCAGTCATGTGGTCGATCTGCACACGTTCTCCAATCTCTATATCTTTGTAATCCTTATATTTCCATCCTTTGGCGTGGCCCTTGGAGAAGTTACGCTTGCGCTTTTGTGGTGCAGACCTTGATCGTGTAATCAGGCCTTTCTTGCGTAGAAAACCCAAGATACGCCCCACGGTGCTATCGCTTATGATTTGGTTTTTATCGCGCCGCAAGATGGCCCCTATTTTTTCCTTACCGTAGGTTTTATTGTCGCGGCGAATTTCGAGCACCAACTGTTTTTCTGCCTCACCCCACTGTGACTTATTGCGGTGTTTTGGGGCCTTTGATGGCGGCATAATCCCTTGCGCCAAATCCTTCAAAACCCGCTTGTAGCGATAATAAGTAGACCGAGAGATGCCGACAAATTCAGCGCATTTTGCTAGAGAAACACCCTCTGCGCGTAAAGCTTCCCATTGCCGAACCGTGTCTTCGTATTTGATACGGTACGCATCCAAACATTCTTGTGTCCGCGCCCAAGCATAAAGTTTATAAACGTTCTTGTGCAGTCTTATGATTTGCATATTGGCCTCGTGAGTTGGTTTTTTACAATACTCAGTCTCCGAGGCCGCCTAAATCTTGGCAACAAAAAAACAGTCTCACATCTATCTGAACTTATTCACAATGGCCGTACTGACATAGGTGAAATCAGCGACCCACAAAACGTTAGGTGCGGGAGCTGTGAATATACGATTTACCTTATCCTTAGGACAAGGCTGCGCCTTGTTACTCTGTGTAGTTTTAATCCCCTTGCCACCACGTACAACGCCTTGTATTTCCATCTGTTTCATAAGGCGCTCAATTGTACAACGTGCAATATCAAACCCTTCATGGCGAAGTTGATGCCAAATCTTATCAGCCCCATAACGTTTACCACTAGCTTTAAAAACACGGTCGATTTCTGTGATCAAAACAACATCTCGTTTGCGGCGTTCTGGAGACTTACTGGGATCCAGCATTATAGACCGCTCATAAAAATAGGTGGATGGCGCTATTGGTAAAACTTTACAAATAGACCCGACGCCATAGCTTGTACGATGTTTATCTATGAACATAATCATTTCTTCCGTAGGCGGTCGAGCTCCGCCGCTGCGAAAAAAGCCGACGCTTTACGCAAAATATCATTCGCTTGCCGTAACTCTTTGTTTTCTCGCTGGAGGATTTTTAACTCATCACGCTCCGCTTGTGTAACCCCATTGCGTAATCCTATTTCAATTTCGTGATTTCGAACCCACACACGTAGCGTATCACCATTGCAGCCAATCTTCTTTGCAATCGATAAAACAGCTTGTGTTCTGCTCGTATAATCAGCCTCATTTTCTAACACCAGGCATACCGCTCGTGCGCGTATTTCTGGCGTAAATCTATTTCCTGAATTTCCATTCGTCATTCTTCTAGTCTCCGTGCTTTTTTGACTCCGGTAAACTAGGGGCGGTTCAGAGCGACGGCGCGCCAACCCGTCCAGAAGCAAAGCAAGAAGTGAGAACAAGAACAGTACGGTTGCAATCGCGGCAATTGTCGGGTCTGTATCGCCTTTGATATTTGACCACATTTGAACCGTGACAGGACGTACCTGCGGAGTTGATAGAAACAGCGATACAATCAATTCATCGAATGAAATAACCATCGCGAATAGTAATCCTGATAGTACAGCCGGTGAAATCAACGGTAACGTTATGCGGTAAAAGGCTGTCCAGGGCGGTGCCCCGCAGTTTGCGGCAGCATCTTCCAACCGGGTATCAAACAGTGTCAATGCCGCACTCACCGTAGACAATACATAAGGCAAAGTCAGGATGACGTGCGCAATGATGAGACCTGAAAGGGTACCATACAGGCCCCATATCCGAAAGACGCCAAAGATTGCAGCAGCCGTGATAATCACAGGCACAATGAGCGGGGCCATCAGCAGACCGCGTAAGACAGTGGCCCATTTTCCAGACATTCTGCTCAGCGCTAAAGCTGCTGCAGTTCCCAAAACGGTCGAGAAAAACGCAGCTGGGATCATAATTTTCAGACTGGTTCCCAGCGATTTTGTCCAGGTTGGATTGCTGAACATCTTTTCATACCACTGCATGGAAAACCCAGGAGGTGGAAATGTCAGGTACTGGGCTGAACTAAAAGAGATTATGAAAATAACCGCCAATGGTGCCAGCATATAGACAATCAGAACCACATTGATAAAGCTTCGCAAGCCTATCCAGAATTTTGGATTATTAAGCATCAAATTCTCCCCGCACGTAGTTTGGAAATTCCAGTGATGATCAGGAACAAAAGACCTGTTCCCATCAACAGAACAATGGCAAGAGCCGAGGCTAATGGCCAATCCCCCAGTTCATCAATCCTTTGGAAAATCAACTGTGCGATCATGGTGTCACCACGCCCACCAAGCAGGGCAGGAGTGATAAAATATCCGAGTGAAATAATGAACACGAGCATTGCTCCCGTTGCCAGCCCTGGCATCGTGAGCGGTAAGTAAACTCTGAAAAATGCTTTGAGAGGCGTTGCGCCTAGATTTGAAGCGGCTTTGACGAATGAACCGTCAATGCGTGCCATCACGGAGAATAAGGGGAATATAAGAAAAGGTAGCAGGATTTGAACCATCCCCAAAAGCACACCAAATCGGTTATACACCAAATCCAGAGGCTCAATGACCATGCCAATCCCTATCAACAGGTCATTAATAATTCCGCCGCGCTGTAAGATGACCAGCCAAGCAAAGCTTCGTACGAGAATTGATGTCCAAAAAGGTATCAAAACCACAAAAATCAACAGCTTTTTCAACCATGGTCTGGAATGCACCATGGAGTAGGCGACAGGGAATCCGATCAGAATACATAGAATTGTCGTGGCACCAGCTATTGATGCCGTATTCCACAAAACACCCAGATAAACCTTTTTGGAAAAGATTGTTATGTAGTTTTGTAACCCCCAAACAGGTTCAGAGACGCTGCGCTGCAATAACCAACTAACTGGATATAAAAAGCATATCCCAATCAGAAATATTGCGGGTATTATCAGCCATGTATAACGATTTTTTGCAAACATTACGCAACGCCTCTCTATTAGTTAAAGCTTATCGGATTAGGTAAGCTTCCATTCGTTCCAGCGTTCTGTCATTTCTGATAGATTATCACGCCAGTATTCGGCATTGATCAAGAAACCTTTATCTGCATTTTCTTTCGTCGTCGCCAACCACGGTTTAACGGACTCTTCTACCATTGGGAATGCGGCAGGGTTAACGGGTGCATAAGCAAGAGTATTGGCCATTAACGCCTGATTGTTAGCGTCTACTGTAGCATTCATAAAGTGTTGAGCAACTTCTGCATTTGGAGCGCCTTTTGGAATGACCAGATAATCGATAGAACGGATGTTTTGGTTCCATGTTAGATCTACTGGAGCGCCTTTTTTATTCACATCAAACGTCCGGCCGTTCAACAAGACGCCAACACCTACTTCACCATCAACAAACAATTGCTGTGCCGCAGAGTTTGATGAATACCAGATAACGTGATCTTTGATTGTATCCAGTTTCTTGTAAGCACGATCAATATCTAGTGGGTATAAATCCTCTGGTGCAACACCATCAGCCATCAGTGCGATTTCCATCATTGGATAAGCACGGTCACGCAATGCACGTTTGCCAGGGTATTTTTCCACATCAAATACATCGGCCCAACTTTGTGGTGTGTTTTCACCAACGACATCCGTGTTGAAAGCGATATTATACGACCAAACGATACAACCGATACCTTTGGGGTGCACATAGGCTTGATCCAGTGCGCTGGCATCAACAATATTGAAATCCAAGTCTTCAAACAGTTCTTCATTCGCAAACAAGAATGTGTCCGTTACATCAACCACATCCCAAATAGGTTGACCACCTTCAACCATTGTACGCAACTTGGAGCCACTCATAGGGCCATCTTGGATAACCGATGCGCCGCTTGCAGCCGCAAAAGGTTCACAATAAGCCGCAGCTTGCGCTGCTTGATAGCTGCCACCCCAACTTGCAAAAACCATTTCACGTCCAGATAAATCTGTCGTGGCGCGTGCAGTTCCTGAAAAAGCACCAAGTGCGGTAACAGAAACCCCTGCATAAAGCGATGTTTTTAGAAATGTTCTGCGCGAAAGCCCAGATAGTTTTTCTTTGTTATAGTCTGTCATGATTATACTCCCTTTAATGACGACATAGTTTGCTCAGGCGGCGCCTGATGTTTTTGCCAATTCTTTGGCGCGGAAATGTGGAATTACATGCTCACAAAATAGTTCCATTGAACGACGTGTAATATGAGGCGGCAAACCAAAAGTTGGCCCGATCATAATATGGTTGATACCAATTGCTTCATATTGCTCAATTTTCGCAATGATTTCATCGGGTGTGCCCAACAGTAGATTTTCTATCAAAGCATCGGATTGGTATTCACCTCTATTTGCAACCACATCAAAGTCTACTGGTTCTGGAAAACCGTTTTCAACAGAGCCTAAACCTTTGAACAGATTTTCAAAGTTCCGCCCAAAATTGATCACTGCTTTTACAGCTTCTTTTTCAGTGTCTTTATCTTCATAAACACAACAAATGCGCAAAGTTGCATGTTCAAGATGCTCTGCCCCTGGAACATCGGCCTGAATTGATTGGAATCTTTCTTGTAATTCTTCGACTTCACCGAAGGGTTTCCGAAGAGCTGTCGACATAATATTACAGTTATTTTTCAACGCGAATTCAAATGTATTTGGGTCACGTGCCGCAATCCACATTTGCGGCGACTTCTGTAATGGTTTGGGCACGCAAGCGACGGATGGGAATTGCCAGATTTCGCCATCATGCGCATAATCGCCCTCCCACAACTTCTGAACAGTAGGGATGATTTCACGCAAATAACGCCCGCCTTCACCTTGAGGCATGCCATCTGCCATGCGATCAAATTCATATTGATATGCCCCGCGCCCAAGGCCCATTTCAAGCCGGCCACCCGTTAGAATATCACACATGGCCGCCTCTCCAGCCATCCGAATTGGATGCCAGTAAGGCGCGGCAAGCACTGCCGTCCCAAGGCGCACATTCTTTGTATGCGCACCCCAATGCGATAATAACTGAAACGGATTGGGCGAAATAGTTAACTCAATCGTGTGGTGTTCTGCAGTCCAGACAATGTCAAAACCACCCTGATCTGCAATTTTGACCAGATCTAGAGCTTCAGCGGCAACATCATCCATCGAACGCGATGTATCGAAGCGAGCCATATTTATGACGGTGGAGAATTTCATAGTAATACCTCGAGTTATTTGGTGACGCGCATCACAAAGGCGTCTTGCATCGCGCCTGAGTAATCGATCACGACTGTTTTGATGCGGCTATATTCCTCAATGGCTGAAAATCCATTGTGTTTGCCATATCCAGAGTCTTTGAAGCCGCCCATCGGAGACATTATCGAAGGGCTTCGGTAGGTGTTGATCCAGACCATCCCAGAATCGATACGGCGCATGAAACGAAGTGCACGGTTTATATCCTGTGTCCAGATTCCAGCAGCTAGGCCAAAATCACTGTCATTGGCCTGTTCGATAAGATCTGCTTCTTCTTTGAATTTCAGTACGCCAAGAACAGGCCCAAAAACCTCTTCGCGGGCGAGTTTCATATCATTCGTTACATTCGCGAAAACGGTAGGTTCTACAAACCAGCCATCGCCAAAGCCTTCAGGGCGGTTGCCTCCGCTTACGAGGCTTGCCCCTTGTTTTTGCGCACTTTCAACAAATTCACCAACTTTTTCTACTTGTGACCAGAGAGCAAGTGGGCCAAGTTGGGTTTCATCTGATGTAGGGTCTCCGATTGTTATTTCAGCAGTTCTTGCTTTCAGGCGGTCAACAACCTCGTCATAAATATCTTCTTGAACAAAACACCGCGATCCAGCGACACAAGTTTGCCCGCCAGCTGCAAAGATACCGGAAATAACGCCGTTAACCGCATGATCAAGATTGGCGTCCTGACAGATAACATTCGGTGATTTCCCCCCGAGTTCTAAAATACTTGGTGTTAAGTGATCTGCGGCACTTTTTGCAACAAGCCGACCAGTTGAAGGGCCACCTGTAAAGTCAATTTTAGCGATAGCTGGATGCTTGACCAATGCATCACCAACGGAATGGCCATACCCTGTTACCACGTTAAATACACCGTCAGGAAAACCAGCCTCGGTAAATAATTCAGCAATAGCAATCACAGCAGCAGATGCATGTTCCGACGGTTTGACAACCATCGCGTTGCCAACGCTTAAGCAAGGGGCCAGCGCGCGTGTCATCATATATAATGGTGAATTCCACGGAATGATTGCGGCAACGACCCCAATAGGTTCGCGAACGGTAAAATTTAACATATCCGGCTTGTTTACAGGGATTGTGTCGCCCTGAATTTTATCAGCCATGCCAGCGTAGTAGCGTAAATTTACAGGGAGAGCCGCTGTTAGTGCACGCATTTCACGTAACAGTTTGCCATTATCTTTGGTTTCTATTCGCGCCAAACGCTCAGCATTTTTCTCGACGAGATCAGCCAGTTTTAACATGATTAATCCGCGGGCACTTTGTGTAATATCGCGCCAATCAGGATTATTCATCGCACCTTGTGCAGCTTCTACAGCTAAATTGATTTCTTCTACCGTACTATCGGAAAACTCTGCCCAAACATGGCCTGTTGTGGGGTCGCGACTTTCGATCACGTCTCCCACTGACTGCCGGTATTTTCCAGCGATGAATATTGGCAATCGCGTGCCTTGCATATTTTCTACAGTAAAATTTTTCACTGCTTTACCTCTTGTTCTTTTAGGAATTTGTTCCAGTTTTTAGATTGTCCCTGAATCGGGGTAACGCTTCCAGATTTCGTTGAGTTGTCCACGTACAAACCAAATCGCGTATCAGCACTTTCAACTTGATACCTGCGCAACAAAGATTGTACTTGTGTGAAGGGAATTTCGTCGATTGGAATGTCAGCGATAGGGAATAGCTTCATGCCCTCTGGCACTTTTCCTGCGTCTATTTCTCCATGAAATATCAACCATGTGGCATTACCGCTTGGTCCATCAAAAACGGAATAGAGAAACCCCACCTCAGCAGATACACCAATCGACGCCAAATGGGCTTCAAGCGAAGCACGTCCATTTTTCAAACCAGCCTGGCTTTTGCCCATTGGCAAAACCCAACCTTCAGGCGTTGACTGTAATAAAACATGCCCCATACAATCTAAAACACAGCCAACCCGAACACCTGCGGTATGGGATATAGCTTCAGCAGCAGTTTCACCTAGTCCAATTTCCAAATATCTGCCACGTAAATAGGCCAATCGGCGTTGATCCGATTGACCAAACTCCTGAATGTGTCCGATTAAAATTACGTGATCTCCAGCATCGATTAATTCGTGACGGTTACAATCAAACCAACCTACTGAGCCCTTTATTAAAGGCACTCCGCTTTTAGCTGATCGCCAGTCCGTGTCTGCGAAACGATCACGAACAGGCGACGCGAAACGGCCAGATACATCTTTTTGATTTTCTTCCAAGATATTCACTGCAAATGCGTCTGTGGTTGCAAAGCTTTCCAGATTACTGGAGATTTTAGCAAGGCAAACGAGTAACAGCGGCGGGTCAAGTGAAACTGATGTAAATGAATTAGCTGTGAATCCTATGGGTTCACCAGAGGCAGTTAGTGTCGTAACAACAGTTACTCCCGTAGCGAAATTCCCAAACGCTTGCCGTAACAGCAGTCGCTTTTCATCTGATAATTGTGGTGTTGAAGTTGTGGCAGTCACAAACTGATTCCCTAAATTCGTTTGAACTCAGGGTATCGGATATTCTTTATCGGAACGCGCCGTAAAACCTCGTCCTTCAGGGCGGGGATATAAGGCGCAACCGCGCTAGCGCGGTTTTTTGTTGGCTCGCTGCGTTTCGACATATTTGCGGATAATATCGAGCGGCGCACCACCACATGAAGCGGCAAAATAAGACGGCGACCAAAGGACACCTTTGCGATACCTACCCGTAATTTCAGGGCGAAAGCTTCGCAAACGGCGACTGGATACACCCTTGAGACTGTTGACCAGCTTAGAGAGGGATATTTTGGGCGGATTATTGATAAGCAGATGCACATGGTCGTCTTCCCCGTCACACTCGACGAGTTGCGCCTCAAAGTCGTTGCAGACCTTGGCAAAGATGTGCCGCAAGTCCTGTATAGCCAGTTCTGACAGCACATCTCTGCGGTATTTGGTAATAAATACCAAGTGTACGTGTAGCGCAAAAACACAATGTCTGCCTGTGCGACACGGCAATCGCTTGAAGATTTCAGCCTTCACCTTTGATTGCGGCTTTTAGGTAACTATCATCCCAAGCGGCTGTTTTTCTTCGTATTTTCAGACTGGCCGTATCGCCGACTTGCTTGAAGATGTTGATTGCACTATGTCGCATCAGAGCCATGTTGGCGGGGCCATTTTGGGTCCGCAAGCGCATCAGGTCGTCGTGAAACACCACATCCATCACCCAGTGCAGGCGATTTTCCACACCCCAATGGGCGCGTGTGGCGCGCAGGAATTGCTTGGCTGAGAGCGGTGCGGAGGACAGATAGTAACGTCGCGAGAAACTGGTTTTACCTTTGTGTTTGACCTCGGCCTCGATCATGCCGATAGCGGCGAGGCCTGGAAACCTTGGTGCGCCAGGCTCAGACCGATCAGGGCGCAGCCACTCTACATCATGACTGACATAGGCACGACGGATTTCTATCCGCCCATGATCGGCATCGGTGGTTTCATGGGTTTCCAAACCACTGGTCTGGTCGAAATAGAGCCTCACCTCTTCATGCAGTGATTTTTGGTTGCCTTTAAGCGCCAAAAGATAGTCTGCGCCTTGTGCGAGGATCGCCGCAGCAATACCGTGTTGGCAGCCCATTGCATCAATCGTGACCAGCGCGCCTTTCAACTCAAGCCGCGCCAGTAGTCGAGGTATCGCGCTGATTTCATTCTCTTTCTCGTCACAGGATTCTTGCCCCAAGACCAATCTCTGACGCGTTGCCCAAGCTGAAACCAGATGCAGGGCGCGGCCATCCTCACCATGCGCACGGCGTGACGACTTGCCGTCAATTGCCACGATCTCATCATCGCCATCGCGCAAGGCCGCAACCCAGGAAACGAAGCATTCGCTAAACAGGTCAGCGGGAATCGCGTTCATCACATCATTGAGCGTGTCATGAGATGGGATGCCATCTTTGAAGGGTAGAAACCCACGCAAGAATTTCAATTTTCGGTCCGCCCATCGGGCTATTTCGGCAAAATCATCAGCACCAGCCATAACACCGCAGAGCACAATCAGTAGGATTTCGGGTAGTGGATAAACAGTTTTCCAGCTCTGGCGTGGGTCTTCAATGGCAGAAAAATGGTCGAGGATATTGGCTGAGATCATGGGAGGCTCCGAATGTCATTTCAATGACCAGAGAATCACATATCACCCGCTAAGGGAATCCCCACTTTTTCAAGCGATTGCCGTGGCCTGTGCGATATTCATTTGAGTTGTCCATAGACCAATGGTAGAGTCGAGATATGCTAAAGGCAACCAAAGTCCGATTGTATCCACGGCAATCGCTTGAAGATTTCAGCCTTCACCTTTGATTGCGGCTTTTAGGTAACTATCATCCCAAGCGGCTGTTTTTCTTCGTATTTTCAGACTGGCCGTATCGCCGACTTGCTTGAAGATGTTGATTGCACTATGTCGCATCAGAGCCATGTTGGCGGGGCCATTTTGGGTCCGCAAGCGCATCAGGTCGTCGTGAAACACCACATCCATCACCCAGTGCAGGCGATTTTCCACACCCCAATGGGCGCGTGTGGCGCGCAGGAATTGCTTGGCTGAGAGCGGTGCGGAGGACAGATAGTAACGTCGCGAGAAACTGGTTTTACCTTTGTGTTTGACCTCGGCCTCGATCATGCCGATAGCGGCGAGGCCTGGAAACCTTGGTGCGCCAGGCTCAGACCGATCAGGGCGCAGCCACTCTACATCATGACTGACATAGGCACGACGGATTTCTATCCGCCCATGATCGGCATCGGTGGTTTCATGGGTTTCCAAACCACTGGTCTGGTCGAAATAGAGCCTCACCTCTTCATGCAGTGATTTTTGGTTGCCTTTAAGCGCCAAAAGATAGTCTGCGCCTTGTGCGAGGATCGCCGCAGCAATACCGTGTTGGCAGCCCATTGCATCAATCGTGACCAGCGCGCCTTTCAACTCAAGCCGCGCCAGTAGTCGAGGTATCGCGCTGATTTCATTCTCTTTCTCGTCACAGGATTCTTGCCCCAAGACCAATCTCTGACGCGTTGCCCAAGCTGAAACCAGATGCAGGGCGCGGCCATCCTCACCATGCGCACGGCGTGACGACTTGCCGTCAATTGCCACGATCTCATCATCGCCATCGCGCAAGGCCGCAACCCAGGAAACGAAGCATTCGCTAAACAGGTCAGCGGGAATCGCGTTCATCACATCATTGAGCGTGTCATGAGATGGGATGCCATCTTTGAAGGGTAGAAACCCACGCAAGAATTTCAATTTTCGGTCCGCCCATCGGGCTATTTCGGCAAAATCATCAGCACCAGCCATAACACCGCAGAGCACAATCAGTAGGATTTCGGGTAGTGGATAAACAGTTTTCCAGCTCTGGCGTGGGTCTTCAATGGCAGAAAAATGGTCGAGGATATTGGCTGAGATCATGGGAGGCTCCGAATGTCATTTCAATGACCAGAGAATCACATATCACCCGCTAAGGGAATCCCCGCTTTTTCAAGCGATTGCCGTGGTCAGTCATTGAAACAACTGGAGTTGTTCGGGCCGCTTGTTTTAATGTCATATTGTGCATGTGTTGTCCTTAAATTCGAATAAACACTCGGCCATTTTCAATTTTGGATTCATATGTTTTGAGGTCAACAGTTGCTGGTGCGCTCAGTGCCTTGCCAGTACGGACACAGAACCTGCCCTGATGTAATGGGCACTCAATCACGCCGTCCATGACCAAACCATCACCAAGTGACTCGTCTTCGTGGGTACACATCGCGTGTGTGGCAAAGAACCCTTCAGGCGTGTTATAAATAGCCACATGTTCACCAGCGACATCCAGCGTGATCAAATCTTCATCGTCAATATCACCTGTTCCACAGGCATCATGCCACTCTTCGCTCATGTTGTAATTTCTCCTGTTGATGGGTCCAGCTTGCGCGGGGCTTGCCGAATAATTTTAGATCGGTCATTCAGTCCAAAGGTACGTTTGATAACAACTTTTAAGACTTCCCAGTTGGTTCTGAAAAACCCTGGATCTGGTTCTGGCAACTGTTCACCAAGCTTCACACTCAGATCTGGCAAGGCATGAAACGGAACTGTGGGGTAAAGGTGGTGTTCAATATGATAATTCATATTGCAGTACAAGAATCTGCCAAACCAATTGGTATCAAACGACCGTGTTGATTTCACAATATTAGGCTGATTTTCGGCCATTTCCACATGTTGCATCAAGATAAACATGTTCATGATTGGCCCACCAATAACACGTGGTAACACAATAAGAAAAACGGGCCATAACCATCCTGACCAAACACTGATAAGGATTAACGCCAGATAAACCGCCAAACACTTTTGCGTACTCCGTTGCATACGCGGCAACTCAGACGCTGGTGTAACTCTGCGAACTTCATCAGAAAACACACCAAACGAATGCATAAAAAACATCTTAGTTTGATGCCAATACAGGCCAAGACCCAGTACCTCTTCCAGCCACCCCCAAAGGGTCAATGGAATTTCTGCATAAGGCATCTGCGCGTCTTCGGTTTCGATCCATGTATGGGTGTGATGGCTGGCATGCGCATAACGTCGATGAAGGGGTTCTTCGAAGTAAAGCAGCGATGTGGTCCAGAATACCGCTTCATTTAACCAACGCGTTCGAAATGCTGTCCCATGAGCACATTCATGACTGAACGCATAGGCAGGCACAGCAAAGAACATAGAATGTACTAACAAGGCTGGCACAATCCACCATGATCCGTAGCTAAACATAACCGCCGCACCGCTGATTGCCATCAGACCGAACCACCCCATAAGATACTGAATACCCGTTTGGTCATTTCGGCGCATCAAGGCTTTCAACTCTTTCTTATCCACCTTGATGCCAGATGTTTGTGCGTTTGTTATCATCTCAACAGTCCTTACTTTTATGCCAACCACTCATCCTGTTCATCAATTTCAATAATCGTTGGGCCATCAGCAGCTAATGCTTTGATTAATGCCGCCTCAAGTTCTTCACCACTTTGAGGACGTGCCCCGTAAGCACCAAAAGCCTCAGCGATCTTTGGAAAACTTGGGTTGTAAATATCACACCCAATCGTCGGTAAACCCTTGCTATCCATATACTGACGAATTTCCTGATAACCGCCATTTGACCAAACAATAATAGGCATGGAAAGTTTTTGTTCCACCGCAGCAGCCAGTTCTTCACACGTCATTTGGAAGCTTCCGTCGCCCGTGATACAAGCGACAGGGCTATCCCCTGCCCCAACTTTCATCCCAATCGCAACGGGTAAGCCAAAGCCCATCGCAGCGTATCCATTTGGAAAATGGAACAAGTTCGGATGCTTCATCGGGTAATGATAAAGCCCAGTGTAACAAATTTGCGAGGCATCAGCACTTATCACCGTTTCTTCGGGCAGCACGCGGTGAATGATTTCCAGCGCCTTTTTATGTTTTGGGGATTCAGAACAAAGATCACCACTAAATTTAGCGCGTGTCTCTGCCACAAGTGCTGCACCTGATCCACCATCTTGTGGACCATTCTTGTTCTCAAGCGCTTTCAAGATAGCCTCTACCGCCAGCTTTGAATCGCTGACCAATGCCCCAGCAGGCTTAGAGTCTGGCCGAAAACTAGTTGAGTAATATCAGTAAGTTGTGATTCACTCTCTTTATCAAATAAGATGGAGAATTTTATGGCTTGGACTGATATTACTCGCCCCCTATATGAGCGAAACAATGGGCGTTATGCAAGTGATTGCACGGACGAAGAGTGGGCAATAATTGAACCACTGCTGCCAGAATCCAATGTGGTTGGTCGGCCCAGAACAACCGAAATGCGCGATGTGTGGGACGGAGTGCAATACATGGCGAGCACGGGATGTCAGTGGCGAATGATCCCGAAAGATTTCCCGCCGAGGACTACAATACAGGAGTATTTTTACGACTGGCGGGACAATGGCGTGTTGTACCGGATCAACGATACGCTTGTCATCAAGGCGCGGGAATTGGCAGGTCGCGCAGCCAGTCCAAGTGCAGGTGTTATTGACAGCCAGAGTGTTAAAACGACAGAAAGCGGTGGTGTTTCCGGCTACGACGCAGGGAAAAAGATAAACGGCCGTAAGCGCCATATCATCACAGATACCATCGGGCTGTTGATCGGATTTATCATCCACAGTGCGGGCATTCAAGATCGAGATGGGGCCGTTGATGTCCTCAAATCTATCTACTACTCCCATCCCAAACTCCGACATGTGTTTGCCGATGGAGGATATGCGGGGCCAAAATTACGAGAAGCTTTAGAAAATATGGGCTGTTGGACTATCGAAATTTTAAAGCGCAGTGACAAGGCTGTGGGATTTGAACTCATTCCAAGACGGTGGGTTGTCGAGCGCACCTTTGCCTGGTTGGGGCGGTGCCGCCGATTGGCAAAAGATTGGGAGAAATCCATTGCTTCTGCTGAAAGCTGGCTCCTCATCGCCCATATCAGAATGGTCACACGGCGATTAGCAAGGGGTTGAAATCATTGAAATAGTTTTCGGCCAGACTCTTAGAATAACTCATGAGTTGGTTTGGATCGATATCAATGCGAACAAGCTGCCCATTAATCGGATAATCTTCGGTAAAATAGCGATCTGGTTCGGCAAATTCAGTTCCGATGGCCATGACAACATCAGCATCGCGCAACATGTCGCGCACCTCATCAAATGCCTGCGTAAAACCCAAGCAAAGTGGATGATCTTCTGGGATTACGCCTTTGCCTGCACAGCTACTGATCACTGGAACATCTAAACGCTCAGCAAGCTTAAGGACCTCTTCAGATGCGGGGATAGCACCACCACCAACGATCATCATAGTCGATTTGGACGATGACAACATATCTGTAATCCTGTCGACTTCTGTTGGATCAGGACCAGGTTTAGGAGCCTTAGGCCAGACATCAATCTCGAAATTCGCAGGCCCTGCAAGAATATCTTGCGGTATCTGAATACAAACTGGGCGTGGACGCTGGCCCGAGAAAACCCCGAACGTTCGCGCTATAACTTCTGGCAAGTTGGTCGAATCTAATAAGGTATGAGTAAACGCCGTAACCTGATTAAGAATATCATCTTGAGCACGCAGTTCATGCATCCGTCCGCCTGCCATACCAAGTTGGACACCTCTAAAAACCTATCTTTTAGGTGTATTTTGTGATTCAATATTTTCAGGAGGATATTTTGATGCACGAAGCAGGATTGTTTGATTTTTCTGATCATCTTGAGCGTTTGTCTAAAACAGGCGACCCACTTGTCGCGCTTTCTGAGCATGTGGATTTTGAGATGTTTCGGTGTGCACTGACAAGTGCACTTAACTATGGAGAGCGTCCACAGGGGGGTCGTCCGCCCTATGATGCGGTTATGATGTTTAAGATTTTGATATTAGCGTCGATGCATAATTTAAGTGATGAGCGGATGGAGTTTCTGATCCGCGATCGTTTTAGCTGGTTGCGTTTTCTTGGTTTGCAAATTGGGGAGCCGACGCCAGATCAAAAGACCATTTGGGTGTTTCGGGAGAAGTTGACCCAAGCGGGTGTGTTGACTGATTTGTTTGCAACCTTTGAGGATCATTTACGTAATCGGGGTTACAAACAAACTGGGGGACAAATTGTAGACTCATCGCTGATTGCAGCCCCACGCCAACGTATGACTTCAAGCGAGAAAGCCCGCGCCAAGGCTGGCGAAGATGCAAAAGATATCTGGCCTGATAATCCAGCCAAGGCGGCACAGAAGGACACCGACGCACGGTGGATGGTCAAGTATAGCAAGGCTAAAACGACCAAGACGGGTGAGAAAGATGCGGGGTTAGTTGATATTTCCGTACCTCACTTTGGCTATAAAAACCACATCAGCATTGACCGTAAGTTTCGGTTTATCAGAGGTGAAAAAACAACAGATGCAGCGCGCTATGACGGTCATGAGTTGGCGTCAGTGCTCACCAAGGACAATCGTTCTGGCAAGGTTTGGGCCGATACAGCTTACCGCACCAAGAGCAATGAGGCATGGCTTAAGGCCAATGGATTTTTCTCCCACATCCACCGTAAAAAACCAAAAGGCAAACCAATGCCCAAACACATCGAGCGCGGTAATGCGACACGTTCTATATTTCGCACCTGTGTCGAGCATGTCTTTGGTCATCAGAAGGGCCCGATGGATTTATCCATTAGAACCATCGGAATTCAACGCGCCACAACAAAGATGACACTCGCCAACATAACCTACAATATGAAGCGTCTCATCTTCCATGAACGACGGCAAGCCACAGCCTGAATCCGTCTAGAATTCAGAAATACCCGCTCAGGCGGCTCCATAAAGCATGAATGCCGCATAAAACGGAACAAAACAGGCTTTTTTTGCGTCAAAAAGCAGCCTGCCGTAAAAAATGCCTATCAAATACCTCTGGAATTAGCGGTTAATCGAGGTGTCCAGCTCTTTCACATTGTTCATAGTCGTCAAAAGCAGCATCGGCATCACGGCAATCGCTTGAAAAAGTGGGGATTCCCTTAGCGGGTGATATGTGATTCTCTGGTCATTGAAATGACATTCGGAGCCTCCCATGATCTCAGCCAATATCCTCGACCATTTTTCTGCCATTGAAGACCCACGCCAGAGCTGGAAAACTGTTTATCCACTACCCGAAATCCTACTGATTGTGCTCTGCGGTGTTATGGCTGGTGCTGATGATTTTGCCGAAATAGCCCGATGGGCGGACCGAAAATTGAAATTCTTGCGTGGGTTTCTACCCTTCAAAGATGGCATCCCATCTCATGACACGCTCAATGATGTGATGAACGCGATTCCCGCTGACCTGTTTAGCGAATGCTTCGTTTCCTGGGTTGCGGCCTTGCGCGATGGCGATGATGAGATCGTGGCAATTGACGGCAAGTCGTCACGCCGTGCGCATGGTGAGGATGGCCGCGCCCTGCATCTGGTTTCAGCTTGGGCAACGCGTCAGAGATTGGTCTTGGGGCAAGAATCCTGTGACGAGAAAGAGAATGAAATCAGCGCGATACCTCGACTACTGGCGCGGCTTGAGTTGAAAGGCGCGCTGGTCACGATTGATGCAATGGGCTGCCAACACGGTATTGCTGCGGCGATCCTCGCACAAGGCGCAGACTATCTTTTGGCGCTTAAAGGCAACCAAAAATCACTGCATGAAGAGGTGAGGCTCTATTTCGACCAGACCAGTGGTTTGGAAACCCATGAAACCACCGATGCCGATCATGGGCGGATAGAAATCCGTCGTGCCTATGTCAGTCATGATGTAGAGTGGCTGCGCCCTGATCGGTCTGAGCCTGGCGCACCAAGGTTTCCAGGCCTCGCCGCTATCGGCATGATCGAGGCCGAGGTCAAACACAAAGGTAAAACCAGTTTCTCGCGACGTTACTATCTGTCCTCCGCACCGCTCTCAGCCAAGCAATTCCTGCGCGCCACACGCGCCCATTGGGGTGTGGAAAATCGCCTGCACTGGGTGATGGATGTGGTGTTTCACGACGACCTGATGCGCTTGCGGACCCAAAATGGCCCCGCCAACATGGCTCTGATGCGACATAGTGCAATCAACATCTTCAAGCAAGTCGGCGATACGGCCAGTCTGAAAATACGAAGAAAAACAGCCGCTTGGGATGATAGTTAGGCTCTTCTCCGCTTTGTTGAGTAGAAAAAGATGCCGACCGCCAAGTAACCTGTTGATATGTATGGTTTCTGATAACTTTACATAGAGCAGGTATATGACAATCAACATCTCGCAGCATATTTTAGGCCTCAAAGGGCAACGTGTAAATGAAATTAAACTGGATGACGGCGGTGTTAAGATTGTCATTCACTGCAGCCGAGACGCGCGTAGGAGGGCTATAGACCCTGCTACAGGCCAGAAGGGAAGCATCAACCAGCATGTCCGCCGACAAGTAAACGACATCCCCCTTTTTGGGTATCCTTGTGTGGTCGAGATTGAGCTGGCGCAGGTTTATATTAACAAGGGCGAACGCCGCATTGAGGGGTGTGATTTTGTTGATAAAGGGTGCCGTTTCACTCACCGATTTTGCCGACTGATCAGTGGATTATGTCGGCATATGTCTATTCAAGCGGTTTCCAGACATTTGGATATACGATGGGAAACGGTCAAGAATATCGACAGGGCATACCTTATTGAAACTCTCCCTACGCTTGATCCTGCAGAGCTAACTGGCTTGGAATATATTGGTGTAGATGAAGTTGCCCGGGCGAAAGGTCATGACTACATGACGGTGGTCTACGATATGGTTGGCGGTCATCTGATCTGGGTTGAAGCAGGCCGAACTGCCGAGGTTTTTTCAAGGTTTTTGAAACAACTGCAACCAGATACAGCCTGCAAAATAAAGGCCGTAGCGATGGATATGGGGCCTGCCTACCAAAAGGCTGTCAGAGAGTCCTTGCCGTTGGCCGACATAGTATTTGACCGTTTCCACGTCATGAAAAACTACAGCAAAGCTATCCATAATCAGCGTCGACTTGAGTTCAGAAAGGCCGATCCAAGTGGTAAAGAGTTGATGAAAGGGACGCATTATCTGTTGCTCAAAAATGCGGATAAGTTGAGTGAAAAACAAAGTGACAAGCTGCAAAGGTTGCTGGAGAGCAATAGCAACCTGAATGCACTTTACGTCTTGAAAGAACAGCTTCAGCTGCTGTGGAGTGCCGCTTCATTTGAGGCGATGGCGGAGCAACTGGAACGTTGGTGCCTGATAGCAGATCAGTCACAGATGCTCTATCTAAAAAAGTTCGCGAAATCCCTACGGAAACATTGTGTGGGCATCTGCAACTACGCCAAACACAAGCTCACAAGCGCCAGGATAGAGGCTGGTAATGTCAGTATAGGAATGATCCGTAAGCGAGCCAGAGGCATCAAGGATACCGAATACTTCAAACTCAAAATTAGACAATCATCCATTCCAGATAATCAATCTATGCTCTATTTGAAATCCTAAATCTACTCAACAAAGCGGAGAAGTGCCGATAGTTACCTAAAAGCCGCAATCAAAGGTGAAGGCTGAAATCTTCAAGCGATTGCCGTGGCATCGGCATTGAGTTGGAATAAGCCTCACCAATCGCAGTGGTCGCATTCGTCACACCAGCACCAGTCACCAGAAAACAACACCCAGGTTTGCCTGTCGCAGCAGCATACCCATATGCTCCGTAAGCAGACCCTTGTTCGTGTCGTGGGGTCACTTGGCGAATGCCCATTTTGTCAAAGTTACGGTAGAATTCTACCGTATGATAACCTGGGATGCCAAAAGCAGTATCCACTCCATAAGCCTTTAGAAGATGTAGTAAACCTTCACCACATGTCATATTAGATGTATCTATCGTCATTTCGCGTATTCCTAAAGTGAGTTACCGTGTGCCTTCCACAATGATGTGGTTTGGTCGGCCGTTTTTGTTGAAATCGATGACATTTTGAATGGCGCGACTACGCCCTTCAAGATCGGCTTCGATGGAGTAATATGCTGCATGCGGTGTGCAAATAGTGCGTGGGTGATGCAGCAACCGATCATCAGGATTCGGCGGCTCTTGCTCAAACACATCCAGCCCAGCACCAGCAATGTGGCCACTGTCCATCGCATTCAATAAAGCTTCGGGATCAATAAGCCCGCCACGAGAGGCGTTCACAATAAAGCTGCCACGTTTCATTTTGCTCAACATATCAGCATTAACAATATGATGGGTTTGTAGGGTTAGCGGCGAATGCAGGGATAATACCGTGCTTTGCTCTGAATAAGTTCAGATAGATGTGAGACTGTTTTTTTGTTGCCAAGATTTAGGCGGCCTCGGAGACTGAGTATTGTAAAAAACCAACTCACGAGGCCAATATGCAAATCATAAGACTGCACAAGAACGTTTATAAACTTTATGCTTGGGCGCGGACACAAGAATGTTTGGATGCGTACCGTATCAAATACGAAGACACGGTTCGGCAATGGGAAGCTTTACGCGCAGAGGGTGTTTCTCTAGCAAAATGCGCTGAATTTGTCGGCATCTCTCGGTCTACTTATTATCGCTACAAGCGGGTTTTGAAGGATTTGGCGCAAGGGATTATGCCGCCATCAAAGGCCCCAAAACACCGCAATAAGTCACAGTGGGGTGAGGCAGAAAAACAGTTGGTGCTCGAAATTCGCCGCGACAATAAAACCTACGGTAAGGAAAAAATAGGGGCCATCTTGCGGCGCGATAAAAACCAAATCATAAGCGATAGCACCGTGGGGCGTATCTTGGGTTTTCTACGCAAGAAAGGCCTGATTACACGATCAAGGTCTGCACCACAAAAGCGCAAGCGTAACTTCTCCAAGGGCCACGCCAAAGGATGGAAATATAAGGATTACAAAGATATAGAGATTGGAGAACGTGTGCAGATCGACCACATGACTGCCACGAAAAACGGCGTCACCTGCAAGCACTTTCAGGCCTGGGAACGGCGTAGCAAGCACATCCACGCGCAAATTTATTCGAATGCCACCGCACGCTCTGCCAAACGGTTTTTGGAAGAGCTTGTGGAAATAGCTCCCTATAAAATCCTCTCAATTCAAGTTGATGGTGGCTCCGAGTTTATGGCCGATTTTGAGACGGCGTGTGAGCAGATGAAAATCCCGCTCATTGTATTGCCGCCAGCCAGACCGAAATACAATGGTGGCGTTGAGCGTGGAAACCGCACCTTCCGCGAGGAATTCTATGATTGTTGTGATCTGATTGCCGATAGCATTGGAGCTATGCGGTTTGAACTGAGAAAAGCTGTCGAAAAATATAACACATTCAGACCACATCACGCCTTGAAAGGTAAGACACCCATGGAGTACCTTCGAATCACTCAGGCCGAAGCCGCGTGAGTCTCAAAACACATGAACCTATACAGCTCAAACAACTCTTCCAGTGTATCAACACGTTCAATCCAATCTGGCCAAACATCTGCAGGCATATATGGGTCATAAGCGATAACACGACCAAAGCTTGGCTGCGCGCTACGTGCTGCTTGCTGACCAATTCTGCCACATCCAAGAATACCAAAAGTCATCTCACTAGGACGGTGCAATATACCAGTTTCCTCATAATCCCAGCGATTTTCACGGATTGCCCGATCATAAAACGGCAAGTGGCGGATCAACGATAGACCCATTGCAGCGGCGTGCACCCCCACCTCAGACACCCAAGCATCTGGAATATGTGCAATCCAAACCCCTGCCTCACGAGCTGCATCTGTATCAATGGCATCGACACCGACCAACGGCACACTCACAACGCGTAGGTTTGGCAAGGCCTCGAATGTAGCTTTCCCGATTGGCGCATATAAGGACACAATCGCATCAGCTCCAGATGCTTTTACAAAATCAATAACCTCTTGCTCAGTCTGGCAATGCGGATCAGCCACACACATTTCCAGCCCAGCCTCTGCGATCATTCCAGCTTCGAGATCAAGATCTGGTTGTACAAAATCAGTAAATGCAATTTTCAATGGTTTTCCTTTGCGTATTTCAGACGTGGTAAATTTCGTTGAGAACATTAAAACTCTAGAAAAGAGCGTTGCACTTGAGCAAAAGGTTTTGCAAATGAATGATTTCCAGCTACCCTATGACGAAATGGAATACCTATTTGGGAAATCATCTTATGTTTAACCAAAGAACCACGCCGCCGCTTCACTGGCTTAAAGCATTTGAGGTATCCGCAAGAACATTAAGTTTCACGCAAGCGGCAGAGGAATTGTTGATCACACAAAGTGCTGTCAGCAAACAGGTCAAAAACCTGGAGTATTATCTAAAGGTCGATCTTTTCTCACGAGAACATGGTGGGCTACGATTATCTGAGGCAGGGAAAAACTATCTGCCAAGTGTGAAACGAGGGTTTGCCACTCTGGAGCAAGGAACGCGAAGTTTTTTAAGCTACTCAGGCAATGTCGACCTAACGATCAAATCCAACTACGCATTTGCCTCATTTTGGCTGTGTCAAAATATTGGTGAGTTTATGGATATTTATCCAATGGTCAGATGTACTATTTCCCCAGCTCTATGGGAGCAAGACTTTTCCGATAGTGGCGCAGGTGTCGAGATACACTACGGTAAAAAGGAAACATTTGGCCCAACAGCACTACAATTGACCGAAGAACAACTTGTACCCGTCTGCACCCCCCAAATATTCTCCCGCATCCAAGGCCCAGAAGACCTTGCCAATGAATGCATTCTCGACCTGACTGGTATTGGTGATAATTGGGATTATTGGTCGGCTCAAATGAACCTCACAGATATCGAATTCCACAATAGACATTTCTTTGGCACCTTCGTTCTTGCCTTGAATATGGCATTAGAAGGGCGTGGAGTTACCTTGGCACATAATACTCTTGTAAAAAACATCGTTGACCGTGGCGACCTAGTCGTATTGCCCAATATGTCAGTGCCAAGCCGAGACAACTACTTTGCCCTTCGAAACCCAAATGGCCCAGTATCAGAAGCGTCAGAGCAATTTTTAGAATGGCTACAGCAAAGGTTCGTTAGTTAACTCAGCCAATGGCATTATGAGGTCTATCTACGTGTATGTAACAAGCATCTACGGCATCAAAACGTACTGGGGGTAATTGGCGGACAGACAGTCCGTCTAACTACTATTTTTCTGCGTTCGCCACCATTCGTCTGAAACCTAGTTTATTTAATAATAACAGTAGTATAAATTCATATCAGCCCCTTGACGTTCATATGCGTTCACCTTAAATCATGTTAAAGTGTGGGAACAGATGTGGGAACGATATGGCTTTGAGTGCAAGAAAGGTTGAAACGGCGGGCGCAGGACGACATGGTGATGGGCGCGGGCTTTTTCTCTACGTTAAGCCGTCTAGCTCCCGTTCTTGGGTGTTGCGTTATCAAGTGCAAGGGCGGCGGCATGATCTTGGGTTGGGCGCGTATCCAGATGTTACCTTGGCGATGGCACGAGAACGCGCAATAGAAGCCCGTCGTTTGATTGCCGAAGGCCAAGACCCGATTGCCAAACGTAGACAAGCCAAACCCAAAACATTCAAAGACGCGGCGTTGGAACTTATTGAAAGCAAGCGGGTGGCATGGAAAAACGCAAAACACGCGGCGCAATGGACATCTACACTTGAAACCTATGCCTTTCCAAGCTTAGGCCGTATGCAAGTGACACGTATCGCCACGGCGGACGTTATAGGCGTGCTTAAGCCGATTTGGTCCGACAAGCCTGAAACGGCCAATCGCGTTCGCCAAAGGGTGGAAGCGGTATTGGATTATACGTCTGCGCTGGGCTTGCGCACAGGTGATAACCCAGCGCGCTGGAAGGGTCATTTAGATCACCTTTTACCAAAACCGACCAAAGTGCGCGCGGTTAAGCATCACCCAGCTTTGCCACATGCCGAAGTTGCCAATTTCATGGGCGCGCTTGCCAAACGCGAAGGCGTTGCGGCGCGAGCGCTTGGGTTTACCGTTTTGACGGCGGCGCGGTCTGGTGAAACGCGCGGGATCGTTTGGGGCGAAGTTGATCTGCAAAACGGTATTTGGACCATCCCCGCCGAGCGTATGAAGGCAGGTAAAGAACATCGGGTTCCGTTGACCCCAGAGATTATTGCCTTAATGGGACCACGACGCGACGATGATCGGCTGGTTTTTGAAAGCGAAGCCAAGGCAGGCAGGCCTATTTCAGACATGAGCATGACCGCCGTTCTACGCCGTATGGGGCGCGATGGGATTACTGTACATGGCTTTCGCTCCACTTTTCGCGATTGGGCGGGCGAAACCACCAGTTTTCCCCGCGAAGTGATCGAAGCCGCATTGGCGCACGGGATCAAAGATAAATCCGAGGCGGCTTATGCGCGGTCTGATCTGTTTGAAAAACGGCGCAAGCTGATGATGGCTTGGGCGTCTTTTACCAAAAAATCCGACAATGCGCCCAATGTTGTTGCTATTTCAAAATAGAAACTTCATCGGATTTTCAATTTTTCAATTCCGATGATATGAAACTCTGAAAGCTAAAGCACACATATTCTAACCTTGGCAATATTCTAACCTTGGCTTATCCAACCTGCATCTTTAGTATGTCGTCAAAGCAGATTAAGGGATGGCGCTATGACAGGCGAACAACAACGTGCAGCACTTCAACGCCAGATTTGGGCCATTGCAAATGATGTGCGCGGCGCTGTCGATGGCTGGGATTTCAAGCAATATGTTCTTGGCGCGTTGTTTTATCGTTTTATCAGCGAGAATTTCACAGATCGCATTGAAAACGGCGATGAAACTGTAAACTACGCAGAAATGTCTGATGCCGACATCCCGAAAGAAGTCGTTGACGATGCCGTCAAAACTAACGGTTATTTCATTTATCCAAGCCAGATCTTTACCAATGTGGTCAAAGCGGCGAACACCAATGAAAGCCTTAACACCGACTTGGCCAATACGTTCGCGCAGATCGAAACATCCGCCAATGGCTACCCATCCGAACAAGACATCAAAGGCCTGTTTGCCGATTTCGACACCACCAGCAATCGCCTTGGCAATACGGTGAAAGACAAAAGCACCCGTTTGGCCGCCGTCCTCAAGGGCGTGGCGGCGCTGGATTTTGGCGCGTTTGAAAACAATCATATCGACCTGTTCGGCGATGCCTATGAATTCCTGATCTCCAACTATGCCGCCAATGCGGGCAAATCCGGCGGCGAGTATTTCACCCCGCCGCATGTCTCCAAGCTGATTGCACGGCTGGCGATGCACGGGCAGGACAAGGTCAACAAGATTTACGATCCCGCTTGTGGGTCTGGCTCTTTGTTGCTGCAAGCCAAAAAGCACTTTGACGCCCATATCATTGACGACGGATTTTGGGGCCAAGAGATCAACCACACCACCTATAACCTTGCCCGCATGAACATGTTTTTGCACAACATCAACTATGACAAATTCAATATCCAACTAGGCAACACCCTGATTGACCCGCATTTTGGCGATGACAAACCGTTTGATGCGATTGTTTCCAACCCACCATATTCGGTGAAATGGATTGGATCGGATGACCCAACACTTATCAATGATGATCGCTTTGCCCCTGCGGGTGTGCTTGCGCCGAAGTCCAAAGCCGATTTTGCCTTTGTACTCCATGCGCTGAGCTATCTGTCCAGCAAAGGCCGCGCGGCGATTGTTTGCTTCCCTGGTATTTTCTATCGCGGCGGCGCAGAGCAGAAAATTCGCAAATATCTGGTTGATAACAACTATGTCGAAAGCGTGATCGCGCTCGCGCCAAACCTGTTTTACGGCACCACGATTGCAGTGACGATCTTGGTTTTGGCTAAAAATAAGACCGATACAAAGGTTCAGTTCATTGATGCAAGCGGCGAAGATTTCTTTGACAAGAAAACCAACAACAATGAAATGAGCGATGGTCATATAGCCGAGATCATCAAGATGTTCGACACCAAAGAAAACACGCCCCACGTCGCGCAATCTGTGGATGCCGACCAGATCGCGCAGAATGACTATAACCTGTCAGTCAGCACCTATGTCAAACCCAAAGACACCCGCGAGTTGATTGATATTGATGTTCTGAATGCCGAGCTGAAAACCACCGTCGCCAAGATCGACCAGCTACGTGCAGATATTGATGTCATCGTCGCGGAGATCAAGGGAGAAGTAGCATGACACTGGAAAACAAATTAAACATCACAAATCAGGTGGAGCTGTCCAAGGCAGAGGAAAAAATCAGCAAACAAAAGGCTAAGCAACTTTTTGACTCTGGTGATATTGGAAAGGTAGAAGTTGGCACGTTCAAGGGGCTGGCGTTTATCCACGCATATCTATTTGAAGATATTTATGACTTTGCTGGCAAAATCCGTGAGGTGAATATCGCCAAGGGCAATTTTCGTTTTGCGCCTGTGATGTACCTGGAAACCTCGTTGGCCAATATCGATAAAATGCCCCAAACGAATTTCGATCAGATCATTGAAAAATACGTTGAAATGAACATCGCCCACCCGTTTCGCGAGGGCAATGGCCGCGCCACCCGCATCTGGCTGGACTTAATCTTAAAAAAAGGGCTGAAACAGGTTATCGACTGGAACGCGGTGGATAAGGATGAATATCTATCCGCCATGCAACGCAGCGTGGTAAAGGATGTTGAGATCAAAGCCCTGCTAAAAGAGGCTTTGACTGGTCAGATTGATGATCGCGCCCTGTTCATGAAGGGTATTGACGTCAGCTATTACTATGAAGGCTATAGCGAATTCAAAACCGAGGAACTGTAGCATGAGTAATTTGAGTTATTTGGAAAGGCTACTGGATGGGGCGGATGTTAAGTGGGTGCCGCTCAAGAAAGTACTTGTTCGCACCAAAGGAACCAAAATCACTGCGGGGCAAATGAAGGTGTTGCACAAAGAAGGTGCCCCTTTGAAAATTTTTGCAGGTGGCAAGACTGTCGCTTTTGTTGATTTTGAAGACATTCCTAAAAAAGATGTGAATGCCAAGCCGTCGATTATTGTCAAATCCCGCGGAGTGATTGCCTTCGAGTACTATGACAAGCCATTTTCTCATAAGAATGAGATGTGGTCTTACCATTCACAAGATGATCATATTGAAATTAAATACGTTTATCACTTCTTGAAACTGAATGAGTCATATTTTCAAGGCATCGGTAGTAAGATGCAGATGCCGCAAATTTCCACCCCTATCACAGATGATTTTTTAATCCCCATCCCATGCCCTGAAGACCCAGAAAAGTCGCTAGCGATCCAAGCTGAGATTGTTCGGATTTTGGACGCTTTCACCGAGCTGACCACCGAGCTGACCACCGAGCTTAAGGCCCGCAAAAAACAATACAACTATTATCGTGACCAGCTTCTGAGTTTTGAAGATGGGGATGTTGAGTGGAAGGCTTTGGGCGAAATAGCTCAATATTCAAAAGCACGTATCAGCCATGATCAGCTTGATAATACGAATTATGTTGGTGTTGATAACCTACTACAAAATCGTGCTGGCAAAACAGAGTCCAACCATGTCCCGACGTCAGGCAATCTAACAGAATATCGCGAAGGTGATACCTTGATTGGCAATATTCGCCCTTATCTAAAAAAGATATGGCACACAGATCGCGTTGGCGGAACGAATGGTGATGTTTTGGTTGTTCATCCAACTGACGAGAATATTAACCCTCGCTACCTCTATCAGGTTTTAGCAGATGATAAATTTTTTGAATATAATATGCAGCATGCTAAAGGCGCAAAAATGCCGCGTGGCAATAAGCCGAAGATCATGGAATATAAAGTACCTATCCCATATCCCGATGATCCTGAAAAGTCGCTCGCTGAACAAGCCCGCATCGTCAATATCCTCGACAAGTTCGACACGCTGACCACATCGATTAGCGAAGGCCTGCCGCGTGAAATCGAATTGCGCCAACAGCAATATGAATATTACCGCGATCTGTTGTTAAATTTCCCCAAGCCTGACGGGGCAGAACAATGAATCAGACCCTCGAACAGATTGCTAAAACGCTTCACAATACAGACAAAAAGGTTCAACTGATCTATGCATTTAACGGTACTGGCAAAACGCGCCTTTCTCGTATCTTTAAGGAATTGGTCGCGCCGAAAGGTTACGATGTTGACGAAGCCGCCCTCCAGAAAATCCTATACTATAACGCTTTCACGGAAGACTTGTTTTATTGGGACAATGATTTGGAAGGCGACGCAGAACCAAAGCTGATGATTCAACCCAATTCATTCACGGACTGGATATTGGGGGAACAGGGGCAAGGAAATGAAATCATTTCAAATTTTCAGCATTATACGGATGATAAACTAACGCCTGTTTTTCTTGAGCAAGAGGTGATGCGTAATGATCAACGAGTGCCCACTTATCCCGAGGTAAGCTTTTCTTTTGGCTCAGTTTACAAATCGTATGCTTTCATGACATGTTCTTTTTCAAATCATGTCAAATCAGAGGGATAGGCCGACTATGGATCACAAACAGTTTCAGGATTGGCTATCTGGGATAGATCACCTCAGCCCTGCGCAGCGACAGGAAGCCGAAACCGTGTTCATGGGGGGCTCTGAGGCGTCATCTTCGCTGGCAGCCATTGAAGCAAGCGTGGGTGAAAGTCGCCAGTGCCCGCATTGTGGCACACTAGGAGCTATATCGCGTGGCAAAGCACGGGGTCTGCGACGGTACCAATGCAAGGGATGCAATAAGACATTCAACGCGGCGACCGGCACCCCTTTGTCGGGCCTGCACCGCAAGGATAAGTGGCTTGCCTTTGGAACCTGTCTTTCTGATGGGCTGACGGTTCGCGCCTCAGCAGAACGCTGCAAATTTGCCGTCAATACCGCGTTCCGTTGGCGGCACCGATTTCTCACCACAGACAACCCGAACGCCCGCAAGCTTACAGGCATTGTCGAGGTCGACGAAACCTATGTTTTGCAAAGCCAAAAAGGTGAACGAAACCTTGAGCGCAAGGCGCGCCGCAGGGGAGGCAAGGCCCGCAAGCGAGGCCTGTCAGATGAGCAGGTTCCAGTACTGGTTGCCGCTGATCGCAGCGGCATGACAGTCAGCACGGTTCTCCCTGCGGTCAATGCTGATACGCTGCAATCTGCAATCGAGCCGGTCGTGGATGATGATATCGTTCTGGTGACCGATGGCCACCGCGCTTATCCGCCTTGCGCCGCAGCACTGGGAGTGCGCCACGAAGCGTTGAACCTGTCTGGCGGGGAGCGGGTGCGGGATGCCTTTCACATTCAGACGGTCAACAACCGGCACAGCCAGTTGAAGGATTTCCTGCGGCGTTATAGAGGCGTCGCAACCAAGTATCTCGACAACTACCTGAGATGGTTTCAGCGTCTTCAACTGGAAAATGCTTCACCCCGCGCTTGCCTCGCCACCGCGATCGCAGATCCATGCATACGATTTGTAAACTGAGCCTTTCTTTTCAACGTGGGGACGACGCGCCATCATCCAATATCAAAATTTCCAAAGGTGAAGAAAGCAATTTTATTTGGAGCGTTTTCTACACGCTTATGGAACAGGTTATTGAGACGCTTAGCGTTCCTGAAGTTGACGACCGAGAGACAGATCAATTTAATGACCTAAAGTATGTGTTTATTGATGATCCTGTCAGTTCTCTTGATGAAAATCACTTGATTGAATTGGCCCAAAGCTTGGCAACATTGATTAAATCGTCCCCACAAGATGGTCCAAAATTGGACACCTCTAAAAACCTATCTTTTAGGTGTATTTTGTGATTCAATATTTTCAGGAGGATATTTTGATGCACGAAGCAGGATTGTTTGATTTTTCTGATCATCTTGAGCGTTTGTCTAAAACAGGCGACCCACTTGTCGCGCTTTCTGAGCAAGTGGATTTTGAGATGTTTCGGTGTGCACTGACAAGTGCACTTAACTATGGAGAGCGTCCACAGGGGGGTCGTCCGCCCTATGATGCGGTTATGATGTTTAAGATTTTGATATTAGCGTCGATGCATAATTTAAGTGATGAGCGGATGGAGTTTCTGATCCGCGATCGTTTTAGCTGGTTGCGTTTTCTTGGTTTGCAAATTGGGGAGCCGACGCCAGATCAAAAGACCATTTGGGTGTTTCGGGAGAAGTTGACCCAAGCGGGTGTGTTGACTGATTTGTTTGCAACCTTTGAGGATCATTTACGTAATCGGGGTTACAAACAAACTGGGGGACAAATTGTAGACTCATCGCTGATTGCAGCCCCACGCCAACGTATGACTTCAAGCGAGAAAGCCCGCGCCAAGGCTGGCGAAGATGCAAAAGATATCTGGCCTGATAATCCAGCCAAGGCGGCACAGAAGGACACCGACGCACGGTGGATGGTCAAGTATAGCAAGGCTAAAACGACCAAGACGGGTGAGAAAGATGCGGGGTTAGTTGATATTTCCGTACCTCACTTTGGCTATAAAAACCACATCAGCATTGACCGTAAGTTTCGGTTTATCAGAGGTGAAAAAACAACAGATGCAGCGCGCTATGACGGTCATGAGTTGGCGTCAGTGCTCACCAAGGACAATCGTTCTGGCAAGGTTTGGGCCGATACAGCTTACCGCACCAAGAGCAATGAGGCATGGCTTAAGGCCAATGGATTTTTCTCCCACATCCACCGTAAAAAACCAAAAGGCAAACCAATGCCCAAACACATCGAGCGCGGTAATGCGACACGTTCTATATTTCGCACCTGTGTCGAGCATGTCTTTGGTCATCAGAAGGGCCCGATGGATTTATCCATTAGAACCATCGGAATTCAACGCGCCACAACAAAGATGACACTCGCCAACATAACCTACAATATGAAGCGTCTCATCTTCCATGAACGACGGCAAGCCACAGCCTGAATCCGTCTAGAATTCAGAAATACCCGCTCAGGCGGCTCCATAAAGCATGAATGCCGCATAAAACGGAACAAAACAGGCTTTTTTTGCGTCAAAAAGCAGCCTGCCGTAAAAAATGCCTATCAAATACCTCTGGAATTAGCGGTTAATCGAGGTGTCCAATTTATTATCACGACACATAACCCGCTTTTCTACAATGTTCTTTGGAATGCTTGTAAGAAAGCATTGAAGTGGCGGCTATCGAAAAAACAAGACGGCACTTTTGATCTTGATCAACAATCAAGCGATAGCCCTTTTTCCTATCATCTTCATTTGATTGAAAAGTTAAAGACAGCCAGTGAACTCGATGAGTTTGAAAAGTATCACTATAATTTCTTGCGCAATATCTTAGAAAAAACTTCTACTTTTTTGGGATATGATGATTGGGCAGATTTATTGCCAAAGACCGCAGAAGGAACGAGCGATCCTTATTTGAAGCGCATAGTTGATATTTCAAGCCATTCAAAGCATTCAGGTTACGAACCTTCTGAACTGACGCAAGATGACAAGCGCGTTCTAGGGTTTTTATTTAGACAGACAGCGAATAAGAAATACGAGTTTCCCGAAAGATACCAATTAGAGACCAAAGAAGAAGCGCCCGATGCCCCAGCAAACTAAACCCATCGCAGAATCCAAAAACTGGATTGTTCTCGACAGCTATCAACGTGAATGGGACGTCGCCGATAGCTACCAATCCGAAGATGCGTTGGAACGCGAGCTGGTGATGGATTTAGTCAATCAGGGCTATGAATTTCTGCCCGATCTAACCACGCCCGATGCGATGCTGGCCAATGCGCGTGTGCAGATACAGGATTTGAACAAGGTCACCTTGTCAGATGATGAATGGGCGCGGTTTGTTCAAACCTTTCTGGACAGGCCCAGCGACGGCATTTTGGATAAAACGGATAAGGTGCATAACAATCACATCTTTGACTTTGTCTTTGATGATGGGCGCATTCAAAATATTTATTTGTTTGATAAGTCGTGTATCGCGCGTAACAAATTGCAGGTGATTAAACAGTTTGAACAAACGGGGTCACATGCCAACCGCTATGACGTGACGATCTTGGTCAATGGCCTGCCTTTGGTACAGATCGAGTTGAAACGGCGCGGTGTCGCGATTCGCGAGGCGTTCAACCAAATCCATCGTTACAGCAAGGAAAGCTTTAACAGTGATCAGTCACTTTATAAGTTTTTGCAGCTTTTCGTAATCTCGAACGGGACGGATACCCGCTATTTCGCCAATACGGTAAAGCGGGACAAAAACAGCTTTGATTTTACCATGAATTGGGCGCAGTCGGATAATGGCCTGATCAAAGGTTTGCGGGATTTTACCGCGACCTTTTTTCAAAAACGGACGCTGTTGAATGTGTTACTGTATTATTCGGTTTTTGACGACAGCGACACCCTTTTGGTTATGCGCCCTTACCAGATCGCGGCGACTGAACGGATTTTGTGGAAGATCAAAAGCTCGTTCGAAGCGAAGATATGGAGCAAGCCAGAGAGCGGCGGTTATATCTGGCACACAACAGGATCGGGTAAGACCCTGACCAGCTTTAAGGCGGCGCGTTTGGCCACAGAATTGGATTTTGTGGACAAGGTGTTTTTTGTCGTGGATCGCAAAGACCTCGACTATCAGACAATGAAAGAATACCAGCGCTTTTCACCCGATAGTGTGAACGGGTCAAACAGTACGGCAGGACTAAAGGCGAATATAGCCAAGGATGACAATAAGATCATCGTGACCACCATTCAAAAGCTAAATAACCTGATGAAAAGCGAAGGCGATTTGGCGGTTTATGGAAAGCAGGTGGTGTTTATCTTTGACGAATGCCACCGAAGCCAATTTGGCGAGGCGCAGAAGAACCTGAAAAAGAAATTCAAGCGGTTCTATCAGTTTGGATTTACAGGCACGCCGATCTTTCCTAATAACGCGCTAGGATCTGAAACAACCGCCAGCGTCTTTGGCCGCGAACTGCATACCTATGTCATTACGGATGCGATCCGCGATGAAAAAGTGCTGAAATTCAAGGTGGATTACAATGGTGTTCGCCCACGCTTTAAGGCAATAGAAGGCGAACAAGACGAGAAAAAACTAAAAGCGGCTGAGACGAAAAACGCTCTGCAACACCCAGAACGCATTCGCGAAGTTTCTCAGTATATTCTGGATAATTACCGCAACAAAACTCACCGCCTGCATGGGGCGCAAAAAGGTTTTAACGCCATGTTTGCGGTCAGCAGTGTTGATGCCGCGAAATTGTATTACGAGACATTAAACAAGTTACAGGCAGATAGTGATAGGCCACTCAAGATAGCAACAATCTTTTCTTTTGCGGCCAATGAAGAACAAAATGCCGCTGGTGATATAGAAGAAGAGGGTTTCGATGTTACCGCTATGACCAGTAGCGCCAAAGAGTTTTTGAATGCCGCAATTGCAGATTACAATGGGTTCTTCAAAACGAATTTTGGCGTCGATGGTAAGGGCTTTCAGAACTATTATCGTGATTTGGCGAAACGGGTTAAATCTCAAGAAATTGACCTTTTGATCGTCGTGGGAATGTTCCTAACGGGATTTGATGCGCCAAGAATGAACACGCTATTTGTAGATAAAAACCTGCGCTTTCATGGCTTGATCCAAGCGTACTCGCGCACAAATCGAATTTTCGACGCGACGAAGACTTTTGGAAACATTGTCACCTTCCGTGATTTGGAAGAAGCCACGAAAGACGCCATTATTCTTTTCGGCGATGAAAATACCGCAAACGTGGTACTGGAGAAAAGTTATAGTGAATATATGGATGGTTTTACCGATCAAGAAACGGGGGAGGCGCGACGCGGGTTCAAAGAAGTTCTAGCCGAGCTACAGGAACGCTTTCCTAATCCTGATGAACTTTACAAAGAGGCTGACAACACGGCAATCGCTTGAAGATTTCAGCCTTCACCTTTGATTGCGGCTTTTAGGTAACTATCATCCCAAGCGGCTGTTTTTCTTCGTATTTTCAGACTGGCCGTATCGCCGACTTGCTTGAAGATGTTGATTGCACTATGTCGCATCAGAGCCATGTTGGCGGGGCCATTTTGGGTCCGCAAGCGCATCAGGTCGTCGTGAAACACCACATCCATCACCCAGTGCAGGCGATTTTCCACACCCCAATGGGCGCGTGTGGCGCGCAGGAATTGCTTGGCTGAGAGCGGTGCGGAGGACAGATAGTAACGTCGCGAGAAACTGGTTTTACCTTTGTGTTTGACCTCGGCCTCGATCATGCCGATAGCGGCGAGGCCTGGAAACCTTGGTGCGCCAGGCTCAGACCGATCAGGGCGCAGCCACTCTACATCATGACTGACATAGGCACGACGGATTTCTATCCGCCCATGATCGGCATCGGTGGTTTCATGGGTTTCCAAACCACTGGTCTGGTCGAAATAGAGCCTCACCTCTTCATGCAGTGATTTTTGGTTGCCTTTAAGCGCCAAAAGATAGTCTGCGCCTTGTGCGAGGATCGCCGCAGCAATACCGTGTTGGCAGCCCATTGCATCAATCGTGACCAGCGCGCCTTTCAACTCAAGCCGCGCCAGTAGTCGAGGTATCGCGCTGATTTCATTCTCTTTCTCGTCACAGGATTCTTGCCCCAAGACCAATCTCTGACGCGTTGCCCAAGCTGAAACCAGATGCAGGGCGCGGCCATCCTCACCATGCGCACGGCGTGACGACTTGCCGTCAATTGCCACGATCTCATCATCGCCATCGCGCAAGGCCGCAACCCAGGAAACGAAGCATTCGCTAAACAGGTCAGCGGGAATCGCGTTCATCACATCATTGAGCGTGTCATGAGATGGGATGCCATCTTTGAAGGGTAGAAACCCACGCAAGAATTTCAATTTTCGGTCCGCCCATCGGGCTATTTCGGCAAAATCATCAGCACCAGCCATAACACCGCAGAGCACAATCAGTAGGATTTCGGGTAGTGGATAAACAGTTTTCCAGCTCTGGCGTGGGTCTTCAATGGCAGAAAAATGGTCGAGGATATTGGCTGAGATCATGGGAGGCTCCGAATGTCATTTCAATGACCAGAGAATCACATATCACCCGCTAAGGGAATCCCCACTTTTTCAAGCGATTGCCGTGGGCTGACAAGAAAGAATTTGCCAAGCTATTCGGGGAATATTTACGTGTTGAAAACATCCTTCAAAACTATGATGAGTTTGCCAGTCTTAAGGCATTGCAAGACGTCGACCTTGATGACCCAAAGGCAGTAGAAGAGTTTCAAACCAAGCATCACTTGAACGACGAAGATTTAGCGGCGCTAAAGGCCATTCCAATGCCCGCAGATCGCAAGGTCCAAGACTACAAATCAACCTATAACGACATCCGCGATTGGTTGCGCAAAGAAAAGGATTCTGAAACCCCCGACAAATCCGATATTGATTGGGATGACGTGGTTTTCGAAGTGGATTTGTTGAAATCCCAAGAAATCAATCTTGATTTCATTCTGGAACAGATTTTTGAAAAGAACAAAAAATCACAAGACAGACCAACTTTGATTGACGACGTTCGACGTATGATCCGTGCCAGTATTGGCAACCGAGCAAAAGAAAGCTTGCTATTGGATTTTATCAACCAGACAAACCTTGACCAGTTTGAAGACAAGCCGAGCATTTTGACCGCATTTTACACCTTTGCCCAAGCCGAACAAAGCCGCGAAGCCAAAGAACTGATTGAAACCGAGGAATTAAATTCCGATGCGGCAAAACGATATTTAGCGACGTCCATTCGACGCGAGTTTGCTAGTGAGAACGGCACAGAGCTGAATGAAATTTTACCAAAAATGAGTCCTTTGAACCCACAATTCAGAACTAAAAAACAGACCGTATTTCAGAAGATTGGGGCATTTGTGGAGAAATTCAAAGGTGTCGGGGGCGAAATTTAAACAGCGCAACACATGTGCGAAGCCCCTCGGTTTTTGTAAGTATTCGGTACATAAACAAATTGGATTTTACTTATGGCATCATACAGCAGCTTTATCCGCAAATCGCCCAGCGCTCGTTTGGCCGCATTCTTTGCGGAAAGGAACATTGAAACCCCTGAAGGTTTTGATTGGCAAAGCGAGGGCCGAGGGACGGCTTTGGTTAATGCGTTGAATGCAATTATTGATGAATTACCGTCGATAAAGCAGGATGACATCAAAGCGGAATTAGATCACTTTGCCAGCTTATCAAACCAAAACGGAATGCTAAGTGCAGAGCAGATTTGCGCGGCACAAGGGATTGATTTGGAGGGAGCGGAGGGCATTCAAGACGTGGTTTTGAAGCTCGCCATTGATCATCCTCAAACACTTGAGCGGGTATCGGTGCAGGCTTCTTTGATCCAACGAACGGGCGGGAAGAATTGGTCTGCCTTTCAGTTTGAAGATGACGGTAAGCCTTGGTCCTTGGATGACGCTTTGGCCTGTGAAGCATTCGCCAACGATGCGATTGCTATCTTGGATTTGCCAGACCACCGCAAGCGTGAGGCAGATTGGTATAAGTCAATTCGTGTGCATCCAATTACAGGCGAAGAAACAGAAATTGTACAGGCGACAATTTACGTTGAGGATCGGGCCGAAAGTGAACTGACGTTTATGCAGTCGTCCACACTTCAAAGACAGGTATTCCAGCGCGTCTTGGAGGTTGGAATTGCCTGTAATCAATCCGAAAGAATTTTAGAAATTTGTTCTAAGGGCGGAAAGAAAGTCCGCGATCAATATGCCGATGCTTTTGCCAAACATTTTGCACCACTATCCCAAGCACCAATTGAAACACCGCGCAGAGATGTTTCACTGGACCCGCTAAAATCTCGACCTGATTTTGACATTGAGCCAGCGGATGGGATTGAACGTGTAGAGATTTCCAGCCTTGAATTCTATTCGGCGGGTGGTGGATTTGCGCGGATCGAACGACGTGGGGAGGATGAAACAATATATCAATTCCTAGAACGTCAATTTGGGGGTCGCTCGCCGCTTACAGGATCGGGCTGGTTAATATACGGAGCGACGATGCGAATTGTTCTTTCACCGCGCGACGGCAAGCGACGCAAGACATTGACCGTCACGCTTAGAAGCCCAAACACCACGACTATTCCAAATAAGACTGAGCAAGAACGTCAATTTGTAATGAACTTGTTGGAGCGCTGGGGGTTGATCGCCCCGCCACCTGAAACCGTCGACGTGATTGAGGATTATTGATTGGAAGCGGTTCAGCTTTACAGCGCAATAATCACCCAGCGCGGCAAGCTTGCCGCCAATTCGATTTTGCAAAATCCAGCCTATAAGGCTCTTTTAAACGGTGGTTTTATTCAGGAAAGAGGTATCATCCAATCCGTATTTTGCGACCAATGTGATACGCCGCACGATGCTGAAATTGTTTTTGAGGATGAGCAATATGGCTATTATTGCCCAGATTTAGGGTTTATTCCCAAAGCCCGTTCAGAATTGATTGCCGTCCAAGCGAATACAGATTTTTTTATATCTAACCTTGCAGAACTTTTAGGTGCCAAGCGGCGCAAGGCAACGCCCGTCGCGAGCGATATTTGGCGGGTTGGTGTTGTAAGTTCGTCCAACAGTGATCTGGTTGTCTACTTTTGCCCTACTTTGCGAGATGCAAAGGACTTAGAAGCTTTCAGGGCGGCGCTGGGCCGCGAGGTTAGTTCATCCTATGGAATTATCTTAACCGCGCTGGGTGCGCTAGAATTGCCGCCCTATAAGGCGATTAAACTGAAAGAAGCTCTATCATTTAACACAGCATCGAGAAATTTTATCCTTGATCTTGATTTGTTCGAATTGGCGGGCGTGCCAGCGTCCCAAACGGGCGGACGACCAAGCCCCTATGCCAAAGATTTAAAAGTGCTGATCGAGCAACGGGACAAAGCGGGCATTGCACTCGATGGGCGCAATGAAGAGGCCAAGGCTGTTCTTGCCGCGTTCAAAGAACGATTTCCTAACAAACCGCCACCATCTTTATCAACTGTGAAGCGTTATATTTCAGACTTTCTAAGTGGATCATAACTGGATCAAAACCCAAGCCCTGTTTTGATCCACCCTTTATCCGTCACGGTTCATGCATCACCAAACAAAGGAGCGTGAACAATGATAAACACAATTCAACAAAACAAATCAAATCCACCAATAGCCGTATCACCAGATGAAGCGGCCCGCTTGGCAGGTATTGGGCGCACCACTCTTTATGCCGCCCTATCATCGGGCAAATTGAAGAGCATAAAAATCGGCACACGCCGCTTAATCACAATAGATGCGCTCAAAGACTGGCTACAGCAAAATGAACAAGACCCAACCGCGTGAGGGTTTTCTATGCCTAAACAAGCCCGCATAAACGGCATCAAATCCTATCGATGCTATACACCCACAGAGGCGGCGGAATTGGTCGGCGTCTCTACTCGAACAATCCGCAACTGGACGCGCGATGGGTTGATGCTTTTGGATAGGGAACGCCCAGCGCTTATTCGCGGCGACGATCTGCGCAGCTATATCCAAGATCAGCGAAAAGGCCGCAAAGTTCAAATCGGTCTGAGTGAGTTTTATTGCCTGCGGTGTCGCGCAAGTCGCAAAGCTGCCGAATCGATGGCCGATTGTAAAATCACAAATAATCGTGCGACACTGACGGCACTGTGCAAGGCATGTGAAACAGTCGTTTGTAAGCCTATTTCACTAAGCCGCTTGCTCGAACTTCGTCGAACACTCGATCTGACAATCACGAGGGATGATGCAACATTATAATGGCGGACATAGGCCCCCGTGTTTTTCCGCTTATCGCACCAACCCAAACAGTCGCAATAATCCCCCAATAACTTGCCCGATAGGAGATCAAAATGAGCAAGCGCCCGAACGAGAAAAATGAACGCCTAAAACGGCGCTTTCTAGAGTATCGAAAATACGCAAAGCGACTTTCCGAGAAATCCTTAGATCGTGAAATATCAGCATTGGAACGTTTTGACATTTGGAACGGGCGTAAGGATTTCAAAAGCTTTCATATAGAACAGGCAATGGGGTTTCGTTCCCATTTAGAAGTTAGCAAATCAACCAAGGGTAAACCGCTCGCCAAATCTTCTATGCGCGCCATACTATCTACCCTTCGCGAATTTATCTTGTGGTTGTCCCAACAAGACGGCTTTCGAAGCAAACTGAACAACTACCGACTTTCGTCGGTAGGTTCACGTTTTGAATGTAATTCAAGATACTGACGAATAACGTCATCCGTCACATTTCCACTCGTCGTTGAAAAATAGCCTCTAGCCCAGAACCGTTGCCCCCAATAGCGTTTGCGTAATTCGGGGTACTCCCGCTGTATCTTGTATGAGGACCTCCCTTTTACGCGTTGCATCACCTTTGAAATTGGGACGTGCGGCGGGACTGACACAAACATATGCACATGGTCGGTAGACAATACGCCTTTTTCAATGTGTACGCCCAATTCATTGCACGTTTGTCGTATCAATGTCCGAATACGCTCACGCATTTCACCACGCAGCACCTTGTAACGATATTTTCTTACCCAAACGATATGGTATCTGTGATAATATCTGCTATGACTTCCAGTAGAATAGATCATAAGGTTTCCTTCCATTTTAAGACCTTACCGCAACGCTGGGTCTTAAAATGGAAGGAAACCTTATGTAAATAACGCTAAAGCTGACCAGCTAAAAGCTGGTGGTTTTAACCAATTATTGGAAAATAAAAGCGGCGGATGCTGATTATTTCAACTTGTCCCGTCGTGATGAGGCCGAAGCCCGCGCCGCACCCCCACGCCCAGCGCCAAGCATTCCCCAAGCCAAACATGCGCTGGGATTGATGCCAAGCACCACAGCGCACAAAAAAAGGGACAAGGCAGTCTTTGCGCTTTTATGCCTGACAGGCATCCGCGTGGCGGCTCTGGCATCGCTAAAAATCAAACACGTTGATATGCGTGAAAAATCTGTAACCCAAAATCCAAGAGAGGTCGCCACCAAGTTTGGGAAATCCATTGATACTTTCTTTGCAAAAGATTTTGCAGAGGCCGAGAAGGCCCTTGCTGAATGGCTTACCTATCTTGATCAAACAGCTCTCTACGGCCCAGATGATCCCCTATTCCCCGCAACGGCTATTCAAGCGAGTATTAGACAAGGCTTCACAGCAACAGGCTTTCACCGCAATCATTGGAAAAGTACAGGACCCATTCGTAAGATTGTCCGACAAGCCTTTGAAGCCGCTAACCTGCCAAACTACGGTCCGCACGCCTTTCGCCACATGTTTGCCCGCCATATCGCCAAGAATTGCAGTTCGGTCGCAGAGCTGGTCGCAACGTCGCAGAACCTTGGTCACACGGATGTCTTAACGACCTTGCGAAGTTATGGGCAAATTAGCCGTGATGAACAAAGGCGGTTGATAACGGGTGACGAAAGTTAAACCCCAAACTAAGGTTGACCGTCATGGTTTTAAACAGGATTGAAGTGTGGGAATGAATGTGGGAACAGAATTAAAAATTGCATATATTATTAAATAATATCAATTACTTATATGTATTTAGTGGCGGACAGACAGGGATTCGAACCCTGGAGACGGTCACCCGCCTACACACTTTCCAGGCGTGCGCCTTCGACCACTCGGCCACCTGTCCGTGAGCGTTCGTTTACACAATGCATTTTCAGCAAGCAAGTGAAAAACAGACAATTTATGTTTTGGGTTTGGCCCTTGGCTTACGCGCGGGCTTTGGCAAAAAATCTTCTGGGTTTTTAATCGTCACGACGCGCTGCGCAAACGGAATTTCAATGTTGTTTTCAGCAAAACGTTTCACAATCTCATAATTCATATCCGAAGCCGTCGATAAGACATAGTTTATATCCCGTAGGATCGCACGCAATTCGAAATTCATCGAATCCGCCCCAAAGCCTACGAAAACCACCCAAGGCTCAGGCCGTTTCAATGTGACTGGATGATCGTTGGCAATGGACAGTAAAATTTCCTTTACCAGCTCAGGATCAGTCCCATAAGCCACACCAATCGGCACTTTAACACGCCCACGTACATTGCCGTGCGTCCAGTTTGTTACCGTACCTGCCACCAAATCCGCATTTGGCAAAATCACAGTTGCCCCGTCAAATGTGTCAATGCTGGTGGATCGCACCGAAATCTTACTGATATTACCCGAATATGTCCCAACCTCGACCCAATCCCCAATTTTCACAGGGCGCTCAACCAATAAGATGATGCCAGATACGAAATTCGAAACAATCGCCTGTAAGCCAAAACCGATACCAACAGATAAAGCACCCGCGACAATCGCCAAATTCGAAAGGTCCAATCCAGTTGTCATAATCGCAACAAGGGCTGCTAAAAAGATACCGATATATCCAAATCCCGTTGCAAGCGCATTTTGAGCGCCCTCTTCAATACGGGTGTTTGGCAGCACAGTTATCCGCAAGGCAGATTGCAACAAACGTGTAATCGTATACCCAACAAAGAAAATCAGGATGAAAATAAGAAAGTCAGAGATTGAAACTTTTGTATCACCCAGTGAAACGCCTTCATTCAAGGTAAACCATAGATTGGTGATGTCGCTTACACGTGCCCCCCAAATAAGCGCATAGACAGGCACTGATGCGCAAATAAGAGCAAACCCCAAAGCAACCTTATAAAGCCCATCAGGCGAACGTTCGTCACCATCTGTGACAGCCGCTGATTTGGACGATCGGCTGATAAAACCCACCAACAGGATATAGACGAAGAATACCGCAGCGGTTAACGCCAAAGTCATCGTCATAGAAAAGACCAATGTCTCTCCAGCGTTCGAATACCCAAAGGCAGCAAGTAACGGCCCAAACACTCCAGAAAAATAGCAAGCCCACATAAAAATAGTAGCTATACGTTCTTGAATGTTCGTTGCGGCGTCATCTTCTTGCAAAAAATCGCGGTACAGTCGAATTTTTCGACCAACTCTAAACAGACTGTATCCCAATAACACGACCAACGGAAAGAACAGCACAGCCACAATGCCATAAGGCCAATCCGCCCCTGTAACAAAAGCGTTGAGTAAATAACCAGCGGCAATGATCACACCCATCGCCCAGATAGTGCGTTGCCCCCCTAAGACCAGATCTCGTTTTTCGCCTCTAAAAAATTGCCCTTGCGGTAGATTTCGGGCCAGCCAGTTTGCTCCAAAGATTGCCACACCCATTTCAGGAATAGCATCAAGCAGGAAATCGCCGCGTACAGAAAATATCTCGCCTAAATCCAGCGCAACCGTGACGCAAAACAATCCTATCATCGGGACGATAAAGACAGATATTGATCTCACCAAATGCGAAATATCACCAAATCTTCTGAGCTTCTTTTCTTTTTCTGAATTCAAAGAGCGCGCAGCCCATCTGGTAACCGGGAACATCAGTATAAGCCCAATTGCCATAAATATTAGAATAATAGGCCCGTTCTGTTTGCGGATTTTTGTTGAAACTTCGTTGGACCATTGTGTACGCACCTCAGCGGTTATGACATTAACATGCTTGTTCAAAGCCGCGATCGCTGCAGGCCAATTCGCTGGATTTACAGGGCTATTATCAATCTGAAGAAGTTTGTCACGTTGGCGAGCACGCACAATTTTATCGATTTCCCCAATCAAACCACTCGCACGCTTATGCGCTTCTTGTGCAACAATTAACGGCGCACTGGCTTTTGCCAATTGTTCATTTAATTCCATACGCCGCGATGCAATTTGTTCAGATTCCGAAAAATCGCCCTCTGGTGCAGGTCCCAATACATCTATTTGTTTTTGAACAGTCTGAACACGTTGCGTTACAGAATCTTGTGCGTTTAATGCCTGTTTACGGTATTCAACCAAATTTGCCCGCAAGACTTCTAGCGCGTCTGTCGAAGCTTTTTCGTTGGACACAACACCTTCTGCACGTGTCGCTAGCTCGCGAAAATCTTTGGTGTTAAAAGCGGTGTCAAACGTTTGTGCGAAGCACGCACCACTCAAGAAGGCAACCAAGCCAAGTGCTACGGTTAACCTTCTAAGAAGCCAAATCATATTAAGCGCCTATTCGAATACAGACGGGATGTCTGTTTCAGCTTTATCCAACCATTCAGGAACGGGCAAACTCATCGCGCGCAAGAATGTTGGGTTAAAGATTTTAGATTGATACCGGGTACCGTAATCACAAAGGATCGTCACAATCTTGTGCCCTGGTCCCATTTCTTTAGCCATACGGATAGCACCAGCAATATTGATACCAGTAGAACACCCCATGCAAAGGCCCTCATCTTGTAAAAGATCAAACACAATCGGCAACGCTTCTGCATCTGGAATGTTGAAAGGCATATCCACATCTAAACCTTCAAGGTTTGCTGTAATACGTCCTTGCCCCACACCTTCAGCAATTGAATCGCCCGATGATTTCAGCTCGCCATGTTTATAGTAATTGAAAAGCGCCGCCCCATCAGGGTCAGCAATACCAATTTTGATATCTTTGTTCTTTTCACGCAATCCTTGCGCCACACCAGCCAAAGTACCACCAGAACCAACCGCACAAATAAAGCCGTCAACTTTGCCGTCTGTTTGATCCCAAATTTCAGGCGCAGTACTGATAACATGCGCATCACGGTTGGCAACATTGTCAAATTGATTTGCCCAAACCGCACCATTCGGTTCTGTCTTCGCAAGTTTTTCAGCCAAACGCGCCGAATACTTCACATAATTGTTTGGGTCCTTATAAGGTTTTGCAGGAACCTCAACCAATTGAGCACCTGCCAAACGGATCATATCTTTTTTCTCTTGGCTTTGGGTTTCAGGAATGACGATAACCGTCTTAAATCCCATCGAAGCCCCAACAAGAGCGAGACCAATACCCGTATTACCAGCCGTTCCTTCCACAATCGTACCACCTGGCTGCAATTTTCCAGATTTAATCGCATCCTTGATAATACCCAAAGCAGCACGGTCCTTGACCGATTGACCTGGATTCATAAATTCAGCCTTACCGTAAATATCACATCCCGTTAATTCGGATGCTTTACGCAAACGTATCAAAGGTGTGTTGCCTACTGCGTTGGGAAGATCAGAATAAACGTTCATTGCGGGTCCATTTCTTTAGTGTTTATCAATTGATACGCCGCTTATAGGAGAGCATCAACAGCCAATACAAAAAGTTTAAGGCCTGAAGGACATTTATGACCAAAAACGATTTGCCAAACCAGCGGCAATACCGCTGATGCAACTGCCAACGACTAAGATAACAATAAGTATAGGGTTTAGTAACAAGGAACCATATTCTAAAAAGGCACTCATGAAGCTGTCGAAGACGCCCCAAATTTCTTTAATGTAAAATTCTTTTAATCTCTCGATCACATTCCATATCGCATAAATCACTATCGCCCAAAACGCCAATGTAATAGCCGCCCGTATGCCCGCAGTAATGGATGCTGGGCCACCAAGTCCTGGTCTGCTTCCAATCGTTTTCCAGCCCACAATGAATCCTAAGAACGCATTTGCGCCGTAAAAATTAGTTCCAGCTTGGAATGAGAGTGAAACCTCATCAAATGCGTAGGTCATAACAGCTGTCGTGAGTGCAAGGAAAAGTGCCCCAATTAAATGTGCAGCTGTTTGCATGTATCATCCTTTACGCATTGTCACCTGAGTGACATCAGTCGTACCGTACTCAAACCCCGCAGCACAAGATGTTAAATAAAAGTTCCACATATTTCGGAAGCGGTCATCAAAACTGTGATCAGCAATTTGACCCCATTTATCATTAAAATCTTCATACCAGCGGCGTAAAGTTAACGAATAGCTTTTGCCAAACTCCATTGATCCTTGATAAGATAAACCTTCTTTTTCAATAGTTTGTTGAAGAATAGTTGGGCTGGGCAACATGCCCCCTGGGAAAATATGCTTTTGAATGAAATCAACGGATTTGCGGTAGTTATCAAACAAGCTATCCGCAATAGTGATCACTTGGATCGTCGCTTGCTTACCGTATTTCAGGCTGTTGTTGATTGTATCAAAATAAGAGGGCCAGTATTTTTCACCAACGGCTTCGAACATTTCAATTGATGCAACCCCATCGTATTGGCCATTTTCATCACGGTAATCTTGCATCACAATATCAACACGCTCGGACAGTCCCGCTTTGAATATACGTTCCTGTGCAAAATCATGTTGTTCTTTAGAAATAGTCAAACATTTTAACTGTGCACCACGATGGCCCGCGGCATACTCAGCAAAGCCTCCCCAGCCACAGCCAATCTCCAACAGATGATCCCCATCATGCATCCCCATCAAATCACAAATCGAAGCATATTTTTGTGTTTGAGCTTTCTCTAAACTCTCCTGCTCCGTGCGAAACAAAGCCGAGGAATATGTCATCGTTTCATCTAACCATTTCGCATAGAATTCGTTGCCGAGATCATAATGATACGAAATATTTTTCCGAGCTTGCTCTTTGGTATTGCGGTTCATCCAATGTCGAAATCGTTCATAAGCACGTAACAAACCTGCACCCGGATAAGAGTTCCCAATTTCGACGTAATTATCAAAAACCAGATCCATAAAAGCCATCAGATCAGGCGTCGCCCATTGTAGTTCCACATAAGCGTCAGAAAAACCCATATCACCTTCACGGATCAAACGCGCCCAGACAGTATCATCTTTTGACACCACCCGCGCAAAATGGCCTGCATCAGGCCCATCAATTCGAAATATACGCCCATCCGTTAATTCTAGTTCTAGCGCACCGCGCTGGAGGTTTTTCAACGATTGAAAAACCAATACAAAGTAACGTGGCAGGTTCTCCTGCCCTTTTGTCGAGGTCAAAATAGCCATTACAGACTCCCTGATTACGCAAATGTTACGATGATTCTGCTCTTTTTGCCAAGTAATCGCGTCAAATCAGGCTTTTTGGGCAGAATATGCCGGCAATGCCCGCTCTCTTCCTTCTTTTAAGGATATGATCGGTTCTTCTGATATTTGGCCAAAATTAAGGCTCCATGATCGCGGTATTATCTTGTATAAAGACATCGCATAACCGCAAATCACGTCAGAGCCATAAATTATATATTGGATTATAATATTTCATCCAAAGTCGTTATTAGTTTCTGAACCTCATCTTCATGCGTGTAATGCACAAAGCTTAAACGCAATACACCGTGATCAGGGTCAACACCTAGCCCTTCTAGGCATCGCACACCGTAGAAGTTGCCACCCCCTGCCATGATACCCCGACTTGCAAGCTCTGCTGCAACCGCGTCACCGCGTTTTTGTAAAAGAACGGCTACGGTTGGAGCTTTAATATTTGCATGGCACTTCTCCGCTTTGTTGAGTAGATTTAGGATTTCAAATAGAGCATAGATTGATTATCTGGAATGGATGATTGTCTAATTTTGAGTTTGAAGTATTCGGTATCCTTGATGCCTCTGGCTCGCTTACGGATCATTCCTATACTGACATTACCAGCCTCTATCCTGGCGCTTGTGAGCTTGTGTTTGGCGTAGTTGCAGATACCCACACAATGTTTCCGTAGGGATTTCGCGAACTTTTTTAGATAGAGCATCTGTGACTGATCTGCTATCAGGCACCAACGTTCCAGTTGCTCCGCCATCGCCTCAAATGAAGCGGCACTCCACAGCAGCTGAAGCTGTTCTTTCAAGACGTAAAGTGCATTCAGGTTGCTATTGCTCTCCAGCAACCTTTGCAGCTTGTCACTTTGTTTTTCACTCAACTTATCCGCATTTTTGAGCAACAGATAATGCGTCCCTTTCATCAACTCTTTACCACTTGGATCGGCCTTTCTGAACTCAAGTCGACGCTGATTATGGATAGCTTTGCTGTAGTTTTTCATGACGTGGAAACGGTCAAATACTATGTCGGCCAACGGCAAGGACTCTCTGACAGCCTTTTGGTAGGCAGGCCCCATATCCATCGCTACGGCCTTTATTTTGCAGGCTGTATCTGGTTGCAGTTGTTTCAAAAACCTTGAAAAAACCTCGGCAGTTCGGCCTGCTTCAACCCAGATCAGATGACCGCCAACCATATCGTAGACCACCGTCATGTAGTCATGACCTTTCGCCCGGGCAACTTCATCTACACCAATATATTCCAAGCCAGTTAGCTCTGCAGGATCAAGCGTAGGGAGAGTTTCAATAAGGTATGCCCTGTCGATATTCTTGACCGTTTCCCATCGTATATCCAAATGTCTGGAAACCGCTTGAATAGACATATGCCGACATAATCCACTGATCAGTCGGCAAAATCGGTGAGTGAAACGGCACCCTTTATCAACAAAATCACACCCCTCAATGCGGCGTTCGCCCTTGTTAATATAAACCTGCGCCAGCTCAATCTCGACCACACAAGGATACCCAAAAAGGGGGATGTCGTTTACTTGTCGGCGGACATGCTGGTTGATGCTTCCCTTCTGGCCTGTAGCAGGGTCTATAGCCCTCCTACGCGCGTCTCGGCTGCAGTGAATGACAATCTTAACACCGCCGTCATCCTGAATAAGTTCAGATAGATGTGAGACTGTTTTTTTGTTGCCAAGATTTAGGCGGCCTCGGAGACTGAGTATTGTAAAAAACCAACTCACGAGGCCAATATGCAAATCATAAGACTGCACAAGAACGTTTATAAACTTTATGCTTGGGCGCGGACACAAGAATGTTTGGATGCGTACCGTATCAAATACGAAGACACGGTTCGGCAATGGGAAGCTTTACGCGCAGAGGGTGTTTCTCTAGCAAAATGCGCTGAATTTGTCGGCATCTCTCGGTCTACTTATTATCGCTACAAGCGGGTTTTGAAGGATTTGGCGCAAGGGATTATGCCGCCATCAAAGGCCCCAAAACACCGCAATAAGTCACAGTGGGGTGAGGCAGAAAAACAGTTGGTGCTCGAAATTCGCCGCGACAATAAAACCTACGGTAAGGAAAAAATAGGGGCCATCTTGCGGCGCGATAAAAACCAAATCATAAGCGATAGCACCGTGGGGCGTATCTTGGGTTTTCTACGCAAGAAAGGCCTGATTACACGATCAAGGTCTGCACCACAAAAGCGCAAGCGTAACTTCTCCAAGGGCCACGCCAAAGGATGGAAATATAAGGATTACAAAGATATAGAGATTGGAGAACGTGTGCAGATCGACCACATGACTGCCACGAAAAACGGCGTCACCTGCAAGCACTTTCAGGCCTGGGAACGGCGTAGCAAGCACATCCACGCGCAAATTTATTCGAATGCCACCGCACGCTCTGCCAAACGGTTTTTGGAAGAGCTTGTGGAAATAGCTCCCTATAAAATCCTCTCAATTCAAGTTGATGGTGGCTCCGAGTTTATGGCCGATTTTGAGACGGCGTGTGAGCAGATGAAAATCCCGCTCATTGTATTGCCGCCAGCCAGACCGAAATACAATGGTGGCGTTGAGCGTGGAAACCGCACCTTCCGCGAGGAATTCTATGATTGTTGTGATCTGATTGCCGATAGCATTGGAGCTATGCGGTTTGAACTGAGAAAAGCTGTCGAAAAATATAACACATTCAGACCACATCACGCCTTGAAAGGTAAGACACCCATGGAGTACCTTCGAATCACTCAGGCCGAAGCCGCGTGAGTCTCAAAACACATGAACCTATACAATCCAGTTTAATTTCATTTACACGTTGCCCTTTGAGGCCTAAAATATGCTGCGAGATGTTGATTGTCATATACCTGCTCTATGTAAAGTTATCAGAAACCATACATATCAACAGGTTACTTGGCGGTCGGCATCTTTTTCTACTCAACAAAGCGGAGAAGAGCCATTTGCATCTCTCGGGCCAAGCATGCGTACTGAATTCTTATCGCCAAGATAATCCAACAATGGTTGCAAAAGTTTCACCTCATGCGCACGCATTAAATCATGGATATAAGCGCCGCGCGCCTTTGCATCCGCTGCTCCAGAGGGTTGGTGGTGCTCGTATAAAGCGTCCACATAATCCACCATACCCGCACAAGCCGCTATTTGCGCATGATCAGGGCCAGCAGGCGTGAACCGTTTATACAAAACATCTGCATTAAAATAATGCCCTTGGTTTGGCAGTTTTTCACCAAGGTCACGTTTGATCGCCATAATACCTTGGTGGGGGCCGTATGTTTTATAAGCAGAAAACAGATATATATCCGCCCCCAATGCACCTACATCAGGAATACCATGCGGCGCATAACTGACACCGTCCACACAGGTCACAGCCCCCGCAGCATGTACAACACGACATATAGAGGGCACATCATTCACTTCACCAACTACATTTGAACAATGCGGAAAGCAAACAAGCTTAACTTTATCATCCAATAGATTGATTAAATCCAAAATATCAAGATGCCCCGTATCTGGATCGATTTTCCATTCGCGTATTTCGACACCGCGATCTGCCAACCTACGCCACGGGCCTGAATTTGCCTCATGATCTTGATTGGTTACAACAATGGCCTGACCAGGATGCAAATAATCGGCAAAGGCCTGCGATAAAACATAAGTATTTTGCGTGGTAGACGGGCCAAAACTCAACTCGTCCTGCTCTATCCCCATAATCGCAGAAAGACGTATCCGTGCCTCATCCATTTCCTCACCAGCCAAACGACTGGCATCATAAGCACTGTAAGGCTGAACTTTGCGTTCAATATAATAGCGCGACAAGCGATCAATAACCTGCTGGCACGTATACGAACCACCCGCATTTTCGAAAAAAGCTTGGTCTGTTAATGGCTCAGTGGAAAACGCAGGAAACTGTTTGCGCACAAAATCTATATCTAACATATATGGATACCCTGTTTGTGTAAGTTCGATCCTTCAAATCAGGAACTTCGTCTCAATAATTGGTTAATGCAAGGCCATTCTTTACTTTAACGTAAACCACCGCCCTTACGCGAGTTATTTCATTATATAAATATTATAAAGACGCCACAATTCGGCGCAGCGCTTCTATATTACCATTAGAAACACCATTCCCTCGAAACCCACGATCCGTACTGTTCACCACAACAACCGCATCTGAATTGCGATCAATATAAATATACTGCCCGTAAATCCCATGCGCAAAGAACTCACCAGCTTTTGCGTTTACGGCAGGTATCCACCATTGATACCCATAGCCACGTTCACCTGATTTCGTATTCGCACTAGCCTCTGTAGAAGCATATATCCAGTCTTTCGGCACGATCTGCTGCCCATTGTATAATCCATCTTGCAAAATCATTTGGCCAAAGCGGGCATAATCACGCGTGGTTAAATTCAACCCGCCCAAAACGAATGCAACACCTTCACCATCTGTCAGGTAATAAGGCTCTTTTTCCAACCCAAGAGGTGTTATGATTTTTTCAGACAATAAATCCGTCACAGAGCGCCCTGTTGCCCCTCTGACCACCATACCAATGACATGCGTGTCGATAGATACATATTGCATCTTCGTCCCCGGCTCTGCGAATGTTTTGGTTATATCAGCAGCAAAACCATCCAACGTTCCGCCCAAAGCGATTTCACGCCCCATGCGGTTAATATCAGAGTTTTTATCTAAATAATCTTCATCAAACTCAACGCCACTCGACATCTGAAGAACGTTTCGCAAACTTGCAGCTTCATACCCACTCCCCTTCAAGAGAGGCGCGTATTTTATGACTGGATCGTCAATGGATGTAATCGCCCCTTCCTCAAGCAAGATACCCACCAAAGCGGATAAGAAGCTTTTTGCAACAGACCACGATATGCGTAAATCACTCTCAGACGTGCCTTGGTAATATTCCTCAAAAACAAGATTACCTGATTTCAGAACAACCAAACTTGTAACAGACCGATCCTGCACCCAAATCTTCGTCGCTTCATCTAATTCAATCTGCGCACCTTTGCTAAGGATCGTCGCCTCACCCTGTCCTTTGGGTACCGGGATATTTAAAAATGCTTGGTCCATATGGCTAAAGTTTTGAACAATCTTGTCTTCAGTGAACAGGCTGTTAACCGCCATTAAACGTACAATTTCTTCACGTTTCCAAAGCCCAGCAATGGCAGCAATCACACCAAGGACAAGAGACCCTTTTAGAATTATTTTAACAAATCGTTTCATGCCATCCCTTACAATCTCTCAAACAGTTAACGAAGCTTGCAAAATACCACTTGAAAAAGCCAATAGAACCTAACGTCATTACAAACAAAAAAGCCCCGACATAAATGCCAGAGCTTTAAGGTCTTTAGATTTAATATGAAGAATTATGCAGTCATCATTCAGCTGGTGTTTTATCAGCCGAAGTATTCGAACGCATTCCATCACGCACAACCGCTTTGATCAAAGAGATACCCATCAAGACCATTACAGCCGAGAAAGGCAACGCACATATAATCATTGCAGTGTTAATCGCGCCTAAACCACCAGCCAAGAGCAGTGCTCCAATCACAAACGTTAGGATAGCACCCCAAACGATAATGTGCATTTTTGGCTTCTGGCTAGCATCACCACCTGCAGCGATTGTGTTGATAATCAACACGGCACTATCCGCAGAGGTCACAAGGTATGTCAGCAACAAGATCACAATGATAAAGGACATTGCCGTTGCAAGCGCAGGTGAAAGCATATGGTTAATCATCGCAAACAACTGGGATGAAATACCAACATCCGTGATGACAGTACCTGCATCACCGTTCAATGTCAGATCAATCGCAGTTCCGCCGACAAATGCAAACCAAACAAAGCACATGACAGATGGTACAATCATCGCACCCAAAACATATTCACGGAATGTACGACCCTTGGAAATACGCGCCAAGAACAAGCCTACAAACGGTGCAAATGCAATCCACCAAGCCCAATAGAAGATGGTCCAACCACCCTGCCATCCAGCCAATTTACTTGCAACGCTGTCTGCGTTACCGTCGCCAGACCAAACAGTCATCGACATAGCAGGCAATGCAATGATGTAATCCCACATGCCAATAAACAGAGCTTTGAAAGCAAACACTGTTGATCCAAACACCAAGAAGAATATTAGAATAAAGAACGACAGTCCCATATTGATATTGGACAACCATTTGATGCCTTTACCAACACCTGACAAAGCAGACAGTGTAGATGCACACATCACAACCACCAGCGCTATAATCATAGCAATGTTTGTTGGTGAACCTTCTGTATTCATCATCCAATCAGCGCCAGTGATGTTAAACACACCAGAAGCGAATTGTGACACACCGTAGCCCAAAGTTACGGAAACACCCAAGATCGTTGCAACAACTGAAACGATATCGATGATATGACCCAATGGGCCAGACAATGCATTACCGAAAAGAGGTGTAAGACCTGAGCGGATTGTCAGTGGAAGTCCACGTGAATAGCTAAAGAAACCTAGCGAAAGACCTACGATCGCATAACATCCCCAAGCTGAGAATCCCCAGTGCAAGAATGACCATTTATAGGCAGCACGTACATTGTCCGCGCTCGATCCTTCGGCACTCCCTTGGATAACGTCAGGGTTTGTTCCAAAATGGTAAAGCGGCTCTGCGGTTGCATACGTAAGCATCCCGATACCAATACCAGCCCCAAACATCATAGAAAACCATGAGAAATTTGAGAACTCTGGCTTATCGTCGGCAGCACCGAGTTTAAGTTTCCCTGTGGCTGGCCATAACGCCAAACCAAGACAGACAACGATATAGAATGACATTACATACATATACCAAGCGCCAGTATTCGCGTCGATTGTGCTCCGAATACTCTTAAGGAATGCCCCTGCTTGTTCTGGAAAAACTGCGGCCCATAAAATAAGAAGCCCAATCGCAATCTTAGATCCTAAAGCGACAATTTTATTAAAGCCGTCGTAGAAACCACTGCTGTCTAAAGCAATGGGTAGTTCTGTGAGTGGTGGTTTAAGTGACATATTTTCCCCTCCCCGGGTTTGTCATATTCTGCTTATTGTCCATTTTTATTAAATTTCGCTAAATGGTAGAAAGCAGCTTAGTAATTATAACATCACCAAACACAGTTACGTAAAGAAAAATACACACAATAAAATCAAGCTGATAAAATATTTAAAACCAATTCTTACATACACTCTTGATACAACCTAATCGATTAGCACCCCGAATCATGTTTAGAAAAATCTAAAAGAAAACCACTTAAACGAGTCCCCTTGCGCAATTTCAATTTTACTGAACAGCCCTTAATTAATACTTTAATTGGCCTCATAAATATCTGATTTATAACCGTTATAGAGTAAATTATGGGCACTTCTCCGCTTTGTTGAGTAGATTTAGGATTTCAAATAGAGCATAGATTGATTATCTGGAATGGATGATTGTCTAATTTTGAGTTTGAAGTATTCGGTATCCTTGATGCCTCTGGCTCGCTTACGGATCATTCCTATACTGACATTACCAGCCTCTATCCTGGCGCTTGTGAGCTTGTGTTTGGCGTAGTTGCAGATGCCCACACAATGTTTCCGTAGGGATTTCGCGAACTTTTTTAGATAGAGCATCTGTGACTGATCTGCTATCAGGCACCAACGTTCCAGTTGCTCCGCCATCGCCTCAAATGAAGCGGCACTCCACAGCAGCTGAAGCTGTTCTTTCAAGACGTAAAGTGCATTCAGGTTGCTATTGCTCTCCAGCAACCTTTGCAGCTTGTCACTTTGTTTTTCACTCAACTTATCCGCATTTTTGAGCAACAGATAATGCGTCCCTTTCATCAACTCTTTACCACTTGGATCGGCCTTTCTGAACTCAAGTCGACGCTGATTATGGATAGCTTTGCTGTAGTTTTTCATGACGTGGAAACGGTCAAATACTATGTCGGCCAACGGCAAGGACTCTCTGACAGCCTTTTGGTAGGCAGGCCCCATATCCATCGCTACGGCCTTTATTTTGCAGGCTGTATCTGGTTGCAGTTGTTTCAAAAACCTTGAAAAAACCTCGGCAGTTCGGCCTGCTTCAACCCAGATCAGATGACCGCCAACCATATCGTAGACCACCGTCATGTAGTCATGACCTTTCGCCCGGGCAACTTCATCTACACCAATATATTCCAAGCCAGTTAGCTCTGCAGGATCAAGCGTAGGGAGAGTTTCAATAAGGTATGCCCTGTCGATATTCTTGACCGTTTCCCATCGTATATCCAAATGTCTGGAAACCGCTTGAATAGACATATGCCGACATAATCCACTGATCAGTCGGCAAAATCGGTGAGTGAAACGGCACCCTTTATCAACAAAATCACACCCCTCAATGCGGCGTTCGCCCTTGTTAATATAAACCTGCGCCAGCTCAATCTCGACCACACAAGGATACCCAAAAAGGGGGATGTCGTTTACTTGTCGGCGGACATGCTGGTTGATGCTTCCCTTCTGGCCTGTAGCAGGGTCTATAGCCCTCCTACGCGCGTCTCGGCTGCAGTGAATGACAATCTTAACACCGCCGTCATCCAGTTTAATTTCATTTACACGTTGCCCTTTGAGGCCTAAAATATGCTGCGAGATGTTGATTGTCATATACCTGCTCTATGTAAAGTTATCAGAAACCATACATATCAACAGGTTACTTGGCGGTCGGCATCTTTTTCTACTCAACAAAGCGGAGAAGAGCCAAATTATGGTCGTATTTAGTTGAAAGCATTGTACTCAATCCCCTATTATTACGATGATTACCTTGGTCTGGGAGCAATGTAGATCTCCAAGGTGATGATACTATAATTTCATACGTGCGTTATTATACATCTTGTAACCTAGTAATCTTTCACAACGAAATACGGGGAGGCATTTCATGTCTATCAAACCACCATTCACGGAGCTTGAAATTGAAAAAGCACCGTCAGGGTTCTACGAGGGTTACAGCCTTCCGATCGCTCTATTAAGTAAAATCGTAACTACCCAGCATGTTTTTGACATTTTTTCATCATTTTTGTTGACGGATGGCTTAACCTCTGAATCAATAGGGGAATGACGTTTAAACTTTCCAAATTGGCGCCGTTCGACGCACCACCAGTTGGCTTTCTCACTTTAGAAGAGCGTCTGGTGGAAGCGGATACCCGGGCCGCATATTTTCAAACCGCCTGCGAAGAACTCCTACAGATCAACAAGCATCTGGAAGAGTGTCAAAAACATATGGAAGAGCGTATAGCTGCATTGGAACGCCGTCTCGGCTTGAATAGCCGTACCAGCGGCAAGCCACCCTCCAGTGACGGCCTTGGTAAACCCAATGCGAAGAAGCGAACAAAGAGCCTGCGTGGCCCGTCTGATCGCAAGTCTGGCGGCCAACCTGGCCACACAGGCAAAACGCTCAGGCAAACACCGACGCCAGACACGATTATAGACCATTTTCCTGTGGTTTGTTCTGGTTGTGGAGCACCGCTTAGCCCAGAAACGGCAGAAGCCAGCACTGCACGACAGGTGATCGATCTGCCGCCGCCGCCACCACCGCAGGTGACAGAGCACCGCACGCATCAGTGTCGCTGCGACCAGTGTGATGGGATCACCCGTGCCGACTTTCCCGATGGTATAAATGCACCAGTGCAGTATGGGGCCCGCATTGCAGGCATTGCGAGCTATTTACAAACGGTTCATTGCATTCCGGAACACCGCCTTGGCGAGATATTTATTGACTTGCTTGGGGTGCCGATTGCCCCTGCAACATTGACCAGCCTTATCTGGCGCACAGCGGATCGCTTGAAGCCCATGACACTAGCAATCAAGGAAGCTTTGATTGGATCACAGTCTGGCGTTGTGCATTTGGATGAGACCGGCCAGCGTGCTGTTGGCAAACTGCATTGGACACATGTGATCTGCTCGCCCTTATTGAGCCACTTTCGGGTTTCAAGCAAACGCGGAGAGTTGCTTTGTGGCGTCTCGGGTATTGTGGTGCATGATCACTGGAAGGCATATTTCAAAATGGAGGGGGTCGAGCACGCCTTGTGTAATGCCCATCACTTGCGCGAGTTGCAGGCTTTAATTGAGATTGAGAAAGAGCCATGGGCAAAGCCTATGAAAGCGATCCTGTTGAAGGCGAAGACCTTGGCTGAGAATATGTACAACGAAGGCGGACAGCGGGATGAGGCGGCCATACAGGCGGTATTCGAACTATACGATGCAAATATCGCCGAGGCGATAGCGTATCATGAAGCACTGCCAGCACTTTCATCAGCGCAGACAGAAAAAAAACGGCGCGGCCGTCCAAAGCGCCGGACGGGCCATAATCTCGCATTGAGGTTGCAAGACTTTAAGACAGAGGTGCTTCGCTTCCTTGTCGATCCAAATGTGCCGTTCACCAATAATGAAGCCGAGCGAGACTTGCGAATGGGTAAAGTCAGGCAGAAAGTATCAGGCTGTTTTCGGACGCTGCGCGGAGCGGAAGTCTTCTGTATTCTCAGAACCGTGATCAACACCGCCAGAAAACAGGGCTGGTCTATAATTGAAACCCTGTTGAAACCACCAGATCAATTGATTGCTGGATTGCGCGTCGTATGAAAAACAACGCTTATTGACAATAATACGCTCACGGATATAGTGCTGACTATCAAGCGGATACCCATGCTGGGTAGTTACGTAAAATCACTATAACAATACTGGTCCTTTGGGCTTTAATCTGGCCACTCAGTGCAAATGGCGTACTTTCATCATGGAACGGTGCTCTACTGCAAAACTTCAATGCATTCTACATCATCGCAACGGGTGTTTTTGCATTTTTCTGTTTCATCGTCGCGATCATCCCATCAATCGGCAAACGTACTTTAGGCCCAGAAGGCGAAGCTCCTGAGTTTTCGAACTTCTCATGGTTCTCAATGATGTTTGGTGCTGGTTTGGGTGTGGGTCTTATGACATTCGCGACAGCAGAACCATTAGGCCTATGGGGTTCAAACCCTGTTGTTGTTGCAGGCGATGTTGCAGGCAACACAGAAGAAGCCTTGCAATCAGCATACCGTTATACATTCGCACACTACGGTTTTCATGCATGGGCAATCTACGTAACAGTTGGCCTGTCACTGGCATATTTTGCATATACACGTAACATGCCTCTTACGATCCGTTCAGCCTTAACGCCAGTTCTTGGTAAATTGGCAAATGGTCCAGTTGGTCACCTTGTGGATGTTCTAGGCGTTATCGCAACGATCCTAGGTGTGTCCGTAACAATCGGCTTCGGTGTGAGCCAACTCGTAGACGGCATATACGCAGTCACAGGCATGGAATGGTTGATGAATAGCGCAGAAACACCTGCCCCAAGTAAAGTTGGTCTGATCTCTGCCTTGGTCGTGATTATGACAATGTCAGTTATTTCTGCTGTATGCAGGTGTTGGTCGTGGTGTTAAATACCTCTCAAATCTAAACTTGGTTCTCTCATTGATCTTGCTCCTAACGTTCATCTTCTTTGGCTCTTTTGCCTTTGCGATGTCGACATACGGTTCAGCACTGGTTGATTACATCATCAACTTCGCGTCTCTATCTTTCAATGCGTATTCACCAATGGGATTAGCAGAGTTTACAGCTGGCCTACCAGACGCTGCTAAAGCATTATCAGCAGATGATATTGCCGCAATGCACAGCTCTGCAACAGGCCCTTGGGGATCACTGTCAGGCTTCACTGAAGGTCTACCAGCATCCGTTGCTGCGCTAGAAAACTCAGAAAGCATTACAGCTGCAATTTACGATACAGCAGCACGTGGCCGTCAATTTGGTTGGCAAGCAGCTTGGACAACATTCTACTGGGCTTGGTGGATTGCATTTGCACCATTCGTAGGCTTGTTCTTGGCACGTATCTCTAAAGGTCGCACAGTACGCGAGTTTGTATTGGGTGCTGTGATTGCTCCTGCATTGGTTTGTTTTGCCTGGATGACTATCTTAGGCGGTACAGCAATTGATCTGGAACTAACTGGTGGTGCTAACGGCGCAATCATTGGTGCATCAAACACAGCCAAATTGTTCGTAACTCTGGAAAACATGATCTCTGGTGGCTTCTTAACAGGCATAACCATCATGTGTGTGATCTTGATCATGACATTCTTGGTCACATCAGCTGACTCAGGAATTCTTGTGATGAATACAATCATGTCAGGTGGCGAACAAGAAACTGGCGTTAAGCACCGTATCATCTGGGGTGTATTGCTAACGTTTGTGATCGGCACATTGCTAATCGCTGGCGGCGGCGGCATGGATGCATTGAAAAATGCAATGATCATCGCAGCTCTACCCTTCACATTCGTAATGGTTTTAATGGTGATCTCAATGGCTAAAGCCATGTACCGTGACACATTACGTGACAAAGAAGGCAGCTAAACACCATAACAGGTAATAGCTTACAGTGATAAGAAAACGGCGTCCCGCAGGGCGCCGTTTTTGTTTGAAGATTGGCTTAATGTTTGATGAAACAGAAACGGATATTACTGTTGTTCGTACGACGAAGCCTTTACGACTTAAACGTTTTCACTTCAGAAACGAATTCATTGACTTGTTCTACATCCGTTGCCCAAGATGTAACCAATCGGACGACTGAATTTACGGCATCATGTGGCTCCCAGATATAAAACTGAACAACTACCGACTTTCGTCGGTAGGTTCACGTTTTGAATGTAATTCAAGATACTGACGAATAACGTCATCCGTCACATTTCCACTCGTCGTTGAAAAATAGCCTCTAGCCCAGAACCGTTGCCCCCAATAGCGTTTGCGTAATTCGGGGTACTCCCGCTGTATCTTGTATGAGGACCTCCCTTTTACGCGTTGCATCACCTTTGAAATTGGGACGTGCGGCGGGACTGACACAAACATATGCACATGGTCGGTAGACAATACGCCTTTTTCAATGTGTACGCCCAATTCATTGCACGTTTGTCGTATCAATGTCCGAATACGCTCACGCATTTCACCACGCAGCACCTTGTAACGATATTTTGTTACCCAAACGATATGGTATCTGTGATAATATCTGCTATGACTTCCAGTAGAATAGATCATAAGGTTTCCTTCCATTTTAAGACCTTACCGCAACGCTGGGTCTTAAAATGGAAGGAAACCTTATGTAAATAACGCTAAAGCTGACCAGCTAAAAGCTGGTGGTTTTAACCAATTATTGGAAACTGAACAACTACCGACTTTCGTCGGTAGGTTCACGTTTTGAATGTAATTCAAGATACTGACGAATAACGTCATCCGTCACATTTCCACTCGTCGTTGAAAAATAGCCTCTAGCCCAGAACCGTTGCCCCCAATAGCGTTTGCGTAATTCGGGGTACTCCCGCTGTATCTTGTATGAGGACCTCCCTTTTACGCGTTGCATCACCTTTGAAATTGGGACGTGCGGCGGGACTGACACAAACATATGCACATGGTCGGTAGACAATACGCCTTTTTCAATGTGTACGCCCAATTCATTGCACGTTTGTCGTATCAATGTCCGAATACGCTCACGCATTTCACCACGCAGCACCTTGTAACGATATTTTGTTACCCAAACGATATGGTATCTGTGATAATATCTGCTATGACTTCCAGTAGAATAGATCATAAGGTTTCCTTCCATTTTAAGACCTTACCGCAACGCTGGGTCTTAAAATGGAAGGAAACCTTATGTAAATAACGCTAAAGCTGACCAGCTAAAAGCTGGTGGTTTTAACCAATTATTGGAAAATAAAAAGGCCCTGATGACAGAGCCTTTAAAGTGTTACAAGAATTGGGCGGACTACCTGGATAGACCTTCTTTACAGTTAGTCACCAAAACCACCAACCTGATCGTAAAACACAGCCCCGAAACCAGCCAAACCTTCACGAACGCCTCCTTCAGCTGGGCCGTACACCTGTAATCCAGTCGGCGTCAGCATAGCCAGAAAACGTTCCGCAAAATTTTCGCCGAAGTTGCCAAGGTGAATGCCTGCATCTGCATTGGTTTCGTAGCGCTCAATGATGTGAACGACATTACCAGAACGATGCCATTCATAACCTTTGGCACCTGCCTCGGTCTTCGTTGCAACAACCATTTCATACATCAATGCATCAAAGGCTGCGTCCTGCCCTTCAGCAAGGGTGAGTGTTAGCACCCAAGAGACATCGTCTGTCGCATCAAAATGGTCGTCAGCAATCACAGGCGACGTTAAAGAACCGATCATAAACGTAAGCGCAAGTGCAGTGCTTTTAAAAGATTTAGAGAACATAGTTTCATTTCCTTTTTTGTAGTTTATTATGGAGCCTATATACGCGATTAGCCGCCAAATATTCAGCACCCAACTATGGGGTTTAAGTTTTTATATCGTCTAAGTGCATCTCTACGGTGCCTCCCTAGCGGGGATAAACGAGACATATTACGCGGCATTGCGTCAAAGCTTACCCGATAAAAAGTTATGGAACAAATTATGTTTCCAAAGTCCTTCGGAATCGAAAAAATAGACCCAACTAAAAAGCCTGCCGCCCGTTAATACGGGCAGCCAGAGTTATTGTTTTCTCTTGGGTATATTAGTGAATATATATTTATATCAAATAGATAGATACGTGTCCCAGTTGGGACATTCTCCAAATACGCAGATAGCTTCACCCTAAGCGTTCACATCCACAACAACACGCCCCTTCACCTGCCCCTTTAGAATATCGCTCCCCAATTGCGGCAAATCAGACAACGTAGCTGGCACGATCATATCTTCCAATTTATTCATCGGCAGATCCCGTGCCACCCGCTCCCAAGCCGCCACACGGTTTTCATAAGGCCGCATCACGCTGTCGATACCCAGCAGGTTCACACCACGTAATAGGAACGGAATAACCGTCGCAGGCAACCCTGCCCCACCCGCCAAACCAACGGCAGCAACAGAGGCCCCGTATTTCATTTGCCCTAAAACACGCGCCAACATATCGCCGCCCACAGCATCGATACATCCAGCCCAAGTCTCAGCTTCTAGTGGGCGTTTCACCGTCTCATTAATCTCTTCACGCGCCACAATCTGTGTCGCCCCTAAAGATTTCAAATAATCTGCCGTTTCAGGACGCCCAGTCACACCAGCAACCTCATATCCAAGATTTGCCAAAATCGCCGTCGCAACAGACCCAACGCCGCCCGCAGCACCTGTCACCAGAACAGGACCTTGATCAGATTTCAAACCATGCGCCTCTAACGCCATCACCGAAATCATTGCGGTAAACCCAGCCGTTCCAACCGCCATAGCCTGCTTTGTGGTGATATCATCAGGCAATGCAACCAACCAATCGGCATTCACCCGCGTTTTTTGTGAATACCCACCCCAATGCGCCTCGCCATACCGCCAACCTGTCAGCACAACTTTATCACCCGCTTTATAACGACCATCAGAAGAGCTTTCGACGACCCCAGCCATATCAATACCAGGTATATGTGGATAGTTCCGAACCAAACCACCACCAGGACCAATGCACAAACCATCTTTGTAATTCACCGTAGAATATTCAACAGCCACCGTCACATTACCCTCAGGCAATTGAGCTTCAGTAATCTGCTGTACTGATGCGCTTGTTTTGCCATCTTCGTTTTTTTCCACCATCAATGCATTAAACGTCATGATCTTCCCTCTTCGCTAAAGCGATATGAATTGCTTGATCCCCTAGTCTTTTCGGAATCTTTGTATAGTGTGTGGATAGCAGACATTGAATTGTCTGACAATTGAGATAATTAGAAGCTTATGAAATACACACTCAACCAAAACCGCGAATTGTCTGCCCAAATTGCCGAAGCTATCCGCGAGGCAATTATGAATGGTACCCTTATCGTTGATGAACGTCTTCCATCTGAAAATGAGCTTTGTGACCGTTTCGAAGTCTCCCGCTCAACTGTACGCGAAGCCCTAAATCGCCTCGCAGCCCAAAACCTGATCCGCACCCAGCGCGGTGCCTATGGCGGTGCCTTTATCAAAAAGGTCAGTTTCGAAGATGCCTACCCAAATCAAATGACAACATCCAGCTTACTGCTGTCAATGAATGAGATCAGCTTTGAAACCGCATGTGAAGCCCGTTTCGCCGTTGAACGCGCCTGTCTTCACCTATCCGCAAAAAGATGCCAACCCGATCAAATGGCTACGATGCGTGCAGAAATTCACCGCCAAGGTCAAAATGGCCTGAGCGACGAGAGCTTTTGCACATCAGACATCACATTCCATAAGGCTTTAATCGAAGGCGCAGGAAACCCAGTCCTGACATTCCAATTGGCCAGCACAATTGAATCCATGCAATCCTTAATGAACATGATCACATATTCAGCAAGGGACCGCGCTAAAATCATTGAGCTACACACTGCGATCGCGGATGCCATTGAAACAGGCGATGCACAGAAAGCAGATACAGAACTGACTAAGCTAGCAAATTACACCCTAACGCTCGCAGATCAAGTTCGCGAACAACGCGCGGCCCGAAAACATAAATGACCCGTTTCCACGCTTATTTACTCAATGCACATTTACATAGAAATCAAGATTGAACCCACCGCTGCATTCCCCTATACCCCGCATAGAAGCACCCGTAGCTCAGCTGGATAGAGCGCTGCCCTCCGAAGGCAGAGGTCTCGCGTTCGAATCGCGACGGGTGCGCCATTTCATTTTTTTCCAAAAAATCGCCAAAAAACCTAAACGGAACAGATACTTGCGGCGTTCGAAAACCTGTTTCACGATGGTATGCTAAACGCTCTGAAAATGCTAATTTTAGCACTGTTCTCTTTGTATCCAGACGCGGAGAATCCCAAAGAATACAAGGGTTTGAAAGGAACGCTATGGCGAGTTCGAACATTTCGGAAAAGGCCTGTCTTTTTCCAGCCGATTTTTGTGCAGTTTCAGCAGCTACAAGCTTATCCTTTTCCAATTTAGCGATCTTTTTCTCATACGCACTGATAGCAATTGGACTATCTGAGTTCACAATACGATCCACAATCTGCTCGATCTGCTGATCCATTTCGACAATCTGCCGCTTTATAAGAGCTTTTTGATTATCAGCTTGCTCAAGGCGTATGTTCCACGCATGGCTGAACATAACCAAAAACAGGATACTTCCCTTTCATCAGACTTCATCACTTACAATCAGACATGCATAACCTTGAGACAACAAAAATGCGGTACAGTAGTTCCTATTTTTATGGTCACAAGAACCATGACATATCTGAATGACGAGATTACGAAGTCGGCTCCGAAAACAGAGAAAGTAATGACCCATTGAAAACAATTACGGCCTAGATATTGTGAAAACTATGTTGAAGCCTTTTTCAGAAGGCCAGCGATCATATTTAAATACAACATTAGCACCATATAACTCAGTAGAAAAATCTTCTGTTGAAATGATAACTGAGCAGCCCTTAACATCAAATAGTCTAAAAGCTTTATGAAATAGCCAGGGCAATCGCATGAGTTTTACCCCTGAATTATCTGGAAAAGAAAATCCTCGTCCCAAGCCGCCAAGTGTCGCTTTAACCTGAGGCTTTGCTTTCCCTTTACGGAGCGCAGCATGTTGTTGGCGGCGTGCTTGATCGTTGTAAAATTAGCTGGCGCGTTTCCTTTACGGATACGACATTCATCATCACGAAACACCATATCCATGACCCAATGCAGCCCGTTTTCAATACCCCAGTGGTCGCGGATAGCTTTTGCGTGAGCTTCGGCGTCACAGGTCATGGATGAGATGTAAAAGCGTGTCTCTGAACGGGTCTTGTCTTGAAGTGTTGCGCAGTATTGGACCATCACGATGCTTTCCAATCCGGGCCAATTGTGCCGCTCCATCAGCCATTCAATATCCGAGCAAACAGTGACTTTTCTTGTTTCAATACGTCCATGTGATTTTTCTACGTCCTCATGGTAAGTTACTGTTGTGTCTGCAAAATCCACAGCGTCCTGTTCTTTCATGAACAGTTCGGTGTCTTTGCGAAGGGCACCTTGATTACCCTTTAAGGCCAAAACATAATCCGCTTGTTTGGTGATGATTTTATCGGCAATATCACGCTGACATCCCATAGCATCTATAGTGACAATAGCCCCCTTTATCGTCAGGAGGTCTAACAGTTCCGGTATGGCCGTGATCTCATTGGATTTGCCGTCCACCTGCCGTTGGGCAAGTGTCAGGTTCAACTCTGAACTCCAGGCCGAGATCATGTGAATTGCGGCCTTGCTGCCAGCCTTATCCAAGCTGCGACGTGAGGTTTTACCATCTATCGCCACGACCCCGCTAAGGGTGCTGTTTAAGGAGGCGACCCACTCCATAAAGCAGGCCTGAAAATGATTGGCATCCAGTGCGGCGTAGATGTTTCCCAGTTGATCATGTGAGGGTGTTCCGTCCGAAAAGGGCAAGAATTTCCGTAAAAAGGCCAGTTTCTTTGTCCCAAACGCAGAAATAGCGACCCAGTCATTCGCCCCGGACAACACGGCACATAACGTCAAAAGCAAAACCTCTGCCATAGGGTAAAGCAGCTTTGTTTGTTGTCGTGGGTCAGATAAAGTAGAAAAATGCGTAAGAAAATCAATGGAATGGCTGTCGGGTGCGTCGGCATTGGACATGGGTAGTGACCTCAATAAAAGCTAAAAGTTCACTCATTGAATCAACCCTCACCTCATTTGTCACCTGCTAACTTTTTCATGCGATTGCCCTGATGAAATAGCTGGTCGGCAATGCATCTGAAACGTTCTACCGCATATTCTGTATCAGTTTCATAATCAAAATGACCTGATAACTTTAATGATTTAACTACATCTTTATTACCACTGATGTAAAATGAGGCTGTACTTGCAATTAAATCATCCGTTAAATCCACAACATCTGAGCCAGCCCACCATTCTGTTTCGTCAATTTTATGATAATCTCTTGTTCTTAAACTATGACCTGCAAGTATCTCAACAGCTAGATAAGGACTCCATCCAAGAGATGGTTCAATGGGTTTAGGGTTCTTTTCGTATTTATGATACTCTTGAATATTTTTAATGATTTGATCAACGTCGGCGCGATCATTCACTGGCAATAAATGAAGTTGGCGCATTGCTCGTTTTAGAAGAAACGGATGAAAAAAGAACACTAAAAACACTCTGCGTTTTGCGTAACTTTTGAGTTTATTATTTTTGAATTTTTGAAAACGGAGCTGAACAGTTGCATTTTCAATATTAGAATAGCAGAAAACTAGATAAGCAAATGGAATTGATCCGACGGCCAATAGCGATGGCAAGATAAAGTTTCTAGCCGTGGATGAACTTAAGAAACTTTCTGGTTTTGTCCAAATATCTGAAAGTGAATGCCATAGTGAAATCGCTATAAATAACACCATCAACCATTCAAGGAGCACAGAAACTTTCTTATATCGGCTTTCCTCGGAAGCCCTAACGATCATCACTCCCAAAATGAAGAGTGCGGGCTGAAGGATTAATTCTATAAGTAAAGAGAATGCGGATAAGACAACAATAAACTCACACGGCAATCGCTTGAAAAAGTGGGGATTCCCTTAGCGGGTGATATGTGATTCTCTGGTCATTGAAATGACATTCGGAGCCTCCCATGATCTCAGCCAATATCCTCGACCATTTTTCTGCCATTGAAGACCCACGCCAGAGCTGGAAAACTGTTTATCCACTACCCGAAATCCTACTGATTGTGCTCTGCGGTGTTATGGCTGGTGCTGATGATTTTGCCGAAATAGCCCGATGGGCGGACCGAAAATTGAAATTCTTGCGTGGGTTTCTACCCTTCAAAGATGGGATCCCATCTCATGACACGCTCAATGATGTGATGAACGCGATTCCCGCTGACCTGTTTAGCGAATGCTTCGTTTCCTGGGTTGCGGCCTTGCGCGATGGCGATGATGAGATCGTGGCAATTGACGGCAAGTCGTCACGCCGTGCGCATGGTGAGGATGGCCGCGCCCTGCATCTGGTTTCAGCTTGGGCAACGCGTCAGAGATTGGTCTTGGGGCAAGAATCCTGTGACGAGAAAGAGAATGAAATCAGCGCGATACCTCGACTACTGGCGCGGCTTGAGTTGAAAGGCGCGCTGGTCACGATTGATGCAATGGGCTGCCAACACGGTATTGCTGCGGCGATCCTCGCACAAGGCGCAGACTATCTTTTGGCGCTTAAAGGCAACCAAAAATCACTGCATGAAGAGGTGAGGCTCTATTTCGACCAGACCAGTGGTTTGGAAACCCATGAAACCACCGATGCCGATCATGGGCGGATAGAAATCCGTCGTGCCTATGTCAGTCATGATGTAGAGTGGCTGCGCCCTGATCGGTCTGAGCCTGGCGCACCAAGGTTTCCAGGCCTCGCCGCTATCGGCATGATCGAGGCCGAGGTCAAACACAAAGGTAAAACCAGTTTCTCGCGACGTTACTATCTGTCCTCCGCACCGCTCTCAGCCAAGCAATTCCTGCGCGCCACACGCGCCCATTGGGGTGTGGAAAATCGCCTGCACTGGGTGATGGATGTGGTGTTTCACGACGACCTGATGCGCTTGCGGACCCAAAATGGCCCCGCCAACATGGCTCTGATGCGACATAGTGCAATCAACATCTTCAAGCAAGTCGGCGATACGGCCAGTCTGAAAATACGAAGAAAAACAGCCGCTTGGGATGATAGTTACCTAAAAGCCGCAATCAAAGGTGAAGGCTGAAATCTTCAAGCGATTGCCGTGAATAAACTCAAATGCTATTGCTATTTTCCATGCGTCTTTAAATACAGAAACGAAATAATTGTCGTTTTCTTTAATTGTAAAAACTCGAAAGACCAAAGATAAGCCTGTAAACGAAAACCACATTGACGTTGGGAATAGTTGATCCGTCTGCCATATTTGAATGCATGACAATCCCCAAATGATTAGCGAGATGTTTGCGGCAAAAAGCAAAGCTAAAGAAACCATTCGAATATCGAAGGTTGCTTGCAAAAGGCATATTAGTGAAGGTCTTATACTCTTACTTAATAGACATCCCAAAAATATAATTAAGAGCCAAATGCCAAGGGCTATTTCACGATTATTTATGGAGGATATAAAGTCTTCAAGCATTAGCAGTTCGTTCAAAATATAAGTAATAGAGTATCAGTTAATCATTAAATTTAGAGATAAAAGCTTTTCGTTCAATTCTTTTAACTCTGACCATTCCTTTGCACCTACAGTTTTGAATTGATCTATTCCTGCATCGTTATTGGTTTTTGCCAATAACACATCCTGAAAAAAAGCAGGTAAGTCACCCAATTCATCTAATATGTGTTTTGCATTCGCTGCTTTTGCCAATGCAATGGCAACAAAGAATGCAGGAATGACAACTTCTTTGGAAAACGCGCGCTGTTCGTCATCAGATGGAATATCGTTCTTATCACCAGATAACTGTGCCTGTATCAAAGGCATCTCTGATAAATGTCCCAACAACTGAAATATCCGCGTTGCCGCTTTGGGATGAGATGAATCTACAAACGCATGTTTACTGTCCTCAACATCAATCAAAACCATAACCGCAGATATGCAGGCCACACGAAGCCGCAATTCTTCCCATTCATCCGTTGAGTACGCTTCAAGAAACATATCAATGGCTTCATGGTCTGCCTGTAATTCAAGACACCGCTCAATCTGAATATAATCCAAATCGTTTAAGGCATCATATGGAAGTTTCTGTTCTGGTGCGCGGGTCAGTAAGCCAAATTCACGGCCTTTGGCTGTTTCTGCTATCACTTGTTCACCTGTGATTTCAAAATGACCAAGCGTGTAATGGCTGAGTTCGTGAAGAAATAGCCAAACCAATGAGCCTTGAATTAGGCTTTCTTGATCGTTTGTTTGAAGTCGCACCTCATTCCACAAATTAGAAACAACCCTTAAAACACCTATACTTAATTCAATGTAGAACGCTTCATTTTCTAACTTGGCTAGCGCAAAAAAATCATGGTTTTCTTTTTGAAACAGCTTAATGTTGTCGAAATCAATATGACTTCCAAAGTCTATGCACTGGTTCAATGATGTTGAAAAGGCTTTGCTAATTTGATCGAGTTCTTTCATCGAGTAATTCTACAGCCTTTTCGATAATTTATGAGTTGTGGATGTGCTATTACTAAGCATTGATTGAAGCTTAGGGTAGAGTAGCATATCTAATTAATACCAATAGGGCAGTAGGGTAAGTAAATATCTCTACCAAATACGGAATTTCAAGCAGGTCATTTCTAATAGTTACTAAGGCTTTTCATTCTATTACTTCTGGTTAATCTGTGTCTGAATATTTTGTATTAAATTTGGAGATTAATGAATTGATTGAAAAGTTGTATATCGTGGGGAACGGTTTCGATATTTATCATGGCATTGCATCAAGATACGTCGACTTCGGTCTCTATTTAAAAAGTAAGCATTATGGCCTGTACAATACGGTTGATGAATATTTTGACGTCGATGACTGTTTCTGGAATGAATTCGAGGAGCGTTTGTCTTGGTTTGATACGGATAGGGTCGAGGATTTAGCCAATGATTTTTTAGTTTCATATGGTGCAGATGATTGGAGTGACGCTAACCATCATGCGCCTCAATTTGAGGTCGAACAAGTCGTTAATAATTTGTCTGTTAAGTTAAGAGCAGCGTTTGCAGAATGGATACGACAACTTCACATCCCAGCTAGAGGTGACGTTAAGAACGACCTCGTTCATTTAGATAAAAGTGCGATATATTTAAGTTTTAATTACACAGACACTTTGGAGAAAATCTACGGGGTTTCTCCAGATAACATCTTTCATATACATGGATACGCCAAAGATACGGATGAAGAAATCATTCTCGGTCATGCTTGGGAACCTGAAGCGGATGATATGCACAGTATCCACAACTCAGAAGATACAGATGTTAGAATAGCCGAAAGTAGAGAAATAATAGTGTATAGGTTCATGTGTTTTGAGACTCACGCGGCTTCGGCCTGAGTGATTCGAAGGTACTCCATGGGTGTCTTACCTTTCAAGGCGTGATGTGGTCTGAATGTGTTATATTTTTCGACAGCTTTTCTCAGTTCAAACCGCATAGCTCCAATGCTATCGGCAATCAGATCACAACAATCATAGAATGGACACCTCTAAAAACCTATCTTTTAGGTGTATTTTGTGATTCAATATTTTCAGGAGGATATTTTGATGCACGAAGCAGGATTGTTTGATTTTTCTGATCATCTTGAGCGTTTGTCTAAAACAGGCGACCCACTTGTCGCGCTTTCTGAGCATGTGGATTTTGAGATGTTTCGGTGTGCACTGACAAGTGCACTTAACTATGGAGAGCGTCCACAGGGGGGTCGTCCGCCCTATGATGCGGTTATGATGTTTAAGATTTTGATATTAGCGTCGATGCATAATTTAAGTGATGAGCGGATGGAGTTTCTGATCCGCGATCGTTTTAGCTGGTTGCGTTTTCTTGGTTTGCAAATTGGGGAGCCGACGCCAGATCAAAAGACCATTTGGGTGTTTCGGGAGAAGTTGACCCAAGCGGGTGTGTTGACTGATTTGTTTGCAACCTTTGAGGATCATTTACGTAATCGGGGTTACAAACAAACTGGGGGACAAATTGTAGACTCATCGCTGATTGCAGCCCCACGCCAACGTATGACTTCAAGCGAGAAAGCCCGCGCCAAGGCTGGCGAAGATGCAAAAGATATCTGGCCTGATAATCCAGCCAAGGCGGCACAGAAGGACACCGACGCACGGTGGATGGTCAAGTATAGCAAGGCTAAAACGACCAAGACGGGTGAGAAAGATGCGGGGTTAGTTGATATTTCCGTACCTCACTTTGGCTATAAAAACCACATCAGCATTGACCGTAAGTTTCGGTTTATCAGAGGTGAAAAAACAACAGATGCAGCGCGCTATGACGGTCATGAGTTGGCGTCAGTGCTCACCAAGGACAATCGTTCTGGCAAGGTTTGGGCCGATACAGCTTACCGCACCAAGAGCAATGAGGCATGGCTTAAGGCCAATGGATTTTTCTCCCACATCCACCGTAAAAAACCAAAAGGCAAACCAATGCCCAAACACATCGAGCGCGGTAATGCGACACGTTCTATATTTCGCACCTGTGTCGAGCATGTCTTTGGTCATCAGAAGGGCCCGATGGATTTATCCATTAGAACCATCGGAATTCAACGCGCCACAACAAAGATGACACTCGCCAACATAACCTACAATATGAAGCGTCTCATCTTCCATGAACGACGGCAAGCCACAGCCTGAATCCGTCTAGAATTCAGAAATACCCGCTCAGGCGGCTCCATAAAGCATGAATGCCGCATAAAACGGAACAAAACAGGCTTTTTTTGCGTCAAAAAGCAGCCTGCCGTAAAAAATGCCTATCAAATACCTCTGGAATTAGCGGTTAATCGAGGTGTCCGAATTCCTCGCGGAAGGTGCGGTTTCCACGCTCAACGCCACCATTGTATTTCGGTCTGGCTGGCGGCAATACAATGAGCGGGATTTTCATCTGCTCACACGCCGTCTCAAAATCGGCCATAAACTCGGAGCCACCATCAACTTGAATTGAGAGGATTTTATAGGGAGCTATTTCCACAAGCTCTTCCAAAAACCGTTTGGCAGAGCGTGCGGTGGCATTCGAATAAATTTGCGCGTGGATGTGCTTGCTACGCCGTTCCCAGGCCTGAAAGTGCTTGCAGGTGACGCCGTTTTTCGTGGCAGTCATGTGGTCGATCTGCACACGTTCTCCAATCTCTATATCTTTGTAATCCTTATATTTCCATCCTTTGGCGTGGCCCTTGGAGAAGTTACGCTTGCGCTTTTGTGGTGCAGACCTTGATCGTGTAATCAGGCCTTTCTTGCGTAGAAAACCCAAGATACGCCCCACGGTGCTATCGCTTATGATTTGGTTTTTATCGCGCCGCAAGATGGCCCCTATTTTTTCCTTACCGTAGGTTTTATTGTCGCGGCGAATTTCGAGCACCAACTGTTTTTCTGCCTCACCCCACTGTGACTTATTGCGGTGTTTTGGGGCCTTTGATGGCGGCATAATCCCTTGCGCCAAATCCTTCAAAACCCGCTTGTAGCGATAATAAGTAGACCGAGAGATGCCGACAAATTCAGCGCATTTTGCTAGAGAAACACCCTCTGCGCGTAAAGCTTCCCATTGCCGAACCGTGTCTTCGTATTTGATACGGTACGCATCCAAACATTCTTGTGTCCGCGCCCAAGCATAAAGTTTATAAACGTTCTTGTGCAGTCTTATGATTTGCATATTGGCCTCGTGAGTTGGTTTTTTACAATACTCAGTCTCCGAGGCCGCCTAAATCTTGGCAACAAAAAAACAGTCTCACATCTATCTGAACTTATTCAATAGACAGCTATTTTTCTAAAACATTCAAACCTTCCGCAGATATAATTCAATTTCAATCAGCATATTTTAACAATCTCAGAACTGTGAAAGAAATTTTCGTCATGGGGCATTCTCTAGGCCAAGTCGATCATATCTATTTTAGTGAGATTATATCCAAAACAATTAATAATATGACAAAGTGGAAGGTAAGTTATCACGGAGATTTAGGCAACAAACCAGAAATTTTAGAAGGATTAGGCGTTGAATCTACGCTTATGGAATTTTTAGATATGTCTCAGTTCTGAGTATGAACTATTATCAATCAAGTAAAGCTCGTCTAAGCGTTAGCGGTGTAACACCATAAGATTTAGCAATCCGTGCAATTGTATATTGCCCAGCGTTAATTTTGCAGCGTGCGTGATGAACTTGTTTGTCGGTCAACTTTCGCGGCCTACCGATATGTACGCCGCGTTTTTTGGCGGCTTTCATACCTGCCTTGGTGCGTTCGCTGATTTGCTCTCGTTCAAACTCTGCGAAGACCGCCAGTTGTCCGTAGACCATGCGTCCAACGGCTGTGGTTGTATCTAAAGGGATATGTATTGCAGGATATATCCTTTCATTTTGTATTGGATTGGCACTTTGGCCTAGAATGATGGAAACGGGGTTTCATCTGCGAAATAGCAATTTTGCATTAGCCCTATTTTTCACATGGCTGTGTGTACCCGTTACGATGTGCATTGCATGCGCGGTCAGTTGGGTTTTTATGCGTATCGGGGCATTTATTGACACTACCATCAACCCTAAGCAGATCATTGCACATTCAGGACGAGCCGCGATAATTGGCGTGTTGGCAACGCTGGGGAGTTGTGGGGCAATTGCATCTGGATATGAACCACAGCCGCCATTCGATCTGATATATCAACTGGATTAAGAAAGGCGGTTGTTTATTCTTGATATCCATTTGGCGGCCTATCAAACGGATATGGATCGCCTCTTCGATAACGGTTACACATGTCATGCCAAATTGCGAAAGTAAGATGATGTCCAAAGCTTGTGTCATGTGGACGCTTTTCATCAACATGCTTGACCCAAGCTTCATTGTCGAAACCTTGTTCAGTTCCCCAATCAAGATACTCCCAATATATGCCATTCATTATTGCAGTTTCATCGATTCCAAATGCATTTTTTAATACGCGCCCAATAGGATTGTAACCACCTTGTGAAGGTGAACCAAGATAGTCTTCATGGTTGTAACCTTCTGGCGTAATCAATAGTGGGCATTTCTTACCAGTCAGGTAGCGACTGCGTTCATCCCAGTGCAATTGCGCCATAAACTGGTGATCGAAAGATAAACGGTTTTTATGGTGGGCGCGAAAGATGATTGCGGCTTTAACAATATTTCTATTGTCTTCGCCATTTTCACCGAGCCAATCGAAATAATCCCAGAACCTCTTGGGGACAGTGACCTCTTGCTTTTCACCATGCTTATCATCAAGTAATCGCGTCTGTGGATCATCTTTTTCAGTGATCTTAATATTCATGTAATCCATGAATAATTATATCAAAAAAACTGATTTTTTCCTATATATTCTTATCGATCAATCCCACGATTTTTGTCTTCGGTTGCAATCGATGTAAACTCCTTTTCTGGCGTTTCGTTGAACTCTTCTTTAATATCATCAATCAACTGAATTTGAGCAGGTGTTTCGGGGGGCAAGACCCATTCTCCTTTTTCGAAATGAACGACAGGTTTTCCATCTTCAATTAATGTCAGCCGCGATATTCGTCCTTCATTAAGACCATCTTTGGGAAAATCCACTTCCTGTTTCACAAGAAATTTAAAGCCGTATGCATCACCATCTGTTGTAACATCATCATACTCCAAAAATGCGTTATGATCTGGTACTTCTTGGTGTTTGGAGCTTTTCAGGTTCTCCTTCTTTTTTTGTACTGGCATCGCACCATAAGGAGCAAACTCAGGCTCAAAACTTACTATGAATTCAGGCGGGTTGATATCATGGCTTGTATTGTCTTTTTCAGCCGCCACATAATCTGGAGCTTCAAGATTAAACCATAATTTTGCGCTTTTTTTATCTTCGTCTTTTTCGGTCATGCTAATAATCCATGATGGGTATAAATATTATGTTTGGCGGGAGAACCCCGCCAAACGAGTGATCGTTATTCTTGATGGAAGTTGACACCTTTAGTTTTCAAAGTTTCATCTTCAAACCATTTATTTTTAAGAGCCATCATTGGATGCATGTTCTCGATAAAAACGAGCTGTCTGTCTTTTTGCATACGCATCAATTCATCGGGATACGCTAACTTGCGTTGGGAGGCTGCTTGCGTATCTGTTGCTGAATCATTTCCGTTTCCCGTTAATGCTCGTGAAACTGCCGTACTTAAATTCCAAACTGTTGTCTCACCGCATAACGCAGAAAAGTATTCAGATGTCATGCGATCACTGGAACCAAAATAATTAATCATGCCTGAGTTAGACACAAAGGACTGCCACCCTTTATCGTAAATGCGTTCTAACTGGTTAAAGTCTTGAACAATCCCCCAGAGTTGCAAACCAAAACCGTAATTGGGGCAACTTGGCGGGAATTTTCGCAATCCGGTTCAAGTGGGCACATTTGACGCACTCATCATCATGTCCATCTTGAAGATCTTTGGTTTAGATTGCGGCAAATTGACTCGCATTTACATATGAGGATTCCAAAGGCGAAGTATTTTCTGCTCTATAGGGCGATGTTGCCATCGCCTCCACACTCTCTTGATGATTTGTCCAATGCCGCGCTTAAAGATTTGGTTTTCGCGCTCTTTGCTGAGCTTTCAGAGCTGAGGCAGGAAAGGACCGAATTGCGGGACGAGATCAGACAGCTCAAGAAACTTCCGCGACGTCCGAATATCAAACCAAGCGGTCTGGCCTCACAAGACAAGAGCAGCAAGCAGGATTCCGAGCCCAGCGGGGGATCAAAAACAGACGGGAAGCAAAAGAAAAATCGGCGCGGTCCACGACGCAGTAATCTGAATTTACACAAACGCGAGGTCAAGGTCACTCTTGAAGATGTACCTGATGGGTCCACACGCAAAGGCTATCAAGCGCATACCATTCGTGACATCGTGATTTACGCTGAAGAAGTGACTTACCTTCGGGAGGTCTGGCAGTTTCCCGATGGCAGTCGCCGCGTGGCCTCGCTCCCACCCGGGGTGGTAAAGGGCCGCCAGCAGTATGGGAATAATCTGAAGGCCCTGACGATCACGCTGTATCATCAATGCCAGTCCACCGTTGCGCGTATCGCGGCTTTGCTGAATGACATGGGTCTGGACATTTCCGCTCGTCAGATAAAGCGGTTTCTGAACGAAGATATCCAGGGCATTGTCGACGAGCAGCAGGACGTGCTGAGAGCGGGTATGGAAACTGCTGCATGGATCAATGTCGATGACACCGGAGCGCGCCATCAGGCCAAAAACGGCTTCTGCACCGTAATCGGCAATGATCTTTTTACCCACTTCAGATCGACCGGCTCGAAAAGCCGCCTTGATTTTCTTGAACATCTCTGTGCGGGTGACCTGACCTACACCGTCAATGACGAAGCGCTTGACTACATGAGACGCATGAGGTTGCCCGAAAAAACCATAGTGCTTTTTGCCTCACATCCGCATCGGATATTTCGCGGTGAGGACGCGTGGCAGGCCCATCTGGCCACCCTCGGGATTGACCGCATAACGGTGAAACCGGACCCGATAAAAATCGCCACCGAGGGCGCGCTCTGGGGCAGTATCTGCGATGCTGGACGCCTTTCCGATACGGTGATCCTGAGCGACGATGCTGGCCAGTTCAATGTCGGAGATGCTCATGCGCTGTGTTGGGTGCATTTGGAGCGTCTCATTCGCAAGCAACAAAGCACCAACGAAATCCAATTTGCGCGTGTCCAAGCCGTACGAACATCCGTTTGGGACTTCTACCGGGAACTCTCAGCTTTCAGACAAGATCCCTGCGATGCGCAGCGCGAGGGGCTTTCGGCGCGTTTCGACGCGATATTTGAGCAACGAACGGGCGATGCAAATCTCGACAACCTGCTTAGACGGCTGAAGGTAAACAAGGGTGAATTGCTGCGTGTTCTGGATTATCCGAGTACACCCCTGCATTCCAACAGCGCGGAACGCGATATACGGTCTCAGGTCACGAGGCGGGCGGTCTCGCAGGGAACCCGCAGCCAAAGCGGTCGGGCCGCACGCGATGCCGGCCTTGGCGCATTGAAAACCTGCCAAAAACTTGGGGTATCATTCTGGCAATATGCGCGCGCCCGTCTTGGGGTTGCCGGTGCGGTCTGCGTTCCCAGTCTCGCAGACCTTATCATACAGCGCTCAATGGCCAGACAGTTCTCGCCAAGTTGCCACAATTCCAATCATGATATGCGGGGACTGTATGAGTAAATACATCGAATCCGGGCACAAGCGCAATGACCAGGACTTCTATCCGACGCTTCAAGCCAAAGAGATGGTGCGCGACCTCGTTCTTTCTGCAGGCGTCAGCATCCCACCAGTTGCATGGGAACCACATGCAGGCGAAGGCCATTTGGTTGATGCCCTCAAGAATATGAACATCCCGGTATATGCCAGCGACATTGAGCCCCGCGCCAAGGGTATTGTCGAAATGGGCTTTCTGGCTCAGGATCGCCTGCCTTCAGACCAAATTCGATCCATAGTCATGAACCCTCCGTTCAGCTCTTTGGATGCACAACTCGGTCACGCTCTGAAACTCATGCAGCCTGTCACGGGGACAGTCCTGATGCTTGCACGCACATTGCTTACATCCGGTAAAAAGCGGCAGTCAAACTTCAGGAACCATCCACACTTCGCCGCAAAGATCGAAATGGTGGGGCGACCCTTCTGGTTCACAGATTACAGAAACAGCCCAATTCATCCTTACTCCTGGTATCTCTGGGACTTCAGTACAGAGCATCCCCTCCCGGCCATAAAGTGGATTGATCCCCTATAATCTGGTGTTGCGTGCCGCCACCTTTATCTATTCGTTGCAGAAAGGTCGGCCCTGTTGACAGGGTATCGGGGCTTTGCCAAACCCCGCCAAGTTGCCCCAATTACCCAAAACCCGCCATAAGCCCATAAGCTTGCTCAACCATAGTCAAACGCCCCAATGCGGCAAATTCATCTAAGATAAACAACACAGGTTTTTCTGGCTTCACGTCAATATTACGAGCATTCATAGTGATAGCTTGCTGTACAAGAAGACGTAACCAACGACTAAAGGCATTCAAGCGATCCGCTGGGAGCACTAGATAAATTGTCATCTGCTTTGTTTTTAAGTCTTCAAATTTGAAATCAGACGCTTCAAGGTTCTCTTGTATCCGCGCACTATCTAAGAAATGTGTCTGGGCTTGAGTTGTCGCCATGACGTTAGCCAATAGTTTTTCTTCTTTTTGCAAACATCTGGCACCTGTACTTGCAACGATATGATGACCTGATCCAGACATCTTTTTAAAATGGGCTTTCAAGGCGTCGCCTTCGAGTAATAGAAGTTCACGAACACGTTTTAGAGTACGCTTACCTTCTTCGCTTTTTTGTGTGGCAACATACAGGATTAAGCCTTGAAGTAGTGCTTTGGCTTCTTCATCCCAGAACGTATCATTTGAATTCTGCGATATAATCAAAGCATCAGCCAAGAGCATTGCGTTTTCAGTGATATCAACATCGCTAATCTGCAACCAATCAAGAGGGTTAAACCGCGCAGTTTTGATGCCATCTACTTGAGCAATACCCCATGGATCAACGATGTGAATATCTTGCCCCATATCTTGGCGTGCCTTGGCTGTAATCAAGGCGTTTTCACCCTTAGGATCGATCACAAGCATTGACCCTGTATAGGTTAGAAGGTTTGGAATAATCTGCGTTGTCCCTTTACCCGAGCGTGTTGGCGCAACGGTTAAAAGGTGCCGATCTCCTTTATAGGAGATTGCCTGACTACCATCTTTAGTCTTAAATTCGCCTAAACGAACACCGCCATCACCCAATACATTATTATCTTTTAAATCATCTTCTTTTGCCCAGCGACTTGAACCAAAAGTGGTTGGAGTATCACTCAAAATTCCACTCAGCCAATAGCCAATCATCACAAAGAAACCGATGAAGGATATTAAGGATGCAAGCCCCCATCCCAGAACGCCATGATTAAGCAAAGCAACCATTGAGAGAAGTCCAGCAACACATATCGCTACAAAAGTACGAACATCTTTGGCCTGTGGTGAAAATAACCAACCGACACCGTAACCAAGGCCGATTGAAAAAATTATCATACATAAACGCAATAGAGTCATTTGTTCTACGTTGTCGTCATACCCTTGACCGTAGGCATTCTGGGCAATGGCTTCGGTGGCAATCACACATGACAATAAAGAAGCACCAAATATGGCACTTCTAACAGTTTGAGTTTTCATTATATTCTCCTGAAAATGAATTTAAGGGGTTAAATCGAGGTCGCGTTTACGCCCTCGTTTTTGGGTAATATTTTGAGGTTTAGATTGTTGATGTAACGACTGTGCAACGTTACGGGCGAGGATGCCGCGATCTTACTTTTTCTTGTAATGCAATTTATCAAAACGCCGTTGCAATGATTGACGATCTTTTATCTACGCTTTGTTTTCTTTGACTTTCGAGAATGCAAACTTTGCTATCGAATGAACGTCCGCAATCACCGCTATCGAAAAGAGCAATTCCGCGATACCAACCAGACTTAAAACTCTTAATTTAATAATTTTAAGTCTGGTTGTTTTTCAAAATCACTTATTCACCCCGATATGCTCAAGACCATTGTTTATAATGGGAGCTTCCCGATTAAGCCATCAACCGCTTTTTGTATGTCTTTCGCTTTTTGTGTGTCTTTATTTTTATTAGATACGGTCTCATTATCCAATTTAACAGTACAGCCTGTAAAGCTCTCATCATCTATCCTTGCAAGTGCATCCAGTTTTTTACAAGCACGGTTTACATGGTGTATTAACGCGGCTTTCTGAAAATTTTCAAGTTTCCAATCTAGGCCAACATTCAATGCTATTTTACCCGACTGAAAAACCTCACTTATCGGACGTTCTTTACGTGCAATTTTTGCGTCCGTTATCCGTGTTCGGTTGGTTAGATTATCAAAACTTACTCGCACATCTTGGCAAGCGTTTGCCAATTTTTTACTCTGTTCAGAACTCGCTGTGTGATGGCAAGACGTGATGATGGAAGTCCCGAATACAACCGCAATATCACGGTAAGCGGACAGATATTTTATTAAAACTGGTACCAGATGCCGAGACTTTAAAATCGTTTTTAATATTTCTGTAGGTTCAAGTGAGGCCACACGACTTGCATTGGAACGAATTTCTAGATTGTCGAAAGCTTGTTTTAACGTATCATTTAAAGATTCTGAAACTTCATACGACAGGGTTTCAAAACTTAGTGAGCTACCATCCAGAGACCCTGCAGTTTCTTTGCTACAGTGGCTAGTGGCTTCTTCTGTTTCTGTCGTGATATCTACAAGTTTACATTTTCCAGATGCTTGACGCAACTTTTCAATATTTTGATAAAGATAGCCTATGCGTTCTGCTGAAAGTTTAGCTTCAGTTGTCGTTCCGACAGTTTCTGTAACCAATGGTGCCAATAACGCAAGTGTCACATAATATCGATTTACCTGTTGTTGATGCCCTTTTGCAAACAAAGCATGACGATCAGCAAGGTATCCAACATTGCCTCCAGGATATCCCGCTTCGCGCGAAAGAAGACTACAGCCACCAAACAAAAAAACTATAAAAAATATAGCGAAAAATTTTCGCATATCCCCCCCCCAATCTGAAATGACTTATAATAATATCATTCTAAGAATTGTATTTTAACGCACTTTCACAGTGCTAATTGATACATTAGCATCAACTGAATGGTTGCCACGAACAAGCTATCGAATCCGATATGTTTCTTATAACGATATCCATCCGTCACGCACCGCAATGGCAATTGCCTGCTCTCGTGTCGTTGCGTTCAATTTTTGCCGAATGGAAAATAAGTGTTTCCGAACAGTAATCTCAGCGATATTAAGCTTGAATGCAATCTGATCGTTACGCAATCCGCTAGCCAGCCAACTCAGAACATCATGTTCTCTAGTTGTTAAGGATTTTTCTCGAACAATGAATTGTCCACTGTCTTCACCAGTATGTGGGACTGCAATATTCGCTGCAATGATAGCATGAATAACCTTTAATCTATCAAAGCCAATGGTAACATTAATTTCAGCTAGGCTTTGATCCGAACAAAAAACAAGGCTCAGTTTACAAATCGTATGCTTTCATGACATGTTCTTTTTCAAATCATGTCAAATCAGAGGGATAGGCCGACTATGGATCACAAACAGTTTCAGGATTGGCTATCTGGGATAGATCACCTCAGCCCTGCGCAGCGACAGGAAGCCGAAACCGTGTTCATGGGGGTCTCTGAGGCGTCATCTTCGCTGGCAGCCATTGAAGCAAGCGTGGGTGAAAGTCGCCAGTGCCCGCATTGTGGCACACCAGGAGCTATATCGCGTGGCAAAGCACGGGGTCTGCGACGGTACCAATGCAAGGGATGCAATAAGACATTCAACGCGGCGACCGGCACCCCTTTGTCGGGCCTGCACCGCAAGGATAAGTGGCTTGCCTTTGGAACCTGTCTTTCTGATGGGCTGACGGTTCGCGCCTCAGCAGAACGCTGCAAATTTGCCGTCAATACCGCGTTCCGTTGGCGGCACCGATTTCTCACCACAGACAATCCGAAAGCACGCAAGCTTACAGGCATTGTCGAGGTCGACGAAACCTATGTTTTGCGAAGCCAGAAAGGTGAACGAAACCTTGAGCGCAAGGCGCGCCGCAGGGGAGGCAAGGCCCGCAAACGAGGCCTGTCAGATGAGCAGGTTCCAGTACTGGTTGCCGCTGATCGCAGCGGCATGACAGTCAGCGCGGTTCTCCCTGCGGTCAATGCTGATACGCTGCAATCTGCAATCGAGCCGGTCGTGGATGATGACATCGTTCTGGTGACCGATGGCCACCGCGCTTATCCGCCTTGCGCCGCAGCACTGGGAGTGCGCCACGAAGCGTTGAACCTGTCTGGTGGGGAGCGGGTGCGGGATGCCTTTCACATTCAGACGGTCAACAACCGGCACAGCCAGTTGAAGGATTTCCTGCGCCGCTACCGAGGCGTCGCAACCAGGTATCTCGACAACTACCTGCGATGGTTTCAGCGTCTTCAACTGGAAAATGCTTCACCCCGCGCTTGCCTCGCCACCGCGATCGCAGATCCATGCATACGATTTGTAAACTGAGCCAAAAACAACCATATACCGACACCCATTGGTCATATTCCCAGTGGTACTGGCATAAAGAGAGTTATATCCATATGCTTTTAAATCGTGATTCAATTCATATGCAGAGTTTGAGGGCTTTAATGTACCTGAATCAATCATAATTTCTGATTGGCCTGTGATTAAGGCCGTAATAAATGGGTCAATCAAATGATATTTTTTGTTTTGGTATCTTTCGAGCCAAGCCTCAGACATTGAAGATCGCCCCCAGCTTATCTGATCTCCTGCCATAGTAGTACTGCCTAAGTTTACCGCAGTGCCGCCAAGATCAGATACAATACTTTTTGTAACTGTCCAGTTGTCATTACTCTTAGATTTTAACTGAAATCTTTCACTGGCTTCGTTAATCGTTTGTTCGAATGAGTCTAGACTTATGGTCATCTAATGCCCCAAAATTAAATGAAGTAGGTAAAATGAAAGTAATCAAAATTGGCTCTTCTCCGCTTTGTTGAGTAGAAAAAGATGCCGACCGCCAAGTAACCTGTTGATATGTATGGTTTCTGATAACTTTACATAGAGCAGGTATATGACAATCAACATCTCGCAGCATATTTTAGGCCTCAAAGGGCAACGTGTAAATGAAATTAAACTGGATGACGGCGGTGTTAAGATTGTCATTCACTGCAGCTGAGACGCGCGTAGGAGGGCTATAGACCCTGCTACAGGCCAGAAGGGAAGCATCAACCAGCATGTCCGCCGACAAGTAAACGACATCCCCCTTTTTGGGTATCCTTGTGTGGTCGAGATTGAGCTGGCGCAGGTTTATATTAACAAGGGCGAACGCCGCATTGAGGGGTGTGATTTTGTTGATAAAGGGTGCCGTTTCACTCACCGATTTTGCCGACTGATCAGTGGATTATGTCGGCATATGTCTATTCAAGCGGTTTCCAGACATTTGGATATACGATGGGAAACGGTCAAGAATATCGACAGGGCATACCTTATTGAAACTCTCCCTACGCTTGATCCTGCAGAGCTAACTGGCTTGGAATATATTGGTGTAGATGAAGTTGCCCGGGCGAAAGGTCATGACTACATGACGGTGGTCTACGATATGGTTGGCGGTCATCTGATCTGGGTTGAAGCAGGCCGAACTGCCGAGGTTTTTTCAAGGTTTTTGAAACAACTGCAACCAGATACAGCCTGCAAAATAAAGGCCGTAGCGATGGATATGGGGCCTGCCTACCAAAAGGCTGTCAGAGAGTCCTTGCCGTTGGCCGACATAGTATTTGACCGTTTCCACGTCATGAAAAACTACAGCAAAGCTATCCATAATCAGCGTCGACTTGAGTTCAGAAAGGCCGATCCAAGTGGTAAAGAGTTGATGAAAGGGACGCATTATCTGTTGCTCAAAAATGCGGATAAGTTGAGTGAAAAACAAAGTGACAAGCTGCAAAGGTTGCTGGAGAGCAATAGCAACCTGAATGCACTTTACGTCTTGAAAGAACAGCTTCAGCTGCTGTGGAGTGCCGCTTCATTTGAGGCGATGGCGGAGCAACTGGAACGTTGGTGCCTGATAGCAGATCAGTCACAGATGCTCTATCTAAAAAAGTTCGCGAAATCCCTACGGAAACATTGTGTGGGCATCTGCAACTACGCCAAACACAAGCTCACAAGCGCCAGGATAGAGGCTGGTAATGTCAGTATAGGAATGATCCGTAAGCGAGCCAGAGGCATCAAGGATACCGAATACTTCAAACTCAAAATTAGACAATCATCCATTCCAGATAATCAATCTATGCTCTATTTGAAATCCTAAATCTACTCAACAAAGCGGAGAAGTGCCTCAAAATTTATGTATTGTTGACTTTCTTAAGTTGGTTTTGAACTATTTTAGATTGATGGGTTTGGTAAGTTTTTGCAAGTATAGTGAGGTATTAATCTAATGAATGGTTGTAAAAATACTAATATTAAACACGCGCATTGAAAGTCTTTTTGTTTTTCTGAACTACTAATTCCTCAAAAACCTACAAATACTGAAACGATAAGGAATGTTGGTTTTGCCTGTATAATAGGCCTAATTGGAGTTTTAACTTGCTTACGTCAAACTTCTACAAAGACAACCCCAAACCACGATTGCGCCACAATGACTGCGTATGTTGCTTTGGTTTAGAAGTACTACGAATAGATTGCGAAACATTACGAGCAAGTATGCCGCGATCTTGCTTTTGCTTATGACGCAGTTTGTCGAAACGTTTTTGTAAACTCTGGCGTTCGTTCATTTGTGCTTTGATCAAGTCATTACGTTGCTCACGATCCCGCAGAAGGCATTGATAGGCTTCATGCTCATTCTGGGCTTTGGTTTCTTTGCCTTTACCGCTGACCCAATCAAACAGGCCGCGTACACCTTTATTAAGCCGCGCAGAACGTTCTTTAGCCTCATTCTGCCACCGTTCATCTTGTTTAACTTGAAGTGTCTCACGCTCTTCACGGTGATCCGTGATCATCTCTTTGAGTTCAGCCTTCAAAGGTTCTAAATCGCGCGTGTGACCCGCTTTGACCTGTTGGATGAAGTCTTTCATCTGATCCGTCACACGGGCTTTGATATGAGATTGCACCTCTGCCACGGATTGAAGTTGTTCTGGTGATCCAAGCTTGGCTTTCAATTCTTTGACTTTCACGCCTGACCATTTGGATAAAGAATAGATATTGCCCTCGACATCCAAAGCAACAAAGCCACGGCTGTATAGGTTCATGTGTTTTGAGACTCACGCGGCTTCGGCCTGAGTGATTCGAAGGTACTCCATGGGTGTCTTACCTTTCAAGGCGTGATGTGGTCTGAATGTGTTATATTTTTCGACAGCTTTTCTCAGTTCAAACCGCATAGCTCCAATGCTATCGGCAATCAGATCACAACAATCATAGAATTCCTCGCGGAAGGTGCGGTTTCCACGCTCAACGCCACCATTGTATTTCGGTCTGGCTGGCGGCAATACAATGAGCGGGATTTTCATCTGCTCACACGCCGTCTCAAAATCGGCCATAAACTCGGAGCCACCATCAACTTGAATTGAGAGGATTTTATAGGGAGCTATTTCCACAAGCTCTTCCAAAAACCGTTTGGCAGAGCGTGCGGTGGCATTCGAATAAATTTGCGCGTGGATGTGCTTGCTACGCCGTTCCCAGGCCTGAAAGTGCTTGCAGGTGACGCCGTTTTTCGTGGCAGTCATGTGGTCGATCTGCACACGTTCTCCAATCTCTATATCTTTGTAATCCTTATATTTCCATCCTTTGGCGTGGCCCTTGGAGAAGTTACGCTTGCGCTTTTGTGGTGCAGACCTTGATCGTGTAATCAGGCCTTTCTTGCGTAGAAAACCCAAGATACGCCCCACGGTGCTATCGCTTATGATTTGGTTTTTATCGCGCCGCAAGATGGCCCCTATTTTTTCCTTACCGTAGGTTTTATTGTCGCGGCGAATTTCGAGCACCAACTGTTTTTCTGCCTCACCCCACTGTGACTTATTGCGGTGTTTTGGGGCCTTTGATGGCGGCATAATCCCTTGCGCCAAATCCTTCAAAACCCGCTTGTAGCGATAATAAGTAGACCGAGAGATGCCGACAAATTCAGCGCATTTTGCTAGAGAAACACCCTCTGCGCGTAAAGCTTCCCATTGCCCAACCGTGTCTTCGTATTTGATACGGTACGCATCCAAACATTCTTGTGTCCGCGCCCAAGCATAAAGTTTATAAACGTTCTTGTGCAGTCTTATGATTTGCATATTGGCCTCGTGAGTTGGTTTTTTACAATACTCAGTCTCCGAGGCCGCCTAAATCTTGGCAACAAAAAAACAGTCTCACATCTATCTGAACTTATTCACGGCGATCACCTTTGGCAAGAAAGTAGCCGCGATCTTCTAAACTGTTCTGCAATCCCTTAAGGCTGTCCGAACGGTGATAGCAATCCCGCAAGACCTGTTTGATTTCGCGTGGATCAACGCCTTGGCGTTTGGCTTGTTGCCATTCTTCCAATGTAAAATTCAGCGGTGACTTACCACCATGTCTTTGCAACCCTTCGGGCAATTGCCATCCGTGATCCAGATATAAATCCCGTGACAGGTCGTTCAATTTGCGTTTGTAGAACGGCAGATTGATTGCTTTCATCTCATCCGTATCAATACGCGACCAGACAACATGGGCATGGCGTCTGCCTTCTTTCTCATGGACAACAATCGCGCGGGGCTGACCTTGCAACCCAAGTTTTAATTCAGCTTGATCGGCGGCATTCAGAAAATCTTCCTCAGTCGCGTTATGATCTTTGGGTGGGTTTAAACTCAGTGAAAACATAAATTGTTTGCACTGCGTTGCGCGAGAAATCGCATAGGTTTCGGTTAATGCTCCGTGTAAATCACTTGATATAAATCCCCGCAACTCTAACAACGAGACATGATCATTGTCACGATCATTCATCAGGTGATTGGATAAATTTGAAGCCCCCGCACGTTGCGAACCTTTCAGGATCATTACTTCAAGCCCAAAGCTTCGATCAACGTTGCACGCATCCAAGCCACCTCAATAATCGCTTGGTTCAAATCCGCTTCCAAAGTTTCATCAACGAACAAGGTTCCCTGATTAATACCTTTGGCAATTTGATTGAGGTTATTGGCGGTACGGGAAGCACCAAGACGGGCTAATATTTCAGCTAGGAGCTGTTGCTCCGCAACAGGTGGTTTCCGCTTCCTACGGTATTTGGGAGCCTCATCAGCAAAAACCACGGATTTGATATAGGACGACAGTGGCAAACCACCAGCGGCGGCTTCCAGTTTTTGGCGTTCTTGCTCATTCAGACGCAAAGAAAATGGAGCTAATCTTGGTGTCTTGTTTGTTTGTAAGGGCTTCATGGTTTTGGCCCTCGCAAATCAATATTCGAATGTTTTAGAACATGTTCCCAGTCTGCAAGTGTATCGAATAAATCGTTCGAACGACCTGCATCCATGCGCACCAAAACTCTTTATAAATCAAAATTTAACGAATTATTGAAACGTTCCAAAAGAATTTCATTGCAAGAACGATTAGCAATAAAATAAAATCAACAGTAACCCGCTCCGACTAGAACTCAGCATACAAAACAGCCCCCTTAAAATGATGTTCGAACAGGCACTTCTCCGCTTTGTTGAGTAGATTTAGGATTTCAAATAGAGCATAGATTGATTATCTGGAATGGATGATTGTCTAATTTTGAGTTTGAAGTATTCGGTATCCTTGATGCCTCTGGCTCGCTTACGGATCATTCCTATACTGACATTACCAGCCTCTATCCTGGCGCTTGTGAGCTTGTGTTTGGCGTAGTTGCAGATGCCCACACAATGTTTCCGTAGGGATTTCGCGAACTTTTTTAGATAGAGCATCTGTGACTGATCTGCTATCAGGCACCAACGTTCCAGTTGCTCCGCCATCGCCTCAAATGAAGCGGCACTCCACAGCAGCTGAAGCTGTTCTTTCAAGACGTAAAGTGCATTCAGGTTGCTATTGCTCTCCAGCAACCTTTGCAGCTTGTCACTTTGTTTTTCACTCAACTTATCCGCATTTTTGAGCAACAGATAATGCGTCCCTTTCATCAACTCTTTACCACTTGGATCGGCCTTTCTGAACTCAAGTCGACGCTGATTATGGATAGCTTTGCTGTAGTTTTTCATGACGTGGAAACGGTCAAATACTATGTCGGCCAACGGCAAGGACTCTCTGACAGCCTTTTGGTAGGCAGGCCCCATATCCATCGCTACGGCCTTTATTTTGCAGGCTGTATCTGGTTGCAGTTGTTTCAAAAACCTTGAAAAAACCTCGGCAGTTCGGCCTGCTTCAACCCAGATCAGATGACCGCCAACCATATCGTAGACCACCGTCATGTAGTCATGACCTTTCGCCCGGGCAACTTCATCTACACCAATATATTCCAAGCCAGTTAGCTCTGCAGGATCAAGCGTAGGGAGAGTTTCAATAAGGTATGCCCTGTCGATATTCTTGACCGTTTCCCATCGTATATCCAAATGTCTGGAAACCGCTTGAATAGACATATGCCGACATAATCCACTGATCAGTCGGCAAAATCGGTGAGTGAAACGGCACCCTTTATCAACAAAATCACACCCCTCAATGCGGCGTTCGCCCTTGTTAATATAAACCTGCGCCAGCTCAATCTCGACCACACAAGGATACCCAAAAAGGGGGATGTCGTTTACTTGTCGGCGGACATGCTGGTTGATGCTTCCCTTCTGGCCTGTAGCAGGGTCTATAGCCCTCCTACGCGCGTCTCGGCTGCAGTGAATGACAATCTTAACACCGCCGTCATCCAGTTTAATTTCATTTACACGTTGCCCTTTGAGGCCTAAAATATGCTGCGAGATGTTGATTGTCATATACCTGCTCTATGTAAAGTTATCAGAAACCATACATATCAACAGGTTACTTGGCGGTCGGCATCTTTTTCTACTCAACAAAGCGGAGAAGAGCCTTCGAACAGATGTTGTTATTTGCGCTTCTGCTTTTACCTTGCCTAAATCATCTTTGAGTTTTTGAAGCTCATCACGGTTTAGTTTGTGATATTGCATTTTCCCTGAATCGGTTGTTTTTAATATTGCGCAGATATTTGAATTCTCCACTTCAAACAAACTCATTGTATTCGTGATTTGCCTTACTCTTGAAATTTTATAATTGAATAACATTATTTTTTCAAAAAAAGTTGGCCTACGTTGATCGCTCACTGCCTTGCTCCTTATACATCTACAGTTTTGCTCACACGTAGCCACGACACCTTTCGGCTTTGGGTAACGCAAGATACTTCTGTCATCATACCATCTCTGGTTTAGGTACGGTGTCTTGTTGCTTTTCTTTTGGCAACTCAAAACTAAACTTCGTACCTTTACCCTGTTCACTCACAAAGTAGATCAATCCATCTTGTCTTTCGACCAAAGCTTTCGCAATACTAAGGCCAAGCCCTGTTCCTTGCTTTGCACGTTGATCTGATGAATCCGCTTGTGCAAACCTATCAAATATACTCGCTTGTGCTTCATCAGGAATCCCAACACCAAAGTCTTGGACACTAATACAAACGTTATCATCCGTTTGGCTCAGAGAAACGACCACCTCACCGTCAGCATGTGAAAACTTAGCGGCATTCGATAGAAGATTATTCATCACTTGAAAAACTCTATCACTATCACAATAACCATTAATGTTTAGATCAGAGCCAACAAATTTATATGTCACCCCAAAATTGCTCGCATAAGCTTTATTCGCATGAATGGTATCTGAAACGAGCTTGGACATATCAACACTCTCGCAATTGAATTCCATCAAGCCCGCAGCAATTTTTTCCAAATCAAGAATATCATTTATAAGGAATGTCAGCCTATCCGTATTACGATGAGCAATATCTAACATATTACGGGTTTTCTCATTCGGCTCACCGATAGCACCAGATAAAATTAGTGCAAGCGCCCCCTTAATGGACGTAACTGGTGTGCGTAATTCATGGCTAACGGTCGAAATAAAATCATTCTTAGTACGTTCAAACATACGACGTTCAGAAATATCGCGGACGATTGAAATAAAATAAGATTTACCACCTTCTGGGTGAACAATCTGCGTTTTAACTTCATGAATACATCCATCTATCAATAACTCATGCTCGACTTCCTTGCTCTCATTATTAATCAAAGGTGCAACACGTTCATAGAATGCGTCGAGATCATAAACTTCGCGGTTTTCAAACTTTAAATCCCGATCAGCAATTGTCTTTTGCGTATATGTTGCTTCATCCCATTTGCATCGCTTCATTGCCGCTTGATTAAGATATATGTAGCGCAGAGTATCCGTCTCATACATGTAAACTTCATCACGTAATATATGTAGCGACCTACGCAAGTTCTTCTCGGCCATCGCGACCTTAGTTTCTGTTATATCGGTTCGGATCGCGATACTGCCGACCATCTCACCATTTTTACACACGCGAGGAAAAACGGTTACATGTGTCCAAATCCCCTGATTGTCTTTGCCAACAATTAGCGTCTCACCAATCCAATTATTTCCTGACAAAACCGCATCACAGATTTCGTTATTCAAAAGGATGTCTGCATCTGGGAAAAAAACGCTCGTAGGCTGTCCCAATAAATCTTGTCTCTGAAAACCTGTGGTTCGGAGAAAATTATCATTTACATAGGTTACTCTATTATCATTGTCTGCGATCGTAACAAGAGAATGCGCATTAAATGCATCAACTTGAAATGCCATATCCTCTTCGCGAGAAATAACCGTTAAGGAAAAATTATGAATACTCCAGATACACCACGCAAATATCATTGTGAAAATTGTTATCAGTGAAATCACAATAATTGAATTGACAACAGGTATTAATGCAAGGATCCCAATAACAATTATAGGGATAGTTGCCAAAACCAATATTACAGCCCGAGATCCCCTAGATTTTTGCATAATTTGGGTGCTCGATAAACTTTTCATTCCAAATGGTCCTGTATTATTTTGCGGCCCAGAATGTGCTTGAGGCGCTATTATTCTTTTTTTGTCTAGTTTAGGATATTTTAATGCATTTTGATATTAAAATTTTCTTAAACAAAAATATACGCTTACCTTTCATCGTTTAGTTAAAATAAAGATTGTATATAATGTTTCTGAGAAAGCTTATTTTATAAATATGGATGATTGAGTTAAGTTTTAAACCTCAATTATATACAAAAAATCACCTCATTTGGGATTGCAGTATTTCTAAGATAAAATTCAACCATTAGTTGTGTTAAGTCTTGAAGTAAAAACTTAACACAAAGTATAAAGATTCCGTAAGCTGTCTTAAGTAAAAGATAAGTTGATCGAGCCTTACTTTAAGCTTTAACCAAACAAGTCTCCCTTATCTAAACATACCGCTTATCTAAAGTTGCTTTAGCCTGTGCAATGATGTCATCAATAATCTCTTCAGCAGGTTTAATATCGCGGATCAACCCCGTGACCTCTCCGACAAATGTATTTGCTGTATTCGCATCTCCAGAAACTAAAGCTTCACGCCATTTCTTGGACTCTTCAGGTTTACGTTTTAAGCCGTCTAAATCATTATGCCATTTCTTAACAAAATCATTTTCCAAAACGCGTACATTATAACGTTCTGGCCAATCATACCCTCGGACAACATCGGATACAATCGTACGAATTGTGTGATCCCCATCAGCCGCAATCGCAGCATCTAACATATTTGGGTGCACTAAAGCTTCATCTGACGCCCAAAATCGCGACCCGATAAGGGCGCCGTCCGCTCCAAGCGCTAAGCTTGCAGCTAAACCGCGCCCATCGCCAACGCCACCTGCCGCACACAGTAAAACATCAGGCGCATTTGCTGCAATATAATCCGCTATTTCTGGGGCAAGTGTGAATGTCGCGCGTTTTTCTCCGTGCCCTCCTGCTTCTGATCCCTGAGCAACAATCACCTCAGCCCCCAAATCAATTGCATGTTTCGCATCACGTAGCGTTTGCACTTGGCAAATCACGGGGACATCAGCCGCGTTAATCGTATCCATAAACGGTGCTGGGTTGCCGAATGATAAGAACATCGCCGCGGGTTTATGAGCGAGAACTTGATCTAACAAATCTGGGCTTTTCATCAGAGCCCATGTAATAAAACCGCATCCAACAGATTGGTTGCCCGCAGCTTCAAATTGTTGCTCCAGCCATTCAGCGTCGCCATATCCACCACCGATCAGACCTAAGCCCCCAGCATTGCTGACTGCAGACGCCAATTCTCCCCCAGCAGCAAAGGCCATTGGAGCCTGAATAATAGGATGTTTCAGTCCAAATCTTTCTGTTAGCTTGGTCTTAATCATCCCGCCCCCTTATGGCTTCATCAGCCAAAGACTCGTTTCAAATGCTTCTTTGGGCAACGGTACATCTGCCAGTTTGGTTTGCAACACTATTTCTGTCATTCGACTGGCTACATATGCACTTGCAAAGATCACATCATAGGCACCATTCGCAATCATAGGCCCTAAAGCATTTTGCTCATTATATCCACGCCACAACCATGACGCAGGGTATGGATCGGGCAAAAGTACATCGTGGATATGGATCAATACGCCAGATTTCAGCACAGGTAAAATACGGTTTAGGATCATATCCACATCGGTTCCGGGCATCAAAATATGACTGGAATCGAAAAACGCTATATCCCCAGCTTCCAATTCGGCAAACATCTTTAAATGCTCTTCATTCAGCAACTCTGGCTGCCATTTGATAGGCAATGTCTTGATTGCGGCCCGTGGAAATGGGTCAATTGCAATTTGTGTACACTCTAATCCTGCATCCAATACAGCTTGTGCCATAAACCGTGTCGAATGACCTGATCCCACTTCGATAAGTGTTTTAGGCTTATACTTACGTACCAACCCATAAGCTGCAGCACCGTCTAAACGCGGAAACCATGATTGTTCCCATCTGGGTGCCTCAGTAAAGCCCGCAAAATCATTTGCATAAGCATCTAGTGATTGGCAAAAATCCCTAAACGTGTCTTCTTTTGACTTAAAGATGGCTTCCAGCTCTTTATAAACAGACTGCCTATCAGGTACGCTAGCTGCATAACGGTATGGTATAAAAAAACCACGAGCAGAAAATCCCATAAGGGTTTGCAAACCAAACCTAAACCGCCGCCATGCAATACGTGAAAACATTGAACACTCCGAAATCTTTGCATTTGTCCTACCCTCAGTCAGAAATGAATAACACTGTTATTTATCTGTAAGCTCCCTCTCAGCTCCCAAAACCATATATATTCCCAAAAAGTTGATCTTTGTTACGATATCTCTGTGCTATTTGCTTTGCCCCCAAACTGACTGTAAGGACTGGATAAATACGCATTTGAGGAATTCCATGACATTGACACCAAGACGCGCTGCAGATTTTTTGGCTGAACGACTGTATGAAGCTGGCTGCCGCTACGCTTTTGGAATGCCAGGCGGTGAAGTTCTGACCCTTGTCGATGCTTTGCGCAAAGTCGGGATCGAATTTATCTTGGTCAAACACGAAAACAGCGCAGGCTTTATGGCAGAGGGCGTTTATCACCGTACGGGAGCCCCTGGAATTTTGGTTGCAACCTTAGGACCAGGTGCGATGAACGGCATCAATTCCATCGTAAATGCATACCAAGACCGCGTACCACTAATCGTTCTAACGGGGTGCGTAGATGAAGATGAAGCACTGACATATACCCACCAAGTCATGGATCACAGCGCCGTTTTCAATTCGATTACCAAAGCAACTTTCCGTTTAACAGCAGATGGTGCAGATACAGTGGCAGATAAAGCAGTCGCAATCGCAACAGAAGGCCGCCCTGGACCTGTCCATATCGACATTCCCATTTCAGTGGCTGATACACAATCCAAACCAAGCCACTTACGCAGACGTGCCACAGCCAGCCCAGTGATTCCAGCTCAAGGCCAAGATTTTGTTGAGGCTTGCAATTGGATCAACGTAGCCAAAAAACCTGTGATGATCGTAGGTTTAGATGCAATGAATGATAATTCAGGTGCAGAAATTCTATCCTTTTGCGAAACTTATAACGTCCCCTTTGTGACAACATATAAAGCGAAAGGCATCGTTCCTGAAAACCATCCACTATGCCTACGCTCTGGCGGGCTTTCTCCTTTAGCGGACAAACACTTAATACCCTTTATTAAATCAGCAGATTTAATCCTGTGTGCAGGTTACGACCCAATCGAGATGCGCCCTGGTTGGCGTGATATTTGGAATCCTGCAAAAACCAACGTCATTGATATCACGGCAGAGCCAAATCATCACTATATGCACCAAGCAACATTGAGCTTTATCGCAAACACAGGTGCCACATTGTCCCTGCTATTTGATAATTCCACACCAAACACAACATGGCAAAATGGCGAGATTGAAGCCGTAAAAGCATCCTTAGATACGGCCTTCCCTCACGACGACGCTTGGGGCCCTGCCGCAGTGATCGCAGAATGCCGCATCAATCTACCAGAAAACACATTGGCAACCGCAGACAGTGGCGCACACCGTATTCTACTCTCACAAATGTGGGATTGTTATGAACCGCGCGGCTTAATGCAATCATCCGCCCTTTGCACTATGGGCTGCGCAGTGCCACTCGCAATGGGTGCAAAAATCGCTTCCCCTAACCGCCCTGTCGTCTCCTTCTCTGGTGACGCTGGTTTTCTGATGGTTGCAGGTGAGTTAGCCACAGCTGCAGAGCTAGAAATTAAAGCCATTTTCGTGGTTTTTGTTGATGCCAGTCTCGCACTAATCGAGCTGAAGCAACGTCAACGCCAGTTGACCAATCATGCCGTGGATTTTGGCACCCATGATTATGCTGCAATCGCCCGCAGTTTTGGTGGCGCAGGCCATACCGTAGGTTCTCGCGAAGAATTGCGAGAAGCCCTTGCACAAGCGCAAACAGCAGATACATTCACCCTAATCGCAGCCACGATTGATCGTGGTGATTATGATGGTCGGATATAGATAGGATATAAAATGGCAGGCGCACTTGATGGATTGGTGGTTTTAGACCTATCACGTATTTTGGCGGGCCCTACCGCCACACAAATGCTAGGTGATTTAGGGGCGACTGTCCTTAAAATCGAAAACCCAAAAACAGGTGGTGATGACACGCGCGCATGGGGGCCAAATTATGCCAAAGGGTGTGACGGCGAAAAAACTGACCTCAGCGCCTATTTCATGTGTGCAAACCGGAACAAGAAATCTATCGCCGTCGATATAGCAACGGAAGAAGGCCAAGGCATTATTCGTCAATTGGCTGCGCGCGCGGATATTGTGGTTGAGAATTTCAAACCAGATGGGTTGAACAAATACGGTCTTGATCATGGGACATTGCTAAAAGAGCATCCAGCACTCGTCTATTGTTCTATCTCTGGCTTTGGTCAAACGGGCCCAAACCGTTTGAAACCAGGGTATGATCTTATGGCCCAAGGGTACGGTGGCATCATGAGTCTTACTGGTGATCCTGAAGGCGTGCCAACGAAAGTTGGCGTTGGTATCGCCGATGTGATGTGTGGAATGTATGCCACCATCGGTATTTTGGCAGCGCTACGCCACCGAGATCAAACAGGCGAAGGTCAACATATTGATGTGGCCTTGGTCGACACGCAAATGGCATGGTTGATCAACGAAGGTACAAACTTCCTGACCTCGGGCAATGTCCCAGAACGACGTGGTAATGGGCACCCCAATATTGTGCCTTATGATGTGTTCGAAGCAAACGATGGTCACATAATCGTCGCTGTAGGTAACGATGCTCAATTCTTGCGCTTTTGCGATTTCATAGACATGCCAGAATTGGCACAAGACGACGCTTATAAAACAAATGGTGCCCGTATTGAAAACCGCGTAGCTTTAAAAGAATTAATCAGCGCCCCATTGAAACAATACTCCATGACACAGATCATTGAAGGCTTAGAGAGCCTGAAAGTACCTGTCGGACCAATCAACACTGTCAAAGGCGCTTTAGAATCTGATCAAGCCGTCGCAAGAGAGATGGTTCGCGCGATGCCACATGACGCAGTTAAGGATGGAAATGTTTCAGTTTTGGGCAATCCTCTGCATTTCTCACGAACACCTGTAACATACCGTTCGGCCCCCCCAACCTGTGGCCAAGACACAAAAGAAGTGTTGGAAACCTATACCGAAAAGCCAACATCGACATGAAAATTGACACAAAAGCGTATTTTTAACGCCTGATATTGTTACATTTTTTGTTACAAGAAATATTCTGCTTATGTAAAAATGGTAAAAAACCTTATTTCTTTTATAAAAACAGCCTAAAAAACGCCTATAAACTCCAAAATCCCCCTCAAGGTAGGTCAAATACGCGTTATCTGGCGTTACACCCTATATTTCTTGCGCGCATAACATCATAGACTACCAACAACGAATTTATGACTTCATCAAAGGACGACTCAATGCTTACAGACATCTTCGGGAATGACGTTTCTCTTGAAACACCTGCGGCACTTGAGAGCTGGAATAAAATGCAGCTTGGCTTTCTAGCACACGCAGCAATCACCCCCACTCATTTGCTAGATGTGATTGAACGCGAACCACAATTCGCAGCAGCGCAAGCGCTGAAAGGTTTGTTTTACTTGATGTTGGGTCGTAAAGAGCTCCGCCAAACATCTGTAGAAGCAAATGCAGCAGCACAAGCATCCATGAAACAAGCCATGCCAACGCCACGTGAACGTGCCTTTGTTGATGCATTGGGTATGTGGTTGTCTGGAAACCCACGTGCCGCACGTGATCGCATCGAAGAAGTTCTGGTTTTTGCCCCAATGGACAGCTTGGCGATGAAAATCTCACATGCCATTTCCTTTATCCTTGGCGATTCAAAAACAATGCGCGCCTCAATCGAGCGCACCATTGGATCATATGATGCCCAACACGCAGGTCGCGGCTATATGCTGGGGTGCTATGCTTTTGCTCTAGAAGAAACAGGCGATTACCGTGAAGCAGAAAAAACAGGCCGTGAGGGCATGCTATTAGCGCCTGATGACGCATGGGGGCTACACGCAGTTGCACATGTTTATGACATGACCGCCAATTCCAAAGGCGGCTTAGAATGGCTTAACACTCGCGAAAGCGCATGGGAGCATTGTAACAACTTCCGTTATCACGTTTGGTGGCACAAAGCCCTGATGCACTTAGATCAAGGTCAAATCGACGTTGTTATGGACCTTTATGACAATGAAATTCGCAAAGATAAAACAGATGATTACCGCGATATCTCAAACGCAACCTCTCTTCTCAGCCGTCTAGAACTTGAAGGCGTTGATGTAGGGAACCGTTGGGAAGAGTTAGCAGACTTTTCTGAAAACCGTACAGAAGATGGCTGCCTGATCTTTGCTGACCTGCATTATATGCTGGCTCTTGTAGGTGGTGATCGTGACGATGCAGTCAAAACGATGATGTCCCGAATGCACAAGGACGCTAAAATGTGCAAATCCGACATCCAAAAAGCAATGGCCGAGCCAGGCATTGCAGCCGCCACAGGCCTAGAGGCATTTGGCGAATCTGATTACAAAACAGCCTTCATAAACCTTTCCTCAGCACGTTCAAATATGCACAACGCAGGTGGCAGCCACGCACAACGTGATGTCTTTGAGCGCCTGACAATTGATGCGGGTATCCGCAGCGGTTTCCTAAACGAAGCCGAAGCAATCCTAAACGAACGCAAAGCAAAACGCGGCGGCACAGAAGATACATATGCATCCGTACGCTTTGGAATGATTGCAGCAGGTCGCGGGGACACAAATGTTGCCTTGCAAATGCCGGCTGAATAAATAAAAAGCCCGTAAATCATTAAGTTAGAAGAACACGTATGAGCTTAACAACCACACCTGCGGGCCCTTCAGTTGCACAAACAGCAACTATACGCGACCCGCGCCTAGATTTCTATCGCGGCATCGCGATGTTTATCATTCTGTTCGCTCACACTCCTGGAAATTTCTTCACCAGCTGGATCCCTGCTCGTTGGGGGTTTTCTGATGCAACGGAAATGTTTGTATTCTGTTCTGGTATGGCATCCGCCATCGCATTCGGTCGTACTTTTGACCGCGCGGGTTGGGTTTTGGGTACCGCACGTGTTGGGTACCGCGTTTGGCAAGTCTATTGGGCCCATATCGGTATGTTCTTTGCTATCGCAATGATGCTCAGTTACTGGGACAGCACAGGGTTGTTTACAAAGAACTACACAGGCTCTTTAAACCTGATCCTGTTCTTCAAAGATGCTCCACAGAACCTCATTGGTTTGTTCACTTTGACATACGTGCCGAATTACTTCGACATTCTACCTATGTATATGGTGATCCTCGTGATGATGCCCCTTGTGATGGCTCTATCTCGCGTGAACCTATGGCTGGTTGCTGCTTTCGTGGCTATCGTGTGGATATTCGCGCAACGCTTGGTTTTAACACAATTCGGTTTGGACGACATGGCTCTGAACTTGCCAGCAGAACCATGGTCGCAACGTCGCTGGTTCTTTAACCCTTTTGGATGGCAACTTGTATTCTTCACTGGTTTTGCCTTCATGCGCGGTTGGATACCTGCACCACCAGTCAATAAATGGTTGATTGCAATCGCAGCGATCATCGTCATCGCAAACATACCTTTATCCAACATCGGTGTGCGTGCAATCAGTCGTGAATGGTTTGGTGCTTTTGAAAACAATTGGGTGATTGATTGGCGCGTCGCAAATAAAGAACTCATCTCCAAATCAGATTTCGGCATTTTACGCTACGTACAATTCCTTGCCCTCGCATATCTTGGTTGGGTGGTTGCAGGCGAAGGCGGTAAACGCCTTATTGTAACGGCGAAAACAGGCCTATCCATTATTTCGGCAAAAACGATCGCCATCTTCATGAAGGTTGGACAACAATCATTAGCAGTCTTTGTCTTCTCAATGGTATTTGCACGTTTCAGCGGTTTCCTGCTGGATCAAATAGGTCGTTCGACTCTTAAGACGACATTGGTAAACTTCCTTGGTATGGCTGCGATTATTCTCGTCGCCTACTTCGTGGCTTGGGTTAAATCGCAACCATGGCGTCAAGCAAGGGTCAAATCATGAACAGACGTAGTTTCATATCTGCTTTAGCCAGTTTTACAGCCGTTGCAGGCAACAAAAGCTTTGCAGCTCCCTTAGTCACATCTCAGGCGCCATTTTCATATAACGCTCTGATTGAACAAGCACGCGCATTGTCCAAGAAATCCTATTCAGAACGCCCAATGGTGCCGAAAGAATGGCAAGAACTCTCTTATGATGAATATAAGTCAATTTGGTTCAACACACACAAAGCCCTATGGCGCGAACCAAACAACCCATTTCAAGTGGATTTCTTCCACCCAGGCCTCTATTTTCCACGTCCTGTTGAAATTAACATCGTAGAAAGCGGCATTGCTAAAGAACTTGGTTTCGATTTTGATCTATTCGACAAAACCGATCAAGCTCCTGAATTACCACTGACAAAAAGCCTTGGATATTCGGGTTTCCGTTTGCGCACTCAAATAGAAGAGCCCAGTATTTTCAATGAGTTTTTTGTTATGCAAGGCGCCAGCTATTTTCGGGCCATTGCCAAAGGTCAGAATTACGGCTTATCGGCACGCGGCCTAGCCGTAAATACGGCTGACCCGCGCGGCGAAGAATTCCCAGACTTCACAAAGTTCTGGATCGAACGCCCAGCAACGGATGATACCAACATTATAATTCACGCAATGATGGATAGTCCTTCTTTGACGGGCTTATACACATTCGACATCCACCCAGGTTCCCCAACCGTCATGGATGTATCTGCACATATCTTTGCACGCGAAGAATTAGATAATTTCGGACTTGGCCCACTCACAAGCATGTTCTTATTTGATGAAACCAGCAGTTCTCGATTTGATGACTTCAGACCTGCAGTTCACGATTCAGACGGCCTACTGGTTCAAAATGGTGCTGGCGAAACAATATGGCGTGCTTTGGCAAATCCGAAGCAATTACAGGTCAGTAGCTTTGTAGATAATACGCCCAAAGGCTTTGGCCTGATGCAACGCCCACAAGAATTTTCGGATTATGCTGATCTAGAAGCATTATATCACAAACGTCCGGGCTTATGGGTTGAACCCATCGGCGATTGGGGGAGCGGATCAGTGACCTTGGTAGAAATTCCAGCAGACCGTGAAATCTACGATAACATCGTTGCCTATTGGCGCCCAAGAGAGCCAATTGCAGCAGGTGGATCACATTCGTTCAAATACCGTCTCAGCTGGGGTGGTGAACCTGCCGAATCTCATCCTGTTGCGCGTGTTTTAAACACACGCATGGGTAAACGCTTTACAGGTGGGCGCCTTGCAGCGATTGATTTCGAAGACAATGCTGCAATCCCAGAAGATTTGGATAAACTGACACTTCACGTCAGTTCAGGTGCTGGCACAGTCAGCGAAGGAATATTGCAACGTAACCCTGATACGGGTGGTGTGCGCTTGGCCTTCACATTTGATCCGGGCGATGCGCCTGTTATGGAAATGCGCGCACAACTTGTAAAAGACGGCCACACTATTTCAGAGGTTTGGCTCTATAGGTGGACAGCATAATGGCAAAGGTCGAACAGACATATCCATTAATGCCTAAGCGTAACCCTACCGGGATGCCTGAACAGGATTTTCGCAAACCTTATCGCGATGACACCGCCCCAGATTGGAAAGCACAACCGTCTTCTCGTATCTGGAAATATGCGATTTTCGGGCCAGCTCTATTAACAACACTACTCTTACTTGCAGCCTTCACCGATTGGCTCTCAACAGGTGGTTTGGGCCCTGTAGAGTTCTTCCTAATCACAATGGTAGGATTAACGTTCTTTTGGATTTCTGTGTCCGTCAGCACTGCGTCAATGGGCTTATTAAACCTATTCTTAAAACGCAAAACAGATCAGAAACCTGCTGTTGAGACGAAAAACTCTCTCGATGTCGCCTTATTGGTCCCGATTTACAATGAGACCCCATCAGATGTTTTTGGAAACGCCGCTGCCATGTGGGATGAATTGCAAAACACTGGCGCCAATCACACTTTTTCTTTGTTTATCCTAAGCGACACACAAGACCCCGAAATTGCAGAACAAGAACTGCATGCAATGGCATCACTCCAAGCGACTTTCCCAGAAGATGCCCAGCTTTATTATCGCCGTCGCAGTCAAAATACGGACCGTAAAACTGGGAATTTAGCCGAATGGATCGAAGGTTGGGGGGGCGCATCTGATGCTATGCTTGTTTTGGATGCTGACAGCTTAATGACTGGTAATGCTATTCTTTCATTGGCCAACGAGATGGCAAATGACCCCTCTGCAGGCTTAATCCAATCAGCCCCAAGCTTGTTTGGCGCAAAAACACTTTTCGCCCGCATGCAGCAATTCTCAAACGTGACTTATGGGCGTTTATTGGCAGAAGGTTTATCCCTTTGGACCAACCGCGAAGCCAATTATTGGGGGCATAATGCTATCATCCGCACAGCTGCATTTGCGTCATGCGCAGGCCTACCGCGCTTAAAATCATTACGAGGTAAAGAAAGCCTGATCCTATCACATGATTTCGTAGAAGCAGGATTACTGCGCCGTGCAGGCTGGGCTGTACGTTTTCTACCACGTATCCAAGGCAGTTACGAAGAAACGCCCGCAACATTGGTCGATTTCGCCCTACGCGACAGACGCTGGTGTCAGGGTAACCTACAGCATCTGCGTATCCTACATGCTGCGGGCCTTCATGCGACATCCCGCTTTCATATGCTTCACGGTGCTATCAGCTATTTACTATCGCCTGCATGGTTCATCCTTTTGGCGTTCTGGGCACTCTTAAGCAACGGTGAGAATGAAAACGTCATCAGTTATTTCAGCGCAGCAAACCCAACTATGCCAATCTGGCCACATATCAGTAACATCAACAGCCTGTTCATCTTGCTCTTTATGTATGGTATGCTCTTAGCCCCAAAAATTATTGGCGCTGCCGTCATTTGGGCCACCCCAAATTTGCGCAAATCCTATGGTGGTGGTGTACAATTCTTAATCTCAGTCATGATCGAATTGGTCACATCTGTCATCTACGCTCCAATTCTTATGATCCAACAAACTGTCGCTGTTATGCGCTACTTCCTTGGATTTAGTGAAGGGTGGAACCCACAAAAACGTCAAGGCGGCGAGTACCCATTAAGTACTTTGATCAAGTTCCATATGATTGAAACAGTAACAGGTATCGCTTTGGTGGTTGGTATGGCCACCGACCTTGTTTCTCTATGGCTATTGCCAATCGCAATCAGCCTAGCGGGTGCTGTATTGTTCTCCGCTCTAAGCGGTGTGAACCTGACGCGTAAAGATTGGTCCAGTAAACAGCTGGGCACACCAGACGAACTGTCAGCACCTCCTGTTATCGTATTAGCAGAACAGTATCGCAGCCAAATCAGTAAAGCCTTAGAAGCTTCATCCAGAGCGCCTGCTGAATAGTATTATTTAGGAAGTTTTTCCACCCAATCCGCAATCATATCAGCCCAACCTTTGGGCACAGTATGATTGCCTGGGAATAAAGCAAATTCCAAAGCACTGTTTGGATCACAATCTGTCCATTTACGGCGCATAAAATCACCTGTCGTAGAGAACCTATTGGCGCGCGGCTGCACGCAGTGGTTGGTTTTACGCCATATATCCATGTAACTACCCAGCATGGGTATCCGCTTGATAGTCAGCACTATATCCGTGAGCGTATTATTGTCAATAAGCGTTGTTTTTCATACGACGCGCAATCCAGCAATCAATTGATCTGGTGGTTTCAACAGGGTTTCAATTATAGACCAGCCCTGTTTTCTGGCGGTGTTGATCACGGTTCTGAGAATACAGAAGACTTCCGCTCCGCGCAGCGTCCGAAAACAGCCTGATACTTTCTGCCTGACTTTACCCATTCGCAAGTCTCGCTCGGCTTCATTATTGGTGAACGGCACATTTGGATCGACAAGGAAGCGAAGCACCTCTGTCTTAAAGTCTTGCAACCTCAATGCGAGATTATGGCCCGTCCGGCGCTTTGGACGGCCGCGCCGTTTTTTTTCTGTCTGCGCTGATGAAAGTGCTGGCAGTGCTTCATGATACGCTATCGCCTCGGCGATATTTGCATCGTATAGTTCGAATACCGCCTGTATGGCCGCCTCATCCCGCTGTCCGCCTTCGTTGTACATATTCTCAGCCAAGGTCTTCGCCTTCAACAGGATCGCTTTCATAGGCTTTGCCCATGGCTCTTTCTCAATCTCAATTAAAGCCTGCAACTCGCGCAAGTGATGGGCATTACACAAGGCGTGCTCGACCCCCTCCATTTTGAAATATGCCTTCCAGTGATCATGCACCACAATACCCGAGACGCCACAAAGCAACTCTCCGCGTTTGCTTGAAACCCGAAAGTGGCTCAATAAGGGCGAGCAGATCACATGTGTCCAATGCAGTTTGCCAACAGCACGCTGGCCGGTCTCATCCAAATGCACAACGCCAGACTGTGATCCAATCAAAGCTTCCTTGATTGCTAGTGTCATGGGCTTCAAGCGATCCGCTGTGCGCCAGATAAGGCTGGTCAATGTTGCAGGGGCAATCGGCACCCCAAGCAAGTCAATAAATATCTCGCCAAGGCGGTGTTCCGGAATGCAATGAACCGTTTGTAAATAGCTCGCAATGCCTGCAATGCGGGCCCCATACTGCACTGGTGCATTTATACCATCGGGAAAGTCGGCACGGGTGATCCCATCACACTGGTCGCAGCGACACTGATGCGTGCGGTGCTCTGTCACCTGCGGTGGTGGCGGCGGCGGCAGATCGATCACCTGTCGTGCAGTGCTGGCTTCTGCCGTTTCTGGGCTAAGCGGTGCTCCACAACCAGAACAAACCACAGGAAAATGGTCTATAATCGTGTCTGGCGTCGGTGTTTGCCTGAGCGTTTTGCCTGTGTGGCCAGGTTGGCCGCCAGACTTGCGATCAGACGGGCCACGCAGGCTCTTTGTTCGCTTCTTCGCATTGGGTTTACCAAGGCCGTCACTGGAGGGTGGCTTGCCGCTGGTACGGCTATTCAAGCCGAGACGGCGTTCCAATGCAGCTATACGCTCTTCCATATGTTTTTGACACTCTTCCAGATGCTTGTTGATCTGTAGGAGTTCTTCGCAGGCGGTTTGAAAATATGCGGCCCGGGTATCCGCTTCCACCAGACGCTCTTCTAAAGTGAGAAAGCCAACTGGTGGTGCGTCGAACGGCGCCAATTTGGAAAGTTTAAACGTCATTCCCCTATTGATTCAGAGGTTAAGCCATCCGTCAACAAAAATGATGAAAAAATGTCAAAAACATGCTGGGTAGTTACATATCCATTGCATAAAACACATCTCCTTGCTGGAAGTCTTCCGTGATATGGCGTCCTTCTAACGGAACAGTACTGTCCCGCCACCGTAAGCGGCAAAGGAACCCCCTAGTTGACGGTATGGTCCAGTCAAAGTGTCCGTATTTTGATCTGACAAGCGGCTTGTTTTACACCGATTATGATTTTGCCTTATTGGGCAAAATAGCTAAACAATTTACTCTGTTTTTTAAGTACTGCTCATCGGCATCATTTGGGTTGAATGGTTCACCGCACCATTCCAATAATTCTTCATATTCCGGGTGTTTTTTATTGGTCATAACTTCAAGGAAATATTCATAGCCAAGCGCGCCGCCAACATCCTCTGGTGGGCATCTGCCTGCAGCATATGTGAGTTGAGGGTAAATATGGCCCGAAACGGGGTCACTGATTTTACCAATTCGTATGCGATGTTCCCATCCATCACCAAAATCGTACAGATAATCAAACGTCCGAACGCCTGTATCTTCAAGCAATTCCATCAAGGTTGTTTCGTGTGCTGGTAAGTCTTCAGTTTCCCAATCTGGATCGGACATTCCCCAAGTGGAATGGGCAGCTTGAAACATATAAAGATGGCTGTTCGTCCACCCTAAGGCGGCTTGCAAGATATCATGCAAATAATCTAGGTTGATGTCTAATGGAACCAGAAGATTTCGTTTTACCTCTGGCTCCACATCTTCCATAGTGACTTTCAGTTCGATGATATTCATGCAGCCAACGCTCCTTGTATTTGTTTATAAATCCAATTCCACAGCATGAGTTCATCGAGACGATTGATCTTGTGATCTGCGATGCGCTCGCCCCCCATGTCATCCAAGCTACGGGAACGTCATTGTGGACTTATCCGTGTTGAGTTGATCCAGTTAGGCCTCGTTGCGAATAATTACATTATGTTATCCTCTTTTTTCTTCGCGTCGATCATGGCTTGATAGGCCCATGGCAACAACTCATGGATTTTTGTTGCTGGGTGATCTTGAATGCGCTCCAGCACCCATGCGAGCCAGGCTTCATGATTGACGTTGTTCAGCTTGCAAGTCTCAATCAGGGTATAGGCAATGGCGGCGGCATCGCCACCTGCCTCTGATCCCATAAACAGGTAGTTCTTACGCCCCAGTGTGACAGGACGAATAGCGCGTTCGGCGGTGTTGTTGTCCAGCTCCAGAATGCCGTGATCCAAATAAGGCCGTGCTTTGGGTAGCCGCGTGAGTGCATAGCGGATGGCTTTGGCCAAGGGCGACTTGCCGGATATCTTACCCAAGCATTCCATCAACCAGACTTCCAGATCATCAAATATTTGCTTGGCCTGTTGTTGCCGTATAGACACCCGTTCTTTCGGGGGTTTGCCGCGTGCCAGTTTTTCCACCGCATAAAGCTTTGCTATACGTTCAATGGCTTCTTTGGCCGTTGCTGATTTGCTGCTGTCATAAACTTTCACAAACTCACGGCGGATATGCACCATACATGCCATCTGCGTGACACGGCCTGTGCGGTAAAGATCGTTATAACCTGCATAAGCATCCGCATGCGCAAAGCCCTTATAGGTCTTGAGATGTTCATTGGGATGCTCAGCCCCCCGACTGGTGGAGAACTGATACCAGACGGCGGGTGGTGATGCACTGCCCCAGGGCCGTTCATCGCGCACATAGTCCCAAAGCCGTGCTGTCTTGGGCTTGTTTTTTCCTTTGTCCCGTTGGCTGGCAGGGCATTCCATGCCCGAGAAGCGAGCCTTTTGCAGTAGTTTGACCGTGGTATCATCCATGAAAATGGCATCTGCTGCCAAAACGTGATCACGGGTGGCATCAGAAAGGCATTCTAGTAATTTTGTAGCTTTACCCACCCAAGAGGCTAAAAGCGCACGGCTCAGATCAATGCCTTGGCGTTCAAATATCAGGCTCAGGCGGTAGAGTGGCAAATGATCGCCATATTTGCAGGTCAGGATATGGGCCATCAGCGCAGGACCCACAAAACTTTTGGGAATGGGGCGCGATGGCATCTCTGACTGGACGATCTTCTCACAGCAGGTGCAAGCCAGACGTGGACGAATGATGTCTTTGGTAATGAAGTGGCCAGGCACATATTCCAACTCGGTCATGACATCCACGCCGAGTTCCTTGAAGCTGCCACCACAATCAGCGCAGCTATCACTGGGGGTAATACGTGTTTCAACGCGCTTTAGGTCTTTGGGAAAGGGCTTGCGTTTGCGCGGGGTACGTGGCGGCTTGGCCTCTGAACCGCCCCTAGTTTACCGGAGTGATTTTAGTCCGTCATTCTGCAGCAATATCATATTGATTTAGGGTTTCATAGAAATTCCTTTCAGCTTGTGCAGGTGGTATATATCCGATTGGCCCAAAGAGCCTGTCATTGTTGTACCAATCAACCCAAGTTAGAGTTGCCATTTCGACATCACTTTTACCTTGCCATGGTCCTTGATGTTCAATCACTTCGGTCTTGTACAATCCGATCATATTCTCAGCGAGTGCATTATCATAACTATCACCAACGCTCCCAACGGATGGCTCAATTCCAGCATCGATTAATTTTTCTGTATATTTGATCGACAAATATTGAACGCCTCTGTCTGAGTGGTGGATCAACTGGCCAGATTGAGGGTTTCGAGCGTGGATACCCTGGTTCAGAGCATCAAAGACCAAAGCCGTATTCGGAGAATGTGAGACCTTCCATCCAACGATATATCGTGCAAAGACATCAATCACAAAAGCAACATATACAAACCCAATGGCCGTACTGACATAGGTGAAATCAGCGACCCACAAAACGTTAGGTGCGGGAGCTGTGAATATACGATTTACCTTATCCTTAGGACAAGGCTGCGCCTTGTTACTCTGTGTAGTTTTAATCCCCTTGCCACCACGTACAACGCCTTGTATTTCCATCTGTTTCATAAGGCGCTCAATTGTACAACGTGCAATATCAAACCCTTCATGGCGAAGTTGATGCCAAATCTTATCAGCCCCATAACGTTTACCACTAGCTTTAAAAACACGGTCGATTTCTGTGATCAAAACAACATCTCGTTTGCGGCGTTCTGGAGACTTACTGGGATCCAGCATTATAGACCGCTCATAAAAATAGGTGGATGGCGCTATTGGTAAAACTTTACAAATAGACCCGACGCCATAGCTTGTACGATGTTTATCTATGAACATAATCATTTCTTCCGTAGGCGGTCGAGCTCCGCCGCTGCGAAAAAAGCCGACGCTTTACGCAAAATATCATTCGCTTGCCGTAACTCTTTGTTTTCTCGCTGGAGGATTTTTAACTCATCACGCTCCGCTTGTGTAACCCCATTGCGTAATCCTATTTCAATTTCGTGATTTCGAACCCACACACGTAGCGTATCACCATTGCAGCCAATCTTCTTTGCAATCGATAAAACAGCTTGTGTTCTGCTCGTATAATCAGCCTCATTTTCTAACACCAGGCATACCGCTCGTGCGCGTATTTCTGGCGTAAATCTATTTCCTGAATTTCCATTCGTCATTCTTCTAGTCTCCGTGCTTTTTTGACTCCGGTAAACTAGGGGCGGTTCACTCTTTATCAGACGCTGAGGCCACATCTTCGTCAGGTTCATCAGCGGCTTGCGCAATTTCGTGCTCTTCCAACACCAGTTCAAGGGTAAGCTGATCTATGTGTTCCGAGCGGGATCCAAAGCGGTATTTTTTATGACCGTCAAGTTGCATGCGCAAATCCGCAATGACCAGATCACGGTTTTGAATTGTTTTGGTAAAGGCTGTGCGGTCCGCCACCCGCGCTGCCGTCAGCCCCATAAGTTCCGCGTCTTTGTTGGTCAGTTCCGCTGCTTGCGCGGCACTGAACAACTACCGACTTTCGTCGGTAGGTTCACGTTTTGAATGTAATTCAAGATACTGACGAATAACGTCATCCGTCACATTTCCACTCGTCGTTGAAAAATAGCCTCTAGCCCAGAACCGTTGCCCCCAATAGCGTTTGCGTAATTCGGGGTACTCCCGCTGTATCTTGTATGAGGACCTCCCTTTTACGCGTTGCATCACCTTTGAAATTGGGACGTGCGGCGGGACTGACACAAACATATGCACATGGTCGGTAGACAATACGCCTTTTTCAATGTGTACGCCCAATTCATTGCACGTTTGTCGTATCAATGTCCGAATACGCTCACGCATTTCACCACGCAGCACCTTGTAACGATATTTTGTTACCCAAACGATATGGTATCTGTGATAATATCTGCTATGACTTCCAGTAGAATAGATCATAAGGTTTCCTTCCATTTTAAGACCTTACCGCAACGCTGGGTCTTAAAATGGAAGGAAACCTTATGTAAATAACGCTAAAGCTGACCAGCTAAAAGCTGGTGGTTTTAACCAATTATTGGAAAATAAATGCCTGCGCATCAAGAGGGAAATCAGTTATATTTACAGGTGCTTCGGACATGCTTACACCTACCAAATCTGGGCCGGTTTGTGAACCCTAAAGTGACTGATTTCCCAATAAAATAGGCAGTACAGGCGTCTCGCGCTTTATCGAATGAATGCACTAAAACACGTACATGGGTCTTGAGGAATTCTACAAGTGCCATCACCACAGGTGTTACTAATTTGATGCAACCTACGCTAACCGACCATAGCTGGCCGCCATGTTTTCTGTGGCATCCGCCAGTCAATACCTTCCATCAGCATCGCAAGCTGTGCGCGGCTCAACGCTATCTTGCCGTCTTTTGCAGCAGGCCAGACAAAACGACCGCGTTCGAGGCGCTTGGTAAATAGGCACGCGCCCTGACCATCCCACCAGATCATCTTGATCTGATCGCCGCGCCTGCCCCGAAATAAGAATAGATGACCACAATACGGGTCTTCTGCCAGCACCTGTTCTGTTTGTGCCGCCAAACCGTTAAAGCCACGCCGCATATCCGTCACACCAGCTGCCAGCCAGATCTTCGCATTCCCCAGAATAGGGATCACGCCGCCAGACCCCGTGCGAGTTCCAGAACAAACTCTGCATTCACACCATCGCTCACACTCAACCGCCGCCCGTTCTCAAGCGTGATTTCAATGCGCTCGGCTCGAACCGGCGACGGCACACTGGACTCAACTGCAGGTTCACCAGCAACGGCAACTTCAACAAAGCCAGTATCCTGCGGAGGTTCTGCGTCCCCCTGATACCGCTTATCCATGCGCCACGCATAAATCCGGCTTGTCGGCACGCCGTGGCGGTTCGATACTATGGGAACCGTCGCGCCAAGGACACGACATTCCTCAACCATCTGAATTTTAAACGCATCGCTGTATTTGCGTAGGTTGCCACTGTGATTAATCATTCTGAAATCCTTCCGTAAGCCCAGCAAAACGCTGACTTCAAATCTAGATTACAGCCACAAATAGCTCTCCGTTAGAGGGGGTTCCGTTGACGTTTACCCGCCACCCATGCGTGTGAAATAACTTTACAGGTGCTATACATTCGGTTGGGTATGGGCGCCAAAAATTACCACTTACAGGCGCATAAGCTTTGAAGAGATCAGGATTATTACACCCAACATATGCCGTCATAGATCCGCCAATGGAAAAACCAGCCAAAAGCATATTATCTTCATCAAGATCAAAGCGTCTTATTGCATCTTGCTTAACGTCTTTGAAAAAAGAAGCTTCATCCCGTTCGCGGTGAAAATCAGGATGGAAATTCCAAGCCCGTGCTTTACGGCCCTTGCGAAGAAGCGCATTGGGCGCAATGACCGCATAACCACGTTTTAGAAACGGTTCAACAATACGCTTGTTCCCCATAGTGGCTTGACCGCTACTGCCATACCCATGCAAAAACATGATCGTAGGCGTTTTCTCCGAAGGGTTGTCAGGCAATTGAATATGATATGTACCAGATTGAACCTCACAAGGTGCTTCTTGATCAACACATCCAGCCAAAGCGGCGGTTGAAGCGGCAGCGGAAATTACTGCCGTTTTCCATAAAACAGAAAACATCATTATTCCTTGATTATTGGTGTACCACTGGCAGACCACGTTTTAACCAACCTGGACCGGCCTTTGATCCAAGCATTCCTTCGGGAACATCAATGATGTTAGTATATCCTGCATTTATCAAACGCTGGCTCATACGATTAGAGCGCACACCGCGCGCGCAAATCAAAGCAACGGGTTTCGTACGATCCCCGCCTACAATCTCATCCAATTTAGCAATAAAGTCTTGGCGGCGCATATCCAAACGATTGGCGCCTTCACCGCTACCTGTCTTCGTCCATTCATCTGGACGGCGGATATCAATCAAAGTGATCTGCCCTGATGTTGCATTCTCATAGGCTTGTAGCGGCGAAATAGCATCTCCTTTGAAAGGCAGCTTAGTCGCTTCACTCCATACAACACTTCCCATTGCGACGGCACTAACCGCACCCACAATCATCACGCGACGGTTCATATATTTATGCTTCATATCTAAGGGCCTTAATAGCCGATTAATAAATAACTGGGATGCCAAGCCCCCCAGTTGAGTATTCATACCTATAGTGGTGCAGAGGATGAAAAATATGGAACATTACCCTTTGGCGCTGCTCTTCGCTCTAAAGAAACCCATTTCTTTGTGGATTTTTTCAAGTTCCCAGAAATGTTTCGTTCCCATGTGCGCGCCACGTCTTTCGTGATATTCAGATATAATTTACCATTTCGAATACGCCATAAATTCGGATTGCCTGGAACTTTATTACCCACAGAAACACCATATGCACAGTGACCATCATATTGTGGTGCATAAGCTGCTGGGTTCGCTAAAAACGCATTACGGTTCTTTTTCGATGAAAAAGCCCACATAGATCCATTATATTCTGCTGTGAACTTAGCCTTACCTGGAACACCTTTTGGCTGCGTTTTACCGACTGCACTTTGTTTCAGATTAAAATATTCAACCACATCATAACCAGAAACAGCATACCCTGTTCTATCCAGATATTGTGGGCCTGCAAAAGTAATAGCAGGAAACGTCATTACTACGAAAGCAAGTGCTGGGAGGAGCTTCATTATCTGTATCCTTTTAGAATGAATAGTAATTTTAGTTGTCCTAATACTAAGATTAAATTCCTAGTAGAACAGCCCCCCTCACGCATTCTTTATCCACAGTTATAATCTTGTAACAAACACTCAAAATCCCTGACAAAAATTTCATTTCACTTGCGCCCTTAAATATCGTTAAAGTGCCTCAATTAAAACACGCATGATGAGGCATCCGTTGACGACGACCATAAGACAAAGCTTTTTTAAAAAAGCACAATGCATATTAGCAGCAACAGTTTTGTCTTCTCTGGCAGCCACATCTTTTGCCCATGCAGCTGGTTTCAAAAAACCTGACATTTTGGTCTTGGGCGACTCGCAAATTACATTCGGTTCAGGTCCCGCTTTTTTGAATTTCTTTCAAAACATCAAAAAGAACTGCTCCCCAAATAAGAAACAACTCCGCGACCTTAAAAAACTGGGCCAACAATCCGTTGGCGTGATCGGCGTTCGGTCCACATCTCTACATTCGTGGACAGCCCGCAGCGGCAAGTCCAAAGGGTCTGTTTGCGATATTGATAAGAAATGGAAAGTCAACGCAGGCTCATACGGCACCGTTTCCTCATCTAAAAACGTGTACATACAAATAGGACAAGGCAAGCAATATCAATTCTGCAAAAAAGGCGCCTCCCCTTTTGAAGCCATGTTCAAAGACAACTATTATGATCCCAAACTACTGGTTCTATCGTTCCTTGGAAATTCATCAGGCACTTGGGCAAACAGCAAATCATCCGCCGTTAAAGACGTAAAGAATACGATCAAACACCTCCCCAAAGATACGCCTTGTATCTTTATGACCACGGCCCCCGCCTATAACAAAAAGACCAATAAAGTCCGTGTAAAAGCCCAAACCAATATCCAAAAAGCTTTCAAAGAAACAGGCAATCGTTGTTCATTCATTCAAGGTTTAACGCCCGCAACCATTGCTGCAAACCTTGGCAATAAAAAACACTTCCGTTTGAAAAAATCAGGCGCTGTCAGAGATCCGTTCCACCCAAACAAACGCGCCGCACGCAAGTTTTTTAAAATCGAAAAGAACAACATCTGCAAAGCGATCTTTGAACAGGTCGCCCTCAGCACAAAGTAAGCGGCGGCTTGCCGATAGAAAATAGCCTGTTACTTGCAAGAACGTTTTGGTTCTTCTAGCATTTATACAACATCAAAGGATAAAATTATGACTGTCAAACTGACACGCATCACCGTCATCGCCGCCCTATTGGGCATCACCGCTTGTGGCACTGTTCAGTAAGCATCAAGGGAACCCCCTCTATTTTGGTTTGATTTGAGATGCGATTATTGCGCGAGGCTGGCGGTTTGGTTGGCGCGATATGAGGATTTTTCTGATGAGCAAGCGACGGGCTGGGCGAGGTTCCAAATACACGGATGATTTTAAGCGACGGCTAGTGGCGGAGAGCCAAGGTGATGGCGTGAGTGTTCCGATGGTCTCGCGGCGTCATGATGTGCCACCCCGCCGGATTTACGCGTGGCGCGGTGATGCGCGGTTCCAGCCGGACGCGTCGGGTGATACCGGCTTCATACCAGTCGAAGTGGCAAACAGTGATACTGATGTTTCATCTGTGCTGCCAGAAGCGCAGCTTACAACCAGTCCCCAGATTGAGATCACTTTGGAGAATGGGCGCAAGCTGAGCGTGAGCGGTGGGGTTGATGCGGGCTTTGTGCTGGAATTGGCGCGTGGGCTGGCGGCATGATCCCGGTACTGGCGGATGCAAAGATCTGGCTGGCGGCGGGGGTGACTGACATGCGGCGCGGGTTCAACGGTCTGGCCGTTCAGACCGAGCAGGTTCTGGGGGGTGATCCTTACTCCGGCCATCTGTTTTTGTTCCGAGGGCGACGCGGTGATCAGATCAAGATGATCTGGTGGGATGGTCAGGGCGCGTGCCTGTTTACCAAGCGCCTTGAACGGGGTCGGTTTATCTGGCCCTCTGCTCAGGAAGGTAAGATCAACCTGAGCCGTGCGCAGCTTGCGATGCTGATGGAAGGTCTGGATTGGCGTATGCCGCTCAAGACATGGCGACCCAAGATGGTAGGTTAGAGGCAATGTTTTATGGGTATTTCTGACGTTTTGGGATTCCCATGAGGCCCTTGATTTGGTAAGGAGTGGCATGAGTAAGACCCCTCCAAATCTGGCTGATTTGCCCCCTGACGTGCAGGCGTTTGTGGCCGCACAAGCGGCGGAATTGGCTCGTAAAGACGCGGAGTTGTTGGGGCTGTCGTTGAGCCATGCCACAGCGCAAAAGCGCCTTGAAAATGAGATGGAAGCGGCTCTTGCTGCGGAGCGCGCCGCCCATGCGCTTGCCATTATGAGCAGAGATACCCTGATTGCCGATCTGCGCCTGCAATTGCACGGACATAAAAAACATCGCTTCGGTTCAAAGTCAGAAAGCAGCACACAGCTGGCGCTGGCGCTGATCCTTGAAGATCTTGAAATCGAACAAGCCGCTGAGACGGATGATGAGAATGGGCCCTCTGACGCTGAGACCACAAAGCCGCCGCGTACCCCGCGCAAGCGCAAACCTTTCCCCAAGGGGCTCAAGCGGGTCAAAAAGACCATCACGCCCAGTGATGCTTGCACCGACTGTGGTGGCAGCTTCAAAGTGCTCGGGACAGATGTGATGGAAGAACTGGAATATGTGCCCGGCCATTACGTCGTAAAACAACTTGAGCGCCCACGACTGGCCTGCACCTGTTGTGAGAAGGTGGTTCAGGCCGAGATGCCAAGCCGTCCTATTCCCAAGAGCTTTGTCGGCCCTGCGTTGATGGCCCACATCTTGTGCTGCAAATACGGCTATCATCTGCCGCTGTATCGACAGAGCCAGATGTTTGAGAATGAAGGCATCGATCTGAGCGGGTCGCTCATGGCCAACTGGGTCGGCAAATGCACTAAGCTGTTGGAGCGCGTGGCTGATGCCATCCGGGATCACGTTTTTGAGGCGCAAGCGATCTTCATGGACGACACCACGGTCAAACTGCTCCAAAAGGGCAAGGGACGCGGTAATAACAAGACAAAAACCGCGCGGCTCTGGGTCTATGCCAGAGATGAGAGCGCCTGGGCGAGCGGCGCACCACCGGCGGTGTGGTATCAGTTCTCCACCAACCGGGGCGCAGAACATCCGAGCAAACATCTCAAGCCCTACAAGGGCTATGCCCATGCGGATGCCTATGCTGGGTATAATGACGCCTATCGGACGGGGCGCGTCAAAGAGATGGCCTGCATGGCCCATGTTCGGCGGGATTTTTATAGCCTGTTTGAAAGTCTGAAGCTGCCCGTGGCGGGCGAAGCCGTTCTGCGCATTCGAAAGCTCTATGATGTTGAGGCACAAGCGCGGGGTCTGGCGCCTGCTGAGCGCGTGGCCCTGCGTCAGGAATATGCCAAGCCGATCTTTGATGAGTTGGAAATCTGGTTCAAGGAGCAGCTGGGCAAGATCTCCGTTAAGACGCCGCTGGCCAAGGCGATCAGATATGCGCTCGCGCGCATGCCAAAGGCGCGGCCCTATCTCGACAATGGCTTTCTGGAAATCGACAACAACACAGCCGAGCGTGCGGTGCGCCCTGTGGCCGTTGGACGTAAGAACTACCTGTTCATGGGATCAGAGGCAGGTGGAAAATCCGCCGCCATAGCCTACACCCTCATCGAAACCGCCAAGATGAACAACGTCAATCCCGAAGCCTGGCTCGCATGGGTGCTCGAGCGCATCCAGGATCATCCCGCAAACCGTATGCAAGATCTCCTACCGTGGGCCTATCAGGAGATGATCGAGGAGCGGGAACAAAGCGTTATAGCGGCATGATCGGCCCCCGTGATTCAGCGGCACTCCCAGAGCAAGGGGATCTGTTTGAAGAGCGCGGGAATTGGCAAGGGCCAGATACCTCACAGCACGACTTGGGCGTTGAAAACCTTGAAGGCTTGTCCGACAAAGACCTCGTCGAGAAGACGGCAAAGGCTACACTGTCCAACGTCGACCTGCTGTGCGCCCAGATTGTGGAACGGGGCTTGGGAGATATAGCCGTTCCGGGTCTCGTCGCGCTTTGGAACCGGTTTAAGGGGTTCGGAATTGCGACCCCTTTACCAGAACAAAAGCTTGCCTTGGAAACTCTTCGCGCCATTGGGAATGAAGCTGCAAAAAAAGAAATCAGCAAGATCCTTGGCGCACAGGACTTGCCCGACAGCTTGCTCCCGTTTGTGTTGCAAGCCGCTGTGAGCGTGGGCTTGAAGCTGCCTCAGGCACAAATCTTGCCATGGCTGGAACACGGCGCACCAACAGTCCGTGCCCAAGCCTTCATCCTTATACAATCGAACAGCCCACAGCGAAGCACCTTGGAAATCGGGTTCAGCGACCCAGACCCTTCAGTCCGACGAACCGCTCTGACAGTGGCGGGGAATCTGGGCCATATCAGCGCAAGGGCAGGATTGCTTGCCGAGTTCCGGAAAAATCCAACCAGCCAAAAGATCGAAGCGCTTTTAACTGTCGCCGATGACGACATCGTTGTTGAAATCGGAAGATACGCACTGGAAAATCCGCCTCACCGGTGCCTCATCGCAAGTGAACTTGAGGCTCTGGACACACCCAAAGCCCGAAAGCTGGCCCAACGAATCAACGATCAGATAATGCAGCGTTGATGTTTACTTGGAACCTCGGCCACCCCGTCGCTTGATCATCAGAAAAATCCTCATATCACGCCAGCCACATCGCCAGCCTCGCGCAATAATCGCAGCTCAAGTCAGACCAAAATAGAGGGGGTTCCCTTGATGCTTACCCAAGTTCTGGTTCTGTTACGGCTTCTTGTACAGGTGTTAAAGTATCATATCCACGCGCCTCTATGGCGTCAGTAAGAGTTTTTATCACAACGTTATCTTCTATGGTTGGGTCTATCACCAGACCTGACTGATCTCTGAAACGTAGCACCTAAACCTGTACTGGCAGAGAATAAGATTCGGCTGGTATAGTCTTTACTGGGGAATGTATAGCCCAAGATAGCATTCAGGTTTGAATGACGCTCATCTGATGTTAATCAACACCGCTCAACGCATCAGCCATAACCTGAAACAATATTTTCTTCTTAACAGGCTTTGCCAAATGGTTGTCCATGCCCGCGCCAATATATTCAGCAATTTGATGCACCATCGTGTTCGCCGTCAATGCCAGAATGATCGCAATAAGAGCGAAAACCAGATATGGTAGTTTCTTTGCCTTTAGAATGATCGTATTCATTGTGTGTCTCCAGCAAGTTGATCCGTGGTCAGTTGAATTATGATCGTTTCTGCTGATGCGCGGCGCACTGCCACCATAAATGTTTTTGCATTTGGCAAGACAGGGTTATTTGCACTGGGCCATTCATCAGTAATTAAGATAGGTACTTGAAACCTTGAAGTTTTCTCCAGATATTGCGTGTAGGTTTCTTCGATAGATTGGAACATTGCATCTAGGGTTTCTAGATATTCTGACATTCCGATACGACCTTTGGGATACGTCCATGTGGTTGCTCCCATAACATCATTTAATTCCCAATCAGCTTTAGGGCTATCCAAGTGATCATTATGACATGAAACACAAGGTTGTACCTCTGCAATATCAGGGTACATCGCAATATGACCGACGGCTTCATCTTGTGTGAAAATAGGAATCCGCGTCTCTTTTAGCATCGTAAAAGCCACGGCTTGATCCCTTGTAAAAAGATTAGATTTATTGATCGGCTCATCAGACCCCAAATATAATCCCAGTTGTGGCGGTTTCGTTTCCAATTGGTGCGCTGCCAATCGCAGGAATAACGCTGGAAGCGGACCTTTCTCTATGTTTGGTTCCGCCCAATCTTCGCCAAACTTAAATCCAATTTTCAAACCAACCCCGACAATCTGCTTGGTATAAATTGTCCGTGCTGCTTCATTTACCGCATTTACTGCGTTAAAAAGTTTTTCAACCTCAACCACACGCCTGTCACCGCCAGTGGTGCTTTGGTCCACAAGTGGTGGCGGCGCCGATGCAAAAAGATACACTCCCATACAGGTGAAAACTCCAACTAAAACAGTCTTTGTAAGGTTCATTTTTCTTTCGCCTTATATGTTTTTGCATCCCCATATGGGCTGGGACCAGCGTTTAAATATGCACGTATATCTTTGGGTGAATGTGCAGCGTCTAATTTCAAAGGGGCTTTAACAGGATGGTTCCCGTGAAAGTCATGGCACCCCAAGCATGTCCCCCATGACTTCTCTACCAGTAATATTTTATGCGGCACATCAATTGGATCATTTTTTACGATCAAATCAGCATGACAAGCTTGGCAGAAATCTTGCCTTACAAACGCGCGTTGATCCGAATGTTCCGAATGACAGCCAAGACATGAGGATGCCTCTATCGTTTCCAGTGCTTTGATAAATCGTGGTTCACGAAATCTATAAATGGGATGACGTTCATTTTTACGTTCATGACATACAAGGCATTGTGCCGAAGTCACGGAGGCGTATCCGAAATCGACAGGCGCTTCGCGTTGACCAAAAGCGTATAATATATTCGCTTGAATTTGTTGACGATATGATCCCACACTTAAAACGTGGCAGCCACTGCATTCAACATCTTGGTGACCTGCCTGGATTGGGCCATGTGCAATCAATGGCTTGGCTGCATCTGTTAACAAGACCACCCCACCTAAAAACGCAATCGGGATTGCAGCAATGAGAGCCAATAGCCTTAATTTTGGAAAGGTCACCTTCTTTGCCACAACACTAACCTTATTTTAATAAACATTAAAACTCAGGTCATCTTGATTAAATACTGCTTAAGAATTGATTAAAATAAACGAAAAAACGGCTAGACCTATAAGTTCGTGCCCATGAATACCATCCACTAGAGATATATGCTTTATTGTAACTACCCAGCATGTTTTTGACATTTTTTCATCATTTTTGTTGACGGATGGCTTAACCTCTGAATCAATAGGGGAATGACGTTTAAACTTTCCAAATTGGCGCCGTTCGACGCACCACCAGTTGGCTTTCTCACTTTAGAAGAGCGTCTGGTGGAAGCGGATACCCGGGCCGCATATTTTCAAACCGCCTGCGAAGAACTCCTACAGATCAACAAGCATCTGGAAGAGTGTCAAAAACATATGGAAGAGCGTATAGCTGCATTGGAACGCCGTCTCGGCTTGAATAGCCGTACCAGCGGCAAGCCACCCTCCAGTGACGGCCTTGGTAAACCCAATGCGAAGAAGCGAACAAAGAGCCTGCGTGGCCCGTCTGATCGCAAGTCTGGCGGCCAACCTGGCCACACAGGCAAAACGCTCAGGCAAACACCGACGCCAGACACGATTATAGACCATTTTCCTGTGGTTTGTTCTGGTTGTGGAGCACCGCTTAGCCCAGAAACGGCAGAAGCCAGCACTGCACGACAGGTGATCGATCTGCCGCCGCCGCCACCACCGCAGGTGACAGAGCACCGCACGCATCAGTGTCGCTGCGACCAGTGTGATGGGATCACCCGTGCCGACTTTCCCGATGGTATAAATGCACCAGTGCAGTATGGGGCCCGCATTGCAGGCATTGCGAGCTATTTACAAACGGTTCATTGCATTCCGGAACACCGCCTTGGCGAGATATTTATTGACTTGCTTGGGGTGCCGATTGCCCCTGCAACATTGACCAGCCTTATCTGGCGCACAGCGGATCGCTTGAAGCCCATGACACTAGCAATCAAGGAAGCTTTGATTGGATCACAGTCTGGCGTTGTGCATTTGGATGAGACCGGCCAGCGTGCTGTTGGCAAACTGCATTGGACACATGTGATCTGCTCGCCCTTATTGAGCCACTTTCGGGTTTCAAGCAAACGCGGAGAGTTGCTTTGTGGCGTCTCGGGTATTGTGGTGCATGATCACTGGAAGGCATATTTCAAAATGGAGGGGGTCGAGCACGCCTTGTGTAATGCCCATCACTTGCGCGAGTTGCAGGCTTTAATTGAGATTGAGAAAGAGCCATGGGCAAAGCCTATGAAAGCGATCCTGTTGAAGGCGAAGACCTTGGCTGAGAATATGTACAACGAAGGCGGACAGCGGGATGAGGCGGCCATACAGGCGGTATTCGAACTATACGATGCAAATATCGCCGAGGCGATAGCGTATCATGAAGCACTGCCAGCACTTTCATCAGCGCAGACAGAAAAAAAACGGCGCGGCCGTCCAAAGCGCCGGACGGGCCATAATCTCGCATTGAGGTTGCAAGACTTTAAGACAGAGGTGCTTCGCTTCCTTGTCGATCCAAATGTGCCGTTCACCAATAATGAAGCCGAGCGAGACTTGCGAATGGGTAAAGTCAGGCAGAAAGTATCAGGCTGTTTTCGGACGCTGCGCGGAGCGGAAGTCTTCTGTATTCTCAGAACCGTGATCAACACCGCCAGAAAACAGGGCTGGTCTATAATTGAAACCCTGTTGAAACCACCAGATCAATTGATTGCTGGATTGCGCGTCGTATGAAAAACAACGCTTATTGACAATAATACGCTCACGGATATAGTGCTGACTATCAAGCGGATACCCATGCTGGGTAGTTACGCTTTATTTACATTAGAGTACCTGGTTCTTGTCTTAATCATCCGCTTTGGGGTACTATGGTTGGAACGCAAAATGGATGCGGACGAAAGTAAATAGACATGAAATTTAATACCCAAACCCCTCCGACAGGGACTGTACGTGATTGGATAGATCACCGTGCGGATAGCACCCCTGACGCGGTCAGCCATTTCTTTCCAGACAAAGGCACCACGATCACATGGGGTGAATTGCGAGATGCGGCCTGCGATGTGGCGTACCGTTTAACAGCATTGGGCATAGATAAAGGCGAAAGTGTTGCAATATGTAAACCCAATGGGCGCAATGCAATTATTTGTTTATTCGGGATTTTTTATGGCGGTTTTCGCGCAACACCACTGGATTTATCTGTAGGTCCTTCTGCCTTAGGGCACGCCATCAACCACAGTAAAATTCGCTATATCTTTTTAGGTAAAAGCCAGGTCAGCCTATTTGGTGCGGCCTTATCCGAAGTGGATGCGCACCCTTGTACAATTCCTGTAGACACACACATCATGTTCCCAGGGGCTGGTAAACTGCAAGATGTCGACCTACACGATATTACAGCTGATGATCATGCTTTGCTGATGTATACATCAGGTACGACAGGCGTTCCCAAAGGTGTTGTTCACACACAAGCAAGTCTATTGGCTGGCGGATGGGCTACATCTATTGCTCATGATCTTACCCCTTCTGATCGCGCATTTTGCGTTTTGCCATTCTATAACATCAACGGGCTATGCGTGACATTAATTGCACCCCTTGTATCTGGCAGTCAGGTGGCAATGGCAATCGAGTTTACTGTAAAAAAATTCTGGCAATATTGCGAAGATTACGAAGCCACATGGTTTTCCGCCGTACCAACCATTCTATCACGTTTGTTGCACAGTGACCGCGTGCCAAATGATGCTTGTAAAAATCGCATGCGCTTTGGGCGTTCTGCTTGTGCACCACTCGCCCCTGAACTTCAAACCAACTTTGAAGATAAATTCGGCATTACGATTATCGAAACAATGGGGCTGACCGAAGCAGCGGCCTCTATCCTTGCAAGCCCACTGCTGCCAAAACAACGCAAGATTGGATCATCAGGGGTTGGATGTGGAAATGACGTTGCTATCTTCAACCACAAACAAAAGCCTGTCAAATCAGGTGTGACAGGTGAACTTGTTGTACGCGGCCCTAATATTCTAAAGGAATATCTAGACAACCCCGAAGCCACAAAAGCCGCTTTGACCCATGACCGATGGTTCCGCACAGGCGATATGGGATATCAAGACGAGGACGGATTTGTTTTCGTGACAGGTCGCTTGAAAGAGTTGATAATCAAAGGCGGCGAAAACATCGCACCACGCGAGATCGATGATGTGCTTTACAGCCATAAAGAAGTGATCGAAGCTGCGGCTTTTGCCAATCAATGCGAAACGCATGGTCAACGCATTGAAGCAGCGATCGTCACACCAATTGGTAGCATAGTAACAGGTGATGAACTCATAGAGCTTTGTAGAAGCAATTTAGGGGCACTCAAATGCCCTGATCGTATTCATTTTGTGAAAGAGCTACCAAAAGGCGCGTCGGGTCAGATACAACGCTTGAAACTCAAAGAGTTATTTTCTGAATAAACTTTCGGTTTTCCTTAAAGCATTACCGCCCCTTGAAGACTCTTTCTCTTTACCCTAGACACGATACAACACCGTTGGGGAGCCTTAAATATAAGGCTGAGACATGCAGCTGCATAAACCCATCGAACCTGATCCGGGGTAAACTGGCGTAGGGAACGGTCACGACACATGTCATCCGCTCTCCAACCCGTTGCATTCCTGATCACATATGATGTGGAGTGAATGATGACAGCTATTGCTTTAACAATTGCAGGGTCCGACAGCGGCGGTGGTGCTGGCATTCAGGCTGACCTAAAAGCATTTTCAGCATTGGGTGTTTATGGGGCCAGTGTGATCACAGCTATTACAGCACAAAACACACGAGCTGTAACAGCGGTTCAGGAAATTTCGACAAATATGATTGCTGCGCAAATTGATGCTGTTTTAAGCGACCTATCCGTCAATGCGATTAAGATTGGAATGCTATCCTCTCCTGAGATTATTTCGACTGTTGCAAATGGTTTAAAAGGGTTTGATGGTCCTGTTGTTTTGGACCCTGTGATGGTCGCAAAATCAGGCGATGCTTTGCTAAAGGAAGAAGCAGTATCTGCATTGATCTCAGAATTGTTACCAATGGCAACAGCCCTAACACCGAACTTACCTGAATCGGCTAAATTATTAGGTACAAAAGAGGCCAACTCATCAGAACAAATGCGCGTCCAAGGACAGGCCCTGCTAAACTTAGGCCCTGAAGTAATTCTTATGAAAGGCGGACATGCGAGTGGTAATATCTGTAGTGATTTCCTTATCTCGAAAGACGATATAGTTGAACTGACAGCCAAACGTGTTGAGACGAAAAACACGCATGGTACGGGATGTACATTGTCATCATCCATTGCTGCTGGTTTGGCCAAAAAATTGCCCCTGAATGCAGCCGTACGTGAAGCACATACATATCTACAACAGGCTATTTTAAAGGCGGATGATTTGGCTATTGGGTCTGGGCATGGTCCTGTACATCACTTCCATAAGGTCTGGGCAGAATAGTGGTTGATGTCTCCATCATAGGTGCCGGTGTTGCAGGACTTTGCATGGCAACCGAGATTACTGCCCGTGGTGGTACTGTGCGCCTTTATGACCGTGAAACGGCCATAGGCGAGCACGCCTGTTCATGGTGGGCTGGAGGCATGCTTGCCCCCTTTTGCGAAGGTGAAAGCACAGAAGAAATTGTTGTACGTTTGGGGCAGGAATCCATCGATTGGTGGGACACCCATGCAGGTGGCGTTTCCCGTAATGGATCCTTGGTTTTGGCAATGGGCCGTGATCAATCTGAACTGAAACGTTTCGCAAGACGCACGACTGATTTTGCAACGGTTGATGATCTTGAAATTGCTGCGTTGGAGCCCGATTTAGAAGGCCGTTTTAATACAGGTCTTTTCTTTGAAAGCGAAGCTCATCTAACACCACGATATGCTTTGAAAGCACTAGCAACAAAACTATCCGCTCAAAATATTACTGTGCAAACAACGGCTCACAATTTTTACAAAAAAACCATCGACTGTCGTGGCTTATCGGCACGTAACGCGCTCACTGATCTGCGCGGTGTTAAAGGTGAAATGTTAGTTTTAAAATGTCCTGACATCACATTATCACGCCCTGTCAGATTATTGCACCCACGCATCCCACTATACATCGTGCCGCGTGGAGACGGCGTATTTATGCTGGGTGCAACAATGATCGAAGCGACAGAACGTAACCGTATTACAGCGCGGTCAATGCTAGAGCTTTTATCCGCAGCTTATGCATTGCACCCTGCCTTTGGCGAAGCTGAAATTCTGGAAATCGGTGTGGATGCACGCCCTGCATTCCCAGATAACTTACCTCGCATACGCGAACGTGGCGATATGATTTACGCGAACGGTTTATACCGACATGGTTTTCTGCTGGCACCTGCATTGGCCCGAATGACCGCAGATTTTCTTTTTGATGGCACACGCCCAGAGGTGATGGATGAACATTAAGCTAAATGGCGAAAGCCTTAACGTATCAGCAGCCACACTTACGGATGCATTAATTGAGCTTGGCTTTGGTGATGCTAAAGTGGCAACTGCGGTGAATGAAGATTTCATACCTGTTAGTTTACGGGCTAATCACACATTAAACGAAGGGGACAGACTGGAAGTTCTGGCCCCAATGCAAGGGGGTTGATAATGCGTAAGTTTTACGGTGTCACACTCGACAATCCCTTGATGCTTGGTACAGCGTTATATCCATCTCCTGCGATCTTAGCAGATGCGTTTACGCAATCAAAAGCGGGTGTAGCAACTGTCTCATTACGACGTGAAAGCGGACAAGATAAAGCGGGGCAAGAGTTTTGGTCTATGATCCGAAATCTTGGTGTTGCGATCCTGCCAAATACGGCGGGATGCCATACAGTAAAAGAAGCCGTGACAACGGCCCATATGGCGCGTGAAGTATTTGATACAAAATGGATCAAACTAGAAGTGATTGGTCATACAGATACATTACAACCTGATGTATTTGGATTGGTTGAAGCTGCTAAAATTTTAACTGAAGATGGCTTTCAGGTCTTTCCATATACCACTGAGGATTTGATCGTTGCCGACAAATTACTAAATGCAGGTTGTGAAGTATTGATGCCATGGGGCGCACCTATTGGCTCGGGTCAAGGGTTGAATAACGTCTTGGGCTTACGCACATTGCGTGCGCATTTTGATGATGTACCTTTAGTGGTTGATGCGGGCATTGGCCTGCCCTCTCATGCAGCACAAGCGATGGAGCTTGGCTATGACGCAGTTTTGCTAAATACAGCGGTTGCCAAAGCGGGTGATCCTGCGCAAATGGCCCGCGCCATGGCGTTGGCTGTGGAAGCTGGTCAATTGGCAGCTGTTGCTGATCCGATGGAACCACGTGATATGGCTGCACCTTCGACACCTGTCATTGGAAAGGCGTTCCTGACATGACCCTAGATCGTTTCTACCCCATCTTTGACCGTGCTGAATGGTTGCCGCGTATGTTGCCATTGGGCATTAAACTTGTGCAATTGCGCATCAAAGATCAACCGTTGGATATCGTACGATCCGATATCAAAATCGCAAAAAAACTATGTGCAGATCATGGATGTGAATTGGTTGTAAACGATTTCTGGGAAATCGCGATGGATGAGAAATGTGATTTCATTCACTTGGGCCAAGAGGATATGGATGCGGCTGATATGGCTGCAATCCAAAAAGCAGGCCTGCGTATTGGTTTAAGCACCCATGATGAAACAGAATTAGATCGCGCCCTTTCGTATAATCCTGAATATGTAGCTCTTGGTCCTGTGTATCCAACAATTCTGAAAAAAATGAAGTGGACAGAACAAGGATTGGACCGTGTCACGCAATGGAAGAAACTTGTGGGCGACACACCATTAGTTGGCATTGGTGGCATGTCTGTGGAACGCGCGGCTGGTGTGTTTGAAGCAGGCGCTGATATTGTTTCAGCAGTGACTGACATCACATTGAATGCTGATCCCGAAGCGCGCTTATCAGAATGGGTGAAGGCCACACGATGAGCCGTTATGCACGCCAAATAATCCTGCCCGAAGTCGGCGAAGTTGGGCAAACGACCCTCCAAAACACGCATGTTTTGGTTGTGGGTGCTGGCGGCTTAGGCGTGCCTGTATTGCAATATCTTGTCGGCGCTGGCATCGGACAGATCACTTTGGTAGATGGCGATATTGTCGATGAAAGCAACTTGCACCGACAGACACTCTATGGGCAAAGCTGGATCGGTATTCCGAAAGCAGAAGCTGCACAAAAGATTTTAAAAAACTTAAATCCAGAATGTACTGTGACACCAGCGATTACATTCCTCGATCCCATAAATGTGTACAGATTTATCAATGGCGTTGATATTGTTTTGGATTGCGCAGACAGTTTTGCAGCTTCTTATATTTTATCCGATACATGTCTTGCCCAAAACATACCCTTGATCAGTGCATCCGCACTTGGCCTTGCAGGATATGTTGGTGGATTTTGTGGCGGCGCACCAAGCTTACGCGCACTCTTCCCAGACTTACCAGATCGTGCGCAAAGCTGTGCAACAGCGGGCGTACTAGGCCCTGTGGTTGGCACAATCGGTTCAATCCAGGCTCAAATGGCACTGTCAGTTTTATTAAGCATTGAGCCAAGCCCGCTTGGACAATTAGTACGCTTTGATGCATCGACGTTTCGGTCCTCTAGCTTCCGCTTTGACAATGCTCCAGAACCTGAAGCTGCCACCTATGCATTCATCGCCGCATCCCAAATAACCGATACGGATTATGTTGTGGAATTACGCGGCGATATAGAAGCTCCCACACCTGTCACACCAAATGCTCTCCGCGCCAATGCCGCTGATTTTGGCGAAGATGGCCCAACACCCAGAAACAACCAAAGAGCCGTCATGGTTTGCCGTAGTGGATTGCGGTCATGGCAGGCAGCAACCCGTTTAAACACATCGTGGAAGGGTCAGATTTCTCTGGTCGCCATGGGAGATACTTAAAGCAAGGAAGGACACGCCGATGCGTATTATTGCTACATTTTTGATGCTAATCTTAGCGGCGCCAGCAATGGCCGCTGACAAGATGACTGTTCTATTAGATTGGTTCATCAACCCAGATCACGGCCCAATCATTGTGGCCCAAGAAAAAGGCTATTTTGCAGATCAAGGTCTTGAAGTTAAAATCATTGCCCCTGCTGATCCTGCTGATCCACCAAAATTGGTTGCAGCAGGCCAAGCAGACTTGGCGATTTCATATCAGCCATCTTTACACCTGCAAGTGGCAGAAGGCTTGCCATTGAAACGTGTTGGCACTTTGGTAGCGACCCCATTGAACTGTTTGTTGGTCCTTAAAGATGGCCCAATTAAAAACATTTCCGACCTTAAGGGTGGTAAAGTTGGTTTCTCTGTTGCTGGTGTTGAAGAAGCGGTTCTAGGTGCTGTTCTTAAAACACATGATCTTACAATTGATGATGTAGAATTGGTAAACGTAAACTGGTCTTTGTCTCCATCTTTGATGTCAAAACAAGTTGATGCTGTAATAGGTGCTTACCGTAACTTTGAGCTGAACCAGATGGAAATCGAAGGCGTTGAAGGCAAATGTTTTTACATCGAAGAAGAAGGTGTTCCAACATATGATGAGCTGATCTATGTGGCTAACCCTGAAAAAATGGATGCGGATAAAATTAAGCGTTTCTTGGCAGCGACTGAAAAAGCAACACAGTTCATTGTGAATAATCCAGAAGCAAGCTGGGATGTGTTTTCTGGTTCCTCAAAAGAACTGCAAGATGAGTTAAATGCAAAAGCTTGGGTTGATACACTACCACGTTTTGCATTGCGTCCAACAGCATTGGATCACGGTCGCTACGCACACTTTGAGAATTTCCTACTTGAAAGCGGTTTGATCAAAGAGGCAAAATCAGTTTCTGATCTGGCAATCGACCTGAACGCGCAATAATGACGGCGCAAACATCATATGGCAGCGTTTTCGCATCTTTGCGCGACGCTGCACCTGAACCATGGCGCGCTTATACGCGCCATGCCTTCGTCGAAGGCTTGCGCGATGGCACATTGCCTAAAGCAGCGTTTATTCACTATTTGATACAAGATTATGTATTCCTCGTTCACTTTTCTCGCGCTTGGGCCCTAGCCGTGGTTAAAGCGGATACATTAGAGGAAATGAAAATCTGTTCTGCAACTGTTAATGCCTTGGTTAATGACGAGATGCAATTGCATGTAAAAACATGTGCAGAGCTTGGCATATCCGAAGACCAACTGTTCACAGCTGTAGAAGAATCTGAAAACCTTGCTTATACGCGTTACGTGCTAGAAGCTGGGTATTCAGGCGATTTTCTAGACCTAATGGCAGCACTCGCTCCATGTGTCATGGGATACGGTGCAATTGGGGAACGTTTGGGTAAAGAATGTACATCTGATACCTATCAAGATTGGATCAACACCTATGCAGACCCAGAATATCAAGAGCTTTGCGTTATGGTTGGCGACATGATTGACACGGCTGTTCGATCGCGTTTGGGATCTGATTACGAAAATAGCCCACGTTGGAATGCTTTAATCAAACGCTTTGCAACCGCAACACAGCTTGAAGCATCCTTTTGGGATATGGGACTACGCGGCGCTTGAGTGGTGGTATCGGCATAAGGTTTTCGGGTTCAGCCACTATTGATGGCGCGCCCCTTTTTGCGCCGCTCACTCTTGATATAAACCCGAATGAATGGACCTGTTTATTAGGGCCATCTGGTGTCGGTAAGACAACCGTTTTACGCGAGATCGCGGCGTTGGAAACCGCCGTTGACTTCAACGGGAACATCACCACCAGTGACGACAAATCACTTGCGGACCGCGTGGCTTATATGGCGCAAAGTGATCTTTTATTTCCATGGTTATCGGTTCTTGAAAATATCTGTATCGGCGCAAAACTTCGAGGTGAAGCACCTGACTTGGATCGTGCTACAGAATTGTTAGATCGTGTCGGGTTGCGCGATTTCCACACTAAGAAACCAAAGACATTGTCAGGCGGGCAACGTCAACGCGTGGCCCTTGCACGTACGTTGATGGAAGACCGCCCTGTGATTTTATTAGACGAACCTTTTTCTGCTTTGGATGCAAAAACACGCGCTGAAATGCAAGAATTGTCTGCCGAATTGTTAAAGGGTAAAACTGTTCTGCTTGTGACACATGATCCAGCAGAGGCAGCCCGATTAGGGCATTCGGTTTTTGTCATGGAACAGGATGGATTACAGACGGTTACAATGCCGTCCACGCCACCTGTACGTGCTGTCGATGATCCAGAGACCCTGACCGCACAAGGTGTGTTGTTCCGAATTTTACGGGGGATTACCTGATGAATTGGAAGCACGGCTTTATATCCGCAATCATCCTAATACTCATTTGGCAAATGGTCGTTGTGTTATCTGGCGTACCGCGTTTTATTCTGCCCCCTCCTGCCGATGTAGCCTACACATTGTGGGACAGTCGCGAGATCATTATTGAAAATGCATGGGTCACAATAGGGGAGGTTTTATTGGGCCTTCTAATTGGCTCAATCCTTGGTATTTTAACGGCAGTCAACCTTGCCACATCAAATACGGCGCGTGCAATATTACGCCCAATCCTTGTGTTTTCGCAAGCGATCCCCGTCTTTGCCCTTGCCCCTATTCTAACCCTTTGGTTTGGCTACGGCATCACATCTAAAATCGTTATGGCTGTGTTGATAATCTATTTTCCAGTCGCTTCTGCATTCTTTGATGGGTTGATGAAAACACCCGTTGGATATTTGGACTTAGCCAAAACCATGGGGGCTTCACCGATGCGCACTCTATGGCATGTGCGGTTTAAATCGGCATTACCATCACTCGGTTCTGGATTGCGTTTGGCAGCAGTTTATGCACCGATTGGAGCTGTGATCGGAGAATGGGTCGGCGCATCAAAAGGACTTGGGTATTTAATGTTACTCGCAAATGGGCGCGCTAAAACAGACTTGCTGTTTGCATCCCTTATCGTGTTGGCAGTTCTAACCGTTTGTTTACACCTTGCAGTAGATGCATTTTCCAGACGGTTAGAGAAAGATCATTAGCCAACGATTGCCACTTGCAAATCTGCAACGTTCGTTCCTGTTGCACCAATTTTAATCAAAGCATCAATACGTTCTAAAACGGGGTAAGAATTATTCTGTGTTAGTTCTGCATCCACATCAAACCCAGCTTTGGTAATCTGTGCAAGAGTTGCTCCTGACACAACCGCACCAGCCGCATCCGTCGGACCATCAATACCATCCGTACCGCCGCTTAAGAACGCCCAGTCACGATTTGACATTTGACCTTTCATCAACACGGCAACACGCAGGGCGAGTTCTTGGTTACGCCCGCCCATACCTTTACCGTTCAATTGCACAGTGGTTTCACCACCCCATAAGAAAACAGTTTTCTGATCTGTTGGGCAGTTCAACATTGCATCCACAATTTCACGTGCGGCATCATTCACATCCCCCGTCATAGGAGTATTTGAAAACACCGTTTTAAAATCATCTGGAATAGGTTTTGCCATGGCTTCGACACTCACGGTATTACCCGCAATCAACATATTATATGCAGGCACCACGGCACGTTTTTCAGGGGTGTTTAAATAGCTTTGTACATCTGCAGGTAACTTTGCCCATAACCCAGCGCCTTTCAAAATACCCACCGCATCAAACATACAATCAGGGGCTGCAACCGTCGGGCCGCTGGCTACATCTGCCAGATTATCATCAGGCACGTCAGAGAGGATAAACGCATATAAGCTCGCAGGACTTGCCAAACGCGCAAAGCCCCCGCCTTTAAGCTGAGACAATGATTTACGAACAACATTCATCTTCCCAATTGGCAGCCCAGAACCAACCAATATGTCATTCACTTTGATTTTGCTGTCAAAACTGATCTCAGGCACAGGTGCAGGTAAAAGTGCAGATGCCCCGCCGCTGAGAAGTAATAGAACTGTATCTTCTGTTTCTGCCGCAGAGAGTTTTGCTATGATCGCTTGAGCTGCTTTTACGCCCTGAATATCAGGGGTTGGATGATTGGAGCCAAGTACAATACAATTATCCAATTCTTTTAAATTTTCGTAATTGGTAACAGCCATAGCACTGTCTGGTTTAGACAATTGCAAAGCCTGTTCCATCATTGCCATTGCGGCTTTACCAGCAGCAATAACGTGTAATTTCCCTGTTCCTTGCAAAGCCTTAGGGCAATCTGCCAAAGCGCTCTTTAAGGCCAAAGCAGGATCCGCTGCTACGACCCCTGCATCAAAACAATCTCGTGTCAGTTTTAAAAGCGTCGTCATATCACCTCTGCACCAAATTCGGTGGTGTTATATCATCAAAGAATGCAATTGCATTATCTGTCGCCATATTGCCCATAGCTTCACGCGTTTCTAATGTTGCGCTGCCCAAATGTGGCGCCAAAACAACGTTTTGCAAATTTCTCAGTGCAGTAGGAATATTTGGTTCCGCAGCGAACACATCCAAACCAGCACCAGCGATATTTCCATTTTCAAGAACTGCAATCAAAGCTGCTTCATCAACAACATCACCGCGTGCAGTATTGATTAAATATGCGTTCGTTTTCATTGCTGCCAGTGCTGCGGCATTAACAATTGGTTCTGCCTGACCACCTGGGCAGTGCAGTGATACAAAATCAGATGCGGCCATAACTTCGGCCACTGTATCCAACTGTGTTGCATTTGTTTGTGCAGCAATATCATCTGCCACTTTGGAACGGTTTTGGAAAACAACTTTCATACCAAAACCATGATGTGCACGGTGCGCCATTGCTTGGCCTATACGCCCAAAACCAATAATCCCCAAAGTGGCACCTGTTACTTTAGCACCAATCATATGTGTCGGCCGCCAACCCGTCCAATTATCAGAACGAACTTCGCGTTCACCTTCGCCAATACGGCGCGCGGCGGACAACAACAAACCCATTGCAATATCAGCAGTACAATCTGTTAAAACCCCTGGTGTATTCGTGATCGTCATCCCTGCGGCATGAGCCGCCGCTACATCGATATGATTATACCCAACACCAAAATTAGCTAATAACTTTGTCCGTACGTTTGGTGCTGTATATGCTTCAGCTGGAATTTTATCAGATACAGTTGGCAATACAGCATCGTAATTTTGAAACGCAGAGACAAATGCAGCAGCATCGAAAGGTACATCACTTTCATTTAATGTAACATCAAAAGTTTCACTTAAACGTGCCTCAACAGATACGGGCCATTTGCGCGTCACTATCAGCTTTGGTTTTGTCATAATCTCTCTCCCACACACCCTATGAATTGAAACAGGTGCCTTCACACCTTATATGACTTGGTATACCCTTTTAGGGAATAGGTATTATTAGGTGAAAAACATGAACTCTAAAATTTTAACTCTTGCTTTGTTTCCTTTCGTAGTCGGTTGTGTTGAGACAACGGGCCCTGCCCCTCAACCCCAAAAACCTGCACCTACAAAGCCACAAGTGACAAAACTAAGAAGCGCATCATCTGGTTTAGCCGCTTTCAAACGTGTTTCTGGCCGTGTAGAACCTGTTGCTGAGCGTTCATGTCGTCAGATGCACCCCAAAGCTCCTGCAAAATTTTGCGACTTCCAAATCAAAGTGCTGAACGATCCCAAGCAAGCCCCAAACGCTTTCCAATCTATCGGTAAAGATGGGCGCCCAGTGATCACATTTAACATCAACATGATACGCTCCATTCAAAATGACCATGAAATTGCTTTTATTATGGGCCACGAAGCGGGACATCAAATGGCAACCCATTTGATTAAGCAAAGACAGAATGCAACGGCGGGTGCTGTTGTTGGGGGTATCCTTGCAGGCGTTCTAGGAGCCAATGTGAACACGGGAACTGATTTGGGTGGATTGATTGGCGCGCGTGGTTATTCAAAAAACTACGAACTACAAGCGGACCGCATCGGAACACATATTGCATCACGTGCTGGATATAATCCTGTTGTCGGTGCTAAATCCTTTAACCGTACAGCAGGTGGATCAAATGCGTTCCTATCAACACACCCACCATCACAAGATCGCATCAACACAGTGAACCAAACAGCAGCACAGATCAAAACGGCAAAAGCCCAAGGTCAACGTACACCGCCAATTACATTCTAAATGGATACGCTTAAATCTTTCTTTTTCGGATATGGATCGTTGGTCAACCTAGCGACCCATATTTACGAAAACCCATATAAAGCATCTATATCAGGATGGCGGCGTGAATGGGTAACAGCATGTAATCGCAACATTTCATACTTGAGTATTCGACCAGACCCAACCTGTACCATAGATGGTATGAAGGCAGATGTTGCAAGTATTGGGTGGGATGCTTTAGACGAAAGAGAGGTTGGCTATAATCGCCTAGATATAGCAGATGTAGACTTTCAAATCTACGTTGCAAAACCCGAATGCGTTGACAGCTTAGGGCCGACAAAACCAATATTACTCAGTTATCTGGATTGCGTTATCCAAGGATTTCATGGCACTTCTCCGCTTTGTTGAGTAGATTTAGGATTTCAAATAGAGCATAGATTGATTATCTGGAATGGATGATTGTCTAATTTTGAGTTTGAAGTATTCGGTATCCTTGATGCCTCTGGCTCGCTTACGGATCATTCCTATACTGACATTACCAGCCTCTGTCCTGGCGCTTGTGAGCTTGTGTTTGGCGTAGTTGCAGATGCCCACACAATGTTTCCGTAGGGATTTCGCGAACTTTTTTAGATAGAGCATCTGTGACTGATCTGCTATCAGGCACCAACGTTCCAGTTGCTCCGCCATCGCCTCAAATGAAGCGGCACTCCACAGCAGCTGAAGCTGTTCTTTCAAGACGTAAAGTGCATTCAGGTTGCTATTGCTCTCCAGCAACCTTTGCAGCTTGTCACTTTGTTTTTCACTCAACTTATCCGCATTTTTGAGCAACAGATAATGCGTCCCTTTCATCAACTCTTTACCACTTGGATCGGCCTTTCTGAACTCAAGTCGACGCTGATTATGGATAGCTTTGCTGTAGTTTTTCATGACGTGGAAACGGTCAAATACTATGTCGGCCAACGGCAAGGACTCTCTGACAGCCTTTTGGTAGGCAGGCCCCATATCCATCGCTACGGCCTTTATTTTGCAGGCTGTATCTGGTTGCAGTTGTTTCAAAAACCTTGAAAAAACCTCGGCAGTTCGGCCTGCTTCAACCCAGATCAGATGACCGCCAACCATATCGTAGACCACCGTCATGTAGTCATGACCTTTCGCCCGGGCAACTTCATCTACACCAATATATTCCAAGCCAGTTAGCTCTGCAGGATCAAGCGTAGGGAGAGTTTCAATAAGGTATGCCCTGTCGATATTCTTGACCGTTTCCCATCGTATATCCAAATGTCTGGAAACCGCTTGAATAGACATATGCCGACATAATCCACTGATCAGTCGGCAAAATCGGTGAGTGAAACGGCACCCTTTATCAACAAAATCACACCCCTCAATGCGGCGTTCGCCCTTGTTAATATAAACCTGCGCCAGCTCAATCTCGACCACACAAGGATACCCAAAAAGGGGGATGTCGTTTACTTGTCGGCGGACATGCTGGTTGATGCTTCCCTTCTGGCCTGTAGCAGGGTCTATAGCCCTCCTACGCGCGTCTCGGCTGCAGTGAATGACAATCTTAACACCGCCGTCATCCAGTTTAATTTCATTTACACGTTGCCCTTTGAGGCCTAAAATATGCTGCGAGATGTTGATTGTCATATACCTGCTCTATGTAAAGTTATCAGAAACCATACATATCAACAGGTTACTTGGCGGTCGGCATCTTTTTCTACTCAACAAAGCGGAGAAGAGCCGATTTCATACGCATTATAATCGCGAAGGCGTCACTCGTTTTTTTGAGACAACAACAGCATGGGATAGACCAGTTTTAAATGATCGCGAAAACCCGTTGTATCCGCGCGCGCAAATTTTATCCCCTGTAGAGATCGAATTGGTAGACGAACATTTAAAGCATCTAAACGTTCAAATTATCACTTAAAAATTAACACGCTGTAGCAATGGCATCAGTTTGGACATGTCTGGCCCGTGTTCCATACCAGTCAAAGCTTTACGCAATGGCATAAACAAGCCCTTACCTTTACGGCCAGTCGCTTCTTTCACAGCACCAGTCCAAGCTTTCCATGTATCGCCTGTCCATGGTTGTGCTGGAAGCAAAGATTTAGCTGTCTCGATAAACTCTTTATCTTCGTCATCAATCAGTGGTTCAGCCCCTTCGGAACACAATGCCCACCATTTTGCAGCTTCAAGACGTGTGGCAATATTTTCGCGCGTTACATCCCAAAATTCAGCCATCATATCTACAGGAATATCCATTGCTGTCAGTTGATCCGTAACAGCTTCAACTGGAAGGCTTGCAACGTAGCGAGACGTTAAAGGCTTTAAATCCTCAACATCGAATTTTGTCGGAGCAGCACCAAATGATGAAATATCAAAACCAGCGATTAATTCATCCAAAGAACTGCAAAGCTCAATCGGTTGAGATGAGCCTAAACGTGCCATGTGTGATAGGATCGCTATTGGCTCCAAGCCTTGAGCACGTAGGTCGCGCAATGCTAAAGTTCCTAAGCGTTTTGAGAGTGCTTCGCCTTGTGGTCCTGTTAACAATGAGTGATGCGCAAAATCAGGGACAGCGCCACCAAGTGCTTGAATAATTTGAATTTGTGTCGCTGTGTTTGTTACGTGATCAGAACCGCGAACAACATTTGTAACACCAAAATCGATGTCGTCACAAACGGATGCTAATGTGTATAAGAACTGACCGTCCCCACGGATCAAAACAGGATCAGATACGTTTGATCCATCGATAGAACGATTGCCCAGAATACCGTCAACCCATTCAATGGCAGACCAATCCAGCTTAAACCGCCAATGACCTGAGCGGTCTGTACGCAATGCATTTTTTTCATCTTCTGACAACGTCAAAGCAGAACGATCATACACAGGTGGTTTGCCCATATTCAATTGCTTTTTTCGTTTTAAATCAAGATCGACAGGTGTTTCAAAACATTCATAAAAACGATCTGAATCACGCAGCTGTTGAGCCGCTTCTTCATAGCGCCCGATACGATCTGACTGTTTTTCGACACGGTCCCATGTCAGGCCCAGCCATTCTAGGTCTTCCATGATGCCGTCTGCATATTCTTGCTTTGAGCGTTCAGGGTCCGTGTCGTCCAAACGCAGAATAAATTCGCCACCATTTTTGCGGGCAATCATGTAATTGAACAATGCTGTGCGCAGGTTACCTACGTGAATATAGCCAGTCGGGCTTGGGGCGAAACGAGTAACGGTCATGATCGGGATTCCATTTGAATTTGTGGTGATATAACGCGCGGATCAAGAAACGCCAAGAGAGATTAATTTTGCCCAAGACACAGGTATGACTTGCGTATGATCTGCGTATGATTAACGTATGACTTCTGTCACATGACATTATTTCGCATATTGGCACATATCATGACTAAAAACACGAGAACAGCACTCATCCCATTCCTCTTTGTATGGCTATGGTCCACTGGATTTGTAGGTGCCCGCTTTGGCTTGCCTTATATTGAGCCGTTCCACTTTCTAAGCATCCGCTTTGCGCTGGCTGCACCCCTGTTTCTGATCATGGTTTTCATCGCAAAAGCAGTTTGGACAAATGGCACCCAAGTTTTGTTACAGCTATTGGTCGGCGCATTGTTACATGGGTTGTATCTGGGCGGTGTGTTTTATGCCATCAGCATTGGTTTTCCTGCGGGGTTATCTGCGATCATTGTTGGCATTCAACCGATCCTATCTACCGCTACGAATTGGATGTTGTTTGGGCAATCTATTTCCAAACGGCAAGCGGCAGGGTTGGCTTTAGGATTTGCAGGCCTGTTGGCCGTTATCTTTGGCAGTGCCGAGGTAAATGGATCTGATGCTGGTATCATTGGCCTAGTTGCTTGCTTGATTGCCCTTGTCGCTATATCTGCCAGTACGATCATCCAGAAACGATATTGTGCAGGAACACCACTTTTGACGGGGTCTTTTTGGCAATACATCGGTGCATTCATTGTTATTCTGCCCGCATCATTGATGATCGAAACCCACTGGATTGACCACACATGGCAGTTATACGCCGCCATCGCTTGGGCCGTAATCCCGTTGTCAGTGATCGCAATCTTGCTGTTGATGTATATGATCCGCGAAGGTGAAGTGGCAAAGGTTACCAGCTATTTCTATCTGGTACCACCAGTCGCCGTTATTCAAACATGGTGGTTGTTTGGGGAAACTTTGAGTTTAGTGTCTTTGGTCGGCTGTGTGGTTGTAGTGCTGGGTGTGGCTTTGGTCGTGCGAAAGTAATATAGATGTGTATTAGCGTCACAAATCATTTTGTATTCTCGAGTAGTTTAAATATTTTATCCACGATTATACTTTCCTCATAGGAATACCAGCCATGTGCACTTATACCACTTAAATTACGGTATAAGCTATTCATAACATGATCCGAATTATTACTTTGATCATTAAGTTTAGAGAGAAATGATTGAAAATATATACCTTGCTTTGAATCTCTATTCTTAGTTAGAACTATTGTAACTACCCAGCATGGGTATCCGCTTGATAGTCAGCACTATATCCGTGAGCGTATTATTGTCAATAAGCGTTGTTTTTCATACGACGCGCAATCCAGCAATCAATTGATCTGGTGGTTTCAACAGGGTTTCAATTATAGACCAGCCCTGTTTTCTGGCGGTGTTGATCACGGTTCTGAGAATACAGAAGACTTCCGCTCCGCGCAGCGTCCGAAAACAGCCTGATACTTTCTGCCTGACTTTACCCATTCGCAAGTCTCGCTCGGCTTCATTATTGGTGAACGGCACATTTGGATCGACAAGGAAGCGAAGCACCTCTGTCTTAAAGTCTTGCAACCTCAATGCGAGATTATGGCCCGTCCGGCGCTTTGGACGGCCGCGCCGTTTTTTTTCTGTCTGCGCTGATGAAAGTGCTGGCAGTGCTTCATGATACGCTATCGCCTCGGCGATATTTGCATCGTATAGTTCGAATACCGCCTGTATGGCCGCCTCATCCCGCTGTCCGCCTTCGTTGTACATATTCTCAGCCAAGGTCTTCGCCTTCAACAGGATCGCTTTCATAGGCTTTGCCCATGGCTCTTTCTCAATCTCAATTAAAGCCTGCAACTCGCGCAAGTGATGGGCATTACACAAGGCGTGCTCGACCCCCTCCATTTTGAAATATGCCTTCCAGTGATCATGCACCACAATACCCGAGACGCCACAAAGCAACTCTCCGCGTTTGCTTGAAACCCGAAAGTGGCTCAATAAGGGCGAGCAGATCACATGTGTCCAATGCAGTTTGCCAACAGCACGCTGGCCGGTCTCATCCAAATGCACAACGCCAGACTGTGATCCAATCAAAGCTTCCTTGATTGCTAGTGTCATGGGCTTCAAGCGATCCGCTGTGCGCCAGATAAGGCTGGTCAATGTTGCAGGGGCAATCGGCACCCCAAGCAAGTCAATAAATATCTCGCCAAGGCGGTGTTCCGGAATGCAATGAACCGTTTGTAAATAGCTCGCAATGCCTGCAATGCGGGCCCCATACTGCACTGGTGCATTTATACCATCGGGAAAGTCGGCACGGGTGATCCCATCACACTGGTCGCAGCGACACTGATGCGTGCGGTGCTCTGTCACCTGCGGTGGTGGCGGCGGCGGCAGATCGATCACCTGTCGTGCAGTGCTGGCTTCTGCCGTTTCTGGGCTAAGCGGTGCTCCACAACCAGAACAAACCACAGGAAAATGGTCTATAATCGTGTCTGGCGTCGGTGTTTGCCTGAGCGTTTTGCCTGTGTGGCCAGGTTGGCCGCCAGACTTGCGATCAGACGGGCCACGCAGGCTCTTTGTTCGCTTCTTCGCATTGGGTTTACCAAGGCCGTCACTGGAGGGTGGCTTGCCGCTGGTACGGCTATTCAAGCCGAGACGGCGTTCCAATGCAGCTATACGCTCTTCCATATGTTTTTGACACTCTTCCAGATGCTTGTTGATCTGTAGGAGTTCTTCGCAGGCGGTTTGAAAATATGCGGCCCGGGTATCCGCTTCCACCAGACGCTCTTCTAAAGTGAGAAAGCCAACTGGTGGTGCGTCGAACGGCGCCAATTTGGAAAGTTTAAACGTCATTCCCCTATTGATTCAGAGGTTAAGCCATCCGTCAACAAAAATGATGAAAAAATGTCAAAAACATGCTGGGTAGTTACGAACTATTAGCTCCTTAAGAAGGTCCACTATCTGTTTTGAAGTGCCTATAGCATATCCCTCATACTTCATCTCGCCACCTATTCGCAATCGGATATCTGCGATCCAGCCAGAATGCTTTTAACGACAACCGCGCACCTGGTGCGGATTGGAAGCGTTTGTATTCTGAGATGTAGAGCAAGTGCTCGACACGTTTGACTGTGGCGCGGTCATAGCCTGCGGCTACACAATCGGAGACGCTCGCATCTTGGTCCATCAGCATTTCTAATATGCCGTCCAAGATATTGTATTCTGGCAAGCTGTCGCTGTCTTTTTGGTCGTCGCGCAATTCAGCGGTTGGTGGTTTGTCGATCACGTTTGTTGGGATCACAACACCTGCGGGCGCCAACATCCAATCGCGGTGGTTGTCATTGCGCCAGCGGCAGGTTTCAAACACACGGGTTTTGTAGAGATCTTTGATCGGGTTATAGCCGCCTGACATATCGCCATAAATGGTGGCATAGCCCACGGCGACCTCTGATTTATTACCTGTGGTCAGGAGCATTTCACCGAACTTGTTGGACATCGCCATCAACAGTAATCCACGCAGGCGGGATTGGATATTTTCTTCGGTCACATCTGCCTCTAGTCCTTCGAACATACCCGCCAATGTGTTGGTGATGGCATCACGACCTTCGGAAATTGGGACATTGTGATATTGGCACCCCAGCGCGACGGCGACGGCGACGGCATCATCCAAGCTTTCTTGGGAGGTGTATTCGGATGGCATCATCACACAGCGTACGTTTTCTGGACCCAATGCGTCGGCAGCGATTGTCGCGACGATTGCCGAATCGATACCACCAGAGAGGCCTAATAATACTTTTTTGAAGCCTGTTTTGGCCATGTAATCGCGTAGAGCCAAAACCATGACATGGTAATCTTGTTCCCATTCATCTGGGAAGCTGGCTTTGGCACCCTCTTCTGCCCGCCAACCATCGTCGGCTTTGGTGAAATCAACATGGGCAATAGCCTCTTCGAACAAGGGCATTTGCATGGCAAGTTTGCCGCCTGGGTTTAGAACGAAAGACCCGCCATCAAAGACTTGATCATCCTGTCCACTGACAAGGTTCAGGTAGACAAGTGGCAATTCTGTTTCAATGACGCGGGATACCATCGTGTTGATGCGTTTTTCGAATTTACCACGGTAATACGGCGACGCATTCGGGGAAACGAGGATTTCTGCGCCTGTTTCTTCGAGTGTTTCACAAACATCTTCGTACCATGCATCTTCGCAGATCGGTGAGCCTATGCGGGCTGCGCCGATGGTGTATGGACCTGACATATCACCGCTTTCGAATGTGCGGGGTTCGTCAAAGACTTTGTAATTTGGCAGATGGTGTTTGCGAATGATATTCGCAACTTTACCGCCCTTTAGGATAGCGTAGCAGTTAAAGACATTATCCCCTTCGCGCATGGGCAGACCGATACCGATGGCGGGGCCGTCTGTGCACTCTGCTGCGAACGCTTCTAATTTGGCTTTAGCATCTGCGGTAAAGGCTGGTTTTTGCACCAAATCTTGGGCTTGGTAGCCTGATAGGAACATTTCTGGCAAAACAAGCATATCAGCATTTGCGGCTTTGGCTTGTTCCCAAGCATCGCGGGCTTTAACAAGGTTTCCTTTGAAATCACCCATAGTTGGGTTCAATTGCGCCAATGTTAACCTTAATTTATCGGTCATTTTGCATCCTATACCTTCATGGGCCATGTTATGGTCTTTGTGGGCCTTCGGTTTGTTTTATCAGATTGGCTGCTCATGGAAAGCGAAAGCGGCAAGGATGCTTGTCAGATTGTATGGCGCGGCTTAGAGTTCGTGTGAAACCGTAAAGGAATATAACAGGTGACATTTACAGGGCCTTTGAAAATTCTAACTTTGCTGCTGGCGGGCGGTGCTATTGTTGCACCTGTTCATGCGCAAACGACCAAAGTTTTGACCAAGCAATATGATACGGGCGGTGTTTATACAGGCACCTTTCGCGATGGCCGTCAGCATGGTCAGGGTCGGTATGTTTTACCCAACGGTTATGAATATGATGGGCAATGGATTGAAGGAAAAATTCAAGGTGAGGGTACTGCCAAATTCCCAAACGGGTCGCTTTATGAAGGGCAATTTGAGGATGGAAAACCGCAAGGCTTGGGGAAGATAACCTTTGCCGATGGCGGCACTTATGTCGGCACTTGGAAGAACGGTAAAATTGGCGGACAAGGTCTTGCGCGCTACGCCAATGGCGAGACATATGAAGGCGCTTTTGATAAAGCCAATCATCACGGCAAAGGGGTTTTGACCAGCGAAACAGGGTACCGATACGAAGGCGATTGGGTTGAGGGACAAAAAACTGGAATTGCCAGTATCGTTTACCCCGATGGGTCAAAATATCAAGGTAACGTCGTGAATGGATTGCGCCATGGCACAGGTGCTGTGACTTTGGCCGATGGTGTCACATATACAGGTGGGTGGCTTAAAGGGCAGATCAGTGGGGCTGGATCACTGGTTCTTACGAATGGCGAAACTTATGAAGGTGCTATGCTGAATGGGCAGAAGCATGGTGTTGGTAAGCAAGTATTTGCAAATGGCGATGTGTATGAGGGTGGCTTCAGTAGAGGATTGCGCGAAGGCACTGGGGTATTGAAGCGTAAGGATGGGTTTGCATCCTCTGGCACTTGGATTGAAGGAAAGTTGCAAGGTATTGGGCAAATCAATCATACGGATGGGTCTGTCTATAGCGGTCATTTAAAGGATGATCTACCAGAAGGTACCGGCAAAATCACATATGCGAATGGCAGCAGCTATGAAGGCAGCTGGGTTACGGGTGTCATTGAAGGTACTGGATTGGCAAAATTCGAGAATGGCACTATTTATGAAGGTGAATTCAAGAATGCTAAAAACCACGGACAAGGTAAAATAGTTTATGCTGAAGGCTATACATATACAGGCCAGTGGGTGGATGGTATTCGCGATGGGCAAGGCATTGCAATATTTTCAGACGGCAGCATCTATGACGGACAATTTAAGGCTGGCAAACGCCACGGTACTGGACAGTTGGCGACCAATGACGGCTTTGAATATAACGGGCAATGGACCGATGGCCAGATAGAGGGTACAGGTGTTGCCAAATATGCCAATGGGGATGTTTATGATGGTTCCTTTATAGATGGTATACGCGCAGGCGGCGGTATTATGACCTATGCCAATGGCGAGATATTTGACGGGACTTGGGAAGATGGTGCACCTGTAGTTGAGGTGGTAGAACAACCTGAGGCTACCCAATAATTTTCACACGTTAATGGGCCCCCTTATCTTTAACGTCTCAATGTCAGTTAAGTTGGCTAAAGCAAATATTCGTCAATCTAGAGGTCTTAGGCTCAGACCGTTTTATCGGCGCTACCGTTTCGGTAAAAACAGCCCAGTGACAAATATGATGGAAGACGATACCGCTAGGCCAGCGAACTGGTGTTCAAAGCCAATTCCTGAGCGCTGTAAGAAAGTGATCAGCGGAACCACCGCAGAACCAACACCCAGTGACAAAACATATTCCACTGAAACAACTCGTGAACGTATTCCAGCATCAAGATAATGCCCAACCAGCCATGTCGTGATTGGAATACCAGCAAAGATCACAGTAACTAATAAAAGGGTCAGCGTGAACGCCGCCCACCCCGTAGCCTGTGTAAGCGCTAGTAAGAGAATGGTCTCACCTGCCAATAGGGACAGAAGAATGGGGCGAGCGCCAATTCGATCCAATAATTCCCCAACTGGCAATTGTGCAAATGCAGCGACCGCAAATACGAGCCCTGCTGACGCCCCAACCCACGCTAAATTAGTATTATTAGCCATTAGCCTTTCATCGAGGAATTTCGGCAATGAGATTGTTATCATATTGAATACCACCCCGCCAAAAAGTGCGGCGATACAAACAATCAAAAACACGGTCCCTTGAGTTTGACGGTCATATCTTGTCGTGGCTCGCGCCTCATTCTTCAAGTTCGGTACTTTCAAATAACGATTTTTTCTATTCCTGATGATGAGCACACTACCGATGACAACAGAGATGATGCCGGGGAACGCAAAGGCGCTTTGCCAACCAAAGAGTTGAGTAAGTACGCCAGTTGTAATCGCGGCACCTGCTAGCCCCATATTTCCAAATACACCATTAATGGCCAACGCACGGCCAGACCGCAGCCCTATTTGTGTCACATGAGCAAGGCCCACTGGATGGTAGATCGCTGCAAACAAGCCAAGTGATGCAAGTCCGAACGTCATCGACTTCGGTTCGGTTGCCACAGAAACCCAGATACTCGAAACCCCGCACCCGATGAAAAATACCGCAATCAACGTAAGCCTATCAATCCTATCTCCGAGCCAGCCAGCTGGTAGGGTTCCAAGCGCAAACATGACATAGAGAGGTGTTCCAAACAAAAGTACATCAGCAAAACTCATACCCCAAGCAGGAGCAATGGCAAGCGCCGCCGTCGGAAAGATCAGGAGAAAGAAGTGATCAAAAAAATGGGCTACATTGATGAACTGAAGGGCTTCGTTACGTGACATCTGATCTCTCTTCGTTGAACTTTACCCTTGATACTTCGCAGTGTTTTAAAATACTGTCTGTCGATATAATGACAATTAATACGCTCAAAATGCCAAATCGCGATAAACTGGAGGTTGTTGGCCTAGCCTCAACCTACGACGCTGGAACATTTATCGCACCCCACATACATACGGCGCACCAAGTCGTGCATGCTATCTCAGGCACAATGCGGGTGTCAGTGCAAAATAAGATATGGTTCGTACCTCCACGACGCGCTATGTGGATACCCGCTCAAACCACGTATTCGATAGAATGCGTCGGGCGTGTAAAAATGCGCACGGCTTATCTGAGCGAGACTTATCCACTTGTTCACGCGAATGTGACCGTAATCGCAGTTTCCCACTTGATGCGTGAAATTCTTATCCGTTTAGCTGAAGGCGATGATAGCCACATGGAACTGCTTTTTGCAGATGTGCTGATCAATGAGATCAGACAAGGCGCATTGCAACCGTTAAACCTGCCAATCCCTAGCAACTCGCGGATTGCAAAACTGGCACTTCATTTACAAACCAAACCAGCGGATCAAACCACGCTCGAAGCTTGGGCAAAACGCTTAGTGTCTGGCCGAAAACTAGTTGAGTAATATCAGTAAGTTGTGATTCACTCTCTTTATCAAATAAGATGGAGAATTTTATGGCTTGGACTGATATTACTCGCCCCCTATATGAGCGAAACAATGGGCGTTATGCAAGTGATTGCACGGACGAAGAGTGGGCAATAATTGAACCACTGCTGCCAGAATCCAATGTGGTTGGTCGGCCCAGAACAACCGAAATGCGCGATGTGTGGGACGGAGTGCAATACATGGCGAGCACGGGATGTCAGTGGCGAATGATCCCGAAAGATTTCCCGCCGAGGACTACAATACAGGAGTATTTTTACGACTGGCGGGACAATGGCGTGTTGTACCGGATCAACGATACGCTTGTCATCAAGGCGCGGGAATTGGCAGGTCGCGCAGCCAGTCCAAGTGCAGGTGTTATTGACAGCCAGAGTGTTAAAACGACAGAAAGCGGTGGTGTTTCCGGCTACGACGCAGGGAAAAAGATAAACGGCCGTAAGCGCCATATCATCACAGATACCATCGGGCTGTTGATCGGATTTATCATCCACAGTGCGGGCATTCAAGATCGAGATGGGGCCGTTGATGTCCTCAAATCTATCTACTACTCCCATCCCAAACTCCGACATGTGTTTGCCGATGGAGGATATGCGGGGCCAAAATTACGAGAAGCTTTAGAAAATATGGGCTGTTGGACTATCGAAATTTTAAAGCGCAGTGACAAGGCTGTGGGATTTGAACTCATTCCAAGACGGTGGGTTGTCGAGCGCACCTTTGCCTGGTTGGGGCGGTGCCGCCGATTGGCAAAAGATTGGGAGAAATCCATTGCTTCTGCTGAAAGCTGGCTCCTCATCGCCCATATCAGAATGGTCACACGGCGATTAGCAAGGGGTTGAAATCATTGAAATAGTTTTCGGCCAGACTCTTAGGACTCTCGGAAAGGAGTTTGATACGAAGTATTCGCGCAGAAACGGGAATGACGTTTCGGGAACTCCGACGCCTAACGCGGATCATGGTCTCACTTGATAAGTTATCGGCTGGGCAATCCGTAACAGAAACAGCATTCGATGTAGGATTTGAGACGCCAAGCGCATTTATCCATGCTTTCCGCCTCCTGATGGGCAAAACACCACGACAGTTCATGTCCAAAAAATAGTCCCGAACCAACTACATATTTACAACTTTCAACGGCAAGTATGGGTCCAAACCAGATATTCAACTAAGTTACCAAACGGATTTCTTCCCCGCCCAATCTAGGAATTGCCCTGTATCACGCGGAGACAAATTGCCAGCAACAGTCAATAGATCTTGAGCCGCGTCACGCGGGGAGACAAAGGTGCGGTTTTTGAGGAATTTTTTTGTAAGCTCAGTCCCCACCGTTCCTGGATGATAAGCAATGCAGATGGCATTCGGGTTCTTGCGGTCTAATTCAATCGCGGTCGTATGAATGATTTGATTGAGCGCTGCTTTTGCCGAACGGTATGAAATCCAGCCCCCCAAATGGTTGTCGCCTATTGAGCCAACACGTGCGGATAATGTCATCGTTACGCATCGACGGGATTTTGTAAGTTTCGGGGTGAAGTGTTTTAGCAATAATGCAGGTCCAAGCGCATTAACTTGGAATTGTGTCAGTAGCTTTTCAGCCGTCATAGATTGGATGGTTTTTTCGGGGCGCAAGCCATCCACCTCTAGCACCCCTGTTGCAATGACAATCATATCAAGACCGCCTGCTATGGTTGTTGCCGCAGCTTTGATACTGTCCTCATCGGTGATATCTAGGCCATCATCGCGACGGGATAAGGTGGATACGGTGTCGCCACGTTCCTTGCAAAGCTCAGCTAAGGCAGAGCCAATGCCACCTGATGCGCCTATAATCAGGACTTTTTTTGGAGCTATTGCCATTCCCTATCCTTTAGATTTTTTGCACCTCTATCACACCCATATATTCTGCTAATGAACCGCCATTTTGCAAGCTGTCCATAAGTTTGGCTTCTTTTGCCAAGATTGCTTGTGCCGCTTCCAGCACTTCATCCACACGAGCGAGAGGCACGACAACAACGCCGTCTGCATCCCCAATCACAAGATCACCTGATTGGACTTTAACGCCGCCGCATTTGATATCTGCATCGATTGCACCTTCGTTTTGACGCTTTGGGCGGCATGGTACAACGGATCGGCAAAAGACATTCAAGCCCGCTTCGATGATTTCTTCGCTGTCACGCACAGACCCATCGATCACAAGCCCGCCTACTCTCTGCTCCATAGCAAACAAAGTAATCAATCCGCCCAAAACAGCGCGTTCTTCATAAGCTTTAGCATCTGCCACGATAACTTCGCCCGCTTGGGCAATTTGCAGTGCGACGCGAATGGGGCTGTTATCCCCTGGCAGGCAATCTGCCGTACGCGCTTGGCCACAGATACGCATGGATGGTACCATTGGGTTAATTGCGCCCCCCATCGTCATACGTTCACCAACGGCATCAGAGACAACCGCAGCTGGAATATCTGCATAAGCATTTAGAACCGCTGCAGGTAAAGTCGTAAAATTGGTCGTGTATTGGGTTATAGGCATTAGAATTTCCATTTTTTTCAATGCAGTTTGGCCCTAAAAAGGCAGGATCGCAAATAATTATAGACGTTTGCTATATATATATCTTACATAGCTGCGATGATTTACATCCATTTACGGCCATAAGAACAATGCCGAGGAAGACAAACTCTGAATGATCATTATTCATTTTTTAATATCGCTTATGGGCGCAACTATGTTGCTTTTGTATGCAGTACGTATGGTTCAAACTGGTATCGAACGTGCATTTGGACCATCCTTTAAGCGGATAATTTCAAATAACGAAAACACATTCCAAGCTGCCATCATTGGCACGTTAATGGCTATTGTATTGCAAAGCTCCGCAGCTGTTGCCGTACTGACCGCAGGATTTGCAAGCGTTGGTACGTTAGGGTTTGTGACCAGTCTGGCCATCGTTTTAGGTGCCGATTTGGGGTCTGCACTTGTGGTACAATTACTGTCCTTTCAATTGGATTGGTTGGTTCCTGTATTGCTGTCTCTTGGTGGGTGGTTCTTTGTAAAGACAGATCGACGGGATTTAAAACAAGCAGGACGCATATTGCTTGGGATTGCATTCATATTGATCGCATTAAGATTTTTACGCGAAACAATGGACCCTATTCGCGATAGTGCATTTTTACCATCTCTAGCGTCCTATCTGGAACGCGATTTTCTAACGGCATTTATTGTTGGTTCGATTCTGGCTGTTGTTTTGCACTCCAGTGTTGCTGTTGTTTTAATGTGCGTCACCTTGGTTGCAATCCAAGCCATTCCATTAGACGCAGGTATCTCTCTCGTCTTGGGGGCAAACTTGGGGAGTGGATTTATTCCTGTTTGGTTAACTCGCGACATGCCTGCAATGGCCAGACGTGTCCCGATTTCTAATTTCACACTGCGTGGATTGTCCGCGTTAATCTTACTGTTCACACTGAACTATTACGATTTAAGTCCCATTTTGGATATCTACCCTGCAGCGCAAACCCTTATTTTGGTTCATTTAGCCTTTAATACACTCCTGTTGGCCTACATACCGTTCGCATCTGACATAAAACGAATATTTGAATATTGTATCCCAAATGATGATACCCAACCCACACCAGATGAAGCTGCGCATGCGATCACTGCATTAGATGAAGCTGCGTTATCATCCCCACGCTTATCACTCGCCTGCTTAAGGCGCGAAGTGCTGCGAATGAGCCAATTGGTTGAGCACATGATGCGTCCTGTTATCGAACGCTACCGTGACGGTGATCTGAAGCTGATCAAAAAGACCTGCGAAAGTGACAAGGCTGTAAATCAAGCTTTGGATGGTGTTCGACGTTATGTGGCGGATATGCCGACATCTGACATGACCAAAAGCGAAACACGGGCTGTGCGAGAGCTGGCAGAATACGCGATCCACTTGGAAACTGCTGGTGATATTGTTGTCAAACAATTGATGGTTTTAGCCACCCAGAAATCCAAACAAGCTATCCAATTTTCTGAAGCAGGTTGGACCGAATTACGCCACATGCATGAAAAGGTTGTTTCCAATATGACCTTAGCCTTTGATGTTTTGATTTCCGAAGATTTAGAAGCAGCTCGTTTGTTGATGGAAGAAAAGAACGAGATGACAAGAATTGAACGTCGCAGTCGTAAGAAACACTTAAAGCGTATTCGTCAAAACGAAGAAATCAGTTTAGACAGTAGCGATCTGCATCTAGAGACCTTGCATGCGCTCAAATATTTAAACTCTCAAATTGCATCGATTGCTTATCCGATCCTGATCCGTAATGGACAATTATTGGAAACACGATTGTTGTCAGAAATGGACGAGAAGTAAAAAATGAATTTCATTCATCCTCTTCCATTCCCAGCGAATCCAGTTATAAGTCGTCTTCATGAAAACTAGCGCACATATCATTAATGGATCGGCTCCTTTGAGCCTGAACCTGCTTGCGCTACTTCTGCTTAGCCGCCTCTGAGCGTGTCTTAATGGCGCGTGCGCTCAGAGGATATAAAGTTCGCGCTGATATGAGACTGAAAAGCTAAGTATAAAAAACGAGATACCAAAATGACTGATACACCTAAACAAGACCATGTCTTGATCTTTGACACAACTTTGCGTGACGGCGAGCAAAGCCCAGGCGCCACTATGAGCCATAATGAGAAGTTGGAAATTGCCAGCCTATTGGATGAAATGGGTGTGGACATTATCGAAGCGGGCTTCCCAATTGCATCAGAGGGTGACTTTGCCGCTGTTTCTGAGATTGCGAAGCGGTCAAGAAACTCTGTGATCTGTGGCTTGAGCCGTGCAATTGAACGCGACATTGATCGTTGTCATGAAGCGGTGAAACATGCAGCGCAACCGCGTATTCACACATTTATTGGCACATCTCCACAGCACCGTGCTATCCCTAACCTAACGAAAGACGGAATGATTGAACGTATTCATCAATCCGTCAGTCATGCCCGTAATTTGTGCGACAACGTACAATGGTCCCCTATGGATGCGACGCGTACAGAAGACGATTATTTGTGCCGTACGGTTGAAACTGCAATCAAAGCAGGTGCAACCACTATCAACATTCCAGACACGGTCGGATATACTGCACCACGTGAAAGCGCGAGTATTATCCGTATGTTATTGGAAAAAGTTCCAGGTGCCGATGAAATCATTTTCGCAACCCATTGTCACAATGACCTTGGCATGGCGACAGCGAACTCTTTGGCTGCGGTTGAAGGCGGAGCACGTCAAATTGAATGCACTATCAATGGCTTAGGTGAGCGCGCAGGCAATACTGCATTAGAAGAGGTTGTGATGGCAATGCGGGTTCGCAATGACATCATGCCCTATGCAACAGGCATCGATACAACCAGGTTGATGAATCTTAGTCGCCGTGTGGCTACTGTTTCTGGCTTTGCTGTGCAGAACAACAAAGCGATCGTGGGTAAGAATGCATTTGCCCATGAAAGCGGTATCCACCAAGACGGTATGTTGAAATCAGCGGATACGTTCGAAATCATGCGTCCCGAGGATGTGGGTTTGTCTGAAACCAATTTGGTTATGGGCAAACACTCTGGTCGTGCTGCTTTACGGTCCAAGTTGTCAGATTTGGGTTATGAGTTGGGTGACAATCAGTTGAAAGACGTCTTTGTACGGTTCAAAGCCTTGGCTGATCGCAAGAAAGAAGTTTATGACGACGATTTAATCGCATTGGTGTCTGACGAAGGTACGCATCAAGAATACAACTACTTGCAAGTTGAATCTTTACGCGTTGTTTGTGGCACTGATGGCCCACAAACGGCTGATTTGAAGTTGTCGATTGATGGCGTAGATCATGAAGTGACAGCAACAGGTGATGGTCCCGTTGATGCTACATTCAATGCTGTGAAAGAATTGTTCCCACATCAAGCCTCTTTGAATGTTTATCAAGTTCATGCTGTGACTGAAGGAACAGATGCGCAGGCCACAGTTTCTGTGCGTATGGAAGAGAATGGCAAAATCGTAACTGGGCAATCTGCGGATACGGATACGGTTGTGGCTTCAGCTAAAGCATATGTGAATGCGTTAAACAAACTTTTGGTGCGTCGCGAGAAGACAGCACCTGATGCGGAGTAAGCTTTATCTGTTTAAATAAACACGAATGCAGGTTAATCCCTGCATTCGTTTTGTACAATTTCAGGAATCTGAGGCAAAACTTCGCCGAAATCCTTATTTATTGTTCAATCTAAGGTATTTGACTGGAATTACCCTTTACGTGAAAGGGGTTCGCAACCTATAAGATTAAGGTTTTCAAGATGAGTCTTGGAACGTTTAATTCAAGATGGGGCGCAGTATATGCTTGGTAACCTTTTAGGCATTTTTTCTTCTGACATGGCAATCGATTTGGGTACAGCAAACACGCTGATCTATGTCAAAGGTAAGGGAATTGTCCTGAATGAACCTTCGGTTGTAGCTTATCACGTAAAAGACGGCGTAAAGCGTGTTTTGGCTGTTGGTGAGGATGCAAAGTTGATGATGGGTCGTACACCTGGATCGATTGAAGCCATTCGCCCAATGCGTGACGGTGTTATTGCTGACTTTGATACAGCCGAAGAAATGATCAAACATTTTATTAGCAAAGCACACAGACGCTCACCGCTTTCAAAATTGCGTATCATCGTTTGTGTGCCGCATGGTGCTACACCTGTTGAAAAGCGTGCTATTCGTCAATCTGTTTTATCTGCGGGTGCCAGCAAGGCTGGTTTGATTGCGGAACCAATTGCTGCGGCTTTGGGTGCAGGCATGCCAATCCAAGAGCCAACGGGTTCAATGGTTGTGGATATCGGTGGTGGTACAACTGAGGTTGCTGTGATGTCATTAGGTGATATCGTTTATGCGCGTTCTGTGCGTGTTGGTGGTGACCGTATGGACGAAGCTTTGATATCGTACCAGCGCCGTCAACAAAACTTATTGGTTGGTGAAGCAACGGCTGAGCGTATTAAAACAACGATCGGCTCTGCGCGTATTCCAGAAAACGGTGTCGGCGAGAAAATGATTATTCGTGGTCGTGACTTGTTGAATGGCGTACCAAAAGAAGTTGAATTAAATCAAGCACAGGTTGCTGAAGCTTTAGCTGAGCCTGTTCAACAAATTTGTGAAGCTGTGATGCAAGCGTTAGAAAGCACGCCACCAGATTTGGCAGCTGATATTGTGGATCGCGGTGTCATGCTTACAGGCGGCGGTGCTTTGTTGGGCGAATTGGATCTGGCATTACGCGAACAAACAGGGTTATCGATCTCCGTAGCAGATGAAAGTTTGAATTGTGTTGCCGTGGGTACGGGTATGTCTTTGGAATTCGAAAAGCAACTGGCCCATGTCATCGATTATGACAGCTAATATATCAGCTGTCATTTCCAAGGTATAGGACATGGCAAAGAAAACAGGTCAGAACATAAATTTCGGGCGATCTATTCGTCAGGTTTTGTTCGGCTTAACGCTCTTCTTTTTATTCCTTACTTTCCTTTTTTGGCGGATTGATAATCCTCGTGCCGAGCAATTACGCGTATCTATATTAGATAAAGTCATACCAAATATGGAATGGGCGATGGCGCCAATTACACGGGTTTCGCAGATCGTTGATGACTTTCAATCTTACGGTCGCATTTACGAGCAAAACCAAGAATTACGCCGTGAATTACAACAGATGAAAGCATGGCGTGAAGCGGCTATTCAGTTAGAGCAAGAAAAAGCGCGTTTGTTGGATTTGAATAATGTTAAATTACCCGCGAAATTATCATTCATTTCTGGCGTGGTTTTAACAGATTCTGGCAGCCCATTTCGGCAATCCGCGCTGATCAATCTTGGTGAGAATGATGGTGTCGTTGATGGCTGGGCAGCCATGGATGGTCTTGGGTTACTAGGGCGTATTTCAGGTGTGGGTCAAAACTCCTCTCGAGTAGTATTTCTGACTGACAGCAACAGCAATGTTCCCGTGACGATAAAACCATCTAATCAAAAAGCTATTCTGACAGGGGACAACAGTTTGTTGCCTATTCTGGATTTCATCGAGAACACGGATTTAGTACAACCTGGAGATCGTATTGTAACCTCTGGTGATGGCGGTGTCTTTCCTGCCGACTTGTTAATTGGACAAGCTGTGCTGGCATCCGATAATAGATTTCGCGTGCGTTTGTCCGCAGATTACAGCCGTTTAGAATTTATGCGGATCGTGCGTCATTCGCCTGGTTTACCAATTACAGATCCAGATCGATTGATTGGGCCTAATCTGCCGGTCGAACTAACCGAACCACAAATAGAGGGCACAGAGGGATGAAGGATACAAAACTTAATCTCAACTGGTTAAGACAAGTGGCCCTTATTCTATTCGCATGCCTGATTATCTTTTACCAACTCATCCCGTTTTCCTTAATTCCAGGTGAATTACCATCCCCTGATATTATGTTCTGTGTGGTCTGTATATTCATCATTCGACGCCCAGAGATCGTACCCTTTTGGTTAATTGGCCTAATCTATTTTACTTTTGACGTCTTCCAATCAAAACCCCTTGGAGTTTGGACAGCTTGCATTCTAATCACAACTGAGGTGCTGCGCGCCAATCGAGATGCGTTTCTTGAAAACCTGTTTCCGTTCGAATGGATTACCATTTCAATGATCTTTGTTTTGGCACTTTGTGCGAACCAAACATTCCTAGCCATGTCGATTGTAGAAACACCACCACTCTTCAATTTGCTTTGGGAGTTTATATTTACGATACTGGCCTATCCCATTGTATTCGCCATCATCACCTACACTTTAAGAGTGCGAAAACCATCCTTGGGTGAATTTGATGTTAAAGGTCATAAGATATGAAACGGCCTGATAAGAACAAGAAACCATCAAAGCGCATGTCACGCCGTGCTTTTATTTTGATGGGAGCACAGGTTGGGTTTATGGGCATTCTTGCCTTACGTATGCGGCAATTGGGCATTAAACAATCAGAACAATTCCGTTTGTTAGCAGAAGAAAACCGGATCAACCTACAGCTTGTCCCACCCACACGTGGTTTGATATATGACCGGCAAGGTGCACCAATTGCAATTAATGTACCTATTTACCGTATTCAAATAGTACGTGAGCAAACAAATAACCCAGAAGAAGTTTTGCAAAAACTTTCTCAAATTGTGCCTTTGTCAGATGAAGACATCAGTTCAGCTCTGGAGAATATGTCCAAACGCAGGCCATGGGTTCCAGTAACAGTTACGGAAAACATTACATGGGAACATGTTGCAAGTGTAGCTGCCAATGCCCCATCTTTGCCTGGATTATCCCCAGTTGTGGGGTCTTACCGCCAATATCCTGCGGCACATGAATACTGCCATATCCTTGGATATGTTGGACCTGTGAGTGATTATGATCTGAGCAAAACCGAAGATGATGATCCGTTATTGCGTATTCCACGGTTTCAAATTGGGAAGAATGGCGTCGAGACGCGTATTGAAAAAGATTTGCGTGGCACAGCAGAAATTAAACGTGTAGAGGTGAATTCGCGTGGGCGCGTGATGCGTGAAATTGATAGTAAAGCGGGTGAACCAGGTAAGAACCTACAACTAACCATTGATAGCGCTGTCCAAGAAGCAGCCCTTAATCGTATTGGCGAGCAGAGTGCTGCTGCGGTTGTGATGGATGTGCGCAACGGTGATATTCTTGCCTTGGCCTCTGCCCCTACGTTTGACCCAAATAAGTTCGTAACAGGTATTTCCGTTCCTGATTGGAAGGCGTTAAACGAAAATAAATACCGCCCTTTGGCGAACAAAGCTGTATCGGGTACCTACCCCCCTGGCTCCACCTATAAAATGGTTGTGGCTTTAGCAGCGCTTGAAGCTGGTGTGATTAAAAATAACGAGCAAGTCCGCTGTTTGGGCTACGTCGAGGTTTTCAACCGCAAGTTTCATTGTTGGAAGCGCCGTGGACACGGACGTGTAGATTTGGTGCGTGCGTTACGCGAGTCTTGTGACGTTTATTTCTATGATATTGCTCAACGTGTTGGGATCGAAAAGATTTCAGAGATGGCGCGACGCTTAGGATTGGGCACACGGCACGATCTGCCACTGCCAGCAATTCGTGAAGGTTTGACCCCAACAAAAGCTTGGAAGCAATCGGTTAAAGGCGAAGATTGGTTTGTGGGCGATACTTTAAATGCAGGGATTGGCCAAGGATTCACTTTAGCATCTCCTTTGCAATTGGCAGTAATGACTGCGCGTTTAGGAGCAGGCACAAATATTAGGCCACGCTTGATCAACACGATTGGCGAAGAACTTATGCCAATTAAAGGGACTGACACGATTGATATTGACCCAGAGCATTTAGCGCTTGTTCGCCGCGGCATGTTTGAAGTGGTTAATAGTGGGCGCGGCACAGCACGTGGATCACGCATTAAAACCGAAGGCATGGAGATGGCTGGGAAAACAGGTACCAGTCAGGTGCGGTTTATCACAAAAGCGGAACGTGCGCGCGGTGTTATTCGCAACGAAGATTTACCATGGGAACGTCGTGATCATGCGTTGTTTGTTGGTTATGCGCCCTATGATAATCCGAAATATGCAGTTTCAGTCATTGTCGAACATGGCGGTGGTGGATCAAAAGCCGCAGCCCCTATTGCGCGTGATGTTATGTTGGCGGCACTTGAACGGGATAGACCAGGTTATGGACCATTACCGTCACAAAAACGCCGCACCGATGATCCTGATGAACAAACACCCATAACGCAATCCCAACCAAAGGATCGTGCATGACCCGTTACGATCCAAATGGGGAGAATTTACCAACAGGCTTTGGTAAAATCCTTACCTATAACTGGGCTTTGACACTCCTGATTATTGCCGCCTGTTCAGTCGGGTTCCTGATGCTTTTTTCTGTGGCTGACGGCGATATCAACCGCTGGGCACGACCCCAAATGGTACGCTTTGCATTGGGATTAACGTTGATGACAATCATGGCGTTTATTCCAATTTCAGCGTATCGTAGCCTATCTTTTGTCGCCTACCTCTTTGCGCTAGCCCTTCTGGTTGTGGTAGAATATTTTGGCGATATTGGTAAAGGATCACAACGCTGGATTGATCTTGGGTTTATGCGATTGCAACCATCTGAATTGATGAAAGTCACATTGGTGATGATTCTGGCGTACTATTATTCGTGGTTAGATCGGTCTTTGGTATCTAAACCACAATGGCTGCTACCGCCTATCATTTTAACCGTAATTCCTATGGCGCTTGTATTACGCCAACCTGACCTTGGCACTGCTATGTTGTTATTCGCAGGGGCTGCTGTGATGATGTTTGTAGCAGGTGTCAGCTGGTGGTATTTTGCAACGGGTGGTGCTGCTGCAATTGGCGTGGTTTATGCAGTCATGGTTTCAAAAGGTCAATCTTGGCAAATCCTTAAGGATTACCAATATAAACGTATCGCCACATTCCTAGACCCATCTAATGACCCTCTGGGAGCTGGATATCACATCACACAATCCAAAATTGCCCTTGGTTCTGGCGGATTTTCAGGACGTGGATTTATGCAAGGCACACAAAGCCGTTTGAACTTTCTACCAGAAAAACACACTGACTTTATCTTTACGACATTGGCAGAAGAATTCGGGTTTGTTGGCGGGATAGCATTGCTGATCATCTATCTTTTGATCGTTGTATTTTGTGTGGCATCAGCCGTATCAAACACAAACCGCTTTGGGGCATTAATCACGCTTGGCATATCCGCGACATTCTTTTTCTATTTCGCCGTAAACATGTCCATGGTTATGGGATTAGCCCCTGTTGTTGGCGTTCCATTACCACTTGTGAGTTATGGAGGATCTGCCATGTTGGTTCTAATGGCAGGCTTTGGTTTGGTACAAAGCGCACATGTACATAGACCGAGGTTACTCAATTGATAAATATTCTTTTCACAGCACGCGATGTCGTTTGGCCGACTTATAACACGCAATTGACACAAGGGTTTGAGGATGCGGGTTTAGATGTAAATTTGGTCCAAAAAACAGAACACCCAGAAGAAATCGACTATATCATTTATACTCCAAATGGGCCTGTGCAAGAGTAAGCATCAAGGGAACCCCCTCTATTTTGGTTTGATTTGAGATGCGATTATTGCGCGAGGCTGGCGGTTTGGTTGGCGCGATATGAGGATTTTTCTGATGAGCAAGCGACGGGCTGGGCGAGGTTCCAAATACACGGATGATTTTAAGCGACGGCTAGTGGCGGAGAGCCAAGGTGATGGCGTGAGTGTTCCGATGGTCTCGCGGCGTCATGATGTGCCACCCCGCCGGATTTACGCGTGGCGCGGTGATGCGCGGTTCCAGCCGGACGCGTCGGGTGATACCGGCTTCATACCAGTCGAAGTGGCAAACAGTGATACTGATGTTTCATCTGTGCTGCCAGAAGCGCAGCTTACAACCAGTCCCCAGATTGAGATCACTTTGGAGAATGGGCGCAAGCTGAGCGTGAGCGGTGGGGTTGATGCGGGCTTTGTGCTGGAATTGGCGCGTGGGCTGGCGGCATGATCCCGGTACTGGCGGATGCAAAGATCTGGCTGGCGGCGGGGGTGACTGACATGCGGCGCGGGTTCAACGGTCTGGCCGTTCAGACCGAGCAGGTTCTGGGGGGTGATCCTTACTCCGGCCATCTGTTTTTGTTCCGAGGGCGACGCGGTGATCAGATCAAGATGATCTGGTGGGATGGTCAGGGCGCGTGCCTGTTTACCAAGCGCCTTGAACGGGGTCGGTTTATCTGGCCCTCTGCTCAGGAAGGTAAGATCAACCTGAGCCGTGCGCAGCTTGCGATGCTGATGGAAGGTCTGGATTGGCGTATGCCGCTCAAGACATGGCGACCCAAGATGGTAGGTTAGAGGCAATGTTTTATGGGTATTTCTGACGTTTTGGGATTCCCATGAGGCCCTTGATTTGGTAAGGAGTGGCATGAGTAAGACCCCTCCAAATCTGGCTGATTTGCCCCCTGACGTGCAGGCGTTTGTGGCCGCACAAGCGGCGGAATTGGCTCGTAAAGACGCGGAGTTGTTGGGGCTGTCGTTGAGCCATGCCACAGCGCAAAAGCGCCTTGAAAATGAGATGGAAGCGGCTCTTGCTGCGGAGCGCGCCGCCCATGCGCTTGCCATTATGAGCAGAGATACCCTGATTGCCGATCTGCGCCTGCAATTGCACGGACATAAAAAACATCGCTTCGGTTCAAAGTCAGAAAGCAGCACACAGCTGGCGCTGGCGCTGATCCTTGAAGATCTTGAAATCGAACAAGCCGCTGAGACGGATGATGAGAATGGGCCCTCTGACGCTGAGACCACAAAGCCGCCGCGTACCCCGCGCAAGCGCAAACCTTTCCCCAAGGGGCTCAAGCGGGTCAAAAAGACCATCACGCCCAGTGATGCTTGCACCGACTGTGGTGGCAGCTTCAAAGTGCTCGGGACAGATGTGATGGAAGAACTGGAATATGTGCCCGGCCATTACGTCGTAAAACAACTTGAGCGCCCACGACTGGCCTGCACCTGTTGTGAGAAGGTGGTTCAGGCCGAGATGCCAAGCCGTCCTATTCCCAAGAGCTTTGTCGGCCCTGCGTTCCTGAGTTCGTAGGTTTTGTCGGCTTGTGGGGTGTTTTTTTGTTTAACTTCAGGCCCTGGCTTCCGGGAGGGTAAAGTAGTGCCCCCAATGGCAATTGAGGGTTGCGGTTTCTGGAGGTTCTGCTACACTCCCGCACATGTTCATCCGCACCAAACATGATCCCGAACGCAAGCGCACCCGCATCCAGATCGTCCAGTCGGTGCGCACCGGTCAGAAGGTTCGCCAGAAGGTCGTCCGGCATGTCGGCATCGCGCATAACGACACTGAAGTCGAGGACCTCAAGCGCCTGGCTGGCCGGATCATGGAAGAACTGCGTACCGCACAGTCCCCGCAAATGGAACTGTTCACCCCAACGGAATATGCTGATCTGGCGACACTTGTGCGCACCGCCCCGCGTCCGGAAAAACTGAATGTCGATCTTGGGGAGTGCCGCGAAGAGTCCCGCCTGTCGCTTGGTTTGCGCGATGTGATGGGGGAGGTTTATTCCGGCCTGGGCTGGAATGGGCTTCTGGGCACCCGGCGCAAGAGCAGCGATCGCATTTTACGCGAACTGGTGCTGGCGCGCCTGTCGCAGCCAGAGAGCAAGCGGGCAACGGTGGATGCACTGGCCCACAGGGTCGGGATCACCCTCAATCTGGACCGGGTCTACCAGGCTATGGACTACATGGACGCGGCGACGATCAACCGGGTCTGTCGGATGTCACACGAGGCGGCGGAGACGCTTCTGGCGGGACCGGTCGATGTCCTCTTCTACGACTGCACAACACTGGCCTTCGATACAGATCGGGAGGATCCGGAAGACGCGTCCGACCGCTTGCTGGCCAAGGGGTACAGCAAGGACGGGAAATCGCATCGCAGTCAGGTGGTGTTGGCGCTGATGGTCACCACCGACGGCTTGCCGGTCGGCTATGACCTGTTTCCCGGCAATATGTGGGAAGGCCATACGCTTGAGGCCGCGATCAAGGGGTTGGAAGAGCGCTACAAGCTCGGAAAGATCACGCTGGTGGCAGATGCCGGGATGCTCAGCGCCGACAATCAGGATATGTTGCGCACCAAAGGCCTGCCGTTCATTCTGGGCTATCGCCTGAAGTCGGCCCCGGCGGGCGTGAAAGACAAGGCCCTGGACACGGGCGGTTACAAGCCATGGGCCGGACACGGCGCGGCGGAGGGCGCTGCCGAGGCGGGGCGCTACAAGGTGATTGAGCATGACGGTGCCCGGATCATCGTCACCTTCTCGCCCGCCCGCGCCCGCAAGGATGCCCACAAGCGCCAGAAGGCCCTTGAGCGCCTGCAAAAGAAGCTTCGGCGGAGCCGGAGCCCCGCCAGTGTCAGTCACCGGGGATATGCCCGCTTCCTCTCCTTTCCCGATACGGGCGAGATCACACTTGATCAGGACAAGATCGACGCGGCAGCCCAATGGGACGGGCTGCACGCCATCATCGTTCATGGCAGGGACGATCTCGCACCCGAGGCGGCCATCGCCCAATATCACCAGCTCTGGCTGATCGAAACCTGCTTCCGCACCAACAAGCATGACCTGAAAATCCGACCCGTCTATCACTGGACGCCGCGGCGGATACAGGCCCATATCGCCATCTGAACCGCCCCTAGTTTACCGGAGTGATTTTAGTCCGTCATTCTGCAGCAATATCATATTGATTTAGGGTTTCATAGAAATTCCTTTCAGCTTGTGCAGGTGGTATATATCCGATTGGCCCAAAGAGCCTGTCATTGTTGTACCAATCAACCCAAGTTAGAGTTGCCATTTCGACATCACTTTTACCTTGCCATGGTCCTTGATGTTCAATCACTTCGGTCTTGTACAATCCGATCATATTCTCAGCGAGTGCATTATCATAACTATCACCAACGCTCCCAACGGATGGCTCAATTCCAGCATCGATTAATTTTTCTGTATATTTGATCGACAAATATTGAACGCCTCTGTCTGAGTGGTGGATCAACTGGCCAGATTGAGGGTTTCGAGCGTGGATACCCTGGTTCAGAGCATCAAAGACCAAAGCCGTATTCGGAGAATGTGAGACCTTCCATCCAACGATATATCGTGCAAAGACATCAATCACAAAAGCAACATATACAAACCCAATGGCCGTACTGACATAGGTGAAATCAGCGACCCACAAAACGTTAGGTGCGGGAGCTGTGAATATACGATTTACCTTATCCTTAGGACAAGGCTGCGCCTTGTTACTCTGTGTAGTTTTAATCCCCTTGCCACCACGTACAACGCCTTGTATTTCCATCTGTTTCATAAGGCGCTCAATTGTACAACGTGCAATATCAAACCCTTCATGGCGAAGTTGATGCCAAATCTTATCAGCCCCATAACGTTTACCACTAGCTTTAAAAACACGGTCGATTTCTGTGATCAAAACAACATCTCGTTTGCGGCGTTCTGGAGACTTACTGGGATCCAGCATTATAGACCGCTCATAAAAATAGGTGGATGGCGCTATTGGTAAAACTTTACAAATAGACCCGACGCCATAGCTTGTACGATGTTTATCTATGAACATAATCATTTCTTCCGTAGGCGGTCGAGCTCCGCCGCTGCGAAAAAAGCCGACGCTTTACGCAAAATATCATTCGCTTGCCGTAACTCTTTGTTTTCTCGCTGGAGGATTTTTAACTCATCACGCTCCGCTTGTGTAACCCCATTGCGTAATCCTATTTCAATTTCGTGATTTCGAACCCACACACGTAGCGTATCACCATTGCAGCCAATCTTCTTTGCAATCGATAAAACAGCTTGTGTTCTGCTCGTATAATCAGCCTCATTTTCTAACACCAGGCATACCGCTCGTGCGCGTATTTCTGGCGTAAATCTATTTCCTGAATTTCCATTCGTCATTCTTCTAGTCTCCGTGCTTTTTTGACTCCGGTAAACTAGGGGCGGTTCAATCTGCTACATGGCTTTCTGTTGCCTGCAACACCTGCGCAAGCGCCTGCAGATGCTGGGCCATCCCATGAGCCCGGCCCGCATCCGTCGGGAACTCGACCGACTTCAGATTTCCATCCTGAGGCGCAAGGGCACCAGCGAACAATATGCCATGCCCAGCCCGGCCACAACCGACGCCAAACGCATCCTGCGCTGTGTTGGCCTGTCGTGGAACGAAGCACCCTTCAGGATGCCGCCGGAAAGAACGCGCAAGCCCAGACCTGAAAAGGCCTGATCGACACTCTCTGACCGTTGAATCCCATCGCCGGAAATCCGCGATGTAGTGCCCTGTGAAAAAGCAGGCCAATAATATCAATGTGTTACAGCCGAAATCCTACGAAGTCAGGTCCCAAGAGCTTTGTCGGCCCTGCGTTGATGGCCCACATCTTGTGCTGCAAATACGGCTATCATCTGCCGCTGTATCGACAGAGCCAGATGTTTGAGAATGAAGGCATCGATCTGAGCGGGTCGCTCATGGCCAACTGGGTCGGCAAATGCACTAAGCTGTTGGAGCGCGTGGCTGATGCCATCCGGGATCACGTTTTTGAGGCGCAAGCGATCTTCATGGACGACACCACGGTCAAACTGCTCCAAAAGGGCAAGGGACGCGGTAATAACAAGACAAAAACCGCGCGGCTCTGGGTCTATGCCAGAGATGAGAGCGCCTGGGCGAGCGGCGCACCACCGGCGGTGTGGTATCAGTTCTCCACCAACCGGGGCGCAGAACATCCGAGCAAACATCTCAAGCCCTACAAGGGCTATGCCCATGCGGATGCCTATGCTGGGTATAATGACGCCTATCGGACGGGGCGCGTCAAAGAGATGGCCTGCATGGCCCATGTTCGGCGGGATTTTTATAGCCTGTTTGAAAGTCTGAAGCTGCCCGTGGCGGGCGAAGCCGTTCTGCGCATTCGAAAGCTCTATGATGTTGAGGCACAAGCGCGGGGTCTGGCGCCTGCTGAGCGCGTGGCCCTGCGTCAGGAATATGCCAAGCCGATCTTTGATGAGTTGGAAATCTGGCTCAAGGAGCAGCTGGGCAAGATCTCCGTTAAGACGCCGCTGGCCAAGGCGATCAGATATGCGCTCGCGCGCATGCCAAAGGCGCGGCCCTATCTCGACAATGGCTTTCTGGAAATCGACAACAACACAGCCGAGCGTGCGGTGCGCCCTGTGGCCGTTGGACGTAAGAACTACCTGTTCATGGGATCAGAGGCAGGTGGAAAATCCGCCGCCATAGCCTACACCCTCATCGAAACCGCCAAGATGAACAACGTCAATCCCGAAGCCTGGCTCGCATGGGTGCTCGAGCGCATCCAGGATCATCCCGCAAACCGTATGCAAGATCTCCTACCGTGGGCCTATCAGGAGATGATCGAGGAGCGGGAACAAAGCGTTATAGCGGCATGATCGGCCCCCGTGATTCAGCGGCACTCCCAGAGCAAGGGGATCTGTTTGAAGAGCGCGGGAATTGGCAAGGGCCAGATACCTCACAGCACGACTTGGGCGTTGAAAACCTTGAAGGCTTGTCCGACAAAGACCTCGTCGAGAAGACGGCAAAGGCTACACTGTCCAACGTCGACCTGCTGTGCGCCCAGATTGTGGAACGGGGCTTGGGAGATATAGCCGTTCCGGGTCTCGTCGCGCTTTGGAACCGGTTTAAGGGGTTCGGAATTGCGACCCCTTTACCAGAACAAAAGCTTGCCTTGGAAACTCTTCGCGCCATTGGGAATGAAGCTGCAAAAAAAGAAATCAGCAAGATCCTTGGCGCACAGGACTTGCCCGACAGCTTGCTCCCGTTTGTGTTGCAAGCCGCTGTGAGCGTGGGCTTGAAGCTGCCTCAGGCACAAATCTTGCCATGGCTGGAACACGGCGCACCAACAGTCCGTGCCCAAGCCTTCATCCTTATACAATCGAACAGCCCACAGCGAAGCACCTTGGAAATCGGGTTCAGCGACCCAGACCCTTCAGTCCGACGAACCGCTCTGACAGTGGCGGGGAATCTGGGCCATATCAGCGCAAGGGCAGGATTGCTTGCCGAGTTCCGGAAAAATCCAACCAGCCAAAAGATCGAAGCGCTTTTAACTGTCGCCGATGACGACATCGTTGTTGAAATCGGAAGATACGCACTGGAAAATCCGCCTCACCGGTGCCTCATCGCAAGTGAACTTGAGGCTCTGGACACACCCAAAGCCCGAAAGCTGGCCCAACGAATCAACGATCAGATAATGCAGCGTTGATGTTTACTTGGAACCTCGGCCACCCCGTCGCTTGATCATCAGAAAAATCCTCATATCACGCCAGCCACATCGCCAGCCTCGCGCAATAATCGCAGCTCAAGTCAGACCAAAATAGAGGGGGTTCCCTTGATGCTTACGTGCAAGATTTCACACAATTCACAAACGTGAAATTGATCCAAAGCCTATGGGCAGGTGTCGAAGTCGCTATGAAAAACCCTACATTGACGCAACCATTGGCACGTATGGTCGATGATGGCATGAGCGAAGGCATGTCCGATTATGTCTTGGGACATGTGATGCGGTATCATCTGGGTATGGACGCTCATATCGCAGCTACAGCTGGATCATGGGAACAAGATGCCCCATGTTTGGCACGGGATCGAACAGTTGGTTTCTTAGGTCTTGGCGAACTCGGTATGTTTTGTGCAAAAGCTGTCGCACGGCAAGGCTTTAATGTGCTTGGGTGGTCGCGCACATTAAAACAGGATGATGCCGTAAACTGTTATACAGGGGCCGATGGTTTACAAACAGTTTTAGAGCAATCCGACATCTTGGTATTATTAATGCCTCAAACTCCAGAAACAGAAAATATGATCAATGCAAAAACCATTGCGCACATGAAGCGGGGCATCGCGATTATTAACCCCGGCCGAGGGACATTAATTGACGATACTGATCTTTTGAATGGCTTAAATAGCGGACATATCTCAGGGGCAACTTTGGATGTGTTTCGAGTGGAACCATTACCACATGATGATCCTTATTGGGCACATCCGAATGTTTTGATCACACCACATATTGCATCCGAAACTCGGATGGAAACAGCGGTTCCTGTCGTTGTGGATAATATCAACCGTGGTGAAACCAACCAGCCGTTTTTACATTTGGTGGATAGATCTGTTGGTTATTAATGCAACTTAGGTGGCTTATCCGGGTCTGATCCTGGAGCAGCCATCACCTGAGCTTTTGGTTCTAGCAGTTCAGGTAAGTCAAAACGCAGAGCAACTTTTGACAACAATTCATAAATTGGATCTGTCCTGCGTAAGAACAAAACATCCAATGTACCTGCTTCGATACCACTAAAGGTCAATGCCTCTGCCACCGCAGATGTAATTGCAGGTTGTGCTGCCTCAACCGCCTCAACAAAAGCTATGACATGTCCACGAGGGGCATCTTCATATTCAACTTCAGCCAAATATGCTGTTTTTGCGACACCTGCCATAGCGGCCAATTTTTTATCTAGAGATGTTACTAAGATTTCTGGAACTGATTTTGGCGCATAAATCGCAATAGGCTTTGCCTGCGCTTGTTCTGGTTCGATTGAGAGCGTTTCAGCCAGCCAGCCAACTGCTTCACTCGGCAAAAGCATTGAGGATGGCGCCACAGATAAGTTCACACCCAATCCAAGTCCCTGCCCGTTCAACATCTGCGCAATCAAACGGCCGCTTAAGCTAACAAATGGCGCCGACTGCTGTGCGAATTCAGCAAGCCGCTCTTCACTGTCAAAAACCAATGCAAATTGTTGATCTTCTACTGGAAAGATCATTGGCTTTGCTGTTTCTTCTGTGGGTTCTTCTTCTAACAATAAAAACAATTCACTGTCTGCCAATCGTTCATAGAACTGCAAACGGAATGCATCTATTTCTGGCTGAGCTTCCATATCAGCATGTGCGGCATCTAACGGCGTCATCAGTCATCTTTCACTAAGGTCGAAACCTGTCTACGCAAAACTGGCAGCAAATCCGTTTCAAACCAAGGGTTCTTCTTCAGCCATCCAGTATTGCGCCAAGATGGATGTGGCAATGAGAAAGTGAACGGGGCATGTGTTTGCCACCCGGTGACACGCTCGGTCACCGTTTGTTTTTTTGTTTCTGGCAAATGCCATTTTTGTGCGTATCCGCCAATAAGAAGGATCAGTTTAACTTGGGGCATCTGTGCCATTGCCTCTGCACGCCAAGTTTTGGCACATACAGGTGGTGGGGGTAGATCAGCACCTTTATCGTTATATCCTGGAAAACAAAACGCCATGGGTAGAATGGCAAATTTGCTCCTATCGTAGAAAGCTGTTTCGTCGACGCCCAACCAATCGCGTAATCGATCCCCCGATGGGTCCGTAAAAGGACGCCCACTTTCATGCACGCGTGCGCCAGGGGCTTGGCCCGCGATTAAGATAGGGGCTGTTTCTGACAACCAAGCCACTGGTCGTGGCTCATGTGCTGTCTTTGTAGCAGCAAAGCGGTCCGTGCATATTGTGCAGGCAGAGATTACGTTTTGAAGTTTGTGAATATCATGTTCCATAAAGCTCTTTAATACATTTCTATATTTATCGAAATAACACTTGCTTTATTTCGATATTTCTATAATTATCGAAATATGGAAAAATTCGACACAACACACCTCTCCCTAGAACAAGCCGCCAGCGCCTTTGCTGCCTTGGGGTCTGAACAACGCCTAAGCGTATTGCAAACTCTCGTGCGCGCGGGCCCTGACGGTTTGTCCATGGGTGATCTCGGTGAAAAGACTGGTGTGACAGGATCAACCCTAACGCATCATTTGAAATTCCTTACGGCCGCTGATTTAGTCGTTCAAGCAAAACAAGGCCGTACGATCATTTGCACCTCTGTTGCTTATGATGTGATCGAGGCCCTTTCCAAATTTTTACTTCAAAATTGTTGTGCAGACAGCAACCATCCACACGAAGGATAAGATCATGGCTGATACATCCCATTCCCATTCAAATAAAACGCTTCGTGGGTATTCTGTTGATATGGCTTGGGTGGCAATTGGCCTTTTAATTGCCGCTGTTGCTGTCTTTGCTCCTGCTGAACTAATACCAATGCTCAAATTTACAGCTGAAAATATCCTGTTTACAGGCATATTTATTACGTTTGCAGTTCTGCTCGTGGCTTACTTACGAGCGACAGGAGCAGAAACAATTGTAGCAACCGCATTCAAAGGCAATGAGTTCAGGATGATTATTTTGGCGTCTATGGTCGGTGGTTTACTTCCGTTCTGTTCTTGTGAAGTGATCCCATTTGTCGCTGCCCTACTGGCTTTGGGCACACCATTATCTGCTGTAATGGCGTTCTGGTTAGCATCACCGATTATGGACCCACCTATGTTCTTGATTACATCAAGTGCACTCGGTGTCGATTTTGCAATTGGTAAAACTATTGCCGCAGTTGGTATAGGCATGATGGGTGGCTTCACTGTCAAAGCGTTTAATTCTGCTCCTGTATTTGCCAGCCCATTAAAGGAAAGCGCGCCATCAAGCTGTAATAGTTGCTGCGGCTCTGATCTGTTAACGGGTAAACCTGTCTGGAAATTCTGGACAGTGTCTGAACGTGTAAAAACATTTCGTGATGTAGCTGTTGAGAACGCTTTATTTCTGATCAAATGGTTAACTCTTGCCTATTTATTCGAAGCCTTAATGCTACGCTATATCCCTGCAGAATGGGTGGCCAGCGTATTGGGTGGCGATGGTATCGGTACAGTCATATTAGGTGCATTGGTCGGCGCCCCAGCTTACTTGAATGGCTACGCCGCAGTACCCCTTGTGCAAGGTTTGATTGAACAAGGCATGTCACAAGGGGCCGCGATGAGTTTCATGATGGCAGGTGGTGTCAGTTGTATACCCGCAGCCATTGCAGTCTGGGCCTTGGTTAAGACCAGAGTGTTTCTGGCTTACATATCCTTTGGTATCATTGGATCGATTATCGCGGGTCTTTCTTGGGCCGCTTACATATAAGGTAAATTCTTCATCACAATATCTTTAGATAAGCACTCTTTAGATGCTTTTACCCAGATACTCGGGTAATATTTAACTCGTTAAGCCACCTTAAATGTAAGTAAACAAGGATAAGCCAATGGAACGCACAAAACCCTCAATCTTTCGCGCTGCAGCGTTAGGAACATTTTTAGCAATTGTTGGCGCTGGTTCTGCCGCATTTGCAGCAGGCGATGCAGCTGCGGGCAAAAAAGCATTCAAAACATGTAAAGCATGCCCATACTACACGACTCTCCTAATTTGAGCTGGAATTAGGAGCCACGGCGAGACAGCGGCGGTTGGGTCTGACCTGAGCAGCTTGCGAATCTGATCGAAGCCAATTCGAAAGAATGATTTAGCAAAATACCCGTGTTTTTTCCGCTTCATTTTCCCGGCCCCTATAAGTTTAGCGGCGGTTTTAGATGCCCAGGCAACGGCGAGCGCAACGAGGCCTAAAAGCAGATCAAGTTTTTTTGCAATGGTTAGACGGGTGTCTTCCAAATTGAAACCGCGTGTTTTCGCATCGCCAAATAAGCTCTCAATTGCCCATCTTTTTTTGTAGATGGTAAGGGCGTGATGCGCAGGTCGATTGGAGACGACGATCAAAAGTTCGCCCCCCTTGATGCGCTTTGCAGAAAAGCTAAACCACGTGGCCCCGCCTGATTTATTGTTACCGAAGCGGGCCTTAAAGTCACGCTTGCCGCGACAAGTGCGCAGCAAAGTACTCAGGTTTTGCGTTTGCCCGTCCTGTGTGGTCACAATCTGGTTGCCTTTGATCCTAATGACAAAGGGGATGTTGTTTTTATGCAGAAAATCCAGCCACTGGCCTCCTATAAACTCCCGATCAGCTAACAGATACTTGATTGTGGATACCTTGAATACGGATAGATAGCGCTCCATCAGAGTAATGCGCTGTGCGGTATCACTGTTGCCAGCACGCCCTAAAACGTTCCACATCAACGGAATACGGTGGCGGCGTGTGACAAGAGCCAAGACTAGAAAGTTGACATGGCGTTGCCCGATTTTCCAATTTGTTCGATCCAGACACAAATACCACGATGTGCAGGGCCCTATCATTTTGACAAGCAAAGGTGCCGCCCAATCTGGGCCCAGATTAACATGCTGAAAAAAGCGTTGCAGACGGCGATAGGTGCTTTCAACCTTGGTGTCGGAAGGAAATTCACAAGCGAGATGGCTCAAATTAACCGTTCGGGCATTCACCATACCCATGATCAAAAGGCACATCGTTTCAAGGCGGCTGTTGCTCAATGGTAAATGCGGGGATAATCTATCCTTGAGGGTAGTCAGGGCTTTGGTGAACATCAGGTGGACCTTGTTTAGCAAGAAGAGTCCTTCCGTAAATCATAATCTGGCACCCTCAACCACCCCACTGTCGTGTAGTATGAAGCATGCCATAAAATTGGGGACGGTGCTAAAAACGCTGTTGGTCCTGTTCTTACTGGCGTCATAGGGCGCCCAGCTGGTTCATATGAAGGTTATAAGTACAGTAAAGATTTATCGGCCGCGAACGAAAAAGGCTTAGTCTGGACTGAAGAGGAAGTTGTTAAGTGGTTAGAAAGCCCAAAGGACTACATACGTGCTTACTTGGATAAGCCAAAAGCAAAAACAAAGATGTCACTTAAAGTTAAAGACGAGCAAAAGAGAAAAGACATTGCAGCTTATCTAGCATCCGTTAACTAAGACACTATATTTAGACAAAAAAAGGCCGGGATTGAAATAACAATCTCGGCCTTTTTTGTATTAGGTTAGTATCCACATCAATTCGTGAAGCTAAGCCCAGTTGATCCTATTCAACGACAATACGTTTATCTTCTTCTGGGTAACCCAAAGAGTCTTGATCATCATATGAACCATGACAATCATGACAGAATTTCTGCTTTACTTTCATGGGCTTACCGTTTGCCTGAATACCACCATAAATCCAGTTGCCAAACTCATCAGCTTCACCTGCCGCTACTTTTTCCATCAAGAATAAAGCAGTGATTTTAGCTTCACCTTTTTTATTGATATAAAAAGATTCTTTTGCAATCTGCGTGCCCACTGGCATGACTGGGCTTTCGTCACTGTATTTTACATATTCGTCAAAACCAGTTTCATTTACAAATGTTGTCAAAAACTTTTGGCCGTGAAATCCACGCCCACCAGGTACCGTAAAGGCAGGCTTCCAGTCTTTATAGTCTGCGCCAATAGGATCATCACTTTTGGCATAACCCGCTTGCATTTTTTCTTTCAAACATTCGTAAAGTCCATTGATCTGATCATGTGTAAGGTCGTCTTTATCAACGGTTGTTGTACACGCAGCATTTGCAGCAGCACTAAAGCCTAGTGTCGCAACACATGCCAAGCCAAGACGGATCGTCGTTTTTTTCATAGTCTCATTCCCTATCATTTTCTGAATCGGTAAATGCAGGTTTCAAGTTGTAATAGCCTGCAATTCTTTCGTTTCACTTTACTTGGCACAGAAGCTAGCACCGTTTATTTTCCAATAATTGGTTAAAACCACCAGCTTTTAGCTGGTCAGCTTTAGCGTTATTTACATAAGGTTTCCTTCCATTTTAAGACCCAGCGTTGCGGTAAGGTCTTAAAATGGAAGGAAACCTTATGATCTATTCTACTGGAAGTCATAGCAGATATTATCACAGATACCATATCGTTTGGGTAACAAAATATCGTTACAAGGTGCTGCGTGGTGAAATGCGTGAGCGTATTCGGACATTGATACGACAAACGTGCAATGAATTGGGCGTACACATTGAAAAAGGCGTATTGTCTACCGACCATGTGCATATGTTTGTGTCAGTCCCGCCGCACGTCCCAATTTCAAAGGTGATGCAACGCGTAAAAGGGAGGTCCTCATACAAGATACAGCGGGAGTACCCCGAATTACGCAAACGCTATTGGGGGCAACGGTTCTGGGCTAGAGGCTATTTTTCAACGACGAGTGGAAATGTGACGGATGACGTTATTCGTCAGTATCTTGAATTACATTCAAAACGTGAACCTACCGACGAAAGTCGGTAGTTGTTCAGTTCTGGGTGCTATATAGCTTGCGACATTCTGACACTATTGTGATCGGAGAGAGATTAGATTGAGTTATTCAATCGTTTCAAAGTATGACAGCTCTAACTGAATATGGAATGAGCTTGAGAACCTTAAACATGATCATACAGCGATTGATAAACTCGATTTTTTTACTTTATGTCTTGATGGCAATACCATCCTATGAGCTGGTTGCGGACTTAATTTATAAAGAACGTTATCACGCTGAAATGATGCATATTTCTGGCATAGTATCGACACAGTTCCTTGTTCTATCAACGGCAATTACGCCCATGATTTTACTTCTCAAACGTTTTGAATATGGGGTTATTATTGGTCGGTGGCTTCTTAAACGCCGCCGGGATTTTGGCTTGGCGAGCTTCTATTATGCAGTACTACATCTGATACATTACATCCGTGAAGATGGCGACTTAGAGAATATTTACCTGTCAGCTTATGACTTTGAGTTAACTGTTGGCTGGCTCGCAATTCTAATATTTTTAATCTTGGCAATCACATCAAACATGTGGTTCATAAATACTTTGGGACGTAAATGGAAACAGCTACACCGCCTCACCTATTTAGGGATTATAGCCACATTCATTCATTGGTTCTTGTTCGATTTTTTCTGGGATGAGCCAATCTTATGGCTGGTGCTTTTGTGCATAGCAAAAGGGATACATCTGTGGTTTAGGCGCAAATCAATACGCCTAAAAACTGCAACCACAGTAAATGTTTAATTCCAGAAGCTCACCAACAACGTAGCCCCCAGCAACACCGCAATGGAGAGTACCATTGCACCTGTTGGCCATGTGCGTGCCATTTGGCCTTCTGGCCCGTGGGAACGGTACAAACGTTTGATCGTGCGATCTATCGTTTTTGACATCACACCTGTGATCCATTTGTAGAATGCCCCAATCACCCAAGCGAGCCAATAAATCACGCTTGGCCCCGCTTTGCGGTAGGTCCAATCTGTGTCTAGATTCACAGCACGAATTTCTGGTGGATGGATACCGCGACGATATAAAAAGGCAAAGGCCAACAAAGCAAACAGCAGAAGCTGCAGTTGGTTCGCTACGTGCCCCATTGTGTATGGGTGATAATATTCGACATCTTGATAAGGCAATAGCGCATATAATGGGCCTGGGTTTACACCGATGTAAATACACAGGAATGCCGTGATTCCCATTGCCAAGAGCATGTGGCGTGGAGCCTCTTTCGGGCGCATACCACTGTCATGAGCAAAGAAAGCGAAGAACGGAATTTTGATGCCAGAGTGAGATAACACACCAGCAGAAGCAAAGACCAAAGCAGCCCATACGAATGGCATATGCGCACTAGCCGCTTCGCTTAGAACCAATGATTTGGTTACGAAACCTGAGAATAATGGGAAGGCAGAGATTGAGGCCGCCCCCACCAAACAGAAGATCGCTGTTAGTGGCATTGTGCGATATAGCCCCCCCAATTCCGATGCTTTTGATGTGCCTGTCCGGAACAAAACTGCGCCAACGGACATGAAGAGAAGTGCTTTGTATAGGATGTGTGCAAAAGCGTGTGCGGCGGTGCCGTTTAACGCCATTTCTGTACCGATACCAACACCCACAACCATGAAACCAAGTTGGTTGTTTAGAGAGTATGCTAAAACACGGCGTAAGTCGTTTTCAATCTCTGCAAAGAAAATCGGGAAGAGTGTCATCACAACACCGATATAGATCAGGATTTCTGTACCTGCAAAACCACGTGCTAATGCGTAGACGGCCAGTTTCGTTGTAAAGGCTGATAAGATCACTGTACCCGTTACTGTTGCCGCTGGATAGCTGTCTTGGAGCCAGTTGTGTAGCAATGGGAAAGCACATTTAATGCCGAAGGCCAAGAATATCAACCATGTACCTAATGATCCAAGGGTCATCTTTTCGAATAGGATAGAACCTGTTTCTTGGTAATACAAAGCAACACCAGCAATCAAAACCACACCTGATGCGATCTGGATGATTAGGTAGCGCATACCTGTGTGATACGCCCCTTCTGTACCACGTGCCCATATGAGGAAGACAGACGCGATTGCAGTCCCTTCCCAGTAGAAGAACAGGGTGATCAGGTCACCTGATAAGGCTGCACCTATGGCAGACCCTGCGTATAAAAGCGCTGCAACTTGTTGTACGGTATCGCGTACATGCCAAGCGTATAGATTACCTAAGAATGCTGCTAAACAGAAGACAAGTGTAAATATACGGCTGAGTGGGTCAAGACGCATCAACTCCAATTCAAACCCGAATAATCCGATTTGGGCAAAGTTACCAAAGCCTGCTGTCCAGACTTGGTAAGCAGCAATGATTGGAGTGATTAGCAATAGACTTGCGCGCAGCGGACCCTTTGGCAGAACCAGTAGGATTACAGCAGCTGCAAAGAAAATAAACGCAGTTGGGAGGATATCAAACATCGGTATGTCCCAACTTTTCAATTTGGTCTTCTGGATACTCTTCAGTGTCTATGGCTTTGTCGCCATAGTAATCTTCGGAACGCATAATTATTTTGCGCAATGCTTTTGCAACAAGAATTAGACCTGTAAACATGATGAAACCATAGAAAGCGTAGAAGCCTTTGACATCTTCGACACCAAAGTAACTGTGCTTTTCATATGTCCATTCTAGACCAAACGCCACGATGCACGCTACGACCAGAAGCCATACAATTTTCTTATCAGAACCAGGTTTGTCAACCCAAGTCATCATACGACCCAAGGCTGGGTATGTGGATGGATCATCTTTTGGTGTGTTTGCCATAATCTAATCCCCCTTAGTTACTGACGATTGGCAGTAGGAAATCTTTGATTGCCCCGCCATATAAAAATAATATGAAACACCCAGTTGCTGTGATTGCTGGTGGCAACCAGCACAGTAATGGCGCCTCTGCGAATGATGTTGGTAGTTTGCTGTCTGTCGCAGGACGGAAGAAACCACGTCCGACTATTGGCAGCAGGTATGCCACGTTTAAGAGCGAGCTAAGCATTAAGATTGCGATGATGATCTGGTGACCTGCGTCTGCGGCACCTACCATCAATAAGAACTTTGGCCATGAACCACCTAATGGAGGTAAACCAATGATAGACAATGCACCCACTAGGAAAGCAATGAATGTGATCGGCATAATGCGACCAAGGCCCTGCATCTGGCTGATTTCGGTTTTGTGATAAGCTACGTAGATAGAGCCTGCGCACATAAACAATGTAATCTTACCCATCGCATGCATTGCGATATGCATGCCGCCGCCCAACGCACCCATGCTTGTGGCCAATGCCATACCTAGTGTGATGTAGGACAGTTGTGATACTGTGGAATAGGCAAGACGTGCTTTTAGATTATCTTTGGTCATTGCAACAATGGATGCTGCAATAATGGAATAAGCTGCCAACCACATAAGCCATTCAGAGCCGCCTGTTTCCGCGAGGAAATCGATACCGAAGATATAAATACCAACCTTGAGGATCGAGAATACACCAGCTTTCACAACAGCAACCGCGTGAAGCAGTGCAGATACTGGTGTTGGTGCAACCATCGCGGCAGGGAGCCAACGGTGGAACGGCATCAAAGCCGCCTTACCGATACCGAACGCATAAAGTGCCAATAAAACTGGAACCAAACTTGGGGCGATTTTACCTGCGAGAATGCCACCTTTGGTGAAATCCAAAGTGCCCGCAATTGTGAAAGTCCAGATCACACCTGTTAGAAGTAGTGCAATGGATGTTCCGATTAAGATGCCGAGATAAATACGCGCGCCTCTAACCGCTTCTGGAGTACCTTTATGAGCAACCAGTGGATATGTAGAGAGCGTTAAGATTTCGTAGAAAACGAAGAGTGTGAACATATTGGATGCAAATGCGATGCCCATAACGGCAGCGATGGCGATGCTGAAGCAGGCAAAGAAACGTGCGTGATGGTCTTCGTTATTTCCACGCATATAGCCGATGCCATAGATATGGGTAAGTATCCAAAGTCCCGATCCAATAATAGCGAACATCAAACCAAGAGGTTCAACGTGGAAGGCGATTGTCAGGCCCGAGACGACTTCAAACAATACGATTTCTTCCATTGTGCCATTGCCCACAGCGCACAGGATCAACAGCACGCAAGCAAATGTCAGAAGTGCACATAGGAATGTGAAACCGTCACGTAAGTTTTCACGGTCCTTGAACGCCATGTTCCCAGTCATAGCGACGGTTGGGATCAGCATTGTCAGAAATAGAGCTGTTGATGTTTCCATGTCCTCTACCCCTTAATGCGCCATACCAGCGGAACCCGCCAGCAGACCTTCGGCTGCAACGCGTGCAGAACCAAGTGTTAATTCAGTGTCAAAACCAAACCAGATACATGCACCCGCTAAAATCCACATTGGGATTAACATGGTGAGTGGTGCTTCTTTGGCAGTACAGTCTGGATTTGGAGCTGTTAGGTATAACACCTCAAACATCCGCCAAACGTAGATGACTGCCAAAAGAGATGACAACATGATTGCGATTGCAATGATCCACCAACCGTTTTCAAAAGCGGCTTGAACCAATACCCATTTGGAAATGAAACCTGCTGTGCCTGGTACACCAATCAAGCTTAGGCCGCTTACGACCATCGCAGCACCTGTGAGTGGCATTTTACGGCCCAAGCCATTTAGATTGTTAAAGAATGCACCACCTGAATAGAGCATCATTGCACCGACACCCATAAATAAAGCCGCTTTGGTTATACCGTGGTTCACCAAATGTACGAGCGTTGCAGATAGGCCTGTCGCATTTAACATCGCAATCCCAAGCAACATGTAGCCGATTTGCGCAATGGATGAATAAGCCAGCATACGTTTGATATTGGTTTGGAACACCGCCACGAAAGAGGCTGCAAACATTGCCAGCAATGCAAATGGGATGAAAACAATATAAAGCGTCCATTCTTCGAATATGAAGCTTGGATTGAAGACGGAGAACATGAAACGCAGCAAAACATAAATCGCAGCTTTGGTTGCAGTTGCAGCTAAGAATACGGATACTGCTGACGGCGCGTATGTATAAGCGTTTGGCAACCAATGGTGCAGCGGGTAGATTGCAACCTTGAGCCCCATACCAACAACGATGAATGCAAATGCAGCGCGGATGGTGCGGTTTGTACCCTCTTCCCCTATACGGTCAGCAAGATCGGCCATATTCAGTGTACCTGTTGCCATATAAAGCATGCCAAGACCGATAACGAAGAACGTGGCACCGATTGTACCCATAATCAGGTAGTCATAAGCTGCTGTTAACGCACGTTTATTATGATCAGCGCCTTGTGCAACAAGCACATAAGTAGACAGTGATGAAATCTCAAGGAATACAAAGACGTTGAATGCATCGCCCGTGGCGACCATGCCTAATAGCCCTGTGAAACACAGCATAAAGCAAGCGTAAAATAACGTGTGGTTTTTCCTTGGAATCTCAGCTTTGACACTTTCGTAGGCGAATGGAAGCACGATTGTTCCGATGCCTGAAATCAAAGCGAGCACCAATGCGTTGGCAGCATCAATACGGTATTCAATACCCAAGGGTGGAGCCCAGCCACCGATATGATATGAGATAAAACCGCCATCCAAAACTTGAAGCAACAAGAGAACAGAAATTATGAATGCAGCAGCGCTGGTCACAAAGGCGATTGGCCATGCAAGACTGCGTTTACCAATAAAGACAATAAGAGGTGCGGCAAATAATGGGATCACAACCTGCAAAACAGGTAAATGGTCCATAAAGGTCTTCGCAACATGGTGCGTTTGTTCAGCAGACATTAAGCACGCCCGCCCATTGCTGCACCATATTCTTTATTATCTTCAGCAGTCATTTCGCGTTCGATCTTCAAAATATCTTCTTCTTCAATAGTGTCGTAAGCTTCGCGGATGCGGACAATCAATGCTAGGCCTAAAGATGTTGTCGCAATTCCCACAACAATCGCCGTTAGGATCAAAACGTGCGGGAGTGGATTTGAATATACGATTGATGGGTCTGGTTCGATATAACCCTTTAGATTAACAGGATAAATCGGGGCCGTACCACCTGTGATTTTACCAATAGAGATGTACAGCATGAAAACAGCAACTTGGAAAATGTTGAGGCCAACGATCTTTTTGACCAAGTTTCCACGAGAAACAACAACGAACAAACCAGTCATCATCAAAACGATGAATAACCAGTAATTCACATGACCTACGATAAAGGTCCAATCAGTAAAACGTTCCATTACCAATCCTCATCTTTCATGGGTGGTGGGCGACCCGCAAAAGCATAGTAAATCGCGACCATAACGCCTGTCACAGTGATACCAACGCCAAGCTCTACAGCCAAGATACCCCAATGTTGCCCATGACTGGGGTGGCTTGGAGAGAAAGCATCATAATCCAAATAGTTATATCCAAGAAGTAGACTTGCAACACCTGTACCTGCATAGAGCAAAACACCCAGCGCAACCAGTTTATGAACCAACCATGGTGGGAAAACTTGTTCAGCTTTATCCAAGCCAAAAACGATGCCATAAAGAATGAAGGCGACGGCCATAATCACACCAGCTTGAAAGCCACCACCAGGTGAAAAATCACCATGGAACTGAACGTAGAATGCAAACAAAATGATAGCACCGACCAGCATCTTGGTAACGACGCGTAAAATTAGATGGTGATGATGCATTATGCGTCCTCCTCATCGTCATCTTTACGGCGACGACCTAATCCGCTGAGAAGTAACAAAACACCGATACCAGCAGTAAAAACAACTGCGGTTTCGCCAAGCGTATCATAACCACGATAGCTGGCTAGGATTGTTGTTACGACATTTGGAATCTCCACATCTTCAAGGCTACCTTGCAAATATTCAGGAGCAACGTGTTTTTGTGCTGGTGCATTTGAATCGCCAAAGTTTGGCATATCAATTGTGCCATACACCAACGCGATCCCCGTAATAAAGACGACAATAAACGGAAGCGGGCTAGATTTACTGGATTTCTTTTCCGTACGTGATGTCAGAGCTATTGTACTTAACATCAAAACAGTCGAAATACCTGCGCCAACGGCGGCTTCTGTAAAGGCCACATCAACCGCATCTAACGCCACGAAAAGTAGCGCAGATAATAAACTGAAAACACCAGATAGCATCACAACAGCAAACAAACGATCTGTTTTCACAACAGCGAACGCTGTGAACACGAGCATTGCAAATAAAGCGATATTAATAAATGTTTCGATCATTTCGCTACATCCTCATCACTTTCGGGGGTTTCTCCAGAAGTTAAAGCTGCATTCGCAACCGCATGAGTGGAGGTTGGCCCCGTTATAAAGACAAAACCACCAATGATGAGAAGCTTAACTGTCACCAATGTGAAGCCCGAATAAAGACACATCCCCATAATCAACAAAATCATACCTGCAGATTCACTGACAGATGCGGCGTGTAATCGTGACCAGAAATCAGGAAACCTTAACGTGCCAATAGCGCCGATCACAACAAAAGCGCTTCCAGACAAAATGAGTATCCAAGCAAGAATATCTAAAACGAATGTCAAATTCACTTCTTAACCCCTTTGGAGCTTGGAGCCTGTGAAATATCGCCAAGAGAGCGGTATCTAAAAAACTTTAGGATCGCGATTGTCCCGACGAAATTTATCAAAGCATAGAGCAACGCAATATCCAAAAAATCTGGGCGCCCGTTTAAAAAACCCAGAACCGCAATAAACAAAACGGTTAATGTACCGAAGCTATTCACCGCCAGCACACGATCATACAGCGAAGGTCCTGCGTATAAACGCACAAGGACAAGAACCATAGAGACAAACAATGCAATTGCTGCGGCTAAAAACATCAGATTGGATCCCTTTCAATTGCGGTAACTCTGCGATCCATATCTGCCAACGCATCTAAATCATCTGTAGAATATCCCACTGCATGGATCAAAAACTCGCCCTCTTCCACTTCAACAGAAATAGTTCCTGGCGTCAGAGTAATTGAGTTGGCAAAGATTGCCTGACCCAAGTCCGATTTTTGTGAGTATGGTATTTTAAACATATGTCGGTTGATTGGCATCTTTGGCGATAGAATAAGCTTTGTGACAGCCCAATTTGCTTTTGCAATCTCGACCATAAGCCATGCCCAGTATCCAATTGTCGCAAACACTCCGAGATTAACTTCTAAGCGCTCTGCATCTGCTGCATTATCCATGCGGCGCACAACGATCACAGCGATGATTGCGGAAGCAACCCCAAAACCAATAATCATTGGTTTGTAAATCCCAGACATTAACAACCAAAGCACAAATAATGTAAGCGCGGTCAATAATGTTCGTAGCATTCATCCCCCCAAGTTCTGTCAGTTGCGTTAGAACTGTTTTCTTCTAATTGCATACCTATGTAACAAGCTTCATCACTAAGGTTAACCCCAACAAGTAGAATTTCTTGTATAAATTTATATGTAGCTTTCCGAAGTTCATCTTCGGCACTTTTTCGCCACATTTGTGACAAGTTCCATGATATTTCGGCATATATGGTGCAATATAAAGTATAAATCTTAGTTCCAGAAACAAATGCATTGCAATTTGGTGATTGGACACCGCATATTATACTTTATAATAATATCTTCAATAATGAAGTGTAGAAGCAGCGCGAATCTGCGCAGGGGCAAGTATCGGTTGAGGCATCTGAATGATTGAATTCAGAAATGTAAGCAAGTCCTTTTGGACTGGAACACAACGTAAGGTCATTCTTGATCAGGCGTCTTTTCGTGTGGAAGTTGGAAATAGCATTGGTATTTTAGCTCCCAATGGTACTGGCAAGACAACACTCATAAATATGATGTGTGGTTTGGAAAAACCTGATGAGGGCGAAGTACATCGCACATCAAAAATATCATTCCCTTTAGGCTTTATGGGGGGAATCAACACTAGTCATACAGCGCTCGAAAACTGTCGCTTTATTGCGCGCTTATACGGGTTAGAAGCTGATTATGTAGAAGCTTTCTGTCGTTATCTATGTAATTTAGAAGAGTATTTTGAAATGCCTCTCGCGACATACTCAAAGGGTATGAAGGCACGCTTCACTATGGCATTATTACTTGCCTTAGAATTCGACATATATCTTATTGACGAAGGTATGCCTCGATCTACAGATGCAGAGTTTAATAGGAAAGCTGGATCTGTACTACGCGATAGGTTGAAAGAGTCTACCGTCGTTATAGTATCGCACCAAATTGATGTATTAGAAGCATTCTGCGATTCAGCCGCTGTTTTAAGAGATGGGCGGTTAATGTTCTTTGATACACTAGAACAAGCCAAACAGGTTTATGATTATGCCCAATAATGAGAAAAGAATACCACCAATCCGTAGGTCAGAAGTTTCAAATCAAGAGCAAAAAATTGGCAGTATTGATGCAACACGAGAGAACCCACCAGAAAATACAAATACCTTATCTCCACGTGATGAGATCGAAGCTATTAAACGTGAGAACCTAACTGGACGTGAATTGCGCATTGCTAGGCGCGCCGCACAAAAGCATGGCTTACAGGTTACGTCTGATTTGGACGCGGTTCGTCTTTTACGCAAAAACGGTATAGACCCATTTCCGGCATCCAACAACATGTTGAAAAATGCCGCCAACGAAAGCAAAAATACCGCCCCATCCAACTTGCCAACAACAGTTCGCAGAACTGATGTTGCAGAACCAACGATGCCTTTGGATTCGAATTCCAGAGAGCTCGAAGTACGTAAAATCCAACAGGATCTGGTAAAACGCCGCCGTAGACGCATCGCAGCAACTGTCACAAAACTATTTTGTTTCATCCTTATACCAACAATTATTGCAGGATATTATTTTTATCGTGTTGCAACACCAATGTACTCATCCTTTACAGAATTCGTCATCCAAAAAGCTGATAACCCAGCGGCAGCAGCTGCTGGCGGCGGCTTATTAGGTAATTCACTCTTATCAGTAGCTCAAGATTCAATCGCTGTACAAGGGTATCTATCATCCCGAGAAGCTATGAATAGATTGGATGGAGATTCAAGTTTCAAAAAAGCATTCCAGGGTGACAGAATAGATGTCATACAGCGCTTGGCGAGTGATACGACAAACGAAGCTGCATACAAAGTTTACAAAAAGCGCGTGCAAATCGGGTTTGATCCTACAGAAGGCATCATCAAAATGGAGGTTGTTACACCTTCGCCCCAACAGTCTTTGGAATTTTCAAAAGCTCTGATTAGCTATGCCGAACAGCAGGTAGATAATCTTACTCAACGCTTGCGCGAAGATCAGATGAAGGGGGCTCGTGAAGGTTACGAAAAAGCTGAAATAGATTTTACAGCTGCACAAAACCGCGTGCTTCAATTGCAAGAAAAACTTGGAGTTCTTAATCCAGAAATTGAAATTTCGGCGCAAATGGGCCTTATTCAACAATTAGAAGCCGATGTGCAGCAGAAGCAATTAGAATTGATCGAATTGCTTGACAATCCCCGTCCAAACGAAACAAAGTTAGCTGTTTTACAGCGGTCCATTACAAATCGCGAGACTATGATCAAAGATATGCGCAATGAGCTGACGCAAGGCAGTTCTGATGTAACGTCTTTAGCAAAAATCAGTGCAGAGCTTCAGTCGGCTCAAGCACAACAGTTTTTACGCCAGGAATTCTTGGCCAGTTCATTAGCAAGCCTAGAGACTTCTCGTGTTGAAGCAAATCGCCAGACACGTTTTTTATCTATGGCAGTGGCGCCTGTTGCCCCAGACGAAGCAAGCTACCCAAGGTCATTTGAAAACACATTATTATCAGCACTGATGTTCGCTGGCATTTATATGATGATCTCTTTAACGACATCTGTACTTAGAGAGCAATTAACATCTGGTTAAACTCAACTAACGATTTTCAAGGTATAAGGAATAAAGAATGCCAAAGCCATTGAGCGAAAGCACTCCAAACACATGGAATTTTCTACGTGATGCAATGATTACACCAACAGGTTTTCGTGAGTACGACGCCCGTTGGAAATATCCAGATGATATAAACCTACCTGGTATTACAGCATTAGGTCTTGGTCTTGGAACGCAAATGTATGAAAATGGTATCAAGCCTGTAATCGCAGTTGGCAATGATTACCGTGATTATTCATTATCCATTAAAAATGCTCTTATGCTTGGCCTTATGCAAGCTGGCATCCATGTGAAAGACATTGGCCCTGCAGTATCGCCTATGGCTTACTTTAGTCAATTCCACCTAAACGCTCCCGCTGTTGCCATGGTTACAGCATCTCATAATCCGAATGGTTGGACAGGTGTTAAGATGGGTTTCGAACGCCCTTTAACGCATGGTCCAGATGAGATGAATCGTTTGCGCGATATCGTCTTAAATGGTGAGGGTATCACACGCGATGGCGGTAAATATGAGTTCGTTGACGGCGTTAGAGAAGCTTATATCGATGACCTCTGTGGCGATTTCAAAATGTCCCGAAAATTACGCATCGTTTGTGCAACAGGTAATGGTACAGCGTCAGAATTTGCACCAGAGGTTTTAGAACGTATCGGTGTCGAAGTTGTTCCATCTCATAATGAGTTGGATTACACATTTCCACATTACAATCCAAATCCAGAAGCGATGGAAATGCTGCATGATATGGCTGCATCTGTAAAAGAAAGCGGTGCTGATTTTGCACTAGGTTTTGATGGTGATGGTGATCGGTGCGGCGTCGTTGATAATGATGGAGATGAGATTTTTGCAGATAAAGTTGGTGTCATTATGGCGCGTGATTTATCCAAGATTTATCCAAACTCCACATTTGTGGCTGATGTGAAATCCACAGGCCTTTTTGCCAGCGATCCTGAGTTACAAAAGAATGGTGTAAAGGCTGATTATTGGAAAACGGGTCACAGTCACATGAAGCGTCGCGTCAAAGAACTCGGCGCGCTAGCTGGTTTTGAGAAGTCAGGCCACTACTTTTTGGCTGAACCTATTGGCCGTGGATATGATTGCGGTATGCGTGTAGCGGTTGAGATGTGTAAATTGTTGGATCGTAATCCTGATATGTCTATGGCAGATCTAAAAAATGCTTTGCCTGTTACCTACGCAACACCAACGATGTCGCCATTTTGTCCAGACTTAGAAAAATACGATGTATTAGAGCGTTTGGTTGCCAAGTTGGTCGCTAAACACGAAGCTGGTGAGAAAATCGCAGGTCGTAGCATTAAACAGGTTGTGACTGTGAATGGGGCACGCATGATCCTTGATAATGGCGCATGGGGATTGGTGCGAGCTTCATCGAATACACCTAATTTAGTTGTTGTTTGCGAGAGCCCTGAATCCGATGCCGAAATGCGCGAAATCTTTGCAGATATAGATGCCGTGATCCGTACAGAGCCATCAGTTGGCGAGTATGATCAAACCATATAAGGAACTTGAATTCCTTATAAATCAGCTTATTTAAACACCATTACACCGCACCTAAAAATGCGGTGTAATTTTATGTGTGACGGTCAAAATAATGGAGCCCAAATAAATGCTGGTTAACCTAACTCGATTGATAGAAAGCGACACCTTTCGTAATTTCATTCTTGGCATCATTATTTTCAATGCAATACTTTTAGGTTTAGAAACATCATCTTCGTTCATGGCGCAATATGGTAGCTTGATAACCTTATTGGACACAATCTGTTTGATTATCTTCTGTCTGGAAATTGCCGCGAAACTGATCGTCCATAGGTTTCAATTTTTCCGCAACGGTTGGAATATATTCGACTTTGTGATTGTAGGCGTTGCCTTGGTTCCTGCGGCACAATCTATATCAGTTCTACGAGCTTTACGTGTATTACGCGTATTCCGTGTGCTGTCATCAGCCCCACGCTTGCGACGTGTTGTAGAAGGCTTTGTTTCCGCTCTACCAGGTATGGGATCTGTATTCTTATTGATGGCTATTATCTTTTATATCAGCTCTGTTATCTCAACCAAACTTTTCGGTGACGCCTTCCCAGAATGGTTTGGAACCTTAGGGTTATCTGCCTATTCCCTATTCCAAGTCATGACACTTGAAAGCTGGTCTATGGGTATAGCACGTCCTGTAATGGAGGTGTATCCATTGGCATGGGCATTTTTCATCCCCTTCATTCTCGCCACAACATTTGCAGTGGTAAACTTATTGGTGGGTCTTATTGTAAACTCTATGCAGGATGCACATTCAGAAGAAGACAATGCCAAAACAGACGATTACCGCGATGCCGTTCTTGAGCGTCTCACCGCCATGGAGAAAAAATTGGATACATTAAAAAAGGATTAAACAACCTGTCCAGCAGACCAACCAGAAGACCATGCCCATTGGAAATTATAACCACCCAACCAACCTGTGACATCAACCACCTCGCCAATGAAATATAATCCTTCGACTGATTTGGCTTCCATTGTCTTCGCATCCAGTTCCTTTGTATCCACTCCACCCAAAGTGACCTCTGCTGTGCGATACCCTTCAGACCCCACTGGCTTGATCTGCCAATTATGAATAGCGTCATCCAATTCCTGCAAACGCTTATCAGATTGATCAGCTAAGTTACCCTTTATACCAACATTGGCTACCACGAATTGTGCCAACGCTTTAGGCAAATGATCAGCCAAAGCTGTTTGCACCGCAATACGTCCATATTCAGAGCGCCTCTTTTGTAAGGCGGCTAAAATCGGCTCTGAGAATGCCAAATCTACACTCAACATATCCCCTTCTTTCCAATAAGATGAGATTTGCAGGATTGAGGGTCCAGATAATCCACGATGTGTGAATAACATGCCTTCTTCAAAGCTAGTCTTACTATGCTTTACAGACGCATATACAGAGGTTCCAGACATCGCAGCAATTGGGCCAAGATCTTGCTCTGCGAAGGTCAGTGGCACCAATGCTGGGCGCGTTTCAACAATATCTAGATCAAAGTGCTTTGCAATTTCATACCCCAATCCTGTAGCGCCCATTTTTGGTATGGATTTTCCACCGCATGCTACAACAAGAGATTCGCATGATACCGCGCCACCGCTTAAAGTGACATCATATCCATTGCCTTTTTGCACATCTAAAAATTCTGTCTCCAATGCAATATCAACATGGGCATCTTGTAGGTGTTGTAAAAGCATATCGATGATTTGCGTAGACTTTCCATCGCAAAACAATTGCCCCAACGTTTTCTCATGATAAGTAATACCCGCGTCAGTTACCATTTCGATAAAATCCCACTGCGTATACCGAGAGAGAGCTGATAGAGCAAACCTTTGATTTTGTGATATAAATCTTTCCCGACTGATGTTTAAATTTGTGAAGTTGCAACGTCCACCACCAGATATACGGATTTTATCACCAACAGATTTAGCATGATCAACCAACAAAACAGACCGCCCCCTGCGCCCTGCTTCTATACCGCACATCATACCAGCGGCACCTGCCCCAATTATCAATACATCATAATGTTCCATGCTTTCGCTTACGGTGAATAATCTTTTCACACAAGCGGCCAATTTACATAATTTTTGACTTGCGAATACATGCATCTCATCGTAAACACCCCCTCAAGTTGGGTCGTAGCATAATGGTAATGCACCGCTTTTTGGTAGCGTAGAGTGTAGGTTCGAGTCCTACCGACCCAGCCAAGCAATCCATCTGTTTCATACAGTGTAAATTTGATAAGGTTTTATGCCGTGTTATCAAAACGTTGCAAATGTGGGTTATGAATAGAGACGTTTTATAAGAGCAGATATACCCCCAATAAACCAAAAGTCTCTATTGGCGTATTCCATGATCCATTTTAAGTATTGATGTTTGTAAGAGCTTTAAAGAGTCGCAATAAGGGCTCTTTGATCGTGCCAATCATTCGGCAACGGATTGCGAGAGATCCACACACTTGTCAGCCAGATAGGCTGACGACCCTCTATAATCATTTGCACTATATCCGGAGCCAGGAAGGCAAACTTAATAACCTGCTGAATACGACGTCTTGAAGCACGGCAATCGCTTGAAGATTTCAGCCTTCACCTTTGATTGCGGCTTTTAGGTAACTATCATCCCAAGCGGCTGTTTTTCTTCGTATTTTCAGACTGGCCGTATCGCCGACTTGCTTGAAGATGTTGATTGCACTATGTCGCATCAGAGCCATGTTGGCGGGGCCATTTTGGGTCCGCAAGCGCATCAGGTCGTCGTGAAACACCACATCCATCACCCAGTGCAGGCGATTTTCCACACCCCAATGGGCGCGTGTGGCGCGCAGGAATTGCTTGGCTGAGAGCGGTGCGGAGGACAGATAGTAACGTCGCGAGAAACTGGTTTTACCTTTGTGTTTGACCTCGGCCTCGATCATGCCGATAGCGGCGAGGCCTGGAAACCTTGGTGCGCCAGGCTCAGACCGATCAGGGCGCAGCCACTCTACATCATGACTGACATAGGCACGACGGATTTCTATCCGCCCATGATCGGCATCGGTGGTTTCATGGGTTTCCAAACCACTGGTCTGGTCGAAATAGAGCCTCACCTCTTCATGCAGTGATTTTTGGTTGCCTTTAAGCGCCAAAAGATAGTCTGCGCCTTGTGCGAGGATCGCCGCAGCAATACCGTGTTGGCAGCCCATTGCATCAATCGTGACCAGCGCGCCTTTCAACTCAAGCCGCGCCAGTAGTCGAGGTATCGCGCTGATTTCATTCTCTTTCTCGTCACAGGATTCTTGCCCCAAGACCAATCTCTGACGCGTTGCCCAAGCTGAAACCAGATGCAGGGCGCGGCCATCCTCACCATGCGCACGGCGTGACGACTTGCCGTCAATTGCCACGATCTCATCATCGCCATCGCGCAAGGCCGCAACCCAGGAAACGAAGCATTCGCTAAACAGGTCAGCGGGAATCGCGTTCATCACATCATTGAGCGTGTCATGAGATGGGATGCCATCTTTGAAGGGTAGAAACCCACGCAAGAATTTCAATTTTCGGTCCGCCCATCGGGCTATTTCGGCAAAATCATCAGCACCAGCCATAACACCGCAGAGCACAATCAGTAGGATTTCGGGTAGTGGATAAACAGTTTTCCAGCTCTGGCGTGGGTCTTCAATGGCAGAAAAATGGTCGAGGATATTGGCTGAGATCATGGGAGGCTCCGAATGTCATTTCAATGACCAGAGAATCACATATCACCCGCTAAGGGAATCCCCACTTTTTCAAGCGATTGCCGTGCGTCTTGAAGTTTTGCCTTGCTCACAGATAGCATCAAGACTACTCTCCGCTTTGATCAAGTTTAACCACTTATGTGCTGTTGCAAGATTACGGATTAAAGTTTCATCTTTATCTGGTGCAACATGGCCAATGACAAGTTTGGTTTCTACACCGCGTTTACGGGTCTGGAATGGCAAACAGAATGTAAGCGCATCTGAATTTAGGCTGTCTTCATTAAGATTGAATTCTTTGCAAACAACCCTTTGGTCCAATCGTATTTCAACGGATCCAGATGCGATATCAATACGATCAATTAAAGGCGCGATCTTAGTGGAATTACCTTCATTGGCTTTAATAGTTTTAATGGCATTTTGAATAACATCTATGCTCGGATCTATCAAAAGTTTTGATGTTATGTTTTCCTTAAGATATTTAGATACAGCAGCCATAATCTGATCTTCAAATGGTTATGCCAGTAACCGCCAACCCGCAATACCACCCTTCTCTATCTTTTTGTTCAGCCGATGCGAGATATAATATCTTAAACGCTTACCATTCTTTTGGCTGTGACTAGGCGATAACCTATCTCCAGTTTCGTCATATGCTTTTCCAATGAACAGTGATGGTTCTATGATCCGCAAGCCCTGCCTCCGTTTATGAGGTGCTTTCTGTATTAAAAGGTTTTGGACTTCATCCCATGTATAGCCTGACGACTCAACTTTGATTCCACTTTTGATTGGAGAATATCTGTTCAGCGGTTTCTCCTGTTTTTCGCCTATGGGCTTTAGCTTGCGCCCATGTATGTTCAATTGGGTTATAATCGGGGCTATATGCAGGTAGATATTCAAGGATATGTTCTGCATCCGTGATGATTTTTATTGTGTCGCTACGTCTGTGAAAGCTGGCTCTGTCCATTACAAGTACTGATCCTTTGGAAAGGACTGGAATGAGCTGATCTTTGAGCCAAAGATTGAAGATATCCGCGTCAACATTACATGCTGTCAGGCCAACAGTTAACAAGGTGCCAGCCAAAAGCGCTCCAATAACATTGATCCTCCCTTTCGCCTGCCAATCGTGAACACCCACACAGCGTTTTCCGCGCGGGGCATAACCATGGGTGCGTGGCATGTCATGCGCAAAACCACTTTCATCAATATATACAATGGCTTTACCTGCAGCCTCATGGGCCGCTAACCTCTCTTGAAAGGACTGCCTGTCGTCGTCGTTTGCCTTGGGGTGCCGCATGGCTTTTTTTATATGTGATCTTCAATTTCTTAAGGGCTTGCCAAATTGCCTTTGGGCAAACATCAAAACGGTCAGCACGTTCATACTGATAAGCATCAGGATATTTTTCAACATCCTGTGCTAGCTTTTTAAGATCTATTTTACGTATCTTTTTGCGTTCATGCTGTTTGGGTTCAACCCGTTTAGACCATCGCTTCACCGAGGCTACACCCACGGAGAAACGCTCTGCGACCCGAGCAAAACTCAAGCACTCTTGTTCTTTTATCCGCAAAACATGGCGGCGAAATTTAATTGGATGTGTCATGTAACCATAGTATCATAATATTGTCGCTAGGCTATATCAGGGTCAATAATTGCAGCATCCTGCCCATCGTAGACTTTACCCTTTGAGCTGACACGCACCTTAGACCGTAAGTTTAACTTTTCGGCATCATCTTTTACCAGTCGGATAAGCCGATGTCTTAGATAGAGGTCATAAAGGATCTTAACCGTCTGCGCTTCTTCCTCATTGATTTTTAGCGTTCTACCATCTGCTTCATAGCCCAATGGAACATACTCACCCATCCATAGACCTTTTTTCTTAGACGCAGCTATCTTATCTCTGATCCGCTCAGCTGTGACTTCCCGTTCGAACTGGGCAAAGGAGAGATGTACATTTAAAGTCAGGCGCCCCATGCTGATCGCCGTATTAAAAGATGGACACCTCGATTAACCGCTAATTCCAGAGGTATTTGATAGGCATTTTTTACGGCAGGCTGCTTTTTGACGCAAAAAAAGCCTGTTTTGTTCCGTTTTATGCGGCATTCATGCTTTATGGAGCCGCCTGAGCGGGTATTTCTGAATTCTAGACGGATTCAGGCTGTGGCTTGCCGTCGTTCATGGAAGATGAGACGCTTCATATTGTAGGTTATGTTGGCGAGTGTCATCTTTGTTGTGGCGCGTTGAATTCCGATGGTTCTAATGGATAAATCCATCGGGCCCTTCTGATGACCAAAGACATGCTCGACACAGGTGCGAAATATAGAACGTGTCGCATTACCGCGCTCGATGTGTTTGGGCATTGGTTTGCCTTTTGGTTTTTTACGGTGGATGTGGGAGAAAAATCCATTGGCCTTAAGCCATGCCTCATTGCTCTTGGTGCGGTAAGCTGTATCGGCCCAAACCTTGCCAGAACGATTGTCCTTGGTGAGCACTGACGCCAACTCATGACCGTCATAGCGCGCTGCATCTGTTGTTTTTTCACCTCTGATAAACCGAAACTTACGGTCAATGCTGATGTGGTTTTTATAGCCAAAGTGAGGTACGGAAATATCAACTAACCCCGCATCTTTCTCACCCGTCTTGGTCGTTTTAGCCTTGCTATACTTGACCATCCACCGTGCGTCGGTGTCCTTCTGTGCCGCCTTGGCTGGATTATCAGGCCAGATATCTTTTGCATCTTCGCCAGCCTTGGCGCGGGCTTTCTCGCTTGAAGTCATACGTTGGCGTGGGGCTGCAATCAGCGATGAGTCTACAATTTGTCCCCCAGTTTGTTTGTAACCCCGATTACGTAAATGATCCTCAAAGGTTGCAAACAAATCAGTCAACACACCCGCTTGGGTCAACTTCTCCCGAAACACCCAAATGGTCTTTTGATCTGGCGTCGGCTCCCCAATTTGCAAACCAAGAAAACGCAACCAGCTAAAACGATCGCGGATCAGAAACTCCATCCGCTCATCACTTAAATTATGCATCGACGCTAATATCAAAATCTTAAACATCATAACCGCATCATAGGGCGGACGACCCCCCTGTGGACGCTCTCCATAGTTAAGTGCACTTGTCAGTGCACACCGAAACATCTCAAAATCCACATGCTCAGAAAGCGCGACAAGTGGGTCGCCTGTTTTAGACAAACGCTCAAGATGATCAGAAAAATCAAACAATCCTGCTTCGTGCATCAAAATATCCTCCTGAAAATATTGAATCACAAAATACACCTAAAAGATAGGTTTTTAGAGGTGTCCAGATTGTGTGACAGAGACGAAAGATGCTTCTTTTGCATCTAACCTATCAACAAGTTTTGCAAAGTCAGGAAGGGATCGTGTCAGACGGTCAATCTTATAAACCACGATCTGATCAACATCACCCTCATCAATATGATCCATTAATCGTTGCAAAGCTGGTCGTTCCAGTATTCCACCAGATTTACCCCCATCATCATAGTGCTCTGGTAAGAGAACCCAGCATTCATGTTTCTGGCTAACTATATAAGCTTCACAAGCTTCACGTTGTGCATCTAAAGAATTGAACTCTTGCTCCGAACCATCTTCAGAGGATTTACGGGTGTATATAGCGCAACGTACTTTACGCATGCTTAGCCACTCGTTTTGTATTGAGACCAAAGAACCGTGGACCAGACCAATTGGTTCCCGTTATCTTTTTGGCAATCGCTGTAAGCGATGTATATTCCTTCCCATCCATCTTAAAGCCTTGTTCAAGGACATTGACTTGGTACGTTCGCCCATTCCATTCCCGAACCAGAGTTACGCCATGCTTTAAATCCGTTGTTGGTATTGACCCTTTTGGCCTGTTGCTAATCTTAAGTGTCCGTTTCACATCAGCGGTAAGGCCACCCAGCGCTTTTGCTTGTCGCTCCCATTCTAGAATTGAATGCATTAAGCTTAAGGACAGGTATTTAGGTGGCGAACTCCCAAATAACTGTCGCCAATCACCAATAATCTGCGCACGATCACTATCTTCATCAGGATTTTTATTGGAGTTCATACATATATCCTCTCGTTAAAGCCGTAAACTCTGGCCTTGTACTGAGAGAAGCCCGAATAGCGGGCGGACGTTGGACATCATATGCAAACAGTACCGCTCGTTTGTTGAGCGAAGTCCAGTCCCGTTTTATGATTTTAAGAAACTGTAACTATGGGCGGGAAGCGGAAGTTCACCGCACGTACAAAATCTACGTTCGCGACCTCAAAAGCGGACATCTCCCATAAGCGAATGCCAGGTCACATTCGTGGTTCTGAAACGGCGACTACGATAAGCGTCGTGCGGAAACTGAAGCAGGTATTGAGAACCCCGCTCATGGTATTGCACTGATTGGTTCATCTGGAGGTGGCAAAACCACGGCAGTTGAACAGTTGATAGCAAATTATCAAAAGAAGATATCGCGTTTCGAACGCCTTCACCAGCAACCCTTAAAATGGTTGGGCATATGCTGCTCCATGAACTCGGTTATCCGCTAATGAAAGATCAATCTTCCGGACTTATTTGGGATCAGGTGCGTACTCAATTGAAGGAACAACGCTTGTTATTCCTACACTTCGATGAATGTCAATTGTTTGCCTGATATACCACTCCTCAAAGGTTACCATGAACTCGAGACACACTCTTTTTCAAATACGGTAACTAGAAAACATTCGTACTGTCGTTCAACATTTGTATTTTAGTTGAACGTTATTGATACAAAAGGAAAGCCCGTGACGCGATAACATGTGGCGGGCAGTCCAAAGCGACTTTACACTGCCAATTGGCTGACGAATTTGGTCTTTAAGTAAGCGTCAAAACCTTCAGGGCCGCCTTCTGCACCAAGTCCGCTTTCTTTAAAGCCACAAAATGGGGCCTCAGCTAAGGACGGCGTGAATTCGTTGACGCCGATCCATCCTGCTTCAAAGTCATCTGCGATATCCGTGGCTGTCTTTAGCGAACTTGTAAAAGCATACGCCGCCAACCCATAGGGTAGTGCATTTGCGCGCTCAACAACTTCATCATAAGTCTTGAACGATACAATGGGCGTAATTGGGCCAAAGGGCTCTTCTGTCATCAGGAGTGCTTCGTCTGGCACGTCTCGAATAAGCGTCGGCTCAAAGTAGCACCCGCCATCGCGTCTTGTGCCGCCATGCGTTATCGTCGCGCCGCGATCTATTGCATCGGAAACCATTTCTTCCATTGCTTCAACCCGACGCTCATTGGCCATCGGTCCCATTGTTGTGGTCGCATCCATGCCATCACCAACTTTCAGCGCTTCCACGTGTTTGGCAAAGGCAGCATAGAAGGCTTCATACGCACCTTCTTGCACAAATATACGGCTAACACCAAGGCACACTTGACCTGCATTGCGGTATTTGAATCCAGCAGTCAGTGCTGCTGCGCGCTCAACGTCAGCATCCTCGAACACTACGATGGGAGCGTGTCCACCCAATTCCATTGTCACGGGTTTGAGCTGCGCACCCGCCATTTGCGACAGCAATTTGCCGACACGGATTGAACCTGTCAAAGATACTTTGGCGATTTCAGGTGCGTTGACCTGACGTTTTGACAAGTTAGCTGGATTCCCTGTCAATTGGCCGATCGCGCCTACGGGAACACCCGCATCATGCAACGCCTGTATGATACCCGATACCGCACTTGGCGCTTCATCTGGTGGATTCAGAATGATTGAACATCCTGCGCCCAAAGCTGCTGCCAGTTTTCGGCAACTCAGCACAACTGGGAAATTCCAAGGTGTGAAGGCTGCAACTGGGCCTACTGGTTCCTTAACCGTCATTTGGCGACCAGACCGCGCACGCTGCGGGTAAATTCGGCCATACGATCGGATCGCTTCGGCAGCACACCATTCGAATGTTTCCGCACAGCGGCTGAGTTCGCCACGCGCTTCTGCGATGGGCTTGCCCTGCTCTGCGGTCAGTTTTAACGCCATATCTTCTTTGCGTTCATCGATCAGCCGTGCGGCTTTGCGCAGGATATCCGCACGATCCCATGGCGATACTTTGCGCCATATATCGAAACCAGCCTTAGCAGCAACAAGGGCGCGGTCGATGTCAGCGTCGGTTGCAACTGCAATCTGACCGATGACTTGATTGTTCGAAGGGTTCACCAGATCAAGGGTGCCACCATCTGCGGCATCAACCCAAGTTCCATCGATGAAGAGTTTTATGTTTTCAGTCATAGTGTTCTTGCAACCTTATTTAGTGCGTTTTCCAAAATATCGAAGATCTCGTCGATTTCTACTTCGTTGACGATGAGAGGTGGACAGAACAGTAATTGATCACCCGCATTGCGAAAGAGTAGCCCGTTTTCCTTGGTCTCTTCAAAGATCTTTGTGCCAAGCCCAAGAGACGGATCGAACCGCTCTTTAGTTGTTTTGTCGGCGACCAATTCGACGGCACCCAAAAGCCCAACACCACGCGTTTCGCCGACAAGCCGATGATCACTAAGCGCGTTTAGACGTGCTTGGAATTTGGTGGCCACGGCCTGAACATGGCTGACAATATTTCGTTCTTGATAGATATTTTGGGTTTCCAGCGCGACAGCGGCGGTAACCGGATGGCCACCATAGGTAAAGCCATGACCAAACGCGCCTTTCTGATCGCCGAGTTCCTGAATACCTTCAAAAACCTTTTCAGACAAACCAACCGCAGAAATCGGTTGATACCCCGCAGACAGGCCTTTCGCCATCGTCATCATATCGGGCTTCAGATCATAGGTTTCACAGCCAAACAGATTACCAGTCCGCCCGAATCCACATATTACTTCGTCCACGACGAAAAGAATGTCGTATTTCTTAAGGGTCGCCTGAATTGCTTCAAAATAACCTTTGGCTGGCGGCAAAACGCCCCCTGCGCCTTGCACTGGCTCCGCAAAGAAAGCAGCAATGGTTTCTGGTCCTTCTTCTTGGATTAGGTTTTCCAACTCAGATACACGTCGAGCCACAAAAGCTTCTTCGGTTTCACCTGCTTCGCCGTATCGATAGAAATGCGAGCCACCCACTTGTAAGAAACGTTCAATCGGCAGATCAAAACCGTCCTGATTAATTGGAATCCGTGTCAAAGAAGCCCCCGCCACTGTGACCCCATGATAGGAATTCTGTCGCGAAATGATCTTCTTCTTCTCGGGGCGGCCTTTGGCATTATTGAAATACCATATCATCTTGATGGCCGTATCGATCGCTTCTGAACCTGAACATGCGAAAAAGAACTTTTCGATCCCGTCAGGCGTGATCTCGGCCAATTTCGCCGCAAGTTTGATCGTTGGCACTGGTGCCCGACCAAAGAAGCCGTGATAATAAGGCATCTCGCGCATTTGCTTTTCCGCGGCTATGACCAAACGTTCTTCGTTAAAGCCAAGAGATGCACACCACAGCCCTGCCAAACCTTCTATGTATTGTTTGCCATCTTCATCGATGACACGAATGCCGTTCCCACCTGACACCACCATTGCGCCGTTCTCCACAACTGTGCGGGGGCTCGTATTTCCATGGATATGATGCTTGGCATCCAAAGCTGAGAGCGTGTTTAAAAGTGCGGTTTCCACAATTTACCTTTCTATACATCCTGAAGCGTGAGTGGGAGAAACATGACGTCACGAATCCCGTTGTTTTTTAATAACACTTGTCCTAAAAATGGAAAAATACATAAAGTAGCTCATCTTTATTGGGAAATCAGATGAACCTATCTATCCGCGCTATCCGATATTTTGTTACGACGTGCGAATTGGGCAGCGTTACTAAAGCGTCTGAACGCCTTTCGATCTCAAACTCAGCAATTTCTGCGGCAATTGATGCCGTGGAACAAGAATTTGGAGTTCAATTATTGCTGCGCCAACGATCCAAAGGTGTTGTGTTGACGCCTGCAGGTCGAAACATTTTATCTTATGCCAAGCATCTACTTGAAGAGTGTGAGCAGTTTTTATCCAACGGAAAAGAAACTAATACCAAACTGAAGGGAACACTGAAAGTCGGCTACTTCGCACCAGTCAGTCCAGCTTTTTTGCCTAACATTTTGCGTCCCATCTTAGATTTGAGCAAAGATATTCATATTGATCTTATTGCGTGCAACAATGAAGAGGCTCAAGAGGGCTTGTTGAACGGCCGATTTGATGTGGCCATTTTTGTGGACTACGCAATCCATTCTGATATTGTTTTTGATACATTGTTGCAAATCCCTCCTTTTTTGATCGTGCCTGAACACCATCGATTTGCATCGCGATCATCAGTGCGGTTTGCGGAACTCGAAGGAGAAGACTTTATTTTGCTGGATCGTCCTACTACGCGAGAGTATTATTCCAATATACTAAAGAAATCTGGGGTAAAACCCAATGTGGTGATAAGTGCGAGTAGTCTCGAAATGGTCCGCTCGGCTGTAGCATTAGGGCTCGGGTGCTCAATTCTAAGCATGAAGCCGTTGAGCAGCCAAACCTATGGAGGAGCTGGAGTTGTTTGCATCTCTCTTTCTGACAGTATAGAAACCAACTTGGAGTTGCTTATTGGCCATATTTCTGGCCCCCAACGAAAACTGACTCAGGTCTTTATCGACAATTGCAAGGGATATTTTGCAAGTGATACGGCGCAAAAGCATACAGTGATATAGTGCGCTTAGAAATGAGCTCACTCTGTTCGCTAGACACAGGCTTTGATAAATGTCTGCTTTCGGAAAATCTGACCACTGCAATTTAACTGTAGTCGAACGGCAGGTTTGAGCATTTTGCGGGCCAACCAAGGGCCAACCCCGAATCAGTCTGCCATGCCACCAAAACCGCTATGAATAACGCCAGGGTGAACGGCAGATGCATGAATGTGGAATGCAAAATCAGATAAAAACCGTCTATTTTCTCTGTAAATTCCCTGCTAACAGGGAATTTTAGCTAAGATTAGCTAGCTCGAGACTACGCACACAGCCAAACACTCCTTCAGTTTCATACAATACAAGCTTAAAGAGATTTAGTTACGACCAAAATAATGTGTTATCTTGATCAGAAAATCCAGCATTTACATACCAAACAAACGGCCTGGAGAGTTCGTCTGCCGTGAAATACCCAGTGCTTTCATCAAGCAATACATCATAGCTTGGTTTGAAGTGATAACTGGCTTTCTTAAGCGTTTCTCAATCCGCTCAATGACCTCTACAGACCGCATATCTGTACATGACAAAACTATAGCTTCAGCATCATCATGATCAGCCTTAAGTGCAAGCTCATAAACTTCATCTGGAGTAAGTTCGCCCTGTCCATAATTTCCAAGATCACGGCCTATGTCAGCACAGTTAATTATTTGAATACCTTCTTTGCTCAAAAACTCTGCCGCTTGTTCATTAACCTCACCAAGATAAGGTGAAGCAAAGCCAACGTTAGTAGCTCCAATTGCTTTGATTGCTGTCACCAAGCATCCTGCAGCGGTTAACGAAATTGCGTTAGAACTTCTTTTAATCTTCTCGGAAAGTTCTGCATCAAAGTTGGGGCCGTGGGTCAAGGTTGCAGATGTGCACCCGTAAAGAATGACATCGGGGCGAACACCAGAAATTAAATGTAAAGCTTCCGTTATATCTGATGAACCCAAACCAGCCATCTGATCCGACCCTGGGATTTCGTCTGCATCATATCCCCCCAATCGAGCAAAGTGCACAGTGGTATTTGGCGGGCGTAACAATTCCATATCAGGTTCAAGATTACAATTTGTAAATGGAACCAAAACCCCAATTTTAGCACTGGTCCGTGTTTCATATGTCATTATGTAATCCTTTCAAAACATTAAAAGCTTTGTCCATAACATCCTCATTGCAAACCGTAGCACGCAAGCAATCAGATAGCCCATATCCGCCCATACCGCGCATCAACAGATTGTCTGCACGCAATTCTTCATCCGCTCTTTGCATGTATTCAGGACTCTCAAATCGAATGAGAACGAAGTTTGTATAACTTTTCGGAACCGTAAGCCCCAACGTTCTTATCCGATCAGAGAACTTGTCTCTGATAACAGATGTCATGCTGACGACTTCTTTTAAATAGTCCTGATCGTGTAATGCTTCTGACGCAGATAATTGAGACGGTATTGATATGTTGTTCGGGTTCAGGATTTTACGCACTTCGAATGCGATTTCAATTGGAAAATATCCCCACCCCACGCGCGCACCCGCCAAACCATATGCTTTGGATAAGGTACGTGTCACAATTGTATTGCCGCGCTCAACCAAATCAAAGATATCAGAAGGCCTGCTGCCTTCGATATGATCCGAAAATTCGGCATAAGCTTGATCGATAACCAACAGGACACCCATAGGAAGGTTATCGCGCAAACGAATGATCTCGGAATTCGGGATCAGAGTTCCAGTGGGATTGCCTGGGTTGCACACGAAAACAATTTTTGTCTCTGGCACAACGGCGCTTAATATATCATCGACAGAAACCGTCAAATCCAACTCACGCGCTTTGACATAATCGGCCTGTACCTGCGCCGTGGCCGATGCGATATATGCATATCCGTAATCAGTTCCCAATACGCGATCCCCAGCACCTGCATAGGTTCGGATCAATGCACCGATCAGTTCCATCGATCCGACCCCGCACAGGATATTAATAGGATCGATCTTGTGAACGCCCGCAATCGCTGATCGTAATTCAGGCCAATCTGGATCAGGGTATTGCTGTATCTGATCCATTGCCATGCGACCGGCCGCAAGTGCTTTGGGGCTGGCAGGAAATGCACTTTCATTTTGTGCCAAAGAAACCATATCTGACCCGCCCAAATCGGCTAGGGCATAAGCGGCCATTGCCTCAATATGTGGAACTGGGCGGATCATGTCGATGCTCCATAATCGCGTCTAGCAGCTTCTTCGGAAACCAACCCGCGTTTCACATCAAGTGCTAGTTTTTCTGTGGCGCGATTGGAAGCGTCGCCAAATCCACCTCCACCAGGGGTTTCAAAAATCAGATAATCATCTCCCTCAACACGCAATTCCCCTTTGCCAGGGATATCTTCGATATTGCCTTTGATGCGAATGCGCCCTGGTGCACCTGCTTGTCCACCTTTGCGGCCCAAGGCTGGAAATTTGAGGCGTTCCACAGACAAAAAGACAATAAACGGTGCATTATTTGAGGAGGTCATCTCAATGCGTTGGCCTAGACCACCACGAAACTCCCCCGCGCCGCCACTATCTGCGCGCAGTTCGCGTTTCCACATAATAACAGGCGCCACAGCTTCTGTAATTTCAACCTGAGACCCAAAAACACCTGAAGGGTATGCTGTCGCGGATAGCCCGTCCGAATAGGGTCGCGCACCTGTTCCGCCATTATGAACAGGTTCGATTGCAAACTCTCTTCCCCCATTCGCCGCCACTTCTGGCGCATGGCGCATAGGTAAATCAAACATACATGATGCACCTTCTGCTGGCACCTTATCTGGTAAGGCTTGATGCAAACACCCCAGTACAAGATCTGGTGTCATTTGACCAAGCGTGTGACGCATAGCAACAGGCAAAGGATGTTGTGCGTTAAGAATACACGTAGTTGGTCCAGTTACTTCAAACGGCTCCAAAGAGCCCGCATTATTGGGGATATCCGATCCCACAATGCAGCGCATTGCAAAAACCGTATAAGCTGTTGCGTAGTTTAATGGAACATTGATGCCCTTTTTAGAACACCCTGAAGTTCCTGCAAAATCTACATGCATTTTATCTTTTGTGATGGTTAAAGTCGCATGCAGTTCCAGTTCATTTTCATACCCATCCATTTTAAGTATGTTTTTGTAAACTCCTGCTGGAACCTCAGAGATCGCTTCGATTGTACCCTTGCGCGAGGTGTCAATGATATAGGTGGACAACTCGTCAAGGTCATCAAGATGGAATTCATCCATCATTTTCACCAATCGATCTACGCCTGCCTCACAACATGCAATCAGAGCATAAATATCGCCTTCATTTGCTATCGGCTCACGTGAATTAACACGAACAATATCCAATAAAAGTGCGTTTAGCTCACCTTGATCAACCAGCTTACATGGCGGGATCATTAAACCTTCGTCATATATATCTGATCCTTCAGGTCCCATCCCTTGCCCCCCAAGATCGACTAGGTGTGAGGTGCAGGATGTAAAGCCAATGACTTTGCCATTTTTAAACGCCGGCATCATCAGTAAGAAATCATTGAGATGCCCAGAAGCCATCCACGGATCATTGGTCATATAGATATCGCCGGGCTTCATATTTTGAACAGAAAAATGTTCACGCAAAGAAAGCACAGCTTCGGCCATTGTGTTGATATGCCCTGGGGTGCCTGTCACGGCTTGGGCCAACATGCGGCCATTCGCATCGAAAATACCTGCAGAAATATCACCGCATTCGCGCACAATTGGTGAAAATGCAGCTCTGATCAGAGTTTGCCCCTGTTCTTCGACGACGGCCAGAAGTCGGTTCCACATAACTTGTAAACGTGCTGTTGAAAGTTTTGCCATTTTATATGTTTCCTTTCTGATCCTGAATAAGGACAAGGTTACCATTACCATCAACATGGACTGAGAAATCAGCACTTACAAAAGTTGTTGTTTGTGGTTCGACAATCAGTGCAGGACCACAAACACGTTCGCCCGTTTTAAGATTGCTGCGCGATACAAAGGCCGCATTTTTTAATGTACCATCCACATCACAGGTAATTGGACGTGTTTCTGTAACCCTAATTGTTGTCAAATCTGTAATAGGCTTAACGGGTTTCAAGCTGGGCGATTTAGTTGAAACTCGGACTGCCCAGTTCAATATTTCAATCTCCATACCTGGTACTGGGCGTGAAAATTGTTTGCGATATTCCTCTTCAAATGCCACCGTCAGTGAAGCAAGATCTTCTTCTCCCAACGCACGATCAGGTAAAGCAATTTCAATCTCGTGGCCCTGTCCGTTATAGCGCATGAATGCAGTACGCTGCGTCGCAATATCCACATCTGCCGCCCCCTGCTCGACAACAGATTTAGCTTCGGCAATCATTCGTTCAAATAGATTATTCACACCTGTAAAATCCATCGAGCCCAAAAGCGAATACCGACTTCGAACAATCTCGAAAGATATTGGCGCATATAAGAAACCAACGGCTGAACCCACACTGGGGTTGGGCGGTATAACGATCTGCGAAACACCTGCAGAGCGAGCCACACGGCTTGCATGTAAAGGCCCGTTACCGCCAAAGGCAATCATGGTACGTGATCCAAGGTCTTTTCCGCTTTCGACTGCATGCATCCGACCAGCACTCGCCATACCCTCATCAACAATACGGCTGACGCCATCAGCAGCTTCAACCGCATCAAGATCAAGTTTCGCCCCAATAACGCGCAATAACGCTTCCTTTGCTGCATCAGGCTTTAATTCAAACTGACCTTCTGCAAAGGTGTCTGGTACAATATATCCCAAGGTGACATCACTATCTGTAACGGTTGGTTCTGTTCCACCGCGGCCAAAAGCAACTGGGCCCGGCTCTGATCCAGCGCTTTTAGGCCCAACTGTCAGACGCCCCAAACGATCAACACCCGCAATTGAGCCTCCTCCTGCACCGATCTCGATCATCTCAATAACGGGTATACGCACAGGCATCCCCGATCCTTTGATAAACCGTGCAGCACGTGCTATTTCAAATTGCCGCGATGTTTGCGGCTGAGCATTATCGATCAAACAAAGTTTTGCAGTTGTACCACCAACATCAAAGGACAGAACCTCGTTCAACCCACTTTGTTCTGCGATCCTTGCAGCTAAAATCGCGCCACCAGCTGGGCCAGATTCAACCAATCTGATTGGGAAACGTGATGCGGTTTCAATCGTTGTCATACCACCACCAGCCGTCATCATCAGAATTGGACAGCTCACACCTTCATCACCGAACTGCTTGGCAAATTTCTCAAGATAAGTCTGCATCAAAGGTTGGATATAGGCGTTTGCAATCGTCGTACAAAGGCGGTCGAATTCGCGCGCTTCGGGGCTTACTTCGCTGGAGATTGAAATGGTCAAATTGGGGCGTGCTGTCTGAATAAGCGTACGCAAACGCTCTTCGTGCACCGAATTAGCATATGAGTGTAACAGGCAGATTGCCACGGCACCCGCACCAGACTGATCTATTTCAGCCAATAATGTATCAACAGCCACTTCATCCAACGGAATTAAAATTTCGCCAGTAGACGAGATGCGTTCAGATATCGTAAATGACCGTTCGCGAGGAACCAGAAGTTCAGGCTTTTCTAGATTTATATCATATTGGGAGTAGCGCCGTTCATATGCAATTTCCAAAATATCGCGAAACCCTTCGGTTGCAACTGTCACAACGGTTGCACCACGACGTTCAATCAGCGCATTGGTCGCCAACGTAGTGCCATGAATAAAACCCGTTACATCAGATAAAGACCGACCAGTTTCCGTAGCTACACGAGTAGCACCTTGTAAGGCACCGTCTGCGGGGTTTTGGTGGGTTGTCAGCGTTTTTGTTGAAGCAAGAACAGTATCTTCACCTTCCACCAAAACTGTATCGGTGAAGGTACCGCCAATATCTATGGCAAGGCGCAGTAATTTTTTGGTAGTCATAGTGTAACCTGAATAGAATTTCGTTGAAGTAGGCACTCATCAAGATGAATACTTTCAACAAATAACTAGGTTGGTTCCAGTTGCACGGCGATCCATGCGTTCAGGTATATAATAATTCATCATGGCTACTTTTTCATGTCTTCATAAGTGAATTCTAAAATGCAGATAATACCTAAGTTTTCTCAATTGCAATAGAAAACCCAGACATCACTACAGGGAGAGTTTTATTCTAAATCTAAAGCCAACGAAATTAACTGACAATTAGATGTTTTATTGTTCAACAAAAGCTGAAGCTGATGTCTGAGGATCATTTAAATATGGATTCTTTACAAACTAAATAAAAGAGGCCGATGCCCTCTATAATTTCGCGCTTATTCTTAAATTAAAATCAATAATTTGTAGGAAACGTAGCCCATGTTTAAGTCCTAATATATGGAGATACACCAAATCGCTGTTTATAGTTTTTTGAAAAATGAGCTGCTGATGAAAACCCACTAGCCAAAGCCACATTGATAATGCTCATTTCAGTTTGTGTTAAAAGGTTTCGCGCACGGCTTAGGCGAAGCTCCAAATAATACCGCCCAGGCGTTTCTGAAACATAGCGTTTAAAAAGGCGCTCTAACTGGCGGGTGGAAATATTGGATTGCTTAGCCAACAAGGCAACCTTAATCGGGTTCTCAAGATTTGTTTCCATTTGGCGTATCACCCATGAAAGCTTTGGGTTTCGAATATGTAACCGGTCAGCGTTAGAAGTCCGCGCATTATTTTGAAGTATGCGAATGTTTGAATACAATAGCTGTTGCGCTACTATATCGGATATCTTTTCAGACGTTCTTTCAGAAATCATCTTTAACATCAGATCAATAGCCGCTGTTCCGCCTGCGGTTGTTGACCTCTTTCCATCTATTACAAAAGCAAAATCAGTTAACTCCACATCAGGAAAACTTTCTTCAAAGCTCGCTTGGTTCTCCCAATGAATCGTCGTTTTTTTCCATCTAAAATCCCTGCCTTCGCTAGGACATATGCCCCCGTACAGAGCCCACCAATTGAAGCCCCTCTACTCGCAGCATATCGCAACCAATTCAAAATTGGCTTTGTTGTCGCTTTCACTACATTAGCACCGCTACAAACAAAAACAGCGTCTTCACGCCTCAACTCTGGCAACCCGCCATCAACTGGAAACTTCAAAGTTAACGATGAAAGCACTGGCGCACCTGCTTCAGAGCATAGTGCCCAATCAAATTGGGTCGAGCTTGAAACTCTGTTTGCAATACGCAAAGTTTCAAGCGCAGTCGACAATGACAAAACTGAAAAATTCGAAAGTAACAGGAAATAAAACCGCCCATTATTCTGTTGTTCAGCATTTACCATAGAGCTTCTCATTTTGACTATACAGAGACCGTTGTATCCTACCCGTTTCTTGCGCTAATATTCACCGGATCAAGGCTCACTTGACCCAATTGCTTCACGCCTATGTGCCACATACGCGTCCAGTTCTTCCTTTACAGCCAGGTCCATTTCTGGCTCTTTATAATCCTTCAAAGCCTGTTGCCACAATTCAGTTGCGCGCGTCAGCGCATCTTTTGCACCAGCGACTTCCCAGTTTTCATAATTCTGCCAATCGGAAAGGATTGGTTTATAAAAAGCTGTTTCGTAGCGGGACATCGTATGTTCAGCGCCAAAGAAATGACCGCCTGTTTCGACAGATTGAATTGCATCAAAGCCCAACTCATCTGAATCGAATTTCATGGGTTTCAAGAACTCGATCATGTTTTGAATAATCTCGATATCAAGGATAAACTTCTCATAAGAAGCCGTCAGGCCACCCTCGAGCCATCCAGCGGCGTGATACACGATGTTAGCCCCACCTAGAACCGCGCCCCAACTCGACATCATGGTTTCATAGGCGGCTTGTAAATCCACCGCATTTGATGCATTTGCGTTGGATGTGCGATACGGAATACCATAACGTCGTGCTAATTGCCCGCCAACAATATTGGCTTTTGCATTTTCAGGTGTTCCAAACGCGGGCGCGCCCGAGCGCATATCTACATTTGATGTAAAAGACCCATACATCACAGGAGCTCCTGGGTTAACCAACTGGGTTAACACAACACCAAACAAAGCTTCTGCATTTTGCTGAGCAAGAGCCGCTGGCAATGTCACAGGTGTCATAGCCCCCATCAAAGTGAAGGGTGTGACCGTAACTGGTTGATTATATTCTGCCATAGCAATCAAGCCATCGCCCATTGCATCATCGAATAAGCGTGGTGAGTTAACTGATATTATCGAAATAACACCTGGGGATTTTTTCATTTCCTCTGTGGTTATACCACGCGAGATTGCCATCATATTGATACCATCCATGGCACGACCACGACCAATCGCAGTACAATGAAAACTCAAATCACTATAGGTAAGGTTTGCCAAATATGTATCTAAGTGGCGTGAATTTGCTGGCATTTCAACAGGTGCCATTACCTGATTTCCGATCAAATGAATGGCATTAAAATGATGTGCTAGCTTGATGAAATTACAGTAATCCTCGTGATTTCCAGCGCGACGCCCATTAATCTCATCGTGTACATTCGGGGGGCCTGCAACCAACCCGAAATTAATGTTATTGCCACCCATAATAATTTGCTTATCAGGATTGCGCGATGTCAGTGTGAATGTCTGTGGAACTGTCTTAATTGCCTCTTTGACAATGCTTTCGTCTATACGGATTGTCATCGTTTCACGATCTACAATTGCGCCCGCATTTTCAAATATATCCAATACATCATCGCCCATCACGCGAATGCCAGCCTCTGATAGGATACGCATCGATGTGGAATGTAATTGATCCATTTGCTCTGCATTCAACAGATCAAATGCGGGATATGTGTTTTTTACTTGTTGCCAAGGCAACTGTTCAATCCCACCTTCAGAACGGCTTGCTTTTGATCTACGACCGCCTGAGCGTTTTTCTCGTGCCATTAGAATTATCCTTTAATAACCTCTTAGAGGGTTGACGATATTTGTTAGCGGCTCGTCCTGGCGATACCGTTTCAGATTCTCGGAAAACATAGAGACAGATTTTAAATCCCACCCTTTGTAAACCGATGAGCAATGTGGCGTGATGATAACATTCTCATAACTCCAAAGTGGATTGTCCTGTGGCAATGGTTCAACAGTAAACACATCCAATGCCGCTCCACGAATTCTACGGCTATCCAGTGCCCTTATCAACGCAGCTTCATCTATCACTCCGCCCCGCGATACATCTATAATCACAGCCTCTGGCTTCATTGCTTCAAACGCAGCGAGGCCGACAATACCGCGTGTACTGTCCAAGAGTGGTACACATGTCACGACGAAATCCGCTTTTTCCCATAGATTAGATAAATCATCGATCCCGTAAACTTCATCAACGTTAGGCGTATCTTTGGGCCCAGCGCGGACACCAATGGTATTCAGGCCAATTGCTTTACTACGCGCAGCAACAGCTTCTCCCGTTTTCCCCAATCCAATAATAAGCACCGTTTTGCCTTGAACAGACTCAACTTCACCAGATATCCAGCTACGATTTTCTTGGGCCGCTCGGAACTGTGGCATACCCAAACTAAAATGAAACATCGCACCAAGTGCGTATTGCGCCATCATGTCAGCTGCAACACCTGCCGAATTTGTAACTGCTAACAGTGCTTGATCCCAAGGATTCATATGATCAGTTCCTGATCCACCAATTGAAACCCACTTTACGCTTTCACTTTCAATTAGCGCTTCTCTGGGGAAATTTGGCGTACCATCAAACCGCACAGAATAAACAACTTCTGCCTTAGTTTCATTGATCATTGCGGGCAAAGCTTGATAGCTATTACATGTATGAATTACGAGATCGGGATGTTCGGCAAAGAGCACATCATAGGCAGGCTTCGGGTTATCAGTGTGCAGGATGACTATAGGTGATTTCATTGCCAGTTTTCTTTCATTTTGCGGATATTATCATACTCTAGTTGAGGCAAACTATATCCTTAATTTCAAATCCTGTTTTAATTCAGGTGTTTGGGGATATCCTCAATTGCTGGATAATTTTCACTTAATCCGTACTTTAGCAACCTAAATGACATATGTGGTCTTCCTTATGGCGCATCGTAAATCAGTGCGCCAAGATCGGAGAATTTACTATCAGGCTCGATTAGGCCCATGACAGCTTTGACAATCTTCTCTGCTCGCTTAGCCCCGATAGAAGGGGAGGCAAATTCCATGAATTTTGCTATGATTTCGCCCTCATCCATTGGAACCTCTGGTCCACCTCGCGCATGAATATCACCAGATTCCAGCACCCGCCCATCATTTAAAGTGATTGCTACATCCGCCCAACGACCGATTGGAAAACGAGAGGAATGTTGCTCAACTTCAGATACTGAAATTCGTTCTAAAATGTCTGCCACCAAAGGATCACTCAAACCGTCTTCGGATATATGTTCTAACCCGATACGCCCATAAGCAACCATTGTAGCCACCGCAAACCCCAAACTATACTGTGCTTTCGAAGTTGTATCAGGCATTGTCGAAAATAAGCATGCTGCCTCATGGAAGCTGTTAACCTGAATATGCTTTATATCACTCTCGTTCAAACCATGTTCCAGTATCAGCTGGCGCACTCCATCAATTGAGGCATGTGCCCAACGACAGACGGGATAGGGTTTGATATATTGATGTTCAATTTGCCAAAACGCCCCCAAATCCGCCCAGTGATGCGCAACGTCCTCAGCTTCTAATGTGATTGCTGGCGCACCTGTAAAACCCTTTTCAGCCAGTACAGCTGATGAGACGCCAACCATGGCACCCCAACCTGAACCGTCGTGCAACATCGTTGGATTGGCAATCTCTCTCATCATCTGACTGCGCGGCCCATGGTATTCTGCAATTCCCATAGCCTGACGCATCTGCTCACCGCACATGCCCCGCATTCGAGCCGCCATAGCAACCACACCCAATGCGTTCCACGCACCAGAAGTATGATAATCATTAACCGTATCGTGCAATGAAATGCCTGCACGCCCCGCAATTTCATAACCTATGATGATCGTTGCCAAAGCTTCGGGGCCGCTAAAATCGTCTATCGTTTCTGCTAAAGCTGCCAAAGTGGGTACAACAACAACCCCAATATGGCCTTTGGACGGATTGTAACCATCATGCCCATCAAGATTATCAGTCTGTGTTGCCGCTGCATATGCAGCACCTGCCACGCTGACCTTACGACCATCAAACATCATACGCGATGTTAGAGATACATCGTTAGTATTATAAAGCACATCAGCTGTATCACGTGCAATGCAACCCGCCTCCATCGGCGCAGAACCAATCGTAATCCCCAATGTATCAAGTAACATTAGTGCCGCTGATCGGCGTGCGGAAGATGGAATATTAGCTGGCACAAGGTTAAGCGAAAATTCTGAAATATTTTTGTATGTATCTGACATGACACCTCGTTCTTGGCTTTCTTGACTTACAAGACAACTTAATCCTAACTAGAAATACTTTACACGCGTGTAGTGTGAAAGCGATTAAACCAAAGCCATTGCCCCCTTTTATTTTGCGCGTAATGGACAAAAGAGTTATATAATATCAGGCAATAGGTTTTTTCAGGAAATAACGCAGTGAAATATTCGCCCCATCTTAGCCATATCAGATCCTTCGAAGTCGCAGCGCGGCACCTTAGTTTTACGATAGCTGCCGCAGAGTTAAATTACACGCAATCTGCAGTCAGCAACCACGTACGTTGCTTGGAAGATTTCATAGGAAGGCCTCTTTTCGTACGACATACGCGTAGCCTTTCGTTAACAAACCTTGGGGAAGCATATCTTCCGTCCGTGCAACAGGCTTTGAAACAAATTGATAATGCCACAGAATCTATAGTTTTCTCAAATCATGAAAAAAAAGTAGTTGTGTCATGCCCAATCAGCTTAGCAGAAAATTGGCTACCAAAATGCATAAGTGCCTTTTACAAAGATCATGCCGGTATCGATATAACTGTGCATGGTACTATATGGACAGATGTTGAACCAAAAGTGGCTGATATAAGGATTACAATAGATCACCAAGAAAACGCTCCAACAGAGGCGCAGCCGATGTGGGTTGAAAAACTTACAATTGTATGTGCTCCAGATTATCAGGTTCAAGGAAGTCCAATAGCCACACCGCAAGATTTACTGAATGCAAATCTTATTCATATTCTGGGACGGCCTATTTATTGGCAAAAAATCATTGATCTTTTTGACCTAAAAGGGATGCATATTGAGGGTGGATTACAAACAAACGCATCAAATGTTGCATTGGAATTTGCATCGCAAGGCCTTGGATGTTGTGCTTTACCTAAATCACTTGTGCAGAGTTATGTTGCACGAGGGCTTTTGATAGAACCATTGGAAATTGATATTGAATGTCCGTGGACATACTACCTTTCCAATGAAGATCCATCTATGACCGCATCGGTAAAATCATTTCGTAATTGGCTGACGGATTACAAGCAGTAATTCTTACAAGTAGAACACCCTGCTCATACAGAGTGTCCTAAACAATCACTACTCTCTGATTAGGCGCGTAACTTTTCGCCTTTTGGGTCGAAAGGCGGTTCAGCAAGCAATGTTGCTTTGTGAGCTTTACCCAGAATGTAAATCTCAACTGTATCACCTGCTTTGGCAATGCCTTCCTTTGCAAAACCCACGGCCAAAGATTTATTAACTGAATAACCATAAGAGCCCGAAATCACACGCCCAACAGATGTTCCATCAGGCAAGAAGATTGGTTCGCCACCTGTGGCATCTGCGTTATCAGTCACCTCAACTTCAAATAAGGAAAGTCGTTCACGCGGCACATTATCTTTAACAGCCAGATAGGCATCCTTGTTCAAGAAATCCTTATCAAGCTTAATCAAACGTTCTAAGCCAAGCTCTTGAGGCCAATATTCAGGGCTGTACTCGCGGCCCCAGCTACCATAGCCTTTTTCGATCCGCAAAGCCCCCAATGCACGGCCCCCAACAGGTCCACCATCCACATCCTTGGCCGCTTGAAGCAAAGCCGTATAAAGCGCCAGCTGATCTTTAGTGGTACAATGCAACTCCCACCCCAAATCACCCGTAAAACTCACACGAATGGCCAAACATTGAATGCCAGCCACTTCGATTGTTTTCGACCGCATAAAGCGGAAACTCTCCGTGGATAAATCAACATTGGTTAAACGTTGCAACATTTCTCGCGAGCGTGGACCAGCCACATTGTACCCGCAAATATCGTCTGTTTTCACTTCAAAAGTAGTGCCCTCAGGCAACGCAACTTCATTAAAGAAACGTTGATGATAACGTTCTGCCATACCTGATCCGACCATCATATATTCATCGTCAGACACTTTGGTCACCGTAAAGTCACCCGCAACACCACCGCGCACACCAATTAACGGTGACAGGCATGAACGTCCTATCTCTGTTGGGATATTATTGGCCAACAACGCGTTCAACCAACCGTGTGCGCCTGCACCTTTGACCACATAATTCGCAAAGTTTGAAATATCAATTACACCTGCCGTGTCTCGCAACATCCGCACTTCACGACCTACTGGCTCAAACCAATTCTGGCGTGTGAAACCGTTAGTTTCTTCTGTACCAGATTCATCTGCGAACCATAATGGATGTTCCCAACCACAGTTCAGGCCAAAGACTGCACCCATATCCTTGAGCATATCATACGTTGGACGGACGCGAGCTGGCCTGCCTGCAGAACGTTCTTCGTTCGGGAAGTGAATTTTGAAACGGTGTGTGTACTGATCTTCGACACGAGCCTTCGTAAATTTCTTATCCGCCCAATCACCAAATCGCGCGAGGTCCCATGCAAACATATCATATTGCGGTTCACCGTCGATAATCCATTGTGCTGACATCAGACCCAAGCCACCAGATTGTGAAAAGCCAGGAATAATGCCAGTACAACAAAAGTAATTCTTCAGTTCTGGAACTGGCCCATAAAGCGCATTTGCATCTGGTGACCATATCATTGGCCCGTTAATAACACGTTTTACACCTGCGGATGCTGCGGCTGGGACACGGTCCATAGCACGCATCACATTATCCATAATCCGATCCAAATCATCGGCAAATAATTCATGACCAAAACCTTGTGGCGTGCCCTCTTCAGCCCAGAACTTCATGTTCTTTTCATAGGCACCAATCAACAAGCCATTGCCTTCTTGACGCAAGTAATACTCACCATCCCGATCTGCGATAGATGGCAACCGACGCTCCATTGCATCAATTTCGGGCAAAGTCTCAGTCACAAAATACTGATGTTCAGTTGGCTGCAACGGCAGTTCTAAACCCGCCATAGCGGCTACTTCGCGCCCCCAAAGACCCGCTGCATTCACAATCCATTGCGTATGGATACTCCCTTTTGGTGTTTCAACAATCCAGCTGCCATCAGATTGTTGAATAGTTGCCGTAACAGGGCAAAACCGTTCAACTTCAGCACCCATTTGGCGCGCACCAGCTGCATAGGCCATTGTTACGCCTGATGGATCAACATTGCCTCCATCAGGTTCATACATGATACAGCGGATGTCATCGAAATTAGCCAAGGGGTGAAGCTTCTCTGCCTCGGCACGACTGACTTCGCTGAAATTCATATTATAATATTTCGCTTTGGCCTCTTGCAAACGCAGTTGATGTTCCCGCTCTTCAGTTTGGGCTAGGTACAAGGAACCAGGTTGGAAAACACCACAACCCTGCCCTGTTTCCTTTTCCAAATCCTTATAGAGGTTCATTGTGTAATGCTGAATACGGCTGATGTTCGTACTATCATGTAGCCCGTGTATATTGGCAGCCGCATGCCATGTAGAACCAGACGTCAGTTCGTCACGTTCCAACAGAACCACATCTGTCCAACCAAGCTTTGCCAGATGATATAAAATGGAGCACCCTACAAGCCCACCACCTATAACAACAACCTGTGCATGTGTTTTCATTATCTAAGCCTTTTTAATAATCTATTGATGTGTCTGAGTTGCCCGAATAATCAATCGTGTTTTACTCCGGCAAAATACCATCTATTGTTCAAGTGAGATTTCTTTCATCACTGCTAGAAATTGTGCAACCTCTTGCTCTGTATTGTAATGGCACATGGACACACGAATACACTTCTCCAGCCCCAGAGGCTTCAAGATATTGCCCGAATAATGGTCTGCATTACGTATATGAACCCGTATGCCTTCTTCGCGTAATCTTGACACAACATCGAGATTGTCTTGGCCTTTTACAACAACGGCAACCAATCCTTCACGATTTGGACTATCTATTCCGCCAATAACCTCAATATTATCCATTGCAGCAAGACCAGGTAGATTACCTATTCCGTACAACATCGCATCAGTCAAAGATTTTTCATGCGCATGAATAGCAGCCCCAGCAGCTTCAATCCGAGCACGCCGATCTGTTTCATCACTTACTTCGCTACCAAGCCAATCGAAATAATCCACAACATCCGAAAAGGTTGCGTAAGCTCCCGTATCTCGTGTGCCCATTTCCCAATTTGCCTCAGGCCCATCGATCAAACTGTTATGCGGCAACACAGTTAAACGATCAGATATCCATGCCAGACCATAACCATGTCGCGAGAAAACCTTGTAAGGAGATACTGCGTACCCATCCACATCGTAACCATCAATATCCAAACGACCATGTGCAGCATGTTGAATGCCATCTACAATGATATAACATTCTGGGGATACAGACCGAATGACCTTTACAACAGCAGCAACATCAACCGCCATACCTGTCACTGGCGAAGTATGCAAAATTGTGGCAACTCGCGTGTCAGCGTTAACATAAGGTAAATAATCTTCAGCCGTCACTGTGCCAGTTTCATTATTATGTGGAACACTGATATATTCTTTACCTGCGACTTTTGCCCATCGTACGCATGCACTCCGCGATGCAGGGTGTTCCAATGTACTCCCAACAACATTCCCGCCTGAAGCGGATTCCAAACAGGCCACAGTGATCATTCTGAATAATAACTCTGTACCGCTTTCGCCTACAAAAAATTGGCCCGAAGATGCATTAAAGAAAACACCCATATCTTCTTTGGCTCTGTTTATGACGTCAACCAAACGCTTTGACATAGGGTTATCACGACCTTGATTATCCGGAATCGTTGAATACGTAGTAGATGTCTCAGCAACGGACTTTAACGTCAACGCACCCCCTGCATTTTCAAAGAAAACTCGATCGCCCTGTTCTGGGCATCGGTCGGTATGTGAAAAACGGTTTCGAACTTCGGTGAGCAATGCTTGGTCTATAGCAGTCAAAGTGAATATTCCTCGATATAGTATAGTGGGTTTTACAGAAGATAGTTTAACCACTTTTTAGAAGTTTAAAACACAACATACACACAAAAGAAAACCCCCCTTAGACAGCAAAACTTTACCTCTTGATACAGGTAAAAACTCTATCCAAAGGATACCATATATGGGTTGTTAATCTTGGAAGCGATCGCAGTTTTTAATAGGGCGGCTTATCCTAACACTTGATATGACTTCTGACTGTATCGCAATTCAGTCTATGATCTACAGTTACTTCACGAGGCTCAAACCTTAGTTTTTGTTGTTACAATCTCGATAAGAGCAGCGAACATTGAAATACCATCGCTGAGAATATTATCAGGGAAATCATAATCTGGATTATGTAAGTCAGCTTTGTCCACCCCAGCTCCCAATCCAAACATCGCTCCTTCATATCGTTTGGTGAGTTCGCCAAAATCCTCCCCCCAGCGGAAGGGGTGATCGATATCATTAAAGGATTGGCCTGTCATTTTTGCCGCTTGTCGGATCATCTCAAAACCTGATTGATGATTTGTTGTTGCAGTAAACTCTTCACGGGTTTCCAACTCAACATTCAATCCATATGCATCGGCTATAGTCGATGCCGCATAACTCAGTTCTTGCCACATTTCGTCAACAGTCGCCTCTAAGGCTGATCTTAGGGTAAAATGTACCTCACCCCTTGCTGGACAAACACCTGACGCCTGAACGCCCATCTGATTATACACTGGAACAACAAGCGCATATGCTTCTGGGAGATCATATTTCGCCTGAATATCACGGGCTTTCAATGTCAATTCAGCCAATGCAAATGATGGGCTAACTCCAGTTTCTGGCTGTGCGCTATGGGCTTCTTTACCAATCATTTTGATGGCCGCATATTTGACTTCTGATGCGAAAGTACCCGCTCTGCAGATAACCTCTCCTGCAGGGAAGCCTGGTAAATTATGTAGGGCAAAAGCATAGTCTGGTTGAATTTGCGCAAAGCTTTTATGAAGGCAACAAAGCCGTGCACCAGTTCCTGTTTCTTCATCAGGTTGAAACAGTAAAACCACTCGCCCTTTAGCAGGCCTTTCAACCAAGGTCTGTGCGACACCGGCAAGGATCGTCATATGCCCATCATGACCGCATTTATGACCGACACCATCGTTAAGAGAGCGATAAGCGAGATCATCGTTAACTTCGTGGATAGGAAGAGCATCAAGTTCGCAGCGGATCAACACTGTTTTACCAGAGACCTTGCCATCATAGACCGCAGCAAAACCCGCACCATCCAAGCTAATAACATCATCTGGTTTCGCATGTTCTTCAAGGAAATTACGCATATATCTTGCAGTTTCAACTTCATGACGGGAAATTTCTGGATGTGCATGAAGCCAGTGACGCAGGCTGATCAGTTGATCCATATTAATGTTCAATACCATGCTTTTTTCATTCAGCTAGATGTCGCGCGGAACACATTTCCGCGCGACATTATGATTAACCCAGTGTTTCGCGAACGGCTGCTTCAGTGTTCGTGATAACAATATCGGCCTCTTCTTTGGTCAAACAGAATGGCGGCGCAAAGCCCAGAATATCACCTTGAGGCATCGCCCGCCCAATGACACCTTTACCAGCCAAAGCCACAGATACTTTTGCGCCAACCCCAGCAGATGCATCAAAAAACTGACGACCGTCTTTATTTTCAACGAATTCAATCGCAGCCAACATACCAACACCGCGAATATCGCCAACATTTGGATGGTCAGCCAAACGTTCACGGAAACCTGCACGCAGATAATCTCCCGTTACTGTGTTGTTTTCAATCAAATTCAGGTCATCAATCAGTTTCAGGTTCGCAACCCCAGCAGCAGCGCCAATAGGATGTGCCGAATACGTCCACCCATGGCCTATCGGGCCAAACTCATCGGTGCCATCTTCAAGTACCTTCCAGATTTTATTCGATATGATTGATCCAGACAAAGGAGCATAAGCAGATGTCAGGCCTTTGGCGATAGTGATGATGTCAGGTTCCATCCCATAATGGGTCGAACCCATCATCGATCCTGTACGCCCAAAACCAGTCACAACCTCATCAGCAACCAACAGAATGTCATGCTTTTTCAGAACCGTCTGAATGGCCTCCCAATATCCTTCAGGTGGTGGCACAATGCCGCCAGTACCTAAAACAGGTTCACCTATAAAGGCCGCGATATTATCAGCGCCTTCACGTTCAATCAGTTCCTCCAGTTTCTGGGCACAATGGGCAGTAAAATCAGCCTCTGACATATCTAAATCATCACGACGAAAGTAGTACGGTGCCTCAGTATGAATGACTTGATCCAGCGGCAAGTCGAACTTTTTGTGAAACAATTCAAGCCCAGTCAAAGACCCAGTCACAAGACCAGAACCATGGTATCCACGCCAGCGCGAAATAATCTTTTTCTTCTTTGGGCGACCAAGGATGTTGTTGTAATACCAGATCAATTTGACATTGGTTTCATTGGCATCAGATCCACCTAATCCAAAATAAACCTTGGACATATTATCAGGTGCGCGATCCATAACCATCTTCGCCAGTGTGATCGAAGCTTCCGTACCGTGACCAACATAAGAATGGTAATAGGCCAGTTCATGTGCCTGAGCGGAAATCGCTTCGGCGATTTCAGTGCGGCCATAACCGACGTTCACACAGTAAAGCCCAGCAAAAGCATCCAGCAACTTTTTACCTTCGCGGTCTTCAATATATACACCCTTAGCACCAGAGATAACGCGCGTCGGCGTTTCACCACGGGCATGTTTGGCAAGGTGGGTTGAGGGATGGAAAAAGTTCTCGCGGTCCCATTGGCTCATTTGATCATTGTGTAGCATTTTTATTCCTTAGCTCCAGTCACGACAGACATATTTGATTTCAGTGAATTCTTCCAGACCATGACGTGCACCTTCACGCCCAAGGCCAGATTGTTTTACCCCACCAAAAGGAATGGGTGGGCCAGTTACAGATGTGCGATTGATTGCGACCATGCCAAACTCAAGTGCCTTTGACATGCGATAAATACGCTTTGGATCTTGAGTGTGCACATAAGCGACCAAACCGTATTCTGTGTCATTGGCACGTGCGATGATTTCTTCCTCGGTGTCAAAAGGCGTCAACGCAGCGACTGGTCCAAAGGTTTCTTCACTCATGATATCAGCCGTGGCAGGAACGTCGGCAAGTACCGTAGGTTCAAAAAACAAAGGGCCCGCCACATGTCGCTTACCGCCCAAGACAAGACGTGCGCCTTTCGATACGGCATCAGCGACTTGGCTCTCTTGCTTCTGTACCAGACGATCATGCATCAAAGGGCCGATGTCAGGATCATCCTCACCAGCACCAACAGTAAGTTTACGCGTCTCTTCAATGAAGCGGTTGCAGAATTCATCATAGATTCCACGCGCAATAAACATCCGATTTGCACCAAGGCAGTCCTGACCACTGGTTGCAAACTTTGCAGATACCGCTTCAGAAACGGCGCGGTCCAAATCGGCATCTTCAAACACAATAAAGGGCGCGTGCCCGCCAAGCTCCAGCACGAGTCGTTTAACGGTATTCGCGCATTGACGATACAACAGGCGCCCCACCTCGGTTGAACCTGTGAACGACAGCGCCCGCACGCGCGCGTCTTCGCACCAAGGGGTGACAATGTTTTTTGCATCTCCTGGCACGACATTAAATATGCCAGCGGGCATACCTGCATCATGTGCCAATCTTGCCAAAGCCAAAGCAGACAATGGCGTCTCAGCCGATGGATGTGCAACTATTGTACATCCCGCAGCCAATGCTGCAGCCGCCTTGCGCGTCAACATTGCAGAAGGAAAATTCCAAGGAGTAATTAACGCTACAACGCCAACAGGTTCACGCCATAGTTCAACTTCAGCGTTTGTCAAATGGCTGGTAATGCCCTCAACATTAGCGCGTTTTGCTTCCTCGGCGTAGAATTCTACAAAGCTGGCCGCATAATCAATTTCACCGCGCGCTTCTGAAATTGGTTTTCCTTGCTCGGCAACCATAATCCAAGCAAGGCTTTCGCTATTTTCAATAATCTTCGCGTGCCATTGTTTTAGAATTAAAGCGCGTTCTTGCGGCAAAAGCCCTGCCCACGGACCAAAGGCATCTTGCGCGGCAGTAACAGCATAAGTTGCGGCACTTGCATCCATTGCGTAAACTTCGGTAATCACGTCACCTGTTGCTGGGTTCGTGATGTTGAATGTAGTATTCGTATGGTGCCAAGCACCACCAATATATCCCTTGGTTTCAACCAAAGGCATCTGTTTCAGCCCCGTCGTCTGTACGTCATTCTGTGTTACCAACATAATAACCCCCTCCATTTGGAAGTGACTTTAGGCTTTTGTAAAAGAAGGAAAGTCTGAAGTTACCTGTCAATTCAGAAGGAACCGCTGTCATAGCGAAAAACCACAGTTTATTCCTCTGAATCACTCGAGAATAGGTGTAGCGGAGGTCCTGATCTACGAACTGTCTTAGTGACAACATAGGAATAATAACGCGCGATATCACCAGATGCTTCAAGCACTGATTCAATAAGGTCCTGATATGCTTCGATGGTTGGCGCGACCACTTGGATCAGATAATCATACCCGCCTCCAATGGCCCAACATCCAGTAATTTCCGGATGATTACGAATTGTGCGCTCAAAAGATTGAAAGCGTGCAACCGCATGAGAATCGAGCTCAATCGTCACAAAAACTGTCACGGCCCCTGGCAATTTACGCAGATGGACACCTCTAAAAACCTATCTTTTAGGTGTATTTTGTGATTCAATATTTTCAGGAGGATATTTTGATGCACGAAGCAGGATTGTTTGATTTTTCTGATCATCTTGAGCGTTTGTCTAAAACAGGCGACCCACTTGTCGCGCTTTCTGAGCATGTGGATTTTGAGATGTTTCGGTGTGCACTGACAAGTGCACTTAACTATGGAGAGCGTCCACAGGGGGGGCGTCCGCCCTATGATGCGGTTATGATGTTTAAGATTTTGATATTAGCGTCGATGCATAATTTAAGTGATGAGCGGATGGAGTTTCTGATCCGCGATCGTTTTAGCTGGTTGCGTTTTCTTGGTTTGCAAATTGGGGAGCCGACGCCAGATCAAAAGACCATTTGGGTGTTTCGGGAGAAGTTGACCCAAGCGGGTGTGTTGACTGATTTGTTTGCAACCTTTGAGGATCATTTACGTAATCGGGGTTACAAACAAACTGGGGGACAAATTGTAGACTCATCGCTGATTGCAGCCCCACGCCAACGTATGACTTCAAGCGAGAAAGCCCGCGCCAAGGCTGGCGAAGATGCAAAAGATATCTGGCCTGATAATCCAGCCAAGGCGGCACAGAAGGACACCGACGCACGGTGGATGGTCAAGTATAGCAAGGCTAAAACGACCAAGACGGGTGAGAAAGATGCGGGGTTAGTTGATATTTCCGTACCTCACTTTGGCTATAAAAACCACATCAGCATTGACCGTAAGTTTCGGTTTATCAGAGGTGAAAAAACAACAGATGCAGCGCGCTATGACGGTCATGAGTTGGCGTCAGTGCTCACCAAGGACAATCGTTCTGGCAAGGTTTGGGCCGATACAGCTTACCGCACCAAGAGCAATGAGGCATGGCTTAAGGCCAATGGATTTTTCTCCCACATCCACCGTAAAAAACCAAAAGGCAAACCAATGCCCAAACACATCGAGCGCGGTAATGCGACACGTTCTATATTTCGCACCTGTGTCGAGCATGTCTTTGGTCATCAGAAGGGCCCGATGGATTTATCCATTAGAACCATCGGAATTCAACGCGCCACAACAAAGATGACACTCGCCAACATAACCTACAATATGAAGCGTCTCATCTTCCATGAACGACGGCAAGCCACAGCCTGAATCCGTCTAGAATTCAGAAATACCCGCTCAGGCGGCTCCATAAAGCATGAATGCCGCATAAAACGGAACAAAACAGGCTTTTTTTGCGTCAAAAAGCAGCCTGCCGTAAAAAATGCCTATCAAATACCTCTGGAATTAGCGGTTAATCGAGGTGTCCAGATTGATTTCTGCGCGATACCCCGAGATCAATCCGGATTTTTCTAGACGCCGCAGCCGTTCCCAACATGGTGACGGTGACAAATTCACTTGCTCCGCCAACGCAGCTTTTGTAATCCTTCCGTTGTCGGATAGGATTTTGAGAATTTGAAAATCGATGCGGTCAAGTTTAAGCATAACGACCTATATCGCCCACTCAGTACGGAATCAATCGCTGAACCAGCCCCTTACTGAGCACTAGTGCTTATTCGTACTTGCAACAGATCCACCTCACCTCTCACAATTATATACATTTATCCAAACCCTCGGTATTGCCCAACATTAAGTTACCCGTAACTAGAAACGGGCGTTCCTGCGAGCACTGCGATGTTAAGTAATCCCCGAACAGTAACACTAGGTGTTACAATATGAGCGCGGTTTCCCATACCCATTAGAATTGGGCCGACTTCCAAGCCGTCAGCAACTGACTTGATTATATTGCGAGTGGCCCCAGCAGCATCAGTATTCGTATAAATAAGAACATTAGCCTTACCTGTTAGGCGGTTGCTTGGCATAAGGTGTTTACGCAACTCTGGGTCTAATGCAGCATCAGTATGCATTTCACCTTCGTATTCAAACTTTGGGTCTAATGCGTCAAGAAGTAAAAGAGCATCACGCGCAACTTTACCTGACTGGCAATTGTTGTTGCCAAACTGTGAACTCGAACACAAAGCCAATTTAGGAGAAACTCCAAAACGGCGTACGTGGCGTGCTGCTGCAACCATTACATTTTTCAACTGCTCTGGTGTTGGCTCAGTATTCACATGCGTATCAGCAACAAAAAGCGGACCATCATCAAGAATTAACAAAGACAAAGCACCCGTTGGCTGCAAATCATCGTTCGCAAGTATCTGGCGAATATAATTCAAATGCCATTGGTATTGACCAAAGGTACCACAAATCATGCTATCAGCATCACCACTATGAACCATAGTTGCTGCAATTGCAGTCGTATTCGTGCGCAATATTGCCTTGGCCAAATCAGGTGTCACACCGCTTCGGGCCATGATATCATGGTAATTACGCCAATAATCATTATAGCGGTTGTCGCTTTCAGGATTAACCAGCTCAAAATCAACACCTGCTTTAATTGATAAACCTTCCCGCTCTATACGCGCGTTAACCACATCGGGGCGCCCAACTAAAATGGCAGTTTCGTTAAGCTCTTCACTCATTGCCTGAACAGCCCACAACACGCGAGCTTCCTCGCCTTCCGCAAAAACAATGCGGCGACGTTCCTGTTTTGCAGCTTCAAAGACTGGACGCATAATCATCGCTGAGCGGTAGACTTGTGTCTGCAAACTATCACGATATGCTTTTAAATCGATATCCCGTGTTGCGACACCACTTTCCATCGCAGCCTTTGCTACAGCAACGGCAATCGTTGGCAGGAGTCGCGGATCGAAAGGTTTTGGAATTAGATATTCAGGCCCAAATGTTAGGCGCTCACCCTGATACGCAGCCCCTAATTCTGCACTGGCAGGTTCACGGGCAAGACCCGCAATGGCTTCAACACAAGCAACCTTCATTGCATCATTGATATCTGTTGCACCTACATCAAGTGCCCCGCGGAAAATAAACGGAAAACAAAGTACATTATTAACCTGGTTAGGATAATCCGAACGGCCCGTAGCAATCAACGCATCAGAAGATGCTTCACGCGCAACTTCTGGCATTACTTCTGGCGTTGGATTTGCCAGTGCAAAAATGATAGGTTGTGGTGCCATTTTGGCAACCATTTCCTTCGTTAACAGACCAGGCCCAGAGACACCTAGGAAAAGATCAGCACCTTCCATCGCTTCCATTATGTTACGCTTGTCCGTTTCAATCGCGAACTCGGCTTTTTCATTGCTTAAATCATTGCGTTGAGTGTGAACAACACCCTTACTATCAAGCATGGTTATGTTTTCTTTTTTAGCCCCCATAACCATCATCATTTTCAAGCATGCTATTCCAGCAGCTCCAGCACCCAATGCCACGATCTTAATATCAGAAAACGTTTTACCTGCTACGCGCAATGCATTTGTAGCGGCAGCGGCGGCAACAATAGCAGTCCCATGTTGGTCATCATGGAAAACAGGGATATTCATACGTTCGCGACAAATACGTTCCACGATGAAACAATCAGGAGCTTTGATATCTTCAAGATTGATAGCACCGAATGTTGGCTCCAATTTGCAAACTAAATCAGCAAGCTTTTCAGGGTCAGGTTCATTTACCTCGATGTCAAAACAATCGATACCAGCAAACTTTTTGAATAGGACGGCTTTGCCTTCCATAACGGGCTTCGATGCAAGAGCACCAATATTGCCCAAACCCAAAACCGCTGTACCATTTGATATTACAGCAACTAAGTTTCCCTTTGCTGTATAACGAAACGCATCCGACGCTTCTTTTTCAATTTCCAAACATGCATCAGCAACGCCAGGAGAGTATGCATTAGATAGGTCTCGGCCCGTTACCATTGGTTTTGTGGCACGGATTTCAAGCTTACCAGGACGTGGATACTCGTGGTAGTTCAGTGCTTCTTGTTTAGCTGAAATTTTCTGTTTTGGTATTTTAGTCATTTTCTCTCCACTTGAAACCTTAACCAAATCAATCGATAATTACCAATCAAATGAAGTTCATTTCATGTTATCTTGTTACGAGTTCTAACACGCGTGCCGCGTTATCTTCTGGATCTGATATTGATGATATCTTATGCGTTACCATTCCATCTTTTATTATAAATGTAATGCGTTTTATTAAAATCATACAGCCAGCTTCGAACACGTCCAAACCAACTGCATTTGAGAATTTCAATGCCTGATCTGATAATAAACCAAAAGGTAAATGAAGTCGCTCTTTCACCTCTCTTTGGTAATCTGTCGTTTGTGTCGATAATCCGAACACATGGCTAACACCAGCAGAGGTAAGCTCTGTATAATGATCTCGAAAACCGCAAGATTGAGGTGTGCACCCACGCGCACCAGGAATTAGGTCCCAACCTTCGATTGGTTTTGCATCTGGTGGGCTTGTTCGGGGATAAGCATATACAACACTTATCCCCTTAAGTTCTGATAAAGTTACGAATGTACCATCTGTGCAAGCTAAAGCGACCGCTGGTACATTATCACCAATCAAAAACTCGTTTGGCATTAAAAATCGATTTCAACGGCAACGCCTTTTTCGACGGCAAGATCGACCACTGCAGATGCAACAGCAAGGTCTTGCAGGCCAACACCTGTACCATCAAACAAAGTCACCTCATCTTCGGATATGCGCCCAGCATGATCTTTATTTATGACCTGACCCAACTCAGCAATATCACTTTCCTTGATGGATCCATCTGCAATAGCGTGTTGGCATTCACCAATCGTTGTTGATTGTGCAAGCTCATCGGTAAACAAGGTAGACCGCGCAACTAAAGCAACATCTACCTCTTGCTTGCCTTTGGTGTCTGTTCCCATACATGCAATATGTGTTCCCGCTTTCACGTGATCACTTAGAAGGATGGCATCAAAGCTAGACGTAATCGTTACAATCACATCAGCCTCAGCACCCAATTCTTCTAAGCTTACTGATTTGAACGGAAGACCCAAATCTGTTGCTGTCTTCTCAAGTGAAGCCAGTTTTTCGGGCGTTCTATTCCAAGCAACAACGCGCTCAAAATCACGTTGTTCAGCAACGGCTTGCAGTTGGAAAGTCGCCTGATGGCCAGAGCCAACAATACCTAGAACTTTGGAATTTTTACGCGCCAAGTGAGCAACAGAAACCGCCGCCGCTGATGCTGTACGTAAAGCCGTCAACAGATTGCCACCAACAACAGCCCGCACCTTGCCAGTGTCCGCATCAAACAGAAACACTGTGGATTGGTGATTAGTTAAACCTTTAGCTGCATTACCAGGCCAATATCCACCTGACTTCAAACCTAAGTTCAAAGCTGCTTTGTCAAAACCTGACTTAAAACCATAAAGGGCGTCGGCATGACCGATAGCTTCACGAATAACTGGGAAGTTATAAGCAGCTTTACTGGACATGGATGCAAAAACTTTTTCGACCGCATCAAACGAGTCTGCGCGCGTTATCAAAGCTGCGATTTCTTTTTCTGGAACGATGATCATCTATTTTCTCTTCTATTCATAAAAGGCAACGGGGATGAGTAATCCCATCCCCGCCAATTCTAAAACTATTAGTATGCTTTACCGCGTGCTGATACAGGCCATAGTGTTTCCACTTTGCCGTTACGCACACCGACATACCAGTCGTGTACATTACAGGTCGGGTCACAGTGACCAGGAACCAACCGCAACTTGTCATTTACTTTCAAAACACTATCAGGATCACCAACAACACCGTGCTCATCTGAACATTTCAGGTATTTAACATTATCAGTACGACCATACACCGTTGGAAGCCCACTATCGACAGATTGCGCTTTCAAACCCGCATCTACAACAGCGATCTCTGCTTTTGCGTGGCTCATAACACTTGTCAAAATGAACAAAGAGTTTTCCCATTCACCTTGATCGATACGGTTGCCATCTTTGTCTAGGATACGACCGTAGTCAGCGTCCATGAATGCATATGAACCACATTGTAATTCATTGAAGACACCTGAGTTACCTTCGAAGTAGTACGACCCTGTACCACCGCCGCCGACGATGTCGCATTCCAAACCTTGTGATTTCAATGCAGTCACGGCATCGCTTACTTGTGCCACAGCAATGTCGATTTTAGCTTCACGATCTTTGTATAAATCAAGGTGTTGCATGGCACCTTGATACGCTTGGATACCTGCAAATTTCAAACCGTCTGCTGCATCGATTAATTTAGCGATATTTACAACATCTTGCGATGTTGTCACGCCGCAGCGACCCGCGCCACAATCGATTTCAACAAGACATTCAAGCTGAGTGCCATGCTCTTGCGCTGCAGCCGCTAGATCGGCTACGTTTTCTGGATCATCGACACAAACCAAAACACGCGCACCCAATTTTGGCATACGTGCCAAGCGGTCAATTTTAGCTGGGTCGCGCACCTCATTAGAAACCAGTACATCTTTGATCCCACCGCGCACAAAGGTTTCAGCTTCCGACACTTTTTGACAGCAAACGCCAACTGAATCGCCCATAGCTTCTTGCAACTTAGCTACATCTACAGATTTGTGCATTTTGCCATGCGCACGGTGACGAACGCCCATTTTTTTACACAAATCGCCCATTTTTTTAACATTACGCTCTAAAGCGTCTAAATCCACGACAAGACAAGGCGTTTGAATATCTGCTTCATCCATTCCTGGCTTTGCGGGTACATCAAAACCGACTTCCAAGTCGTCGATATTTACTTGAACATTCATTTTTTACTCTCCGATATTATGAGTTCATCCAAGGTAAGGCGTCGAGATCAACGTTCCCACCAGTGATGATGACGCCAACACGTTTGCCAGCAAAGGTTTCTTTATTTTTCAAAATAGCAGCGAGCGGCACTGCGCTGCTCGGCTCCATGACAATCTTCATCCGCTTCCAGATCAGTTTCATCGCATCAACAATTTCGCCTTCACTAGTGGTAAGAATATCAGCCACATGGTTACTCACGAAATGCCAAGTCAAATCTTTAAGCGGGACTTTCAAACCATCCGCAACGGTAACAGGCGCATCATCTGCTATGATGTGACCTGCTTTAAAACTACGAGCTGCATCGTCAGCCTGTTCAGGCTCTGCCGCATAGATTTTCACATTTGGTGCGAGGTTAGACAGGGTTAAACAAGTCCCAGAAATCATACCCCCTCCGCCAATTGGGGCAATAACAGCATCTAGGTCATTTACCTGTTCAATCAGTTCCCGTGAACAAGTTCCCTGCCCAGCAATCACACGTGGATCATTATATGGGTGTACGAATTCAGCTCCTGTTTCTGCCACAACTTCAGCAAAAACCGCTTCACGGGAAGTGGTTGAAGGTTCGCATTCTACAACACGCCCCCCGTATCCACGTACGGCATCCTTTTTCGCTTGTGGTGCTGTATGTGGCATCACTACAGTGCATGGAATACCCCGACGACCCGCAGCATATGACAAACATGTGCCATGATTGCCCGACGAATGGGTCGCCACACCCTTAGCGGCTTGCTCATCAGTCAGGCCGAATACTGCGTTCGATGCCCCACGAGCCTTGAAAGCCCCTGCTTTTTGCAAGTTTTCGCACTTAAAGAAAAGCTCAGCACCCGTTAAATTGTTTATGAACGTCGACGTCAAAACTGGCGTCTTGTGTATATAAGGTGCAACCCGTTCATGGGCTGCCTTCATATCATCCAGCGTTGGAATATACATCTCACTTACATCCTTCATTATGCAGCTGCAGCGATGGCTTCAACATTCTGCGTTCGGTAATATTCTTGTGCCGCAGCAACGCCTGATCCAAGTTGGATGTTCAGGCCTAAATCAACCATACACATCTCGGCAGTTCCGATACCCGACAATGTCATCACATCAGTTAAGCTGCCCAAGTGGCCTATGCGGAATACCTTGCCAGCGACCTCACCTAAGCCAACACCAAAGGCTACGCCATATTTATCAGCCGCAAGCGTTACGATGCTTGTTGCATCAAACCCATCAGGTGTGCGGATCGCACTAACTGTATCAGAATAGAACTCAGGGGATGTTGCGCATAAGTTTAATCCCCAAGCATTTACAGCAGCACGAACACCATTAGCAATTCTATGGTGACGAGCAAAAACGTTATCCAAACCTTCATCTAGCAACATATCTGTTGCCACTTTCAACCCATTCAGCAAACCGACAGCGGGTGTATAAGGATATGCATTATTCGCGTAACCTTTACCCATGTCACGGACATCGAAGAAAGTGCGCGGTAATGTACCCGTTTCCAATGCAGCCATTGCTTTTGGACTAAAACCTACAATTGCTAAACCTGCTGGTAACATAAATCCCTTTTGAGAACCCGCAACAGCGACATCAACACCCCATTCGTCCATACGGAAATCCATGGACCCAATCGAGCTTACACCATCAACGAATAGCATCGCTGGGTGCCCCGACGCATCTAACGCTTTACGCACAGCAGCGATGTTTGAAAGCACGCCCGTTGCTGTTTCATTATGTGTCGCTAGAACGACTTTTATTTCGTGCGCTTTATCCGCTGTTAAGATTTCTTCATATCGGTCAGCAGGTAATCCATCTCCCCAAGGTGTTTCAACAATCTGAACATCCAAACCGTGGCGCTCACACATATCAATCCAACGGTGGCTAAACATACCATTGCGAGCCGCAAGAACTTTGTCACCTGCAGAAAGTGTGTTTGTTAAAGCGGTTTCCCAACCGCCTGTGCCTGTAGATGGAAAAACAAAAATCTCTGCAGCTTTGCTTTTAAGAACTTTTTTCACACCGTTAAGTGCTGGATGCAAGATTTCTCCAAATAATGATGACCGATGATCAAGCGTAGGCATATCAATTGCCTTACGAAGAATTTCAGGCATATTTGTTGGGCCTGGAATAAAAACTGGGTTTTGAAAGCTCATTTTGCGCGCCTTTTGCTTGGGTTCAGTAAACCGTATAGGCTGCCATTGCATTTTCCAATTTTTTTGAAAAAGTATTTTTTATTAAGAAATATTTATATTATGTAGCAAAATTAATTGCTTACTTTTTTTACTAGATAAAAAATGTTTTTAATATTATAATATGCATACCTTAAAATTTCGAAGGACAGTCGTATGCCACCTGAATCCCGCCCACGAGGACGCCCCAAAAGCTTTTATAACAAGAAAAGCCAAAATACGATTCAATCTGTAGATCGCGCATTAGATGTCCTAGATGTTTTAACCTCATCAGAAGGCATGACACTCTCCGAAATAGCTGCAGAGTTAGAACAATCTCCAGCCACAATCTACCGTGTCTTATCCACGTTAGAGGCTCGTGAAATTGTCGAAGTTAATCCCAATACTCAAACTTGGAACATCGGACCAGCAGCCTTCCAAATTGGTGCATCATTTTTACGCCGTAGCAGTGTTATTGAACGTAGCAGGCCTATTATGCGTGATCTGATGATTCAAACTGGAGAAACGTCCAATCTGGGGATTGAGAAATCCGATATGGTTATTTTTGTCAGCCAAATCGAAACTCACGAGTCAATTCGTGCGTTCTTTCCGCCAGGCACACAATCTCCCATGCATGCCTCAGGTATAGGTAAAGCATTACTTGCGCATTATGACGTAGATCGCATTCAGCTTCATCTAAAGAAAAACACCCTTCAACGTTTTACGGACAAAACCATTACAGAACCAAATGCGCTTTTGAAAGAATTGACCTTAATCCGACAACAAGGGTTCGCATTCGATGACGAAGAAAGAACATCCGGAATGCGCTGCATCGCAGCGCCTATTCTAAATTTCTTTAACGAAACCGTTGCAGGAATTTCCGTGTCTGGCCCAACTCATAGAATGACAGAAGATCAAGTAGGTAAAATTAGTGATTTGGTCAAAAAAGCGTCGAAAACACTATCCTATAGCTTGGGACAAACAAAAGCATAATGTTAAGAAGATACCCAGCTTACTTTCTGATCATCATATATTCTAAACTCGGTTACTCTAAGCGATATTTTATAGCCCAGATAATAAGAGCTCTCTTTGCAATAAGATTCACATTAATATATTTTTGAAACAAAGATTTAACATGATGTCCCAACTGGGACACAAGGGATCCAAACCTAAGATTTTTGGCTTTTACACCCTATAATGATGCACAAAATAACAAAGCCACCCAAAGGGTGGCTAATGTTATTTTTGGTTGTGTAAGCGATACCCCGAAACGAACACTCTAAATGATTACTCTTGTTCTTGAAGAATGAAGTTTGTTCCAAAATCTATGATGTTCATCCCTAAGCTTTCTGCTTTCTTTTTAACTGTATGGTTTTTGTCGGTTGCTGCGATGATAACTTGCCCACCTTTTTGGCAAACCTCAGAAATAAGAGGATACAATTCCAAGTGATCCGATATATCCATGTTTTGTTGTGCGGGCTCATCAAACACCGAAATATTGGGGTGATTGCTTTTTAATGAATTCTCTCTTGAGGCATGCAACGCTAGTGTATAAGCTGTAATAATCCTTATCCAATCACTAGCAGAGCTTCCAAAATCGGCTCTTATATTCTTTTTTCTGGTAAAAGACTCAACGCTTACACGAGGCATAAAAGTTGCTTCATCTATAAATATTGAGTTGATTTCAAATGAGTTGTAACCAAGTTTTCCAAGGTAAGACTGGAATGTATTTCCAAATTTCCGAAGTAGACCCCTGTCTTCATTTGACAGATCAGATTTAATCCCTTGTAACCTCTTGTTTTTTAAATGGTAACGATCAAAAATCTCTTTTATTTTTTCAAACATAGCCAAGCTATATGAACTCAGCTCTTCTAAGCCGTCAACTTCTTGCTCTAATTTTGCTACCTCTCTAGCTTGCAGCATCATTTCGGCAGGAATTGAACCAGATAGGCTTCTTTGAATGTCCGATACTTGTAGCATTAAAGATTTTATTGTTTCTTGAGAACGTTGACTTTCAATAAGCGCATTAGTTTTTCTCTCCTCTTCAACTGAGAGGACATCTTCCAGCAGTTTTCTTTGTTCATTAATATGAATAAGTTCAGATAGATGTGAGACTGTTTTTTTGTTGCCAAGATTTAGGCGGCCTCGGAGACTGAGTATTGTAAAAAACCAACTCACGAGGCCAATATGCAAATCATAAGACTGCACAAGAACGTTTATAAACTTTATGCTTGGGCGCGGACACAAGAATGTTTGGATGCGTACCGTATCAAATACGAAGACACGGTTCGGCAATGGGAAGCTTTACGCGCAGAGGGTGTTTCTCTAGCAAAATGCGCTGAATTTGTCGGCATCTCTCGGTCTACTTATTATCGCTACAAGCGGGTTTTGAAGGATTTGGCGCAAGGGATTATGCCGCCATCAAAGGCCCCAAAACACCGCAATAAGTCACAGTGGGGTGAGGCAGAAAAACAGTTGGTGCTCGAAATTCGCCGCGACAATAAAACCTACGGTAAGGAAAAAATAGGGGCCATCTTGCGGCGCGATAAAAACCAAATCATAAGCGATAGCACCGTGGGGCGTATCTTGGGTTTTCTACGCAAGAAAGGCCTGATTACACGATCAAGGTCTGCACCACAAAAGCGCAAGCGTAACTTCTCCAAGGGCCACGCCAAAGGATGGAAATATAAGGATTACAAAGATATAGAGATTGGAGAACGTGTGCAGATCGACCACATGACTGCCACGAAAAACGGCGTCACCTGCAAGCACTTTCAGGCCTGGGAACGGCGTAGCAAGCACATCCACGCGCAAATTTATTCGAATGCCACCGCACGCTCTGCCAAACGGTTTTTGGAAGAGCTTGTGGAAATAGCTCCCTATAAAATCCTCTCAATTCAAGTTGATGGTGGCTCCGAGTTTATGGCCGATTTTGAGACGGCGTGTGAGCAGATGAAAATACCGCTCATTGTATTGCCGCCAGCCAGACCGAAATACAATGGTGGCGTTGAGCGTGGAAACCGCACCTTCCGCGAGGAATTCTATGATTGTTGTGATCTGATTGCCGATAGCATTGGAGCTATGCGGTTTGAACTGAGAAAAGCTGTCGAAAAATATAACACATTCAGACCACATCACGCCTTGAAAGGTAAGACACCCATGGAGTACCTTCGAATCACTCAGGCCGAAGCCGCGTGAGTCTCAAAACACATGAACCTATACAAATATATTTTATGTTGTCATCAATAGACATTGTGGGAAAAGATCGAACTTGAGAAAGTAAAGATTCATCAATGCCTTGTTCGCATACAGGGCAATGCTCTTTTACCGACCAACCATCATGGGCAAACAATTTTTTAATTTTTTGCTCTTCTTTGTTTTTCTGCAGATCTGATTCAAGGACAATCATTCTTTGCTGATAACCTTTGATAGCCCCCTCTAAAGAAGAAACAACACTATCTAATTCATTCTTTTGATGAATGTTTGTTCTAATAAGATCAGAAATTTCAAATAACTTTTTTTCTAGCTCTGGGTTAGTATCAGGGGAAATAGAGACTGTCTCAGCTGAAGAGAGTTTTGTTTGCTTTTCTGATAAAATAGTTTTCAAAAGCACATTATCTCGTCCTTCAAAGCTATGGTAAACTGCTGGATCCCAAGCTTCAGAATTAACGTCTTGAGGTATGCCACGAAGAGAAAAATGACGACTATTAACGTACTGTTTTAAAGTCTCATAGTAACTTTCATAAGTCGCCTTCAACCTATCAACTTCTAATTTTAGTGTATTTCGTTGAAGATTGTTTTTGATATAATCCATACCGAGGATTTCTGCTACAGTAGACTTTTTTGGGTCACGAACTCTGTAGTATGGTGAATTAGACATGATATCAGCCCAACCACGCTTTTGTTCAATAAATATAGCAGAGAAAATATATTCCAAATAAAGTCTCATTTCTGCATCTTCTTGAGAAACAACTTTTATTTGGCACTTCTCCGCTTTGTTGAGTAGATTTAGGATTTCAAATAGAGCATAGATTGATTATCTGGAATGGATGATTGTCTAATTTTGAGTTTGAAGTATTCGGTATCCTTGATGCCTCTGGCTCGCTTACGGATCATTCCTATACTGACATTACCAGCCTCTATCCTGGCGCTTGTGAGCTTGTGTTTGGCGTAGTTGCAGATGCCCACACAATGTTTCCGTAGGGATTTCGCGAACTTTTTTAGATAGAGCATCTGTGACTGATCTGCTATCAGGCACCAACGTTCCAGTTGCTCCGCCATCGCCTCAAATGAAGCGGCACTCCACAGCAGCTGAAGCTGTTCTTTCAAGACGTAAAGTGCATTCAGGTTGCTATTGCTCTCCAGCAACCTTTGCAGCTTGTCACTTTGTTTTTCACTCAACTTATCCGCATTTTTGAGCAACAGATAATGCGTCCCTTTCATCAACTCTTTACCACTTGGATCGGCCTTTCTGAACTCAAGTCGACGCTGATTATGGATAGCTTTGCTGTAGTTTTTCATGACGTGGAAACGGTCAAATACTATGTCGGCCAACGGCAAGGACTCTCTGACAGCCTTTTGGTAGGCAGGCCCCATATCCATCGCTACGGCCTTTATTTTGCAGGCTGTATCTGGTTGCAGTTGTTTCAAAAACCTTGAAAAAACCTCGGCAGTTCGGCCTGCTTCAACCCAGATCAGATGACCGCCAACCATATCGTAGACCACCGTCATGTAGTCATGACCTTTCGCCCGGGCAACTTCATCTACACCAATATATTCCAAGCCAGTTAGCTCTGCAGGATCAAGCGTAGGGAGAGTTTCAATAAGGTATGCCCTGTCGATATTCTTGACCGTTTCCCATCGTATATCCAAATGTCTGGAAACCGCTTGAATAGACATATGCCGACATAATCCACTGATCAGTCGGCAAAATCGGTGAGTGAAACGGCACCCTTTATCAACAAAATCACACCCCTCAATGCGGCGTTCGCCCTTGTTAATATAAACCTGCGCCAGCTCAATCTCGACCACACAAGGATACCCAAAAAGGGGGATGTCGTTTACTTGTCGGCGGACATGCTGGTTGATGCTTCCCTTCTGGCCTGTAGCAGGGTCTATAGCCCTCCTACGCGCGTCTCGGCTGCAGTGAATGACAATCTTAACACCGCCGTCATCCAGTTTAATTTCATTTACACGTTGCCCTTTGAGGCCTAAAATATGCTGCGAGATGTTGATTGTCATATACCTGCTCTATGTAAAGTTATCAGAAACCATACATATCAACAGGTTACTTGGCGGTCGGCATCTTTTTCTACTCAACAAAGCGGAGAAGAGCCCCCTTGGCACTTCTCCGCTTTGTTGAGTAGATTTAGGATTTCAAATAGAGCATAGATTGATTATCTGGAATGGATGATTGTCTAATTTTGAGTTTGAAGTATTCGGTATCCTTGATGCCTCTGGCTCGCTTACGGATCATTCCTATACTGACATTACCAGCCTCTATCCTGGCGCTTGTGAGCTTGTGTTTGGCGTAGTTGCAGATGCCCACACAATGTTTCCGTAGGGATTTCGCGAACTTTTTTAGATAGAGCATCTGTGACTGATCTGCTATCAGGCACCAACGTTCCAGTTGCTCCGCCATCGCCTCAAATGAAGCGGCACTCCACAGCAGCTGAAGCTGTTCTTTCAAGACGTAAAGTGCATTCAGGTTGCTATTGCTCTCCAGCAACCTTTGCAGCTTGTCACTTTGTTTTTCACTCAACTTATCCGCATTTTTGAGCAACAGATAATGCGTCCCTTTCATCAACTCTTTACCACTTGGATCGGCCTTTCTGAACTCAAGTCGACGCTGATTATGGATAGCTTTGCTGTAGTTTTTCATGACGTGGAAACGGTCAAATACTATGTCGGCCAACGGCAAGGACTCTCTGACAGCCTTTTGGTAGGCAGGCCCCATATCCATCGCTACGGCCTTTATTTTGCAGGCTGTATCTGGTTGCAGTTGTTTCAAAAACCTTGAAAAAACCTCGGCAGTTCGGCCTGCTTCAACCCAGATCAGATGACCGCCAACCATATCGTAGACCACCGTCATGTAGTCATGACCTTTCGCCCGGGCAACTTCATCTACACCAATATATTCCAAGCCAGTTAGCTCTGCAGGATCAAGCGTAGGGAGAGTTTCAATAAGGTATGCCCTGTCGATATTCTTGACCGTTTCCCATCGTATATCCAAATGTCTGGAAACCGCTTGAATAGACATATGCCGACATAATCCACTGATCAGTCGGCAAAATCGGTGAGTGAAACGGCACCCTTTATCAACAAAATCACACCCCTCAATGCGGCGTTCGCCCTTGTTAATATAAACCTGCGCCAGCTCAATCTCGACCACACAAGGATACCCAAAAAGGGGGATGTCGTTTACTTGTCGGCGGACATGCTGGTTGATGCTTCCCTTCTGGCCTGTAGCAGGGTCTATAGCCCTCCTACGCGCGTCTCGGCTGCAGTGAATGACAATCTTAACACCGCCGTCATCCAGTTTAATTTCATTTACACGTTGCCCTTTGAGGCCTAAAATATGCTGCGAGATGTTGATTGTCATATACCTGCTCTATGTAAAGTTATCAGAAACCATACATATCAACAGGTTACTTGGCGGTCGGCATCTTTTTCTACTCAACAAAGCGGAGAAGAGCCATAAATCCGATCAACAGCCCGATGGTATCTGTGATGATATGGCGCTTACGGCCGTTTATCTTTTTCCCTGCGTCGTAGCCGGAAACACCACCGCTTTCTGTCGTTTTAACACTCTGGCTGTCAATAACACCTGCACTTGGACTGGCTGCGCGACCTGCCAATTCCCGCGCCTTGATGACAAGCGTATCGTTGATCCGGTACAACACGCCATTGTCCCGCCAGTCGTAAAAATACTCCTGTATTGTAGTCCTCGGCGGGAAATCTTTCGGGATCATTCGCCACTGACATCCCGTGCTCGCCATGTATTGCACTCCGTCCCACACATCGCGCATTTCGGTTGTTCTGGGCCGACCAACCACATTGGATTCTGGCAGCAGTGGTTCAATTATTGCCCACTCTTCGTCCGTGCAATCACTTGCATAACGCCCATTGTTTCGCTCATATAGGGGGCGAGTAATATCAGTCCAAGCCATAAAATTCTCCATCTTATTTGATAAAGAGAGTGAATCACAACTTACTGATATTACTCAACTAGTTTTCGGCCAGACACTTAGAATTAAGAAAAGTGAGCTTGACGATAACGGTATTTACAAAAATGCCCGTGAATTGGCCTATGCAGGTCGATATTACGACGCCCTAAACTTATTGGAGCGTGCGGAGAACCTGCAAGATTCACGTATTCTGAATTACAAAGGGTTCACGAACCGTAAGCTTGGGTACACCAAACGCGCGACTGCGTTTTATGAGCAAGCCTTAGCGATTGATCCTAAATACATTCTTGCACGTTCATATTTCGGTCAGGCAAAAATGCAAGCGGGTGATATTATAGGGGCTAAAGAACAATTGGCACTGATTAAGACAATCAGCGGTACAGATAACTGGGCCTATGAAAGCCTTTCAGGTGCTATTCGAGGTGACACTACGTTGGATTATTAATCCAAAAATTCTAGCTCCTGTCACAAAAACCTGCTCATCTTCGAAATTGAGCAGGTTTTTTACATGTATTGATTTATATTTGCTATGATCTCCATGTAAGACACAAGGAAGACGTCATGGCAGAGCACAAGGTGCAAATAGACGAGAGTATAAACGTCGTTGGCGAACCTCTTAAGCCGTGCTCTATTGATCCCATAACTGGGTTTTATCGCGATGGATACTGTAACACAGGTCCAGACGACAAAGGTAGACACACAGTTTGCATAGAAGTCACCGAAGATTTTTTAGAGTTTTCGAAAATGCGCGGCAATGACTTATCAACCCCTCGCCCAGAGTTTGGCTTTGTTGGTCTAAACCCTGGTGACCGGTGGTGTTTATGTGCAGATCGTTGGGCAGAGGCCGACGCTTACGGCAAAGCCCCATATGTGGTTTTACAAAGTACACATATCAACACATTGGAAATAATCCCATTTGCTATTTTGCGCGCAAAGGCATTGGATGTAAATTAACACCAGATACGTCAGGACTTCATATGCCTTACATAAAAGTTAACGGTGTAAATCTATATTATACAGATACTGGCGTTGGTGACGAAACCATCCTCTTTTCGCATGGACTTTTGATGTCAGGAGAAATGTTTTCCAAACAGGTCGCATATTTCTCAAAAAACTACCGCTGTATTACTTATGACCATCGTGGCCAAGCCAACAGTGAAGTCACCGCAGATGGTTATGATATGGATACATTGGCAGATGATGCGGCAGCGCTGATAGCTGCATTAAATGCAGGACCTTGTCATTTTGTGGGGCTATCAATGGGCGGATTTGTTGGAATGCGTCTGGCTATTCACAAACCTCAGTTATTAAAAACACTGACGCTTTTAGATACAAGTGCAGATGAAGAACCCCCTGAAAAAGCAAAGAGTTATAAAACACTGAACTTTGTCGCCCGTTGGTTTGGGTTAAGTGTTGTCGCGCCTAAAATCATGCCCATCTTGTTTGGGACAACTTTTACAACAGATCCTAATCGTAAAGATGAACGCGAAGAATGGCGTAAACATTGCACAAATCATGACCGGAAAGGCATCACACGTGCTGTTACTGGCGTTATTGAACGCAAGGGTGTCTATGATGAACTAAACGCCATCACAGTTCCAACGCTTGTGGCAGTCGGCGATGAAGATGTTGCGACAATCCCTGCCAAAGGGCGCCGTATTGCCCATGCAATTCCAAACGCAAAATTTCAAATCATAAGTCAAGCTGGGCACTCTGCAACAATTGAGCAACCAGATGCTGTAAACCGAGCGATTGAAACTCTTTTATGCAAGAAAAACTAAATACGACAACCCTAACAGAGAAATGTCGCAGATTTGTTTTGATAATTCAAAAAACAGACTTATTATTTCACTCAAGTCGACGGTTAAAACTAACACATAAAGCTCGTGAAAAATTCGCATCAAGTTTCATTTTTCCCGAAGCCCTACGTTGAATACCCGAAACTCCGGGAATATGTCCTGACAGACTCAATTTTCCCTGACATTGTCATCTGGTTATCATGTTTATGATTATCATTATTTTTATGGAGGTTCCTTATGGACTATCTTGCCGCTAACGATATTCAAGATATCGTAGAAAACGACCGCGAACATGTTTGGCATCACTTGATCCAACATAAACCATTCGAAACCAATGAGCCTCGCATTATCGTTGAAGGCAAAGGTATGCGCGTATGGGATCAAAAAGGCAAAGAGCACATTGATGCCGTGTCTGGTGGTGTTTGGACAGTAAACGTTGGTTATGGCCGTGAGCGTATTGCCAATGCAGTGCGTGACCAATTGGTCAAAATGAACTACTTTGCACAAACTGCAGGTTCTATCCCAGGTGCGATCTATGCAGACATGCTATTGAGCAAAATGCCTGGTATGAAACGTGTTTACTATTCAAACTCTGGTTCTGAAGCGAATGAAAAAGTGTTTAAGATGGTTCGTCAGTTGAGCCACAACAAACACAATGGTGGCAAAAATAAAATCTTGTTCCGTCATCGTGATTACCACGGAACAACAATCACAACATTGTCTGCTGGTGGCCAAGAAGAACGTAATGCACAATACGGCCCTTTCACACCTGGTTTCGTAGAAATCCCACATTGCTTGGAATACCGCGACCAGTATGGTGAAGCCGATTATGGTGCTGCTTGTGTTAAAGCAACTGAAGAAGTTATCTTGCGCGAAGGCCCAGAAACAATCGGTCTATTATGTCTAGAGCCTATTACAGCTGGTGGTGGCGTTATCCTGCCTCCAAAAGGCTATTGGGAAGGCATCCAAGAGCTTTGTAAAAAGTATGACATCCTATTGCACATCGACGAAGTTGTTTGTGGTCTGGGTCGTACTGGTACTTGGTTCGGTTACCAACACTTCGATATCAAACCTGATTTTGTGACAATGGCAAAAGGCGTTGCATCTGGTTACGCAGCAATTTCATGTACAGTGACAACAGAAGCTGTCTTTGACCAATTCAAAGAAAATGCATCTGATCCAATGAGCTATTTCCGTGATGTATCTACATTCGGCGGCTGCACTGCTGGTCCAGCGGCAGCGATCGAAAACATGAAAATCATCGAAGAAGAAAACCTTCTAGAAAACGTAACGAAGATGGGTGAGTACTGTCTTGGTCTGCTAGAGGAGCTGAAAGCCAAGCATGAATGCATCGGCGATGTACGCGGCAAAGGTTTGTTCCTAGGGGTTGAACTTGTTGCTGACCGCGACACGAAAGAACCAGCAGATGAGAAACTGGTTCAAGCTGTTGTTGGTGATTGTATGGCAAACGGTGTGATCATTGGTGCAACCAATCGTTCACTACCAGGCTTCAACAACACATTGTGCCTATCACCTGCTTTGATCGTCACAAAAGAAGACCTAGATCTGATCGTTGGCGCAATCGATGCGGCGATTGGCCGTGTGTTTGCATAAGAACTGATTCACGTGAGGGGCGGATATGCGTTGCATATTCGCAACAAGCCGCCCCTCGCATCCCGTCTAAAGGCCAATAAGGCACCAAATAAGGCCAATTTAGACGTAAATAAGGCAATTTTCTTTGCCACTATATGTGCCCCCCTCCACCTCAATAACTACAAGATAATGCCGCATCACACTGTTTTTATGGATAATTTCCATCTGCGAAACAGAGTGTTTTGCGAAAGCGTTCATTTTTTAATTCTCAATTTTGCCACAATTGCTAAACCTGTTCTCAACAAACGAGCACACGACACAACGTCGAAATCTAAACAGGCATAAAAGCCACTAAATGAAAAGAAAATATCGCTTTAACGGCGTGAATTTAAAAAGGAAATGATGGCACAAGACTGTCTGATGACACACAAATTTGACTTTGTACCCTCCAAGTATTCTCGGTCAGATTTGCAGTCACAAACACTCGCTGCAAGACACTGTACAGTGTCGACCGCCCTCATCCAGACCTTAACATTATTCACGCTTGCATATGCAGCCCTAGCTACACTTTAGCTGCATTTGCCATCCCAAGCGCGGCGGTCATGACCGGGAGAAATGACCGCCGCTGCAATGGGCCTTATTTGCCAAACTGGCATACACTTATCACGCCTGTGATACCTGCTGGGTTTTTCGAAACCCGCACTGCCCGTTATTTAGCCTGCTCGCTGAATAACATAAACTTTCAGCCAGAGATGCTTTATGCTCTCTGGCTTTTTTTTGTTGAATACTCCCGCTATTTACGCCAACACTTTGCCAACCAAAGGTCTGCTGTCATGTTGAAAAAAAGCGTTAAAACTACTTTGAACGGCCTATCCGTTGCTGTTTTCGTCATTGATGCCAAGCAAATCATTCGGTTTGGCAATATTGCAGCCCAACAGCGTTTTGGCATAGATGCTAAGGACGATGCATTATTTAACGTTATTCCAGCTAAGAAATGTCAAAAAGCCGTGCAACGCGTTTTGGAAGGCGAAACAACTGTATCATTAGAATTAACGCTGCAAGATGTGGTCCCCACAACCTTTCGTTTAATTGTAACGCGTCTAGATGCCGTGCTGAAAGGCAAAGATGCCCGTGCCATTGTCAGCCTAGAAGATATCAGCCACATCCGCGAAGCTGAACAAATGCGCATCGATTTTGTAGCCAATGTCAGCCACGAATTGCGGTCCCCATTGACGTCCCTATCTGGCTTTATAGAAACCTTGCAAGGCCCCGCAAAAAACGATCCAGTCGCCCGTGAACGTTTCCTAGACTTAATGCTCAATGATGCGCAACGCATGAGCCGTTTGATTGGCGACCTATTATCCTTGTCAAAATTACAAGCAAGTGAGCGTGTAGCCCCCCAAGATACTGTTGATGTAGAAAGTATCCTACGCCGCGTCGTTGCATCTCTAGAACCTATCTCCAATTCAGAAGAGACGAAGGTCACGTTAAGCGTACCCAAAAAGCTACCAATGGTTATTGGCGATGCAGATGAATTAACACAAGTGTTTCAAAACTTGATCGAAAACGGCATCAAATATAGTACGCGTGAAACTGAAGTTGAGGTTATTGCGGAAGTGGATCCCAGTCATGATAATCAATTACGAATATCGATACGAGATCACGGCGAAGGTATTGATCCACAACACATCCCACGCCTTACAGAACGCTTCTATCGCATAGATAAAGGTCGTTCGCGTGATATGGGGGGAACTGGCCTTGGGCTGGCAATTGTGAAACACATATTAATCCGCCACCGCGCTTATTTACATATTGATAGCAAGGTCGGTTCTGGCAGCATATTTTCTGTGTTTTTACCTATTGCGAAATCAGAATAGAACTCAAGCCATTGTGACATGCATCTTCTGTGGCCTGTGCTAGCTTTATGCAATCACAACCACCTTGGGAGATTTCACATGCAAACAAGACGCCACTTTTTAAAACTCACTGCCGCAAGTGTCGGCGCAACAGTCATGCTACCTTACGCAGCCCACGCTGCCACTGGTGGCTCTGATACATTTGCAACGAATAACGGTCAGATCGTCGTCCATCCCGTGTCTCATGCATCGTTCGTAATGGAAGTGCCAGAATTGGTGATTTACAATGATCCAGTTGGCGATGTATCGGCTTATAAGAAATACCCTGCCCCTGATTTGATCTTGCTGACACATCACCATAGCGACCATTACAATCCTAAAACACTTGCTGGATTGATGTCCGAAGGTACAAAAATTCTAGCCAATCCAAAAGTTTATGAAATGTTACCTGCGAAACTAAAAGCAGCAGCAACCTCTATCGCGAATGGTGGTGTTACGGATTACGGTAAAGTGAATATTGAGGCGATCCCAGCGTATAACTACACAGAAGATCGTAAAAAATATCATCCAAAAGGTCGTGATAATGGATATATCGTCACCGTAGACGGTCGCCGTATTTATATTGCAGGTGATACAGAAGATATTCCTGAAATGCGCGCATTACAAAACATCGACATCGCATTTATTCCAATGATCCTGCCCTATACGATGGATGGAACGCAGGCTGCCAGTGCCTTAAGTGCTTTTGCCCCTAAGCACGCCTATGCTTATCATTATAAAGGGCCTGAAAAAACCAAGTTCGACGCTTTGGCTGCGAAATCTGCAAAAGGCACCAAACTACATGATGGGCCTTGGTACTCGTAAAAAAATATCTCTGAAACGCAAAAACGCTCCACCATGGTGGAGCGTTTTTGTTACGTGGTACCCGTGGCCGGAATCGAACCGGCACGCCTTGCGGCATTGGATTTTGAATCCAACGCGTCTACCAATTCCGCCACACGGGCAGATAACACGTGTGCGGCTCATGTACCGCTCTGTTACAGTATCGTCAATCACAATAAGACGCTGAATTGCAAAAAATATTACCGTATTTAATTTAATGCAGCAAACGTATCGCATTGCTGGATATCATTCGACTTATATCCACGAACAAACCACTGCTGGCGTTGTTCAGACGTACCATGGGTATAGGTATGTGGCATGGGGCGCTGACCTGCACTCTTTTGCAATGTATCGTCCCCGATTTGTTTGGCTGCGTTGATCGCTTCGCGTAAATCCTCGCGGTCAATGGAGCCAAAGCGTTGTTCTGCGCGACGTGCCCAAACACCAGAATAACAGTCTGCCTGTAATTCGATCATCACAGAAACACGGTTGCTGTTTTCTGTGTTCATACGTTGACGTGCTGCATTGGCTTTGCCCAATGTGCCCAATTCGTTTTGTACATGATGTGCAACTTCATGTGCGACAACATAAGCTGCTGCAAAATCACCCTTGGCACCCATACGATCCGATAAAGTGGTGAAAAAATCCGTATCCAAATAAGCTTTTTTATCACCAGGACAATAAAATGGCCCAGTTGCACCTGATGCATTCCCACAAGGCGACTGCGTAACACCTTTAAACAAAACGAGTTTCACAGGACGGTATTCACGCCCCACTTGTTCGCGGAATATCTGAGACCAGACCTCTTCGGTATCAGCCAATGTAACACTCACAAACTGCCCTTGTTCTTTATCCGCTTGGGTAATCGTTCCAGAGTTACTGGATACAGAACCACCACCGCCACTCCCAACAAGGGAACTCACATCGACACCAAAAACCATACCCAGCAACAGAACCACGATGACCCCACCGATCCCCATGCCACCAGCTTTGCCTTTCGACATCCGCCTGCGATCTTCAATATTACGACTTCCCCGACGACCACGCCATTTCATGGGCTTACTCCCCTTATTGAGCTTGTTGCCAATATGATAACAGCCCTTAGGTTACGTGCAAGTAATTGTCTAATTCTATAGATATTTTCAAAAAGAATAGGCATCCAATAAAAAATATAATTATGTCATAGAAACACCTTATTACTCATAGTATTAGAACACATACAAAACCGTATAAGACACTCTAGAAAAAAGATTATTTTAGCAAAAAATCCAATTATCCAGACCAATCCGTCTTTAAAACCGCAGATTTGTACCTATATAAAGTGCAACGGAGACATAATGATTGATATTTTTTTACACCCCAATTCCTACCCTTTTTCCATTTCTTTAGCGATTGTAACCGGCCTTTTTATTCTTGAAATTATATCCCTGCTCTTAGGGGGCAGCTTAATGGCCATCGGCAGTGATGGGCCAGAGATTGATTTAGATGCAGAAGCCGATTTTGATCTAAGCATAGAAACAGATACAGACGTTATTCCTGATGCTGACACTGACATTGCACTTGCCCCTTCCAGCCTGCTGGGATGGCTGGGTATAAAGCAGGTACCGTTTATGGTCTGGATGATCTCATTTTTAACAATATTTGGTCTGTCTGGCATGATTTTGCAAAGTATAAGCTTTGCAGTTCTATCCTATTTCATCCCAAGTTCTATCGCCAGCTTACTGGTCATGGTGCCAACCCTTGCAACGGTGCGCACGATATCTGAAATCGTGGCAGCGATCATGCCAAAAACTGAAAGTTCTGCCATGTCAAAGCGGTTCTTAGGTGGACACCACGGTGTCATCACCCAAGGTACTGCTATGCGCGGGAAACCAGCAGAAGCTAAGATCAAAGATCGACATGGTAATTTACATTACCTGCGGGTCGAACCCTTGGATGATGCAGAGACCCTTTCAAAAGGGTGTGACATTCACATCATCCGCAAAAAGGACGGCATGTTTTTTGCCGTCGACATTTCCTAACACACATAACGAACACATATTCAAAGAGGACATATTATGGTATTTCAATCCCTACTCATTTCGGCTGGCGTTTTCATTCTGCTGCTGGTTTTCATCGGCCTCATCATGGCACGCCTATATCGCCGCGCAACACGTGAAGTCAGCCTAGTTAAAACTGGGTCTGGTGGCAAAAAAGTCATCATGGATGGCGGTACTGTCGCTATTCCATTCCTACATGAGATTTCATTTGTAAATATGAAAACACTCCGCCTAGAAGTACACCGTACAGGCGATGGTTCCCTGATCACCAAAGACCGCATGCGTGTGGATGTTGGTGTAGAATTCTATGTTTCAGTTAATGCGACAGAAGATGGTATTTCACGTGCAGCTCAAACATTAGGTGATCGCACGTTTAATGTCGATCAACTGCGTGAGATGATCGAGGGTAAGTTGATCGATGGTCTGCGATCTGTTGCGGCCCGCATGACAATGGATGAACTGCACGAAAACCGCTCTGAATTCGTTCAAGAGGTGCAAAACGCGATTTCTGAAGACCTGTTAAAGAACGGGCTGGAACTAGAAGCTGTTTCTTTGACAGCATTAGATCAAACATCCTTTGAAGCTTTGGATGAAAACAACGCCTTTAACGCCGTTGGTATGCGTAAATTGGCAGAAGTGATTGCTAAATCGAAAAAAGAACGCGCAGAAATTACAGCGGATGCAGACGTGTCTGTACGTCGTTCACAAATGGAGGCTGAGCGTTTGAAATACGAGATTGAACGCGATCAAAAGCAAGCTGAGATTGCTCAAATCAAAGAAATTCAAATCCTCCAAGCCGATCAAGAGGCTGAAATCGCGCGCAATCAAGAAGTAGCTGATCAAGCCAAAGAACAAGCCCGTATTGAAAAAGAACGCGCCATTCGGTCATCTGAAATTGAGCGTGAACGTTTCATTCGAGATGCAGAGATCGCCAAAGAACGCGAAATCGAAGTTGCAGATCAAGAACGCCAAATTATCATTGCGAAAAAATCAGAAGAGGAAAGCCATGCGCGTGCCTCCGCTGATAATGCACGTGCGGATGCAAAGAAAGCCGAAGAAGCTATTGAGACAGCCCGTGCTGTTTCAGAAGCACAACGCGCCAAAGAGATCGCTTTAATTGAAGCGACAAAAGAAGCGGAACGTCAGGCAACCAGTATTCGTGTTGCTGCGACAGCCGAAAAAGATGCGGCCAATGACCGTGCCGCAGCATTGTTAGAAGAAGCACAAGCCGAAGCTGGTTCAATGACTATTCGTGCCGAAGCCAAGAAAACAGATATGTTGGCAGAAGCGGATGGTCGCCGTGCGATTGCGGATGCTGAAAACGCATTAAGTGAAGAGATCATTAAAATGAAGCTCGACATTGCGCGTCTAGAAGCCATGCCACAGATCATTGCTGAAATGGTAAAACCTGCTGAAAAAATTGAGTCGATCAAAATTCATCAAGTCACAGGTATGGGTGGAAACGGCAATGGTGGTACTGAAGGCGCTGGTGGCACGCCTGTCAACCAAGCCCTTGATTCCATTATGGGTATGGCCCTTCAAATGCCCGCAATGAAGAAGCTTGGCGAAGAATTGGGAATAAGTCTTGAAAGCGGTTTATCAGGCGTAACAGACGGTGCATTAGATGTTATCGAACAGCCTACACCAGTGGTGAAAGAAGCCCTAAAACCAGGCACGAAAATGGCAAGCTAACGCTCTCTTACAAAGATCGTATGAAGCTGGCTACGCTGGCTTCATACCTTACTACATCCCCTAGTTTTCCTTGACCTATTGCCTATACCATGATGCATAGGGCAAAAAGGCTAAATACGTGCTTCATAGATTATACAATTGGACGCTATCACTTGCGCAAACACAATATGCGCTAGCAGCTTTGGCAATAGTGGCTTTTGTTGAAAGCTCAGTTTTTCCAATCCCACCAGATGTCCTATTGATCCCGTTAATCATAGCGGCACCGCACCGTGCATGGTTGATTGCGAGTGTGTGTACGGTCGCCAGCGTTTTAGGTGGTGGTCTGGGCTATTATATTGGCGCTGAATTATTTGATTTTATTGGAAAACCTATTTTGGAATTCTATCATAAACTCGATGATTTTGACGCCTTTAAAGAACGTTTTAACATCTATGGTCACTGGGCCGTACTAACCGCTGGTGTCACACCCTTTCCATATAAAGTCATAACAATCACTTCTGGTGCGACAGGTCTTCCTTTTGGGCAATTCATGTTTTGGTCATTGATTGCGCGTGCATTGCGTTTCTTTATCGTTGCAGCATTACTGTGGAAATTTGGCGCACCTATCAAAGACTTCATTGAAAAACGTCTTGGCTTGATGTTCATATTATTTATCGTCCTCTTGTTGGGCGCCTTTTATTTTGTGAGATACTTATGACCAACCACCGCCTGATTGCCCTAGCCACCCTTGGTTCTATCGCTTTATTAGGCGGGGCTTATGCATTTCAACATTTAGGGGGGCTTGCCCCATGTAAAATGTGCCTATGGCAGCGTTGGCCACATGCCGCAGCAATAGCTATCGGTTTAATTGCTATGGCAACAGGCCAACATAAATTGGCTTGGTTTGGCTTACTCGCCGCTTTGGCAACATCAGGTATTGGCCTTTATCACGCTGGTGTTGAACAGCTGTGGTGGGAGGGACCGAACAGTTGTACATCGGGATCAACCGTAGGCATGTCTGTGGATGATTTACTAGCTCAAATCCTAGAAGCTCCAATCGCGCGCTGCGATGAAATCGCATGGTCCTTATGGGGCTTAAGTATGGCGGCTTGGAACGCTGTTCTGTCCTTCATCTTCGCTCTGTTCTGGTTCATGGCTGCGATCAAAGATTAAGCTGTTCTAGTCTTCCACATCCTATCTTGAACTGTTTGTCTCATAAAATTGTCCAAGCTTTAAGATCGGACGATGCTGCAATTTAAAGGGGGGGGGATAATTTGCAGCATCTGCGTACACCAAGGCCAGTCCTAGGGTGAAGCAAGGTTGAATATACAACCTGTCCTTCTTCAAATATATGATGCGAAAATCATATTTCCAGTGCCCATAAAGCAATAAGCGGAATTATGCTTCTAGCTCTGCATCCCAATATAAATAGTCCATCCAGCTTTCATGTAAGAAGTTCGGTGGAAACTTGCGCCCTGCATTCATCAACTGCGACGGCGTCGGTTCTTTGGGCACAGTATGCAAGCGCATCCCCGCTTCCTTGACCAGTTTTGACCCTTTGCGCAGATTACATGGGCTGCATGATGCAACAACATTTTGCCAAGTGGTACGCCCACCTCGTGCACGCGGCATAACATGATCAAACGTCATATTCCCTTGGGACCCACAGTACTGGCATGTAAATTCATCCCTTAAGAATAGATTAAACCGGGTAAAAGCTGTCGACTTCACAGGCTTTACGTAATCTTTTAAGACAATAACTGATGGAATATTAAGTTCTATTGATGGTGAATGGACCACTTGGTCATATTCAGCAACGATTGCAACACGATCAGAATAAACCGCTTTAATAGTATCTTGCCAACTCCATAGTGACAGTGGGAAATAAGACAATGGTCTGAAATCAGCATTTAAAACAAGTGATGGGTAATCGCGTAAACTTGATGGGTTACGCACAAAATTCTCAGAAAATTCGGTATTCATTTTAGCAAAACGACCCCTATTCTGTAATGTTACGTCATAAACATCAGAACAGGACCGACCCGTCCCAACATATCGACCACTATATAGAGGGGACAAAAGCTGACAACCCCCTATATCATGACAAAAAATTTATACATGAGCTTTGAAAAAGAGTTATATAGGGATTGTATTAAAGCGCATGACTTTCAACTGACAACTTCAAATCAAATGCAAAACGTTTTAATTACGTTTTTTCAAACTCTCGATGGAGTTTTGGCCAAAGACAATGCGTGGTGCATCTTTGGCAATCGTTTTGGCACTTGGACCCTCAACAGGTGCCTCCGCAATCTGAGCAATTTCACCCTCTACTTGATGCCCTGCCTGAGTGTCTGAAACTACGACTTGCTCAGGATAAGCCATCATCCCCAGGCGAATGATTGCAATGGCAGTAAACGCGCTTGAAAAACTTGTTTTAGTAACTGACTTTATTACATCGATCAAAATAGAGTTTGCCATATTCACACCGCCTACACATTACAGATGTCACTGTGCTTGAAGGATGTTTATGGCAAAAATGGACTCTGTGTTTGTCTAAAGTGTGAAATTTTGCATTTAAAGCCAGTTTTTAATGCATTGTAACGCCAAACCTAAACCATCAGGTGCAATACCGTGTGCTGTTCCCTGAGAGACATGCGTTTGCACATCAAAACCTGCGTCTTTTAATGCAGTCTCTGCTTTGGGCATATCACTTGGCGGGACAACCATATCCATGTCTCCATGCACCAACAAAACAGGTGGTTTGGTCACAGTTTCTGCAGCTAATGTTTCTGGCTCTAACAATCGTCCAGAAAACCCTACAATTCCTGCCAATTGATGCTGGCGGCGTGGACCAACGTGTAGCGACATCATTGTTCCTTGTGAAAATCCAACCAAAACGGTGCGATCAGGCGTGATATCTTCTGCAACGAACTCTGCATCCAGCCACTCATTGAACCGTGCAACAGAGGTTTGCATCCCTGCCCGCATCTGTTCAATAGAACTGTTATCAATCATCGGAATCGGGAACCATTCGCGGCCCATAGGGCTCATCGTGCAGGGATTTGGCGCATGTGGAGATAGAAATATAGTATTTGGCAAATGTTCTGCCAAAGGGTCAGCTAGGCCTATCAGATCATGACCATCGGCCCCGTACCCATGTACAAAGATCACCAAACTGTCTGCACGGCCTGATTTTGCCCCCCGTTTTTCCACTTCTAAAGTCACGTCCGTATTCCTTCTCGATCTTTCACAACATGGTAGTAGCGAAACAGCAATCTGGCCGCAACAGCACGCCACGGCGACCATGCTTTAGCCATTTCTGCCAGTTCTTTTTCTTTGGGGCGTTCAGGTAAATCAAACAAGATGCGAGCGGCTTCTTGTAGAGCAAGATCATTGGCTGCGAATACATCAGCACGGCCCAATGAAAACATCGCGTAAATTTCAGCAGTCCAACGACCAACGCCCTTTACTTTGGTAAGGGTCCTGACTTCGTAGGATTTCGGCTGTAACACATTGATATTATTGGCCTGCTTTTTCACAGGGCACTACATCGCGGATTTCCGGCGATGGGATTCAACGGTCAGAGAGTGTCGATCAGGCCTTTTCAGGTCTGGGCTTGCGCGTTCTTTCCGGCGGCATCCTGAAGGGTGCTTCGTTCCACGACAGGCCAACACAGCGCAGGATGCGTTTGGCGTCGGTTGTGGCCGGGCTGGGCATGGCATATTGTTCGCTGGTGCCCTTGCGCCTCAGGATGGAAATCTGAAGTCGGTCGAGTTCCCGACGGATGCGGGCCGGGCTCATGGGATGGCCCAGCATCTGCAGGCGCTTGCGCAGGTGTTGCAGGCAACAGAAAGCCATGTAGCAGATGGCGATATGGGCCTGTATCCGCCGCGGCGTCCAGTGATAGACGGGTCGGATTTTCAGGTCATGCTTGTTGGTGCGGAAGCAGGTTTCGATCAGCCAGAGCTGGTGATATTGGGCGATGGCCGCCTCGGGTGCGAGATCGTCCCTGCCATGAACGATGATGGCGTGCAGCCCGTCCCATTGGGCTGCCGCGTCGATCTTGTCCTGATCAAGTGTGATCTCGCCCGTATCGGGAAACGAGAGGAAGCGGGCATATCCCCGGTGACTGACACTGGCGGGGCTCCGGCTCCGCCGAAGCTTCTTTTGCAGGCGCTCAAGGGCCTTCTGGCGCTTGTGGGCATCCTTGCGGGCGCGGGCGGGCGAGAAGGTGACGATGATCCGGGCACCGTCATGCTCAATCACCTTGTAGCGCCCCGCCTCGGCAGCGCCCTCCGCCGCGCCGTGTCCGGCCCATGGCTTGTAACCGCCCGTGTCCAGGGCCTTGTCTTTCACGCCCGCCGGGGCCGACTTCAGGCGATAGCCCAGAATGAACGGCAGGCCTTTGGTGCGCAACATATCCTGATTGTCGGCGCTGAGCATCCCGGCATCTGCCACCAGCGTGATCTTTCCGAGCTTGTAGCGCTCTTCCAACCCCTTGATCGCGGCCTCAAGCGTATGGCCTTCCCACATATTGCCGGGAAACAGGTCATAGCCGACCGGCAAGCCGTCGGTGGTGACCATCAGCGCCAACACCACCTGACTGCGATGCGATTTCCCGTCCTTGCTGTACCCCTTGGCCAGCAAGCGGTCGGACGCGTCTTCCGGATCCTCCCGATCTGTATCGAAGGCCAGTGTTGTGCAGTCGTAGAAGAGGACATCGACCGGTCCCGCCAGAAGCGTCTCCGCCGCCTCGTGTGACATCCGACAGACCCGGTTGATCGTCGCCGCGTCCATGTAGTCCATAGCCTGGTAGACCCGGTCCAGATTGAGGGTGATCCCGACCCTGTGGGCCAGTGCATCCACCGTTGCCCGCTTGCTCTCTGGCTGCGACAGGCGCGCCAGCACCAGTTCGCGTAAAATGCGATCGCTGCTCTTGCGCCGGGTGCCCAGAAGCCCATTCCAGCCCAGGCCGGAATAAACCTCCCCCATCACATCGCGCAAACCAAGCGACAGGCGGGACTCTTCGCGGCACTCCCCAAGATCGACATTCAGTTTTTCCGGACGCGGGGCGGTGCGCACAAGTGTCGCCAGATCAGCATATTCCGTTGGGGTGAACAGTTCCATTTGCGGGGACTGTGCGGTACGCAGTTCTTCCATGATCCGGCCAGCCAGGCGCTTGAGGTCCTCGACTTCAGTGTCGTTATGCGCGATGCCGACATGCCGGACGACCTTCTGGCGAACCTTCTGACCGGTGCGCACCGACTGGACGATCTGGATGCGGGTGCGCTTGCGTTCGGGATCATGTTTGGTGCGGATGAACATGTGCGGGAGTGTAGCAGAACCTCCAGAAACCGCAACCCTCAATTGCCATTGGGGGGCACTACTTTACCCTCCCGGAAGCCAGGGCCTGAAGTTAAACAAAAAAACACCCCACAAGCCGACAAAACCTACGAACTCAGGAGGTAAATCAAACAAGATGCGAGCGGCTTCTTGTAGAGCAAGATCATTGGCTGCGAATACATCAGCACGGCCCAATGAAAACATCGCGTAAATTTCAGCAGTCCAACGACCAACGCCCTTTACTTTGGTAAGGGTTTCAATAACGTCCCAGTTGGGACACATACGTAAAGCTTTGAAATCAATATTACTTTCTGACAAAGCTCGTGCATATTTCACCTTGGGTCGTGACAAACCGAAAGACCGTAGCTCTTCATCAGATGCTGCCAAAATTGCAGCAGCTGTTGTCATGCCCCCCTCATCCAAACGCTTCCAAATACTGGCAGCGGCAGATACAGATATTTGCTGGCTGACAATCGCACTGAGGACTGCATCAAAACCGTCTTTACGTAACCGTAAAGGCAGCGGTTCTGTTTTTTCCAAAGCATAAGCAAACTTAGGCTCTAAATTCGCCAGAAAAGCAGCGCCTTCAGCCACGCAAGCATCTGATGTGATGATACGCCCTACCATTACAGTTCCTGAACCCATTTTTGAGCCTCATCAACGGTGCCAACAACGGTAGCATTCGGCAATTTAGGACGGTTGATCATCACTACAGGCAAATCCAATTGGGCCGCAGCATCCAGCTTGGATTTGCTTTTCTCACCGCCTGCGTTTTTGACAACCAACCATTCGATGCCTTTTTCTTTGAATAACGCAACTTCTTCCACGATCGAAAACGGCGGCGTCCCCACCAAAAAAGCCCCATCTTCATGTGGAAAAGGTTTCTTAGGGGCATCAATCACACGTGCCAACAAATACCGTCCTTTAAGGCAACAAAACTCATCAAGAGTTTGCCGCCCTGTTCCTAGAAACACGGTTGCCATCATCGGAATAATATCTGGAATTTCATCTATACGGTCAACAAAACGCCAATCATCCGTAGCACCAGCCACCCATTCTGGCCGTTGTAAAATCACATGCGGAATATCCAAAGCCTGACAAACGCTCGCCGCTGTATGCGTCATCTGTGCCGCAAAAGGGTGCGTTGCATCAACAACACCAGTGATCCCTGCCTCTTTCATGTAAGCACGGAAACCATCCGCACCACCAAATCCCCCAATGCGGGTTTCACAGGGCAGTTTTGCAGGCGTGCGCGTTACACCCGCCAAAGAGGCAATCACATCAGTCGTATCTATGCGTTCCAACAGCAATCGCGCATCAGAAGTACCCGCCAAAACTAGGAGTGTCATTCAGTTTTTCCCAAAACAGTTCCAGCTCTATCTATCACAATAATATCAACATCCTGCACTGCGTTCTTTAATTGTTTTTTCACACGTTCTTGTGCTTGTTCAGCTATCGCTTGTGCAAGTTTTTTGCCTGTGCGTGTCACAGCTTCAAGTGCAGTATTCGCATCGGAGACATCAGGCAAGCCAAGTAACAATGACAGCGTATTCAACGCTTCAAAATCCACTTGAGAGCGTGATGAATGCAAATCCACAGCACCCTGTGCAAGCTTCGTAATCTTACCAATGCCGCCGCCAATCGTGATCCGTGGCACAGGGTGTTTGGCCACATATTTCAACAAACCGCCTGAGAAATCCCCCATGTCCAACATCGCGTGATCAGGTAAGCCGTACATATCTTGCACCACCTTTTCAGATGTTGACCCCGTACACCCAGCCACATGAGACAAGCCATCAGCCACAGCCACATCCACCCCACGGTGGATAGAGGCAATCCATGCCGCACAAGAAAACGGACGAACGATACCTGTGGTGCCAAGGATTGAAAGACCGCCTTTGATACCAAGGCGTGGATTCCACGTTTTTAGGGCAATTTCTTCGCCCCCTGGTATAGAAACTGTAACCTGAATATTCGCCTCCTGAGCGTAAACGGCTGCTTGTTCGCCAATAACGCCAGAGATCATCTGGCGCGGTATAGGATTGATCGCTGGTTCGCCCACATCAATCGGCAAACCCGCTTTGGTCACAATGCCCACGCCAGCCCCCGCTTTAAACACAATCCCTGCATCACTCATTTGCACCCGTGAAATGATCAACGCGCCGTGCGTGACATCAGGATCATCCCCTGCATCTTTGGTAATACCAACCTCGGCCCAACCATCACCAAGCTCTTGATGTGCAAGGGGAAAGGTCGGTGTTTCGCCCTTTGGCAACGTGATTGTCACCTCTTGTGGAAACCCATTCCCCCACAGTGCATCCAACGCAGCCTTAGTGGCAGCTGTTGCACAGGCGCCTGTGGTCCAACCACGGCGCAAATCACCTGTTGGCTTGCGAGTCATAGCTGCGACTATAGGCATGTGTTTGCCTGACGCCAATCGTCCAAATTGGGTCGTCCATTTGCTTGGCTTCCCGCAAAAGCTGCGGCATAAGAGTGAAATGAACGATACGAATCCCCTTCCCCCAAATGATTGGCCTGAACTACAGGCTGGTTGGGTGTGGCTGTGCGGTGCTGGTCCGGGTGATCCGGGGCTGCTGACACTCCATGCTTTAAATGCTTTACGTCAGGCAGATGTGATCATTTACGACGCTTTGGTGGATAGCCGTATTATGGATTGGGCACGACCCGATGCTGAAATGATCTATGCGGGTAAACGTGGCGGGAAACCATCTGCCAAACAACGCGATATTTCACTGCATTTGGTAGAATTGGCCAATGCGGGCAAACGTGTATTGCGCCTAAAAGGCGGTGACCCTTTCGTATTCGGGCGTGGTGGCGAAGAAGCACAAACACTTGTACAACACGGCATTCCAATACGCATTATCCCTGGTATTTCTGCAGGCATTGGTGGTTTGGCTTATGCTGGTATTCCAGTCACGCACCGCGATGTGAACCAATCTGTAACCTTTGTAACAGGTCACGATCAAAGCGGCGAAACACCTAGTTCCTTGAATTGGCGTGCTATTTCCGATGGATCACAGGTTTTGGTGATCTATATGGGCATGAAACATGTGGAACGTATCACGGGTGAATTACTAGCGGCTGGTCGGCCTGCATCAGAACCAGTTGCGGTTGTGACCCAAGCCACAACACCTGATCAACGCGTGTTGGAAACCACTTTGGGTACGATTGCAGAAGATTTAGAGGCTGCTGGTATGGCACCGCCTGCAATCATCTGTGTGGGGCGTTCCGTAGAAATGCGCCAAGTATTGGACTGGCAATCTATGATAGCAGGCGAAGCACCCCGCAATTTGGACCCATTGGGCCGAGGGCGCCCTGCTGAAGCTTCATGAAGGGCTTGATTATCACGGCACCAAATTCTGGTGGCGGCAAAACAACTATAACATTGGGATTACTACGCGCGTTACGCAACCGTGGCGTCGATATTAGATCTGCCAAAAGCGGGCCTGATTACATCGACCCGCGATTTCATGAAGCCGCCAGTGGTAAAACTTGCCTAAACCTTGATGCGTGGTCAATGTCGACGGAGCGTTTGCAAGATTTAGCAGCGGGCGACACGCCATTGCTGATTGAAGGCGCTATGGGGCTGTTTGATGGTGCACCGCCAATGGGAAAAGGCGCTACAGCAGATTTAGCACGGGCCCTAAAACTGCCTTGTGTGTTGATTTGCGATGTTTCAAAGCAATCACAATCCGTAGCTGCCGTTGTCGAAGGCTTTTCACGTCATGCAGCAGATGTAAATATCGTTGGTGTGATCCTAAATAAGGTAGGAAGCCCCCGACATGAAGCCATGTTACGCGGTGCCTTAGAGCCTGTAGGGCTTCCAATCTTAGGAGCCGTTTACCGCGATGCAAAACTGGAAACACCCTCACGCCATTTGGGTCTAGTACAAGCAAATGAGCGTGGTGACCTTGAAGAATTCATAGACTATACTGGTAATGTAGTTCAAAAATCAATCAATATAGATAAATTAATATCACTATTCGAACAATCAACACACAACTCAACACAACCCACAATCCTTCCTCCACCAGCGCAATCCATTACTATTGCGTCAGACCAAGCCTTTGCTTTTGCCTATCCACATTTGTTGAACTCTTGGCGTGACGCAGGTGCAACCCTATCGTTTTTTTCACCCTTAGCAGATGAAACACCACAGGTTGCTGATTTGGTTATTCTTCCTGGTGGATACCCAGAATTACACGCAGGAAAACTGGCATCCAATCAAACTTTTATGACAGGTATGCGCAATGCCAGCTCTGTTTATGGCGAATGCGGTGGCTATATGACTATGGGCGAAGGGTTGGTTGATGCAAACGGTCACCGCCATGCCATGTTGGGCTTGTTAAAGCTTGAAACCAGCTTTGCAAAACGGAAGCTGCATTTGGGGTATCGCAACCTATCTCCTCAAGGTGGTTTGTGGGACATCCAACTTAAGGGTCATGAGTTTCATTACGCATCGACCCTGAAATCCGAAGGCCAGCCATTGTTCCATGCAACGGACGCAGAAGACACGAAGCTTGCCCCAATGGGTCTGATCAACGGAAAACATTCAGGCAGCTTTGCACATGTCATTGACCGCGCTGATTAACAGGTCTACCGATTGAGCATTCAATACTAAAAGATGCTCCCATGTCTCATTCTGATGCCTTAGCAAAACGTAACGTTTTCATTCTTGTTCTTGCCCAAGCGTTCCTTGGCGCACAAATGCCTATGGTCTTTGTGATCAGCGGCTTGGTTGGGCAATCTCTGGCCTCTAATATATGCTGGGCGACAGTTCCTATCTCTATGATCGTTTTCGGTTCCATGACAACAGCGCCTTGGTTGAGCCCCTTCATGCAAAAATACGGGCGCAAAGCTGGCTTCTTAATGGGAGTATTAGGGGGAGCGACAGGAGCAGCAATCTCTGCCTATGCCCTCTATATCCAATCATTCGGTGTATTTTTAATCGGCAGTTATTGTTTTGGGATTTATATGTCTGCGCATGGCTTCTACCGTTTTGCAGCAACAGATACAGCCTCCGAAGAGTATCGCCCCAAAGCAATCTCATATGTTATGGCAGGTGGCTTATTGGCCGCTATTATTGGCCCACAATTGGTTAAACTTACGGCAGACAGCAATGTCATACCCTTTATTGGCACTTATTTCGCAATTTTCACCCTAAACGCTTTAGGGTCATTCCTGATTTTATTCTTGGATATTCCCAAACCACCAAAGCCTGTTGTTGGGTCGACTTCAGGTCGATCCCGTATGGAATTGCTAAAAACACCGCGCATTGCAGTCGCGATCATTTGTGCAATGGTAACCTATTCCCTGATGAACTTGGTGATGACTTCAACCCCACTAGCCGTAGTTGGCTGTGGGTTTGGCAAAGATATAGCCGCAGATGTGGTCATGATGCACGTGCTTGGCATGTATATTCCAAGCTTCTTCACTGGCCATTTGATCTCACGATATGGTGCTGAAAAAATCGTAGCATTGGGAATGGTTGTTCTGGCAGCTGCAGGCATTGTTGATCTCGCTGGCATCACATTAACCAACTTCTTTGGCGGGCTCATCCTACTGGGCATTGGTTGGAACTTCGGCTTCATCGGCGCCACCGCCATGTTGGCAGGATCGCACACACCAGAAGAGCGCGGGCGCGTCCAAGGCATGAATGACTTTTTAGTCTTTGGCATGGTCACTATAGGATCATTGGCCTCTGGTACATTGATGAATTGCTCTGGTGGCACACCTGTAGAAGGTTGGATCGCCGTTAACATAGCAATGGTGCCGTTCTTAATCTTGGCAGGTGGATCACTTATCTGGCTGGTAAAGCAAGAACGCTTAAAAGCGCGATATAAGAGTCTTCCATAAGAGTTTGGTTTTTCTATGAAATTCTGGTTTATCTAGCATCCCTTGTGCAACCAACTCTGGATGATTTCCTGACTTCGTAGGATTTCGGCTGTAACACATTGATATTATTGGCCTGCTTTTTCACAGGGCACTACATCGCGGATTTCCGGCGATGGGATTCAACGGTCAGAGAGTGTCGATCAGGCCTTTTCAGGTCTGGGCTTGCGCGTTCTTTCCGGCGGCATCCTGAAGGGTGCTTCGTTCCACGACAGGCCAACACAGCGCAGGATGCGTTTGGCGTCGGTTGTGGCCGGGCTGGGCATGGCATATTGTTCGCTGGTGCCCTTGCGCCTCAGGATGGAAATCTGAAGTCGGTCGAGTTCCCGACGGATGCGGGCCGGGCTCATGGGATGGCCCAGCATCTGCAGGCGCTTGCGCAGGTGTTGCAGGCAACAGAAAGCCATGTAGCAGATGGCGATATGGGCCTGTATCCGCCGCGGCGTCCAGTGATAGACGGGTCGGATTTTCAGGTCATGCTTGTTGGTGCGGAAGCAGGTTTCGATCAGCCAGAGCTGGTGATATTGGGCGATGGCCGCCTCGGGTGCGAGATCGTCCCTGCCATGAACGATGATGGCGTGCAGCCCGTCCCATTGGGCTGCCGCGTCGATCTTGTCCTGATCAAGTGTGATCTCGCCCGTATCGGGAAACGAGAGGAAGCGGGCATATCCCCGGTGACTGACACTGGCGGGGCTCCGGCTCCGCCGAAGCTTCTTTTGCAGGCGCTCAAGGGCCTTCTGGCGCTTGTGGGCATCCTTGCGGGCGCGGGCGGGCGAGAAGGTGACGATGATCCGGGCACCGTCATGCTCAATCACCTTGTAGCGCCCCGCCTCGGCAGCGCCCTCCGCCGCGCCGTGTCCGGCCCATGGCTTGTAACCGCCCGTGTCCAGGGCCTTGTCTTTCACGCCCGCCGGGGCCGACTTCAGGCGATAGCCCAGAATGAACGGCAGGCCTTTGGTGCGCAACATATCCTGATTGTCGGCGCTGAGCATCCCGGCATCTGCCACCAGCGTGATCTTTCCGAGCTTGTAGCGCTCTTCCAACCCCTTGATCGCGGCCTCAAGCGTATGGCCTTCCCACATATTGCCGGGAAACAGGTCATAGCCGACCGGCAAGCCGTCGGTGGTGACCATCAGCGCCAACACCACCTGACTGCGATGCGATTTCCCGTCCTTGCTGTACCCCTTGGCCAGCAAGCGGTCGGACGCGTCTTCCGGATCCTCCCGATCTGTATCGAAGGCCAGTGTTGTGCAGTCGTAGAAGAGGACATCGACCGGTCCCGCCAGAAGCGTCTCCGCCGCCTCGTGTGACATCCGACAGACCCGGTTGATCGTCGCCGCGTCCATGTAGTCCATAGCCTGGTAGACCCGGTCCAGATTGAGGGTGATCCCGACCCTGTGGGCCAGTGCATCCACCGTTGCCCGCTTGCTCTCTGGCTGCGACAGGCGCGCCAGCACCAGTTCGCGTAAAATGCGATCGCTGCTCTTGCGCCGGGTGCCCAGAAGCCCATTCCAGCCCAGGCCGGAATAAACCTCCCCCATCACATCGCGCAAACCAAGCGACAGGCGGGACTCTTCGCGGCACTCCCCAAGATCGACATTCAGTTTTTCCGGACGCGGGGCGGTGCGCACAAGTGTCGCCAGATCAGCATATTCCGTTGGGGTGAACAGTTCCATTTGCGGGGACTGTGCGGTACGCAGTTCTTCCATGATCCGGCCAGCCAGGCGCTTGAGGTCCTCGACTTCAGTGTCGTTATGCGCGATGCCGACATGCCGGACGACCTTCTGGCGAACCTTCTGACCGGTGCGCACCGACTGGACGATCTGGATGCGGGTGCGCTTGCGTTCGGGATCATGTTTGGTGCGGATGAACATGTGCGGGAGTGTAGCAGAACCTCCAGAAACCGCAACCCTCAATTGCCATTGGGGGCACTACTTTACCCTCCCGGAAGCCAGGGCCTGAAGTTAAACAAAAAAACACCCCACAAGCCGACAAAACCTACGAACTCAGGTGGTTTATCTAGCATCCCTTGTGCAACCAACTCTGGATGATTTAAGGCCGCTATAAGAACATCCTTTGCAGTCCAACCATTGCGAAGTGCTGCCTTTACTGGCTTTGGTACGTCTTGCAAATTGCGCCCTGCAAAACGTAGCCGTTCCAGCCCGCTATGCGCTAGGCTGGCGACACCTTCTAATGTGCCATCTATGAGTGGATATTTTTGCGCATTTTCCAACGCAGGAATAGCTTTTAAAAGCGCCGCAATCCCCATGCCATACCCATAATCCAGTATCGTGTCTTTATCCGTATCAGAGCCCCCTAAAGCTTGGGCAGCCAACCACAATAAACCAGCAGATGTATCCATAATATAGCGATCCATCGCCGCTTGATCTGCATGCGGTTCTTTATAAATGTCCCAACGGCGCGCTTCGATCAGCGCTTCAAACGGAGCACGGTCCAAATCTTTTTTAGCAATCAAAGCTGCCAAAGGCGTCACAACCTCATGCCGCCGCACTTCTGCCCCATCATAAATCTCGGCAATCGCATCCGCCCACCATTGTAATCGCATCTCTGCAATCATTGCTTCTGCAGTGATCCAAGGCGCACGTACAACTTCCAGATTAAACGCATAAAGCACCATCAGATCGCCACGATTGGCAGTGGGTGCTGTCATTGCAGACAAAAAACGGTCGGGATCACCGCGTTCCACTAAATCTGCACAGGCTTCAATGCTCATTTCTTACTGCTCACTGTGGTTTGGCTCCGTCGCGGATAAGCTTCCAATTGATTGCATCAAGCAACGCATCAAACGAAGCATCAACTATGTTGGCAGATATTCCAACAGTCGACCAATGACGCCCCTGCCCATCTTCACAGTCAATTATGACACGTGTCACAGCATCCGTACCGCCATTGATGATGCGCACGCGGAAATCGACCAGTTTCATATCATCGATAATATCCTGATACAGTCCAAAATCCTTGGACAAAGCTTTATCCAATGCATTCACAGGGCCATTATCGACACCATTTTCATCTATACTGTGCGTTACTGACATGATTTTCTTATCGCCAAACTTGGTCACAACCACAGCCTCAGACACAGAAATCATCTTGTTATACTTGTTTTTACGGCGTTCCACGGTCACACGGTAGCGTTTTATCGTGAAGAAATTTGGCAGTTCTCCCAAAACTTTACGCGCCAATAACTCGAATGAGGCCTGCGCACTGTCATAAGCATAGCCTTCATCTTCTCGTTGTTTCACCTGATCAAGGATTTGCCCTAAACGTGGATCACCTTTTTCAACGTTCAGCCCTGCATCTGTCAGACGGCGACGTAAATTTGATTGCCCCGCTTGGTTTGACATCGGTATAACGCGTTGATTACCAACAATTTCTGGGGCGATATGCTCATACGTCGTAGGATCTTTCAAAATTGCTGATGCATGTAGCCCCGCCTTATGTGTAAAGGCAGATGCCCCCACATAAGCCGCTTGTTTATGCGGAACACGGTTCAATATATCATCCAACATACGGCTTAACGCTGTTAGCTCTTTCAGCGTCTCAACGTTTACACCTGTTTCATACAAGCTCGCATAAGGTTCTTTCGTCAAAAGCGTTGGAATAATCGTTGTCAGATTAGCATTCCCACAGCGTTCACCAAGCCCGTTTAACGTGCCTTGGATATGGCGCACACCTGCATCCACAGCGGCCAAAGTATTCGCCACAGCATGTTCCGTATCATTGTGTGTGTGAATACCCAAATGATCACCAGGAATGCCCGCTTCAATCGCAGCACGTGTTGCCATGTGGACCTGTGCTGGTAGCGCACCGCCATTGGTATCGCACAACACCACCCAGCGCGCACCTGCATCAAAAGCAGCCTTAGCGGCTTTCAGCGCGTATTCTGGATCAGAGCGATAACCATCAAAGAAATGCTCACAATCAAACAATGCTTCGCGGCCTTGGGCCACGCAATGCTTGATGGACTCTGTGATGTTTTCTAGGTTTTCGTCCAACGTGATCCCCAGCGCATCTGTCACATGGAAGTCACTGGTTTTACCGACAAGGCAAACCGCAGGCGTATTGGCGTTCAATACTGCCGCCAAAACATCATCATTCGCCGCAGAACGCCCAGAGCGTTTGGTCATCCCAAAGGCTGTAAAAGTCGCCTTAAGTTTAGGCGCTGCATTGAAAAAATCACTGTCCGTTGGGTTCGCACCCGGCCAACCCCCTTCGATATAATCAAGGCCGAGGTTATCTAAGGCATTGGCAATACGAACTTTATCATCCGCCGTAAAATCCACACCTTGGGTTTGTTGACCATCACGTAAGGTGGTGTCGAAGAGGTAGAGGCGTTCGCGGGTCATAATAAGGCCTCCAATTTGGACGCATCGAAATCAGCCGCCAACTCCCAAACAGCACCACTCGCCGTATCTTTCACCAACACACCAGCAGCAGCAAAGCCATCGCGCAGGGCGTCAGCCCGCGCGAAATCTTTATCAGCCCGTGCCTGTTTACGTGCATCCAGCAAGTTTTCGATTAAACCAGCCACATCATCAGAAGCTTCCACAGCAGCATCCCAACCACTCAGATCATCCCCAAGCAGCCCAAGTAAATCCGCAGATGCCGCCAAACCAGCAGCATCGCCTTTACGCGCAAGTTCATGCAACGCTGTAATCGCCCCTGCGGTATTCAAATCATCAGCCAAAGCATCCACTACCGTGGATGCAGCGCTGGCGGATGGCTCGATGCCATCGGTCAACGCCCGCCACTTGCGCAACGTGGCCTCAGCCTCTTTCGCCTTCTTATCCGTCCAATCCATCGGTTTTGAGTAATGCGTGCTCAGATACACAAACCGTATCACTTCACCCGCATATCCTTGATCCAACAAGTCACGCACAGAAAAGAAGTTACCCAAAGATTTCGACATCTTCTTGCCTTCGACCTGTAGCATCTCATTGTGCATCCAGACTTGGGCGAATGTCTTATCGCCACAGCACGCACAGCTTTGGGCGATCTCATTCTCATGATGCGGGAATTGCAAATCCAACCCGCCACCGTGAATATCAAAGCGGTCGCCAAACAACGCCCGTGCCATCGCGGAACATTCGATATGCCAACCTGGGCGACCATAGCCCCAAGGGCTGTCCCAACCTGGTTGATCGCCTGTGGACGGTTTCCACAACACAAAATCCATCGGATTGCGTTTATAAGGGGCCACTTCCACACGTGCGCCAGCGATCATGTCATCCACAGAGCGACCAGACAGTGCACCATAAGCCTCATATGAATTCACATCGAATAGTGCATGGCCTTCTGCCGCATAGGCATGGCCTTTCGCGATCAACTCTTCGATCATCGCGATCATTTCTGGAATATACTCTGTCGCACGTGGCGCTGCATCAGGCTCCATCGCTCCCAAGGCGCCCATATCATCCAAATACCAGCTGATCGTCTCATCCGTGATATCACGAATAGAGCGGCCCGTTTCAGCGGCTTTCGTATTAATCTTATCATCTACATCCGTGAAATTACGTGCGTAAGTCACCTGATCTTCACCATAAACATGGCGCAGCAACCGATAAAGCGTGTCAAACACCACCACAGGACGTGCATTGCCAATGTGCGCGCGATCATAAACCGTTGGTCCACAGACATACATGCGCACGTTATCAGCGTCCAAAGGGGTAAACACCTCTTTGGTGCGGGTCTTGGTATTGTATAGTTTAATCTTAGTCATAGTCGCTCTCGCACGTTTCCTATGCGGACCTATCACTTACTTACAATTTTGGAAATAAAAGAACGGCCCGCGTGATGTCTCAGCAGGTAATAATACAATCAGTAATGATGCATATCGTTCTCATAATTGCTTTGTAGCGACTGAATACGGTTTGATGCAAGGTATTATTCCAGTTAAGGTCACCTAAAAGGAGAAGGTATGAATGATTTGTGAGCGACCAACAGCCCTGAATCTGTTACAGAATTTGGGGAGGCGGATAGGTTTCAGGCTGAATCGTAACTTAGGGCATTGTGACCCTGTAAAGGAGAATAGCCTTCGCCTGTTTCCGAACAGCCTTCTTAAGGCCCGATTTAGGTCGGTGACCTTGTATAGGAGTTTGGTTTGGCCGTTCACAGCCCATCTGGGGCTCCGCCTCCTAACAAAGGGAGTATAGCACATGGCTTTTATTGGTGTCGACCTACATACGAATTCTTTTACGATCTGCCGTCTTGAAGTGGATGGTTCGGAACATTTTGAAACATTCCAGCTGTCACAAGTTGGACACCTCTAAAAACCTATCTTTTAGGTGTATTTTGTGATTCAATATTTTCAGGAGGATATTTTGATGCACGAAGCAGGATTGTTTGATTTTTCTGATCATCTTGAGCGTTTGTCTAAAACAGGCGACCCACTTGTCGCGCTTTCTGAGCATGTGGATTTTGAGATGTTTCGGTGTGCACTGACAAGTGCACTTAACTATGGAGAGCGTCCACAGGGGGGTCGTCCGCCCTATGATGCGGTTATGATGTTTAAGATTTTGATATTAGCGTCGATGCATAATTTAAGTGATGAGCGGATGGAGTTTCTGATCCGCGATCGTTTTAGCTGGTTGCGTTTTCTTGGTTTGCAAATTGGGGAGCCGACGCCAGATCAAAAGACCATTTGGGTGTTTCGGGAGAAGTTGACCCAAGCGGGTGTGTTGACTGATTTGTTTGCAACCTTTGAGGATCATTTACGTAATCGGGGTTACAAACAAACTGGGGGACAAATTGTAGACTCATCGCTGATTGCAGCCCCACGCCAACGTATGACTTCAAGCGAGAAAGCCCGCGCCAAGGCTGGCGAAGATGCAAAAGATATCTGGCCTGATAATCCAGCCAAGGCGGCACAGAAGGACACCGACGCACGGTGGATGGTCAAGTATAGCAAGGCTAAAACGACCAAGACGGGTGAGAAAGATGCGGGGTTAGTTGATATTTCCGTACCTCACTTTGGCTATAAAAACCACATCAGCATTGACCGTAAGTTTCGGTTTATCAGAGGTGAAAAAACAACAGATGCAGCGCGCTATGACGGTCATGAGTTGGCGTCAGTGCTCACCAAGGACAATCGTTCTGGCAAGGTTTGGGCCGATACAGCTTACCGCACCAAGAGCAATGAGGCATGGCTTAAGGCCAATGGATTTTTCTCCCACATCCACCGTAAAAAACCAAAAGGCAAACCAATGCCCAAACACATCGAGCGCGGTAATGCGACACGTTCTATATTTCGCACCTGTGTCGAGCATGTCTTTGGTCATCAGAAGGGCCCGATGGATTTATCCATTAGAACCATCGGAATTCAACGCGCCACAACAAAGATGACACTCGCCAACATAACCTACAATATGAAGCGTCTCATCTTCCATGAACGACGGCAAGCCACAGCCTGAATCCGTCTAGAATTCAGAAATACCCGCTCAGGCGGCTCCATAAAGCATGAATGCCGCATAAAACGGAACAAAACAGGCTTTTTTTGCGTCAAAAAGCAGCCTGCCGTAAAAAATGCCTATCAAATACCTCTGGAATTAGCGGTTAATCGAGGTGTCCAGTTGACTTGGACCGCTTCTGCCACAGTGTGGATGCGGATGACGAGTTAGCGGTTGAGGCCACGGGCAATTCCGCTTGGTTTTATGGTGAATTGCGGCCATGTGTGGGACGCATTGTCATTGTCAACCCGCGCCAATTCCAGGTGATCCGCAAGTCGGTGAAAAAAACCGACCGCAATGATGCGCGGGCTTTGGCATTTTTTCTGTCCAAGGATATGTTGCCAGAAACGCGTCTAAAATCTACAGCGGAATCGGAATTAGCGTCAACAACCCAAACGCGCGATCTTCTCGTCAAACAGCGCACCATGCTGCTCAATAAAATCCATGGCATGTTCAATCGCCATGGGATGAAATTGAAGAAAGAGGGTTTGTCGAGCAAGAAACGACTTCTGGCCCTTGATCTGAGCCAATTTACACCTTTGGAAAAAATTGAGCTGGGCGCATTACGGGATCAGGCTTTAAGCTTGACTGTTACTCTAGCGGAACTTGACCGTGCAATCGAAACTGCTGGTGAAAAGCTGGTGGGGTTTGAAGGGCTGACCAGTATCAAAGGTATAGGTTCGCGGTCGGCGGCGGTCTTGTTGTCGGGCATTGGCAACATCGATGACTTTGCCACGCCTGATAAGCTGGCCGCCTATATTGGCATAGTGCCGCGCGTCAGCCAATCCAACGATACTGATAATCGCGGTAGGATAACCAAACGTGGAAACAAGCTTATGCGCACCACGTTGGTACAGTGCACGCTCATTGCTATTCGTTATTCGGGGTATCTCAACAGTTTTTATCAAAAAATTAAAGAACGACGTGGGTTTGGTAAGGCTATCATTGCCACAGCACGTAAGCTGCTAAAAATAATCTTTGACACCCTTAAAAATGGCTGGGTATTCGACGATTTTACTAAATTTAAAATCAAACAAACTGAACAACTACCGACTTTCGTCGGTAGGTTCACGTTTTGAATGTAATTCAAGATACTGACGAATAACGTCATCCGTCACATTTCCACTCGTCGTTGAAAAATAGCCTCTAGCCCAGAACCGTTGCCCCCAATAGCGTTTGCGTAATTCGGGGTACTCCCGCTGTATCTTGTATGAGGACCTCCCTTTTACGCGTTGCATCACCTTTGAAATTGGGACGTGCGGCGGGACTGACACAAACATATGCACATGGTCGGTAGACAATACGCCTTTTTCAATGTGTACGCCCAATTCATTGCACGTTTGTCGTATCAATGTCCGAATACGCTCACGCATTTCACCACGCAGCACCTTGTAACGATATTTTGTTACCCAAACGATATGGTATCTGTGATAATATCTGCTATGACTTCCAGTAGAATAGATCATAAGGTTTCCTTCCATTTTAAGACCTTACCGCAACGCTGGGTCTTAAAATGGAAGGAAACCTTATGTAAATAACGCTAAAGCTGACCAGCTAAAAGCTGGTGGTTTTAACCAATTATTGGAAAATCAATTGTCTACTGGACAATCATCATAGGAGCTCTTATATGAACAGACATGACCCCGGCCCCGCTTTTCGAGCCCTACACCAACGCGGTAATCCTTTTGTACTTGCAAACCGCATGGGACACTGGCAGCGCCAAGATACTTGCCGCTTTAGGTGCGCAGGCTATTGGCACCACATCCGCAGGTTTTGGCTTCACGCAAGGCATTCCTGACATGGGTTATCTGACGCGAGATCAATCCCTAGCCCATGCAGCTGATTTAGTGACAGCCACACCTTTGCCTGTCTCAGGTGACTTTGAAAACGGCTTTGGTGATGACCCAGAAACTGTCGCAGAAACCGTGCGTTTGGCCTGTGAAGCAGGTCTTGCTGGCTGTTCGATCGAAGATACAATACTGCCCACCCATCACGTTTATGATTTTGATTTGGCTGTGGAACGGATCAGAGCAGCTGCATCTGCTGCCCGCGCATTACCCCGCGATTTCGTTTTGGTTGCGCGTGCAGATGGCATCATGAACCACCAGTATGATATTGATGAAGCCCTTAAACGTCTGCAAGCTTTTGAAGCGGCAGGTGCTGATTGTCTCTATGCACCTATGACTGCGTCCTTTGGGGATTTAATGCGCATCTGCGCCAACACAACAGCCCCTGTAAATGCACTCGCAGCAGGCGATTATACCCAATTTAGCCGCGCGCAATACGCAGACATCAGTGTTGCGCGCATTTCCCTAGGTTCAGCCTTATCACGCTATATTCACCAAGCCATTATAGATGGAGCCAGCCCTATCTTTGACGATGGTGATTTCAGCCGATTGGGCAAAGGGGCGCGTGGCAATGACATTGACCACCTTATTATAAAAGGGTCAGGCGCATGATCAGAGTATTATCAAAGCTTACCGCACTTATGCTTTTGTGCTTACCTAGTTTATCATTCGCACAATCCTATCCAGCACCTCTATCGCCCTATGTCAGCGATTATGCCGATGTGATTGATGCTGAAACAGAGGCGCGGATCACGCAAACCTTACAAGGCTTAAAGGCAAAAGACGGTGTTGAAATGCGTGTTGTCACAATCAACAACGTTTCAGACTATAACAGCACCCTGTCTGTGCCTGATTTCACAACGGGTATGATCAATGCTTGGGGGGTTGGAGACGCACAACGCAACGATGGCATCCTATTCCTGACATCCATAAAAGACCGTGAAATGTTTATTGGTTTGGGGTCTGGCTACACACCCACTTACGATGATCGCATGGACCGCGTGTTTGAATATCACGTCAAACCTTATTTTAAGACCAACGATTATGCACAAGGTATTGAGGTTGGTGTTCTTGAAACCATCAAACGCAGTAAAGCTGATTTTGTTGAAACAAAAAGCAAAGATACTTTCTTTGACAGAATGTTTCATTACTCTGTCATTGGCTTCATAGCTATCGCAGGTTTACGCATCCTTATCGGTATCGTGTTAAAACGGCGCCGTAGAAAAATCGCAGGGACCAGTACCTCGACCGCGACAATGATAGACAGAGACGATCATGATTATGACAATGACAGCTCAAACAATGGTGGCTCTGGCAGAGGTGGCGGTGGTGGGTCTTCTGGCGGTGGTGGCGGCGGTGGGTGGTAAACCCTCCACTCTTATAGATCGGGTTTTTTAAGAACCATAAATGTCATCATGCCCAATGGTGGAATTTGCTTCTCAACCGTCATTTCAAGGGCATCTTGCCCCAATATACGTTGTTTTTCGAAATCCGAATGCCATCCCAATATATTATCCAATGGAGCTGTCAGTTTTTCGATAAAAGCCAAGAAACCTTTATTCCGCGCAAAATGGTTTGTAATGACAACTTCACCGCCAGGTTTTAACACCCGTGCGATTTCAGCCATAACTTTTTCAGGCTCAGGAACGACGGATAGAATATGCATTGCAGCGACTGTATCAAATGTATTATCGGCAAAAGACAATTCGCGCGCATCCATTTGTAACAATTCTTTCACAGGGCTTAAAGCTTCAGTCTGTTGCTTTTTAATGGCTTTGTTCAACATCTCTGGACTGTAATCAATGCCAGTGACCTCAACTGTCTCCATGTAATCGGGTAAGGCTAAGCCCGTTCCGACCCCCACTTCTAGAACTTTACCTCCGCGTCCGTTGATATAATCCACCGCACGACGGCGCCCCTGACTGGTCAGTACACCAAACGTTTTGTCGTAGATTGGGGCCCAACGGGCATATGATGCGCTGACGGCAGATAGTTCCATAGTTATTCCTTTTTATTCATAGCTTTATACTTAAAAATAGACCAAATCATGATGCCAAAATAAGCCAAATCAATAACAACAAGGCTAAGCCACGGATAGGTCATCAAAACGGCAACTGATGCAGCAAAACCAATCAAGATGAACTTAATATTACTACTGTAAACCGTTGTCGTCTTAAATGAATACGTGGGCACTCTACTGACCAATAACAAGCCAATCGCCGCCATATAAAGGGCAATCAAAACATCATAATCAACTAGGCTATCCCACCATAAGAAAGATAAAAACATTGGCAGCAATACGAGTAGTGCACCCAATGGAGATGGAACGCCAACAAAGAAATCTGCAGGTCCTTCTTCATCCGCTTTATTGCCCACATTAAAACGGGCCAAACGTAATACACAGCACACAGCATAAAACAATACGGCAATCCAACCATAGCCCCGTGCGTCTTGTAACGCCCAAGCATAGAGCATCAAACCTGGTGCCATGCCAAAGTTCGCAAAATCGGCAAGGCTGTCTAACTCTGCCCCCATTTTACTTTCTGACTTCATCATACGCGCGACACGTCCGTCCAACCCATCAAGCACACATGCGAGGAGGATCAACAGTACGGCGGTTTCAAAATTACCTTGAAATGAAAACCTGATGGCAGTCAGCCCTGCGCAAATAGCACCGACAGTCATAACATTTGGCAAAAGTGTCCAAATAGGAAGTTTGCGGTCTACTTTATCTGGTTCAACGAGCATGATTATTCTTCTCGTGCTGTACGTTGAGGTTCATCAGATGTCAGGTCCGCTAGAATAGTTTCGCCTGCAATCATCGTCTGACCCAAAGCGACCATCGGTTTCACACCTTCTGGCAAATATACATCTAAACGAGAGCCAAAACGGATCAAACCAAAACGTTCGCCTGTCCGTAATGTTTGGCCTTTTTGTACGAAACCTAATATCCGCCGTGCAACCAAACCAGCAATTTGCACAACAACAAGTTCGCGACCATCCGCCATTTCGATGCACAATGAATTGCGTTCATTGTCTGAACTGGCTTTATCCAACGCCGCATTAAAGAATTTGCCAGGGCGATAAGCCATTGCTTTTATCGTCCCTGCAACAGGTGCGCGGTTCACATGGCAGTTAAACACGCTCATGAAAACGCTAACACGGGTCAACGGCGCGGTTCCGCACCCTAATTCCTCTGGTGGTGTCGCTTTTTCAATTAAAGACACAATACCGTCTGCAGGACTGACAATCAGTCCTTCACGTACTGGTGTGGAGCGTTTTGGGTCACGAAAAAAGTAATAACACCAAATGGTTAGGACAACACCAATCCATCCCAAGAAATCTGCTATTAAGAAAAGGACCAAAGTGACTGCAGCGAAAATCGCAACAAATTTAATACCTTCCTTATGCATAGGTTTTACAAAAGTGCTTAACATGCTGACTGACATGAGTGTTTCTTCCTTGTAACAAAAGCGACGCTATAAATCCTATAACGACGCAATACTTCTATCTTTACCCTAAGGCAATAGGGCTTTTTAGAACCACTTAAAACGACATTATTGCCGCTAATGTGATAGCAGATACAGCGATTTTTGGCCCATCATTACTCTATGATAAATGTGAACTGGATGACTGTATTAATATCCCGCACGATTGGGGCCAATCGTGGTCGTGCTGCGCGTGGCTCTCCCTTGTTTTGCTGACTTTCACTAAATTCACGCAAAATCAAGGAACAAATAAGAATGTCAGAGAATAGAACACGTAGATCAGGGGGCCGTTCAGCCCGCCAAGCCATGCGTGCAGCGCCACTAACCGAAGATGTCCGCCCAATCCGCGCAGGTATGGAAGGCGGCACATACAAGCCTCTTTCAGACAATGATGTCCTGAAGATCCACGAAGCCGCCTTAAAGGCGCTTGAAACCATTGGCATGGCTGATGCGCCACAATCAGGCATAGATATTTTGGTCAAAGCTGGTGCCATATTAGGCGACGACGGGCGTTTGCGGTTTCCGCGTTCCGTGATCGAAGATGCCTTAGCAATCGCAGCTAGAAAAGTCACGCTATACAGCCGTGATGGCAAAAATGATCTCGAGCTTTATGGCACCCGTGTACACTATGGCACAGCAGGGGCTGCTGTTCATATTGTCGATGTCGAGCATAATGAGTACCGCGAATGTGGCGTGCAAGATTTGCACAACGCGGCTAAGATTGTCGACCGCTTAGACAATGTTCATTTCTTACAAAGACCAATGGTTTGTCGTGATATTCCAAACAATTACGAGATGGACTTAAACACGATTTATGCGTCTTGTTCAGGCACAACCAAGCATATCGGCACCAGCTTTACAGAACCCGACTTCGTACCTGGCGCGTTCGAAATGATCTACGAGATCGCAGGTGGCGAAGCCAAATATCGCGAACGCCCTTTTATCTCGAACTCAAACTGTTTCGTAGTTCCGCCTATGAAATTTGCAACTGAATCTTGCGAAGTAATGGAACAATGTATTCGTGGTGGCATGCCTGTGCTGTTGCTATCTGCTGGTATGGCAGGTGCCACAGCGCCATCAACAATTGCGGGTGCAATCACCCAAGCCACAGCTGAATGCCTAGCAGGTATTGTTTATGTAAATGCAATCGCCCCAGGTCATCCAGCAATATTCGGAACATGGCCGTTTGGCTTGGATTTACGTACAGGCGCCATGACTGTGGGCTCTGGTGAACAAGCGCTTTTATCCGCTGGTTGCTCCCAAATGCACAAATTCTACGGTCTTCCAGGTGGCGCGGCCGCTGGTGCATCTGATTCCAAAATGCCAGATATGCAAGCTGGTTGGGAACAAATGTGTTCCAGCGTCATGACTGGGCTTTCTGGCCTAAACATGGTTTATGAAGCGGCTGGAATGCATGCATCATTGTTGGGGTTCTGCCTTGAATCCTTGGTCCTTGCAGATGATGTGATTGGTCAGGCTCTACGCTGTGTTCGCGGCATTGAAGTCTCTGATGAAACGTTGGCTTTGGATCAAATGGCCGACGTTTGTTTGAATGGCCCAGGCCATTATTTAGGTACAGATCAAACACTTGGTCGCATGCAAACTGACCATGTATATCCAACGCTTGGGGATCGTACATCACCAAAAGAATGGGCAGAAAATGAAAAGCCTGATTTGATTGAAAAAGCAATTAAGCGAAAGAACGAAATCTTGAGCGAAAAATCAAACGCATTGCTTGATCCACAAATTGACGCAGCAATACGTGAAAAGTTTGCAATCCATTTGAAGGCTCAATAACACCCTGCATATGAATATGCACTTACTGACAAATGTCCCCGCCCTTTTGGCACCACTGCCAGCCCTAACAGGTGTAAGCGGCCTGACCTCAGGCCTTTTACATCCTGTACTAGGGTTTGATCATCTGCTGGCAATGGTCGCGGTGGGGATTTTATCCGTTCAAATGGGCCACAAGCACATATGGTCCCTGCCCGCTGTCTTTGTAGCCTCCCTCGCAGTCGGTGGCATCATGGGGCTTGTGGGCATCGGTTTGGTCGAAGTTGAAGGCATCATTGCCCTCTCCGTTGTCATTCTTGGGCTATCAATTGTAACTGGCGCTAAGAACGACAACTTGATCGTGTATCCAATGTTTGCCATCTTTGCGATTTTCCATGGCCATGCTCATGGGCAAGAAGTCCCTTCATTTAGTGATCCGGCCACTTATGTAGCAGGCTTTTTGATCGCCAGTGCAGCTCTGCATCTATTGGGCGTGTTCATTGGTTCTATCTTCAAAAACAGCCGTACACGGTCTTTGATTGGTGCAGGCTGTGTTGGCATTGGCTTGCACATGATCCTTTTGACTTACAATTTAGTCTAAAACCAGACCGAGTTCACAGAGATGTTCAAGCTGCTTTGGGGCGTAATTCAAGCGAGTGACCAAGCGTTTCAGGCCGTATAAAAACAAGCACCACGTCGCCAAGTTTTCATGCGGATTCACATCAAGAAAGAGCCATCTGTTAAAAGCTTACATGAGCCCCTTAATTTGCTTCCAGAACGGCATTGAGGAATTGTTGAGTGCGCTCACGTTCAGGGTTTTCAAACAGTTTGGAAGGCGCACCCTGTTCTTCGATAGCTCCATTATAGAAGAAACAAACTCTGTCAGAAATATCTTTGGCAAAGCCCATCTGGTGTGTCACCATCAGCATTGTCAAATTATGTGCGCCAACGAGTTGCCGAATAACGCCAGTAACCTCGCTGATCACTTCTGGATCTAACGCAGAAGTCACTTCGTCAAACAACATAACTTTCGGGCGCATAGCCAACGCACGGGCAATAGCCACACGTTGTTGTTGGCCACCTGACAAGCGAGAAGGATGTTGATCTCTTTTATCGGCCATACCAACCATATCAAGCAGTTCAAGCGAACGTTCTTCCGCTTCTTTTTTTGATATTCCCAAAACCTGTACAGGGCCTTCCATACAGTTCTGCAAAGCGGTTAAATGCGGGAACAAATTAAAATGCTGAAAGCACATGCCGATTTTACTGCGGATGCGGCGGGTATGATTGACATCAGCAGGCACCAATACACCATCTTTTTCCATATGAGTTAAGGGCTCACCATCCACATAAATGACACCACCGTTTATAGCTTCCAGCGTCATCAGCATACGTAGAACAGTTGTTTTTCCCGATCCAAACGGCCCAATAATGGTCACCATTTCACCTGCATCAATATCTAAGTACAGCTGATCCAAAACAACCAGCGATCCGTAACTTTTACGTACATTCTTAAAGCTAACCATCGGAATATTATCGCCTTCAAGGCGAAGTGGGTATTGGCTCATATCTTCGGTCATATTCTACATTCCCATCTTTGTGCGTACCCATTTTTCAAAACGGGAGATCATAAATGCGGTCGGTAAAGAAATTATAAGAAAGATAATTCCGACCATTGTATAAGGTTCTAAGTAGCGATAGCTTTGCGACCCTACGGTGTTTGCGGTATGCATTAACTCGGCAACTCCGATCACAGACAGCATCGGTGTATCCTTGAATATCCCCACCAAATAGTTGCCCATTCCAGCGATCGCTGGTGGTAATGCTTGGGGAATAATAATGCGGCGGTAGGTCTTTGCTGTGGACATGTTAATAGCAATTGCAGCTTCCCATTGCCCCTTAGGAACGCTTTCAATCCCACCACGGTAAACTTCAGAAAGATACGCACCATAGTGTAATCCGATGGCAATCATACCAGAAGTCCAAGGCGATAATTGCACACCAAATTGTGGTCCTACATAGAAAATAAAGAGGCTCTTCTCCGCTTTGTTGAGTAGAAAAAGATGCCGACCGCGAAGTAACCTGTTGATATGTATGGTTTCTGATAACTTTACATAGAGCAGGTATATGACAATCAACATCTCGCAGCATATTTTAGGCCTCAAAGGGCAACGTGTAAATGAAATTAAACTGGATGACGGCGGTGTTAAGATTGTCATTCACTGCAGCCGAGACGCGCGTAGGAGGGCTATAGACCCTGCTACAGGCCAGAAGGGAAGCATCAACCAGCATGTCCGCCGACAAGTAAACGACATCCCCCTTTTTGGGTATCCTTGTGTGGTCGAGATTGAGCTGGCGCAGGTTTATATTAACAAGGGCGAACGCCGCATTGAGGGGTGTGATTTTGTTGATAAAGGGTGCCGTTTCACTCACCGATTTTGCCGACTGATCAGTGGATTATGTCGGCATATGTCTATTCAAGCGGTTTCCAGACATTTGGATATACGATGGGAAACGGTCAAGAATATCGACAGGGCATACCTTATTGAAACTCTCCCTACGCTTGATCCTGCAGAGCTAACTGGCTTGGAATATATTGGTGTAGATGAAGTTGCCCGGGCGAAAGGTCATGACTACATGACGGTGGTCTACGATATGGTTGGCGGTCATCTGATCTGGGTTGAAGCAGGCCGAACTGCCGAGGTTTTTTCAAGGTTTTTGAAACAACTGCAACCAGATACAGCCTGCAAAATAAAGGCCGTAGCGATGGATATGGGGCCTGCCTACCAAAAGGCTGTCAGAGAGTCCTTGCCGTTGGCCGACATAGTATTTGACCGTTTCCACGTCATGAAAAACTACAGCAAAGCTATCCATAATCAGCGTCGACTTGAGTTCAGAAAGGCCGATCCAAGTGGTAAAGAGTTGATGAAAGGGACGCATTATCTGTTGCTCAAAAATGCGGATAAGTTGAGTGAAAAACAAAGTGACAAGCTGCAAAGGTTGCTGGAGAGCAATAGCAACCTGAATGCACTTTACGTCTTGAAAGAACAGCTTCAGCTGCTGTGGAGTGCCGCTTCATTTGAGGCGATGGCGGAGCAACTGGAACGTTGGTGCCTGATAGCAGATCAGTCACAGATGCTCTATCTAAAAAAGTTCGCGAAATCCCTACGGAAACATTGTGTGGGCATCTGCAACTACGCCAAACACAAGCTCACAAGCGCCAGGATAGAGGCTGGTAATGTCAGTATAGGAATGATCCGTAAGCGAGCCAGAGGCATCAAGGATACCGAATACTTCAAACTCAAAATTAGACAATCATCCATTCCAGATAATCAATCTATGCTCTATTTGAAATCCTAAATCTACTCAACAAAGCGGAGAAGTGCCAATAAAGAAAACCTGTAACAATAGTGGAGTGGAGCGTATCAGCTCAACAAATTCACGCGTTATAAAAACAAGCATTCGTGAAGGTGTTCTTTGTGCCAATGCGAACACAAGTCCAAGCACGATAGCAATCGCGTATCCGCCACCAGCAGCGATTAATGTTTTACCAGTCGCATCGATAAAACGCGGCAAGAGTTCCCAAGTCCAATCCCAACGCCATTCCATATCTTAAGCCCTCCCAATTTTGCGGGCCATGAAACGCTCAAAAAATCTCATGAATGGCGTGACCATAAACCGGGCAAAAACGTAGTAAATAATGATAGCAGTGCCAAATGTCTGAACCGAAAGGAAGGTTGAGATATTGATTTGTCGTGCCTGAAACATGAGGTCTGTAACCGAAATCAATGAAACAAGAGCTGTTCCTTTGAGAATTTCAATGACAAGATTCCCCCAAGGCGGCAACATAATCACAAAGGCTTGCGGAAGAATAATACGTCGCATCCGTTGCGAAGGCGTCATATTGATGGCTTTTGCCGCTTCCCATTGTCCTTTGGGCACTCCCATAATTGCACCACGTACCAGTTCTGCTCCGTAAGCGCCCATGTTCAAGCCCACGGCTAAGAAACCAGCTATAAATTTGTCCAACGTTATTCCAAAAAGTGGCAGTACAAAGAAGATCCAAAAGAGCTGTACCAAAAGGGATGTACCGCGAAATATCTCGATATAAACCGTGGCACTGCCTTTTACAGCAAGGTTATGTGACAATCGCATTAAACCCAATGCAAGCGCTGTGGTGACAGCAACGATTGTCGCAAGAAAAAACTGCACGAGCGTGATCAACGATCCATCAATGATCCGACTACTATGAGTTTGTAGGAATTCAAAATACGACACTGCTCACTCCTTCTTGCTTGACCAAAATTGGCTGGCTGGAAAACTGGTGTGAGCTATGAGCCCGCACCAGATTATCGTTATATTACAAAGCGTAAATATTAGCGGTTATCACAAGCCCATTGCATTGTGGCATCTGGAGAAGGCACATTATACCAGCGGACTAATTAAATGACCCTTGCCCATTCTCGAGTTGTGATTGAAGTTATTCTGTCGGGATCGTTTGCAAAGAAGTTCCAAGCTTGGGTGCATTTGTCGAGGATTTCCTCATAGGTGTCGAAGACGGAGATGGCGAGTTTGTTGGCACGAATATATGCCCAAACGTTTTCCATAGGTTTCAATTCTGGTGAGTATGCAGGCAGTTTTGCGAGTGTGATGTTGTTTGGCACCCGCAAACATTTTGCACCATGCCAACCAGCCCCATCAACGATGAGCAGGGCATGTGCACCAGGCGCAACCATTTTAGCGATTTCATCCAGATGTAACCCCATAGCCTGAGCGTTGACGTAGGGCAGAATCAGGCCTGCAGCAGTTCCTCGTGCGGGGCAAGCAGCACCAAAAATATAGCTCCATTTATATCGCGTATCGCGCGGTGCGCGCGGGCGGGTTCCGCGTTTGGCCCATTTGCGGGTAATAGTTCCCTGTTGTCCAACACGGGCTTCGTCTTGAAACCAAATTTCCAGAGGCTTTTCCTTCGCATGCTCTGGCAGGATATCAGTCACAAAGCTGGTAAAGTTTTTTTAAAAGCCTCCTGCGCCGCAGCATCAGTTTTTGGGTGCTCCGGGCGTACAGAAAGACGGCGGAACCCATGCTTGGCCAAGTACCTGCCGATTGTACGTTCGTGCAAGCTCACGCCAAATTCCTCTTCAACGCGAGCCTTTAAATCGGTTCTGTCGCAAACTGAGATTGTGCATGGAGTCACTCCTATCGCCGGACACAGTTATCCAGCGAGCGCCGAAAATTGCTGGAAAGCGGATTGTCCGGGTGTTCCGAATTGTTTCTTGCGGATCATGTGCGCGACTTCAATGCCATCCAGTGTTGCGGAGGCTGAGAGGAAGGATTTGAAGCCCTTCATTTGCTTGGTCAGCTTCTTGATGAACCTGTGGTCTTGCTCGATGATGTTGTTGAGATATTTGACCTGCAATATCTCAATCAGCCAAAACCAGCCGTTCAACAAGAGCAGGTAATTCATGTTATTCAACCCGGCGAGGTTGGCACCGCTTTTATCGATGACCACCCTGTCAGGGAAGCCGTTATTCTGGATCGCCCGCTTGAAAAATGCAGTCGCTGCCGCTTCATCCCGCTGCTCTGACAGCATAAAATCAAGGGTTTTGCCGAATTTATCGATGGCGCGGTAATAATACATCCACTTACCTTTGACTTTGATATAGGTCTCGTCCATGCGCCACGAGGTGCTGGTTCCAGACTTCCGACGCTGTGCTTCAGTGGCGATCAAGGGCGCATATTTTATCACCCATCGGTTCAGGGTTGTATGATCGACATCGACACCACGTTCCGCCATGATTTCCTCCAGATCACGGTAGGAAACACCATAGCGCACGTAAAAAAACACCGCATAAAGAATCGCTTCTTTGGGGAAATGACAGCCGCTGAACGAAATCATGGTACACTCACCTGTTGGTCTAAAACTCACATGCGTATGCAAAAATCTCACCAGAAAAGCAATCAACATTAAAATCTTTGCAACAGAACCGGCGTTGAGCGTGGAAACCGCACCTTCCGCGAGGAATTCTATGATTGTTGTGATCTGATTGCCGATAGCATTGGAGCTATGCGGTTTGAACTGAGAAAAGCTGTCGAAAAATATAACACATTCAGACCACATCACGCCTTGAAAGGTAAGACACCCATGGAGTACCTTCGAATCACTCAGGCCGAAGCCGCGTGAGTCTCAAAACACATGAACCTATACAAAAAAGAGTCAAGTATTGCATTAACCTTTTATTTTATTTAAAAGCAGCAGTATCATAAATATCCGAATCTTTTTGTCGGATAAGACCCAAACGGATTGAATGTGGAAAAACCTGTAGCTTTAGAGCAAAATAAATACCGAGAACGCGCACCAGACCAGACACCAGCTTATGATGCTGAAAAGATGATAGGCCCTGATAATACTGCGTATATCCTTCTCGGGCAGCAAATATATACCCTTAGAAAGACCAGCCAAAATAAGCTGGTGCTCACAAAATAGTGACCCTCCTAGTTTATGGAGGGTCACTATTACGCATCATGCCCGCATATTTACCCCGTTCGCATCATAAAGCGGCACACCTTGGATTTCGGCATCATACATTTTTCCCAAAATCTCCACCTGAACATTGGTCCCTGCGGTCGCATATTCTGTTGTAACATAGCCCATCGCTACCGATTTTTGGACATGATGCGCATAACCACCAGATGAGATATAACCGACAGCCTCACCATTCACCAAAATAGCTTCGTCATTAGACACATCAATCCCGTCCACATCGATGACCAAGGTCACAAGCTTTTGTGCAGGACCTGACGCGCGTTCCGCTTCTGCGGCTGACTTACCAACAAAATCTTTTTTCCAATTGATAAACACATTCATTCCAGATTCAGCCGCACTGAAATCAGGACGATAATCTAATGTCCACACACCCCATGCTTTTTCCAAACGCATCGACATTAAGGCGCGTGCGCCATACCACCGATAGCCTAAATCTGCGCCCACCTCTTCAATCGCTTCGGCCAATTTGATCAGATACTGTGGCTTGCAATAAATCTCATATCCCAACTCGCCCGAGAAACTGATGCGGTTCAAAATGACAGGCACGCCGCCCACATATGTTTGGCGCAGATCGCGGAATTTAAAACTATCAGCACTGACATCATCCCGTGTTAGCTGTGCAAGTAATTCACGCGATTTCGGGCCTGACAACGCCACACCATGCCAGTCGTCCGACACATTTTCATAAGTAACATTATCTGGTAAATCTTTTTCAAACCACCGACGATGCGCATCTTGCACAGCACCCGACCCGAACAACATAAAGTGATCTTCAGATAGACAAGCCACTGTTAAATCACCATATAATTTCCCTTTGGGCGTCAACATTGGCGTCAGTGCTAATCGCCCAGGTTTTGGTACATAACCTGCCAAGATGTGATCCAGATAGGCGCGCGCACCTTTGCCCTTAAATTCGTGTTTGGCGAAATTCGCAATCTCGATACCACCAACCGCAGTGCGTACAGCCGCAACTTCACGCGCAACATATTCATGACTACGATTACGTTCAAAGGTTGGATCCTCATACGCGTCCTCTGGATTATCCGCAAACCAAAGCGCATTTTCCAAACCAAACCCTTGCCCCATCAACGCACCTTTGGCGATCAGGCGGTCGTAAAGCGCCGTGGTTTTTTGCAATCGACCTTTTGGCAAAGTCTCGTTGGGAAAGGTCATCACGAAACGACGTTCATAGTTTTCTGATGATTTGACAGTACCCCAATCAGGGGTCGCCCAATCGCCAAAGCGCGCAACATCCATCGCCCAAACGTCAATAGATGGTTCGCCGTCCATCATCCATTCCGCCATAGTCAGGCCAACGCCGCCACCTTGGCAAAAGCCAGCCATCACACCAACAGCACACCAATAATTTGTCATTCCGGGTACAGGACCGATCATTGGGTTGCCATCAGGGCCAAAGGTAAATGGGCCATTGATAATGTCTTTAATCCCCGCATTACCGATGGCCGGAATGCGTTCAAAAGACATTTCCAAACGTTCTGCGATACGGTCAAGATCAGGTTGCAACAATTCGTGCCCAAAATCCCAAGGTGTGCCATTAACTTTCCAAGGTGTCGAACGTGGTTCATATGTGCCCAGCAACATGCCAGTGCGTTCTTGGCGAAAGTATATATTCGCCTCGTAATCTATCCCAGCAGGCAAACGTCCACTTTCACCTTGCTTCATACGGTCCGCAATTTCGGGAATTTCTTCGGTGATCAGATAATGGTGCTCCATTGGCTGCACCGGGATATTGATACCCTGCATATGCCCGACTTCACGCGCCCATAAGCCACCACAGTTCACAATCATTTCAGCATTAATGACACCATGGGGTGTCGTCACATCCCATGACCCATCTACACGTTGCGTTGTTGCTGTTGCAGGCGTATGGGTGAAATATTGCGCCCCATGAACTTTAGCAGCTTTTGCAAACGCATAGGTCGCCCCAGATGGGTCCAAATCTCCGTCTTGATCATCCCAAAGCGCTGCGAGGTAATGTTTTGGATCAATTAACGGATGACGCTCTGCAACCTCTTGCGGACTGATGAATTCTTGATTCAACCCCATATACCGCGCTTTTGACCGTTCGCGTTTCAAATAATCATACCATTCAGGTGTAGATGCCAAATAAAAGCCGCCCGTAATATGCAGACCAACAGAATGTCCTGACAGTTCCTCAATCTCTTTATACAGATCGATCGTATAAGATTGCAGGCGGCTGATATTTGGATCAGATGAAATTGTGTGGATTTGCCCCGCAGCATGCCATGACGATCCAGAGGTCAGCTCATCACGTTCAACAAGAACAACATCTTTCCATCCAAACTTAGCAAGGTGAAATAAGATTGAGCAGCCTACAACACCGCCACCAATCACAACCACTTTTGCGTGGCTCGGAAATTTCTTGTCCATTTTCATAGTCCTCTTTTCATAAGGTGAGCTAATACATAATTTATTAATATTTACAGTATGTTAACTATTTTTTGGCCGAAAACCAATTTTCTTGCACGATTGTCATACGCGCTGTGCACAGGTGCACGCTGATCATACAGGCTGTTCTGGGCCTAATACCAAGCATCAGGAAGCTCTCCTATGATGATTGTCCAGTAGACAATTGATTTTGTTTGATTTTAAATTTAGTAAAATCGTCGAATACCCAGCCATTTTTAAGGGTGTCAAAGATTATTTTTAGCAGCTTACGTGCTGTGGCAATGATAGCCTTACCAAACCCACGTCGTTCTTTAATTTTTTGATAAAAACTGTTGAGATACCCCGAATAACGAATAGCAATGAGCGTGCACTGTACCAACGTGGTGCGCATAAGCTTGTTTCCACGTTTGGTTATCCTACCGCGATTATCAGTATCGTTGGATTGGCTGACGCGCGGCACTATGCCAATATAGGCGGCCAGCTTATCAGGCGTGGCAAAGTCATCGATGTTGCCAATGCCCGACAACAAGACCGCCGCCGACCGCGAACCTATACCTTTGATACTGGTCAGCCCTTCAAACCCCACCAGCTTTTCACCAGCAGTTTCGATTGCACGGTCAAGTTCCGCTAGAGTAACAGTCAAGCTTAAAGCCTGATCCCGTAATGCGCCCAGCTCAATTTTTTCCAAAGGTGTAAATTGGCTCAGATCAAGGGCCAGAAGTCGTTTCTTGCTCGACAAACCCTCTTTCTTCAATTTCATCCCATGGCGATTGAACATGCCATGGATTTTATTGAGCAGCATGGTGCGCTGTTTGACGAGAAGATCGCGCGTTTGGGTTGTTGACGCTAATTCCGATTCCGCTGTAGATTTTAGACGCGTTTCTGGCAACATATCCTTGGACAGAAAAAATGCCAAAGCCCGCGCATCATTGCGGTCGGTTTTTTTCACCGACTTGCGGATCACCTGGAATTGGCGCGGGTTGACAATGACAATGCGTCCCACACATGGCCGCAATTCACCATAAAACCAAGCGGAATTGCCCGTGGCCTCAACCGCTAACTCGTCATCCGCATCCACACTGTGGCAGAAGCGGTCCAAGTCAACTTGTGACAGCTGGAATGTTTCAAAATGTTCCGAACCATCCACTTCAAGACGGCAGATCGTAAAAGAATTCGTATGTAGGTCGACACCAATAAAAGCCATGTGCTATACTCCCTTTGTTAGGAGGCGGAGCCCCAGATGGGCTGTGAACGGCCAAACCAAACTCCTATACAAGGTCACCGACCTAAATCGGGCCTTAAGAAGGCTGTTCGGAAACAGGCGAAGGCTATTCTCCTTTACAGGGTCACAATGCCCTAAGTTACGATTCAGCCTGAAACCTATCCGCCTCCCCAAATTCTGTAACAGATTCAGGGCTGTTGGTCGCTCACAAATCATTCATACCTTCTCCTTTGCGTTTCGCCACATAGGATTGTAGCTCTTCTTTGACACCCGCATCGATGGATGGCTCGACATATTCGTTCAACATAGTTTTAACCCGCTCATTTGCGCGAACCTCAGCATCTTTTGATCCTTTTTCTTCCCATTGTTCACAGCTTTCACTGTCAGAAAGAGGTGCCTCGTAAAATGCCGTTTCGTAATTGCGCATTGTATGGCTAGAACCTAAAAAATGCCCACCAGGTTCAATTTCACCATAAGCATCTTTGGCCAGTGCCTCATCTGATACATCCAGTCCTTGGCCTAATAATTTTTGGTATGATCCAAGGCGATCCGCATCCAGCAATAATTTTTCGTATCCGGTACACAATCCACCTTCAAGCCAGCCCGCAGCATGTAAAACGAAATGTGCACCCGCAAGCATCGTTGAATGCATACTATAGCCTAGCGACAATATTATGATACTATGGTTACATGACACATCCAATTAAATTTCGCCGCCATGTTTTGCGGATAAAAGAACAAGAGTGCTTGAGTTTTGCTCGGGTCGCAGAGCGTTTCTCCGTGGGTGTAGCCTCGGTGAAGCGATGGTCTAAACGGGTTGAACCCAAACAGCATGAACGCAAAAAGATACGTAAAATAGATCTTAAAAAGCTAGCACAGGATGTTGAAAAATATCCTGATGCTTATCAGTATGAACGTGCTGACCGTTTTGATGTTTGCCCAAAGGCAATTTGGCAAGCCCTTAAGAAATTGAAGATCACATATAAAAAAAGCCATGCGGCACCCCAAGGCAAACGACGACGACAGGCAGTCCTTTCAAGAGAGGTTAGCGGCCCATGAGGCTGCAGGTAAAGCCATTGTATATATTGATGAAAGTGGTTTTGCGCATGACATGCCACGCACCCATGGTTATGCCCCGCGCGGAAAACGCTGTGTGGGTGTTCACGATTGGCAGGCGAAAGGGAGGATCAATGTTATTGGAGCGCTTTTGGCTGGCACCTTGTTAACTGTTGGCCTGACAGCATGTAATGTTGACGCGGATATCTTCAATCTTTGGCTCAAAGATCAGCTCATTCCAGTCCTTTCCAAAGGATCAGTACTTGTAATGGACAGAGCCAGCTTTCACAGACGTAGCGACACAATAAAAATCATCACGGATGCAGAACATATCCTTGAATATCTACCTGCATATAGCCCCGATTATAACCCAATTGAACATACATGGGCGCAAGCTAAAGCCCATAGGCGAAAAACAGGAGAAACCGCTGAACAGATATTCTCCAATCAAAAGTGGAATCAAAGTTGAGTCGTCAGGCTATATCAACACTTTCGGCCATGGCTTGCGCATCTGCCACCTTTGATGCAGTCAGCGATCCACCACAGCGCAAAGGCACGCCAAGGCGGCGGGCCAACTGACCGATGGCATAGTTGGACATAACAGGTTCGGGCATACCAAAGGTCGGTGCCCCTGATTTCAAGCTCATCGATGACAGGAAATTCCCCATGATAAAGGGGGATCCTTTGCGCACAAGCTGGCTAAAAGCACCAACAATCATTGCCTCTGCCAGCGCTTGTGCAACAGATGCTGCGGTACTTACAGGGCCCATGGCACCTGTCAGAATAAATGGAACAACAACAATGCCTTGACCATTACCGTTATAAACACGGATGGCCTCTGTAACGACTTTATCTACCACTGAACAACTACCGACTTTCGTCGGTAGGTTCACGTTTTGAATGTAATTCAAGATACTGACGAATAACGTCATCCGTCACATTTCCACTCGTCGTTGAAAAATAGCCTCTAGCCCAGAACCGTTGCCCCCAATAGCGTTTGCGTAATTCGGGGTACTCCCGCTGTATCTTGTATGAGGACCTCCCTTTTACGCGTTGCATCACCTTTGAAATTGGGACGTGCGGCGGGACTGACACAAACATATGCACATGGTCGGTAGACAATACGCCTTTTTCAATGTGTACGCCCAATTCATTGCACGTTTGTCGTATCAATGTCCGAATACGCTCACGCATTTCACCACGCAGCACCTTGTAACGATATTTTGTTACCCAAACGATATGGTATCTGTGATAATATCTGCTATGACTTCCAGTAGAATAGATCATAAGGTTTCCTTCCATTTTAAGACCTTACCGCAACGCTGGGTCTTAAAATGGAAGGAAACCTTATGTAAATAACGCTAAAGCTGACCAGCTAAAAGCTGGTGGTTTTAACCAATTATTGGAAAATAAAGGCGAATTCGTATTCACGTTCCCCATGATAACGCAGTTATTATCGAACGTATCATCCCCATGCAAAATACGCGCCATATCAACGCTATCTTGTGCACGGCTCATTTCTGTAATCGCACCCAAATGCGGTTTGTCGGAATACACCATATGGTTATAAACCATATCCAAATGCCGCTTACTGACAGGAACATCGCATGGCTCAACAATAACCAACCCCCCGTGATGGATACTGGGCAACATGGATGTCAGCTTCACAAGCTTTTCATGATCCTTGACCGTTCCGTATCGCCGCCCATTCTCCAGATCACGCACAAATGGCGGTCCGTACACGGCCGCAAAAATCTGATTTTGACCGCCAATGCGAACTGACTTTTCAGGGTTTCGCGCAACTTGCTCAAACTCTGGTGGAATTGTTTTACACAATTCACGCGCCATCCCTTTTGGCAAACGCACAATGTCGTTCGCATCTACATCCGCGCCCGCCTTGCGCCATATATCTAATGCAATAGGGTCATCCTTGAATGCAATGCCTTTTTCTTGGATCAACCAATCCGCCATATCTTCAATACGCACCAACTGTTCTTCATCCAACGGATCAAAGAATGGTATGACCCGCTTAATATAAGCTGGCGTTGGTGCTATAACACGTTTGCCGCGTTCACTGCGTCGCTTACGCTTAGGTTTTTCAGATTCGCTCATTTTCGATCTCCTCAAGAATAAAGGTTACCGAGAAAAAAAACCTTTGTAACGCTTGTAAAATCTGCTGTTTTTCATAAGTTCAAATAATGCGAGACCTTTTAAAAGCCATTGATTCCTTACATCATTTATCAGCATTTGAAGCCTCAGCACGTCTGGGATCATTCACCAATGCATCAAAAGAATTGGGCGTTAGTCAATCCGCTATAAGTCAATCCGTTCGTAAACTTGAAGACGCCATTGGCACTAAACTCTTTCATCGCCGCCACCGCATCATAAGCTTAACTGATGCAGGAGAGATGTTAAAAAATGATGTGTCACAAGGGTTTGAACGTATTTTTGAGACAGTCAAACACCTGCAAAGCCAAAGAAAAGGTAGCCATGTAACATTGTCAGTTTCAACCGCATTTGCCTATTATTGGGTGGTTCCACGCTTACAAGATTTTCACGAAAAACACCCAAACATCGATCTTCGAGTTCAAACAACCGACAAAGATCTTGATCTAGCACAAGAAGGTATCAGCCTTGGTGTGTGGCGTGGTGACGGTAAATGGAATGGCTATACTTCGACGCTGCTTGCAAAAGAACGATTAATGGCAGTGGCAAGCCCCTCATTATTTCATGATAACCAGGCTATTAACACATTAGACGACTTAAAATCAGCACAACTTATCAACCTAGAAGAACCATATCGCGAACGCCCAACATGGTCTGATTTTTTCAAAAGCTACGGAATTAAATACAAAGATGTCGGTCAAGGCTTACGCCTAAATGATTATGCTTTGGTTTTGCAGGCTGTCATGGCTGGCGAAGGTATATCATTGGGCTGGGAACATGTCACAACCAGGAATATCGAGGCAGGGCTACTTGCTCAGGTCGGGCCTTGGATTTGGGAAAGCGGCAAAGGATTTTATCTGGTTTGGTCCGACCGAGCGGAATTGTCAAACGATGCTGTCGCGGTCAGAGAATGGATAATATCTTCACTAGATAGTTAAGCGTCAGTTACAAATTATACACTTATAATTACAATAATTCTGAAAAAAATCACAATTGGGAGATATCTATATTCTTTTTGTCGAGTTAAATCGAATCTTAGATGCTTTAGATCAAACCAATTACGTATTTTGATTGAGATTGAAATGGATGTACCAATGGATGATTTTCATAAAAAGCTGACGGATCTGCGCCACGACTTTCACCGCAACCCAGAATTGGGGTTTCAAGAAATTCGCACCAAAGAAAAGGTTGCCGAAATCCTTCGTGGCTTGGGCCTAGAGGTCCATGAAGGCGCTGGCGTCATAGGAATACTACGCGCGGGCAAAGGCAATCGCGCAATCGGTTTGCGCGCAGATATGGACGCGCTCCCCATCACTGAAATTAGTACGCATGATTATGTATCGCAAACCACGGGTGTTATGCACGCATGTGGTCATGATGGACATACAACTATGTTGCTTGGTGCCGCTGAAAAACTGGCAAGTAATCCTAACTTTGACGGCACAGTCATGTTTATCTTCCAGCCAAACGAAGAACATGGCCTTGGAGCCAAAGCGATGATTGATGAAGGCGTGCTTGAAAACTTCCCAATTGATGAAGTTTATGCAATCCATAATCTACCTGGTGCACCAGTTGGACAAGTGTCAACACGTGTTGGCCAGATTTGCGCAAGCGAAAGTCTTTTTGAAATTACGATCAATGGTCAAGGTGGGCATGCTTCCATGCCGCATGTGGGTGTTGATGCTATCACAGTCGGTGCCGAAATGGTGCAAGCGTTGCAAACCATCGTTTCACGCAAACTCGCACCCAGTACCGGGGCCGTTGTGTCTGTTACAGAGTTTATCACGGATGGTCAGCGCAATGTATTGCCTGGCTCTGCAACACTCAAAGGCGATACTCGCGCACGTTTGCCAAAAGACCGTATCGCAGTGGAAGCATTCATGCGCCAGATCGTAAATGGTGTTGCAGCAACTCATGGGGTCAGCGCATCTATGACCTTTAATACTGAGTTTATTGAAACTATTAACACGGACATTCCAACCGAAGCTGTTGTCCGTGTTGCTGAAACGTCTGGATTAGACACCATAGATGACCGCCCTGCGATGAGTTTTTCCGAAGATTTCGCCCATTTCAATGCGGCTGTGCCAGGATGTTTCCTACTTTTAGGAAATGGCGAAACAGGCCCATGTGGTCAGCCACTCCATGCCGCAGATTATGATTTTAACGACGAATTGCTACCGATCGGAGCCAACTTTTGGGCAGATCTGGTTCGTGATCGTCTACCAATAAGATAGGATATATGATGACTGAATTATTCACACCAACAAAACTAGGTTATGTTGCTGCGACGCGTGCACCTGGCGATGCTGCGCACCGTATTATAACTAAGAAAGATTTTTCCATTGCCCGAGATGAGATTACCCAGTGGGATGGATACGCCGCTACACCATTAGAACGGCTTTCAGCACTTGCGGCAGAAATTGGCGTTGGCGAAATCTTATATAAACACGAGGGCCCACGCTTTGGATTGGGCAGCTTTAAAGCACTAGGTGGTTCTTATGCTGCACAGCGTGTTTTACAACGTGAAATAGCTCGTAAAACGGGCCATGATGTAGACTTGGCTGACATCCGAAATGGTAAATATAAGGCCGAATGCGCTGCTATCACACTTGTCTCTGCAACAGATGGGAACCATGGTCGTTCATTGGCTTGGGCATGCCAACGGTTTGGCTCACCTTGTCGTATCTATATTCATGCGGAAGTAAGCGAAGGTCGCGCACAAGCGATGCGCGAGTTTGGTGCTGATGTTATCCGCATCGACGGTGATTATGATGCTTCTGTTGTGTTCGCAAAAAAGGAAGCTGCTGAGAATGATTGGTTTGTGGTTTCAGACACATCATGGCCTGGATACTCCCAGCCACCCATCGATGTGATGACAGGGTACGGTGTGATGACATCTGAAATCTGCGAAGAACTTGATCAAGCGCCAACACATATATTTTTACAAGGTGGTGTTGGTGGTTTAGCCGCTGGCGTTGTAGCTGGTATCTGTCAATATTGGGGGGATGACGCACCACGTATTGTTATCGTAGAACCTGAACTGGCAGCTTGTTTATTTGAAAGTGCAAAAACAGGCAAAGCAACAAGTGTAGCATTAGCTGAAGAAACTCTTATGGCAGGCTTATCATGCGGTGAACCATCGGCGCTTGCTTGGGAAATCCTTGCAGAAGAAGCTTCTGATTTCCTTGCTATTCCTGAATCTATTGTTGCGCCGGCGGTTCGATTGTTGGCACGGCCATTGGGAGATGATCCTGTTATTGAAGCAGGCGAAAGCGCCATTGCAGGACTTGCAGCATTGATTGCTGCACGCCAAGATAATGAACTCTCTGCTAAACTTGGGCTTCATAAAGATGCCCGTGTTTTGCTGATCGGCTCCGAAGGAGTGACTGATCCAGAAATCTTCAAAATGATTATGGAAGGACGCGACGCGGCTTAAAATAACGAGTTCGAGGCTAGCAGAATTTACACCCAAGCTGCCTGTAATTTAGATGCGGTCAATAATGATGTTTATTGACCGCATACACTGGTAATAATCTAGGCGTATTATTGTCTAGTTTTTCAAAAATCACGATGAAATACATTGCATTTCAACAAAACCTTGATCATTAAGTATCTATGGATGACAAAGATCGCGATATTTTAAAACTTATTCAATCTAATGCTCGCCTAACCGCAGAAGTATTAGGGCAAGACGTAGCACTTTCATCTCCAGCCGTTCAAAAACGTCTAAAACGATTGCGCGAAACTGGGGTTATCGAAAAAGAAATTGCGGTTCTTTCACCGTCGAAACTCAAACGTGAGATGACTGTTATTGTACAAGTAACGCTTGAACGCGAGAACCGCGTACAGCTTGATAGTTTCAAACGAAGAATGCGCTCTGCTCCTGCCGTGCAACAATGTTATTATACGACTGGCGAGGCCGACTTCATTCTCATTGTGATAGTGGAAGACATAAAAGAGTATGAGGAATTTACACAAGAATATTTCTTTGATGAATCTAATGTAAGTAAATTCACATCATCAATTGTTATGGATCGTGTGAAAGTTTCGCTGGATATAATATAACCAAGCAGATCACCCACACTTTTCGAATACGGCCAACCGATAAAAGTGGTAAATAAACTCTATATTTTAATCAGATGATTATCCCATGATCGCGATTTATGCGTCAAAAGAGTCAAAACAGTATTCTTAACATCAAAAATACCACCTCCACCATCCGTAGTTATAAAACCATCCTGTTTCGTGGCTATGCCACATATATCGTTACGCTTTACGGCATGAGTAAAACCCGTATCAGTATGATAAAAATGTGCTCTATTACCCCTGAGTTCGTAGGTTTTGTCGGCTTGTGGGGTGTTTTTTTGTTTAACTTCAGGCCCTGGCTTCCGGGAGGGTAAAGTAGTGCCCCCAATGGCAATTGAGGGTTGCGGTTTCTGGAGGTTCTGCTACACTCCCGCACATGTTCATCCGCACCAAACATGATCCCGAACGCAAGCGCACCCGCATCCAGATCGTCCAGTCGGTGCGCACCGGTCAGAAGGTTCGCCAGAAGGTCGTCCGGCATGTCGGCATCGCGCATAACGACACTGAAGTCGAGGACCTCAAGCGCCTGGCTGGCCGGATCATGGAAGAACTGCGTACCGCACAGTCCCCGCAAATGGAACTGTTCACCCCAACGGAATATGCTGATCTGGCGACACTTGTGCGCACCGCCCCGCGTCCGGAAAAACTGAATGTCGATCTTGGGGAGTGCCGCGAAGAGTCCCGCCTGTCGCTTGGTTTGCGCGATGTGATGGGGGAGGTTTATTCCGGCCTGGGCTGGAATGGGCTTCTGGGCACCCGGCGCAAGAGCAGCGATCGCATTTTACGCGAACTGGTGCTGGCGCGCCTGTCGCAGCCAGAGAGCAAGCGGGCAACGGTGGATGCACTGGCCCACAGGGTCGGGATCACCCTCAATCTGGACCGGGTCTACCAGGCTATGGACTACATGGACGCGGCGACGATCAACCGGGTCTGTCGGATGTCACACGAGGCGGCGGAGACGCTTCTGGCGGGACCGGTCGATGTCCTCTTCTACGACTGCACAACACTGGCCTTCGATACAGATCGGGAGGATCCGGAAGACGCGTCCGACCGCTTGCTGGCCAAGGGGTACAGCAAGGACGGGAAATCGCATCGCAGTCAGGTGGTGTTGGCGCTGATGGTCACCACCGACGGCTTGCCGGTCGGCTATGACCTGTTTCCCGGCAATATGTGGGAAGGCCATACGCTTGAGGCCGCGATCAAGGGGTTGGAAGAGCGCTACAAGCTCGGAAAGATCACGCTGGTGGCAGATGCCGGGATGCTCAGCGCCGACAATCAGGATATGTTGCGCACCAAAGGCCTGCCGTTCATTCTGGGCTATCGCCTGAAGTCGGCCCCGGCGGGCGTGAAAGACAAGGCCCTGGACACGGGCGGTTACAAGCCATGGGCCGGACACGGCGCGGCGGAGGGCGCTGCCGAGGCGGGGCGCTACAAGGTGATTGAGCATGACGGTGCCCGGATCATCGTCACCTTCTCGCCCGCCCGCGCCCGCAAGGATGCCCACAAGCGCCAGAAGGCCCTTGAGCGCCTGCAAAAGAAGCTTCGGCGGAGCCGGAGCCCCGCCAGTGTCAGTCACCGGGGATATGCCCGCTTCCTCTCGTTTCCCGATACGGGCGAGATCACACTTGATCAGGACAAGATCGACGCGGCAGCCCAATGGGACGGGCTGCACGCCATCATCGTTCATGGCAGGGACGATCTCGCACCCGAGGCGGCCATCGCCCAATATCACCAGCTCTGGCTGATCGAAACCTGCTTCCGCACCAACAAGCATGACCTGAAAATCCGACCCGTCTATCACTGGACGCCGCGGCGGATACAGGCCCATATCGCCATCTGCTACATGGCTTTCTGTTGCCTGCAACACCTGCGCAAGCGCCTGCAGATGCTGGGCCATCCCATGAGCCCGGCCCGCATCCGTCGGGAACTCGACCGACTTCAGATTTCCATCCTGAGGCGCAAGGGCACCAGCGAACAATATGCCATGCCCAGCCCGGCCACAACCGACGCCAAACGCATCCTGCGCTGTGTTGGCCTGTCGTGGAACGAAGCACCCTTCAGGATGCCGCCGGAAAGAACGCGCAAGCCCAGACCTGAAAAGGCCTGATCGACACTCTCTGACCGTTGAATCCCATCGCCGGAAATCCGCGATGTAGTGCCCTGTGAAAAAGCAGGCCAATAATATCAATGTGTTACAGCCGAAATCCTACGAAGTCAGGAAACCCGTATCAGTATGATAAAAATGTGCTCTATTACCCTTTGGCGCCGTCACCCCTATTGTCTTTCCATCAAGAGAAAGCGCGACACTTCCGATGTAATTTGGACACCTCTAAAAACCTATCTTTTAGGTGTATTTTGTGATTCAATATTTTCAGGAGGATATTTTGATGCACGAAGCAGGATTGTTTGATTTTTCTGATCATCTTGAGCGTTTGTCTAAAACAGGCGACCCACTTGTCGCGCTTTCTGAGCATGTGGATTTTGAGATGTTTCGGTGTGCACTGACAAGTGCACTTAACTATGGAGAGCGTCCACAGGGGGGTCGTCCGCCCTATGATGCGGTTATGATGTTTAAGATTTTGATATTAGCGTCGATGCATAATTTAAGTGATGAGCGGATGGAGTTTCTGATCCGCGATCGTTTTAGCTGGTTGCGTTTTCTTGGTTTGCAAATTGGGGAGCCGACGCCAGATCAAAAGACCATTTGGGTGTTTCGGGAGAAGTTGACCCAAGCGGGTGTGTTGACTGATTTGTTTGCAACCTTTGAGGATCATTTACGTAATCGGGGTTACAAACAAACTGGGGGACAAATTGTAGACTCATCGCTGATTGCAGCCCCACGCCAACGTATGACTTCAAGCGAGAAAGCCCGCGCCAAGGCTGGCGAAGATGCAAAAGATATCTGGCCTGATAATCCAGCCAAGGCGGCACAGAAGGACACCGACGCACGGTGGATGGTCAAGTATAGCAAGGCTAAAACGACCAAGACGGGTGAGAAAGATGCGGGGTTAGTTGATATTTCCGTACCTCACTTTGGCTATAAAAACCACATCAGCATTGACCGTAAGTTTCGGTTTATCAGAGGTGAAAAAACAACAGATGCAGCGCGCTATGACGGTCATGAGTTGGCGTCAGTGCTCACCAAGGACAATCGTTCTGGCAAGGTTTGGGCCGATACAGCTTACCGCACCAAGAGCAATGAGGCATGGCTTAAGGCCAATGGATTTTTCTCCCACATCCACCGTAAAAAACCAAAAGGCAAACCAATGCCCAAACACATCGAGCGCGGTAATGCGACACGTTCTATATTTCGCACCTGTGTCGAGCATGTCTTTGGTCATCAGAAGGGCCCGATGGATTTATCCATTAGAACCATCGGAATTCAACGCGCCACAACAAAGATGACACTCGCCAACATAACCTACAATATGAAGCGTCTCATCTTCCATGAACGACGGCAAGCCACAGCCTGAATCCGTCTAGAATTCAGAAATACCCGCTCAGGCGGCTCCATAAAGCATGAATGCCGCATAAAACGGAACAAAACAGGCTTTTTTTGCGTCAAAAAGCAGCCTGCCGTAAAAAATGCCTATCAAATACCTCTGGAATTAGCGGTTAATCGAGGTGTCCATTTTGTAACGACGTTTGATCTTTTAGGTCAGCACTAAATAACTGAACAGCACTATTTTTCCCAACAAACCCTACAAGATCAGGCGTCTCAGAAACATCCCCTTGCCACTGCATGCCAAAGGCAATCATCCCATCAGAGGATACATCTAAATGTCGAATCGAGTTTAGATGCAATTCTGGTGGCAGTTCAATTTTAGCTTGTAGTTTCCCACTACTATTCACAAAGGATACGTTCGGGCGCATAGTTTCTAAATTCAGTTTTTCACGTCCAGTATCAGGATGTGTTCTGATCCCTCCATTAGCAATCACAACAGTCCTGTCATCAGGCATAGTCTTCAACTCATGCGGCCCGACACCACCCGAAGAAAACTCAGCTATACGGCGATAGTTTTCGGATCGCGCCCAAAGACCAATAATACCTTCACCTGTCTCAATATTATTTTCTGTCGTGCACAAAAGCTCCCCATCATGGATGAAAGTGCCATGCCCGTAAAAATGCCGCCCAATAGGTGCATCTAACCTCTGGATAAGCTGACCTGTTGTACAATCTATCACCAATGCAAAACGCCCTGGTCTGCGCGCAAATGCAACAGCTTCTGGTTTCACTGGGTGAACAGCTGCCGCATGCCCACGCCCAGGCAAGGGAATTTGAAAAACATCTTGTCCTGTACTAGACAAGCCAAAAAGCGCAAAGCTCTCGTCTGACAATTTTGCAGCCGCCAAATAAGCAGGACTTCCTGCATCCGCCCACGTTAGATTTGGTGTTGCAGATGCTGCTAACAAGCCAGTCAAAAACGCGCGGCGACTGGTCATGTTAATCCCCATCCAGCGCGTTAAAACCTGTCGTGACACCCAAATATAAACTTAGCTCTTCGGTGGCAGCTTCCTTAATATTCACAATCATCTGTAACAGGCTTTCCACTTTGAACCGCACCGATATATCTGTGATCGATTGTAAGCTTTTATCTTCAATGGACGGAATGAATGCCAATGCCGTTAATAACTCTTCTTGAGTAATGGGCGCTTCATTATCACCCAGCGCAAAAATCATTTCTTCTAGCGCTGTCAAAGACACCTCAATATTACGCAAAGGCCTGTCCGATCGCCATCCTTCTGCGCGTTTGGGGCGAGCGCGCTCCAATGTACCCAAAGGGCGTGCAAGCCTCGCTATTTCACTGAACAACTACCGACTTTCGTCGGTAGGTTCACGTTTTGAATGTAATTCAAGATACTGACGAATAACGTCATCCGTCACATTTCCACTCGTCGTTGAAAAATAGCCTCTAGCCCAGAACCGTTGCCCCCAATAGCGTTTGCGTAATTCGGGGTACTCCCGCTGTATCTTGTATGAGGACCTCCCTTTTACGCGTTGCATCACCTTTGAAATTGGGACGTGCGGCGGGACTGACACAAACATATGCACATGGTCGGTAGACAATACGCCTTTTTCAATGTGTACGCCCAATTCATTGCACGTTTGTCGTATCAATGTCCGAATACGCTCACGCATTTCACCACGCAGCACCTTGTAACGATATTTTGTTACCCAAACGATATGGTATCTGTGATAATATCTGCTATGACTTCCAGTAGAATAGATCATAAGGTTTCCTTCCATTTTAAGACCTTACCGCAACGCTGGGTCTTAAAATGGAAGGAAACCTTATGTAAATAACGCTAAAGCTGACCAGCTAAAAGCTGGTGGTTTTAACCAATTATTGGAAAATAAACTCCAAAGCTCCGATTACAGACGTTAAATATGCTTGTTTAGCTTCTTGTTCTGATAGATAGACGGTGTTGCCTGAGTGCCCAGCAGTGAGAACGAAATCAGCAAAGCTCGTTTGCCAAAGCTCATTCATTCTATCCGCTTTTTGCGAAATATCCTGCGTGATTGCTTGAACCAAAACACAAGCTGCGCTGCCTTCTTGATAACGGTTAAACTCTGGATCGACTGAACAACTACCGACTTTCGTCGGTAGGTTCACGTTTTGAATGTAATTCAAGATACTGACGAATAACGTCATCCGTCACATTTCCACTCGTCGTTGAAAAATAGCCTCTAGCCCAGAACCGTTGCCCCCAATAGCGTTTGCGTAATTCGGGGTACTCCCGCTGTATCTTGTATGAGGACCTCCCTTTTACGCGTTGCATCACCTTTGAAATTGGGACGTGCGGCGGGACTGACACAAACATATGCACATGGTCGGTAGACAATACGCCTTTTTCAATGTGTACGCCCAATTCATTGCACGTTTGTCGTATCAATGTCCGAATACGCTCACGCATTTCACCACGCAGCACCTTGTAACGATATTTTGTTACCCAAACGATATGGTATCTGTGATAATATCTGCTATGACTTCCAGTAGAATAGATCATAAGGTTTCCTTCCATTTTAAGACCTTACCGCAACGCTGGGTCTTAAAATGGAAGGAAACCTTATGTAAATAACGCTAAAGCTGACCAGCTAAAAGCTGGTGGTTTTAACCAATTATTGGAAAATAAAAGAAGATCTAATGCTAAGAAACCCTTACCAGCGACGGAAACCTCTGCAAACTGCCCATCATCAGCAATGACCACTTCATCTTCTTGTATCAAACGTTTCACGGTTTTTACTGTGAAGCCTTTTTTATCAGGCCAAAATGCGATTGATAAAGGTCCGCCAATATCATCAATAGGACCAAATTGAATTATGCTGGCGGTGATCCATGCATCAAAAGCTTTATGATATGCAAGCTTCAAAGACGATGCCGCACAGCTCTTTTCAGCGCCAACTGCAAGTGATTCCGCCTCTATTACAAAGCTTTGATGAAACCTCTTGGTCACATCAACAGCTTGTTTTACATCTGCATACGCAGGTGCAGTAAACAAACATATAAAAGCTAAGATTATTCGCATCACAAACTTTCCAAAAAGGTGATCAATGCATCACGGTCGTCCTTAGACAAAGCTATGACTTCATTCTTAGAAATCTCTGCTTCACCACCATGCCAAAGAATTGCTTCTAACAGGTTGCGTGCACGTCCATCATGCAGGAACCGCGTGTGGCCGCTGACTTGTTGTGTCAAGCCAATCCCCCATAATGGTGGTGTGCGCCATTCTTGGCCTGTCGCACGCGCAGCAGTTGTATTATCGGCTAGATCTGCACCCATATCATGCAGTAGCATATCTGTGTAAGGCCAGATCAATTGAAAGCTTTGTTCATCCTGCCCGTCTAATCGATTGGTTACAAACTTTGGCGTGTGACAGGAAACACACCCAGCTTTGTAGAAAACTTCTTTTCCACGCAGCACATCTGTTTCTTCATGATTGATACGAATAGGCACACCAAGATTACGAGCATAGAAATTTACCAAATCCATCCCATCATTGGAAATCTCTGCATCATCATGTACTTCCGTGTTGCCATCAGGTGCCAACTGACAGGCTTCTTGTTCATCGGTACAATCCCCCCATCCTTCAGGATAAAGCGGGGATGATATTCCAATATCACTGTGAAACGCCGCAGATGATTGATCCATGATCGTGGCGTTATGCGCCTTAAGGCCAAAACGGCCCAATGCTATGTCGCCCAGTTGGCGGGAATAAACCATGTTTGCCCGACCAGAAATACCATCCCCATCGGCATCATCTGGATCAACATTCGCTATAATGTCAGCTGTAGGAATAGCTTCCAATAAACCAAGCCCAATCATTTGCGGCGCAATACGCGGAGCAACAACCGTATCTGGATGCAATGCACCATACGCAAGATTTTCTAAATGATACGTAGGCGCTTGGTAAGCATCAAGGGAACCCCCTCTATTTTGGTCTGACTTGAGCTGCGATTATTGCGCGAGGCTGGCGATGTGGCTGGCGTGATATGAGGATTTTTCTGATGATCAAGCGACGGGGTGGCCGAGGTTCCAAGTAAACATCAACGCTGCATTATCTGATCGTTGATTCGTTGGGCCAGCTTTCGGGCTTTGGGTGTGTCCAGAGCCTCAAGTTCACTTGCGATGAGGCACCGGTGAGGCGGATTTTCCAGTGCGTATCTTCCGATTTCAACAACGATGTCGTCATCGGCGACAGTTAAAAGCGCTTCGATCTTTTGGCTGGTTGGATTTTTCCGGAACTCGGCAAGCAATCCTGCCCTTGCGCTGATATGGCCCAGATTCCCCGCCACTGTCAGAGCGGTTCGTCGGACTGAAGGGTCTGAACCGCCCCTAGTTTACCGGAGTCAAAAAAGCACGGAGACTAGAAGAATGACGAATGGAAATTCAGGAAATAGATTTACGCCAGAAATACGCGCACGAGCGGTATGCCTGGTGTTAGAAAATGAGGCTGATTATACGAGCAGAACACAAGCTGTTTTATCGATTGCAAAGAAGATTGGCTGCAATGGTGATACGCTACGTGTGTGGGTTCGAAATCACGAAATTGAAATAGGATTACGCAATGGGGTTACACAAGCGGAGCGTGATGAGTTAAAAATCCTCCAGCGAGAAAACAAAGAGTTACGGCAAGCGAATGATATTTTGCGTAAAGCGTCGGCTTTTTTCGCAGCGGCGGAGCTCGACCGCCTACGGAAGAAATGATTATGTTCATAGATAAACATCGTACAAGCTATGGCGTCGGGTCTATTTGTAAAGTTTTACCAATAGCGCCATCCACCTATTTTTATGAGCGGTCTATAATGCTGGATCCCAGTAAGTCTCCAGAACGCCGCAAACGAGATGTTGTTTTGATCACAGAAATCGACCGTGTTTTTAAAGCTAGTGGTAAACGTTATGGGGCTGATAAGATTTGGCATCAACTTCGCCATGAAGGGTTTGATATTGCACGTTGTACAATTGAGCGCCTTATGAAACAGATGGAAATACAAGGCGTTGTACGTGGTGGCAAGGGGATTAAAACTACACAGAGTAACAAGGCGCAGCCTTGTCCTAAGGATAAGGTAAATCGTATATTCACAGCTCCCGCACCTAACGTTTTGTGGGTCGCTGATTTCACCTATGTCAGTACGGCCATTGGGTTTGTATATGTTGCTTTTGTGATTGATGTCTTTGCACGATATATCGTTGGATGGAAGGTCTCACATTCTCCGAATACGGCTTTGGTCTTTGATGCTCTGAACCAGGGTATCCACGCTCGAAACCCTCAATCTGGCCAGTTGATCCACCACTCAGACAGAGGCGTTCAATATTTGTCGATCAAATATACAGAAAAATTAATCGATGCTGGAATTGAGCCATCCGTTGGGAGCGTTGGTGATAGTTATGATAATGCACTCGCTGAGAATATGATCGGATTGTACAAGACCGAAGTGATTGAACATCAAGGACCATGGCAAGGTAAAAGTGATGTCGAAATGGCAACTCTAACTTGGGTTGATTGGTACAACAATGACAGGCTCTTTGGGCCAATCGGATATATACCACCTGCACAAGCTGAAAGGAATTTCTATGAAACCCTAAATCAATATGATATTGCTGCAGAATGACGGACTAAAATCACTCCGGTAAACTAGGGGCGGTTCAGTCTGGGTCGCTGAACCCGATTTCCAAGGTGCTTCGCTGTGGGCTGTTCGATTGTATAAGGATGAAGGCTTGGGCACGGACTGTTGGTGCGCCGTGTTCCAGCCATGGCAAGATTTGTGCCTGAGGCAGCTTCAAGCCCACGCTCACAGCGGCTTGCAACACAAACGGGAGCAAGCTGTCGGGCAAGTCCTGTGCGCCAAGGATCTTGCTGATTTCTTTTTTTGCAGCTTCATTCCCAATGGCGCGAAGAGTTTCCAAGGCAAGCTTTTGTTCTGGTAAAGGGGTCGCAATTCCGAACCCCTTAAACCGGTTCCAAAGCGCGACGAGACCCGGAACGGCTATATCTCCCAAGCCCCGTTCCACAATCTGGGCGCACAGCAGGTCGACGTTGGACAGAGTAGCCTTTGCCGTCTTCTCGACGAGGTCTTTGTCGGACAAGCCTTCAAGGTTTTCAACGCCCAAGTCGTGCTGTGAGGTATCTGGCCCTTGCCAATTCCCGCGCTCTTCAAACAGATCCCCTTGCTCTGGGAGTGCCGCTGAATCACGGGGGCCGATCATGCCGCTATAACGCTTTGTTCCCGCTCCTCGATCATCTCCTGATAGGCCCACGGTAGGAGATCTTGCATACGGTTTGCGGGATGATCCTGGATGCGCTCGAGCACCCATGCGAGCCAGGCTTCGGGATTGACGTTGTTCATCTTGGCGGTTTCGATGAGGGTGTAGGCTATGGCGGCGGATTTTCCACCTGCCTCTGATCCCATGAACAGGTAGTTCTTACGTCCAACGGCCACAGGGCGCACCGCACGCTCGGCTGTGTTGTTGTCGATTTCCAGAAAGCCATTGTCGAGATAGGGCCGCGCCTTTGGCATGCGCGCGAGCGCATATCTGATCGCCTTGGCCAGCGGCGTCTTAACGGAGATCTTGCCCAGCTGCTCCTTGAGCCAGATTTCCAACTCATCAAAGATCGGCTTGGCATATTCCTGACGCAGGGCCACGCGCTCAGCAGGCGCCAGACCCCGCGCTTGTGCCTCAACATCATAGAGCTTTCGAATGCGCAGAACGGCTTCGCCCGCCACGGGCAGCTTCAGACTTTCAAACAGGCTATAAAAATCCCGCCGAACATGGGCCATGCAGGCCATCTCTTTGACGCGCCCCGTCCGATAGGCGTCATTATACCCAGCATAGGCATCCGCATGGGCATAGCCCTTGTAGGGCTTGAGATGTTTGCTCGGATGTTCTGCGCCCCGGTTGGTGGAGAACTGATACCACACCGCCGGTGGTGCGCCGCTCGCCCAGGCGCTCTCATCTCTGGCATAGACCCAGAGCCGCGCGGTTTTTGTCTTGTTATTACCGCGTCCCTTGCCCTTTTGGAGCAGTTTGACCGTGGTGTCGTCCATGAAGATCGCTTGCGCCTCAAAAACGTGATCCCGGATGGCATCAGCCACGCGCTCCAACAGCTTAGTGCATTTGCCGACCCAGTTGGCCATGAGCGACCCGCTCAGATCGATGCCTTCATTCTCAAACATCTGGCTCTGTCGATACAGCGGCAGATGATAGCCGTATTTGCAGCACAAGATGTGGGCCATCAACGCAGGGCCGACAAAGCTCTTGGGAATAGGACGGCTTGGCATCTCGGCCTGAACCACCTTCTCACAACAGGTGCAGGCCAGTCGTGGGCGCTCAAGTTGTTTTACGACGTAATGGCCGGGCACATATTCCAGTTCTTCCATCACATCTGTCCCGAGCACTTTGAAGCTGCCACCACAGTCGGTGCAAGCATCACTGGGCGTGATGGTCTTTTTGACCCGCTTGAGCCCCTTGGGGAAAGGTTTGCGCTTGCGCGGGGTACGCGGCGGCTTTGTGGTCTCAGCGTCAGAGGGCCCATTCTCATCATCCGTCTCAGCGGCTTGTTCGATTTCAAGATCTTCAAGGATCAGCGCCAGCGCCAGCTGTGTGCTGCTTTCTGACTTTGAACCGAAGCGATGTTTTTTATGTCCGTGCAATTGCAGGCGCAGATCGGCAATCAGGGTATCTCTGCTCATAATGGCAAGCGCATGGGCGGCGCGCTCCGCAGCAAGAGCCGCTTCCATCTCATTTTCAAGGCGCTTTTGCGCTGTGGCATGGCTCAACGACAGCCCCAACAACTCCGCGTCTTTACGAGCCAATTCCGCCGCTTGTGCGGCCACAAACGCCTGCACGTCAGGGGGCAAATCAGCCAGATTTGGAGGGGTCTTACTCATGCCACTCCTTACCAAATCAAGGGCCTCATGGGAATCCCAAAACGTCAGAAATACCCATAAAACATTGCCTCTAACCTACCATCTTGGGTCGCCATGTCTTGAGCGGCATACGCCAATCCAGACCTTCCATCAGCATCGCAAGCTGCGCACGGCTCAGGTTGATCTTACCTTCCTGAGCAGAGGGCCAGATAAACCTGTATAGGTTCATGTGTTTTGAGACTCACGCGGCTTCGGCCTGAGTGATTCGAAGGTACTCCATGGGTGTCTTACCTTTCAAGGCGTGATGTGGTCTGAATGTGTTATATTTTTCGACAGCTTTTCTCAGTTCAAACCGCATAGCTCCAATGCTATCGGCAATCAGATCACAACAATCATAGAATTCCTCGCGGAAGGTGCGGTTTCCACGCTCAACGCCACCATTGTATTTCGGTCTGGCTGGCGGCAATACAATGAGCGGGATTTTCATCTGCTCACACGCCGTCTCAAAATCGGCCATAAACTCGGAGCCACCATCAACTTGAATTGAGAGGATTTTATAGGGAGCTATTTCCACAAGCTCTTCCAAAAACCGTTTGGCAGAGCGTGCGGTGGCATTCGAATAAATTTGCGCGTGGATGTGCTTGCTACGCCGTTCCCAGGCCTGAAAGTGCTTGCAGGTGACGCCGTTTTTCGTGGCAGTCATGTGGTCGATCTGCACACGTTCTCCAATCTCTATATCTTTGTAATCCTTATATTTCCATCCTTTGGCGTGGCCCTTGGAGAAGTTACGCTTGCGCTTTTGTGGTGCAGACCTTGATCGTGTAATCAGGCCTTTCTTGCGTAGAAAACCCAAGATACGCCCCACGGTGCTATCGCTTATGATTTGGTTTTTATCGCGCCGCAAGATGGCCCCTATTTTTTCCTTACCGTAGGTTTTATTGTCGCGGCGAATTTCGAGCACCAACTGTTTTTCTGCCTCACCCCACTGTGACTTATTGCGGTGTTTTGGGGCCTTTGATGGCGGCATAATCCCTTGCGCCAAATCCTTCAAAACCCGCTTGTAGCGATAATAAGTAGACCGAGAGATGCCGACAAATTCAGCGCATTTTGCTAGAGAAACACCCTCTGCGCGTAAAGCTTCCCATTGCCGAACCGTGTCTTCGTATTTGATACGGTACGCATCCAAACATTCTTGTGTCCGCGCCCAAGCATAAAGTTTATAAACGTTCTTGTGCAGTCTTATGATTTGCATATTGGCCTCGTGAGTTGGTTTTTTACAATACTCAGTCTCCGAGGCCGCCTAAATCTTGGCAACAAAAAAACAGTCTCACATCTATCTGAACTTATTCAAACCGACCCCGTTCAAGGCGCTTGGTAAACAGGCACGCGCCCTGACCATCCCACCAGATCATCTTGATCTGATCACCGCGTCGCCCTCGGAACAAAAACAGATGGCCGGAGTAAGGATCACCCCCCAGAACCTGCTCGGTCTGAACGGCCAGACCGTTGAACCCGCGCCGCATGTCAGTCACCCCCGCCGCCAGCCAGATCTTTGCATCCGCCAGTACCGGGATCATGCCGCCAGCCCACGCGCCAATTCCAGCACAAAGCCCGCATCAACCCCACCGCTCACGCTCAGCTTGCGCCCATTCTCCAAAGTGATCTCAATCTGGGGACTGGTTGTAAGCTGCGCTTCTGGCAGCACAGATGAAACATCAGTATCACTGTTTGCCACTTCGACTGGTATGAAGCCGGTATCACCCGACGCGTCCGGCTGGAACCGCGCATCACCGCGCCACGCGTAAATCCGGCGGGGTGGCACATCATGACGCCGCGAGACCATCGGAACACTCACGCCATCACCTTGGCTCTCCGCCACTAGCCGTCGCTTAAAATCATCCGTGTATTTGGAACCTCGCCCAGCCCGTCGCTTGCTCATCAAAAAAATCCTCATATCGCGCCAACCAAACCGCCAGCCTCGCGCAATAATCGCATCTCAAATCAAACCAAAATAGAGGGGGTTCCCTTGATGCTTACGGCGCTTGTAGAATTACAACCAAACCATCAGAGAGCGTGACCTTTTGATCCTTATACTCTATCTTAAATCGCCCTTCGGCAGCATGACCTGCAACTGAAAAATCTTGGAATTGACCTCCATATGTTGGGTCCGGCAAAGACCCCAGATAATCTTTGATCTCATCCATATACGGGTTTTCATCATTTAGGCGTGCAAGGCGCATAACCAAAGAAACAGGACTATCATTTGCATCTTTAGGAGGATGCCCACGCCCATCTTTCAAATGGCACCGCTGACAAGAACGCGCATTATACAACGGCCCCAAACCATCAGATGCTAATGTTGATGATGGTGACGATACCCAGAGTTTCCGAAACAACGCGTTGCCCAGTTTGAAATTTAATTCACCTTCAAAACTGATGTTCCCAGACGGCAACGAAAATGCATTATTGGTTTTGCTATACCTGACTGTTGCAGCGCCTGCTGAAAAGGTTTCAAAAGCCTCCGCTTGTGAGAAATCATCTGTTGGTGCCGTGATTTTTTGAATACGTTCAATTTCTTCAGCGGTACGTGGTACGATATTTGTCAGTGTTGGCTCTAATGCAAAGGCAGAAGAGACAGTCACGCTCAATGATAGAAAGGTGATCAGAGATTTCATAGTGAATAAGTTCAGATAGATGTGAGACTGTTTTTTTGTTGCCAAGATTTAGGCGGCCTCGGAGACTGAGTATTGTAAAAAACCAACTCACGAGGCCAATATGCAAATCATAAGACTGCACAAGAACGTTTATAAACTTTATGCTTGGGCGCGGACACAAGAATGTTTGGATGCGTACCGTATCAAATACGAAGACACGGTTCGGCAATGGGAAGCTTTACGCGCAGAGGGTGTTTATCTAGCAAAATGCGCTGAATTTGTCGGCATCTCTCGGTCTACTTATTATCGCTACAAGCGGGTTTTGAAGGATTTGGCGCAAGGGATTATGCCGCCATCAAAGGCCCCAAAACACCGCAATAAGTCACAGTGGGGTGAGGCAGAAAAACAGTTGGTGCTCGAAATTCGCCGCGACAATAAAACCTACGGTAAGGAAAAAATAGGGGCCATCTTGCGGCGCGATAAAAACCAAATCATAAGCGATAGCACCGTGGGGCGTATCTTGGGTTTTCTACGCAAGAAAGGCCTGATTACACGATCAAGGTCTGCACCACAAAAGCGCAAGCGTAACTTCTCCAAGGGCCACGCCAAAGGATGGAAATATAAGGATTACAAAGATATAGAGATTGGAGAACGTGTGCAGATCGACCACATGACTGCCACGAAAAACGGCGTCACCTGCAAGCACTTTCAGGCCTGGGAACGGCGTAGCAAGCACATCCACGCGCAAATTTATTCGAATGCCACCGCACGCTCTGCCAAACGGTTTTTGGAAGAGCTTGTGGAAATAGCTCCCTATAAAATCCTCTCAATTCAAGTTGATGGTGGCTCCGAGTTTATGGCCGATTTTGAGACGGCGTGTGAGCAGATGAAAATCCCGCTCATTGTATTGCCGCCAGCCAGACCGAAATACAATGGTGGCGTTGAGCGTGGAAACCGCACCTTCCGCGAGGAATTCTATGATTGTTGTGATCTGATTGCCGATAGCATTGGAGCTATGCGGTTTGAACTGAGAAAAGCTGTCGAAAAATATAACACATTCAGACCACATCACGCCTTGAAAGGTAAGACACCCATGGAGTACCTTCGAATCACTCAGGCCGAAGCCGCGTGAGTCTCAAAACACATGAACCTATACAATAGTGTGTATTGATTCCAAATTATTACCTGATAGATATAGTCAGACTTTAACTTTTACGAGTCGCCAAAATGTAGCATGGGTAAAAAATATGTCTGCTGTTCTTAAATACACCGCGATAGAAGATCGTGAGATAATACAAACACCGTTTTCAGTAGAGGCAATTCAGTTTCTAAACAAACTGCGTATGTTATCTATGCGCTGTCGCAGTTCTGCACATGTCGATATTTTCGAAGCTTGTCGTCTTTTGATCCGCGATGATGAAGCAATGGCAGAGCAATTTGCAGATGCACTTTTACGCACAATGAAACAGGGGTTAAAACACGCACCTGTTTTTTATGCCCCAAATTCTAAAGACTATTCTTTCGATGAAACATGGCTACTTCGTGCCTTAATGCGTGCGAAATATAAAGATACTGCATCTGTTCGCTTTTTGGTGCAAAGCCGAATAGCACAACCATATCAAAGATCTATCACCTTCCTAATTGAAAACGTATCCGAGCAATCTCACTCGATTTAGAATGATTCTAAAAACTCTGGACAATCATTTTCCCTTTGTTATATTAGCATTAGGGAAGCCAGCTCAATTGCAAGCCACCCGCCCATTAGCGAAAGAGATTGTAATGACCCAGACAGCGGCAAACCTTGCCCCATCCCAAAAAGAAGCAATTGCAGATGCTTTAAATCAATGTGTTGCAGAAACTGCAGTAACGACAATGCTAGCACAAAACTTCCATTGGAATGTAACGGGAATGGCCTTTGGTCCGTTGCACGATCTATTCCAGAAAATCTATGAAGATCATTTCATTGCCCAAGATGATTTGGCCGAACGTGTAAAAGCCCTAAATGAACATGCCCAAGGCACTCTAGCGGGAATGATCAAACGTTCAAAGGTCGCAGAGTTTGAAGGTAAAGCATCAGATAAAGAGATGATCCAAATGATGCTAGAAGCCCAAGAAACAGCAGCAGCGACGATAGCAGGTGCTGGTGAACTTGCAGCAGAAGCAGGCGATACTTTGACAGAAGACTTATGTATTGCCCGCGGTCAAACACATGAAAAATTCGCATGGTTCCTAAGATCACACCTTGGCTAACGGATTCTTAGTGCCTTTCTTACGGCATTTTTTGGCATAAGCTTCAGACCAATGTTCGAACTTACCCAAACGCTCTTGTTGAAGCACCAGCATGTCTATGTAGGCTTGTTGGTGTTTTGATTTTTTCAACTCTTTGAACAATGACTTTTGCGCCTTCGTCATAGAGCAGGCAATACAATGCCCTTGGCGCTTATACTTGCATACATCAACACAAGGTGATGGTATTTTTGCCATTTCAGTCTACCTGCTGGTTGTGTTCACTTAAGCGATTTAACTTGCGTAGATGGTTTTGAAAAGTGCGGCAAGACAACGCCCTGCCGCACATAAGGTTGGGATTATCCTCCGAAAGAGAAGGCCTTATAGACAGATAATGCAACTGCATTAGATTTTTGACCTGCTTCTTCGAATTGGTTCAAACCAACAGCAACCACAAGATCGTTTCCAAAATCATAATCCAGACCAATGGACGCAAGATAATCATCCGCATCAGCAACACCATCACGTGCAGTGTAACTGCCTGAGAATGTCCATTTATCCATCGTGTAAGATGCACCCAACGTGCCGTATGTCACATCGTCTGCTGTGCCGTTGAAGTTATCAAAACTCGCAACTTCACCTAAAACAGTGAAATTACCAAAGCTATGCTGTAGGCCAAGCGATACACCTTTATCATCACCGACATCTCCCACGCCAGCAGACAACTGACGGAAACTTAGATTGTATTCTGTGTCTCCAAATGCACCTGCAAATTGCAAAGCAAAGTTGTCCAATTTTTCTGTGTTACCAGCACCACCATTAGCTGTTGTTGTGCGGCCACGCTTTGTGATTGTCGAGCGGCTTAATAATGTTGTGTCCAGATAGAACACTGCCGCTGATACTGAATGCTCACCGCCAGCCAAGTTAAATGGCACTTCTACAGATGCCCCGATTGAATCGCCCAATTCGTAATCTTCAGCAACATCAGCACCAAAGTAGCCAGGGGCTGCATCCCATGCCAAACCAAAGGCTGGGCTGATTTTACCAGCAGCAACTGAGAAATTATCATTTCCATAAGCAAGACCAATTTCGCTGATAAACAAACCATGGTTATCAAAGAAAACATCATCTGTTGGGTCTACAACTGTCTCTAGCAGAACTTCAGAAAAGATCGAGAAACCACCGCCAAGCTCAATTTCAGCAGCCAATGTGACTTCTGTATTGACGTCTGTGAACTCTGCAGCAGGGTCATCCGCAGAGAATGTGGAAATAGCCGCTGTCTCGATCTCCAAATCTACAGTAATGCCTGAACTACCTTCTGCATGTGCCAATTGCCCAGCAGATATCAGTGCAGTTACGGCAAGCGCACCCGTTAATTTAGTCATTTTATATCCTTAGTTTTTGAGGGGTTTTTATCACCCCTCATTGATTTTTAAGTGTATTTAGTGAAAAATAGCGTTTGGGTTATCCAAGCTGTCAGAGCCTTCAAACGCAATGTTATCCAAGCCCAGTGCAGCTGTTGCACGTTCAATAGACTTTGTTTGTTTGACCAGTGCATTAACGGCATCTGTGATCAAAGCTTCGCCTTTGGCATTGCCACGCTCCAACATTTGATCGTAAGCGAAACCACCATCAGCGGCAGCTTTCAGATCGCCCAACTCTGTCATTGTTGATGCAAGATCAGCTTGCATAGCTTTGTCCAAAGATGCGCCTGCTGCTGCAACAAGCTCAGACAATGATGCGCCAGAAACAACTGTGCCATCTACGCGAGTGTATTTACCAAGATAAACATTTTGCACGCCCAAGCCGTCATAGTAATGGCTGTTGTGTGTGTTGTCTGAAAAACAATCATGCTCTTCTTCTGGATCATTCAACATTAGGCCAAGCTTCATACGTTCACCTGCCTGCTCACCATATGAAAGGGATCCCATACCAGTAAGCATCGCTGTAATACCTGCAGCTTCATCTTTCAGAACTTCGGCGCGTGCAGCACCACCAGATTGCCACTGGGCCGTCATCCATTCTAAATCAGACACCAACAAATCAGTTGCAGCTTTCAAATAGTCGCCGCGACGATCGCAATTGTCATTCGTACATGCTTCACCCTGCGCATAATCACTCCAAGGGCGGTTACCTGCACCTTCATCATGGCCGTTCAAATCTTGTCCCCACAAAAGGAATTCAATCGCGTGGTATCCTGTTGCCACATTGCTTTCGACTTCATCAGCTTCGTGCAAAGCGCCTTCCAATAATTCTGGTGTAATTGCAGAGGCATCAATGTCGTTACCTGACAATGTGATCTTTGGGTTTGCGATAATGTTTAGGGCTGCATAAGCATTTTCATCAGTCGCCCCGCCATAATCTGCATCAACATAATCGATCAAGCCTTCATCCAAAGGCCATGCATTCACTTTACCTTCCCAATCATCAACAATGGCATTACCAAAACGATAAACTTCTGTTTGTTGATACGGTACACGCGAAGCCAACCATGCAGTTTTTGCAGTTTCCAAAGCTTGCGCAGATGGTGATGCAATCAAAGCATTTATGGCTGTTTGCAATGTCTTTGCAGTTGATAAGCTATCCTCAAATTTAGCGGCAGCGATGTTGGAATAATTATCCAAGACAGCAGCTTTATCTGCCAATACAGGAACAGCGGTTAACGCTGTTGTCATAAGGCTAATAACAAGAGTTTTCATGTGGTATCCTTTGTGGGAGTTTAGTGTTTTGATTTTGGTGTGTTGTGTGTTGGCATAAATTTCGTGTGAAATTGCCCAAGCATCTGATCGAATGCCAATCCAATCTCTTCAGCTGGCCGTATAAGTTCTTGTGCTGTTTCTGATGGCATCAGGTGCGATGCCAGTAAAAGAGCATCATCCATGTCACCTGCAGCGGCTGCAGCAATCATATTTGCAACGGCACTTTCATCGCCGCCAAAGCATTGGCAACTTGATTGATGGCGCATAATTTTACGACGCGATTTGTGAATGAGCAGCAACATAAAAGATGAGAAAGTTGCACTATGAAGCGATCCCATAGAATGCCCGAATGCTAAACTGAACAACTACCGACTTTCGTCGGTAGGTTCACGTTTTGAATGTAATTCAAGATACTGACGAATAACGTCATCCGTCACATTTCCACTCGTCGTTGAAAAATAGCCTCTAGCCCAGAACCGTTGCCCCCAATAGCGTTTGCGTAATTCGGGGTACTCCCGCTGTATCTTGTATGAGGACCTCCCTTTTACGCGTTGCATCACCTTTGAAATTGGGACGTGCGGCGGGACTGACACAAACATATGCACATGGTCGGTAGACAATACGCCTTTTTCAATGTGTACGCCCAATTCATTGCACGTTTGTCGTATCAATGTCCGAATACGCTCACGCATTTCACCACGCAGCACCTTGTAACGATATTTTGTTACCCAAACGATATGGTATCTGTGATAATATCTGCTATGACTTCCAGTAGAATAGATCATAAGGTTTCCTTCCATTTTAAGACCTTACCGCAACGCTGGGTCTTAAAATGGAAGGAAACCTTATGTAAATAACGCTAAAGCTGACCAGCTAAAAGCTGGTGGTTTTAACCAATTATTGGAAAATAAAATCTTCACGAACTTGCTCTCGTGATGGACCGCCCTCACACCACATCCGTAGATAAACAATCGCTGTCATTTCTAAAGGTGGTAATTCATCTATATGACCAACAGGAGCTGCACCCCGAGTTTTTTGAGGTGATATCATCTTGGTAACAACACTTTACTTTGCCATATTTTCACAAAACATAGAAGCTTAACCCAGCACAATCTAAGCAGGCTCTCTACACTATATTTCAATGTCTCATTGGCCAGCTCATCTTTTTGAGCATCGCTTAAATTTAGTACAGCATATTTGGTCATAAGTTGGACACCTCGATTAACCGCTAATTCCAGAGGTATTTGATAGGCATTTTTTACGGCAGGCTGCTTTTTGACGCAAAAAAAGCCTGTTTTGTTCCGTTTTATGCGGCATTCATGCTTTATGGAGCCGCCTGAGCGGGTATTTCTGAATTCTAGACGGATTCAGGCTGTGGCTTGCCGTCGTTCATGGAAGATGAGACGCTTCATATTGTAGGTTATGTTGGCGAGTGTCATCTTTGTTGTGGCGCGTTGAATTCCGATGGTTCTAATGGATAAATCCATCGGGCCCTTCTGATGACCAAAGACATGCTCGACACAGGTGCGAAATATAGAACGTGTCGCATTACCGCGCTCGATGTGTTTGGGCATTGGTTTGCCTTTTGGTTTTTTACGGTGGATGTGGGAGAAAAATCCATTGGCCTTAAGCCATGCCTCATTGCTCTTGGTGCGGTAAGCTGTATCGGCCCAAACCTTGCCAGAACGATTGTCCTTGGTGAGCACTGACGCCAACTCATGACCGTCATAGCGCGCTGCATCTGTTGTTTTTTCACCTCTGATAAACCGAAACTTACGGTCAATGCTGATGTGGTTTTTATAGCCAAAGTGAGGTACGGAAATATCAACTAACCCCGCATCTTTCTCACCCGTCTTGGTCGTTTTAGCCTTGCTATACTTGACCATCCACCGTGCGTCGGTGTCCTTCTGTGCCGCCTTGGCTGGATTATCAGGCCAGATATCTTTTGCATCTTCGCCAGCCTTGGCGCGGGCTTTCTCGCTTGAAGTCATACGTTGGCGTGGGGCTGCAATCAGCGATGAGTCTACAATTTGTCCCCCAGTTTGTTTGTAACCCCGATTACGTAAATGATCCTCAAAGGTTGCAAACAAATCAGTCAACACACCCGCTTGGGTCAACTTCTCCCGAAACACCCAAATGGTCTTTTGATCTGGCGTCGGCTCCCCAATTTGCAAACCAAGAAAACGCAACCAGCTAAAACGATCGCGGATCAGAAACTCCATCCGCTCATCACTTAAATTATGCATCGACGCTAATATCAAAATCTTAAACATCATAACCGCATCATAGGGCGGACGACCCCCCTGTGGACGCTCTCCATAGTTAAGTGCACTTGTCAGTGCACACCGAAACATCTCAAAATCCACATGCTCAGAAAGCGCGACAAGTGGGTCGCCTGTTTTAGACAAACGCTCAAGATGATCAGAAAAATCAAACAATCCTGCTTCGTGCATCAAAATATCCTCCTGAAAATATTGAATCACAAAATACACCTAAAAGATAGGTTTTTAGAGGTGTCCAGTTTACCCACATCACAATACCTGACTGAAAGAATCGGGTTATAAGTTATGTAAGCACTAATTCTTAATAAACAAAAACACAATACCTGACTTTTTTAATAAGTTAATTAAATCACTGTTTTGCAAAGCAACTCTAAAATCAAACATATAAAGATAAATGGGCTCGCAAGTTAAAGCTTGCGAGCCCATTTAAACCAAGACCATGTACAGTTCATCACAAGATGAAAGCTATTCTTCGTTCATATCCAAACCAAGCGCCTTAGCCACCGTAAAGATATCTTTATCCCCACGACCGCACATATTCATGACCAGCAAATGATCTTTTGGCAGGTCACCCGCAATTTTTGCAACATGCGCCAAAGCGTGACATGGTTCTAACGCAGGAATAATACCTTCAGTACGGCATGACAATTGGAACGCTTCCAAAGCTTCCACATCTGTGATGGACACATATTGCGCACGACCAATTTCATGCAACCATGAATGCTCAGGTCCAATACCTGGGTAATCCAGACCAGCCGAAATCGAATGACCTTCCAAAATCTGCCCATCATCATCTTGCAACAAATACGTACGGTTGCCGTGCAACACACCTGGGCGACCGCCTGTCAGTGATGCACAGTGCTCCATTTTCATGTTCACACCTTTACCACCCGCTTCAACACCGATGATATTAACGTCTTTGTCATTCAGGAACGGATGAAACAGGCCCATCGCATTAGAACCACCACCAATCGCTGCAATCAGCGTATCTGGCAAACGGCCTTCTTGCTCCATAATCTGTTCTCTGACCTCTTTACCAATAATGGATTGGAAATCACGTACCATCGAAGGGTATGGATGCGGACCAGCCACAGTACCGATACAATAAAATGTCTCATCCACGTAAGTGACCCAGTCACGTAACGCATCATTCATCGCGTCTTTCAACGTCCCACGACCAGAGGTCACGGGCACAACTTCTGCACCCAACAACTTCATACGGAATACATTCGGTGCCTGACGTTCAACGTCATGTGCCCCCATGTAAACCACGCATTTCAAACCAAACTTTGCACAAACAGTCGCAGTAGCAACACCGTGCTGACCCGCACCTGTTTCCGCAATAATCCGTTTTTTACCCATACGCCGTGCCAGCAAAATCTGACCCAGCACGTTGTTAATCTTATGTGCACCTGTGTGGTTCAATTCATCGCGTTTCAGATAAATCTTCGCCCCACCCAACTCTTCGGTCAGACGGTCCGCAAAATACAACGGGCTTGGACGACCTACGTAATGCTTCCACAAATGATCCATTTCAGCCCAAAACTCTGGGTCGACTTTAGCGCGTTCATATTCAGCTTCTAAATCAAGGATCAAAGGCATCAAAGTTTCAGAAACAAAACGTCCACCGAAATCACCAAAACGGCCCTTTTCGTCTGGTACATTCATGAATGAATTAAACAGTTCTGACATCTTATTCTCCTTGCGCGGCAGCAACAAAGGCCGCGATCTTAGTCACATCTTTTATACCGGGGGCGCTTTCCACACCCGATGCCACATCCACTTGGGGTGCACGCGTCATTTTCACCGCTTCTGCCACGTTTTCTGGGGTAAGACCACCCGCTAACATCCACGGAACCGCCCAACGACGCTGCGCAATCAAGCGCCAATCAAAACACAGCCCATTGCCGCCCGGAAGCACCGCATTTTTAGGGGCTTTAGCATCCACTAATATTTGATCTGCAACCCGCGAATAGACATCAATATCCGCTAAATCATCCGCATCTGCCACGCCAACAACTTTCATCACGGGCAATCCATAGCGTTCTTTGATCTCAACAACCCGCTCAGGTGTCTCATGCCCATGTAATTGCAGCATATCTATGGGCACAGCCGCTGTAATCGCATCCAGCGTCCCATCTGTAGCATCCACAACCAAAGCTACCTTACACACGCCCATAGGAACGTGCTCAGCCAGTTCTTTAGCACGGTCAACGCTCACGTAACGTGGGGATTTTTCAAAGAAGTTAAACCCAACATAACGTGCACCAGCATTCACAGCTGCTTGCAGTGTTTCAGGAGTACTTAAACCACAAATTTTAACCGCCACTGAACTCAATCCAACAAGGCTAGGATTTCATCCTGACCTTCGCCCGTTTTCTCACGCAATTTGCCAACTTCACGTTCAAGGCTTTTCACTTGTTTTGTACTTTTGGATAAATCACTGCGAACCTTGAATTCGCGCAAGTACTCCCAAATGAAGCCAATTAACAAACCGCCTAAGACACCTGCGAAAATTACCAGAAATAATGGAACGGTAATACTGCCAGCAAATGGGACAAAGGCAGCCAAATCCTCAGGTAAAAGTTGCAATTGAACAGGTTGGCGATTGGCCACAGCCACAACAATCAGAATAAGTGCGATCGCACCTAAGAAAAAATATCGAATGAAACGCATATAAATACTCGCAGTTTAAGCGAGCATCAGCCTTCGTTCAGCCTATCTCGCAATAGTTTGCCTGTCTTGAAAAACGGAACGTGCTTTTCGTCAACAGAGACAGAATCCCCAGTACGGGGGTTACGGCCAACTCTAGCATCTCGCTTTTTGACAGAAAAGGCCCCGAAGCCTCTTAACTCAACACGATTGCCTTCAGCCATGGCATCAATGATCTCATTAAATATGGTTGCCACAATCCGTTCAACATCACGGTGATAAAGATGTGGATTTTCTTCGGCAATTTTCTCAACTAATTCTGAGCGTATCATTGATATATCCCCTCCCCATAAGGCAATTCTCTTTTTTAAATTTATAAAGGATACTTGCAGAAATTATGCCTTCTGGAAACATGCTAGACAGCGAAGGTGTTGTTTTTTTTAACAAATACAGCCGTTTTTGTTGTTTTTGAGACCTAACTTTAGGTCAGTAGTTCACTCGAACCCAACATTATCAGTTTTTTCAATGCACAACTCAATTTCGCAAATAAATGATTCGCATAAAAAAACGGCGCCCAAATAGGCGCCGTTTTCATTTACCCTAAGGATAAATATTAGTCGTTATCTTGGTTCTTCAAAGCAGCACCCAAGATATCGCCCAATGATGCACCAGCATCTGTTGAACCATATTGTTCCACTGCTTCTTTTTCTTCAGCAATTTCACGTGCCTTGATTGAAAGACCCAAACGACGTGTTTTCGCATCGATGTTTGTCACACGAGCATCAACTTTGTCACCAACGTTGAAACGCTCTGGACGTTGATCAGCGCGATCACGTGCAAGGTCTGAACGACGGATGAATGCTTTCATGCCATCGTATTCAACTTCAACACCACCGTCTTCGATCGCAGTCACTGAAACAGTCACAACCGCACCGCGTTTCACACCAGAAGTGGCGTCTGCGAATGGGTCACCGTCAAGCGCTTTGATAGACAATGAGATGCGTTCTTTTTCTGCATCTACGTCAGTCACGATAGCTGTTACGATATCGCCCTTCTTGTAGTCTGCAATGGCTTCTTCGCCAGAACGGTTCCAGTCAAGATCTGACAAGTGAACCATACCATCGATGTCGCCTTCAAGACCAACGAACAGACCGAATTCAGTGATGTTCTTAACTTCACCTTCAACTTTTGTATCGATTGGGAAGTTTTTCGCGAAACCTTCCCATGGATTGCCTTGAGTTTGTTTCAGGCCAAGGGAAACGCGACGCTTCTCTTGATCGATTTCCAGAACCATAACTTCAACTTCTTGAGAAGTAGATACGATTTTGCCTGGGTGTACGTTCTTCTTAGTCCAAGACATTTCTGACACGTGAACCAAACCTTCAACGCCTGATTCCAGCTCAACAAATGCACCGTAGTCCGTGATGTTTGTAACCCGACCAGTGTGTACTGATTCCAATGGGAAACGCGCTTCAACAGCTGACCATGGATCGTCTTGCAACTGTTTCATGCCCAAAGAGATACGGTGTGTATCTTTGTTGATCTTGATCACTTGAACTTTGATAGTTTCACCAATTGCCAAGATTTCAGATGGGTGGTTCACACGACGCCATGCCATGTCTGTAACGTGCAATAGCCCGTCAACGCCGCCCAAGTCTACGAATGCACCGTATTCAGTGATGTTCTTAACAACACCGTCAACGGCATCGCCTTCAGCCAACTTGCCAACAATCTCTGCACGTTGTTCCGCACGAGACTCTTCCAAAATAGCACGACGAGAAACAACGATGTTGCCACGACGACGGTCCATTTTAAGAACTTGGAAAGGTTGCGCCATACCCATCAATGGGCCAGCGTCACGTACTGGACGTACGTCAACTTGTGATCCTGGCAAGAACGCAACTGCGCCGCCCAAATCAACTGTAAAGCCGCCTTTAACACGACCAAAGATAGCACCTTCAACGCGCTCTTCAGCTTCATATGCTTTTTCAAGACGATCCCAAGCTTCCTCACGGCGCGCTTTCTCACGTGAAACAACAGCTTCACCACGAGCATTCTCAACACGCTCTAGGAACACTTCTACTGAATCGCCAACTTCGATTTCAGGAGCTTGTCCAGGATTTGCGAATTCTTTAAGATCAACGCGGCCTTCCATTTTATAGCCTACGTCGATGATGGCTTGTCCTGCTTCGATTGCAATGACTTTACCTTTAACAACACTACCTTCATCAGGTGTGTCTACGTCGAAGCTTTCATTCAAGAGGGCTTCGAATTCCTCCATTGTGGCTTTAGCGCACATATATATACATCCTTATAACGTTTTTTCGGGCCACGCGGTTTACCACGGGTCTTTAGGTTTCGTTTCAGCCGACAGAACCAAACAGAGCGACAAACACACAAAGGGCCGAGATATCCCGACCCTGCTCTGCTATAAGTTTGGAATTCTAACGATTCCTGCCCTTACGACTGACGCGCGTATAAGGGAAAATAGAGGTGAGTGCAAGTATACAAGGGGATTTAGGCAGGGCAATCGCATGAAAAAGTTAGCAGGTGACAAATGAGGTGAGGGTTGATTCAATGAGTGAACTTTTAGCTTTTATTGAGGTCACTACCCATGTCCAATGCCGACGCACCCGACAGCCATTCCATTGATTTTCTTACGCATTTTTCTACTTTATCTGACCCACGACAACAAACAAAGCTGCTTTACCCTATGGCAGAGGTTTTGCTTTTGACGTTATGTGCCGTGTTGTCCGGGGCGAATGACTGGGTCGCTATTTCTGCGTTTGGGACAAAGAAACTGGCCTTTTTACGGAAATTCTTGCCCTTTTCGGACGGAACACCCTCACATGATCAACTGGGAAACATCTACGCCGCACTGGATGCCAATCATTTTCAGGCCTGCTTTATGGAGTGGGTCGCCTCCTTAAACAGCACCCTTAGCGGGGTCGTGGCGATAGATGGTAAAACCTCACGTCGCAGCTTGGATAAGGCTGGCAGCAAGGCCGCAATTCACATGATCTCGGCCTGGAGTTCAGAGTTGAACCTGACACTTGCCCAACGGCAGGTGGACGGCAAATCCAATGAGATCACGGCCATACCGGAACTGTTAGACCTCCTGACGATAAAGGGGGCTATTGTCACTATAGATGCTATGGGATGTCAGCGTGATATTGCCGATAAAATCATCACCAAACAAGCGGATTATGTTTTGGCCTTAAAGGGTAATCAAGGTGCCCTTCGCAAAGACACCGAACTGTTCATGAAAGAACAGGACGCTGTGGATTTTGCAGACACAACAGTAACTTACCATGAGGACGTAGAAAAATCACATGGACGTATTGAAACAAGAAAAGTCACTGTTTGCTCGGATATTGAATGGCTGATGGAGCGGCACAATTGGCCCGGATTGGAAAGCATCGTGATGGTCCAATACTGCGCAACACTTCAAGACAAGACCCGTTCAGAGACACGCTTTTACATCTCATCCATGACCTGTGACGCCGAAGCTCACGCAAAAGCTATCCGCGACCACTGGGGTATTGAAAACGGGCTGCATTGGGTCATGGATATGGTGTTTCGTGATGATGAATGTCGTATCCGTAAAGGAAACGCGCCAGCTAATTTTACAACGATCAAGCACGCCGCCAACAACATGCTGCGCTCCGTAAAGGGAAAGCAAAGCCTCAGGTTAAAGCGACACTTGGCGGCTTGGGACGAGGATTTTCTTTTCCAGATAATTCAGGGGTAAAACTCATGCGATTGCCCTGGTTTAGCTGTTGCCATCTATGCCAATTTTTTCACACATCACTATACGTACGACATCCGCAATATCCTGTTTATTGCAACTGTCGTCCTATTTTGGCGCACACGCATTTGGTTCTATGTTGGCATTAAACCACGCTGGATGCCCCTACCTCTTGCAGCTTTCTTATCAGCTTTCTTCCTATGGCTTGCAGAAAACATCGGTACGATGACAGGAACGTGGATATATGCAGATCAAGGGGCCCTAGAAATGGTCCGTTGGGGTAAAATGGGATCATGGTATTTGCTGCTTTATATCAGCTTTTTATTGGTCACACTGGTGTATCACAATATATTGCATCGCAAACCTTGGGCGCCTGACTAAACTAGGAATTATATTCAAAATAGATAGGATAATCATGTACTTAATACGGGACCAGCGCATACTAACACAAATCATTGTTGCAACCGTCACGGCAATCGCTTGAAAAAGTGGGGATTCCCTTAGCGGGTGATATGTGATTCTCTGGTCATTGAAATGACATTCGGAGCCTCCCATGATCTCAGCCAATATCCTCGACCATTTTTCTGCCATTGAAGACCCACGCCAGAGCTGGAAAACTGTTTATCCACTACCCGAAATCCTACTGATTGTGCTCTGCGGTGTTATGGCTGGTGCTGATGATTTTGCCGAAATAGCCCGATGGGCGGACCGAAAATTGAAATTCTTGCGTGGGTTTCTACCCTTCAAAGATGGCATCCCATCTCATGACACGCTCAATGATGTGATGAACGCGATTCCCGCTGACCTGTTTAGCGAATGCTTCGTTTCCTGGGTTGCGGCCTTGCGCGATGGCGATGATGAGATCGTGGCAATTGACGGCAAGTCGTCACGCCGTGCGCATGGTGAGGATGGCCGCGCCCTGCATCTGGTTTCAGCTTGGGCAACGCGTCAGAGATTGGTCTTGGGGCAAGAATCCTGTGACGAGAAAGAGAATGAAATCAGCGCGATACCTCGACTACTGGCGCGGCTTGAGTTGAAAGGCGCGCTGGTCACGATTGATGCAATGGGCTGCCAACACGGTATTGCTGCGGCGATCCTCGCACAAGGCGCAGACTATCTTTTGGCGCTTAAAGGCAACCAAAAATCACTGCATGAAGAGGTGAGGCTCTATTTCGACCAGACCAGTGGTTTGGAAACCCATGAAACCACCGATGCCGATCATGGGCGGATAGAAATCCGTCGTGCCTATGTCAGTCATGATGTAGAGTGGCTGCGCCCTGATCGGTCTGAGCCTGGCGCACCAAGGTTTCCAGGCCTCGCCGCTATCGGCATGATCGAGGCCGAGGTCAAACACAAAGGTAAAACCAGTTTCTCGCGACGTTACTATCTGTCCTCCGCACCGCTCTCAGCCAAGCAATTCCTGCGCGCCACACGCGCCCATTGGGGTGTGGAAAATCGCCTGCACTGGGTGATGGATGTGGTGTTTCACGACGACCTGATGCGCTTGCGGACCCAAAATGGCCCCGCCAACATGGCTCTGATGCGACATAGTGCAATCAACATCTTCAAGCAAGTCGGCGATACGGCCAGTCTGAAAATACGAAGAAAAACAGCCGCTTGGGATGATAGTTACCTAAAAGCCGCAATCAAAGGTGAAGGCTGAAATCTTCAAGCGATTGCCGTGTTGCAACCGTACTGATGTTATCCGTATTGAGCGCACACGCTGGAACATGCCGTCATGCACTTGTATTGGCATTAGATGTCTCTGGATCGGTAAATGAGCATGAATATGCTTTACAAACAGAGGGAGCTGCAGCTGCTCTTTTGGCACCCGAAGTTCAAGCGTTACTATTAGAGCAACCAGATGCACCTGTTTCACTGGCCGTTTTTGAATGGAGTTCCGATAAACATCAAGAATTGATCCAGAATTGGGTGGAAATCACTTCGGCCAAAACCTTACAAATTGTGGCCAAACGAATTCGCAATCATTATAAAAACCGCGCGACACTCAAAACGGCAATAGGCTCCGCACTACGATTCGGCCATGCCTTGTTAGATCAAAAGAAGCATTGTCTGCAACGCACAATCGATGTGTCTGGAGATGGGGCAAATAATGATGGCACACCGCCAATTCAACTCTATAAAGCGCTCGATTTTGATGGAATAACGGTCAATGCGTTGGTCATCACCTTGGATGATCAAGCCGAAAAACAAAATGCCGTAATATCAAAGCGAAAAGATCTACAGGCATATTTTGAAGCAAGGGTTGTCCACGGCTCAAACGCATTTACGATAACGGCTGTTGGGTACCGTGATTATCAACGCGGTTTAACCGAGAAATTATTAAAAGAACTGTCACCAGCCGCATTAAGCAACAACAGTTTTATACAAGAAAATACACGACGCCCCCTTTAAATCCCCTGTTATTAAGCTTATAGTAAATGTGTTCCTTCGGGGACTATGGTGATAAACGCGCATGTAATACACGGATCGGACCCGGGGGCGGTACCCGGCGACTCCACCAAATAATCCCTTCATTTGAGGGCGGTATGGGGTCGAAATAGGATCGACGGACGTCTAAAGATGTTAGCTTTTACTCGGCAGACTGCCACCGTTATCGGCGTAAAATGTACAATTGCAAATGACAATCGTGCTCCGATGGCTTTGGCTGCGTAAGCAGTTCGAGCAATCGAAACTTAACTCCTTGCGTTTAGCGACGTAAGGCGGGGTTCGCAGGTACCTGGCAACAGAAACCTGCACTTTCCCGCACCATCAATTCATCTCTGCTGTGGCTGTCAACTCTCTGGATAATCGTCACAAAAACGACGACGCTATTTGTAAGCATCGCCGTCCTTTTATTAGAAATGAAACCTTATTTTTGCACAAGCACACGTGTTTCGTATGATTTCAAGCTTGGGTATGCCACAGGGTATGCAGGCACATCTAATCTTGAAGTGTCTAAGGCTGGAAATAGTTTAAGCAGCTCAGCTTTCGCTTCTGGCTTCATAGCATCAACTGTTGCTTTGCATGGGTGGAAGCTTTCTGTTTGCAAACCATTACTAAAAATCACTTCATGCTTATCGAATGCGACGTGGTAATAAACCACGTTTTCTGCGTCGTAATCTATTGTAACGGATGTTTCGTTAATTAAAGATTGTGCAGAAGCCAACACGCTCGAGCTATCAAACATCAACTCACCACGCCAATCTTCGACCAAAATACGGTGCTGGCGAGACACATATAGATCTTTATGTGGGCCTTTTTCACCAAACGCATCTTTCATGATCTTAACAGGGCGCATCTTTGGATCCGCGTTTAAAGTGACGGCTGATACTTCAGTTGAATCAATCCAGCGAATATCTTGCAAGCCATTGTCACGTGTAAAGACACGGTCACCAGTTTCAAGGTTTTCAACTAAGATCAAACCTCTTTCTGTTAATATTTCAGTCCCTGCACAAAAACACGGTGTGACAGGAATTAAAACCGCGCCCGTTGTTAAAACGGAGGAACCATCATCGAAACGGGCGACCGTTTCAACAGAAATATCAGTACCAACCATTGCAGGAAAACCCGAAATTTCATGGCAATCAATTGTGAAACCCAATGCAGTACTTTTTAAAACACCATCTGCTCCATCTGGTTCAAACACACCAACGCTGACGCCATCAATAAAAATTTCCACTTCCACCAATTCTGGCAATGGTGGAGGCGCCGTTATAACACCAGCCAAATCAGCTGCATCCGCAACAACTTGAGCCCCACCTGTATTATCAATAACATTTAAATCATCCAAATTACTGTTTACGCCAACCCCAATAGCAGTAACCAGAGCACCATAATTGTCTTCCAGCTCTGTTAGTTCATCAGAAGCATCATCACCTCTGTTACGGTTGCCATCAGATAAGAAAACAACAAGGTTTGTATCCCCGTTTTCCACATCATTATCTGGGTTACTATCTGTATTTGTTGCATCCCATGCGCTTAGAACTGTATTCAAACCCGCTTCAAAATTAGTTGCCCCACCGTCGTCTAAACCATCTACAGCATTATTAAATCCAGCTTGGTCACTGAGTGTAAACTCTCCAACTAAACTAGCACCTGAATTATATTCTACGAGAGTGATATTCACATTATCTGGATCATACCCTGCATCAATTAAGCTTTGGAAAAGCTCTTTGGCTGCAAACTGTTCAGCTTCTAAAAAAGTTTCAGTCCCATTTAGGGTATTGCCATCCACATCACTACCAGAATCCCCCCCTGTAGAGCCAGAAGTATCCACAACAATTGCAACATTGATACTTGGCCCAATACCATTGGTTGTAATATCCACATCAATTGGCAGCGTCTCATCTGTCCACGTTGGTAAGGTCATTTGGAGTGTTACATCAAGCCCATTGAATGTATCACTTGCGGTTGTTGTCGTTCCAATAGCCATTGCATCCCCCAAGAAGCGTAACTTAATTTACTCAGTATAAATGGCTTCGTTTGTACATTCCTCTGACAGTAAACTTAGGAATATCTATTTATTACACATTATCTACATGCCAGCATATTATAGCATTCAAATCGCCACATTCTCGTCATATACATATTCTCGTCATGTAAATGACGTCTTTGTACCTAGGATAAGCCATTATCGTTAAGCATCAAGTAATATTTATAAATATATAAGTTTCCAATTTGGAAACAATGCCACAGTATTTTAGTATAACCTCAAAATGCTGAAATATCAAAAGATGCACCAAACAATACATCTTACAAAGATTGCATATAAGCCACGTTTCTATAACATTCCCAATGTATTCTAATGAGATCTTAGTAAAATGAAGACCAAGTATATCTTTAATATATGCTTTGTAGCCCTGTTCGGCCTTAACCCTATCAATGTTAATGCACAGGAACAGTGTGCCGTGGAGTTAGTTCTGGCCCTTGATGTTTCAGGCAGTGTTGATTGGAAAGAATATCGTTTGCAACGCGTCGGCATCGCTTCTGCTTTTCGGGATTCAGAAGTGACGGAATTAATTTCACACTTACCAGGTGGCATCCAAGTTGCCATAACCCAATGGTCTGGTCCACATGATCAACGCACCGTTTTAAACTGGCATAGTATTCAAAATGAGAAATCATCGCTCACATTTGCAGATAAAATAGAAGAGACTTCACGCTATGCTAGCGGCGCCATGACCGCAATTGGAAATGCATTAGATCACGCAAGCAAACTATTGAAAGTAAACCCAAAAATATGCTTTAAAAGCATCATAGATGTCAGCGCCGATGGATATAATAACAACGGCAATGAACCAAACGATGTTGCGGCAGTTCTAGAGAGCAAAGGCGTGACACTGAACAACTACCGACTTTCGTCGGTAGGTTCACGTTTTGAATGTAATTCAAGATACTGACGAATAACGTCATCCGTCACATTTCCACTCGTCGTTGAAAAATAGCCTCTAGCCCAGAACCGTTGCCCCCAATAGCGTTTGCGTAATTCGGGGTACTCCCGCTGTATCTTGTATGAGGACCTCCCTTTTACGCGTTGCATCACCTTTGAAATTGGGACGTGCGGCGGGACTGACACAAACATATGCACATGGTCGGTAGACAATACGCCTTTTTCAATGTGTACGCCCAATTCATTGCACGTTTGTCGTATCAATGTCCGAATACGCTCACGCATTTCACCACGCAGCACCTTGTAACGATATTTTGTTACCCAAACGATATGGTATCTGTGATAATATCTGCTATGACTTCCAGTAGAATAGATCATAAGGTTTCCTTCCATTTTAAGACCTTACCGCAACGCTGGGTCTTAAAATGGAAGGAAACCTTATGTAAATAACGCTAAAGCTGACCAGCTAAAAGCTGGTGGTTTTAACCAATTATTGGAAAATAAATGCATTGGTTGTATTGGGCGAAGATCCATCACTCCTACAATACTTTGAAAAGAACGTAATACGAGGGCATGGCGCATTCGTTCAACCCACATATGGTTACAAAGATTATGCGCGTGCTATCAAAGAAAAACTGTTACGCGAGCTGTCACCAAGCTTATCATATAGAGACCTCCCATCGCCAAACCGCCGATTGTTCGCAAAATCAGAAGATTGAGGGATAGTTTTTTTATTTTGCAGCAATCAAGGCCTTTTCAGTTCCAATCATTCCTATATGCTAGATACGATTAATACGAATGAGCATATGATGACTGATACAATCGACTACGGTAAAATGATGCACAGCGCCATGCGCGGCCTAATGGCTGATCTTTTGCGCAAAATCGCTAAGGATGGTCTGCCAGGTGAGCATCATTTCTTTATCTGCTTTGATACAAATCACCCTGGCGTGGATATCGCTGATTGGTTAAGAGAACGCTATCCAGATGAAATGACTATTGTTATTCAACATTGGTTCGACAATTTGACTGTTTTAGACGACCGGTTTTCAATCACATTAAACTTCAACGATGCGCCAGAACCTTTGGTTGTACCCTATGACGCTATTAAGACATTTGTTGACCCAAGTGTTGAATTTGGTCTGCGTTTTGAAGAAGACGATGAAACATATCTGGAAGAAGTTCCTGAAAGTCCAATGATTACGATTGAGGACGACGAGGAAATCGAAGATGAACCAAAGAAAGACGCAGAAATCGTTTCTTTGGATAGTTTTAGAAAACCATAATTTTTTACCGTTATTTTGAACAACCATCCCTCTACAAGTAGTTATGAGCTTAGAAAAGCATAATATAATGTCGCATTGGCTTGTATAACACACCCAAAGCCTATTATAGAATCTTAACACTTTATTGGGGAGATGTCAGATGACTGCGACACGCACAGAAACAGATAGCTTTGGACCACTCGAAGTTCCTTCGGATAAATACTGGGGTGCGCAAACGCAGCGGAGTTTAATCAATTTCCCTATTGGCTGGGAACAACAACCTGTTGCAATCGTTCGTGCCTTGGGCGTCATCAAACAAGCATGTGCTCAGGCCAACCTTGAACTTGGCAAGCTGCCCCCAGAAATAGCGGGTCCTGTCATCAGTGCTGCTGGTGAAGTATTTGAAGGTGCTTTGGATGACCATTTCCCTCTGGTTGTTTGGCAAACAGGCTCTGGTACACAATCCAACATGAACGCGAATGAAGTTATTTCAAACCGTGCGATTGAAATCTTAAATGGTAAAATGGGCTCAAAAAGTCCAGTACATCCGAATGATCATTGTAATATGGGTCAATCCTCAAACGATACATTCCCAACAGCCATGCACATCGCGACAGCAATGACCGCGCATGATATATTGATCCCAGGCTTAGAAAAGCTGCATGCAGCAATCGCTGCAAAAGCAGAAGCATTCAAAGATATCATCAAAATTGGTCGTACACATACACAAGATGCTACACCACTGACATTGGGCCAAGAATTCGGCGGCTATGCGTTCCAGATAGAGCAAGGCATTAAACGCGTTAAACACGCGCTAAAAAACATCTACCCATTAGCCCAAGGCGGCACAGCGGTTGGCACAGGTCTAAACACATCACATGGTTGGGGTGAAATGGTTGCCGCAAATATGGCCGAAATTACAGGCCTTCCATTTATCACAGCTCCTAATAAATTCGAAGCTTTAGCAGCACATGATGCTATGGTTGAAATGTCAGGTGCATTAAAAACGGTCGCAGCCTCCTTATTCAAGATTGCAAATGATATCAGGTTGTTAGGCTCTGGGCCTCGATGCGGCCTCGGCGAACTGGTACTGCCAGAAAACGAACCTGGATCATCCATTATGCCAGGCAAGGTTAACCCAACACAGTGCGAAGCTCTTACGCAAGTTTGCGCTCATGTATTCGGGAACGATGCCGCTGTTGGATTTGCAGGCTCACAAGGACATTTTGAATTGAACGTTTACAAGCCTATGATGGCTTATAATGTCCTACAATCCATGCAGTTGCTTGGGGATGCTTCTGTAGCCTTCACAGACAACTGTATTGATGGCTTAGAAGCAGATGAAGATCGCATCAGCTCTCTAATGTGGGAAAGCTTGATGTTAGTGACTGCATTGGCACCAGAAATTGGGTATGACAATGCAACTAAGGTTGCCAAAACAGCTCATAAAAACCGTACAACGTTAAAGGAAGAAGCCGTGAATTTAGGCTTTGTAACAGCAGAGCGTTTTGATGAAGTCGTACAGCCTAAAGATATGATCGGCCCAAAATAGCACCACTAAATCATCAATAAAAGCACTCAAATGGCTCTTTCTACGACAGGGTCATTTACGCTTGTGTCGTATTTACCGAATCACAATGTCACACATTTGATTTCTTTACATATTTAAGCTGTTTTAATTAAAGTTTTTTGGACAAAAATCACAATTTTGCGTATAGTTTATCTATAGATAACCCGCCGTACATAAGGTGGGATCGAAAAAAGAGTAGTTAGGTATGGCTAGTACAGGCGCTAAAGATTGCATGATCGTGCATGATCCACTGACTTTGTCGGCGGACCAATCAGTGCATTCAATCAAAACTAAGTCTCAGAAAAATAAAGAAAAAACTGGCCAAATTAAACGGGACACATATGAGGAACGCTTAAAATTAGCTCGTAAAAAGCTTTTAGCTGACGTACCTGAAGCAAGGTTAAAAACAGATCAACGTCCCGAGCAAATACCCAAAGAAAAGATAAACGAAATAAATGCGTCTTACGATGCACGCCTTAGATCTATGCGTAAAAAGATATTAGGAGATCAACCTGAGGTATTGCGAAGAGCCACACAGCAGCGAACTTCAAACGTTACAGCGTCCATTAAATCAACGCCTCCTTTAATTTTAAAAGCTGATCACATCCAAGATACCCCAATGTGTTTTGTCCCTACAGCCATAAGCAAAAACAACGATAATAAAGCAATACATAAAAAGACCGATGACACCCCCGCCACCAAAGCAGGTGATATCAAACTATCTGTTTTCGAGTGCCATCAAAACGAAGCTCTTAGTGACGGTGAAACCGCCACACAAAATATTGTTGATGATGATGTTTTTTTCAATAATGACGCCTCTGCATTAGAACCTCATAATACAGCGAGAATTACAAAGACGAGAAATCGTGGATTACCACTTTCACCGAAAACGCACATTCGCGTTACATTCACACCAAAAGCATTACCCTATGGCGTTACTGGCGTTGTTGGTGAAAACGCGAGCGAAAGTGAAGGCTGGTTACAACAAGATGCGATAGAACGCTTCTTAGACCTTCAAGCAAAAGCCCGCGAGTACGAAGCCAAACAAGGCGCAACCTATAGGTCTGTGAAACATGATGCATAACAGACCATCATATAAACCAGATGAACGGGGTAAATAATGCCCCTACAGTTTACATCTATACGCATCAATGGTGATCCTTTTAGCGGTGGCACCTTAACAGCAGGTATTGAAGAAACTGTTATTGTCGTTGATGATGATGGCGCATTAGAATCCAGTATAGACGATACAAGTGGCGATCAATTCTCAATTGGCGGCACAACTTTTACATCAACAGCATTCCCAGGCAGCTTAGGACCTGGAATAGAAATATACTCAGCAAATGTTACAGGGGGCGGAGGACCCATAACTTTTGGGTATCTTACAGCAGCTGGTGATGCAGTTGGCGACAGCCTAGACCGTGTCGTCATCTTGTCTGGCTCATTAAGTCCTGGCCAATCATTCAATGGAATTACACGCGTCAGTAATGACACTGAGCTTGCTTATAACAGCAGCGAAATCCCTAGCATTGTCTGTTTCACCCCAGGTACAACAATCACAACGCCAACAGGCCCTACACTTATAGAGGATTTAAATATTGGTGATCTGATCATTACCGCAGATAATGGATTACAGGCAATCCGCTGGATTGGCCGCAAAACAATATCAGGGGCCCGTATGGAGGCACATCCACATTTACGGCCAGTAACGATAAAAGCACATGCATTGGGGGCAAACAAACCTGAGAAGGATTTAACCGTTTCTCCGCAACACAGGATGTTTATAAAGTCCAAACAAGCACAACTCATGTATGGCTCTTGTGAGGTTCTCATTCCAGCCAAAGGACTTTTAAACGATCAAACAATTACATTGGATTTTAAAAGAAAATCTGTTGAGTATATTCACATACTCTTCGACAAGCACGAATTGATCCAAGCCAATGGCGTTTGGTCAGAAAGTTTTCACCCAAGCAAAGCAACCTTAGACGGACTTGGAAATGCTGCACGTGATGAGTTATTAGAAATATTTCCAGTAACTACCCAGCATGTTTTTGACATTTTTTCATCATTTTTGTTGACGGATGGCTTAACCTCTGAATCAATAGGGGAATGACGTTTAAACTTTCCAAATTGGCGCCGTTCGACGCACCACCAGTTGGCTTTCTCACTTTAGAAGAGCGTCTGGTGGAAGCGGATACCCGGGCCGCATATTTTCAAACCGCCTGCGAAGAACTCCTACAGATCAACAAGCATCTGGAAGAGTGTCAAAAACAGGCTCTTCTCCGCTTTGTTGAGTAGAAAAAGATGCCGACCGCCAAGTAACCTGTTGATATGTATGGTTTCTGATAACTTTACATAGAGCAGGTATATGACAATCAACATCTCGCAGCATATTTTAGGCCTCAAAGGGCAACGTGTAAATGAAATTAAACTGGATGACGGCGGTGTTAAGATTGTCATTCACTGCAGCCGAGACGCGCGTAGGAGGGCTATAGACCCTGCTACAGGCCAGAAGGGAAGCATCAACCAGCATGTCCGCCGACAAGTAAACGACATCCCCCTTTTTGGGTATCCTTGTGTGGTCGAGATTGAGCTGGCGCAGGTTTATATTAACAAGGGCGAACGCCGCATTGAGGGGTGTGATTTTGTTGATAAAGGGTGCCGTTTCACTCACCGATTTTGCCGACTGATCAGTGGATTATGTCGGCATATGTCTATTCAAGCGGTTTCCAGACATTTGGATATACGATGGGAAACGGTCAAGAATATCGACAGGGCATACCTTATTGAAACTCTCCCTACGCTTGATCCTGCAGAGCTAACTGGCTTGGAATATATTGGTGTAGATGAAGTTGCCCGGGCGAAAGGTCATGACTACATGACGGTGGTCTACGATATGGTTGGCGGTCATCTGATCTGGGTTGAAGCAGGCCGAACTGCCGAGGTTTTTTCAAGGTTTTTGAAACAACTGCAACCAGATACAGCCTGCAAAATAAAGGCCGTAGCGATGGATATGGGGCCTGCCTACCAAAAGGCTGTCAGAGAGTCCTTGCCGTTGGCCGACATAGTATTTGACCGTTTCCACGTCATGAAAAACTACAGCAAAGCTATCCATAATCAGCGTCGACTTGAGTTCAGAAAGGCCGATCCAAGTGGTAAAGAGTTGATGAAAGGGACGCATTATCTGTTGCTCAAAAATGCGGATAAGTTGAGTGAAAAACAAAGTGACAAGCTGCAAAGGTTGCTGGAGAGCAATAGCAACCTGAATGCACTTTACGTCTTGAAAGAACAGCTTCAGCTGCTGTGGAGTGCCGCTTCATTTGAGGCGATGGCGGAGCAACTGGAACGTTGGTGCCTGATAGCAGATCAGTCACAGATGCTCTATCTAAAAAAGTTCGCGAAATCCCTACGGAAACATTGTGTGGGCATCTGCAACTACGCCAAACACAAGCTCACAAGCGCCAGGATAGAGGCTGGTAATGTCAGTATAGGAATGATCCGTAAGCGAGCCAGAGGCATCAAGGATACCGAATACTTCAAACTCAAAATTAGACAATCATCCATTCCAGATAATCAATCTATGCTCTATTTGAAATCCTAAATCTACTCAACAAAGCGGAGAAGTGCCCAAAAACATATGGAAGAGCGTATAGCTGCATTGGAACGCCGTCTCGGCTTGAATAGCCGTACCAGCGGCAAGCCACCCTCCAGTGACGGCCTTGGTAAACCCAATGCGAAGAAGCGAACAAAGAGCCTGCGTGGCCCGTCTGATCGCAAGTCTGGCGGCCAACCTGGCCACACAGGCAAAACGCTCAGGCAAACACCGACGCCAGACACGATTATAGACCATTTTCCTGTGGTTTGTTCTGGTTGTGGAGCACCGCTTAGCCCAGAAACGGCAGAAGCCAGCACTGCACGACAGGTGATCGATCTGCCGCCGCCGCCACCACCGCAGGTGACAGAGCACCGCACGCATCAGTGTCGCTGCGACCAGTGTGATGGGATCACCCGTGCCGACTTTCCCGATGGTATAAATGCACCAGTGCAGTATGGGGCCCGCATTGCAGGCATTGCGAGCTATTTACAAACGGTTCATTGCATTCCGGAACACCGCCTTGGCGAGATATTTATTGACTTGCTTGGGGTGCCGATTGCCCCTGCAACATTGACCAGCCTTATCTGGCGCACAGCGGATCGCTTGAAGCCCATGACACTAGCAATCAAGGAAGCTTTGATTGGATCACAGTCTGGCGTTGTGCATTTGGATGAGACCGGCCAGCGTGCTGTTGGCAAACTGCATTGGACACATGTGATCTGCTCGCCCTTATTGAGCCACTTTCGGGTTTCAAGCAAACGCGGAGAGTTGCTTTGTGGCGTCTCGGGTATTGTGGTGCATGATCACTGGAAGGCATATTTCAAAATGGAGGGGGTCGAGCACGCCTTGTGTAATGCCCATCACTTGCGCGAGTTGCAGGCTTTAATTGAGATTGAGAAAGAGCCATGGGCAAAGCCTATGAAAGCGATCCTGTTGAAGGCGAAGACCTTGGCTGAGAATATGTACAACGAAGGCGGACAGCGGGATGAGGCGGCCATACAGGCGGTATTCGAACTATACGATGCAAATATCGCCGAGGCGATAGCGTATCATGAAGCACTGCCAGCACTTTCATCAGCGCAGACAGAAAAAAAACGGCGCGGCCGTCCAAAGCGCCGGACGGGCCATAATCTCGCATTGAGGTTGCAAGACTTTAAGACAGAGGTGCTTCGCTTCCTTGTCGATCCAAATGTGCCGTTCACCAATAATGAAGCCGAGCGAGACTTGCGAATGGGTAAAGTCAGGCAGAAAGTATCAGGCTGTTTTCGGACGCTGCGCGGAGCGGAAGTCTTCTGTATTCTCAGAACCGTGATCAACACCGCCAGAAAACAGGGCTGGTCTATAATTGAAACCCTGTTGAAACCACCAGATCAATTGATTGCTGGATTGCGCGTCGTATGAAAAACAACGCTTATTGACAATAATACGCTCACGGATATAGTGCTGACTATCAAGCGGATACCCATGCTGGGTAGTTACTATTTCCAGAGCTAAATGATGATATTGATATATATGGACCAAGTGCGCGCCATTCTATTTCCGTTACAGAAGCGCTTGCTCTACAGTCCGATCTAGAGCTTCAGCATGTTCAAAGTGGATCAACTAAGGGTCGCAATAATTTGTTTTCAAAAGATTTTTAGAAGTGTTAAAAAATACTTAACATAAACGTTAATTTGTTGCCATATAGCGCATTTCACTATATCTTGTAGTTAATAAGCTTAACCCCACGAAAAGATGGGATAAATAAGCAAAATGAGGCGGGCAGTTCAGATCATACAAATAAGTGTGGCTTCTCTGCTTATGAAAGCGGTGCAGAGCGGTAAATGCCACAGTCATTTACATCATTTCAGGTCAATCGTGACCCATTAGGCGCATCTCGTCTTCGGATTGGCGTCTCTGAAACTGTGACTATTCCAGATGATGATGGCTTTCTACAGCCAGATACTGCAGATACTGGTACTCAGTTTTCAATCAACGGCGTTGATTTCACCTCATCCGCCTACCCAAATTATTCACAAACAGGTAATGCTGTTGAAATCTATACAGGCACTGTAAACGGTCAGCCAGTCAAGTTTGCATTTCTAACAGCGGCAAACGATGGTGTAGATGATAATGTAAACCGTATCGTCGTGCTTGAAGGTAATTTAGTCCAAGGACAACAAATCAGAAATATTAATTTATTTTCTGGCAATACCAACATCGAATACCAAACTATCCCTAGCATCATCTGCTTTACACCTGGAACATTGATTGCAACAGCACGTGGTTCTATTCTTGTTGAAAACCTAAGGGTAGACGACTTGGTAATTACTGCGGACAACGGTTTACAAGCCATTCGTTGGGTTGGAAAAAAACGTATGACGGGGGCTCGCCTTATGGCTTATCCGAAATTACGCCCCATTCGCATCCGCAAAGATGCATTTGGACCAGGGCTTCCTTACCGCGATATGCATGTGTCCCCTCAACACCGTATGTTGATTGATGCTGATCGCGCTTTAATTAATCATGGTGAACGTGAGATTTTGGCACCAGCAAAAGGCCTGCTTAATGATTACTCCATCACAGTGGATTATGAGATTAAGCAAACAGACTATATTCATATCCTTTTTGATAAACATGAAATTGTCTTTGCAAACGGCACAAAAACAGAAAGCTTCCATCCAGGTCACATGTCCATGTCTGCAATTGATGATGCACCTCGTGAAGAATTATTTGAGATTTTCCCTGAATTGGAAACAAACACGAACTCATATGGTCCTTCTGCACGTAAAATCTTACAAGTGAGTGAAACTGCTGCTCTCGAAGAAGAAGGTTTTTCACTCTTTGCATAAGTCACAGGAGGCCTTGATGAGTACAGTCGATACATTAATCCATGAACTCGACCTCGGGCGTCCAAAGAAGCATTCACTAACTCTACGTGGGCACCGCACCAGCGTATCATTAGAAGCCCCTTACTGGTCTGCCTTTGTAAAAATCGCACAAAGCGAAGATATTCCAATCAACGAGTTGGCAGCAAAGATAGATGCTGCACGCTTAGTAGATGCAGGGCTTGCCAGCGCAATCAGGCTTTTTGTTTTGCGTTGGTATCAAAACCACGCTGTGTAAGCTTTAAATCGATACCGTTTTCTGCACGTACAGTCAGATGCGCAACAGGTCTTGGTTCTATACCAACATGCTCGACCTTAAAGGCCTTAATCAACATAGCGATCATTAACACACCTTCGATCATTGCAAACCCTGCCCCCGTGCACACACGCTGACCTGCAGAAAATGGCATATATGCCTCACGCGATGATTTCTTAGTTGCTTCTTGCTGCCAACGATCAGGATCAAATACATCAGGCCTATCCCAAAACCGCTCGTGGCGCTGCAGATGCCATGGGCTTAGAACAATCTGACTCCCTACTTTGATCTTACGTTCACGAAAAACTTCTGGCTGAATATTCTCACGTACCATCATCGGAACTGGTGGATAAAGCCGCAATGCTTCGCGGAATACGTCTCGGGTGAATGGTAATTTAGATAAATTAGAAAAACTCAACTCATCCAATGCGGCCACTTCAGCAACAACCCTATCTTGCGTTTCTTGATCAACAGCAAGCAAGTAGAGTGTCCATGCCAATGCACTTGCAGAAGTTTCGTGACCAGCCAAGAAAAAGATAGCCACCTGATCCACCATTTCAGACGGAGTAAACAAATCTCCAGTCACAGGGTCACGCGTGGTCATGATCTTAGTTGCCAGATCATCAGGGGCTGTACCCGCTTTAATCTGTTCAAAACGATCATTCGTCAGATCGGTTAAAAGCTTACGAATATCAGCACTTGTTCGTTTCGTACTGCTGCGTTGCAGCTTTGGTATCCACTTCGGAATTTTCAAGAAGCTCGCAACTGTCATGAGTGGTTGCGTACGTTGATATTCCTTGAATTTTTCAAAAATCTGTTTGGCATCACCATCCGTAATTGGAATGGAGAATAATGTACGAAAGATGATATCCGCGGCCAACTGACTGGCTTGCTCTTCTATTTCGATTGAGGACGCATCAGATAGCACTTTAAGTCGCTCTACGGCATCGTCTCCAGCAGCCACCATAGATGGGAATACATCACGCAAACGTCCGCCTTCAAACGCAGGATCGATAATACGGCGCTGGCGTTTCCATAGTTCACCATTTGACACAAACACACCATCGCCAAGCAATGAATACAAAGCACCTTTGATGATTTCTGATTTCGGAAAATTATCAGGGTCTTTTTTCAAAACATGATCTACGAGCTTAGGATCATTTACAAAATAAGATTTAAAAAATGGCAATCGAAACTCTGCCATCCAAGCACGATACAGTTTTTGCGGCTGTGATGCGAAAATATCTTTACGAAACAATTGCATATGCTGCCACATTGTCACCTTATCAGGGCGATTCATTGGCTTTGGCGGAATGATATCCTTGCTCATTTTGGCGCCTCAGTGGATGTGAATTTATTCACCGCACGCGTAATCACAGATGGGCTAGGTGCACGATCAGAAAAACGCGTTTTCACAGTCATTGGGCCCGCTGTAATTTGAAAATAATCATAATCACGTGGTCGGTCAAAATGACAAAGATATTGAAAGTGCATACGGAAGAAACGGTTCTTAATACGGGCGTAATACTCTTTGGATAATGTCTGCGTAAACGCCGCAGAAAATACCAGTGGTCCTGTTTGCCCCGTTTCTGGAGCAACACCACTAACTGCAGCAGGTTCACATAGAGCAAAGGTACATCCATCCCCAGGTGCTGTGACATCCACCCAAGTTAACTCACCACGTTGACACAAATATTTCAAATCATTCCTTTGTATAGGTTCATGTGTTTTGAGACTCACGCGGCTTCGGCCTGAGTGATTCGAAGGTACTCCATGGGTGTCTTACCTTTCAAGGCGTGATGTGGTCTGAATGTGTTATATTTTTCGACAGCTTTTCTCAGTTCAAACCGCATAGCTCCAATGCTATCGGCAATCAGATCACAACAATCATAGAATTCCTCGCGGAAGGTGCGGTTTCCACGCTCAACGCCACCATTGTATTTCGGTCTGGCTGGCGGCAATACAATGAGCGGGATTTTCATCTGCTCACACGCCGTCTCAAAATCGGCCATAAACTCGGAGCCACCATCAACTTGAATTGAGAGGATTTTATAGGGAGCTATTTCCACAAGCTCTTCCAAAAACCGTTTGGCAGAGCGTGCGGTGGCATTCGAATAAATTTGCGCGTGGATGTGCTTGCTACGCCGTTCCCAGGCCTGAAAGTGCTTGCAGGTGACGCCGTTTTTCGTGGCAGTCATGTGGTCGATCTGCACACGTTCTCCAATCTCTATATCTTTGTAATCCTTATATTTCCATCCTTTGGCGTGGCCCTTGGAGAAGTTACGCTTGCGCTTTTGTGGTGCAGACCTTGATCGTGTAATCAGGCCTTTCTTGCGTAGAAAACCCAAGATACGCCCCACGGTGCTATCGCTTATGATTTGGTTTTTATCGCGCCGCAAGATGGCCCCTATTTTTTCCTTACCGTAGGTTTTATTGTCGCGGCGAATTTCGAGCACCAACTGTTTTTCTGCCTCACCCCACTGTGACTTATTGCGGTGTTTTGGGGCCTTTGATGGCGGCATAATCCCTTGCGCCAAATCCTTCAAAACCCGCTTGTAGCGATAATAAGTAGACCGAGAGATGCCGACAAATTCAGCGCATTTTGCTAGAGAAACACCCTCTGCGCGTAAAGCTTCCCATTGCCGAACCGTGTCTTCGTATTTGATACGGTACGCATCCAAACATTCTTGTGTCCGCGCCCAAGCATAAAGTTTATAAACGTTCTTGTGCAGTCTTATGATTTGCATATTGGCCTCGTGAGTTGGTTTTTTACAATACTCAGTCTCCGAGGCCGCCTAAATCTTGGCAACAAAAAAACAGTCTCACATCTATCTGAACTTATTCACCTTAACACCCAAGCTTTTGGCAAGAAACTAACCATGGGTACCACATGACCTAAAGTCAAAAAGCTCAATTGCGGCCCTTCTTTTGGAACACCAAGACGACGTATTAAATCTGCTAAGATCGAAATCGATAAATGCGCTCCGGATGAATGCCCTACAACCAATACCTCATCCACATCCTCTTGTAATGCTTGATGAATACTATCTGCAAACTCGCGCATTCGCGCCCGTAAAACCTCTGGAATATCTCCGTCATATTGTGCAGAAAATGCATAGTCGTGCATCAAATAATAAGCATAAATCTTATTATCTATGGATTTAAACCACATCATGATTGTACAAAGTACAGCAACCCCAGCAAAAACACCCAATGCCCAATGGCTTAGATACTCAACCATGCTATACGTGATATAGCCCAAACACAGCCCAACCAGCAGCTGCGCTAGCAAAACGACAACAGGATACAGTGCAGCTATAATTGGCCCTTTTTGTAATTTCATTAGACGAAACAACGATCCAGTTGAAATATAAGCCCAAGCTGTTCGCGCTAACAGCCAGAAACTGCCTGCAATTGTGCGCTGCATCGATTTTTGCACGATGTCTGACCATAATAAAAAATCAAAATCCGTATGGGTGGTTTGCCCATCAATTGTCGTATCTACAGTCCAACCATAAGTTTGAGTTTTACCACTCTTCCCTTTCAGTGTCAGATCATAGCTGGAGACATCTGCCTGCAATGCACCTTCAGTGCGATACAGTTCTCGGTACCTACGTGGCAAAATGGGATCATATCCTGGAACGTAAAAAACCTTACGCCTTTGAACCTGTTGTTTTTTTTGGGACATACATCCACGCCTATTCGCTCGTTATAGGCGAATTATAGGCATGAAATCCGGAAAAAGTAAGGCGATTTAACCAATTGTACTTAAGGCTGGAAAAGTTTCCAACAACCAAAAGGAAAAGCGAGTGAAAGCGCCCGTAATCAACATGATCCCCACAACGACAAGCATACCGCCCATAATCTTTTCAATCAGACCCATATGGCGCTTAAAGCGGTTCATAAAACCAATGGCGCGATTGATAAAGATTGCTGCGACAATAAAGGGTAATCCAAGGCCAACTGCGTAAGTTCCCAGTAAAAGCATTCCGCGCGTTATGGATGCCTCTTGTGCAGCCAAGGATAGGATCGCACCTAGGATCGGGCCAATACACGGTGTCCAACCAAATGCAAATGCCAAGCCAAGAACATATGCACCAAAGGCAGAACCACCTTGATCACCTGCATCAAGTCGTGCTTCGCGTTGCAAAAATGGAATCGTAAAAACACCCAGAAAATGCAATCCAAAGATAAGAATTACGCCACCTGCAATTTTCCCCATAACATCTTGATATTGCAAGAATAATTGTCCAAACGCAGATGCAGCAAACCCTAAGAATATGAAAACTGTAGATAGCCCTAGGGCAAAGAATACCGCTGCAATCACAGCAGGTTTGTTGGAAACCCTATCATCTTTCATATCCGCCATCGAAATCCCACCCATATAGGCCAGATAGGGTGGCACAATCGGCAAAACGCACGGCGACAAAAAACTGATGACGCCCGCAAGCAGAGCCACAATCAGGGACGGCGTTAGAGCCGCATCAAAGAGATCAATTCCAAACATAACGTCCTTCTAGCTTGGTAATTCATCAAGGTCACGTCACATATACGTGGACTTCTGTAACATCCACGATTAATTCCATATTTATGACCTATGACGCCGAATTAGATGCAACAGGGCTATTGTGCCCTCTTCCTGTGCTAAAAGCACGTAAGCGCTTGCAGGCCTTACAATCTGGGCAAGTTTTAAAAATGCTTGCAGATGACCCTGCAGCGATCGTCGATGTTCCCCACTTCTGTGCAGAACAAGGCCATCAATTATTAGAACAAGCTGAAGAAGCTGGCACTCAAGTATATTTCTTACAAAAAGCATAAACCATTCACTATTTCTCTATGAATCTTAGCGACATAGGCTATGGTCATCGCAAAATTATAATAAACAGGGAATTACAATGGATTGGGATAAACTAAGAGTTTTTCATGCTGTTGCTGATGCTGGTAGCTTGACCCACGCTGGTAATACACTCCATTTGTCACAATCTGCCGTCAGCCGCCAAATCCGTGCTTTGGAAGAAGCGCTTGATGTTATCCTGTTCCACCGACACGCTCGCGGTTTGATTCTCACGGAACAAGGTGAGTTATTATTTGATGCCACCCGAGACATGTCGAGTAAGCTGGAAGCAGCGACAGCACGTATTCGCGATGCCGAGGATGAAGTCATTGGTGAACTTCGCGTTACAACCACCACTGGCTTTGGAACACTCTGGTTGGCGCCGCGTATTGGGCGCCTTTATGACAAGCATCCAGAATTGAAAATCGACCTAAAGCTCGAAGAACGCGTTTTGGACTTACCCATGCGTGAGGCTGATGTTGCCATCCGAATGAAAGAACCAAGTCAAGCTGATTTGGTGCGCCGTCGTTTGATGGATGTGCACATGCGGCTTTATGCGACCCAAGAATATCTGGATCAATTCGGACACCCTGAAACGATGGAAGATTTGGCAACCCATAGAATCCTTAGCCAAAACTTAACATCTCGCCAGGTGAACGAGAGCGTGAAGTGGATAAAACCCCTACTTTCATCCGATCATGCATCACATTTGACTGTAAATAATTATTTTGGCGTCCTACAGGCAACTCTGCATCATGTGGGAATCGGTGTACTACCAGATTACGTCAGCAGGAAGTTTCCAGACCTTATTCGCGTGCTTCCAGACGACGAAAGTCAGGTTATTCCTGTCTATCTGGCTTACCCAGAGGAACTTAGACAGTCAAAACGGGTAGCTGCCTTCCGCGATTTCGTTGTAGATGAGATAAAGAACTCTAAGAAAAGTGATTTGATATTAAATAATTGAGTGAATTTTAATCACTACGCACAATAGTTATGCATATAGCGACTAGCAGGTATTCCTGTTCATCACTTGTCGTTAACACTTAGTCTATATAATCATTATCTTGAAGATGAGTGGACGAGCAACTTTGTTGCGTTCCCGCTCGTTCTTCACTCCCTGTTGGACTAAGGCCGAGCTTTGCTCGGCCTCTTTTTTTGTCCAAACGCTTTTTACCCTTCTCCTATACTGAATAAGTTCCTGAGTTCGTAGGTTTTGTCGGCTTGTGGGGTGTTTTTTTGTTTAACTTCAGGCCCTGGCTTCCGGGAGGGTAAAGTAGTGCCCCCAATGGCAATTGAGGGTTGCGGTTTCTGGAGGTTCTGCTACACTCCCGCACATGTTCATCCGCACCAAACATGATCCCGAACGCAAGCGCACCCGCATCCAGATCGTCCAGTCGGTGCGCACCGGTCAGAAGGTTCGCCAGAAGGTCGTCCGGCATGTCGGCATCGCGCATAACGACACTGAAGTCGAGGACCTCAAGCGCCTGGCTGGCCGGATCATGGAAGAACTGCGTACCGCACAGTCCCCGCAAATGGAACTGTTCACCCCAACGGAATATGCTGATCTGGCGACACTTGTGCGCACCGCCCCGCGTCCGGAAAAACTGAATGTCGATCTTGGGGAGTGCCGCGAAGAGTCCCGCCTGTCGCTTGGTTTGCGCGATGTGATGGGGGAGGTTTATTCCGGCCTGGGCTGGAATGGGCTTCTGGGCACCCGGCGCAAGAGCAGCGATCGCATTTTACGCGAACTGGTGCTGGCGCGCCTGTCGCAGCCAGAGAGCAAGCGGGCAACGGTGGATGCACTGGCCCACAGGGTCGGGATCACCCTCAATCTGGACCGGGTCTACCAGGCTATGGACTACATGGACGCGGCGACGATCAACCGGGTCTGTCGGATGTCACACGAGGCGGCGGAGACGCTTCTGGCGGGACCGGTCGATGTCCTCTTCTACGACTGCACAACACTGGCCTTCGATACAGATCGGGAGGATCCGGAAGACGCGTCCGACCGCTTGCTGGCCAAGGGGTACAGCAAGGACGGGAAATCGCATCGCAGTCAGGTGGTGTTGGCGCTGATGGTCACCACCGACGGCTTGCCGGTCGGCTATGACCTGTTTCCCGGCAATATGTGGGAAGGCCATACGCTTGAGGCCGCGATCAAGGGGTTGGAAGAGCGCTACAAGCTCGGAAAGATCACGCTGGTGGCAGATGCCGGGATGCTCAGCGCCGACAATCAGGATATGTTGCGCACCAAAGGCCTGCCGTTCATTCTGGGCTATCGCCTGAAGTCGGCCCCGGCGGGCGTGAAAGACAAGGCCCTGGACACGGGCGGTTACAAGCCATGGGCCGGACACGGCGCGGCGGAGGGCGCTGCCGAGGCGGGGCGCTACAAGGTGATTGAGCATGACGGTGCCCGGATCATCGTCACCTTCTCGCCCGCCCGCGCCCGCAAGGATGCCCACAAGCGCCAGAAGGCCCTTGAGCGCCTGCAAAAGAAGCTTCGGCGGAGCCGGAGCCCCGCCAGTGTCAGTCACCGGGGATATGCCCGCTTCCTCTCGTTTCCCGATACGGGCGAGATCACACTTGATCAGGACAAGATCGACGCGGCAGCCCAATGGGACGGGCTGCACGCCATCATCGTTCATGGCAGGGACGATCTCGCACCCGAGGCGGCCATCGCCCAATATCACCAGCTCTGGCTGATCGAAACCTGCTTCCGCACCAACAAGCATGACCTGAAAATCCGACCCGTCTATCACTGGACGCCGCGGCGGATACAGGCCCATATCGCCATCTGCTACATGGCTTTCTGTTGCCTGCAACACCTGCGCAAGCGCCTGCAGATGCTGGGCCATCCCATGAGCCCGGCCCGCATCCGTCGGGAACTCGACCGACTTCAGATTTCCATCCTGAGGCGCAAGGGCACCAGCGAACAATATGCCATGCCCAGCCCGGCCACAACCGACGCCAAACGCATCCTGCGCTGTGTTGGCCTGTCGTGGAACGAAGCACCCTTCAGGATGCCGCCGGAAAGAACGCGCAAGCCCAGACCTGAAAAGGCCTGATCGACACTCTCTGACCGTTGAATCCCATCGCCGGAAATCCGCGATGTAGTGCCCTGTGAAAAAGCAGGCCAATAATATCAATGTGTTACAGCCGAAATCCTACGAAGTCAGGGCGTGGCCCTTGGAGAAGTTACGCTTGCGCTTTTGTGGTGCAGACCTTGATCGTGTAATCAGGCCTTTCTTGCGTAGAAAACCCAAGATACGCCCCACGGTGCTATCGCTTATGATTTGGTTTTTATCGCGCCGCAAGATGGCCCCTATTTTTTCCTTACCGTAGGTTTTATTGTCGCGGCGAATTTCGAGCACCAACTGTTTTTCTGCCTCACCCCACTGTGACTTATTGCGGTGTTTTGGGGCCTTTGATGGCGGCATAATCCCTTGCGCCAAATCCTTCAAAACCCGCTTGTAGCGATAATAAGTAGACCGAGAGATGCCGACAAATTCAGCGCATTTTGCTAGAGAAACACCCTCTGCGCGTAAAGCTTCCCATTGCCGAACCGTGTCTTCGTATTTGATACGGTACGCATCCAAACATTCTTGTGTCCGCGCCCAAGCATAAAGTTTATAAACGTTCTTGTGCAGTCTTATGATTTGCATATTGGCCTCGTGAGTTGGTTTTTTACAATACTCAGTCTCCGAGGCCGCCTAAATCTTGGCAACAAAAAAACAGTCTCACATCTATCTGAACTTATTCACCTTAACACCCAAGCTTTTGGCAAGAAACTAACCATGGGTACCACATGACCTAAAGTCAAAAAGCTCAATTGCGGCCCTTCTTTTGGAACACCAAGACGACGTATTAAATCTGCTAAGATCGAAATCGATAAATGCGCTCCGGATGAATGCCCTACAACCAATACCTCATCCACATCCTCTTGTAATGCTTGATGAATACTATCTGCAAACTCGCGCATTCGCGCCCGTAAAACCTCTGGAATATCTCCGTCATATTGTGCAGAAAATGCATAGTCGTGCATCAAATAATAAGCATAAATCTTATTATCTATGGATTTAAACCACATCATGATTGTACAAAGTACAGCAACCCCAGCAAAAACACCCAATGCCCAATGGCTTAGATACTCAACCATGCTATACGTGATATAGCCCAAACACAGCCCAACCAGCAGCTGCGCTAGCAAAACGACAACAGGATACAGTGCAGCTATAATTGGCCCTTTTTGTAATTTCATTAGACGAAACAACGATCCAGTTGAAATATAAGCCCAAGCTGTTCGCGCTAACAGCCAGAAACTGCCTGCAATTGTGCGCTGCATCGATTTTTGCACGATGTCTGACCATAATAAAAAATCAAAATCCGTATGGGTGGTTTGCCCATCAATTGTCGTATCTACAGTCCAACCATAAGTTTGAGTTTTACCACTCTTCCCTTTCAGTGTCAGATCATAGCTGGAGACATCTGCCTGCAATGCACCTTCAGTGCGATACAGTTCTCGGTACCTACGTGGCAAAATGGGATCATATCCTGGAACGTAAAAAACCTTACGCCTTTGAACCTGTTGTTTTTTTTGGGACATACATCCACGCCTATTCGCTCGTTATAGGCGAATTATAGGCATGAAATCCGGAAAAAGTAAGGCGATTTAACCAATTGTACTTAAGGCTGGAAAAGTTTCCAACAACCAAAAGGAAAAGCGAGTGAAAGCGCCCGTAATCAACATGATCCCCACAACGACAAGCATACCGCCCATAATCTTTTCAATCAGACCCATATGGCGCTTAAAGCGGTTCATAAAACCAATGGCGCGATTGATAAAGATTGCTGCGACAATAAAGGGTAATCCAAGGCCAACTGCGTAAGTTCCCAGTAAAAGCATTCCGCGCGTTATGGATGCCTCTTGTGCAGCCAAGGATAGGATCGCACCTAGGATCGGGCCAATACACGGTGTCCAACCAAATGCAAATGCCAAGCCAAGAACATATGCACCAAAGGCAGAACCACCTTGATCACCTGCATCAAGTCGTGCTTCGCGTTGCAAAAATGGAATCGTAAAAACACCCAGAAAATGCAATCCAAAGATAAGAATTACGCCACCTGCAATTTTCCCCATAACATCTTGATATTGCAAGAATAATTGTCCAAACGCAGATGCAGCAAACCCTAAGAATATGAAAACTGTAGATAGCCCTAGGGCAAAGAATACCGCTGCAATCACAGCAGGTTTGTTGGAAACCCTATCATCTTTCATATCCGCCATCGAAATCCCACCCATATAGGCCAGATAGGGTGGCACAATCGGCAAAACGCACGGCGACAAAAAACTGATGACGCCCGCAAGCAGAGCCACAATCAGGGACGGCGTTAGAGCCGCATCAAAGAGATCAATTCCAAACATAACGTCCTTCTAGCTTGGTAATTCATCAAGGTCACGTCACATATACGTGGACTTCTGTAACATCCACGATTAATTCCATATTTATGACCTATGACGCCGAATTAGATGCAACAGGGCTATTGTGCCCTCTTCCTGTGCTAAAAGCACGTAAGCGCTTGCAGGCCTTACAATCTGGGCAAGTTTTAAAAATGCTTGCAGATGACCCTGCAGCGATCGTCGATGTTCCCCACTTCTGTGCAGAACAAGGCCATCAATTATTAGAACAAGCTGAAGAAGCTGGCACTCAAGTATATTTCTTACAAAAAGCATAAACCATTCACTATTTCTCTATGAATCTTAGCGACATAGGCTATGGTCATCGCAAAATTATAATAAACAGGGAATTACAATGGATTGGGATAAACTAAGAGTTTTTCATGCTGTTGCTGATGCTGGTAGCTTGACCCACGCTGGTAATACACTCCATTTGTCACAATCTGCCGTCAGCCGCCAAATCCGTGCTTTGGAAGAAGCGCTTGATGTTATCCTGTTCCACCGACACGCTCGCGGTTTGATTCTCACGGAACAAGGTGAGTTATTATTTGATGCCACCCGAGACATGTCGAGTAAGCTGGAAGCAGCGACAGCACGTATTCGCGATGCCGAGGATGAAGTCATTGGTGAACTTCGCGTTACAACCACCACTGGCTTTGGAACACTCTGGTTGGCGCCGCGTATTGGGCGCCTTTATGACAAGCATCCAGAATTGAAAATCGACCTAAAGCTCGAAGAACGCGTTTTGGACTTACCCATGCGTGAGGCTGATGTTGCCATCCGAATGAAAGAACCAAGTCAAGCTGATTTGGTGCGCCGTCGTTTGATGGATGTGCACATGCGGCTTTATGCGACCCAAGAATATCTGGATCAATTCGGACACCCTGAAACGATGGAAGATTTGGCAACCCATAGAATCCTTAGCCAAAACTTAACATCTCGCCAGGTGAACGAGAGCGTGAAGTGGATAAAACCCCTACTTTCATCCGATCATGCATCACATTTGACTGTAAATAATTATTTTGGCGTCCTACAGGCAACTCTGCATCATGTGGGAATCGGTGTACTACCAGATTACGTCAGCAGGAAGTTTCCAGACCTTATTCGCGTGCTTCCAGACGACGAAAGTCAGGTTATTCCTGTCTATCTGGCTTACCCAGAGGAACTTAGACAGTCAAAACGGGTAGCTGCCTTCCGCGATTTCGTTGTAGATGAGATAAAGAACTCTAAGAAAAGTGATTTGATATTAAATAATTGAGTGAATTTTAATCACTACGCACAATAGTTATGCATATAGCGACTAGCAGGTATTCCTGTTCATCACTTGTCGTTAACAC
>CBDBLJ010000011.1:0-67357 GCA_965206885.1 Amylibacter sp. | reverse complement strand
TCGTCAGTACTACGGATCCAAAACATTCGCAAGTTTTGTTTTTTGCGCACGTTTAATATCTTTTTCACTATTAATTTTTTGTCAACTTCTCTCTTTTTCCCGCCATACTCCAGACACTTCTCCCTCCATACGCACCTGTTCACCATTCTACCCAATCATGTCATGCCACTACACCACACCACACTTACTATATAAGCCATGCAACGCACAAACACTAGTCCAGAGCCTGAAGCAAGTCATCCAAAGACAGAAACGTCGCTCATACAGTTTTCTATTAAAGTTTTCCTCAAAATCTCATAGCTAACTGCACCATTGGACTAGTATCATAGATAATTTATTATAGATAAGCCACTACTTGAATTACATTAGCTAAACTGAAATTACCATAAATTAACTATAGTATTTGATAGCCATGTCTTCTCATATTCATCTTAGATCCAGGAATGTCCAGAGGTTTAGGACTGACCTTGGCAAGGGGAGGACCCTCATCAACCAGCAAAACCCTAGCCCTAGCCCTAGCCCTAGCCCTAGCCCTAGCCCTAGCCCTAGCCCTAGCCCTAGCCCTAGCCCTAGCCCTAGCCCTAGCCCTAGCCCTAGCCCTAGCCCTAGCCCTAGCCCTAGCCCTAGCCCTAGCCCTAGCCCTAGCCCTAGCCCTAGCCCTAGCCCTGGACCACTCATTGATGACACTGGACCACTCTCAGTTGACACTTGACCACTCTTTGATTATACTGGTCCACTCTCAGATGACACTGCACCACTCAGATGACACAGGATTAATCTCAGATTACATTGGACCACTCTCAGATGACACTAGACCATTCTCAGTTGATACTGCACCACTCTCAGATGATACTGGACCACACTCAGATGACACTGGATCACTCTCAGATGAAAATAGACCACTCCAAGATGACACTGCACCATTCTCAGATGACACTGGATTATTATCAGATTACACAGGATCACTCTCAGATTACATTGGACCACTTTCAGGTGAAACTGGACATCTCTCAGATGACACTGGACCTCACACAGATGAAACTGCACCACTCTTTGATGACACTGTACCACGCTCAGATGACACTGGACCAATCTCAGATGACACTGGACCATTTTCAGATGACACTAGACAACTATCAATTGATACTGGAGCACTCTCAGATGACACTGCACCACTCTTAGATGACACAAGATTAATCTCAGATTACACTGGACCACTCTCAGATGACACTGGACCACACTCAGATGACACTGGATCATTCACATATGACACTGGACCATTCTCAGTTGACACTGCACCACTCTCAGATGACACTGGACCACACTCAGATGACACTGGATCATTCACATATGACACTGGACCATTCTCATATGACACTGCACCACTCTCAGAGGACAGTGGACCAATCTAGGATGACAATGGACCACTCTCAGATGACACTGGACCACCTTCAGATGACACTTCACCACCCTCAGATGACACTGCTCCACTCTCAGATGACACTGCACCACTCACAGATGACTATGGACCTCTCTCAGATGATAGTGCACCATTCTCAGATGACACTGGACCACTCTCAGATGACACTGGACCACTCTCAGATGACACTGGACCACTCTCAGATGACACTGGACCGTTCTCAGATGACACTGCACCATTCTCAGATGACATTGGACCACTCTAAGATGACACAGGACCACTATCAGATGACATTGGACCACTCTCAAACGACACTTCACCACCCTCAGATGTCACTGCACAACTCTCAGATGACACTGCACCATTCTCAGATGACACTGGATCACTCTCAGATGACACTGCACCACTTTCAGATGACACTGGACCTCACTAAGATGACACTGGATCACTCTCAGATAACAATGGACCACTCTAAGACGACACTGCACCATTCTCAGATGACACTGGACCACTATCAGATTACACCGGATCTCTCTCAAATAACATTGGACAACTTTCAGATGACACTGGACAACTCTCAGATGACAATGGACCACACACAGATGATACTGCACCATTCTTAGATTATACTGCCCCACTCTCAGATGACACTGGACCACTCTCAGATGATACTGCACCACTCTCAGATGACACTGGATCACCCTCAGATGACACTGCACCACTTTCAGATGACACTGGACCACACTCAGATGACACTGGATCACTCTCAGATGACAATAGACCACTCTAAGACGACACTGCACCACTTTCAGATGATACTAGACCACTATCAGATTACTCCGGATCCCTCTCAAATTACATTGGACCACTTTCAGATGACACTGGACAACTCTCAGTTGACACTGGACCACACACAGATGACACTGCACCACTCTCAGATGATACTGCAACACTCTCAGATGACACGTGACTACTTTCAGATGACACCGAATCACTCTCAGATGACATTGGACCACTTTCAGATGACACTAGACAACTCTAAGATGACAATGGACCACAATAAGATTAAACTGGACCATCTCAGATGACATTGGACTACTCTCAGATGACACCGCACCACTCTCAGATGACACTGGACCACACTCAGATGACACTGGATCACTCTCAGATGACACTGGACCATTCTCAGATGACACTGCACCACTCTCAGATAAAGTTGGACCACTCTAAGATGACATTGGACCACTCTAAGATAACACTGGACAACACTCAGATTAAACTGGACCACTCTATGATGACACTGGACCACTCTCAGGTGACACTTGACCAATCTTTGATTATACTGGACCACTCTCAGATGACACTGCACCACTCTCAGATGACACAGGATTAATCTCAGATTACACTGGACCACTCTCAGATGACACTGGACCATTCTAAGAAGAAACTGCACCACTCTCAGATGATACTGGACCACACTCAGATGACATTGGATCACTCTCAGATGAAAATAGACCACTCCAAGATGTCACTGCACCATTCTAAGATGACACTGGACCACTATCAGATTACACCGGATCACTCTCAGATTACATTGGACAACTTTCAGATGACACTGGACATCTCTCAGATGACACTGGACCACACACACATGAAACTGAACCACTCTTAGATGACACTTTACCACACTAAGATGACACTGGACCAATCTCAGATGACACTGGACCATTTTCAGATGACACTAGACCACTATCAGTTGATACTGGAGCACTCTCAGATGACACTGCACAACTCTTAGATGACACAGGATTAATCTCAGATTACACTGGACCAATCTCAGATGACACTGGACCACTCTCAGATGACATTGGACCACTCTCAGATGACACTGCACCACTCTCAAATAACATTGGACCACTCTAAGATGACATTGGACCACTCTTAGATAACACTGGACAACACTCAGATTAAACTGGACCACTCATTGATGACACTGGACAACTCTCAGTTGACACTTGACCACTGTTTGATTATACTGGTCCACTCTCAGATGACACTGCACCACTCTCAGATGACACAGGATTAATCTCAGATTACACTGGACCACTCTCAGATGACACTGGACCATTCTCAGATGATACTGCACCACTCTCAGATGATACTGGACCACACTCAGATGACACTGGATCACCCTCAGATGAAAATAGACCACTCCAAGATGACACTGCACCATTCTCAGATGACACTGGACTATTATCAGATTACACCGGATCACTCTCAGATTACATTGGACCACTTTCAGGTGAAACTGGACATCTCTCAGATGACACTGGACCTCACATAGATGAAACTGCACCACTCTTTGATGACACTGTACCACGCTCAGATGACACTGGACCAATCTCAGATGACACTGGACCATTTTCAGATGACACTAGACAACTATCAATTGATACTGGAGCACTCTAAGATGACACTGCACCACTCTTAGATGACACAAGATTAATCTCAGATTACACTGGACCACTCTCCGATGACACTGGACCATTCTCAGATGACACTGCACCACTCTCAGATGACACTGGACCACACTCAGATGACACTGGATCATTCACATATGACACTGGACCATTCTCAGTTGACACTGCACCACTTTCAGATGACACTGGACCCCACTCAGATGACACTGGATCATTCACATATGACACTGGACCATTCTCATATGACACTGCACCACTCTCAGAGGAGTGTGGACCAATCTAGGATGACAATGGACCACTCTCAGATGACACTGGACCACCTTCAGATGACACTTCACCACCCTCAGATGACACTGCTCCACTCTCAGATGACACTGCACCACTCACAGATGACTATGGACCTCTCTCAGATGATAGTGCACCACTCTCAGATGACACTGAACCACTCTCAGATGACACTGGACCACTCTCAGATGACACTGGACCAATCTGAGATGACACTGGACCGTTCTCAGATGACACTGCACCATTCTCAGATGACATTGGACCACTCTAAGATGACACAGGACCACTATCAGATGACATTGGACCACTCTCAAACGACACTTCACCACTCTCAGATGTCACTGCACAACTCTCAGATGACACTGCACCATTCTCAGATGACACTGCACCACTCTCAGATGATACTGCACCATTCTCAGATGACACTGGATCACTCTCAGATGACACTGCACCACTTTCAGATGACACTGGACCACACTAAGATGACACTGGATCATTTTAGATAACAATGGACCACTATAAGACGACACTGCACCACTCTCAGATGACACTGGAACACTATCAGATTACACAGGATCTCTCTCAAATTACATTGGACCACTTTCAGATGACACTGGACAACTCTCAGATTACAATGGACCACACACAGATGACACTGCACCACTCTTAGATTATACTGCACCACTCTCAGATGACACTGGACCACTCTCAGATGATACTGCACCACTCTCAGATGACACTGGATCACCCTCAGATGACACTGCACCACTTTCAGATGACACTGGACCACACTCAGATGACACTGGATCACTCTCAGATGACAATAGACCACTCTAAGACGACACTGCACCACTTTCTGATGACACTGGACCACTATCAGATTACACCGGATCCCTCTCAAATTACATTGGACCACTTTCAGATGACACTGGACAACTCTCAGTTGACACTGGACCACACACAGATGACACTGCACCACTCTCAGATGATACTGCACCACTCTCAGATGACACGTGACTACCTTCAGATGACACCGAATCACTCTCAGATGAAACTGCACCACACTTAGATGACACTGGATCACTCTCAGATGACAATAGACCACTCTAAGACGACACTGCACCACTATCAGATTACACCGGATCCCTCTCAAATTACATTGGACCACTTTCAGATGACACTGGACAACTCTCAGTTGACACTGGACCACACACAGATGACACTGCACCACTCGCAGATGATACTGCACCACTCTCAGATGACACGTGACTACCTTCAGATGACACCGAATCACTCTCAGATGAAATTGGACCACTTTCAGATGACACTAGACAACTCTAAGATGACACTGGACCACAATAAGATTAAACTGGACCATCTCAGATGACATTGGACCACTCTCAGATGACACCGCACCACTCTCAGATGACACTGGACCACACTCAGATGACACTGGATCACTCTCAGATGACACTGGACCATTCTCAGATGACACTGCACCACTCTCAGATAAAGTTGGACCACTCTAAGATGACATTGGACCACTCTAAGATAACACTGGACAACACTCAGATTAAACTGGACCACTCTCAGATGACACTGGACCACTCTCAGGTGACACTTGACCACTCTTTGATTATACTGGACCATTCTCAGATGACACTGCACCACTCTCAGATGACACAGGATTAATCTCAGATTACACTGGACCACTCTCAGATGACACTGGACCATTCTAAGATGAAACTGCACCACTCTCAGATGATACTGGACCACACTCAGATGACACTGGATCACTCTCAGATGAAAATAGACCACTCCAAGATGTCACTGCACCATTCTAAGATGACACTGGACCACTATCAGATTACACCGGATCACTCTCAGATTACATTGGACAACTTTCAGATGACACTGGACATCTCTCAGATGACACTGGACCACACACAGATGAAACTGCACCACTCTTAGATGACACTGTACCACACTAAGATGACACTGGACCAATCTTAAATGACACTGGACCATTTTCAGATGACACTAGACAACTATCAGTTGATACTGGAGCACTCTCAGATGACACTGCACCACTCTTAGATGACACAGGATTAATCTCAGATTACACTGGACCAATCTAATATGACACTGGACCATTCTCAGATGACACTGCACCACTCTCAGATGACACTGGACCACACTCAGATAACACTGGATCATTCACATATGACACTTGACCATTCTCAGTTGACACTGCACCACTCTCAAATGACACTGGACCACACTAAGATGACACTGGATCATTCTCATATGACACTGGACCATTCTCATATGACACTGCACCACTCACAGAGGAAACTGGACCAATCAAGAATGACAATGGACTACTCTCAGATGACACTGGACCACCTTCAGATGACACTTAACCACCCTCAGATGACACTGCTCCACTCTCAGATGACACTGCACCACTCTCAGATGACTATGGACCTTTCTCAGATGATAGTGCACCACTCTCAGATGACACTGGACCACTCTCAGAAGATACTGGACCACTCTCAGATGACACTGACCGTTCTTAGATGACACTGCACAATTCTCAGATGACATTGGACCACTCTAAGATGACACTGGACAACTCTCAGATGACATTGGACTACTCTCAGACGACACTTCACCACACTCAGATGTCACTGCACCAATCTCAGATGAAACTGCACCACACTCAGATGACACTGGACCACTATCAGATGATACTGCACAACTCTCAGATGACACTGGATGACTCTCAGATGACACTGCACTGCTTTCAGATGACACTGGACCACACTCAGATGACACTGGATCACTCTCAGATGAAAATAGACCACTCTAAGATGACACTGCACCATTCTCAGATGACACTGGACCACTATCAGTTTACACCGGATCACTCTCAGATTACATTGGACCACTTTCAGATGACACTGGACATCTCTCAGATGACACTGGACCATACACAGATGAAACTGCACCACTCTTAGATGACACTGTAGCACACTCAGATGACACTGGACCAATCTCAGATGACACTGGACCATTTTCAGATGACACTAGACCACTATCAATTGATACTGGAACACTTTCAGATGACACTGCACTATTCTAAGATGACACTGAACCATTCTCAGATGACACTGGACCACTCACAGATGACACTGGACCAATTTTAGATGACATTGGACCACTCTCAGACGACACTTCACCACTTTCAGAAGAAACTGCACCATTCTCAGATGGCACTGCACCACACTCAGATGACAACGGATCACTCTCAGATGTCATTTGACCACTCTCAGATGACACTGGACCAATCTAAGATGACTCTGCACCATTCTAAAATGACACTAGTCCACTCTCAGATGACACTGCACCACTCTCAGATGACACTGGACCACTCTCAGATGACACCGGATCACTCACAGTTAACACTGGACCACTTTCAGATGACACTGGACAATTCTCAGATGACACTGGACCACAATAAGATGAAACTGGACCATTCTCAGATGACACTGCACCACTCTTAGGTGAAACTGGACCATTCTCAGATGACACTGCATCATTCTCAGTTGACACTGGACCATTCTCAGATGACACAGCACCACTCTCAGAAGACACTGGACCACTTTCAGATGACACTGGACAACTCTAAGATGACACTGGACCACAAAAAGATGAAACTGGACCACTCTCAGATGACACTGGACCACTCTTTGATGAAACCGAATCACTCTCAGATGATACTGCACCACTCCCAGATGACACGTGACCACTTTCAGATGACACCGGATCACTCTCAGATGACATTGGACCACTTTCAGATGACATTGAACAACTCTAAGATGACACTGGACCACAATAAGATGAAACTGGACCATCTCAGATGACACTGGACCCCTCTCAGATGACACTGCACCAATCTCAGATTAAACTGGACCACACTCAGATGACACTGGATCACTCTCAGATGACATTGGACAGTTCTCAGATGACACTGCACCACTCTCAGAAAACATTGGACCATTAAAGATAACACTGGACCACTTTTTGGTGACACTTGACCACTCTTTGATGAAACAGGACCACTCCCAGATGACACTGCACCACTCTCAGATGACACTTTACCACTCTCAGATAACACAGGATTAATCTCAGATTACACTGGACCACACTCAGATGACACTGGATCATTCTCAGATGACACTGCACCACTCTCAGATGACACTGGACAACATTCAGATGACACTGGATCATTCACAGATGACATTGGACCATTCTCATATGACACTGCACCACTCTCAGAGGACACTGGACCAATCTAAGATGACAATGGACCACTCTCAGATGACACTGGACCACCTTCAGATGAAACTTCACCACCCTCAGATGACACTGCTCCACTCTCAGATGACACTGCACCACTCTTAGAAGACTATGGACCTCTCTCAGATGATAGTGCACCACTCTCAGATGACACTGGACAACTCTCAGATGACACTGGACCACTCTCAGATGACACTGGACCGTTCTCAGATGACACTGCACCATTCTCAGATGATATTGGACCACTCTAAGATGACACAGGACCACTATCAGATGACATTGGACCACTCTCAAATGACACTTCACCACTCTCAGATGTCACTGCACCACTCTCAGATGACACTGCACCACTCTCAGATGACACTGGACCACTCTCAGATGATACTGCACCACTCTCAGATGACACTGGATCACTCTCTGATGACACTGCACCACTTTCAAATGACACTGTACCACACTCAGATTACAATGGATCACTCTCAGATGACAATGGACCACTCTAAGACGACACTGAACCACTCTCAGATGACACTGGACCACTATCAGATTACACCGGATCTCTCTCAAATTACGTTGGACCACTTTCAGATGACACTGGACAACTCTCAGATGACACTAGACCAAACACAGATGAAACTGCACCACTCTCAGATGATACTGCACCATTCTCAGATGACACGTGACCACTTTCAGATGACACCGGATCACTCTCAGATGACATTGGACCACTTTCAGATGACACTAGACAACTCTAAGATGACACTGGACCACAATAAGTGAAATTGGACCATCTCAGATGATATTGGACCACTCTCAGATGACACCGCACCACTCTCAGATGACACTGGAACACACTGAGATGACACTTGATCACTCTCAGAAGACACTGGACCGTTCCCAGATGACACTGCACCACTCTCAGATAACATTGGACCATTCTAAGATGATATTGGACCACTCTCAGATAACACTGGACAACACTCAGATTAAACTGGACCACTCTATGATGACACTGGACCACTCTCAGGTAACACTTGACCACTCTTTGATTATACTGGACCACTCTCAGATGAAACTGCACCACTCTCAGATGACACAGAATTTATCTCAGATTACACTGGACCACTCTCTGATGACACTGGACCATTCTCAGATTACACTGCACCACTCTCACATGACACTGTACCACACTCAGATGACACTGGATCACCCTCAGATGAAAATAGACCACTCTAAGATGATACTGCACCATTCTCAGATGACACTGGACCACTATCAGATTACACCGGATCACTCTCAGATTACATTGGACCACTTTCAGATGACACTGGACATCTCTCAGATGACACTGGACCACACACAGATGAAACTGCACCACTCTTAGATGACACTGTAACACACTCAATTGACACTGGACCAATGTCAGATAACACTGGACCATTTTCAGATGACACTAGACCACTATCAATTGATTCCGGAGCACTCTCAGATTATACTGCACTATTCTAAGATGACACTGGACCATTCTCAGATGACACTGGACCACTCACAGATGACACTGGACCACTTTTAGATGACATTGGACCACTCTCAGACGACACTTCACCACTTTCAGATGACACTGCACCACTCTCAGATGACACTGCACCACTCTCAGATGAATCCGGATCACTCTCAGATTACATTTGACCACTCTCAGATGACACTGGACCACTCTAAGATGACTCTGCACCACTCTCAGATGACACTAGTCCACTCTCAGATGACACTGCACCAGTCTGAGATGACACTGGACCATTCTCAGATGACACTGGCCAAATCTCAGAATACACAGCACCACTCTCAGATGACACTGGACCACTTTCAGATGACACCGGATCACTCCCAGATAACATTGGACCACTTTCAGATGACACTGGACAATTCTCAGATGACACTGGACCATACTTAGATGAAACTGGACCATTTTCAGATGACACTGCATCTTTCTCAGTTGACACTGGACCACTCTCAGACGACACTTCACCACACTCAGATGTCACTGCACCAATCTCAGATGAAACTGCACCACACTCAGATGACACTGGACCACTCTCAGATGATACTGCACAACTCTCAGATGACACTGGATGACTCTCAGATGACACTGCACTGCTTTCAGATGACACTGGACCACACTCAGATGACACTGGATCACTCTCAGATGAAAATAGACCACTCTAAGATGACACTGCACCATTCTCAGATGACACTGGACCACTATCAGTTTACACCGGATCACTCTCAGATTACATTGGACCACTTTCAGATGACACTGGACATCTCTCAGATGACACTGGACCATACACAGATGAAACTGCACCACTCTTAGATGACACTGTAGCACACTCAGATGACACTGGACCAATCTCAGATGACACTGGACCATTTTCAGATGACACTAAACCACTATCAATTGATACTGGAACACTCTCAGATGACACTGCACTATTCTAAGATGACACTGAACCATTCTCAGATGACACTGGACCACTCACAGATGACACTGGACCAATTTTAGATGACATTGGACCACTCTCAGACGACACTTCACCACTTTCAGAAGAAACTGCACCATTCTCAGATGGCACTGCACCACACTCAGATGACAACGGATCACTCTCAGATGTCATTTGACCACTCTCAGATGACACTGGACCAATCTAAGATGACTCTGCACCATTCTAAAATGACACTAGTCCACTCTCAGATGACACTGCACCACTCTCAGATGACACTGGACCACTCTCAGATGACACCGGATCACTCACAGTTAACACTGGACCACTTTCAGATGACACTGGACAATTCTCAGATGACACTGGACCACAATAAGATGAAACTGGACCATTCTCAGATGACACTGCACCACTCTTAGGTGAAACTGGACCATTCTCAGATGACACTGCATCATTCTCAGTTGACACTGGACCATTCTCAGATGACACAGCACCACTCTCAGAAGACACTGGACCACTTTCAGATGACACTGGACAACTCTAAGATGACACTGGACCACAAAAAGATGAAACTGGACCACTCTCAGATGACACTGGACCACTCTTTGATGAAACCGAATCACTCTCAGATGATACTGCACCACTCCCAGATGACACGTGACCACTTTCAGATGACACCGGATCACTCTCAGATGACATTGGACCACTTTCAGATGACATTGAACAACTCTAAGATGACACTGGACCACAATAAGATGAAACTGGACCATCTCAGATGACACTGGACCCCTCTCAGATGACACTGCACCAATCTCAGATTAAACTGGACCACACTCAGATGACACTGGATCACACTCAGATGACACTGGACAGTTCTCAGATGACACTGCACCACTCTCAGAAAACATTGGACCATTATAAGATGACACTGGACCACTTTTTGGTGACACTTGACCACTCTTTGATGAAACAGGACCACTCCCAGATGACACTGCACCACTCTCAGATGACACTTTACCACTCTCAGATAACACAGGATTAATCTCAGATTACACTGGACCACACTCAGATGACACTGGATCATTCTCAGATGACACTGCACCACTCTCAGATGACACTGGACAACATTCAGATGACACTGGATCATTCACAGATGACATTGGACCATTCTCATATGACACTGCACCACTCTCAGAGGACACTGGACCAATCTAAGATGACAATGGACCACTCTCAGATGACACTGGACCACCTTCAGATGAAACTTCACCACCCTCAGATGACACTGCTCCACTCTCAGATGACACTGCACCACTCTTAGAAGACTATGGACCTCTCTCAGATGATAGTGCACCACTCTCAGATGACACTGGACAACTCTCAGATGACACTGGACCACTCTCAGATGACACTGGACCGTTCTCAGATGACACTGCACCATTCTCAGATGATATTGGACCACTCTAAGATGACACAGGACCACTATCAGATGACATTGGACCACTCTCAAATGACACTTCACCACTCTCAGATGTCACTGCACCACTCTCAGATGACACTGCACCACTCTCAGATGACACTGGACCACTCTCAGATGATACTGCACCACTCTCAGATGACACTGGATCACTCTCTGATGACACTGCACCACTTTCAAATGACACTGTACCACACTCAGATGACAATGGATCACTCTCAGATGACAATGGACCACTCTAAGACGACACTGAACCACTCTCAGATGACACTGGACCACTATCAGATTACACCGGATCTCTCTCAAATTACGTTGGACCACTTTCAGATGACACTGGACAACTCTCAGATGACACTAGACCAAACACAGATGAAACTGCACCACTCTCAGATGATACTGCACCATTCTCAGATGACACGTGACCACTTTCAGATGACACCGGATCACTCTCAGATGACATTGGACCACTTTCAGATGACACTAGACAACTCTAAGATGACACTGGACCACAATAAGTGAAATTGGACCATCTCAGATGACATTGGACCACTCTCAGATGACACCGCACCACTCTCAGATGATACTGGAACACACTGAGATGACACTTGATCACTCTCAGAAGACACTGGACCGTTCCCAGATGACACTGCACCACTCTCAGATAACATTGGACCATTCTAAGATGATATTGGACCACTCTCAGATAACACTGGACAACACTCAGATTAAACTGGACCACTCTATGATGACACTGGACCACTCTCAGGTAACACTTGACCACTCTTTGATTATACTGGACCACTCTCAGATGAAACTGCACCACTCTCAGATGACACAGAATTTATCTCAGATTACACTGGACCACTCTCTGATGACACTGGACCATTCTCAGATTACACTGCACCACTCTCACATGACACTGTACCACACTCAGATGACACTGGATCACCCTCAGATGAAAATAGACCACTCTAAGATGATACTGCACCATTCTCAGATGACACTGGACCACTATCAGATTACACCGGATCACTCTCAGATTACATTGGACCACTTTCAGATGACACTGGACATCTCTCAGATGACACTGGACCACACACAGATGAAACTGCACCACTCTTAGATGACACTGTAACACACTCAATTGACACTGGACCAATGTCAGATAACACTGGACCATTTTCAGATGACACTAGACCACTATCAATTGATTCCGGAGCACTCTCAGATGATACTGCACTATTCTAAGATGACTCTGGACCATTCTCAGATGACACTGGACCACTCACAGATGACACTGGACCACTTTTAGATGACATTGGACCACTCTCAGACGACACTTCACCACTTTCAGATGACACTGCACCACTCTCAGATGACACTGCACCACTCTCAGATGACACCGGATCACTCTCAGATTACATTTGACCACTCTCAGATGACACTGGACCACTCTAAGATGACTCTGCACCACTCTCAGATGACACTAGTCCACTCTCAGATGACACTGCACCAGTCTGAGATGACACTGGACCATTCTCAGATGACACTGGCCAAATCTCAGAATACACAGCACCACTCTCAGATGACACTGGACCACTTTCAGATGACACCGGATCACTCCCAGATAACATTGGACCACTTTCAGATGACACTGGACAATTCTCAGATGACACTGGACCATACTTAGATGAAACTGGACCATTCTCAGATGACACTGCATCTTTCTCAGTTGACACTGGACCATTCTCAGATGACACAGCACCACTCTCAGAAGACACTGGACCACTTTCAGATGACACTGGACAACTCTAATATGTCACTGGACCACAAAAAGATGAAACTGGACCACTCTCAGATGACACTGGACCACTCTTTGATGAAACCGGATCACTCTCAGATGATACTGCACCACTCTCAGATGACACGTGACCACTTTCAGACGACACCGGATCACTCTCAGATGACATTGGACCACTTTCAGATGACACTTGACAACTCTAAGATGACTCTGGACCACAATAAGATGAAACTGGACCATCTCAGATGACACTGGACCCCTCTCAGATGACACTGCACCACTCTCAAATTACACTGGACCACACTCAGATGACACTGTATCACTCTCAGATGACACTGGACCGTTCTCAGATGACACTGCACCACTCTCAGAAAATATTGGACCACTCTAAGATGACACTGGACCACTTTTTGGTGACACTTGACCATTCTTTGATGAAACTGGACCACTCCCAGATGACACTGCACCACTCTCAGATGACACTTTACCACTCTCAGATGACACAGAATTAATCTCAGATTACCCTGGACCACTCTCATATGACACTGGACCATTCTCAGATGACACTGCACCACTCTCAGATGACACTGGACCACACTCAGATCACACTGGATCATTCACAGATGACACTGGACCGTTCCTAGATGACACTGCACCACTCTCAGAGGACACTGGACAGATCTAAGATGACAATGGACCACTCTCAGATGACACTGGACCACCTTCAGATGACACATCACCACCCTCAGATGACACTGCTCCAACCTCTGATGACACTGCACCACTCTCATATGACCATGGACCAATCTCAGATGAGAGTGCACCACTCTCAGATGACACTGGACCACTCTCAGATGACACTGGACCACTCTCAGATGACACTGGACCGTTCTCAGATGACACTGCACCACTCTCAGATGACATTGGACCACTCTAAGATGACACAGGACCATTATCAGATGACATTGGACTACTCTCAAATGACACTTCACCACTCTCAGATGTCACTGCACCACTCTCAGATGACACTGTACCACTCTCAGATGACACTTGACCACTCTCAGATGATACTGCACCACTCTCAGATGACACTGGATCACTCTCAGATGACACTGCACCACTTTCAGATGACACTGGACCACACTCAGATGACACTGGATCACTCTCAGATGACAATGGATCACTCTAAGACGACACTGCACCACTCTCAGATGACACTGGACCACTATCAGATTACACCGGATCTCTCTCAAATTACATTGGACCACTTTCAGATGACACTGGAAAACTCTCAGATGACACTGGACCACACACAGATGAAACTGCACCACTCTTAGATGATACTGCACCACTCTCAGATGACACTGGACCACTCTCAGATGATACTGCACCACTCTCAGATGACACTGGATCAATCTCAGATGACAATTGACCACTCTAAGACGACACTGCACCACTCTCAGATGACACTGGACCACACACAGATGACACTGCACAACTCTCAGATGATACTGCACCACTCTCAGATGACACGTGACCACTTTCAGATGACACCGGATCACTCTCAGATGACATTGGACCACTTTCAGATGACACTAGACAACTCTAAGATGACACTGGACAACAATAAGATGAAACTGGACCATCTCTGATGACACTGGACCACACTCAGATGACACTGGATCACTCTCGGATGACACTGGACCGTTCCTAGATGACACTGCAACACTCTCAGATAACATTGGACCACTCTAAGATGACATTGGTCCACTCTTAGATAACACTGGACAACACTCAGATTAAACTGGACCACTCTATGATGACACTGGACCACTCTCAGGTAACACTTGACCACTCTTTGATTATACTGGACCACTCTCAGATGACACTGCACCACTCTCAGATGACACAGGATTAATCTCAGATTACACTGGACCACTCTCAGATGACACTGGACCATTCTCAGATGACACTGCACCACCCTCAGATGACACTGGACCACACTCAGATGACATTGGATCATTCACATATGACACTGGACCATTCTCAGATGACACTGCACCACTCTCAGATGACACTGGACCACACTCAGATGACAATGGATCATTCACATATGACACTGGACCATTCAAATATGACACTGCAACACTGTCAGAGGACACTGGACCAATCTAAGATGACAATGGACCACTCTCAGATGATACTGCACCACCTTCAGATGACACATAACCACCCTCAGATGACACTCCTCCACTCTCAGATGACACTGAACCACTCTCAGATGACTAAGGACCTCTCTCAGATGATAGTGCACCACTCTCAGATGACAATGGACCACTCTCAGATGACACTGGACCACTCTCAGATCACACTGGACCGTTCTCAGATGACACTGCACCACTCTCAGATGACATTGGACCACTCTAAGATGACACCGGACCACTCTCAGAATACATTGGACCACTCTCAGACAAAACTTCACCACACTCAGATGTCACTGCACCACTCTCAGATGACACTGCATCACTCTTAGATGACACTGGACAACTCTCAGATGATACTGCACAATTCTCACATTACACTGGATCATTCTCAGATGACACTGCACCACTTTTAGATGACACTGGACCACACTCAGATGACACTGGATCACTCTCAGATGATAATAGACCACTCTAAGATGACACTGCACCATTCTCAGATGACACTGGACCACTATCAGATTACACCGGATCACTCTCAGATTACATTAGACCACTTTCAGATGACACTGGACATCTCTCAGATGACACTGGACCACACACAGATGACACCGCACCACTCTTAGATGACACTGTACCACACTCAGATGACACTGGACCAATCTCAGATGACACTGGACAATTTTCAGATGACACTAGACCACTATCAAATGATAATGGAGGACTCTCAGATGATACTGCACTATTCTAAGATGACACTGGACCATTCTCTGATGACACTGGACCAATCTCAGATGACACTGGACCACTTTTAGATGACATTGGATCACTCTCAGAAGACATTTCACCACTCTCAGATGACACTGCACCACTCTCAGATGACACTGCACCACTCTCAGATGACACCGGATCACTCTCAGATTACATTTGACAACTCTCAGATGACACTGGACCACTCTAAGATGACTCTGCACCACTCTTAGATGACACTTGTCCACTCTCAGATGACACTGCACCATTCTCAGATGACACTGGACCATTCTCAGATGACACTGGACAACTCTCAATTAACACAGCACCACTCTCAGATGACACTGGACCACATTCAGATGACACCGGATCACTCCCAGATAACATTGGACCATTTTTAGATGACACTGGACAACTCTCAGATGACATTGGACCACAATAAGATGAAACTGGACCATTCTTAGATGACACTGCACCACTCTTAGATGAAACTGGACCACTCTCAGATGACACTGCACCATTCTCAGTTTACACTGGACCATTCTCAGATTACACAGCACCACTCTCAGAAGACACTGGACCTCTTTCAGTTGACACTGGACAACTCTAAGATGACACTGGACCACAATAAGATGAAACTGGACCATTCTCAGATGACACTGGACCACTCTTTGATGAAACCGGATCACTCTCAGATGATACTGCACCACTCTCTGATGACACGTGACCACTTTCAGATGACACCGGATCACTCTCAGATGACATTGGACCACATTCAGATGACACTGGACAACTCTAAGATGACACTGGACCAAAATAAGATGAAACTGGACCATCACAGATGACACTGGACCACTCTCAGATGACACAGCACCACTCTCAGATTACACTGGACCACACTCAGATGACACTGTAACATTCTCAGATGACACTGAACCATTCTCAGATGACACTGCACCACTCTCAAATAAAATTGGACCACTCTAAGATGACACTGGACCACTCTCAGGTGACACTTGACCACACTTTGATGAAACTGGACAACTCCCATATGACACTGCACCACTCTCAGATTACACTGGACCATTCTCAGATGACACCGCACCACTCTCAGATGACACTGGACCACACTCAGATGACACTGGATCATTCACAGATGACACTGGACCATTCTCATATGACACTGCACCACTCTCAGAGGACACTGGACCAATCTAAGATGACAATGGACCACCCTCAGATGACACTGGACCACCTTTGGATGACACATCACCACCCTCAGATGACACTGCTCCACTCTCAGATGACACTGCACCACTCTCAGATGACCATGGACCAATCTCAGATGAGAGTGCACCACTCTCAGATGACTCTGGACCACTCTCAGATGACACTGGACCACTCTCAGATGACACTGGACCGTTCTCAGATGACACTGCACCACTCTCAGATGACATTGGACCACTCTAAGATGACACTGGAACACTCTCAGATGACATTGGACCACTCTCAGACGACACTTCACCACTCTCAGATATCACTGCACCACTCTCAGATGACACTGCACCACTCTCTGATGACACTGGACCATTCTAGGAAGATACTGCACCACTCTCAGATGACACTGGATCACTCTCAGATGACACTGCACCACTTTCAGATGACACTGGACCAAACTGAGATGACACTGGATCACTCTCAGATGAAAATAGACCACTCTAAGACGACACTGCACCACTCTCAGATGACACTGGACCACTTTCAGATTACACCGGATCTCTCTCAAATTACATTGGACCACTTTCAGATGACACTGGACAACTCTCAGATGACACTGGACCACACACAGATGACACTGCACCACTCTCAGATGATACTGCACCACTCTCAGATGACACATGACCACTTTCAGATGACACCGGATCACTCTCAGATGACATTGGACCACTTTCAGATGACACTGGACAACTCTCAGTTGACACTGGACCAAACACAGATGACACTGCACCACTCTCAGATGATACTCTACCACTCTCAGATGACACGTGACCACTTTAAGATGACACCGGATCACTGTCAGATGACATTGGACAACTTTCAGATGACACTAGACAACTCTAAGATGACACTGGACCACAATAAGATGAAACTGGACCATCTCAGATGACACTGGTCCACTCTCAGATGACACTGAACCACTCTCAGATGACACTGGACCACACTCAGATGACACTGAATCACTCTCAGATGACACTGGACCTTTCTCATATTACACTGCACCACTCTCAGAAAACATTGGACCACTCTAAGATGACACTGGACCATTCTCAGATAACACTGGACAACACTCAGATTAGACTGAACCACTCTATGATGACACTGGACCACTCACAGGTGACACTTGACCATTCTTTGATTCTACTGGACCACTCTAAGATGACACTGCACCACTCTCACATGACACATTACCACTCTCACATGACACAGGATTAATCTCAGATTACACTGGATCACTCTCAGATGACACTGGACCATTCTCAGATGACACTGCACCACTCTCAGATTACACTGGACCACACTCAGATGACACTGGATCATTCACATATGACCCTGGACCATTCTCATATGACACTGCACCACTCTCAGTGGACACTGGACCAATCTAAGATGACAATGGACCACTCTCAGATGACACTGCACCACTCTCAGATGACTATGGACCTCTCTCAGATGATAGTGCACCACTCTCAGATGACACTGGACCACTCTCAGAAGACACTGGACCACTCTCAGATGACACTGGACCGTCCTCAGATGACACTGCACCACTCTCAGATGACATTCAACCACTCTAAGATGACACCGGACCACTCTCAGATGACATTGGACCACTCTCAGATGACACTTCACCACACTCAGATGTCACTGCACCACTCACAGATGACACTGCACCACTCTCAGATGACACTGGACCAATCTCATATGACACTGGACCACCCTCAGATGACACTGGACCACTCTCAGATAAAACTGCACCACTCTCAGATGGCACTGGTCTAATCTCAGATGACACTGGACCATATTAATATGACACTGGAACAATGTCAGATGACACTAGACAACTCTCAGATGAAACTGGACCTTTCACAGATGAAACTGCACCACTCTCAGATGACATTGGACCACTCTAAGATGACACTGGACCATTCTCAGATGACATTGGACCACCTTTAGACGACACTTCACCACTTTCAGATGACACTGCACCACTCTCAGATGACACTGCACCATTCTCAGATGACACTGGACCACTCTCAGATGATACTGGATCACTCTCAGATGACACTGCACCACTTTCAGATGACACTGGACCACACTCAGATGACACTGTATCACTCTCATGTGACAATGCACCACTCTCAGATGACAATAGACCACTCTAAGATGAAACTGCACCATTCTCAGATGACACTGGACCACTATCATATTACACCGGATCACTCTCAGATTACATTGGATCACTTTCAGATGTCACTGGACAACTCTCAGATGACACTGGACCACACACAGATGACACTGCACCACTCTTAGATGACACTGTACCACACTCAGATGACACTGGACCAATCACAGATGACACTGGACCTATTTCAGATGACACTAGACCATTATCAAATGATACTGGAGCACTCTCAGATGAAACTGGACATTTCTAATATGACACTGTGCCACTCTCAGATGACACTGGACCACTCTCAGAATTTAATGGACCACTCTCTGATGAAACTGTACCAATCTCAGATGACACTGGACAACTCTCAGATGACAATGGACCACTCTCAGATGAAACTGCACCACTCTCAGATGGCACTGGACTAATCTCAGATGACACAGGACCATATTTATATGACACTGGATCAATGTCAGATGACACTATACAACTCTCAGATGACACTGCACCACTCTCAAAACATACTGTTTCACTCTCAGAAGACACTGGACCATTCTCAGAAGACACTGGACCAATTTTAGATGACATTGGACCAATCTCAGATTATAGTGCACCACTCTCAGATGACACTGGACCACTCTCAGATGACACTGGACCATTCTCAGATGACACTGGACCGTTCTCAGATAACACTGCACCACTCTTAGATGACATTGGACCATTCTAAGATGACACAGGAACACTCTCAGATTACATTGGACCACTATCAGATGGCACTTCACCACTCTCAGATGTCACTGCACCACTCTCAAATGACACTGCACCACTCTCAGATGACACTGGACCACTCTCAGATGATACTGCACCACTCTCAGATGACACTGGATTACTCTCAGATGACACTGCACCACTTTCAGATGACCCTGGACTACACTAAGATGACAATGGATCACTCTCAGATGAAAATAGACCACTCTAAGACGACACTGCACCACTCTCAGATGACACAGGACCACTATCAGATTACACCGGATCTCTCTCAAATTACATTGGACCACTTTCAGATGACACTGGACAACTCTCAGATGAAAATGGACCACACACTGATGACACTGCACCACTCTAAGATGATAATGCACCACTCTCAGATGACACGTGACCACTTTAAGATGACACCGGATCACTCTCAGATGACATTGGACCACTTTCAAATGACACTAGACAACTCTAAGATGACACTGGACCACAATAAGATGAAACTGGACCATCTCAGATGACACTGGTCCACTCTCAGATGACACTGAACTTCTCTCAGATGACACTGGACCACACTCAGATGACACTGGATCACTCTCAGATGACACTGGACCGTTCTCAGATTACACTGCACCTCTCTCAGATAACATTGGACCACTCTAAGATGACACTGGACCATTCTCAGATAACACTGGACAATACTCAGATTGGACTGGACCACTCAATGATGACACTGGACCACTCACAGGTGACACTTAACCACTCTTTGATTACACTGGACAACTCTCAGATGACACTGCACCACTCTCAGATGACACTTTACCACTCTCAGATGACACAGGATTAATCTCAGATTACACTGGACCATTCTCAGATGACACTGGACCATTCTCAGATGACACTGCACCACTTTCAGATTGCACTGGACCACATTCAGATGACAGTGGATCATTCACATATGACACTGGACCATTCTCATATGACACTGCACCACTATCTCTGGAAACTGGACCAATCTAAGATGACTATTGACCACTCTCAGATGACACTGCACCACTCTCAGATGACTATGGAACTCTCTCAGATGATAGTGCACCACTCTCAGAAGACATTGGACCACTCTCAGGTGACACTGGAACACTCTCAGATGACACTGGACCGTTCGCAGATGACATTGCACCACTCTCAGATGACATTGGACCACTCTAAAATGACACCGGACCACTCTCAGATGACATTGGACCATTCTCAGACGACACTTCACCACACTCAGATGTCACTGCACCACTCTCAAATGACACTGCACCCCTCTCAGATAACACTGGACCAATCTCATATGACACTGGACCACCCTCAGATGACACTGGACCACTCTCAGATGAAACTGCACCACTCTCAGATGGCACTGGACTAATCTCAGATGACACTGGACCATATTAATATGACACTGGAACAATGTCAGATGACACTAGACAACTCTCAGATGACACTGGACCGTTCACAGATGAAACTTCACCACTCTCAGATGATATTGGACCACTCTAAGATGACACTGGACCACTCTCAGATGACATTGGACCACCTTCAGACGACACTTTACCACTCTCAGATGACACTGCACCACTCTCAGATGACACTGCACCACTCTCAGATGACACTGGACCACTCTCAGATGATACTGCACCACTCTCGAATGACACTGGATCACTCTCAGATGACACTGCACCACTTTCAGATGACACTAGATTACTCTCAGATGACACTGCACCACTCTCAGATGACACTGGACCACTCTCAGATGATACTGCACCACTCTCAGATGACACTGGAACACTCTCAGATGACACTGCACCACTTTCAGATGACACTAGACCACACTCAGATGACACTGGATCACTCACATATGACACTGCACCACTCTCAGATGACAATAGACCACTCTAAGATGACACTGCACCACTCTTAGATGACACTGGACCACTATCATATTACACCGGATCACTCTCAGATTACATTGGACCAATTTCAGATGTCACTGGACAACTCTCAGATGACACTGGACCACACACAGATGACACTGCACCACTCTTAGATGACACTGTACCACACTCAGATGACACTGGACCAATCACAGATGACACTGGACCATTTTCAGATGACACTAGACCATTATCAAATGATACTGGAGCACTCTCAGATGAAACTGGACATTTCTAAAATGACACTGGACCACTCTCAGATGACACTGATCATTCACATATGACACTGGACCATTCTCATATGACACTGCACCACTCTCACTGGACACTGGACCAATTTAAGATGACAATGGACCACTCTCAGATGACACTGCACCACTCTCAGATGACTATGGAACTCTCACAGATGATAGTGCAACACTCTCAGATGACATTGGACCACTCTCAGATGACACTGGAACACTCTCAGATGACACTGGACCGTTCTCAGATGACACTGCACCACTCTCAGATGACATTGGACCACTCTAAGATGACACCGGACCACTCTCAGATGACATTGGACCATTCTCAAACGACACTTCACCACACTCAGATGTCACTGCTCCACTCTCAAATGACACTGCACCACTCTCAGATAACACTGGACCAATCTCATATGACACTGGACCACCCTCAGATGACACTGGACCACTCTCAGATGAAACTGCACCACTCTCAGATGACACTGGATCACTCTCTGATGACACTGCACCACTTTCAAATGACACTGTACCACACTCAGATGACAATGGATCACTCTCAGATGACAATGGACCACTCTAAGACGACACTGAACCACTCTCAGATGACACTGGACCACTATCAGATTACACCGGATCTCTCTCAAATTACGTTGGACCACTTTCAGATGACACTGGACAACTCTCAGATGACACTAGACCAAACACAGATGAAACTGCACCACTCTCAGATGATACTGCACCATTCTCAGATGACACGTTACCACTTTCAGATGACACCGGATCACTCTCAGATTACATTGGACCACTTTCAGATGACACTAGACAACTCTAAGATGACACTGGACCACAATAAGTGAAATTGGACCATCTCAGATGACATTGGACCACTCTCAGATGACACCGCACCACTCTCAGATGACACTGGAACACACTGAGATGACACTTGATCACTCTCAGAAGACACTGGACCGTTCCCAGATGACACTGCACCACTCTCAGATAACATTGGACCATTCTAAGATGATATTGGACCACTCTCAGATAACACTGGACAACACTCAGATTAAACTGGACCACTCTATGATGACACTGGACCACTCTCAGGTAACACTTGACCACTCTTTGATTATACTGGACCACTCTCAGATGAAACTGCACCACTCTCAGATGACACAGAATTTATCTCAGATTACACTGGACCACTCTCTGATGACACTGGACCATTCTCAGATTACACTGCACCACTCTCACATGACACTGTACCACACTCAGATGACACTGGATCACCCTCAGATGAAAATAGACCACTCTAAGATGATACTGCACCATTCTCAGATGACACTGGACCACTATCAGATTACACCGGATCACTCTCAGATTACATTGGACCACTTTCAGATGACACTGGACATCTCTCAGATGACACTGGACCACACACAGATGAAACTGCACCACTCTTAGATGACACTGTAACACACTCAATTGACACTGGACCAATGTCAGATAACACTGGACCATTTTCAGATGACACTAGACCACTATCAATTGATTCCGGAGCACTCTCAGATGATACTGCACTATTCTAAGATGACTCTGGACCATTCTCAGATGACACTGGACCACTCACAGATGACACTGGACCACTTTTAGATGACATTGGACCACTCTCAGACGACACTTCACCACTTTCAGATGACACTGCACCACTCTCAGATGACACTGCACCACTCTCAGATGATACCGGATCACTCTAAGATTACATTTGACCACTCTCAGATGACACTGGACCACTCTAAGATGACTCTGCACCACTCTCAGATGACACTAGTCCACTCTCAGATGACACTGCACCAGTCTGAGATGACACTGGACCATTCTCAGATGACACTGGCCAAATCTCAGAATACACAGCACCACTCTCAGATGACACTGGACCACTTTCAGATGACACCGGATCACTCCCAGATAACATTGGACCACTTTCAGATGACACTGGACAATTCTCAGATGACACTGGACCATACTTAGATGAAACTGGACCATTCTCAGATGACACTGCATCTTTCTCAGTTGACACTGGACCATTCTCAGATGACACAGCACCACTCTCAGAAGACACTGGACCACTTTCAGATGACACTGGACAACTCTAATATGTCACTGGACCACAAAAAGATGAAACTGGACCACTCTCAGATGACACTGGACCACTCTCTGATGAAACCGGATCACTCTCAGATGATACTGCACCACTCTCAGATGACACGTGACCACTTTCAGACGACACCGGATCACTCTCAGATGACATTGGACCACTTTCAGATGACACTTGACAACTCTAAGATGACTCTGGACCACAATAAGATGAAACTGGACCATCTCAGATGACACTGGACCCCTCTCAGATGACACTGCACCACTCTCAAATTACACTGGACCACACTCAGATGACACTGTATCACTCTCAGATGACACTGGACCGTTCTCAGATGACACTGCACCACTCTCAGAAAATATTGGACCACTCTAAGATGACACTGGACCACTTTTTGGTGACACTTGACCATTTTTTGATGAAACTGGACCACTCCCAGATGACACTGCACCACTCTCAGATGACACTTTACCACTCTCAGATGACACAGAATTAATCTCAGATTACCCTGGACCACTCTCATATGACACTGGACCATTCTCAGATGACACTGCACCACTCTCAGATGACACTGGACCACACTCAGATCACACTGGATCATTCACAGATGACACTGGACCGTTCTCAGATGACACTGCACCACTCTCAGATGACATTGGACCACTCTAAGATGACACAGGACCACTATCAGATGACATTGGACTACTCTCAAATGACACTTCACCACTCTCAGATGTCACTGCACCACTCTCAGATGACACTGTACCACTCTCAGATGACACTTGACCACTCTCAGATGATACTGCACCACTCTCAGATGACACTGGATCACTCTCAGATGACACTGCACCACTTTCAGATGACACTGGACCACACTCAGATGACACTGGATCACTCTCAGATGACAATGGATCACTCTAAGACGACACTGCACCACTCTCAGATGACACTGGACCACTATCAGATTACACCGGATCTCTCTCAAATTACATTGGACCACTTTCAGATGACACTGGAAAACTCTCAGATGACACTGGACCACACACAGATGAAACTGCACCACTCTTAGATGATACTGCACCACTCTCAGATGACACTGGACCACTCTCAGATGATACTGCACCACTCTCAGATGACACTGGATCAATCTCAGATGACAATTGACCACTCTAAGACGACACTGCACCACTCTCAGATGACACTGGACCACACACAGATGACACTGCACAACTCTCAGATGATATTGCACCACTCTCAGATGACACGTGACCACTTTCAGATGACACCGGATCACTCTCAGATGACATTGGACCACTTTCAGATGACACTAGACAACTCTAAGATGACACTGGACAACAATAAGATGAAACTGGACCATCTCTGATGACACTGGACCACACTCAGATGACACTGGATCACTCTCGGATGACACTGGACCGTTCCTAGATGACACTGCAACACTCTCAGATAACATTGGACCACTCTAAGATGACATTGGTCCACTCTTAGATAACACTGGACAACACTCAGATTAAACTGGACCACTCTATAATGACACTGGACCACTCTCAGGTAACACTTGACCACTCTTTGATTATACTGGACCACTCTCAGATGACACTGCACCACTCTCAGATGACACAGGATTAATCTCAGATTACACTGGACCACTCTCAGATGACACTGGACCATTCTCAGATGACACTGCACCACCCTCAGATGACACTGGACCACACTCAGATGACATTGGATCATTCACATATGACACTGGACCATTCTCAGATGACACTGCACCACTCTCAGATGACACTGGACCACACTCAGATGACAATGGATCATTCACATATGACACTGGACCATTCAAATATGACACTGCAACACTCTCAGAGGACACTGGACCAATCTAAGATGACAATGGACCACTCTCAGATGATACTGCACCACCTTCAGATGACACATAACCACCCTCAGATGACACTCCTCCACTCTCAGATGACACTGAACCACTCTCAGATGACTAAGGACCTCTCTCAGATGATAGTGCACCACTCTCAGATGACAATGGACCACTCTCAGATGACACTGGACCACTCTCAGATCACACTGGACCGTTCTCAGATGACACTGCACCACTCTCAGATGACATTGGACCACTCTAAGATGACACCGGACCACTCTCAGAATACATTGGACCACTCTCAGACAAAACTTCACCACACTCAGATGTCACTGCACCACTCTCAGATGACACTGCATCACTCTTAGATGACACTGGACAACTCTCAGATGATACTGCACAATTCTCACATTACACTGGATCATTCTCAGATGACACTGCACCACTTTCAAATAAAATTGGACCACTCTAAGATGACACTGGACCACTCTCAGGTGACACTTGACCACACTTTGATGAAACTGGACAACTCCCATATGACACTGCACCACTCTCAGATTACACTGGACCATTCTCAGATGACACCGCACCACTCTCAGATGACACTGGACCACACTCAGATGACACTGGATCATTCACAGATGACACTGGACCATTCTCATATGACACTGCACCACTCTCAGAGGACACTGGACCAATCTAAGATGACAATGGACCACCCTCAGATGACACTGGACCACCTTTGGATGACACATCACCATCCTCAGATGACACTGCTCCACTCTCAGATGACACTGCACCACTCTCAGATGACCATGGACCAATCTCAGATGAGAGTGCACCACTCTCAGATGACTCTGGACCACTCTCAGATGACACTGGACCACTCTCAGATGACACTGGACCGTTCTCAGATGACACTGCACCACTCTCAGATGACATTGGACCACTCTAAGATGACACTGGAACACTCTCAGATGACATTGGACCACTCTCAGACGACACTTCACCACTCTCAGATATCACTGCACCACTCTCAGATGACACTGCACCACTCTCTGATGACACTGGACCATTCTAGGAAGATACTGCACCACTCTCAGATGACACTGGATCACTCTCAGATGACACTGCACCACTTTCAGATGACACTGGACCAAACTGAGATGACACTGGATCACTCTCAGATGAAAATAGACCACTCTAAGACGACACTGCACCACTCTCAGATGACACTGGACCACTTTCAGATTACACCGGATCTCTCTCAAATTACATTGGACCACTTTCAGATGACACTGGACAACTCTCAGATGACACTGGACCACACACAGATGACACTGCACCACTCTCAGATGATACTGCACCACTCTCAGATGACACATGACCACTTTCAGATGACACCGGATCACTCTCAGATGACATTGGACCACTTTCAGATGACACTGGACAACTCTCAGTTGACACTGGACCAAACACAGATGACACTGCACCACTCTCAGATGATACTCTACCACTCTCAGATGACACGTGACCACTTTAAGATGACACCGGATCACTGTCAGATGACATTGGACAACTTTCAGATGACACTAGACAACTCTAAGATGACACTGGACCACAATAAGATGAAACTGGACCATCTCAGATGACACTGGTCCACTCTCAGATGACACTGAACCACTCTCAGATGACACTGGACCACACTCAGATGACACTGAATCACTCTCAGATGACACTGGACCTTTCTCATATTACACTGCACCACTCTCAGAAAACATTGGACCACTCTAAGATGACACTGGACCATTCTCAGATAACACTGGACAACACTCAGATTAGACTGAACCACTCTATGATGACACTGGACCACTCACAGGTGACACTTGACCATTCTTTGATTCTACTGGACCACTCTAAGATGACACTGCACCACTCTCACATGACACATTACCACTCTCACATGACACAGGATTAATCTCAGATTACACTGGATCACTCTCAGATGACACTGGACCATTCTCAGATGACACTGCACCACTCTCAGATTACACTGGACCACACTCAGATGACACTGGATCATTCACATATGACCCTGGACCATTCTCATATGACACTGCACCACTCTCAGTGGACACTGGACCAATCTAAGATGACAATGGACCACTCTCAGATGACACTGCACCACTCTCAGATGACTATGGACCTCTCTCAGATGATAGTGCACCACTCTCAGATGACACTGGACCACTCTCAGAAGACACTGGACCACTCTCAGATGACACTGGACCGTCCTCAGATGACACTGCACCACTCTCAGATGACATTCAACCACTCTAAGATGACACCGGACCACTCTCAGATGACATTGGACCACTCTCAGATGACACTTCACCACACTCAGATGTCACTGCACCACTCACAGATGACACTGCACCACTCTCAGATGACACTGGACCAATCTCATATGACACTGGACCACCCTCAGATGACACTGGACCACTCTCAGATAAAACTGCACCACTCTCAGATGGCACTGGTCTAATCTCAGATGACACTGGACCATATTAATATGACACTGGAACAATGTCAGATGACACTAGACAACTCTCAGATGAAACTGGACCTTTCACAGATGAAACTGCACCACTCTCAGATGACATTGGACCACTCTAAGATGACACTGGACCATTCTCAGATGACATTGGACCACCTTTAGACGACACTTCACCACTTTCAGATGACACTGCACCACTCTCAGATGACACTGCACCATTCTCAGATGACACTGGACCACTCTCAGATGATACTGGATCACTCTCAGATGACACTGCACCACTTTCAGATGACACTGGACCACACTCATATGACACTGTATCACTCTCATGTGACAATGCACCACTCTCAGATGACAATAGACCACTCTAAGATGAAACTGCACCATTCTCAGATGACACTGGACCACTATCATATTACACCGGATCACTCTCAGATTACATTGGATCACTTTCAGATGTCACTGGACAACTCTCAGATGACACTGGACCACACACAGATGACACTGCACCACTCTTAGATGACACTGTACCACACTCAGATGACACTGGACCAATCACAGATGACACTGGACCTATTTCAGATGACACTAGACCATTATCAAATGATACTGGAGCACTCTCAGATGAAACTGGACATTTCTAATATGACACTGTGCCACTCTCAGATGACACTGGACCACTCTCAGAATTTAATGGACCACTCTCTGATGAAACTGTACCAATCTCAGATGACACTGGACAACTCTCAGATGACAATGGACCACTCTCAGATGAAACTGCACCACTCTCAGATGGCACTGGACTAATCTCAGATGACACAGGACCATATTTATATGACACTGGATCAATGTCAGATGACACTATACAACTCTCAGATGACACTGCACCACTCTCAAAACATACTGTTTCACTCTCAGAAGACAATGGACCATTCTCAGAAGACACTGGACCAATTTTAGATGACATTGGACCAATCTCAGATTATAGTGCACCACTCTCAGATGACACTGGACCACTCTCAGATGACACTGGACCATTCTCAGATGACACTGGACCGTTCTCAGATAACACTGCACCACTCTTAGATGACATTGGACCATTCTAAGATGACACAGGAACACTCTCAGATTACATTGGACCACTATCAGATGGCACTTCACCACTCTCAGATGTCACTGCACCACTCTCAAATGACACTGCACCACTCTCAGATGACACTGGACCACTCTCAGATGATACTGCACCACTCTCAGATGACACTGGATTACTCTCAGATGACACTGCACCACTTTCAGATGACCTTGGACTACACTAAGATGACAATGGATCACTCTCAGATGAAAATAGACCACTCTAAGACGACACTGCACCACTCTCAGATGACACAGGACCACTATCAGATTACACCGGATCTCTCTCAAATTACATTGGACCACTTTCAGATGACACTGGACAACTCTCAGATGAAAATGGACCACACACTGATGACACTGCACCATTCTAAGATGATAATGCACCACTCTCAGATGACACGTGACCACTTTAAGATGACACCGGATCACTCTCAGATGACATTGGACCACTTTCAAATGACACTAGACAACTCTAAGATGACACTGGACCACAATAAGATGAAACTGGACCATCTCAGATGACACTGGTCCACTCTCAGATGACACTGAACTTCTCTCAGATGACACTGGACCACACTCAGATGACACTGGATCACTCTCAGATGACACTGGACCGTTCTCAGATTACACTGCACCTCTCTCAGATAACATTGGACCACTCTAAGATGACACTGGACCATTCTCAGATAACACTGGACAATACTCAGATTGGACTGGACCACTCAATGATGACACTGGACCACTCAGAGGTGACACTTAACCACTCTTTGATTACACTGGACAACTCTCAGATGACACTGCACCACTCTCAGATGACACTTTACCACTCTCAGATGACACAGGATTAATCTCAGATTACACTGGACCATTCTCAGATGACACTGGACCATTCTCAGATGACACTGCACCACTTTCAGATTGCACTGGACCACATTCAGATGACAGTGGATCATTCACATACGACACTGGACCATTCTCATATGACACTGCACCACTATCTCTGGAAACTGGACCAATCTAAGATGACTATTGACCACTCTCAGATGACACTGCACCACTCTCAGATGACTATGGAACTCTCTCAGATGATAGTGCACCACTCTCAGAAGACATTGTACCACTCTCAGGTGACACTGGAACACTCTCAGATGACACTGGACCGTTCGCAGATGACATTGCACCACTCTCAGATGACATTGGACCACTCTAAAATGACACCGGACCACTCTCAGATGACATTGGACCATTCTCAGACGACACTTCACCACACTCAGATGTCACTGCACCACTCTCAAATGACACTGCACCCCTCTCAGATAACACTGGACCAATCTCATATGACACTGGACCACCCTCAGATGACACTGGACCACTCTCAGATGAAACTGCACCACTCTCAGATGGCACTGGACTAATCTCAGATGACACTGGACCATATTAATATGACACTGGAACAATGTCAGATGACACTAGACAACTCTCAGATGACACTGGACCGTTCACAGATGAAACTTCACCACTCTCAGATGATATTGGACCACTCTAAGATGACACTGGACCACTCTCAGATGACATTGGACCACCTTCAGACGACACTTTACCACTCTCAGATGACACTGCACCACTCTCAGATGACACTGCACCACTCTCAGATGACACTGGACCACTCTCAGATGATACTGCACCACTCTCGAATGACACTGGATCACTCTCAGATGACACTGCACCACTTTCAGATGACACTAGATTACTCTCAGATGACACTGCACCACTCTCAGATGACACTGGACCACTCTCAGATGATACTGCACCACTCTCAGATGACACTGGAACACTCTCAGATGACACTGCACCACTTTCAGATGACACTAGACCACACTCAGATGACACTGGATCACTCACATATGACACTGCACCACTCTCAGATGACAATAGACCACTCTAAGATGACACTGCACCACTCTTAGATGACACTGGACCACTATCATATTACACCGGATCACTCTCAGATTACATTGGACCAATTTCAGATGTCACTGGACAACTCTCAGATGACACTGGACCACACACAGATGACACTGCACCACTCTTAGATGACACTGTACCACACTCAGATGACACTGGACCAATTACAGATGACACTGGACCATTTTCAGATGACACTAGACCATTATCAAATGATACTGGAGCACTCTCAGATGAAACTGGACATTTCTAAAATGACACTGGACCACTCTCAGATGACACTGATCATTCACATATGACACTGGACCATTCTCATATGACACTGCACCACTCTCACTGGACACTGGACCAATTTAAGATGACAATGGACCACTCTCAGATGACACTGCACCACTCTCAGATGACTATGGAACTCTCACAGATAATAGTGCAACACTCTCAGATGACATTGGACCACTCTCAGATGACACTGGAACACTCTCAGATGACACTGGACCGTTCTCAGATGACACTGCACCACTCTCAGATGACATTGGACCACTCTAAGATGACACCGGACCACTCTCAGATGACATTGGACCATTCTCAAACGACACTTCACCACACTCAGATGTCACTGCTCCACTCTCAAATGACACTGCACCACTCTCAGATAACACTGGACCAATCTCATATGACACTGGACCACCCTCAGATGACACTGGACCACTCTCAGATGAAACTGCACCACTCTCAGATGGCACTGGACTAATCTCAGATGACACTGGACCATATTAATATGACACTGGAACAATGTCAGATGACACTAGACAACTGTCAGATGACACTGGACCGTTCACAGATGAAACTTCACCACTCTCAGATGATATTGGACCACTCTAAGATTACACTGGACCACTCTCAGATGACATTGGACCACCTTCAGACGACACTTCACCACTTTCAGATGACACTGCACCACTCTCAGATGACACTGCACCACTCTCAGATGACACTGGACCACTCTCAGATGATACTGCACCACACTCAGATGACACTGGATCACTCTCAGATGACACTGCACCACTTTCAGATGACACTGGACCACACTCAGATGACACTGCATCACTCTAAAATGACACTACACCAATCTCAGATGACATTGCACAACTCTCAGATGACACCGGATCACTCTCAGATGACATTGGACCACTCTCAGATGACACTGGACAATTCTCATAAGACACTGCAACACTCTCAGAGGACACTGTGCCACTCTTAGATATCACTGGACCACCCTCAGATGAAACTGGAACATTCTCAGAGGACATTGCACCACTCTCAAATGACACTGGACCACTTTCAGATGACACTGGACATCTCTCAGATTACACTGGACCAAACACAGATGAAACTGCACCACTCTTAGATGACATTGTACCACACTTAGATGACACCGGATCACTCTCAGATGACACTGGATCACTCTAAGATGAAACTGGACCATTCTCAGATGACACTGCACCACTCTCAGATGACACTTCACCGCTCTTAGATGACACAGGATCATTCTTAGATGACACTGGACCATTCTCATATGACATTGCACCACCCTCAGAGGACACTATACCACTCTCAGATGTCACTGGACCACCCTCAGATGAAACTTGAGCACTCTCAGAGGACATTGCACCACTCACAGATGACACTGGACCACTCTAAAATGACACTACACCAATCTCAGATGACATTGCACAACTCTCAGATGACACCGGATCACTCTCAGATGACATTGGACCACTCTCAGATGACACTGGAACACTCTCAGATGACACTGGACCGTTCTCAGATGACACTGCACCACTCTCAGATGACATTGGACCACTCTAAGATGACACCGGACCACTCTCAGATGACATTGGACCATTCTCAGACGACACTTCACCACACTCAGATGTCACTGCACCACTCTCAAATGACACTGCACCACTCTCAGATAACACTGGACCAATCTCATATGACACTGGACCACCCTCAGATGACACTGGACCACTCTCAGATGAAACTGCACCACTCTCAGATGGCACTGGACTAATCTCAGATGACACTGGACCATATTAATATGACACTGGAACAATGTCAGATGACACTAGACAACTCTCAGATGACACTGGACCGTTCACAGATGAAACTTCACCACTCTCAGATGACATTGGACCACTCTAAGATGACACTGGACCACTCTCAGATGACATTGGACCACCTTCAGACGACACTTCACCACTTTCAGATGACACTGCACCACTCTCAGATGACACTGCACCACTCTCAGATGACACTGGACCACTCGCAGATGATACTGCACCACTCTCAGATGACACTGGATCACTCTCAGATGACACTGCACCACTTTCAGATGACACTGGACCACACTCAGATGACACTGGATCACTCTCATATGACACTGCACCACTCTCAGATGACAATAGACCACTCTAAGATTACACTGCACCATTCTTAGATGACACTGGACCACTACCATATTACACCGGATCACTCTCAGATTACATTGGACCACTTTCAGATGTCACTGGACAACTCTCAGATGACACTGGACCACACACAGACGACACTGCACCACTCTTAGATGATACTGTACCACACTCAGATGACACTGGACCAATCACAGATGACACTGGACCATTTTCAGATGACACTAGACCATTATCAAATGATACTGGAGCACTCTCAGATGAAACTGGACATTTCTAAAATGACACTGGACCACTCTCAGATGACACTGGATCATTCACATATGACACTGGACCATTCTCATATGACACTGCACCACTCTCACTGGACACTGGACCAATCTAAGATGACAATGGACCACTCTCAGATGACACTGCACCACTCTCAGATGACTATGGAACTCTCTCAGATGATAGTGCACCACTCTCAGATGACATTGGACCACTATCAGATGACACTGGAACACTCTCAGATGACACTGGACCATTCTCAGATGACACTGCACCATTCTCAGATGATATTGGACAACTCTAAGATGACACCGGACCACTCTCAGATGACATTGGACCATTCTCAGACGACACTTCACCACACTCAGATGTCACTGCACCACTCTCAAATGACACCGCACCACTCTCAGATAACACTGGACCAATCTCATATGACACTGGACCACCCTCAGATGACACTGGACCACTCTCAGATGAAACTGCACCACTCTCAGATGGCACTGGACTAATCTCAGATGACACTAGACCATATTAATATGACACTGGAACAATGTCAGATGATACTAGACAACTGTCAGATGACACTGGACCGTTCACAGATGAAACTTCACCACTCTCAGATGACATTGGACCACTCTAAGATTACACTGGACCACTCTCAGATGACATTGGACCACCTTCAGACGACACTTCACCACTTTCAGATGACACTGCACCACTCTCAGATGACACTGCACCACTCTCAGATGACACTGGACCACTCTCAGATGATACTGCACCACTCTCAGATGACACTGGATCACTCTCAGATGACACTGCACCACTTTCAGATGACACTGGACCACACTCAGATGACACTGGATCACTCTCATATGACACTGCACCACTCTCAGATGACAATAGACCACTCTAAGATGACACTGCACCACTCTTAGATGACACTGGACCACTATCATATTACACCGGATCACTCTAAGATTACATTGGACCACTTTCAGATGTCACTGGACAACTCTCAGATGACACTGGACCACACACAGATGACACTGCACCAATCTTAGATGACTCTGTACCACACTCAGATGACACTGGACCAATCACAGATGACACTGGACCATTTTCAGATGACACTAGACCATTATCAAATGATACTGGAGCACTCTCAGATGAAACTGGACATTTCTAAAATGACACTGGACCACTTTCAGATGACACTGGACCATTCTCGGAATTTACTGGATCACTCTCTGATGAAACTGGACCAATCTCTGATGACACTGGACAACTCTCAGATGACACAGGACCATATTAATATGACACTGGATCAATGTCAGATGACACTATACAACTCTCAGATGACACTGCACCACTCTCAGAACACCCTGTATCACTCTCAGAAGACACTGGACTACTCTCAGATGACACTGGACCACTTTTAGATGACATTGGACCACTCTCATACGACATTTCACCACTCTCAGATGACACTGCACCACTCTCAGATGACACTGCACCACTCTCAGATGACACAGGATCACTCTCATATTACATTTGACCACTCTCAGATAACACTGGACCACTCTAAGATTACTCTGCACCACTCTCAGATGACACTTGTCCACTCTCATGTTTCACTGCACCACTCTCAGATGACACTGGACAACTCTCAGATGACACAGCACCACTCACAGATGACACGGGATCACTCCCAGATAACATTGGACCACGTTCAGATGACACTGGACAACTCTCAGATGACACTGGACCACAATAGGATGAAACTGGACCATTCTCAGATGACACTGCACCACTCTTAAATGAAACTGGACCACTCTCTGATGACACTGCACCATTCTCAGTTGACACTGGACCATTCTCAGATGACACAGCACCACTATCAGAAGACACTAGACTACTTTCAGATGACACTGGACAACTCTAAGATGACACTGGACCAAAATAAGATGAAACTGGACAATTCTCATATGACACTGCAACACTCTCAGAGGACACTGTGCCACTCTTAGATATCACTGGACCACCCTCAGATAAAACTGGAACACTCTCAGAGGACATTTCACCACTCTCAAATGACACTGGACCACTCTAAGATGACACTACACCAATCTCAGATGACATTGCCCAACTCTCAGATGACACCGGATCACTCCCAGATGACACTGGATCACTCTAAGATGAAACTGGACCACTCTCAGATGACACTGCACCACTCTCAGGTGACACTTCACCACTCTTAGATGACACAGGATCATTCTTAGATGACACTGGACCATTCTCATATGACATTGCACCACCCTCAGAGGACACTATACTACTCTCAGATGTCACTGAACCACCCTCAGATGAAACTTGAGCACTCTCAGAGGACATTGCACCACTCTCAGATGACACTGGACCACTCTAAAATGACACTACACCAATCTCAGATGACATTGCTCAACTCTCAGATGACACCGGATCACTCTCAGATGACATTGGACCACTCTCAGATTACACTGGAACACTCTCAGATGACACTGGACCGTTCTCAGATGACACTGCACCACTCTCAGATGACATTTGACCATACTAAGATGACACCGGACCACTCTCAGATGACATTGGACCATTCTCAGACGACACTTCACCACACTCAGATGTCACTGCACCACTCTCAAATGACACTGCACCACTCTCAGATAACACTGGACCAATCTCATATGACACTGGACCACCCTCAGATGACACTGGACCTCTCTCAGATGAAACTGCACCACTTTCAGATGGCACTGGACTAATCTCAGATGACACTGGACCATATTAATATGACACTGGAACAATGTCAGATGACACTAGACAACTCTCAGATGACACTGGACCGTTCACAGATGAAACTTCACCACTCTCAGATGACATTGGACCACTCTAAGATGACACTGGACCACTATCAGATGACATTGGACCACCTTCAGACGACACTTCACCACTTTCAGATGACACTGCACCACTCTCAGATGACACTGCACCACTCTCAGATGACACTGGACCACACTCAGATGACACTGGATCACTCTATTATGACACTGCACCACTCTCAGATGACAATAGACCACTCTAAGATGACACTGCACCACTCTTAGATGACACTGGACCACTATCATATTACACCGGATCACTCTCAGATTACATTGGACCACTTTCAGATGTCACTGGACAACTCTCAGATGACACTGGACCACACACAGATGACACTGCACCACTCTTAGATGACACTGTACCACACTCAGATGACACTGGACCAATCACAGATGACACTGGACCATTTTCAGATGACACTAGACCATTATCAAATGATACTGGAGCACTCTCAGATGAAACTGGACATTTCTAAAATGACACTGGACCACTCTCAGATGACACTGGACCACTCTCGGAATTTACTGGAGCACTCTCAGATGAAACTGGACATTTCTAAAATGACACTGGACCACTCTCAGATGACACTGGACCACTCTCGGAATTTACTGGACCACTCTCTGATGAAACTGGACCAATCTCTGATGACACTGGACAACTCTCAGATGACACTGGACCACTCTCAGATGAAACTGCACCACTCTCAGATGGCACTGGACTAATCTCAGATGACACAGGACCATATTAATATGACACTGGATCAATGTCAGATGACACTATACAACTCTCAGATGACACTGCACCACTCTCAGAACACCCTGTATCACTCTCAGAAGACACTGGACTACTCTCAGATGACACTGGACCACTTTTAGATGACATTGGACTACTCTCATACGACACTTCACCACTCTCAGATGACACTGCACCACTCTCAGATGACACTGCACCACTCTCAGATGACACAGGATCACTCTCATATTACATTTGACAACTCTCAGATGACACTGGACCACTCTAAGATTACTCTGCACCACTCTCAGATGACACTTGTCCACTCTCATGTTTCACTGCACCACTCTCAGATGACACTGGACAACTCTCAGATGACACAGCACCACTCTCAATTGACACCGGATCACTCCCAGATAACATTGGACCACCTTCAGATGACACTGGACAACACTCAGATGACACTGGACCACAATAAGATGAAACTGGACCATTCTCAGATGACACTGCACCACTCTTAGATGAAACTGGACCACTCTCAGATGACACTGCACCATTCCCAGTTGACACTGGACCATTCTCAGATGACACAGCACCACTCTCAGAAGACACTAGACCACTTTCAGATGACACTGGACAACTCTAAGATGACACTGGACCAAAATAAGATGAAACTGGACCACTCTTAGATGACACTGGACCACTCTTTGATGAAACCGGATCACTCTCAGATGATACTGCACCACTCACAGATTACACTGGACCATTCTCAGATGTCACTGAACCATTCTCAGATGACACTGCACCACTCCCAGATGACACTGTACCACACTCAAATTACACTGGATCACTCTCAGATGACACTGGACCGTTCTCAGATGACATTGCACCACTCTCAGATAACATTCGACCTCTCTTTGATGAAACTGGACCACTCCCAGATGACACTGGATAACACTCAGATGAAACTGGACCACTCTCAGAAAACACTGGACCATTCTTAGGTGACACTGGACCAATCTTAGATGAAACTGGACCACCCTCAGATGACACTGCACCACTCTCAGATGACACTTCACCACTCTCAGATGACACAGGATTATTCTTAGATGACACTGGACAATTCTCATATGACACTGCAACACTCTCAGAGGACACTGTGCCACTCTTAGATATCACTGGACCAACCTCAGATGAAACTGGAACACTCTCAGAAGACATTGCACCACTCTCAAATGACACTGGACCACTCTAAGATGACACTACACCAATCTCAGATGACATTGCCCAACTCTCAGATGACACCGGATCACTCCCAGATGACACTGGATCACTCTAAGATGAAACTGGACCACTCTCAGATGACACTGCACCACTCTCAGATGACACTTCACCACTCTTAGATGACACAGGATCATTCTTAGATGACATTGGACCATTCTCATATGACATTGCACCATCCTCAGAGGACACTATACCACTCTCAGATGTCACTGGACCACCCTCAGATGAAACTTGAGCACTCTCAGAGGACATTGCACCACTCTCAGATGACACTGGACCACTCTAAAATGACACTACACAAATCTCAGATGATATTGCTCAACTCTCAGATGACACCGGATCACTCTCAGATGACATTGGACCACTCTCAGATGACACTGGAACACTCTCAGATGACACTGGACCGTTCTCAGATGACACTGCACCACTCTCAGATGACATTTGACCATACTAAGATGACACCGGACCACTCTCAGATGACATTGGACCATTCTCAGACGACACTTCACCACACTCAGATGTCACTGCACCACTCTCAAATGACACTGCACCACTCTCAGATAACACTGGACCAATCTCATATGACACTGGACCACCCTCAGATGACACTGGACCACTCTCAGATGAAACTGCACCACTTTCAGATGGCACTGGACTAATCTCAGATGACACTGGACCATATTAATATGACACTGGAACAATGTCAGATGACACTAGACAACTCTCAGATGACACTGGACCGTTCACAGATGAAACTTCACCACTCTCAGATGACATTGGACCACTCTAAGATGACACTGGACCACTCTCAGATGACATTGGACCACCTTCAGACGACACTTCACCACTTTCAGATGACACTGCACCACTCTCAGATGACACTGCACCACTCTCAGATGACATTGGACCACTCGCAGATGATACTGCACCACTCTCAGATGACACTGGATCACTCTCAGATGACACTGCACCACTTTCAGATGACACTGGACCACACTCAGATGACACTGGATCACTCTCATATGACACTGCACCATTCTCAGATGACAATAGACCACTCTAAGATGACACTGCACCACTCTTAGATGACACTGGACCACTATCATATTACACCGGATCACTCTCAGATTACATTGGACCACTTTCAGATGTCAATGGACAACTCTCAGATGACACTGGACCACACACAGATGACACTGCACCACTCTTAGATGACACTGTACCACACTCAGATGACACAGGACCAATCACAGATGACACTGGACCATTTTCAGATGACACTAGACCATTATCAAATGATACTGGAGCACTCTCAGATGAAACTGGACATTTCTAAAATGACACTGGACCACTCTCAGATGACACTGGACCACTCTCGGAATTTACTGGACCACTCTCTGATGAAACTTGACCAATCTCTGATGACACTGGACAACTCTCAGATGACAGTGGACCACTCTCAGATGAAACTGCACCACTCTCAGATGGCACTGGACTAATCTCAGATGACACAGGACCATATTAATATGACACTGGATCAATGTCAGATGACACTATACAACTCTCAGAAGACACTGCACCACTCTCAGAACACCCTGTATCACTCTCAGAAGACACTGGACTACTCTCAGATGACACTGGACCACTTTTAGATGACATTGGACCACTCTCATACGACACTTCACCACTCTCAGATGACACTGCACCACTCTCAGATGACACTGCACCACTCTCAGATGACACAGGATCACTCTCATATTACATTTGATCACTCTCAGATGACACTGGACCACTCTAAGATTACTCTGCACCACTCTCAGATGACACTTGTCCACTCTCATGTTTCACTGCACCACTCTCAGATGACACTGGACAACTCTCAGATGACACAGCACCACTCTCAATTGACACCGGATCACTCCCAGATAACATTGGACCACCTTCAGATGACACTGGACAACACTCAGATGACACTGGACCACAATAAGATGAAACTGGACCATTCTCAGATGACACTGCACCACTCTTAGATGAAACTGGACCACTCTCAGATGACACTGCACCATTCTCAGTTGACACTGGACCATTCTCAGATGACACAGCACCACTCTCAGAAGACACTAGACCACTTTCAGATGACACTGGACAACTCTAAGATGACACTGGACCAAAATAAGATGAAACTGGACCACTCTCAGATGACACTGGACCACTCTTTGATGAAACCGGATCACTCTCAGATGATACTGCACCACTCACAGATTACACTGGACCATTCTCAGATGTCACTGAACCATTCTCAGATGACACTGCACCACTCCCAGATGACACTGTACCACACTCAAATTACACTGGATCACTCTCAGATGACACTAGACCGTTCTCAGATGACATTGCACCACTCTCAGATAACATTCGACCTCTCTTTGATGAAACTGGACCACTCCCAGATGACACTGGATAACACTCAGATGAAACTGGACCACTCTCAGAAAACACTGGACCATTCTTAGGTGACACTGGACCAATCTTAGATGAAACTGGACCACCCTCAGATGACACTGCACCACTCTCAGATGACACTTCTCCACTCTCAGATGACACAGGATTATTCTTAGATGACACTGGACAATTCTCATATGACACTGCAACACTCTCAGAGGACACTGTGCCACTCTTAGATATCACTGGACCACCCTCAGATGAAACTGGAACACTCTCAGAGGACATTGCACCACTCTCAAATGACACTGGACCACTCTAAGATGACACTACACCAATCTCAGATGACATTGCCCAACTCTCAGATGACACCGGATCACTCCCAGATGACACTGGATCACTCTAAGATGAAACTGGACCACTCTCAGATGACACTGCACCATTCTCAGTTGACACTGGACCATTCTCAGATGACACAGCACCACTCTCAGAAGACACTGGACCACTTTCAGATGACACTGGACAACTCTAAGATGACACTGGACCAAAATAAGATGAAACTGGACCACTCTCAGATGACACTGGACCACTCTTTGATGAAACCGGATCACTCTCAGATGATACTGCACCACTCTCAGATGACACTGGACCATTCTCAGATGTCACTGAACCACTCTCAGACGACACTGCACCACTCCCAGATGACACTGGACCACACTCAAATTACACTGGATCACTCTCAGATGACACTGGACCATTTTCAGATGACATTGCACCACTCTCAGATAACATTGGACCACTCTTTGATGAAACTGGACCACTCCCAGATGACACTGGACAACACTCAGATGAAACTGGACCACTCTCAGAAAACACTGGACCATTCTTAGGTGACACTGTACCAATCTTAGATGAAACTGGACCACCCTCAGATGACAATGCACCACTCTCAGATGACACTTCACCACTCTCAGATGACACAGGATTATTCTTAGATGACACTGGACAATTCTCATATGACACTGCAACACTCTCAGAGGACACTGTGCCACTCTTAGATATCATTGGACCACCCTCAGATGAAACTGGAACACTCTCAGAGGATATTGCACCAATCTCAAATGACACTGGACCACACTATGATGACACTACACCAATCTCAGATGATATTGCCCAACTCTCAGATGACACCGGATCACTCTCAGATGACACTGGATCACTCTAAGATGAAACTGGACCACTCTCAGATGACACTGCACCAATCTCAGATGACACTTCACCACTCTTAGATGACACAGGATCATTCTTAGATGACACTGGACCATTCTCATATGACATTGCACCACCCTCAGAGGACACTATACCACTCTCAGATGTCACTGGACCACCCTCAGATGAAACTTGAGCACTCTCAGAGGACATTGCACCACTCTCAGATGACACTGGACCACTCTAAAATGACACTACACCAATCTCAGATGACATTGCACAACTCTCAAATGACACCGGATCACTCTCAGATGACACTGGATCACTCTAAGTTGAAATTGGACCACTCCTTAATAACATTACAGCACTCTCAGATGACACTGGACCACTCTCAGGTGACACTGGACCACTCCTAGATGAAACTGGACCACTCTCAGATGAAACTGCACCACTCTCAGATGACACTGCACCACTCTTATATGACACCGGATCATTCTCAGATGAAACTTGACAACTCTCAGATGACACAGGACCACTCTAAGATGACACTGCACCACTATTAGATGACACTGCTCCACTCTCAGATGACACTGCACCACTCTCAGATGACACTGGACCACTCTCAGGTGACACTGGACGACTCTCAGATGACACAGCACCACTCTCAGATGACACATCACCACTCTCAGATGACACTGGATCACTCTCAGATGATACTGCACCATTCTCAGATGACACTGGACCACACTCAGATGACACTGGATCACTGTCATATGGCACTGGACCGTTCTCAAATGACGCTGCACCACTCTCAGATAACATTGGACCACTCTTTGATGACACTGGACCAATCTCAGATGACACTAAACCATTCTCAGATGACACTGGACCACACTCAGATGACACTGGATCACGGTCAGATGACACTGGACCGTTCTCAGATGACACTGCACCACTCTCAGATAACATTGGACCACTCTTTGATGACACTGGACAATTCTCATATGACACTCTACCACTCTCAGATGACACTGGACCATTCTGGACCATTCTCAGATGACACTGGAAAACTCTCAGATGATATTGCACCACTCTCAGATGACACGTGACAACTTTCAGATGACACCGGATCACTTTTAGATGACATTAGACCACTTTCAGATGACACTGGACAACTCTAAGATGACACTGGACCACAATAAGATGAAACTGGACCATCTCAGATGACCCTGGACCACTCTCAGATGACACTGCACCTCTCTCAGATGACACTGGACAACACTCAGATGACACTGGATCACTCTCAGATGACACTGGACCGTTCTCAGATGACACTGCACCACTCTCAGATAACATTGGACCACTATAAGATGACACTGGTCCACTCTCAGATAACGCTGGACAACACTCAGATTAAACTGGACCACTATCAGATGACACAGGATTAATCTCAGATTACACAGGACCACTCTCAGATGACACTGGACCATTCTCAGATGATCCTGCACCACTCTCAGATGACACTGGATCACACTCAGATGACACTGAATCATTTACAGATGACACTGCACCACTCTCAGAGGACACTTGACAAATCTAAGATGACAATGGACCACTTTCATATGACACTGGACCACCTTCAGATGACACTTCTCCATCCTCAGATGACACTGCTCCACACTCAGATGACACTGCACCATTCTCAGATGACACTGGACCACTCTCAGATGATCTAAACCATACTCATAAGAAACTGGTCCATTCTCAGATGACACTGCACCACTCTCAGATGACATTGGACCACTCTAAGATGACACCGGACCATTCTCAGATGACATAGGACCACTCTTAGACGACACTTCACCACTCTCAGATATCACTGCACCACTCTCAGATGACACTGCACCACTCTCAGAAGACACTGGACCACTCTCAGATGATACTGCACCACTCTCAGATGACACTGGAACACTCTCAGATGACACTGTACCACTTTCAGATGACACTGGACCACACTTAGATGACACTGGATCACTCACAGATGACAATAGACCATTCTAAGATTACACTGCACCATTCTCAGATGACACTGGACCACTATCATATTACACCGTATCACTCTCAGATTACATTGGACTCTTTCAGATGACACTGGACAACTCTCAGATGACACTGGACCACACACAGATGACACTGCACCACTCTTAGATGACACTGTACCACACTCAGAATACACTGGACCAATCTCAGATGACACTGGACCATTTTCAGATGACACTAGACCACTATCAAATGATACTGGGGCACTCTCAGATGACACTGGACTATTCTAAGATGACACTGGACCATTCTCAGATGACACTGGACCACTCTCAGATGACACTGGACCAATCTCAGATGACACTGGACCACCCTCAGAATACACTGGACCACTCTCAGATGAAACTGCACCACTTTCAGATGGCAATGGACTAATCTCAGATGACACTGGACCATATTAATATGACACTGGATCAATGCCAGATAACACTAGACAACTTTCAGATGATACTGTTTAACTCTCAGATAACACTGTATCATACTCCGATGACACTGGACCACGCTCAGATGAAACTGGACTACTTTTAGATGACATTGGACCACTCTAAGACGACACTTCACCACTCTCAGATGACACTGCACCACTCTCAGATGACACTGCACCATTCTCAGATGACACTAGACCACTCTCAGATGACACAGCACCACTCTCAGATGACACTGGACCACTTTCAGATGACACCGGATCACTCTCAGATGACATTGGACCACATTCAGATGACACTGGACAACTCTCATGTGACACTGGACCACAATAAGATGAAACTGGACCACTCTCAGATGACACTGGACAACTCTTAGATGAAACGGGACAACACTCAGATGACACTGCACCACTCTCAGATGACACTTCACCACTCTCAGATGACATTGGATCACTCTTAGATGACACTGGACCATTCTCAGATGTCACTGGACCACTCTCAGATGACACTGCACCATTCTCAGATGACACTGGACCACACTCAGGTGACACTGGATCACGGTCAGATGACACTGGACCGTTCTCAGATGACACTGCTCCACTCTCAGATAACATTGGACCATTCTTTGATGACACTGGACCAATCTCAGATGACACTGGACAATACTCAGATGAAACTGGACCACTCTCAGATGACACTGGACCACTTTCAGATGACACAGGATCATTCTAACATGACATTGGACCACTTTCAGAGGACACTGGACAATCTCAAATGACAGTGGACCACAATAAGATGAAACTGGACCACTCTCAGATGACATTGGACCACTCTTAGATGAAACTGGACCACTCTCATATAACACTGCACCACTCTCAGATGACACTTCACCAATCTCAGATGACACCGGATAACTCTCAGATGACATTGGACCACTTTCAGATGACACGGGACAAATCTCAGATGACACTTGACCACACTCTGATGAAACTGGACCAATCTCAGATGACACTGCACCACTCTCAGATGACACTATACCACTCTCAGATAACACTGGACCACACTCAGATGACACTGGATCAGTCTCAGACGACACTGGACCTTTCTCAGATGACACTGGAACATTCTCAGATGATACTGCACCATTCTCAGATGACACGTGACCACTCTCAGATGACACCGGATCAATCTCAGATGACATTGGACCACTTTTAGATGACACTGGACAACTCTAGGATGACACTGGACAACAATAAGATGAAACTGGACAATCTCAGATGACACTGGACCACTCTAAGATGACACTATACCACTTTCAGATAACACTGGACCACACTGAGATGACACAGGTCCAGTCTCAGGTGACACTTGACCACTCTTTGATGAAACTGGACCATTCCCAGATGACACTGCACCACTCTAAGATGACACTTTACCACTCTCAGATGACACAGGATTAATCTCAGATTACACTGGACCACTCTCAGATGACACTGGACCATTCTCAGATGACACTGGACCACACTCAGATGACACTGGATCATTCACAGATGACCCTGGACCATTCTCATATGACACTGCACCTCTGTCAGAGGACACTGGACCAATCTAAGATGACAATGGACAACTCTCAGATGAAACTGGACCACCTTCAGATGACACTTCACCACCCTCAGAAGACACTGCTCCACTCTCAGATGACTCTGCACCACTCTCAGATGACTATGGACCTCTCTCAGATGATAGTGCACCATACTCAGATGACACTGGACCACTCTCAGATGACACTGGACCACTCTCAGATGACACTGGACCACTCTCAGATGACACTGGACCGTTCTCAGATGACACTGCACCACTCTCAGATTACATTGGATCACTCTAAGATGACACAGGACCATTCTCAGATGACATTGGACCACTCTCAGACGACACTTCACCACTCTCAGATATCACTGCACCACTCTCAGATGACACTGCACCAATCTCAGATGACACTGGACCACTCTCAGATGATACTGCACCACTCTCAGATGACACTGGATCACTCTCAGATGACACAGCACCACTTTCGGATGACACTGGACCACACTCAGATGACACTGGATCACTCTCAGATGACAATAGACCACTCTAAGACGACACTGCACCACTCTCAGATGACACTGGACCAATATCAGATTACACCGGATCTCTCTCAAATTACATTGGACCACTTTCAGATGACACTGGACAAATCTCAGATGACACTGGACCACACACAGATGACACTGCACCACTCTTAGATGATACTGAACCACACTCAGATGACACTGGACCACTCTCAGATGACACTGGACAACTCTCAGATGACACTGGACCAATTTTAGATGACACTGGACCACCCTCAGATGACACTGGACCACTCTTAGATGAAACTGCACCACTCTCAGATGGTACTGGACTAAACTCAGACGACACTGGACCACTCTAAGACGACACTTCACCACTCTCAGAATACACTGCACCACTCTCAGATGACACTGGACCACTCTCAGATGACACTGCACCATTCTCAGATGACACTGGACCACACTCAGGTGACACTGGATCACGGTCAGATGACACTGGACCGTTCTCAGATGACACTGCTCCACTCTCAGAAAACATTGGACCATTCTTTGATGACACTGGACCAATCTCAGATGACACTGGACAATACTCAGATGAAACTGGACCACTCTCAGATGACACTGGACCACTTTCAGATGACACAGGATCATTCTAACATGACATTGGACCACTTTCAGAGGACACTGGACAACTCTCAGATGACAGTGGACCACAATAAGATGAAACTGGACCACTCTCAGATGACACTGGACCACTCTTAGATGAAACTGGATAACTCTCAGATAACACTGCACCACTCTCAGATGACACTTCACCAATCTCAGATGACACCGGATAACTCTCAGATGACATTGGACCACTTTCAGATGACACGGGACAAATCTCAGATGACACTTGACCACACTCTGATGAAACTGGACCAATCTCAGATGACACTGCACCACTCTCAGACGACATTGTACCACACTCAGATGACACTGTATCATTCTCTGATTACACTGGACCATTCTCATATGACACTGCACCACTCTCAGATGACACTGGACTATTCTCAGATGACAATGGAACACTCTCAGATGATACTGCACCACTCTCAGATGACACGTGACCACTTTAGGATGACACTGGATCACTCTCAGTTGACTTTGGACCACTTTTAGATGACACTGTACAACTCTAGGATGACACTGGACCACAATAAGATGAAACTGGACAATCTCAGATGACACTGGACCACTCTCAGATGACACTATACCACTCTCAGATAACACTTGACCACACTCAGATGACACTGGATCACTCTCAGACGACACTGGACCTTTCTCAGATGACACTGCACCACTCTTAGATGACACTGGAACACTCTCAGATGATACTGCACCATTCTCAGATGACACGTGACCACTCTCAGATGACACCGGATCACTCTCAGATGACATTGGACCACTTTTAGATGACAATGGACAACTCTAGGATGTCACTGGACAACAATAAGATGAAACTGGACAATCTCAGATGACACTGGACCAATATCAGATTACACCGGATCTCTCTCAAATTACATTGGACCACTTTCAGATGATACTGGACAACTCTCAGATGACACTGGACCACACACAGATGACACTGCACCACTCTTAGATGATACTGAACCACACTCAGATGACACTGGAACAATCTCAGATTACACTTGACCATTTTCAGATGACACTAGAGCAATTTCAAATGATACTGGTGCAATCTCAGATGACACTGGACTATTCTAAGATGACACCAGACCATTCTCAGATGACACTGGACCACTCTCAGATGACACTGGACAATTCTCAGATGACACTGGACCAATTTCAGATGTCACTGGACCACCCTCAGATGACACTGGACCACCCTCAGATGAAACTGCACCACTCTCAGATGGCACTGGACTAAACTCAGACGACACTGGACCATATTAATATGACACTGGGTTAATGTCAGATGACACTAGACAACTCTCAGATGACACTGGACCGTTCTCAGATGACACTGCACCACTCTCAGATGACATTGGACCACTCTAAAATGACAGAGGACCATTCTCAGATAACATTGGACCACTCTCAGACGACACTTCACCACTCTCAGATGTCACTGCACCACTCTCAGATGACACTGCACCAATCTTAGATGACACTTGACCACTCTCAGATGATACTGCACCACTTTCAGATGACACTGGATCACTCTCAGATGACACTGCACCACTTTCGGATGACACTGGACCACACTCAGATGACACTGGATCACTCTCAGATGACAATAGACCACTCTAAGACGACACTGCACCACTCTCAGATGACACTGGACCAATATCAGATTACACCGGATCTCTGTCAAATTACATTGGACCACTTTCAGATGACACTGGACAACTCTCAGATGACACTGGACCACACACAGATGACACTGCACCACTCTTAGATGATACTGAACCACACTCAGATGACACTGGACCAATCTCAGATTACACTTGACCATTTTCAGATGACACTAGAGCAATTTCAAATGATACTGGAGCACTCTCAGATGACACTGGACTATTCTAAGATGACACCGGACCATTCTCAGATGACACTGGACCACTCTCAGATGACACTGGACCACTCTCAGATGACACTGGACCAATTTCAGATGACACTGGACAACCCTCAGATGACACTGGACCACTCTCAGATGAAACTGCACCACTCTCAGATGGCACTGGACTAAACTCAGATGACACTGGACCATATTAATATTACACTGGGTTAATGTCAGATGACACTAGATAACTCTCAGATGACACTGGATAGTTCTCAGATGATACTGCACCACTCTCAGATGACATTGGACCACTCTCAGACGACACTTCACCACTCTCAGATGACACTGCACCACTCTCAGATAACATTGGACCACTCTAAGATGACACTGGACCACTCTCAGATGACACTGGACAACACTCAGATTGAACTGGACCACTCTCAGATGACACTGGACCACTCTCAGGTGACACTTGACCACTCCTTGATGAAACTGGACCACTCCCAGATGACACTGCACCACTCTAAGATGACACTTTACCACTCTCAGATGACTCAGGATTAATCTCAGATTACACTGGACCACTCTCAGATGACACTGGACCATTCTCAGATGACACTGCACCACTCTCAGATGACACTGGACCACACTCAGATGACACTGGATCATTCACAGATGACACTGGACCATTCTCATATGACACTGCACCACTCTCAGAGGACACTGGATCAATCTAAGATGACAATGGACCACTATCAGATGACACTGGACCACCTTCAGATGACACTGCACCACTCTCAGATGACACTGGATCACTGTCAGATGACACTGCACCACTTTCAGATGACACTGGACCACACTCAGATGACACTGGATCTCTCTCTCAGATGACACTGCACCACTCTCAGATGACAATAGACCACTCTCAGATGACACTCGACCACACTCAGATGACACTGGATCATTCACAGATGACACTGGACCATTCTCATATGACACTGCACCACTCTCAGGTGACACTGGACCACTTTCAGATGACACTGGATCACTCTCAGATGACATTGGACCACTTTCAGATGACACTGTACAACTCTCTGATGACACTTGACCACACTCAGATGAAACTGGACCATTCTCAGATGACACTGGACCACTCTTAGATGAAACTGGACCACTCTCAGATGACACTGCACCACTCTCAGATGACACTGTACCACACTCAGATGACACTGGATCATTCTCAGATGACACTGGACCATTCTCATATGACACTGCACCACTCTTAGATGACACTGGACCATTCTTAGATGACACTGGACCATTCTCAGAATGATCACAAAAAAGAACAACATACAAGCAATTTGGAGGGGTGGTGTAGTTTTTAATTAGTGTAGCTTTGTTGTTTGTTTGAATCCCCTTTAGCTTTGGAGAATCTGAGCTGTAGACTGCTTCTTACTATGAGCTGAGTGTCCAATAAAAGTGTATAACTAGCATTTCAGGACTAAAACAAATTCTTACAAACTTCATGCTATTATGTTTATAAAAGCTAAAAGAGTGTAGTTTGTAGTTTATTGTAAACCTGTTCTTAATGCCCAAAACAAAGCACCAGCTAGAATTTTTTAAGATAAAGAATGCTGTGATCCTAACTGTGAAGAAAATTTTCACATTTAGTTGAAAAAGCAAAACTTTTAAGAACTTAGTACCCACAAATGTTATGGTGCCTTGATTACATATATTTTTTTTCATTCCTAGCTTTAATAAAGCTTATTATGCCATCAATACTACTTTAGTGAGGACCATATGAAGTGAATTCTATTTTAATGAAGTTCCCCTTTGATGTGCATTTCTCATTACTTGTGGAAATTGCTCTTTTCATCAGTACCCTACCTTTCATTTTGTCTATCCTGTAGCCCCACGCCAATTTTGCAGATAATGTCTCGACTTTCCCACATCAAACTCATTTTGTCATATGCTAGTTTCTCCATTCAAGATACCCATCCAGATGGTATTTGTTCTTCGGTAAGACATTGTAGCAAGTAAAATCACTGTTGGTTGTCTCCCATTTTTCAGACCATACTTTCTTGTTAACTGCTTATATTTTTGTATTCAGCATCTGCATATTATTCATGAAAATATGACTCAACTTCATGCAAAGCGTGACAAACACAAAGTCATAGACATCCCTTCCATGGATGATAATGGTTTTGTTTTTTGTTGTTGTGCAACTACTTGTCGCCAGACCTCAGGTAGTGTGATTACCTACAGCTTGTATAGGTCCGTTGTTTGTGTTAGGTAGATGCATACTGTTACAAGATGGCATGTGACATTCGTGGCAACGTGAAACTGTGCAGTCAGCTGACTGACACCATACCGGACAACAGTATTCAGAGATACACTGAGCTATTGCTGTTGTGTGGAATGTTCATGGTGATGCTGAGCACTGCAATTTATACCGTGAACTTAGTTGATTAGGTTCTTCCATGAAGCAATTTTTTCACATAAATTTCTTGCAGCTTAACTTGGTGTCAAGTCTGACACCAAGTTAAACTGAGATGCAAGAGTTCCCTAGTTTGATGTCATCCCATGTGACATTCAGCTCATGGTTGGCCTGCATGCCCTTGAAATAGAATGCTGCTAGTTGGGTTTTTATCAGGTTTTGGTCAGAGATAGTACTTGACGTATAGATCCAGATCGGCTAGTGCTATTGTGAGGGTAGTATCCACCTCTTTGAATGTTTCCTCTTGTAAAGTCAGACAAGGTCATTCGCATACAGAAAACCTTTAGTTGATAGTAGTAACTAGGGTCCTGATGACTCCCAAATTGTAGTTTATGAACACAACCACCTCTACTAATATACTTTGGAATTCAACTTCAAAATACCAGTGTGCGGTTGCTCATGAATATGGTAGTATATTCAATGGCTTTATGCTCTTTCCTTGATCCTAGCCTTAATCATATTTTCTCCAATCTGGGCCAGTGTGTTTGTGAGCAATCCCTGACATTTTAAACCTGTTATGCCGAAGCGTTAGGGAGAATGTATCAAATATACATACAGACATTGAAATTGTTAATTATGGTAAAATTATAACGATTTTTATGTGCCATGCTCCTCTTTTACCAACTAATCTTATGTTGATTTTGCAAATTGAGCAAAACCAACCTTTTTTTTTTACATCCGGACCTTGCATGTTTTGTTACATTGGACCAGCACTTATTTATTCTGTTGTTGTCTATTGTACAGGCATGTCTACTAGGAAAGTGGATGGTGAACTTCATCCAGTGAAATCCGATCATGATGTTCTGAAGTTGAAAGAGAATGATGTCGTGATAGTGGAAATCAAAGACTAATACTATCTAATATTGCTATGACAACAAGCAACTTGGTCCTTTTATATATTGTGTTCCAAATGTTGCTTGTTCTAACCTTTGTGATTTAGTCATCTCATGATTTTTCAAGAGATATTTTCAGCTATGATGTTCTAATTACTGACATCCTATATTCATCACTTCCACGACTATCTAATCACAGCTAGTTAAAACTTTCCTCTCCCCCCTCCCCACCACCACCAACAACATAGCAAAAGATAAACGAAATAATATAACAACTTTAGACTCACAGTGCAAATAGGCTGACAGAATTGAAATAGTGTAGACAGAAATTTATTAGATCAATTCTACCTCCACAAAATCACCATACTCATCGCAGAGGTGGGACACTATTCCCTAAACTACAATAATCTTTAATTCTGAAAAGCTTCCCCATTCACCTCTGTAATCTTCAATATAGAAAAACCATTTATTCAAACCTGCAGCTCCACATCTTTACGCTCCCACCGTTCTTATCTCACCTTCTCAGTGAGGCAAATGCAATGAATATAATGTTAACTCAGAAGGTGCACACTATGCACCAGAGCAATGTAATATTTAGCATGGAGGATGAGTTACATTATCTGGAATCACATCACATGCCTGGTATCATTAACAAGTTCTTAATAGAAGCCAAAAATATTAACTTCAGGATCTCCTGCAGATTTCATGGATCCCTGTAGCCTCTCTAAAAGTTTAACTAAAGAGACATCAAGGTTGTCCTGTTGACCTGGGCTGGATCACCTGCTAATGCAAGTTGAACCTTCAGACCACAAAGTTGAACTTCCAAAGCCTTACAGACACCTTTGTTGCAGAAGGTCAGTAGATGAGAGATTCCTGTGCTCATCTGTCCTTCCTTGCCACTATCAGGTGAGGCCATAGTTATTGACCTGCTTCCACTTATAACCCACCTTGGTTGGAACAGTTAGAACGGAACTGACCCTAAAATAAAAATAACGTTTACACCACAATGGAATTCATGGAAATGAAGGCGGGGCAGGATGAACTGAACATTCCAGAATACAATGATAACAACTTGAGGTGTTACAATTGTGGGGTCATCACCGCTGTTAGTTTGAGAACACTGCTTCAAAAGAATAAAAAAAGGAAAGATATCTGGGAGAGAGTTAGCTGAAAGTCCAAAGAAGAGGGAGTCTACCAGCGTAGGGGTTTTGTCAATAAAGGATGCAGCACTTGGATCAATGAACCACACCAACAAGTTACTTATCAATTTATTGTGTATTTTTTGGTATTTTTTTTATTTTATTTTTTTATTTATTTATTTCTATTTTTATTATTTATTTAATTTTTTAATTGAAAAAAATATTTCTTTTTCATATATTTATTTCCTAAGCAATTGACCATAAAAGAAATGTTGTTTTTTTTATGCCCTGAAAAGATGGAAATTGTCAATGAGTTAACAAAGTAAACTTTCCAAGTCCTGGGGTCATTGCTTTAAAAAAAATTAGAAAAAAATTGTTTTTAATTTTTAAAAGATGAAATAAATGAAATTAATTACTAAATTCAAACCAAATTGTTGAAACAGAAATAAAACTTTTGGTTCTTTCAATACACAGCCAGCAGATGTTCACTTCTCTCTTTTATAATAGGGGAGCCCTTTATAAAATGAAGGAGAATTAAAGTCATAGAAATAACAGCAAAGAAAAGTTAGCACTACAAAATGTGGTGTTAGTGTTGGAGACACCCAGCCCTTTCACTTACAGCTGGGGTGGAGGTTGGTTGCACAAAAAGAGGGTAATTCCTTGGGGTGGGGGGGGGGGGGGTGGTGGGAATCCCAGTGGGAGTCTCTCTCTCTATCTATCTCTCTCTCTCTCTCTGTTGGGAATCAGTTAAGGGAAATTTGAGTATACTTGTTTCAATACATGGTGTTGACTTTTTCTTCCATTATGCTATTGAGGGTGACTTATCAAATATGAACAATTTTTTTTTTTAAATAGCCTGTCAATTTTTTCATTGCATTACTTCTAACATTTTCTAACATTTGTTTGGATGTTTGAAATTTTTTTTTTTTTTTTTTTGTGGCAAAAATTTTTAGTTATTCCAGTAAATGCAGTAAATTCATCCTTTTTTTTCCAGGCAAAGCTGGGTACCCAGAGGTGAGAAATTTTTTAACTGAACAAACATTGCCATTAAATTTTTAATGCAAACTATGGAAAGGCTAGTACAAGGGTAAGATACTATTTCTGTAATGTTGTAAAAAATTTGAAAAATTATGTTGGCAGTGATTTTCCTATGGTTCTAATACTCTATATGTATATTTTTAGACTCAGACTAATTAAAATATATGGTTAAGTTAAAAAAAAAAAAATAAAAAAAAGAATAAAATAAAATAAAATAAAATAAAATCACACATGCCATTCCATAACATTCCTCATGAAACCCAGCCCAGTTTCTGGAGTCCTTCCTGTTTGAATGAAATTAAAATTATTCAGCTCTATTTGGATTCTGAAAAGCATTGGGCATCATTTGGCAATTCAGTTTGACACTTGGTGAAGTTATCCACATATACTATTTTGTATTTTGTTTATTATCATTCTTTTCTTTACTATCTTCTTATAGGTATGGCTACTGGTGGTGGTTCTTTGAATGACTAGCCTGTAGCATTGATATATTCAGCTTCCAGAATTTACCTATTTATCACATCAAGTTAAGGCTGACATACACTGTAGGGTGAATCCGTAAGGTGCATCGTTGGATAGTTACATTCTAACTTACATTCCTCCCTCAGTTTGTGTAAAGTCATTTGAAATGGCTTATTACTTTCTTGAAGTTGAAGTGAAGCAGTGAAGCAGTGAAGAAATGTACTTCATAGGTCCAATTACCTTAATAAATAAATGCGGGAGTACCCACCACTTGTATACCTAAGTTTAGCATGTGCAGCAAAAAAAAACAACAAAGAAATACCCATGCTCAATTAATGCCCTCAAATATGACCACGTCTATCCAATAGTTAAAGCTCCTAAAAGGTCAAGTGTATTTTGCATACCAGATTTTGGATCTGCAATTAGGTAAGTTTAGGGCTAAAAATATCATAATCCATACAAAAACTCTATGCCATTAGTCCTGTTCATCTTTATTGACCAGTTTTTCCACATCACAATATTAGATTCTCACTAAATATTTGGTTACAGGAGCAAGTAAGTTTGATAAATTCATTTAAGATAAAAGAAAAATTGGAAAGCATTAAACCTTAATGAAAGATAGATTTTATTTTTATGATATCCTAGATTTTTAGGAGCATTCATTTCTGGAACATTGGTTTAGGAATCTATTTTTTTAAGTCTTGTTTAGAAAATTCAGCTTCACAGCATCACTATCATCAATTACTGGAATTGACAAGAAGGTAAAAAATATAAGAACAAGAATTTGTAAGGACAAGATCCAGTCAAATCATTAGGTTCGTGTTTTGGGGGGGTGGAGGTGGGGGCAGGGATGTGGTGGGGGGAAGGGGCCAGTGGAATATTTTTTGATTTTTCTTTCAATTTTTTGAGAAGAACATTATAGGTAAGTGGTAGTAAATTGCTTCAGAGTTAATTCATCAATAAACTAGATAAATGAGGAGTTTATCACTTTAATTAATTAAAAGTTATAATATTAAATGATAATTGACAGTGCCTTGAAATGAATTTACATCCAGCTTTTATACCATTATTATATGATTATATTATGAAATGTTTCAGATTTTTTTATGTGTATATTTATTTTTTGTTTGTTATTTATTAGATTTGTTTGTACAATTTCAATTTTTCGAATATATGATTTTATCAAAGTCGATGGCTGACTTTGCTAGATGCTGACAATTGTGGCAGGTTGCAAAGGCTGTTTTTCTGATAGAAGAGCATGAAAAAGGCAGAAATAAAACAAAAAGCAAATGAACAAAAATAGTCAAGCCATCTTAGATATAAACATAATTGTCTATGATGAGGAAATCAATATAAACTTCAAAAGTTGATGCAAATAGTCTAATCAATTTTTAAACAGATTAAGATGACTTGAACTTGATGGATATTGTTTCTACTGAAGGTATATATATGAACTAAACATTGAAAAGGAAGTCATAGGTGTCAATTACTCATTCACTCACTCACCCACACACTCACTCACTCACTCACACACTCACTCACTCACTCACTCACAGGATCCACAACTATGCAATGATGCATGAGGCCTTTGTTGAGACCATATGCAAGATTCTGTGATTATATTGAATGGTGTGATGCTTTTTCTGATAGAGTTGGTTGAATTACATTAGGAGTGAACTCACTCTACTGTTTAAGTCTATTCTCCTTTATCCCTTCCAATCCCTTATATGGCACTTCCTTATATGGTATTTGGTTCCTTCTAATGAAAGTCTCGGTCATTTCTGGGTACCTGTGCTGCATATGGATGTGTTTATTACTGCAAAGAAAAATGTTGTTTGGTATTAGTTCCAAGAATTTATTTACTTGTCAATGGAAGTTCTAAACACCCCCATTCGAAACTATCTTAATTAATTTATTTAATATTTCTTACAGATGTTTCTATTTGGCCCCTTCTAATCTTTTATATTGCACTTTCTCATATGGTACTGGTTGTCTTTCAATTAAAGTTCCAGTCAATTCTGGGTACCTGTGCTGCATATGGATGTTTTACTAGTGCAGAAATGTTGTTTGGTATTAGTTACAAGAATTTTATTTGCTTATCACTATAGCAATTCAAATTCTGAAGCTGCCCTTTCTAAACCATCCTAAGTAATTTGATTAATATTTCTTGCGGCAGATGTTTCTATTTCGAACTACTGGTAGTTGTGCAGATTTGCCGTCAGTATGTTCACTCCCATGTTGAAAGTTGATGATCTCATAATATACTTAATGACAACTTATGTTGTATAGGAACTAAGCACTTCTATATCTTGAGTTAATCATATTTTAATTAATGAGATCAGCGTCAATAATCCTTAAAAGGAAACTATGAATGTTTGTTATTACAGATGGCTGACTTAAAATCTGCCCATGGGCTGGATTTCTGCTAGTATCTTAAATTTTTTATTGAAACCAAAATTCAGTACCAACCAATGTTAATGTTTATAGTGGCTATGCTAGAATTAGAAAACCATTTGCCAATATTGGCTCTAGTTGTTCATATTTCCGGTTAGTTGGTGATCTTTGACAAATTTTAATTAAAAAATATAAATAAAATAGAAGTAGGCCAGCAAAATTTCATTACCATTATTCTTTTAACGTACCATCTCATCTTTCAAAGCCAGATTTAAAGTGATTCAGAAGCTGTAGGCTTTGGAAAAGAAGCTACTGAGGTGACTTGGTGGTGATTGCTATCCCTAGATTAATTTTTTCATTGCCAGCATTTCCCAGGAATGCATTTTCTAGAGAGAATTAGAAAATGGTTTACAGATGTTGACTTTGGTTATACTGCTAAAGTTGGTAACTCTAGTAAGCAGATAGGTAAATAGAAGAAAAATAACAAAAAAAAAAATATCAGCAGTCTAGATTTTCATTGACTCCTTGTTCTGTGAGCTGTAGCTAATTGTTCCATTTGTGACAATGAAGCATTTATAACTTCATAATTTGTTTGAATCATATATGAGCCATTGTCTGGTAAAAGGTCTCCTGATTCTTCTTCCCTGTGTCCTAACATATCTTCAAATAAAAGGAACACAAACTAGACAGCAATCGTGTTCCACTATTCTATTTCATTGGAACAAAAAATTGACACAGTTGACAACACACACACACAAAAATCAGGGCAAGTCTACGATATTAAACAACTAGAGTTAGTATTATCTGCCATTTGAACTTGTGTTTGCAGCTGCTACACATCGTAGAGACGAGACGCTCCAGTACTCAATGGCCGAGATGGTTTCTTGGTTTGCCTGGGGATGTATAACATACAAGCAGATTATGTGTGTGCGGCTTAAGAGGAAGTAAAAAATTAAACTAAAATATGTGGGTGGGTCTCAATAGGTCATGTCCCGGCTTATTCACTGTGATAAACATTTATTAATTAGTAAGAAACATGAAAGATCTGTCCCAAGGGAATACCCTACCAACTATTAATAATACGTATTTATTGGAGTAGGAGTCATGCCAAAACTTATACCAACACAGGTGTGATCCAAAATACAAAAGGTATTGTCTGCTCAGCACATGCATACATAAAATACATACATACATGAAAAAGAGGAGAATATTAAACTAATCATACATTAATGCATTAGAACAGCTACAATTTTATGTGGCTAGATATTAATGGAGGCATGCACTATTTCTATTTCTCTGCATCCATCTGCCTGCCTTCTTGTCTGTCTATTTGTCTCTCTGTCTATTTGTCTCTGTCTACCATTGGCCTTATGCCTTGCTCTCACTCACTTCTTGTCCACGTTCTTGGGTGGAGGAGATGCTCCCTTATCTCTGAGCCGGTCCTTGGTCATGAAGCTGAAGCTTTTCCTCAGGGTAGGTTGGGGAGATAACCTATACGTAATAGTCTGCAGGAGTGGAGTGACAATATGGTAGGGAGGGAGGAGAGGGGAGGGAGGAGAGGGGAGGGAGGAGAGGGGAGGGAGGAGAGGGGAGGGAGGAGAGGGGAGGGAGGAGAGGGGAGGGAGGAGAGGGGAGGGAGGAGAGGGGAGGGAGGAGAGGGGAGGGAGGAGAGGGGAGGGAGGAGAGGGGAGGGAGGAGAGGGGAGGGAGGAGAGGGGAGGGAGGAGAGGGGAGGGAGGAGAGGGGAGGGAGGAGAGGGGAGGGAGGAGAGGGGAGGGAGGAGAGGGGAGGGAGGAGAGGGGAGGGAGGAGAGGGGAGGGAGGAGAGGGGAGGGAGGAGAGGGGAGGGAGGAGAGGGGAGGGAGGAGAGGGGAGGGAGGAGAGGGGAGGGAGGAGAGGGGAGGGAGGAGAGGGGAGGGAGGAGAGGGGAGAGAGGAAAGGGGAGGGAGGAAGAGAAAAGGTGGAAGGGGTGAAGAGCCAATTACCAAGAAGCCATTAATGCTATTATCAATGTATAAAGAAGAAAGAGAGCTGACTGATTTGGACTTACAGAACACCTCTGCAGCCACAGTTCCCTGGAAGCTGATATAGTCAGCCAACTAGCTAGACAGTAAGTGTGTGTGATCAACTTCATCATGTTTCAATTTGTGTGGTCTAAATTAAAACTGTGCACTTTCCATAAGGGAGTTGGTACAATCACACGGAACCTCATTTACCATACATCTCGTTGGGAAAACAAACAAACAACAACAAACAACAACACACAAACAACAACAAACAAACAGCACTTGTGTCGAGTAAAAACATATAATAGGACGTGTCCTACAATAAGACACAAATTGCAGAGAAATGTGAAGGGGTGTGGCTAATGAGATGCTACCTGCAGAAGAACATACCTTCTCCACTGCAGGATTTTGCTGCAAGATTTCAGCAACACCTCCCCAGTTGCGGTCCATGCCTGAGTCTGAGTAGCGTACCTGTGTGAAGGTGCTCAACCGTATGGTGTCCTCTAGTTTAAGGATCAAGTGGAGGAAGACACCAAGTGTGGGAGGACGACACCAAGTGTGGGCGGATGAAGGAATGCAATGCAAGATATGCACACTAACAAATGGTCAAATGACTACCACACAGATACACACATACAAGGTATGCACACTAACACATGATCACATGACTACAACACTGACACACACATACTGATGCACACTCTCTCACACACGATGGCGTACTTCTGATGGGGAGGCCATGAGTGTTGACACGAGAGAGGAGAGCTAGTGAAAGAGAGAGAGAAAGAGTTAATCAACTGCAAGGAGTCAGGAAGTTATCCAACTAACACAACACTCTGATACTTTCAGGAAACCACGACAACCTAACATGATAGGTTGAGGTGTGCCCAGAGTGGCCTATATATATCAACTCCGAGCCGCCAGTGTGATTCACTAGTGCAACTACGAGAGTGCTACAGAGAATCAACCAGTTTGTCCATGTGCTGGCGGAAGGAGGTGCAGCTTACTTTTGGCTTCATTGGAGACCTTCCTGTTGAGCATGTCTATGGGGCGATGCCCACCATTCTCCCACAGGTTGATGTTGGCCCCTGGAGAATTAGAATGAATTACTGGAGCTAGGTTACCATGCAAAGAGGTAGACATGCAGGTAGGCATGCAGATCGAGAAATGGAGGAGTGAGAAAGGAAAGTTTGTGACTTATTGTATTCTGTGACAAGCAGAATCAACACATTCTCATGGCCTGCCTGAGCCGCCAAGTGCAGAAGAGTAAGTCCCTGCAAGTAGTACAATTTCTACTTAACAACAAACACAGTAAAAACGTTAATGATAGACTAATTAACATAAATGGGTAGTGACAATAATTAGTGTTCCACTTCTTCATATTTATATGCATTGATCATTGAATTACATGTTGTCATGTGAGATATTATCTTAAATATATTCATGCAAATGTTCAATGAGTTATCTGACGTAACATGCAGTAACTCCATTTCAGTGTACATCAGTCAACAACTCTCCAGGGCACACTGCACTCCAACCTTCGCTGGAACTAACAAATGCCACTCTCTCAGCAAAAAGCCATTTATACAGAGTATTACGACTTATAGGGGAGGGTTCAATATTGGCAAGGTGCAGAGGTTAATGTGAGGTTATGCTCACACCAGAACAGTTCCTATGGCTTCAGCTAATTTGTTAGTTCAGTCCAAATAATTAATCATTATACACATAATACCTCCTCACACAATTGTACATGTAAAAAACAAACAAACAATATACATGCACTCACCCCCTGGTCGTCCATTGGGGAAGATAGGATTCACAGTCAGTGTGTGTGTGTGTGTGTGTTAAAGAGTGAGAAATTAGGTCAGGTTAATGCATTCACAAAAGAGCATTTCACCATAATTGTGTGCGCACTAGTTGTTGAGCATCGCATTTTCTTACGTTCTGGAGTTCGTTGAGGCAGTGGGCAATGAAAGTGGTGCAGTGGAGACAGCATGGCAGAGGGAAGGAGGAGACGGGGAGAGTGTGGATGTGTTGTAGGTAAAGGGTGAGGAAAGATGAAAGAAGTGGTAATAGGGATAATTGGTTGTAACAAGGTGTCAATGAGATAATTGATCATGCAATGATAACACAAAACAGATTATTTGCAATATTAATTAGAGTAATGCCTTTGAAATGGGTAACCACAATTCTATATAGTGCTGAGCATAAAGCACACTAACCAGCCAGATATTACTACCAAGAAAAATGTTGTTTGGTATTTGTTCCAAAAATTCATTTACTTGTCAATGGAAGTTCTGAATATACCCCATTCCAAACTATCTTAATTAATTTGATTAATAGTTCTTATGGATGTTTCTATTTGGCCCCTTCTAATCTTTTATATTGCACTTTATCATATGGTACTGGTTGTCTTTCAATAAAAGTTTCAGTCAATTCTGGGTACCTGTGCTGTATATGGATGTGTTACTACACAGAAATGTTTTTGGTATTAGTTCCAAGAATTTTATGTACTTATCACCATAGCAATTTAAATTCTGAAGCCGCCCTTTCTAAACTATCCTAAGTAATTTGATTAATATTTCTTGCAGCAGATGTTTCTATTGTAAACTACTGGTGGTTGTGCAGATTTGCCGTCAGTATGTTGCACCCATGTTGAAAGTTGATGATCTGATAATATACTTAATGACAACTTACGTTGTATAGGAACTAAGCACTTCTACATCTTGAGTTCATTTTACTTTGATTAATGAGATCAGTGTCAATAATCCCTAAAAGGAAACTATGAATGTTTGTTATTACAGATGGCTGATTTAAAAACTGCCAATGAGCTGGTTTTCTTCAAGTATCTTTAATTTTTTATTGAAACAAAAATTCAGTACCAACCAATGTTAATGTTTACAGCTGCTATGCTAGAATTAGAAACACCATGTGCCAATATTGGCTCTAGTTGTTCATATTTCTGGTTAGTTGGTGAGCTTTGACAAATTTTAAGCCAAAATATAAATAAAATAGAAGTAGGCCAGCAAAATTTCATTACCATTATTCTTTTAAAGTACTATATCATCTTTTAAAGCCAGATTAAAAGTGATTCACAGTTGTAGGCTTTGGAAAAGAAGCTACTGAGGTGACTTGGTGGTGATTGCTATCCCTAGATTAATTTTTTTTTATTGCCAGTATTTTCCCAGGAATGCATTTTCTAGACAGAATTAGAAAATGGTTTACAGATGTTGACTTTGGTTATACCGCTAAAGTTGGTAACTTAGTAAGCTGGAAGGTGAATAGAAGAAAAATAACAAAATAAAAATATCAGCAGAGTAGATTTTCATTGACTCCTTATTCTGTGGGCTGTAGCTAATTTTTCCATTTTCATGCAAATTTAGTAGTGCTTCACAGCTATCGAATAAGGATGTGGATTAGAATAAAGATGTGGATTAGAATAAGGATGTTGATTATTTGAGGGAAAAGCATGGAATCCTGGGTTATGGGCATTTTTTTCCTTTTTTCCTTTCTTTCCTCTTCCTTCTTTTCTTTTTGTCCTTCAATTCTTTCTTTCTTAAATCCTTTCTTTTTCCCTTCCTCCATTTTTCATTCCTGCCTTTTCCCTATATTTCCCCTTTGTTTATGCTAATTTTTTTTATATTTACTATGAAAACTAATTGCATGAAAACTTATAACCAAATTAACTTTCAAAGTGTTGGTAATCTATCTATAAGCACTACATCATTCCTCCGAAACATTCTGACCTTTCTAAAAAATTAATGGAAATGTTGAATGCATACTTATGAGCTGCTTTTGTTTGAACAAAGTAAAAGGTGTATAAATGGTTTTTGAATGGCTTCTATGTTTTCTCTTACATTTGCCCAGGCAACGCGGGGTATATACTGCTGGTGGTTTATAAATTGTGTTGTTAAACATATTTAAATGATCAAACAACATGTATATATGTATTCTCGGCATTATATTATTTCCATTTCAATAGTAGTAACTTGGAACAATGCTTTGGCATTGGTAAAATGCTTCTTTTTTTTCTTTTTTTTTAAGCAACACAATGATACCTTTTTGAGATGAACATTAAAAAAAATGCTCAATAATGACAAAGTGTGTCATCACGCAGTTTATATTAACCATACCTATAGAACTAAAAACCACCCCAATAAGTCAGTTGTACCCTATTGCAAGGTCCACCCCAATGGCTGCAGTCTATAACCATTGGGCCTTGGTTTTATAGGCTTTTTTGGATATAAAAATTAGATGGATTCATTTTCCCCATTAAAATTTCTTTGGTAGAGAAAGAATGAAAAGAAGGAAGGAAAAATAGGGGAAAGTAGGGATGGGAAGTAGGAGGAAAAATGGGAATAAAGAAGTAAAGAAGAAGTAAAAATGGGGGTAGGGGGAGGGGAAAGAAGTATGGAAGGTGGGGAAGGAAAAGAGGGGGGAAATGAAGAGGGAAAAGGAGGGGAAAAAATTTCAGGGGGAATTGTACCACAGATCTTCAGCTTCGTAGAAATTCTCCTCAACCAATGAGCCATGATTTTTCTAGAATTATTTATTAGAAAATTTGAATTCTTTTTTATCCCCAAATGGGTACCACTTTACCAAAAAAAAAGATTTATTAAACATGCCAAATTTGATTAAACTTTATAGTTTGTTATATTTCATTCTAATCTGTCCAAAACTGTGGGAAGAGTCATCAAACAGACGGAACATAAATTGCCTGAAAACCTCTCTAGTCTGATAATCTCAAACTGGACTGCATTGCATTCGTATGGACCATACTTTAATTTTTAGCTGCAACTGTTTCTGCAATCTGCATAGACAGTTTCTGGATGGCTGCTTGATTTGTGGAGATAATTAGTGTCAGAGGTGTGAACTGAATACCCAAAGTGGAGTGCCTGGACAGATGTTTGCAGTTTATGCAACCCATATCAGATGTGCACTTTGGCTAGTTTCTTTTAAAACTCTATTAAACAGTTTGTAATATTTTCCTCTTTTAATCTTTTTCTTTTTCTTTTTCTTTTTCTTTAGAGCTTGTCCTATCACTTCCTCAAGAC
>CBDBLJ010000010.1:0-80504 GCA_965206885.1 Amylibacter sp. | reverse complement strand
TCACAGATGAACAACTGAGACTTTACATGACAGATAGAAAAACTCATGGTCAACGAACCGCCGCTGCCCGCGCAGGGTTTAGCGAACGCACGGCCCGCCGATTTGACGTTGATGCGACTTTACCGTCACAACGCAATATAAAGCGAGGGAGAACAGTTTCTGATCCGCTTGAAGATATCTGGGATAAGGACATCCTTCCCATTTTGGATAAAGACAACTCGGTCAAACCCATTACTTTGTTGCGCCACATACAGAGCCTCTATCCGCTCCGTTTTCCCGATGACCGTGTCAAGCGCACGTTAGAGCGCCGAGTTCGGGGATGGCGGGCTCTGAATGGCCCTGAAAAGGATATCATTTTCAGGCAAACACCTGAGCCGGGTTACATGGGCCAATCAGATTTCACGGATGCAGCCGACTTAAGTATTACCATTGCAGGAGATCCTTTGGTGCATCGGCTCTATCATTTTGTTCTGGTATATAGCCGATGGGAACATGTTGGGGTCGTACTTGGCGGTGAGAGTTTTACAGCCCTTGCGGAGAACTTACAAAATGCGCTTTGGTCCTTGGGGGGCGCTCCTGAAAACCACCGGACCGACAGCCTGTCTGCGGCCTTTCGGAATTTGAGCGTTGAGGAAAAGGAGGACATTACCAAACGTTATTCTGCTTTTGTTGAGCACTACGGTATGGAGGCCAGTCGAAATAACAGAGGGGAATCACACGAGAACGGTGCCATTGAATCTCACCACGGTCACCTTAAGACTGCGATAAAGCAGGCCCTGATTTTGCGTGGCAGTAATGACTTTGACACTTTGGATGAGTATCGGCGATTTTTGGACGAGCTGATTGCTAGACGGAACAAACATCGTGACCAAGATATCCAAACAGAGTTGAAATCTCTCAAGGCGTTACCTCCTCGGCGAACAACAGATTACACTGAAGTCGTGTCGAGAGTTACCAAAACAAGTGGTTTTTTAGTTAAGCAGGTTTTTTATAGCGCCCCTTCTCGCCTAATTGGTCAACGCTTGCGTGTCCATATTTACGATAACCGGATAGAAGCCTATCTAGGCAGCACTCATGTCGTCAGCCATTCTCGTGAGCGGGGGCACGGCAAAGGCCCCCGCATTCATGTTATCAATTATCATCACGTCATTCATGCTCTCAAACGTAAACCTCAGGCACTCGCCAATTCTATTTATCGTGACAGTATTTTTCCAAGAACCGAGTACTCCCTGGCCTGGACATTGTTTCAGAAAAAGTTGTCCCGCAGAGATGCGTGTCGTCAGATGGTTGGGATACTTTTCCTTGCGCACGAAGAGGCTTGTGAGGCCGAAGTCGCGCACCTGATTTCGAGAGAAATCAATGCAGGAAGGCTACCTTGCGCAAAAAAACTTAAGCTGAATATCACAAAAAAGAACACGGATTTACCTCCTGATATTCCCGTGGTTCAACCTTCATTATCAGTCTTTGATACTCTGTTGGAGGATCGGGCATGACAAACATTGAAGTGGATCAGCACAAGCTGCCTCTTATGCTAACTGACTTACGATTACCCAGCTTTCACAAACACTGGCAAGATATCGCAATCCAATCCGACAAGGAGGGCTGGTCAGCAGCCAGGTTCCTTGCCGTTTTGGCCGAATATGAATTGGCCGAAAGGGACACGCGACGCATTCAACGCCATCTCAACGCATCAAACCTGCTGGGCGGAAAAACTCTGGCCACTTTTAACTTCAAGCGGCTGCCTAACGTGAAAAAGGCGCAGGTCGAAGCCTTGTCTGCCGGTGACTGGATTGACGCAAGAGCAAATCTGATTGCCATTGGAAATTCAGGGGGAGGAAAAACTCATCTCCTATGCGCCGTAGGTTATGCTCTTATAGAGGCTGGATACCGTGTGCTCTATACGCAAACCAGTGATCTGGTGCAAAAACTCCAGGCTGCCAGACGTGAACTTATGCTCGAAAACGCCCTCGCAAAACTCGATAAATTTGATCTCATCATTCTCGATGATATTACCTATGCACAAAGGGATATATCTGAAACATCCGTGCTCTTTGAATTGATCGCCAGACGATATGAGTACCGAAGTATTGCAATTGCTGCCAATCAACCTTTTAGCGGATGGGACAATATTTTTCAAGATAAGGCCATGACCGTTGCAGCAATCGATCGTCTTGTTCACCACTCAACCATTCTTGAGATGAATATCGACAGCTACAGACAATGGGAAGCCGCCCAAAATCTCAAAAAAATGTTGCGGAAAACCACAAACAAAAAGGTGAAAAATATGCCTGAAGCATCGTAAATAAACGTCAGATCACAGCCGCATCAAAAGCGGCCAAGGTGGTTGACGCAACCGGACAAAGTGGTTGACGCTCTACAGGACTCCGCCTTACAGTCGATAAAGACCGAACAACCAGGCGTAAATAGTCTTGGCCCCTTTGTGGATTGCGAGAGTGATAGGCGGCAACCGCTTTAGACCAGGTGCCAAATTCCCTGTATAGATCGAGCAGGAATTTACTGGCGTGATATACATTGTGGTTCGGATCAATCATATGATCCATTGTCTCAAAGCGATCACCATGCCAACGGTAATTGATCTGCATGCAGCCGACGTCAAAGGATTTGTAGCCCGCCTTTTGCAAGGCAATGATCTTGTGCTTTAGCCTTGCGCGGCTTTTGCCAATCCACGAATGCCCCCTGACATTCAAAGCCCAGGGACGAAAACCGCTTTCTGTTTTAGCAATGCCATAGAGGACTTTGGCCGGGACACCTTGTGGAATACCGTATTTCTGAATTGCCACAAGGCAGGGACTGGAGAGATCATCAGAAAGATTACGAGAGACATTATCCGCTGACAGAGCAGGGGGGATAACACCCATATTGAGGAGCAAGGCAGCAAAAAATACGCCGAGAAAAGGCCGTCGTTTGGAATTTACTTGATTTTTAAGATAAAGAGGCTTAATTCTCAGAGGTAGGTGTTGAGGAGTAAATCCCCAACACCCACTTCGGACTATTTTAAGGCGATTTCGATTTTTATCGTTATCGCCTTTATTTTTACCCGAAGAATAAAATACAAACGATTTATTTGCATTATTATTCCTCCGATTGTTACCCCGTCTTTGGTGCGGGGAACACACTGAGTTTACTTGATTTATTCCCTCTCGCAAGAGCGCACAGCGCTTTTTATCTGCCGCAACGTCAAACAAATCGCCCTTTTTTTGAAAGCAGGCGTCCTTCCGCCGAGATGGACATGCGGCTGATAAATAGTCCCGCGTTCGATTGTAAAATGCCTGAAAAGAAAATATCTCCCGAGAAGCGCATTTGCTCAAAACTGGAAAAATAATAGGCGTGATCTGAAAGGCAAATCTGCTTTGCTTTTGGGAAAAAAGCAGGGCAGGGGACAATGAGCCTAAAAAGGAAAGCCCCCACTCCCTTGCTTGCGGAGATGTGACGGTCCGTTTTTTTGGGGGTGAGGGCTTTAGGAGAATATAGTGCGACACTTCCAAGCGACCTTTCGGTAAAGGACATATCCCCCACTTGTCAGCAAAAAAACAAAGCTGACGCATGGGAAATAGTGCTTGGTAGGCGCTAAATTATTGAGGTAAGTTGGGTCTAAAAGTCAAGAATGAAATATTAAAAAATTATAACTTATTGATATTAAACTATATTATTTAAATATTAAGTAGCCGAAATGGATTCTGGAAGGATCGGGGTGATGGCAATACTCTTACCACGCTTGCTTTGTTTTATGAGATGGATTTCTTCGAGTTTTTTAAATATCGGCGCTAGATTTGTACTATGAGAATTTATTCGTTCGGCAATATCTTTAATTTTTAAACAACACTCAGTACCTGGTCCATCAGAGTGCTTAGAGACTATTATCAAAATAGCTAACATCTTTGGACCAAAACTTGGCGGAATATCGTGGTTTCCATGAATATATGTTTCCAACTTGTCGAAAATAGGAACCCATGCAGGAGAGAATAATTCTTTTTTTTTAAACCAGTATTATTATCCTCGTTTATATATTTCCATCCTCTATTAATTTCATTTTTTATAGTGCCGTCCCAATTTTCTTCCTGCATTTTCTGGTATTGGAATTTCTCCCCTGAAGCCAGCTTCCAGTGGTCAGGTGAAAGCGGTGTTAGGATTTTTCTATACCCATGAATCGGTGCTCGATCTCTTCTGATTAGTCCAAATTTTTCAAGAAGAATAACAGTCTCAGAAAGGTTGCTCTGTGTGGCTTCTAGCGTATTTGCTAGATCAGTTAAGGACATGCCAGAGCTTTGATTAAACCCATTTGCGTTATCATTAATTATAGCCATTACTGCCAAGGCTTTATATCGCAAAGATACCCTTATGTTCTTAACACAAAATTCTTGAACCAAAGCCTGTACATGCAAAGCCGACCAATTATTTTCTTGACTGGGCATTTCTATATCAATATTGTTTTTATGAAAGTAAGCGATTTCATTATTTTCTGTTTCTTAAAAAAAAGCATAAAGAAATCCTCTCTCTGTCCTTTGGAGCTTTTAAGCAACAAAGTACAAAAAATGTTCTCCACTCTGTATGAGGGAGATTGGAAAGTACGAAACTGCAAACGAAAAAGGCTTCGCCTCTACTCATATTGGTAGGTATTGGCAAAACTTTTCAAAGGCAGATTTCATACGGCGATTATTTGGGCGACGTATTATAGTCAAAGTGTCTTTGTGGTGGTTGTCCTCTTTGTTTCTAAAGGGTTAGATAATGCAACAGAGCATCAATATATACACGCCATTTTTTTTAAAATTTTTCAAATTAAGATCGCTTAATATCACATTCACTTTATTATTAGGTGTTTTGGCCCTCTCTGCTTGCACTCCAGACAATGTAATAAAATCATCAGTTAAAGACTATGAAGCCGCCAGTCAAAGCGTTGATACATATAGCAAATCACTGATTTCAGTTCAAAGCCCTGAGCAAGCATCTCCCGTTGTTCACATACGAAACAAACCCTGGTTAGGTCTATCAGCAAAAGCTTTACCAAAAGGTAAAGAGTTGCCAGAAAATTTCCTTGTTGCGAACGCTTTGACCCTTCCTTTCGAGTCTCCACTCTCTGTTTTAGAAGTTTCCAACCGTATTTCTCTGGCAACAGGCATAGAGATTAGACTTGGTTCTGACGCTCCTGCCACCTCCACAGCAGCATCAAACGCGCTTTTTTTTCCTCTGAGCAATGTTGCTACGATTGATACCAACGAGCTTGTCTGGTCTGGACCTCTTGATAGCTTTCTTGACAAGTGGACAGCACATTATGGCTATATTTGGGATTACGACGGCGAAAAGATTTCCATCGAACGCTTTCGCGCGTCTCTTTTCACCATTAATGCCCTTGCCGGCAAAGACACATTTGCAACAAGCCAGTCCTCCACAACAGCCTCTGAAAACTCTTCTTCTCTTTCTGGACAGTCGTTGACCTTCTCCCACACGATTGATGCTTTTGAAAAACTCAATGAACAGATCAAGGCCCTTGCAGGACAAGACACAACCATCACCATATCGCCCACAAGCGCCTCAGTTGCAGTTCGCGGCACGCCCTTTGATGTGGAGCGTGTGAAAAACTATCTCGATTACATTACCAACAGCACCCTGCGATCCACCTCTTTTGCTGTAAACATCATAGATATAGAGCACACTAAAACAGCTGATTACGATCTCGACTTTGACCTGCTCTTTCAGGATGTTCTTGGCAAACAGGGCTTACAATTTGTCACAGGCGGCTCTAGTAGCGTCATTGGCACAATCAGACCCAATAACGCAGCAACAACAGGCAGCACCGTTAATGCTACTTTACGTGCACTGGAAAGCGTCTCACACGTAACCCGCAATTTTCAGCGGTCCATTTCAACACTTAACAACCAACCTGTTTCCCTCAACGAACGGGGAACACGCAACTACATCAGTTCTGTTTCTGTGACCACGGACAATGGCACCGCCACTTCATCCGCCACGCAAGACACCATAGACACGGGCATTTCTATCTCGATCTATCCCTTGATTGTTGATAGCGACAAGGTACGGGTACGCCTTAATATCGGCATTGACGAGCTTGTCCAGTTACGCGAAGTCACCACAGGCGGCAATACCCTGCAACTGCCAGAGACCACGTCTGATTCATTTCGTCTTGAGCGGGTTTTACAATCCGGCGATACTCTTGTCCTCTCTGGTGCCACCGATAACAGATCAACATCCTCCAAGACCGGCCAGGGACATGCTGACAATATCTTTTTTGGCGGAAGTCGTGATGGGAATGTAACCGCCCGCAAACAGATTATTCTCCTCACAGCTATTGTAGATCCTCCTGTCGTCGTTTCCGAATATCGCGAGAGGATCCTCTAATATGGTTCTTGCTGCACCTTCTCGTGATACTCTTTCAGAACAGAACACCATCACACTTGTTTCTTCCCAAGGAGAAGAGCGTACCTTTGTGGTGGGGCTTGAATGGATAGAAGCGCGTAAAAGAAGCAGCATTTTTGAAGCCTACAAAACCAGCAGGGACATTAATGCCTCTGCTTTTGTACCTCTCGATTATCTCAACGCTTTCTATGTGGGCAACAACCGCAAGGATGTTCTGGGTCTCCCTGCTCTTGGAGCGGCCCTGTTGGATGTTTTCTGTGCTGATCCTGATAACGGTGACACCGAAGAAAACATTGTCTTTGCCTTGCGCGATCACGTCGATCATGACCGCTATGTCTTTTTGCAAATTGCCGACAATGTTATTCTGCGCGGTTGGGATACAGTATGTAACCTGAACGATCTGCTTCACATTATTCATGGCAAACAGAACGATGTGGAGAGAATATTAATTGCTTCTGATATGGAGCAGGCATTCGAGCCTTCTCTACAGGCAAAAAACGGTCTTGATGCAACAAAGGTTGAGTTTTTTAATATCGACCTGCTTTTTGAGGCCGAAAGCAACAACACACCTCTAAAACCCCTGCCACTTAAAAACATCCTCGCAACTACTCTGGGCACACTCGCTGTTATTCTGAGTGTTGGGGTTTGGACTTTTGACGACTATATCAAGCCGTTTTTTGTCGAGCCGCCAAAGGTTGTGATCAAAGCGCCCGCTAAAAAATACACCTACGCTTCTGCGAGCGAGCTTCTATTGGCTTGTGATGAAGCATGGTACAACGTCTTTGATGGTAACAAAACGGCTCAAGGGCCTAAATCCAGCGCTCTGGGGTGGCCTTTGGGATGGAAAGCAACCGAGATTACCTGTCGTGGACAACCGCAGCCCAGAAGCCCTGCTAATGCCGCAGGTCTGCGTAAATCACAGATCATTGTGAGCTGGAGCATTCTGCCTAATGGCAAACCATCTCTTTTAAGGCCCATTGCAGAAGCACACTTTGCCAACTGGGACTATGGTGTTGTTCTTGATCGTACTGCCGAATCACGTAACGCGCTCAAAGTAAATGACGTTGTAATACCTCGTGAAAGTATTCCCTCATTTGTGAATTTCCGCAGAGCGTTGGATCGTTTTATCGGTATTACCGCCACCAAACTCAATATTACCAAGGCTGGCACACAAACGGTCTTTACTTTCGAGACCGTTCTTCCCTTGAGCAAACTGGCAACAACTGTAAAAAATATTCCTGCATTAAGCATTACCTCTATCAGTCGTAATCTAAAACTGGACGAACCAAACTGGAGAATTGAAGGTCAACTGGCCGCTATACCCGAAGGCCCCAAAGGCGCGAGTTTTAAAAAATGAAGAATACAGAACAAACATCACAAGTCTCGACTTCAAAGGTTTTGACTTCAAAGGTTTTGACTTCGCAAGTCAGGACTTCGCAAGTCAAGACTTCGCAAAGATTTAGCTCAATGGGCAAAGCTCTTTTGACGGGTGTTTCTGTGTTTGCGCTGTGTTTACCCCATGGCTTGCCTCTTGTAAGTGCTGCTCAGGCACAAGACAGATTTGACAGGGATGCTCAACGGCAACTGGCCTTGCGGGTATCAACATTGGCCTATGCGGTTAACAGGGGTTTTGATCGAGTAAAATACTGGATTAATAGCGGGCCAAAAGACGCTGACAAGGTTCTTTATCGCGATTTTAGTAAACGAGGTGAAAACCGGGGTGTTCTGCCTGTAACAAACCCGCTGACAGGCCCCATAGACTATTGGGCAGATGGTGTGGACTGGATGGCGATTAGTCACTACACGCCTGAACCCGAAGTCAAGGCGCTCTATTGCGACAATGTATTGCTCGTTTTTGTGGATTCCGCCTCCCCCAGAGGTATTGGCTCTGAAAACCACCGCCTTATTCAGCGTGGAATGCGCGTTGCGGATGAATTTTACAATCCAGACAAATGGAAACATTCACAAAGAAAAGAACCGTTAACCGGCTGGCTTGAAGCCGGGTATGTCTCTGGTGGTGAGACCTACTACGAAGAACTCGCTGTTCCCGCCTGCATGGACCCTGAAAATTTACCTTCAGGGCGGGCAGCAAGAATTGGATATGTCAGTGATCCATGGTTACGCCAGACAGACCGCGCCCGTGAAGAGTTCCAGTGGCGTCAATGTCCTGTGGGACAACATAGCAACTTTATTAACCTCTACGAAAACAAACAGGGCCAGAGATGGAAGCGAACCGGTGTTGCGCACTTCAATGCCCTCAATTTCCAAGTTGGAGATATAGATTGGAACGAGTGGGTATTGGATCGCAATCACTGTATTGACGACTACACACGCGAAGTCCAGATTAATACCCCTTGCCGCTTTACCGATTGGGATGGTGTTGAGATCGACGGCAAAGATTTCTGGACACAGCAAAAAACCATCACCGCAGCTTCCATTACCTATAGCGATCCTGTCTTTAAGCGTTCAAGCTGTTGGGATGTAAAAAGGGGTCAGCGGGTTCCCGAACTCCCCGATCCAACGGTCAACAAAGATGAGACCACCGAAACAAGTAGCTCGTCTTGTGGTTCCGGCTATATCGGCTCCATATCAAATGCCCGTACAAAAACCGTAGAGACAACAACTTTTCCGTGGAACCAGGACCCTATTACAAACACGTATTATTCCGCGTGGAGACAAACAGGAAATTCCTGCCGTCAGCCCATTACCTGCTCAACACGTGAAGGCGGCGGAGAAGAAGGCCGTAAATGGTGTAGCTGCACACAAGGTGGACGCATTGTCTCAAGCAGACAAGGTTCTTGCGGGAGTTCTTCCGGTGGCGGATCGTCAGGCGGCGGTGGTAGAGATGGCCACAATGGCTCTATCGATACCGACGGGGACGGTATTACAGATAAACCAAGTGAAAATCGAAATTGTGGTGCCTGTAGTTCACAAGATGTCGGCAGTAGGTCTAATGATGCGAGCCGAGGTGGGGGGAGTAATCCAACTAGTGGAAATACCTCATCCAGCCGTGTAATTTGCACTCATCTCTATGAACAAGGTCTACTTTCACGTGCGGACTGGGTGATGGATCTGAAATTCACTCGTGAGCACCTTACAGAGCGTCATATCAACGGCTATCATGCCTGGGCCATTGGCTCTGTACACATGATGCGTAAATATCCCTCAACACGTGCCTTCTGGCGAGTTCTGGCACAGGCTCGCGCCAATGAAATTGCCTATCTACTCGGCAAGCGTAACAAACCGGATTATCTCGGTAAATTCCTGCGCGCTACAGCCGAGCCTCTATGCTGGTTTATCGGCGGCTTTGTGGGCCAGAGTAACTGGCAAGCCCTTTATCTCAACTCAAAAACTGGAGAAAAAAACTATGTTGCATAACCTAAAAAGAAATACCTCTTTAGTCCTCGCTCTAAGTGCTCTGCCCCTGGTCTCAGCCTGTGCTGCCAATCCTGTCAGCACTCACTCCGAAAACTATATGAGAGAACTCCATTCAGGAAGGGTTCAGGTTATCTCTTATGTTACCAATCCAGCAGAAAAAAACGTCGCTCAGGTCTCTTACTACTATCCAGATGGTACCCATAGCACCTGCTGGCGCGGCTATAATGAGCCAGCTTACTCAATCGGTAATAACAACCGTTGGAAAATTATATCAGAAACAAAATCCCGCACCCGGCTCAAAGGCTTTGCCCCGGGCGAAGAAGCGAGCGCAGGTTATGGTAATCCCTTTACTTACAATCCCTCCACTGGTCTTTTAACAGCACATAGCTGGGATGGTTCAAAAGGCAAATGGTATGATACAACAGAAAGGTGGTTCCAGGACAGTTACCCCCGCGCTTTTGTTGACGCCTGCCCTGGTCTTGAGCTGCCCGCTGATCTGCCGATCAACGAAAAGCAGACCTCCCTTGACTGGTACGAGCTCAAAGAGCAAGACCCTTCTGCGATTATCAAAAACTTCAAGCCCTCTTATGGCGATGAAAACAGCACCTGGGAGCCACCAGTAAACAACCTGGACAATATCAAGGCTTTTGCGCGTACTAACAGTGGTATGGTCCTTAAAGACCCCGAAAACAACCATTGGCTTTACAACAACCGTAACAGCCAGATGTGGCAACTTGATGACAATCTGGACATCACCGATATTGGTCAAGTAACAACCGAAAACGCCGACAATAACGTCGTTGTAAAATGGCTAAACGCCCCCCAAACCGTTATCGACGTAAACGACCCTCTGCCTCTTGAAGTAACCCAAACACGCCACCCTGCTTTTGAATTTACCGATTGGCTGGCAGAGCAGGATATTGCCGAGTTTAAATTCGACGAACATCCCGACTTTATGATCCGTTTTTTTGCGGATTATTACCTCAAAGCCGCCCCAAAAAACTACACCTTGCAGGATGGGCAGTGGTCTTTGGATGGCAACAATATTTCCTTCACGCTCACAGACACCAAGGGCCAATCCCGCGCCTTTAGTGAGCCATGGAAAGAGGTTGCCAAACAAACCACTTGGCCCGGCGCAAAAAGCCTTAACTAGACTTTGATTTACGATATTCACTTAAGCTTTTGAAGGTTTTTTAGCCCGAAATGACAAAAATAATAAACACAACAATTATAAAAGCATCAGGCGTAAAAACCGTCACAGCCTTATTTCTTTTCCTCGGATGTTTCTCTCCAGTTTCAGCCGAGGAAAGCGCGGGCAGTCAACCATCTAACCCTGACTGCCCGCGTGCCGTTATCCGCTCGGATCTAGCTGCGAATATCTCCAAAGAAGACATCCTTGCCCGCTTTGGCGTTGAAGAAACAATCCTCAAACTTTGTGCTGAGCGAGCAAAGCTTGTTAATGCCGTGATCGAGCAGGATCAGAAATTCCAGAAACTACGCGCAAAAAATAACCCTAAAGAAAAGACCAAAACGGTTGCCCACAACTTTGCAGGAAACAATACGCCACTTCCCCTCGACACCTTAACCGCACCCAACGCTTGGGCCGCACAGGACGCTCCTGCCGCGCAGGACGCTCCTGCCGCGCCAAATATTACACAGGGCAGCTCGCAAATATCTAAAACGCCTTCTGCACCGGATTATAGCTACTATACGCTTTATGGAACGGGAGATGATTTAACCGTTGGTATCCAAAGCTCCAAAGGTGCATGGCTGCTTAAAAAAGGTGACGAACTACCAGGCGGCTACAAGATTGCAGCCATTAGTGTTCGACCAACCAAAATCACCCTTGCCCGTGGTAAACAAAAAATCAACCTGCCTTATCTCTTGCGCCAGAAAACTCAGAGTGCATCTACGTCTTCCAGCACTCGCTCAGCAGAGATAGAAAAAATCCTGGCGGGAAACAGATGATGAACATTCTCCACAAAACCAGAGATATTTTTACCAAAGGTAATATCCTCAAAAGTCTGCCGCAAAACGGTGGGCAGCGGGAAAACACTTTTTCTGATTTTCTCAGCACTGATAATGTCAGCACTGATAGTATCAGCACTAACACAGATGCAGGTGCGAAGGAAAACGCTAAGGCCCAACCAGAGCCAATCATACATTCTGACTTTGAAGACTACTTTCGAAAAACCTGTTGTGTTTTTCCAGACGGCACCTACTGGTATGCCAAGAGCTATCATACGGACAAAAAGCTTCTGGACCTGATTGCCAAATACCGCCATGCAGGTCTTATTCCCAAAGAAATCAGTTACCGCGCCGTATCCTTGCAGGAAATAGCCAGGCTCTACGAAAACACCGCTTTGCAAGAAAAGGGCGAAAGCAAGTTTCTCTTTTCCCTGCTTGAGCAATGTGCCAATGCGCGCGCGTCTGATTTTATCATCAAGGTGCGACCGCAATCAGGTCATTTTATCGCCCTGGTTAACGACCTGGAATATGAACTGGCAGATCCACGACTTCCCGAAGTTTCAGCTGATCTCATATCGCTATTGTTTCACAACAAGGATATAGGCTCTAATCACGACGGACTTTCCCTGGGAAAAAATCAGGGCTTTTCTGTCAGCGATGGTGATTTCATCAAGTTGCCCAAAAACATCAGCAAGCTGCGAGCAGAACGGGGCCCGAATTTTCCTGGTGGTCAGCATTGTGTCGCACGAATTTTCTACAAGAACACGCTTTCGGGGGAACCTGATCTCAGAAAACTTGGTCTCTCTGAAGAATTTGCCACAATACTTGAGAAGGTCAGTTCTTCAGGGCGGGGATTTGTCTGTATAGCGGCACCCACAGGCGAGGGAAAATCAACAACCCTTGCGACCACTCTTAGATGGATTGTTGTTTACACCAATGGTCAACGCCGCATTGTCTCTCTGGAAGATCCGCCTGAATATATTATCGAAGGCGTTACCCAAATGGCTGTCTCCAATGCCGCCGATGGCGAAGAACGCGGGCAAAAATTCAAAGAGGCTCTCAACAGCTTTGTGCGTGTTAATCCTGCCACGGGAATGATCGGAGAAATTCGGGACCAATACTCGGCAGAGCAAGCTCTGGCGATGGTGCGTACAGGACATCAGATTTTTACCACCATCCACGAGACTTCTGCCAATGCCATTCTTTTTCGGATGATGTGGGAGTTTGGTGTTCTGCCTGCGCAAATTAGTAATCCGCAAGAAATCTCTCTCCTTATCCGCCAGACACTAACAACAATTCTCTGTCCCGAATGTTGCCTAAAACTCGAAGATCTTGAGGTTCAACCCCTCAAGTCCATTCTTTCAGAGATGCAATACACCCCTGCAACGCGCTTTAAAAACCCCAAAGGCTGCAAGGCATGTCACCGTGGTTCAGAGGGTTCAGTCGATCGTAAATCGTGGATCGGATACAGTTCTAAAAAAGCTATTGCCGAATGGATTGTACCAGATCAGACCTATCTGAATTTTGTCAAAAATCAAGACGAAATGGGCGCTTATAATTACTGGATTAATGACATGGGGGGCAAGACCATTCACGCGCAAGTAAGCGAGATGGTCCACGCAGGCAAGGTTGATCCACGAGACGCGCGCTTCAAAGGCATTATTATCCAGCCTGATACCGCCTCTAAACCAAAACTCGATCTTATCACAGGAGATGCGGAATGACTGATACTCGCAGCACCAGTGGCACTGGACGCTCCAGTCGCACTGGACGCTCCCGACGCGCTCTTCACAAGAGGCGTACTCTTCACAAGAGGCGTACTCTTCGTAAGAGTTCCCATCCCTTTCTGGATTTTCTACCCATCTTTGTTCTTGATTTAGTACGGCGGTTTTTTTTCACCACCAAAGCCCGATATAAATTCTGGAAGCAAAGTGCCATTTTGCTCAATTCGGGTATTGGTCTGGAAAATGTTCTTGATATCCAAGCCGAAACTTACCGCATTGGAAAGCAGAAAGTCCTCACCCATCTGTTTAAAGAGATCTCAGCAGATATCAGGCGTGGTCGCTTTTTACCTTCGATCAATCGTTATATTGGTAGCAGTGAAGATATTTTGCTTTCAGCACTGGAAGAAACCCGCGCTACACCTCTTTTTGAGGCCAATAGGCGCACTACCGGTATTCAGGGGACTATTTCACGGGAAATACTTAAAAAACTTGCAGCTCCAGTCATTACACTTTTTCTTTGTTACGTTCTTCTCTGGGCAGCGGGCGCATATTTTATTCCCCAGTTTGTGCAGTTCAAGCCTCTCGATCAATGGAGTGGAATATCAACCATCTTTGCCGATATTTCCCTTTTTGTGGCCGACAATTTGATTATCACAAGCATCGGGTTTTTTGCTTTTTTAACAACCTTGATATTAACAACAATTTACTACAGCGGTCCTGGACGAAATATTCTAGATAAACTTCCTCCCTACTCGCTGTACAAATTTGTTACTGGCGCGTCTTTCTTTTTTACCATTCTAGAATTTTTAAAAGCCAAGATTGACATCAACGATCACACCTTCAAAAAGATGGAAGCCTCCGCCTCGCCTTATCTTAGAAGCCGGATTGCGGCAATTCATCATTTTGCAGTTAGGGGCAATACAATCGGCCAGGCCATGAAGGCAGCAGGTCATGACTTTCCAGCCGCCGAACTCATACCCATCATCATTGCTCTGGAAGGAAAACAGGACTGGGTAAAACACCTGTCTTCTTTTGCCGATGACTGGATTGAAGATGTCCAATATATCGTCGAAGAAAAATTAGCCCTGTTAAAATATATCCTCTATGCCTTTGTTGCCCTCTTTGTTCTGGGCGCAATGCTGAGCTTCTTTGAACTGCTTGATCTAAGGGGGGTGTAGTCAAGATAACACAGAAATTAATCCCCTGAAAAATCTAATAAAAAATCCGGAAAAATACGCGCTTTAGACGCACTTCGGAGGGTTTGAAATTTTAAAAAATTTCCCCCTACATTAGTCCGGAGTCTGTCCAAAATTCGGAAAAATACGCATTAATTCTTGAGTTTATGGATCTTGATTCCAAAGCGTTTTTTCATTTTTCAGGTCATTCACGACACCACAAAACACGAACAAAACGAAAGACACAAAATGATTAATTTTCTTTTTTATATGGTTCTATCCGCCGTTTTGCTTTTGGGCGTAATCGGCTTGTTCAATCAGGGTAAAGACTACCTGAACCAACAAGACGCAACCGTCTCCCTCAACCGTCTGGTCAGCGCTGTGGATAACACCTATGTCCGGAGAGAGTATGGCGCGTCGGGGGACAACCTCATACCAACACTCAAAGGCTTTAATGCCCTGCCAGACGGGTTGTTAGATTCAAACGGCACAACTCTTTCTCATGCTTTTGGTGGTCCAATTACCGTAACAAGTAATGGCAATGGATATTCCATCAGCTACCAAGAGCTTGACGACGGAATTTGCAACAATCTTGCTGTGAAATACTCTGGCAACGACAAAAGCCGATCCGGGTTAACTTCCATTTCGATTAACGGCACCGATCTATCTGGAGAAATTTCCACAAACCAGATTGCCGCTGCATGTAATGGCGGTGACGATGCCAACACTGTTACCTGGAATTTCGTCTGATGCCCATTTTCCAGCCCTTCTTGCGCAAAGCCTTCCGCAAAAGAGATCTCCCTGTATTTCCTGCGCGAGAGACAAAATCACCCTGCGGTCTCAATGCGTGTGGAATGTCTCTTTTGAGCAAACGCGCAAGCGGGGCTGGATTACTTCTCTTTTTTATTTTGCTCGCGCCTTTAGCTGCGAGTTTACTCTTGATTTACGAGAAGGACAGAAAATACGAAGCCACATTAGCTAAGCTTGACCACTCCGGCAGTACGCTTCTGGATTGGCTAAAAAACACTCATTATTTTGCGCAGGAAAATATTGCTGATCTAGATGCCCTTGATAGCGTCGAAGACGATGTGAAATTCCTTTCTTTAAGCCAAGAACAACTCATTAACACTGATTTCGCCCCCCCATGGTATGCCGATGCAAATCCTGACAATCAAATTGCGATGGGTGTTATCGATGATGGTAATGGCGTTCCTATGGCCGTTGCCATTTTACGTAATGACAGTCTTTCATTTGAAAATACGCCGATTGATTTTTATCTCCGCGCGGCACAAAGCGCGTCCGAAATCAGAAATACGCCCGCAAATATTGTTGGCTATTCTCTCGGACGCCTAACAGACAATCAGTTAGTCGCTATTGAGAGTATTTTGAGCGATAACCTGAGAAACGGCGATATCATTACCACTGCTGCGGATCACATCAATTACGATACCCGCGTTTTTCATCGGCGTCCTCAGCCTGGACACCCAGAACTTACAACGGCTGGGGCAGATATTGATTTTGCAGGACATTCCCTTACCGCCGAGAGTATATCTGCGGAAAAATCTGAACAAAGCGGCACAGTCACAACACCTCTTTTCATCGCGGAAGACAACCTTAATGCTCGCAGCGGGCTTGATGCAATCACTGCTACTCTTACCAGCTTTGAGGCTCGTAATCTTACCCTGACAACTAATATTGATCTTGTCGATCTCAATGTAGGCAAACTGACCACTGCCTATATCAATGTCAAAGAAGAGGTCTCTGGCACTGATCTCAATTCCAGCTTCTATCTCGATGCGGACAACATTTCCGTTCAACGTGTAACAACCAATACCAGCAGAAATGACAACACAATAGCTGAAATTCTGCACAAGGGCGAAAATGATCGACTGGAAACCACACAGGACAACATCAGCGCAACCATCATTTACAGCCCCACAGGGACTATTGAGGAAACACTAACCGTACAAGAGAGGTGTCTGGGATGTTAATAAGCATATCAGGATGCAATACGAGAAAAAGCAGAGGTGCGGGACTGATATCGTTTCTCTTTGCCATGCCTCTTTTGGCTGTTGTTGTTTTTTGGGCAACAAAAGCCGTCAGTGAATATAATTTTGAACGCCGACAAGCAGAAATAGCCGGTGATTTACGGACAATCATTGCCGCCGCAGAGGCCAATTATCAAAGTAGTCCGAAAGCTTTTTACAGAAGTCTGAGCATTAGAGGCTTCATTAAATACGAACTCAGTGATTTGAAAAGCGCTGAAAACCTTGTTAGCAGCTTCCCGGAAACCAACTCTCTTGGGCAAGGGTACGCTGTATATTTCAGAGATTTGGGCAATGAGAATATTGAGATCATGGCGACGACGATTACGCCTGAAAATCATCCCCTCAGATACAACAATGTTTCCTTGCGTGAATTTACTGGTGGTAATGCCATTGGTCTGGTCCATGCCAGAACCCCAAACAAGCTCACCGGTCCTGGAATTGATGCAGATATCACACCCTACCGCACCCGCTTTGGTGAACCTTCTGTTGGCGAAACCGCTGTCCTGAGCTTTCTCTCAAAAGAGCAACTTAACACTGCATACCTTTACAGGGTTAACATAGACGGCAGCGCAGAACTTAACTCCCTCGCCACAGATCTGGATTTGAGTGGCAGGAATATCCTTAATGCGGGTGATATCAACTCCCAAACTCTTACTCTGACCAATGAACTCACTGCTTTAGGCGACGTTTCTGTAACAGGTGACCTCAATGTTGGCCGCACCCTTAATGTCACAGGAAATACTGTAATCACTGGTGGGGTTAACGCACATAGAGCTACTTTGAGCGAAGATATCAATGCAAACATCGCAAACATCACAAGATTAGTAACAACAAATACACTCGACACAGGAATAATCGTAGCCAATAGCGGCAATTTCACTGGAAGTCTCTCTGCTGTTCATACCCAGACAGAAAGACTCTTTACATCCGAACTCAACGCGCAATCCATTACCGGAGATACCGCGACCATCAAGGATATTGATGCAAACGAAGTCCTTGCCAGAGAAAATATCTCAACCGAAACGGCCCATATCAACAATCTCAACGTAGGGAGTTGTACTGGATGTTGAAAAAGCTTCCTCTCGTACTATCTGCATTATCTCTTGTAATCACCGCCAATCTTACAGGAATTGTATCTCTAAGCGCACAGGACACTCCTGTCGCACAGGAACGTCCTGTCGGGCAGGACACTCCTGTCGGGCAGGACGTTCCTGTCGGGCCTGATACTGAAAACACTGCTCCACTTTCTCTTTTAGAGCCAGATTATGATGCTCGACTGAACAAAAGGGCCGACAATGCTAAAGATTTTCCAAACCAAAAAACCACTTTTGAGAAAACAACGGAAAAATCGAAAGCAGTCCACAAACAACCACTTGCTAAAGAACAGACACAAAAGAAGACAACAGCGATTGAATCTGATTTATCCGCGCAAATCTCTACTTCACAGCCAAAACCATCTCAGGTCACATCATCTCAGGTCACTGCGATACAAATATCGCCTGATAAGGTATCGCCTGAACAGATATCGCTCTACAAACATCCCCCCTCGGAGATAATCAAGGCACTCGAAGCAGATATATCCCTTCTTAACGCTGTTCTCGATGCTCAGAAAAATATCACCGAAGACGATCTAAAGAACCACACCCTCATACCGTTGCACTTGTGTGAAAACTCACCCTTGAAAAATATGTGCGAAAGTTTGCGCGCCAGCTTTTCTGCGGATGACGACCCTCTATCCCCAAAACAGACATTACCAGAACAGGCATCGTCTAAAGCTCTATCTCAAAACGGAGCCGCAAAATGACAAAACCAGAAACACTCAATGAGAAAAGCTTTAGAGAGGCCCTGGAGCACTTTGTCCGGGTAAACCCGAAGGCGGACATGATCGGGGAAATGCGCGAGAAAAACCGCAAAGCGCCACGATCAGATTCAATGCAGCAAGCAATAAGGACAACCATTCACAAAGTGCATACGTACCAACAAAAAACTGGAGAAATTAAGTGACTTTTGAGCAAATTTTTTCGTATGGCACCTTTGCTGCAATTGGTCTGGTTCTCTGGATCATTGCTCTGGGCGATGCCAGAAAATACACAATCTCTTTAGGGGATTGTTTTCTGATTATTGTCCTCACTGCTCTCTACAAAAGTCTGACCAACACTCTTGAGGCTGATATTCTTGACAGCACTCTTACCGCACTTGCTGCCACTGCCTTTGTCTATCTTATTTTTGTTATTGCAAAGGCCATAAACAAAAGACCACCTATCCTTGAAGGCGATGCATGGCTCTTTGCTGCAACAGGATTTTTACTCGGTTCTACCGGATTTCTTATATGCGTCGTTCTTAATCTACCTTTGGCGCTTGCCTATCGCCATTGTCTGATTAGAAAAAGAAAAAGCGCTACTTGGCGCTCATACGCTCCCGTTGCTCCCTCCTTTTGTATTGCTGCGCTCATGGTTTTTGGCTCGCAGCTTATTTTGCAAGGGGAATAAAGCAATGTTCAAAAAAAATAAGAATTACTCTCTAAAGCGGGAAAAGCCGAAGAGCCGTAAACAAAAGACCGGCACAGACCACAATCGTTCCACCCAGCTTAATCGTGATGTCTTTGCCCATTGTTTGCATCTCAGAGCGGACAAGGTTGATTTCAGAGCGAATAAGTTTGGTCTCAGAACTAACCGTCTCGATCTTTTTATCAAGCGTGACGAACTGCTCAGTCATTTCCGTTCTCAGCTCAGCACCAAGATCCTTGATTTCGCCACGAACCTTAGCAAATTCGCCTTTGACTTTCGCAAATTCGCTCTCAGTCTGTTTGTGATAAAGCGCAAGATCATCTTTAGTGGCCAAACGGTCTGTAACAATCTCCGCCTGCAATTCAGCAAGAGCTTCGGCCTGTTCTTCAGGCATACCTGTGCCAATCATCTTTTTTACAAAAGCATGGGTATCAAAGGTAACAATTCCAGCCATCAAAAGAACTCTTTTCAAAAAAACAATGCGCTTGCAGCAAATAATATAAGCAAAGCCTATAAAACATTCAAATTAAAGTTTCTTTTTATCCCCCTGCTCGGCCTGAGCCTGCAAGGCTGTGAAACTTTGGAAAATTTCTCATTAGGTAAAAAAAATACCCCACTCCCTCAGATAACGCAGCCGGCTGAAACTTCCGTTATCGGCCAGTTGGAGCAAGCCTCTATTACTGCGACAAAAGCCCTTTCGCAGCTTAGTCGCATAGAATCAACCAGAACACCCATCAAAGCCCCAAAAGCAACAGGACTGGTTCCCGATGTCCTTGTAAAACCCGTCACAATATCATGGGTAGGACCTCTTGAGGGTATTGCTTTGGAACTCTCCAAACTCGCCAAATACGACTTTTCCATTATTGGCAAAAAACCCGCAAGCACTGTGATTGTCAATCTATCAAGCAACGACACAACACTGATTGAACTTTTCAAGGATATTGGACAGCAAGCTGGTACAAGAGCACTGGTTTTGGTTGATGCCCCCCGCTCAAAAGTGGAGATCATCTATGAAAACTAATCCAAAAAAAATTACCTTCCCGTTACTTGCTTTCTGTCTCTGCTATTTAGGGCCTTTTCAAAACACACAAGCCTCCCCTGTAGCACAGAAAGCTCCTGTAGCACAGGTCGCTCCTGTAGCACAGAAAGCTCCTGTAGCACAGGTCGCTCCTGTAGCACAGGTCGCGCCTGCCGCGCAGGATGTTCCTGAACCACTTGGCTTAGAAGATTTGAAATCCCTTGATTATGAGCAACTGGAAGTTCAGCAATCCGAAGAACTCGACTTACGCAAACAATCACAAAGAGATGCAGCCTTTTCTTTTGGTGCCAGATCCGCCTTGAGTAAAAAAACATGGGAATATCAACAAACCCTCAATAACAACGCTGCCTACCTCAATAAAATCTGGCGCTTTGATGCTTTGGTCAAACCAACAAAAGCTGGCTTTATCATTGTGCCGGATGTTGTGATCGAAGCAACGCGCGCTGTCGCTATTACCGATAGTGCCCAAGCTGGCGCAACCTCGGATCGCTCCCTTGATATCGTTCGCGCTGGACGCATAGCATTAGTTGCCCCTCACTGGCGAGATTACCTACAGCGGTCCTGGGTAAGTGATATCAACCCTCCCCCCGCTGCATTGCATCCAAAAGACAAGTCGGAGCTTGTATGGTGGAACCATCATCTTGAATTGGGTTGGTCTGCGGGGATTAATCAGGCCATTCAGATTTTTGAAGCCGACCTTGCGCTTTTAACCCGTGATTTTACGGGCATGGTTTTGAATCAAAAGCTGTTGGCTGAAGGACGCATTACTCCCACGTATACCGATCTAGAAAACAAGGGCATTGTTGGCGGCGGTAATTCAATCCGTATTGGAGAGCGCACGCTGCGTATTACCAGCCAAGCCGCCCTTAATCCCGATGCCTCGCGGTGGCAAGCTATACCCGAAAGCACTGGTGACCATACAAATTCAGGGAGCTATGTAAAATGGAAACCCTGAAGGTTAATTTCAAAAAAGAATTGATGTGGCCTAAAGCGGGATATCGTTTTGATATTGACCTCTTGAGTGATCTGCTAAAATGGGCCGCTGAACAAAATGTATCCGATATTAAAATCGAAGGCGACCATCCGGTAAGAATTTATATTGATGGGCAAGCCCATACCGTAACACCATACAAGATAGACACCCATCTTGCTGATCAGATTTTGGGCGAGCTATACAACGAAACGGGCAAAGGACTAATTGCCAACAGAAGCGCTATTGATTTCTCCCACCAGGTCAGGATTGATCGTCATAGAAATCTGCGCTTTAGGGTTTGTGTCGTTGGTACCACAGGCAGACAACGCACCCACGAGATTACCTTGCGCCTTTTGCCCGAAATTGCCCCCTCTTTTAATGCGCTACACACAGAAGAACCCATTCGAGCTGCACTACTTGCCAAAAGAGGGTTGAACCTTGTTACTGGTGAGACAGGCAGCGGTAAATCTACCTTGCTCGCAGCCTGTACCAGGGCCTTACTAGAGAGTAAATGCGGCCAAATTCAGTCCTTTGAAAATCCAATCGAATTTACCTTTCACGATATAGATTTTCCCCATAGCTGGATTACTCAATCAGAAATACCCACGCAAATTCCATCCTTTTTGGAAGCCCTCAAAATCTCTATGCGCCGCTATCCAAAGATTATCATTGTCGGGGAGTGTCGGGATAAAGAAACCATTGAGGCCGCTATTAATGCCGCACAACAGGGTAGCCCTGTCTATACCACATCACACACAAGAAACGTCCTCGATACCATTGATCGCCTAATTAATATCTTTCCTGGTGCCGAGCGTGACAGCAGAGCCATTGATATTGCCAAGTTGTTGAACATCATTATTTCGCAACGGCTGGAAATCAATCCAAAGGGTGGGATAACAGCCTTAAAGGAATGGCTCTTGTTTGATGAAATTCTGGTTGAAGAACTCATCAGAACTGACCGTAAAAACTGGCATTTTCTGCTTAACGATGCTTTTGAACATTCTGGTCATACCATGCAGCAATCAGCATTAATGGCCTACGATGCTGGAACCATTGACGAAGCCACTCTGCGATCAATTTTGCCTCGCGAACGCCCTACGAGCGTTAACAACGGCCCGAGCGTTAACAACGGCCCGAGCGTTAACAACGGCCCGAGCGTCGGCAGCGGGCCAGGCTCTGGTAGCGGGCCAACGCCTCTAAAGCAGCCAACCGATATCCAAAAAAACAAAAAGGCGGAAAATGACTGAACAATATCAAAATATAAACTCCGCACACCCGACGCTCGGGCCGCACTCTTCGCAAGGGGAGCACTGGCGAAATACCCAGCTCAAGGTGATGTTTTTTTCCTTTAGTTTCGAGCTTTTTATTCTTTTCTTACTTCTTGTACTGGTTCCAACATGGACCTTGAAGGGAACGGGATTTCTCATAATTCTTTGTTTGATTGGCGCTACTAAAATAGCAGAAGCCAGAGGATTTACATCAACACGAATTGTTAAGGCAATCCGCACCAGTATTTTTAGCAAAACACGTCCTGCATGGCAGAGAAAACTCAACCGCTATTCTATAGATTACGCCTCACAACCTCTCCCTCAAGGAACAAGATCTCTCTTTTTACCCGCAATAGCCGTTATTTGTACGATTTCTCTCTTTGGCCCTTCTCCCGCCAATGCCGAGTTTCGCTATATTGCGCCTGATTTACTTGCCTCAGCTCCCGTAATGACTATTTCCGGCCAGCCCTTAAAGACGGCCGTGCGCAAAATCATTCCCGATGGTTTCACGGTGACATATGGCCCAGGGGTTTCTTCTGAAGAAAAAATAGAATGGCAAAATGGAAAACCTTGGCCGCAAGCCCTTAAAGACGCATTACGCCCTGCTGACTTAGAGTATGAGCGCAAAGGCACAGAAATCATCATTTCCAAACTGCCTCCTAAAAAACCAGCAAAGCAGATCAAAAATATATCAAAAAAATCCCCCGCAACCTTGTCAAATAACTCGCAGAATAACTCGCCCAATAACGGGCCCAATAATTGGCCGAATAATTGGACAGTTAAAAAGGGCGATAAATTGTCTGCGGTGCTAAACGAGTGGGGCAAAGCCAACAAAACAAAGGTACGTTTTCTAACAGATCGCGATTGGCTCATAGAAGAAGATTACCGCTTTATTGGCTCGTTCTAGAGTGCAACAAAATCTCTCCTTACCGCTCTATCTACCAGTAATCCAGCTCCCGTTGGCGAATTACAAAACAGCAGAAAGCTTCTGCTTATTCTTAACCGTACTCACTATTAAACGATTGTTAAAAGGCCCAAAAAAAGATGAATAAAATTGCCCTCTACATTCCTGCTCTCGCTCTTTTTCCTTTGTTAGCTGGTTGTGAAAATCTGTCTCTTGATTCAGATATATTTACCAGTTCAGACAACCCCGCTGCCGACGCTCGGCCCGCTGCCGACGCTCGACCCGCTGCCGAAGCTCGACCCGCACCTGTCGCACCTGTCGCACAGGCCGCACCAGTCGCACAGGTCGCACCTGTTCCCAAAATCACTAAAGTAGAGGATACGCAACAAGCCAAACCACCCAGCTATCTTCTAAGTGTTACGCCAAGACCAGCACCGTTAGCAACGGCCGCACCGTTAGCAACGGCGGCACCATTAGAAACGGCGGCACCCTTAGAAACGGCGGCACCCTTAGAAACGACCACTCCTCCAGAGGCTACATTAGGATCACTAAAGGTAAGCGATCGAGTATGGCTTGGGAACAAAACCCTGCTCAAAGCTCCCACCGATCCCTTACCTACTTTTTTTGAAAAGCCAGGTGCTGTAAATATCACCATTTCCGAACCACAGGTTCTGGCAGTTGTCCTTGGACGTATAGAAGCAGATATACACGCACTCGGAACTTCTTTTGGTCAAGCTCAAAGCAAAAAAATGACTTTCCAGATCGAAGAGCGTGCACCCAGAAGCAACGGCCCTCAAATCAAACTGCCAAAATCTCCCACACTACGCCTTAACTGGTCTGGTCCCTTGAGCGGCTTGCTCGATGGCATATCAGGAAAATCCGGTTACAGGTGGCATTACTCTGCCCCTAAAAACATTGTCACATTCTATCGCTATCACGATCAGGAATATGCAGACAATCAGCCTAAAGCTGTAAGTAAATGGCCAAGAGAATGGATAGCTGATCCACGCCAACATAAAACATTGCGAAAAGTTTTAGAAAGCTGGGCAAAAGAAGCTGGCTGGACGCTCACATGGAGCGATGATGTTCCCGACTACTCCTTTGAAGCCAAAGCCAGCTTTAGCGGCACTTTCGAGCAAGCCATTACAGAGCTTGCCAAAACAAGCCAGAACACAGCTTCCATTGTTCCGTGGTTCTATCACGAAAACAAACAACTCGTTATTCGCCCCTCAAAGCAGGAAAACTCATGAAAAAAACCTCTTTTTTAACCGTCATTACCGCTTTTTTGGGCATTGCCTCTGCTGCAAACAATGCTCTCGCACAAGAGCAAGTACCTGCCCTGCCGCAATCCCTCATCCTCATGCAGGACAATGGTGCAGAGATTTCATTTATGGGTTCTGATCTCGGTGTTAATGGCTGGTTCTTGCAAAGAGACGGACAGGCGCAAACCGTCTATTCTACATTTGATGGCAAAGCCGTTATTATCGGACTGCTTTTTGATCCTTTAGGAACTCCCGTAACCGATTTGCAGCTCAGTAAACTCGAAAAACTGCAAAGCCCTGTTAGCTCTGTATCTAAAAGCACAAAGCAAAAAAAAATCCCACCCTTTTTTGACCAGCTAAAATCACGTCTCTTTAGTGCTGCCGGCACAACATATGGCACCAGAGGCCCGCTTTTCCACATCTTTGTCGATCCACGTTGTCCCTATTGTCATGCCCTTTGGCAAGAGGCGGTCCCTCTCATAGAACAAGGGCGTATGCGAGTACACATTATCCCTGTGGGTTTACTCGGGAAAGCCTCCGCAGAGCTCTCCGCATCCATTTTAGCCGACTGGCCTCAAAAAGAGAAAATCAAAGCCAACTGGAACGCTGCAATGTCGGGAGCGACCAGTGCGACTGGTGCGACCAGTGCGACTGGTGCGACCAGTGCGACTGGAGCGACCAGTGCGACTGGTGCGGCCAGTGCGACTGGTGCGGCCAGTGCTACTGGTGCGGCCAGTGCTGCTGGTGTGGCCCGAGCGTCGGGAGCGGCCCGAGCGTCGGGAGCGAGGCATGTTGAGAAAAACAATCGTTTGTTTTTTGACTGGAAAGGCAAAGGCGTTCCTTTGCTTGTTTTTGAAAAGAACGGGGAGCTTTTGGTTCATTCCGGCAAACCTGACAATTTAATTAACTTGCTGAGGTAATTGATCGTGAGCGCCAGAAAAGACAGATACTTACAAGCCACAGTCAGATTTGATCATTATTTCAAAGGCTATCATCTCTGGCGCGTTGTCGCGTTTTTTGCGATTGCTGTATCGAGCCTGCTATCTATTGCCTTAGCCTCTATGATTTTCTTGTTGTCTCCCAAACCTGTCTTTTTCCCTGTGGGTGCAAGTGGTGAGATCATCCCCTATCGTCCGCTGAGTTCTCCCAATATTTCTGACGCTCGGTTGCGAGCATGGGTCATTGCTGCGGTAACAGAATGTTCCACCTTTGGCCCTCACGATTACAAATTACGCCTCGAGCAGTGTCGCAAATATTTTTCCGACGAAGGTTTTGATGGATATATCAAGGCACTGGCTGCGCCTGGCGCACAAATACGCGAACGTATCATAGGAGATCAGCAGGTCCTCTCTGCTGAAGCTTCAGGAAGTCCCGTCATTGTTGAAAAAAGTGTGCAGGGTGCCGCCATCCTCTGGTGGAAAGTTGAAATCCCCGTAACAACCACCTTTGAAAAGGGCGATCAAAGCCGCACCACAAGCCAACTGGTACAACTCGTTATTTCCCGACTGGAAAGCAGTGAACGGCTTTCAGGCATTGGTATTACACAGTGGAGACAGAAAAATGTTCCCTAAATATATAGTCCGCTCAGCTTTTCTATGTGCCGCTGTAATTCTTTCAATACCAGCTTTTGCACAAACCCCCGCTAGTGACGGCACCAGTAGCACTGGTCGCACCGATCGCATCAGTAGCACTGACGACATCATTCCCAATGGCGGTGCTGTTTCAGTACAGGCTTTTCCATCTGAAAACAGCAGTCGTCTAAGTTTGAATTGGCACGCACCTGTTGGCTGGCAAATCAAAACCCCGCAAGACAATCAACACCAAATTATTTTCTATACGGATCAAGCGCTTGATCTTTCCCGTGTGAACCTTGCTCTTTTACCGCAGGTTCGGGATATTCATCAACAAAGCGCAGACGGTAAGCTCGTTCTGAGTATTACCACATCCTCTGGCTCAAACATCAATGTAAGCTGGCAAGATGGAAAAAGCATTGTTGATGTTACCAATATACAACCAACAAACCTGCTTTACGGCCAGTTACGCGAGCAAGCTAAAGCTGCCCCAGTAAAATCAAGCCCAGTAAAATCAAACTCTGTAAGAGCATCGTCTACAAGCCCTCAAACCCAAGTAGAAGCAATAGCACCTCCACCCCCGCAGTTACAAACACAGCCAACAGAGGAGCCGCCTCTGGCGATCGATTACGATTTTGAAGGTGCTCTGGATCAGACGTTACCTCTTTCACCAGAGCAGATTGTGCGTTTTAGCGATGCTGTAAAAAAGACAGAGGATGCCATTCAACAAGGAGCCGGCCCCGCCCCTTCTGCCGTTGTCAGGGCCTTGCCGCTATCTTTGGAAGCCAATGCGGCTGTAGAAGTTATATCACTGGCAAAAAACCATATCACCACACTGGTTTTTCTCGATGCAACAGGACAAGCCTGGCCGATTAACCACGTTGCTCTCGGAGAAGCCTTTACGCTTGTTGGATTTTCCGAACAACGTGCTTCTCAAACCTATGACCTTGAAGGTGCACACGAACTGCGCCTGATCCCCAAAACAGCTTTGCCCTTTGGCAATATTTCCATTTCTCTCAAAGGTCTCGCAACGCCTGTGGTTCTCAAGCTGGTCTCAAACAGGCAAAGAGCTGATTATAGGGTTGATGTCAGATTGGCTGATTATGGGCCGAATGCCCAAAAGCCGATTATCGATATTCCTGACGAGATTGCTTCGGTAAATTCTGCAAGTCTCGCCTTTTTGAGCGGTGTACCGCCCACAGGCGCGCGATTGCTCAAAGTATCTGGCGCACTAAGTACAACAAAAGCCTGGGAGCATCAGGGGCAGTACTGGCTCAAGACAAAATCTGCCATTCTCTCCCCTGCCTACAACCGAAGACTTGGCAGCATTGACGGTACTTTTGTCTATACCCTCAAGAAATCTCCCGTTGTCATTGTTTCTGACAAAGGCCAGCCCCGCAATTTGCAGCTTGCTGAAATCCCCGTGACAAAGGCCGAAAAACCATGACCAAAAATAACACACAAGATACGAGCCAAACCAAAAAAGATATTGGACCTGACGGTCGAGAATATCCCGATAGCACACAGTATTCCGGCGAAGATAATAGTAATGAGATCCCTTATGTGGAAGGCACTCACACACCCGATATGACCAGTCCTACTGGTGCGACCAGTGCGATCCGAGCTTCGGATGGAGCAAGAGTTGATAGAACTTCTTCTACAAAAACTGCGACAGATCATTCTGATCCTGAAAAAGCTACGCTTAGGGGAGAAAGCCCTGTTATTACTAAAAAGAAAAAAAGCTCTAATGATACAGACAGTCCTCAAAAGAAAAACAAAGGCAGTAACAAAACTTTATTAGAAAAGCTTTCCTCAACAAGAGCCATCCTCTTGGTTCTCGGTGTTATTATTCTCCTGGTATTCTTACTTTTTATTTTTGCGAATGCCGTTACCTTTACAGAAGAAGCCACAATCGGTAATTCTGTAGCAAAGCCGCCTCAAGTCACAAGTAACGTCAATAGTGCTGCCACACCCACTTATGACAGCTCGATTAGAATTGCGGACGATCACGGCATTGCAGAAGCTGAAGAAAACAGCGAGAGTTATTTATCCAATGTCGCCGGCCCTTTCGATCAGCAAGAAGAACAACTCCATCAAGAAGAAGATCTCATCGATGAGAACCTGGACATTGTGCCAGAATTTAATCCGCCATCTGGCACAACGTCCTCTGGTACAACAGGACAACGCCAGGCAAGAATGGTTCAGGCAATGGCCGGAATTATTGCAGGCCCGTGGAAAGCTGGCACTGCCACACTCCATCAACAAACAGCACTTGCACAACAAATAGAAGAAGCCCGAAGCGTTCAGCGCGAACAAGCAAAAGCAGGCACCCAAACCCAGATTGTTCCCCCCGGAAAGGTTTATTACGGACACGTAATAACAACCACCAATTCTGATCTGAACACACCTGTAATTGCTGAAATACTCTCAGGACCGCTCAAGGGTGAGAGAGTGATAGGCTCATTTGAAAAAACGAGAGATTTACTCGTCGTTGAGTTCACAAGTCTTTCCTACAAAGGCAGGTCCATCCCCATCAGTGCTTTTATCGTCGATCCTGATACACGCGAATTTGGCGTTGCAAGCGATGTCGATCATCACTATTTCGAGCGGCTTTTAATCCCCGTTGCTTCTTCAGCCTTACAAGGTCTCGCACGAGGATTTTCAGAACCCCTAACCAATGTCAGCATTAACGGCGATGTGGTGGTCTCTTCTCAAAGCCGTCCAAGTACGAAAGACCAACTTTTTAATGTCGCCGGTGCTGCCGGCCAAAAAATAGGGGAAATCGTCCAGCAGGATAGTCATGTTAGCGGCCCAACCGTCTATCTCCACAGTGGTACAGCAATAGGGATCGTCTTTATCAACACCGTCAGGGACGGCACCACCGTCAGGGACGGCTCCACCGTCAGGGACGGCACCACCGTCAGGGACGGCTCCAACACCGGGGGTGTTCCTAACACTGGGGGTGTTCCTAGCATTGGGGGTGTTCCTAGCACCGTTGGGAATGGCGTCAGATGAGTGTGAAAGAACCAGTTCTGACGCGCTTACCCTATTACCAGAAGGCGTATTATTTCTGGCGTAAAATAAGTTTTTACGGTGTGGGCGTTTCTTTTGCTCTGGCGAGTTTGCTGGTGGTGGTAATTTTGGTTTTGCCAACACAAGGCGGCGTCATTGCTGTTGACAAGACAGGTAAGACCACAACCATTGAGACTTGGGATTATCCCCAACATTCGCCATCCGCTTTGCGCTTGTGGGCTATCTCTGCGATCTCCGAATGTTTGAATTTCGGACACCACAATTTCAAATCCCGTCTTGAAATCTGTCGCCCGTATTTTAGCGAAGCAGGATTTAAGGGATATCGCGCAGCTTTGAATAATCCGGACAATAAAATAGCAGAGCGTATTCTCGATGATCGTCTGATTATGTCGGCCGTCGTCTCAAAAGTGCCACAAGTCATCGAGCAGAGTAAATCAGAGGCCGATAGGCTTTGGTGGAAAATCCGCGCGCCTGTGACCATTACCTTTGAAAAGGGCAATGCCCGTCCTGGCAGAAAGCATATTGTAGATATTGTTGTCTCCCGACTGGAAAGCAGTGAGCGACTTTCTGGTATTGGCATTACACAGTGGAGACAGAAAAATGCCAATAAGTAAAATTACATACAATGCGCTCAAAGCCCTCATAATACTGGCTATATCCGTATTTTTACTTATTGCGGCACAAGAGGCCCAAGCACAAGAGGCCCAAGCACAAGAGTCTGCGGGCCTCGACAAGCAGTTCAAATCCTTACTTGTAGCCATTGATGCACCTTTACGCCTGTTAATTGGTGCTCTGGTCTATATTCTCGGCATCATTCTCGTAATACGAGGTTTTTTACGCCTTCCAAAACACGCCTCTCGTGCGGGCGATAACATCTCCCTTAACGGGACGATCATGTCAGTGGTTATAGGTACTATATTAATCTCCCTGCCAAGCCAGCTCGATATTTTCAGTCAATCTATTTTTGGCACTGACAGCTATTCCTATGCCGCCTTTAGCGACGAGAGCACCTCCCAAACGTTGGGTCCGTCCCAATCCACAAAGGTTGCAGAAGACATCATCAGGACCGTTCTGCGTTTTGTTCAGCTTTGCGGCCTGATCTGGTTTGTTTCTGCCTGGTTTAATCTTCTTGATGCCAGTGACGGCAAACATGGCAAGACCTTCGTCGGCGGTAGCTTCCGTCTCCTAGCCTCCCTTGCGTGCTGGAATATCTTTGCTCTCCTGCAAGCCCTGCAAACCACTCTCAACATCAACATTCTGGAAATCAGTTAAGGAAAACAAAATGTCATTTTTTATGCGCCTGAAAAAGTCCTTTACCCTGCCAAACACACAGCATTTCTTCTGGGGGATATCCTTTTTTCTCACAAGCACAACATCCGCAAGTGCTGCAACATTACAAGAGATTATCAATAATATCGTAGAAGCATTGGGTAGCGTGCCAACAATGCTTTCCATTCTTTCGTTTTTGATCGGTTGCGTTCTTGTTATTTCCGGTTTTGCCTATACCAACAAAGCAAAAAATTTCCCACAACAAGCAGAAATGAGCACTGGTATATGGCGGATCGTCATTGGCGTTGTTCTTATCACACTACCAACCGTTATTAACGCAATCTCCGATCTGTTTGGCACAGATTCCACATCTATTACCAGACCCGTTTTCTAAGGCATCATTGATGCGGGGACTTACCAAGTCGGGGGACTTCCAAAGTCCAGATTCAAACCCCTATTCAAACCCCTATTCAAACCCCGATTCAAACAAGGAAGCAACTTTATGTTCCAGGAATTGAAAAATACCATTTCTGATAGTTGGTCTCTAATTTTCGATGATACTGTCGAAAAATTTATCGACATTGAGGCACAAGTAAACAAGGTAACACTTGGAACCAAGCGTGGCGACCTCATGTCTATGCTCAGGATTAACGGCTCCCGAAAACTGGCCGGCGAAAAAGAATTAGAGGATATCCATCACAATCTGACAATACGCCTCTCAGGCCCCATGAGTGAAGCAGGCCATTCCCTACAAATTGTCTTTATTCGTGATCCAAAAATTTCAGAAAACGAACTCGAAATTCTTATGGAAAGTGCAAAAGCCGGCGCACAAATAACCGATCTGGACCTTGAGGATGTTTTTGGAGATAGGGAAGCCAAACTGTCCGATGTTCTCTCACAAGAAGACCTTCTGATCTGTTGCTGGTCCCATGTTAGCGCTCTGAACAGCGAAGAGATCAAGAGAAACAAACAAGAAGATCTTGAGGCAAGTAAAGAATGGCCCTGGCGTCATTCTGAAACACTCATGGACCCCTTTGCCGGATCAAGGGTTCTTCTGCCTCAGCATGAAGGTTTTGTCCAGACCGTCCTCGATGCCTTTGCACATGACGGTAAAGGGCTTGATGCCGAATTGCTTACCGCCAGAGATGCTATACGTGAAGTCCGTAAGGCAATTCGCCCCGAATTTACATGGCCGGAATGGCAACCTTTTTTAGATGACGACCCCATTACTCTAAAGCAGCCTCATATTTCAACACCCGACGATTTTTCCAACTCTCTCTGGCCCAAGTTGGCCCATCAGATTTGTGATACGGATTTTACGGTTGATGGACATACCTTGAAATCCGATGGACGTCTATGGGCGCCCATAGATTTGACACGTATGCCTTTGGAACGGCGATCCTTCAACGACCTTATTCGCAGATTACACAAAATGGACGTTCCCTTTCGCATGTCCTTCCTTATTGAGGGCGGGCAGAATATGGACATGCGTAGAACCTTTGCCTCTTTTTTACGCTTTACCAATAGCTCCAATACGCTTTTACGTGATGCGATTGATGAAAGGCGGGATGCAGCCTTACACGGGCAAGCCGTTGTGCGGGTCCGCTGTTCACTGGCAACCTTGACCGATGCACGAAGCACCGAGACAGAACAAGTGGCGATACTCAGGCGCAATCTTGCCCATTTGGAGCGAGCCGTACAGGGGTGGGGTCGCGCAGAAGTTACCAACAAAACGGGGGATCCTCTCGAAGCACTCTTTTCTACTGTCCCCGGTGCTGCCTGTCGGGGTACGGGTAATCCTGCGCTTGGAACCCTCGGTGAAGCGCTCCATCTTTTACCCTTGCAACGCCCTGCAAATCCTTCAGAAGAAGGCACCCATATTTTCAGATCACAAGATGGTAAGCCGTGGCCTTACAAACCGGATAGCGGACAAACCCCATTTGTTTGTGATCTCATACAAGGCATACCGGGTATGGTAAAATCCGTTTTGCAAAACTCTATGGCCCTATCAAGCCTTTTAGGTGCAAAGACGGCAAAACTGCCCTACATGGCCATTCTTGATATCGGTCGTTCGTCTAGCGGATTGATATCCCTGCTTAAAGAAGCCTTGCCCAAAGATCGCCGCCATGAAGCCGAACATATTCGTCTCGTTAATAGCAAAGAGATGGCCGTAAATCCCCACGACTTGCAATTGGGTTTTCGATCCCCTCTCAAAACTGAAAAAGAATTTCTCGAAATCCTTTACGGCTTGCTGGTAACTGGTCCAAACGAAGACTTATCCGCTGATATGAGTGATTTGATCACCAACGTCGTTACCGAAATCTACAGAATGTTTTCGGATCAAGGCGAAAATGTCGATCCAAAAAAATATACCAAAAACACGGATCCCATTGTCACACAGGCATTGGATCATCTCGACTTTAGCGAAGACATAGAAACAACCTGGTGGGAAGTCGTTGATTTTCTTTTTGAGCGTGGAGATACCATAATGGCTTCTCGCGCACAGAGATTTGCGGTTCCCATTCTCGCAGATGCCCAACGCGCGGCCAATAATGACCGAGTAAAAAACCTTTTTGCCAATACCCTGCAAAACGGGGAAAACATTGTCGATGTTTTCAACAGGCGCATTAATACAGCCGCCGGCAAATTCCCCATTCTATCCCGTGAGACTTTCTTTGATATAGGATCAACCCGCGTCTGCGCTCTGGATCTTTCTGAAGTCACGGGCGGAGAGAGCAAGGAAGACAAACACCAGTCTTCTATTTTTTACATGTTTACCCGTCATGCTCTCGCACATCACTGGTGGTTCGAGCGCGATATGGCCACCAAAGCTCCCAAGCTATATCAAGCATTTCACGACGATCGCATAAAGTCTCTGCTCGATATGCCCAAAAGGCTTATGTACGACGAGTTTCACAGAACTGGGAATATTCCCCAAGTAAGTAATCAGCTCTTACGTGATGTGCGCGAAACCCGAAAAATGAATGTGCAGATATCTGTGGCAACACAACTACTCAATGATTTCTCTCAAGAAATTGTTGATATGGCCTCTGCTGTCTGGGTGCTCGGCATGGGTCTTGATGAAACGCAAATCGACGCGCTCTTGCATAAATTCGCCCTAAGCGAGACGGCAGGCACTATCGTCCGCCACTATCTCGGGCCACCAGACAGAGAAGGTGCAATGGTCTTGAATATCACAAAGGCCAAGGGCGGACGCTACGAACAACTGCTCTACAATTCCCTTGGGAGCCGTGAACTCTGGGCTTTAACCACAACTCCTGAAGATGTGGCCTTACGCGAAGAACTCACCAGAAGAGCCGGTGCGCCAAAAGCCCGGGCCATTCTCGCAAAACGCTTTCCAGATGCCTCAGCAAAATCAGAAATCAAACGGATTATTGATGAGCGTACCCGCTCAGGCGATATCAAAAGAGCCACCAAAGAAGCCGTTAGTGCCGATCTCGTAACTCAATATCTTGGATACAAATAACAAAAAATGACAAAGCAAAAAAAAACCTACCCCGAAATCAAAGTCGAAGTTTGTGATAACAAGCTCATTATTCAATCAACTGTTACGTCCAGTGCGACTGGAGCGTCCAGTGCGACTGGAGCGTCCAGTCCTACCCAAGCGTCGGGGGCGGCCCCTGCGAGGGGGGTGGATCCTGCGGTCAGTTCTCACGCAACCAAGGCGGTCTATACCGTTAATCTCGATCACTGCACTCAGTTCAATTTCGAGGTTCGCCCTAAAAAGCAAGGCCACTCCCTTTTTCTTGTCGTGGATGGCTGCGATACCTGTATAGGTTCTGTGCCGCCCGACTTTGATATTCTATCCCTCTACAATCCATTACGAGGGGAGCGGCCCGAGCGTCGGGAGCGGCCCGTATCGGGGTAACTGGCCCGAAGCTGCGATTTAGGCCATCTAAAAGAACATATCTAGAACAAAATTATAGATAATTGCAGTATTCCTTTCGTCAGCGCTGTGTTCGTCGCCGATTTATTGATCTTAAGTTGCTGAATTTAAATGGTAATATAAATTATGAGATATTTCGAAATTAGGGTACAGAACTGACATTCATTTTTTTTGATCTGGTTCGTTTGTCACGGATTTTTTAGTTGAAGACATTTCATAGGCCATCGTTGCCATACTCTGGCCAGCGGAGGAGACAGCGGTGGTCGCAATGTCTTGCACTTTTTCATAGGCTGCTTCGTATTTTCTTGAAAAATCAGCCAATTGTTTTTCTTGAGTTGTAAGTACCGTTTCTAATGAGTCAATTTTTCCCTGTAATACGTTACGTTCCCCAGTAAACGTGGCTTTGAGGAGCTGCTCCTGTTTCTCAAAATCTGAAATTAGCCGCTCGCGTAGGTCTTCAACAGCTGCTTCAATTTGATTTTTAAGCTCTTCAGGGAATACAGATATTTTTTCTCTCATAGACGTCAGTTCGTCTTCTTGTTCGGCAATAGCGGCTTCCCGTTTAGTTAATTCAGCTTGTTTTGTGGTGCTTTCCTGAGCAAAAGTCTCTCTTTTTTGAGCAATATCCCTTTCAAGAATATTGAGCTCGTCTTCTAATCTATTTTTCTCCTGTTCACGGTGACGCTGTAAAGTGTATTTGTATTCTTCGTCTTCACGTTTTTCTTGTTTTTTGGTGGCTTCCTGTAATTCTTTTTGTTGTAAGGTATGTCGTTGTTTTTCTTTTTCAAATGAGGCCCGTTGTTCTCTCATTTCCGCTTGAAAGGAGTCTTTTTCTTCTTGCATCTCTTTGATAAATTGTTCTTTTTTCTCTGAATGTATTTGTAGTAACGCGGCAAGATCAATCGCTGCAGCTTCAACCGCGTAGGCTGTTTTTAAGTCTTTTTCTTTTTCCTCAACCGCCACATGTGTTTTTTGATAAATAGCGACTTCATGCTCTATTTTCTCTGATAGTGTCGATAACTCTTTGTTCAGGTCTGTTCTTAAAGTCAGAAGACGTTGAATGGGATTTTCTTCGACTTGCTTTTCCGCTGCTGAAAAGAGTAATTTTTTATCGAGCTGTGCTTTTTCTTGTTCTACCGTCGTAAGTTGCTTTTCTTTTTCCGTCAGACTTTTTTTCATAAATTCATAGGCATCAATCATTTCTTTTTTGGTGTTTGACATGCCTATCTGGGGTTGTTTGGTGGTCGATGTATTGCTCATATAACAAGTTTCCTTGTGATTATAAGTCTCTGCAGTTTGCTGCGGTATAGGCTTGGTGCCACATAGCTGTTTATTGGCGGAGCATCATGGGACAGTTATTGATTAGAGTTTGCTTTCAATAATACCGAGACATTCTCTGGCGTGAATTTGAAACTTCGTCGATCAGGAATGCGCTCAACAGAAATAGGATACTTAGGTCGGCGAGTATCTATTCCTGTAATTTTAAACCTCTCTCTTCCTGTATTGAACTCTCGCCCAAAATCGTCCGGCGCAAGACCATAACTCTCTGCCAACATTTCAAATATTATTTTTTCAGGCTCAAACACACTGCCGTCAGGCAGAGGGATTGCAATACGTAGCCCTAACTCAAACCCATGGCGCAAATTCACTTTTTTCAAGCCACCATCTTCTACAACAAGGCCGTACTCTGCAGCTACCTTTTGACAGGCTTTCAGCATTTTTCTCTGTAGGGCATCGCATAATTCTGGGGTCAGGTTTCGTGGTGGCTTAATTGCATTCATTGAACTTGTTCCGTGGTGATTTTTTGAGTTTTATAAATAGTCCCCCGGGAGATACCAAGCTCGCGAGCAATCTGGGTGGGGCCTTGGCCCTGGGATAATCGACGGGTGATTTCAGCTCGATCTATTTTAGGAGCCCTTCCTTTATAAGCACCTCGGATTTTTGCGGAGGTAATACCTTCAGCTTGACGCTCACGGCGCAGATTAGTCTCAAACTCTGCAAAAACACCCAGCATGTCAAAAAATGCCTTACCGGTTGCTGTTGATGTATCCACGGGTTGCTCGGTGGCGTAAAGATTTGCCCCTTTTGATCTCAACATCTCTACTATTATTTGAAGATCCTGTAATGATCGCGCCAATCGATCAATTCTCGTCACGACAAGAGTTTCACCCTCGTGGATGAAATCAAGAATGGTTTTCAGTTCTGGGCGACTTTCAAGTGATGTACCACTTTTGCGCTCTTCTCGAATAATATTACAACCCGCATGTTTCAACGCCGAAATCTGAGCATCCAGTCGCTGATCGGTTGTGGATATGCGTGCATATCCAATGCGGGTTGTATTTTCGTTCATTTAGGGTATGCCACAGTGCAAAATTGTATATTAACTAAAAAGGGACCCAAAATACACAGGCTTTTCCAACAAAATACTGTTCATTGAAATTGTGTATTTTGGGTACACCCATAATAACAATCCGCTAAAACTGAGAGAAACCCTTGGTTTCAGAGCTTGGCCTAAATCACAGCTTCGGGCCAGTTAGGCCAGGGCGGTATAAAACCGCCTTAAATCCCATACTGAAATATTTGCCGTTTGGATAACATCAAATAGATTGTCACACTCAACGCCGCCTGGGAAAATAACACAGCCATCAGGATTTAAGGCAAGAAACTTGTCAAAAAGCGCTTGCTCTAGCGTCGTATCCGCAGGCGCTGTCTGAACCTCTACTGGCAGGTCAATAATTGCATTGGTTTGCAACCAGTTTCCGATGATCTGGTTGGCACCACCAAACTTGCTGCGAATAATGGTTGTTGGATTACGTTTCTGTTTTAAAATGGCAAGCTTTGAAAAAATAAAATCTCTGTTGGTAAAACTATAGCCACCAAATACCAGTACCCTCATTTCAAGCTCCACTTAACGAGCTGGTCGAGAATATTCACACGTGTACGTAAAAACCCGTAGGCCATATGATCGGCATTGAAATCATTTGTCAGCGGCAAGATGGAGACAAAATCAACCCCCGAAGCCTCACACCTTGCCGCTAACTCCCCCTGTAAACCAAACCCTGCCTCATCGTTATCCTGAGCAAGAATAATCCGTTTGGTATTTTCTGGAAAGCACAATACCGATGTGTGATACCGCGTCAAGCCCGCCAGTGCTGAAAATTGTGGCACCGCCTTATGGAAAGAGGCAACCGTCTCGAAACCCTCTCCCAAAATCAGCGTATCACTCCCCTGCTCACCTATAGCAACACCAAAGCCCGCATAATTAACAGTTACCTTTTGTGAGCGTGACGTTAACCGCACCTATTTTTGCATGATGTAAGGTGTTACGTTGTTTCTGTTGACGTTCCAGGGCAGCAGAGCTTCAAAGTCTTCGACGGTTTTTGCTTTAGGTAATTGGGTAAAAATGTGTCGAAGATATGAATATGGCTCGATCCCGTTAGCCTTGGCGGTCTCGACGATAGAGTAAAGATTTGCACTGGCCTTGGCACCATTTTGGGATTTTGAGAACAGCCAATTTTTCCTTCCTATTACAAACGGCTTAATTACGCGCTCCATTTCATTGTTATCAATTGGCAAGCGGCCATCATCAAGGTAGCGAATGAGCCGAGGCCACTGCTTATCAATGTAGTGCAAAGCCTTGCCAAGTAACGATGTCGGCGGCACCGACGATTTGACCTTGGTAATCCACTCTCTCAAGTCTTTAAGGATTGGTTTGGCCTTTTCCTTGCGTAATAGCCGACGTTCGTTATCGCTCATGTTTTTTGCGAGCTTTTCAATGCGGTACAAAGCTCTGATGGCCTCCATGGCATGATCGGCAAGGCCGGGTTTTCGCCTTTTGGACTTCTTCCGTGCCTTGATGACATCATTGAACTTACGCCGGGCGTGAGCCATGCATCCGACGCCGATGATTGTGCTGTCGGATGTCACATTCAGATAGACCTGATATCCATCACTAACAAGATACCCAGTGTAACCTTCCAACAATCGCCTTGCCACATCCTCCGCCCTGGAGGGATCGTAGTGGAACAGGATCACTGGCTGGTCCGGAGGGCCTCCTTTTTGCCCCCACATGTAGGATTTGCTTTGAGGTTTTTTCCCAGGTTCTTTCAAGAACCTGAACGCCAGTCTCATCCATGGCAATGATATCGTAGTTTAGGAGATGGTCGGTAAACAGATTAATCAGGGGCTGAACAAGATCACCACATTTGATCACCCACCGCGAGAGTAATGTACGGTTAAACTCCACACCGGAGCGGTTCAGAACAGGTACCATACGATAGAGAGGCAGGCCATCCACATACTTTCCCGTTACCACATAAGCAAGAAGTCCAGCAGAAGCGATGCTTTTGGGGATGGGCTGTGGTGGCAAGGGCGCGATTGTTACGCCTTCTTCGCATGATTTACAGGCGTATTTGAAACGCACATGCTGAAGAACCTGCATTTTAGCCGGAATTATATCCAATTGTTCGGTGACTTCTTCCCCAATTCTGGCCATAAGACCACATCCGCAAGCGCAAATCTTTTCTTCTTCGGGGATATCGTGTTCAATCCGCACACGGGGCAAGTCTTTTGACAAAGAGCGGCGTCCACCCCTTTTACGGGTATGAGCTGGAACTTTGATCTCTTTATCATCGTCTTCTGCCCCTGTGTCGTCCTCAGCCGCTTCCTCTGCTTCATCAAACAAGAGACCTTGCTCTTGCGGGGATGTCTTCTCACTGGAAGCGGCAAACTGCTGATGACGCAATAATCTGTTTTGCTCTTCAAGAATATCAATACGCGCATGAAGACCACCTATTAAAATACGTGATTCTTCAAGGCTTTCAGGGAAAGAAATGGGCGCTTTTGACATAGCCGAAGTATACCAAATTTATACTCTTCAAAACAGTATAAAGTGCTGTAAATATTTAATATATCTCCGAATAATTTACAGGCTTATGCTCTTTCACATGACGGAGGTCAACACCATCCAGCAACCAGTTCAATTGGCGACCACTGAGCTCTATACGGGCTCCTTTGCTCAAGTGTCGTGGCCAATGAAACCGATCTTTTTCAAGGCTCTTTTGCCACAAACAAAATCCGTTTTTCTCCCAGTAAAGTAACTTGACCTTGTTGCTTAGACGATTAGAAAAAACAAAGAGGTAGCCAGAGAATGGATCAAGGCTGAGGATGTCGTCAACAAGCATCGACAAACCATTTATGCCGCGACGAAAATCAACGGGATTTGCGCAAAGATAAATGACGGGCAAAGCATCTGAAGGCCGCCGCATCACAGACCTTCAAGTGCATCTACAATAGATGTTAAATCCGATGTTCTCCCCGAAACAGGCCATTTGACTTCTAGCCCGTTACGAAGGCAAACCTGACAATACAATAAGCCTGGGCCATCAGCTGAACCATTTACAATCTTGTGTAAATTTTCATCTCGACTAGAAACAACAAAAAGACCCCGCTTAACAAGCTCCCCCTTTTGATGATAAAAATCCTTCAGGTCAAGATCGTGTGCCTCGGCATAAGCTTTCATGCCCACCCCGTTTAACTCACACGAACGCGCATGCTCAAGCCAATGGAATTCTGTTCGCGATAAATCGTTCTCAATTGCTGACATTAAACGCTCCATTCAAAAGAAAAATGAAGCATAACCATTATTCATTAGCTCAAACAGATGCGGTTAACGTCACGCTCACTACCTTTTTAGGGCAACCAACATCCGCCTTGTCACAACCATCATCCGAAAGATAGGTTCTGTTAACAGAAAAAACCTCTCCGTCACTCCCACGAATACCATCTAACAATGTGGGCAGCTTTTTGCGACGACCATCTTTGCCGTGGTAAGTTGTGAACGCAAAACGCAGATCAGCACACTCAACCTCATCGATACCACGCGCTGCGAGATATCGTTCTCCTAATGTACCGACAATACTTTGCGCATTCTCAAACAATCGACGGCCACTCTCTACGCTTTTTTTGTCGAGGCACAAATCACCGATATTAACTTCAACTACCTTTTTCTTTTTCGCTAAAGGCGCCACAACACTTATCGAGAACTTGTTGTTCGGTGGCGATCAACTGGAGAGTTGCGCCCAAAATAGAGGCGGGCTGACACTTTTCAGTTTTTGCGTCAAATACCGGAAGAATGGATATACCGGGACAAAGATCAGCGACGGAAAACCCGTCTGCAAGAGCTTTGATATGATGATGCCAGCATCATCGCAGATGGCATCAAGGGCTTGTCCTTCCTTCCCGTGTTTGAGAAACACTTCATTAATAACCAACCTGTTTCCAACAGATACTATTCCGAGTGTCACAAAGAATGTTTGCTCTTTACCAGCTTCACCAACGGGCAGGCGAAAAGTCTCTGATTGTCGTCTGTTTGGCATGGGATTTAAAAGCATCTTTCTTTTCCTTTTTGTGCTTATATTCTATCACAAATACAAGCTTCAACCTACTGTTTAAGCTCATTTATTTTATTTTTTTATCTAAACCCAAACGCCATACCAAAGAACCAAATTAGGCCAGGTAAAACAAAAAATACTGTTATTGCGCCAGCTATTTCTCCAACCAAAAAAAGGGCTTTTTCTATGAAGGTTTCTGTTTTTTGATTGAGAGCCATATCAAAATTCCTTGTGTTGATTTTCTTCTAAAAGGGGCATTTCAGCCCCTTTAAAAACAGACTTCACTTCTTAGTACTCGCCCTCCATGGCTTCTCTTGCCTCACATCTTGCATCATAGGCATAGCGCCATATTTGGGCAGAGTTTTCTAGTAGCTCAGATAATCCTGATCTAATAACAACCTTACCTATTAATATTTCAGTTTCGTTCCGATTAAGTCTCTCTTGGCTTGCCCTATAGAGAAGGTGGTTGTGGTAATTCTCGACATAACATTCGTAAATCATTGATGAACAGGGTTCGTGTTCTGTTATTTCGCCTGCAAGGACATCAAGTTTTTTGCATGGGCGGTCTATGTTAATGCCAACTCTAGGATTGAGCAGTTCACACAAATTAAGAGCGTTAATTATTTCACAAGCCACACCGCTATTTACCTCATCTCTCAACACCAAATATTCTTTATAGCCCTTTGCACTTGAGATGTGATCTCCATCAAAAACAGGCGTGTTCTCAAGCTTGCGATGAAGATCTTTTAGCTGCTCTATTTGTGCAAAAGCTACTTTGCGTTCATCCCAATATCCTGCTTCGTGTGTTTTCAATGTTTCACGTGTTACATTTTGTTTTTGTTGTATATTTTTCATTTTCTAGTCCCTCTTCACTTAATTGATATGTCTTTTTTCAAACATGAAAAAAGAACTAGCCAAGCGGCGATGAGCTTTGGGGGAATTGTCTAATGGACCGATGAAGTCGAGGGGTATCACCCATCCCGAAGATCCTCTTGGATCGAGGGGCAGAACGTAAAACGTTCTGTGATTTCGTCTAAAGAAATTATGGGGATACGACTTCTGAGTGGCGCGCTCTTGGGCGCGACAACAGCGTAGCGTGGTCCTGACATTGGCCTTTCATGGAAAGGCCAATGCGCCATCGGCGCTAAAGGTCGATAGACCGACAAAAGTCTCTACCTGAGTAGAGCGCAGCGGAACGATGGGACTACTTGGCACTTGTGTGAGCATGGCTCACAAAGGCCCGCCGGGGCCGAACCTTTCGGGGGCCGAACCTTTTGGGGGCCGATATGATCTACCACCTCACCCATAAACAATATCTGGAGAAAAAAAACACATCAACTGAAGCCGCCACGCCCTCGTGTAACACAATGGGCGCTCTTGTCTGACCGTAGGGCAGACGCCGCTTATCTCGACGCGCTCTCCGAAGATTCAAAAATAAGAAAATATCTTTGCAACCACGCCAACACGGACCAACCATTTTTGGCACACTGGAGCGTCTTGGAACCCGCGCATAATGCGCGGGCAAGGCCAGCCCTTGTAACGGTCCTGACTGTGGATAAAGGGGTGGTTTTCCACATTATCCATATGATCGAGCGTGAGCGAAGTGATTGTGGAGAATGTGGAAAACCATCACACTTCCGTCCTCTTGGGGACGGAATTATCCCCATTCAGGGTCGTTTGGCTGGCCGCAGCAGGTGTTATTTGGGCGACGGAGACCATCCACATCTCAAGGCGCCCAAATAACACCTGTTCCTAGACGCTCCCAACTCCGAAGAAAAGCAACAAAAAATAGGTGAACCACCTTAACGGGGGTTGCCGGGGGTGCCGGACTGTTAAGGTGGCTCTGGTTGTATGGCTCGTCATAAGCCATAACTCTATATCGCACAAATTTATTGGATTGTGAAGCTGCCTGTTAAGGCGTTGGCGTAGATTCAAGATAGCTCAATACCTTGAAGACAACCGCAATTAGCCCCATAAACAAAACAAGCGTTTTAATTGTTTTGTTAGAGCTTTCCGATATCTCGGTTTTTAGGTCTGATTTAACCGTTTCAATCTTCTGATTAACAGCTTCAAACTTCTGATTAACAGCTTCAAACTTCTGATTAACAGCTTCAAAACCGCCTTTAAGCTCAGTGCGCACGTTATCAATCTCGCCTTTAAGCTCAGTGCGCACGTTATCAATCTCGCCTTTAAGCTCAGTGCGCACGTTATCAATCTCGCCTTTAAGCTCAGTGCGCACGTTATCAATCTCGCCTTTAAGCTCAGTGCGCACGTTATCAATCTCGCCTTTAAGCTCAGTGCGCACGTTATCAATCTCGCCTTTAAGCGCTATATGACTTTTTTGCACATCGTCTTTTGTCGCTAGGTGTTCCAGATTATGAGCAGTAATATCCCGCGCAACGTCTGTTATGCTTTCGGCTTGATCTTCCGTCAAACCACTCGCAACTAGCTTTTTTGTGATCTTTTGCGTATCTAAGTACATTAAAGCGGCCATGATATAATTCCTCTATCCTTAATATATGTTTAGTTGTGGTTTTCGTCAATCTCAACCATGCACAAGGGGCATTGCTGCCCCTTGCCATGTAAGCGGTTTAGCAATTTTCGCCCTGATAGGATTTCAAGCCGTTTTCACTGGCAAGCTCTTTGATGTGTTTCTGTATGCCACCAGTGCCAAAAACAACAGTTAAAACGGGGCTTATCTCTTTGAAGATCTGGCGGTTACGATCAAACGGCGCACGCTTGCCATTGCCTGTAATACCAAACGACAAAACAGCTATTTTTTTAGTCTTGGCCCATTGTCCCGCTATTAAATCGCCGCCTTTTCTGTTGCCTGTCGTAACCAGATACATATCAGGCGTTTTTTTAGCTATGCGGTCCAGAATTTCCGTGATCTTGTCTATATCCGTTGTATTTTGATGACCAGAAAAAAGAACAGGCGTTCCCTTGGGTAAGTGCACAAGCGTTTCATTGACTTTACGAGCCTTGAGAAAGTCCCTTGCATCTATGATACTTGCTGTTTGAGCTTTCCTGTTAACAAGGCTTTGGCGGCTTTGAGGCATCCATGCCTTGCCCGTAATACTCTCAAAAACATCACCCGCGCAAAGTGTAAGCTGCTCAAGGGCTAACTGCTGCGTTTCTAACGCTTCTATTTTCCGTTGAGCGTCTTGTAGTTGGGTGTCTTGTATTTCGCTCCCGTCTTGCGCTGCGATCAAGTCTTTAACTTGATAACCGCTTTTGTCAATCTCAACGCCTATTCTGTTTGTTCTTCTGCTGAAAATATTAACAAAATCAGATAAGATTGCGCTTGACTGATCTTCTAAAACAGAGCTTTCCAAGTAGTCCGACAATCCGCCCATCAACTCCCCTAAATAATCGGTTAGCTCTTGCTCTGAAAGATCAGTTTTAAAAGTTTTTTCCTGACTTATAGGGTGAGTTCCATATAGTTCCATGGCCTCAATCGTTGCGGCTGTGCTGGTTAAGTTCTGGGTATTTTCCATCTGCTTAATTTCCTGACTTTAAAAAATGTTTCACGTATAACATATTGATTTAATTATGTTTCACGGATTTGATCTCGTTGTGAGGACCAAACATTTTCTTATTGAAAGCAGAGAATGGGCTGGGTCAAAGGCCGCGCTTTTGCGCGGGGACCGGAGCCACGCGCAGCCGCTCGCGGCCGCGTGCGGCTGCTAGCGGCGAGCATGGCGAGGACCCACCCTTTGACGCAGTTCATTATTTGTTTCATAGAAACAACAACAAAGAGTACGGCCAGAAGGCCGTTCCTAATTGTGGCCCCCTAAGGGGCCGCGCCCGACGCTCGGGCCGCGCCAGTACAAATGTTCGAAACAACTCAAGCGTAAGATCGCTGCTGAACTCGGACCACGCCTTTATGCGAGCTATGCTCGCTAAGGCCCGTCGGGGCCTATATGAGCTAATACTAGGTAGGTTCTCTATAGAAGAAAGGTTGCAAAAGGGCCTAAAAGGGAAGGAGAAAAAAGAGCCAGAGAAATCTCTCTAGCCCTTTTTCTCACAATCAAGAAACGCTCTGGACGCTATATTTTTCCAAAATCTTGATCAAGGCACTTTCACGCGGCGCAAACATGCGTAATTTGTACTGGATGATCTCCGAAACGCAGCCAAAGCCATAGAACTGGTCCTTAATTGATTGCTCCCAGCCAGAACCCGATGTGATCTCAACACGCTGCTCACCACCAACCAGAGAACGCCGCACACTAAAATCACTTCCAAGCTCCGCTATAGCACCTTCACTCAAGATATCATTCCAAAGATCAGAACCCGAAACAGGAGCCGTGGTGCTTACACCCAAGGCAGATTTCATCGCCCTTATTTCTGTGGAGCTGACAATTCTCCCCAACAATTGCGCTCCATCATCCATGCTCAGACGACGCACCCTGGGATTTTCTTTGTCCAGATGCTTCCAGAGCGGCAACAACAAGCCCGTGACCATCCAGAACCGGAGCGTTTCGTAGTCACCCAAATCAGCAACTTCTCTTCTCCACGCCTCATCGAACGTAAATTGATCTATAGAGGTCCACGAACTTCCAAGATAGTCTTTCTCATACACCAGGGTGGTCTCTTTGGGACGATGCAGCTTATAGCGCTTTTGCAAAACACCATCCTCATCCATCACACTCGAATAGGGAACGAGAATACCAACACGACCGGATTTTTCGTTTTTGACCCTCTTGCCGCCACGCTTCTCAACCAGATCGGAAACATCAATCTCCTCGCGCTTGTCCCGACGCTCGATCTGGACAAGCATGGTTTCCGCCCCTGTGATCTCGTCTTCGCGCAAAACTTCTTGCGACACAATTCGCAAACTATCCGCCGTTAATGCCTCAACACCAACCTGATACACACCCCGCTCTTTTGCCTGCTCAATCACACCGGAATGCAAAGCATCAAAGACATCAAATATCTGGTTTTGCATCTCAATCCGCAACGCCAGTATTCTATTGAGGAACCGCTGTATCGGCGGCAAATTGTCTCTCAACCCCTCATCACAAGTTAGCTTTAGGCCCGTGAGCTTCTCAAAGCGCTCAATCGAGACAAAATCTATCTTACCCACATACAACAATTTGTAGAAATTCCGTAACGCCTGTTTAGCGTACACACTCTCAAGATTATCGCTCTCTTTGAAAAAATTACTGGTGCCCCCCTGCTTTTGTCCCCGGCTAATAGCCCCCAAAGCATCCAAACGACGCGCAATCGTCGAAATAAAGCGGCGCTGCCCCTTAACGTTCGTCGATACCGGACGGAATACAGGCTCATTCGCCTGATTGGTGCGCTTGGTACGCCCAAGACCCTGTACCGCACGATCAGCCTTCCAGCCGGGTTCTACCAGATAGTGAACACGACGGCGTTGATTTTTAAACTCCAATCCAGAGTGATAACTCCGTCCCGTTCCCCCCGCATCCGAGAAAACCAGAATACGCTTTTGATCGTCAAGAAAGCTTTGCGTTTCCGATACATTGCTGCTCGCTGTGCGGTTCGACACAAAGTACTTGCCACCATTGTACAAGATACGTCGTGAACGCCCAGTCACTTCCGCAACCATGTCTTCTCCAAAGTGGTGCAATATCTGATCCAGAATACCCGGTATAGATGGCAAGCTCGCAATTTTCTCTATCAACTTATCTCTTTGCGCGACTGCCTTGCGTGAGATCAAGGGATTGCCTTCCTCGTCAACCGCCTTGCGCATATGCGCTCTGCCATCAATCTCATACTCTTCTAAAACCTGGACAGGAAAGCTGCTTTCCAAATAGTTAATCACTGCATTAACAGGCGTAATATTAATACTCAGATCGTGCCATTCCCCCACTGGAATATCACTAAGGCACCGCTCAAGATGGGCCTCGGCAGTCGAGACGAGCTGCAATACTGGCGCATTTCCTGCCGCAAGATCTTTCTCTATCTCCAGAATTAACTTAGGACCTGTCATGCCGGTCAGAATAGCATTAAAAAAGCGTTGCTTGGTGCTCTCAAAAACAGAAAGCGCCGAACCGCGTTCGCGACCAGAACACGCAGAAAAACCGGAACTCAGCATATCAATAACATCTTCCAGATTAGCGTGTATGCTCTCAAAAGCATCCGCAAACACATTGTACATCCTGGTTTGCGCGTCGCTTAAATCCACAACAAAGGGATCAACTTCTACCCCGTCATAGGACAATACCCGCGATGTATACAACCCCATGGATTTGAGATCACGCGCAATAACTTCCATCGCAGCAATACCACCCTCGCTCATTGAGGAGATAAAATTGCTACGTGTCGCAAAAGCCCTGGCATCATTGCCCCAAAGTCCTAATCGTTCGGCGTAGCCAAGATCAGAAATGTCCGTTCCCGCCGTGGCTGAAGCATAAATCACACGTGCATCAGGCAGCTCGAATTGCAACCGCAATCCAGCTAACCCTTGTGCCGAACTCTGCCCCTTGCCAAAACCACTGTCAGTTGCCACCGCATTCGCCATCGAATGGGCCTCATCAAAGGCGATAACACCGGAGAAACCTTGGTCCCCAGATTCTCTCGAAAGCCAGTTAATCACCTGGTCTATTCGCGATTGTTTCGAACCCTCCGAACGCAATGTCGCAAAGGTCGTAAACAAAATACCCTCGCTCAAAGATAGTTTGCTATTCGCGCCAAAACGGTTCAGCGGGACAATTTGCGTCTCATCCATTCCAAGCGCTGACCAGTCACGTCTTGCATCCTCAAAAAGAGCAGAGCTACCAGATATCCAAATACCCCGCTTGCGACCTCGGTTCCAATTATCCAGAAAAACACCTGCAATCTGACGCCCCTTACCAGCACCCGTACCATCGCCCAAAAAATAACCCTGCCTATAGCTAATTCCATCCGGATCATCTGCTGTTGTGGCAACAATCCCCTGCCCACCATCCATCAAGCTAAATGTCCCCTCCAACATCTCACTGTGGGCTTGGCCCGCATAAACAACCGTCTCAAGCTGAGCCGCAGATAGCAAACCTCCGTGAACTATTCTCTCCGACAACATCGGACGATAACCCGGTACTGGTCCCTTTACCGAGGCCATAGCCGAGGACTGGCAAAGCTGGCTTACGTGATCTTGTGCACCGGCAACAGCAAACTGCTCACACGACCAGGGCAGAAAGTTTCCATCCCCCGTATTAACGCTCTGGCTATCATCGCCCAAAAGATCAAAAACAAGCTCGATCTCCTTTGCATCTATAGAAGACGCCGGAAGCACTGTCTTTGATTTTTTAGCCCCTTCCGAAGGTGAAAAAACGCCTCCCGAACCAGAAACAGAGTGCAGCTGTAATCTCTCTATTGCCGCACGAGCAGGAAGATTGGCAACCAGAACATCCAACCCCTCACTTAGAGAAGAAACACTCTCGAAAAAGCCCGTAAAGGCAGAAGCGTCCAGAGCGGAAACTTTGTCGAAAATACTCAAACGAACACCAAAACCTGTGCCATGTTTGGCAAAGGTATTCGAGGGCAGCACAAGAGAGCCAGCCAACGTGCAGGTTTCCTGCAACTTGACAAAAGCACCCCGCCATTTTCCCGCAGGCTTGAAGTTTTCTCCCGAAACCAAAACCAGGCGGCCACCATCACAAAGACGATCAAGGCTGGATCGAAGGTGGCTAAGCGTCACATCACTGCTCTTGCGTGAAGAATTAGCCTGTGCAGAAAACGGCGGGTTCATCAAAACAACCGATGGCTTGATATCTTCATCCAGGCGATCATCTATTTGCTCCGCATTGTGGCCAAAAACATCCGCAGTAGGAAAATGCGCCGTGAGCAACGCGCGACGGGTTTCTGCAAGCTCGTTCAGGACAAGGCGCGCACCCTGCACTTCCCCAAAAATCGCAAGCAATCCCGTTCCCGCAGAAGGTTCCAGCACAACATCACCTGAACCAATCATCGCCGCCTTTGAGACAACATAGGCAAGCGGCAAGGGTGTAGAGAATTGCTGACGCTCTAGCATTTCTTCAGAACGCTTTGTTTGCGTTGGCAAGCTCGCGGCCAACCGGGAAAACATAGCAAGAGCATCAGACGACGACTGCGCTAAAATAGCTGGCCCGAACTTGCGCACAAAATACCCTTGCGCTACTTCTAGCGCATCATACGCATCCTTGTAGCTCCACGAACCATCCCAGCCTTCTTCACACATGAAAGCGGCATCCATAGCGGATTTCAGTCCGCTACTACAAATAGCTTCCCTGCTCATCATTTCGAACAAAAGCTGGGCGGCTTTGAGAATGCCCGTACTGCGGCTAACTTCTGCTTGGGCGTACTGCGTTTCGACTAAAGACATCATTTTTCTCCTTGAATGAAATTCAAAAAAGAAAGTCGAGTAGCCCGAGGGGATTTCACCCTCAGGCTCTCACAGAACCGTACGTGAACCTCTCAGCTCATACGGCTCTTCCCGTTCAGCCCTTGCGACTTAACTGCCAATGGACAAACAGGGCAGGTTGTTGCTTTCGCAAGCGGCCTATATAGGCCGTGCTCCTACGATAGCTACTTCGCAATTTCTTAAATTTCCTACGTGCCCATCTGACAAGCGCGTAATCAAGTAAAGCTTTTATGCGATAAAGAGCCGTTCGTCCGAAATGCCCATAATAATTAACCCAACCTCTAACTACTGGATTCAATACACGGACAATGTCTTCAACATTATATTTACTCCAACGTTGAAAATTCCATTTCCGAATAATTGAATTTATCCGCTTAAGAGCTTTCCGACTTAATGCGGGCAAAAATCCAGTAAACATTTTACCGTACTTGGACATTGCCTTGCGAGGTCGGAAAGTATATCCGAGAAAATCAAAACTGGTCTGCCCGTAAGTTCCCTTACGATAACTGTCCTTACAGTACACAATTTTGGTTTTCTTGGGGTGAAGAGCTAAATGGCATTCTTCTAATCGTACTCTTAGTGCACCTAGAAGCGCCTCCGCTTCTTTTCGGGTAGAACAGTGGTAAACACCATCATCCGCGTAACGTTCAAAACATACATTGGGATAATGTCGATTTACCCAGACATCCAACGCATAATGTAGAAACAGATTTGCCAGAAGCGGGCTTATTACTCCCCCTTGCGGCGTTCCCTTGTCTCTTTCAGCTATACTGCCATCAGGCAGGGCAACTGGCGCTTTCAGCCATCTTTCGACGTATAAACGTATCCAGGCACAATTCGTGTGCTTATCTAACGCCTTCATCATCAGGTCATGGTCAATGTTATCAAAGAAACCTTGAATATCCAGATCAACCACCCAATCATATCGGAAGCATCGTTGCCGTGCTTGTCGCACAGCATCAATTGCTGACTTCCTCGGCCTGTAGCCGTATGAGTCTGGATGGAAAACCGGATCGATTTCAGGGCCCAGCACCATTTTGACAACCATCTGTGCCACTCGATCTCCCACTGTGGGAATACCAAGCGGCCTTGTCTGGCCATCCCCTTTCGGGATATCCACCCGCCGAACTGGCGGGGGAAAATAAGTGCCCGATGACATTCGGTTCCATATCTTGTAAAGATTCTTCGAGAGTTTCCCCTCAAACGTCTCCAAAGACACGGAATCAATCCCATGGGTTCCACCATTTGCTTTTACTCTCTTCCACGCTTCCCAAACAAGCCGCTTGGAAATTGTAAAAGGCTTTGTATTTGTCATCTATTCATCCCAACACTGGTTGATAAATAATTCATACTCAAACAGGGTAGTTCCTTTGCTCCAAGCCCATTACAGGCTCTTCAACGCTAATACAAACTACTCCGCCCCTGTGCCCGTCATCGGTACTCCGACTCTTGTGGTGCTTCCACTTGAGTTTCTCCCTTAACATTCGGACGACAGGTTCTCACGTTCCGTAAAAGAGCCTGTGCCAAGGTCACGCCGCCTTTATGCCGGATGCCGCCCAACCCGTAATCAGGTAACTGCTGGACTTATATCCCGATTGAAAAGCTGCAATCGGTTTTGACATCATCTAGGAGAGTTTCGACACCTCATCAGCGGTTCACTTGCGTTCGTCTCCTTTGACACTTACCTGACACCTCAAGGGTGCCTTTTCCTTAACGCTCACTACCATGGCTCTTTACCACAGCAGCTTAAGGTGGTTTGAAGCCTCCTCCTGAAAAGCGGCTCCGAGGGACCAACAAACCCTCATCTCTAATACAGTTCTGCTCTCCTAGAAGAGCATTCGTGACACACAACTTTCTGCTCTTCTGGCGCAGATGAAATACGCAACAAAAGCCCTAAAAAGAAAGGGGACTGCTGCAACAAAAAAAGGGCCAGACAATTAAGTCTGGCCCTGAGTAGATTCTGAGGAAATCATAGTAGAATTAACCAGCAATTCTCAGATAATCAGGGATTGATCTATCTGATACCTCGCCTTCTTCGCTATCTTCCAAAACAAGCGCGGAGTTAATCACTTCACGAGCGACCAGTCCATGATTAGTCATCTCTTGCGGCAACCATTTGTCTGCTCGATCACGTTGCTCTGGTGTCAAACTTGCGTTGTCAGGATCAAAGAGCTTGGCGACTGTGTGTGCAAGGTTAGCCTTTTTCTCCGTGCCCCTCGACAACGCCCAGTTATCATCTACAATTTCGGAACCAATTTCCAGTAACTTCTTTGTCGATAGCCGTGAACAAAAGCTTTCACTCGTCGGCACCCACCCCGATCTGATGTCCGTTCCAATCAAAATTTCTGCAGAACTAACAGCCTTGCTGTGGTCAAAATACCGGGACCCTGTATTAGAACGACGCACCCCAAGTTGATCCTTAAAACTGGTCGCCACGCAATAGCTTAACAGCTCGCTCTTTTCTGCCTCGCTCAACCCGAAAACAACCTCACGCAGATCATCATCTGGAACATCAAAGAGCTTTTCGAACCTGTCGTGAATGTCTGTCAGGACTTGCTGTGCAGGTGTTGCCTCTACCTCAATGGCTGTTAATCGCTCTCCCCTATTGGACAAACTAATATCAAGAGGCTTGTTGCCGTATTTACCAAAACAACTCAAAACCATATTGTACAACAACAAATCACGCGCAAGCGTGTGATTTTGGGCTAAATCAGCCTGAAAGCACTTCACCCGCATGGCCGTCAAACTATCAAGAACAACACCCGAATAGCTCGGGGCAGCAACCTCGGCGGCTTTCGGATCCTCCGGGTTCTCTCCCTCCTCTTGCCCTAAAGGGGAACTCTTACCCGTACCATCAGGTTCTTTCGAAACACCGTCCTCTTTGGATACATCAGCACTGCGGTGTACAAGCCCGCACTCAAAATCCACAAAACCTTCGCTATCAACAAAAACGACAACACCGCTCGATGCCTTTTGCTCTTCACTATAAAAGTCCTGCTTTGCTTCTAATACCTTGTACTCACTCAAAAGCGCGCGGATTTGATCCCTGTCCTTTACGTCTGAAAATTCGAACTCTTCCAACTCGGCAGACACCTCATCCATGCGTGCGCGATCTGCATCTGACAGATCAACCGTCTCTGAATATTCTCTTCTGTCATAGGTCCTGAAAGTCTCCGAATACGATGATACCCGCTCCGCAAAAGACCACCCCGCAGCAAGGTATTCATCACAAGCCGCTGTGATATTTTCATCAACAAGCCGCTCAAGAATATCCGCCGAACTGAGAACGATATCATCGTCCTCGGAAAACAAATCTCGCTCAACCACACCACCCGCAGCTTCATAAGCTGAAAGACCAACATATTTTACCAGGCAATGATCTGCACCATAACTCTCGCGTTGCATCGCACTCTTAATCGAATAGGGATGGTAGTGGTTATTCTCTTTGAAATAGGTAAGCTGGCGATCCTGATTATCCGTGGCACCAAAAGCTTGCAAAACATCAAGCGTGATATCACCACGTTTATACGCCTCGAAAATATCGGGCGCGATATTCGCCAAACGCAAGCGCTGCTCGACATTGCGAACTGTCGTTCCAAAATCCCGCGCAATCTCCTCCACCTCAAGACCCGCCAACCGAAGCTTGTTGAAAGCCTCAAATTCTTCAGCCGGCTTCATAGGTTCCCGAACAACGTTTTCCATGAGGGATATCTTCGTCACATCAGCACAATCAGGAACAATCCGGCAATCAACCTTGTAGGTCTTCTCCAGATCACCATCACACACCAATTCTTGTAACGCAGAAAGTCTGCGCCCACCGCAAATCACTTCTGCCGTCCCATTCCCCATGAAAACCGTTAGCGGATTAATCAACCCCGCCGTTTTAATCGAAAGCTTTAGCTTTTCCAGTGACCCTTCTTCCCCCTGTTCTGTGCGAACGTTGTGTTCAGAGATTACGAGGCTATCAAGGCTGATTTGCTTTTTTCCGTATTTCATCGTCTCTACCTTTGTTTTAAGTTTCTCAAGTCTCGAAAAAGGGGCTGAAATTTCTTCCAACCCCTTACTTCAAAATAAAAGAACCTACTTCTCTGCAAATCAGCGAGGCAGCAAAACCTGTGCAGGACTATCCTCAGACCGGACACCCTCATTGAGCGAAACCTTGTCTCCAGCTTCCTTGCCAGCAGCAAGATCACCTCTGTGTGAGCTATATATGCCCTTTATTGGCTTTGCGCTCCTAACCATCAGACCAAGCTTGCTAAAAGCTTTCTCCAAACTGGCCGTATGCTGAACAACCAGGCTGTCCGGCGATCTATTCTCCCCGGCTTGGGAACGAATACGCTCCGCCTTCATCTCATCAAGCCGTTCGCTGATACGCGCCAACATCCCGATCTCAAAAGCCTTGATGCTCTGCAAGCGATTACTTCTCCCCTGCCATTCAAGATATTCTTCAGACGCCTTAAAACGCGCAACTGCGCTCTGAACTGCACTCCAGATCAAACTATTCAGATACCAGGCAATCTCGACATCCTGTTCACGCCCGAACAAATGACGGGTCCAGTCCGGTTTGCGTATCCACAATTTACACCCACAAAAACCCGCAACGATACCAAGAAGCATATCTGCGCGAGTTCTTTTTCTCATCCCCTCCCGGCTAACTTCGACGAATGCATCTTTCGAAAGATCATCTCGCGCAAGATCAAAGCGCGACAACAACTCCTGCGCCTTCGATGAAGCCAATAGTGCTTCTTCTTCTGTGCAGCCATTTTCCGTTGTTTTGGAAAGAAGCGCACGGATACGGGTTTTGATTTTTTTAATATCACTCATAGTCTTCTCCCTCAATCAATCGCGCTGTAGATCTGGCTTGCTTCAGGGTGAAGCGAAGCAAAGTCGCGAAGACTATGATACAGGTCTGAAAATCCGCTTGTCGGTTCTCTCCAGGCCATCTCGCAGTACACAAAAAGACAGGCGATGACACCTGCCGCCTCCCCGCTTACCTCTGCGTCGAAATAGTTAGATGTTATTTGCAAGCGCAGCCTCTCCTCACGGGAAGGAGCCATAAAAAATCCGCTCGGAATTTCATATAAATCCCAGTAGCCTCCTTTGTACTCAGGCGCAATTTTTGACAAAAATCCGTATATACTCGTCTCCACAAGCATCATATGGCGACCAAAATATTTTGGAAGTATTTGAGGGCGTAGCTCATCTGGAACGAGACTTGCCGCATTTAATACCGGGCGCTCTAAAGAATCTAACATTTGATTGTCCTTTTGTTCTCAGGGCAAAACTCCTTCACCCTTTCTTCAAACAAAAAGAACTAACTTCACTTCAGTACTAGCGTCGCAATTGCCGGTATTCTTTTAGTCTTCGCGACAAAGTGGACTTGCTTGTCTTTAAGGTTTTTGCAACCGCTGTCAAAGTAGGAATATTTCCATCAACATCGGGAGTATCAAGAAGGGTGATAGCGTTTTTGATGTCATCAGTATCAATCTTCCTTGGCCTACCAAATTTAACACCCTTCTCTTTTGCTGCGGCAATACCTCTGTTTGTACGCTCAAGCAAAATATCCCTCTCAAGTTCGGAAAAAGCGGCCGCTATAGTGAAAACAGCTTTACCTATAGCACTCGATGGATCTATCCCGTCTGAAATTGAGTGAAATCCTACGCCTCTCTCCCCTAATTTTTCAATAAATTCCAGTAAGTCCGTTGTCCGCCGTCCTAATCTATCCAGCTTCCAAACAACAAGCGTATCTCCTGCCCTGGATATTCTTAATGCTTCTTCCAATTCTGGCCGTAGCACTCGTAATTGGTGCCACTTAGCTCTGAAATTTTAACGTCATTTATCTCTGAAAGTCACAATGAAACGAGCTTTTGAAACAATAATAAAGCCTGTACTAAACTTTTTTGAAACAGGCTCAAATACGGTCCATTTCGGAACTACTATTTCATATTTATTATTTATTATATATTATTTCATATTTATTATATAATAAATATGTTGACACACGGTGTGAATTACTATTTATTATTTCCTATATATTAATTAGGAGAAATTAAATGGGATACCTTGGTGTTGTGGGCTCTAATAAAGGGGGGTCTGCAAAAACAACCACTGCTACAAACATTGCAGTCGAACTAGCTAAGCGTGGGAAGGATGTTTGTCTTGTCGATGCAGATCCTCAACGATCTGCCGCAAAATGGAATGCTGATAGAGAGGAGGCTGGTATCGAGCCTGCAATAGTTGTTTTAGAAAAAACGGGAAACATTGCTTCTTCCTTAAAAGTTCTTCGCGACCGTTTCGAATTTGTGATTGTTGATGTCGCGGGGCGAAATTCTCGTGAATTAGTCACCGCCGCAACGGTAGCTGATGTAGTTATAGCCCCACATCAGGCATCACAGCTTGATCTTGATACCCTAGAAGAACTACAGTTTCAGGTGCAACGAGTACAAGATTTAAACCCTGATTTGAAGGTGTTTATATATCACGCTATCGCATCAACAAACCCTTCGGTTAAAGAAACCGAGAGAACGGATTTTATTGAATACGTTTCTACTTTTCCTGAATTTACTCCATTAAATACTATAGGTTATCACCGTAAAGTATATCGTGATGCAATACCCCTAGGGCTGTCCGTTGTAGAAATGGACAATCATAAAGCTGCAAGTGAAATAGCTACATTAGTAAACGAGGTCTTCGGATGACTATCAAACAACGCTCGCCTAGAAATAAATCCGCCGAAAAGCTAGCTGACGAAATTGCAGAAAAGCCCTACGGTAAAATCATTGAACCACGTAATCCGCCTTCAAAAAACCAAGTCAGAACATCTATTCTGATCGATGCGGAAACTCACTACGCACTGCAGGACTACTCAATCGAAAACAAACGCAATGGCTTGGAGCCAAAAACCATAACTGGAATAATGAGAATTGCGATTGATGATTATATGAAAAAATATAAAGTATATATTAAATAGGAAATATTAAATAGTAAATATTATTAATTATACGTATAAAAAAAAGGGTCATGCCTAGCATAGCATAGCCAAAAGAGGCAAAAAACAAAGTGCGTCCGTTAGGACGTTCTATAGTCACTTATAGATGCGCCAGTGGCGCTTAGGTCGATTAGACCGATAAATTCAATAACCACTGATCCATTTGGATCAGGAAACAATTTCCGAGCTTGCTAAATAGAACTTTAACTGTCCGCCTCCCCACGCCCTCGTTAGAGACAATGGGCGTGTCGGTTGGCCAACGGCCAACTCATTATTTATCTATCTACAAATGATGTGTTGGCCGGATCCTCGCACCAAACAATAAGCTGCTCTCTATTTATTGGATTTTGGGATTTCTTACACTGCCATCATCGTGATGGCAGCAAGGATCGACCCGGTGGAAGAAGGACCTGTGGGCAAAGGGCGTGGCTTTCCACATTATTCATATGATCGAGCAACGCGAGTGATTGTGAAGAATGTAGAGCGTCAACCACTTTGTCCGGTTGCGTCAACCACCTTGGCCGCTTTTGATGCGGCTGTGATCTGACGTTTATTTACGATGCTTCAGGCATATTTTTCACCTTTTTGTTTGTGGTTTTCCGCAACATTTTTTTGAGATTTTGGGCGGCTTCCCATTGTCTGTAGCTGTCGATATTCATCTCAAGAATGGTTGAGTGGTGAACAAGACGATCGATTGCTGCAACGGTCATGGCCTTATCTTGAAAAATATTGTCCCATCCGCTAAAAGGTTGATTGGCAGCAATTGCAATACTTCGGTACTCATATCGTCTGGCGATCAATTCAAAGAGCACGGATGTTTCAGATATATCCCTTTGTGCATAGGTAATATCATCGAGAATGATGAGATCAAATTTATCGAGTTTTGCGAGGGCGTTTTCGAGCATAAGTTCACGTCTGGCAGCCTGGAGTTTTTGCACCAGATCACTGGTTTGCGTATAGAGCACACGGTATCCAGCCTCTATAAGAGCATAACCTACGGCGCATAGGAGATGAGTTTTTCCTCCCCCTGAATTTCCAATGGCAATCAGATTTGCTCTTGCGTCAATCCAGTCACCGGCAGACAAGGCTTCGACCTGCGCCTTTTTCACGTTAGGCAGCCGCTTGAAGTTAAAAGTGGCCAGAGTTTTTCCGCCCAGCAGGTTTGATGCGTTGAGATGGCGTTGAATGCGTCGCGTGTCCCTTTCGGCCAATTCATATTCGGCCAAAACGGCAAGGAACCTGGCTGCTGACCAGCCCTCCTTGTCGGATTGGATTGCGATATCTTGCCAGTGTTTGTGAAAGCTGGGTAATCGTAAGTCAGTTAGCATAAGAGGCAGCTTGTGCTGATCCACTTCAATGTTTGTCATGCCCGATCCTCCAACAGAGTATCAAAGACTGATAATGAAGGTTGAACCACGGGAATATCAGGAGGTAAATCCGTGTTCTTTTTTGTGATATTCAGCTTAAGTTTTTTTGCGCAAGGTAGCCTTCCTGCATTGATTTCTCTCGAAATCAGGTGCGCGACTTCGGCCTCACAAGCCTCTTCGTGCGCAAGGAAAAGTATCCCAACCATCTGACGACACGCATCTCTGCGGGACAACTTTTTCTGAAACAATGTCCAGGCCAGGGAGTACTCGGTTCTTGGAAAAATACTGTCACGATAAATAGAATTGGCGAGTGCCTGAGGTTTACGTTTGAGAGCATGAATGACGTGATGATAATTGATAACATGAATGCGGGGGCCTTTGCCGTGCCCCCGCTCACGAGAATGGCTGACGACATGAGTGCTGCCTAGATAGGCTTCTATCCGGTTATCGTAAATATGGACACGCAAGCGTTGACCAATTAGGCGAGAAGGGGCGCTATAAAAAACCTGCTTAACTAAAAAACCACTTGTTTTGGTAACTCTCGACACGACTTCAGTGTAATCTGTTGTTCGCCGAGGAGGTAACGCCTTGAGAGATTTCAACTCTGTTTGGATATCTTGGTCACGATGTTTGTTCCGTCTAGCAATCAGCTCGTCCAAAAATCGCCGATACTCATCCAAAGTGTCAAAGTCATTACTGCCACGCAAAATCAGGGCCTGCTTTATCGCAGTCTTAAGGTGACCGTGGTGAGATTCAATGGCACCGTTCTCGTGTGATTCCCCTCTGTTATTTCGACTGGCCTCCATACCGTAGTGCTCAACAAAAGCAGAATAACGTTTGGTAATGTCCTCCTTTTCCTCAACGCTCAAATTCCGAAAGGCCGCAGACAGGCTGTCGGTCCGGTGGTTTTCAGGAGCGCCCCCCAAGGACCAAAGCGCATTTTGTAAGTTCTCCGCAAGGGCTGTAAAACTCTCACCGCCAAGTACGACCCCAACATGTTCCCATCGGCTATATACCAGAACAAAATGATAGAGCCGATGCACCAAAGGATCTCCTGCAATGGTAATACTTAAGTCGGCTGCATCCGTGAAATCTGATTGGCCCATGTAACCCGGCTCAGGTGTTTGCCTGAAAATGATATCCTTTTCAGGGCCATTCAGAGCCCGCCATCCCCGAACTCGGCGCTCTAACGTGCGCTTGACACGGTCATCGGGAAAACGGAGCGGATAGAGGCTCTGTATGTGGCGCAACAAAGTAATGGGTTTGACCGAGTTGTCTTTATCCAAAATGGGAAGGATGTCCTTATCCCAGATATCTTCAAGCGGATCAGAAACTGTTCGCCCTCGCTTTATATTGCGTTGTGACGGTAAAGTCGCATCAACGTCAAATCGGCGGGCCGTGCGTTCGCTAAACCCTGCGCGGGCAGCGGCGGTTCGTTGACCATGAGTTTTTCTATCTGTCATGTAAAGTCTCAGTTGTTCATCTGTGATAAATTTATACGGCAAACAGGTTCCTCCAATTACATCTAGAGGTTCCTAATTTATCAACTCACAGCAGCTTGTAACTAACACCAAATTAAGCCTTGGCCGGTGGATCTGATTATCAAACGGGCACGCCCTTTTTAATGATCAGATCCACCGGCCAAGGTGGTTGTCGCAACCGGCCAAGGTTATTGTCGCTGAACAGAAGAATGTGGGAAACGCGCTCGCTTCCGAAGGAATTGTCCATAGAGACTTCTTCCTGGGAGAGCCGCAGTGGGTTGGCTATAGGGACCGGGAGACCGTAAGAGTCTCAGAGGGCCATATAGACAGACCCATGTTAGATAGCCCCATAACCTCGCGGAACAACAATTCAACCTCTCCCAATAATGAGGACTAAAATAAATACAAAAAAACCGCCTCAAAATGAAGCGGCCAAGTTGCTCAGAAAACAAAATAACGTAAATCAGTAATCTTTTATTTAATAACCCAACCAGCCAAGAACCTCTTGACCGGAATAAAAGTCTTTATGCCCTATTTCTTTAATAAAATCATTTGGATTTAGATTATGCTTTAAGATTTCGCGCGTTGCTTCTTCCTTTGTAATGTCTTCAAATTCCATCGCTTCATCAAGATTAGAACTCATATGTAAACCCTCATAGCCGGCCTAACTGGCCCGAAGCTGTGATTTAGGCCAAGCTCTGAAACCAAGGGTTTCTCTCAGTTTTAGCGGATTGTTATTATGGGTGTACCCAAAATACACAATTTCAATGAACAGTATTTTGTTGGAAAAGCCTGTGTATTTTGGGTCCCTTTTTAGTTAATATACAATTTTGCACTGTGGCATACCCTAAATGAACGAAAATACAACCCGCATTGGATATGCACGCATATCCACAACCGATCAGCGACTGGATGCTCAGATTTCGGCGTTGAAACATGCGGGTTGTAATATTATTCGAGAAGAGCGCAAAAGTGGTACATCACTTGAAAGTCGCCCAGAACTGAAAACCATTCTTGATTTCATCCACGAGGGTGAAACTCTTGTCGTGACGAGAATTGATCGATTGGCGCGATCATTACAGGATCTTCAAATAATAGTAGAGATGTTGAGATCAAAAGGGGCAAATCTTTACGCCACCGAGCAACCCGTGGATACATCAACAGCAACCGGTAAGGCATTTTTTGACATGCTGGGTGTTTTTGCAGAGTTTGAGACTAATCTGCGCCGTGAGCGTCAAGCTGAAGGTATTACCTCCGCAAAAATCCGAGGTGCTTATAAAGGAAGGGCTCCTAAAATAGATCGAGCTGAAATCACCCGTCGATTATCCCAGGGCCAAGGCCCCACCCAGATTGCTCGCGAGCTTGGTATCTCCCGGGGGACTATTTATAAAACTCAAAAAATCACCACGGAACAAGTTCAATGAATGCAATTAATCCACCACGAAACCTGACCCCAGAATTATGCGATGCCCTACAGAGAAAAATGCTGAAAGCCTGTCAAAAGGTAGCTGCAGAGTACGGCCTTGTTGTAGAAGATGGTGGCTTGAAAAAAGTGAATTTGCGCCATGGGTTTGAGTTAGGGCTACGTATTGCAATCCCTCTGCCTGACGGCAGTGTGTTTGAGCCTGAAAAAATAATATTTGAAATGTTGGCAGAGAGTTATGGTCTTGCGCCGGACGATTTTGGGCGAGAGTTCAATACAGGAAGAGAGAGGTTTAAAATTACAGGAATAGATACTCGCCGACCTAAGTATCCTATTTCTGTTGAGCGCATTCCTGATCGACGAAGTTTCAAATTCACGCCAGAGAATGTCTCGGTATTATTGAAAGCAAACTCTAATCAATAACTGTCCCATGATGCTCCGCCAATAAACAGCTATGTGGCACCAAGCCTATACCGCAGCAAACTGCAGAGACTTATAATCACAAGGAAACTTGTTATATGAGCAATACATCGACCACCAAACAACCCCAGATAGGCATGTCAAACACCAAAAAAGAAATGATTGATGCCTATGAATTTATGAAAAAAAGTCTGACGGAAAAAGAAAAGCAACTTACGACGGTAGAACAAGAAAAAGCACAGCTCGATAAAAAATTACTCTTTTCAGCAGCGGAAAAGCAAGTCGAAGAAAATCCCATTCAACGTCTTCTGACTTTAAGAACAGACCTGAACAAAGAGTTATCGACACTATCAGAGAAAATAGAGCATGAAGTCGCTATTTATCAAAAAACACATGTGGCGGTTGAGGAAAAAGAAAAAGACTTAAAAACAGCCTACGCGGTTGAAGCTGCAGCGATTGATCTTGCCGCGTTACTACAAATACATTCAGAGAAAAAAGAACAATTTATCAAAGAGATGCAAGAAGAAAAAGACTCCTTTCAAGCGGAAATGAGAGAACAACGGGCCTCATTTGAAAAAGAAAAACAACGACATACCTTACAACAAAAAGAATTACAGGAAGCCACCAAAAAACAAGAAAAACGTGAAGACGAAGAATACAAATACACTTTACAGCGTCACCGTGAACAGGAGAAAAATAGATTAGAAGACGAGCTCAATATTCTTGAAAGGGATATTGCTCAAAAAAGAGAGACTTTTGCTCAGGAAAGCACCACAAAACAAGCTGAATTAACTAAACGGGAAGCCGCTATTGCCGAACAAGAAGACGAACTGACGTCTATGAGAGAAAAAATATCTGTATTCCCTGAAGAGCTTAAAAATCAAATTGAAGCAGCTGTTGAAGACCTACGCGAGCGGCTAATTTCAGATTTTGAGAAACAGGAGCAGCTCCTCAAAGCCACGTTTACTGGGGAACGTAACGTATTACAGGGAAAAATTGACTCATTAGAAACGGTACTTACAACTCAAGAAAAACAATTGGCTGATTTTTCAAGAAAATACGAAGCAGCCTATGAAAAAGTGCAAGACATTGCGACCACCGCTGTCTCCTCCGCTGGCCAGAGTATGGCAACGATGGCCTATGAAATGTCTTCAACTAAAAAATCCGTGACAAACGAACCAGATCAAAAAAAATGAATGTCAGTTCTGTACCCTAATTTCGAAATATCTCATAATTTATATTACCATTTAAATTCAGCAACTTAAGATCAATAAATCGGCGACGAACACAGCGCTGACGAAAGGAATACTGCAATTATCTATAATTTTGTTCTAGATATGTTCTTTTAGATGGCCTAAATCGCAGCTTCGGGCCAGTTACCCCAAGAAAGAGAGAGTACCTCAAAGCGTGGGGCAGTTGTATTTTTTGACTGAAGATGGCAGGGATATAGGATGCCAGAAACTCCAGCAATTATTCAACTCAAAATTCGCCTTCTTAGGATCAGCCCTATGATCTGGCGCCGGATTACGGTTTCGTCAGCATCCACTTTACGCGAACTGCACGGCATTATTCAGGTGGCGATGGGCTGGGAGGGTATTCACCTTTTCCAGTTTGACATTAGGGCTGTTAATTATGGGTCTTGGGAACTACATGGCGCAAGTCCGGATATAGGATTACACAATTTCAACTTTCGCCGGAATGACCGATTTTTCTATATTTATGACATGGGTGATTACTGGAAGCACGACATTCGTGTTGAGGCATTCCCTGATGAAAATCTCAAGAAAGCCTATCCTATTTGCACTGGCGGTTCTGGCCTATGTCCACCTGAGGATTGTGGTGGGGTTGAAGGTTTTCTAGCACGTCGGGACGAGGCACATGATTATGATGCTTGGCAAGATGTAGGTATTCTATCGGACTTTGCCTCAGATCTTCTGGAATGCCATGATACTGGCAAAAGTATGGCTGATTTGGATATGAGCGATGTCCAGTTTGCAATGGATCGGATAAATGCCAGAGAGCCTTTTGTTGCCGGGAGGTTTTCTCGCAAGCGGGTGAACCGTCAGTTGCGTGATGGATTGCACCGGGAGCTTGTACACCAGCAGTTGATGTGACCTGTCCGTAACCGCTCGTTTCCGGACAGGTTGTGGAATAGTGTTCAAAAATTAGCTTGACGGAGTATAGGACAGAGGTAGAATTACGGACACCTATTTCTTTACAGTGAGCCCATATGTCCAGAACATTTGCCTATGTCCGGGTTTCGACTTTTGAACAGGAGCCGCAAAATCAGGTCATGGAGATTGAAGCGGCTGGGTTCAGGGTCGAACCACACCGTATCATCACCGAGACAATTTCTGGCTCACGTGCTATTGCGCAGCGCTCGGGCTTTTCCCAGCTGATGGAAAAGATGGAGCAGGGAGATGTTCTTATTGTCACCAAGCTAGATCGGCTTGGTCGCGATGCCATTGATGTGTCCGGCACAGTGGCGCGGCTTGAGGAGCGGGGCATCCGTGTTCACTGCCTTGCCTTGGGCGGAGTAGATCTAGCCAGTTCCGCCGGAAAGCTCACGATGGGTGTGATCAACGCAGTCGCGCAGTTTGAACGCGACCTTTTGATTGAGCGAACACAGGCGGGCTTGGCTCGCGCTAAATCCGAAGGAAAAACTCTCGGTCGTCCGCCCGCGCTGTCTGGCGAACTACAAGAGCTAGTGCGTCAAAGGCTAGCCAATGGTGAAAGCGTCTCTGCCATCGCACGGGACATAAAAACCAGCAGACAAACAATTATGAGAGCACGCGACGAAGCAGGGTAAGAAGGGACAGCAGAGATGGACATATCGATCAAGATAGCGATCACCGCCCCAAACGGGGTGGTACATGAACATGAGATTGCAGCTTTTGAAATGGGCTATGAGAATGCCGCTGAGATTGGGTTATCCATTGAAGACAGCAAGGCGATTTTGTTGGCACTTCTCCGCTTTGTTGAGTAGATTTAGGATTTCAAATAGAGCATAGATTGATTATCTGGAATGGATGATTGTCTAATTTTGAGTTTGAAGTATTCGGTATCCTTGATGCCTCTGGCTCGCTTACGGATCATTCCTATACTGACATTACCAGCCTCTATCCTGGCGCTTGTGAGCTTGTGTTTGGCGTAGTTGCAGATGCCCACACAATGTTTCCGTAGGGATTTCGCGAACTTTTTTAGATAGAGCATCTGTGACTGATCTGCTATCAGGCACCAACGTTCCAGTTGCTCCGCCATCGCCTCAAATGAAGCGGCACTCCACAGCAGCTGAAGCTGTTCTTTCAAGACGTAAAGTGCATTCAGGTTGCTATTGCTCTCCAGCAACCTTTGCAGCTTGTCACTTTGTTTTTCACTCAACTTATCCGCATTTTTGAGCAACAGATAATGTGTCCCTTTCATCAACTCTTTACCACTTGGATCGGCCTTTCTGAACTCAAGTCGACGCTGATTATGGATAGCTTTGCTGTAGTTTTTCATGACGTGGAAACGGTCAAATACTATGTCGGCCAACGGCAAGGACTCTCTGACAGCCTTTTGGTAGGCAGGCCCCATATCCATCGCTACGGCCTTTATTTTGCAGGCTGTATCTGGTTGCAGTTGTTTCAAAAACCTTGAAAAAACCTCGGCAGTTCGGCCTGCTTCAACCCAGATCAGATGACCGCCAACCATATCGTAGACCACCGTCATGTAGTCATGACCTTTCGCCCGGGCAACTTCATCTACACCAATATATTCCAAGCCAGTTAGCTCTGCAGGATCAAGCGTAGGGAGAGTTTCAATAAGGTATGCCCTGTCGATATTCTTGACCGTTTCCCATCGTATATCCAAATGTCTGGAAACCGCTTGAATAGACATATGCCGACATAATCCACTGATCAGTCGGCAAAATCGGTGAGTGAAACGGCACCCTTTATCAACAAAATCACACCCCTCAATGCGGCGTTCGCCCTTGTTAATATAAACCTGCGCCAGCTCAATCTCGACCACACAAGGATACCCAAAAAGGGGGATGTCGTTTACTTGTCGGCGGACATGCTGGTTGATGCTTCCCTTCTGGCCTGTAGCAGGGTCTATAGCCCTCCTACGCGCGTCTCGGCTGCAGTGAATGACAATCTTAACACCGCCGTCATCCAGTTTAATTTAATCCGGTAAACCCCCGGCTATGCCGGGGGACTCTCAATGGTTTGACCGTTCCCACGGTCTTACATTTCTTTGTTTATTGACCAAAATAACAAAGGAATTAGCCGATGAGAGATTACAAAAGCCTTGCACATACGAGATGGGATTGTAAATACCACGTGGTTTTCATCCCTAAACGCAGGCAAAAAGTTATCTATGGCAACCTACGTCAGTATCTTGGTGAAATTTTCCATGAACTGGCCGGGCATCGCGAAAGTAAGATTGAGGAGGGCCATTTGATGCCGGATCACATTCACATGTGTATCAGCATACCGCCCAAACATGCTGTTTCAAAAGTCGTTGGATACCTAAAAGGAAAAAGCGCGATTGCCATAGCTCGAAAATTCAAAAATAAAGCACGGAATTTCAAGGGTGAAAATTTTTGGGCCCGTGGATATTTCGTCTCAACTGTAGGGCTCGATGAACAGATGGTGAGGGAGTATATCAGAACGCAAGAAGAGCGTGATAAGTACTTTGACCAAATGGATATATTCAATCCATAACCGCTTTAGCGGTTCCCAATTTGCCCCTTTAAGGGGCTCACCCGCTTAAGCCCCCGGCTTTGCCGGGGGTCATTTAACTTCATTTACACGTTGCCCTTTGAGGCCTAAAATATGCTGCGAGATGTTGATTGTCATATACCTGCTCTATGTAAAGTTATCAGAAACCATACATATCAACAGGTTACTTGGCGGTCGGCATCTTTTTCTACTCAACAAAGCGGAGAAGAGCCATTTTGTTGAAACTGCAACAGGACATTGTCGCGGCCCAGACAGCAGCGTTTTGTGGCGAACGTTCCACATGCCCGTGTTGCGCGGGCAGGCTTCGGCGCAAGGGCAGTAAGTGTATGCAATACCGAACCGTCTTTGGCGACATCGACGTAAACAGCCCGCGTTTCTATCATTGCCGCTGCCATACAGGGCCTGCCCAAACGTTCAGCCCACTGGCAGAGCTATTGCCCGATCATGTCGCGCCAGAGATGCTCTGGCTGGAAACTAAATGGGCGTCTTTGGTCTCATATGGAATCACAGTGGATTTGCTCAAAGACGTGTTGCCAATCGGGGCACGGCTCAATGCTGAAACAGTCCGGCGGCACTTGGGGCGTGTGGCAAACCGTATGGAAGCTGAACTGGCCGACGAGCGGTACAGCTTTGTCGAGACCAACGCCTATGAGCGGGAACGGCTTCCCAACCCGGAAGGCCCGATCACGGTTGGCATTGATGGCGGATATATTCGCTCACGCGAAAAGGGCCAGTCTCATTTTGAGGTCACCGTCGGCAAATCCATTCCCACAGATCGAGCGGATCGCTATCTTGGCCTAGTGCAAAGTCATGATGAAAAGCCCAAACGGCGATTGCATGAGGTTCTGAAAGACCAGGGGTGGCAGGAAAACCAACCAGTCACATTCATGACCGATGGCGGTGATACGGTTATCAAAATCGTCCGTGATATGGCCCCTGCATCTGAACATATTCTGGATTGGTTCCATGTCACGATGCGCATCACCGTGATGCATCAGTATGTCAAAGGGCTGATCTATCACAACCCAACTGAGGGGGAGCAACTGGCCAGAATGCTGCGCCAGATCAAAGGATACTTGTGGAACGGTAATTTGCATGATGGGCAGACGGTCATTGATGATCTGGTTATGGACCTTGACGACATTGAAACGGAATACGCCAGCACCAAGGCCCTGCGAAAAGCAGCAAACGAATTCCAGACCTATATCGCCAATAATGCTTGGATGATCCCCAACTACGCCGAACGACGGCGCTATGGCGAACGTGTTTCCACCGGTTTTGTGGAAAGCACCGTCAACACTGTCGTGGGCAAGCGGTTCTGCAAGCGCCAGCAGATGCGATGGTCAAAGAGGGGAGCTCATCTTATGTTACAAACTCGGACCCGCACTCTCGACGGCACTCTGCGTTCGAAGTTCCAGCAATGGTATCCAGGCATGAAACCGGATGGAGAAACCAAAATGGCAGCTTAAACGCCCCTCGCTTTGGGGTACTCTCCTATATGGATATATGCCTTGCTATGTTACGAGCTTGTGATGAAATTCACCTCCTTCCAGGATGGAAAGCCTCTCTTGGGGCGTGTGCAGAATACGCCATGGCCACAAAATTAGGGATGGTTGCTGTATTCTTAACTTAACCGTAAATGCCCCACACTTTTTCATGCTCTCCAAATAGCTGATATCTCACGATACCAGCTAAGAATTTAAGATTGTTCTTATCAAGCGCAAACAACCGCTACTCGCCCCGGATGCCTGACATGCTGTCGAGGCTTAATCACGATATCTACATCACGACCAAGGCTATTTAGACATTGAATCATTTTAGTTTCACTAATTCCACGAAACTGCCCTCTTAGCAGTAGAGAAAGCTTAGGCTGTGTTAGCCCCACAATATCAGCCGCTTTTTGCTGGCTTAATTTTTTCTGTTTAATAATTCCGTGTATTGTTTGGGCCAACTTGGCTTTAACCTTCATTTCGTCGGCATCAGCGAAACCTAGATCAGCGAAAACATTTCCTGAACTTTCTTCTATTTCCATATCACTCATTATTTCATTCCTTAGCATGGTCTAACGCTAGCTTTAAACGGCTATTAACTAAATCCATGTCTTGCTTTGGTGTCGCAATCCCTGATTTAGATTTCTTCTGAAAACAATGTAAAACATAAACAGCGTTTTCAATTTTAACCGTATACACAGCGCGATAAGTACCCCCGCTATCGCTCTCCACAACCTCCAAAACACCTGAACCAGCAAAGCCTCTCAATGGTTTTGCATTCGGGTGCTTCTCCCCACATTGGGCCAAATGAAGCGCATAACCAAAAGCGCCTCTGATCTCTTCAGGCATCCCAATTAATGCCTTTTTAGAGTTCCCCAACCAAAATAATTTCTTTTCATCACTCATTATTGAATTATACCTATATGGGTATAACTTTCAAGTTAATTTCATATACATTTCTAAAAATATTTCACGCAATACAACAAAAAAAGAGAGAACAGGACGTCTCCCATTCTCTCTTTTTGGTGTTAGAATGATGGGTATGAAGGACAAAGTTCAACCTTCAAACTAACGTCTATTTTCCTACTCTCATTGAAAGAGGAAGCCAAGTAGAAATTCTGTCTAATAACGATTTATCTTGTTCCTGCTTCGAACCTTTCGGCGGTAAGAAAATTCTCCCAAAAGCAGCGGCAATTTCCCCTTATTTGGATTTTTCATGTTTAGCACTGAACGACTCTTTACCAGCCAATCTAGCCAATGGCTGTTGTAATCATTGGCAATATCTACACTATCTGTCACGTTTTCTACCCCACAAAGCGATTGATATTTCCCTGTAAAATCATGACCTGACGCGCCTTTTCACGCTCCCAGACTGAGACGGGATCACTTTTTGACCAGGCGTTTAAAAGTTGTCTGTCCTGCTTGCTTAACCGCAAGCCATAACGATCAGCCATGTAGAAATAGATCCGCGCTATATCTCCGCGAACCTCGGCTCTTGGCTCCACTTTGCGTGCCTTAAAATTAACTTCAAAATCAGGCCGGCCATAAATCCGAGGCTCACCAGCCAACATCCCAAAGGAATAGTTTGATCGATCAGCGTTAAGCTCACCTATTGCCGGTACAAGATTGTGCAGATCACCTTCCATGGCAACAAATACAGCATCAGACTTGCACCCCTTACGGACCTAATGACATCATAGCTGCCCAAATACGACATCTCAACGAACATAAAGAGAACAAATAGCCTGCATACGGTATAAACATTGATCATTATACTTCATCTTTTTTCATTTCAGACAAGGGATGTTGGTATGGCACACGACTGGACCGAAGCAGATGTGGGAACTCAATGGAGCTTAGGATATGACGACTTAACCCGGATCTAGGGTAAATCGTCAGGTTTCAGACTTGGTTTTGCGGCACAATTAAAGTTTTATAGTCTTGTAGGCCGTTTTCCAAAAACATGGAAAGAAATCCCTGAATTTGCACTGCCTTTCCTTGCCGACCAAGTTGGTCGGGAGGTTACTGACGTTGATTTATATGAATTTTCCAGCCGCAACAGCCAACGTCATCGTTTGGAAATTTTATCTCTCCTCAATGTGCGAAAGATGAAAGCTGATGATCGTAGGAATTTACAACTATGGTTGACCCATGAGCTTTGCTCCACCTGTACGTTAACAGGAGAGATGTTGGATCACCTGTATTTATGGTGCCTAGAACGACAACTACAGGGACCAGCTCTTAAAGAGGCCACTCGGTTGGTTAGAACGGCACGGCAACAATATGAGGATGATCTCTTGGCTCGTATTGTTATGAGGCTCGGGTATGAGACTATATGCCGCCTTGAAAATTCTCTTGACCCAACTCCACCTTCCTATGGGTTTTCGGATTTCAAAGAAGAGCCCGGGCGTGTAGCGCTCGAGAGTGTGCTTAAGGTCTCTGGACGATTGTCTTTTATACGCTCACTTGCCCTGCCACGCTCAATGATATCCAAAATTGGGCCTTACTGGCGGGAGAAATACAGGCGTCGGGTGGCACAGGAAGCCGCATGTGAAATGCGCCGGCACACAATAAACCGCCGACTTGGAATGTATGTGATTTTCTTGATTGAACGCGAAGCTGAGCTGGCGGATGGCCTAACCGATCTCTTGCTGGAAACGACTCATAAAATATCAAAAAAGGCTGAAAGCACAATTATTGCTGAAGTTTCCCGGAATGCCTCCAAGATACATGGTAAGGAAAAACTTCTTGTCGACATGGCCTTTGCTGCCCTTAGAAACCCGGACGGAGTAATTAGGGACGTTATTTTTCCGGTTGCAGGGGAAGAGAAGCTTGCTGCAATAATTAAAGGCCATAAGACGCGAGGAACATGGAACCAGCTTGTATTTCAGGTCATGAGAAGTTCCTACGCTCATCATTATCGTCCAATGTTACCTGATACTCTCAAGGTCCTGGATTTTAAATCTAACAACGTCATACATCGCCCAGTACTTAAGGCTCTTGCCTGGATTGAGAGTATGAAAAACGATACCCGCCGAATTGTCCGTCTGAAAGATGGTATCCCAATCGACGGGGTGATCGCACCGAAATGGTATAATTGCGTTGTTGAAGCCGACAGTTCGGGTTGTCTCCGAATAAATAGGATAAATTACGAACTTTGTGTTCTGCTTGCTCTACGGGACCGGATACGTTGCAAGGAAATTTGGGTTGTTGGCTCTGATCGTTATCGTAATCCGGACGATGATTTGCCTAAAGATTTTGATACTAAACGCAAGACTTACTATGAGGATCTTGGCCTTAGCCAGGATGCAAAGACCTTCACTGCAGGTATACGGGCTGAACTTGAAGCCGAATTGCTATTACTGAACAATGAACTCCCGAATAACAACCTTGTCCGGATCAAGGAGCGTGGTAAAAATAGTATATCCATTTCGCCCTATATTCCTTTACCTGAACCAACAGGATTGGCATCAGTCAAAACCGAGATCGAACGCAGATGGCCGATGACAGGGTTATTGGATCTTCTTAAAGAAAGCGCCCTTGATACTGGGTTTCTCAGTGCTTTCCAAACTTCAGGGGACAGGGTAGTTCTGGACGAAGAAACCCTCCAGCAAAGACTCCTGTTGTGTCTTTATGGTCTGGGGACGAATGCGGGACTAAAACGTATAAGTGCTGGATCTCCAGGTGTATCCTATAAAGAACTTCTTCATGTCCGGCGTAAATTCATCCACCGGGGAGCTCTCCAGGAAGCAATCAGGCAAATTGTCAATGCGACGCTTGCTATTCGTGACCCATCTATCTGGGGAGAAGTTGGCACGGCTTGCGCCTCAGATTCCAAGAAATTTGGCGCCTGGGACCGTAACCTTATGACGGAATGGCATGTCCGGTATAAGGGGCGTGGCGTCATGATTTACTGGCATGTGGCCAAGCGTTCTACCTGTATTTTTTCTCAATTGAAACGATGTTCTTCATCTGAAGTAGCTTCCATGATTGAGGGAGTGTTACGCCATTGTACTGATATGGATATTCAACGACAGTATGTAGATAGTCATGGCCAGAGCGAAGTGGCTTTTGCCTTTTGTCGTATGCTCAGTTTCGAACTGGCTCCAAGATTGAAGGCGATTGCACGTCAAAAACTATGTCTACCGTCATCAGACTTCAAAGGCCGGTTGCAAAATCTTACTCCTATCCTGAGCTCTGTCATTGACTGGGATCTGATTGAACGACAATACGATGAAATGGTTAAGTATACTGCAGCGCTGAAACATCGAACGGCAGATCCTGAAGCTATTCTACGTCGTTTTTCTCGTGGAGAAACTATGCATCCGACGTACAAGGGATTGGCGGAATTGGGGAGAGCAATCAAAACCATTTTCCTATGCAAGTATCTACGTTTGGAATCCCTGCGTCGGGAAATCCATGAGGGCCTGAATGTGGTGGAAAACTGGAATAGTGCCAACGGCTTTGTATTTTTTGGTAATGGCGGTGAGATTGCGACAAACCGTATCGATGATCAGGAGATATCCGTTTTGGCGCTACATCTTCTGCAGAGCTGTCTTGTTTACGTAAATACCAGGATGTTACAAACTGTATTATCAGAACAGGCATGGGCCGCGCGGATGACACTGGAAGATTTTCGGGGTCTTAATCCTGCTATTTACGGCCATATCAACCCGTATGGCTTCTTTGATGTCAATCTGCTGAAACGAATTGATTATCAGAGATTGGCTGCCTAAAATCAGGGGGCTAAATTTCTCTAATCGATTTTGAGTAACAAGCGGGCTGATCCAGGAACAAAGGAAGATCTTGTGTCCAAAAAACTGTTAAATACCTGTCTCGACTTTATTCAAACGTATGGTTTTGATTCGAGTGTATTTTATGAATATTTTTTATCCGTAAAATCGGACCTGTTAAGTGATGACAAGATAGCAAAAACTTTGATTCTAGGCATATCTAAAGAGGGAAAATCCGAAGAAACGAGGTTCAGTGATTTATTCACCCGCCTTCTAGATGAAGCCCGGATGGACGTTGAGAATGATGGTCTTTACGGTAAAACTTTCCTGGAAAGCTCTGAGGTCGCTCTTAAGTCCCTGCAGGCAAAAAAGAGCTTTGAGTATCACACTCATATGAACTTGGTCGAATGTTATGGAAGGGCAAGCCTAAAAGTACCTGAAGTCCTGATTTTTGATTTAAATTCGGACTTTGATACACCTGAATTTCCAACTCCATTGCCCGCCGACCTGGAACAGATGTTGACCTCTCTCCAGGAAGAGGGTGGGACATCGTATGATTTCTATCTTGCTTTGAATAATGCCTCCTCGGCTTTCCCGAGCGATGCACAAGCTGGGTTTGCCCGTTATGTTTCAACAATGGAAAATCCTGCATTTGAACGACTAGCATTGTATTGGTTGCTGGACCGAACACCTTTAATACGTGAATCTGCGGCTATGGGGTTGGCTGACAACGCGGCATTAGCCAAACTTCATCCCGAAACTCTTCAATATATGCCTATGCTACGCAGTTGGATGGGTTCTGGCCGGGCGCGGAATATAATAGATAACGCATTAAAAAATGCACGGCGCAAAGAAATTTCAGGGGCTATTGAAAATCAGGTTGCTATACAAATCCATGAGAGGAGGGCCAGTGTCGTTGACGGGGTAGGATCGCAAAGCCTTTCTATTCTGGCACAGAACGGACAAAACGTGACAGTTTCCATGTTACTTACAAAAATGGGGCATGGAATTAAAGATGCATTTGTCATTCCCTGCGACAGTCTCAAAGAAGCTCATGGAATTTTGGAGAAAGTAAGTTCGCACTCTCCAGGCTTTCTAATAGACCAACAAACACTTGAATTAATTTTACAGTCAGCATTGGCAGATGGGCTTGAACATAAGGCCCTACCAGCACCTGGCTTATTGGACGTTGTGGAACAGTGCGGACTTTTCTCTTTAAAACCTCAAGCCACATCAGTACAGGCATGGATGGAATATGTAGACCCACAAGGTGAAATAAGTGACGCGTCTCCGCAAAAACGGGGTCGCCTGGTTAATGGCGAAGACACCTGGCACAGACTCTTTCCTTTGACTGATTGCTGGTTTGAAGACAATGAAACCACCAGAGCTATTGTCTCATCAACCGGTTCAGAGCGCACAATTGAAACCAAACTCTGGAAATATCTGGAAACACGCCGGGAAATCTGGGCGCAACGAATGTTACAAACCGCAGCAATGCTGAAAGACGATCAACAAAATCCTGACTGGAAATGTTTGGCTGCCGCTGCATTCCAACTCATCAATCAGAAGGCTCTCCGTAAAATTCCTGTAATGCGAGAGATCCTCTACACAACAATTGATGCTGCAGAAGAAAAATTGCTTCAGCAACCGAGATCAACATTGTTGTATCACGATGACGATAGTCCAGAACTGTATAGCCCCTTAGGGGATGCTTTAGTGAATAATTTATCCTTTATTACAGATGGTGAATATTCCGACCAAGATGCTTCCACAATTTCAGACTGGTTTGATGTCGCGTTTGACGAGTTCGAAAAAGACCTGTTATTTGAGGAGCTTAATGACTGTGAGAAACAAAATGGATATTTCATGATCAGCTGTTTCTACGATTTTTGTTATGGTTACCATTTGGCAGGACCTGCAGATATCGATGAATATATAATAGATGACGTGTGTTTGGATATCATGCCGCGGAAAGTATCGGCGAGTGCTGAAATGTTTGCAACTTTCGCTCCGACGATAACTCGGTTTTTTACATGGAGCGAACAGCAAGGTTTTTTATCAAAGACAAAAGCTTTGCAAAAACATATTGCAAAAATTTCTCCAAAAATGATTAAGAAATCTGAAGATCCTGGAAACTGGGGAATGGCGAAATCCATGGTGTTTGGAAATTCCCCAGATGGTGAGCTAACCGAAGGTGATTTACTTGAACACCTTACAAATATGATCCCTCATGATCCTGACCTTTTCGCTGAAGACACCATCCCGCTTGAGAGAACAAGTCCTAAAGTTGGACGCAATGACCCTTGCCCATGCGGTAGTGGCAAGAAATACAAAAAATGCTGTTTGAACTGAGCAGATTTAGAAGTGTGGGTTTTGGGTATACTCCAGCCTGACGTCAGGTGCATAATCTGATACTTGTCAGTATAGGATCAATTGTTCTATTTGTTGACACAAGGTGCTCAGGGTCATAGATTCTTTCCTGACAGTTTTGAGGAAAGAATCTATGATTGGTCAGCGCATCGGCTACATTCGGGTAAGCACCTATGAACAGAACCCGGAACGACAACTGGAAAACCTCAAACTTGACCGTGTTTTTACAGATAGTGCATCTGGCAAGGATGTTAATCGCCCCCAGTTAAATGACCCCCGGCAAAGCCGGGGGCTTAAGCGGGTGAGCCCCTTAAAGGGGCAAATTGGGAACCGCTAAAGCGGTTATGGATTGAATATATCCATTTGGTCAAAGTACTTATCACGCTCTTCTTGCGTTCTGATATACTCCCTCACCATCTGTTCATCGAGCCCTACAGTTGAGACGAAATATCCACGGGCCCAAAAATTTTCACCCTTGAAATTCCGTGCTTTATTTTTGAATTTTCGAGCTATGGCAATCGCGCTTTTTCCTTTTAGGTATCCAACGACTTTTGAAACAGCATGTTTGGGCGGTATGCTGATACACATGTGAATGTGATCCGGCATCAAATGGCCCTCCTCAATCTTACTTTCGCGATGCCCGGCCAGTTCATGGAAAATTTCACCAAGATACTGACGTAGGTTGCCATAGATAACTTTTTGCCTGCGTTTAGGGATGAAAACCACGTGGTATTTACAATCCCATCTCGTATGTGCAAGGCTTTTGTAATCTCTCATCGGCTAATTCCTTTGTTATTTTGGTCAATAAACAAAGAAATGTAAGACCGTGGGAACGGTCAAACCATTGAGAGTCCCCCGGCATAGCCGGGGGTTTACCGGATTAAATTAGATGAACTCTTAAAATTTGTCAGGATCGGTGACACTGTAGAGCGTCAACCACTTTGTCCGGTTGCGTCAACCACCTTGGCCGCTTTTGATGCGGCTGTGATCTGACGTTTATTTACGATGCTTCAGGCATATTTTTCACCTTTTTGTTTGTGGTTTTCCGCAACATTTTTTTGAGATTTTGGGCGGCTTCCCATTGTCTGTAGCTGTCGATATTCATCTCAAGAATGGTTGAGTGGTGAACAAGACGATCGATTGCTGCAACGGTCATGGCCTTATCTTGAAAAATATTGTCCCATCCGCTAAAAGGTTGATTGGCAGCAATTGCAATACTTCGGTACTCATATCGTCTGGCGATCAATTCAAAGAGCACGGATGTTTCAGATATATCCCTTTGTGCATAGGTAATATCATCGAGAATGATGAGATCAAATTTATCGAGTTTTGCGAGGGCGTTTTCGAGCATAAGTTCACGTCTGGCAGCCTGGAGTTTTTGCACCAGATCACTGGTTTGCGTATAGAGCACACGGTATCCAGCCTCTATAAGAGCATAACCTACGGCGCATAGGAGATGAGTTTTTCCTCCCCCTGAATTTCCAATGGCAATCAGATTTGCTCTTGCGTCAATCCAGTCACCGGCAGACAAGGCTTCGACCTGCGCCTTTTTCACGTTAGGCAGCCGCTTGAAGTTAAAAGTGGCCAGAGTTTTTCCGCCCAGCAGGTTTGATGCGTTGAGATGGCGTTGAATGCGTCGCGTGTCCCTTTCGGCCAATTCATATTCGGCCAAAACGGCAAGGAACCTGGCTGCTGACCAGCCCTCCTTGTCGGATTGGATTGCGATATCTTGCCAGTGTTTGTGAAAGCTGGGTAATCGTAAGTCAGTTAGCATAAGAGGCAGCTTGTGCTGATCCACTTCAATGTTTGTCATGCCCGATCCTCCAACAGAGTATCAAAGACTGATAATGAAGGTTGAACCACGGGAATATCAGGAGGTAAATCCGTGTTCTTTTTTGTGATATTCAGCTTAAGTTTTTTTGCGCAAGGTAGCCTTCCTGCATTGATTTCTCTCGAAATCAGGTGCGCGACTTCGGCCTCACAAGCCTCTTCGTGCGCAAGGAAAAGTATCCCAACCATCTGACGACACGCATCTCTGCGGGACAACTTTTTCTGAAACAATGTCCAGGCCAGGGAGTACTCGGTTCTTGGAAAAATACTGTCACGATAAATAGAATTGGCGAGTGCCTGAGGTTTACGTTTGAGAGCATGAATGACGTGATGATAATTGATAACATGAATGCGGGGGCCTTTGCCGTGCCCCCGCTCACGAGAATGGCTGACGACATGAGTGCTGCCTAGATAGGCTTCTATCCGGTTATCGTAAATATGGACACGCAAGCGTTGACCAATTAGGCGAGAAGGGGCGCTATAAAAAACCTGCTTAACTAAAAAACCACTTGTTTTGGTAACTCTCGACACGACTTCAGTGTAATCTGTTGTTCGCCGAGGAGGTAACGCCTTGAGAGATTTCAACTCTGTTTGGATATCTTGGTCACGATGTTTGTTCCGTCTAGCAATCAGCTCGTCCAAAAATCGCCGATACTCATCCAAAGTGTCAAAGTCATTACTGCCACGCAAAATCAGGGCCTGCTTTATCGCAGTCTTAAGGTGACCGTGGTGAGATTCAATGGCACCGTTCTCGTGTGATTCCCCTCTGTTATTTCGACTGGCCTCCATACCGTAGTGCTCAACAAAAGCAGAATAACGTTTGGTAATGTCCTCCTTTTCCTCAACGCTCAAATTCCGAAAGGCCGCAGACAGGCTGTCGGTCCGGTGGTTTTCAGGAGCGCCCCCCAAGGACCAAAGCGCATTTTGTAAGTTCTCCGCAAGGGCTGTAAAACTCTCACCGCCAAGTACGACCCCAACATGTTCCCATCGGCTATATACCAGAACAAAATGATAGAGCCGATGCACCAAAGGATCTCCTGCAATGGTAATACTTAAGTCGGCTGCATCCGTGAAATCTGATTGGCCCATGTAACCCGGCTCAGGTGTTTGCCTGAAAATGATATCCTTTTCAGGGCCATTCAGAGCCCGCCATCCCCGAACTCGGCGCTCTAACGTGCGCTTGACACGGTCATCGGGAAAACGGAGCGGATAGAGGCTCTGTATGTGGCGCAACAAAGTAATGGGTTTGACCGAGTTGTCTTTATCCAAAATGGGAAGGATGTCCTTATCCCAGATATCTTCAAGCGGATCAGAAACTGTTCGCCCTCGCTTTATATTGCGTTGTGACGGTAAAGTCGCATCAACGTCAAATCGGCGGGCCGTGCGTTCGCTAAACCCTGCGCGGGCAGCGGCGGTTCGTTGACCATGAGTTTTTCTATCTGTCATGTAAAGTCTCAGTTGTTCATCTGTGATAAATTTATACGGCAAACAGGTTCCTCCAATTACATCTAGAGGTTCCTAATTTATCAACTCACAGCAGCTTGTAACTAACACCAAATTAAGCCTTGGCCGGTGGATCTGATTATCAAACGGGCACGCCCTTTTTAATGATCAGATCCACCGGCCAAGGTGGTTGTCGCAACCGGCCAAGGTTATTGTCGCTGAACAGTGACACAGTCGTTGTTCACAGTATGGATCGCTTGGCTCGAAATCTTGATGACCTGCGTCGGATTGTACAATCTCTGACAAGCCGTGAAGTTCGTATAGAGTTTATCAAGGAAGGTTTGACCTTCACGGGCGAGGACTCACCAATGGCGACTTTGATGTTATCGGTTATGGGAGCATTTGCAGAGTTTGAACGCTCTTTGATCCATGAACGGCAACGTGAAGGCATTGAGTTGGCTAAAAAACGAGGCGCGTATCGAGGAAGAAAGAAGGCACTCTCATCGGATCAGGTCTGCGATCTGAAAAAACGAGTGGCATCTGGCGTAACAAAATCACAGGTTGCACGAGACTTTTGTATCAGTCGAGAAACTTTGTATCAATACCTTCGGTTGGAAGACGGATAAGCAGCAGTGCTGAATCTTTGTTCTCTATATGTTCGTTGAGATGTCGTTTTTGGGCAGCTATGATGTCATTAGGCCTATATGGGGCTTATCATCATGCATCATATTTTTCCCTCTCCAGTATTCCAAAGATCGAGCGGTGGAGCTGCAATTCACCGTCCTTTGCAGCTGCAATCATACCCCGCAGGAAGCCCCCTGGGTTTCGGACGGGATTATCGCTGTTGTACTGGTTTTTATCAGCAATCAGGACACATACGGCGGCAGGCAGACGGCCAATTTCAGCAATAGCCTCTAGCCATGCATGACGGTTAATCCCAAGCTCATGGCACATCATTCCCGCAGCATGAACAAAATCAGCGGGGGCGATTGCTCGATCATGAATTGGAATATGATCTCTAAATTCTTCAGAGGCTGCCGAGAGCAGGTTTTTCAAACTGATATGCTCGATGCCTGTGCCAGGTTTCCCTGCACTTAGACTCGATATCCCCGGTTTTGTATCACCCCTGTTTAGATCACCGCTGTTTGCATCAGAGGTAAAATCAGAGCTTAAATCCTTGTTAAAACAGGGTTTTAAGGCCTTATTTTCCGAATTTAACTGCCTATAGGCACTTTTCTGAGAGACACCAGAGCTAGAATTATCACCCCCTTTTCGATCTTTCGGCTTCTCAGAAGCTTCTTTTTTCTTGCACAACCCAGATTTCACCACAGGCTTTTTTGCTAAGCCATTGTCGGTGTGAGCGTTAGCGAGCAGGTGACCGACTTCTTGTGAGCGTAGCGAACTCATTTTAGTGTTATCCACAAGATTACAGGTATCTTCTTTAGAAGAGTTTGGTTTAGTTGTAGTCTGTATGTGCCGGACGTAAGAGTCCGCCCTGGCGGACATCTGTGAATCTTTACACATTGATTTTATTGAATTTTGATCTTTTTCAGTCTCCTCATCATCGATGTCGCTGCTTTGCAGACGCAATGCGTTATCAACGGCCATCTCCAATGCAACCAGCTCCGCATACTGCGTGCGGATTTCTTCTAAAGATGTCGTCGCAACAGGGCAGGGGAGTTCTTCAATCTCATCAACCGACAGATCCATAAAATGATACTTCGCAAGAACACGCCTCTTTAACGATGAAAGAGACCGCTTTTCTTCGCGCCATAATCTGCGACGCTCCCTGATTTCACTGGCGGCAATCTCCAGATCATCATAAAGGGCCGCAAGCGGCGAGAGATCAACACCATAGCCGTATTTGATAAAGCCTCGATGATCACGTACGCCATAGCGCTTGTGATTACCACTGTCACTCCAGGTTAAAATACCGAGATCATGTAACTCGTTCTCGATCCGACGGATAGAACGCTCATCTCTACCCAGATCAATCGCAATGGATGTGACCGCTTGCCAGACAACTGGCGGATGACAGGCGTCACTCGTCCAGTCCTGATCGCGCGTGAACTTGATGATATGTGCCAGATACCGCAAGTGATGGGCTTTGAGGCCAAAATAGCCACCAGCAAATTCCAATAAACCCAGAATGTCATACTGCGAAACACCTTTAGGCAAGCCACAGAAGTTTGCTGAAACTTCCGCGAGCGCCGCTATCCGGGGTGAATACTCTCGTATACCAAGATTATTGGCCCCCCGATCATGGCTACTCTTGTTAGGGGCACCCTTGGGAACGGAGCCTCTATCCCCATAAAAAACACTACTCATTATCGTTGCTCAGCGCTAAAGCTCTCCCGTAAAACGGGTCGCAAACAACAGGCCGCAAAAAAAACATGGCGAAAAGTCGCATTAAAACTTGACAATGTAAGGCGGGGATTTAAAATTGTGCTCAAATTACGAAACACATTTTTTCCCGCCCTTTGCGGACTGCATTCAATCTCGAAGTTACCGCTTCGGGATTTTTTGCTTTCTAGAACCTTTCTGTCACACTGCCTCCTTAATAAATACCTCTGCGAAAATACCGCTGATATATCTCTCATGCCCAGACCGAGGCTTAAGCATATGCAGGAAAAGGGATACTCAATGTGAAAATAATGCCTTTGCTCTAAAAGCCATCTGCAAGACACAATCAAGCATCCGCCAGATATATTTCCACACATACCAAGTACCACAATATATAGGGGGACTCTATCCCCCGAGAACACTTTTTTGTTAAAGTAATATCTCAGGTGTTCTATTTTTTTGTTTTTCCTCAATGGCTTGAAAAACCGCCATGATTCCTTGCTCAAAGCAGACGCCCAATGAAGGACTCCCCATCTATCCATCATTTCCCCCGGAAAAGCGGAAGAATCAGGGCGCGTTGCAGGTGTGGGACTCTGTTCAGCGACAATAACCTTGGCCGGTTGCGACAACCACCTTGGCCGGTGGATCTGATCATTAAAAAGGGCGTGCCCGTTTGATAATCAGATCCACCGGCCAAGGCTTAATTTGGTGTTAGTTACAAGCTGCTGTGA
>CBDBLJ010000009.1:0-144636 GCA_965206885.1 Amylibacter sp. | reverse complement strand
ATGAACTCCGCGCTTATCAACTCGCTGTAAAACACCTTAATGGTGAAGGCGATGGTGGTATGCTCAACACCATGAAACCAAGCTCACTTAAGGGTAACGGTATCCTTGGTAAAAAGGTTGAGTATGTAACTGGCGATACTCAGACCAAATCAGATGCCGCACGTGCATCTGCTAAACGTATGATAGAAAAAGAAGGCGTCACCATGTTCTCGGGTGGTTCCTCTTCAGGTGTTGCTATTGCCACACAGTCACTTGCTCAGGAAATGGGTATTATCTTCATGTGTGGCCTGACGCACTCGAACGATACAACAGGTAAAGACAAGCGTCGCTATGGTTTCCGCCACTTCTTTAATGCTTATCAATCTGGTGCTGCTTTGGGTCCTGTTCTTAAAGATGAAATGGGTACACAGCGTCGAGCATACCACCTGACTGCTGATTACACATGGGGTTGGACACAAGAAGAGTCCATGAAGAACACCACCGAAGGCCTTGGTTGGGAAACTGTTAACACTGTACGCACACCCGTTGGTGCTGGCGACTTCTCTTCCTTTATTACCCCGGTATTGAACTCTGGTGCAGATGTTCTGATCCTTAACCACTATGGTAAGGATATGATCAACTCTCTAACTCAGGCCGTTCAATTTGGTCTTAGAGACAAGCAAGTTAACGGTAAGAACTTTGAAATCATCGTTCCATTGTTCTCTCGCTTGATGGCTCAGGGTGCTGGGGACAACATCAAAGGTATTCTTGGTTCCACGAACTGGAACTGGGCACTTACAGATGCTGGCTCTCAGGCTTTTGTTAAAGCTTTCGGTCAAGAATACGGCTTCCCACCATCACAGGCTGCGCATACTTGTTATGTTCAGACATTGCTTTATGCAAATGCTTGTGAAATGGCAGGCACTTTCTATCCACCAGAAGTCATCAAAGCACTTGAAGGCTTCAAGTTTGACGGCATGGGTAACGGTCCTACCGAATACCGTGCGGAAGATCACCAGTGCTTTAAAGATGTTCTGGTTGTGCGTGGTAATCAAAACCCATCGACACAGTTCGATCTTCTTGAAATCGTTCAGGAAGTTCCACGTTCACAGGTTGAGTATGATGCTTCAATCTTTGGCGGCGAACTCGGTCCATACGAAGTCTAAGTTAGGTTTTGTATAGATTGCTGGTCGCTTATAGTTGGCGACCAGCAATATTATAAAAGTGTACTCTTGCAAAATGGCAAGAGATAATGATCTCACACGCCGTGATTGCACCGCCTTGAGACATCAAAAACAGCAGCGAAAATTAAAACAATGGATGCATTTGTACTGCAAATCCTGAACGGGCTCGACAAGGGTGGTTCCTACGCCCTTATTGCCCTGGGATTAACACTGATATTCGGAACGCTTGGGGTTGTTAACTTTGCTCATGGAGCTTTGTTCATGTTGGGTGCTTTTTGTGCCGTAACCATGAAAAAATTACTCACACTCTCCAAGCAGGTCAAGGACGAGAGCATCACCTTTTTTGATGCCTTCAAGGAAGAGCCTTATTTAAAGATATGGTTTGGTGAAACTGGTGAGACTATCATCGATTACGCTGTGCCGATCTCTATTCTAATGGCAATTCCAGTTATGCTCCTTATCGGTTTGGCGCTTGAAAGAGGCCTTATTCGCTTCTTTTACAAACGCACTCACGCCGAGCAAATCCTTGTTACCTTTGGGATGGCAATTGTTCTTCAGGAAATTGTGAAGGCAGTATATGGCGCTAATCCAGTTCCAATGCCACCACCTGAGATTTTACAGGGTTCCGCAGATATTGGTGTATGGCTCGGCCTTGGAAATGCGGTTATCTATCCATGGTGGCGCCTTGCGTATCTTGCTTTTGCTGCGATTTTGATTGGTGCTGTCTTTGCTTTCCTACAATTTACAACGTTTGGCATGGTTGTCCGTGCCGGTATGGCGGACAGAGACACAGTAGGTTTATTGGGGATCAACATCGAACGACGCTTTACGATCGTCTTTGCCTTGGCCGCAGTGGTATCTGGTCTGGCTGGCGTAATGTACACACCGATTGTTCCCCCAGATTATCAAATGGGTATGGACTTTCTTGTGTTGTCATTCGTCGTAGTTGTGGTCGGTGGTATGGGATCTCTCAGTGGTGCGGTACTCGCAGGCTTCTTATTGGGGATCTTGCAGTCCTTTGCTTCCATGAACGAAGTGAAAGAAATCCTCCCTGGTATCGACCAAATTATTATTTTCCTTGTTGCTGTTGTCATTCTACTGGTTCGTCCACGTGGACTGATGGGCCGCAAAGGCGTGATGGAGTCCTAAACAATGATTAGAATTACGCCTCAAAACGATAAGCTACTACTCGGTGGATTTATCCTGGCAGTACTTACGATGCCAATTTGGTTGACACCGATTGGCGCAGGTTACCCGGATTTGCTACAACGGTTTGCCATTTACGGTATTTTTGCCATTGGCTTTAACATCCTATTTGGCCTGACCGGCTATCTATCTTTTGGTCATGCCGCTTTTCTCGGTGTCGGCTCCTACACGGCCGTATGGTCTTTTAAACTCTTGGGCATGAGTGTTATCCCGGCAGTACTATTTGGGGTAATCACCTCTGGATTGTTTGCTGTTCTAATTGGCTATATCAGCCTCAGAAGATCTGGCATCTACTTCTCCATTCTGACATTGGCTTTTGCTCAAATGTCTTACAACATGGCTTATTCAGTGCTCACTCCGATTACGAATGGAGAAACAGGCCTACAGCTTAGCCAACAAGACCCTCGGGTTATTGACAGTTTGTTTGGTGTTTCTGTTGCTGAGGGAAGCATACCTCCGACTAACCTTTTTGGTATAGAAATGAGTGGTTATCCCGGCTTCTACTTTTGCGCTGTTATGTTGATAATCCCTAATGACATCATAGCTGCCCAAAAACGACATCTCAACGAACATATAGAGAACAAAGATTCAGCACTGCTGCTTATCCGTCTTCCAACCGAAGGTATTGATACAAAGTTTCTCGACTGATACAAAAGTCTCGTGCAACCTGTGATTTTGTTACGCCAGATGCCACTCGTTTTTTCAGATCGCAGACCTGATCCGATGAGAGTGCCTTCTTTCTTCCTCGATACGCGCCTCGTTTTTTAGCCAACTCAATGCCTTCACGTTGCCGTTCATGGATCAAAGAGCGTTCAAACTCTGCAAATGCTCCCATAACCGATAACATCAAAGTCGCCATTGGTGAGTCCTCGCCCGTGAAGGTCAAACCTTCCTTGATAAACTCTATACGAACTTCACGGCTTGTCAGAGATTGTACAATCCGACGCAGGTCATCAAGATTTCGAGCCAAGCGATCCATACTGTGAACAACGACTGTGTCACCGATCCTGACAAATTTTAAGAGTTCATCTAATTGGGGGCGATTAACATCCTTGCCAGATGCACTATCTGTAAAAACACGGTCAAGTTTGAGGTTTTCCAGTTGTCGTTCCGGGTTCTGTTCATAGGTGCTTACCCGAATGTAGCCGATGCGCTGACCAATCATAGATTCTTTCCTCAAAACTGTCAGGAAAGAATCTATGACCCTGAGCACCTTGTGTCAACAAATAGAACAATTGATCCTATACTGACAAGTATCAGATTATGCACCTGACGTCAGGCTGGAGTATACCCAAAACCCACACTTCTAAATCTGCTCAGTTCAAACAGCATTTTTTGTATTTCTTGCCACTACCGCATGGGCAAGGGTCATTGCGTCCAACTTTAGGACTTGTTCTCTCAAGCGGGATGGTGTCTTCAGCGAAAAGGTCAGGATCATGAGGGATCATATTTGTAAGGTGTTCAAGTAAATCACCTTCGGTTAGCTCACCATCTGGGGAATTTCCAAACACCATGGATTTCGCCATTCCCCAGTTTCCAGGATCTTCAGATTTCTTAATCATTTTTGGAGAAATTTTTGCAATATGTTTTTGCAAAGCTTTTGTCTTTGATAAAAAACCTTGCTGTTCGCTCCATGTAAAAAACCGAGTTATCGTCGGAGCGAAAGTTGCAAACATTTCAGCACTCGCCGATACTTTCCGCGGCATGATATCCAAACACACGTCATCTATTATATATTCATCGATATCTGCAGGTCCTGCCAAATGGTAACCATAACAAAAATCGTAGAAACAGCTGATCATGAAATATCCATTTTGTTTCTCACAGTCATTAAGCTCCTCAAATAACAGGTCTTTTTCGAACTCGTCAAACGCGACATCAAACCAGTCTGAAATTGTGGAAGCATCTTGGTCGGAATATTCACCATCTGTAATAAAGGATAAATTATTCACTAAAGCATCCCCTAAGGGGCTATACAGTTCTGGACTATCGTCATCGTGATACAACAATGTTGATCTCGGTTGCTGAAGCAATTTTTCTTCTGCAGCATCAATTGTTGTGTAGAGGATCTCTCGCATTACAGGAATTTTACGGAGAGCCTTCTGATTGATGAGTTGGAATGCAGCGGCAGCCAAACATTTCCAGTCAGGATTTTGTTGATCGTCTTTCAGCATTGCTGCGGTTTGTAACATTCGTTGCGCCCAGATTTCCCGGCGTGTTTCCAGATATTTCCAGAGTTTGGTTTCAATTGTGCGCTCTGAACCGGTTGATGAGACAATAGCTCTGGTGGTTTCATTGTCTTCAAACCAGCAATCAGTCAAAGGAAAGAGTCTGTGCCAGGTGTCTTCGCCATTAACCAGGCGACCCCGTTTTTGCGGAGACGCGTCACTTATTTCACCTTGTGGGTCTACATATTCCATCCATGCCTGTACTGATGTGGCTTGAGGTTTTAAAGAGAAAAGTCCGCACTGTTCCACAACGTCCAATAAGCCAGGTGCTGGTAGGGCCTTATGTTCAAGCCCATCTGCCAATGCTGACTGTAAAATTAATTCAAGTGTTTGTTGGTCTATTAGAAAGCCTGGAGAGTGCGAACTTACTTTCTCCAAAATTCCATGAGCTTCTTTGAGACTGTCGCAGGGAATGACAAATGCATCTTTAATTCCATGCCCCATTTTTGTAAGTAACATGGAAACTGTCACGTTTTGTCCGTTCTGTGCCAGAATAGAAAGGCTTTGCGATCCTACCCCGTCAACGACACTGGCCCTCCTCTCATGGATTTGTATAGCAACCTGATTTTCAATAGCCCCTGAAATTTCTTTGCGCCGTGCATTTTTTAATGCGTTATCTATTATATTCCGCGCCCGGCCAGAACCCATCCAACTGCGTAGCATAGGCATATATTGAAGAGTTTCGGGATGAAGTTTGGCTAATGCCGCGTTGTCAGCCAACCCCATAGCCGCAGATTCACGTATTAAAGGTGTTCGGTCCAGCAACCAATACAATGCTAGTCGTTCAAATGCAGGATTTTCCATTGTTGAAACATAACGGGCAAACCCAGCTTGTGCATCGCTCGGGAAAGCCGAGGAGGCATTATTCAAAGCAAGATAGAAATCATACGATGTCCCACCCTCTTCCTGGAGAGAGGTCAACATCTGTTCCAGGTCGGCGGGCAATGGAGTTGGAAATTCAGGTGTATCAAAGTCCGAATTTAAATCAAAAATCAGGACTTCAGGTACTTTTAGGCTTGCCCTTCCATAACATTCGACCAAGTTCATATGAGTGTGATACTCAAAGCTCTTTTTTGCCTGCAGGGACTTAAGAGCGACCTCAGAGCTTTCCAGGAAAGTTTTACCGTAAAGACCATCATTCTCAACGTCCATCCGGGCTTCATCTAGAAGGCGGGTGAATAAATCACTGAACCTCGTTTCTTCGGATTTTCCCTCTTTAGATATGCCTAGAATCAAAGTTTTTGCTATCTTGTCATCACTTAACAGGTCCGATTTTACGGATAAAAAATATTCATAAAATACACTCGAATCAAAACCATACGTTTGAATAAAGTCGAGACAGGTATTTAACAGTTTTTTGGACACAAGATCTTCCTTTGTTCCTGGATCAGCCCGCTTGTTACTCAAAATCGATTAGAGAAATTTAGCCCCCTGATTTTAGGCAGCCAATCTCTGATAATCAATTCGTTTCAGCAGATTGACATCAAAGAAGCCATACGGGTTGATATGGCCGTAAATAGCAGGATTAAGACCCCGAAAATCTTCCAGTGTCATCCGCGCGGCCCATGCCTGTTCTGATAATACAGTTTGTAACATCCTGGTATTTACGTAAACAAGACAGCTCTGCAGAAGATGTAGCGCCAAAACGGATATCTCCTGATCATCGATACGGTTTGTCGCAATCTCACCGCCATTACCAAAAAATACAAAGCCGTTGGCACTATTCCAGTTTTCCACCACATTCAGGCCCTCATGGATTTCCCGACGCAGGGATTCCAAACGTAGATACTTGCATAGGAAAATGGTTTTGATTGCTCTCCCCAATTCCGCCAATCCCTTGTACGTCGGATGCATAGTTTCTCCACGAGAAAAACGACGTAGAATAGCTTCAGGATCTGCCGTTCGATGTTTCAGCGCTGCAGTATACTTAACCATTTCATCGTATTGTCGTTCAATCAGATCCCAGTCAATGACAGAGCTCAGGATAGGAGTAAGATTTTGCAACCGGCCTTTGAAGTCTGATGACGGTAGACATAGTTTTTGACGTGCAATCGCCTTCAATCTTGGAGCCAGTTCGAAACTGAGCATACGACAAAAGGCAAAAGCCACTTCGCTCTGGCCATGACTATCTACATACTGTCGTTGAATATCCATATCAGTACAATGGCGTAACACTCCCTCAATCATGGAAGCTACTTCAGATGAAGAACATCGTTTCAATTGAGAAAAAATACAGGTAGAACGCTTGGCCACATGCCAGTAAATCATGACGCCACGCCCCTTATACCGGACATGCCATTCCGTCATAAGGTTACGGTCCCAGGCGCCAAATTTCTTGGAATCTGAGGCGCAAGCCGTGCCAACTTCTCCCCAGATAGATGGGTCACGAATAGCAAGCGTCGCATTGACAATTTGCCTGATTGCTTCCTGGAGAGCTCCCCGGTGGATGAATTTACGCCGGACATGAAGAAGTTCTTTATAGGATACACCTGGAGATCCAGCACTTATACGTTTTAGTCCCGCATTCGTCCCCAGACCATAAAGACACAACAGGAGTCTTTGCTGGAGGGTTTCTTCGTCCAGAACTACCCTGTCCCCTGAAGTTTGGAAAGCACTGAGAAACCCAGTATCAAGGGCGCTTTCTTTAAGAAGATCCAATAACCCTGTCATCGGCCATCTGCGTTCGATCTCGGTTTTGACTGATGCCAATCCTGTTGGTTCAGGTAAAGGAATATAGGGCGAAATGGATATACTATTTTTACCACGCTCCTTGATCCGGACAAGGTTGTTATTCGGGAGTTCATTGTTCAGTAATAGCAATTCGGCTTCAAGTTCAGCCCGTATACCTGCAGTGAAGGTCTTTGCATCCTGGCTAAGGCCAAGATCCTCATAGTAAGTCTTGCGTTTAGTATCAAAATCTTTAGGCAAATCATCGTCCGGATTACGATAACGATCAGAGCCAACAACCCAAATTTCCTTGCAACGTATCCGGTCCCGTAGAGCAAGCAGAACACAAAGTTCGTAATTTATCCTATTTATTCGGAGACAACCCGAACTGTCGGCTTCAACAACGCAATTATACCATTTCGGTGCGATCACCCCGTCGATTGGGATACCATCTTTCAGACGGACAATTCGGCGGGTATCGTTTTTCATACTCTCAATCCAGGCAAGAGCCTTAAGTACTGGGCGATGTATGACGTTGTTAGATTTAAAATCCAGGACCTTGAGAGTATCAGGTAACATTGGACGATAATGATGAGCGTAGGAACTTCTCATGACCTGAAATACAAGCTGGTTCCATGTTCCTCGCGTCTTATGGCCTTTAATTATTGCAGCAAGCTTCTCTTCCCCTGCAACCGGAAAAATAACGTCCCTAATTACTCCGTCCGGGTTTCTAAGGGCAGCAAAGGCCATGTCGACAAGAAGTTTTTCCTTACCATGTATCTTGGAGGCATTCCGGGAAACTTCAGCAATAATTGTGCTTTCAGCCTTTTTTGATATTTTATGAGTCGTTTCCAGCAAGAGATCGGTTAGGCCATCCGCCAGCTCAGCTTCGCGTTCAATCAAGAAAATCACATACATTCCAAGTCGGCGGTTTATTGTGTGCCGGCGCATTTCCCATGCGGCTTCCTGTGCCACCCGACGCCTGTATTTCTCCCGCCAGTAAGGCCCAATTTTGGATATCATTGAGCGTGGCAGGGCAAGTGAGCGTATAAAAGACAATCGTCCAGAGACCTTAAGCACACTCTCGAGCGCTACACGCCCGGGCTCTTCTTTGAAATCCGAAAACCCATAGGAAGGTGGAGTTGGGTCAAGAGAATTTTCAAGGCGGCATATAGTCTCATACCCGAGCCTCATAACAATACGAGCCAAGAGATCATCCTCATATTGTTGCCGTGCCGTTCTAACCAACCGAGTGGCCTCTTTAAGAGCTGGTCCCTGTAGTTGTCGTTCTAGGCACCATAAATACAGGTGATCCAACATCTCTCCTGTTAACGTACAGGTGGAGCAAAGCTCATGGGTCAACCATAGTTGTAAATTCCTACGATCATCAGCTTTCATCTTTCGCACATTGAGGAGAGATAAAATTTCCAAACGATGACGTTGGCTGTTGCGGCTGGAAAATTCATATAAATCAACGTCAGTAACCTCCCGACCAACTTGGTCGGCAAGGAAAGGCAGTGCAAATTCAGGGATTTCTTTCCATGTTTTTGGAAAACGGCCTACAAGACTATAAAACTTTAATTGTGCCGCAAAACCAAGTCTGAAACCTGACGATTTACCCTCGATCCGGGTTAAGTCGTCATATCCTAAGCTCCATTGAGTTCCCACATCTGCTTCGGTCCAGTCGTGTGCCATACCAACATCCCTTGTCTGAAATGAAAAAAGATGAAGTATAATGATCAATGTTTATACCGTATGCAGGCTATTTGTTCTCTTTATGTTCGTTGAGATGTCGTATTTGGGCAGCTATGATGTCATTAGGTCAAATGGCTGCATCCTGTTAAGGCGATAAAAGCAAGCATAAGAAGTGATGTTCTCTTATATTTACATCCATAGGTTGCGATGTTCGGAAGAGTCCATACTTTTGGGTTGTTATTAAAGTCCATTACATATGTCCTTGAAAAAACCCTGTTATCAGGTGGTTGGTCGTTCTTAGATACTCAGGAAAGTAATCTGGGAAAATAAATTGCCATATAAAAAGAATGGCAGTTACAGGGGCAAGTCCTACACCTAAAGGGATAAGGGAGTTCCTGTATATTTTGTTTTTCCCCTTCTTTTTGTTTCTTACTTTCCATCGGATAAATGTATAGATTTGGGCAGTTATAACCCCGAAAGGAAAGACTAAAAAAAATCCAGAAGTACCAAGGGTTAAACCGCTAACTGCCAGTAACTTCACATCACCAGCACCAAAGGCTAGATTGTTCTTATTAAGCCAGATTGTATAAAGGCGGAATAAACCAAAAATCACTAATAAACATGCTCCAGAAAAGAACAGTTCATAAAGCGTGATTAGTTTCCAGGAATTAGCAAAATGAAAAGCAATTCCTGATAAACCGACAACAATTATCATCCAATCAGGAAGCAGATATTTCTTTGCATCTGTGTATGTTAAGCCACTGAGTGCTGCAACATAGATTGTAAGAGACAGATATGAAGTTACTCCAGTCATTTATTGTTTCCTCTCTCTTTGCAAAGAGGGGTAAATGTTTCATTCAGGCATAACTTCTCCGGTAATTGGAAAGCTTGAACTTCAATTCCTCGTTCTCTCTGTAATTTAATGGCAACAAGTGTTTTTTCCTGCCATTCAATTACTCGCTCAAGTGTACCAATCTCTGTTTGAATTGCTTCGCGACGAGCGTATTCTTTTTCCAAATCAAATGGCTGTGCGTAAGTAGCCGTTGTTGTCATGGCCAGAAATAAAAGTGGGGAAATATGTTTTAACATCCTACGCAATTCCCTGTAGTTAAATCGTTGATATAGGCTGTGGATCCTCGCAGTTCGTTTGTTCTTGTTCTATTTGTTGTTATTTCATTTGAAACAAGTGTATCGGTACTAAGGGAATCAGTAGACAAATCACCAGCATTAAGGGTGGATCCAGTTGTTTGCTGGCTTTCGAGGCTATCTGTAATAAGAGTTTGGCTTTCTAGTATGTTGGCATTAAGTGAACCCGCATTGATGGTTCCTGATACTGAAGCTGAACCAGTCTCTAGGAGAGGGGTCGAGATTATCCCTGAACTATTAATGTCTTGGGTGGTTACATCACCATCAAACGTGGATGTTCCTACAACATTAAAATCATCGAAAACTTCAAGGCCACCTCGAATTGTTGCTTCTTCTGAAACATTCAAACGCTCGGAGGAAAGTGCATCTACATCTGTGATATCAAAACCATTCATATCAAGATGAGTGTCCATTCTGTTTGCGTCTGCAAAACCAGGGATAGCCCTTCTATATAAAACATCACCGTAAAGTACATTGCGACGAATAACCTTGTAGGCGGCAACGTCACCATTATTTGGGATATTATTTGCAGTTTGAAACTTGGAAATATCTTGGACAAGACCAGTTGCAATTAGACTGGTATTTTCAATATAACCCGCGCCTTTTTTTGAATAGTGCGCTATCAAGCTTCTTACCTGGATAGGAACATCATTTGAACTGGATTGGTCCGTAGTTATAAGAACATCTATTGTATTTGCATTGATGTATGACGCATAAATTTTAAATGGCTGTTTATAGGGGGAGTGGGTAGAAAAGAGGTCACCCTCAGCATTAACGTCCATTATGCTGTTAATCGGAATTTCGGTTATGCCACCTGCAGCATTAGCAGCCTGTAGCACGTTTTCATACTCTCTAAATAGATATGTTTCGACACTTTCACCAATCCGGTCGAGGTTTGACGCTGTTAGCTTTGCTGTCGCTTTTTCTCCTTGGCTTGATAACCAGGTAAGCAAGGCCACCATAACTACAATAAGAGCTCCAAGTCCCAATATTGCATCAAATGTAGATAAACCACGTGAGTTATTTAGCATCCTGAACAATTCCCCGTAACGATTGTTGAACCAGAAATTTCGGCATCAATTGCAAATGTATCGTTAGAAACAAAATTGTCGTTTGCTTCTATTTCGTCCGAAATTTGTATCTCGGGGCTAATTGTGGTTCTTGATGTGGAAACTGAAGTGAATGTAGTTGCTTCAGATTCAAGAGAGGTTGCTGTTGATGTCGTTACTTTTGTTTCATCTGTATTTGTTGAAATGGTCGTAACTGTTTGACCTTCTGCATCTATCAACCCTGTGGATTTCAAACTGGAGCTGGTTAAAGATGTCGTCTCTATACGATCAGCAGTGACTTTTGTTGAAACGTTGAAGTCTTGGAATTCACTATTTCCATCGACCTTGAGTTGATCAAAAACGGATAATTTTTCAATAGTTGACTGGTTTGTGTTCTCTATTGTCTTAGCGTCTAGTTCTGCAACGTTGTTTAGATCTAAATCAATGGATAGGTCCGTATCCATTGAATTTAGATATTCTTTTCCAGGGACTGAATTTCTATGTAATGCTCGAGTATTGTATTTTATGGCCGTATCAGATGATGTGTAGAAATCACCTGTTTCTAAAGGCACGCCTAAAGCAGTTTCAATTATATTTAAGACTTGAGGGTTTTCAGAACCGGCTAAACCATTCCGGATATAAAGGTATTTACCGCCTACATTATTGAAGCCGTTTATAAAATTATTCTGATCATTATAACTGTGATCTGAGAGGCCTTTTTTTACTAAATAAATAGCAGGTTCAGCTGTATAAATACTCTGAGATACAATGATTTTTAACTCTGTTGAGCTAACAAACCCACTAGGTAAATAGTTAGCATTTTTCAAGTCTCCTAAGGAGAGCTCAAATGGGCCAGAGGCTAAAGCTGTCGTGTAACTTTGTTTATTGTCTTTAACAATATTTGAAGCAGCAAAAATGACTTCAGCAAATGTGGATCCGGATACATGGCCTCGATGAGCGTTGTGCTCAGATGAATAGTAATGAGCAACAATGAAGCCAAATAAAATAAATCCTACAGCCGCAAAATTTGAAACCATTAAGAGGCTGCCACGATTATTATGTCTATTAGATATTTGCATGATCCGGATCCTGATTAACTCAGTAAAATTCCCAGGCAATTACGTTCGTAGAGTTATCAGCACAAGCTGTTGAAATTGCCGTTTCTGTAGCAGGGAAACTAAGTGCAGTTCCGTTAATTGTGATCACTTTTACAGTAGGAAATTTATTATTATTACTTGCTGTATAAGTCCCCATTTCGATGCAGTGTTCTAGGTCCAACCCACCGAAAGAAATTGCGGCTCTATGTGTATCACCTGATGGAGAACCTGTAATCGTAATTGGGCCTTCCCAAGGATGTCGCATGGTCGCGCTTGTACCAGAGCCAACAACATAAGCAGGATCTAGTAGTTTTCTCGTTAATAAAGCAGGAATTAGGTTTTGGTCTGTTGTGCCATCTCCCATAGTGCCGTTACCACTAACTGAATAGGTTTCTTTTACAGTAGAAATGAGATCACTAAGGAGCCTTTTTGAATCGCCATTGTCCCATTTCGCATTAAAAAACCCATAGATACCAGCAATGATACCGAGTAAGACAATAGTCCCAGCAACAGATAAAATTTGATCCGTTGTGTATGCTACGCCACGTTGATTTTTTCTATTAGTCATCTTTGATCTAGCCTTATCAATTCAAAATTTTTCAATAATTCCGGCAACACCAATTACGAGGTTGATAACGAGTGCCATAGTTAAAACGAGGAGGAGATGACCGATTGTGTTCATTTTAGCCTTGATCACTTCGACGGATCGGTCACTCCATCTATCAGCAATCTTTGAAAGTCGATCTTCAAAACCTTCTTTGCCGCTTATGAGTTTGATCTGCCTAATGACATTACGATCAGGATAATTTTGGCTGGAAAAAAGCATTGCTTCGCCAATATTATATCCAGCCTCCATTTTGCGGCTTATGGATTTCACCCTAGATTTTGTATAAGCTGAAGAGTGTCTAGCTAGAGTGTGAAGGGTTTTTGAGTCATCCCTCCCAGCTCCAGACTTCATCAGAGAGGCCAGCCCGATAATGAGACCGACACCTGAATTGATTTTATAAATCGAATAAGGGAAGTAACCATCGGCTTTTACTCTGCCGAAACCAATCCAATTTGTAAGGCTATATTTAATAACTACTCCAATAATTAGAAGAAATAGTAGTATTTGAAGGATGTGCTCATGAATAAATAAGCAATATTGAGCTGTTAAATATGAAGAAAGAGGCCACTCATTTATCGGGATTAATTTATCAAAAGCTGGAATTAATTCTGCTCCTGCGTAATATGATACTCCTAAAAAGAGAGATAGGTTAACTACTGGAAGCATAAGGTTGACTATAATCGTTTTAGATATAGCACCTAGCTTAGTAGCTAGCTTTCTTGCTTCTTCTAGAATTTTGGTAGGGTCAGTTGTCTCGGGCAGAGTACTTAGAATTAAAAACTCTCCAGCAGTGACGTGCTTTTTCATCGAAGCAACAGATCCACGTGATAAGTCATCGTGCCAGGCATTGATAATGTCGTACTTTGATCGTCCCAACAGTCCCAATTCTCTGTGACCCTTAGCGACTTCCATGTATGCTGTTAGAATATCAACATCCACCTCAAGCAAGTCTTCAACTTCTTGGTAAAAATCAATTCTAGAAGAGGTGGAGAATGCGATTGAATTTAACATCAAGCTGCCTCCTTACTTTTACGCTGAGTTTTGGAGTGTTCACTGAAAACAAACTTGCCTGATGTTTCTGCAATTGTGGGATCTACTATCCCCTGTTTAACCATCCCAATGATTTTTTCAGTAATTGTTTCTCCGCCTAACTTTTCTATCCAATATTTGCGAGCGCCGTTCGTATCCTTCTGCTTTATGAATTCTAAAAATTTTAGGTCCGGAATTAAAAATTCAGCTACAATAGATTGCTTCAGGAGTCCGTTTGTCGTCTCCAGTGCTTCTTTTGGAAAAGTGTTAGGATCCATCCGGCACTTTGGGCATCCTTCAGGATTACGAACGTGTACACCGCTAGTATCCCATAGTGCGTTTTCTAAATCTTTGTTCCCCCCTGGGTATTTGATTTTGCACTCGCAAAGTAGGGGAATGAGCTTTTGACAACTTAGTAGGGTTAAGCAACCTTCATCACAAACATTGTGAGTTGGAACATTCCAATCAAGTAAACGTGTAGGAATGTCTATTACTGAGTTAACGTGAATAGTTGTCCATACTTGTGTACCTTGCTTCATAAGGTCACTTGCCATCAAAGCACTCGCTGAATCCCTCATTTCTGAAAGAAGAAGAAAGTGAGGGAAGGCACGTTTCATGGCTTTTGCAGCTTCTTGGAATTTTAAAGCTCTATCTTCATTTGATTTTGCAGCTGCAGCTATTGAGGTTTGAACAAATCCTGGAATTTCTTTTTCAACGGGATCTTCAATTGTATACCCGTTGATTGTTCCATTACTTTCTTCATAAGAAAGAGTTGCATTTTGTGCTAAAGCGGTAGTTTTTCCTGATCCTGTAGCGCCACCAACAATGACCCACCCAGTTCTTTTTTGACGAGCAATTTTATATTTTTCAATGTCATCAATAGTAAATCCCAACTTTGTTAGATCAGGATTAGATTTAGCTTTATCGGCGTATTGAAGACGAATTGATAAAAACTGACCATTGTTAAAATCAGGCCCATACTGGAGCCTTAAATTTGTTATAATTTTTGGAATTTTGGTGTTTGAGGTAGTTGCAGCAAAATTTTGAAAAACTCCAGGGGTATATTTGATGTTGTCATCTTTATCCCGAGTATTTGCGAACCAGTAAAGTAATTGCCTCCCAGCTTGTTCCGGTAGTTCTTTCATTAGCGGGAACATCATACCAGCTTGGGCAGCTTTAATCGTTGTTGTCTTGTTTCTAATTTGAATTCGTATATCAGTGACTTCAGCACTAATGGCTAAGTCTAATAAGTGAAGAGCTATTTTCTCATTCTCATGACGGCTTATTTCTTTTAAATTTTCTCCATTAACATAAAAACTAGCTATGCTTTCGACGGTTGTAATAACGGGATCTTGTAGGGCATATCCTTTCTTACCAGCCAATTTCAGAGCAGATTGGACATCAGGAGTGTTTTCATAACCGGCAGCAATATACACTTCCCCAGAGGTCTTTATTGCAAGAACCTCACGGGTATTTCCTTTGACGCCAATAGGTCCACTTTCAGACGTTAAAATGTCAGTTGAGTGTTCTTTTTTATTTGCATTAAATAAGTTAGCAATTGACGAAAGGAAGCTCATTATTGGGATCCTCCAGATAGTAAAGTATCCAGTTCACCCTCAGTGTTCTGAGTTTGGGATTTCCATCCAAGAGTATGGTTTTCTTTGTTGCTTCTAATAACAACCTCATGAGGTTTTACACTGGCAACAGTTATCTCCCCTGGAAGCTTGCTTCCTGGTTGAACAGTCCACGTTTGGGCACCGTCTGTGACGATTGCTTGTAATTTTTGACTGGTACCAAAAGTGGTTACGACTGAATAAGTAATTACAGGGCTTAAAGCTTGCTGTTGTGGTTGCGCACTTAGCACATCAAGGTTTTCAAAAAAATTCTCATCACCAACAATGTTAGGAGGGCCTACAATTGTGGTTACACCAGAAGTTTCTTGCTCAATTTCCTTTTTGTTTTTAATGGCTTTTAAGAGAAGTTCGTCACGTCGATTACAGAAATCAACCATCTCAATATCAAACTCAATTAGAGCAGGAACATCCTGGAGTGAATCACCAGTTTCCATTGCCTTTGATAACGTGTCGTAACAAAGCTTGTCTGCCTGAGCAGGAGAAATGACAAGTGGTGCCAATAAGAACAAAATACGTTTCATTTTACTTACCCGTCCAAGGATTTTTAGAAAACTTCTTTAACAATTCTAGATAGTTAAACTCTCTTGGGTCGCCGTCTAACCCATAAAAAATGTAAGTTTCACCGCGCATTTCCCATGCCCGTACAGATGTTATGTTATCTTGCGTCCTATGGACTGTGCCGTCTGGTTTATGTGTGATTGTAATTGCAGGATTACTGCTAATATTGTTGGCTAGGATCCATTCGGTGACTTCTCGCAATAAGTGTTTTTGCGAAGAAGGTGTTTTTGTCAGTTCAAGAGTATCTTCTATAGAGAACTCCTCGATCTGATCTGTATCCAACCAATTAATAAATGTACTATCACCACGGGTAAAAATATTACCTATTCGGTCAACAGTTTTACTGTTGCTCGAAATCCAGATTGAGTTCCATTCAGGATTAAAAGTTGCCCACTTCCCTTCCGAGACAGGCAGCATAAAGCCACCTGTCTCTTTGAGTTTAGTGATGATGGCATCAGGGGTATTGGAGACATCATCACTAAGAACCGGTGCTTCTACCTTTGTAAGGCTATTATTCAGAAGCACCGGAAATAGCTTTCCCATGATTACTTCGTAGTTTTCGTTGTAATCAAAAGTTGTCTGTTTCTGATTGATTGGAAGGTCGCTAGGAAGTTCTAAAGTCGGGCACTCTTCTAGAGCCCAAGCAGGCCATGATTTCTGCAGATGGCCAACCTGATTAAGGGTCCATTTCCCCTTATTTTTATACCATCTTTTCAGAATATTCTCGTTGGCATCATACTGAATTATGGATCTGGTTTGATTGCCGTTAGTTGTAAATAAAACATCAGATCCAAAAGCTTGTTTAGTTAATTTCCATTTTGCAAATTTTGGATGTTTTTCCAAAGAAAGGTGCTTTGCACTTCTCTGGTTTTTCATCTTGGCAAAGTTGCACTGAAAATTACTTCCGTCTTCGGCTAAATAAATAGCACTGGCAACATTTTTCCCTTCTTTCCAAAGAGGAGTATCTTTAATTAATACCTTCCCAGAAAAATGACTACGGAACTCTTCAATTGACATATTTGATTCTGGTGAAGCATATGCACTTGAAGTAGCTAAAAATGCCGAAAGAGCAATTATAGTAAATTTTCTCATTCTATTTCCTTTCAATGTCGATGAGGTAGGGCTTATCCCCAGCCCCCACCCGAGTTTTGGCTATCGCCATTACTCGGGCCTTGACTATCGTTAGTATCTCCGTCTTGGGCAGTTCTTCCGTCACCGTCGTTGTCGCGACCATTATCATTGTCGCCGCCTCCACCACCGCTGTTAGAACTACCGCTTCCGCAAGGGCTCGTACTTACTCTCCAAAGTCCGTAGCCACGCTGTCCTATGTTTGGTTTTGTCACATAATATTTATCATTGTCTTGGCTACCTCTTTCACCCTGGTAACAAGCTAATGATTGAACACAACTCCCGCTAGTAATCCAGTTAGAAAAATCTGTTGCAACTACAGGAGGTTGGTCCCATGGGAAAGTAACAGTTGTTACAGTTCGTATTCGGTTTCTGGATCGACTACCTGTATATCCTGATGGGCACCCGAGGTTTTGTGTTTCTGGGGTGTTAACCACTGTTCTGGTAGGATCTGGCAGCGGAGGTGGGGTCGTATTATGTCCACATGTACCCCAATCAAATACAGGTGTTCCATATACCCATGTAGACGGATCGTTACTGTTAACTGTAACAGTTTGCTTATAAACATTTTTACCTGGAGTAACAGCACCAGTAACTGGGTTGGTATAAGTACAGTCTACTGGATTTGTTCGAGTTCGCGTGTATGGTGCCTGGCAATCTCCTGAACTTACCTCGTCCCAACTTCCAAATGTTTTATTCGAAGGATCGTCACTTTTATATGTAACAGTTCTAGTGAAAAGTGGGCCTGTCCCAAATTGCCCTGCTGGACAGCTGTCTTTCCTTGTTTCACTTGAATTTACGTCGAAAACACGATCGTATTTTGGGTCGTTTACACTTTGATCAACATATACAACAGTTAATGAGGAAGGGGCGGGACCCCAATCATCCGTTAGCAAACAACTTGGAATAGAATGTGTCTGCCCTAGAACGTTGACATTATTACTTTCGTCAAAATTTCCCAGGAACTCCTGTTCGCGAGCACTTTGTGCTTGAATTAATCCGTGACCTCTTGCTCCTAGACCCAATAAATCTTGAGGTTCGAGATAAACCATTAAGGTCTTTTCGCAATAACGTGCACGAATTCCCCATGATAAATTCTCAGCTGAAACAGAGTTCTTAACTGATGTTCCCCCTACGGGTAATTCAGAATAACTATTTTCTTTCAACCACCTATGTGCATCACTCACTGATGTTTTGATGCGTGACAAATAGTTGTTTATAGCTTGACGCTCAATTTGGGCGTTGCGATTATCCTGAGCTTCCTTCACAACATTTTCTACTACAGCTGAAGCAGAGAAGGGTGCTGTTAAAGGTATAGAAAGGACGCATAAACTAACTAGTTTTTTCATAAAACTCTCCGGTAATTATGACAGGCGAAAAAGCGTCCTTCCTAATTCGGCCTTCAATTTTCCACTTACGAGTTGATGGATCCCAGAAAACAGAATCATATTCTAATCCTGGGATGGTAGATCGTTTGATTAGCTCCTCAATACCAAACGATGTATTAAATGAGATTTTGTATTGCCCTAGATTTTGGATCGGCAAATTGTAATTATTTTTGATCTTAATTGACTGATCCTGAGGCTCCAGAACTACAGGCTTCGATAGTTTTGTCTCAGCTATAGTTATGCCATCGCTGATTGGCCCCAGAAGTTGATCCACTGCTTTTCTAGTAGCTGTGATATGGGGTATTTCCTGGACTGCGGGCCTGTAAAAATTTGCAAAAATGAATTTTGCTATAGCTCGGCTGTCTTTGACTACCCCAGAAGAAAGTTGTTCATGCTTTTTGAATTCTCGCTCAGCAAATTGTCGTTTAATTGATTTTCTGCTTGAGCTGTGGCCCCAAGACCACTGTGCTTGGGGTGAATTTGCTGTGCAATGGTAATAATTAAATTCCCAACCTAAAGGTCTAATGTCGAGATCATTGTATGCATTCATACATTGAGTAAGAAATTCTTGAGGATCCTGTTCTAATGGAAGAACGGTAATAGGCGGGAGCTCTTCTGATGCAAGTGAGGTAATTGTTTCTTCTTTTAACAAGTCCTCCACATAACCAGGTACGACGCTGAAACCCATATAAAGCACAGAGCAAACAGCAGCAGCACCGACAACGTAAGTGGTGAATTTCTTATTACTTAGTACGCCTTCAGAAAGGGCAGGTGTGTTTTTAAGTATAGCCTCCCAATCAATGTCAGTAATGACCTTATCAAGATTGTGAGGCAAAAATTCAGAATTAAAATTACAATAGGAAGCATCCCAACCACTAAGTTCTGTTTTGTTAAAAACAGCAATAGCTTCCTTTTCAGTCTTATAGAAAACATCTCCATCTTTTGGAGAAATAATACCTTCAATAACTTTGATATGGACAAATTTCCCATTATCATCTTTGAAAAGGGCGTGCCATTTTGGTTTTCTTTTCTCAATATTAGAGTAGACAGCATCGATAATAGCTAATGCTGCTGATGGCATCTTTGTTTCATGGCCTTTTTCTTCATAACCAAGGCCAATTTCCTGAGACCCGGTTTTGCGCATAACTAGATAGTCAGCATCAAAAGCATCTTTTATACTTGTTGCTTCACGACTATCACCTGGCTTGGAAGCTGTATTCCAATCAAGTCCAGCAGCAAATTGAATACCAGAGATTTGATAAATGGATAGGTTAGACATTATAGAGACTTCCCTTTGTATTCACGAATTCCTAATGGCGCAGAAACTTGTGCTGTTAAAAGGATAATTTGCTCTCCGTCTCTTAAGCGGCCATCCTGGCCTCCACCTAAGAACCAATTACTTGGATTACCAAAACCTGCAGAATTAGACGTATTGTTTCTGTCTGTTGCTCCAGAAAGGATCAATGTTTCTCCGGTCCGGATTGCTTGTTCAATCGTAATAGCTCTGCTGGCCTGTTCTGGCAGTTGGATGGTTGTATCGGCTGTTACGATTTCTCTTAGATTTAGTAAATCCTGGACACCAATTTTTACACGGACCAAAACATTATCTTCGCCAACAACTCTTGGGAGAACACTGAAGAAATAGCCACTTGCAACTGTTCCCGGAGTAATTGCTGTTGATGTAGCACCATCTGTCGCGCTAGTCGTGGTTCTCGCAACATAGCTTTGTTGTACAATGTCATGAAAAGCGACGGGCTGTCCGTTTATGGTGCTCGCGCTTGTATCAAGCTCTCGACTAACCGTCCCTATACTAGAAAGAGCCTTGATCGTAGCATTTACAGTATTGCTAGTTACATTACTCGGACGAATGAGCCCAATGATGTTATCTGTTGGATTAGATTCAAACCTTAATGCCTGTTTCCCCAAAACATCTTCAATAAGAAAATTGAGGTCAACATTATAGTCAGCGTTTCTATCCCTTTTGATGTTTAAAATTCTAGCTGAGACGACTACAGGTCTTAAAATTTCATTGTTTTGATATTCAAGATAAGATCTTACTTTATCAATATCACCAGGTAGTCCAGTTACGGTAATTGTTCCATTAACTGGAGAAATACCAATTTTTGACCCCTCGGTTAAAAGACTTTGGATTTGCTTTTCAATATCACCCCAAATGTCAAAGGAATGACTTGTAGTCAGGCTTTGTCTTGCTAGTGAGGTTGAGTCTTCAGTCTGGGCATCTGAAGCAAGAGATGTTTCGAAAGATTTTGTTCCTGCTAAAGCATTTACAACAAATACAGAAGAGGTATTTCTTTGAACAACAATACGTTGACCATCAAAGATCCAGTCAAAGCCATGCCAAGCAGTCCATTGATCTAGAAGAGTGTCTAGTGATCCAGACCAAACTACACCTTCAGGAGTAGTTTGAGGCATTGTTGTTACAGGTCTAAAAGGATTATCTTCCACAACATCTTTCATTGTGGTGGGTAAGGAGCCATCAAAAACCACAGTGATATTAGTTGCAGCAAATATTCTGCTTGCGAGTTCTCCTGGTGTCAGCTCTTTCTCAAAAGGAATTGTTACGCCGTTAGCAATGAGTAGGTGTTCGTCTAGAGGTTTTCCTTTTATCTCAGGGAGTTTTTCTAAACCCAACCAGGGGCGTCCTCGTACATGAACAGCTACAGAAGATGTTTCAGGCTTTGAAGCTTTAGGTAATGTGTCTGCAAGCGGTTGGATCTTTGTTTGTGTACTATCGTAACGCTCTTCAACTTCCCGTACTTCACTTACTGTAAAGCATCCGGACAAGCTCAAACATAAAGCTGCAATGGAAGCTGTATTAGTAAATTTTTTTCCGATCATATCGTCTTCCAATAGTTTTTAGTAAGCGAAGTACCTAAATCCAAAAGGAAATAGTGGCGTTGGCTTAATGTTGAAATGTATTGAATTTAGTTGGATGAAACTAAAGGTTGCAGATTTTACCCACAAAGAGTAATCTTCAAATCAAGGACGTGATTCGATAGCAATAGAATTATCAAATTCTGTTATTTTGCAGTCGGATACGCTAGATCGATAAATTTTTATGGGTAATGAAAGTATATTTCCGCATACTATTGCATTCAGTCTTGATGTGAGGGACTAGTCGCTATATAGTTAACAGCAGTTAATACTTTAGTAGTATGTTTAATACTTTTTTGTCATATCACGGTCCTTCTTTGCGTCTTACTTCCAATGTTCGATGCGTGGGCTGTGTTTGTGAGGGGAGACTGGAGTGTGACTTCCAATCTAGCACCAGTCTTCCCATTCCAACTTTAGCGTGCATACATTACGGTTTATTACAAACCCTATAAACAATTATGGCTTGTGACAACGGTTAATTGTTCTAGGTATCTACCTTTCAACTTAAATAATTGAATAGACTCAATCTTTTTATCAAAAAATCTTGATATTTTCTTAATACGGGATCTAAAACCTTTTGTTTTCAAAACAAAATAGATAAATTCAATCCCAGTAAGTCTAGTTAAAAGGGTACCTGCATGGCAGTTAATCTGCGTCTCTCTGTAGAAGGCGTGTATTGCAACATGCTTATTCTCAACTTGATACAAACTATAGTGTGTTGTAAGCTATGACAAGTGTGAATCAAAACAGCCCGGATTTTAGCTACGTGGACGCCATACTTAATGAGTTCCTTGAGGCAACTGTCTCCTCTACTTTTAAGCCAAAAGCTATTGCGGTTATGTGTGTCTTGATATCTAGATCCGGCGGCTATGATAAACCAACCAACCTTGCAGATATATTCAACATAAGCGTAACAGCGCTTTATGAAACTTTCGATGTTCTTATTAAATCCAATATGATCCATAGGGAGCGAGCTCCAGGAAGAGGTAATAGATTGATAATCACTCCTCTTTCCCCAGAGAAATGGAAGTTGCCGACTGGAAAGAAATTTTCGGTTCAAAAACATTCCGCCCCCATGTTGATAATGTATCTGTTGACTTAGAGTTTTACAATAAAGTAAAAGTTGAAGCTATGCAAGCTAATTGGAACCCAGTATTTAAAAAAATTTTTTCGTTCATAAAAAGTAGTGATGAGTTGACCGCTACGGATCCCTCAAAACTTCTGGGAATGATGATAGCTATTATCCAAAATACTGATAAATTGGGTGAGGATTGTAAGTTAAATCAAAGAGAACTAGGTGAACTTATTTCCCAAAATGACGCATCAGTCGGGAAAACTCTCAAAATTTTGGAGAAAATAGGAGTTATTAAAAGAGTGTGGGGGCAAGGTAAAAAGATTATAACCCCGTTACATGATATTGATTAACCTATTGACTTCTTAATCCAAAAAACCTTACTTTATTTTCGACTTCCAAATTTCTGTAACTAACTGAATATCTCCTATTCCGTTGTTAGTTGCAGTTAAACCGATGAAACAACATAGGTATTTGGAAGTTATGAACCCTCGTGAAAAGAGAAATACGGAAACGATACTTTCCGCTAAACCCTTGCTAACAAGATTAGCTGGGGGGATTTGTCTTTCCGCATTTCTCGTTCTTTCGACCTCAGCTCATTCAACTAATACAAATCAAAACCCCTGCCTACATGCGATCAAAAAGTATGGAGTTACTCAAGGCGTACCTTTCAATGTCCTTTATGGAATTGCCAGTGTTGAGAGTAATCTTAAGCCCTGGGCATTAAATGTTAAGGGAAGGTCCGTCTATCTCCAGGATCGCCAGAAGACCATTAGTGTAGTTAGCCGACTTCTAAAAAGGGGAATTTATTCTTTTGATGTTGGTTGTATGCAGATGAATGTGAAGTGGCATCATGAGAGGTTTCAAAACATTAGTCAGTTGGTGGATCCCAATCACAATGTCTACCATGCGGCTAAGTTTTTAAATGAATTGTACCATGAAAAGGGAACTTGGAGTGCTGCAGTTGCAGCCTATCATTCGAGGACTCCATCAAGAGGTAGGGCATACTTACAGGCCGTTCGTTCAAAATTGACCCGAAAAGGGGCTCAATGATGGGATTCTTAAATACAAGATATAGTTTGACTCAAGAATCATATGGGTTTTGTAAATATTTAAAATTAAACAAAAATATCAAACACCTCAGATTTTACTTTAAGAAAAAAGTACTCTGTGACGTTAGGTATTCACCATATATTGTGTTACTCAGAATGATCCAAAGTTCCATTTTGGTTCAATGGATTCCATTAACTCGCCGTGTTCTTTACACGGGTTTCTTCGCAGAAACATTTTTTAGGGGAGGCAGCATGAAAGCAGAGAGCTAAAAAGCAAAAAATCTCAAAGCGGCTAACTTTGAGATTTCATGCATTGGTCTAAAACCGTTATCAATAACTTCAACGACGATTTTAGACCTTCCGGATACATTGTCAAGAATTTATGCGATTTTTCGCCACGATTTTTTGCGTCCTGCAGTTTGCTTTTCTCTGAGCTGAAGATTGATGACAGAACTCCATCACCCGGAAGGACAAAGGTCTGGATACGCCATACGTGCGCCCGAATTTAGTGACCTGGTAGCATTGGCTGAAAGTTTTGGCCCCAACGAAGGTATTTCCCAAGCAGAGATCGAGAGGGGGATACTTTTTGGCCTTAATGATTTAACTGATAAAGAACAAAAGTTCTTATTGCTGGCCACTTCATTACTCAGTCACAAAGACATCCAAAAAGGCAATGCCTTTTGTTATCTGGGAAGTTACACCTTAAGGCGGGCCTTGGGGGGCAGCAAAGGACCTATCGAAAAGAGAACTCTTTCAAGAATTAAACGTTCTTTGGAGGAAAAAGGTTTAATTCTTCGTCATTATGATCGCCGGCATTCACCTTTGGAGAAGCAGGGGATTGATTTACGTCCTCTTTTAGCCCGGATTGATGAAATTCAGGAACGCACAGAAGAATTCTTCCAGGAAACAAGAGATTACTTTGAAGAGCAACAATCGATAGATCGTTATGATTATACAAGGTCGTCAAAAGACTTGGTGGGAGGACATAAGAGTCACCCTAACAGACTCAATCTTACTAAAGTTAATAAAACTGTACAGACAAGTAATGAATTGACTTCTACGAAGCCAATAACCTTGGATAAATCTAATCAGCTTTCAGCTGATCATAATGCTGAATCATTACAAACAAAACCAAACAACAGTGAAATCAAAAACTCAGCAAATTGCTCTCCAAAAGGAGCAAGTGAATTTTGGAAAGGATATGAGAAATCTGGCAAACAACGCCACTTGAAAGCCATTTCTGAGCTTAAAAACAGCCTAGTGCTTAGTCCTCAGCTTCTTTCCTATATCTCCCTATCTGCAGTAGACCAGGCCGATGAAAATGTTATTTTAGAGGGTTGTTATCGTTATATTGCCGAGAATTTTTCTACTAAACGCAACACAGATAAAACATTTTATTGGGCAGTAAAAAAGTATGGCTGGAAAGCTGTTCAGTTACTGATTTGTGCTATTGAAGATATTGCAGTTCAATCACCAGAAGGGTGGTTGGGATATATGACAACCAGGCATAAAAAGAGATCTCCAGATTTAAGAAATAATTTTCAACGTATTAAAAAAGAATTTGATGCTAGTGCTAAGGAACCTGATGTTCTTCAGTCTGAAGTTAAGAAAACAGAAAAGCCTGTTGTTATTGAAAAAACAGAACTGAATAAACTACCAACCGAGAGGGATCCTAACCATGAGCTTTGGGCGGATGTTAAAACATATGTCCTTAAGGAAGAGCTCATGAATGAGGCTGAGATAAGATCATGGTTAGAGCCTTGTCGAATTACTGGAAGAATGGTTGATGAGGTGTATATCAGTGCTCAAAGCCGTTTCCAGCAAGATTACCTGGAACAAAATTTTGGTCGGATCCTTCAAACCGCTTTTGAATACCTTTTAGGACAATGCGTTGAGGTTGTTATTGATACTAAACCGAGGAGACTGCGCCATTAATGAAAACCGGCAAGAAGTTTATATGCGCTTATGTTTCCAGCATTCTATTAAGGTATTTTGTTGATATTGAGAATAATATCTTGAGATATCTGTAATTATAAATATTGGAGGGTCATATTGGTGTAGAGCGTCAACCACTTTGTCCGGTTGCGTCAACCACCTTGGCCGCTTTTGATGCGGCTGTGATCTGACGTTTATTTACGATGCTTCAGGCATATTTTTCACCTTTTTGTTTGTGGTTTTCCGCAACATTTTTTTGAGATTTTGGGCGGCTTCCCATTGTCTGTAGCTGTCGATATTCATCTCAAGAATGGTTGAGTGGTGAACAAGACGATCGATTGCTGCAACGGTCATGGCCTTATCTTGAAAAATATTGTCCCATCCGCTAAAAGGTTGATTGGCAGCAATTGCAATACTTCGGTACTCATATCGTCTGGCGATCAATTCAAAGAGCACGGATGTTTCAGATATATCCCTTTGTGCATAGGTAATATCATCGAGAATGATGAGATCAAATTTATCGAGTTTTGCGAGGGCGTTTTCGAGCATAAGTTCACGTCTGGCAGCCTGGAGTTTTTGCACCAGATCACTGGTTTGCGTATAGAGCACACGGTATCCAGCCTCTATAAGAGCATAACCTACGGCGCATAGGAGATGAGTTTTTCCTCCCCCTGAATTTCCAATGGCAATCAGATTTGCTCTTGCGTCAATCCAGTCACCGGCAGACAAGGCTTCGACCTGCGCCTTTTTCACGTTAGGCAGCCGCTTGAAGTTAAAAGTGGCCAGAGTTTTTCCGCCCAGCAGGTTTGATGCGTTGAGATGGCGTTGAATGCGTCGCGTGTCCCTTTCGGCCAATTCATATTCGGCCAAAACGGCAAGGAACCTGGCTGCTGACCAGCCCTCCTTGTCGGATTGGATTGCGATATCTTGCCAGTGTTTGTGAAAGCTGGGTAATCGTAAGTCAGTTAGCATAAGAGGCAGCTTGTGCTGATCCACTTCAATGTTTGTCATGCCCGATCCTCCAACAGAGTATCAAAGACTGATAATGAAGGTTGAACCACGGGAATATCAGGAGGTAAATCCGTGTTCTTTTTTGTGATATTCAGCTTAAGTTTTTTTGCGCAAGGTAGCCTTCCTGCATTGATTTCTCTCGAAATCAGGTGCGCGACTTCGGCCTCACAAGCCTCTTCGTGCGCAAGGAAAAGTATCCCAACCATCTGACGACACGCATCTCTGCGGGACAACTTTTTCTGAAACAATGTCCAGGCCAGGGAGTACTCGGTTCTTGGAAAAATACTGTCACGATAAATAGAATTGGCGAGTGCCTGAGGTTTACGTTTGAGAGCATGAATGACGTGATGATAATTGATAACATGAATGCGGGGGCCTTTGCCGTGCCCCCGCTCACGAGAATGGCTGACGACATGAGTGCTGCCTAGATAGGCTTCTATCCGGTTATCGTAAATATGGACACGCAAGCGTTGACCAATTAGGCGAGAAGGGGCGCTATAAAAAACCTGCTTAACTAAAAAACCACTTGTTTTGGTAACTCTCGACACGACTTCAGTGTAATCTGTTGTTCGCCGAGGAGGTAACGCCTTGAGAGATTTCAACTCTGTTTGGATATCTTGGTCACGATGTTTGTTCCGTCTAGCAATCAGCTCGTCCAAAAATCGCCGATACTCATCCAAAGTGTCAAAGTCATTACTGCCACGCAAAATCAGGGCCTGCTTTATCGCAGTCTTAAGGTGACCGTGGTGAGATTCAATGGCACCGTTCTCGTGTGATTCCCCTCTGTTATTTCGACTGGCCTCCATACCGTAGTGCTCAACAAAAGCAGAATAACGTTTGGTAATGTCCTCCTTTTCCTCAACGCTCAAATTCCGAAAGGCCGCAGACAGGCTGTCGGTCCGGTGGTTTTCAGGAGCGCCCCCCAAGGACCAAAGCGCATTTTGTAAGTTCTCCGCAAGGGCTGTAAAACTCTCACCGCCAAGTACGACCCCAACATGTTCCCATCGGCTATATACCAGAACAAAATGATAGAGCCGATGCACCAAAGGATCTCCTGCAATGGTAATACTTAAGTCGGCTGCATCCGTGAAATCTGATTGGCCCATGTAACCCGGCTCAGGTGTTTGCCTGAAAATGATATCCTTTTCAGGGCCATTCAGAGCCCGCCATCCCCGAACTCGGCGCTCTAACGTGCGCTTGACACGGTCATCGGGAAAACGGAGCGGATAGAGGCTCTGTATGTGGCGCAACAAAGTAATGGGTTTGACCGAGTTGTCTTTATCCAAAATGGGAAGGATGTCCTTATCCCAGATATCTTCAAGCGGATCAGAAACTGTTCGCCCTCGCTTTATATTGCGTTGTGACGGTAAAGTCGCATCAACGTCAAATCGGCGGGCCGTGCGTTCGCTAAACCCTGCGCGGGCAGCGGCGGTTCGTTGACCATGAGTTTTTCTATCTGTCATGTAAAGTCTCAGTTGTTCATCTGTGATAAATTTATACGGCAAACAGGTTCCTCCAATTACATCTAGAGGTTCCTAATTTATCAACTCACAGCAGCTTGTAACTAACACCAAATTAAGCCTTGGCCGGTGGATCTGATTATCAAACGGGCACGCCCTTTTTAATGATCAGATCCACCGGCCAAGGTGGTTGTCGCAACCGGCCAAGGTTATTGTCGCTGAACAGTTTTGGCCAGTACCAGGAACACTATATCCAATTACAGGAAGCTGTTGCAGGTTACGCCTCAAGAGCTGCTGAGAAAATGCGAACCCAAAATCTATCTGCAAACAGACTTACGGTCTTCTTACGGACAAGCCCGCATGGAAAAGACCAGGTTTATTATTCCAATTCATTCAGCATAACTTTTCCAGAAGCTTCTTTTGATACTGGGCTTATTATCAAGTGTGCTTTCTATTGCCTGAAGAAAATCTTCAGATATGGACTGAAGTATCAAAAAGCTGGTGTTTTTTTAGACGGATTGGTTGATTCTGGATCTACTCAACAGGATTTCTTTTTTAAGCCGGTTCCTGGGAAATCTGAAAAGTTAATGTCATTGCTCGATGAGCTAAATAAAAAACATGGCCGTGATACTGTCCAGTTTGCATCTTGTGGTGTTGAGAAAAAGCACAAGATGAAGCAGAAAATGCTTTCTCCTAAATATACGACCTGTTGGGAAGATCGTCCTGTTGTACGTTAATCGAGCAACTTAGCTTTAGGTTGCCCCCTTCGGCCACAATTCGTACAAACAAATTTATCTAATACATTCTGTAACTTAGCTGCGCCTCCTTTGTGGCACATCATTTTTGTTGCCGTCATTTCCACTTCTTTTAGGCAACTCGGGCAGGTGATGAGAAAAGTTCTTCCAGCAAAGAAAGACAGGTTGTACCAGAGGTTAATGTTAGTTTCCATTTTGAGTAACTTATCAACTCCCCTGCCCTTCTAGCTATGGAGCCAATCCAAGGGAGTTGAATGAGTAACCTGGCGATCATCCCCTGGGGTTAGAATAGCTTCTTGATAACCACCATATTGACCGATTACAGCTAATTCCGCAGCTTCTTCAGCTATCTTCAAATTTGGGAAAATTGCTTCACCGGAATTTTTCTGAGATCTGTATTTCATCAATACCTTACCAGTATAATCTTTTGGTAATTTTAGTATCACTGAACCTACTTTGTCTTCATGATGTGTTATTGCTTCGTCAGAAGGCCTCATGATTGTCCCTTTTTTAGATAGCTACATGTTTGTTTTGGCTTTTTATTTCTGTAATTGGATTAACCGAAGGCTGTAAAACTGTTTCCCCAGTTTCTACATGTCTCCAGAGTATTTCTCCATTCCAATGACCAAGATATTCCCAAAAATTTATACTTTTACAAGACATCCCATCATTTGAAAAAAATCCAGTTTTAATTGCATGTTCATCCATTTCTTCTGAACATGGGTGTATAGCCCAAAAAGAAGGGTCCCTAAGAAGCTCGGCCATTTTTTTTCCTAATTAATCAAAACTCATTTCTCTGCGGTCTCTCAGAAGATCATCAGGTATATCAACACCTTGAGCTTTTAAAGCCTTGAGAATAAATGTTCTTCTAATATCCCCATTTTTTTTAGCTTTGTCGTTGATATCCTTAATTACTGATATCGGTAAAAAGCCAATGTTAAATTGCCTTTCTTTTTCTTTTTTCTTCTTTTTCGTTAGTTTTGGAACTTCTTCTCCTATTTGTTCTACGAAATTTCTTTCATTAGAAGCTGCTTCTTTTTCATCCTCAGATAGTTCTTCTGTAAAACTTAAATCAATCTCACCCATTTTACGCTCCTGCCATCTGATTATTGTAATAATCTAATAAGCCTTCTTTTTGTAAGCACCCTAATAGCTCTTTAGCTTCTTTGAGAGCTGTTCCTTTTGGGTGTCCACCGTTTGTCGTAAACTCTTTTATTCCTGTTCTATGCGCAACACGTTTATCTAAACATGGAATTTTATATTGCCTGATTACTTGAATTACCTGGTTGGTAATATTAGTGTTTTCGTCCACGTCAAATAATACGGCATAAGATTTTACATTTTTTCCTGAATCTTCACTAACTTGTCTTACTTTTTTATGTGTTTTAATCATACCTCTTAAATCATCGTCGTTAGCTTTAGATGGCATGAAAACGACATCAGAATTTAAGACAACAAAAAATGCAGCCTGGCTCTCAATTCCTGCGGTATCGACAAGTATGATATCATACTGTTTTCTTAGACCTTTTATTGTTGGCCCAATTTTTTCCTGTTCGTCAGCGGGAATTTTAGCAAATTCAATTTTTAGATTGTATTTTTCTGCAGATTTTTCTGCCCATCTAAATGATGACAGTTGCGGATCTAGGTCTAAAATAGCAATTTTTAATTCAGAGTTATGCTTTTCCAGAATTGATGCGAGCATTCGAAGCATAGTAGATTTTCCACTACCTCCTTTTTCTTGGCAAAAAGAAATAACCTGTCCCAGGGAATTTGTCATTTTTTCCTATTCCATACAATGATATGTTAGATAATAAACATAACAATACGAGTGATAATGATAATAATGTTATTAATTATATTAAACATATCGATATGTAAATATATAAACTAATAATATGAAACATAATATGCATAATAATATGTTTCATACTAAGCATAATGTTGAAGTGAAGAAGGTTTTTGAAGGGCGTAACCGCCCGGGGTGAAGGTCCCCTGGTCAGCTAGGGAGACAGAGAGATGAATAAAGTAACATGTCGTGAAGAAATCGCCTTAGAAATTTATCAGGAAAATTCATTTAGTGAAACATATACGGCTTTAAATCGTGCTGTGAAGGAGTGCAGAGAAGAAGGAAAGCAACCATTATTAGACCCGGCCGTGGGTGTGATTTTGTCGAAGCTGGCAAATTTTGTTGAAAATTCGGGTTTTGATAAGGCACAGGCGCTTGGACATTGTAGAGATGTACAATCCACAAGATTGCAAAAACCAAAGCTTATTCAGTTAGCTGAGAAACCATTGGGTTATGATCAAAATCGTAAATTAGAATTTCATGCTGAAGCCAAAAAGCAGCTTATAAAACTGGCCACTTATCTTGGATATAAAAAAGAGGAATATGATTTACGGATAAACCTGGGAGGAATTGCCGTTTCTGGAGAAACAGTACTACATACTGACCATATATATATTCAGGTATTCCAGGGTATTGGCCATTTTGGTGACATACTGTATCGATCAGTTGTGAATAAAAAAGACTACAAAGGTAAGAAAAATAACTATGCACGTTTGAAGGATTTTAATGATTTAAAGGCTTTTGCCCGTCGTTTAAATCATGAGCTGGATGATGGAAGGATGCCGATGCTTCCTGATGAGACGATCGGAATGTTATTCTGATATTTGGAGCGAAGAAGGTTTCTTTTAGGTGAATAGGGGAGGGCAAAGGGTTCTCCCGAACCTAAGGGAAACGACAATGCTAGAAACAGTTGCTGAAAATCAAAATAGCCGTGTTGAAGTTCTGGAAGAAACCCGCTTGGAAATGTTGCCTAAATATTTTGGCGAAAAACATATGTTAAGGGTAGAGGCTTCTATATGGCCCCGTCCCAAATTTCCGAATTAACGGTACATGTTCCAGGGAATTACTTTCTGGAGCTTATGAGTGCAGACGCTGCGGGCATAGTTGTTTGTTTATTTGTGTATTGCCACTTTGCAAATGTTTTAGAAGATGAGCGGTTTACAGATTTGTATCACGCATTGCGTGAATATTCCGTGAATCATGATGAAAGTTCACAGATTATTAGGGCTATCGATTAGGTAGCTGAAAGGTATGTACCTGAAGAGAAGAAGGTTTTTGAATTTTTGAAGAACAGGGTCTTGAAGGAAGGCCTCTTCGAAATATTGAAATTCTTGGAGGGTTTAAAGATGTTAAGTACAGAACAACGCATTCAAACTTCATGTAACTTTGCAAAATCCTTGGCAATGAAAACAGGCGTGGAACGAATGGTACTAAGTTCAGAAGAAAAGCCTGGAACTTTTATCGTTGCAACGAAGGATGAGCAGAAGCGCTTATTCGCAAAAACCACGGTGTTGTGGCCAACTCGATCACACTAACAAACTTTCAAACTTGCAGTTAACAAACCCTGTGGAAATCCACGGGGTTTTTCTTTGTCCAAAATTTACTCCGGAAGGAAATCGTCATGTCTAAAGTTAAACTCACGAACAAAGAAATTCCTCTTAAAAACTTGGTTATTAGCGAGCGAAATGTCCGTTCAATTTCACATACGGAAGAAAAATTACGAGGTTTTGCAAGCTCTATCAAAGCAAGTGGACTTATCAATCCTTTGACTGTGATGAGAGGGGAGGGGAGTACCTATGAAGTTGTGTGTGGCGGCGGCCGCCTGAAGGCTTACCAACTTCTACTTCAGGATGGTGATATTAAAGATACAGAAAAAGTCCGCTGCAGCGTTGCTCCAAGCGATGCAAACATTGAAGAGTTATCTTTAATGGAAAATATGTTTCGCAAGAATATGACGGCAGCTGAGGAATTCGAAGCATATAACGCAATGCAAAACACTGGTATGACTGTCGAGGAAATTGCGAAAGATTTTGGGCACACGGTAAAACATGTGAAACAGCGATTAAAACTGGCTAGAGTGGCGCCTGAAATTTTCCAGGCTTTTAAAGAAGGTGAGTTGTCGCTTGATGCAATTCAAGCTTTCGCCTTAACAGATAATCATGAACGCCAACTTTCCTATTTTAATGTGGTTGATCACTACTATAGTTATAGCATTAGAAGTGCAATGGCCCAGGAAACCTATTCTGTTAAAGATAGACTTGTTAAATTCATCACGCTTGAAGCATACAAAGCAGCAAATGGTGAAGTTGTAGAGGATCTATTCAGTACCGATGATGACCTCTATTTAAAAGATGTTGCTTTGGTTGAGCGTCTTGCTGAAGAAAAGCTGTCTTCTTTAAAGCAACAGTACATCGATGAAGGCTGGTCCTGGGTAGAGGCCACAATGAATTTCGAAAGTTCTGTTTTGAATACAGCTTCAACAAGTATTCAACCTGAAACAGTAGATTTGTCAGCTGAAGATCAGAAATTAAAAGACGAACTTCAGACACGCATGTCTGAGATGGATGATCTCGATTGTTCTGATTGGGAAGACAATTATGATGAGGAATACGAACAGATTGAACAGGATCTTGCTGAACTTGAAGAAAAAGAACAATTCTACTCTGAAGAAGTTAAGAGCAAAAGTGGTGTATATTTGACCGTGGATCATTACGGTGAAATTGAAACAAGATTTGGACTGGTAAAAGATAAGCCTGAAGAAGGCGAGGACAATGAAATCATCACCGATAATCCGGACGCGATAGTTGATTCATCATCTGATACTGACGATGAGAAAGACCAAGCTAAATATTCAGGAACAGTCCTGGATAGCCTCACTGCTATGCGGGTCAAAACATACCAAGCTGCTCTGAGTAATGAACATGAATTAGCAAACAACATCCTTCTTCATTCTCTAGCTAAATGCGTATTTAGTTATGGGCCAGATTCAGCTCTGGATATTCACCTAGATAAAAGGGGTGAAAAGCTTAATGAAGATGAACGAGAAGCTACACCGGCTCAGAAGATCCTTGATGATATTCATGAAGAATTTCACGAGAAAATTTCCGGTAAAGGTGTCGAAATGTTCGAAAGGATTTGTTTGCTAAGTCAAGAGGATAAGCAACGTCTTCAAAGTTATTGTATCAGTGTTAGCTTTAAGGATCAGCTTGCTTCTGCCAGACCAAACACATCAAACAAATTCTTCAATTACTGTAAAACCACCAAACATGTCGAAGATCTCATGGACATAAATATCCGTGATTATTGGAAACCCACAGTTGATAGCTTGTTTAGCCGTTTAAAAGCGAAAGAGCTACTCAGGATTGGGACTGAAATCGTTGACGAGCAGTGGGCTCTTAGTCGTTCTACAGAAAAGAAAAGTGCATTAGCAAAGGCGGTTGCTCATTTGTTTAATCCTGAAAATGAACAGCTTACAGCCGAGCAACGTGAAAAAGCAGCAGCTTGGCTTCCAGAGGTCATGGGGAATGCAAAACTGACTGAGAACAATGATGAACTGCCTGACTTTCTGGAGGCTGACGAAGACCTTCCTATAGCAGCTCAATAAGTATCCTTCAGGGCAGGTGTTCTTAATGCCTGCCCACTTTCTTGAAGTGAAGAAAGTTCTTTCAAGGTGAAGGCTATTTAGGGAGATAATTATGCTTTGGAACCCAGAATACATTCCTGAAGAAATCAAGGTTTTGCGTGATAAAGGAGCCTTGTTTGTTGTTAACCACTCAGGTGGTAAAGATAGCCAGGCACAGATGATTTATCTTTCTCGCCATATTCCTTCTTCTCAATTAGTTGTTGTTCATGCACATCTTCCAGAAGTTGAGTGGGAGGGAACTTGGGAGCATGTGAAATATAGTGCTGGGAAAGTCCCTGCTTACAAAGTCCAGGCTCGCAAAACATTCTTTGAAATGGTTAGGTCCCGTGGGCGATTTCCCTCACCCAAGTATCGTCAGTGTACGAGTGATTTAAAGAGAGGACCGATCAATAGCTTTGTTCGGAGATACTTAAAATCACACCCAGAGTTCGGAGATGTCGTAGTTAACTGTATGGGAATGCGTGCAGAAGAGTCTCATATGTGTAAGGGCCTGAAATCATCCGGGCTTGGGCTTGAAATCATCGGAAATTTGGACCCGAATTAAATGAAACTATAAATTAGTCTCGGCTCGAATTAAGTGATAATGAACCCGAATTAAATGAAACTGAGCTTGAAATCATAAAGTTCGGCCCACTTTAAGTGAAACTATAATTATTGCCTCAAATGTAGTTATACAGGCAAGCCAGCATTGCGCATCTCAGAAGCAAGCTCGTCTGTTCTTTCAGGGCCCAACTTACTTTTGAGAAATGCCCTCATAATAGGAAGACTCGTTTCAAATTGTACTGCCAAATCCTTTGGCGTGTAGCCCATTCTTGCAAGCCTGGCATCAAGGTCCTGAAATCCTGGTGAAATTATTTCTTCAACAATTTCTTTTGTCACCGTTGGCTCACCAACTCTGAAAGCATTTATAAAAGACCTGTTCAGGTGTTCGCTGAACTGGAGAGGTGTTGCCAGATGTTCAGCCATAAATTCCCGTGCGTCTTCAGAGATAACCTGATCGAGCTTTGTCTCTTTAGTGAGGCATTGTTCGAGTAACCAGTCCAAAAACTGAGGCCTCTCATCTCCAATACCACTAAAGTCAAATTTGATAGTCCGATTGCCGATCTCTTCCATAGTCGGACGCTTTAGATTGTTTTGTAGTCTGGGATGGCCAACCAGCACGATCGAGAAAACGGCTGGTTCTTCATTCAAAATTTCCATGAGCCGTTTCAAACCGTTAAGTGTGTTCCCATGAAGGTCGTGAGCTTCATCAATAAAGAGAACAACCGGCTTTTTTCTTTTGCAGATCAGTTCCAGCAGTACTCGTTCCCTATTTTCAGGTCCTGGAATTTTAAAATCCAGTTTACCTGAAACATCAAGGAAAAGTGCTGTTAAAAGAGAGGGGAGAGTAACACGATTTCTTTCAACGGACAGGCTTCGGGCAACGATAATTTTCTTATCTGTTTTGATCTCTTTTCGTAACCTGTTGATCATCGTCGTCTTACCCGTTCCAATTGGCCCGGTGACGGATATTAATTTCCCGGAAAGTAAAGCTACCCGAATATCATCCTGTAGCTGTTTTAACCGAGATGTCTCGTAATATCCGGCCAGAGACCAGTCCTGGATAATACTAAAGCGTTCCATAACCTGAGCCGTTAACAATTTTAGTCTCCCTTTGCTCTGCGGATAAACCTCTTATAAACAAGGTCTTTAATCGTTTTCTTGTCTAAAGTATTCTCTAAAAGATCTGTAATGAATGTGAGGTCTTCTGGCGACAATTCAGCAAGTGGCTTTCCGAGTTGATCCGCAATCCCTCTACGAGCACTAAGTGTATTGGAGAACGTAATCTCCCCCCACGGATCCGGATCCTGAAATGTGATTTTAGGAAACTGGATAATCTCAGCAGGCAGGGTTTCCAGCTGTAATCCACTAAGGGCAGCTCTCGGGATCGTTATATTTTCAGCGAGAGAGGCGACAGTGTTTGCTCGTTTGTCCCGGGCAGAGCGGGCGTGCTTTCTGTAACGATGGAGAGGTATTGGACCTCCTGACGGTCGGTAGGGACCATAATGCTTCTCTTCCCATTCAACATAGAGCTCATGATCAAAAAGCCCCCACCAGAGAGTAACCTCTTCTCCTGAAAGGCCAGGGTCCACTTCATAGGAAGTACCTCTTATTGTTATGTGAGCATCAATCCCAACCTTCCGGTGTTCCGGCTCCCTGGCAAACACACAATAACGTTGCCAGGAACACATTTCCCGGATCCCGGTTTTTGGTAAATTTGAAAGCCAGTCTTCAATCCTGCTGTGAGGTTCCCGGCGATGATCCTTTTCATTATATCTCTTGATATAATTCACAAGCCAGAGGTTGGCCTCTGCCTCGGTTTCCGGCTTGTGAAAATGATATAAAGTTTCGTGGGCTTCCTTGACTGTCCTGAACGGACGCTCAACCTTGCCTTTTGAGCGGGCCGTTGTTCGTCGTCCGTCAGATCCAGCCGGTAGATGCGTTTTCCAGTCAACGCCCAACCGCTCCATCATGTTCTGGAAAACAAGGCTCTTTGCAACGGGACCATTATCCATGTAGATCATTTTTGGAATGCCTTGAAACGGCGTGTCTTCCTTTGGGGCCATGGCATTGTACAAAAACAGTAATGCTGTCTCAGCATCTTCGCCATATACACAGTGATATTCCTGATAGGCGACACCACTCCGGTCATCAACGACGCTGAATAGTAGAAGGGTTGGTTGTCCTTTGTCGGGATTAATCCACTCAGGTTGCTTGATATGTTTGAGATCAGAATAACTAATATCGAACTGCCAGAGTTCATTGGATTGTTTGGCTTCAAACCTGACAGCTGCAGGAGCACGGACCATTCTGGCATGGTCATAACCAAGTTCACTCATCCAACGATTTACAGTTGATTTCGTTAAGAGCCCTTTCTCAGTCTTAATATGTCCAGTTGGTGTTTCTACCCCAAATTTTTCCAGTATTTCAATAGCCCTGCCTGTCGAGATATGACGTCCCTGTTTATTACTTGTCCTAATCTTTAAGGCAGCGATAATCTCGCAGTACCGTAGTTTGTCAGCCTCATCTATTTTTCTCGTATGCCCTCTATCAGATCGACTTAGTCCTTTTGGTTGATTCAATGCCTTGAGCGCTCGATAAACTGTTACAGAACTAACATCAAATAACTTTGCAATTCGAGTAACCTCTTCTTGACGCTGCGGAGATCTTAATGGCAAAGACGCCAGCTTGGCTCGTAGAGACAATAAAGTTTCCGCTGGCAGAAGGGTTCCTTTACGGCCCATCGGAAAATTCCTCGACATAGGTGTAAAGCGTTTGTTTGGATATCCCCATTAGCTCACATATCTCTTTGACAGTGTGGTCTCGGGATTTGTAGAGACTGACGGCATGTTGGCGTTGCTTGGTCGCCAGCAATTTTGGACGACCACCCATTCGACCTCTTGCCCGGGCTGCCTGTAAACCTGCGTGCGTGCGTTCTCTGATCAGCGCTCGCTCAAATTGGGCAAGAGCGCCAAACATATGAAATACCAGTTCACCGCCGCTTGAATTGGTATCAATTGATTCTTGCAAGCTTTTGAGACCAATCCCGCGTTCACGGAGCTCTTCTGCACGAATGATAAGGTCTTTGAGAGTTCGCCCAAGACGATCAAGCCGCCAGACAACGAGAGTATCTCCATCACGGAGTTGTTTGAGTGCTTCCTTTAAACCTGGGCGATCAGCTTTGGCACCGCTTAAGGTGTCTTCAAAGAATTTTTCACAGCCACAGGCATGAAGAGCATCCCGTTGTAAATCAAGATTTTGATCATCGGTTGAAACGCGCGAATAGCCAACTAACATCAATATTGTCCGAGAAACCGTAAAAGAGGCTATTACTTATACATTGATTGCTAGTCTTAGTACATTGACTAAATTTTTGTGGATTATCAATAAAGGGGCCTGACCACCACTCAAGGGCTAGAAAACCTTCCTTTTCTTGACCATACAATATGTAGAACCAGGCACAAATGAAGTCATTAACAAGTCTAATAACGTGGTAGAAAAAATATGAAATTTGGGAAAAATTATAGTATCACTTAAAGTGGGCCGAACTTTATGATTTCAAGCTCAGTTTCATTTAATTCGGGTTCATTATCACTTAATTCGAGCCGAGACTAATTTATAGTTTCATTTAATTCGGGTCCAAATTTCCGATGATTTCAAGCCCAAGCCCGGATGATTTCAGGCCCTTACAGATAAACGCCGTGCTCGAGCACGGCCGGCTATTCCGATCCGTTCCAATGTATCAACGCTAGGTAAAACCAGTTGTGCTTTGCGTATATCTTCCAGGAGAAGCGCCATGATAGTCCGACCATCATCCGTACCAAAAGCTGCTTTGGTGGCATATTCCAAAGCAGTATCAAAACCAGTTTGCGTGAAGGCTCTAAGGCCAAGATGCTGCATTGCCTGATTGCGGTGCATGGTCTGTGTGGCTTCACGCATGCCATAATTTGATAGAACTGAGGGCGATACACGTATTTGCTCACAGAGCCAATGAACAACGGCCTCTGGGAGTTCAGTAGAGTTATACCAGCCTTGGCCAGGATGCCGTAAAAGAGCCAGATGAATAGCCAAGCCGAGTTGGTTTTCTTGGCGTCGCCGGGAATGGACCAAATCAAGATCATCTTCTCCCAGAACGTAAAATTGCTCCAAAGATAAAGTGTCAGAGGGTATTCCAAAAAAGAGCTCACGAGTAGAAGAGGAAAGTAAGCGACGTCTTGCCATTATGTGTCCTTAAAATGTTGTTAATCATTTTGGGACAAGGTATAATATAGGGACGATTAAAGAGACAGTTTTTTGTAGAGCGTCAACCACTTTGTCCGGTTGCGTCAACCACCTTGGCCGCTTTTGATGCGGCTGTGATCTGACGTTTATTTACGATGCTTCAGGCATATTTTTCACCTTTTTGTTTGTGGTTTTCCGCAACATTTTTTTGAGATTTTGGGCGGCTTCCCATTGTCTGTAGCTGTCGATATTCATCTCAAGAATGGTTGAGTGGTGAACAAGACGATCGATTGCTGCAACGGTCATGGCCTTATCTTGAAAAATATTGTCCCATCCGCTAAAAGGTTGATTGGCAGCAATTGCAATACTTCGGTACTCATATCGTCTGGCGATCAATTCAAAGAGCACGGATGTTTCAGATATATCCCTTTGTGCATAGGTAATATCATCGAGAATGATGAGATCAAATTTATCGAGTTTTGCGAGGGCGTTTTCGAGCATAAGTTCACGTCTGGCAGCCTGGAGTTTTTGCACCAGATCACTGGTTTGCGTATAGAGCACACGGTATCCAGCCTCTATAAGAGCATAACCTACGGCGCATAGGAGATGAGTTTTTCCTCCCCCTGAATTTCCAATGGCAATCAGATTTGCTCTTGCGTCAATCCAGTCACCGGCAGACAAGGCTTCGACCTGCGCCTTTTTCACGTTAGGCAGCCGCTTGAAGTTAAAAGTGGCCAGAGTTTTTCCGCCCAGCAGGTTTGATGCGTTGAGATGGCGTTGAATGCGTCGCGTGTCCCTTTCGGCCAATTCATATTCGGCCAAAACGGCAAGGAACCTGGCTGCTGACCAGCCCTCCTTGTCGGATTGGATTGCGATATCTTGCCAGTGTTTGTGAAAGCTGGGTAATCGTAAGTCAGTTAGCATAAGAGGCAGCTTGTGCTGATCCACTTCAATGTTTGTCATGCCCGATCCTCCAACAGAGTATCAAAGACTGATAATGAAGGTTGAACCACGGGAATATCAGGAGGTAAATCCGTGTTCTTTTTTGTGATATTCAGCTTAAGTTTTTTTGCGCAAGGTAGCCTTCCTGCATTGATTTCTCTCGAAATCAGGTGCGCGACTTCGGCCTCACAAGCCTCTTCGTGCGCAAGGAAAAGTATCCCAACCATCTGACGACACGCATCTCTGCGGGACAACTTTTTCTGAAACAATGTCCAGGCCAGGGAGTACTCGGTTCTTGGAAAAATACTGTCACGATAAATAGAATTGGCGAGTGCCTGAGGTTTACGTTTGAGAGCATGAATGACGTGATGATAATTGATAACATGAATGCGGGGGCCTTTGCCGTGCCCCCGCTCACGAGAATGGCTGACGACATGAGTGCTGCCTAGATAGGCTTCTATCCGGTTATCGTAAATATGGACACGCAAGCGTTGACCAATTAGGCGAGAAGGGGCGCTATAAAAAACCTGCTTAACTAAAAAACCACTTGTTTTGGTAACTCTCGACACGACTTCAGTGTAATCTGTTGTTCGCCGAGGAGGTAACGCCTTGAGAGATTTCAACTCTGTTTGGATATCTTGGTCACGATGTTTGTTCCGTCTAGCAATCAGCTCGTCCAAAAATCGCCGATACTCATCCAAAGTGTCAAAGTCATTACTGCCACGCAAAATCAGGGCCTGCTTTATCGCAGTCTTAAGGTGACCGTGGTGAGATTCAATGGCACCGTTCTCGTGTGATTCCCCTCTGTTATTTCGACTGGCCTCCATACCGTAGTGCTCAACAAAAGCAGAATAACGTTTGGTAATGTCCTCCTTTTCCTCAACGCTCAAATTCCGAAAGGCCGCAGACAGGCTGTCGGTCCGGTGGTTTTCAGGAGCGCCCCCCAAGGACCAAAGCGCATTTTGTAAGTTCTCCGCAAGGGCTGTAAAACTCTCACCGCCAAGTACGACCCCAACATGTTCCCATCGGCTATATACCAGAACAAAATGATAGAGCCGATGCACCAAAGGATCTCCTGCAATGGTAATACTTAAGTCGGCTGCATCCGTGAAATCTGATTGGCCCATGTAACCCGGCTCAGGTGTTTGCCTGAAAATGATATCCTTTTCAGGGCCATTCAGAGCCCGCCATCCCCGAACTCGGCGCTCTAACGTGCGCTTGACACGGTCATCGGGAAAACGGAGCGGATAGAGGCTCTGTATGTGGCGCAACAAAGTAATGGGTTTGACCGAGTTGTCTTTATCCAAAATGGGAAGGATGTCCTTATCCCAGATATCTTCAAGCGGATCAGAAACTGTTCGCCCTCGCTTTATATTGCGTTGTGACGGTAAAGTCGCATCAACGTCAAATCGGCGGGCCGTGCGTTCGCTAAACCCTGCGCGGGCAGCGGCGGTTCGTTGACCATGAGTTTTTCTATCTGTCATGTAAAGTCTCAGTTGTTCATCTGTGATAAATTTATACGGCAAACAGGTTCCTCCAATTACATCTAGAGGTTCCTAATTTATCAACTCACAGCAGCTTGTAACTAACACCAAATTAAGCCTTGGCCGGTGGATCTGATTATCAAACGGGCACGCCCTTTTTAATGATCAGATCCACCGGCCAAGGTGGTTGTCGCAACCGGCCAAGGTTATTGTCGCTGAACAGTTTTTACTGTTGAATGGATAAAGATCCTGGCGACAGGTAAGACGTCTCTAAATGGATCATTAAAAAGACAGGACTTATGAAAAGAAAAGGCGATATTCTCGGCTATACTCGTGTGTCAACCGCTGATCAGGATGCATCAAGCCAGAAAGACCGGTTAGAGGCCATCGGCGCAATCCGCATTTTTGATGATGTGATATCAGGTAAAAAATTTGAACGTCCAGGATTGAGTGCGTTGATAGATTTTGCGCGTCCTGGCGATAGCCTCTGTGTGATCCGTCTTGATCGTCTCGGACGATCTCTTAAAGAGCTTTTGGAAACCGTTGATTCACTCAAGCAGAGAAAATCAATCTCATAAGCCTGGAAGAAAAACTCGATACATCAAGTGCAGCTGGTGAGCTGGTGTTTCATGTTTTTGGAGCTATTGCACATTTCGAACGGCGGCTGATCTCGGAGCGTACTCGTGACGGTATTGCTGCGGCACGAAAGCGAGGAAAAACACCCGGGAGACCCAAGCTTGATGCAGAAACGGTTTCAGCTGCTCAAAAACTTATAAAGGCAGGCTTAAGTCCAGGGCAGGCCGCAAAACAATTAAACATTGGAAGGTCAACGGCTTACAGAATTGCTCAGGCCAACTACTGAGAATAATGTTCTAGAATTGTTCTTCCTTAGGGTAATTCTACGCACAAAGCATGCGATGACGCCTAAAAGCGGATAAGTGCAAGAATTGATGATTATGAATGCGAGCAACAACAATTATGTGCGGGAACCGGGTGAAAACCCGTCAATAGGAATCATTCTTTGTACGGAGAGAGATTATTTCGAAGTGGAGTATGCATTGCGCGGCCTTAACAAGCCGGTCGGGGTGTCAGAGTATTTATTAACACGAGAATTGCCGCCAGACTTACAAAATAAACTGCCTGATGCCAAGCAGTTGGAGGACGAGATCCGTCGGGAAATGGGTACCATATCATCTTCAGATAGCGTCAAATAATGTGAGAATTACCCACGGATAAAATCACTTATTGTGGGCAGGCTAGTTTATAGCGTCATTTATTGTGAGCAAATGTTGATTTATACGGTCACTTAATGTGAGATGGGAAAATCGGATAAGTGCGAGAATTCAGGTTTATAAAAGTGAGCATCTTCACTTAAGCCAATTCACGACCGAACAACAATATAGTGAGGGGGATGAAACGATGCCCCGTCATCTTTCGATTGATGGCAAAACCCTTCGCGGCAGTAAGGACGCAGATGGCAAGGCCGAGCATGTCCTATCGGCTTTTAGCGCGGCGCTTGGCCAATCCGTCGGTCACTGTTCCTCACGAGGCAAAGGTTTTGAAATACCAGACGCCATACGTCTACTGGAAAAGATTGATCTAGAGGATATGATTGTCACTGGAGATGCAATGTTCTGCCAGAAAACAATCACTTACCTGATCGTGGAGAAAGGTGGCGATTATGTTTTGCCTGTCAAAAAGAACCAGAAAGACCTGCTTGAGGAAATCGGAACGGCCTTCAACGAGCCGGTTTTCCCCCCTCGCACAATGGCAAGAACAGCCACAACCCGGTCACGGACGAATTGATCAACGCCATATAGAACTCCTACCTGCCAATGCACTCAGCCAGTATATGCGCAATGCATGGCCGACAATCCGCACCATTGCCCGAGTGACCCGCAATCGCCAACATGTCAGAGCAGGCAACATCATTAAAAGCGAAACTGAAACCACCTACCTGATATCCAGCATGGTAGCGCCAACACCAGAAACCATTTTGAGGTTAAACAGAAATCACTGGCAGATAGAAATCATGCATCGTAACAAGGATGTGACCATGGGCGAAGACCGATACACAAACCGCTCAGACCATGCGCCCAGAAATATCTTCTCCCTCACCAGTGCCGCCATCACCCTGCTTAAACGCATCGCAAAATCACCAACCAAAGCGATTGAAATGGTTCAAGATAATCGCGGTAAAGCTGTCGATCTCATCAATGGGGGCCGAAAAACGTATTTTCTCTGAATCGCCCTGATGTTGAGACTATTCACTGTCGCTAACATGCTTTATGTCCGGTTTATATTTCCTTCAGGAGGGAATTATGAAGCGGTCAGAAGTGTTACAGGAATTAAGGAAAATGAAATTTTCAGAATTGTATAACCGGACGCAAAGTCGTGAACTTTCCCAAGTTGAAGCTGCTGGGATACTTGGGATGTCAGAGCGGACATTTCGTCGTTACGCACGTCGTTTTGATGAAGAAGGGGAAGACGGTCTGTGTGATCGCCGTCTTGGTCGTGTTGCAGGTAATCGAACGCCAACCGACACCGTGATTAATATTATGAATCTTTTTGATACCCGCTATTGGGATTTCAGCCCGAAACATTTTCACGAGAAGCTGGTTTCAGATCATGATTTTGAGGGAAGTTATAACTGGGTGAGACTAACACTTCAAAACCATGGACGGGTTCTCAAGGCTCCTCGTCGTGGCAGTCATCGCCGTAAAAGAGAGCGACGTTCATTACCAGGCATGATGCTACATCAAGACGCATCTAGCCATGAATGGGTGAGCGGTCAATGGTGGGATTTGATTGTGACAATGGATGACGCCAATAGCGAAATATATTCAGCGATTTTTGTTAACGAAGAAGGAACGATGAGCACCTTCCAATCTCTCTCTGAAGTCATAGAAATCAAGGGTTTGTTTTGTTCTCTCTATACGGATAGAGGGAGCCATTACTGGCATACGCCAGAAGCTGGTGGCAAGGTTGACAAGACAAATCCGACACAGGTGGGGAAAGCTCTTTCTGCTCTGGGGGTTGAAATGATAGCAGCCTACTCACCAGAGGCGAGAGGGCGCTCAGAGCGTATGTTTGGAACGCTTCAGGGGCGACTACCTCAAGAACTCAGGCTTAGAGGAATAACCACAATGGAAGAGGCTAATCGCTTCCTGCGGGAAGAATACATCCCCACCCATAATGCCAAATTTATAGTCACCCCTGCAGATCAGGGCACAGCCTTTGTCTCTTTTGTGGGTGATTTGGAAAACAGTCTTTGCATCAAGGAAGAGCGAGTTGTCGGCAATGATAATACCGTAAGATACAAAAACAGGGTTATTCAGATCCCGGCAGACCAACATCGGCATCACTATGTCAAAACCAGAGTGCAGGTTCATCAATACCCCGATGGACGATTAGCTGTATTCTACGGACCCAGGTGTCTGGCGCGATATCATGAGGACGGAACCATCGATAAAGAGAAAAAGGAACAAGTCGCATGAACTGCTTCGATGCGACGTTTCCAGCCTATCTTGTCGCCTACGGCTCTCAAAATAGGCTGGAAACTAAACTGCCAGAAGCGGACAACTAGCATGGTACATAAACCGGACAACTACGGATGTTATTGACATGTTGAGACTATTCACTTGTCATGTCTCTTTCAATGTCTCAATATAGATGTCCTAAAAAGTTTCAAAGTATATGAGACAATATGGCTAAAGTCGGATATGCACGTGTCAGTTCTGTAGGACAATCTCTCGATGTTCAAATTGAAAAGCTAAATAATTGCGACAAACTATTTGAAGAAAAGCGCAGCGGCACAACAAACGATCGACCAATGTTGAAACAATGCCTGAATTATGTTCGAGAAGGCAACAATCTATCAGTATCTCACCGGAAACCAAATTTGAACACCACACCAGGACCTAAATTCAAGCTTAACGCCCTATTTTACACTGAGCCTGAATCGACCCCATAAGGTGCGATAGTCGATCATCAGTAGGTATGGGCCGAGAAAGTATCGTAAAAATGACTAATTTGTTTCTAAATGATTTACACAACTATTGGCAGTCAAAATGTGGCAAGGAATTATTACCCAAGAGAAATCAGATTGATCCCATCGACATGGCTAAATTCCTCCCCTATCTAATTTTGCTGGATGTAGAGGATGATCCTCTTGACTTTAGGTACAGGCTTGTCGGGACTGGAATATGTTCTTATTTAAGAAAAGATTACACCGGCATTAAAATGAGTGAAATTCAACACCAATCTTCTGGAAACAAGGTTTGGTCCAGTTGCGAAAAAGTTGTTGTCGGGAAATGTGTTGTCAGATCTGAGGACCTCTATGTCTGTCCGAAAAAAGATTTAATACACTCGTATAGTATTATGCTACCTCTTACGTCCGATGGGGAACGAGTTGATATGATATTAGCTGGAGTTGAAATAGACCATTTTGTTTCATCCGGAGATTTAATGAAAAAATATTTAAGTAGTTTAAATTCATCCTGAGTCTCGCGCAGATACCCCGTCGTTCAGGGTGGGGAAGATGTTAAGAATGCGGTTTTTTCGGAGGCGTGCCTTAGGGCAAGGCATACTCACAAGGAACTTAACACCTTCCCCCGCTTGAAAGCAGGGGATTTTCGGGGCGGTTAGCCCGTCAGGTTGACGCTTCACAGGGGAGCCAGTGCTACCCTCCACGTCCAGCAACGGTGTGTTCCACCGCCGTTTGGGTAAAAGCGAAACAGCTTGGTTATCACTGTTTCAAACGCAATCTACCACCAATCGGTGGCAACGTAAAGAAAGGCCGCGCTTCCTCCCCGACCTAAAGGACGGGGTATCCGCGCGAGATTTTAGATGACCAATCCAGCCTATTCTCTGGACATTGATGCCCTGTCGATGACCAGAAACATGCCATACGATTTGGTGCAAGCCATTCCGACCTTAATGGTCAACCGTTTTGGTGGAACTGAAGAGTCTTATATGCGGACTGAGAATTTCATAGGTCATACGGAATCAGGTAAAGTTTACCAGCTTTCTCTGAATGGTTTTTCTGAGCGACCAGGCTGGAAGTCAAAGACTTTGCCTGAGGCCACCACACCGCCATATTGCATTCTGCAGGGCGAGTGGGACGAAAAAATTGACATGACCATTGAAGAGTCCAATATTCTAGGGGGAAATGGACGCTATATTCTGCCCAAAGGTAATGACTCACTCGTTATTCCTGTGGCGGAAACCACACCCGAAAATCTCTCATTTTATGACTGCCATTTGATTGCCCTTGGTGAAGTCACCCGATTTGATGCCATGGGCAATCTTCCTGTAACCCTTATCTCTATAGGCGGGGATTATCCGCGAGATTATTTGCTGGATCCGGCAAAAGGCGGCGGTGTTTACCTTGAAGTACATGATCAACCACATTTTCATATGCCGATGAATGAAGATGCTAGTGGCTATCTGATCATTGGACAGCGAGATACGGACAAAGGCCACTGCGTTTCTGCTTTTAAAATCCCTTACGGTTATGGCGTTAATATGGCCCCATGGGCAATCCATTGCGACGCTTATTTGGTTGGGCGTTATATGGTTATCTATTCCACCACACTGGAATTTTCAACGGTGATTATTAGAAAACAGGATGGGTCTCTTGCCCCTATCCTGTTTGAAGGATAACCTGCAAAATTTCTATGTCGCATTTTGTACCTTTGATGGAGTGGATACTTCCCCCCCAACGGCATTGATGTGCCAAAGTATGCGGTCTTGGCGCATAACAAGGAAAGGGAAGTATCTATGAAAGAGGTTACAGCAATAGGTGTAGATTTGGCAAAGTCAGTTTTTCAGGTTCATGGCGCAGCTAACGATGGCTCAGTAATTTTTCGTAAAAAGCTGAGGCGAAAGCAATTTTTCAGGTTTATGGCAAAACAACCCATTTGCCTTGTCGCAATGGAGGCCTGTGGCAGCTCTCACTACTGGGGGCGAGAAATGGAGAAAATAGGTCATACTGTCCGACTTATTGCCCCTATTTATGTAAAGCCATTCGTCAAACGTCAAAAGAATGATGTTGCGGATGCAGAAGCTATAGTTGAAGCCGTATCACGTCCAAATATGCGGTTTGTTGCGCTAAAGAGTGAAGAGCAGCAAGCTCGTGGTGTCTTATTCCGGACTAGGGAGTTGCTTATCCGCCAACGAACCCAGATGATTAATGCATTGCGCGGCCATTTGGCGGAATTTGGGTTCATCGTGCCAAAAGGTAGCCAAAACGTTAGGCTGTTGTCAGGGCATATCGAGAATTTTGACAATGATTTATTCTATCACGTTCGTGAAGCTGGAATAATTTATCTTGATCAGATTGAAAGGCTGACAGAGCGGGTTAACGAATTGGAAATATCTATAAAGGCTGAAGCAAAACGAAGCGACACATCTCGACGATTAGAAACTATTCCTGGCATTGGTCCTATTACCGCCATGGCAATAGAAGCCTTTGCACCAGAAATGAACCAGTTTGAAAAGGGACGTAATTTTTCGGCCTGGCTCGGGTTAGTTCCAAAACAGAATTCCACAGGCGGTAAACAACGTCTTGGGCGAACGTCAAAAATGGGACAGAAAGATATTCGACGATTGCTTATTATGGGGGCAATGTCCGTAATCGTGGCGGCAAGTAAAAAAGGAGGAGCTCCTAAAGGCTCATGGCTTTCTTGTATTCTCATACGTAAGCCACTAATGGTCGTTGCGATTGCATTGGCCAACAAGATGGCCCGTACAATATGGGCTATGTTGACTAAAGGTGAAGATTACAGAAATCCGATGCTTGAGATTGCGGCGTAAATTATCCGTAGCTCTAATCATCGGTATGTTGGGGATGTGAGAGGTTTATGAATCGAATGGGCAAATGATCAATTGATCCGGACCAGAAAAACCAGAAACGCAACAAGAGCAACAAGCTCGCACCTTTGATAGGGATCTAGTCCGCGAACTTACCATACCGGCCCGCGGTCACATGAAAAGCCGCACACCAGAGGCCTGACACATGACCGCACCTGATCACATGCTTATAAAGGTTCAGAAATTAATTGCATAAGGGGAAGTATCCACACATGTTGGGTTAGACCCAAGATTGGTAAATACCAAGAGTAAGCGTTAACAGCCCTTGTAGTTCTTATCGACACATCCACGGGCTAGTTTTTGTGCGTTTCCTACTTGGGTGGCGGACATTTTTTTCTCAATAATATCCCTAAGATCAAGCGCAAAATCATGCCCCCGGGAAGCCGCAATATTTACCCACATATGGGCTCGGGTATAATCCTGTGTCACGCCTTTGCCGTTGTAGTACATCACCCCAAGACTGAATTGGGCCAGAACTTCTCCCTGTTCGGCAGCAAGCCTGTACCACTGGACAGCAGTATTGTTGTCCGGCACCACGCCAGTGCCATAGTGATACATCTCGGCGAGATAGATCTGGACTTCGGAATTTCCCTGTTCGGCAAAAGGTGTCAATTCCTTCAGAGCGGTCTCGTAATCCCCCCGATCATAAGCATCTAACCCCTTTTGCAAATCAGCAGAAAAGACGGGCTTTCCAGCCAGGATTCCCAAGAGTATAGCGGTGAGGACGAACAGACGTTTCATTATCCAACACTTAGGTTTGAAACCACCGACTTTCAGTCGGTAGAGCTTCAGTTTTAGCGAAAAGAGAAAAGTACAAACGACTGACCTCAGAGCAACTATATCAAATTAATGCCTTGAGAAAAGTTGGATTATCTCAGCGGGCAATTGGCTCGCGGCCTCATTATTGGGTATCAAAACTGCAAAGCCAGCCCCAGTTGTCCTGAAATGGCCCCTTCACCGCCCGATGTCTTGGCATATTCGATGTCACCCCCCATGGTGACAGCGTCTGCGATTTTGTAACGCATATTAACCCCTGCATAGCCGCCAGGGATGGTCTCATCACCAGGTATACGGTAAGAGATTGGGGCGCCTGTGCCAAGATGTGCCCCTACACTGTCCTCTCCGTAATACGTGAACGTTGCGCCGCCGCGCAGTTCAATCTCTCCCTGAGCATCTAAAAAAGATTGCGCGACCGCCAGTTGCAGGCGACCATCAACAATATTCACGCTCCGGCTATCGAAGTTTATATTGGAGTTTGTCGTGCCGGTCTCGGTGTAGGCGCCATAATACCCATAAGTGTAGCTGATCTGTGCACTAGGACGCAATTCAGTCCCCCAGTCGCCGAGTTCCTCTGACCACTCAAGGGCCAGAGACGGGCTAATATAGGCGCTGTTGTATTCCCCGTCAGCGATTTCATATCCGACCAGATTGTCCAGCACGGTGCGGGCACTGTCATGGCGGGCATAACCGAGAACCACCGAGCCATCAAGGTTGAGCCTACCCATTGACTGTTGACCATAAGCTCCAGCAAAGGCGTAAGTGGCAGAATCCTTGATGGAAGTAACTTCGGTGGTTTTGATCTGGTCCTGACCAATTCCGGCGACTATACCAACCCTCCGGTCGCCGTCCAGAGTGGTGTCGAAACCACCTGTCGCACCATAAAGTCTATGACTCCAGGCTAACGCCAGATCGTCTTCATTACGCTCGGAACGGATGCCGAACAACGTACCCCAGCTGCCACTGCCTTCCATAGATGCGGGATGACGGGCATCCAGGCGCTGAAACACCTGCCGCTGTATCTGCCCTGTCATCGCGCCCAGTGCTATACGGGTTGCGGACGAACCAGTCGGGTCGATTACAGCCACACTATCGCCAGTGTTACTCACTAATTTGGGTAATCGAAGTATCCGCGCGTCTTGCTCCTCACTATGCAGGTTAATGGTCTCTGCCCCGCCGATAGTGAAGGTCGACGAGCTTTGGGTATCATTCACCCAAATGTTGGCTATATCATTATCGCCAGCGCTATCCCCCAAATTGAACTGTCCATACGTCTTCGCCCCAGATAACAGGTTCAGAATCTGGTTGGTATCATCGCCACCGTGCACCACATAGGCACCCTCACCGCTGACAATGACCGTGCCATTGATGGTGATCGTCGCGTCAGCGCCCTCCGAGGAAATGCCGTGCGCGTTATTACCGCTTGTCGTGATCTCGCCATCGTTGGTGATCTCCGCGTCATCGCCGTTCGAGAAAATGCCGTGCGCGTTCTCGCCGCTTGTCGTGATAGCTCCTGTCGCGCCTAAGGTGATTGTCGCGTTATCAGCTAATGTCTGGGTACCCCCGACGTTCGGTCCGTCAGTCGACTGGATGCCGATCGCGTTATTACCGCGGGTTGTGATCGAGCCATTGCTGGAGATTGTCGCGTTATTGTTGGTTGATTCAATGCCGTTCGCGTTCTCACCGCTTGTTGTGATAGCTCCTGTCGCGCCTAAGGTGATTGTCGCGTTAGATCTGCTCGCCATGATACCTGCCGCGCCCTTGCCGCTTGTCGTGATCTCGCCATCGTTGGTGATCCTTGCATCAGCGCCGCTCGAGAGAATACCGCGGGCCTTCTCACCGCTCGTTGTGATATCGCCATCGTTGGTGATCTCCGCGTCATCGCCATTTGAGCGAATGCCGTGTGCGCTCACGCCGCTTATTGTGATCGAGCCAGTGTTGGAGATTGTCGCGCTTGTACCTTCCGAGCGAATGCCTGTTGCAAGAAGCTCGCTCGTTGTGATGGTTCCAGTGTTGGTGATCGTCGCGTCAGCGCCAGTCGAGAAAATGCCTTTCGCGCCAACACCGCTCGTTGTGATGGTTCCATCGTTGGTGATTGTCGCGTCAGCGCCAGTCGAGCGAATGCCTTCTGCGTCAACACCGCTCGTTGTGATCGAGCCGGTTATGGCATTAATGATCGTTGCAAACGTACCACTAGAGAAAATACCTGACCCAGCCGAACTGATGGTTCCATCGTTGGTGACCGTCGCGTCAGCGCCAGTCGCTTGAATGCCTTCTGCGTCAACACCGCTCGTTGTGATCGAGCCAGTGTTGGTGATTTCCGAGGTATCTCCAAACGATCGGATGCCGTGCGCGTTCTCACCGCTTGTTGTGATCGTGCCGTCGTTGGAGAGTGTCGCGTTGACGCCAGACGAGAAAATGCCGGTCGCGCTATCACCCTCCGTTGCGATAGTCCCGGTTTCGCCTACGGTAACCTGCGTGCCATCGCCAGTTGCCCGAATGCCATAGGCTAACCCGCCGCTCGTCGTGATATCGCCGTTGCTGGTGATTTCCGAGGTATCTCCAAACGATCGGATGCCGTCCCCGCCGGTCGTCGTGATCGTTCCATTATCGCCCAGGGTGATTTCCGCGCCCTCTCCCGCCACCAGAATGCCGTGAGCGGCAATGCCGCTCGTTGTGATCTCGCCAGTGTTGGTGATCCCTGCGTTATCGCCGGTCGACCGAATGCCGTTCGCCTCATTACCCTCCGTTGAGATAGCCCCATTGTTGGTGATATCCCCCGTGCCCGTTGAGGAAATGCCGTGTGAATCGGTCCCGCTGGTTGTGATCGTGCCCGACGCGGTAACGGTGATTTCCGTGGCAGCGCCTTCGGAGTGGATTCCCGTCCCGTCCGAGTCGATCATACCGCTATTCATGATCGTATCGACGTCCCCCGTCGAGCGAATCCCCTGCCCGGATGAGGTGATGGCACCCCCGTTGGCGATATCCCCCGTGCCCGTTGAGGAAATGCCGTGTGAATCGGTCCCGCTGGTTGTGATCGTGCCGTCGTTGGAGAGTGTCGCGTCAGCGCCAGTCGCTTGAATGCCGTGAGCCCTCTCACCGCTCGTTGTGATCGAGCCGGTTATGGCATTAATGATCGTTGCAAACGTACCACTAGAGAAAATACCTGACCCAGCCGAACTGATGGTTCCAGTGTTGGTGATCCTCGCGTTAGCGCCAGTCGCTTGAATGCCTTCTGCGTCAACACCGCTCGTTGTGATCGAGCCAGTGTTGGTGATCTCCGCGTCAGCGCCAGTCGCTTGAATGCCTTCTGCGTCAACACCGCTCGTTGTGATCTCGCCAGTGTTGGTGATCCCTGCGTTATCGCCGGTCGACCGAATGCCGTTCGCCTCATTACCCTCCGTTGAGATAGCCCCATTGTTGGTGATATCCCCCGTGCCCGTTGAGGAAATGCCGTGCGCATCATTACCGCTGGTTGTGATCGTGCCCGACGCGGTAACGGTGATTTCCGTGGCAGCGCCTTCGGAGTGGATTCCCGTCCCGTCCGAGTCGATCCTACCGCTATTCATGATCGTATCGACGTCCCCCGTCGAACGAATCCCCTGTCCGGATGAGGTGATGGCACCCCCGTTGGCGATATCCCCCGTGCCCGTTGAGGAAATGCCGTGTGAATCGGTCCCGCTGGTTGTGATCTCGCCCGACGCGGTAACGGTGATTTCCGTGGCAGCGCCTTCGGAGTGGATTCCCGTCCCGTCCGAGGCGATCCTACCGCTATTCATGATCGTATCGACGTCCCCCGTCGAACGAATCCCCTGTCCGGATGAGGTGATGGCACCCCCGTTGGCGATATCCCCCGTGCCCGTTGAGGAAATGCCGTGAGCCCTCTCACCGCTCGTTGTGATCGAGCCGGTTATGGCATTAATGATCGTTGCAAACGTACCACTAGAGAAAATACCTGACCCAGCCGAACTGATGGTTCCAGTGTTGGTGATCCTCGCGTTAGCGCCAGTCGCTTGAATGCCTTCTGCGTCAACACCGCTCGTTGTGATCGAGCCAGTGTTGGTGATCCCTGCGTTATCGCCGGTCGACCGAATGCCGTTCGCCTCATTACCCTCCGTTGAGATAGCCCCATTGTTGGTGATATCCCCCGTGCCCGTTGAGGAAATGCCGTGTGAATCGGTTCCGCTGGTCGTGATCTCGCCCGACGCGGTAACGGTGATTTCCGTGGCAGCGCCTTCGGAGTGGATTCCCGTCCCGTCCGAGTCGATCATACCGCTATTCATGATCGTATCGACGTCCCCCGTCGAACGAATCCCCTGCCCGGATGAGGTGATGGCACCCCCGTTGGTGATATACCCCGTGCCTATTGAGCTAATAGCGTGTGCGCCCGCGCCGGTCGTCGTGATCGAGCCATTGCTTGTGATTTCCGCGTCCTCGCCGACTGCGTGGACGCCGTGCGCGCCACCACCGGTTGTTGAGATATCGCCACTGTTGGTGATTACGGCAGTATCGCCAAGCGATTGGACGCCGTGTGCGCCCCCGCCGCTTGTTGAGATAGCTCCAGTTTCGCCCAAGGTGATTGTCGCGTCAGCGCCATTTGAGAGAATGCCGATCGCATCATCACGCTCCGTCGTGATTGTGCCATTGCCGTTGATTTCCGCGTCATCGCCGAACAACCAGACGCCGTACGCGCCCTCTCCGGTCGTGCTGATCGTGCCATCGTTGGTGATCTCCGCGCCCCCACTGGTCGACTGAATGCCATGCGCATCATCAGCCTCCGTTGAGATAGCTCCGGTCGCGCCCAGGGTGATCTCTGCGTCGGCGCCATTCAAGAAAACGCCAAGCGCGCCCTCGCCGCTCGTCGCGATCTCGCCATCGTTGGTGATCTCCACGTCAGCGCCAGTTGCCTGTACGCCGTACGCGAACTGACCCTCCGTTGAGATGGCTCCATCCGCGCCCAAGGTGATTGTCGTGTCGTCGCCATCTGAGCGAAGGCCGAGCGCGCCCTCGCCGCTCGTCGCGATCTCGCCATCGTTGGTGATCGTCGCGTCAGCGCCCTCCGACTGAATGCCGGTCGCGTTATTACCGCTGGTCGTGATTGTTCCATCCGCGCCCAAGGTGATCGTCGCGTCAACGCCAGTCGACCGAATGCCGTTCGCGCCCTCACCCTCCGTCGCGATCCCGCCATCGTTGGAGAGTGTCGCGCCATCGCCGCTCGAGAGAATACCGCGGGCGTTCTCACCGCTCGTTGTGATCTCGCCATCGTTGGTGATCTCCGCGTCATCGCCATTTGAGCGAATGCCGTGAGCGGCAATGCCGCTTGTTATGACATCTCCATCCGCGCCAACAGTGATATTCGCATTTGGCCCATTCGCGGTAATGGCGTGACTGGAACCCGTGTTCAGTTCGGCATTGATATTGATACTCGCGTTAGCGCCCTGGTTTGTTATGGGATCTGTACTATCGTCGTTGATGGTTTGTGCTGTTGCGGCCCATGGCAGGGCAAGTATAGATACTGTGGTTAAGGTGGTGAGGTATGACACACCACATCTAATACGTTTATATTTTGGCATTTATGTTTCCCCACCATGTGTTAATTTTAGAGCATTAGCCTATCTTTAAGCCCTAATCAAAAAAAATATGTATTTTTATTAGATAATATTTGAAATGTATGGCACTTCTCCGCTTTGTTGAGTAGATTTAGGATTTCAAATAGAGCATAGATTGATTATCTGGAATGGATGATTGTCTAATTTTGAGTTTGAAGTATTCGGTATCCTTGATGCCTCTGGCTCGCTTACGGATCATTCCTATACTGACATTACCAGCCTCTATCCTGGCGCTTGTGAGCTTGTGTTTGGCGTAGTTGCAGATGCCCACACAATGTTTCCGTAGGGATTTCGCGAACTTTTTTAGATAGAGCATCTGTGACTGATCTGCTATCAGGCACCAACGTTCCAGTTGCTCCGCCATCGCCTCAAATGAAGCGGCACTCCACAGCAGCTGAAGCTGTTCTTTCAAGACGTAAAGTGCATTCAGGTTGCTATTGCTCTCCAGCAACCTTTGCAGCTTGTCACTTTGTTTTTCACTCAACTTATCCGCATTTTTGAGCAACAGATAATGCGTCCCTTTCATCAACTCTTTACCACTTGGATCGGCCTTTCTGAACTCAAGTCGACGCTGATTATGGATAGCTTTGCTGTAGTTTTTCATGACGTGGAAACGGTCAAATACTATGTCGGCCAACGGCAAGGACTCTCTGACAGCCTTTTGGTAGGCAGGCCCCATATCCATCGCTACGGCCTTTATTTTGCAGGCTGTATCTGGTTGCAGTTGTTTCAAAAACCTTGAAAAAACCTCGGCAGTTCGGCCTGCTTCAACCCAGATCAGATGACCGCCAACCATATCGTAGACCACCGTCATGTAGTCATGACCTTTCGCCCGGGCAACTTCATCTACACCAATATATTCCAAGCCAGTTAGCTCTGCAGGATCAAGCGTAGGGAGAGTTTCAATAAGGTATGCCCTGTCGATATTCTTGACCGTTTCCCATCGTATATCCAAATGTCTGGAAACCGCTTGAATAGACATATGCCGACATAATCCACTGATCAGTCGGCAAAATCGGTGAGTGAAACGGCACCCTTTATCAACAAAATCACACCCCTCAATGCGGCGTTCGCCCTTGTTAATATAAACCTGCGCCAGCTCAATCTCGACCACACAAGGATACCCAAAAAGGGGGATGTCGTTTACTTGTCGGCGGACATGCTGGTTGATGCTTCCCTTCTGGCCTGTAGCAGGGTCTATAGCCCTCCTACGCGCGTCTCGGCTGCAGTGAATGACAATCTTAACACCGCCGTCATCCAGTTTAATTTCATTTACACGTTGCCCTTTGAGGCCTAAAATATGCTGCGAGATGTTGATTGTCATATACCTGCTCTATGTAAAGTTATCAGAAACCATACATATCAACAGGTTACTTGGCGGTCGGCATCTTTTTCTACTCAACAAAGCGGAGAAGAGCCATTTTGACAATGATTTATTCTATCACGTTCGTGAAGCTGGAATAATTTATCTTGATCAGATTGAAAGGCTGACAGAGCGGGTTAACGAATTGGAAATATCTATAAAGGCTGAAGCAAAACGAAGCGACACATCTCGACGATTAGAAACTATTCCTGGCATTGGTCCTATTACCGCCATGGCAATAGAAGCCTTTGCACCAGAAATGAACCAGTTTGAAAAGGGACGTAATTTTTCGGCCTGGCTCGGGTTAGTTCCAAAACAGAATTCCACAGGCGGTAAACAACGTCTTGGGCGAACGTCAAAAATGGGACAGAAAGATATTCGACGATTGCTTATTATGGGGGCAATGTCCGTAATCGTGGCGGCAAGTAAAAAAGGAGGAGCTCCTAAAGGCTCATGGCTTTCTTGTATTCTCATACGTAAGCCACTAATGGTCGTTGCGATTGCATTGGCCAACAAGATGGCCCGTACAATATGGGCTATGTTGACTAAAGGTGAAGATTACAGAAATCCGATGCTTGAGATTGCGGCGTAAATTATCCGTAGCTCTAATCATCGGTATGTTGGGGATGTGAGAGGTTTATGAATCGAATGGGCAAATGATCAATTGATCCGGACCAGAAAAACCAGAAACGCAACAAGAGCAACAAGCTCGCACCTTTGATAGGGATCTAGTCCGCGAACTTACCATACCGGCCCGCGGTCACATGAAAAGCCGCACACCAGAGGCCTGACACATGACCGCACCTGATCACATGCTTATAAAGGTTCAGAAATTAATTGCATAAGGGGAAGTATCCACACATGTTGGGTTAGACCCAAGATTGGTAAATACCAAGAGTAAGCGTTAACAGCCCTTGTAGTTCTTATCGACACATCCACGGGCTAGTTTTTGTGCGTTTCCTACTTGGGTGGCGGACATTTTTTTCTCAATAATATCCCTAAGATCAAGCGCAAAATCATGCCCCCGGGAAGCCGCAATATTTACCCACATATGGGCTCGGGTATAATCCTGTGTCACGCCTTTGCCGTTGTAGTACATCACCCCAAGACTGAATTGGGCCAGAACTTCTCCCTGTTCGGCAGCAAGCCTGTACCACTGGACAGCAGTATTGTTGTCCGGCACCACGCCAGTGCCATAGTGATACATCTCGGCGAGATAGATCTGGACTTCGGAATTTCCCTGTTCGGCAAAAGGTGTCAATTCCTTCAGAGCGGTCTCGTAATCCCCCCGATCATAAGCATCTAACCCCTTTTGCAAATCAGCAGAAAAGACGGGCTTTCCAGCCAGGATTCCCAAGAGTATAGCGGTGAGGACGAACAGACGTTTCATTATCCAACACTTAGGTTTGAAACCACCGACTTTCAGTCGGTAGAGCTTCAGTTTTAGCGAAAAGAGAAAAGTACAAACGACTGACCTCAGAGCAACTATATCAAATTAATGCCTTGAGAAAAGTTGGATTATCTCAGCGGGCAATTGGCTCGCGGCCTCATTATTGGGTATCAAAACTGCAAAGCCAGCCCCAGTTGTCCTGAAATGGCCCCTTCACCGCCCGATGTCTTGGCATATTCGATGTCACCCCCCATGGTGACAGCGTCTGCGATTTTGTAACGCATATTAACCCCTGCATAGCCGCCAGGGATGGTCTCATCACCAGGTATACGGTAAGAGATTGGGGCGCCTGTGCCAAGATGTGCCCCTACACTGTCCTCTCCGTAATACGTGAACGTTGCGCCGCCGCGCAGTTCAATCTCTCCCTGAGCATCTAAAAAAGATTGCGCGACCGCCAGTTGCAGGCGACCATCAACAATATTCACGCTCCGGCTATCGAAGTTTATATTGGAGTTTGTCGTGCCGGTCTCGGTGTAGGCGCCATAATACCCATAAGTGTAGCTGATCTGTGCACTAGGACGCAATTCAGTCCCCCAGTCGCCGAGTTCCTCTGACCACTCAAGGGCCAGAGACGGGCTAATATAGGCGCTGTTGTATTCCCCGTCAGCGATTTCATATCCGACCAGATTGTCCAGCACGGTGCGGGCACTGTCATGGCGGGCATAACCGAGAACCACCGAGCCATCAAGGTTGAGCCTACCCATTGACTGTTGACCATAAGCTCCAGCAAAGGCGTAAGTGGCAGAATCCTTGATGGAAGTAACTTCGGTGGTTTTGATCTGGTCCTGACCAATTCCGGCGACTATACCAACCCTCCGGTCGCCGTCCAGAGTGGTGTCGAAACCACCTGTCGCACCATAAAGTCTATGACTCCAGGCTAACGCCAGATCGTCTTCATTACGCTCGGAACGGATGCCGAACAACGTACCCCAGCTGCCACTGCCTTCCATAGATGCGGGATGACGGGCATCCAGGCGCTGAAACACCTGCCGCTGTATCTGCCCTGTCATCGCGCCCAGTGCTATACGGGTTGCGGACGAACCAGTCGGGTCGATTACAGCCACACTATCGCCAGTGTTACTCACTAATTTGGGTAATCGAAGTATCCGCGCGTCTTGCTCCTCACTATGCAGGTTAATGGTCTCTGCCCCGCCGATAGTGAAGGTCGACGAGCTTTGGGTATCATTCACCCAAATGTTGGCTATATCATTATCGCCAGCGCTATCCCCCAAATTGAACTGTCCATACGTCTTCGCCCCAGATAACAGGTTCAGAATCTGGTTGGTATCATCGCCACCGTGCACCACATAGGCACCCTCACCGCTGACAATGACCGTGCCATTGATGGTGATCGTCGCGTCAGCGCCCTCCGAGGAAATGCCGTGCGCGTTATTACCGCTTGTCGTGATCTCGCCATCGTTGGTGATCTCCGCGTCATCGCCGTTCGAGAAAATGCCGTGCGCGTTCTCGCCGCTTGTCGTGATAGCTCCTGTCGCGCCTAAGGTGATTGTCGCGTTATCAGCTAATGTCTGGGTACCCCCGACGTTCGGTCCGTCAGTCGACTGGATGCCGATCGCGTTATTACCGCGGGTTGTGATCGAGCCATTGCTGGAGATTGTCGCGTTATTGTTGGTTGATTCAATGCCGTTCGCGTTCTCACCGCTTGTTGTGATAGCTCCTGTCGCGCCTAAGGTGATTGTCGCGTTAGATCTGCTCGCCATGATACCTGCCGCGCCCTTGCCGCTTGTCGTGATCTCGCCATCGTTGGTGATCCTTGCATCAGCGCCGCTCGAGAGAATACCGCGGGCCTTCTCACCGCTCGTTGTGATATCGCCATCGTTGGTGATCTCCGCGTCATCGCCATTTGAGCGAATGCCGTGTGCGCTCACGCCGCTTATTGTGATCGAGCCAGTGTTGGAGATTGTCGCGCTTGTACCTTCCGAGCGAATGCCTGTTGCAAGAAGCTCGCTCGTTGTGATGGTTCCAGTGTTGGTGATCGTCGCGTCAGCGCCAGTCGAGAAAATGCCTTTCGCGCCAACACCGCTCGTTGTGATGGTTCCATCGTTGGTGATTGTCGCGTCAGCGCCAGTCGAGCGAATGCCTTCTGCGTCAACACCGCTCGTTGTGATCGAGCCGGTTATGGCATTAATGATCGTTGCAAACGTACCACTAGAGAAAATACCTGACCCAGCCGAACTGATGGTTCCATCGTTGGTGACCGTCGCGTCAGCGCCAGTCGCTTGAATGCCTTCTGCGTCAACACCGCTCGTTGTGATCGAGCCAGTGTTGGTGATTTCCGAGGTATCTCCAAACGATCGGATGCCGTGCGCGTTCTCACCGCTTGTTGTGATCGTGCCGTCGTTGGAGAGTGTCGCGTTGACGCCAGACGAGAAAATGCCGGTCGCGCTATCACCCTCCGTTGCGATAGTCCCGGTTTCGCCTACGGTAACCTGCGTGCCATCGCCAGTTGCCCGAATGCCATAGGCTAACCCGCCGCTCGTCGTGATATCGCCGTTGCTGGTGATTTCCGAGGTATCTCCAAACGATCGGATGCCGTCCCCGCCGGTCGTCGTGATCGTTCCATTATCGCCCAGGGTGATTTCCGCGCCCTCTCCCGCCACCAGAATGCCGTGAGCGGCAATGCCGCTCGTTGTGATCTCGCCAGTGTTGGTGATCCCTGCGTTATCGCCGGTCGACCGAATGCCGTTCGCCTCATTACCCTCCGTTGAGATAGCCCCATTGTTGGTGATATCCCCCGTGCCCGTTGAGGAAATGCCGTGTGAATCGGTCCCGCTGGTTGTGATCGTGCCCGACGCGGTAACGGTGATTTCCGTGGCAGCGCCTTCGGAGTGGATTCCCGTCCCGTCCGAGTCGATCATACCGCTATTCATGATCGTATCGACGTCCCCCGTCGAGCGAATCCCCTGCCCGGATGAGGTGATGGCACCCCCGTTGGCGATATCCCCCGTGCCCGTTGAGGAAATGCCGTGTGAATCGGTCCCGCTGGTTGTGATCGTGCCGTCGTTGGAGAGTGTCGCGTCAGCGCCAGTCGCTTGAATGCCGTGAGCCCTCTCACCGCTCGTTGTGATCGAGCCGGTTATGGCATTAATGATCGTTGCAAACGTACCACTAGAGAAAATACCTGACCCAGCCGAACTGATGGTTCCAGTGTTGGTGATCCTCGCGTTAGCGCCAGTCGCTTGAATGCCTTCTGCGTCAACACCGCTCGTTGTGATCGAGCCAGTGTTGGTGATCTCCGCGTCAGCGCCAGTCGCTTGAATGCCTTCTGCGTCAACACCGCTCGTTGTGATCTCGCCAGTGTTGGTGATCTCCGCGTCAGCGTCAGCTGCGCGAATGCCGTGAGCCCTCTCACCGCTCGTTGTGATCGAGCCAGTGTTGGAGATTGTCGCGTTAGCGCCAGTTGCGCGAATGCCTTCTGCGTCAACACCGCTCGTTGTCATCGAGCCATCGTTGGTGATTGTTGAGTCATCGCCATTCGAGCGAATGCCGCCCGCGTTCTCACCGCTCGTTGTGATCGAGCCAGTGTTGGTGATCTCCGCGTTAGCGTCAGCTGCGCGAATGCCGTGAGCCCTCTCACCGCTCGTTGTGATATCGCCATCGCTGGTGATCGTCGCGTCAGCGCCAGTCGAGAAAATGCCTTTCGCGCCAACACCGCTCGTTGTGATGGTTCCATCGTTGGTGATTGTCGCGTCAGCGCCAGTCGAGCGAATGCCTTCTGCGTCAACACCGCTCGTTGTGATGGTTCCATCGTTGGTGATTGTCGCGTCAGCGCCAGTCGAGCGAATGCCTTCTGCGTCAACACCGCTCGTTGTGATCTCGCCAGTGTTGGTGATTGTCGCGCTTGTACCTTCCGAGCGAATGCCGTGAGCCTTCTCACCGCTCGTTGTGATCTCGCCGGTTATGGCATTAATGATCGTTGCAAACGTACCACTAGAGAAAATACCTGACCCAGCCGAACTGATGGTTCCAGTGTTGGCGATCTCCGCGTTAGCGTCAGTTGCGATCTCCTCGTTAGCGTCAGTTGCGCCCGTTGTGATCTCGCCAGTGTTGGTGATTGTCGCGCTTGTACCTTCCGAGCGAATGCCGTGCGCGCTCTCACCGCTCGTTGTGATATCGCCATCGCTGGTGATTGTCGCGCTTGTACCTTCCGAGCGAATGCCGTGCGCGCTATTGCCGCTCGTTGTGATCTCGCCAGACGCGCCAACAGAGATCTCCGCGTCAGCGCCAGTCGAGGAAATGCCGTTCAAGTCATTACCGCTCGTTGTCAGCGTTCCATTGATCTCGACAGTATCGCCGTTAATATTTGTCGTTCTAACTTCACCTGAACCGACGGTAATTGTTTGCGCAAGCACGGATACTGGCAGGGAAAGTATAGATACTGTGGTTAAGGTGGTGAGGTATGACACACCACATCTAGTACGTTTATATTTTGGCATTTATGTTTCCCCACCATGTGTTAATTTTAGAGCATTAGCCTATCTTTAAGCCCTAATCAAAAAAAATATGTATTTTTATTAGATAATATTTGAAATGTATTAGAAAATCTGCTTATCAGCAAAAGATTATTGCCATAATTGTATGTCGAAAGTAATATTAATGGCGTTTATACGATCACACATTGTCGTATAAAGAAAAGAGGTAAATTACAATGTCCATGATGCGAAAAACAATAACCATCCCAAATGCAATGGACGGATGGGTGAAATCCCAGATTGAGAGTGGCCGTTATGGAAATGATAGCGAATATTTTCGAGATCTGATCCGACGTGATCAGGATAAGAATGGCTCTTCTCCGCTTTGTTGAGTAGAAAAAGATGCCGACCTCCAAGTAACCTGTTGATATGTATGGTTTCTGATAACTTTACATAGAGCAGGTATATGACAATCAACATCTCGCAGCATATTTTAGGCCTCAAAGGGCAACGTGTAAATGAAATTAAACTGGATGACGGCGGTGTTAAGATTGTCATTCACTGCAGCCGAGACGCGCGTAGGAGGGCTATAGACCCTGCTACAGGCCAGAAGGGAAGCATCAACCAGCATGTCCGCCGACAAGTAAACGACATCCCCCTTTTTGGGTATCCTTGTGTGGTCGAGATTGAGCTGGCGCAGGTTTATATTAACAAGGGCGAACGCCGCATTGAGGGGTGTGATTTTGTTGATAAAGGGTGCCGTTTCACTCACCGATTTTGCCGACTGATCAGTGGATTATGTCGGCATATGTCTATTCAAGCGGTTTCCAGACATTTGGATATACGATGGGAAACGGTCAAGAATATCGACAGGGCATACCTTATTGAAACTCTCCCTACGCTTGATCCTGCAGAGCTAACTGGCTTGGAATATATTGGTGTAGATGAAGTTGCCCGGGCGAAAGGTCATGACTACATGACGGTGGTCTACGATATGGTTGGCGGTCATCTGATCTGGGTTGAAGCAGGCCGAACTGCCGAGGTTTTTTCAAGGTTTTTGAAACAACTGCAACCAGATACAGCCTGCAAAATAAAGGCCGTAGCGATGGATATGGGGCCTGCCTACCAAAAGGCTGTCAGAGAGTCCTTGCCGTTGGCCGACATAGTATTTGACCGTTTCCACGTCATGAAAAACTACAGCAAAGCTATCCATAATCAGCGTCGACTTGAGTTCAGAAAGGCCGATCCAAGTGGTAAAGAGTTGATGAAAGGGACGCATTATCTGTTGCTCAAAAATGCGGATAAGTTGAGTGAAAAACAAAGTGACAAGCTGCAAAGGTTGCTGGAGAGCAATAGCAACCTGAATGCACTTTACGTCTTGAAAGAACAGCTTCAGCTGCTGTGGAGTGCCGCTTCATTTGAGGCGATGGCGGAGCAACTGGAACGTTGGTGCCTGATAGCAGATCAGTCACAGATGCTCTATCTAAAAAAGTTCGCGAAATCCCTACGGAAACATTGTGTGGGCATCTGCAACTACGCCAAACACAAGCTCACAAGCGCCAGGATAGAGGCTGGTAATGTCAGTATAGGAATGATCCGTAAGCGAGCCAGAGGCATCAAGGATACCGAATACTTCAAACTCAAAATTAGACAATCATCCATTCCAGATAATCAATCTATGCTCTATTTGAAATCCTAAATCTACTCAACAAAGCGGAGAAGAGCCGAAATGTTTTAAAATTATTTTTTTGAGGTAATACTATATCGTACGATATGGAATATGGAGATCACATGAATAAACGTAATCTTGCCCCTTCTGAAGAAGCTTATTCAGAGTTGCAGCGTGCCTATGATTTTTTTAATCAGGAATTATTCGGCAACCGCTTACCTCCATGTTTTATCGTCCACGCGCGCAAAGGCCGAACGTTTGGTTATTTCTGCCCAGATCGTTGGGAAAGAGTTGATGGTAAACGGCCTGTAGATGAAATTGCTATGAACCCTCAGCATTTTCGCACCAGAACGCTTGAGGATGTTTTATCGACATTGGCACATGAAATGACACATCTGGAGCAACAGCATTTTGGTAAGCCAGGTAAAGGAGCATGGCATAACAAGGCTTGGGGTGTTCTTATGCGAAATATCGGTTTGGAGCCTTCCAATACAGGAAAACCCGGAGGTAAGGACACAGGCCAGCAAATGACGCATTATATAATTAATGGAGGCCCATTTGACAGAGCGGTTAAATCCTTAATTACAAAAGGATTTAAGTTGTCATGGGCGGATAGTATTCAAAAATTTTCCGGTTTGGACGGTGAGGATGAAACCGAAGGTAATCCAAACCCGAAAAAGAAGAGCAAATGGAAATTTACCTGTCCAGATTGCGGCCAGAATATTTGGGGTAAATCGGACACTAATGTTGCTTGTGTAAAAGATATGAAGCGTATGATTTGTGCGGAACTGGAGGATGATAACCTTACACCCCTTATTCCCGAATAAGGGGTGTAGGGTTATCATGGGGTTGGCTTTTTACTTGCTTTTGAACTCGGAAGAAAATTTGTTAAGAGCATTATTCATTATCTGAGCTTGTGAGTACAGATCGAACGGGTCCATTTTTTTCTTTAGAGCATCAATAATTTCTACTTCAAAAGCGAGTGTTGTTTTAAAGAGATATTTCGTTCTCGGTAAGGTGGATATTTCTTTATAGTTTATTTTATTTTCAGAGAGAGAAATTCTGAAATCGGTAATTATTTCATTAGCATATTCTCTAATACACCGATTGAAACTCGCATTTGAAATTGCAGATATTTCCAATGCCTTATCAACTTTTGCCTTATCATAAATTGCGAGCTGAATTGACACATTGGCTTTAACCCCGCCCTCGGGGATCGTTTTAATTTTTGGTTTGGTTTTCTTTGAGGTTTCACTGGCTGAAAGGCTTTTTGCACTGGATTGAACTACCGGGTTTTTCTTTGCCATACCAAGAGCTTTTTCTCCTGCTACCTTACGTTCAGAGATTGATTTGCCGGGGTGTGGTTTTCTGTCTCTAAGCCTCATGCTGTAACTCCTGCAAATTCATCTAATTCTGCAAGTAGAGCGATGCATTCTGTAAGGGCTTCTTTGTAGTGCCGCGCTTGGCCTTTTTCCATAGGTCCTTGTGTTTCAAGAAATTGAATAATTGGGGAGAGAAGGCCGCTGTCACGCATAGACTTATAAGCCTTTCTGTCTCTGAGTTCTGTTGAGGCGAATTTAATCCCGATTTCGTCAGCATTCTCTCGGGCTTCTTCTTCAGATTTTCTTTTAGAGAGAGGCACTGTGCGGTTAAAGATGCTTATCCTTGGTGCGATGTTGTATTCATTATTGGTATCTTCTGTTTCTACTTCATTTAAAACCGCATCAATGATTTTTGCCCTGCGTAATTCATCAAGGTCAGGCATTGAAGGAATGATGATAAGATCGGAGATTGAGGCCATTGGAACAATCGCCTCATCAAATCCCCCTCTGGTATCTACCAGGCAGATATCAGCCCAACCCTCGTATTTCTCCATTACCTTAATAATGTCGGGAACATTAATTGCAGTCTCTACGGCTAAGTTGTCGTGACTGAAATCTAGTTCTTTAGAGACGTTATACCAGTTAGCGAGTGTGCCGCCGGAATGATCACCTACAACCTGATCAGTATCGATTGCCAAAACGTTTTCGCCGTTTGCTATGGCTGCTGAAGCAAGCGCAATAAGCGAGACAGATTTGCCTGAACCACCTTTAGATCCTGCAAGAGTAAAAATTCTCATGATAAACCTTCTCTAAAATGGGAAACCATACACTGTAAATAACACTGTACGGTTTTCGCTATTCCCTAAACCTTAAACTCTTTTCCACACGCTGTAAATAACACTGTATGGTTTTCGCTATTCTCTAAACCTTAAACTCTTTTCCACACGCTGTAAATAACACTGTACGGTTTTCGCTATTCTCTAAACCTTAAACTCTTTTCCATACACTGTAAATAACACTGTACGGTTTTCGCTATTCTCTAAACCTTAAACTCTATTTTAGAAACAAACTCTTTTAACTGGAGAGACAGGCCGGGTGTGAGCGTAAGCGAACAGAAACCCGGTGTTTGTGACGAAGGTCACTCGTTAAGTTTGGTTCAGTAAGTGGATTAGACCATATCGTACGATATGGTAATTATTTAGTGGATAAAAAAACTCCTCGCATTTCATGCTCGGCACTAACCAATTACTCGCGTTCGCGTGGTTAGTGGTATACGGAATCTTTAACATCCCAAACCTTAAGAGATATTGATTTCATCTGTTTGGAATGTTAAAGATATTGGTGGCAGGATAAGGTAATTGTACTACATTTCTACGAAATGATATTTTATGTAGAGCGTCAACCACTTTGTCCGGTTGCGTCAACCACCTTGGCCGCTTTTGATGCGGCTGTGATCTGACGTTTATTTACGATGCTTCAGGCATATTTTTCACCTTTTTGTTTGTGGTTTTCCGCAACATTTTTTTGAGATTTTGGGCGGCTTCCCATTGTCTGTAGCTGTCGATATTCATCTCAAGAATGGTTGAGTGGTGAACAAGACGATCGATTGCTGCAACGGTCATGGCCTTATCTTGAAAAATATTGTCCCATCCGCTAAAAGGTTGATTGGCAGCAATTGCAATACTTCGGTACTCATATCGTCTGGCGATCAATTCAAAGAGCACGGATGTTTCAGATATATCCCTTTGTGCATAGGTAATATCATCGAGAATGATGAGATCAAATTTATCGAGTTTTGCGAGGGCGTTTTCGAGCATAAGTTCACGTCTGGCAGCCTGGAGTTTTTGCACCAGATCACTGGTTTGCGTATAGAGCACACGGTATCCAGCCTCTATAAGAGCATAACCTACGGCGCATAGGAGATGAGTTTTTCCTCCCCCTGAATTTCCAATGGCAATCAGATTTGCTCTTGCGTCAATCCAGTCACCGGCAGACAAGGCTTCGACCTGCGCCTTTTTCACGTTAGGCAGCCGCTTGAAGTTAAAAGTGGCCAGAGTTTTTCCGCCCAGCAGGTTTGATGCGTTGAGATGGCGTTGAATGCGTCGCGTGTCCCTTTCGGCCAATTCATATTCGGCCAAAACGGCAAGGAACCTGGCTGCTGACCAGCCCTCCTTGTCGGATTGGATTGCGATATCTTGCCAGTGTTTGTGAAAGCTGGGTAATCGTAAGTCAGTTAGCATAAGAGGCAGCTTGTGCTGATCCACTTCAATGTTTGTCATGCCCGATCCTCCAACAGAGTATCAAAGACTGATAATGAAGGTTGAACCACGGGAATATCAGGAGGTAAATCCGTGTTCTTTTTTGTGATATTCAGCTTAAGTTTTTTTGCGCAAGGTAGCCTTCCTGCATTGATTTCTCTCGAAATCAGGTGCGCGACTTCGGCCTCACAAGCCTCTTCGTGCGCAAGGAAAAGTATCCCAACCATCTGACGACACGCATCTCTGCGGGACAACTTTTTCTGAAACAATGTCCAGGCCAGGGAGTACTCGGTTCTTGGAAAAATACTGTCACGATAAATAGAATTGGCGAGTGCCTGAGGTTTACGTTTGAGAGCATGAATGACGTGATGATAATTGATAACATGAATGCGGGGGCCTTTGCCGTGCCCCCGCTCACGAGAATGGCTGACGACATGAGTGCTGCCTAGATAGGCTTCTATCCGGTTATCGTAAATATGGACACGCAAGCGTTGACCAATTAGGCGAGAAGGGGCGCTATAAAAAACCTGCTTAACTAAAAAACCACTTGTTTTGGTAACTCTCGACACGACTTCAGTGTAATCTGTTGTTCGCCGAGGAGGTAACGCCTTGAGAGATTTCAACTCTGTTTGGATATCTTGGTCACGATGTTTGTTCCGTCTAGCAATCAGCTCGTCCAAAAATCGCCGATACTCATCCAAAGTGTCAAAGTCATTACTGCCACGCAAAATCAGGGCCTGCTTTATCGCAGTCTTAAGGTGACCGTGGTGAGATTCAATGGCACCGTTCTCGTGTGATTCCCCTCTGTTATTTCGACTGGCCTCCATACCGTAGTGCTCAACAAAAGCAGAATAACGTTTGGTAATGTCCTCCTTTTCCTCAACGCTCAAATTCCGAAAGGCCGCAGACAGGCTGTCGGTCCGGTGGTTTTCAGGAGCGCCCCCCAAGGACCAAAGCGCATTTTGTAAGTTCTCCGCAAGGGCTGTAAAACTCTCACCGCCAAGTACGACCCCAACATGTTCCCATCGGCTATATACCAGAACAAAATGATAGAGCCGATGCACCAAAGGATCTCCTGCAATGGTAATACTTAAGTCGGCTGCATCCGTGAAATCTGATTGGCCCATGTAACCCGGCTCAGGTGTTTGCCTGAAAATGATATCCTTTTCAGGGCCATTCAGAGCCCGCCATCCCCGAACTCGGCGCTCTAACGTGCGCTTGACACGGTCATCGGGAAAACGGAGCGGATAGAGGCTCTGTATGTGGCGCAACAAAGTAATGGGTTTGACCGAGTTGTCTTTATCCAAAATGGGAAGGATGTCCTTATCCCAGATATCTTCAAGCGGATCAGAAACTGTTCGCCCTCGCTTTATATTGCGTTGTGACGGTAAAGTCGCATCAACGTCAAATCGGCGGGCCGTGCGTTCGCTAAACCCTGCGCGGGCAGCGGCGGTTCGTTGACCATGAGTTTTTCTATCTGTCATGTAAAGTCTCAGTTGTTCATCTGTGATAAATTTATACGGCAAACAGGTTCCTCCAATTACATCTAGAGGTTCCTAATTTATCAACTCACAGCAGCTTGTAACTAACACCAAATTAAGCCTTGGCCGGTGGATCTGATTATCAAACGGGCACGCCCTTTTTAATGATCAGATCCACCGGCCAAGGTGGTTGTCGCAACCGGCCAAGGTTATTGTCGCTGAACAATTTTATGGCTAATAAAACAATCGATAGCACGATTATTTCAGTTAGATTGTCTTCAGAAGAATTGAAGAATTTGGACAGCACAGCAAAGCAGTTAGGCACCAATCGAAACGCCTTAATCCGGCGATTGATAAGGGTGCCAATAGGGTTTCTTGATCCAGATCCAGAGGTGGTGGGAATTTGGAAATCAGGCTTACGACAACTCCAGGGGGCTTGTACAAACCTTAACAGGTTGGCTAAAGCAGCAAGCATTCGTCAGGTTATTTGGCAAGAAAATGATAGTATTCGGGTTGAAGAAGTATTGCGTACGGTTATGGAAGTGAGGCGCGATTTGAAGGCTTTTATTCTTTCTAGTCGTCAAAATCGGCAACCAGATTCTGCAATACGTCGTCTTTTGGTTGATAACCGTTTTACCCGAACCATTGGGGCCAAGTATGCTTCCGTGGCCGGAAGTGAGGTTTTCTTCGTCCGAGGAGGTTTTTTCAAGGTGAAGCGAAACTTTATAAGCTTCGCCTTGGGTTGTTGGCATGGTAGCAAGCGGTGCCTTCCAGGGCAGCTTGTTTCCCGGCAGACCTTTGGGGCGCATATGAAAGGCTACAAAGTCGGCAAAAGCGGCATTACTTATGATTTGTTCTCTTGGCCGTAGAGAAGTGTTTCCAGGGTGCTGTGCAAAGAATATAGCACGTTTGGACATGCCTTCGCGATGGAGGGTACCCCCTGCTATCTGGACACTACCAATAAGACTTTTTTCAACAGTTCTAAGCTGCTCTTTGCTACCAAAAGTAACGATGCTCATGTGGTTCTTGCCAGCGGACAAGTTACCTGAAGCGACAGCATCGGCAAAAACACCCAATTCTTGTTCAAGACTGACTGCCTGATCGCCAGCAGATTTCATCTGACCTTTTCTGCGCCTGATGGCTTCAGATATTTTTGCTCGTGCAATTGGCAGATATGTAAAGGTGATGACGATATCTACAGGCAAATCGAGACGGTCAAAAATACCAGGATTACTGACAGTAGGGTAATTCTTGAGCGAATAAACCCGTATTTCCCGGTCTTCTTCATCGTCGGTATTGGAATGAAGGGTTATATCCTTCGAACCAAAGGTAATATCGTGTTCCGGGAGATTGAAACTAATAGGTTCGCATTCATTGGTATGAATGACAGGGTGGTATTTTCCGGTTAGAAAATAGTTGTAAAATCCAAGCCATTTCCCGTCGGATATAGATAATCTCTTAACGCGATCTTCCCCAAGTGTTCCCGATAACATCGCGAAGAAATTATCCAGTTCTTCTACTAGATGACTGCGTTCCTCATCTATGGTTGTTCCACCAGCAAGAAGGCTTTTAACCTTTGCATCCGCAGACGGACGTATCACGGCAGAGAGGATAATTTTTCTTTCTCTTAAATGACTACCGCCAATTTTCTTTTTCCATGAATTTGAAACCGCACTGGCGAAATCAGATGAATTTTCCCCATGCGGTTCCGTACTTTCGGGGATATTTATTCTGTGGATATAGATTGAGATATCAGGCGATACATTCAGGAGTACAGATTCAAATCGTTCAACGATATATTCAAAATCCCTGTTTTCGAGCGTACCCGCATTTACACCGTAAAATTCAGCAGCAGCAAGCAAACCGCCGTCGCGCGTTGAGATTACAGTGTCATTGACGATGTATCCGTAGGGGAGCATTTGAAATAGTTTTACTTCGTCTTTTCTCCAGGATGGTTCCAGAATTGACTTGGCAAGGGACCACATACTTGCATTATCAGGTTGTCGTAATAGATCAAGCACAGTAGCGGTCCCCTTTATGGTGGTTTCGGTTTTTGGTTCGTGGTGTTTTAAATTTGGATACCACCCAAATTTGAAAAAACTGCGGCTCCCAATCGTAAAAAATTCTCAATCCGGCGTATAAGACGAATGAAAAAATCAATGCGAAAATAAGGCCGAAAAAATAAACGCTTAAAGCTGCACAGCCACCAATGAGCATTAGGTAAATTACGGGCATCCCCGCAAATTCTGCGGGGCGGTTAATGCCTTGGAAAATGAAGCTTTGTCTCCGCATCGGCTCAGGCTGTTCCGATAAAGGTGTCGGCAAGGCCAACAAGAGTTCCTACCAGAATGGCAATCAGTGGTAGTTTCAGTGAACCCCATGAAAGAACATATGCCAGAAGGCCCCAGATAAAGCCGATAGCAGCTATAACCACGCCAAGGGTTTTTGAGTCAGCGAGGGTTTCTCGGGCGAAGTCACCCGCAGCATCTTCCAGCCAGCCAGCATTTGCTATTTCGGGGAAGCTTGCGATCACCCCGAAGACCAGGGCTGATTTAACATATGTTGAAATTGAATTTTTATTCATTGGAGGATTTATCCTTCTTTCCAATTGGTTACTATTTTTTGAATGTATTCTTGAGTTTCTTTATAGGGTGGAACACCGTCATATTTTTTGACGCTATTAGGTCCGGCGTTATAAGCAGCCAGAGCTAATTCCCATGATTTGAATTTTCTGTATTGAGAGGCCAGATAACGTGCGCCACCATCAATATTTTGTTTCGGAATTTTGGGGTTCACCCCTAATGCCTTTGCAGTATCGGGCATTAACTGAGTGAGGCCGATTGCTCCTTTTGGGGAGATAGCATGGATGTTGAAAGCACTTTCTTGCTGTATGAGAGCTATAAAGAGCTTGGACGGGATTTTATAGAACCTTGCCGCTTTGGTAGCTTGCTGAATGATTGCTTTTTTGTCCCACTGCCTTTTCCGTTTTCTTGATAGTTCAACGGGGCTTAATCTGCGGGATATTTGCTTAACTGGTGTAGGCTTTATGATGGTTCCGTCTAAATTGTACTCTATAACTTGAGCACCACCAGTACCTTGAAAGGTGCTGGTTAAAATAGAAGAAAGAACAACTAAAATAAGGGATTTTTTTGAAACACCCTTTTTTAGTAATTGAATTCCATACGCCATCATTCTCTCAGAGTTCTTTATAACTTCTTTGAATATTCGGCCTTCAAGAAGGAATATATTCTCTGAAAGTTGCTTGTTGTTTGTACAATTATTAGGTTGTAGTAAGTCCCGTATTGTAATCAAACAGAAGTAGTGAATCTGATCAATAGTAAAAATATAGTTAACGGCAATAAAATTCATGAGTTGAGTAGAAACATGTGAAATTTGCCGAATAAGATAATTTTTAGTTTTGGTTTTGACTGATTTTTCATTTCTTTTCAGAATCATCCCAAGGCTATAGTTTCTTTGGGAATGGATGTTCAATAGTGAGAGAGTATTTATATGATTAACGAGTTGCCTGTTATGGGTGTGTTGTGTTGGCTCGTTAAAATATTTTATGTTGATTCCAGAATGATGGATAAATAAGATATGCTTCCAGATAAAAACAATAACTGGTGGAAGTTGTACGTGAATCCTCTTTTGCAAACATTTATAGCAAACAACATACCAACTTCCCTTCGCTGGAAAGCCTTTAGTATTATGTCTAAAGTCTATCTGGAATCTGGAGGGTTTAATAACTCTACAAATATGACTGCGCGTGATATTGCGGCGTCTTTTGGAGTGACAGACACTAACATAACCAACGCTTTGAAGGTCCTTGAAGAACTCGGGATAATTCGTAGAGACCCGGCCGGAGAAAAGGGAAACCCTCTTTATATCACACCCCTTTCGCCCGAAAACTGGGAACTCCCAGACGGGCAAAAATTCGTAGGTGTGGGGGGCGTGGAGCATTTCAACGAGCCTGTTTCGGATGAAAAATTTAATAATCTTATTGACTTGAAACATGACAATAATGTAACAAATGAATTTATGCAAGATGGTTATGACTTAATTTTTAATAAAATAATTTCTTACATTGAGGGGCCGAATGAACTCACAGCGACAGATCCTTCTAAACTTTTAGGGCTGATGGCTGTTGTTCTTAAAAATACTGATAAATTCGGAGAATCATGCCGTTTGAATCAAAAAGAAATCGGTGAAATTATGACCCAGAATAATGCGTCTGTTGGAAAAATACTTAAAAAATTAGAGGTGATTGGTGTGATTAAACGTGTCCGTGGGCAAGGCCGTAATTTCATTACAGCTCTTGTTCCTATAAAAAATGAAGGTGATAAATGATGGCTATAAAACACGCTGTTGTCGGAGTTCTTCTCGCGGGTACGGTATTGAGTGTTAGTCAGACGGCACAGGCCATTAATGAGGCAGATTGTGCAATCTGGTTATGTCTCCCCCAGGGCTTTCCCGGCGCTGATTGTAAGCCGCCTCTTAGGGAATATATTCGTCGCATAACTTCCAAACCTCCTAAGCCACCTCTTCCAAGTATGGGGAGTTGTGTTGTTGGTCTTAATTCAGGTTCCTCGCAAAGTTTGAATGGCTTCTATTATACTGAAGGCCGAGAAGAATATTACCCTTGTAAGTCTGGATACACTTTTCGTCCTGCTACAGGGGGAAAGGACGGAACACCAGCTACATGCTCAAAATCGAGACAAAACAATAAAGGCGACACTATAACCGAAAGCTATAATGCTATTAAGAGAGAACACCCAGAATATGTCATCGTCTACGTTGATGGTAAGCCTCAAAAGCATCCAGGAACAGGCCCAACACGTGGTAGTTTCTGGCATATAGAGGATGATCGGTTTTGGTATCGTCGCTAGGAGTAAAGGGGTTGATACTAGATAGCTTTGAATATGATGTTGGAACCGTCAGTATTCACCTAGAAGAATTATCAATGGGTGCAGGAAGAAGCAGTGTCTTTGTTGTTTCTCCCAGGTGGGGCGGAACTGATGTTGTGAATGGCTACGAATACCGCATTAATAATATTGCCGGGATTTCGCTCGAAAAGGCTTCAAGGCTTACGGCCATAAGGGAAATGGCAGAGAATATCAAACGCACTGTTCAGAGTGATTTGTGGACCAGCTACGAACGTGAAATTTTCACAGACAAGTTTGGATCAGACTTGAAGTTCAACAATGTCGGATAAGTGGGGGATCGACTTTATGCCAGCTATTTTTGTTAAGTGGCCACGTGAATACACAAAAGACCCAGGACAGGATAGTCAAAGGTTGAGCGCGTTAAATACCGCCAAGCGCCGTTTTGTAATGCTGGTGGGCCTCTAAATCTCTGGGGGCAAGTGCTAAGTGACTTCGGTGAAGCTGTTGCACTGAAAGATGCAGCGACCTTGGGCGCACTTTATAAAACACCCCCCACTAATGGAAAGTCTTTTGTTCAGCCTACAATATGTGGTAGCAAAATAGGTTAACAAGTCGTTTCCGCCCATTTGCGTGTTTTCGATTCGTTCATGCCCCCAAGTTTTCGCAGATTGTAAGGGCATTCTTATATTTTTAAATCTTTTAGGGGAGGCAGCATTAGAAAAATGAGATCTAAAAAAGCAAAAACCTCGAAGCGCTAACTTCGAGGTGACTGCGGAGATAGAATAAATCTCGGTAATAAGTTGAGGTCCATTCTATCTCCATAAATTAAAGTGTCAATATTTAATGCGACTTTTCGCAAAGGATTTTTGCGCTCTGATTTTAGGATCTTTTTATAGCTGATGAAATAGAATGGAATTAGGTATCAATAGTGGGCAACGCAATTTTTCGCCGCAAATAGCGGAGCTTGCGAAATGCACAACCAATTTTTCGGGATTGCCTGAAGGTATATCCATGTATGATATTCTGGGACTTCTCCAGTTTATCGGGCATGATTTCGGGTTTAAAGAGCACCATATTCGCTATCTTGCTCATTCTCTTAAATTCACCAATCAAAAAGACTGGTCGGCAGAAGCCTATCACCCGCCTGTTGTATGGCAGTCTGTTCGATCAATAGCGATTGAGCTTAACAGGGGCGAGAGGACAGTTAGGCGCATCGAGAAAGAGCTTCATGAGCTTGGAGCGATCACCTGGAAGGATAGTGGTAATCACAAGCGCCGAGGAAGACGTGATCATAGGGATTATATTGAATATGCCTATGGTGTTGATCTATCTCCCTTGGCATTTTTGTATCACGAGCTAAAGGCACATGCGGAAGTTGTCATAGAGAACAGGGATATATGGAAAGAGGAAGTACGAGAATTATCAGCTCTAAAAAGAATGGTATTATCAAAATTCCGTTTTGCTGGTCTCTCAACAGATGAGATTGATGAGTTAGCCTCTCCAGAGGCTAGTACGCCGCTTGCCGAGATCCGGCGGAGACACGCAAAGTTGTTGCTCTTGGAGCTGACCGTTGACGAGCACTTTAGAGACAGTGAAGAGACAATAGACAATGAACAAAATGTGGATATGTCCGCCAAGGGGGACGTAGATGACCGCCACTTATACATTACAACTAACTTAAACTCTTCTAAAGAAGATACATGTAATCCAGTGGATAAGATTAAAGGGAGTGACTTACCGTCACAAGATGCTGGTAATTTGTTCGCTAACGCTCACACCAGCACTGGCTTTCAAAAGAAGCCTGATGTTAAATCCAGACCTAACCAAGAAAAAAACGACCAAGAAAGCGGAAAAGCTTCGACTGGCATAGAGCACTTGAATCTCAAGCACTTACTTAATGCTGCCACTTGTGAATTCAGGGATCATATACCCCTGCATGACAGGCCGATAGTTGCCGCTGATATTGTCGATGCAGCACAGATTATGTGTCATGAGCTTGGTATTAATCGCCATGCCTGGCTTGAGGCTATTGCTGAAATCGGTCGCTTACCCGCTGCTGTTTGTGTGCTGGTTGCTGATAAAAATCAATATCACCCTGATAATCCGGTTCGTAGTCCAGGCGGCTTCCTTTGTGGCATGGTTGACGCTGCAAGAAACGGCGAATTACAGTTGCACAGATCCGTATTTGGTATTTTGGAGAGAGCTAAATTTGATGCCTGATATTATTGGTAAATCTAAGGACTACATCGGGCAATGGACCTCTTTTGGAATATAGATTATTAATGAATATTGATTTACCAGTATTAACAGCTAACCGCTTATTTATGCAGGATCTTATGGACGCAGAACCATCATGCTTTGCTCTTGGTCTGGTTGAAGAAGATGGTGTAAAGAGTGGATTTCTAGCTATACGGCCACAAGTACCTTTACCAGATAATTCCAAGGATCTTGGATTTTGTTTTGGACATTCGGTACTGGAATATGAAGGAAGTCCAATATTCCAATTCGTTTTTAAATTTTTTGGTCATGCTGTTTATCACGGACTGTTTGTTCCAGGAAATCCCATTGTTCAAGTGGTACTGGAGACAATAACCCAGACAAATGACTATTTATTTTTATCACTCAATTCTGACAACAGCTTTATAGCCTTCCGGTCGCAAATGAATAGTGAAGATTTAGAAGGGCTGAAAAGCAATCTTGATAATTTCGGGGATATAAAGTGTACGTCAGAACGTTATGAAAGGGCTGTTAAAGCATTTACCCGTAACCCCGATCCTGAAGGACAGGTAATGGAATGGGTGTGCCGGAATAATTGGCAATATCTTGATCTTACCAAACATCGTCTTGAACTTAACCCTACTAAATAATTTATGTCACAGAGAAGGTGCCGGTCTTGTCACACTTGATGTTTGAACTCAGTCACAGATATTTAAAAGCGGGGGTGAACTGATGCTGGATATATTAAAACAAATTGCTTTTAACGTGCCGTGGTATTTTTGGTTGGCGATCATTATTGCTGTTGGGTTGCGTCTCCAGTTCGGAAAATTTTCTCACATCGAAAAAATATGGAGAGCTAGACTTCAGCTTTTCAGGTTTAGAAGAATTTCTTCAGCAGAAAAACAGTTCTATTTTTTGCGCTCTGTTGATCCCTTTGTTTTTGAAGAAATGATCCTTACGGCGCTCAAGGATCTTGGACACAAGATCAAGAGAAACAAGAGATATACTGGTGACGGCGGGATTGATGGGCGGGCTGAAATTCACTCAATGCCTGTTTTTATCCAGGCAAAAAGATATAAGGCTCACATCAATCATGTTCATGTTGCTGAATTCCGAAACAAGTGCTCCAGGAACAGGGTAAAAGGTATTTTCATTCACACCGGAAAAACTGGCAAACAGTCATGGAATAAGGGGTAACTGGCCCGAAGCTGCGATTTAGGCCATCTAAAAGAACATATCTAGAACAAAATTATAGATAATTGCAGTATTCCTTTCGTCAGCGCTGTGTTCGTCGCCGATTTATTGATCTTAAGTTGCTGAATTTAAATGGTAATATAAATTATGAGATATTTCGAAATTAGGGTACAGAACTGACATTCATTTTTTTTGATCTGTTTGACCTAATGACATCATAGCTGCCCAAATACGACATCTCAACGAACATAAAGAGAACAAATAGCCTGCATACGGTATAAACATTGATCATTATACTTCATCTTTTTTCATTTCAGACAAGGGATGTTGGTATGGCACACGACTGGACCGAAGCAGATGTGGGAACTCAATGGAGCTTAGGATATGACGACTTAACCCGGATCGAGGGTAAATCGTCAGGTTTCAGACTTGGTTTTGCGGCACAATTAAAGTTTTATAGTCTTGTAGGCCGTTTTCCAAAAACATGGAAAGAAATCCCTGAATTTGCACTGCCTTTCCTTGCCGACCAAGTTGGTCGGGAGGTTACTGACGTTGATTTATATGAATTTTCCAGCCGCAACAGCCAACGTCATCGTTTGGAAATTTTATCTCTCCTCAATGTGCGAAAGATGAAAGCTGATGATCGTAGGAATTTACAACTATGGTTGACCCATGAGCTTTGCTCCACCTGTACGTTAACAGGAGAGATGTTGGATCACCTGTATTTATGGTGCCTAGAACGACAACTACAGGGACCAGCTCTTAAAGAGGCCACTCGGTTGGTTAGAACGGCACGGCAACAATATGAGGATGATCTCTTGGCTCGTATTGTTATGAGGCTCGGGTATGAGACTATATGCCGCCTTGAAAATTCTCTTGACCCAACTCCACCTTCCTATGGGTTTTCGGATTTCAAAGAAGAGCCCGGGCGTGTAGCGCTCGAGAGTGTGCTTAAGGTCTCTGGACGATTGTCTTTTATACGCTCACTTGCCCTGCCACGCTCAATGATATCCAAAATTGGGCCTTACTGGCGGGAGAAATACAGGCGTCGGGTGGCACAGGAAGCCGCATGGGAAATGCGCCGGCACACAATAAACCGCCGACTTGGAATGTATGTGATTTTCTTGATTGAACGCGAAGCTGAGCTGGCGGATGGCCTAACCGATCTCTTGCTGGAAACGACTCATAAAATATCAAAAAAGGCTGAAAGCACAATTATTGCTGAAGTTTCCCGGAATGCCTCCAAGATACATGGTAAGGAAAAACTTCTTGTCGACATGGCCTTTGCTGCCCTTAGAAACCCGGACGGAGTAATTAGGGACGTTATTTTTCCGGTTGCAGGGGAAGAGAAGCTTGCTGCAATAATTAAAGGCCATAAGACGCGAGGAACATGGAACCAGCTTGTATTTCAGGTCATGAGAAGTTCCTACGCTCATCATTATCGTCCAATGTTACCTGATACTCTCAAGGTCCTGGATTTTAAATCTAACAACGTCATACATCGCCCAGTACTTAAGGCTCTTGCCTGGATTGAGAGTATGAAAAACGATACCCGCCGAATTGTCCGTCTGAAAGATGGTATCCCAATCGACGGGGTGATCGCACCGAAATGGTATAATTGCGTTGTTGAAGCCGACAGTTCGGGTTGTCTCCGAATAAATAGGATAAATTACGAACTTTGTGTTCTGCTTGCTCTACGGGACCGGATACGTTGCAAGGAAATTTGGGTTGTTGGCTCTGATCGTTATCGTAATCCGGACGATGATTTGCCTAAAGATTTTGATACTAAACGCAAGACTTACTATGAGGATCTTGGCCTTAGCCAGGATGCAAAGACCTTCACTGCAGGTATACGGGCTGAACTTGAAGCCGAATTGCTATTACTGAACAATGAACTCCCGAATAACAACCTTGTCCGGATCAAGGAGCGTGGTAAAAATAGTATATCCATTTCGCCCTATATTCCTTTACCTGAACCAACAGGATTGGCATCAGTCAAAACCGAGATCGAACGCAGATGGCCGATGACAGGGTTATTGGATCTTCTTAAAGAAAGCGCCCTTGATACTGGGTTTCTCAGTGCTTTCCAAACTTCAGGGGACAGGGTAGTTCTGGACGAAGAAACCCTCCAGCAAAGACTCCTGTTGTGTCTTTATGGTCTGGGGACGAATGCGGGACTAAAACGTATAAGTGCTGGATCTCCAGGTGTATCCTATAAAGAACTTCTTCATGTCCGGCGTAAATTCATCCACCGGGGAGCTCTCCAGGAAGCAATCAGGCAAATTGTCAATGCGACGCTTGCTATTCGTGACCCATCTATCTGGGGAGAAGTTGGCACGGCTTGCGCCTCAGATTCCAAGAAATTTGGCGCCTGGGACCGTAACCTTATGACGGAATGGCATGTCCGGTATAAGGGGCGTGGCGTCATGATTTACTGGCATGTGGCCAAGCGTTCTACCTGTATTTTTTCTCAATTGAAACGATGTTCTTCATCTGAAGTAGCTTCCATGATTGAGGGAGTGTTACGCCATTGTACTGATATGGATATTCAACGACAGTATGTAGATAGTCATGGCCAGAGCGAAGTGGCTTTTGCCTTTTGTCGTATGCTCAGTTTCGAACTGGCTCCAAGATTGAAGGCGATTGCACGTCAAAAACTATGTCTACCGTCATCAGACTTCAAAGGCCGGTTGCAAAATCTTACTCCTATCCTGAGCTCTGTCATTGACTGGGATCTGATTGAACGACAATACGATGAAATGGTTAAGTATACTGCAGCGCTGAAACATCGAACGGCAGATCCTGAAGCTATTCTACGTCGTTTTTCTCGTGGAGAAACTATGCATCCGACGTACAAGGGATTGGCGGAATTGGGGAGAGCAATCAAAACCATTTTCCTATGCAAGTATCTACGTTTGGAATCCCTGCGTCGGGAAATCCATGAGGGCCTGAATGTGGTGGAAAACTGGAATAGTGCCAACGGCTTTGTATTTTTTGGTAATGGCGGTGAGATTGCGACAAACCGTATCGATGATCAGGAGATATCCGTTTTGGCGCTACATCTTCTGCAGAGCTGTCTTGTTTACGTAAATACCAGGATGTTACAAACTGTATTATCAGAACAGGCATGGGCCGCGCGGATGACACTGGAAGATTTTCGGGGTCTTAATCCTGCTATTTACGGCCATATCAACCCGTATGGCTTCTTTGATGTCAATCTGCTGAAACGAATTGATTATCAGAGATTGGCTGCCTAAAATCAGGGGGCTAAATTTCTCTAATCGATTTTGAGTAACAAGCGGGCTGATCCAGGAACAAAGGAAGATCTTGTGTCCAAAAAACTGTTAAATACCTGTCTCGACTTTATTCAAACGTATGGTTTTGATTCGAGTGTATTTTATGAATATTTTTTATCCGTAAAATCGGACCTGTTAAGTGATGACAAGATAGCAAAAACTTTGATTCTAGGCATATCTAAAGAGGGAAAATCCGAAGAAACGAGGTTCAGTGATTTATTCACCCGCCTTCTAGATGAAGCCCGGATGGACGTTGAGAATGATGGTCTTTACGGTAAAACTTTCCTGGAAAGCTCTGAGGTCGCTCTTAAGTCCCTGCAGGCAAAAAAGAGCTTTGAGTATCACACTCATATGAACTTGGTCGAATGTTATGGAAGGGCAAGCCTAAAAGTACCTGAAGTCCTGATTTTTGATTTAAATTCGGACTTTGATACACCTGAATTTCCAACTCCATTGCCCGCCGACCTGGAACAGATGTTGACCTCTCTCCAGGAAGAGGGTGGGACATCGTATGATTTCTATCTTGCTTTGAATAATGCCTCCTCGGCTTTCCCGAGCGATGCACAAGCTGGGTTTGCCCGTTATGTTTCAACAATGGAAAATCCTGCATTTGAACGACTAGCATTGTATTGGTTGCTGGACCGAACACCTTTAATACGTGAATCTGCGGCTATGGGGTTGGCTGACAACGCGGCATTAGCCAAACTTCATCCCGAAACTCTTCAATATATGCCTATGCTACGCAGTTGGATGGGTTCTGGCCGGGCGCGGAATATAATAGATAACGCATTAAAAAATGCACGGCGCAAAGAAATTTCAGGGGCTATTGAAAATCAGGTTGCTATACAAATCCATGAGAGGAGGGCCAGTGTCGTTGACGGGGTAGGATCGCAAAGCCTTTCTATTCTGGCACAGAACGGACAAAACGTGACAGTTTCCATGTTACTTACAAAAATGGGGCATGGAATTAAAGATGCATTTGTCATTCCCTGCGACAGTCTCAAAGAAGCTCATGGAATTTTGGAGAAAGTAAGTTCGCACTCTCCAGGCTTTCTAATAGACCAACAAACACTTGAATTAATTTTACAGTCAGCATTGGCAGATGGGCTTGAACATAAGGCCCTACCAGCACCTGGCTTATTGGACGTTGTGGAACAGTGCGGACTTTTCTCTTTAAAACCTCAAGCCACATCAGTACAGGCATGGATGGAATATGTAGACCCACAAGGTGAAATAAGTGACGCGTCTCCGCAAAAACGGGGTCGCCTGGTTAATGGCGAAGACACCTGGCACAGACTCTTTCCTTTGACTGATTGCTGGTTTGAAGACAATGAAACCACCAGAGCTATTGTCTCATCAACCGGTTCAGAGCGCACAATTGAAACCAAACTCTGGAAATATCTGGAAACACGCCGGGAAATCTGGGCGCAACGAATGTTACAAACCGCAGCAATGCTGAAAGACGATCAACAAAATCCTGACTGGAAATGTTTGGCTGCCGCTGCATTCCAACTCATCAATCAGAAGGCTCTCCGTAAAATTCCTGTAATGCGAGAGATCCTCTACACAACAATTGATGCTGCAGAAGAAAAATTGCTTCAGCAACCGAGATCAACATTGTTGTATCACGATGACGATAGTCCAGAACTGTATAGCCCCTTAGGGGATGCTTTAGTGAATAATTTATCCTTTATTACAGATGGTGAATATTCCGACCAAGATGCTTCCACAATTTCAGACTGGTTTGATGTCGCGTTTGACGAGTTCGAAAAAGACCTGTTATTTGAGGAGCTTAATGACTGTGAGAAACAAAATGGATATTTCATGATCAGCTGTTTCTACGATTTTTGTTATGGTTACCATTTGGCAGGACCTGCAGATATCGATGAATATATAATAGATGACGTGTGTTTGGATATCATGCCGCGGAAAGTATCGGCGAGTGCTGAAATGTTTGCAACTTTCGCTCCGACGATAACTCGGTTTTTTACATGGAGCGAACAGCAAGGTTTTTTATCAAAGACAAAAGCTTTGCAAAAACATATTGCAAAAATTTCTCCAAAAATGATTAAGAAATCTGAAGATCCTGGAAACTGGGGAATGGCGAAATCCATGGTGTTTGGAAATTCCCCAGATGGTGAGCTAACCGAAGGTGATTTACTTGAACACCTTACAAATATGATCCCTCATGATCCTGACCTTTTCGCTGAAGACACCATCCCGCTTGAGAGAACAAGTCCTAAAGTTGGACGCAATGACCCTTGCCCATGCGGTAGTGGCAAGAAATACAAAAAATGCTGTTTGAACTGAGCAGATTTAGAAGTGTGGGTTTTGGGTATACTCCAGCCTGACGTCAGGTGCATAATCTGATACTTGTCAGTATAGGATCAATTGTTCTATTTGTTGACACAAGGTGCTCAGGGTCATAGATTCTTTCCTGACAGTTTTGAGGAAAGAATCTATGATTGGTCAGCGCATCGGCTACATTCGGGTAAGCACCTATGAACAGAACCCGGAACGACAACTGGAAAACCTCAAACTTGACCGTGTTTTTACAGATAGTGCATCTGGCAAGGATGTTAATCGCCCCCAATTAGATGAACTCTTAAAATTTGTCAGGATCGGTGACACAGTCGTTGTTCACAGTATGGATCGCTTGGCTCGAAATCTTGATGACCTGCGTCGGATTGTACAATCTCTGACAAGCCGTGAAGTTCGTATAGAGTTTATCAAGGAAGGTTTGACCTTCACGGGCGAGGACTCACCAATGGCGACTTTGATGTTATCGGTTATGGGAGCATTTGCAGAGTTTGAACGCTCTTTGATCCATGAACGGCAACGTGAAGGCATTGAGTTGGCTAAAAAACGAGGCGCGTATCGAGGAAGAAAGAAGGCACTCTCATCGGATCAGGTCTGCGATCTGAAAAAACGAGTGGCATCTGGCGTAACAAAATCACAGGTTGCACGAGACTTTTGTATCAGTCGAGAAACTTTGTATCAATACCTTCGGTTGGAAGACGGATAAGCAGCAGTGCTGAATCTTTGTTCTCTATATGTTCGTTGAGATGTCGTTTTTGGGCAGCTATGATGTCATTAGGCCTAACTGGGCCAATAAGAGTACCGACCCCACCCAGGATCGTCATGAGAACGACTTCACCAGATGCTGTCCACTGCATACGTTCTGCGCCAGCAAGTGGATCGGTAACAGCCAGAAGTGATCCTGCAAGGCCAGCAAACATTCCAGAGATGATGAAAGCGGTCAAAGTGTAGGGACGCATGCTGAGGCCGGTATAGCTCATGCGGTTAGAGTTGGATTTAACAGCTTTGAGCATCATTCCAAAAGGCGATCTAAAAATGCGCATGGAAATATAGAAGCTGATTATCAACATAACAGCGCAAAAGTAGAAGCCGGGATAACCACTCATTTCTATACCAAAAAGGTTAGTCGGAGGTATGCTTCCCTCAGCAACAGAAACACCAAACAAACTGTCAATAACCCGAGGGTCTTGTTGGCTAAGCTGTAGGCCTGTTTCTCCATTCGTAATCGGAGTGAGCACTGAATAAGCCATGTTGTAAGACATTTGAGCAAAAGCCAATGTCAGAATGGAGAAGTAGATGCCAGATCTTCTGAGGCTGATATAGCCAATTAGAACAGCAAACAATCCAGAGGTGATTACCCCAAATAGTACTGCCGGGATAACACTCATGCCCAAGAGTTTAAAAGACCATACGGCCGTGTAGGAGCCGACACCGAGAAAAGCGGCATGACCAAAAGATAGATAGCCGGTCAGGCCAAATAGGATGTTAAAGCCAATGGCAAAAATACCGTAAATGGCAAACCGTTGTAGCAAATCCGGGTAACCTGCGCCAATCGGTGTCAACCAAATTGGCATCGTAAGTACTGCCAGGATAAATCCACCGAGTAGTAGCTTATCGTTTTGAGGCGTAATTCTAATCATTGTTTAGGACTCCATCACGCCTTTGCGGCCCATCAGTCCACGTGGACGAACCAGTAGAATGACAACAGCAACAAGGAAAATAATAATTTGGTCGATACCAGGGAGGATTTCTTTCACTTCGTTCATGGAAGCAAAGGACTGCAAGATCCCCAATAAGAAGCCTGCGAGTACCGCACCACTGAGAGATCCCATACCACCGACCACAACTACGACGAATGACAACACAAGAAAGTCCATACCCATTTGATAATCTGGGGGAACAATCGGTGTGTACATTACGCCAGCCAGACCAGATACCACTGCGGCCAAGGCAAAGACGATCGTAAAGCGTCGTTCGATGTTGATCCCCAATAAACCTACTGTGTCTCTGTCCGCCATACCGGCACGGACAACCATGCCAAACGTTGTAAATTGTAGGAAAGCAAAGACAGCACCAATCAAAATCGCAGCAAAAGCAAGATACGCAAGGCGCCACCATGGATAGATAACCGCATTTCCAAGGCCGAGCCATACACCAATATCTGCGGAACCCTGTAAAATCTCAGGTGGTGGCATTGGAACTGGATTAGCGCCATATACTGCCTTCACAATTTCCTGAAGAACAATTGCCATCCCAAAGGTAACAAGGATTTGCTCGGCGTGAGTGCGTTTGTAAAAGAAGCGAATAAGGCCTCTTTCAAGCGCCAAACCGATAAGGAGCATAACTGGAATTGCCATTAGAATAGAGATCGGCACAGCGTAATCGATGATAGTCTCACCAGTTTCACCAAACCATATCTTTAAATAAGGCTCTTCCTTGAAGGCATCAAAAAAGGTGATGCTCTCGTCCTTGACCTGCTTGGAGAGTGTGAGTAATTTTTTCATGGTTACGGCACAAAAAGCACCCAACATGAACAAAGCTCCATGAGCAAAGTTAACAACCCCAAGCGTTCCGAATATCAGTGTTAATCCCAGGGCAATAAGGGCGTAGGAACCACCCTTGTCGAGCCCGTTCAGGATTTGCAGTACAAATGCATCCATTGTTTTAATTTTCGCTGCTGTTTTTGATGTCTCAAGGCGGTGCAATCACGGCGTGTGAGATCATTATCTCTTGCCATTTTGCAAGAGTACACTTTTATAATATTGCTGGTCGCCAACTATAAGCGACCAGCAATCTATACAAAACCTAACTTAGACTTCGTATGGACCGAGTTCGCCGCCAAAGATTGAAGCATCATACTCAACCTGTGAACGTGGAACTTCCTGAACGATTTCAAGAAGATCGAACTGTGTCGATGGGTTTTGATTACCACGCACAACCAGAACATCTTTAAAGCACTGGTGATCTTCCGCACGGTATTCGGTAGGACCGTTACCCATGCCGTCAAACTTGAAGCCTTCAAGTGCTTTGATGACTTCTGGTGGATAGAAAGTGCCTGCCATTTCACAAGCATTTGCATAAAGCAATGTCTGAACATAACAAGTATGCGCAGCCTGTGATGGTGGGAAGCCGTATTCTTGACCGAAAGCTTTAACAAAAGCCTGAGAGCCAGCATCTGTAAGTGCCCAGTTCCAGTTCGTGGAACCAAGAATACCTTTGATGTTGTCCCCAGCACCCTGAGCCATCAAGCGAGAGAACAATGGAACGATGATTTCAAAGTTCTTACCGTTAACTTGCTTGTCTCTAAGACCAAATTGAACGGCCTGAGTTAGAGAGTTGATCATATCCTTACCATAGTGGTTAAGGATCAGAACATCTGCACCAGAGTTCAATACCGGGGTAATAAAGGAAGAGAAGTCGCCAGCACCAACGGGTGTGCGTACAGTGTTAACAGTTTCCCAACCAAGGCCTTCGGTGGTGTTCTTCATGGACTCTTCTTGTGTCCAACCCCATGTGTAATCAGCAGTCAGGTGGTATGCTCGACGCTGTGTACCCATTTCATCTTTAAGAACAGGACCCAAAGCAGCACCAGATTGATAAGCATTAAAGAAGTGGCGGAAACCATAGCGACGCTTGTCTTTACCTGTTGTATCGTTCGAGTGCGTCAGGCCACACATGAAGATAATACCCATTTCCTGAGCAAGTGACTGTGTGGCAATAGCAACACCTGAAGAGGAACCACCCGAGAACATGGTGACGCCTTCTTTTTCTATCATACGTTTAGCAGATGCACGTGCGGCATCTGATTTGGTCTGAGTATCGCCAGTTACATACTCAACCTTTTTACCAAGGATACCGTTACCCTTAAGTGAGCTTGGTTTCATGGTGTTGAGCATACCACCATCGCCTTCACCATTAAGGTGTTTTACAGCGAGTTGATAAGCGCGGAGTTCATCAGCACCCTCATCTGCGTAAGGTCCAGTTTGTGGCACGTTGAAACCAAGCTTAACAAAAGAGTTGCTGCTTGGATCGTTACGGAAATCGGCGGCATATGCGCCTTTTACAAAAGAATAAGGTGTACTGCCGCTAAACATGGCAGCACCTGCACTAGCCGCGGCTGCACCTGTGAGCAGTTTGCGACGGGATAGTTTGAATTTGTTAGTAGAGTTATCGGTCATGACGCTAATCGTCTCCCAAGAAGATTCTCATGCTGTTCAGAAAGTGCTGGATAGCACCGTATGTTCAGCGACAATAACCTTGGCCGGTTGCGACAACCACCTTGGCCGGTGGATCTGATCATTAAAAAGGGCGTGCCCGTTTGATAATCAGATCCACCGGCCAAGGCTTAATTTGGTGTTAGTTACAAGCTGCTGTGAGTTGATAAATTAGGAACCTCTAGATGTAATTGGAGGAACCTGTTTGCCGTATAAATTTATCACAGATGAACAACTGAGACTTTACATGACAGATAGAAAAACTCATGGTCAACGAACCGCCGCTGCCCGCGCAGGGTTTAGCGAACGCACGGCCCGCCGATTTGACGTTGATGCGACTTTACCGTCACAACGCAATATAAAGCGAGGGCGAACAGTTTCTGATCCGCTTGAAGATATCTGGGATAAGGACATCCTTCCCATTTTGGATAAAGACAACTCGGTCAAACCCATTACTTTGTTGCGCCACATACAGAGCCTCTATCCGCTCCGTTTTCCCGATGACCGTGTCAAGCGCACGTTAGAGCGCCGAGTTCGGGGATGGCGGGCTCTGAATGGCCCTGAAAAGGATATCATTTTCAGGCAAACACCTGAGCCGGGTTACATGGGCCAATCAGATTTCACGGATGCAGCCGACTTAAGTATTACCATTGCAGGAGATCCTTTGGTGCATCGGCTCTATCATTTTGTTCTGGTATATAGCCGATGGGAACATGTTGGGGTCGTACTTGGCGGTGAGAGTTTTACAGCCCTTGCGGAGAACTTACAAAATGCGCTTTGGTCCTTGGGGGGCGCTCCTGAAAACCACCGGACCGACAGCCTGTCTGCGGCCTTTCGGAATTTGAGCGTTGAGGAAAAGGAGGACATTACCAAACGTTATTCTGCTTTTGTTGAGCACTACGGTATGGAGGCCAGTCGAAATAACAGAGGGGAATCACACGAGAACGGTGCCATTGAATCTCACCACGGTCACCTTAAGACTGCGATAAAGCAGGCCCTGATTTTGCGTGGCAGTAATGACTTTGACACTTTGGATGAGTATCGGCGATTTTTGGACGAGCTGATTGCTAGACGGAACAAACATCGTGACCAAGATATCCAAACAGAGTTGAAATCTCTCAAGGCGTTACCTCCTCGGCGAACAACAGATTACACTGAAGTCGTGTCGAGAGTTACCAAAACAAGTGGTTTTTTAGTTAAGCAGGTTTTTTATAGCGCCCCTTCTCGCCTAATTGGTCAACGCTTGCGTGTCCATATTTACGATAACCGGATAGAAGCCTATCTAGGCAGCACTCATGTCGTCAGCCATTCTCGTGAGCGGGGGCACGGCAAAGGCCCCCGCATTCATGTTATCAATTATCATCACGTCATTCATGCTCTCAAACGTAAACCTCAGGCACTCGCCAATTCTATTTATCGTGACAGTATTTTTCCAAGAACCGAGTACTCCCTGGCCTGGACATTGTTTCAGAAAAAGTTGTCCCGCAGAGATGCGTGTCGTCAGATGGTTGGGATACTTTTCCTTGCGCACGAAGAGGCTTGTGAGGCCGAAGTCGCGCACCTGATTTCGAGAGAAATCAATGCAGGAAGGCTACCTTGCGCAAAAAAACTTAAGCTGAATATCACAAAAAAGAACACGGATTTACCTCCTGATATTCCCGTGGTTCAACCTTCATTATCAGTCTTTGATACTCTGTTGGAGGATCGGGCATGACAAACATTGAAGTGGATCAGCACAAGCTGCCTCTTATGCTAACTGACTTACGATTACCCAGCTTTCACAAACACTGGCAAGATATCGCAATCCAATCCGACAAGGAGGGCTGGTCAGCAGCCAGGTTCCTTGCCGTTTTGGCCGAATATGAATTGGCCGAAAGGGACACGCGACGCATTCAACGCCATCTCAACGCATCAAACCTGCTGGGCGGAAAAACTCTGGCCACTTTTAACTTCAAGCGGCTGCCTAACGTGAAAAAGGCGCAGGTCGAAGCCTTGTCTGCCGGTGACTGGATTGACGCAAGAGCAAATCTGATTGCCATTGGAAATTCAGGGGGAGGAAAAACTCATCTCCTATGCGCCGTAGGTTATGCTCTTATAGAGGCTGGATACCGTGTGCTCTATACGCAAACCAGTGATCTGGTGCAAAAACTCCAGGCTGCCAGACGTGAACTTATGCTCGAAAACGCCCTCGCAAAACTCGATAAATTTGATCTCATCATTCTCGATGATATTACCTATGCACAAAGGGATATATCTGAAACATCCGTGCTCTTTGAATTGATCGCCAGACGATATGAGTACCGAAGTATTGCAATTGCTGCCAATCAACCTTTTAGCGGATGGGACAATATTTTTCAAGATAAGGCCATGACCGTTGCAGCAATCGATCGTCTTGTTCACCACTCAACCATTCTTGAGATGAATATCGACAGCTACAGACAATGGGAAGCCGCCCAAAATCTCAAAAAAATGTTGCGGAAAACCACAAACAAAAAGGTGAAAAATATGCCTGAAGCATCGTAAATAAACGTCAGATCACAGCCGCATCAAAAGCGGCCAAGGTGGTTGACGCAACCGGACAAAGTGGTTGACGCTCTACACATGGGTTTGCCTCAAAAAATGCTTTTGAAAACCCCGGTGGTGTGATGGATCTCAAATATTGGCGATCCGGTCCCGGTGCGATATTGTGCATTTTTGAACCTTCCGTCGGCTCTACAGGTGTTCTTTTAAGGTCCCGGTTGAACTCTCCCCACAATCCCGTTTTCTTGGTGTATGGATCTCCGTAATCACAAGGGTTGAAATACATAGGGCCAAACTGTTGAATTTCCGGCACTAACTCAGGCAAGCGACCAACAGGATTTTCAACTGCCCACCAAGACGGCTTTAAAAACTCGATAATTGCCAAGGCATATTCAGCAAGCTCTATTGATTTTTGCGTTGATCCGTCCATGTCCTTACCAGCCCACCAACGAGCGCCGGACCCTGCAAAATCAGTACACGGCAACGCACAGAGAATGCCGTGAATGTCCATAAGGTCGTAGTCAGTCAACCACTCCCTCGTAATATCCATAATATCAACAGGATTAAAGCTCTGAATATCAAGGTGAACAACCTGATAACCAGCCTCACGGTAAGGCCGTGACCACTCCCCGGTTAAATCAAACAGGGAAAGAATGGTCCTTTGAGATGGTGGCAATTCATCAACATATGAAGGCGTAAAGGTATAGGTTCCAAGCCTGTTACCGTCATCATCCAGAAAACCGTCAAGATCAAATCCGAATTGAAAACCCATAACTTAAGCCACTCCGAAAGCAACAGCGATAAGAGCAACCAGCACCGGAATGACAACGGACACGCAAAGACAATTCACAAAATCACGGCCCAAAATTTGGACGACTTCATCACCCTGATTTCCTTGTGCAAAATCTAACTGTTTTTTCATCAATCTACCCGCCTACTATGTGTTTCAGATTTGTCCTCGGCCCTAAGCGCCTTAAACATTCTTCTGCCGTAAGCAGTGGGGAGACGGGTAAAGTAACGGGTGCAGGTGGGGTCGCTCCCACCCCTCTTGGGGCTGGCCTTCAGGTCAGTGATTTTTAACAGAAAAATTATGGGGCAAACCTGCTCGCGGTGCTTTATGCGGCGGGGAGAATCCCCAATCCAATAGCAAGCCTATGGCTTGCAAAAAGAAAGTGCGCCTCTTGGGCGCTCATAATCTGTAGATCCGAATAAGGCCCTGTTGGGCCTGGGATATGCGAACCACGCCCGAGACAGAGTAAAACGGTGGAAATAGAAAAAATGTCGTCTGTAAGGAGCGTAGCGGGAAAAGACGACTTGTTGTAATCGGAACAAGATCACCCGCAGGAGCCGCAAAGAGGCGGGACCGAGTGATCCCGATGAAAACAACACCGTCATCGCCACAAATACCGATGCTTTAAGGAGGCTTCTTTTCACGAGTTATTCTCGCCCTGGTTAAAAACAATGGGCGATCTTGTCGATCTATGATCGACGCGAAACCTTTATCAACCTACGAAAATGATTCCGGCGCTAACAAATGTCGTCAACGCCAACTCCACTTCCCGGCTCCAACCTTGCCGCTTCTGCACCGCCTTCACCCGTCGCCAGACGGGCAAGACCAGCCCCGGTGGAGACAAGACCTGTGGGTAAAGGGTTTGTTTTCCCTGTTATCCATATGATTGAGCATCGCGAATGATTGTGGAAAATAGGGGAAACATACCCGCTTCCGCGCCTTCGCGGAATTATCCATAGAGCTTTTCTCCTGGGCTGGACGCAGTGACGAACACAACAGGGCCGGAGACTTCGATTTATCGGAGGCCCTTTTGAGGGCGGCATGGTAGGTGGCGCTGATATGTTCCTGTAAATCTGCTGTGACTGAGTTCAAATATCAAGTGTGACACGACCGGCACATAAACCGTGACGAACTAGGTACATGACCTGTGACACATCGATCGCAAAATATGTGACCTGATTCGGGGTAAATCCATGACAAAGCAACTATCTGTTATCGCCATTTATAGCGATAGGATCCAATGGAAAAAAATACCTAACTGCTATCGCCACTTTTAGCGATAGCAGCTGCATACCAGGGTGCATCGTCAAAAATGACGGTGACGGCCGTGATCACTAATTTAGGCCGTCACCGTAAAATTTTAACTTAAACTTCAATCCTGATTATTTTTGTAAACACCTTGGCACTCGCAAAAATATCATTTGGCAACTCTTCCAAAAGATCCGCTTGCGGGTGTTTAAAGGTAACAGGGACAAGCGCAACCAGAACGCCACCAGCCACAAGAAGCTTTAGAGCCGCGGCTATATGCTGTTTGGCCTGTCTAAAAGGCGGGTTCATCAATATGCGGTCAAATCCGGGTTCAGTTGCCAGCTCCGCATATCCCAGAAAACAGCTATTCACCAGTGATAATTCACGATGAAGGTTAAAGCGGCTTTTCAGGTTGTTATACAATCCGGTATGTCGTTCAATCCCTGTAATATTTTCTGGCTCAAACCCTTCTGACAAAATCGCCTCTATCAGATTTCCCGTTCCGGCTTCCGGTTCAAGAATTTTATGATCCGTTTCCGCTTCAAGATACCAGACCATTTTTTGAGAAATAATATCAGGTGTTACATGACATTCTGTTGCTCTATCGACCGCTATAATTTCCGGCACGTCGAGAAGCACCTTTTCAGGTGCCTCTCTATCCTGTGGCCTTGCCATAGTACGCGCCTTGTTGGGGCGTTTGTACAATCTACTATGCAATGTCCTTTACCTCTTCAAGAACAATAGAATTTGATTCAGGGGTCGGGTGAACTTTTGAGTTAGTCAAAAACACCGCAACAAGTCCGCCATGACAACCTGGCTTGGAATGATCGATACAAGTTCTGAAACGAAAAGTCCCACAAGTGGAAAAGTGTATACGCTTATAATCCGTGTGTTTTTTAGAATATTCCTCCTTAGTCATTTCAAGTTGAGGATAGGTAACAACTCGCCCATATCGTTGAGCTTCAATAGTACTTGCCTTAAAATTCAGGATTAGCGGTTTCTTCGGTGCTGCGGTTGGCACTTCGTAGCCTGTACCTTGCATCAGCTCACACCACGCAGCAGGAGAAAGAGAAAGTACCTTTTCACCTCCACCAATATGAAGCGGCAAATCCACGGTTGATTCCACTTTCCAGTTTTCACCGTCTCGTGTGGCCTTTGGTTTATGTGCGCCATGTGTTCGGGTGAAAACCTGGAGTAGGGCAGGGGTTAATTCACCCTCATACAGAGACACTTCACCCAACTCTGAACGCTCATAACCAAGGCGGTTTAAAATATGCAAAATCCACCGCTTACGTTTTGGGCCATTAATAATAGCAATGTTGTTTTCAATACATTTTTCAACAACTTCTTCATGGGTAATTTCACCATCACGCAAGGCACAATAAGAGCCTGGATAGACTGAATGAAAACCAACATAAGTGGAAACAGCTTTTTCCCGCTCTTCTTTATCAGCAATAATTTTTATTCTATTCAATAGCCCCAAATTAATTTGAGCATCGTTCAAAGTGCGTTGAAGGTCCCGTAATTCAGCAAGAAGCCCTTTAATCCGGTTTAGTCTGGTACGTGTATTCGCTTTACGGTTGGCATGGGCGACAACTCCCCCAATCTTCCAGTTATAGTGTCCAATTTTGTTACGCTCATTAACGGCGTTAGACATATTATTATGAATACGCTCCTGATCCTTTCGCGCTCCACGCTCTGAATGATGACCTATAAGAATAGGTTGACCAAAAGCGAACCTTTCAGAAATAGCATTCGCCGCATTATGAAAGCTGTTTGCTCTGCTTTCTGCCTTATCCATATATCCCTCAATACGCTCAATCTTGGCTTCTGCCCTCTCAACCATAGTGGTTTCTTCCGGGTCGATTGATCCCGCAAGTTCAATACAAAAATCTTCGCGTGTTGGTGTCCATCGCGGCGCAACAAATAACTCTTGTTTGGGTGCCCACCTGAAACCAAGTTCTTTAAACCGCGCAAAAAGCTCTTTATCCAAACGTGAAGAGGCATAGATGCGCAATTTATTGTCTTCTGGGCTGTAAGTAGCTGAAAAGGAAATAGTCATTATGTTATCCGCCTACTATAAGTTTTAAAAATTGTCTTCGGCCTGTACGCCTTAAACATTCTTCTGCCGTAAGCAGTGGGGAGGCGGGTAAAGTGACGGGTGCAGGTGGGGTAGCTCCCACCCCACTAGGGGATGACCTTCAGGTCAGTGATTTTTCACAGAAAAATTATGGGGCAAACCTGCTCGCGGTACTTTATGCGGCGGGGAGAATCCCCAATCCAACAGCAAGCCTTTGGCTTGCAAAAAGAAAGTGCGCCTCATGGGCGCTCATAATCTGTAGATCCGATTTCGGATCTGCGAAAACCACTTACCCTAGACAACATCACTATTCTCGCAATCAACCTAGCTGTACGGGCTTGAAATGATCCGAGGTTCGGCTTGAAATCATCGGGGATTTGGGCTCGAATTAAATGAAACTATAAATCAGTCTCGGCTCGAATTATATGATAATGAACTCGAATTAAATGATAATGAGCTTGAAATCATAAAGTTCGGCTCGAATTATCTGCAACTATAATTCAGCATGGCCGCTTACCCGTAAACCAGCCTCTAATATTGACGTTGATAGCTTGACTTAGTAATTGGACAAAATCATTCAATGTTTCTGGGCCCAGATTTCAAGCGGCTCGATGGGCTAGAAAACCACCGATTCATTGACTACTACTTATGGTCTCAAGAACAAATTGGGTTGCCTGATTATGTATATTCCGTCTGTTAACACCGACAGGATCACAGTAAATATCTGGTTCATTCTCTAAATCAATTTTTGTTGGCTCCGGCAAGAATATATAATGCCCTACATTTTTATCTAACAATTCCAAAGTCATTTCTGGGCATTGCTCCTTTAACCAGGCTGCACAGTCTTTATGAGGGGCCTCTCTATCATCTTGCCCCACCATGATACCAACTGGAATGGAAATCGATTTTAGTGAACTTGGATTAAAGGCACGAATTGGCGGGGCTGGAGCTAAAACCACGGCAGATTTAATTCTATCGTCTTTATAGGATAATCCTTGTCTATCCATCGATTTGCAGAATTTATCTGAAGTCGCAAATAACTCAGGAAAGGCACGCGCTAAATCTGGGAACTCTTTTGGACCAGTGTCTAACATCCCCTTGCTTGCTAGCCAGTTTAGAAAAAGATCGTAGTTTGTCTGATCCCCTAAAAGCGAAAGTACTGTATGACCGCCCAAGGAAAAACCAACGGCAGAAACTGCCGATAAATCAAAGCGGTTCGCAAATGGACCTTGATTGACCAACGTATCTAAAATGACGCTCAAGTCTCGCGCACGTTCCCACCAACATATGAACCCTTTTGCCATATACGGTTCAATGCAAGAATTCCCATGATGTGACACAGCAATACTGATAAAGCCTTGTTTGGCGAGCCTTGATCCAAGCCAGGATATTGACTGAGCACGTCCCCCGGTACCATGAGATAGTAAAACCACAGGAAATTTAGAATGCTCACTACTTAACTTGCCACCAATAGCACTTGGATACCAAGAAGCCCATGTGAGTGGCCGAGGACTTATTTCTCGCCAATGCTCTCTTGTGTGATCAAATTCTTTACCTTCCATATAGCCAACAGAATACATATAGTCCTCCAAGCAGATATAATCTGGGGATTAGACTACAAAAATGCTAATCTCTTTTCAAATTTAAGTAGTTATGAAGTTGGCACGTACTTTATGCGTTAAAACTATATTATCACTTATAGTGAGCCCGGGGTTATGATTTCAAGCTCATTATCATTTAATTCGAGTTCATTATCATATAATTCGAGCCGAGACTGATTTATAGTTTCATTTAATTCGAGCCCAAATCCCCGATGATTTCAAGCCGGACCTCGGACGTTTTCAATCCGGTACACCTAGCGCCGACTAACATGTCGACTCAAAAGGCCCTCCGATAAATCGGGGTCTCCGGGCCTTTTGAGTTCAACACTGCGTCCAACCCAGAAGCAAGATCCTATGGATAATTCCGCGAAGGCGCGGAAACGGGCATGTTTACCACAAACCCCACAATCGTTCCTCATGTGGATTTTGGGGAAAACACACCCTTTACCCACAGTCTCTTTCTTCACCGGGGCTGGCCTTGCTCATCTACGATGAGTGTAAGGCGGCACAGAAGCGGCAAAATGGAGCTATAGCAATGGTCCTATCTGTGACTGAGCTCAAACAACAAGCGTGACGCGACCGGCACATAAACTGTGACGAACCGGTATTCTTATCTGTGACTTAATCGTCGTCATCGATGTGACTGATCCAGGCGCAAATCTGTGACCGTGATTTCTCACTCAAATCCCGTTGTTACGGACAGGCTCTAAAAGTGGTCTATCAACAGATAGAATTTGAAATGAAGGTCAGAAGTAAGGCAGCAAGCTTTGAGCTTGCTGCCAGTGGTGAATTAACTGGTGGTGCTGTCTTCAGCGGGTTTATTCTCCCGGATTGTGATTTTACCGCTAACAGGTGTGGCAAAGAGAGTGATGTTGAAGCCCTTGCCGTCCTTATGAGGCCATGCGGCACCGACTTTATGCCAGTATTTGGTATCTTCACCGCCAGAAACGTCGAAAGCTGTGTGTGTAGGTTTTGTAGTCATTGGTTAACTCCTTTTCTAAGTTGATGCCTAAACTTTTAAGAATTTCGAAAAGGAGAAAATCAACAAGCTATTTGCTGCGCGAGGAGCCAACGGCGGGGAAATAGATTGTTGAATTTGTACTGAAATTCTATGTTGCATCAAGAAAACGAAGAAGGGGATTAACCAATGACCGAGAACACCGACCCGCATTAAATCGCACCTTGGTGAAGTTTCAAATACTGAAGAGTTCCGGCATTCATCGCCATTTTTAGCGATGCGGGATCTCACTCGAACATCTTTGCATCCGTTATCGCCACAAATAACGATGCTGCAGGAGTTAATTTTAACGATAGCCCCTTATAATACCTTTAAGCATAAAGCGAAACGGCAGCAAATGACTGACATCAACGACTGGCATAACCTATCACGTCACGCTGGCAATGTATTTATACTAACCTGTCCTGAGTGTGGTCATAAGGCCGAAATTGGCGCTACTCAACTCATGATCCATAAAGGCGGAGCCGCAAAACTCAAAGACGTTTGGGAAAGCATCAAGTGTACAAAGTGTGGTCGGTCTGGAAAGCCCGACATACAAATTCAAGAGTAAACTATCGGCATATCGTCCCACCGTGTCGTGTACCTGGGAGAAACCATCCCCTGTTTCATCTTCCATTCAGCATCCATTCCTGAAGCTGCAAATCGCACAGTATCGCGCCCATGATCTCTATTCAGCTTATCCAGCACAGCCATAAGAGATTTTGACTTCTCATTATCCCGGTGGAAGAAAAAATCAGGCTGCGTTGACCCTGCATTAACGAGACCATCCAGAAAGATACCCGCCTTCTGATATCTCAGGCCGGGGCGAAATATCTTCTTCAGACAGAAGAAAGCAACCCGGATAATCAGTCCGGTATCGCTCGTTGCTTCAGGAAAAGCAGCACTAAATGAATTGGAATAATACACCTGGTCTTTTCCGTGTGGGCTTGTTCGTAGGAAAACAGTCAATTTATTGGCGCAAAGGTTCTGCTTTCTCATTTTTTCGGCGGCTCTGGTCGCATAAGAAGCAACAGATTCCTGTACCCTGACATACTTGTCCTGGGAACGGCCAAACCCACGCGAAACCATGATCCCTTTTTTAACTGGCGCTACTTCCTCCAACTCCAGACAGGAACGACCGTTCAGCTCATAAATCATTCGCTCAAGAACAACGGAGAATTTCGACCGAATAAGCTTCGGATCTGCGCAAGCAAGATCCTGAGCATTATAAATTCCAAGTTCCTGAAGCTTTGGAGCAAGACGGCGGGAAATTCCCCAGATATCCCCATTGTCTATTTTCTGTAGGTGTTCTTTATCACTCGCCTCAAGCAAGAAAACGCCGCCATGTTCGGCGTTCTTCTTGGCGATCCGATTGGCAATTTTAGCTAACGTTTTTGTCCTGGCTATCCCGACGCAGACGGGAAGGCCAGTATCACGCCGCACCCTGTTTTTGATTTCATGGCCGAGTGAAACAATATCGGATGATCCCTGCAAGATAAGGAAGGATTCATCGATCGAGTAAATCTCTATGTGCGGTGAGAACTGACGATACACCGCGACAGCTCTGTCAGACAGGTCACTATATAGCGCGTAATTGCTACTAAAAACTTTCACGCCATGTTGAAGAAGTTGAGGCTTCACCTTATGAAACAAATCGCCCATCTTGAAATTTAAATTTTTAGATTCATGGCTCCGGGCAATTATTACACCGTCATTATTCGAGAGAACAACAATCGGCACATTCTCAAGATCCGGCCTGAAAACCCGTTCACAACTTGCGTAAAAATTATTTACATCGACAAGGGCTATCCAGTCGTTATCCAAGGTGGTTGATAACATCGCTCACAACACCCCAGATTTGTAAATCCTGCTCATCAGAAATGTCGATTGGTGGGTAATTCGGGTTCTCCGGCTTCAGCTTGATAACGCCACGTTGCTTAAACAGGCGCTTAACGGTCAACTGGCCGTCAATAACGGCAATCACAACATTACCGTGTCTCGGTTCAACAGAGCGATCAACGACAAGAGTGCTGCCTGACATGATCCCGGCCCCGGTCATCGAGTCACCCGAAACCTTCATCAAGAACGTTGCATGAGGGTGACGGATCAGCTTTTCGTTTAGATCAATCTGGCCCTCGATGTAGTCTTCAGCAGGGGAAGGAAAACCAGCAGGAACATTTGAAACAAGCAAGGGCAGGGGGCAATAGGAACCGATTACAGCCTGTCCAATGTAAGAAATAGAGTTGATTTCAGTCATCCCCTAAAGATGAGACTGATAAAAAAAAGAGTCAATGTTCTTTTTTTGTTCTTTTAGATGGCCGTTTTCACATGTATGGATGCCCCCGTATATGCAAGGATTATTTTTGCTCTGTTCGTAACAAGTGATCAGGTGCAGTCATGTATCAGACCTCTCATTGCAGCCCTTTTCTTCATTGGCTGCGGGCCGGTATGGAATACGCAAATGAAAGTCCAAATCAGCTTCACGAACTCTATGTTCATGCGAAAACACGGTTTTCTTTCATTCAGTATCAATGATCGTTGTTCCTTACAGCGCTATGACCTCCTCACATTTCAACATCCGATAGTCACCACATGATGTTAAGTGGTACTTACCGAATCCTGATAATCCTCATTTTTGACACTCATGGCCCACAAAGCACGGGCCATCTTGTTTGCTAGTGCAATCGCAGCCACAAGACGCGTCTTACGCATCAATATACGATCCAGCCACGGATGCCATCCTCCTTTATCTGGGCGATGTGCATTAATCACGGACATGGCCCCGTTCACCAAAAGCCTGCGAATATCGGAGAGTACCCCAAAGCGAGGGGCGTTTAAGCTGCCATTTTGGTTTCTCCATCCGGTTTCATGCCTGGATACCATTGCTGGAACTTCGAACGCAGAGTGCCGTCGAGAGTGCGGGTCCGAGTTTGTAACATAAGATGAGCTCCCCTCTTTGACCATCGCATCTGCTGGCGCTTGCAGAACCGCTTGCCCACGACAGTGTTGACGGTGCTTTCCACAAAACCGGTGGAAACACGTTCGCCATAGCGCCGTCGTTCGGCGTAGTTGGGGATCATCCAAGCATTATTGGCGATATAGGTCTGGAATTCGTTTGCTGCTTTTCGCAGGGCCTTGGTGCTGGCGTATTCCGTTTCAATGTCGTCAAGGTCCATAACCAGATCATCAATGACCGTCTGCCCATCATGCAAATTACCGTTCCACAAGTATCCTTTGATCTGGCGCAGCATTCTGGCCAGTTGCTCCCCCTCAGTTGGGTTGTGATAGATCAGCCCTTTGACATACTGATGCATCACGGTGATGCGCATCGTGACATGGAACCAATCCAGAATATGTTCAGATGCAGGGGCCATATCACGGACGATTTTGATAACCGTATCACCGCCATCGGTCATGAATGTGACTGGTTGGTTTTCCTGCCACCCCTGGTCTTTCAGAACCTCATGCAATCGCCGTTTGGGCTTTTCATCATGACTTTGCACTAGGCCAAGATAGCGATCCGCTCGATCTGTGGGAATGGATTTGCCGACGGTGACCTCAAAATGAGACTGGCCCTTTTCGCGTGAGCGAATATATCCGCCATCAATGCCAACCGTGATCGGGCCTTCCGGGTTGGGAAGCCGTTCCCGCTCATAGGCGTTGGTCTCGACAAAGCTGTACCGCTCGTCGGCCAGTTCAGCTTCCATACGGTTTGCCACACGCCCCAAGTGCCGCCGGACTGTTTCAGCATTGAGCCGTGCCCCGATTGGCAACACGTCTTTGAGCAAATCCACTGTGATTCCATATGAGACCAAAGACGCCCATTTAGTTTCCAGCCAGAGCATCTCTGGCGCGACATGATCGGGCAATAGCTCTGCCAGTGGGCTGAACGTTTGGGCAGGCCCTGTATGGCAGCGGCAATGATAGAAACGCGGGCTGTTTACGTCGATGTCGCCAAAGACGGTTCGGTATTGCATACACTTACTGCCCTTGCGCCGAAGCCTGCCCGCGCAACACGGGCATGTGGAACGTTCGCCACAAAACGCTGCTGTCTGGGCCGCGACAATGTCCTGTTGCAGTTTCAACAAAATCGCCTTGCTGTCTTCAATGGATAACCCAATCTCAGCGGCATTCTCATAGCCCATTTCAAAAGCTGCAATCTCATGTTCATGTACCACCCCGTTTGGGGCGGTGATCGCTATCTTGATCGATATGTCCATCTCTGCTGTCCCTTCTTACCCTGCTTCGTCGCGTGCTCTCATAATTGTTTGTCTGCTGGTTTTTATGTCCCGTGCGATGGCAGAGACGCTTTCACCATTGGCTAGCCTTTGACGCACTAGCTCTTGTAGTTCGCCAGACAGCGCGGGCGGACGACCGAGAGTTTTTCCTTCGGATTTAGCGCGAGCCAAGCCCGCCTGTGTTCGCTCAATCAAAAGGTCGCGTTCAAACTGCGCGACTGCGTTGATCACACCCATCGTGAGCTTTCCGGCGGAACTGGCTAGATCTACTCCGCCCAAGGCAAGGCAGTGAACACGGATGCCCCGCTCCTCAAGCCGCGCCACTGTGCCGGACACATCAATGGCATCGCGACCAAGCCGATCTAGCTTGGTGACAATAAGAACATCTCCCTGCTCCATCTTTTCCATCAGCTGGGAAAAGCCCGAGCGCTGCGCAATAGCACGTGAGCCAGAAATTGTCTCGGTGATGATACGGTGTGGTTCGACCCTGAACCCAGCCGCTTCAATCTCCATGACCTGATTTTGCGGCTCCTGTTCAAAAGTCGAAACCCGGACATAGGTAAATGTTCTGGACATATGGGCTCACTGTAAAGAAATAGGTGTCCGTAATTCTACCTCTGTCCTATACTCCGTCAAGCTAATTTTTGAACACTATTCCACAACCTGTCCGGAAACGAGCGGTTACGGACAGGTCACATCAACTGCTGGTGTACAAGCTCCCGGTGCAATCCATCACGCAACTGACGGTTCACCCGCTTGCGAGAAAACCTCCCGGCAACAAAAGGCTCTCTGGCATTTATCCGATCCATTGCAAACTGGACATCGCTCATATCCAAATCAGCCATACTTTTGCCAGTATCATGGCATTCCAGAAGATCTGAGGCAAAGTCCGATAGAATACCTACATCTTGCCAAGCATCATAATCATGTGCCTCGTCCCGACGTGCTAGAAAACCTTCAACCCCACCACAATCCTCAGGTGGACATAGGCCAGAACCGCCAGTGCAAATAGGATAGGCTTTCTTGAGATTTTCATCAGGGAATGCCTCAACACGAATGTCGTGCTTCCAGTAATCACCCATGTCATAAATATAGAAAAATCGGTCATTCCGGCGAAAGTTGAAATTGTGTAATCCTATATCCGGACTTGCGCCATGTAGTTCCCAAGACCCATAATTAACAGCCCTAATGTCAAACTGGAAAAGGTGAATACCCTCCCAGCCCATCGCCACCTGAATAATGCCGTGCAGTTCGCGTAAAGTGGATGCTGACGAAACCGTAATCCGGCGCCAGATCATAGGGCTGATCCTAAGAAGGCGAATTTTGAGTTGAATAATTGCTGGAGTTTCTGGCATCCTATATCCCTGCCATCTTCAGTCAAAAAATACAACTGCCCCACGCTTTGAGGTACTCTCTTCGTCAAACGCCAAAAGAATGATGTTGCGGATGCAGAAGCTATAGTTGAAGCCGTATCACGTCCAAATATGCGGTTTGTTGCGCTAAAGAGTGAAGAGCAGCAAGCTCGTGGTGTCTTATTCCGGACTAGGGAGTTGCTTATCCGCCAACGAACCCAGATGATTAATGCATTGCGCGGCCATTTGGCGGAATTTGGGTTCATCGTGCCAAAAGGTAGCCAAAACGTTAGGCTGTTGTCAGGGCATATCGAGAATTTTGACAATGATTTATTCTATCACGTTCGTGAAGCTGGAATAATTTATCTTGATCAGATTGAAAGGCTGACAGAGCGGGTTAACGAATTGGAAATATCTATAAAGGCTGAAGCAAAACGAAGCGACACATCTCGACGATTAGAAACTATTCCTGGCATTGGTCCTATTACCGCCATGGCAATAGAAGCCTTTGCACCAGAAATGAACCAGTTTGAAAAGGGACGTAATTTTTCGGCCTGGCTCGGGTTAGTTCCAAAACAGAATTCCACAGGCGGTAAACAACGTCTTGGGCGAACGTCAAAAATGGGACAGAAAGATATTCGACGATTGCTTATTATGGGGGCAATGTCCGTAATCGTGGCGGCAAGTAAAAAAGGAGGAGCTCCTAAAGGCTCATGGCTTTCTTGTATTCTCATACGTAAGCCACTAATGGTCGTTGCGATTGCATTGGCCAACAAGATGGCCCGTACAATATGGGCTATGTTGACTAAAGGTGAAGATTACAGAAATCCGATGCTTGAGATTGCGGCGTAAATTATCCGTAGCTCTAATCATCGGTATGTTGGGGATGTGAGAGGTTTATGAATCGAATGGGCAAATGATCAATTGATCCGGACCAGAAAAACCAGAAACGCAACAAGAGCAACAAGCTCGCACCTTTGATAGGGATCTAGTCCGCGAACTTACCATACCGGCCCGCGGTCACATGAAAAGCCGCACACCAGAGGCCTGACACATGACCGCACCTGATCACATGCTTATAAAGGTTCAGAAATTAATTGCATAAGGGGAAGTATCCACACATGTTGGGTTAGACCCAAGATTGGTAAATACCAAGAGTAAGCGTTAACAGCCCTTGTAGTTCTTATCGACACATCCACGGGCTAGTTTTTGTGCGTTTCCTACTTGGGTGGCGGACATTTTTTTCTCAATAATATCCCTAAGATCAAGCGCAAAATCATGCCCCCGGGAAGCCGCAATATTTACCCACATATGGGCTCGGGTATAATCCTGTGTCACGCCTTTGCCGTTGTAGTACATCACCCCAAGACTGAATTGGGCCAGAACTTCTCCCTGTTCGGCAGCAAGCCTGTACCACTGGACAGCAGTATTGTTGTCCGGCACCACGCCAGTGCCATAGTGATACATCTCGGCGAGATAGATCTGGACTTCGGAATTTCCCTGTTCGGCAAAAGGTGTCAATTCCTTCAGAGCGGTCTCGTAATCCCCCCGATCATAAGCATCTAACCCCTTTTGCAAATCAGCAGAAAAGACGGGCTTTCCAGCCAGGATTCCCAAGAGTATAGCGGTGAGGACGAACAGACGTTTCATTATCCAACACTTAGGTTTGAAACCACCGACTTTCAGTCGGTAGAGCTTCAGTTTTAGCGAAAAGAGAAAAGTACAAACGACTGACCTCAGAGCAACTATATCAAGTTAAATGACCCCCGGCAAAGCCGGGGGCTTAAGCGGGTGAGCCCCTTAAAGGGGCAAATTGGGAACCGCTAAAGCGGTTATGGATTGAATATATCCATTTGGTCAAAGTACTTATCACGCTCTTCTTGCGTTCTGATATACTCCCTCACCATCTGTTCATCGAGCCCTACAGTTGAGACGAAATATCCACGGGCCCAAAAATTTTCACCCTTGAAATTCCGTGCTTTATTTTTGAATTTTCGAGCTATGGCAATCGCGCTTTTTCCTTTTAGGTATCCAACGACTTTTGAAACAGCATGTTTGGGCGGTATGCTGATACACATGTGAATGTGATCCGGCATCAAATGGCCCTCCTCAATCTTACTTTCGCGATGCCCGGCCAGTTCATGGAAAATTTCACCAAGATACTGACGTAGGTTGCCATAGATAACTTTTTGCCTGCGTTTAGGGATGAAAACCACGTGGTATTTACAATCCCATCTCGTATGTGCAAGGCTTTTGTAATCTCTCATCGGCTAATTCCTTTGTTATTTTGGTCAATAAACAAAGAAATGTAAGACCGTGGGAACGGTCAAACCATTGAGAGTCCCCCGGCATAGCCGGGGGTTTACCGGATTAAATTAATGCCTTGAGAAAAGTTGGATTATCTCAGCGGGCAATTGGATCGCGGCCTCATTATTGGGTATCAAAACTGCAAAGCCAGCCCCAGTTGTCCTGAAATGGCCCCTTCACCGCCCGATGTCTTGGCATATTCGATGTCACCCCCCATGGTGACAGCGTCTGCGATTTTGTAACGCATATTAACCCCTGCATAGCCGCCAGGGATGGTCTCATCACCAGGTATACGGTAAGAGATTGGGGCGCCTGTGCCAAGATGTGCCCCTACACTGTCCTCTCCGTAATACGTGAACGTTGCGCCGCCGCGCAGTTCAATCTCTCCCTGAGCATCTAAAAAAGATTGCGCGACCGCCAGTTGCAGGCGACCATCAACAATATTCACGCTCCGGCTATCGAAGTTTATATTGGAGTTTGTCGTGCCGGTCTCGGTGTAGGCGCCATAATACCCATAAGTGTAGCTGATCTGTGCACTAGGACGCAATTCAGTCCCCCAGTCGCCGAGTTCCTCTGACCACTCAAGGGCCAGAGACGGGCTAATATAGGCGCTGTTGTATTCCCCGTCAGCGATTTCATATCCGACCAGATTGTCCAGCACGGTGCGGGCACTGTCATGGCGGGCATAACCGAGAACCACCGAGCCATCAAGGTTGAGCCTACCCATTGACTGTTGACCATAAGCTCCAGCAAAGGCGTAAGTGGCAGAATCCTTGATGGAAGTAACTTCGGTGGTTTTGATCTGGTCCTGACCAATTCCGGCGACTATACCAACCCTCCGGTCGCCGTCCAGAGTGGTGTCGAAACCACCTGTCGCACCATAAAGTCTATGACTCCAGGCTAACGCCAGATCGTCTTCATTACGCTCGGAACGGATGCCGAACAACGTACCCCAGCTGCCACTGCCTTCCATAGATGCGGGATGACGGGCATCCAGGCGCTGAAACACCTGCCGCTGTATCTGCCCTGTCATCGCGCCCAGTGCTATACGGGTTGCGGACGAACCAGTCGGGTCGATTACAGCCACACTATCGCCAGTGTTACTCACTAATTTGGGTAATCGAAGTATCCGCGCGTCTTGCTCCTCACTATGCAGGTTAATGGTCTCTGCCCCGCCGATAGTGAAGGTCGACGAGCTTTGGGTATCATTCACCCAAATGTTGGCTATATCATTATCGCCAGCGCTATCCCCCAAATTGAACTGTCCATACGTCTTCGCCCCAGATAACAGGTTCAGAATCTGGTTGGTATCATCGCCACCGTGCACCACATAGGCACCCTCACCGCTGACAATGACCGTGCCATTGATGGTGATCGTCGCGTCAGCGCCCTCCGAGGAAATGCCGTGCGCGTTATTACCGCTTGTCGTGATCTCGCCATCGTTGGTGATCTCCGCGTCATCGCCGTTCGAGAAAATGCCGTGCGCGTTCTCGCCGCTTGTCGTGATAGCTCCTGTCGCGCCTAAGGTGATTGTCGCGTTATCAGCTAATGTCTGGGTACCCCCGACGTTCGGTCCGTCAGTCGACTGGATGCCGATCGCGTTATTACCGCGGGTTGTGATCGAGCCATTGCTGGAGATTGTCGCGTTATTGTTGGTTGATTCAATGCCGTTCGCGTTCTCACCGCTTGTTGTGATAGCTCCTGTCGCGCCTAAGGTGATTGTCGCGTTAGATCTGCTCGCCATGATACCTGCCGCGCCCTTGCCGCTTGTCGTGATCTCGCCATCGTTGGTGATCCTTGCATCAGCGCCGCTCGAGAGAATACCGCGGGCCTTCTCACCGCTCGTTGTGATATCGCCATCGTTGGTGATCTCCGCGTCATCGCCATTTGAGCGAATGCCGTGTGCGCTCACGCCGCTTATTGTGATCGAGCCAGTGTTGGAGATTGTCGCGCTTGTACCTTCCGAGCGAATGCCGTGAGCCTTCTCACCGCTCGTTGTGATCTCGCCGGTTATGGCATTAATGATCGTTGCAAACGTACCACTAGAGAAAATACCTGACCCAGCCGAACTGATGGTTCCAGTGTTGGCGATCTCCGCGTTAGCGTCAGTTGCGCCCGTTGTGATCTCGCCAGTGTTGGTGATTGTCGCGCTTGTACCTTACGAGCGAATGCCGTGCGCGCTCTCACCGCTCGTTGTGATCTCGCCATCGCTGGTGATTGTCGCGCTTGTACCTTCCGAGCGAATGCCGTGCGCGCTATTGCCGCTCGTTGTGATCTCGCCAGACGCGCCAACAGAGATCTCCGCGTCAGCGCCAGTCGAGGAAATGCCGTTCAAGTCATTACCGCTCGTTGTCAGCGTTCCATTGATCTCGACAGTATCGCCGTTAATATTTGTCGTTCTAACTTCACCTGAACCGACGGTAATTGTTTGCGCAAGCACGGATACTGGCAGGGAAAGTATAGATACTGTGGTTAAGGTGGTGAGGTATGACACACCACATCTAGTACGTTTATATTTTGGCATTTATGTTTCCCCACCATGTGTTAATTTTAGAGCATTAGCCTATCTTTAAGCCCTAATCAAAAAAAATATGTATTTTTATTAGATAATATTTGAAATGTATTAGAAAATCTGCTTATCAGCAAAAGATTATTGCCATAATTGTATGTCGAAAGTAATATTAATGGCGTTTATACGATCACACATTGTCGTATAAAGAAAAGAGGTAAATTACAATGTCCATGATGCGAAAAACAATAACCATCCCAAATGCAATGGACGGATGGGTGAAATCCCAGATTGAGAGTGGCCGTTATGGAAATGATAGCGAATATTTTCGAGATCTGATCCGACGTGATCAGGATAAGAATATTGCCGAGTTGCAGCTAGTTTCTTTGAATAAAAGACCCACGCAGAAATATCCGAAAAATAAACCCAAAAGAGTGCTGTGATCGGCTATGCCCGCGTTTCAAAAGCAGACGGCAGCCAGTCGCTCGACTTAGGGTGACTTGCAACACGATGCGCTGACCTCAGACGGCGTTGACGTTGCCAATTGCTATTCGGATCTCTTGGGAACACATCAATATGCTCGGCGAGTATGATTTCTCTGACGAAACGCTCAAGGATTCAATGAATATTCTCCTCCTAAAACGTGATCTGGATTTCGCACGTCATTTAGGAGGAACAAGAATTGATCAAACCAAGGTCAATTAAGGTTGGGTGCAAAATTCCTATGTCGCATTTTGTACCTTTGATGGGTTAGACCCAATTATGACAAAAAGCATATATGTTGGACTTCAAACCCCAGAATGAAAAATTCAGTTTAATAATTCTATGAATTAGAGAATTGTATTTTTCATTCCATCCAAACTTGATTTTTAATCTTAAAAATTTTCTAAAAAATAACTAAGCTTCTCCTCACACCCGAGATACCAACCGTACACGTGAGCTTAGTGATCAGATGCGTGCAGCTGGTATAGCTATATAGAGAATATATATTTGATATTTAAAGGAAATATCATCTGAAAATTTATAGTCTCATTTGGGTGAGCCTGTCTCAGTTAATTTGAGCCCATTCTCAAATAATGTGAGCCGGGGCTGTTTTATAGTCTCAAATAATCTGAGCCCAAATTAGCGATAGTCTCAAACCCTAGCCCGGATGATCTCAAGCTGCCACAGGTAATAATCCAGATCGAACTGTCTTTGCCAGACTATGCAAATTATCCTGCATGAGCTGGCGGCGAGATGTGATCCATTCATCCGGTGTGGGAAGAGACGATATTATTTTTTTGAAGAGTGTTTGAGATTGAAACTTGATTTTGCTTGGAATGAAAATCAGGAAAGTCCTGAATGTAATTTTGAAGAAATTTAGAAGGGCGCAATATACATTGAAATTTTCAATGTGAGTTTTAGCGAGCAAGAAAAGCGACGAGTTCAAATTTTAAAACGTCAGAAATTTAAGGCTATCGCAACTTTATTATTTTGTGAAATTAGCCAATTTTGAGAAAAAATAGCAACTTTACTAATTGATGTTCCTCTATGCCACGTCGACCTTCAGCAAGCCCGTTTATGATTTCTTAAATGAGCCTTGGCTAAAGTTCTCAGACATTGTTTATTCTCCCTCGAACAATCCCCACTGGTGGCTCCAGTGGGGATTGTAGTTTTAAAACCTTGGCTTCATACTGTGTTAAAACAGCAGAGACAAAGGGGACAATCGTATGGTTATTTGGACGATATGGGGGCTAATCTGCGTGGTTTGGTTTGCAGCCCTGACTGCCTACCTCATAAAAAACAACCAAAATCGATTTTAACAGCCCATACAGTGCCAATAAGGAAAATATCGCCCCCAATTACCAAAAACATTGTTTACACGCCTGAGAGAGCGTTTCTGATCACTCACGTTGATTTTAAAGTACTCAACTAATGACACATTGTTTAAAAATATAATTCAGTCTAGAAAACCCCCTTGATATTTTGCGAAGAAAATAGCGCAGGCATTCGTTTCAAATAAAAGTGTTTTTATAAATGGCGAGATGTGAGCATCCGTTGATGTAAGATGCGAATGATTTTAATCCCGTATTTAGCTGTTTTGTAGTAGATGACATGTCTCATCACAGGGTATTGTCGATATCCCTGTCGAATATTTTCACATATTTTACCCGCTTTTGGGCTATTTGTCAGAAATAGAAATGCCTGTGTAAGCTCATCGATATATAGATTAGTTTGTTTTTGTCCCCATTTGTTCAATGAGTATATCCAAACAGCTTCCATATCTTCTCTGGCTTTAGGAGATAGCCTGTATTCAGTTAGATTTTTTTGCATATTTTTTGGTCATTTCGGTCTTAAATTGGCTTGCATCAAATGCTTGAGCAATGCCACTTTCTTCACCTTCAATTAAAGCAGCCCGTATAGCTTCTATATCAGCTTTTCTAGCTTGATCCCTGCGAATAAGATCGCGAATGTATTCGCTATCATTGGTAAATTCACCGGCGGTAATCTGTGATTTAATCCAGCTATCTTGCTGGTCGGTTACTGTAATGGTTTTACGTGTTGTACTCATGATATACTCCGAATACTTATGATATAATCATACTATTGATGCATATATACGCGATTTAAACAAGAGTAATTTCTTATCAAAAATACTCAGAAGACAAAAAGAAATAAGGAGCCGTGGAGCGATAGCGACACATTAAGGCGACCCGTACGCCACAGACCGAAGGGCGAGGACGTTCATTATTTAGATTTTTTTGAATAGAATAATAAGTCATTAGTTGTCGCGGCTTGAGATTATCCAGGCCAGGACTTGAGACTATCGCCATTTTGGGCTCAGATTAAATGAGACTATAAATTCCCTTTGGCTCAGATTATTTGAGAATGAGCTCAAATTAAGTGAGACAGGCTCACTCGAATGAGACTGTAGATTTCCCAGTTCGATTTATTGAAACGCAAGAAAAACGAGGGTTTTTCTGGTGGTAGTGAATTTTGATAATATTTTCTTTTAAAACCACAAAAAAAGCCATTGCTAAAAACTAAACAAGATTGCACCCTATAGTTTATCTTTTCTTGTGATTTGTAGAAAAATATATGCTGATTGGTTACGCACGAGTTTCAAAATCAGACGGGAGTCAAGTTCTCGACCTTCAACGCGACGCTTTAATTGAAGCAGGTATTGATTCTGATCGTATATACGAAGATTTGGCTTCTGGCCGTAAAGATAGTCGCCCGGGACTGGTCGCTTGTTTGAAATCCCTACAGCCAGGTAACACTCTTGTCGTATGGAAGCTTGACCGACTTGGCCGAGATCTCAAACACTTGATTGTAACGGTTGACGAGCTACGGGATCGTGGTGTTGGTTTTAGAGTTTTGTCAGGCACAGGTGCTGAAATTGATACAACGACTGCCAATGGTCGCCTAATCTTTGGTATTTTTGCAACTCTAGCGGAATTTGAACGTGAACTTATTGCCGAGCGAACCAGTGCTGGTCTTGCTGCGGCAAGAGCCAGGGGGCGTAATGGAGGCCGGCCTCGTAAAATGGACCGCAAAATGCTTCTAATGGCGATGCATTCCATGGCAAACCAAAATACTAAAGCCGCTGATTTGGCCCGGCGCCTCGGGATTACAACGACTACACTCTACATGTACGTTAATGGTGATGGCACGGTTAAAGAGGCAGGACAAAAGCTTCTGGATAAAACGCCATGAAACAAGGTGGCGGCATTCCTGCTGAGGCAATATTGGATTTGCGGCGCAGGCTTGCCCAGTTATCACCGCGTCATCCTGAGCGGCGTGAGATCATTGAAGGTGCTGTCATCCTGTTTGGAGTTTCAAGAGCAACTATTTACAGGGCACTTTCTGATCACTTAAAGCCAAAAGGTGTGCCCCGTTCAGATAAAGGGGATCCACGCAAAATTGCCCGGGTAGAATTAGAACATTATTGTGAAATTATCGCCGCCTTGAAAATCCGTACGTCCAATCGCAAAGGCCGGCGGATCTCCACTATACGCGCGATAGAATTACTTGAGCAGTACGGAGTTGAAACACCAAGTGGCCTGGTACGTTCTCCTGAAGGACAATTAAACAAGGCAACCGTTAATCGCTACTTGAAATTGTGGGGATATGACCATACTCGAATGATAAGGCCTCCGGCAGCAGTTAGATTTGAAGCTACTACCAGCAACGCCATGTGGCAATTTGATATTAGCCCGTCTGACCTGAAGGAAATTGAACAGCCGGCATGGATTGATCCTAATCGTAAAAAGGCACCAACTCCCATGCTTTTCAGCGTTGTAGATGATCGTAGCGGCGTTTCCTACCAGGAATACCGTTGCGTATATGGAGAGGATGCTGAAAGCGGATTGAGATTTTTGTTTAACGCGATGGCTCCTAAAGAAGGTACGGGGCCTGCTCTACAGGGAATTCCGGAAGTATTATATCTGGACAATGGCCCTATAGCCAAAAGTGGCGTTTTCCAAACAGTGATGGAACGTCTGGATGTGAAGGTAATGACCCATCTTCCGGCTGGCCAGGATGGCCGTCGAACAACTGCGCGATCAAAAGGCAAGGTTGAACGTCCTTTCAGAACAGTAAAAGAAGCGCACGAAACACTTTACCATTTCCACAAACCTGAAACCGAACAAGAAGCAAATAATTGGCTGCTACGTTTTATTGAAAGATACAATGCCCGACCACATCGGCGCGAGCCTCATACAGATGCCCTTCCATTTAACGGCCTTGGTGAAGAAGGACGTGCCTATCTGGACTGGTTGATCAAAAGTTGTACACCTGAAGAAACTGACATTGATACGATTATTGAATCTTCTGCTCTGGAGCTGTTAACAATCAAACTGAATACACCACTTCAGTTTACTGAATATTTGAATCGTGCTTTTGAAGAGGGATACCGCCTAGGTCAAAAGCCGGTTACGTCAGAGATCATTGAATCTATTATGACGCCGGACTTTAACAACCTGGAACCTAAGTTGACCAGACAAGGTTATTCCGTGAAAACACTGGCAGATCAATTTTATGTCCGGCCAGTTGAAATCAGACAATTCCTGAATGGCCAGCTAGATACCAACCGTACACGTGAGCTTAGTGATCAGATGCGTGCAGCTGGTATAGCTATATAGAGAATATATATTTGATATTTAAAGGAAATATCATCTGAAAATTTATAGTCTCATTTGGGTGAGCCTGTCTCAGTTAATTTGAGCCCATTCTCAAATAATGTGAGCCGGGGCTGTTTTATAGTCTCAAATAATCTGAGCCCAAATTAGCGATAGTCTCAAACCCTAGCCCGGATGATCTCAAGCTGCCACAATTAGTATGGTTATTTTTAAAAGTGCTACAGGATAAAAAATCGAGTTATCCACAGGATAAAAAAAGTAAAGAGTGTTTTAATATGTGTTTTATAGTGTTTTGAGCTTTTATAAACTTTGTAAGTATTAGATATTATTTATTAAAATCTCAATTTTAAAAATTTATGGTGTGTGAAATGACGAATCTTGGTGTGTGAAATGACGAATCTTGGTGTGTGAAATGACGAATCTTGGTGTGTGAAATGACGAATCTTGGTGTGTGAAATGACGAATCTTGGTGTGTGAAATGACGAATGAATAAATTTAACTTATCCCCAAGATGACGGTGTGTGAAATGACGAATATATTGACACGGTGTGTGAAATGACGAGCGAAAATCTGCCAAAGCGAATGACTCAAAAACTAAATAAACTTGATCGATCTCCCCTACTCCCAGTTCGCCACCCTGAACCAGACTTTTTTATTTGTGACATTTTTGATGCAGCCCCAAAGTCAGACACTGCGTCCATGGAACACCCCTTGTTTACGTTATCAACAAAACCCGATATGACCTTTCGAGAATATCAAAATGGTGATACTTGGGTGAAGGTGTCACCCTCAAATTTAGGGTTAGCAACCGTACATGATCGAGATATTTTAATCTATTGTATTTCTCAATGTATGGCTCGTTTAAACAAAGGAGAAACTGTTCAAAAAACACTCCGATTTAATGCTCATGACCTACTTAAAATAACAAATAGACAGACAAGCAAAGAAGGATACAAAGGCTTCAAAGCAGCTTTAAAACGATTACAGGGCACACAAATAGAAACTAATATTACAACCGGTCACACAGAACAATGGGACGCATTTAGCTTCATTGACAGTGCTAGAACAGTTAAAGAAACCCGTGATGGACGAATGCAAGCTATTGAAATCACCCTTTCAGACTGGTTGTTTAATGCAATGCATGAAAAAAATGGTGAAATTCTTACTATTTCCCACGATTATTTCCGACTTAGAAAGCCCTTAGAACGACGCTTATATGAACTTGCACGTAAATGCTGTGGGCATAATAAACGGTGGCAATTTCGTATCGAAACTCTTCACAGGAGAACAGGATCAACTTCAACTCTCAAAGAATTTAGAAGGATGATAAAAAGTATTATTAATACAAACAGTGAACACCAACACATACCAGACTACACATTCCAACTTGAAAATGATCTAGTAATCATCCGACCACGCAACGGTTTTACTAAAATTTATAGCGAGGGTAATCCATCGCCTATTTTAGGTGACTACTCCTCGCCCTAAAGGACGAGGCTTCTTGTTTCTCAGGCTGCAACTGGCAGTGTGCCAGAATTACGCGAGCCTCCACAAGCAGAGACGGATAGCCCTTCCGCCTTTAGTTTCAGGATACCTTGCTGCCGAATATTGATGGCAGCGTTAATATCGCGGTCATGCTCTTGGTCGCAGGTCTGGCACGTCCATTGCCGCACCGACAGCGGCATAGCATCAACCTTAGTGCCGCAATCAGAACAGGTCTTACTGGATGCAAACCACTGGTCAATTTGCACGAGGTGCTTACCTGACCAAGCTGTTTTGTAGGTCAGCTTTCGGAGCAATTCGCCCCATGCCGCGTCAGCGATATGTTTGGCAAGCTTCCTATTCTTGAGCATGTTTTTGACTTTCAACGTCTCCACGCAGATTGCTTGATTTTCGTCAACCAGTCGTTTTGACAATTTATGTTGAAAGTCATTGCGCGTGTTGGCAGTTCTTTCGTGAGCCTTGGCAACAAGTACACGCGCCTTGTTGCGGTTTGCCGACCCTTTCTTCTTTCGTGACAGTGTTTTTTGCTTGCGGCGCAAATTGGCCGCCGCACGTTTCAAAATACGGGGGTTCTTTTGTTTTTCACCCGTGCTGGCAATCGCTAAATGCGTTATGCCCAAATCAATACCCGTCACCGCGTCCGCTTCAATCGTTTTTAAGAGGGCTGGAACCTCCAGCCCATCATCACACAAGATTGACGCATAGTACTTACCTGTTTGAGTGCGCGAGATGGTGACGGTCTTAATCTTACCTACAATCTCACGGTGCAGAACTGCTTTGACCGTGCCGACTTTGGGCAAGTACAGACTGACACCATTTACAATTTTGACCCGTTGCGGGTAGGACATGGCTTGTTTGCCGTGTTTGCTCTTAAAGCGGGGATAGCGGCCCTGTTTTCTAAAAAATCGCTTAAAGGCATCATCCAAATGCATCACCGATTGTTGCAAGGCTTGGCTATCGGCTTCCTTTAGCCAGCCTGTTTCTTCCGTGGCTTTCAGTTCAACGAGCTTGTCCAAGGTCTGGCGCTTGCTGATGCTTTCGCCGCGCTCTTTCCAAGCGGAGCTACGCCAGCCCAAAGTAAAATTATACGCCCACCGCATCGCGCCAAATTGAAAGGCAAACGCCTTCCTCTGGTCAACAGTGGGATACAATCGGACTTTGGTTGCCTTTAGCATATCTCGACTCTACCATTGGTCTATGGACAACTCAAATGAATATCGCACAGGAAGACATTGTGTTTTTGCGCTACACGTACACTTGGTATTTATTACCAAATACCGCAGAGATGTGCTGTCAGAACTGGCTATACAGGACTTGCGGCACATCTTTGCCAAGGTCTGCAACGACTTTGAGGCGCAACTCGTCGAGTGTGACGGGGAAGACGACCATGTGCATCTGCTTATCAATTATCCGCCCAAAATATCCCTCTCTAAGCTGGTCAACAGTCTCAAGGGTGTATCCAGTCGCCGTTTGCGAAGCTTTCGCCCTGAAATTACGGGTAGGTATCGCAAAGGTGTCCTTTGGTCGCCGTCTTATTTTGCCGCTTCATGTGGTGGTGCGCCGCTCGATATTATCCGCAAATATGTCGAAACGCAGCGAGCCAACAAAAAACCGCGCTAGCGCGGTTGCGCCTTATATCCCCGCCCTGAAGGACGAGGTTTTACGGCGCGTTCCGATAAAATTAATTTGAAATCCTCAACATATGAGATTGTTAGACAACTTTCAGGCGGTTACGACATTTATAATTTTCTTATTCCTGAATGGAAAGAAATGCTCGTCAGAAAAAAATCTATGCCTAATAACCCTGATAAATCATTCATTGGATTTGTAAGGTGGTATGTTGAGAAATATGGCAAAGCATAGCTAATTTATATAATAAGTGCACCATAAATGACAACGGACATTTTCACACCGTCGTTCACCTGATACTGTTTACAAAACACTTAAAGTAAACGAAGGAAACACTATGAACACACAAACAATGTTTACTTTATCCTACCGCGATTATCAGTATCGTTGGATTGGCTGACGCGCGGCACTATGCCAATATAGGCGGCCAGCTTATCAGGCGTGGCAAAGTCATCGATGTTGCCAATGCCCGACAACAAGACCGCCGCCGACCGCGAACCTATACCTTTGATACTGGTCAGCCCTTCAAACCCCACCAGCTTTTCACCAGCAGTTTCGATTGCACGGTCAAGTTCCGCTAGAGTAACAGTCAAGCTTAAAGCCTGATCCCGTAATGCGCCCAGCTCAATTTTTTCCAAAGGTGTAAATTGGCTCAGATCAAGGGCCAGAAGTCGTTTCTTGGGGTCTGTTCCGGTAGGGGGCAGAATGACACCTTAAGCTCTAATTCTATTTTTTATGCCACCTGTATTCGCCGGTGATGAGGATATGTGCCCATCCGAGGGGTGAGATGTGAGGCAGAAGTTCGATTGGGCATTCCAGCCCTGCGCGTTTTCGCTGCGCAACAGTCTTGCCAAGCTGATCTGTGTTCCAGTAAATAATGATCGCGGCGAGGAGATTGAGACCTGCCATGCGGTAATGCTGGCCCTCAGCTGTCCGGTCACGAATTTCACCTTGGCGTCCGATCCTCAGCGCATTCTTTAAGGCGTGGTGGGATTCTCCTTTGTTGAGCCCGATCTGGGCGCGGCGCTGCATGTCGGCATCAAGCAACCAATCGATGATAAAGAGTGTCCGTTCGACCCGTCCGATTTCACGCAGGGCGATAGCAAGGTCATGCTGTCGTGGATGAGAAGAAAACTTTTTCAGGAGTTGGCTGGGCGGCATGATACCCGCCACCATGGTGGCAGCACTGCGCAAAACATCTGGCCAGTTTTCTACGATCGTGCCTTCCCTGACTTTGCCGCCAATCAACCCCTTCAGTTCCTTCGGGACGCTACTCGGATCAAAAACATACAGACGTTTTGAGGGTAAATCTCGGATACGAGGGATGAACCTGTAATTCAAAAGTGCTGTTACAGCAAAAACATGATCCGTAAAGCCGCCGGTATCAGCGTATTGTTCGCGGATGTTTTTGCCCGTTTCATTCATCAGCAACGCATCAAGAATATATGGGGCCTCGCTCACGGTTGCGGGGATGTTTTGTGTGGCAAAAGGGCCATACTGATCTGACACATGGGTATAGGCTTTCAACCCGGGTTCATTGCCGTGTTTAGCATTGATCAGATTCATCGCCTGGCCCTGACGTGCAGCCGAAAAGAATTGTCCATCACTGGAGGCGGTGACACCTGCTCCCCAAAACTGTGCCATGGGCAAGGCTGATTGCGCTTTTATCACTATGGCCAGTGCACGATTGATGGCCTCGCTTTCAATATGCCAGCGGGATAGACGCGAGAGCTGGAAATAATCATGCGTATTCGTGGCTTCGGCCATTTTGCTGAGACCCAGATTGAGCCCTTCTGCGAGTAACACGTTCAAAAGCCCTATTTTATCGTTGCAGGGCGCACCTGTTCGCAGATGGGTAAACGCATCGGTAAAGCCTATAGCCTTCTCCACATCCAGGAGCATATCAGTAATTCGCACATCTGGCAGACGCCGGTAAAGATCAAGGACAAGTTCACCTGCTTCAGCAGGAACGTCAGCGGTCAAGCGATCAATTTTTAGGATACCATTCTCAATGGACCCTCCAGGAATAGCACTAGATTTAGCAGCAACGGCCAAGCGTTTCAGTCCATCGGCCATGCGTGCTTTGCGTTCATTTAGCCATTCCTCAGGATCAAACGGCACGGTCAACCGAGGTGTGGATTTTGCCGCCTCAATCGGCACCAAAGCCTGCTTCACATCGCCGTAGCGCCGGGAATGAGCCAGCCAGATATCACCGGATCGGAAGGCATCACGCAAGTGAGACATTACAGCCACTTCCCATAATCGATGACCATCTGGATCTTTAAGATGACGGAGCCACTTTGAATTACGTCGCAGGAAAGTTGTTGGCTTTTCTGGTATATCACTATTTTCCATAATGATGTTTGCTGCTGTCATCAGCGGTTCTGCAACCGATGCCGCCTTGATATCCAATGCGCGCAGCATGCGCGGCGCATAACGGCGAAACCGGTGATAACCCTGTACAACATGAGTTAAAGGTTCAGCGGACATTGTATTATCAAGTTGTGCAGCCTTTGCGACAAGGCTTTCGAGATTGTTCCATCCACAGGCGGTTGCAACTGCTGGATCAAGCGGCGCCTCATCCCCTTTTGCTTCGAGCAATGCAGCCCCAAGGCTTTTGAAAGAACGCAGTGTCTCCTGTAGCGATGTTTTTGCATCTTTGATCTGTTCATCGCAAAGCTTCTTCGCATCTCGCCATGTTTTCCCTACAATCCGATCATGGGTTTCCACGATGGCATCAGCAATAGCCGTGCGCCATTCCACAGCGCAGACAGCAAGAATAGCGACCCGCCGATCACTGGAAATATCCTGTAAGCCATCTGTGAAATAGCGCTCACCCTGACGCCGAAGACGAGTGATCCGGTGCGGCGGAATACCATCCAACAGATCGATGGGAAGTTCAAAATATTGCAGAAATTCCAGGCGATCCAGCAGCCGATTGATGCAGGCTGAGTTTTTGCCAACCTCAAATTGACGCAGCCAGATAAATCGGCTGATCCGGCCATCCACATGTTCGACAAGCAGAGCATCAAGTCGATCTTTAATCACATTATTCGGGGTAACTGGCCCGAAGCTGCGATTTAGGCCATCTAAAAGAACATATCTAGAACAAAATTATAGATAATTGCAGTATTCCTTTCGTCAGCGCTGTGTTCGTCGCCGATTTATTGATCTTAAGTTGCTGAATTTAAATGGTAATATAAATTATGAGATATTTCGAAATTAGGGTACAGAACTGACATTCATTTTTTTTGATCTGGTTCGTTTGTCACGGATTTTTTAGTTGAAGACATTTCATAGGCCATCGTTGCCATACTCTGGCCAGCGGAGGAGACAGCGGTGGTCGCAATGTCTTGCACTTTTTCATAGGCTGCTTCGTATTTTCTTGAAAAATCAGCCAATTGTTTTTCTTGAGTTGTAAGTACCGTTTCTAATGAGTCAATTTTTCCCTGTAATACGTTACGTTCCCCAGTAAACGTGGCTTTGAGGAGCTGCTCCTGTTTCTCAAAATCTGAAATTAGCCGCTCGCGTAGGTCTTCAACAGCTGCTTCAATTTGATTTTTAAGCTCTTCAGGGAATACAGATATTTTTTCTCTCATAGACGTCAGTTCGTCTTCTTGTTCGGCAATAGCGGCTTCCCGTTTAGTTAATTCAGCTTGTTTTGTGGTGCTTTCCTGAGCAAAAGTCTCTCTTTTTTGAGCAATATCCCTTTCAAGAATATTGAGCTCGTCTTCTAATCTATTTTTCTCCTGTTCACGGTGACGCTGTAAAGTGTATTTGTATTCTTCGTCTTCACGTTTTTCTTGTTTTTTGGTGGCTTCCTGTAATTCTTTTTGTTGTAAGGTATGTCGTTGTTTTTCTTTTTCAAATGAGGCCCGTTGTTCTCTCATTTCCGCTTGAAAGGAGTCTTTTTCTTCTTGCATCTCTTTGATAAATTGTTCTTTTTTCTCTGAATGTATTTGTAGTAACGCGGCAAGATCAATCGCTGCAGCTTCAACCGCGTAGGCTGTTTTTAAGTCTTTTTCTTTTTCCTCAACCGCCACATGTGTTTTTTGATAAATAGCGACTTCATGCTCTATTTTCTCTGATAGTGTCGATAACTCTTTGTTCAGGTCTGTTCTTAAAGTCAGAAGACGTTGAATGGGATTTTCTTCGACTTGCTTTTCCGCTGCTGAAAAGAGTAATTTTTTATCGAGCTGTGCTTTTTCTTGTTCTACCGTCGTAAGTTGCTTTTCTTTTTCCGTCAGACTTTTTTTCATAAATTCATAGGCATCAATCATTTCTTTTTTGGTGTTTGACATGCCTATCTGGGGTTGTTTGGTGGTCGATGTATTGCTCATATAACAAGTTTCCTTGTGATTATAAGTCTCTGCAGTTTGCTGCGGTATAGGCTTGGTGCCACATAGCTGTTTATTGGCGGAGCATCATGGGACAGTTATTGATTAGAGTTTGCTTTCAATAATACCGAGACATTCTCTGGCGTGAATTTGAAACTTCGTCGATCAGGAATGCGCTCAACAGAAATAGGATACTTAGGTCGGCGAGTATCTATTCCTGTAATTTTAAACCTCTCTCTTCCTGTATTGAACTCTCGCCCAAAATCGTCCGGCGCAAGACCATAACTCTCTGCCAACATTTCAAATATTATTTTTTCAGGCTCAAACACACTGCCGTCAGGCAGAGGGATTGCAATACGTAGCCCTAACTCAAACCCATGGCGCAAATTCACTTTTTTCAAGCCACCATCTTCTACAACAAGGCCGTACTCTGCAGCTACCTTTTGACAGGCTTTCAGCATTTTTCTCTGTAGGGCATCGCATAATTCCGGGGTCAGGTTTCGTGGTGGCTTAATTGCATTCATTGAACTTGTTCCGTGGTGATTTTTTGAGTTTTATAAATAGTCCCCCGGGAGATACCAAGCTCGCGAGCAATCTGGGTGGGGCCTTGGCCCTGGGATAATCGACGGGTGATTTCAGCTCGATCTATTTTAGGAGCCCTTCCTTTATAAGCACCTCGGATTTTTGCGGAGGCAATACCTTCAGCTTGACGCTCACGGCGCAGATTAGTCTCAAACTCTGCAAAAACACCCAGCATGTCAAAAAATGCCTTACCGGTTGCTGTTGATGTATCCACGGGTTGCTCGGTGGCGTAAAGATTTGCCCCTTTTGATCTCAACATCTCTACTATTATTTGAAGATCCTGTAATGATCGCGCCAATCGATCAATTCTCGTCACGACAAGAGTTTCACCCTCGTGGATGAAATCAAGAATGGTTTTCAGTTCTGGGCGACTTTCAAGTGATGTACCACTTTTGCGCTCTTCTCGAATAATATTACAACCCGCATGTTTCAACGCCGAAATCTGAGCATCCAGTCGCTGATCGGTTGTGGATATGCGTGCATATCCAATGCGGGTTGTATTTTCGTTCATTTAGGGTATGCCACAGTGCAAAATTGTATATTAACTAAAAAGGGACCCAAAATACACAGGCTTTTCCAACAAAATACTGTTCATTGAAATTGTGTATTTTGGGTATACCCAAAGTGACGATAATAATTTTACGCTGCCTGTGAATTTGGGAAGAAATTTATCCGGGTATTCAAATCCAGGTCAAAACTCCCATATGGATTTGTGTTTCCATAAATTAGCGGATTGAGCCCTCGATAATCTTCCGGTGTCATTCGAGCCGCCCATTCGGGTTCAGAAAGAATGGACTGTATCATCTGTGTATTCACATAAACCATCGATGCCTGCAGAAGGTGTAATGCCAGAACAGAAACTTCCTGACCTTTGAGGTTATTCGAATTGATTTCTCCACCTTTGCCGAAGAATACAAAGCCGTTCGCACTATTCCAATTCTCAACGACATTCAAGCCATCATTGATCTCACGACGAAACTGCTCATGACGTAAATACCGACACAGAAAAATAGTCTTGATGGCCCGGCCAAGTTCACTCAATGCCTTGTAGGTTGGGTGCATAACATCGGAACGGGTGAACCTTCGCAGGATGGCCTCCGGATCTGCAATACGCTCTTTCATTGCGGTAGCATATTTGACCATTTCATCATATTGCTGCTCGATTTCCTTCCAGTTAATGACTTTGGAAAGAATTGGCTGGATGTTTTGTAATTCCGTTTGTATCAAAGCGTTCGGGAGCGCCAGTTTCTGGCGGGCAATCGCCTTCAGGCGGGGAGCCAGATCAAAGCCGAGAAGATAGCAAAAGGCAAATCCGACAACACTTTGTCCATGACTATCAACATACTGGCGTTGTATTTCTTTATCTGTGCAATGACGAAGGACACCCTCGATCATTGAACCAACTTCAGATGAAGAGCATCGCTTGAGTTGGGAATAGATACACGTAGAGCCCTTATCAACGTGCCAGTAGATCATCACACCCCGGCCACCATAACGAACATGCCATTCGGTCATTAAATTTTGGTCCCAGGCGCCAATCTTCTTGGAATCTGAAGCACAGGCCGTCCCTGTCTCTCCCCAAACCATTTTGCTTCGAATACCAAGTGTCGCATTTGCAACCCGGGCACATGCCTCCCTTAATGATTCTGCATTGATAAATTTTTTATAGATATGGAGCAGTTCGTCATAACTAACACCATCACACCCGGCGGCAATTCGTTTAAGACCAGCATTCGTACCAAGCCCATAAAGGGATAAAATTAGCCTGTAATCCAGGGTCTCAGGAGAAAGTGCTACCCGAGAAGCCGATGTTTCAAACGCTCTTAGAAAGTTCGTATCAAGAGCGGTTTCCTTTAATATATCAAGCAGGCTAAGCATCGGCCAACGTCTTCCAAGCTCTGCCTTGACCCCAACCAAACCGCTTGGTTCCGGTAGAGCCTCGAATGGAGTAATAGAAATCCTGTTTTTGCCCTTCCAATGGATACGAACCTTTTTATTGCCAGGTATTTCTGTATTAAGAAGGCGTAATTCGCGCTCTAGATCAGCCTTGATAGAGGTAATAAAGGTATGGGCATCGCGCGTCAGATTCAAATTTTTATAATAGGAATCTCGTTGGGATTCAAAGTCCTGAGGAAGGTCTTCATCGGGGTTTCGATGGCGGTTAGCACCGACAATCCAGATCTCTTTTGATCTAATACGATCGCGTAACTGGCCAAGAATACAGAGTTCATAGCTGATGCGATTGACACGCCCGTCCTCCCCGATAACTGCACTGCGCCACTTTTTGGGTATAACATCCTCAATGGGTACCTCATGGACAGGAACAAATCGGCTATTATTATTAACTTCTCGTTGTATCCATTCCAGAGCCTGCAGGACAGGACGCCAGGTCGTGTTATTTGAACGAAACTCCAACACAGCCAGCAGTTGTGGTAACATTCGGCGGTAGTGGTTGGCATAGGACCGGCGCATCACTTCATATATACGAAGATCAAGAGTTCCCTTTGCTCGATGCTCTTTGATGATTGCGGCTAATTTAATCCGGTAAACCCCCGGCTATGCCGGGGGACTCTCAATGGTTTGACCGTTCCCACGGTCTTACATTTCTTTGTTTATTGACCAAAATAACAAAGGAATTAGCCGATGAGAGATTACAAAAGCCTTGCACATACGAGATGGGATTGTAAATACCACGTGGTTTTCATCCCTAAACGCAGGAAAAAAGTTATCTATGGCAACCTACGTCAGTATCTTGGTGAAATTTTCCATGAACTGGCCGGGCATCGCGAAAGTAAGATTGAGGAGGGCCATTTGATGCCGGATCACATTCACATGTGTATCAGCATACCGCCCAAACATGCTGTTTCAAAAGTCGTTGGATACCTAAAAGGAAAAAGCGCGATTGCCATAGCTCGAAAATTCAAAAATAAAGCACGGAATTTCAAGGGTGAAAATTTTTGGGCCCGTGGATATTTCGTCTCAACTGTAGGGCTCGATGAACAGATGGTGAGGGAGTATATCAGAACGCAAGAAGAGCGTGATAAGTACTTTGACCAAATGGATATATTCAATCCATAACCGCTTTAGCGGTTCCCAATTTGCCCCTTTAAGGGGCTCACCCGCTTAAGCCCCCGGCTTTGCCGGGGGTCATTTAACTTCTCTTCGCTAACGACAGGAAAAATTACATCGGAAACACTACCCGACGAATTTTGAATAGCGGCGCCTGCTATATCAACAAGAAGTCGCTCCTTACCATACACTTTTTGGCTCTTCTCCGCTTTGTTGAGTAGATTTAGGATTTCAAATAGAGCATAGATTGATTATCTGGAATGGATGATTGTCTAATTTTGAGTTTGAAGTATTCGGTATCCTTGATGCCTCTGGCTCGCTTACGGATCATTCCTATACTGACATTACCAGCCTCTATCCTGGCGCTTGTGAGCTTGTGTTTGGCGTAGTTGCAGATGCCCACACAATGTTTCCGTAGGGATTTCGCGAACTTTTTTAGATAGAGCATCTGTGACTGATCTGCTATCAGGCACCAACGTTCCAGTTGCTCCGCCATCGCCTCAAATGAAGCGGCACTCCACAGCAGCTGAAGCTGTTCTTTCAAGACGTAAAGTGCATTCAGGTTGCTATTGCTCTCCAGCAACCTTTGCAGCTTGTCACTTTGTTTTTCACTCAACTTATCCGCATTTTTGAGCAACAGATAATGCGTCCCTTTCATCAACTCTTTACCACTTGGATCGGCCTTTCTGAACTCAAGTCGACGCTGATTATGGATAGCTTTGCTGTAGTTTTTCATGACGTGGAAACGGTCAAATACTATGTCGGCCAACGGCAAGGACTCTCTGACAGCCTTTTGGTAGGCAGGCCCCATATCCATCGCTACGGCCTTTATTTTGCAGGCTGTATCTGGTTGCAGTTGTTTCAAAAACCTTGAAAAAACCTCGGCAGTTCGGCCTGCTTCAACCCAGATCAGATGACCGCCAACCATATCGTAGACCACCGTCATGTAGTCATGACCTTTCGCCCGGGCAACTTCATCTACACCAATATATTCCAAGCCAGTTAGCTCTGCAGGATCAAGCGTAGGGAGAGTTTCAATAAGGTATGCCCTGTCGATATTCTTGACCGTTTCCCATCGTATATCCAAATGTCTGGAAACCGCTTGAATAGACATATGCCGACATAATCCACTGATCAGTCGGCAAAATCGGTGAGTGAAACGGCACCCTTTATCAACAAAATCACACCCCTCAATGCGGCGTTCGCCCTTGTTAATATAAACCTGCGCCAGCTCAATCTCGACCACACAAGGATACCCAAAAAGGGGGATGTCGTTTACTTGTCGGCGGACATGCTGGTTGATGCTTCCCTTCTGGCCTGTAGCAGGGTCTATAGCCCTCCTACGCGCGTCTCGGCTGCAGTGAATGACAATCTTAACACCGCCGTCATCCAGTTTAATTTCATTTACACGTTGCCCTTTGAGGCCAAAAATATGCTGCGAGATGTTGATTGTCATATACCTGCTCTATGTAAAGTTATCAGAAACCATACATATCAACAGGTTACTTGGCGGTCGGCATCTTTTTCTACTCAACAAAGCGGAGAAGAGCCAAACTGGCTCTTCTCCGCTTTGTTGAGTAGATTTAGGATTTCAAATAGAGCATAGATTGATTATCTGGAATGGATGATTGTCTAATTTTGAGTTTGAAGTATTCGGTATCCTTGATGCCTCTGGCTCGCTTACGGATCATTCCTATACTGACATTACCAGCCTCTATCCTGGCGCTTGTGAGCTTGTGTTTGGCGTAGTTGCAGATGCCCACACAATGTTTCCGTAGGGATTTCGCGAACTTTTTTAGATAGAGCATCTGTGACTGATCTGCTATCAGGCACCAACGTTCCAGTTGCTCCGCCATCGCCTCAAATGAAGCGGCACTCCACAGCAGCTGAAGCTGTTCTTTCAAGACGTAAAGTGCATTCAGGTTGCTATTGCTCTCCAGCAACCTTTGCAGCTTGTCACTTTGTTTTTCACTCAACTTATCCGCATTTTTGAGCAACAGATAATGTGTCCCTTTCATCAACTCTTTACCACTTGGATCGGCCTTTCTGAACTCAAGTCGACGCTGATTATGGATAGCTTTGCTGTAGTTTTTCATGACGTGGAAACGGTCAAATACTATGTCGGCCAACGGCAAGGACTCTCTGACAGCCTTTTGGTAGGCAGGCCCCATATCCATCGCTACGGCCTTTATTTTGCAGGCTGTATCTGGTTGCAGTTGTTTCAAAAACCTTGAAAAAACCTCGGCAGTTCGGCCTGCTTCAACCCAGATCAGATGACCGCCAACCATATCGTAGACCACCGTCATGTAGTCATGACCTTTCGCCCGGGCAACTTCATCTACACCAATATATTCCAAGCCAGTTAGCTCTGCAGGATCAAGCGTAGGGAGAGTTTCAATAAGGTATGCCCTGTCGATATTCTTGACCGTTTCCCATCGTATATCCAAATGTCTGGAAACCGCTTGAATAGACATATGCCGACATAATCCACTGATCAGTCGGCAAAATCGGTGAGTGAAACGGCACCCTTTATCAACAAAATCACACCCCTCAATGCGGCGTTCGCCCTTGTTAATATAAACCTGCGCCAGCTCAATCTCGACCACACAAGGATACCCAAAAAGGGGGATGTCGTTTACTTGTCGGCGGACATGCTGGTTGATGCTTCCCTTCTGGCCTGTAGCAGGGTCTATAGCCCTCCTACGCGCGTCTCGGCTGCAGTGAATGACAATCTTAACACCGCCGTCATCCAGTTTAATTTCATTTACACGTTGCCCTTTGAGGCCTAAAATATGCTGCGAGATGTTGATTGTCATATACCTGCTCTATGTAAAGTTATCAGAAACCATACATATCAACAGGTTACTTGGCGGTCGGCATCTTTTTCTACTCAACAAAGCGGAGAAGAGCCGAAAAACTCATCTCCTATGCGCCGTAGGTTATGCTCTTATAGAGGCTGGATACCGTGTGCTCTATACGCAAACCAGTGATCTGGTGCAAAAACTCCAGGCTGCCAGACGTGAACTTATGCTCGAAAACGCCCTCGCAAAACTCGATAAATTTGATCTCATCATTCTCGATGATATTACCTATGCACAAAGGGATATATCTGAAACATCCGTGCTCTTTGAATTGATCGCCAGACGATATGAGTACCGAAGTATTGCAATTGCTGCCAATCAACCTTTTAGCGGATGGGACAATATTTTTCAAGATAAGGCCATGACCGTTGCAGCAATCGATCGTCTTGTTCACCACTCAACCATTCTTGAGATGAATATCGACAGCTACAGACAATGGGAAGCCGCCCAAAATCTCAAAAAAATGTTGCGGAAAACCACAAACAAAAAGGTGAAAAATATGCCTGAAGCATCGTAAATAAACGTCAGATCACAGCCGCATCAAAAGCGGCCAAGGTGGTTGACGCAACCGGACAAAGTGGTTGACGCTCTACAGGTCAGACACCCGCAGACAAACGGTATTTGCGAACGATTTCATAAGACAATTCTACAGGAATTTTACCAGATCACATTCCACAAGAAGGTCTATGAAACCATCGAACAATTACAAAATGATTTGGATGAATGGATGGATTACTATAATAATCAACGTACCCATCAAGGTAAAATGTGCTGTGGGCGTACGCCAATGCAGACGTTGATTGATGGCAAGAAAATCTGGAAGGAAAAGTTCATAACCTGAACTTGACCTAACAGTCATCAACTCAAAACGGGCAACTGTCAGATCAAGTCTGAATTACTACACTTTAAATATAAAAAGACGGAAGATATCTTATCTACAAGTCAACTTTGCAACAGCGCCTTCAAATGCTCTTTATCGAAGTTAAATGACCCCCGGCAAAGCCGGGGGCTTAAGCGGGTGAGCCCCTTAAAGGGGCAAATTGGGAACCGCTAAAGCGGTTATGGATTGAATATATCCATTTGGTCAAAGTACTTATCACGCTCTTCTTGCGTTCTGATATACTCCCTCACCATCTGTTCATCGAGCCCTACAGTTGAGACGAAATATCCACGGGCCCAAAAATTTTCACCCTTGAAATTCCGTGCTTTATTTTTGAATTTTCGAGCTATGGCAATCGCGCTTTTTCCTTTTAGGTATCCAACGACTTTTGAAACAGCATGTTTGGGCGGTATGCTGATACACATGTGAATGTGATCCGGCATCAAATGGCCCTCCTCAATCTTACTTTCGCGATGCCCGGCCAGTTCATGGAAAATTTCACCAAGATACTGACGTAGGTTGCCATAGATAACTTTTTTCCTGCGTTTAGGGATGAAAACCACGTGGTATTTACAATCCCATCTCGTATGTGCAAGGCTTTTGTAATCTCTCATCGGCTAATTCCTTTGTTATTTTGGTCAATAAACAAAGAAATGTAAGACCGTGGGAACGGTCAAACCATTGAGAGTCCCCCGGCATAGCCGGGGGTTTACCGGATTAAATTACCGCTTGGCCCCTCGCCTCGCGATAACTCCTCCATATTCATATAACTCAGAGCAGTTTCTTGTTTTTCCAAAAACAAGGCATCATCGGTATTAAATTTGTTGTGGAGTACGCCAGAAGCGCGAGAATATGGATCTGACATAAAAGAAAAACCTTAGTCGTTACTTTTCCTTCCGAGCGAGTATTCTTGCCCGGTATTCTTCCTTAGTCAGTTGTCCTGCAAGAACAAGTTTACTAAGGGCTAGAGCCTAATCATCAAGGCTAAGTCCTTCAAGTGCAAGAGAATGTAAAGCTTGTTCGTGTGCCTCTTCGGGGGAAAGCACTATACGAGGTTTTTTCTCTCATCATGCTTTGTCATCTATCAAACTTTCAAAATAGATATCAAAAATAAACGGTACTAATTGAATGTAGGCTTTGACCAATCTTCTAATAACAAATGATGCTCTACATTATAAAAGGCTTTATCATTAGTGACCAGAACAGCCCCAACAGCTACAGAATGAGCGGCGATAAGCATATCCATTGCTCCTAATGACTTCCCCTCTTTCTCACAGTCTGTCCGTAATTGAGCATAGCTGATTGCCGCCTCTGAATCCCAATCAAGCGTTTCGACACGCAGCAAAAATTGATTAACTGCTTCAGCTAAGTTTTTTGCTTCAGGCTTCTTGGCAACACCACGTAATAATTCCGCCATAGTAATAGCTGAGATGCACAATTGGGACATAGAAACGTCCAGCATATGTTGTTTTATTGATGTGTGCTGATTTTTGATAATATAGCTCACTGTGTTTGTATCGAGCATGAATAACTTACTACTCATCAAAACAGGTCTCGCTCTTCAGTTGGCTCATTATCACGGTCGGCCATGAAATCTTTAGGAATATTAGCAGATTCAATAAATTCAAAGAAATCACCCCAAGTTCCAGGTTTCTTTGATAAGATAACATCACCAGTATCAGGATCTTTTCTTATGAAAACTTCCGCGCAATCAAAACTTAAATCTTTTGGTATGCGAACAGCCTGGGAACGACCATTCATAAATAATTTTACTGCTGCTCTTTCTGTCATTTCCATAAGCTCCTTTGACATGCTCACAATTGTCATATGACAAAGTATATTATCCGCCTTGTGATATGTCAAGGTATATCACAAGGCGGATACTCGTAAAAATTAGTCTATAATCTAAGCTGAGCCAGCTTGTCATTATCTGACACAGCTTTGCCAAGCTCCGGTAAACTCTCTTGTTTCGGCTTGTCTGATTTTTTCTTTTTAAACTCTTTAATACCCTGTTTCGCTGATGCCCTCTTTTCCATAAAGCTCTGAGCTACTTCACCAGTGCCTTCAAAAAGAGTTAGCGACTTAGCCTTACCACCAGAAGCCAAAGCCTCATCTTCTTTTCCTGATTTTTTTTGAATACTATCGGCCCATGACAACCGAAAACCTTTTTTAATCAAGGTTTTTTGTAGAGCGTCAACCACTTTGTCCGGTTGCGTCAACCACCTTGGCCGCTTTTGATGCGGCTGTGATCTGACGTTTATTTACGATGCTTCAGGCATATTTTTCACCTTTTTGTTTGTGGTTTTCCGCAACATTTTTTTGAGATTTTGGGCGGCTTCCCATTGTCTGTAGCTGTCGATATTCATCTCAAGAATGGTTGAGTGGTGAACAAGACGATCGATTGCTGCAACGGTCATGGCCTTATCTTGAAAAATATTGTCCCATCCGCTAAAAGGTTGATTGGCAGCAATTGCAATACTTCGGTACTCATATCGTCTGGCGATCAATTCAAAGAGCACGGATGTTTCAGATATATCCCTTTGTGCATAGGTAATATCATCGAGAATGATGAGATCAAATTTATCGAGTTTTGCGAGGGCGTTTTCGAGCATAAGTTCACGTCTGGCAGCCTGGAGTTTTTGCACCAGATCACTGGTTTGCGTATAGAGCACACGGTATCCAGCCTCTATAAGAGCATAACCTACGGCGCATAGGAGATGAGTTTTTCCTCCCCCTGAATTTCCAATGGCAATCAGATTTGCTCTTGCGTCAATCCAGTCACCGGCAGACAAGGCTTCGACCTGCGCCTTTTTCACGTTAGGCAGCCGCTTGAAGTTAAAAGTGGCCAGAGTTTTTCCGCCCAGCAGGTTTGATGCGTTGAGATGGCGTTGAATGCGTCGCGTGTCCCTTTCGGCCAATTCATATTCGGCCAAAACGGCAAGGAACCTGGCTGCTGACCAGCCCTCCTTGTCGGATTGGATTGCGATATCTTGCCAGTGTTTGTGAAAGCTGGGTAATCGTAAGTCAGTTAGCATAAGAGGCAGCTTGTGCTGATCCACTTCAATGTTTGTCATGCCCGATCCTCCAACAGAGTATCAAAGACTGATAATGAAGGTTGAACCACGGGAATATCAGGAGGTAAATCCGTGTTCTTTTTTGTGATATTCAGCTTAAGTTTTTTTGCGCAAGGTAGCCTTCCTGCATTGATTTCTCTCGAAATCAGGTGCGCGACTTCGGCCTCACAAGCCTCTTCGTGCGCAAGGAAAAGTATCCCAACCATCTGACGACACGCATCTCTGCGGGACAACTTTTTCTGAAACAATGTCCAGGCCAGGGAGTACTCGGTTCTTGGAAAAATACTGTCACGATAAATAGAATTGGCGAGTGCCTGAGGTTTACGTTTGAGAGCATGAATGACGTGATGATAATTGATAACATGAATGCGGGGGCCTTTGCCGTGCCCCCGCTCACGAGAATGGCTGACGACATGAGTGCTGCCTAGATAGGCTTCTATCCGGTTATCGTAAATATGGACACGCAAGCGTTGACCAATTAGGCGAGAAGGGGCGCTATAAAAAACCTGCTTAACTAAAAAACCACTTGTTTTGGTAACTCTCGACACGACTTCAGTGTAATCTGTTGTTCGCCGAGGAGGTAACGCCTTGAGAGATTTCAACTCTGTTTGGATATCTTGGTCACGATGTTTGTTCCGTCTAGCAATCAGCTCGTCCAAAAATCGCCGATACTCATCCAAAGTGTCAAAGTCATTACTGCCACGCAAAATCAGGGCCTGCTTTATCGCAGTCTTAAGGTGACCGTGGTGAGATTCAATGGCACCGTTCTCGTGTGATTCCCCTCTGTTATTTCGACTGGCCTCCATACCGTAGTGCTCAACAAAAGCAGAATAACGTTTGGTAATGTCCTCCTTTTCCTCAACGCTCAAATTCCGAAAGGCCGCAGACAGGCTGTCGGTCCGGTGGTTTTCAGGAGCGCCCCCCAAGGACCAAAGCGCATTTTGTAAGTTCTCCGCAAGGGCTGTAAAACTCTCACCGCCAAGTACGACCCCAACATGTTCCCATCGGCTATATACCAGAACAAAATGATAGAGCCGATGCACCAAAGGATCTCCTGCAATGGTAATACTTAAGTCGGCTGCATCCGTGAAATCTGATTGGCCCATGTAACCCGGCTCAGGTGTTTGCCTGAAAATGATATCCTTTTCAGGGCCATTCAGAGCCCGCCATCCCCGAACTCGGCGCTCTAACGTGCGCTTGACACGGTCATCGGGAAAACGGAGCGGATAGAGGCTCTGTATGTGGCGCAACAAAGTAATGGGTTTGACCGAGTTGTCTTTATCCAAAATGGGAAGGATGTCCTTATCCCAGATATCTTCAAGCGGATCAGAAACTGTTCGCCCTCGCTTTATATTGCGTTGTGACGGTAAAGTCGCATCAACGTCAAATCGGCGGGCCGTGCGTTCGCTAAACCCTGCGCGGGCAGCGGCGGTTCGTTGACCATGAGTTTTTCTATCTGTCATGTAAAGTCTCAGTTGTTCATCTGTGATAAATTTATACGGCAAACAGGTTCCTCCAATTACATCTAGAGGTTCCTAATTTATCAACTCACAGCAGCTTGTAACTAACACCAAATTAAGCCTTGGCCGGTGGATCTGATTATCAAACGGGCACGCCCTTTTTAATGATCAGATCCACCGGCCAAGGTGGTTGTCGCAACCGGCCAAGGTTATTGTCGCTGAACAGTTTTTACTGCTTCATCAAAAGGGCCATCAGGTATAATGAAGTGTGTCATTTGTTGCCCCACATCTTTACCGCCTGGCTCACCTGTATTCGTTGGCTCTAGCCCGATATTACGCATAAGAATACCCCAAGCTTTATTATGGTATCCTCTACGACCTGGACTGCCAAAATGTTGCTGTTCCAGATGTGTCATTTCATGAACCAGCGTGGATAATACATCTTCCACACCCCAACTGCGGAAGTGTTGCGGGTTCATTGCTATTTCATCTACCGGGTTCTCTCCACCAGTACGCGCCCATCGATCAGGACAATAATATAACCAAACGTTCCGCCTTTTCTTGCGTGAATGATTAGGCAGGGCGGTAAACGATTATCTAATTCTTTATCTGTATATGGGCAATAGATCATTGGAAAACATATACCTCTTTATTTATAAGGTGACGCCTATTACATAATTTCATGGCTGGCCATACCATGTGGACCGCCCTCCGCCATTGCGAACCAGAAGGCCTTTACTAACAAGTGAACTAAAGGTCGCTTTCAATGTATTAGGACTTGCCCCAACTTCGCGCACCATATCGCGGGTTGTGACGCGGCCTTGATCCTGGACATAATCCATAATTTGAACTGCCAACTCCGACAGCGTAGACAAAGCATTCTTTTCCCTTTCTACTTTTGTGGATAATCGGCGTTTCTGCTGTTGCAAAGCGCGCATAAAAAACATCAACCATGGTTGCCAGTCTGGAGCTTCGCTTCGAATGGTCCCCTGTGTCTGACGCAAGGCCAGATAATAATTCTCTTTATTGTTTTCGATCACACTTTCAAGTGACGAATAAGGCACATAGGCATAGCCCGCCTGTAACAACAGCAACATAGTCAGGACGCGGCTCAATCGTCCATTTCCATCTTGAAACGGATGGATCTCAAGAAATACCACGGTAAAGATAGCTACAATTAGCAATGGGTGCAGGCGTTTCAATTCACGGGTATCTCGTAGCCAAGTACAAAGTTCAGTCATGCGACCAGGTGTATCGAATGGAGTAGCTGTTTCAAAAACGATACCAACCATTTTCCCATCAGCATCAAAAGCCCCTACATCATTCCGTACAGTCTTATATTGGCCACGGTGTCGCTCATCCTTTTCACTAAAGCGTAGAAGGTCTCTATGTAACTGCTTAATGTAGTTTTCGGTGATAGGTATGTCTTTCCAAGATTGAAAAACAGTTTCTAAAACCTCAGCATATCCCGCAACTTCCTGTTCATCCCGGCTTTCGAACGCCTGGATTTCAATTTTTCCAAGTAAGTGTTCAACTTCCCGATCACTTAACTTACTTCCTTCAATCCGAGTGGAAGAACCAATACTCTCAATGGTCGCCACGCGTCGTAAGGCAATCAGACGATCAGGGGCCAGGGTGCCAAGAGCGCGCCATGCCCCCTTGAACTCGTCAATTTCAGATAGGAAGGCCAATAATTCATGTGTGATTTTGATGGTGTCGGTTTTAAGCATACCCGAAAATACACCTGATTAGACCGGAATGTCTACCGGAATAATTACCCGATTACACCGGATAGTGTTCCTCTGCCTATTCTTGTAGGGGTATTTTTAAAGAACCCTACAACGATAATCCCACAATAAAGATCTAAGACATATAGAGGGAAAACATTGAAGGAGGAGATAATCAAAAGATAAGATGTGGTAGGTATTAATTCACGTTCTTTTCAAAGCAACATATTTACAGCATATTTATGTATATAAACTGGAGTGGTAACTGGCCCCTAAATCACTCGTATATCATCTCCCAAACATAACTTAAGCTGAGTGTACTAACCGACGCTACTTGGCGCTACTATATTAAAAGTCATGTATCGAAAAACTCTCACAAATATCGAAAAATGATAATATTCCTCGCCAAAAGTCGAAATTATATCAATATGCGCATTTAACAAAGCAAAGTGAGCGTGACGTTAACCGCATCTGTTTGAGCTAATGAATAATGGTTATGCTTCATTTTTCTTTTGAATGGAGCGTTTAATGTCAGCAATTGAGAACGATTTATCGCGAACAGAATTCCATTGGCTTGAGCATGCGCGTTCGTGTGAGTTAAAGGCCTAATGACATCATAGCTGCCCAAAAACGACATCTCAACGAACATATAGAGAACAAAGATTCAGCACTGCTGCTTATCCGTCTTCCAACCGAAGGTATTGATACAAAGTTTCTCGACTGATACAAAAGTCTCGTGCAACCTGTGATTTTGTTACGCCAGATGCCACTCGTTTTTTCAGATCGCAGACCTGATCCGATGAGAGTGCCTTCTTTCTTCCTCGATACGCGCCTCGTTTTTTAGCCAACTCAATGCCTTCACGTTGCCGTTCATGGATCAAAGAGCGTTCAAACTCTGCAAATGCTCCCATAACCGATAACATCAAAGTCGCCATTGGTGAGTCCTCGCCCGTGAAGGTCAAACCTTCCTTGATAAACTCTATACGAACTTCACGGCTTGTCAGAGATTGTACAATCCGACGCAGGTCATCAAGATTTCGAGCCAAGCGATCCATACTGTGAACAACGACTGTGTCACCGATCCTGACAAATTTTAAGAGTTCATCTAATTGGGGGCGATTAACATCCTTGCCAGATGCACTATCTGTAAAAACACGGTCAAGTTTGAGGTTTTCCAGTTGTCGTTCCGGGTTCTGTTCATAGGTGCTTACCCGAATGTAGCCGATGCGCTGACCAATCATAGATTCTTTCCTCAAAACTGTCAGGAAAGAATCTATGACCCTGAGCACCTTGTGTCAACAAATAGAACAATTGATCCTATACTGACAAGTATCAGATTATGCACCTGACGTCAGGCTGGAGTATACCCAAAACCCACACTTCTAAATCTGCTCAGTTCAAACAGCATTTTTTGTATTTCTTGCCACTACCGCATGGGCAAGGGTCATTGCGTCCAACTTTAGGACTTGTTCTCTCAAGCGGGATGGTGTCTTCAGCGAAAAGGTCAGGATCATGAGGGATCATATTTGTAAGGTGTTCAAGTAAATCACCTTCGGTTAGCTCACCATCTGGGGAATTTCCAAACACCATGGATTTCGCCATTCCCCAGTTTCCAGGATCTTCAGATTTCTTAATCATTTTTGGAGAAATTTTTGCAATATGTTTTTGCAAAGCTTTTGTCTTTGATAAAAAACCTTGCTGTTCGCTCCATGTAAAAAACCGAGTTATCGTCGGAGCGAAAGTTGCAAACATTTCAGCACTCGCCGATACTTTCCGCGGCATGATATCCAAACACACGTCATCTATTATATATTCATCGATATCTGCAGGTCCTGCCAAATGGTAACCATAACAAAAATCGTAGAAACAGCTGATCATGAAATATCCATTTTGTTTCTCACAGTCATTAAGCTCCTCAAATAACAGGTCTTTTTCGAACTCGTCAAACGCGACATCAAACCAGTCTGAAATTGTGGAAGCATCTTGGTCGGAATATTCACCATCTGTAATAAAGGATAAATTATTCACTAAAGCATCCCCTAAGGGGCTATACAGTTCTGGACTATCGTCATCGTGATACAACAATGTTGATCTCGGTTGCTGAAGCAATTTTTCTTCTGCAGCATCAATTGTTGTGTAGAGGATCTCTCGCATTACAGGAATTTTACGGAGAGCCTTCTGATTGATGAGTTGGAATGCAGCGGCAGCCAAACATTTCCAGTCAGGATTTTGTTGATCGTCTTTCAGCATTGCTGCGGTTTGTAACATTCGTTGCGCCCAGATTTCCCGGCGTGTTTCCAGATATTTCCAGAGTTTGGTTTCAATTGTGCGCTCTGAACCGGTTGATGAGACAATAGCTCTGGTGGTTTCATTGTCTTCAAACCAGCAATCAGTCAAAGGAAAGAGTCTGTGCCAGGTGTCTTCGCCATTAACCAGGCGACCCCGTTTTTGCGGAGACGCGTCACTTATTTCACCTTGTGGGTCTACATATTCCATCCATGCCTGTACTGATGTGGCTTGAGGTTTTAAAGAGAAAAGTCCGCACTGTTCCACAACGTCCAATAAGCCAGGTGCTGGTAGGGCCTTATGTTCAAGCCCATCTGCCAATGCTGACTGTAAAATTAATTCAAGTGTTTGTTGGTCTATTAGAAAGCCTGGAGAGTGCGAACTTACTTTCTCCAAAATTCCATGAGCTTCTTTGAGACTGTCGCAGGGAATGACAAATGCATCTTTAATTCCATGCCCCATTTTTGTAAGTAACATGGAAACTGTCACGTTTTGTCCGTTCTGTGCCAGAATAGAAAGGCTTTGCGATCCTACCCCGTCAACGACACTGGCCCTCCTCTCATGGATTTGTATAGCAACCTGATTTTCAATAGCCCCTGAAATTTCTTTGCGCCGTGCATTTTTTAATGCGTTATCTATTATATTCCGCGCCCGGCCAGAACCCATCCAACTGCGTAGCATAGGCATATATTGAAGAGTTTCGGGATGAAGTTTGGCTAATGCCGCGTTGTCAGCCAACCCCATAGCCGCAGATTCACGTATTAAAGGTGTTCGGTCCAGCAACCAATACAATGCTAGTCGTTCAAATGCAGGATTTTCCATTGTTGAAACATAACGGGCAAACCCAGCTTGTGCATCGCTCGGGAAAGCCGAGGAGGCATTATTCAAAGCAAGATAGAAATCATACGATGTCCCACCCTCTTCCTGGAGAGAGGTCAACATCTGTTCCAGGTCGGCGGGCAATGGAGTTGGAAATTCAGGTGTATCAAAGTCCGAATTTAAATCAAAAATCAGGACTTCAGGTACTTTTAGGCTTGCCCTTCCATAACATTCGACCAAGTTCATATGAGTGTGATACTCAAAGCTCTTTTTTGCCTGCAGGGACTTAAGAGCGACCTCAGAGCTTTCCAGGAAAGTTTTACCGTAAAGACCATCATTCTCAACGTCCATCCGGGCTTCATCTAGAAGGCGGGTGAATAAATCACTGAACCTCGTTTCTTCGGATTTTCCCTCTTTAGATATGCCTAGAATCAAAGTTTTTGCTATCTTGTCATCACTTAACAGGTCCGATTTTACGGATAAAAAATATTCATAAAATACACTCGAATCAAAACCATACGTTTGAATAAAGTCGAGACAGGTATTTAACAGTTTTTTGGACACAAGATCTTCCTTTGTTCCTGGATCAGCCCGCTTGTTACTCAAAATCGATTAGAGAAATTTAGCCCCCTGATTTTAGGCAGCCAATCTCTGATAATCAATTCGTTTCAGCAGATTGACATCAAAGAAGCCATACGGGTTGATATGGCCGTAAATAGCAGGATTAAGACCCCGAAAATCTTCCAGTGTCATCCGCGCGGCCCATGCCTGTTCTGATAATACAGTTTGTAACATCCTGGTATTTACGTAAACAAGACAGCTCTGCAGAAGATGTAGCGCCAAAACGGATATCTCCTGATCATCGATACGGTTTGTCGCAATCTCACCGCCATTACCAAAAAATACAAAGCCGTTGGCACTATTCCAGTTTTCCACCACATTCAGGCCCTCATGGATTTCCCGACGCAGGGATTCCAAACGTAGATACTTGCATAGGAAAATGGTTTTGATTGCTCTCCCCAATTCCGCCAATCCCTTGTACGTCGGATGCATAGTTTCTCCACGAGAAAAACGACGTAGAATAGCTTCAGGATCTGCCGTTCGATGTTTCAGCGCTGCAGTATACTTAACCATTTCATCGTATTGTCGTTCAATCAGATCCCAGTCAATGACAGAGCTCAGGATAGGAGTAAGATTTTGCAACCGGCCTTTGAAGTCTGATGACGGTAGACATAGTTTTTGACGTGCAATCGCCTTCAATCTTGGAGCCAGTTCGAAACTGAGCATACGACAAAAGGCAAAAGCCACTTCGCTCTGGCCATGACTATCTACATACTGTCGTTGAATATCCATATCAGTACAATGGCGTAACACTCCCTCAATCATGGAAGCTACTTCAGATGAAGAACATCGTTTCAATTGAGAAAAAATACAGGTAGAACGCTTGGCCACATGCCAGTAAATCATGACGCCACGCCCCTTATACCGGACATGCCATTCCGTCATAAGGTTACGGTCCCAGGCGCCAAATTTCTTGGAATCTGAGGCGCAAGCCGTGCCAACTTCTCCCCAGATAGATGGGTCACGAATAGCAAGCGTCGCATTGACAATTTGCCTGATTGCTTCCTGGAGAGCTCCCCGGTGGATGAATTTACGCCGGACATGAAGAAGTTCTTTATAGGATACACCTGGAGATCCAGCACTTATACGTTTTAGTCCCGCATTCGTCCCCAGACCATAAAGACACAACAGGAGTCTTTGCTGGAGGGTTTCTTCGTCCAGAACTACCCTGTCCCCTGAAGTTTGGAAAGCACTGAGAAACCCAGTATCAAGGGCGCTTTCTTTAAGAAGATCCAATAACCCTGTCATCGGCCATCTGCGTTCGATCTCGGTTTTGACTGATGCCAATCCTGTTGGTTCAGGTAAAGGAATATAGGGCGAAATGGATATACTATTTTTACCACGCTCCTTGATCCGGACAAGGTTGTTATTCGGGAGTTCATTGTTCAGTAATAGCAATTCGGCTTCAAGTTCAGCCCGTATACCTGCAGTGAAGGTCTTTGCATCCTGGCTAAGGCCAAGATCCTCATAGTAAGTCTTGCGTTTAGTATCAAAATCTTTAGGCAAATCATCGTCCGGATTACGATAACGATCAGAGCCAACAACCCAAATTTCCTTGCAACGTATCCGGTCCCGTAGAGCAAGCAGAACACAAAGTTCGTAATTTATCCTATTTATTCGGAGACAACCCGAACTGTCGGCTTCAACAACGCAATTATACCATTTCGGTGCGATCACCCCGTCGATTGGGATACCATCTTTCAGACGGACAATTCGGCGGGTATCGTTTTTCATACTCTCAATCCAGGCAAGAGCCTTAAGTACTGGGCGATGTATGACGTTGTTAGATTTAAAATCCAGGACCTTGAGAGTATCAGGTAACATTGGACGATAATGATGAGCGTAGGAACTTCTCATGACCTGAAATACAAGCTGGTTCCATGTTCCTCGCGTCTTATGGCCTTTAATTATTGCAGCAAGCTTCTCTTCCCCTGCAACCGGAAAAATAACGTCCCTAATTACTCCGTCCGGGTTTCTAAGGGCAGCAAAGGCCATGTCGACAAGAAGTTTTTCCTTACCATGTATCTTGGAGGCATTCCGGGAAACTTCAGCAATAATTGTGCTTTCAGCCTTTTTTGATATTTTATGAGTCGTTTCCAGCAAGAGATCGGTTAGGCCATCCGCCAGCTCAGCTTCGCGTTCAATCAAGAAAATCACATACATTCCAAGTCGGCGGTTTATTGTGTGCCGGCGCATTTCCCATGCGGCTTCCTGTGCCACCCGACGCCTGTATTTCTCCCGCCAGTAAGGCCCAATTTTGGATATCATTGAGCGTGGCAGGGCAAGTGAGCGTATAAAAGACAATCGTCCAGAGACCTTAAGCACACTCTCGAGCGCTACACGCCCGGGCTCTTCTTTGAAATCCGAAAACCCATAGGAAGGTGGAGTTGGGTCAAGAGAATTTTCAAGGCGGCATATAGTCTCATACCCGAGCCTCATAACAATACGAGCCAAGAGATCATCCTCATATTGTTGCCGTGCCGTTCTAACCAACCGAGTGGCCTCTTTAAGAGCTGGTCCCTGTAGTTGTCGTTCTAGGCACCATAAATACAGGTGATCCAACATCTCTCCTGTTAACGTACAGGTGGAGCAAAGCTCATGGGTCAACCATAGTTGTAAATTCCTACGATCATCAGCTTTCATCTTTCGCACATTGAGGAGAGATAAAATTTCCAAACGATGACGTTGGCTGTTGCGGCTGGAAAATTCATATAAATCAACGTCAGTAACCTCCCGACCAACTTGGTCGGCAAGGAAAGGCAGTGCAAATTCAGGGATTTCTTTCCATGTTTTTGGAAAACGGCCTACAAGACTATAAAACTTTAATTGTGCCGCAAAACCAAGTCTGAAACCTGACGATTTACCCTCGATCCGGGTTAAGTCGTCATATCCTAAGCTCCATTGAGTTCCCACATCTGCTTCGGTCCAGTCGTGTGCCATACCAACATCCCTTGTCTGAAATGAAAAAAGATGAAGTATAATGATCAATGTTTATACCGTATGCAGGCTATTTGTTCTCTTTATGTTCGTTGAGATGTCGTATTTGGGCAGCTATGATGTCATTAGGTCAAACAGATCAAAAAAAATGAATGTCAGTTCTGTACCCTAATTTCGAAATATCTCATAATTTATATTACCATTTAAATTCAGCAACTTAAGATCAATAAATCGGCGACGAACACAGCGCTGACGAAAGGAATACTGCAATTATCTATAATTTTGTTCTAGATATGTTCTTTTAGATGGCCTAAATCGCAGCTTCGGGCCAGTTACCCCTTATTCCATGACTGTTTGCCAGTTTTTCCGGTGTGAATGAAAATACCTTTTACCCTGTTCCTGGAGCACTTGTTTCGGAATTCAGCAACATGAACATGATTGATGTGAGCCTTATATCTTTTTGCCTGGATAAAAACAGGCATTGAGTGAATTTCAGCCCGCCCATCAATCCCGCCGTCACCAGTATATCTCTTGTTTCTCTTGATCTTGTGTCCAAGATCCTTGAGCGCCGTAAGGATCATTTCTTCAAAAACAAAGGGATCAACAGAGCGCAAAAAATAGAACTGTTTTTCTGCTGAAGAAATTCTTCTAAACCTGAAAAGCTGAAGTCTAGCTCTCCATATTTTTTCGATGTGAGAAAATTTTCCGAACTGGAGACGCAACCCAACAGCAATAATGATCGCCAACCAAAAATACCACGGCACGTTAAAAGCAATTTGTTTTAATATATCCAGCATCAGTTCACCCCCGCTTTTAAATATCTGTGACTGAGTTCAAACATCAAGTGTGACAAGACCGGCACCTTCTCTGTGACATAAATTATTTAGTAGGGTTAAGTTCAAGACGATGTTTGGTAAGATCAAGATATTGCCAATTATTCCGGCACACCCATTCCATTACCTGTCCTTCAGGATCGGGGTTACGGGTAAATGCTTTAACAGCCCTTTCATAACGTTCTGACGTACACTTTATATCCCCGAAATTATCAAGATTGCTTTTCAGCCCTTCTAAATCTTCACTATTCATTTGCGACCGGAAGGCTATAAAGCTGTTGTCAGAATTGAGTGATAAAAATAAATAGTCATTTGTCTGGGTTATTGTCTCCAGTACCACTTGAACAATGGGATTTCCTGGAACAAACAGTCCGTGATAAACAGCATGACCAAAAAATTTAAAAACGAATTGGAATATTGGACTTCCTTCATATTCCAGTACCGAATGTCCAAAACAAAATCCAAGATCCTTGGAATTATCTGGTAAAGGTACTTGTGGCCGTATAGCTAGAAATCCACTCTTTACACCATCTTCTTCAACCAGACCAAGAGCAAAGCATGATGGTTCTGCGTCCATAAGATCCTGCATAAATAAGCGGTTAGCTGTTAATACTGGTAAATCAATATTCATTAATAATCTATATTCCAAAAGAGGTCCATTGCCCGATGTAGTCCTTAGATTTACCAATAATATCAGGCATCAAATTTAGCTCTCTCCAAAATACCAAATACGGATCTGTGCAACTGTAATTCGCCGTTTCTTGCAGCGTCAACCATGCCACAAAGGAAGCCGCCTGGACTACGAACCGGATTATCAGGGTGATATTGATTTTTATCAGCAACCAGCACACAAACAGCAGCGGGTAAGCGACCGATTTCAGCAATAGCCTCAAGCCAGGCATGGCGATTAATACCAAGCTCATGACACATAATCTGTGCTGCATCGACAATATCAGCGGCAACTATCGGCCTGTCATGCAGGGGTATATGATCCCTGAATTCACAAGTGGCAGCATTAAGTAAGTGCTTGAGATTCAAGTGCTCTATGCCAGTCGAAGCTTTTCCGCTTTCTTGGTCGTTTTTTTCTTGGTTAGGTCTGGATTTAACATCAGGCTTCTTTTGAAAGCCAGTGCTGGTGTGAGCGTTAGCGAACAAATTACCAGCATCTTGTGACGGTAAGTCACTCCCTTTAATCTTATCCACTGGATTACATGTATCTTCTTTAGAAGAGTTTAAGTTAGTTGTAATGTATAAGTGGCGGTCATCTACGTCCCCCTTGGCGGACATATCCACATTTTGTTCATTGTCTATTGTCTCTTCACTGTCTCTAAAGTGCTCGTCAACGGTCAGCTCCAAGAGCAACAACTTTGCGTGTCTCCGCCGGATCTCGGCAAGCGGCGTACTAGCCTCTGGAGAGGCTAACTCATCAATCTCATCTGTTGAGAGACCAGCAAAACGGAATTTTGATAATACCATTCTTTTTAGAGCTGATAATTCTCGTACTTCCTCTTTCCATATATCCCTGTTCTCTATGACAACTTCCGCATGTGCCTTTAGCTCGTGATACAAAAATGCCAAGGGAGATAGATCAACACCATAGGCATATTCAATATAATCCCTATGATCACGTCTTCCTCGGCGCTTGTGATTACCACTATCCTTCCAGGTGATCGCTCCAAGCTCATGAAGCTCTTTCTCGATGCGCCTAACTGTCCTCTCGCCCCTGTTAAGCTCAATCGCTATTGATCGAACAGACTGCCATACAACAGGCGGGTGATAGGCTTCTGCCGACCAGTCTTTTTGATTGGTGAATTTAAGAGAATGAGCAAGATAGCGAATATGGTGCTCTTTAAACCCGAAATCATGCCCGATAAACTGGAGAAGTCCCAGAATATCATACATGGATATACCTTCAGGCAATCCCGAAAAATTGGTTGTGCATTTCGCAAGCTCCGCTATTTGCGGCGAAAAATTGCGTTGCCCACTATTGATACCTAATTCCATTCTATTTCATCAGCTATAAAAAGATCCTAAAATCAGAGCGCAAAAATCCTTTGCGAAAAGTCGCATTAAATATTGACACTTTAATTTATGGAGATAGAATGGACCTCAACTTATTACCGAGATTTATTCTATCTCCGCAGTCACCTCGAAGTTAGCGCTTCGAGGTTTTTGCTTTTTTAGATCTCATTTTTCTAATGCTGCCTCCCCTAAAAGATTTAAAAATATAAGAATGCCCTTACAATCTGCGAAAACTTGGGGGCATGAACGAATCGAAAACACGCAAATGGGCGGAAACGACTTGTTAACCTATTTTGCTACCACATATTGTAGGCTGAACAAAAGACTTTCCATTAGTGGGGGGTGTTTTATAAAGTGCGCCCAAGGTCGCTGCATCTTTCAGTGCAACAGCTTCACCGAAGTCACTTAGCACTTGCCCCCAGAGATTTAGAGGCCCACCAGCATTACAAAACGGCGCTTGGCGGTATTTAACGCGCTCAACCTTTGACTATCCTGTCCTGGGTCTTTTGTGTATTCACGTGGCCACTTAACAAAAATAGCTGGCATAAAGTCGATCCCCCACTTATCCGACATTGTTGAACTTCAAGTCTGATCCAAACTTGTCTGTGAAAATTTCACGTTCGTAGCTGGTCCACAAATCACTCTGAACAGTGCGTTTGATATTCTCTGCCATTTCCCTTATGGCCGTAAGCCTTGAAGCCTTTTCGAGCGAAATCCCGGCAATATTATTAATGCGGTATTCGTAGCCATTCACAACATCAGTTCCGCCCCACCTGGGAGAAACAACAAAGACACTGCTTCTTCCTGCACCCATTGATAATTCTTCTAGGTGAATACTGACGGTTCCAACATCATATTCAAAGCTATCTAGTATCAACCCCTTTACTCCTAGCGACGATACCAAAACCGATCATCCTCTATATGCCAGAAACTACCACGTGTTGGGCCTGTTCCTGGATGCTTTTGAGGCTTACCATCAACGTAGACGATGACATATTCTGGGTGTTCTCTCTTAATAGCATTATAGCTTTCGGTTATAGTGTCGCCTTTATTGTTTTGTCTCGATTTTGAGCATGTAGCTGGTGTTCCGTCCTTTCCCCCTGTAGCAGGACGAAAAGTGTATCCAGACTTACAAGGGTAATATTCTTCTCGGCCTTCAGTATAATAGAAGCCATTCAAACTTTGCGAGGAACCTGAATTAAGACCAACAACACAACTCCCCATACTTGGAAGAGGTGGCTTAGGAGGTTTGGAAGTTATGCGACGAATATATTCCCTAAGAGGCGGCTTACAATCAGCGCCGGGAAAGCCCTGGGGGAGACATAACCAGATTGCACAATCTGCCTCATTAATGGCCTGTGCCGTCTGACTAACACTCAATACCGTACCCGCGAGAAGAACTCCGACAACAGCGTGTTTTATAGCCATCATTTATCACCTTCATTTTTTATAGGAACAAGAGCTGTAATGAAATTACGGCCTTGCCCACGGACACGTTTAATCACACCAATCACCTCTAATTTTTTAAGTATTTTTCCAACAGACGCATTATTCTGGGTCATAATTTCACCGATTTCTTTTTGATTCAAACGGCATGATTCTCCGAATTTATCAGTATTTTTAAGAACAACAGCCATCAGCCCTAAAAGTTTAGAAGGATCTGTCGCTGTGAGTTCATTCGGCCCCTCAATGTAAGAAATTATTTTATTAAAAATTAAGTCATAACCATCTTGCATAAATTCATTTGTTACATTATTGTCATGTTTCAAGTCAATAAGATTATTAAATTTTTCATCCGAAACAGGCTCGTTGAAATGCTCCACGCCCCCCACACCTACGAATTTTTGCCCGTCTGGGAGTTCCCAGTTTTCGGGCGAAAGGGGTGTGATATAAAGAGGGTTTCCCTTTTCTCCGGCCGGGTCTCTACGAATTATCCCGAGTTCTTCAAGGACCTTCAAAGCGTTGGTTATGTTAGTGTCTGTCACTCCAAAAGACGCCGCAATATCACGCGCAGTCATATTTGTAGAGTTATTAAACCCTCCAGATTCCAGATAGACTTTAGACATAATACTAAAGGCTTTCCAGCGAAGGGAAGTTGGTATGTTGTTTGCTATAAATGTTTGCAAAAGAGGATTCACGTACAACTTCCACCAGTTATTGTTTTTATCTGGAAGCATATCTTATTTATCCATCATTCTGGAATCAACATAAAATATTTTAACGAGCCAACACAACACACCCATAACAGGCAACTCGTTAATCATATAAATACTCTCTCACTATTGAACATCCATTCCCAAAGAAACTATAGCCTTGGGATGATTCTGAAAAGAAATGAAAAATCAGTCAAAACCAAAACTAAAAATTATCTTATTCGGCAAATTTCACATGTTTCTACTCAACTCATGAATTTTATTGCCGTTAA
>CBDBLJ010000008.1:287500-880745 GCA_965206885.1 Amylibacter sp. | reverse complement strand
GGACCAAGTGCGCGCCATTCTATTTCCGTTACAGAAGCGCTTGCTCTACAGTCCGATCTAGAGCTTCAGCATGTTCAAAGTGGATCAACTAAGGGTCGCAATAATTTGTTTTCAAAAGATTTTTAGAAGTGTTAAAAAATACTTAACATAAACGTTAATTTGTTGCCATATAGCGCATTTCACTATATCTTGTAGTTAATAAGCTTAACCCCACGAAAAGATGGGATAAATAAGCAAAATGAGGCGGGCAGTTCAGATCATACAAATAAGTGTGGCTTCTCTGCTTATGAAAGCGGTGCAGAGCGGTAAATGCCACAGTCATTTACATCATTTCAGGTCAATCGTGACCCATTAGGCGCATCTCGTCTTCGGATTGGCGTCTCTGAAACTGTGACTATTCCAGATGATGATGGCTTTCTACAGCCAGATACTGCAGATACTGGTACTCAGTTTTCAATCAACGGCGTTGATTTCACCTCATCCGCCTACCCAAATTATTCACAAACAGGTAATGCTGTTGAAATCTATACAGGCACTGTAAACGGTCAGCCAGTCAAGTTTGCATTTCTAACAGCGGCAAACGATGGTGTAGATGATAATGTAAACCGTATCGTCGTGCTTGAAGGTAATTTAGTCCAAGGACAACAAATCAGAAATATTAATTTATTTTCTGGCAATACCAACATCGAATACCAAACTATCCCTAGCATCATCTGCTTTACACCTGGAACATTGATTGCAACAGCACGTGGTTCTATTCTTGTTGAAAACCTAAGGGTAGACGACTTGGTAATTACTGCGGACAACGGTTTACAAGCCATTCGTTGGGTTGGAAAAAAACGTATGACGGGGGCTCGCCTTATGGCTTATCCGAAATTACGCCCCATTCGCATCCGCAAAGATGCATTTGGACCAGGGCTTCCTTACCGCGATATGCATGTGTCCCCTCAACACCGTATGTTGATTGATGCTGATCGCGCTTTAATTAATCATGGTGAACGTGAGATTTTGGCACCAGCAAAAGGCCTGCTTAATGATTACTCCATCACAGTGGATTATGAGATTAAGCAAACAGACTATATTCATATCCTTTTTGATAAACATGAAATTGTCTTTGCAAACGGCACAAAAACAGAAAGCTTCCATCCAGGTCACATGTCCATGTCTGCAATTGATGATGCACCTCGTGAAGAATTATTTGAGATTTTCCCTGAATTGGAAACAAACACGAACTCATATGGTCCTTCTGCACGTAAAATCTTACAAGTGAGTGAAACTGCTGCTCTCGAAGAAGAAGGTTTTTCACTCTTTGCATAAGTCACAGGAGGCCTTGATGAGTACAGTCGATACATTAATCCATGAACTCGACCTCGGGCGTCCAAAGAAGCATTCACTAACTCTACGTGGGCACCGCACCAGCGTATCATTAGAAGCCCCTTACTGGTCTGCCTTTGTAAAAATCGCACAAAGCGAAGATATTCCAATCAACGAGTTGGCAGCAAAGATAGATGCTGCACGCTTAGTAGATGCAGGGCTTGCCAGCGCAATCAGGCTTTTTGTTTTGCGTTGGTATCAAAACCACGCTGTGTAAGCTTTAAATCGATACCGTTTTCTGCACGTACAGTCAGATGCGCAACAGGTCTTGGTTCTATACCAACATGCTCGACCTTAAAGGCCTTAATCAACATAGCGATCATTAACACACCTTCGATCATTGCAAACCCTGCCCCCGTGCACACACGCTGACCTGCAGAAAATGGCATATATGCCTCACGCGATGATTTCTTAGTTGCTTCTTGCTGCCAACGATCAGGATCAAATACATCAGGCCTATCCCAAAACCGCTCGTGGCGCTGCAGATGCCATGGGCTTAGAACAATCTGACTCCCTACTTTGATCTTACGTTCACGAAAAACTTCTGGCTGAATATTCTCACGTACCATCATCGGAACTGGTGGATAAAGCCGCAATGCTTCGCGGAATACGTCTCGGGTGAATGGTAATTTAGATAAATTAGAAAAACTCAACTCATCCAATGCGGCCACTTCAGCAACAACCCTATCTTGCGTTTCTTGATCAACAGCAAGCAAGTAGAGTGTCCATGCCAATGCACTTGCAGAAGTTTCGTGACCAGCCAAGAAAAAGATAGCCACCTGATCCACCATTTCAGACGGAGTAAACAAATCTCCAGTCACAGGGTCACGCGTGGTCATGATCTTAGTTGCCAGATCATCAGGGGCTGTACCCGCTTTAATCTGTTCAAAACGATCATTCGTCAGATCGGTTAAAAGCTTACGAATATCAGCACTTGTTCGTTTCGTACTGCTGCGTTGCAGCTTTGGTATCCACTTCGGAATTTTCAAGAAGCTCGCAACTGTCATGAGTGGTTGCGTACGTTGATATTCCTTGAATTTTTCAAAAATCTGTTTGGCATCACCATCCGTAATTGGAATGGAGAATAATGTACGAAAGATGATATCCGCGGCCAACTGACTGGCTTGCTCTTCTATTTCGATTGAGGACGCATCAGATAGCACTTTAAGTCGCTCTACGGCATCGTCTCCAGCAGCCACCATAGATGGGAATACATCACGCAAACGTCCGCCTTCAAACGCAGGATCGATAATACGGCGCTGGCGTTTCCATAGTTCACCATTTGACACAAACACACCATCGCCAAGCAATGAATACAAAGCACCTTTGATGATTTCTGATTTCGGAAAATTATCAGGGTCTTTTTTCAAAACATGATCTACGAGCTTAGGATCATTTACAAAATAAGATTTAAAAAATGGCAATCGAAACTCTGCCATCCAAGCACGATACAGTTTTTGCGGCTGTGATGCGAAAATATCTTTACGAAACAATTGCATATGCTGCCACATTGTCACCTTATCAGGGCGATTCATTGGCTTTGGCGGAATGATATCCTTGCTCATTTTGGCGCCTCAGTGGATGTGAATTTATTCACCGCACGCGTAATCACAGATGGGCTAGGTGCACGATCAGAAAAACGCGTTTTCACAGTCATTGGGCCCGCTGTAATTTGAAAATAATCATAATCACGTGGTCGGTCAAAATGACAAAGATATTGAAAGTGCATACGGAAGAAACGGTTCTTAATACGGGCGTAATACTCTTTGGATAATGTCTGCGTAAACGCCGCAGAAAATACCAGTGGTCCTGTTTGCCCCGTTTCTGGAGCAACACCACTAACTGCAGCAGGTTCACATAGAAATGCTTGATGAATACTATCTGCAAACTCGCGCATTCGCGCCCGTAAAACCTCTGGAATATCTCCGTCATATTGTGCAGAAAATGCATAGTCGTGCATCAAATAATAAGCATAAATCTTATTATCTATGGATTTAAACCACATCATGATTGTACAAAGTACAGCAACCCCAGCAAAAACACCCAATGCCCAATGGCTTAGATACTCAACCATGCTATACGTGATATAGCCCAAACACAGCCCAACCAGCAGCTGCGCTAGCAAAACGACAACAGGATACAGTGCAGCTATAATTGGCCCTTTTTGTAATTTCATTAGACGAAACAACGATCCAGTTGAAATATAAGCCCAAGCTGTTCGCGCTAACAGTCGTATCTACAGTCCAACCATCCAGAAACTGCCTGCAATTGTGCGCTGCATCGATTTTTGCACGATGTCTGACCATAATAAAAAATCAAAATCCGTATGGGTGGTTTGCCCATCAATTGTCGTATCTACAGTCCAACCATAAGTTTGAGTTTTACCACTCTTCCCTTTCAGTGTCAGATCATAGCTGGAGACATCTGCCTGCAATGCACCTTCAGTGCGATACAGTTCTCGGTACCTACGTGGCAAAATGGGATCATATCCTGGAACGTAAAAAACCTTACGCCTTTGAACCTGTTGTTTTTTTTGGGACATACATCCACGCCTATTCGCTCGTTATAGGCGAATTATAGGCATGAAATCCGGAAAAAGTAAGGCGATTTAACCAATTGTACTTAAGGCTGGAAAAGTTTCCAACAACCAAAAGGAAAAGCGAGTGAAAGCGCCCGTAATCAACATGATCCCCACAACGACAAGCATACCGCCCATAATCTTTTCAATCAGACCCATATGGCGCTTAAAGCGGTTCATAAAACCAATGGCGCGATTGATAAAGATTGCTGCGACAATAAAGGGTAATCCAAGGCCAACTGCGTAAGTTCCCAGTAAAAGCATTCCGCGCGTTATGGATGCCTCTTGTGCAGCCAAGGATAGGATCGCACCTAGGATCGGGCCAATACACGGTGTCCAACCAAATGCAAATGCCAAGCCAAGAACATATGCACCAAAGGCAGAACCACCTTGATCACCTGCATCAAGTCGTGCTTCGCGTTGCAAAAATGGAATCGTAAAAACACCCAGAAAATGCAATCCAAAGATAAGAATTACGCCACCTGCAATTTTCCCCATAACATCTTGATATTGCAAGAATAATTGTCCAAACGCAGATGCAGCAAACCCTAAGAATATGAAAACTGTAGATAGCCCTAGGGCAAAGAATACCGCTGCAATCACAGCAGGTTTGTTGGAAACCCTATCATCTTTCATATCCGCCATCGAAATCCCACCCATATAGGCCAGATAGGGTGGCACAATCGGCAAAACGCACGGCGACAAAAAACTGATGACGCCCGCAAGCAGAGCCACAATCAGGGACGGCGTTAGAGCCGCATCAAAGAGATCAATTCCAAACATAACGTCCTTCTAGCTTGGTAATTCATCAAGGTCACGTCACATATACGTGGACTTCTGTAACATCCACGATTAATTCCATATTTATGACCTATGACGCCGAATTAGATGCAACAGGGCTATTGTGCCCTCTTCCTGTGCTAAAAGCACGTAAGCGCTTGCAGGCCTTACAATCTGGGCAAGTTTTAAAAATGCTTGCAGATGACCCTGCAGCGATCGTCGATGTTCCCCACTTCTGTGCAGAACAAGGCCATCAATTATTAGAACAAGCTGAAGAAGCTGGCACTCAAGTATATTTCTTACAAAAAGCATAAACCATTCACTATTTCTCTATGAATCTTAGCGACATAGGCTATGGTCATCGCAAAATTATAATAAACAGGGAATTACAATGGATTGGGATAAACTAAGAGTTTTTCATGCTGTTGCTGATGCTGGTAGCTTGACCCACGCTGGTAATACACTCCATTTGTCACAATCTGCCGTCAGCCGCCAAATCCGTGCTTTGGAAGAAGCGCTTGATGTTATCCTGTTCCACCGACACGCTCGCGGTTTGATTCTCACGGAACAAGGTGAGTTATTATTTGATGCCACCCGAGACATGTCGAGTAAGCTGGAAGCAGCGACAGCACGTATTCGCGATGCCGAGGATGAAGTCATTGGTGAACTTCGCGTTACAACCACCACTGGCTTTGGAACACTCTGGTTGGCGCCGCGTATTGGGCGCCTTTATGACAAGCATCCAGAATTGAAAATCGACCTAAAGCTCGAAGAACGCGTTTTGGACTTACCCATGCGTGAGGCTGATGTTGCCATCCGAATGAAAGAACCAAGTCAAGCTGATTTGGTGCGCCGTCGTTTGATGGATGTGCACATGCGGCTTTATGCGACCCAAGAATATCTGGATCAATTCGGACACCCTGAAACGATGGAAGATTTGGCAACCCATAGAATCCTTAGCCAAAACTTAACATCTCGCCAGGTGAACGAGAGCGTGAAGTGGATAAAACCCCTACTTTCATCCGATCATGCATCACATTTGACTGTAAATAATTATTTTGGCGTCCTACAGGCAACTCTGCATCATGTGGGAATCGGTGTACTACCAGATTACGTCAGCAGGAAGTTTCCAGACCTTATTCGCGTGCTTCCAGACGACGAAAGTCAGGTTATTCCTGTCTATCTGGCTTACCCAGAGGAACTTAGACAGTCAAAACGGGTAGCTGCCTTCCGCGATTTCGTTGTAGATGAGATAAAGAACTCTAAGAAAAGTGATTTGATATTAAATAATTGAGTGAATTTTAATCACTACGCACAATAGTTATGCATATAGCGACTAGCAGGTATTCCTGTTCATCACTTGTCGTTAACACTTAGTCTATATAATCATTATCTTGAAGATGAGTGGACGAGCAACTTTGTTGCGTTCCCGCTCGTTCTTCACTCCCTGTTGGACTAAGGCCGAGCTTTGCTCGGCCTCTTTTTTTGTCCAAACGCTTTTTACCCTTCTCCTATACTGAATAAGTTCAGATAGATGTGAGACTGTTTTTTTGTTGCCAAGATTTAGGCGGCCTCGGAGACTGAGTATTGTAAAAAACCAACTCACGAGGCCAATATGCAAATCATAAGACTGCACAAGAACGTTTATAAACTTTATGCTTGGGCGCGGACACAAGAATGTTTGGATGCGTACCGTATCAAATACGAAGACACGGTTCGGCAATGGGAAGCTTTACGCGCAGAGGGTGTTTCTCTAGCAAAATGCGCTGAATTTGTCGGCATCTCTCGGTCTACTTATTATCGCTACAAGCGGGTTTTGAAGGATTTGGCGCAAGGGATTATGCCGCCATCAAAGGCCCCAAAACACCGCAATAAGTCACAGTGGGGTGAGGCAGAAAAACAGTTGGTGCTCGAAATTCGCCGCGACAATAAAACCTACGGTAAGGAAAAAATAGGGGCCATCTTGCGGCGCGATAAAAACCAAATCATAAGCGATAGCACCGTGGGGCGTATCTTGGGTTTTCTACGCAAGAAAGGCCTGATTACACGATCAAGGTCTGCACCACAAAAGCGCAAGCGTAACTTCTCCAAGGGCCACGCCAAAGGATGGAAATATAAGGATTACAAAGATATAGAGATTGGAGAACGTGTGCAGATCGACCACATGACTGCCACGAAAAACGGCGTCACCTGCAAGCACTTTCAGGCCTGGGAACGGCGTAGCAAGCACATCCACGCGCAAATTTATTCGAATGCCACCGCACGCTCTGCCAAACGGTTTTTGGAAGAGCTTGTGGAAATAGCTCCCTATAAAATCCTCTCAATTCAAGTTGATGGTGGCTCCGAGTTTATGGCCGATTTTGAGACGGCGTGTGAGCAGATGAAAATCCCGCTCATTGTATTGCCGCCAGCCAGACCGAAATACAATGGTGGCGTTGAGCGTGGAAACCGCACCTTCCGCGAGGAATTCTATGATTGTTGTGATCTGATTGCCGATAGCATTGGAGCTATGCGGTTTGAACTGAGAAAAGCTGTCGAAAAATATAACACATTCAGACCACATCACGCCTTGAAAGGTAAGACACCCATGGAGTACCTTCGAATCACTCAGGCCGAAGCCGCGTGAGTCTCAAAACACATGAACCTATACAATACAGATTCTCCTCTTTCCCTTACCCCCATTGACCGATAAAAGAACCGCGAAACACGCGTACTTTGGGGATCCCACATGACCATCGAGCCAGAAATCAATGAACAACTGATTAAAGACCACGGGCTTGCCCCAAATGAATACCAACTTATTCTTGATTTGATGGGTCGCACCCCAACATTTACCGAACTTGGTATTTTCAGCGCAATGTGGAACGAGCACTGTTCATATAAGTCTTCTAAGAAATGGCTCCGCACCCTACCAACCGAAGGTCCGCAAGTGATCTGCGGTCCAGGCGAAAATGCTGGTATCGTGGATATTGGCGATGGCGACGCGATTGTTTTCAAAATGGAAAGCCACAATCACCCGTCTTATATCGAGCCTTATCAAGGAGCAGCCACTGGCGTTGGCGGTATCTTGCGCGATGTATTTACAATGGGTGCACGCCCTATCGCGGCGATGAATTCGCTCTCATTTGGTGAAATCACACATCCAAAAACAAAATCGCTGGTAAACGGTGTTGTTGAAGGTGTTGGCGGTTACGGTAACTGTTTCGGCGTTCCAACTGTGGGCGGCGAAGTTCGTTTTCACGAAGCTTACAACGGTAACTGTCTTGTAAACGCATTCGCGGCAGGCCTAGCTAAAACAGACAGCATTTTTTATTCTGCCGCTTCTGGTGTTGGCATGCCCGTTGTATATTTGGGTGCTAAAACAGGTCGTGACGGTGTTGGTGGTGCAACGATGGCATCCGCAGAATTCGACGATACAATCGAAGATAAACGCCCTACTGTTCAGGTCGGTGATCCCTTCACTGAAAAGCGTTTGATGGAAGCCACACTCGAGCTTATGCAAACAGGCGCCGTAATCTCTATCCAAGATATGGGTGCAGCTGGTCTTACCTGCTCTGCCGTTGAAATGGGCGACAAAGGCAACCTAGGTGTAAAACTTTACCTAGAAGATGTGCCAATTCGTGAAGAAAACATGACAGCCTATGAAATGATGCTGTCTGAAAGCCAAGAACGCATGTTGATGGTTCTAAACCCAGAACTAGAAGCAGCCGCAAAAGCTGTATTCGATAAATGGGACCTAGATTTTGCAATCGTGGGTGAAACAATCGCCGAAGATCGCTTTATCATTATGCACAACGGCGAATTAAAAGCAGACCTTCCACTAAAAGCCCTATCAGGGACAGCCCCAGAATATGATCGCCCTTGGGTGGAAACACCGACAGCAGCGCCTTTGACAGATGTACCAACAGTGGATGCAGCCGATGCATTGGTTAAACTGATTGGCACAGCAAACTATTCATCCCGCCGTTGGGTATACGAGCAATATGACCATATGGTTATGGCCGACACGGTTGTACGTCCGGGGTCTGACGCTGGTGTTGTACGCATTCACGGCACAGATAAAGCGGTTGCATTCACATCCGATGTGACACCGCGTTACTGTAAAGCCAACCCAACTGAGGGTGGCAAACAAGCGGTTGCAGAAGCTTACCGAAATTTATGCGCTACAGGCGCTAAGCCTTTGGCAACAACAGATAACTTAAATTTCGGAAATCCAGAAAAACCAACAATTATGGGCCAATTCGTGGGCTGTATCAAAGGTATTGGCGAAGCCGTTGCCGCATTAGATATGCCAATCGTATCTGGCAATGTATCGCTTTATAACGAGACTGACGGCGAAGGTATCTTGCCAACACCAACAATCGGCGCGATTGGCCTATTGGAAAACCTAGACCAGATGATCAGCATGCGCCCGAATGATGGTGACGCGTTGGTTTTGATCGGCAGAACAGAGGGCCACTTGGGCCAATCAGCCCTGCTAAAAGAGTTATTCAACCGCGAAGACGGTGATGCGCCACATGTTGACTTGGCTGCAGAAAAAACCGCAGGTGAATTTGTACGCACAGCACATGCAGCAGGTCAAATCACAGCAGCACATGATCTATCTGACGGCGGCCTTGCACTGGCTGTGGCCGATATGGCTTTGGCAGCTAATGTTGGTGTAACCGTTAAAGGTGGTGATACAGGTTGGTTCTTTGGTGAAGACCAAGCACGATACTTATTGGCAACCAAAGATGCCAGCGCATTGATTTCTGCAGTAAAAACTGCTGGTATCGAAGCAACTGAAATTGGTAGTTTTGGCGGAACAGATATTAAATTGGGCGATACATCTGCATCATTGGCAAATGTAAAAGCAGCATCAGACGCTGGCATCCCAAGTTTCGCAGCATAAAGGAATAGACACATGGCCATGCAAGCCTCAGAAATCGAAGCCCTACTCCGCGACGCTTTCCCAACAGCGGATATCACAGTTGATGGAGCTGACGGTGTTCACATGGGTGCAAAAGTCATTGCCGAAGAATTCAAAGGCAAAAACCGTGTGGCTCAACAGCGTATGGTTTATGCAGCCTTAAAGGGCAAAATGGATGGATCAAACGGTGAATTACATGCGTTACAGCTAACAACGCAAGTTAAAGAATAATTTTTACAATCACTTGTGTTTCACAGGCTGACAATCTCTCTAATTCAGAAAGCTATTGAAGCTTGTAGTTATCATCTGCCGTTTCGCAGCACTGATCAAATATGGGTTAAGGGGCTTGCACCTACCCAATTCTCAGCTAAATGATAGTGCAAAGCAAAATTCCTGCCATAAGGACCGTAAAGATGACTGATGCAAATGCACAAATTCAAGAAACTGTAAGCGGCAACGATGTTGTTCTGTTTATGAAAGGCACATCACAGATGCCGCAATGTGGGTTTTCGTCCCGCGTGGCTGGTGTGTTAAACTACATGGGTGTTGAATATGCTGATGTGAATGTATTGGCTGACGAAGGTGTTCGCCAAGGCATCAAAGATTTTTCTGACTGGCCGACTATTCCACAGCTCTACGTCAAAGGTGAATTCGTTGGCGGTTGCGACATCATCACAGAAATGACCCTGTCAGGTGAGCTGGACACACTGTTTGAAGAAAACGGTGTTGGCTTTGATAAAGACGCAGCAAATAAAATTCGCGAGTCAAACGCCTGATCTAAAAAGAGCGCTTACTTAAGCGCTCTTTTCTTCCAGAGTGGAAACCATGCGCTCCATCGCCTCAAGTGCGAGCTGTAAATTGGCGCCAGCATCTTCAGCCTCAGTTGTTTTAGTGGTTACTTCCGCAGATTTTGCCTCAACTTCAGCTGTTCTCTCTGCCAAAGTTTTTTCCGCAGTCGTGATTTTCTCGTTTGCAGCAATCAAATCCGCTTTAAGCTTATCCACATCAGCCGAAACCTCGTTAGCACGCTGAGCCTCTTCGTTTTCCCGTGAAGCAACCGCCAACTGATCCTCAAAGCGAGCCGTTTTTTCTATCAAAGCTTTTTCAGCAGCATCAACTTTATCGTTCGCAGCAGCTAAATCCGCTTTTAGCTTATCCATTTCCGCAGAAACCTCATGCGCAATTTGACCGCCTTCATTCTCGCGAGCACTCGCAGCCAATTGATCTTCCAGGCTTGCAGTTTTATCTGCAAGCATAAGGCCAGACATCAATAACATGCGACTTTCTGGAATACGTCCCATGGCTGTATTCAGGGCTGTAGCTTCAACATCCAGCATCGCTGCTGCTGATTGCAAAAAATCCTCTTCCCCGCTTTTACAAACAACTTCGAAATCGCGTCCACCAATTTGAATTGTAATTTCTGGCATTCTATTTTGCCTCCACAAGTGGTATCAGTTTCTTAAGAATAACATTTACTTCAGCCAAATCGATTTCACGTTGCGCTTGCAGAGCGGCAAGCTCTTTTGCAGTATTAGAAGTATCTCCATCTGAAGTTTGTTCTGCGCGCGCTACATCAAGTTCGGCCTGTAAAGCTACATTCGTTTTTTCAATATCTACAAGCTTTGCAGCCATCGCTTCGGTTTCACCATCTGCTTTAGGTGCTTCAGAAATGGCTTGTTGTAATGCAACTTCTACAGCTAATTTTTGAGCCGCTAATTCTGAGAGTTGATTTTGTGCAACTCCGCTTGATTTTGCTGAAGCCTCTAAACTTGTGGTTAATTCAGCAATCTGTGCTTCTAAAACTGTTTTAGCTTCAACTATATCAGCAGCTTCTCTCTTCGCCGCTGCAATATCTGTGGTGGCGACATCAAGAACTTGCTCTTGTTCAACTTTCCAAGCTTCTAGCGTCGCTATATCTTTGGAAAGTTTTGCATTTTCTATATCTGCATCAGTGTTAGCTACACTCGTATCTAGATTAACCAGTGCCTTATTAAACCGTCTTTCCAGTCTTCTTATTGCCCGCATCTTGCCCCTCGTTGCAAAACTTTATCATTTGATTCGAAATCATCTTGCATCAATTATGCATTTTTCCCAATAAAAAACAAATCTATGCACCATTATCTTCGCGTAATAGCATACATCCGCTTGACCCATTTCAAATGCTTGCTATCACGGGTATGGAAACTCTCATTCAATTAGCTGCTATAAAGGGCCTTCTTACGTGGAACTTTCAGAACTTAAAACCAAACATCCAGAACATTTCAAAAAAGCGGCGGCGATCCGTATTATGGCAGCAGACGCTGTTCATGCCGCTGCATCTGGCCACCAAGGCATGCCAATTGGCATGGCTGATGTTGCCACAGTGCTCTTTGAAAATCATTTGAAATTCGACGCCAAGAACCCTGATTGGCCTGATCGCGACCGTTTCATTCTGTCAGCGGGCCACGGCTCTATGTTGATTTATGCGCTTTTGCATCTCACTGGCTACGAAGATATGACTATGGATCAAATCCGCAATTTCCGCCAATTGGGTGCGAAAACAGCGGGCCATCCAGAATACGGTCATGCTAAAGGCATTGAAACAACGACGGGTCCATTGGGGCAAGGCATTTCAAATGCTGTTGGTTTTGCAATGGCAGAACAAGCCCTGCAGGCACGTTTCGGCAAAAAAGCTGTTAATCACCACACATATGTCATCGCTGGTGATGGCTGTTTGATGGAAGGCGTAAGTCAAGAAGCAATCGGTTTAGCGGGTCGTCATCAATTGGATAAGCTGATTGTTCTTTGGGATGATAACAACATCACAATCGACGGCACTGTTGAGTTGTCAGATAACACAGATCAATTGATGCGTTTTGAAGCTTCTGGTTGGTCAGTTTTCGCCGTAGATGGTCACGACCCAGCAGCGATCGACCGTGCTATTTCAGAAGCCAAGAAATCACCTAAACCATCTATGATTGCATGTAAAACAACAATTGCGATTGGTGTGGATGGTGTAGCAAACACATCAGGCGGTCACGGTTATAACATCAAAGGCGATCAACTAGCGCAAATGCGCAAAACTTACGATTGGCCTCACCCTGCAAATGAAATCCCAGCAGATATAAAATCGGCATGGGAAGCAATCGGGGCCCGTGGTGCAACAGTACGTGCAGAATGGGAAGCAGCATTTGCAACTCTATCAGGTGCCAAGCAAGCTGAATTCAATCGCTGTATGGCAGGTGAACCATCCAAGAAGCTTTCAGCGGCAATAAAACGTTTAAAGAAAGAGATTTCTGAAACACAACCAAAAGCCGCAACACGTAAATCCAGCCAAATGGCTTTGGAAGTGATCAACCCGATCATGCAAGAAACTATGGGCGGCTCTGCGGACCTTGAAGGGTCGAATAATACACGTACGGCTGGTATGACCAACTTTGAGCCAGGCAACCGTGGCGGTCGTCATATCAGTTATGGCATCCGTGAACACGGTATGGCTGCTGCAATGAACGGCATGGCACTGCACGGCGGTATACGTCCATACGGCGGTACATTCATGTGTTTCACAGATTATGCCCGTCCTTCTATGCGTTTGGCAGCTTTGATGCAGATCCCAACAGTGTTTGTCATGACACATGACAGTATTGGTCTGGGCGAAGATGGCCCAACACACCAACCAGTTGAGCATTTGGCAATTAGCCGTTCAACACCGAACATGAATGTGTTCCGTCCAGCGGATAGCGTGGAAACAGCGGAAGCTTGGGAATTGGCTGTGACATCACAAAAGACCCCTTCTGTCCTATCTTTGACACGTCAAGGCCTGCCGACTGTGCGCACGAAACACACGAATAAGAATATGACAGCAATGGGGGCTTATGTTTTGGCTGAGGCCGATAAAGGCAACAAACGCAAAGTGATTTTATTAGCCACTGGCTCTGAAGTTGAAATTGCAATGGAAGCCAAAGCGAAACTAGAAGCCGAGGGCATTGGTACGCGCGTTGTATCTATGCCGTGTTGGGAATTTTTTGAACAACAAGACGAAGCATATCGCCGCCGCGTTCTTCCAGCTGGTCCAGCGCGTGTTGGTGTTGAAGCCGCATGCCGCCAAGGTTGGGATCGTTGGTTATCTGGTGAGCGTGGTTCTTACAAGAAATCTGCTTTTGTGGGTATGGAATCATTCGGTGCCTCTGCCCCTGCAGAAGAACTGTTTGAGCACTTCGGTATCACAGCAGACAATGTAGCTAAGGTAGCAAAAGACCTTCTATAACTCTGGTTAGTCTACTTTATCGCTAACATTTTGCGCCATTTTGACGCCCAAGGATAAAACCTTGGGCGTTACACTTTGTTTAACGCCCTTGAGCCTCTATCTAGGGATCAGATTTATAACAGGCGGTTTAACCGCCGAATGGAGAGTACCATGACATTAAAAGTTGGCATTAACGGTTTTGGCCGTATTGGTCGTTCAACCCTTTCAGCAATCATCGAAAGCGGTCGCACAGATATCGAAGTAGTCGCACTAAACGCAACAGGCCCGATTGAAACAACTGCCCATCTTTTAAAATACGATTCAGTTCACGGTCGTTGCGCTGGTGACGTAAAAATCACAGACGGTGCTTTGGACGTTGGCAAAGGCCCAATGCGTATGTTCTCGACATACGATCCAACAGAATTGGATTGGTCTGGTGTTGATATTGTTTTGGAATGTTCAGGCAAATTCAACTCAAAAGAAGCGTCACAAGTTCACTTAGACCAAGGTGCTAAACGCGTATTGATCTCTGCACCAGGTAAGAATGCTGACAAAACTGTTGTTTATGGTGTGAACCACGATGCAATCACATCTGACGATTTAATTGTTTCAAACGCATCATGCACAACAAACTGCTTGGCTCCTGTTGCAAAAGTACTGAACGATGCCATTGGTATCGAAAAAGGTATTATGACAACGATCCACGCTTACACAGGCGATCAGCCAACTTTGGACCGTCGTCATAAAGACCTGTACCGCGCACGCGCAGCGGCGATGTCTATGATCCCAACATCAACAGGTGCTGCTGCTGCAGTTGGTTTGGTTCTGCCAGAACTAAATGGCAAATTAGACGGCTCAGCGATCCGGGTTCCAACACCAAATGTATCAGCAGTTGACCTAACATTCATGGCACCACGTGATGTGACAATTGAGGAAGTGAATGCAGCGATTGAAGAAGCCGCAAACGGCTACATGAAGGGTGTTCTAGAATATTCAACAGAGCCTTTGGTTTCTATCGACTTCAACCACAACACACATTCATCAAACTTTGCATCTGCACAAACCAAAGTAATGGGCGGAAACATGGTTCGCATCCTATCTTGGTACGACAATGAGTGGGGATTCTCTTGCCGTATGGCCGATGTTGCCGTAGCTATGGGCAAGCTTATTTAAAACAGGATGGCCCGCATCACCTGCGGGCCCAATTATATGACGAATAAAACAGCAATCGTTTTTGGCATCTTTCTACTGGCTTTGATCACACACGACATCGTTGTGAACGGATCTGAGAACATACTTTTCCTAGCCAAAAAAGGGATACTGCTGATAGATTGGATCGCCTTCTGGAGGTAAGCTTATGGCTTGGAAGACACTTGATGATATGGATTTGAACGGCAAAAATGTTCTAATCCGTGTGGATGTAAACGTGCCCGTTGAAAACGGCAAAGTCACAGACACAACCCGCCTAGATCGTATCGCACCAACCGTATTAGAAGTGCTATCTAAGGGTGGCCGCCCTATTCTGTTGTCACATTTCGGCCGCCCAACACGTGGCTTTAATCTGGCGATGAGCACACAACAGGTTGTTCCAGCCCTATCTCAAGTCTTAAACCGCCGCGTGCACTTTGCCAGCTCATGTATTGGTCAAACGGCTCGTGAAGCTGTTGATACATTGCCAGATGGCGATGTATTGTTGTTGGAAAACACGCGTTTCCATGCAGGTGAAAAACAAAACGATCGCGGCTTTGCCAAAGATTTAGCCGCTTTGGGCGATGTGTTCGTATCAGATACATTCTCAACATCGCACCGTGCGCACGCATCTGTTGCAGCCATTGCAACACTATTGCCAAGTTGTGCTGGTCGTTTGATGGAAGAAGAACTTAAAGCACTTACAAACTCTCTATCCGAACCTGAACGCCCTGTTCTGGCTGTGGTTGGCGGTGCAAAGGTATCCTCAAAGCTTGTTCTCTTGAAAAACTTAATCGGCCCAATGGATAAAATCGTTATCGGCGGCGGCATGGCGAACACATTCCTCGCGGCTCAAGGTTATCAGGTTGGCCAATCGCTTTGTGAACATGACCTACAAGATACAGCACGTGAGATTTTAGCAGCAGCAGAAGCAGCCAACTGTGAAATCATCCTTCCTGTAGATGTTGTTGTTGCCCGTGAATTCAAAGAATTCGCAGAAAACAAAATTCGCGCTGCAAATGACTGCCCACGTGACACAATGATTTTGGATGCAGGTCCTGAAAGCGTTGAAAATATCTGCAAAAAACTTGAGGATGTAAAAACTGTAATCTGGAACGGCCCACTGGGTGCATTTGAAATTCCACCATTCAACATGGCAACCGATGCCGTTGCCCTCAAAGTGGCTGAATTGACAGAAGATGGTAAAGTTCTATCTGTTGCAGGTGGTGGAGATACAGTTGCAGCACTGAAAAAATCAGGTGCAGCTGAAAGTTTTTCATATATATCTACCGCAGGTGGCGCTTTCCTTGAATGGATGGAAGGCAAAACATTGCCAGGTGTCGCAGCATTAGACGACACAACTAAATAATTAAGTACGCTAGGAACGCTTCATGTCTAAAAACGATCAAATCCAACAGATACAATCAGGTGCTGGTTTCATTGCAGCCTTAGATCAAAGCGGTGGTTCAACACCAAAAGCTCTTGGTCTGTACGGTGTAGATGAAAGTGCGTACTCATCAGATGCAGAAATGTTTGACCTGATCCACGCTATGCGTGCACGTATAGCAAAGGCCCCTGCTTTCAAAAAAGAGCAAGTGATTGGCGCGATCTTGTTTGAAATGACAATGGACCGCGAAATCGAAGGTAAGCCAACAGCAACATATCTTTGGCAAGATCGTGGTGTTGTGCCATTCCTAAAAATCGACAAAGGTTTAGAAGCAAACGCAGACGGCGTTCAATTGATGAAGCCAATTGATGGTCTGGATGCAACTTTGGAACGTGGTACAACTGCGGGTATTTTTGGCACTAAAATGCGCTCAGTGATCAATGCGGCTTCGCAAAGCGGTATAGCAGCAATTGTTGGTCAGCAATTTGAAGTTGGTGAACAAGTTTTGTCACACGGCCAAGTGCCAATCATTGAACCAGAAGTGACGATTTCTATTCTGGACAAGGCTGAAGCAGAAAACATCCTGCTGGCTGAATTGACAAAATCATTGGATGCGATGGCTGACGACAAACAAGTTATGTTGAAGCTAACATTGCCAGAGCAAACAAACCTGTATCAGCCATTGGTAGACCACCCACGCGTTATGCGTGTTGTCGCGCTTTCTGGTGGTTACAGCCGTGATGAGGCCAACACTCGCCTATCAAACAACACAGGTATTATCGCTAGTTTTTCTCGTGCTTTGACAGAAGGTTTAAGTGCGGATCAAAGCGACGATGCGTTTAACACAACGATTGCAGCAACAATCGGAAGTATCGCAGCAGCATCAAACGCTAGCTAAGTTATTAAAATATATTAATATTTAGAGGTTCTCTATAAAGAACCTCTATTTTTTCGAATCATTTTGCATTTAAGGGATTCACAAAGCGAATCACTTGTGGCATGATTCTCTTGAGTTCGGCAATAAAGATCGAACCGTGAGGCAGAATGTATAAACAACGTGGAAATTCAGGGGCTCTTAGTACGAGCATGTTTTTAGTAACAGCAGTGTTGCTAATGGCATACTTTGCCTTTGCCGCAATTCAGGGTGACTTCGGACATTTTCGAAGAAACCAAGTCAATGCTGAAGCTTTAGAACTTCAGGTGCAATTGGCGCAGCTAACAAGTCAGCGTGAGTATTTGGAAAATAAAACCAAACGATTATCTGATAAGTATCTGGACTTAGACCTATTAGACGAACAAGCTCGCAAGGTACTCGGCATGGCACGTGAAGACGAAATAATCATAAGGTAAACAAAGATTTACCAACTATCCCAAGACTAAAATAGGCCGCTTAGAATTATATTCTTGGCGGTCTTTTTTCTGAGAACTACTCTTTTTTGATAATCTCATATATATTGGCACCTCAAAACCATAAAACATCATAGATAGACCAATCAGAAACATTCATTATTTATTATGGGGGGATGTAAATATGAAGCTGAATATAGTAACCATCGCAGCAACAATAATCCTAACACTCGCCTATTTTCCCGAGCAAATATTTGCAAATGAAGGTGGAGGTGGAGGCGAACAGGAAGAAGTTACACAGAATCCATTTAGTGAAGCAAAGGGAATAAAAGATTTCAAAAAACAATTAGCTCGAGTCGATTCCGACATAAGGGCTATCAAAAGAGAAATGCTCGACCTTCAAGAACTTATTAAAGCTGATAAGAAATATGACAGGCGTTATGATAAGGAAATTGAAAGGCAAGAATCCTATTTAAAAGACACTCAAAGACGTCTTTCTGAAAGGAGGCAAGAAAACAAGACTGGCAAAACCACAAAAGGAAAGCCTTTGTCCAATTCAGCCAGAGCTAGAAACGAAAGTTATATTCCTGAAGACAAAGATCTTATCAGTTTCTATAAGTCCGACCTTAAATCCCTTGCATCAGCACAAAAACAGCATCGGGCTATTATTCGAAAAAACAAACGAAAGCTTAAAAAGCTCAGACAAACGCATAAAAACCTACAAGCAAAGCGCGATAATATTAAGCATAAAATTAGTAATTTCTAAAAACCACCTTCTACAAATAAATAGCGTGCGTTTACCATAAAACTCCGCTACAATATAGTTTAACGTTAAACTATATTGATTTTGGAGATGCTACATGCCTGCTAAAAAATCAACCCGTAAGTCAAACATATCGGGTGATGAACTGCTGAACCACTATAAGAACATGTTAATGATACGGCGGTTCGAAGAAAAAGCTGGACAACTTTACGGCATGGGCGTCATCGGTGGCTTTTGCCACCTTTATATCGGTCAAGAAGCTGTTGTTGTTGGACTAGAGGCCGCAGCAAAAGAAGGCGATAGTCGCCTCACCTCTTACCGTGACCACGGTCACATGTTGGCATGTGGCATGGATCCTAAAGGTGTTATGGCAGAACTCACAGGTCGCGAAGGTGGTTATTCTCGCGGCAAAGGCGGTTCAATGCACATGTTCTCAGCAGAGAAAAAATTCTATGGGGGCCACGGCATCGTAGCTGCCCAGGTACCAATCGGTACAGGCCTTGCCTTCGCAGAAAAATATAATGGTACAGACAACGTCAGCTTCACCTACTTCGGCGACGGCGCTGCCAATCAAGGCCAAGTATATGAAGCTTTCAACATGGCCAGTCTTTGGAAACTCCCAGTCATCTTCGTTATTGAAAACAACCAATATGCGATGGGTACTTCCTTGCAACGTGCCTCTTCCACACCAGATCTTTACACACGCGGCGATGCCTTTAATATCCCGGGCGAAGCGGTTGATGGTATGAATGTGCTTTCTGTAAAAGAAGCTGGTGAACGTGCCGTAGCACATTGTCGTGCGGGCAACGGTCCATATATTTTAGGTGTAAAAACATACCGTTACCGTGGTCATTCCATGTCTGATCCTGCCAAATATCGTACCCGCGAAGAAGTACAGAAAATGAAAGATGAACGTGACCCAATCGACAATATCCGCGATATGATCGAACAAGGTAAACACGCTTCAGCAGATGATTTAAAAGCCATCGACAAAGAAATTAAAGCCATCGTTTCAGAGGCCGCAGATTTCGCCCAAGCAAGTCCAGAGCCGTCAACCGACGAGCTTTACACAGATATTTTGCGCTAAGGAGACGTAAACAATGGCAATTCAAATCCTTATGCCTGCCCTATCCCCAACAATGGAAGAAGGCACGCTCGCAAAATGGTTGGTCAAAGAAGGCGACACAGTTCAATCTGGTGACCTTATGGCCGAAATCGAAACAGACAAAGCCACAATGGAATTTGAGGCGGTTGACGAAGGCGTCATCGGTAAAATTCTGATTGCAGAAGGCACAGAAGGCGTTGCTGTAAATACAGCAATCGCAGTATTACTGGAAGATGGCGAAGATGCATCTTCTGCTGATGCGGTTGAAACACCTGCCCCTACAATAGAAACACCAGTGGTTGAAGAAACGGTAACATCTGCCAAAGCTATCACACCTGTAGATGTTCCAATGGAAGACATTCCAGAAGGTACTACATTCACGTCTACGACTGTTCGCGAAGCTTTACGTGACGCCATGGCCGAAGAAATGCGCCGCGAGGAAAAAGTATTCTTAATGGGCGAAGAAGTTGGCCAATACGAGGGTGCTTACAAAATATCCCAAGGCTTACTAGACGAATTTGGCGAAAAACGCGTCATTGATACACCAATCACAGAGCACGGCTTTACAGGTCTTGCTGTTGGGGCTGCTTTCGGCGGTCTCAATCCAATTGTTGAATTTATGACCTTCAACTTCGCGATGCAAGCAATTGATCATATTATCAACTCAGCAGCCAAAACGCTTTATATGTCAGGCGGTCAAATGGGTTGTCCACTGGTCTTCCGTGGTCCAAACGGTGCTGCATCCCGTGTTGGTGCACAACACAGTCAGTGTTACGCTGCATGGTACGCTCAAATACCTGGTCTAAAAGTCGTGATGCCTTATTCCGCTGCAGATGCCAAAGGTTTGCTGAAATCAGCCATCCGAGATCCAAACCCAGTTATTTTCCTAGAAAACGAAATGATCTATGGCACCAGCTTTGATGTGCCTGATCTCGAAGATTTCACCGTGCCAATCGGTAAAGCCAAAGTCTGGCGCGAAGGTACAGACGTAACACTGGTTAGTTTCGGCATAGGTATGAAATACGCCCTAGAAGCCGCTGATAAACTGGCAGACGAAGGTATTTCAGCTGAAGTTGTGGATCTGCGATCTATCCGTCCCATTGATTACGACACAGTTTTAAATTCTGTAAAGAAAACAAACCGCTGTGTTACTATCGAAGAAGGTTTTCCAGTGGCATCCATCGGCAATCATCTGTCAGCCATAATCATGGAACGTGCATTCGATTACCTCGATGCGCCAGTGATTAACTGCACAGGTAAAGATGTGCCAATGCCATATGCCGCCAACCTTGAAAAACTTGCCCTAGTGACCACAGATGAAGTGATCGCAGCGGTAAAACAAGTCACATATCGCTAGGAGATCAGACATGGCAATTCAAATCTTAATGCCCGCCCTATCCCCAACGATGGAAGAAGGTACATTATCAAAATGGTTGATCAAGGAAGGTGATACAGTCCAATCTGGTGACCTAATGGCCGAAATTGAAACCGACAAAGCCACCATGGAGTTCGAAGCCGTAGATGAAGGCGTGATTGGTAAAATCCTTATTGCAGAGGGCACATCAGGCGTAGCTGTAAACACCGCTATCGCTATCCTTTTAGAAGATGGCGAAGACGCAAGTGCAGCAGAGACAGCAGCAGCTCCTGTACTGGCGGCAGCGCCTAATGCCACGGTAGAAGAAGCTCCAAAGGTTACAGCTCCCGCACCAACTGCACCTGTCAAATCAGGCCACCGCGTTTTTGCAACACCATTGGCCCGCCGCATCGCTGCAGACAAAGGCGTTGACCTAGCAACGTTAACAGGTTCAGGTCCACATGGTCGCATCATCAAAGCAGATGTAGAAGGTAAACCAGCCAGCATAACAACAGCCCCAGCAGCAAAAGCTATCATCGCATCCTCTGCCACCAGCGATACAGTCAAAGCAATGTACCAAGATCGCACTTACGAAGAGGTTCCCTTGGACGGTATGCGCAAAATAATTGCAGCACGCCTGACAGAAGCTAAACAAGCTATCCCACACTTCTATCTACGCCGCTCCATTCAATTGGATCGCCTTATGGCAGCCCGTAAAGAAATGAATACAGCGCTAGAAGCTGATGGTATCAAAATCTCTGTAAACGACTTCATCATCAAAGCCTGTGCAAAAGCTCTACAAGATGTGCCAGATGCTAACGCAGTCTGGGCCGAAGATCGCATTCTAAAACTAGAACCATCAGACGTAGCAGTTGCTGTCGCTATTGAAGGTGGCTTGTTCACGCCAGTTTTGCGCGATTCAGAGCATAAATCTCTTTCACAATTATCATCTGAAATGAAAGATCTAGCAGGTCGTGCACGCAACCGTAAGCTTGCTCCGCATGAATACCAAGGTGGCAGTTTTGCTATTTCCAATCTAGGCATGATGGGCATCGAAAATTTCGATGCTGTGATCAATCCACCACACGGTTCTATCCTTGCTGTGGGGGCTGGTATGAAAAAACCAATCATCGCTGATGATGGCACAGTAAAAACTGCAATCGTTATGTCAGTCACGCTTTCCGTCGATCACAGAGTTATCGATGGTGCAATAGGTGCTGAATTCTTAGGGCGTATTTCCCATTACCTAGAAAACCCGCTCGCAATGTTTGCTTAAAAACTTACACAAATAAAAAAGGCCGCTGGTATAACAGCGGCCTTTTTTATGAATTAGTATTTTTTAGTTCTGTCCACCATCAGCAATCAACTGGTCCATAGATTGCGCAGGTTGGTCACATCCAGCCTCTCCCACAATCTTAGCAGGCACGCCTGCAACAGTCTTACACGGTGGAATGTCTTTTAAGACAACAGAACCCGCTGCAATACGGCTGCAATGCCCTACAGTGATATTCCCGAGAACCTTAGCGCCAGCACCAATCAATACACCGTTTTCGATCTTTGGATGGCGAATATCATCTTCTTTACCAGTCCCGCCAAGCGTTACTGCGTGCAGCATCGATACATTATCACCCACGCGCGCCGTTTCACCAATCACAATCGAATGCGCATGGTCAATCATAATACCTTTACCCATGCGTGCGCCTGGGTGGATATCAACGCCAAACACCTCAGAACTACGCGTCTGAAGGAAGTAAGAAACTTCTTTACGGCCTTCTTTCCACAACCAATGCGAAACACGGTATGCCTGCATTGCTTGGAATCCCTTAAAGAATAACAAAGGCTGTAAATAATTATGGCATGCAGGGTCACGTTCATGAACGGCTATAATATCTGCACGCGCATCATCTGCCAAAGATGGATCAGAAGCATAAGCTTCATCCACAAGTTCCCGTAAAATTTGCGTCGTCATCTCATCACTCGATAACTTTAATGCAATACGGTAACCCAATGTTTTTTCAAGGCTATTATGATGTAAAATGCTAGAATGAACCAAACCTGCCATAACTGGTTCACGCTCTGCCAATTCTTTCGCATCACTCCTAATACGTTCCCATACGGGGTCAACTTTATGTAGATTCTCTGCTACCTGAGCCATGGTAAATTCCAATCGCTGTATTTCTTATAGTCTCCATGTAATACAGAATTGACAGCGTCAATACAAATCACGTCTAGTTGCATACATTATGACAAACCATGATGACGCATACTACACAGCCAAACTAACCGCTTTAATAGCGGAATTAGAAAGCATGGACCAAGCCGCTGAAGACAGCCGATCTACAGTCATGTTGGATCAAACCTCTGTTGGGCGTTTATCTCGCATGGACGCCATGCAGCAACAAGCCATGGCCAATGCCACCAGTCAGCGTAGACAAATCGAGATAACAGCAGCAAAAGCAGCCCTCGCCCGCATCACTGAAGGTGAATTTGGATATTGTATGGAATGTGGTGAAAACATTGCACCAAAACGCTTGGATCACAATCCTACAGTTGCCACATGCATCATCTGCGCGCGCGGCTAGTTGGAAATCCCAGCAAAACCCGATCAAAAATCACGCTTAAGCAATGTGCATAATCTTTATTTGATAAAAACGGTTCAGGCATAAGCATCCAATCCCAACAAGCAGATGCCAAACTGCCAGAACCATATCCATGTAAATAACGTCCAAACCGTTTTCGGTACTTATCTGCCGCATGTGCACGATCAAACAACTGATCACACACCGCCCCGCGTTTCCGACAAGGAACAGTCAACAACACCCGCGCAGCTGTCACCACATCCACATGCAGCAAAGCTCGCATCAAACAGCGTCAGGCGGTGTTAAAGCTGTTGTATGAATAACAAACCGAATAACCCCACTCACAAAATCACCACCATTCGCCGTCAATAATAACGGCGTGTCAGAATAATAGGTCAATGGTTGCCCCGTAAGTCCCTGAATATAGGTATTCTTAAAGTGGCCGAACCCACTTCCATAGCGGTTATTTGATCCGCTCACCCCAAGATTAAAATCACTTGCACCAGCAAATACGATCTCCTCGATCACGCGCGCGGTCACTCCAACCACGCTGCTATGATGCGGGATAACAACAGCCGTTTGATTGGTTGGGCCCGCAACAATTTGATGATCAAATTGCACATCAACCATTTGGGAAAAACCCAGCGCTGTATTTTGCACATTGCTAACAACATCCCAAACACCACCTAGGAACCGCACCTGTACGGCTTCATCATTCACCCAAGCCGTCCATCCACCCTGCCCATCCACAAACATCCAACCGCCATTCAAAAACAACGCAACCTTGTGATCTTGTCCTAACCAAGCCCCCGTCGCCCCAACAGGCACAGCATAAGTCTGTCCATCAGTTGGTGTGCTCGGTACATCTCCACTTCGAGACACAAATGTCAACTGCGTCAACGCGTCTAACCGTGCTAAAGCTTCATCCCCCCAAGCCCCATCAAATTGCGGCCCACGCAGACCTTCAGGATCACTCGCCGAATAACAACTCGCCACAGCTCCATTGGGCCACACCAACCGACGGCGCGTTGCTTCCCATTTCGGGCGACGATCACGCGGAGAACAGGCCACTCTCCCCAAACACCATAACATCACGTACCTGATCATAAGTTTCCCCAACCAGCGCCACATGACGACACATACCCTCATCCAATGGACGCGCACCTTCAACTTGCGCACGCACCCATTCAGCACCAGCGCGGGTTTTGCCCGCACCACGACCACCTAAAATCACCCAAGTATTCCAATCCTCACAAGGTGGCAGTTGATGGGGCAATGTCCAGAACTCAAACATCCATGGCAGCGCATTCGCGCTCAACCCACTCAAGAAATCTTCAACCTCCGCTTCGCTCACGCAAGCGAGTAACTCGCCCAAGGATTTCCTGTTTTGCTTCGGCAAGATCAAGGGCATCCCCGTTGATGACACCGGTAATGGCTTCGCATTGTTTTACAAATTCGGCCTCTTGTTCATGTAAATAAGTTAAGGCCGCCTCATATTGGCGACCAGTGACTTTAGGATCTTTTCCCAAAGCTTTTGGCGATACATCACCGCTCTCTAATCTTTCAATATCCCGCTCTAAATTCATAGAAAATCGGGCAAAGTTCTCTCGTGCCCGCTGCACGCGATCAGCAGCAGCTTGCAACCCCTCAGGGAAAGTATCAGTCATGTAGTATGGCTTCCTCTCGGGTTATCCCCGTCGAGTAGAAATGCAAAAGCAGCAACGTTACCGTTCCTGCTTACCCACCTCTTCCAGCTTGTCACAAGGTGTACATCGGACCGTTCTCAAAGTCAAGATTTCACGCCTTAGGGTCAGAGTTCTGCTCCGAAAGGTTTCATTAACAAACCTTACAGATCACTGTAATATAACACTTAATTAGCTTGTTGTTGATCTCGGCGCTTCTGCGCTTCAATTTTACGCCATTTTCGCACATTCACATTATGCTCGCGTAAATTCTCTGCAAACGCGTGCCCACCACTGCCATCTGCCACAAAAAACAGGTTCTCTGTCTGTGCTGGATTAAGTGCCGCTTCAATCGCAGCCTTACCAGGGTTAGCAATCGGCCCAGGGGGTAATGCAGGAATGATATAGGTATTATAATCAGTTTTCTTCGACAACTCACTACGACGCAGTCCACGTCCCAAAGTGCCTTCACCTTTTGTAATTCCATAAATTACAGTAGGATCAGTTTGCAGTTTCATACCTTTGTTCAAACGGTTCACAAACACACCAGACACTTCTTCACGTTCCGAAGAAACACCCGTTTCTTTTTCAATAATAGACGCCAAGGTCAAAGCTTCCATCGGTGACTTCAAAGGCAGTCCTTTTGCGCGCCCTTCCCATGCATCTGCCAATATCTTTACCTGTGCATTCGCCAGTTGTTCCAAGACCTCAGACCGCAATGCACCACGGCGCACTTCATAAGTGTTCGGTGCCAATGCACCCTCAGCAGGCACAGCAGGTATATCACCCCCAAGGAAATCAGCGGCTTTCAAAGCCTCCACGAACTGCCAACTCGTTGCTCCCTCAGCCATAGACACTTGATAAGAAATCGGCGTCTTCGCTTCTATCAACTTAGCATAAGCTTCTGGCATCTCACTCCCAGCGCTGAACGAAGCAATCACAGATGGCGCACTATCACTGGATGTACGTTCTCGCAAAATCAGTTCCGCAGGCCCTGAAACCTTTACATTATATCGTGCAATATAGCGGAAATTACTGCGGCCACCTTTGGTTACAATTTCCAAAATATCAGACATAGAAGCCTCGGCAGGAATTTCATAATTTCCGAACTTCAATTGGTTACTTTTCTCCAAGTACTTAGAGCCAACGCGCATTATCATTCCATGGCTGACAGCGCCTCTTTCTTCCAAATCCTCAGATACAGCTCGTATATTACCACCACGTGGCACTTCTATAAAAATGGCTTCAGTCAAAGGCCCAGCTTTGTAAAACTCAGCCTTTGCCCAATAAACGAAACCTGCCAATGCAATCATACCAATGATCAACAGGTTAAAGAAGTTTGCCGCGAAATGTTTGTTCATCAAATCAGCCGTTTACTTTGCCCATAACAAGCGATGCGTTTGTACCGCCAAAGCCAAATGAATTTGACAAGACATAATCGACTTTACGTGAAACCGCTTTATTTGGCGCCAAATCCAGCTCAGTCTCAACATCAGGATCATCCAAATTTAATGTCGGCGGTACCAACTGATCTCGAATTGCAAGGATACAGAAAATCGCTTCAACGGCCCCCGCAGCCCCCAACAGGTGGCCAATAGAAGACTTCGTTGACGACATAGTCGTCGTTTTAGCTGCATCACCCAACAGACGCGTCACAGCGCCTAATTCAATCGTATCCGCCATGGTAGATGTACCATGCGCATTAATATAATCGATATCAGCAGGCGCAATACCTGCGCGATTGATCGCAGCTGTCATAGAACGGAAACCACCGTCACCATCAGACGCAGGTGCCGTAATATGGTGTGCATCACCGGACATACCGTACCCAAGGATTTCTGCGTATATCTTAGCGCCACGTGCTTTCGCGTGTTCATACTCTTCCAACACAACCACGCCAGCACCTTCGCCCATTACAAACCCATCGCGATTTGCATCATAAGGACGCGAAGCAGATTTAGGATCGTCGCGACGTGATGTAGACAAAGCCTTACAAGCGTTAAACCCAGCGATGCCAATCTCACAGATTGGGCTTTCCGTACCACCAGCGATCATAACATCCGCATCATCCAACATAATCAACCGTGCTGCGTCACCAATCGCGTGCGCACCTGTTGAACAAGCTGTCACAACAGCATGGTTTGGGCCCTTAAAGCCATGACGAATAGAGACTTGCCCAGATACAAGGTTGATCAAAGCACCTGGAATAAAGAATGGAGACACACGGCGTGGCCCTTTTTCTTTCAAAATAACAGCCGTTTCAGCAATAGAACGCAAACCACCTATACCAGAACCGATCATCACACCTGTGCGAAGCTTGCTTTCTTCGTCTTCAGGTGTCCACCCAGCATCAGCAACAGCTTGATCTGCTGCGGCCATACCATACAGGATAAAATCATCTACTTTACGGCGTTCTTTTGGTGACATCCAATCATCAGGATTAAATGTGCCATCTGTACCGTCGCCAAAAGGGATTTCACATGCATAATTTGTTGCCAGATGGTCGGCATCCCAACGTGAAATCGTACCTGCAGCAGACTCTCCCGCCGTCAAACGTTTCCATGTTTCATCCACACCACAAGCCAGTGGTGATACCATTCCTAGTCCAGTAACAACAACACGACGCATATCATCTCCAGTATTTCTTGCCTATTTCAAACATAACTACCCTGCCAACCACATATGGGCAAGCAATCAACACCATATCGGCGCAGATTCGCACAAAAAAACGCGCCCCAAAATGGAGCGCGTTAAAAAGACTTAAAAGTCTTTAAATTCTTAGCCAGCTTCAGTGATGAATTTCACTGCGTCGCCGAATGACTGAATAGTTTCAGCTGCGTCGTCAGGGATTTCGATACCAAACTCTTCTTCGAAAGCCATAACCAACTCAACTGTGTCTAGGCTATCAGCACCCAGATCGTCGATGAAAGATGCACCTTCAGTTACTTTTGCTTCGTCAACACTTAGGTGTTCTACAACGATTTTCTTTACACGATCTGCGATGTCGCTCATGATTCAGTCCTCATATTGCGGGGAAGTCCCCTTGGTTTTTCGTTCATATCAGGTTTTGATACCAACAACAGCCTTATTATTAAAGGCCAAAAGCCAAAAGCATTCCTGCCTTCAACAAATCTCCGCCGCGCTATACCATAAAGTTTCATATTGGCAAACGTTTTCCGACCTTACATCAATAATACCTGCGTTATCACCATTGCGTTCCAAGAAAACTCCGTTAATCCTTTCGCCAACACTTTTGGAGACGTGACAATGGCATACGAAAAACTTGAACTCTTTATCGACGGAAAATGGTCGCAAGGCACATCAGGCAAAAGCCAAGATGTGATCAACCCTGCTACAGAAGAAGTTCTGGGAACCCTACCGCATGCATCAACTGCTGACTTAGATGCAGCTCTTGCAGCCGCAGACAAAGGGTTTCAAATCTGGCGTAATACCACACCTATTGCCCGTCAGGTGATCTTAGACAAAGCAGCCGATTTGATGGAAGAACGAAAACCATCTATTGCAGAAAACATCAGCCGTGAAATGGGCAAACCCGTTGGTGAAGCATCCCTTGAGATGGATTTTGTCATCGGCTGCCTGCGGTGGGATGCCGAACAGGGGAAACGCGCTTATGGCCGCATCATCCCTGCCCGCATTCCAGGTCAACGCCAAATGATGATTAAAGAACCTGTTGGTCCCGTTGCTGCATTCGTTGCATGGAACTTTCCAGCCTCTAACGTTATGCGTAAGTTAGGTAACGCTTTGGGTGCTGGATGCTCTATCATCATGAAAGCAGATGAAGAAACACCATCATCCGCCATCGCAATGGCACGTTGCTTCCAAGACGCAGGCTTGCCTGATGGCGTTCTAAACCTCGTATTTGGTGTTCCTGCTGAAATCTCTAGCTACCTGCTAGACAGCTCAATTATCAAGAAACTCAGTTTCACAGGCTCAACACCTGTTGGCATGTTGTTGCAGGCGCAAGCCGCAAAACGTATGATCCGTTGCACAATGGAACTGGGCGGGCACGCCCCTGTGATGATCTTCAACGATGCAGATATCCCAGCCGCCGCACAAATGTGTGCCGCTACAAAATTCCGCAATGCAGGCCAAGTTTGTATCAGCCCGACGCGTTTTTATGTTCAAGAAGGTGTTTATGACGAATTCGCAGAACGTATGGCAACACACGCCAACGATATGACTGTGGGCAATGGCATGGACGAAGGCGTTAATATGGGCCCTCTCATCGGGGAACGCCGTATTGATGTGATGCAAGATCTTGTAGATGATGCTGTATCCCATGGTGCAGAACTGCTTGCAGGTGGTGAACGTCTTGGGAACAAAGGTTTCTTCTACAAACCCACAGTTCTAAAAGGTGTTCCAGAGGACGCGAAAATCATGAACGACGAACCGTTCGGTCCAGTCGCACCCGTCGCCTCCTTCAAAGATTTTGACGATGTGATCAAACGTGCCAATAAACTGGAATACGGCCTTGCTGCTTATGCCTTTACAACAGACGGTGCCAAAGCAAACGCTTTGGGGGATCAAATCAATGCAGGCATGTTCGGCGTCAATCACTTTGGTATCGCCACACCAGAAACTCCCTTTGGCGGTGTAAACCACTCTGGTTACGGTACAGAAGGTGGTGAAGAAGGCATTACATCCTATCAACGTGTGAAATTCATCTCTGAAATTGGGGTTTAATCTTCTGATAGATCACCCCAACACGGTGAACCGCGAAGAGTAAAAACATCAATAACACCGCTGCAGAACTTCCCTGCAGCGGTGTTACCTCTGCGTAGCGCTCTTGCGCAACACCTTGATAAAGCACCCAAATTGATATGGTTAGCATTATCCAGTCAAAGCAAAGCTCCGCCCTCTGTCGCATCGCTGCAAAAACCCTATTCATTACACTACTCCGTACTACTCGTTATAGGGTAAATGTACGGGATGGGGATTTGGGAAAGGTAAATTGGGGGTGGATATTTAGGTAAGGTTTTAGGTGAATTTTATGATGTATATCGAATATTACTCAACAACGTTATGTATAGCTAATTTAGCTAACTTTATTGCTTTATTCCAAGAAACACCCATTCTTTGATCAACAGATAACTCATGGTCACTTTCCCAGAAAATAATTTTTGGTCTTTTTCCTATTCTTTCCCAATGAACATCACATTCAATATTTTCGTGATCATCACCAGTTGAGGTATCACTGTAAAGCGGTAAAGTATTGGTAAACCATCCAAAGCTGAAGTCATCTGATTGATCTCGCTTGAAAGTTTCTACATATCTTTCATAGCTTTCTTTTGATTGTGATACCCATACCCCAAACGTAAAAGGATCACTTACTCCTACTATAGGGATTTCCAATATAACGCGAATATAGAATATATCTACAGAAGAGCCGTCAGTTGGATCGGCTTTTATATGGCATAAATCATCAGTACATTCTGCCCGCGCGTCGCGTTCTTCTTCACTTAAGTCGTAATAATAAGTAGGGTATCGATATGACACTGACGGGGAACCTTTGTGTGTTTCACCACATTCAGAGCACACAAATTGAAATCCGTTCCTTATAGAATCCAGCTCTCGCTTTTTATAGAATATTTTTTTAAGGCTCAGTTTACAAATCGTATGCTTTCATGACATGTTCTTTTTCAAATCATGTCAAATCAGAGGGATAGGCCGACTATGGATCACAAACAGTTTCAGGATTGGCTATCTGGGATAGATCACCTCAGCCCTGCGCAGCGACAGGAAGCCGAAACCGTGTTCATGGGGGGCTCTGAGGCGTCATCTTCGCTGGCAGCCATTGAAGCAAGCGTGGGTGAAAGTCGCCAGTGCCCGCATTGTGGCACACTAGGAGCTATATCGCGTGGCAAAGCACGGGGTCTGCGACGGTACCAATGCAAGGGATGCAATAAGACATTCAACGCGGCGACCGGCACCCCTTTGTCGGGCCTGCACCGCAAGGATAAGTGGCTTGCCTTTGGAACCTGTCTTTCTGATGGGCTGACGGTTCGCGCCTCAGCAGAACGCTGCAAATTTGCCGTCAATACCGCGTTCCGTTGGCGGCACCGATTTCTCACCACAGACAACCCGAACGCCCGCAAGCTTACAGGCATTGTCGAGGTCGACGAAACCTATGTTTTGCAAAGCCAAAAAGGTGAACGAAACCTTGAGCGCAAGGCGCGCCGCAGGGGAGGCAAGGCCCGCAAGCGAGGCCTGTCAGATGAGCAGGTTCCAGTACTGGTTGCCGCTGATCGCAGCGGCATGACAGTCAGCGCGGTTCTCCCTGCGGTCAATGCTGATACGCTGCAATCTGCAATCGAGCCGGTCGTGGATGATGATATCGTTCTGGTGACCGATGGCCACCGCGCTTATCCGCCTTGCGCCGCAGCACTGGGAGTGCGCCACGAAGCGTTGAACCTGTCTGGCGGGGAGCGGGTGCGGGATGCCTTTCACATTCAGACGGTCAACAACCGGCACAGCCAGTTGAAGGATTTCCTGCGGCGTTATAGAGGCGTCGCAACCAAGTATCTCGACAACTACCTGCGATGGTTTCAGCGTCTTCAACTGGAAAATGCTTCACCCCGCGCTTGCCTCGCCACCGCGATCGCAGATCCATGCATACGATTTGTAAACTGAGCCTTTTTTAATAAAATTCATCATAATAGGCCTCGGCGTAAGGGCAATTCCTTACGAAATTGGCACTTCTCCGCTTTGTTGAGTAGATTTAGGATTTCAAATAGAGCATAGATTGATTATCTGGAATGGATGATTGTCTAATTTTGAGTTTGAAGTATTCGGTATCCTTGATGCCTCTGGCTCGCTTACGGATCATTCCTATACTGACATTACCAGCCTCTATCCTGGCGCTTGTGAGCGTGTTTGGCGTAGTTGCAGATGCCCACACAATGTTTCCGTAGGGATTTCGCGAACTTTTTTAGATAGAGCATCTGTGACTGATCTGCTATCAGGCACCAACGTTCCAGTTGCTCCGCCATCGCCTCAAATGAAGCGGCACTCCACAGCAGCTGAAGCTGTTCTTTCAAGACGTAAAGTGCATTCAGGTTGCTATTGCTCTCCAGCAACCTTTGCAGCTTGTCACTTTGTTTTTCACTCAACTTATCCGCATTTTTGAGCAACAGATAATGCGTCCCTTTCATCAACTCTTTACCACTTGGATCGGCCTTTCTGAACTCAAGTCGACGCTGATTATGGATAGCTTTGCTGTAGTTTTTCATGACGTGGAAACGGTCAAATACTATGTCGGCCAACGGCAAGGACTCTCTGACAGCCTTTTGGTAGGCAGGCCCCATATCCATCGCTACGGCCTTTATTTTGCAGGCTGTATCTGGTTGCAGTTGTTTCAAAAACCTTGAAAAAACCTCGGCAGTTCGGCCTGCTTCAACCCAGATCAGATGACCGCCAACCATATCGTAGACCACCGTCATGTAGTCATGACCTTTCGCCCGGGCAACTTCATCTACACCAATATATTCCAAGCCAGTTAGCTCTGCAGGATCAAGCGTAGGGAGAGTTTCAATAAGGTATGCCCTGTCGATATTCTTGACCGTTTCCCATCGTATATCCAAATGTCTGGAAACCGCTTGAATAGACATATGCCGACATAATCCACTGATCAGTCGGCAAAATCGGTGAGTGAAACGGCACCCTTTATCAACAAAATCACACCCCTCAATGCGGCGTTCGCCCTTGTTAATATAAACCTGCGCCAGCTCAATCTCGACCACACAAGGATACCCAAAAAGGGGGATGTCGTTTACTTGTCGGCGGACATGCTGGTTGATGCTTCCCTTCTGGCCTGTAGCAGGGTCTATAGCCCTCCTACGCGCGTCTCAGCTGCAGTGAATGACAATCTGGACACCTCGATTAACCGCTAATTCCAGAGGTATTTGATAGGCATTTTTTACGGCAGGCTGCTTTTTGACGCAAAAAAAGCCTGTTTTGTTCCGTTTTATGCGGCATTCATGCTTTATGGAGCCGCCTGAGCGGGTATTTCTGAATTCTAGACGGATTCAGGCTGTGGCTTGCCGTCGTTCATGGAAGATGAGACGCTTCATATTGTAGGTTATGTTGGCGAGTGTCATCTTTGTTGTGGCGCGTTGAATTCCGATGGTTCTAATGGATAAATCCATCGGGCCCTTCTGATGACCAAAGACATGCTCGACACAGGTGCGAAATATAGAACGTGTCGCATTACCGCGCTCGATGTGTTTGGGCATTGGTTTGCCTTTTGGTTTTTTACGGTGGATGTGGGAGAAAAATCCATTGGCCTTAAGCCATGCCTCATTGCTCTTGGTGCGGTAAGCTGTATCGGCCCAAACCTTGCCAGAACGATTGTCCTTGGTGAGCACTGACGCCAACTCATGACCGTCATAGCGCGCTGCATCTGTTGTTTTTTCACCTCTGATAAACCGAAACTTACGGTCAATGCTGATGTGGTTTTTATAGCCAAAGTGAGGTACGGAAATATCAACTAACCCCGCATCTTTCTCACCCGTCTTGGTCGTTTTAGCCTTGCTATACTTGACCATCCACCGTGCGTCGGTGTCCTTCTGTGCCGCCTTGGCTGGATTATCAGGCCAGATATCTTTTGCATCTTCGCCAGCCTTGGCGCGGGCTTTCTCGCTTGAAGTCATACGTTGGCGTGGGGCTGCAATCAGCGATGAGTCTACAATTTGTCCCCCAGTTTGTTTGTAACCCCGATTACGTAAATGATCCTCAAAGGTTGCAAACAAATCAGTCAACACACCCGCTTGGGTCAACTTCTCCCGAAACACCCAAATGGTCTTTTGATCTGGCGTCGGCTCCCCAATTTGCAAACCAAGAAAACGCAACCAGCTAAAACGATCGCGGATCAGAAACTCCATCCGCTCATCACTTAAATTATGCATCGACGCTAATATCAAAATCTTAAACATCATAACCGCATCATAGGGCGGACGACCCCCCTGTGGACGCTCTCCATAGTTAAGTGCACTTGTCAGTGCACACCGAAACATCTCAAAATCCACATGCTCAGAAAGCGCGACAAGTGGGTCGCCTGTTTTAGACAAACGCTCAAGATGATCAGAAAAATCAAACAATCCTGCTTCGTGCATCAAAATATCCTCCTGAAAATATTGAATCACAAAATACACCTAAAAGATAGGTTTTTAGAGGTGTCCACCTTGCCAGAACGATTGTCCTTGGTGAGCACTGACGCCAACTCATGACCGTCATAGCGCGCTGCATCTGTTGTTTTTTCACCTCTGATAAACCGAAACTTACGGTCAATGCTGATGTGGTTTTTATAGCCAAAGTGAGGTACGGAAATATCAACTAACCCCGCATCTTTCTCACCCGTCTTGGTCGTTTTAGCCTTGCTATACTTGACCATCCACCGTGCGTCGGTGTCCTTCTGTGCCGCCTTGGCTGGATTATCAGGCCAGATATCTTTTGCATCTTCGCCAGCCTTGGCGCGGGCTTTCTCGCTTGAAGTCATACGTTGGCGTGGGGCTGCAATCAGCGATGAGTCTACAATTTGTCCCCCAGTTTGTTTGTAACCCCGATTACGTAAATGATCCTCAAAGGTTGCAAACAAATCAGTCAACACACCCGCTTGGGTCAACTTCTCCCGAAACACCCAAATGGTCTTTTGATCTGGCGTCGGCTCCCCAATTTGCAAACCAAGAAAACGCAACCAGCTAAAACGATCGCGGATCAGAAACTCCATCCGCTCATCACTTAAATTATGCATCGACGCTAATATCAAAATCTTAAACATCATAACCGCATCATAGGGCGGACGACCCCCCTGTGGACGCTCTCCATAGTTAAGTGCACTTGTCAGTGCACACCGAAACATCTCAAAATCCACATGCTCAGAAAGCGCGACAAGTGGGTCGCCTGTTTTAGACAAACGCTCAAGATGATCAGAAAAATCAAACAATCCTGCTTCGTGCATCAAAATATCCTCCTGAAAATATTGAATCACAAAATACACCTAAAAGATAGGTTTTTAGAGGTGTCCATCTTAACACCGCCGTCATCCAGTTTAATTTCATTTACACGTTGCCCTTTGAGGCCTAAAATATGCTGCGAGATGTTGATTGTCATATACCTGCTCTATGTAAAGTTATCAGAAACCATACATATCAACAGGTTACTTGGCGGTCGGCATCTTTTTCTACTCAACAAAGCGGAGAAGAGCCACGAAATCACCCTCCGGTAGCTTTATAGACTACTCATCGCAGTCTTAATGCAGTTTTCCATTGGAAAGTTACACTTAAATCATCGCCATGCCGCCGTTTACGTGGATGGTTTGACCTGTGATATAGCTGGCTTCATCTGATGCAAGGTACGATACGGCAGAAGCGATCTCTTCTGGTGTGCCCATACGGCCCGCAGGAATGTTACCTGTCATTTTTTCTTTCACGGCTTCTGGCAACTCAGCTGTCATCGCTGTTTCGATAAATCCAGGAGCCACGCAGTTGGCTGTGATACCGCGTGTTGCGATTTCCTGCGCGTATGACTTGGTCATACCGATCATACCTGCTTTAGACGCAGCATAGTTCACCTGCCCTGCGTTCCCCGTTACACCAACGATAGATGTGATGTTGATGATACGGCCAAAACGCTGCTTCATCATTGGGCGCATCACAGATTTCATCAGACGCATTGTGGATGATAGGTTCACATCGATCACTTGCTGCCACTCTTCATCCGACATACGCATAAAGATATTGTCACGTGTGATACCAGCGTTATTCACCAAGATATCCAAACCGCCCATAGCCTCAGACGCTTGCCCAGCTAAAGCCAAAACAGCTTCATTATCGCTTAGATTACACGGTGTAACATGGGCGCGGTCGCCCAGTTCCGCAGCCAATGCATTCAAGGGGTCAACGCGTGTACCAGACAAAGCAACGGTTGCACCTTGAGCATAAAGACCTTTTGCAATAGCCCCACCAATACCACCAGAGGCGCCTGTTACGAGTGCTTTTTTACCTGTTAGATCAAACATATATCTGCTTTCCTTTAAGCTAATTCAGCAGCAACAGCTGCAACATCATCTGGGCCGTTTACGGCTTTACATGCAATTTCGCGTTCAATGCGGCGGATCATCCCTGAAAGAGCTTTACCTGCACCGATTTCATAAATTTCAGTCACACCTTGTGCTGCCATATAGCCAACACTTTCACGCCAACGGACAGACCCTGTGACCTGTTGAACCAACAGATCGGCAATGGCACTACCCTCTGCATTAGAAGCGGCCAGAACATTTGCGATAACTGGCACAGCTGGATCAGAGATTATCACCTCAGCTAAAGCTTCGGCCATACGGTCAGCGGCTGGTTGCATCAATGCACAATGGAACGGTGCAGATACTGGCAATAACATTGCACGTTTAGCGCCCTTCTCTTTTGCAATATCACAAGCACGCTCAACGGCTGCTTTGTGCCCAGATACAACCACTTGGCTTGGATCATTGTCATTTGCAACCTGACACACTTCGCCTTGCGCGGCTTCTTCTGCCACCGCTTGTGCTGTAGCAAAATCCAACCCCAGCAATGCCGCCATAGCACCAATACCCACAGGAACCGCTTCTTGCATCGCTTTACCGCGAATGCGCAGCAAACGAGCCGTATCAGCCAAAGAGAGTGAACCAACCGCGCAAAGCGCTGAATATTCGCCTAGCGAGTGACCAGCAACATATGAAGCTGCATCAATCCCAACACCTTCGGCTTTTAAAGCTTCCATTGCCGCAATCGATGTTGCCATCAAAGCGGGCTGCGCATTTTCTGTCAAAGTCAGCTCGGCAATATCGCCGCCCCAGATCAAACCTGATAAGTTTTCCCCCAAAGCCTCGTCTACGGCTTCGAAAACTGCTTTAGCGGCTGGATAGGTATCAGCCAATTCTTTGCCCATACCGATGGTTTGGGCGCCCTGACCAGGGAAAACAAATGCGCGTGTCATGAATATCTCTTATTGTTGCGTTTCTATCTTTTTAAGATGCTGGTGACGCTACGTCCAGTGAATATAGCAGTCAGGTAACAAAGGCTTCTGATCACAATATCTCATCTAACAAAGCCTGAGCTGCATCTTTACCTTCGATGCCTTCTGCAATCTTAATTCTTTTACCATTCTCTTCTACATATATAGCGTGAAAAGCGACATGTGTACGCCCCGCGTTCATAGAAGAGGTTTCTTTGGTTGAAAATTTTGAAGCGGCTGAATAGGCAATCTGCCTTGTGTATATAGGAATGTTAAACCAACTCCGCCCCATATAAACCATCTTAGTGTTTGGATCAGGGCAATCGCATGAAAAAGTTAGCAGGTGACAAATGAGGTGAGGGTTGATTCAATGAGTGAACTTTTAGCTTTTATTGAGGTCACTACCCATGTCCAATGCCGACGCACCCGACAGCCATTCCATTGATTTTCTTACGCATTTTTCTACTTTATCTGACCCACGACAACAAACAAAGCTGCTTTACCCTATGGCAGAGGTTTTGCTTTTGACGTTATGTGCCGTGTTGTCCGGGGCGAATGACTGGGTCGCTATTTCTGCGTTTGGGACAAAGAAACTGGCCTTTTTACGGAAATTCTTGCCCTTTTCGGACGGAACACCCTCACATGATCAACTGGGAAACATCTACGCCGCACTGGATGCCAATCATTTTCAGGCCTGCTTTATGGAGTGGGTCGCCTCCTTAAACAGCACCCTTAGCGGGGTCGTGGCGATAGATGGTAAAACCTCACGTCGCAGCTTGGATAAGGCTGGCAGCAAGGCCGCAATTCACATGATCTCGGCCTGGAGTTCAGAGTTGAACCTGACACTTGCCCAACGGCAGGTGGACGGCAAATCCAATGAGATCACGGCCATACCGGAACTGTTAGACCTCCTGACGATAAAGGGGGCTATTGTCACTATAGATGCTATGGGATGTCAGCGTGATATTGCCGATAAAATCATCACCAAACAAGCGGATTATGTTTTGGCCTTAAAGGGTAATCAAGGTGCCCTTCGCAAAGACACCGAACTGTTCATGAAAGAACAGGACGCTGTGGATTTTGCAGACACAACAGTAACTTACCATGAGGACGTAGAAAAATCACATGGACGTATTGAAACAAGAAAAGTCACTGTTTGCTCGGATATTGAATGGCTGATGGAGCGGCACAATTGGCCCGGATTGGAAAGCATCGTGATGGTCCAATACTGCGCAACACTTCAAGACAAGACCCGTTCAGAGACACGCTTTTACATCTCATCCATGACCTGTGACGCCGAAGCTCACGCAAAAGCTATCCGCGACCACTGGGGTATTGAAAACGGGCTGCATTGGGTCATGGATATGGTGTTTCGTGATGATGAATGTCGTATCCGTAAAGGAAACGCGCCAGCTAATTTTACAACGATCAAGCACGCCGCCAACAACATGCTGCGCTCCGTAAAGGGAAAGCAAAGCCTCAGGTTAAAGCGACACTTGGCGGCTTGGGACGAGGATTTTCTTTTCCAGATAATTCAGGGGTAAAACTCATGCGATTGCCCTGGTGTTTGGATCGACGACCGTATTAATTTCACGCCCCAATATGTATAATGCAAGGCCAGTGAAAAAACTGCCAACACCAAAAAATACGCCGCCAAAGAACCACCCACCATTGATTGTCGCAATACCGACCAACGCAAAGATTAATCCAAACACACCCAGACCAAGCGGCAATTTAATCGCACGTCCCCAGTCACTGGTAATATGTATCGTGCCGTTTTTATGTTCCACATCAATTTGCGCAGCAGCACTTTTTTCTGCGGCAACACCTTTGGCAACCTCACGTTCTCTTACGAAATGATCCGGAATATAAGATTCCGACCGACTGGAACGTGTACTCTTTTCCATCGGAACAGACCACTTACGAAACAGCTCTATTGATTTGCGGCCATCATAAACCATACCGCGGCAATCCAACTCCCAGTCAATAGTACTGGATGGTTCAGGTAAATGCTCTGGCACATCCAGTACAAATGTCACACGCTGACCGTTACCCTTATCTTTTATATAAGCTTCCACCTTATCTTGCCATTTAATAGATCTATGTCTTTCCTTATTTCTTCGCGTTTCCTTATAACAAGACAAAAAGACATAAATCGGCGTATTATCTATTTGCATTCCCACATCAAAATAGCCGCCAACTTGCCCACCAATTGCTCCAGGAACAGGATCCAGACGCAAAATAGTTTTGCCTATCTTTTGATATATTCGCTTCGATCGCCACGCAAAATACATCAAACCAGCTCCAACAAAGGCGAATAGCAGAACAAGTAAAGCACCGTATTCCCCATTGCGCAGCGCATCTGGCAAAGCCGCAGCTGCTATCCCTGATCCCATAACAAAAAACATCAACCCAAAGAAAAAGATGAATTTATGACCAGACGCTTCATGGCTTGTGATACCGTCTTTGGCATCAGATATAATCTCTGAATTGGATTTATCAGGCAACATCGATGCCCATATCATAGCCAATCCAAACATGCCAAAAACAACGATGAATAAAGTGCCAAATATTGCCAAAGACCATCGGAAACTGCGATCTAAAACCGCATTTTCTGGGCGTTCCAAATCAACCCAAGCAAAAGCTTTTCCTTGAGCTTGCTTGCTGCGTAAATCATCATGTAAATCGTACCAATATGAACCGACGTTGTCATACCCATCCCTAAGGGCCACACGAGTGTTGATGTATTCCACACTATCTACAACATAAGAATATTTTGCAGTCACCGTATAAGTGGTGGAATCGTCGCTGTAGCTGCTTTCCAAGTTTAGGGAGTGCAATTCCGCAGGGACTTGTTGCCAACTTTGCGTTTCATAATACCGTTGCGTCATCGTTCCAAAGGTCAAATACCCTGTAAGCAGGCCAATACTTGCAAAGACAAACCCAAAACTGAACAACTACCGACTTTCGTCGGTAGGTTCACGTTTTGAATGTAATTCAAGATACTGACGAATAACGTCATCCGTCACATTTCCACTCGTCGTTGAAAAATAGCCTCTAGCCCAGAACCGTTGCCCCCAATAGCGTTTGCGTAATTCGGGGTACTCCCGCTGTATCTTGTATGAGGACCTCCCTTTTACGCGTTGCATCACCTTTGAAATTGGGACGTGCGGCGGGACTGACACAAACATATGCACATGGTCGGTAGACAATACGCCTTTTTCAATGTGTACGCCCAATTCATTGCACGTTTGTCGTATCAATGTCCGAATACGCTCACGCATTTCACCACGCAGCACCTTGTAACGATATTTTGTTACCCAAACGATATGGTATCTGTGATAATATCTGCTATGACTTCCAGTAGAATAGATCATAAGGTTTCCTTCCATTTTAAGACCTTACCGCAACGCTGGGTCTTAAAATGGAAGGAAACCTTATGTAAATAACGCTAAAGCTGACCAGCTAAAAGCTGGTGGTTTTAACCAATTATTGGAAAATAAAAAATAGTTTACTGGTGATAATACGCCTTTTACGTCTTACAACACTGGCCATACATGCCCCTTCATGTAGAGATGTTTAAACATAGCTTTTTATAGCGGTATCAAAACAAACAATTGGTATAAAAACAAACGCTTTCGCTTGCCATTTCTCACCATAGCAGTATAAGCGCGCATCTTCCGTAAATTATTGAAACGCGGATGCCTCTCGTATTTGGGCGCGGAAGATATAGCCCAGATTTTGAAGCTCGCTTGAAAATGGTGAATATAATGGCGCTCTACGAGCATACATTTATCTCGCGTCAGGACTTGTCCAACGCGCAAGCTGAAGGTTTAATTGAACACTTCGGCGCTGTTCTGTCAGACAACGGTGGTAACGTTGTGGATTCAGAATATTGGGGTCTAAAAACAATGGCCTACAAAATTAACAAAAACCGTAAGGGTCACTACGCATTCCTTAAATCAGACGCGCCAGCACCTGCTGTTGCTGAGATGGAACGCCTTATGCGTCTACACGACGACGTAATGCGCGTAATGACGATCCGTGTTGATGAGCATGAAGAAGGACCATCCGTGGTTGTTCAAGCTAAATCAGCTAAAGAAGAAAAACGTAGAAACCGTTAAGAGAAGGACTTAAACCATGGCAAACAAACCATTTTTCCGTCGTCGCAAGTCCTGCCCATTCTCTGGTGAGAATGCTCCGGCTATCGATTATAAAGACGTGAAACTATTGCAACGCTACGTATCTGAGCGCGGCAAAATCGTTCCATCACGTATCACTGCAGTATCTGCAAAGAAACAACGCGAGCTTGCAAAAGCAATCAAACGCGCACGTTTCTTAGCACTACTGCCATACGCAGTTAAGTAAGGAGAAATTCAATGGATGTTATCCTACTAGAACGCGTCGCAAAACTTGGCCAAATGGGCGATGTTGTGTCTGTAAAGCAAGGTTACGCACGTAACTTCTTGTTGCCACAAGGCAAAGCACTTCGTGCAACTGACGGCAACAAAACACGTTTTGAAGCTCAAAAAGCTCAACTAGAAGCACAGAACCTTGAAACCAAAAAAGAAGCAGACGCAGTTGCTGCTAAATTGGATGGTCAACAGTTCATCGTGATTCGCTCAGCCTCTGACGCTGGCGCACTTTATGGCTCAGTTACAACACGTGACGCAGCTGATGTTGCTACAGAAGCTGGTTTCACAATCTCTAAAAAGCAAGTTGCTTTGGACACACCGATCAAAGAACTTGGTGTTCACGAGATGATTGTCAACCTTCACCCAGAAGTGTCTTGTACAATTCAAGTGAACGTTGCTCGTTCACAAGAAGAAGCAGAACTTCAAGCATCTGGTAAATCAATTCAGGATTTGGCTGCAGAAGCAGAAGCAGAATTCGAAATTGCTGAATTGTTCGACGATATGGGCGCAGCAGCTGCTGATGAATTCGGCGACGACGCAGATAATGCTCCAGCACCAGCTGCTGAAGAAGCATCAGAAGAAGAAACAAAAGCATAAGCTTTTACGATCCCACTAAAAACTTTAAGCCCGCCAAAATTTGGCGGGCTTTTTGTTAATCTATGATCAAAAAACGGACTAAATAACAATCTTTTCTGCTATTTTTGTTTACTTAAGGTGGGTATAAAATATCCCAACGTTTTATTTCGCTTAATTTGCGCGGGCGCTTGCTTTACTCTTTACCATCCATCTCATTATCCCGCCAAAAATATGCCGCTAATTTCTGGTTCCCTGTAAATACTTCATTCATTGTTTCAACTCCAAGCTCTTCGACAAGGTTTTGATCATCGCTACTTATTGCAACTCCAAGGTTCGCGCGCCCATTCTTTAATTGATACCCTAAAGTTTCTAGTAATATCGGATAAACATCAAAGGAAGTGATTTGCCGCGACATTTTCTTTGCAGCTCCATTATTCAAAACTAAAAATAAATTACGGCGCAAATCACCAACCCCATCAAGCTGCAACTGTACTGAATTATGAAAAGCTAAATGGTCGCTTAATATTACAATAACAGTATCATCAGCAACATCACTTGCGCGAATGTAATCAACAAAGTTGGTTAAAAGCTCGCCTGTGCATTCTATCGCGCGCGGAACTTGACTGCTTAGATTTGGTTCTGGCGGGCAATCATTGCTTAAAAACGCATCGGGCCCATGAGTGGAAATAGTCAAAAGAGTTTGAATAAACGGTTCATCTCCTTTTGAAAGCATATCAAATTCCAAACGAGCTTTTTCAAATAAAACAGCGTCGTTTAATCCCCAAACATTTGAGCGGCTTTCTTTTTGCGCCACAGATAAATTAGCTTTGTCAAAAAGTCGGGAATACCCGTGCTCTTGTAGAAAGGTACGTTTTGAAAACTTATCTAAGGAAGCACCATTCATATATGATAGAATATAACCATCATCAGATAATTGATCTGAAAAACAATGTACTGAAGATAAGAAATTAGCCAAAGCGACATCAACTGACCTTCTTAGAAAGACAGATTGTAATCCGTTTGGTAACAATGGAACACCACAATGAGTGGCAACGATGCCAGCAATTGTGTAGTTAGCTCCTTTCGTTTCGACAAAATTATCATACTCAATTGCACTATCCGCTAAGGCCTGAATTGGCTCATAGAATTTTTCATATTCTGGTATTTGACCATAACTACGCTCAAGGCTTTCAAGATAAATAAGAACCATATTCTTTTTGTGTGATGGTTTTTGAACAATGTTAAGGTCATGCATCCGTTGCGTTACAATAAAATCACGTTGCGCTTCATTTGGTATTAAAGATCTGAATATATAATGTGTTAGCGGTGATAACCCCAATAAAACAAAGCTCACGACAACCAAAACTTTTCCAAAATGCTTTTTATAACACTTCAAAATAAATGATGTGCTTATTATAATAAGCATAATGCATATCCAAAAGATAACTGGTGCAACAAACCCATCACTACCAATAGACAGCATGTCTGACATTTGATTGTCTTTGAAAAATAACAATATTGGCTCTACGCCGTTCTTGGCAACTGAACAACTACCGACTTTCGTCGGTAGGTTCACGTTTTGAATGTAATTCAAGATACTGACGAATAACGTCATCCGTCACATTTCCACTCGTCGTTGAAAAATAGCCTCTAGCCCAGAACCGTTGCCCCCAATAGCGTTTGCGTAATTCGGGGTACTCCCGCTGTATCTTGTATGAGGACCTCCCTTTTACGCGTTGCATCACCTTTGAAATTGGGACGTGCGGCGGGACTGACACAAACATATGCACATGGTCGGTAGACAATACGCCTTTTTCAATGTGTACGCCCAATTCATTGCACGTTTGTCGTATCAATGTCCGAATACGCTCACGCATTTCACCACGCAGCACCTTGTAACGATATTTTGTTACCCAAACGATATGGTATCTGTGATAATATCTGCTATGACTTCCAGTAGAATAGATCATAAGGTTTCCTTCCATTTTAAGACCTTACCGCAACGCTGGGTCTTAAAATGGAAGGAAACCTGGCACTTCTCCGCTTTGTTGAGTAGATTTAGGATTTCAAATAGAGCATAGATTGATTATCTGGAATGGATGATTGTCTAATTTTGAGTTTGAAGTATTCGGTATCCTTGATGCCTCTGGCTCGCTTACGGATCATTCCTATACTGACATTACCAGCCTCTATCCTGGCGCTTGTGAGCTTGTGTTTGGCGTAGTTGCAGATGCCCACACAATGTTTCCGTAGGGATTTCGCGAACTTTTTTAGATAGAGCATCTGTGACTGATCTGCTATCAGGCACCAACGTTCCAGTTGCTCCGCCATCGCCTCAAATGAAGCGGCACTCCACAGCAGCTGAAGCTGTTCTTTCAAGACGTAAAGTGCATTCAGGTTGCTATTGCTCTCCAGCAACCTTTGCAGCTTGTCACTTTGTTTTTCACTCAACTTATCCGCATTTTTGAGCAACAGATAATGCGTCCCTTTCATCAACTCTTTACCACTTGGATCGGCCTTTCTGAACTCAAGTCGACGCTGATTATGGATAGCTTTGCTGTAGTTTTTCATGACGTGGAAACGGTCAAATACTATGTCGGCCAACGGCAAGGACTCTCTGACAGCCTTTTGGTAGGCAGGCCCCATATCCATCGCTACGGCCTTTATTTTGCAGGCTGTATCTGGTTGCAGTTGTTTCAAAAACCTTGAAAAAACCTCGGCAGTTCGGCCTGCTTCAACCCAGATCAGATGACCGCCAACCATATCGTAGACCACCGTCATGTAGTCATGACCTTTCGCCCGGGCAACTTCATCTACACCAATATATTCCAAGCCAGTTAGCTCTGCAGGATCAAGCGTAGGGAGAGTTTCAATAAGGTATGCCCTGTCGATATTCTTGACCGTTTCCCATCGTATATCCAAATGTCTGGAAACCGCTTGAATAGACATATGCCGACATAATCCACTGATCAGTCGGCAAAATCGGTGAGTGAAACGGCACCCTTTATCAACAAAATCACACCCCTCAATGCGGCGTTCGCCCTTGTTAATATAAACCTGCGCCAGCTCAATCTCGACCACACAAGGATACCCAAAAAGGGGGATGTCGTTTACTTGTCGGCGGACATGCTGGTTGATGCTTCCCTTCTGGCCTGTAGCAGGGTCTATAGCCCTCCTACGCGCGTCTCGGCTGCAGTGAATGACAATCTTAACACCGCCGTCATCCAGTTTAATTTCATTTACACGTTGCCCTTTGAGGCCTAAAATATGCTGCGAGATGTTGATTGTCATATACCTGCTCTATGTAAAGTTATCAGAAACCATACATATCAACAGGTTACTTGGCGGTCGGCATCTTTTTCTACTCAACAAAGCGGAGAAGAGCCGGAAACCTTATGTAAATAACGCTAAAGCTGACCAGCTAAAAGCTGGTGGTTTTAACCAATTATTGGAAAATAAATTTACGCAATCTAATTTAAATCAATTCTGTAAAACTTACCAAAAGTATAAGTATTTACAAGACATTAAAATTAGCTTTCTCACTCAATCAAAATGGGTTCTCTATACACATAAACGTGACTTAAAAGAAAATTTAGACTGAACAACTACCGACTTTCGTCGGTAGGTTCACGTTTTGAATGTAATTCAAGATACTGACGAATAACGTCATCCGTCACATTTCCACTCGTCGTTGAAAAATAGCCTCTAGCCCAGAACCGTTGCCCCCAATAGCGTTTGCGTAATTCGGGGTACTCCCGCTGTATCTTGTATGAGGACCTCCCTTTTACGCGTTGCATCACCTTTGAAATTGGGACGTGCGGCGGGACTGACACAAACATATGCACATGGTCGGTAGACAATACGCCTTTTTCAATGTGTACGCCCAATTCATTGCACGTTTGTCGTATCAATGTCCGAATACGCTCACGCATTTCACCACGCAGCACCTTGTAACGATATTTTGTTACCCAAACGATATGGTATCTGTGATAATATCTGCTATGACTTCCAGTAGAATAGATCATAAGGTTTCCTTCCATTTTAAGACCTTACCGCAACGCTGGGTCTTAAAATGGAAGGAAACCTTATGTAAATAACGCTAAAGCTGACCAGCTAAAAGCTGGTGGTTTTAACCAATTATTGGAAAATAAAATCCACATTCAGTTGTTTACTCTTCATACGACAACCAACTCGGAGTATTTCAATGACGTTAACGACATCCTTTACAGCTGTAGCCGTGGCTTTGACGCTTGCAACATCAGCTTTTGCAGCAAGTTCTGATAACAGTGCCCCACCAAAACCAACTGAAACAACTAAGACATGTAAGAAAAACAAAATTTGGGATGAAAACAAAAACCGATGCGTTAGAGTCTGGCCGAAAACTATTTCAATGATTTCAACCCCTTGCTAATCGCCGTGTGACCATTCTGATATGGGCGATGAGGAGCCAGCTTTCAGCAGAAGCAATGGATTTCTCCCAATCTTTTGCCAATCGGCGGCACCGCCCCAACCAGGCAAAGGTGCGCTCGACAACCCACCGTCTTGGAATGAGTTCAAATCCCACAGCCTTGTCACTGCGCTTTAAAATTTCGATAGTCCAACAGCCCATATTTTCTAAAGCTTCTCGTAATTTTGGCCCCGCATATCCTCCATCGGCAAACACATGTCGGAGTTTGGGATGGGAGTAGTAGATAGATTTGAGGACATCAACGGCCCCATCTCGATCTTGAATGCCCGCACTGTGGATGATAAATCCGATCAACAGCCCGATGGTATCTGTGATGATATGGCGCTTACGGCCGTTTATCTTTTTCCCTGCGTCGTAGCCGGAAACACCACCGCTTTCTGTCGTTTTAACACTCTGGCTGTCAATAACACCTGCACTTGGACTGGCTGCGCGACCTGCCAATTCCCGCGCCTTGATGACAAGCGTATCGTTGATCCGGTACAACACGCCATTGTCCCGCCAGTCGTAAAAATACTCCTGTATTGTAGTCCTCGGCGGGAAATCTTTCGGGATCATTCGCCACTGACATCCCGTGCTCGCCATGTATTGCACTCCGTCCCACACATCGCGCATTTCGGTTGTTCTGGGCCGACCAACCACATTGGATTCTGGCAGCAGTGGTTCAATTATTGCCCACTCTTCGTCCGTGCAATCACTTGCATAACGCCCATTGTTTCGCTCATATAGGGGGCGAGTAATATCAGTCCAAGCCATAAAATTCTCCATCTTATTTGATAAAGAGAGTGAATCACAACTTACTGATATTACTCAACTAGTTTTCGGCCAGACACTTAGCAAAAGCGTAATAATGACGATCATCTAAATCGCCCAGATGAATGGGCGCGACTTCGCTTTCAGCAAAGCTGGGGGCTTTGCTGATTAAATATGATTTAATTTTCATGATTTTCTCCTTAAAAGATTACATTTTTGAGGGTTTTAACGTCGTGCAAATTGCCTGTTTGTGTACCAGTTTCGCCGTAGGAGTTATTATCTCCGCAGGCATCGACGCGCCCATCGTCATATAAAACACCCAGCCCCCAAGAGGCTGTGCCATGCCCATAACAATTCCAGTCTTCAATAATGCCTGATTGGCCTAACACACGTTTAAACGTGTTATTCGTGCCTGCAGTTGAATCTATGCCAAGATTGCCATTGCCGGAATAACCAGCAGCCCAGAGTTCATCACCAGATTGGATAATGCATCCATCATAGCTAGCCCCGCCGCCAATACGCACGCGGGAAGCATTGCCTTGAAAAGAGCCACTTGGTTTAAAGGGTGAGAGCTGGTTCGTCGTGTTACCGGTGCCAAGTTGTCCATAGCCATTATTGCCCCATAGGTAGACTTCATCCTGATCGGTAATTCCACCAGATACGGGATAGCGACCATCACCTGCAAAAATATCAATAAAGCTCTCGCTATGGCTTATTTGAGAAAAACTGGTGCGGTCAGTCGTATCACCATGCCCGAGTTGGCCATATCCGTTATACCCAGCGCTCCATATTGATCCATCTGACAACAAGATTAAGCCATGTCCCGTTGGGCTTGCCCCATCCGTGCGATAACCGCATGAAGCGACAGCTTTCACAGCAGTATTAATGGACGAGTGTAAAATAGGTGTTTGACGATTGGTGGTGTCACCAAGTCCTAATTGACCTTGAGCATTATATCCCCAGACCCATAATGCGCCATTATCTTGAATGGCATAAACCGTATGGGGAAGCCCAGAGACTGAAACATCAACAATATCAATTAAAGAGCCACATCGAACAGGTGTGTACTGGTTAGCGGACGTACCATTACCAAGATTTCCACTTGAATTGATACCGCAAGCATAAACCTTTCCATCTGTTGTAATGAAATACGCACAGGCATGATCATAATAATTAGGGCGACCTGTAATAATACGATTAATTTGAATATTGTTTTGAACAAAGAACTCTATCCGTTTGGCAACAGCTCTGTTGGCAGTATCACCATGACCGAGCTGGCCATAATTATTATATCCCCATGACCAGACCTCGCCATTAGCGGTTAAGCCGTAATGCTGCATCCCACCTGAAAACACATCGATAAAACGCACATCAGGATCTTCCGTCGCCACGCGATTTGGTAGATAAATATGCGATCCATTAGGATCACCATTGGAATAATTTCCACCATACCCGCAAGCCTTAATTGTGCCATCAGCCATGAGGTAAACGCGTGTGTACCAACCTCCCATGCCATTAACCTTAGCGATTTTCCAAACACGGCGTGATGGATCAAGAGATTGATCGCGCCATGCAGGTTGATTGCCAACCATCTGCAAAACTTGTGCATTGCTGCCTCGACCCAACCGCACAGGAATAGCGCCATCATGAATCAATAAATCACCTTCTTGGCTTAGCTGATCCGTGCCAGCGGCAAGCACTCCCCAATCGTTTCCTTCAATGGGAATTGAATTCAAAACTTCCTGTAATGCTATAAAGCTCGAGCCTTGATAAGATACGGCATCGTCTTTGACGTAAGTTGTCCCTGCATCATATGCACCGCGCCAATTAATACGAATATTTCCAAGATCAATAACAGCCATAATGTTCTCCTTTTAAATGTTAATAAGCAAATGACCGTTTTCGTTTACGGCGTAATTCATTCCGGGTAATCCAACCATCCATACTGGGAATTCACTGGCATCAAATGTGCCTTCACCAGATACAGTAATCAGCTTCGCACCTTCTTTTCTCAAGCCGTAAAACACGGCCTTAGACTCAATCGGCTCATAACCATCTTCTGTTTCGTTAATGGCTAATAATTGTCCTGCACGGCCATTTAAATCCGTTGGCAGGTTTAAGCTATTTGCTAGGGTTTGCGCTGTTTGCGCATGTGTTTCAGCTTCATCGACTTTTTGCGAAACGGTATCGACGGCATCGGCCAGTTGATCCGCCGTTGCCTCAAGGTCTGTTAAGCCTGCTTGAATGGTAGCTTCAATATCTTTGATGGCTTTAGCAGGCGTTATAACGCCGCCGCCCTCGGTATTAACGATTGTTTGGTCATCACCGTGAATAATATTATGCAGAATTTGACTGTCACTCTCCACGCGTGCAACAGCATCCTGCAGATCAGTCTGCAAGGTTATTTTTATCTCTCCTATGATGATTGTCCAGTAGACAATTGATTTTTGTATAGGTTCATGTGTTTTGAGACTCACGCGGCTTCGGCCTGAGTGATTCGAAGGTACTCCATGGGTGTCTTACCTTTCAAGGCGTGATGTGGTCTGAATGTGTTATATTTTTCGACAGCTTTTCTCAGTTCAAACCGCATAGCTCCAATGCTATCGGCAATCAGATCACAACAATCATAGAATTCCTCGCGGAAGGTGCGGTTTCCACGCTCAACGCCACCATTGTATTTCGGTCTGGCTGGCGGCAATACAATGAGCGGGATTTGGCACTTCTCCGCTTTGTTGAGTAGATTTAGGATTTCAAATAGAGCATAGATTGATTATCTGGAATGGATGATTGTCTAATTTTGAGTTTGAAGTATTCGGTATCCTTGATGCCTCTGGCTCGCTTACGGATCATTCCTATACTGACATTACCAGCCTCTATCCTGGCGCTTGTGAGCTTGTGTTTGGCGTAGTTGCAGATGCCCACACAATGTTTCCGTAGGGATTTCGCGAACTTTTTTAGATAGAGCATCTGTGACTGATCTGCTATCAGGCACCAACGTTCCAGTTGCTCCGCCATCGCCTCAAATGAAGCGGCACTCCACAGCAGCTGAAGCTGTTCTTTCAAGACGTAAAGTGCATTCAGGTTGCTATTGCTCTCCAGCAACCTTTGCAGCTTGTCACTTTGTTTTTCACTCAACTTATCCGCATTTTTGAGCAACAGATAATGCGTCCCTTTCATCAACTCTTTACCACTTGGATCGGCCTTTCTGAACTCAAGTCGACGCTGATTATGGATAGCTTTGCTGTAGTTTTTCATGACGTGGAAACGGTCAAATACTATGTCGGCCAACGGCAAGGACTCTCTGACAGCCTTTTGGTAGGCAGGCCCCATATCCATCGCTACGGCCTTTATTTTGCAGGCTGTATCTGGTTGCAGTTGTTTCAAAAACCTTGAAAAAACCTCGGCAGTTCGGCCTGCTTCAACCCAGATCAGATGACCGCCAACCATATCGTAGACCACCGTCATGTAGTCATGACCTTTCGCCCGGGCAACTTCATCTACACCAATATATTCCAAGCCAGTTAGCTCTGCAGGATCAAGCGTAGGGAGAGTTTCAATAAGGTATGCCCTGTCGATATTCTTGACCGTTTCCCATCGTATATCCAAATGTCTGGAAACCGCTTGAATAGACATATGCCGACATAATCCACTGATCAGTCGGCAAAATCGGTGAGTGAAACGGCACCCTTTATCAACAAAATCACACCCCTCAATGCGGCGTTCGCCCTTGTTAATATAAACCTGCGCCAGCTCAATCTCGACCACACAAGGATACCCAAAAAGGGGGATGTCGTTTACTTGTCGGCGGACATGCTGGTTGATGCTTCCCTTCTGGCCTGTAGCAGGGTCTATAGCCCTCCTACGCGCGTCTCGGCTGCAGTGAATGACAATCTTAACACCGCCGTCATCCAGTTTAATTTCATTTACACGTTGCCCTTTGAGGCCTAAAATATGCTGCGAGATGTTGATTGTCATATACCTGCTCTATGTAAAGTTATCAGAAACCATACATATCAACAGGTTACTTGGCGGTCGGCATCTTTTTCTACTCAACAAAGCGGAGAAGAGCCCGGGATTTTCATCTGCTCACACGCCGTCTCAAATCGGCCATAAACTCGGAGCCACCATCAACTTGAATTGAGAGGATTTTATAGGGAGCTATTTCCACAAGCTCTTCCAAAAACCGTTTGGCAGAGCGTGCGGTGGCATTCGAATAAATTTGCGCGTGGATGTGCTTGCTACGCCGTTCCCAGGCCTGAAAGTGCTTGCAGGTGACGCCGTTTTTCGTGGCAGTCATGTGGTCGATCTGCACACGTTCTCCAATCTCTATATCTTTGTAATCCTTATATTTCCATCCTTTGGCGTGGCCCTTGGAGAAGTTACCCTTGCGCTTTTGTGGTGCAGACCTTGATCGTGTAATCAGGCCTTTCTTGCGTAGAAAACCCAAGATACGCCCCACGGTGCTATCGCTTATGATTTGGTTTTTATCGCGCCGCAAGATGGCCCCTATTTTTTCCTTACCGTAGGTTTTATTGTCGCGGCGAATTTCGAGCACCAACTGTTTTTCTGCCTCACCCCACTGTGACTTATTGCGGTGTTTTGGGGCCTTTGATGGCGGCATAATCCCTTGCGCCAAATCCTTCAAAACCCGCTTGTAGCGATAATAAGTAGACCGAGAGATGCCGACAAATTCAGCGCATTTTGCTAGAGAAACACCCTCTGCGCGTAAAGCTTCCCATTGCCGAACCGTGTCTTCGTATTTCCTGAGTTCGTAGGTTTTGTCGGCTTGTGGGGTGTTTTTTTGTTTAACTTCAGGCCCTGGCTTCCGGGAGGGTAAAGTAGTGCCCCCAATGGCAATTGAGGGTTGCGGTTTCTGGAGGTTCTGCTACACTCCCGCACATGTTCATCCGCACCAAACATGATCCCGAACGCAAGCGCACCCGCATCCAGATCGTCCAGTCGGTGCGCACCGGTCAGAAGGTTCGCCAGAAGGTCGTCCGGCATGTCGGCATCGCGCATAACGACACTGAAGTCGAGGACCTCAAGCGCCTGGCTGGCCGGATCATGGAAGAACTGCGTACCGCACAGTCCCCGCAAATGGAACTGTTCACCCCAACGGAATATGCTGATCTGGCGACACTTGTGCGCACCGCCCCGCGTCCGGAAAAACTGAATGTCGATCTTGGGGAGTGCCGCGAAGAGTCCCGCCTGTCGCTTGGTTTGCGCGATGTGATGGGGGAGGTTTATTCCGGCCTGGGCTGGAATGGGCTTCTGGGCACCCGGCGCAAGAGCAGCGATCGCATTTTACGCGAACTGGTGCTGGCGCGCCTGTCGCAGCCAGAGAGCAAGCGGGCAACGGTGGATGCACTGGCCCACAGGGTCGGGATCACCCTCAATCTGGACCGGGTCTACCAGGCTATGGACTACATGGACGCGGCGACGATCAACCGGGTCTGTCGGATGTCACACGAGGCGGCGGAGACGCTTCTGGCGGGACCGGTCGATGTCCTCTTCTACGACTGCACAACACTGGCCTTCGATACAGATCGGGAGGATCCGGAAGACGCGTCCGACCGCTTGCTGGCCAAGGGGTACAGCAAGGACGGGAAATCGCATCGCAGTCAGGTGGTGTTGGCGCTGATGGTCACCACCGACGGCTTGCCGGTCGGCTATGACCTGTTTCCCGGCAATATGTGGGAAGGCCATACGCTTGAGGCCGCGATCAAGGGGTTGGAAGAGCGCTACAAGCTCGGAAAGATCACGCTGGTGGCAGATGCCGGGATGCTCAGCGCCGACAATCAGGATATGTTGCGCACCAAAGGCCTGCCGTTCATTCTGGGCTATCGCCTGAAGTCGGCCCCGGCGGGCGTGAAAGACAAGGCCCTGGACACGGGCGGTTACAAGCCATGGGCCGGACACGGCGCGGCGGAGGGCGCTGCCGAGGCGGGGCGCTACAAGGTGATTGAGCATGACGGTGCCCGGATCATCGTCACCTTCTCGCCCGCCCGCGCCCGCAAGGATGCCCACAAGCGCCAGAAGGCCCTTGAGCGCCTGCAAAAGAAGCTTCGGCGGAGCCGGAGCCCCGCCAGTGTCAGTCACCGGGGATATGCCCGCTTCCTCTCGTTTCCCGATACGGGCGAGATCACACTTGATCAGGACAAGATCGACGCGGCAGCCCAATGGGACGGGCTGCACGCCATCATCGTTCATGGCAGGGACGATCTCGCACCCGAGGCGGCCATCGCCCAATATCACCAGCTCTGGCTGATCGAAACCTGCTTCCGCACCAACAAGCATGACCTGAAAATCCGACCCGTCTATCACTGGACGCCGCGGCGGATACAGGCCCATATCGCCATCTGCTACATGGCTTTCTGTTGCCTGCAACACCTGCGCAAGCGCCTGCAGATGCTGGGCCATCCCATGAGCCCGGCCCGCATCCGTCGGGAACTCGACCGACTTCAGATTTCCATCCTGAGGCGCAAGGGCACCAGCGAACAATATGCCATGCCCAGCCCGGCCACAACCGACGCCAAACGCATCCTGCGCTGTGTTGGCCTGTCGTGGAACGAAGCACCCTTCAGGATGCCGCCGGAAAGAACGCGCAAGCCCAGACCTGAAAAGGCCTGATCGACACTCTCTGACCGTTGAATCCCATCGCCGGAAATCCGCGATGTAGTGCCCTGTGAAAAAGCAGGCCAATAATATCAATGTGTTACAGCCGAAATCCTACGAAGTCAGGAGAGGATTTTATAGGGAGCTATTTCCACAAGCTCTTCCAAAAACCGTTTGGCAGAGCGTGCGGTGGCATTCGAATAAATTTGCGCGTGGATGTGCTTGCTACGCCGTTCCCAGGCCTGAAAGTGCTTGCAGGTGACGCCGTTTTTCGTGGCAGTCATGTGGTCGATCTGCACACGTTCTCCAATCTCTATATCTTTGTAATCCTTATATTTCCATCCTTTGGCGTGGCCCTTGGAGAAGTTACCCTTGCGCTTTTGTGGTGCAGACCTTGATCGTGTAATCAGGCCTTTCTTGCGTAGAAAACCCAAGATACGCCCCACGGTGCTATCGCTTATGATTTGGTTTTTATCGCGCCGCAAGATGGCCCCTATTTTTTCCTTACCGTAGGTTTTATTGTCGCGGCGAATTTCGAGCACCAACTGTTTTTCTGCCTCACCCCACTGTGACTTATTGCGGTGTTTTGGGGCCTTTGATGGCGGCATAATCCCTTGCGCCAAATCCTTCAAAACCCGCTTGTAGCGATAATAAGTAGACCGAGAGATGCCGACAAATTCAGCGCATTTTGCTAGAGAAACACCCTCTGCGCGTAAAGCTTCCCATTGCCGAACCGTGTCTTCGTATTTGATACGGTACGCATCCAAACATTCTTGTGTCCGCGCCCAAGCATAAAGTTTATAAACGTTCTTGTGCAGTCTTATGATTTGCATATTGGCCTCGTGAGTTGGTTTTTTACAATACTCAGTCTCCGAGGCCGCCTAAATCTTGGCAACAAAAAAACAGTCTCACATCTATCTGAACTTATTCATTTTGTTTGATTTTAAATTTAGTAAAATCGTCGAATACCCAGCCATTTTTAAGGGTGTCAAAGATTATTTTTAGCAGCTTACGTGCTGTGGCAATGATAGCCTTACCAAACCCACGTCGTTCTTTAATTTTTTGATAAAAACTGTTGAGATACCCCGAATAACGAATAGCAATGAGCGTGCACTGTACCAACGTGGTGCGCATAAGCTTGTTTCCACGTTTGGTTATCCTACCGCGATTATCAGTATCGTTGGATTGGCTGACGCGCCGCACTATGCCAATATAGGCGGCCAGCTTATCAGGCGTGGCAAAGTCATCGATGTTGCCAATGCCCGACAACAAGACCGCCGCCGACCGCGAACCTATACCTTTGATACTGGTCAGCCCTTCAAACCCCACCAGCTTTTCACCAGCAGTTTCGATTGCACGGTCAAGTTCCGCTAGAGTAACAGTCAAGCTTAAAGCCTGATCCCGTAATGCGCCCAGCTCAATTTTTTCCAAAGGTGTAAATTGGCTCAGATCAAGGGCCAGAAGTCGTTTCTTGCTCGACAAACCCTCTTTCTTCAATTTCATCCCATGGCGATTGAACATGCCATGGATTTTATTGAGCAGCATGGTGCGCTGTTTGACGAGAAGATCGCGCGTTTGGGTTGTTGACGCTAATTCCGATTCCGCTGTAGATTTTAGACGCGTTTCTGGCAACATATCCTTGGACAGAAAAAATGCCAAAGCCCGCGCATCATTGCGGTCGGTTTTTTTCACCGACTTGCGGATCACCTGGAATTGGCGCGGGTCGACAATGACAATGCGTCCCACACATGGCCGCAATTCACCATAAAACCAAGCGGAATTGCCCGTGGCCTCAACCGCTAACTCGTCATCCGCATCCACACTGTGGCAGAAGCGGTCCAAGTCAACTTGTGACAGCTGGAATGTTTCAAAATGTTCCGAACCATCCACTTCAAGACGGCAGATCGTAAAAGAATTCGTATGTAGGTCGACACCAATAAAAGCCATGTGCTATACTCCCTTTGTTAGGAGGCGGAGCCCCAGATGGGCTGTGAACGGCCAAACCAAACTCCTATACAAGGTCACCGACCTAAATCGGGCCTTAAGAAGGCTGTTCGGAAACAGGCGAAGGCTATTCTCCTTTACAGGGTCACAATGCCCTAAGTTACGATTCAGCCTGAAACCTATCCGCCTCCCCAAATTCTGTAACAGATTCAGGGCTGTTGGTCGCTCACAAATCATTCATACCTTCTCCTTTTGAGGTTGATGGGTTTCGGATACTAAAAAGCCCTCGCTCGATTTATGGTCGGGAGGGCTTGTTTCTTCTTTTTGAGAAAGCTCAGCGATGAGCCTTTCCAAACTTCCTATGCGATCAGCAAGGCCAGCATTAACAGACAGCCCTCCAATCATGACATCACCGCCGCCAAAATTGGCCTGCACATCGGTGGCAGTAATATTTCTGTTACGTGCAACTGAGTTGATAAACACATCGGCCATGCTATCAATGCGCGTTTGTAATCTGGCTTTGCCTTCATCAGTGGCTGGATCAAGACGCTTATGAGGACTTTGTGAAGATACGATCTCAACAGCTCCAGCAGATTCTTTATCTGATTTACCGCGATAAATACCCACTACGCCGATAGACCCCAGCGCAGATGTTTCTGAGACGACGATTTCATCAGCAGCAGAGGCAACCCAATATGCGCCAGATGCAGCATCACCTGATGCATAAGCAATAATTGGTTTTGTGCCACGCGCATCAAGTATCATGCTGGCAAGCTCGGCAACGCCGTTCACTTCGCCGCCGGGAGAGTCAATATTCAGTATGATTGCTTTAATATACGGATTTTCAAGCGAGGCTATAAAATCCTTGGCAATCAGCTCATAACTTGAAGCACCGCTAATCGAGGTAAAGATATTGGCATAGCGAAACAGCGGCCCAGTTACGGGAATAATAGCAACACCATCGCGTTCAATGGCGTTATAGCTGTTTTGTAAATCGCGTCCTAATTTTGCCGCTACAGCTTCAGGGCTTTCATTTTCACGCGCCGCAACTTCCAAAATTGTGTGCAGAGCTGTTTCAGTGATGGCCCAAGGATCACCCGTTATTTTGTTCCAGATTCTCATCGTTTTCCTCCTTCGTGTTGTCGTCTAAAGTGTTCAAAATGCTGTTTGCATCATTAATGGTTAGGCCAAGCTCGGTGATTTTTGCTTTCTCACGCGCAAGCTGTTCGAGAACTTCTTCCCAGTCCAATCCTTGAGAAGCACATTCATCCTCCAGCGTTGAAAGCCCAATTTGCATACGAAGATGCGCGGCTTTGGCTTCTTTTACAGGATCAACCCACCCGCGACCGGGACCAATCCATTTGCACCGTGTCCATGCCGCTTTGCGTTCATAAAAATCAGGCGCATCAATGCGGCCTTTGTTGATGGCTTCTTCAAGCCACAACTCATAAACAGGTCTTGCCCAATAGGTGGAGAGCCACTGCCGTTGAGCGTTGAAATAGCGCCATGCCTCTAATAGCGCGGCGCGTGCGCTTGAATAATTGGTTTTTGAAAAATCCTTCATCAATAATTCAAAAGGAATATTCAGCCCCGCACCAATATGACGCAGGATATTTTCAACAAACTGGCCATATCCATTATTGGGACGGCTGGGTGTAAATGGCGCGACCTTATCACCGGGGAAGATCGGGATTATTGATCCACCTTGCAACTTCACATCCCATTCATTCCGCGCGGCAATATAATCATCAGTCGATCCACCAAACATTTCACCAATAGATTCACCATCCAGCGGTGTTTCAATAAAGGCAGCGATCATCGCATTGACCACTGCCGCCTGAAGTTCGGAGCGTTCATAGTGATCCAGCATTTTAAACATGGGCATGATACTGCTGAGCAGTGGTTTGCCGCGATGTTGGCCAGTGCGTTCTTTGTCATGGATGTGCAGAACACGTTTGCGACCAAAAGCTGTTCTGACAGGAATGCGTTGCCAATCTTGTTCACTCCCGCCACCAGCGCCCAGATACGCATCACCGGGGTGGTTTTTACGAATATGATAAGCACGCGGTGCGCCGTAAGCGTCAATCTCAATACCAGCTCTAAGTGTTTTGTTATCTTGCTTTCCAATGGGGTTGCTTAAACGATCCGCTTCTACAAGCTGGATGGTGGTCGCAAAATCATTCCCGCGCCTATCCAGCCATAGCGGCAATGCCAAAGCTTCACCGTTAATCAGGCTTGAGCGAAAAACGAGGCTTGTTAACCCCGCAAAGTTCAAACTATTGGCGGCATCACAGTCTGTACTTTCTGCCCATGCCCGCCACTGCGATTCAACATCTCGCGCCCAATCATCTGCCCATGCTTTATCCTTTCCCAGCGCCTTATAATCTGGTGTTGCAGAAAGTTTTAAGCCTGTGCCAACGACATTATCGCTAAGTGTTTGCATAGCTCCAGCCGCAACACCGTGGTTTCGGGTGAGATCACGTGAGCGCGATACAAGCGTTGGCAACTCACCCAGCAAATCACTATCGGCAGACCCAAGTGGCGGCAACCAACTGGAAAGCTCCCGAGAACGATGTGATGCCGCGCGGTGCGCCGTATCACTCGCCTTCAGGGGATTGCCCGAACTATCTAATAATTGAACCATATTTTATAACCCATAGATACCCACGGGCTTACGCCCATGGTTCTATTCAAAGTTCAAGCTTCGCTTGTCCTGAGTTTTGAGCCGCTGGTGAATATTAGCCACGGACGCGACAACAAAAAACAGGAAAGGCTATCATCCCCGTGCTTACACACGGGGAGTTCCCGCTGGATTAAAAGCTGGTGCGGATAATGCCACGGCGTGATTTACCGCTTTTCTTGGCAATGTCCTGCTTCAGCTCATTGATGTAACGCTCAAGCCCAGCAATATTGGCTTGGCTGTATGTTGTTGCGCCGTAACCATGCAGGCTCACTGTTATTTCTTGCGTGCCAGTAAGTAATTTATGGCGAGCTTCTTTGGCTTGAAGCAGTCGCGCTTCAAGCTCTAGCAATGTTTCAGGCATGTTGATTTCCTTAACTTCTGTATGTTTTTGATTTTTTAATTTATACTTTTAGCCAATACTTAAATTTAGGCATAAATATGGATTCAATATTAAAATTTTACTTAGCTCACCAAGATGAAATAAACTTCATAAAGGACTTAGCCTTTCTTTTTGGAGCCTTTACGCTTGTTAAATACCTATGGAATAAACGATTTAGAGATCAATCTCAGGCAATTGGATATGCTTTAGAAAAGCGCCAGTCCATAGAGGAAAATTTAAATGAGTATGTTTACGAAAAACATAAAAATAAAGTTGGAATCGGCATTCGCTTTATTCACTGGAAGAACTATCCAAACAAGCTAGATAACGATGCTTTTGCCTTTGAGCTATTTACATGGCCTCGAGAGAAAAATGGCACTTCTCCGCTTTGTTGAGTAGATTTAGGATTTTAAATAGAGCATAGATTGATTATCTGGAATGGATGATTGTCTAATTTTGAGTTTGAAGTATTCGGTATCCTTGATGCCTCTGGCTCGCTTACGGATCATTCCTATACTGACATTACCAGCCTCTATCCTGGCGCTTGTGAGCTTGTGTTTGGCGTAGTTGCAGATGCCCACACAATGTTTCCGTAGGGATTTCGCGAACTTTTTTAGATAGAGCATCTGTGACTGATCTGCTATCAGGCACCAACGTTCCAGTTGCTCCGCCATCGCCTCAAATGAAGCGGCACTCCACAGCAGCTGAAGCTGTTCTTTCAAGACGTAAAGTGCATTCAGGTTGCTATTGCTCTCCAGCAACCTTTGCAGCTTGTCACTTTGTTTTTCACTCAACTTATCCGCATTTTTGAGCAACAGATAATGCGTCCCTTTCATCAACTCTTTACCACTTGGATCGGCCTTTCTGAACTCAAGTCGACGCTGATTATGGATAGCTTTGCTGTAGTTTTTCATGACGTGGAAACGGTCAAATACTATGTCGGCCAACGGCAAGGACTCTCTGACAGCCTTTTGGTAGGCAGGCCCCATATCCATCGCTACGGCCTTTATTTTGCAGGCTGTATCTGGTTGCAGTTGTTTCAAAAACCTTGAAAAAACCTCGGCAGTTCGGCCTGCTTCAACCCAGATCAGATGACCGCCAACCATATCGTAGACCACCGTCATGTAGTCATGACCTTTCGCCCGGGCAACTTCATCTACACCAATATATTCCAAGCCAGTTAGCTCTGCAGGATCAAGCGTAGGGAGAGTTTCAATAAGGTATGCCCTGTCGATATTCTTGACCGTTTCCCATCGTATATCCAAATGTCTGGAAACCGCTTGAATAGACATATGCCGACATAATCCACTGATCAGTCGGCAAAATCGGTGAGTGAAACGGCACCCTTTATCAACAAAATCACACCCCTCAATGCGGCGTTCGCCCTTGTTAATATAAACCTGCGCCAGCTCAATCTCGACCACACAAGGATACCCAAAAAGGGGGATGTCGTTTACTTGTCGGCGGACATGCTGGTTGATGCTTCCCTTCTGGCCTGTAGCAGGGTCTATAGCCCTCCTACGCGCGTCTCGGCTGCAGTGAATGACAATCTTAACACCGCCGTCATCCAGTTTAATTTCATTTACACGTTGCCCTTTGAGGCCTAAAATATGCTGCGAGATGTTGATTGTCATATACCTGCTCTATGTAAAGTTATCAGAAACCATACATATCAACAGGTTACTTGGCGGTCGGCATCTTTTTCTACTCAACAAAGCGGAGAAGAGCCAGAAAAATGTTCTTCCTTCAGGGTATATCAACAATACAGGCATTAGCTTTATAGAACCTCTTTGGCGTTACAGTCAGAGTATTTACGTAGACAAAAAAGGCATTTTCTTTTTTGCGGCCAAGGATAAGGACTTTAAAGGGTTTCAAGAAATACAAAATTGTATCTTGGTTAAGCATTTGCCTTATACAAATATAGTTAACTTTGATTTTAGAGAATTCATTGAGTATGAGCCTGTATTTTATACAAAATATCCATATAATAGCTGGAAGCTATACGATGATACTTTAACGATACGTAATAGAGAAAATGAAGATTGGATCAATATAGATTGTTCTCAAAAATTAATGCTCAAAAAATATACAAAGATTGGCTATCTGTTTCTAAAATTAAGATTATGGTTCTTTCATTTGTTCTCTCCTAAAAAGTCAAATTTATAAATACGGATCATCCGATTTTACGGTTTTGCGTTGTGTAAACCGTGATTTTGGTTTCACAGGCTGGCTTGGTTTTGCCCGCGTTTCTTCAGTAACTGGTATTTCAACACCGCGTTTTGGAATATTCGCTTTCATACCCAGTGCTTCTTCCATTCGCCTCCAGCGATAATCTGACATACGATCCAAGCCATAAATACTTGCCGCCGCGCGTGCGTACACACGGCAATCCAGCGCTTCATTGTTACGACTTGGGTCTTTCTCCCATGTGGCTCTTGGAAAACCTTTGTGGATACGAATGACGCGCCGTTCAGCCGTCAGTTGCTTAAAATATTCCTCTCCATATTGTGGGAAGTGACAACTTCCGGGCGGAAACGCAACACCATCCGCTTGCGCTTCTTGGGTTGGCCATTCCAATTTCAACCAGCGATAAAGCTCCATCTTGGCAACTGGCCCCGATACGTTCCAAACACGCAAACCGCGACGTTTACCGCCAGTATCCGCTTTTGAAACACTCAAGATCAGCGCCGTATCCCGCGCTTGCCCTTTAACCGCCACCGCCGTGCGTGGTTGGCTGGCACGTGCGCCAGAACCGCCCCAAACTGCCTGCGGATGGTTGCGCACAAAGGCATAGACATCTTGCGTGGCATAACCAGAATCCACCGCCATTACGCGGATAGGCATGCTATGACCACTGGCATGTGGCCAATCCTTTTGTAGGATTTCACTATCAAGGCGTTGCCATGTTTCTGGTCGCGCTGTATCGCCATTGATGATGATATAATCAACCGACCAGCTTTCTTTACCGCGACCCCATGCCACAACCTCACATTCAAGGCGGTCTTTTTGCACATCAACGCCAGCGGTTAAGAACAAACCTTCTTTCGGCACAATGCTTTGAGAAAAACTCTCTCGGCGCTCGTACAATCGTTGCCATTCTGGGGCTTCGGAAGATTCCTCGTAAGGCTCTCCTAAGACCGTATTTACAAACCCTTTCATGAGATCAGGGTTACGTTTTGCCTCCTCAAACAACACCGCAGCATCAGACCAAGAAAACCAGCCAACAGGACTGTAAAGTGATGACAGGTGAAAACCGACCGTACCATCGGTGCTTGTTGCCGTGGCTCGCCATTCACCTTTAGACAGCATTTGTGTCTTGTCCGAATTATGCATCAGATGACCACACTCAGCGCATGCATATTGGTAAGCATCAAGGGAACCCCCTCTATTTTGGTCTGACTTGAGCTGCGATTATTGCGCGAGGCTGGCGATGTGGCTGGCGTGATATGAGGATTTTTCTGATGATCAAGCGACGGGGTGGCCGAGGTTCCAAGTAAACATCAACGCTGCATTATCTGATCGTTGATTCGTTGGGCCAGCTTTCGGGCTTTGGGTGTGTCCAGAGCCTCAAGTTGGACACCTCGATTAACCGCTAATTCCAGAGGTATTTGATAGGCATTTTTTACGGCAGGCTGCTTTTTGACGCAAAAAAAGCCTGTTTTGTTCCGTTTTATGCGGCATTCATGCTTTATGGAGCCGCCTGAGCGGGTATTTCTGAATTCTAGACGGATTCAGGCTGTGGCTTGCCGTCGTTCATGGAAGATGAGACGCTTCATATTGTAGGTTATGTTGGCGAGTGTCATCTTTGTTGTGGCGCGTTGAATTCCGATGGTTCTAATGGATAAATCCATCGGGCCCTTCTGATGACCAAAGACATGCTCGACACAGGTGCGAAATATAGAACGTGTCGCATTACCGCGCTCGATGTGTTTGGGCATTGGTTTGCCTTTTGGTTTTTTACGGTGGATGTGGGAGAAAAATCCATTGGCCTTAAGCCATGCCTCATTGCTCTTGGTGCGGTAAGCTGTATCGGCCCAAACCTTGCCAGAACGATTGTCCTTGGTGAGCACTGACGCCAACTCATGACCGTCATAGCGCGCTGCATCTGTTGTTTTTTCACCTCTGATAAACCGAAACTTACGGTCAATGCTGATGTGGTTTTTATAGCCAAAGTGAGGTACGGAAATATCAACTAACCCCGCATCTTTCTCACCCGTCTTGGTCGTTTTAGCCTTGCTATACTTGACCATCCACCGTGCGTCGGTGTCCTTCTGTGCCGCCTTGGCTGGATTATCAGGCCAGATATCTTTTGCATCTTCGCCAGCCTTGGCGCGGGCTTTCTCGCTTGAAGTCATACGTTGGCGTGGGGCTGCAATCAGCGATGAGTCTACAATTTGTCCCCCAGTTTGTTTGTAACCCCGATTACGTAAATGATCCTCAAAGGTTGCAAACAAATCAGTCAACACACCCGCTTGGGTCAACTTCTCCCGAAACACCCAAATGGTCTTTTGATCTGGCGTCGGCTCCCCAATTTGCAAACCAAGAAAACGCAACCAGCTAAAACGATCGCGGATCAGAAACTCCATCCGCTCATCACTTAAATTATGCATCGACGCTAATATCAAAATCTTAAACATCATAACCGCATCATAGGGCGGACGACCCCCCTGTGGACGCTCTCCATAGTTAAGTGCACTTGTCAGTGCACACCGAAACATCTCAAAATCCACATGCTCAGAAAGCGCGACAAGTGGGTCGCCTGTTTTAGACAAACGCTCAAGATGATCAGAAAAATCAAACAATCCTGCTTCGTGCATCAAAATATCCTCCTGAAAATATTGAATCACAAAATACACCTAAAAGATAGGTTTTTAGAGGTGTCCAGTTCACTTGCGATGAGGCACCGGTGAGGCGGATTTTCCAGTGCGTATCTTCCGATTTCAACAACGATGTCGTCATCGGCGACAGTTAAAAGCGCTTCGATCTTTTGGCTGGTTGGATTTTTCCGGAACTCGGCAAGCAATCCTGCCCTTGCGCTGATATGGCCCAGATTCCCCGCCACTGTCAGAGCGGTTCGTCGGACTGAAGGGTCTGGGTCGCTGAACCCGATTTCCAAGGTGCTTCGCTGTGGGCTGTTCGATTGTATAAGGATGAAGGCTTGGGCACGGACTGTTGGTGCGCCGTGTTCCAGCCATGGCAAGATTTGTGCCTGAGGCAGCTTCAAGCCCACGCTCACAGCGGCTTGCAACACAAACGGGAGCAAGCTGTCGGGCAAGTCCTGTGCGCCAAGGATCTTGCTGATTTCTTTTTTTGCAGCTTCATTCCCAATGGCGCGAAGAGTTTCCAAGGCAAGCTTTTGTTCTGGTAAAGGGGTCGCAATTCCGAACCCCTTAAACCGGTTCCAAAGCGCGACGAGACCCGGAACGGCTATATCTCCCAAGCCCCGTTCCACAATCTGGGCGCACAGCAGGTCGACGTTGGACAGTGTAGCCTTTGCCGTCTTCTCGACGAGGTCTTTGTCGGACAAGCCTTCAAGGTTTTCAACGCCCAAGTCGTGCTGTGAGGTATCTGGCCCTTTGAACCGCCCCTAGTTTACCGGAGTGATTTTAGTCCGTCATTCTGCAGCAATATCATATTGATTTAGGGTTTCATAGAAATTCCTTTCAGCTTGTGCAGGTGGTATATATCCGATTGGCCCAAAGAGCCTGTCATTGTTGTACCAATCAACCCAAGTTAGAGTTGCCATTTCGACATCACTTTTACCTTGCCATGGTCCTTGATGTTCAATCACTTCGGTCTTGTACAATCCGATCATATTCTCAGCGAGTGCATTATCATAACTATCACCAACGCTCCCAACGGATGGCTCAATTCCAGCATCGATTAATTTTTCTGTATATTTGATCGACAAATATTGAACGCCTCTGTCTGAGTGGTGGATCAACTGGCCAGATTGAGGGTTTCGAGCGTGGATACCCTGGTTCAGAGCATCAAAGACCAAAGCCGTATTCGGAGAATGTGAGACCTTCCATCCAACGATATATCGTGCAAAGACATCAATCACAAAAGCAACATATACAAACCCAATGGCCGTACTGACATAGGTGAAATCAGCGACCCACAAAACGTTAGGTGCGGGAGCTGTGAATATACGATTTACCTTATCCTTAGGACAAGGCTGCGCCTTGTTACTCTGTGTAGTTTTAATCCCCTTGCCACCACGTACAACGCCTTGTATTTCCATCTGTTTCATAAGGCGCTCAATTGTACAACGTGCAATATCAAACCCTTCATGGCGAAGTTGATGCCAAATCTTATCAGCCCCATAACGTTTACCACTAGCTTTAAAAACACGGTCGATTTCTGTGATCAAAACAACATCTCGTTTGCGGCGTTCTGGAGACTTACTGGGATCCAGCATTATAGACCGCTCATAAAAATAGGTGGATGGCGCTATTGGTAAAACTTTACAAATAGACCCGACGCCATAGCTTGTACGATGTTTATCTATGAACATAATCATTTCTTCCGTAGGCGGTCGAGCTCCGCCGCTGCGAAAAAAGCCGACGCTTTACGCAAAATATCATTCGCTTGCCGTAACTCTTTGTTTTCTCGCTGGAGGATTTTTAACTCATCACGCTCCGCTTGTGTAACCCCATTGCGTAATCCTATTTCAATTTCGTGATTTCGAACCCACACACGTAGCGTATCACCATTGCAGCCAATCTTCTTTGCAATCGATAAAACAGCTTGTGTTCTGCTCGTATAATCAGCCTCATTTTCTAACACCAGGCATACCGCTCGTGCGCGTATTTCTGGCGTAAATCTATTTCCTGAATTTCCATTCGTCATTCTTCTAGTCTCCGTGCTTTTTTGACTCCGGTAAACTAGGGGCGGTTCACTTGCCAATTCCCGCGCTCTTCAAACAGATCCCCTTGCTCTGGGAGTGCCGCTGAATCACGGGGGCCGATCATGCCGCTATAACGCTTTGTTCCCGCTCCTCGATCATCTCCTGATAGGCCCACGGTAGGAGATCTTGCATACGGTTTGCGGGATGATCCTGGATGCGCTCGAGCACCCATGCGAGCCAGGCTTCGGGATTGACGTTGTTCATCTTGGCGGTTTCGATGAGGGTGTAGGCTATGGCGGCGGATTTTCCACCTGCCTCTGATCCCATGAACAGGTAGTTCTTACGTCCAACGGCCACAGGGCGCACCGCACGCTCGGCTGTGTTGTTGTCGATTTCCAGAAAGCCATTGTCGAGATAGGGCCGCGCCTTTGGCATGCGCGCGAGCGCATATCTGATCGCCTTGGCCAGCGGCGTCTTAACGGAGATCTTGCCCAGCTGCTCCTTGAGCCAGATTTCCAACTCATCAAAGATCGGCTTGGCATATTCCTGACGCAGGGCCACGCGCTCAGCAGGCGCCAGACCCCGCGCTTGTGCCTCAACATCATAGAGCTTTCGAATGCGCAGAACGGCTTCGCCCGCCACGGGCAGCTTCAGACTTTCAAACAGGCTATAAAAATCCCGCCGAACATGGGCCATGCAGGCCATCTCTTTGACGCGCCCCGTCCGATAGGCGTCATTATACCCAGCATAGGCATCCGCATGGGCATAGCCCTTGTAGGGCTTGAGATGTTTGCTCGGATGTTCTGCGCCCCGGTTGGTGGAGAACTGATACCACACCGCCGGTGGTGCGCCGCTCGCCCAGGCGCTCTCATCTCTGGCATAGACCCAGAGCCGCGCGGTTTTTGTCTTGTTATTACCGCGTCCCTTGCCCTTTTGGAGCAGTTTGACCGTGGTGTCGTCCATGAAGATCGCTTGCGCCTCAAAAACGTGATCCCGGATGGCATCAGCCACGCGCTCCAACAGCTTAGTGCATTTGCCGACCCAGTTGGCCATGAGCGACCCGCTCAGATCGATGCCTTCATTCTCAAACATCTGGCTCTGTCGATACAGCGGCAGATGATAGCCGTATTTGCAGCACAAGATGTGGGCCATCAACGCAGGGCCGACAAAGCTCTTGGGAATAGGACGGCTTGGCATCTCGGCCTGAACCACCTTCTCACAACAGGTGCAGGCCAGTCGTGGGCGCTCAAGTTGTTTTACGACGTAATGGCCGGGCACATATTCCAGTTCTTCCATCACATCTGTCCCGAGCACTTTGAAGCTGCCACCACAGTCGGTGCAAGCATCACTGGGCGTGATGGTCTTTTTGACCCGCTTGAGCCCCTTGGGGAAAGGTTTGCGCTTGCGCGGGGTACGCGGCGGCTTTGTGGTCTCAGCGTCAGAGGGCCCATTCTCATCATCCGTCTCAGCGGCTTGTTCGATTTCAAGATCTTCAAGGATCAGCGCCAGCGCCAGCTGTGTGCTGCTTTCTGACTTTGAACCGAAGCGATGTTTTTTATGTCCGTGCAATTGCAGGCGCAGATCGGCAATCAGGGTATCTCTGCTCATAATGGCAAGCGCATGGGCGGCGCGCTCCGCAGCAAGAGCCGCTTCCATCTCATTTTCAAGGCGCTTTTGCGCTGTGGCATGGCTCAACGACAGCCCCAACAACTCCGCGTCTTTACGAGCCAATTCCGCCGCTTGTGCGGCCACAAACGCCTGCACGTCAGGGGGCAAATCAGCCAGATTTGGAGGGGTCTTACTCATGCCACTCCTTACCAAATCAAGGGCCTCATGGGAATCCCAAAACGTCAGAAATACCCATAAAACATTGCCTCTAACCTACCATCTTGGGTCGCCATGTCTTGAGCGGCATACGCCAATCCAGACCTTCCATCAGCATCGCAAGCTGCGCACGGCTCAGGTTGATCTTACCTTCCTGAGCAGAGGGCCAGATAAACCGACCCCGTTCAAGGCGCTTGGTAAACAGGCACGCGCCCTGACCATCCCACCAGATCATCTTGATCTGATCACCGCGTCGCCCTCGGAACAAAAACAGATGGCCGGAGTAAGGATCACCCCCCAGAACCTGCTCGGTCTGAACGGCCAGACCGTTGAACCCGCGCCGCATGTCAGTCACCCCCGCCGCCAGCCAGATCTTTGCATCCGCCAGTACCGGGATCATGCCGCCAGCCCACGCGCCAATTCCAGCACAAAGCCCGCATCAACCCCACCGCTCACGCTCAGCTTGCGCCCATTCTCCAAAGTGATCTCAATCTGGGGACTGGTTGTAAGCTGCGCTTCTGGCAGCACAGATGAAACATCAGTATCACTGTTTGCCACTTCGACTGGTATGAAGCCGGTATCACCCGACGCGTCCGGCTGGAACCGCGCATCACCGCGCCACGCGTAAATCCGGCGGGGTGGCACATCATGACGCCGCGAGACCATCGGAACACTCACGCCATCACCTTGGCTCTCCGCCACTAGCCGTCGCTTAAAATCATCCGTGTATTTGGAACCTCGCCCAGCCCGTCGCTTGCTCATCAGAAAAATCCTCATATCGCGCCAACCAAACCGCCAGCCTCGCGCAATAATCGCATCTCAAATCAAACCAAAATAGAGGGGGTTCCCTTGATGCTTACAATAAACCCGTCAATTACCATACTTTATTAAGTGAAAATACATGTTTTCTATGCCAACCAGTTTTTCTGATTTCTTTGTTAAGTCTCTTAAGACAGTTCCATATGTAGCTGTATTCAACGGAGCGATCTTTTCTATTATAGGAGTAATTCTTATCTACTCGGAAAGTAATTTCACAACCAATTCCGAGAAAACACAACTACATGTCCTTACCATCGAAAGTCGCAGAGGAGATAGCGGAATTATTTACAAACCAACCTTTGAGGCCCTTGGGAGTGATGGAAAATCAATACAATATTCTGGTAATTCATGGGTTAACCCTAAACCACATGAAGAAGGAGATATTGTTGATGGTAGAGTTAACTGGACTACTGGTGAAATCAGAAGTACCGATATGATAATATCCAGTGCATCATTAGGTAAAACGGCTACTCTACTTGGAAGTATAATATTTTTGCTTGGTACCCTATATATTTGGCGTAAGCGAATTAATGCTTCGTGATTAAAATAAAAATACTGCCGCCCTTTGAGATTGGTAATCTATATTGCCCAGCTTTCCAAATGCTGTGACAAACAAATAACTGATAAGCAACACCCAGAGATACTAAACAAACTGCTCTCTAATAAGTCGTTCTTCCAAACCATGTCCCGGATCAAACAGGATGCGGTGGGATACGTTTGGCTCGTTGCAAATCTCAACGGACAGCACGTGAATGGCTTTTTTACCATCAGCCACCGCAGTCACAGGGCGTTTTCCGGCTTCGAGCACATCAAATTTTACATGGGCAGACATGGGCAGCAGCGCACCGCGCCAGCGGCGGGGGCGGAAGGCGGCCATGGCTGTTAGGGCCAAAATCTCAGCGCCAATCGGCAAGATCGGACCGTGGGCGGAATAGTTGTAGGCGGTGGAACCTGCAGGTGTGGACAGCAAAGCACCATCGCAAACAAGCTCGCTTAAACGTTCGCGCCCATCAACAGATATACGCAACTTCGCCGCTTGTGGGCCATGGCGGATCAAAGAAACCTCGTTGATTGCAAGGGATTCAACAGTTGTACCATCTACGCATTGCGCTGTCATTTTAAGGGGGTGAATGACCGCCTCTTCTGCCTCTTCTAGGCGTGTGAACAGGCATTCATCTGAGAATTCATTCATCAAAAAGCCAACAGAGCCGCGGTTCATGCCATAAACTGGCGTCGAAAGATGTTCGGTTTCATGAAGTGTTTCCAACATCAGGCCGTCCCCACCAAGGGCCACGATCACATCGGCCTCATTGACTGGAACGTTGCCATATTCCTTAGATAATAACTCTAATGCGTCCCCTGCATTGTCTGCACGGCTTGCCACGAAGCTTAATTTTTTGCGACTCATTTGTCCGTCACCTTAATATTAGAGGCATTTCACTCGCCAAACCCTCTCAAAAATTTCCTATAGGAAACTTTTTTCCTATAGGAACCATTCAAATGCGGCGTCTTGTACCCCGCAACTGTCGTTTTACAACTTACATAGATAAATCCAATATACTAGGACAGAACCAGAATTTATAGACCTTTAGGAGTGAGTGCTATGACAACAGCTCGTGACGCTGGATTTTTCACAGAAGACCTATCTTCTCGTGACCCTGAACTTTTCGGTTCCATTACAGATGAATTGGGCCGTCAACGCGATGAGATCGAATTGATCGCATCTGAAAACATTGTGTCTAAAGCAGTGATGCAAGCACAAGGTTCTGTGATGACCAACAAATATGCCGAAGGCTATGCAGGTCGTCGTTACTATGGCGGTTGCCAATATGTAGACGTTGCAGAAAACCTAGCAGTTGACCGTGCCAAGCAATTGTTTGGCTGTGAGTTTGCAAACGTTCAACCAAACTCTGGTTCACAAGCCAACCAAGGTGTGATGCAAGCGTTGATCCAACCAGGTGATACAATCCTAGGCATGGACTTGGCTTCTGGTGGTCACTTAACGCATGGTGCAAAACCAAACCAATCTGGTAAATGGTTTAACCCAATCCAATACGGTGTACGCGAAGACGACAACTTGATCGATTATGATCAAGTGGCTGCTTTGGCAAAAGAGCACCAGCCAAAAATCATCATCGCAGGTGGTTCTGCTATTCCACGTGTTATCGACTTTGCTAAATTCCGCGAAATCGCAGACAGCGTAGGCGCATATCTACACGTAGACATGGCACACTTTGCGGGTCTTGTAGCAGCAGGAGAACACCCAAGCCCATTCCCACATGCACATGTTGCAACAACAACAACGCACAAAACATTGCGCGGTCCACGTGGCGGTATGATCCTAACAAACGACGAAGCGATTGCGAAGAAAGTAAACTCTGCAATCTTCCCAGGTATCCAAGGCGGTCCTTTGATGCATGTGATTGCTGCAAAAGCGGTTGCTTTTGGCGAAGCGCTACGTCCTGAGTTCAAAACATACCAAAAGCAAGTTCGTGCAAACGCTGTTGCGTTGGCTGATCAGTTAATCAAAGGCGGCTTGGACATCGTAACGGGTGGAACTGATACCCACGTCATGCTGGTTGACCTGCGTCCAAAAGGCGTAACAGGTAACATCACGGATAAAGCTCTGGGTCGTGCACATATCACAACCAACAAAAACGGCATCCCGTTTGACCCTGAAAAGCCAACAGTAACGTCTGGTATCCGTTTGGGTACACCAGCAGGGACGACACGCGGCTTTAACGAAGACGACTTCCGTCTGATCGCTGACTTGATCGTAGAAGTTGTAGATGGTTTGGCTGCAAACGGTGAAGATGGAAACGCAGAAGTAGAAGCAAACGTTCGCGCTAAAGTTTCTGATCTTTGTGCAAAACACCCACTTTACGACGATCTATAAGCTTTAAGACTTAAAGTTTTAGGCGCGCCAGACACATGTCTTGCGCGCCTTTTTTGTGGTTTGTAAGGTAAAGACAAATTCCACCGCATTGGAGAGAACCAGATGAGCCTGAGCGTTCGAGCATTTGACGAAAAAGATGCGGGTACTTTTTGCATTCTTTACCGCGAATGCTTGTCTTATTACCAAATCCCTCCCGCCACGCGTGAGCAAGAAGAGCGCATCCTGTCCTTGCTTATCGCAGAGCGACATATGGCGTGTCATATTGCTTTTGATGGTGTTCAGCCTGTCGGATTTGCGACATGGGGCTTAAGTTTCCCCGCAGGCGCTGACATATCACTGGTAATGAAAGAGTTATTTATTTCGCAGAATGCGCGAGGAAAAGGTGCTGGCAAAGCATTGTTATCAGCGCTTATTGATGTAGCCCGCGACGAAGGTTGCACGCGTTTTGATTGGGCAACAGATGGTACAAATGAAGGGGCGCAGAAATTTTATGCGGCACTTGCAGCACCAAAGATGGTAAAACAGAATTACCGAATATCATCTGTTGAATTCGATGCATTTCAATCTCGCCTTGAAGGGAATTAAAGAATGCCAGAAATAGCTCACACAGCCCATGATATGATCTCTGGAATGACGCCCGTAATCCGTCCTGATATTTATATCTTTGCCACAATGACTGATCCAGATCTGATTACAGAATTCTCATCCAAGGCCATTTCAACCTTCAAAGAAGATGAAGGGGTGTCGATGCTCATCCCTTTAGACCTAGCCAAGGAAACAAACTTGGCTGTAGATCATCCAATGTGTTGCATTACGCTTAATGTGTATTCTTCTTTGGAAGGGGTCGGATTGACTGCGGCAGTGGCATCTGCACTTGGGGAGAATGGTATCGCTTGCAACATGGTTGCTGCGTTTCACCATGATCACGTATTCGTACCATCAGAAATGGGGGATCGTGCTATGGAGGTTTTGATGACCTTACAAAGCCAATCAGCTCAGGAAATAGCAGATAAATCGTAATTGCGTAGGAATGGAGGGTACATAAGACACATGCCTTGCGCGCCTTTTTAGGGGTCGTTACAAGGGGTGGAATACAACTTTGTTGAAAGCCATCTCATGAAGCGCATGTTTGCGATATCTCTGCTGATTATGACACCTATAATGCTGAGTGCATGCGGTATCAAAACCGCTGTTCCTGAGTTCGATTACCCAAAATATAAGCCAGAAACGAAATGGCCAAAGCTGTCACCCACGGCTGAATTGGAGCAAGCATCAGATGTAGATGCTGAGGCAACGATCGAAGAGATCGAAAAGTTGCAAAATTTGGTACAATAACACGTAAAATAGACACTGCTTGCGCATTGCCCCTACTGGGGAGTTGCGTTAACAAACCTGCATAAATCAATTGGAGCGACTAAAGATGTCGAATGCATTAAGACTTGGAATTGCCGGACTGGGAACAGTCGGCGTTGGTGTAATCAAAATCGTCCAAGAGCATGCAACGATGTTGGAAATGCGCTCGGGTCGCTCTGTGACGATCAGCGCTATTTCTGCACGTTCTAAAACCAAGGACCGTGGTGTTGATCTCTCTGGATATGCTTGGGAAGATAACGCTGTAGAATTAGCCAAACGTGATGACATCGATGTATTCGTTGAATTGATCGGTGGCGATAGTGGTCCAGCTAAAGCCTCTGTTGAAGCAGCTATTGCCGCTGGCAAAGATGTAATAACGGCGAATAAGGCCTTACTTGCAATGCATGGCCAAGAATTAGCTGTTGCCGCAGAAGACGCTGGCGTCAACTTACGTTATGAAGCTGCTGTTGCAGGCGGCATTCCGATCATCAAAGCTTTGACTGACGGTTTAGCTGGCAACAAGATCAACCGCGTTATGGGCGTTATGAACGGCACATGTAACTACATTCTAACACGGATGGAGAGTGCAAATCTGCCGTATGAAACTGTTTTCGAAGAAGCCAATCAACTGGGCTACCTAGAAGCCGATCCAAACTTAGATGTGGGTGGTATTGATGCCGCTCATAAACTTATTCTTTTGTCGTCTATCGCTTTTGGCACGCAAGTGAATTTTTCTGGTGCTGATCTAGAAGGCATTGATGAGGTCACAATCGAAGATATCGATCATGCCCGTGACATGGGTTTCCGCATTAAATTGCTTGGCCTTGCTGAAATGACTGACGCAGGCCTAGAGCAATCCATGCGCCCGTCCCTCGTTCCTGCGACATCACCATTAGCGCAGCTTGAAGGCGGCACAAATATGGTTGTTATCGAAGGCGACGCCGTTGGCCAAATCTCAATGCGCGGTGCAGGTGCGGGTGAAGGCCCAACCGCCAGTGCCGTGATGGGCGATGTGATGGATATTGCACGTGGTTTGCAAATGCCAGTCTTTGGACAGCCCGCAAAGTCACTGAAAGTTGCCAAAGTCGCTAAAGCAAGCGGCAAATCTGCCTTCTGCTTGCGTTTGAACCTAAAAGATGAAGCTGGTGCCATGGCAAAAGTCTCTTCTGCTTTGGCAGACGCAGGCGTGTCCATCGACCGTATGCGCCAGTTCAGCCATGACGATGCATCCGCCCCTGTTATGATCGTAACCCACCCAGTGGAACGCACAATTGTGGAAACCGCATTTGGTACAATCGCTCAACTGAACATCACAACTCAAGCACCATTGATGCTTGGCATTGTGGATGCGTAAAGCACACGTTCACCATATATTGGCAGTCATCCAATGACTGCATTTCTGGGTGTTGAGCAGTCTATCACGAGTCGCCGCTGGATTGGTCTTGGTGGTGACCAAGATCGCCATGCCCAACTGATTACACAACAAACTGGCCTGCCAGAAGTCGTTGCCCGCTGTTTAGCGCGCCGCGGTGTTCCAGTTGAAGAAGCCCAAGGCTTTTTGACCCCCTCATTGCGAGAATTGATGCCAAATCCATCCGTCTTAAAAGATATGGATAAAGCAGCAGAGCGTATTGTGGATGCGGTGGATAAAAGACAACGCATTGCAATTTTCGCGGATTACGATGTTGATGGAGCAACTTCTGCGGCTTTGCTAATTTCATGGCTGCGTGATTTTAACCTGACAGCGACATTGTATGTTCCAGACCGCATCGACGAAGGCTACGGCCCCAACGATGAAGCCATGCAAATGCTGGCTAAAAATCATGACCTGATCATCTGTGTTGATTGTGGGACCTTATCACATGGCCCGATTGAAGCAGCCAAAGGCACGGATGTGATCGTTTTGGATCATCACCTTGGCGGAGAAACCCTGCCCGATGCACTGGCTGTGGTGAACCCGAACCGCCAGGATGAAGATACTGAATACGGTTATCTTTGTGCGGCTGGCGTTGTATTTTTGGCTCTTGCAGCGTGTAACCGTATTTTAAAAGGGCAAGGCAAGGCTGTTCCAAATCTGATGAATGCGCTTGATCTAGCGGCGCTTGGAACTGTTGCTGATGTGGCCCCTTTGATCGGCTTCAACCGTGCTCTTGTACGCCAAGGACTTGCGATTATGGCAAACCGCACCCGTCCTGGCTTGGTCGCCCTTGCGGATGCCGCTAAAATGAATTCCGCACCCACATCCTATCATCTGGGGTACCTCCTAGGGCCACGCATCAACGCGGGTGGTCGTGTTGGTAAAGCCGATTTAGGCGCGCGGCTATTATCGACTACAGATATGGACGAGGCCCAATCGATTGCTGATCGTTTGAACCAATTGAACGACGAACGCCGTGAAATTGAAGCTCAAGTACAACTGCAAGCAATGGAGCAAGCCGAAGAACGCGGATTAGATAAACCCCTTGTCTGGGCCGCTGGCGAAGGCTGGCATCCTGGTGTTGTAGGTATCGTGGCCTCACGCTTGAAAGAAGCCACGAACCGTCCTGCGATTGTCATCGGGCTTGATGGGGCCGAAGGCAAAGGATCAGGTCGATCAGTGACGGGTATTGACCTTGGCAACGCTGTTGCCACATGTACGCGCGAAGAATTACTTCTTAAAGGCGGCGGTCACAAAATGGCAGCAGGTCTGACAGTTGCGACTGCCAACCTTGAAGCCGCAATGGAACGTCTGTCTGAATTGCTGGAAAAACAAGGGGCAGGAAATCTTGGCCCCAAAGATCTGCAACTGGACGGTGCTATTGTGCCAACGGGCATCACACCTGACCTTATTGAACAACTCGAATCTGCTGGTCCATTTGGTGCAGGCGCCGCCGCACCCCGCTTTGCCCTGCCCGCGCAACGCATCACATTTGCCAAACGCGCAGGTGAGTCGCACCTACGTCTGACATTGCAGGGTGAAAATGGTGGCCGAATTGATGCAATATGCTTTGGTGCCTATGATACAGAACTGGGAACGACATTAGAAAAGCACAATGGACGCCTGTTTCACTGCGCTGGACGCCTAGAAATCGACGATTGGGGCGGTAGAAGGAAAGCAAAACTGCGTTTAGAGGACGCCGCAGAAATAAAGTAAAAAACTTTTACATTTCTTGTAAAAATCCTCTTGCAAGCCGCCACAGTTCGCACTAGAAACCCCCTCAGTTGCGGTCCCTTCGTCTATCGGTTAGGACGCCAGGTTTTCAACCTGGAAAGAGGGGTTCAATTCCCCTAGGGACTGCCACTGAAACTTATCTGATCATCGTCATTCAAAAGTATCCCCGCAAACGCGGATACTATTTTCGTGTTATTGATGATAGATTTACTGCTTAACGCAGCCAGCCCAGATCAGTTGCACGTTGCACAGCCTCTGCTGTTGTGCGCGTACCAAGCAATTCACGTACGGCTGCTAATTCTGTTTTCGCTACTGTAGAAGCCATACCAAGTTTTTCCGAAGCAGCCGCAATCCGCGCACCATTCGCTAATTCTTTCAACAACATCTTCTGTTTTTCATTCAACTCTACCGTATCAACCTCTTCGTTATGAATGGTTGTGAAAATCTCTATGATCTCGTCAATCTCTGCGTCTGTGAATTCGCGGTCATTGCGCGCAAAACTTGCAATAGAATGATTGCCGTTTTGCTCTACAGACAGCGTACATCCGTATGTAATTCCAAATTTTGCAGCATCCGTAATAACACCGCACGGGTCGATATCCAGCAAATCCCCCCAACGACAGGACCCACGATTACTGAACGCCCAGACGATCGTAGGGTCATTAGGGAAATACCCATTATCGTCATAGTGATTAACCCATTCAATTGGGTATGCTTGAAACATCAACGTTGGGGCGTTGAACTTCATATGCAATCCCATTGCGTATCCTGCAGGAGCTTTTTCTTTCAGCAAACCTAGCCAGTGATTTATACCCGACATATTCTGTTTCCAACCTTTAACTCTAATACTATTTTACACTCTGCGAAATTAAATACTTTTTTTAGAACGTAAAGTCATTAATAGTAACTACCCAGCATGGGTATCCGCTTGATAGTCAGCACTATATCCGTGAGCGTATTATTGTCAATAAGCGTTGTTTTTCATACGACGCGCAATCCAGCAATCAATTGATCTGGTGGTTTCAACAGGGTTTCAATTATAGACCAGCCCTGTTTTCTGGCGGTGTTGATCACGGTTCTGAGAATACAGAAGACTTCCGCTCCGCGCAGCGTCCGAAAACAGCCTGATACTTTCTGCCTGACTTTACCCATTCGCAAGTCTCGCTCGGCTTCATTATTGGTGAACGGCACATTTGGATCGACAAGGAAGCGAAGCACCTCTGTCTTAAAGTCTTGCAACCTCAATGCGAGATTATGGCCCGTCCGGCGCTTTGGACGGCCGCGCCGTTTTTTTTCTGTCTGCGCTGATGAAAGTGCTGGCAGTGCTTCATGATACGCTATCGCCTCGGCGATATTTGCATCGTATAGTTCGAATACCGCCTGTATGGCCGCCTCATCCCGCTGTCCGCCTTCGTTGTACATATTCTCAGCCAAGGTCTTCGCCTTCAACAGGATCGCTTTCATAGGCTTTGCCCATGGCTCTTTCTCAATCTCAATTAAAGCCTGCAACTCGCGCAAGTGATGGGCATTACACAAGGCGTGCTCGACCCCCTCCATTTTGAAATATGCCTTCCAGTGATCATGCACCACAATACCCGAGACGCCACAAAGCAACTCTCCGCGTTTGCTTGAAACCCGAAAGTGGCTCAATAAGGGCGAGCAGATCACATGTGTCCAATGCAGTTTGCCAACAGCACGCTGGCCGGTCTCATCCAAATGCACAACGCCAGACTGTGATCCAATCAAAGCTTCCTTGATTGCTAGTGTCATGGGCTTCAAGCGATCCGCTGTGCGCCAGATAAGGCTGGTCAATGTTGCAGGGGCAATCGGCACCCCAAGCAAGTCAATAAATATCTCGCCAAGGCGGTGTTCCGGAATGCAATGAACCGTTTGTAAATAGCTCGCAATGCCTGCAATGCGGGCCCCATACTGCACTGGTGCATTTATACCATCGGGAAAGTCGGCACGGGTGATCCCATCACACTGGTCGCAGCGACACTGATGCGTGCGGTGCTCTGTCACCTGCGGTGGTGGCGGCGGCGGCAGATCGATCACCTGTCGTGCAGTGCTGGCTTCTGCCGTTTCTGGGCTAAGCGGTGCTCCACAACCAGAACAAACCACAGGAAAATGGTCTATAATCGTGTCTGGCGTCGGTGTTTGCCTGAGCGTTTTGCCTGTGTGGCCAGGTTGGCCGCCAGACTTGCGATCAGACGGGCCACGCAGGCTCTTTGTTCGCTTCTTCGCATTGGGTTTACCAAGGCCGTCACTGGAGGGTGGCTTGCCGCTGGTACGGCTATTCAAGCCGAGACGGCGTTCCAATGCAGCTATACGCTCTTCCATATGTTTTTGACACTCTTCCAGATGCTTGTTGATCTGTAGGAGTTCTTCGCAGGCGGTTTGAAAATATGCGGCCCGGGTATCCGCTTCCACCAGACGCTCTTCTAAAGTGAGAAAGCCAACTGGTGGTGCGTCGAACGGCGCCAATTTGGAAAGTTTAAACGTCATTCCCCTATTGATTCAGAGGTTAAGCCATCCGTCAACAAAAATGATGAAAAAATGTCAAAAACATGCTGGGTAGTTACCATTAATATAAGTCAAATTTCCTGAAAGTGGACCATGGTTATAGAAGCGAAAATTAATGAGATTGCCTGGCTTGCCCCATCGGGCATGCAAATCTCTTTGCGTATTCGCTTTGGCGCACCTTTGTGTTCGTTCAATTCGTATTCTTCAGATTGGGTGCAAAAATATACCGAGCTTGGGTTGATGATGTACGATCCAAATATGAAATGGGCCTATAGCAATATAGGTATATGTCGTTGGAGCACCTTACTAAAGCATGATACGCATAGCGTTCTCAAAATGGCTGAAGGATATGGAATTAAGTACGGGGCCACGGTTGCATGCAGAACAAAAACTGGAACGGGAAATCGCAGTATCGCGACTTTTGGACGGAACGATCGTGAATATGAAGATGCAGAGTTAACGCATTTACACACGTTTGTTGAGAATTTGCATAATGACGCAGCACCGCCGACCAATATAACAGAAGCTGAAATAGAAGCTTTGCTAATGTTAAAACAAGGTATGATCATCAAAGAAGTTGCAGCCCAACTTGGTGTCAGCGACAATGCTGTTAAACAACGCCTCAGTAATGCACGGCGCAAGCTAAATGCGAACACAACAGTTCATGCTGCAACCTTAGCCCAACAATATGGGCTGATATAAACATGCAGTACCTATAATCTTATAAGAGCTATCTGCGAATGGCAGAGCTGGGAATAGCTTGTCCAAGCGCAGACCAGTTTACACTCGCACGCGCAATCTTTGTATCGCTCCATGTGCGCATAACGATATCAAATCCTACCAGCGTCACGTTTTCTGTCATCAGTGTGAAACGCAGGTTTTGTGATTTTGAGCTGTCCATCCCCGTCACACCCAGCGTGATATGTGGTAATTTTTGAAAGCTATCGGAAAAGACAATACTGAAACGAACTTCACGATCACCGTCTTCATACCACATCGGGCCGTTCGTAGCGACGTGGTTAAACAGCTCTCCTGATCCCGTAATAATTTGCACTCCAATCAATGGAGATGTTGAGTGTTGTTTGATCAAGCCCGTGTTCACTGAACAGCCCCTCTTTTTCGTTTGTTTGTTTATATGGCCTATCGCATGGAATGGTAGCTTAAATTGACCATTACCTTTGGTAACTTCATTATAAAATATACACATTCACAGGAAAGCGGTATAAACTACAACCTCAAGATTATTTATCAAAGGCCTTTCATGGACAGCTTTTTACTACAAGCCACAATTTACCTAGCAGCAGCAATCATTGCTGTTCCAATAGCCAAGCGATTGGGGCTTGGGTCTGTGTTAGGATATTTAATTGCAGGCGTATTAATAGGTCCAACTTTTGGTTTCGTCGGATCAGAAACACAAGATTTACAACACTTCGCAGAATTTGGCGTTGTGATGATGTTGTTCATCGTTGGGTTAGAATTAGAACCAAAAGCTCTATGGGATATGCGATCCCGTTTGATTGGTTTAGGCGGGTTGCAAATAACGTTAACAACAGCCGCTATAACAGCAGCGTGTATGATGATTGGGCAAAATTGGTCTATCAGCTTAGCAATTGGTTTAGCTTTTTCACTCTCTTCGACCGCCATCGTCATTCAAACACTAACAGAAAAAAGTCTCATGAATACGCAAGGCGGCAGGTCAGCATTTTCCGTTTTGCTATCCCAAGATATTGCCGTCATTCCAATGCTAGCTTTAATCCCTTTGTTAGCCGTATCTGGTATCCATAATTCAGTGGGTCATGGTACGGATCACGAGGCCGATCTTAGTATTATTGCTGGCTTACCTGGATGGGGTATCACCCTTGTTACGGTAGGTGCTGTTGCCGCAGTGATCCTTACGGGTATCTTTTTAACCCGCCCAGTGTTTCGTTTTATCGCAGGGAGTCGTTTGCCTGAAATGTTCACAGCGGCTGCACTTTTGATTGTTGTCAGCATTGCTTTGTTAATGACATTGGTTGGTTTATCCCCAGCTTTAGGTACATTTCTTGCGGGTGTGGTTTTAGCCAACTCTGAATTCCGTCATGAATTGGAATCCAATATAGAACCCTTCAAGGGACTTCTCTTAGGATTATTCTTTATCACCGTTGGCGCAGGCATCAATTTTGATATCCTATTTGGGAACTTTACAAATATTATAGGTATGACCGTTGGTGTAATGTTCATCAAAGCGCTCATTCTTTGGATTCTCGCCTATATTTTTAAAATTCGCGGACGTGACCGTTTATTATTTATCCTAAGTCTTGCCCAAGCAGGTGAATTTGGTTTTGTGATGCTCAGCACCACTGTGCAAACAAATGTTATTCCAACAGAGTTATCACAAACTCTGTCTCTGATTATTGCCCTCTCTATGCTGCTCACCCCTGCTCTATTCATCCTTTATGAATTTATGCAAAAGCGGAAAAAATCGGACCATAAAACCCAAAACGATGATGAGATCGACGAGCAAGGTAAAGTTATTCTCGTTGGCATTGGTCGGTTTGGACAAATCATTAATCGTATGGCTTTGGCAGCGGGTATTAAAACCGTTGTGATAGATCATCACATCGACCAAATTGAGCAAATGCGCAAGTTTGGCGTTAAAGGTTACTTCGGAGATCCTACACGCCCTGAATTGATGCATGCAGCAGGGTTGCGTGACGCAAGCATTTTAATTGTTGCCATTGACGACGTTGATGCCTCTGTAAAACTCGTTGAACATGCCCGTAAAGAACGTCCTGATTTACGAATCATTGTGCGCGCTTATGATCGTAATCACACCTACCGCCTGTACAAAGCTGGGGCCACAGACATAACGCGTGAAACATTCGACAGCTCAATCCGTGCCAGTAAATATATGCTCGATGAATTGGGATGGACAGAATACGAAATAGAGCATGCCGTTGAAGCATTTGTAAAATCAGATCGCCATGCGTTGCAAGAATTAGCAGAGTTATGGGACCCAAAGCTAAAAACAGTGGATAATCCTGCCTATATAAAACGTGCACTCGAAATCAGTACAGAGTTCAACACAAGCTTCTTAGCCAACTTAGAGAAAATCGTTGCAGATAATGATGTTGATCCGCCTAAAGACCCATTGATTTAACCAAGCGCAATACGTGGGCGTCCTGATGCAATCGCAGTAATTTCGGCTTCAATAAATACTTTGCGACCTTCGACTTCAGCTGTCTTAATATCACGGTCAAAACGGACACGAATACCTTCGGCACCCGCATCTTTGGCACCTGTCAAAGCATCCGCTTCTAAACGCGCCTCTAAATTGGATAATGCTGTCTCTTCACTTGTAAAATCCTCTGGCCCCGTTTCAAAGTGCACACGGTAACGTCCTTCACCTTGGGATGTAATCTGTGCAGATACACGCATAGAAACCTGTCCAACAACAGCGCCAATTGCATTCGCAACACCTGCGTATTTTGGTATTATTGTTTTGGTAGAAAGACGTTCACCCACAGCACCATAATAGCTATGCGCAGAGGCCCCCAAACCAATCACAGGACGGTTCAATCCAGCATCTAAAGTAATCAAACCGCGATGGCCTTCCATACCTTTTTGCACAAGTACATGACGCGCCAATTCTTGTGGGGAAATGCCAAAATCAAATTCATCCTCAGAAAAAGCCGTCTCCAAAAGCGCGTGTGCCGTTTGTTCGGTCAATTGATCCACAATCATCTGTGCAACTGTTTGTGCATTTGCCGTCAAGCGGTTACCACTACCTGTACGTTGACGTGAAAATAATTCTAATGCTTTTTCTGCAGCACTTGTATCCCAAGCATCCAACTGTCCCAACACATGCGATGCATCTGATGGCGTCACGCCGCAAACCATCACAAGCCCACGGCTTACCAAGACTTGCAATGCCGCCTGATCCATACGACTTTGCAAAATCGATCCCATCGTATGTGTCATATCATTGATGCGATCCAACAAAGCCACTTCGCGCTTATTCAAACCATCGCGAGACACATCTGTGCGTTTGATTGCGCGTACAAAGCGACCATCATATTCACCCACAATGCTTTCGCCCAATTGTGCGTCCAGCATCCCATGCACCAAATCAGGATAATCCATTGCCAGTAATGAGACAGGCATCACACGGCGTGGTCCTAATGTCAGCGCAGCCGTTAAACCGTCCTTCGCCATATGCACTTGGCTATCACCACCCAAACCAGTGGTGCGCATAGCAACCGCTTCTACCATCGTGCGGAATTCACCCACCCGCGCCCCTTGTGGGTCAATGATAGGTCGCCCATCGCGCAACACAGCAACATCAGTTGTTGTGCCGCCAATGTCAGACACAATCGCATCCTTTTCATCCGTCAACCAACGTGCGCCAACAATAGAAGCCGCAGGGCCAGAGAGGATCGTTTCAATCGGAGAGATGCGTGCCTGATCTGCAGAAATTAACGCTCCATCACCACGTACCACCATGAATGGTGCCTTGATAGATTTGGAAATCAGCAAGCCTTCAACTGCACTGATCAAATGGTCAATCATCCCAATCAAACGCGCATTCAACAAAGCTGTCATTGCACGCTTTGGGCCATTCAATTTCGCGCTCAAATCATGGGAACACGATACAGGTTTCCCTGTCATCTCGCGGATAATATCACGTGTCTGCACTTCATGTTTTGGGTTACGTGTTGCAAACTGACTGGCAACAGCAAAACCTGAGACAGAGGCACCATGTTCTTCCAACCCAGCGCGCAGAGCTGCTTCATCAAACGGTACTGCTTCACCGCCTGCATGGTCATGACCACCTGCTACAAAAATTACAGGATCGCCTTTCAGTGCTTCTTCTAATCCTTGGCGTTTCAGGTCACGTTCTGAAAACCCAATAAAGATAAGACCAACACGACCACCTTGACCTTCGACCAAAGCATTCGTAGCCAATGTCGTGGATAACGATACCATTGCAATATCAGAAACGTCAGCACCACTTTCGGTTAACACCGCATCGATGGCACCACCAACACCTGCAGCCAAATCGTGGCGCGTGGTCAAAGCTTTTGCATGCGCTACAACCCGTTCTTCATCTTCGATTAAAACCGCATCGGTGTATGTGCCACCAGTATCAACGCCAAGCAATAGAGCCATGTCTTACCTCATTCATTCAAACATCGGCCTAGCAAGACAGGGCGCAACTGTCACGACTGAAAACGACATACATAATGCCGCAAATCAATTCTATTGGAACAAGCCTTTTAACGCATTACCAACTTCTTGTTTCAATTTATCTTCAGCACTTTGTTTAGCCGTATCCTCAACGGACTGTTGAGCAGCGGTCGCATCTTGTGATTTCTGTAAATTTAGCTTTTCTAAGTGTCTGGCCGAAAACTAGTTGAGTAATATCAGTAAGTTGTGATTCACTCTCTTTATCAAATAAGATGGAGAATTTTATGGCTTGGACTGATATTACTCGCCCCCTATATGAGCGAAACAATGGGCGTTATGCAAGTGATTGCACGGACGAAGAGTGGGCAATAATTGAACCACTGCTGCCAGAATCCAATGTGGTTGGTCGGCCCAGAACAACCGAAATGCGCGATGTGTGGGACGGAGTGCAATACATGGCGAGCACGGGATGTCAGTGGCGAATGATCCCGAAAGATTTCCCGCCGAGGACTACAATACAGGAGTATTTTTACGACTGGCGGGACAATGGCGTGTTGTACCGGATCAACGATACGCTTGTCATCAAGGCGCGGGAATTGGCAGGTCGCGCAGCCAGTCCAAGTGCAGGTGTTATTGACAGCCAGAGTGTTAAAACGACAGAAAGCGGTGGTGTTTCCGGCTACGACGCAGGGAAAAAGATAAACGGCCGTAAGCGCCATATCATCACAGATACCATCGGGCTGTTGATCGGATTTATCATCCACAGTGCGGGCATTCAAGATCGAGATGGGGCCGTTGATGTCCTCAAATCTATCTACTACTCCCATCCCAAACTCCGACATGTGTTTGCCGATGGAGGATATGCGGGGCCAAAATTACGAGAAGCTTTAGAAAATATGGGCTGTTGGACTATCGAAATTTTAAAGCGCAGTGACAAGGCTGTGGGATTTGAACTCATTCCAAGACGGTGGGTTGTCGAGCGCACCTTTGCCTGGTTGGGGCGGTGCCGCCGATTGGCAAAAGATTGGGAGAAATCCATTGCTTCTGCTGAAAGCTGGCTCCTCATCGCCCATATCAGAATGGTCACACGGCGATTAGCAAGGGGTTGAAATCATTGAAATAGTTTTCGGCCAGACTCTAAAAGCTTTGCTTTAGCTTCCGCTTTCAGATCATCTTCACGCGCTTTTAGTTTTAGCTTTTCTTCTTCTAAACGCCCTTTGGTCAGCAAATCGATCAAGCCACCTAAATCAGGCTTAAAGCTCAAATTACTCCACGGGCCCGTGATTTCAACAGGCACAGAAAACTTCGCGTCTTCCGACAATGTACTTGGTGTCACAGTATAACTCATATTCTGATCACCCATATTGATCTGACCTTTGCCCTCTGCCTTAAACAACGGGCTGAGCAACGACATATCTACATTCTGTAGGACACCGTTTTTCATTGTGAATGTGCCTGTCAGGCTGGTGAATTCGGTTGCCCCTTCAAAGCCACCAAAGGCTTTCTTAAGGTTTTTCATCATCGCCGCCAAATCAATACCCTTAAAGCTACCCCTATCGATACGCACAGTGCCGTTCCCAGAAAGGCTGTGCATGATTTGATATAAACTGCCACCTGTGCCCGACATTTTCAGTGTTGTATTACCAGAACCTGTCAAACGTTTGATATCCAACAAGCGTCCTAATAATGGTTCCAACTGAACACCTGTTGCTTTGATATTTGAGCTAAATTTCACAGCATTCCCACCAGAAAAATTAACAGTTCCAGCCAGTGCACCTTGATAGGCACGTACATCATTCAATTTAAGCGCTAGCGCCCCGTCACGCAGCCTTGCGTTAATATCAGTTTTCCCCAATTCGCTAACACCAAGGTTTACAGATTGTGCTTTTAAACTGACATCCGCATTAATCGCATCCAGACCAGAAATACGAATAGGGTCTTTGCTCCAACCGCTGCCAGAACTGCTATTGCCAGAGCCACTGTTACCAGAACTACCGCTATCAGATGCAAAAGCAGAAAAATCCAAAGCGCCTGCTGTTAGATTTGCAGAAATATAAGGGCGGCGATCAAAGAAAAGTTCCACATTACCGTTAAAGGTATTCTGATCCAACGCAATGACTGCATTCTTCAACTGGTTTTTGCCATCGCGAATGCGGACAGTCCCCTTCATACGCGCAGTGCGACCCGTCCCTTTGGGAAACCCAACAGCTTGTCCAGCCAATGCTAATGTATTTGGCAAACTGCTCGCATTAAAATCAATCGTGCCATCAGCATTCCCAGTCGTACCATTCACCAAGCCAGACCAAGCGAATGTAAATGCATCATTGCTAGCAACATTCAATCCCAACTCAACACGCAAAGTTTCCGCCCAATTCTCTGGGCCTTTCAAATCAAAGTCAGCAGTGATCGGCTTGCCATTCATATTCAGCGACGCATCGCCACCTAAAACAATTCCTGTTTCAGATATGTTGATCGTACCATTCGATAATATCTCATTCGCCCCCTTCAGCTCATTAGGGATCGTCAAGCGCAGCATTTCAGCGATGATAGATGGTTCCAGAAGTTCAAACGTGTAACTGCCATTCATCAACGGCATTCCATCTTCCATCATACGTACTTGGCCATTCAAGCTCGCCCCTAGACCAGCCATTTCAGCAGAGCCATTCACGTCAGTCATTTGACCACCCGTAAGCGCCCCCAAATCCGTAACAGACATATCCACGTCAACAATCTGGTCATTCCAAACAGACGCACCTTTAACCTCAGCGGCACCAGATTTCGGCAAAGCGAAATCCACATTGATCTCTTGGATTGCATGAGATTGCCCTGTCGTTCCATCCGTGAACGTCAACTGACCGTTTATTACAGCCCCTTTATCCAAAGAGAACGCGCCAGCAGAACTACCGCTGGATGTACCACCTGTCGAAGTCCCACCTGAACTGTCAGTTCCACCCAATTCCCAGTTCGCCAAACCATCCGCACGGCGTTCTAGATGAATGACAGGCGTGTCCAAAATCAAGCGTTTGACTTCCAGATCACCACCCAAAAGCGCAGATAAACCAACACCCACAGAAGCACCCTGCGCGCTGATCATATTCGGCTCTTTCGCCCAATCCGCGTTTGAAATCGTCAACGGGCCCGTTTTTACGCCCAACACAGGATAGATCGTCGGTTTAAACTCACCAGACAACGTCAGTTTCCGTCCAGTGGCTTTTTCCAGCTGTGCAGAGGCCAGATCGCCGATTTTATCGGCAGGTAATATAAATATCAGTCCAAAAGCAGCAACAATCAAGACAGCCAAAACCATCAATATCCGGAAAATCCAACGCATCACCTGCTCCTTATATTTTTCATTACAATAACATGTAGGCACGGTTGCACCTATTCACAATCTCTTAATCATCACAAAACTTATCGCTACGTTACACCTAGCCAGATTACTGGCAATAGGTTTTACTCTGATCATATCAAACGGCGAGACCACGATGACACAGACGCTAAAAACCGAGATCAAAGATCAAATTGCAACGATTACTTTAAACCGCCCTGAAAAGAAAAACGCCATGTCGTTGGTGATGATGGATGAGCTGGCCGAAACAGGTCGCACATTGGCTGCAAACACCGACATACGCGCGGTCATCATTACAGGCGCAGACAACAGCTTTTGTTCTGGCATCGACCTTGCAGACCTTATGGCGAGTGCCGCCCAAATGGATGAGCTGCGCGATAGCATCCTAAACCCACCAACAGGCGAAACATCCAATCGTTTCCAAGCCCCAACTACGATTTGGTCCACCCTAGATGTCCCCGTCATCGCCGCCCTAAACGGCGTAGTTTACGGCGCAGGTGCACAACTGGCATTGGGCGCCGATTTTCGCATTGCATCCCCTGACACGAAATTTTCTATCATGGAAGCAAAATGGGGCTTGATCCCAGACATGGGGATTAGCCAAAGCCTCCCCAAACTCATGCGTGCAGACCAAGCGGTGGAGCTGATCATGACAGGCCGTGTATTAAACGCTTCCGAAGCTCAAACCCTCGGCCTCATCACCCGCATTGCAGATGATCCACTAACAGAAGCTATCGCAATGGCGGAAGCCCTAAAAACCAAATCTCCAGATGCTCTAAAGGGTGCTAAAAACCTCGTAAACGGTACATGGGGGTGTGGCGAAGCGGGCCTAAGGTTAGAAGCCCAACTTCAAGCCGCCATCATGGGGCAACCCAATCAAATGGAAATGGTCATGGCAACAATGGCGAAACGCGCCCCAAACTTCACCTAACCACGCTTGCCAAAGCCCCCTAGGGCACGCTATGGCACCCACATGACACAAAACCCGCCAAATTTGCGCCCCGATTTAGCGCCAAAAGCCAAATTCAGTGAAACTGCTCGCGACGGCCAACCCCAAATCGGTATGGTCTCGTTGGGGTGCCCAAAAGCCTTAGTAGACAGCGAGCGCATCCTAACCCGTCTGCGTGCTGAAGGATATGCTATCAGCCCTGATTATTCCGGTGCCGATGCTGTTATCGTCAACACTTGCGGTTTCTTAGATTCCGCCAAAGCGGAAAGCTTGGATGCCATTGGCGAGGCTCTCAAAGAAAATGGTAAGGTTATCGTCACGGGGTGCTTGGGTGCGGAACCTGATTACATTCGTGAACACCACCCAAATATTCTGGCTGTCACAGGTCCGCATCAATATGAACAAGTTCTAGACAGCGTTCACAAAGTGGTTCCGCCGTCCCCTGATCCGTTCATTGATCTGCTGCCAGCAACGGGCGTGTCTTTAACACCGCGCCACTATAGCTATTTGAAGATATCTGAGGGCTGTAACCATAAATGTAAGTTCTGCATCATTCCAGATATGCGCGGGCGTTTACAATCGCGACCAGCGCATGCGGTTATGCGTGAAGCTACGAAATTGGTTGAGGCTGGTGTCAAAGAATTACTGGTGATCTCCCAAGATACTTCCGCTTATGGCCTCGATATCAAGCACGCCACGGATCGTGATCACCGTGCCCATATTACGGACCTGACACGTGACCTCGGTGAATTGGGTGCGTGGGTTCGGTTGCACTATATCTATCCCTACCCACATGTACGTGACTTGCTGCCGATCATGGCGGATACGGCGAACAATGTGCTGCCTTATATGGACATCCCGTTCCAGCACTCGCACCCTGATGTTTTGAAGCGGATGGCGCGGCCTGCGAAATCGGCGAACACGCTGGATGAGATCAAAGCGTGGCGCGATGTGTGTCCTGATATTACGCTGCGATCCACGTTTATTGTGGGCTATCCGGGCGAGACTGAGGATCAGTTTCAGCACCTGCTGGATTGGATGGATGAAGCACAATTGGACCGTGTCGGTTGTTTTCAATATGAGAACGTCGAAGGCGCGCGATCTAATGATCTGGATGGGCATGTGGATGCCGATGTGAAACAGGATCGTTGGAACCGTTTCATGGAGAAAGCTCAAGGGATTTCGGCGGCGAAATTAGAGGCCAAAGTTGGCAGCCGTATCGATGTTATTATTGATGAGATTGACGCGGATGGGGCGACGTGCCGTACCAAATCTGACGCGCCTGAAATTGACGGAAATCTGTTCATTGATGAAGGGTTTGAAAACCTGACCGTGGGTGAGATTGTGAGCGTTGAAGTGGATGAAGCGAGTGAATATGATCTGTGGGGCAAACTTTAAGTTTGGCTCAGTTTACAAATCGTATGCTTTCATGACATGTTCTTTTTCAAATCAGAGGGATAGGCCGACTATGGATCACAAACAGTTTCAGGATTGGCTATCTGGGATAGATCACCTCAGCCCTGCGCAGCGACAGGAAGCCGAAACCGTGTTCATGGGGGTCTCTGAGGCGTCATCTTCGCTGGCAGCCATTGAAGCAAGCGTGGGTGAAAGTCGCCAGTGCCCGCATTGTGGCACACCAGGAGCTATATCGCGTGGCAAAGCACGGGGTCTGCGACGGTACCAATGCAAGGGATGCAATAAGACATTCAACGCGGCGACCGGCACCCCTTTGTCGGGCCTGCACCGCAAGGATAAGTGGCTTGCCTTTGGAACCTGTCTTTCTGATGGGCTGACGGTTCGCGCCTCAGCAGAACGCTGCAAATTTGCCGTCAATACCGCGTTCCGTTGGCGGCACCGATTTCTCACCACAGACAATCCGAAAGCACGCAAGCTTACAGGCATTGTCGAGGTCGACGAAACCTATGTTTTGCGAAGCCAGAAAGGTGAACGAAACCTTGAGCGCAAGGCGCGCCGCAGGGGAGGCAAGGCCCGCAAACGAGGCCTGTCAGATGAGCAGGTTCCAGTACTGGTTGCCGCTGATCGCAGCGGCATGACAGTCAGCGCGGTTCTCCCTGCGGTCAATGCTGATACGCTGCAATCTGCAATCGAGCCGGTCGTGGATGATGACATCGTTCTGGTGACCGATGGCCACCGCGCTTATCCGCCTTGCGCCGCAGCACTGGGAGTGCGCCACGAAGCGTTGAACCTGTCTGGTGGGGAGCGGGTGCGGGATGCCTTTCACATTCAGACGGTCAACAACCGGCACAGCCAGTTGAAGGATTTCCTGCGCCGCTACCGAGGCGTCGCAACCAGGTATATCGACAACTACCTGCGATGGTTTCAGCGTCTTCAACTGGAAAATGCTTCACCCCGCGCTTGCCTCGCCACCGCGATCGCAGATCCATGCATACGATTTGTAAACTGAGCCTTAAGTTTTGACCTGTGTCCCAGTTGGGACACTATATTAAGTATTTGATATAATTATCTAAACGAAAAAAACTGCACATCACCGCGCAGTGTATTGTGAGCCCAAAAACCTGACAACGTTGCATTTTCACCCCCAATCGGTTAGGCATCGCACTCGCCGAAGTGTTTCAGCATCCTGTTGCGATATCTTTGATCAACCGAAAGCACCCCGCTTTCACAATCCCCACTATTCGGAGTATCCTTTGTCCACTACAGCTCAAGACACACTCGCCCAATTTGAAACAGACGCCACTACATTCGGTGGCCGCCTTCAGGCCGCCCGCAATGCCAAAGGCCTGACCGTCGCCCGATTGGGTGAAAAAATGGGTGTTGAGACTGCGACAGTCGAAGTCTGGGAAAGCGATGAAAGCACACCGCGCCCCCATCGCATCACGATCCTAGCAGGCATGTTGAACGTTTCAATCATTTGGTTGATTACGGGCGAAAGCAACGGCACCACGCATATCGCCGAGAGCCACGCACGCCCGACGATTATCAATGATACTTTGGGGGAAATTGCTCAGTTGAAAGCGACCTTATTGGATGCGCATGCTAAGTTAGAAAGCTTGGAGCAGAGGCTGCAAGAGGCGGATTAAACACAAACTGATACTTGTCTTAGCTGAGATAAATCAGGCATTATAATACGATCTTTAGTAAATGCGGAAAAGGGCATCGCCCGCCCGTGGGGTGGCTCAGGCGCTGCCCGAGCGTTGCACGGGCAGGTAATTATTGTCGTTGAGGTGGATGGGGTAAGCGAGTATGATTTGTAGGAAAAGGTTATAGATGATTGATAAAAGACTAATCAAAAACTCATGTAACTACCCAGCATGTTTTTGACATTTTTTCATCATTTTTGTTGACGGATGGCTTAACCTCTGAATCAATAGGGGAATGACGTTTAAACTTTCCAAATTGGCGCCGTTCGACGCACCACCAGTTGGCTTTCTCACTTTAGAAGAGCGTCTGGTGGAAGCGGATACCCGGGCCGCATATTTTCAAACCGCCTGCGAAGAACTCCTACAGATCAACAAGCATCTGGAAGAGTGTCAAAAACATATGGAAGAGCGTATAGCTGCATTGGAACGCCGTCTCGGCTTGAATAGCCGTACCAGCGGCAAGCCACCCTCCAGTGACGGCCTTGGTAAACCCAATGCGAAGAAGGGAACAAAGAGCCTGCGTGGCCCGTCTGATCGCAAGTCTGGCGGCCAACCTGGCCACACAGGCAAAACGCTCAGGCAAACACCGACGCCAGACACGATTATAGACCATTTTCCTGTGGTTTGTTCTGGTTGTGGAGCACCGCTTAGCCCAGAAACGGCAGAAGCCAGCACTGCACGACAGGTGATCGATCTGCCGCCGCCGCCACCACCGCAGGTGACAGAGCACCGCACGCATCAGTGTCGCTGCGACCAGTGTGATGGGATCACCCGTGCCGACTTTCCCGATGGTATAAATGCACCAGTGCAGTATGGGGCCCGCATTGCAGGCATTGCGAGCTATTTACAAACGGTTCATTGCATTCCGGAACACCGCCTTGGCGAGATATTTATTGACTTGCTTGGGGTGCCGATTGCCCCTGCAACATTGACCAGCCTTATCTGGCGCACAGCGGATCGCTTGAAGCCCATGACACTAGCAATCAAGGAAGCTTTGATTGGATCACAGTCTGGCGTTGTGCATTTGGATGAGACCGGCCAGCGTGCTGTTGGCAAACTGCATTGGACACATGTGATCTGCTCGCCCTTATTGAGCCACTTTCGGGTTTCAAGCAAACGCGGAGAGTTGCTTTGTGGCGTCTCGGGTATTGTGGTGCATGATCACTGGAAGGCATATTTCAAAATGGAGGGGGTCGAGCACGCCTTGTGTAATGCCCATCACTTGCGCGAGTTGCAGGCTTTAATTGAGATTGAGAAAGAGCCATGGGCAAAGCCTATGAAAGCGATCCTGTTGAAGGCGAAGACCTTGGCTGAGAATATGTACAACGAAGGCGGACAGCGGGATGAGGCGGCCATACAGGCGGTATTCGAACTATACGATGCAAATATCGCCGAGGCGATAGCGTATCATGAAGCACTGCCAGCACTTTCATCAGCGCAGACAGAAAAAAAACGGCGCGGCCGTCCAAAGCGCCGGACGGGCCATAATCTCGCATTGAGGTTGCAAGACTTTAAGACAGAGGTGCTTCGCTTCCTTGTCGATCCAAATGTGCCGTTCACCAATAATGAAGCCGAGCGAGACTTGCGAATGGGTAAAGTCAGGCAGAAAGTATCAGGCTGTTTTCGGACGCTGCGCGGAGCGGAAGTCTTCTGTATTCTCAGAACCGTGATCAACACCGCCAGAAAACAGGGCTGGTCTATAATTGAAACCCTGTTGAAACCACCAGATCAATTGATTGCTGGATTGCGCGTCGTATGAAAAACCACGGCAATCGCATGAAAAAGTTAGCAGGTGACAAATGAGGTGAGGGTTGATTCAATGAGTGAACTTTTAGCTTTTATTGAGGTCACTACCCATGTCCAATGCCGACGCACCCGACAGCCATTCCATTGATTTTCTTACGCATTTTTCTACTTTATCTGACCCACGACAACAAACAAAGCTGCTTTACCCTATGGCAGAGGTTTTGCTTTTGACGTTATGTGCCGTGTTGTCCGGGGCGAATGACTGGGTCGCTATTTCTGCGTTTGGGACAAAGAAACTGGCCTTTTTACGGAAATTCTTGCCCTTTTCGGACGGAACACCCTCACATGATCAACTGGGAAACATCTACGCCGCACTGGATGCCAATCATTTTCAGGCCTGCTTTATGGAGTGGGTCGCCTCCTTAAACAGCACCCTTAGCGGGGTCGTGGCGATAGATGGTAAAACCTCACGTCGCAGCTTGGATAAGGCTGGCAGCAAGGCCGCAATTCACATGATCTCGGCCTGGAGTTCAGAGTTGAACCTGACACTTGCCCAACGGCAGGTGGACGGCAAATCCAATGAGATCACGGCCATACCGGAACTGTTAGACCTCCTGACGATAAAGGGGGCTATTGTCACTATAGATGCTATGGGATGTCAGCGTGATATTGCCGATAAAATCATCACCAAACAAGCGGATTATGTTTTGGCCTTAAAGGGTAATCAAGGTGCCCTTCGCAAAGACACCGAACTGTTCATGAAAGAACAGGACGCTGTGGATTTTGCAGACACAACAGTAACTTACCATGAGGACGTAGAAAAATCACATGGACGTATTGAAACAAGAAAAGTCACTGTTTGCTCGGATATTGAATGGCTGATGGAGCGGCACAATTGGCCCGGATTGGAAAGCATCGTGATGGTCCAATACTGCGCAACACTTCAAGACAAGACCCGTTCAGAGACACGCTTTTACATCTCATCCATGACCTGTGACGCCGAAGCTCACGCAAAAGCTATCCGCGACCACTGGGGTATTGAAAACGGGCTGCATTGGGTCATGGATATGGTGTTTCGTGATGATGAATGTCGTATCCGTAAAGGAAACGCGCCAGCTAATTTTACAACGATCAAGCACGCCGCCAACAACATGCTGCGCTCCGTAAAGGGAAAGCAAAGCCTCAGGTTAAAGCGACACTTGGCGGCTTGGGACGAGGATTTTCTTTTCCAGATAATTCAGGGGTAAAACTCATGCGATTGCCCTGTATGAAAAACAACGCTTATTGACAATAATACGCTCACGGATATAGTGCTGACTATCAAGCGGATACCCATGCTGGGTAGTTACAAACTCATTTCATAAAGATAATTTCCCAGAGTTCATATGTTCTAGTTGCCATACAGGTACTATCATACCTCAAACAAATATTGAGCACGTTCATCCAACATTTTCTAAAAAAATGCAAAAAGAAGAATGGTCTGACTCCGATAATATTGAATTAAGAATATGCACCTCCCTAATCTGTAACCACCCTTCCTGTGGTGACGTATTTAGCTATTATGCTGAAGGTTCAGTCTATGAAGAATATGGCTCTAACGGCGGCACTGATTACAATATCACCTTTAAAACAAAATCAATTTATCCATCACCTCATATAATAAACTTACCAGAATTATTATATGAGAACGTTAAATCTAATTTGGTCTCTTCTTTTAACTGCCTATGGTTTGATACTGATTTAGCTGCAAATGCTGTGAGAAATAGTTTAGAAGCATTATTAACTGATTTAGGTTATCCAGCATACATTGAAGATAAATGGGTACCTTTAGCTATTCGTATAAAACGTTTAGCTAAGGAAAAATCCGATGATGCAGTTTTTTTCAAATCAATGCAAAACCTCTTAAATGATGGCAGTCATGGTGCAGACGTTCCGCTGAACTCTCTACTGGATGCTTACGAAGCATATGAGATATATCTTGAGAAAATGTTCGATACCAAAAATAAACGTTTTGTAGAATTAAAAGACAAATTAGCTAATTATAAGAACACAAGCGCCCGAGACTAGGGTGGGCGCAGTGCGCCCTCCCGTGGGGGAGGATCGGGCGCGTCCGTGCAGAGCACGGACATGCTTGCAGCAAGTGTTGTGCTCACATTCAGCCCACTTCCCTTTAGGCCACCAAGTAAAAACATTTCCCATAATCTGCATTCCGTGATAGCGCTTTTATAGCAGCGGTATCATCGCTGTTCCCATACATCGATATCTAAAGGATACTGCATGCGACGCTTTTCGCTTGCCGCCTATGAGCAGCATTTAAAATGGCTGGCCCTTGTTCTGGGTCTGTGTTCGACGATTGCCATCGTTCAAAACTGGCATCCGTGGCCGATGTTTTTTGGCCTGCCGTTTTGTATCATCTGGATTTATTGTGCATGGCTGCACACCGAGCGCCAATTGAAATACATCAACATCGTTTTTGCCGTGCTTTATGTGTATGGCATCGGGAAATATATGCTGGGTGCAGTTTAGCCCCGCGCAAGGGGGGCAGCGCGCCTGTCGGTTATAAAGGCAAAGCTTTGCCAAACGTGCTGATATCTGCCAGCTATTTTTTGCCAGTTAGAATTCATCAGCCTTGGCCCGCTTATGCGACTCCAGCAAACCAGCCAGATGATGCACAAAATACGCAGATGGCTTTGCGCTGATTGTGACCTTGATTTCTATCCGCAATGCTGATCCCCAGAAGCGATAAACGTTTCTGTTCGGACCTCCCAATCCGGACCAACTTATTTAGGAGAGAACACATGAAAAAGACAATTTTAGCCATCACAGCAGCAACGTTCAGCACAGCAGCTTATGCCGCTGATTTCGCGACAGTGGATGCGAACCAAGATGGTGCTGTTTCAGTGGAAGAGCTGACAGCAGCGATGCCTGATGTGGACACAAACGCATTTCTGGCAGCGGACACAGATCAAAGTGGTTCATTGAGCGAAGATGAAATGACTGCGGCGATTGAAAACAATCTGTTGCCAGCAGGCTAAACCTTAAATCGCCCCTGCCATTGTCCCCCCGATGGCAGGGGTGTTTATATTATCATTTACGTTAAGTATGTCTTTAGCTTTATGGTTTATCTTCGTAGTCTATAGATATGCATAAAGACCCAAATGATATTTACCCCGATTATTCTCCAGCAGAACGTATAGCAGACGGGACCATGCACCTGATTGGTGTTATTGGTTCTATCATTGCCACATGTATATTGATCAAACTTGCATCCAATGACGGTAGTTTAACCGAATGGATTGCCGTATGGCTTTACTGTGGGACTGTGATGTTCGCGTTCATGGCATCCGCCTGTTATCACATGACCCCGATAGAGGCTTGTCGCCCAATTTTTCGCCGTTTCGATCATGCTGGCATTTTCCTGAAAATTGCAGGGACATATACCCCGATTGTTATGCTGATCGGCAGTCATTTCAGCTTTACGGTTTTGGCACTGGTTTGGATTGTTGCGCTATACGGTGTTACCCGCCGCATATTTTATTGGACTGCGCCTAATAACAACTCAACGCTTCTGTATATGGGGTTGGGCTGGGCCAGTTTGGCTTTAACATGGCCTATGGTTCAAACCATTCCAGCCATCAGTTTTTGGTTGATTATTTCTGGCGGGCTGACCTATTCCTTTGGCGTGATTTTTTACAAATGGGAAAGTTTGAGGTTTTCGAATGCCATTTGGCATGTCTTTGTCGTTGTCGCGACGTTCATGTTCTATATGGCCATTTATTATGGCGAAATGGCCAAACAAGCCATCTAATCAAATTAAAAACCCCGACACTAGGGTTCTGGAGGGATCTAGTGCCGAGGTTTCGGTAATGTAGTTATGATTACCATAATGGGTGATACCGTTCAGCTAGCCATCCGAACCAAATTAAATATACCACCACAGTCGTTATGTTGATGTGCCAAAAATTGATCATGAACCATTGACAATTCAACCAAGTTTTCCCGAAAATTTTCATCCCCTCGGGTGTGTCGTTCCAAACCATCTACAGATTGGGCTGTAGAAGATTTGGTAACTGCAATTACAAGAAGCATATCCTTCATACGATCATCACCAAATTTGCAAATGCGCTGGGCATGCGCAAAGAGCTTCTTTCGCTGTACGGCGTTTTGTAAACGCCACATAGCTTGATGCCCCCAATGCAATTACCGATGATATAATGAAGTATAAAACCACTCAATCAGCCCTCTTTAAGTCTCTTCAATTAGGTTACTGGTTATTTTTTCTGAATTCATTCCAGCTTAACACAGGAACAACCTAAAATTGATTTGAGGCGAGATTATGACAAAAAGGTTAACGCACGATACATTTTTATATAAAGTACATCACGCTTTAAAAAAGCCTTACCTTTTTGTTCGAACCCTAGCTTTTCATAGAACGGTATTGCTGCTTTACGTGCGTCAAGGCACAGATAACAAAGGGTTTTATTAGTTAAAGCATCACAGATATATCGCAACATTTGTGTTCCGTAACTCTTTTTTTGAAAATTTGGCAAAACTGCAAATTTACGCACCCTATAGTTGTTTTCAACTTCAAATACAGATGCCACACAGATCAAGTGTCCATCGATAAACCCACCAAAATGATACCCTTTTTCATCTTCGTTTAAAATACAACTCTCGATAGGCAAATCTGGCCATAGAACCTGATGTCGGATAAGTAATGTTTCCTGTGCAGAAATTGGATGAATATTCATGATACGTTGTTTCAAATCACGGTTCTAGATATTCGCGTACACATGTTTGCACGTGGCGAAAGCGATCTCCGCCCAAATGTACACCACCATACCAGCGCGTCACAACAACGATATGATCGAGCATTTCTTCGCGTTCTAACATCCGTAAAATGATGGCACCAGCACCGCTTTCGCCATCATCATTCTTGACCTGTTCACCATCCGAAAAGATAACCGCCCAAGTATTATGCGTGGCTTTGGCAAACTTTTTCTTACGCTTTAATTCTTTAATGAACGCAGCCGCTTCATCTCGTGATGACACATCCCCACCGCTGACGGCATATTTCGAGCCTTTGTCAGTGAGGACGTGTCCAATCTGGCGCATCTTTTAAACCGCGTATAAAGCATCCGCATGAAACGCAATGTGATCTTCCATGAAGCTGGCCACGAAATAATAGCTGTGGTCATATCCTTCTTGCATCCGCATCGTCGCAGGTTGACGTTTTGCAGCAATAGCTGCTGCCAAGACTTCTGGCTTCAACAAATCTAGGAAGTTATCTGCAGCACCTTGATCGATCAGCACGTGGTTTGGATGACCTTTTTCAGCCATTAACAAGCTTGCATCATGTGCTGCCCATGTGCTTTCGTCATCGCCCAGATAGGCCGACAATTGTTTACGGCCCCAATCTGACCCTGTCGGGTTTGCAATCGGCGCAAAAGCTGACACAGACTTGTAAATCTCAGGATATGTCATGCCGATTGTCAGTGCGCCGTGCCCCCCCATAGAATGGCCCGTGATGCCTTGCGCATTCACATCTAATGGAAATTCTGCAAATACCAATTCTGGCAATTCCTTGGTGATGTAATCCCACATCTGGAAATGAGGTGCCCATGGATCCTGTGTGGCATTCACATAGAACCCTGCCCCTTGGCCCAGATCATAAGCGTCATCATTTGCCACATCTTCACCACGTGGAGACGTATCTGGAAAAATCACAGCGACACCATGTTCAGCAGCCCAAGCCTGTGCCCCTGCTTTTGTCATCGCATTTTCATGCGTACAGGTCAGACCTGATAAGTACCAAATCACAGGCACTTTTTCGTATTTGGCATGTGGTGGTAGATAGACCGCAAAAGTCATATCACAGGCACATGATTTTGATGTGTGTGTATAAACGCCTTGGGTACCGCCAAAGCATGCATTTTCTGAAACTGTTTCCATTGTTCTGATCCTAATGAAGTCATTTATAAGTTACTCATGTGGTAACGGCATTTTATGCCCACCGCCATCATTTTTGGGTCATTTTGGGTGAATTTCACGCCATATCTTGTGTCAGGGTTGTCAAACACGTAAACCAGACACGTAACGGATATCTGTTTTGGGGATTGAAACGCAGATCAAAACCCAGTATCTGCACTCGACCAGTCGCAGCCTACCTGGTTAAAAACAAGGATCAAAACTATGAGAACTATCGTCATCTGCTCTGGCGGATTAGACAGTGTCTCGCTTGCTTATAAAGTCGCAAGTGAGAACACATTACACAGTCTTTTATCCTTTGATTACGGTCAACGGCATAAAAAGGAATTGGACTATGCTGCACGCGCGGCAAAGGTCCTTGGCGTACCGTCTCAAATCATCGATATTTCAACGATTGGTGCCAGCTTAACAGGGTCTGCCCTAACCGATGATATAGATGTACCCGACGGCCACTACGCCGAGGAAAGCATGAAAGTCACAGTCGTTCCAAACCGTAATGCAATCATGCTGGCCGTCGCTTTTGGCGTGGCAGCGGCCCAAGATGCAGATGCTGTTGCAACAGCCGTTCATGGTGGGGATCACTTTATCTATCCAGACTGCCGTCCAGGATTCATTGATGCGTTCCAAACAATGCAAAATGAAGCGCTTAATGGATATGCATCTGTGAAGCTCTACACACCATTTGTACATGGCTCTAAGGCAGAGATCGTTACAGCAGGTGCTGTACATAACACCCCATTCGCCGATACATGGTCCTGTTATAAAGGTGGTGAAAAGCATTGCGGTCGATGCGGTACATGTGTGGAACGCCGCGAAGCGTTTGACATTGCAGGCGTTACAGACCCGACCCAATACGATGATCCCGAATTCTGGGTCAAAGCTATAGAAGAAGGTAAATAAAATGACCTACCGTATCACTAAGGAATTTCATTTTTCTGCGTCGCATCAATTGCTTGGCCTTCCAGAAGATCATCAATGTGCACGTTTACATGGTCACAATTATATTGTGAAAGTGGAGCTTTCTGCAGAAACATTAAATGAGCATGGTTTTGTACGTGATTATAGCGAATTATCATCGTTAAAAACCTACATCGATGACACGTTAGATCACCGCCACCTGAATGATATTCTTGGCGATGACATGGTTACAGCTGAACGTCTGGCAAAACACTTCTTTGATTGGTGCAAACCGCATCTGCCAGAGGTTTCGGCTGTTAGTGTATCTGAAACACCAAAAACATGGGCAGAGTACCGTCCATGAGCGATATCCGTGTTAGCGAAATCTTTGGCCCAACCATTCAAGGTGAAGGCGTCTTGATCGGTGTGCCGACAGTTTTTGTGCGCACTGGTGGATGCGATTACCGCTGTGTTTGGTGCGATAGCTTGCACGCAGTCGATCAAGAGTTCCGCGATAAGTGGCATCCCCTCTCCACATCTGCGGTCTTTGCCGAGATTGAGAAACTGTCAGGCGGCAAGCCTTTGACTGTCACCTTATCGGGTGGCAATCCTGCGATCCAACCGTTTGGGGAATTGATCGATCTTGGTCACTCCAAAGGCTATAAATTCGCGTTGGAAACACAAGGCTCTGTGTCCAAAGATTGGTTCGCAGATTTAGACACGTTGGTGTTCAGTCCAAAGCCTCCATCAAGTAAGATGGACACGGATTGGGATACTTTTGATGCCTGTTTGAAGGCGGCGGATAACAAGCCCAACACTATTCTAAAAGTCGTCATATTTGATGATGTCGATTATGCTTATGCCAAAGATGTAGCGGCCCGTTATCCAAGCCTGCCGATATACTTGCAACCTGGTAATAACACACCACCTGTTGGTGATGAAGAGAACGCAAAGATCAACCAAAATGATGTTACGGATAAAATGTTGTGGCTGGTTGATAAAGTCACAAAAGATCAATGGTTCACCGCGACCGTACTTCCCCAATTGCATGTGATGCTTTGGGGAAATAAACGCGGCGTTTAGAAAGGATATTTTCGATGAGTGAAGAAACAATCTATAGTAATTTGAAGCAGCTTGGTAGCGATACGGTTCTGCCTACTAATCCTGAAGAAGCTGAATTGGAGCGTGTGGAAAACCCACAAGCTGGCGTAGGCTATGCGGTCCGTTTTACAGCACCTGAATTCACATCCCTTTGCCCGATGACAGGTCAGCCTGATTTTGCACATTTGGTCATTGATTACATACCAAATAAGTTTCTGGTCGAAAGTAAATCCTTAAAACTCTATTTAGGTTCTTTCCGCAATCACGGGGCATTCCACGAGGATTGCACAGTTTCCATTGGGCGCCGTTTAGAAGAATTTCTAGACCCTATTTGGCTCCGCATCGGTGGGTATTGGTATCCGCGCGGCGGCATTCCAATTGATGTGTTCTATCAAACAGGCGAGACTCCAAAAGATGTGTGGGTTCCAGATCAGGGTGTCGCTACATATCGCGGTCGTGGTTAATTTTTATCTCTAGAATCATCACTAATTCCAGTTGCTTCCAACAAGTGGCCAGATACCGTTTTTAGTAAACTCATCGCTGTAGAAACATCGTTTTCGACAACTGAAAGAAACTCTTCGCGTCCTATTCTCAAGGCGACTAAATCAGTGTGCGCGCACATATCCAACCATCGTTGTTCGCCACGTATTACGCTGATATCACCGACTAAACGCCCAGGTTGTACTTTTGAAATGAAATCACTTTCTCGACCCGAGTTTGGAAAATACAATCCTGCTTCACCTTCAACAACAAGATAGGCCCCGTCACAGCCATCGTCACCACGTTGAAATATCATATCCCCTGCAGAGGCTTTATACCAACGCGCACCAAATGCTAATAAGCGCAGTTGTTTACGATCCAATCCTGTAAACATATCCGCTTTGGATAAAACCTTCATCTTCTTGGTCAAATCAGTATCGGCCTCATCATCAAGGTTAGATCTTTCGGTAAGTTCATTCGTTGTAATACGTCCGTCTTCTAATTCGATCAGGATATCAAATTCCGTCTCATCATCAAATTTATCATCAATAAAGATAATCGTCGCATCTGGTAAAAACTCTCGCATTTTACGTGGTAACACAGCGCGTGTTTCAGGCTCAGAACTGACCATAGCACGTTCCATGATAACAATATCAGGGCGTTTTATCATTGCACGGTTAAAAGCTACGCGCTGTTCAAAGAAACTTGATAACCCAGCGCCATTCAAACCTATTTCAAAATCATAAATCAATTCTGCAACAAGACGTTTTAAACCAGCTTCCAAAAGCGTATCCGCAACCAATTTCTTTAATGTATCCGTTTTACCACCCGCTTCTTTTGAGAGCTTCCCATAAAGAGCATTCTCTAAAACTGTCAGGCTTGGCACGAACTTATTTGGAGCAATCGGTGCGAACAGATCATTAAAGCGTGGTTGGATTTGTGTCGCTTTGTTGCGCCGCAACTCCAAAATACGTTGTTTCATTTCATCGGTGAAAATAGTACCAATCTGTTCCGCTGAAATGCTAAACGGTACAGTTAAAAGCAAGGCAAGCTCATCATCCTTTAGCGGGTCATCGCCATTCATCCGACTTCTACGTGTAAGCTCGATTGCGCGTTCATAAAAAACTGGGTCAATATTAACTTTTTGGAACAAAGGATGATCTGTACCATCTTGTCCAAATGTTCTGGTTAACATTTGTATTACGTCTTGTGAAAGTTTCAGCAAGCTTTCTTCAAGATCAAGCTCACGAAGCAGAGCTAGAAAACCAACACGATCTGCAAGTTTTTGCTGTGATATTTTCATACGCGGCGTGGCAAACAACAGGTTTCCAGCCAAAGGCAACTCTGGATTATACTGTTCTTCATCAAACCTAAAATAGAGTTCTTCTAACCCAGCTTGTTTTATTTTATCCGCAATCAAAGGACGTAATTCAATTAATTTTGCAGCTAATTCTGGGTGGTATTTTTCTTGGAAAGGTTGGTCAACTCCACGGCGGAACAAAGCATTTCCAGATCCCAAACCATCAACCAGTTTCAACCACCAATCACCAATATCTGCATCCGTTTGATACCCAGCCAATTTGGGGTCCATCCACTCCGCATTTAAATCATCAACACTATTACCTGATCTTAAGGCTTCAACACGAGATTTTCTGAACTTCTCATTTACAAACCCCGGATTCACAATTGGTTTTCGTTGCAATGGCATCATTACATTTTGCCCAACAGTCCCTGAGAAAACATGTGGGCGCGAATTCATATGGCCAATACGAGCAGCAATAACAGCCTGATGTAGATGAGCCAAATTATCACCAGCAATTGTAACCTCACCTCGCGATGGCACAATTTCTCGCGTCAACAGATCAGCAATCGCATGTCTGTCATATTCGCTGTCACTGGTGATCCCAACCGTACTTCCTTTTGGAAAAGATGCATTAAGATCGTCTAATACAACCTCACCATCCATATCGTATACAGTCACATCGCTAAGAGTGATATCGCCAGAAAGTCGATTGATAACATCAGGATCACTTTCAAATAGCGCGTCTTCAACCATGCCTTTAGGGGCAAAACGTTGTGTGATGATAGTCCAACGTAAACTCATATCTTGTACTTGGTTATAATATGCCAACAGTTCTTTCCAAGGACCAGTTAGATCCTTGTAAGCCGCCAATGCAGCAACAAGTGCCCCAAGAGTTAGGCTGCCTTTGATAACCAAGAAACCACCAACCGAGAAAAAGAAGAATGGTGTCAATTGCGTGATGAAGTTATTGATGAACTTCATAAAGAATTTCTTTTGGTAAATCTGAAAACGAATATCAAATAAGATGCCTAGGCGTTTCGAAATCTTTGCCATACGGTAGCGCCAGCCACCATTTGTACGTAATGAACTTGCGCCCGTTGCAGTTTCACCAATTTCTGCAGCAAGCTTGCGCACTTCTTGAATGCGATCTTTGTTCAGTAAGTTAACTTGTCTTTGCAGTTTTGGGATCAGCCATGCTTGCAACGGAATGAATGCAACGGCAGCCAAGCCCAACCAAAAGCTTTGCATAAATAGAAACGCTAAAATCGTAAACATCTGGCCTGTTTGTAATACAGGCTGCGCAATAGCATCTCCCATCAAGCCACCCAAAGGCTCTGCTTCAGCCGTAACCATTGAAACAATTTCCGCCTCAGAGGTGCGTCTGAAATAGGGTTGTGGGAATCTTAAAATACGTGCGATCAAAGAGTATCTGAAGCGACGCAACATACGTTCCGCCAACACACCCTTCATCGTATTGATGCGCATTTTCAACAATCCATGGGCGAGGATTGCAATTAGGAACAAAACACAAAGTAAAAATAAGTACGGTATTTGTTCTATAGTATAGCCGTAAACATTCACCACATCGCCATCGGCACCAATCGCATCGTTGATAATACGTTTGGGTAATTCGAGCGTCAAATAAAGTAATGGAAATAAACAAGTCGTTACAGCAAGCAATATAAGTTGCTGTCTCTTTGAGTATTGCCAGATAAACGAGAATAATGATTTTTGTATTGGAACTCTCCAAATAGAATATAGTGAAAATGTTACTGTGCATAAGCTCAGAAACACTGTTTTATAAGCCTTTAATTTGACGAACAACCGTTGATTGCCAGTAAACAATCACAATTTATTAATGTCTACAAATCTTTAGAATTATCAAATCGTATTACGGATAGAGCTATGCCGCCTTAAAGCGCTAAATATATAATACTTGAGAAAACCATAAAAACGGCAAACCACTGTATGAGCGACATACGCTCATTGAAGACAAAGCGCGCCATCACAATGGTAATAACGCCAAAGGCAGACGCGCCGACCGTGGCGTAATTTGAGTTCGGCAAATTACCAGCGAACATTACACTTGCAAGTGCAACAGCATCTAAAAACCCTATTAAGATTAAAACTGGGATTTGAGAGAGAGAAGGCCAAATCTTTGTACGCATAACGCACATAAGACAAAATATTATCCCAAAAGATGTAACTCTAGTTATCAGAACAATTATTCTATCTGGAGCGTTTGCAACACTTGAATGCCCCAACTCAAACGTAATGGCAAAGCAGATACTGGAGATTAAAGCCCACATTATCGCGGCATTTCTTTGCTGCTTTGTATTTTGTTGGCCAGTTTTATCCGATAGGATGGCAACGAGACTGGCGCCAATGAGAACAATAAAAACAGCAAGCCATTGCAGTGCGGTTATATTCTGGCCGTTAATTGCCCCCCAAAATATCGCAAAAATAGAAAACGTTGCAATAAGTGGCGAGACAAGACGTATTGGGCCTATTTCAAAAGCTTTATAAAGCCCAACACTTGCACCGACAAAGAAAAACCCTACGGAGATTGCGGTGCCAATATCTGAGACAGTCAGCTCAAATTCTAAACTTTGTGATAAAACAAAAAACAGTTGAAAAAAGCACGCCGATAACATCACGACAAACAGTGCTGAGTAAATCGAGGTACGTTGGCTGACATACCGTACTAAAATGTCATGAGTGCCCCATGCAAAAGCGGCGATTAATCCTAATAAAGCTGTCAAAAATCACTCCATATTATGGGGTAAAGTATGTTTTTAAATCACATCTACAAAATACCTGATAGATCGAATTCATAATAATATCACTGAAATTACAAACATTATTGGCGGCCTCAGTCTTATTTCCAGATAGTACTATTTATGTGATCAGATTACTTGCAGTTTATGTGCTTCAATGTTATTCATCACATTAAATATTTATTCCACTAATGCAACATAAATTGCTAAGATCTCAATATGCTAAATGATACATATCCTAAGTCCTATCGAGATCGTCAAAGTGAGCGCCCAAAGGTATAGAGATGGAAAAGATTATCGATCAAATCGGAGGAGAGGTTGCTGTTCGGCATTTGGTTGAAACCTTTTATGATCTTATTGAAAACACGCCAGATGGCGAAGCTATAAAACGGTTGCATACACGCGGTCACGGTATTCCACATGCCCGCGAAGAGCAGTTCAATTTCTTAAGTGCATTTTTCGGTGGCAGACGACATTATCATGAAAAACATGGGCATATGGATGTAAAACTGATGCATGCCCATGTCCCTATAACACAAGAGGATGCTGACAATTGGTTGTTGTGTATGGGAAAAGCTTTGGATGATTGTGGACATGAGAGCCCACTCAAAGAACGCTTAATGACATCTTTTGAACGTGTTGCTGTTGCCTTAGTGAATGACGGAAAACTTGTTGACGATTAAGCCAGCAACCTAAGTCCAGTATATAATTTCTGTGGCACTTCTCCGCTTTGTTGAGTAGATTTAGGATTTCAAATAGAGCATAGATTGATTATCTGGAATGGATGATTGTCTAATTTTGAGTTTGAAGTATTCGGTATCCTTGATGCCTCTGGCTCGCTTACGGATCATTCCTATACTGACATTACCAGCCTCTATCCTGGCGCTTGTGAGCTTGTGTTTGGCGTAGTTGCAGATGCCCACACAATGTTTCCGTAGGGATTTCGCGAACTTTTTTAGATAGAGCATCTGTGACTGATCTGCTATCAGGCACCAACGTTCCAGTTGCTCCGCCATCGCCTCAAATGAAGCGGCACTCCACAGCAGCTGAAGCTGTTCTTTCAAGACGTAAAGTGCATTCAGGTTGCTATTGCTCTCCAGCAACCTTTGCAGCTTGTCACTTTGTTTTTCACTCAACTTATCCGCATTTTTGAGCAACAGATAATGCGTCCCTTTCATCAACTCTTTACCACTTGGATCGGCCTTTCTGAACTCAAGTCGACGCTGATTATGGATAGCTTTGCTGTAGTTTTTCATGACGTGGAAACGGTCAAATACTATGTCGGCCAACGGCAAGGACTCTCTGACAGCCTTTTGGTAGGCAGGCCCCATATCCATCGCTACGGCCTTTATTTTGCAGGCTGTATCTGGTTGCAGTTGTTTCAAAAACCTTGAAAAAACCTCGGCAGTTCGGCCTGCTTCAACCCAGATCAGATGACCGCCAACCATATCGTAGACCACCGTCATGTAGTCATGACCTTTCGCCCGGGCAACTTCATCTACACCAATATATTCCAAGCCAGTTAGCTCTGCAGGATCAAGCGTAGGGAGAGTTTCAATAAGGTATGCCCTGTCGATATTCTTGACCGTTTCCCATCGTATATCCAAATGTCTGGAAACCGCTTGAATAGACATATGCCGACATAATCCACTGATCAGTCGGCAAAATCGGTGAGTGAAACGGCACCCTTTATCAACAAAATCACACCCCTCAATGCGGCGTTCGCCCTTGTTAATATAAACCTGCGCCAGCTCAATCTCGACCACACAAGGATACCCAAAAAGGGGGATGTCGTTTACTTGTCGGCGGACATGCTGGTTGATGCTTCCCTTCTGGCCTGTAGCAGGGTCTATAGCCCTCCTACGCGCGTCTCGGCTGCAGTGAATGACAATCTTAACACCGCCGTCATCCAGTTTAATTTCATTTACACGTTGCCCTTTGAGGCCTAAAATATGCTGCGAGATGTTGATTGTCATATACCTGCTCTATGTAAAGTTATCAGAAACCATACATATCAACAGGTTACTTGGCGGTCGGCATCTTTTTCTACTCAACAAAGCGGAGAAGAGCCATTTCTGTGACGTTTCCAGAACTGTCGATATCTGCGCATTCACATCAGCAACCATTTGTTGAGCACCGTCTTTGCCCAAGAAGTTTTCCAACCAATCGCGGTTGGGGGCATCTGACAGCCAATCTTCTAAAAGCCCTGAAATAAGTTCTGGATGGAACTGAACACCATATGCATGTGCTCCATATCGTATTGCTTGTGTCGCACAGGCATCATTTTCGGCCAAACACACCGTATTTTCAGGGAGTACGTTTACGTGAACACCGTGCCACTGCATGCATGTAAGCGTTGCTTCGAACTGTTGGAATATAGGATCGACTTTGCCAGCTGCTGTTATAGTGACGGGTAGTAAGCCTGCTTCCGGTTGATCCATAAAGCCACACGTACCACCTAATGCATCTGCCAACAATTGATGGCCTAGACATATACCCAAGTATGGGCGTTTTAACTCTTTCACCCAATGCCTGATAGCTTGTTTTTCACGAACCAGCCAAGGGTTATCTGCCTCTTCCCACACATCCATAGGCCCGCCCATGACAAGGAGCATATCGTAAGGTGACGTATCAGGAATGGGGTCATCGTTAAAGAGATGCACAACATCATACGCATCACCATAAGCATCCATAAGTTGGGCAAAAGCTGCTGGGTGTTCGCCTTTAATATGTTGAAAAATCAGTACTTTCATTGGTATGCTGCCTTTGAAATGCAAAGAGCCGCAGGGAGATTATCCCAACGGCTCTTATAAGTTATACGTAAGATTTAGATATCAATTGCGTTATCTTTTTCCCATTGTGTGAAGCTTGTGCAGAATTCATTCCATTCTACGTGCTTCATTTTAAGGTAAGCTGCGCTGAATTCGTCGCCCAAAGCAGATTTGAATTCTGTGTCTTCATCAAAGAAACGCAAAGCATCCAAGAGGTTCAAAGGCAATTTTGGTGCATCTTTGATTTTATGACCTTCTGCATACATATCGATGTCACGACGTGGACCTGGGTCTGCATTTGTGCGGATACCACTTAGACCCGCTGCGATGATGACCGCTTGTAACAAGTATGGGTTCACAGCACCGTCTGGTAGGCGCAATTCGAAACGGCCTGGACCCGGAACACGTACCATGTGTGTACGGTTATTGCCTGTCCATGTCACCGAATTAGGTGCCCATGTCGCACCAGAGATAGAGCGCGGTGCGTTGATACGTTTGTAGCTGTTCACAGTAGGGTTTGTGATCGCAGCCAATGCGGAAGCGTGCTTCATGATACCGCCCAAGAAGGCACGACCTTGGTCAGACAGACCCAGTTCACCTGTATCGCTTTTGTTGTCTTTTTGAGCCGCGAAGCTGTTTACTTTACCCGTTTCAGTGTCCCAAACAGAGATGTGCGCATGACACCCGTTGCCAGTTAGACCCTCGATTGGTTTTGGCATAAATGTTGCGCGCATGCCGTGCTTTTCAGCCACAGATTTTGTCATGAATTTAAAGAACGAGTGACGGTCCGCTGTGATTACAGCATCGTCAAAATCCCAGTTCATTTCGAACTGTCCATTCGCATCTTCGTGGTCGTTTTGGTATGGGTTCCAACCCATTTCCAACATGTAATCACTGATTTCGGCAATTACATCGTAACGACGCATAACAGCTTGTTGGTCATAACAAGGCTTACCAGCCGTATCGAATTCATCTGAAATCTGACTTCCGTCTGGTGTCAGTAGGAAAAACTCCGCCTCAATACCCGTTTTAACGTTCAGGCCCAGTTCAGCAGCTTCTGCCACCAAACGGTTCAAAACATTACGGGGAGCTTGGGCGACATCTTGGCCTTCCATCACACAGTTTCCAGCAACCCATGCCACATCTTTTTTCCAAGGTAATTGGATCACAGATGATGGATCAGGCACAGCCAGCATATCTGGGTGCGCAGGTGTTAGGTCTAAATAGGTTGCGAAACCAGCAAAGCCAGCGCCGTCTTCTTGCATACCAGCAATCGCACTTGCAGGTACCAGTTTAGCACGTTGTCCACCGAAAAGATCGGTGTATGAAATCATAAAATATTTAACGTCGTTCTTTTTTGCGAAGTCTGCCAGATCTATAGTCATGGTCCTGCTTCCTTTCCCTATTCATCGTTGTCTTTGTTGTTACGAGTAAGGTGCAGCCCATTATGAGCTACACCTGATAAATTCTAAAATCCTGTTCCAGGCTTACCTGGCCACCAATCAGTTCCAGATAATGGAACTTTTGCCATAGCGGCAGCTTCCATTGTTAGGGCTACCAAATCTTCTGGCTCTAGATTGTGCAAGTGGTTTTTACCACAGGCCCGTGCAATGGTTTGCGCCTCTAACGTCATCACTTTTAGGTAGTTGCGCAGACGGCGGCCACCCTCAATTGGATCAAAGCGTTTCATCAGCTCAGGGTCCTGCGTAGTGATACCAGCAGGATCGCGTCCCTCATGCCAATCATCATATGCACCCGTTGTTGTGCCAAGCTCATTGTATTCAGCTTCCCATTTCGGGTCATTGTCACCCAATGCAATCAAAGCTGCAGTCCCAATTGCGACAGCGTCTGCGCCCAGCGCCATTGCTTTTGCAACATCAGCACCAGAGCGGATACCACCAGATAGGATCAACTGTACCTTGCGGTGCATACCCAAGTCTTGAAGAGCTTGGACAGCAGGGCGAATGATTGCCAAGGTCGGCTGGCCAACATGTTCGATAAACACGTCTTGTGTAGCAGCTGTACCACCTTGCATACCATCAAGAACGATTGCATCTGCACCCGCTTTGATAGCCAATGTCGTATCATAGTAAGGACGGGCACCCGCCACTTTTACATAGATTGGCACTTTCCATCCTGTAATTTCACGAAGTTCTAGAATTTTAATTTCCAGATCATCAGGGCCTGTCCAATCAGGGTGACGACAGGCTGAACGTTGGTCGATACCTTTTGGAAGGTTACGCATTCCAGCAACACGGTCACTGATTTTTTGGCCCAGAAGCATACCGCCGCCACCTGGTTTAGCACCTTGGCCAACCACGATTTCAATCGCATCTGCTTTACGCAAATCATTTGGGTTCATGCCGTAACGAGATGGCAAATATTGATAAACAAGCTTGTTGGAATGGCCGCGTTCTTCTGGCGTCATACCACCATCACCAGTCGTTGTGGATGTCCCAGCAGCAGAAGCGCCGCGTCCCAAAGCCTCTTTGGCTGGGCCAGATAAAGCACCAAAACTCATACCCGCTATTGTAATTGGAATGTCCAATTCAATTGGGTTTGAAGCATGGAGCCCACCGATGGTGACACTTGTTTCACACTTCTCACGGTATCCTTCCAAAGGATAACGTGAAATAGATGCGCCCATAAATAGCAGGTCGTCAAAACTAGGAACTTTGCGTTTTGCGCCGCCCCCGCGAATATCATAAATCCCTGTCGCTGCCGCGCGGCGAATATCGCTATTGATGTCATTAGTGAACGTAGCGGATTGGCGCGGTGAAGTATGCGGGATCCCTTTGTCGTCATGTGATTTCATAATTATGATCCTTAGTAAGCCGCTGCGTTATCAACGTCGAAATTATAGAGATTACGAGCAGAGCCATAACGTTTAAACTCTTCTGGTTTGGCATCGCAGTCTGCTTCTGCCAAAAGCTCTTTCAAAACCTCAATGTGTTCTGGGCGCATTTCTTTTTCTTCACAGTCAGCTCCTAAGCTTTTCACTGATCCGCGTACAAAGAAGCGTGCTTCATAACAGCTATCGCCCAATGCATCACCTGCATCACCGCAAACAACCATATTTCCAGATTGCGCCATGAAACCAGACATGTGACCGATATTTCCATGCACGACGATATTGATGCCCTTCATTGAAATACCACACCGTGAGGATGCATTGCCTTTGATAACAAGCAAACCACCGTGGCCCGTTGCACCAGCATATTGACTGGCATCACCTTCGACGATGACTTTGCCAGACATCATATTTTCTGCAGTCCCAGGCCCAACGGAACCTTTAACATGCACCGTTGCCTGTTGGTTCATGCCGCCACAATAATAACCAGTTGAGCCATTCACAGTCACTTCGATTGGTGCATCAAGACCCACAGCGATAGCATGGCTACCTTTGGGATTATTAACTTCCCAAGCTGTTTGGTTCGTATCATTAGCCTGCGCGTGCAGGGTTGCGTTCAATTCGCGCAATCCTTGCGCTTCTAAGTCAAAACTTTGCATATTAGTGGTTCCAGAAATAAACAGTTGCAGGTTCAGGTTCCCAGACACGAGCATCTTCGATACCCGGTAGGTTTACCAATGCGCGGTATTCAGAGCCAAATGCTACATATTGATCTGTTTCAGCCATAACCGCAGGTTTACAAGCGATTGGATCGCGAACAACACCAAAGCCATCTTTGGTTCCAACAACAAAGGTAAAGAAGCCATCCAAATCCTCTATGCTGCTTTCCAAAGCTTCACCTAATGTGCTGCCTTGTTGCATTTTCCATGTCAGATATGCGGCACCTACTTCGGTATCATTTTCAGTTTCAATATGAACACCATCACGGCGCAATTTGCGACGTAAGCTGTTATGGTTAGACAAAGAACCGTTGTGTACCAAGCACTGGTCAGCGCCTGTAGAAAACGGGTGCGCGCCCATTGTCGTTACAGCAGATTCGGTTGCCATACGTGTGTGACCAATACCGTGCGTACCAGACATTGTATTTACTTCGAAACGTGCTGCCACATCTTTTGGCAAACCAACTTCTTTATAAATCTCTATAGTATCGCCCGTGCTCATCACGCGAATTGACGGGTGCGTTTCACGCAAGCTTGCACGAACAGTCGTAACTGCATCTGCATCCATTTCCAAAATGGCGTGTGTATCTTTGCGTGAAATAGAAACAGACGTTCCAGTTGCCGCTTTAATAGCTTTATCAAGGCCTGCGAAATCTTCGTCTGGCGTATCTGACTGTACTGTCATCTTTGCCTTACTATCTACGTCAGCTCCGTAGATTGCGATGCCTGCGCTGTCTGGACCACGATCAGTCATCGTTACAAGCATATCTGTTAGCATGCTGCCCAGCTCTGGCTCTAATTTTTTATCTTTAAGGAATAACCCTACGATGCCGCACATTTGCGTAACCCCTTCTTAAAATCTCATATTCTAGAATCAAACGCTAGCATCAAAGATTAAGAGTTTCAACTACGAAGAAACTTATTTTCTTAATAGTAAAAACTTATTTCTCTAATAGTGAAACTGAACAACTACCGACTTTCGTCGGTAGGTTCACGTTTTGAATGTAATTCAAGATACTGACGAATAACGTCATCCGTCACATTTCCACTCGTCGTTGAAAAATAGCCTCTAGCCCAGAACCGTTGCCCCCAATAGCGTTTGCGTAATTCGGGGTACTCCCGCTGTATCTTGTATGAGGACCTCCCTTTTACGCGTTGCATCACCTTTGAAATTGGGACGTGCGGCGGGACTGACACAAACATATGCACATGGTCGGTAGACAATACGCCTTTTTCAATGTGTACGCCCAATTCATTGCACGTTTGTCGTATCAATGTCCGAATACGCTCACGCATTTCACCACGCAGCACCTTGTAACGATATTTTGTTACCCAAACGATATGGTATCTGTGATAATATCTGCTATGACTTCCAGTAGAATAGATCATAAGGTTTCCTTCCATTTTAAGACCTTACCGCAACGCTGGGTCTTAAAATGGAAGGAAACCTTATGTAAATAACGCTAAAGCTGACCAGCTAAAAGCTGGTGGTTTTAACCAATTATTGGAAAATAAAAGGGCGCAAAACCATGCGCCCTTTCGTTGTTTTTATTGTATTATTAATATTGATCTAGCATTTTTGCGATCTTTTCAGGATCACCTACTTTCATTGCTTCTTCAATATGTGCTGTTTCACGCTTTGACTGGATGACATGCCAGCCTAACCAGAAGACAACACCAACAATAACCATTGGTAATTCATATCCTTGGAAGGGATAGATTGCTCCAACGTCGGCCATATCAACAGCCCAGTTTTCATATCCTATTGTAGACATTTTATTCCTCCTTCAGATTAAGATTTAACACGACGATGGCTGGCAGCAGTGATTTCTGCAACAGCATCTTCGTAGGCATGATGCTCAGCAAAATCGAGACCCTGCAATTCCACTTCAGGTGGGATACGCAATGTACCGCGTGCTGATTGGATTTTTGCAACCACATAGCCTGGTAAAAATCCAAGTAGACCAAACATGATACACGCACCGATGAACTGACCGATTGGATTAATCGTTGCATAACCTTCGAATGGTGATGACGGAGCGCCCCACAATACGAAACCAGCAATAACAACACCCATGAAACCAGCATAACCGTGAACCGCAACTGCGCCCACTGCATCATCGATCTTGAATTTATTCTCGACCCAGTAGTGCATTTTGTAAGCGATTGTTGGAACGATAGCACCAATGATCAAAGCCTGCATCGGGTGATACAAGTCATTACCAGCAGATGCGCCGATAATACCAGCAAGACCACCAGAGAACGTCCAGAATGCATCGCCTTTTGACACAAGGTATGATGCCATCAAGCCGCCAGAGAGTGACAACAAGAAGTTAAACGTAATCGCACCCAGTGAGGTTGGACCAAGATAGATGTTCGTTGCAGTCCATGTTGTACCAACGATTTCGCCACCAATTACTTCTGGTGAGATCAATGGAACGTTACATGCGGCGTAGAAGCCCCAAAAGCCCGTATAAATCAGGAAAATACCCAATGTTACCATCCACGGATTATGTGGAGGAATGTCACGAGGTGTGCCATCTTTTGCGAATTTACCGATACGTGGACCAAGAACAATGATCACCGCTAATGCATAACCACCCGCGATTGCGTGGATAACACCAGATGCATATGCATCGTGGTAACCTAGTTTTTGAACCATCCAACCAGCATAGTGCCAGCCCCAAGCTGCATCGATGATCCACCATACGGAACCGATCATGACGGCATGAACCCAAAGGGCGGATGACCGAATACGTTCGATCACAGCACCTGAAACGATTGATGCCGCTGTCCATGAGAACAACAAGAATGCTGCCCAGAATACACCAGTGATACGATCGCCCATGTGTGTGGCCATTGTTTCAGATGTAGGTAGGTTTCCTTGGCCCGCAGCCCAATCGATTCCGCCCATACCCGGGAAGAAATTTGGGAACGCCCAATAAATCCACCATCCAAAGAAAAAGAACGTGACAGTGACCAGAGGTATGATCATCACGTTCTTCATTAATGTGTGCATGTGATTTTTGCGCCGACTCGCGCCGACCTCATACATGCAGAACCCCACATGAATTAAGAACATAAACACAACCGTTACCCAATAATAAAATTCGGTAAAGATCGTTGTTAATGCATTAAGATTTCCATCCATTTCCACTTCTCCCTTAGTTAATTTGAGGCATTTTTGCCCTTATTGTTACCTGTTAGTTAAAAAATATTAACTACAGTAATGATTAAAGTATGATTCTTGTCAATAATGACTTTTCTGGCATTTCTAATTTTAAAGCCAAATCTATGTGAATTGAGACATTCTATACGATCTTGGCTAAATAGTAGTCGTAAGAGTGCAATATTTTGCCTGCCAGGAATATTTTTTTAATAACAGTCTTGCTTTTTTCTGCATCCTGAGTCTCAATGTGCGCATAAAAACAAGACAACGGGAGATTCATAATGGCTATTATCTGGAGAACATCTGCACTCGCAGATCGTCACCGCGCAATTGGCGCTGAATTAGAAGACTGGAACGGCATGGGAACCGCTTGGTTCTATGACGGCACACCAGAACGTGCTGAGGCCGATTATGTGGCAATTCGCACAAAGGCAGGTTTGATGGACGTATCTGGGCTTAAAAAAGTTCACGTCACTGGACCTGATGCAGCACACGTTATTGACCGCGCGACAACACGCAACGTAGATAAAATCATGCCAGGCCGTTCAACATACGCTTGTATGTTAAACGATGACGGCAAGTTCATTGATGACTGTGTGATTTACCGTTTATCCGTAAACAGCTGGATGGTTGTTCATGGTACAGGCACAGGTATGGAGCAACTGACAGCAGCCGCTGCTGGTAAGAATGTTTCTGTTTCTTTCGATGATGATATGCACGACATGTCCCTGCAAGGCCCTGTTGCTGTAGATTTCTTGGCAAAGCACATCGACGGCATTCGTGATCTTGCCTACTTTGGTATTCTACAAACAAAGCTGTTTGGCTGTGCTGTGATGATCTCACGGACTGGCTATACAGGTGAACGTGGTTATGAAATTTTCTGCCATGCAAAAGATGCGACCCATCTTTGGGATAACATCTTAGAAGATGGTGCTGATATGGGCATCATTCCAGTTCAGTTCTCGACATTAGATTTGCTGCGCACAGAAAGCTATTTGTTGTTCTATCCGGGTGATAATTCTGAAACATACCCATTCGCGGATGAGCCTTGTGGCGATACTTTGTGGGAATTGGGCCTTGAATTCACAGTATCCCCAGGCAAAGTTGGCTTCCGTGGCGCAGAAAATCACTATGCGCTTGAAGGCAAAGAACGCTTCAAAATTTATGGCGTACGTCTAGAGGGTACAGAGCCAGCGGATGAAGGGGCTACATTGCTGCAAGATGGCAAAGAAGTGGGTCACGTTACATTCGGCATGTATTCATCTGTGAACAAGCACAACGTTGGCATCGCACGTATGCCTGTTGATTGCGCCGTTGCAGGTACAAAAATGACGGTACGCAATGGCAATGGCACTGAAATTGCCTGTGTTGCAGAAGAAATGCCGTTCTATGACAAAGAAAAGAAAATCCGCGCAGCCAAAGGCTAATCGGATTTCAAATTGGGTACGGGCCATCGTTAGTCCGTACCTTTACATTTACTAAAACCAAGAGGATGCTGGGCATATGTCCAAGTTTAACTTTCCCGAAAGTATAAGAAGCCGTCCCGTTTACGGCACATTAGAAGCCCGCGCAGGCAACGCACATTTGTTTGTAGCAGATGCCGAAGGCGCTGAAGCCATCTTAGACCTTGCAAAATCTGACACTGCTCTAATGGCAAACTCTCATATTATTTATATCCCCAAAGATACTGGCGACACATATACAAAGCAGCTTGAAGCGTTAAATTCAAAACAGCTTTATATCGGCCCAAGTTATGAAGCCTCTGTTCAACGTCTTCAGCATGTTTTGAGTTCTGCGAGCATGGGATTACAAGTCTACTTGACGGGCACCGAAGGCCTGATGGGGCAAGCATCACGCGAAGCAATCGCTGCAGGTATTCCCCACACAGCACTGCAAACAGAACACCGTGGTTCAGTTGCGCGCCGTATGCAATGCGTTCACTGCAAAGGCGTTACAGAAGATGTTATGACAGACCCTTTTGTCTGTGCGCATTGCGGCTTAAACCTTTTTGTACGCGATCACTATTCGCGCCGCCAAGCAGCATATCAAGCCGTGTGCATTGATGCCGAAGACCCTGGAAATGTACCTGAATCTGTGGAGTTGTATAAATGAGCGCTGGCACAGATAAAATCACAGTAACTGTTTCTAATGTTGTAAAACTAAACGACTTGGTCACACGGTTCGAATTCAAGCGTACAGATGGCGCATTATTTCCAACATTCTCTGGCGGTGCACATACTGTCATTGAAATGAAGGATGGGGAGATCACACGTTTGAACCCCTACTCACTTATGTCTGATCCGATGGATCAATCCACATATATGATCTCGGTACGCCGAGATGACGAAGGACGTGGTGGATCATTGTTTATGCATAACAATGTGAAGGTCGGTGATGAGATGGTTTTGAGCTATCCTGTGAATCTATTTTCATTGGATTTACGCGCTAAAAAGCATCTAATGATAGCAGGTGGTATCGGCATCACACCGTTTATGGCCCAAATCAAACAATTGGACCGCTCCCAAGGCAATTGGGAATTGCACTACGCATGTCGTTCTGAAGTTTTGGGAAGTTATGTTGGTGAACTCACATCAACGCATCCTAATGATGTAAATGTCTATTACGATGAAGAAAAGCAGTTCATCGATTTGGATAACCTACTGGAAGGTCAACCACTAGGTACACATATTTACGTTTGTGGTCCCAAAGGAATGATTGATTGGGTTCGCGGCAAAGCAGCTGACCTTGGCTGGCCACGTGAAGCCATTCACTATGAAGAATTTCTGGCGCCTCAATCAGGCAAACCATTCGAAGTGAAACTGGTTGTGTCCAACAAAGTAATCCAAGTAAGTGAAGATGAAAGCTTGTTAGAAGCTATGGAGCGTGAAGGTGTCGACGCACCATATTTATGCCGTGGCGGTGCTTGCGGGCAATGTGAAACCAATGTGATCGGATATGATGGTAAATTCATCCACCGTGATCACTGGTTAGAAGAAGATGAACACGCATCGGGCAAAAAGATCATGCCATGCGTATCTCGGTTCGAGGGTAAAACCCTTGTGCTGGACCGATAGGAGAGAGTTATGACTATACAATTCAACGAAGAAACATTTCGCGGCGATTACACGTTTAAAAACTCTGAATGGGCAATCAAACGCTTCCCGTTTCCGTTCCACGAAGACAGTTATATGTATTCCGTAAACATGGAACAACACCGTGGCGGCCCTGAAGGGTCTATTTATGAAAAACGGTTTGATGTCGATGAGCATTATGTATCGGAAATGCGTGACCGTGCCTTAGTTTTGGACGAAGATCCACTCCGTTGCCAATCCCTGCCGCACATGACTTTAGCTGGTTGGGATTTGCTGGAATTGATTATGATCAGTAAGTCAGAGGATTATCCTGATTTATTTGAATTGCACCGCGATGGCAACAAATGGCGTTGGGTAAATAAGCCTTTGGGTATTGATGACAGCTTTACGTTCATGGATGAAACAACCTTGCCCTACGGCCCTATGGAATACATTACGCGTCAAGCCCAAGGTGATTTTGCAGTCCTAGATCAACGCGATGATAACTTGTGGATGGATGCAGGTATGATCACAACACAGGCTGATTGGTCTTTGGATTTCGACATTGGCATGAACTTTTTTGAATGGCATGCACCTGTGCCTTTGGCTCATGAGAAAGGCATCTTTGTACGTGCACTGAAATTCCTTTTGAATATCCAGCAGGGCTCTCCTGCGCGTCGTTTGAACTGGACGATGACCGTTAATCCGCTTTTGGATACATCACCAGAGAACTATCATAAATGGGGTGTTCAAAAAACTACAGTCACACCCGAAAATATCGGAGAAAAGCAATACTTACGTGTTGAGTTGCAAACTTTCTTCCGTCTGCCACGTTCAAACGCATTGGTTTTTCCTATTCGATGCTATCTATGTGCTTTCGAGGATTTGATGACAGTTCCAAAATGGGGGCGCCGTTTGCACCGCGTCATCCGCGACTTACCAGAGGAATTGGCCACTTATAAAGGGTTCATCGACAACCGCCCTATGATGCTGGATTACCTGTCAAAATTTGACGATGGCAAACCAACATCAGATGGTATTTGGCCAGAGCTGGAAACAGAACCTAAATTAGGGAGCTAGAGTAATCTAGCTCTTTTGTGGATAAGAAATAATCGACAAATATTTTGCAGGCAGCATTACCAGTTTCTCTGGACCGTGTCGTGCGTCTGCATCAAAGAACAATGTATCCCCTGGTTGAAGCCTAAAAATCTCGTCGCCATGGCGATAATCAACTTCACCTTCTAGCATGTAAATCGTTTCGATTCCCTCATGTTGGAAGGTGGGAAATATATCAGCTTCTGTACTTAACGTAATGAGATAAGGTTCAACCGTCACACCACTAGAGTTCGTGCCTATATGTCCTAACAAGTTATATTGATGCCCTGCCCGCGTGCCAGCACGCTCCATTACCACACCTTCGTCAGCCTTAGTATGCACAGCAACGCGGTTTTCTTCAAAACGCTTAAAGAATGCAGTGATAGGAAGCCCCAACGCATTGGCAAGCGTTTGCAGGGTTGTCAAAGATGGGGAGGTGTTGCCATTTTCGATCTTAGACAGCATGCCAATCGACAATCCAGTCTGTTCTGAAAGTTCAGCAACTGTCATGCTTTTCTGACGGCGATGTGCTTTCACTTCGCGGCCAATAGCAATTTCAAGAATTTTTTCGCGCTCTTCGCGCAAGCGATGTGGATTTTGACTTAGGTTCACGACTTCTTGTTCCATAACGGATTTATATCCAACCACATTAATTCCTCTAAAGCGTCTTAACCATCAAATTCTACTATAATACATTAATTTATAGCATAAAAACTAAGTAATAGGTATAAAAACACCACTCTTATTAACTGAACAACTACCGACTTTCGTCGGTAGGTTCACGTTTTGAATGTAATTCAAGATACTGACGAATAACGTCATCCGTCACATTTCCACTCGTCGTTGAAAAATAGCCTCTAGCCCAGAACCGTTGCCCCCAATAGCGTTTGCGTAATTCGGGGTACTCCCGCTGTATCTTGTATGAGGACCTCCCTTTTACGCGTTGCATCACCTTTGAAATTGGGACGTGCGGCGGGACTGACACAAACATATGCACATGGTCGGTAGACAATACGCCTTTTTCAATGTGTACGCCCAATTCATTGCACGTTTGTCGTATCAATGTCCGAATACGCTCACGCATTTCACCACGCAGCACCTTGTAACGATATTTTGTTACCCAAACGATATGGTATCTGTGATAATATCTGCTATGACTTCCAGTAGAATAGATCATAAGGTTTCCTTCCATTTTAAGACCTTACCGCAACGCTGGGTCTTAAAATGGAAGGAAACCTTATGTAAATAACGCTAAAGCTGACCAGCTAAAAGCTGGTGGTTTTAACCAATTATTGGAAAATAAATATTGTACTTCCCCAACCATTACATCATTTTCTGCCTATAATAAGTTATGCTCTTCATACGAGCTTTCTGGGGTTCTTTTCCTGTGACTAAAATAGATTACACATGTTGTTTGATCGCTGCAAGCAACCGATCTACGTCTTGCGTTTGAGTATTCCAAGCCGTCACAAAACGAGCTGCCGCTCCATCAAGTTCGTCTTCATTAACATCAAAGCCCGTAGTATTGAGATGTTCCACAAGTTCCTTAGATAATCGAATAAAAACTTCATTAGATTGGGTCGGGTATGCAAGATCAACACCAGAAAGAGCGGCCATCCCTTCGCTCATTCGGGTTGCCATTGCATTGGCATGACGTGCATTACGAAGCCAAAGATCATCAGATAGATAAGCTTCGAGTTGAGCAGAGATAAAACGCATTTTAGAAAGTAACTGCCCTGCCCTTTTGTGAAGGTAAGGAAAAGATTTAACCATATCAGGTTTAAAAAACACGACCGCTTCCGCTGCAAGACAACCGTTCTTTGTCCCCCCGAATGACAAGACATCAATGCCTGATTTCCAAGTCATCTCTGCTGGGCTTACATCAAGTGTTGCCACTGCATTGGCAAATCGCGCTCCATCCATATGCACGCTCATTCCATGGTTATGGCCAACTTCAGAAATTGCGCCAATCTCGTCCAATTGGTAGATTGTTCCTGTTTCACACGCTTGCGTAATACTAACGGCCGAAGGTTGCGTTAAATGAACATTGCCTATCCCGCGGATGGATGAAGCCAATTCGTCAGCTTTAATTCTTCCACTATTACCACGCATGGGAATAAGCTTAGCCCCACCCGTAAACAATTCGGGCGCACCACATTCATCTGTATTTATATGTGACAATTCATGACAATAAACCTTGCCAAAAGGAGGCGTTAAAGCAGACAAAGCCAGCGCATTTGATGCCGTCCCTGTTACAACTGGAAACACCGCAACCTCTGTTTCAAAGATCTCTGAAAGCTTGTCATGTAAACGTGATGTCCATTCATCATCACCATAAGAAGCAGAAATGCCTGAATTAGCGTCAATAACGGCGTCCATAATTTCAGGGCATGCGCTCGTTATATTATCAGAAGCAAAAACAGCCATTAGATATTCCTTTATTGATCTACAATGAAACGTTCGCAGAACCTTAGACATTCCAGAATTTTCAGCAAGATAAAGCGTTAACTTCACATGCTAAATTCTAATGAGTGGGAGTAGGTCAGCAAGTCAGACACCAGTATATAGAAACACACAAACATCGAATGTCTGCTTTGAGCCTGAATGCGGAATACTGCGGCGTTTATAAAGATCAGTTTTACACTATCAGTGGGGCAAATTACGGAACGGGCAGACATCATCGGCGAACGGCACGTGGCGTCGCCGAAATGTTGCGCCTTCGATGTATTCTGGCTTGCTGATCCGATCCATCCGGAAATGGCGAAAATCGTCGCGCGCAGGATCCCAAGCCACCAAATACCATAGCGGCTGCAAGATCAGCATAGCTTGTGGTTCTACTTCGCGACTGGTTTCTATCCCTTTCGCATCACGGTACAGAAACCGAAGGTTAAGTCGTTCCAGAAAAGCCGTCTCGAATGCAGGTAGTAGCGCTGGTTCCATCTGCCCTATATCTGATAAATCCTGTTGTGGTGAAAGCTCGCCAATGTGCAAACAGTCCAGAAATCGCCGTAAATCGCGCACCTTATCTGACGGCAAGGCCTTTTCAATTTTGGCCAAACCTGCATCTGCAAGTTCTGTAAATGGCAAACTACGAGCTCCACGCATAGCTGCGACGCTGATGAGAAGTGCAAATACCTCGGCGACTGAAAGCCGTGCTGTGGTTTGCACCGATTGTGGGTCAAGTTGCACACCGCCACCACGGCCGCATTCGGAGTGGATGACAAAACCCTGATCGCGCAACGCACCAATATCACGCAGGACCGTTCGTCGGGATGCCCCAACCTCCTCGGTGAGTTCATCAATCGTTGAGGTTCCGTTACGGCGAAGAGCGCGCACAATGGCGTCGTGACGAAGGCGAATATTCATTTCACTACCTTAACACATATAGTGTCAAAAAATGGCACTAATTTGTTCTAAATAATTTGCACACACCTAAACAAGGAGATTCTAAAAATGAAACGTACAGTAATAAATCCATGGAACTGGTCCCTGAACCTTGGCTACAATCAAGCAGAGATCATCTCAGACTGTTCTAGCCAGCTGATCTGCGCAGGGCAAACTGCCGTCGATGGTGAGGGAAACCCGCAACATCTAGGTGATATGCGTGGACAGATCAGCCTAGCGCTAGATAATTTAGAGGCGGTGCTTTCTGCCGCCGACATGGGTCTGAATAACATCATTCGGCTCGGTGTTTTTACCACTGACGTGGATGAGGCACTAAAGAACTTTGACCTACTTGGAATGCGCTTTGGGCCAATCCAATGCGCGCCCCCAATGACCTTGCTCGGTGTGAACAGGCTCGCGATCCCCAGCTTGCTGTTCGAGATCGAAGCCACTGCAGCTGCCTGATGTGGATCGCAAGATGAAACAATCAACATAACGTTTCACTCGCTACAGCAAAAAGCCATATTTAAGGGTTTGTTTCACTTACGTTTAAGAAATAAACCCTTAATTGCCACATAGAACACTGGCGTAAAGAACAGCCCAAGTATGGTCACCCCCAGCATTCCAGAGAAGACTGCAGTTCCTAAAGCTTGGCGCATCTCTGCACCAGGACCGGTTGAGATCATCAAAGGCACCACCCCTAAAATAAAGGCGAAAGCAGTCATCAGAATAGGGCGCAACCGCAGACGGCTTGCTTCTATCGCAGCATCAACAGCATTCAGCCCTCTTTCTTCTTGGGCCTGTTTTGCAAACTCTACGATCAAAATAGCATTCTTAGCTGCCAAGCCGACAAGTACAATCAAGCCAACCTGAGTTAGAATATTGTTATCCATTCCACGCGCCATAACACCAAGAAGTGCTGCAAACACAGATAAAGGCACGATCAAAATAATTGCAAATGGCAGCGACCAGCTTTCATATAAAGCAGCCAAGAAGAGAAATGCGAATAGGATCGAGAATGCGAAGATATAAATCGCTGTATTACCTTGATTACGTTCTTGGTAAGCAAGTTCTGTCCATTCATAATCAACACCGTGGGGCAAAATTGAATCTGCCATTTTCTCCATCGCGATTAATGCTTGCCCAGTTGAGACACCAGGTGCTGCGGACCCTTGAATGGGCACAGACACGCGCTGGTTATATCGTTGTACCAGTGAAGGCCCTGCGGTATCGCGAATTTCCATAATCGTTCCAAGAGGTACCAAAGCCCCTGTTGCAGAACGTACTTTCAATGCCGCAATATCCTCTTTTTCAAGGCGGAACTTTTGATCGGCTTGTGCGCGAACCTGAAACTGGCGACCAAATGAATTGAAGTCATTCACAAAGGACGATCCTAAATTAATGGCCAATGTTTCAAAGATTGCACCGATAGGTACATTCAGTATTTGCGCTTTGACACGGTTAATTTCCAAATAGACTTGCGGGCTACCAGCAGAGAATGTTGTGAATACTCCTGTCACGTCTTTGGATTGAGCAGCAGCTCCCATAATTGCATAAGCAGAGCCTAAAACGCGGGACATATCCGACCCTTCGTTTTCTTTAAGCTGAAGCTTAAAGCCGCCACCATTGCCGACACCGCGAACAGATGGTGGTGCAATCGCAATGATAAAAGCTTCTCGCAGTCCTTGCATACGACCAAATAAGTTCCCAACAATTTTTTGCGCACTTAGGCCATTTTTAAGTCTGTCATCAAAACTGTCAAAAGGTGTGAAAATCACACCTTGGTTAGATGCATTCGTAAACGTAGCTCCTGAGAAACCAGCAAAAGCAACAGCATTGGCCACACCAGGGGTTTCCAGCGCGATTTGAGATGCTTTACGCATCACTTCGTCTGTCCGTTTTAAAGAAGCTCCATCTGGCAATTGCACAACAACAATGGCATACCCTTGATCCGTTTGTGGGATAAATCCTGTTGGAACTTTTTGACCGATCCAAACTGTGCCTGCTAACAAACCTAAGAAAACAATCAAGCTGACTGTAATCATCTTCCATGACCCAATCAAAAACGCGACGATTTTCACATAGACCCGCGTCACCACATCAAAACCCTTATTAAAAGCGTTCGTAAAGAGAGAGATGAATTGCATCAAAGGATTGCGACTTGTCTCTTTGCTTTTCGCTTTCAACAAAATCGCGGACAACGCTGGTGACAAGCTTAGTGAATTAATGGTCGATAAAATTGTAGCAACAGAAATTGTCACCGCAAATTGCGTATAGAATTGACCTGTAATACCAGGAACAAATGCCGATGGGATAAAGACGGCAATAAGTACCAATGATGTCCCGATGATAGCGTTAGACACTTCATCCATAGTACGGGCCGATGCATCTCGTGCAGATTTGCCTTCTTCTATATTCCGTTCAACATTCTCCACCACAACGATGGCATCATCCACCACAATCCCAATCGCTAAGATAAGACCAAACAGTGTTAAAAGATTCAAAGAATATCCCAAAGCAAGCATTACTGCAAAAGTGCCAACCAGAGAGACAGGAATAGCAAGTAATGGAATAATTGCCATGCGCCAGCTTTGCAAAAATACCAATACGACGACAATCACGAGCAACACTGCTTCGAAGATTGTTTTGTAAACGGCATTGATTGATGCAGAAATAAACTCCGTTGGATTGTAAACAATTTGGTGTTCCAATCCAGGCGGGAAGTCTTTGCTCAGCTCATCCATTTTGTTGATAATCTCTTCGGCTGTTGCCAAAGCATTCGAACCTGGCCGCTGAAAGACACCTAGAGCAACCGCAGGCTTATTGTTTAAATAAGAATTGGTCACATAAGATCGCGCTCCGATTTCCACACGTGCAACATCCCGAAGCCGTACAACGCGGCCGTCTTCCGTTGCACGGACAATCACAGCTCCAAATTCTTTGGGCGTTTCTAAACGTCCGGCCGTTGTGACAGTGACCTGAAACGCGCTGTTACTGTCATTTGGTGGCGCACCAAGGGAACCGCCTGAAACTTGTACGTTTTGTTCGCGCAAAGCACCCACTACATCGCTTGCGACAAGACCCAATGATGCCATTTTATCTGGGTCCAACCAAACGCGTGCAGCAAACTCGCGCTCGCCGAAAATAAGTATGTTACCAACACCATCAGAACGGATCAACAGATCCCGAACCCGTGCACGCGCATAATTTGACACATAAAGTTGGTCATACGTTTCATCAGGCGACAACATATGGATAACCATCATCAAGTCTGGAGAGGACTTCGTTGTCGTCACACCAAGATCACGCACCTCTTGTGGCAATCGCGGTAATGATGTCGTTACACGGTTTTGAACCAAAACTTGGGCAGAATCCAAGTCCGTGCCGATTTCGAACGTAACAGTCAAACTCATCGAGCCATCCGCAGTGGCATACGATGACATATACAACATACCTTCGACACCATTGATTGACTGCTCAAGCGGAGTCGCGACCGTCGCAGCGACAGTTTCAGCATCAGCGCCAGGATAGTTCGCTTGCACCACAATAGAAGGTGGCGCAATAGGTGGATATTGTTCTACGGGCAATTGAGTATATCCAACTGCACCTAAAATTGTCATAATTACAGATAGAACAATCGCAAAAACAGGGCGATCAACAAAGAACTTTCCCATTCTCTTATTCCGCAACCGCTGGCAATTCGACCAGTTCAGGCGTAACCGTCGCGCCAGGGCGCGCGCGTAATAAGCCTTCGATAACAATTTTCTCGCTGCCATCTAAACCAGATCGGATAATCCGATAACCGTCATGCATCGGTCCAGGTTTCACAACCTTACCTTTAGCTTTGCCGTCTTCATCAATCACCATAACAATGCGCCTGTTTTGGTCGGTGGCTAATGCAGCATCTGGAATAAGAATGCCTTCATAAGGTAAAGAACCAGGTACGATAACCGTACCAAATAAACCTGGCGTTAAAAGATCATCTGGATTGTTCAAAATAGCACGGACACGCATTGTGCCAGTTTGTTCATCGATACGATTCTCAGAAAAGTCTAGTATTCCTTTTTGCGGTGTAATTTTATCGTCAGACAGCTTAATAGAAACCTCAAGCCTGCCAGCCCCTTCTTGCAATACACTCCCACGCGCGCGCGCATCTTTTGCGTATGCTAGAAAATAACGTTCATCGATATCGAAAAAGAAATAGATTGGGTCTCCAGAAACAATGGATGTTAATACTGTTTCGTTCTGATTAACCAAATTACCAACAGACACTGCGTTTTGATCAATGCGGCCCGCAATAGGTGCACGAATTTCTGTGAAATCCAAATCAATCTTCGCCAGTTCTTCCGCTGATTTAGCTTGTTCTAATGTACCTTGCGTCGCCAAAAACGTTTCTTGACGCTCATCCACGGTACTGCGGGAAATATTACCATTCTTAACCAAGGCTTCTGCGCGTTCCAATTGTTCTTTAGCAAATTTATATGCAGCTGTTGCAATACTAATTTGCGATTGTGCTTGGCGCAGGGCAGTTTCAAATGTGCGTTGATCAATCGTATATAAAAGGTCGCCTTTTTTTACCAGCGTGCCATCCTTGAAATGCACAGCACTTAAATACCCTGACACTCGCGAACGTAGCATCACTTCGGACTTAGAGGCAAAGCGCCCCACGAACTCATCCTGTTCAATGATGTTTTTGATGACTGGTTTTGCAACAGTAACAGGCGGTGGTGTCTGTTGTGCGTTTGCAGGGAGCATAAAGCTCCCGAATAAAAACAAAGTGGTAAAAATGCGAAATTTCATAGCCAGTATTCCTTGGGAGGGTTTATAAATCACCTATATTTAAAAATAGCGATTCATAGCTTACCAACCTTATTATATATATTGTTAATTACAACGTGCGTAATTGCACATATGATGACTAGATATTCCACATAAAAAATGATCGCGGATAAACATTCATATTAAAAACGATTATGTGAATTAGCCCGTGCTAATATAGCATCTGGGAAGGTATTTTAAAGCTTAGTTTTCTCGATGAACGACATAAAGGCGTTAAGTGTTTCATCACTAACGTGATGCTCAATACCCTCTGCATCGTGTTCTGCGATTTCATTGGAAACCCCAAGAGCATTTAGAAACGCAACGACAATTCGATGCCGCTTTCGGCACGCCTCGGCCAAGGTTCGTCCACTATCAGTCAAAAAAACAGCGCGATAAGGTTCATGCGTGATCAAACCTTCGCGCTTTAGACGTTGTAGGTTTTTACTGACGGTTGGTTGCGCGACACCAAGTCGGGTGGCTATGTCTACGGGACGTGCTTCGCCACTCTCGTGTATTAGTTCCGCGATCAACTCAACATAATCTTCGATTACTTCGCTTTGGTGGGCAAGGCGCACTGCTTCAAAGCCATTGGCTTGATCATCAATCGAACGATTGGGTTGGTCTTTTAGCTCATGTTTCATTTCGAAGTGGTCACTTTACCGTTTTCCATACAGAATTACCTATATGCCCTATGGAACATATCTTGACAACATGGTAGCAATCACTAATAAACTTAGCCAAAGCTAAGAATATGAGATAAAGCCAACATGAAACGAATACTAACTGCTTTAACGCTGTTATTTGCACCAACTCTGGGATTTGCCACAGCTGTAGAACAAGCTCCATGGGAGCCAGAAGCTGCGGCTTATCGGTTAACTATGTTTCTTGGTAATTTAAGCCCGGCTCCATGGGCCAAGATAGAAGACAGTTGGGAAAATCCAGTAAATGGTTCTTCTGTTAAAGTATCGGCTCTGTCTTTGTTACCTCCGTCGGAGCAAACTGTGATACGTGCCGCATTATCGAGCGGTGATCGGCAAACAATCTTTGAAGCCGCGACAAAAACACTACACCATGCTATCTTGGCTGATTTGGCCACGGCAGCAGAAAACATGGGTACCGCAGAAGCTGCATTAAACATCGCGCAAGCACAGGCTTTGTTTCGAGCCTTTGAAGATGGCATCAAAGCAGCGGACCCCAAAGCTTATCGTCAGTTGGGGCGTGCGTGGTTGAAAATAAATTCTGCACTTGGCTCTAAAGGTGTATTGGGTAACGGTGCTTTCGATGTAAATACTGATCAATTTACAGATGCGCGTAACCTGATTGAAGATTATCTGAAGGCCAATTATGCCCCAACGGAATTCACAGATCGTGTAAAGCTTAACCCAATCCCTGAAACCGCTATTCTAGATGGCCGTTCGGTTGATTTGCCTTTCACTTTACCACCTGGTTCTAATATTGCAGATCAGCAGCAGTTACCGCGACTGATCCTACAATTCGAAGAAGCAGGTGAAGATGAAGCAAACCTACCGCTTGTGGCATACGGCGATATGTTGTTTGACAGCCCTGAAATTTTCAGCGGCCCAGCCCGTGATTTGGGCATTGCCTGTTCCACTTGTCACAACCGATCAGATGTAAATCGGGACTTCTTTATTCCAGGTCTTAGCCACCGCGCAGGTGGAATGGATGTGGATAGCGCTTTCTTTAATCCTATGTTCAATGACCGTGTGGATGATCATTTGGATACACCTTCATTACGCGGCATTCGCTTTACAGCACCTTATGGCCGTGATGGGCGCGAAGCCAGCTTGCGCCGATTTACACGTAATGTGATCGTTACCGAATTTGCAGGCAAAGAACCCACTCCATTTCAACTGGATGCGCTAGTGGCTTATATGCGTGCTTTTGATTTTCTACCCAACCCGCAGATTGATCGCGCTGGCGCATTAACTGATATCGCGTCCAATGCGGCCAAACGCGGTGAGGTTTTGTTTAATACGTCTTATGAAGGATTGAATGGTCGCTCATGCGCCAGTTGCCATACACCTGATCGTAATTTTCGCGACGGGAAAACCTATGACATCGGAACATCTGAGCCCCCTTTTGCAGGCGGTACCCCGACCCCGTTTGAAACGCCAACCTTGCGCAACATTAATTTCTCCGCGCCTTATATGCATGACGGCTCCCTACCAACACTTGCGAGCGTTGTTGACTGGTTCAACGGCAATAAATCTTTGGGTTTGGGTGATGAACAGCGGGCAGATTTGACCGCTTATCTTGAAGCCGTTGGAGATGGAGATGAACCTTATCAAGCCTTTGAGGGCAAAAACAGTACCTTCCGTTTGGCCTTTGAAGAACTGACAACATTCGCATCAACGCTTAACACCTTATTGCCCGCCCGTGATACTGAGAATATTGCCATTCTCGTGGATACCGTTGCACCTGATCTGGCTGCGGATGCAGGTACGATGGATAATCTTGCCGCGCGCCCAGATGTCTATCAACTGGCCGATACATTACAAGCTGTTGGAGATGCCGTCGCCGCGAACGACTGGTCACTGGCAGAAACTCATTGGCAGGAGTTTCAATCCCTACAAGATAAATTTGATGCGAGGATGTTCTGATGTTGTCACGACGTAACTTTTTAGCCAGCACGGCCGCCAGTCTTTGCTTGCCAGCAATTGCCAACGCAGCTGAAGGATTAAAGCTTGCCTTTATTCCGCAAGAAAACCCGGACAAACTGTTGGGTGATATTCAAGCCATCACCACATGGTTAACCAATCAGGTTGGTGTGCCTGTCAGTGGATTTGTTACCTTTGACCATGCTGCTGCAGTCGAGGCGCTTCGCAATGGTGATGCAGATATATCCTTTATGGGCGCTTTACCTTTTGTATTGGCGGAAGCAGAAATTGGTGCAGTCCCACTGCTATCAGAAGTTTATCGCGGCGCCCCGAGTTATTCTGGACGCGTTTTTGTACGCCGAGACAGTGGCATCAAAACACTGGCGGATTTAAAGGGGCGAGATATTGCTTTTGCGGATCCTATTTCTGAATCGGGATACCTTTATCCGCTCGATTTGTTCGTGAAGGATGGATTGATTAGCTCTGCGGATCAAGCCGCCCAGTTTTTTGGTCAGAAATTCTTTGCCGGCGGTTACCAACAAGCCATGCAAGCTATGGCTTCGGGATTGGTTGATGCAGCAGGTGCAAGTCAATATGCGGATTTGTTATTAACCCCTGAGCAACAGTCAGAAGTCACTTGGATTGCAGATTCAGAACAAATACCAAGCCATGTCGTTATTGCCCGCAAAGGTCTTAACACAGACGTTCAATCCAGATTTGTTGAAGCCATGCTCAGCTTAAATGCCTCAGAAAATCAGCATTTACTGGCATATCTATATGGCCCAGATGGTTATGTTGCCGCAAATGTAGTTGACTATGACGGCGTGCGCGCCACGGCAAAACGCTATGGGTATCTAAAATGACACAAGCCTTTTCCCTTTCTGGTATTGAGCATCGATTTGACAAGGTTAAGTCGCTGACCCAAATTGAACTTTCGGTAGAAGCTGGGGAATGCGTGGCCCTAATTGGGCCATCGGGCGCAGGAAAATCCACACTGCTTGATTTGTTGGACGGACGTTTGCGTCATTGGGATGGGACAGCAACGGTTTTGAACAGGTCTCTGGATCCGAATAAGACCCCACACAGGCAGACGCGGGCTGATACTGGCTTTATCTTTCAAGATTTCGCTTTAATTGATCGTCAAAGCGTGTATCAAAATGTTATGAATGGTCGGCTTGGGCGAACCAAACACTGGAACTCACTTTGGGGCCGTTTCAATGAACGTGACCATATGTTGGTGGGGGCTGTGCTGCGCGATACCAACTTAGCTGAGCTTGCTGATCGGCGAGCGGACCAACTGTCAGGTGGTCAACGTCAGCGCGTTGCCATTGCCCGCTGTTTGGCCCAAGAACCACAGTTAATCCTTGCCGATGAACCCATCAGTAATCTTGATCCGGCCCATGCTGAAAAGGTACTGAAACTTATTACAAACGAAGCTCGCAAACGCGAGATTGGCGTTATTTTCACATCACATCAACCAGAGCTTTCCTTAAAATATGCAGATCGTGTTGTTAGCCTGCGTGAAGGTCAGATACTGTTTGATAGTCCAAGTGGAAAAATCGCAAAGAGCAATATCGTTGCACTTTATCACGGAACCCAACCAGATCATAAGCTGCGGATCGTAAGCTGATGCAACGTTCATCAATATGGCTTCTTGTGGCTATGGCTATAATTTGGGCCTGCCTGACAAGCGATGTTGAAATGGCTAAATTGAGCAATGCAGGGCCGCGTTTATGGGATTTTTTGTCCCGAATGGTACCACCTGACCTTTCGATTTGGCGTGATATGATGCGGGGCTTAGCTGAGACGCTACGGATTGCAATTCTTGGAACATTATTTGCGGTGATCTTATCCGCCATATTAGGTGTTTTGGCCTCTGAAACTTTGGTGCGGCCCAACATCTGGCGCCCTGTACGTGCACTTCTTGCCTTTATTCGGGCCATCCCGCTTATATTAGTCGCAATGCTGATGGTCAGTGCAGTTGGGTTAGGGCCTTTACCAGGGATACTTGCAATTACGTTCCATGCTACAGGAATGCTTGCGAAATTTTATGCCGAAGCCATAGATAATGTTGCATCTGGCCCAGTCATCGCTCTGGAAAGTGCAGGAGCAAGTGGTTTGCAAAAACTGCGCTATGGTATCTGGCCGCAAATGGCCCCAGTTATTCTGCGTGATACTGTATTTCGGTTTGAATTAAATTTACGTGAAAGTTTAATTCTAGGAATCGTCGGTGCTGGTGGAATAGGTCTTTATATTCAAACTTATGTGCGTTCCTTTCAATATGAAAAAGCCGCGACTGTCACACTCGCAGTGATCATTCTTGTATTGTTATCAGAAATGATAAACGGCTTTCTTAAAAAGCTGGTATCGTAAAGCTTCTAATACAATCACCGACTGCACTTGCCCGCAAAAGTTTAGAGTATTTGATAGTAAAATCAGCCTTCAATCGTGCTGAAAACAAGCAAACAACTCTTATAGTTATTTTCTTGTTTCATATAATTATATAGTGTTTTTCCGTGTTGCGATTGCGTCGGAAAGCATACACATCAATTCAAACATAATTGAAACTGGACACCTCGATTAACCGCTAATTCCAGAGGTATTTGATAGGCATTTTTTACGGCAGGCTGCTTTTTGACGCAAAAAAAGCCTGTTTTGTTCCGTTTTATGCGGCATTCATGCTTTATGGAGCCGCCTGAGCGGGTATTTCTGAATTCTAGACGGATTCAGGCTGTGGCTTGCCGTCGTTCATGGAAGATGAGACGCTTCATATTGTAGGTTATGTTGGCGAGTGTCATCTTTGTTGTGGCGCGTTGAATTCCGATGGTTCTAATGGATAAATCCATCGGGCCCTTCTGATGACCAAAGACATGCTCGACACAGGTGCGAAATATAGAACGTGTCGCATTACCGCGCTCGATGTGTTTGGGCATTGGTTTGCCTTTTGGTTTTTTACGGTGGATGTGGGAGAAAAATCCATTGGCCTTAAGCCATGCCTCATTGCTCTTGGTGCGGTAAGCTGTATCGGCCCAAACCTTGCCAGAACGATTGTCCTTGGTGAGCACTGACGCCAACTCATGACCGTCATAGCGCGCTGCATCTGTTGTTTTTTCACCTCTGATAAACCGAAACTTACGGTCAATGCTGATGTGGTTTTTATAGCCAAAGTGAGGTACGGAAATATCAACTAACCCCGCATCTTTCTCACCCGTCTTGGTCGTTTTAGCCTTGCTATACTTGACCATCCACCGTGCGTCGGTGTCCTTCTGTGCCGCCTTGGCTGGATTATCAGGCCAGATATCTTTTGCATCTTCGCCAGCCTTGGCGCGGGCTTTCTCGCTTGAAGTCATACGTTGGCGTGGGGCTGCAATCAGCGATGAGTCTACAATTTGTCCCCCAGTTTGTTTGTAACCCCGATTACGTAAATGATCCTCAAAGGTTGCAAACAAATCAGTCAACACACCCGCTTGGGTCAACTTCTCCCGAAACACCCAAATGGTCTTTTGATCTGGCGTCGGCTCCCCAATTTGCAAACCAAGAAAACGCAACCAGCTAAAACGATCGCGGATCAGAAACTCCATCCGCTCATCACTTAAATTATGCATCGACGCTAATATCAAAATCTTAAACATCATAACCGCATCATAGGGCGGACGACCCCCCTGTGGACGCTCTCCATAGTTAAGTGCACTTGTCAGTGCACACCGAAACATCTCAAAATCCACATGCTCAGAAAGCGCGACAAGTGGGTCGCCTGTTTTAGACAAACGCTCAAGATGATCAGAAAAATCAAACAATCCTGCTTCGTGCATCAAAATATCCTCCTGAAAATATTGAATCACAAAATACACCTAAAAGATAGGTTTTTAGAGGTGTCCAACTCCAAGCCATGCAGTATTACCGCCCGCATCAAAAGGTGGGGATACTTCAACAAGGTCAGCTCCTATCAGATTGACGCCTCTTAATTCACGCACCACTTGTTGGGCTTGAAAACTGTTAGGACCACCAATTTCAGGTGTTCCCGTACCAGGGGCATAGGCAGGATCAATAAAATCAATATCATAAGTGCAATAGGTTGCTTTGGTCCCGACAATCTTGCGCGCTTCTGCCATGACATCTTTGACACCACGGTCAAACAACTCTTCAATCCGAATAATCCGAACGCCTTGTGCTTCGCCCCATTCAATATCTTCAGTGTTATAGGCTGTGCCACGGATACCAATTTGCACCATACGTTTTGGATCAACCAAACCTTCTTCAATGGCTCTACGAAATGGTGTGCCGTGCGTGTATTTATTGCCACCAAAGTATGTATCGAACAGATCCGTATGTGAATCAAACTGAATCAAACCAACTGGGCCATCACTGGCAAGACCGCGCAGAATTGGCAAAGACACCAGATGATCACCCCCTGCAGTCATAGGAGTAATGTTTTGAGCCTTAAGATTTGCATAAAACTTAGATATGCGATTCATACAATCCTGAATATCAATTGGATTTGGAGCGACATCACCTAAATCCGCACAATTGACCTTGGCAAATGGGTTGATTCCGTTCGCAGGATTGGTTGAACGGATCATGGTCGAATAATCGCGTAACTGCCGTGGGCCGTGTCGTGGACCTGGGCGATTGGTGGTTCCTGCATCCCATGGCACACCGATCAACCCCATCTGTACAGATGCATATTCCGCGTCATTAGACGTAAGATGCGGTAGACGCATGAAGGTGGGCACCCCAGCGAAACGCGGCAGATCCATCCCTGAAACGGGTTGAAAAAATGATGTGCTTTGGTCTGTCATTGCATAGAGTCTTTCTGGTCAGTGAGGCTAAACGGATTTCGCGGCAGTGTTTTCTGCAATCATAGAGATCATTTCGAACATGATAGCGGATGCTGTAAGCGCTGTAATTTGATTGGGGCTGTCTTTGGTTGGCATCATACAAACAATATCACCGCCAACGATGTTCATGCCACGAACAGCATGCAGTAAAGTCACAGCTTCATCTATATCAAAGCCTTTCTCACCCGCTTCAATATTAGATACGCCAGGAGCAATCGTCGGGTCCAAGCAATCCAAATCAAAGGTGATATAGACAGGTTTCCCTGCCATAACTTCACGGCAATCGCTTGAAAAAGTGGGGATTCCCTTAGCGGGTGATATGTGATTCTCTGGTCATTGAAATGACATTCGGAGCCTCCCATGATCTCAGCCAATATCCTCGACCATTTTTCTGCCATTGAAGACCCACGCCAGAGCTGGAAAACTGTTTATCCACTACCCGAAATCCTACTGATTGTGCTCTGCGGTGTTATGGCTGGTGCTGATGATTTTGCCGAAATAGCCCGATGGGCGGACCGAAAATTGAAATTCTTGCGTGGGTTTCTACCCTTCAAAGATGGGATCCCATCTCATGACACGCTCAATGATGTGATGAACGCGATTCCCGCTGACCTGTTTAGCGAATGCTTCGTTTCCTGGGTTGCGGCCTTGCGCGATGGCGATGATGAGATCGTGGCAATTGACGGCAAGTCGTCACGCCGTGCGCATGGTGAGGATGGCCGCGCCCTGCATCTGGTTTCAGCTTGGGCAACGCGTCAGAGATTGGTCTTGGGGCAAGAATCCTGTGACGAGAAAGAGAATGAAATCAGCGCGATACCTCGACTACTGGCGCGGCTTGAGTTGAAAGGCGCGCTGGTCACGATTGATGCAATGGGCTGCCAACACGGTATTGCTGCGGCGATCCTCGCACAAGGCGCAGACTATCTTTTGGCGCTTAAAGGCAACCAAAAATCACTGCATGAAGAGGTGAGGCTCTATTTCGACCAGACCAGTGGTTTGGAAACCCATGAAACCACCGATGCCGATCATGGGCGGATAGAAATCCGTCGTGCCTATGTCAGTCATGATGTAGAGTGGCTGCGCCCTGATCGGTCTGAGCCTGGCGCACCAAGGTTTCCAGGCCTCGCCGCTATCGGCATGATCGAGGCCGAGGTCAAACACAAAGGTAAAACCAGTTTCTCGCGACGTTACTATCTGTCCTCCGCACCGCTCTCAGCCAAGCAATTCCTGCGCGCCACACGCGCCCATTGGGGTGTGGAAAATCGCCTGCACTGGGTGATGGATGTGGTGTTTCACGACGACCTGATGCGCTTGCGGACCCAAAATGGCCCCGCCAACATGGCTCTGATGCGACATAGTGCAATCAACATCTTCAAGCAAGTCGGCGATACGGCCAGTCTGAAAATACGAAGAAAAACAGCCGCTTGGGATGATAGTTACCTAAAAGCCGCAATCAAAGGTGAAGGCTGAAATCTTCAAGCGATTGCCGTGGAAATGGCGCCCACACGCACCCATATTAAGCCACTAACCTACTGTTATTACTTTATTAAATAAATGTGATTTTTAAGGATACCCCCAAATGTACCCCCAGTTGGTTGCAGTATGTGGCCTACTCTTGGAATAAATGCCTTTGAAACCTCTCGAAAGCTTTCGCGACGACCTGTGGCCCGCCCAATTTCTCAGCAGCCTCTGTTATAGAGTGATATTTCAACCTTAACAGGTCTCGCAGCTTATTTTGATCCAACTCGCCAATGCCGTTGCTAACATACGCATCCAACACAAATTCAAGAAACGTGGCAAGCTTGCCCTCATAGTCACTTACAACCCTTCTCCGACAGCTTACCGCACGGGTTTCCCGTGTCACGGGGTTAGACGCATAGGCGATATAGGCCAGCACATCAAAAAGGTCGCTTTTTTCTGCATTTATAAGTTCTCTGATCATGGTCAGAACATCTATGCTATATCCTCGTTCAGATAATTCCGACAAAAGCGTTTTACGGGTTTGAGGCATGCTCCACAGCTTGCGCAACTCATCTTCATCTTTGAACAGTTCGGGCAATTCACCGTAAAGTCGTTCAATAAATTCATTCGCAGACATGGGCGTTCCGTCCGTACACCAAAAACTTGTCCCAGCGATGTTTTGGATCGTGCGGGACTTTCCGTCTGCTAGTTGTATCTCAATTGTTTCGGAACGCCCTTCGGGGTCTTCGCCGCCTGCTGGCTCATTTGGATCATCGTCAGGCGTTTCACGTTCCCTTGGCTCAGTCGGACCAACAATTACATCCACAGGATCACCGTCCCACTCAGGATCCTGGAAATTCGTATGGGCTTTGACGAAATCATAGATCGTGAAATAATCCTTACCCTGAAACGTCCGCGTGCCCCGTCCTATAATCTGCTTAAATTCAATCATCGAGTTCACGGGTCGCATCAAAACGATATTGCGCACATTCCTGGCATCCACCCCAGTTGATAGTTTGTGCGAGGTTGTCAGGATTGTAGGAATGGTCTTTTCATTATCCTGAAACGCCGCCAAGTGTCTTTCACCCAAAGCCCCCTCATCCGCCGTCACACGGGCGCAATAATTTGGGTGGTCGCTGGCCTTTTCCTGATTGATCAAATCGCACACAAGGCCCGCGTGTTTTTGGCTGGCACAAAAAACAATAGTTTTATCATTTTGCTTTATTTCGGATAACAGCGTGCGCACACGATGCAATTCGCGCTCGCGGATCACAATTTTGCGGTTGAAGTCGCCCTCGGCAAATTCATCGCCCGCCTCGACGTCCCCCGTTAAAACGGCATCATCCCCCTCAAAGGTGTATTCATCCATTGTCGAGGCAATCTGGCGCACGCGAAACGGGGTCAGGAAGCCGTCATTGATCCCTTCCTTTAAGGAATACTGATACACAGGTTCGCCAAAATATCCGTATGTATCCGCATTATCCGTCCGCTTGGGCGTGGCGGTCAAACCCAATTGTACCGCAGGGGCAAACCGTTCCATAATGTAGCGCCATGTGCTTTCGCTATTGGCCCCGCCACGGTGGCATTCATCAATCACAATAAAATCAAAGAAGTCAGGTTCGTATTCTTCAAACGTTCTATCCCCATCATCCCCCGTCATAAACGTCTGAAAGATGGTGAAAAAGATACTGCCGTTTTTGGGAACCCGCTTTTGTTTGCGTATTTCATCAGGATCAATGCGCACCAAAGCATCATCTGGGAACGCGCCAAAGGAATTGAAGGCTTGGTTTGCAAGAATGTTGCGATCTGCCAGAAACAGGATACGTGGGCGGCGGGTTGGTTCGCCGCCCACGTTCCATCGGGCATGAAACAGCTTCCACGCCAATTGAAACGCGATGCCCGTCTTGCCCGTGCCTGTCGCAAGGGTCAGCAATATGCGCTTCTGGCCTGTTGCAATCGCTTCCAGGGCCGCTGCAATCGCGTTGTGCTGGTAATAGCGCAGTTCCCACTTGCCGCCACCTGTTTCGAACGGAATTGCCCCGAAACGGTCGCGCCATGCGTTGGCGGCAGTGTGCACACGGTGCCACAACTCATCTGGGCCGGGTACACAGTCAACATTGCATTCCGCGCCCGTGCGCATGTTTATTTCGTACCACGTCAGGCCGTTTGTTGCATAGGCAAAGGGGGCGTTCAGGCGTTTGGCGTATTCTTTGGCTTGGGCCACACCTGCGGAGGTCTCAACGCCAGCTTTCTTGGCTTCCATGACGGCCAGCTTTTGATCGCGGTATAGAAACACGTAATCAGCCGACATTGCCGTGCCGCGTGTACCGCCTGTTTGAATACGGCCTAGGCAGATCACTTCGCGTCTGATCTTACTGCCATCGACCACACCCCAGCCTGCATCGCGCAATTTGGGATCAATCCGCTCGGCCCGCGTGTCGGCCTCGGTTTCTCTTGAAAAATCATTCACCATCAAGGTGACCTTAAATCAGGTAAGCTCACCAGCAAAGGCTTTTTGCAACAGGGATTGGCGGAGGTCGGTGAGGTCGGTGAGGTCGGTGCGGTAATTGGTTTCTAGTTCCAAAACGGTTTGTTCCAATTCGTCCAACCGTTCAACCATCTTTTTTTGAGCATTTGTGTCTCGGAGCACGTATGTAACCTCGTCATGTACGTGATTGCGGTTGAGTGTCGGAACGCCTGCCCCACTAGAAAACCGGCTGAGGCCGAAGCTACGCAAGAAGTACCAAATATACCTAGGAACGTTCCCGCAAAAGTCCTTGATATATAGTGTCGTATTTAAAGGCCAAAAATTTCCCTCAATGTAAAAGACATTGCCTATACTTCCGCTTCGACCGGTGGCAACTCCAGGGCCTTCAATCTTGTATTCGTTGTGTGTGTCCGACGCGCCGCTGGATGTAACGAGATCAAATTCGCCTTGCGTTCGTAACCCCTTGGGCAAGTCAAAGCCACGTTGTAAAACACATACTTGGTCAAACTGTTTTTTGACCAATCTTTCGTCAAGCTCAGGATCAAATAAGAGTGCAAGCGTACTCTCGAACACTTCCCGCGCGTTTTTCAGGTTGGCTTCCACGTTGGCACGGGCGCGGGCAAGGCCGTCAAACGCCGCATCCAAAATCGCAACAATCCGCTTTTGTTCGTCGAGCGGGGGGAGGGGGAAGTCGAGCGCATAAGCTTCGTTTCGATTGATCCCCGGCTTCACTCCTTTCGCAAGGGTTGGAAGATTAAGTGTTAGCATTCCGTAGTGAAAATAATCAAAATCGAGCTTTTTGTGATCGTGCTCCGTGTAATAGGTCACGTCGCTTGGCCAAAATGGCCCATCAACACGGTTCACTTCTCCTGCCGACCCCTTTCGACCAACAATCAAAGAAGGCCCTTCGTCAATACATGGCATGACCAACCTAATATCCCGTTAGCACCATAAACAGGAACTCCACCTTCGGGGTTCCGCTCCGCCTTCGCCAATGCTTTTCCATAGTGTAGTTTTGCCACTTCCCCAAGCGACTTAACCTTCCACCCCGCCTTCATAACATGCCCCTGATCTCGGCCAGTATCGCCGCCGTTTCTTTATCCCGTGCCATCATATCCTCGATAATCTCAGCGGGTGCCCGTAGCGGTGGAGCCTCGGGCGTATTGGGGTTTCTTACCGATAGATCACAGGTGGCCTCATCCAGATCGGCCACATTCACGGTCCAGCTTGTATCGCTATCCGCATGGCTTTTCTGCAAATCCACAAATTCCGCCAAATCCGCATCATTCAGCGGGTTGGTTTTTCCCATGTTGCGGCCCACGTTCATTTGGTAATACCAAATCTTGTCGGTGTTCACGCCCTTATCAAAAAACAGTACCACGGTTTTCACGCCCGCGCCCTGAAACGTGCCACTTGGGCAGTCCAGCACGGTATGCAGATTGCAGGTTTCCAGCAACTCGCGGCGCAGGGCAATGCTGGCATTGTCCGTGTTGCTCAGAAACGTGTTCTTGATCACAATCGCACCGCGCCCGCCAGCCCGCAGGCTTTTGATAAAATGCTGCAAAAATAGATAAGCGGTTTCACCCGTTTTAATCGGGAAGTTTTGCTGAACCTCTTTGCGTTCCTTGCCGCCAAAAGGGGGATTGGCAAGGATAATATCGTAACGATCCTTTTCCTCAATGTCCGAAATATTCTCGCCCAGCGTGTTGGTGTGCAGGATATTAGGCGCATCTATGCCGTGCAGGATCAGATTCATAATCGCAATGACATAGGCGAGGCTTTTCTTTTCCTTGCCGTAAAACGTCTCGGTTTGCAGCGTGTTCAGGTCGGTGGTGGTGGTGGCTTGCCCGCGTAGAAAGTCATAAGCCTCGCACAGAAACCCCGCCGATCCGACAGCCCCATCGTAAATCGTCTGCCCGATTTTGGGTTGGGTCACGTTGATCATGGCGCGGATCAATGGGCGCGGGGTATAATACTCGCCGCCATTGCGTCCCGCATTGCCCATGTTCTTGATCTTGGCCTCATAAAGCTCGGACAGCTCGTGTTTGTGATCTTGGGCTTTAAAACTAAGCTGGTCAATCAAATCAAGCGCATCGCGCAAAGAATAGCCACTGGAGAATTTGTTTTTGATCTCCGCGAATATCTCACCGATTTTATATTCAATGGTGTTCGGGTTTTCGGCCCGTTGTCTGAACCCTTGCAAATAGGGGAATAATTGGCGGTCAACAAACTGGATCAAATCATCACCCGTCATCGCCGCGTCATGGTCAAGCGTGCCATCCGCATTCTTGGGGGCTGCCCCAGGGCAATCGCATGAAAAAGTTAGCAGGTGACAAATGAGGTGAGGGTTGATTCAATGAGTGAACTTTTAGCTTTTATTGAGGTCACTACCCATGTCCAATGCCGACGCACCCGACAGCCATTCCATTGATTTTCTTACGCATTTTTCTACTTTATCTGACCCACGACAACAAACAAAGCTGCTTTACCCTATGGCAGAGGTTTTGCTTTTGACGTTATGTGCCGTGTTGTCCGGGGCGAATGACTGGGTCGCTATTTCTGCGTTTGGGACAAAGAAACTGGCCTTTTTACGGAAATTCTTGCCCTTTTCGGACGGAACACCCTCACATGATCAACTGGGAAACATCTACGCCGCACTGGATGCCAATCATTTTCAGGCCTGCTTTATGGAGTGGGTCGCCTCCTTAAACAGCACCCTTAGCGGGGTCGTGGCGATAGATGGTAAAACCTCACGTCGCAGCTTGGATAAGGCTGGCAGCAAGGCCGCAATTCACATGATCTCGGCCTGGAGTTCAGAGTTGAACCTGACACTTGCCCAACGGCAGGTGGACGGCAAATCCAATGAGATCACGGCCATACCGGAACTGTTAGACCTCCTGACGATAAAGGGGGCTATTGTCACTATAGATGCTATGGGATGTCAGCGTGATATTGCCGATAAAATCATCACCAAACAAGCGGATTATGTTTTGGCCTTAAAGGGTAATCAAGGTGCCCTTCGCAAAGACACCGAACTGTTCATGAAAGAACAGGACGCTGTGGATTTTGCAGACACAACAGTAACTTACCATGAGGACGTAGAAAAATCACATGGACGTATTGAAACAAGAAAAGTCACTGTTTGCTCGGATATTGAATGGCTGATGGAGCGGCACAATTGGCCCGGATTGGAAAGCATCGTGATGGTCCAATACTGCGCAACACTTCAAGACAAGACCCGTTCAGAGACACGCTTTTACATCTCATCCATGACCTGTGACGCCGAAGCTCACGCAAAAGCTATCCGCGACCACTGGGGTATTGAAAACGGGCTGCATTGGGTCATGGATATGGTGTTTCGTGATGATGAATGTCGTATCCGTAAAGGAAACGCGCCAGCTAATTTTACAACGATCAAGCACGCCGCCAACAACATGCTGCGCTCCGTAAAGGGAAAGCAAAGCCTCAGGTTAAAGCGACACTTGGCGGCTTGGGACGAGGATTTTCTTTTCCAGATAATTCAGGGGTAAAACTCATGCGATTGCCCTGGGGGCTGCCCAAGTTGACCAACGGTGTTCGGCGTCCAGTATATGGGCGTATTCTTTGCTCTCCAGGGTCGCCTCGACTTGGCGCTCAGCTTCCAGATCATCAAGGTATTTCAGGAACAAAAGCCAAGAGGATTGTTCGGTGTAATCCAGTTCCGAAGAACAGCCCGCCTCTTTCCGCAATACATCATCAAGATTCTTAAAAATTTGTTCAAACATATGTATTCCCTACCATTTCCCCTTATTCAATTCCGAGGTTATCCCAATGTAACGACTGGCTTTTATGAGGGCAAGCTGCGTTTACTTGCTCTGTCGTTTACTTGCCCCTTGATTAATTCGCCCTGCCGTTGCGTGGACACGGGTAAATACGCGGAAAATGTTGTCATGATGTTGTCATGACCGAGGTTTTGTGACCACGCCTTTTGCATGTCCAAAGGCATTTTGCGGTCACTCATTTCCTGCGTAAGCGTTTTGCGAATGCTATGAGCGGTGTATTCGGGCTGGTGTACCTTCGCAAAGGCGTTGCGGACTACGGAATTAATTTTGGCGGCATTGGCATAGGTGTCGCGCGATAGCGTGTTGAAGTTAAACCGCCCATTGCTCAACACACGTTCAGGTTTTGGAAACAACGCGTCTTGCGGCCCATACAGCTTTTCTTTCGTCAGGTAATTCACCCAAGCTTCAAAACAGTCACGATATTCTATTCCAATCGGAAAAAACCAAGTCATAATCGTTTTGCTGTTTTTGGTGTTCACATCCCGCCCATCTTGAAAAACAAACCCTTCAACCAGACTGATATGTTTAATCTTTAAGGATGCCACTGCCCCATCCCTTGCGCCTGTCAGCATAAAAAACGCAAACAAGGCTTTGTCCCGTTTTTCCAGGTCAGTGCCGTCAGGCATGGCTTGAAACGCATGGAAAGCCTGTGCCATCGACGGATAGGGAATATCACGCTGGGTATGCGCCACGCGGGCATTTTTGGCATTGTTGTTGAAATACTCAACATCTGGGTAACTAATCCTTGACTTGTAACCTTGTTGCCCTGCCAGCCAATGGAAAAACCCTTTGACCAAGCGTAAGGTTGCATCCGTTGTGCTATGACTTAACGGCTTTCCTGTTTTCGGGTGCCGCGCCTTTTCCAGAAAGTTTTTAAACCTGCCCGCCTGATCAATATGAAACGTCTTAAACGATTTGAATTTGGTGCTGGTTTCAAATTTAATCAAAGCCGCCGCGACCTTATCAATCGACTTTTGATCCTGCCCTTTGGCATGTTTCAGATAAGCCATATATTGCCGCTTGATCCGTTCGTTTGTTTCGCAATATTTACGCATGGTCCCGCTCCCCTTTCGAAGGTATGGTTTAGGTTGGGTTTGGAAGGTTCCTTTAGTCTTGCTTCATCATGCTTATGGTAATTTCGAAAACCCGCGATAATTCAGGCAAACTGGCCTTGCTGGCAAAGCGGTAACAGCAGCCTTCACACACCTCACACAAAGCCATCAAGCGGCCCCTGCTCTCATCTACGGGGATGTAATCGACCAACATGCCAAAGGGCTTTTGAGCTTTACGGCAGTGCAAACAATAAAACTCATCCTGCGCGGTCGGGCGTTTTGCTTTGGCCTTTTGATGTTCCAAAAAAGCCCGCAGCGCACATCCAAGAATAAGCGTCGGGCGCTGAGCACCTAAAATCGGCAAGCCTGCTTTGATCCAGCACCGAACGGTTTGTTGTGTTACCTTGAGCAAATCCGCGACCGCGGACACATCATATGATTGATGTATTCGTATTGATTGGACCTTATAGCGCCTAGGCATTATCAGGGCTTTCGAACAACGCCCGCACATCCTCAGCCCGCCAAACGGTGGTGCGCGGCCCCAGCTTTTGCGGCTTAGGAAAACGCCCGTCTTTGATCCCCTGCCACCACGTGGACTTGGAAACAGGGATCGGCCCGTTTGGGGCCAGGATATGGGACAGGCGGACAAAGCCTGTTTTGGGAAAGTCTGGATAGTCCATTGCTACTCAACCTCGTTTAATTACGGTTGAGGCGGTTTTGCACTGTTCTTTACGAAATGTGTCGGAACAAGGGAAAGCCTATCCTGACAAAATAGTGTATTGATTTTAATGGATTTATCAAAAGATAATCGTTAACCGAATAACGTTCAATCGTCCTGCCATCCATCTGGTAAATGGCTGGCACCCAGCTTCAAATATTTTCGAATCGTATCATCCGAAATTTCCAACCCCAATTTTGCTGCCATGTCCTGAATTTCCTTTGGGATCGGGCTGCGCGAGGCATTGGGATCGTATCCCAATTCTGAAATAGCAAAAGCGGTTAGCAATTGGGACAGTGATGCTTTTTCCCGATGGTCAAACTTTTCTGGGGCGGTTGCCAGCCCGATACCACAGTCCCGATCAGAGATTTTTTGGGATGAGGTGATAAATTCCGTGGGAACATCCAAGTCGACCTGCACAACCCATTCCTGCAAATCTTCAAAGCGAACTTTGCGCGACCCAAAACTATCAAAAAGGTCAAAGTCACCAAAATTATCAGTAAGTAGAAATTTGCGATTTATTTGCACACAGCGGTTTTTGAAAAACTCCAGAACATCGTTGGTGTTGGATTCTTCCGCCCGTTCCGAAAACAGCGTTTCATTGAAAGATTCAGGCGCAAATCCGATTGTCAAGCAAGTGGCCTCAACCAAAGATAAGCTGTCCATCTTTGCCCAGTACTCAAAGTTGGCTTTGTGTTCCTCGTTTCCAAAGCCCCCCGAAAACCAGACAGGTTCACTTGTGACAATACCCTTAATTTCAGTAACAATATATTGGAGATTATTGTATTCTTCCGAAAATTGCTTGGTTTTGGGCTTGCCATTTCTATCAAAAACAACAATCAACTTAAGCAATTCACCTGTAGTAAGCGTGTTTAAATGCCTAGATAATTCGGACTTTACATTTTTTATCGAGTGGCCAACGCCATCAAATGCGTCTGGGAAATATGGGCCAACCGTCTTAACTATTTTGGGGCACTTCCATGCAAAAAGGTGACCCATAATATATCGCATTATTGTTTCTATTTGCGTGTCTTTGGCAATATCGTTGGCGTCATTCATTTGCTTGGCTCAATCTGGACAGTATCACACTATCCTACCCGTAATTCATCCAACAATCCAGCCCACCAGTCCGCCATGCGCACCCGCTCATCCCAATGCGCCCCCCGCGCATAGGCGCGACGCACTTCGTTGCGCTCTACATGCGCCAAAGCCCTTTCAATTGCATCAGGGTGCCAAAGACCGCTTTCGTTGGCAATTGTGGAAAATGTTGCCCGAAACCCGTGCGAGGTCATTTCCGCGCCCGTATAGCCCATCCGTCGCAAGGCAGCGTTCAGGGTGTTTTCACTCATCGGACGCTTGGATGAACGTAGCGACGGGAACAGCAACGCACACCATCCCGTTTGCTCTTTCAACTCATCCAACAGCACCAAGGCCCGCGCGGGCAAGGGTACCTGATGAGGCAAGCGCATTTTCATTCGAGACGCGGGAATTGTCCACACCGCGCCCTCAAAATCAAACTCGCCCCATTGTGCATGTCGCAACTCGCCGGGGCGGGTGGCCACTATTGCCAGCAAATCCAAGGCTATTCTTGTCGTCACCTGCCCCTGAAACCCGCCTATCGCCCGCATAAGCCCGCCCAGCGCCGTTTGGTCGGTGATTGCCGCCCGTGATGTCACTTGTGGGCGGATCAGCGCATCACGCAGGGCAAAGGTCGGATCGTTTTCAGCAAATCCGCTTGCAATAGCATAACGAAACACCGCACCTATGGTCGACCGCAAGCGACGAGCACTTTCATGATGCCCCCTCGCCTCGACCTTTCGCAAACAGCGCAGAACGATAGGCGATGTAACGTCTGTTATTGCTCTTTTCCCGAAATCAGCATTCGCCATGTCGAGAAACCAATTCACCTTGGCAAGCGTGGCTGGTGCGCGGCCCTCTTGTTCTATTTTAGCCAAATACATTGCCGCCAGTTTCTCAAAAGTCTGGCTCTGACTTTCCTTTTCCCGCAACGCCTTTTCGCGCTTCATCTGGCTTGGATCATCGCCCAAGGCAATCTGGCTACGGGCTTCATCCCGTATCTTGCGGGCACTCAAAAGCCCCGTTGCAGGATAGCTACCAACAGCCAAAAGCTTCTCTTTGCCGTGAAGGCGATATTTGAAACGCCAGAGCTTCGAACCGTTGGGTTTGACCAAAACATGCAATCCATCAAAATCCGCGACTTTATAAGGCTGATCCTTGGGTTTCAGGTTCCGAATCTTTGTATCTGTCAAAGCCATTCTGGGGGTACCGCCTTTTTTAATGTCACCCGATACCCCCAATGATACCCCCAAATCGTCAGGATGTACCCCCACAGGGTTGGACGTGATCGGACAACAAATTTCCTTAAGCCCCTTATATACAGGGGTTATCTGGATGTCACTGGATTTAGAAAAACAGCAATATGGTGCCCCCACACGGACTCGAACCGCGGACCTATTGATTACAAATCAATTGCTCTACCAGCTGAGCTATAGGGGCATTGTGGCTGCGTTTAGCTGAAAAATCAGTCTCTTTGCAAGAGGATTTTTATAAAAAATGAAACTTTTAGCGTTATTTATTATTTGACTGGCTTTGAGACGTTTTTGCAACGATCCCAACAGCCAATAAACTGACCAATATAACAACAATAGATGCAGGAGATGCCCCATTGATATCCTCTAAAGAAGCATACCCATAAATATGTGTCGCTAAAGTATCGAATCCAAATGGACGTAAGAGCAATGTTGCAGGCAGCTCTTTTGAGCTATCGACAAAGATTAACAGTGCGGCCGTTAGTAACGACCCCCTCATCAATGGATAATGCACACGTTTTAACGTACTCGCTGTCCCCAGTCCCAAAGATCGTGACGCCATACCCATATTCGGTGTGATCCGCCCAAATGCAGCATCTACAGCGCCATAGGCAATCGCAAAGAACCTAACACAATAAGCAAAGATAACGGCCACAGCCGTCCCTGTTATCAGAAGCCCTATATCAATCCCTGTTACTGCTTCAATCCAATCAGCAAGCATGTTATCGAAAGCCGCCATAGGGATCAAAATACCAAGCCCAATTACGGCCCCAGGGGCTGCATATCCGATCGCAGTAAGTGGTAAAACATACCGCACCCATTTAGCAGATGATAAACGCATCGCATAGATCAACAAAACACCAGCTGATACAGTGACAACTGCGGCAACAACCGCAATCCAAATTGTCGTTCCTGCAGCAGCCCATAAATCAGGTTTTAACCATAGTTCTGGATTGATCAAAGCATGATGCAACATAATGCTAAACGGCATCAAAAACCCTAAACCAATCATCAGACTGCACAAAGCCACGGCACAAAAGCGTGTTAGAGGTGATAAAGCCTCACGGACAGGGGCGCGTGCATGTTTTGACAATTGGTGAAACCTGCTTTGCTTACGTCCAAGACGCTCCAATAACAACAGTCCTAAAACCAGTACCAAAATCACAGACGCAATCTGAGCAGCGCCACCACTGTTTGAAGCTTCTAACCAGACCGTAAAAATACCCGTTGTCAGGGTTTGAACGGCAAAAAACTCAACAGCACCAAAATCATTCAGGGTTTCCATCATCACGATGGATACGCCCACAACGACAGCAGGACGTGCCAGCGGCAGTCCAACTTTCCAGAAACTCTCCCACGGCCCACATCCTAACGCCCGAGATGTTTCTAATGCGCATGATGATTGTTCCCTAAACGCTGATCGTGCCAACAAATAAACATAAGGATATAGAGCAAAGGCAAAAACAATAATCGCAGCCCCACGCGACCGCACCTCTGGGAACCAATACTGTTTTGTTGACGTCCAGCCAAATATGTCGCGCAACGCTGTTTGTGCTGGGCCTGCAAATTCCCAAAAGTCCACCAAAGCATAGGCCGCAATATATGTAGGGATAGACAAAGGCAACAAAAGCGCCCATTCGAAAAACTTGCGCCCTGGAAATTCTTTCATCGCAACGAACCAAGCGGCCATAACGCCCATACATCCCGCAAGGATGCCCGTCGTTGCCATCAAGCTTAAGCTGTTAAACAAATACCGCGGTAATGTTGTTGAAATCAAATGTGGCCAGATGTTTTCTTTTGGAAAGAATGAAAGCCAGACAACGGCCAATATTGGCACCAAAATTACAACTGCGATAGCACAAGCCACAACAGACCAAGCGCTTAAAAAGCCAAGACCATATCGTTTTCTTTTATCTTCATACATTTCAGCCATTGAAACGCGCATAAACCATAGCTATTTTACTGTCCAGAACTTGCAAAGAGTTTTTCAAATTAGAATCGGACCACCCAATGGATATAAACCTTTATATTGGCGCACATAACACATCCACAGATACGGTTATTTCCATATTGGAAAACAATGATTCCTTACTATCCGAACAACGTATACACTTCGCAAGCTCAAAGCTCGCTCTTCAACATCTTGCAGCCGCACAAAAGGCATTGGTTGATGGAGCCAGTTTGGAAAGCGTACAACACAAACTCCTATCTGCACTCACAAACGGTAAAGATGTCGATCGATTGGTGATCATCAGCCCGAATATTCTGGGCACTGCAACACGCCCTTTCGGCAAAGAAGTGTTTTATCCGCGCACGTCTGGTTTGGTGCAGCAATTGCAAAGCATATTCAAAGAACTAAACTTGAAATTGTTCTTTTCCATCCGTAACCCAGCTGATTTTATCCCACTCTGTTACAGTGAAAGCTTATTGGGTGCCTCTTTCGGAAGTTTTGAAAATTTCACACAAGAGGTAGATTTACCAGCACTGCGCTGGTCGTCCTTATTACATAGATTACAAGGTAAACAGGATGATGCGCATGTGATCGTCTGGCGGCATGAAGATTACCCGCGCATGTGGCGTGACGTTATTCAAATGCTGACGGGTGTTTCGAACAGTCAGGTGCTTACTGGACCTTCAGAGGTTCCAGCAAGTAACCTATCTTTAAACGGAGCACGTTTGTTCAACCGCTATATGGAAGAGCACCCACCCCGTACAAAAGAAGATTTTGCAAATACCAAAGTCGCGTTTACACAGAAGTTCCCAGAAACGTCCGATCCTGTTGCAGACACCTATTGGGATACCGATATGATACAAACCTTATCTGAAAATTATGAAGATGATTGGTATTATATCGAACGGATGGACGGTATCGAAACCATCCAACCCCGTGTTTTTGCATAAGGGCGAAACACCCAAAGTGCTTACATGCCCAAAGCTTCGCGGTACAATTCTAGTACAGCTTCTTCTTCAGAGATTTCAGCAGGGTCTTTTTTACGCAAAGTGATCAACTTACGCATCACTTTGGTATCGTAACCACGTGATTTCGCTTCAGCCATCACTTCTTTTTGTTGATCTGCGATGTCTTTCTTTTCCGCATCCAAACGCTCAACACGCTCAACAAAAGAACGCAACTCATCAGCTGCAACGCGGTATGAACCTGGGTCAGATGTTTCGTTCATTTTAGAATCCTTTTCAAACAGAGCCTCTTCCCTACCCAACTGCTGCCCGTCCGACAAGACATCTTGCCCAACTTTCCCAAAACGACTAAACGCAGGATACGAAAGACAAAGGAATGACCATGATTATCGCAGGTGTTATCACAACATTGTTGGGCTTAATTGGCCTCGTGTACTGTATCCTAAAAGCTTACAAAGCCCGCAAAGCTGGTTTGGAAGGCGTAGAACTCACAAATCACCTAAAAAGCTTGGTCGCAGTAAATCTAGCTTCATTCTTATTGTCCGCACTTGGCTTGGCTTTGGTGCTTGTTGGCATCTTACTCTAGGCCCTGAACCCACTCAACAATTAACGCCGTTGTTTCAACCGTTTGGTTTGGGCTTAAAATATCACCTGAAAGAACATGATGATACGGATCGTCTTGATCCGTCATCACACGCGTTTCAACGCGTGCTCCAATACCCCAGCGCGATGCCACATCTTCGACCCATGCAGGATCAATAACTTTATCCTCATCACTCACAAAGAACAATGCAGGCACTTCAACCTTGCTAAAATCCATCTTACGCACAGCACGTTGAATGGTTGCCATAGAAAGCGTCGCCAATGATGGGTATTCATTCGTCCAATATTTTCCGTGGTCCGCATTCACAGCCTCGAACTCAAAGCGTTCGGCTGCAACATAATTTCCCCAATGGCGTACCCATGGCATATCCAAGACAGCAGTCAACGGATTATCCAACTTATAAGCAGGTGACGTGAACACTACCCCCGCCACCTTGTCCGCATATTCAGGATTATTCAGAACATAGGTCGTTACAGCACCGCCATTAGATGTTGCCAGAACAATAAGCCTCTCCCCCAAGCGTCCGCCGATCTCAATCGCTTCAATAACATCTTGCACCCATTTTTCAGGGCTGCCATTCATCATCGCATCATTACTGCGACCATGCCCAGCCAAACGCGTATAATAAAGATTAGCCCCCAGCGCTTTCGCTACATCCTGCGGTACAGGGCGTATCTCATGCGAGGTCCCCGAAAAACCATGCACATACAAAACAGAATATTCCGTCTGTTCTCCCACGGACCCTACCCAAACCACCTGTTTATGAGCATCCTCAATGATGTCCGTAAACTGCGCTTCTTTATCGCTTAAGTATCCATCTATATCCGCAGGAATCATGATAGGAGCAAAAGCAACCTGCTCATTCACAATCTCGCGCGGCCCCAACCATAGGAAAAGGCCCAAGATCACGACTAGGCCAATCAAACCCTTAAGCATTATTCTAACAAATCTCATGCCCTTGCTGTCATCGTCACAGAATGAACGGCGCGTCGAATCATTGATAGGTTCTCTGGTTCAGAAAAACGATGATCAGCCCCCTTAATCAAAGATAATCGGACGTCATCCCCTGTCACGTGATCCAAAATACGTAAAGGTACAGACATCTCCACATCGGCATCGGCCGTCCCATGCAACAACCGCACTGGGAATGGCAAATCCAACGGTTCACGTAAAATCAATTGATTGCGTCCGTCCTCAATCAACTTTTGTGTAATAATATAAGGCTCGTCTGAATAATCATTTTCTAACGCCAATTGACCATCACGCATAATCGTTTCTTGTTGTGCGGCCGTAAAACTCGCCCACATACTGTCTTCGGTAAAATCAGGGGCTGCCGCAATACCAATTAAGCCTGCTACCAATTCAGGGATACGTTTCGCCATCAACAAAGCCATCCAACCGCCCATGGACGACCCCACAAGGATTTGCTTCCCATCTGTCAGTTCAGAAATAATCTCCAACGCATCATCAGCCCAATCACCGATACATCCATCCGCAAAGCTTTCGGACGACTTACCATGCCCAGAATAGTCAAACCGCAAAAACGGCCGCCCCTTGGATTTAGCCCAATCTTCCAGATAAATAGCTTTGGTGCCATCCATATCAGACTTAAACCCGCCTAGGAAAACAACGCCCACACCTTCGCCTTCAGTTTTATGATAAGCGATCTTGCGTCCTAATGATGTGTCAAAAAACTGTGGTTCAATCATTGTTTTATTCCAGTCTGTATTAAGTGAAGGGATTACATCCCATAGAATAGTTTTCCCCACCCTTAAGCGCAAGAAGAGTTGACAAATACCCTATCTCTGGCAAAAGCACTCCATATACCGCAACCGGGCGTTTCGTAGGCGCCAAAATGAGGAGGAACAGCATTATGGCTGACATTACCCTTACCCTACCCGATGGAAACCAACGCAGCTATCCAGCTGGTACAACTGGCATGGAAGTTGCAAAAGACATTTCCTCATCACTTGGTAAAAAAGCAATCAGCTGTTCAATTGATGGCACACACCGCGATTTATCCCGTCCAATTGATACGGATGCAAGCTTTGCAATCCACACAATGCAAGACGAAGCACAAGCGCTTGAATTGATCCGCCACGATTGCGCCCACATCATGGCGCGCGCCGTTCAAGAGCTTTGGCCAGATGTAAAAGTCACCATTGGCCCTGTTATCAAAAACGGTTGGTACTATGATTTCGACCGCGCAGAAGCCTTCACACCAGAAGATCTTCTAACCATCGAAAAAAAGATGAAAGAGATCATCAACAAACGTGATCTTGTACGCACTGAAACATGGGACCGCGCTCGCGCACTTAAACATTACGAGGACAACAACGAGCCCTACAAAGTAGAGCTTGTGGGTATGATCTCCGAAGGTGAAGACCTGCGCATGTATTGGCACGGCGAATGGCAAGACCTATGCCGTGGCCCACACCTTGTGCACACAGGCCAAGTTCCAGCCGATGCATTTAAACTGATGAATGTAGCGGGTGCCTATTGGCGCGGTGACAGCAACAACGCGATGTTGCAACGTATCTACGGCGTGGCCTTCAAAAACAAAGAAGACCTAAAAGCGCATCTCCATATGTTGGAAGAAGCAGCTCTTCGTGACCACCGTAAGTTGGGCCGCGAAATGGATCTGTTCCACATGCAAGAAGAAGCGCCAGGTCAAGTGTTCTGGCATCCAAATGGCTGGCGCATCTACACAATGCTGCAAGATTACATGCGTCGTCGTCAAACCGCTGGTGGCTATGTAGAGGTGAACACACCACAAGTGGTGGATCGCAAACTTTGGGAAGCCTCTGGTCACTGGGAAAAATACCAAGAAAACATGTTCATCGTTGAAGTCGACGAAGAGCACGCCCGTGAAAAAGCAGTAAATGCATTGAAACCAATGAACTGCCCATGTCACGTGCAAATCTTTAACCAAGGTTTGAAATCCTACCGCGACTTACCATTACGTATGGCAGAGTTTGGCAGCTGTAATCGCTATGAGCCATCAGGTGCTTTGCACGGTATCATGCGTGTACGCGGCTTCACCCAAGATGATGGTCACATCTTCTGTCGTGAAGATCAGATCGAATCCGAAACGGCCATCTATATCAATTTCCTAAGCAACGTTTACAAAGACCTTGGCTTTGAAGAGTTCCGTGTAAAATTCTCTGATCGCCCAGAAAAGCGCTCTGGCTCGGATGAAGTTTGGGATAAAGCGGAAACAGCTTTGTTGGCAGCAACACGCGCGGCTGGCATCGAACCAGAAATCAACCCAGGCGAAGGCGCTTTCTACGGCCCTAAACTAGAGTTCGTTTTGACAGACGCCATTGGTCGTGATTGGCAATGTGGGACACACCAAGTGGACTTCGTTCTACCAGAACGCCTTGACGCGAATTATGTTGGCGAAGATGGCAACAAACACCGCCCAGTGATGTTACACCGCGCAACATTGGGGTCTTTTGAGCGCTTCATCGGCATCTTGATCGAGAACTTCTCAGGCAAATTACCATTCTGGTTGGCTCCACGCCAAGTTGTTGTCGCCTCTATCGTAACCGATGCAAATGACTACGTCACTGCAACAGTCGCGAAACTACAAGCGGCTGGCATTCGTGCCGAAGCGGACATTCGCAACGAGAAAATCAACTATAAGGTTCGCGAACACTCATTGGGCAAAGTTCCAGTGATTCTTGCGGTTGGTATGCGCGAAGTTGAAGAAGGCACAGTCTCTGTGCGCCGCTTAGGCAGCAAACGCACATCCGTTCAACCTTTGACTGAAGTGATCGCTGAATTATCTGATGACGCAACACCACCAGATTTGCGTTAAAACTTTGACAAATAGAATATGAAAAAGGGCGGTGTTAATTTCCGCCCTTTTGCTTTTAAACCGTATGTTGGTTGGTAATATAAGTTTCCAAATTATACTCAACTGACAGTGAAAATGCACAGCTGGACACCTCTAAAAACCTATCTTTTAGGTGTATTTTGTGATTCAATATTTTCAGGAGGATATTTTGATGCACGAAGCAGGATTGTTTGATTTTTCTGATCATCTTGAGCGTTTGTCTAAAACAGGCGACCCACTTGTCGCGCTTTCTGAGCATGTGGATTTTGAGATGTTTCGGTGTGCACTGACAAGTGCACTTAACTATGGAGAGCGTCCACAGGGGGGTCGTCCGCCCTATGATGCGGTTATGATGTTTAAGATTTTGATATTAGCGTCGATGCATAATTTAAGTGATGAGCGGATGGAGTTTCTGATCCGCGATCGTTTTAGCTGGTTGCGTTTTCTTGGTTTGCAAATTGGGGAGCCGACGCCAGATCAAAAGACCATTTGGGTGTTTCGGGAGAAGTTGACCCAAGCGGGTGTGTTGACTGATTTGTTTGCAACCTTTGAGGATCATTTACGTAATCGGGGTTACAAACAAACTGGGGGACAAATTGTAGACTCATCGCTGATTGCAGCCCCACGCCAACGTATGACTTCAAGCGAGAAAGCCCGCGCCAAGGCTGGCGAAGATGCAAAAGATATCTGGCCTGATAATCCAGCCAAGGCGGCACAGAAGGACACCGACGCACGGTGGATGGTCAAGTATAGCAAGGCTAAAACGACCAAGACGGGTGAGAAAGATGCGGGGTTAGTTGATATTTCCGTACCTCACTTTGGCTATAAAAACCACATCAGCATTGACCGTAAGTTTCGGTTTATCAGAGGTGAAAAAACAACAGATGCAGCGCGCTATGACGGTCATGAGTTGGCGTCAGTGCTCACCAAGGACAATCGTTCTGGCAAGGTTTGGGCCGATACAGCTTACCGCACCAAGAGCAATGAGGCATGGCTTAAGGCCAATGGATTTTTCTCCCACATCCACCGTAAAAAACCAAAAGGCAAACCAATGCCCAAACACATCGAGCGCGGTAATGCGACACGTTCTATATTTCGCACCTGTGTCGAGCATGTCTTTGGTCATCAGAAGGGCCCGATGGATTTATCCATTAGAACCATCGGAATTCAACGCGCCACAACAAAGATGACACTCGCCAACATAACCTACAATATGAAGCGTCTCATCTTCCATGAACGACGGCAAGCCACAGCCTGAATCCGTCTAGAATTCAGAAATACCCGCTCAGGCGGCTCCATAAAGCATGAATGCCGCATAAAACGGAACAAAACAGGCTTTTTTTGCGTCAAAAAGCAGCCTGCCGTAAAAAATGCCTATCAAATACCTCTGGAATTAGCGGTTAATCGAGGTGTCCAACTTTGATGAAGATGTGCTTTAATCGCTTTCTCCAACTCTTCCGTCAAAGACACCGTAAACGCCCGATCCCGATGTGGCTTTTGCAACATCGCCACCGTCACCAGAATATGCGTGTGGTTGAATTCATCCGCAGGATACGCGCGGCCTTTGCAAGCGCCCGCAGCTGTATCCTTACCTAGGATCGTTTCTTCGATAGTTTGCAGGATTTCTTCGGCATTAATATCCAAATCACTGCTATATTTAATATCTGCATGGGGCATGAATAATATCCTCTTTGACCAATATGCTTTACCTATTTTTTATCTATATCTCATATGAATGCCAGCTTTATATATGTGATTAATATCACAAGACCGTTGCATAAAATCCACCATAACTTTAAGCAAGCCGCCCAACTCGCGCCATATTTCAAGCCCAGCCTTCTAAGAATAACGACTCGCATTTAAGCGGGCACAGATAAGAGAGCAGACCAATGACAAGTAATGATAAGTACCAATTAAACGGCATATCTTTGGCTACTCCACCAAAATTTATGGGTGGTCGTACAGAGACATTTATGGAAAAAAGCAACGGATTAAAACGCACAGGCAAAAAAATGCGCCGTAAAGTGCGGGAACAGCCAATCGACAAAGCCAAACTATATGACGGGCTACAAACTCTATACGGCTAGAGCGTGTTGCGCTTAAGTATCGACACCCATTGGTGGTGAGCTCAATAAGCGATCAATCGTTTTAAGAGCTGCACCATATGTATCCAGAGATATACCTGTATTCAGAGATATGCGCACAGCATGCGGAATAGGCATGTTGTTCAGCGCAAATTCATCTGCGGCACGCACAATGATAGATTCGCGCTCACACGCCATTGCAAAGGATGATGCGCGCCACCCGCGTGGCAAGCGCAACCAAATAAACGGCACATCACGACGCCATGATATATCCCATTTTCCCAATCGGTTAACTGTGTATTCCACGCGTCGACTGACGGTTTCTAGAACTTTGCGCCTGATATCCATCGCATCTCCAGATGTCAGCAATTCAGCTGCAACATCCGTCACAAGCCGCGATACACCAAAACTATCCGTTTGCATCAAACGCGACGCCACCATGAATTTGTCTTCTGGGCACAACAGATATCCAAACCGTAATCCTGCAGAAATGGATTTAGAAAAAGACGACAAATACCACGCACGCTCAGGACATATGTTAGCAAAACTTGGTGTCTTGGCAGGGCCAATCCCCCAACAATCATCCTCAATCACCTGAAAATCATATTTTCGCGCCAAATTAGAAATTGCCAAACGACGCTCTAATGGCATCTCGCCTGTTGTTGGGTTCAACACATTCGAAGAGGTGAACAAAGCTTTGAACGCTTTACGTTTATAAGCCGCTTCTAATTTTTCTGGCAAAACACCCAATGCATCGGTTTCAACGCCGATCAAATCCGCACGCTGCGCCTGTACCGCATATCGAATGCCAGGATAGGTCAACGCATCCAACGCGATTGGCCCAACACCATCTGCAAGTACGGCTGATGCTGCCAACCCAATAGCGTTCTGTCCACCATTCGTAACAATCAACCTTTCGTGTTTAGTATGCACATTGGAATACTCCATCCATTTCGCAAGATGCGGGTAAATACCGTGGCGTCCTTCACGTTCTGGGTAAAAAAGATACTCAGGTGATTTCGTTTTCGCGACTTTTATAATAGCACGCTGCAAAGCTTCAGCCTGTCCAACATTTGTGGTGTTTGTATTGCGCAGATTAATCAAACGTTCGGGAATAGTGTCATAGACAGTATCAATTTCATTAACGGGTTCATTTTTGCCAGCCACAAACGTTCCACGACCGACAGTCGCTTGTAACAACCCTTCTGCGATACCCTCTTGATATGCACGCGCCACAGTACCAGGTGTCACCCCAATATCCCACGCCAGATCCCGTACAGGCGGCAGCTTTACACCAGCCTCTAAGGCACCCTTAGCGATATCGGCTCGCAAAGCAGCCACAACGGCTTTGTACTTAGGTCCATCAAAATCAGATAAGGTTGGCTGCCAAATTGTACCCATTACAATATTTCCCTAGCGTAAGTATTCGAATCTTTGTATCACAATAATACAAGTACAATAATAATTGTACCAACACAATATAGAAAGTTAGGAAAATGTCTTATAATCCCTCACATACCGCTCAGATCGCGTTAAATTTAGCTAATCGCACGGACCTACCAGTCCTTTCGCAGATGGCTATTCGCTTTGCAGTTGCGGTCGCGAAGTGGGGTGATAGGTACAAATCACGCCGAATTCTTGGTACAATGACACCAGAGCTCTTAGAAGATATCGGCATTACTGCGCATGATGCTTATCGCGAATCTCGCAAATCATTCTGGCGTGAATAATTTCCCCTTTGCGCGGTTCGTGCAGATTTACCGCGCAAAAAAACGCACCCGCCTTTTCTTCCGAAGGCGGGTGCACTTTAACTTTTAGAGGGCAATCCCAAACGGTCACGGAATCCGTCCAGACCATCCTCTAATTGCGCCAAGACGCCCCCATCTTCCATATGGGCACGTAAAGTAGCATTTAAGCCACCTTCTGTTGATACCGATTGAAGCGCAGTGACCAAAGCACCTTCATCTTTTGGTAATTCACTAAAAAAACCACCCAACAACGAACTTAAATATACTTCCGCGTTTTTAGGGTCATTTGTGATGGCGCCCAACCAATTAGCTGCGACCCGCGCTTGATCAAACGTAACAGAGGCCATTGCCGTTGCCGCAAAATGCGCATTGAAACTCGCTTCATCAACAACAGCAAAGACTGGATTTTTATCCCCCCAAAGGGCTGAAACAGCTTGTTCATTTGGAAAACATGGTAATGGGCAACCGCCTGTCGAGATAAACGGTAAAGGAATAGTAACTGAGATATCAGTTGATGGCGCACACAATTCAGATAGATTTGCATACGGCACATCAACCATAACCGAAATGACCTTATGATCATCCCGGAACTTTAAGCTGGGTAAAATGTCCTGCGCCACATCTTTCAACAAACATAGAACAACAATATCCGAACCAGATAGAACACCTTGATTATCTGTAATCACAACCTCTTTGTTCAACCCAAGTTTTTCGGCACGTGCTTTGCTTCGGTCAGATACCAATATATCATGTCCATCGCCCAGCACCCCAAGTACCATCGCTTCAGCGATCTCACCCGTGCCTAAAAACCCAACCTTTGCCATTTATACCCCCATTAAGCGCGCAAACGTTCACCTTTCGGATCAAACGCTGGCTCATGCAACAATACCCCACGATGCGGTTTACCCAAAATCGCGACATCAAATTCAGCACCTGATTTCACATACTCTGTTTTAATAAAGCAAAGGGCGATAGATTTTTCAACACTATATCCGTAGGCCCCAGAACTCACACGTCCTACTGGTGTGCCATCTGGTAAAAACACGGGCTCTCCGCCACTGGCATCTGCATTCTCAACGTCAACAGCCAAACTCACCAACAACTCGCGTGGTGCCTTATCTTTAAGTTTCGCATAAGCCTCTTTACCCAAGAATTCTGGCTTATCCATCTTAATCAAACGGTCCAAACCGACCTCTTGTGGCCAATATTCTGGACTGTATTCACGTGACCAAGAACCATAGCCTTTCTCAATCCGTAACGACCCTAATGAGCGCCCTCCAACTGGCCACACATCCAAATCTTTACCTGCTTCCAGAAGTGCTTCATATAATTTCAACTGGTCCTCAGTCTTCACATATAATTCCCAACCCAAGTCCCCTGTAAAGGACACACGGATAGCAATCGCATCAATACCAGCAACAGTGATTTGATTAGAACGCATAAACTTCCAAGCCTCATTCGACAAATCCGCTTGCGTCATGCGCGATAGCAATTCGCGCGACTTAGGTCCTGCAACGTTAAACCCGCAATAAGCTTCTGTCAGGCTTTCAAAACTCACTGTATCAGGACGTTCAACCGCATTGAAATACCGCTGATGATACCGTTCTGCCATGCCAGACCCAACCATATAGAAATGATCGTCGCCCAGTTTTGTCACCGTAAAGTCACCTGCGATACCACCGCGTTTACCCAACAATGGCGTCAAACATGAGCGCCCAATGTCTTTGGGAACATGATTGGCAATGATACGGTCTAGCCATGCAGCAGAACCTGCACCTTTGATTTCATATTTACCAAAATTCGACACATCGATGACACCAACACCCGCACGCAATGCTTCACATTCTGCACGAACAGGCTCAAACCAATCTTGGCGATCAAAGCCATAATCTTCTTTGCCCTCAACACCGTCACCTGCAAACCACAACGGATGCTCCCAGCCGTAGTTCAGGCCAAATACAGCGCCCATATCTTTTTGCTTCTGATACAGGGCAATCGCATGAGTTTTATCCCTGAATTATCTGGAAAAGAAAATCCTCGTCCCAAGCCGCCAAGTGTCGCTTTAACCTGAGGCTTTGCTTTCCCTTTACGGAGCGCAGCATGTTGTTGGCGGCGTGCTTGATCGTTGTAAAATTAGCTGGCGCGTTTCCTTTACGGATACGACATTCATCATCACGAAACACCATATCCATGACCCAATGCAGCCCGTTTTCAATACCCCAGTGGTCGCGGATAGCTTTTGCGTGAGCTTCGGCGTCACAGGTCATGGATGAGATGTAAAAGCGTGTCTCTGAACGGGTCTTGTCTTGAAGTGTTGCGCAGTATTGGACCATCACGATGCTTTCCAATCCGGGCCAATTGTGCCGCTCCATCAGCCATTCAATATCCGAGCAAACAGTGACTTTTCTTGTTTCAATACGTCCATGTGATTTTTCTACGTCCTCATGGTAAGTTACTGTTGTGTCTGCAAAATCCACAGCGTCCTGTTCTTTCATGAACAGTTCGGTGTCTTTGCGAAGGGCACCTTGATTACCCTTTAAGGCCAAAACATAATCCGCTTGTTTGGTGATGATTTTATCGGCAATATCACGCTGACATCCCATAGCATCTATAGTGACAATAGCCCCCTTTATCGTCAGGAGGTCTAACAGTTCCGGTATGGCCGTGATCTCATTGGATTTGCCGTCCACCTGCCGTTGGGCAAGTGTCAGGTTCAACTCTGAACTCCAGGCCGAGATCATGTGAATTGCGGCCTTGCTGCCAGCCTTATCCAAGCTGCGACGTGAGGTTTTACCATCTATCGCCACGACCCCGCTAAGGGTGCTGTTTAAGGAGGCGACCCACTCCATAAAGCAGGCCTGAAAATGATTGGCATCCAGTGCGGCGTAGATGTTTCCCAGTTGATCATGTGAGGGTGTTCCGTCCGAAAAGGGCAAGAATTTCCGTAAAAAGGCCAGTTTCTTTGTCCCAAACGCAGAAATAGCGACCCAGTCATTCGCCCCGGACAACACGGCACATAACGTCAAAAGCAAAACCTCTGCCATAGGGTAAAGCAGCTTTGTTTGTTGTCGTGGGTCAGATAAAGTAGAAAAATGCGTAAGAAAATCAATGGAATGGCTGTCGGGTGCGTCGGCATTGGACATGGGTAGTGACCTCAATAAAAGCTAAAAGTTCACTCATTGAATCAACCCTCACCTCATTTGTCACCTGCTAACTTTTTCATGCGATTGCCCTGGCTTCTGATATACAGGCCGCATCCGCATCGGGCGTCCCGCTTCACGTTCTTCATAAGGAAAGTGAATTTTAAAACGGTTGGCGTATTGATCTTCTACACGTGCTTTCGTGAAGCCTTTATCAGCCCAATGACCAAACCGTGCCACATCCCAAGGGAACATATCTAACTCTGGCTCGCCTTCGATAATCCATTGCGCTGTCATCAAGCCCAGACCACCAGATTGACTGAACCCTGGGATAATCCCATTACAACAGAAATAGCCTTTCAACTCAGGAACTGGCCCATAAAGTGCTGAACTGTCAGGGGACCAAATCATCGGTCCATTGATCACACGCTTTACACCCACCTCAGCCGCAGATGGTACACGGTCCATCGCACGCATGATATTATCCATAATACGGTCCAGATCATCCGCAAACAACTCATGCCCAAACCCAAGTGGCGTGCCTTCTTCAGCCCAAAACTTCATGTCCTTTTCATAAGCACCAATCAGTAAACCATCACCTTCTTGGCGCATATAATATTCACCATCACGGTCCGCCACAGAGGGTAAGCGGCGATCCATCGCTGCGATCTCAGGAATGGTTTCTGTCACGAGGTATTGATGCTCTGTCGGCTGTAGCGGCAATTCAATCCCAGCCATAGCCGCCACTTCACGCCCCCAAAGACCCGCAACATTCACAACCCAATCGGTTTGAATATTACCTTTAGGCGTTTCTACGATCCATGATCCATCAGGTTGCAGAACCGTATCCGTAACAGGTGTAAAACGGTGAATTTCCGCGCCCATCTGGCGCGCGCCAGTTGCATAAGCTTGTGTTACACCCGACGGATCAACATTGCCACCATCAGGCTCAAACATGATACACCGAATGTCATCAAAATTCACCAACGGGTTTTTTGCTGCCGCCTCTTCACGTGTCAGCTCGTAAAAATCAGCCTCAAAATACCGCGCTTTCGCCGCTTGAATACGCAATTGATGCTCACGTTGCTCTGTTTGCGCCAAATATAGTGATCCAGGCTGGAATACACCGCAGCCCTGTCCTGTTTCTGCTTCCAAATCTTTATACAGTTTCATCGTATAGTATTGCAGCTTAGAAATGTTGTTGTTGTCGTGCAGTCCATGCAAATTCGCCGCTGCGTGCCATGTGGATCCTGATGTCAGCTCATCACGTTCCAACAGTACAACATCTTTCCATCCCAATTTTGCAAGGTGATACAGGATTGAACAGCCAACAAGACCACCCCCAATAACAACTGCCTGTGCGTGTGTTTTCATTTTATTATTCCTCGCGCCCATAGGCGACTAATGTTTTGTGAATTTCATGTCGCACTGGAAGACCGCCTTCCAGTGCATAGACGTAGGCCTGGGTTAGAAAATAAGCGCCTTCCAATTCGCGCCCGGCATCCAACTCATCATCGCCAAGTTTTTTGTATATCCGGACAAGAGTGGCATTATCCCCACTGTCATGGGCTGCTAGTATCTCTGCGTTCAGACGGTCATAATCGATCACTCTGCTGCCATTTTCGCACGACCGTTGTTGATTTGCATTGCCACCCATTCGTGAAAAATATGTGTTGGCCCATCCATAGCAGGAGAGAATTTCCCACCATCAAAGAACACGCCGTGACGTCCCTTTTGCATGCCTTCAACCACAAAAATATCCTCACTAAACACTTCTTTCCAAAAAGATGCATTCGTTGTGCGTAGTTCTTGATACGTCTTTGTAACTGCCTCATTTTGGGCATAGAATAGCGCAACATGTTCACGCGTTTTATCAACACCAATAGGTTCAAGAATAATCGCAAATGCATGATCGCGGTGCACACCAAACAGTACATTTGGGTATAGCGTGGCATATTCTGATGCAGTGTCCCATTTGTCAGTTATATCATTGAAATCAGGGAAAACTTCACCGTTCTCGCCCTTAAGCTGTTGGTAAACCACAGACCCTTGGCCTGAGTATCTATACTGCTCTTCAAGGTGATAATGATCCTCTAAACGGGACACTGTATTCAACCCTGGATGCACCCATGGCAAGTGGTAACTTTCACTGTAATTCTCAACAGCCAACTTCCAGTTGCTATTTACTTCAAGAACGAACGCACCATCTTCATTGTGGTAAACAGGCTTGTCAAATTCCTTCCAACGATCCAGCAATTCAGAATGCGCGACAGTAAAATCATCCGCAGCCCCACTGATATTTACAAACACCACGCCCAAATAGACATGGCTGCGAATTTCAAACAGGCCGAGCTCGTTTCGCTTAATATCTTCATGAACATTTTGACCTGGCCCACCAACGTGCGGGGTAGAACGCAGCGCACCATCCAAACCGTAACACCATGAATGGTACGGGCAACGAATTGTCCCGCGAATATTGCTTTTTTCCTTCACCAAAATCATACCTCTGTGGCGGCATGTGTTTTGATAAACTCTTACGGCACCTTTACCATCACGCACCAACAGCAATGGCATACCAAGGAAATCCACTGGCATTGCATCACCTTCATTCGGAACATCATGGGCAAACCCAACGCCTGCCCAGTTGTCGAACAGGACCGATTGGCGCTCCTCTTTAAACACATCTTCATCGATATAATGTGCATTTGGTAAACCACGGGCCAAGCTCACTGGCTTGGTCACACCGGACAAATCTGATAAATGAGACTCAGTCATAGCAATACTCCTCTTAAAGAAGCATTTTTCAGTGAATCCATATAATCACAATACGGAAACAATTCCCGTTAAGTTGAGTTTAATTCATCCTTTTTGCATGACCAACCAATGTGCGAAATCCTGAACCTCTTTACGTTTGCGCGCACCCTCTTTGAAAACCAAATAAAACGCCCCAGGCGCTTTGATCTCATGCGAAGAAAACGGCACCAGTTTTCTTTCTTTCAGTAAAGGTTGCACCAACCGTTTCCACCCCAAAACCACACCAGCACTATCTTGTGCTAGTTGCAAAGCAATCGTGTAATTATTCACGCGTTTTCCAGCGGAGATCACCCCGTCATATCCCGCTGCATGAAACCAATTCGGCCAATTTGTCCATTTGGTTTCTGCCGCTTCTAAATGGATAAGAGATGCTTGTGCCAATTCGGACAAATTGCTGGGCCGATGCTGTTGATATTTAGGACTACACAACGGGATCAAGTGATCTCCGAACAGCTCAATACAATCTTCTTTAGGCGCAGATGTTTCATATTCTATTACCATATCCATCTGCAGTGGACGCGCAAACGGTCTATCTCGCACATTTTGATTCACAGTAATATTTGGGTGTGATTGCCAAAACTTCGTCACCAATGGGGTTAACCAAAGAGAGGAAACAGCCGTCGTTGCCCCAACTGTCAATTGCGGCATCTCATTACGTCCACGCAAACCGACCACAACATCGGACAGGGATGCAAAGCTGTTGGTTAATACGCCCAACAACTCCTCCCCTTCTGGGGTCAATTTTACCATACGGTGCCCCCGCTCAAAAAGCGGCAGGCCAAGGTCTTGTTCTAAAGATTTAACTTGGTGACTGATTGCACTGGTTGTCACATTCAATTCAGCCGCAGCGACTTTAAACGATCCCCGTCTTGCAGCGCATTCAAATGTTGCAAGCATTTTCAAGGATGGTAAGCTATAATGACGTTGTACCATGAAAGTGGTTCCGTTGATGTAATTTCACCTAAAAGACCAGTAAAATAAACACCATGCAACCCTATCTACGCCGTGGGGGCCATCAATTGCGACCCATCATGGTGTCTAGAATTCACCTCATGCGACACACGGTAAGTATCATAAAACTTATCTGGGGCCGTCCGCATCAATGCCGCTGCCCCCTTGCCTTCTTCCCCTAACCACAAGCCAAAGTTATCACGCTCCACGATCACAGGTTCACGGTGATGTATGTGTGATATGTCATTCCCAGCAGTTGTTGTGACAATAGCGCAAGTGATATGTCGTTCTCCCTCAGGCAACGTCCACGCTTGCCAAATACCCGCAAAAGCCAACAGATCTTTTTGTTTGCGTTGTAAGAACCACGGCTCCTTGCTTGTCCCTTTATCACCTTGCCATTCATAAAACCCAGATGCAGGTATCAAGCACCGTCGCATACGTGCCGCTTCACGAAATGCAGGTTTTTCAGCCAGAGTTTCAGATCGCGCATTAATCAACAACGGCCCATCACTGGGTTTCTTGTACCAATGTGGAATAAACCCCCAACGCATATCCACCAAATGTCGCGTACCATCATAAGCAACAGCAACAGGGACAGACTGTGTCGGACAAATATTATAACGCGGCTTGGAAAAGGATGTGGTTGATGAAGAGATTCCAAATTCTTCCACCACCGTATCAGGGTCTTCTATCAATACAAAACGTCCACACATAATGCAGGCTTGACGAAAACCAACCCGAATGTCCAGATGCACCCATAGAACGTAGTGCCAGGTACCATTTTCAAAATTTCACCCCAAATCGGCTAGATAGGCGAATCAGATCAGTAAAACATCATATTTCGCCAGTTTTGATGGGTTATTTGTAGCTTATAGCCCTTTATTGCTTGACCATGTACTGTTTGCACGGCATCTGAAAATTATGTTGATCTATAAAATATTTCGCGAAGATGAATGGGCCGCGTTTCAAGCATCTCATGAGACGCAAGGCGCCTCGATTGATTTGCAAGACGGATTCATTCATTTCTCCACTGCTCTCCAAGCTGCAGAAACCGCTGCAAAGCATTTCGCAGGTGTTGAGGGTTTGATGTTGCTTGCCTGTGATGGTGATGCATTGGGCGACGCATTGAAATGGGAAGTGTCGCGCAACGACGATCTATTTCCGCATCTATTTGATACGTTGAAAATGGCAAACGTCCTTTGGGCAAAACCGCTTCTTATCGCAAATGGCGTACATCAATTTCCACAGGATATACTATGAACATCCTAGAAAAAATAGGGCTATCCGCCATGTTCAAACTGGACCCAGAATTGGGTCACAGTCTTGCTGTTAAAGCACTGAGCACAGGGTTAGTGACCAGCAAAGGTGCTTATACATCTGAGCGTATAAAAACCACCATTGCTGGTCTGGAGATCCCAAATCCTGTTGGGTTAGCCGCTGGTTTCGATAAAAACGCCCAAGTGATCCACCCTCTTTTAAGAGCTGGTTTTGGGTTTATTGAAGTTGGGGCAGCAACGCCAAAACCCCAAGATGGCAACCCCAAACCACGTCTGTTCCGTCTGATCGAAGATCAAGCTTCTATCAATCGTTTCGGCTTTAACAACGAGGGCATGCGTGCCATTGCCAATCGCCTATCACAACGTCCTAAAACTGGCGTGGTTGGCATTAACCTTGGCGCTAATAAAACCAGTTCGCACCGCGCGATTGACTACGTAAAAGTTCTAGAGACTTGCGGTCCATACGTGGATTTTGCCACAATCAACGTCTCATCACCCAACACCGAAAAGCTGCGCGATCTTCAAGGCCGCAGCGCATTAACTGCATTGGTCGCTGGTGTGATGGAAACACGTGATCAGCTGGATCGCCATATCCCGATCTTTTTAAAAGTAGCACCTGACCTAACACCTACAGATATCGAAGACATCGCCTATGTCGCACGCATGTCGCGTATTGATGCTGTAATTGCAACAAACACAACAATCACACGCGATGGTTTAAAAAGCGAGCACGCACATGAAACTGGTGGGCTTGCAGGCGCACCTTTGTTTGATATGTCGACACGCGTCTTGGCGCAATTCTCAGACCTTTTAAAAAACGAAGTTCCTTTAATCGGCGTTGGGGGCATTTCCACAGCGGAACAAGCCTATGCCAAAATCAAAGCGGGAGCATCAGCCGTACAGCTTTACACAGCCTTGGTTTATGGTGGCTTCTCTATGGTCAACGATATTGCACGCGGCTTGGATCATCTCTTGGAACAAGACGGGTATAGCAACATTTCGCAAGCGATTGGCGTAGAAAAGGAAAACTACCTATGAGCCAACCGACTATTTGGCACAATACACGGTGCTCAAAATCACGTCAAACATTGCAATTGCTACAAGACAACGGTTTTGAACCTGTAATCGTGGATTATGTCAGCGCAACACCAACAAAATCAGAGATTATCAATGTGTTAGAGCTTTTGAACATAGACGCTGTCCAACTGATGCGCACAGGTGATGTACGGTTCAAAGAGATGGGTCTGTCAAAAACCGACCCAACTGAGGTCCTCATCGATGCGATGGTAGCACAGCCCATATTGATTGAGCGCCCTGTTGTTTTACACAACGGTAAAGCATCAATTGGACGTCCTCCAGAATCCGTTTTGGATATTCTCTAAGCTTCAACCACCGATGCATCTAACGCGGGATATTTCCACGCCAATGTAACACCCCGTGCAACGAACAGTATATTTAATGCAACCCATAGGCCGTGATTGCCAAAAGATGGCACCAGAAAATACAAAGACACAACATAAATCACCACAGACACAAACATCATATTCCGCATGTCTTTGCTCCGCGTCGCCCCAATAAACACACCGTCCAACATCCAACAGGCCACACCTGTGATCGGCGTTAGGACCATCCATGGTAGGTATTCGCGCGCTTCAATACGCACATCTCCTGCATTCGTCATCACATCGATAAGCCAGTCACCACATAGCCAGAATAAAACAGCCAATGCTGAAATAATTATAATCCCCCAAAAGCATGACAGATAAACGCTGCGCCTGAATTGATTGCGATTTTTCGCCCCTAAAGCCTGCCCAACCAAAGCTTCGGCAGATAGTGCAAAACCATCCATCGCATAGGCCGTGATTTCCATGAATTGCAGCAACACTTGATTGGCGGCAAGTGTCACATTGCCAAAGCGTGCGCCCATGAAAAGAAACGTCATGAACGATGCTTTCAACATAACAGATCGCAGCATAATATCGCTGTTCACAATCGCCATACGGGTCAACCGAATACGGTCGAACACTTGTGCCCAGTTGCGCCACAAAGTATTGGCAAAAACATCACGCGCCAAAAATAGACCAAGTGCAAAGCCAGTCCATTCAGCAAGGAAAGTCGCAATAGCAACACCTTCTACCCCCCATCCGAACTTCAAAACGAACAGTAAATCCAATACAATATTCAATCCGTTCATCCAGACTTGTAAGACCAATACTGCCCGTGTGCGTTCATGAGCCAACAACCATCCAGTGATCCCATATAGCCCAATCGCTGCAGGCGCTGAATATATGCGAATTTGCAGATAACTCCGCGCCATATTTTCCACTTCTGGCGTTGCTGGTGCCGCTTTAAAAGCCAACCAGAAAAGTGGGATTTGCAACAGCATCACAAACAGCCCAACACCGACACCAATAATCAAGGTTCGTGTTAGCAAAGCCGCCGTTTCGCCTGCATCATTTTCTCCGATAGCTTGTGCCGTTAAGCCCGTTGTACCCATCCGCAAAAAGCCAAACATCCAATAAATACTACTGATGATGATCGCACCGATACCCACAGCCCCAATCGGAACAGCATCCCCCAACTGCCCAACGACACCAGTATCGACAGCTCCCAAAATTGGAACCGTCGCGTTTGATATAACAATCGGTAATGCAATGGAAAGAACGCGTTTATGCGTTAAAGCTTGGGCCACTTAGCCATCCTTAGAGGGCATCAAAAAATGTCCTGTGGCCTGACCAATGATCTTTTGACGATTGTCTTGCCATGCTTCCACATGAACCGATGCATAACGCCGCCCAGATCGGTTGATCCGTGCCCGCGTATAAATATCGCGTGGCTTACCAGCCGCTAGATAATCCGTCGTGAAATCAATTGTCTTTGGCAGCACAGGCATCGGTAACGCTTCAATTTCTGCGCCACTTAGCTTCTCTGTTTCAATCTTTTGCCAAAGTTCAAACCAAGCCAATTCAATGATCGCGGTTGTTTCTAGAAAAGCTGCCGTTGCCCCACCATGAATCGCAGGCAAAGTTGGGTTCCCGATCAACATATCAGAATAGGCCATTGTGCCCGTTAACTCATCACCACGGCGCTCAAAACTGATCCCCATAAACTTGATATAAGGAATGGCATCTACCAAGCGTGCCAAGGCACCGTCACGGCGGGTTTTGATCACCTGCATTGCTTCTGGTTTTTCACGCATTATGCCGTTTCCTTCTTCTTGCGGGTAAAAGAAAAAGCACCAGTGGCTGTCGCCGTCGGCTCTTCTTTCTGCTCCCCTGCCCATGCTACGACACGAACAAAAGCCACACTGCGCGTTACATGAAAACAATGCGCTTCGGCAAAAATACGTTCCCCAGGTGTGGCAGGCCGCATATAATCGATACGCAAGTCCAATGTCACAGATGCATTGGAATTTTCAGGATGTGCAAAAACAGATGCGCCACCGCAACTGTCCATTAGTGCAGAAACCGCCCCTCCGTGAATAACGCCTGTGCTCGGATCACCAATAAGACGTTCATCATAAGGCATCGACATAATCGCATGGGCATCCTCGATCAGATCCATACGCATATTCAAAGCTTTGCAATGGGGGAGTGCAGACGCAAAATAATCTCCCATTTGTTTCAAGGCTGGTCTCATATGAATACTTTCTATGTAAAGCTACAGGCCATATTATTCATGTTGCTAAAATCACGTGCAAGGCAAAAATACACTTACATCCATAACCTTTACAGCAACTGGGGAGATATGAAGAATATGACCTCACGTCACTTTCAACCCTAGGTTATGGCCATTATCAAAGTTTTCTTAAAGATATCCCTCCCTAAAAGCTTGAAAAGTGACGCAAATTCAATAAAATGCCTATAACGTGGGAGTTTAAATGAACGATCAAGAGAAATTAACGCTCAAAGAAATGTGTGAAAGGTTCGATGTAACGCCTCGCACTTTACGATATTACGAATACATTGAGCTACTACAGCCAGAAAAAGAAGGCCGTACACGGTATTTCGGCTCCACAGAAATGGCCCGATTAGAGTTGATCTTACGTGGCCGCCGCTTCGGTTTTTCTTTAGAAGAAATTCGCCAGTGGTTAGAGCTTTATAATCAAGACCCAAACCATAAGACACAAATGGAAGCGTGGTTGAATATGTCAGAAGCTCAGATTAAAGAGTTGGAACATCGTAAGCTGCAATTGGAGGAAACAATCCAAGAACTCAGCGATCTGCGTTCACACGCAAAATCCGTTTTGAAAAAGTGACGTTACGTAAGCCAAAAGTACCCTAAAGTGTAACTTGTAGACCAGTAAATTCCCTCATAAACGCCAACGACAATATAACAGTTAGGTCACGAGCTATGAATGCTGTATTAACCATCCGCCAAATGTGCGATGAATTTGAAGTAACAGCGCGCACTTTGCGCTTTTATGAAGATAAAGAACTAATTGCCCCTATTCGGGAAGGCCAAAAGCGTTTGTATACCAAGCGCGAACAAGTTCGTGTAAGCTTAATACGGCAAGGAAAACGTTTCGGTTTTTCTTTGGAAGAAATCCGCGAACTTCTTGATTTATATTATCTAGATGACCAACAGAAAACGCAGATGGAACGTGCAATCACTATGGGTGAGCAACGCTTGATTGATATGGAACAACAGCGCAAAGAATTGGACCAAGCGATCATTGATATCAAAGAACGTTTAAAGATCAGCAGCGAATGGCTGCAAAATACTCAAAAGAAAGTTGGTTAAAACTTATACCTAAATTTATTGATGTCCTCACAGAATGCAGCATTAATAATATCTCGACCAGCGTCATCATAATAGCTTGAATATTCTTTTTCGCGTTTAGATTTATTATCATGGGGCAATACTCCCAATTTAAATCCTAACCTGTTTTCCAATTCCTTCACATCCTCACTCAAATGCTCGAGACGTAAGTAAAGGTCACATTGATCTTTTCCATCCTGATCCATTACATATTGCTTTGCAGTATCGTTTTGAAAACTACGTTGGATCATGCCATCTTGTAAGAAATCAATAAAAAGCATCGATTGTGCAATTTTTACAGCAGGATGATCAAACGTTTGATCTTGTAACCAGTGATAATAAGACACAACACGGTCCCAAGGGTTACGTACAATGGTAAACACGAAATACTGTTCAATCTGCGCTTGATCAACCAATCCATACACATCGGTCAATCGAGCGTGTTTCCATAAACGCCCCGATACTTTGACATCCTTTAAACGACTACGTCTATTTTTGGCTTTGGGTGTATCACCAATCAACACGTCATCCTTCATCGCCTTGTTTTCCAAAGCTAAACTTAAAGACGTTCCGCCCGTCTTAGGAATATGAACAAAAATATACTTGCGGCCGTGCGATATGATCATATAAAAACCTACCCCGTTAAAAAATCAATCTCAACCTTCAAGCATCTTGACTGCGTATTGCAATTAACGCCCCAGATACCGCAATCGCGATCATACCTATGATTGATAATAGGTCTAACTTTTGATCCCAAAGCGCCCATCCCCAAAGCCCTACCGAGACTAAAAAACTATATTCATAAACTGGACACCTCTAAAAACCTATCTTTTAGGTGTATTTTGTGATTCAATATTTTCAGGAGGATATTTTGATGCACGAAGCAGGATTGTTTGATTTTTCTGATCATCTTGAGCGTTTGTCTAAAACAGGCGACCCACTTGTCGCGCTTTCTGAGCATGTGGATTTTGAGATGTTTCGGTGTGCACTGACAAGTGCACTTAACTATGGAGAGCGTCCACAGGGGGGTCGTCCGCCCTATGATGCGGTTATGATGTTTAAGATTTTGATATTAGCGTCGATGCATAATTTAAGTGATGAGCGGATGGAGTTTCTGATCCGCGATCGTTTTAGCTGGTTGCGTTTTCTTGGTTTGCAAATTGGGGAGCCGACGCCAGATCAAAAGACCATTTGGGTGTTTCGGGAGAAGTTGACCCAAGCGGGTGTGTTGACTGATTTGTTTGCAACCTTTGAGGATCATTTACGTAATCGGGGTTACAAACAAACTGGGGGACAAATTGTAGACTCATCGCTGATTGCAGCCCCACGCCAACGTATGACTTCAAGCGAGAAAGCCCGCGCCAAGGCTGGCGAAGATGCAAAAGATATCTGGCCTGATAATCCAGCCAAGGCGGCACAGAAGGACACCGACGCACGGTGGATGGTCAAGTATAGCAAGGCTAAAACGACCAAGACGGGTGAGAAAGATGCGGGGTTAGTTGATATTTCCGTACCTCACTTTGGCTATAAAAACCACATCAGCATTGACCGTAAGTTTCGGTTTATCAGAGGTGAAAAAACAACAGATGCAGCGCGCTATGACGGTCATGAGTTGGCGTCAGTGCTCACCAAGGACAATCGTTCTGGCAAGGTTTGGGCCGATACAGCTTACCGCACCAAGAGCAATGAGGCATGGCTTAAGGCCAATGGATTTTTCTCCCACATCCACCGTAAAAAACCAAAAGGCAAACCAATGCCCAAACACATCGAGCGCGGTAATGCGACACGTTCTATATTTCGCACCTGTGTCGAGCATGTCTTTGGTCATCAGAAGGGCCCGATGGATTTATCCATTAGAACCATCGGAATTCAACGCGCCACAACAAAGATGACACTCGCCAACATAACCTACAATATGAAGCGTCTCATCTTCCATGAACGACGGCAAGCCACAGCCTGAATCCGTCTAGAATTCAGAAATACCCGCTCAGGCGGCTCCATAAAGCATGAATGCCGCATAAAACGGAACAAAACAGGCTTTTTTTGCGTCAAAAAGCAGCCTGCCGTAAAAAATGCCTATCAAATACCTCTGGAATTAGCGGTTAATCGAGGTGTCCAACTGATATATAAGAAGCATCCGCCATTTGATATGCCTTGGCTTGGGCTGTCATCACACAAATTGTAAGGCTCAGTTTACAAATCGTATGCTTTCATGACATGTTCTTTTTCAAATCATGTCAAATCAGAGGGATAGGCCGACTATGGATCACAAACAGTTTCAGGATTGGCTATCTGGGATAGATCACCTCAGCCCTGCGCAGCGACAGGAAGCCGAAACCGTGTTCATGGGGGTCTCTGAGGCGTCCTCTTCGCTGGCAGCCATTGAAGCAAGCGTGGGTGAAAGTCGCCAGTGCCCGCATTGTGGCACACTAGGAGCTATATCGCGTGGCAAAGCACGGGGTCTGCGACGGTACCAATGCAAGGGATGCAATAAGACATTCAACGCGGCGACCGGCACCCCTTTGTCGGGCCTGCACCGCAAGGATAAGTGGCTTGCCTTTGGAACCTGTCTTTCTGATGGGCTGACGGTTCGCGCCTCAGCAGAACGCTGCAAATTTGCCGTCAATACCGCGTTCCGTTGGCGGCACCGATTTCTCACCACAGACAATCCGAACGCCCGCAAGCTTACAGGCATTGTCGAGGTCGACGAAACCTATGTTTTGCGAAGCCAGAAAGGTGAACGAAACCTTGAGCGCAAGGCGCGCCGCAGGGGAGGCACGGCCAGCAAGCGAGGTCTGTCAGATGAGCAGGTTCCAGTACTGGTTGCCGCTGATCGCAGCGGCACGACAGTCAGCGCGGTTCTCCCTGCGGTCAATGCTGATACGCTGCAATCTGCAATCGAGCCGGTCGTGGATGATGACATCGTTCTGGTGACCGATGGCCACCGCGCTTATCCGCCTTGCGCCGCAGCACTGGGAGTGCGCCACGAAGCGTTGAACCTGTCTGGCGGGGAGCGGGTGCGGGATGCCTTTCACATTCAGACGGTCAACAACCGGCACAGCCAGTTGAAGGATTTCCTGCGCCGCTACCGAGGCGTCGCAACCAGGTATCTCGACAACTACCTGCGATGGTTTCAGCGTCTTCAACTGGAAAATGCTTCACCCCGCGCTTGCCTCGCCACCGCGATCGCAGATCCATGCATACGATTTGTAAACTGAGCCAATTGTAATCAAAGCCATAATCGCAATAAAGCCTAAGATATAGGATGAAGGCCAAATCCAACCGCGGCTCGCAAAAGTAACATCTGCGTCCAGCACAGGTGATATCCAGTGAAAGTAACTGGCCCCAACAACTCCCATCATCCCCATAGCCGCCATAAACCAAAAAGCTAAAATAGCGGCAGGCTCTTCTGCACACTTAATGCGTGTCACAATAAGTCCAAGCGCATAGAGTGCTGCACCAACAAGGGGCAACAAACTGTAAATTGAAAATCCATCTGCACTGGGCTTCAAAACTACTGAACAACTACCGACTTTCGTCGGTAGGTTCACGTTTTGAATGTAATTCAAGATACTGACGAATAACGTCATCCGTCACATTTCCACTCGTCGTTGAAAAATAGCCTCTAGCCCAGAACCGTTGCCCCCAATAGCGTTTGCGTAATTCGGGGTACTCCCGCTGTATCTTGTATGAGGACCTCCCTTTTACGCGTTGCATCACCTTTGAAATTGGGACGTGCGGCGGGACTGACACAAACATATGCACATGGTCGGTAGACAATACGCCTTTTTCAATGTGTACGCCCAATTCATTGCACGTTTGTCGTATCAATGTCCGAATACGCTCACGCATTTCACCACGCAGCACCTTGTAACGATATTTTGTTACCCAAACGATATGGTATCTGTGATAATATCTGCTATGACTTCCAGTAGAATAGATCATAAGGTTTCCTTCCATTTTAAGACCTTACCGCAACGCTGGGTCTTAAAATGGAAGGAAACCTTATGTAAATAACGCTAAAGCTGACCAGCTAAAAGCTGGTGGTTTTAACCAATTATTGGAAAATAAAGCGCCAATAAACCCCAGTGCAATCGCACCAATACGCCATATTCCGATACGTTTTTTGAAAAGTATCACCGAAAAAATCAAAACAAAGATCGGAGCTGAAAACAAACCTGCCCCTGCTTGCGCAATTGGGATAAAGCCTAAAACTGCAAAATAGAGCATTGCCCCAGACGACATGAAAAAACTGCGCAGAAAAACACCCCCTTTGTTCTTGGGTATAAAATGCCATTTAGAAAACACACCGATGACAACCAGCAAAGTACAAGCCATGATGCTTCTAATGGCGTGCATCTGCCAAACACCAACATCGTCCGATATGAAGAATAACAGATTATCTGAAAACGCGATTGTAGACATCGCCAAAACGACAAGGCATGCCGCACGCAAGGTCGTATTGTCAGTTCCCACTCGCATGGTTCGCATCCCCTATTCATCTTGGTAAATCAAAAACAACTCGCAAGTTTAATATCTGTAGAGCCAATCGTTAAAGTGAAATCATCAAAGAATATCCAAAGCAAGAACAATCATTGAAACAAAGCTGGCGAGAGTACTTTTTTCAGGCTATAGTTTCCTTAACAATAAGGCCGAAAAGGTCGATCAGGCGATGACAGCATTAAAAAAATTCGAACGATTAGAAAGCCTTGGGCTTTGGAAGGCAACAGAAACCTCTCAAAAAGTGGAGGCTGTGGTCTCCTTTGGAAAATCCAGTCTTGTTATATCTGATCACAAAGATACGCCTTTAACCCATTGGGCTTTAGCTGCGATAGAAATCGTATCGTCAGACGAAGACTGCAGAATTTATGCTCCTGATAAAGAATACACCGAGACGTTAGAGATCACCGATCAAACGATGAACCGTGCGATTGAAAAGATACGCAAAGAAATTCGCAGTCCCCGATCACATCGCGGTCGTATCCGTTTATTATCCGCAGGGTTAATCGCCTTATCCTTTGCATTACTCACAATCTTCTGGCTTCCCAAAGCTTTGGCTGATTACACGACCGCGGCGATTACAGATGCAAAATCACGCGAGATCGGAGCTAAATTAATGCCCTATATCAACCAATATGCAGGGACGCCTTGTCGCAAAGGTGAAACACTTACCTCTGTACGCAAATTGGAAGATCGTCTTATTGGTGGTGATCACAGCACCTTATTTATTTCCGATTTAGGTGCGCGTAAAAGCATGCATTTACCAGGTGGTATAATCCTTGCAAACAAAACATTGGTGGAAAACTATGATGGGATCGAAGTTTTAGCAGGATACGTCTTGATGGAAAAAGCCTTACAGGATGAAAGCCCTGCCTTACATACATTGTTCTTAGAGGCAGGACCGATTGCTACGATATCCTTCCTTGCAACGGGGCAAATCAAAGATAACGTTTTAGAGAAATTCGCCAAGGACCGCATCACAGGCGCAATGATCCAGCCTGACAGCACCGCATTACTTAAGTTATTTACTTCCGCCAAATTGCCCAGCACACCATTTGCAAAGACCTTGGTTGCATCTGATGCAACACAAGCCTTGATCACAGGCAATCCCGTCACAGGCCCTTATGACCCTTTACTGACGGATCCACAGTGGTTGGCATTGCAATCTATTTGCGAAAGTTAAACGTCGACCAAACTGCCGTTTTCTAATCGTACGACACGGTCCATACGTTGTGCCAATTCAAGATTATGTGTGGCAATCACTGCAGATAGCCCAGTCTCTCGCACCAGTTCCATCAGCGCATCAAACACGGTATCAGAGGTTGCTGGGTCCAAATTCCCTGTCGGCTCATCCGCAAGCAACAGCTTAGGCTCATTTGCCAAAGCACGACAAAATGCAACGCGTTGTTGTTCCCCACCAGACAATTCTGCTGGACGGTGATTGATACGGTGATCCATACCAATCTTACCCAATAAATCGCGCGCGCGTGCAGAGGCATCGGCTTTGGGTACTCCGTTTGCAAGCTGTGGCAAAGTCACGTTTTCTTCTGCTGTGAATTCTTGTAGCAAGTGATGGAATTGATAGATAAATCCAACATCTTGCCGGCGCGTCGTTGTACGGCGTCTGTCTGATTTACCAATCTGATCTTGCCCTGAAATCATCACCGATCCACTGTCGGGTGTGTCCAGCAATCCAGCGATGTGCAACAATGTTGATTTACCCGCACCAGACGGGGCCACAAGACCAATCACTTCGCCCGCCTTCACCGTCAGATCAACATTTGATAAAACGCTTACCTCAGTTGGCGTGCCCGCATTATAGGCTTTGGAAATTCCTGACAGGCTTAAAACATCACTCATAACGCAAAGCCTCTACTGGGTTCATTCGAGCTGCACGCCGTGCAGGGAAAATCGTAATCGTAAAAGATAATCCAAGGGATAAAGCAACTGCGCTTAAGACATCCCCCAGTTCCAGTTTCGCGGGCAAATTGGATAGCAATCGTACCGATGGGTCCCAAACGCCACCGCCACCGATGTAATTTACAAGATCAAAAATTGGGTCGATATAAAGCGCAAACAGGCATCCCATGATCACACCCACAGCAGTGCCGATAACACCTATAGACGCACCGCAGATAAAGAACACACGCATCACCGACCCTTCGGTCAATCCCATAGTCCGTAAAATGCCAACATCCCGCCCTTTGTTTTTCACCAACATAATCAGGCCAGATACGATGTTCATCGACGCGATCAGCACAAGGATCGAAAGGATCACAAACATGATGTTATCCTCCATCTGGAGTGCGCGTAAAAACGCACCACTGGCGTTTTTCCAAGTCCACGCCAGACTGCGATCCCCTGCTGCGCGGACCAGCAGACCTGTCATCTCATCCACACGGTCAGGGTCTTCGACCATCACTTCAAATTCGTCGACCATGCCTTCGCGATTGAAAAATGATTGCGCCTCTGCAAGAGGCATATAAATACGGACCTTGTCTATGTCATAGCGCCCAACACCAAAAATATAGACCACATCATAACTGCCCACACGCGGACTTGTACCAAAGGCAGTTTTAACACCGTCTGGGGAAATCAATGTGATTTTATCACCAACACTAATACCCAATTCACGCGCCACGCCCGTGCCAATCGCCACGCCGTTTTCAAAGTCTTCAATCGACCCAATACGCGTTTCAGGTTCCGCAATCAGCGGCAGTGTTTTCAAATCGGCCAGTGTTTCACCAAACACTTGCACACCTGCATTACGCCCATTTCCAGACGCCATGACTTGTGCATTCACAATCGGAGCGGCACGGATAACACCTGGTACTTTTTTGATTTCAGCGACCTTAGCCTCGTAATCAGAAAAACTGCGTACAGTTACCCCTTGTGGGTCCACATGCGGCGACACATAAATCGACGCATGGGCATTTGCGCCCAAAATTGTGTTGGTAAATTCAGTGCGGAAACCAGAGCGTACAGCCAAAGTTGCGATCAATGCAAAGACCGCCAAAGCTATGCCAATCAGGGAAATCCACGTCATGACGCTGACCCCACCTTCACGGCGTTTTGCTTTGATATACCGCCATGCGATCATCCACTCAAAGCCTGCGAATGGTTTTGTTGATCCTGTAGTCATACTGCCACCTGTTTCGGTTTTCTGCGCATTAAGCGCATGAAGCCCGCAAATAATCCATACCCAAATAGGAAACCTATGCTCACAAAGCTGGCACCCTCTAGGTTCAACGGAACCGCGGGTTTGAAATCCTTTGCCGTTCCCTTAAAAACATCGCTATCACGCATCCGCGCCGTGTAAGCTAAGCGTTCAAAAGCATTGGCATCTTTCAGCCGAGAGTAGTCATCAAACAATGTATCGAACCGATCAAATGTACGGCGCATATCGGTTTGGCGGCTTTCCATAAACGCAGACCCCGTCATCACAGAAAGCGCTTCATCGCGATTATATCCAGCAGTTTTCGCAGAGTTATCAAAGTCTTGAACTACAGTTGCCAGCTCATCCAATGCACCGCCCATGCGTTGCACATACTGTTGGGAATATTCTGGGAATTGTGACAAAGCACAGCCACATAAAATGCCACCAACAGTATTTACAAGGTTGACCACTTAGACCCCTGCGTAAATTTTCGTTAATTTCTCTAATGCCATTTCAGGTGTCATTTCTTCGCTTTCACCAGTCTTGCGTGATGTCAGCTCAACAACACCATTTTTCAAACCGCGTGGGCCAACAGTGATGCGCCAAGGCATACCGATTAAATCCATCGTAGCAAATTTACCACCTGCACGTTCATTACGGTCATCATAAATCGGATCAATACCCAGCGCTGTTGCTGATTTGTACAAAGCTTCACAAGCAGCATCTGCTTCGTCGTCACCCTGTTTCAGGTTCACGATACCCACGCCAAACGGTGTTACACCTTCTGGCCAGATGATACCTTTATCATCATGACTGGCCTCAATAATCGCACCAATCAAACGAGAGACACCAATACCGTGCGAGCCCATGTGAACAGGTACTTCTTTACCGTCTGAGTTCACGACTTTCGCATTCATTGCCTCAGAATATTTGGTTCCAAAGTAGAAAATCTGACCAACTTCGATACCGCGAGAAACCTTACGGCGTGCTTCGGGCACCTGGTTAAACAACGCGTCATCATGCGTTTCATCTGTGCGCGCATAAGGTGTTGTCCACTCTTTCATAATATCCGCACATTGATCCCAGTTGTCATAATCGACTTCGCGATCACCCAATGTCAGATCAAGGATATTCGTATCATAGAAGACTTCGCTTTCCCCTGTATCCGCAAGCACCAAGAATTCATGCGTATCATCGCCGCCAATCGGGCCACTGTCCGCACGCATTGGGATCGCTTTTAGGCCCATACGCTCGTAAGTGCGCAGGTAACTGACCAAATGACGGTTGTACGCGTGCATCGCGCTCTCTTTATCGATGTCAAAATTATAGCCATCTTTCATTAGGAATTCGCGACCGCGCATCACACCAAACCGTGGGCGGCGTTCATCGCGGAACTTCCATTGGATTTGATACAACGTTTGCGGCAAATCTTTGTAAGAGCGAACATGGCTGCGGAAAATATCCGTAACTTGTTCCTCGTTGGTTGGGCCGTATAGCATATCGTGACCGTGGCGATCCGTGATACGCAACATCTCTTCGCCATAATCCTCGTAGCGGCCGCTTTCACGCCAAAGATCGGCAGATTGCAATGTTGGCATCAAGATTGGATTGTGCCCAGCGCGTTGCTGTTCTTCATGCACAATGTTTTCCAATTTGCGCAGAATTTTAAACCCCATTGGCAACCACGAGTAAATCCCAGACGACGCTTGTTTGATCATACCCGCACGTAACATGAGGCGGTGGCTGACGATTTGCGCGTCTGTTGGGTTTTCTTTTAGGGTTGGTAAAAAGTAACGTGACATACGCATGGGTACGCAACTCCGATCTAAGTGTTAATAATCTTCGCTATTGTCTATGGGAAATATAGTTAAAGGGCAATTATGAAACGCCTTTATTCTATACGCATTTCAGGCGTGCGTTCCATTGTAGCAGCCAAACTGTCTAATCGTCGTTGGACAACTTCGCCAACCAAGCCTGCGCTTTCCTGATCGATCTCTAAAATCAGTTTATCTTTGAGTAATTTCAACTTGCCCATATGCGCCACATCTGGGCCGCCCAACATAGCACCAAGACGCATTGCACGCCCTACAGTTTCTGCCAGAATTTGATCTTCACGTGACAATGAATTATTCAATTCTGCCAGTTTCTTGGCTTTGGGTTTATTGCGGTATCGATGGATCAAAGCCACGGCAAGAAAAATGCATTCGTGATGTGTCAAACCTAATAGATTTCCGCGTGTTACATAGTCAAAACTGACTTCGCCCCGATAATCAGGATGCGCACGCCAATTTACATCATGCAACAGACACGCCGCCCAAATCATACGTTTACGGTCTTCATCAACATTGGCGAATAACGTTAAAACCCACGCATATAATGTCGTTCCAAAACCAGGGAAACGTGCATCAGATTTTTCAAAAAACTGACAGGCCTCAATCAGGGGATCACGACGCTGTACGCGCGGCGGCATTTTTTCATATAGAACGCCTTCACGAATGCCGAAGGATGAGAATGCCACGCTTTCAATATCTACCGTGTCCAACACAGCCAACATCACCTTTGCCACAAGCGGCAAATAATCCAAACGCTCAATATTCACCGCACCGTATGCTTCGATATTTTCGCGCGGAGCATCGATCACCCAATGTAACAACTCTTTGAATTCTTCTGCGTTTAATGAATACTCATTGATCACACTCAGTGGATATTCTTTGCGTGCCATATCCAATGCTGCAAGGGATCGGATGGTTCCCCCAATCAGATACAGCTTTTGTGGGCCACCGATACCAGACGTTAATCCGTTTAATTGTCGTTCGATTTCGGCTTGCAGTTCAGCTTCATCACCTTCGTATTTTTGCAATTGTAACGGGCCAAGTTCCGAGGTTCGTGACAGTTCTATCTCGCCATTGTTAATCTTTGCCATTTCCATGGATGATCCCCCCATGTCACAAACCAAGGCTTGTGCATCAGGGCGGCAAAAGAAAACACCTTGGGCAGACAACGCTGCTTCTTCATCACCAGACACCACACGCAAAGATATGTTTGTCGCCAACAACACATCATCACAAAAATCCTGACCGTCTGATGCATTGCGCACAGCTGCCGTTGCGACCGTATGGATTTTCAATGCCCCCAAACGTTCAGCAATACCAACGAACCTTTCAATCGCAGCTAATGCCCGCTTGCGACCCTTGGGATTCAACATCCCACTGTCCGCCAAACCGCGACCTAAGCCACAAGTCACTTTTTCATTAAAGAACTGCAAAGGGGCGCGTTTGGCACCGTAATAGACAACCAACCGAACAGAATTTGAACCCACATCAATTACGGCTGTTTTATCGGGTTCAGTCATCTTCATCGATTAAGCGCCAATCATTTCATCAAGAACACGTCCCGCCAGACGTTTGTTAATAGGCTTTTTACCCGTTAGAGATGCTCTGTCTAAGGCCTTCACAAGATCACCTGCAAAAGCAAAAGACCGGTCCATACGTTTCAAGATATATTCGATCAGGGGTGGATCTACATCGATCTGGAGATCCGAAAACAACTTCACCAAAATAACGGACAGTAAAACATCATCTGGCGCAGAAAGCCGTGCCAATTGTGTGCCAGATAAACGGCTTAACAGATCGGGTAATTGAATACCCCATTCAGCAATCACACCGCTCCCAGTCATCAATAAAGGGTGACCCATTTCTTGCAATAGATTGTGCAGATGAAATAAAGCATTTTCACCATCGGCATCGCCTGCAAGCTTATGCACATCTTCGACGACAACAGGTTGTTCTGCCAAGGTTTCTAAACGCTCATAGGCCAGCGCGTTGGCTTTCAAAGTAATAGCGCCTACATCCTCAGCCCAAATTTGTGCCAGATGTGTTTTACCAGAACCAACAGGACCACATAAAACCAATTTAGCCAAAGCCCAAGATTGCCAGCTTTCCATCATGCGCACAGCAACGTCATTGGCTGGCGAGACAAAAAAGTCCTCGCGCCCAAAAGCCGTTTTTGGCGGCAGGTCAAAAATCAGTTGTTCAGACATTCTTTATTTCAACTTTGTCTTGGTGCCTGCTGACTTGGATACAGGCTTTCGTTTCGCCGCCTCTGTGCCGCGATAAAGCTTGCCTTGCAAGTACTGTCCAATACCAAAGCGGAAAAAGACACCCATGATAGCTGCGACAGGTACCGCAACCAGCATACCTGTGAACCCCATCAAGCCACCAAAAGCTGATAGCGCAAACATCAGCCAAACGGGATGAAGGCCAACGGAACCGCCCACCAATTTTGGCGTCAGAACATTACCCTCTAGGATTTGCCCGATGACAAAAACGATAGCCACAACGACAATCCATTCAGGCGTATTCCAAAATTGGAATAATGCTAAACCAATAGAAAGCACGCCACCGATGACCGAACCAACATATGGAATAAAGGTCAACAAACCAGCAATCAAACCCACGATCAAACCGAATTGCAAGCCAACGGCCATCAATGCGATTGCGTAAAAGGTCCCAAGAATAGCGCAAACAGTAAGCTGTCCACGCACGAAACCAGCCAGAACTTTATCAACGTCACGTGCTAAAGCGCGTAACTGTTCCAGATGATCACGCGGCAACCACTTGTCCACAGTTTCAATCATACGATCCCAATCCAAGAGCATATAAAAAGCGACGACAGGCGCGACAACAATAAAAATCACAGCGTCTAGAATAGAGAACGCTGACGCTAATATGGCATTTGCAAAAGCAGCGCCCTGCCCTTTCAATACACCCGCAACAGATTGCAGACCACGATTGATCATTGATCCTTCGTCCATCATGCTTGGAAAACGGTCAGCTAGTATACTTTGGATATGTACAAAATATGTAGGAGCAGCTTTCACCAATGCACTCAGTTGTTCGATAAGCAAAGGCATCAGTAGTACGATCATCAGAACGCTAAAAATCAAAGCCACAGCGGTAATAATGACAGTCGCCGCTACACGACTAAATTTCATTACCTCTAGACGATCTGCAACAGGGTCCAGAAAATACGCAATCGCCATGCCCGTAATAAAGGGCAGGATAATATCGCCCAACATCCACATCGCCAAAATAAACGCGACAAAGCCGATACTCCAATAGGATGCTTGCTGTCGAACGGTTAACGCCATATTGGCCCCCAGATTACTTTTATCCTTTGTCCAACAGGCAGGCATAAAATGCAAGTCTTTGATCGTCTTGCCCTTGTCGCAAAAACCCGCCATTACTTGCCCAACTTTAGGAGGTTTATCATGGCGAAAACACGCATGTTACATGAATTCGGAATGGGCAGTTCGCTGCGTCGCACCGATTATACAGGTGCTGCAATGCGCGCCCTGAAAGATGCGCTTTGGCACAATTCCATTAGTATAGCACCAGCCTTTGGATTTCCAAAAGAAGCCATGATTGTAGATGTAGATGTAGCAGTACAACAACCAAACCAAGTGGATGTAGCTGAACTGCAAGCTGTGTTCCCCTATGGGCAAATCAATGTGTCAGCCTCTGCTGGTGGTTTGGATATTCCCAAACCTGATGGATCAGGTGTCACCATCATAGCCCATGCAGCTATTGTCGTGTCGTTTGATATGGAGTTGGCATCATGAGTGTGGAACGTATCATTTTAGAAATGGGCGCAGGCAATGATCTGTATGGTGAGGATTACACCAAAGCCGCCAACCGCGCGGTGCAAGACGCATTACGCCACAGTTCCCTGATTTTCTTTCGCTCATTGGATACTTCGCACGAAGAGATGCAGGTAAAAGTCACCATCGGTGTGCAAGAGCCAGATAAAGTGGATGCAGCAGCCGTTGAAGCGACCTTGCCGCGTGGCCAAGCACAAGTCACTGTTGTGTTTGGCGGGCAAAACGTTGTGGATACAGAGAATGACACTGTGTCCGTGATCGCCACAGCGGCTGTTGAGGCCTATGTGGATATTGATCAAGCCAAATGGAAGCTTAGTGAATAACCATATCTATGGCGGGGGTAGTGATGACTGATCAGACTGAAAACACAGATGTCCTCGTCATTGGCGGCGGCACGGCAGGGTTTGGAGCAGCGGTTGCGGCTGGTCGTCAAGGGCTGGACGTAATATTGCTTGAGGCAACCAGTAAAGTTGGTGGCGTTATGGCGTTTTGTCCCGGAATGCCCTGGGGAGCCGCTTATCCAGTAGATCAAATCATCGGCGGCTTAATGGTGGAGCTTACTCACCGTCTTGAAACACTTGATCCACCTGCCGCTGAAAAACGGCCATGCACATTGGAGAATTTCGGACCCGAAATCATTTACGATCATGATATCGCAACATTAACCATGTTTGAAATGCTCGAAGAAGCAGGCGTTAAAATAAGACTTAACGCTTCGGCACTGGCCCCTAAAATGGATCAAACGGGGATAACGGAAGTCACCTGTTTTGATCGGAACGGTCAATTCAACGTCAAACCTAAGATCGTCATCGATTGCTCTGGTGATGGTGATATATCTGCTAAAGCTGGCGTGCCTTACACTTTGGGCGATTGTGGCGGCAACATGATGGGTGTTACGATTTCCTTTCACATGGTTGGTGTTGACTGGGATAAAGCTTTTGCTGACCCTGATCCTTATTTCACCAAATTTGCAAAAAAAGGGATCGCTGACGGGCGACTGCATCCAGACCTTGCAAAGCTTTATCTTATGAAAGCATTCCACACAGGTACTGTTTTTTGCAATTCGGTTCATATTCGCGGTGTCGACGGAACGGACCCTGTGGCAGTCGGGCAAGCAACACAAGAAGGACGCAGGCGCTGTCACCAATTGGCGCGTTTTTTACAAACGGATATTCCTGGATTTTCTGATGCGCATATGAGCTTACTTTCCCCCACTGTAGGCGTACGTGAAACACGAAAGCTTCAAGCCGTTTACCAAGTCACAGGCGAGGACCTTGCCCAAGGAACCAAGTTCGCAGACGGTATTGTGCGCTGTGACAACCCCATTGATGATGTGATGCGCACCGATGCCAGTATGACCCATGATGCAATCGTCGATAAAGACAGTTATTACACCATCCCGTTCAGGTCCTTGATCCCTGAAAATGTGCCAAACCTTATGTTCGCAGGTCGCATCATTTCAGCTGATCCAACAGCCTTTGCCTCCGTCCGTGGTATGCCACAATGTATGGCAATGGGCCAAGCAACGGGCACCGCTGCTGCCATTGCTCTAAGGGATGAAATTGCGGTTCAAGCTGTTGATCCTAAAGTGCTTGTTACTGAGCTGACAAAACAGGGGGTTAATGGACTTGGAGGCACCGCGCTGGTTTAAGACGCCTCGTTGGCTGCATATTGGAACGACAATAACCTTAAAGCCACACCAAACACCCCGCCACCGTATTTGGTTGGCGAGGTTCTGCGTATGCTCGTAATATCTGTAATAAAGTAGATGGCGCCACCTAAGTGTTTCGGTTTCTTGAAACACTCTATTATGGTTATACCTGCCAAGAGCCTGTCAGCCCCTATACCTATTCTTACCAGTAATTTCGGTGGTTTCCTCATTTGATGCTGTCACACACCCTTCGAAAACCCATGAACCACTTTCGCTAGCAGGGATGTTATACCGTTGGAATGGTTATGGAATTGTTAGGGGTGCGAGCGGTCGTTGCTCGTTAGGGTGGACTTCTGCCTATCATATACTAAATCATTACACATGAGAATATATTACGTAGAAGTGAAGCCTACCCTACGCTTGCTGTAAGCATCAAGGGAACCCCCTCTATTTTGGTCTGACTTGAGCTGCGATTATTGCGCGAGGCTGGCGATGTGGCTGGCGTGATATGAGGATTTTTCTGATGATCAAGCGACGGGGTGGCCGAGGTTCCAAGTAAACATCAACGCTGCATTATCTGATCGTTGATTCGTTGGGCCAGCTTTCGGGCTTTGGGTGTGTCCAGAGCCTCAAGTTCACTTGCGATGAGGCACCGGTGAGGCGGATTTTCCAGTGCGTATCTTCCGATTTCAACAACGATGTCGTCATCGGCGACAGTTAAAAGCGCTTCGATCTTTTGGCTGGTTGGATTTTTCCGGAACTCGGCAAGCAATCCTGCCCTTGCGCTGATATGGCCCAGATTCCCCGCCACTGTCAGAGCGGTTCGTCGGACTGAAGGGTCTGGGTCGCTGAACCCGATTTCCAAGGTGCTTCGCTGTGGGCTGTTCGATTGTATAAGGATGAAGGCTTGGGCACGGACTGTTGGTGCGCCGTGTTCCAGCCATGGCAAGATTTGTGCCTGAGGCAGCTTCAAGCCCACGCTCACAGCGGCTTGCAACACAAACGGGAGCAAGCTGTCGGGCAAGTCCTGTGCGCCAAGGATCTTGCTGATTTCTTTTTTTGCAGCTTCATTCCCAATGGCGCGAAGAGTTTCCAAGGCAAGCTTTTGTTCTGGTAAAGGGGTCGCAATTCCGAACCCCTTAAACCGGTTCCAAAGCGCGACGAGACCCGGAACGGCTATATCTCCCAAGCCCCGTTCCACAATCTGGGCGCACAGCAGGTCGACGTTGGACAGTGTAGCCTTTGCCGTCTTCTCGACGAGGTCTTTGTCGGACAAGCCTTCAAGGTTTTCAACGCCCAAGTCGTGCTGTGAGGTATCTGGCCCTTGCCAATTCCCGCGCTCTTCAAACAGATCCCCTTGCTCTGGGAGTGCCGCTGAATCACGGGGGCCGATCATGCCGCTATAACGCTTTGTTCCCGCTCCTCGATCATCTCCTGATAGGCCCACGGTAGGAGATCTTGCATACGGTTTGCGGGATGATCCTGGATGCGCTCGAGCACCCATGCGAGCCAGGCTTCGGGATTGACGTTGTTCATCTTGGCGGTTTCGATGAGGGTGTAGGCTATGGCGGCGGATTTTCCACCTGCCTCTGATCCCATGAACAGGTAGTTCTTACGTCCAACGGCCACAGGGCGCACCGCACGCTCGGCTGTGTTGTTGTCGATTTCCAGAAAGCCATTGTCGAGATAGGGCCGCGCCTTTGGCATGCGCGCGAGCGCATATCTGATCGCCTTGGCCAGCGGCGTCTTAACGGAGATCTTGCCCAGCTGCTCCTTGAGCCAGATTTCCAACTCATCAAAGATCGGCTTGGCATATTCCTGACGCAGGGCCACGCGCTCAGCAGGCGCCAGACCCCGCGCTTGTGCCTCAACATCATAGAGCTTTCGAATGCGCAGAACGGCTTCGCCCGCCACGGGCAGCTTCAGACTTTCAAACAGGCTATAAAAATCCCGCCGAACATGGGCCATGCAGGCCATCTCTTTGACGCGCCCCGTCCGATAGGCGTCATTATACCCAGCATAGGCATCCGCATGGGCATAGCCCTTGTAGGGCTTGAGATGTTTGCTCGGATGTTCTGCGCCCCGGTTGTGGAGAACTGATACCACACCGCCGGTGGTGCGCCGCTCGCCCAGGCGCTCTCATCTCTGGCATAGACCCAGAGCCGCGCGGTTTTTGTCTTGTTATTACCGCGTCCCTTGCCCTTTTGGAGCAGTTTGACCGTGGTGTCGTCCATGAAGATCGCTTGCGCCTCAAAAACGTGATCCCGGATGGCATCAGCCACGCGCTCCAACAGCTTAGTGCATTTGCCGACCCAGTTGGCCATGAGCGACCCGCTCAGATCGATGCCTTCATTCTCAAACATCTGGCTCTGTCGATACAGCGGCAGATGATAGCCGTATTTGCAGCACAAGATGTGGGCCATCAACGCAGGGCCGACAAAGCTCTTGGGAATAGGACGGCTTGGCATCTCGGCCTGAACCACCTTCTCACAACAGGTGCAGGCCAGTCGTGGGCGCTCAAGTTGTTTTACGACGTAATGGCCGGGCACATATTCCAGTTCTTCCATCACATCTGTCCCGAGCACTTTGAAGCTGCCACCACAGTCGGTGCAAGCATCACTGGGCGTGATGGTCTTTTTGACCCGCTTGAGCCCCTTGGGGAAAGGTTTGCGCTTGCGCGGGGTACGCGGCGGCTTTGTGGTCTCAGCGTCAGAGGGCCCATTCTCATCATCCGTCTCAGCGGCTTGTTCGATTTCAAGATCTTCAAGGATCAGCGCCAGCGCCAGCTGTGTGCTGCTTTCTGACTTTGAACCGAAGCGATGTTTTTTATGTCCGTGCAATTGCAGGCGCAGATCGGCAATCAGGGTATCTCTGCTCATAATGGCAAGCGCATGGGCGGCGCGCTCCGCAGCAAGAGCCGCTTCCATCTCATTTTCAAGGCGCTTTTGCGCTGTGGCATGGCTCAACGACAGCCCCAACAACTCCGCGTCTTTACGAGCCAATTCCGCCGCTTGTGCGGCCACAAACGCCTGCACGTCAGGGGGCAAATCAGCCAGATTTGGAGGGGTCTTACTCATGCCACTCCTTACCAAATCAAGGGCCTCATGGGAATCCCAAAACGTCAGAAATACCCATAAAACATTGCCTCTAACCTACCATCTTGGGTCGCCATGTCTTGAGCGGCATACGCCAATCCAGACCTTCCATCAGCATCGCAAGCTGCGCACGGCTCAGGTTGATCTTACCTTCCTGAGCAGAGGGCCAGATAAACCGACCCCGTTCAAGGCGCTTGGTAAACAGGCACGCGCCCTGACCATCCCACCAGATCATCTTGATCTGATCACCGCGTCGCCCTCGGAACAAAAACAGATGGCCGGAGTAAGGATCACCCCCCAGAACCTGCTCGGTCTGAACGGCCAGACCGTTGAACCCGCGCCGCATGTCAGTCACCCCCGCCGCCAGCCAGATCTTTGCATCCGCCAGTACCGGGATCATGCCGCCAGCCCACGCGCCAATTCCAGCACAAAGCCCGCATCAACCCCACCGCTCACGCTCAGCTTGCGCCCATTCTCCAAAGTGATCTCAATCTGGGGACTGGTTGTAAGCTGCGCTTCTGGCAGCACAGATGAAACATCAGTATCACTGTTTGCCACTTCGACTGGTATGAAGCCGGTATCACCCGACGCGTCCGGCTGGAACCGCGCATCACCGCGCCACGCGTAAATCCGGCGGGGTGGCACATCATGACGCCGCGAGACCATCGGAACACTCACGCCATCACCTTGGCTCTCCGCCACTAGCCGTCGCTTAAAATCATCCGTGTATTTGGAACCTCGCCCAGCCCGTCGCTTGCTCATCAGAAAAATCCTCATATCGCGCCAACCAAACCGCCAGCCTCGCGCAATAATCGCATCTCAAATCAAACCAAAATAGAGGGGGTTCCCTTGATGCTTACGCATATTGCGCTTCATAAGGCGAGCCTTCTGGCCACCGCAACTGCGTAAAACGTAAAGGTTGATAATGATCACATTTGGTGCATGGTACAAAGAAGTACCGCTGATCGCTTTTTTCAAACTCACGTTGCACCCGCGATATTCCTTTAATCGTTGGCGTACTCACCATAAAAATCTTTCGGCGATGCCTAAATGTTGCGGAGCGTCGCTCTGCCAATAAAATCGGATCTCCTTCATTGCCAACAGCGCCGGGATAAGCATCAATCTCATCCATAAACAAATATCGTGCAGGCATGGATCGTAATCCCGCTGCCGAATTCGCACCCGTCATAATCAAGACACCACCTTGAAAATCCTTACTCAAAATAGTGTTGCCACTATCGCGCTCGCGGGCAGGTCTCACACGCTCCAGCAATTCAGGAACATCGAGCAATAGAGGATCAATCCGCTGTTTCGAGTTTCTCTTTGCCAAATCCACCGTAGGGGAGACCGCCATCATCGGCCCCGGGGCGATATGAATGATGTACCCAATCCAGTTATTGCCAGCCTCAGTGCCGCCAATCTGCGCACCTTTCATAAATACAATGCGCTGCGCAGGATTGCTGGTTGAAAGCTGATCCATGATCTCTTTCAAATATGGTGTACGCGACGTCTTCCAAAGCCCGGGTTCAGCTGATGATTTACCAGAGAGTAAGCGATATTTATCAGCCCATTCAGATACCAAGTAATATTCTTCAGGACTGAACAACTACCGACTTTCGTCGGTAGGTTCACGTTTTGAATGTAATTCAAGATACTGACGAATAACGTCATCCGTCACATTTCCACTCGTCGTTGAAAAATAGCCTCTAGCCCAGAACCGTTGCCCCCAATAGCGTTTGCGTAATTCGGGGTACTCCCGCTGTATCTTGTATGAGGACCTCCCCTTTACGCGCTGCATCACCTTTGAAATTGGGACGTGCGGCGGGACTGACACAAACATATGCACATGGTCGGTAGACAATACGCCTTTTTCAATGTGTACGCCCAATTCATTGCACGTTTGTCGTATCAATGTCCGAATACGCTCACGCATTTCACCACGCAGCACCTTGTAACGATATTTTGTTACCCAAACGATATGGTATCTGTGATAATATCTGCTATGACTTCCAGTAGAATAGATCATAAGGTTTCCTTCCATTTTAAGACCTTACCGCAACGCTGGGTCTTAAAATGGAAGGAAACCTTATGTAAATAACGCTAAAGCTGACCAGCTAAAAGCTGGTGGTTTTAACCAATTATTGGAAAATAAAACTCTTGAGATACGTATTTTGAACAAATGCGCCGTCATGTTTTATCAGGCCTGATTTAATCGAGTTTAAGTTTTCCCTCCCCAATGTCATTTAGATGCTCCCGCACATACTTTTCCAAAATTGTATGGAGAGCGTGTTCATCAACCTCCAACTCCTTTGCCATTAATGGTGAAATTCGTGCAGGCCAGTTCACCCAGCTATCTCGTACTTGCCTCCCTAATTTAAAGATTTGTGCTTTCACCATTTCCTTATTGATCAACTGTCCTTTTCTTTCCTGCAGGGCGAGCTGTGTAAGCTGAGCTTTGTAAAGCTCATGCGCTGTTTTGATTTTGATAAAGGACGGATGCCCTTGCGAACTGCCATCATCTATATCCTTTCCTGACTCTTTGAGGACTTGATTCACATTTTGCGCAGCTTGCTCTGGGTCGTAATTGGGGTCTTTGACAATGGGGCGTTGTTTCGATTTATCGGTATTATCTTTCCATTCCTTATCAGCCTTTTTTGCGTTAATTGTGCCATCCTTATTCGGCGTAATACGACCAGCCGTGATGGCCTTTCTAACTGCCTTATCGGTAACACCGCGATGCCGTGCATACGCTCTGATTGAAAGCCCCATAATTCCTCGCTTTTTTTGATCTATTCAACTTTACTTCGTCGTTTTTTGAAGCGTTCATGGTCCTGTTGATTAAGGATAATTTTTAACAAAAGGAGTAAAAACCATGACAACACCACAAACACAAAAGCCAAGCCCAAAAGCCCCAGAGACTGAGAAGGTGAAAGCCCCAGCGGAAGCACCCAAAATCACTAAGAAAGCCTTGGTGAAAAACCTCTTGGAAGCAGAAAAAGGCACAACCATTGAAGAGATTGCCAAACAAACATGCTGGCAAAATCATACCGTGCGCGGGCATTTATCAACGATGAAGAAAAACAACATCACCATAACCAGCGAACGCATCGATGGCGAGCGCCGCTATTTCATTAAGAAGCAAGCCGATTAAACACGCTCCTTTTCTAACTCTTCAAAGCTCTGGCCGTTACTGGCCAGAGTTGCGCTCGATCCTGTAAATTCCTCCCAACGCTTCACAATCACATCGACATATTTCGGATCAAGCTCAATAAGACGAGAGCGCCTGCCTGTTTTTTCACTGGCGATCATCGTTGAGCCAGAGCCACCAAAAGCGTCCAATACAATATCCTTTGTTTTGCTCGAATTTTGAATGGCACGCTCTACCAGCTCGATAGGCTTCATCGTGGGATGCAGGTCATTTTTAACGGGCTTATTTACAAACCACACATCGCTTTGGGAACGATCACCGCACCAGAAATGTTTATTCGTATCTTTCCAGCCATATAAAATGGGTTCGTATTGGCGCTGATAATCAGCACGTCCTAAGGTAAATGTGTTTTTTGCCCAGATGATAAAGGTCGACCATTTACCGCCAGCGCCAACGAAAGCATCATAGAGCGTATGTAGCTCAGAAGAACTCATGCAAATATACATTGCGCCTTTGCAGGTCATCATCAGATTGGTGCAGACGTCATATAAAAAACCACCAAAGTCATCGCCAAGATTATCATTCTTAATCGGGCGATTTTTACCGCGCATTTTATCTTTGGCGGAGTTGGCGTAATTTACATTATAAGGGGGGTCTGTGAAAACCATGTCCGCCAGCTCATCACCAAGCAGATTATTGTAGCTATCAATTTGTGTTGAATCGCCGCACAAAACTTTATGATCACCGCAAATCCAAATATCACCTAAAACACTGATTGGTTTTTCTGGTACTTCTGGCGCGGCATCTTCATCCGTTAAGCCAGCGTCATTATCGTCCAATAAAAACTCTTCCAATTCAGACGTATCAAAGCCCAAAATATCGAGATCAAAATCAAGATCATCCAGCGCCGTTAACTCTTGGCGAAGAAGTGTTTCATCCCAACCGGCATTCTCCGCAATCTTATTATCGGCAATAACCAAGGCGCGTCGTTGTGTCTCATTCAAATGCTTCAGATGAATAACAGGCACAGTTTTTACGCCCAGCATCTTTGCCGCCATTAAACGACCATGCCCAGCAATAATGATATTATCTTTGCCAAGCAAAATAGGATTTACGAAGCCAAACTCAGTCATGGAGTTGGCGATTTGCGCCACTTGCTGCTCTGAATGCGTGCGGGCATTGCCGATATAGGGCGTAAGCTCGTTAACAGAAACATGCTCGATCTTAAGCTCAGGATTTTGATTGTCTGTCATGAAAATTATTCTCCATTTCTTGTAGTTGTAAGAGTTGCCCACGCATAAGCGGCAGCCAATGGGACGACACCGTTTCCACAGGCTCGAATTCTGTCCACCCGATTGGCCAGCCCATCAGCCATTCGACAAATTGCGGGTTTAAGACTGGTTGAGATTTCGTCCCAATCTCCGTTTGACCCGGGCGGGAATGGTGCGATTGGATTACCGTCGATGTCAGACCTTTGCTCTGTTGCGAATTTCCCTTCAGGCGATACTTCTGTTCCGACGCTATTGGTGTTGGCCAGTTGATCTGCTCTCTCAGATTGCTGGGGCGCATTCTTCCTGCTCTCTGGCCGTTCGGCCCCATTAATTTGTTCATTGCTTCGGGACTGCGTGGTGGCAGATGATCTAATGTGTTCGGCGTTGCCCAATTCACAATCGATACTTCCAGACGACATTTGGGATTGTTTGCCAGAATTTCCTTCCTGCATGGGCCGTTCGCCGAGGATACTCTTACTGTCGGCCACATATGCTTCACTTCCTGAGTTCGTAGGTTTTGTCGGCTTGTGGGGTGTTTTTTTGTTTAACTTCAGGCCCTGGCTTCCGGGAGGGTAAAGTAGTGCCCCCAATGGCAATTGAGGGTTGCGGTTTCTGGAGGTTCTGCTACACTCCCGCACATGTTCATCCGCACCAAACATGATCCCGAACGCAAGCGCACCCGCATCCAGATCGTCCAGTCGGTGCGCACCGGTCAGAAGGTTCGCCAGAAGGTCGTCCGGCATGTCGGCATCGCGCATAACGACACTGAAGTCGAGGACCTCAAGCGCCTGGCTGGCCGGATCATGGAAGAACTGCGTACCGCACAGTCCCCGCAAATGGAACTGTTCACCCCAACGGAATATGCTGATCTGGCGACACTTGTGCGCACCGCCCCGCGTCCGGAAAAACTGAATGTCGATCTTGGGGAGTGCCGCGAAGAGTCCCGCCTGTCGCTTGGTTTGCGCGATGTGATGGGGGAGGTTTATTCCGGCCTGGGCTGGAATGGGCTTCTGGGCACCCGGCGCAAGAGCAGCGATCGCATTTTACGCGAACTGGTGCTGGCGCGCCTGTCGCAGCCAGAGAGCAAGCGGGCAACGGTGGATGCACTGGCCCACAGGGTCGGGATCACCCTCAATCTGGACCGGGTCTACCAGGCTATGGACTACATGGACGCGGCGACGATCAACCGGGTCTGTCGGATGTCACACGAGGCGGCGGAGACGCTTCTGGCGGGACCGGTCGATGTCCTCTTCTACGACTGCACAACACTGGCCTTCGATACAGATCGGGAGGATCCGGAAGACGCGTCCGACCGCTTGCTGGCCAAGGGGTACAGCAAGGACGGGAAATCGCATCGCAGTCAGGTGGTGTTGGCGCTGATGGTCACCACCGACGGCTTGCCGGTCGGCTATGACCTGTTTCCCGGCAATATGTGGGAAGGCCATACGCTTGAGGCCGCGATCAAGGGGTTGGAAGAGCGCTACAAGCTCGGAAAGATCACGCTGGTGGCAGATGCCGGGATGCTCAGCGCCGACAATCAGGATATGTTGCGCACCAAAGGCCTGCCGTTCATTCTGGGCTATCGCCTGAAGTCGGCCCCGGCGGGCGTGAAAGACAAGGCCCTGGACACGGGCGGTTACAAGCCATGGGCCGGACACGGCGCGGCGGAGGGCGCTGCCGAGGCGGGGCGCTACAAGGTGATTGAGCATGACGGTGCCCGGATCATCGTCACCTTCTCGCCCGCCCGCGCCCGCAAGGATGCCCACAAGCGCCAGAAGGCCCTTGAGCGCCTGCAAAAGAAGCTTCGGCGGAGCCGGAGCCCCGCCAGTGTCAGTCACCGGGGATATGCCCGCTTCCTCTCGTTTCCCGATACGGGCGAGATCACACTTGATCAGGACAAGATCGACGCGGCAGCCCAATGGGACGGGCTGCACGCCATCATCGTTCATGGCAGGGACGATCTCGCACCCGAGGCGGCCATCGCCCAATATCACCAGCTCTGGCTGATCGAAACCTGCTTCCGCACCAACAAGCATGACCTGAAAATCCGACCCGTCTATCACTGGACGCCGCGGCGGATACAGGCCCATATCGCCATCTGCTACATGGCTTTCTGTTGCCTGCAACACCTGCGCAAGCGCCTGCAGATGCTGGGCCATCCCATGAGCCCGGCCCGCATCCGTCGGGAACTCGACCGACTTCAGATTTCCATCCTGAGGCGCAAGGGCACCAGCGAACAATATGCCATGCCCAGCCCGGCCACAACCGACGCCAAACGCATCCTGCGCTGTGTTGGCCTGTCGTGGAACGAAGCACCCTTCAGGATGCCGCCGGAAAGAACGCGCAAGCCCAGACCTGAAAAGGCCTGATCGACACTCTCTGACCGTTGAATCCCATCGCCGGAAATCCGCGATGTAGTGCCCTGTGAAAAAGCAGGCCAATAATATCAATGTGTTACAGCCGAAATCCTACGAAGTCAGGAGATTGCTGGGGCGCATTCTTCCTGCTCTCTGGCCGTTCGGCCCCATTAATTTGTTCATTGCTTCGGGACTGCGTGGTGGCAGATGATCTAATGTGTTCGGCGTTGCCCAATTCACAATCGATACTTCCAGACGACATTTGGGATTGTTTGCCAGAATTTCCTTCCTGCATGGGCCGTTCGCCGAGGATACTCTTACTGTCGGCCACATATGCTTCACTTGATCCCGAAGGCTCAATGGCATGCCCGCATCCAATCGTTCTTTGAATTTCTTGTAAGTGAGACAACCACCCATCGGCTCTGTCGCTTTCACGGTACGCCAAAATGAACAATCGCTCCCGTTTATGAGATGCACCGACTTCCGCCGCTGAGAACAGGCCTGCCTTAACGCAGTAACCCAAGCTGGATAAGTCATCGTGGACTTGCTCAAACCCCAGTCGTAAATGTCCGGGTACGTTTTCAAAAAAACAGAGCCTTGGAGAGATTTCTTGAACCACGCGAAACACATCTGGCCAGAGATGTCTTGGGTCGTCTTTTCCTTTTTGTTTTCCAGCGACGCTGAAGGGTTGGCACGGATAACCCGCAGTGATGCAATCCACGAGGCCACGCCATGGCTTGCCATCGAAGGTGCGTAAATCCGTCCAAATAGGCGCTTCATCCATGGTTTTGTCTTCCATGCGCGTTGCCAAGATTTCGCACGCAAATGCTTCGATCTCGACAAAACAGACTGTTCGAGCATTTGGCTGCGCCATTCTAATGCCAAGGTCGAGTCCGCCAACGCCGGCGCACAGCGACAAAACTGAGAGGGAACGACTATCCACAAAACATCTTCCTTTGATTTTCAAGTCAGCAGAATTCGAGTACGCACCCCATGTTTTGGGTACGCACTAAACTGAACAACTACCGACTTTCGTCGGTAGGTTCACGTTTTGAATGTAATTCAAGATACTGACGAATAACGTCATCCGTCACATTTCCACTCGTCGTTGAAAAATAGCCTCTAGCCCAGAACCGTTGCCCCCAATAGCGTTTGCGTAATTCGGGGTACTCCCGCTGTATCTTGTATGAGGACCTCCCTTTTACGCGTTGCATCACCTTTGAAATTGGGACGTGCGGCGGGACTGACACAAACATATGCACATGGTCGGTAGACAATACGCCTTTTTCAATGTGTACGCCCAATTCATTGCACGTTTGTCGTATCAATGTCCGAATACGCTCACGCATTTCACCACGCAGCACCTTGTAACGATATTTTGTTACCCAAACGATATGGTATCTGTGATAATATCTGCTATGACTTCCAGTAGAATAGATCATAAGGTTTCCTTCCATTTTAAGACCTTACCGCAACGCTGGGTCTTAAAATGGAAGGAAACCTTATGTAAATAACGCTAAAGCTGACCAGCTAAAAGCTGGTGGTTTTAACCAATTATTGGAAAATAAAAACCTCGAAAGCGAGGTTTTCTGCTGGGTTAATAAGTATTTTTAGGTGCGGACTGCGGACCCAAATTTTTGAGGTGTGACTAAAGAAACACTGCGCCTAAGCCCGCCGCATAGGGAAAGATCGCCGGAAGTACCTTTTTGCATATCAGGGAAGGGAAAAGCAAAAAGCCACGGGTGTCCGTGGCTTGAGAGGTCAATTCCTGCGATCTTATATAAGAGACTAAGAGATTTTGTTCGCCTTGTCCGCAACAATTATGTTCGCGAACATTTTTTATTAAAACGAAGCGTTCTAATCCAAGCCTAGTACCTTTAAAATTTTAATAGCACTGTCTAGCTTTATACTTGTCTTGCCTTGCTCAAAGCTATTAAGCGTAGGCTTGCTTACGCCAGCCAGAACAGACAATTGCTCTTGCGTTAGCTTTTGTTCTTTACGACGCGTTACTGCCTCGCTGATAAGGTCTTGCCAATTAAGGCGAATGTTCCGTTCCATCTTTTCTCCATCAATTTTATGAGGTTGTTTTTAAGGTCATCCGAGCCAAACTCAGCATCTGATATTGCCTGTTTAGCTACGTTCAAATTCTTATGAAGACCGTCCACCGCCATGTTGATAGCGGCAGGAGATAACCCAAACTCTTCACCAAGCCTAATCATGTTGGCAGGTTTTAAGTTACCAATAGGTAAATCAGATGCGCCTGCAATTGAAAGCGCCACCGTTTTGTATTGATAGAGGGATGCTGCAACCTGATCATAAGACGGTGTAAAACGTAGCCCTTGCGGGGTGTGAAGCATAGCAAAGTTCTTAAAATGCATATCCGTATTACCAAGGAGTAATCCTGCCAAGATACGTCTGTAAAGCATGTAGGATTGTGTAGGAAGGCAACCATCTGCTTGCAAAATAAAGTCTGCCATATCTTTATGTGCGCCCGTATATTTGGCATTTGAACGACGGCCTAATAACTGATTAAATTCTTCAAAATGAATGCGCCCATCATCGGATCGATCAAAGCGCTTAATAAGCAATGCTGGATCATCTAGCCCCTTAATTTCACTGATACTCAATTCAACAATATCATCATCAGGAAGCAGAGCTTTAAACGCCTGTGACGTTAAATATTCATTCTCTATGAGGTCAGGGTGATTAGCAGAAGGAAATTTTACAATATGCGTACTGATTTCATCAATGCGTGCCGGGCGGAATATGCCATTTTCTTCAACCACGGTTAGTTTAGGTTGGACACCCGACAGAGAAGCTCTGCTTGTTAGAACAGCCATTTCTTTTGGGTCATCTATATCAAGCATGGCTTGCGTCAATTTGGATGGTTCTGGATCAACGACCGATACCGCACCAGCGCAATCAAAACCAAAGGCTAGTAACAACTCAAAGCGTTTTACTTCTCGCTTACCAAGTAAACGGCTTTGCGCATGCTCAAGCCAGCCCTCTGATACGAGGTTATCAAAAAATGGATGCAGGCCATTATTGCTAATATGAGGGGTTTCTCGTACAGGTAGCGTATGGGCAATAGCTGGGTTTTTAGCAGAAATATAGCTATCATCATAAGTGAACGTAATACGATCACCAGGCTCTTCACGCAGAAAACCGGCGAACATATCGTTAAAATATACTTTACCCCATAACAAATTCGCCATATCGCAGTTAAATCCTTTTTATTTTATTGGCTGATCGTCGCCATAAAGTAAAATATAGCTTACTATTTATAATATTTCAAGCTTTAAAGTAAAATAGGTTTTACTGCTACTGTGAAAAACACTTATAAGTCGATGTGAGATAATGGTTAATATTATATCCAAAATACAGCTTCTATGGACAGAATACTAACCATTGAGCTTTAAAATGGTTTTATATAGTCCACAATAAGGCACATTTATGGTTTATAGAGATGCGCCCTATAAACCACAGGCTGGCATTAAGTGATATCATTATATCACTAAAAGGGTGTTTTCACCCTTAACTGATACTACTGTATTATTTGCTTGTTATTATTTTGAGTGTAATTCAGCATGAATAGATACTTGATAACCTTGCTCATCTAATATCTTTAATGCTGTTTCGACGGGATGGTTAGCTATTCGAACATACAAGACATCTTCGTTGGTATGAGTGAATTCTGCATCATCAAAGTATTTACCGCAAGGCATGGCTCTAATTTTGAATGGCATTACAACTTTTTTATTGTTGCTCATATTCACCCTCCTTGAACACGCGGTCGGTGATGTGTTCAAGGTCGCTTGCAATGTCTGCTAAAAAGCCTGCGTCGCCCCAGCGTATCTCTTCGGGGTTGGCTTCAAAGTGATCTGCGCTTGCCGCTTGCAGGCGCTCCAGCATCGCGTCAATGCAGGCTTTGTGTTCGATAAAAGCGTCCAGCGCGGTTCTTTTTTCTTGTGGTTTTGTCATTGTTTTTGCTCCTTTGCTAACACCAGTAACGCTTCATTCCCGAGGCTTATCAAGCTATTAATCAATCCTTTTTGCCATTGTTGCCAGCGCGTGTTTATACATCTCCCAAGCCTTAGTACGACCAACGCCAAAACGCCCGCAGATGAGTTTCCAACGCACACGTTCGGCACGTAGCCAGACCAGCTTGCGCTCTTCCACATCAAGCCAGCGAAGCCAAACAAACATCACTTCTTCCATCTCGCTGATATCCTCACTGCTTGGGCGAATGCGCATGGGCTGTGCTTCCATTTGCAAGATTTCCATTTCATCACGAACAATAGCTGGCCATGCGCTGATATAGCCTTGGACTTTTTTATCAGGCAGCCGTCTTAGTGTTCGCGCTGCTTCTCGTAGTCGTTCTTCAACATATTTTTCTCTCTCCGTGATGGTTTTGTTTTCTGCCATAGCTTTTTCATCTCCTTGTTGTTGTTAATTTTTGAAATTGTTTTTGAGGGGCTTGGATGCTGATCGCTTTTCCCTTGATTGGGAAAGCGTCAGCATTACTCCGTAGGAGTAAGGGAAATCTTGCCCACTAGAATTATTGCGACAATGCTTTTGTTTCTGCTGTTTTTGTTTCAATCCAGTGGGCAAACTGGTGACCAGCAGTGGGCAGTAGGCAATAAAATATAATGCAGTGGGAATCACGATAGCCCTCCATCATTAAGGGCGACGATCCAGTTTTCAGGATCATCAACCGGGAGGACTTCATTGGTTTTTGGATGTTTGAAATGCGTCGGCAAAATGCGCGTTCCGTCGCCCAGCGCCATATCCTCAACACAGATATACCCTTGGCGACTACGCTGCGATTGAGGCAGGCCGTAAATATCAGCATTCTTAAAGAATTTGATATGCCCCTTGGTGCTGAGCGCATTCAAACGGTTGCGTAAAGAACGAGAACTTCCCAAGCCTGACTTGTTTTCAAACGTGTCGGAAAACTGCCGCGCGGTATAAACGCGCCCTTGGGAGGCTTCAGAGTAAATTAAACCAATGACGGCATCTTTTTTGCGCAGTTGTTGCGCATCAAGTTTTACTGCCTGTGAACGCATAGCAAGGCGTTCTGCCTGACTATCGATCTCACGCCAGCCCGATGCATCTCGCAATATTGTTTTTTGCGCAATCTCTGGCCCATTGCGAAGCTCAAAGATGAGGTTGCGCTCGGGGCGCATTTCATCAAGGCGGTGAAGAATAATGCCCGATGTGTAATAAGATCGTAAAGAACCAGCGCCGCTAAGCGCTTGGAACGGATCTTCCTCAACATATTTCTTGGAAACTTTTTTTGTGTGGTGCGCAAGAATTAGCCCAGCATTTGGATTAATCTGATTGCGCAATTCCTCCACCCGCCGAGAGAGGAAGAACATCATCGCGTCATTATCATTTTCTCCACCAATCCCACCGCCATCAAACACATTACGAATGGGATCAATGGCGATGATATCAGGGGGACGTTCGCCAAAACGCGCCTTAACAGAGCGCACAATCTTATCGATACCTCCATCATTGAGTATCAGCCGAATTTGTGGCGTCATCACAAAGTTCTGACTTAACCGCTCCAGCGTTTCATCTGGTAGGTTTAGCTTTTGAATACGCTCACGCAGATAATGGTACTGAACCTCCGCCTGCAGATAAAAGATGCGCAACGGACGCTTGCTGGATAATCCAAGAAAATCCTGACCTGCGGCCATGTTGGCAAGTAGTGATATAAGAAAATCACTCTTGCCAACTTTGGGTGCGCCGCCAAATACCAACATGCCCCCCGGCGTTAGAACGCGAGGGGATATTAAGTCTTCGGGCATGGGGCTGTGATCGGCCTGCAAATCAGCAACGCTATAAAGCGGAATGGTATCAGGCTTAATCGGTTTGTCTTTTGCCACCACCCGATCCCAGTTTTTTAATATATCGTGAATATTCAAACCTTCTGCGACAGCATCGGCAACATCCCATTTAGGGGGCTTCTCAGGCGGGACTTTGAGTATCTTGACCTGTAACGCCCCAGCGCGGGCAGAAGCGCTTGCTGCCCTGCGGGCGTAGCTCAAGCCAGCCTCATCATGATCAGGCCAGATCAACACCTGTTTGCCTCTAAGAGGTGACCAGTCTGTTTTATCAATCGGCGCTTTTGCACCGTTCATGGCGGTGGTGGCGCAGATGCCTAAGCCGATTAATGCATCGGCGCATTTTTCACCCTCAACAAGAATAATTGTTTTTGCTTTGGCGATATTGGGCTGGTTATAAAGCGGACGAATATCAGGGGCCTTCATTACGCCTTTAACAGCATCCCATGGACGGAATTGCTTTCTTTGCCCCTTAGGATCATAACGATACACACTGGCGATCAGTGACCCATATGCATCGGTATAATCCCATTTGGCTGTCGGCTCGCCTAATTTTTGAAATTGTTTATAGCTGCTTTGTTTGCATTGCCTTGGCTGTGATGTGGGAATGCCGCCGCCAATCCAGCTTTGAATATCGGTGATCAGCTCCTTGAATTGGCTTTTACGATCAAACCCTTTCACGCCAGCCCACAGATCAAGAATATCACCACCATCGCCAGTGGCAAAGTCATGCCATAGTCCAGCCTTTGAGCCATTCATTTCAACGACAAGGCTTTCGCCTTTACCGCCGCTGATATCACCCACGATAAACTTTCCAGCGCGAAGCACACCGTTCGGCAACAAGGCGTGCAGCGTTGATGGTAGGCTTTGTAATAAGCGCTGTTTGATGTCTTTCGCGTCAGGTGGCTTTAACGCGATGACGTTTGGGTTGCTATGATCTGCCATGCATGATGCCCTCATGCATTCTTATTGCTCGTCTTATGACGCTCAATGTTTTTGAGTTTAATAATGCCGTCAACCCATTGCAGAGCGCGACCGACACTTCTGACCTCTTTAATCAGCTCCTCTCGCAATTCAGACAGCTTGCTATCCTCAAGCGTTTTTAATTGTCCTACAGGCGTATGTTGCACCCACTTGAAAACAGCCTCACCAGCGTCGATATGGTCGTCTATTGATTTGTTCATTTATCCTTTTCCTTATTAGAGTTTGTTGCTCCTATAAGTGCTGGTATGCGAACGCTTCTCGAAACGACGACGGAAAATGAAAAAATATTTTGAATTATATTTTAGGCTGTAATCCTTCCAAATATTGACGAAGGCGTTTTGCTCTGCTGGACAGCGTTGTGCGCGGAATACCGGTGGCCTGAGAAGCCTCAGTAATGCTTTGATCTTTCAGTAATTCATAAGTTGCTCGAATATCGTCAGGCATCTCAGCAAGCACTTTTCTTAAGTCCATATTTTGTTCGGCAGCTTCAAACGAGTTTAACGCAAAGACATCACCCCAAATAGATTGATCACTTGAGATGGCATCGCCCAGTTCTGTAGTGCTATCGTCACTTCCTATGATTGTAGAAAGAGACAGCTCTGTTTGACCCGTCCAGCGCTTTTGTGCTTCTGCTTCTCTGATTAAACGCCCCGCGTGATTATTCACCACCGCTTTAATAAAGCTCCGGCGATCACCTTTGCTTTTATCAAAGCTGGGCCATGCATGAAGATATGCCAGCATCAATTCTTGCTGGAGATCTTCAAAATCATCTGCCGTAAAAAACGGTGATTTTGTGAGTGTTCTGGCTTTATAACCAATAAAAAAAGCGGCGTAGGAATCTACGCCGCCGTAACGATTGTTCGACATTTTTCTTTCCTCTTTTGTTCAGCGGAGAAAAGTCTCCGCAGAGGAAAGAATGCAAAATATGAGTATTATTTCAGCCGCTTACAGGTCAAAACTGGCATGCACAAATACGCACGTACTCAAAAACCCCAGTCAACAGGCATCTACAACCGTTGCTAGAATGATATTTTTTAGGCATCTGGAAAGTGGTCATACAAAGGAATGATATAAAACATCATTCCTTTGACAGATTGCTCGATTCCGTATGAGCATCAGAAGGTGACGTTAATTCACGTAAAATTACGGCTGATAATATTACGGCAACTTCTTGAATGCGGTTATTGGCGCTCATTTGATCGGCGTTTAAACTTTGCTCTGGCATGATAGGATTTCCTTTCTTTGTTCCTATTCATGCTGGTATGCAAAGGGCTTCTAAAACGACGACGCACAAACAAAAAAAGCGCCCCAATGGGACGCTCACATGCTTTTGATTGTTTGTTGGTTAGGGGTTGCTAAAACCAAACATATCGCGCTGTTCGCGCCATGAAACAGGGAAACCGCGTATTACGTTTTGCAATGTTAATGCGCGGGGTTGCGTGCCATTCATAATGGCTTGAATGATATCTGGGGCTAACAAGGTAAGGCGCATCAGACGGTACATGTGCGTTGGCTCAATCTTTTCTTTTTGCGCCAGATCTTTTGGCGTTTCATACTGACCAGCATCGAGCTTTTCTTGCCAGGAGAACGCTTTGACCAGCGCGGAGACAAAAACCATATCTCGTTTCGGCCCCTCAATCTCGGCGATGGCCTGAATGTTTTTACCCGTTGGCGATACAATCGTCTTACGGCTCTGCCTGCGCTTAAAGCTGACTGGGATTGTGATACTCAGTATTTTATCATCATTATTATAGACCAGCGTACTCATGTTCGTTTCCCTGTAGTTTATTGATAATCGTCGAAAATCCCTCTAGGCGCAGATCAACTTTGATCGCATCAGTATTGACCGCGACAGTTTTAACCAACAGCTCGGTTACTCTTTGCTGTTCTTCTGGTTTTATACGTTTCCAAAATTTATCAAAGCCTTTGATTTTTTGTCTCAACTCCTCCAAACCAAAATCAAAGGGCATGTCTTCAGACTTCTTGATTTCAGCATATGTTCTGGTAAGCATTTCAGGAGATTCAATCATTTGCTTAATCTGTCCCACCACCAACGCATCAATTTCTGATGCGGGGATCGGCCCAACCTTGCATGCTTTATAGTGCTGATGAATAACTGTGGTTGGCGTGTAATATCGATAGGTGCGTTTTTTCTTAACCGTAAAGCTTGGTGTCATCGCACAATCGCAACACTCGCAGCGCACCAGCCCACGGAGCAATGCAGGGTGGCGGTTGCGCGTATAATTACCGCGCTTCACAGGATCATCTGCAAATATGGCTTGCGCTCTATCCCATAGTTCTTGCGAGATAATGGCCTCATGCTGTCCTTCATAGATTTTATCTTTATGAATAATCTTACCGAGATAAATTTTGTTTTTAAACATTCTGTACAGATACTGCTTATTCATGGGCTTGCCACCGCGCTCTTTACCAGTGCCGCTCACATATTGTTTGGTGAGATAACCATCGCGGTTTAATTCTTTCAAAAGCTTCGTGATCGAGCGCAGTGCGATAAAGCGCTTGAAAATATGCTGAACGGTCTCAGCTTCTTGTTTGTCGATGTAAAGTTTGCGGTCTTCCACCTGATAGCCCAGCGGTAATGCACCGCCCATGAAAATACCTTTTTGTTTGGAGGCGGCGAATTTATCGCGGATACGCTCGCCAATGACCTCACGCTCAAACTGAGCAAAGCTAAAAAGAATATTGAGCGTCAGCCGCCCCATTGAATCTTGCGTGTTAAAATGCTGGGTGACCGACACAAAGCTGGTGTTGTGTTCATCAAAAATTGCAACCATCTGCGCAAAATCGGTCAGAGAGCGCGACAAACGATCAATCTTGTAAACAACGACGACATCAATTTTACCCGCCTTAATATCGTCTAACAGGCGTTTAAGCGCGGGGCGATCCATGTTCCCACCCGTAAAGCCACCATCGTCATATCGCTCATCAATGACCTGCCAGCCTTCATGTTCCTGCGATTTGATATAAGCCTCCCCAGATATGCGCTGCGCATCAAGCGTGTTGAACTCTTTATCCAATCCTTCTTCAGTAGATTTTCGCGTATAAATGGCGGCGCGGATTTTCTTTTTCTCAATCATGCCGCTTTATCCTTCACCGATCTAATCAGCCCAAAGAAGCCATTGCCGTTCCAGCGCGTGCCTGTAATTTTAAAAGCGATCCCACTGAGGCTCTTATAAACCGTGCCTTGATATTCAAATCCCTTGGCCAGAACCGTCACATGATGCTCTTGACCGTCATACTCGCGGATTAGCTTTGTGCCAGCGACAGGTCTTGTCACCAGTTGTTTACGTTTCGGCTTTTTGCCGTGCGCGGCATCATAAAGGCGGTTTTTAATATCTTGGGGAAGCCCACCATATTCCAGCTCTTGCATCCGGTAAGCAAGGCGATTGACCAAGGTTGATTTGTTAAACTTAGGTGGTGGGCTGTCAAAATAGCTCTGCCACATATCCCTTAAATAGGACGTTTCCTGATAACTCAAAAGAGCAATCTCTTTTTCTATCTCATTGTTATACATTGATTTTCCTTCCCAAATTCGTTGTTTACACATGAATGCTTCGCTCGGGCAGTTAGTCCAGCGGAAACTCTCACTTTCTTCTGGTATGAGATTGAGGCGAAAAACGACGATGAAAATTTGAATTTTCTCTAACTTTTTATTGGGGGAGCGGTTTGGATTTCGAACTTGGCAAATGCCAAAACAAGAAAAACCCATGAAAAACAAAGGCTAACGACCTGTCGGTTAAATGGCATCCAGCCGACAGCTTTCTGAGAGAATAGCGCTATTTTGACGAAATGATGGTGTTTTTGGGGGAGTGTGTTGCCTGAGCTTGTGAACAGCTATGGTCTGAAAACCGCGCAGAAACTGGGGTTTTAGGCATTAAAAAACCGCTCACAACTGGCGTTAGAACGGTTCGTAATTAGTATTTTGGTTGCGGGGGTAGGATTTGAACCTACGACCTTCAGGTTATGAGCCTGATGAGCTACCGGGCTGCTCTACCCCGCGCCAAAACTAGGTTTCCTTTAGACCGCCTTCTATGAATCTACAATGCCTAAATGCTGTTTCAGACAACAAGAATAGAGAATTAGAGCGCTTTGTCTTTTATCTGAATCATATGAAGGACAAAACGTTGCTTTTCTTATGCCGTATCGCTGAATATTGCCTCTAACTGATTACGCTCAATTAAGGGCAATACGTTTTAAACTTACGGTTGGGCTTTTGATCGAAGTACTGCAATAGAATTTGCCAAACACCTGCTATGCTTGGCGATTTCTGCGATACTTGCAAGCTCAGCATTTGTTTCAGCCCGTGTAAACGCCGCCCTGCGTACTGTCATTTGACGGGCTCTGTGACTTTCTAAAAGGCTCAGTTTACAAATCGTATGCTTTCATGACATGTTCTTTTTCAAATCAGAGGGATAGGCCGACTATGGATCACAAACAGTTTCAGGATTGGCTATCTGGGATAGATCACCTCAGCCCTGCGCAGCGACAGGAAGCCGAAACCGTGTTCATGGGGGTCTCTGAGGCGTCATCTTCGCTGGCAGCCATTGAAGCAAGCGTGGGTGAAAGTCGCCAGTGCCCGCATTGTGGCACACCAGGAGCTATATCGCGTGGCAAAGCACGGGGTCTGCGACGGTACCAATGCAAGGGATGCAATAAGACATTCAACGCGGCGACCGGCACCCCTTTGTCGGGCCTGCACCGCAAGGATAAGTGGCTTGCCTTTGGAACCTGTCTTTCTGATGGGCTGACGGTTCGCGCCTCAGCAGAACGCTGCAAATTTGCCGTCAATACCGCGTTCCGTTGGCGGCACCGATTTCTCACCACAGACAATCCGAAAGCACGCAAGCTTACAGGCATTGTCGAGGTCGACGAAACCTATGTTTTGCGAAGCCAGAAAGGTGAACGAAACCTTGAGCGCAAGGCGCGCCGCAGGGGAGGCAAGGCCCGCAAACGAGGCCTGTCAGATGAGCAGGTTCCAGTACTGGTTGCCGCTGATCGCAGCGGCATGACAGTCAGCGCGGTTCTCCCTGCGGTCAATGCTGATACGCTGCAATCTGCAATCGAGCCGGTCGTGGATGATGACATCGTTCTGGTGACCGATGGCCACCGCGCTTATCCGCCTTGCGCCGCAGCACTGGGAGTGCGCCACGAAGCGTTGAACCTGTCTGGTGGGGAGCGGGTGCGGGATGCCTTTCACATTCAGACGGTCAACAACCGGCACAGCCAGTTGAAGGATTTCCTGCGCCGCTACCGAGGCGTCGCAACCAGGTATCTCGACAACTACCTGCGATGGTTTCAGCGTCTTCAACTGGAAAATGCTTCACCCCGCGCTTGCCTCGCCACCGCGATCGCAGATCCATGCATACGATTTGTAAACTGAGCCTTCTAAAAACTGTTTTTGTGGAATAACGGTCTCAAGCGGTGTGTCTAAACGGATTGCTTCAAAATACCCGCCTGTTAGAGCAAAAAGTGTCATGGCACAGCTTGGGACCTCCCCTTGACACGCCTGCTTGCAAAACTGTGCCATGGGCATTGTTGAAGGCGCTTCTAAAACCCATTTGGCAACTTGATCGTACCATTTGTTATTCGGATTTAAACTGCCATAGCCATATCCAAGAGCCAGCGTTCCAGCCATTTCCATAGCATCGCTCTGGTTTTCATCAACGTCTTCGATATTCTCTGTCGCAATATGACGCAAAGCAGCGAGGCCATCGGCATGTTTCTCGGGCGTATCTAGTAGATATTTCACATATGGCTTCAAATCATCCAGAATGGGGCCCTCTTTTAAAAGATATTCTTTCTCCTCCAATGTTCCATAAAGAGCCGCAATACGCGTAGGATGATCACTGGCCTGAGGCTCTCCAACATCATGTAGTTTTTGGATCAAAGGCAAGTTCACTTCAGGATGCCTAGACTGTTGCAGTAGCCATGCCAGTTCATTTCCCAAATCAACCTCAACAGACAACCAACTTTGACCAAATAGACTTGCTACATTAACATTTCGGAACAACTCTCGTGATGCTTGCCGACTTAGCCCCCTCCGATAACCCGACAAGCCTTTATCCATAATCTCTATACGACTAAGCAACAAACGCGCATTCACATGGCCATCACGCGCTAGCGCAGCCAATTCAGGTAGGCTTTCTGCATCACTATCTGCAAGCCACAGCTCAATTGCAGTGGTAAATCTCTGCTCGTCATCAGCCGCAAAGACAAAGCTTGGCCAAAATAGTAGCATCCCTAAAACGCACAGTGTTTTTTTCACAAGAAACTCCCACAATCACCATATTTGGCAATATATTCGGATAATTCTTCAGATATTAGAGGTAAGCGGCAAAGGAACCCCCTAGTTGACGGTATGGTCCAGTCAAAGTGTCCGTATTTTGATCTGACAAGCGGCTTGTTTTACACCGATTATGATTTTGCCTTATTGGGCAAAATAGCTAAACAATTTACTCTGTTTTTTAAGTACTGCTCATCGGCATCATTTGGGTTGAATGGTTCACCGCACCATTCCAATAATTCTTCATATTCCGGGTGTTTTTTATTGGTCATAACTTCAAGGAAATATTCATAGCCAAGCGCGCCGCCAACATCCTCTGGTGGGCATCTGCCTGCAGCATATGTGAGTTGAGGGTAAATATGGCCCGAAACGGGGTCACTGATTTTACCAATTCGTATGCGATGTTCCCATCCATCACCAAAATCGTACAGATAATCAAACGTCCGAACGCCTGTATCTTCAAGCAATTCCATCAAGGTTGTTTCGTGTGCTGGTAAGTCTTCAGTTTCCCAATCTGGATCGGACATTCCCCAAGTGGAATGGGCAGCTTGAAACATATAAAGATGGCTGTTCGTCCACCCTAAGGCGGCTTGCAAGATATCATGCAAATAATCTAGGTTGATGTCTAATGGAACCAGAAGATTTCGTTTTACCTCTGGCTCCACATCTTCCATAGTGACTTTCAGTTCGATGATATTCATGCAGCCAACGCTCCTTGTATTTGTTTATAAATCCAATTCCACAGCATGAGTTCATCGAGACGATTGATCTTGTGATCTGCGATGCGCTCGCCCCCCATGTCATCCAAGCTACGGGAACGTCATTGTGGACTTATCCGTGTTGAGTTGATCCAGTTAGGCCTCGTTGCGAATAATTACATTATGTTATCCTCTTTTTTCTTCGCGTCGATCATGGCTTGATAGGCCCATGGCAACAACTCATGGATTTTTGTTGCTGGGTGATCTTGAATGCGCTCCAGCACCCATGCGAGCCAGGCTTCATGATTGACGTTGTTCAGCTTGCAAGTCTCAATCAGGGTATAGGCAATGGCGGCGGCATCGCCACCTGCCTCTGATCCCATAAACAGGTAGTTCTTACGCCCCAGTGTGACAGGACGAATAGCGCGTTCGGCGGTGTTGTTGTCCAGCTCCAGAATGCCGTGATCCAAATAAGGCCGTGCTTTGGGTAGCCGCGTGAGTGCATAGCGGATGGCTTTGGCCAAGGGCGACTTGCCGGATATCTTACCCAAGCATTCCATCAACCAGACTTCCAGATCATCAAATATTTGCTTGGCCTGTTGTTGCCGTATAGACACCCGTTCTTTCGGGGGTTTGCCGCGTGCCAGTTTTTCCACCGCATAAAGCTTTGCTATACGTTCAATGGCTTCTTTGGCCGTTGCTGATTTGCTGCTGTCATAAACTTTCACAAACTCACGGCGGATATGCACCATACATGCCATCTGCGTGACACGGCCTGTGCGGTAAAGATCGTTATAACCTGCATAAGCATCCGCATGCGCAAAGCCCTTATAGGTCTTGAGATGTTCATTGGGATGCTCAGCCCCCCGACTGGTGGAGAACTGATACCAGACGGCGGGTGGTGATGCACTGCCCCAGGGCCGTTCATCGCGCACATAGTCCCAAAGCCGTGCTGTCTTGGGCTTGTTTTTTCCTTTGTCCCGTTGGCTGGCAGGGCATTCCATGCCCGAGAAGCGAGCCTTTTGCAGTAGTTTGACCGTGGTATCATCCATGAAAATGGCATCTGCTGCCAAAACGTGATCACGGGTGGCATCAGAAAGGCATTCTAGTAATTTTGTAGCTTTACCCACCCAAGAGGCTAAAAGCGCACGGCTCAGATCAATGCCTTGGCGTTCAAATATCTGGCTCAGGCGGTAGAGTGGCAAATGATCGCCATATTTGCAGGTCAGGATATGGGCCATCAGCGCAGGACCCACAAAACTTTTGGGAATGGGGCGCGATGGCATCTCTGACTGGACGATCTTCTCACAGCAGGTGCAAGCCAGACGTGGACGAATGATGTCTTTGGTAATGAAGTGGCCAGGCACATATTCCAACTCGGTCATGACATCCACGCCGAGTTCCTTGAAGCTGCCACCACAATCAGCGCAGCTATCACTGGGGGTAATACGTGTTTCAACGCGCTTTAGGTCTTTGGGAAAGGGCTTGCGTTTGCGCGGGGTACGTGGCGGCTTGGCCTCTTTATCAGACGCTGAGGCCACATCTTCGTCAGGTTCATCAGCGGCTTGCGCAATTTCGTGCTCTTCCAACACCAGTTCAAGGGTAAGCTGATCTATGTGTTCCGAGCGGGATCCAAAGCGGTATTTTTTATGACCGTCAAGTTGCATGCGCAAATCCGCAATGACCAGATCACGGTTTTGAATTGTTTTGGTAAAGGCTGTGCGGTCCGCCACCCGCGCTGCCGTCAGCCCCATAAGTTCCGCGTCTTTGTTGGTCAGTTCCGCTGCTTGCGCGGCAATAAATGCCTGCGCATCAAGAGGGAAATCAGTTATATTTACAGGTGCTTCGGACATGCTTACACCTACCAAATCTGGGCCGGTTTGTGAACCCTAAAGTGACTGATTTCCCAATAAAATAGGCAGTACAGGCGTCTCGCGCTTTATCGAATGAATGCACTAAAACACGTACATGGGTCTTGAGGAATTCTACAAGTGCCATCACCACAGGTGTTACTAATTTGATGCAACCTACGCTAACCGACCATAGCTGGCCGCCATGTTTTCTGTGGCATCCGCCAGTCAATACCTTCCATCAGCATCGCAAGCTGTGCGCGGCTCAACGCTATCTTGCCGTCTTTTGCAGCAGGCCAGACAAAACGACCGCGTTCGAGGCGCTTGGTAAATAGGCACGCGCCCTGACCATCCCACCAGATCATCTTGATCTGATCGCCGCGCCTGCCCCGAAATAAGAATAGATGACCACAATACGGGTCTTCTGCCAGCACCTGTTCTGTTTGTGCCGCCAAACCGTTAAAGCCACGCCGCATATCCGTCACACCAGCTGCCAGCCAGATCTTCGCATTCCCCAGAATAGGGATCACGCCGCCAGACCCCGTGCGAGTTCCAGAACAAACTCTGCATTCACACCATCGCTCACACTCAACCGCCGCCCGTTCTCAAGCGTGATTTCAATGCGCTCGGCTCGAACCGGCGACGGCACACTGGACTCAACTGCAGGTTCACCAGCAACGGCAACTTCAACAAAGCCAGTATCCTGCGGAGGTTCTGCGTCCCCCTGATACCGCTTATCCATGCGCCACGCATAAATCCGGCTTGTCGGCACGCCGTGGCGGTTCGATACTATGGGAACCGTCGCGCCAAGGACACGACATTCCTCAACCATCTGAATTTTAAACGCATCGCTGTATTTGCGTAGGTTGCCACTGTGATTAATCATTCTGAAATCCTTCCGTAAGCCCAGCAAAACGCTGACTTCAAATCTAGATTACAGCCACAAATAGCTCTCCGTTAGAGGGGGTTCCGTTGACGTTTACGGTTCCCGCGACGCGCAACCTGACGGTTGCGGACATCAAAGCGGGAAAGGGCAAACGAAAGTTTGTCCAGACCACCGCCGTCAACCGTATCGAGGCAGCCGCTGCCGAAGCGGCGGGGATAGATCACCTGTCCATCGTCGATCATGATCTTGCTGCGGTGCGCGAGGGCGCGCCCAACACATTTACCACAGCCGCCTTGATGGCCACGGATTATGAAACACACCAGGATATCCTGCGCGCGGGCATTCGTGCGGCGGCGGCTGGCGCTGATGCTGTCTATACGCTGCGCAGTTTCAAAGCGGTTGAGCTTTTGGCAGATGAAGGGCTGGCTGTTCAGGGGCATCTAGGCCTTGTGCCACGTCTATCGACCAACATTGGCGGGTTACGGGCCTATGGGCGCACCGTAGACGAAGCCATGCAACTGGCCGAGGATCTGCGCCGTCTTGAAGATGCCGGTGCCTATGCGGTTGAACTGGAATGCGTTGCAGATGAGGCAATTGCTGAAATCAGCCCTCGCACCGGACTGATCACCCACTCCATAGGATCCGGAGGTGCGGCTGATGTGATCTTCCTGTTTCAAGACGACGCCTGTGGTGACACCGTGAATGCCCCGCGTCACGCCAAGGCATTCGCTGATATGGCCCAGGCGCGCAAAGCATTGGAAGCCGAACGCATGAAGGGGCTAAACGCCTTTCGCACGGCGGTTCAGGACGGAAGCTATCCAGATAAAGCGACCAGCATTGCCATGAAATCGGGCGAGTATGAAAAACTTCAAGAGGCCTTGGACAAGCGCCGCCCCTTTCACGAATGATCCACACCATGCACTGCAAACCATCCCGCAAATATCCATATGAACCACCACCCTGTTCAATCTGAAGACACCCCATCATTCAGAAAAGGATTGAAAATGACCGCAACAGACACCAACCCAAAAGATGAAGCCGCCAAATCCCACGACCTTGACCCTGGCCCCATGAGCCGCGAGTGGTATTGGCACCCGGAGCTGCCTGTCAAATTTGCCCCCTATTGGAGCTGGCCGCCAAAATTTGGCATATTGGTCAGATGGGTGTGGCAAAACTGGTTGCAGTTTTCGGATCGCTCGATTTTCCTGATCACTGCTTTTGTGATTGCCTTCTGGTTACAGCCCGTAACGGCAGCGCAGGCAGAACTGGGATTTGGCTGGATCGCGCATATTTTCATTCGCAACTGGGTGCTGCTGGCGATTGTCGCAGGCGGGCTGCATTTTTGGTTTTATGGGATCGATGGACAAGGAAAACTGCTGAAATATGATCCGCGCCCTTATATGAAACGCAAAAATGCGCTTTATAAATTCGGCTATCAGACATGGGATAACATCTATTACTCCATGGTGTTTGGGGCGACGATCCTGTCTGTTCTGGAAAGTTTTCTGCGGTGGATGTATGCCATCGGCAACATTGGGACGCTCAGTTTCTCAGCACATCCGATTTGGTTTATTGCGCTTTTTCCGGTTCTCGCGCTTTGGCAGAGCTTTCATTTCTATATGGTACATCTGCTTTTGCATCAGCCGTTTATCTATAGACACGTACACGCGGTGCATCATCGCAATGTCAACACTGGCCCTTGGTCTGGTATGTCCATGCACCCGGTTGAAGCCTTTGGATATCTCAGCGCGATCCTGATCATTCTGATCCTGCCCAGCCACTCGGTTCATATGCTGTTTTTGGCTTATTGGTTGATGCTGGGGGCTGCCTCGTCCCATTCTGGATATGAGGCGATCTGGGCCAAGGATCGTCAGGCCTTGTTGCTCGGCGCGTTTTTCCATCAGCTGCATCACCGATACTATGAATGCAATTATGGCAATGCCGAAATGCCGTGGGACAAGTGGTTTGGCACATATCATAACGGTTCCGAAGACGCGACCCGCATCACTCGCGACCGAAAACGCCAGATGCACGCACAAGGCAATGTAAACAATAAGTGACGATGACAAAAGTTGACCAACCTTCTGGGGGTCAACCCTTTAACTTTCGAAAGGCAGCTAGATGGTAAAGATTTCTTCAATAACGCGTCAGGAAACAAAGATGTATGATTTGCGAAAATTCTATATTGGCGGCCAGTGGGTCACACCCGTTTCGAAAAATGAGTTTCCGGTATTGAACCCGGCAACGGAACAGAAGATCGGTGTTGTCACTCTTGGTGATAGTTCTGATGTCGACGCAGCAGTTGCCAGTGCCAAAGCGGCCTTTGACAGCTATTCCCGTACAACCCAGGACGAACGCCTTGCATTGTTGCACTGTCTTTTGGCGGGAACCAAACATAGGTTCGAGGATCTTGCCCAAGCTATGAGCTTAGAGATGGGCGCGCCCATTTCAATGTCGCGCGAAGCGCAGGCAGATGCCGCCGTGGGTAATCTTGAGGGTTTCATCACCGCGCTGGAAAAGCAGGCCGAGCGCGAGGCATTAGAAAATGGGGATATATTATTGCGTGAACCGATTGGCGTTTGCGGTTTGATCACGCCGTGGAACTGGCCGATGAACCAGATTGTCCTCAAAGTCGTACCAGCGCTGGCCACTGGCTGTACCTGCGTCCTCAAACCATCGGAACACACACCGCTGTCTGCCGCGATATATGCCGAAATCATCGACGCCGCTAGCTTTCCTGCGGGCGTTTTTAACCTTATTCATGGGGATGGGCCGACCGTTGGCGCAGCCCTGTCGCGCCATGATGATGTGCACATGATGTCCTTCACCGGCTCGACCCGCGCCGGGGTGGCGGTGGCAAAGGATGCCGCCGAAACGGTCAAACGCGTCACGCTGGAACTGGGCGGAAAATCCCCCAACCTGATCTTTGCCGATTGCGATCTTGAGGCGCGCGTCACTGCATCGGTGAAGGAGTGCTTCTACAACACCGGACAATCTTGCGATGCGCCGACACGTCTGTTGGTCGAACGTAGTTGCTATGAGGAGGTGCTCGAAATTGCCAGGCGCGCCGCTGAGGCGCATCGGGTGGGCGACCCTTCTGAGGAAGGCGAACATATCGGGCCGTTGTTCGACCGTATACAATTTGATCGCGTGCAGTCGATGATTCAGATCGGGATCGACGAAGGTGCCCGGTTGGTCGCGGGCGGCATGGGCAAGCCCACTGGTTTTGAGACGGGCTGGTTTGTGAAGCCTACGCTGTTTGCCGACGTTTAAAACTCCATGCGCATCGCTCAGGAAGAAATCTTTGGACCGGTCCTAGTGATCATCCCGTTTGAGGATGAATCCGAGGCTATCGCCATCGCCAATGACACGCTGTACGGTTTGGCAGCTTATCTGCAGACTGGCGATCCTGAGCGCGCCAAACGTGTGGCCGCGCGCTTGCGAGCTGGTGCCATCCATATCAATGGTGGAGGATTTAACTATGGCTCCCCATTTGGAGGCTACAAAAGGTCAGGCAATGGCCGTGAAGGCGGCCTGATCGGGTTGGAGGATTTTCAAGAGATCAAGACACTACATTTTGGCTAGGACCTACGCTTGCGTCTTTGCCGTCGCCCAGTAGTATTTTTGATTAGCGGTCATTCGTACAGTCAGCAGCGTTGGTCAAAAAGGGCTCGGAGCGGTCATTGAACTGCCAGACACAGAATTTCCATGCTGAATGGCGGCTCTTTGAGTAGATGTAGTACTGCTTCGCACCTGCAGCGAAGGGCCGCTTACCGCCCTAGTTACCAAAATGTGAAAAGTACGAGCAGCAGGTTTTCCCAGTGAATTCAACCTCCTTACTCCCAGCTTCTGTATTCATTAATTAGTTGGGCAGACTAGATACCCAAAATACGCGTAACGGGTCTTATGTTAAATACTGACCGTTACAGCTCAATAAAACCTTCCTAATTTAAGGTATTTTATCTCCTTACATTTTAGAATGTATGCCTCAAAGATAATCTTAAACTAGTTATACGTTAGTTGAAATCAGACGCGAATGTCCTTTGCAGACCATGATGGATCGATCTAAAGCAGAAACGCCGTTTCCCCAGAGCAACCATTCAGTGAAATCTAAGTATTTGCAATGACTGTAGGGGAGCTGTGTCGGATAAGCGGCATATATGCAGCCCTTATTCAGAGTATCGCAGGTTGACAATATTGCATACCCCACCCTAGTCCTTTCACTATCCATCCACGTGTTAAGGTATCCCATATGTCTTTGAAAAAATCATTCTCAAAAAGAACATTCTTACAACTATTATCGCTTCAGTTTATTACGGCTGGCTCTTCTGCCTTCGCACATGAGGCAATACCAAAACGCCTGCCCGTTAAGTTTATCGCGGCCCTTGGTGATCCGAATGCATCGTCTGGTACTGGGGCGGAAACATGGGGGATATGGCATGATGATCCCGCTCAGCGCGCTGTTTGGTTGAAATATTACCCGATCGTCAAAGCCGCAGGTGGGTTTGCCCCAGGCAATTGGCAAGTGAATGATGATGATTGGTGGATGGATGAAAACAGCCTAATCATGCAGCCACCAGAGTTTCCAGTGCCTGCTCGTAAATACATTGTATCAGGGGACCGCGAAGTCGTCACCACGCTCACCATTCACCCCAAAAACGAAAATGGTGTCATGGCTTGGGAATTAGATGACAATGCTGCATTATACGACGTCACACATCTGCCTTGCCGGTCTGCGCGCTATACGCCTGTGAATAACGGTAGTGGCACATGCATACCGACAAATGCTGACCGCAATCTGTACCCACTGCAGCCAGAGGATGAAACGGCCACAATATCAGGTTGCCAGAAACAGGATTATTCCGTTTTATTGGTACTAGCCGAGGTGGTTTAATTATACAGCGCTAACCCAGCGGTTTGTAGTGTTATCTATTGTCAAAAACATCCCGATCGCCCTAGGGTATTACATGTATATTTATGGGAGAAACAATGAAACTTATTTTGCGCAGTTTTCTATGTTGAATAAGTTCAGATAGATGTGAGACTGTTTTTTTGTTGCCAAGATTTAGGCGGCCTCGGAGACTGAGTATTGTAAAAAACCAACTCACGAGGCCAATATGCAAATCATAAGACTGCACAAGAACGTTTATAAACTTTATGCTTGGGCGCGGACACAAGAATGTTTGGATGCGTACCGTATCAAATACGAAGACACGGTTCGGCAATGGGAAGCTTTACGCGCAGAGGGTGTTTCTCTAGCAAAATGCGCTGAATTTGTCGGCATCTCTCGGTCTACTTATTATCGCTACAAGCGGGTTTTGAAGGATTTGGCGCAAGGGATTATGCCGCCATCAAAGGCCCCAAAACACCGCAATAAGTCACAGTGGGGTGAGGCAGAAAAACAGTTGGTGCTCGAAATTCGCCGCGACAATAAAACCTACGGTAAGGAAAAAATAGGGGCCATCTTGCGGCGCGATAAAAACCAAATCATAAGCGATAGCACCGTGGGGCGTATCTTGGGTTTTCTACGCAAGAAAGGCCTGATTACACGATCAAGGTCTGCACCACAAAAGCGCAAGCGTAACTTCTCCAAGGGCCACGCCAAAGGATGGAAATATAAGGATTACAAAGATATAGAGATTGGAGAACGTGTGCAGATCGACCACATGACTGCCACGAAAAACGGCGTCACCTGCAAGCACTTTCAGGCCTGGGAACGGCGTAGCAAGCACATCCACGCGCAAATTTATTCGAATGCCACCGCACGCTCTGCCAAACGGTTTTTGGAAGAGCTTGTGGAAATAGCTCCCTATAAAATCCTCTCAATTCAAGTTGATGGTGGCTCCGAGTTTATGGCCGATTTTGAGACGGCGTGTGAGCAGATGAAAATCCCGCTCATTGTATTGCCGCCAGCCAGACCGAAATACAATGGTGGCGTTGAGCGTGGAAACCGCACCTTCCGCGAGGAATTCTATGATTGTTGTGATCTGATTGCCGATAGCATTGGAGCTATGCGGTTTGAACTGAGAAAAGCTGTCGAAAAATATAACACATTCAGACCACATCACGCCTTGAAAGGTAAGACACCCATGGAGTACCTTCGAATCACTCAGGCCGAAGCCGCGTGAGTCTCAAAACACATGAACCTATACAATGTTTTTTCATACTATGTTTGGGTGGTATCCCTGCCAATGCGGCGAACGGGACTACGTTAAATATATGCAACAGATCCCTAGAGACACTTTATTTTTCGGTCGCCCATAAGCAAGGCGATTTGGTCGCAGGGGATACGTGGAAGGTTCAAGGGGTTTATGATGTGGCCATCAACAGTTGCTTATCGCTATTTCAAACCGAAGAACAGATCAATGCCTATTTGGCTTTGGTAAAAGTTAAAGAGGGTCAAATTGTCAGTTATAAGGGTAAATTTCATGCCAGTACGAATTTTGCCCATAATGCGAAACAAGATGTCTGTATGGCAATAAAAAGCTTTAAGTACTTCATCGCAAAAGAGGACCTAGGAATATGTGATGAAGGTTATTTCAGAGTCACCTCCCCTATCTATCTCGACATTCCAGCCAATTTTAGCGAAAAACCTACAGATCACCGTGTATTTATTCAATAGCGGGTTTCGTAATTATTTCCTTATCTATGGCCCATCACGAAGAGCCTCTGATCTGACTGGGCCTGTCCCGCTTTAATGCCGCTCCAAATTCTCAGTTAAGCTGCCCAGAGATTGCATGTAGCTGTATTCTTTGGATGTGTCGGTCCTTCGATATGGGGGGCTGTTCAAGCTGCGGGCGGAATTGTATCATTCTCGTTTTCCATTATCCTAAATACCCTGGTGTAATGGCAATTTTTGCCAGTCAATACTTAATTATTCCAACGTCCTTCACCTCACCCAATTCTAACCTATGTATGCGATCTCGAGTAATCCTGAACACGCCCCGTTAGCGTTAATAACTGTAAGGTCATTATTCAAATCAAGGGATAATCACAAAAAACAGATCACATTCATATTCAGAATACCTTTATTTTATTCAATTGATGAAAGCGGCAACAGTAGAGATTACAGACGATATGAGTGTATCCAGCCTGTTTCGTTTGAATTGATAAATGTGAAGAGCCGGGATTCATTCTACATTCTGAAAAATATACCGTGGCGTGATGCGGCTAGAAGCGAATGCCATTGTCCCCAGCTAATCATATTTTTACCCTTACTTGGAAAGTATTAAAATACACCTGCATTTTTGCAGGGCTATAATCCAACATCACAAGTAGACAAGCGTAAATGCGATCTTAGTATCTCGACGTAATGTGAATAAACATGCTCAGGAAAACTACTATGCACATAAAAACAACATTATTAACTTCAGTTGTTATGGCAGCTTTTACCGCTTACTGGCCCCACACTGCAAACGCGGAGGATGCGGGATTCATACTGCATTCTGAAAAACCAGCCATTGGAAGAGGTGCTGGCGGAACTTGGGATGGCGGTTACATCGACCCGGGCGCAGTCGTGTTTTACGAAAATGCCTTTCACATGCTCTACGTCGCAATCCCAAGCTGGCCGCATCCACTTGCGATTGGCTATGCTAAATCTGTCGATGGTTTCGAGTGGGTTCGACAATCTAAGGAGCCCATCTTAGAACCCGATCAAACAGGAGCCTTATCTGCAACGTCCATTTTGTCTAACAGTGTATTAGTTACCGAGGATGGTTTATGGGTTTTCTATTTCACATCTGTTGCATCGGATGAGTCGTTTTATGGACAAATTGCCCGCGCGACAGCACCAGGGCCACTAGGCCCTTGGACGGTTGATCCAGAACCGGTGCTTACTCCAGGACCCGAAGGTGCCTGGGATGGGATTTCGGTCGGCGATGCCAGTGTTGTGCGCACTGAAGATGGGTATGCGATGTATTATGCTGGCTTTGGAGATTTTCAAAATGGTGGATTCAGCGAAAAACGCGCGAATATCGGGTTGGCAACCTCGCCAGATGGTGTGAACTGGGAGAAATTCAATGACCCTAAAACAACGGGTGCCTCATGGGTTACCAGTGATCCTGTACTCAGCGTCGATTCAGACGAAACAGGCTGGGATACATTCCGGGTTGTTGATCCAAATGTTCAGATAACGCCCGATGGCTGGCTTATGGCGTATCGTGGAGCAACGTTCAATTCTCCAATGGCGATCGGTCTTGCTGTCAGCCAGGATGGGGTGAATTGGCAACGTACATCAGACAAGCCAATCATGACGCAAAATGAAACAGGTAAAAAGATATTCTTTGCAACATTGCTCAGCCGTCCCGAACAAGACTATCTGTTTATGGAATTAGGAAGCGATAGCAGTACAGACGGGTACCTAGCGACACGTTCGAGAGTTTCTGAATGAGATCAATATATTTAGGTGCGGTCGAGTAGTCGTTATAATCGTTGGTCGGCGTAGTTCATCTGCGCTGGCAGAAAACACTGCTACTACTTTAGCAGAGCGGTTACGCTCGATTTGAGATACACCCAATTGGAAAACGGCACCGATTGCCCTAGAAAGGGCATTAGATAGTTTTGGAAATTCTCAATAACTGATAATATTAACATTATGTGGTTGAAACCAGTCTCTATCAGCTATCGCGGCGCTATCAGCTTGATTCACTGGGATTAATGTGCAGCTTAGGAAAGACAAAATCGCAGATACGGTCTGTCTTTTCGAAGACCACTTTAACCGCATATTCCAATGCTACATGGGCGAAATGCCAGTATCCTATCTTTGGTGTACCCACGCCATCAGCTAACTGAGAAGAAGTTTTGTCTTGGCAAGGGATATAAGCCATTGCCGCGCTGCACGAAGATGTGGCACGTCTTCATCTTGTTGATGATACAGCATCCAAAGCGGTTGTTCCAGAACCGTGCCACTGATGGGTATTAAGTCGGGGCAATCCTGGGCAACTATATCGGGTAATAATCCCTGTGCTGGGCCATTTAAAATGAATTCTTTTAAGGTATCGAAATGTCGAGTTTTATATTGCATTCCTTTTGTTCCGACGAGTTTACTCATGACCTTTGATCCTGTTGTCGCAAGATGTGTTTCTGGCAAGCCCGCCCAAGGCAGATCTTCTGGGTTGGGAACATTGCCTGCGTAGACTGAGTACTGCAGTGTGCCTAACTTTTTCATTTTGATACGCTTATAATCGACCTTAAATTCTTGTGGCCTGTCTTCGATACGGATGGAAATATCGGCCTCGCGACGTGTTAATATCGCTGAATTTGATGTGGCTATTAGCTCGATACGGATAGATTTGCGACGTGTCAGATCGGCAATTGCTGGAGCAATAAGATTGTTAGCCAAAAAAGGGGGAACCGTCATGCGTATTTCGCGCCATACAGACCCTACATCTGAGTCTGAAGAAAGCTGCATCGCGCTTCGTAATGCGTCATCTGCGGTTTCAATATGTGCGAGCAAGGCTTCACATTGCTTGGTTGGGTATAATTGCCCATCTTCACGTAAAAACAGATCATAGCCAAGCTGTTTTTCCAGTGCTTTTAGGCGCCTGCCTAATGTTGTTGCATCAATTGATAAAATGGTTGCAGCTTTTGCAAATGTGCCGTGGCGTGATGCGGCCAAAAGCGAATGCCATTGTTCCCAGCTAATCATATTTTTACCCTATACTTGGAAAGCACTAAAAATATACCTGCATTTTTGCAGTACTATAATATATTACCACAAGTAGACAAGCAAAAATGCAATTGTAAACTCCTGCCATGATTTGAATGAATATAAACTGGGAGACTATTATGCATATAGAAACAACACTATTAACTTCTGTCGTTATGGCGGGTTTTACCGTTGGTGCGATGGCAGCAGATACGATTACGGTCGTTTCTTTTGGCGGGGCTTATACGAAATCACAGGTAGAAGCTTATCATAAGCCGTGGATGGCAAAAACGGGTAACAGCATCCTATCTGAAGACTACAATGGTGGGTTATCTGAAATCAAATCACAGGTTGAGGCTGGTAATGTAACATGGGACGTTGTGGATGTGGAATTGTCAGAAGCTGTTAGTGGCTGTGATGAGGGGCTTTTGGAACCAATTGATGCGGCCCTTTTACCAGCGGGTGCGGATGGAACTGATGCAACCGATGACTTTTTACCAGGCACTTTGCATGAATGTGCGGTCGCGACTATCGTATGGTCCACCATCTTTGCGTATGATGGGAGTAAGCTTGCGAATGGCCCTACCACAATTACGGATTTCTTTGACACTGAAAAATTCCCAGGAAAGCGTGGCCTGCGTAAAAGTCCGAAAGCAAACCTAGAGATGGCATTGTCCGCAGACGGTGTAGCAGCGGCTGATATCTATAATGTACTGTCCGCTCCAGAAGGTGTAGATCGTGCTTTCGCAAAATTGGATACAATCAAAGGCGACGCAATCTGGTGGGAAGCAGGAGCACAACCACCGCAACTTCTTGCGGATGGCGAAGTTGTTATGACAACAGCCTATAATGGCCGCATTTTCAATGCTGTTGCCTCTGAGAACCAATCATTTGAAATCGTCTGGGACAGCCAGGTGTTTGATTTAGACCTGTGGGTTATTCCAAAAGGCGCGCCGACTGAACAACTACCGACTTTCGTCGGTAGGTTCACGTTTTGAATGTAATTCAAGATACTGACGAATAACGTCATCCGTCACATTTCCACTCGTCGTTGAAAAATAGCCTCTAGCCCAGAACCGTTGCCCCCAATAGCGTTTGCGTAATTCGGGGTACTCCCGCTGTATCTTGTATGAGGACCTCCCTTTTACGCGTTGCATCACCTTTGAAATTGGGACGTGCGGCGGGACTGACACAAACATATGCACATGGTCGGTAGACAATACGCCTTTTTCAATGTGTACGCCCAATTCATTGCACGTTTGTCGTATCAATGTCCGAATACGCTCACGCATTTCACCACGCAGCACCTTGTAACGATATTTTGTTACCCAAACGATATGGTATCTGTGATAATATCTGCTATGACTTCCAGTAGAATAGATCATAAGGTTTCCTTCCATTTTAAGACCTTACCGCAACGCTGGGTCTTAAAATGGAAGGAAACCTTATGTAAATAACGCTAAAGCTGACCAGCTAAAAGCTGGTGGTTTTAACCAATTATTGGAAAATAAAGAAGCCGCGATGGATTTTGTTAAATTTTCGACGGCGACAGAACAGCTGGCAGCACAAGCCTCTTGGATATCATACGGGCCTGCTCGTAAATCATCGGCACCTTTGGTCGGTTCGTACCATAATAACGCTGATCTTGCCATGGGGCCGCAGATGCCGACCACGCCTGATAACTTTGCAACTGCAATTCAAAATGACTTTGAGTTCTGGGCGGATAACCAAGATGAGTTGAATGAACGCTTTAATACATGGTTGTCCCAATAAGGCTACAGGAAGACCCCCCGGTTGCTACAATGTTTTATAGCAATTGGGTTTTATCACCGACCCGTTACTTCATGGACGTGTTTGGTCTGTCCGTTGTGAACATTTCCAGCATTATTCTCGCAACAGGCATATAGGCCGCTTCAAACGAAGCGGCCTATAAAGTGAAGGATCCATCAGCTACGGCCCGACTCGGAAAAGCCGTAAAACAACGAGAAAAGGCAGAATTGAACTGCGCACCTGAACTTCTGTCGCACATATCACTGCTCGGATGGGTCCATATATTGCTCACAGGTGAATTCACGTGGCCAAAATAGTGATCAGATGAGCTTATAATACGATTACGCCGCCAGCCAGAGCAGACCCCAATGTCCGCTTCCCGCCCTTGTATCATTCTGGAATAATCAGATTGTGGTCGCTTTGTCCGACTAAGGCGACATCGGACCCAATTTTCATTCCACATAAAATCAAATCCACACCTATCTTCACACAAATTTAACAAATGTTGCGCCTCACACCTGCGAAAATTAACCATCCTTAACAAAACAGCACAAAAACTGTGCCACACACCTGTCATACGTGCTGTGCACCTCGATCATACGCAAATCATACGTCCATTTCCACTAATAATCTGTTGTATTAACCTACGTTAACCCTTGGAAACGCACTGTTAAGGCCCTTTTTACTTGTAATTCCCCCGAAACCCCATCATGTAACCCCGCATGGGATATTTATGCCCAATATAGTTACATACTAGGAGTAAACATGGCTAAAGAAGAACTTCTCGAATTCGATGGTGTTGTTGTTGAGCTTTTGCCGAATGCGACATTTCGGGTAGAGCTAGAGAACGGCCATGAGATTATCGCCCACACAGCTGGTAAAATGCGCAAAAACCGCATTCGTGTTTTGGCTGGGGACAAGGTTCAGGTGGAAATGACACCTTATGACCTGACCAAGGGCCGCATCAACTACCGCTATAAGTAAAACCATGAAATTGGTTCTGGGGTCAGCCAGTCCGCGCAGGCAAGAATTGCTTGCGCAAATAGGCGTTATGCCAAGTGATATCCGTCCTGCGGATATCGATGAAGCCCCACAAAAAGCAGAGCTGCCTTTATCTTATGCCCGCCGTATAACAGCCAACAAATTGCAAGCGATCGACCACACAGACGATGAAATCGTTCTATGTGCAGATACGGTTGTATCCGTTGGCCGCCGCATCCTTGGCAAGCCTGCTGATGCAGCACAAGCTGTTGAATACCTGAACCTTTTATCTGGTCGTCGCCACCGTGTGATTACCGCCGTGGCCCTAAAGACCAAAGATTGTGTGATTGAAAAACAAGTCACCACAGCCGTGAAATTCAAAGTTCTATCCGATACAGAACTCTCTGCCTATATCCACTCTAACGAGTGGCAAGGCAAAGCTGGCGGCTATGCGATCCAAGGTATTGCCGCAGCTTTTGTTCCATGGATCAACGGTTCCTACAGTGGCGTTGTTGGCCTTCCCTTAACCGAAGTTGCAGGCATGTTAGCAGGCGTCGGATACCCATTAGACTATGACAGGACTTCACCATGAAAAAAGGAACAGTCGTCGCCATAGACACGATTGAGGGACAACGCGCAGCTGCCATGCTGGAGAATGGCAAATTGGTTGATCTCATCGTAGACCCTAAGTCAAATGCCCCGCGCCCAAGTGCAATTTACCGCGCAAAAGCGACACAACCAATGAAGGGCCAAAACGGCCTGATCCTGAATTTAGGCGGCGGTCAAAAAGGTTTCTTAAAACAAGCCAAGGGAATCGCCCCAGGAACCACAATGTTGGTTCAGGTGATGACCCATGCAGAAGCTGGCAAAGCCGCCCCTGTGGTGAACAAACTACTATTCAAAAGCCGCTACGCTATCGTTACGCCAAATAACCCAGGCATAAACATAGCCCGCGGCATCCGCGACGAAGAAGAACAATTGCGTTTGCGTGAAATCGCCCATGAAGCTTTTGCTGACGCACCTGAAAACTGTGGCCTGATCCTGCGGTCAGCCTGTAACGAAGCACCAGAGGATGATGTCTATGCCGATATCGCCGCTATGGTGCAAACAGCCAACGCTGTGCTTGCTGATGCTTCAGGCCAGCCTGAGTTGTTACTAGACGCTCCAGACGCCGCTGAACAAGCGTGGGTCAACTGGCCTGATGCGGATGAAGTGACTGCAGAGGACGAGTGTTTTGAAACATTAGGCGTCTGGGATCATTTATATGCCCTTGGGCGCGCTGAATGTCCGCTTTCAGGTGGCGCCTCAATGGTTATAGAACCCACACGGGCGCTTGTGGCCGTAGATGTGAACACAGGCTCTGATTTTTCGCTCTCAGCCGGTCTAAAGGCAAATATAGCCACCGCTAAAGATTTACCGCGTCAATTGCGTCTACGTGGCTTAGGTGGCCAGATCGTCGTGGATTTTGCACCAAGTCCTAAAAATGAACGCCGTACAATCGAAAATGAGTTACGCCGCGCATTCAAGGCCGATAGCATCGATACAATTCTTGTCGGCTGGACCACTTTGGGTCATTATGAATTGCAAAGAAAACGCGAACGTCTCCCCCTATCCGAGGTCCTGTCCTTATGAGCTGTCCAATGTGTGATAAAGACACCCACACCAAATATCGCCCGTTTTGCTCAAAGCGTTGCGCAGACTTAGATTTGGGAAAATGGCTCACAGGTGGATACGCGATTCCAACCATCGAAACAGATGAAGAAGACAGCATTCCAACAGGTTTCTCAGAAGAAAATCAGAAATTACACTAACAGCGCATATTACCTCTTGCGCAACGGGGCACCCTATCCTAAAACGCCCCGACCCAGCGATGGAAATCATATCATCGCAAACTCGTGCCCGAGTAGCTCAGGGGTAGAGCAGTGGACTGAAAATCCTCGTGTCGGTGGTTCAAATCCGCCCTCGGGCACCATTTAACTCTAATTATAAGAATAGCTTACACGTCAAAGCACGGTGGTTATTCTATGCTTTAAACAAGAATTTTCATCCCAGATTTTAACGGAACAACAGAAACTCAATAACTTTACTTAGACGCTGTAACGAATACTGAGGCTTGCGCTCCAACCTCAGGGAAAAACTCATCAATTGTCGGTTTAAACTCTGAATGAATTCGCTCAACTTGTTGCGGAGTTAAGACATCGACCCAACCGCCCGCTTTGCCAGAGGCAAAAAAACGTTTCATTTCTGGTGGTTTTTCTTTGAAACCATCTTTTTCTTCTTGAGCTTGAAGCGCCTTAAAAGATGTCTCTTTCAACGTTTTTTGCAACCGATCATATTCAGCAGGCACTTGAATGAACTTCAGAAGTCCTTTGAAGGCCATTTTGGGGTTATCAATCATGTCTTCATAACGCATCACGTGGCGCGGCAAACCTGGAGTCTTTGTCCAGCTCTGGATATGATCATCCCAGCGCCCCAACACTTCTAAAATCCCATTATCGGTCGTCGTGATGCTCCTCGTGTCCGATAACCTATCGATCACTTGGTCATGTGATATATCCAAATGGCGCGCAAAAGAAACGGCAACATCAAAGGGGTTCCGAATAATACAAATCGCTGCAGCAGTTACAGAAGGTGCGATTAAATCATGCCCCTCAATTTTCATAATCTTCGAATGTGTCTTTACAAATCGACTGCCCTGGCTTGATTTGTTAATCAATTGCAAAACTTTGGATCGCATAGCGACCCACTCATTCATACTTTCACCAACAAAATGACCGCCAGCAGCTTTGTTAAACCAATCTTTTCGGATATCTGATGTCGTTATCGAAGACAGTTCATTAATTGATAATGCCTTACCAGTAGGTTGAAGAAAATTCCCAAGAAAAGAACGCGCCCAAGTGTTTCCAGACTTAGGATAGGAGGCAAGCCAAATAAGATTACGTTGCATATTCACACCTCATATCCATGCTGCTTCATCACGCGACCGTGTGCCTTGAGAAGAGTATCAACTTGATCATTACTCAGCACATCATTCCATTGCCCTGCAGTACCAGCCCGAAAGAAATTATTATTATTATCCGATTTCTCTATAAAATTTGACTGTTCTTCTTGCTTTTTCAAGATTTTAAAATCCGAAAATCGCACTGCTTTCTCTAAACGTTCACGATCTTCGGGAAGACCTATATGTTTGACGACTTTTTCAAAAGCAGTACATGCATCATCCAACATATCCTCATAACGCAATGTTAAGACTGGAAATTTTCGTGCTTTACTCCAGCCTGTTACATGGTTAGACCAGTTCCCCAAGAATTGGTATACGCTCTTATCATCTCCAGGTAGCGTTGAATCGGGATGCCCAATCGTATAGATTGCATCATCAACTGATAACCCATAATGATCGGCATAAGATAAAACCATATCTAATGGATTACGCATAATATAGACAGCAGACCGTGTTAATTCAGGTGGGATAAGCGACACTTGGAATGCTGAGCCATTACTACAATGGGTTTTAACAAAATTTATATCGGCGCCATTCTTTGTAAAACCTTTTAAAACATCAAAACGATATTTTACCGCTTGTGCAGGATTACTCACATCTAAAGATGGCCCTGCAATTACTTGATATGTATTTGCACTGGAATCTCCCATCCCAATCAAATGCAATTTATTAATTGGGAACGGTTTCGAACCATTCTGCAGATAATTTGCTAAAAAAGCACGAAGCCAAGTGTTTCCAGATTTTGGGTATGAAGCTAGCCAAACAAGAGATTTCATCGACGTCACATTTCCTTACAACAGCACTGACCTGTTGATAGTAAAAAGGGGCGGCCGAAGCCACCCCTTTCTGTAATCTTAGTAAGCAGTTTAACTTAGAAGTTGAACTGTGCGCTTAGAGAGAAAACTGTACCTTCAACATTGTCAGCAGCTGTAAGGCCTTCGCTTTCAACTTGAGAGATAGCAGCGCCAACTTTGAAGTTAGAATTCACTTTATATGTTGCAGCTGCAACTATTAGTGAGTTTTCTAAAATTGTTGTGTCGTTTGGCTCGCCGTTTGCGTATGTCAATGAGTAGCTCATTGGGCCATTTGCGTAGCTGATACCAATATCGTATGCTTGAGATTTTGTTGTAGCACTTGTATCTTGCTCAACATAGCCGCCGCCGAATGAAATAGCGCCGAAGCCTAGGCTGATACCAGCACCCATGATGTCTGGGCTAAATGTCGGATCGTTGTTTTCAGCTGAACCGTAACGAGCAGATACACCAAGATCTACACCACCAATTGTACCGTAGTATGAAACACCTAGATCGAAGATGTCAGTTTCAGAACCAGCAGCAGCAGCATTATTGTTTACAGCACCATTACCTTGGCCTGTGTCACGTGCATATGAAGCACCAAACTTAAAGCCACCAAAAGTTGGTGAGAAATAAGTTGTGCGCTGCGCATCATTACCAGTGTCGATGAACGTTGTTACAGCAGCGAAAGGTACGAATGCAGACAATGATGTTGAGTTTGCATAAACCATTGATACGTCTGGAGCACCAATTTGCATACGTTTACCAGCTGAATCGCGAGAACCAATTTCTAGACGACCAAAATCACCTTGAGCGTAGATTGTGTCGTGGTCGATACGGTCGCCAGAACCAGCGTCGCCTTCAAGCTCGATGATCGCACCGATTTTGATGCCGTTATCAAGAGTGATAGATGGTTTGAAGTGAATTTCAGCGTTTGTTAATGTATCAAAGCCGTCGTAGTCACCACCAGCTGTAGCACCACCAGTAGCGGCCGTTGGTGCAGTACCAATATCAATTGATGAAACAGCTGCAGTTACACGGTAGAAACCACCGATTTTGAAATCTACAGCGCCTTCAGCGAATGCCATGCCAGTAGTCATAGCTAATGCTGTTGTTGTAAGTAAAGTGTTCTTCATTATCCCAATCCTTTATGATCGTGTTGCTAAGTTAGCATATTCATTTTTCTGATATATCAGTGAACAGCAAATGTTCGATTTTAAATCAGAGTAGTCGTCGTAAACATCACCCCTCGGGCTCCGCTTGTGCACATAAAAGCACATAATATTGTTTCACAAACAAGTCGCACGAACATTTTACTGGCAATTGAATAGTGGATAGTTACATCGATGCAACAGATATGCCGCTTGGTTCATGAAGTTTGATAATTTACGTCTAAATTTGCATCGATGGATAATAATTATGAAGTCACTTTTCAGCTGGAAACAGACATTATTCCCTTATTTTCATGAAATCTAACAAGATTCGAAGTGGCATTAAGATTTAGCTTTAATTCTACAACGGTATAAATAATCGCCAGTTTTTAATTTCATTCTGCGTTCACGAGAGATCACAACCACTCTCGATTATATCAACAGACAAGAGAAACCATCAATTTTCAGTCAATTACACAACAAAGACTTACACCTCACAAAAAAGCGCGCAAAACATGCGCGCCCTTCAAGTTCAAACTGTAGACAAACTTTAAGGCTCAGTTTACAAATCGTATGCATGGATCTGCGATCGCGGTGGCGAGGCAAGCGCGGGGTGAAGCATTTTCCAGTTGAAGACGCTGAAACCATCGCAGGTAGTTGTCGAGATACCTGGTTGCGACGCCTCGGTAGCGGCGCAGGAAATCCTTCAACTGGCTGTGCCGGTTGTTGACCGTCTGAATGTGAAAGGCATCCCGCACCCGCTCCCCACCAGACAGGTTCAACGCTTCGTGGCGCACTCCCAGTGCTGCGGCGCAAGGCGGATAAGCGCGGTGGCCATCGGTCACCAGAACGATGTCATCATCCACGACCGGCTCGATTGCAGATTGCAGCGTATCAGCATTGACCGCAGGGAGAACCGCGCTGACTGTCATGCCGCTGCGATCAGCGGCAACCAGTACTGGAACCTGCTCATCTGACAGGCCTCGTTTGCGGGCCTTGCCTCCCCTGCGGCGCGCCTTGCGCTCAAGGTTTCGTTCACCTTTCTGGCTTCGCAAAACATAGGTTTCGTCGACCTCGACAATGCCTGTAAGCTTGCGTGCTTTCGGATTGTCTGTGGTGAGAAATCGGTGCCGCCAACGGAACGCGGTATTGACGGCAAATTTGCAGCGTTCTGCTGAGGCGCGAACCGTCAGCCCATCAGAAAGACAGGTTCCAAAGGCAAGCCACTTATCCTTGCGGTGCAGGCCCGACAAAGGGGTGCCGGTCGCCGCGTTGAATGTCTTATTGCATCCCTTGCATTGGTACCGTCGCAGACCCCGTGCTTTGCCACGCGATATAGCTCCTGGTGTGCCACAATGCGGGCACTGGCGACTTTCACCCACGCTTGCTTCAATGGCTGCCAGCGAAGATGACGCCTCAGAGACCCCCATGAACACGGTTTCGGCTTCCTGTCGCTGCGCAGGGCTGAGGTGATCTATCCCAGATAGCCAATCCTGAAACTGTTTGTGATCCATAGTCGGCCTATCCCTCTGATTTGAAAAAGAACATGTCATGAAAGCATACGATTTGTAAACTGAGCCAACTTTAAATAGGTTATTTAAACCAGCTTATCGCGAAATACGTAAGAAACGATATCAGACCGTTTGATATTATAATTCGACTGTAATTCTACGTCTGACAATGTTTGCAGCATATCAAACTCATATTTACGCGCATTCGCGTCACCAATACTTGCAAAAAAGCTTGAGATCGCTTTTGGGATGTTTTCAACAAAAACTTCTACGTTATGAAACATTGATGTTCTAAGGGTATGTGCCATTGTAACCTCTTTCTGATTGATACAGAGTGGAAAGCACTCTGTATCATATCCTTAAAATAGGCACGCTTAACTTTGAGAACAACAGACAGGTCGACATAGTCGCCATGTGTACAATACATGACAAATTATAGTATAGGCGATTGCCACTCCTACATATCTTCGCTAGCTTTATCTTATGTTTACAATAGAGCACGAATTTGATGCCACCGTTGTAACATTGATTGATGAAGGCCCAGCGCCTTTGACAGAAGATGTTACAATTAATGTATTTGCGTCCCAGGTCACGATTGAACAGCTTGATCCCAGAACAGACGACGTTCAAAAGATCACACTGTCACTGTCTCAACTAAAAGAACTAGAGGTTGCTTTAGATTTGCCTGAAGGCAGCTATCAGATCAAAAGCACAAAACCTTAACGCACATTACAGAATTTTTGGCAGCGCAATGATCAGCCAAATCACACCAGTGGCAAAGGCAATCACTGCAACAGCAGCGCATCCCGCATCTTTAGCTTTCTTTGAGAGTGGATGAATTTCATCAGAAATACGGTCGATTGCAGTTTCAATTCCCGTATTGAAAAGCTCAGCTGCCAATACCAGCAAACCAAACCCGATAATCAACGCGCGCTCGCCCGCACTCATATCAATCGCAAATGTCAGTGATGCAGAGATAATGTTAGCAACGCACCATTGCGAGAAACTTGATTCTTCCTTCCAAGTAATATGAATCCCTTCCCAAGTGTTCACAACTCTTTGCATAACCCGTGCAGTTTCTCTTTTTATATATCCCATTATCGCTCCTACACTCTCCCCTAAGGGTAAACATTTGTATTTATGTTTAGCACTGTAAGATATCCAAATCCTTATAAAATTCTAGCGTTTCAGGATTAGCCATAGCCTCTGTATTCTTAACAGCACGCCCATGAACGACATCACGAACCGCCAATTCAGTAATTTTGCCTGACTTAGTGCGTGGAATATCAGCAACGGCCACTATTTTTGCAGGGACATGACGCGGAGTAGCATTCTGGCGAATCTCTGTCTTAATTCGCTTGATCAACTCTTCGGTCAACTCGACGCCCGCTCGCAGACGCACAAATAGGACAACACGCACATCATTGTCCCATTGTTGACCAATCACCAAACCTTCCAACACCTCTTCAATACGTTCTACTTGGCGGTAAATTTCTGCAGTACCTATGCGGACACCACCAGGGTTTAAAACCGCATCTGAGCGGCCAAAGAAGGTCATGCCTTTTTGTTTCGTTAATTCCACCCAATCACCATGATGCCATATGTTATCGAACTTTTCAAAATAGGCTGCACTGTACTTAGATCTATTCTCATCTCTCCAAAATCCAATTGGCATCGATGGATGCGCCGATGCACAAACAAGTTCACCTGCTTCCCCATCAGTTAGTTTACCATTTTCATCGAATACTTGGACGTTCATTGCTAAATGTCTTTTTTGGCATTGGCCACGATAAACTGGGCTAATGGGGCTACCACCCACAAAACACGCCATAATATCCGTACCACCTGCTATGGAAGACAGGCAAACATCCGTCTTCCAATCACTATATATATAATCAAAGCCTTCTGGCGCTAATGGTGAACCTGTCGACATGATTGTCCGCAAAGCAGACAAATCATGTGTAGCAATAGGTTTGATGCCCGATTTTGCACATGCATCAATGTATTTAGCAGAAGTCCCAAAATGCGTGACTTTTTCAACAGCAGCAATATCCGCAAGTCGGTTACCATCAGGATAAAAAGGCGAGCCATCAAACAAGACCAACGTAGCACCAGAGGCCAAACCGCTGACCAACCAATTCCACATCATCCAACCACATGTCGTAAAATAAAAGAACCTATCATTTGACTTAATATCACACTGTAATTGATGCTCTTTAAGGTGCTGCAACAAGGTACCGCCAACAGAATGAACAATACACTTTGGCAGCCCTGTCGTTCCTGAAGAAAACATAATAAACAAAGGGGCAGCAAAGTTCACACGCGTGTATGCAATATCTTTGGCTTCATAAGTACTGATGACATCAGCCAAATGTGCTCCTTTATCTCCCAGAACAGAAATATCGGCTTGTTCTTCTACATAGGAAATAACAATTACGTCCTGCACAGATGGCATAGCCTTGGCCAAATCCCCCGCCACTTCTAATGTAGAATGTATTTTCCCATTATAATGATATGCATCAACTGTGAACAAAACCTTAGGCTCAATTTGACCAAAACGATCCTTTACGCCATTCAACCCAAAATCTGGTGAGCAAGAAGACCAAACAGCACCCAAACTGGTTACCGCGAGCATTGCAGCAATGGCTTCAGGTACATTTGGCAGAAACCCTGCGACGCGGTCTCCTGCAACAACACCTTTTTCTATTAGCGCTTGTTGAAGCTTAGATACGGTGTCTTTAAGATCACCCCATGACCATTCTTTACGGCTACCATCTTCGCCATGAAATATAATGGCAGAGCCAGTACCTGCTTTTGCTAATAAGTTCTCTGCAAAATTCAATTCCGCATTTGGAAAGAACTGCGTATCAATCAACGTATCGATATTGTTTAGAACAGGTGACTTCTTATCGCCAATTACATCAGCAAAATCCCAAAATGCATCCCAAAACTGTTCAGACGAGTTTACAGACCAATCCCAGATCTGATCATAATCAAGCGCATCAACACCAGATAGCTTTGATGTTTGGGCATGGAATTGCGCCAATAAGCTCGCATTTATACGTTCTTTGGACGGTGCCCATAAAGGCTGCAAATGATCTGTCATGTATTCCCCCATCTATAATACGGGGCAACTTGTTCAAATTTTGGGGATTCGACCAGCCCGTATTATTACTGCGGCCTAGTTTTTTGGCTTCAAATCGAAAACACACCCATCCGTTGCATATTTAGGTGGTGTTTTACACAAAGCTTTTGCGACTTTCCACGCAGCAACAACTTTAGGAACATATCCGCGTGTTTCAGCGAAAGGCGGCACTCCTTTATGTTTCTTTACCGCATTCTCACCTGCGTTATAGCCAGCAAGTGCTAAAATGGGGTCGCTTTTAAATTCCTCAAACAACCAATCCAAGTAAGCTGCCCCGCCGGCAATATTTTGTTTAGGATCTGTACTATCTGCCACATTAAAGCGTTTAGCTGTTTCAGGAATAAGTTGCATCACCCCCACAGCTCCTGCGGAACTGACAACATCTACACGACCAGCAGATTCGACACCGATAACAGCTAAGACAAACGCAGGTGATATGTTCTTATCTAATGTCGCTATCATTATTTGCGGGCCAAAGCTTTTCACCAACTTACGCATAGTCTCTAAATTCGGCGCAAGGTTTCCAGACTTCTCAGGCGTTTTTGCAAGTTTATCTTCAGCGTCTATGAGACGTGCAAGAGACGCATTCGATATATCGTGTTCAAAACCAGACCAGAACCATTCATATTGATCCTTAGGTTTTACCGCAGTTTTTGCACCGTCAATGACAGGTGCCAACTTTTGAGGTTTAGGCCTATCTTTATGATAATACGATTCTTCTGGTTTGATTTGAATATTGATCCGAGAACCTATTGGACGCTTTTCTACCTTTATACGCTTAAAAGTTGATCCATTTTCTGCATATAAAGGTATTGGCACAGTTATTGAGCTTATAAAAGCAGCACAAACACCCATAAAGATTGCTCTTGATTGCCGAATACCCATAAAATTGCCTGCTCTTCTTTTTAGTCCTTATACGTGATTTTATAAAAAACTGCGTGAATGTGGTCTTATTTGCGCAAAGACTGTGACATTCCAGACATATTCTGGGGATGGTAACTCATATTTGAAAAGTAATTCAAAAAAAACAAATCCACCAAGTAATTGAAATAAAATGATATTATTTACTGAACAACTACCGACTTTCGTCGGTAGGTTCACGTTTTGAATGTAATTCAAGATACTGACGAATAACGTCATCCGTCACATTTCCACTCGTCGTTGAAAAATAGCCTCTAGCCCAGAACCGTTGCCCCCAATAGCGTTTGCGTAATTCGGGGTACTCCCGCTGTATCTTGTATGAGGACCTCCCTTTTACGCGTTGCATCACCTTTGAAATTGGGACGTGCGGCGGGACTGACACAAACATATGCACATGGTCGGTAGACAATACGCCTTTTTCAATGTGTACGCCCAATTCATTGCACGTTTGTCGTATCAATGTCCGAATACGCTCACGCATTTCACCACGCAGCACCTTGTAACGATATTTTGTTACCCAAACGATATGGTATCTGTGATAATATCTGCTATGACTTCCAGTAGAATAGATCATAAGGTTTCCTTCCATTTTAAGACCTTACCGCAACGCTGGGTCTTAAAATGGAAGGAAACCTTATGTAAATAACGCTAAAGCTGACCAGCTAAAAGCTGGTGGTTTTAACCAATTATTGGAAAATAAAATGTAATTTTTAATTACTTTTTTTACTTTTTTTGTGGGCAGCCAAAGTGTTGCCGCATTTAAAGTGCCTATTAGGTCTCGAAAGCAACGGGGCAACATAGCCCAACACAAACAAGCTTTCTAAACATAGAGACCTTGGAGGGTACACAAATGAAAAAGTTTTTAAATGATGAATCAGGTGCAGTAACAGTAGATTTCGTAGTTCTAACAGCTGGTGCTGTTTTGATCGCGGTTGGTGTTGGTTCAGCAATCAACGGCAAAATCACAACTGCTGTTTCTAGCCTAGATGTAGCTACTGCTGTTGAAAACGAATTAGTTAACGACGGTTCTTAATCTGACACGATCAGTTTAGTCACATCGAATAAAAAGATAGCCGCATAGTGGCTATCTTTTCCGCTCAGTAGATAAATAAAGATACGAGCAAAGGATATCAGGCAGTTTTAAGAGGTAATTATGCGTATCGTTTTTGCATTGGTTTTGATAATTGGTGTCGCCCTTGCTGGTGGTGCAGTTTATTTCGCAGGACAACAGTTCAGCGCAAATCAAAGTCATATAGCCGAACTTAAAAACCGCATTACCAAAAATGTCGAACTGGCTAATGTATATGTAGCTGCAAGAAACTTAAATTATGGTCAAGTCTTAACCGAAAAAGATCTCAAAACTATTGAATGGCCAATAAATAGCATCCCTAAAACAGCATTCACAGATATAAAAACTTTAATCGGCGTTGATGAAAATTCTGGTTTTAGGACAGTCATCCGTGCAATCGATGAAGGCGAGATACTTTTATCGACCAAAGTTACGGGCTTAGGAGAGGATGCAGGTGTTGCATCACGCTTATCTAAAGGCATGCGCGCATTTACATTAAGAGTAGATGTCGCTTCTGGTGTGTCAGGTTTTCTACGTCCTGGAGATAAAATTGATATTTACTGGACTGGTAAACTGAACAACTACCGACTTTCGTCGGTAGGTTCACGTTTTGAATGTAATTCAAGATACTGACGAATAACGTCATCCGTCACATTTCCACTCGTCGTTGAAAAATAGCCTCTAGCCCAGAACCGTTGCCCCCAATAGCGTTTGCGTAATTCGGGGTACTCCCGCTGTATCTTGTATGAGGACCTCCCTTTTACGCGTTGCATCACCTTTGAAATTGGGACGTGCGGCGGGACTGACACAAACATATGCACATGGTCGGTAGACAATACGCCTTTTTCAATGTGTACGCCCAATTCATTGCACGTTTGTCGTATCAATGTCCGAATACGCTCACGCATTTCACCACGCAGCACCTTGTAACGATATTTTGTTACCCAAACGATATGGTATCTGTGATAATATCTGCTATGACTTCCAGTAGAATAGATCATAAGGTTTCCTTCCATTTTAAGACCTTACCGCAACGCTGGGTCTTAAAATGGAAGGAAACCTTATGTAAATAACGCTAAAGCTGACCAGCTAAAAGCTGGTGGTTTTAACCAATTATTGGAAAATAAATGGTGCAGTCGTTACACATTTAATTATGGATGGTATCGCATTAATTGCGATCGATCAAAGCTCTAATCAACAATCAGTAGCACCAACCGTTGCAAAAACAGTAACAGTTGCAGTTTCTCCCAGAACGGTTGCGTCACTAGCACAAGCACAATCAACGGGTAAATTACTTTTATCGTTACGTGGTGTTGACGATGAAACAACTTCTGAAAATATTGAAGTTACTCAAAATGACCTACTGGGCCGCGTAGAAACACAAGCCGTTGTAGAAGAACAAAAGAAAGTTTGTACGATTAAGACACGTAAAGGCGCTGAAGTCATTCATGTACCTATACCTTGTTCTAACTGATCACAAAATTATCATATTTGAAGAGAGCGCTACAGGTGCTCTTTTTTGTTCTCAGCTCCTAATAACATGATAAATTTCATATATTTACCTCTGTGTTGCGAGTTATCCACACTAATAATACGTAATAAAGCATTGATTCTTGCAATAAAAATAGAATTACCGCATGATGCCCACAATAATAATAAAAAACGAAAACAGTGGTCAGAGAGGCAGATCACATGAAATTTGTAAAAACACTGGCACTTCTCCGCTTTGTTGAGTAGATTTAGGATTTTAAATAGAGCATAGATTGATTATCTGGAATGGATGATTGTCTAATTTTGAGTTTGAAGTATTCGGTATCCTTGATGCCTCTGGCTCGCTTACGGATCATTCCTATACTGACATTACCAGCCTCTATCCTGGCGCTTGTGAGCTTGTGTTTGGCGTAGTTGCAGATGCCCACACAATGTTTCCGTAGGGATTTCGCGAACTTTTTTAGATAGAGCATCTGTGACTGATCTGCTATCAGGCACCAACGTTCCAGTTGCTCCGCCATCGCCTCAAATGAAGCGGCACTCCACAGCAGCTGAAGCTGTTCTTTCAAGACGTAAAGTGCATTCAGGTTGCTATTGCTCTCCAGCAACCTTTGCAGCTTGTCACTTTGTTTTTCACTCAACTTATCCGCATTTTTGAGCAACAGATAATGCGTCCCTTTCATCAACTCTTTACCACTTGGATCGGCCTTTCTGAACTCAAGTCGACGCTGATTATGGATAGCTTTGCTGTAGTTTTTCATGACGTGGAAACGGTCAAATACTATGTCGGCCAACGGCAAGGACTCTCTGACAGCCTTTTGGTAGGCAGGCCCCATATCCATCGCTACGGCCTTTATTTTGCAGGCTGTATCTGGTTGCAGTTGTTTCAAAAACCTTGAAAAAACCTCGGCAGTTCGGCCTGCTTCAACCCAGATCAGATGACCGCCAACCATATCGTAGACCACCGTCATGTAGTCATGACCTTTCGCCCGGGCAACTTCATCTACACCAATATATTCCAAGCCAGTTAGCTCTGCAGGATCAAGCGTAGGGAGAGTTTCAATAAGGTATGCCCTGTCGATATTCTTGACCGTTTCCCATCGTATATCCAAATGTCTGGAAACCGCTTGAATAGACATATGCCGACATAATCCACTGATCAGTCGGCAAAATCGGTGAGTGAAACGGCACCCTTTATCAACAAAATCACACCCCTCAATGCGGCGTTCGCCCTTGTTAATATAAACCTGCGCCAGCTCAATCTCGACCACACAAGGATACCCAAAAAGGGGGATGTCGTTTACTTGTCGGCGGACATGCTGGTTGATGCTTCCCTTCTGGCCTGTAGCAGGGTCTATAGCCCTCCTACGCGCGTCTCGGCTGCAGTGAATGACAATCTTAACACCGCCGTCATCCAGTTTAATTTCATTTACACGTTGCCCTTTGAGGCCTAAAATATGCTGCGAGATGTTGATTGTCATATACCTGCTCTATGTAAAGTTATCAGAAACCATACATATCAACAGGTTACTTCGCGGTCGGCATCTTTTTCTACTCAACAAAGCGGAGAAGAGCCAAAACACTATGCACAGTTATGGCTGGCGTACTCTTAAGTGCGTCCCTACCCGCACCCATATCATACGCGCAAAATACACTTCGAATTATGCGGGGCACGACAACAAAAGCCATTTCAGTACAGTTGAACCAAGCAATTGTAATGGAATCCGAACAATCATTTGCTGAACTATCGGTTGCGAACCCAAGTATTGCAGATATTGCGACCCTTTCAGACACCACAATATATGTATTGGGCAGGGCAATCGCATGAAAAAGTTAGCAGGTGACAAATGAGGTGAGGGTTGATTCAATGAGTGAACTTTTAGCTTTTATTGAGGTCACTACCCATGTCCAATGCCGACGCACCCGACAGCCATTCCATTGATTTTCTTACGCATTTTTCTACTTTATCTGACCCACGACAACAAACAAAGCTGCTTTACCCTATGGCAGAGGTTTTGCTTTTGACGTTATGTGCCGTGTTGTCCGGGGCGAATGACTGGGTCGCTATTTCTGCGTTTGGGACAAAGAAACTGGCCTTTTTACGGAAATTCTTGCCCTTTTCGGACGGAACACCCTCACATGATCAACTGGGAAACATCTACGCCGCACTGGATGCCAATCATTTTCAGGCCTGCTTTATGGAGTGGGTCGCCTCCTTAAACAGCACCCTTAGCGGGGTCGTGGCGATAGATGGTAAAACCTCACGTCGCAGCTTGGATAAGGCTGGCAGCAAGGCCGCAATTCACATGATCTCGGCCTGGAGTTCAGAGTTGAACCTGACACTTGCCCAACGGCAGGTGGACGGCAAATCCAATGAGATCACGGCCATACCGGAACTGTTAGACCTCCTGACGATAAAGGGGGCTATTGTCACTATAGATGCTATGGGATGTCAGCGTGATATTGCCGATAAAATCATCACCAAACAAGCGGATTATGTTTTGGCCTTAAAGGGTAATCAAGGTGCCCTTCGCAAAGACACCGAACTGTTCATGAAAGAACAGGACGCTGTGGATTTTGCAGACACAACAGTAACTTACCATGAGGACGTAGAAAAATCACATGGACGTATTGAAACAAGAAAAGTCACTGTTTGCTCGGATATTGAATGGCTGATGGAGCGGCACAATTGGCCCGGATTGGAAAGCATCGTGATGGTCCAATACTGCGCAACACTTCAAGACAAGACCCGTTCAGAGACACGCTTTTACATCTCATCCATGACCTGTGACGCCGAAGCTCACGCAAAAGCTATCCGCGACCACTGGGGTATTGAAAACGGGCTGCATTGGGTCATGGATATGGTGTTTCGTGATGATGAATGTCGTATCCGTAAAGGAAACGCGCCAGCTAATTTTACAACGATCAAGCACGCCGCCAACAACATGCTGCGCTCCGTAAAGGGAAAGCAAAGCCTCAGGTTAAAGCGACACTTGGCGGCTTGGGACGAGGATTTTCTTTTCCAGATAATTCAGGGGTAAAACTCATGCGATTGCCCTGATGTATTGGGTAGGCTCAGTTTACAAATCGTATGCTTTCATGACATGTTCTTTTTCAAATCAGAGGGATAGGCCGACTATGGATCACAAACAGTTTCAGGATTGGCTATCTGGGATAGATCACCTCAGCCCTGCGCAGCGACAGGAAGCCGAAACCGTGTTCATGGGGGTCTCTGAGGCGTCATCTTCGCTGGCAGCCATTGAAGCAAGCGTGGGTGAAAGTCGCCAGTGCCCGCATTGTGGCACACCAGGAGCTATATCGCGTGGCAAAGCACGGGGTCTGCGACGGTACCAATGCAAGGGATGCAATAAGACATTCAACGCGGCGACCGGCACCCCTTTGTCGGGCCTGCACCGCAAGGATAAGTGGCTTGCCTTTGGAACCTGTCTTTCTGATGGGCTGACGGTTCGCGCCTCAGCAGAACGCTGCAAATTTGCCGTCAATACCGCGTTCCGTTGGCGGCACCGATTTCTCACCACAGACAATCCGAAAGCACGCAAGCTTACAGGCATTGTCGAGGTCGACGAAACCTATGTTTTGCGAAGCCAGAAAGGTGAACGAAACCTTGAGCGCAAGGCGCGCCGCAGGGGAGGCAAGGCCCGCAAACGAGGCCTGTCAGATGAGCAGGTTCCAGTACTGGTTGCCGCTGATCGCAGCGGCATGACAGTCAGCGCGGTTCTCCCTGCGGTCAATGCTGATACGCTGCAATCTGCAATCGAGCCGGTCGTGGATGATGACATCGTTCTGGTGACCGATGGCCACCGCGCTTATCCGCCTTGCGCCGCAGCACTGGGAGTGCGCCACGAAGCGTTGAACCTGTCTGGTGGGGAGCGGGTGCGGGATGCCTTTCACATTCAGACGGTCAACAACCGGCACAGCCAGTTGAAGGATTTCCTGCGCCGCTACCGAGGCGTCGCAACCAGGTATCTCGACAACTACCTGCGATGGTTTCAGCGTCTTCAACTGGAAAATGCTTCACCCCGCGCTTGCCTCGCCACCGCGATCGCAGATCCATGCATACGATTTGTAAACTGAGCCATTGGGTAAATCACCAGGCCGTACTGTTATGACCCTATTAGGTGCAGATGGTAAATTAATCACGAATGTGAATATCAGGGTCACACCTGATCTTTCAGAGTTCAAAGCCCTTTTGAAAGAGATTTTACCACGTGAGAAGATCCAAGTTCGGTCCGCAAATGATGGGATAGTATTGAGCGGCTCTGTATCAGGGCCCTCTAAAATTGCATTGGCATTAGATCTTGCGCAACGATATGCCCCAGACAGGGTAACAAACCTTTTAACAGTTGGTGGTTCACAACAAGTTATGTTGAAAGTCCGCTTTGCTGAAATGCAACGAAGTGTCGCAAAATCTCTCAGCTCATCAATAGGCATTCAAAATGTAGGTCCCAAGCTTCAAGGTGGAATTTTAGGTGGTAACGGAATAAATCCAACCTTCACACCATCAATACCTGGCACGGGTACGGCTTTGACTGGTCGAAATGGTGCTTTAGGCTTTGGTTTCTCATCAGGTGGGTTAGCAATAAGCGTTTTGCTCGAAGCGTTAGAAACTAAGGGATTAGTTCGCACCTTAGCAGAACCAAACCTTGTGGCACTTTCTGGGACAGAAGCAAATTTTTTAGCAGGTGGGGAGTTTCCAATTCCTGTTCCACGCACGAGCAATAGTAGTGGAACTACAAGCATCACTGTAGAATTTAAGCCCTTTGGCATCGAAATGAAATTTATACCAACTGTGTTAGATAATGGCTTGATAAACTTAGTTTTAGATACCGCCGTCAGTGCAATCGACACCACAAACTCTTTCGTACAGGCTGGGATTAGTATTCCAGCATTCACACGTCGCCAAGCCTCAACATCTGTTGAAATTCGCGATGGTCAAAGCCTTGCAATTGCAGGTCTACTACAAGATGATTTCCGTGATCTTAATGGTCAAGTTCCGTGGCTAGGAGATGTACCAATTCTTGGTGCGCTTTTCAGAAGTGCATCATACAACCGCAACCAAACAGAGTTGGTTATAATCGTAACACCACATTTGGTTAGCCCTGTAGATGGCGATTCATTGGCTCTTCCGACTGACCGCGTGAAATTACCAAGTGACAATGATTTATTTTTATTCGGTAAAGTTGAAGGTGGTAAAAGAACAAAAACACGTGGCACTGTAGCATCTCAAGATTTCAGTGGTTCTTACGGATATGTGATGGAATGATATGATGAAAAACAAAACATTAATACTTTCTATATGCATGATTGCTTTATCTGGCTGTAAAAACGCAGAAGGTAATTGGTTTTCAAATAATGAAGTTGGTCCAGAGGTTTTCAATGCACCATTAGGAACAGCATATACACAAAATGCGGCAGTCCAAACGGGAATCCTGACCAGTGGAATGCTTGCAAACTTAACGCGGAAATTCGCCAGCGAAGCGCCAGCGACCATTAACTTCGACTTTAATTCTTCAAGACTAGATAGCCAAGCGCAGCTAGCCTTACAGAGACAAGTTGAATGGATCAAAAAACATCCGCAAATAACATTTACCGTTTTTGGTCACACTGACAAAGTCGGTAGCGATGCATATAATAAGAGCCTTGGCAAAAGGCGTGCTCAAAACTCTGTTAATTATATGCTGTCATTGGGGCTTAGCAGGTCGCAAATACGTGGTGTCGCATCATTTGGAGAAACTCAACCCATTGTTCTAACTGATGCTGCCAACCGAGAAAATCGTAGAACTGTCACTGAAGTGTCAGGATTTGGTAGCTTTAATAAAGGTGGACAGCTTAAAGGTGAATATGCCTTAGAAGTTTATGACCGTTATATTAAGTTAGAAAACTTAAAGATCATCGAGGGTGGTCAAGGTGGTCTTGTTTCAGGAGCAACAGGTGGTACTCAATAATTCACCACATTGCTAGATAAAAATATCAAAATGGCTCGTTTAAGTTTAAGCGAGCCATTTTTTGTTGAGTTTAATAATAACTTTTCGTTGCTTCCCCTAAAAATGCCACATTTCAATTCTACACAATAATAGAGGAAATTGGACACCTCGATTAACCGCTAATTCCAGAGGTATTTGATAGGCATTTTTTACGGCAGGCTGCTTTTTGACGCAAAAAAAGCCTGTTTTGTTCCGTTTTATGCGGCATTCATGCTTTATGGAGCCGCCTGAGCGGGTATTTCTGAATTCTAGACGGATTCAGGCTGTGGCTTGCCGTCGTTCATGGAAGATGAGACGCTTCATATTGTAGGTTATGTTGGCGAGTGTCATCTTTGTTGTGGCGCGTTGAATTCCGATGGTTCTAATGGATAAATCCATCGGGCCCTTCTGATGACCAAAGACATGCTCGACACAGGTGCGAAATATAGAACGTGTCGCATTACCGCGCTCGATGTGTTTGGGCATTGGTTTGCCTTTTGGTTTTTTACGGTGGATGTGGGAGAAAAATCCATTGGCCTTAAGCCATGCCTCATTGCTCTTGGTGCGGTAAGCTGTATCGGCCCAAACCTTGCCAGAACGATTGTCCTTGGTGAGCACTGACGCCAACTCATGACCGTCATAGCGCGCTGCATCTGTTGTTTTTTCACCTCTGATAAACCGAAACTTACGGTCAATGCTGATGTGGTTTTTATAGCCAAAGTGAGGTACGGAAATATCAACTAACCCCGCATCTTTCTCACCCGTCTTGGTCGTTTTAGCCTTGCTATACTTGACCATCCACCGTGCGTCGGTGTCCTTCTGTGCCGCCTTGGCTGGATTATCAGGCCAGATATCTTTTGCATCTTCGCCAGCCTTGGCGCGGGCTTTCTCGCTTGAAGTCATACGTTGGCGTGGGGCTGCAATCAGCGATGAGTCTACAATTTGTCCCCCAGTTTGTTTGTAACCCCGATTACGTAAATGATCCTCAAAGGTTGCAAACAAATCAGTCAACACACCCGCTTGGGTCAACTTCTCCCGAAACACCCAAATGGTCTTTTGATCTGGCGTCGGCTCCCCAATTTGCAAACCAAGAAAACGCAACCAGCTAAAACGATCGCGGATCAGAAACTCCATCCGCTCATCACTTAAATTATGCATCGACGCTAATATCAAAATCTTAAACATCATAACCGCATCATAGGGCGGACGACCCCCCTGTGGACGCTCTCCATAGTTAAGTGCACTTGTCAGTGCACACCGAAACATCTCAAAATCCACATGCTCAGAAAGCGCGACAAGTGGGTCGCCTGTTTTAGACAAACGCTCAAGATGATCAGAAAAATCAAACAATCCTGCTTCGTGCATCAAAATATCCTCCTGAAAATATTGAATCACAAAATACACCTAAAAGATAGGTTTTTAGAGGTGTCCAATTTGTTTTTCACGTCGAAAACGCCGGAAAAACAAAAGATTGGGCAAAATAGATGACTGATATAGCAGAAACAGACGAAAAAAATGTAATCGAAGCATGTGCAATTGCGCGCAATCTCGAACAATTCGATTTATTGATAGAAGATTTAGAAGAAAAATTAGGCCCGAATTGGGGTGGTTTAGACTTCGCCAATGCCGAAGATATTCTTCGCAGCTCACACGCCGATACATTAAAGTTTATCACTATTGCTTTGGACAAGAAGGATGAAGATGACTTAACTTTTGTTGCTAATATCGTAGGTGCTGCGAAAGATCGCGGATTGAAAATTATTTTGGTCACGCATGAGCTGACACCAATCTCATTGCATCAGCTTATGCGACTAGGCGCCGATGATTTTGTCCCCTACCCAATTCCAGAAAATGCTCTACATGAATCTATAGATCGCGTTTTGACTGTTGTTGAAGAAAAAGTAGTTATTAAAGAAGTGTTTGTTCAATCTGAACATTCCAATCAAACGGTAACATCAGAAACAGCAAAACAAGGTATTCTATTACCAGTTTATGGGATGTCAGGTGGCGTAGGTGCAACGACGTTCACAACCAATCTCGCATGGGAAATGCAAACAATTCTAGAAAAACAAGGTAAAAATGTTTGTGTTCTTGACTTTGATTTTCAATTTGGGTCAGTCGCTACATATTTGGACGTTCCAAAAAACGAAGCCGCATTTGAGTTATTATCAGATGTGACAAGTGCTGATGTAGATTCATTCATACAAGTTGTTTCAAAATATAAGGATAAACTTGCTGTTATACCTTCTCCACAAGACGCAATACCTTTGGAGTTCATCGGGCCAGAAGATGTAAAACACCTTATTAATATTGCACGTTCTTGCTATGATGTTGTCATTATTGACATGCCTCGAACATTGGTTAGCTGGTCTGAAATTATATTAAATGAATGCGAATTATTTCTAGCTGTCGTCGGCTTAGACATGCGCTCAGCACAAAATATTCAACGTTTTATACGCGCATTAAAGGCAGAAGACCTGCCATTTGAAAAGGTGCAATTTCTTTTAAATAAAGCACCAAAACTTACTGATTTAAATGGGAAATCACGTGTCAAACGTATGGCTGAATCTCTTGATATAGAATTTCGTTGGCAACTTTCTGATGGCGGGAAACATGTCCCATCATCTGGCGACCACGGTGTACCTCTGTCAGAAATAGCCGCGAAAAATCCATTACGCAAAGATATAGTCAAAATTGCGGAAACGTTCGCGGATTTATGCGACGACAACAATCTAGCTGAAGCAGCAGAGTAAATCTTATGTTTAAACGATATAACAAAACAAATACGGCACAACGAGAAGCTCCTTCACAAGAAGTAGAGGCAAAACGAGTTTCTTCACCACAACCAGTCAATCCTGTACCAAAGCCAACTTTAGTTATACCAAAAAGAGCTCCAAAGATTTCAGAAGAAAGTTCGAGTGAACCAAGTAAAGATCAAAAACGGAAAGATCGCCTAGTTGGCATTCGTATGCAAATGCATAAGCGTTTGCTTGAAACATTGAATTTAGCCGCGATTGATACAGCTTCAGAAGCTGACCTACGCCGTGAGATTTCAGCAGTTACCCAAGACGGGTTACAAGAAATAGGTATTGTTTTAAATAGAGCGGAACGCGATGAGCTCGTCCAAGATTTATTAGATGAAGTTATTGGCTTAGGCCCTTTAGAAACACTTCTTCGCGATGACGATGTCAGTGATATTCTGATTAATGGTCACAAACAAGTATTTGTAGAGCGCGCAGGTAAGCTTTCATTATCCAATATTCGTTTTGCAGATGAAAAGCATCTACTTCGCGTTATTGATAAAATCGTATCAGCCGTTGGACGCCGTGTTGATGAAAGTAACCCTTATGTCGATGCGCGCCTAAAAGATGGGTCGCGTTTTAATGCTATGGTTCCTCCTGTAGCTGTTGATGGAGCCCTTGTTTCAATTCGTAAGTTTAAAAAAGAAAAGCTTAGTATTGAAAAACTAGCCGCTTTTGGGGCTTTTACTGAAGAAATGGCTGCATACCTACATGCAGCCGTAGCAACTCGCTTAAATATTATCGTCTCTGGAGGTACAGGCTCTGGTAAAACGACAACCCTCAACGCTCTTTCAAGCTTCATTGCAAATGACGAACGTATTGCAACGATTGAAGACACTGCAGAATTACAACTCCAACAAACCCACCTTGCTCGTATGGAAAGCCGCCCTGCTAACGTTGAAGGCACTGGCGCTGTGACCCAAGAAGATTGTCTCCGTAACGCACTACGGATGCGCCCAGATCGTATTATTGTCGGGGAAACCCGCGGTAATGAAGTTATTGATATGCTTCAGGCTATGAATACTGGCCACGATGGTTCGATGACAACAATTCACGCGAACAACGCGCGCGATGCAGTTGCTCGTTTAGAAAATATGATTGCGATGACAGGCGTTGAGCTACCAATTTCGGCGTCTCGTGCACAAATCGCATCTGCTGTGAATTTGATTGTACAAGTAAAACGTCTGCAAGATGGTTCGCGGCGTATGACGTCAATTACAGAGATTGTCGGTATGGAAGGTGAGATCATCTCTATGCAAGAGATTTTCAAATATGAAATCTACGGCACGCGAGATGACGGTAAAATAGATGGAGCCTTCACACCGACAGGTACGCGTTCACATTATTCGGACCGTTTCAAGCAGTGGGGTTATGATCTCCCTACGAGCATTTACACTAAGACGGCAAAAGCACCGTAGAGGGATAAACCATGTCTATAGCAGCATTATTGATTTTCTTATTTGTTGGCATTCTATTGATAATAGAAGGTTTATATCTGACAGTATTTGGGAAAAGTATAAAACTTAACTCTCGTGTTAATCGCCGCCTTGCTCTTTTAGAACAAGGTAAAGATCACGAAGAGGTATTAAATACATTACGAAAAGAGCGCGAACAACATAATAGATCAAAACGTGTTCCTATTTTCTCTATTCTTGGAACCAAAGCAGCGCAGGCAAACATCGCATTTTCGCCCAAAGCTCTTATCGGCATTATGATTGCGGCAACAATTGTAAGCTTTATTGTTCTATCCCTATTTACACAGCTCCCCATGTTAGCAGCAGTAGCCGTTGCAATCACAATGGGCGTAGGCGGCATTTTTGTTTGGTTGAATAAAAAAGCCAAAGCCCGTCTTGCCTTGTTCGAAGAACAATTACCTGATGCAATCGAGCTTATTGTGCGCTCATTACGTGTTGGTCATCCTTTTTCCAGCGCAATCGGTAATGTAGCACAAGAAATGCCAGACCCCATTGGTACTGAATTTGGGATAATTGCAGATGAAGCAGCTTATGGTCGTGATATTCCCTCAGCATTAGAAGATTTGGCCAATCGTATCGATTTGCAAGACTTACGATTCCTTACAGTTGCAGTCGGCATTCAAGCAAAATCTGGTGGTAATTTGGCAGAGGTTCTGAATGGTTTGGGGCAAGTTATTCGTGCCCGGTTTAGATTATTTAGACGTGTTGCAGCTATCACCTCAGAAGCTAAGTTTTCAGGTTTCTTTTTGTCAGCATTTCCAGTGGTCGCCTTAGGTGCAATCTTAATGATCAAACCAGATTATTATGATGATGTCCAAGAAACCGCTATGTTTATTCCAGCAGCTTTAATCGTTGCTTCCATGATGGTGTTAAATGTTATCATCATGAAAGCTATGGTCGATATTAAGGTGTAATGATGTTATCTGAATTAATCACAGCTTTAACAAATTTAATGGGTCCTTCGGGCCCTATTATAGCGTTGGGTATTATAGGTATTTTCTTGGTAACCTTGACGTTGCCGTTTATTTTGGTGAAACAAAAAGACCCTTTTGACCGCATAAAATCTCCGACTCATACAAAGCAAAGTAAAGATTCAGCGACAAAAGCTTCCATTAGTTTGCGCCAGGATAAAAGCGGCCCAAACTTAGATAAGTTTGCAACATTCCTTGAACCTCAAGATCAAGAAGAACTCTCAAAAAGTAGATTAAACTTAATGCGTGCTGGATACACATCTCGGGATGCTGTTCGGACATATCATTTTATGCAGTTTGCTCTTATTTTCCTCGGTTTAATTGTAGGTATAATTTACGTATATGTGCTGTCCAATAATGAAACCCTATTAGATCAGGCCAAAGGTTTAATAATTCCTATTCTTGTCGGTTATGGCTTACCAGTCTATTGGGTCAGACGTCGCGCAGACGCCAGACTGGCTGAATTAGAGAGCGGCTTTCCAGATGCATTAGATTTAATGCTTGTTTGTATTGAGGCAGGGCAATCATTAGATCAAAGTATTCAAAGGGTTGGTTTGGAGCTTAATCATTCGTACCCGAGCTTATCGGAAGAGTTAACAATTGTTTCAAACGAAATGCGCGCGGGTAAAGATAAACCTTCAGTATTAAGAGATTTCTCAGAGCGTTGTGGCGTCCCAGATATCAAATCTTTTGTGACTGTTTTAATTCAGTCAGCAACTTTTGGTACTTCAGTCGGAGATAGTTTGCGCGTTTATGCTGCGGAAATGCGCGACAAGCGTATAATGAGCGCAGAAGAAAAAGCGAATAAACTTCCGACAAAGATGACATTAAGTACAATGATGTTTACAGTTCCCCCTCTTATGGTGCTCCTTGTTGGCCCTTCAGTATATCAAATCATGCAAGTGCTGGGATGATCTAGGGTGTCTAAAGTAATACAGCTAACATTACGGACTATATCGGCGTTTGTAATACTTACATGTATTGCATGCAGCCCCACCAAAGACAGTAATTTAGAAACATTAAATCAAAGCACACAGCTTGATGTAAATAAGATAGATGAAGCCGTTGATGGATTGATCGTTGGCCATCGCTTAATGGCATCAGGAGAGTATGAAGTTGCTTTGCGCGCATATACGCGCGCCGCAGTCTCGAAAGGCTTGAATGTAGATGTCTTAAGCGCACTTGGCTCTGCAAATTTAAAACTAGGCCGCCTTGGGCAAGCCAAGCAATTACTGAAAAAAGCTGTCGAAAAAGATGACACATTTGTTCCTGCATGGAACAACTTAGGTGTAGTTTTATCAAATGAAGGCAACCTGCAAGTGAATAAGTTCAGATAGATGTGAGACTGTTTTTTTGTTGCCAAGATTTAGGCGGCCTCGGAGACTGAGTATTGTAAAAAACCAACTCACGAGGCCAATATGCAAATCATAAGACTGCACAAGAACGTTTATAAACTTTATGCTTGGGCGCGGACACAAGAATGTTTGGATGCGTACCGTATCAAATACGAAGACACGGTTCGGCAATGGGAAGCTTTACGCGCAGAGGGTGTTTCTCTAGCAAAATGCGCTGAATTTGTCGGCATCTCTCGGTCTACTTATTATCGCTACAAGCGGGTTTTGAAGGATTTGGCGCAAGGGATTATGCCGCCATCAAAGGCCCCAAAACACCGCAATAAGTCACAGTGGGGTGAGGCAGAAAAACAGTTGGTGCTCGAAATTCGCCGCGACACTGAACAACTACCGACTTTCGTCGGTAGGTTCACGTTTTGAATGTAATTCAAGATACTGACGAATAACGTCATCCGTCACATTTCCACTCGTCGTTGAAAAATAGCCTCTAGCCCAGAACCGTTGCCCCCAATAGCGTTTGCGTAATTCGGGGTACTCCCGCTGTATCTTGTATGAGGACCTCCCTTTTACGCGTTGCATCACCTTTGAAATTGGGACGTGCGGCGGGACTGACACAAACATATGCACATGGTCGGTAGACAATACGCCTTTTTCAATGTGTACGCCCAATTCATTGCACGTTTGTCGTATCAATGTCCGAATACGCTCACGCATTTCACCACGCAGCACCTTGTAACGATATTTTGTTACCCAAACGATATGGTATCTGTGATAATATCTGCTATGACTTCCAGTAGAATAGATCATAAGGTTTCCTTCCATTTTAAGACCTTACCGCAACGCTGGGTCTTAAAATGGAAGGAAACCTTATGTAAATAACGCTAAAGCTGACCAGCTAAAAGCTGGTGGTTTTAACCAATTATTGGAAAATAAAGTTCCTCCGACTGTAGAGACATTTAAACGTTACCGTTTAGAAGCCATGGTCGCGGATTCTAAAAAACAATGGAAAAAAGCGGACAGTTTTTATGAAACCGCTATTGGCTTGACGACACAACCTGCAAAAGTCCTAAACAATTGGGGATATTCGCAGTTAACCCGACGCCAATACAAAAAAGCCGAAGATTTGTTTTTAGAAGCTCTTTCTTATGATTCCAATTTATTTACGGCTAAAAACAACCTTGTTTTGGCGCGCGGATCGCAAGGGAACTACTCATTTCCGCTTATCCAAGCATCACAAGAAGAGCGAGCACAGTTACTCTACACCCTTGGTCTTACAGCCGTAAAACAGGGTAAAAAAGGGATTGGTCGTGGGTTAATCGAAGATGCTATCGAAACACACCCTCGTCATTTTGAAGCTGCTACGCGCAGCCTAGAAGCTCTTGGTTAAGGATACGAAAATTGCTAAACTTACCTGAATATATTCTTCTAATTCCAGCAGTTATAATAGGCATATACGTTGCTTGGAGCGACATGAAATACATGCGCATTCCAAATATCTCATGTCTAATTCTCTTTGTAAGCTTCTTAATACTTGGTTTTTTGATATTTGATCTATCTGAATACGGTTTCCGCATTCTGCAAGGTTTCGTCTTCCTAGCGATTGGCTTCGTTGCGACAAGTATAGGCGCGGTAGGAGGTGGTGATTCAAAATATGCAGCAGCACTTGCCCCTTTTGTTGCCTTTAGCGATATCCCATTCTTTATAGTTATTCTGGCAGTAATGTCGTTTCTATCAGTCGGTTTACATAAAATTGCAGGTGTTACGCCTGGAATAAAAACTCATGTACAAGATTGGGTTTCATGGAAAAGACGCGGTGTGTTTCCTTTCGGATTAACGCTATCAGCAAGTATCATTGCTTACCTTGTGATAGTAAATTTCTATTCCTAAAAAAGCCTAAATTCAGCCTTAGTTTCGCTTTTTAAAAACGCTTAAATTCATGCAACTTAGTGTGATCATAAGAAAAAAGAAAGCTATAAACTATGAATATGCACTCTCGAATAGCTATTGCACCACTTGAGCCGAGCACTCTTAAAGAAACTGGATTATCTCCAGTTTTGGCACGTGAAATTTTTCTTAAAACAGTGTTTCGTAAGAATCTAGAACTTGCGAGTGATATGGCGCGCGAACTTTGTGTGACTGTTCCAGTCATAAACGAATTGATTGCGATGTGCCGCACACAGAATTTGATTGAAACATTGGGTAACGGTGATGGCGGCATCACAACCGAAATGCGTTATCAGATGACTGAAACGGGTAAAAGCCGCACCTTAGATGCGCTTAAGCAATCTGAGTATTTTGGTGCTCTTCCCGTTCCTATGGCAGACTTCGAAGCTCAGGTAAAACGCCAAACAATCCGCAATGTAGGCATAACCAAAGCCAACCTTGAGGATGCGATGTCTCATCTAATCATCCCAGACGGCTTATTAGATCAAGTTGGTCCTGCCGTGAATTCTGGTCGTTCAATTCTAATGTATGGCCCTCCAGGCAATGGTAAATCAGCCATTTCAACTGGCATACGCGATGCCATGGGAGATAAGGTATTTATCCCCCGCGTGTTAGAATATGCAGGGCAAGTTATCTCGGTTTATGATCCAATCATTCATACATCTGCAGATGCAGAAGAGGACGGAACAAACAGTTTACGCCGTGTAGGTGCTACATTTGATCGCCGTTATATCAAGTGTAAGCGCCCGACTGTAATCACGGGTGGTGAGCTAAGCCTTGATATGCTTGAGCTCAAATACAATCCGAATTCAAAGACATACCAAGCACCTTTGCAATTGAAGGCTGCTGGTGGAATATTCATTGTGGATGACTTAGGCCGCCAAGCTGATAGCCCGCAAGCCTTGATCAACCGTTGGATCGTTCCTATGGAAGGTGGGGAAGATATCCTGAGCCTAGCATCTGGTGAAAAATTCACAGTGCCTTTTGATACATTGGTGATTTTCTCAACCAACTTCCACCCAAACAAAATCTTTGATGGTGCTGCCCTGCGTCGGATTTATTTCAAAATCCTGATCGAGTCCCCTAGCCGTGAAGACATGTTACAAATCTATATGCTAGTGGCAAAAGCAAAACGCTTTAATTTGGATAAAGACGCGTTAATCTATTTATTCGGTGCAAAATATGACGAAGTGGACCATAAATACGCTGCTTACCAAGCGCCTTTCTTGATCGATCAAATGATTTCTATTTGCGAATATCAAGGCCTACCACGAATTATGTCTCGCGAGCTGATAGATCATGCATGGGCTAATATGTTCGTAGCAGACAGCGAAGTTGAAAGATAAAGCCGATCCCAAGGCAAACAAAAGCCTCTGTAGAAAACTGCAGAGGCTTTTGTCATATAACAACTTAGGCTGTTAAGCCTTCTGGTTCTTCTAATCCATTTGCACGACTACAAGCTGTCAAAGTATTCGCCAGTAAACATGCAATCGTCATTGGGCCCACACCCCCTGGTACAGGTGTAATAGCGCCAGCTTTTTCAGCAGCACTTTCAAAATGGACATCCCCAACCAGTTTAAATTTACCTTCTTTTTCAGGATGTGGAATACGGTTGATACCTACGTCAATGACTGTTGCACCTTCACCAATCCAGTCGCCTGTAATCATTTCAGGACGGCCAACGGCAGCAACAACAATATCTGCAGCGCGGCAAACAGCTTCGATATCCTTTGTGCGGCTGTGTGCGATTGTTACCGTACAGCTGTCTTTCAACAGTAAACTTGCCATTGGTTTACCAACGATGTTCGAACGACCTACTACGACAGCATTTAAGCCAGATAGGCTGCCATGATGATCACGTAACATCATCAAGCAACCAAGCGGTGTACACGGCACCATAGAGCGTTGACCAGTGCTCAGCATACCAACATTAGAGATATGGAAACCATCAACGTCTTTTTCAGGAATGATTGAATTAATCGCCAATTCTTCATTTAAATGACTAGGCAACGGCAGCTGACACAGAATACCGTGTACAGCAGGGTCTTTATTCAACTGGTCAATCAATGCCAATAAATCTGCTTCAGATGTATCCACATCCAACCGATGCTCAAAGCTGTTCATGCCAACTTCGATCGTCGATTTATGTTTGTTACGTACATACACTTGGCTAGCTGGGTCTTCACCCACCAAAACAACTGCTAAGCCAGGTGTGATACCGTGATCGTTCTTTAAACGCGTTACATGCTCTGCAACTTGTGAGCGCACATTCGCTGCAAACTCTTTACCGTCGATGACCTTTGCCGACATTGGTTTTCCTTTTCTCAAAAAAAGACACACCATCCAGTCATTGGATGGTGTGTATATTCATTTAGATATTATTCATGCTAATCAAGTTGTTTTCTAGAATAAGCCTTCGATTTCACCAGCGTCGTTCAACATAATCGCTTCGGCACTTGGTACACGTGGTAGGCCTGGCATAGTCATGATCTCACCACAAATCGCTACGATGAAACCAGCACCTGCTGATAGACGTACTTCGCGTACTGGAAGTGAATGACCTGTTGGCGCACCGCGCAAACTAGGGTCTGTAGAGAAGCTGTACTGTGTTTTTGCCATACATACTGGCAAATCACCGTAACCTTGCTCTTCCCACTGTTTTAATTGATCACGAATTTTCTTGTCTGCAAGAACTTCGTCTGCACGATAGATGCGCTTTGCAATTGTTTCAATTTTCTCAAACAAAGGCATATCATCAGGATAGATCGGTGCAAAGTTGGCCATATCAGCATCAGCGATTTCAGCGACGCGTTTTGCCAAGTCAGCAGATCCTTTTGAGCCAAATTCCCAGTGTTGAGATAGGATCGCTTCTGACCCTTGTGTTGCCACATAATCTTTAACCGCTTGAACTTCAGCATCAGTATCTGTCACGAAGTGGTTGATCGCAACAACCACTGGAACACCAAAACCTTTAAGGTTTTCGATGTGACGGCCAAGGTTTGAACAACCAGCTTCTACAGCTGCTACATTTTCTGGACCTAAGTCAGCTTTTGCAACGCCACCGTTCATTTTCATCGCGCGAACAGTTGCCACACAAACCACTACGGATGGTGAGATACCTGCTTTACGGCATTTGATGTTCATGAATTTCTCAGCACCCAAGTCAGCGCCAAAGCCAGCTTCTGTCACAACGTAATCAGCCAATTTCAAAGCAGTTTTCGTAGCAACTACAGAGTTACAACCATGCGCGATGTTTGCGAATGGACCACCGTGTACGAATGCTGGGTTGTTTTCCAATGTCTGAACTAGATTTGGTTGCATTGCTTGTTGCAATAGCACCGTCATCGCACCATCAGCCTTGATATCGCGACAATAAACTGGCTTACGGTCACGTGTGTACGCAACAATGATGTCGCCCAGACGCTTCTTCAAATCATCCAGATCGTTAGACAGACATAAGATCGCCATAACTTCTGATGCAACAGTGATGTCGAAACCAGCTTGACGTGGGAAGCCATTAGAAACGCCACCCAATGATGTTACAACATCACGCAATGCACGATCGTTCATATCTAGAACACGACGCCATACAACGCGACGTTGGTCAATTTCCAACTCATTGCCCCAGTAAATGTGGTTGTCAATCATCGCAGATAATAGGTTATGTGCAGATGTAATAGCGTGGAAATCGCCTGTGAAGTGTAGGTTCATGTCTTCCATTGGAACAACTTGAGCATAACCACCGCCAGCAGCGCCACCCTTCATACCAAAGCATGGGCCTAATGATGCTTCGCGAATACAAATCGCAGCGTTTTTACCAATAGAGTTCAACCCATCAGCCAAACCAACAGTTGTTGTTGTTTTACCTTCACCAGCTGGTGTAGGGTTGATAGCTGTTACCAAGATCAGTTTACCGTCTTCTTTACCTTCTTGGGCTTTGATAAATTCAGCAGATACTTTTGCTTTATCATGGCCAAATGGCAGTAAATCGTCAGTTGGGATACCAAGTTTCGCACCGATCTCTTGGATCGGTCTTTTCTTAGCTTCGCGAGCAATTTGAATATCAGTTTTATAAGACACGAGTGGATACCTTTGTAATTGCCCTAGTACGGGCGTTTCTCTTTTTGTCTTATGCAGCAATACTGCGACATTTCATCACCTAAAAACCGACATTCTACGCCCCTGAATCGTCTTTAAGTGCTTTATATGCTTATTATTGGGAACTTATGTTTACCAATGCGCTAAAAAAACGCCTATTTTATAGGTAATATGGATAACGTTAGTAAATATTCAAAAACGACTCGCTAGCACAAACGAAAAAAGCCTGCAGACTTGCAGGCTTTCCAAATCTTTAGTTTTTAAATCAGGACGGTTCAGGTTCCATATCACCTGTCGGTTTTGCCTTTGGTTTTTTTGTCTTAGGAACCGCAATTACGCTCGGTGTCTCACCATCATCTGAAGGGTCATCGTCATCATTGCCAATTTTCTGGCCCTTCATGATTTTACCGATCTCATCACCCGTAAGAGTTTCGTACTCCAAAAGCCCCTGTGCCAGGCGTTCAAACTCTTTGTCTTTCTTCTTAAGAATAGTAACAGCCGTTTGATAACCGTCTTCAATCATACGTTTCACTTCATCTTCAATCAGCTCTTTTGTCTTCGCTGAAATCGAGAAACCACCTACATTACCTCCAGAGTAACCTTCGTGCGCTGCTTGGTAATCAACATCCCCAACAACATCAGACATACCCCAACGCATAACCATCGCACGTGCCAGTGATGATGCTTGCTGGATATCACCTGATGGACCATTAGAAACATTTTCTTCACCCCATTTAATAATTTCAGCAGCTTTACCAGCCATTGTCATTGCAATGTTATGTTTACATTGACGCTTATGCCAATTCAAACGGTCCATTTCTGGAAGAGATACAACCATACCCAATGCTTGGCCTCGCGGGATAATAGTTGCTTTGTAAACAGGATCACATTCGTCCAAAGACATACCAACCAAAGCATGGCCCGCTTCGTGGTAAGCTGTGTGTTCTTTTTGCTTCTCTGTCAAAACCATAGAGCGACGTTCAGATCCCATCATGACCTTATCTTTAGCCATTTCGAAATCTTCCATCATCACAAAACGCTTTCCAGTACGTGCAGCACGCAGTGCAGCTTCGTTCACAAGGTTTGCAAGATCAGCACCAGAAAAACCAGGTGTACCACGTGCAATAATGCGTAAATCCACATCAGGACCAAGCGGTGTTTTACGTGCATGCACGTTCAAAATCTTTTCGCGACCTTTAATATCCGGATTAGGTACCTGAACCTGACGGTCAAAACGGCCTGGACGTTTCAACGCTGGATCCAAAACATCAGGACGGTTGGTCGCTGCCAAAAGGATCACACCTTCATTCGCTTCAAAGCCATCCATTTCAACCAACAATTGGTTCAATGTCTGTTCGCGTTCATCATTACCACCACCATGGCCTGCACCACGATGACGACCAACAGCATCAATCTCATCGATGAAAACGATACATGGTGCATTCTTTTTGGCTTGTTCGAACATATCGCGCACACGGGATGCACCAACACCAACAAACATCTCGACAAAATCAGAACCTGAGATTGTAAAGAATGGAACGCCTGCTTCACCTGCAATCGCACGTGCAAGCAATGTTTTACCAGTGCCTGGAGGGCCAATCAATAAAGCCCCTTTTGGAATTTGACCGCCAAGGCGTGAGAATTTTTGTGGATCACGCAAGAATTCCACAATTTCTTCAAGCTCTTCTTTGGCTTCATCAATACCAGCAACATCATCAAATGTTTTGCGATCTTCGTTTTGGTTCAACAAACGTGCTTTGGATTTACCAAAGCCCATTGCGCCGCCTTTACCGCCACCTTGCATGCGGTTCATAAAGAATATCCACACACCGATCAGCAATAAAAACGGCAACCATAATGAAATAGTGCTCATAAAGCCTGTTTGTTCTTGCGGGGATGCTTCCACATCAATGTCTGCAGCCAACAGTTGTTGTGTGATATCCACCTCTAGTGGTTTCACAGTACGGTATTGTTGGTCATCTGTGCCACGGATGTAAACTTTCTCTCCATCCAAAACCACGCGTTTAACGGACCCATTGTCCACGCGTTCCATAAATTGTGAAAATGAGATTTCTTTACCACTTTGCGATGCCGCATTGTTGTTAAAGATACTGAATAGTCCAATCACGAGTAAAAACAACGCGACCCAAATAATAAGATTTCTGGCGTTACCCAAGGGTTTTCTCCTGTTTATGTCGGCACATGCCGACTCGCTTAGTGCGATGACTTATGAACATAATCCTCTTTTGAGGTTATTCAATGTGAAACGATGTCTTTATAGAAATGTTTAAGATCAGTTTTTAGTGAAATCACAGTATTTTCGTCTAATTCACCAAAACACGCCGCGATTATGGTTTCACCACTCCAAATAGCAGGCGTTTGCAGCAAAACATCCCTTGAAACACCTAATTCACGCCAATTTCCGATCTGTGGCAATCCTTTTTCTCCTAATGGAGCAATAAGGACTGAAGTAGTATAATCAGCAGAAATCCGCCATCGCTCATCATACAGTGCATCCTTAAGCTCCACAGCTGGCAATTGGGAAAGCTCACGCATCACAATAAGATGTCGATTTTCACCGATCTTCAAAAAACAGCCCCCAAGCGTTTGCGAATTTCCCTCTAATAACCGTTCGTAAATGCCTGTTAAGGCCGCAAAACGAGGACGGTATACAGCACCAGAAACCCAGCCCATAGAATAACTTATAAGTCTGTACTGTATATCCAGCGGCTCTTTTTGAAGTGTATTAAGATCAATTTCAACCACACCATATTCATTTGGCTCGCAGCATCGATAGGCCGCATCTTGTGTCATTTTCTCCAATGCTAAACGGGATGATTGTAATCCTCGCGCCGTTTGCGACAGACGTTCAACAGTCAAACCAAGTTCAGTCAAAGCAGGGAGTGCTTTACGCATTTTCACACGGTCAAAATTTTCATCGTCATTCGAAGGATCATCAATCCAATCCTGCCCAATATCAGCTAGGTAATCCCGCAACTCTTGTCGAGTAACACTTAGCAGTGGACGCACCCAAATAGGAGAATGCCCGCTTAAACTCTGAATACCTGATAATCCATCCACACCAGAACCACGTGCCAGACGCATTAAAAATGTCTCTGCCTGATCATCTTCCGTATGACCTAACGCAATAGTTGATATTGCGTGCTCCTCAGCCCAATCTGCCAGAAGTGTTTTACGGGCATTTCGTGCTGCGTTTTGCAAATTACCTTGACCAGACCAATCTCTCCATTCAAGGATCGTATGTCTAACCCTCAAGCCTTCACATAAATCGGCAACAAAATTCGCTTCGCTTGCTGCGGCATCTCTTAGGTTATGATTTACCGTTGCGGCATGTATTTGACGATCATTAGTCTTGGCCCAATCGGCCAACAGGTGCAGTAATGCAACCGAGTCTCCGCCTCCAGAAACAGCAACGCCCAAAGCACCTCTTGGTACTTTGCACATCACAGCATCTAGTGTTGTATATAAAGCGGCTTGATCCACCAGCCCTATGAACAGCTCAATGCTGTCATCTCAACCTGAGCTTCGCCAACTTCAACTGCAGAAGGATAACGGCGTTCAACCTCACTTAATGTTGCGCAAGCGTCTTGGGTTTGTCCAAGTTGTGCAAGACTTACACCCAAACGGTACAGCGATTTAGGCGCTATCACACTATCTGGCGTACCGCTAAAACTTTCCAGAAAAGCACGCGCAGCATTACTCCAGTCACCTTGTCCAGCCAAACCTTCTGCCCGCCAATAATGCGCTTCGCTTGTCAGTGGACCATTCGGATAAGTCAGTAGAAATTGATCGAACTGTGTAACCGCACCTGTAAAGTTTCCAGTTTCAACAGCACTTTTTGCACGATCAAAATCACCCTGCTCAGACGCAGTTAATTCAATGCTATTATCCTGCGTAGATGGTTGTGTAGGCCTAGTTGTTTCTACACCACCTAACGTAGACGTTTGGCCTAACGTTGTTACATCTCCACCTTCTAATTCCACCAAACGGAATTCTAAATCACCAATACGGTTCGTACCATCTTGAACAACCTGTCCGACACGGAATTGTAGATTCTCAACAACGCCTGTAATACGGCGCAATTCCTGCTCTAATGCGTCTGTCCGCTGCAAAAGAGAACCTGAACCAGTAACAGATGCTCCGGATGCATTCGATCTTGACAGTTCTTGGTTTAAACGCTGGATTTCGATGTTCAAAAATGTGAGATCCTGCCGAATATCAGCAAGAGTTTCATCATTAGATTGGGCGTGCAGCAGCGCTGGAGCGCAAGCTGCCCAAATACAAAGGGTTGTGACTTTTATAATTTTACGCCCAATAAACATAAAGTGCCTCTTAACTACCTAAACCAGCATTGATCGCTGTTTCTGCACGGCGGTTCTTAGACCAACATGCTTCTGTTGAACAGATCTCTAGTGGACGTTCTTTACCATATGTCAGTGTATTCACGCGATTATCGGCAACACCACGGCTGACTAGGTAGTTTTTCGCAGCGCTTGCACGACGCGCACCCAATGCGAGGTTATATTCACGTGTACCTTGCTCGTCCGCATGACCTTCTACGGTCACGTTATATTGCGTATTTTGGTTCAGCCAATTTGCTTGACCGTCCAACACTGCTGTTGCTTCTGGCGTTAAGCTGCTTTGGTCCACAGCAAACAACACGCGGTCACCGATCGTTTGTTGGAAATATGCAACCGATGTAGGATCATCCAAGCTACCTTGTTGAATACCACCACCTGCAACGACATCGCCTGGCTTTTTCCCAAAACCACCAAATTTATCTCCACACGCACTAAGCGCTAAGACACATACCAATGTCGTACTTACTTTTAGTATACTATTCATAATCATCGCCTACTCTGCCTCTCTTGATCGCTTTTTGCCATCATTTTCCATATTTATACCAGAAGTCGTATTCTTTGTGAACGGTTTCCCGCTTATTCTAACAAACCAGACCAATTAGGGTCAGAGCCAAAGGTTGGCGTGTTTACTTTGCGTAAATTTCGGCCTGTCACGTCTACAGAATAAATAGACGGTGCCCCGTTAACCCCTGCAGTTTCACGGAAAAACATAATCACACGTCCATTTGGAGCCCATGTCGGGCCCTCATCAAGGAATGAACGCGACAGCAATCTTTCACGACTGCCATCTGTACGCATCACACCAATGTGAAACTGGCCTTGGCTCAATTTCGTAAATGCAATCATATCACCGCGTGGTGACCAAACTGGCGTGCCATAACGACCTTTACCAAAACTGATCCGTTTTGCTGAACCACCCGTTGCAGGCATAATATAGACCTGTTGACCGCCACCGCGATCCGATTCAAACACAATTTGTGACCCATCAGGTGAAAAACTTGGTGCCGTATCAATCGCTGGTGAGTTCGTCAGCTGTGCACGGCGCCCACTTGCAACATCCATCACAAAGATATCCGAGTTACCATTTTCAGATAAAGACATCACAACTTTACTGCCGTCAGGTGAAAAGCGTGGAGCGAAAGCCATAGATGGTTGATCACCTAAAATACGGCGTTGCAATGTATCCACATTCAATAGGAAAACACGCGGTGATCCTGTTTCATAACTTGTATAAATAACATCACGTGCGTTCGGGGAAAAACGCGGCGCCAGAACAATCGAGCTCGCATCTGTCAGATAACGTACATTCGCGCCATCATAATCCATCAAGGCCAGCCGTTTCTTGCGTTTGTTCTTTGGTCCCTCTTCCGCAATATAAACGATACGACTGTCAAAATACCCGCTCTCTCCAGTCAAACGGCTATATACTGCGTCTGCAATTTTATGGGACATACGACGCCAACTGTTTACAGAGGCTGAAAATTGCAAACCTTCCAATGGTGTCTGTGCAAACACATCAAACAAACGGAACTTAATTGTCAACTTATCTCCCGTTACACTCACCGCACCAGTCACCAAAGCCTGTGCATTAATTGCTTTCCAATCAGAAAATTGTACTGGCGCATTGAAATTCGTGATTTTTGATATATGCGCAGCATTTGGGATTTCACGGAATAGTCCAGAACCAATCAAATCCGATGCGATGACTTTCGTAAGGTCTGTTGCATATTTTCTTGCCGCTGCATTTTCAGCCACAAACACTGGAGCAGCAAATGGAAGAGGCTCAATAACACCATCTGTAATCTCGATACGCAAAGGTTTGCCCTGCGCCATAACAGGTGTCGATATTAGCGTGACAGCTGCCAGAGCGCTGCATAAAAATGTTAAAACTTTTTTCATCATCTCAATACCATTTTTTCGGGGTTAAAGACGACTTCGATTTGCCGCCATTGTTCGTATTTGTCTTGTGGTAAGTCATAAGGCGCACAGCGAATTAACGCACGTCTGCCCGCTTCAAATGCCTGTTTCAACGCACCAGTCGGCGTACCTGAAGGCTCTAGTAATTTCGGTGCCCCAGCTAGTTTACCATCAAGGTTCAACTCAATACCAATCACAACAGCTAGATTATCGGCATTTTGCAAACCAACAGGCACGTTCCAACATTTTTGAACGGCCAGAACCAAACCTTCACGTTCGCCACCCGTCAAAGGCGGCCCAACAGGAACCGCAGGTTTGTTTTCCTGCACTTCTTTTTCTGCTTGTGCCAAGGCTTTGGCAATTTCATCAGCTGTATTGTCTTTTGGCTCTTCTTTTGGTTCAGGCGTTTCAACCTCAGCAATCTTAGGCTTAATACCTTTAGGGCGTGAACGCGGCACACTAGATGTCGTCGGTGCATATTCACTTAGCTTTTCAGCTTCAGTCACAATCTCAGTCGCCGCTTCTTTTGGCGCTTGTTCTTGTTTAGCTTCTTCCACCTTCTCAGCCGCTTCATCTGGTGCGGCTTCTTTAACCGTAGTCTCAGCCTCTTTGGCACTGCTATCTGGCTTTGGCGCCGATTGTTTATCAATGCGCGGTGCAGGTGTTGGCTCTGGTGCTGCTATTGCCACTTGTTCTTCTGGCTCAGGTTTTGGTTCCACAAGTTTTTCAGGCTGTACAATCTCTGGTGCTTTTTCTTCGCGCGGCTTTGGCTCATTAATCTCAGGCGCTTTTTCTGCTTCTGGTGCCGTTTCTGGTGCCGTCGTTTGCAACGTTGCAAACTCATCAGATGAGATAATGCTCACCTCTGAAATCTGTATAGGTGTACTGTCAGTGGAATCAAAAAAATCCACCCCAAATACAGCAAGCCCTAAACAGCCAGCGTGCAGTGCGCCTGATATTTTGGTGCCTGTTTGCACACTACACCTCAGCCGTCCTGATCATTCAAAGATGGGCCACCTGCATCAGTCACCAAACCAATGTCACGGAAACCACCTGCATTCAGCGCGCCCATAACCTGCATAACAACTTCATACGGTACAGCACCATCTGCACGTAAAAACACTTTGTCGTTCTCACGCTCAGCCGCAATTGCTTGCAGTTTTGGGATCAATGTATTGCGGTCAATTTCAGTACTTTGTAAAACCAACGTTCCATCAGCAGAAATAGCAATAGTCAGTGGCTCTTCTTCCTCAGTCGGTAAGGCCGTCGCCGCCGTCTTTGGCAATTCAATTGGAACGCCAACTGTCAACAAAGGTGCCGCCACCATAAAGATGATCAGTAATACCAACATAACATCCACAAACGGTGTCACATTGATTTCAGCCATTGGTTTACGTTTTGCATGACTACGCCGACGTTTACCGTCTCCTCCGCCACTTTGGATTACACCTGCGCCCATAGCTTTACTCCTATGCGTCTAGCTGGCGGGAAAGGATAGTCGAGAATTCATCTGCAAAGCTATCGTAATCACCAATGATACGATCCGCATCTGTCGAGAGTTTATTATAGAAGATAACAGCTGGAATAGCGGCAACCAAACCAAGCGCTGTCGCAGCAAGTGCTTCGGCAATACCTGGGGCAACAACTGCTAGATTTGTATTTTGCTGAATTGCAATTTGTTCAAACGAGTTTTTGATGCCCCAAACGGTTCCAAACAAACCAACGAACGGTGCAATCGCACCAACTGTTGCCAAAAACGTCAGACCATTGTTTAGCTTTTCAGACTCTCGTGCAATCGCCACATCCATAGAACGATCGATACGTTGTTGCACACCTGCAATCATCTTACCATCGGAACGATGCGAGCGTCGCCATTCAGAAATACCAGAGACAAAAATACGTTCTGACCCACCTTGAGGGGTATCACCTAGTTTTTGGTACAATCCATCCAACGGCTCACCAGACCAAAATGCCCGATCAAACTTATCAGTATCTCGCCGTGCTTTTCGATAATTGATGAATTTTTGAATGATGATGCCCCACGACCAAAAAGAAGCAAATATCAAAATCAACATCACCACTTTTACAGTGATTGTTGCACGTAAAAATAACGCAAGCATTGAAAAATCAACTTCTTGCACTGCACCCAGTGTTTCTACTGCCATAAGACTACTCGTTCTGCCTGTGAGCCATCTTTGTGATAGCTTCGTGTTTTTGTTGTTCTTGGCAGTCTTTTAACAAAAAACCTATGCTGAGCATAGCTTTTGCTGCTTTATTTCACTAATTCGTTCAATTTTGCGCGAATATCCGCTGGAAAACGGGTTATTTTTCCAGGAATTGTGATGCAAACAACTGTAACTAAAGCAGAAAAAATAATCTGACTGTCGCGAAATACATTTTGTCTGAACACAATTTTAGCGCCTGTCACTTCACTTAAGGTGGTCTCAACAGTCAAATCATCATTCAACTTTGCGCTACCTATGTAGTCAGCATTAACTTTTTTTATAGCAAACACCAATTCTTGCTCGCGCATTGCGACTTGATCAATCCCTATCTCCAGCACCAAAGTGCTCCGTGCCCGTTCTATAAACTTCAGGTAATTGGCGTAATACACAATCCCTGCCATATCAGTATCTTCATAATAAACACGAACAGGGAACTTATGAATCATTGCTCTAGGTCGTTATATAGTTTCTGCATTCTGGGATGAAGTCGCATGGCATGGCTGGTATCAGATGCGCTAGGCGGCATAGTTGCATCATAAGCTGCACGCACGAGACAGGCAAAGCTTGGCTTTACTATGCATATGCCATTCTCTTTGATCGTTGCAATCGGGCTTTGTGTTTCGAATGCATCCTCGGACCATGTTAAAAGACTTTGTAATGTTTCACCTGTTGCAAGGGCTTGAACAGACATATCTGCAACCGCGCCCTTCATACGAATAAAGAGCAAACACATTTTGATCGCGCCATCTGCATCAAAAATGAACATACGGTGTTCGTTCACATTCTTGCTTTGCAAAGTAGCTACAAGGTCGACAAGATTAGGGACAAGTTTTTCCAAGTCAGGGACATTACCCACTTCCGCCCATTCGGAACAGAAGAACCACATGAAGTTTGCACCTAATTCTGGATCTGTTTCTGCTAAAGTTCCGCCTGTAACTGCAACCGTCTGCGCAATCGCATCCTTTAGATGTGTCAGCGTAACGTCATCAACACCAAAAACCACAGGTGCAATAGGCCGCCCCCAGCGTGCAAAATTATAATCACCATTTTTACGAGTAAACAACTGCATAGCAGCCTCTACACTTAACATTTCATCACTCATTTACCGTTCCCAAACATATCCGTTTGTGCGGTGGGCTTTGGTGCATCTAATCCTAGGTGCTTCCATGCTTTCGCTGCCAACATACGCCCGCGCGGAGTACGCTGAATAAGGCCTTGTTGCAATAAATAAGGTTCAATCACTTCTTCAATCGCATCACGTGCCTCTGATAAAGCAGCAGCAATCGTCTCAACACCCACAGGACCACCCCCGTAGTTTTCAGCCAATAAGCGCAGATAACGACGGTCAGCACCATCCAAACCAAGATCATCAACACCCAAACGGGTCAAAGCCATATCCGCAATCTGTTTATCAACCTTACCGTTACCCTCAACAATTGCGAAATCAACTACACGGCGCAATAAACGCCCTGCAATACGTGGCGTCCCACGTGAACGCCGTGCGATTTCTCGCGCACCATCAGCAGAAGCATCGGCACCAAGCAAACGTGCGGCCCGATCAACGATATGGCATAATTCCTCAACATTATAGAATTCTAAACGTGTTGGAATACCAAAACGATCTCTTAATGGTGTGGTGAGCAACCCCAAACGTGTCGTCGCTCCAACCAAAGTGAAGGGTTGCAAATCAATACGCACAGTACGTGCGGCGGGACCTTCACCAATGACCAAATCCAGCTCAAAATCTTCCAAAGCTGGATAAAGCACCTCTTCCACGGCAGGGTTTAAACGATGTATTTCATCAATAAACAAAACATCTCGTTCATCTAAATTGGTTAAAATTGCTGCTAAATCTCCAGCCTTGGCCAAAACAGGGCCAGAGGTCATACGGAAATTCACTCCCAATTCTTTACTCATGATTTGCGCAAGCGTTGTTTTCCCCAATCCAGGAGGCCCATAAAACAATGTATGGTCCATAGCTTGTCCACGTTGACGAGCGCTCTCAATAAACACTTTCAAATTGGCCCGTGCACCCGCTTGTCCAACAAATTCATCCAAGGATTGCGGACGCATAGCGCGATCAACATCTGTTGATTGTTGCTCAGGGCGTAAAGTCGGATCAGGTTCCGTCATAAGATCACCCTTTCGGTGCCAATAACTTCAATGCGGCTTTTATCAAAGCACCAGAACCAGCTTCTGGATGAACACCAGAAGCTTCGGCAACAGCACTTGCTGCTTCACCCTGACCGTAGCCTAAATTTACAAGCGCAGAAAGAGCATCCGCCTGTGCACCAGCGATATTTACACCTGACGATACGGATTTAACAACGCGTTCTGATGCAACAGGTACATCAATGACCATACTATCATCCGCTACGGCCTGCTCTGACCCTGCAGCCCCCATAGATATAATACCCGCAGCTTTATCTTTTAATTCCGTCACAATTCGTTGTGCTATTTTAGGCCCAACCCCAGGTGCAGCTTTAATCGCAGCTATATCACCCAATGTAATCGCACGTGATACACCATCAGTTCCAAGCGTTCCCGCAATTGCCAATGCAGCTTTTGCACCAACGCCTTGCACAGTGGTTAACAATTTATGCCATTCTTTTTCTGCTAGAGTCAGGAAGCCAAACAATTGCAAGTTATCTTCGCGCACCAACAGATCTGTATACAACGCGACGACGCCCCCCTCAGACGGCAAAGACGCCAATGTGCGTTCTGAACAATAGACCATATAGCCAACACCTTGCACATCTATCAAAACATGATCTTTGGCGCGGTAATCCACCTTACCCGTAATCTTCCCGATCATACCACGGCCCCTGCTCTTGCAATCGCGTCATGCAATTTATTTGAAAATTGTGCATGGTGTGAGTGGCATAACGCAATCGCAAGCGCATCCGCTGCATCAGCCCCAGCAATTTTCACACCCGGTAATTGCAGCTTGACCATATGATCAACTTGTTTCTTTTCAGCATGACCTACACCAACAACCACTTTTTTGATCGCATTGGGATAATATTCCCCAATATCCAACCCAAATTGAGCAGGAACAAGCATAGCGATTCCCCTTGCTTGACCTAATTTCAATGTCCCAGCACCATCTTTATTAACGAAAGTCTGTTCTACTGCCGCTGTTTCTGGTGCGTATTCTTGAAATATTGCCGTTAATTGCGAATGCAAACTCAACAAACGTTTCCCAAAATCTGTTCCTTCAGATTTGCACACACCATTTGCTACATGACTACATTTGGTACCTGAGATATCAATAATACCCCACCCCATGTTCCGCAAACCCGGATCGATCCCTATGACACGCATATTATTCCTGTTTCTTGCCTAAAACAGCAATAGCACGAAACAAGAACATTAGCCAAGTGTGTTTCTATAACAAACACGGCAATCGCTTGAAGATTTCAGCCTTCACCTTTGATTGCGGCTTTTAGGTAACTATCATCCCAAGCGGCTGTTTTTCTTCGTATTTTCAGACTGGCCGTATCGCCGACTTGCTTGAAGATGTTGATTGCACTATGTCGCATCAGAGCCATGTTGGCGGGGCCATTTTGGGTCCGCAAGCGCATCAGGTCGTCGTGAAACACCACATCCATCACCCAGTGCAGGCGATTTTCCACACCCCAATGGGCGCGTGTGGCGCGCAGGAATTGCTTGGCTGAGAGCGGTGCGGAGGACAGATAGTAACGTCGCGAGAAACTGGTTTTACCTTTGTGTTTGACCTCGGCCTCGATCATGCCGATAGCGGCGAGGCCTGGAAACCTTGGTGCGCCAGGCTCAGACCGATCAGGGCGCAGCCACTCTACATCATGACTGACATAGGCACGACGGATTTCTATCCGCCCATGATCGGCATCGGTGGTTTCATGGGTTTCCAAACCACTGGTCTGGTCGAAATAGAGCCTCACCTCTTCATGCAGTGATTTTTGGTTGCCTTTAAGCGCCAAAAGATAGTCTGCGCCTTGTGCGAGGATCGCCGCAGCAATACCGTGTTGGCAGCCCATTGCATCAATCGTGACCAGCGCGCCTTTCAACTCAAGCCGCGCCAGTAGTCGAGGTATCGCGCTGATTTCATTCTCTTTCTCGTCACAGGATTCTTGCCCCAAGACCAATCTCTGACGCGTTGCCCAAGCTGAAACCAGATGCAGGGCGCGGCCATCCTCACCATGCGCACGGCGTGACGACTTGCCGTCAATTGCCACGATCTCATCATCGCCATCGCGCAAGGCCGCAACCCAGGAAACGAAGCATTCGCTAAACAGGTCAGCGGGAATCGCGTTCATCACATCATTGAGCGTGTCATGAGATGGGATGCCATCTTTGAAGGGTAGAAACCCACGCAAGAATTTCAATTTTCGGTCCGCCCATCGGGCTATTTCGGCAAAATCATCAGCACCAGCCATAACACCGCAGAGCACAATCAGTAGGATTTCGGGTAGTGGATAAACAGTTTTCCAGCTCTGGCGTGGGTCTTCAATGGCAGAAAAATGGTCGAGGATATTGGCTGAGATCATGGGAGGCTCCGAATGTCATTTCAATGACCAGAGAATCACATATCACCCGCTAAGGGAATCCCCACTTTTTCAAGCGATTGCCGTGGGGTTAAAAATTCTGACTGGCTACTAAATTACAATAGCTTATAGTCCTTTGCACGTTGTACTGCTTCTGCAGTCGTTTTCGCCAACAAACGAGAACGCGCAGAAAACAATCTGACTTTGAAAGCACTTACTGAAATGCCAAGCTTTGCAGCCGCCATTTCATACCGATACCCATCCGCAACCAGCACTAAAGCTTCGCGTTGGGCATCTGTTAATCGTGCAGGAAGTTCAGCCTTACGGTGAAGATCCATGACGATTTTCTGTGCTTCTAATAATTCATCAATGGTGAATTCTCGATCATCACGCGCAATCCCCACGATAGATCGTGATGAAATGCGTCCATGAGAGATTGTTGCACCATGTTTAAGCCCATGTTCGCGGGCTTGTTTAATAATATCAAAAGGGTCTGGTAGAGGGCACTCATTCCAACGGCAAACGCCTTGTTTTGCAAAGGACCAAGCAATCATTGGATCGCGTAACCCATAGACATTACTGGTATAATGATCTTGCCACTTTTTTGACCAAGTATATCTGGAAATAAGCGGGGATGCGAAACGAATATGTAAACCAATACCATAACCCAAGGGCGAAATTTCCCCGAGTTTCTTTAATTCACTGTCTAAATTACTTTTATCTGCCATATCTCCTTAGATGATCAAAATAAGGAATAGTCAACAAAAACTAACCTTTAGACAGGTAGTTTTTCACATTGTTGACACAAAAAAGCCCCACTTTTCAATGGGGCTTTCATAATTCTATAGGTGTTTAGGGGATTTTACTCCTCTGCAGCATCCTCTGCAGCAACGCGTACTTTGTCGCCTTTACCCTTAGCATCAACGTCACGATCAACGAATTCGATGATTGCCATAGGCGCCATGTCACCATAACGGAAGCCAGCTTTAAGAACGCGGATGTAACCACCTTGACGTTCTTTGTAGCGTGGGCCCAAAATTTCAAACAATTTAGCAACATATGCTTCTTGCTTTAGTTTTGAGGCTGCTTGGCGACGTGCGTGTAGATCGCCACGTTTTGCCAATGTAATTAGTTTTTCAACGATTGGACGAAGCTCTTTGGCTTTCGGCAATGTTGTCTTGATTTGCTCATGTTCAATAAGCGAGCCAGCCATGTTCGCGAACAACGCTTTACGGTGTTCATGTGTACGATTTAGGCGGCGGTAACCACGTGCGTGACGCATAATCTTAATCCTTTATCTTCGTTTTTTACTTTGTCTGGCGAGCCTGCGTTGGGTCTCACACTCCTTGGGGCATTATTGCCCAGATATTCCCCACCATCTGTGGGCATTTTTGGACAGGCCCGAAAGCCTGTCCGAAACTTTATTAGAACTGGTCTTCGTATTTCTTAGCCAGCTCTTCGATGTTGTCTGGTGGCCAATCCACAATGTCCATACCGAGGTGCAGACCCATGCCAGTCAGAACTTCTTTGATCTCGTTCAAAGATTTGCGGCCAAAGTTTGGCGTACGAAGCATTTCTGCCTCTGTCTTTTGAATCAAATCGCCGATGTAAACGATATTGTCGTTTTTCAGGCAGTTTGCTGAACGTACTGACAATTCTAGCTCGTCTACTTTCTTCAGTAGAAGCGGGTTGAATTCCAACTCGTCTTCTTCTTCTTGACGGTTTGCAGATTCTGGCTCATCAAAGTTCACAAACACAGACAATTGGTCTTGAAGGATACGGGCCGCGTAAGCGATCGCATCTTCAGGAGAAATTGAACCGTCTGTTTCAACTTTCATAGTCAGTTTATCATAATCAAGAACTTGACCTTCACGTGTTGGTTGCACGTCATATGACACGCGCTTAACAGGTGAGAACAAAGCGTCGATTGGGATCAAGCCAATAGGTGCATCTTCTGGACGGTTTTTGTCGCCAGCAATGTAACCTTTGCCTGTTTCAACAGTCATTTCCATGAACAAAGATGCGCCATCGTCTAGGTGACAAATCACATGATCTTTGTTTAGGACTTCGATACCAGCGGTTTCAGTGATGTCACCTGCAGTAACAACGCCTGGACCTTTTGCTGAGATAGATACACGTTTTTGACCTTCAACTTCCATGGCAATTGCCACGCCTTTAAGATTCAAAACGATGTCTGTTACGTCTTCACGTACACCAGCAACGGATGAGAACTCGTGCAATACATTATCGATTTGCACAGAAGTAATCGCTGCACCTTGCAGAGATGACAAAAGTACACGACGCAATGCGTTACCAAGTGTCAAACCAAATCCGCGTTCCAAAGGTTCTGCAACAGCTGTCGCAGAGCGCAAAGGATCTGCACCTGGTTTAATATCTAGTTGGTTAGGACGAATTAATTCCTGCCAATTCTTATGGATCATGTGGGCCTCCATTCTTGTTCACTGTTATGGATCCGAAACAGCGAACGCTCGAGGTTGAAATGACGTATGGGCCAGCCCGAAAACCAGCCCAGAATTATTATACGCGACGACGCTTTGGTGGGCGACAGCCGTTGTGTGCCATAGGTGTAACATCACGGATTGCAGAGATGTTGAAACCAATTGCAGCTAGAGCGCGAAGAGCTGATTCACGACCAGAACCTGGACCTTGAACTTCAACTTCTAGAGTTTTAACGCCGTGCTCTTGTGCTTTTTTACCAGCATCTTCAGCAGCCATTTGTGCTGCGTAAGGTGTTGATTTACGAGAGCCGCGGAAACCCATTGTACCAGCGGATGACCATGCGATTGCGTTGCCTTGGGCGTCTGCAATCAAGATCTTTGTGTTGTTGAATGAAGAGTTCACGTGAGCAACACCAGTTGTGATGTTCTTACGTTCTTTTTTCTTCATGCGTGTTTTATCGCGAGCCATTGATTAAACCCTCCTATTTCTTCTTACCAGCAATGGCCTTTGCAGGGCCTTTGCGAGTACGAGCGTTAGTGTGAGTACGTTGACCGCGAACAGGTAAGCCGCGACGGTGACGAAGACCACGATAAGAACCCATGTCCATCATACGTTTGATGTTCATTGATACTTCGCGGCGAAGATCGCCTTCAACGTCAAAGTTTGCGTCGATGTATTCGCGAATTTTAAGCAAATCACCATCTGACAGATCGTTCATACGACGTTCGTCAGCAATTTCTAGATCTTTACAGATTTGAACAGCAGAGGTGTTACCAATGCCATGAATATAAGTTAGAGCGATTTTTACCCGTTTATGTGTCGGGATATTTACGCCAGCAATACGTGCCACGTTATATGTTCCTTCGGTTGCGGTTCCGTCTTTCCAGAACCTGTTTTCACAACAAAACCCAGCGAAACATACCGCTGGGCTGATTAAATCCAAGCCGCTTCTGAGACTTTGCCGAATCGGCAGTTTTCAGAAAAATCCTAAGATTTTGGCCTAGAAGCGCTTGCCATATTGGAAAAGGGCTGAAACGTCAAGGGATTAAGGGGTTAACCACAGGGCAATCGCATGAAAAAGTTAGCAGGTGACAAATGAGGTGAGGGTTGATTCAATGAGTGAACTTTTAGCTTTTATTGAGGTCACTACCCATGTCCAATGCCGACGCACCCGACAGCCATTCCATTGATTTTCTTACGCATTTTTCTACTTTATCTGACCCACGACAACAAACAAAGCTGCTTTACCCTATGGCAGAGGTTTTGCTTTTGACGTTATGTGCCGTGTTGTCCGGGGCGAATGACTGGGTCGCTATTTCTGCGTTTGGGACAAAGAAACTGGCCTTTTTACGGAAATTCTTGCCCTTTTCGGACGGAACACCCTCACATGATCAACTGGGAAACATCTACGCCGCACTGGATGCCAATCATTTTCAGGCCTGCTTTATGGAGTGGGTCGCCTCCTTAAACAGCACCCTTAGCGGGGTCGTGGCGATAGATGGTAAAACCTCACGTCGCAGCTTGGATAAGGCTGGCAGCAAGGCCGCAATTCACATGATCTCGGCCTGGAGTTCAGAGTTGAACCTGACACTTGCCCAACGGCAGGTGGACGGCAAATCCAATGAGATCACGGCCATACCGGAACTGTTAGACCTCCTGACGATAAAGGGGGCTATTGTCACTATAGATGCTATGGGATGTCAGCGTGATATTGCCGATAAAATCATCACCAAACAAGCGGATTATGTTTTGGCCTTAAAGGGTAATCAAGGTGCCCTTCGCAAAGACACCGAACTGTTCATGAAAGAACAGGACGCTGTGGATTTTGCAGACACAACAGTAACTTACCATGAGGACGTAGAAAAATCACATGGACGTATTGAAACAAGAAAAGTCACTGTTTGCTCGGATATTGAATGGCTGATGGAGCGGCACAATTGGCCCGGATTGGAAAGCATCGTGATGGTCCAATACTGCGCAACACTTCAAGACAAGACCCGTTCAGAGACACGCTTTTACATCTCATCCATGACCTGTGACGCCGAAGCTCACGCAAAAGCTATCCGCGACCACTGGGGTATTGAAAACGGGCTGCATTGGGTCATGGATATGGTGTTTCGTGATGATGAATGTCGTATCCGTAAAGGAAACGCGCCAGCTAATTTTACAACGATCAAGCACGCCGCCAACAACATGCTGCGCTCCGTAAAGGGAAAGCAAAGCCTCAGGTTAAAGCGACACTTGGCGGCTTGGGACGAGGATTTTCTTTTCCAGATAATTCAGGGGTAAAACTCATGCGATTGCCCTGGGGATTTAGGCAGGGCAATCGCATGAAAAAGTTAGCAGGTGACAAATGAGGTGAGGGTTGATTCAATGAGTGAACTTTTAGCTTTTATTGAGGTCACTACCCATGTCCAATGCCGACGCACCCGACAGCCATTCCATTGATTTTCTTACGCATTTTTCTACTTTATCTGACCCACGACAACAAACAAAGCTGCTTTACTCTATGGCAGAGGTTTTGCTTTTGACGTTATGTGCCGTGTTGTCCGGGGCGAATGACTGGGTCGCTATTTCTGCGTTTGGGACAAAGAAACTGGCCTTTTTACGGAAATTCTTGCCCTTTTCGGACGGAACACCCTCACATGATCAACTGGGAAACATCTACGCCGCACTGGATGCCAATCATTTTCAGGCCTGCTTTATGGAGTGGGTCGCCTCCTTAAACAGCACCCTTAGCGGGGTCGTGGCGATAGATGGTAAAACCTCACGTCGCAGCTTGGATAAGGCTGGCAGCAAGGCCGCAATTCACATGATCTCGGCCTGGAGTTCAGAGTTGAACCTGACACTTGCCCAACGGCAGGTGGACGGCAAATCCAATGAGATCACGGCCATACCGGAACTGTTAGACCTCCTGACGATAAAGGGGGCTATTGTCACTATAGATGCTATGGGATGTCAGCGTGATATTGCCGATAAAATCATCACCAAACAAGCGGATTATGTTTTGGCCTTAAAGGGTAATCAAGGTGCCCTTCGCAAAGACACCGAACTGTTCATGAAAGAACAGGACGCTGTGGATTTTGCAGACACAACAGTAACTTACCATGAGGACGTAGAAAAATCACATGGACGTATTGAAACAAGAAAAGTCACTGTTTGCTCGGATATTGAATGGCTGATGGAGCGGCACAATTGGCCCGGATTGGAAAGCATCGTGATGGTCCAATACTGCGCAACACTTCAAGACAAGACCCGTTCAGAGACACGCTTTTACATCTCATCCATGACCTGTGACGCCGAAGCTCACGCAAAAAAAGCTATCCGCGACCACTGGGGTATTGAAAACGGGCTGCATTGGGTCATGGATATGGTGTTTCGTGATGATGAATGTCGTATCCGTAAAGGAAACGCGCCAGCTAATTTTACAACGATCAAGCACGCCGCCAACAACATGCTGCGCTCCGTAAAGGGAAAGCAAAGCCTCAGGTTAAAGCGACACTTGGCGGCTTGGGACGAGGATTTTCTTTTCCAGATAATTCAGGGGTAAAACTCATGCGATTGCCCTGGGGTTAACCACGGCAATCGCTTGAAGATTTCAGCCTTCACCTTTGATTGCGGCTTTTAGGTAACTATCATCCCAAGCGGCTGTTTTTCTTCGTATTTTCAGACTGGCCGTATCGCCGACTTGCTTGAAGATGTTGATTGCACTATGTCGCATCAGAGCCATGTTGGCGGGGCCATTTTGGGTCCGCAAGCGCATCAGGTCGTCGTGAAACACCACATCCATCACCCAGTGCAGGCGATTTTCCACACCCCAATGGGCGCGTGTGGCGCGCAGGAATTGCTTGGCTGAGAGCGGTGCGGAGGACAGATAGTAACGTCGCGAGAAACTGGTTTTACCTTTGTGTTTGACCTCGGCCTCGATCATGCCGATAGCGGCGAGGCCTGGAAACCTTGGTGCGCCAGGCTCAGACCGATCAGGGCGCAGCCACTCTACATCATGACTGACATAGGCACGACGGATTTCTATCCGCCCATGATCGGCATCGGTGGTTTCATGGGTTTCCAAACCACTGGTCTGGTCGAAATAGAGCCTCACCTCTTCATGCAGTGATTTTTGGTTGCCTTTAAGCGCCAAAAGATAGTCTGCGCCTTGTGCGAGGATCGCCGCAGCAATACCGTGTTGGCAGCCCATTGCATCAATCGTGACCAGCGCGCCTTTCAACTCAAGCCGCGCCAGTAGTCGAGGTATCGCGCTGATTTCATTCTCTTTCTCGTCACAGGATTCTTGCCCCAAGACCAATCTCTGACGCGTTGCCCAAGCTGAAACCAGATGCAGGGCGCGGCCATCCTCACCATGCGCACGGCGTGACGACTTGCCGTCAATTGCCACGATCTCATCATCGCCATCGCGCAAGGCCGCAACCCAGGAAACGAAGCATTCGCTAAACAGGTCAGCGGGAATCGCGTTCATCACATCATTGAGCGTGTCATGAGATGGGATGCCATCTTTGAAGGGTAGAAACCCACGCAAGAATTTCAATTTTCGGTCCGCCCATCGGGCTATTTCGGCAAAATCATCAGCACCAGCCATAACACCGCAGAGCACAATCAGTAGGATTTCGGGTAGTGGATAAACAGTTTTCCAGCTCTGGCGTGGGTCTTCAATGGCAGAAAAATGGTCGAGGATATTGGCTGAGATCATGGGAGGCTCCGAATGTCATTTCAATGACCAGAGAATCACATATCACCCGCTAAGGGAATCCCCACTTTTTCAAGCGATTGCCGTGAGGGGTTAACCCTTAGACATATCCTCTAAAACGACTGAAATACTTTCAGCAACATATTCAATTGACGCAAGACCATTCACACTTTGCAACTGACCTTTGGCATAATAGTAGCCAATCAATGGTGAAGTATCTTTGTAATACGCCATGAGACGTGTTTTTAAAGCATCTTCATTGTCGTCAGCGCGTTTTTTGAATTCTGTGCCGCCACAGTTGTCACATTTACCGTCTACTTTAGGTTTTTTGAACTCGTCATGATAACCTTCACCACACCCCCCACATGTAGAGCGACCCGTGATGCGTTTTACCAACGCGCCATCATCAACACGCATTTCAACGACTGCATCCAGCTTTTGATCAACCTTATTTAACAACTCACCCAAAGCGTCCGCTTGGGCCAATGTGCGCGGAAAGCCATCAAAGATGAAACCACCCGCTGCATCCGCTGTTGTCAGTTGCTCTTCGATCAAACCAATTACGATTTCATCTGTCACCAACTCGCCGCGATCCATAACACCCGCAACCAAATTTCCCATTTCAGTGCCAGATGTTTTAGCTGCGCGCAGCATATCACCTGTCGATAATTGAACCATATTATGCTCTTCAACCAAACGTGCTGCTTGAGTACCTTTGCCTGCTCCCGGAGGGCCTAATAGGATAATATTCATTACTTACGTGCCTTTCTGCGTGCTTTAGAGCGGTTCTTACCGCGCAACTGTGATTTCTCAATCAAGCTTTCATATTGGTGCGCCAATAGATGTGATTGTACTTGTGTGATTGTATCCATAGTCACGGACACAACGATCAACAGTGATGTACCACCGAAGTAGAATGGAATAGCCAACTGGCTCCGTAGAATTTCTGGCAGCAAACAAACAGCCGCTAGATATGCAGACCCAAGCACCAAGATACGTGTTGTCACGAAATCCAAATATTCAGCCGTTTTTGCACCTGGGCGAATGCCTGGAACAAAACCATTTTGTTTTTGCAAGTTTTCTGCAACTTCTTCAGTTTTGAACGAAACATTCGCTGTGTAGAAGTATGAGAAAAACACGATCATTGCGACAAAGAACGCAAGGTATAGCGGTTGGCCTGGGCCAAAGTACGCAAGAATCGTTGCCATGATTGGCGATGTTTGCGTGCCTGAAAACGTACTGATTGTTGTTGGCAACAAAAGCAATGCAGATGCAAAGATCGGTGGAATAACGCCCGCAGGGTTGATTTTAATCGGTAGATGGGACGACTCGCCGCCATATACTTTCATACCAACCTGACGTTTTGGGTATTGGATGTGCACTTTACGCAGTGCACGTTCCATAAATACGATGAATGCAATCACAGCCACAACCATGACCATAACGCCCAAGATCACTGCTGGTGACAACGCACCTGAACGGCCTTGGCTAAAGAATTGTGCAAGAGCTGCTGGAAGCTCTGCAACAATACCAACAAAGATGATCAACGAAATACCATTGCCGATACCGCGTGCAGTGATTTGCTCACCAATCCACATGAGCAACATTGTACCACCCACAAGTGTCACAATCGCTGGCAGTTGGAATGTTAAAAACCCTGGGTTTGTCGCCAGATCACTGGCTTCAAGACCTTTAGACAAGCCATAAGCTTGGAATAAAGCTAATATAACCGTACCGTACCGCGTGTATTGGTTGATTTTCTTACGACCCTGTTCACCCTCTTTTTTCAGCTGTTCCAGCTGAGGCACCATCGCAGTCATCAACTGAACGATAATAGAGGCAGAAATATAAGGCATGATACCAAGAGCAAAGACGGCCATACGGCCAATCGCGCCACCAGAGAACATGTTCAAGATGCCGCCGATACCTTGTTGTGCTTGCTCCACGAATTGCGCAAGCGCAACTGGGTCAATACCCGGAACAGGGATAAAAGTACCGATACGGTAAACAATCAACATACCAAGAGCGAACAAAATACGTGATTGAAGCTCTTTAGCTTTGCCGAAGGCACCCCAAGAGATGTTGGATGCCATTTGTTCTGCAGCTGATGCCATTTTCTAACTTTCTTTCAAATGAAACGCCGCGATATCCATTTTCAGGATCGCGGCGCCAAAAAACTTGTGTATTTGTAAGCAGCGAATGCGCTGCCTACAAGTATTATTACGCCGCAGGGGCCGCTTCTTTTGCAGAAGTCACTGATAATTTACCGCCAGCTTTCTCAACTGCTTCAACAGCAGACTTAGAAGCACCAGTAACAGTCAGGTCGATTTTCGCAGTCAGCTCACCTTTTGCAAGGATGCGAACACCGTCTTTAACGCGACGAACAAGACCTGATTCAACCAATACTGCTTCAGTAATTGGCTTCTTTGCGTCGATTTTCTTTGCGTCGATAAACTTTTGCAACAAACCTAGGTTCACAACAGCATGTGTTTTTGCATTGATGTTGTTAAAACCACGTTTTGGCAAACGCATGTACAATGGCATTTGACCGCCTTCGTAACCGTTAAGCGCTACACCTGAACGAGAGTTTTGACCTTTGATACCACGGCCACCCATTTTACCTGTTCCAGAACCTGGACCACGGCCAATGCGTTTACGGCTTTTTGTTGCACCTTTGTTATCACTTAGTTGATTCAATTTCATGTCGCTATCTCCTATCGCCGGAACTACCCCCGATTAGCGACAAAGGGGCAAACACGGCATTGCGTTTGATTCTTATGATCTTATGACCACTTGGGGCGTATAGACGGGGATCGGTTCGGTTGCAAGTCTTTGTGCTAACGCTCTTTGGTTCCATCCTCGCACGCATTGTCTCGACCAAGAACATAACACAGGAATGTGGCTGCTATAGCGAACCCCCAAGTTGATGGGACAGGCTTTCGACACATCGAAGCAAGGGAGCGCTATAATATGACGGCACATCCGAATGCCTGAACAAAGGCACTGAAATGCTGATGCTTGCAATTGGTATATCTGATGCATCGCGAATGGCAGCACCATAACAGACAATCCCAGTTTCGTTTTCTTGATTGTCGAAAACATACCCTTGTGCACGTGCATCCGCCACCTGATCGCGTAAGACTGAATGCCTTACCGTTGTAAACGGCGTGATCTGTGCCAGAGTTAAGCTTGAGATCAAAGTATCGGATTGTTCTTCGGTCAATGCAGCAAGAAATGCCTTTCCAACACCACTGGAATGAAATGGGACACGCGTGCCAATGGTTGAGGTCATACGAACCGTTTCCATACTTTCGATTTTATCAATATAAACCAGCTCATCACCACTGCGCACGGCAAGGTGCACGGTTTCCCCCGTTTTATCGCGTAAATCTTCCAAAGCACTGCGCACAAGAGGTCGTATATCGTTCTGCGCAAGTGCTTTACGCGCCAAAGTAACAAGTCTTAAACCCAAGATATAACGTTTATCAACTGTCTGTATAATCAAACCTTCTGCTTCCAGCCCACCCAACATCCGATAAAGCGATGGCCTCGTCAGGTCCGTTTCCACAATCAGGTCAGCAATAGTTGGCGCCGCCTTCAAATCTGCAATCTTCTGCAACAGATTTATAGCACGACCGAAGCTTTGGGTGCCTTGGATAGTTTTTTTCATAAGTCCAATTTTAGAGATTTGAATTGACAAACCTCAAACCTTTCGTAACATTGTCCACATATTGATTCAATAATCCACAATGTGGACTTCGTAGAAAAATAAGTCAATGCCTGTTGTTGAAAAAGATGAAAATCCCAAAATTCCCTATCAACTCCCAATGCCGCCTGACGCTTTACCCGATATTGTCGTTCCCGATGCATTGTCTGAAAACGATGATCGAATGTGGGTGCAACAAACAGAACATGTGTTTTTCCGCCCGCTTTGCTTAAACGTCAGCCAAGGTTATTGGATGAACCTTCTAAAAGTCACCAAATCAGGTGTTCTATCGCGCCACCGCCATGCCAACGCTGTGCATGGTTTTGTCCTCAAAGGGCATTGGCATTATTTGGAACACGATTGGGTTGCGAACGAAGGTAGCTATGTTTTTGAACCTCCGGGTGAAACCCATACGCTGGTTGTACCTGACGATGTAGATGAGATGATCACCTATTTTCAAGTGAACGGCGTGATGTATTACGTTGATCCCTATGGAAACCATCTTGGCTATGAAGATGTCTTTACCAAGATCAACATGTGCCGTGCGCATTTCGAAAAAGTTGGCTTAGGCGCTGACTACGTCAAAAACTTCATCAGGTGATTGGGATCTGACTAATGAGTAATGTTTCTTATGATTTTTCTGGACGCACCGCAGTCGTTACAGGTGGTGCAAACGGTATTGGTGCAGAAATCGCCCACCACTATCATCAAGCGGGTGCGCAAGTGGCCATATGGGATTTGGCGCCTCCAACTACGTTGGAGTTTCCACACCATTTTTGTCAGGTGGATATTAGCGACTTAGCGCAAATCAATGCGGCTGTCTCAGATACCTTAAGCGCATTCGATAGTATTGATTTCCTATCACATAATGCAGGATTTGCGGGCGCGACAGTACCAGTAACTGACTATGATCCCTCAGAATGGGAAAAAATCATTGATGTGAATTTAACAGGCACATTCAGGCTTTGTCATGCAATCGTACCCGTGATGCAACGCACTGGTTTTGGCCGTATCGTGAATATGGCCTCCTTAGCAGGAAAAGAGGGTACACCAAACGCTTCTGCTTATAGCTCTGCCAAAGCGGGCGTTATCGGCTTTACAAAATCTCTCGCAAAAGAACTGGCTGACACAGATATTCGTGTGAATTGTATTGCACCCGCAGCGGTTAAAACCGCAATATTGGAACAGATGACCCCTGAGTTTGTCCAGATCATGATCGATAAATCCCCGATGAAACGTTTGGGAGATGTAGATGAAGTCGCCGAGCTTGTGATGTGGTTAAGCTCAACAGCTTGTACATTCAACTCTGGCGCTGTTTTTGACCTCTCTGGTGGCAGGGCTACCTACTGATGATGTTGGCGAATACAAAGTTTCAAAGCCGCGCTATGGATGTGTCAAGCTCAATAACCCGTGAGTTGGCCAATGCCGCCATGGGCGTAGACGGTATGATACCATTATGGTTTGGCGAGCCAAATCAACCCACACCAAAGTTTATCTGTGACGGAGCTGCTCGTGCGCTAAATGCAGGCGAAACCTTTTATTCTGAAGGGTTAGGTCGGCCATTCTTACGAGAGGCCATCGCGACATACATGACGAACCTCTATGATCGCCAAATTGCACGGGATCGGATCGCAGTGACAGTCTCAGGCGGCAATGCGATAAACCTTGCGTTTCAATCTCTTTTACAAGAAGGGGATACTGTTGCCATTTTAACCCCCACATTTCCAAATCTTTTTAGTATTCCAGCCCTACAAGGGGCGAATGTGATTACACATTCACTTGAATTGAAAGAAGACAAATGGGTGTTGGATATCGAAGCCTTTCTGGAACGGGTAAAATCAGCCAAAGTAGTCCTGATCAATTCACCTTCAAATCCAACAGGTTTCACCCTGAACCACAGTCAAATGACGCGTATAATGCAAGTGTTACGCGCCCGTGGTACATGGCTGATCTCGGATGAGGTTTATGCACGTATCGTGTTTGATGGGCAGGCAGCCCCTTCATTCCTTGAAGTGTCTGAGACAGAAGACCGTTTAATTGTTGTAAACTCATTTTCAAAAAGCTGGGCCATGACTGGTTGGCGCCTTGGCTGGCTAACTTTGCCCCCAAGCATGACATCAATCATCGAAAAAATTACAGAATTCTCAATCGCCTGTGCACCGCCATTTTCACAAAGGGCAGGCCTAATCGCCCTAAAAGAAGGCGATAAATTCATAACTGAATCTAACGTAAAATACCGCCAAATGCGCGATTTGGTATGTGCAAAGCTTAATGCGCTTCCAAACGTTATATGCCCAGTACCAGAAGCCGCATTTTATGCATTTTTCAAAGTTGAAGGTGTATCTGACTCTATCACCACAGCCCGTAACCTTATTGATACCGAACAAGTTGGGTTAGCCCCTGGTGATGCGTTTCTTTTGCGCGAGCCAGGGTGGTTTCGACTATGCTTTGCTCAATCACCAGAACAACTCAATGAAGCTCTTAATCGAATATCTAGGTTTTTCTAATCGTAAAATTTCAATCCAATAATAGCATTCGGCCCAAAAGCCGAGCAGTCACAAAAAGAATATGCTGTTTTAATCGTTTTCATTCGACCTGCTCCATCTTAACGGGTTGAAATTAAACAACACAGTTTTTCTAATCCTATCGTTGGCAATTGATATTCCAAAACTAACATTAGGGACTTCCCTACACAAAAAACACCAGTAGGCTTACCCCAACAGCTATAGGACTATTTTATATGCAACCACGTTGGCTCTCTTTTGCACCTTTCATTTTTTTGGGTCTTTGGTCTGGCGGCTACGCTGTTGCAAAAATCGGTCTCCAATATGCCGAACCGATGACCCTACTCGCCATACGCTATGCATGCGTCGTTGCAATCATGCTGGTCATCTTCGCCTTTATCAAACCACCCTTGCCCAAAACCCCTGCGGAATGGATGCATCTCTCCATCGTCGGTATTTTGATCCAAACGGTTTACTTTGCCTTCTGCTGGTTGGCATTTCGTGACGGCGTCGCCGCTGGCACCGTGGCCCTGATCATGTCCCTTCAACCCATACTGGTCGCCCTTGTTGCCCCCACATGGACCAAAGAACACGTGGGTTGGCTTCGCTGGTTAGGTTTGGCATTGGGATTGCTTGGTACAGCCTTTGTTATCGTCGCCAAATCAGGCGTCGCACCGCCCAGCATAATTGGCCTGTTCTATTGCGCCATCGGACTGTTAGGGATCACAGTGGGCACACTCTGGGAAAAACGCTTTGGCAAAACTCATCATCCAGTGACTGCAAACCTCGTGGGATACGCTGCTGGCTTATTGGGCGTCTTGCCCTTTATGTTGACGTTAGAAACGATGCAAATCGACTGGACGTGGCAGTTCGGTGCAGCTCTTGGTTATCTTGTTATTGGTAATTCCGTCATTGCCGTTGGCCTGTTACTCGCAATGATCCGCGCAGGCGATGTCAGTTCTGTTTCATCCCTGTTCTTTATGATCCCACCTTTTGCCGCCTTCATCGCTTGGGTTTTGTTGGATGAAGTCATGCCTGTCATTGCATGGGCAGGTATCGCAGTTGCCGCTGTCGGTGTTTATATCGCAACGCGGAAACAAGCCCCTCCTCCTTAAGCTGCATTCATGTAGCCCTCAGTCAGAGGCTTGTGAATAAGTTCAGATAGATGTGAGACTGTTTTTTTGTTGCCAAGATTTAGGCGGCCTCGGAGACTGAGTATTGTAAAAAACCAACTCACGAGGCCAATATGCAAATCATAAGACTGCACAAGAACGTTTATAAACTTTATGCTTGGGCGCGGACACAAGAATGTTTGGATGCGTACCGTATCAAATACGAAGACACGGTTCGGCAATGGGAAGCTTTACGCGCAGAGGGTGTTTCTCTAGCAAAATGCGCTGAATTTGTCGGCATCTCTCGGTCTACTTATTATCGCTACAAGCGGGTTTTGAAGGATTTGGCGCAAGGGATTATGCCGCCATCAAAGGCCCCAAAACACCGCAATAAGTCACAGTGGGGTGAGGCAGAAAAACAGTTGGTGCTCGAAATTCGCCGCGACAATAAAACCTACGGTAAGGAAAAAATAGGGGCCATCTTGCGGCGCGATAAAAACCAAATCATAAGCGATAGCACCGTGGGGCGTATCTTGGGTTTTCTACGCAAGAAAGGCCTGATTACACGATCAAGGTCTGCACCACAAAAGCGCAAGCGTAACTTCTCCAAGGGCCACGCCAAAGGATGGAAATATAAGGATTACAAAGATATAGAGATTGGAGAACGTGTGCAGATCGACCACATGACTGCCACGAAAAACGGCGTCACCTGCAAGCACTTTCAGGCCTGGGAACGGCGTAGCAAGCACATCCACGCGCAAATTTATTCGAATGCCACCGCACGCTCTGCCAAACGGTTTTTGGAAGAGCTTGTGGAAATAGCTCCCTATAAAATCCTCTCAATTCAAGTTGATGGTGGCTCCGAGTTTATGGCCGATTTTGAGACGGCGTGTGAGCAGATGAAAATCCCGCTCATTGTATTGCCGCCAGCCAGACCGAAATACAATGGTGGCGTTGAGCGTGGAAACCGCACCTTCCGCGAGGAATTCTATGATTGTTGTGATCTGATTGCCGATAGCATTGGAGCTATGCGGTTTGAACTGAGAAAAGCTGTCGAAAAATATAACACATTCAGACCACATCACGCCTTGAAAGGTAAGACACCCATGGAGTACCTTCGAATCACTCAGGCCGAAGCCGCGTGAGTCTCAAAACACATGAACCTATACACTTGCAAGTTGACACTGTTATCTATCTCATTCTAACTTTCAGGACCATTCACGCGTTAAGGTGTCCATATGTCTTTGAAAAATCCTATTTCTAGAAGAAAGTTCTCGCAGCTATTATCGCTCGGCCTTATCGCGCCGAGTTCTTTAGCTTTTGCAAAAAACACGCCAGAAAAACACTTACCAATTAAATTCATCGCAGCTCTTGGCTCTCCAACTGCCACCTCTGGCACTGGAGCTGAAACATGGGGCATTTGGCATGATGACCCAGCTCAGCGTGCCGTGTGGTTGAAATATTACCCGATTGTAAAAGCCGCTGGCGGGTTTGCCCCTGGTAATTGGCAAGTGAATGACGATGATTGGTGGATGGATGAAAACAGCTTGATCATGCAACCACCAGAGTTCCCAGTTCCCCCGCGTAAATATATTGTGTCGGGGGACCGCGAAGTTGTCACCACGCTCACGATATACCCCAAAGACGAAAATGGTGTCATGGCTTGGGAATTAGAGGACAAAGCCACATTATACGACGTCACGCATCTGCCGTGCCGATCTGCACGTTACACCCCCGCCAATAGCGGCACTGGTACATGCATTCCAACAAATGTTGACCGCAACCTATACCCACTGCAGCCAGAGGATGAGACCGCCACAATCGTGGGATGCCAAAAACAAGATTATTCCGTTTTATTGGTTTTGTCCGAGATTGCTTAACCTGCCCTCACATCACCGAACGCTGGCTTAACATCAGAGTTACAACTTTCGCGTAAATTCAATCTCGACGTCAAAAAGTGGTTATGGTTCTTTTAAATACAACGGTAAACATCCCGGTAGGAACCGCCAAACATCGAAGTGATCATATACGACAAGGGTAAAACCAAGTCGTTAGATGCAGGATTTACACCCTGTCTGGCACACCAACCGCACTGGCGGGCCCGCCTTTCGCTTTTCAAAATACGAAACAGATTATCCCCTGCTGCCCAAGATAGGCATTGGGGTAAAACTGTTGCCAATCCCTGAAAATAGACAGAGAACCTTAATACATATATCACCTAGATATGTACCAAGCTTCATCATTAATGATTGCCCTTATCATCGTTGCCACACCCGTGTCAGGCCAAGATATGAGCACATGCCCAACCCTTGCCCCCATTTTCACTTCAAAAGGAAGTGATCTCGACACTATCGCCGTCGCAACGGGTGCAGACAGCTGCACAGGTGAATTAGGCCTGAACTCTCAAAAATCACTTGTCTGCCGTTGGGATTTCGACTTTCGGGAAAATGCATCAAGCGCACTGTTTCAGGCTCTGATCACAGAAGCCCAATCCTGCTTCGGGGCAGACACTGAATTAGCAGCAGATAAGCAGGTGAACCATCCCGACAGCTATACATTGAAACGGTTTCAAGTTGGCGAACTGGTTCTAAACATATCACTCAAAGATAAAACCGCGCTTGAAAAAACATTGGTTTTTGTGCGTTACTAACCCCGTTCAATCAGGCTCGTGATCAAAGGCGATGCTAACCCTGTTCCATGCATTCATTGTGGAAATCAGGAAGGTCAGATCAACCAAGTCGCGTTCATTGAAATGGCTGTGCACGGCTGCGTATTGCTCAACCGATGTCCCTTTAGGTGTCACATTCGTCAGGATTTCAGCCCATTCCAATGCGGCCTTCTCTGGCTCCGAAAACTCTGCGCTATCACGCCAACTCGCCAACACATCCAACCGCGCTTGGGTCTCGCCATCACGCAAGGCCTCTTTGGCATGGGTATCGATACAAAACTTACAGCCGTTGACCTGACTGATACGCAGTAAAACCAGATGACTAAGCTGTGTATCCAAATCGGAGCCTTCAAGGTATTTCTTGATATCCATAATATACCGCAAAACTTGCGGAGCGTTGTTCCAGTATTCTAATCTTATGGGCATGAGGGGGTACCTTTCACAGTTAGGGGCATCTTTGCTTGAGAATTGGGGAGAGGCAAGGGGATTGAAGGGCATTACATCAACCAAGAAGGGCAGCGCCTGACCTCGGGTGGGTGCGAATGCGCCCTCTCATGGGGGAGGTCGGGCGCGGCCCGTTTGCAAAACGGGCCAAGTTAGGCTTTTAACGAAAGAAATGAGTCGTCACAGAGTCGACCACGCCATAAGTACAATCGTAAATATAGAGAAATTCAATTCATCTAGCTCTGGAAAAGAAACCCTGCGCTTTTTCATACTATCCCAGTAGTCTAAAACGTTCCCATGTGCATGATATGTACCATGACTAATTGCATTCCTAAGTATTCGAACTTCATCATTTCTAAGTAGTGTTAGGACTGCACCCAAATGCCTAGAGTGCAACTCTTTTTGCAAATTACTAAATACGCGAACAAGATTTTCACTGCGCCCTAGCACAACTGAAACATAGGTTCTGAAGATAATTGAGCTATTATTAAATCCTTCTGCTTGTGCAATGAATGCCATTGTTTCATCTTTAATTGATGGCGCTGGTCTAAACTTATTGAGAATATCAGGTGTATCAATCATTTCTTTTAAAACAGATGAAGTACTCCAAAATATTACAGCTTGATTAAGTTCATCCATCAAACTTGAGAATAGAGATGAATGTTCTGCAAGCTTATTCTGTAATTCAGTATCTGAACTAAATGCTTGCCACGAAACCAAGGATCTCGCGATACTTGGCTCTATTTCACGGCAATCGCTTGAAGATTTCAGCCTTCACCTTTGATTGCGGCTTTTAGGTAACTATCATCCCAAGCGGCTGTTTTTCTTCGTATTTTCAGACTGGCCGTATCGCCGACTTGCTTGAAGATGTTGATTGCACTATGTCGCATCAGAGCCATGTTGGCGGGGCCATTTTGGGTCCGCAAGCGCATCAGGTCGTCGTGAAACACCACATCCATCACCCAGTGCAGGCGATTTTCCACACCCCAATGGGCGCGTGTGGCGCGCAGGAATTGCTTGGCTGAGAGCGGTGCGGAGGACAGATAGTAACGTCGCGAGAAACTGGTTTTACCTTTGTGTTTGACCTCGGCCTCGATCATGCCGATAGCGGCGAGGCCTGGAAACCTTGGTGCGCCAGGCTCAGACCGATCAGGGCGCAGCCACTCTACATCATGACTGACATAGGCACGACGGATTTCTATCCGCCCATGATCGGCATCGGTGGTTTCATGGGTTTCCAAACCACTGGTCTGGTCGAAATAGAGCCTCACCTCTTCATGCAGTGATTTTTGGTTGCCTTTAAGCGCCAAAAGATAGTCTGCGCCTTGTGCGAGGATCGCCGCAGCAATACCGTGTTGGCAGCCCATTGCATCAATCGTGACCAGCGCGCCTTTCAACTCAAGCCGCGCCAGTAGTCGAGGTATCGCGCTGATTTCATTCTCTTTCTCGTCACAGGATTCTTGCCCCAAGACCAATCTCTGACGCGTTGCCCAAGCTGAAACCAGATGCAGGGCGCGGCCATCCTCACCATGCGCACGGCGTGACGACTTGCCGTCAATTGCCACGATCTCATCATCGCCATCGCGCAAGGCCGCAACCCAGGAAACGAAGCATTCGCTAAACAGGTCAGCGGGAATCGCGTTCATCACATCATTGAGCGTGTCATGAGATGGGATCCCATCTTTGAAGGGTAGAAACCCACGCAAGAATTTCAATTTTCGGTCCGCCCATCGGGCTATTTCGGCAAAATCATCAGCACCAGCCATAACACCGCAGAGCACAATCAGTAGGATTTCGGGTAGTGGATAAACAGTTTTCCAGCTCTGGCGTGGGTCTTCAATGGCAGAAAAATGGTCGAGGATATTGGCTGAGATCATGGGAGGCTCCGAATGTCATTTCAATGACCAGAGAATCACATATCACCCGCTAAGGGAATCCCCACTTTTTCAAGCGATTGCCGTGGGCTCTATTTCTTTCGGTTGCAATCGCAAAATAACTCCTTTCAATATTGAGGTAATGTATCAATCAGTTTCAATAGCTACTCTTACAACAAAATACACCCCATATCTCTAGGCGTTCCTAATTCTCAACTCAAAGTATCAGGCCATTTAACCCTTTTTCTTCGATGCCCTCTAGCATGTGAGATACTTTCGCAACCATGCCACGGACAGCTGGTATCCCTTCAAACTCACGTGGTTTACGATTGAGACACCCCAAGAGCTATGATAATGCTTCGGTTAGGCACCGCCCTGTTCCGCGATTTAAGTCAAAAACCACAGCACCGTCTGTCTTTTGGGTGAACCGCATTTTAACAGATAGGACGTACTATGACGTCGACGAATAAAACTGGCCTTCGCTTTGGCAGAATTGCTGCCACGATTGCCGTAACTGACATTCAAAAATCATACCAATTGTACAAAGCCGTATTCGGGTTTGAGAAAACCTTTGAAAACGGAACACCTGTTGGGTTTATGATCCTACGGCGCGACGATGCGGAACTGCATTTAACCTTACAAAACCACTATAAAGCACCGCATTTCAATGTTGCCCATATGCTCGTATCCGATGCAGATGCAGTGCATGATCAGTGCCAAGCGCATGGGTTACGCATTGTCAAAAGGATACAGGACAAAGAGTACGGGTTACGGGCTTTTGTATTTCAGGACATCGATGGCAACCGCATCGATGTTGGGCAATCTATATAATACACATTAAACAAAAAACGCCCCGTATCTCTACGAGGCGTTTCTCAATTCTTAACTCAAAGTGTCAGGCGAACTAGCCTTTTTCTTCGATGATCTCTACCATGTGAGAAACCTTAGCAACCATACCGCGTACGGCTGGTGTGTCTTCTAGCTCACGTGTTTTGTGCATTTTGTTCAAGCCCAAACCGATCAAAGTTTGACGTTGCTTTTGAGGGCGACGGATCGGTGAACCTGTTTGCTTTACAACGATAGTTTTACCCATGTTCTTAAGCCTCCGCAGTTTCAGCAGCAGGTGCTGCGTCAGTTTTTGGAAGGATGTCAGAAACTTTCTTGCCACGACGTTGTGCAACGTTACGTGGAGATGCTTCTTTTGACAGACCGTCCATAGTTGCACGGATCATGTTGTATGGGTTTTGTGTACCGATTGATTTTGCAACAACGTCTTGAACGCCAAGCATTTCAAAAACAGCACGCATCGGACCACCAGCAATAATACCAGTACCCTGAGGGGCAGTACGCATCACAACTTTACCAGCACCGTGACGACCTTTTACGTCGTGGTGCAATGTGCGACCTTCACGTAGAGGCACACGGATCATTTGGCGTTTAGCTTGTTCAGTGGCTTTGCGAATTGCTTCAGGCACCTCTTTAGCTTTACCTTTACCATAGCCAACACGGCCTTTTTGGTCGCCAACAACTACAAGTGCTGCAAAACCAAAGCGCTTACCGCCTTTTACAGTTTTTGAAACACGATTGATCGCAACTAAGCGGTCTTGGAATTCCGGAGTTTCGTCGCGATCGCGACCCCGGCGATTGTCATCTCTAGCCATTATGGCCTCCTAGATATCAGGCTTACGCCTATTATACTCAACCCAAGTGAGGCAGATGCCTCCCGGATCATCGAGGTGGGCATGAGCCCACCTACAATTTTAGAATTTCAGACCGCCTTCGCGGGCTGCATCAGCAAGTGCTTTCACTTTACCGTGGAACAAGAAGCCACCACGGTCGAAATAACACTCAGAAACACCAGCTTTAACAGCGCGTTCTGCAAGAGCAGCACCCACTTTAGCTGAAGCTTCAACGTTGTTTTTGCCCACAACACCCAGTGCCTTCTCCATTGTAGAAGCCGCTGCGATTGTTACGCCTGCAACATCATCGATCAATTGAACGGAGATGTTTTTAGACGAACGATGTACGCTCAAACGAGGACGGCCACTGGCCATCTTCTTGATTTTGTTCCGGTTGCGCATGCGGCGCTTAAGGAACAGAGTTCTCTTACTATTAGCCATATTATGCGCTCCTTATTTTTTCTTACCTTCCTTGCGGAAGATATATTCGTCTTTGTATTTGATCCCTTTGCCTTTGTAAGGCTCAGGTTTACGCCACTCGCGAATTTTCGCAGCAACTTCGCCAACTTGTTGTTGGTCAATACCTTCGACGATGATTTCAGTTGTTTTTGGTGCCGTAACAGTGACGCCTTCAGGGAACTCGATGTTAACATCATGTGATAGGCCAAGTGTCAAATTCAGAACGTTGCCATTCATCTTTGCACGGTACCCAACACCGTTAATCTCTAGTTCTTTTTTGAAGCCTTCCGTTACACCAGTTACGCAATTTGCGATCAGTGTGCGGGACATGCCCCATTGCTGACGGGCACGCTTAGATAAACCGCGAGGTTTAACGCTTACCGTGTTGTCAGCAACTTCGATTGTTACGTCATCAGTGGCCTTAAACGTGCGAACACCCTTAGGACCTTTCACTTCAATCGTTTGACCTGACACAGAGGCAGTAACGCCAGTTGGTAGATCAACTACTTTTTTACCAATACGAGACATCAGTTACTCCTTAGAAGATTGTGCAAAGCACTTCGCCGCCAACATTGGCAGAACGTGCTTGTGCATCTGACATCACGCCACGTGGCGTAGATACGATTGCAACACCAAGACCTTGACGCACAGAAGGAATTTCTTGTGCAGCAGAATAAACACGACGTCCAGGTTTGGATACACGTTTAAGCTCTTTGATCACAGGTGCGCCGTCGAAGTATTTCAAAGAAATCTCCAACTCAGGAAAACCTGCTGTTGATGTTGAGTTCTCATAACCGCGGATATAGCCTTCGTTCGCAAGAACGTCGAGCACCCAACCACGCAGTTTTGACGCTGGTGTTGATACAGTAGATTTGCCACGCATTTGAGCGTTGCGAATTCTTGTCAACATATCACCAATAGGATCGTTCATAATATCTCTCCCTTACCAGCTTGACTTAACCATGCCAGGAACCATACCGTCAGACGCCAATTGGCGAAGAGCGATACGTGACACTTTTAGTTTACGATAATACGCCTTTGGACGACCCGTTACCTGACAACGATTGTGCAGACGAGTTGGTGCCGAATTGCGTGGTAATTTAGCCAATGTAAGACGCGCTTTAAAACGCTCTTCCATAGGCAGTTCTTGGTTATTCGCGATTTCTTTAAGTGCGGCACGCTTAGCAGCATATTTTTCTACTAGCTTTGCACGCTTAACTTCGCGTTGGACCATTGCAGCTTTTGCCATGTTATTCTCTCCTTCCGCGATCAGTCGTTAAAAGGCAGGTTGAATTGCTTCAACAAGCTTTTAGCTTCTGCATCATTTTTTGCGGTTGTACAGATTACGATATCCATGCCCCACATCTCATCTACCTTGTCGTAGTCGATCTCTGGGAACACGATGTGCTCTTTTAGGCCCATGGCATAGTTGCCAGCACCATCGAAGCTTTTGCCAGATATGCCGCGGAAATCGCGGATACGAGGCATTGCAACGGTTACCAAGCGGTCAAGAAATTCATACATCTTTTCGCCACGTAGCGTAACTTTACAGCCCAAAGGCATGTCTTCACGTACACGGAAACCAGCGATAGATTTCTTAGCTTTCGTAATCACTGGCTGTTGACCGGCAATAGATGCCATATCTGCAACAGCTGAGCGAATTTTTTTAGAGTCGTTTACAGTCTCACCGATACCCATATTCAAGACGATTTTGTCTAGACGTGGGATCATCATGTCATTCTTGTAAGAGAACTCTTCTTTCAAAGCAGCACGCGCTGTATCAACGTATACTGTTTTTAAACGTGGAGTATAATCAGCCATCGATCAACGCTCCTGATTTTTTAGCGAAACGTACTTTTTTGTCGCCTTCCATTTTGAAACCAACGCGTGTTGCGCCACCTTCTTTTGGATCGATCAAAGCCAAGTTAGACAATTGGATTGGCATGTCTGTTGGGACACGGCCACCCTGGCCACCTTGTGATTGTTTCGTGTGACGGATTGCAGTGTTAATACCTGCAACGATTGCTTTACCAGTTGTTGGATTGATAGAAGAGATTTCACCCTCTTTACCCTTATCCTTACCAGTCAAAACGATGATCTTGTCACCTTTTTTCAACTTAGCAGCCATATTACAGAACCTCCGGTGCAAGCGAAATGATCTTCATGAAGTTTTTCGCACGTAGTTCGCGAACAACTGGGCCAAAGATACGTGTGCCCATAGGCTCATTCGCATTGTTTAGGATTACTGCAGCATTGCCGTCAAAGCGAATTGCTGTGCCGTCTTCACGACGAACTTCTTTGGCAGTACGAACTACCACAGCTTTGCGAACGTCACCTTTTTTCACGCGACCGCGTGGAATGGCTTCTTTCACAGAAACTACGATAATGTCGCCAACGGAAGCGTACTTCCGTTTAGAACCGCCCAGAACCTTGATGCACTGAACACGGCGAGCGCCGCTGTTGTCAGCTACATCCAGATTAGTTTGCATCTGGATCATGTGGTTTCCTCCGACCTGTGGGGACCGATGCTAATGTGGCCCCACGGTTTCGTTAAACTGGATCGTTTAGGCGTCAGCCAAAACAGTCCAGCGTTTCGTTTTCGAAATCGGCTTACACTCTTCAATACGAACAGTATCACCGATTTTGAATGAATTATCCGCATCGTGTGCACGATATGTCTTAGACTTACGGATAGTTTTCTTAAGAACCGGGTGCTGGAAGCTACGCTGAACTGAAACAGATACTGTTTGCTCGTTCTTGTCGCCTGTTACTGTGCCGGTTAGAATACGTTTTGGCATATCAGTCCCCTTATTCAGCTGCCGCTTCGGCAGCTTTCTGGTTCAAAATTGTCTTGATGCGCGCAGCAGAACGGCGAGCCGTTTTGATTTGTGCAGTATTTTCCAACTGGTTAGTTGCCGCTTGAAAACGTAGGTTAAACGCTTCTTTTTTTGCAGCAGCTAGGTCTTCACGCAGCTGGTCTGGTGTCTTATCTTTTAGTTCGTTGGCTTTCATCGCCATTTCCTTTCAACATCACTGGTAAGCCCCGCTAACAGAACGTTTAGACACGCTCATGGGTCACCCTGATTCCAGTGGAGTACATGATGAACGGCTCCTTTACGCCTGAATCGCGTTTATGGCAAGGGGAAAGGTGTTAATATCCAGGGCAATCGCATGAGTTTTACCCCTGAATTATCTGGAAAAGAAAATCCTCGTCCCAAGCCGCCAAGTGTCGCTTTAACCTGAGGCTTTGCTTTCCCTTTACGGAGCGCAGCATGTTGTTGGCGGCGTGCTTGATCGTTGTAAAATTAGCTGGCGCGTTTCCTTTACGGATACGACATTCATCATCACGAAACACCATATCCATGACCCAATGCAGCCCGTTTTCAATACCCCAGTGGTCGCGGATAGCTTTTGCGTGAGCTTCGGCGTCACAGGTCATGGATGAGATGTAAAAGCGTGTCTCTGAACGGGTCTTGTCTTGAAGTGTTGCGCAGTATTGGACCATCACGATGCTTTCCAATCCGGGCCAATTGTGCCGCTCCATCAGCCATTCAATATCCGAGCAAACAGTGACTTTTCTTGTTTCAATACGTCCATGTGATTTTTCTACGTCCTCATGGTAAGTTACTGTTGTGTCTGCAAAATCCACAGCGTCCTGTTCTTTCATGAACAGTTCGGTGTCTTTGCGAAGGGCACCTTGATTACCCTTTAAGGCCAAAACATAATCCGCTTGTTTGGTGATGATTTTATCGGCAATATCACGCTGACATCCCATAGCATCTATAGTGACAATAGCCCCCTTTATCGTCAGGAGGTCTAACAGTTCCGGTATGGCCGTGATCTCATTGGATTTGCCGTCCACCTGCCGTTGGGCAAGTGTCAGGTTCAACTCTGAACTCCAGGCCGAGATCATGTGAATTGCGGCCTTGCTGCCAGCCTTATCCAAGCTGCGACGTGAGGTTTTACCATCTATCGCCACGACCCCGCTAAGGGTGCTGTTTAAGGAGGCGACCCACTCCATAAAGCAGGCCTGAAAATGATTGGCATCCAGTGCGGCGTAGATGTTTCCCAGTTGATCATGTGAGGGTGTTCCGTCCGAAAAGGGCAAGAATTTCCGTAAAAAGGCCAGTTTCTTTGTCCCAAACGCAGAAATAGCGACCCAGTCATTCGCCCCGGACAACACGGCACATAACGTCAAAAGCAAAACCTCTGCCATAGGGTAAAGCAGCTTTGTTTGTTGTCGTGGGTCAGATAAAGTAGAAAAATGCGTAAGAAAATCAATGGAATGGCTGTCGGGTGCGTCGGCATTGGACATGGGTAGTGACCTCAATAAAAGCTAAAAGTTCACTCATTGAATCAACCCTCACCTCATTTGTCACCTGCTAACTTTTTCATGCGATTGCCCTGTGTTAATATCCAGGGCAATCGCATGAGTTTTATCCCTGAATTATCTGGAAAAGAAAATCCTCGTCCCAAGCCGCCAAGTGTCGCTTTAACCTGAGGCTTTGCTTTCCCTTTACGGAGCGCAGCATGTTGTTGGCGGCGTGCTTGATCGTTGTAAAATTAGCTGGCGCGTTTCCTTTACGGATACGACATTCATCATCACGAAACACCATATCCATGACCCAATGCAGCCCGTTTTCAATACCCCAGTGGTCGCGGATAGCTTTTGCGTGAGCTTCGGCGTCACAGGTCATGGATGAGATGTAAAAGCGTGTCTCTGAACGGGTCTTGTCTTGAAGTGTTGCGCAGTATTGGACCATCACGATGCTTTCCAATCCGGGCCAATTGTGCCGCTCCATCAGCCATTCAATATCCGAGCAAACAGTGACTTTTCTTGTTTCAATACGTCCATGTGATTTTTCTACGTCCTCATGGTAAGTTACTGTTGTGTCTGCAAAATCCACAGCGTCCTGTTCTTTCATGAACAGTTCGGTGTCTTTGCGAAGGGCACCTTGATTACCCTTTAAGGCCAAAACATAATCCGCTTGTTTGGTGATGATTTTATCGGCAATATCACGCTGACATCCCATAGCATCTATAGTGACAATAGCCCCCTTTATCGTCAGGAGGTCTAACAGTTCCGGTATGGCCGTGATCTCATTGGATTTGCCGTCCACCTGCCGTTGGGCAAGTGTCAGGTTCAACTCTGAACTCCAGGCCGAGATCATGTGAATTGCGGCCTTGCTGCCAGCCTTATCCAAGCTGCGACGTGAGGTTTTACCATCTATCGCCACGACCCCGCTAAGGGTGCTGTTTAAGGAGGCGACCCACTCCATAAAGCAGGCCTGAAAATGATTGGCATCCAGTGCGGCGTAGATGTTTCCCAGTTGATCATGTGAGGGTGTTCCGTCCGAAAAGGGCAAGAATTTCCGTAAAAAGGCCAGTTTCTTTGTCCCAAACGCAGAAATAGCGACCCAGTCATTCGCCCCGGACAACACGGCACATAACGTCAAAAGCAAAACCTCTGCCATAGGGTAAAGCACACGGCAAACTATAGGATACTATAGTCACACACCCGCACAACCAACGGTGCATGAAACGCGCACACTATACAGAGGATATATTCATTATTCTTCCAGAGCACACCAAAGCCGCAAGGCATACAAAATTTCTGATAAGTATCTTCCCACGTCTACATTCGCCTGATAAATATTACTCAAATTATAAATTTGATTAGGAACCCATCAGAATGTTGCACACTTATAAGAACCTTCGTTTAGCTTTATCCACCTTTTTTTGTGTTACTTTTGCATCCCTTGCACAGGCTGATACGGAACAAGCTGTGTTTAAAGAGACAAAACTTTTAACTGATGCCTGTATGACAGCAATCTTTGTTAAAAAGAGCGATTTTTCTGGATTGTTGAAGCACGGATATACAAAAAATAAGAACCGCAACTTTTATAAAAAGAAATTAGAGGGCAGGCAAAGCCTCTTGGGGAAACCATTGATCGGCATTGGTGATAAAGAAACGGGTCGGTTTCATAGATGTTCCTTTGCCATTAGTTTTCTCGCAAACCATACCGCGACAAATCTGGTAGAGGTTGTCACAGGTGTATTACAAAAAGCTGGATATAAAGAGACTAAGCACAAAGCCCTTGCAAGGGTATTTGTAAAAGGCAAAACAAAGTTAACATTAAAAAGCTCTGCGCTTTACGGTACTCATGCACATGTGGAAATTAAACTATTAAAGTAATGATGTAATTGCTTTTCAGAGGGCAGTCAGCTATCCGTATTGTACAAATTTACCGATCAAAAATTTACGAAGACCACTGGCTTATTGACACAGGGCAATGGAAAGCTGGGTGCACTTCAAAAAGAGGCCTAAGGCAGATACATGCCTTAGAGTCTGGCCGAAAACTATTTCAATGATTTCAACCCCTTGCTAATCGCCGTGTGACCATTCTGATATGGGCGATGAGGAGCCAGCTTTCAGCAGAAGCAATGGATTTCTCCCAATCTTTTGCCAATCGGCGGCACCGCCCCAACCAGGCAAAGGTGCGCTCGACAACCCACCGTCTTGGAATGAGTTCAAATCCCACAGCCTTGTCACTGCGCTTTAAAATTTCGATAGTCCAACAGCCCATATTTTCTAAAGCTTCTCGTAATTTTGGCCCCGCATATCCTCCATCGGCAAACACATGTCGGAGTTTGGGATGGGAGTAGTAGATAGATTTGAGGACATCAACGGCCCCATCTCGATCTTGAATGCCCGCACTGTGGATGATAAATCCGATCAACAGCCCGATGGTATCTGTGATGATATGGCGCTTACGGCCGTTTATCTTTTTCCCTGCGTCGTAGCCGGAAACACCACCGCTTTCTGTCGTTTTAACACTCTGGCTGTCAATAACACCTGCACTTGGACTGGCTGCGCGACCTGCCAATTCCCGCGCCTTGATGACAAGCGTATCGTTGATCCGGTACAACACGCCATTGTCCCGCCAGTCGTAAAAATACTCCTGTATTGTAGTCCTCGGCGGGAAATCTTTCGGGATCATTCGCCACTGACATCCCGTGCTCGCCATGTATTGCACTCCGTCCCACACATCGCGCATTTCGGTTGTTCTGGGCCGACCAACCACATTGGATTCTGGCAGCAGTGGTTCAATTATTGCCCACTCTTCGTCCGTGCAATCACTTGCATAACGCCCATTGTTTCGCTCATATAGGGGGCGAGTAATATCAGTCCAAGCCATAAAATTCTCCATCTTATTTGATAAAGAGAGTGAATCACAACTTACTGATATTACTCAACTAGTTTTCGGCCAGACACTTAGACCTGATCATACTTAAAACTCACATTGATCAGCTTTTCGGCTCAGCAAACCTGCCTTCTCTCGCACGTTTCTGAGTGCCCTCTTTCTGGTAATCCCGTTGTTCATTCGTCAGTTTAGCCCCATTACGACCAAGTCGAAGGTTGGGCGTGTCCATCACAGGTAATCCCACATCAGTGCGGCCATCAAAGCGCGCGCTCAAAGCTTGTTTTTTACGAACCTGATGCGGCTGAAAATCGTTAAAGCTTTCAGGGGAAATATCATCACCCGTTATAAGGTCCCCATGATCAACGGCTGAAAACAGTAAATCTTCGGCTTGCGGCCTTCGGGCAATAACCCCATTAAAACCTGCATCTTCGCCCGTTGGGCCGCCACCTGGCCAAACATCCGCCGCAGCAATATCCGCAGCCTCGCCCAAAGCATCAGGGCAAAGCTTGCATCTTGTTTCAAGTTCCCAGCCAGCTTCATCTTCCCAAAGCTCGCCGTAGGTCTTTTCATAAGCGGCCCCGTCTTTGGTCTCAATTCGTGTCCGTCCAGGGTTTCCATATCCACGATATCTGAACACGGTGAGGTCTTGTTCCATCGTTCCAAATTCATCCAACAGCGCCTGAGATTTGGTAAGGCGGGATTGCCCCCCACAAACCATGACCATGCGCATCGTGCAAAACTTGTCCACACGCGCGTCGAGTTTGGCATATTGTAAAACGGCCCCGACATCACAGGGCTTGGCGATCAAAGCAAAAGGCTCTTCACGATCAAGCGCTTTGATCAAGCCGACAAGGGGGGCCACAGGGCCATAGCGCGAACCAGACCGCGCAATGACATCTTCCGCTGTTTCACTAAACATCCATTTAGACCGCATTGGGTGCTCTGGGTCCGCAGCGACATGCAATACAAACTTAACTTTTTCCGTACGCACAAGATGTGCGCCCAATGCTGTCAAGACGCCTCCAGTGGCCGCTTTAAACCTCACATCAGGATCACCTGCCCATGCATATTTCATCGATGTGTAAGTTCCCCAGACATCATCCGTTTTTGCATTTTCGCTTTGCGCTGGCTCCGCAATGACACCAGGGCAAACGGCTAAAACCTTTTGTTCTTCCTCTGGCTCAAACCCGTCAGATGGGGATGGCCGCAGACTGCCATAAGCCGTCATTTTCATGGAAACACGGCCGTCTGTTATGGCTTCACACAATCCACACCCAATGCACAAACCGCTCGTGACCACATCTGCTACGCTCAACGCTGTATTTACCATGCTATTATCCCTCAAACCTTCGGTCACTTTTGCGAACAAGACTATCTGACACGTGACTATAGAAACACGCCATGACGTATCATCGCACGACCAATCTTCGCACCCTGAGGCATCTGTAATTCTAGGTCAATTGTGGGCGTTTAAGTTTGGGCATTATAATGGCTTATAGTTTTGAAGAAAACTTAGAGGGCAGCCCTATATTTCAGCTCCCCTTCTTCGCACGCCTTTCCGCGAAAACCACCTCTACGGGCAACCATTCATAGCGCTTATCGTCCAAAGGTGGGGCCCAGAATAAAAGCCCGCCATTACGCCACGGGTCCAACACCAAAGTTTCGTATAAAGTGCTGCCCTTACGGCCTACCAGAACGGTGCTGTGTTCAATCCGCAAAGCTTTTCTGGAATTGGCAATGGAACGGTGTAAATCCAACGTTTGAAAGTTCTCTTGCGCAAGACGCGCTTCCAGATCATCCGCCCAATGCCAACACAACCCACGTGTACGGAAACCAGTGTTAATCTTACTGTTATGCGTAAGCGGGCTATCGGTGATATTGTACTCAACCGCTAACTGTCGTGGATATTCATAAGCAATACGCGCAGCTCTTTGTGCTTCTTCTGGATCAATATTCGCCCCAAGCGCAAGAATACCGTTTGTAAGCTCTGTGACTTCTTGCTGTGTTACAGGTGGTAAATCAGCTGGGTTCGTTGTTGCACAAGCACTGAGAGAAAACACCGTCAGCAATGATGCTAAAATTTGTCGAATAGTAATGGTCACACCCACCCATAATAAGAACTAACATTGTTCGCTCTTACTATGGCACATTCACTTCATAATGAAGCCTGTTTTTATAAAAAATCGAATGCGGAGAGTGGGTGTGTACAAGGCTTAAAGGTCAGTGATAGGCAGCATCCTGACCTTCAGACACATTGCCTTCCATCTCTCGTATGGGCTGCGTTAGCAACAATGGTGACTGCTCTTGATCTTCTGTATCGATAAGTTCCATACGCTGCAGAGCTTTTTCTATCCCCGCTGCCGCTTCCATGCTTGACCAAAAATTGGTATTTGCTGGACGCCCCATCGCGATACCAAGTGTCATTGGGTTCCCCGACTTATCCGTCATTTGGAATTTCCCAACAGCTTCTTTAACGCTTATTTCGATATCACTTGGGCTATGTGTTCCTGGCCCAAAGTCTGTACAAACATAAGTGCCGTTACCTGCATAAGCTATCTGCAATTTAGAACTATCAATGCACTCGCTAATGCAACCAGCAACAACATTTATCATACCGCGAAACTCATCCGAAGTTAGCTGTTTGTGTATTTCAACAACTTGTAGAACTTTAAAGGCAAGGACCCTTATCGCGTGGCTACCATCAGGTAGCTTCAATAAGGAATTCTCTAGTTTGAACAGGTCACATGCTTCGGGGATAACGTTTAGGTCAAACCGTTCTGCAAGATCAACCGTGTCAAGATTGTTAATTTTTTGTGTCAAGAAAGCCGTCCGCATTCTGGCTGACTCTTCTTCTTTGACAACCTTACTTAACGCGCTGGCTGCGCGCACTCTGGCGCCCAATTCCAACCCATTGAACGGTTTGGTTATATAGTCTGTTGCGCCGACAGCAAAAGAACGGTCAATATGTCCTTGATCTGTCAAAGCAGAGATCATCATAATCGGAACACGGGAATATTGCTCAGTATCGCGCAGCATTTTGCACAACGTCACACCGTCAATGCCTGGCATCATAATATCAAGCATGAAACAATCAAAAAGCTCTTGCGATTCGTCCAAATAGTCCAATGCTTCCTGCGCAGAGCCCATAGCAACAACATCATTATAGTGAATAAGTTCAGATAGATGTGAGACTGTTTTTTTGTTGCCAAGATTTAGGCGGCCTCGGAGACTGAGTATTGTAAAAAACCAACTCACGAGGCCAATATGCAAATCATAAGACTGCACAAGAACGTTTATAAACTTTATGCTTGGGCGCGGACACAAGAATGTTTGGATGCGTACCGTATCAAATACGAAGACACGGTTCGGCAATGGGAAGCTTTACGCGCAGAGGGTGTTTCTCTAGCAAAATGCGCTGAATTTGTCGGCATCTCTCGGTCTACTTATTATCGCTACAAGCGGGTTTTGAAGGATTTGGCGCAAGGGATTATGCCGCCATCAAAGGCCCCAAAACACCGCAATAAGTCACAGTGGGGTGAGGCAGAAAAACAGTTGGTGCTCGAAATTCGCCGCGACAATAAAACCTACGGTAAGGAAAAAATAGGGGCCATCTTGCGGCGCGATAAAAACCAAATCATAAGCGATAGCACCGTGGGGCGTATCTTGGGTTTTCTACGCAAGAAAGGCCTGATTACACGATCAAGGTCTGCACCACAAAAGCGCAAGCGTAACTTCTCCAAGGGCCACGCCAAAGGATGGAAATATAAGGATTACAAAGATATAGAGATTGGAGAACGTGTGCAGATCGACCACATGACTGCCACGAAAAACGGCGTCACCTGCAAGCACTTTCAGGCCTGGGAACGGCGTAGCAAGCACATCCACGCGCAAATTTATTCGAATGCCACCGCACGCTCTGCCAAACGGTTTTTGGAAGAGCTTGTGGAAATAGCTCCCTATAAAATCCTCTCAATTCAAGTTGATGGTGGCTCCGAGTTTATGGCCGATTTTGAGACGGCGTGTGAGCAGATGAAAATCCCGCTCATTGTATTGCCGCCAGCCAGACCGAAATACAATGGTGGCGTTGAGCGTGGAAACCGCACCTTCCGCGAGGAATTCTATGATTGTTGTGATCTGATTGCCGATAGCATTGGAGCTATGCGGTTTGAACTGAGAAAAGCTGTCGAAAAATATAACACATTCAGACCACATCACGCCTTGAAAGGTAAGACACCCATGGAGTACCTTCGAATCACTCAGGCCGAAGCCGCGTGAGTCTCAAAACACATGAACCTATACAATAGTTTGCATTCGTTAAGGTATTCGCCAATAATTCCAATGCAATTTCATCGTCATCAACTATCATAATCTTCATGCTACTTACTCCACTGGAGGCGGTCAGTTTTAAAGTTTCTTACAACTGCCTTGCCTGCTTAAAATCCGTTTTCTTAAGGGTTAACACTAGTACTTAAGTACAACCTAGGAGGTAATTGTGTTTTAAAATTGGCAATTTAGAAAAAATTAACTTTTAGCTCCAACCGTAATTAAAGCTCACACTGATCCGCTCTTCGTCGGACATGTTCATAGGCACTTCATGGCGCAACCAGCTTTCCCACAGCAAGACATCACCCACGTTTGGCTCCACATAGATAAAACTGCGCATTTCTTCACGCGCATCAGTTTTACGTGTAGGTGCCGCCATCATCATCTGCGAACGAGGATCTTCAAACTTAATTGCACTGGCGTCTTTTGGACGTGACACATAGGTCGTGCCACTGATCACGCTATGTGGGTGAATATGCGATGTATGGATACCACCCGTAGGCAGAATGTTGATCCACAGGCTATCTAACTTTAGTTCCTTACCATCCAGATCGAATTGTAAGTCTTCGGCAAAGGCAGCAACGTGCTTATCCAGCGTTTCCACCAAATCTTTAAAGATCGGGAACCGCCATGCCAGATCATCTAATGATGCATAGCTGGTGTAGCCTGGGAAATCATTTTCCTCGCACCACTCCTGTCCTGCTTCATCATCCTCGGCGATTGACAGACATGTGTTTTCAAATTCATCCCCATCAATTGGTTTACCCAATTCATTCAGGGCTGCACGGTAAAGGCGGGTTACGAAAAGTGAATCAATTTGTGACATGGCGACTTCATACCCTAGTGCACCTCATTGGGCGAGCAAGTTATGCATTATTTCTCACATAACATGTCCAAGATTCTTTAACTATTGCAACATTAAGACAGATTAACCCTCTCTTCATACAACATTGTGAACACCTATTATTTTACATTTTGAATAAGTTCAGATAGATGTGAGACTGTTTTTTTGTTGCCAAGATTTAGGCGGCCTCGGAGACTGAGTATTGTAAAAAACCAACTCACGAGGCCAATATGCAAATCATAAGACTGCACAAGAACGTTTATAAACTTTATGCTTGGGCGCGGACACAAGAATGTTTGGATGCGTACCGTATCAAATACGAAGACACGGTTCGGCAATGGGAAGCTTTACGCGCAGAGGGTGTTTCTCTAGCAAAATGCGCTGAATTTGTCGGCATCTCTCGGTCTACTTATTATCGCTACAAGCGGGTTTTGAAGGATTTGGCGCAAGGGATTATGCCGCCATCAAAGGCCCCAAAACACCGCAATAAGTCACAGTGGGGTGAGGCAGAAAAACAGTTGGTGCTCGAAATTCGCCGCGACAATAAAACCTACGGTAAGGAAAAAATAGGGGCCATCTTGCGGCGCGATAAAAACCAAATCATAAGCGATAGCACCGTGGGGCGTATCTTGGGTTTTCTACGCAAGAAAGGCCTGATTACACGATCAAGGTCTGCACCACAAAAGCGCAAGCGTAACTTCTCCAAGGGCCACGCCAAAGGATGGAAATATAAGGATTACAAAGATATAGAGATTGGAGAACGTGTGCAGATCGACCACATGACTGCCACGAAAAACGGCGTCACCTGCAAGCACTTTCAGGCCTGGGAACGGCGTAGCAAGCACATCCACGCGCAAATTTATTCGAATGCCACCGCACGCTCTGCCAAACGGTTTTTGGAAGAGCTTGTGGAAATAGCTCCCTATAAAATCCTCTCAATTCAAGTTGATGGTGGCTCCGAGTTTATGGCCGATTTTGAGACGGCGTGTGAGCAGATGAAAATCCCGCTCATTGTATTGCCGCCAGCCAGACCGAAATACAATGGTGGCGTTGAGCGTGGAAACCGCACCTTCCGCGAGGAATTCTATGATTGTTGTGATCTGATTGCCGATAGCATTGGAGCTATGCGGTTTGAACTGAGAAAAGCTGTCGAAAAATATAACACATTCAGACCACATCACGCCTTGAAAGGTAAGACACCCATGGAGTACCTTCGAATCACTCAGGCCGAAGCCGCGTGAGTCTCAAAACACATGAACCTATACAATTCTTCTTTCTTTTCTTCAAAAGCTCATTAATATTCTGTATAGCTCACCGAAAGAGAATATGATCATGACATCGCCAAAATTCACCCGCCGTACTTGGATCGGATCTGCATTGGCAACGTTGTTTACTGCGCAAGCCACCGCGCCTGCTTTTGCAGCTAAGTACAAATCGATACCAACGCAATACATTGCAGCCCTTGCACCTGATGATGCAAAATCTGGCACTGGCGCAGAAACATGGGGACTATGGCGCGAAGATCCTGGTCCGATTGGCGTTTGGCTGAAATATTATCAACTACTACGCAAAGTGGGCGGTATCGGGCCAACAGGATGGCGTTTTAATATCGATGATTGGTGGCTTGACGAAAACGGCTTGATTATGAAAGCTCCGGATTTTCCCATGGCTTCTGGACAATACTATGTCACAAATGGCGAACATCACATCTCACTTTTGACCGTAAATGCACCCGATGAAAACGGCCAGCAAACTTGGTCGTTAAGTGATGATAAAACAATCGCAAATGTCACTCATGGCCCCTGCCGTTCAGCCAGATACACACCAGAAGAAACCGCAGCAGCATGTACCCCTGAAAATGCCGATAGATCAGTGTTTCCTTTAAAACCTGGTGAAAGCCCGCCAGATGTTACAGCTTGTCATAAAAAAGAATACGCTGTTCTAATCGTCTTTGGCGTGCCTGCGTAATTTTCAAAATCTACTTTCGACATGTCACGTTTGCTCCAGAAAAAAGATAGAGTGCTTTAGCGGCTGAACGTATTATTGAATACCGTTAACATAAAATATCATGCGCAATGCGTTCAAAAATTGCAGCACCAATTGGAATAAGCTCATCTGGAAAATCATAATCTGGATTATGTAACGCAGCCTGTTTTTCGCCTGAGCCTAGGCACAACATGGCTGCTTTGGCATCCTGACCAAAGACACCAAAATCCTCGGACCAACGTATCGGCAAGCCATCGTCCCCATTAGACACTCCAATCGCATTCATTGCAGCAACCGCAATATCAGCCGCCTCACTATTGTTGACAGATGCCACAAAGTTATCAAACACTTCAAAATCTACGTTCAGACCTGCCTCTTGAGCAATCTCAGTGGCAAGGGTGCGAGCATCTTCATCTATTGCAGCCATTGCACCGTCTTGCGCCGTGCGCAAAGTGGCATAAATCACCGCCTCACCTGGAGCGATACCAAAAGTTGCTTCTCCGAAACGAACATGGGTCACGGTCACCAGCCGAAATTCATCATTCAATGCTCCACCTGTTCCCAAAGCGCCCAAAGCAGGGATTAATTTGGCTACAGCAAGTGCAGGCGATCGCCCAGATTCTGGGTTCGCGGCATGAGCCGTTTTTCCAGTCAATTTGATTTCCATACCTTGGGAAGCACAATTTATTAATCCAGCACGGATCCCCACAGACCCGAGCGAGCGCCCTGGTTCATTGTGAATAGAAAAAGCCCAATCGGGTTTAATCCCTGCAAAGGCAGGATCGGCAACTACGGCGCGGGCGCCACTACCATCTTCTTCGGCGGGTTGAAACATCAGAACAATACGGCCTTTTTTGATCGGCTCACGAGAAATTAAGCGCCCAAAAGCCAATAACATTGTCATATGCCCGTCATGGCCACACAGGTGCCCCTTGCCAGAAACAGTAGAAACCCATGGGGCATCCGAAAGCTCTTGGATCGGCAACGCATCAAGTTCTGCGCGGAAAAGTACGGTTGGACCACTGGTGCCACTATCGAATACTGCCGCAACACCATGGCCACCTAAATCAGTTATCACACGCGTCGGAGAGAGTGATTGCAAAGCTTCCACAATCATACGCGCTGTATTCTTCTCTTCTCCAGATATTTCAGGATGGCGATGCAATTCGCGACGAAATGTGGTGAGCTCAATCAGATCAGAATTCGTTAACATATGTCTATCTTTGCTAATAAGGTTCGATTTTGTTTTCCCAAGTTTAAATGACATGAAAATCAGACACAATAAATGTCTAGATCGTAATCTGAATTAAAACTTCCACCTCAAGGAGGCAAAGACCATATCTTCGCTCGTGACTGTAGATGCGCAATAAGAAACCACAACGCCATGCTCTCTTTGAAATCTGGCGAAAGCCTTCCGGATGTTACGGCTTGCCATAAAAAAGAATATGCTGTTCTAATTATCTTTGGCGTACCTGCGTAATTCGCAAAATCTCGTTTCAACGCCCTCTAGGAATTTATGGTGCCGTTTATGGTTGATGAAAACACTCTACGTCTTTTGGCTTGTCAGATTGACATCCCTCCAATGGTGTCCGCTCAAGAGCGTGATACGCATCTTGAACGCTGTGCCGCTTTAATCTCTGAAGCTTTAGACAGAAAACACGCCGATCTGGTTGTCTTACCCGAGTTATCCAGCATCGAATATGCACGCGAAAGCTTTGGTCATTTGGATGTTTTAGCGGAAGCTTTAGATGGCCCCTCTTTCCAAACATGGCGCACTGTTGCCCTCAAGCACAACACCCATATTACTTATGGGTTTGCACATAAAAGCCATAATGGTTTCCACATCAGCACAGCCGTGGTTGGGCCAGACGGATCATTGGTCGGCCATTATGATAAAATCCACCTGTGCCAATACGGTGCATCAATGGAAAAAGAGTATTTCACATCAGGTCAGCATTTGTTCACCTTTACGGTCAACGGCCTAAAATGTGCCCCCATCATTTGCTATGACATCCGCATCCCCGAACTATCACGCACACTCACTATCGACCAAAACGTAGATCTCATTTTGCATTGCGGCGCCTATTACCGTGATGAAAGCTTTGCCACATGGCATGATTTCACCACCACACGTGCATTGGAAAACCAAATCTATCTGCTCAGCTTGAACCGAGCAGGCAAACATTACAGCGGCTCTGCCTTTTGTTACCCATGGATGGATGACAATCGCCCCCGCTCCAACTTCTCTGATTTTGATGAAGATTTGCAGTATTTCGACCTATCGTCTGCAACTATAAAAGAGGCGCGCGAGGGGTATTCATTTCTAAGTGTCTGGCCGAAAACTAGTTGAGTAATATCAGTAAGTTGTGATTCACTCTCTTTATCAAATAAGATGGAGAATTTTATGGCTTGGACTGATATTACTCGCCCCCTATATGAGCGAAACAATGGGCGTTATGCAAGTGATTGCACGGACGAAGAGTGGGCAATAATTGAACCACTGCTGCCAGAATCCAATGTGGTTGGTCGGCCCAGAACAACCGAAATGCGCGATGTGTGGGACGGAGTGCAATACATGGCGAGCACGGGATGTCAGTGGCGAATGATCCCGAAAGATTTCCCGCCGAGGACTACAATACAGGAGTATTTTTACGACTGGCGGGACAATGGCGTGTTGTACCGGATCAACGATACGCTTGTCATCAAGGCGCGGGAATTGGCAGGTCGCGCAGCCAGTCCAAGTGCAGGTGTTATTGACAGCCAGAGTGTTAAAACGACAGAAAGCGGTGGTGTTTCCGGCTACGACGCAGGGAAAAAGATAAACGGCCGTAAGCGCCATATCATCACAGATACCATCGGGCTGTTGATCGGATTTATCATCCACAGTGCGGGCATTCAAGATCGAGATGGGGCCGTTGATGTCCTCAAATCTATCTACTACTCCCATCCCAAACTCCGACATGTGTTTGCCGATGGAGGATATGCGGGGCCAAAATTACGAGAAGCTTTAGAAAATATGGGCTGTTGGACTATCGAAATTTTAAAGCGCAGTGACAAGGCTGTGGGATTTGAACTCATTCCAAGACGGTGGGTTGTCGAGCGCACCTTTGCCTGGTTGGGGCGGTGCCGCCGATTGGCAAAAGATTGGGAGAAATCCATTGCTTCTGCTGAAAGCTGGCTCCTCATCGCCCATATCAGAATGGTCACACGGCGATTAGCAAGGGGTTGAAATCATTGAAATAGTTTTCGGCCAGACTCTAAAGGATCGATTGGATGATTACAGGAGTTTACCTTTAAACTGAACAACTACCGACTTTCGTCGGTAGGTTCACGTTTTGAATGTAATTCAAGATACTGACGAATAACGTCATCCGTCACATTTCCACTCGTCGTTGAAAAATAGCCTCTAGCCCAGAACCGTTGCCCCCAATAGCGTTTGCGTAATTCGGGGTACTCCCGCTGTATCTTGTATGAGGACCTCCCTTTTACGCGTTGCATCACCTTTGAAATTGGGACGTGCGGCGGGACTGACACAAACATATGCACATGGTCGGTAGACAATACGCCTTTTTCAATGTGTACGCCCAATTCATTGCACGTTTGTCGTATCAATGTCCGAATACGCTCACGCATTTCACCACGCAGCACCTTGTAACGATATTTTGTTACCCAAACGATATGGTATCTGTGATAATATCTGCTATGACTTCCAGTAGAATAGATCATAAGGTTTCCTTCCATTTTAAGACCTTACCGCAACGCTGGGTCTTAAAATGGAAGGAAACCTTATGTAAATAACGCTAAAGCTGACCAGCTAAAAGCTGGTGGTTTTAACCAATTATTGGAAAATAAAATAGCATTCCATAAAACAATCACGGTACCATATGAACAGCCATGAAGTATAAATATGTTAAGGTCAGGGCACTATGAAAAATAATAACTATCTAAAAATTGGGGTTCTGGGTGGCATGGGTCCAGAAGCATCTGCCGCATTCTACCTGCGCATAATCAAGTTATTTCAGACCGAGCTTGGGGCGCAACTTAATTTTGAATATCCAGAAATGGTGATCCACAACATCCCATCCCCTGACAATGTTGAGGCGGGTGTTGATGAAGAACTTAAAGACTATCTTTTAAACAGCGTCGACTTGCTTGAAAAAACTGGCATGCAATTGCTGGCCATACCGTGCAACTCTGCTCATGTTCATATTGATGCTGTGATCGAAGCCGCCACCGTCGCAGTCATGAACATCCTAGAAGAAACCGCCCGCGCTGTTCATAAAGCTGGGATGTCCCAGGTGCTTTTACTGGGAACCAAAAGCACGTTGAAATACGGAACCTACCTCCCCTATTTCAAACACCACAATATTGAGGCAATTATCCCCTCTCCCGCGCATCAAGACATAATAACAGATGCAATCATGGCTGTTTGTGATGGCAGTCTGGACGCCAAAATTAAACAGAGTGTTTTGGATGTTATTAATGCGTACCCAGAAGTTCAAGGTGTTGTTCTTGGCTGCACAGAAATACCGTTAATTGTATCTCAGGAAGATATGAGCATTACCTGTTTTGATACCAATGAAATACTAGCAAGGGCTACGTTTTCACGCTGTCAGGTAAATACAGTTGGTTAGATCACTACTCAACAGCCTTTTGCGCTTTCCCGTGCAGGTCTTTGATGTTGTTTAATTTCCCTTTGCAGGTGTTAATCAGATTAAGCACTTCTGCACTTGGTTCATCGGAAACCTCATCACTTTTGCGGTGAATTGCTCTGACGTTATCCTTCATTTCTCTACGGTTGTTCGCAAATTCACTCATCAGACTATCAACATTGGCCAAGTCAAAGTTTTGAAGCGCTGAACCAAAGGTAAATAGATCAAGCGACAGCAGACTATAATCATCTTCGAATTGACGTCGATCCTCCGTAATAACAACGATGTTTGCATAATAATCTCGTTGTGCCATACACCATGAACTTATTTTCAACTGGCTTTGGATAAAGCCGCGCTCACCTTGGGATAACCCATCCTCAACCATCGAACCGATCTTAATCTCGTACATTTTTTGCGCCTCAGCCAGCATCTTCACGTTCAGGCCAAGCCGTGTTGCATGACTTTGCGCTTCTTGCTTACTCTGAGCGGCTGCACCTTGCGAAAAAAGACAACACGCAGCAATGACACTTACGAAAACTTTGAAACCAGCCTTATTTCCACTTTTCATTGATCGCCTTCTTTTTGAATCCATCCGTTCACTAACCATGATAATGTTAGGTCGGAGGGGTAATTTCAATCTACAATCGAACCTTTGCCAACGCGCGGATAAGATTTGGAACCCCCGACACTTCAATATTTGGGGTTTACGTTCTGGGGGTTTCAGAGCGAGTTCCGCGCATAGTTACGTTTTATCTACTACAATTATAATCTGCTTACTTGCCATTTCATGTAATATTCGTTTACCTCTTTAAGTGATCTAATTTTGAGGCATTTATCTCCTCTTTCTTTGAGGTATTGTTCGTTTCTAATTAGTTGCTTAGGTTGTTCTAAAATAATGTATCGCATCATGCGCCAGTTTAAACGGTTTTTGGCCCCTTCTAAGTTACCATGCCTGCTCGGTTCGAATAAGGTTCTACGAACATATCTATATACGTTTCCAAAAACAGGTGGGGCTAAGAATATGACGCCAGTTGCACGGTTTAATCTTTGAGTTAGGCAACCTGAATAATTACCCTCAATGATCCAACATTCATCTAAAATCGCTGTGTCATGCAGCTCGATAAATTCGTCAAATGGACGCGGCTTCCAATTTGTATTCGGTCTATGATACAACTGATCTAAATGTATAATATTATAGCCCAGTTTCTTTCCTATTGCATGTGAAAGTGTTGACTTCCCACTATTGGAAGGCCCTAAAATACATATTCGGTTTCCGAGTTCTTCTAGCTTCAATGTAAAAATTCCATAATGTTTGTTATGCGACACGGTTTAAACAGCGTAACTCTGGGTAAGCCCCCCACCTACAATTTATTTATGCAATTTACATCCTGAACTATAGTTCGTGCATTAATTACATTTCAATAGCACCAAAGCAAAAACCCCCAACCTTGCGGTCAGGGGTTTTAAATCTTTTATCTGGCTAGCGGCCCAGCGATATTACATGTCGCTTACACCGCACAGCTTTTGGTCTTACGACCAAAACTGCTTACCAATCTTCGCGTTGAACGATGCGTGTTTTAACTGGCAATTTCATAGCTGCTAGGCGAAGTGCCTCGCGTGCTACTGAATCAGTTACGCCGTCGATTTCAAACATGATACGACCTGGTTTAACTTTAGCCGCCCAGAATTCAACAGAACCTTTACCTTTACCCATACGGACTTCGGTAGGTTTCTTTGTCACTGGTAAGTCTGGAAAGATACGGATCCAAACACGACCTTGACGTTTCATGTGACGTGTCATCGCGCGGCGAGCCGCTTCGATTTGACGTGCCGTGATACGCTCAGGTTCAGTTGTTTTCAGACCGTATGAACCAAAGTTCAGATCAGAACCGCCTTTAGCTTGACCGTGGATACGGCCCTTAAACGCTTTGCGGAATTTAGTACGCTTTGGTGAAAGCATTGTATTTCTCCTTCAGCTCTGCGCTTAGCGGCGTGGAGGGCGGTTGCCCTGTGGACGCGGCGCACCGCCTTCTTGTGCTTCAGCAGCACGGCGATCATGTGCTTGTGGATCATGTTCCATGATCTCACCTTTGAAGATCCAAACTTTGATACCAATGATACCATAAGCTGTAAGGCCTTCTGCACGTGAATAGTCGATGTCCGCACGTAGTGTGTGCAACGGAACGCGGCCTTCGCGGTACCATTCAGTACGCGCAATCTCTGCACCGCCAAGACGGCCTGCACAGTTGATCTTGATACCCAAGGCACCCATACGCATTGCATTTTGAACAGCACGTTTCATGGCACGACGGAAAGATACACGACGCTCTAGCTGTTGAGCAACTGATTCAGCAACCAATGCAGCATCAAGTTCTGGCTTGCGAACTTCAACGATGTTCAAGTGCAATTCAGAAGCTGTTAGAGCAGAAACTTTCTTACGAAGCGTTTCAATGTCAGCACCTTTTTTACCGATGATCACACCTGGACGTGCAGAGTGAATAGTCACACGACACTTCTTGTGTGGACGTTCGATGATCACACGAGAAATACCAGCTTGAACACATTCCTTCTTGATGAAGTCACGGATCTTAAGGTCTTCTAGTAGAAGATCGCCGTAGTCTTTGCTTTCAGCAAACCAGCGGCTGTCCCATGTACGGTTGACTTGCAGACGGAAGCCAATTGGATTGATCTTTTGACCCATTACGCTTGCTCCTCTGCTGGTGCCGGTTGACGTACTATGATTGTAACTTGAGCGAATGGCTTCAAGATCTTGCCGTAACGGCCGCGCGCACGTGGACGTCCGCGTTTCATAGTAAGGTTTTTACCAACCCAAGCTTCTGCAACGATCAATTCGTCAACATCCAAACCGTGGTTGTTTTCCGCATTCGCAATCGCTGACTGCAAAGTTTTCTTTACATCGTCAGAGATACGTTTTTTAGAAAATGTAAGATCAGCCAGCGCTTTTGCTACTGATTTGCCGCGAATAAGTTGCGCAACAAGATTCATTTTCTGCGGGCTAGTCTTTAGCATGCGAGATACGGCCATAGCTTCGTTATCTGCAACGCGACGAGGGTTCTTCGACTTACTCATAGCTTATTTCCGCTTCGCTTTTTTATCAGCCGTGTGACCGTGATACGTACGGGTCGGGCTGTATTCGCCAAACTTCTGACCAATCATATCCTCAGATACGTTTACTGGGATGTGCTTGCGGCCGTTATAAACACCGAAAGTCAAACCAACAAACTGAGGTAGGATCGTCGAGCGACGAGACCAAATTTTAATAACTTCATTTTTACGCCCAGATTCACGTACAGCTTCCGCTTTTTTAAGTACGTATGAATCAACAAATGGGCCTTTCCAGACTGAACGAGGCATATCTTAGCGACCCTTCTTCTTAGCGTGACGAGAACGAACGATGAATTTATCCGTTGTCTTGTTTGAACGTGTGCGAGCACCCTTAGTCGGCTTACCCCATGGTGTCACAGGATGACGACCACCAGATGTACGACCTTCACCACCACCATGTGGGTGATCTACCGGGTTCATAACAACACCACGTACAGATGGGCGGATGCCCTTGTGACGGTTACGACCAGCTTTACCCAAGTTTTGGTTGCTGTGATCTGGGTTAGATACGGCACCTACTGTTGCCATACACTCTTGACGTACCAAGCGAAGCTCACCAGATGACAAACGCACCTGAGCATAGCCACCATCACGACCAACAAATTGCGCATAAGAACCAGCAGCACGAACCATTTGTGCGCCTTTGCCTTGCTTCAATTCGATGTTGTGGATGATTGTGCCGATTGGCAAACCAGTGAACGGCATAGCGTTACCTGGTTTAATATCTGCCTTAGCAGATGAAACAACTTTATCACCAATAGCCAGACGCTGTGGTGCAATGATGTATGCTTGCTGACCGTCTTCATATTTAATCAACGCGATGAACGCAGTACGGTTAGGGTCGTATTCAATACGCTCCACCGTTGCTGGCATGTCCATTTTGTTACGTTTGAAGTCAACGATACGGTACAGGCGCTTAGCACCCCCACCTTTGCGACGCATAGTGATCCGTCCGGTATTGTTCCGACCGCCGTTTTTACGCACACCTTCAGTGAGCGCTTTAACAGGACGGCCTTTCCAAAGCTCGGAACGGTCAATCAGAACCAACCCACGTTGGCCTGGCGTCGTCGGTTTATACGACTTTAATGCCATTCTTTCTGTCTTCCGTTTTTAGCGTGACCCGCAGGCCACTGTGGTTATACGGCCCCGTAGGTCCGTCAATTGTGAGTGCAAAACACTCGGCTTTAAAAAGAGTGAGAGGCCCCAGAACGAATCCGAGACCAATCAATTGGGCGGGAGTATCAGGGATGGAGGTGGGTGTCTATAGGTTTAGCGTTGTTTTATTGGGGATTGTATGCATGCAACATGCTCTAAAATTAGGTCGCGCAAGCGGCCCGCGCCCAACCCTCCCCTAGGGTGGGCGCTTATGTAGTCGCAAACATTCAATACACTCTTCATCACAAACTCTCTGTTGCTATTAAAATGCAACCTGTCCCCTTCAAGCCTGCCCTCACACAAGAACAGATACAAACTTGCACGTAAGAGAAGTAAGATATGACAACACGTGGGTATTGTCTTTGTCAGACAACAACGTGGGAATATGTGGCTGAAGTTACATGGGCCTACTACTGCCATTGCAACGATTGCCGCAGGAACTGGGGCTTGTTCCACATTTAGGGGTATCAACACCTGAATGCGACCGATCAGTCGCAAACAAAGAAGTACGCAAAGTTTGCCCTTGCTAGACAGGCATAAAACCAAGGGGAGGCTCCATGCGCCGCGCACTCATAGATAACTGGACGCTTTTTCTTGGCATGGCCATGTTGATGGTCGCCAATGGCCTACTGGTCACCCTTTTGTCAATCCGGGGGGCAGGACTGGGATTTTCGCCATTGACCATTTCAATCATGCAGGCTTGTTATCCACTGGGCGCACTGATCGGTACGATTACTGTACCTAAGCTGGTTGAGAAAGTTGGTCACATCCGCGTTTTTTCGGCACTGGCCTCAATGGTTTCAATCTCGGCGATCATTCACCTGTTAACAAGCGACCCGATGAGCTGGAGTGGGATGCGCTTCCTTGCTGGCGTCTGTTTTCCCGGCCTTTATGTTGTCACAGAAAGTTGGCTGAACGCTAAAAGTGAAAACCGTATCCGGGCGCAGGTTTTGTCAGTGTATTTCATTATCCAGACACTCGGGCCAGCACTTGGAACCGCACTTGTTGGTTTTCCCGACCCGACTGGCAACCTGATGTTCGGGATTGTCTCGATTCTAATCTCAATATCTATTGTTCCGCTACTCTTGTCTGGTATCCGCGCCCCTGAATTTACGGCCCCCGACCGCATGACAGTCGCCAAACTTTACAAAGTATCGCCCATGGCAGTGACAGGCATCACACTGATGAGTGTGGGTGTTTCGGCATGGTTTATTGCACTGCCGCTTTATGCCTTGAACCAAGGGTTTTCCGCCGCCCAAGCCTCAGGCGTTCTGGTGGTGGCAATGATTGCCGCAGGGTTTGTCCAGTATCCTATCGGTTGGATTTCTGACAAGACCGACAGACGTAACGTCGTGATCTGGCTGAGTGTGAGTGCTGCTTTGGCTGCGATTTGGCTCGTGATTGACGACTCGCAGTTCGTGATCGGGTTTGCAGTGATTGCGGCCATGACATTACCCGTCTATTCGATCCTTGCAGCACACGCCAATGACCAGTTACTGCCCGCACAGGTAGTACCAGCCAGCGGCACGATGGTGTTTCTTCTGCAGCTTGGCCAGGTTTTTGGCATGTTTCTGGGGCCCAATGTTATCATCATGGCTGACGGGCGTGGGTTGCAAATACTGGTTGGACTCATCAGCGTTGGTGTCGCCCTGTTTGCTATGGCACGACGTGTCACAAGCGAAGCACCAGAAGAAACTGGCGAAGTACAGGCAATGGGTGTTATCGGCATTGCACAGCCAGGCAACTTGCATGCCCAAGCAATGGTTGCAGAAGATGAAACCATTGATGAATAATAGTGCTTAAATCCGTCATTTCTTCGGTGAGGAATATCTGCGCAGTTTAGATTGAGTGTTAGCGACCATTGCATCCAATGAACAGTTATTTGTGTATGTTACGGCATGGCACAGAAGGGCTCATAACTGAAGTTCGTTCGCTCCTGTAGGCTCAGGCGCTTTCGTTGCTGTTTATCGCAAGCAAAAAAGCTGCCCTCCACAAGGTAATCGGGCCCGCCTTTTGCTTTTGCAGCTTATGCGTATTTCGTGCTGGTCGACGATCTATGACCCGCATTTTTCCATTTGGCCAGAGTAACGTAAACGATACTATCATCAACACTGACCATCACATCGCCGTCCTGAATATTAACCTGCACCTTCATCGAGCGGCTTGCCAGTTTTCCCAGTTCGCTGGTGTCATCTTGTGACAAATTGATAACCTGTAGGTTATCAAACCGCGTGGTGCTGTTTTTGATCTTCTCCCACCACATCTCAGCCGTCTTGCCGCCGTAACAATAGACAATCACCGCGTCGGCTTTGCCACAGGATTGACGCACAACCTTCTCGCTCGGAAGTCCCAACGCCACCCACAACTCCAGCTCGCCACTCAGGCTTTTCTGCCAAACATCTGGCTCGTCATCCGTTGAAAGGCCCTTGGTCATTTCCAATTGTTCATGGGCATTCAGGGCATATGCTAGAATACGCACCATTAACCGTTCATCCGTTTCTGACGGGTGTTTGGCAACGGTCAGTTTATGGGTCTCATAATAGTGACGATCCATATCGGAAACGGAAAGTTCAACTTTATAAATGGTGGATTTTTGCGCCATGATTTTTCCCGAAATTGCGAAGTTAGGGATGTCTAATGCGTCTGGTGGTTTTGTGAAAGCAGATAAAAAAGGCCCCCGACTGAACAACTACCGACTTTCGTCGGTAGGTTCACGTTTTGAATGTAATTCAAGATACTGACGAATAACGTCATCCGTCACATTTCCACTCGTCGTTGAAAAATAGCCTCTAGCCCAGAACCGTTGCCCCCAATAGCGTTTGCGTAATTCGGGGTACTCCCGCTGTATCTTGTATGAGGACCTCCCTTTTACGCGTTGCATCACCTTTGAAATTGGGACGTGCGGCGGGACTGACACAAACATATGCACATGGTCGGTAGACAATACGCCTTTTTCAATGTGTACGCCCAATTCATTGCACGTTTGTCGTATCAATGTCCGAATACGCTCACGCATTTCACCACGCAGCACCTTGTAACGATATTTTGTTACCCAAACGATATGGTATCTGTGATAATATCTGCTATGACTTCCAGTAGAATAGATCATAAGGTTTCCTTCCATTTTAAGACCTTACCGCAACGCTGGGTCTTAAAATGGAAGGAAACCTTATGTAAATAACGCTAAAGCTGACCAGCTAAAAGCTGGTGGTTTTAACCAATTATTGGAAAATAAATGGGAGCCAAACAGCAAGTGTAGAGTGTGTGGTCTCCACGTACCGCTATAAGGCGGTTCACACCGCCTAGCGTGTAAAGCACAGACATATTACCCCCTTTTGCACCCTCAAAATCAGATCAAATTGGGTAAGCATCAAGGGAACCCCCTCTATTTTGGTTTGATTTGAGATGCGATTATTGCGCGAGGCTGGCGGTTTGGTTGGCGCGATATGAGGATTTTTCTGATGAGCAAGCGACGGGCTGGGCGAGGTTCCAAATACACGGATGATTTTAAGCGACGGCTAGTGGCGGAGAGCCAAGGTGATGGCGTGAGTGTTCCGATGGTCTCGCGGCGTCATGATGTGCCACCCCGCCGGATTTACGCGTGGCGCGGTGATGCGCGGTTCCAGCCGGACGCGTCGGGTGATACCGGCTTCATACCAGTCGAAGTGGCAAACAGTGATACTGATGTTTCATCTGTGCTGCCAGAAGCGCAGCTTACAACCAGTCCCCAGATTGAGATCACTTTGGAGAATGGGCGCAAGCTGAGCGTGAGCGGTGGGGTTGATGCGGGCTTTGTGCTGGAATTGGCGCGTGGGCTGGCGGCATGATCCCGGTACTGGCGGATGCAAAGATCTGGCTGGCGGCGGGGGTGACTGACATGCGGCGCGGGTTCAACGGTCTGGCCGTTCAGACCGAGCAGGTTCTGGGGGGTGATCCTTACTCCGGCCATCTGTTTTTGTTCCGAGGGCGACGCGGTGATCAGATCAAGATGATCTGGTGGGATGGTCAGGGCGCGTGCCTGTTTACCAAGCGCCTTGAACGGGGTCGGTTTATCTGGCCCTCTGCTCAGGAAGGTAAGATCAACCTGAGCCGTGCGCAGCTTGCGATGCTGATGGAAGGTCTGGATTGGCGTATGCCGCTCAAGACATGGCGACCCAAGATGGTAGGTTAGAGGCAATGTTTTATGGGTATTTCTGACGTTTTGGGATTCCCATGAGGCCCTTGATTTGGTAAGGAGTGGCATGAGTAAGACCCCTCCAAATCTGGCTGATTTGCCCCCTGACGTGCAGGCGTTTGTGGCCGCACAAGCGGCGGAATTGGCTCGTAAAGACGCGGAGTTGTTGGGGCTGTCGTTGAGCCATGCCACAGCGCAAAAGCGCCTTGAAAATGAGATGGAAGCGGCTCTTGCTGCGGAGCGCGCCGCCCATGCGCTTGCCATTATGAGCAGAGATACCCTGATTGCCGATCTGCGCCTGCAATTGCACGGACATAAAAAACATCGCTTCGGTTCAAAGTCAGAAAGCAGCACACAGCTGGCGCTGGCGCTGATCCTTGAAGATCTTGAAATCGAACAAGCCGCTGAGACGGATGATGAGAATGGGCCCTCTGACGCTGAGACCACAAAGCCGCCGCGTACCCCGCGCAAGCGCAAACCTTTCCCCAAGGGGCTCAAGCGGGTCAAAAAGACCATCACGCCCAGTGATGCTTGCACCGACTGTGGTGGCAGCTTCAAAGTGCTCGGGACAGATGTGATGGAAGAACTGGAATATGTGCCCGGCCATTACGTCGTAAAACAACTTGAGCGCCCACGACTGGCCTGCACCTGTTGTGAGAAGGTGGTTCAGGCCGAGATGCCAAGCCGTCCTATTCCCAAGAGCTTTGTCGGCCCTGCGTTGATGGCCCACATCTTGTGCTGCAAATACGGCTATCATCTGCCGCTGTATCGACAGAGCCAGATGTTTGAGAATGAAGGCATCGATCTGAGCGGGTCGCTCATGGCCAACTGGGTCGGCAAATGCACTAAGCTGTTGGAGCGCGTGGCTGATGCCATCCGGGATCACGTTTTTGAGGCGCAAGCGATCTTCATGGACGACACCACGGTCAAACTGCTCCAAAAGGGCAAGGGACGCGGTAATAACAAGACAAAAACCGCGCGGCTCTGGGTCTATGCCAGAGATGAGAGCGCCTGGGCGAGCGGCGCACCACCGGCGGTGTGGTATCAGTTCTCCACCAACCGGGGCGCAGAACATCCGAGCAAACATCTCAAGCCCTACAAGGGCTATGCCCATGCGGATGCCTATGCTGGGTATAATGACGCCTATCGGACGGGGCGCGTCAAAGAGATGGCCTGCATGGCCCATGTTCGGCGGGATTTTTATAGCCTGTTTGAAAGTCTGAAGCTGCCCGTGGCGGGCGAAGCCGTTCTGCGCATTCGAAAGCTCTATGATGTTGAGGCACAAGCGCGGGGTCTGGCGCCTGCTGAGCGCGTGGCCCTGCGTCAGGAATATGCCAAGCCGATCTTTGATGAGTTGGAAATCTGGCTCAAGGAGCAGCTGGGCAAGATCTCCGTTAAGACGCCGCTGGCCAAGGCGATCAGATATGCGCTCGCGCGCATGCCAAAGGCGCGGCCCTATCTCGACAATGGCTTTCTGGAAATCGACAACAACACAGCCGAGCGTGCGGTGCGCCCTGTGGCCGTTGGACGTAAGAACTACCTGTTCATGGGATCAGAGGCAGGTGGAAAATCCGCCGCCATAGCCTACACCCTCATCGAAACCGCCAAGATGAACAACGTCAATCCCGAAGCCTGGCTCGCATGGGTGCTCGAGCGCATCCAGGATCATCCCGCAAACCGTATGCAAGATCTCCTACCGTGGGCCTATCAGGAGATGATCGAGGAGCGGGAACAAAGCGTTATAGCGGCATGATCGGCCCCCGTGATTCAGCGGCACTCCCAGAGCAAGGGGATCTGTTTGAAGAGCGCGGGAATTGGCAAGGGCCAGATACCTCACAGCACGACTTGGGCGTTGAAAACCTTGAAGGCTTGTCCGACAAAGACCTCGTCGAGAAGACGGCAAAGGCTACACTGTCCAACGTCGACCTGCTGTGCGCCCAGATTGTGGAACGGGGCTTGGGAGATATAGCCGTTCCGGGTCTCGTCGCGCTTTGGAACCGGTTTAAGGGGTTCGGAATTGCGACCCCTTTACCAGAACAAAAGCTTGCCTTGGAAACTCTTCGCGCCATTGGGAATGAAGCTGCAAAAAAAGAAATCAGCAAGATCCTTGGCGCACAGGACTTGCCCGACAGCTTGCTCCCGTTTGTGTTGCAAGCCGCTGTGAGCGTGGGCTTGAAGCTGCCTCAGGCACAAATCTTGCCATGGCTGGAACACGGCGCACCAACAGTCCGTGCCCAAGCCTTCATCCTTATACAATCGAACAGCCCACAGCGAAGCACCTTGGAAATCGGGTTCAGCGACCCAGACCCTTCAGTCCGACGAACCGCTCTGACAGTGGCGGGGAATCTGGGCCATATCAGCGCAAGGGCAGGATTGCTTGCCGAGTTCCGGAAAAATCCAACCAGCCAAAAGATCGAAGCGCTTTTAACTGTCGCCGATGACGACATCGTTGTTGAAATCGGAAGATACGCACTGGAAAATCCGCCTCACCGGTGCCTCATCGCAAGTGAACTTGAGGCTCTGGACACACCCAAAGCCCGAAAGCTGGCCCAACGAATCAACGATCAGATAATGCAGCGTTGATGTTTACTTGGAACCTCGGCCACCCCGTCGCTTGATCATCAGAAAAATCCTCATATCACGCCAGCCACATCGCCAGCCTCGCGCAATAATCGCAGCTCAAGTCAGACCAAAATAGAGGGGGTTCCCTTGATGCTTACCAAATTGGGGAACATCCATGCGGTATAGAATAAGCATTGATACAGTGTGTGATTTTCACGTTAATTTTGGAAAATATATTACTATCAACAGCATAACTAGGTGTCCCAACTGGGACATACCTTCTAAACGAAAAAAGCCCCCGACAAATGCCGAGGGCTTCTTAAATATTTTGGAACCTATTTAAAGACCAGTAGAGACGTCGATTGTGTTACCTTCTTCAAGTGTAACATAAGCTTTTTTAACGTCCTTACGTTTGCCCAGTTGCCCGCGGAAACGCTTTACTTTGCCTTTTGTGATCGAAGTGTTCACTGCTTTTACTTTAACATTGAACAAGCCTTCTACAGCTTCTTTGATCTGAGGTTTGTTCGCATCAATTGCAACTTCGAAAACAACAGCGTTATTTTCAGACGCCATAGTTGCTTTTTCAGTTACAATCGGCTTGCGAATGATGTCGTATAGTTCTGCTTTAGTGCTCATGACAGGCGAGCCTCCAATGCTTCTGCACCAGCTTTCGTCAGAACCAAAGTAGTTGATTTCAAGATGTCATACACGTTTGCACCTTGGCTTGGCAAAATGTCCAAACCGTCGATGTTACGTGATGCCAACAAGAAGTTTGCATCTACTTCAGCACCGTCAATTACCAATGCTTTTTTCCAACCAAGGTTTTTGACAGTTTTAGCCAATTCCTTCGTTTTTGCGTCTTTAAGAGTAGCCGCATCTAGGATCACAAGCTCACCAGCAGTTGCCTTTGCAGACAAAGCATGGCGAAGACCCAATGCACGGAATTTCTTCGTTAGATCATGTGCGTGACTACGAGGCGTTGGGCCTTTGTAAACACCACCACCGCGGAAGATAGGCGCCGAACGAGCACCGTGACGCGCGCCACCAGTACCTTTTTGACGGTAAATCTTCTTTGTTGAGTAGCTTACTTCAGAGCGTGTTTTCACTTTGTGTGTACCCGCTTGGCGTTTTGCCAATTGGTACCGCACAACACGGTGAAGAATGTCAGCGCGTGGCTCTAGACCAAAGATCGCATCGGAAAGTTCGATGCTACCTGCAGCTTTTGAGTCCAACTTGATTACGTCAGCTTTCATTATTCTGCTCCTCCTTCAGGTGCTTCCGTTGCTTCAGCAACTTGAGCGTCTTCTACCTGAGCTGGTGCTTGTTGGCTGCGAAGTGCTGCTGGGAAAGGAAGGCCTTCTGGAGCTTTCTTTTTAACAGCGTCTTTAACAGTAACCCAACCACCTTTTGAACCAGGAACAGCGCCTTTGATCATGATAAGACCACGATCGATGTCTGTTTTGATAACTTCCAAGTTCTGTGTTGTTACACGAGCAGCGCCCATGTGACCGGCCATTTTCTTACCTTTGAAAACGCGACCAGGATCCTGACACTGACCCGTTGAACCGTGAGAACGGTGAGAGATAGACACACCGTGTGTCGCACGCAAACCAGAGAAGTTCCAACGTTTCATCGCACCAGCAAAACCTTTACCAATTGATGTACCAGCAACGTCTACTTTTTGACCTTCAAGGAAGTGGTTCGCAGTAATCTCTTCACCAACTTCGATTAGGTTATCAGCAGAAACGCGGAATTCCGCGATTTTACGTTTTGGTTCTACTTTAGCTTTCGCAAAGTGGCCACGCATTGCTGCAGATTGGCGTTTTGCTTTAGCAACACCAGCACCAAGCTGAACAGCTGAGTATCCGTCAGTTTCAGATGTGCGTTGAGCCACAACTTGTAGGTTTTCCATTTGAAGAACAGTTACAGGGATCTGCTTACCATCTTCCATGAACAAACGAGTCATGCCTAATTTTTTTGCTATAATTCCAGAGCGCATAATATCCGGGCCCCTCTTATAGTTTGATCTCAACATCCACACCAGCAGCAAGATCGAGCTTCATAAGCGCGTCTACTGTTTGTGGAGTTGGGTCAATGATGTCTAACAGACGCTTGTGCGTCCGAATTTCGAATTGCTCACGAGCTTTTTTGTTCACGTGTGGACCACGAAGAACAGTAAATTTCTCGATCTTATTCGGCATAGGGATTGGGCCACGTACTTGTGCACCAGTCCGCTTGGCTGTGTTTACGATTTCCAGTGTAGACGCATCTAGCACACGGTAATCATAAGCTTTTAGCCTAATACGAATGTTTTGGCTTTGCATTACTTTGCCTTTCAAGGCGTTAGAGTTGATAGGTAGAGCGACAGAGAACCTGCCGCCCCACTTCGAACCCGTAGGTTACTTATTCTTATTCGATGATTTTAGAAACGACACCAGAACCCACAGTACGACCACCTTCACGGATAGCAAAGCGCAAGCCTTCTTCCATCGCGATTGGGTAGATCAATTCTACTGCGAACTTCAAGTTGTCGCCCGGCATCACCATTTCTGTGCCTGATGGCAACTCAACAGTACCTGTCACGTCAGTTGTACGGAAGTAAAACTGTGGACGGTAGTTTGCGAAGAATGGTGTGTGACGGCCACCCTCGTCTTTCGTCAGAATGTATACTTCTGCTTCAAACTTAGTGTGTGGCTTAACTGAACCAGGTTTCGCAAGAATTTGGCCACGCTCAACACCTTCACGGTCGATACCGCGAAGAAGAACACCAACGTTGTCGCCAGCTTCACCGCGATCAAGCAGTTTGCGGAACATTTCAACACCAGTACATGTTGTTTTCTTCGTGTCTTTGATGCCGATGATTTCGATTTCTTCGCCAACGTTAACTGAGCCACGCTCAATACGACCCGTTACAACTGTACCACGGCCTGAGATTGAGAACACATCCTCAATTGGCATTAGGAACGTTTTGTCGATGTCACGTGCTGGTGTTGGGATATATGAATCCACAGCTTCCATCAATTTCGCGATGCTCTCTTTGCCGATTGCATCGTCACGGTCTTCCAAAGCTGCCAATGCAGAACCCGCAATGATAGGGATATCATCACCTGGATAGTCGTATTCGTTCAACAACTCACGGATTTCCATTTCAACCAATTCAAGCAACTCATCGTCGTCAACTTGGTCAACTTTGTTCATGTACACAACCATGTGCGGGATACCAACTTGGCGACCCAAAAGGATGTGCTCACGTGTTTGAGGCATAGGACCATCTGCTGCGTTCACAACAAGAATAGCGCCGTCCATTTGAGCCGCACCAGTGATCATGTTTTTCACATAGTCAGCGTGGCCTGGGCAATCAACGTGTGCGTAGTGACGACCTTCAGTCTCATACTCAACGTGAGCAGTAGAAATCGTGATACCACGTGCTTTTTCTTCTGGTGCGCCGTCGATTTCGTCGTACGCTTTGAAGTTGTCTGAAAACTGCTTGGTAATCGCAGCTGTCAATGTTGTCTTACCGTGGTCAACGTGGCCAATTGTGCCGATGTTGACGTGCGGCTTATTACGTTCAAACTTTTCTTTTGCCATTGTGGCTCTCCTAAGTTTATTCGGTCGGCAATGCCTGACCTGTCAGTTTCAGATCAGGCGAATTTTGCCTGGATTTCTTCAGAAATATTGCTTGGGACTGCATCGTAGTGTGAGAACTGCATAGTAAAGTTCGCACGACCAGAAGACATAGACCGCAAGGTATTGATGTAACCGAACATGTTTGCCAATGGCACACGTGCGTCGATTGCAATTGCGTTACCACGAGTGTCTTGACCTTGAACCATGCCGCGGCGTGATGTCAGATCACCAATGATACCACCTGTATATTCGTCAGGTGTCACAACTTCCACTTTCATGATTGGCTCTAGCATTTTCGCACCAGCTTTGCGCATCCCTTCGCGCATACCCATACGACCAGCGATTTCAAACGCCATAACACTTGAGTCAACATCGTGGAATTTACCGTCGATCAATTCCACTTTGAAGTCGATCACAGGGAAGCCAGCCAACGGACCAGAGTCCATTACAGACTCGATACCTTTTTGAACACCAGGAATGTATTCCTTCGGGATCGAACCGCCAACGATTTTGCTCTCGAATGAGAAGCCTTCGCCTGGCTCTGTTGGAATGATAACCATTTTAACTTCAGCGTATTGACCAGAACCACCAGATTGCTTTTTGTGCGTATAAGAAATCTCAGCTTCGTGAGAGATCGTTTCACGGTAAGCAACTTGAGGTGCACCGATGTTAGCTTCAACTTTAAATTCACGCTTTAAACGGTCCACAAGGATGTCTAGGTGAAGTTCGCCCATGCCCTTCATGATTGTCTGACCAGACTCTAGGTCTGTTTCAACACGGAATGATGGATCTTCTGCAGCCAAACGACCAAGACCTTGAGACATTCTCTCTTGGTCAGCTTTTGTTTTAGGCTCAACAGCAATCTCGATCACAGGATCTGGGAAAGTCATTGTTTCTAGAACAACTGGTTCGTTAACAGCACAAAGTGTATCACCTGTTGTTGTGTCTTTCAGACCCGCCAACGCGATAATGTCACCCGCAAATGCTTCTGTGATTTCTTCACGCTCTATAGAGTGCATCATCATCATACGGCCAACACGCTCTTTTTTACCCTTAGTAGAGTTCAATAGAGTGTCGCCCTTGTTCAAAACACCTGAATAGATACGTGTAAATGTCAAAGAACCAACAAATGGGTCATTCATGATTTTAAACGCAAGACCAGAGAAGCCCATTGTGTCGTCTGCACGACGTGCAATATCACGTGTCTCTGTTTCATCGCCTGGCTTAAAGCCCATGTAGTCAACAACATCCAAAGGTGATGGAAGATAATCAACAACAGCGTTTAGAAGCGGCTGAACGCCTTTGTTTTTGAATGCAGAGCCGCCCAAAACAGGAACGAATGCCAACGACAAACACCCTTTACGGATCAATGTACGCAATGTCGCAACATCTGGCTCTTGACCTTCAAGGTAAGCTTCCATTGCGTCATCGTCCATTTCGACGGCAGCTTCAACTAGCTTGTTGCGCCATTCGTCAGCAGCTGCTTTTAAGCTGTCACGGATCGGGGCTTTCACCCAAGATGCACCAAGGTCTTCGCCCTGCCACAACCATTCTTCCATAGTCACAAGATCAACCTGACCTTCAAGCTCTGTTTCTGCACCAATTGGGAACGCTACAGGAATAGCACTTGCGCCTGTACGATCTTCAATCATGCGAACACAGTTAAAGAAGTCAGCGCCGATTTTGTCCATTTTGTTTACAAAAACCATACGTGGAACTTTGTAACGATCAGCTTGACGCCAAACTGTTTCAGTTTGAGGTTCAACACCAGCGTTTGCGTCAAGAACACAAACAGCACCATCCAAAACAGCCAAAGAACGTTCAACTTCGATAGTGAAGTCAACGTGCCCTGGTGTGTCGATGATGTTCATACGGTGCTTAAGCGAGTCTGGTGTCGTACCGTCTTCAGTACGCTCCCAGAAAGTCGTTGTCGCAGCAGACGTAATAGTAATACCACGCTCTTGCTCTTGCTCCATCCAGTCCATAGTGGCTGCGCCATCATGAACTTCGCCGATGTTGTGCTCTTTACCAGTGTAGTAAAGGATACGTTCAGAACAAGTCGTCTTACCCGCATCAATGTGCGCAATGATGCCGAAGTTACGGTATAGTTCGAGAGGATATTCGCGTGCCATTTTTCTGGGCCTTTTTCTAAGTTACCAGCGGTAGTGGCTGAATGCTTTGTTAGCATCGGCCATCTTGTGCGTGTCTTCACGTTTCTTAACGGCTGTACCGCGACTGTTGACGGCATCCATCAATTCGCCAGCAAGACGTTCTTCCATTGTGTTTTCGTTGCGCTTACGAGACGCAGTGATCAACCAACGGATAGCCAAAGCTTCACGACGCTCTGTACGTACTTCGACAGGAACCTGGTAAGTAGCACCACCAACACGACGAGAACGAACCTCTACAGACGGTTTGATATTTTCAAGAGCTTCATGGAATACTTCTACTGGCGCACGTTTTGTTTTATCTTCAACGCGATCAAGTGCGCCGTATACAATACGTTCTGCAACGGATTTTTTACCGTCCAGCATCAAGTTGTTCATAAATTTAGACAATACTTTGTCACCAAATTTGGCGTCAGGTAAAATCTCACGTTTTTCTGCGCGATGGCGTCTAGACATATCGTGTAACCCCTACTTCGGTTTCTTCGCGCCGTATTTCGAACGACGTTGTTTACGGTCTTTTACGCCTTGTGTATCAAGTACACCGCGCAAGATGTGGTAGCGAACACCAGGAAGGTCTTTTACGCGACCGCCACGGATCAGAACAACTGAGTGCTCTTGAAGGTTGTGACTTTCACCTGGGATGTATGAGATAACCTCGAAACCGTTCGTTAGACGAACTTTAGCAACTTTACGCATCGCAGAGTTAGGTTTCTTAGGTGTCGTTGTATATACACGTGTACATACGCCACGCTTCTGAGGACATGCCTGCAGGTGCATAGACTTTTGACGTTTTACTTTCGGCTGGCGCGGTTTGCGGATCAGCTGTTGTATTGTTGGCATTCGGAACTCCCGTATGACCTTGTTTCAAACTCGAATAGGCGCATAATCTTTCGATCAAGCACCGCGACACGGCAGCCCGCACGTTTTGTGGATGGACTACCGCGGTAAAAACCAGAGGATCGAGACGTAAGTCCGGATCATGACCGCCAGATTGTGGCTTGTATGAGGAAAAAAGGCATACTTTCCCCCTCAGGTAGCGCGCGTATAGATCGAGTCGGGGGGCAGTGTCAACAGTTCCAGTACTCAAAGACAGGGCAATCGCATGAAAAAGTTAGCAGGTGACAAATGAGGTGAGGGTTGATTCAATGAGTGAACTTTTAGCTTTTATTGAGGTCACTACCCATGTCCAATGCCGACGCACCCGACAGCCATTCCATTGATTTTCTTACGCATTTTTCTACTTTATCTGACCCACGACAACAAACAAAGCTGCTTTACCCTATGGCAGAGGTTTTGCTTTTGACGTTATGTGCCGTGTTGTCCGGGGCGAATGACTGGGTCGCTATTTCTGCGTTTGGGACAAAGAAACTGGCCTTTTTACGGAAATTCTTGCCCTTTTCGGACGGAACACCCTCACATGATCAACTGGGAAACATCTACGCCGCACTGGATGCCAATCATTTTCAGGCCTGCTTTATGGAGTGGGTCGCCTCCTTAAACAGCACCCTTAGCGGGGTCGTGGCGATAGATGGTAAAACCTCACGTCGCAGCTTGGATAAGGCTGGCAGCAAGGCCGCAATTCACATGATCTCGGCCTGGAGTTCAGAGTTGAACCTGACACTTGCCCAACGGCAGGTGGACGGCAAATCCAATGAGATCACGGCCATACCGGAACTGTTAGACCTCCTGACGATAAAGGGGGCTATTGTCACTATAGATGCTATGGGATGTCAGCGTGATATTGCCGATAAAATCATCACCAAACAAGCGGATTATGTTTTGGCCTTAAAGGGTAATCAAGGTGCCCTTCGCAAAGACACCGAACTGTTCATGAAAGAACAGGACGCTGTGGATTTTGCAGACACAACAGTAACTTACCATGAGGACGTAGAAAAATCACATGGACGTATTGAAACAAGAAAAGTCACTGTTTGCTCGGATATTGAATGGCTGATGGAGCGGCACAATTGGCCCGGATTGGAAAGCATCGTGATGGTCCAATACTGCGCAACACTTCAAGACAAGACCCGTTCAGAGACACGCTTTTACATCTCATCCATGACCTGTGACGCCGAAGCTCACGCAAAAGCTATCCGCGACCACTGGGGTATTGAAAACGGGCTGCATTGGGTCATGGATATGGTGTTTCGTGATGATGAATGTCGTATCCGTAAAGGAAACGCGCCAGCTAATTTTACAACGATCAAGCACGCCGCCAACAACATGCTGCGCTCCGTAAAGGGAAAGCAAAGCCTCAGGTTAAAGCGACACTTGGCGGCTTGGGACGAGGATTTTCTTTTCCAGATAATTCAGGGATAAAACTCATGCGATTGCCCTGCCGTAATTGATCTATCCGATTTTGAGGACGGGGATGCATTAAACCACTCAGTAGCACTCACATCGCCCAGCGTGATTTCCATTATAAAGAAACTGCCTGCTACAACAGAGCTTGCGCAGCGCAGAGGTGAAGATTCCAGCACTCTTATCAAACGTGTATTCAAACAATAACTTAAGGCAATTTCGATGACAAAAGACCTACGCGATTATATCCGAACCATCCCAGATTTCCCGCACGAAGGGATCCTGTTTCGCGATGTGACTACGCTCTTTGGCAGTGCCGAAGGATTACATGAAGCGATAGAGCAAACCGTGGCAGCGCTTATTGGCATTAAAGTGGATAAAGTTGCAGGGTTAGAAGCACGTGGTTTTATCATGGGCGGCGCTGTGGCCCAACGTTTGGGTGTTGGTTTTGTCCCGCTTCGCAAAAAAGGAAAATTGCCAGGAAAAACGATTACGCAAGATTATGAACTGGAATACGGAACGGCCACGATGGAAGTGCATGATGATGCGCTTGAAGCTGGTGAAAACGTATTACTGTTGGATGATTTGATCGCCACAGGCGGTACGGCAGAAGCAGGTATCAAGCTGATCGAAGCTTTGGGCGGGACAGTTGTGCAGTCTACATTCATCATTGATTTGCCCGATTTAGGTGGCGCAGATAAAATCAAAGCAATGGGCATACCCGTGCATGTGTTATGTGCTTTTGATGGGCTGTGAGTTGAAGGTTTTAAATAAGTGTTTTGATGATCGGTAGGTTTCCTGAAAACAGGCTGTAAGATTAATCCGACAAGAGAAACTATACCCATAGACCTTTTCTAAAACTCCAACTAGGTTTCTTAAAAATTAAGAGGTTTTGGATGTGCTTGCAGGACATTTATTGGTCAAAGCTTTGATCGAACAAGGTGTAGATACAACCTTTGGCGTGCCAGGTGAAAGCTACTTAGCGGTCCTTGACGGGCTCTATGATGCCAAGAACCATATTCGTGTGATTACATCCCGAAATGAAGGCGGCGCCGCTTTTATGGCAGAGGCTTATGGCAAACTGACGGGCAAACCAGGGATATGCTTGGTCACCCGTGGACCAGGGGCTACGAATGCATCTATTGGCGTACACACAGCCATGCAAAACTCTACCCCCATGATCTTATTTGTAGGGCAAATCGGGCGCGATATGCGCGACCGAGAAGCTTTTCAAGAAATTGATTATAAAGCGTTTTTTGGAACTGTCGCCAAATGGGTAACAGAAATTGAAAACCCTGACCGTATCCCCGAAGTTATTGCGCGTGCTTTCCATACTGCCCTGTCTGGCAGGCCCGGCCCTGTGGTGATTGCACTTCCTGAAGATATGCTGACATCTGAGACTTTGCAAATTCCTGCGCCCAAAGTTCAAATCACAGAACCAGCCCCTGCACCAGAAGCTTTAGAAGCGGCTATCACGCTCCTAAGCACCGCAAAAAAACCACTGGTCGTTGTTGGCGGCGGCGGTTGGACACAAACGGGACGTGATGATCTCATCACATGGGCGAGTGCCAATGATTTACCCATCGCTACGGCGTTTCGCTATCAAGATTTAATGGACAATACCAACGCACAGTTTGTAGGCGAAGCAGGCATCGGTATGTGGCCGCAGATGAAACAACGGATCAAAGATGCCGACGTGATATTTGCTCTAAACATCCGCTTTGGCGAAAGTTTCACTGATGGTTGGACATTGCTGGACGTGCCAAACGCCAAACAGATGAACCGCCCCTAGTTTACCGGAGTCAAAAAAGCACGGAGACTAGAAGAATGACGAATGGAAATTCAGGAAATAGATTTACGCCAGAAATACGCGCACGAGCGGTATGCCTGGTGTTAGAAAATGAGGCTGATTATACGAGCAGAACACAAGCTGTTTTATCGATTGCAAAGAAGATTGGCTGCAATGGTGATACGCTACGTGTGTGGGTTCGAAATCACGAAATTGAAATAGGATTACGCAATGGGGTTACACAAGCGGAGCGTGATGAGTTAAAAATCCTCCAGCGAGAAAACAAAGAGTTACGGCAAGCGAATGATATTTTGCGTAAAGCGTCGGCTTTTTTCGCAGCGGCGGAGCTCGACCGCCTACGGAAGAAATGATTATGTTCATAGATAAACATCGTACAAGCTATGGCGTCGGGTCTATTTGTAAAGTTTTACCAATAGCGCCATCCACCTATTTTTATGAGCGGTCTATAATGCTGGATCCCAGTAAGTCTCCAGAACGCCGCAAACGAGATGTTGTTTTGATCACAGAAATCGACCGTGTTTTTAAAGCTAGTGGTAAACGTTATGGGGCTGATAAGATTTGGCATCAACTTCGCCATGAAGGGTTTGATATTGCACGTTGTACAATTGAGCGCCTTATGAAACAGATGGAAATACAAGGCGTTGTACGTGGTGGCAAGGGGATTAAAACTACACAGAGTAACAAGGCGCAGCCTTGTCCTAAGGATAAGGTAAATCGTATATTCACAGCTCCCGCACCTAACGTTTTGTGGGTCGCTGATTTCACCTATGTCAGTACGGCCATTGGGTTTGTATATGTTGCTTTTGTGATTGATGTCTTTGCACGATATATCGTTGGATGGAAGGTCTCACATTCTCCGAATACGGCTTTGGTCTTTGATGCTCTGAACCAGGGTATCCACGCTCGAAACCCTCAATCTGGCCAGTTGATCCACCACTCAGACAGAGGCGTTCAATATTTGTCGATCAAATATACAGAAAAATTAATCGATGCTGGAATTGAGCCATCCGTTGGGAGCGTTGGTGATAGTTATGATAATGCACTCGCTGAGAATATGATCGGATTGTACAAGACCGAAGTGATTGAACATCAAGGACCATGGCAAGGTAAAAGTGATGTCGAAATGGCAACTCTAACTTGGGTTGATTGGTACAACAATGACAGGCTCTTTGGGCCAATCGGATATATACCACCTGCACAAGCTGAAAGGAATTTCTATGAAACCCTAAATCAATATGATATTGCTGCAGAATGACGGACTAAAATCACTCCGGTAAACTAGGGGCGGTTCAAGAAGATCATCCACGCCCATATCTCTGATCGCGAGTTGGGCAAAATTTACCAACCAGATGTGGCGATACACGCAGGCCCCAATCAATTGCTTAAAGCGCTTTTGAGCACAAAATTGATACCAAACTGGGCGGGATGGCGCAAAGAAGCACGCGAAGTTTACGACAAAATGCTGCCAGCCAAGAAACAATCTGGTGCTGTTGATATGGCTGCAATCTGTGCTCATTTACGCGAGAACCTTGATGACAACGCCATTATCACCAATGGTGCTGGTAATTTTGCGATCTGGCCTGGAAAACACCTAAGTTATTCGCGCAACCAACGTTATATCGGCCCGCAATCGGGTGCGATGGGGGCAGGATTGCCTGCAGCGATTGCGGCGAAAACAGTGGAACCGAACACACAAGTTATCTGCTTTGCTGGCGACGGTGATTTTCAGATGAACGGACAGGAATTGGGGACAATGGCACAAGAGGGCCTTTACCCTATCGTACTATTGCTGAACAACTCCATGTACGGCACCATCCGTGCACACCAAGAGGGGCGTTATCCCGACCGCGTATCTGGCACCAAAATCGTCAATCCTGATTTTGTGAAACTGGCAGAAGCTTATGGCATCATGGGTGAGAAAATCACCAAAACCAGCCAGTTTGAGGCCGCCTTTGAGCGTGCCAAAGCCAGCCCAACGGGTGCAATTCTTGAATTGATCATAGACCCACAAGACATCACTCCGTTTAAATCTTTAGACGAGATAAAGAGAACTTGAATCTGACTTTACGCTGCATAACAACCACTTATGCAAAAGCGCGTTCTTATTAACCAAATCGTAAGATTCTATATCTTATATTGAGCCAGTTCATAAAACACACTTACTCACTTAGTTGAAGATGACGCCTTGCTTTCCCCCCGACAGCAAGGTGTCTTTTTTATGAGCACCTAGTTACTGGCGTACGATTACGCCAGGGTTCATGATACCTTTGGGATCCAGAGCCGTTTTAACCGCTTTGATCATCGCCAATTTGGTTGGGTCGCTATAGGTTTCCAGATCGGTCACTTTAAGCCGTCCAATACCGTGTTCTGCGGATACTGATCCGTCGAATTGATGTACCAAATCGTGGATCAGTTTTTTAATTCCAATACGTTTATCCAACATGTCTTTTCGGTGCAAACCAGCAGCAGGAAACACGTTATAATGCAGATTGCCATCACCTAAATGCCCAAAGCAATTCACGCGCAGATCACCCAGTTCGGCAATCGCGTCAAAACCCGTTTGGATGAACTCTGGTACTGATGATATTGGTACCGAAATATCGTGACTGGATACCGCCCCAACGGCACGGTTTGCCAATGGGATATGCTCGCGGACAGACCAAAAATCTTGGCGTTGCTGCATGTTTTGTGCAATCAACACATCCTCGACCAAGCCGTCTTCTATCACGCCTTCAAGAGCTGAAAGCATACGTTCATCAAGGCGCGCGTCTTCACCGCCGCCCGCTTCGATCAAAACCATCCACTCGGGACGATCTGCAAAGGGTTGGCGGACATCTGGTAGTTTTTCGGCAAGGAATTCTAAGCTGGTGCCATGGATCAATTCAAACCCAGACACCAAACCATCCAGTGCGGATTCCATGACTTGCAGCAGTTTCACAGCGGCTTTGGGTGATGGCACAACCACCATCGCAGTTGCCATTTTGGCAGGTTTTGCATGAAGTTTTAAGGTGGCCCCTGTGATGATACCTAAGCTGCCTTCAGAACCAATCAATAGGTTGCGCAGATCGTATCCAGTATTATCCTTACGCAAAGCTTTTAAGCCGCGGTATATCGAACCATCAGCCATCACCGCCTCTAACCCCAAACACAGATCACGCGTATTGCCATAACGCAGTACCTGAACACCGCCTGCGTTGGTGGCAAGGTTACCGCCAATACGGCAGCTACCTTCTGCCGCTAGGGATAATGGGAACAAACGGTCGGCTTGATCGGCTGCGTCTTGGATGTCTGACAGGATCACACCTGCATCCACGGTCATTGTATTATTGTCAGTATCTACAGCACGTATCGATGTCATACGTTCTACCGATAACAAGATTGGTGCAGGGTCTAAATCAGCCACTTGCCCGCCGACAAGGCCCGTCCCCCCCGCATAAGGGATGATGCCAACATTGTGCTCATGACACAGTTTTACAGCAAGAGAGACCTCTTCAACGGTGCGCGGGCGTACCAAACAGGCCGCTGTACCTTGATATAATTCGCGTGGTTCTGACAAATATCCAACAGGGACTTCACGAATGACACCATCAGGTAAGGACGCCGTCAGCTTTACAATAAACTCTGGTGTAGCTGCGGATAAAGTCATTAAAGCCTCTTTCAATCAGAGCAATCTTAACCGGCGTCAGTTTTTCCGCGACGATCTGTGCGTAGGTTGGAATACAACACATGATTTTGCCAACGTCCATTAATTTGTAGATAAGCTTGGGCCACGCCTTCGTATTTAAAGCCTGACTTTTCCAACACACCGCGCGACGGCGCATTGGTTGGTAAGCAAGCCGCTTCAATACGGCTGAGGTCAAGAGCGCTAAAAGCGTAATGCACCAAAGCATTGATCGCTTCGGTCATGTAACCTTGGCGCGCAAATTCTAAACCTGTCCAATAGCCCAAAGTGCCTGTCTGTGCAGGGCCACGGCGAATATGATCCAAGGTAACAGCGCCCACCAAAGCCTGATCCGCACGGCGCATCATGAAAAGCGGTGCGCCACGTCCTGTCTCAAAGGCTTTCTTGGCCCAATAGACACGGTTACTGAATGCGCGTTTGGAAAAGTGATCTTCAGCCCAGATTGGCTCCCACGGTGTCAGGTATTCCGCAGACGTTTGGCGCAAATGCACCCATTGCGTATGATCGCCCATTTCGGGCAAACGCAACGTTAAGCGTTCAGTTTCAATTGTAACTTTCGGCTTTCGTCCAAACATACGTTATGCTGCCAACCTTTGCGCCAAGACATCTGTTGTTGGTGCGGCTTCGACTGGACCGTAAAGCGCCAATGATGGTGCCGACTTTACACAAAGACGTTCTGCAAAGTTTGCAACAGCTTCAACCGTCACAGCATCAATTTTGCCAACCACTTCGTCCAGATCAGGAACACGCCCCCAAATGCCAACCATACGCGCCAAACGCTCACAGCGTGACGATGGGCTTTCCAACCCCATCAACATACCCGCTTTCATCTGATTGCGCGCGCGGTCAATTTCGGCCTGTGTCATATCTTCAGCAGAGCGTTTCAACTCATCTATGCAAAGCTCTGAAAGTCCAGCCACATCATCGCCACTGGTGCCTGAATAGATCGTCAGAGATCCCGTGTCGGAGTACGCGCCCATTTGGCTATAGATCGTATAACAAAGACCGCGTTTTTCACGGGCTTCTTGGAACAAACGGGATGACATGCCGCCACCCAATGCTGTGGCGTAAACTTGCCCCACATACAAATCATCGCTCATATGACCGTCGGTTTCCAAAGACAGGGCAAAATGCGCTTGCTCTAAATCTTTGACTACACGGTGTTCACCACCTTGATAAAACGCTGGCTGTGCAATCAATCCGCTTGCCGTTGGCAACAGTCCAAATGTTTGCTCTGCCATGCGCACCAATGCATCATGATCCACGGCCCCTGCTGCGGATAAGATCATTTGTTCTGGCACATAGTTTTGCTTAACGAATTCTTCCAAATTCTCACGCGTAAAGCTTTGTACACGTTCAGCTGGGCCCAGAATGCTGCGGCCGAATGGTTGATCTGGATATGATATTTCTTGCAGCCAATCGAAAATAATATCATCTGGAGTATCCAGAGATTGTCCGATTTCTTGCAAGATCACACCGCGCTCAATTTCCAATTCGCGTGGGTCAAAAATTGAATTCAACACAATGTCTGAAATCACATCAAATGCCAGAGGCACATCATCTTTTAGAACACGCGCATAATAGGCCGTAGTCTCGCGGCTGGTATAAGCGTTCAGATATCCGCCCACGTCTTCAATCGCTTCTGCAATATCCAATGCATTCCGACGTTTTGTCCCCTTAAAGGCCATGTGCTCTAAGAAATGCGCAATACCGTTTTGGTCAACGCGTTCATGGCGTCCCCCCGCGGACACCCATATCCCTAGGGATGCGGATTGTAAGCTTGGCATGTTTTCTGTGACGATCCGAAAACCGTTTGACAGTGTGGTTATTTGAACGCTCAAACGCCGACCCTTTCACGGATTAGGGCTTCAACAGCACCTAGATCATTTCCAACTTTAGTCATACGCTCATCCCGCTCAAACAAATCTACCATACGTGTCGGCAATTCTGGGTGAACACCACAGGCTGCTTCAACGGCTGCAGGGAATTTCGCAGGATGTGCCGTTGCCAATGTAATCATCGGAACAACCTCATCGCGTGGAATTGTATTTGCCACATGCACGCCAATTGCAGAGTGTGGGCAAAGAACTTCGTTCACATCGGCAAAGGCAATTTTAATGGCTTTGGATGTTTCTTCTTCTGAACACCGACCACTGTCGAATTCATCACGTAACTTGTCAACAGCACCTTGAGATAGGGTAAATGTCCCCTCCTCTTTCAATGCCGTCATAAGCTGTGCAACGGCAGGGCCCTCACGGTCATATAAATCAAAGACAAGACGTTCAAAGTTTGAACTCACTTGGATATCCATAGATGGGCTGATCGATGGGTTAACACCCGTTTTCGTATGGTCACCTGTTTGCAATGTGCGGTGCAAAATATCATTTTGGTTCGTCGCAATCACCAAGCGGTCGATTGGCAGTCCCATACGCTTCGCAACGTAGCCAGCAAAGATGTCACCGAAGTTACCTGTTGGCACGGTAAAGCTGACTTTGCGGTGTGGTGCACCCAAAGACACAGCAGATGTGAAATAATATACCACCTGTGCCAAAACACGGGCCCAGTTGATGGAATTCACACCAGCCAATTTCACGCCATCGCGGAAATCAAAGTCATTGAACATGTCTTTTAGCAATGCCTGACAATCGTCAAAATCACCGTCCACAGCCAAAGCGTGCACGTTCGATTCTGTAGGTGTCGTCATCTGGCGGCGTTGTACATCTGATACTCGCCCATCTGGGAACATGATGAAGACATCCACAGCATCCAAGCCTTTGAAAGCTTCGATTGCAGCTGATCCTGTATCGCCAGAAGTGGCACCAACGATGGTTACTTTGTCGCCACGACCGCCCAATGCTTTTTCAAACATTTGACCGATCAATTGCATTGCCACATCTTTGAATGCCAAAGTTGGGCCGTGGAACAATTCTAATAAGTAATGGTTTTCGTCCAATTGCACCAATGGGCAACGGGCAGAATGGCCAAAGCTGGAATAGGCTTTGTGAATAATCTCTAGGAATTCGATATCTGTGAATGTATCGCCGATGAACGGTTTCATCACTGCGAATGCGACCTCTTCATACGATTTCCCAGCAAAGCCAGCGATTTCATCTGCTGAAAGCGTTGGCCATGTTTCAGGCACATATAGACCGCCATCACGAGCCAGACCTGTTAACATTGCTTCTTCAAATGTCAGTGCAGGCGATTGCCCGCGTGTAGAGATATATTTCATAAGTTCGTTTCCGAGGTTAAACGGTTTTCTGCCTGATACGATAAAGCAGGTAAAGAGTCATCCCAAACCATACGAGTGCTAGGGAAAACCATGTGATTGCGTATTCTTTGTGATCATTTGCAATGTCGTGCCCGATTTTCATCGGCGTGATTCCCGTAGGGTTGCCAATAAAATCACGTGCAACGATCAATGTAGGTTCAGCATTTAGGGCCTTAGCCATCTTTTCAGCATCGCGTGCGAACCATATGTTTTTCTCAATATTCGGCTCTGGAATAAAACTGTCGGTTTCATTGGGCCATAATAGATTACCTAAAACACGAACCCGCTGTGAAGGGCGTACTTCATTTTTCAGTGCTTCTGGCAGATACCCAAAATCCACCATAATAAGGCGATCAGTACCAACAAGAAGGCCCGTTCTGATCACTAAAAAGCCTGGGCCTTTGTTTTTTTGTGATGTCAAAACATGCAACTCATCCGTGCTTAACAGTAATTCAACCTCGACAGATAAGCGGTTATGATCTGCTTTATTTGGATTTAAGGGCAAAGGAACAGCGGGGGCCGAAATTCGCGCATCGATCTCAGCCAGTGCTGCGTTTTTCCATTCCATACGCTGCAATTGCCAAAATCCGAGCCACAATAAAACTGCAATTCCAGCAATGCCGAAAATAAGCGGAAAGATCATACGTTTGGTCATGCAGATGCTCAGTTCATAAAGGTTTGATACGTCAAATAGGTCATTTTAAAAACAATGCCAACTACCAATGATTTGGTGCGTTATTTGGTCAGTGGTGTATCGCCAAAATGATTGGGGTCTGTTGCGGCGACTGCTGCCCATTTGGTTGGCAAAACGGCCTGTTTTCCACAGACAGCCATGGATCCCGCATTGCCCTGTTTCACGGCGGTAAAAAATCCGCGAACGCCGTGTTCTTCCCACATATACGTTAATGCCATAGCACCAAGCACCCCAATAATCTTTTCTCCGCGCCTGTCAGGATGTGTAGCTAATGCCCCCCAGAAACCGTGGTCAGCGTACTGATTGTCTGGGTGCATGTTTTTATAAGATGACGCTGTCGCAACAGGCCTGCCTGTTTCATCGACAGCAGCAAGGCAGATACCTTTGTATGTGATGCCTCGCATAGAAAGCCCTGGTGTTGGCATCACACCACAATCCATTGAAAGCTGTGCTGTTTCCCGCACCAGTTCTGCAGATGTATCTTCAGACAAACGAAGTAAGCATCAAGGGAACCCCCTCTATTTTGGTTTGATTTGAGATGCGATTATTGCGCGAGGCTGGCGGTTTGGTTGGCGCGATATGAGGATTTTTCTGATGAGCAAGCGACGGGCTGGGCGAGGTTCCAAATACACGGATGATTTTAAGCGACGGCTAGTGGCGGAGAGCCAAGGTGATGGCGTGAGTGTTCCGATGGTCTCGCGGCGTCATGATGTGCCACCCCGCCGGATTTACGCGTGGCGCGGTGATGCGCGGTTCCAGCCGGACGCGTCGGGTGATACCGGCTTCATACCAGTCGAAGTGGCAAACAGTGATACTGATGTTTCATCTGTGCTGCCAGAAGCGCAGCTTACAACCAGTCCCCAGATTGAGATCACTTTGGAGAATGGGCGCAAGCTGAGCGTGAGCGGTGGGGTTGATGCGGGCTTTGTGCTGGAATTGGCGCGTGGGCTGGCGGCATGATCCCGGTACTGGCGGATGCAAAGATCTGGCTGGCGGCGGGGGTGACTGACATGCGGCGCGGGTTCAACGGTCTGGCCGTTCAGACCGAGCAGGTTCTGGGGGGTGATCCTTACTCCGGCCATCTGTTTTTGTTCCGAGGGCGACGCGGTGATCAGATCAAGATGATCTGGTGGGATGGTCAGGGCGCGTGCCTGTTTACCAAGCGCCTTGAACGGGGTCGGTTTATCTGGCCCTCTGCTCAGGAAGGTAAGATCAACCTGAGCCGTGCGCAGCTTGCGATGCTGATGGAAGGTCTGGATTGGCGTATGCCGCTCAAGACATGGCGACCCAAGATGGTAGGTTAGAGGCAATGTTTTATGGGTATTTCTGACGTTTTGGGATTCCCATGAGGCCCTTGATTTGGTAAGGAGTGGCATGAGTAAGACCCCTCCAAATCTGGCTGATTTGCCCCCTGACGTGCAGGCGTTTGTGGCCGCACAAGCGGCGGAATTGGCTCGTAAAGACGCGGAGTTGTTGGGGCTGTCGTTGAGCCATGCCACAGCGCAAAAGCGCCTTGAAAATGAGATGGAAGCGGCTCTTGCTGCGGAGCGCGCCGCCCATGCGCTTGCCATTATGAGCAGAGATACCCTGATTGCCGATCTGCGCCTGCAATTGCACGGACATAAAAAACATCGCTTCGGTTCAAAGTCAGAAAGCAGCACACAGCTGGCGCTGGCGCTGATCCTTGAAGATCTTGAAATCGAACAAGCCGCTGAGACGGATGATGAGAATGGGCCCTCTGACGCTGAGACCACAAAGCCGCCGCGTACCCCGCGCAAGCGCAAACCTTTCCCCAAGGGGCTCAAGCGGGTCAAAAAGACCATCACGCCCAGTGATGCTTGCACCGACTGTGGTGGCAGCTTCAAAGTGCTCGGGACAGATGTGATGGAAGAACTGGAATATGTGCCCGGCCATTACGTCGTAAAACAACTTGAGCGCCCACGACTGGCCTGCACCTGTTGTGAGAAGGTGGTTCAGGCCGAGATGCCAAGCCGTCCTATTCCCAAGAGCTTTGTCGGCCCTGCGTTGATGGCCCACATCTTGTGCTGCAAATACGGCTATCATCTGCCGCTGTATCGACAGAGCCAGATGTTTGAGAATGAAGGCATCGATCTGAGCGGGTCGCTCATGGCCAACTGGGTCGGCAAATGCACTAAGCTGTTGGAGCGCGTGGCTGATGCCATCCGGGATCACGTTTTTGAGGCGCAAGCGATCTTCATGGACGACACCACGGTCAAACTGCTCCAAAAGGGCAAGGGACGCGGTAATAACAAGACAAAAACCGCGCGGCTCTGGGTCTATGCCAGAGATGAGAGCGCCTGGGCGAGCGGCGCACCACCGGCGGTGTGGTATCAGTTCTCCACCAACCGGGGCGCAGAACATCCGAGCAAACATCTCAAGCCCTACAAGGGCTATGCCCATGCGGATGCCTATGCTGGGTATAATGACGCCTATCGGACGGGGCGCGTCAAAGAGATGGCCTGCATGGCCCATGTTCGGCGGGATTTTTATAGCCTGTTTGAAAGTCTGAAGCTGCCCGTGGCGGGCGAAGCCGTTCTGCGCATTCGAAAGCTCTATGATGTTGAGGCACAAGCGCGGGGTCTGGCGCCTGCTGAGCGCGTGGCCCTGCGTCAGGAATATGCCAAGCCGATCTTTGATGAGTTGGAAATCTGGCTCAAGGAGCAGCTGGGCAAGATCTCCGTTAAGACGCCGCTGGCCAAGGCGATCAGATATGCGCTCGCGCGCATGCCAAAGGCGCGGCCCTATCTCGACAATGGCTTTCTGGAAATCGACAACAACACAGCCGAGCGTGCGGTGCGCCCTGTGGCCGTTGGACGTAAGAACTACCTGTTCATGGGATCAGAGGCAGGTGGAAAATCCGCCGCCATAGCCTACACCCTCATCGAAACCGCCAAGATGAACAACGTCAATCCCGAAGCCTGGCTCGCACAGGGCAATCGCATGAAAAAGTTAGCAGGTGACAAATGAGGTGAGGGTTGATTCAATGAGTGAACTTTTAGCTTTTATTGAGGTCACTACCCATGTCCAATGCCGACGCACCCGACAGCCATTCCATTGATTTTCTTACGCATTTTTCTACTTTATCTGACCCACGACAACAAACAAAGCTGCTTTACCCTATGGCAGAGGTTTTGCTTTTGACGTTATGTGCCGTGTTGTCCGGGGCGAATGACTGGGTCGCTATTTCTGCGTTTGGGACAAAGAAACTGGCCTTTTTACGGAAATTCTTGCCCTTTTCGGACGGAACACCCTCACATGATCAACTGGGAAACATCTACGCCGCACTGGATGCCAATCATTTTCAGGCCTGCTTTATGGAGTGGGTCGCCTCCTTAAACAGCACCCTTAGCGGGGTCGTGGCGATAGATGGTAAAACCTCACGTCGCAGCTTGGATAAGGCTGGCAGCAAGGCCGCAATTCACATGATCTCGGCCTGGAGTTCAGAGTTGAACCTGACACTTGCCCAACGGCAGGTGGACGGCAAATCCAATGAGATCACGGCCATACCGGAACTGTTAGACCTCCTGACGATAAAGGGGGCTATTGTCACTATAGATGCTATGGGATGTCAGCGTGATATTGCCGATAAAATCATCACCAAACAAGCGGATTATGTTTTGGCCTTAAAGGGTAATCAAGGTGCCCTTCGCAAAGACACCGAACTGTTCATGAAAGAACAGGACGCTGTGGATTTTGCAGACACAACAGTAACTTACCATGAGGACGTAGAAAAATCACATGGACGTATTGAAACAAGAAAAGTCACTGTTTGCTCGGATATTGAATGGCTGATGGAGCGGCACAATTGGCCCGGATTGGAAAGCATCGTGATGGTCCAATACTGCGCAACACTTCAAGACAAGACCCGTTCAGAGACACGCTTTTACATCTCATCCATGACCTGTGACGCCGAAGCTCACGCAAAAGCTATCCGCGACCACTGGGGTATTGAAAACGGGCTGCATTGGGTCATGGATATGGTGTTTCGTGATGATGAATGTCGTATCCGTAAAGGAAACGCGCCAGCTAATTTTACAACGATCAAGCACGCCGCCAACAACATGCTGCGCTCCGTAAAGGGAAAGCAAAGCCTCAGGTTAAAGCGACACTTGGCGGCTTGGGACGAGGATTTTCTTTTCCAGATAATTCAGGGATAAAACTCATGCGATTGCCCTGCTGGCTCGCATGGGTGCTCGAGCGCATCCAGGATCATCCCGCAAACCGTATGCAAGATCTCCTACCGTGGGCCTATCAGGAGATGATCGAGGAGCGGGAACAAAGCGTTATAGCGGCATGATCGGCCCCCGTGATTCAGCGGCACTCCCAGAGCAAGGGGATCTGTTTGAAGAGCGCGGGAATTGGCAAGGGCCAGATACCTCACAGCACGACTTGGGCGTTGAAAACCTTGAAGGCTTGTCCGACAAAGACCTCGTCGAGAAGACGGCAAAGGCTACACTGTCCAACGTCGACCTGCTGTGCGCCCAGATTGTGGAACGGGGCTTGGGAGATATAGCCGTTCCGGGTCTCGTCGCGCTTTGGAACCGGTTTAAGGGGTTCGGAATTGCGACCCCTTTACCAGAACAAAAGCTTGCCTTGGAAACTCTTCGCGCCATTGGGAATGAAGCTGCAAAAAAAGAAATCAGCAAGATCCTTGGCGCACAGGACTTGCCCGACAGCTTGCTCCCGTTTGTGTTGCAAGCCGCTGTGAGCGTGGGCTTGAAGCTGCCTCAGGCACAAATCTTGCCATGGCTGGAACACGGCGCACCAACAGTCCGTGCCCAAGCCTTCATCCTTATACAATCGAACAGCCCACAGCGAAGCACCTTGGAAATCGGGTTCAGCGACCCAGACCCTTCAGTCCGACGAACCGCTCTGACAGTGGCGGGGAATCTGGGCCATATCAGCGCAAGGGCAGGATTGCTTGCCGAGTTCCGGAAAAATCCAACCAGCCAAAAGATCGAAGCGCTTTTAACTGTCGCCGATGACGACATCGTTGTTGAAATCGGAAGATACGCACTGGAAAATCCGCCTCACCGGTGCCTCATCGCAAGTGAACTTGAGGCTCTGGACACACCCAAAGCCCGAAAGCTGGCCCAACGAATCAACGATCAGATAATGCAGCGTTGATGTTTACTTGGAACCTCGGCCACCCCGTCGCTTGATCATCAGAAAAATCCTCATATCACGCCAGCCACATCGCCAGCCTCGCGCAATAATCGCAGCTCAAGTCAGACCAAAATAGAGGGGGTTCCCTTGATGCTTACCAAACGAACCACTTTGATATCAGATGGCAGGTTTAAGTTTTTTATAATTGCTTTCGCAGCTTTATAAGCGTCCTCGCCTCCCCATTGTTTTTCCCAACGTCCTGCCGATAACCCCATACTGGTCAATTCTGCCACCAAAGCATCCGCTTTATCGGCTGGGTAATAATGAAAGCTAGCGGCACCTGTAAGGCGCACAAGGGATGCCAAACGTTCTGCATCATCATCCCCTTGGCTGCCAACAATAGACAACATACGTCCGTAATTAGAATAGATTGGGTTATCACACAGCAAAGCCCATAGATCACGTGACCGCTGCATCATAGTAACATGCGGTTCCGTTCCAAAAAACTCATTCTCAAAATTATCATCAGCAGACATATAAAACTCCTATGCCAGTAACATGAAACAAAAAAGGCGCAGGGAAAACCCTACGCCTTTAAAATTCTAAATCTGTATCAGCTTATCAGCCGCCCCAGATGTATACGGCCGCAAATAGGAACAACCATACAACGTCAACAAAGTGCCAGTACCAAGCTGCTGCTTCGAACCCAACGTGACGTTCTTGTGTGAAGTGACCTGCTTGAGCGCGGAAGTAACACACTGCAAGGAAGATCGTACCAACAACAACGTGGAAGCCATGGAAGCCAGTCGCCATAAAGAAGTTAGCACCGTAGATGTTACCAGAGAAGCTGAATGCAGCGTGGCTGTACTCATAAGCTTGGAACACTGTGAATAATATACCCAGAAGAACCGCACCAATAAGGCCTTTTTTCATACCATCACGGTCATTTTCATGTACCAGTGCGTGGTGTGCCCAAGTACATAGGCAACCAGAACACAATAAGATCAATGTGTTGATCAACGGCAAGTGCCATGGGTCGAATGTTTCAATACCTGCTGGTGGCCAAATGCCATCGATCGCTGGGCTGTCAGGGCCCATCGGATACATTGCATGTTTAAAGAAGGACCAGAACCAAGCCACAAAGAACATAACTTCTGACATGATGAACATGATCACGCCGTAACGCAGACCAATCACAACAACTGGTGTGTGATCACCAGCATGCGCATCTTTCACACACTCAGACCACCATGCGAACATCACATATAAAACCCCTGCTAAACCCGCAAAGAACATATATGGTGTGACATCTTTCATCCACAAAACAGCGCCAGAAAGCATAATGAATGCAGACAAACCGCCAGCAAATGGCCAAATGCTTGGAGTTAGAATGTGGTAGTCATGATTTTTTTCATGCGCCATGTGTGGAATCCCTCTTATTATTCCGATGTTTTTACGTCGATTTCACTGTCCAGATCAAGGCTTGCTTGCAGTTCAGGTAAATCTGTCACATGAAATGTGTAACTTAGCGTAATTGAATTAACGTATTTGCCTTCAATGTCGTCCACAATTTCTGGATCAACATAGAATGTCACTGGCATTTGAACTGTTTCACCAGGTTGTAAAACTTGCATTTCAAAGCAGAAACAGTCGATTTTTGTAAAATAAGCACCAGCAGAATACGGAAACACGTTAAAGCTGGCTGTGCCTGCAATCGGTTTATCTGTTGGGTTATGTGCTTCGTAAAAAGCAAGTCCCGTTTCACCGATGCGCAATGTCATTGTACGTTGTTGCGGCTTGAACTCCCAAGGCATACCTGCCTCTAAGGTGCCATCAAAACGTATTTGGATTTCACGGTCTAGGATTTCTGTACTGGCTTCATTTGCAACCTGTGTCACACCACCAAAACCCGTCACACGGCAGAACCAGTCGTAGAACGGAACAGCGGCAAAAGACATCGATAGCATGAACAACGGCAAGCCAATCAAATATGTGAGTAACTTTTTGTTGCTCTTCGTATTCATTCAGTTTTCTCCAAGGACGGACGAACAGTATAATCATAGGCTTCCATAAGGTCGCCTCCCATCATCTTGGCAACTGTAATGCTAAAAACCAATGCGACAAATGCTAACAAGAGACCACCAACCAATAGGTTGTTGCGTTTGCGACGTGCGCTTGAATTACTTACTGTACCTGACATATCGATGTCGCTTTCTTATATCCATTGAGGCCAAGCGGCCCATGTTAGGCCAAAACCTTTGGCGGTTGCTTCTACAAGAAGTAGGGCAAAATGTAAGAATAGGTAGTATAAAGAGATACGGAATACTTTGCGTTCTACCACATAGTTATCTGCCTCTGCTGCTACATCATCCCGTTTCCAAATATCATATGCGCCCTTTAGGAACATCGCATTTAGAACCAATGCCGTTGCAAAATAAAACGGCCCACCGATGCTTGTGAAAGCAACAGCCATAGCCACGGGAACCAATAGGATTGTATATACGAGAACATGGTTGCGCGTTGTCCGTTTGCCGTGTGTTACAGTCAACATAGGGACGCCAGCAGCATCATAATCTTGGTTCATAAACAATGCCAAAGCCCAGAAATGTGGGGGTGTCCACATGAAGATCAAGGAAAACATCAAAACGCTTTCAACACTGATACCACCTGTCGCAATCGCCCAACCAATCATCGGAGGGAATGCACCGGCAGCGCCACCAATCACAATATTTTGTGGTGTAGAGCGCTTCAGCCACATTGTGTAAACCACAGCGTAGAAAAAGATTGTGAAAGCCAGCAAACCAGCCGCGAGATAATTGGACGTCAGGCCCAGCATCAATACGGAAATAACCGACATCCACAGGCCAAAGATCATCGCGTTATTTGCAGTGACTTTACCCGCTGGAACAGGACGGCCCTGCGTGCGCTTCATGATAACGTCAATATCCGCATCCCACCACATATTCAGTGCACCAGAAGCACCGGCACCGATGGCAACGAATAGAATAGATGCAAACCCCAAAACTGGATTTACGGAAACAGGGGCGACCAACAGGCCAACAAAAGCCGTAAAGACTACCAACGACATAACGCGCGGCTTAAGCAGCGCGAAATAATCGCTAACGTCTGTTTCACGTCCTTGATCTATCAAAGTAGCATCTGCCATTTGTCAGTATCCAATAAACGAAGCGGGCCAACTGGCCCGCCGGGTTATCTTAATTTGGATTAATTTGCGCTCGCAACTTTCACAGGTAGTGGAATACCTGCATACTCATCAATAGCACCCCTTAGCCAAGCATCATAAGCTTCTTCGCTTACAACCTTCACAGTGATTGGCATGTAAGAATGGTCTTTACCGCAAAGCTCTGAACACTGACCAAAGTAAACGCCTTCTTTATCAGCTTTGAACCAAAGTTCAGCCAAACGACCAGGAACCGCATCTTGCTTCACGCCAAACGCTGGGATCGCCCAAGAGTGGATCACGTCAGCGCCTGTGACTTGAACAACAATTGTTTTGTTCACAGGGACAACAACAGATGTATCTGTTGCAAGTAGGAATTCATCATCATTAAAGCCAGCTTCTTTCAAAGCAGCCATAACAGCTGGCGATTTTTTGAAAGCTTCTGCACCATCATCGTCGCCCAATGTAGCTGGGTGGCCAATCATGTAGCTGTCAAATTCAAAACCGTGGTCTACATATTCATGTGTCCAATACCATTGGTTGCCTGTTGCTTTGATTGTGATGTCAGCAGCGGGGATTTGCTGTTGCTTAAACAACAACGTCAATGATGGTGGAATAATTGCGATCAAAACAACGATCGGAACGATTGTCCATGCAACTTCTAATAAAGAGTTATGTGTGAACGTAGCAGGCGTAGGGTTTGCGCGTGTATTGAAACGAACAACACAGTAGATAAGAAGCGCTGTTACAAAAACACTGATTGCTGTGATGATGTACAATAGGAATGTATCAACCCAGATAATATCGCGCATCATTTCGGTAGCAGCAGGTTGAAAGTTCAACGCTTTATCCACTGGCTTACCGATTGCCTCTAGTGCCTCTTGTGCAAAAGCACTGCCAGCTACCATTGTACCAGCCAAAGTTGCTGAAACCGTGTTCAAAATATTTGCTACTCGCATACGTCCAATTCCTGTTTTCGCTACGGGCATTTAGCCCTGTAAGTCCCCTAATCGTACGAAACGATAGAATCCCCTGTTGTGTCCTTGCGCCGAAAAACCATATTAATGCTTAAAGAACAAGCTTTCGATTTGCGGCATTGCGCCGCTTTTGATGGATTATTACCGAGAAGGATAGCCTAAAGTGACAACTCAAACCAAGCCTTTTGCCCCATTTGAGACCTCTTTTGACGAAAAGGTCGCACTTTCGGTGCTGCGCGCCACTGTTGATGGCGCTGATGATGGTGAATTATTTTTAGAACGCAAACGCTCCGAAGCGTTGGTTTTTGATGATGGAAAGTTGAAAACAGCCTCTTATGATGCCTCTGAAGGCTTTGGATTACGGGCTGTGCGCGGTGAAACCGCTGGATATGCCCATTCGACCGAAATGACAGAGCACGCCTTAAAACGTGCGGCCGAAACAGCTCGTTTGGCTGTTGGCAGTGGTGGCGGCACTTTGGCAGAGCCGCCAAACCCGACCAATCAACGCCTATATACAGACGCCGACCCTATGACCGATGCAGAGTTTTCTGTAAAAATCGACACACTCAAAGAAATCGACGACTTTGCACGGTCCTTGGACAAACGTGTCGTGCAAGTGTCAGCATCGCTAACGGCATCCATCCAAGAAGTCGAAATTCTGCGTCCCGAAGGTACGCGTGTACGCGACAGCCGCCCCCTCACCCGTTTTAATGTCAGCATAATCGTCGACCAAGATGGACGCCGCGAAACAGGCAGCGCTGGCGGTGGCGGGCGTTATGGATTGTCAGGTCTTATGAAAGCGGATCACTGGAAAGGCGTGGTAAAAGAAGCCCTGCGCGTTGCCGTGGTGAACTTGAAAGCCGAACCAGCCCCTGCGGGTCAATTTGATGTAGCCCTTGGCCCAGGCTGGCCTGGTATTTTGCTGCATGAAGCAGTCGGCCACGGATTAGAAGGTGATTTCAACCGTAAGAAAACATCAGCCTTCGCAGGTTTGATGGGCCAACGTGTGGCTTCTAAGGGTGTCACAGTTCTGGATGACGGTACGATCCCAGATCGTCGTGGTTCTATCAGCTTTGATGATGAGGGCACGCAATCGGGCAAAAATGTTCTGATCGATGACGGTATTTTAGTGGGCTACATGCAAGACCGACAAAACGCACGTTTGATGGGTGTGAACCCCACAGGTAACGGTCGTCGTCAAAGCTTTGCACACACACCAATGCCGCGCATGACCAATACCTATATGTTAGCGGGCGATGCCAAACGCGAAGAGATCGTGGCCGATATCAAGGACGGTATCTATGCCGTGGGCTTTGGCGGCGGTCAGGTGGATATCACCAACGGCAAATTCGTATTCTCCTGCACAGAAGCCTACCGCGTGAAAAACGGTGTGGTGGGTGCGCCTGTAAAGGGTGCCACTTTGATCGGCGACGGGGCAACCGCCCTGAAACATATCCGCGCTATTGGCAATGATATGGCATTGGACCCGGGCATGGGCAATTGCGGAAAACAAGGCCAATGGGTGCCAGTAGGAGTCGGACAACCGACATTGCTGATCGGTGGATTGACAGTTGGAGGATCACAGGTTTGATGACTTATTCACCTCGCAAGCCAACCCAATCTGAACTCCCTGCCCTTGCGCAGCTTTGGTATGATGGCTGGCAAACCGCACATGCAGCACATGTCCCTGCCTCGTTAACGGCAATCCGCACATTGGACAGTTTCGAAAATCGTCTGGCTGCTGATATGGATGCCATACGGGTGATTGGCGATGAAGGCACACCACTTGGCCTGTGCATGCTAAAAGGACATGAGATTTATCAGATTTATGTAGCACCTGAGGCAAAAGGCACTGGCGCTGCTAAAACCATAATGGAAGATGGTTTGGATCGTATTCGTTCCGCAGGACACAAAACAGCAACCCTAGATGTGATCCCCGAAAACGCCCGTGCCATCGCTTTTTACGAAAAGATCGGCTGGCAGCGCGGTGAAGTCAGGACTGTTATGTTGGACACATTGGATGATCCATATCCATTGCCCTGCTTGATCATGACGAAAGCTTTATAACTGAACAACTACCGACTTTCGTCGGTAGGTTCACGTTTTGAATGTAATTCAAGATACTGACGAATAACGTCATCCGTCACATTTCCACTCGTCGTTGAAAAATAGCCTCTAGCCCAGAACCGTTGCCCCCAATAGCGTTTGCGTAATTCGGGGTACTCCCGCTGTATCTTGTATGAGGACCTCCCTTTTACGCGTTGCATCACCTTTGAAATTGGGACGTGCGGCGGGACTGACACAAACATATGCACATGGTCGGTAGACAATACGCCTTTTTCAATGTGTACGCCCAATTCATTGCACGTTTGTCGTATCAATGTCCGAATACGCTCACGCATTTCACCACGCAGCACCTTGTAACGATATTTTGTTACCCAAACGATATGGTATCTGTGATAATATCTGCTATGACTTCCAGTAGAATAGATCATAAGGTTTCCTTCCATTTTAAGACCTTACCGCAACGCTGGGTCTTAAAATGGAAGGAAACCTTATGTAAATAACGCTAAAGCTGACCAGCTAAAAGCTGGTGGTTTTAACCAATTATTGGAAAATAAAAATAGTTGCGAACCGCTCGCAACTGTAAAAATCATCCCTATATAGATCGTAACACCAACGACACTAAGGGAGGCTCAGATCATGAACCGCCGTCAATTCACCGCTGGTTTAGGCGCGCTTGCTGCGGCCCCAGCTTTACCCGTGAACGCTTTGACCAGCGCACCCGCTGCTGGTGCAATTCCCAATACAGCCCGTTTCTGGGCAATATATATGTCTCATCTGCATGGTATCTGCACGCCAGAAGCTTTGGCTAAGATCAGTGGCGTCACACTTAATGCTGCAAAAGGCTATCTAAATGCTATGATCAGTGATGGAGTCATAACAACAACGCGTATGGCGACTGTTGCTCCAAACGCCGCAAATAAATCAACTGGATTGAAAAAACGGTTAGAGAAATTCAAAACCGATCGTCCAGCACAACAAGCACCTGTTTCAGAAGATGTAATAGAGCCTGAGGATGATTCACTTCGTGTTAACCATGACACGGCAGAATTGCAGGATGAAACAGAAACAGCTGCCGCAGAATCAAACCCAGAGCCAACCTCTCAATCAATATCCGAGGACCCAACAGGATCACATTAATTGGATCCGTCTAATCCGCTCACGGCGGGTCGGGCCAACAACCTTTCACCGTTTGATGCGCAAACATGAAACGGTAGAGGCGTGTTTGAATGAACTGCCCCATATTGCCAAACAGGCAGGTGCGAATAATTACCAACTTTGCCCATATGATCTGGCAGAGGCAGAATTTTTCGACGCCCAACAACGTGGCTATCGCCCCTTATGTTTTGGGTCACCTGAATACCCAACTTTATTGGCTGACACACATGATGCCCCGCCTCTTTTATGGACAAAGGGTAATTTAGAATGTCTGTCAAAACCTACGATTGCATTGGTAGGTGCCCGCAATGCATCCAGTTTGGGGCGACGTATGATACCAGCGGACTAATTAAATGACCCTTGCCCATTCTCGAGTTGTGATTGAAGTTATTCTGTCGGGATCGTTTGCAAAGAAGTTCCAAGCTTGGGTGCATTTGTCGAGGATTTCCTCATAGGTGTCGAAGACGGAGATGGCAAGTTTGTTGGCACGAATATATGCCCAAACGTTTTCCATAGGATTCAATTCTGGTGAGTATGCAGGCAGTTTTGCGAGTGTGATGTTGTTTGGCACCCGCAAACATTTTGCACCATGCCAACCAGCCCCATCAACGATGAGCAGGGCATGTGCACCAGGCGCAACCATTTTAGCGATTTCATCCAGATGTAACCCCATAGCCTGAGCGTTGACGTAGGGCAGGATCAGGCCTGCAGCAGTTCCTCGTGCGGGGCAAGCAGCACCAAAAATATAGCTCCATTTATATCGCGTATCGCGCGGTGCGCGCGGGCGGGTTCCGCGTTTGGCCCATTTGCGGGTAATAGTTCCCTGTTGTCCAACACGGGCTTCGTCTTGAAACCAAATTTCCAGAGGCTTTTCCTTCGCATGCTCTGGCAGGATATCAGTCACAAAGCTGGTAAAGTTTTTTTAAAAGCCTCCTGCGCCGCAGCATCAGTTTTTGGGTGCTCCGGGCGTACAGAAAGACGGCGGAACCCATGCTTGGCCAAGTACCTGCCGATTGTACGTTCGTGCAAGCTCACGCCAAATTCCTCTTCAACGCGAGCCTTTAAATCAGCACAACGCCAACGCACTACACCATCTTTTTCAGGGTTGGGTCCAGCCTCTACCCAAGCCACAAATTGCGCCTGTTGTTTTTGGGACAAACGTGGCTTCGCCCCTTTACCCCCAAGATCGGAAAGTCCCTCAATTCCAGACGCGTTGTAACGATGAACCCAATCTCGCAGTGTTTGACGATCCATGCCGCTGCTACGGGCCGCCGTCGCACGATCCACCCCATCAAGCACCATGGCTATGGCAAGTAGACGCCGCACAACGCGACCATTCTTCGTTCGTTTCGCTAAACAGCGCAAATCTTTCGCAGACATATCTGTGCGCGTAATTTTTACGGCTCCACCCATGAGTACCTCCATAATTCTGAAAGAACATTGATTCAGAGTTTTGGAAAAGTTGAAACTACAAAGTGGGTCAAATATTTGGTCAGCTGGTATGACCCATGCCATAGCAAGCGACTTGGCAAAAGCTGGATATAGTGTGGTGTCTGGCTTGGCGCGTGGCATTGATACAGCAGCGCATGCGGCAACATTGGAACAGGGAACAATTGCTATCGTCGCTGGTGGTTTGGATGTGCATTACCCACGTGAAAACGAGCAACTGTACAAAGATATTCCACAAAATGGGGTGCTAATCACAGAACAACCCAGCGGCATGATCCCACAAGCCCGCCATTTCCCAATGCGCAATCGTATTATCGCTGGATTGGCGCAGGCTGTTGTCGTCTCAGAAGGTGCCGCGCGATCTGGCAGCTTGATAACGGCACGCAATGCTCTTGATATAGGGCGCGAAGTCATGGCCGTTCCAGGGCATCCATTTGATGGGCGTGCTGCGGGGTGCAATTTTTTAATCCGTGATGGTGCCGTCTTAGTACGATCAGCCCAAGATGTGATTGAGGCACTAGCTACTCCAGAAATTGAAGCGACTGAAACACCCGAAGTCGAGGTTAATAATAAAATCATGGATACGTCTATGGCAAAGGCTCATGCCAAAATCCTTGGCCTCTTAGGTTCAGCAGCTATTCCTGAGGATACAATCATCCGTGACAGCGGCTTGCCCGCGCGCAAAGTATCGCAACATCTGATGGATTTAGAAATGCAGGGGAAAATTGAACGGCAACCAGGTGGGTTATTGGCCCGTGCCAATTAAACAAACCGTTACATTTTCACAGTCAAAGCCAGCACTGAACAACTACCGACTTTCGTCGGTAGGTTCACGTTTTGAATGTAATTCAAGATACTGACGAATAACGTCATCCGTCACATTTCCACTCGTCGTTGAAAAATAGCCTCTAGCCCAGAACCGTTGCCCCCAATAGCGTTTGCGTAATTCGGGGTACTCCCGCTGTATCTTGTATGAGGACCTCCCTTTTACGCGTTGCATCACCTTTGAAATTGGGACGTGCGGCGGGACTGACACAAACATATGCACATGGTCGGTAGACAATACGCCTTTTTCAATGTGTACGCCCAATTCATTGCACGTTTGTCGTATCAATGTCCGAATACGCTCACGCATTTCACCACGCAGCACCTTGTAACGATATTTTGTTACCCAAACGATATGGTATCTGTGATAATATCTGCTATGACTTCCAGTAGAATAGATCATAAGGTTTCCTTCCATTTTAAGACCTTACCGCAACGCTGGGTCTTAAAATGGAAGGAAACCTTATGTAAATAACGCTAAAGCTGACCAGCTAAAAGCTGGTGGTTTTAACCAATTATTGGAAACTGAACAACTACCGACTTTCGTCGGTAGGTTCACGTTTTGAATGTAATTCAAGATACTGACGAATAACGTCATCCGTCACATTTCCACTCGTCGTTGAAAAATAGCCTCTAGCCCAGAACCGTTGCCCCCAATAGCGTTTGCGTAATTCGGGGTACTCCCGCTGTATCTTGTATGAGGACCTCCCTTTTACGCGTTGCATCACCTTTGAAATTGGGACGTGCGGCGGGACTGACACAAACATATGCACATGGTCGGTAGACAATACGCCTTTTTCAATGTGTACGCCCAATTCATTGCACGTTTGTCGTATCAATGTCCGAATACGCTCACGCATTTCACCACGCAGCACCTTGTAACGATATTTTGTTACCCAAACGATATGGTATCTGTGATAATATCTGCTATGACTTCCAGTAGAATAGATCATAAGGTTTCCTTCCATTTTAAGACCTTACCGCAACGCTGGGTCTTAAAATGGAAGGAAACCTTATGTAAATAACGCTAAAGCTGACCAGCTAAAAGCTGGTGGTTTTAACCAATTATTGGAAAATAAAAAATCACCCCATTGACAAGCCCCCCCAAGGCAACACATTTATTGCCCCGACGGAATACCCGTGAATCGTAAGGAAATTGAATGCCAGTTGTTGTCGTAGAGTCGCCCGCCAAAGCAAAAACCATTAATAAATACCTTGGCGACAATTACACCGTTTTAGCGTCTTACGGTCATGTTCGTGACCTTCCTCCAAAGGATGGATCTGTTGATACAGACAACGACTTTGAGATGAAGTGGGAAGTCGCAACCGACAGTAAAAAACATCTAAAAGCCATCGTAGATGCCCTAAAAGATGACGACGAATTAATTCTCGCGACCGACCCTGATCGTGAAGGCGAAGCCATTTCATGGCACTTGGAAGAAGCTTTACGCAAACGCAAAGCAATCAAAAAGTCTACACCAGTCAGCCGTGTTGTATTCAATGCGATCACCAAAGATGCTGTCACCACAGCCATGAAAAATCCACGCGAAGTGGACATGGAACTGGTCGAAGCATATCTGGCGCGCCGTGCTTTGGACTATTTAGTAGGCTTTAAACTATCCCCTGTTTTATGGCGCAAATTACCAGGATCAAAATCAGCAGGCCGCGTTCAATCCGTAACTTTGCGTTTGATCGTAGAACGTGAAATGGAAATCGAAGCGTTTAAAAATCGCGAGTACTGGTCTGTAAAAGCAGACCTTACAACGCCGCGCGGTCAAACGTTTACGGCAAGTTTGCGCACATTGGCAGGCAAAAAGCTTGAAAAGCACGACATCGAAAATGGAACGGCAGCAGAATTAGCCGTTCAAGCAATCAATTCACGCGATTTAACAGTTTCTTCTGTCGAAGCAAAACCAGCCAACCGCAATCCATCTGCACCGTTCATGACATCGACATTGCAACAAGAGGCCAGCCGTAAGTTTGGGTATGGCGCGCGCCAAACAATGTCATTAGCGCAGCGTTTATACGAAGCGGGATACATCACTTACATGCGTACAGATGGTATCGATATGGCACCCGAAGCCGTAACGGCTGCACGCGATGCAATTAAGAATTTTTATGGCGCTGATTTCGTTGCCAAAGAAGCGCGTATTTACAAAAACAAAGCTAAGAATGCACAAGAAGCACACGAATGTATTCGCCCAACAGATATGTCGGCCAAACCAGACAGCTTGGCGCGTCTAGAAGCGGATCAACGCAAGCTGTATGATCTGATTTGGAAACGTACAATTGCCAGCCAAATGTCCAGCGCACGTATGGAACGCACCGCCGTTGATATCACGTCCGCAGATGGTCAAGTTGGCCTGCGTGCTACGGGTCAAGTCGTTCTTTTTGAAGGGTTTTTGAAAGTTTACGAAGAAGGTCGCGATGACGCGGTAATTGATGACAAAGACAACCGTTTGCCGCAAATGACCGAAGGTGATCAGACCGATAAAAAATCGGTCACACCAGAACAACATTTCACACAACCACCGCCACGTTATACAGAGGCATCATTGGTGAAACGTATGGAAGAATTGGGCATTGGGCGCCCGTCTACATACGCGTCTATCGTGACAACAATCCAAACACGCGGCTATGTTCGCACAGAAAGTAAACGTCTGCATCCAGAGGATAAAGGTCGTTTAGTAACTGCATTTTTGGAAAACTATTTCCGCCAATATGTAGGTTATAACTATACTGCTGGCTTGGAAGAAGAACTGGATGAAATCTCCGCAGGTAAAGAAGATTACAAAGCTGTTCTCGCCCGCTTCTGGCGCGATTTTTCTGCGGCAATTGCAGAAACAGCTGATCTGCGGATCACCGAAGTTCTGGAGAAAATCAACGAGTTCTTAGAACCGCATTTGTTCCCAGCAAACGAAGATGGTTCAGATCCACGCGTTTGTAAAAACTGCGGTAATGGTCGTTTATCTATGCGCACAGCACGTTCAGGCGGCGCTTTCATCGGCTGTTCGAACTATCCAGAATGTCGCTATACGCGTCCAATTACAGGTGAAGTCGAAGGCGGCGATATTGCTGGCCCAGACGGCAAAGTATTGGGTGCCGATGAACATGGTACCCCAATCACATTGCGCACAGGTCGTTTTGGCCCCTACGTACAACGTGGTGATGTAACCGAAGAAGAGCCAAAACCACCACGCGCATCGATTCCAAAAGGCAATGATCTAGGCGAAGTTGATTTGGCACGGGCCTTGCAATTGCTATCGTTGCCGCGCCGTGTCGGTGATCATCCAGAAGGCGGATTTATTGATGCCGCCATTGGCCGTTACGGCCCATATGTCATGTGGCAAAAACCGCTGGAAGAAGGCAAAAAGACTGCTCAAAAAATCTATGCCAATATCAAAGACACCGAAGAGGTCTTTATCATCGGTATGAACCGTGCTGTTGAATTGATCACAGATAAAGCCAATAAAACGGGTCGTGGCGCCACTGCAACGCCCCTTAAGGAATTGGGTGAACACCCTGATGAAGGCGGCGAATTAAATGTCATGGATGGTCGTTACGGTCCTTATGTCAAATGGGGCAAAGTGAACGCTACATTGCCAAAAGAGATTGAACCTGCGGACATCACTTTGGAACAGGCTGTAGAGCTGGTGAATGCCAAAGCATTGACCAAAGGGAAGAAAAAACCAGCGGCCAAAAAGAAAGCAGCGCCTAAGAAAAAAGCCGCTGCTAAAAAACCTGCTGCCAAGAAAGCTACTGCGAAAAAACCAGCAGCTAAAAAAGCCGCCGCCAAAAAAAGCGACGCTTAATATAGTATTTAAAGTGTGAACAAACGACCGGGGCCAGCGATTGGCCCCGTAAAACCTGCCAAACGATGCAAGTGCCACGTAAAGGCAGAGTTACTAGAGATCACAGGTTTGCCCAAAGCTTTTTCTGCCTGTTCGATAACCGAAAAACTGCCCAAATTTGTGCACGATGCAAACACAGCATCACACTCACCTGCACCCACATGCATCATACCTTCTAACGTTGACGATTGTGCAATACGGGCAACTTTAGGATCAGATTCTTCTTCGAATGATCCAAATGATGTGATCTGAATACCATTTTCTTCGAGTAAATCATGCATCGCCGCAGATACATCGGCACGGTACGGCGTTAACATCCCTAATCGTTTCACACCCAAAGCATTGCATGCTGCAATCACAGCTTTAATCGGATCAGTCACGGCAACGTTTGGATAGGTTTTTTGGATAATCCGCGTAAGGTTATCAGATCCAATAACCGTTGCACCAGATGTACAGGCATATCCAATTGCCTTGAAATCGATATTGGGCGGTAACAATGATATTGATGTCGGCAGATCATGTTCCATCATCGCTAAAGTTTCAGGGGTCACAGTAACCGCAAACGGAATACGTGTGTGATATAATTTTGCCCCAGATTGGGCTGTAATCTGGTGCATTTCTGGCTCTAATGTTTCATCCGTCGATAAAACCACCACACCTAATGCTGCATCGCCACTGTAGCCGCGATCGCTTGTATAAGTTAACTTCATCCGATCACCGGTAATTCAGGAGCAGCGCGTCTTGTTAGCAAAATTGGATTATCATCCGTTATCAATATATTCTCTTCATGCACCATCATTTTTCCTTCGGAGATTGTTAAACTCGGCTCTAATGTCATCACCATACCAGCCTGTAGTGGCGTTTTGTCAAATGCGGCAATCGATGGGTATTCCGTCAACTGTATACCCAAACCGTGCCCATACCGCCCAACGTCAGATGTTCCACCACCAAGAGCTGTATGCATAGCATCAAATAAGTCAGCACAAGTCTTTCCTGCGCGCGCGTGCTCTAACCCAATCTCTGTTGCATTCCAGAGCGTTCGGTAAGCTTGCTTTGCAGCGTCATCTGCGTGATCGATTGCAAAGTTACGGTCAAAATCACAAAAATACCCTTGTAAAGTTGATCCTGTATCCAGCATCAACACATCACCTTCTTTCAATGGTGTCAGACCTGGTGGTGAAATCACGTCACCGTAACCACCCTGCCCCGCAGCACCGACAAGATAGGATACATCTTCTGCGCCCTCTTCTAATAAAGCGATCTTAAAATCACGAAACGCTTGCTTCAAAGGCTGGCCTGCATGGAATAGATTTGGTGCACGGTCAAAAGCGGCGCTACCAATCGCGCAAATATTGCGTAGGATCGCAATTTCAGCATCAGACTTTACAAGTCGAACGGCCTTGATCTGTTCTGAACAATCCACGAATTGCGCGGTACATTTGTCACGTACCGCATAAAAATCCCGTAATGGTACGCGCAAACTTGCTTCTTCGCCCATTGGTAAACCAACGGTATCATAGGCAGATAATACATCTGCCAATAAACTAACACCATCATCTGCTGGGTTGGGTGCGGACCATGTGCGAATATCATCCACCCATGTTTGGCGCATCAACTCTGCCCCAATTTCAGGGATCACGGCGATTGGCGCTCCAATACGCGGCAAAACCAAATACCACGGTCGTGTTGGACTTTGCCAGAACTGTGTCCGAAACCCGCTAAAATAACGAACTTCAGCTTCTGTACACAATAAAATCGCATCCATTCCCGCATCGGTCATCAAACCTTGCAGTTGTTCCATGCGCGCTTCAAATTCTACGTTAGGAAAATCACTCATCTGCTTGGCCCTCTGATAAGAAAAGCAAAATACGGCTGTCTGATCCCACACCTAATTCCCCTGCATTCACTGCCGCCGCCAATCCTGCATAACCAGCGCCACCAGACGTAGATGTTTCTAAATCCACTGCTTTTAAATCCTGCATTTTATCCGTCACGAAATCATCTTCTAACAGCATAAAACTGTCTGCTTCTCGGGCAAGGAATTCCAACGCCAAAAGCGATGCTTCCTTACAATCAAGACGTCCCATATTTGAAACAGGACCTTTAGCATGTACAATATCGCCTTGTTCTATGCCTTGATACAAAGCAGGTGCAAAACTTGGTTCTACGATACAAATATGCGGCGCATCTCCCCATCTTTTACGAACATCAACTGCAACGGCTCCAGCCAAACCACCAACGCCAGCTTGTAAAAATACATGCGTAGGAACGATACCGCCCATTTGTTCGGCCGCTTCGGCTGGCATCGCAAGATACCCTTCCATGATATCGCGCCCGCCATAATAACCATCCCATGTGCTGTCAGCGATCAATGTCCAGCCATTATCGTTCGCAGCATTTTGAGCAGCCGCGGCACTTGCATCATAATTTGCACCTTCAATGACAACATCCGCACCGAAACCACGTAATTTTTCAGCAAACCCACTTGGGACAGCTTCTGACAGATACACCACTGCCTTTGCGCCAAAAATACGTGCGCCTGCGGCAACGGATAACCCATGATTTCCCGCACTGGCTGTTATAAAAACACGCCCCTCTAAAGCGGAGCTCATTTCATCAACTGTCCCTACAACACCGTCATTAGCTTTCACCGCAGATTTTGCGATTGAATAGGCTGCACCCAATGCCTTGAAGCTGCCCAACCCCATACGTGTACGTTCATCTTTGATTTGAACACTTTCAACACCTAGGCTTTCGGCCAACGAGGTCGCATTAACTAATGGGGTCACTTTCGCGACGGGGCACGCATTCAAAAGTTTCATAACTGATGCAACATCAGAAGAGAGAGGGCTGTCTACCTTTTGGCTCAAAGAGTTTAAGCCATGCCCACGGTATTTGTTCTGTAAAATTTTCATACGGAAACCGTGTCAAAGGTATCCGTCTACGTCAAATTCAATTACGACTTTTTTAACAAATTATGTCGCTAAAGCGTTTTGCGCTTAATCTGACGCAGTCACTTAAATGCAATGCGCAGCAAGACTTGATAGGGAACACTTCTAATACACCTGTGCACTTTCAGCCAAGCGACTATCGACGACAGACCGTATGATTTGAAACTCATACTTTATATCATCCCGAGAAAAACCTTTGTTCTTTGCAAAGCCCTTTAGCTTTTCAGACGATTTCAATATCCTCTTACTGTTTGCATCACAACCAAGGCTGCTTAGGAATTGAGCCGCATAAGATAATAACTCATGATCCTTCGTCTTCACACAGCCATCCATCAAATCATTGATATGATCCAGATCATCTTTCAAAGCTTGCGCATCTGGAACCACACAAGATCCTGCTAAACGAGGCACAAAACCTTTGGGCTTCATTTCCTCTGGCAGTGCACCCAATATTGTCTGTTGGAAAGATGCCAAATCAGAGATTGGCTTTTCCATAAAGAATGAGGCTCCAGCAGCCATCGCATCGGCACGTGCTTGACCACCTGTATCGCCGCTTGTCGCAATAATTGCTGTGGTCCTAGCAGGATCACGCATCATATCTTTGATAATCTCGGCCCCCGAGCCATCAGGTAATCCTAAATCAACCAATGCCACATCTGGACGGTAAATCCGTAAATGTCGCCGCGCAGCCTTTAAGCAATCTGCACGGCGCAAACGTGCCCCACTGCGAATGGATAAAAGGCGCAACGCCTCTGAACAATACCTGCTGTCTTCAACCAATAGAATTGTAATCCCCAGCAGCGGGCGGTTAATGGTCGATTTGGGGCGGTTCCAGTTTGTCATAATAACTTCGTCCATATGAGTGTTTCCTTTCTTAGAACAATCAAACCCGATCATCCCTAACGACAGATTAAGACGCTTCAAAAAGTCATAGTTTGTCTTTCTTTTTTTTCATGTAAGAAGGGGCCAATCATAGGAGACGCAAAAATGATCGGTCGCTTAAACCATGTTGCAATAGCTGTTCCAGACTTGGATGCTGCCTGTGCGCAATACCGCGATACATTGGGCGCAAACGTTGGCGCACCTCAAGACGAACCTGATCATGGCGTCACTGTTGTCTTTATCGAATTGCCAAATACCAAGATCGAATTGCTGTACCCCTTAGGAGAAAACTCTCCGATCACAAGTTTTCTAGAGAAAAACCCATCAGGCGGTATTCATCATATTTGCTACGAAGTTGATGACATCAATCAGGCGCGTGACAATCTAACCGCTTCAGGCGCCCGTGTATTGGGCAATGGCGAACCAAAAATTGGCGCCCATGGTAAACCCGTTTTATTCCTTCATCCAAAAGATTTCACTGGAACTTTGGTTGAATTGGAACAGGTCTAATCCCGAAAGGATTTTAATATGTCTATTAGTGCTGCAATCGTTTTACTTGCTGTTATCTGGTTTATGCTGCTGCTTATGGCTTTGCCATTAGGAACATCCAGCCAAGCAGAGGATGGTCATATTGTTAAAGGGACACATGCATCTGCCCCTTCTGACCCGAAACTAGGTAAGAAAGTGAAATGGGTGACTTTATTGGCGTTCCCACTTTGGGGTTTAACATGCTGGATCATCTTATCAGGTGTCATTAGTGTCGATACGTTCGATTTCTACAACGGTATCGCAAATTAATCGCTTTAAGCCTTTTCTTTTATGTATAAGGGGCGTAAGGCCGCTGAAATCGAAAAATTAAGGATACCCCCATGTCTGCACTAACCGAAGGCGATATCGTCACGCTTGTTTCTGGCTCTCCTCGTATGACCGTTGAAAGCTTTGAAGGTAAAAACATCAAAGTTGTTTGGATCAACGAAGGTACAGTGCACCGTGATATGTTCAATGTAACACTTCTTCGTAAGTTCGAAGCATCTGAGGGTGGTGATCGTGGTGGCTTCAAAGGCGGCGACCGTGGTGGTGATCGTGGCGGCTTTAAAGGTGGCGGCGACCGTGGTGGTTTCAAAGGCGGTGATCGTGGCGGCTTTAAAGGTGGAGACCGTGGTGGTTTCAAAGGTGGCGATAAAAAACCAGGTCGTTCATTTGATGATCGCAAAGAAAAGCCTTTCTACCGTAAAGACTAATCTCTTTTAAAAAGAATTCTTAAACTGGCTCTTACGATGTGAGGGCCAGTTTTTTTGTGCGTATTGAACTCACTCACGACAAGCTCTCATTATCGTGAATTGCACACGGCTGTGGCGGAATTTATCATCCTGACCAAATGATAGATATGGCGCAAGATTTAGATATAAAGAAAGACTTATAATTCAATATTATACTGACAACTTGTGTCAGTATGTTGGCGTTATCTTCTCACCTATCAAAAGACAACAGGTTAACGATTTATCTTCCTTAAATCGCAATCTTTCAAAACATAAGGTAAATACATGCCCTCCGAAGCTTCTCATTCTAATTTTGATTTCTCCAACTCCAATTCTGTTATCACGAAAACGCCGATCCTAAATGAAGGAACAGTAGATTCTAAGCGCGAAGAAATCCTAGAATACTTTCACAAAACCTTTTCTCTATACGAAAGTATTTTTGACTGTCTCGTGGATGATGACGCCTACTATGCGCGTGCAAATATGCTGCGCCACCCGCTGATTTTTTATTACGGCCATACATCCGTTTTCTTCATCAACAAACTGAACGTAGCAAAGCTGATCAACGAACGTATTGATCCGCATCTGGAATCCACTTTAGCTATCGGTGTGGATGAAATGTCATGGGATGATCTGAATGAAGCCCATTATGATTGGCCTACCCCAGCCAAAGTGAAAGCTTACCGCGATAAAACCCGCGAAATTGTCGATAGCTTTATCCGCAATTGTGATTTCACCTTACCAATTACATGGGATGATCCCATGTGGATCATCATGATGGGTATTGAACACGAACGCATTCACCTTGAAACATCTGCCGTTTTGATCCGCGAACTACCATTGGACAAAGTGAAATCCCATGCGGTTTGGAGCAATATTTGTAAAGAAATAGGCATTGCTCCGAAGAACGAATTTCTGGATGTCGCGGGCGGTTATATCGAATACGGCAAAGACAAAAACAACCCACTTTATGGCTGGGACAATGAGTTTGGTCATGCTGAAACACAAATCAAACCGTTCAAAGCGTCGAAATATCTTGTCTCCAACACAGAGTTTTTGGAATTCGTCGAAGCTGGTGGTTATCAAACACGCAGCAACTGGGATGACGAAGGCTGGCATTGGGTAAGCATCCACGGCAATCGCTTGAAAAAGTGGGGATTCCCTTAGCGGGTGATATGTGATTCTCTGGTCATTGAAATGACATTCGGAGCCTCCCATGATCTCAGCCAATATCCTCGACCATTTTTCTGCCATTGAAGACCCACGCCAGAGCTGGAAAACTGTTTATCCACTACCCGAAATCCTACTGATTGTGCTCTGCGGTGTTATGGCTGGTGCTGATGATTTTGCCGAAATAGCCCGATGGGCGGACCGAAAATTGAAATTCTTGCGTGGGTTTCTACCCTTCAAAGATGGGATCCCATCTCATGACACGCTCAATGATGTGATGAACGCGATTCCCGCTGACCTGTTTAGCGAATGCTTCGTTTCCTGGGTTGCGGCCTTGCGCGATGGCGATGATGAGATCGTGGCAATTGACGGCAAGTCGTCACGCCGTGCGCATGGTGAGGATGGCCGCGCCCTGCATCTGGTTTCAGCTTGGGCAACGCGTCAGAGATTGGTCTTGGGGCAAGAATCCTGTGACGAGAAAGAGAATGAAATCAGCGCGATACCTCGACTACTGGCGCGGCTTGAGTTGAAAGGCGCGCTGGTCACGATTGATGCAATGGGCTGCCAACACGGTATTGCTGCGGCGATCCTCGCACAAGGCGCAGACTATCTTTTGGCGCTTAAAGGCAACCAAAAATCACTGCATGAAGAGGTGAGGCTCTATTTCGACCAGACCAGTGGTTTGGAAACCCATGAAACCACCGATGCCGATCATGGGCGGATAGAAATCCGTCGTGCCTATGTCAGTCATGATGTAGAGTGGCTGCGCCCTGATCGGTCTGAGCCTGGCGCACCAAGGTTTCCAGGCCTCGCCGCTATCGGCATGATCGAGGCCGAGGTCAAACACAAAGGTAAAACCAGTTTCTCGCGACGTTACTATCTGTCCTCCGCACCGCTCTCAGCCAAGCAATTCCTGCGCGCCACACGCGCCCATTGGGGTGTGGAAAATCGCCTGCACTGGGTGATGGATGTGGTGTTTCACGACGACCTGATGCGCTTGCGGACCCAAAATGGCCCCGCCAACATGGCTCTGATGCGACATAGTGCAATCAACATCTTCAAGCAAGTCGGCGATACGGCCAGTCTGAAAATACGAAGAAAAACAGCCGCTTGGGATGATAGTTACCTAAAAGCCGCAATCAAAGGTGAAGGCTGAAATCTTCAAGCGATTGCCGTGGGTAAGCATCAAGGGAACCCCCTCTATTTTGGTTTGATTTGAGATGCGATTATTGCGCGAGGCTGGCGGTTTGGTTGGCGCGATATGAGGATTTTTCTGATGAGCAAGCGACGGGCTGGGCGAGGTTCCAAATACACGGATGATTTTAAGCGACGGCTAGTGGCGGAGAGCCAAGGTGATGGCGTGAGTGTTCCGATGGTCTCGCGGCGTCATGATGTGCCACCCCGCCGGATTTACGCGTGGCGCGGTGATGCGCGGTTCCAGCCGGACGCGTCGGGTGATACCGGCTTCATACCAGTCGAAGTGGCAAACAGTGATACTGATGTTTCATCTGTGCTGCCAGAAGCGCAGCTTACAACCAGTCCCCAGATTGAGATCACTTTGGAGAATGGGCGCAAGCTGAGCGTGAGCGGTGGGGTTGATGCGGGCTTTGTGCTGGAATTGGCGCGTGGGCTGGCGGCATGATCCCGGTACTGGCGGATGCAAAGATCTGGCTGGCGGCGGGGGTGACTGACATGCGGCGCGGGTTCAACGGTCTGGCCGTTCAGACCGAGCAGGTTCTGGGGGGTGATCCTTACTCCGGCCATCTGTTTTTGTTCCGAGGGCGACGCGGTGATCAGATCAAGATGATCTGGTGGGATGGTCAGGGCGCGTGCCTGTTTACCAAGCGCCTTGAACGGGGTCGGTTTATCTGGCCCTCTGCTCAGGAAGGTAAGATCAACCTGAGCCGTGCGCAGCTTGCGATGCTGATGGAAGGTCTGGATTGGCGTATGCCGCTCAAGACATGGCGACCCAAGATGGTAGGTTAGAGGCAATGTTTTATGGGTATTTCTGACGTTTTGGGATTCCCATGAGGCCCTTGATTTGGTAAGGAGTGGCATGAGTAAGACCCCTCCAAATCTGGCTGATTTGCCCCCTGACGTGCAGGCGTTTGTGGCCGCACAAGCGGCGGAATTGGCTCGTAAAGACGCGGAGTTGTTGGGGCTGTCGTTGAGCCATGCCACAGCGCAAAAGCGCCTTGAAAATGAGATGGAAGCGGCTCTTGCTGCGGAGCGCGCCGCCCATGCGCTTGCCATTATGAGCAGAGATACCCTGATTGCCGATCTGCGCCTGCAATTGCACGGACATAAAAAACATCGCTTCGGTTCAAAGTCAGAAAGCAGCACACAGCTGGCGCTGGCGCTGATCCTTGAAGATCTTGAAATCGAACAAGCCGCTGAGACGGATGATGAGAATGGGCCCTCTGACGCTGAGACCACAAAGCCGCCGCGTACCCCGCGCAAGCGCAAACCTTTCCCCAAGGGGCTCAAGCGGGTCAAAAAGACCATCACGCCCAGTGATGCTTGCACCGACTGTGGTGGCAGCTTCAAAGTGCTCGGGACAGATGTGATGGAAGAACTGGAATATGTGCCCGGCCATTACGTCGTAAAACAACTTGAGCGCCCACGACTGGCCTGCACCTGTTGTGAGAAGGTGGTTCAGGCCGAGATGCCAAGCCGTCCTATTCCCAAGAGCTTTGTCGGCCCTGCGTTGATGGCCCACATCTTGTGCTGCAAATACGGCTATCATCTGCCGCTGTATCGACAGAGCCAGATGTTTGAGAATGAAGGCATCGATCTGAGCGGGTCGCTCATGGCCAACTGGGTCGGCAAATGCACTAAGCTGTTGGAGCGCGTGGCTGATGCCATCCGGGATCACGTTTTTGAGGCGCAAGCGATCTTCATGGACGACACCACGGTCAAACTGCTCCAAAAGGGCAAGGGACGCGGTAATAACAAGACAAAAACCGCGCGGCTCTGGGTCTATGCCAGAGATGAGAGCGCCTGGGCGAGCGGCGCACCACCGGCGGTGTGGTATCAGTTCTCCACCAACCGGGGCGCAGAACATCCGAGCAAACATCTCAAGCCCTACAAGGGCTATGCCCATGCGGATGCCTATGCTGGGTATAATGACGCCTATCGGACGGGGCGCGTCAAAGAGATGGCCTGCATGGCCCATGTTCGGCGGGATTTTTATAGCCTGTTTGAAAGTCTGAAGCTGCCCGTGGCGGGCGAAGCCGTTCTGCGCATTCGAAAGCTCTATGATGTTGAGGCACAAGCGCGGGGTCTGGCGCCTGCTGAGCGCGTGGCCCTGCGTCAGGAATATGCCAAGCCGATCTTTGATGAGTTGGAAATCTGGCTCAAGGAGCAGCTGGGCAAGATCTCCGTTAAGACGCCGCTGGCCAAGGCGATCAGATATGCGCTCGCGCGCATGCCAAAGGCGCGGCCCTATCTCGACAATGGCTTTCTGGAAATCGACAACAACACAGCCGAGCGTGCGGTGCGCCCTGTGGCCGTTGGACGTAAGAACTACCTGTTCATGGGATCAGAGGCAGGTGGAAAATCCGCCGCCATAGCCTACACCCTCATCGAAACCGCCAAGATGAACAACGTCAATCCCGAAGCCTGGCTCGCATGGGTGCTCGAGCGCATCCAGGATCATCCCGCAAACCGTATGCAAGATCTCCTACCGTGGGCCTATCAGGAGATGATCGAGGAGCGGGAACAAAGCGTTATAGCGGCATGATCGGCCCCCGTGATTCAGCGGCACTCCCAGAGCAAGGGGATCTGTTTGAAGAGCGCGGGAATTGGCAAGGGCCAGATACCTCACAGCACGACTTGGGCGTTGAAAACCTTGAAGGCTTGTCCGACAAAGACCTCGTCGAGAAGACGGCAAAGGCTACACTGTCCAACGTCGACCTGCTGTGCGCCCAGATTGTGGAACGGGGCTTGGGAGATATAGCCGTTCCGGGTCTCGTCGCGCTTTGGAACCGGTTTAAGGGGTTCGGAATTGCGACCCCTTTACCAGAACAAAAGCTTGCCTTGGAAACTCTTCGCGCCATTGGGAATGAAGCTGCAAAAAAAGAAATCAGCAAGATCCTTGGCGCACAGGACTTGCCCGACAGCTTGCTCCCGTTTGTGTTGCAAGCCGCTGTGAGCGTGGGCTTGAAGCTGCCTCAGGCACAAATCTTGCCATGGCTGGAACACGGCGCACCAACAGTCCGTGCCCAAGCCTTCATCCTTATACAATCGAACAGCCCACAGCGAAGCACCTTGGAAATCGGGTTCAGCGACCCAGACCCTTCAGTCCGACGAACCGCTCTGACAGTGGCGGGGAATCTGGGCCATATCAGCGCAAGGGCAGGATTGCTTGCCGAGTTCCGGAAAAATCCAACCAGCCAAAAGATCGAAGCGCTTTTAACTGTCGCCGATGACGACATCGTTGTTGAAATCGGAAGATACGCACTGGAAAATCCGCCTCACCGGTGCCTCATCGCAAGTGAACTTGAGGCTCTGGACACACCCAAAGCCCGAAAGCTGGCCCAACGAATCAACGATCAGATAATGCAGCGTTGATGTTTACTTGGAACCTCGGCCACCCCGTCGCTTGATCATCAGAAAAATCCTCATATCACGCCAGCCACATCGCCAGCCTCGCGCAATAATCGCAGCTCAAGTCAGACCAAAATAGAGGGGGTTCCCTTGATGCTTACGGCATTGGGTTCAATATGCCAAAGCAGAGCACCCTGTTTACTGGGTAAAAGACGGCGACACTTATAATTACCGTTCCATGTTGGAAGTCATCGATATGCCGTGGAATTGGCCAACCGATTTAAATTATCTGGAAGCCAAAGCATTCTGTAACTGGAAATCTAAAGCAACAGGTAAAAACATCCGCATGCCAACAGAGGCGGAATGGTATCATTTGCGTAACGAAACAACGAATACAGACCAACCCTATTGGGCCGAAGCACCAGGTAATATCAATCTGGAATATGAAATGTCGCCCTGCCCTGTGGACCGTCATGAATTCAAAGGTGGTTTTTTTGATATCATCGGCAATGTTTGGCAATGGACAGAAACACCGATTGATGGCTTAGAGGGCTATAACGTTCACCCCATTTACGATGATTTTTCATCGCCAACATTCGACGGTAAACACAATGTCTTTAAGGGCGGTTGCTGGATTTCCACAGGCAATTATTCTATCAAAGATTCCCGTTATGCATTCCGCCGTCATTTTTTCCAATACTCAGGCCTCCGTTACATCGAAGGCGCAGAAATCGAGAACCCAGTTATGAACATCTACGAAACAGACGAGCAAATCTCACAATACATCGAATTCCATTATGGCGCCGAACATTACGGCGTAAAAAACTTCCCAGTGGCCTGTATAGAAGCCCTATCAGCCCATACAAACGGCATGACGACAGACCGTGCGTTGGATTTGGGGTGTGCGACGGGTCGCTCATCCTTTGAATTGGCAAAAATCTTTGATCAGGTAGATGCGTTAGATTTTTCTGCCCGCTTGATCGAAGCTCCATCAACATTACAAGCGACGGGATCACAGCGTTATGTGATCCAAAACCAAGGCGATCTTGTTGACTTTAAAGAAGTGAAATTAGCAGATTTTGACGGTTATGAAGAGATCAAAGATAACATTTCATTCATGCAAGGTGACGCTTGTAATCTGACAGATAAATACACCGATTATGATCTAGTATTTGCAGGCAACTTAATCGACCGCCTCTACAAACCAACAGAGTTCTTAGCATCAATAAAAGACCGCATCCGTGCTGGTGGTCTCTTAGTGATCACATCCCCCTACACTTGGCTGGAAGAGTTCACACCAAAGGAAAACTGGCTGGGTGGCTTCAAAGCGCAAACAGGTGAAAACTATACAACACTGGAAGGTTTGACAGAAAATCTAACGCCAGAGTTTGAACGTAAGCATCAAGGGAACCCCCTCTATTTTGGTCTGACTTGAGCTGCGATTATTGCGCGAGGCTGGCGATGTGGCTGGCGTGATATGAGGATTTTTCTGATGATCAAGCGACGGGGTGGCCGAGGTTCCAAGTAAACATCAACGCTGCATTATCTGATCGTTGATTCGTTGGGCCAGCTTTCGGGCTTTGGGTGTGTCCAGAGCCTCAAGTTCACTTGCGATGAGGCACCGGTGAGGCGGATTTTCCAGTGCGTATCTTCCGATTTCAACAACGATGTCGTCATCGGCGACAGTTAAAAGCGCTTCGATCTTTTGGCTGGTTGGATTTTTCCGGAACTCGGCAAGCAATCCTGCCCTTGCGCTGATATGGCCCAGATTCCCCGCCACTGTCAGAGCGGTTCGTCGGACTGAAGGGTCTGGGTCGCTGAACCCGATTTCCAAGGTGCTTCGCTGTGGGCTGTTCGATTGTATAAGGATGAAGGCTTGGGCACGGACTGTTGGTGCGCCGTGTTCCAGCCATGGCAAGATTTGTGCCTGAGGCAGCTTCAAGCCCACGCTCACAGCGGCTTGCAACACAAACGGGAGCAAGCTGTCGGGCAAGTCCTGTGCGCCAAGGATCTTGCTGATTTCTTTTTTTGCAGCTTCATTCCCAATGGCGCGAAGAGTTTCCAAGGCAAGCTTTTGTTCTGGTAAAGGGGTCGCAATTCCGAACCCCTTAAACCGGTTCCAAAGCGCGACGAGACCCGGAACGGCTATATCTCCCAAGCCCCGTTCCACAATCTGGGCGCACAGCAGGTCGACGTTGGACAGTGTAGCCTTTGCCGTCTTCTCGACGAGGTCTTTGTCGGACAAGCCTTCAAGGTTTTCAACGCCCAAGTCGTGCTGTGAGGTATCTGGCCCTTGCCAATTCCCGCGCTCTTCAAACAGATCCCCTTGCTCTGGGAGTGCCGCTGAATCACGGGGGCCGATCATGCCGCTATAACGCTTTGTTCCCGCTCCTCGATCATCTCCTGATAGGCCCACGGTAGGAGATCTTGCATACGGTTTGCGGGATGATCCTGGATGCGCTCGAGCACCCATGCGAGCCAGGCTTCGGGATTGACGTTGTTCATCTTGGCGGTTTCGATGAGGGTGTAGGCTATGGCGGCGGATTTTCCACCTGCCTCTGATCCCATGAACAGGTAGTTCTTACGTCCAACGGCCACAGGGCGCACCGCACGCTCGGCTGTGTTGTTGTCGATTTCCAGAAAGCCATTGTCGAGATAGGGCCGCGCCTTTGGCATGCGCGCGAGCGCATATCTGATCGCCTTGGCCAGCGGCGTCTTAACGGAGATCTTGCCCAGCTGCTCCTTGAGCCAGATTTCCAACTCATCAAAGATCGGCTTGGCATATTCCTGACGCAGGGCCACGCGCTCAGCAGGCGCCAGACCCCGCGCTTGTGCCTCAACATCATAGAGCTTTCGAATGCGCAGAACGGCTTCGCCCGCCACGGGCAGCTTCAGACTTTCAAACAGGCTATAAAAATCCCGCCGAACATGGGCCATGCAGGCCATCTCTTTGACGCGCCCCGTCCGATAGGCGTCATTATACCCAGCATAGGCATCCGCATGGGCATAGCCCTTGTAGGGCTTGAGATGTTTGCTCGGATGTTCTGCGCCCCGGTTGGTGGAGAACTGATACCACACCGCCGGTGGTGCGCCGCTCGCCCAGGCGCTCTCATCTCTGGCATAGACCCAGAGCCGCGCGGTTTTTGTCTTGTTATTACCGCGTCCCTTGCCCTTTTGGAGCAGTTTGACCGTGGTGTCGTCCATGAAGATCGCTTGCGCCTCAAAAACGTGATCCCGGATGGCATCAGCCACGCGCTCCAACAGCTTAGTGCATTTGCCGACCCAGTTGGCCATGAGCGACCCGCTCAGATCGATGCCTTCATTCTCAAACATCTGGCTCTGTCGATACAGCGGCAGATGATAGCCGTATTTGCAGCACAAGATGTGGGCCATCAACGCAGGGCCGACAAAGCTCTTGGGAATAGGACGGCTTGGCATCTCGGCCTGAACCACCTTCTCACAACAGGTGCAGGCCAGTCGTGGGCGCTCAAGTTGTTTTACGACGTAATGGCCGGGCACATATTCCAGTTCTTCCATCACATCTGTCCCGAGCACTTTGAAGCTGCCACCACAGTCGGTGCAAGCATCACTGGGCGTGATGGTCTTTTTGACCCGCTTGAGCCCCTTGGGGAAAGGTTTGCGCTTGCGCGGGGTACGCGGCGGCTTTGTGGTCTCAGCGTCAGAGGGCCCATTCTCATCATCCGTCTCAGCGGCTTGTTCGATTTCAAGATCTTCAAGGATCAGCGCCAGCGCCAGCTGTGTGCTGCTTTCTGACTTTGAACCGAAGCGATGTTTTTTATGTCCGTGCAATTGCAGGCGCAGATCGGCAATCAGGGTATCTCTGCTCATAATGGCAAGCGCATGGGCGGCGCGCTCCGCAGCAAGAGCCGCTTCCATCTCATTTTCAAGGCGCTTTTGCGCTGTGGCATGGCTCAACGACAGCCCCAACAACTCCGCGTCTTTACGAGCCAATTCCGCCGCTTGTGCGGCCACAAACGCCTGCACGTCAGGGGGCAAATCAGCCAGATTTGGAGGGGTCTTACTCATGCCACTCCTTACCAAATCAAGGGCCTCATGGGAATCCCAAAACGTCAGAAATACCCATAAAACATTGCCTCTAACCTACCATCTTGGGTCGCCATGTCTTGAGCGGCATACGCCAATCCAGACCTTCCATCAGCATCGCAAGCTGCGCACGGCTCAGGTTGATCTTACCTTCCTGAGCAGAGGGCCAGATAAACCGACCCCGTTCAAGGCGCTTGGTAAACAGGCACGCGCCCTGACCATCCCACCAGATCATCTTGATCTGATCACCGCGTCGCCCTCGGAACAAAAACAGATGGCCGGAGTAAGGATCACCCCCCAGAACCTGCTCGGTCTGAACGGCCAGACCGTTGAACCCGCGCCGCATGTCAGTCACCCCCGCCGCCAGCCAGATCTTTGCATCCGCCAGTACCGGGATCATGCCGCCAGCCCACGCGCCAATTCCAGCACAAAGCCCGCATCAACCCCACCGCTCACGCTCAGCTTGCGCCCATTCTCCAAAGTGATCTCAATCTGGGGACTGGTTGTAAGCTGCGCTTCTGGCAGCACAGATGAAACATCAGTATCACTGTTTGCCACTTCGACTGGTATGAAGCCGGTATCACCCGACGCGTCCGGCTGGAACCGCGCATCACCGCGCCACGCGTAAATCCGGCGGGGTGGCACATCATGACGCCGCGAGACCATCGGAACACTCACGCCATCACCTTGGCTCTCCGCCACTAGCCGTCGCTTAAAATCATCCGTGTATTTGGAACCTCGCCCAGCCCGTCGCTTGCTCATCAGAAAAATCCTCATATCGCGCCAACCAAACCGCCAGCCTCGCGCAATAATCGCATCTCAAATCAAACCAAAATAGAGGGGGTTCCCTTGATGCTTACGTTTGAACTAGTAACTGAACCACAAGACATCCCATTTGTGATCCGCGAAACTGCGCGGAAATTCCAACACAGTGTGGCGGAAATGAGCATTTGGCGTAAAGTTAAATAACATCAATATCCCAAAAAGCCCCAGTTGAATTCTCATCAACTGGGGCTTTTTTGTTGTATAAATCTGCTTATTCGTCTGCTTCTAGTGTTCCGTTGCGAAACAATAGACCCGCAGCAACCGCGCCGACTGTTGGTGCAACGATAAACAACCACAATTGTGATAATGCAGCGCCACCTTCAAATAAAGCTGGCCCAATAGAGCGCGCTGGATTTACAGATGTGTTTGTAATTGGGATACCAATTAGATGAATTGCAACCAATGTAAGACCAATCGCCAACCCTGCCATAGCAGCAGGCGCACCAGATTGAGTTGCCCCTAAAATAACAACCAAGAACAAAAAGGTTGCAACCGCTTCAAAGACAAAGCCTGCACCAATACCATAGCCGTTTTGCATGGCATTTCCTGCAAAACCACCCGTATAAGGTTCGGCATTACCATGTGCGATGACATAAAGTGCCGCCGTTGCAACAATAGCACCCGCAATTTGTGCGACAACGTATTGCATAAGCTCTGTTGCTGACATGCGGCCTGATACAAATACCCCTACAGATACGGCAGGATTAATGTGGCAGCCAGAGATTGGGCCAATGCCATATGCAGCCCCTATTAAAGCTAAACCAAAAGCAAGTGAGATACCTGTAAAACCTATTGCGCTGCCTGCAAATATTGCAGCACCGCAGGCCAGAAATACGAGTGTGAATGTTCCGATAAACTCGGCAGTCATTTTTTTCATAGATTTTCCCCTGTATGATGTTGTCGCGTTTAGATAAAAACGGAATTCGTTTTTACAAGGCATTCACTTGAACAGCTTACGTGCAAGTATAACAAAGGGCTGTAACTAGGGCTTATATCTAAGCCCTAGTTCTAAATGTTAAGACACAACGCGTTTCAAAAAGCCTATGCGCGACAGGATCAAAAAATCCAATACCAGCACAGAAACCAAAGTGATCCCTGCCAATGGAAATGCGACAGAGATCGCAACCCCCACCAAAACAGCACCTTGCCACAATGGCATATTTTTGGGTGCAGGCGGTGCCACCAAACGACCAGCCGCCGTTGGACGCCGTTTCCACCAAAGAACCAAACTGCTGATGCTTAGGAATAGAACTGCCAAGCAAAATACAGTGTTTGCTAAAACACTCCACAAGCCCAATAGCCCCATATGCAATGCAATGCCCACAGCCATAGCTTTGCCTGCCAACGAGTAATCCTCATAACGCGCATCCGCCAAAACCTTACCTGTGTATTGATCCACGTGAACCGTACGATCAGCCGTTGGTGATGTGCTATCGCTGTTCATTGAATCGCGGCTGAATGTCCAAACACCCGTTTCACCTTTTGGTAGGTTCATCTGGTATCGACCTTCAAACCCAATCTTGCGCGCCAGCATATCCATCGTATTAATGTCCAGCACTGTTCCGCTTTCCAAAACAGCAACACCAGCCATACTGCCAGACGCAGGTAATGGTGTTAGCTCCAACGCCCATGGCACTTCTTTGCGATCATGGTTCAGGCTTGCATGTGTTTGATCAGACAGGGGAACATTGTCCCACTTCTCGACTGGAAACTGGCTCCAAGATTGGGTCATTTTAGCACCCCAAACACCTGACCAGGCAAGACCAGAAATCAGGAAAAACACCAACACAACAGAAATCCAAATACCAACAGTACCGTGCAAAGATTTCCACAAAGACCGTCCATGTCCCAATGTCGGGATCAACGCTTTGCGCCAACCACCTTCACCACGTGGCCACCACATATACAAACCTGTGGCAACCAAGACCATACCAAGGGATGCTGCAATCTCAATCATACGATCCCCCACGAAACCAATCATGATTTCGCCGTGTAGGTTGTCCATGAAATCGTACCAACCAGCACGACGTGAAAATGTATCCAACACTTCAGCAGTATAAGGATCAACAACAACCATCTTTGCATCACCATCAAGGTCAATGCGGAAAATGGCAGCCAGATCATCAGAACGCGGGGCAACATACTGTTTCAATGTCCCACCTGGAATAGATGTCAACGCAGCATCTGACTGCACAGAAATAGACAATGCGGCTTCTTGTGGAACAACGGAGATACGTTCACCGTCACGGCCATCGATATAACCAATCCAAAGCATACCCAGGCCAGTGATGGCCAGCATGATAAAGAATGGAATGACATAAAGGCCAGCATAAAAATGCCAACGCCATGCAGCGAACTGAACAACTACCGACTTTCGTCGGTAGGTTCACGTTTTGAATGTAATTCAAGATACTGACGAATAACGTCATCCGTCACATTTCCACTCGTCGTTGAAAAATAGCCTCTAGCCCAGAACCGTTGCCCCCAATAGCGTTTGCGTAATTCGGGGTACTCCCGCTGTATCTTGTATGAGGACCTCCCTTTTACGCGTTGCATCACCTTTGAAATTGGGACGTGCGGCGGGACTGACACAAACATATGCACATGGTCGGTAGACAATACGCCTTTTTCAATGTGTACGCCCAATTCATTGCACGTTTGTCGTATCAATGTCCGAATACGCTCACGCATTTCACCACGCAGCACCCAGGGCAATCGCATGAAAAAGTTAGCAGGTGACAAATGAGGTGAGGGTTGATTCAATGAGTGAACTTTTAGCTTTTATTGAGGTCACTACCCATGTCCAATGCCGACGCACCCGACAGCCATTCCATTGATTTTCTAACGCATTTTTCTACTTTATCTGACCCACGACAACAAACAAAGCTGCTTTACCCTATGGCAGAGGTTTTGCTTTTGACGTTATGTGCCGTGTTGTCCGGGGCGAATGACTGGGTCGCTATTTCTGCGTTTGGGACAAAGAAACTGGCCTTTTTACGGAAATTCTTGCCCTTTTCGGACGGAACACCCTCACATGATCAACTGGGAAACATCTACGCCGCACTGGATGCCAATCATTTTCAGGCCTGCTTTATGGAGTGGGTCGCCTCCTTAAACAGCACCCTTAGCGGGGTCGTGGCGATAGATGGTAAAACCTCACGTCGCAGCTTGGATAAGGCTGGCAGCAAGGCCGCAATTCACATGATCTCGGCCTGGAGTTCAGAGTTGAACCTGACACTTGCCCAACGGCAGGTGGACGGCAAATCCAATGAGATCACGGCCATACCGGAACTGTTAGACCTCCTGACGATAAAGGGGGCTATTGTCACTATAGATGCTATGGGATGTCAGCGTGATATTGCCGATAAAATCATCACCAAACAAGCGGATTATGTTTTGGCCACGGCAATCGCTTGAAAAAGTGGGGATTCCCTTAGCGGGTGATATGTGATTCTCTGGTCATTGAAATGACATTCGGAGCCTCCCATGATCTCAGCCAATATCCTCGACCATTTTTCTGCCATTGAAGACCCACGCCAGAGCTGGAAAACTGTTTATCCACTACCCGAAATCCTACTGATTGTGCTCTGCGGTGTTATGGCTGGTGCTGATGATTTTGCCGAAATAGCCCGATGGGCGGACCGAAAATTGAAATTCTTGCGTGGGTTTCTACCCTTCAAAGATGGCATCCCATCTCATGACACGCTCAATGATGTGATGAACGCGATTCCCGCTGACCTGTTTAGCGAATGCTTCGTTTCCTGGGTTGCGGCCTTGCGCGATGGCGATGATGAGATCGTGGCAATTGACGGCAAGTCGTCACGCCGTGCGCATGGTGAGGATGGCCGCGCCCTGCATCTGGTTTCAGCTTGGGCAACGCGTCAGAGATTGGTCTTGGGGCAAGAATCCTGTGACGAGAAAGAGAATGAAATCAGCGCGATACCTCGACTACTGGCGCGGCTTGAGTTGAAAGGCGCGCTGGTCACGATTGATGCAATGGGCTGCCAACACGGTATTGCTGCGGCGATCCTCGCACAAGGCGCAGACTATCTTTTGGCGCTTAAAGGCAACCAAAAATCACTGCATGAAGAGGTGAGGCTCTATTTCGACCAGACCAGTGGTTTGGAAACCCATGAAACCACCGATGCCGATCATGGGCGGATAGAAATCCGTCGTGCCTATGTCAGTCATGATGTAGAGTGGCTGCGCCCTGATCGGTCTGAGCCTGGCGCACCAAGGTTTCCAGGCCTCGCCGCTATCGGCATGATCGAGGCCGAGGTCAAACACAAAGGTAAAACCAGTTTCTCGCGACGTTACTATCTGTCCTCCGCACCGCTCTCAGCCAAGCAATTCCTGCGCGCCACACGCGCCCATTGGGGTGTGGAAAATCGCCTGCACTGGGTGATGGATGTGGTGTTTCACGACGACCTGATGCGCTTGCGGACCCAAAATGGCCCCGCCAACATGGCTCTGATGCGACATAGTGCAATCAACATCTTCAAGCAAGTCGGCGATACGGCCAGTCTGAAAATACGAAGAAAAACAGCCGCTTGGGATGATAGTTACCTAAAAGCCGCAATCAAAGGTGAAGGCTGAAATCTTCAAGCGATTGCCGTGATGTTTTGGCCTTAAAGGGTAATCAAGGTGCCCTTCGCAAAGACACCGAACTGTTCATGAAAGAACAGGACGCTGTGGATTTTGCAGACACAACAGTAACTTACCATGAGGACGTAGAAAAATCACATGGACGTATTGAAACAAGAAAAGTCACTGTTTGCTCGGATATTGAATGGCTGATGGAGCGGCACAATTGGCCCGGATTGGAAAGCATCGTGATGGTCCAATACTGCGCAACACTTCAAGACAAGACCCGTTCAGAGACACGCTTTTACATCTCATCCATGACCTGTGACGCCGAAGCTCACGCAAAAGCTATCCGCGACCACTGGGGTATTGAAAACGGGCTGCATTCCTGAGTTCGTAGGTTTTGTCGGCTTGTGGGGTGTTTTTTTGTTTAACTTCAGGCCCTGGCTTCCGGGAGGGTAAAGTAGTGCCCCCAATGGCAATTGAGGGTTGCGGTTTCTGGAGGTTCTGCTACACTCCCGCACATGTTCATCCGCACCAAACATGATCCCGAACGCAAGCGCACCCGCATCCAGATCGTCCAGTCGGTGCGCACCGGTCAGAAGGTTCGCCAGAAGGTCGTCCGGCATGTCGGCATCGCGCATAACGACACTGAAGTCGAGGACCTCAAGCGCCTGGCTGGCCGGATCATGGAAGAACTGCGTACCGCACAGTCCCCGCAAATGGAACTGTTCACCCCAACGGAATATGCTGATCTGGCGACACTTGTGCGCACCGCCCCGCGTCCGGAAAAACTGAATGTCGATCTTGGGGAGTGCCGCGAAGAGTCCCGCCTGTCGCTTGGTTTGCGCGATGTGATGGGGGAGGTTTATTCCGGCCTGGGCTGGAATGGGCTTCTGGGCACCCGGCGCAAGAGCAGCGATCGCATTTTACGCGAACTGGTGCTGGCGCGCCTGTCGCAGCCAGAGAGCAAGCGGGCAACGGTGGATGCACTGGCCCACAGGGTCGGGATCACCCTCAATCTGGACCGGGTCTACCAGGCTATGGACTACATGGACGCGGCGACGATCAACCGGGTCTGTCGGATGTCACACGAGGCGGCGGAGACGCTTCTGGCGGGACCGGTCGATGTCCTCTTCTACGACTGCACAACACTGGCCTTCGATACAGATCGGGAGGATCCGGAAGACGCGTCCGACCGCTTGCTGGCCAAGGGGTACAGCAAGGACGGGAAATCGCATCGCAGTCAGGTGGTGTTGGCGCTGATGGTCACCACCGACGGCTTGCCGGTCGGCTATGACCTGTTTCCCGGCAATATGTGGGAAGGCCATACGCTTGAGGCCGCGATCAAGGGGTTGGAAGAGCGCTACAAGCTCGGAAAGATCACGCTGGTGGCAGATGCCGGGATGCTCAGCGCCGACAATCAGGATATGTTGCGCACCAAAGGCCTGCCGTTCATTCTGGGCTATCGCCTGAAGTCGGCCCCGGCGGGCGTGAAAGACAAGGCCCTGGACACGGGCGGTTACAAGCCATGGGCCGGACACGGCGCGGCGGAGGGCGCTGCCGAGGCGGGGCGCTACAAGGTGATTGAGCATGACGGTGCCCGGATCATCGTCACCTTCTCGCCCGCCCGCGCCCGCAAGGATGCCCACAAGCGCCAGAAGGCCCTTGAGCGCCTGCAAAAGAAGCTTCGGCGGAGCCGGAGCCCCGCCAGTGTCAGTCACCGGGGATATGCCCGCTTCCTCTCGTTTCCCGATACGGGCGAGATCACACTTGATCAGGACAAGATCGACGCGGCAGCCCAATGGGACGGGCTGCACGCCATCATCGTTCATGGCAGGGACGATCTCGCACCCGAGGCGGCCATCGCCCAATATCACCAGCTCTGGCTGATCGAAACCTGCTTCCGCACCAACAAGCATGACCTGAAAATCCGACCCGTCTATCACTGGACGCCGCGGCGGATACAGGCCCATATCGCCATCTGCTACATGGCTTTCTGTTGCCTGCAACACCTGCGCAAGCGCCTGCAGATGCTGGGCCATCCCATGAGCCCGGCCCGCATCCGTCGGGAACTCGACCGACTTCAGATTTCCATCCTGAGGCGCAAGGGCACCAGCGAACAATATGCCATGCCCAGCCCGGCCACAACCGACGCCAAACGCATCCTGCGCTGTGTTGGCCTGTCGTGGAACGAAGCACCCTTCAGGATGCCGCCGGAAAGAACGCGCAAGCCCAGACCTGAAAAGGCCTGATCGACACTCTCTGACCGTTGAATCCCATCGCCGGAAATCCGCGATGTAGTGCCCTGTGAAAAAGCAGGCCAATAATATCAATGTGTTACAGCCGAAATCCTACGAAGTCAGGACACGCTTTTACATCTCATCCATGACCTGTGACGCCGAAGCTCACGCAAAAGCTATCCGCGACCACTGGGGTATTGAAAACGGGCTGCATTGGGTCATGGATATGGTGTTTCGTGATGATGAATGTCGTATCCGTAAAGGAAACGCGCCAGCTAATTTTACAACGATCAAGCACGCCGCCAACAACATGCTGCGCTCCGTAAAGGGAAAGCAAAGCCTCAGGTTAAAGCGACACTTGGCGGCTTGGGACGAGGATTTTCTTTTCCAGATAATTCAGGGGTAAAACTCATGCTGAATAAGTTCAGATAGATGTGAGACTGTTTTTTTGTTGCCAAGATTTAGGCGGCCTCGGAGACTGAGTATTGTAAAAAACCAACTCACGAGGCCAATATGCAAATCATAAGACTGCACAAGAACGTTTATAAACTTTATGCTTGGGCGCGGACACAAGAATGTTTGGATGCGTACCGTATCAAATACGAAGACACGGTTCGGCAATGGGAAGCTTTACGCGCAGAGGGTGTTTCTCTAGCAAAATGCGCTGAATTTGTCGGCATCTCTCGGTCTACTTATTATCGCTACAAGCGGGTTTTGAAGGATTTGGCGCAAGGGATTATGCCGCCATCAAAGGCCCCAAAACACCGCAATAAGTCACAGTGGGGTGAGGCAGAAAAACAGTTGGTGCTCGAAATTCGCCGCGACAATAAAACCTACGGTAAGGAAAAAATAGGGGCCATCTTGCGGCGCGATAAAAACCAAATCATAAGCGATAGCACCGTGGGGCGTATCTTGGGTTTTCTACGCAAGAAAGGCCTGATTACACGATCAAGGTCTGCACCACAAAAGCGCAAGCGTAACTTCTCCAAGGGCCACGCCAAAGGATGGAAATATAAGGATTACAAAGATATAGAGATTGGAGAACGTGTGCAGATCGACCACATGACTGCCACGAAAAACGGCGTCACCTGCAAGCACTTTCAGGCCTGGGAACGGCGTAGCAAGCACATCCACGCGCAAATTTATTCGAATGCCACCGCACGCTCTGCCAAACGGTTTTTGGAAGAGCTTGTGGAAATAGCTCCCTATAAAATCCTCTCAATTCAAGTTGATGGTGGCTCCGAGTTTATGGCCGATTTTGAGACGGCGTGTGAGCAGATGAAAATCCCGCTCATTGTATTGCCGCCAGCCAGACCGAAATACAATGGTGGCGTTGAGCGTGGAAACCGCACCTTCCGCGAGGAATTCTATGATTGTTGTGATCTGATTGCCGATAGCATTGGAGCTATGCGGTTTGAACTGAGAAAAGCTGTCGAAAAATATAACACATTCAGACCACATCACGCCTTGAAAGGTAAGACACCCATGGAGTACCTTCGAATCACTCAGGCCGAAGCCGCGTGAGTCTCAAAACACATGAACCTATACAATGCGATTGCCCTGACGCAGCACCTTGTAACGATATTTTGTTACCCAAACGATATGGTATCTGTGATAATATCTGCTATGACTTCCAGTAGAATAGATCATAAGGTTTCCTTCCATTTTAAGACCTTACCGCAACGCTGGGTCTTAAAATGGAAGGAAACCTTATGTAAATAACGCTAAAGCTGACCAGCTAAAAGCTGGTGGTTTTAACCAATTATTGGAAAATAAAATGGGTTTACAGAAGATGCAGTCACGGCATCCTCCTCCACCCGAATAGGGTTTTGAGAGTTCATAAGGATTTCCTTTGATTTGAATTAACAGATTAATTTAAGTCAAAGGATGACAGGTGGACCCCGCACAGGATTGTTCAATGAAACGTATTGAACGGTTCCTGCCACTGGGGTGCGTAAGATTGTACGCTTTGTACTTACATAGGCAAGCCGCTGTGGCAGACAGGTAAATTGCGCCAGATCCGTTGTATCAACAAGACGGCAAGATTCACATTGATTTTGGGCCAGTGATCCGCTTTGCGAAGGGTCGCCACAAATGTCCCAAACCGAGCCGCCGCTCAGAATGTACTTTTGCATTGCTTGATCTTGTTCGATCGTTCCAACGCGGTGCGCAAAACCAATACTGGCGATCGAAAGAGAGAGAACGATCGAGACCAGTATATTAAAAAGCTTATGTTTCACGTTTTGACGCATGAACCTGCAAATATACGATCTATTTTTTGGGATCAATTTCTATTATCTGCGGCAAATTGTATGTATCAAAGTTTCACAGTTTATTAATATATGAGAGTGCTTCATCTCTAGCCGCAAAGCATCAAATATATAGCTATAGTCACCTTTGCTAGATCAAAATAAAACCCCTTGGACGTACACATGTGCAAGAGGCTTTAAATCAAGTATGATTATATTTACTTAACAGCCCAATTCAAGACAGCTGAATTAAATCCATCAACAATCGCTTTAACATCATTACCGCTACCAGAATTCCCAGCATTTACCGCCCCAGAAAGAAGTAACCCTATTGGAAGTCCGTTATAATTAAAATCGGTTCTTGCGCCTTTCTTTGCGTAGGCAAGTTGCTCTGCTCCAATGATCTGCCCTTTGGCATCTGTTGCAACAGCATTACCAATGATTTTGTTGTCAATGCCAGTCAAAGTGCGGCCACCAGCACTACGCAGTGACATAGTCGTTAACTCAATATTGAGTTTAGCTTTTTTTGCGCCACCATTTGGCTTCGTTAAACTTGAGGTCAAAGCCTCTTGAATAGACTTAGCAGTTTTTTGTGCCAATGCTGTATCTTTCTTAAAACGGCCAACAGTTGCATCTTTTGCAATAACCACATTTACATCTGTGATCTGATAACCCTTAGAAACAAGGCTAGCACCTTTTTCTTCTACGGTCGGTGCACAAGCAGCTAAAGTTAAAACAGCCCCACACAATACTATAAATTTACGTTTATTCATCATGATATTCCCCTCGGTTTATTCATAGTTTTACAGAACATATTGCCCCATATTTATCGTTGATTATTTCTTCTTTATTTTTGGAGCATATCGCCCACAACTGTTACCGTCATACACACTTGATTGAACCTGCCCTCTACTTAGTAGAGCCGTATATGTGCAGTTCACATGAACGCGTTGATTTCTATATCCTGTAGTTATCCATTTCCCCCCCCGAAACGATTGAATTGGTGTACGGTCAATATATGAATCTTTATAAAGCCAAACAGCTTTTATTTTATCTTGCGCAGCTGGCTGACCTATAACAGCAGCGATTTGCGCAACTGTTTTTCCATTGAATTGTGCTTGTCTCGCCTCATGCTCTTCTGATGTCTCAATACATCCAGAAAGTAATAACACCAAAGAAAGACCGGCGATTAGGGTTTGCTTTTTCATGTATAATTTCCTCACTGAACAACTACCGACTTTCGTCGGTAGGTTCACGTTTTGAATGTAATTCAAGATACTGACGAATAACGTCATCCGTCACATTTCCACTCGTCGTTGAAAAATAGCCTCTAGCCCAGAACCGTTGCCCCCAATAGCGTTTGCGTAATTCGGGGTACTCCCGCTGTATCTTGTATGAGGACCTCCCTTTTACGCGTTGCATCACCTTTGAAATTGGGACGTGCGGCGGGACTGACACAAACATATGCACATGGTCGGTAGACAATACGCCTTTTTCAATGTGTACGCCCAATTCCTGAGTTCGTAGGTTTTGTCGGCTTGTGGGGTGTTTTTTTGTTTAACTTCAGGCCCTGGCTTCCGGGAGGGTAAAGTAGTGCCCCCAATGGCAATTGAGGGTTGCGGTTTCTGGAGGTTCTGCTACACTCCCGCACATGTTCATCCGCACCAAACATGATCCCGAACGCAAGCGCACCCGCATCCAGATCGTCCAGTCGGTGCGCACCGGTCAGAAGGTTCGCCAGAAGGTCGTCCGGCATGTCGGCATCGCGCATAACGACACTGAAGTCGAGGACCTCAAGCGCCTGGCTGGCCGGATCATGGAAGAACTGCGTACCGCACAGTCCCCGCAAATGGAACTGTTCACCCCAACGGAATATGCTGATCTGGCGACACTTGTGCGCACCGCCCCGCGTCCGGAAAAACTGAATGTCGATCTTGGGGAGTGCCGCGAAGAGTCCCGCCTGTCGCTTGGTTTGCGCGATGTGATGGGGGAGGTTTATTCCGGCCTGGGCTGGAATGGGCTTCTGGGCACCCGGCGCAAGAGCAGCGATCGCATTTTACGCGAACTGGTGCTGGCGCGCCTGTCGCAGCCAGAGAGCAAGCGGGCAACGGTGGATGCACTGGCCCACAGGGTCGGGATCACCCTCAATCTGGACCGGGTCTACCAGGCTATGGACTACATGGACGCGGCGACGATCAACCGGGTCTGTCGGATGTCACACGAGGCGGCGGAGACGCTTCTGGCGGGACCGGTCGATGTCCTCTTCTACGACTGCACAACACTGGCCTTCGATACAGATCGGGAGGATCCGGAAGACGCGTCCGACCGCTTGCTGGCCAAGGGGTACAGCAAGGACGGGAAATCGCATCGCAGTCAGGTGGTGTTGGCGCTGATGGTCACCACCGACGGCTTGCCGGTCGGCTATGACCTGTTTCCCGGCAATATGTGGGAAGGCCATACGCTTGAGGCCGCGATCAAGGGGTTGGAAGAGCGCTACAAGCTCGGAAAGATCACGCTGGTGGCAGATGCCGGGATGCTCAGCGCCGACAATCAGGATATGTTGCGCACCAAAGGCCTGCCGTTCATTCTGGGCTATCGCCTGAAGTCGGCCCCGGCGGGCGTGAAAGACAAGGCCCTGGACACGGGCGGTTACAAGCCATGGGCCGGACACGGCGCGGCGGAGGGCGCTGCCGAGGCGGGGCGCTACAAGGTGATTGAGCATGACGGTGCCCGGATCATCGTCACCTTCTCGCCCGCCCGCGCCCGCAAGGATGCCCACAAGCGCCAGAAGGCCCTTGAGCGCCTGCAAAAGAAGCTTCGGCGGAGCCGGAGCCCCGCCAGTGTCAGTCACCGGGGATATGCCCGCTTCCTCTCGTTTCCCGATACGGGCGAGATCACACTTGATCAGGACAAGATCGACGCGGCAGCCCAATGGGACGGGCTGCACGCCATCATCGTTCATGGCAGGGACGATCTCGCACCCGAGGCGGCCATCGCCCAATATCACCAGCTCTGGCTGATCGAAACCTGCTTCCGCACCAACAAGCATGACCTGAAAATCCGACCCGTCTATCACTGGACGCCGCGGCGGATACAGGCCCATATCGCCATCTGCTACATGGCTTTCTGTTGCCTGCAACACCTGCGCAAGCGCCTGCAGATGCTGGGCCATCCCATGAGCCCGGCCCGCATCCGTCGGGAACTCGACCGACTTCAGATTTCCATCCTGAGGCGCAAGGGCACCAGCGAACAATATGCCATGCCCAGCCCGGCCACAACCGACGCCAAACGCATCCTGCGCTGTGTTGGCCTGTCGTGGAACGAAGCACCCTTCAGGATGCCGCCGGAAAGAACGCGCAAGCCCAGACCTGAAAAGGCCTGATCGACACTCTCTGACCGTTGAATCCCATCGCCGGAAATCCGCGATGTAGTGCCCTGTGAAAAAGCAGGCCAATAATATCAATGTGTTACAGCCGAAATCCTACGAAGTCAGGCGTTTGCGTAATTCGGGGTACTCCCGCTGTATCTTGTATGAGGACCTCCCTTTTACGCGTTGCATCACCTTTGAAATTGGGACGTGCGGCGGGACTGACACAAACATATGCACATGGTCGGTAGACAATACGCCTTTTTCAATGTGTACGCCCAATTCATTGCACGTTTGTCGTATCAATGTCCGAATACGCTCACGCATTTCACCACGCAGCACCTTGTAACGATATTTTGTTACCCAAACGATATGGTATCTGTGATAATATCTGCTATGACTTCCAGTAGAATAGATCATAAGGTTTCCTTCCATTTTAAGACCTTACCGCAACGCTGGGTCTTAAAATGGAAGGAAACCTTATGTAAATAACGCTAAAGCTGACCAGCTAAAAGCTGGTGGTTTTAACCAATTATTGGAAAATAAAATATACAAAATTTAGTACATTTTAGTAGCTTAGGCCATACTACACGACAGTGGGGTGGTTGAGGGTGCCAGATTATGATTTACGGAAGGACTCTTCTTGCTAAACAAGGTCCACCTGATGTTCACCAAAGCCCTGACTACCCTCAAGGATAGATTATCCCCGCATTTACCATTGAGCAACAGCCGCCTTGAAACGATGTGCCTTTTGATCATGGGTATGGTGAATGCCCGAACGGTTAATTTGAGCCATCTCGCTTGTGAATTTCCTTCCGACACCAAGGTTGAAAGCACCTATCGCCGTCTGCAACGCTTTTTTCAGCATGTTAATCTGGGCCCAGATTGGGCGGCACCTTTGCTTGTCAAAATGATAGGGCCCTGCACATCGTGGTATTTGTGTCTGGATCGAACAAATTGGAAAATCGGGCAACGCCATGTCAACTTTCTAGTCTTGGCTCTTGTCACACGCCGCCACCGTATTCCGTTGATGTGGAACGTTTTAGGGCGTGCTGGCAACAGTGATACCGCACAGCGCATTACTCTGATGGAGCGCTATCTATCCGTATTCAAGGTATCCACAATCAAGTATCTGTTAGCTGATCGGGAGTTTATAGGAGGCCAGTGGCTGGATTTTCTGCATAAAAACAACATCCCCTTTGTCATTAGGATCAAAGGCAACCAGATTGTGACCACACAGGACGGGCAAACGCAAAACCTGAGTACTTTGCTGCGCACTTGTCGCGGCAAGCGTGACTTTAAGGCCCGCTTCGGTAACAATAAATCAGGCGGGGCCACGTGGTTTAGCTTTTCTGCAAAGCGCATCAAGGGGGGCGAACTTTTGATCGTCGTCTCCAATCGACCTGCGCATCACGCCCTTACCATCTACAAAAAAAGATGGGCAATTGAGAGCTTATTTGGCGATGCGAAAACACGCGGTTTCAATTTGGAAGACACCCGTCTAACCATTGCAAAAAAACTTGGGCTCTTCTCCGCTTTGTTGAGTAGAAAAAGATGCCGACCGCCAAGTAACCTGTTGATATGTATGGTTTCTGATAACTTTACATAGAGCAGGTATATGACAATCAACATCTCGCAGCATATTTTAGGCCTCAAAGGGCAACGTGTAAATGAAATTAAACTGGATGACGGCGGTGTTAAGATTGTCATTCACTGCAGCCGAGACGCGCGTAGGAGGGCTATAGACCCTGCTACAGGCCAGAAGGGAAGCATCAACCAGCATGTCCGCCGACAAGTAAACGACATCCCCCTTTTTGGGTATCCTTGTGTGGTCGAGATTGAGCTGGCGCAGGTTTATATTAACAAGGGCGAACGCCGCATTGAGGGGTGTGATTTTGTTGATAAAGGGTGCCGTTTCACTCACCGATTTTGCCGACTGATCAGTGGATTATGTCGGCATATGTCTATTCAAGCGGTTTCCAGACATTTGGATATACGATGGGAAACGGTCAAGAATATCGACAGGGCATACCTTATTGAAACTCTCCCTACGCTTGATCCTGCAGAGCTAACTGGCTTGGAATATATTGGTGTAGATGAAGTTGCCCGGGCGAAAGGTCATGACTACATGACGGTGGTCTACGATATGGTTGGCGGTCATCTGATCTGGGTTGAAGCAGGCCGAACTGCCGAGGTTTTTTCAAGGTTTTTGAAACAACTGCAACCAGATACAGCCTGCAAAATAAAGGCCGTAGCGATGGATATGGGGCCTGCCTACCAAAAGGCTGTCAGAGAGTCCTTGCCGTTGGCCGACATAGTATTTGACCGTTTCCACGTCATGAAAAACTACAGCAAAGCTATCCATAATCAGCGTCGACTTGAGTTCAGAAAGGCCGATCCAAGTGGTAAAGAGTTGATGAAAGGGACGCATTATCTGTTGCTCAAAAATGCGGATAAGTTGAGTGAAAAACAAAGTGACAAGCTGCAAAGGTTGCTGGAGAGCAATAGCAACCTGAATGCACTTTACGTCTTGAAAGAACAGCTTCAGCTGCTGTGGAGTGCCGCTTCATTTGAGGCGATGGCGGAGCAACTGGAACGTTGGTGCCTGATAGCAGATCAGTCACAGATGCTCTATCTAAAAAAGTTCGCGAAATCCCTACGGAAACATTGTGTGGGCATCTGCAACTACGCCAAACACAAGCTCACAAGCGCCAGGATAGAGGCTGGTAATGTCAGTATAGGAATGATCCGTAAGCGAGCCAGAGGCATCAAGGATACCGAATACTTCAAACTCAAAATTAGACAATCATCCATTCCAGATAATCAATCTATGCTCTATTTGAAATCCTAAATCTACTCAACAAAGCGGAGAAGTGCCAAAACTTGATCTGCTTTTAGGCCTCGTTGCGCTCGCCGTTGCCTGGGCATCTAAAACCGCCGCTAAACTTATAGGGGCCGGGAAAATGAAGCGGAAAAAACACGGGTATTTTGCTAAATCATTCTTTCGAATTGGCTTCGATCAGATTCGCAAGCTGCTCAGGTCAGACCCAACCGCCGCTGTCTCGCCGTGGCTCCTAATTCCAGCTCAAATTAGGAGAGTCGTGTAGTATGAGCTTAGGCACCAATAGTCGTGACAATGCGTTACAGGGCTTTTCCCGTCAACGATTTTCACTTAAAACCCTCCAAACACATTACAGATGATTGGTTCTATTATGATCGAGACCCCTATTTACGCCGTCAGCGATATTCACGGTGACCTGAAACAGTTGAAAGATATTCACGCACGTATCAAAGAGGATGCGACAAAGAATAACGTCAGCGATTATACAATCATCCACGTTGGCGATTTGGTTGACCGTCGTGAAGATAGTAAGGGCACAATCCAATATCTCATGGACGGTCTTCTAGCAGGTGAACCTTGGGTGGTTCTAAAGGGCAATCACGACCGTATGATGTATTGGTTTTTAGAGGACCCTGATCGCCGTGATGATCACTTAAAGCCAGGGTATGATTGGCTGTATCACCGCATCGGTGGACGCGAAACATTGGAAAGTTACGGTGTGACCTACCCAGAAGAATTCGATCCAAAAGACGTTCAAAAAATGGGCCTTGCTGCGATCCCAGCAGAGCATATCGCATTCCTAAAGAACCTACCGCTTTATGTGGAAACCAAAGACTACATCTTTGTGCATGCAGGTATCCGTCCAAACGTACCGATGGAAGAGCAAACAGAAGATGATCTGGTCTGGATCAGACAGCCGTTTTTCGAGCACACAGAAAGCTTTGGCAAAATGGTTATCCACGGTCACACAGTGATCGGCAAAATCACCCATTATGGCAACCGTATCAACATCGACACAGGGGCCGCATGGGGCGATGCAATGTCCGTGGTGTTTGTGGATGATACAGGCGTTGTCGAAGTGGCTAGCGATGGCACACGCAAAGATATCCCAATAGCAGAAGCTTAATTATATCTCTATTGAAACCATTCAAAGAACCCACGTCTGTTAATAAACGGCGTGGGTTCTTTTTTGTCTTTGATTATCAGACAGAACAATATGGTTAATATCTGCTCATAAATTAGGCCACTTTTTTACGCCTGAATAATCGTCCATCAATCAGAAGTAAGCCCAGAAAAATCGCCGCCATACCCATTAAATGCTCAGGTAGAACCTGTTCACCCAACAACCAAGCACCCAGCAATACTGCGAAAATCGGTGCAATAAAGGTCACGGTTGATGTGTTCGTAGGCCCGACGCGCGGTAACAACCAAAACAACGCTATGAATGCCGCAGATGTTAAAACAAAACCGATTATCAATAAGGCCAGCCATGTTTCGGCCTGAGTAATCTGGGGAACGCCCTCAACCGCCAGTGCAACAGGGGCAATAAAAACAGCCCCCCCCGTAAGCGCCCATGCACTTAAGACTGTGGGGTCAAGATCTCTGAAACGGCGTGAATAATTCAAGGCTATAGCATAACAAACGGGTGCGATAAGCCCAACAAAGATGGCCCAAAGTTGCGACCCACCACCTTCACTCAACGCAGGTAACGCCAATATCGTTATACCAATAATACCAGCGATAGCGCCCAGAGCTTTCAACCATGTTATCCTTTCACCATCAGGCCAGACATGTGACACAAGCACAACCATAACCGGTGTCATAGCGTTTATAGGCTCTTCTCCGCTTTGTTGAGTAGAAAAAGATGCCGACCGCCAAGTAACCTGTTGATATGTATGGTTTCTGATAACTTTACATAGAGCAGGTATATGACAATCAACATCTCGCAGCATATTTTAGGCCTCAAAGGGCAACGTGTAAATGAAATTAAACTGGATTGTATAGGTTCATGTGTTTTGAGACTCACGCGGCTTCGGCCTGAGTGATTCGAAGGTACTCCATGGGTGTCTTACCTTTCAAGGCGTGATGTGGTCTGAATGTGTTATATTTTTCGACAGCTTTTCTCAGTTCAAACCGCATAGCTCCAATGCTATCGGCAATCAGATCACAACAATCATAGAATTCCTCGCGGAAGGTGCGGTTTCCACGCTCAACGCCACCATTGTATTTCGGTCTGGCTGGCGGCAATACAATGAGCGGGATTTTCATCTGCTCACACGCCGTCTCAAAATCGGCCATAAACTCGGAGCCACCATCAACTTGAATTGAGAGGATTTTATAGGGAGCTATTTCCACAAGCTCTTCCAAAAACCGTTTGGCAGAGCGTGCGGTGGCATTCGAATAAATTTGCGCGTGGATGTGCTTGCTACGCCGTTCCCAGGCCTGAAAGTGCTTGCAGGTGACGCCGTTTTTCGTGGCAGTCATGTGGTCGATCTGCACACGTTCTCCAATCTCTATATCTTTGTAATCCTTATATTTCCATCCTTTGGCGTGGCCCTTGGAGAAGTTACGCTTGCGCTTTTGTGGTGCAGACCTTGATCGTGTAATCAGGCCTTTCTTGCGTAGAAAACCCAAGATACGCCCCACGGTGCTATCGCTTATGATTTGGTTTTTATCGCGCCGCAAGATGGCCCCTATTTTTTCCTTACCGTAGGTTTTATTGTCGCGGCGAATTTCGAGCACCAACTGTTTTTCTGCCTCACCCCACTGTGACTTATTGCGGTGTTTTGGGGCCTTTGATGGCGGCATAATCCCTTGCGCCAAATCCTTCAAAACCCGCTTGTAGCGATAATAAGTAGACCGAGAGATGCCGACAAATTCAGCGCATTTTGCTAGAGAAACACCCTCTGCGCGTAAAGCTTCCCATTGCCGAACCGTGTCTTCGTATTTGATACGGTACGCATCCAAACATTCTTGTGTCCGCGCCCAAGCATAAAGTTTATAAACGTTCTTGTGCAGTCTTATGATTTGCATATTGGCCTCGTGAGTTGGTTTTTTACAATACTCAGTCTCCGAGGCCGCCTAAATCTTGGCAACAAAAAAACAGTCTCACATCTATCTGAACTTATTCAGGATGACGGCGGTGTTAAGATTGTCATTCACTGCAGCCGAGACGCGCGTAGGAGGGCTATAGACCCTGCTACAGGCCAGAAGGGAAGCATCAACCAGCATGTCCGCCGACAAGTAAACGACATCCCCCTTTTTGGGTATCCTTGTGTGGTCGAGATTGAGCTGGCGCAGGTTTATATTAACAAGGGCGAACGCCGCATTGAGGGGTGTGATTTTGTTGATAAAGGGTGCCGTTTCACTCACCGATTTTGCCGACTGATCAGTGGATTATGTCGGCATATGTCTATTCAAGCGGTTTCCAGACATTTGGATATACGATGGGAAACGGTCAAGAATATCGACAGGGCATACCTTATTGAAACTCTCCCTACGCTTGATCCTGCAGAGCTAACTGGCTTGGAATATATTGGTGTAGATGAAGTTGCCCGGGCGAAAGGTCATGACTACATGACGGTGGTCTACGATATGGTTGGCGGTCATCTGATCTGGGTTGAAGCAGGCCGAACTGCCGAGGTTTTTTCAAGGTTTTTGAAACAACTGCAACCAGATACAGCCTGCAAAATAAAGGCCGTAGCGATGGATATGGGGCCTGCCTACCAAAAGGCTGTCAGAGAGTCCTTGCCGTTGGCCGACATAGTATTTGACCGTTTCCACGTCATGAAAAACTACAGCAAAGCTATCCATAATCAGCGTCGACTTGAGTTCAGAAAGGCCGATCCAAGTGGTAAAGAGTTGATGAAAGGGACGCATTATCTGTTGCTCAAAAATGCGGATAAGTTGAGTGAAAAACAAAGTGACAAGCTGCAAAGGTTGCTGGAGAGCAATAGCAACCTGAATGCACTTTACGTCTTGAAAGAACAGCTTCAGCTGCTGTGGAGTGCCGCTTCATTTGAGGCGATGGCGGAGCAACTGGAACGTTGGTGCCTGATAGCAGATCAGTCACAGATGCTCTATCTAAAAAAGTTCGCGAAATCCCTACGGAAACATTGTGTGGGCATCTGCAACTACGCCAAACACAAGCTCACAAGCGCCAGGATAGAGGCTGGTAATGTCAGTATAGGAATGATCCGTAAGCGAGCCAGAGGCATCAAGGATACCGAATACTTCAAACTCAAAATTAGACAATCATCCATTCCAGATAATCAATCTATGCTCTATTTGAAATCCTAAATCTACTCAACAAAGCGGAGAAGTGCCCGTTTATAATACCCGCGACCCCACCAGATACATATTGTTGGCTGAAGGGAAACAAGGCAAAGGGAATTGCATAATTTATAACGCCCAAAAACACCAACCCCATCAATATTCCCAAGGAACATCTTACTGATTTTCGCATTGCTATTGCAAAGACCCAACACCCTATTGCACCTAAACCAACACGTCCCAGCGACATGTTTAAGGGGCCAATCTCTCGCAGTAATATCTCATTGAATACAAAGGATGATCCCCAACCAGCACCCAATATTACGATAATGATCCAGTAACGTAACGACATCAAAAATCCCCCATAAAGACACTCTGCCTCATCCATATGGGGGCGTATCTCATCGTGGATTGTTTCGTGAATAGAATATATCGTCAATATTAAGTCGCAAGAAATCCATGATATATTGATATGTTGGCAATCAATATAATTGATGTGAAATACCAAACAAAAACCCAAAAAAATAATCTCAGCTGTCCATATCGGGCTGCCGATGGTCATCTCACTGTCATCAATTACCTTGGCCGTCTACCTATTCAACCAAACAATAAACTTTGTGTAAAATCTTATCTTCAAACATCACTACGCCCTCATATCCATCATCATTACCCTGACCAGATGTATTAACGCGCAAAGATATAATGATTTTAGAGACTTGCTCATCGGCAAAATCAACGGATAATTTTTCACCCTCAATCATACCTTGGCTATCACCGATTTGCGTCTCACCATCTTGCGGGGCGCTGGACCACTCTTTGTCCCCATATTTTGCATAGGCATTTAAGGGCGTATAAATCGGCACGCGCCCCATACCAATAGAAACATCGACCTGTTCATCCTTTGACATGCAATAAACGCCACCAGAGGCATGAGCTAAATTTGGCATCATAATGAATGTTAAAACAAACAGAACACTGTATAAGTTTTTAAAGATCAGGTGGGTCATCCTAAAATGAAACCACATATTATCACGATTCACAACGGAATCTGATCATGTTCCCATTTCTCATAGAGAATTAAAACACCTTCGGGGTTCGCGCGAAAAGCCGTGAAAATGGGTTAAACGCCTCGCCTTTAAATGCCGTATAAAAGCACATAGGGAATGTTAAAAACGGTTCAGTCACACGAAACAGGCCTTCGCAAATGCCAAGTTTGAGTGCGCCAACTTAAACCGCTCCCTCATCCCTCGTAAGTTTACCCTACACAATCACTTTTTGTCGCGCGCGGCTTTCTCTTCCTTGGTCAGTACATTGTTCCAAACATTTTTACTTATGCCTAATTCAGGCTTCATAGGTTTGGTTTTACCAACATTGACTTTTCCACCTTTGTTCAGGAATTCCTGAATAAGAGCGTCATCTGTGGTTTCTTTAGGTACATGTTTCATAAGGATAAGCTTATAGCTTACACACGCGGCAAGCAAGGTTACCTTAACAAAAAGCGCGAGAGAGTGCTTGTTCCAAATCGTATATCAAATCATCAGCATCCTCGATACCAATAGACAACCGAAGCAATTGCGGATGAACAGGAAATCCTTCACCAGAAACTGTCTTACGGTGTTCAATTAAGCTCTCCACACCCCCAAGTGAGGTCGCGGGATAGAACAGCTCGCAAAAACGGGTCACATCGATTGCATTTTGCTCAGTCCCTTTGATGATTACAGACATCATACCACCGAATTGCCCTTTGGTTTGGCGTTTCGCAACTTCATGGCCAGGGTCAGAAACTAGACCTGGATAAAGCACAGTTTCGATGTGTTCATGACCTTCAAAATGTGTCGCAATCGCCATCGCATTCTTGCAAGATTTCTCAACACGCAAGAACAACGTTCGCATCCCTCGGATCAAAAGCCACGCATCTTGCGAATGTAAAACCGTACCCTGCAACTTACGCACCCAGAAAATATCTTCCCAAAACTGGCCCGTTTCTTTTACGGACAAAACGCCTGCGGTAATATCTGAATGACCATTGGCACTTCTCCGCTTTGTTGAGTAGATTTAGGATTTCAAATAGAGCATAGATTGATTATCTGGAATGGATGATTGTCTAATTTTGAGTTTGAAGTATTCGGTATCCTTGATGCCTCTGGCTCGCTTACGGATCATTCCTATACTGACATTACCAGCCTCTATCCTGGCGCTTGTGAGCTTGTGTTTGGCGTAGTTGCAGATGCCCACACAATGTTTCCGTAGGGATTTCGCGAACTTTTTTAGATAGAGCATCTGTGACTGATCTGCTATCAGGCACCAACGTTCCAGTTGCTCCGCCATCGCCTCAAATGAAGCGGCACTCCACAGCAGCTGAAGCTGTTCTTTCAAGACGTAAAGTGCATTCAGGTTGCTATTGCTCTCCAGCAACCTTTGCAGCTTGTCACTTTGTTTTTCACTCAACTTATCCGCATTTTTGAGCAACAGATAATGCGTCCCTTTCATCAACTCTTTACCACTTGGATCGGCCTTTCTGAACTCAAGTCGACGCTGATTATGGATAGCTTTGCTGTAGTTTTTCATGACGTGGAAACGGTCAAATACTATGTCGGCCAACGGCAAGGACTCTCTGACAGCCTTTTGGTAGGCAGGCCCCATATCCATCGCTACGGCCTTTATTTTGCAGGCTGTATCTGGTTGCAGTTGTTTCAAAAACCTTGAAAAAACCTCGGCAGTTCGGCCTGCTTCAACCCAGATCAGATGACCGCCAACCATATCGTAGACCACCGTCATGTAGTCATGACCTTTCGCCCGGGCAACTTCATCTACACCAATATATTCCAAGCCAGTTAGCTCTGCAGGATCAAGCGTAGGGAGAGTTTCAATAAGGTATGCCCTGTCGATATTCTTGACCGTTTCCCATCGTATATCCAAATGTCTGGAAACCGCTTGAATAGACATATGCCGACATAATCCACTGATCAGTCGGCAAAATCGGTGAGTGAAACGGCACCCTTTATCAACAAAATCACACCCCTCAATGCGGCGTTCGCCCTTGTTAATATAAACCTGCGCCAGCTCAATCTCGACCACACAAGGATACCCAAAAAGGGGGATGTCGTTTACTTGTCGGCGGACATGCTGGTTGATGCTTCCCTTCTGGCCTGTAGCAGGGTCTATAGCCCTCCTACGCGCGTCTCGGCTGCAGTGAATGACAATCTTAACACCGCCGTCATCCAGTTTAATTTCATTTACACGTTGCCCTTTGAGGCCTAAAATATGCTGCGAGATGTTGATTGTCATATACCTGCTCTATGTAAAGTTATCAGAAACCATACATATCAACAGGTTACTTGGCGGTCGGCATCTTTTTCTACTCAACAAAGCGGAGAAGAGCCGATATTTTGTTACCCAAACGATATGGTATCTGTGATAATATCTGCTATGACTTCCAGTAGAATAGATCATAAGGTTTCCTTCCATTTTAAGACCTTACCGCAACGCTGGGTCTTAAAATGGAAGGAAACCTTATGTAAATAACGCTAAAGCTGACCAGCTAAAAGCTGGTGGTTTTAACCAATTATTGGAAAATCAATCGTCCTGCGGAATAACCCGCAAGCCAAGCTCACGAAGCTGCTCGTTGGTTGGCTCTGACGGCCCGCCCAGCATCAAATCTTCGGCCCGCTGGTTCATCGGGAACATGATCACCTGACGGATGTTTGCTTCATCAGCCAACAACATCACGATACGGTCGATACCCGCCGCACAGCCACCGTGTGGGGGCGCACCATATGTGAACGCATTTACCATGCCACCAAAGCGTTTTTCAACTTCTTCTTTCGGGTAACCCGCCAATTCAAAGGCTTTATACATGATCTCTGGTTTGTGGTTCCGAATAGCACCAGAAATCAACTCGTACCCGTTACATGCCAAGTCATACTGGTACCCCAAAATGCTTTCAGGATCTTCCGCACCCAACGCATCCATTCCGCCCTGAGGCATAGAGAATGGGTTGTGGCTGAAATCAACTTTACCTGTTTCTTCATCACGCTCATACATTGGGAAATCAACAATCCAAGCGAACTCAAAGCTGTCTTTATTGGTCAGTTCTAACTCTTCACCGATCACTGTGCGTGCACGCCCTGCAACACCTTCAAACGCTGCTGGTTTACCACCCAAGAAGAACGCCGCATCGCCCACTTCAAGACCAAGCTGCTGACGGATCGCTTCCGTCCGCTCTGGACCAATGTTTTTAGCCAAAGGACCAGCCGCTTCCATGCCTTCGCCCTGATCACGCCAGAAGATATAGCCCATACCTGGCAAACCTTCTTGTTGTGCGAATTTATTCATGCGATCACAGAATTTGCGTGAGCCACCTTTTGGCGCAGGAATTGCGCGAATTTCAGTGCCTTCGTTTTCAAGCAATGATGCAAAAATCTTAAAACCAGAACCAGCGAAATGTTCAGAGACTACTTGCATCTTAATCGGGTTGCGAAGGTCGGGTTTATCCGTACCATACCAAAGCGCTGCATCTTTATACGAAATCTGCGGCCAATCTTGGGATACAGCACGGCCATTGCCGAATTCTTCAAAAATACCTTTTAGAACAGGCTCAATCGTGTCGAACACATCTTGTTGCGATACAAAAGACATCTCCAAATCCAACTGATAGAAATCAGTCGGTGAACGGTCAGCACGTGGGTCTTCATCACGGAAACACGGTGCAATTTGGAAGTATTTATCGAAACCCGCAACCATGATCATCTGTTTGAATTGCTGCGGTGCTTGCGGCAACGCATAGAACTTACCTGGATGTATACGTGATGGCACTAAGAAATCACGAGCACCTTCTGGTGACGACGCCGTAATGATCGGCGTTTGGAATTCATTAAACCCTTGGCCATCCATACGATTGCGAATAGATTTCACAACGTTTGAGCGTAGAATAATATTATTGTGCAAGGTTTCGCGGCGTAAATCTAGAAAGCGGTATTTCAGGCGCGTTTCCTCTGGGAAATCAGGCTCGCCAAAAATTTGCACTGGCAGCTCTTCTGAAGCGCCCAGAATTTCCATATCGCGGATATAAATTTCAATCTCACCTGTTGGGATATTCTTATTCACCAACTCAGGATCACGCACTTTTACTGTCCCATCAATACGGATACACCATTCAGAGCGCACTTTTTCCAGCTCCGCAAAAACGGGACTGTCACTATCAGCCAAGACCTGTGTAATACCGTAATGATCGCGTAAATCGATAAACAAAATACCACCATGATCGCGTACACGATGTACCCAACCAGATAAACGAACAGTTTCGCCAACATTAGAAGCATTAAGGCCAACGCAAGTGTGGCTACGATAAGCGTGCATTTTAAGCATCCCTTCAGGGGTTAATCCATTTCAGCCGATACACAAGTTTGGGCGGCTTTTGTCAAGTCTGCAAAGGCAAGGGATGTAATTTACCGCATATCAGTCATCGAATGGCACATGCAAACGCCAGAGGGCTTTGCTTTTATAAATGGATAGGTTTGGCATTCGCGGAGTGAGGGTTTCAAAATCATGAATGTTGTTATGAGCTCAAACTGACCTTTTTCAACCAGAGCAACAACTCGTTTTTTTTCGATCGCTCAACAATCAGGCGCTACTCGTGTGACTTGATCCAAATAGCTGCGTGCCTGATCAGAAATAGGTTTGACCCTATTGAGTTTTCGCCATGTTGGTAATGGAGCTTCCTTCAACACGCCACATATTAACTCATTGAAACTATTCTGATCAAATTCTTGATCAAGAATGAATGCTTCTTTTATAGACATATAACCTAAAGCAACTGAGAAAGGCAGTCTTCTTTTTACCTTCCCAAATACTTTCATAGTGAAATCAGCGGCCTCAATCTTATCAGATATTAAGGCATTTTTTAAAAACTCGACCATTGCCATCTGATAAAATGTCATACTGTCTGTCGTCATGTCACCATTGCCTACAACAATATAGCCGCTAATTGCTAACTCTTTAGCTTCTGAATAAGAACATTTGAAATCTTGGTTGTTGAAGCAGCTCTGTGCTATTATCCAATTTCCATTAGCAAACGATATAGAAGGAATTATAGTTAGCAGTGATACAATTAAAATTCGTATTGTTTTTCTACTGAAAGCCATAATGTCTAATTTCTTGGTCGTTATTTTTTAAAAATATATACAGCAAGGAAGTTCATCATTGCAATGGGATGATATAGGAGAAACATTACCATACGATGTAACAATCGCATATCAACATATTATATTGAATTCGAACCGTCGCTTTGTCCCCCAATGCGGATATTAACTATATTTTCACAACTCTCTATCCGTAAAGATCAAGCTCAGTGCTATATTCATATCACCCTAGCATTCACCAATCCACGTAAGGAGTTACCGATATAAAACCCATTCGCTAGATCCTCTAACCGCAAAACACCCTCAACAGCCTTACCCGCTTCCAAAAGCTCTTTACGCAAACACCCTGGTAAAACACCACAACTGACAGAGGGCGTTATCAAAACCCCATCTTGCTCAACAAACACATTGGTAATTGTGCCCTCGCAAATCTCATCGCGCTCATTCAGGAATATCATTTCATCCACACCTTCGGGCAACTCCGCACGAACGCGGTCATATAAATCACGCTGGGTGGTTTTCACCCTCAACCAAGGATCGTTAGACCGTAAACGCACGTCACTTACGCCAACCCGCCACAAACGCGGTGTTTCAGCAAGGTCAGCCGCAACCACTTTGACCTGCCCCGTGGCGTCCACTGTCATGCGCACGCGTGCAGATGTATTCGCCACGGCCTCGCCGATGCTTTGCAAGACAACACCGCGATCAAATGGGAACCCCAGCGTTCGACAGGTTTCTTCACAGCGATCAATGTGCAAAGCCAAGCGTTCGAAGCCACCTTTTGGCGTAAACCCAAAGGTTTCAATAACTTCTAATCCGTCTGGAGCAATTTCGTGTAACGGGCTTTCCATAACGCCTCCTCATATTCGGACGCTGCCGTGCTGTCATAAACAACACCGCCCCCCACATTCAACGATACTTCGCCATCCCCCAACAAAGTCAGTGTGCGGATCGCCACATTAAACGATGACCGCCCATCAGGCGCCATCCAACCAATAGATCCACAGTAAATGTCCCGCGCTTCGATCTCTAAATCATTGATCACTTCCATGGCGCGAATTTTCGGTGCACCCGTAATCGACCCACATGGAAACAATGCATGGAACATATCGCTTACCGTAACATCCTCCAGTAATTCGGCCCGTACAAGCGATGTCATCTGATGCACTGTTGCATAAGTCTCCACCGTGAACAGCTCAGGCACCTTCACAGAGCCGACTTTGGCAATCCTTGAAATATCATTGCGCAGTAAATCCACAATCATCAAGTTCTCAGCACGGTTCTTGGGATCAGAGCCTAAAAATGCCACCAACTCATCATCTTCCGCTTGTGAATTCCCACGCGGTACAGTGCCCTTCATCGGTCGCGTTTCAATAACGCCATCCTCAGACACTCTGAAAAATAACTCAGGTGAACGCGATACATATACAGGCCCTTCGCCCAAATGCACTAAGGCGCCATGTTTCACAGGCTGCGCACGGCGCAATGCCGTATACAGGCCCAGCGCGGTACCCTCATATTTGGACCGCATTGGAAACGTCAAATTGGTCTGATAAAAATCACCCGCAGAGATATAATCTTTAACCGTGCCAAAAGCCGTCGCATAGTCATTCGCCGACCAAACAGGCACCGGCGCATCCAGCCTTGCTGCGCCCTGCTCAGAGCGTCCGCGATGCGCCAAACTACGTCCCGCAGCCGCATCAGGCCCATCAAACACCCCAAAACAAAGCAAGGGCGCATGGCGTTCTTTTGGCAAACGCGACAATAACTTAGGCTCTAAAACATACCCCAGTTCATAAGACGCAGTACCAGCCAGCCATTTACCAGACGCACGCGCGTCTTGCATAGCCACCAAAGCACCCGCCACCTCTTCAGGTTCCCAAGCAACAATCAACCGTTCAGGGTCCGCAAAAGCTTGCGCACTCCCATCTGGGCCATCATCAAAAAGGATATAGCTTTCGCTCATAAAAAGTATCTCAACGTAACTTACCGCCTATGTAAGCTTAGCATCGCCCCTCCGCCAGCCAAAACCACGACTTATTACGTGACAAAACCGTAAAGATATTCGCCTTTGGGTACAAAATGCCCCAAGATATGAGCACAAGGCTGGTTAAAGGCCAAATAACCCTATATCCCGCAACCCATAATTTGTGTGCATCTTACACCATTGTTACCGTCTCTTAACCTTATATCTAGCGATCATTCTTATGGCTTCCAACGAACGTATCCAAAAAATCTCTGATATGGGCACAACACTGCACCGCAGCGGTTGCGCCCCTTATAAAATCGAGAAATATATCCAGCATTATGCCCGAAAACATGATGTCACTGTAATCGTTCAAGCCACCCCAACGGCCATTACATATCAATTTCCAGATGACGATAATCAAGTCATCATGAAACGGTTAGAACCAGCGTCAATCAATCTGGCGTTACTGGCAAATACCATTATCCGTATCAACCAACCCAATGACATGGCCCCACCTGAGCCCGTGAATTACCCATCTTGGCTGACAATGCTTGCAAACATCGCCATTCCCCCAGCATTTTTAATTCTGATAGGCAGCTCTATACAGGCGATTGGTATCGCTGCAATCCTTGGATTTATGGTTTGGGTATGTCAGCTATTTTGCAAAAATGAACGTATCATCCTTGTCGAATTCCTCAGCGCTTTTGTAACAGGTTTGACCGTTGCATGGATCAGCAGCCACGGTGTCCCATTACCCGTCTGGGGCCTATGCATTGCAGCCATTATTCTTTTCATACCAGGCCTCTCCATCGCGAACGCGCTTGAATGCCTTGCTTTTAACGACCTATTGTCGGGCACAAGCCTCTTTGGGCAATCCATTTTTATCTTTATGAAACTCTTCATCGGCATTCTTATTGGTCTCAGCATTGGTGAAACAATATGGGGCCGCCCCCAATCCGTTGCAAATATCAATGAAGTGGCACAATGGATGCCCTACGTGGCCTTGCCTGCATTATCCTTCTCACTTGGCATTATATTCAATGCCCGCATTATCAATATTTTTCTTGCCGTTCCTGTCACAATCCTAGGCATGTGGGGGCCCCTTTATCTGGATTTCGGATCAGGTTGGATTGTCGGCACATGGGTTACAACGGTTTGCATCACATTATACGGCACATGGCTTGCAAAAAGACTAAGCCTGACAGGTGCAATCTACATCGTACAAGGTATCATAATCCTGGTCCCAGGCAGCCGCGTTCTCATGGGAGCAACACAATCCCTGTTTGGAGAAACCCTTATGAGCACGCCAAGCGTCGGCCTCTCTGCCCTCTTCATTTTTTCAGCAATCGTTGCAGGCCAAATCACAGCTTATTCACTGTATTCCCAAAAGAATCGAAACTTGGTCAGCTAAGACAGATATAAGACAAAACGCTCTAGCCCATATGAATAAGTTCAGATAGATGTGAGACTGTTTTTTTGTTGCCAAGATTTAGGCGGCCTCGGAGACTGAGTATTGTAAAAAACCAACTCACGAGGCCAATATGCAAATCATAAGACTGCACAAGAACGTTTATAAACTTTATGCTTGGGCGCGGACACAAGAATGTTTGGATGCGTACCGTATCAAATACGAAGACACGGTTCGGCAATGGGAAGCTTTACGCGCAGAGGGTGTTTCTCTAGCAAAATGCGCTGAATTTGTCGGCATCTCTCGGTCTACTTATTATCGCTACAAGCGGGTTTTGAAGGATTTGGCGCAAGGGATTATGCCGCCATCAAAGGCCCCAAAACACCGCAATAAGTCACAGTGGGGTGAGGCAGAAAAACAGTTGGTGCTCGAAATTCGCCGCGACAATAAAACCTACGGTAAGGAAAAAATAGGGGCCATCTTGCGGCGCGATAAAAACCAAATCATAAGCGATAGCACCGTGGGGCGTATCTTGGGTTTTCTACGCAAGAAAGGCCTGATTACACGATCAAGGTCTGCACCACAAAAGCGCAAGCGTAACTTCTCCAAGGGCCACGCCAAAGGATGGAAATATAAGGATTACAAAGATATAGAGATTGGAGAACGTGTGCAGATCGACCACATGACTGCCACGAAAAACGGCGTCACCTGCAAGCACTTTCAGGCCTGGGAACGGCGTAGCAAGCACATCCACGCGCAAATTTATTCGAATGCCACCGCACGCTCTGCCAAACGGTTTTTGGAAGAGCTTGTGGAAATAGCTCCCTATAAAATCCTCTCAATTCAAGTTGATGGTGGCTCCGAGTTTATGGCCGATTTTGAGACGGCGTGTGAGCAGATGAAAATCCCGCTCATTGTATTGCCGCCAGCCAGACCGAAATACAATGGTGGCGTTGAGCGTGGAAACCGCACCTTCCGCGAGGAATTCTATGATTGTTGTGATCTGATTGCCGATAGCATTGGAGCTATGCGGTTTGAACTGAGAAAAGCTGTCGAAAAATATAACACATTCAGACCACATCACGCCTTGAAAGGTAAGACACCCATGGAGTACCTTCGAATCACTCAGGCCGAAGCCGCGTGAGTCTCAAAACACATGAACCTATACATACATTTTTACTGCCCCTTGGTAACTTGAAGTTGGTGATTTGTGTCGCCTCCAACCTGCGGAAAGAACAGAAGTTCACACTTATGCGACCCAAGTCAGATGGACTGACCTTTTAGCTCACCATGCAGGTATTGAGCATTCAAAAAAGGAAAGTTTCATGCCCACAAAGTTGCTCCCTGCGTCCCCAGACGTCAATCACCTTAAGTATCAAGCCAAAGATCTGCTGTCAGATTTCCGCAGAGGTAAAATGAGTGCCTTCCAACGGATACGCGAGTTTCATCCAAAGTTTAGTACACGTGACGACACTTCTATATCAAAGGCAACCTTTAGCCTTAGCGATGCACAGCTCTCGATTGCCCGCGAATATGGATACACGAGCTGGGCGCGCCTTAAGGTCGTTATTGCGGAAGCATTAAATCAAGAAGCATCACTGACCCACAATGACAGGATCAATAATGGGCTTTTCAAGCAGGCCCTCGATTTTCTGGATGAAGGCAATGCTACATTACTGACAAACCATCTCGCAAAGCATCCCAGATTGGTGCATCAACAAGTTTTCTTTGAGGGGGATAACTATTTTACCAACCCAACCCTGATTGAATTCATCGCTGAAAACCCGACACGGCAGGAGCAATTACCTGACAACATCGTTGAAATAGCACAGATAATTTTGGACGCTGGCGCAAAGGACAATCAAAAATCGTTAGATTCAACTCTCATGCTCGTCGCATCGGGACGAATAGTGCGGGAATGTGGTGCAGAAGAGCCGTTGCTTAATCTTTTGTGTGACTATGGCGCTGATCCAAGCGCAGGTATCTACTCAGCATTGGCTCACGGTGAGTTTGACGCTACACAATTATTAGTCGCGCGAGGCGCGCCACTTAATTTATCAACGGCTGCCGCTTTGGGTCATATAGGCGAGGTTTCAAGGCTAATAGACTCAGCTGATGAAGACCAACTTCAATTAGGATTATCTCTGTCTGCCCTGCACAATCGTACTAGTGTGGTTACGGCTCTACTTAAAGCAGGGGCTGACCCCAACCGTTATAACCCTCTTGGCGGTCATTCACACTGTACTCCGCTTCATTCAGCTATCTGGGAAGGTCATCTTGATACTGTGAAGACGTTAGTTAACGGCGGTTCTCTATTGGATATCGGGGATATACATCACAATGCACCAGCACTCGCATGGGCGGAACATGCTGGACATGACGATATTGTCTCATATTTAAAATCCAAACTATAATTGATAAACTAAAAGCTACTGTTCGGCCGTCTTTGTCACACCTTAGATCGAACAGTAGATTTTCCTATGGAGCCGACAACCTCCACCTAGTGATCATCCTTGATCCCCTTATACACTCAGGGCTGATGAATTATTAGATGATACCAATACATACGGAAAACAGCATAAAATTCCTTTTCAGCCTCATGACCAAACACACGTCCAAAACACAAGATATCACAAAATCCTGATTAAGACGATCTTGCCCAATTTATTCGTAATGGTATCTATAATACCATGATAGGAACAGATAAAGCATACAGTAGCCTTTTGGGGGCTTTGACCGCAGATGCAGCGACATTGCGTCTGCATTGGATCTATGATGTCGATTTGATTTCCGAAATCATCAGTCAGAACGCAGGCCAAATTGCATTTGTGCCAAGCCATATTGAAGGCATCCCAGACTATCACATATCTCGCAAAAAAGGCATGCAAACCCAATACGGCGAAGCATTGTTGTTAGCGTTACATTCTATGATCCAAACAAATGGTGATTTTAATGTCAGGGATTACCAAACGGCTTTTGCCGCCCACTTTGGCCCAGACGGCCCCTACAAAGGATATATAGATCGCCCAACACGCGGCACTTTAGACAATATTCAAAACGGGCAAAGAGCACCTTCAGGCATTGATGATGATCAATTGCCCGCCTTGAGCCGCATCCCTGCACTCGTTGCAACACGCAAAACAAACATCGATGACGCCATCAGAGTAACCAACGTTAATGCAGAAGCCTCCGCCTATGGTCATGTCTTTGCAAAACTCTTGGCTAAAGTCATAAATGGTGTCGACTTGGACACTGCACTTACATCCAGTGCAGAAGAAGCACCAGAAAGTATAAAGCAGCCTTTGATAGATGCACTGGATACATCTGAAACAGACTCTATCGCATATGGCGAAGTGACGGGCCGTGCCTGCCATTTACCAATGGCAGCTCCTCTCATGTTCCACATTCTAAAAAACACCACTAGTTACACAGATGCTGTTGAGACAAACATCAAAGTAGGTGGCGACAATGCAGGACGCTCAATTATGGTCGGCGCAATACGCGGCGCTATTTATGGCGAGCGCGCTATTCCCACCAACTGGATAAAACAAGCCGAAAAAGCAAATCCGATACGCGCAATCTGCGAACAATTCTGCGTTAAAAAGTCACCACAGTATAAAGCGATGCAACCAAAAGCGATGCCATTGTAACGTTGAAAATGCGCAACCGACGCGCATTTGTTAAAAGCTTTTGCATCTGCTGCCCCAAAACCGCCCATAATGAAACCGATGGCAGGTTCACAAAGCAAAAAATCAAGGCCGTAATACCAATCACCGCAAAACTTTGTTCAGGCGCATAAACCGTCACAGCTGTCAAAGCCATCGCAACCGCCTTTGGGTTCACCCATTGAAATGCAGCGGCTTGTAAAAACGTAAACGGCTTGGCATCCCCTGAAACAGTCTTGGGTGCAGATGCTGTGGCAATCTTCCATGCCAAGAACAGCATATACAACACCGCCAACACCTTCAGCACCGTTTTCAGCATTGGGTAGGCTTCAAACACATTGCCCAACCCCATACCCAAAACAAACAGCATCGCACCATGCCCCAATGAAATGCCCAGCATATGGGGCACAGTACGGCGCACACCAAAGTTAGCCCCCGAGGCCAATAGCATCAGATTATTGGGCCCAGGCGTTACAGAGGCAACAAAAGCGAAAGCGACGAGCGGAAAGAGTACATCATAAGTCATTCGACAATAATTTCAGATTTCAACCTCAATTAAGTTGCAATGATTGGTATAAATGTGGAAATATAACAATTAATGACTAATATCGATCACATAAACGAAAATATATTGCGTGAACTTTCAATTGATGGACGCGTATCCAACTTAGAGCTCGCAGATCGCGTGGGCTTATCCCCATCTGCCTGCCTGCGCCGTGTCCAAGAATTAGAACGTACAGGTGTGATTACAGGTTACCGCGCCACATTAAATCACGCAGCAACTGGCACAAGCTTTGTCGCCTATATGACTGTGGGTTTAAACGACCATACCAAAGCCGCACAAAGTGCCTTTGAACGATCCATCACTTTGGCTCCTCAAGTGCGCGAATGCCATAACATCACTGGCACAGTTGAATACATGCTCCGCATCGAGGTGGCTGATCTCGCTGCATATAAATACTTCCACACCGAGGTTTTAGGCACTTTACCACAAGTCAATTCCATCACGTCCTACATTGTGATGGCCTCTCCAAAAGATGACCGCGCGTAATCGCCGTTGCAATTATGGTTAAAACGAATGTGATCGATGATAAACTAGCCAACATGATACGGACTTCTTTGTAATGAACATTGCATGCCAGCCAATGGTATTAGGACATCTTATAAAATACCAACTGTATCTTCTACACGCCCCCAAATTCACAATTACTCTCGATATCCTTTATCGTTTTCCCCCTTGCACCCACCACTCCAAAACATTAAACCCACGACAATTTGGAAATTGTCGACGAATCCACGTCCACTTGCATTTAGGGGCCATGTAATCATGCCAAAACGTACCGATATCTCATCCGTAATGATCATCGGCGCTGGTCCCATTATTATTGGGCAAGCTTGCGAATTCGATTACTCTGGTGCTCAAGCTTGCAAGGCGCTCCGCGAAGAAGGTTACCGCGTCGTTCTCGTGAACTCCAATCCAGCAACAATCATGACCGACCCGAATATGGCAGACGCCACGTATATCGAGCCGATCACACCAGCGGTTGTCGCCAAAATTATCGAAAAAGAAGTCGCAGCACATCCTGATGATAAGATGGTCCTCCTCCCAACAATGGGCGGCCAAACAGGCCTGAACACAGCTTTGGCTTTGGACGAAGATGGCACTCTTGAAAAGTTCAACATCGAGCTAATCGGTGCGGATCGCAAAGCCATTGAAATGGCCGAAGACCGCAAATTATTTCGCGAAGCCATGGACCGTTTGGGTATCGAAAATCCACGCGCCACTATCGCTGAAAGCATGGAAGAAGCCATGGCCGCGATCGACGAAGTTGGTTTACCAGCCATCATTCGCCCAGCCTTTACAATGGGCGGCACGGGTGGCGGCATTGCATATAACCGCGATGATTACGAAAAAATCTGCAAAACAGGTATCGATGCATCCCCAGTGAACCAAATCCTGATCGACGAAAGTCTTTTAGGCTGGAAAGAATTCGAGATGGAAGTTGTGCGCGACAAAGCGGACAATGCTATCATCATCTGTGCCATCGAAAACATCGACCCAATGGGCGTGCACACAGGCGACAGTATCACTGTGGCCCCTGCATTGACATTGACCGACAAAGAATACCAATTGATGCGCACACATTCCATCAACGTATTGCGCGAAATTGGCGTGGAAACAGGCGGCTCTAACGTTCAGTGGTCTGTAAATCCAGCAGATGGCCGTATGGTTGTAATCGAGATGAACCCACGCGTATCGCGTTCATCAGCATTGGCATCAAAAGCAACAGGCTTCCCAATCGCAAAAGTCGCAGCTAAATTGGCTGTCGGCTACACATTGGACGAGTTGGACAATGACATCACCAAAGTGACGCCAGCCAGCTTTGAACCCTCCATCGACTACGTGGTTACAAAAATCCCACGTTTCGCTTTTGAAAAATTCCCAGGTGCTGAACACAATCTGACAACAGCAATGAAATCTGTGGGCGAAGTTATGTCTGTAGGCCGCACAATCCACGAAAGCATGCAAAAAGCATTGGCATCGATGGAAACAGGCCTAACTGGTTTTGATGAAATCGACATCGACGGCATGCCAAGCGATGAAAACATCGTAAAAGCGGCTGATCCATCAGGCAGCTTATCTCACATCTTGTTGGGTGCTGACGCAGAAGCTCAAGAAGCCATCGACAAAAACCTGACCAGAGCAATGTCGCAACAAACGCCAGATCGTATCTTGTTCATTGCTCATTCCATGCGGTTCGGTTTCTCTGACGATGAAATCAACCAAATCACAAAATTCGACCCATGGTTCTTGGCCCGTATCCGCGAAATCATCCAGATTGAGCAAGACATCCGCGACAACGGTATGCCAACAGAAGCCGCAGACATTCGCCGCATCAAAATGTACGGTTTCTCAGATGCGCGCCTTGCAACGCTTTCAGGTCAAAATGAACGCGACATCCGCATCAATCGCACCAAACTAGGTGTGACAGCTTGTTTCAAACGCATCGACACATGTGCCGCTGAGTTCGAAGCGCAAACGCCGTATATGTATTCCACATACGAAGCAGACGCGATGGGTACCGTAGAATGCGAAGCCCGCCCATCTGACCGCAAAAAAGTTGTCATCCTTGGGGGTGGTCCAAACCGCATCGGCCAAGGCATCGAATTCGATTACTGCTGCTGCCACGCCTGCTATGCCCTAACGGATGCTGGCTACGAGACAATCATGGTCAACTGTAACCCAGAAACTGTGTCCACAGACTACGACACATCTGACCGTCTGTATTTCGAGCCGCTGACAATGGAAAGCGTCATGGAAATCCTACGTGTTGAGCAGGAAAACGGTACACTCCACGGTGTTATCGTTCAATTCGGTGGTCAAACACCGCTAAAATTGGCAAATGATCTTGAGGCCGAAGGCATTCCAATCTTGGGCACAACACCAGATGCAATCGATTTGGCAGAAGACCGCGAACGTTTCCAACAGTTGCTCGAAGGCCTAAACCTGAAACAACCGTACAACGGCATTGCACATTCTGGCGAAGAAGCCTTCGTAATTGCCAAAGACGTTGGCTACCCACTGGTCATCCGCCCATCCTATGTTCTTGGTGGGCGTGCTATGGAAATCATCCGCAGCGACGACCAACTGAAACGCTATATCACCGAAGCCGTTAAAGTATCAGGCGACAGCCCAGTCTTGCTAGACAGCTACCTTGTCGGCGCTATCGAAGTCGACGTAGACGCCCTATGTGACGGCGAAACCGTTCACGTGGCTGGCATCATGCAACACATCGAAGAAGCGGGCGTTCACTCTGGCGACTCAGCCTGTTCGCTCCCACCATACTCGCTATCTGACGAACTCATCGCCGAGATGACACGCCAGACAGAGGCCATGGCGCTGGGCCTAAACGTGGTCGGCTTGATGAATGTACAATTCGCGATCAAGGACGACGTGATCTTTATCCTAGAGGTCAATCCACGTGCATCGCGCACAGTTCCCTTCGTGGCCAAAGCCATCAACTCACCCATAGCATCCATTGCAGCGCGCGTTATGGCTGGCGCAAAATTGGGAGAATTCGACCTGAAATCCCCACGCCCAGATCACTTCGCAGTGAAAGAGGCCGTAATGCCCTTCAACCGTTTCCCAGGCGTTGATCCGCTACTCGGCCCAGAAATGCGCTCAACAGGCGAAGTCATGGGGCTGGACAAATCATTCGAACGCGCTTTCCTAAAATCACAACTGGGTGCCAGCACACCATTGCCATCATCAGGCACCGTGTTCATCTCAGTCAAAGAAGCCGATAAAACCCACTTGATCCTAGAAGCCGCCCAAATATTGTCCTCCCTTGGCTTCACCATTCTCGCCACAGGCGGCACAAATACATGGCTCGCAAACAACGGCGTTGAAAACACCCGCGTTCAAAAAGTCTACGAAGGCCGCCCAAACATCGTCGACACTCTAAAAGACGGCGGCGTAGACCTGATCTTCAACACCACCGAGGGCACACAAAGCTTGGAAGACAGCCGCGATATCCGTTCTGCAGCGCTTTATGACAAAATCGCCTACTACACGACAGCCGCCGCATCGAATGCCGCCGCAAAAGCGATCCGCAATATGTCAGAAGGTGAAATTGAAGTACTGGCGTTGCAGGAATATTAAGAGGCTTAATTTATTTACAAGGTGGACCTAGAGCTCCACCTTGTCCGCCGTATCAATTATTATGTCTTCTATAGCCATATCTGGTTCGAACTCTTTCCATTCTTTGCCAGAAATTTTGCTAAGGTGTTTCAATTGTTTTTTAAAAGACTCTTTAAGAAACCCGTTCAGCCAATTAAATAATTCACTCCAGTGGCGCGCCGCTCCATTGTATGTGCTAGACCACCAATGTAATTTCATTTCGACATCGTCTTCAGAAACAAACAATTCAATTTCAGCCGCTGTAGTCTCATGATTACCGTGGTGTGCATATTTTTCATTTCGAAATTTTATAATTTCACTATGAACTGCCTGAAGATGTTCAGGGATTAATTTCCTTTTGAACACAGGCACCCCATTACTTTCAGCAAACAGCCTCCCATAAGACATCACAATTGTTGTCATTAATGCTTCCACTAACATAACCTGATCATTAGATATTACTTCTGGATCGGTATGCTCAAATTCTTGTAACTTTTTATGAAAATATAAGACCTGCTGCATCGTTACTAAATTAGTAACGGTTTTTCTCAACCGATTGATGTGTTGTTTGTTATCCTCAACGAACGCGGCAGCATCTTCTTCTGTAAATGACAAGTTCATTATCTCGTTAAAAGTTTCGTTTAATAAGCCATATGGTAAGCTTAACCCAATTTCCACACCCCTCTAGGCAAACCGCACAGGCGTCGCCGCCTGTACATGCGCCATCTGCATCGCGCTCACATAATGCTTGATCTTATGATCCCCACCATCATTGATTACCTTCGTGTTCAACCAATACGTCTGCCCTATATGTTTATAAAACCACCGCGGGATTTTGCCGACACGGTCATCCTTGCGGTTTAGATTGACAATCGGTTTTGAGTGCACAACTTTCCACTTCCCAAACACCACCTTAGGCGCTGCAAAATTCAGCGCCTCCACATCCGAAGTCGCCGCCAGTAACTGACTGCTCGCCGCCCCCAATGAATGCCCCGTGATCCGCTTAATCCGATTGTCCCGCGCAAACTCCAACAACATTTGGGCATGCTTCAAAAACCCTGCATGAAACTTATACTGACCATTCGATCCCAACGTTTTCCACGTGATCGCAGGCAGATTATACCGCGTCCAATCCGAAAGCTCATTCGTACCAGGAATAACCAACGTCCGATCCTTCAGCGCAAACGCCTGAACGCCCTTATCATCAAACGTATCGACCGAGCCCTTAACACTGCCCTTATAGGCCTGCGCAATCAAATCTGCCGCCACCATAGGTTTCAAAGCCATGTGATAATCCCCCAAATTCACAAAATATAAGGACACACTACCACATCACACAAAAATATCAGTGACACAGGTCACTGCTTATCGCGCACAGCTCTCTCTTCCTTGATCAGCATATGAAGCAACAACAGTTGCGCTCATAGATATGATATGTGAACGTCCACACACATCGCCAAAGGAACGCACACCATGATCATCTACGGATTAGAAACCTGTTCACAATGCCAAAAAGCACAAAAGGCACTTACAGCCGCAGGCCAAGAATTCACCTTCCGCGATGTTCGCGCAGCCCCCCTAACAGAAACCGAACTCGCAGAACTATACGCAGAATTTGGCGACCGCTTAGTGGACCAATCCACAAACGATTACCGCGCCCTAAACATGTGGCTGAAAAACTCCGAGGCCGACGCCCAAATAGCCGCCCAACCCAAAGTCATGGCCCGCCCCATTATACGCAACGGCGACACCTTTCACCTAGGCTGGGATGAAACCACCCAAAACGCCTTAAACCTAAGCTAATACCAAAAGCCCACGCCCAGAAAGACCCCCATGTCCGACACATCCTCAGAAATCATCCTGCACAATTACCCCCAATCCCCCGTCGCCGAAAAAGCACGCGTCGCACTTGGGATCAAAGGCTTATCATGGCGCTCTGTCGAAATCCCACGTCTGGCCCCAAAACCAATGCTCACCAAACTCACAGGCGGCTACAGGCGCACCCCCGTCATGCAAATCGGCGCAGACATATACTGCGACACCCAATGCATCTTGCGTGAATTAGAACGCCGCCACCCCTCTCCAACCTTCTTCCCCACATCTGATGCGGGCCTGATGTGGACACTCAGCCGTTGGACAGACGGCGCATTGTTCGATCTCGGCGTAAAGATCATATTGGGTGCGACAGGCGACGACCTTCCCCAAGATTTCGCCAAAGATCGCGGCAGGCTTTATCTGGGCAATGATTGGGCCGCTGGCCTAAAAGCCGCCAATGCCGCCCTCCCCCATCTCGCCGCCCAACTCCGCGCGCCACTCAGCTGGGCAAATGACCAACTGTCTGACAACCGTCCATTCCTATTGGGCGATGATGTTGCCGCAATAGACGCCCAATTATACCACGTCGTCTGGTTCATTCGCGGCCGCTGGGACAAAGGCCCTGCCTTCCTATCCGAATTCAAACACCTTGAACGCTGGGAATCCAATGTTGAAAAAATCGGCCACGGCACCATGACCGAAATGTCACCAGAAGATGCCATTACCCGCGCCAAAACCTGCAATCCAATCACGGAAGCAGCCACAGACGCACTAGATCCCCAAGGCCTGACACCTGGACTGCGCGTAACAGTCTCCCCCGATCTTGATGGCGGCGAACAACCAGTAGAAGGCACAATCAAAGCTACCAACTGCGATACGATTGCCCTATCCAGACAAGACCCAGACATAGGCACCGTCTGCGTACACTTCCCAAGAGCAGGCTATCGGGTCGATATTTTAGACTAAGAAAACACCCATCAAACCAGACACGAAACGCCTGTAGGGTTTGCACTGCAAACCCAGAGCTGGCAGGAAAACAAAGTTTTCCGAGAAACCTTCCGTGGTGGTGGATCGGGCGTGGTCCACGTCTCTCGAGGTGGGCCAATAACACCCATTATTTATCGTTTATTAAATTTATCGTTTATTAATTCAATAAGCAAAGCCAACGCGACAGCAATAATTAACACGATCGCGACCTCATTAAACGGTGAACCACCCAAAGGCAGGATACCTTTCGTTAAATCAGGCATTAATTTAGCAAGCGCAGTTAGTAACAGAAGTATCGCACCAGCTATACCAACGAATTTGGGCAAGAGTTTTGTTGTATTCATAATGACCCCCCAAGGTTCTGTATTTTTCGGTACTACCAATTCTTAGCAGAATCGGATATGTACCACTATGTACAACAATATCCTTAAAAATCTATATATTATTTGGATTTTTCGGTACTTTATTTTACATCAAATCCCACATGCACTACATATATTGATCAATAAAGCATACGAACACAATATATAGTGTACTCAAAAAGCAAATATCACACAAATGAGTACATTTTTGACTTTTTATAAAAATAATTGTACTAATTCATCCTTATTGGTAAATAATAAAGAAAAAAGAGGCAGTGATAATGACAAAAAAAACTAAAGAACTACCTTATATCGGCCCATCTATAGGCGAACAGATAACAAATGCATTAGAAACACGCGGCATTACAATTAATGAAGCCGCTACTCATTCTGGTATCTCATGGAAAACTATTCATAAAATTTGCAAAGATGGCAAATACAAAAAGTCTACGCTCTTTAAATTCCTAAATAATATGCAAGAATCAGGTTATACCTTGGAAATCCATACAAATCAGATTACTTTCAGTGATTTAATGGAAACTCATGATGGGAATTTTGAGGACGCACGGAAAACGAAAGAAGAACGCATATCTATAGACACCCCAGATGAGGAGCTACAAGAAATAGCAAGCGAAGCCTCTAACATCATGGAAAGAGCCTTGAAATTAATGGCTCAAAAACGCGGCAAAAAATCTAGTGATTATACGAATGAAGGCTTTTCATTAATTGATGCAAATATTAGCGCATCATTAATGTGGCGTGGTGCCATGGGTTAGGCTTCTAAAGTTGACACATCACGGAAACACCAACCGCACATGTTTCCATATCCGTACTTATATTGTGTTCTCATTCTCAACAGCCCCAATTAAAAAATGGCACTTCTCCGCTTTGTTGAGTAGATTTAGGATTTCAAATAGAGCATAGATTGATTATCTGGAATGGATGATTGTCTAATTTTGAGTTTGAAGTATTCGGTATCCTTGATGCCTCTGGCTCGCTTACGGATCATTCCTATACTGACATTACCAGCCTCTATCCTGGCGCTTGTGAGCTTGTGTTTGGCGTAGTTGCAGATGCCCACACAATGTTTCCGTAGGGATTTCGCGAACTTTTTTAGATAGAGCATCTGTGACTGATCTGCTATCAGGCACCAACGTTCCAGTTGCTCCGCCATCGCCTCAAATGAAGCGGCACTCCACAGCAGCTGAAGCTGTTCTTTCAAGACGTAAAGTGCATTCAGGTTGCTATTGCTCTCCAGCAACCTTTGCAGCTTGTCACTTTGTTTTTCATTCAACTTATCCGCATTTTTGAGCAACAGATAATGCGTCCCTTTCATCAACTCTTTACCACTTGGATCGGCCTTTCTGAACTCAAGTCGACGCTGATTATGGATAGCTTTGCTGTAGTTTTTCATGACGTGGAAACGGTCAAATACTATGTCGGCCAACGGCAAGGACTCTCTGACAGCCTTTTGGTAGGCAGGCCCCATATCCATCGCTACGGCCTTTATTTTGCAGGCTGTATCTGGTTGCAGTTGTTTCAAAAACCTTGAAAAAACCTCGGCAGTTCGGCCTGCTTCAACCCAGATCAGATGACCGCCAACCATATCGTAGACCACCGTCATGTAGTCATGACCTTTCGCCCGGGCAACTTCATCTACACCAATATATTCCAAGCCAGTTAGCTCTGCAGGATCAAGCGTAGGGAGAGTTTCAATAAGGTATGCCCTGTCGATATTCTTGACCGTTTCCCATCGTATATCCAAATGTCTGGAAACCGCTTGAATAGACATATGCCGACATAATCCACTGATCAGTCGGCAAAATCGGTGAGTGAAACGGCACCCTTTATCAACAAAATCACACCCCTCAATGCGGCGTTCGCCCTTGTTAATATAAACCTGCGCCAGCTCAATCTCGACCACACAAGGATACCCAAAAAGGGGGATGTCGTTTACTTGTCGGCGGACATGCTGGTTGATGCTTCCCTTCTGGCCTGTAGCAGGGTCTATAGCCCTCCTACGCGCGTCTCGGCTGCAGTGAATGACAATCTTAACACCGCCGTCATCCAGTTTAATTTCATTTACACGTTGCCCTTTGAGGCCTAAAATATGCTGCGAGATGTTGATTGTCATATACCTGCTCTATGTAAAGTTATCAGAAACCATACATATCAACAGGTTACTTGGCGGTCGGCATCTTTTTCTACTCAACAAAGCGGAGAAGAGCAATAAAGCTTAGTGATTTAACTGAAATGTGACTATCCCGCCGTTAGGATGGGTTCCCCTTTTGCATCACCCCGCTTATATAGTTTGCAAATAGTAAATTAAGTGAGTCACCTATATGTCTGATACCCGCAAAACAAAACTTCTGATCATCGGTTCTGGCCCTGCTGGTTACACAGCTGGCGTATACGCATCACGTGCCATGTTAGACCCAATCTTGGTCCAAGGCATTGAACCAGGCGGCCAGTTAACGACCACAACAGAAGTGGAGAATTGGCCAGGAGATACAGAGGTTCAGGGCCCTGATTTGATGGTTCGTATGGAAGCACATGCAAAAGCCATGGGCACAGAAATTATTGGCGACATCATCACCGATCTCGACCTGTCTAAGCGCCCATTCATTGCCAAAGGTGACAGCGGCACAACCTATGAAGCTGATGCTGTGGTTTTGGCGACAGGTGCCCGCGCAAAATGGCTGGGCTTGGAGACAGAAGAAAAATTCAAAGGCTTCGGCGTATCTGCCTGTGCCACTTGCGACGGCTTCTTTTACCGTGGCCAAGAGATCGTGGTTATCGGTGGTGGCAATACTGCTGTTGAAGAAGCGCTATTCCTAACGAACTTTGCTTCAAAAGTGACATTGATCCACCGTCGTGATGAATTGCGTGCAGAAAAAATCCTGATTGATCGTTTGGAGAAAAACCCAAAGATAGAACCACTTTGGTTCCACGAACTGGTTGAAGTGACGGGTACAGATATGCCGTTGGGCGTTGAAGGCGTGAAGGTAAAAAGCACAAAAACAGATGAGATTACAGAAATTGCATGTAAAGGCGTGTTCGTCGCAATCGGTCATGCTCCTGCGAACGAGTTGGTGAAAGATCAGCTGGAAACCCACATGGGTGGTTACGTTGTTACGAAACCCGATAGCACAACAACGTCCATTCCAGGTGTATTCGCAGCAGGTGATTTAACAGACCACCTATACCGCCAAGCAGTAACATCTGCAGGAATGGGCTGTATGGCTGCGTTAGAAGCAGAACGTTTTATCGCTGGCGAAGAATAAAACGGCGTAAAAACCAATTAAAATCAAGATATTTTTGGGGTAAGTTATATTTATTCCAAAAATACTCCCTTATTTGCTTTCTGTGATGGGTATCTATTCCAAAGAAGCGGTTTACAGCACGATTCCGTCCTATTCTATCTCACAAAACTTGTATTTTTTGCGGTGCAGTGTATTCCACGTGTAGTAAGAGTACCACGATTAAATTTGGATTGAAAAATGACAGCCGAAAACCTCCTCCCCGTTACAGAATTATACGCCCCTTTTGATGAAGCCGAAGCACTGAAACAAGAGGCTGGGCAATTGCCATCATGGGATTTGACACCGCGTCAAATTTGCGACCTTGAAATGTTGATGAATGGTGGTTTTTACCCTCTATCAGGCTTTTTAGGCGAGAAAGATTATACATCTGTTGTTGAAAATTTACGTTTGGCTGATGGCACTTTATGGCCAATGCCAATCACATTGGATGTGGGTCAAGATTTTGCAGGCGATTTGAAAGCTGGTTCAAAGATTGCACTACGTGATCTAGAGGGCGTGATTTTAGCAATTTTAGATATCTCTGATATCTACACACCAGATAAATCAAAAGAAGCTGAAATGGTTTTTGGCGCTGATGACGATGCACACCCAGCAGTAAATTACCTACACAACACAGCTGGTGCTGTGTATTTGGGCGGTAAAATCACAGGTATTCACCCTGTTACGCATTATGATTTCCGTGCACGCCGCGACAGCCCAAATGAGATGCGCTCTTATTTCCGCAAACTTGGTTGGCGTCGCATCGTTGCATTCCAAACACGTAACCCATTACACCGCGCGCACCAAGAATTAACCTTCCGCGCGGCTAAAGAAGCTAAAGCCAACCTTTTGATCCACCCAGTCGTGGGTATGACCAAACCAGGTGATATCGACCACTTCACGCGTGTACGCTGTTACGAAGCTGTGTTGGATCAATATCCATCATCCACCACATCTATGAGCTTGTTGAACCTTGCCATGCGTATGGCTGGCCCACGCGAGGCCGTTTGGCACGGTTTAATCCGCCGCAACCACGGCTGCACACACTTTATCGTTGGCCGTGACCATGCAGGACCAGGTAAAAACAGTGCGGGCGAAGATTTTTATGGCCCATATGATGCACAAGATTTATTCCGTGAACATCAAGAAGAAATGGGCATTGAAATGGTCGACTTTAAGCACATGGTTTATGTGCAAGAGCGCGCCCAATACGAACCCGCTGATGAAATTGAAGATAAAGAGAATGTAACTGTTCTGAATATCTCAGGCACAGAATTGCGCCGTCGTTTATCCGAGGGTTTAGAAATTCCAGAATGGTTCTCATTCCCAGCTGTTGTGACCGAATTACGCAAATCCAAACCTGCGCGCTCCAAACAAGGTTTTACTGTGTTTTTCACTGGTTTCTCTGGCTCTGGAAAATCGACGATTGCAAATGCTTTGATGGTAAAGCTAATGGAAATGGGCGGTCGCCCTGTGACATTGCTGGACGGTGACATCGTTCGTAAAAACTTGTCGTCTGAACTCGGATTTTCCAAAGAGCACCGCGATTTGAATATCCGCCGTATTGGTTATGTTGCTTCTGAAATCACTAAAAATGGTGGTATCGCAATTTGTGCACCGATCGCACCTTATGCCACGACACGTCGTGCCGTCCGCGAAGAAATCGAAGAGTTTGGCGCTTTTATTGAAGTCCATGTCGGTACAACAATTGAAGAATGTGAACGCCGCGACCGCAAAGGACTTTATAAGTTAGCACGCGAAGGTAAAATTAAAGAATTTACAGGAATATCAGATCCTTATGACACGCCAGAAAACCCAGAAATCTTCTTAGAAACTGAAAATGTAGAAGTTGATAACTGTGCGCACCAAGTCATTCTGACTTTGGAAAGCATGGGGCTTATTAAAGGTTAATCAATGCTTATTGTATCTCTATCATAGATTCCTCCACGGTTTAATATGCTTGGAGGCGTCTTAAAGAGTTTACTCGCCCAGAATATTAAGGTCGCCTCCATAAGGGTTAACATACCCAAAACCTATAGGCGATTCCCCAAGCACAGTTTCCAGTTACCTGATGTTCCAGAAGGCATTGACGTTGTAGTCGGCGATGTAGATTATGATCCAGCTACCAAAACCTTACCTACATTAAAAGATTATAAGGATAAGCCTGCGAAGGTTATTTTTGCGATGATGATAGGATATATCATCCGAGTTGGGCACAAATGCTTGTACAAAAAAGCATTGACAAACCTAATTATGCAATCGCAAATTCTGGTTGGGATATTAGTACTCTTGGCTTCGAATATAATAAAGGTTTTGAAACACCACGTGCTGTTCGTTTAAATAATCACTTAGACTTTACATACCGTATGCGTCGCATTCAGCAAAAACTCTTAGAGATTGCTCAAGGCTCCAAAGAACCAAAACCACATCGTAGTAAAAACTATCGCAAAGAGGGTTGTCTTGATATTCTAGAAAGATGTGGTGGCGTTCTAGTTAAACCTAGCTTCTTTTCAGATGGTCTTTTCAATGTGCCCGAAAAAGTATGGTCGGTTGATGATATCTGGCTTTCAGGAATGCTAGTTTATAACGGCACAGGGATTTGGTCTAATGTAAGCGTTGCAAGTGCCCCCCCTTATATAGAAAATTACTACATACTATAGTCGAGTATGAAGTGTGTGAAGTCCCTGTTTCGGGAGTCAGATGCAACGCTTACGAAATAACAAATTTTGGAAATTTTCCTTAAAGCGCGTTGTATCTTTGCTTTAAGGTATTCCAGGCAATCTTTTGTGATTGCCTACCTGTATAAACACTTGCAAACTCATCGCCCAAAAGATGGTCACATGCCTGGACAGCTGTGAAAATTGTATTTTGAGTGTTTTTAACACACGAAAACCGAACGCTACCAATTTTCAAACTGTTTTCATGCACTTTACGTTTTAACTTAGAGAATTTAAACATTCGCTGCCTTGGTGAACTTAAAGCCTCACTCAATACCTCTAATTGACCTATATCTTCAGCATATGTTTTCAAGCTCAACATAAGTTCACTATGCAATACTGGATTCATTTTACGCGCATTTTCAACAATAAACTCAAACCATGCAGCGTAGTTTATTCTTGAAGCATCAATCCCCGCAACAACACGTGCCGTCTCTAAAGACAGAAAGAAAACTGAGGCTATATTTGCTCCAAAATCCGCAACATCTAAGTTATCATCAACAGAGTTCTCCGCCATAAACTTTGCAGCTATCTCTGGTACATCATTACCTAGACTGACTTGCTTTTGCGAGCCTCCATTACTAGCTGGGCTATACCCATTTAGTGTAAATGGATGACCACAATACATTAATTTACCACCTTTTAATAGCGAGAGGTAACCAAAAAAAATATCAGGGATAGTACAGTTAAAAAACTTACCATCTGAGGTTCTCAAGCTATCAAGGTAAGAACGTGAAACAACCCCATGGTACAAGGCAGGATAATACTCTTCGTTTTTAAAATTGCAATTCACAAGCTCTTGCGAGAACTTAGGAATATTTATTTTATCAACTGAACCAAATACAGAACCCTTTTTAAAACGGACCCCCCCTGTTTTGGCGTTACCATCAACTGGCCAACCGTAACGAATAAGCGGCCATTTCAAAACGTCTGGCTTCTCTTTGGATAAAATGTTCTTTAGAAGTGGGATTTGAGATGGCAAAACCCCATCATCATCCCCAAAAAACATAATATAATCCCCAGTACTATGCTTCAGTCCATTCTCAAAATTCGCCCGCATAGAAACTCTTTGCCCAGTGTTTGTATACTTAAAGCGCGGATCCTTAATCTTAGATAAAACGTCACGTGTATCATCTTGGCTTGCATTATCACTAACGATGATTTCAACCTCTGGATCTTCGATAGCCAATGCTGTTTTGACCGACTCACCGAGATATTGAATACGTTCGCGCGTAGGGATGATAATGCTGAGTTTCATATTACTACACGTTTCTTATTTCACGCGCCTCAAAAACCCGTCAGGACAAACTGAAATCAACAGTTTTTCAAACATCTGTTTGTCAATTTCGAACTCCGGATGACGTTCAACATAATCCCATAACGCTGTTTTGGGATTGTCACCTGGCCCCCATGGCCGATCAGGATACATATCTTCGGGTAAATCTTCGACAATACTATCAAATACAACACAATAACTACCTACAGAAGTCAGCGGTGCATAAGCTTCTAATTCTGCCAAAACATGAGCATGTGTATGATTACTATCCAAACAGACAAGAATACGCTCATAATTTTTGGCATAATCATTCACCTGTTGAATAATTTCTGGGGCAATACTTGAACCTTGAATCATATCAATACGCGAAGACATTGGGTGTTTTTCAATTTCAATCTTATTGTGCTCACGAATATCAATATCTACACCTAAAATACGACGCTTTGATTTAGCAGGATCAATAGTACGGCCTTCCTCAATAGCTTCACACATATCTAACATTGCTAAAATAGATGCATTGTAAATCAAGGAACCACCATGTGCGATACCCATCTCAACAATCAGATCTGGTTTAACCTCCCAGATGATTTCTTGCATCGCAACCATATCTTGCGGGTACTGGATAATGGGGCGCGTTTGCCATGAAAAATTATAACAATATTTTGGCTGCGTTGATGCGCGCATAAAATCAGCGGCTGCTTTACGCATCCCTGTTTCTTGGGCATAACTTGCAACGCGATCCTCAACTTCTTTTATATAATCTGTCATAATACTTTCCCAGTCTAAGCTTCATGTTCTATCTCAAGTATTCCGTTTCAGGTCAAGCTGAACACCACATATCGTGTCTCTGCTTTTTGAATATTCTTGCAAAAACACCCTAAAAATAAGAACATCGCAAAAGACAGTATCATTTTTCCAATCAGTTTGGTATCCGCATACAAGATTGGAAGTTTAGGAAACACAATTATGAAAGCAGTCATACTTGCAGGTGGCTTGGGAACGCGAATAAGCGAAGAATCCCATATGAAACCAAAACCAATGATTGAAATCGGCGGCCGTCCTATCTTATGGCACATCATGAAAATATACAGTGCTCATGGGGTAAACGACTTCGTAATTTGCTGTGGCTATCGCGGCTATCAAATAAAAGAATATTTCGCGAATTACTTTTTACATATGTCAGACGTCACTTTCGACATGGCAAACAATGAAATGAAAGTTCATCGCCAACGCGCAGAATCATGGAATGTAACGCTGATAGATACAGGCGAAACAACTCAAACTGGTGGTCGTATTAAACGTGTTAAAGAACATTTAGACGATACATTTTGCCTAACGTATGGAGATGGTGTCAGTAATATTAACATTAAGGAACTGGTTGAGTTTCACAAAGCACAAAATTGTGAAGCCACAATTTCTGCGGTACAACCTGCTGGCAGATTTGGGTCTCTAGATATAACCAACAACCGTGTTTCTAAATTTTTAGAAAAACCAAAAGGTGATGGTCAATGGGTAAGCGGCGGCTTCATGGTTTGTGAGCCATCTGTCATTGATCGCATCGCGGACGATGAAACAATTTTCGAGCAAGAACCCCTAATTGGTTTGGCTGATGATGGAAAACTCGCAGTTCGGAAACATAATGGTTTTTGGGCAGCAATGGATACGTTACGTGATAAAAACCATCTAGAAGATCTGTGGGTGCAAGGGGACGCCCCATGGAAGGTTTGGTCTTGAATTCATTCTGGAAAGGTAAACGCGTTCTAATAACAGGTCATACAGGCTTTAAGGGGAGTTGGCTTGCCTTGTGGCTCTCTCAAATGGGTGCGGACGTTTTCGGGTATGCCTTAGAAACAGATACAAGCCCGTCACTTTTCAAACAACTAAACCTTACAAAAGGCATACATCATGAGATTGGTAATATCTGTGATGCTGAAAAACTAGCTGACTATATAAAAGACTCCAAAGTCAATTTTATCTTTCATCTAGCAGCACAATCATTAGTTTTGCGCAGCTATAAAGAAACCTTAGATACATGGAATACAAACGTAATGGGCACAGCCCATCTCTTAGAAGCTTTGCGCCTTAGAGAACAAGCCTGTACTGTCGTCGCTGTCACAACTGACAAAGTCTACCAGAATAACGAATGGGAACATGCTTACCGCGAAACTGATCGCTTGGGTGGTGTAGACCCGTATAGTGCAAGTAAGGCGGGAAGCGAGCTCGTAATCAACAGCTACCGCTCTTTATTCGCCCAAGAAAACCTGCCTATAAAATTAGCCTCCGCGCGTGCAGGCAATGTCATAGGCGGTGGTGATTGGTGCGAAAACAGACTTGTTCCAGACATCGCGCGTGCAATAATGCAAAATGTATCAATAGAAACACGCAACCCAGGTGCTGTACGCCCATGGCAACACGTTTTAGAACCCTTATCTGGGTATATGCTTTTGGCAGAAAAATTAAACGCCGAGGGAAAATATGCGACCGCTTTTAATTTTGGGCCAGATGCAAGTGACAACCGTACAGTAGAAGATGTAATTCAAACGGCATTGAAAACATGGCCTGGGAAATACCATGCTAATGTCGATCAAACAGCACCACATGAAGCTGGCCTTTTGAAATTAACAATCGATAAAGCGCGGTCACAATTAGGATGGCACCCTAAATGGAATTTTGAGACGGCTATCAGTAGAACAATGGACTGGTATAAGCATGTGCATAATGGCGCAGATCCATTGGCGATCACACTAGATCACATAAAAGCATATGAAACCGCATGAAAATTGAACTTCTGAATATAGATGGCGCCTATAAGATCACGCCGAATAAATTGGGAGATAGCCGTGGTGCTTTTGCGCGTGTCTATTGTTCAGATATATTCGCAGCGCATGGTTTAAATACGCATTGGGTGCAAATGAATACCTCGATCAATGCCGTACAAGGAACTGTACGCGGGCTCCATTATCAATTACCACCTTATGCAGAGATAAAACTAGTACGTTGTGTACGCGGTAAAGTCTTTGATGTGTTCGTTGACTTACGCCATGGATCGAGAACCTTTGGGCAGACATGTACCCTAGTATTGGACAGTGACGCCCTAGAAACGGTGTACATACCGCAAGGCTGTGCACATGGGTTTCAAACACTCACGGATGATGTAGAATTACATTACACACATTCTGCATTTTACAACCCAGAACACGAAGCAGGACTTCGCTTCAATGACCCTGCATTGCAAATTGAATGGCCCCTACCCTTTGCAGCCATATCTGAACGCGATAAAAAGCACCCATCACTTGAAACAACAGAACCGATCACCTTATGAAATGTCGCCACTGCCAAACCGAACTTACCTTAGAATTCCTTGATCTTGGAAATGCGCCTCCGTCTAATGCCTATCTAAAGAAGGAAGATTTACGCAAACCAGAAATAACCTATCCTTTGCGTATTTTGACGTGCACAAATTGTTGGCTGGTACAAACAGAAGATTACACAGAGGCGGACACATTATTCAGTGAGGATTATGCATATTTTTCGTCAACCTCCAAAGGTTGGCTTAATCACGCAGCTAATTATTGCGAAATGATCACAAAGCGCTTGGGATTATCATCCGATAGCTTTGTTGTAGAACTTGCATCGAATGATGGGTACCTTTTGAAAAACTTTGTGGCGGCAAGCATTCCCTGTCTAGGCATTGAGCCGACAAAAAGCACAGCAGAAGCTGCAAAAGCGATTGGGGTTCCAGTAAGCCAAGAATTTTTTGGCGCCAATGTTGGAAAACGTATGGCCCAAAATGGCAGAAAAGCCGATCTAATCTTGGGAAACAATGTTTATGCCCACGTCCCAGATATAAATGATTTTACTGACGGTGTTGCCGTTCTATTAAAAGAAAATGGCGTTGTTACATTTGAATTTCCGCATTTGATGCAACTTATCCAGCAAAATCAATTTGATACCGTGTATCATGAGCATTTCTCGTATTTATCTTTATCCGCTGTTAATTCAATCTTCATGAAATCTGGTTTGCGCATCTTTGATGTCGAAGAGCTTTCTACTCACGGTGGAAGCTTGCGTGTTTATGGCTGCTTAGAAAATGCCAAACAAACAACAAAGCAAGCTGTTGAAAATATCTTGTCAGCTGAAATTTCTGCAGGCCTTCAAAAACAAGAAACGTACTCCACATATCAAACGAAAGCTAATGCCGTCAAAGATGGCCTTGTCCGGTTTTTATTAGATGCCAAAGCCGAAGGGAAATCTGTTGCAGGATATGGTGCGGCAGCAAAAGGTAATACATTGATGAATTATGCTGGTATTCGGCCAGATTTGTTACCTTTTATTTGTGATGCCGCAGATGCGAAAATTGGACAGTACATGCCAGCCAGTCACATTCCAATTTTACCCCCATCAGCCTTACAAGAAAATAGACCCGATTATTTAGTTATACTGCCTTGGAACATTGCAGAAGAAGTAATGATACAAAATGCAGATCTCGCAAAAAAAGGGACCAAATTTGTTGTAGCTGTACCAGAACTTAAGGTTATCTAATGGCTAACATCTTGCTGACTGGTGCGACTGGGTTTGTCGGTAGACAAATTCTTAAACAGCTTGAAGCTCAAAATCACAACATTCGTATTGTTGTGCGCCCAAACTGGGACAAACGCATAATGATCGATCCAAACTTTACTCACGTAATAGAAACAAACGATTTATTCACACAAGATAAAGAATGGTGGGTAAAAAACTTAGATGGCATTGATACCATCGTCCATGCAGCGTGGTATGCTGAACCAGGTGTTTATTTAACATCCCCTAAAAACAGTGATTGCCTCAAAGGCACAATAGAGTTGGCAAAAGCAGCGGCAGCTATGAACATTAGGCGCTTTGTTGGCTTGGGTACCTGTATAGAATATGAAATATCAGAGAACATACTATCGCTTCAAACACCTCTTGCTCCAACAACCCCATACTCAGTTGCAAAAGTAGATGCCTTTAATACACTAACAAAGCTCTTCAGCGGAAGTACAACATCATTTTTATGGTGTCGTTTATTTTATCTTTATGGTGAAGGCGAGGATCCGCGCCGCCTTGTTCCATTCTTGCATGAGAAACTTAAAAATGGCGAAGTCGCTGATCTAACCAGCGGCCTACAAATACGTGATTTCATCGATGTAAAAGACGCCACAAAAATGATCATAAGCGGTATTTTCAGCCCTGTTCATGGGCCAGCAAATATATGTACAGGCGTTGGCAAGACGGTCAAAGAACTAGCTGAAGAAGTTGCAGAAATTTATGGCCGCAAAGATTTATTAAATTTCGGCGCGCGTGCAGACAATCTAGTAGATCCACCAAGTATCATAGGTAACCCAACTAAGTTTTAATCCCAAGACACGATGTAATGTACTTCTCCATTAATAAGATTATTACAAGGACAGGTTAATCGTATCGCTACCGTTGTACTATGTGACAGTTTTTATAAGTGAGTTTTGAATTTTGGTTACTTTCATCCATCTGCTTTGACGCTGCGCTCCCATTACTCTGGCAGATAATTGGTATTATCGCCGAGAAGGGTTCAGGTCATGATGATACCGATGTGTAAAATGACAAAGCCGCTCAGAGGGTGGCAGATGTTTTGGTTTGCGGGGGCAGGATTTGAACTTTGTCGAGCTCGCCTGAAAAGTAAGCGTTACAGCTGGCCCCCTATTTTGGGTCTCACTTAGCGCTACAAGTCAACCTATATTAGCGCTACGCGCCAATATAAAGGATTTAGTCTAACCCGTATTTTTATAAAAACCATTATAAAACAATGTGATGTACTCAGTTCAATATAAGCAATAGAGCCTCGTCGAGAAAACCTAATACAATAGCGTAAAGGGTAAGCATCAAGGGAACCCCCTCTATTTTGGTCTGACTTGAGCTGCGATTATTGCGCGAGGCTGGCGATGTGGCTGGCGTGATATGAGGATTTTTCTGATGATCAAGCGACGGGGTGGCCGAGGTTCCAAGTAAACATCAACGCTGCATTATCTGATCGTTGATTCGTTGGGCCAGCTTTCGGGCTTTGGGTGTGTCCAGAGCCTCAAGTTCACTTGCGATGAGGCACCGGTGAGGCGGATTTTCCACTGCGTATCTTCCGATTTCAACAACGATGTCGTCATCGGCGACAGTTAAAAGCGCTTCGATCTTTTGGCTAGTTGGATTTTTCCGGAACTCGGCAAGCAATCCTGCCCTTGCGCTGATATGGCCCAGATTCCCCGCCACTGTCAGAGCGGTTCGTCGGACTGAAGGGTCTGGGTCGCTGAACCCGATTTCCAAGGTGCTTCGCTGTGGGCTGTTCGATTGTATAAGGATGAAGGCTTGGGCACGGACTGTTGGTGCGCCGTGTTCCAGCCATGGCAAGATTTGTGCCTGAGGCAGCTTCAAGCCCACGCTCACAGCGGCTTGCAACACAAACGGGATGAACCGCCCCTAGTTTACCGGAGTGATTTTAGTCCGTCATTCTGCAGCAATATCATATTGATTTAGGGTTTCATAGAAATTCCTTTCAGCTTGTGCAGGTGGTATATATCCGATTGGCCCAAAGAGCCTGTCATTGTTGTACCAATCAACCCAAGTTAGAGTTGCCATTTCGACATCACTTTTACCTTGCCATGGTCCTTGATGTTCAATCACTTCGGTCTTGTACAATCCGATCATATTCTCAGCGAGTGCATTATCATAACTATCACCAACGCTCCCAACGGATGGCTCAATTCCAGCATCGATTAATTTTTCTGTATATTTGATCGACAAATATTGAACGCCTCTGTCTGAGTGGTGGATCAACTGGCCAGATTGAGGGTTTCGAGCGTGGATACCCTGGTTCAGAGCATCAAAGACCAAAGCCGTATTCGGAGAATGTGAGACCTTCCATCCAACGATATATCGTGCAAAGACATCAATCACAAAAGCAACATATACAAACCCAATGGCCGTACTGACATAGGTGAAATCAGCGACCCACAAAACGTTAGGTGCGGGAGCTGTGAATATACGATTTACCTTATCCTTAGGACAAGGCTGCGCCTTGTTACTCTGTGTAGTTTTAATCCCCTTGCCACCACGTACAACGCCTTGTATTTCCATCTGTTTCATAAGGCGCTCAATTGTACAACGTGCAATATCAAACCCTTCATGGCGAAGTTGATGCCAAATCTTATCAGCCCCATAACGTTTACCACTAGCTTTAAAAACACGGTCGATTTCTGTGATCAAAACAACATCTCGTTTGCGGCGTTCTGGAGACTTACTGGGATCCAGCATTATAGACCGCTCATAAAAATAGGTGGATGGCGCTATTGGTAAAACTTTACAAATAGACCCGACGCCATAGCTTGTACGATGTTTATCTATGAACATAATCATTTCTTCCGTAGGCGGTCGAGCTCCGCCGCTGCGAAAAAAGCCGACGCTTTACGCAAAATATCATTCGCTTGCCGTAACTCTTTGTTTTCTCGCTGGAGGATTTTTAACTCATCACGCTCCGCTTGTGTAACCCCATTGCGTAATCCTATTTCAATTTCGTGATTTCGAACCCACACACGTAGCGTATCACCATTGCAGCCAATCTTCTTTGCAATCGATAAAACAGCTTGTGTTCTGCTCGTATAATCAGCCTCATTTTCTAACACCAGGCATACCGCTCGTGCGCGTATTTCTGGCGTAAATCTATTTCCTGAATTTCCATTCGTCATTCTTCTAGTCTCCGTGCTTTTTTGACTCCGGTAAACTAGGGGCGGTTCAGGAGCAAGCTGTCGGGCAAGTCCTGTGCGCCAAGGATCTTGCTGATTTCTTTTTTTGCAGCTTCATTCCCAATGGCGCGAAGAGTTTCCAAGGCAAGCTTTTGTTCTGGTAAAGGGGTCGCAATTCCGAACCCCTTAAACCGGTTCCAAAGCGCGACGAGACCCGGAACGGCTATATCTCCCAAGCCCCGTTCCACAATCTGGGCGCACAGCAGGTCGACGTTGGACAGTGTAGCCTTTGCCGTCTTCTCGACGAGGTCTTTGTCGGACAAGCCTTCAAGGTTTTCAACGCCCAAGTCGTGCTGTGAGGTATCTGGCCCTTGCCAATTCCCGCGCTCTTCAAACAGATCCCCTTGCTCTGGGAGTGCCGCTGAATCACGGGGGCCGATCATGCCGCTATAACGCTTTGTTCCCGCTCCTCGATCATCTCCTGATAGGCCCACGGTAGGAGATCTTGCATACGGTTTGCGGGATGATCCTGGATGCGCTCGAGCACCCATGCGAGCCAGGCTTCGGGATTGACGTTGTTCATCTTGGCGGTTTCGATGAGGGTGTAGGCTATGGCGGCGGATTTTCCACCTGCCTCTGATCCCATGAACAGGTAGTTCTTACGTCCAACGGCCACAGGGCGCACCGCACGCTCGGCTGTGTTGTTGTCGATTTCCAGAAAGCCATTGTCGAGATAGGGCCGCGCCTTTGGCATGCGCGCGAGCGCATATCTGATCGCCTTGGCCAGCGGCGTCTTAACGGAGATCTTGCCCAGCTGCTCCTTGAGCCAGATTTCCAACTCATCAAAGATCGGCTTGGCATATTCCTGACGCAGGGCCACGCGCTCAGCAGGCGCCAGACCCCGCGCTTGTGCCTCAACATCATAGAGCTTTCGAATGCGCAGAACGGCTTCGCCCGCCACGGGCAGCTTCAGACTTTCAAACAGGCTATAAAAATCCCGCCGAACATGGGCCATGCAGGCCATCTCTTTGACGCGCCCCGTCCGATAGGCGTCATTATACCCAGCATAGGCATCCGCATGGGCATAGCCCTTGTAGGGCTTGAGATGTTTGCTCGGATGTTCTGCGCCCCGGTTGGTGGAGAACTGATACCACACCGCCGGTGGTGCGCCGCTCGCCCAGGCGCTCTCATCTCTGGCATAGACCCAGAGCCGCGCGGTTTTTGTCTTGTTATTACCGCGTCCCTTGCCCTTTTGGAGCAGTTTGACCGTGGTGTCGTCCATGAAGATCGCTTGCGCCTCAAAAACGTGATCCCGGATGGCATCAGCCACGCGCTCCAACAGCTTAGTGCATTTGCCGACCCAGTTGGCCATGAGCGACCCGCTCAGATCGATGCCTTCATTCTCAAACATCTGGCTCTGTCGATACAGCGGCAGATGATAGCCGTATTTGCAGCACAAGATGTGGGCCATCAACGCAGGGCCGACAAAGCTCTTGGGAATAGGACGGCTTGGCATCTCGGCCTGAACCACCTTCTCACAACAGGTGCAGGCCAGTCGTGGGCGCTCAAGTTGTTTTACGACGTAATGGCCGGGCACATATTCCAGTTCTTCCATCACATCTGTCCCGAGCACTTTGAAGCTGCCACCACAGTCGGTGCAAGCATCACTGGGCGTGATGGTCTTTTTGACCCGCTTGAGCCCCTTGGGGAAAGGTTTGCGCTTGCGCGGGGTACGCGGCGGCTTTGTGGTCTCAGCGTCAGAGGGCCCATTCTCATCATCCGTCTCAGCGGCTTGTTCGATTTCAAGATCTTCAAGGATCAGCGCCAGCGCCAGCTGTGTGCTGCTTTCTGACTTTGAACCGAAGCGATGTTTTTTATGTCCGTGCAATTGCAGGCGCAGATCGGCAATCAGGGTATCTCTGCTCATAATGGCAAGCGCATGGGCGGCGCGCTCCGCAGCAAGAGCCGCTTCCATCTCATTTTCAAGGCGCTTTTGCGCTGTGGCATGGCTCAACGACAGCCCCAACAACTCCGCGTCTTTACGAGCCAATTCCGCCGCTTGTGCGGCCACAAACGCCTGCACGTCAGGGGGCAAATCAGCCAGATTTGGAGGGGTCTTACTCATGCCACTCCTTACCAAATCAAGGGCCTCATGGGAATCCCAAAACGTCAGAAATACCCATAAAACATTGCCTCTAACCTACCATCTTGGGTCGCCATGTCTTGAGCGGCATACGCCAATCCAGACCTTCCATCAGCATCGCAAGCTGCGCACGGCTCAGGTTGATCTTACCTTCCTGAGCAGAGGGCCAGATAAACCGACCCCGTTCAAGGCGCTTGGTAAACAGGCACGCGCCCTGACCATCCCACCAGATCATCTTGATCTGATCACCGCGTCGCCCTCGGAACAAAAACAGATGGCCGGAGTAAGGATCACCCCCCAGAACCCACGGTAATCGCTTGAAGATTTCAGCCTTCACCTTTGATTGCGGCTTTTAGGTAACTATCATCCCAAGCGGCTGTTTTTCTTCGTATTTTCAGACTGGCCGTATCGCCGACTTGCTTGAAGATGTTGATTGCACTATGTCGCATCAGAGCCATGTTGGCGGGGCCATTTTGGGTCCGCAAGCGCATCAGGTCGTCGTGAAACACCACATCCATCACCCAGTGCAGGCGATTTTCCACACCCCAATGGGCGCGTGTGGCGCGCAGGAATTGCTTGGCTGAGAGCGGTGCGGAGGACAGATAGTAACGTCGCGAGAAACTGGTTTTACCTTTGTGTTTGACCTCGGCCTCGATCATGCCGATAGCGGCGAGGCCTGGAAACCTTGGTGCGCCAGGCTCAGACCGATCAGGGCGCAGCCACTCTACATCATGACTGACATAGGCACGACGGATTTCTATCCGCCCATGATCGGCATCGGTGGTTTCATGGGTTTCCAAACCACTGGTCTGGTCGAAATAGAGCCTCACCTCTTCATGCAGTGATTTTTGGTTGCCTTTAAGCGCCAAAAGATAGTCTGCGCCTTGTGCGAGGATCGCCGCAGCAATACCGTGTTGGCAGCCCATTGCATCAATCGTGACCAGCGCGCCTTTCAACTCAAGCCGCGCCAGTAGTCGAGGTATCGCGCTGATTTCATTCTCTTTCTCGTCACAGGATTCTTGCCCCAAGACCAATCTCTGACGCGTTGCCCAAGCTGAAACCAGATGCAGGGCGCGGCCATCCTCACCATGCGCACGGCGTGACGACTTGCCGTCAATTGCCACGATCTCATCATCGCCATCGCGCAAGGCCGCAACCCAGGAAACGAAGCATTCGCTAAACAGGTCAGCGGGAATCGCGTTCATCACATCATTGAGCGTGTCATGAGATGGGATGCCATCTTTGAAGGGTAGAAACCCACGCAAGAATTTCAATTTTCGGTCCGCCCATCGGGCTATTTCGGCAAAATCATCAGCACCAGCCATAACACCGCAGAGCACAATCAGTAGGATTTCGGGTAGTGGATAAACAGTTTTCCAGCTCTGGCGTGGGTCTTCAATGGCAGAAAAATGGTCGAGGATATTGGCTGAGATCATGGGAGGCTCCGAATGTCATTTCAATGACCAGAGAATCACATATCACCCGCTAAGGGAATCCCCACTTTTTCAAGCGATTGCCGTGCCCCAGAACCTGCTCGGTCTGAACGGCCAGACCGTTGAACCCGCGCCGCATGTCAGTCACCCCCGCCGCCAGCCAGATCTTTGCATCCGCCAGTACCGGGATCATGCCGCCAGCCCACGCGCCAATTCCAGCACAAAGCCCGCATCAACCCCACCGCTCACGCTCAGCTTGCGCCCATTCTCCAAAGTGATCTCAATCTGGGGACTGGTTGTAAGCTGCGCTTCTGGCAGCACAGATGAAACATCAGTATCACTGTTTGCCACTTCGACTGGTATGAAGCCGGTATCACCCGACGCGTCCGGCTGGAACCGCGCATCACCGCGCCACGCGTAAATCCGGCGGGGTGGCACATCATGACGCCGCGAGACCATCGGAACACTCACGCCATCACCTTGGCTCTCCGCCACTAGCCGTCGCTTAAAATCATCCGTGTATTTGGAACCTCGCCCAGCCCGTCGCTTGCTCATCAGAAAAATCCTCATATCGCGCCAACCAAACCGCCAGCCTCGCGCAATAATCGCATCTCAAATCAAACCAAAATAGAGGGGGTTCCCTTGATGCTTACCGTAAAGGCAATAGTAGTGCGTCATTGATTTTTCCGTTCGAATAAAACCAATGGCTTAGCGAGCGGGAAATGCTAAAAGGTTTTGCCTTTTTCAAGATTTAATTACTGACTTTGAGCGCGATGTTGATGAACTACATCTATCTGCCTGTGGTTTCTTAAATACGACTGAGGCGTTAGCTGCTGTGGTGGAAATCGATGCGGATGTTGAGTTTGATTTTGGCAATGGGGATAATCTAACGATTGAAAACATTACTCTCGCTCAGCTGAGTAATGATCTGGAGATCGTTTAAGAGCTTTAAATATTTTCAATTATAAATTTATGCTTGCGGTTTTACAACCTTGCACGAGGAAACCCGTCGCCAATCGATACCCTCGAATAAAGCTTCAAATTGTGTCTTGGATATTGATATAGTTCCATCTCGAAATGATGGCCAGACAAACCCACTGCCTTCAATTCTCTTATAGATCAGGATCAACCCTGAGCCATCCCACAAGATAGCTTTCATACGGTCAGAGCGCTTTGATCGAGATATAAAAACCGCTCCACAAAATGGATCTAGTTCAAATTCAAATTGAACGATTGCTGCTAGGCCATCCATACCTTTTCTAAAATCCACAGGTTGTGGAGCTAGATAAATCTTATATTGATCAAAGATGAAGTTCTTAAATTTTGGCGACCAAATACGGCGACCATCATTTGTTGTTGGTATTACAAAGCCAAAGGCATAGAATATATTTTCGATCTTCTCGCTACTCGGGAAGTCTGGTTTCGTATATTTTGACATAATCGTCTCAATTTTTAAAGCCATTATATGATGTCATCAAATCTTAAGTAATGGGGGGGCACTTGCAACGTTTACGGTCTAATGACAAAGGAATTATGTCAAATGAAATTCAAGGAGCAGGCGATAGTGCTCTTTGTAATGATGTCATCGAAGGTCTCAATCGTATAGAAGCCAACAAAGAATGTGTCCGTTACTTACAAGGTAAATATGATATTTGGCAAAACATTTAGATTATTGCCAAAACTCAGGTATCACGACATCAGGTAACTTATGCACATTTGGTGTTTCTAATGCATGCGGAATGGATACCTTATCAGAAGATTCTTTCACACGATCTTTACGCAATAGCGACAATTCAAGAACACTTGGGAACTCTAAGCCAGCCACATTTAATAAAGGTAAACTGTTATTATTATGTAAATGGACAATCTCAAAATGCTCTTTCAATCTTACAAAAACCGCTGTGAAGCGCTCTAGACCTTCTTTTGTAAACACTTGCTCAAAATCATGTACTTCAAGAACAATTTGGCGGAAACGTTTTAAAACGTCATCATCACAAGCTTCAATTGTCTCATACTCGGCACCCTCAATATCCATTTGTAATAATAGATCACCTTCTTCTGGAGCGTTACGTATAACCCAACCATTAAGGGTCATAAAGTTCTCTCTATTTTCTCCTCTTAGGAACATTTTTTCGAATTTAAAAAGTTCATGTTCCTGCGACAACGTCTCAACTGATGCATCTGCTAAAAAACATGGAATGCCATGTTGAGCGATTTCTAGATCAAAATCCATGGTTTCAAAAACGCCAGGCGAAAAACTTGCAACGTACCATCAAAATCATCTGGTAAAACATACCCACCATCGAACTCTGATCCTAAACGAACCATCGGTAAACCACTGTTTATAGGCTTAAGTAATTTAAAGAAATCTTTAATATCCTCAACTGTCACCTCAGCTGTTTTCTGAAACTTCATCCGAACCAGATCGTTCATACGTTTGGATTTACGGTTATGTTTAAAAACTCTCCACGCCATTGATAGATATTGTTTCATAACGACCTAATTATATTTCCAGCCTCATTACATGAAAAAGAGACGCTTACAAATAAGTATTACTTTAATGCACGCTCTCAGGCATAAAATCATTGGTTCGTGCAACAGCAAAGGCCAGTTCGCGATCTTTGACCAACGCCAATTGTTCACCATCTTCTGAATGAATGGCATAAACCTCATCGAAACCATCGGTTTCAATTTGCAATTCTTCTGGCAAATCTGAATTTTTCACGGAACGTACATAAACTTTTCGGCGCTGACCGTAATGAGCAAAATCGAATTCATTATCCATAATGATAGCTATTTCTTTTCAATGTTGATCGTTTGAACAACGGTATCTGGCATTGAGCGCTGCAAGTCGACATGCAGTAATCCGTTTTCCATAGATGCACCACCTACTTCAACACCATCTGCAAGTACAAAACTGCGTTGGAATTGGCGTGCCGCAATACCACGATGAAGAAAAATACGACCTTCGGAATCGTCCACTTGGCGTCCACGGATAACAAGTTGCGCATTTTCTAATGTGATGGATAAATCTTCTTCACTAAAACCTGCGACAGCTAAGGTAATACGATATGTGTTGTCCGAACTTTGTTCGATATTGTATGGAGGGTAGCCTTCATTACCAGATTTTGCCGTGCGTTCCACAAGGCGATCCAGCTGTTCAAACCCCAACAGAAAGGGATGCGAGGCAAAGGAAATTTTTGTCATATGAATTAGCCCTTTAAAAGCGACTGCGTGTTTGGCCCCAAATTGGCGACCTTGTGAATAATATGGGGATTATGGCAAAGAATCTCAACCCCAATTACAATCGTTACTTTGTGTAACGCTTTGAAGAGGTTATAACGGATTTAGGCAAATTGTTCGGATATATACAATAATGACAGATGAAATGGGCAGAATGGATCATATAGAGGTCCTGCAAGCGGAGTTAATCCAAATGCAGCAAGAGCATCGTGACTTAGACGATGCGATTGGGGCTATCCATGAGCGCATCAATCCCGATCGATTAAGCCTTCAAAGATTGAAGCGTAGAAAATTAGCGCTGAAAGATAAAATCCAGCGCCTTGAAGATGAAATCACCCCAGATATTATTGCTTGATAAGTCTTATAAAACTTTATCTCACAACAATCTTAATAAAAATACCAAAAATAGTCAGTTTTCGTTGCATAACAGCCCATATTTGGTCTATATCCCCGCCTTCTACTACACGAAAGTTCTTGAGCTATGGCAGATGTAAAAGTTGGAATTATCATGGGAAGCCAATCTGATTGGCCTACAATGAAAGAAGCGGCAACGCTTTTGGATGAATTAGGTGTGACCTATGAAACCAAGATCGTTTCAGCGCACCGTACACCTGACCGCTTGTGGGAATATGGTAAAACCGCTGCAGATCGTGGATTACAAGTTATCATTGCAGGTGCTGGCGGTGCTGCCCATTTACCAGGAATGATGGCCTCAAAAACACGTATTCCTGTTTTAGGTGTTCCTATTCAAACGCGCGCTTTATCTGGTGTAGACAGTCTCTATTCTATCGTTCAAATGCCAAAAGGATTTCCCGTAGGCACTATGGCCATTGGCGCCGCTGGAGCCGCAAATGCAGGCTTAATGGCTGCGGGGATATTGGCCAATAATGATGCAAATTTAGCAAAACGCCTAGATGAGTGGCGCGCAACCCTTTCTGCTTCTATCACAGATGAGCCAATCGATGACTAAAGCACTGCCACAGGGATCAACAATTGGTATTTTAGGTGGCGGTCAGTTGGGGCGTATGCTGTCGGTTGCCGCATCACGTTTAGGATTCAAAACGCATATTTTTGAACCAAGTGTAAACCCACCTGCGGGTCAAGTTGCAGATACTATCACAACAGCTCCATATTCGGACCTAGATGCACTTACCAATTTTGCGCAAAGTGTCGATGTCGTGACGTTCGAATTTGAAAATATCCCAACAGAAGCTTTGGATACGATAGAAAGCATTCGCCCAGTTCTACCAAACAGAAATGCGTTGGCGACAAGTCAAGATCGTATTACCGAAAAAGATTTCCTGACTGGTTTAGGTTTACAAGTCGCACCTTATGCAAACGTAGAAACGGCTGATGACTTGGCAATGGCAGTAGAAACAGTTGGTGCACCTTCCATCTTGAAAACACGTCGTTTTGGTTATGATGGCAAAGGCCAATCTCGCTTGAAAACAATAAATGATGCGGCACATGCGTGGGATGAGTTGGGGAATACACCAAGCGTTCTAGAAGGTTTTATTGATTTCAGCCACGAAGTGTCCGTCATTGGCGCACGTTCACAATCAGGCGAAGTTGTTTGTTTTGATCCAGGTGAAAACGTTCACCGCGATGGTATTTTACATACAACCACACTGCCCGCGAATTTGAAATCCTCGCAGCGTATGGATGCTGTTATTTTAACGGGTCAAATTCTGAATGCTTTGGATTATGTCGGTGTTATGGGTGTTGAGCTGTTTGTCACTCCGAACGGACTGATCGTAAATGAAATTGCGCCGCGCGTGCATAATTCGGGTCACTGGACACAAAATGGCTGTGTTATTGACCAATTCGAACAACATATTCGCGCAATCTCTGGCTGGCCTTTGGGTGATGGAAAACGTCATTCTAATATGGTGATGACAAACCTGATAGGTGATGACGTTCTCGACGTAGAAACACTCTCCAAGGACGCCTCTGTTGGATTACATCTATACGGTAAAACCGGAGCCAAAGCAGGTCGCAAGATGGGTCATATAAACAAACTGACTGGCCCCGTTACTTAATCTGAATGCTTAAATTGCCCCTCGCGTAAAAAATATACCACTTGTTTAAAAACACTTGGACTGTTCATCATAAATGTATGTGTAACGGGCAATACTATATGATCAGCCATACCTTCGACCTTGGTGCTTTCGACAGAAACTTTACCATCATCGGGGCCTTCTATAATCGATGAAAACAATGGTGCAATACTTTGCTTACCAGCAATAACACCAGGCGAGTAATTAACGGGTCCCAACTGATTGGGAACGCTTGTCTCTTCTGTTCCCAATTGTTTACCCGCCAGACCATTCCATAAGCCAAAACCAGGAAGGTTGCGCAATTGGTTTACAACAGCAGACTCTTTGTTTGGCGGGCCCAACATAACAACATGGCCTAAGTTCGCTGGCTTGTTTTCGATCTGTTCAAAATAGTACCTTACAAGAATGCCTCCCAATGAATGGGTTACGAAATGAATTTCGTTATTTGGAGCGCATTTATCAATGGCTTTTGGCAAGGTTTCATTACTTAAATCAGCTATACTACTGTCACGAGACGGATAATCAACATTCACAGTGTCATACCCAACCCCTTCTAATGCATTTTCCATAAAAATGAACGATGTTGAACTACGCGCTAAACCGTGGAGGAGGATTACACAGTCCGCAGCAACTGGTGTCGCAGTCACAAAGATTAATGTACTTAAAATATATTTCATGTGGCATATTTAAACGAGGTGATTTTGAAAAACTAGTTTCTTTGCCCTGCCCATACAGATAACCCAATACCCCCTAGGACCAATAACGAAGCAATGGTGAAATCAAGCGTCCATGCTTCACCTAGAAAAACCATCCCACCAACCATTGCGATTACCGGTACAGATAGCTGTGCCACTGCTGCCGTGCTGGTTTGTAACTGTGGTAGAACATGAAACCATAAGACATATCCCAACCCAGATGTGACAATCCCAGAAAGGCATGCAAGCGCAGCGCCTGTCGTTGTGATCATCTCTGTGCCTGATAGCAACCAAACAATTACTGCAATCGGAGTTGCGCACACAAAACTGGTTGTTGTCGCGGTTAAAGCATGTGCTGCTTTTTGTCCTGCAAGCGAATAGATGCCCCAGCCAAAACCTGCAACGATCATCAATACAGCACCAAATAGATCAATGCCTGAGGTGCTTGGGTTCAAAACGTATCCTAACCCAAGCAGACCGATGGCAGCCCCTGCCCATTGTAAGGGTTTGGGCCGATTGCCTTTTAGCACAGCCCCACCAAACATTGTAATTTGTACCATACCAAATAATAGCAAAGCTCCAAGACCTGCCTCTAGAACAAGGTATGCAAACGAAAACCCAATAGCATATAGGATCAACCCAAGAACAGCATCAAAACGTGGCCTTATATTGGATTGAAATGCCCCTTGTGCGCGTAAGATAATAATCAGAAGCAATGCACCTGTTGCAAGGCGTATGAGTGCAAAGGATGCAGGCCCAATTGCGCCGTCCGCAAGTGCGGCACGATTGATGACAGAATTCGCAGCAAAGGCGATCATAGTTAAGGCTGTTAGTAGAAATAATCTCATAAAAAGACGTAACCAGAAACAAAAGCTGCGGTCACGTCCTAATAAGATTAGACACGTTTATTTTGGCTCAGTTTACAAATCGTATGCATGGATCTGCGATCGCGGTGGCGAGGCAAGCGCGGGGTGAAGCATTTTCCAGTTTAAGACGCTGAAACCATCGCAGGTAGTTGTCGAGATACCTGGTTGCGACGCCTCGGTAGCGGCGCAGGAAATCCTTCAACTGGCTGTGCCGGTTGTTGACCGTCTGAATGTGAAAGGCATCCCGCACCCGCTCCCCGCCAGACAGGTTCAACGCTTCGTGGCGCACTCCCAGTGCTGCGGCGCAAGGCGGATAAGCGCGGTGGCCATCGGTCACCAGAACGATGTCATCATCCACGACCGGCTCGATTGCAGATTGCAGCGTATCAGCATTGACCGCAGGGAGAACCGCGCTGACTGTCGTGCCGCTGCGATCAGCGGCAACCAGTACTGGAACCTGCTCATCTGACAGACCTCGCTTGCTGGCCGTGCCTCCCCTGCGGCGCGCCTTGCGCTCAAGGTTTCGTTCACCTTTTTGGCTTTGCAAAACATAGGTTTCGTCGACCTCGACAATGCCTGTAAGCTTGCGGGCGTTCGGATTGTCTGTGGTGAGAAATCGGTGCCGCCAACGGAACGCGGTATTGACGGCAAATTTGCAGCGTTCTGCTGAGGCGCGAACCGTCAGCCCATCAGAAAGACAGGTTCCAAAGGCAAGCCACTTATCCTTGCGGTGCAGGCCCGACAAAGGGGTGCCGGTCGCCGCGTTGAATGTCTTATTGCATCCCTTGCATTGGTACCGTCGCAGACCCCGTGCTTTGCCACGCGATATAGCTCCTAGTGTGCCACAATGCGGGCACTGGCGACTTTCACCCACGCTTGCTTCAATGGCTGCCAGCGAAGAGGACGCCTCAGAGACCCCCATGAACACGGTTTCGGCTTCCTGTCGCTGCGCAGGGCTGAGGTGATCTATCCCAGATAGCCAATCCTGAAACTGTTTGTGATCCATAGTCGGCCTATCCCTCTGATTTGACATGATTTGAAAAAGAACATGTCATGAAAGCATACGATTTGTAAACTGAGCCTTTATTTTATACTTTAACCAAAGAGCGCTAAAAGGCCCAAAGCTGTTGTTGGAAAGAAAAGCCACCCCTGTGGAGCTGCCCGAAATGATACTCCACTTAAGACTGGGATGAGTAAACCAGTCACTAAGAAACTGACAGATAAGGCTGTCGCTGCCCAAATTAGCCCAATCTCACCCATTTTCGCACCGAGAATGAAAAACACACCCATTAAAAATAAATTAAGCGTCACCATATGCCAACACATCCAAGCTACACTGCGTTGTGTAGAGTTAAGTCCATCAGCTATACGTAAGGGTACTGCAATCTCTTTACCACCTATAAAAAAGTGAACAAGGCACCATAAAATAGACAATCCACCAGCCGTATACAAATAAATGTTCTCCATAATTTAAATCTCCAGTTTCAAATTCAACTTGTGAGATTACTTGGATATGGATCTGTAATGATTTACAGGTTTCATTTTACCGCGCGACAAAAAAGGGCCGCCCAAAGGCAGCCCTAAATTCTTTAAGCGTTTGTTAAGCATTTACAGTTCTCGGGCTTTGTTTCACAAACCCTGTTACTGAGATCGTTTTGACCAGAGGTCAAAAACGATCTTACATCATGCCGCCCATGCCGCCCATGCCACCCATGTCTGGCATGCCGCCACCAGCACCGCCAGCAGGAGTTGGTTTGTCAGCAACCATTGCTTCTGTTGTGATCAATAGACCAGCGATAGAAGCAGCATCTTCCAATGCAGTACGTGTTACTTTAGCTGGGTCAATCACACCAAAGCCGAACATGTCGCCATATTCTTCTGTTTGTGCGTTGAAACCAAACGTCGCATCATCGCTTTCACGAACTTTGCCAGCAACAACTGCACCATCAACACCCGCATTTTCAGCGATTTGACGAAGTGGAGCTTCCAAAGCACGACGTACGATTACGATACCAGCATCTTGGTCAGAGTTTGCACCAGATAAACCTTCAAGAGCTTTACCAGCTTGAACCAAAGCAACACCTCCACCAACGATAACGCCTTCTTGAACAGCAGCGCGTGTTGCGTTCAATGCATCGTCAACGCGATCTTTGCGTTCTTTAACTTCAACTTCTGTTGAACCACCAACGCGGATAACAGCAACACCGCCAGCCAATTTAGCAAGGCGTTCTTGTAGTTTTTCACGGTCGTAATCAGAAGATGTTTCTTCGATTTGCGATTTGATCTGTGCAACACGTGCTTCGATCTCAGCTTTTTCACCAGCACCATCAACGATTGTTGTTTCGTCTTTAGTGATAGAGATGTTTTTCGCGCTACCAAGCATGTCCATAGTTACAGACTCTAGCTTCATGCCTAGATCTTCTGAAATCACTTGGCCGCCTGTTAGAACTGCGATGTCTTGCAACATTGCTTTACGACGATCGCCGAAACCAGGTGCTTTAACAGCAGCGATTTTCAAGCCACCACGTAGCTTATTAACTACTAGAGTTGCCAAAGCTTCGCCTTCAACATCTTCTGCGATGATCAAAAGAGGTTTGCCAGATTGGATCACTGTTTCCAACAAAGGAACCATTGGTGCCAAAGAAGTTAGCTTCTTCTCGTGTAATAGAACCAAACAATCATCCAAATCAGATGTCATTTTGTCAGGGTTAGTTACGAAGTATGGTGATAGGTAACCACGGTCGAACTGCATACCTTCAACAACGTCAGTTTCTGTTTCCAAACCTTTGTTTTCTTCAACAGTGATAACGCCCTCGTTGCCAACTTTTTGCATCGCGTCTGCGATTTGGTTGCCGATAGCTTCTTCACCGTTTGCAGAAATTGTACCAACTTGTGCAACTTCAGCACTGTCTTTAACTTCACGTGCCATATCTTTGATAGACTGAACAACTGTTGAAACAGCTGTGTCGATACCACGTTTAAGGTCCATTGGGTTCATGCCAGCAGCGACTGATTTTAAACCTTCTTTAACGATTGCTTGTGCTAAAACTGTAGCAGTTGTTGTCCCGTCACCAGCAGTGTCATTCGTGCGAGAAGCAACTTCTTTTACCATCTGTGCGCCCATGTTTTCAAACTTGCCCTCAAGTTCGATCTCTTTAGCAACAGATACACCATCTTTTGTGATGCGCGGTGCACCGAAAGATTTATCTAAAACAACATTACGACCCTTTGGGCCCAATGTTACTTTTACAGCGTCAGCAAGAATGTTCACACCGTCCAACATTGCGTTGCGCGCGTCTGTGCCGAATTTTACGTCTTTTGCAGCCATTTTAAATGTGCTCCTAATTCAATACGTTTATAAGATTAAAGAAGACCGAGAATATCGGACTCTTTCATGATCAACAGCTCTTCACCGTCGATTGTCACTTCTGTGCCAGACCATTTGCCGAACAAAACTTTGTCGCCAGCTTTAACGGCCATTTCGATCAATTCGCCGCTGTCTTTACGTGCGCCAGCGCCTGCTGAGATGATTTCGCCTTCAGCTGGTTTTTCTTTAGCTGATTCTGGAATGATCAAACCGCCCGCTGTTTTTTCTTCGCCTTCAAGGCGACGTACCAACACGCGATCGTGTAGAGGTGTAAATGCCATTAGGATTGCTCCGTCTTTGGTTAAAATTTCATGTTCGAGAGGGTTTACAAAGCATTAGCACTCACCTCTCCTGAGTGCTAATGAACGAATTTCTAGGAAATCTACACACTGTCGTCAAGCCCAATCGAGCGAATAACGCATACAATCGAAACATAACGAAATCATACTTTGCTTACACTTCACAAAGGCATGCCACTAACTCATCCCACTGCCTACGCGGAAGTGCGCCGACCTTACTCGCCAACCAATACCCAGTTTCCTGCGTGATGTACTTATCAGAAAGTGACACAAGTGATTTATCGGCCAACTCCTTCGCACATAAAGGAAGGGACCCTAGAATAACCCCAAGTCCCGCAACCGCAGCGCTATGTGCAGCAACAAAGCTATCAAACCTATATTTCGGAATCGGCGGTGGGGTATCTTCTGTTTTCAGTGCCCAATCTTGCCAGCCTAAACGTGGACCCGACACGGCAATTCGAGGCAATGTGTGCCATGGCACACCACTTTCCAAAAGTTTAGGAGAGGCAAGTGGTTTCAGTTTTTCATCAAACAAACGGGCAGTCAGCATATTTGGCCAAACCCCAGTACCATGTCTAATTTCAACCATAGCATTAGCTTTAGCAAAATCTGGTTCAATATTCATCGTTGTTATTGATATTTGATAGCTAGGTTTATCAACCATTCGTGCCAAGCGTCGCGCAATCCATAATTGTGTCACAGATGCGCTGGCAGACAAGGTCACCTTTTTTATAGGCTTACCAAATAAGTCTTCTGCGCTGCGATCTAAAGATTGTAAAGCATTGGTTACATAAGGTAGCCAAGCTTCGCCATCTATAGTCAGAACAACGCCGCGCGCCTGACGCAAAAACAATTGTGCCCCTATATGATGCTCCAAGTTCCGAATACGCTGACTAACAGCCGCTTGTGTTAGCCCTACTTCATGAGCAGCTGCCGTAAAACTACCTGTACGTCCCGCTGCTTCAAATACACGGATCCATTCTAGTGGCAGGTTTTCCATTTTATTATCAGACATAAGCAAAACGGCCTCTAATACATAATATTACTAATTTGTTATTATGCCTATTTTTGATCAATATGTCACCAAATAGAATGAAAGAGGCCACATTATGTATCATGTTGAACTTATAGATGATGGAAACATTGTAATTCTGAAACAGACCGACGCAGCACCGATGCGATTTCATGCAATCTGGTTGCGTGATAATGCATGGGACCCTGAAACGCGGGCTCCTGGTAATGGTCAACGGTTAATCACACTAAATGATATCCCTACAAATATCAGTGTATCCAGCGCTCATTTAGATGGTTCAAATTTGAATATATCCTTTGCTCCTGAAGAAAAGACAATCGCATATGATCTAAATTGGCTGCAAAATCATTGTTATGATCAATCAGAAGATTCACATGTTGGTTGGGTTAATACCCAAATTGAACCTTGGGATGCCTCATTACAGGATAATGTGGACACCTCTAAAAACCTATCTTTTAGGTGTATTTTGTGATTCAATATTTTCAGGAGGATATTTTGATGCACGAAGCAGGATTGTTTGATTTTTCTGATCATCTTGAGCGTTTGTCTAAAACAGGCGACCCACTTGTCGCGCTTTCTGAGCATGTGGATTTTGAGATGTTTCGGTGCGCACTGACAAGTGCACTTAACTATGGAGAGCGTCCACAGGGGGGTCGTCCGCCCTATGATGCGGTTATGATGTTTAAGATTTTGATATTAGCGTCGATGCATAATTTAAGTGATGAGCGGATGGAGTTTCTGATCCGCGATCGTTTTAGCTGGTTGCGTTTTCTTGGTTTGCAAATTGGGGAGCCGACGCCAGATCAAAAGACCATTTGGGTGTTTCGGGAGAAGTTGACCCAAGCGGGTGTGTTGACTGATTTGTTTGCAACCTTTGAGGATCATTTACGTAATCGGGGTTACAAACAAACTGGGGGACAAATTGTAGACTCATCGCTGATTGCAGCCCCACGCCAACGTATGACTTCAAGCGAGAAAGCCCGCGCCAAGGCTGGCGAAGATGCAAAAGATATCTGGCCTGATAATCCAGCCAAGGCGGCACAGAAGGACACCGACGCACGGTGGATGGTCAAGTATAGCAAGGCTAAAACGACCAAGACGGGTGAGAAAGATGCGGGGTTAGTTGATATTTCCGTACCTCACTTTGGCTATAAAAACCACATCAGCATTGACCGTAAGTTTCGGTTTATCAGAGGTGAAAAAACAACAGATGCAGCGCGCTATGACGGTCATGAGTTGGCGTCAGTGCTCACCAAGGACAATCGTTCTGGCAAGGTTTGGGCCGATACAGCTTACCGCACCAAGAGCAATGAGGCATGGCTTAAGGCCAATGGATTTTTCTCCCACATCCACCGTAAAAAACCAAAAGGCAAACCAATGCCCAAACACATCGAGCGCGGTAATGCGACACGTTCTATATTTCGCACCTGTGTCGAGCATGTCTTTGGTCATCAGAAGGGCCCGATGGATTTATCCATTAGAACCATCGGAATTCAACGCGCCACAACAAAGATGACACTCGCCAACATAACCTACAATATGAAGCGTCTCATCTTCCATGAACGACGGCAAGCCACAGCCTGAATCCGTCTAGAATTCAGAAATACCCGCTCAGGCGGCTCCATAAAGCATGAATGCCGCATAAAACGGAACAAAACAGGCTTTTTTTGCGTCAAAAAGCAGCCTGCCGTAAAAAATGCCTATCAAATACCTCTGGAATTAGCGGTTAATCGAGGTGTCCATGTTCCAATTGCCGCACTACCAGATGTCCAAACCAATCCAGATGCTCTAAAGACTTGGCTGACTGATGTGCGAAAACGCGGATTTGGAAAACTCACTAACGGCCCAATCAAAGAAGAGGCTCTGTTAGAGGTTGCTAATCTCTTTGGATATGTTCGCGAAACGAATTACGGTAAATATTTCGAGGTACGCACCGAAGTAAATCCAACAAACCTTGCCTATACAGGGCTAGGATTACAAGCACACACGGATAACCCCTACCGCGACCCAGTTCCTACGATCCAAATCCTATATTGTTTGGAGAATTCGGCAACTGGCGGGGAGAATATGGTCGTAGATGGATTTAAATGTGCTGAACGTTTAAAATCTGAAAACCCACATTGGTTTGACCTATTGTCAAAATACTGTGCACGATTTGAATATGCTGGCGAAGATGGTGTTTGCCTGAAATCACGCCGCCCCATGATCGAACTATCTCCCGATGGTGAGCTTATCGGTGTTCGGTTTAACAACAGATCGTCAGCTGCCATCACAGATGTCCCTTTTGAACACATGCAAGAATACTATGCGGCATATCGCAGATTGGGAGAAATTATTGACGATCCAGATATGGAAGTGTTTTTCAAACTCTCTCCTGGTGAAAGTTTTCTTGTTGATAACACACGTGTTTTACACGCTCGCAAGGGGTATTCAGGATCAGGATCACGCTGGTTGCAAGGCTGCTACGCAGACAAAGATGGGCTGTTATCCACATTAGCAGCCATGGAAAGCACATCGCTGGAGGCAGCAGAATGAGTGCAGCAGAGCTGACCAAAGAGACCATTGTGGGTTTCTTGCATGATATTTTCACACGCCGTGGCGGCGAAGAGTATCTTGGCGAACCTGTCACCATGGCAGAGCACATGTTGCAAGGTGCATATTTTGCCGAAACCGAGGGTGAAGATGAAATTATAATCGTCGCAACCCTTTTACATGATGTTGGCCATTTCACATCAGAGTTTGGCATGTTTTCGATGGACGACACAGTGGACAAATACCACGAAGATGCAGGCGCCGATATATTGGCGCAGTTTTTCCCACCCGTTGTTACCGAATGCGTCAAACAACACGTCGCAGCAAAACGGTATTTATGTGCGACGGATGCCGCGTATTTTGGTAAACTATCAGATGCATCAGTTCATTCTTTGAACTTGCAAGGTGGCCCTATGTCAGAAATTGAGGTTGAAGCGTTTCAAAAGCATCCACATCTTGCGGAAGTTGTAAAAGTACGCCTATTCGATGATCGTGGGAAAGAAGCAGGATTAAAAACACCTGATTTTGCATATTATGCGCCAATGGTTCAACGTGTGGTAGATGGCTATTGCGTAGCGTAAACGCATAATCGTTATAGTCATTCTAAAGCTTGCCTGTTATCAGCATATCATGACACAGATTATAAATAACCTTGCCGAGATATCGGACCCGTACGACGCTGTTTTATGTGACCTTTGGGGCTGTTTACACAATGGTATCAAGCCATTTGCAGAAGCTGTAGTAGCACTTGAACAGTTTCGCGATGCAGGCAAAATCGTACATTTGTTAACCAATTCGCCACGTCCAGCGTCTTCTGTATATCCACAGCTCGATGGTATCGGCGTGGCGCGTGATCTATACCAAGGAATTACCGCCAGTGGTGATGCATCACGCGCAGCTTTGGCATCTGGTGCGTATGGTAAGAAAGTTTACCACGTTGGTCCTGACCGCGACGAAGCTTTTTTCCAAGGTGTCTCTACCGAAGATTTCTATCAAGGTATTGATGTAGAGCGCGTTAGCCTAGAAGAAGCCGAAGGGTTGGTTTGTACTGGGTTGTTTGACGACAGCACAGAAACACCAGATGACTACCGTGCTTTATTCCTAGAAGGTAAAAACCGTGGTTTAAAAATGCTCTGCGCGAACCCTGATATTCAGGTTGATCGCGGCGACAAACGTATTTATTGCGCGGGCGCATTGGCCCAAGCTTATAATGACATGGGCGGTGTGGCACACAACTTTGGTAAACCACATCCTCCTATCTACTTATTGGCATATCAACGTCTTGCCGCAATTGCAGGGCATGAAATCGCGCCTAAAAAAATCCTATGCATTGGCGACGGTATCAACACTGATATTCGCGGGGCGATTGGTGAAGATTTGGACAGTCTATTCATCACAGGCGGCCTTGCTGCAGCTGAAACAGGAACAGATGGCCAACCTGATCTTGCGAAATTAGATGCGTTTTTAACAAATGTGCAATTGACGCCGCGCTATTCTATGGGTCATCTGCGTTAACCATTTAAACGAGTTCTATACCATGCATATCATTCGTGATTATCAATACGCAGATTCCGCCTCTAAGGGAGCGGCTGTGGCTATTGGGAACTTCGATGGCGTCCATTTGGGCCATCAAGCTATTTTGGATATAGTGCGCACCAAAGCAGAAGAATTGAACTGCCCCATGGGTGTTCTAACTTTCGAACCACACCCTCGTGAATATTTTACACCGGATACATCGCCATTTAGGTTGATGAATGCAGATGCCAAAGCTCACCGTTTAGAAAAGCTTGGTGTAACGCATCTGTATCAACTTGCATTTAATGCAGCCCTATCCAACCTTACAGCAGAAGAGTTCTGTCGTGACGTAATCCATGAGGGTTTGGGGTTAAAACATGTCGTTGTCGGTGCTGACTTCTGTTTTGGCAAAGGCCGCGCAGGGAATACACAAACATTACAAAATTTTGGTGAAAAACTTGGTTTTGGCGTTACCATCTTACCATTAGTATCTGATGAAAAGGGTACTTTCTCGTCTACAGCCATTCGCACAGCTCTAAGTGAAGGTCGCCCAGAAGATGCCGCCCATATGTTGGGGCATTGGCACCGCATTGAAGCCCGTGTTGAACATGGTGATGCGCGTGGTCGTGATCTTGGTTACCCTACAGCGAACCTATCCATTGATGATTTACACCCACCCAAGTTCGGTGTGTATGCCGTTTCCGTCGATGTTTTAGAGGGTCCACATAAAGGCACTTATCATGGTGCTGCATCTATTGGAAATCGCCCCACTTTTGGTGTGAACATTCCAAATCTAGAAGTTTTCATTTTTGATTTCTCTGGTGATATTTATGATGCGCAATTGTCTGTGGCTTTGGTGCACTTCCAACGTCCTGAGTTAAAATTCGATAGTTTAGATGAACTGATCGTTCAGATGGATGCCGATTGCGTGGAAAGCCGCGCTATTCTTGAAGCGATTTAACCACATCAGCATAGGTTTTCAGCGCCTCGTGACCTGAAACGCGCAATTCATATACGCCGCGCTCCACACGTTCAAACCAACCGTAATGATCCGCTTGCAATATACTGGCGGTTTTTTCCACCCCAAGTTCCTTTTTTAAAACACTCGGTTTATTCGGGCCATTTGTTAAAGCCATTGCAATGCGCAACGCATCCTGGCGATACGCCGTGATGATTTTACGTTTGTTTTGCCCCCCTGTATTAGGATCGCCAACACGGCGTTCAAATTCTTTTAGTAAAGCCTCTTTTCGTTTTTTCACCTTACGCGGCAGGTATGGCCCTGCATCGCAATGTACTAACACAGACGGCGTTTTTGCATCAAAGCGTACAGATATCAGCCCAAGTCCCAAACGGCGGCATAACTTAACAGCATCCTTAACCTGAGAAATCCACCGTTTTCCTTTACCTGCAGGCACTGCAACATAAACTGCATCCGTCATAGTTTGGCGATCGATGCCCTGCATTAGAAGTGTTATCGATAAAGAAAGTTTCAGCTCAATGATCACAGGCTCTTCGCCGCCACGCATGGCAACAAGATCGCAGTCTTTAACCTCTGCTTTCACCTCATACCCCTGCCCTTCAAGATAGGATTTTATGGGTGCGTATAGTTCTGTCTCCATCATCACGGTCACGCTATTGCATGGGATCAAGCCCGACAAGCATTCATGCTTCCCTTTCGGTTTTTTTCAGGTCAATAAAGACCAATGACAGATCACATTTCACGTAAGGGCCTGCGCCCCAAATTCTGGGAAACAACTGACATTGCGGACATGACCCGCGATGAATGGGAAGCTTTATGTGATGGATGTGGAAAATGCTGCCTGTTAAAACTCGAAGATGAAGATACAGGCAATGTGCATTATACTAATGTAGCTTGTCGCTTGTTCGACGATAAGACATGCAGCTGTGGTAACTATCCTTTGCGGAAACAAATGGTTGCAGGGTGCGTTGTGCTGACACCAGAAATATCGAACGCAATGCCCATTGGATGCCGTCCACCTGTGCATATCGATTGCTGGAAGAAGGTGACACGTTACCTGACTGGCATCCATTGATCACTGGTAATTCGCAATCGGTACAAGATGCCGATATCAGCATGCACGGAAAGACCCTTGCAGAATATGAAGTCCACGAAGATGATTTAGAGGATCACATCATAGAAGGGCTACAATGATATTGGACATCATAAACTGATGGTTTATCTAACAGGCCTCAAATATGCTTCCATCCAGATCAAGCTTATTAAAGGAACAGGTGTAGCGGGCGTTTAGGTATTGTGAACCAAAATCAGTATTGTCCCAGTTGGGACAGCAGGTCAACATATTGATTTTAATATATATTCACAAACACCAGCACTTCTAATCAGCATACCCTTGAAAGCTGAATTCAATCAAACAAAGCTAAGGCTGTGTTCTGAACTAACCTTGCTCGCTGAGGTAAGCATCCAGATGAGGCAACCGATCTTGCCCCCAAAACACTTGGTCGTTCACAATATATGTTGGCGTACCAAAAGCCCCTGCTTTCAAAGCATCCTCTGTATTCTTGGCAAAGGTCTCTGCCCCCTCCAGCATTCCACTGTCAGATAAAGAAGCGTCAAAACCATTTGCCACGAGGCAACTTTTGATAACGTCATCTTGGGAGATATCTTTGTCTTCAGCCCAGCATGCACGAAAGATAGAATGGACTAGGCCTGCCATATCACCACCGCCCGTATTTTGAGCCGTAATAATTGCAAAACATGCTGGTGCAGGGTTTGTTGGCCAAAACGCTGGTTTTACATTTACTGGTAGACCATTAAATTTTGCCACACGTTCGATTTCTTGGGCGCGGTATTTTCCCTTATTCTCATGACGCTCTGCTGGTGGAGGTGTGCCAACTTCTTCAAATACTTTCATCAATGCAAACGGTTTATAGTTCACCGTTACTCCGTGTTTAGCAGCGACCTCTTCAAGGCGCATTCCTGCCAAATAACCAAAAGGTGACAACGGAAACATATAATAATCGATTTGAGTCATTTTTCCTCACAAAATTAGAATTAATCATTGGTAACACCGAGGTAACGACTAGGCAAAATCAATTTGCAGTGTTAAGCGGAGTTAACTTCTAACACGCTGCTGCCAACAGCCTTAGACTTGGGGATATTGTCTATGAACACGCTGGTCGAACCGAAGCTCATTTCTGGAAACGCTAACCGTACATTGAGCAAGGCTATCGCCAAGCGTATGTCTTTATTACGAGGTAGCAGTGTAGGTTTGGTTAACGCACGTATCGAGCGTTTCAATGATCAAGAGATTTTTGTAGAAGTCTACGAAAACGTCCGTGGCGAAGATATGTTTATTCTTCAATCCACATCAAACCCTGCGAACGACAACCTGATGGAATTGCTGATCATTGCTGATGCAATGCGCCGTTCTTCAGCAAAGCGTATTACGGCTGTTATTCCTTACTTTGGGTATGCCCGCCAAGATCGCCGCACCAAAGCGCGAACACCTATTTCAGCGAAACTTGTTGCAAACCTAATAGCAGAAGCTGGTATTGAACGTATCTTGACGATGGATTTACACGCGACCCAAATCCAAGGTTTCTTTGATATCCCGGTTGATAACTTGTATGCGTCCCCAATCTTCGCACTTGATGTAATGCATCACTTCGAAAATATGGATGATGTTATGGTCATTTCACCAGACGTTGGTGGTGTGGCCCGTGCACGTGAATTGGCAAAACGCATTGGCGCTGATTTGGCGATTGTGGACAAGCGACGCGGCGCGCCTGGCGAAGTTGCCGAAATGACTGTAATTGGTGACGTTACAGGACGCAGATGTATCATTGTTGACGATATTTGCGATACAGCAGGTACTTTATGCAAAGCTGCTGATACATTGATTGAAAAAGGTGCAACAGAGGTCCACAGCTATATCACGCACGGTGTTCTATCTGGCCCCGCGGTTGAGCGGATTACAAAATCCAGCATGAAGCAGTTGGTTATCACAGATTCTATTGAAGCGACGCCAGAAGTGGCTGGCTGTGATAAAATCCGTATTGTTCCAACAGCACCAATGTTGGCACAAGCGACATTGAATATTGCAAACGGCACATCCGTATCATCATTGTTTGATGAAAATATCCTAGGGCCCATCTACGAAGGTTATTACAAAGGCGTTTAGCCTCTAGTACATATCATTCCAGTTATCTTCAGCTTCTACGCCGCCTATAGCCATCCATGATACTTTGGCACGGGCAACTTTTGTGTCGCCCCATGTGCGAAATACGATATCGAAGCCTTTTTGGGTGATGTTTTCAACAACGGTTTCGGCACGTTGGTTTTTGCGGTTGTCAAAATCGAACATCTCTAGAGAGACCATCACGCTTGGGTTATTTTTAAATCTGTCTTTAAACGTAACAGAAGTACGGTTTTCCCGTTCACCAGAGCCAGCCCACATTTCGCCACCAGTATCAAAGTCAGAGAATAACATCACTGACCCTTGATCTATCCCAATTGTGCTTGCGTAAATACGCTTCATGCTCGTCACCTAAACTATCGCTAACTTTTTTAACGAGATATTGCCCCTTAAAGCAATAAAAAAAGCCCTGCTGTATAGGTTCATGTGTTTTGAGACTCACGCGGCTTCGGCCTGAGTGATTCGAAGGTACTCCATGGGTGTCTTACCTTTCAAGGCGTGATGTGGTCTGAATGTGTTATATTTTTCGACAGCTTTTCTCAGTTCAAACCGCATAGCTCCAATGCTATCGGCAATCAGATCACAACAATCATAGAATTCCTCGCGGAAGGTGCGGTTTCCACGCTCAACGCCACCATTGTATTTCGGTCTGGCTGGCGGCAATACAATGAGCGGGATTTTCATCTGCTCACACGCCGTCTCAAAATCGGCCATAAACTCGGAGCCACCATCAACTTGAATTGAGAGGATTTTATAGGGAGCTATTTCCACAAGCTCTTCCAAAAACCGTTTGGCAGAGCGTGCGGTGGCATTCGAATAAATTTGCGCGTGGATGTGCTTGCTACGCCGTTCCCAGGCCTGAAAGTGCTTGCAGGTGACGCCGTTTTTCGTGGCAGTCATGTGGTCGATCTGCACACGTTCTCCAATCTCTATATCTTTGTAATCCTTATATTTCCATCCTTTGGCGTGGCCCTTGGAGAAGTTACGCTTGCGCTTTTGTGGTGCAGACCTTGATCGTGTAATCAGGCCTTTCTTGCGTAGAAAACCCAAGATACGCCCCACGGTGCTATCGCTTATGATTTGGTTTTTATCGCGCCGCAAGATGGCCCCTATTTTTTCCTTACCGTAGGTTTTATTGTCGCGGCGAATTTCGAGCACCAACTGTTTTTCTGCCTCACCCCACTGTGACTTATTGCGGTGTTTTGGGGCCTTTGATGGCGGCATAATCCCTTGCGCCAAATCCTTCAAAACCCGCTTGTAGCGATAATAAGTAGACCGAGAGATGCCGACAAATTCAGCGCATTTTGCTAGAGAAACACCCTCTGCGCGTAAAGCTTCCCATTGCCGAACCGTGTCTTCGTATTTGATACGGTACGCATCCAAACATTCTTGTGTCCGCGCCCAAGCATAAAGTTTATAAACGTTCTTGTGCAGTCTTATGATTTGCATATTGGCCTCGTGAGTTGGTTTTTTACAATACTCAGTCTCCGAGGCCGCCTAAATCTTGGCAACAAAAAAACAGTCTCACATCTATCTGAACTTATTCATTTTGTTGGATTAATAATAAGCGCGTTATACTAGCAACCCGATTCCTTCAGGCAGCGAACTCATCACGAACTGAGCGAAGGGGACGGAATCGTGAAAACTAATATATTTATAGGGGCAGTGGTTACAGCTATTTGCGCTAATGTTGTTACAGCGCAAGAAGAAACACAACTTGACCAAATTGTCGTAAACGCAGGGGTTGATAAGGTTGCATCTGATGTGCCGCAGTCTGTATCAGTCGTTAATCAAGAAAGACTGGATGATATCCAAGCGGGCACGATTGGGGATGTTTTAGACACTCTGCCAGGTATTTCAGGTGTTGGCTCTAGTAGTATTCTTGGGCAATCTTTTAATATCCGTGGTGTCGGTGCAGGTTTAGATGCAGCTGAATCTTCGATCCTGACTTTAGTGGATGGTGAAGAGCTGTATTATGAAAGCTACCGCCAAGGATCATTGTTCACAGAGCCAGACTTATTGAAACGCGTCGAGGTGCTACGTGGACCAGGGTATTCAACACTATGAACCGCCCCTAGTTTACCGGAGTCAAAAAAGCACGGAGACTAGAAGAATGACGAATGGAAATTCAGGAAATAGATTTACGCCAGAAATACGCGCACGAGCGGTATGCCTGGTGTTAGAAAATGAGGCTGATTATACGAGCAGAACACAAGCTGTTTTATCGATTGCAAAGAAGATTGGCTGCAATGGTGATACGCTACGTGTGTGGGTTCGAAATCACGAAATTGAAATAGGATTACGCAATGGGGTTACACAAGCGGAGCGTGATGAGTTAAAAATCCTCCAGCGAGAAAACAAAGAGTTACGGCAAGCGAATGATATTTTGCGTAAAGCGTCGGCTTTTTTCGCAGCGGCGGAGCTCGACCGCCTACGGAAGAAATGATTATGTTCATAGATAAACATCGTACAAGCTATGGCGTCGGGTCTATTTGTAAAGTTTTACCAATAGCGCCATCCACCTATTTTTATGAGCGGTCTATAATGCTGGATCCCAGTAAGTCTCCAGAACGCCGCAAACGAGATGTTGTTTTGATCACAGAAATCGACCGTGTTTTTAAAGCTAGTGGTAAACGTTATGGGGCTGATAAGATTTGGCATCAACTTCGCCATGAAGGGTTTGATATTGCACGTTGTACAATTGAGCGCCTTATGAAACAGATGGAAATACAAGGCGTTGTACGTGGTGGCAAGGGGATTAAAACTACACAGAGTAACAAGGCGCAGCCTTGTCCTAAGGATAAGGTAAATCGTATATTCACAGCTCCCGCACCTAACGTTTTGTGGGTCGCTGATTTCACCTATGTCAGTACGGCCATTGGGTTTGTATATGTTGCTTTTGTGATTGATGTCTTTGCACGATATATCGTTGGATGGAAGGTCTCACATTCTCCGAATACGGCTTTGGTCTTTGATGCTCTGAACCAGGGTATCCACGCTCGAAACCCTCAATCTGGCCAGTTGATCCACCACTCAGACAGAGGCGTTCAATATTTGTCGATCAAATATACAGAAAAATTAATCGATGCTGGAATTGAGCCATCCGTTGGGAGCGTTGGTGATAGTTATGATAATGCACTCGCTGAGAATATGATCGGATTGTACAAGACCGAAGTGATTGAACATCAAGGACCATGGCAAGGTAAAAGTGATGTCGAAATGGCAACTCTAACTTGGGTTGATTGGTACAACAATGACAGGCTCTTTGGGCCAATCGGATATATACCACCTGCACAAGCTGAAAGGAATTTCTATGAAACCCTAAATCAATATGATATTGCTGCAGAATGACGGACTAAAATCACTCCGGTAAACTAGGGGCGGTTCACTATATGGTTCAGGCGCATTGGGTGGTGTCATCTTGCTTGAGACCAAAGATGCGGCCGATTTTTTGGAAGAGGGTGATACGTTTGCTGTTCGGCAAAAACTCTCGTTTGAAACAAACCCAGGTACAGCGCAATCAACAACTATTCTTGCGTATAAGCCAAATGAGAAATTAGATGCTTTGTTCGCGTTTTCATATCGTGACGTTAACGAAAGCGAAGATGGTAATGGTAACACTTTGATCCGCACGAATGCGGGTATTGCGAGTGTATTGGCGAAAGTCGAATATAACACAGGGCCTAACCGTTATGCATTCTCGTATAATCAGTTTGAAGCTGATGGGGACAATCAAGATTTCAACCAACTAGATGGCCCACAAGCCGGTCTTTTCCCTGGTTTTGCAGGTTGGGGTGTTGGTGACATTAAGAGTAAGCATCAAGGGAACCCCCTCTATTTTGGTTTGATTTGAGATGCGATTATTGCGCGAGGCTGGCGGTTTGGTTGGCGCGATATGAGGATTTTTCTGATGAGCAAGCGACGGGCTGGGCGAGGTTCCAAATACACGGATGATTTTAAGCGACGGCTAGTGGCGGAGAGCCAAGGTGATGGCGTGAGTGTTCCGATGGTCTCGCGGCGTCATGATGTGCCACCCCGCCGGATTTACGCGTGGCGCGGTGATGCGCGGTTCCAGCCGGACGCGTCGGGTGATACCGGCTTCATACCAGTCGAAGTGGCAAACAGTGATACTGATGTTTCATCTGTGCTGCCAGAAGCGCAGCTTACAACCAGTCCCCAGATTGAGATCACTTTGGAGAATGGGCGCAAGCTGAGCGTGAGCGGTGGGGTTGATGCGGGCTTTGTGCTGGAATTGGCGCGTGGGCTGGCGGCATGATCCCGGTACTGGCGGATGCAAAGATCTGGCTGGCGGCGGGGGTGACTGACATGCGGCGCGGGTTCAACGGTCTGGCCGTTCAGACCGAGCAGGTTCTGGGGGGTGATCCTTACTCCGGCCATCTGTTTTTGTTCCGAGGGCGACGCGGTGATCAGATCAAGATGATCTGGTGGGATGGTCAGGGCGCGTGCCTGTTTACCAAGCGCCTTGAACGGGGTCGGTTTATCTGGCCCTCTGCTCAGGAAGGTAAGATCAACCTGAGCCGTGCGCAGCTTGCGATGCTGATGGAAGGTCTGGATTGGCGTATGCCGCTCAAGACATGGCGACCCAAGATGGTAGGTTAGAGGCAATGTTTTATGGGTATTTCTGACGTTTTGGGATTCCCATGAGGCCCTTGATTTGGTAAGGAGTGGCATGAGTAAGACCCCTCCAAATCTGGCTGATTTGCCCCCTGACGTGCAGGCGTTTGTGGCCGCACAAGCGGCGGAATTGGCTCGTAAAGACGCGGAGTTGTTGGGGCTGTCGTTGAGCCATGCCACAGCGCAAAAGCGCCTTGAAAATGAGATGGAAGCGGCTCTTGCTGCGGAGCGCGCCGCCCATGCGCTTGCCATTATGAGCAGAGATACCCTGATTGCCGATCTGCGCCTGCAATTGCACGGACATAAAAAACATCGCTTCGGTTCAAAGTCAGAAAGCAGCACACAGCTGGCGCTGGCGCTGATCCTTGAAGATCTTGAAATCGAACAAGCCGCTGAGACGGATGATGAGAATGGGCCCTCTGACGCTGAGACCACAAAGCCGCCGCGTACCCCGCGCAAGCGCAAACCTTTCCCCAAGGGGCTCAAGCGGGTCAAAAAGACCATCACGCCCACACGGCAATCGCTTGAAGATTTCAGCCTTCACCTTTGATTGCGGCTTTTAGGTAACTATCATCCCAAGCGGCTGTTTTTCTTCGTATTTTCAGACTGGCCGTATCGCCGACTTGCTTGAAGATGTTGATTGCACTATGTCGCATCAGAGCCATGTTGGCGGGGCCATTTTGGGTCCGCAAGCGCATCAGGTCGTCGTGAAACACCACATCCATCACCCAGTGCAGGCGATTTTCCACACCCCAATGGGCGCGTGTGGCGCGCAGGAATTGCTTGGCTGAGAGCGGTGCGGAGGACAGATAGTAACGTCGCGAGAAACTGGTTTTACCTTTCCTGACTTCGTAGGATTTCGGCTGTAACACATTGATATTATTGGCCTGCTTTTTCACAGGGCACTACATCGCGGATTTCCGGCGATGGGATTCAACGGTCAGAGAGTGTCGATCAGGCCTTTTCAGGTCTGGGCTTGCGCGTTCTTTCCGGCGGCATCCTGAAGGGTGCTTCGTTCCACGACAGGCCAACACAGCGCAGGATGCGTTTGGCGTCGGTTGTGGCCGGGCTGGGCATGGCATATTGTTCGCTGGTGCCCTTGCGCCTCAGGATGGAAATCTGAAGTCGGTCGAGTTCCCGACGGATGCGGGCCGGGCTCATGGGATGGCCCAGCATCTGCAGGCGCTTGCGCAGGTGTTGCAGGCAACAGAAAGCCATGTAGCAGATGGCGATATGGGCCTGTATCCGCCGCGGCGTCCAGTGATAGACGGGTCGGATTTTCAGGTCATGCTTGTTGGTGCGGAAGCAGGTTTCGATCAGCCAGAGCTGGTGATATTGGGCGATGGCCGCCTCGGGTGCGAGATCGTCCCTGCCATGAACGATGATGGCGTGCAGCCCGTCCCATTGGGCTGCCGCGTCGATCTTGTCCTGATCAAGTGTGATCTCGCCCGTATCGGGAAACGAGAGGAAGCGGGCATATCCCCGGTGACTGACACTGGCGGGGCTCCGGCTCCGCCGAAGCTTCTTTTGCAGGCGCTCAAGGGCCTTCTGGCGCTTGTGGGCATCCTTGCGGGCGCGGGCGGGCGAGAAGGTGACGATGATCCGGGCACCGTCATGCTCAATCACCTTGTAGCGCCCCGCCTCGGCAGCGCCCTCCGCCGCGCCGTGTCCGGCCCATGGCTTGTAACCGCCCGTGTCCAGGGCCTTGTCTTTCACGCCCGCCGGGGCCGACTTCAGGCGATAGCCCAGAATGAACGGCAGGCCTTTGGTGCGCAACATATCCTGATTGTCGGCGCTGAGCATCCCGGCATCTGCCACCAGCGTGATCTTTCCGAGCTTGTAGCGCTCTTCCAACCCCTTGATCGCGGCCTCAAGCGTATGGCCTTCCCACATATTGCCGGGAAACAGGTCATAGCCGACCGGCAAGCCGTCGGTGGTGACCATCAGCGCCAACACCACCTGACTGCGATGCGATTTCCCGTCCTTGCTGTACCCCTTGGCCAGCAAGCGGTCGGACGCGTCTTCCGGATCCTCCCGATCTGTATCGAAGGCCAGTGTTGTGCAGTCGTAGAAGAGGACATCGACCGGTCCCGCCAGAAGCGTCTCCGCCGCCTCGTGTGACATCCGACAGACCCGGTTGATCGTCGCCGCGTCCATGTAGTCCATAGCCTGGTAGACCCGGTCCAGATTGAGGGTGATCCCGACCCTGTGGGCCAGTGCATCCACCGTTGCCCGCTTGCTCTCTGGCTGCGACAGGCGCGCCAGCACCAGTTCGCGTAAAATGCGATCGCTGCTCTTGCGCCGGGTGCCCAGAAGCCCATTCCAGCCCAGGCCGGAATAAACCTCCCCCATCACATCGCGCAAACCAAGCGACAGGCGGGACTCTTCGCGGCACTCCCCAAGATCGACATTCAGTTTTTCCGGACGCGGGGCGGTGCGCACAAGTGTCGCCAGATCAGCATATTCCGTTGGGGTGAACAGTTCCATTTGCGGGGACTGTGCGGTACGCAGTTCTTCCATGATCCGGCCAGCCAGGCGCTTGAGGTCCTCGACTTCAGTGTCGTTATGCGCGATGCCGACATGCCGGACGACCTTCTGGCGAACCTTCTGACCGGTGCGCACCGACTGGACGATCTGGATGCGGGTGCGCTTGCGTTCGGGATCATGTTTGGTGCGGATGAACATGTGCGGGAGTGTAGCAGAACCTCCAGAAACCGCAACCCTCAATTGCCATTGGGGGGCACTACTTTACCCTCCCGGAAGCCAGGGCCTGAAGTTAAACAAAAAAACACCCCACAAGCCGACAAAACCTACGAACTCAGGGCAGCTTACAACCAGTCCCCAGATTGAGATCACTTTGGAGAATGGGCGCAAGCTGAGCGTGAGCGGTGGGGTTGATGCGGGCTTTGTGCTGGAATTGGCGCGTGGGCTGGCGGCATGATCCCGGTACTGGCGGATGCAAAGATCTGGCTGGCGGCGGGGGTGACTGACATGCGGCGCGGGTTCAACGGTCTGGCCGTTCAGACCGAGCAGGTTCTGGGGGGTGATCCTTACTCCGGCCATCTGTTTTTGTTCCGAGGGCGACGCGGTGATCAGATCAAGATGATCTGGTGGGATGGTCAGGGCGCGTGCCTGTTTACCAAGCGCCTTGAACGGGGTCGGTTTATCTGGCCCTCTGCTCAGGAAGGTAAGATCAACCTGAGCCGTGCGCAGCTTGCGATGCTGATGGAAGGTCTGGATTGGCGTATGCCGCTCAAGACATGGCGACCCAAGATGGTAGGTTAGAGGCAATGTTTTATGGGTATTTCTGACGTTTTGGGATTCCCATGAGGCCCTTGATTTGGTAAGGAGTGGCATGAGTAAGACCCCTCCAAATCTGGCTGATTTGCCCCCTGACGTGCAGGCGTTTGTGGCCGCACAAGCGGCGGAATTGGCTCGTAAAGACGCGGAGTTGTTGGGGCTGTCGTTGAGCCATGCCACAGCGCAAAAGCGCCTTGAAAATGAGATGGAAGCGGCTCTTGCTGCGGAGCGCGCCGCCCATGCGCTTGCCATTATGAGCAGAGATACCCTGATTGCCGATCTGCGCCTGCAATTGCACGGACATAAAAAACATCGCTTCGGTTCAAAGTCAGAAAGCAGCACACAGCTGGCGCTGGCGCTGATCCTTGAAGATCTTGAAATCGAACAAGCCGCTGAGACGGATGATGAGAATGGGCCCTCTGACGCTGAGACCACAAAGCCGCCGCGTACCCCGCGCAAGCGCAAACCTTTCCCCAAGGGGCTCAAGCGGGTCAAAAAGACCATCACGCCCACACGGCAATCGCTTGAAGATTTCAGCCTTCACCTTTGATTGCGGCTTTTAGGTAACTATCATCCCAAGCGGCTGTTTTTCTTCGTATTTTCAGACTACGGATTTCTATCCGCCCATGATCGGCATCGGTGGTTTCATGGGTTTCCAAACCACTGGTCTGGTCGAAATAGAGCCTCACCTCTTCATGCAGTGATTTTTGGTTGCCTTTAAGCGCCAAAAGATAGTCTGCGCCTTGTGCGAGGATCGCCGCAGCAATACCGTGTTGGCAGCCCATTGCATCAATCGTGACCAGCGCGCCTTTCAACTCAAGCCGCGCCAGTAGTCGAGGTATCGCGCTGATTTCATTCTCTTTCTCGTCACAGGATTCTTGCCCCAAGACCTCTGACGCGTTGCCCAAGCTGAAACCAGATGCAGGGCGCGGCCATCCTCACCATGCGCACGGCGTGACGACTTGCCGTCAATTGCCACGATCTCATCATCGCCATCGCGCAAGGCCAAGCATTCGCTAAACAGGTCATGCAGGGCGCGGCCATCCTCACCATGCGCACGGCGTGTCATGAGATGGGATGCCATCTTTGAAGGGTAGAAACCCACGCAAGAATTTCAATTTTCGGTCCGCCCATCGGGCTATTTCGGCAAAATCATCAGCACCAGCCATAACACCGCAGAGCACAATCAGTAGGATTTCGGGTAGTGGATAAACAGTTTTCCAGCTCTGGCGTGGGTCTTCAATGGCAGAAAAATGGTCGAGGATATTGGCTGAGATCATGGGAGGCTCCGAATGTCATTTCAATGACCAGAGAATCACATATCACCCGCTAAGGGAATCCCCACTTTTTCAAGCGATTGCCGTGATCACGCCCAGTGATGCTTGCACCGACTGTGGTGGCAGCTTCAAAGTGCTCGGGACAGATGGGTTCTGTCGCAAACTGAGATTGTGCATGGAGTCACTCCTATCGCCGGACACAGTTATCCAGCGAGCGCCGAAAATTGCTGGAAAGCGGATTGTCCGGGTGTTCCGAATTGTTTCTTGCGGATCATGTGCGCGACTTCAATGCCATCCAGTGTTGCGGAGGCTGAGAGGAAGGATTTGAAGCCCTTCATTTGCTTGGTCAGCTTCTTGATGAACCTGTGGTCTTGCTCGATGATGTTGTTGAGATATTTGACCTGCAATATCTCAATCAGCCAAAACCAGCCGTTCAACAAGAGCAGGTAATTCATGTTATTCAACCCGGCGAGGTTGGCACCGCTTTTATCGATGACCACCCTGTCAGGGAAGCCGTTATTCTGGATCGCCCGCTTGAAAAATGCAGTCGCTGCCGCTTCATCCCGCTGCTCTGACAGCATAAAATCAAGGGTTTTGCCGAATTTATCGATGGCGCGGTAATAATACATCCACTTACCTTTGACTTTGATATAGGTCTCGTCCATGCGCCACGAGGTGCTGGTTCCAGACTTCCGACGCTGTGCTTCAGTGGCGATCAAGGGCGCATATTTTATCACCCATCGGTTCAGGGTTGTATGATCGACATCGACACCACGTTCCGCCATGATTTCCTCCAGATCACGGTAGGAAACACCATAGCGCACGTAAAAAAACACCGCATAAAGAATCGCTTCTTTGGGGAAATGACAGCCGCTGAACGAAATCATGGTACACTCACCTGTTGGTCTAAAACTCACATGCGTATGCAAAAATCTCACCAGAAAAGCAATCAACATTAAAATCTTTGCAACAGAACCCAAATTTATTCGAATGCCACCGCACGCTCTGCCAAACGGTTTTTGGAAGAGCTTGTGGAAATAGCTCCCTATAAAATCCTCTCAATTCAAGTTGATGGTGGCTCCGAGTTTATGGCCGATTTTGAGACGGCGTGTGAGCAGATGAAAATCCCGCTCATTGCATTGCCGCCAGCCAGACCGAAATACAATGGTGGCGTTGAGCGTGGAAACCGCACCTTCCGCGAGGAATTCTATGATTGTTGTGATCTGATTGCCGATAGCATTGGAGCTATGCGGTTTGAACTGAGAAAAGCTGTCGAAAAATATAACACATTCAGACCACATCACGCCTTGAAAGGTAAGACACCCATGGAGTACCTTCGAATCACTCAGGCCGAAGCCGCGTGAGTCTCAAAACACATGAACCTATACAATCTCGTAATTACAGTTTAACTACCTGGTGAAACAGTTATACATGTTTGACTCCGTGCACGTAGACGTGAGCAAGCTTTGTTCGCATCAGCTTGGGACAAACCGACAAAACGTGCGCGATATAAGCGCGAACCATTTACGGTAGCTGGTGCAATACGACGCGATGCGCCTTCCAAAGGACCTAGGTTGCTGAGAGCGGCTGTCAAGAGCGTTTTTTCAGCTTCAAACTTTGATCCATACGCACCCAATTGCACAGACCATGCACGGCCTGATGTCGATTTGCGTGAGACAACACGTGGTTTTGCTGGAGCTTGAACCAACTCAAGAACTTGCGGTGTAGTGACAAGTGTCACAGGCACAATATTCGTTGGGCGTAATACTGGTTCAGGCGATGTAACCTTGGGTGTCAGTTCTGCCGTTTGTTCTGCCAAAGCTTGCTTCAGTACGGCTTCGACTTCGGTTTTATCCACGGCGGCGACCAAGATTGGTTTTGGTGCAGGCACTGTTTTTGCAACGCGCATTTTTGGAATCGGGCTTTTACGCACGGCACCACTAACTACAACTTTGATGATCTTTGGTTTTTCGTTCGTAACAGGTGCGATTTTTGAAGGTTTACGTTCCGCCAGGCGCGTGTTCACACGGCCAAAACCCAAATCCAGCAGTTCTGCGACACGTGCATTACGGCTTGCAGATGTTCTGCCACCAAAGACGGTCGCAATTACACGCTTATTTCCACGTTCAGCTGAAGCAACCAAGTTAAAACCAGCTGCATTTGTAAAACCAGTCTTAATACCATCAGCACCACGGTAGTTGCCCAACAACTTGCGATTTGTATTTGCAACTTGGCGCACACCAGCATCTGTAGAACGGCGTGAGAACAGGTTGTAATACTGCGGGTAATCATAGAACAAACGGCGGCCCAGTAAGGTCATATCGCGTGCTGTGGACAAGTGTCCTGATTGCGTTAACCCGTGTGCGTTCTTGAATGTGGATGATTTCATCCCCAAACGTTTGGCTGTCGCTGTCATACGACGCGCAAAAGCGGCCTCACTGCCCGAGACAGCTTCACCCAATGCCGTAGCTGCGTCATTTGCGGATTTCACAGCTGCGCCACGGATTAAATATTTCAGCTGGATACGCTGACCCGCTTTTAAACCAAGTTTTGAAGGTGGCTCGGATGCAGCGTGTTTTGAGATACGTATTTTCTTAGTTAAGCTAAGTTCGCCGCGTTCAATCGCTTGGAACACAACATAAAGCGTCATCATCTTTGTCAGGGATGCAGGATGCAAACGCGTATCGGCGTTGCGTGAATGCACAACCTGACCTGTACGGGCATCCATAACCAGCGCAGCATACGGCGCTGCATAGCTGATGCTGACTGCATAGATATTCATCAATAGGAACACTACCATGGCTGTTAGCCAATGATTCAACTGCCTTAGCATCGGTTTCTCCGATATCTGCTTGTTTACTGCCTCATCCGCTTTTCGCGGTATTCGTTAAAGCAAAGGTAACACGACATCTATTTTCAGAAAATAACTATTTTACAGAAACTTAGTTTATGTTCTTATCGTAACAAAACGAGCATACTTTTGCTTAAAGCCCCATATGACCACAAGACTTAGTGGTTGTTTTAATGGAAACTACCAGACTCTTGCCTCAAAAATGCCCCATTTGGTTTCAATTGGACTTTTTTATTCCTTTAAGCAACGGTATACACTGTCTGAAATCACATGCCGAAACGTACGATCTTATGACAAAACTGATTACATTATCCAACGATGACGACTTTGATGACGACACAGCCGTTGTCACAAAAACCAAGCCAAAAACGGCAAAACCACCGATGTATAAAGTGTTGCTTTTAAACGATGACTATACCCCGATGGAGTTCGTTGTGCATGTGTTGGAACGCTTTTTTACGATCAATCATCAGGGCGCCATTGAAATTATGATGACCGTACATAAAAAAGGTGCAGCTGTTGTCGGTGTGTTTTCTCATGATATAGCGGAAACTAAAGTGACCCAGGTGATGGACTTGGCACGTAAACATGAACATCCGCTGCAATGCACGATGGAAAAGGAATAGGCGTTCGCGCCGTAGATCAATATGCCTCAATCTTCTCGTCTTGCGAAACTTTTGGATACTTTAACCGATGAACTGCCCGAAGCTGGTCCAATCCTGATCTTACGAGCAACGAACAACCCTGCTTACCGTGAGTTTAAAGCCAGTGATCTACATCCAGTGCAAAATTTCAAACCGACCTTTGAGGTTTTAGAGAGTGTTGGGTTGCGCCCTACGCAAGATATGACGTCATCGGCAAAAGCTGCTATTGTAGAGCTTACCCGTTCAAAACCAGAGAACCTTGCGAATATTGCTAAGGCTTATGATATCTTAGAGGTCGGTGGTACATTGTTTATTGATGGAGCAAAGACCGATGGTATTGATAGCATCCTGAAGAATGTAAAATCTAGAACTACAATCGAAGGAAGCTATTCGAAATCTCACGGTAAAACCGTCTGGACGATTAAAACCGCACCTGACAACCCATTTAAAGAGTGGCTATCGCTTACTGATATGGCTCAAAACAAAGATGGGTTTTGGTCTGTCCCTGGTACGTTTAGTGCGGATGCGATTGATCCTGCCAGTGCGTTACTGTGCGATTGTATCACTGTACCCTTAAAAGGTAGGGGTGCTGATCTGGGGGCTGGTTGGGGATATCTAAGCCATCACGCATTAGAAAAGTACCCAGAGATAACCACTTTGGACTTGTTTGAAGCTGAACACGTTAGTCTAGACTGTGCGAAGAAGAATATCACAGATGAACGCGCGCGGTTCCACTGGACCGATGTACAATCCATGCCCGACAAAGGTGGGTATGATTTCATCATCATGAACCCACCCTTCCATGTATCGCGTAAAGCGGATGTTTCGTTAGGACGTGACTTTATTGCTAAAGCATCCAAGCTTTTAGCTCCAAAGGGACGTCTATGGATGGTTGCAAATAAACAGTTGGCATATGAAGCCATATTAGATGCAAGTTTCAATACATGGTCATATCAAGAGCAAACACCAATCTTTAAAGTGATCCACGCGCGTCGCCCTAAGTAACGATTGGCACGCGAGCATCGTTTCCACTAATCTAGCCAAACAGAATCATAGAACGGACCACGCATGTCTTTTTCGATCGAAGGTAAAACCGCCATTGTAACGGGTGCTGCAAATGGCATTGGACTTGCGATTGCGCGCCACTTTATAGACCAAGGTGCCAATGTGATGTTCGCCGATATGGACGAAGACAAACTGATCATGGAATGTGATTCTTTGGATTGTCCACAAGCCCGATATTTCAATGGTGACTTACGTAAGAAGCTGACAATCGCAAATCTGCAATCAGCCGCAATAGACGCCTTTGATCGTATCGACATACTGGTGAATGCTAGCCGTCAAGTTTTACCATCGAACCCGTTAGAACCAAAAGCAGATAGCTTTGAAGCGCTCTTTCAACAGAATGTATTAGCAAACCTGCGACTGACCCAATCCGTCGCAAAAATAATGATCCAACAAGCCGAAGAAGATGAGGATAACACCCAATGCATCGGCTCCGTCGTAAATCTAAGCTCTATCGCATCAGATCGCGCTCATCCTGACCTGTTAGCCTATTCTGTGAGCTGTGCAGCACTTAATCAAATGACCCGCTCATTGGCCGTCAGTCTTGCACCTGACCGTATCCGTGTGAATGCAATTGCAATCGGATCTGTGATGTCTGCAAATTTGCAAAACTACCTGAAAGGTGATGAAGATCTGCGGGACCAAATGGCTCAAGTCACACCCTTAGGCCGTATTGCCGAAGCACAGGAAGTGACAGAAGTGACCCAATTTCTTGCTGCGGACAGTGCAAGTTTTGTGACTGGTCAAATTCTGACTGTGGATGGTGGGCGAACACTGATTGATGCCATGGATACCGCAGTACATTAAAAGTCACTTTACAATTCTATGTAGTATTAACGCACATCATATGGCAGGAATCTGACCCCATTTTGCCTGCGAATACACTTGTGCCAATCTACCCAAGGCATAAAATTCATGTAAACTTAGTAATCCATAAATTCGGTGTCAAAATGGGCCGCATTCATGAACGCCCAATTGGCCCGCACCCAATGTTTTCATGCCAACTGAGTTGTAATCCTGCACAATTCACCGAACTGCTACCATGGCTTGCATTAAACAGAGATGGTTTGATTGTGTTTTGCCATCCCGATACGGGCGATCACTTGGCCGATCATAGCAAGCATGTAATTTGGCTAGGCGAAGCGCAACCGCTGGATTTATCTATATTCCATAAAGAAACAAACGCATAAAATAAAAAAAGCCCCTGCAAAAGCAGAGGCTTTTATAATTCGAAATTTAATTCGGCTTATTCCACTTCACCACCATCTTTTGGCAGGTTGAATAAGCTGTCAGCATCAATCACTGGCTCTTTTTCTTTTTTAACATCATCCGTCAAAGTAAAGTTCTCAAAACCACTGACAGAACTTGGCATGTGTGGTTCATCAGGCATGTGCAATGACTGCTCTGTTGAAACAAGCTTCATACGTTCTTCTTCGGACATCACTGTGCCGTCTTTTGCAGCTTTCTTAGCTGCCTTTTGCACAGCAGTGTCTAGCTCAAGCTGTTTACACAACCCCAAAGCAACAGGGTCGATTGGTTGAATATTTGCAATGTTCCAGTGTGTGCGTTCACGCAATGCCGTAATTGTTGGCTTAGTTGTGCCAACCAATTTAGAAACTTGACCGTCTGTCAGTTCTGGATGAAATTTTACCAACCACAAAATACCTGATGGGCGGTCTTGGCGTTTAGAGAGTGGTGTGTAGCGTGGACCACGGCGTTTTTGCTCACCTTCAGCAGCAGCGTTGTATTTCAGCTGTAGCTTATGAATGGGCTTATCTTCGCCTGCTTTGATCTCTTCAGCAGTCAATTGGTTGTTGGCAATTGGGTCAAACCCTTTAATGCCTTGCGCCACTTCGCCGTCAGCGATGCCATTCACTTCTAGTTCGTGCAGGCCGCAGAAATCTGCGATCTGTTTAAACGTCAAAGTCGTGTTATCAACCAACCAAACAGCGGTTGCTTTTGCCATAATAGGTAGAGCCATATCAGCGTTCCTTATCCATACATCTCTCCCGTGCCGAGAATCGGGTACCAGCGTTTTAGCCAGCGAATTTTCCGTTTCAAGAGGGGAATTCCCAGTCTATATAGGGGGAAAACACCAAAAGGGAAAGTCCTAATGTTCATACGCTTGTTGGCCCTATTATGCCTTGCTCTACCTGCTCATGCCGAAGGGGAACGCGCAGGTGATTTTGATTATTATGTGATGTCACTGTCATGGACACCAACATGGTGCGACCTAACAGGGGATGCCCGCAAGTCCCCACAATGCGACAGCGGCAAAGGCCACGGCTTCACTCTACATGGGGTGTGGCCACAATATACAGATGGCGGCTGGCCAAGTTATTGCCGCACAGCCGAGCGCAATCCATCACGTACGATGTCAAACGGTATGGCTGATATTATGGGCACCAGTGGGTTGGCATGGTATCAATGGAAGAAGCATGGACGTTGTACAGGATTATCTGCGGCTGATTATTATGCCCTATCACGTGAAGCTTACAATAAGATCAATCGCCCTGCTGTGTTGCGTAAATTAAAAAAGGATATTCAATTGCCTGCATCCGTGATTGAAGATGCCTTTATGGAAGCCAATCCTAAGCTACTACAAAACCAAATCACCATCACCTGTAGATCTCGCCAAATCCAAGAAGTGCGCATTTGTATGACACAGGATTTGGAACTGACCAAATGCGGGCGAGATGTGATTAAGGACTGCTCATTACGCAATGCTGGGTTGGCGAAGATACGGTAGTTATTTTCTGAATCTGACTTGCAAATTCAACTTTATAAAGGAACCTAACATGAAGAATACAGATACGATCAAAAACTATCATGCGCATGTTTATTTTGATGACCAAACTGTGGATATAGCCACCAAATTTTGCCAACAAGCATCAGATAAACATCTTGTCATTCTCATCTGTGAATAACTCACCAAACCCGTGTCGCGTACTACTCGGTGTCTCAAACTTTGTATTCTCGAACAAATACTCCAGAAACAAATCACGATTATACAGATGATAACATACAATATCGCCATCTTGTTTCACAACGATATATCCGCCTTGCGCTTTAGTACGCCCATCCCAAGGTTTACTAGGCACCATACCTAAAGTTGCCGCGATTAGAAATTGTTGTATTTTAAAAGAAAAATCTGCGTAATCTAAATCGAACCGTTTTGAAAAACCTGTCTCATCCGTTAAATACCGCACTAAATCTGGCAAAGTGCTGGCATTGGTACTGTAAAATCCCAATAGCATTTCTGACAAAAATTCTGGCAATAACGTATCAACCTTGCGTGCATTCCGAGCGAAATTATCAGAGCACATCTGTTGAAATTCAATTTCACCGCCGAGCATCTTAATCATATCTAGTCGGTCTCTGATTTTAGACCTCCCTTCTATAGAATTGATCTGATCAAGGTTCTCCAAAGATAAATTAGACACATGGTATATAAAATTTGTTTGATCTTTGGATGCATTCAACAGTGTTGCAGCACCACCTACCATAGACTTAACAGAAAACCCCAAACGACTTTCTGAATGAGACACCCTATCTTCGATAACAGCATCAATATCCGATTTTGACCCACTATCAGCACTCACAGAACGACATCTTAAATCGGCCATAATAGTTTCGGCACTATTAACAGTAAAAGCAGCGCCACCAGAAGCTTTTAAAATTTCCTCGAATACTTTCTCACGGCTAACCTTGATCTTATCACGATCAACAGAATGGACAGTAACTCCATCCAATGTTTGAATATTTATATTTTGCTCATCCCAAACATATACTAGATTTTGATCTCTAAATATTTTCTTGAAAACAAAGTATTCATTTGGAATACTTTTTAAATTGCTATCCGCTGCAGCAATAATTTGATCTTCAAGTATCTTTAAAAAAGCGTAGAACTCAGACCACTCGCCTTTGTTCTTCTTTTCGCTCTTGTTGGCCATCATAACTTTCCAAACTATAAATTATCTCGGCACCAACCGCTTGGATCGCATTTACAGCAACAGAATTACCAAGTTGCTTCATGGCCTGAGTTTCAGAAACAGGGAAGTCGTAATCATCCGGAAACCCTTGCATCCGCGCGCCCTGACATGATGTTAGGCGATGCTCTGTCCCATCTACCAAATACGAATCCCAATTACGTCGATCATGCAATCCAGATCCACGTCCGCCAACACGTAGCGTGAACCCTACATCGCGACTGCATTTTGCGCCAAAGACATCAGACATACTCATTTTTAATTCTTGTGGTTCTGGAAATTTAAAGGGGGTTTTCGGATCTTTAAAACCAACCATAAACAAGCGGGGGCGGTGTTGTGGCAGCCCAAATTCGGATGCTTTCACAATTTTATAATGGAACGAGTAGCCAAGCTCGTCTTCAATCACACGCTTAATGGTCGCAAAAGTTTTACCATCATCGTGTTTTAGAAGGTGCCGTACATTCTCAAGGAAAAATGCTTCGGGCTGCTTTTCTTTCAAGATATTCACAATATCAAAAACTGAACAACTACCGACTTTCGTCGGTAGGTTCACGTTTTGAATGTAATTCAAGATACTGACGAATAACGTCATCCGTCACATTTCCACTCGTCGTTGAAAAATAGCCTCTAGCCCAGAACCGTTGCCCCCAATAGCGTTTGCGTAATTCGGGGTACTCCCGCTGTATCTTGTATGAGGACCTCCCTTTTACGCGTTGCATCACCTTTGAAATTGGGACGTGCGGCGGGACTGACACAAACATATGCACATGGTCGGTAGACAATACGCCTTTTTCAATGTGTACGCCCAATTCATTGCACGTTTGTCGTATCAATGTCCGAATACGCTCACGCATTTCACCACGCAGCACCTTGTAACGATATTTTGTTACCCAAACGATATGGTATCTGTGATAATATCTGCTATGACTTCCAGTAGAATAGATCATAAGGTTTCCTTCCATTTTAAGACCTTACCGCAACGCTGGGTCTTAAAATGGAAGGAAACCTTATGTAAATAACGCTAAAGCTGACCAGCTAAAAGCTGGTGGTTTTAACCAATTATTGGAAAATAAAGTTCCTCGCGCCTCTTCAAAACCTTTTTTAAAACCCGCTTGGGAAAAAGGTTGGCAAGGAAAGCCTGCACATAAAATATTGAAATCGGGTATTTCACTTGGCATCACTTTTGTGATGTCTCCACGGAAGCGTTGGTTTAAAAATAACTCAGGTGATATTTTTTCAAAATTCTTCCGATATGTCTCGCGCGCAAAATCATCCCATTCGGACACAAAAACGCATTCAGCACCAAGATTATGGAATGCTAAATGAAAGCCACCTATACCCGCGAATAAATCGATAAACTTCATAAATCCTGCCCTTTCATAGATGATATACAGAAAAGAACATTCCAGCAACGTCTTTAAAAAGCATTACCGTATTTTTTATTAGATCGATCTTTGAACACAAAAAGTTAACGTGAAACATCTTACAGATTGTCATACGCTCTGTGCACAGTTTGTGCACGTCAATCATACCCTATGTTTTACTTAAAACGGTTAAAGATTAACCCAGCGTACGCAGAACGATTTTACCAATGTGCTCACCCGCTTCCATACAGGTATGGGCAGCAGACGCATCGCTTAGATCAAAGGTTTGATCCATAATCGGTGCCAGTTGTCCTGCCGCGATCAATGGCCAGACTTTTTCGCGTAATTCATCAGCAATACGCGCTTTTGTCAGGTCTGTTTGAGGGCGCAGAAATGAGCCCGTTAAGATCAGTTCTTTTGCCATAATCATCGCCAGATTTATCTCTGCCTTTATTCCTTGTAAAAACGCAATATTCACAAGACGGCCACCCTGCCCTAAAACTTTGATATTACGTGCAGTATAGCCACCCCCAACCATGTCCAGAACGACGTCGACTTGTTGACCTTTCAACGCTTCAACGAAGTCGGCATTATGGTAATTAATTGCCGTATCTGCACCTATTTCCAAACATTTAGCGCATTTTTCATCAGAGCCTGCTGTAACGATAACACGGACATCAAATGCCTTCGCTAACATGATAGCAGTCGTGCCGATACCGCTGGTGCCACCGTGAATTAAAACTGTTTCGCCAGCTTTTAACTTGGCCTTTACAAACAAGTTAAACCATACTGTGAAAAACGTTTCTGGCAGTGCCGCTGCGGCCGCCATATCAATGCCCTTAGGAATAGGTAGAATATGGGCAGCATTTGTCTTTGAGTATTCTCCGTAACCACCACCAGGCAAGAGCGCGCATACTTCGTCACCAACAGCCCATTGCAAGACCCCATCGCCGACCGCAGCAACAACTCCAGAACTTTCCAAACCCAGTAAATCAGATGCCCCTTTCGGCGGGTTATATAATCCAGCACGTTGCAGGCAATCTGGTCGATTTACACCAGCATAATGATTCTGAATAACCACTTCCCCAGCCTTAGGTATGGGAATGTCGCGTGTGCCAAATATTAGAACCTCTGGCCCACCAGCAGATACTATTTCGACCACACGCATGGTTATGCTACGTCTTTTTGGCTGTATCGGGAATGGGAATAATCCCAGTAGATTTCACGCGCACGCATTGTGATTGGGCATTCTGGCATCATGCGGTCTTCATATATTGCGACGGGCATAACTTTGGCGATATTACCTGTGCAAAACATTTCATCGGCATGCTTGAAATCCTCTAACGTCATTGTGGTTTCAGTGACTTTGATACCATCAGCTTGCAGTAATTTGATAACACGTTGACGGTTCAGGCCGTTTAAGAATGTGCCATTTGGAGCGGGCGTAAAAATCTCACCATCTTTGACTGCAAATACATTTGTAGACGCTGTTTCAGCCACGTTATCATCTATGTCTAAGGATAATGCGTTGTTGAAGCCACGTTTGCGCGCATCTGCCATGATGCGCCCGTTGTTCGCGTATAATGAGCCAGCTTTTGCAGTGGTCATTGCCATATCTTGGCGTGGGCGACGGAAGGGTGATGTTGTTAAAGAGAATGTACCGATGGCTGGCATAGGCAATTCTTCGATGCACAGTGCAAAGCCTGTGCTTTCAGGATCTACATCAATGATACCTGGTGTCCCTTCTTTAGACCACATCATAGGACGGATATAAAGTTCTGCATCAGCGTTGAACCTCTTACATCCTTCTTCCGCCAAACCAAAGATCGTATCAACATCTATAGGAGAAACCATCCCCATAACTTCGGCGGAATGAATAATACGTTCACAATTTAGAATAAGGTCAGGACGAACACCTTCGAATTGACGTGCGCCATCAAAAACTTGACTGCCCAGCCATGCTACGTGATCCGCAGCACCGATTATAGGTGCGTTGCCTTCATGCCATTCGCCTTCAAAAAAGGTTACTATTTTACCGCCTAAAGCCATATTAAGTCCTCCGAGTATTCAACTTGGCTAACGCGATTTTCAACACCGCTCAAGTACGAATATTAATATTACTTCAAAAAGTAACAATGTTACTCAAATGATGTTTCGCTTTATATGAAACCTGCTTATTTACCAGTTTGACGCAACTTATGACGTGCTGGTTTTGCCAGGTAAGTCATCTGGCGCGCAACTTGATGGTTTGCGGATGTCTGGCACCAAGGACATTAATCCTTTGACCAATGGGTTACCCTTTAGCTTGGCTTTCACTGTCTCAAACTGCATCACATTATCTATACGGCGATCTAAAAAAGCCCATGTGTTTGCAAAATCTTCACTGTCATCCCCAAGCCAAAATAAGATTGTTGAGGAATAAACTGCAGAAAGTGTGGCGCGTTTTGTATACCAATTTACATCTTCTGATGTATCACCCAAGGCTGTCCAAATCCTATCCGTTGTGGACCAAAGTGCTTGCGCACCTTCGCCTGCATTTTGTGGCAATGCAAATAGCGTCACGCCACGGCGCACGGCTTCTTTTTCATCGGCAACTGCGCGAATACGAAGTTCTACAGCTTTCGCAATCTTATCGCGGAAACGCAGCTCGGACAGCTCAGCTGTTTTAAGCGCATCTTCCATGGTACTATCCCCTAAGCGGTGGAACCCCAGAGCAAGATCAACAGCACCGCGTGGGCATGTTTGCGCTGCAAGCCCAGCATCCACACCCGAATCTTTGATTGCTGCTTTGAGCGTAGTATCGGACCAACCATCGAACATAACATGAGGTAAAGCAGCCTCTACAAGTTGCTTTAGAGCCAATGAAATATGGTCTTGTTCAGTTTTCTTCTTAGACATAGGCTTATCCTCCACGGCAATCGCTTGAAGATTTCAGCCTTCACCTTTGATTGCGGCTTTTAGGTAACTATCGGCTCTTCTCCGCTTTGTTGAGTAGAAAAAGATGCCGACCGCCAAGTAACCTGTTGATATGTATGGTTTCTGATAACTTTACATAGAGCAGGTATATGACAATCAACATCTCGCAGCATATTTTAGGCCTCAAAGGGCAACGTGTAAATGAAATTAAACTGGATGACGGCGGTGTTAAGATTGTCATTCACTGCAGCCGAGACGCGCGTAGGAGGGCTATAGACCCTGCTACAGGCCAGAAGGGAAGCATCAACCAGCATGTCCGCCGACAAGTAAACGACATCCCCCTTTTTGGGTATCCTTGTGTGGTCGAGATTGAGCTGGCGCAGGTTTATATTAACAAGGGCGAACGCCGCATTGAGGGGTGTGATTTTGTTGATAAAGGGTGCCGTTTCACTCACCGATTTTGCCGACTGATCAGTGGATTATGTCGGCATATGTCTATTCAAGCGGTTTCCAGACATTTGGATATACGATGGGAAACGGTCAAGAATATCGACAGGGCATACCTTATTGAAACTCTCCCTACGCTTGATCCTGCAGAGCTAACTGGCTTGGAATATATTGGTGTAGATGAAGTTGCCCGGGCGAAAGGTCATGACTACATGACGGTGGTCTACGATATGGTTGGCGGTCATCTGATCTGGGTTGAAGCAGGCCGAACTGCCGAGGTTTTTTCAAGGTTTTTGAAACAACTGCAACCAGATACAGCCTGCAAAATAAAGGCCGTAGCGATGGATATGGGGCCTGCCTACCAAAAGGCTGTCAGAGAGTCCTTGCCGTTGGCCGACATAGTATTTGACCGTTTCCACGTCATGAAAAACTACAGCAAAGCTATCCATAATCAGCGTCGACTTGAGTTCAGAAAGGCCGATCCAAGTGGTAAAGAGTTGATGAAAGGGACGCATTATCTGTTGCTCAAAAATGCGGATAAGTTGAGTGAAAAACAAAGTGACAAGCTGCAAAGGTTGCTGGAGAGCAATAGCAACCTGAATGCACTTTACGTCTTGAAAGAACAGCTTCAGCTGCTGTGGAGTGCCGCTTCATTTGAGGCGATGGCGGAGCAACTGGAACGTTGGTGCCTGATAGCAGATCAGTCACAGATGCTCTATCTAAAAAAGTTCGCGAAATCCCTACGGAAACATTGTGTGGGCATCTGCAACTACGCCAAACACAAGCTCACAAGCGCCAGGATAGAGGCTGGTAATGTCAGTATAGGAATGATCCGTAAGCGAGCCAGAGGCATCAAGGATACCGAATACTTCAAACTCAAAATTAGACAATCATCCATTCCAGATAATCAATCTATGCTCTATTTGAAATCCTAAATCTACTCAACAAAGCGGAGAAGTGCCTAACTATCATCCCAAGCGGCTGTTTTTCTTCGTATTTTCAGACTGGCCGTATCGCCGACTTGCTTGAAGATGTTGATTGCACTATGTCGCATCAGAGCCATGTTGGCGGGGCCATTTTGGGTCCGCAAGCGCATCAGGTCGTCGTGAAACACCACATCCATCACCCAGTGCAGGCGATTTTCCACACCCCAATGGGCGCGTGTGGCGCGCAGGAATTGCTTGGCTGAGAGCGGTGCGGAGGACAGATAGTAACGTCGCGAGAAACTGGTTTTACCTTTGTGTTTGACCTCGGCCTCGATCATGCCGATAGCGGCGAGGCCTGGAAACCTTGGTGCGCCAGGCTCAGACCGATCAGGGCGCAGCCACTCTACATCATGACTGACATAGGCACGACGGATTTCTATCCGCCCATGATCGGCATCGGTGGTTTCATGGGTTTCCAAACCACTGGTCTGGTCGAAATAGAGCCTCACCTCTTCATGCAGTGATTTTTGGTTGCCTTTAAGCGCCAAAAGATAGTCTGCGCCTTGTGCGAGGATCGCCGCAGCAATACCGTGTTGGCAGCCCATTGCATCAATCGTGACCAGCGCGCCTTTCAACTCAAGCCGCGCCAGTAGTCGAGGTATCGCGCTGATTTCATTCTCTTTCTCGTCACAGGATTCTTGCCCCAAGACCAATCTCTGACGCGTTGCCCAAGCTGAAACCAGATGCAGGGCGCGGCCATCCTCACCATGCGCACGGCGTGACGACTTGCCGTCAATTGCCACGATCTCATCATCGCCATCGCGCAAGGCCGCAACCCAGGAAACGAAGCATTCGCTAAACAGGTCAGCGGGAATCGCGTTCATCACATCATTGAGCGTGTCATGAGATGGGATGCCATCTTTGAAGGGTAGAAACCCACGCAAGAATTTCAATTTTCGGTCCGCCCATCGGGCTATTTCGGCAAAATCATCAGCACCAGCCATAACACCGCAGAGCACAATCAGTAGGATTTCGGGTAGTGGATAAACAGTTTTCCAGCTCTGGCGTGGGTCTTCAATGGCAGAAAAATGGTCGAGGATATTGGCTGAGATCATGGGAGGCTCCGAATGTCATTTCAATGACCAGAGAATCACATATCACCCGCTAAGGGAATCCCCACTTTTTCAAGCGATTGCCGTGGCTTATCCCAGGGCAATCGCATGAAAAAGTTAGCAGGTGACAAATGAGGTGAGGGTTGATTCAATGAGTGAACTTTTAGCTTTTATTGAGGTCACTACCCATGTCCAATGCCGACGCACCCGACAGCCATTCCATTGATTTTCTTACGCATTTTTCTACTTTATCTGACCCACGACAACAAACAAAGCTGCTTTACCCTATGGCAGAGGTTTTGCTTTTGACGTTATGTGCCGTGTTGTCCGGGGCGAATGACTGGGTCGCTATTTCTGCGTTTGGGACAAAGAAACTGGCCTTTTTACGGAAATTCTTGCCCTTTTCGGACGGAACACCCTCACATGATCAACTGGGAAACATCTACGCCGCACTGGATGCCAATCATTTTCAGGCCTGCTTTATGGAGTGGGTCGCCTCCTTAAACAGCACCCTTAGCGGGGTCGTGGCGATAGATGGTAAAACCTCACGTCGCAGCTTGGATAAGGCTGGCAGCAAGGCCGCAATTCACATGATCTCGGCCTGGAGTTCAGAGTTGAACCTGACACTTGCCCAACGGCAGGTGGACGGCAAATCCAATGAGATCACGGCCATACCGGAACTGTTAGACCTCCTGACGATAAAGGGGGCTATTGTCACTATAGATGCTATGGGATGTCAGCGTGATATTGCCGATAAAATCATCACCAAACAAGCGGATTATGTTTTGGCCTTAAAGGGTAATCAAGGTGCCCTTCGCAAAGACACCGAACTGTTCATGAAAGAACAGGACGCTGTGGATTTTGCAGACACAACAGTAACTTACCATGAGGACGTAGAAAAATCACATGGACGTATTGAAACAAGAAAAGTCACTGTTTGCTCGGATATTGAATGGCTGATGGAGCGGCACAATTGGCCCGGATTGGAAAGCATCGTGATGGTCCAATACTGCGCAACACTTCAAGACAAGACCCGTTCAGAGACACGCTTTTACATCTCATCCATGACCTGTGACGCCGAAGCTCACGCAAAAGCTATCCGCGACCACTGGGGTATTGAAAACGGGCTGCATTGGGTCATGGATATGGTGTTTCGTGATGATGAATGTCGTATCCGTAAAGGAAACGCGCCAGCTAATTTTACAACGATCAAGCACGCCGCCAACAACATGCTGCGCTCCGTAAAGGGAAAGCAAAGCCTCAGGTTAAAGCGACACTTGGCGGCTTGGGACGAGGATTTTCTTTTCCAGATAATTCAGGGGTAAAACTCATGCGATTGCCCTGTGGCTTATCCTCCACACACTAGACAAACAACAATCTCACTGCTATATGGCAGCTTCCTGCAATTCTGCAACTCTAACTCTAGAAAGGTGGTGTTACCACATGCAGGTATCAGTACGCGACAATAATGTTGATCAAGCCCTTCGGGCTCTCAAGAAAAAATTGCAACGTGAAGGTGTCTTTCGTGAAATGAAGCTTAAGCAACATTACGAAAAGCCGTCCGTGAAAAAAGCTCGTGAAAAAGCTGAAGCAATTCGTCGCTCGCGCAAGCTAGCTCGTAAAAAAGCTCAGCGTGAAGGTCTTCTATAAGGCCAAGGACTAAAAGTTTATAAACCCCCGCAGGTTCGCCTTTCGGGGGTTTATTTTGCCCACATTGAATTTAGCGCCATCGTTCTTATCTCTGTATGACCAACAAACATATAAGGGATATCTATTATGAGCGTCATGAAAGTTATTGAAGTGATGGCAGACAGCAGCAAATCGTGGGAAGATGCCACACGCACTGGGATTGAGCGTGCATCAAAGTCCGTGGACAATATAGCATCTGCTTGGGTCAAAGATCAGTCAGTGGGTGTGGACGGTGGTAAAGTCACAAAATACCGCGTGACGTTAAAAGTTGGACACCTCGATTAACCGCTAATTCCAGAGGTATTTGATAGGCATTTTTTACGGCAGGCTGCTTTTTGACGCAAAAAAAGCCTGTTTTGTTCCGTTTTATGCGGCATTCATGCTTTATGGAGCCGCCTGAGCGGGTATTTCTGAATTCTAGACGGATTCAGGCTGTGGCTTGCCGTCGTTCATGGAAGATGAGACGCTTCATATTGTAGGTTATGTTGGCGAGTGTCATCTTTGTTGTGGCGCGTTGAATTCCGATGGTTCTAATGGATAAATCCATCGGGCCCTTCTGATGACCAAAGACATGCTCGACACAGGTGCGAAATATAGAACGTGTCGCATTACCGCGCTCGATGTGTTTGGGCATTGGTTTGCCTTTTGGTTTTTTACGGTGGATGTGGGAGAAAAATCCATTGGCCTTAAGCCATGCCTCATTGCTCTTGGTGCGGTAAGCTGTATCGGCCCAAACCTTGCCAGAACGATTGTCCTTGGTGAGCACTGACGCCAACTCATGACCGTCATAGCGCGCTGCATCTGTTGTTTTTTCACCTCTGATAAACCGAAACTTACGGTCAATGCTGATGTGGTTTTTATAGCCAAAGTGAGGTACGGAAATATCAACTAACCCCGCATCTTTCTCACCCGTCTTGGTCGTTTTAGCCTTGCTATACTTGACCATCCACCGTGCGTCGGTGTCCTTCTGTGCCGCCTTGGCTGGATTATCAGGCCAGATATCTTTTGCATCTTCGCCAGCCTTGGCGCGGGCTTTCTCGCTTGAAGTCATACGTTGGCGTGGGGCTGCAATCAGCGATGAGTCTACAATTTGTCCCCCAGTTTGTTTGTAACCCCGATTACGTAAATGATCCTCAAAGGTTGCAAACAAATCAGTCAACACACCCGCTTGGGTCAACTTCTCCCGAAACACCCAAATGGTCTTTTGATCTGGCGTCGGCTCCCCAATTTGCAAACCAAGAAAACGCAACCAGCTAAAACGATCGCGGATCAGAAACTCCATCCGCTCATCACTTAAATTATGCATCGACGCTAATATCAAAATCTTAAACATCATAACCGCATCATAGGGCGGACGACCCCCCTGTGGACGCTCTCCATAGTTAAGTGCACTTGTCAGTGCACACCGAAACATCTCAAAATCCACATGCTCAGAAAGCGCGACAAGTGGGTCGCCTGTTTTAGACAAACGCTCAAGATGATCAGAAAAATCAAACAATCCTGCTTCGTGCATCAAAATATCCTCCTGAAAATATTGAATCACAAAATACACCTAAAAGATAGGTTTTTAGAGGTGTCCAGTTTCATTCGAAGTTAAATAAACAAAAGGCGCGAGGAATACCTTCGCGCCTTTTTTGATTAGGTTTAATTTTTACCCGTATCGTTTTCGTAATACTTATCCGTTTGAACGTTTGGTATTTCGCCAAACCGTTTCATCAGCTTCTCTGGAAAGTATGTGGACTTCACATCTTTAAATCCATCTAACTGATTAAGAATCGCAACCGTATTAATCGCACAAGTCGCATCCAATGCACGGCCTTGCGCTTTTGATGCTGCAATCGCTTGCTCGGCAACTTCTGAAGACACGTAAATTTTTTGCGAAACAACGTGATGTGTGTCGCGTGCATGAAACGATCTGTAAAGTTTTAAGATGTTATCATTTACACCATACAACAAATCATGACGTTCTGGCGCATGAGAATTAAACCAACGGCCAGCAGGATCGTACATTACTGTTTGCGATCCATTAATCACAAGGGATGAGTGTCCACCACGACCAGTCTTATTGCTGATCATCGTCATCAACATTAAATATGGTTGTTCTTGGCTAACCTGTTGAAATTTCGCAATTTCAGTGTCAGAGGCATATTTGTCATCAGTGCCATAAGAACAAGCAGACAAAAGGACTGCTGCACACAACAGTATTGTATTGCGCATCAAAGACATATTCGTCCCCAAGTAATTCGTTTATGAATTAAAGATTGCTAAGAAGAGCAAAAAAGCGATACTGAATGCTGCCACGTAAATGCTTACACGTATGAACCCATCGAATGTGTGTTCTTGTGATGAAGTGTCCATTTTTCCATGTTCATGTTTAGCCATGATTAACCCCTATGTTCATATTTCTCGCCTATATTCCATAAATAGGCGCGTTTGCAAAGTCACGATGTTGTTCTGCGTCCATCTGATACAGAATTATGTAATGCTTAGCTTGTTGATGCCTCTTCCAAATCTTCGGCCAACTTAAAACCAATACGGTTTGGTTCTGCTTTTTCGTCTTCTTTTTGAGATGCAACAAGCATGACATTCAACTGACTTACATGCTGTACCAACTGTGTTTTGGCACCATTTGGATCCGTGCCATAAAACGTAATCAGATCTGGTGCGAAATATCCCATGCCTTGAATTTTTAACGTGCCCACATCACCGCCTGTAAAACCCATCCCAACTTCATGTTCGCCATCCAACTCTTTTTCAAAGTTTTGAATATATAAAACAATACGTTCATAAGCCCATTCGGCAGGTGACTTTTGCTCTAACGGTTTTTTCGAGATGCCTGCAGGCACTGGCTCTGATTGAACACGTTCGCCCTTTCCAGCATCTACACGTACAGCATAGGCTTCTGGCAAAACAGCCGCTTCAATAGCTTCGGCTGTGGTTTTAATTCCGTCTGACATAGATCGTCCCTATTTGCTTTGCCAAATCCAGATACCATCGTCATTGGCGGTTTTCGTCACCTTACCCGCCAGATACAAATGGTTCAAATGCGCAATCGCCTCGACCATAGCCAAACCGTAGTTTCCCCCTTCAATTTTTCGTTTGAAAAGAACTGGAAAGCAATCAACAGCGGTACGCGGCGTTTCCACGAACTCTAATAAGCGGCGTAGGCCACTGTGGTGATTCTCTATCAATTGGTGCAATCGCGCGGGTAATCCTGTGAAGGGAAGTTTGTGGCCTGGAAAAACAAGATGATCTTCGCTGGCAATATTAGACAGGCGTTCACAGCTCTCTAACCATTCTTCTAATGGATCAGCATCTGGCTCAGTGGCATAGACACCGACGTTGGATGAAATACCTGGTAGTATCTGATCACCAGCAATCACAAACGGTTCTTCGTTACACCAAAGCGTAGCATGAGCTGGCGCATGGCCATTCCCGATGTGAACGGTCCATGTACGTTCCCCAATTGTGATAACATCATCTTGGGCAATACGGGTAAAGCCAAGTGGCATGTGGTGCACTATATCCGCATAATTGAACGGCTTATTATTCAAACGCTCTTGGTACAAATCATTATCCATGCCCGTGGATTTATAAAATGCAGCCAGTTCTGGTGGCCATTGTTTCTGTTCCTGACTTCGTAGGATTTCGGCTGTAACACATTGATATTATTGGCCTGCTTTTTCACAGGGCACTACATCGCGGATTTCCGGCGATGGGATTCAACGGTCAGAGAGTGTCGATCAGGCCTTTTCAGGTCTGGGCTTGCGCGTTCTTTCCGGCGGCATCCTGAAGGGTGCTTCGTTCCACGACAGGCCAACACAGCGCAGGATGCGTTTGGCGTCGGTTGTGGCCGGGCTGGGCATGGCATATTGTTCGCTGGTGCCCTTGCGCCTCAGGATGGAAATCTGAAGTCGGTCGAGTTCCCGACGGATGCGGGCCGGGCTCATGGGATGGCCCAGCATCTGCAGGCGCTTGCGCAGGTGTTGCAGGCAACAGAAAGCCATGTAGCAGATGGCGATATGGGCCTGTATCCGCCGCGGCGTCCAGTGATAGACGGGTCGGATTTTCAGGTCATGCTTGTTGGTGCGGAAGCAGGTTTCGATCAGCCAGAGCTGGTGATATTGGGCGATGGCCGCCTCGGGTGCGAGATCGTCCCTGCCATGAACGATGATGGCGTGCAGCCCGTCCCATTGGGCTGCCGCGTCGATCTTGTCCTGATCAAGTGTGATCTCGCCCGTATCGGGAAACGAGAGGAAGCGGGCATATCCCCGGTGACTGACACTGGCGGGGCTCCGGCTCCGCCGAAGCTTCTTTTGCAGGCGCTCAAGGGCCTTCTGGCGCTTGTGGGCATCCTTGCGGGCGCGGGCGGGCGAGAAGGTGACGATGATCCGGGCACCGTCATGCTCAATCACCTTGTAGCGCCCCGCCTCGGCAGCGCCCTCCGCCGCGCCGTGTCCGGCCCATGGCTTGTAACCGCCCGTGTCCAGGGCCTTGTCTTTCACGCCCGCCGGGGCCGACTTCAGGCGATAGCCCAGAATGAACGGCAGGCCTTTGGTGCGCAACATATCCTGATTGTCGGCGCTGAGCATCCCGGCATCTGCCACCAGCGTGATCTTTCCGAGCTTGTAGCGCTCTTCCAACCCCTTGATCGCGGCCTCAAGCGTATGGCCTTCCCACATATTGCCGGGAAACAGGTCATAGCCGACCGGCAAGCCGTCGGTGGTGACCATCAGCGCCAACACCACCTGACTGCGATGCGATTTCCCGTCCTTGCTGTACCCCTTGGCCAGCAAGCGGTCGGACGCGTCTTCCGGATCCTCCCGATCTGTATCGAAGGCCAGTGTTGTGCAGTCGTAGAAGAGGACATCGACCGGTCCCGCCAGAAGCGTCTCCGCCGCCTCGTGTGACATCCGACAGACCCGGTTGATCGTCGCCGCGTCCATGTAGTCCATAGCCTGGTAGACCCGGTCCAGATTGAGGGTGATCCCGACCCTGTGGGCCAGTGCATCCACCGTTGCCCGCTTGCTCTCTGGCTGCGACAGGCGCGCCAGCACCAGTTCGCGTAAAATGCGATCGCTGCTCTTGCGCCGGGTGCCCAGAAGCCCATTCCAGCCCAGGCCGGAATAAACCTCCCCCATCACATCGCGCAAACCAAGCGACAGGCGGGACTCTTCGCGGCACTCCCCAAGATCGACATTCAGTTTTTCCGGACGCGGGGCGGTGCGCACAAGTGTCGCCAGATCAGCATATTCCGTTGGGGTGAACAGTTCCATTTGCGGGGACTGTGCGGTACGCAGTTCTTCCATGATCCGGCCAGCCAGGCGCTTGAGGTCCTCGACTTCAGTGTCGTTATGCGCGATGCCGACATGCCGGACGACCTTCTGGCGAACCTTCTGACCGGTGCGCACCGACTGGACGATCTGGATGCGGGTGCGCTTGCGTTCGGGATCATGTTTGGTGCGGATGAACATGTGCGGGAGTGTAGCAGAACCTCCAGAAACCGCAACCCTCAATTGCCATTGGGGGCACTACTTTACCCTCCCGGAAGCCAGGGCCTGAAGTTAAACAAAAAAACACCCCACAAGCCGACAAAACCTACGAACTCAGGAGCCAAGTGGCATGTGGTGCACTATATCCGCATAATTGAACGGCTTATTATTCAAACGCTCTTGGTACAAATCATTATCCATGCCCGTGGATTTATAAAATGCAGCCAGTTCTGGTGGCCATTGTTTCTGTTGATCCAACACCATCATGCGAGAATACAACCAAGCTGTACGGGTAGAGATCGTTTCCGTGCCGTATTCTTGCTGAAACCAACCGACATTGCCGATGTGGTCTGGATGGTGATGCGTCATCAGCACTTTCTTCACGGGCTTGCCATCGAGTGGCCCTTGCAAGATGTCATTCCACAGCTTCACACCGCGTTTGGAATGATATCCTGTATCGACGATCAACCAACCATCACCATCATCCAAAGCGTAAACATTCACATGATCCAGTGCCATTGGTAACGGCAAGCGCATCCATAGGATACCTTTTGCGACTTCAATAGCTTGACCTTCTTCGGGGGCGGTTTCATGGGGAAACCTAATCTTGCCAAAAGTTTTCGTCATTTCACCACCTGCCCTTTTGGAAACTGAGTCTTTGCATCCCAGTTCTTGTCCGTTTATGAGAGACAAACACCAAAATGCTACGGCTGCAATGCCGTATCGACAATATGGACTTAACGTCAGATGACTGAATTGAAAACGCAAATCCTACGTGATGACCAAAATGGCCTGAAACAAGCTGCAAGCATCTTATCAAATGGCGGGTTGGTCGCATTCCCAACAGAGACGGTTTATGGGCTTGGCGCTGATGCGCGCAATGGTCATGCTGTAGCATCGGTTTATGCAGCAAAAGAACGTCCTAGCTTTAATCCTTTGATTGTTCATGTGGCAGACTTAGAGACAGCAAAGCGGTTTGCACGATTCGATAAAACTGCATTGGACTTAGCAGGTGTATTCTGGCCTGGACCTGTGAGTTTGGTTCTGCCACTGACTGACGATCATAGATTATCTGAATTGGTGACAGCTGGGTTGCGTACAGTTGCGATCCGTGTTCCCGCACATAAAACAGCGCAAACTTTGTTAAAAGCCTTTGATGGACCATTAGCAGCACCCTCGGCCAATCCATCAGGACGTATTAGTCCAACATCTGCAAAGCATGTGTCCTCTGACATGAACGGTGCCATCGATGCTATTTTGGATGGTGAAAATTGTCAGGTTGGCGTTGAGTCTACAATTTTGAAGGTAGATGAGGATCGTGTCTCATTGTTGCGCGCTGGAGGGTTACCTGTGGAAGCAGTCGAAGCTTGTTTAGGATATTCGATTGCCAAACCTCAAGACCCAGAGACGCCACAATCACCAGGACAATTACAATCGCATTACGCACCTAATGCTGCCGTGCGATTGGATGCAGTTTCTATTGAAGCCAATGAAGTTTTGCTTGGGTTTGGCTCTGACAACATTGATGCTGTGTTAAACTTATCAGAAACAGGTGATATGATGGAAGCGGCGGCAAACCTATTCGCCTATATGCGCAATATTGATTTGATTGCAGGGTCTGATAAATCCATAGCAATCAGTCCAATTCCCATGTCAGGTTTAGGATTAGCAATCAATGATCGTTTGAAGCGCGCAGCAGCGCCGCGTCGTTAAGCAGAACCACCTTCGGCAGATAACATACGTGGATCAATCCCCATGCTTTCAATCGCCGCTGTCCATTTTGATTTGCTATCGTCCGAGAAAACCAATTTTGCATCGGCATCGCAGGTCAACCAACCATTGGCGCGAATTTCATCTTCTAACTGACCTGGTCCCCATCCAGCATATCCAAGTGCTAACAAACAATTATCTGGGCCATTACCTTGGGAAATATCCTCAAGAATATCCAAAGTAGCAGTCATACCAAATTCATCATTCACATCTAATGTAGAATCTTCGGCAACATAATCTTTGGAATGTAGAACAAAACCACGACCATGTTCAACTGGGCCACCAAAATGCACTTCGATTGGGCGAAAAGATTGGGATGGTGTGATATCCAATTGATCCAGTAAATCAGAAAACTGTAAATCAGATGCGGGTTTATTAATGATTAACCCCATAGCGCCATCTTCGGAATGCGCACACATATAAATCAGGGTCTTTTCGAACCGAGCATCACCCATGCCTGGCATCGCTATTAATAATTTGCCGTCTAAATGAGGTAATTTAATTTTAGTATCCATACTTCAAGAATGAGATACAAATTCACAACACGCAAGAGCCGATACGACACATGACACATATTTCACCAAAATATGATTTCCTCTTTGCGGTTAAATGTATAGTTTAAAAGCGAAAATAAGGCCTTACCTATGTTGAAACAGATACTAAAATTAAGCTGCACAGTTGCGGCTTTTGCCACTCCTGCCGTCGCAGAAGATTATTCTGCGCAAAAAGGTATTAAGGCTATTGAATTTCTACAAGGTTGGCGCAAACAAAGCGGCACACATATGGCTGCAATTCGTATTACACTAGAAGATGGCTGGAAAACTTATTGGCGTGCTCCAGGGGGAAATGGTATTCCACCCGCTTTTAAATGGAACGGGTCAAAAAACATCAAAAATATCCAATATCATTGGCCAACACCCAAAGTTCTAAACCAAGGTGGCTCCCAAACGATTGGTTATGAAAACGAACTGGTTTTACCGATTGAATTTACACCGTCCCAGAATAGCGCACCGATCAAAATCAAAACGCGTATAGATTTTGGCATATGTGCCGATGTTTGTATTCCTGTGACCACCCGTTTGAATACAGAATTGATCGCCAGTACTGTCACCCATCACTATGACATTATGGACGCTTTATCAAAACGTCCTCAATCGGCGAAAGCTGGCGGCGTGCGGTCTATATCGTGTAAGGTTGATCCAACTACTGATGGTATGAACATTACGGCAAATATTAGGTTCAAGGGACAAGCCCCTAAAACACAAAAAGCGGTTATAGAATTTCCTGATCCAAACATATGGATCAATACTGCAACACTGAAGCAATCAGGAAAAACAGCAACAGCTCAGGCTGAATTGGTTTCTTTTTCCAATGACCCGTTTATTCTGAATCGCAGCAAATTGCGTGTGACATTAATCGGCGCATCAAAATCGATTGAAATTATAGGATGTCCTGCTGCCAGCTAAGATAGCTTACGTGGCTTCGCGATCCCTAATAACACTAAAACCGTTATAAAAATAATGACAATCATACCCAGTATGATTGTTAGAAGCGTTGCCATGATTGGCGTATTACCTAGAGCAGCGGGAAGTATATCTTGCACCCAAGAAGCCGCCGTTTGAGTTATTACCAAAGGCCCTAACGTTGCGCCCATCAAAACAATTGATGCACTTGTGGCCCCAAGGAACAACAGCTTGAAACGTTGTGGAATACGGTTACCCAGCGCTATGCGTTTAGATGAGATTACCAAACGTGAAATATCTTTTTGAACAACCACAAGTGACGGTACGACAAGGAGGACCATGACGACTCCGAAACCCAAACCGTAGCAAAGCGTAATTACCGTCGGTTTTAAGAACAAAGCTTGTCGTGAAGTTTCAAACAACAACGGCATTAACCCCAGAACTGTTGTTAAGGTTGTTAATAGAACTGCGCGCAAGCGATCACTCGTGGCATCCACGATAGCAGGGAATAGCCCGCGTTTTTCAGCATACTCGTCAATTGTAGTTACAAGCACGATTGAATCGTTAATGATGATACCTGTCATGCCAAGCAAGCCCACGACAGAGAACATCGATAACGGCACATCCCAAACATAGTGACCGTAGATCGTACCCACCAAACCAAATGGAATAATCGACATCACCACAAAAGGGCGCGCCCAGCTTGCGAAAATCCATGTGAGTGTCAGATAAATCCCCAACAAACATAAAACGAGTCCTTTAAAGGCATCCGATAAGAAATCCTGCTCTTGCTCAGCCAGACCTGACATGCGCCATTCGACACCGAGATCAGATGTAATTCTGGGTAAGATTTCCGTTCGCAATGACGTTGTAATTTCTTCGGCTTTCAGAGGATCATCTTCGGAAATATCTCCCGTCACGGATACCACACGAATACCGTTTTCACGTCGCACTGTGGAAAACCCTATACGCGCATCCACAGTAACAATTGCGGAAAGGTTCACGTATTCCCCCGCAGGGCTTCGTACTTTGGTGCGATCCAGAAAGTCTGCGGTCAATTCATCTTCGTTCAAACGCACGATCACTTCTGATGTTCGCGCGCCAACTGGGAATGAAACGGCCTCAATACCATTCAATCTGTCCCGCAACTCACGACCGATAGCATCAATTGTAAAACCCAAAGCCTGGCCTTGTGGTGTTAGCTCTAGGATTAATTCTTCTTTGTCATAAGCCAAAGTATCTTCTAATGCAGAGACTTCTGGATATTGTGACACCGCTGTTTTCAAGGCTTCGGCAGCAGCTTTTAAAACTTGGGCATTTGCCCCGAAAAATTGTACATCTAATGCATCCCCCCCTGGACCTGAACGCCAACCGCGAAAGCTGACTGTTTCTAGGCGCGGGTGATCTTGCACCGCTTCTTGAACATCGCCCAAAAATACAAATGATGTGTAGGGTCTGAAATCTGCATCAATCAATTCAACAGCAATAGACCCTAAAAGATCTTTGTCTTTGATATCAGCGCCCGCAAGGCCACGACCTGTGTTCCCACCAATTTCGGCCATCACAAAAGTCACAGGATTTACACCGTGTTTTTGTTCGTATTGTTGTGCTGTCTCATCCACGGCGCGTTGTAATTCGCGCATCATCGCAAAAGTATCACCACGATCGGCACCCGGTAACATTACGATGTTGCCTGATATAGACCCCCGTTCTGGTGCATTAAAGAAACGCCACGTGACATCTCCTTTGAAAAACAGGGCAGAACTGAGTGATAGTAAAACGATCATTAAGGCCAAAACGGGATAGCGAAAGACTAAAACCCAGCGTATAAACATGCGGAAATACGTGTCACGAAACACTTTAAATCCACGGTTAAAAACACGGCTGGGGAAATCGTACCATTTGTTCGTAGCCTGCCCCACTGAGTGGCTCATGTGGTTAGGTAAGATGATGAAGCATTCCAACAGTGAAGCCAATAAAACCACAATTACGGTCAGAGGAATATCTATAATCAAACTGCCAAAGCGGCCGCCGACAAATGTTAAACTCCAGAACGCTAGAACTGTTGTAACTGTTGCAGAGAATACAGGCGGAGCCATTCGGCGCGCTGCATTTTCAGCGGCAACAGCGCCATCTTCACCAAAGTTCCGTGCCCGAAAATCAGCGTGTTCACCAACAACAATGGCATCGTCAACCACAATGCCAAGACAGATGATCAGACCAAAGAGCGATACCATATTTAGCGTGATGCCAAACAAATACATAAAACCAATCGCTGCAAACATTGCCGCAGGAATGCCCGCAGTAACCCAAAATGCAGTCCGTGCATTCAAGAAAACAAAAAGCAACATGATCACAAGGGCAAGCCCTTGGATTCCATTTTCCCAGAGCACAGTCAGGCGATCCGAAATTGATTGCGACCGTGTACGTATCAGGTCAACAGTCACCCCTTCGGGCAGGGATAGTTGCATTTCATCGGCCACACGTTGCACAACCGATTGCATACGGATTGCATCACCCTGACGAGAGCGATCCACGCGGATGGATATCGCAGGGTTATCACCAACGAAATAAGCACGTTCACTGTCTGAACCCAAAACAGAAATATCCGCCACATCAGATATTCGCAACTTAGCCCCATCAGGATTAGATTTAACCACAAGTGTCCCGATGTCTTCTGCTGTACGTTTTTCTACGCCCGTTTTCACACGCGCCAAACCACTTGCGACATCTCCAGCTGGGTCTGTATTCGCTTCTTGCGCAATAGCATCTGCCACTTGGGCCAAAGTGATATCGTATTGGATCAAAGCCAGTTCAGATATAGCGACCGTAATCTCGGGTGCCGACACGCCACGTATTGTTGTACGCGTAACCCCTTCACGGAAAAGGCGCGAAATAAACTCATCGCCAAAGCGGCCTAGTTGTTCAGGAGAGACAGGACCCGTTATCACTACATCAGTTACTCGGTCACGCCATGCCCCTCGACGGATTAAGGGTTCTTCAATACCATCAGGTAAACCTGTGACACTATCCACCGCAACTTTTACATCATCAGCAGCACGGGCCATATCCCAGTCTGGCTCAAAGTCTAAGGATATCGTTGCACGGCCCTGACTGGCATCTGATGAGCTGCTTTCAACGCCATCTACCGTCAACAAGGCAGGCTCTAATAAGGCGACGATCCCATCGTCTATTTCTTCAGGGCCTGCCCCATCCCATACAGCATCTACGCTGACATAATCGATTACGATATCAGGGAAGAATTGTGCGCGTATCTGTGTTGCAGCGGCGGCGCCCAATGTTATCATTAGAACCAAAAGCAAATTGGCAGCAGTTCCGTGCCGCGTGAAATACGACAGTATACCTCCTGCTGATTTTGGTAATTTACGCATCGCCATCAGATCGAACCTTTATACTGTGGCTATAATCATTGCGCATTTTCTTGTCCTGTACGTCTTGGGTCAACTTTAATACCTGCACCCAATTGTGGTGCACGTTCTGTCACAACTTCACGTCCTTCATGGTTTCCGATAGAAACGATAATTTCATCCCCTTGTTTACGCAGTACTTCAACAGAGGCTGCTTCAAGACGATCATCACCAAGTAACAATAAGACCTCTCCAGATGCAGAGGCTGCTGTTGATGGTAGCACTATAACATTTTTCAACGCAGGCTCTTCGACAGAAACACTTACAAAATCACCTGGACGCAATGTTTTAACAGCACTTGCATCTAATGCTGCGATCAGAACACGGCCCGTTTGGCCTTCGCCAACTGTAGCACTAACACGATTAATATCTGCAGAAATGAGTTCACCACCATCAGCCGTTATGAACACGGTGACATCTTGTAAGCTCTGCGTGTTTGACGTTAATCGATTATATTGCATACTTGAGATACGAAATGAAACTTCCAGTGCGTTTGGATCAATCAATGTTGCCAAACGCTCATTCGCATTCACCAAACCACCTAAAACGCTAGTGACATCGCTGAGCACGCCGTCGAATTTGGCGTAGACGGATGTATTGCTCAGCTCACGTTGTGCTTCGCTGTTATTAATACTGCTACGCGCCAGTTCAATTTCAGACAGCTTAATCCGTGCCTTAGCGCTTGCGATAGATTGCCGTGTTGCCAATATCTGCTGCTCTGCCGCTGAAGCCGCGAGTTCGGCCGCTTCCATACCTGACTCAGTCCCGACGCCACGATCCAACAGGGATTTTTGACGTACAATTGCTTGTTGCCGCAACTTTAATTGATGTTTGACAGCACCCAATTCATCTTGCGCCAAGATGAATGAGTTTTGGGCATCTTCTAAATCTGCCACAGCTTCATCTAATTGTGTTTGCGACAATTGCGCATTTGCATCGCTATTAGCTGGGTCCGTTTGAAACAATAAATCGTTTTCCCTTACAATCCCACCTTCGCGGAAACTTGAGGAAACTTGCACTAAAGCACCACCAGATGCCGCACGTAATTCCAAGGTGCGCCCACTAAGAATTTCGCCGAACGTTGTGATGATGGGAATGGCTTCGCCGCTTTTTAACGGCATCACATTCACAGTAAATACACGTTCTTTGGCAGTACGGTCACGCCCAGCGCTTCCGTCATCTTTAAATGCAGAAATCATCACTGAAACAGCACTAGCTAATAAAGCAATTGTAAGCATCAAGGGAACCCCCTCTATTTTGGTTTGATTTGAGATGCGATTATTGCGCGAGGCTGGCGGTTTGGTTGGCGCGATATGAGGATTTTTCTGATGAGCAAGCGACGGGCTGGGCGAGGTTCCAAATACACGGATGATTTTAAGCGACGGCTAGTGGCGGAGAGCCAAGGTGATGGCGTGAGTGTTCCGATGGTCTCGCGGCGTCATGATGTGCCACCCCGCCGGATTTACGCGTGGCGCGGTGATGCGCGGTTCCAGCCGGACGCGTCGGGTGATACCGGCTTCATACCAGTCGAAGTGGCAAACAGTGATACTGATGTTTCATCTGTGCTGCCAGAAGCGCAGCTTACAACCAGTCCCCAGATTGAGATCACTTTGGAGAATGGGCGCAAGCTGAGCGTGAGCGGTGGGGTTGATGCGGGCTTTGTGCTGGAATTGGCGCGTGGGCTGGCGGCATGATCCCGGTACTGGCGGATGCAAAGATCTGGCTGGCGGCGGGGGTGACTGACATGCGGCGCGGGTTCAACGGTCTGGCCGTTCAGACCGAGCAGGTTCTGGGGGGTGATCCTTACTCCGGCCATCTGTTTTTGTTCCGAGGGCGACGCGGTGATCAGATCAAGATGATCTGGTGGGATGGTCAGGGCGCGTGCCTGTTTACCCACGGCAATCGCTTGAAAAAGTGGGGATTCCCTTAGCGGGTGATATGTGATTCTCTGGTCATTGAAATGACATTCGGAGCCTCCCATGATCTCAGCCAATATCCTCGACCATTTTTCTGCCATTGAAGACCCACGCCAGAGCTGGAAAACTGTTTATCCACTACCCGAAATCCTACTGATTGTGCTCTGCGGTGTTATGGCTGGTGCTGATGATTTTGCCGAAATAGCCCGATGGGCGGACCGAAAATTGAAATTCTTGCGTGGGTTTCTACCCTTCAAAGATGGGATCCCATCTCATGACACGCTCAATGATGTGATGAACGCGATTCCCGCTGACCTGTTTAGCGAATGCTTCGTTTCCTGGGTTGCGGCCTTGCGCGATGGCGATGATGAGATCGTGGCAATTGACGGCAAGTCGTCACGCCGTGCGCATGGTGAGGATGGCCGCGCCCTGCATCTGGTTTCAGCTTGGGCAACGCGTCAGAGATTGGTCTTGGGGCAAGAATCCTGTGACGAGAAAGAGAATGAAATCAGCGCGATACCTCGACTACTGGCGCGGCTTGAGTTGAAAGGCGCGCTGGTCACGATTGATGCAATGGGCTGCCAACACGGTATTGCTGCGGCGATCCTCGCACAAGGCGCAGACTATCTTTTGGCGCTTAAAGGCAACCAAAAATCACTGCATGAAGAGGTGAGGCTCTATTTCGACCAGACCAGTGGTTTGGAAACCCATGAAACCACCGATGCCGATCATGGGCGGATAGAAATCCGTCGTGCCTATGTCAGTCATGATGTAGAGTGGCTGCGCCCTGATCGGTCTGAGCCTGGCGCACCAAGGTTTCCAGGCCTCGCCGCTATCGGCATGATCGAGGCCGAGGTCAAACACAAAGGTAAAACCAGTTTCTCGCGACGTTACTATCTGTCCTCCGCACCGCTCTCAGCCAAGCAATTCCTGCGCGCCACACGCGCCCATTGGGGTGTGGAAAATCGCCTGCACTGGGTGATGGATGTGGTGTTTCACGACGACCTGATGCGCTTGCGGACCCAAAATGGCCCCGCCAACATGGCTCTGATGCGACATAGTGCAATCAACATCTTCAAGCAAGTCGGCGATACGGCCAGCCTGAAAATACGAAGAAAAACAGCCGCTTGGGATGATAGTTACCTAAAAGCCGCAATCAAAGGTGAAGGCTGAAATCTTCAAGCGATTGCCGTGCTGTTTACCAAGCGCCTTGAACGGGGTCGGTTTATCTGGCCCTCTGCTCAGGAAGGTAAGATCAACCTGAGCCGTGCGCAGCTTGCGATGCTGATGGAAGGTCTGGATTGGCGTATGCCGCTCAAGACATGGCGACCCAAGATGGTAGGTTAGAGGCAATGTTTTATGGGTATTTCTGACGTTTTGGGATTCCCATGAGGCCCTTGATTTGGTAAGGAGTGGCATGAGTAAGACCCCTCCAAATCTGGCTGATTTGCCCCCTGACGTGCAGGCGTTTGTGGCCGCACAAGCGGCGGAATTGGCTCGTAAAGACGCGGAGTTGTTGGGGCTGTCGTTGAGCCATGCCACAGCGCAAAAGCGCCTTGAAAATGAGATGGAAGCGGCTCTTGCTGCGGAGCGCGCCGCCCATGCGCTTGCCATTATGAGCAGAGATACCCTGATTGCCGATCTGCGCCTGCAATTGCACGGACATAAAAAACATCGCTTCGGTTCAAAGTCAGAAAGCAGCACACAGCTGGCGCTGGCGCTGATCCTTGAAGATCTTGAAATCGAACAAGCCGCTGAGACGGATGATGAGAATGGGCCCTCTGACGCTGAGACCACAAAGCCGCCGCGTACCCCGCGCAAGCGCAAACCTTTCCCCAAGGGGCTCAAGCGGGTCAAAAAGACCATCACGCCCAGTGATGCTTGCACCGACTGTGGTGGCAGCTTCAAAGTGCTCGGGACAGATGTGATGGAAGAACTGGAATATGTGCCCGGCCATTACGTCGTAAAACAACTTGAGCGCCCACGACTGGCCTGCACCTGTTGTGAGAAGGTGGTTCAGGCCGAGATGCCAAGCCGTCCTATTCCCAAGAGCTTTGTCGGCCCTGCGTTGATGGCCCACATCTTGTGCTGCAAATACGGCTATCATCTGCCGCTGTATCGACAGAGCCAGATGTTTGAGAATGAAGGCATCGATCTGAGCGGGTCGCTCATGGCCAACTGGGTCGGCAAATGCACTAAGCTGTTGGAGCGCGTGGCTGATGCCATCCGGGATCACGTTTTTGAGGCGCAAGCGATCTTCATGGACGACACCACGGTCAAACTGCTCCAAAAGGGCAAGGGACGCGGTAATAACAAGACAAAAACCGCGCGGCTCTGGGTCTATGCCAGAGATGAGAGCGCCTGGGCGAGCGGCGCACCACCGGCGGTGTGGTATCAGTTCTCCACCAACCGGGGCGCAGAACATCCGAGCAAACATCTCAAGCCCTACAAGGGCTATGCCCATGCGGATGCCTATGCTGGGTATAATGACGCCTATCGGACGGGGCGCGTCAAAGAGATGGCCTGCATGGCCCATGTTCGGCGGGATTTTTATAGCCTGTTTGAAAGTCTGAAGCTGCCCGTGGCGGGCGAAGCCGTTCTGCGCATTCGAAAGCTCTATGATGTTGAGGCACAAGCGCGGGGTCTGGCGCCTGCTGAGCGCGTGGCCCTGCGTCAGGAATATGCCAAGCCGATCTTTGATGAGTTGGAAATCTGGCTCAAGGAGCAGCTGGGCAAGATCTCCGTTAAGACGCCGCTGGCCAAGGCGATCAGATATGCGCTCGCGCGCATGCCAAAGGCGCGGCCCTATCTCGACAATGGCTTTCTGGAAATCGACAACAACACAGCCGAGCGTGCGGTGCGCCCTGTGGCCGTTGGACGTAAGAACTACCTGTTCATGGGATCAGAGGCAGGTGGAAAATCCGCCGCCATAGCCTACACCCTCATCGAAACCGCCAAGATGAACAACGTCAATCCCGAAGCCTGGCTCGCATGGGTGCTCGAGCGCATCCAGGATCATCCCGCAAACCGTATGCAAGATCTCCTACCGTGGGCCTATCAGGAGATGATCGAGGAGCGGGAACAAAGCGTTATAGCGGCATGATCGGCCCCCGTGATTCAGCGGCACTCCCAGAGCAAGGGGATCTGTTTGAAGAGCGCGGGAATTGGCAAGGGCCAGATACCTCACAGCACGACTTGGGCGTTGAAAACCTTGAAGGCTTGTCCGACAAAGACCTCGTCGAGAAGACGGCAAAGGCTACACTGTCCAACGTCGACCTGCTGTGCGCCCAGATTGTGGAACGGGGCTTGGGAGATATAGCCGTTCCGGGTCTCGTCGCGCTTTGGAACCGGTTTAAGGGGTTCGGAATTGCGACCCCTTTACCAGAACAAAAGCTTGCCTTGGAAACTCTTCGCGCCATTGGGAATGAAGCTGCAAAAAAAGAAATCAGCAAGATCCTTGGCGCACAGGACTTGCCCGACAGCTTGCTCCCGTTTGTGTTGCAAGCCGCTGTGAGCGTGGGCTTGAAGCTGCCTCAGGCACAAATCTTGCCATGGCTGGAACACGGCGCACCAACAGTCCGTGCCCAAGCCTTCATCCTTATACAATCGAACAGCCCACAGCGAAGCACCTTGGAAATCGGGTTCAGCGACCCAGACCCTTCAGTCCGACGAACCGCTCTGACAGTGGCGGGGAATCTGGGCCATATCAGCGCAAGGGCAGGATTGCTTGCCGAGTTCCGGAAAAATCCAACCAGCCAAAAGATCGAAGCGCTTTTAACTGTCGCCGATGACGACATCGTTGTTGAAATCGGAAGATACGCACTGGAAAATCCGCCTCACCGGTGCCTCATCGCAAGTGAACTGGACACCTCTAAAAACCTATCTTTTAGGTGTATTTTGTGATTCAATATTTTCAGGAGGATATTTTGATGCACGAAGGGCACTTCTCCGCTTTGTTGAGTAGAAAAAGATGCCGACCGCCAAGTAACCTGTTGATATGTATGGTTTCTGATAACTTTACATAGAGCAGGTATATGACAATCAACATCTCGCAGCATATTTTAGGCATCAAAGGGCAACGTGTAAATGAAATTAAACTGGATGACGGCGGTGTTAAGATTGTCATTCACTGCAGCCGAGACGCGCGTAGGAGGGCTATAGACCCTGCTACAGGCCAGAAGGGAAGCATCAACCAGCATGTCCGCCGACAAGTAAACGACATCCCCCTTTTTGGGTATCCTTGTGTGGTCGAGATTGAGCTGGCGCAGGTTTATATTAACAAGGGCGAACGCCGCATTGAGGGGTGTGATTTTGTTGATAAAGGGTGCCGTTTCACTCACCGATTTTGCCGACTGATCAGTGGATTATGTCGGCATATGTCTATTCAAGCGGTTTCCAGACATTTGGATATACGATGGGAAACGGTCAAGAATATCGACAGGGCATACCTTATTGAAACTCTCCCTACGCTTGATCCTGCAGAGCTAACTGGCTTGGAATATATTGGTGTAGATGAAGTTGCCCGGGCGAAAGGTCATGACTACATGACGGTGGTCTACGATATGGTTGGCGGTCATCTGATCTGGGTTGAAGCAGGCCGAACTGCCGAGGTTTTTTCAAGGTTTTTGAAACAACTGCAACCAGATACAGCCTGCAAAATAAAGGCCGTAGCGATGGATATGGGGCCTGCCTACCAAAAGGCTGTCAGAGAGTCCTTGCCGTTGGCCGACATAGTATTTGACCGTTTCCACGTCATGAAAAACTACAGCAAAGCTATCCATAATCAGCGTCGACTTGAGTTCAGAAAGGCCGATCCAAGTGGTAAAGAGTTGATGAAAGGGACGCATTATCTGTTGCTCAAAAATGCGGATAAGTTGAGTGAAAAACAAAGTGACAAGCTGCAAAGGTTGCTGGAGAGCAATAGCAACCTGAATGCACTTTACGTCTTGAAAGAACAGCTTCAGCTGCTGTGGAGTGCCGCTTCATTTGAGGCGATGGCGGAGCAACTGGAACGTTGGTGCCTGATAGCAGATCAGTCACAGATGCTCTATCTAAAAAAGTTCGCGAAATCCCTACGGAAACATTGTGTGGGCATCTGCAACTACGCCAAACACAAGCTCACAAGCGCCAGGATAGAGGCTGGTAATGTCAGTATAGGAATGATCCGTAAGCGAGCCAGAGGCATCAAGGATACCGAATACTTCAAACTCAAAATTGGCCTGTACGTGCGTAAGGAACGGTGTACTGTCATAAGGTCTTGCAAAACATCTATTCGTAAGTAGTCTCTCTAAGAGGGCGCAGTTTGCCATTTTTAACGGCGTCAGGGATTAGGAAGCTGTAACGACCGAGGAAATTGATGTGGCTATATGTGAGGGGCGATATTCGGGCCAAGTCGGCAGGATTGACCATATGCCCCTGAGCCTTCAGGTCCCTAACGATTTCCTGAATATAGAGCGTGTTCCAAAAAGCTATCATGTTGACTACAAGACCGAGGACACCCAGCTTCTGCTCTTGCCCTTCTCTGTAGGGCGAAGAGAGTTCGCCCCGATTCCCATGACAGACACGTCTGGCCAGGCTATGCCTGAATTCATGTCGGTTAAGCTGCGTCAGGATGCGCCGCCGCTTTGCGCTATTATCAACATAGTCGAGGATATGGAGCGTTTTTATCAGCACGGCAATCGCTTGAAAAAGTGGGGATTCCCTTAGCGGGTGATATGTGATTCTCTGGTCATTGAAATGACATTCGGAGCCTCCCATGATCTCAGCCAATATCCTCGACCATTTTTCTGCCATTGAAGACCCACGCCAGAGCTGGAAAACTGTTTATCCACTACCCGAAATCCTACTGATTGTGCTCTGCGGTGTTATGGCTGGTGCTGATGATTTTGCCGAAATAGCCCGATGGGCGGACCGAAAATTGAAATTCTTGCGTGGGTTTCTACCCTTCAAAGATGGCATCCCATCTCATGACACGCTCAATGATGTGATGAACGCGATTCCCGCTGACCTGTTTAGCGAATGCTTCGTTTCCTGGGTTGCGGCCTTGCGCGATGGCGATGATGAGATCGTGGCAATTGACGGCAAGTCGTCACGCCGTGCGCATGGTGAGGATGGCCGCGCCCTGCATCTGGTTTCAGCTTGGGCAACGCGTCAGAGATTGGTCTTGGGGCAAGAATCCTGTGACGAGAAAGAGAATGAAATCAGCGCGATACCTCGACTACTGGCGCGGCTTGAGTTGAAAGGCGCGCTGGTCACGATTGATGCAATGGGCTGCCAACACGGTATTGCTGCGGCGATCCTCGCACAAGGCGCAGACTATCTTTTGGCGCTTAAAGGCAACCAAAAATCACTGCATGAAGAGGTGAGGCTCTATTTCGACCAGACCAGTGGTTTGGAAACCCATGAAACCACCGATGCCGATCATGGGCGGATAGAAATCCGTCGTGCCTATGTCAGTCATGATGTAGAGTGGCTGCGCCCTGATCGGTCTGAGCCTGGCGCACCAAGGTTTCCAGGCCTCGCCGCTATCGGCATGATCGAGGCCGAGGTCAAACACAAAGGTAAAACCAGTTTCTCGCGACGTTACTATCTGTCCTCCGCACCGCTCTCAGCCAAGCAATTCCTGCGCGCCACACGCGCCCATTGGGGTGTGGAAAATCGCCTGCACTGGGTGATGGATGTGGTGTTTCACGACGACCTGATGCGCTTGCGGACCCAAAATGGCCCCGCCAACATGGCTCTGATGCGACATAGTGCAATCAACATCTTCAAGCAAGTCGGCGATACGGCCAGTCTGAAAATACGAAGAAAAACAGCCGCTTGGGATGATAGTTACCTAAAAGCCGCAATCAAAGGTGAAGGCTGAAATCTTCAAGCGATTGCCGTGTTTTTATCAGCCTTCCCAATTCGGCCAAAGATCTGGAAAGACTTGTCGCGCGCCCTTTGACCGACAGCATTCGCATAGCAGCATCAGCCTGAACATGGCCGAGTTTAAGCGATCCGGCCAATCTGAGCATATCGTCCCAGTCTTTTTCTATTCTGCCCATATCAACACGGTTCTTCGAAATTGCGTTCAACTCTCCGTAATCGGCAGCTTTATTGACCCGCCAGAGGCGGGTGCCGCCGATGTCAGCGAGGCGCGGGGAGAAGCGATATCCGAGCAGCCAGAACAGGCCGAATACAACATCCGAATAAGCGGCTGTGTCGGTCATTATTTCTCTTGGATTGAGATGGGTTTCTTGTTCAAGCAAAACACCGAGAAGAACCATGCTGTCCCGCAACGTTCCGGGCACAGAAACGCCACTCAGTTCACTCGACTGATCCGAAACGAGATTGTACCAGGTAATGCCGCGCCTGGCGCCAAAATATTTTGGATTAGGGCCTGCATGGGCAGGATTTCCCTGCACGACAAAGCGAATACCATCTGCAGAGGCAACGTCTCCTGCCCCCCAAATACGTGCGATTGGCAGAGCGTCGTGTGCCGCAATGATATGCGCATTTGCCGCACGGATTGTATCATCGCGAATGAAGTTCTGATTAACCCAAGACAAGCGCTCTCTCTTGAGCGGGCCATAATCCGATCGCACCATTGGCTCAAAACCAATATTGCAAGCCTCAGAGACCAAACAGGCACAAAAACTGGTTTCGAACCCTTCCACGCGCGCCTGGCGTTCGCTAACGTGTACAAAAGAAGCCGGAAATCCAGTTCGCGTAGCAACCTCCAACACCAAGTCTGTCAGTTCGATTTTAGGCAACCGCGTTTTGATTTTCCAATAATTGGTTAAAACCACCAGCTTTTAGCTGGTCAGCTTTAGCGTTATTTACATAAGGTTTCCTTCCATTTTAAGACCCAGCGTTGCGGTAAGGTCTTAAAATGGAAGGAAACCTTATGATCTATTCTACTGGAAGTCATAGCAGATATTATCACAGATACCATATCGTTTGGGTAACAAAATATCGTTACAAGGTGCTGCGTGGTGAAATGCGTGAGCGTATTCGGACATTGATACGACAAACGTGCAATGAATTGGGCGTACACATTGAAAAAGGCGTATTGTCTACCGACCATGTGCATATGTTTGTGTCAGTCCCGCCGCACGTCCCAATTTCAAAGGTGATGCAACGCGTAAAAGGGAGGTCCTCATACAAGATACAGCGGGAGTACCCCGAATTACGCAAACGCTATTGGGGGCAACGGTTCTGGGCTAGAGGCTATTTTTCAACGACGAGTGGAAATGTGACGGATGACGTTATTCGTCAGTATCTTGAATTACATTCAAAACGTGAACCTACCGACGAAAGTCGGTAGTTGTTCAGTTTATTACGCAATTCAACCAAACTTTCCGGCTCTTCCAGCCGATCAAGCGGCGTAAGAACAATTCCATCTCGATCAAGGCGGAGCGAGGGATTGTCAGGCATCTTCGAAGCTGTTCGCAGATAGGCGGCATCCAGGGTTCTGCTCAAACAAGCACATTCAGCACGGGCGTCACTGGACCGTCCAAGCGCCCGGAGAATTGTTGGCTTGCTGGACTGCCAGGATTTGTCATCAAGCAACCCCAGATTGGGGTTTGCAAACCGGATACTTGGAGTGACAAAAACATCCCGGCGCTTGATGGCTTTTCGCGCGGCCTCCAATACGGCGAACACATAAGCCCGATTGTCGATCAACTTGGGGCCTTTACTGACATGCCGGTTCCATGGGGAGGTGACGCAACCCATCGGAGCATCGGCCATATCATCCTTGGCCCAACTCTTGACGTTAGTGAGGTACTTCAGGGCGATTATGACATTGTCGTCCCTATGGGATGCATCAAATTCAATACGCCTGAGCAAATTATAAAAAAGCCTGTTAACGCGGCGCCAAGAGGCACACAGTTCCACAAAATGCTTGTCGTCTGGTGGTCGCGCGAGCGCACGGGTGCGCAAAATGGCAACCCGCAGCTCGTCATCGGGAATTTCGTTTTTAGAGATTGTCTTGGTCACGCCTCCAAGAACGCGCTGCTCAACGGCTTCAGCCAGAATAAGCGCTGCGGTGTCAAGATCACGCAAACTGCGCATGCGAGAGGTGATATAGGCCTTGGCGGCTCCTCGAACGACTTCATCCATCAACCCTTCAAAAAGGCTCAAAGCCTCATCAATGGCAATGCCTTCCAAACTTCTAAAAAGAGCGACCAGCGTCGCCGACTTGCGTGGTTCAGGCAATCGCATGACGGCCGCAATCCGCATCAAGCGCCCTTGGCGCGCCATGCGCTCGATTGTGGTGTCGGGGACCGCTATTGCTTGACCCGTAGATATGTCTTGCGCTCGGATAAGATCAATACGTTCCATCTGTCGCATCAACTCACCTGGCGCAAACTTCTTGGGTACGGCACGCAGGTCGTCCAATTTGGTGGCACCATTATCGTCTGGAGTAATCAGCTGTTCTATCAGTTGTCTTTGATTGGCTGTCAGAGACCCGCTGAGGATTTGCCAGCGCCGCTCACGACACCTGTTTCTTATTTTAGCAGTCAGACGCTCCAGTGTGCTGAGGCCAGGCAACAAGATGGACACCTCTAAAAACCTATCTTTTAGGTGTATTTTGTGATTCAATATTTTCAGGAGGATATTTTGATGCACGAAGCAGGATTGTTTGATTTTTCTGATCATCTTGAGCGTTTGTCTAAAACAGGCGACCCACTTGTCGCGCTTTCTGAGCATGTGGATTTTGAGATGTTTCGGTGTGCACTGACAAGTGCACTTAACTATGGAGAGCGTCCACAGGGGGGTCGTCCGCCCTATGATGCGGTTATGATGTTTAAGATTTTGATATTAGCGTCGATGCATAATTTAAGTGATGAGCGGATGGAGTTTCTGATCCGCGATCGTTTTAGCTGGTTGCGTTTTCTTGGTTTGCAAATTGGGGAGCCGACGCCAGATCAAAAGACCATTTGGGTGTTTCGGGAGAAGTTGACCCAAGCGGGTGTGTTGACTGATTTGTTTGCAACCTTTGAGGATCATTTACGTAATCGGGGTTACAAACAAACTGGGGGACAAATTGTAGACTCATCGCTGATTGCAGCCCCACGCCAACGTATGACTTCAAGCGAGAAAGCCCGCGCCAAGGCTGGCGAAGATGCAAAAGATATCTGGCCTGATAATCCAGCCAAGGCGGCACAGAAGGACACCGACGCACGGTGGATGGTCAAGTATAGCAAGGCTAAAACGACCAAGACGGGTGAGAAAGATGCGGGGTTAGTTGATATTTCCGTACCTCACTTTGGCTATAAAAACCACATCAGCATTGACCGTAAGTTTCGGTTTATCAGAGGTGAAAAAACAACAGATGCAGCGCGCTATGACGGTCATGAGTTGGCGTCAGTGCTCACCAAGGACAATCGTTCTGGCAAGGTTTGGGCCGATACAGCTTACCGCACCAAGAGCAATGAGGCATGGCTTAAGGCCAATGGATTTTTCTCCCACATCCACCGTAAAAAACCAAAAGGCAAACCAATGCCCAAACACATCGAGCGCGGTAATGCGACACGTTCTATATTTCGCACCTGTGTCGAGCATGTCTTTGGTCATCAGAAGGGCCCGATGGATTTATCCATTAGAACCATCGGAATTCAACGCGCCACAACAAAGATGACACTCGCCAACATAACCTACAATATGAAGCGTCTCATCTTCCATGAACGACGGCAAGCCACAGCCTGAATCCGTCTAGAATTCAGAAATACCCGCTCAGGCGGCTCCATAAAGCATGAATGCCGCATAAAACGGAACAAAACAGGCTTTTTTTGCGTCAAAAAGCAGCCTGCCGTAAAAAATGCCTATCAAATACCTCTGGAATTAGCGGTTAATCGAGGTGTCCAGATTTTCCGAACCATCAACCAGTGAACGGCCCTTTCCATCAGCAAACCCGGGCGGTCATCACCCATCCAGCAAAGGGCGTAGAGCCAGCGTGTCAACTGAAAGCGCGCGCCAACGGCGTGGTTAAAACTACGAAATCCGTAATGTGCTCTGATCAACGCTGCGTGCCGCCAGCGAACGCGCCCTTTCCAGTAGCCCTCCAACACCGGAACCTCCTGACTTCGTAGGATTTCGGCTGTAACACATTGATATTATTGGCCTGCTTTTTCACAGGGCACTACATCGCGGATTTCCGGCGATGGGATTCAACGGTCAGAGAGTGTCGATCAGGCCTTTTCAGGTCTGGGCTTGCGCGTTCTTTCCGGCGGCATCCTGAAGGGTGCTTCGTTCCACGACAGGCCAACACAGCGCAGGATGCGTTTGGCGTCGGTTGTGGCCGGGCTGGGCATGGCATATTGTTCGCTGGTGCCCTTGCGCCTCAGGATGGAAATCTGAAGTCGGTCGAGTTCCCGACGGATGCGGGCCGGGCTCATGGGATGGCCCAGCATCTGCAGGCGCTTGCGCAGGTGTTGCAGGCAACAGAAAGCCATGTAGCAGATGGCGATATGGGCCTGTATCCGCCGCGGCGTCCAGTGATAGACGGGTCGGATTTTCAGGTCATGCTTGTTGGTGCGGAAGCAGGTTTCGATCAGCCAGAGCTGGTGATATTGGGCGATGGCCGCCTCGGGTGCGAGATCGTCCCTGCCATGAACGATGATGGCGTGCAGCCCGTCCCATTGGGCTGCCGCGTCGATCTTGTCCTGATCAAGTGTGATCTCGCCCGTATCGGGAAACGAGAGGAAGCGGGCATATCCCCGGTGACTGACACTGGCGGGGCTCCGGCTCCGCCGAAGCTTCTTTTGCAGGCGCTCAAGGGCCTTCTGGCGCTTGTGGGCATCCTTGCGGGCGCGGGCGGGCGAGAAGGTGACGATGATCCGGGCACCGTCATGCTCAATCACCTTGTAGCGCCCCGCCTCGGCAGCGCCCTCCGCCGCGCCGTGTCCGGCCCATGGCTTGTAACCGCCCGTGTCCAGGGCCTTGTCTTTCACGCCCGCCGGGGCCGACTTCAGGCGATAGCCCAGAATGAACGGCAGGCCTTTGGTGCGCAACATATCCTGATTGTCGGCGCTGAGCATCCCGGCATCTGCCACCAGCGTGATCTTTCCGAGCTTGTAGCGCTCTTCCAACCCCTTGATCGCGGCCTCAAGCGTATGGCCTTCCCACATATTGCCGGGAAACAGGTCATAGCCGACCGGCAAGCCGTCGGTGGTGACCATCAGCGCCAACACCACCTGACTGCGATGCGATTTCCCGTCCTTGCTGTACCCCTTGGCCAGCAAGCGGTCGGACGCGTCTTCCGGATCCTCCCGATCTGTATCGAAGGCCAGTGTTGTGCAGTCGTAGAAGAGGACATCGACCGGTCCCGCCAGAAGCGTCTCCGCCGCCTCGTGTGACATCCGACAGACCCGGTTGATCGTCGCCGCGTCCATGTAGTCCATAGCCTGGTAGACCCGGTCCAGATTGAGGGTGATCCCGACCCTGTGGGCCAGTGCATCCACCGTTGCCCGCTTGCTCTCTGGCTGCGACAGGCGCGCCAGCACCAGTTCGCGTAAAATGCGATCGCTGCTCTTGCGCCGGGTGCCCAGAAGCCCATTCCAGCCCAGGCCGGAATAAACCTCCCCCATCACATCGCGCAAACCAAGCGACAGGCGGGACTCTTCGCGGCACTCCCCAAGATCGACATTCAGTTTTTCCGGACGCGGGGCGGTGCGCACAAGTGTCGCCAGATCAGCATATTCCGTTGGGGTGAACAGTTCCATTTGCGGGGACTGTGCGGTACGCAGTTCTTCCATGATCCGGCCAGCCAGGCGCTTGAGGTCCTCGACTTCAGTGTCGTTATGCGCGATGCCGACATGCCGGACGACCTTCTGGCGAACCTTCTGACCGGTGCGCACCGACTGGACGATCTGGATGCGGGTGCGCTTGCGTTCGGGATCATGTTTGGTGCGGATGAACATGTGCGGGAGTGTAGCAGAACCTCCAGAAACCGCAACCCTCAATTGCCATTGGGGGCACTACTTTACCCTCCCGGAAGCCAGGGCCTGAAGTTAAACAAAAAAACACCCCACAAGCCGACAAAACCTACGAACTCAGGAAAGCAGCCTGCCGTAAAAAATGCCTATCAAATACCTCTGGAATTAGCGGTTAATCGAGGTGTCCAGATTTTCCGAACCATCAACCAGTGAACGGCCCTTTCCATCAGCAAACCCGGGCGGTCATCACCCATCCAGCAAAGGGCGTAGAGCCAGCGTGTCAACTGAAAGCGCGCGCCAACGGCGTGGTTAAAACTACGAAATCCGTAATGTGCTCTGATCAACGCTGCGTGCCGCCAGCGAACGCGCCCTTTCCAGTAGCCCTCCAACACCGGAACCTGCTCCTCGCCAAGCGATTTTGTGACCGATGTGACAACATGCTGGGGAATATCCAAACCTTCGCTTGGAAAAGCACCAACAAATCGAACCGTTCCAAGCTGAACTGCAAATCCCACGCGGTTATGCGACCCGCGCAGTCCGGTTATCAGCGCCCGGTCTGTTTCGTCAAAATAAAAACATCGGGCAAGGTCATCATCAGACGGCGCTCCATCATATCGGCCATACCCCACCCGCTGCGCGTCATTGAAAAAGCGTGTTGGCATTATTTGCATATCTCCATAGTTTTGCGAAGGAAATCCGCAGTGAACAAAATCAAAGACTTAGCCCTCGCAAAATATATGTGCGAAATTAACCTCTTTTGCAATAAGATTTGCAGCAACAATCAGGTGCTGGCATGAAAATTGGCTACGCACGCGTCTCCACGGCGGATCAAGACCTTCAAATTCAACGCCAAAAACTCAAAGAAGCATGGTGTGAGATATTATTTGAGGAAAAAGTATCTGGTGCAAAACGCAACCGACCTGAGCTGGGAAATTTGCTCAAATCCTTACGCGCAGAAGATGTGGTGGTTGTCACACGTCTTGATCGGTTAGCGCGCTCCACAATGGAATTGCTGCGAATAACAGACGAGCTTTCAAAAAAAGGCACGGGAATCCAATCACTTGAGGAGCCATGGGCAGATACAACATCTGCCGCCGGGCGCATGGTGCTCACGGTGTTTGCCGGTATTGCAGAATTTGAACGAGACCTTATACGCAGTCGCACCAGCGAGGGTCGTGAAGCCGCCAAAGCCCGAGGTGTTCCGTTCGGCAGGCCCAAAAAATTGCGCCAGGACCAACAAAAGATAGCCCTGCAGCTCATCGAGGGGGGAAGTCTGTCAGTGATGCGGCGAGGACTTTTAATGTCCACCCGGCAACAATCTACAGATGCATGGAGGCTAAAACGACCTTATGACAGTACACCGTTCCTTACGCACGTACAGGCCTGGATCAAAAAGCACCAGATCAAAAAACAAAACAGCTAAAAATCCTATGGTGGGTTACGTACCTTTGTTGGGTTAGACCCGATAATGCAGCGTTGATTGTTTACTTGGAACCTCGGCCACCCCGTCGCTTGATCATCAGAAAAATCCTCATATCACGCCAGCCACATCGCCAGCCTCGCGCAATAATCGCAGCTCAAGTCAGACCAAAATAGAGGGGGTTCCCTTGATGCTTACCCTGAAAAGGCCTGATCGACACTCTCTGACCGTTGAATCCCATCGCCGGAAATCCGCGATGTAGTGCCCTGTGGAAAAGCGGGCCAATAATATCAATGTGTTACAGCCGAAATCCTACGAAGTCAGGAATTGATTGCTGTACTACGGTTCGCATAAAAACAACGCTTATTGACAATACTATGCGCACGGATAATGTGCTGCCTATCAAGCGGATACCCATGCTGGGTAATTACGAAAAATCATCTATGGACTTAAAAATACCCCACAATTTGTCCACTTTAACATGCTCATCAAGATAATCTGAATATGTTTGCTGTGCATTATCCACTAATTGGTCATAAAAAACAATTCTTGCATCAACTGTTTTTAAGGTTTCAGCAACGTCGGCTGGCCCATCAGGTGCTTCCCATTCGGGTGGGGGTTTTCCTATTAGACAAATAATTTCTACAGGCCAGTTAGCGTAGTCACTTTGTTGAATTATTTTTCGAACACCTGTTCGGTATTTCCTAACTTGCGCCGCTAATTTGTCTACGGGTGTAGCAATTGTACCTCGTTTTAATTCAATAATGATATGCTTTCCTGACGTTGTTCTATACGCAATATCAATTCGTGCCGCTTTTTCTTCATCGGTAAGCTTTTCGTTACTTTCTTTTAGAAACTTGTTAACATTTGTTTCAATATTTTCGGTACCTTTTGCACGCTCCCATGAAGGATCAATTAACCAAAGATGCTCGAAAATGTATTCTTGTAATTTTTTTTCTTTAACACCTGTATTTATAAGGTTCTGTAGCTTTCGTATTACGCCTAAACGCAACTCTACTATCTGTCCGTAATAACTTAACTCTAGATCATCAATTGTTTCAAATATTGGCAAAATTGTTTCGAGTGTTTCATCTGATATAGTATCTAGCCTATCAAGCTCTTCCTTTCTACGATAACTTTCAAAAGCTAGAATAGACGCTTTTAAAAGCTCTTTTTTATCGGACTCATCTGAAGCACGGATAGTGTTTAACCTTCCAATCCATCTTCCAGCTTTTTTCTTAGTATCGCCTTTTAAACTATTTAGCCAATCGGACACTGCGGGGACTTTTATTGCTTCTTTTGCGCCATCAGACCTTCTCCAATCGCTCCAATTATTTGCAATGTTTCTAAGTTCAGAAAGAGCTATTTTTTTAAAAGCTATGAATCTTGGATCATCCTGTTTCAACGATTGCCGACTGCTTGTCGCCATATCTTCCACATCATCTAAATCTAGTTCATCACAATGAAGCTCACCGACAACATAATCAGCATAAATTTCTTTTTGGCCAAAATCATCTAACACATCTTCCTGAGCCAATTTTCCACGCATGAAAACAGCAATTCTATTTAAATTATCACCCTCATCATCTTTGAGTTGATGAGGTTTCGACACTGTTCCTACCCAGCCTCTCATGTTCAAATTTCGGGCTTTTAATGAGGGCTCAATAAAGCTTGATCTATCTTCGGCCTTTCGCCCTAGATTTGTGCATGATTTTACAAATTCATCTTGATCACCATACGTCCATACATATTCTAAGAGCTTATGATAACCTCGATCTTTGGGGCCAATCTTTCCGCTATTAACAATGACTTCAAAATCGTTTTCTGGGCCAATAATAGCAAACCGGCGAGCTATCCGTTTGCGTAATCCACCAAGAGTTAACTCAGTGACACTCTTGGTTAGGTCAGATAAAATGATCCGTGTTCCACGAGCTAAATTCTCAGGCCAATCTACTTTTTCATCTGGGATGTAAGGTGAACTACTTGCAGTTTCAATCTGTTCTTTAATTTTATCTCGATCCATTCGGAAAGCTGTTTTTTCGCCATCTTTAATGGTATATACATCCACTTTTCGAGCAATAGAAAAGGATGACAACTTACCAATACCTTTTCTGCCCATTGGCAATCTTCCAAGACTGGTTTCATGACCGATACTGGAACGCCTTTTAAAACCAACCGTTAAAAAACGATCAATCACTTGATCACGCGTCATACCAAGACCATTATCGGTAATTGTTACAGAGTTATTCTGCTTATCAATCTCTACGATAACTTCTTTTGCATCAGCATCCCAGGCATTAGCAACAATTTCGGATAAAACTGCGGGAACATTACTGTATAAATTCATACCTAGATGCTCAAGTGCATTAAGGCTGATCTGCATAACCAGTGGGCGATCAGACATATTCATGCTCCTTTAGGTGTGATTTAACGGCTCCTGCAATCGCATCAGCTAGCGTTACAGGTACCGCATTTCCGATCATTTTTCCAACTTTAGTCAGATGAATTTTTTTCCCTGGTGGCACAAACTTATAATCCTGAGGAAAACCTTGTAAGATTGCACCTTCTCGGAGAGAAATAGCGCGGTCTTGGTCTGGGTGGCCAAAACGACCATTTCCGAAACCAAAAAACTGTGTCGTTATTGTTGGAGATGGGCGATCCCAACTCATACGTCCATAAACGGATCTATATCCTTTTCCAGTTTCGCTTTGGTGGCATTTTGCGACAAGATTCTCTGGCCAATCATTCCATGAACCACCTTGCCTAGAAGCTTTAATTCTTTTGAGATTAAGCTCACTTAAACTACCAGATCGATGTAAGCAATCATGCTCATCTGCTTTACCTGCTTTTAAAGGTGGTAGGCTTGCGAGAGCTTCTCGTACAGTAACATGTTTACCATCATGTGTCGGTGTAGGTAACGAAATAGGACCAAGTAACGAAGCCAACAACACCAGTCTTGATCTACTTTGTGGCAAACCATAATCAGGCGCAAACAGTGTGTCAAAAGATACATGATAACCAGCATCAGTTAGACATTTTATAAATTCTTTTATTACCGCGCCATCTTTAAATTTCATTAATTGAGGAACATTTTCCATTGATACAATCTCTGGCTTTACTTCCGTAATAAGACGGGAAAATGATTTTAGAAGTTTCCATTTTGGATCATTGTTTTTCTGGTTATATTTGGAAAATGGTTGGCATGGCGCACAACCAACCAGAATTTTGATCTTATGAGGATCAAATAACTCTAACATTTCTTCGCGCGTTATTTCAGATACGTCAGTTCGGATGAATGGAGCTTCAATATTAGCCTGATATGGGTATCTACAATTTTCATCGACATCAACACCAGCACTAATTTCAAACCCTTGGTTCTTAAAGCCAAAACTCAAACCGCCAGCACCACAGAAGAGATCAACAATTAACGAAGAAGTCATAAGCTACCTCTTCTTTCTTTGGTCTACAATTAAAGCGTCGGCAATTTTAATGCCATTCTTTTGTAATGATTTTAAAATAAGTGTTTTCATTGTTTCATCTCTATCAAATGCTACCTGTTGTATTTTTCTCTTTAGCTCAGTTGGAATTTTTAATTGAATGGTAGCTTTTGGATTTGTAGACACTGTGAAATTTCCTAAAATTATTATACTACGCCGTAAATCATGATTTCATTAAATCATTAAAACAATCATTTTCAAAGCCCTTATCTTTAGTCCAGAAAAACAAGCCAAGAACTTGTGAATTCTGGAAACCATTCTCGAGTAGCCCAGTGGTGTATGGAAGGAATTACGCGGGCCACTTTTATGGTGCTGCGCCGCAGAAAGTAAGGCGCAGTCAATGTCCACTAAGCGCCGTCAACAACTCGGTTCTGTCGCAAACTGAGATTGTGCATGGAGTCACTCCTATCGCCGGACACAGTTATCCAGCGAGCGCCGAAAATTGCTGGAAAGCGGATTGTCCGGGTGTTCCGAATTGTTTCTTGCGGATCATGTGCGCGACTTCAATGCCATCCAGTGTTGCGGAGGCTGAGAGGAAGGATTTGAAGCCCTTCATTTGCTTGGTCAGCTTCTTGATGAACCTGTGGTCTTGCTCGATGATGTTGTTGAGATATTTGACCTGCAATATCTCAATCAGCCAAAACCAGCCGTTCAACAAGAGCAGGTAATTCATGTTATTCAACCCGGCGAGGTTGGCACCGCTTTTATCGATGACCACCCTGTCAGGGAAGCCGTTATTCTGGATCGCCCGCTTGAAAAATGCAGTCGCTGCCGCTTCATCCCGCTGCTCTGACAGCATAAAATCAAGGGTTTTGCCGAATTTATCGATGGCGCGGTAATAATACATCCACTTACCTTTGACTTTGATATAGGTCTCGTCCATGCGCCACGAGGTGCTGGTTCCAGACTTCCGACGCTGTGCTTCAGTGGCGATCAAGGGCGCATATTTTATCACCCATCGGTTCAGGGTTGTATGATCGACATCGACACCACGTTCCGCCATGATTTCCTCCAGATCACGGTAGGAAACACCATAGCGCACGTAAAAAAACACCGCATAAAGAATCGCTTCTTTGGGGAAATGACAGCCGCTGAACGAAATCATGGTACACTCACCTGTTGGTCTAAAACTCACATGCGTATGCAAAAATCTCACCAGAAAAGCAATCAACATTAAAATCTTTGCAACAGAACCTTGAAAACGGGCTGCATTGGGTCATGGATATGGTGTTTCGTGATGATGAATGTCGTATCCGTAAAGGAAACGCGCCAGCTAATTTTACAACGATCAAGCACGCCGCCAACAACATGCTGCGCTCCGTAAAGGGAAAGCAAAGCCTCAGGTTAAAGCGACACTTGGCGGCTTGGGACGAGGATTTTCTTTTCCAGATAATTCAGGGGTAAAACTCATGCGATTGCCCTGTCCGCAACACTGGATGGCATTGAAGTCGCGCACATGATCCGCAAGAAACAATTCGGAACACCCGGACAATCCGCTTTCCAGCAATTTTCGGCGCTCGCTGGATAACTGTGTCCGGCGATAGGAGTGACTCCATGCACAATCTCAGTTTGCGACAGAACCATCCATTATGGTCAGACGCACCAGATTTTGACGAAGCAACACGCGGCACCGCAGCAAGCCAATTGCGTGCATTCGGCGATAACAACGATGGCATGTCCATGTTTACAATCGGCAACCGCCACCTATTGGTTGCAAACAACGAATACACAAACCGCCCAATCATCTACGGCAACCGCGACAGCAAATTACCAGAAACAGCAGACGACATTGCAAAGGGCAAAGCGGCCCACGGTGTAACAGTGGCAGAAGTCCATAAAGTTGGCGAAAACTGGGAAGTGATCAAAGACAGCGATCTGAATCGCCGTATCACAGCCGACACACCAATGGAGTTAACAGGCCCAGCAGCAGGTCATAATTTGTTAAAAACTGCGGCTGATCCATCAGGCACACAATCCCTTGGCACATGGAACAATTGCGGTAACGGCGAAACACCTTGGGGCACATATCTGGCATGCGAAGAGAACTTCAACGGATATTTCTCTTCATCCGACAAAGAGCTGAACCTACCACAACGCTTTAAGCGTTACGGCATCGGCCACGATGACTGGGGTTACAACTGGGCCATGGCAGATGCACGTTTTGATATCTCAAAGAACCCAAATGAGCCAAACCGCGCAGGTTACATTGTTGAAATCGACCCGACTGATCCAACATCAACACCAAAAAAACGCACAGCATTGGGTCGTTTCAAACACGAAAACGCTGATGTTGTTGTCGCACCAAACGGCAAAATCGTTGTGTACATGGGCGATGATGAACGCGGCGAATTCCTATATCGCTATGTATCAAACGGCTACTATGCAGAAGGTGGCGACACGGATGATCTGCTTACTGACGGTGTTTTATATGCAGCAAAATTCACTGACGATCAACGTGGTGAATGGCTGGCTCTCACACCAGAGACAACAGGTTTAACACAGGCTGAAATTTGCGTCCATACACGCCAAGCAGCCTCTATCGTTGGGGCGACTACAATGGATCGTCCAGAGTGGGTGACACATAACCCAACACAAGTTGAAGCTTATGTTGCTTTAACAAATAACAAAAATCGCGGTCTAAAACCCAATGCAGGCGGCGACGAAACCCCTGTAGGTGGCCCAAACCCGCGTGAGAAAAACAAATACGGTCAAATCCTACGTTGGGTGCCTGACATGCAAGATCATGCAAGTGATGCATTCAGCTGGGACATCTTCGCCCTTGCTGGCAACCCAGAGGTTCACGAGGGCCCAAAAGCAGGTTCCCCAAACATCAATGCTGGCAATATGTTCAACTCACCAGATGGTATCAGCTTTGACAGCAAAGGTTTGTTGTGGATACAAACAGACGGCAAATATACAAACGAGGGTGACTTCGCTGGCATGGGCAACAACCAAATGCTGGTTGGCGACCCTGCAACAGGTGAAATTCGCCGTTTCCTAGTCGGTCCAAAAGAGGCCGAGATCACAGGCATCGCTTGGTCCGCAGATAGAAAAACCGCATTCGTTGGCGTTCAACATCCTGGCGAAAAAGGCAACAGTCACTTCCCCAATGGCGGCACCAGTGTCCCCCGCTCTGGTATCGTTGCCATATCCCGTATGGACAACCAACCCATCGGTTAATCCCGCGAGAACCATGCGATCACCCATCCCCAATCCGATCTCATGGGTGGTCGCACTTCAAATAAGAACGGCACCTCAATTAGGTGCCGTTCTTTATGAGCTAATGTTGTAAACCTTACCGCCCGACACCGACATATTCAAAGCCTGCAGATTGGGCATCCTCTGGATCATAGATGTTGCGCAGATCAGCCATCTTGGCAGACTTCATCAAACCCGCCAAACGGCTAAGGTCCAATGCGCGGAACTCATTCCACTCTGTTAAGATCACCACGGCATCCGCATCTTCAGCCGCTGCATAAGGGTCCTCTTGCCATGTTACAGAGGGTAACATCTCTTCGCCCTCTTCACGACCTTGCGGGTCAACCACATGCACATCCGCACCAGCCCCCACCAAAGCGGGGACAATTGTTAATGATGGGCTGTCGCGCATATCATCTGTGTTTGGTTTAAACGTCACGCCGTAAATGGCGATCTTTTTGCCCTTCACCTTATCATCACAGAGATACATAATCTTATCCGTCATCTGACGCTTGCGCTCGTCATTAATCGCAATCACCTGCTCTACGATCTTGATCGGGCTGGCATGCTCTTGACCAATACGCGCCAATGCTTTCGTATCTTTTGGAAAACAAGACCCACCATAGCCAGGGCCAGCATGCAGGAATTTACCGCCAATACGGTTGTCCATCCCCATGCCTTTGGACACCAATTTAATATCGGCTCCAACTTTTTCACACAGGTTTGCAATCTCATTGATAAATGTAATTTTCGTCGCCAAAAACGCGTTTGCCGCATATTTGATCATCTCGGCACTTTCCAGATCAGTGTACACAATCGGGGCTTCGCGCAATGCAAGCGGGCGATACACCTTAGCCATCACCTCTTGTGCACGGTCACTTTCTACACCCACCACAACACGGTCAGGGTGCATGAAATCTTCAATTGCAGCACCTTCACGTAGAAACTCTGGATTAGACGACACATCAAAATCCGCATCAGGGTTCTCTTCGCGAATAACCCGTTCCACTTCGCGGTTTGTGCCCACAGGAACAGTCGATTTGGTCACAATAACCGTATAACCCTTTAAGGACTGCGCAATCTCACGTGCCGCAGCATAAACATAAGTCAAATCTGCATGACCATCGCCGCGACGTGTTGGTGTCCCAACAGCAATAAATACCGCATCAGCATCCCCAACGGCTGCATCCAATTCCAAGGTAAACTTAAGACGTCCAGCCGATACATTCTTGGCCATCAAATCATCCAGACCTGGCTCATAAATAGGCACTTCGCCGCGCTCTAATGCGTCAATCTTGGCGGGTAGTTTATCAACACAAACTACGTCATGCCCAAAGTCCGAAAAACACACCCCTGAAACCAGCCCAACATACCCAGTTCCGATCATCGTTAATTGCATAAAATTGCCCCTACTACTCTTACTTTTTGCCCGCGATTAAGCAAAACATTTTGTCAAAATTAGGGTGAATTACCCGTATCCATCGGAGATGGCCTCTATCAAACTGATTTTGGCAGATTAATCATAAACGTTGTGCCATTTTCGCTCGTGGATTTCAGTTCCAATGTGCCACCGTGCCCTTTGACCAAATCCGCAGAAATCGCCAAACCAAGGCCAGAGCCACCTTTACGTGCACCCCCTTCGAACGGTGTAAACAAGTTGTCCACCGCACGTTTCGGCAATCCGGGGCCATTATCTATGATCTCAATTGTCCAGTAATCCACCGTTTCAGCACCAGTTACACGAATTTCTCCGGGCTTATCCCGCAAGGCCAGCACTTGGCGTGCATTTCGTACAATATTGCTCACAATACGGTAAAGCTGTTCGCGATCCGCAGACATTCTAACGCCACGTTCCACATTCAAATGAATGCGCAGATCAGCATCTCCAATCGCCAATCGTTCTCCCTCAACAACCTCTGCCAACAAAGGATTCATTGCGAATTGCGTCAACTGTGGCGGCGTTTCTTCGGCCTTACCAAAGCTCAACGTACTTTCACACAAGTTCACCGCACGCGACAATGAGTTGATCAATTTTGGTGCTGTCTTTTTCACCTGAGGATCATCACTCATTTCGACGCGATCCGCCAACAATTGCGTTGTCGTCAGGATATTACGCAAATCATGGCTGATACGCGCAACAGCCCCACCCAAATCCGCCAAACGGCCCTTTTGCTTCAAGGATTGGCTTAATTCTGTTTGTAAAGATTGCAGTGCCGTTTCCGCTTCGCGTAATTCAACAGCACCTGCTTGTGGTTGAATAATTTTGCGCACATCCTCTGGATTAGCCGCGTAACTACGCATTTTACTGACCAGCCTATTGATTGGGCGTACCAATAGAATTCGCACAGCCACAAAAAGCAAAGCCGCAGTAATAATCGAGATAATAGCCGATAGTTTCAAAATATTCAGCCCATAAGCGATCATCGCATCGCGCAAAGGTCTCTCATACATCGAAATCTCAATCATCAAGCCTGCATCTTTTACAGGTTCACCAATGACACGAATGACACGGTCTTCATCTTCACCCAAAACCATCATCGCATCACGCATCAGCATAACAGCACCTGAATTACGCAAATCATAGGATTGATCGATCATAGCTTTCATAGGGGATGCTAATACCAATTGACGTACCGCATCACGGCTCAAAACAACGTTTAAAACATCCGCATTACGCAGTAATTCTGCGGCCAATTCTGCCTCAACCATTTCAGTCGGAGCAGCTAAAACCGCCAAAGATGCAATTTGCGAGCGTTCCAAACGCTCCTGTAAATAATCTACGCGAAAACGTGCAATAGAGGGCACAAATATCAAGACCTCTGCAAGCATCACAAAGATAATCGTCAGTAATAAAAATCGTCCTGAAAGTGACTTAAGAAACATGTTTCCCCTATAACATAATTTGTTGTCTTTAATCTAAGCCATCAAAGATAACATTCAATGGCTTAGACACTAACTATATTTCGCTTATAATTAAAAGCGCTGAACGAACCGAACAACCTTTTTGACAAAATCACTCTCAAACAAACGTGGCGTGTAATACGCCCCCGCTGCACGTTTATTGATCTCTCCGAGTGTTGGATAAGGGGAAACCATCGCTGCCACAGCACCGATTTTCAGCTTATTCGCAATCACAAGTGCCCAGGTTTGGATCAACTCACCAGCCTGTACCCCAACAATACTTGCACCAACAGGGCGACCTTTGACGATCATCACCTTGATCAAACCAGTGGTCGCCAATTCCGCACGCGCACGATCATTTTCAGCGTATTCAAAGCGCACAACTTCCAATTTATCACCATGCGCATCACGCGCTTGCGCTTCTGTCAGGCCAACTTGCGCCATCTCAGGGTCGATATATGTCGCCCAAGGAATATGTGCAGAACTTGCTTTTGATGGCATGCCAAATAACGCAGATTTGATAATCACACCCGCATGATACCCTGCCACATGTGTAAATTGCAGGTCACCAGCCACATCACCAATCGCATAAACACGCTTGTTTGTGGTTTTCAATGACGCATCCACTTTAATCCCGCCACGCGTTGGTTCAATACCAGCAGCTTCTAGGTTCAATTTATCCGTATTCGGCTTACGCCCAACCGCCATCAACAAATGTGATCCTTTGAATGCACGACCATCTTTCGTCTTGACCGTAATCACATCCCTCTTCTGGCTGATCTCTTCGGCCAAAGCATCTTCTTCGATCACAATGCCTTCAGAGCGCAAACGCTCCAAAGCAATCGCAGCCATCTCAGGATCATCTTTGCCCAGCGCCTTAAAGCCTTCGATCACAGTCACCTTTGACCCCAAACGCACATGTGCTTGCGCCAATTCCATTCCAATTGGACCACCACCAATCACCAACAGGTGCTTTGGTTGTTCACGCAACTCAAAAACATCCTCATTGGTGTAATGCGCCACCTTATCCAAACCTGGAATAGGTGGTACAAACGGCGAAGATCCCGTTGAAATCACAAACCGACGCGCAGTGATAATCGTATCACCCGCTTGTAATTCTGTTGGCGAAATAAAGGTACCGTATTCAGTAATCACCTTTACGCCCAAACCTTCAAACCGCTCCACACTGTCATGCGGCTCAATCCCTGCGATCACTTTGCGCACATGATCTTTGGCAGCAGCATAATCCACATTAGGCTCAACAGGCGCTACACCAAATGGTCCACCAGTCGTCATCGCATGCGCATGCTTACCCGCAGCAATCAACGCTTTCGATGGCACACAGCCATAATTCAAACAATCACCACCCATCTTGCCACCTTCGACAAGAACGACGTTCGCACCCATTTGCACAGCACCCGCCGCAACAGACAAACCACCCGAACCACCACCAATGATGCAAAGGTCCGTTTTAATACGATTGACCATAATTACTTTCCTTTAATCTTCTTAATAATGATCGGAACAAAGGCCAATCCAGCCAAGCCCAGCAATGGGCCCAAAATATGCCATTCAAATATAATACCTAAATTTGGTGTCTCACCTTTGGCAAACACATCTGCCAAACCAGAGCCAACCCACGTATAAACCACTGAACCAGGGATAATACCGACAAATGTCGTCCATATAAACCGTTTCAGATTAACATTCACCAATGCAGGCACAAGATTTGCCACAAAAAATGGGACAGCAGGCACCAAACGCATCAGCAATAGATAGCTCACTTCATCTTCTTTCAATCCATCTTTGATCTTTTTAACAGCCCCATCAGACCCATCCATTTTCTTGGATAAAGTTTCACCAAATCCAGTACGCGCAGCCATGAAAATTGCCGTTGCCCCTATTGCGGCCGCAATAATATTAAACAAAGCTCCGGGGAAAACACCGAATAGAAAACCACCCGTTAACGTCGCAATCGCAGCGCCTGGTAGGGAAAAGCCAACAATCACAATATAAACCGCAATGAACACCAATGCCGCCAAAACATAATTGCTGTCACGCCACGCCTTTAGCACATCTTGGTTCTCAGCCAACTTATCAAAGCTTAAATAATCCCTAAGGAAAACAAAGCCTAAGATAGCTGCCAGAACAATTGCCACAAAGGGCAACATCCGTTTAAGAGAGAAACCCTGTGATGGCATCTGCTCTTGGTTTAAATTCGTGTTTTTCATATTTCTACCGACTTATTCGTTACGTTTGACCCTTATTGCGACATTCTGATAGGCGAAGATAGGTACCTCACAGCTGAGTGAACTTTGGTGACTGTTTTCCCCTCTTTCATTACAAAAACTAGGGCTCTTGTAACAAACGGGCAAACTGAACAACTACCGACTTTCGTCGGTAGGTTCACGTTTTGAATGTAATTCAAGATACTGACGAATAACGTCATCCGTCACATTTCCACTCGTCGTTGAAAAATAGCCTCTAGCCCAGAACCGTTGCCCCCAATAGCGTTTGCGTAATTCGGGGTACTCCCGCTGTATCTTGTATGAGGACCTCCCTTTTACGCGTTGCATCACCTTTGAAATTGGGACGTGCGGCGGGACTGACACAAACATATGCACATGGTCGGTAGACAATACGCCTTTTTCAATGTGTACGCCCAATTCATTGCACGTTTGTCGTATCAATGTCCGAATACGCTCACGCATTTCACCACGCAGCACCTTGTAACGATATTTTGTTACCCAAACGATATGGTATCTGTGATAATATCTGCTATGACTTCCAGTAGAATAGATCATAAGGTTTCCTTCCATTTTAAGACCTTACCGCAACGCTGGGTCTTAAAATGGAAGGAAACCTTATGTAAATAACGCTAAAGCTGACCAGCTAAAAGCTGGTGGTTTTAACCAATTATTGGAAAATAAAGCTTGGAAAACCTGCATTTCTTGCAATAAAAGCCACCTGAGCGAATTGACTTACATCTCTTTCGCGCCTAAATAGCAGCTTCCGAATAGAACGGTTTCGAATCTATATCTGGTTCAAACCATAATACCCGATCAGGAGATCGACATGAAACGTACATACCAGCCGAGCAATCTCGTTCGCAAACGCCGTCACGGCTTTCGTTCACGTATGGCGACTAAAAATGGTCGCATCATCTTGAACCGCCGTCGCAACCAAGGCCGTAAAAAGCTTTCTGCATAAGACGCAAATAATAGCGCTGACCTAAAGGTCTATAAGATTATGAAACCGTCGCAGGCGACACAAGGCACCCACAGGGACGCCGGTGAAACGCCTCCGGCGGTTTCCGTTTGTTTGCAAGTCATCAAAGAACGCAAAGATTTTCTGGCCTGCAACCGCGGCCCCTACCGTTCTGTACGCGGCTTCGTCTTGCAAGCGCGCAACCGCCAAGACGACGATCCCACCATTCGCATTGGCTACACCTGCTCTAAAAAAGTCGGTAACGCCGTGGCACGCAACCGCGCCAAACGCCGCTTGCGCGAAATCGCCCGCCTGATGATCCCTGAAAAGGGTCGCGCTGGTTGGGATTACGTCCTGATCGGCAAACGCGAAGTCACCGCAATACGGGATTTCAAAGAGCTACAAGCAGATCTGAAATACGCGCTCAAGAAAGTGCATGAAGCTTAAAGCCGTATCAAAACCTCTTCTGGCGCTTCCAATTGCGGCATATGCCCAACATTTGCGATCGTATCAAAACTGGCATTAGGGATCAATTCATGTAGCATTTTACCACGGCAATCGCTTGAAAAAGTGGGGATTCCCTTAGCGGGTGATATGTGATTCTCTGGTCATTGAAATGACATTCGGAGCCTCCCATGATCTCAGCCAATATCCTCGACCATTTTTCTGCCATTGAAGACCCACGCCAGAGCTGGAAAACTGTTTATCCACTACCCGAAATCCTACTGATTGTGCTCTGCGGTGTTATGGCTGGTGCTGATGATTTTGCCGAAATAGCCCGATGGGCGGACCGAAAATTGAAATTCTTGCGTGGGTTTCTACCCTTCAAAGATGGCATCCCATCTCATGACACGCTCAATGATGTGATGAACGCGATTCCCGCTGACCTGTTTAGCGAATGCTTCGTTTCCTGGGTTGCGGCCTTGCGCGATGGCGATGATGAGATCGTGGCAATTGACGGCAAGTCGTCACGCCGTGCGCATGGTGAGGATGGCCGCGCCCTGCATCTGGTTTCAGCTTGGGCAACGCGTCAGAGATTGGTCTTGGGGCAAGAATCCTGTGACGAGAAAGAGACTGAACAACTACCGACTTTCGTCGGTAGGTTCACGTTTTGAATGTAATTCAAGATACTGACGAATAACGTCATCCGTCACATTTCCACTCGTCGTTGAAAAATAGCCTCTAGCCCAGAACCGTTGCCCCCAATAGCGTTTGCGTAATTCGGGGTACTCCCGCTGTATCTTGTATGAGGACCTCCCTTTTACGCGTTGCATCACCTTTGAAATTGGGACGTGCGGCGGGACTGACACAAACATATGCACATGGTCGGTAGACAATACGCCTTTTTCAATGTGTACGCCCAATTCATTGCACGTTTGTCGTATCAATGTCCGAATACGCTCACGCATTTCACCACGCAGCACCTTGTAACGATATTTTGTTACCCAAACGATATGGTATCTGTGATAATATCTGCTATGACTTCCAGTAGAATAGATCATAAGGTTTCCTTCCATTTTAAGACCTTACCGCAACGCTGGGTCTTAAAATGGAAGGAAACCTTATGTAAATAACGCTAAAGCTGACCAGCTAAAAGCTGGTGGTTTTAACCAATTATTGGAAAATGAAATCAGCGCGATACCTCGACTACTGGCGCGGCTTGAGTTGAAAGGCGCGCTGGTCACGATTGATGCAATGGGCTGCCAACACGGTATTGCTGCGGCGATCCTCGCACAAGGCGCAGACTATCTTTTGGCGCTTAAAGGCAACCAAAAATCACTGCATGAAGAGGTGAGGCTCTATTTCGACCAGACCAGTGGTTTGGAAACCCATGAAACCACCGATGCCGATCATGGGCGGATAGAAATCCGTCGTGCCTATGTCAGTCATGATGTAGAGTGGCTGCGCCCTGATCGGTCTGAGCCTGGCGCACCAAGGTTTCCAGGCCTCGCCGCTATCGGCATGATCGAGGCCGAGGTCAAACACAAAGGTAAAACCAGTTTCTCGCGACGTTACTATCTGTCCTCCGCACCGCTCTCAGCCAAGCAATTCCTGCGCGCCACACGCGCCCATTGGGGTGTGGAAAATCGCCTGCACTGGGTGATGGATGTGGTGTTTCACGACGACCTGATGCGCTTGCGGACCCAAAATGGCCCCGCCAACATGGCTCTGATGCGACATAGTGCAATCAACATCTTCAAGCAAGTCGGCGATACGGCCAGTCTGAAAATACGAAGAAAAACAGCCGCTTGGGATGATAGTTACCTAAAAGCCGCAATCAAAGGTGAAGGCTGAAATCTTCAAGCGATTGCCGTGAGCATTTTACCACGCTCCAATGGAATCCAAGGGTCATCTTGCCCCCAAATGATTTTAACGCCGCACCGTATCTGTCCAAACATAGACTCGACCTCTGCGGTATATTTTTCAGGCACTTCTCCGCTTTGTTGAGTAGATTTAGGATTTTAAATAGAGCATAGATTGATTATCTGGAATGGATGATTGTCTAATTTTGAGTTTGAAGTATTCGGTATCCTTGATGCCTCTGGCTCGCTTACGGATCATTCCTATACTGACATTACCAGCCTCTATCCTGGCGCTTGTGAGCTTGTGTTTGGCGTAGTTGCAGATGCCCACACAATGTTTCCGTAGGGATTTCGCGAACTTTTTTAGATAGAGCATCTGTGACTGATCTGCTATCAGGCACCAACGTTCCAGTTGCTCCGCCATCGCCTCAAATGAAGCGGCACTCCACAGCAGCTGAAGCTGTTCTTTCAAGACGTAAAGTGCATTCAGGTTGCTATTGCTCTCCAGCAACCTTTGCAGCTTGTCACTTTGTTTTTCACTCAACTTATCCGCATTTTTGAGCAACAGATAATGCGTCCCTTTCATCAACTCTTTACCACTTGGATCGGCCTTTCTGAACTCAAGTCGACGCTGATTATGGATAGCTTTGCTGTAGTTTTTCATGACGTGGAAACGGTCAAATACTATGTCGGCCAACGGCAAGGACTCTCTGACAGCCTTTTGGTAGGCAGGCCCCATATCCATCGCTACGGCCTTTATTTTGCAGGCTGTATCTGGTTGCAGTTGTTTCAAAAACCTTGAAAAAACCTCGGCAGTTCGGCCTGCTTCAACCCAGATCAGATGACCGCCAACCATATCGTAGACCACCGTCATGTAGTCATGACCTTTCGCCCGGGCAACTTCATCTACACCAATATATTCCAAGCCAGTTAGCTCTGCAGGATCAAGCGTAGGGAGAGTTTCAATAAGGTATGCCCTGTCGATATTCTTGACCGTTTCCCATCGTATATCCAAATGTCTGGAAACCGCTTGAATAGACATATGCCGACATAATCCACTGATCAGTCGGCAAAATCGGTGAGTGAAACGGCACCCTTTATCAACAAAATCACACCCCTCAATGCGGCGTTCGCCCTTGTTAATATAAACCTGCGCCAGCTCAATCTCGACCACACAAGGATACCCAAAAAGGGGGATGTCGTTTACTTGTCGGCGGACATGCTGGTTGATGCTTCCCTTCTGGCCTGTAGCAGGGTCTATAGCCCTCCTACGCGCGTCTCGGCTGCAGTGAATGACAATCTTAACACCGCCGTCATCCAGTTTAATTTCATTTACACGTTGCCCTTTGAGGCCTAAAATATGCTGCGAGATGTTGATTGTCATATACCTGCTCTATGTAAAGTTATCAGAAACCATACATATCAACAGGTTACTTGGCGGTCGGCATCTTTTTCTACTCAACAAAGCGGAGAAGAGCCATTTTTCATCTGCTTGCGCAAACTGACGGTAAAAGCTATCCGCACCCTCATCTGTTAACCACGGCTTCACTAAATTATTGAAATCCTCTATGCTAATTTCAGAAACAAAGGCGCCTTTTACATACGCCTCAACAATAGCGCGATGTATATGCGTCGGAAGCCCCTGAAACGCAGCAACATGCTTACCCACATGATCAAAAAACTCTGATCCCCATGGTCGCATCGCAACCACATTCATAAGCACATACTCTTCAAACTCACACCCATGCAAAAGATGCGCGCGCAATGTCGTGGCTCCACCAAAATCATGCGCTACAACCTTGGGGCGTTCTAATCCCCAAAGCCTCGTCATCTCGGCAAAAATTTCTCCTTGTACATCCAATGATGTTCGTTGATTAGCCACCTTATCTGATTGCCCATACCCAGGCATGTCATACCAATAAACAGAATGCGTTTTAGCCAACTCTGGAATGATGCGGTGCCACGCATAAGAGGACCAAGGCCAACCATGTGCCAAAACCAAAGCGGATCCAGCACCAGCAGACCCTGCTCGAACACGCCCAGCGCTTGTTTCAAATATTTGATCTAAATTCCATGTCATATAAAAGCCTAGTCAGAGCTTTGTTGAGAGTAAAATTAAAACCATCACCGACAATATCATTTGGGAAAACCGTCTATTCTGATAGCGCAACTTGGGAAAACCGTCTAAATAAACCCCATGACCCCACTCGCCTTCATATTCTCGCTGCCTGTCAAATTCTATCGCAATGTCATCAGCCCCCTGATCGGCAGCAACTGTCGCTACCAACCGACATGTTCTTCCTATGCTCTTGAAGCCCTGCAAAAACACGGCGGTATCAAAGGGGGATGGCTGGCCCTGCGCCGTATCACACGCTGCCATCCATGGGGCGGCAGCGGCATTGATAATGTGCCCGACTAAACCAGCAGGCAAACTTCCACCGATATAAAATTTTACCTAATTTAAACTTGTCAAATCACCTCGAACCGCTCATTTCTTAAATCCATAACCAGTGCGGATGAACATGAACACACATTTCGAAACCAAGATCAAAGACATCTCCCAGCGCCTGATCCAGAACATGGATTTGATGGACATCTACGCCAAATTCGAAGTCACCGCACGCGACACAATTCCCGAAAATCTGCTGTATGGCGACAGTATGAAAGCCTTGGATCGTGCCGTTAAGCGGTTGAACGAAAAACATAAGGCGAAGATACAATAACCCCTTGCCTCTCAGCTTATTGATCCCAGCAATTTGCATTTTGATTGTTTATATCAACCCAAAACCTACCAGCGTTTGTGCCAACATTCCCATAGGCTTTGAAATTCCACCCCCACCCATCGTGAAATTCTGCCACTTGCCAATCTGGGCCAAACTTACCCTGACAATACTGGTCAGCCTCAGCAGAGGTTTGCCGCAGCAACGATTCGGTCTGTGGCGCTACGGGCTCTGTCGTGGCAACGACCCCACCCGCCCAACGATGATATTGTGACGTTGTTTCCCAACTCGGCGCAGGCAGATTACCACTTTTATTTATACACAACACTGGTAACGGAACCGCACAACTCGTATCACCTTGGATTGCATCACATCGGTTTGCGCCAGCACCACATCCTACATCAACAATACCAGACGTGGTTGAGGTCAAATTCTTCACCCAAGTCATCCCATTTCGAGGAATAACAGTATCCTCCCAATCAATATCTGTGCCCACTCCAATTGGGCCAGCTGGTAGCGCTCTACCATCGTTACACACCTTACAATGGAATTTTACACCCTGAGTGATATGGTAACTGCTACTATAAACATCTGTCACCATTCGCGAAAATGTCTCACCCCAACGGCTTTGCGGAGGCGAAAGAGTGAAACCATAATTACTTTGGCAAAAATGGTGGACAGCCGCATTAACTAACTCAGCACTGGGATTGTTACTAGAAAGTGTCGTGATGTTATTCGCAAGAATATAAGCTTGCAAACTTGCTCCCGTCCACACAACATCTGGTGAAGAGATCGGCACCTCAACCATGGTACCCATCGGGCAGTTTTCTACCGCCGTAACAGATGTCGCCACCAAATTTCCAAGAATAAATGCAATAACTGTTGCTTGATGTTTCAAAATAATTTCCTTTGTATTTAATATATTATTTGCAAACTATAAAATACGAAGTCATTTCAATATGTGATACTTTTCACTATAATCAATAATGGTAAAAATTAAGGGTCGTGAGCGAAGCATCACATGCCCCAGCCACACAAAAAAGATCATTCAAAACACTGTCCCTGCCTCACCCCGCTTTTGCAAAGCAAAAGCAACGCTTAAACGAGCAACATAAAGCCAAACTGCAATAACTCTTTCGAATTAAAAACAACGCTGTCTTCTCAGCATCATCCCGCCATATCAGCAGGATCAAGCATCGATCTTTTATAATGGTTTTGGAACGTCAGAATTGGATGCTCTGACATTGAACTGCATGTTTGATCAACAACGACAGGCCCAACATCATAACCTCCAGATGCAAGTCCTCTTTGAACAGAGTCAACGATGGGACCATCCTCGGCAAAAGTCGTCGTACGATGTTGATGTATAATTTCCGCTTCAACACTGCTTGGTGTTTTATTGGGCAACCACCAATCCACTTCAACTTTGGTCTGATCAACACTGATCGGGTGCCAGCGATACGTGTTCACAATCCCCCCGGGATAGATCTGAATGGCAAATAATGGCCAAAACCACCACGTTAGGAATTTATCAGTCTTTGCATCTGTATCAGCAACATATCCATAGGATTGCACATCCCCAACACGCGCAGGGCTTTCATGACGGATACCGTAATCAGCAGGCCGCGTCAGATATTGCTCTGGATCGACAACCCCAGTGGTCAGCGTTTTATGCACAATTGCACAATGATAACACTCGTTAAAATTCTCGGCGACTATTTTCCAATTGGCAGCAGATAAACGTTCCGTCCTGTCCGCACACACATATTTATCGAAAGAGGGCGCATACTCAGCAATTTCAGACGAAACAGATTGCACCGTCCCTAAAAATGAGGGTGCCGTTTTATCTAAATTGATAAGGATCAGACCGTGGAACACTTCCAATTGAACTTGATTAAGACTGTATTTTGAAACGTCAAAATCAGGAAAGTTTTTGGCATTGGGTGCTGCCCGCAACTGACCCGCCGTATCATAAGTCCAGGCATGATAGGGACAGGTCATCTTTTTCACACAGCCAGCCCCAGCCAACAATTCATGACCACGGTGAATACACACGTTATAAAACGCACGTATCTCATTGTCTTGCCCACGCATGACGATAATGGAAGTGCCCGAAAACTCTGCAACAAAATAATCACCCAAATTCGCGATATCCGTTAGATGCCCAGCAAGCTGCCAACTGCGTCGAAAAACACGGTGCCATTCATCCTTAAAGACATCAGGGTTCGTATAGATTTCGGCAGGAAGTGTTTCATACACTCCGCCTTGCATTAAATGGCTCGTCATGGGGTTACCTGGTTAATTAAATCTTAGAATTAAGATCAGAAAAAACAAAAGCAGTCCGCAAATCTAGCTTATTAGCGACACCAACATGTAAAATCAGAACATCAACATTTTTGTGAACAGCGCTTGCTCCCAGCTCAACTCAAACCTATCCAACCAGAAACAAAGCACCCTCCCGTGGACGGTAGTGGGAATTGCTACGCAAATCCCACATGTCGGGCGCGGCCTTCGTCTATCGGCGATGACCAATGATCATTCAAAACACCACGCCCGCAACACTCCAGTCCGTGCTTTGCACGGACAGCGCCTGATCCGCCCCCACGGGCGGGCGCTTCACGCCCACCCTCGGATCAATCGCTAAGATTAATAAAACCATTGTAATCATAAAAATCGTTCATAATTTGCATTTTATAAAAAGCTTATCTACCATCTCTAAAATATTAAAAAATGAGAAGTTATTTGGAACTACAATATATAGAGCTTAAGAAATTAATTGTTAATGCAAACAATGATCGTCACGGTCCAAAGCAGTCAGAAGCAGATGCTATAAATTGGTTATTCGAAAATCATGGCGGCCAAATGAGTAAGCTGGCAAAAGATATTGTAGTGCAAAAAGGTATCTTTGACCTGCCACTAGTAAAGCCAGACAGTAAAGGTTTCTTAATTTTTGATGGCAATAGGCGCATAACTTGTTTGAAATTGTTAGCCAAACCTGAAAAAGCCCCAGAGAAATATCGTAAGTTCTTCACAGAGCTTTCCTCAGAAGCCAATTTCACTGAAGAAACGCCAATAGGTTGCCAAATCGAAAGTGACCAAAAAGTAATAGATACAGCTATAAACCGTAGAGGCACTTCTCCGCTTTGTTGAGTAGATTTAGGATTTCAAATAGAGCATAGATTGATTATCTGGAATGGATGATTGTCTAATTTTGAGTTTGAAGTATTCGGTATCCTTGATGCCTCTGGCTCGCTTACGGATCATTCCTATACTGACATTACCAGCCTCTATCCTGGCGCTTGTGAGCTTGTGTTTGGCGTAGTTGCAGATGCCCACACAATGTTTCCGTAGGGATTTCGCGAACTTTTTTAGATAGAGCATCTGTGACTGATCTGCTATCAGGCACCAACGTTCCAGTTGCTCCGCCATCGCCTCAAATGAAGCGGCACTCCACAGCAGCTGAAGCTGTTCTTTCAAGACGTAAAGTGCATTCAGGTTGCTATTGCTCTCCAGCAACCTTTGCAGCTTGTCACTTTGTTTTTCACTCAACTTATCCGCATTTTTGAGCAACAGATAATGCGTCCCTTTCATCAACTCTTTACCACTTGGATCGGCCTTTCTGAACTCAAGTCGACGCTGATTATGGATAGCTTTGCTGTAGTTTTTCATGACGTGGAAACGGTCAAATACTATGTCGGCCAACGGCAAGGACTCTCTGACAGCCTTTTGGTAGGCAGGCCCCATATCCATCGCTACGGCCTTTATTTTGCAGGCTGTATCTGGTTGCAGTTGTTTCAAAAACCTTGAAAAAACCTCGGCAGTTCGGCCTGCTTCAACCCAGATCAGATGACCGCCAACCATATCGTAGACCACCGTCATGTAGTCATGACCTTTCGCCCGGGCAACTTCATCTACACCAATATATTCCAAGCCAGTTAGCTCTGCAGGATCAAGCGTAGGGAGAGTTTCAATAAGGTATGCCCTGTCGATATTCTTGACCGTTTCCCATCGTATATCCAAATGTCTGGAAACCGCTTGAATAGACATATGCCGACATAATCCACTGATCAGTCGGCAAAATCGGTGAGTGAAACGGCACCCTTTATCAACAAAATCACACCCCTCAATGCGGCGTTCGCCCTTGTTAATATAAACCTGCGCCAGCTCAATCTCGACCACACAAGGATACCCAAAAAGGGGGATGTCGTTTACTTGTCGGCGGACATGCTGGTTGATGCTTCCCTTCTGGCCTGTAGCAGGGTCTATAGCCCTCCTACGCGCGTCTCGGCTGCAGTGAATGACAATCTTAACACCGCCGTCATCCAGTTTAATTTCATTTACACGTTGCCCTTTGAGGCCTAAAATATGCTGCGAGATGTTGATTGTCATATACCTGCTCTATGTAAAGTTATCAGAAACCATACATATCAACAGGTTACTTGGCGGTCGGCATCTTTTTCTACTCAACAAAGCGGAGAAGAGCCACCGTAGACATAATGGGACTGATGGTGGGCGCGGGCAATTAGGTTGGGGAACTCGGGCTAAATTCAATTTTGCAGATCGAACTGGTGGTAATACACAGTACCAAATAGCAGAAGCCGTAGAGAACTTTTTAATCTCAGAAGGTTTTCCAGAGGCTCATAATATAGGAAGATCAACTTTATATCGATTACTCTCAGCTAAAAAACGGCAAGCCCAATTCGGCATATCCCTAGGCAAAGATGGTTCATTAGAGTTATCGCGCCCAAAATCAGATGTACTCCCACTTCTCGCTAAAGTAGCTACTGATATTCTAGAAAAAGAACTTTCATTGAAAAGGTTACTAGATACAAAAGGGATAAACCAATATTTAGAAACATTGTGTATAGGTTCATGTGTTTTGAGACTCACGCGGCTTCGGCCTGAGTGATTCGAAGGTACTCCATGGGTGTCTTACCTTTCAAGGCGTGATGTGGTCTGAATGTGTTATATTTTTCGACAGCTTTTCTCAGTTCAAACCGCATAGCTCCAATGCTATCGGCAATCAGATCACAACAATCATAGAATTCCTCGCGGAAGGTGCGGTTTCCACGCTCAACGCCACCATTGTATTTCGGTCTGGCTGGCGGCAATACAATGAGCGGGATTTTCATCTGCTCACACGCCGTCTCAAAATCGGCCATAAACTCGGAGCCACCATCAACTTGAATTGAGAGGATTTTATAGGGAGCTATTTCCACAAGCTCTTCCAAAAACCGTTTGGCAGAGCGTGCGGTGGCATTCGAATAAATTTGCGCGTGGATGTGCTTGCTACGCCGTTCCCAGGCCTGAAAGTGCTTGCAGGTGACGCCGTTTTTCGTGGCAGTCATGTGGTCGATCTGCACACGTTCTCCAATCTCTATATCTTTGTAATCCTTATATTTCCATCCTTTGGCGTGGCCCTTGGAGAAGTTACGCTTGCGCTTTTGTGGTGCAGACCTTGATCGTGTAATCAGGCCTTTCTTGCGTAGAAAACCCAAGATACGCCCCACGGTGCTATCGCTTATGATTTGGTTTTTATCGCGCCGCAAGATGGCCCCTATTTTTTCCTTACCGTAGGTTTTATTGTCGCGGCGAATTTCGAGCACCAACTGTTTTTCTGCCTCACCCCACTGTGACTTATTGCGGTGTTTTGGGGCCTTTGATGGCGGCATAATCCCTTGCGCCAAATCCTTCAAAACCCGCTTGTAGCGATAATAAGTAGACCGAGAGATGCCGACAAATTCAGCGCATTTTGCTAGAGAAACACCCTCTGCGCGTAAAGCTTCCCATTGCCGAACCGTGTCTTCGTATTTGATACGGTACGCATCCAAACATTCTTGTGTCCGCGCCCAAGCATAAAGTTTATAAACGTTCTTGTGCAGTCTTATGATTTGCATATTGGCCTCGTGAGTTGGTTTTTTACAATACTCAGTCTCCGAGGCCGCCTAAATCTTGGCAACAAAAAAACAGTCTCACATCTATCTGAACTTATTCAATTGCAACCTTTGGGCTTAAAAACTAACGAAACGTCAAATAATAAAAATAACGCAGGTTCCAAGACAAGGAAGAGAACACAAAAAAGAACCACATTAATACCGCAGAGCGTCGACTATGAAATTATATGGAAAGCAAAACAAGGTAAGATAAAGCGTGTTTGGCAAGAATTAGAGTTCAACCTGAATTTCTCGCGCCATGAGTTATCAATACCAGTTATGTTCAGGGTATTAATTGAATTAAGTACACAGAACTATCTAGAACGAAATCGTTTGAGTAGAAAAAAGACACTCAACGGGAACATCCTCATAGCAGGACAAAAACTTGAAGAACAAGGTCACTTAACTAAAAATGAAATATCTGATTTAAAAAGAGTGGCAAATAATAACCATTCATTGCGTGATATTGAAGCATTACATAGAGTTGTTCATAGCTCTTCGGTTAGCTTAAGTCGTGATGACCTAATCGCTCTATGGGATGCTTTTGAACCGTATATCGTTGCATGTATTAAATCTTAATACGTTAGCGATTACACTTCTTGTCTATTACATATTATAAAGTGCTTTATTAAATCCCCCCTTCCCCTCCAAACAAACCTCCCCTATCCGAACCACAGGATCAGCCACAGCTGATCTTGGGGTGTCGTTACCTCTCCTTAGACGGTTGATATCAACCGTGATGATATCTCCTCGATTCATAGGTCGGGGAGGTTATGACGTATGTCCAGGGTCCAACCTTCGGGGGACGGCCTAAAGGTCATAGCAGTCGTACTCGTGCGACTAACGAACTCCCCGGCTGTCGGATCAAACCGACGGCCGTTTTCATTTGTACATTTGATTTAAGGGAGCGGCGTTTAAGCCCATGATGATATTTCCAAACAGCAGGAGCCTGCACACAATTTATATAACCCAAAAAATGAAATCCTTAGCTTTACAGATGCTGATCGACAAAGAACTGCTTGATGCAGATGATCCCCTGTGCCCCATGATTGAAGCTTTCATGAACCAGTCCGATATGGGGGGAATTTGGATTAGAAACAGGATACGGTTGGTGTTTACCTAAGAAATCCAAAGTCTGGCAAATGTCATACGTCCTGTGCACGTACGGTGCACGTGGATCATACGCCCCTTTTGGCCCTCTTTTCCCCACCGTACGCAGATGAAACAAAGCGTTTACTGGTAAATCAGGGAATCGCACGGTATAGGGGCGCTATGTTAGACGAACTCACAGATATTCACGCCCTTTTCGAAGGTACGCCCAGCACAACGGAGTTTAAAAAGCTCCGCAAACGTATCGTGCGCCAAACCCGCGAAGCGATCGAGCAATATGGCATGATCGAACGCGGCGCCAAATGGCTTGTTTGCCTGTCTGGTGGCAAAGACAGCTATACGTTGTTGGCTGTATTACACGAATTAAAATGGCGCGGTCTTTTGCCCGTGGAATTGCTGGCCTGTAACCTTGATCAGGGTCAGCCAAACTTCCCGGCAACAGTGTTGCCAGAGTTCTTAAAAAAAATGGGTGTTGAGCACCGTGTCGAGTTCGAAGACACCTATTCTATTGTCAAAGAAAAAGTACCAGCAGGCCGCACATATTGTGCGATGTGTTCCCGCTTAAGACGCGGAAACCTATACAGAATTGCACGCGAAGAAGGCTGTTCAGCCGTTGTGTTGGGTCACCACCGTGACGATATGTTGGAAACCTTTTTCATGAACCTGTTTCATGGTGGACGTTTGGCGACGATGCCGCCTAAATTGGTAAATGATGAGGGCGATTTATTCGTCTATCGTCCGTTGGCTTTTGTGGCAGAAAAAGACTGCGAAAAATTCGCCAAAGACATGCAATATCCGATCATCCCATGTGATTTATGTGGCTCTCAAGACGGGTTGCAACGGCAACAAGTCAAAGCCATTTTGGATGGGTGGGAAGCCAACAGTCCGGGCCGTCGGCAAGTCATGTTTAAAAGCCTGATGAACGCTCGCCCCACGCACCTATTGGATCAAGGCCTGTTTGACTTTGCAGGATTGGTCCGCCCAAACCCTAAAAACACTGAATAACCTTGACCTTTCAAGCGCTTTTCTATTGAACCTAGCAGACGCTTTTACAACCTTTTCAGGACGCACCGATGCAAGACGACGAAAACAAAAATCTAATCCTAGCCATGGCCCTAAGCGCCCTTGTTATTATAGGTTGGTTTCTTATTTTTCCACCAGAACCCACCGTTGAAGTTCCAGCAACAGAGACCGCGCAAACGACAACACCAGCGCAAGGTGACGCTGCAGGTTTACCAGCGGCAGGAACAACAGCTGCAGCTCCTGCGATTGCGGTCACTCCAGAGGTTGCCCGCGCAACCGCATTGGCCAAAACAGACCGTGTTCAGATCAAAACATCACGCCTTCAGGGATCTATCTCGCTTAAAGGTGCACGCATAGATGACTTGCATTTGCTGGATTACAATGTCCGCCTAAATGATCCTTCTGAAAAGATCACATTGCTATCTCCTACAGGTGGCTCAAACGCTTATTACGCGCTGTACGGTTGGACCCCATATGACGGCCTTACATACGATGATGTTCCTCATGCCAATACACCGTGGTCAGTTGAAAGCGGCAATATCCTAACAGAAGCATCACCTGTTACGTTGAAATGGGAAAATGGTAAGGGTCTTACATTTCGCCGCACAATCAACGTTGATGACAACTATATGTTCAACATCAAACAATCTGTTGAAAACACAACAGGTGCAGATGTACGCCTAGCACCATACGGTATTATTGCCCGTCACGGCGAGCCTGAAACAATCGGCTTCTATATCCTTCACGAGGGCGTTGTACGCGCAAGTGATGGTGAAATCGAAGAAATCGATTATGACGACATGCCAGACGAACCAATTGATCCTGCTGAAAATGCATCTATCAGCGCAATTGAAGTTACGTCGAACGGTTGGGTTGGATTTACAGATAAATACTGGATGACAACATTGATCCCATCTGCGGGCCAAGCGTTTAAATCCGTATCTAAATACTCACCAAACAGCGATACATATCAAACAGATGCACGTCTACCAAGCATGGTTATTGCGGCAGGTGCCACTCAAGATATCACGACATCATTGTTTGCAGGTGCGAAAGAATACGAAATTATCAAAGAATACGAAAACATCCAAAACGTAGACAATTTCATCGATTCAATCGACTGGGGTTGGTTCTTTTTCCTAACCAAACCAATCTTCCAAGTCCTTCATTTCTTGAATAACCTGATCGGTAACATGGGTTTCGCGATTATTGGCCTTACTCTTTTGATCAAAGCTTTGCTGTTCCCATTGGCTTATAAATCATATGTGTCCATGGCACGCATGAAAGACCTTCAACCAGCAATGGCCGCGTTAAAGGAGAAGCATGGTGATGACCGCCAAGCAATGCAACAAGCTACAATGAAAATGTACAAAGAGAAGAAAGTGAACCCTGCAGCGGGTTGCATTCCAATCCTATTGCAAATCCCAATCTTCTTCTCACTTTACAAAGTGATCTTTGTAACCATTGAAATGTACCATGCGCCGTTTGCTTTATGGATCCATGATCTATCCGCACCAGACCCAACATCTATCTTTAACTTGTTCGGTCTATTGCCATGGGCACCACCAGAGCCATCATCATTCCTCGCGATTTTATCTATCGGTGTATTCCCTGTTCTTATGGGTATCACAATGTGGCTGCAGCAAAAATTGAACCCAGCTCCTACAGATAAAACACAAGCGCAAATCTTTGCGTGGATGCCATGGGTCTTCATGTTCATGTTGGGCCAATTCGCAGCAGGTCTTGTCCTATATTGGGTTGCCAACAACACGATCACATTCATCCAGCAATATACAATCATGCGTAGCCAAGGTGTTAAACCAGATATCCTAGGCAACATGTTTAAACGTTTCAAAAAAGAAGAAGCGGAAAGCAAGTGATTAAAGTAACCGATCTATGGCGACACCCTATTAAGGGTGTCGGTTGTGAACAACTTAGATCGGTTGCCTTAGAAACGGGTCGTACGATGCCATGGGATCGCCATTGGGCTTTGGCTCATGCGGATGCTAAGGTGGATTATTCCAATCCTGAATGGGCCCGTTGTATGAATTTTGCGCGCGGTGCGCGTGGGTATAAATTGATGGCTGTGACAGCTCAATTTGATGAGATAACAGGTATCATTCATTTAAAACATCCTGACCTAGATAATCTCAGTGTAAACCCAGAAGAAACATCAGATGCCCGTGATCTAATCGAATGGGTCACAGAAATAAGCGACCCAAAGCGCTCTTTACCCTCCCATGTGTTTAAAGCGCCAGATCGCGGGATGACGGATTCAAGCGCTCCAACCATTTCTATTTTAACCAAAGCATCTCTGGATGCTTTCTCAAAAACTCTTGGTGCGCCATTGGATCAACGTAGGTTCCGTGGCAACATTTGGCTCGACGGCACAAGTGAAGCTTGGGAAGAATTCGACTGGGTCGGGAAGCATATCCGTATCGGCGAAGTGGAGTTTGAAATTGCAGAACGTATCGAGCGCTGCATGGCAACGACTGTGAATCCAGACACAGGTGTATCCGATTTAAAGACACTAGACGTGTTAAAAGAAAATTGGGGGCACCGAGATTTTGGTATCTTTGGTATCGTAACAAAATCTGGCTCAATTTCCACAAATGATAAGGTAGAGGTTCTGTAATGGACTTAGAATTTAAAGTTACAGAACGTCCTGATTATACAGAGCGTGAAGTTGGTCGTAAAATGTTTGCAGCGGGTGCAGAGTTCTTAAAGGGCGTTGTCGCTATGGATGGCATGCCGCCTGCTGACCGCCTTGAGGTTTGCTTTGCAGGCCGTTCAAATGTTGGTAAATCCAGCTTGATCAATGCCTTAACGGGCCGAAAAGCACTGGCACGCACATCAAATACGCCAGGCCGCACACAAGAAATTAACTTCTTCACATTAGGCGAAGAACACTATTTGGTCGACGTGCCAGGTTACGGTTTTGCCAACGCCCCTGTTCCTATCGTAGAAAAATGGCAACGACTGTTGAAAGCATATCTTTCAGGCCGCCAATCCCTGCGCCGTGTCTTTCTATTGATTGATGCCCGCCACGGTGCAAAGCCAGTAGACGAAGAGATCATGACTTTGTTAGGCCGCTCTGCCGTGACATTCCAAGTGATCCTAACCAAATGCGATAAACCGCGTGGGACTGATTTGGAAAAGTCGTTGCAACGCACCAAAGATGTTTTACAAAAACACCCAGCAGCATTTCCTGAAATCATTCTAACATCATCTGAAAAAGGTGACGGAATTGATACATTGCGCTCCGTGATCGCAACATTGATCTAAAGCTCTACAGGTTCTCCATGCGGTGTTGTTTCATACGCATGGGTCCAATCTGACTTTCGCTCGTCCATCAAACTGGACACCTCGATTAACCGCTAATTCCAGAGGTATTTGATAGGCATTTTTTACGGCAGGCTGCTTTTTGACGCAAAAAAAGCCTGTTTTGTTCCGTTTTATGCGGCATTCATGCTTTATGGAGCCGCCTGAGCGGGTATTTCTGAATTCTAGACGGATTCAGGCTGTGGCTTGCCGTCGTTCATGGAAGATGAGACGCTTCATATTGTAGGTTATGTTGGCGAGTGTCATCTTTGTTGTGGCGCGTTGAATTCCGATGGTTCTAATGGATAAATCCATCGGGCCCTTCTGATGACCAAAGACATGCTCGACACAGGTGCGAAATATAGAACGTGTCGCATTACCGCGCTCGATGTGTTTGGGCATTGGTTTGCCTTTTGGTTTTTTACGGTGGATGTGGGAGAAAAATCCATTGGCCTTAAGCCATGCCTCATTGCTCTTGGTGCGGTAAGCTGTATCGGCCCAAACCTTGCCAGAACGATTGTCCTTGGTGAGCACTGACGCCAACTCATGACCGTCATAGCGCGCTGCATCTGTTGTTTTTTCACCTCTGATAAACCGAAACTTACGGTCAATGCTGATGTGGTTTTTATAGCCAAAGTGAGGTACGGAAATATCAACTAACCCCGCATCTTTCTCACCCGTCTTGGTCGTTTTAGCCTTGCTATACTTGACCATCCACCGTGCGTCGGTGTCCTTCTGTGCCGCCTTGGCTGGATTATCAGGCCAGATATCTTTTGCATCTTCGCCAGCCTTGGCGCGGGCTTTCTCGCTTGAAGTCATACGTTGGCGTGGGGCTGCAATCAGCGATGAGTCTACAATTTGTCCCCCAGTTTGTTTGTAACCCCGATTACGTAAATGATCCTCAAAGGTTGCAAACAAATCAGTCAACACACCCGCTTGGGTCAACTTCTCCCGAAACACCCAAATGGTCTTTTGATCTGGCGTCGGCTCCCCAATTTGCAAACCAAGAAAACGCAACCAGCTAAAACGATCGCGGATCAGAAACTCCATCCGCTCATCACTTAAATTATGCATCGACGCTAATATCAAAATCTTAAACATCATAACCGCATCATAGGGCGGACGACCCCCCTGTGGACGCTCTCCATAGTTAAGTGCACTTGTCAGTGCACACCGAAACATCTCAAAATCCACATGCTCAGAAAGCGCGACAAGTGGGTCGCCTGTTTTAGACAAACGCTCAAGATGATCAGAAAAATCAAACAATCCTGCTTCGTGCATCAAAATATCCTCCTGAAAATATTGAATCACAAAATACACCTAAAAGATAGGTTTTTAGAGGTGTCCAACTTTGTGAAACATCACACTTATCCTGCAACACCATTTCCAAGGCCTCTAAAGCAGCTTTGTAATAAGTCTCTGGTGTATCAGTATCCGCATCGACTTGATGCTTTCGCAAAGAAACACCCAGTGCACTCGACCAATCAGACGCTTCAATAATGCCTTCATCCACGAGGTTCTGTGCAATAGCTAATACTTGCGCCTGCCAAGCTTCGTCAAAGGACGGTTGTTCATCCAAACGCTGCAATGGGATCAATGTATCATTATTCTGATGCAAGGTAATCCTCCCACAACTCCAGCGTCACACGGTCATTCGGATTAGCGTCAGCGCCCCATAATTCAATTGCGGCAAAGACAACCGTATACAAATGTTGCGCAGTTGGCTGCCCCTTTGCATAATCATCAGGAAAGCAATGTGCGTTATGGTAACTGTGGATCACACCTGTTTTTCCACGTGCATATTCTGGCAACCGTGTATGTCCAGAATGACCTTCGGCATTCGTCACGACCGCTTGGCCAACACTAAATTGAGGTTTTGTATCCACCACCCGCGAAAAATCAAAAGCCATTTCTGTATTCTGTTTCAATGCACCTTGATAATCAACCACAGGGGCATCTACCAAAGGGGCGGTCACAGAAGAACCACTTGCCAGCTCGTCCTTTGTGAAAACCTTAGAATCGATCATTGTTGCAATTGTCGTTTGCGCCCAGCTGTCAAAATACGGACGGTTCAGATAATCACCCTCTTGGATCAATTCGCGTACATGCCGCCACCAATCAATGTTAATATCAGGCGCCTTTGCAATCCGCGATATCGCCCACATACGGCCCTCAAAGTCATCGTGAAACGGTGCTTCTGGCTCATTCACATCCACAGGACCATAACCCAATTTGCCGCCTAAATCATGAATACCATCCATTATGCATCCACCTTCAAATCACGATCAGTCCCAATCATAGAGTTGCGTGTCACTAAAGCCGCCAAATCCTCAACCGACAGGCCTTCTGTCCCAGCAGGGCGTTGCGGGATCACAATGTACCGTAGCTCCGCGGTACTGTCCCAAACATGCACACCAACATCTTCTGATAACTCAACCCCGAACTCCTCCAAAACCACACGCGGTTCACGCACGACACGGGCACGGTAAGCTGCCGTTTTATACCAATTCGGTGCCATACCTAAAATTGAAAATGGGTAGCAGGAACACAGTGTACAAACGACAACGTTATGCGTGTCATCCGTGTTTTCAACAGCCTTCAAATGCCCCGATGCAGGGCCATTATAACCCATTTCAGCTACAGCACTTGCAGCATCAGACAACAAGTGCTCCCTAAACGCAGGATCAGTCCAAGCACGCGCCACAACATGAGCACCCCGTTTTGGTCCAATATCATCGGCATACACTTCAACCCAACGATCAATACTTTCACTTTTGACCATACCTTTTTCAACCAAAATCGTTTCCAACGCTTTCACGCGCAAAGCAGAATCCGACGGCAAATGGCTGTGCAAATGCTGATGAATTTCCGTTATTTTCTTCTGGTCAAAACTCGCCATTTTCATATGCCTTCTTGATTATACATGTTGTGCACCATTCACTTCTATTTCAGTTCCAGAGACATAACTGCTCTGATCTGAACATAAGAACTGAACAACTACCGACTTTCGTCGGTAGGTTCACGTTTTGAATGTAATTCAAGATACTGACGAATAACGTCATCCGTCACATTTCCACTCGTCGTTGAAAAATAGCCTCTAGCCCAGAACCGTTGCCCCCAATAGCGTTTGCGTAATTCGGGGTACTCCCGCTGTATCTTGTATGAGGACCTCCCTTTTACGCGTTGCATCACCTTTGAAATTGGGACGTGCGGCGGGACTGACACAAACATATGCACATGGTCGGTAGACAATACGCCTTTTTCAATGTGTACGCCCAATTCATTGCACGTTTGTCGTATCAATGTCCGAATACGCTCACGCATTTCACCACGCAGCACCTTGTAACGATATTTTGTTACCCAAACGATATGGTATCTGTGATAATATCTGCTATGACTTCCAGTAGAATAGATCATAAGGTTTCCTTCCATTTTAAGACCTTACCGCAACGCTGGGTCTTAAAATGGAAGGAAACCTTATGTAAATAACGCTAAAGCTGACCAGCTAAAAGCTGGTGGTTTTAACCAATTATTGGAAACTGAACAACTACCGACTTTCGTCGGTAGGTTCACGTTTTGAATGTAATTCAAGATACTGACGAATAACGTCATCCGTCACATTTCCACTCGTCGTTGAAAAATAGCCTCTAGCCCAGAACCGTTGCCCCCAATAGCGTTTGCGTAATTCGGGGTACTCCCGCTGTATCTTGTATGAGGACCTCCCTTTTACGCGTTGCATCACCTTTGAAATTGGGACGTGCGGCGGGACTGACACAAACATATGCACATGGTCGGTAGACAATACGCCTTTTTCAATGTGTACGCCCAATTCATTGCACGTTTGTCGTATCAATGTCCGAATACGCTCACGCATTTCACCACGCAGCACCTTGTAACGATATTTTGTTACCCAAACGATATGGTATCTGTGATAATATCTGCTATGACTTCCAGTAGAATAGATCATAAGGTTTCCTTCCATTTTAAGACCTTACCGCAACGCTGGGTCTTAAAATGGAAGGAAACCTTATGTAAATAACGCTAAAGCTGACCAGCTAAAAGCTGGTGGTTTTAACCAATTATTGGAAAATAAATAGCATTCGCCACTTCACTTGGTTGTCCTAAACGTTGCATCGGTAATTTTTCGACAATCTTATCCGTACCTTCGCTTAGAATACTGGTTTCTACTTCACCTGGTGCAATCGCATTCACTCTCACACCCAAAGGGCCAAAATCATGGGCCATTTCACGTGTCAAAGCTGCTAATGCCGCTTTAGACGTTGCATAAGCAGCACCCGCAAATGGATGAACACGCGCCCCAGCAATTGACGTTACTGAACCGCCCCTAGTTTACCGGAGTCAAAAAAGCACGGAGACTAGAAGAATGACGAATGGAAATTCAGGAAATAGATTTACGCCAGAAATACGCGCACGAGCGGTATGCCTGGTGTTAGAAAATGAGGCTGATTATACGAGCAGAACACAAGCTGTTTTATCGATTGCAAAGAAGATTGGCTGCAATGGTGATACGCTACGTGTGTGGGTTCGAAATCACGAAATTGAAATAGGATTACGCAATGGGGTTACACAAGCGGAGCGTGATGAGTTAAAAATCCTCCAGCGAGAAAACAAAGAGTTACGGCAAGCGAATGATATTTTGCGTAAAGCGTCGGCTTTTTTCGCAGCGGCGGAGCTCGACCGCCTACGGAAGAAATGATTATGTTCATAGATAAACATCGTACAAGCTATGGCGTCGGGTCTATTTGTAAAGTTTTACCAATAGCGCCATCCACCTATTTTTATGAGCGGTCTATAATGCTGGATCCCAGTAAGTCTCCAGAACGCCGCAAACGAGATGTTGTTTTGATCACAGAAATCGACCGTGTTTTTAAAGCTAGTGGTAAACGTTATGGGGCTGATAAGATTTGGCATCAACTTCGCCATGAAGGGTTTGATATTGCACGTTGTACAATTGAGCGCCTTATGAAACAGATGGAAATACAAGGCGTTGTACGTGGTGGCAAGGGGATTAAAACTACACAGAGTAACAAGGCGCAGCCTTGTCCTAAGGATAAGGTAAATCGTATATTCACAGCTCCCGCACCTAACGTTTTGTGGGTCGCTGATTTCACCTATGTCAGTACGGCCATTGGGTTTGTATATGTTGCTTTTGTGATTGATGTCTTTGCACGATATATCGTTGGATGGAAGGTCTCACATTCTCCGAATACGGCTTTGGTCTTTGATGCTCTGAACCAGGGTATCCACGCTCGAAACCCTCAATCTGGCCAGTTGATCCACCACTCAGACAGAGGCGTTCAATATTTGTCGATCAAATATACAGAAAAATTAATCGATGCTGGAATTGAGCCATCCGTTGGGAGCGTTGGTGATAGTTATGATAATGCACTCGCTGAGAATATGATCGGATTGTACAAGACCGAAGTGATTGAACATCAAGGACCATGGCAAGGTAAAAGTGATGTCGAAATGGCAACTCTAACTTGGGTTGATTGGTACAACAATGACAGGCTCTTTGGGCCAATCGGATATATACCACCTGCACAAGCTGAAAGGAATTTCTATGAAACCCTAAATCAATATGATATTGCTGCAGAATGACGGACTAAAATCACTCCGGTAAACTAGGGGCGGTTCATTACATTCACCACCGATCCATTCGCCGCTGCTAGTTCTTTGCGCAATCCACGCGCCAAAACTACAGAAGCAAAGAAGTTCACATGGAACACATGTCCCCAAGTGCGCAAATCAGTATCCAATGTATTCAAACGTCCGCCATCTTCGCTCTTTGGGGAAATTCCTGCATTGTTCACCAATGCATCCAAGCGTCCGTTTTTCAACCGCTTTTGCACACGCTTGATGGCATCCATTGTCTGATTAGGATCACTCAAATCCACCTGAATATGATTGTCCTCTCCACCAGGCCATGGGCATTTATCAGAAAACGCTTGCCGCGAACAACTGATCACACGCCAACCTTCTTCGGCAAATTTCATAACCGTCGCATGGCCAATCCCGCGGCTGGCTCCTGTAAGCAATAAAGTCTTTTGTGCCGTATCTTGTGACATGGTCAATGATCCAAATATGTGTCTGAAGTGTTGCAGCCATTAGCCAAGAATTTCAAACAAGTTGCAATACCCTTGGCGCATCCATCACAAAAGGTTATGGATGCAACGAATGGGTAATACGGATGAATGACATGGAGAAATCCAAAGCAATGGAACGCGATTCAATAGCAACAGCACATTTACTAAGCGAAGCTCTACCTTTGATGCAGCGCTATGATGGCGCTGTGGTCGTAATCAAACTAGGCGGACATGCTATGAGCAGTGACAAAGCCATGGACAGCTTTGCGCGCGACGTAGTGTTGATGCGCCAGTGCGGCGTGAATCCTGTGATCGTCCACGGCGGTGGCCCAATGATCAACGCCATGTTGGATAAATTGGACATCCCAACTGAATTCGTAAACGGCAAACGTGTCAGCACGCCTGAAACTGTTGAAGTCGTGGAAATGGTATTGTCTGGCAAGGTGAACAAAAACATTGTGCAAGCCATCAACCATCAGGGCGGCAAAGCTGTTGGCCTATCTGGCAAAGACGGTAATTTCATTCAATGTGTAAAAGCTGCTGGAGATTTGGGCATGGTCGGCGATCCAGTAAAAGTGGACGCTGATGTAATAAAATCACTAACAGATGGCGGATTCATCCCTATAATAGCCCCGATTGGTACGGGTAATAAAGGCGAAACATTTAATATAAATGGCGATACAGCAGCAGGCGCAGTCGCTGCTGGACTAGCTGCTGACCGTTTGCTGCTTTTAACTGATGTGGAAGGCGTAAAAGATGCAGAAGGTGATGTTTTAACAAATTTGACTGCTGATCAGGTCGCAAAACTTACTAAGTCAGGTGTGATTGCTGGTGGCATGATCCCAAAAACGCAAACGGCATTAGATGCTATAAATGAAGGCGTTCGCGCAGTTGTGATTATGGATGGGCGCGCACCTCATGCATGTTTGTTGGAATTATTCACAGATTACGGCGCAGGCAGCATGATCCGCGCCTAAAGGGCAAAGGTGCTAGAATGGAACACGAAGTTGCAATCAGATTGATGGTCTTTATCGGCCTGTTTGCGCTTTTAGCCTGTGCAGAAACCTTATTACCACGCCGCGTTCGCACCCAAACCCGCAAAGCCCGTTGGTTCACCAACATCAGCATAACAGTGATCGATACGCTTACTGTACGCCTTATGGCGATCCTACTCCCTGTTCTGGCCGTTGCCGCAGCAGCAGATGCCAGCATACGTGGGTGGGGTATCTTAGGTGTTGTAAATCTTCCAAGCTGGCTAGAGATCATCATTGCTATGCTGGTCTTAGATTTCGCAATCTGGGTTCAACATCTTATCACCCACAAAATCCCGTTCCTCTGGCGTCTCCACCGTGTTCATCACGCAGACGTTGACATGGATGTCACAACCGCCATCAGGTTTCATCCAATTGAAATCGCCCTTTCCATGTTGTTAAAAATCGGCATCGTCTATGCATTAGGCCCAACCGCTTTCGCCGTGATCTTGTTCGAAATCGTGCTCAATGGTTCTGCCATGTTCAACCACGCCAATATCAAACTCCCCCTAACCGTCGACAAATACGTCCGCATGATCCTCGTGACCCCCGATATGCACCGCGTTCATCATTCTGTGCATCGCCATGAACACGACAGTAACTACGGCTTTTCCCTTTCCATATGGGATCACATATTTGGCACATATATCGCTCAACCTGAAAAAAACCATGATAACATGTCTATTGGGTTACAATGGCAAGATGATCGTCCTTCCAAACTAGGATGGAGCCTATGGTTGCCATTTCGTGCAAAATGAAACTGACCGATATTCAAGCCACCATCGCACCTGTCGGTCTAGATATATATGGTGCCTTTCACCCTGATGTAGATGATATGAGCGAAGCAAAAACCCTCATCATGCTCGGCCCGTCAGCGCAGTTTTGGGATGTTTTCACGGCCTCCCCTGAATACGCCGATAAAGCCCCTGATCCTATCGATCGTTGGTCTACGCGCGTCCTAACTGACCTTGCCCAAACATTACATGCTCGCGCGATATTCCCCTTTGGTGGCCCACCTTATGCCCCCTTCATTGCATGGGCCAAACAATCAAGCCGTGCATGGGCGTCCCCTCTGGGCATGCTTATCCATGATACATCAGGTTTAATGGTGTCTTATCGTGGTGCACTGGCCTTTGATGAAAGATTAAAACTTCCCAACACGTTTCCCCAAAACCCCTGCGATACATGTGAAACCAAACCTTGTATTGTCGCTTGCCCCGTAGACGCGCTTGGCCCTAATGGTTATAATGTTCAAGCTTGTCACGCTTATCTGGACACGGATGCAGGTACGGACTGCATGACCCGAGGCTGTATCGCCCGCAGGTCTTGCCCCGCCAGCATAGGTGCCAACAGACAAGACGCACAATCAGCCCTACATATGCGGGCCTTTCGAGGAAGATAACAGTTTGAAACGTGTCATTCTAATGCGCCATGCAAAGTCTAGCTGGGACAATCTAGATTTATCAGATCACGACCGTACATTGAATGATCGCGGCCACAAATCGACAGCGCTGATAGGCAATTGGTTAGTTGAGACTGAACAACTACCGACTTTCGTCGGTAGGTTCACGTTTTGAATGTAATTCAAGATACTGACGAATAACGTCATCCGTCACATTTCCACTCGTCGTTGAAAAATAGCCTCTAGCCCAGAACCGTTGCCCCCAATAGCGTTTGCGTAATTCGGGGTACTCCCGCTGTATCTTGTATGAGGACCTCCCTTTTACGCGTTGCATCACCTTTGAAATTGGGACGTGCGGCGGGACTGACACAAACATATGCACATGGTCGGTAGACAATACGCCTTTTTCAATGTGTACGCCCAATTCATTGCACGTTTGTCGTATCAATGTCCGAATACGCTCACGCATTTCACCACGCAGCACCTTGTAACGATATTTTGTTACCCAAACGATATGGTATCTGTGATAATATCTGCTATGACTTCCAGTAGAATAGATCATAAGGTTTCCTTCCATTTTAAGACCTTACCGCAACGCTGGGTCTTAAAATGGAAGGAAACCTTATGTAAATAACGCTAAAGCTGACCAGCTAAAAGCTGGTGGTTTTAACCAATTATTGGAAAATAAATACCTGCCACAACAAGTCATCTGTTCCACAGCCGTGCGTTGTATGGAAACATGGGCAGGTCTGAAAGACACCATGAGTTTACAACTTGAACCCACTTATGAGCACAGCCTATACCACGCGCACGTCAGCCTGTTACATGAAAAACTATCCGAAGCTAAAGTCGATACAGTCCTATTCGTATGTCACAATCCAGGTGTCTCAGCCTTCGCCGAAGAACTGCTGGAAAGTCGCCCAAAAGATCGCGATCTGTACAAATACCCAACAGCTGCAACGACTGTGATTGATTTTGATATTGCAAAGTGGTCAGAACTATCACTGCGATCAGGCAAGCTAGAAGCGTTTACAATCCCACGTCGTTTGGGGTAATATTACATAATATTTTATAAAGGTTATATATATTGAAATTCTTATCTACACTTTTTGTCATTGCTACGATTTCTACAAACCCCGCTCACGCTTTTATTCTAATTTGTACGATAAAGCCTGTTACAGATAATAGTAAAAGTGATCTTTCACAAACGCTCCCAAAGAATGTTGTTGAAAGCTGGCTCCCTCCTGAACAAGCATTCGCTATCGACCTAAATAAAAAGCAAGTTACTGATTTACGTTTTAAGAGAACAACTAATTTAGAAGTTGTTGATGGTAAGCGCTTTAAATGGAAGTATTTACGTGAGGCAAGTGACATTCGAAATACTAATTTTGAGAATATCATTTATAAATATACCTATATTCAAAAAACTAAGAAACTTTTCGTAAATGTTGATTTTGGGGGCTCTTACTTAGGGGTTAAGAGTACTAGGCCAAAATGCGTCGAATCATAATCTAGATTCCATTCTTCTCTAAAAAGAAAAGCCTTACAGAAACTGCGAAGTTTCAATGAAACTCTAATCTTACTTAAGAAAACGCGCGGCTTGAGATTGAAATTGAATTTTTTGAGGGGTCTTTTGTATTTGCAAAAATGTAACCATCTGCATGATGAATGGCCCCGAATTCCAACCCGAGGCTTTCAGAACTTCGGCAGAACGCCTCAACATCTTCAACATCGAAAACCAATTTAACAAGTGACTGGCCTTCTTTCTGGCTTTTCGAAGCAGGGTGAAGAAGAAGAGTGCAACCCGTTGTTTGTGGCCGAAGCTCAACAATCCTATCTCCTGGCAATTGTTTGCATTCAAATCCAAAATAACGGCAATAAAACTCTGTCATCTCAGGTATTTTCTTAGTGTAGATAAGAATACGGCCAAGTGGCGTTATCATGTCTGCTTCCCCGCGATTATTAACGTTGAAAGATCGTCGGGAACCAATCTTCGCGCAGCGTTTGTCCTGGTGTCATTTCATGGCCAGGGAATGGTGGCGAAGTCGGTCCAGGACGTTGGATATAGCGGGCATCATCCCCCAACAACCTTAACGAAAATGCACGGCGACGGCTATTTGTCGTGTTCCCACGTGCGCCATGCAAAGTACCATAATTAAAAGCAACAGCATCTCCTGCTTCCATTTCCCATTCTTTTATCTCCATCCCTTCCGCATCTGGATCAGGGACTGTCATGTATTCATCTTCGTTCGGATAAAAGCTCGTCTCTGCCAGCCAACGCGTCGGCAAAACAGGCTTTTCCCACGCGTGGCTTCCCGCCACACAACGCAAGCTATTGCCTTTCACGGGATCGACGGGAGACCAAAAGCTGACATTCTGAATGCCATCCACAAAATAATAAGGCCCGTCTTGATGCCAAGGCGTGGCTTTTGATGTTCCAGGTTCCTTAACAAGGACATGATCATGGAAAAGCTGCACACGCTTTGACCCCATCAAATCAGCAGCCACTTCAGCAGCGGGCGATGTTCGAATAACGTCTTCAAATTCTGGTATGCGATCCCAATTACAATAATCATCAAAAAACCGCCCCCCTTCGCCTTCTTTAAGGTTCTCAGCCGCATACGGTCCAGGCTCTGTCATATTACGTTCAATGCCAGCACGGATCGCTTCCACATGAGACTTGAACAACCCTTTAACAAGAACAACGCCGTCCCTTTGAAAAGTATCGATATCGGTTTGGGTGATTAATGAGTGCATAAAAAATCCTACAAATTTGAAAACACCTTAACAATAAAAAATAAATAGCGTCTAATAATAATTACCAAAATATAGCTACAAAAGTCCGTGTAAGGTTATATTAACTTACCGAACTATAACGTGCTGTAGATTGGTCATATTTATCGAATGATTGCGCGATAATTCGTGCCAACTCACGTTTGTGTCGAATTATTTTGAAACCATTTTCAGTGATCTCTAGGATTGCATTAAAACGCCTGTGCAATTCAGCGATTGGTTCCATAATAGAGTCCAAATCGTTTTCAAACTCATCCATAAGCTTTGAATAATCCACTTCGAAATCACACATGATCATTTCAATAATCCGTGCGATTAAACGATCATCATCGGTCATTTCTATCCCGCGATATGTAGGAAGCATGTGGTTCTGAACAGCACGGGAATAATCAGATGATTTAGAGATATTTTGAACATATCCATCAGGATACTTTGATATGGCGCTGGCACCTATACCGATAAGGGTATTTTGGGTTCTGTCGCAAACTGAGATTGTGCATGGAGTCACTCCTATCGCCGGACACAGTTATCCAGCGAGCGCCGAAAATTGCTGGAAAGCGGATTGTCCGGGTGTTCCGAATTGTTTCTTGCGGATCATGTGCGCGACTTCAATGCCATCCAGTGTTGCGGAGGCTGAGAGGAAGGATTTGAAGCCCTTCATTTGCTTGGTCAGCTTCTTGATGAACCTGTGGTCTTGCTCGATGATGTTGTTGAGATATTTGACCTGCAATATCTCAATCAGCCAAAACCAGCCGTTCAACAAGAGCAGGTAATTCATGTTATTCAACCCGGCGAGGTTGGCACCGCTTTTATCGATGACCACCCTGTCAGGGAAGCCGTTATTCTGGATCGCCCGCTTGAAAAATGCAGTCGCTGCCGCTTCATCCCGCTGCTCTGACAGCATAAAATCAAGGGTTTTGCCGAATTTATCGATGGCGCGGTAATAATACATCCACTTACCTTTGACTTTGATATAGGTCTCGTCCATGCGCCACGAGGTGCTGGTTCCAGACTTCCGACGCTGTGCTTCAGTGGCGATCAAGGGCGCATATTTTATCACCCATCGGTTCAGGGTTGTATGATCGACATCGACACCACGTTCCGCCATGATTTCCTCCAGATCACGGTAGGAAACACCATAGCGCACGTAAAAAAACACCGCATAAAGAATCGCTTCTTTGGGGAAATGACAGCCGCTGAACGAAATCATGGTACACTCACCTGTTGGTCTAAAACTCACATGCGTATGCAAAAATCTCACCAGAAAAGCAATCAACATTAAAATCTTTGCAACAGAACCGCCGATCACCATTGCGTGTTAAAACAAAGGGATCAGTCGCCCATATTTGACCATCAACAGGTACCACATCGGTATGACCATTTAAGATGATGCCGCCATCAACTTGCGGCCCGATGGTTGCAAAGATATTGGCGCGTTCGCCCGCGTCATCAAAGCTAAGTGTTGTTTCGATATCATATCCAGCAAGGTAATCTTTGATATAAGTAACAATCTCATGGGTTGATTTACCCGAAATACTTTCAAAGCTTACCAACTGTTCTAGAATTTCAATAGTATGATCTAAGGTTTTTGACACTTAATGCTCCAATAAAGCTTCATGGTTCGATTAATGATCGACCGATTAACGTCAGCATTCTTTGCAAATCAATACTGCGAAACTGACCGACACTGCGAATGTCATTGATTGCCATCGCCGCACGAATTTCCTGCAACTCGTTTAGCTGGCCTGCAAACACTTCATCCCAGCCAAACTGTGGAAGAAAAGTATACCAAATACGCGCAACCCGATAATATAATAGCTCTGTGATTTCACGCAAAGGCCCGTTGCCTGTCAATTCGGATAAAAGTTCTTGTAGATTATTAGCAATCAATGCCAATCCATCAAAATTTCCTCTGTCCGTTTCAAGCAACTTCGCCTGTGTTATCAGCTCATCAATGCTTGCCAGGTGCTTTGGTGTGATTTCTACTGGTGAAAGCTCCCCCATCATTTCGGCTAGACGTTTACGGAGGTCGTATGTTTCTTTGAAAGTTTGTAGGTCAATATCTGTCACAATCGTACCTACACCATTTTTGACCTGCACCAATCCCATGAATTCAAGCTTGTGAAATACTCGTTTGATTGGGGTTCTGCTAATTCCAAACTCTTTCGCTAGAGCAATTTCGCTTAAGATCGTTCCTGGACGGTATACAAGTAAGCAGATGCGGTCGCGTAATTCGCAATATATGCGATCAAAACGTGTGGCACTGGTTTCATCTACTGATGACATTGTTTTAGCCTTTACTGTTCTATCCAATAAGCTTTCTCCAGCGAACGCGGTACGCAGTCATCTATCCGATCTGTTTACATCGGTTGTGTTTCTGCATTGACACGACTCACTAATAGTGGTGAGCATTCCTAAAATCAAGCTGTATACAGGTAGTGTAACTTCTTATAACTATAAGATACTCGTCTAAAACACCAAATACAGCATACTTTTACAATGTGATTTACAGACATAGGGAGATATTTAAATGCAACAACAAATCGTCTCAGAGCCTGCCAGAGTATTGAGACAGGAAGAAGGTTTATCTTATCTAAATCAAGGATATGTCGTTAAAGAATGTGCAATTGGATATACAGCAGTTTCATATCCAACCTCGAACTGTAAGAAAGTTGTGCACGGAGAAGAGGCACGGTTTGCAAGATTGGAACCAATGCAGATGCGGATGCCGCCTTATTGGTCAGGCGGGTACACTTCAACTTTTGAACATCAAGAAGAGGCATAGAATATGGCACCTCCATTTACACGTGATGAATATGCGGATCGATTAAATCGAGTCCGTACGGCTATGCAAAGCCGTAAATTTGATGTGCTGGTGATCGGTGATCCCGCCAACATCAACTGGTTAACTGGGTATGATGCATGGTCGTTTTATACGCCGCAAATTATGGTTGTAGGGCTAGAGCTTGATCCAACTTGGATTGGACGAGAAATGGACGCTGGCGCTGCGACATTTTCTACTTACTTACCAGATGCACAGGTGATCCCTTTCCCTGAAATATATGTGCAACAAAAGAAAAGCCACCCAGCTCAATTCATGGCGAACTGGATGAAATCTCATGGGTTAGACGACAAACGTATCGGCTATGAGAGTGATGTCTACTATTTGACACCAACTGCTGTTGACTACTTGAAAGCAGGTCTCCCCAACAGCACGTGGGGTGATTGCGAGCTGCTGGTCAATTGGCAACGTTTGACCAAAAGTTCTGCAGAAATTGGTATGCTGCAGCAGGCGTCTGTTATTGCTGGCTTGGCAATGCAAACGGCCTATGACGGTGTGCGCCCAGATGTGCGGCAATGTGATCTAATGGCTGACATCGTGGCAGCACAAATTAGGGGAGCGCCTGAATTTGGCGGTGACCAGACGGCACTGCATCCTTTGGTACTAGCAGGTGAGGCCGCCTCAACAGCGCATCCTATGTGGACGGATGCCCCCTTTGAAAAGAACCAAACAATTGCATTTGAATTGGGTGGCTGCCGTAAACGTTATAACGCGGGATTAGCGCGTACCGTACATCTTGGCGAACCTCCTAAAACTTTACTGACTACCGCTCAAGCGGTGGGTGAGGGGATGGACGAAGTTCTAAACGCTATGAAGGCAGAGGCGCGCTGTTGTGATGTTCATGCGGCATGGCAAGCTGTTCTGGACCAGTACGGATTAGAAAAGAAAAGCCGCATCGGATATTCTATCGGGCTTGGGTATTCCCCAGATTGGGGTGAGCACACCATTAGTTTCCGGCCTGATGATCAGACAGCTCTGCCTGAAAATGCAGTAGTTCATATTATTCTAGGTATGTGGATGGACGGGTGGGGTATGGAATTGAGCGAAACAATTCATGTCCGTGCAAATGACGCTGTCTGCTTGACCCAGTTTCCACGCGATGTTCATGTGATCGACGTTTAAGTTAAGGATTAAATATATGGGTAAGAAATTAACAGAAGCGCAAATTGAAGCTTTTCATCGTGATGGGTTTGTATCTCCAATCGATGTTTTTTCTGAAAGAGAGGCTTTGCAGTTACGCACCGAGCTTGAGCTTGCCGAAAAAAAGTGGCCAGAAGCTTTTGAAGGGTAAGCATCAAGGGAACCCCCTCTATTTTGGTCTGACTTGAGCTGCGATTATTGCGCGAGGCTGGCGATGTGGCTGGCGTGATATGAGGATTTTTCTGATGATCAAGCGACGGGGTGGCCGAGGTTCCAAGTAAACATCAACGCTGCATTATCTGATCGTTGATTCGTTGGGCCAGCTTTCGGGCTTTGGGTGTGTCCAGAGCCTCAAGTTCACTTGCGATGAGGCACCGGTGAGGCGGATTTTCCAGTGCGTATCTTCCGATTTCAACAACGATGTCGTCATCGGCGACAGTTAAAAGCGCTTCGATCTTTTGGCTGGTTGGATTTTTCCGGAACTCGGCAAGCAATCCTGCCCTTGCGCTGATATGGCCCAGATTCCCCGCCACTGTCAGAGCGGTTCGTCGGACTGAAGGGTCTGGGTCGCTGAACCCGATTTCCAAGGTGCTTCGCTGTGGGCTGTTCGATTGTATAAGGATGAAGGCTTGGGCACGGACTGTTGGTGCGCCGTGTTCCAGCCATGGCAAGATTTGTGCCTGAGGCAGCTTCAAGCCCACGCTCACAGCGGCTTGCAACACAAACGGGAGCAAGCTGTCGGGCAAGTCCTGTGCGCCAAGGATCTTGCTGATTTCTTTTTTTGCAGCTTCATTCCCAATGGCGCGAAGAGTTTCCAAGGCAAGCTTTTGTTCTGGTAAAGGGGTCGCAATTCCGAACCCCTTAAACCGGTTCCAAAGCGCGACGAGACCCGGAACGGCTATATCTCCCAAGCCCCGTTCCACAATCTGGGCGCACAGCAGGTCGACGTTGGACAGAGTAGCCTTTGCCGTCTTCTCGACGAGGTCTTTGTCGGACAAGCCTTCAAGGTTTTCAACGCCCAAGTCGTGCTGTGAGGTATCTGGCCCTTGCCAATTCCCGCGCTCTTCAAACAGATCCCCTTGCTCTGGGAGTGCCGCTGAATCACGGGGGCCGATCATGCCGCTATAACGCTTTGTTCCCGCTCCTCGATCATCTCCTGATAGGCCCACGGTAGGAGATCTTGCATACGGTTTGCGGGATGATCCTGGATGCGCTCGAGCACCCATGCGAGCCAGGCTTCGGGATTGACGTTGTTCATCTTGGCGGTTTCGATGAGGGTGTAGGCTATGGCGGCGGATTTTCCACCTGCCTCTGATCCCATGAACAGGTAGTTCTTACGTCCAACGGCCACAGGGCGCACCGCACGCTCGGCTGTGTTGTTGTCGATTTCCAGAAAGCCATTGTCGAGATAGGGCCGCGCCTTTGGCATGCGCGCGAGCGCATATCTGATCGCCTTGGCCAGCGGCGTCTTAACGGAGATCTTGCCCAGCTGCTCCTTGAGCCAGATTTCCAACTCATCAAAGATCGGCTTGGCATATTCCTGACGCAGGGCCACGCGCTCAGCAGGCGCCAGACCCCGCGCTTGTGCCTCAACATCATAGAGCTTTCGAATGCGCAGAACGGCTTCGCCCGCCACGGGCAGCTTCAGACTTTCAAACAGGCTATAAAAATCCCGCCGAACATGGGCCATGCAGGCCATCTCTTTGACGCGCCCCGTCCGATAGGCGTCATTATACCCAGCATAGGCATCCGCATGGGCATAGCCCTTGTAGGGCTTGAGATGTTTGCTCGGATGTTCTGCGCCCCGGTTGGTGGAGAACTGATACCACACCGCCGGTGGTGCGCCGCTCGCCCAGGCGCTCTCATCTCTGGCATAGACCCAGAGCCGCGCGGTTTTTGTCTTGTTATTACCGCGTCCCTTGCCCTTTTGGAGCAGTTTGACCGTGGTGTCGTCCATGAAGATCGCTTGCGCCTCAAAAACGTGATCCCGGATGGCATCAGCCACGCGCTCCAACAGCTTAGTGCATTTGCCGACCCAGTTGGCCATGAGCGACCCGCTCAGATCGATGCCTTCATTCTCAAACATCTGGCTCTGTCGATACAGCGGCAGATGATAGCCGTATTTGCAGCACAAGATGTGGGCCATCAACGCAGGGCCGACAAAGCTCTTGGGAATAGGACGGCTTGGCATCTCGGCCTGAACCACCTTCTCACAACAGGTGCAGGCCAGTCGTGGGCGCTCAAGTTGTTTTACGACGTAATGGCCGGGCACATATTCCAGTTCTTCCATCACATCTGTCCCGAGCACTTTGAAGCTGCCACCACAGTCGGTGCAAGCATCACTGGGCGTGATGGTCTTTTTGACCCGCTTGAGCCCCTTGGGGAAAGGTTTGCGCTTGCGCGGGGTACGCGGCGGCTTTGTGGTCTCAGCGTCAGAGGGCCCATTCTCATCATCCGTCTCAGCGGCTTGTTCGATTTCAAGATCTTCAAGGATCAGCGCCAGCGCCAGCTGTGTGCTGCTTTCTGACTTTGAACCGAAGCGATGTTTTTTATGTCCGTGCAATTGCAGGCGCAGATCGGCAATCAGGGTATCTCTGCTCATAATGGCAAGCGCATGGGCGGCGCGCTCCGCAGCAAGAGCCGCTTCCATCTCATTTTCAAGGCGCTTTTGCGCTGTGGCATGGCTCAACGACAGCCCCAACAACTCCGCGTCTTTACGAGCCAATTCCGCCGCTTGTGCGGCCACAAACGCCTGCACGTCAGGGGGCAAATCAGCCAGATTTGGAGGGGTCTTACTCATGCCACTCCTTACCAAATCAAGGGCCTCATGGGAATCCCAAAACGTCAGAAATACCCATAAAACATTGCCTCTAACCTACCATCTTGGGTCGCCATGTCTTGAGCGGCATACGCCAATCCAGACCTTCCATCAGCATCGCAAGCTGCGCACGGCTCAGGTTGATCTTACCTTCCTGAGCAGAGGGCCAGATAAACCGACCCCGTTCAAGGCGCTTGGTAAACAGGCACGCGCCCTGACCATCCCACCAGATCATCTTGATCTGATCACCGCGTCGCCCTCGGAACAAAAACAGATGGCCGGAGTAAGGATCACCCCCCAGAACCTGCTCGGTCTGAACGGCCAGACCGTTGAACCCGCGCCGCATGTCAGTCACCCCCGCCGCCAGCCAGATCTTTGCATCCGCCAGTACCGGGATCATGCCGCCAGCCCACGCGCCAATTCCAGCACAAAGCCCGCATCAACCCCACCGCTCACGCTCAGCTTGCGCCCATTCTCCAAAGTGATCTCAATCTGGGGACTGGTTGTAAGCTGCGCTTCTGGCAGCACAGATGAAACATCAGTATCACTGTTTGCCACTTCGACTGGTATGAAGCCGGTATCACCCGACGCGTCCGGCTGGAACCGCGCATCACCGCGCCACGCGTAAATCCGGCGGGGTGGCACATCATGACGCCGCGAGACCATCGGAACACTCACGCCATCACCTTGGCTCTCCGCCACTAGCCGTCGCTTAAAATCATCCGTGTATTTGGAACCTCGCCCAGCCCGTCGCTTGCTCATCAGAAAAATCCTCATATCGCGCCAACCAAACCGCCAGCCTCGCGCAATAATCGCATCTCAAATCAAACCAAAATAGAGGGGGTTCCCTTGATGCTTACTTTGAAGGAGCTGCGCGGAATAATGCGCATCTCAATCTAATGTGTCTTGATGAAATTGTTCATAACACCACTCTTGTTGATGCGATCGAAGATTTGATCGGCCCAGATATCCTGAATTATGGGACAGTCCTGTTTATTAAGGAAGCCAAAGATCCAGGTTTTGTAAGTTGGCATCAAGATGCGCGCTACATGGGGCTTGAACCGCATGTGGGTATCACAGCCTGGGTAGCTTTATCTGAGGCTAATGATGAAAGTGGCTGTATGCAGATGATCCCTGGAAGCCATGGCAAAATCCAAGATCATAACGACACATTTGGTGAGGAAAATATACTAACTCGTGGGCAGGAGGTTCAAGGCGTTGACGAAAGTAAAGCTGTGTCGACACCGCTGCGTCCAGGTCAAATGTCCATTCATAGTGCACGCGTGATCCATAGCTCACAACCAAACCACAGCAATGATCGCCGCATCGGTTTTGTTATTCAGCCTTACATGCCGCCACATGTTCAGCAGACTATAACAAAAACTGGTGCTCAGCTGGTTCGCGGTAAAGATCAAGACGGCAATTTTAAACTGATTGGCCGGCCGAAGTTTGACATGGATACCGATGATTTGGTTATGCGGGATTGGATCAATGAGACTTGGGCTGATATTTTGTATCATGGCGCAGAAAAGCGGAGAGATTTCTAAAAAACACCACTCTTTTGTAACTGAGACTTTATAAGCACCTATTTAATCGAAGACCAAATATCGCGTAAGAGGCTCAATATTTAGTGAGGGCAAAAAGGTAAGGTTTTTGGATGTTTTGTATTATTTGACGTTCCATACCATTTCCCTCTGTCCTTAGTTTTTAATTAACTCAGTGGCTTCTTCCAGTACCTGATTCATAATAAACAGGATCATGTCGACATCTTCTGCGTTTATCGTCAAGGGTGGGCGAATTTTCAATATGTTATCAAAAGGACCTTCGCTCCCTATCAAAATACGGTGCGTTCGCATACGATTTTTGATGTAATCAGCTATTTGGGTCCCTGGTGCGCATGTATTACGATCTACTACTAAATCTAAGCCAATGAATAATCCACGACCACGCACATCACCAATAACTTCATACTTTTCTTGAAGCGTCCGTAGCCCACTCAGCAATCTGTCCCCCATATCTCGTGCATTTTTCATCAAGCCTTCTTCATCAACAATGTCGAGAACTTCTTTACCGATACGGCATGACAAAGTTGATCCGCCAAAGGTTGAAAAATACTCAGGCCCTTCGGCAAAACGATCTGCTATTTCACGTGTCGTTACCAGAACACCTAATGGATGGCCGTTTCCAATGGGTTTACCAAGCACAACAACATCTGGAATGACCTCTTGTTGCTCAAACCCAAAATAATAATCACCCAATCGCCCCAAGCCTGTTTGAACTTCGTCAGAAATGCAGATTCCGCCTGCGGCGCGGATGCGTTTATAGACAGCAGGCAGGTACCCTTTTGGTGGAATGATTTGGCCACCAACACTGGGAAATGTTTCAGCAATAAAGCCAGCCAATTTGCCGCTGCGCTTAGAGATAGCATCAATGGCATCGTCCACCAGGCTTGCGTATTTTTCAGCACGATGAGGATCATCTCGGCGAAAACTCCCACGATAATCATCTGCCACTTCAACCAATTGCACCCAATCAGGTTGTCCAATTCCCCCTTTTGCGTTGAATTTATAAGCCGATATATCAATCGCACCTGTGGTATTGCCGTGATAACCATGATTTGGTGTTATCATATCCTTGCCGCCAGTTTTAGCGCGAGCTAAACGCAAGGCCAGTTCATTTGCTTCAGTTCCAGAGTTGACAAAAAAGCAAACCGAAAGCGGATCTGGCATTTTTGATAATATCTTTTTGGCAAATGCAGTTTGAGCGGGGTGCAGATAACGCGTGTTCGAATTCATTCGCTGCAATTGATCCGCCGCAACTGCCTGAATGCGGGGGTGGGCATGACCCACATGTGGAACGTTATTATACGCATCCAGATAGGGTCGCCCCCATTCGTCGAACAAATGATGTTGCCAACCACGTACCAACATAACTGGGTCTGTATAACTAAGCTTTAAATTGCTGCCAAAATGTGCCTGTCGACCAGCCAAAACAGTGTGTTTATCAACGGGTTCATATAGCACTTTATCATCAGGTAAATTCATCAAGGCGGCAGGATTTGGGCAAATTGCACCCCATAGATACATTTCATCAGGCCCAGCTACGCCAGGCCAATCGTTGCCCATACCCTCTGTGGTTAATGCCAGTTGGAAGTGAATATGCGGTGCCCAGCCACCTGATTGTGTGACATCACCTAAACGAGCAAAAGCGTCTCCCTTGGTTAACGTTTGGCCAATACTCAGTTTCTCACAAACCTCTGGGTTTAGATGGCCGTAAAGTGTGTAAAACGCATCCCCATCGGAGGTTATATGCCGTAGGATAACGACACCGCCATAATCAAGATGATCTGTACGGTTTTCGATGACATGCACTGTAGCATCAAGTGGTGAATATAGTGTTGCTCCCGCAGGTGCAAAGGCATCAATTGCCAAATGTACTGTGCGCCGATCTGATGCTTTCCATGGCCCTTTACGAAAGGCTAAAGAGGTGTAAACCAAGCGTGGCTCACCATAATAACCAAGCCAAATACGCCCGTTATCTTCGTTTTCCAACCCAACAACAGCAGCTTCCGCTAGTGGCATATCAAACGGATTTTTAGGTGTGACAGAGTTTTCAACAGAAAGTGACCCCATAGGAGCAGAGCTTAACTCTTCCCCCATAATAGGTGCGAAAGAGCCGCGCTCTTTATTCAACCAAGTTAAAATTCTGGGAGCGGCGTTGGTAACAGGCAATTCGCAAGCAGCACGCAAACGAGCATTGAGCAAGCCAACATTGACATTATTATTTTCCAAAAACGCCCAAGCAGGCTCTTGAGAAATGATCACATAGGGATCATCAGGGTTTTCAAGGGCCATCAAAGTGGAGTTTACAACACTCACGGCCAAGCGCATCCGTAATAGTGGCCAGATTAAATCAACCTCAGATACAGTTAATGGGTAAGATTTATGGTAGCCTGCAACAAGTGCGGCCAGTACAGCGTCTGGGTCAGATTGGCCTAATACCATATAGGCTGCAGTAATTGCCAAATCACAGATACGTGGGCTGGCACACATATCACCTAGATCGATCAAGCCTGATACATGTGCTGTTTCAGTCAAAGAGCCATCAACGATGATGTTATAATCATTAACATCATTATGAATTGCAACATTCGGATATGCGGCAAGATCAGATTTGACCGCACGAAAGTCTTGGTTGATTTGCTCAATCAGTGCGCGTCGCGCTGGGTTAGAGATTATGGCGAAATGCCCCGCAATCCAGTCACCCTGTGTTAAATTCCATTTGAAATCGCGGACAAGTGAGGGGTGGTCAAAATCATCCCAAGCCAGATCTAGAGCCCCGACAGTTTTCCCAATATTGTGAATAAGGTCGACACTTTGAGGTTTGAAATTGGCATAGGTTTTGCCCTCAATCTTTTTCAACAACCAGATAATACGCGAGCTTCCCGTTTCATCAGCAATCGTTGTGAATAATTCCCCTGTTTTTGTTTTTACAACATTTGGAACAGGTATGTTTAGCTCCTTAGCGGTGATGTGTTCAAAAGCACTACATTGCAGATCAATAAAGTCATGCGTGCATCCTGGGCGCATGACTTTCAAAATATAACTTTGCGCTCCTGCCGCTAGAAAGTTTAAATCATATTCGCCATCCAATTGACTTAAAGTGGCTTCTATATCCCAAGTATCTTTTAAAACTCTTTGCCAATGGGTCGTCATTATAATATTCCTTCAGTCTTAGAGTCGTCGTGATTTAATACCGCTGTCAGTTTTCGTATAAGCTGCGTATGGTGTTTTTTATGCTCACCACCATAACAATTAACGCATGTTTTTTACCTTTTAAAAGCATTTTGTGAAATATTATAATAGGTTCCTAATATAAATAGTATTTCAGTTGAAATCATTTTACCTAAGTCATATTTGTTATGAGTGGTATAAATGTATGTTCCGATAAACTGACTTCAAATTAACAAAATTGGTTTTGTTTATACGCAGGCCATTTTAAGATAAGTGTGTGTAATGAAATTCCGAACCCCTACTGTTTGTGCTGGAATTTACTGTGCTCTAACCACCTGTGTTTTGGCATTTGAGAACGTGTCCTTTGAGGTGCCAGGCGCATCAAAAGAAATGGTTTCTGATTTAACATCGGCATCCCTGTCGCATAGAGCAAAACAAGATGGTAGAAATGACCCACGTGATGTGTTGGCAGCGGCTCGTGCGGATTATGCGACATTATTGAGTGTGCTTTATGGGTATGGGCATTATGGTGGGAGCATTGAAATTCTTGTGGACGGACGCGAAGCCGCTAATATTGCGCCTTTATCACCGCCGAAACAAATACGGACTGTGTCGATCCGAGTTGTACCAGGGCCTGCATTTCGATTTGGTTTAGCACGTATTACGCCACTTGCAGCAGGTACAGAGCTTCCTGAAGGATTTGTGCCAGGTGCGATTGCGCCGAGTGTGATTGTAAAAGAGACGGTGGCTGCGGGCATAAAAGGCTGGCGCGATATAGGTTATGCAAAAGTGGAGGTTTCTGGACAACAGTTAAAAGCTAACCATCTTCTTGCAGAATTGGATGTTGATATCACTTTGGATACAGGTCCGCGTCTGACATTTGGTAAATTGCTACCAAGTGGTAGTAAAACAGTACGCACTTCACGCATACATAAAATTGCAGGGTTACCAGAGGGCCAGATCTACTCACCAGAAGCTCTTCATGCTGCTGCAGATAGGTTGCGCCGTACTGGTAGTTTCAGCTCAGTTGCATTGAGCGAAGCCGAAGAAGTAGGCGTGGGCAATACCTTGGATATCAATGCAGAGCTTGTGGATGCAATTCCACGACGTTTTGGCGCTGGTGCAGAACTTTCGACACAAGAAGGATTGGGGTTATCTGGATTTTGGCTGCACCGTAATTTACTAGGTGGTGCGGAACGGCTTCGGATTGGAGGAGAAGTCTCTGGAATTGGAGGAGGAACTGGGGGTGTTGACTACAAAATTTCAACTCGTTTTGACCGACCATCAACTTTCGCGCGTCGTACTGCCCTGTTTCTTACGGCAGAAACCGAGAAGCTGGATGAGCCAGATTACACGGCAGATCAATATGGATTTGGTGTAGGTTTATCTCGGGTGATTTCCAAAACGGCTACGGGTGAATTGGCCCTTGAATACAGGCACTCTCAGGTCAGTGATGTCAGAAAGGCCCGTAATTTTGATCTTATCAGCTTACCAGTCTCAGTGACTTGGGATCGACGTGATAATGCACTCAATCCTCGCGATGGCTTCTTTCTGTTCTCTGAATTACGGCCTTTTGCTGGCTTTGGGTCCACTTCATCAGGATTGCGGGCTTTTGTTGATGGACGGGCGTATCATTCATTAAGTGACAGGCTGGTTTGGGCAAGTAGAATACAATTTGGTTCAGTTGTTGGCCCTGATGTTGGGGCTGCGCCGCCAGATTATCTATTTTACTCTGGTGGTGGTGGTACAGTACGTGGTCAATCCTATCAATCGTTAGGGATTGACCTTGGTGGTGGATTACGTCGGGGTGGACGTTCCTTTGTTGGATTGTCAACTGAACTGCGGGCTGATGTTACGGATAAGATTGGTGTTGTTGGTTTCTTTGATGCGGGTTTTGTTGGAGCCAGTTCTTTTTATAATAACAATGGTGGAACCCATAGTGGAATCGGCGCTGGGTTGCGTTATAATACTGGGATTGGCCCAATCAGATTTGATGTGGGGGTTCCCATCGGAACACGTGATGGATCGGCAGCACAGATTTATATTGGAATAGGACAGGCGTTTTGAAACGGTTTCTGCTATTTATATTCTGCATTTTAATACCCACATTCGCATTGGCGCAGGAAAATACCAAAGATGATCGCAGCTTTCTCACAGCTCTTATCGAGGATAATTTATCGGGTGCAGGAAGTGAGATCAAAATTACTGGTTTTGAGGGAGCGTTGTCGTCACGCGCAACAATTGAAGAACTGACCATTGCTGATGAAGATGGTATCTGGCTGATCTTACGTGAAGCTGAATTGGATTGGAACCGAACCGCATTGTTGCGAGGGCGGCTTGATGTAAACGCGTTAAATGCACAGGAAATTCTGTTGTCTCGATTACCTAAATCCGAGGCATCGACAGCTACAGCAGAAGCTGGGGGACCGTTTTCATTACCTGATTTACCTGTGGCCTTAGAGATTAAGGAAATTAAGGTTGCCAGAGTTGTCTTTGGTGCGCCAGTATTTGGACAAGCACTTGAGGCACGAGTGAAGGCCAGTGCTAAGCTGGATGATGGTGCTGGTGATGTAAGTATAGAGATTGTGCGGACAGATGAAGTGCTTGGAACTGTGTCGCTTGCTGCAGCTTACAATAATGTGTCACGTATTTTAGGGCTAAACGTATTACTTTTAGAAGGCGCAGGCGGGATTGTTTCTAAACAATTAGGGTTGCCAGGTCACCCAAAAGTCTTGCTGAGTATTGCGGGTGAAGGACCAATTGATAAATACCATGCGGGTGTCACCTTAGCGACTGATGATATTGAACGTTTGGCTGGCACAGTGGATATTCTTGCGGTTGTGCCTGATGGTGATACAGAAACGCGACCTACTGGATACGAATTTTCGGTGGATATAGGTGGTGATATTGCGCCGCTTTTTGCTGCTGATTATAAAGATTTTTTGTAACTACCCAGCATGGGTATCCGCTTGATAGTCAGCACTATATCCGTGAGCGTATTATTGTCAATAAGCGTTGTTTTTCATACACGGCAATCGCTTGAAAAAGTGGGGATTCCCTTAGCGGGTGATATGTGATTCTCTGGTCATTGAAATGACATTCGGAGCCTCCCATGATCTCAGCCAATATCCTCGACCATTTTTCTGCCATTGAAGACCCACGCCAGAGCTGGAAAACTGTTTATCCACTACCCGAAATCCTACTGATTGTGCTCTGCGGTGTTATGGCTGGTGCTGATGATTTTGCCGAAATAGCCCGATGGGCGGACCGAAAATTGAAATTCTTGCGTGGGTTTCTACCCTTCAAAGATGGGATCCCATCTCATGACACGCTCAATGATGTGATGAACGCGATTCCCGCTGACCTGTTTAGCGAATGCTTCGTTTCCTGGGTTGCGGCCTTGCGCGATGGCGATGATGAGATCGTGGCAATTGACGGCAAGTCGTCACGCCGTGCGCATGGTGAGGATGGCCGCGCCCTGCATCTGGTTTCAGCTTGGGCAACGCGTCAGAGATTGGTCTTGGGGCAAGAATCCTGTGACGAGAAAGAGAATGAAATCAGCGCGATACCTCGACTACTGGCGCGGCTTGAGTTGAAAGGCGCGCTGGTCACGATTGATGCAATGGGCTGCCAACACGGTATTGCTGCGGCGATCCTCGCACAAGGCGCAGACTATCTTTTGGCGCTTAAAGGCAACCAAAAATCACTGCATGAAGAGGTGAGGCTCTATTTCGACCAGACCAGTGGTTTGGAAACCCATGAAACCACCGATGCCGATCATGGGCGGATAGAAATCCGTCGTGCCTATGTCAGTCATGATGTAGAGTGGCTGCGCCCTGATCGGTCTGAGCCTGGCGCACCAAGGTTTCCAGGCCTCGCCGCTATCGGCATGATCGAGGCCGAGGTCAAACACAAAGGTAAAACCAGTTTCTCGCGACGTTACTATCTGTCCTCCGCACCGCTCTCAGCCAAGCAATTCCTGCGCGCCACACGCGCCCATTGGGGTGTGGAAAATCGCCTGCACTGGGTGATGGATGTGGTGTTTCACGACGACCTGATGCGCTTGCGGACCCAAAATGGCCCCGCCAACATGGCTCTGATGCGACATAGTGCAATCAACATCTTCAAGCAAGTCGGCGATACGGCCAGTCTGAAAATACGAAGAAAAACAGCCGCTTGGGATGATAGTTACCTAAAAGCCGCAATCAAAGGTGAAGGCTGAAATCTTCAAGCGATTGCCGTGCCAAGGCGGTGTTCCGGAATGCAATGAACCGTTTGTAAATAGCTCGCAATGCCTGCAATGCGGGCCCCATACTGCACTGGTGCATTTATACCATCGGGAAAGTCGGCACGGGTGATCCCATCACACTGGTCGCAGCGACACTGATGCGTGCGGTGCTCTGTCACCTGCGGTGGTGGCGGCGGCGGCAGATCGATCACCTGTCGTGCAGTGCTGGCTTCTGCCGTTTCTGGGCTAAGCGGTGCTCCACAACCAGAACAAACCACAGGAAAATGGTCTATAATCGTGTCTGGCGTCGGTGTTTGCCTGAGCGTTTTGCCTGTGTGGCCAGGTTGGCCGCCAGACTTGCGATCAGACGGGCCACGCAGGCTCTTTGTTCGCTTCTTCGCATTGGGTTTACCAAGGCCGTCACTGGAGGGTGGCTTGCCGCTGGTACGGCTATTCAAGCCGAGACGGCGTTCCAATGCAGCTATACGCTCTTCCATATGTTTTTGACACTCTTCCAGATGCTTGTTGATCTGTAGGAGTTCTTCGCAGGCGGTTTGAAAATATGCGGCCCGGGTATCCGCTTCCACCAGACGCTCTTCTAAAGTGAGAAAGCCAACTGGTGGTGCGTCGAACGGCGCCAATTTGGAAAGTTTAAACGTCATTCCCCTATTGATTCAGAGGTTAAGCCATCCGTCAACAAAAATGATGAAAAAATGTCAAAAACATGCTGGGTAGTTACGATTTTTTTGGGACTGATTTACAGCTGAAGGTGCATGGCGCAAAAGATAATGCAGGTGATCTAGATATCACGCAACTTTCGTTTGTTGCCCAAAGTATGACTGTTGAGGGACGCGCAAAGGTTGGCGCTCAAGGCGAACCAAAATATATTGATTTTTTTGCCGATATTATTGATCCGACGGGTAAGCTGGTACTTCTTCCCTTATCAGGTATGCAGACAGAAATATCGAAGGCCACATTATCATTGGGCTACGATCGGTTGAAAGGGGATGCATGGGATGCGGGTTTCCGTATTACTGAGTTGTCTCGACCAGATATTACGATTGCAGACCTAAGTTTGTTAGGACAAGGGAGCATTGCACATCCTATCGATAAAACTTTGAGCGGTGCTATGGGGATTTTTGATTATTTTGCTGAAGGAATAACTGCAAAAAACCCAGATATGGTTAAGGCTATAGGGGCTCGCGTATCAGGTCGTACACGTTTCAATTGGCAAAAAGGCACTCCACTCGAGGTTTCGGAATTATTTCTTTCTGGATCAGATTTTGGTTTGAATGCAAATATGCGTATTAAGAACCCCACGACGACACTAGAGGTATCTGGAGATGCTACGATTGAAGCCAAAAATCTGCAGCGCTTTGCAGCACTTATCGGCCTCCCTTTGAAGGGAGCTGCTAAAGTTTCCATATCAGGGATTGGAGAACTTTTAAGTGGTGCGTTCGACTTGGCAATTTCGGGTGCCACACAGAATTTGGCAATTGGACAGCCAGAGGTGGATGCGGTCTTAAAGGGAAATGGGGATTTATCTATCGAAGCCGTTCGTGGTGAAAGTGGTCTAACCGTCAAAAACCTAGATTTATCCACTGATGCCTTGATCGCAAAGATGCAAGGTGAATTGAGTTCGGATACAGGGTCTATTGGGTTAGAGGCTGAACTTCGTAATGCAGCTGCCTTAGTGCCAGGGCTAAGAGGCCCGCTGTCATTGGATGTTGCGGCAGAACGGAATAAATCTGATTGGAGGACGAACATTTCAACATCTGGTCCAGGAGGATTAGCCGCTGATATAACTGGAAGCATTGCAAAAGACGGTACCACTGCGGATGTGAATATTGTTGGTGTTGTCCCCCTTGCATTAGCAAATCCGTTTATTGCCCCACGCGCGGTTCAGGGAAATGGGGCGTTTAATTTACGTCTGAAGGGGCCTATTAACCCTGCTTCGCTTTCAGGTAAAATCAACACAACTGAAGCGCGGTTGTCTGCACCAACGCTTGGTATTGCTTTGAATGGTATAAACGCTGGGGCGCAGATTGGCGCGGGATCTGCCACTCTTGATATGAATGCTCGGCTGTCTAGCGGGGGGAGAGTTCGATTGCGTGGACCGCTTACACTTACCGAGCCTTATTTGACAACACTTGTTCTGGAATTCCTACAAGCTGTACTGACTGATCCATCACTGTATAAAACCACCGTTGATGGCCAAGTGGCGATTACGGGCCCGTTGACAGGGGGGGCACTGATTTCTGGTAAGCTGGAGTTGAACGAGACGGAAATACAAGTACCTTCTACCAGTTTGTCTGGGGGTGCTCTTCTGTCAGATTTGGTTCATATTAATGAGCCAGTTGCAGCACGCATAACCCGTGGACGTGCAGGTATACTACAGACATCATCACCTAATAGTAAAGCAAGTGTTTCTTATCCTATTGATTTAACAATAGAAGCCCCTGGCCGAATGTTTATTCGTGGGCGCGGTCTCGATGCGGAAATGGGCGGAGTGTTGACATTAGGAGGAACTACGGCTGAGATTATTCCTACAGGTCAGTTTGACTTAATTCGCGGTCGCCTCGATATTTTGGGTAAACGGTTGACGCTGGCAGAAGGTATGATGCAGTTGCAGGGGGATTTTGAACCCAATATCCGCATTGTTGCAACAAGCCAGACAGATACCGCACTTGTACGTGTTGAGGTTGAAGGTGAAGTTGGAAATCCAGAGATACGTTTTAACTCTGTCCCGAGTTTGCCAGAGGACGAGGTGTTGGCACAATTATTGTTTGGTCGGTCAGCCACACAAATCTCCCCTTTTCAAGCTGCGCAACTTGCAGCAGCTGTTGCTGAACTTGCTGGGAAGAAAGGTGGCGGTATTGTGAATAAATTACGTGCAAAGACTGGGTTTGATGATTTGGATGTCACTACAAATGCAAGTGGAGGGACGGAAGTTCGCGCGGGGAAGTACATATCGGAAAATATTTATTCTGACATAAAAATTGGTGGCGATGGTACAAGCGAGGTTAATCTTAATTTGGATGTGAATAAATCGTTGACTGTGCGCGGTGGTGTCGGATCAGAGGGTGATACAAGTTTAGGGATATTCTTTGAAAGAGATTATTGAGAACAGTCTATCTAACATAATTGGCGTCATTAGAGTACATTCAGACCCAAGTTATTGGTTCACGTAATAGGATAATGTGTTTTTGGATGTAGATGCAAGATTAGAATGCCCCAATGTCGTTTGTCCGTAGAAACACTTCCCAATGCCAGCCAACAGTGTCAGGTTGTTGCTATGAGCAATGTGCAAGCAAAATTTCTTACAGGTAATTTAACACGTCATATAATTACAATGTCGCTTACATCTGCCATTGGGTTTGTGGCTTTGTTCGTCGTTGATCTCGTTGATATGCTTTTCATCTCTATGTTGGGTATAGATGAGCTTGCAGCTGCTATCGGGTTTGCTGGTACGATCCTTTTCGCCACAACATCGATAAGTATAGGCATGGCTATTGCGGGTGGGGCAATGGTGGCAAGGTCATTAGGGGAAAATAAGCCTGAACGCGCGACAGAGCTTTTGACCCATGTACTGGTAGTTGGTATCGTAGTTGCAGTTGTTTTTGCGGGATTGATTTATGCTAATTTATACGAGCTAACTGGTTTAATTGGTGCTAGCGGGAAAACTCAACTGTTAGCCGTTTCTTATCTTAAGATATTGATCCCAACTATGCCGGTCCTGTTGATTGGAATAGTTGCCTCTGCGGCTCTTCGTAGTCATGGAGCTGCTAGACTATCTATGATGGTGACATTGGTGGCTGGAATTGTGAATGCTATACTAGACCCGATATTCATTTTTGTCTTGGACATGGGGTTGGATGGAGCTGCTTGGGCATCCGTCATGGCACGTATATCTATGGCTCTTACAGCGGTGTGGTATATCATGCGTCGCTATCGTGGGTTTTCGGGTCTTTACCTTACAGCCCTTGGACGTGATTTACGTTCTATCGCAGCAATTGCTGTTCCCGCAATGTTGGCTAATATCGCAGCGCCGTTAGGGAGTGCCTATGTGATAAAAGTGGTGGCTGAATTTGGCGAAGCTGCGGTGGCAGGTATGGCGATAATCGGTCGTGTAACACCCATAGCTTTTGCCATGATATTCGCAATGTCTGGCGCTATAGGTCCGATCATTGGTCAGAACTTTGGAGCTGGCATGCATGACCGTGTAAGGGAAGCTTTTAACAGGAGTATGGTGTTGATCGTTATCTATGTTATCCCAGTTGTTTGCGTTTTATACTTTTTACGGGGGCCAATCGCAGATTTATTCAATGCACAAGGTGTGGCGCGAGATTTGATCTTTTTATTCTGTGGCCCTCTTTCTTTGGCATGGATATTCAATGGCGTAATCTTCATAGGGAACGCGGCATATAATAATTTGGGCCACCCATTTTATTCGACATGGATAAACTGGGGGCGAAATACATTGGGTATATTTCCTTTTGTCTTCGTTGGTGCGCAATATTGGGGCGCGGAAGGTGTGTTAATTGGCCAAATGGCAGGGGGTATTTTTGTTGCCATTATTTCATTCATTTTAGCGGAACGTTTGATGAAAAAAGCGGAGTCTGAACAAATATTTGACCCTGTCGAACCAGCGTTTTCCAAACATCAACGGTCACTGAAAATCTCACATCATCGCCAATAGCGTATTGTACGCGACCCTGAGGTATTGATGTTGAAAGACACTAATAAAATTAAAAATTAGTATTATCTCTATCCTATTGATTTAAAATAATTTAATGTTATTGGGCAACACTCTAAATAAATTGGCACACCGTTTTTTATTATATATATTGTAACTACCCAGCATGGGTATCCGCTTGATAGTCAGCACTATATCCGTGAGCGTATTATTGTCAATAAGCGTTGTTTTTCATACGACGCGCAATCCAGCAATCAATTGATCTGGTGGTTTCAACAGGGTTTCAATTATAGACCAGCCCTGTTTTCTGGCGGTGTTGATCACGGTTCTGAGAATACAGAAGACTTCCGCTCCGCGCAGCGTCCGAAAACAGCCTGATACTTTCTGCCTGACTTTACCCATTCGCAAGTCTCGCTCGGCTTCATTATTGGTGAACGGCACATTTGGATCGACAAGGAAGCGAAGCACCTCTGTCTTAAAGTCTTGCAACCTCAATGCGAGATTATGGCCCGTCCGGCGCTTTGGACGGCCGCGCCGTTTTTTTTCTGTCTGCGCTGATGAAAGTGCTGGCAGTGCTTCATGATACGCTATCGCCTCGGCGATATTTGCATCGTATAGTTCGAATACCGCCTGTATGGCCGCCTCATCCCGCTGTCCGCCTTCGTTGTACATATTCTCAGCCAAGGTCTTCGCCTTCAACAGGATCGCTTTCATAGGCTTTGCCCATGGCTCTTTCTCAATCTCAATTAAAGCCTGCAACTCGCGCAAGTGATGGGCATTACACAAGGCGTGCTCGACCCCCTCCATTTTGAAATATGCCTTCCAGTGATCATGCACCACAATACCCGAGACGCCACAAAGCAACTCTCCGCGTTTGCTTGAAACCCGAAAGTGGCTCAATAAGGGCGAGCAGATCACATGTGTCCAATGCAGTTTGCCAACAGCACGCTGGCCGGTCTCATCCAAATGCACAACGCCAGACTGTGATCCAATCAAAGCTTCCTTGATTGCTAGTGTCATGGGCTTCAAGCGATCCGCTGTGCGCCAGATAAGGCTGGTCAATGTTGCAGGGGCAATCGGCACCCCAAGCAAGTCAATAAATATCTCGCCAAGGCGGTGTTCCGGAATGCAATGAACCGTTTGTAAATAGCTCGCAATGCCTGCAATGCGGGCCCCATACTGCACTGGTGCATTTATACCATCGGGAAAGTCGGCACGGGTGATCCCATCACACTGGTCGCAGCGACACTGATGCGTGCGGTGCTCTGTCACCTGCGGTGGTGGCGGCGGCGGCAGATCGATCACCTGTCGTGCAGTGCTGGCTTCTGCCGTTTCTGGGCTAAGCGGTGCTCCACAACCAGAACAAACCACAGGAAAATGGTCTATAATCGTGTCTGGCGTCGGTGTTTGCCTGAGCGTTTTGCCTGTGTGGCCAGGTTGGCCGCCAGACTTGCGATCAGACGGGCCACGCAGGCTCTTTGTTCGCTTCTTCGCATTGGGTTTACCAAGGCCGTCACTGGAGGGTGGCTTGCCGCTGGTACGGCTATTCAAGCCGAGACGGCGTTCCAATGCAGCTATACGCTCTTCCATATGTTTTTGACACTCTTCCAGATGCTTGTTGATCTGTAGGAGTTCTTCGCAGGCGGTTTGAAAATATGCGGCCCGGGTATCCGCTTCCACCAGACGCTCTTCTAAAGTGAGAAAGCCAACTGGTGGTGCGTCGAACGGCGCCAATTTGGAAAGTTTAAACGTCATTCCCCTATTGATTCAGAGGTTAAGCCATCCGTCAACAAAAATGATGAAAAAATGTCAAAAACATGCTGGGTAGTTACTATATATTTAAATAATCCACAGTTTGGTTTTGTAAATACGGGAGACACCAAATGCCTACAATATCGCCCAAAAGAGTTGTCATAACTGCGGGAGCTGCAGGTATTGGCCGTGCCCTTGCTCTTGCTTTTCATAACACAGGTGCAAAGGTTGCGGTTTGCGACTTAGACGTCAATGCGATTGCAGAATTAGCGAAGATACAACCTGAAATTATTGGGTATGTTGCCGATGTTACGGACCCTGATGATATGGCTGCATTTTTTGCAGCTGTAGATGATGCATTTGGAGGGGTAGATATTGCGATTGCAAATGCTGGCACTGGTGGACCTGCAGGCTCAATAGAGGATTTAGATCTAAAGGAATGGCAGGCATGTATTTCAGCCAATCTAGACGGTACATTCTTACTATGTGGTTGGGCGGCACGCCATATGAAAGCTCAAAAATCAGGTTCTATGATACTTATATCATCAACAGCTGGCTTGTTTGGTTATCCTATGCGCAGCCCTTACGCGACGGCAAAATGGGGTGTTATAGGCTTAATGAAAACCTTGGCATGCGAGCTTGGTTCATATGGCGTACGTGTTAATGCGATTTGCCCAGGGGCGGTTGAGGGAGCTCGTATGGAGCGTGTTTTGGCAAAAGAGGCCGCCGCAACAGGTAAAGACGTAGAAGAGGTACGCGAAGTTTATGTTAAAGGTGTTTCCATGAGAACTTGGGTCAGCGCTGATGATATAGCAGATGCCGCAATTTTCTTGTGCTCACCAGCCGCTTCCAAAATTTCAGGTTTAGCTATGCCAGTAGATGGTCATACTGAAACAATAACATAAAGTGCACACTATTTAAGTTAAGGTTAAATGATGCAATACGATACGGACATTGATCAACAAACTTGGGCGTTCATTCGTAAAACAGAACGTTTTTATTCTGACGATTTAGTATCTCCTGTCATTGAACAACAACGTTATGAATATGATGAAATGTGCCGTGCATTCTGGACGGGTCATCCAGATGGGATATCCGTTGAAACCCTTGAATGGGATCAAATTCCAGTCCGTATATACGAGCCTACAGATCCAATGGGCACACTGGTATACTACCATGGGGGCGGTTTCGTTGTTGGGGGCTTGGAAAGCCATGATGATGTTTGTGCTGAGCTTGCAAGTGAAACAAAATTACGGGTTATCTCTGTGGGATATCGACTTGCACCAGAACACAAACATCCAGCTCAATTCAATGATGCATTCCGAGCCTTGCAAATTGCCTCGAGCACCTATCCCGCTCCATTGATAGTGTGCGGTGACAGTGCTGGTGGAAATCTTGCTGCTGCGGTTTGTCATCATACACGTTCAAGGAATATTAAATTAGCGGGACAAATTTTAATCTACCCAACTCTTGGGATAAATATGGATTCAGGATCGTATTTAACCCATGCTCACGCTCCAATGCTTACGTTGGACGATATGCTGCATTACAAGGATATTAGATGTGAAAAAGACACGCAAATAAATGATCCAACATTTGCACCTTTGAATGATATTGACTTTACTGCCCTGCCAGCAACCGTTGTTTTTACTGCTGCTTGCGATCCATTGGCAGATGATGGCGAGCATTATTGTTCAGCAATTTTAAACGCTGGTGGCAAAGCCTATTGTCTAAACGAGACTGGGCTGGTTCATGGGTATCTGCGCGCGCGGGCCAGTGTTGATCGCGCAAAGGATAGTTTTGACCGTATCATTGCCGCCGCTATCTCATTGGCAAAAGGTGAATGGCCTTATTAAACCAAGTCGCGTGTAATCTTATCTTTGTAATCACGTTTAAACTTCAGGTTATCGTTTTCATAGGCTTTCAGTTTAGCTGTAACAAAAAAATCGGTTCGGTCCGAATGCATTTCGGCCATTACATGTGTACGCCACATTTGCCCTTCGCGACCACCTGTTTGTTCCCATTCCGAAATAACCTTGGCTGAGGTTGGATCGTCAGGGTGAATACTCCAATTCTCCTTCATCCAGCCACCAGAGATTAAACCGTGTTCCAAATCTTGATTTTCACCAAAATCGCAGGAGATTTTGGTTGATATTATTCCTGTGCTTTCATCAGTATCAACACTACGATCATAAGATGTTGAACGCAGCTTTTTTGCTTGCCAAGGACTTGCTGCTTCGGGCTCTTCGAATGATACCTCTGGTCCATCCGCTAAGGGGCGCTCTGGCAGTTCGATATGTCCAGATTCAATTAGAAGTTTTGTCGTTTCTGGGGAGGGCCAAATTGATGGCCAGTAATTGGTTGAAATAGCAACACGTAAACGGTGGCCTTTCGGAATACGGTACGCAATCTGATCTAAATTTAACACGACATCTATAAACTCATCCATTGGTAGTTCGCTGGGATGTTCATGACTGTCGCGATGGGTTAAATTTAGATACTGATAGGTAATTAATGCTGATGTTCCATCTGGGCGCAGATCACAAAGACGGATTATCACCTGCCCCTGCTGCTTATCACAGCTCAATCGCAGATGCACGCGTGGTGCCCCTACGATATCAATTGCTGCACTTAATTCGTCACCATCGAAACAAGCTGAATTTGCGTCGTCGCAGCTTTGCTCTGCTGGTAATTCGTCGCCGAATGCAAATGGAAAATATTCTCCAGCTGCGATTCCACACTCATGCGAAGAGGACACCGAAACATTGAATCTACTTGGATGTTCTTCCAAAGCTGCACCTTGGGCCAAATGTAGTATTTTATTTTCAATAGATGGACTTGGCCAATTTTGCTCGGCAATCCAACGACCTGGTCGTTCATCAAGCCACCGTTTGGGGGCAACGCTGTCCATTAAATAGGCACGATAATCAGGAACTTGATCAACCCCGGTATCAACCTCCTTTAACCAATGATCCCACCAACGTTTAGCTTCTTGGAGAAATCCTATCGCAGGCGCTGGGCCTGCATAATGCGGGTACTTATGTATCCATGGACCAACAATTCCCTTAACGGGCGCCGAAAGGTTCTCGACCAAATGGTTTGTAGTATTGCGGTATCCATCATGCCAACCGCTTATGGATAAAACCGCAGCTTTAATCGCCGAGTAATCTTCACACACAGAGCCGTGCTTCCAATATTCATCGCGGTGTTGATGGCGTAACCAAGTTGATAAACCCAAGTTTAAATTTTCCAAGCGTTTCATCCAGATTTCGAACCAGCGATTTCCCACCAATTCTGGATCAGGTGGACGTGATGAATATGACAACATATTGGCAGTCCATCCAAAATTTTCACCAAGTAAGCAACCACCCTTATAGTGGATATCATCGGCATAACGATCGACTGTCGAACACAAGGTTATCACTGCCTTTAAAGGTTCTGGCGCTAATGCGGCAACTTGCAACCCGTTAAAACCACCCCATGAAATCCCCATCATGCCAACATTACCATTACACCATGGTTGCTTGGCGGCCCATTCAATCACTTCAATCGCATCTTGTAATTCTTGGGTGGTGTATTCATCGTCCATTATTCCGTCGCTATCACCATTGCCACGCATATCCGTTCGTATGCAAACGTACCCATGCCCTGCGAACCAAGGGTGGGTATATTGATCTCGGACAATTGTGCCGTCACGTTTGCGATATGGAAGGTGTTCAAAAATAACTGGAGCTGGGTTTTTATCTGCATCTACAGGCATCCAAACCCGTGCTGATAACCGACAGCCATCAGACATGATGATTGGCATATCTGCATGCTCGATTACTTTATGTGGAAAATCAGTAACGTATTTCATACTGTAGCTCTTTTAGATTTACGTTAAAGAGCGTGGGGGAAAAGTCGAGTATAAATATCATGAATATTTTGGTAAAAAGGCGGCCATTGGTATAGCTGCCCCTGTTCTTAATATTCTAAATATGAGACTATGCAGCTTACCAACGTTCTGCGAGTTTACCACTATCTGGTGTCTGTTAGCAATTAATTCTCACACAAATTTAGTGCGAGAGAATCGATGATCAGCAAAACTGTTGTGCAGTTGTCGAGTAATTACCAAGTCATTTTTTAGAGAATCATGCAAAGTCGAAAAGCGACTTATTTGGTTTCAAAAGCGCCATGCCCCAATCGCTCTGAAAAGCAAACATCATATAAATATTGAATAAGTTCAGATAGATGTGAGACTGTTTTTTTGTTGCCAAGATTTAGGCGGCCTCGGAGACTGAGTATTGTAAAAAACCAACTCACGAGGCCAATATGCAAATCATAAGACTGCACAAGAACGTTTATAAACTTTATGCTTGGGCGCGGACACAAGAATGTTTGGATGCGTACCGTATCAAATACGAAGACACGGTTCGGCAATGGGAAGCTTTACGCGCAGAGGGTGTTTCTCTAGCAAAATGCGCTGAATTTGTCGGCATCTCTCGGTCTACTTATTATCGCTACAAGCGGGTTTTGAAGGATTTGGCGCAAGGGATTATGCCGCCATCAAAGGCCCCAAAACACCGCAATAAGTCACAGTGGGGTGAGGCAGAAAAACAGTTGGTGCTCGAAATTCGCCGCGACAATAAAACCTACGGTAAGGAAAAAATAGGGGCCATCTTGCGGCGCGATAAAAACCAAATCATAAGCGATAGCACCGTGGGGCGTATCTTGGGTTTTCTACGCAAGAAAGGCCTGATTACACGATCAAGGTCTGCACCACAAAAGCGCAAGCGTAACTTCTCCAAGGGCCACGCCAAAGGATGGAAATATAAGGATTACAAAGATATAGAGATTGGAGAACGTGTGCAGATCGACCACATGACTGCCACGAAAAACGGCGTCACCTGCAAGCACTTTCAGGCCTGGGAACGGCGTAGCAAGCACATCCACGCGCAAATTTATTCGAATGCCACCGCACGCTCTGCCAAACGGTTTTTGGAAGAGCTTGTGGAAATAGCTCCCTATAAAATCCTCTCAATTCAAGTTGATGGTGGCTCCGAGTTTATGGCCGATTTTGAGACGGCGTGTGAGCAGATGAAAATCCCGCTCATTGTATTGCCGCCAGCCAGACCGAAATACAATGGTGGCGTTGAGCGTGGAAACCGCACCTTCCGCGAGGAATTCTATGATTGTTGTGATCTGATTGCCGATAGCATTGGAGCTATGCGGTTTGAACTGAGAAAAGCTGTCGAAAAATATAACACATTCAGACTGAATAAGTTCAGATAGATGTGAGACTGTTTTTTTGTTGCCAAGATTTAGGCGGCCTCGGAGACTGAGTATTGTAAAAAACCAACTCACGAGGCCAATATGCAAATCATAAGACTGCACAAGAACGTTTATAAACTTTATGCTTGGGCGCGGACACAAGAATGTTTGGATGCGTACCGTATCAAATACGAAGACACGGTTCGGCAATGGGAAGCTTTACGCGCAGAGGGTGTTTCTCTAGCAAAATGCGCTGAATTTGTCGGCATCTCTCGGTCTACTTATTATCGCTACAAGCGGGTTTTGAAGGATTTGGCGCAAGGGATTATGCCGCCATCAAAGGCCCCAAAACACCGCAATAAGTCACAGTGGGGTGAGGCAGAAAAACAGTTGGTGCTCGAAATTCGCCGCGACAATAAAACCTACGGTAAGGAAAAAATAGGGGCCATCTTGTGGCGCGATAAAAACCAAATCATAAGCGATAGCACCGTGGGGCGTATCTTGGGTTTTCTACGCAAGAAAGGCCTGATTACACGATCAAGGTCTGCACCACAAAAGCGCAAGCGTAACTTCTCCAAGGGCCACGCCAAAGGATGGAAATATAAGGATTACAAAGATATAGAGATTGGAGAACGTGTGCAGATCGACCACATGACTGCCACGAAAAACGGCGTCACCTGCAAGCACTTTCAGGCCTGGGAACGGCGTAGCAAGCACATCCACGCGCAAATTTATTCGAATGCCACCGCACGCTCTGCCAAACGGTTTTTGGAAGAGCTTGTGGAAATAGCTCCCTATAAAATCCTCTCAATTCAAGTTGATGGTGGCTCCGAGTTTATGGCCGATTTTGAGACGGCGTGTGAGCAGATGAAAATCCCGCTCATTGTATTGCCGCCAGCCAGACCGAAATACAATGGTGGCGTTGAGCGTGGAAACCGCACCTTCCGCGAGGAATTCTATGATTGTTGTGATCTGATTGCCGATAGCATTGGAGCTATGCGGTTTGAACTGAGAAAAGCTGTCGAAAAATATAACACATTCAGACCACATCACGCCTTGAAAGGTAAGACACCCATGGAGTACCTTCGAATCACTCAGGCCGAAGCCGCGTGAGTCTCAAAACACATGAACCTATACAAGACCACATCACGCCTTGAAAGGTAAGACACCCATGGAGTACCTTCGAATCACTCAGGCCGAAGCCGCGTGAGTCTCAAAACACATGAACCTATACAATATGGATAAAATGTCTTTACAAGACGTAAGGGGCAAGTGTTAATTGAGCCCGAAGATGCGAATACGTTTCGCATTTAAGGGAGGATTTTTACGTGCATCCAATATTGGGTACTATATTGCAACGCCTATTACTTGGGGTTGTAACACTGTTTTTCGTATCACTGATAATTTTTAGTTCGGTGGAATTTTTACCAGGTGATTTTACAGAAGCGATTCTGGGGCAAGCAGCGACAGAGGAGACTGTTGCAGCATTCAGAGCCGAACTTGGATTAGATAAACCCGCATATGTGCGTTACTTCGATTGGATAGGTTCAGTAGTGCAAGGTGATCTAGGATCATCCTTCTCAGGGCGAAACGCATCTGGTGTAGATCGTTCACGCGCAGTTGTGGATTTGGTCGCACCGCGTTTGGGGAACACCCTTTTCCTTGCTGGAATGGCTGCGATCATCTCGGTACCACTTGCCCTAATATTGGGTATTACTGCTGCATTATATCGCAATTCAGTTTATGATCGTTCAGTGAATGCACTGACTCTTACAACGATTTCTTTCCCTGAGTTCTTTCTAGCGTATCTTTTGATCTTGTTCTTTGCATCTCTTTGGCCTGTGTTTCCATCGCTTGCAAATGTGAATGCAGAAACGGAACTCGCTGATCGTATATATAAATGCGTATTGCCCGCGCTTACCTTAACACTTGTAATTGTGGCACATATGATGCGTATGACGCGCGCTGCACTTATTAACTTATTGGCCAGCCCATATATTGAGATGTCACAGCTTAAAGGCATTTCAAAAGCAAAAGTGATCCTACGCCACGCCCTACCTAATGCATGGGCACCAATTGCTACGGTTATCGCATTTAATCTAGCCTATTTGGTCGTTGGAGTTGTGGTGGTCGAAGTTGTTTTCGTCTATCCAGGCATTGGTCAGTTGATGGTCGACGCAGTTACAACGCGTGACATACCTGTCGTTCAGGCTTGTGCTTTGATCTTTGCTACGACCTATATTCTTCTTAACTTGACAGCCGATATCATCGGTATTGTCACCAACCCAAGATTGTTGCACCCAAGATGACAGTTTCCCCAGAAGCCTACTCGGCCGCGGCAGAAGTCGGCCAAATTCGCGAGCGCCGTACTCGGTGGCAAGTTGCTAAAATCGAACTTAAGAAAGCACCCTATTCAGCTTGGTTTGGCTTAATTGTGATTGCAGCTTACTTTTTTGTTGCACTCTTTGCCCCCCTACTTGCGCCTCATGGCGAAGCTGAGATCTTTTCAACATCCTTTGCCCCTTGGGGTGGAGAGCATGTCTTTGGGACAGATCAAATTGGACGCGATATATTCTCGCGCCTGATTTACGGCGCTCGTAACACGATGGGCATTGCCCTTGCAACGACCCTTTTGTCTTTTGCAATTGGAGGTGGACTTGGATTGGTTGCCGCGATTTCTGGCGGTTGGACCGATCAATTATTAAGCCGTTGTGTAGATGTGTTGATGGCTATTCCAGGTCTTATTTTCGCACTAATGTTGCTTACAATCTTTGGTTCCAGCATCTTATCTTTGATTTGTATCATTGCAGTACTGGACAGCACACGCGTATTTAGGTTAACTCGTTCAGTTGCCATAAGTGTCGTGGTCATGGATTATGTCGAAGCAGCAAAGCTGCGCGGTGAAAGATTACCTTGGATTATGCGTCGCGAAATATTACCAAATATTATGCCGCCTTTGGTTGCCGAATTTGGCTTAAGATTTAGTTTTGTGTTCTTGACGATTGCAGCTCTAAGCTTCTTAGGTCTTGGTATCCAACCACCAACAGCAGACTGGGGATCAATGGTACGTGATAACGCATCTATGATTCAATTCGCAAAATATGATTTAACCGCCGCATTGACGCCGATGATACCCGCGGGTGCCATCGCACTTCTAACAGTGGCTGTGAACTTTGTCGTTGACTGGTTCTTACATAAAACAAGTGGATTAAATGATGACCATTAATCGCGGAAAAAAAGGTGACGTTCTTCTAGAGATGAAGGACGTCAGAGTTGACGGCTATTCTGATGAACGTTGGCATAAAATCATCAAAGGCGTGGATTTGACCTTGCATAGGGGGGAAGTTATGGGGCTAATCGGCGAGTCTGGTGCAGGTAAATCCACTCTCGGATTAGCAGGTATGGGATTTACTAAACCTGGTTGTAAGATCAGCTCTGGGTCTATTATGTTTGATGGGCAAGATTTGGTGACCGCTAGCGACGATGAAAAGCGTGCTCTTTGGGGGACGCGAATTGCATATGTTGCACAATCTGCAGCCGCCTCCTTCAACCCAGCACATCGGTTACTAGATCAAACAGTTGAAGCAAGCTTGAATCAAAACTTACAAGCCCAAGATGCAGCTGAAGCGGATGCGCGTGATCTTTATAGTCAATTACAATTACCAGACCCGGACAATATTGGGGATCGCTATCCACACCAAGTATCAGGTGGACAATTGCAACGTATGATGACTGCTATGGCGATGTCACCACGCCCTGATTTGATAATTTTTGACGAACCAACAACAGCTTTGGATGTAACTACTCAAGTTGAAGTTCTTGTCGCAATGCGCCAAATTGTTGAAAAATTCAATACCGCGGCACTTTATATCACCCATGATTTGGCAGTAGTTGCGCAAATGGCGGACGTGATCAAAGTCTTGCGTTACGGTAACGAAGTTGAAGAATCTGAAACGCGTCAGATGTTGGAGGCTCCTAAAGAGGATTACACTAAATCTCTTTGGTCAGTACGGGCATTGGAAAAACCAGAATCCCCAAGTGACGATATTGTCTTATCCATAGATAATGTAGACGCGGCATATGGTGGGGCTGTAAAAGTTTTACACGACGTTAGCATTCGTATTCCGCGTGGCCGTACAGTGGCTGTAGTGGGTGAAAGTGGCTCTGGCAAATCTACTACTGCCCGTGTGCTTACTGGGCTGTTACCGCCTATGACAGGTTCGGTTCAATTTAATGGCGAGGCGCTACCGGCTGCATTGAAAGACCGCACCAAAGATCAATTACAACGCATTCAGATGATCTATCAAAGTGCTGACACTGCAATGAATCCACGCCAGACGATTTCTGAAACAATTGGTCGACCCTTGGAATTTTATCACGGATTAACGGGTGTTAAGAAACAAGAACGCATTCTTGAATTGTTGAAAATGATCGAGCTGGACGAAAGTTTTTATGATCGCTTCCCAAGTGAATTGTCAGGTGGCCAAAAACAACGTGTTTGTATTGCCCGCGCATTGGCGGCTGACCCTGAAGTTATTATCTGTGATGAGGTGACTTCCGCATTGGATCAGATTGTTCAGGAAGGCATTTTACAACTCTTGCTACGTTTGCAAAAAGACTACAACATTACCTACTTGTTTATCACTCACGATATTGCTGTGGTTCAAGCCATTTCAGATGAAATCGTGGTGATGTATCAAGGAGCTGTTGTTGAGCAAGGCCTGAAAAGTGAGATCATGTCACCACCACATCCTGATTATACACAGTTACTGTTAAATTCGGTGCCAGAGATGGACCCAGATTGGTTAACTAATTTAGTCGAAGCTCGCTAACAGCATCGTATGAGAAAATAGAAGATGGCAGCAACGTAAGTTACTAAGACTTAATTTATTTAAGTAAATTTACGAAAGAACTTGGTGCCATCAAATATTTGCTCAAGCTCTCCCATCCGAGTTTTGTTTTTGGCCAAGATCAATTCTTGAACTCGCGCTATAATGGTCCCAGTAACAATAGATTTGCAGCGTTAGAAATCCACGCTGATGGGTCTGTTATGCGTGATCCGAAAATAATGGTGTTAGTTTATTTTCCAATAATTGGTTAAAACCACCAGCTTTTAGCTGGTCAGCTTTAGCGTTATTTACATAAGGTTTCCTTCCATTTTAAGACCCAGCGTTGCGGTAAGGTCTTAAAATGGAAGGAAACCTTATGATCTATTCTACTGGAAGTCATAGCAGATATTATCACAGATACCATATCGTTTGGGTAACAAAATATCGTTACAAGGTGCTGCGTGGTGAAATGCGTGAGCGTATTCGGACATTGATACGACAAACGTGCAATGAATTGGGCGTACACATTGAAAAAGGCGTATTGTCTACCGACCATGTGCATATGTTTGTGTCAGTCCCGCCGCACGTCCCAATTTCAAAGGTGATGCAACGCGTAAAAGGGAGGTCCTCATACAAGATACAGCGGGAGTACCCCGAATTACGCAAACGCTATTGGGGGCAACGGTTCTGGGCTAGAGGCTATTTTTCAACGACGAGTGGAAATGTGACGGATGACGTTATTCGTCAGTATCTTGAATTACATTCAAAACGTGAACCTACCGACGAAAGTCGGTAGTTGTTCAGTGATGGGCCCATTGATCTGTTATCAGGGTGATTTTCGACACCTTTGTTTACTGGCAGCTCAACAAGTTTTAATTAGATTCAAAGCGTGAACGACTATCTACGTGTGTCGGTAGTCGTTCAATACGTACTCTGATTTTTGAATACTTACCATTGTAATAAAAACGACGCCCCAATTTTTTGGGGCGTCGTCTGATTATATTAATAGTCAATATAACAATATGTGCTTATTACTATATTTAGATTATGCGAGATCAAAACGATCCAAATTCATTACTTTTGTCCAAGCTGCAACGAAATCAGTTGCAAAAGTGCCTTGGGCATCATCGCAACCATAAACTTCTGCGATTGCTCGCAGTTGTGAGTTTGAACCGAAAACAAGGTCAACACGTGTTGCTGAGTATTTCACATCACCAGTATTTGCATCACGACCTTCAAAAAGATCACCTGCTTTTGAAACGGCTTGCCAGTCTGTATTCAAGTCTAACAAGTTAACGAAATAATCATTTGTTAGAACTTCTGGACGATCAGTGAAAACACCATGCTGAGCTTGCCCCGCATTTGCATTCAACACACGTAGCCCACCAACAAGTACTGTCATCTCAGGTGCTGTCAACGTTAGCAATTGTGCTTTGTCGATTAACAATTCTTCACCTGATCGACGTTGATCTGCAGACATATAGTTGCGGAAACCATCTGTTTTTGGTTCAAGCACTGCAAATGCATCAACATCTGTTTGTTCTTGAGTTGCGTCTGTACGGCCAGATGAGAAAGGTACATTCACATCGTGACCAGCAGCTTTTGCGGCAGCTTCCACAGCGGCAGAACCACCTAGAACAATCAAATCAGCCAATGAAATTGTTTTACCACTTGCATTGAATGTAGATTGAATCGCTTCTAACTTTTCAACGACCACATTCGTACCTTGGTTTACACCCCAATCTTTTTGGGGTGCCAAACGGATACGGGCACCATTTGCACCACCACGTTTATCTGAACCGCGGAATGTTGCCGCAGATGCCCATGCCGTGTTCACCAATTGTGAAATTGACAACCCAGAAGATAAAATTTGCTCTTTCAGGCCGGCAATATCAGCGTCATTGGCCAATTCATGATCAACAGCTGGTACTGGATCTTGCCAGATCTCTGGTTCAGCAGGAACCATTGAACCTAAGCCACGTACATATGGACCCATGTCGCGGTGGATCAATTTATACCAAGCTTTTGCAAAAGCTTCTTCAAGCTCAGCTGGGTTTTCATGAAAACGACGAGAAATTTTTTCGTACTCTGGATCGATGCGCAAAGACATGTCGGCCGTTGTCATCATCAAAGGTTGAGTTTTACTTGCATCACCTGCATCTGGCGCCATGTCAGCGTTAGATGCTGCTGTTGGTGTCCATTGATTTGCACCTGCTGGGCTTTTTGTCAGTTCCCATTCGTAGCCGAATAAAACATCAAAGAAACCAGTGTCCCATTTAATCGGATTTACTGTCCAAGCGCCCTCGATACCACTTGTGATGGTGTCGCTGCCTTTCCCGCTTTTATAGTTTTGCTTCCAACCAAGGCCTTGTTCTTCAATTGGCGCTGCTTCTGGTTCACGGCCCACATATTGGTCAGGATCGCCTGCACCATGTGCTTTACCAAATGTGTGACCACCAGCAACAAGTGCTACTGTTTCTTCGTCATTCATAGACATGCGTGCGAATGTATCGCGCACATCAAAGGCAGATAAAGTGGGATCAGGGTTGCCGTTTGGTCCCTCTGGATTCACATAGATTAGACCCATTTGAACTGCACCAAGTGGATCTTCTAGATCGCGTTCACCTGTGTAGCGTTCATCACCCATCCATTCAGTTTCTGGCCCCCAGTAAATATCTTCTTCTGGTTCCCAAACATCTTCACGTCCGCCAGCAAAACCATGTGTCTTTAGACCCATTGATTCAATCGCTGCGTTACCTGCAAATACGATTAGGTCAGCCCAAGATAGTTTACGACCATATTTTTGTTTGATTGGCCAAAGTAAACGACGTGCTTTGTCCAAGTTTCCGTTATCAGGCCAGCTGTTCAGAGGTGCAAAACGTTGTGTACCTGTTGATGCGCCGCCACGACCATCAAATGTACGGTACGTACCAGCACTGTGCCATGCCATACGGATAAAGAACGGGCCGTAATGACCGTAGTCTGCTGGCCACCACTCTTGAGATGTTGTCATTAAAGCTTCTAGGTCTTTGTTCAGCTCGTCCAAGTCAATTTTTTTAAACTCTTCAGCATAGTTGAATTTTTCGCCCATAGGGTCAGTTAAAGCTGAATTCTGGTGTAGAATTTTCAAGTTTAATTGGTTTGGCCACCAATGTTGGTTTGCAGTACTGCCAGTTGCTTTATAGGCATTTGCCCCGTGCATTACGGGACATTTGCCTGCGGCATCAGTTGGGTTTCCGTCCATGTTACTCTCCGTTGTGTTTTCTAACTGCTTGAGGATAAGCGCGACATACTTGTCGCAAATACTGACTAAATGACTAGCACATCCTCATGAATAATGAGGTTAGGTTATAATGAAAAATTGATAGGTTAAAGTTGTATTTTATGATAATATCAATAAGATTAACTTATGACAAACTTAACGCTAAAACATTTCCGCTACTTTGAGGCACTTGCACGTCATGGTCATTTCGGACATGCGGCAGATGCCTGCGCAATCTCACAACCTGCATTGTCTATGCAAATCAAAGAATTAGAAGAAGCTATAGGAATGGAATTGTTCGAACGGGTTCCGCGTAATATAAGATTAACAAACTTTGGAGAACAGTTTGCAATACGTGCCCGTGAAATTCTCCAATCTGTGGATGAGCTGGGTGACCTAGCAAGAGCTTCAACAGAGGGCATGATGAGACAATTGCGTATTGGTGTGATTCCAACGATCGCACCTTATCTTTTGCCAAGCATTATTGGCAATTTAACACAAGCGTACCCCGCAATTGAAATACATGTGCGCGAAACATTAACGGAAAAGCTTATCCAAGAGTTAGAAGATGGAAAGCTAGATACAGCAATTGTGGCACTACCCATTTCGGAACCATCGCTAACCGAAATCGAATTGTTTAAAGAGGATTTCGTATTGGTGCGTAGTCGTGATGATGCAGATAAATCTGTCCCTGATAGCGCATCCTTACGAGAGATGAGATTGCTTCTATTAGAAGAGGGGCACTGCTTTCGCGATCAAGCGTTGTCGTTTTGTAATATTCGAACGGGTCTACCTCGTGAAGGTTTGGATGGAAGTTCGCTATCTACACTCGTTCAAATGGTTGGGACAGGTATTGGCGTTACACTTATCCCTGAAATGGCGGTGCCTATAGAAACACGGTCTGCTCCAGTATCGACGGTACGATTTAAGGGGCAACAGCCGTCACGTAAAATTGGGATGATATGGCGGAAAACGAGCCCATTGGTTGAACAATTTTTACAAATATCAGAAGTCGTGAAAGCGTCGGCTGTAAAACTGTATGAACAACAGATTTCATGAAGTTCCCGTCTAAAGATTAGTTCTGTGGAATGACTCGAGTTGCTTTATTTTCCAATAATTGGTTAAAACCACCAGCTTTTAGCTGGTCAGCTTTAGCGTTATTTACATAAGGTTTCCTTCCATTTTAAGACCCAGCGTTGCGGTAAGGTCTTAAAATGGAAGGAAACCTTATGATCTATTCTACTGGAAGTCATAGCAGATATTATCACAGATACCATATCGTTTGGGTAACAAAATATCGTTACAAGGTGCTGCGTGGTGAAATGCGTGAGCGTATTCGGACATTGATACGACAAACGTGCAATGAATTGGGCGTACACATTGAAAAAGGCGTATTGTCTACCGACCATGTGCATATGTTTGTGTCAGTCCCGCCGCACGTCCCAATTTCAAAGGTGATGCAACGCGTAAAAGGGAGGTCCTCATACAAGATACAGCGGGAGTACCCCGAATTACGCAAACGCTATTGGGGGCAACGGTTCTGGGCTAGAGGCTATTTTTCAACGACGAGTGGAAATGTGACGGATGACGTTATTCGTCAGTATCTTGAATTACATTCAAAACGTGAACCTACCGACGAAAGTCGGTAGTTGTTCAGTCAGAAATAGCCCTAGATAAGATGAGTAAATATATTGGTTGGGGTGGCTTAGATGGGCTGGATTATACGCACATTGATCTGGGGTTTGGCTCGTCGTTTCCTTGGGTTGCCAGGAATGGCTGTCATAGGTGTACTGCTATATTTGTACTTCAGTCGAGATTTTGGATTGTTTTAATCCAGTTATAGGAGCTGCCCACGTGGATGTGATTACCTGTTTTGAATAGTGACTTGGCGACCGACATTTATGACGTTAGGCTTCCAGGATATTTAAATAGGGGAAATCAATGCTTTTTATGGATGTCGTAGGGAATACTTTACAGCTTTTAGCAACATTGTTTGTCATTGCGCTTGGGCTGGTTTTTTTAACTGCGGTCGCCATGTTCATTATCGACAAAACGCAAACACAGGATTCTGTACGGCGTAACTATCCTGTCATTGGACGTTTTAGAAAATTGTTCACAGAACTTGGTGAGTTCTTTCGTCAATATTTCTTCGCGATGGATCGTGAAGAAATGCCGTTTAACCGTGCACAACGTGATTGGGTGGCGCGTGCCGGTAGCGGGAAAAGCAATACGATTGCTTTTGGTTCTTCACGGAATTTGAATTTTTCTGGTACGCCTATTTTTGTGAATGCGGCTTTCCCGCCTTTGGATGATCAAGCAACCAAAACGCAGCCGCTACAAATTGGCCCGTATTGTCGAACACCTTATGATGCACCTTCGCTGTTTAATATTTCGGGTATGAGCTATGGTGCTTTGTCAAAACCTGCTGTGCAGGCACTAAGCCATGGAGCAAAAGAAGCAAACATTTGGATGAATACAGGTGAGGGTGGTGTATCACCTTATCATCTGGAAAGCGGTTGCGATATTGTGTTCCAGATTGGGACTGCCAAATATGGTGTGCGTGATAAAGAGGGTAATCTTTCGGATGATAAACTGAAAGAAGTTGCCGCTCATCCACAGATTAGAATGTTCGAATTGAAAATGGCTCAAGGAGCGAAACCTGGTAAAGGTGGTATTCTACCTGCGGCCATACTACACGACTCTCCTAATTTGAGCTGGAATTAGGAGCCACGGCGAGACAGCGGCGGTTGGGTCTGACCTGAGCAGCTTGCGAATCTGATCGAAGCCAATTCGAAAGAATGATTTAGCAAAATACCCGTGTTTTTTCCGCTTCATTTTCCCGGCCCCTATAAGTTTAGCGGCGGTTTTAGATGCCCAGGCAACGGCGAGCGCAACGAGGCCTAAAAGCAGATCAAGTTTTTTTGCAATGGTTAGACGGGTGTCTTCCAAATTGAAACCGCGTGTTTTCGCATCGCCAAATAAGCTCTCAATTGCCCATCTTTTTTTGTAGATGGTAAGGGCGTGATGCGCAGGTCGATTGGAGACGACGATCAAAAGTTCGCCCCCCTTGATGCGCTTTGCAGAAAAGCTAAACCACGTGGCCCCGCCTGATTTATTGTTACCGAAGCGGGCCTTAAAGTCACGCTTGCCGCGACAAGTGCGCAGCAAAGTACTCAGGTTTTGCGTTTGCCCGTCCTGTGTGGTCACAATCTGGTTGCCTTTGATCCTAATGACAAAGGGGATGTTGTTTTTATGCAGAAAATCCAGCCACTGGCCTCCTATAAACTCCCGATCAGCTAACAGATACTTGATTGTGGATACCTTGAATACGGATAGATAGCGCTCCATCAGAGTAATGCGCTGTGCGGTATCACTGTTGCCAGCACGCCCTAAAACGTTCCACATCAACGGAATACGGTGGCGGCGTGTGACAAGAGCCAAGACTAGAAAGTTGACATGGCGTTGCCCGATTTTCCAATTTGTTCGATCCAGACACAAATACCACGATGTGCAGGGCCCTATCATTTTGACAAGCAAAGGTGCCGCCCAATCTGGGCCCAGATTAACATGCTGAAAAAAGCGTTGCAGACGGCGATAGGTGCTTTCAACCTTGGTGTCGGAAGGAAATTCACAAGCGAGATGGCTCAAATTAACCGTTCGGGCATTCACCATACCCATGATCAAAAGGCACATCGTTTCAAGGCGGCTGTTGCTCAATGGTAAATGCGGGGATAATCTATCCTTGAGGGTAGTCAGGGCTTTGGTGAACATCAGGTGGACCTTGTTTAGCAAGAAGAGTCCTTCCGTAAATCATAATCTGGCACCCTCAACCACCCCACTGTCGTGTAGTATGACCTGCGGCTAAGGTGAGCGAAGAGATTGCTGCCATTCGCGGGATCGAAGCTGGTACACCAAGTATATCGCCAAACCGCCATATAGACATTTCTAATGTTGAAGAGCTGCTGGATCGCATCAACCATATCCGTGATGTGACGGGTAAACCTGTTGGGTTTAAAACTGTAATGGGTGATTTCAAGGCACTGGGTAAATTCTTAGATTTAGTTGTGGAACGTGGGCTGCAAACTGCTCCCGATTTTATCACGCTTGATGGTGGTGATGGTGGAACGGGTGCTGCACCTATGCCATTGATGGACAGTGTCGGCTTACCTTTACGCGAGGCTTTACCGATGGTGTCTGACATGATTTATGAGCGCGGATTACGTGGGCGTATTCGTTTGATTGCATCGGGAAAGTTAGTGAATCCGTCAGACGTAGCTTGGGCGATTGCTACTGGTGCTGATTTTGTGACCTGCGCGCGTGGTTTCATGTTCTCGCTTGGGTGTATTCAGGCGTTGAAGTGTAACAAGAATACATGCCCAACTGGAATCACGACACATGATAAACGTCTGCAAAAAGGTTTGGTGCCAGAAACCAAAGCGGTCAAAGTGGCGAATTACGCGAAGAACTTGATCAAAGAGGTCGAGGTGATTGCCCATTCTGTAGGTGTAAAAGAGCCACGTGAAATTGGGCGCCGCCATGTGCGGATCGTAAAGTCAGCAGGGTCTTCAATACCTATGGATGTGATGTTACCGCGCCCTGAAATCCGTGTTTCACCGAAGTGAAGCAATTTCAACAATTCCGTGAACAAGTGTGTTTTGTCTTTTAATGTGACGTTGCCTAGGTAAAACAAGGTAAAAGGGAACGTGTCATGACAAAGTTGAAATACTCGCAAATAACGCCAAAAGTAGATTTTCTTAATAGACGCCAGATTATTGCTGGGGCTGCGGGTATTGGCGTATCTTCTTTGTTCGCTGGGCAAGCTAATGCTAAAGCGCTGGAATTTACAAAAAGTGATTATAAAGTTGACGGTGATATAACGCCAAAAGATGCGGCGACGACTTACAACAACTACTATGAGTTTGGCACAGGTAAAGATCAGCCTTCGCGTTATGCCGATACTTTGACAACTGACCCTTGGAGTGTGGAAATCGCTGGTGAGGTGAATAAGCCTGGTACGTATGGTTTAGAAGACATTCTGAAAGATGTCTCTTTGGAAGAACGTATTTACCGTTTCCGCTGTGTCGAAGCGTGGTCGATGATCGTGCCTTGGATTGGCTTTAAACTATCAGATTTGCTTGCAAAGGCAGACCCCACTGGTAATGCGAAATATGTAGCGTTTCAAACATTGAACCGTCCCGAAGAAATGCCTGGTATAGGTTGGTCACCAAGTTTCCCTTGGCCTTATGTCGAAGGTTTGCGTTTGGATGAAGCGATGAATCCACTAACTTTAATGGCTACAGGTATGTATGGGGAAAGTTTACCAAACCAAAACGGTGCACCTTTGCGTTTGGTTGTGCCATGGAAATACGGGTTCAAATCGATCAAATCGATTGTGAAAATTACGCTGACGGAAAAAGAACCGCCAACCACATGGAATAATATTGCGGACAATGAATACGGTTTTTATTCCAATGTAAATCCTGAGGTGGATCATCCACGTTGGTCGCAGGCGTCAGAGCGCCCAATTGGGGCTGGATTGTTTGCAGGGCGCATTCCAACGTTGAAATTTAATGGATACGGAGAAGAAGTCGCAAACCTATATGATGGTATGGACTTGCGTGAAAACTTTTAAGGTTTCTTGTTTGAGAAACTCTTTTAGAGTTTATACAGAACAAAGGTAGACCTATGACTATTATAGAGAGAGTGAATACAACGGTGCGACGCATTCCTGCGTGGCCCCTCTATATATTATTAGCTCTACCTGGGGTTTGGTTGTTCTACCAAGCCTTGAATAACCAATTAGGTGCTGACCCGCTTAAGGCATTAGAGCATCAATTGGGTGTTTATGCATTACAGCTGTTGGTGGCGAGCCTATTGATTACGCCCCTACGCAATTGGTTTGGTGTAAACTTGATCAAATATCGCCGCGCGATTGGCTTGATGGCATTCTTCTATACTGCGTCGCATTTATTGACGTACTTATGGTTGGATCAGCAGTGGTGGTGGGATGCCATTATTAAGGATCTGACAAAGAGGCCTTATATCATCATTGGCTTCACAGCTTTTCTGGCGATGATACCTTTGGCAATTACGTCTAATAATACATCAATCAAACGATTGGGGGCAGGTGGTTGGAAGAAGTTACACCGTCTTGCATATTACGCAGCGCTTGGTGGTGCAGTACATTATGTACTGCTGGAAAAGACGTGGCAGCAAGAACCTATATTATATGTACTGATTGTCGTGGCTTTGCTTGGTTACCGCTTCGTGAAAGCGAATAAAGGCGTATTTCCATCTCGCCGAAAAGCAAATGGCTGAAGATTGTGACAGAAACAGGTGATCTTTAACTCGAGTCGCTGATTCATTCATTGGCTTCGCCCTTAATTGAAGTTTTCGAATCCCAAATGTGTTTGAAATAAGGCAGGGTCTGCCAAAGTTATCCACAAAATGTGTAATTGGGGCAACTTGGCGGGGTTTGGCAAAGCCCCGATACCCTGTCAACAGGGCCGACCTTTCTGCAACGAATAGATAAAGGTGGCGGCACGCAACACCAGATTATAGGGGATCAATCCACTTTATGGCCGGGAGGGGATGCTCTGTACTGAAGTCCCAGAGATACCAGGAGTAAGGATGAATTGGGCTGTTTCTGTAATCTGTGAACCAGAAGGGTCGCCCCACCATTTCGATCTTTGCGGCGAAGTGTGGATGGTTCCTGAAGTTTGACTGCCGCTTTTTACCGGATGTAAGCAATGTGCGTGCAAGCATCAGGACTGTCCCCGTGACAGGCTGCATGAGTTTCAGAGCGTGACCGAGTTGTGCATCCAAAGAGCTGAACGGAGGGTTCATGACTATGGATCGAATTTGGTCTGAAGGCAGGCGATCCTGAGCCAGAAAGCCCATTTCGACAATACCCTTGGCGCGGGGCTCAATGTCGCTGGCATATACCGGGATGTTCATATTCTTGAGGGCATCAACCAAATGGCCTTCGCCTGCATGTGGTTCCCATGCAACTGGTGGGATGCTGACGCCTGCAGAAAGAACGAGGTCGCGCACCATCTCTTTGGCTTGAAGCGTCGGATAGAAGTCCTGGTCATTGCGCTTGTGCCCGGATTCGATGTATGAACCGCCCCTAGTTTACCGGAGTGATTTTAGTCCGTCATTCTGCAGCAATATCATATTGATTTAGGGTTTCATAGAAATTCCTTTCAGCTTGTGCAGGTGGTATATATCCGATTGGCCCAAAGAGCCTGTCATTGTTGTACCAATCAACCCAAGTTAGAGTTGCCATTTCGACATCACTTTTACCTTGCCATGGTCCTTGATGTTCAATCACTTCGGTCTTGTACAATCCGATCATATTCTCAGCGAGTGCATTATCATAACTATCACCAACGCTCCCAACGGATGGCTCAATTCCAGCATCGATTAATTTTTCTGTATATTTGATCGACAAATATTGAACGCCTCTGTCTGAGTGGTGGATCAACTGGCCAGATTGAGGGTTTCGAGCGTGGATACCCTGGTTCAGAGCATCAAAGACCAAAGCCGTATTCGGAGAATGTGAGACCTTCCATCCAACGATATATCGTGCAAAGACATCAATCACAAAAGCAACATATACAAACCCAATGGCCGTACTGACATAGGTGAAATCAGCGACCCACAAAACGTTAGGTGCGGGAGCTGTGAATATACGATTTACCTTATCCTTAGGACAAGGCTGCGCCTTGTTACTCTGTGTAGTTTTAATCCCCTTGCCACCACGTACAACGCCTTGTATTTCCATCTGTTTCATAAGGCGCTCAATTGTACAACGTGCAATATCAAACCCTTCATGGCGAAGTTGATGCCAAATCTTATCAGCCCCATAACGTTTACCACTAGCTTTAAAAACACGGTCGATTTCTGTGATCAAAACAACATCTCGTTTGCGGCGTTCTGGAGACTTACTGGGATCCAGCATTATAGACCGCTCATAAAAATAGGTGGATGGCGCTATTGGTAAAACTTTACAAATAGACCCGACGCCATAGCTTGTACGATGTTTATCTATGAACATAATCATTTCTTCCGTAGGCGGTCGAGCTCCGCCGCTGCGAAAAAAGCCGACGCTTTACGCAAAATATCATTCGCTTGCCGTAACTCTTTGTTTTCTCGCTGGAGGATTTTTAACTCATCACGCTCCGCTTGTGTAACCCCATTGCGTAATCCTATTTCAATTTCGTGATTTCGAACCCACACACGTAGCGTATCACCATTGCAGCCAATCTTCTTTGCAATCGATAAAACAGCTTGTGTTCTGCTCGTATAATCAGCCTCATTTTCTAACACCAGGCATACCGCTCGTGCGCGTATTTCTGGCGTAAATCTATTTCCTGAATTTCCATTCGTCATTCTTCTAGTCTCCGTGCTTTTTTGACTCCGGTAAACTAGGGGCGGTTCAGTATTTACTCATACAGTCCCCGCATATCATGATTGGAATTGTGGCAACTTGGCGAGAACTGTCTGGCCATTGAGCGCTGTATGATAAGGTCTGCGAGACTGGGAACGCAGACCGCACCGGCAACCCCAAGACGGGCGCGCGCATATTGCCAGAATGATACCCCAAGTTTTTGGCAGGTTTTCAATGCGCCAAGGCCGGCATCGCGTGCGGCCCGACCGCTTTGGCTGCGGGTTCCCTGCGAGACCGCCCGCCTCGTGACCTGAGACCGTATATCGCGTTCCGCGCTGTTGGAATGCAGGGGTGTACTCGGATAATCCAGAACACGCAGCAATTCACCCTTGTTTACCTTCAGCCGTCTAAGCAGGTTGTCGAGATTTGCATCGCCCGTTCGTTGCTCAAATATCGCGTCGAAACGCGCCGAAAGCCCCTCGCGCTGCGCATCGCAGGGATCTTGTCTGAAAGCTGAGAGTTCCCGGTAGAAGTCCCAAACGGATGTTCGTACGGCTTGGACACGCGCAAATTGGATTTCGTTGGTGCTTTGTTGCTTGCGAATGAGACGCTCCAAATGCACCCAACACAGCGCATGAGCATCTCCGACATTGAACTGGCCAGCATCGTCGCTCAGGATCACCGTATCGGAAAGGCGTCCAGCATCGCAGATACTGCCCCAGAGCGCGCCCTCGGTGGCGATTTTTATCGGGTCCGGTTTCACCGTTATGCGGTCAATCCCGAGGGTGGCCAGATGGGCCTGCCACGCGTCCTCACCGCGAAATATCCGATGCGGATGTGAGGCAAAAAGCACTATGGTTTTTTCGGGCAACCTCATGCGTCTCATGTAGTCAAGCGCTTCGTCATTGACGGTGTAGGTCAGGTCACCCGCACAGAGATGTTCAAGAAAATCAAGGCGGCTTTTCGAGCCGGTCGATCTGAAGTGGGTAAAAAGATCATTGCCGATTACGGTGCAGAAGCCGTTTTTGGCCTGATGGCGCGCTCCGGTGTCATCGACATTGATCCATGCAGCAGTTTCCATACCCGCTCTCAGCACGTCCTGCTGCTCGTCGACAATGCCCTGGATATCTTCGTTCAGAAACCGCTTTATCTGACGAGCGGAAATGTCCAGACCCATGTCATTCAGCAAAGCCGCGATACGCGCAACGGTGGACTGGCATTGATGATACAGCGTGATCGTCAGGGCCTTCAGATTATTCCCATACTGCTGGCGGCCCTTTACCACCCCGGGTGGGAGCGAGGCCACGCGGCGACTGCCATCGGGAAACTGCCAGACCTCCCGAAGGTAAGTCACTTCTTCAGCGTAAATCACGATGTCACGAATGGTATGCGCTTGATAGCCTTTGCGTGTGGACCCATCAGGTACATCTTCAAGAGTGACCTTGACCTCGCGTTTGTGTAAATTCAGATTACTGCGTCGTGGACCGCGCCGATTTTTCTTTTGCTTCCCTTCTGTTTTTGATCCCCCGCTGGGCTCGGAATCCTGCTTGCTGCTCTTGTCTTGTGAGGCCAGACCGCTTGGTTTGATATTCGGACGTCGCGGAAGTTTCTTGAGCTGTCTGATCTCGTCCCGCAATTCGGTCCTTTCCTGCCTCAGCTCTGAAAGCTCAGCAAAGAGCGCGAAAACCAAATCTTTAAGCGCGGCATTGGACAAATCATCAAGAGAGTGTGGAGGCGATGGCAACATCTGAATAAGTTCAGATAGATGTGAGACTGTTTTTTTGTTGCCAAGATTTAGGCGGCCTCGGAGACTGAGTATTGTAAAAAACCAACTCACGAGGCCAATATGCAAATCATAAGACTGCACAAGAACGTTTATAAACTTTATGCTTGGGCGCGGACACAAGAATGTTTGGATGCGTACCGTATCAAATACGAAGACACGGTTCGGCAATGGGAAGCTTTACGCGCAGAGGGTGTTTCTCTAGCAAAATGCGCTGAATTTGTCGGCATCTCTCGGTCTACTTATTATCGCTACAAGCGGGTTTTGAAGGATTTGGCGCAAGGGATTATGCCGCCATCAAAGGCCCCAAAACACCGCAATAAGTCACAGTGGGGTGAGGCAGAAAAACAGTTGGTGCTCGAAATTCGCCGCGACAATAAAACCTACGGTAAGGAAAAAATAGGGGCCATCTTGCGGCGCGATAAAAACCAAATCATAAGCGATAGCACCGTGGGGCGTATCTTGGGTTTTCTACGCAAGAAAGGCCTGATTACACGATCAAGGTCTGCACCACAAAAGCGCAAGCGTAACTTCTCCAAGGGCCACGCCAAAGGA
>CBDBLJ010000008.1:0-282500 GCA_965206885.1 Amylibacter sp. | reverse complement strand
AGGTTGAAGGTAAGGTAACACTTACTGGAGGACCGAACCCACATCTGTTGAAAAAGATCGGGATGACTTGTGCCTAGGGGTGAAAGGCCAATCAAACTCGGAGATAGCTGGTTCTCCGCGAAATCTATTTAGGTAGAGCGTCGCACGAATACTCTCGGGGGTAGAGCACTGGAAGGGTAATGGGGACTCACCGTCTTACTGATCCTTACCAAACTCCGAATACCGAGAAGTAATATGCGGCAGACACACTGCGGATGCTAACGTCCGTAGTGAAGAGGGAAACAACCCTGACCCTCAGCTAAGGCCCCTAATTCATGGCTAAGTGGGAAAGCAGGTGGGACGACCAAAACAACCAGGAGGTTGGCTTAGAAGCAGCCATCCTTTAAAGATAGCGTAACAGCTCACTGGTCTAATTAAGTTATCCTGCGGCGAAGATGTACCGGGGCTCAAGCCATGAGCCGAAGCTAGGGATGCACGTAGTGCATGGTAGCGGAGCGTTCTGTGATATAGAACGCTGCTTTTTTAGTATCGCTTGCGATATTACGAAAGCAATGTTCTGACTGTGAAGCCGGCGCGTAAGCGATCCGGTGGAGTGATCAGAAGTGAGAATGTTGACATGAGTAGCGATAAACAGTGTGAGAGACACTGTCGCCGAAAGTCCAAGGGTTCCTGCTTAAAGCTAATCTGAGCAGGGTAAGCCGACCCCTAAGGCGAGGCCGAAAGGCGTAGTCGATGGGAAACCGTTTAATATTACGGTGCCAGGAAGAAGTGACGGATCGAAAGCGTAGTGACCCCTTAACGGATTGGGGCTGCTGCCGGACGGTTCCTGGAAATAGCCTTCCATTAGATCGTACCCTAAACCAACACAGGTGGACTGGTAGAGAATACCAAGGCGCTTGAGAGAACTGCATTGAAGGAACTCGGCAAAATGCCTCCGTAAGTTCGCGAGAAGGAGGCCCCATCAGAACGCAAGTTTTGGTGGGGGGCACAGACCAGGGGGTGGCGACTGTTTACTAAAAACACAGGGCTCTGCGAAGTCGCAAGACGACGTATAGGGTCTGACGCCTGCCCGGTGCTGGAAGGTTAAGAGGAGGTGTGCAAGCACTGAATTGAAGCCCCAGTAAACGGCGGCCGTAACTATAACGGTCCTAAGGTAGCGAAATTCCTTGTCGGGTAAGTTCCGACCTGCACGAATGGCGTAACGACTTCCCCGCTGTCTCCAATGCAGACTCAGCGAAATTGAATTGCCTGTTAAGATGCAGGCTTCCCGCGGTTAGACGGAAAGACCCCGTGCACCTTTACTACAACTTCACACTGGCATCAGGTCAGACGTGTGCAGGATAGGTGGTAGGCTTTGAACCAGTGACGCCAGTTGTTGGGGAGCCTCCCTTGAGATACCACCCCTGTCTGTCTTGATGTCTAACCGCGGTCCGTTATCCGGATCCGGGACCCTGTGTGGTGGGTAGTTTGACTGGGGCGGTCGCCTCCTAAAGAGTAACGGAGGCGTGCGATGGTTGGCTCAGACCGGTCGGAAATCGGTCGTTGAGTGCAATGGCATAAGCCAGCCTGACTGCGAGACTGACAAGTCGAGCAGAGACGAAAGTCGGTCATAGTGATCCGGTGGTCCCGAGTGGAAGGGCCATCGCTCAACGGATAAAAGGTACGCCGGGGATAACAGGCTGATACTGCCCAAGAGTCCATATCGACGGCAGTGTTTGGCACCTCGATGTCGGCTCATCTCATCCTGGGGCTGGAGCAGGTCCCAAGGGTACGGCTGTTCGCCGTTTAAAGAGGTACGTGAGCTGGGTTTAGAACGTCGTGAGACAGTTCGGTCCCTATCTGCCGTGGGTGTAGGAGACTTGATGGGAGTTGCCCCTAGTACGAGAGGACCGGGGTGAACGATCCACTGGTGGATCTGTTGTGGCGCCAGCCGCAGTGCAGAGTAGCTATGATCGGACAGGATAACCGCTGAAGGCATCTAAGCGGGAAGCCCCCCCAGAAACAAGGTCTCCCTTGAGGGCCGTGGAAGACCACCACGTCGATAGGTCGGAGATGTAAGTGCTGCAAAGCATTCAGTTGACCGATACTAATTGCCCGATAGGCTTGATTTGATCCAGTAATAGCTAGATTGCTATTATGGACAAAAGTCAAAATGGAAAGATATAAAACTTGTGTTATTAAGTGCCCCTCGTACGGGCACAATGTTTAGGTTTTTCTTGGTTTGGTGATCACAGCACCAGCAAAACACCCGATCCCATCCCGAACTCGGCCGTTAAGTGCGGTTGCGCTGATGGTACTGCGTCTTAAGGCGTGGGAGAGTAAGTCATCGCCAAGCCTAGTAAGACCTAAACATGCTCACTTACGATCTAAAATCAATTTATCGCCGCCTTCTAGGGCGGCTTTTTTGTGTTTGATGGTTTATTTTTAAAAGCAGCACTCTAATATCTGAAGAATTATCCGAATATATTGCCAAATATGGTGATTGTGGGAGTTTCTTGTGAAAAAAACACTGTGCGTTTTAGGGATGCTACTATTTTGGCCAAGCTTTGTCTTTGCGGCTGATGACGAGCAGAGATTTACCACTGCAATTGAGCTGTGGCTTGCAGATAGTGATGCAGAAAGCCTACCTGAATTGGCTGCGCTAGCGCGTGATGGCCATGTGAATGCGCGTTTGTTGCTTAGTCGTATAGAGATTATGGATAAAGGCTTGTCGGGTTATCGGAGGGGGCTAAGTCGGCAAGCATCACGAGAGTTGTTCCGAAATGTTAATGTAGCAAGTCTATTTGGTCAAAGTTGGTTGTCTGTTGAGGTTGATTTGGGAAATGAACTGGCATGGCTACTGCAACAGTCTAGGCATCCTGAAGTGAACTTGCCTTTGATCCAAAAACTACATGATGTTGGAGAGCCTCAGGCCAGTGATCATCCTACTGTATAGGTTCATGTGTTTTGAGACTCACGCGGCTTCGGCCTGAGTGATTCGAAGGTACTCCATGGGTGTCTTACCTTTCAAGGCGTGATGTGGTCTGAATGTGTTATATTTTTCGACAGCTTTTCTCAGTTCAAACCGCATAGCTCCAATGCTATCGGCAATCAGATCACAACAATCATAGAATTCCTCGCGGAAGGTGCGGTTTCCACGCTCAACGCCACCATTGTATTTCGGTCTGGCTGGCGGCAATACAATGAGCGGGATTTTCATCTGCTCACACGCCGTCTCAAAATCGGCCATAAACTCGGAGCCACCATCAACTTGAATTGAGAGGATTTTATAGGGAGCTATTTCCACAAGCTCTTCCAAAAACCGTTTGGCAGAGCGTGCGGTGGCATTCGAATAAATTTGCGCGTGGATGTGCTTGCTACGCCGTTCCCAGGCCTGAAAGTGCTTGCAGGTGACGCCGTTTTTCGTGGCAGTCATGTGGTCGATCTGCACACGTTCTCCAATCTCTATATCTTTGTAATCCTTATATTTCCATCCTTTGGCGTGGCCCTTGGAGAAGTTACGCTTGCGCTTTTGTGGTGCAGACCTTGATCGTGTAATCAGGCCTTTCTTGCGTAGAAAACCCAAGATACGCCCCACGGTGCTATCGCTTATGATTTGGTTTTTATCGCGCCGCAAGATGGCCCCTATTTTTTCCTTACCGTAGGTTTTATTGTCGCGGCGAATTTCGAGCACCAACTGTTTTTCTGCCTCACCCCACTGTGACTTATTGCGGTGTTTTGGGGCCTTTGATGGCGGCATAATCCCTTGCGCCAAATCCTTCAAAACCCGCTTGTAGCGATAATAAGTAGACCGAGAGATGCCGACAAATTCAGCGCATTTTGCTAGAGAAACACCCTCTGCGCGTAAAGCTTCCCATTGCCGAACCGTGTCTTCGTATTTGATACGGTACGCATCCAAACATTCTTGTGTCCGCGCCCAAGCATAAAGTTTATAAACGTTCTTGTGCAGTCTTATGATTTGCATATTGGCCTCGTGAGTTGGTTTTTTACAATACTCAGTCTCCGAGGCCGCCTAAATCTTGGCAACAAAAAAACAGTCTCACATCTATCTGAACTTATTCACTACGCGTATTGCGGCTCTTTATGGAACATTGGAGGAGAAAGAATATCTTTTAAAAGAGGGCCCCATTCTGGATGATTTGAAGCCATATGTGAAATATCTACTAGATACGCCCGAGAAACATGCCGATGGCCTCGCTGCTTTGCGTCATATTGCGACAGAGAATATCGAAGACGTTGATGAAAACCAGAGCGATGCTATGGAAATGGCTGGAACGCTGGCTCTTGGATATGGCTATGGCAGTTTAAATCCGAATAACAAATGGTACGATCAAGTTGCCAAATGGGTTTTAGAAGCGCCTTCAACAATGCCCATGGCACAGTTTTGCAAGCAGGCGTGTCAAGGGGAGGTCCCAAGCTGTGCCATGACACTTTTTGCTCTAACAGGCGGGTATTTTGAAGCAATCCGTTTAGACACACCGCTTGAGACCGTTATTCCACAAAAACAGTTTTTAGAAAGTCACAGAGCCCGTCAAATGACAGTACGCAGGGCGGCGTTTACACGGGCTGAAACAAATGCTGAGCTTGCAAGTATCGCAGAAATCGCCAAGCATAGCAGGTGTTTGGCAAATTCTATTGCAGTACTTCGATCAAAAGCCCAACCGTAAGTTTAAAACGTATTGCCCTTAATTGAGCGTAATCAGTTAGAGGCAATATTCAGCGATACGGCATAAGAAAAGCAACGTTTTGTCCTTCATATGATTCAGATAAAAGACAAAGCGCTCTAATTCTCTATTCTTGTTGTCTGAAACAGCATTTAGGCATTGTAGATTCATAGAAGGCGGTCTAAAGGAAACCTAGTTTTGGCGCGGGGTAGAGCAGCCCGGTAGCTCATCAGGCTCATAACCTGAAGGTCGTAGGTTCAAATCCTACCCCCGCAACCAAAATACTAATTACGAACCGTTCTAACGCCAGTTGTGAGCGGTTTTTTAATGCCTAAAACCCCAGTTTCTGCGCGGTTTTCAGACCATAGCTGTTCACAAGCTCAGGCAACACACTCCCCCAAAAACACCATCATTTCGTCAAAATAGCGCTATTCTCTCAGAAAGCTGTCGGCTGGATGCCATTTAACCGACAGGTCGTTAGCCTTTGTTTTTCATGGGTTTTTCTTGTTTTGGCATTTGCCAAGTTCGAAATCCAAACCGCTCCCCCAATAAAAAGTTAGAGAAAATTCAAATTTTCATCGTCGTTTTTCGCCTCAATCTCATACCAGAAGAAAGTGAGAGTTTCCGCTGGACTAACTGCCCGAGCGAAGCATTCATGTGTAAACAACGAATTTGGGAAGGAAAATCAATGTATAACAATGAGATAGAAAAAGAGATTGCTCTTTTGAGTTATCAGGAAACGTCCTATTTAAGGGATATGTGGCAGAGCTATTTTGACAGCCCACCACCTAAGTTTAACAAATCAACCTTGGTCAATCGCCTTGCTTACCGGATGCAAGAGCTGGAATATGGTGGGCTTCCCCAAGATATTAAAAACCGCCTTTATGATGCCGCGCACGGCAAAAAGCCGAAACGTAAACAACTGGTGACAAGACCTGTCGCTGGCACAAAGCTAATCCGCGAGTATGACGGTCAAGAGCATCATGTGACGGTTCTGGCCAAGGGATTTGAATATCAAGGCACGGTTTATAAGAGCCTCAGTGGGATCGCTTTTAAAATTACAGGCACGCGCTGGAACGGCAATGGCTTCTTTGGGCTGATTAGATCGGTGAAGGATAAAGCGGCATGATTGAGAAAAAGAAAATCCGCGCCGCCATTTATACGCGAAAATCTACTGAAGAAGGATTGGATAAAGAGTTCAACACGCTTGATGCGCAGCGCATATCTGGGGAGGCTTATATCAAATCGCAGGAACATGAAGGCTGGCAGGTCATTGATGAGCGATATGACGATGGTGGCTTTACGGGTGGGAACATGGATCGCCCCGCGCTTAAACGCCTGTTAGACGATATTAAGGCGGGTAAAATTGATGTCGTCGTTGTTTACAAGATTGATCGTTTGTCGCGCTCTCTGACCGATTTTGCGCAGATGGTTGCAATTTTTGATGAACACAACACCAGCTTTGTGTCGGTCACCCAGCATTTTAACACGCAAGATTCAATGGGGCGGCTGACGCTCAATATTCTTTTTAGCTTTGCTCAGTTTGAGCGTGAGGTCATTGGCGAGCGTATCCGCGATAAATTCGCCGCCTCCAAACAAAAAGGTATTTTCATGGGCGGTGCATTACCGCTGGGCTATCAGGTGGAAGACCGCAAACTTTACATCGACAAACAAGAAGCTGAGACCGTTCAGCATATTTTCAAGCGCTTTATCGCACTGCGCTCGATCACGAAGCTTTTGAAAGAATTAAACCGCGATGGTTATCTCACCAAACAATATGTGAGCGGCACTGGTAAAGAGCGCGGTGGCAAGCCCATGAATAAGCAGTATCTGTACAGAATGTTTAAAAACAAAATTTATCTCGGTAAGATTATTCATAAAGATAAAATCTATGAAGGACAGCATGAGGCCATTATCTCGCAAGAACTATGGGATAGAGCGCAAGCCATATTTGCAGATGATCCTGTGAAGCGCGGTAATTATACGCGCAACCGCCACCCTGCATTGCTCCGTGGGCTGGTGCGCTGCGAGTGTTGCGATTGTGCGATGACACCAAGCTTTACGGTTAAGAAAAAACGCACCTATCGATATTACACGCCAACCACAGTTATTCATCAGCACTATAAAGCATGCAAGGTTGGGCCGATCCCCGCATCAGAAATTGATGCGTTGGTGGTGGGACAGATTAAGCAAATGATTGAATCTCCTGAAATGCTTACCAGAACATATGCTGAAATCAAGAAGTCTGAAGACATGCCCTTTGATTTTGGTTTGGAGGAGTTGAGACAAAAAATCAAAGGCTTTGATAAATTTTGGAAACGTATAAAACCAGAAGAACAGCAAAGAGTAACCGAGCTGTTGGTTAAAACTGTCGCGGTCAATACTGATGCGATCAAAGTTGATCTGCGCCTAGAGGGATTTTCGACGATTATCAATAAACTACAGGGAAACGAACATGAGTACGCTGGTCTATAATAATGATGATAAAATACTGAGTATCACAATCCCAGTCAGCTTTAAGCGCAGGCAGAGCCGTAAGACGATTGTATCGCCAACGGGTAAAAACATTCAGGCCATCGCCGAGATTGAGGGGCCGAAACGAGATATGGTTTTTGTCTCCGCGCTGGTCAAAGCGTTCTCCTGGCAAGAAAAGCTCGATGCTGGTCAGTATGAAACGCCAAAAGATCTGGCGCAAAAAGAAAAGATTGAGCCAACGCACATGTACCGTCTGATGCGCCTTACCTTGTTAGCCCCAGATATCATTCAAGCCATTATGAATGGCACGCAACCCCGCGCATTAACATTGCAAAACGTAATACGCGGTTTCCCTGTTTCATGGCGCGAACAGCGCGATATGTTTGGTTTTAGCAACCCCTAACCAACAAACAATCAAAAGCATGTGAGCGTCCCATTGGGGCGCTTTTTTTGTTTGTGCGTCGTCGTTTTAGAAGCCCTTTGCATACCAGCATGAATAGGAACAAAGAAAGGAAATCCTATCATGCCAGAGCAAAGTTTAAACGCCGATCAAATGAGCGCCAATAACCGCATTCAAGAAGTTGCCGTAATATTATCAGCCGTAATTTTACGTGAATTAACGTCACCTTCTGATGCTCATACGGAATCGAGCAATCTGTCAAAGGAATGATGTTTTATATCATTCCTTTGTATGACCACTTTCCAGATGCCTAAAAAATATCATTCTAGCAACGGTTGTAGATGCCTGTTGACTGGGGTTTTTGAGTACGTGCGTATTTGTGCATGCCAGTTTTGACCTGTAAGCGGCTGAAATAATACTCATATTTTGCATTCTTTCCTCTGCGGAGACTTTTCTCCGCTGAACAAAAGAGGAAAGAAAAATGTCGAACAATCGTTACGGCGGCGTAGATTCCTACGCCGCTTTTTTTATTGGTTATAAAGCCAGAACACTCACAAAATCACCGTTTTTTACGGCAGATGATTTTGAAGATCTCCAGCAAGAATTGATGCTGGCATATCTTCATGCATGGCCCAGCTTTGATAAAAGCAAAGGTGATCGCCGGAGCTTTATTAAAGCGGTGGTGAATAATCACGCGGGGCGTTTAATCAGAGAAGCAGAAGCACAAAAGCGCTGGACGGGTCAAACAGAGCTGTCTCTTTCTACAATCATAGGAAGTGACGATAGCACTACAGAACTGGGCGATGCCATCTCAAGTGATCAATCTATTTGGGGTGATGTCTTTGCGTTAAACTCGTTTGAAGCTGCCGAACAAAATATGGACTTAAGAAAAGTGCTTGCTGAGATGCCTGACGATATTCGAGCAACTTATGAATTACTGAAAGATCAAAGCATTACTGAGGCTTCTCAGGCCACCGGTATTCCGCGCACAACGCTGTCCAGCAGAGCAAAACGCCTTCGTCAATATTTGGAAGGATTACAGCCTAAAATATAATTCAAAATATTTTTTCATTTTCCGTCGTCGTTTCGAGAAGCGTTCGCATACCAGCACTTATAGGAGCAACAAACTCTAATAAGGAAAAGGATAAATGAACAAATCAATAGACGACCATATCGACGCTGGTGAGGCTGTTTTCAAGTGGGTGCAACATACGCCTGTAGGACAATTAAAAACGCTTGAGGATAGCAAGCTGTCTGAATTGCGAGAGGAGCTGATTAAAGAGGTCAGAAGTGTCGGTCGCGCTCTGCAATGGGTTGACGGCATTATTAAACTCAAAAACATTGAGCGTCATAAGACGAGCAATAAGAATGCATGAGGGCATCATGCATGGCAGATCATAGCAACCCAAACGTCATCGCGTTAAAGCCACCTGACGCGAAAGACATCAAACAGCGCTTATTACAAAGCCTACCATCAACGCTGCACGCCTTGTTGCCGAACGGTGTGCTTCGCGCTGGAAAGTTTATCGTGGGTGATATCAGCGGCGGTAAAGGCGAAAGCCTTGTCGTTGAAATGAATGGCTCAAAGGCTGGACTATGGCATGACTTTGCCACTGGCGATGGTGGTGATATTCTTGATCTGTGGGCTGGCGTGAAAGGGTTTGATCGTAAAAGCCAATTCAAGGAGCTGATCACCGATATTCAAAGCTGGATTGGCGGCGGCATTCCCACATCACAGCCAAGGCAATGCAAACAAAGCAGCTATAAACAATTTCAAAAATTAGGCGAGCCGACAGCCAAATGGGATTATACCGATGCATATGGGTCACTGATCGCCAGTGTGTATCGTTATGATCCTAAGGGGCAAAGAAAGCAATTCCGTCCATGGGATGCTGTTAAAGGCGTAATGAAGGCCCCTGATATTCGTCCGCTTTATAACCAGCCCAATATCGCCAAAGCAAAAACAATTATTCTTGTTGAGGGTGAAAAATGCGCCGATGCATTAATCGGCTTAGGCATCTGCGCCACCACCGCCATGAACGGTGCAAAAGCGCCGATTGATAAAACAGACTGGTCACCTCTTAGAGGCAAACAGGTGTTGATCTGGCCTGATCATGATGAGGCTGGCTTGAGCTACGCCCGCAGGGCAGCAAGCGCTTCTGCCCGCGCTGGGGCGTTACAGGTCAAGATACTCAAAGTCCCGCCTGAGAAGCCCCCTAAATGGGATGTTGCCGATGCTGTCGCAGAAGGTTTGAATATTCACGATATATTAAAAAACTGGGATCGGGTGGTGGCAAAAGACAAACCGATTAAGCCTGATACCATTCCGCTTTATAGCGTTGCTGATTTGCAGGCCGATCACAGCCCCATGCCCGAAGACTTAATATCCCCTCGCGTTCTAACGCCGGGGGGCATGTTGGTATTTGGCGGCGCACCCAAAGTTGGCAAGAGTGATTTTCTTATATCACTACTTGCCAACATGGCCGCAGGTCAGGATTTTCTTGGATTATCCAGCAAGCGTCCGTTGCGCATCTTTTATCTGCAGGCGGAGGTTCAGTACCATTATCTGCGTGAGCGTATTCAAAAGCTAAACCTACCAGATGAAACGCTGGAGCGGTTAAGTCAGAACTTTGTGATGACGCCACAAATTCGGCTGATACTCAATGATGGAGGTATCGATAAGATTGTGCGCTCTGTTAAGGCGCGTTTTGGCGAACGTCCCCCTGATATCATCGCCATTGATCCCATTCGTAATGTGTTTGATGGCGGTGGGATTGGTGGAGAAAATGATAATGACGCGATGATGTTCTTCCTCTCTCGGCGGGTGGAGGAATTGCGCAATCAGATTAATCCAAATGCTGGGCTAATTCTTGCGCACCACACAAAGAAAGTTTCCAAGAAATATGTTGAGGAAGATCCGTTCCAAGCGCTTAGCGGCGCTGGTTCTTTACGATCTTATTACACATCGGGCATTATTCTTCACCGCCTTGATGAAATGCGCCCCGAGCGCAACCTCATCTTTGAGCTTCGCAATGGGCCAGAGATTGCGCAAAAAACAATATTGCGAGATGCATCGGGCTGGCGTGAGATCGATAGTCAGGCAGAACGCCTTGCTATGCGTTCACAGGCAGTAAAACTTGATGCGCAACAACTGCGCAAAAAAGATGCCGTCATTGGTTTAATTTACTCTGAAGCCTCCCAAGGGCGCGTTTATACCGCGCGGCAGTTTTCCGACACGTTTGAAAACAAGTCAGGCTTGGGAAGTTCTCGTTCTTTACGCAACCGTTTGAATGCGCTCAGCACCAAGGGGCATATCAAATTCTTTAAGAATGCTGATATTTACGGCCTGCCTCAATCGCAGCGTAGTCGCCAAGGGTATATCTGTGTTGAGGATATGGCGCTGGGCGACGGAACGCGCATTTTGCCGACGCATTTCAAACATCCAAAAACCAATGAAGTCCTCCCGGTTGATGATCCTGAAAACTGGATCGTCGCCCTTAATGATGGAGGGCTATCGTGATTCCCACTGCATTATATTTTATTGCCTACTGCCCACTGCTGGTCACCAGTTTGCCCACTGGATTGAAACAAAAACAGCAGAAACAAAAGCATTGTCGCAATAATTCTAGTGGGCAAGATTTCCCTTACTCCTACGGAGTAATGCTGACGCTTTCCCAATCAAGGGAAAAGCGATCAGCATCCAAGCCCCTCAAAAACAATTTCAAAAATTAACAACAACAAGGAGATGAAAAAGCTATGGCAGAAAACAAAACCATCACGGAGAGAGAAAAATATGTTGAAGAACGACTACGAGAAGCAGCGCGAACACTAAGACGGCTGCCTGATAAAAAAGTCCAAGGCTATATCAGCGCATGGCCAGCTATTGTTCGTGATGAAATGGAAATATTGCAGATGGAAGTGCAACCCATGCGCATTCGCCCCAGCAGTCAGGATATCAGCGAGATGGAGGAAGTGATCTTTGTGTGGCTTCGCTGGCTTGATGTGGAAGAGCGCAAGCTGGTCTGGCTACGTGCCGAACGTGTGCGTTGGAAACTCATCTGCGGGCGTTTTGGCGTTGGTCGTACTAAGGCTTGGGAGATGTATAAACACGCGCTGGCAACAATGGCAAAAAGGATTGATTAATAGCTTGATAAACCTCGGGAATGAAGCGTTACTGGTGTTAACAAAGGAGCAAACACAATGACAAACACACAAGAAAAAAGAACCGCGCTGGACGCTTTTATCGAACACAAAGCCCGCATTGATGCGATGCTGGAGCGCCTGCAGGCGGCAAGCGCGGATCACTTTGAAAGCAACCCCGAGGAGATACGTTGGGGCGACGCAGGCTTTTTAGCGGATATTGCGGGCGACCTGCAACACATCACCGACCGTGTTTTTAAGGAGGGTGAATATGCCTAAAGCCAAACAGCAACAACTCGACCAGCTTCTAACTGATATTGCGAAGAAACATTTGAGCCTTGAAACGCTGGAAACCAGAAACAGCGATGGCCTTGATTTTCACGACGTAGCCGTCTGGTCTTTGAAAGATGCTTTGCAGGAGGCGTATGAGGCAGGACTTCAGTCAAATCCTTAATGTATCGTATTATTTACCCTAAAGAGCATAAGGGAAACAATAAGATACATTAACCCTCAAATAACTTGACTTTTCCTTTAATGTTTCTTATTATTTACATTAACCCTCATAAGGATAAACATAAGATACATTAAAGGTGAAGCCATGAGTAAGAAAACATATCTACCAATACCTGTACAGAAAGCATTAAGGCAGCTGGGAAAAGATATTAGCGATGCTCGCCGCCGCCGCCGTATCGCAGTGAAGCTTATGTCTGAACGCGCTGGGTTTTCGCGTATTACTTTATCTAAAATTGAAAAAGGCGATCCCAGTGTATCTATGGGGTCATATGCCTCTGCTCTCTTTGTTTTAGGTATGTCGGATCATTTGGCACAAGTGGCTGATGCCTCACATGACATTGTTGGACGTGAGCTGGAAGATGAGAGCCTTCCTCAAAGAATTAGATCACCTCAAAGTGACAAAGGAGAAAGCAATGAGTAGTCAACAAATATACGTTTCAATTGAACTTGGCGAACAGACTCACAGCGTTGGAAAGCTCTGGTTTCACCAGCGTGGATCACGTCAAAGTGCGTCTTTCGAATATGATAAAGATTGGCTGAGGCATTCTGAAAAATTTGCTCTTGATCCAGCACTCCAATTAACGGAAGGCGCGTTTCATACGACGCCAGATCAGATATTATTTGGCGCTGTTGGAGATTCAGCACCTGATCGCTGGGGGCGCGTTCTTATGCGTCGCTCTGAAAGTGTGCGCGCTAAATCTTCAGGAGAAGCTATAAGAACGCTATCAGAAGCAGATTACTTGCTCGGCGTGAATGACGAGGCTCGCCAAGGTGCTTTACGCTTCTCATTGGAAGACGGTGGACCGTACTTAACACCTCAGGACAAGCAAAGCATTCCCCCTTTAATTGACCTTCCTAGATTATTATCGGCGACAGAACGCTATTTGGACGACGATGAAACAGCAGAAGATTTGAAGATATTATTAGCACCGGGATCATCTCTTGGTGGTGCAAGACCAAAAGCATCGGTCAGAGATAAAGACGGCCACCTTGCCATCGCCAAGTTCCCGAAAAAGGATGATGAATTCAACGTGGTTGTCTGGGAAGCAGTAGCACTCACCCTCGCTGAAAAAGCTGGTATTAAAACAGCAGGATGGCGGCTTGAAACAATCATGGACAAGCCTGTTTTGATTTTACGGCGTTTTGATCGCGTTGAAGGTCATCGTGTTCCATTCTTATCAGCTATGAGCATGTTAGGAGCAAAGGATAATGATCCTCATAGCTACCTTGAAATCGCTTATGCCATTACACAGCATGGGGCAAATCCAAATGATGATCTAGAAGAGCTATGGCGACGTATTGTTTTCACTGTCATGATTTCAAATACTGATGACCACCTTAGAAACCATGGATTTTTATACGAGCGACACAAGGGATGGATATTATCACCAGCCTATGATGTGAACCCAACGCCTACTGAGGTGAAAGCACGTATGCTATCAACATCGATTGATTTTGATGATCCTACCGCGTCTATTGATCTGGCGTTTTCGGTCATTGATGACTTTCGAATTAAAAAACCTAGAGCGAATGAAATTGCAAAAGAAGTCGCACTTGCTGTTAGCGAATGGAGAAATGTTGCAGCACAGTTTGGTTTAAGCAAAAAAGAAATGGATCGCATGGCTTCTGCTTTTGAACATGAAGATTTAGAAAAAGCTCGAAAGGTTTAAGCCAGTGCTGTCAATTATTCACCCTGAGATCATGCACTACCTTTACGATTTTGATTATGGCTTGATGCCAATATATCTGCCAAAAGAAGATAAACAGATCTTGGTTATCAAAGCCACCAAAGAAGGTATTCTAACAGTTAGTACAAATAATGAATTTAAAATCTATCTGATAAAAAATCCATCTAAAGGCACTTCATATTTAGGGATGGTTACAGCCTTTTTTGATGACCATGACGAACCTCTAACAATTACAACGCCTCTATTTTCAGGCGATGAAATGCTTGCAGATATTACAAAGCTTTTTTCTCAGGAAAGCTTCGAAGTATATTTCTTTGATGAAAATAATTACGAACTTCTGGGTGCAACAATTCAAAATGATGGCTTTTATAAGTTTTCCAAAGAAATAAATACGGCTACTTTCCCACAGTTTCAGCAGAGCAAAACCTTAGACACTTGGAAGAGCATGGAGCTTCAATTTGGATTAAGAACTGCAAATGATGATAACAACGCTTACAGTATTAAGCTAGATGGCAGACTATACCCCGATGATATGATGATTATGGCACTTCTCCGCTTTGTTGAGTAGATTTAGGATTTCAAATAGAGCATAGATTGATTATCTGGAATGGATGATTGTCTAATTTTGAGTTTGAAGTATTCGGTATCCTTGATGCCTCTGGCTCGCTTACGGATCATTCCTATACTGACATTACCAGCCTCTATCCTGGCGCTTGTGAGCTTGTGTTTGGCGTAGTTGCAGATGCCCACACAATGTTTCCGTAGGGATTTCGCGAACTTTTTTAGATAGAGCATCTGTGACTGATCTGCTATCAGGCACCAACGTTCCAGTTGCTCCGCCATCGCCTCAAATGAAGCGGCACTCCACAGCAGCTGAAGCTGTTCTTTCAAGACGTAAAGTGCATTCAGGTTGCTATTGCTCTCCAGCAACCTTTGCAGCTTGTCACTTTGTTTTTCACTCAACTTATCCGCATTTTTGAGCAACAGATAATGCGTCCCTTTCATCAACTCTTTACCACTTGGATCGGCCTTTCTGAACTCAAGTCGACGCTGATTATGGATAGCTTTGCTGTAGTTTTTCATGACGTGGAAACGGTCAAATACTATGTCGGCCAACGGCAAGGACTCTCTGACAGCCTTTTGGTAGGCAGGCCCCATATCCATCGCTACGGCCTTTATTTTGCAGGCTGTATCTGGTTGCAGTTGTTTCAAAAACCTTGAAAAAACCTCGGCAGTTCGGCCTGCTTCAACCCAGATCAGATGACCGCCAACCATATCGTAGACCACCGTCATGTAGTCATGACCTTTCGCCCGGGCAACTTCATCTACACCAATATATTCCAAGCCAGTTAGCTCTGCAGGATCAAGCGTAGGGAGAGTTTCAATAAGGTATGCCCTGTCGATATTCTTGACCGTTTCCCATCGTATATCCAAATGTCTGGAAACCGCTTGAATAGACATATGCCGACATAATCCACTGATCAGTCGGCAAAATCGGTGAGTGAAACGGCACCCTTTATCAACAAAATCACACCCCTCAATTCGGCGTTCGCCCTTGTTAATATAAACCTGCGCCAGCTCAATCTCGACCACACAAGGATACCCAAAAAGGGGGATGTCGTTTACTTGTCGGCGGACATGCTGGTTGATGCTTCCCTTCTGGCCTGTAGCAGGGTCTATAGCCCTCCTACGCGCGTCTCGGCTGCAGTGAATGACAATCTTAACACCGCCGTCATCCTGAATAAGTTCAGATAGATGTGAGACTGTTTTTTTGTTGCCAAGATTTAGGCGGCCTCGGAGACTGAGTATTGTAAAAAACCAACTCACGAGGCCAATATGCAAATCATAAGACTGCACAAGAACGTTTATAAACTTTATGCTTGGGCGCGGACACAAGAATGTTTGGATGCGTACCGTATCAAATACGAAGACACGGTTCGGCAATGGGAAGCTTTACGCGCAGAGGGTGTTTCTCTAGCAAAATGCGCTGAATTTGTCGGCATCTCTCGGTCTACTTATTATCGCTACAAGCGGGTTTTGAAGGATTTGGCGCAAGGGATTATGCCGCCATCAAAGGCCCCAAAACACCGCAATAAGTCACAGTGGGGTGAGGCAGAAAAACAGTTGGTGCTCGAAATTCGCCGCGACAATAAAACCTACGGTAAGGAAAAAATAGGGGCCATCTTGCGGCGCGATAAAAACCAAATCATAAGCGATAGCACCGTGGGGCGTATCTTGGGTTTTCTACGCAAGAAAGGCCTGATTACACGATCAAGGTCTGCACCACAAAAGCGCAAGCGTAACTTCTCCAAGGGCCACGCCAAAGGATGGAAATATAAGGATTACAAAGATATAGAGATTGGAGAACGTGTGCAGATCGACCACATGACTGCCACGAAAAACGGCGTCACCTGCAAGCACTTTCAGGCCTGGGAACGGCGTAGCAAGCACATCCACGCGCAAATTTATTCGAATGCCACCGCACGCTCTGCCAAACGGTTTTTGGAAGAGCTTGTGGAAATAGCTCCCTATAAAATCCTCTCAATTCAAGTTGATGGTGGCTCCGAGTTTATGGCCGATTTTGAGACGGCGTGTGAGCAGATGAAAATCCCGCTCATTGTATTGCCGCCAGCCAGACCGAAATACAATGGTGGCGTTGAGCGTGGAAACCGCACCTTCCGCGAGGAATTCTATGATTGTTGTGATCTGATTGCCGATAGCATTGGAGCTATGCGGTTTGAACTGAGAAAAGCTGTCGAAAAATATAACACATTCAGACCACATCACGCCTTGAAAGGTAAGACACCCATGGAGTACCTTCGAATCACTCAGGCCGAAGCCGCGTGAGTCTCAAAACACATGAACCTATACAATCCAGTTTAATTTCATTTACACGTTGCCCTTTGAGGCCTAAAATATGCTGCGAGATGTTGATTGTCATATACCTGCTCTATGTAAAGTTATCAGAAACCATACATATCAACAGGTTACTTGGCGGTCGGCATCTTTTTCTACTCAACAAAGCGGAGAAGAGCCATGATTATTGACGCTAGAAACTCTTTGCATAACTTAAACGATCAACAAAAAACAGTATCTGCAATAAGTTTAGAGCGCGAAGGAGACCCTGGGCCAATGCAGGAAGCTGATATAGCAAAGCTCATGGCTAAGGTTTTCAAGCCAGAAGAGATCTACTTGAACCCATTTCGGGCAGATACAAACAGAGAGCTTACAGATATTCTCATTGTAACTGATAAAATCATGTTTTTTATACAAGCTAAAGATAGCCCTAACACAAAGGATATGCTGCAGCGATCTATTCATAGAAAGCGTCAGACAATTCGTGGTCACATTAAAAAAGCAACGGATCAAATGCGCGGTGCTTTGACCTATGCTCGAGATCATCAAGGAGTGACGATACTTTCTGATCGTGAGCCTTTAAAAATTGACCTTGACGCTAGACAGCTCGTGGGACTAGTCATGGTTAAAGAACTTTTTGATGATGATTACCCAGAGTGCAGCTCTCCTGTATTAAGTCTTGTTAAAGCATTAGAGTTGCCAGTTAGTTTGCTTGATTACCCTCAGCTACATTTGCTGACGCAGAATCTTTCTGCCCCTCATAACTTTATCAATGGTCTTTATGATGCACTTGATATGGCATTAGAACACGATCAGTTTCCTAAGTCTGTTTTCAGTGGGAAGAAGATACAGCAATCATAAAAAATGTTCGCGAACATAATTGTTGCGGACAACACGAACAAAATCTCTTAGTCTTTTATATAAGATCGCAGGAATTGACCTCTCAAGCCACGGACACCCGTGGCTTTTTGCTTTTCCCTTCCCTGATATGCAAAAAGGTACTTCCGGCGATCTTTCCCTATGCGGCGGGCTTAGGCGCAGTGTTTCTTTAGTCACACCTCAAAAATTTGGGTCCGCAGTCCGCACTTAAAAACACTTATTAACCCAGCAGAACACCTCGCTTTCGAGGTTTTTATTTTAGTGCGTACCCAAAATACGGGGTGCGTACTCGAATTCTGCTGACTTGAAAACAAAAGGAAGTTGTTTTGTGGATAGTCGTTCCCTCTCAGTTTTGTCGCTGTGCGCCGGCGTTGGCGGACTCGACCTTGGCATTAGAATGGCGCAGCCAAATGCTCGAACAGTCTGTTTTGTCGAGATCGAAGCATTTGCGTGCGAAATCTTGGCAACGCGCATGGAAGACAAAACCATGGATGAAGCGCCTATTTGGACGGATTTACGCACCTTCGATGGCAAGCCATGGCGTGGCCTCGTGGATTGCATCACTGCGGGTTATCCGTGCCAACCCTTCAGCGTCGCTGGAAAACAAAAAGGAAAAGACGACCCAAGACATCTCTGGCCAGATGTGTTTCGCGTGGTTCAAGAAATCTCTCCAAGGCTCTGTTTCTTTGAAAACGTACCCGGACATTTACGACTGGGGTTTGAGCAAGTCCACGATGACTTATCCAGCTTGGGTTACTGCGTTAAGGCAGGCTTGTTCTCAGCGGCGGAAGTCGGTGCATCTCATAAACGGGAGCGACTGTTCATTTTGGCGTACCGTGAAAGCGACAGAGCCGATGGGTGGTTGTCTCACTTACAAGAAATTCAAAGAACGATTGGATGCGGGCATGCCATTGAGCCTTCGGGATCAAGTGAAGCATATGTGGCCAACAGTGAGGGTGTCCTCGGCGAATGGCCCGTGCAAAAAGGAAATAGAGGCGAACAACCCCAAATGCCGTCTGGAAGTCTCAATTGTGAATTGGGCAACGCCGAACACATTGGATCATCTGCCATCACGCAGTCCCGAGGCAATGAAAAAACTTATGGGGCCGAACGGCCAGAGAGCAGGAAGAAAACGACCCAGCAATCTGAGGGAGCAGATCAACTGGCCAACTCCACGAGCGCAGAAAACATCATCAGAGAATCCAAAATCATGGATGAAACGGAAAGCCGAAGGCAAGGTTTCAACACCACCTCTAGCGATGGCAGCAATCATGTGGCCGACAGTTACAACGCAGGACTCGAAGAACAATGCTGGGCCGAGCCAATTTTCTCGCAACACGAAACCACTGAACGTGGAAGCTGTTTGCCATTCCCGCCCGGGTCAAACGGAGATTGGGACGAAATCCCAACCAGTCTTAAACCCGCAATTTGTCGAATGGCTGATGGGCTGGCCAATCGGGTGGACAGAATTCGAGCCTGTGGAAACGGTGTCGTCCCATTGGCTGCCGCTTATGCGTGGGCAACTCTTACAACTACAAGAAATGGAGAATAATTTTCATGACAGACAATCAAAATCTTGAGCTTAAAATAGAGCATATTTCTGTTAACGAGCTTACGCCCTATATCGGCAATGCTCGCACGCACTCAGAGCAACAAGTTGCGCAAATCGCCAACTCCATGACTGAGTTTGGTTTTGTGAATCCAATTCTTCTGGGCAAAGATAATATCATTATTGCAGGGCATGGTCGTTTAATGGCGGCAAAGATGCTGGGCGTAAAAACTGTGCCTGTTATTCATCTGAAGCATTTGAATGAGACACAACGCCGCGCCTTGGTTATTGCCGATAATAAGATTGCGGAGAATGCTGGCTGGGATGAAACACTTCTTCGCCAAGAGTTAGCGGCGTTGGATGATCTTGATTTTGATCTCGATATTTTAGGCTTTGATACGTCTGAATTGGAAGAGTTTTTATTGGATGTGTATAGGTTCATGTGTTTTGAGACTCACGCGGCTTCGGCCTGAGTGATTCGAAGGTACTCCATGGGTGTCTTACCTTTCAAGGCGTGATGTGGTCTGAATGTGTTATATTTTTCGACAGCTTTTCTCAGTTCAAACCGCATAGCTCCAATGCTATCGGCAATCAGATCACAACAATCATAGAATTCCTCGCGGAAGGTGCGGTTTCCACGCTCAACGCCACCATTGTATTTCGGTCTGGCTGGCGGCAATACAATGAGCGGGATTTTCATCTGCTCACACGCCGTCTCAAAATCGGCCATAAACTCGGAGCCACCATCAACTTGAATTGAGAGGATTTTATAGGGAGCTATTTCCACAAGCTCTTCCAAAAACCGTTTGGCAGAGCGTGCGGTGGCATTCGAATAAATTTGCGCGTGGATGTGCTTGCTACGCCGTTCCCAGGCCTGAAAGTGCTTGCAGGTGACGCCGTTTTTCGTGGCAGTCATGTGGTCGATCTGCACACGTTCTCCAATCTCTATATCTTTGTAATCCTTATATTTCCATCCTTTGGCGTGGCCCTTGGAGAAGTTACGCTTGCGCTTTTGTGGTGCAGACCTTGATCGTGTAATCAGGCCTTTCTTGCGTAGAAAACCCAAGATACGCCCCACGGTGCTATCGCTTATGATTTGGTTTTTATCGCGCCGCAAGATGGCCCCTATTTTTTCCTTACCGTAGGTTTTATTGTCGCGGCGAATTTCGAGCACCAACTGTTTTTCTGCCTCACCCCACTGTGACTTATTGCGGTGTTTTGGGGCCTTTGATGGCGGCATAATCCCTTGCGCCAAATCCTTCAAAACCCGCTTGTAGCGATAATAAGTAGACCGAGAGATGCCGACAAATTCAGCGCATTTTGCTAGAGAAACACCCTCTGCGCGTAAAGCTTCCCATTGCCGAACCGTGTCTTCGTATTTGATACGGTACGCATCCAAACATTCTTGTGTCCGCGCCCAAGCATAAAGTTTATAAACGTTCTTGTGCAGTCTTATGATTTGCATATTGGCCTCGTGAGTTGGTTTTTTACAATACTCAGTCTCCGAGGCCGCCTAAATCTTGGCAACAAAAAAACAGTCTCACATCTATCTGAACTTATTCAGATGATAATGACGCTGGCTTAACGGATGAAGATGCCGCGCCAGAAGTACCAGAAAAACCAATCAGTGTTTTAGGTGACATTTGGATTTGCGGAGATCATAAAGTTTTGTGCGGCGATTCAACACAAATTGATAGCTACAATAATCTGCTTGGTGATGAGCTGGCGGACATGGTTTTCACAGACCCACCTTATAATGTAAATTACGCCAACTCCGCCAAAGATAAAATGCGCGGTACAAATCGTCCAATTAAGAATGATAATCTTGGCGATGACTTTGGCGGTTTTTTATATGATGTCTGCACAAACCTGATGATGACCTGCAAAGGTGCAATGTATATTTGCATGAGTTCTTCTGAGCTACATACGCTTTATGATGCTTTCGTTGGCGCTGGCGGTAAATGGTCGACCTTTATCATCTGGGCAAAAAACACATTTACCTTAGGACGTGCTGATTATCAGCGCCAATACGAACCAATTTTATATGGCTGGAAAGATACGAATAAACATTTCTGGTGCGGTGATCGTTCCCAAAGCGATGTGTGGTTTGTAAATAAGCCCGTTAAAAATGACCTGCATCCCACGATGAAGCCTATCGAGCTGGTAGAGCGTGCCATTCAAAATTCGAGCAAAACAAAGGATATTGTATTGGACGCTTTTGGTGGCTCTGGCTCAACCATGATCGCTAGTGAAAAAACAGGCAGGCGCTCTCGCCTTATTGAGCTTGATCCGAAATATGTCGATGTGATTGTGAAGCGTTGGGAGGAATTTACAGGATCGAGCGCAACTCTGGCCAGTAACGGCCAGAGCTTTGAAGAGTTAGAAAAGGAGCGTGTTTAATCGGCTTGCTTCTTAATGAAATAGCGGCGCTCGCCATCGATGCGTTCGCTGGTTATGGTGATGTTGTTTTTCTTCATCGTTGATAAATGCCCGCGCACGGTATGATTTTGCCAGCATGTTTGTTTGGCAATCTCTTCAATGGTTGTGCCTTTTTCTGCTTCCAAGAGGTTTTTCACCAAGGCTTTCTTAGTGATTTTGGGTGCTTCCGCTGGGGCTTTCACCTTCTCAGTCTCTGGGGCTTTTGGGCTTGGCTTTTGTGTTTGTGGTGTTGTCATGGTTTTTACTCCTTTTGTTAAAAATTATCCTTAATCAACAGGACCATGAACGCTTCAAAAAACGACGAAGTAAAGTTGAATAGATCAAAAAAAGCGAGGAATTATGGGGCTTTCAATCAGAGCGTATGCACGGCATCGCGGTGTTACCGATAAGGCAGTTAGAAAGGCCATCACGGCTGGTCGTATTACGCCGAATAAGGATGGCACAATTAACGCAAAAAAGGCTGATAAGGAATGGAAAGATAATACCGATAAATCGAAACAACGCCCCATTGTCAAAGACCCCAATTACGACCCAGAGCAAGCTGCGCAAAATGTGAATCAAGTCCTCAAAGAGTCAGGCAAAGATATAGATGATGGCAGTTCGCAAGGGCATCCGTCTTTTATAAAAATTAAAACAGCGCATGAGCTTTACAAAGCCCAGCTTACACAGCTTGCCCTGCAGGAAAGAAAAGGACAGTTGATCAATAAGGAAATGGTGAAAGCACAAATCTTTAAATTAGGGAGGCAAGTACGAGATAGCTGGGTGAACTGGCCTGCACGAATTTCACCATTAATGGCAAAGGAGTTGGAGGTTGATGAACACGCTCTCCATACAATTTTGGAAAAGTATGTGCGGGAGCATCTAAATGACATTGGGGAGGGAAAACTTAAACTCGATTAAATCAGGCCTGATAAAACATGACGGCGCATTTGTTCAAAATACGTATCTCAAGAGTTTTATTCCTGAAGAATATTACTTGGTATCTGAATGGGCTGATAAATATCGCTTACTCTCTGGTAAATCATCAGCTGAACCCGGGCTTTGGAAGACGTCGCGTACACCATATTTGAAAGAGATCATGGATCAGCTTTCAACCAGCAATCCTGCGCAGCGCATTGTATTTATGAAAGGTGCGCAGATTGGCGGCACTGAGGCTGGCAATAACTGGATTGGGTACATCATTCATATCGCCCCGGGGCCGATGATGGCGGTCTCCCCTACGGTGGATTTGGCAAAGAGAAACTCGAAACAGCGGATTGATCCTCTATTGCTCGATGTTCCTGAATTGCTGGAGCGTGTGAGACCTGCCCGCGAGCGCGATAGTGGCAACACTATTTTGAGTAAGGATTTTCAAGGTGGTGTCTTGATTATGACGGGTGCGAATTCGGCAGCGGGATTACGATCCATGCCTGCACGATATTTGTTTATGGATGAGATTGATGCTTATCCCGGCGATGTTGGAAATGAAGGAGATCCGATTTTATTGGCAGAGCGACGCTCCGCAACATTTAGGCATCGTCGAAAGATTTTTATGGTGAGTACGCCAACGATTAAAGGAATATCGCGGGTGCAACGTGAGTTTGAAAAAAGCGATCAGCGGTACTTCTTTGTACCATGCACCAAATGCAATCATTTCCAGCCGTTGCAATTCACGCAACTGCGTTGGCCAGAAGGATCACCGCATGAGGCGCAATATGCCTGTGCTGAATGTGGTCATCTGATGCATAATTCGGACAAGACACAAATGTTGTCTAAAGGTGAATGGCGAGCCACGGCAACAAGCGCCGATGGTACGGTCGGTTTTCATCTATCATCACTGTACAGCCCTGTTGGCTGGTTTTCTTGGTCTGACGCTGCGGTGTTGTTTGAAGAAGCAAAACGTAACCCTGATTTAATGAAAGGGTTTGTAAATACGGTCTTAGGAGAGTCTTACGAGGAATCCTCCGAAGCACCAGAATGGCAACGATTATACGAACGCCGAGAGAGTTTTTCTCAAAGCATTGTGCCGAAAGAAGGTTTGTTCTTAACCGCTGGCGTTGATGTCCAAAAAGACCGCCTCGAATGTGAGGTTGTGGCATGGGGGCGCGGTAAAGAAAGCTGGTCGGTTGATTATATCATCATTGATGGTGATACAGCGCGACCAGAAACATGGCAACGCCTTGATAGTGAGGTTTTGCAAAAGGACTGGCCACACGCCAGCGGGCATAGCATGCCGATCCGCGTTATGGCGGTGGATTCTGGATATGCGACGCAAGATGTTTATGCCTTTGTCAAAAATCATCCGCAGGCAGTCTGGGGCGGGTCTGGCGCACGTGCTAGCCAACCACGCACTGCGGTGGCTGTTAAAGGGCAAGCGCGAGATACGGCGCTGATTTTAAGCGTTTCAAAAGCAGACGCTGGCGGTAAACGTCGGGGGTTGCGTGTTTGGAACGTATCGGGGCCAGTGGCCAAGATGGAGCTTTATCGCTGGTTAAAATTGGAATGGCCAACACAAGAAGCACAAGCGGATGGTATAGCGTTTCCACCGGGAAGTTGTCACTTCCCGCAATATGGCGAGGAGTATTTTAAACAAATTACGGCAGAGCGCCGCGTTATTCGCATTCACAAAGGCTTTCCAAAAGCCACGTGGGAGAAAGACCCAAGCCGTAACAACGAGGCGCTGGATTGCCGTGTTTACGCACGCGCGGCGGCAAGCATCTATGGTTTGGATCGTATGTCTGATTATCGCTGGAGACGATTGGAAGAAGCGCTGGGTATGAAAGCAAACATCCCAGCACGCGGTGTTGAAATGCCAGTGACAACTGAAACAAGGAGCGCACCACGCGAGCCTGAGAAACCTAAATCGCGGTTTACGCAGCGCAAAGCCGTTAAATCTGACGATCCGTATTTATAAGGAAACATAACATGTCTGAAACATTGCTAGAGCTTGAAGCACGATTGCTTCAAGCAAAAAAAGCTCGCCATAAATTACTGACCGGCACGCAAGAAATAACAGTGAGCCTGCATGGTTACGGCGCAACAACATACAGCCAAGCCAATATTGCTGGGCTTGAGCGTTACATCAATGAGCTGAAGCAGGACATTGCCAAGAAAAGTGGTAAATCACGCCGTGGCATTATCCGCACCAGCTTTTAAGGGTTATAAAATATGGTTCAATTATTAGACAGTTCGGGCAATCCTTTGAAGGCGAGTGATACGGCGCACCACGCGGCATCACATCGTTCTCGGGAGCTTTCCAGTTGGTTGCCGCCACTTGGGTCTGCTGATAGTGATTTGCTGGGTGAGTTGCCAACGCTTGTATCGCGCTCACGTGATCTCACCCGAAACCACGGCGTTGCGGCTGGGGCTATGCAAACGCTCAGTGATAATGTTGTTGGTACAGGCTTAAGACTTTCTGCAACGCCAGATTATAAGGCGCTGGGAAAAGATAAAGCATGGGCCGATGAATGGGCGCGAGATGTTGAATCGCAGTGGCGGGCATGGGCAGAAAGCACTGCATGTGATGCGGCAAATAGCTTGAACTTTGCTGGATTAACAAGCCTCGTTTTTCGCTCAAGCCTGATTAACGGTGAAGCGCTGGCATTGCCGCTATGGCTTGATAGGCGCGGGAATGATTTTGCAACCACCATCCAGCTTGTAGAAGCGGATCGTTTGAGCAATCCAATCGGAAAGCAAGACAACAAAACGCTTAGAGCTGGGATTGAAATTGATGCTTACGGCGCACCGCGTGCTTATCATATTCGCAAAAACCATCCCGGTGATGCGTATTTAGGCGCTGGTGGCGGGAGTGAACAAGATTGGCAACGCATTCCTGTCAGAACAGCTTTTGGTCGCAAACGCGTTCTGCACATTCATGACAAAGAACGCACTGGCCAACATCGCGGCAAACCACTGCTCAGCAGTATCATGCCGATGTTTAAAATGCTGGATCATTATGAACGCTCCGAACTACAGGCGGCGGTGGTCAATGCGATGATCGCAGCCTTTATTGAAACACCGCTGGATGGTGAATCTATTGGTGAAATGTTTGGTGGCTCGACCGATGATTATATTGCCGCGCGTAATGAATGGGATGTGAAGCTCCAAGGTGGATCAATAATTCCGATCTTTCCGGGTGATAAGGTCGCGCCATTTACACCCAGCCGTCCCAATAATGGATATGGCCAGTTTGTTGAAAATATCCTGCGTCATATTGGCGCGGGGCTGAATATTCCTTTTGAACTGCTGATGAAAGATTTTTCAAAAACCAATTATTCAAGCGCACGCGCCGCGCTATTAGAGGCATGGCGCTATTTCAACGCTCAACGGCAATGGCTTTCTACATATTGGGCAAGACCTGTTTATGAGTTGTGGCTTGAAGAAGCCATCAATAAAGGCCGTATTGATGCGCCTGACTTTTATGAACGCAAAGCGGCATGGACACGGTGCAAATGGATTGGTCCCGGTCGCGGGTGGGTTGATCCTGTTAAAGAGGCCAAAGCCGCGCATCTTCGTATGCAGATTGGGCTTTCAACGCTGGAGGATGAATGTGCCTCTCAAGGATTGGACTGGGAAGAAGTTCTCGAACAGCTTGCGCGTGAGAAAGCAAAAATTACTGAGCTTGGCCTAACCATTAATGATGCAAACAGCATTTTGAACACTTTAGACGACAATCCAAAGGAGGAAAACGATGAGAATCTGGAACACACTAGTGTGGAACAAAATAACAGGTGAGCCATGGGCCATCACTGAAACGGCTCTGTACACAATTTTGGAAGTTGCTGCGCGTGAGAATGAAAGCCCCGAAGTTGTAGCGGCAAAATTAGGGCGCGATTTACAAAACAGCTATAACGCCACTGAACGCGATGGTGTTGCTGTTATTCCCGTTACCGGACCGCTGTTTCGCTATGCCAATATCTTTACCTCGATTAGCGGCGCTTCAAGTTATGAGCTGATTGCCAAGGATTTTATAGCGGCACTTCTCCGCTTTGTTGAGTAGATTTAGGATTTCAAATAGAGCATAGATTGATTATCTGGAATGGATGATTGTCTAATTTTGAGTTTGAAGTATTCGGTATCCTTGATGCCTCTGGCTCGCTTACGGATCATTCCTATACTGACATTACCAGCCTCTATCCTGGCGCTTGTGAGCTTGTGTTTGGCGTAGTTGCAGATGCCCACACAATGTTTCCGTAGGGATTTCGCGAACTTTTTTAGATAGAGCATCTGTGACTGATCTGCTATCAGGCACCAACGTTCCAGTTGCTCCGCCATCGCCTCAAATGAAGCGGCACTCCACAGCAGCTGAAGCTGTTCTTTCAAGACGTAAAGTGCATTCAGGTTGCTATTGCTCTCCAGCAACCTTTGCAGCTTGTCACTTTGTTTTTCACTCAACTTATCCGCATTTTTGAGCAACAGATAATGCGTCCCTTTCATCAACTCTTTACCACTTGGATCGGCCTTTCTGAACTCAAGTCGACGCTGATTATGGATAGCTTTGCTGTAGTTTTTCATGACGTGGAAACGGTCAAATACTATGTCGGCCAACGGCAAGGACTCTCTGACAGCCTTTTGGTAGGCAGGCCCCATATCCATCGCTACGGCCTTTATTTTGCAGGCTGTATCTGGTTGCAGTTGTTTCAAAAACCTTGAAAAAACCTCGGCAGTTCGGCCTGCTTCAACCCAGATCAGATGACCGCCAACCATATCGTAGACCACCGTCATGTAGTCATGACCTTTCGCCCGGGCAACTTCATCTACACCAATATATTCCAAGCCAGTTAGCTCTGCAGGATCAAGCGTAGGGAGAGTTTCAATAAGGTATGCCCTGTCGATATTCTTGACCGTTTCCCATCGTATATCCAAATGTCTGGAAACCGCTTGAATAGACATATGCCGACATAATCCACTGATCAGTCGGCAAAATCGGTGAGTGAAACGGCACCCTTTATCAACAAAATCACACCCCTCAATGCGGCGTTCGCCCTTGTTAATATAAACCTGCGCCAGCTCAATCTCGACCACACAAGGATACCCAAAAAGGGGGATGTCGTTTACTTGTCGGCGGACATGCTGGTTGATGCTTCCCTTCTGGCCTGTAGCAGGGTCTATAGCCCTCCTACGCGCGTCTCGGCTGCAGTGAATGACAATCTTAACACCGCCGTCATCCAGTTTAATTTCATTTACACGTTGCCCTTTGAGGCCTAAAATATGCTGCGAGATGTTGATTGTCATATACCTGCTCTATGTAAAGTTATCAGAAACCATACATATCAACAGGTTACTTCGCGGTCGGCATCTTTTTCTACTCAACAAAGCGGAGAAGAGCCTTTATAGCCTCACTTGAAAATCCGCATATTAAAGCAATCATTCTGAATATTGACTCTCCCGGCGGCGAAGTGAACGGTGTTGCCGAGCTTGCCAGCATGATATTTGATGCGCGTGGCACAAAACCAATTATTGCTTATGCATCAGGTGATGCCGCATCTGGCGCATATTGGGTTGCCTCTGCTGCTGATGAAATCGTCGTCTCAGAAACATCTGCGCTAGGGTCTATCGGCGTAGTGGGTATTTATCGCGGTAAATCAGATAAAGAATCTGCTGGAGCTGTTGAGATCGTATCTTCACAAAGCCCCCATAAACGCCTTGATCCAACCACTGATGAAGGCAAAGCCAGATTACAAAAGCGCATTGATAGCATGGCCGATGTGTTTATCAACTCAGTTGCACGTAACAGAAATATTACTGCCACCGATGTGCAGGCCAATTTTGGCGGCGGTGATGTCATGATTGGAGGGCTGGCTGTTAATGCTGGCCTTGCTGATCGCATAGGAAGTTTGGAAAGGCTCATCGCTGAGCTTTCTCAAAAAGACCAAACAAGCCCTCCCGACGATAAATCGAGCGAGGGCTTTTTAGTATCCGAAACCCATCAACCTCAAAAGGAGAAACCACCCATGACAACAGAAACCTTAACTCTTGAAGCTTTCAGTAAAGACCACCCTGATCTGCTCGCGACAATCCAAAGCAATAGTGCAAAGAAAGAACGTGAGCGCTTGAAAGACATTTTAAGCTGTGAGCATGCCGAAGGCCGAGAGCAGTTGGCTCAAGAAATAGCGCTCTCAACGGAAATCAGCGCTGTTGATGCAAGTCATCTGCTTGCCAATGCACCAAAAGAAGAACCAACTGCCACCACCTCGTTCGAACGTGTAATGGCAGGCGTTCCCAACCCTGAAATCACCCCCGATACAGATGAGAGTACCGGTGACATTGAAATCGTCGCCAGCCGCATCGCTTCCGCAACTTAAACCCAAAAGGAGAAACCAGTCATGACACATGCAGAAGGATTAAAAGATCAAGGAAGTTACAAGCCTTGCAACTTGGTCGCGGGAGAATATCCCCGTATCGAGCGTATTGTAACAATCGCCGCTGGCGCAGACTTAACCAAGGGCGCTGTCCTTGGGCGAGTCACAACAAGTGGCAAGTTCGCTTTGAGCGCTTCGGCAAGCTCAGATGGCACTGAATTGCCTGATGCTATTTTGGCAGAAGATGCCTTTGCCAGCAGTAATGATGTTGAAGCCGTTGTCTATTTCTCAGGAGAGTTCAATGAACATGCTCTTGAGCTTGGCGCAGGACATACGCTGGATAGTATCCGCATACCGCTTCGCGCCAAAAGCATATTTTTAGCCAAAAACCAATCAGCCTAAAGCCCCAGCATTATCATCGATAATGCGTTAATCAAAAAAGGAGAAATACCATGTCTATCGACATTTTTAATACACATATTCTCACGCGAGTGGTCGAACATTTGGATCGCCCTGCATCATTCTTGCTCGATTCATTTTTCGGACAAGTTCAAACCGAAGAATCTGAAGAAATTCACTTCGATATCGATAAATCTAAACCACGTCTGACACCTTTTGTGTCGCCGCTGGTTGCTGGTAAAGTTGTCGATGATGAAGGCTTTAGTACAAAGAGCTTCAGACCTGCCTACGCAAAAGATAAGCGCCGCTTTGACCCATCACGCCCTTTAAAGCGTGCCATTGGTGAAAAGATTGGTGGAACGCTTAGCGCGGGACAACGCTTGGAAGCCAATCTAAACCGTACGCTCAACAAGCAGCTTGAAAACCTCACGCGCCGTGAAGAAGTTATGGCCGCCGAAGCCTTGCGCACAGGTAAAATCACAGTGACTGGTGAAGAGTACCCAACAGTTGTTGTTGATTTTGGACGCGATCCAGAATTAACAGTGGCTTTGGCTGGAAGTTCGCGCTGGGGTGAAAGTAATGTCAGTCCTCTTGATAATCTTGAAGATTGGGTTGCTAAAATTCAGGAAAAATCCGGGGCAGCAGGTCGCACAGTCATCATGGATACCTTGGCATGGCGTGTGTTCAAACTTGATCCAAAAGTTGAGAAGCTTTTAGACATTCGTCGCTTGCGCGATAGCGCCAATATCAGTCTTGGTCCCATTGCTTTTGGGCAAGGCAATGAGCTGGCACGTTATGTTGGCACAATCGGTGATCTTGATTTCTGGGTCTATAATGATCGTTATGTTGATGATAACGACCAGATGCAAAAACTACTGCCTGATTACACGGTTCTGATTGGATCGCCCCGTCAGTTGGAAGGCACGCGTTGTTATGGCGTTATTCAAGATGAAAAAGCTGGTTATCGTGCGCAACGATACTTCTCTAAATCTTGGTTAGAAGAAGACCCTGCTGTGCGCTGGTTGTTGTTGCAATCTGCACCGCTGATTGTGCCTTACCGTCCGAATGCATCATTTTGTGCAACAGTAAGATAAGGGAGATTAATCATGAAAATTAAAGCTCTTATTACATTACATGTGGATGGCAAATCAATCTTACCTGGCAAGTCAGGGCAATCGCATGAGTTTTACCCCTGAATTATCTGGAAAAGAAAATCCTCGTCCCAAGCCGCCAAGTGTCGCTTTAACCTGAGGCTTTGCTTTCCCTTTACGGAGCGCAGCATGTTGTTGGCGGCGTGCTTGATCGTTGTAAAATTAGCTGGCGCGTTTCCTTTACGGATACGACATTCATCATCACGAAACACCATATCCATGACCCAATGCAGCCCGTTTTCAATACCCCAGTGGTCGCGGATAGCTTTTGCGTGAGCTTCGGCGTCACAGGTCATGGATGAGATGTAAAAGCGTGTCTCTGAACGGGTCTTGTCTTGAAGTGTTGCGCAGTATTGGACCATCACGATGCTTTCCAATCCGGGCCAATTGTGCCGCTCCATCAGCCATTCAATATCCGAGCAAACAGTGACTTTTCTTGTTTCAATACGTCCATGTGATTTTTCTACGTCCTCATGGTAAGTTACTGTTGTGTCTGCAAAATCCACAGCGTCCTGTTCTTTCATGAACAGTTCGGTGTCTTTGCGAAGGGCACCTTGATTACCCTTTAAGGCCAAAACATAATCCGCTTGTTTGGTGATGATTTTATCGGCAATATCACGCTGACATCCCATAGCATCTATAGTGACAATAGCCCCCTTTATCGTCAGGAGGTCTAACAGTTCCGGTATGGCCGTGATCTCATTGGATTTGCCGTCCACCTGCCGTTGGGCAAGTGTCAGGTTCAACTCTGAACTCCAGGCCGAGATCATGTGAATTGCGGCCTTGCTGCCAGCCTTATCCAAGCTGCGACGTGAGGTTTTACCATCTATCGCCACGACCCCGCTAAGGGTGCTGTTTAAGGAGGCGACCCACTCCATAAAGCAGGCCTGAAAATGATTGGCATCCAGTGCGGCGTAGATGTTTCCCAGTTGATCATGTGAGGGTGTTCCGTCCGAAAAGGGCAAGAATTTCCGTAAAAAGGCCAGTTTCTTTGTCCCAAACGCAGAAATAGCGACCCAGTCATTCGCCCCGGACAACACGGCACATAACGTCAAAAGCAAAACCTCTGCCATAGGGTAAAGCAGCTTTGTTTGTTGTCGTGGGTCAGATAAAGTAGAAAAATGCGTAAGAAAATCAATGGAATGGCTGTCGGGTGCGTCGGCATTGGACATGGGTAGTGACCTCAATAAAAGCTAAAAGTTCACTCATTGAATCAACCCTCACCTCATTTGTCACCTGCTAACTTTTTCATGCGATTGCCCTGCCTGGCAAGTTTGTGGATATTGAAACAGAGGAAGCCAAAAGCCTTATAAAGCGTGGTTTTGCTTCTAATGACAAAGTATCAACTAAGGCAAAATTAGCGCCAGCAAAGCCACCTGCACCGGCTAAGCCTGTTCCAACTTTGGAAGATATTGTTGATGTCATTCATGACCTTGATCCATCTCAAGATTACGGCAAAAGCGGAAAGCCCAATGTTGATGCACTGGAAGTATTGCTCGACGCTAATATTTCTGCTCAGCAACGTGATGCCGCGTGGGAGGTTTTCTTGAAAGAACAAGAAGCTGATCAGAATGTTGGCGCTGGGGATGCTGACAATGAAACTGATGGGGATAGTAGCGATGACGTTCAAAGCTAATGCCCTAAAAGCTGTGGATGCGCTGTTTGCTAAATTTGGGCAAGCGGCGCATTTCACTTTTAAGGATAATACGGTTGGCGAAGGATTAGTTATTCATCGTCTTCCCGACAAAGTCATTGATGTCATGGACACGCATGTTCATACGGAAACAGATTTGTTTGAAGTGAAAGCATTAGATATTGAGGTTGGCAAGGCGATCTATCAAATCAAAATTGATGAAAAAACCTATACGGTACAAGGCGAGCCTATGCTTGACCAACACGGTATTATTTTAAGGATGGAAGCATATGCGTCTTAAAGCAGCTATCGAGGGTAACCTTAAAAAACATATGAAGGCTGAGTTTGCGACAGCAGAAAAAGCCGTCACTATGGGCATCAAAGAGACAACAACTGGCCTAAAACTCGCTATGCGCAGGCAGGTTCATTCATCTGGCTTGGGGCAAAGAATGGCGAACACTTGGCGCGGTGATGTGTATCCGCGTTCACAAAATTCTATCCGCGCCGCAGGGCTTGTTTATACCAAGGCCAGCAAGATTATGGCAGGTTTTGATGAAGGTACAGTTATTCGTTCAAAAGATGGATGGTGGCTTGCCATACCAACGCCAAATGCACCAAAGCGTGGCGTGGGTGGCAAGCGGATCAACCCGAGTAACTTTCCTGAGCATCGTTTTGGGAAACTGCGTTTTGTTTACAGGCGCAATGGGCCGTCTTTGCTAGTCGCAGAAAATGTGCAGGCGTCTTATGCGCGAAAAACAGGTGAGCTTCGAGGCTTTAGAAAAGCTGGTAAGCGCAACCTAAAAATAGGCAATAAGCTCTCAACTGTTGTGATGTTTTGGCTTGTGCCTCAGGTAAAGCTACCAAAATTGATTAAGTTTGATGCGGAAGCCAAACGCTGGTTTGATAAACTGCCACGTTTGATTTTAAAGAATTGGCCAGATTAGGATTTATAAAATGACAACAACAAGAGAACTGGCCTTAGCGGGCCTTTTTTTATGCCTGAAAGATAATGTGCCAGATGCGGAAGTTATGCGGAATGCTCCATTGCCCACAAAAGTACCTGATGCGGGTTTGATTATCGTGCGTGATGGTGATGTCGGCGAGCCAGAAGTAACGCTCTCCCCCACACGGTATCATTACATGCACCAAGCAGAGATTGAAGCGATGGTACAAGAAGCAGAACAACCAGTGCGAGATGAAGCCCTGGACAGCTTACTACGATCTATTGGCGAAACGCTTGCGCTTAATCTGAATTTAAATGGCGCAGTTGATTACCTGCATATCGGATCGCCTGAATTTTTAAGCGAAACAACCTCGGGCGCACCGACCATTAAAGCGGCGGTCGTGCCTGTTTATTTAGAATACACAACAACCAACCCACTAATATAAAGGAGAAATGCTATGTCACGCGCTTATGGGTGGAATGCCCGCATGCTTATTGGTTTTGAAACCACTTACGGAACGCCCCCAGCCTCGGGGGCTTTTCATTTAGTGCCATTTGTGTCCAGTGATTTGGACTCTGCACAAGGGCTTATTGAATCGAATATCTTGGGCCTTGGACGCGATCCAACCCAGCCATATCAAGATGTCATTAATGTTGATGGTGATATCGTTGTGCCAGTTGATCTACGCAATATGGGTCATTGGTTAAAAGCTGTTTTCGGTGCGCCAACAACCACTGGCGCTGGACCATATAGTCATGAGTTTAAATCAGGTGGGCTTAGCCTGCCGAGCTTGGCTGTTGAACTTGGTCTTCCTGAAATTCCTGACTTCCCCTTATTTGCTGGTGTGCGTGCCAACTCTCTTGCGCTTAACTTTGCACGATCAGGTGAAGCGCAGGCAACGATTGGGCTTATTGGTCAGGGCGAAACAGCGCAAACGGCAACCATCGCTGGCACGCCACAAGAAGTCGATTATACTCGATTTTCACAATTTCAAGGCTCTGTCAAACAAGGCGGACAATCGCTGGGGAATGTGAGTTCTGCTGCATTTAATTACACAAACAATTTGGAACGTATCGAAACAATTCGTAATGACGGCAAGATTGATGGGGTTGATCCCGGCGTTGCCGCGTTAAGCGGAAATATCTCAGTTCGCTATGCCGATACAACGCTGATGGATGCTGCGCGTTCTGGCACGCCCATTGATTTGGAATTGGCCTATACGATTGATGCAGATCATCAGCTGGTCATTGAATGCCATGAAGTCTACCTGCCAAAACCAAAACGATCCATCTCTGGTCCCGGGGGCATCGAAGCGTCTTATGATTACCAAGGCGCAAAAGATGCTCTGCTGGGCAACATGGTCACAATCACCTTAATCAACGATGTGGAGAGCTATTAATGTTAAAACTCAATATTCAAACAGAATGTTATTGGCTGGATTTAGGGCTTGGAGTCAGGGTAAAAGTGCGCCCATGCACAAGCCCGATATTTTATGCGGCGCGAGCCTTTATGAACAAGCGCCTCACTGATATTGGTGAAGAATATCGCAAGCGAAAAGAAATCGGGGCATCGCTTGATGATTTACCAGATGTTGAAAACCCTGAAATCCGTGAAGCGCTTGCCGAAGAATATTTGGCACGTGGTCTTGCGCGGTCTGCCATTGTTGATTGGGAAGGCATTCTAGAAGCCGACGGCAATGATCCTGCGCCTGTAACGCCTGAGAAAATTGATGAGCTTATGACTGGGTTTTGGTCTATTGCCGCTACATTCTCTCAACAATATACAGGCGTGCGGGAACTGATTGATGCTGAAAAAAAAGACTTGAGCGCCGCACTGAATGGCACTTCGGCGACGGCGCAGAATACTGCAAAAACTGCCCCCAAACCTGCAAAGACTGCCCGTTCGAAGAAAACACCCCGCAAACGATAGATGGTTGGCAGGCATGGGATATTGCCTGCCAGATCAGTCCTCAAATCAGATGCGCTTTTCCTCTGCAAGAGGCTTTCATTCTCGCGCAAGCCCTCGGCTACGAAACACCTGCAATGGCAGAGCTTCTACCAGCCATTAGCGCGGGCCTAACCAAAGCAATAATAAACAACAAGGAATAGTAAATGCGTTCATCGCAAAAAAACATGAGCATCCGCTTGGCGGTTGTCGATGGCAAGAAGGTTGAGCAAACCTTTCAGCGTATTGGCAATAGTGGTGGCAAGGCTTTTGAGCGAATTGAGCGTTCCACTAAACCTGCAAGCGCTGGGTTAAAGGCTGTTGATACGACGGCGCGTGCGCTTAACTCTGTCTTTCGCCAAGCTGCTGGACTGGTGGCCGTTTATGCTGGTGTTGGCGGCATAATCAGATCGGCTCGCTCTGTCAATGAAACAGGTGTTGCTTTTCAGGGGTTAAGCACTGCGCTGGAGGCTATTACTGGCTCAAGCCAAGGCGCGGCATCGGAAATGGCCTTTTTGGAAGCGGAATCCGAACGGTTGGGATTAAACTTACTGGAAACAGCAAAGTCCTACATGCAGATTGCCGCTGCCTCTAAAGACACCAATTTAGAAGGTCAGCCCACACGCGATATCTTTACAGCGATTGCGGAGGCCTCAACAGTCTTGCAATTATCTGTCGATCAAACCAGTGGTTCGTTACGAGCGATTGGGCAGATCATGTCCAAAGGTAAAGTGCAGGCAGAGGAATTGCGCGGGCAATTAGGTGACCGCCTATATGGCGCATTTCAATTGGCGGCGCGTGGTATGGGCATCACGACGGCTGAGCTGGATAAAATGCTGGAGCAAGGCAAGCTCGTGTCCGATGAGTTTTTGCCGCGCTTTGCTGCTGAAATCCGTCGCACCTTTTCTGATGGTGTACCGGAGGCATCACAAAATGCTCGCGCTGAAATGAACCGCTTTAACAATGCGATTTTAGAAATTGAACGCTCTGTTGCAATGGGTGGCTTCTTATCTGGTGTGACCGATGGTTATCGCACCTTAACGGAAACACTATCTAATCCAGCTGTTCAAGATTCAGCCAGAGAGCTAGGCGCAACATTAGGCAATGCTATTGCTACAGCAGCAGATGGGCTTGCCTTCTTGATTGAAAATGCTGATTTGGCTATTACCGCTATTGGCGGACTTGTGATTGCTCGCACTGCGGCGGGTGCAGTGACCATGTTAAATGCCGCCATCATTGGCAATGCCGGCATGATATTTGGGCTTCGTATGGCGGCCAGTCTATCCACGGCATTTGCTCTTCGACTTGTGGCGGTAGAAGCTGCGACAAAGCTGGCAACATTGGCGATGGTTGGTTTTCGAACAGCCCTTATGCTGGTGGGCGGTCCTGTGGGTTTGGCTGTTTTGGCGGGTATCGCCATTTTAAAACTGGCATCAGGGCATGATGCAGCGGCAAAAGCAGCAAAAGATCATGCGGTTGAGCTAAAAGAGATTAAGGAGGAATTAGGTAAGACAACCAAAGCGGCGGAGGATATGACCGAGGCTTTGAGTGAGAGCGAGGGTGTTTACCGTTTCACCAAACAATTAGAAACAGCTCGCGAAAACATTATCGACCTACAAAAAGAATTAAAGTTTGGTGGTATCGGAGGGTTCTGGGATCAATTTTCACGTTTTGGTAAACCTCTGCAACATGAACTGCGCGGCATTCGTAACCAGTTCAATGCTGGAAAGATATCGGCGCAGGAATATTCCGAGGCCTTATTTAAGCTGGCAACAAAATATCCCAGTTTTGGTGAACAAGCAGAAGAAATACAAGAACAAGTCTTTGCTCTACTCGCTGCTGAACGTGCCGCTAAGAAAGCAGGCATTGCGCTGGATGAGCTTCGTAACCCTAAAGCCAAAACACAGAATGCGCCTGCATCACCTGAAACACCTGTTGCGCCAAAAGCAACTATTCCTGAATTATCTGATACGGAGAGAAAACGTATTGCAGATCGGATTAAGGAACTGCAGGCGGAGGAACAGGCATTAAGCCGTTTGAATGATGCACATGCGCAAGGTGAAACAGCCGTGCGTCGAGCGATGATTGTCAATGAGCAGGATCAAGCTCTACGTCGTCTTGGATTGGAGGTCACGCAAGGACAAAGCGCAGAGCAAGCTGAATATGCGGCGCAGATTAAATCGCTGGTATTAGAAGTTTTCACCTTACAAGAAACCGAGAAAAACTATCAAAATTCAGTTCGTGAAAGCAACAAACTGCAACAAGAGCGTGAGCGGAAGATCGACGATGTTCGCCAAAAATATAATGCGCTGGACACCACACTTGCCGGAACCATAAAACGTGCGCAGGAATGGCGCAGTGAGGCGATGCTTGGCTTAAATGAAACGGCGGCTGGGTATGAAGAATTCAGTGCGCAGGTTGAGGCCGTTTATAAGGATATGATCGCTAAAGCCCGCGATGAGGATTTGCAAAATTCTAAGCGCTGGGAAGATGGCATCAAACGCGGCCTGCAAAGCGTTATTGATGAAGCCGATGATATGGCGAGCAAAGCAGAACGTGGTGTGACCTCGATGTTTAAAAGCATGGAAGACGCGCTGGTGAGTTTTGCAACAACAGGCAAAATAGATTTTAAATCTTTTGCTGACTCTATCATCGCCGATATGGTGCGGATGCAAATCCAATCCAGCATTACAAAACCACTCGCAGGAGCGCTGGGTGGTTTCTTAGGTGATGTTGCAGGATCGATTTTTGGTGCTCCTGCAGGTGCAGGAACAGCTTCAACAGCTACTGCACATACTGGCGGTGTCATTGGTAGCGATCATTTGAGCATGCGTTCAGTCAATCCAGCAGTCTTTGCTGGTGCGCCACGTTTTCACACGGGTGGCATCGTTGGTAATGAAGTGCCGATTATCGCCAAACAAGGCGAAGCTGTTTTCACGCCCGGGCAAATGAAAATGCTCGGTGGGGCTTTGCATTCTAAATCTGCGGTCAAAGTATCTGTAAATGTCACAAATAATTCTTCAAATGCTCAAGCCAGTGCAGATGTCAGCCGAGATGGTGCCGGCAATATGGATTTGAATATTATCATTGAAGAGATTGAAAATAAAATGTCGCGCAATGTTTCAAGAGGTGAAGGTTTAGCGCCAACGATGGAGCGTCGTTATGGCCTTAATCCTGCGGCAGGGAGTTATCGATAATGTCAGATATTACATGGCCAGATACGCTACCTTTGCCAACGGTACAAGGATATAATATCCAACCTGGCGACACCATTTTGCGCACTGAAATGGAGGCTGGTCTTGCACGCCAACGCAGGCGTTTTACAAATGCGCCCACAAAAGTATCAGTACGCTGGATCATGCGCCGTGATCAATACGCTATTTTTGAAGGCTGGTATCGTTGGCATGCAAAAGAAGGTGCGAATTGGTTTGCTATTACTTTGCTGGGCGGCTTAGGGCTTTTGGATCAAGAGGCCAGATTTACACGGCAATTTGCATCGCGATTGCTCGCGGGTGGAACGCTTTGGGAGATTACATCAGAGTTAGAAATTCGGGAGCGCCCTGTTCTTGATGAAGGTTTGCTCAATCTTCTGCTTAGTGAAGACCCACAAGGGATAATATTTGCGGTGAACGGCCTGCATACGCTGGTGCATCAAACACTGCCCATTCATATGAATTAAACAAACAAAGGAGAGATTAAAATGACCTTGCAGACTGATCTGCAGGATGCTGTTGCACGCGTGGAGAGTGACAGTCAAATTCTGCATAATATTATTCATGGTGATGACCAAACAATCGTGAACACCGAGGGCGGCAATGTAAAAACGCCTGCCAAAGCCATCAAAGATATTGAAGCGACCATTCAAGCAGGTTTAACAGACCTTGAGGCAACGGCGGATCAACTGGCAGATGCTGTCGATACCGTTTCGCAAAAAGCCGATGAAGCCGAAACGCACGCGCAAACAGCGCAAGCCTTAGCAAATAGCTTAAACCTGCCAACGGATTTAAACGGACATGCAGGACAATTATTAGCCATTAACGAAACAGAAGATGGTTATGAGCCAATTGAGTCTAAGGCCGTGTTTTATGGCTTGAGAAAAGATGGTGCGAAGCTGATTGCTGTATCTGGTGAAGGCACATTTGATGCCAGTGAATTCCCAGTTTGGATGGTTGGACTACCCGGAATGAATTACGCCGTTAACGAAAACGGTCATTTGATTATTAACATTTAAAAGGAGAATATTATGGCTGTTATTGATCTTGGAAATATTCGTATTAATTGGCGCGGTGCGTATGATGCAGGCACAACCTACGTAAAAGACGATGCCGTATCGTATCAAGGCTCAAGTTTTATTGCGCTGAAGGAGCTTTTGAGTTCAATTCCCGTTGAGGGAAACGACTGGGGAATACTTGCTGCTGGTACGGATCAGCTGAGCCAAGAAGGTGATTTGCTCATTCACAATGGCGCTATTCCTGCGCGGTTAGCACGAGGCGTTAATGCGCAAATTTTGCAGATGGTTGGCAATCAACCGGCATGGCGCGATCAATCTCTTGATCCGTCACGCCGTGTTTGGAAGATCGCTAAGGTCAATGGCATGGGAGGTTGGTACACACGTGTTTACCTCATGGCCGATGGTACGATTAAGGCTTGCGGATATGGCGGAAATTATTCCAATGGTGACCCCAATGGCTCTCATATCTATCTGCCAAACCGCGTAGCGACAGAAGACCCCGATATCAGGTTTGTTGATGTGTTTTCGGGTGGTATGCAGCATTACGGATTAACCGCCAATGGTGACGTTTGGTCGTGGGGGTATAATAACTACGGCCAGCTAGGTCATGGTGATACTGCCAATCGCGCTGTTGCCAAACGGATAGAATTTTTTGTTCAAAACAATATTCAGATTGATCGTATTATTACAGGCCGCCCTAATTATTATGATCATGCATGCGCATACTTTATTACAACAGATGGAAAAGTTTATTTAAAGATAGTAGGATCGGCAGCCTACTATCTTGCAAATATGCCTGGCAGTTCAATAGTTTTAGCCAAGAGCTTGCCCTATGACACAGAACTACTCACGGACACTAATCTTGAGGGAGTTTTGATATGGATATTAAAGTCTGATTTCAATGAAGATTGGTATCGCGTAGAAAAAACCTATTTAACGCAGGCTATAGATGATGTCGGTTACGCCACTCGAAAGTTCTTTAGCTTAAGCGTTGATGCTGATAATTTTAAAGAGAAAATACAGGCATTAAGGCAAGAAGTTTACGAAAAAGGATCTGATAGAGAGCTTTTATTTGTTGATATAATTTCATCTATTCTGCTAAGAAAAATTAAAAACTCGTCAATAAATTGTTTACCGAAATATACACATATCCCTATAGAACAGTGGGTAAATGTAATTACCAAGCCGAGTTTTGTTCAAGAGTTTTGGCCAGCTCAAAGACTGCTTGGCGAACAAGGTGTTTTATCTGGTCTTTCTGCTGTTGTACAGATGCCAACGAGTGCAGGAAAGACAAAATCGACAGAATTAATAGTACGAAGTTCATTTTTGTCAGATCGCTCTGACGTTGCCGTAATTGTTGCACCATTCAGAGCTTTGTGTAGAGAAATTACGGCAACATTTGAAAATGCATTCGAAGGTGAAAGTGTAAATATCAATGAATTGCAAGATGTTCTGGATATTTCAGATAGCGATGACGAACTAATAAAATTGTTAACTGGGCAGAGTGCGCAAGATGAGGCCGCTATTAAGTCTATTGTTGTCACTACACCTGAAAAACTCGTTTATCTTTTGAGGCACGAACCTGCTTTAGCAGATTCAATGGGCTTGCTTATTTTTGATGAAGGACATCAGTTTGATACTGGAAGACGCGGAGTGACCTATGAACTATTGATGGCATATCTCAAATCCCGTGTGGGTAACGATGTTCAGAAAGTTTTGATCTCTGCAGTAATGGCAAATGCAAATTCTATCGGTGAATGGCTTAATGGAGAGTCTGGTATTGAGATTCAAGGAGCAGGATGTCTACCAACAGTAAGAAGTACAGCCTTTGCAAGCTGGCGTTCTCCAATGGGGCAACTTCAATATATCGATCAAGATCGTGAGGCAGATAGAGATTTCTTTGTTCCTAGAGTGATTGAGCAAATAAATTTAGGAACAAGAGGCCAGGAGAGAAACGATCGACTTTTCCCAACCAAAAACGATAATCCCAGTGTGGCTGCATATTTAGGTGTTAAATTATGCCATCAAGGCCCTGTTGCTATCTTCTGTGGTGTAAAGAGTACTGTCGCGTCAATATGTGAGCTTTTAGTAGATTACTACGATAGAGGACTTGTTTTGCCAAAGCCAAGTACTTTTAGTGATCAGAACGAATTGAACAAAATATCATATCTTTCTAGTTTGCATTTTGGGGATGGGTTTATATTTACTCGGTCAATTTCTTTCGGAATATTACCGCACAGCTCAAACATTCCAAATGGAATCCGGGTCTCTGTAGAGTGGGCAATGGAATTCAACAAGTCGGTGTTGGTTGTTTGTACATCAACGCTTGCTCAGGGGGTTAATCTTCCAATTAGATACCTTGTTGTTTCAAGCACATTTCAAGCCGGACAAGAAATAACTACTCGTGATTTTCACAACCTCATCGGACGGGCAGGCAGAGCTGGGTATCATACCGAAGGAAGTGTCATTTTTGCAGATACAGATGTTTTTGATAAGCGCAGTGATTTCCGCAATCGCTGGAAATGGCAGAGAGCTATGCATTTGCTTGATTTTACCAATGCGGAAGACTGCGCAAGTAGCCTACTAGACTTGATTTCACCTTTTGATTTCGCTGAGCTTAATGTGGATGTTATTCAGTTCATCGCAGACCCCAGTATCTATAGGCAAAGCTGTGTAGATGCGGGGAAACAACATGCTATTGATATTAGTTCCCTACTGAGTCATATGGATTATAAAGAAGCTTTAATCGAAGCCATAGAAAGTTATTTTTTGTCTTATTTAAAAGATAATCCAGACGCACCTCAAACGTTCTTTGATGAGTTGGCACAAGGAACATTAGCTTATTTTTTGTCAGATGACGATCAGAAACAAAAGCTACGGGCGGCATTTTCACATATCGCAAGTAGAGTTCTTGCTGTACCAGAAGAGAAAAGGCCATTCTTCGGGAAATCATTGTTAGGATTGAAAAATCTATTCTTAATCGAAAATTGGCTTGACGAAAATTGGAGCAAAATAACACAAGCTCAAAGCTCAGATGAACTTCTTATGATTTGCTGGCCATTGTTATATCAACTCAATAGTAACAAGATGTTTCTTAAGATAAAGCCTGAAGGAGTTATATTAGAGTTTGCCAAGCTATGGATATCAGGAAGCAGCTATGCTGACCTTTATAATTACTTGGTTCAATCAAGCGCTTATTATCAAGCGGGGTCGCAGCAAAGAGCTATAAAAATGGACCACGTAGTAGATTTGGCTGACGGTGCGCTTTCTTTTGATTCCATGTTGTATGTTGGGGCATTAGCTGATGTTGCTGAGGGTAAAGGGTTGGATGATGAGGTATTAGATATTCTCAGGACTCTTCAAACGCGTTTAAAGCTTGGGCTTTCAAATAATCTTGAAACTTGGCTATATTCCCGTGGTTATGTAGATAGAGAAGTATGTAAAAAACTAGCTTTTGCTCTTCATAATGAAGGGGTAGATTTTGATGGTTTTGACTTTGGCATATTGGACACTCATAAAACGGTTGTAAGTTCTGTCATGTCTGAATTTCCAACATATTTCAGTAGAAAGAACTAGAATGTAAAAATCTAGTTTTCGCTTTTGATCAATGCCTTCTATCGGAGATCAATTATACAATTTCTTAGAGTGTTCGTTTCGGGGTATCGCTTACACATTCTGGAGACATAAAGACAAACAAGAAGCCTTGAGGCTTTAAAAACAGTCAAAACAAGAACACCAACAAAGATACATAAAGACAAAGCGCCTTCACAAAGAAGGTGCTTTTTTGTTTGTTTCAACCTCTAAGACTAAACGATTAGTTTAGTTTCAAGCGCCATTTTAAACCTCCCCATATTTTTATTATTTTACATCGTCGATTTTTGATCCTTTCGCATACCAGTCATATAGGGAAAGAAATTTGATGCGCCGTCGTCATTTTTTAAAGCAATCCTGTACCTGATGAATAAGGACTTAAAAAGAAAGGAAATGTGGAATGAAACAAAATCAAAAAGAGCGTCTATTCAACTTGATAAAGATTGAAATTGAAGCGTGTATGTCTGCAGGAGGTGCGTTATGAAACCACAAGAAAAATGGCAACGTTGGTCTGAATTATTAGAAGATGCCTCATCCTCGGATAGGGATTTATACCTTACGCGGCAATACGCTCGATTAAGGCTTTCAGATATGAAAATTCTTCGTATGGAATACAAAGATATTTATAAATCGGTTTGCTCAAAATATTTTGACCGAGAGGCATTAATCAAAGCCTTAATGGATCATTATGTGCAAAGCCTGAGAGGAAAAGGCTCGTTAGAACATAGTGTGCAAGGCTCTACAATAGAGCTGGCCGACGGAACGATCCTAGAAAAGAGATATAAAGGAAAGAAACTCATCATCAAATGTGTGGCGGGAAACTACCTTTATGATGGCAGCATGTTTGGCAGTTTAACGGAAGTTGCACGTCACATCACCAAGACTCAATGCTCTGGTCCTAGATTTTTTAGAACTGGAACGATAATTCATGGTGATCATTATGAATGAAGTCAAAACAGACCTTCAGCGCTGGGTGAACATTACAAAATGCTTGGAGCCGAGTGGCGACGATGCGCGGGAAGAAGATGATATATATTTGATCAAACGTTACGCCCGTTTACGCATGTCTAGCCTTAAAGAGTTAAGACAGGATTATAAATTGCAACTTGGTAAAGATTGCCCGATGGATCTTAGCTTTGACGAAATAACCATCAAACTTATGGAGAATTTTCAAGCAGAGCTTAAGAAGCCAATCAACCCTGATATTCATCTGCCGTGTCATATGCATCCAATCGATTTCAATGAGGATTTGCTTAGATGTAAGTCAAAAGGAAAATTGACGAGGCTGATACCAGGCACGGTGATTGAGCGTGAATATCAAGGAAATGTGTATGTCGTATATTGTGAAAAGAGTTTTTACGACTATGGTGGTACAAAATATAACAGTTTAAGTGATGTTGCCAGTATGATTACAGGCAGACGATGCCCCGGGCCAAGCTTCTTTTCACGAAAGACGAGAATGTATATGCTCAACAGAGCAAAAGCACCTGAAAACCCGTTTGAAAATGCCTCAAATTAGAGGCTCTATTTTTTTGCCTATTGTTTGATACAAAATGGATATGTAAGAGGGAATGACAAAAGCTTTTCAAAGGTAAAGCCGACCTGACCTATACACAGGAATATATCAAAAAGATAATAGAGAACTTTTTTATCTCTTTATTAGCTTGCTATCACCCAGCACCTATGGCGTTCATGGGTAAATCACAGCATCCAAAAATATTCTTTATTCTCCATCGTCGTTTTTGAAAGAGAACGCATACCAGTATTAGTGAGAGGGTCGAATTGTCCCTTATTACTAAAACAAGGAGATAAAATATGCATCAAGCTAAACTGGAAAATACATACCGCACGCCATTACAAAGATGGGTCGAAACGCTCAACGTTTTTGATAACGACATCGAGCAGCTGGAGAAAGAAGACGACACGTTGTTTTTGATAAAGCAATATGCACGATTGCAGCTTTCGTCGACCAAACAATTACGGGCGGATTACAAACAGCATTTGAAAACCAAATGTCCGATAGATCTTTTAAGAAACGAGATTATCTTGAGCATTATGAAGAAAATACAGGATGATTTATCAGAGACCTTAAATCCTGACTTATTGCCAGCGGATGCTAACCCGATAGATTTTAACGAAGAAGTGCTTGGCAAGGCAACACGCGGCTCAATAACAAGGCTTGTTGATGGAACGGTTTTAGAGCGCACATACAACGGAAAAACATATGCCGTGTATTATCGCAATGGCCATTACGAATATAATCAGCAACGTTTCGACAGCCTGACAGAAGTTGCGCGAGATATTACAGGCACATTATGTTCTGGCCCCACATTTTTTAGTCGAAAAGTTAAAATGTACATTTTGTAAAAAGACAGGTAAGTTTATTTTGTCTTGAAGATGAGAGAGTCTCCATTGCGAGGCTCTTTTTTTATGCGCCCTCAAAATATATACAGTTCACGCGCATAAAGAAAATTGGCTTTTATTTTCCAATAATTGGTTAAAACCACCAGCTTTTAGCTGGTCAGCTTTAGCGTTATTTACATAAGGTTTCCTTCCATTTTAAGACCCAGCGTTGCGGTAAGGTCTTAAAATGGAAGGAAACCTTATGATCTATTCTACTGGAAGTCATAGCAGATATTATCACAGATACCATATCGTTTGGGTAACAAAATATCGTTACAAGGTGCTGCGTGGTGAAATGCGTGAGCGTATTCGGACATTGATACGACAAACGTGCAATGAATTGGGCGTACACATTGAAAAAGGCGTATTGTCTACCGACCATGTGCATATGTTTGTGTCAGTCCCGCCGCACGTCCCAATTTCAAAGGTGATGCAACGCGTAAAAGGGAGGTCCTCATACAAGATACAGCGGGAGTACCCCGAATTACGCAAACGCTATTGGGGGCAACGGTTCTGGGCTAGAGGCTATTTTTCAACGACGAGTGGAAATGTGACGGATGACGTTATTCGTCAGTATCTTGAATTACATTCAAAACGTGAACCTACCGACGAAAGTCGGTAGTTGTTCAGTTTCCAATAATTGGTTAAAACCACCAGCTTTTAGCTGGTCAGCTTTAGCGTTATTTACATAAGGTTTCCTTCCATTTTAAGACCCAGCGTTGCGGTAAGGTCTTAAAATGGAAGGAAACCTTATGGGCACTTCTCCGCTTTGTTGAGTAGATTTAGGATTTTAAATAGAGCATAGATTGATTATCTGGAATGGATGATTGTCTAATTTTGAGTTTGAAGTATTCGGTATCCTTGATGCCTCTGGCTCGCTTACGGATCATTCCTATACTGACATTACCAGCCTCTATCCTGGCGCTTGTGAGCTTGTGTTTGGCGTAGTTGCAGATGCCCACACAATGTTTCCGTAGGGATTTCGCGAACTTTTTTAGATAGAGCATCTGTGACTGATCTGCTATCAGGCACCAACGTTCCAGTTGCTCCGCCATCGCCTCAAATGAAGCGGCACTCCACAGCAGCTGAAGCTGTTCTTTCAAGACGTAAAGTGCATTCAGGTTGCTATTGCTCTCCAGCAACCTTTGCAGCTTGTCACTTTGTTTTTCACTCAACTTATCCGCATTTTTGAGCAACAGATAATGCGTCCCTTTCATCAACTCTTTACCACTTGGATCGGCCTTTCTGAACTCAAGTCGACGCTGATTATGGATAGCTTTGCTGTAGTTTTTCATGACGTGGAAACGGTCAAATACTATGTCGGCCAACGGCAAGGACTCTCTGACAGCCTTTTGGTAGGCAGGCCCCATATCCATCGCTACGGCCTTTATTTTGCAGGCTGTATCTGGTTGCAGTTGTTTCAAAAACCTTGAAAAAACCTCGGCAGTTCGGCCTGCTTCAACCCAGATCAGATGACCGCCAACCATATCGTAGACCACCGTCATGTAGTCATGACCTTTCGCCCGGGCAACTTCATCTACACCAATATATTCCAAGCCAGTTAGCTCTGCAGGATCAAGCGTAGGGAGAGTTTCAATAAGGTATGCCCTGTCGATATTCTTGACCGTTTCCCATCGTATATCCAAATGTCTGGAAACCGCTTGAATAGACATATGCCGACATAATCCACTGATCAGTCGGCAAAATCGGTGAGTGAAACGGCACCCTTTATCAACAAAATCACACCCCTCAATGCGGCGTTCGCCCTTGTTAATATAAACCTGCGCCAGCTCAATCTCGACCACACAAGGATACCCAAAAAGGGGGATGTCGTTTACTTGTCGGCGGACATGCTGGTTGATGCTTCCCTTCTGGCCTGTAGCAGGGTCTATAGCCCTCCTACGCGCGTCTCGGCTGCAGTGAATGACAATCTTAACACCGCCGTCATCCAGTTTAATTTCATTTACACGTTGCCCTTTGAGGCCTAAAATATGCTGCGAGATGTTGATTGTCATATACCTGCTCTATGTAAAGTTATCAGAAACCATACATATCAACAGGTTACTTGGCGGTCGGCATCTTTTTCTACTCAACAAAGCGGAGAAGAGCCACCTTATGATCTATTCTACTGGAAGTCATAGCAGATATTATCACAGATACCATATCGTTTGGGTAACAAAATATCGTTACAAGGTGCTGCGTGGTGAAATGCGTGAGCGTATTCGGACATTGATACGACAAACGTGCAATGAATTGGGCGTACACATTGAAAAAGGCGTATTGTCTACCGACCATGTGCATATGTTTGTGTCAGTCCCGCCGCACGTCCCAATTTCAAAGGTGATGCAACGCGTAAAAGGGAGGTCCTCATACAAGATACAGCGGGAGTACCCCGAATTACGCAAACGCTATTGGGGGCAACGGTTCTGGGCTAGAGGCTATTTTTCAACGACGAGTGGAAATGTGACGGATGACGTTATTCGTCAGTATCTTGAATTACATTCAAAACGTGAACCTACCGACGAAAGTCGGTAGTTGTTCAGTTACGTGCCGACCTGACCTATACACAACCAAAAATAACATTAGCCACCCTTTGGGTGGCTTTGTTATTTTGTGCATCATTATAGGGTGTAAAAGCCAAAAATCTTAGGTTTGGATCCCTTGTGTCCCAGTTGGGACATCATGTTAAATCTTTGTTTCAAAAATATATTAATGTGCCTGACAAGGGGATCATTAGGTGCAAACCTCCCCTGTCGAATATCACAAAGACTAAAGCAGGCACGGGTAGTAAGTGTTGCGCGCGAAAGTTCACGGTATATCGTCGCACTTTCTTTGTCTGAAAACCAATGGCGGGTAGTGTCTCAGTTTGAAATTTGGCCACAAAAAAGGACCCGTTCGCACCAAACGTATTTTAAGCACTTAGCAACCTGTCTAGAAATTTAATTTCGCACCCCCATTTGAATAAGAGTTTCGACTAAATTCAATGGTTACTTGAAGCCGAAAGAGGGGGGAAGCGTAGATTTAAAAGCTTGGAGTGGGCGCAGTATAATACGGTTAAACTTTACATCAATAGTTGGAACTAACTTTTAATTTTTTAACTAGTGGAAAATACGTTAAATGGGATTATTTACATATAAGGACAAAGATGCGGCTGATTTAATGAATGATGCAATTGGTGAATTACGGCTATCACGGTCTCGATGAAGGGGCTACTGCACGCTACCAAGAGAGCGGCTTTTGGTCAGCTGGTTTTATCAAGGGAGCGCTGTTTGGTTCAGATACGACAGAGGGTGCCTTTGGTGGGAATTCTAACAGTGAAGCGCGTGCCTTAGAGCTTGTAGAGACTCAAGGCTGGAGCATTCTAACTCCTGAAGAAATTGGTTATGATACGGCGGTCGTTGAACCATGATGATTTCATTTTTGCCTGATATATCTGGGATAGCACTGGACAAGTGCGTTCCAACTTATGTCTGCATCTAAACACCGCATAGATATATTTACCCGCGATGCCTATGTGTCGCGGATAAATACTTGGCAAGTTGATTAGCTTGATCGAAGTTGCTGTAATATTTTAGTATGTGCTTTAGGTGGCGTGTTAAATTAAGGAATTGTGAACTTATTATTGAGTGGCTTCAACAATTCGTTGGCTGCGTCTTGTTGTATGTCTGTAAAGGCATTAAGTCAGGGGCATGTTAAAGAAAATATTCAAAATAAAACGTGGGCCGCTTGTGAATGTTATTCGCATGTCTGGCGTCATAGCAGAATCTGGTCGATTTGGCGGTGGGGCATTAAATGATGCAACAATGGCACCGCTTCTTGAACGAGCTTTTCGCAAAGGCAAACCGAAGGCTGTAGCAATCGCGCTAAACTCACCTGGTGGATCGCCTGTGCAATCCTCATTGATCGGGGCGCGAATTCAACGTTTATCAGCAGAGTTAAACGTACCTGTTTATGCGTTTTGTGAAGATGTTGCCGCGTCAGGTGGGTATTGGTTGGCCTGTGCCGCAGATGAAATTTATGTAGATGACAGTTCAATTATTGGATCTATTGGTGTGATTTCTGCATCCTTTGGATTTCATGAGTTACTGGAAAAACAGGGTATCGAACGACGTGTTCACACAGCTGGTGAAAACAAAAGCATGGCTGATCCGTTTAAACCTGAACGACCAGAAGATGTTGAGCGTTTGAAAAAACTCCAAAAAGTAATTCACCAGAATTTTATAGCGCATGTGCAAGCGCGCCGAGGTGACAAACTGGACGACAGTGATTTATTCACTGGCGAAGTCTGGGTGGGTGTTGGCGCTGTTGATATGGGGCTTGTAGATGGCGTTGCACATCTACAACCCAAGATGACAGAGAAGTTTGGTAAAGATGTTAAGTTAAACGTTTTTGGCCAAAAGAAGTCCTTTTTCAAGCGTATGGGATTAGGGTCTATGAGTGAGTTATTTTCGAATATGGAAGATCGCTTTTTCTGGTCCCAATACGGTTTATAATAATGGTAAAAGTAGTCACTCTCTTTTTAATTGTAATGATGGTTTTGGCTATGTTCGGAAAGTTACGTTTACCTAAGCTTCCTAAGCTTAAGCGCCGATCACGTATTGAAAATGCAAAAAAATGCTCTACATGCGGTACATATAAAATAGGGGACCAACCCTGTAAATGCACTACTAAATAACTGGGCGGGGACGTATTTTGGATTATCTGTATGTAGCTATTGGCTTTGTGATTTTACTGGTCGCAGGGGATGCATTGGTTCGTGGCGCTGTCGGGTTGAGTCTGAAACTTGGTATTCCAGCTCTGATTGTCAGTCTGACGATTGTCGCTTTTGGGACATCTGCTCCTGAGTTATTAATATCGATTAAAGCTGCTCTAACAGGTTCTGCTGGTTTGGCATTGGGTAATGTCGTTGGATCTAACATTGCGAACGTTCTATTGGTTTTGGGGTTGCCAGCGCTTTTATTTGGTATTTCCGGGCAAGACGCATTCCCGAAAACAAATTTTATTTACATGATTGTGGGGATTGTTGTTTTCATTGCTATGGCATTTCTGGCGCCCTTAACTTTTATTCACGGTATTATTTTACTGGTGTTGTTAGCGTTCGTTTTATTTCAAGCGTATAAAAATGCACAGAAATCTAGAAGTGCTATGAAAGCGGCCACAGAAGAAATCCCTGATACAGATAGTGTTTGGTGGAAAATATTAGCAATCTTAGCTGTTGGTGTTATCGGTTTGCCTATTGGCGCTAATCTTTTGGTAGAAGGTGCCGTAAATATTGCCAAGCAAGCTGGTATAGAAGACGCAATCATTGGTTTGACAATGGTTGCGATAGGAACATCATTACCAGAGCTAGCGACGACAGTGATGGCTGCATATCGTAAAGAGGCTGATGTGGCTTTTGGTAATGTGATTGGCTCCAACTTGTTCAATCTTTTAGGTGTTATTGGTGTAACCAGCATAATAACGGATTTGCCAGTATCTCAAGAATTTATCAAATTTGATTTCTGGGTAATGTTAGCCAGTTCTTTACTTATATTCCCATTCGTATGGTTTAAGATAAACTTGGGTAAACTCTGGGGCGCTGTCTTTTTGTCCATATATACAGTATATATCTGGATGCTGTTTATCTAATAAAGGACAGACCTATGGCACATAAAGCTGCTTTGATTACAGGTGGCGCCCATCGTTTGGGGCGTGAGATGGCTATTGCATTGGCTGGTCAAGATATTTCTATCGCTGTACATTATTCTGCCAGCGGGAGGGAGGCTGATAAAACAGTTTCCATGATTAAAGAGGTTGGTGGTCATGCCGTTGCAATACATGCTGATCTACTGGATATCACTCAAACGGAAACACTTCTGCCACGTGCGACAGATGCCTTGGGTATGCCATTGGACGTGCTTGTGAATAACGCGTCTATTTTTGAATATGACACAATAGAAACATTGAGTGCTAAATCATGGGATCGGCATATTAATTCCAATCTACGTGCTGCGGTTTTCCTGACACAAGCTTTTGCTCAACAATTGGTAAAACGAAATAATAGCGATACGCCTGCCTGCGTGGTGAATATGGTAGATCAGCGTGTCCGTAAGTTAACGCCAAAGTTCATGACGTATACGATTGCTAAAGCAGGGCTTTGGGCCTTTACGCAAACATCTGCACAAGCTTTGGCACCAAATGTAAGGGTGAATGCCATTGGCCCTGGACCGACGATCCAAGGAGCACGTCAAACGAAGGAACATTTTGATAAACAACGCGCAGCTCTTCTTCTAGAAGAAGGACCTAATTCAGATGATATAGTCGCTGCATTGCAATATTTGCTGTCAGCGCGCTCTGTTACAGGCCAACTTATCTGCGTAGATGGTGGTCAACATATGGCTTGGAAGACGCCAGATATCATTGAAGCTTAGGCATTATGATCAAATTTAAACCAAGGGTTGCAGGGCAATCGCATGAGTTTTACCCCTGAATTATCTGGAAAAGAAAATCCTCGTCCCAAGCCGCCAAGTGTCGCTTTAACCTGAGGCTTTGCTTTCCCTTTACGGAGCGCAGCATGTTGTTGGCGGCGTGCTTGATCGTTGTAAAATTAGCTGGCGCGTTTCCTTTACGGATACGACATTCATCATCACGAAACACCATATCCATGACCCAATGCAGCCCGTTTTCAATACCCCAGTGGTCGCGGATAGCTTTTGCGTGAGCTTCGGCGTCACAGGTCATGGATGAGATGTAAAAGCGTGTCTCTGAACGGGTCTTGTCTTGAAGTGTTGCGCAGTATTGGACCATCACGATGCTTTCCAATCCGGGCCAATTGTGCCGCTCCATCAGCCATTCAATATCCGAGCAAACAGTGACTTTTCTTGTTTCAATACGTCCATGTGATTTTTCTACGTCCTCATGGTAAGTTACTGTTGTGTCTGCAAAATCCACAGCGTCCTGTTCTTTCATGAACAGTTCGGTGTCTTTGCGAAGGGCACCTTGATTACCCTTTAAGGCCAAAACATAATCCGCTTGTTTGGTGATGATTTTATCGGCAATATCACGCTGACATCCCATAGCATCTATAGTGACAATAGCCCCCTTTATCGTCAGGAGGTCTAACAGTTCCGGTATGGCCGTGATCTCATTGGATTTGCCGTCCACCTGCCGTTGGGCAAGTGTCAGGTTCAACTCTGAACTCCAGGCCGAGATCATGTGAATTGCGGCCTTGCTGCCAGCCTTATCCAAGCTGCGACGTGAGGTTTTACCATCTATCGCCACGACCCCGCTAAGGGTGCTGTTTAAGGAGGCGACCCACTCCATAAAGCAGGCCTGAAAATGATTGGCATCCAGTGCGGCGTAGATGTTTCCCAGTTGATCATGTGAGGGTGTTCCGTCCGAAAAGGGCAAGAATTTCCGTAAAAAGGCCAGTTTCTTTGTCCCAAACGCAGAAATAGCGACCCAGTCATTCGCCCCGGACAACACGGCACATAACGTCAAAAGCAAAACCTCTGCCATAGGGTAAAGCAGCTTTGTTTGTTGTCGTGGGTCAGATAAAGTAGAAAAATGCGTAAGAAACTGAACAACTACCGACTTTCGTCGGTAGGTTCACGTTTTGAATGTAATTCAAGATACTGACGAATAACGTCATCCGTCACATTTCCACTCGTCGTTGAAAAATAGCCTCTAGCCCAGAACCGTTGCCCCCAATAGCGTTTGCGTAATTCGGGGTACTCCCGCTGTATCTTGTATGAGGACCTCCCTTTTACGCGTTGCATCACCTTTGAAATTGGGACGTGCGGCGGGACTGACACAAACATATGCACATGGTCGGTAGACAATACGCCTTTTTCAATGTGTACGCCCAATTCATTGCACGTTTGTCGTATCAATGTCCGAATACGCTCACGCATTTCACCACGCAGCACCTTGTAACGATATTTTGTTACCCAAACGATATGGTATCTGTGATAATATCTGCTATGACTTCCAGTAGAATAGATCATAAGGTTTCCTTCCATTTTAAGACCTTACCGCAACGCTGGGTCTTAAAATGGAAGGAAACCTTATGTAAATAACGCTAAAGCTGACCAGCTAAAAGCTGGTGGTTTTAACCAATTATTGGAAAATCAATGGAATGGCTGTCGGGTGCGTCGGCATTGGACATGGGTAGTGACCTCAATAAAAGCTAAAAGTTCACTCATTGAATCAACCCTCACCTCATTTGTCACCTGCTAACTTTTTCATGCGATTGCCCTGCCAAGGGTTGTCCACTAGCTTTACAAAATATTTGTATTGGTTAGTATTTTCCTAATAAAATCAGGCATTTGCCAAAGGTTTAAAAATATTTTGTTTAAAATCAATGGTTTAATTTTGTGCCTAAAAAATAGGCAATAGGTGGAAATGTGCTAAAACAAACGAAAAAAGCCCATAGTAACGAAGTTATCCTCAGAGTTACCCACAGAGTTCGTGGACAGAATTTATCTTGTTTGCTTCGCAATTCTGTGCAGCTAGCTCAAGAATCATATAAGCGTTAATTATGTCCCACAATCACCAGAAAACCACGATGATCGAAGAAGGCAAAGTCGGCCCTCGCAAAGATGACTTGCGTGGTTTTGAAATTATTCGCGGTTACCTGAGCAGCTTGGACAATAGTCCCGGTGTATACCGTATGCTGGGTGAACAGGGTGATGTACTTTATGTTGGTAAGGCACGGAACCTTCGAAAACGCGTTTCCAATTATGCAAAGTTGACTGGGCATACTGCCCGTATTGGCCGTATGATTTCTGCTACAAAAACAATGATGTTTCTGACAACACGCACTGAAACAGAAGCGTTATTATTAGAGCAAAATTTGATCAAGCAACTGAAGCCAAAATATAATGTGCTGTTGCGAGATGATAAAAGCTTTCCAAGTATCGCCGTCACCAGATCACATGATTTCCCAATGGTCAAAAAACACCGAGGTAAGAAAGCAAAAGATGACACCTATTTTGGGCCATTTGCATCGGCGGGTTCTGTGACGAGAACGCTCAACCAGTTGCAGAAAATCTTTTTGATCCGCAATTGTACGGATAGCATGTTTTCTTCTCGTACGCGTCCTTGTCTGCAATATCAAATTGCCAGATGCTCTGCCCCTTGTGTAGGACATATTTCCAAAGAGGATTATGCACGATCTGTTGGTGATGCCGAGGATTTTTTAAAAGGGAAGACAAATGCTATCCAAGAGAAACTTGCGTCCGAGATGACACAAGCCAGTGCAGAAATGGAGTTTGAACGTGCTGCAAGTTTACGGGACCGTATTCGTGCCTTGACGCAAGTACAGACATCGCACTCTCAAGGGATCAACCCCAATATGGTGTCCGAAGCGGATGTAATTGCTTTGCATCAAACAGATGGACAAGCATGTGTTCAGGTGTTTTTTATTCGGGCGAACCAAAGCTGGGGAAATCGTGCCTATTTTCCTAATACTGGTATTGGGGCAGAAGCACCTGAAATATTAGAAGCTTTTATTGGGCAATTTTATTCGAATAAGATACCAGCAAAACAAATCCTATTGTCTAGTGGTGTCGAGAACATCGATTTGGTGCAGCGATTGCTGACAGATAAGCTTGGTAAAAAGGTTAAAGTGCTTATTCCACAGCGCGGTGAAAAATTAGAACTTGTAGAAAATGCATTACGCAATGCCAAGGAATCATTGGCCCGCCGTATGGCAGAAAGCGCTGTGCAAAGTAAGCTGTTGGCAGACTTATCAGAGGCGTTCAATTTGGACGGCCCGCCGAGACGGATCGAGGTTTATGATAACTCACATATTCAAGGGGCGCATGCTGTGGGTGCTATGATTGTTGCAGGCGCAGAAGGATTCGAAAAATCATCCTATCGCAAGTTTAATATCAAAGGGACAGAAATCACCCCAGGGGATGATTTCGGTATGATGAAGGAAGTTTTAAACCGTCGCTTCAAACGCTTGATTAAAGAAGATCCTAATCGAGAAACAGATTTATGGCCCGATTTATTACTGATTGATGGTGGTGCAGGGCAGATTTCGGCTGTTGATGAAATCTTGAAAGAACTGGGTGTTCAAGATGTGCCTTATATTGGGGTCGCCAAGGGCGAAGATCGCGACAAGGGTAAAGAAGAGTTCTATCGCCCCAACCGCCGTCCATTTGCATTGAAGCGAAACGACCCCGTTTTATATTTCATTCAGCGCCTACGGGATGAAGCCCATAGGTTTGCTATTGGTACACATCGCCAAAAGAGAGCCAAAGCGTTTACAGCAACACCGCTGGACGAAGTACCAGGCGTAGGTGCCACAAGAAAACGTGCATTGCTTGCACACTTTGGATCTGCCAAAGCTGTGTCTCGTGCTGCATTACAGGATTTAAGAGCGGTAGACGGTATTTCGGACGCACTGGCGGGTTCGATTTATGACTTCTTCCATGACAAAGGTTAAAGGATCGTCTAAGAGTCTTTTATGCAGTGGAATATTCCGAATATATTGACTTTAATTCGTTTGTTGGCCGCCCCTGGTGTCGCCATCATGTTTTTGTACTTTGCCCGCCCATTGGCGGATTGGTATGCGATGACACTTTTCATCCTAGCGTCGATTACTGATTTCCTAGATGGATATTTGGCCCGCAAGTGGAAACAAGAAAGCCGCTTTGGCGCGATGCTGGATCCGATTGCTGATAAAGCAATGGTCATTATCGCATTGGTTATTATCACTGGGATTTCATCTGCAGAAAATTTGGTGATGGATCCTTATATCCTTCTTCCTGCTACGATTATTCTATTTCGTGAAGTTTTTGTATCTGGCTTACGCGAATATCTTGGTGACAAAGCGAGCCTGCTTCAGGTGACAAGTATGGCTAAATGGAAGACGACAGTCCAAATGATTGCGATTTCTGTTTTGTTCGCGAAAGGCGTGTTTGAACATTATAAATTGAACCTATCTCAAGGGATGGATGATGCGATTTACTATGGTATTCTTGAAGGTACAATTGAAGATGTGAACCATCTTGCTTGGTATGTGAATGCAACGGATGCTACTTGGAGTGCAGGCGTATTCTTGTTGTGGATAGCTGCAATTTTAACATTCATCACTGGTTGCGATTATCTGCGCAAAGGGATGCCATTTTTGCGAGAAGACAAATGAAAAACCTAGATATTTTATATTTCGCGTGGGTTCGTGAACGCATTGGTATCCCAAAAGAACAGGTGATGACGGATGCAGACACTGTTGGTGACTTGATTGGTGAACTGTCAGCGCGTGAAGAGCGCTATGCTTTGGCATTCCAAGATATGACGGTTGTGAAAGTCGCTATAGATCAAACACTAAGTTCTTTAGATGCATCACTTGAAGGTGCACGTGAAGTTGCGATCTTCCCACCTATGACGGGTGGTTAGATGACAGTTCGTGTACAGTCAGACGATTTTGATCTTGGCCATGAAGCGGCACAATTGACGCTTGATACGAATGCTGTGGGTGCGGTTGTTAGTTTCATTGGTTTGGTTCGTGACACAACAGGTGGTGATCTAGTGTCCATGGAATTGGAACACTACCCAGGTATGACGGAACAAGCGCTGACTGCTATTGATGTCGAGGCTCAAAAACGGTGGTCTCTGGCTGGTAGCATGGTTATCCACCGCTATGGTGATTTAAAAACAGGTGAACAGATTATGATGGTTGCTGCGGCATCGGCACATCGCAAAGATGCGTTTGAAGCGGCCGAATTTTTGATGGATTATTTGAAAACAGATGCCCCTTTTTGGAAAAAAGAACATCTTAAATCAGGTTCCCAATGGGTCGAAAGCAAAGCATCAGATGACGATGCTAAGAGCCGCTGGGAAACCTAGCTTAACCTTGTTGGCGTAACTCTTCTAATTCGCGGCGAATAGCTTCTGCTTCACGGCGTGCTGATCCCAAACCTTGCATTGCTGCATCCAATTCTGCCTCAGCTTGTGATGCTTTATTACTAAGTTCACGTTCGCGGTGGTGAAGGTAAGCAACGGCTTCATCGCGTTGCTCCTCTGCTTCGTGCAAGCGCGTTGCCAGGTCGTCAATTTCATCTACGTTGGTCGAATTCACACGGCGCAATTTACCGTAGCCCATACGGGCGAGCCAACCTAAGAAAAAGAAAATCATAAATGCGAGGGATATCGCGATGATCAGTTCATTTTTATCCATCGTCTGAAGTCTCCTGGATCAAGCTAAATTCAATACGGCGGTTTTGTGCGCGACCTTCTTCCGTATTATTATCGGCGATCGGGTCTGTTTCCCCATAACCGACAGATTTCATTTTTGTCGTTCTAATACGGCGTTGCAATAAGGCTACCAGAACGGCATCTGCACGGCCTTGGCTAAGTGTCTTATTGGATTCTTCACCACCTTGACTATCTGTATGCCCTGCGATCTCAAAGCGAGCATCTGGACACTCAATTAAGATTTCTGCGATTGTGTCAATCACGCCTAAACTAGCCTCTTCAATGCTGGATGAAGACGGTGCAAAGTTAATTTTACGAGCCCCAAGGACCGCTTTAATTTGTTTTTCACAATTGGCATCACTTAGGCCGACCTCAGTTTCTTCGAGTGTAAGCTTTTCATCATAAACAACATCTGTTTCGAAGTTCACATTTGGCCCAATGCGTGTTGAAAATATGCGTGAGATAATCGAAGAAATATCTTCTTTAGCGCTTTTACCTTTTACGTTGATCATATCAGGCAGCACAATCGCGCTGCCGTTATGCATATGTGAAAGCGCCTCTAAAGCGGCCATTGATCGTACGGTCCAACCGTCTGGCAAGCCTTCTACGATACGTGTTTGATTGTGGACGTTGTCACCCCCAAACAACGAAGCGGCATAAGCGGACACTGTCGTTTTACGTAATGCGTCTGGTAGTCGCCCGCGCATTTGAACTAAGCCTTCTGGGCTTTTTGTAGCTGTGAAATCTGGTAAGATGATTTCACCTGTCTGCCCATCAATCAATGGTTTCGGGGTCAGGATTGCTTGCAACGAAAATAATTTCGGCAATGTGTTTTCCAATTCACCAATAACATTATCAAACGTGTCTTGAGTTACGCTGTCTGATGCAATCAACGCAATATCTGAATCTGTAAATGTGATTGTTCCAGATTTCAGATTTGCCATTGCGTCGATAGACATTATGACTGCATCTGCCCAATCTGTTGTAGGAACACCAAGGCCAACACTACAAGCAACACCGCCAGTTAACCCCACACGATGTAATGCGCGGATAATTTTTGTGCGTGCGAAACTTGTATCCGCAGAGCAAGCATCCAATGTGCCTTGACCATTATTCATTTTCAAACGGAATTGGAATGGGGTGATCACAGGACGAGGGGCGGAAATGTTCAATATTAAATTTAAATTATCGGGTTTATTCTGTGCCAGTTTTTTCTTTAATGTTTTTTCCGCTTCAGGTGTTTCAGACACAGCTGTTATTTTTACGCGCTCAGGAGTGACACTGACCTTTGAACGCGGCAATTGTTCCAAACGAGATAATGCAAAATCAACAGACGTTTGCCAATCATCTGGCGCTATATGATCAGCTTGCTCTAACATATCGGTGACTTGGGTATCTGGGTTTAGTTTTCTTACACGTTCCAAAATGTAATCGCGCCCCAATGATGTAGGGATCAAACCAATTAAGGAAACGCGCTCAACGTTGCGAAGAATCTCTAATGAAAAACGTGGCGGCTGCAAGCCATCAGGTTGTGAGACATTTGTTTTATCATATACACGGCTTTCATTCACATTCGCATTTATCAATTGAATGGTTCTAAACCGTGTAGCCTCATCTACTGCCAAGCCGCCGATAACAACTTGGAAACCATCTGCGCGTACCGTTGCCCAGCTTTCGCCTGCTTCATTGAGGATTGTCACTAATCTGCGTTCTGTATGGCGTTCAACATGGTCAACAAGCTTGCCTGCAGTAAACATGGCCAAAGCACATGCAAGTACAATACTGATAGCCCCTGCTAATAAGGCGGTCCGACGCATATTTTACCCTTTACGCAATTGTAGTCGATTGGGGTTTACTGGAACCAAGAATTGCAATCAAGTGTATAGGTTCATGTGTTTTGAGACTCACGCGGCTTCGGCCTGAGTGATTCGAAGGTACTCCATGGGTGTCTTACCTTTCAAGGCGTGATGTGGTCTGAATGTGTTATATTTTTCGACAGCTTTTCTCAGTTCAAACCGCATAGCTCCAATGCTATCGGCAATCAGATCACAACAATCATAGAATTCCTCGCGGAAGGTGCGGTTTCCACGCTCAACGCCACCATTGTATTTCGGTCTGGCTGGCGGCAATACAATGAGCGGGATTTTCATCTGCTCACACGCCGTCTCAAAATCGGCCATAAACTCGGAGCCACCATCAACTTGAATTGAGAGGATTTTATAGGGAGCTATTTCCACAAGCTCTTCCAAAAACCGTTTGGCAGAGCGTGCGGTGGCATTCGAATAAATTTGCGCGTGGATGTGCTTGCTACGCCGTTCCCAGGCCTGAAAGTGCTTGCAGGTGACGCCGTTTTTCGTGGCAGTCATGTGGTCGATCTGCACACGTTCTCCAATCTCTATATCTTTGTAATCCTTATATTTCCATCCTTTGGCGTGGCCCTTGGAGAAGTTACGCTTGCGCTTTTGTGGTGCAGACCTTGATCGTGTAATCAGGCCTTTCTTGCGTAGAAAACCCAAGATACGCCCCACGGTGCTATCGCTTATGATTTGGTTTTTATCGCGCCGCAAGATGGCCCCTATTTTTTCCTTACCGTAGGTTTTATTGTCGCGGCGAATTTCGAGCACCAACTGTTTTTCTGCCTCACCCCACTGTGACTTATTGCGGTGTTTTGGGGCCTTTGATGGCGGCATAATCCCTTGCGCCAAATCCTTCAAAACCCGCTTGTAGCGATAATAAGTAGACCGAGAGATGCCGACAAATTCAGCGCATTTTGCTAGAGAAACACCCTCTGCGCGTAAAGCTTCCCATTGCCGAACCGTGTCTTCGTATTTGATACGGTACGCATCCAAACATTCTTGTGTCCGCGCCCAAGCATAAAGTTTATAAACGTTCTTGTGCAGTCTTATGATTTGCATATTGGCCTCGTGAGTTGGTTTTTTACAATACTCAGTCTCCGAGGCCGCCTAAATCTTGGCAACAAAAAAACAGTCTCACATCTATCTGAACTTATTCACAAGCGCCAAAGCCCAATACGTTCAGGATGAGCAACCCTCCCCAGAAGGCTACGGGAATAAATCCTGCGTTCCTGTTTGATCTAAATAACTCTAAACAAACCTCTGGGTCGTCAATATCAAGGCGGCGCAATTGCCATGCCATATGCCACCCAAACATTGAAATCGCTGCGAGAGATAGTATGAGGGTTATAGGTCCAGCTGTTTCAATGATTGCGAGAACTGCTGCAAAGGTCATGAACACGACTGTTGCAATAATAAACCAAGACAGCCACCGTGCAGTGTTATTCCCAAACAGGCGTGCAGTTGATTTCACACCGATCAAGGCGTCGTCCTCTTTGTCTTGATGCGCATAAATTGTGTCATAGAATAATGTCCACGCCATACCAGACAGATATAATAACACAGACGCCCAGCTTAAGCTGCCTGTATGTGCGGCCCAACCCCACAATGCGCCCCAGTTAAAGGCAACACCCAAGAACAGCTGCGGCCACCATGTGAAACGTTTTGCGAATGGGTAAATAAGAACGGGAATTAAAGCGACGATGCCAAGTAATATTGCGAAGGTATTAAACGTTAGGAGAATACCAAGCGATATAAGCGCCTGTATTGACATCCAGACAGCGGCTTGTTTTGTGGATACCTGCCCTGATGGAATCGGCCGTGACTTGGTTCTGGCAACTTGTGCGTCAACATTGCGGTCCGCAATATCATTCCATGTGCAACCTGCACCGCGCATTAAGAATGATCCGATGATACAGGCTATGAATATCCAAGCATCATGAGGTGTTGCCCCATTTGGATCGGCAAGGATTGCCAAAAACAATCCCCACCAACATGGAAGCAACAACAACCATGTCCCTACAGGTCGATCTGCACGTGATAACCGCAGATATGGGCGTGACCATGCTGGGCAATAACGATCTACCCAATTTTTATCTGTTGCATCTGCCACGCGCCCATCAACTTGGGCTGGTTTCTTTTTGGGATCGGTCATAGTTTAGGCTCATGATGAAGAAAGCTAAGATTAGACTGTTTGTAGACGAGCCTTTGGGTAAAGGGCAATCCTTATCCCTATCCAAAGATCAAGCTCACTATTTGACAGGTGTGATGCGCCAAAAGGTAGGCGCTATGATTGCCCTCTTTAATGGACGTGATGGCGAATGGCAGGCTGAGGTTGTTGAAGCTGGTAAACGCAAAGTTTTATTTTCCAATAATTGGTTAAAACCACCAGCTTTTAGCTGGTCAGCTTTAGCGTTATTTACATAAGGTTTCCTTCCATTTTAAGACCCAGCGTTGCGGTAAGGTCTTAAAATGGAAGGAAACCTTATGATCTATTCTACTGGAAGTCATAGCAGATATTATCACAGATACCATATCGTTTGGGTAACAAAATATCGTTACAAGGTGCTGCGTGGTGAAATGCGTGAGCGTATTCGGACATTGATACGACAAACGTGCAATGAATTGGGCGTACACATTGAAAAAGGCGTATTGTCTACCGACCATGTGCATATGTTTGTGTCAGTCCCGCCGCACGTCCCAATTTCAAAGGTGATGCAACGCGTAAAAGGGAGGTCCTCATACAAGATACAGCGGGAGTACCCCGAATTACGCAAACGCTATTGGGGGCAACGGTTCTGGGCTAGAGGCTATTTTTCAACGACGAGTGGAAATGTGACGGATGACGTTATTCGTCAGTATCTTGAATTACATTCAAAACGTGAACCTACCGACGAAAGTCGGTAGTTGTTCAGTGGTGTGTAATGTGCAATCCAAGCCACAGCAAACACCGCCAGATGTGTGGTTGTATTTTGCGCCAATCAAAAAGACACGTACGGATTTCATAGTTGAAAAAGCTGCTGAATTGGGGGCTGCTCGTATCTGCCCTGTGCAAACGGATTTTACAAATTCGGAACGTATTCGCCAAGATCGTTTGCAAGCACATGCAGTAGAAGCTGCCGAACAATGCGGCGAAACCTTTGTGCCGCCCGTCGATGATATTCAAAAACTGAATGCTGTATTGGATCATTGGCCCGATGACCGTAAACTTCTATTTTGCGATGAAACATTGGTCGAAGATATGACAACAGGCCTAAGTGGTGACAAAGATCAAAAGTGGGCGATTTTAATTGGCCCAGAAGGCGGGTTTTCAGAAACGGAGATTAAGCGCCTGCGTCAAATGGAACAAACCCAATCTATCAGCCTTGGGCCGCGTGTACTACGTGCGGATACGGCGGCTGTAGCGGCTTTGACACTATGGCAGAACGCGTTGGGAGATTGGCGTTGAATTTTATTCGTCCAAATGTACGCGCACATTTTTCGAAATGGGCAGAAGCATATCTAGTTACTCTGATTCTAATAATAGGCGTACGCGTTTTAATCCGTGGGTTTGTTATTGAAAGCATCGTCTATGAAATTGTAGGTGCGATTATATCTACGCTCGGCCTTGTTTTGTTACGGGGTACTATTCAACGCATCCGATTCAGGCGCAGCCAAAAAGCGCCTGGCATGGTGGATGTAACTGAACGTGAAATTAGTTATTTTGGTCCAATGCACGGTAAAACGCTCTCATTGGAGAGCTTATCTAAAATCGAACTGCGTGAAAGTGAAGCTTACGCCTCTGTTTGGGTACTGCACAATTCCGAGGGCGATCCTATGATTGTTCCAACCTCTGCCAAAGGGTCTGATCGATTGTTTGATGCATTTACAAGCCTTTCAGGAGTTAGAATGGATGCGCTTGTGAAGGCTGTAAATACAGTTCCTGTGCACAACCACGTGATTTGGGAGCGTGTATAAAAGTCCAAATCAGCTTGACACTGCCGCGCGAAACTGCACCTGTCATTTTAACATCTATTAGGGAGATTTATTTATTAGGGAGATTTATTATGTCGATCCCACAATCTGGCGGCGGCCCGATCGAACGACACGAACAATTAGCCGAGTATCTTGCAGAGGGTTGTAAGCCCAAAGAAGATTGGCGCATTGGTACAGAACACGAAAAATTCGGGTACTGTAAAGACAGCTTATTACCGTTGCCATACGAAGGTGACCGTTCCATCAAAGCGATGCTGGAAGGTTTGCGCGACCAGTTCAACTGGGCTCCTGTTGAAGAAGCTGGAAACATCATCGGTCTTGAAAAAGATGGTGCGAATGTATCGTTAGAGCCAGGTGGTCAACTTGAATTGTCAGGTGCGCCACTGGAAACAATTCATGAGACTTGTGACGAAGTGAATGTTCACTTGAAAGAAGTTCAAACCATTGCCGATAAAATCGGAGTTGGATTTATTGGCTTGGGCGCAGCTCCTGAGTGGACACATGAGCAAATGCACATGATGCCTAAAGGGCGTTACCGTTTAATGACAGATTATATGGGGCGTGTTGGTACGCACGGTACGCAGATGATGTACCGGACTTGTACGGTTCAGGTGAACTTGGATTTTGGGTCCGAGGCAGACATGGTGAAAAAAATGCGTGTGGCCTTGGCGTTGCAACCTGTTGCGACGGCTCTATTTGCGAACTCTCCTTTTTTTGAAGGCAAAGAAAACGGCCACAAAAGCTGGCGTGCTCGTGTTTGGCGCGATCTGGATGAGGCGCGTACAGGTATGTTGCCGTTCGTATTCGACGAAGGCTTCGGGTTTGAAGGTTGGGTCGACTATATGCTGGATGTTCCAATGTATTTCGTCTACCGCGATGGCAATTACATCAATGCGCTGGGCCAATCCTTCCGTGATTTTCTAAAAGGCGAATTGCCAGCGCTGCCAGGTGAAACACCAACGCTTTCTGATTGGGCTGATCATCTAACAACATGTTTCCCTGAAGCACGTTTGAAGAAGTTCATCGAAATGCGCGGTGCTGATGGCGGCCCTTGGCGCCGTATCTGTGCGCTGCCAGCCTACTGGGTTGGTCTGATGTATGATCAGACTGCATTGGACGCTGCTTGGGACCTTTGTAAGGATTGGGATGCAGAAACGCGCGAAGAGTTGCGTATCGCGGCTTCTGTCGATGGTGTTGGTGCTAAGATCGGTAATATCTCAATGCATGAATTGGCACGTGAAACAGTTGCTATTTCTAAAGCAGGTCTTGCTGCACGAGCACGCCCTGGCGCTGGTGGTATGATCCCTGATGAAACACACTTCCTGAATGCTTTGGAAGAGGTTGTTGAAACAGGTATGTCCCCATCTTGTGAACTGTCATCAAAATACAATGGTGAATGGGGTGGCGATCTGAAGCGGATTTATTCAGAATACAGCTACTAATATGCAACGTATCCCAAGTGTGAAACGCGAAACAGGGTCACCACGTGAAGTGAAAGCGTTGGACCACGCAAAAAGAACTTGGGGACGTGAGCTAAATATCACTGATGTCATGGCTCAGAATCCAAATGTTTTAGACGGATTTTTATCCTTTTGGGCTGCTCTGGATAAAAGTGGTTTATCGCATGAAGATCGCGAAGTGATTTGTATGGATATGGCAGCTCAAAACGGCTGCCATTATTGTATTCCAGCGCATTTGAGTGCATCAAATGCACGGGGCGTTGATATGGAAATGGTTGCAACAATTGCACGTGGTGAACTTTTGACGAGTGACGACCGTGCTGCGAAACTACAAAGACTAACACGATTATTAGTTGAAACAGGCGGCAAGCTATCTGATGCTGAATTGGAACAGGCACGCGGCGATGGTTTTGGTAATATGCAATTGATTGCGATTATTGCTGAGATCGCGCATTGTCATTTTACCAACAGCTTTAACCGCCTTGTAAACACTACACCTGATGCACATTACCCAAATTGGCCTATTGATTAGGTATAATTCCCAGAACAAACTGTACAACTTTTTCCGAAGGCATTTCACATGGCTTCAAGAGCGTTTTGCCTGATGAAAGCACGTAGTAGTTTAAGCTGATATAGTCATTCCCCGAGAGTTCTTCTGCAACAAGTTTGACACTCTGACCGCCCGAGAAAAGCGTCTTTGTAACAATATAAGATGAACCATTATAATCACCGCGCCATGATCCAGTGGGTAAAGCATTTAATGCTATCTTAAACGTGCTATTTTTTGCCAATTTTAGGTTCTGTTCCACTCATAATACGCTTGATATTCGCTAAGTGTTTGACCCAGATTAGAATACCAAGAACTATGGCAAGTACAACTGCGGCTGGTGAACCTAAGGCATATAACCAAACAGGAGCAAGTAAAGCCGCGGCTAAAGCTGAAGCAGATGATATGCGACCAATTATGGCTGCGACCAGCCATGTTATACAAGTAGCAAAGCCAGCCCAAAAATTTAAAGCTAATAAGATGCCAAGGAACGTTGCCACGCCTTTCCCACCTTTGAATTTCAACCAAACGGGGTAAAGGTGACCTAGAAACGCAAACAGACCAGCGATTTGTGCTGCCGTTTCTCCAAATATATAGTTTGCAATTAGAACGGCAACGCCGCCTTTGCCTGCATCGAACAGTAGGGTCAGGAGTGCCGCAGGTTTATTTCCTGTGCGCAAAACGTTTGTTGCACCAATGTTGCCAGAACCGATTTCGCGCAGGTTGCCCAATCCCATAATACGTGCGACCACCATACCAAATGGGATGGACCCTAATAGGTAACTCAGGCTGGCTACGGCAACGATAGTTGTAAGGTTGAAATCAATCGGCAGCATAAATTTCATGTCCTGCTAGGAATGTTTTCATCACCTTACCCTGCATTCTGCGTCCGTCAAACGGTGTGTTCTTGGATTTTGATTTTAGATTTGAGCGGTCCAGTATGAATGGCTTATCTGGATCAAACAAAACCAAATCCGCAGGGGCGCCTTTTTTCATGCGTCCACTTTTTAGGCCCAGTAACTTCGCGGGATTCAGTGATAGGGCTCGCCATAGTGTCGGCAAATCCATATACTCTGCATGAACCAGTTGCATAGCTGCTGGTAGAAGTGTTTCCAAACCAACAGCACCTGATGCGGCTTCTTCAAACGGTAAGCGTTTACTTTCCTCATCTTGCGGTGTGTGCATCGAGCTGATGATATCGATTAGACCACTCGCAACAGCTTCTACAGTTGCAACGCGATCTGTTTCATGACGTAAAGGTGGCTTCACTTTAAAGAACGTACGGTAGCCTTCAACATCTAGCTCGTTTAAAGTCAGGTGGTGAATAGATGTACCCGCAGTGACATCTAAACCAGCATTCTTTGCGCGCTTTAATACCGATAAAGCGATAGAAGTCGTGATTTGGCTGACATGATATTTTACACCCGTCATTTCGATCAGAGCCATATCGCGTTCCAACTGGATGCGTTCAGCCATAGGTGATGCACCTGGTAAGCCAAGCTTTGTTGCGAAAGGGCCAGATGTTACAGCTGTGCCTTTGCTTAGGGATGGCTCTTGGATGTGGCCCAAAACTAATGCATCCAAACCTTTGGCATATGTCAGACAACGTCCGAAAATCTTATTGTCCGAAATCACATGATCAGCATCGGTAAAGGCAACAGCGCCTGCATCTTGTAAAAAGCCGATCTCGGCCATTTCTTTACCATCGCGATTTTTTGTTAATGCTGCCATCGGCAATACATTCACCCCAGCGTCGTCTATTGCACGGCGGTGGATGAACTGTAACGTTTCAGGGCTATCTACAGCAGGATTTGTGTCAGGACGAAGAACCATCGTTGTGACGCCGCCCGCAGCGGCAGCACGACCTGCAGAAGCAAAGCTTTCCATATGACGCTCACCTGGTTCGCCAACTTTCACACCGATATCGATGATTCCAGGGGCGAGGCATTTACCGCCACAATCAATGACTTTAACATCATCGGGTAGTTCAGGGAGTTCGCCATAGATAACATCTCTGATTTTACTCTTTTTTATCAGAACAGATCCAAGCTGATCTGTTCTTTTAGCGGGATCTATTAGGCGGGCGTTGGTTAGAAGGATACTCATGCCATACGCTCCTTCTGGTTATGATCGCGTAGATTATCTGCTAACAAATGCATCGCTGCCATGCGCACGGCGACACCCATTTCAACCTGCTCTTGAATTACAGAGCGCGTCACATCATCTGCAACATCGCCATCAATCTCAACGCCACGGTTCATAGGACCAGGGTGCATAACAATCGCATCGGGTTTTGCGTTGGCAAGCTTTTTTACATCCAAACCCCAACGATGATAATATTCACGCTCAGATGGGATGAATGCCCCATCCATACGTTCGCGCTGCAGACGCAACATCATCACCACATCTACGTCTTTTAGACCTTCGTTCATGTCATCAAAAACTTCGACGCCAAATTGGTCGATACCAGATGGCAGAAGTGTTTTTGGTGCAATCAGACGAATACGGCTTTCCATCTTGTTCAGTAGAAAAATGTTGGAGCGCGCCACTCGGCTGTGTGCAATATCCCCGCAAATCGCAACATTTAAGCGGTGTAATCGACCTTTCGCGCGACGAATGGTTAATGCATCCAGCAAAGCTTGTGTCGGGTGTTCATGACGCCCATCACCAGCATTTAGAACTGCACATTTTACTTTTTCAGACAACAGTTCAACAGCACCAGAATGTGGGTGACGCATGACTAGCAAGTCAGGGTTCATTGCATTTAGGGTTAGCGCGGTATCAACCAGTGTTTCACCCTTCTTAATGGATGAAGCGCCTAGGGCCATGTTCATCACATCTGCGCCTAATCGTTTTCCCGCCAATTCAAAACTGGCTAGCGTTCGCGTGGAATTTTCAAAAAACATATTAATCTGGGTCATGCCTGCCAATACATCCGAATGTTTATTCGCTTGGCGGTTTAGATCGACATATGTGTCTGCCAGATCAAGAATAGAAGTAATGTCGCTGGGGGAAAGATGCTCTATCCCTAAAAGGTGGCGCACTGAAAGTCCCATAAAGGCCCTCTTTCTTAATTTTGCTGCTTATAGGATGGGTTTGTTTTGGAAACAAGGGATTTACGAACCCATCATGAGTTTCTATTCTGTAAAAGGAATCTGGAGCACACTCAATGACACCTGAATTTGACTACATGGCTGCGAAAGCAGCCCTTGAGTGGCAAATCGAATTGGGTGTCGATGAATGCATCAGTGAAGCACCGATCAATCGTTATGAAGTGACACCGCAGCCCAAAAAACTAAAGTTTGGCGCTGGGTCGAATATTGCCCCTGTCAGCGAAATTCCTGTGATGCCGCCTGTCGAGGACAGCGGTGCGGAAATCGCGGGTATCATGGCGGGTAAATGTAATGATCTAAATGCATTGCGCGATGCTATGGCTGTGTTTGATCATTGCACATTGAAAAAAGGCGCCAAGAATTTGGTATTTGCAGATGGCAATCCTACCGCGCGCGTGATGATCATTGGTGAAGCACCAGGGCGGGACGAAGATGCCCAAGCTCTACCTTTTGTAGGTGCGGCAGGGCAGTTATTGGATAAGATGTTTGCAGCCATCGGTATGACACGAACAGGTGAAACACCTGAAGCGTCGGTTTATATCACCAATGTCATGCCATGGCGTCCACCACAGAATCGCGATCCAGAACCAGAAGAGATCGCAATGATGCTACCGTTTTTGAAACGACATATTGAGTTGGTAAACCCTGATGCAATTGTTTTGATGGGGAATACTGCATGTCAAGCCGTATTGGGTCGTAAAGGCATCACAAGAATACGCGGCGTGTGGGTCGAAGCATATGGCAAGCCAGTGATGCCAATGTTTCATCCTGCTGCGTTATTGCGGGATGGGTTGAAAAAACGCGATGCTTGGGCCGATCTATTGGCAATTCAAGCACGATTAAAGGGCTGATTAAATGACTGAACGCGATTTTATTCCTATCCGTATTGCTGTGCTAACCGTGTCGGATACGCGCACTATAGACGATGACAAGTCGGGCAACGTTCTGGTGGACCGTCTGACAAATGATGGTCATATTCTTGCAGACCGACTAATATTGCCTGATGAACAGGACCAGATTGCGGATCAATTACGCAAATGGTGCGAAAATGATGCAATCGATGCTGTGATCAGCACAGGTGGTACTGGATTGACAGGTCGGGACATCACAGTTGAAGCACATCGCGAAGTTTATGAAAAAGAAATTGATGCGTTTTCAACGTATTTCACGATGATCTCTGCCGCCAAAATCGGAACGTCTGCTGTTCAGTCCCGTGCCTGCGCTGGTGTTGCCAAAGGTACATATTTTTTCGCGCTCCCTGGAAGCCCAGGGGCCTGTAAAGACGGTTGGGATGAAATATTGCGGTTCCAATTGGATTACCGTCATAAGCCCTGTAATTTTGTAGAAATTATGCCGCGCTTAGAAGAACATCAACGTCGCAAATGATCGATGTTTTTGAAACGCTTGGGCCTTGGGAAAACGTAGGGTCGTTTAAAGCGGCTGTTGTTCTACTTAAAGATCACTATGGCCGTATATTACTACAGTTTCGCGATGATTTTCCACATGTGAAATCTGGCGGAAGGTGGGGGTATTTTGGCGGGGAAATAGAAGAGGGTGAAACGCCTCGTCAAGCTGTTATACGTGAAATCGTAGAAGAAATTGGCGTACCTATACCCTCAAGTGCTTTCCATCCTTTTGTGCGTATTCTTTCGACCAGTCAAAAAGGCCACCAGCATTATGTGTTTATTTGTAACCAACCTATCAGCCCATCTGAGATTAAATTAGCAGAAGGTGCAGGGTTTGCATTTTTACAAAAAGACCAGTTGGATCAATTCGACTTAATACCAGTTGTGCGTCAAGTGGTTGACCGTTATTTTGCTTCACAAGCTCAGTGACAAAAATATCATTTGTCGGCTGGGTGCTAAATGTTAGTTTACGATCGAGAAAAGCCTGATCCGTGAGTGGTGACTATTTTATGAGGGCCGAATGAAATTTATGACACGTGGCCTGTTGGGCTTATTCATTCTTGCGATGACAATTGCTTGTAAGCATCAAGGGAACCCCCTCTATTTTGGTCTGACTTGAGCTGCGATTATTGCGCGAGGCTGGCGATGTGGCTGGCGTGATATGAGGATTTTTCTGATGATCAAGCGACGGGGTGGCCGAGGTTCCAAGTAAACATCAACGCTGCATTATCTGATCGTTGATTCGTTGGGCCAGCTTTCGGGCTTTGGGTGTGTCCAGAGCCTCAAGTTGGACACCTCGATTAACCGCTAATTCCAGAGGTATTTGATAGGCATTTTTTACGGCAGGCTGCTTTTTGACGCAAAAAAAGCCTGTTTTGTTCCGTTTTATGCGGCATTCATGCTTTATGGAGCCGCCTGAGCGGGTATTTCTGAATTCTAGACGGATTCAGGCTGTGGCTTGCCGTCGTTCATGGAAGATGAGACGCTTCATATTGTAGGTTATGTTGGCGAGTGTCATCTTTGTTGTGGCGCGTTGAATTCCGATGGTTCTAATGGATAAATCCATCGGGCCCTTCTGATGACCAAAGACATGCTCGACACAGGTGCGAAATATAGAACGTGTCGCATTACCGCGCTCGATGTGTTTGGGCATTGGTTTGCCTTTTGGTTTTTTACGGTGGATGTGGGAGAAAAATCCATTGGCCTTAAGCCATGCCTCATTGCTCTTGGTGCGGTAAGCTGTATCGGCCCAAACCTTGCCAGAACGATTGTCCTTGGTGAGCACTGACGCCAACTCATGACCGTCATAGCGCGCTGCATCTGTTGTTTTTTCACCTCTGATAAACCGAAACTTACGGTCAATGCTGATGTGGTTTTTATAGCCAAAGTGAGGTACGGAAATATCAACTAACCCCGCATCTTTCTCACCCGTCTTGGTCGTTTTAGCCTTGCTATACTTGACCATCCACCGTGCGTCGGTGTCCTTCTGTGCCGCCTTGGCTGGATTATCAGGCCAGATATCTTTTGCATCTTCGCCAGCCTTGGCGCGGGCTTTCTCGCTTGAAGTCATACGTTGGCGTGGGGCTGCAATCAGCGATGAGTCTACAATTTGTCCCCCAGTTTGTTTGTAACCCCGATTACGTAAATGATCCTCAAAGGTTGCAAACAAATCAGTCAACACACCCGCTTGGGTCAACTTCTCCCGAAACACCCAAATGGTCTTTTGATCTGGCGTCGGCTCCCCAATTTGCAAACCAAGAAAACGCAACCAGCTAAAACGATCGCGGATCAGAAACTCCATCCGCTCATCACTTAGATTATGCATCGACGCTAATATCAAAATCTTAAACATCATAACCGCATCATAGGGCGGACGACCCCCCTGTGGACGCTCTCCATAGTTAAGTGCACTTGTCAGTGCACACCGAAACATCTCAAAATCCACATGCTCAGAAAGCGCGACAAGTGGGTCGCCTGTTTTAGACAAACGCTCAAGATGATCAGAAAAATCAAACAATCCTGCTTCGTGCATCAAAATATCCTCCTGAAAATATTGAATCACAAAATACACCTAAAAGATAGGTTTTTAGAGGTGTCCAGTTCACTTGCGATGAGGCACCGGTGAGGCGGATTTTCCAGTGCGTATCTTCCGATTTCAACAACGATGTCGTCATCGGCGACAGTTAAAAGCGCTTCGATCTTTTGGCTGGTTGGATTTTTCCGGAACTCGGCAAGCAATCCTGCCCTTGCGCTGATATGGCCCAGATTCCCCGCCACTGTCAGAGCGGTTCGTCGGACTGAAGGGTCTGGGTCGCTGAACCCGATTTCCAAGGTGCTTCGCTGTGGGCTGTTCGATTGTATAAGGATGAAGGCTTGGGCACGGACTGTTGGTGCGCCGTGTTCCAGCCATGGCAAGATTTGTGCCTGAGGCAGCTTCAAGCCCACGCTCACAGCGGCTTGCAACACAAACGGGAGCAAGCTGTCGGGCAAGTCCTGTGCGCCAAGGATCTTGCTGATTTCTTTTTTTGCAGCTTCATTCCCAATGGCGCGAAGAGTTTCCAAGGCAAGCTTTTGTTCTGGTAAAGGGGTCGCAATTCCGAACCCCTTAAACCGGTTCCAAAGCGCGACGAGACCCGGAACGGCTATATCTCCCAAGCCCCGTTCCACAATCTGGGCGCACAGCAGGTCGACGTTGGACAGTGTAGCCTTTGCCGTCTTCTCGACGAGGTCTTTGTCGGACAAGCCTTCAAGGTTTTCAACGCCCAAGTCGTGCTGTGAGGTATCTGGCCCTTGCCAATTCCCGCGCTCTTCAAACAGATCCCCTTGCTCTGGGAGTGCCGCTGAATCACGGGGGCCGATCATGCCGCTATAACGCTTTGTTCCCGCTCCTCGATCATCTCCTGATAGGCCCACGGTAGGAGATCTTGCATACGGTTTGCGGGATGATCCTGGATGCGCTCGAGCACCCATGCGAGCCAGGCTTCGGGATTGACGTTGTTCATCTTGGCGGTTTCGATGAGGGTGTAGGCTATGGCGGCGGATTTTCCACCTGCCTCTGATCCCATGAACAGGTAGTTCTTACGTCCAACGGCCACAGGGCGCACCGCACGCTCGGCTGTGTTGTTGTCGATTTCCAGAAAGCCATTGTCGAGATAGGGCCGCGCCTTTGGCATGCGCGCGAGCGCATATCTGATCGCCTTGGCCAGCGGCGTCTTAACGGAGATCTTGCCCAGCTGCTCCTTGAGCCAGATTTCCAACTCATCAAAGATCGGCTTGGCATATTCCTGACGCAGGGCCACGCGCTCAGCAGGCGCCAGACCCCGCGCTTGTGCCTCAACATCATAGAGCTTTCGAATGCGCAGAACGGCTTCGCCCGCCACGGGCAGCTTCAGACTTTCAAACAGGCTATAAAAATCCCGCCGAACATGGGCCATGCAGGCCATCTCTTTGACGCGCCCCGTCCGATAGGCGTCATTATACCCAGCATAGGCATCCGCATGGGCATAGCCCTTGTAGGGCTTGAGATGTTTGCTCGGATGTTCTGCGCCCCGGTTGGTGGAGAACTGATACCACACCGCCGGTGGTGCGCCGCTCGCCCAGGCGCTCTCATCTCTGGCATAGACCCAGAGCCGCGCGGTTTTTGTCTTGTTATTACCGCGTCCCTTGCCCTTTTGGAGCAGTTTGACCGTGGTGTCGTCCATGAAGATCGCTTGCGCCTCAAAAACGTGATCCCGGATGGCATCAGCCACGCGCTCCAACAGCTTAGTGCATTTGCCGACCCAGTTGGCCATGAGCGACCCGCTCAGATCGATGCCTTCATTCTCAAACATCTGGCTCTGTCGATACAGCGGCAGATGATAGCCGTATTTGCAGCACAAGATGTGGGCCATCAACGCAGGGCCGACAAAGCTCTTGGGAATAGGACGGCTTGGCATCTCGGCCTGAACCACCTTCTCACAACAGGTGCAGGCCAGTCGTGGGCGCTCAAGTTGTTTTACGACGTAATGGCCGGGCACATATTCCAGTTCTTCCATCACATCTGTCCCGAGCACTTTGAAGCTGCCACCACAGTCGGTGCAAGCATCACTGGGCGTGATGGTCTTTTTGACCCGCTTGAGCCCCTTGGGGAAAGGTTTGCGCTTGCGCGGGGTACGCGGCGGCTTTGTGGTCTCAGCGTCAGAGGGCCCATTCTCATCATCCGTCTCAGCGGCTTGTTCGATTTCAAGATCTTCAAGGATCAGCGCCAGCGCCAGCTGTGTGCTGCTTTCTGACTTTGAACCGAAGCGATGTTTTTTATGTCCGTGCAATTGCAGGCGCAGATCGGCAATCAGGGTATCTCTGCTCATAATGGCAAGCGCATGGGCGGCGCGCTCCGCAGCAAGAGCCGCTTCCATCTCATTTTCAAGGCGCTTTTGCGCTGTGGCATGGCTCAACGACAGCCCCAACAACTCCGCGTCTTTACGAGCCAATTCCGCCGCTTGTGCGGCCACAAACGCCTGCACGTCAGGGGGCAAATCAGCCAGATTTGGAGGGGTCTTACTCATGCCACTCCTTACCAAATCAAGGGCCTCATGGGAATCCCAAAACGTCAGAAATACCCATAAAACATTGCCTCTAACCTACCATCTTGGGTCGCCATGTCTTGAGCGGCATACGCCAATCCAGACCTTCCATCAGCATCGCAAGCTGCGCACGGCTCAGGTTGATCTTACCTTCCTGAGCAGAGGGCCAGATAAACCGACCCCGTTCAAGGCGCTTGGTAAACAGGCACGCGCCCTGACCATCCCACCAGATCATCTTGATCTGATCACCGCGTCGCCCTCGGAACAAAAACAGATGGCCGGAGTAAGGATCACCCCCCAGAACCTGCTCGGTCTGAACGGCCAGACCGTTGAACCCGCGCCGCATGTCAGTCACCCCCGCCGCCAGCCAGATCTTTGCATCCGCCAGTACCGGGATCATGCCGCCAGCCCACGCGCCAATTCCAGCACAAAGCCCGCATCAACCCCACCGCTCACGCTCAGCTTGCGCCCATTCTCCAAAGTGATCTCAATCTGGGGACTGGTTGTAAGCTGCGCTTCTGGCAGCACAGATGAAACATCAGTATCACTGTTTGCCACTTCGACTGGTATGAAGCCGGTATCACCCGACGCGTCCGGCTGGAACCGCGCATCACCGCGCCACGCGTAAATCCGGCGGGGTGGCACATCATGACGCCGCGAGACCATCGGAACACTCACGCCATCACCTTGGCTCTCCGCCACTAGCCGTCGCTTAAAATCATCCGTGTATTTGGAACCTCGCCCAGCCCGTCGCTTGCTCATCAGAAAAATCCTCATATCGCGCCAACCAAACCGCCAGCCTCGCGCAATAATCGCATCTCAAATCAAACCAAAATAGAGGGGGTTCCCTTGATGCTTACCGCTATGATCGATTTCGGCGGTTGCCGTTTCAGTGTTCATTATTACCCCCATGTTCAAATATCTGATAATACTGCCAGAAAAGGCACTGATAGTGCAAATCAAAGCATACGATTATTTATCACATTTCCGTTCGACACCGAAACAAATGTAAACTTATTCACTATGAAATTTACTATAAAGCTTGCCGAAGCCCCATTCGACAACGCTTAACAGTAAAAAGCGGTTCTGTCGCAAACTGAGATTGTGCATGGAGTCACTCCTATCGCCGGACACAGTTATCCAGCGAGCGCCGAAAATTGCTGGAAAGCGGATTGTCCGGGTGTTCCGAATTGTTTCTTGCGGATCATGTGCGCGACTTCAATGCCATCCAGTGTTGCGGAGGCTGAGAGGAAGGATTTGAAGCCCTTCATTTGCTTGGTCAGCTTCTTGATGAACCTGTGGTCTTGCTCGATGATGTTGTTGAGATATTTGACCTGCAATATCTCAATCAGCCAAAACCAGCCGTTCAACAAGAGCAGGTAATTCATGTTATTCAACCCGGCGAGGTTGGCACCGCTTTTATCGATGACCACCCTGTCAGGGAAGCCGTTATTCTGGATCGCCCGCTTGAAAAATGCAGTCGCTGCCGCTTCATCCCGCTGCTCTGACAGCATAAAATCAAGGGTTTTGCCGAATTTATCGATGGCGCGGTAATAATACATCCACTTACCTTTGACTTTGATATAGGTCTCGTCCATGCGCCACGAGGTGCTGGTTCCAGACTTCCGACGCTGTGCTTCAGTGGCGATCAAGGGCGCATATTTTATCACCCATCGGTTCAGGGTTGTATGATCGACATCGACACCACGTTCCGCCATGATTTCCTCCAGATCACGGTAGGAAACACCATAGCGCACGTAAAAAAACACCGCATAAAGAATCGCTTCTTTGGGGAAATGACAGCCGCTGAACGAAATCATGGTACACTCACCTGTTGGTCTAAAACTCACATGCGTATGCAAAAATCTCACCAGAAAAGCAATCAACATTAAAATCTTTGCAACAGAACCAAATATTTTGGCCATCTTTGCCCGTTTTACTCATTTTACACAAGGCGCTTTATGCACTTAAATCTCCGAAATGTCACCACCGCAAATCAGCGGGCTGCACAAAAATAGAGGAACAAATTCATGAAAGTAGGATTCATTGGTCTTGGAAATGTGGGTGGAAAGCTTTCGGGGTCGTTGCTACGCAATGGCGTTGATCTGACCGTACATGATCTGAATACCGATCTGGTTGCCGATTTTGTCGGCCGGGGCGCTAAAGCGGCGGAAAACCCAGGTCAGTTGATGCGCGACTGCGATGCGGTGGTCACTTGTCTGCCATCGCCCACTGCCTCAGACGCCGTCATGCAGCAGATGCTGCCCGAGGTGAAAGAAGGCAAGATCTGGATGGAAATGTCGACCACTGACGAAGAAGAAGTAAAGCGTCTTGGTGCCATGGTGATGGAAGCAGGTGGCGCAGCCGTGGATTGCCCGGTTTCTGGCGGGTGCCACCGTGCGGATACTGGCAATATCTCGATCTTCGCAGGATGTGATCGCGCCACTTTTGAACGTATTTTGCCATTTCTGACCACAATGGGTCGTCGAATACTGCACACTGGTGAATTGGGTTCGGCTTCGGTTTTGAAGGTCGTGACCAACTATCTTGCAACGGCAAATCTTGTGACGTGTTGCGAGGCGCTGGTAACCGCGAAAGCGGCTGGGATGGACATGAACACCACATATGAAGCGATGAAAATCAGCTCAGGAACGTCATTCGTGCATGAAACCGAAAGCCAAGTAATCCTGAACGGCTCGCGCGATATTTCCTTTACTATGGATCTCGTCAAGAAAGATGCAGGCCTGTTCCAGCAGGTTGCCGACCGCCACGATGTGCCTTTGGAAATCTCACCTATGCTGGTGCAGATCTTTGAGGATGGCATCGAACGCTATGGCGAGCGTTGCTATTCACCCAACATTATCAAGCGACTGGAAGAGGCAACAGGTCTGGACATCCGTGCTCCTGGGTTCCCTTCGGAAATGCTGGATGATGAGCCAGAAGAGGCTGGTTACGAGGTGATCCCGCAGGGTTCCGAACTCAAAGCGGCGGAATAAGAACGGGGCGCGGCTGCAATGAAGCGGATTTACACTTTTGGCGGGGTTCCCGGTAAGCGGCAAAGGAACCCCCTAGTTGACGGTATGGTCCAGTCAAAGTGTCCGTATTTTGATCTGACAAGCGGCTTGTTTTACACCGATTATGATTTTGCCTTATTGGGCAAAATAGCTAAACAATTTACTCTGTTTTTTAAGTACTGCTCATCGGCATCATTTGGGTTGAATGGTTCACCGCACCATTCCAATAATTCTTCATATTCCGGGTGTTTTTTATTGGTCATAACTTCAAGGAAATATTCATAGCCAAGCGCGCCGCCAACATCCTCTGGTGGGCATCTGCCTGCAGCATATGTGAGTTGAGGGTAAATATGGCCCGAAACGGGGTCACTGATTTTACCAATTCGTATGCGATGTTCCCATCCATCACCAAAATCGTACAGATAATCAAACGTCCGAACGCCTGTATCTTCAAGCAATTCCATCAAGGTTGTTTCGTGTGCTGGTAAGTCTTCAGTTTCCCAATCTGGATCGGACATTCCCCAAGTGGAATGGGCAGCTTGAAACATATAAAGATGGCTGTTCGTCCACCCTAAGGCGGCTTGCAAGATATCATGCAAATAATCTAGGTTGATGTCTAATGGAACCAGAAGATTTCGTTTTACCTCTGGCTCCACATCTTCCATAGTGACTTTCAGTTCGATGATATTCATGCAGCCAACGCTCCTTGTATTTGTTTATAAATCCAATTCCACAGCATGAGTTCATCGAGACGATTGATCTTGTGATCTGCGATGCGCTCGCCCCCCATGTCATCCAAGCTACGGGAACGTCATTGTGGACTTATCCGTGTTGAGTTGATCCAGTTAGGCCTCGTTGCGAATAATTACATTATGTTATCCTCTTTTTTCTTCGCGTCGATCATGGCTTGATAGGCCCATGGCAACAACTCATGGATTTTTGTTGCTGGGTGATCTTGAATGCGCTCCAGCACCCATGCGAGCCAGGCTTCATGATTGACGTTGTTCAGCTTGCAAGTCTCAATCAGGGTATAGGCAATGGCGGCGGCATCGCCACCTGCCTCTGATCCCATAAACAGGTAGTTCTTACGCCCCAGTGTGACAGGACGAATAGCGCGTTCGGCGGTGTTGTTGTCCAGCTCCAGAATGCCGTGATCCAAATAAGGCCGTGCTTTGGGTAGCCGCGTGAGTGCATAGCGGATGGCTTTGGCCAAGGGCGACTTGCCGGATATCTTACCCAAGCATTCCATCAACCAGACTTCCAGATCATCAAATATTTGCTTGGCCTGTTGTTGCCGTATAGACACCCGTTCTTTCGGGGGTTTGCCGCGTGCCAGTTTTTCCACCGCATAAAGCTTTGCTATACGTTCAATGGCTTCTTTGGCCGTTGCTGATTTGCTGCTGTCATAAACTTTCACAAACTCACGGCGGATATGCACCATACATGCCATCTGCGTGACACGGCCTGTGCGGTAAAGATCGTTATAACCTGCATAAGCATCCGCATGCGCAAAGCCCTTATAGGTCTTGAGATGTTCATTGGGATGCTCAGCCCCCCGACTGGTGGAGAACTGATACCAGACGGCGGGTGGTGATGCACTGCCCCAGGGCCGTTCATCGCGCACATAGTCCCAAAGCCGTGCTGTCTTGGGCTTGTTTTTTCCTTTGTCCCGTTGGCTGGCAGGGCATTCCATGCCCGAGAAGCGAGCCTTTTGCAGTAGTTTGACCGTGGTATCATCCATGAAAATGGCATCTGCTGCCAAAACGTGATCACGGGTGGCATCAGAAAGGCATTCTAGTAATTTTGTAGCTTTACCCACCCAAGAGGCTAAAAGCGCACGGCTCAGATCAATGCCTTGGCGTTCAAATATCTGGCTCAGGCGGTAGAGTGGCAAATGATCGCCATATTTGCAGGTCAGGATATGGGCCATCAGCGCAGGACCCACAAAACTTTTGGGAATGGGGCGCGATGGCATCTCTGACTGGACGATCTTCTCACAGCAGGTGCAAGCCAGACGTGGACGAATGATGTCTTTGGTAATGAAGTGGCCAGGCACATATTCCAACTCGGTCATGACATCCACGCCGAGTTCCTTGAAGCTGCCACCACAATCAGCGCAGCTATCACTGGGGGTAATACGTGTTTCAACGCGCTTTAGGTCTTTGGGAAAGGGCTTGCGTTTGCGCGGGGTACGTGGCGGCTTGGCCTCTTTATCAGACGCTGAGGCCACATCTTCGTCAGGTTCATCAGCGGCTTGCGCAATTTCGTGCTCTTCCAACACCAGTTCAAGGGTAAGCTGATCTATGTGTTCCGAGCGGGATCCAAAGCGGTATTTTTTATGACCGTCAAGTTGCATGCGCAAATCCGCAATGACCAGATCACGGTTTTGAATTGTTTTGGTAAAGGCTGTGCGGTCCGCCACCCGCGCTGCCGTCAGCCCCATAAGTTCCGCGTCTTTGTTGGTCAGTTCCGCTGCTTGCGCGGCAATAAATGCCTGCGCATCAAGAGGGAAATCAGTTATATTTACAGGTGCTTCGGACATGCTTACACCTACCAAATCTGGGCCGGTTTGTGAACCCTAAAGTGACTGATTTCCCAATAAAATAGGCAGTACAGGCGTCTCGCGCTTTATCGAATGAATGCACTAAAACACGTACATGGGTCTTGAGGAATTCTACAAGTGCCATCACCACAGGTGTTACTAATTTGATGCAACCTACGCTAACCGACCATAGCTGGCCGCCATGTTTTCCTGAGTTCGTAGGTTTTGTCGGCTTGTGGGGTGTTTTTTTGTTTAACTTCAGGCCCTGGCTTCCGGGAGGGTAAAGTAGTGCCCCCAATGGCAATTGAGGGTTGCGGTTTCTGGAGGTTCTGCTACACTCCCGCACATGTTCATCCGCACCAAACATGATCCCGAACGCAAGCGCACCCGCATCCAGATCGTCCAGTCGGTGCGCACCGGTCAGAAGGTTCGCCAGAAGGTCGTCCGGCATGTCGGCATCGCGCATAACGACACTGAAGTCGAGGACCTCAAGCGCCTGGCTGGCCGGATCATGGAAGAACTGCGTACCGCACAGTCCCCGCAAATGGAACTGTTCACCCCAACGGAATATGCTGATCTGGCGACACTTGTGCGCACCGCCCCGCGTCCGGAAAAACTGAATGTCGATCTTGGGGAGTGCCGCGAAGAGTCCCGCCTGTCGCTTGGTTTGCGCGATGTGATGGGGGAGGTTTATTCCGGCCTGGGCTGGAATGGGCTTCTGGGCACCCGGCGCAAGAGCAGCGACTGAACCGCCCCTAGTTTACCGGAGTCAAAAAAGCACGGAGACTAGAAGAATGACGAATGGAAATTCAGGAAATAGATTTACGCCAGAAATACGCGCACGAGCGGTATGCCTGGTGTTAGAAAATGAGGCTGATTATACGAGCAGAACACAAGCTGTTTTATCGATTGCAAAGAAGATTGGCTGCAATGGTGATACGCTACGTGTGTGGGTTCGAAATCACGAAATTGAAATAGGATTACGCAATGGGGTTACACAAGCGGAGCGTGATGAGTTAAAAATCCTCCAGCGAGAAAACAAAGAGTTACGGCAAGCGAATGATATTTTGCGTAAAGCGTCGGCTTTTTTCGCAGCGGCGGAGCTCGACCGCCTACGGAAGAAATGATTATGTTCATAGATAAACATCGTACAAGCTATGGCGTCGGGTCTATTTGTAAAGTTTTACCAATAGCGCCATCCACCTATTTTTATGAGCGGTCTATAATGCTGGATCCCAGTAAGTCTCCAGAACGCCGCAAACGAGATGTTGTTTTGATCACAGAAATCGACCGTGTTTTTAAAGCTAGTGGTAAACGTTATGGGGCTGATAAGATTTGGCATCAACTTCGCCATGAAGGGTTTGATATTGCACGTTGTACAATTGAGCGCCTTATGAAACAGATGGAAATACAAGGCGTTGTACGTGGTGGCAAGGGGATTAAAACTACACAGAGTAACAAGGCGCAGCCTTGTCCTAAGGATAAGGTAAATCGTATATTCACAGCTCCCGCACCTAACGTTTTGTGGGTCGCTGATTTCACCTATGTCAGTACGGCCATTGGGTTTGTATATGTTGCTTTTGTGATTGATGTCTTTGCACGATATATCGTTGGATGGAAGGTCTCACATTCTCCGAATACGGCTTTGGTCTTTGATGCTCTGAACCAGGGTATCCACGCTCGAAACCCTCAATCTGGCCAGTTGATCCACCACTCAGACAGAGGCGTTCAATATTTGTCGATCAAATATACAGAAAAATTAATCGATGCTGGAATTGAGCCATCCGTTGGGAGCGTTGGTGATAGTTATGATAATGCACTCGCTGAGAATATGATCGGATTGTACAAGACCGAAGTGATTGAACATCAAGGACCATGGCAAGGTAAAAGTGATGTCGAAATGGCAACTCTAACTTGGGTTGATTGGTACAACAATGACAGGCTCTTTGGGCCAATCGGATATATACCACCTGCACAAGCTGAAAGGAATTTCTATGAAACCCTAAATCAATATGATATTGCTGCAGAATGACGGACTAAAATCACTCCGGTAAACTAGGGGAGGTTCAGATCGCATTTTACGCGAACTGGTGCTGGCGCGCCTGTCGCAGCCAGAGAGCAAGCGGGCAACGGTGGATGCACTGGCCCACAGGGTCGGGATCACCCTCAATCTGGACCGGGTCTACCAGGCTATGGACTACATGGACGCGGCGACGATCAACCGGGTCTGTCGGATGTCACACGAGGCGGCGGAGACGCTTCTGGCGGGACCGGTCGATGTCCTCTTCTACGACTGCACAACACTGGCCTTCGATACAGATCGGGAGGATCCGGAAGACGCGTCCGACCGCTTGCTGGCCAAGGGGTACAGCAAGGACGGGAAATCGCATCGCAGTCAGGTGGTGTTGGCGCTGATGGTCACCACCGACGGCTTGCCGGTCGGCTATGACCTGTTTCCCGGCAATATGTGGGAAGGCCATACGCTTGAGGCCGCGATCAAGGGGTTGGAAGAGCGCTACAAGCTCGGAAAGATCACGCTGGTGGCAGATGCCGGGATGCTCAGCGCCGACAATCAGGATATGTTGCGCACCAAAGGCCTGCCGTTCATTCTGGGCTATCGCCTGAAGTCGGCCCCGGCGGGCGTGAAAGACAAGGCCCTGGACACGGGCGGTTACAAGCCATGGGCCGGACACGGCGCGGCGGAGGGCGCTGCCGAGGCGGGGCGCTACAAGGTGATTGAGCATGACGGTGCCCGGATCATCGTCACCTTCTCGCCCGCCCGCGCCCGCAAGGATGCCCACAAGCGCCAGAAGGCCCTTGAGCGCCTGCAAAAGAAGCTTCGGCGGAGCCGGAGCCCCGCCAGTGTCAGTCACCGGGGATATGCCCGCTTCCTCTCGTTTCCCGATACGGGCGAGATCACACTTGATCAGGACAAGATCGACGCGGCAGCCCAATGGGACGGGCTGCACGCCATCATCGTTCATGGCAGGGACGATCTCGCACCCGAGGCGGCCATCGCCCAATATCACCAGCTCTGGCTGATCGAAACCTGCTTCCGCACCAACAAGCATGACCTGAAAATCCGACCCGTCTATCACTGGACGCCGCGGCGGATACAGGCCCATATCGCCATCTGCTACATGGCTTTCTGTTGCCTGCAACACCTGCGCAAGCGCCTGCAGATGCTGGGCCATCCCATGAGCCCGGCCCGCATCCGTCGGGAACTCGACCGACTTCAGATTTCCATCCTGAGGCGCAAGGGCACCAGCGAACAATATGCCATGCCCAGCCCGGCCACAACCGACGCCAAACGCATCCTGCGCTGTGTTGGCCTGTCGTGGAACGAAGCACCCTTCAGGATGCCGCCGGAAAGAACGCGCAAGCCCAGACCTGAAAAGGCCTGATCGACACTCTCTGACCGTTGAATCCCATCGCCGGAAATCCGCGATGTAGTGCCCTGTGAAAAAGCAGGCCAATAATATCAATGTGTTACAGCCGAAATCCTACGAAGTCAGGCGACCATAGCTGGCCGCCATGTTTTCTGTGGCATCCGCCAGTCAATACCTTCCATCAGCATCGCAAGCTGTGCGCGGCTCAACGCTATCTTGCCGTCTTTTGCAGCAGGCCAGACAAAACGACCGCGTTCGAGGCGCTTGGTAAATAGGCACGCGCCCTGACCATCCCACCAGATCATCTTGATCTGATCGCCGCGCCTGCCCCGAAATAAGAATAGATGACCACAATACGGGTCTTCTGCCAGCACCTGTTCTGTTTGTGCCGCCAAACCGTTAAAGCCACGCCGCATATCCGTCACACCAGCTGCCAGCCAGATCTTCGCATTCCCCAGAATAGGGATCACGCCGCCAGACCCCGTGCGAGTTCCAGAACAAACTCTGCATTCACACCATCGCTCACACTCAACCGCCGCCCGTTCTCAAGCGTGATTTCAATGCGCTCGGCTCGAACCGGCGACGGCACACTGGACTCAACTGCAGGTTCACCAGCAACGGCAACTTCAACAAAGCCAGTATCCTGCGGAGGTTCTGCGTCCCCCTGATACCGCTTATCCATGCGCCACGCATAAATCCGGCTTGTCGGCACGCCGTGGCGGTTCGATACTATGGGAACCGTCGCGCCAAGGACACGACATTCCTCAACCATCTGAATTTTAAACGCATCGCTGTATTTGCGTAGGTTGCCACTGTGATTAATCATTCTGAAATCCTTCCGTAAGCCCAGCAAAACGCTGACTTCAAATCTAGATTACAGCCACAAATAGCTCTCCGTTAGAGGGGGTTCCGTTGACGTTTACTATTAGAGTGCTGCTTTTAAAACTGAACAACTACCGACTTTCGTCGGTAGGTTCACGTTTTGAATGTAATTCAAGATACTGACGAATAACGTCATCCGTCACATTTCCACTCGTCGTTGAAAAATAGCCTCTAGCCCAGAACCGTTGCCCCCAATAGCGTTTGCGTAATTCGGGGTACTCCCGCTGTATCTTGTATGAGGACCTCCCTTTTACGCGTTGCATCACCTTTGAAATTGGGACGTGCGGCGGGACTGACACAAACATATGCACATGGTCGGTAGACAATACGCCTTTTTCAATGTGTACGCCCAATTCATTGCACGTTTGTCGTATCAATGTCCGAATACGCTCACGCATTTCACCACGCAGCACCTTGTAACGATATTTTGTTACCCAAACGATATGGTATCTGTGATAATATCTGCTATGACTTCCAGTAGAATAGATCATAAGGTTTCCTTCCATTTTAAGACCTTACCGCAACGCTGGGTCTTAAAATGGAAGGAAACCTTATGTAAATAACGCTAAAGCTGACCAGCTAAAAGCTGGTGGTTTTAACCAATTATTGGAAAATAAACCATCAAACACAAAAAAGCCGCCCTAGAAGGCGGCGATAAATTGATTTTAGATCGTAAGTGAGCATGTTTAGGTCTTACTAGGCTTGGCGATGACTTACTCTCCCACGCCTTAAGACGCAGTACCATCAGCGCAACCGCACTTAACGGCCGAGTTCGGGATGGGATCGGGTGTTTTGCTGGTGCTGTGATCACCAAACCAAGAAAAACCTAAACATTGTGCCCGTACGAGGGGCACTTAATAACACAAGTTTTATATCTTTCCATTTTGACTTTTGTCCATAATAGCAATCTAGCTATTACTGGATCAAATCAAGCCTATCGGGCAATTAGTATCGGTCAACTGAATGCTTTGCAGCACTTACATCTCCGACCTATCGACGTGGTGGTCTTCCACGGCCCTCAAGGGAGACCTTGTTTCTGGGGGGGCTTCCCGCTTAGATGCCTTCAGCGGTTATCCTGTCCGATCATAGCTACTCTGCACTGCGGCTGGCGCCACAACAGATCCACCAGTGGATCGTTCACCCCGGTCCTCTCGTACTAGGGGCAACTCCCATCAAGTCTCCTACACCCACGGCAGATAGGGACCGAACTGTCTCACGACGTTCTAAACCCAGCTCACGTACCTCTTTAAACGGCGAACAGCCGTACCCTTGGGACCTGCTCCAGCCCCAGGATGAGATGAGCCGACATCGAGGTGCCAAACACTGCCGTCGATATGGACTCTTGGGCAGTATCAGCCTGTTATCCCCGGCGTACCTTTTATCCGTTGAGCGATGGCCCTTCCACTCGGGACCACCGGATCACTATGACCGACTTTCGTCTCTGCTCGACTTGTCAGTCTCGCAGTCAGGCTGGCTTATGCCATTGCACTCAACGACCGATTTCCGACCGGTCTGAGCCAACCATCGCGCGCCTCCGTTACTCTTTAGGAGGCGACCGCCCCAGTCAAACTACCCACCACACAGGGTCCCGGATCCGGATAACGGACCGCGGTTAGACATCAAGACAGACAGGGGTGGTATCTCAAGGGAGGCTCCCCAACAACTGGCGTCACTGGTTCAAAGCCTACCACCTATCCTGCACACGTCTGACCTGATGCCAGTGTGAAGTTGTAGTAAAGGTGCACGGGGTCTTTCCGTCTAACCGCGGGAAGCCTGCATCTTAACAGGCAATTCAATTTCGCTGAGTCTGCATTGGAGACAGCGGGGAAGTCGTTACGCCATTCGTGCAGGTCGGAACTTACCCGACAAGGAATTTCGCTACCTTAGGACCGTTATAGTTACGGCCGCCGTTTACTGGGGCTTCAATTCAGTGCTTGCACACCTCCTCTTAACCTTCCAGCACCGGGCAGGCGTCAGACCCTATACGTCGTCTTGCGACTTCGCAGAGCCCTGTGTTTTTAGTAAACAGTCGCCACCCCCTGGTCTGTGCCCCCCACCAAAACTTGCGTTCTGATGGGGCCTCCTTCTCGCGAACTTACGGAGGCATTTTGCCGAGTTCCTTCAATGCAGTTCTCTCAAGCGCCTTGGTATTCTCTACCAGTCCACCTGTGTTGGTTTAGGGTACGATCTAATGGAAGGCTATTTCCAGGAACCGTCCGGCAGCAGCCCCAATCCGTTAAGGGGTCACTACGCTTTCGATCCGTCACTTCTTCCTGGCACCGTAATATTAAACGGTTTCCCATCGACTACGCCTTTCGGCCTCGCCTTAGGGGTCGGCTTACCCTGCTCAGATTAGCTTTAAGCAGGAACCCTTGGACTTTCGGCGACAGTGTCTCTCACACTGTTTATCGCTACTCATGTCAACATTCTCACTTCTGATCACTCCACCGGATCGCTTACGCGCCGGCTTCACAGTCAGAACATTGCTTTCGTAATATCGCAAGCGATACTAAAAAAGCAGCGTTCTATATCACAGAACGCTCCGCTACCATGCACTACGTGCATCCCTAGCTTCGGCTCATGGCTTGAGCCCCGGTACATCTTCGCCGCAGGATAACTTAATTAGACCAGTGAGCTGTTACGCTATCTTTAAAGGATGGCTGCTTCTAAGCCAACCTCCTGGTTGTTTTGGTCGTCCCACCTGCTTTCCCACTTAGCCATGAATTAGGGGCCTTAGCTGAGGGTCAGGGTTGTTTCCCTCTTCACTACGGACGTTAGCATCCGCAGTGTGTCTGCCGCATATTACTTCTCGGTATTCGGAGTTTGGTAAGGATCAGTAAGACGGTGAGTCCCCATTACCCTTCCAGTGCTCTACCCCCGAGAGTATTCGTGCGACGCTCTACCTAAATAGATTTCGCGGAGAACCAGCTATCTCCGAGTTTGATTGGCCTTTCACCCCTAGGCACAAGTCATCCCGATCTTTTTCAACAGATGTGGGTTCGGTCCTCCAGTAAGTGTTACCTTACCTTCAACCTGCTCATGCCTAGATCACTCGGTTTCGGGTCTGATCCTACTAACTCATTCGCCCTATTAAGACTCGCTTTCGCTGCGCCTACACCTATCGGCTTAAGCTTGCTAGTAAGACCAAGTCGTTGACCCATTATACAAAAGGTACGCCGTCAGGGCATATGCCCCTCCGACTGTTTGTAGGCGTCCGGTTTCAGAAACTGTTTCACTCCCCTTGTCGGGGTGCTTTTCACCTTTCCCTCACGGTACTAGTGCGCTATCGGTCAGTAAGGAGTACTTAGCCTTCGAAGGTGGTCCTCCGATGTTCAGACAGAATTTCACGTGTTCCGCCCTACTTAATTCGTCTAATCATGCTTCCTATACGGGGCTGTCACCCATATTGCCCAACATTCCAGATGGTTCTAGTCACATTCATAGCTCGGCTGGTCCCGGTTCGCTCGCCACTACTACGGGAGTATCTATTGATTTCCTTTCCTCTGGGTACTTAGATGTTTCAGTTCCCCAGGTTTGCTTTAAAAACCCTATATATTCAGGTAATTAATACTTGTTTTACCCCATTATTGATTATCCGAAGATAACAATAACAGAATATCAAGTGGGTTTCCCCATTCAGAGATCCATGGATCAAAGCTTATTCTCAGCTCCCCATGGCTTATCGCAGAGTATCACGTCTTTCATCGCCTCTTACTGCCAAGGCATCCACCAAACGCCCTTCTCGCGCTTGATTTGATCCAGAAATAGTCAGACTATATCTGAACCAAAAGTCGTCGTTATTTGAGATTGTTTTAGTCCGTTACCTGAATAAACAGGCAACATTTTCATTGAACTCAATTGTCACTGCTTGGCGCAGTGACGCACATTCCAGCGAATGAACCCACTTACGTGGATCCCTTCATGTACAGTAGATCTTACTCACTGTACTTGGTTAATGTATTTGACTTGGAAAGACTGTAAATATTCTTAATATTAGCTCACGAACCGCACTGGAACGCTTACCAGCAACACATGCACAGTGGATTGGTCATCCGATCTGTTTATGCTTCATGATTACTCATGATATTGCGAACCAGCTAATAATCTTCAATTCCTAATGCTCTTCAGCCTTAAGTTTTTCCAATCATTAACCTCTTCCGAAGAAGTGGTTCAAACAAGAAACTTACGTCTCGTGTTATTAATGCTCTCTATACGATGTAAAAGTGTCTGAATGATCAGACAATTAAACATACTCAAAAGAATATGTTTAACATGATGATCAATCAAATAATCAGGCTACTGAAGGAAGTAAGGTAATGGTGGAGCATAGCGGGATCGAACCGCTGACCCCCTGCTTGCAAAGCAGGTGCTCTCCCAGCTGAGCTAATGCCCCTAAAGGTAATTGCAAAGCAATTGCCGAAGTGCTGGCAGGATATTGCAAAGCAATGTCCGAGAAGCACAATTAGGTACCAGAACCAGATGCCGTTGGCTCTCGGTCAAATCTGCGATTTAACCTGTCGCCGACACATTCAAGAATGTGTCTGGTGGGTCGAGGAGGACTTGAACCTCCGACCTCACGCTTATCAGGCGTGCGCTCTAACCACCTGAGCTACCGACCCTTGCAGACCAATAGCGGCCTGTAAAATTATTTTCACTGAAGAGATATGAGGACGGTTCGGTCAATTGCCTTATAAAAGGCTTATGTCAATTTAATGACTGCTAAGTGATCTACGAGATTGAATAAATTCAAGCTGCTAAGATCATCCTTAGAAAGGAGGTGATCCAGCCGCAGGTTCCCCTACGGCTACCTTGTTACGACTTCACCCCAGTCACTGAGCCTACCGTGGTCCGCTGCCCCTATAAATAGTTGGCGCACGGCCTTCGGGTAGACCCAATTCCCATGGTGTGACGGGCGGTGTGTACAAGGCCCGGGAACGTATTCACCGCGTCATGCTGTTACGCGATTACTAGCGATTCCGACTTCATGGGGTCGAGTTGCAGACCCCAATCCGAACTGAGACGATTTTTTGGGATTAACCCATTGTCATCGCCATTGTAGCACGTGTGTAGCCCAACCCGTAAGGGCCATGAGGACTTGACGTCATCCACACCTTCCTCCGGCTTATCACCGGCGGTCTCCCTAGGGTACCCAACTAAATGCTGGTAACTAAGGACGTGGGTTGCGCTCGTTGCCGGACTTAACCGAACATCTCACGACACGAGCTGACGACAGCCATGCAGCACCTGTATCTCATCCAGCCGAACTGAAGGAGTCCATCTCTGGTCTCCGCGATAAGTATGTCAAGGGTTGGTAAGGTTCTGCGCGTTGCTTCGAATTAAACCACATGCTCCACCGCTTGTGCGGGCCCCCGTCAATTTCTTTGAGTTTTAATCTTGCGACCGTACTCCCCAGGCGGAATGCTTAATCCGTTAGGTGTGACACCAACAAGCATGCTTGCTGACGTCTGGCATTCATCGTTTACGGTGTGGACTACCAGGGTATCTAATCCTGTTTGCTCCCCACACTTTCGTACCTCAGCGTCAGTATCGAGCCAGTGAGCCGCCTTCGCCACTGGTGTTCCTCCAAATATCTACGAATTTCACCTCTACACTTGGAATTCCACTCACCTCTCTCGATCTCTAGACTAGGAGTTTTAGAGGCAGTTCCAGGGTTGAGCCCTGGGATTTCACCCCTAACTTTCTAATCCGCCTACGTACGCTTTACGCCCAGTAATTCCGAACAACGCTAACCCCCTCCGTATTACCGCGGCTGCTGGCACGGAGTTAGCCGGGGTTTCTTTACCAGGTACTGTCATTATCATCCCTGGCGAAAGAGTTTTACGACCCTAGGGCCTTCATCACTCACGCGGCATGGCTGGATCAGGCTTGCGCCCATTGTCCAAGATTCCCCACTGCTGCCTCCCGTAGGAGTCTGGGCCGTGTCTCAGTCCCAGTGTTGCTGATCATCCTCTCAAACCAGCTATAGATCGTAGACTTGGTGAGCCGTTACCTCACCAACTATCTAATCTAACGCGGGCTAATCCAATTCCGATAAATCTTTCCCCCGAAGGGCGTATAAGGTATTACTCACCGTTTCCAGTGGCTATTCCTTAGAACTGGGTATATTCCCACGCGTTACTAACCCGTCCGCCGCTCCTCACCGAAGTGAAGCGCTCGACTTGCATGTGTTAGGCCTGCCGCCAGCGTTCGTTCTGAGCCAGAATCAAACTCTCAAGTTGAAATGATGTTACCATCATATCCTTAACGTTCGAACCTCTGCACATCTGAACTGACCTCACATTCGCGAGGTCACTTCTCACCACACGCCTTACTGTAGAACGCATGGTGGTCACTTAATATTTGCTGTGTCTAGGTTTACCAAAGTAAACAAAGAACCACATCAAACGTGAAGCTGACACTCTATAATCGGCATAAAGCCTAAGAGCTTGATATGAAGAAGTCCGTCCGTCGAAACGAAACCAAACCGCCCACATATCTCTTCAGATACTATGAATTTCAAAGAGCCAGAGACAAAAATAAACCGTAGCGCCTGTGGTTTCCCTTTGGCGCGCCCGCCGCTCAGTGTCTCTATTTACCAGCATCTCCGTGTCTCGTTGACCGCGTCGCTGCTGATAAAGGGGGTTCTAGTGTTAGTCTCACCAACCCGCAACCCCTTTTTTCAATAATATATCAGTTTTTCTGAGAACCCTTATTTATATAGTAAAAAACCACTAACAATTGTAGAAAGCACCGATTTGAATGCGTTTCAATAGGCTAAATGTTAGTGTATAGGTTCATGTGTTTTGAGACTCACGCGGCTTCGGCCTGAGTGATTCGAAGGTACTCCATGGGTGTCTTACCTTTCAAGGCGTGATGTGGTCTGAATGTGTTATATTTTTCGACAGCTTTTCTCAGTTCAAACCGCATAGCTCCAATGCTATCGGCAATCAGATCACAACAATCATAGAATTCCTCGCGGAAGGTGCGGTTTCCACGCTCAACGCCACCATTGTATTTCGGTCTGGCTGGCGGCAATACAATGAGCGGGATTTTCATCTGCTCACACGCCGTCTCAAAATCGGCCATAAACTCGGAGCCACCATCAACTTGAATTGAGAGGATTTTATAGGGAGCTATTTCCACAAGCTCTTCCAAAAACCGTTTGGCAGAGCGTGCGGTGGCATTCGAATAAATTTGCGCGTGGATGTGCTTGCTACGCCGTTCCCAGGCCTGAAAGTGCTTGCAGGTGACGCCGTTTTTCGTGGCAGTCATGTGGTCGATCTGCACACGTTCTCCAATCTCTATATCTTTGTAATCCTTATATTTCCATCCTTTGGCGTGGCCCTTGGAGAAGTTACGCTTGCGCTTTTGTGGTGCAGACCTTGATCGTGTAATCAGGCCTTTCTTGCGTAGAAAACCCAAGATACGCCCCACGGTGCTATCGCTTATGATTTGGTTTTTATCGCGCCGCAAGATGGCCCCTATTTTTTCCTTACCGTAGGTTTTATTGTCGCGGCGAATTTCGAGCACCAACTGTTTTTCTGCCTCACCCCACTGTGACTTATTGCGGTGTTTTGGGGCCTTTGATGGCGGCATAATCCCTTGCGCCAAATCCTTCAAAACCCGCTTGTAGCGATAATAAGTAGACCGAGAGATGCCGACAAATTCAGCGCATTTTGCTAGAGAAACACCCTCTGCGCGTAAAGCTTCCCATTGCCGAACCGTGTCTTCGTATTTGATACGGTACGCATCCAAACATTCTTGTGTCCGCGCCCAAGCATAAAGTTTATAAACGTTCTTGTGCAGTCTTATGATTTGCATATTGGCCTCGTGAGTTGGTTTTTTACAATACTCAGTCTCCGAGGCCGCCTAAATCTTGGCAACAAAAAAACAGTCTCACATCTATCTGAACTTATTCATTAGTATCTTATGGCAATACCTAAATTTGAATGATTCATTTTCTTAAATTAGAGCAAGGAATCAATCATTCAAAATACGGTTAGAAGTCAAAATACGCTATTTTCAATGCTTTTTGCGATTCTAACAGCTCGGCAGACGTTTATTTATCCGGCACTTCTCCGCTTTGTTGAGTAGATTTAGGATTTCAAATAGAGCATAGATTGATTATCTGGAATGGATGATTGTCTAATTTTGAGTTTGAAGTATTCGGTATCCTTGATGCCTCTGGCTCGCTTACGGATCATTCCTATACTGACATTACCAGCCTCTATCCTGGCGCTTGTGAGCTTGTGTTTGGCGTAGTTGCAGATGCCCACACAATGTTTCCGTAGGGATTTCGCGAACTTTTTTAGATAGAGCATCTGTGACTGATCTGCTATCAGGCACCAACGTTCCAGTTGCTCCGCCATCGCCTCAAATGAAGCGGCACTCCACAGCAGCTGAAGCTGTTCTTTCAAGACGTAAAGTGCATTCAGGTTGCTATTGCTCTCCAGCAACCTTTGCAGCTTGTCACTTTGTTTTTCACTCAACTTATCCGCATTTTTGAGCAACAGATAATGCGTCCCTTTCATCAACTCTTTACCACTTGGATCGGCCTTTCTGAACTCAAGTCGACGCTGATTATGGATAGCTTTGCTGTAGTTTTTCATGACGTGGAAACGGTCAAATACTATGTCGGCCAACGGCAAGGACTCTCTGACAGCCTTTTGGTAGGCAGGCCCCATATCCATCGCTACGGCCTTTATTTTGCAGGCTGTATCTGGTTGCAGTTGTTTCAAAAACCTTGAAAAAACCTCGGCAGTTCGGCCTGCTTCAACCCAGATCAGATGACCGCCAACCATATCGTAGACCACCGTCATGTAGTCATGACCTTTCGCCCGGGCAACTTCATCTACACCAATATATTCCAAGCCAGTTAGCTCTGCAGGATCAAGCGTAGGGAGAGTTTCAATAAGGTATGCCCTGTCGATATTCTTGACCGTTTCCCATCGTATATAGCCTGACGACTCAACTTTGATTCCACTTTTGATTGGAGAATATCTGTTCAGCGGTTTCTCCTGTTTTTCGCCTATGGGCTTTAGCTTGCGCCCATGTATGTTCAATTGGGTTATAATCGGGGCTATATGCAGGTAGATATTCAAGGATATGTTCTGCATCCGTGATGATTTTTATTGTGTCGCTACGTCTGTGAAAGCTGGCTCTGTCCATTACAAGTACTGATCCTTTGGAAAGGACTGGAATGAGCTGATCTTTGAGCCAAAGATTGAAGATATCCGCGTCAACATTACATGCTGTCAGGCCAACAGTTAACAAGGTGCCAGCCAAAAGCGCTCCAATAACATTGATCCTCCCTTTCGCCTGCCAATCGTGAACACCCACACAGCGTTTTCCGCGCGGGGCATAACCATGGGTGCGTGGCATGTCATGCGCAAAACCACTTTCATCAATATATACAATGGCTTTACCTGCAGCCTCATGGGCCGCTAACCTCTCTTGAAAGGACTGCCTGTCGTCGTCGTTTGCCTTGGGGTGCCGCATGGCTTTTTTTATATGTGATCTTCAATTTCTTAAGGGCTTGCCAAATTGCCTTTGGGCAAACATCAAAACGGTCAGCACGTTCATACTGATAAGCATCAGGATATTTTTCAACATCCTGTGCTAGCTTTTTAAGATCTATTTTACGTATCTTTTTGCGTTCATGCTGTTTGGGTTCAACCCGTTTAGACCATCGCTTCACCGAGGCTACACCCACGGAGAAACGCTCTGCGACCCGAGCAAAACTCAAGCACTCTTGTTCTTTTATCCGCAAAACATGGCGGCGAAATTTAATTGGATGTGTCATGTAACCATAGTATCATAATATTGTCGCTAGGCTATATCCAAATGTCTGGAAACCGCTTGAATAGACATATGCCGACATAATCCACTGATCAGTCGGCAAAATCGGTGAGTGAAACGGCACCCTTTATCAACAAAATCACACCCCTCAATTCGGCGTTCGCCCTTGTTAATATAAACCTGCGCCAGCTCAATCTCGACCACACAAGGATACCCAAAAAGGGGGATGTCGTTTACTTGTCGGCGGACATGCTGGTTGATGCTTCCCTTCTGGCCTGTAGCAGGGTCTATAGCCCTCCTACGCGCGTCTCGGCTGCAGTGAATGACAATCTTAACACCGCCGTCATCCAGTTTAATTTCATTTACACGTTGCCCTTTGAGGCCTAAAATATGCTGCGAGATGTTGATTGTCATATACCTGCTCTATGTAAAGTTATCAGAAACCATACATATCAACAGGTTACTTGGCGGTCGGCATCTTTTTCTACTCAACAAAGCGGAGAAGAGCCATTTATCCGGCATTGATATAATACTTTACGATACCATATCGGCTAGTAAACATCACATACCCAATGCTGACTGACGCCTTGGACTTCACAAGGATACACTCGGGCCGTCGCTTCCCGCCAGACATCACCACTTTTTTGAGTTCACATCACCGATCATACTCATAAACTCGAAGGTGAAACCAATCCTCCAAACAGATCAAAGTGGGAAAAACCTAGATCAACGCGCCCCAAGGCTCGAGGCAAGTCCAATTAAAGAATACAAGCTCTCACCAAAACTAGCTAGATTATTGCTTAGGCTGGGCTCCTAAATCTACTCTCATGCTTCAGGGGTTGCGTAAGCACCAAGCTTTGATGTTTTAAAGCCTGCGTTTACGAGACCTTCTGCTAAAGTAACCGCACTCGCCACCCCATCAATTACTGGCAAACCAAACTCTTGCGATAATTGTTCCATCAAGTCTGCCATACCCGCACATCCTAAAACAATTGCTTCGGCCATATCTTCTTCAATGGCGCTCCGTATTTCATGACGAATCTTATCAGTCGTAGCTTGATCACCATCTTCTAGTTTCAAAACGGGAATATTCGTCGCGCGAACCTTACAGCATTTTGCATCAAGTCCATACCGAAGAAGGTTATTCTCTAAACCTGGCACCGAGCGCGATAGCGTTGTGATTACACTGAACTTGTTCGATACAATACTCGCCATATGATATGCGGCTTCGCCAATACCAATTACAGGCACATCTACGAGGCATCTAACGGCGTCCACACCGGTATCATCAAAGCATGCAACAATGATCGCATCCACATCCGTATGTTGGGTAACTTCGGTCAAAAGTCCTGGAACACAAATTGCTACATCCAAGTATCCCTGAATGCTCGCAGGCCCATCTTGTGAGTTTGTCGCTACAATCTGTGTATCGGGACGAGCAATCGCTAAAGCTGCTTGTCCTATTTTCTTTGTCATCGAAGTGGTGGTATTTGGGTTCACTATTAATATTTTCATGTACTCAACTCACACATCACCGCCAAGATAGGCTGCCTTAATACGATCATCGTTAAGCAATTCTTTCGAATTTCCAGTAATTGAAATATTACCTGTAGTCATTGCATAAGCACGATGAGAAATACTAAGCGCCATTCGTGAATTTTGCTCCACCAACAGAACTGAAACGCCTTCATCGCGGTTAATTGCCAAGATTGACCTTGCAATATCTTGCACCAGTTTAGGTGCAATACCTAATGACGGCTCATCCAACAGCAAAAGTTTTGGCTTAGCCATAAGTGCGCGGCCAATAACCATCATTTGCTGTTCACCGCCAGAAAGAGTGCCCGCAGCTTGTGAATAACGCTCCTTTAACCTTGGAAATCGTTCGATAATGCTCTCTAGAGTATTATTGATTTCAGCTTTGTCTGATCGAGTGAAAGCTCCCATCATCAAGTTATCTTTTACAGACATAAACGGAAAAACCCGACGTCCTTCTGGTACCATCGCTATTCCTCCCCGAACAATATCGGAAGGTTGTGTGCCATCAATCTGCTTTCCCTGAAAATAAACTGATCCACTAGAAATTTTTGACAAGCCTGTAATCGCTCGCAAAATTGATGATTTCCCTGCGCCATTTGCACCAATCAAGGCAACTGTTTCGCCTTCTTTTAAATGTATTGAAACACCTTTTAGCGCATAGACATGGTCATAATAGAGCTCAACATCTTTAAATTCTAACATATCACCCATAATTCACATCCCAATCTCATCGTCTTCGCTGCCCAGATAGGCTTCGATAACTTTTTCATTATTCTGAATTTCTTCAGGAGTACCTTCAGCAATCTTTTCACCAAAATTGAGAACAACAATCCGATCAGAAATGGACATAACAGCTGGCATATCATGTTCCACCAGCATAACGGTGACCCCACGATCGCGCACAGCTCTTACCAACTCCACAGTTTGCATCGTCTCATCATGGTTCATTCCAGCAAAAGGCTCGTCCAAGAGTAAAACTTTGGGATCTGTAGCCAAACCAATGGCAATTCCCAACGCTCTTAAATGGCCTTGAGGTAAGTTAGACGCTAATTCATGCCGGATATCTCCGAGGCCAAGGAATTCTAACAAATCGTCAGCGTTTTTACCAAATTCAACAATATCTGATTTAGCAGACTTTGTTCCCCAAAAGTAGCCAGCCAAAGATGCTTTCGCCCGCAAATGCTGGGAAACAACGATACTTTCTCTTACCGTCATACTTTTAAAGATTGTGGTTTCCTGAAAGGTTCGAACAACCCCCTTACGCGCAACAACATGTGGCTGCAGATTTGAGATTGTCTCGCCTTTAAACAGAACATCGCCAGATGTTGTTGGCATAAAAGATGAAATCATTTTGAATAGTGTAGATTTCCCAGCACCGTTCGGTCCAATGACTGATAAGATTTCATTCTCGGCAACATCAAAACTAACGCTGTTGTTAGCGGTCAGACCGCCAAACTTTTTTGTGACATTTTTTACTTCGAGTAGAGTATTCATTTTTTATCTACCTCTGAGTTTTTGAAACGGATACTCAAGATTCCATTTGGTACATAAAGCATCAGTAAAATCAGCAATGTGGAATAGGCAAGCAATTGATATTTACCCAGTTCAAACAATAGATCCCAACCAAAATACAAGACTAGCGTCCCTAGCATTGGTCCAAACACATAGCCTAATCCACCAAGGAAACAATTAAGCATAAAGTTGATGGAATCTGCCACCTGAAAACTGGATGGGTATACCGATTGAGCTATTGAGCCAAACATGGCACCGCCAATGCCGCCAAAGAAGGACGAAATAGCGAACACAATAATGCGGATATAGGATATATTAACCCCGATTGAAGACGCTAGTTCCTCATTTTGTTGCATTGATCGACAGAGATGCCCCAAACGAGAGTTCACAAGACGGTACATCGCAAGGAAGCTCAAAACCATCAGAATGCAGGCCGTGTAATAGAAAGCCAATTTAATATTCGCCATGCTAGCAAAATCAGGGATTAAAGTAAGCCCAAAGATCGACAATTCTTGAGGTAATGGAATAGACACAATACCTTTTGCCCCATTGGTAATAGGCAAAGCTAGAGCTGTTAACGTAACAACTTGCGTTAGAACCAACGTAATCATTGCAAAATAAACTCCGCGCAAGCGAAGGATTGGCAGACCAATCAGCACACCAACTCCTGCTGAAAACAATCCAGCCATAGGTAAAGATGCCCAAAATGAGAAGCCCGCTTTAGTAACAAGAATGGCTGAAACATATGCACCGATTAACGCAAATGCACCCTGACCAATATTAATTCGGCCAATATAGAACGTTAGCCATACCCCACGGCAATCGCTTGAAGATTTCAGCCTTCACCTTTGATTGCGGCTTTTAGGTAACTATCATCCCAAGCGGCTGTTTTTCTTCGTATTTTCAGACTGGCCGTATCGCCGACTTGCTTGAAGATGTTGATTGCACTATGTCGCATCAGAGCCATGTTGGCGGGGCCATTTTGGGTCCGCAAGCGCATCAGGTCGTCGTGAAACACCACATCCATCACCCAGTGCAGGCGATTTTCCACACCCCAATGGGCGCGTGTGGCGCGCAGGAATTGCTTGGCTGAGAGCGGTGCGGAGGACAGATAGTAACGTCGCGAGAAACTGGTTTTACCTTTGTGTTTGACCTCGGCCTCGATCATGCCGATAGCGGCGAGGCCTGGAAACCTTGGTGCGCCAGGCTCAGACCGATCAGGGCGCAGCCACTCTACATCATGACTGACATAGGCACGACGGATTTCTATCCGCCCATGATCGGCATCGGTGGTTTCATGGGTTTCCAAACCACTGGTCTGGTCGAAATAGAGCCTCACCTCTTCATGCAGTGATTTTTGGTTGCCTTTAAGCGCCAAAAGATAGTCTGCGCCTTGTGCGAGGATCGCCGCAGCAATACCGTGTTGGCAGCCCATTGCATCAATCGTGACCAGCGCGCCTTTCAACTCAAGCCGCGCCAGTAGTCGAGGTATCGCGCTGATTTCATTCTCTTTCTCGTCACAGGATTCTTGCCCCAAGACCAATCTCTGACGCGTTGCCCAAGCTGAAACCAGATGCAGGGCGCGGCCATCCTCACCATGCGCACGGCGTGACGACTTGCCGTCAATTGCCACGATCTCATCATCGCCATCGCGCAAGGCCGCAACCCAGGAAACGAAGCATTCGCTAAACAGGTCAGCGGGAATCGCGTTCATCACATCATTGAGCGTGTCATGAGATGGGATGCCATCTTTGAAGGGTAGAAACCCACGCAAGAATTTCAATTTTCGGTCCGCCCATCGGGCTATTTCGGCAAAATCATCAGCACCAGCCATAACACCGCAGAGCACAATCAGTAGGATTTCGGGTAGTGGATAAACAGTTTTCCAGCTCTGGCGTGGGTCTTCAATGGCAGAAAAATGGTCGAGGATATTGGCTGAGATCATGGGAGGCTCCGAATGTCATTTCAATGACCAGAGAATCACATATCACCCGCTAAGGGAATCCCCACTTTTTCAAGCGATTGCCGTGAGCCATACCCCTGCACTAGCGATCGACAGTAATGCTACAGATGTAAGAGTAAAATAAAAATCCCAACGTCCTGTTACAGCAATCATTACTGGTACGGCAACAAAGACTGCGAACAAAAAAACGACAACGCCAATAACTTGTGTGAGTTTAATATTCTTCATTGTAGCTACCCCCAAGGCTTACCCATCAATCCATTCGGACGGATGGCAAGGAAAATCATCAGAGAAACAAAAATCAACAGATATGTGATGTCTCCATATTGCGAAAGTAGAGCAAGACCAATGGCTTCAAGGAAGCCGAGAATGACACCTCCAGCGATTGCACCAGAAATAACACCAGCACCACCAATCATAACCATCATAAATGCTTTGATTGAAGTCGGACCGCCCATACCCAAGTTAATACCAGTAATAGTGACAAGTAATCCGCCTACGAGACCAGCTAACATTGCACCAAGAGCAAAACCAATCATTGAATAACGCGCTGCATTCACGCCCATCAATTCAGATGCCACACGATCTTGTGCAAGAGCACGTAGTGCACGGCCTGTCTTGCTATACTGCATGAAGGAAATAAATCCAACAATGGACAGGATTGCCAAAACACAAATCAAGATACGGTCATACGGCATTATTAAACGGAAATCATAATTGAAAACACCGTCAACGATTTTAGGTACGCCGCGTTGTTTCTCGCCAAACACCAGTAGAATAACGGCATCAAGGAAAAAAGCGATGCCAGCAGCAAGCAGCATTGTGCTTTCTTCTCTGGAAGACTTCCTTATCACTGGCGCAAAAAGAAACCTCTCTATGAGAGCCCCCAATATTGCCAATGTCACACATGACATTACAAGGGCTAAAACAAATGGAAATCCCAGTTGTCCATAAAAAGTATAAGTAATAAATCCGCCAATAACATACATTTGCCCATGGGCAAAATTAAGGACGTTCATTAAGGCAAAGATCAGGGTTAAACCTAGTGCAATCATCGCATATTGCGCACCTAGATATATCCCATTCGCAAGTATCTGTTCCATCTATAGAACCTTTCTTTATTTGCCCCAGGCCTATGGCCCAGGGCAGTCGTTGAAATCGGGGGAGAGTTAATCGACTTCAGCAACAAATAAGGTTTCAAACGCACCGTCTTGGTATACGTTCACAACCAATGGCACAGCAACCTGACGGCGTTGGCCAAATGAAGACATACCAACATAGCGAAGTTTTGCATCGCCTTTTAGGTATGGGTTCGGTGCTTCAAAAGTATCCATCGTTGTTTGGAATGCATCTACATCTGTGATAGCAGATGGATCAGCTTTAAGTGTCTCAAGAATATACTCAAGTGCATAGACTTTAGTATTTGATTCATCGTTATATTCACCAAACATTTCAGTATAACGTGCAACAAATTCATCCATCATATCAGTCGCAATATCTGGAGTAGACGCGCCACCTACAGAAATGAAACCATTCGCAAGATCGCCAGCTCCCTCACGAAGGACTTGAGCATCTTGAGCTGTTTCAGTTGAAATGAAACCTTGAAAACCAAGTTCTCTTGCTGAACGGATCAATTGCGGTGCATTCGCAGGTGAAACTCCAGACAGAACCAGAAGGTCAGGCCTTGCACGCATCACAGGCGTTAAAACAGGTGTAAAATCCGTTGTATCAACTTGATACGTTACACCATCTGAAACCACATCAAGACCAAGAGCAGTAGCTGCAGCAACACCACCCACACGTTGACTCAAAGGATCTGATTCATTTGCCGCAATAAATGCAACTGACTTTACGCCTTTATTCTCTTTCAGATACTTGTATATCGCTGGTCCTGATTGATAGTTCGCAACCATCCCCAAAACTGCGTTTGAAGCTGGAGCTGTATAGAGCGACTTAGGAAAAGCGTATGGAAAGTACATAATCCCATTAGCTTCAGCAACTGGGCGCACAGCAGCAGCACCATCATCTACATTCGGCCCCACTACATAGTGAATACCCTCTTGCGCCATTTTCTCCATACCTGCAATTGCACGTTTGGGATCTTTTTGATCATCAAACGAAACAATTTCAATATCGTAAGTTGTATCACCAATCTTGTAACCGCCAACTTCATTAATCCAGTTTGCACGCGTTTCCATCGAACGTTGGTTTGAAATGCCCCAAGATGCCGCTGGCCCACTAGTTACACCAACGAACCCAATTTTAAGCACTGGGTTCTCTGCAAAAACAACAGATGTTTGCAGAGCAGTAACAACTGCCGCAGCTAGAGAAGTTTTAAAGAGTTTTCTTCGTTTCATGATTTCCTCCCAAGAAATTAAATACGCCAACACATAACATCGGCAGTGATTATTAACTCAAGGACACCTCCATAAAGTTAACACACTTAATACACAATCGTTAACAATTTATGTCAACAAAAAATTAATCCTGTTATCACTTTGTATAATAGTGTTTACAAAACTGTTTATAATTCATAATGTTAATCATGAATGTAGTATATAAGAACGGATCATATAGTGGCATTAGAAGAGCCAACATCATTAGGACATTTCACATCTGACCCCGATGAACGGATAATCGTTGATCGGATATATGATGCGGTGATGGAGCGACGTTTAGGACCAAAAACAAAATTAAGCGAAGGTAAGCTTTGCGAAACTTTTGGAGTAGGCCGAATGAGAGTTCGGCGCGCACTTTTGTTATTATCTAGCCAAGGTATAGTAGACTTACATTCCAACCGCGGTGCTTATATTGCATGCCCGAGCGCAAAAGAAGCTGAGGAAGTTTTCGAAGCACGTTTGGCGATTGAACCCAGTTTGGTCCGCACCATTACAAATACTGTCAATAAAAAAGATTTAAAGAATCTAATTATGCATATTGATATGGAAAACCATGCCCGGAACAATTCCGAGCGCACCGAAATTATCCGATTGTCTGGCGAATTTCACGTAAAGCTCGCGCTCGCCAGTCGAAATTCAGTTTTAATACGTATCATTCGCGAACTTGTGACACGAACATCCCTAATTGTTGAATTATTTGGCGATGCGGGGAATTCTTGCTGCCCTGATAATGAACACGCGGAAATCCTTAACGCAATAAAAACTAGCGATGCAAAAACTGCTGGACATATGGTGTCTCAACACCTTCGCCACATACAAGAAAGCTTAGATCTTTCAGTTGTAAAACCCGAACCATTTGACTTAAAAGAAATCTTAGGAACAAAATGACGTATACGGCGAAACTACCTTCGCGATCTAATTGGTTACAGAGCAAACAAATCTAGCGCGCAATGGCCAAAAGACGCAAAAATTGCAGTTCAATTCGTACTAAATATCGAAGAAGATAGGTTAACCGACAGATGGTATCATCGATATGCACGCGTGCATTTTAGGGCGACATGCACGCTTTCAAGCGCTAAAATGATTTGTAGAGTACATCTCACAATTCGATGATGCTTGGATCGCTAGAAGTGATGCAATTGCAAAGCATTGACGTCAGCTACCTGGCTAATATTTGACATAATGACGTTATGTTACATAAGAACGTCACGCTCAATCTCATAAGATTTTATTTTCATCTTACAGCCTTGCCCTCTCATTGCTTCAATCAAGGTTCTGTCAGCACGCTGATATTAAACATCCTAGAATATAAATAGCGCAGGATTTGTCGTATATTGTCTTCAGACTTCGCTTACGTACTTGTGACGATTAACTGTTTTTGATGATGTCGCTATAAATTGATAATTAGGAGACTAATTGATGTCCGAAAACACTGAAATTCCTCGTGCTCGATCTGGGGGCCGTAACTCACGCCGTACGAAACGCACGGCTCCTAACCATCTGATGCTACCTGGCCTTAAACGCAACCTCCCATTATGTGAGCCAATGGATGAAGAACAAGTGCATCGTATGGACAATGCCTCCATGGATATCTTGGAAGATGTAGGCGTCATCTTTAGAGATGATATTGCGATTGAAGATTGGAAACGCGCTGGCGCTGATGTTCGCGGCGAATGTGTTCACCTTGATCGTGATTTGGTACGCGATCTGATTTCAACAATTCCAAGTGACTTTACTTATAATGCTCGTAACCCTGAAAACAATGTACGTTTGGGTGGAAAGGATTCAATTTTTGTACCGATGACGGGCGCGCCATATCTGCGAGATATCGATGATGTACGTCGGAACCCAACATTAGAGGATTTGGCTATGTTCCATAAGTTGGCGCATATGTCTCCAGCATTGCATTCCAGTGCACACCATATTGTCGAACCATATGATCACCCGATCAGCCAGCGCCATCTGCGCATCACATATTCCTCTATGAAGTATTCAGATAAAACCTTCATGGGTATGACAACAAGCCCTAAGAACGCTGAAGATGTCATGGATATGTGTGCAATTCTATTTGGTGATGATTTCATAGAGAAAAACCCAGTAACAACTGGGAACTGTAACGGGAACTCTCCATTAGTTTGGGATGAAACTATGTTGGGTGCGATGCGGGCTTTTTGCAAGCGCAATCAACCAGTCTTATGCTCGCCGTTCGTTTTAGGGGGCGCGAACACACCTGCATCAGTAGCACCAACAGTTGCTCAATTGAACGCTGAAGCCCTAAGTGCTTTGGCATACACTCAAGTGATCCGCAAAGGGTGCCCTGCAATTTACGGTCATTATCTGTCATCAGTATCGATGCGGTCGGGCGCACCAATGGCAGGTACACCAGAAATCAGCTTGATGAACTTCATGATTGGACAAATGGCGCGTTTTTACGGAGTGCCTTGGCGTACATCCAATACACTTGGGGGTGCCAAAATATTTGATGCGCAAGCCGGATATGAAAGCGCAACAACATTATCAGCTGTCATCCATTCTGGTGCTAATTATATTTGGCATTCCGCAGGTTGGAATGAAGCTGGCATGCACTGTTCGGTCGCTAAGTTTGTTGTTGATGCTGAACAATGCGCAATGGCGCACCGTATGGCAGAAGGCCCACGCTGGGATGATTTCGATGAAGGATTAGCAGCTATACGTGATGTTGGTCCTGGCGGCCATTTTCTAGGTCACAAACATACACAAGAAAATTTCCAACGTGCATTTTTCATGCCTGAATTATTCGACAACAACTCAATTGAACAATGGCAAGCTGACGGAAGTTTGGACGTAACTGAAAGAGCTTTGAATTTCGCACGCAAACAATTGCAAGAATACCAAGAACCAGTGTTAGATGAAGCAAAGAATGAAGAGTTATTAGAATATATAGAACGCCGTGAACGTGAAATTCCAGCAGCCGATGCTCTGAATCAAGATTATTAAGTGAATGAGCGATGAAGTTGATACATTTCACAAACACCTTTAAAAGGAACTAATATGGATTTTTCCGAAAAACGTGTGTTAGTAACTGGAGCCGCTGGAGGCATCGGCTTATCCATTGTGCGCATGTTCAAAGCGGCGGGAGCGAAGGTTGCAGCTGCTGACCTGAATGTTGATATGGTTCAGGCCGATGCCCATCTTCCAGGTAATCTGACTGATAGTAATTATACTGATAATTTACCCACAGCAGCAGAGAAGGCACTTGGTGGGCTTGATATCGTTGTGAACAACGCTGGGATTATGCGGCGGGGACCTGTTACAGCCAGCACAGATCAAGATTTTGATATTTCAGTTGATGTAAATGTGAAAGCTCCATTTCGCATATGTCGCGCGGCTATTCCAATTCTTGCGAAAAATGGCGGGGGCGCAATTGTGAATACTGCATCTTGCTGGGGTGTTCATCCTGGTCCGGATCACGCAGTGTATTGTATGACAAAAGCAGCAATTGCGTCATTGACACAATGTATGGGGCGCGATCATGCACACCAAGGTATTCGTATAAATGCAGTTTGCCCGAATGAGGTTGATACACCGATGCTACGCACTGGGTTTGAGCTTCGCGGTTTCAACCCAACCACGGCTATTGCTGATTTGGATAAAACCGTGCCGATTGGAAGAATAGCTCAGCCTGATGACATTGCTGAAGTTGTTTTGTTCTTAGCATCAGATCATGCACGTTATATGTGTGGTGAACTCTTAGAAATTAATGGTGGAAAGTCGGTTGCATGATGCGCTTCAAGGATAAAGTCGCACTGGTAACAGGTGGACGTAGTGGAATAGGACAGGCAATTGCCCAGCGTTTACAGTCTGAGGGCGCGCGTGTTTTTACAGCTCAGCGTAGCGCTGATACTGAGTTTGACTTTTTATCTGCTGATTTTTCTGATCCCCAAGCATCGATACAAGTGATCGATCAATTAATACAAAAGACCAACCAGCTAGATGTGTTAGTGAATAATGCGGGTATGATGCAAGAAGCCCGCGTAGAAGACATGTCGTTAGATGATTGGCAGCGTAATTTGAACATTAATCTGACAACGCCATTTACAATGACAAAAGCTGCATTACCGTATTTACGCAAAACCAAGGGATCAATTGTTAATATTAGCTCTATTGAAGCTTTAGGTTCAAATCCTAATCATGCAGCTTATTGCGCATCAAAAGCAGGGTTACATGGTCTTACACGAGCCATTGCAGTTGACCACGGTGTAGACGGCATAAGATGCAATGCTGTTGCACCAGGGTGGATAGATACAGATCTGAACAATGATTTTATCAAAAGCATGGCAGATCCTGATATGTTTCGGTCTGATATTGGCAAAATTCATCCTGCAGCGCGTACCGGTACACCTGCCGAGGTCGCCGCATTGGTTGCCTTTTTAGCAGCCTCTGAAAGTAGCTTTATCACGGGTCAAATATACACAGTGGACGGCGGCAGAATGGCAAAGCTTAGTTTACCATAGGGAAGATTATTTCAGCCCTACGAGCCATTTCTTCTATTTTTGATATGCGTCTGCATCATACTTCTAGACTATATCATTACTGTTCATATCAATCAAAATACAAAAACAAATTGTATACAAAAAGGGTTTATTCTATTACCAATTACAGGCCACACCTCTTCCCATAGAAAGATTGTCCTATGAGCAAGGCACAACACTTTGTATTTCTGTTAGTAGAAAACTTTTCTCACTTAGCATTCTCTTGTGCCGTAGAACCTTTAAGAATTGCTAATTTGATTAGTGGTAAAGTACTGTATACTTGGTCTTTTATTTCTGAAAATGGAGAAACAGCAACGTGCTCAAATGGGTCCGTTACATTGGTTCATAATGGCTTAGATCCTTTAGAAAAAGGTGACCGATTATTCATACTCTCAGGATTGGATGTATGGGAACACACAAGCCTTAACATTTTGACTTTCCTTAGACGAGAACGGGCGCACGGTACAGAGATTGGCGCATTATGTTCAGGTGCATTTGTTCTTGCAGAAGCTGGTTTCTTAGATGGCCATAAGGTGTCATTGCACTGGGAATATCATGATAGCTTTATGGGGAGATTTCCAGAAGCGTCTTTATGCCGGAATGTTTTTGTAGCTGATGGAAAATATATAACAGCATCGGGCGGAACGGCCACTGCTGACTTAATGCTACATTTAATTGAAGAATGGCATGGTAATGATCTGTCCGTCGCGATAGCCGATCAGATGGTTTATAATACAGTTCGCAACTCGACTGCTGAACAGAAAGTATCTCTTCAAGCTCGGCACGGAATGCGTAATCCAAAACTTTTACGCGCAATACAAATTATGGAAGAAAGGATCGAAAGCCCTGTATCTCCATCAATTATTGCAAAAGAAGTTGGTATTTCCACAAGGCAACTAGAGCGATTATTTGGCCGTTTTATGAACTGTTCTCCAGGTAAGTATTACATGGAGCTACGGATGAAAAAAGCACAACATTTACTTTTACAAACGGAACAATCAGTCACGGATGTGGCATTCGCATGTGGTTTTATATCTCCATCGCATTTTTCAAGAGTATACAAATCACATTATGACGTAACTCCATTCTCGCAATGCGTTAAGGCGATTGGTATTATCAACGGTTAATCCTTAATTATGCAGCTTTGAAAGTTTACTCCATATTACAAAACATCTTGATAACTGAAAATAGCAGGCAATCCTCCAGTATGGAGCATTAAAACCTTTTGACCGCGTGAAATTTTTCCTTCTTTTAATAACCCAAGAAGGCCAGAGAATGTCTTTGCGGTATAGACAGGATCAAGCATTATACCTTCAGTCTGCGCCATAAATTTAAGCGCATTTCGCGTTTCAGTGCTAACTTGACCATATCCTGGGGCTAATGCACCATCCCACGTAAGAATATCTTTTTGTGTAAAAGGCCTCTCTATTTTCAACATTTCAGCCAAGCGGTTAGTAACAGTATTTATCCTGTCTTTCTGTTGTACCGCATCACGGCGCACGCATATCCCGTAAATTGGACAATCAACTCCCGACAGGCAAAGGCCCGTCAGCCATCCCCCATGCGTAGCGCCACTGCCAGAAGGAACAATCCCAACATCAAAATCTGATATTTGATCAGCCAATTCAGCACCACCTTGAACATAGCCAACAGCACCTAGCGGCGGATGATCGATCCCCAATGGGATGATAAATGGAATCTGTCCATTGGCTTCCAACTCGGCTGCGCGTTTGACCAACGCCGCATCTGCACCTGCTTCATTTTCACCTTCTGGGAAAGACATACACTCAACATCTAACAGCGAGCTAAGCAGCACGTTTCCAGAGGAATAATATGTCGGCCCCATATCGGGAACGCGCTCTTCAAGTTGTAAGATTGCCTTCATTCCATACTTTGCAGCCGCAGCGGCTGCAGCTCGTACAAAATTCGATTGCACAGCCCCCGTAATCAAAATGGTATCAGCAGCTTTATGAACCGCAGCTCCGATGTAATATTCTAATTGGCGGGTTTTATTCCCGCCAAAACTAAGACTAGTCAAATCATCACGCTTCATCCAAAGATCGACACCCAATTTATCCGACATACGGTCCAATCGTTCGACAGGAGTAGGTTCCGATATTAGTTCAGCACGCGGAAATCGCGATATGAGTTGTGAGATATTATACATAACTTAGGTCCTTATTCACAAAAGTGTTGTGGCCGTCGATAAAGCGCAATATCAGCAAGAACAAATATGATGATCGTAGAAATGGTTCTTCATCTGAACCAGTACCAACTATGCTCTTTGTGACATTTTAATTAAATCCGCAGCTTTTTCAGCAATCATAATTGTTGGTGAGTTCGTATTTCCAGACGTAATCGTTGGCATAACGGAAGCATCCACAACACGTAAACTTTCAATGCCACGCACTTTCAAATCGAAACCAACAACTGCATTATCATCATTACCCATACGGCATGTACCAACAGGATGGAATATTGTGGTTCCAACATCACCTGCAGCCTTCACCAGTTCTTCATCGCTGTCACCAACTTGATCCGGTAAAAATTCTTGCGGGTTATATTTTGCAAAACTGGGTTGGTTCACAATACGACGCGTAAGACGGATCGCATTTGCTGCTACACGTTGATCTTCAACTTCAGATAAATAATTTGGCGCAATTTTTGGATGGTCCATTGGATTTGGAGATGTAATCTGAACTGTACCACGACTTTGTGGGCGTAGATTACATACGCTTGCAGTCACAGCAGGGAAATCATGTAGAGGTTGTCCAAAAGCTGGCAATGACAAGGGCTGCACATGATATTCCAAGTCAGGTGTAGCTTTATCTTTTGATGAGTAGGCAAACGCTCCCAATTGACTTGGTGCCATGGACATCGGACCAGTTCGTTTTAATGCATATTCAGCACCAATTTTAAACTTACCCCACAGTGATTGTGCCATCGTATTTAGTGTCTTTGCACCTGATATTTTGTAAGCACATCGAATTTGTAAATGATCCTGTAAGTTCCCACCAACATCAGGAGCCGCGTGTTCTACGTCTATACCCATTTTTTGCAGGAGTGATCCAGGGCCGATGCCAGAGAGCTGTAAAATTTGTGGTGACCCAATAGCCCCTGCAGAAAGGATAACTTCATCTTTTGCATAGATTTTATCACCATCACATAGCTCCACGCCTAGCGCCTTGCGATCTTTGATAATAATCTGGACAACTTGAGCATGTGTTCGAACAGTCAGGTTTTTGCGATTTATTACGGGACGTAAAAACCCTTTTGACGTACTCCAACGCCAGCCTGATTTTTGATTTACTTTAAAATAAGCAACTCCGTGGTTATCTCCACTATTTAAGTCATCACTGTAAGGAATACCCTCTTCCACACAGGCTTTAGCAAAATCATCCAAGACATCCCACTGCAAGCGTTGGTCTTCAACACGCACTCCCCACCTGCGCCATGAGCATCGTTTGCACCTGCAAAATAATCTTCAGATTTTTTGAAGTATGGCAATACATCATCCCAGCCCCAACCAGTCCCGCCCAATTGACGCCAACCGTCATAATCCTCGGCCTGACCTCGCACATAAAGCATTCCATTTATGGAAGAGCACCCGCCCAAAACTCTACCTCGTGGATAAAGCAATTTGCGCCCGTTTAAGCCAGCTTCGGCTTCAGTTTCAAAACCCCAATCTGTACGTGGATTACCAATACAATACAGGTATCCAATCGGGATATGTATCCAGTGGTAATTGTCACGTCCGCCTGCCTCTAATAGCAACACATTCTTGTTTGGATCTTCACTCAGACGATTTGCCAATACACATCCAGCAGAGCCTGCACCGATGATCACATAATCATATGGTGCAGTCATATCATCTTATCCTTCAAAGAATTGCGCAATCAATGTTTGTGCTTCATCGCTTTCCCAACAATCAGCAAGCGCATTGATTGTTGTTGTAATCCTCTCAGCTTCATCTCCGCTTTGCAAGTCCAGTAATAATGCCTTTGCTTTAGCGACAGCATATGGTGCGGTTTTCAAGATTACTTTAATCTCTGCCTCAATCATCTCATCCATATCTTTTGCAAAACATATAGAACTGACCAACCCAGCGTCCTGTGCAAACGTCGTATCAAATGTTTTAGCACTAAAGAAGATTTGACGGCTGAACGCTTGCGGAACCTTACCTAATACGAATGGGCTAATCGTAGCCGGTATCAGCCCAAGTTTTGTTTCTGTAAGTGCGAATTTAAGATCAGGCAATGCAAAAACCACATCACAGACAGCCATCATGCCTATACCACCACCAAACGCATTTCCCTCTATGCGCCCGATCAAAGGTTTCGAGAGTTTGTTCAACTCTGCCAACATCATCGCCAACACAGTTGCGCCCGCAATCTTTCCAGCACGATCTAATCCAGCTTGCGCACGCATCCAATTCAAATCGGCCCCAGCGCAGAAGCTTTTGCCCTCTGCTTGCAACACAACAACACGGATAGCGTCATCGGCTCCAAGCATTTTAACCGCATCCCTAATTTCATGCATCATTGGTTCATTCAATGCATTGTGCTTTTCTGGGCGTGTAAGCGTTAAGGTTGCAGCACCTGAAGCATCTTTTGTTACCTTTATCGTTTCATACATCAATCATGACCTCCTAAGGACCAAGAAGATAATAATGCCTGAGCTGCTTCAAGGCTTTTAAGATTTAAACCCGTTTCCCAACCATCATTTTGTAACATTTTCACTAAGGGTACTGTAGATAAATTCCCCTTAGCGCCAGGCGCATAAGGGCATCCACCAAGACCACCAATAGCACTATCAAACGTGCGTAAGTTGTAATTCAGACTTGTACGAACGTTCTCTAACGCATTGCTTTTTGTATCATGAAAATGTCCTGCAAGCTTTGAACCTGAAATGCTCAATGTTAAGAGATCAAGTATACGAGAAATATCATCTTTGTTAGCAACCCCAATAGTATCTCCTAGTGAAACCTCATAACACCCCATATCAAGCAAGGCTTGCGCCACATCCAATACGGCAGCGGGGGCGATACGTCCTTCATAGGGACAAGCAGCAATACAAGATACATAACCGCGCAGTTTAACGTTATTTTCTAAAGCTTCTTTTGCAACAAGTTCAAAGCGTCCTAAACTTTCTATAATACTGCAATTGATATTTTTTTGGCTAAAACTTTCTGAAGCAGACCCAAAGATTGCAACCTCATCAGCATTGGCGCTTAAGGCTGCCTCTAGTCCTTTTTGGTTTGGTGTTAATGCAGCATAGGTCACGCTCACTTGGCGCTTTATCCCCTGCATGACATCAACGGCATCACTCATTTGCGGCACCCATTTTGGGGATACAAAACTAGTTGCTTCAATCTTGGTTAAACCCGTTTCAGACAGTGCATTAATCAATCCGATCTTATCAATAGTTGGAATGAGAGTTGCTTCATTTTGCAACCCATCTCTCGGCCCAACTTCATAAACTGTTACGAAGGTATTACTCATGTATCTGTCTCAATAAATTGAATAAGACGTTGATCCTGATCGACAGCATCAGATGTTGAACACAAGACAACGTCAATAACGCCATCTTGTCCTGCAGTAACAACATGTTCCATTTTCATAGCTTCGACGGCAAAAAGAGGTGTCCCTTTTTCCACAGTCTGCCCTGCTTCAACATGAACCGCAGTCACTACCCCTGTCATCGGGGATAAGACTTGGTCTAAATTCTGTATGTGAGCAGCTCCCGCCGCGAATGGATCTACACTATGAAAGCTATATTGATTGGCAGATGATTTCACATAAGAAATTGTGTCCGACGTTGCTACAAAAGCAGAATATTTTGCATTATCATTATGTGCCTTCACACATCCATCCACGATTGAAATGTCCTGGTAAGTAGTCTGCTCTCCATTTATCGACACTGTAAGAGCTTGCGGTCCGTCAAATCGAATAACTCCATCTAACTCAACCCCTTCATAAATCATATTCAGCGGGTGATTAACTTGTGACCACAATCCCCATCCTAAACGTTGAGCGGTTATATCCACTGGATTAAGCGATAGAAATCCAGCCACAATATCAAACGTATCAGGTGATTGTACTTGAGCTAAAACACCTTGTTTTCGTGCAATCAATCCAGTATCAAAATCACCCCTTGAAAAATCAGCGTCACCTGCAAGTGCCGATAAGAAGCTAATATTATTCTGAATACCTGTACAAAATGTTTCATCCAACCCAATGATCAAGCGTGACAATGCTGCCTGCCTATCAGACCCGTAGGTGGTTATCTTTGCTATCATCGGGTCATAGAACGGACTAACAGCATCGCCACTTTGTACACCTGTATCAATGCGGCAACCCTTGGCAAATCGTACGGTATGAAGCGTGCCTGGTGATGGCTTGAAATCATCCTGTGGGTCTTCCGCATAAATTCTGGCTTCAAAGGCGTGGCCATTTAAAAGAATTTGCTCTTGCGACATTGGTAATGCTTCACCGCTTGCAATACGCAATTGCCATTCCACAAGATCAACGCCAGTAATCGCCTCTGTCACTGGATGTTCAACCTGTAAGCGTGTGTTCATCTCCATAAACCAAAACCCATCTGTCCGAAGCGGGCCAGAGCCATCAACAATAAACTCAATTGTACCAGCACCCTGATAGCCAATTTTCTTTACGGCCTCGATAGCAGCATTAGTCATAGCCGAACGCACATCTTCAGGCATATCTGGCGCAGGAGCTTCTTCGATCACCTTTTGATGACGGCGTTGCAAAGAACAATCGCGTTCATACAGATGCACAACATTTCCATATGTATCTCCAAAAACCTGTACTTCGATATGACGTGGCGAAGTTATGTATTTCTCGATCAATACATGTGCATCCCCAAAACTGGCTTGCCCTTCGCGTTGTGCAGATGCCAATGCGGTTTCAAAGTCAGCGTTTTTTTCAACCAACCGCATACCCTTTCCGCCACCGCCAGCACGTGCCTTGATTAATACAGGGTATCCAATTTTATCTGCTTCACATGCTAAAAAACCTGCATCTTGATTGCCCCCATGATACCCAGGAACTACAGGAACACCCGCATCCTGCATCAAACGTTTTGCTTCGTCTTTTAAACCCATCTTGCGAATAGATGGTGCTGAGGGGCCAATAAATACCAAACCTGCAGCTTCTACACATTCCACAAACTCTGGGTTCTCTGACAAGAAACCATATCCAGGATGAATAGCTAGCGCACCCACATCTAAGGCCGCTTGAATAATACGCTCCCCTTTCAGATAACTTTCTTCGCTTGGTGCTGGGCCAATTAAAACAGCCTCATCCGCGTTTAAAGCATGCATAGAATTCACATCTGCCTCTGAATAAACAGCAACAGTCTTAATACCCATCTTCTGTGCCGTTTGAATAATACGGCAAGCAATTTCACCACGATTTGCGATTAGAATTTTATCGAACATACTATTAATCCTTACATTCTAAACACAGAGAACTGCGTCTCTTTAATGGGGGAGTTCAATGCAGCACGTAAGGACAATGCTACAACATCACGAGTTTTTCGTGGATCTATTATCCCATCATCCCAAAGGCGCGCTGAAGCATAAAGTGGCTGAGCTTGTCTTTCAAATTGATTCAAGATTGGTTGCTTAAGCGCCTTTTCATCTTTGTCAGAGAATGTACCGCCCCTAGCTTCGACTGTATCACGTGTTACGGTTGCCATGACACCCGCAGCTTGTTCGCCCCCCATGACCGAGATTTTTGCATTGGGCCACATCCACATAAACCGTGGACTATAGGCACGACCACACATACCATAATTCCCAGCACCATATGATCCGCCAACAACAACGGTTACTTTCGGCACATCAGCACAGGAAACAGCGGCCACAAGTTTAGCACCATCCTTCGCAATACCCCCTGCTTCGTATTTCGAACCAACCATAAATCCCGTAATATTTTGCAAAAACAAAAGTGGTATTTTACGTTGGCAACACAGTTGTATGAAATGTGCACCCTTTTGCGAGCTTTCAGAGAACAACACACCATTGTTAGCTAATATACCAACCTGAATACCATCAATCCTGGCAAATCCGCAGACCAGTGTTGTTCCGAAACGTTCTTTAAACTCTTCAAAATCTGAACCATCAATAATACGGCCAATGATCTCTCTGATATCAAACGGTGTCTTGGGATCTGCAGGAACAACACCCAGTAATTCTTCGGGGTCTAGTATTGGACCATCACCTTGTTGGGGAACAGGTATCCTCTCACCGCCCAAATTTCGCACACATTGCCGAGCTAGCGCTAATGCATGCCTATCATCTTCGGCAAGGTAATCCGCAACACCAGATAGGCGCGTATGCGTGTCTCCCCCACCCAAAGTTTCCGCGTCAATCACTTCACCTGTTGCTTCTTTCACCAATGGAGGTCCCGCGAGAAAGATCGTTCCCTGCTCGCGCACTATGATTGTCTGATCCGACATTGCAGGCACGTAAGCGCCTCCTGCAGTACAAGACCCCATGACGACAGCAATTTGAGTAATCCCCTTCGCACTCATACGCGCTTGATTATAAAAGATACGGCCAAAATGGTTTTTATCGGCAAAGACTTCATCTTGGTTTGGCAAGTTAGCACCACCACTATCCACTAGATAAAGACAAGGTAGGTTGTTTTCTTCAGCGATCTCTTGAGCTCGCAAATGTTTCTTCACAGTCAGCGGGTAATAAGTGCCACCCTTAACGGTTGCATCGTTGCACAAAATCATACAATCGCGTCCTTCGACACGCCCAATACCCGCAATCACACCTGCGGCAGGTAAATCTGCCTCGTACACATCGTGAGCTGCAAATAATCCAATTTCTAAAAATGGGGACCCAATATCCAATAATCCTGCAACGCGGTCTCGTGGCAATAGCTTCCCTCGGGACACATGCCGCGCACGTGATGCCTCTCGCCCCCCTAAGGATATCTTAGCGGCTAATTCAGACATACCCTTCAAAAACACTTCGTTTGCATTTACATTTTCAATAAACTCTGGCGAACGCGGGTTTAGTTTTGTTTCAAGTCTAGCCATTACTTTGTTCCACTTCACCGTTTGCATGCGCACGTAATTCTTTGCGCATAATCTTACCCGTTACAGTCATTGGTAATATTTCTAAAAATTCTATTTCACGCGGGTATTCATGTGCTGCGAGCATATTACGAACATAATCTTGCAGTTCGGAAACCAAAGCCTCATCCCCTTCAATATCCGTTTTTAGTTTCACATAGGCTTTGACAATTTCGCCGCGCGTTTCATCAGCCTTACCAACTACGCCAACAGCTTCGACGCAAGTATGCCCTAACAAACAATTCTCAATTGCACTTGGACCGATACGATATCCCGCAGAATTAATCACATCATCATCGCGGCCCACAAAGCGGATGTACCCATCTTCTATGATCCCGCGATCCCCAGTAATTAACCAATCACGGCGAAATTTCTCGGCCGTCGCCAGCGGGTTACCCCAGTATTCAAGCATCATCACAGGTGTACCAACACGAACGGCAATATCACCTTCTTCGTCTGTTCTGTTTCCATCGGTATCAATAATTGCAACATCGTGCCCAACAACAGCACGGCCCATACATCCCTCCTTGGAAGGGAACAGGTCATTACAAGATGAAACGATCATGTTACATTCTGTTTGCCCGTAAAACTCATTCATCGTGAGGCCAAGCTTTTCACGTCCCCACGCTAGCAATTCCGCACCTAAAGCTTCGCCACCAGACGCAACCGTACGCAAACCTGTTAATGAAACACCTTCCGCTTTCAAGTATTTTAATGCAGTGGCAGGAAAGAACACATTCTTCACCTGCCCTTTTTCGATAATTTCTTGGCAACCTTGAGCACTGAACTTATTCATCCGCGCTGCCACAACTGGAATTCCATGATGCAATCCAGGCATCAAAACATCAAGTAAACCACCAATCCACGCCCAATCGGCAGGCGTCCACAAGCAATCACCTTCTTGAGGAAAAAAATCATGACTTAGCTCCACACCTGGCAAATGCCCTAGTAGAACACGGTGTGGCAACAACGCCCCTTTAGGCGCACCTGTTGTACCAGATGTATAAATGATTATCGCAGGGTCATTCGGACCAGTTGATACGGGTGTAAATTCGGCATCACTATCAAACGCTGTTTTTTCAGGATCAATAATATGCTCCAATTCTGGCAAGCTATCTTGGATATCAGATAAAATTGGTAGAGATGCTTCATCTGTTATCACAACGCTTGCACCAGAATTATTAAGCCGTGTCTGCAATGCTTCTTTACGAAATAACGTAAATAACGGCACCGAAATCGCACCCAGCTTCCAAATTGCAATATGTGCAACCGCAGTCCAAACAGATTGGCTGCGAAACACACCAACACGATCTCCGACACACACACTCAAGCTACGTAAATGCAGGGCTAATCGATCTGATAAATACTGCAGCACAGCGAAGCTGACATCCACCCGATCACTTGATGTCAAATCAATCAAAGCTGTACGATCTGGATCGATTTCAGCCCATTTATCGCAGACATCGACACCCATATTGTAAAGTTCTGGGATATCCCAAGAAAAATCTGCCTTTAGATCATCATATGTTGCAGCTTTAATAAGCACCTTATGCTTTCGTTTCATTGAACAGTTCACGTCCAATCAACATACGACGAATTTCAGAAGTCCCTGCACCAATCTCGTATAATTTTGCATCACGCAACAAACGGCCTGTAGGATATTCATTCGTATAACCGTTACCGCCTAAACATTGGATCGCCTCCAACGCAATTTGGGTGGCTTTTTCAGCAGCGTAAAGAATACAACCAGCACTATCTTTACGTGTGACTTCCCCACGATCACATGCCTGCGCTACAGCATAAACATAGGCACGGCAGGCGTTCATCGTCGTATACATATCTGCCAATTTTCCCTGCATGAGTTGGAAGGTTCCGATAGGTTTTCCGAACTGTTCACGCTCGTGAACATAGGGCACAACAACATCCATGGCAGCGGCCATAATACCAAGTGGCCCTGCGGCCAAAGTCACACGTTCGTAATCCAAACCCGACATTAAAACAGTGGCACCCATGCCTTCTTCAGCCAGAATGTTTTCAAAAGGTATAAAGCAATCTTTGAAGACTAATTCACATGTATTCGATCCACGCATCCCAAGCTTGTCCAATTTTTGAGCTGTAGAAAAACCTTCCATGCCTTTTTCAACTAGAAATGCGGTAATCCCTTTCGATGCCGCATCTGCATCAGATTTTGCGTAGACAATCAATGTACTTGCATCTGGTCCATTCGTAATCCACATTTTATTGCCGTTCAGCAAAAAGCCATCATTGCGCTTATCAGCCCGTAATTTCATCGAAACCACATCGGATCCAGCCCCAGGTTCAGACATAGCAAGAGACCCAACGTGTTCACCTGAAATCAACTTTGGTAAGTATTTTATTTTTTGTTCAGCGGTTCCCCAACGATTGATTTGGTTCACACAAAGATTGGAATGAGCGCCATAAGATAACCCGACGGATGCGCTGGCGCGACTAACTTCTTCAATAGCCACACAATGCGCAAGATACCCCATACCCACACCGCCATCTTCTTCTGGCACGGTAATCCCATGCAAACCCAGTGCGCCCAGTTTCTCCCAAAGATCCATCGGGAACTCATTATTTGTATCAATTTCAGCCGCACGTGGTGCAATCTCAGCGGCGGCAAAACGTTGAACGGTTTCACGCAACGCATCGATATCTTCGCCTAGGTTGAAATTCATTGTAGAGTTAAACATGTGATGTCCCTTTGATTTCGTAACCAACACTGCGTAAAGTCAGGTCAACATAAGTGTCTTCAATTTCTTTTTGGCTCAAACGACCATCTGCACTGAACCATGTATTCACCCCAGTCAAAGAGCCGAGGATCGACATCGCTGCCACGTGAGCATCAGGTGTATTAAATACACCTGTACTCATCCCTCCACGAATGATGTCGCGCAAAATATCTTCATATGTACGGCGCTGTTTTTCGATTATTTTATGGCCTTCAGGTTCTAATGACCGCAGTTCCATAAACGAGATAAACACCGCTTTAGGTCTTTCGATATGAAACCGAATGTGAAACCGCGCAAAGACTTCAAGCTGTTCGGCGTCCGTCGTCCCTCTGGCATCTTGATCAGCCCAAGCAGCCATCAAACAGTCCATATGATCTACCATAAGACGTAAAAGAATTTGCTGTTTGTTTGGGAAATGGTTGTAAAGCGCGCTTACATTCACCCCAACAGCTTCGGCTATCTGGCGCATAGAAACAGCTGAATAACCATATTGCGCAATCAAGGGCAAAGCAGCCGATAAAATAGCAACCTTTGTTTCTGCCCCTATGGACCCTTTTAAGCGTGCCATATCAACCTTTAATTAAATGAACGTTCGTTCTTATAATAAGCAAACTGATTCCTGTCAATTTTTTATACATCCTACCACGGCAATCGCTTGAAAAAGTGGGGATTCCCTTAGCGGGTGATATGTGATTCTCTGGTCATTGAAATGACATTCGGAGCCTCCCATGATCTCAGCCAATATCCTCGACCATTTTTCTGCCATTGAAGACCCACGCCAGAGCTGGAAAACTGTTTATCCACTACCCGAAATCCTACTGATTGTGCTCTGCGGTGTTATGGCTGGTGCTGATGATTTTGCCGAAATAGCCCGATGGGCGGACCGAAAATTGAAATTCTTGCGTGGGTTTCTACCCTTCAAAGATGGCATCCCATCTCATGACACGCTCAATGATGTGATGAACGCGATTCCCGCTGACCTGTTTAGCGAATGCTTCGTTTCCTGGGTTGCGGCCTTGCGCGATGGCGATGATGAGATCGTGGCAATTGACGGCAAGTCGTCACGCCGTGCGCATGGTGAGGATGGCCGCGCCCTGCATCTGGTTTCAGCTTGGGCAACGCGTCAGAGATTGGTCTTGGGGCAAGAATCCTGTGACGAGAAAGAGAATGAAATCAGCGCGATACCTCGACTACTGGCGCGGCTTGAGTTGAAAGGCGCGCTGGTCACGATTGATGCAATGGGCTGCCAACACGGTATTGCTGCGGCGATCCTCGCACAAGGCGCAGACTATCTTTTGGCGCTTAAAGGCAACCAAAAATCACTGCATGAAGAGGTGAGGCTCTATTTCGACCAGACCAGTGGTTTGGAAACCCATGAAACCACCGATGCCGATCATGGGCGGATAGAAATCCGTCGTGCCTATGTCAGTCATGATGTAGAGTGGCTGCGCCCTGATCGGTCTGAGCCTGGCGCACCAAGGTTTCCAGGCCTCGCCGCTATCGGCATGATCGAGGCCGAGGTCAAACACAAAGGTAAAACCAGTTTCTCGCGACGTTACTATCTGTCCTCCGCACCGCTCTCAGCCAAGCAATTCCTGCGCGCCACACGCGCCCATTGGGGTGTGGAAAATCGCCTGCACTGGGTGATGGATGTGGTGTTTCACGACGACCTGATGCGCTTGCGGACCCAAAATGGCCCCGCCAACATGGCTCTGATGCGACATAGTGCAATCAACATCTTCAAGCAAGTCGGCGATACGGCCAGGCTCTTCTCCGCTTTGTTGAGTAGAAAAAGATGCCGACCGCCAAGTAACCTGTTGATATGTATGGTTTCTGATAACTTTACATAGAGCAGGTATATGACAATCAACATCTCGCAGCATATTTTAGGCCTCAAAGGGCAACGTGTAAATGAAATTAAACTGGATGACGGCGGTGTTAAGATTGTCATTCACTGCAGCCGAGACGCGCGTAGGAGGGCTATAGACCCTGCTACAGGCCAGAAGGGAAGCATCAACCAGCATGTCCGCCGACAAGTAAACGACATCCCCCTTTTTGGGTATCCTTGTGTGGTCGAGATTGAGCTGGCGCAGGTTTATATTAACAAGGGCGAACGCCGCATTGAGGGGTGTGATTTTGTTGATAAAGGGTGCCGTTTCACTCACCGATTTTGCCGACTGATCAGTGGATTATGTCGGCATATGTCTATTCAAGCGGTTTCCAGACATTTGGATATACGATGGGAAACGGTCAAGAATATCGACAGGGCATACCTTATTGAAACTCTCCCTACGCTTGATCCTGCAGAGCTAACTGGCTTGGAATATATTGGTGTAGATGAAGTTGCCCGGGCGAAAGGTCATGACTACATGACGGTGGTCTACGATATGGTTGGCGGTCATCTGATCTGGGTTGAAGCAGGCCGAACTGCCGAGGTTTTTTCAAGGTTTTTGAAACAACTGCAACCAGATACAGCCTGCAAAATAAAGGCCGTAGCGATGGATATGGGGCCTGCCTACCAAAAGGCTGTCAGAGAGTCCTTGCCGTTGGCCGACATAGTATTTGACCGTTTCCACGTCATGAAAAACTACAGCAAAGCTATCCATAATCAGCGTCGACTTGAGTTCAGAAAGGCCGATCCAAGTGGTAAAGAGTTGATGAAAGGGACGCATTATCTGTTGCTCAAAAATGCGGATAAGTTGAGTGAAAAACAAAGTGACAAGCTGCAAAGGTTGCTGGAGAGCAATAGCAACCTGAATGCACTTTACGTCTTGAAAGAACAGCTTCAGCTGCTGTGGAGTGCCGCTTCATTTGAGGCGATGGCGGAGCAACTGGAACGTTGGTGCCTGATAGCAGATCAGTCACAGATGCTCTATCTAAAAAAGTTCACGAAATCCCTACGGAAACATTGTGTGGGCATCTGCAACTACGCCAAACACAAGCTCACAAGCGCCAGGATAGAGGCTGGTAATGTCAGTATAGGAATGATCCGTAAGCGAGCCAGAGGCATCAAGGATACCGAATACTTCAAACTCAAAATTAGACAATCATCCATTCCAGATAATCAATCTATGCTCTATTTGAAATCCTAAATCTACTCAACAAAGCGGAGAAGTGCCTACGGCCAGTCTGAAAATACGAAGAAAAACAGCCGCTTGGGATGATAGTTACCTAAAAGCCGCAATCAAAGGTGAAGGCTGAAATCTTCAAGCGATTGCCGTGTACATCCTACTTATCTTTGAAACTCGGCTTCCGCTTTTCGACAAAAGCGTTCATGCCTTCTTTTTGATCTTCTGTCGCAAACAACGAATGGAACACACGACGCTCAAAAAACAACCCTTCTGCCAGACTAGCTTCATCAGCACGGTTCACAACATCACGCACCAATGCCGTTACAGGTTTAGAATACTCAGCAATTTGTGCGCCAACTGCCAGCGCAGCCTCAACGACCTGGTCATCAGGAACAACACGCGCCACCAAACCACAAGCAAGAGCTTCATCCGCCAACATCATGCGCCCCGTCAAATGCATATCCATGGATTTTGCACGACCTATTAATTTGGTCATTCGTTGAGATCCACCCATACCAGCAATAATCCCAAGCTTAATTTCAGGTTGTCCAAATTGCGCCCCTTCACCAGCGATAATGAAATCACACATCATTGCCAATTCGCAGCCACCGCCCAGCGCATATCCATTCACAGCTGCAATTTTAGGCGTACGTAGATTTACAAAGACATCCCAATCAGCGAAATAATCTTCTGCAGCAGTTTCTGCATATGTTTTCACTGACATTTCTTTGATATCACCCCCCGCAGCAAACGCTTTCTCACTGCCAGTAATGACAAAGCACCGTACAGAAGGGTCTTTATCTAGCTTTGGTAATTCCGCCAAAATCTCGTTCTTTAATTCCATGCTCAAAGCATTCAATTGCTTAGGACGGTTCAAACGAACCAACACGACACCGCCTTTACGAGTAATTTCAATCGTCTTTGTCACGGTCTTTTCCTTACAACTTAAAATCACCAGCTTCTGCAGGTTCATGCATCTTTGCCAACAAAGCTTCGGGCACATCCGCCAGTGTTTTGTATTTCCAAATCGGGTTACGATCCTTATCGATCACTGCAGCGCGAATACCTTCTAAGAACTCACCTTCTGTTGTTGAAATACTCACAAAACGATATTCATTGCGCAAAGCTTGCTCTAAGTCACCACCCCGTACATCGCGAATAGCGGCCAATGTCACCAGTTGCGAATAAGGCGCACCATATTTAAACCCTTTTAACGCTTTCATAGAGAAATCACTCCCTATTTGAGCTAATGATGTCATCATCTCAGAAATAATATCTAAACTAAAAACAGTATTAATAATGGATTGTTGCTCTTGCAATGAAGATACGTCAGGCGCTTCTTGAAAGCTTTCAAGAATATCAAGATTGCCATTCCTTAACAAAGTTTCTCGTAAATCATTTAGCTTGCCAGATGGAACAAAATAATCTGCAATACCTGCGTATAGGCAATCCGAACCTGATAATCGTGCACCTGTTAGTCCGAGATATTCGCCGCATGCTCCAGGAGTATTTGCCAGCAGATAAGTTCCACCCACATCAGGTAGTAATCCAATCGCACATTCTGGCATTGCAAGCATTGTACGATCTGTCACAATACGATGCGACCCATGGGCAGAGATGCCAACACCACCTCCCATCACAATACGGTCCATTAAAGCCACATAAGGCTTAGAATAGCTGGAAATTTTAGCGTTTAAACGGTACTCATCACGCCAAAAACTTTGCGCAGCTTTATGATTTCCAGAGCTACCATGCTTATAAAAATAAGCAATGTCACCCCCCGCACAAAATGCCTTTTCTCCTTCAGCATCGATCAAAACAAAAGCAACATCATCATCATGTTCCCAAGCAATCAAAGCGTCTTCAATCGCCAAAGTCATGACATGGTTCAAAGCATTTAGTGCCTGTGGCCGTGTTAAAGTAATGTGCCCGACATGCCCTGCTTTTCTAATGTTGATATCACTCACGAACGATCCCTTTCGTCAAGGAGTACACGACTGATAATCACGCGCATGATTTCATTCGTGCCTTCTAAAATCTGGTGCACACGGATGTCACGCAGCAATTTTTCGATACCGTAATCTTCTAGATATCCATACCCACCTAAAAGCTGCAAAGCATCATTTGTAACATCATAGCATGTATCCGTCACAAACAGCTTTGCCATTGCACAATACTTAGTTGCATCAGCAGCATTTGCATCCAGCTTCCATGCTGCTTGACGTAAAAATATACGTGATGCTTGCAACTTAGTTTCCATTTCTGCCAACTTAAATTGCAAAGCTTGAAATTGATCAATTGTTTTGCCAAAAGCTTTGCGTTCACCCATATATGTTGCAGCGATTTTCAATGCTTGGCTCGCGGCTCCTAAAGAACAAGCTGCAATATTCAAACGTCCGCCATCCAAACCTTCCATGGCATAGTGAAATCCTTTGCCCTCTTCTCCCAACAGATTATCAGCTGACACGAGACAATCATCCATCTGAACTTGGGCAGTTGGTTGTGCACGCCAACCCATTTTTTGCTCTAAGCCGCCAAACGATAAACCATCCACTCCGTTTGGCACAGTAACCGCAGACACACCTTTAGGACCATCATCACCCGTGCGACACATCACAAGATACAGGTCGGCAAAGCCACCACCAGAAATGAATGCCTTGTTCCCCGTCAAAGAATACCCTTCATTGGTGCGTCTTGCCCTCGTCCGCAATGCAGCCGCATCTGACCCAGAACCAGGCTCGGTTAAACAATATGAGCAATAAGCTTCCATAGAAACAAGCTTATCCAGCCATTCAGATTTTGTCGCATCAGAACCATATTTCGCGATCATATTTACACACATGTTATGAATAGAGATGAATGCAGATACCGCAGGGCACGCCATAGCCAAAGCTTCGAAAACTAATGTCGCATCCAACCGTGACAAACCAGCGCCACCCTTATCTTCAGGTACATACATCGCTCCAAACCCAAGCTCGGCTGCCGATGTTAAAACATCACGCGGAATTGTACCGTCCTTTTCCCATTGCAAAGCATGTGGTGCAATTGCGTCCTGACCAAAGCTATGCGCCATTTCAAAGATAAGATTTTGTTCTTCTGTCAGTTCAAAATTCATAAGATACCCTTTGTAACCGCCTAACGCGGTTGCATCCGTGTTGCACCATCAAGGCGAATAACTTCACCGTTCAAAAAACTGTTTTCAACGATATGTACCGCAAGTTTTGCAAACTCATCAGGCGCTCCCAAACGACTTCGAAACGGGATATTAGATGCCAGTGAATCTTGTACTTCTTGTGGGAAAGCGGTCACCATTGGCGTACCGAATATCCCAGGTGCAATTGCCATTACGCGAATTCCAAGCTTTGCTAAATCCCGTGCCATAGGAATGGTCATTGCAGCGACACCACCTTTAGAGGCACCATATGCAATCTGCCCAATCTGCCCCTCAAATGCAGCCACCGATGCAGTGTTAATAATCACACCCCGTTCACCATCTTCATTCAACGGATCTGTTTCTGACATCCCCAATGCTGATTGGCTGCTAACATTAAAACTACCGACCAAATTCACATTAATCACTTTTTGGAACAATGCTGCATCATGTGCTGCACCACGTGAAACCGTTTTTGCGGCAGGCGCAATACCCGCACAATTCACGCAAATACGCTCTTGTCCATTGTAAGCATCAAGGGAACCCCCTCTATTTTGGTCTGACTTGAGCTGCGATTATTGCGCGAGGCTGGCGATGTGGCTGGCGTGATATGAGGATTTTTCTGATGATCAAGCGACGGGGTGGCCGAGGTTCCAAGTAAACATCAACGCTGCATTATCTGATCGTTGATTCGTTGGGCCAGCTTTCGGGCTTTGGGTGTGTCCAGAGCCTCAAGTTGGACACCTCGATTAACCGCTAATTCCAGAGGTATTTGATAGGCATTTTTTACGGCAGGCTGCTTTTTGACGCAAAAAAAGCCTGTTTTGTTCCGTTTTATGCGGCATTCATGCTTTATGGAGCCGCCTGAGCGGGTATTTCTGAATTCTAGACGGATTCAGGCTGTGGCTTGCCGTCGTTCATGGAAGATGAGACGCTTCATATTGTAGGTTATGTTGGCGAGTGTCATCTTTGTTGTGGCGCGTTGAATTCCGATGGTTCTAATGGATAAATCCATCGGGCCCTTCTGATGACCAAAGACATGCTCGACACAGGTGCGAAATATAGAACGTGTCGCATTACCGCGCTCGATGTGTTTGGGCATTGGTTTGCCTTTTGGTTTTTTACGGTGGATGTGGGAGAAAAATCCATTGGCCTTAAGCCATGCCTCATTGCTCTTGGTGCGGTAAGCTGTATCGGCCCAAACCTTGCCAGAACGATTGTCCTTGGTGAGCACTGACGCCAACTCATGACCGTCATAGCGCGCTGCATCTGTTGTTTTTTCACCTCTGATAAACCGAAACTTACGGTCAATGCTGATGTGGTTTTTATAGCCAAAGTGAGGTACGGAAATATCAACTAACCCCGCATCTTTCTCACCCGTCTTGGTCGTTTTAGCCTTGCTATACTTGACCATCCACCGTGCGTCGGTGTCCTTCTGTGCCGCCTTGGCTGGATTATCAGGCCAGATATCTTTTGCATCTTCGCCAGCCTTGGCGCGGGCTTTCTCGCTTGAAGTCATACGTTGGCGTGGGGCTGCAATCAGCGATGAGTCTACAATTTGTCCCCCAGTTTGTTTGTAACCCCGATTACGTAAATGATCCTCAAAGGTTGCAAACAAATCAGTCAACACACCCGCTTGGGTCAACTTCTCCCGAAACACCCAAATGGTCTTTTGATCTGGCGTCGGCTCCCCAATTTGCAAACCAAGAAAACGCAACCAGCTAAAACGATCGCGGATCAGAAACTCCATCCGCTCATCACTTAAATTATGCATCGACGCTAATATCAAAATCTTAAACATCATAACCGCATCATAGGGCGGACGACCCCCCTGTGGACGCTCTCCATAGTTAAGTGCACTTGTCAGTGCACACCGAAACATCTCAAAATCCACATGCTCAGAAAGCGCGACAAGTGGGTCGCCTGTTTTAGACAAACGCTCAAGATGATCAGAAAAATCAAACAATCCTGCTTCGTGCATCAAAATATCCTCCTGAAAATATTGAATCACAAAATACACCTAAAAGATAGGTTTTTAGAGGTGTCCAGTTCACTTGCGATGAGGCACCGGTGAGGCGGATTTTCCAGTGCGTATCTTCCGATTTCAACAACGATGTCGTCATCGGCGACAGTTAAAAGCGCTTCGATCTTTTGGCTGGTTGGATTTTTCCGGAACTCGGCAAGCAATCCTGCCCTTGCGCTGATATGGCCCAGATTCCCCGCCACTGTCAGAGCGGTTCGTCGGACTGAAGGGTCTGGGTCGCTGAACCCGATTTCCAAGGTGCTTCGCTGTGGGCTGTTCGATTGTATAAGGATGAAGGCTTGGGCACGGACTGTTGGTGCGCCGTGTTCCAGCCATGGCAAGATTTGTGCCTGAGGCAGCTTCAAGCCCACGCTCACAGCGGCTTGCAACACAAACGGGAGCAAGCTGTCGGGCAAGTCCTGTGCGCCAAGGATCTTGCTGATTTCTTTTTTTGCAGCTTCATTCCCAATGGCGCGAAGAGTTTCCAAGGCAAGCTTTTGTTCTGGTAAAGGGGTCGCAATTCCGAACCCCTTAAACCGGTTCCAAAGCGCGACGAGACCCGGAACGGCTATATCTCCCAAGCCCCGTTCCACAATCTGGGCGCACAGCAGGTCGACGTTGGACAGTGTAGCCTTTGCCGTCTTCTCGACGAGGTCTTTGTCGGACAAGCCTTCAAGGTTTTCAACGCCCAAGTCGTGCTGTGAGGTATCTGGCCCTTGCCAATTCCCGCGCTCTTCAAACAGATCCCCTTGCTCTGGGAGTGCCGCTGAATCACGGGGGCCGATCATGCCGCTATAACGCTTTGTTCCCGCTCCTCGATCATCTCCTGATAGGCCCACGGTAGGAGATCTTGCATACGGTTTGCGGGATGATCCTGGATGCGCTCGAGCACCCATGCGAGCCAGGCTTCGGGATTGACGTTGTTCATCTTGGCGGTTTCGATGAGGGTGTAGGCTATGGCGGCGGATTTTCCACCTGCCTCTGATCCCATGAACAGGTAGTTCTTACGTCCAACGGCCACAGGGCGCACCGCACGCTCGGCTGTGTTGTTGTCGATTTCCAGAAAGCCATTGTCGAGATAGGGCCGCGCCTTTGGCATGCGCGCGAGCGCATATCTGATCGCCTTGGCCAGCGGCGTCTTAACGGAGATCTTGCCCAGCTGCTCCTTGAGCCAGATTTCCAACTCATCAAAGATCGGCTTGGCATATTCCTGACGCAGGGCCACGCGCTCAGCAGGCGCCAGACCCCGCGCTTGTGCCTCAACATCATAGAGCTTTCGAATGCGCAGAACGGCTTCGCCCGCCACGGGCAGCTTCAGACTTTCAAACAGGCTATAAAAATCCCGCCGAACATGGGCCATGCAGGCCATCTCTTTGACGCGCCCCGTCCGATAGGCGTCATTATACCCAGCATAGGCATCCGCATGGGCATAGCCCTTGTAGGGCTTGAGATGTTTGCTCGGATGTTCTGCGCCCCGGTTGGTGGAGAACTGATACCACACCGCCGGTGGTGCGCCGCTCGCCCAGGCGCTCTCATCTCTGGCATAGACCCAGAGCCGCGCGGTTTTTGTCTTGTTATTACCGCGTCCCTTGCCCTTTTGGAGCAGTTTGACCGTGGTGTCGTCCATGAAGATCGCTTGCGCCTCAAAAACGTGATCCCGGATGGCATCAGCCACGCGCTCCAACAGCTTAGTGCATTTGCCGACCCAGTTGGCCATGAGCGACCCGCTCAGATCGATGCCTTCATTCTCAAACATCTGGCTCTGTCGATACAGCGGCAGATGATAGCCGTATTTGCAGCACAAGATGTGGGCCATCAACGCAGGGCCGACAAAGCTCTTGGGAATAGGACGGCTTGGCATCTCGGCCTGAACCACCTTCTCACAACAGGTGCAGGCCAGTCGTGGGCGCTCAAGTTGTTTTACGACGTAATGGCCGGGCACATATTCCAGTTCTTCCATCACATCTGTCCCGAGCACTTTGAAGCTGCCACCACAGTCGGTGCAAGCATCACTGGGCGTGATGGTCTTTTTGACCCGCTTGAGCCCCTTGGGGAAAGGTTTGCGCTTGCGCGGGGTACGCGGCGGCTTTGTGGTCTCAGCGTCAGAGGGCCCATTCTCATCATCCGTCTCAGCGGCTTGTTCGATTTCAAGATCTTCAAGGATCAGCGCCAGCGCCAGCTGTGTGCTGCTTTCTGACTTTGAACCGAAGCGATGTTTTTTATGTCCGTGCAATTGCAGGCGCAGATCGGCAATCAGGGTATCTCTGCTCATAATGGCAAGCGCATGGGCGGCGCGCTCCGCAGCAAGAGCCGCTTCCATCTCATTTTCAAGGCGCTTTTGCGCTGTGGCATGGCTCAACGACAGCCCCAACAACTCCGCGTCTTTACGAGCCAATTCCGCCGCTTGTGCGGCCACAAACGCCTGCACGTCAGGGGGCAAATCAGCCAGATTTGGAGGGGTCTTACTCATGCCACTCCTTACCAAATCAAGGGCCTCATGGGAATCCCAAAACGTCAGAAATACCCATAAAACATTGCCTCTAACCTACCATCTTGGGTCGCCATGTCTTGAGCGGCATACGCCAATCCAGACCTTCCATCAGCATCGCAAGCTGCGCACGGCTCAGGTTGATCTTACCTTCCTGAGCAGAGGGCCAGATAAACCGACCCCGTTCAAGGCGCTTGGTAAACAGGCACGCGCCCTGACCATCCCACCAGATCATCTTGATCTGATCACCGCGTCGCCCTCGGAACAAAAACAGATGGCCGGAGTAAGGATCACCCCCCAGAACCTGCTCGGTCTGAACGGCCAGACCGTTGAACCCGCGCCGCATGTCAGTCACCCCCGCCGCCAGCCAGATCTTTGCATCCGCCAGTACCGGGATCATGCCGCCAGCCCACGCGCCAATTCCAGCACAAAGCCCGCATCAACCCCACCGCTCACGCTCAGCTTGCGCCCATTCTCCAAAGTGATCTCAATCTGGGGACTGGTTGTAAGCTGCGCTTCTGGCAGCACAGATGAAACATCAGTATCACTGTTTGCCACTTCGACTGGTATGAAGCCGGTATCACCCGACGCGTCCGGCTGGAACCGCGCATCACCGCGCCACGCGTAAATCCGGCGGGGTGGCACATCATGACGCCGCGAGACCATCGGAACACTCACGCCATCACCTTGGCTCTCCGCCACTAGCCGTCGCTTAAAATCATCCGTGTATTTGGAACCTCGCCCAGCCCGTCGCTTGCTCATCAGAAAAATCCTCATATCGCGCCAACCAAACCGCCAGCCTCGCGCAATAATCGCATCTCAAATCAAACCAAAATAGAGGGGGTTCCCTTGATGCTTACCACGGAACTGGTCAAAGCCAAAGACATCTTTTAAAAAAGAGGTGTGCGCGTTCATCACTTTATTTTCATTGGACCTGCTCGTTTCAATAAGACTCGCATATTGAGAAAAGGTGAACAAGGACGAAGTCTTACTTCGTAGTAAAACCCGATGCTATTAACTCTTTGAATGATGGCCTCCAAAGATTTTGTGCATCTGTCGAAAACGCTTGTTCTAAAAACGATACTTCTATGCCACGCGTCAATAAATATGCTTTGTCTTTTTCCTGCTCTTCAATTGGGTCAACAGTCTGAAAGCGGTATGGCATATCAAAACTATACCCATGAAACCCAATGTCAGCCTCTTGTGATATTGTCCGCTTACTGCCAGCCGCAAAGACTAAGGTACAGGCAGAATAACAACGGTTTTCCACGTATGTTTCCAAACCACGTTCTTGAATCAATTTCGCAATAGAACGCCCAGCAAATACAATACCGCCATGACTGTCTAATGAGATAGTTTTAACATCATCATACTCGCTCAGAATGGTTAACAAAGCCTGATACATCAAGTAATTGATTTCGCCACCAAGGTAGATTCTATCACCTTGTAATTTAGCCGAAAAACCATCGTTACCGAAAACTGTTTTGGCACGCGACTCAACAAACAAACGGTCGGATACAATATCTAAGACCTGAAATCCAACCATAACGACAGCCACACACAAGCCCAGATAGACACCCCAAACACTGTTACTCGCGGTTTGTTCTTTTTGTAGGCGTATTGAACAACGCCATCCACAAGGATTTGCCATATTAGGATCAGGCAAAGGGTCAATACGATTAGTACAGCAGCCCAATCTGGTAAGCTGTCTATCGTGAACACTGAGATAACAAAGCTCAAGCCAATTAAGTTTATAAATAACGTCGCGCCAAAACTCAGTTGACCTGTCCAATGATTTAAAAGGTAATTGCGCATTCAAGTTGTCCCACTGGTAAAGTGATTATAACATGAAAATTATGCAGCGCGCAAAATATGCACCCATGTATCCCCATACTTGCGGGCATCCAGCATTTCAAAACCTTCAATGGCAATCTGTTCGCTACCCTCTTCCCAGACGATCAATGCGTCGGGTGCCAACCAACCACCTTCTTTGACAGCAGCCAAAGCTTTACTACCAAGATTTTTTCCATAAGGAGGGTCGAGGAATATCAGATTAAAAGGCTCATAATTTGACGGGCCCATTTTAGTAGCGTCCCGACGAAACAGCTTGGTCGTTCCGATCACTCTTAAGATATCAATATTCTGCCGGATTAAAGCGCGGGATTTAACGCCATCATCCACGAACAATGCAAAAGATGCACCACGTGATAAGGCTTCAAACCCCAGCGCGCCAGTGCCCGCGAACATATCTAAAACGCGGGCATCCGTAATTGGGTCACCATAGCCCCCATTCACAAGCAGATTAAAAATGCTTTCCCGTACGCGGTCCGTTGTTGGGCGTAAATGTGCGCCACTGTCTCCCTTACCTACAGAAGCCAATGCTGTGCTTTTGAATTTACCACCAACGATACGCATTACATGAAAGATTTCAGATTTGTTTCTGGATCAGAAACGGCAGCTTTATCAATTGATTTTCCAGCCTCAATAACGCGCTTCCCAATCATATAGCCACGCGGATCATTCATCGCATCAACAGCCAATAATTGATCACCTTTATAGTACCAGAAAGATACAGTACCATCCTTGTCACCCTGACGCGTGACAACGTCATCGTAACCTGTGTTCAATCCTGCAATTTGTAGTTTAACATCATACTGATCTGACCAGAACCACGGCTTTGCAACATATGCTTTATTTGCGCCCATGATATTTTCAGCAACGACCTCTGCCTGATCAATTGCATTTGGTACAGATTCCAGACGAATACGATTTCCTTGGAATGGAAAAGACGCGCAATCGCCCGCCGCCCAAATATTAGAAATAGATGTACAACCATTTGCGTCCGTTGCGATACCATTATCAATCTCAACACCTGCATCTTCGGCAATATCGATGTTGGGCAGAATACCCACACCCACAATTGCGAAATCAATATCGAGTTCTGTGCCATCAGATAGCTTTGCGCCCGTCACATGAGCGTCGCCGATTAAGTGATCCAAGCCAACCCCTTCGATAATGTTCACATCCTTAGATGTGTGCAGCGCACGGAAATAATCCGAGGTTTGCGGGCAGGCAACACGTTGTAAAATACGGTCTGCCATTTCTACCAATGTCACTTTTAACCCTTTGGCGGATGCAACCGCTGCAGCCTCGAGACCAATGTAGCCGCCACCAATGACCAAAACGTGCTTACCTTCACCAAACTCTGGTTCCATTGCATCAACATCTGACAAACCACGGACACCAAAAACACCATTAAGGTCGCCACCAATTGAGGCTGGTAAATACCGCAGTTTTGATCCCGTAGCGAACACAAGGTGATCATAAGATAGCTCTTCATCAGAAACTGTAATAGTCCCTTTATATACATCTAAGCTTGAGACGGTTTCACCTGTGCGTAAATTAATTTCATTTTCCGCATAGAATGATTCTGGTTTTAGGTACAAACGCTCCAGGTCCATTTCACCTAAAAGATACTTTTTAGACAAAGGAGGGCGTTGATATGGTGGAGCTTGCTCCTCACCAATCAAAGTTATTTGTCCCTCAAACCCTTGATTTCTAAGTTTAACAACCAAAGAACTGCCGGCTTGACCGGCACCAATTACAACCACATGTGTCATTTAGTTAGCACCCTAATTAATTTGCTGGTCTTACAACCCTCACCGATCTATATATATTCGTAATGCAAACTCAACTTAGAAAGTGAATAGCAATGTCATTATCAGCAGGTGATACATTACCAGACGCAACCTTGATGCATCTTGGCGCAGATGGTCCAGAAGAAATTAACTTAAATGAACTGGTCGCTGGCAAAAAAGTTGTCATCTTTGCCGTACCAGGTGCCTACACACCTACCTGTTCATCCGCACACATGCCAGGATTTATAAAAAACGCAGACGCACTAAAGGCCAAAGGTGTCGATGAAATCATCTGTGTTTCCGTAAACGATGTCTTCGTGATGAACTCATGGGGCAAAGATATGGGTGCTGATGCCGCTGGTATTCACTGTTTCGCAGATGGCGACAGCAGCTTTACAAAAGCAATCGGAATGGACTTTACAGTGCCACCAGTTGGCTTGATTGACCGCTCAAAGCGCTATGCAATGGTTGTTGAAGACGGTAAAGTCACGACATTACAAACAGAAGAAGCACCAAGCGTGTGTGACGTTTCTGGTGCCGATGCCATTCTAGATATTGTTTAAACTTGCGTCGCCATTTTGTTCATCATCTTGGCCAGTTTAATATCTAATTCTGACAACCCATCCGCGTCATGGGTTGTCAACACGACCTCTACACGGTTGTAAACATTCGACCACTCAGGGTGGTGATTCCACTTTTCTGCATACATCGCAACACGGGTCATCCAACCAAAAGCTTGGTTAAATGTTTTGAACTTAAAATTTTGTGCAATTGCATCGCGACCATCAACCAATGACCAACCATCATTCAGTAATTCTGTTAAAACCGTTGCGCGTTCTTCTTTGGTCAAAAGTTCAGCCATCTTGTTCACCTTCCATTTTTCTAAACGGGCCATAATCCGTCAAAATTTCTATCTCTTCATCTATTGCTTCACGCTCTGCCTCAAGATATTTCCCAACAGCATCACGAAACCCAGGGTCTGCAAACCAATGTAATGAGTATGTGGGTTTTGGCAAATACCCGCGCGCTAATTTATGTGGACCTTGCGCCCCCGCCTCTACACGCTTCAACCCATGTCTAATCGCATAATCGATTGCCACATAATAACACACTTCGAAGTGCAAACAGGAATGATGTTCAGAACAGCCCCAGTAACGTCCATACAGGCAATCTTGACCAATGAAGTTCAAAGCACCCGCAACCCAGCGCCCTTCACGTTCGCATAGCACTAGCAGAACATCATCCCGCATTTGATCTTGTACGAGATCAAAGAATTCGCGCGTTAAATAAGGCGATCCCCATTTCCGCATACCAGTATCTTGGTAAAACTGCCAAAATGCGCCCCAATGCTCTGGTTGAATGTCATCTCCTGTCAGCTCAAGAATACGCCCACCAAAAGCTTGCGCTTCTTTACGCTCCTTACGAATATTCTTACGTTTTCGAGACGACAATGCACTTAAGAAATCATCGAATGAAGAATATCCATTGTTCAACCAATGAAACTGCTGACCTGTCCTTTGTAACAATCCAATTTTTTTACCAACTGGACACCTCTAAAAACCTATCTTTTAGGTGTATTTTGTGATTCAATATTTTCAGGAGGATATTTTGATGCACGAAGCAGGATTGTTTGATTTTTCTGATCATCTTGAGCGTTTGTCTAAAACAGGCGACCCACTTGTCGCGCTTTCTGAGCATGTGGATTTTGAGATGTTTCGGTGTGCACTGACAAGTGCACTTAACTATGGAGAGCGTCCACAGGGGGGTCGTCCGCCCTATGATGCGGTTATGATGTTTAAGATTTTGATATTAGCGTCGATGCATAATTTAAGTGATGAGCGGATGGAGTTTCTGATCCGCGATCGTTTTAGCTGGTTGCGTTTTCTTGGTTTGCAAATTGGGGAGCCGACGCCAGATCAAAAGACCATTTGGGTGTTTCGGGAGAAGTTGACCCAAGCGGGTGTGTTGACTGATTTGTTTGCAACCTTTGAGGATCATTTACGTAATCGGGGTTACAAACAAACTGGGGGACAAATTGTAGACTCATCGCTGATTGCAGCCCCACGCCAACGTATGACTTCAAGCGAGAAAGCCCGCGCCAAGGCTGGCGAAGATGCAAAAGATATCTGGCCTGATAATCCAGCCAAGGCGGCACAGAAGGACACCGACGCACGGTGGATGGTCAAGTATAGCAAGGCTAAAACGACCAAGACGGGTGAGAAAGATGCGGGGTTAGTTGATATTTCCGTACCTCACTTTGGCTATAAAAACCACATCAGCATTGACCGTAAGTTTCGGTTTATCAGAGGTGAAAAAACAACAGATGCAGCGCGCTATGACGGTCATGAGTTGGCGTCAGTGCTCACCAAGGACAATCGTTCTGGCAAGGTTTGGGCCGATACAGCTTACCGCACCAAGAGCAATGAGGCATGGCTTAAGGCCAATGGATTTTTCTCCCACATCCACCGTAAAAAACCAAAAGGCAAACCAATGCCCAAACACATCGAGCGCGGTAATGCGACACGTTCTATATTTCGCACCTGTGTCGAGCATGTCTTTGGTCATCAGAAGGGCCCGATGGATTTATCCATTAGAACCATCGGAATTCAACGCGCCACAACAAAGATGACACTCGCCAACATAACCTACAATATGAAGCGTCTCATCTTCCATGAACGACGGCAAGCCACAGCCTGAATCCGTCTAGAATTCAGAAATACCCGCTCAGGCGGCTCCATAAAGCATGAATGCCGCATAAAACGGAACAAAACAGGCTTTTTTTGCGTCAAAAAGCAGCCTGCCGTAAAAAATGCCTATCAAATACCTCTGGAATTAGCGGTTAATCGAGGTGTCCAACTTCAAATTCTTCTTCTGTGCAAAAGGTCATATGAAAAGACGACAGTTGATTGTTTACGGTAACTTGGATTGCACCTTGTGCTAACGCAGATTTTCCAATCATCTCGTACCCCTCACGGCATAGAAACCGCGATCCCGTCACAGGTGTAAATGGAATAGCCGATTGTAATTTCGGATAATATCGCCCACCTGCGTTTTCATATGCGTGCGCCCAATTGTGATCAAAAATATACTCACCCTGCGAATGTGATTTCGCATAAAAAGGCATCACAGCGATCACTTGATCACCTTGACGGGCAACCAGATGATGCGGTTGCCAACCAGTTCCCGCGCCAACAGATCCGCTGTCTTCCAAGGCCTTCAAGAATCGATGGGTAGTGAATGGGTCATGTGCACATCCATTCGTATGGCAAACACAAGCATCCCAATCATTGGCTGAAATATCTGACAAGCCATTCAATACATCAATCGTAATCTTTTCCGAGTCAGGCATAGGGTTGCTTAAGCTAAATACCTTTCAAAGGTAACATTCTGTGCCACTTGTCGTGCGATTTTTTCTTGTTCTACAGATTTTACAGTCCAACATAAAACAGCAGCACCCAAAGCTTTAATACGTGCAACAGGTGTATCCGTTAAATAATCTACGTTGTGAGAAATAAATGAAGCCCCAACCCGTTTGTAATCCGGTATTTCTGCGAGCTCTGCACGCCGTTCATCTGGGATCAAAGGCCAATTTTTCTTAAGAAATGGATCTGTCACTATTCCACGCGCAATATCAGGTGACCACTTTGCACATTTCTCAACTGTATGGGGGTTAAAGGACATCAACGCCTTATCTCCCTCATATTGATTCATCAACGCACAAGTCGCTTTAGCCAATTTACCAACTTTAGGGCCTAATCCACCATCTTGATCTTTGATCTCGACCAACAAAGGAACTTGCCCATTCACCTCAGCCAAAAAAGCTTCGAGCGTTGGGATCCCCTCATCACCACCCTTTAAAGCAACATTACAGAGCTGTGCCGCATTACATTGCGCCACAACGCCATTTGCGTGCGTCAAACGTTCCAATGAGTAATCATGGAATACCATCGGGACGCCATCTTTGGACAATTGCAAGTCAATCTCTATGCCATACCCACGTTCAATAGCAGCCCGCGCACCAGCAATAGAGTTTTCAGGGCGCCCATCAGTTACATCATGCAAAGTACGATGCGTTATAGGCGCCTGAAAGAAAGCATCCGCTAACATTATGCCGAAATTTGGAAGATACCTTCCACTTCTACAGAAACATTGAAAGGAAGTGAGCCACAGCCAACGGCCGCACGAGCATGTGTGCCAATATCCCCAAAAACTTCGCCCATAAGATCAGAAGTACCGTTCACCACGGCTGGGTGATTCTCAAAATCAGGTGTAGCGTTCACAAATCCGCCCAATTTTACAACTTTTTTGACACGGTCCAAGTCACCATCACAAGCTTCTCGCAATTGCGCTATCAAATTCAAACCACATACACGGGCAGCAGCAGCGCCATCTTCGATAGAGGCGCTATCACCCAACTTTCCAGTGACTAAACCGCTTGAATCTTTGGAAATTTGACCTGAAATATAGACCATATCGCCAATAATCACATAGGGAACGTAGTTTGCGGCAGGTGCAGGTGCATCTGGTAGTTCTATACCCAATTCAGCTAGGCGTGCCTCGATTTTTCCAGCCATTTGGCTCTCCTTTAACAAATCATCTTTGTGCATTGATGCAACAGAATTGAACGGACGTCACCCATAATAATAACATTTCCGAATGCTGGATGGACAGTTTCGCCCAAAAGGCTATTATGTAGTTTGATTTAAACAATTAAGAGTAGTTCCGTGTTTTTTAATAAGTCTCCCCTAATTAGATACACAGCTAAAGCCGCAGGATTGATTGCAACAACGATTGCGTTGTCTGCATGTACCCCACCTGTGTCTAAATCTGCGTTCAACGATCCATATGAACCGCAAAACCGTAAGGTTCATGCATTCAACAAAGGCCTTGATAAGGCTTTAGTTGGTCCAACAGCCAAAGGATACGGATTTATCACCCCCCCTGTTTTGGTCCATATGATCGATAATGTTGCAGCCTATCTGGGTTTGCCTGGGCAAGCGATTAACAATATCTTACAAGCTGATGCAAAGGGATTAGGTCAAACTGTTCTCACCTTTACTCTGAACACCTTAACCTTTGGCGTAGGTGACTTGGCAGGGAATGCTGGCGTTCCTGATAACAATGCCGATTTCGGACAAACACTTAATGTTTGGGGCTTCCGTCAAGGTATCTATCATGAAGTACCTGTTTTGGGGCCAAGCACAGAACGTGATACAATTGGCTTTGTTGTAGACACAGCTTTAAATCCTACAAATTTCATCCTACCTTCTAGCGGTGTTAGCTTAGCATTTGGTATTCTTGACCGTTTAGGCGATAGAAACGAATATTCTGATGTTATTGAAGATACTCTTTACAAATCAGAAGATAGTTATGCGGCTGCACGATCACTTTACTTGCAAAACCGTAATTTCAAATTAAATAGTGGCGTAAACGAAGACAGTCTGGAGGATCCTTTTGCTGATTTCTAATACATCAAACCGCAGATCATTTCTGTTAGGTGCCGCGGCAACAGCTGGTTTGGCTTCAATGCCAACCGCAAGTTTTGCCTTAACCACAGCTGGTGCTGAAAAACTCATCAACAGCCTAACAGATGACATTTTTAGAGTTATCAACTCTGGCAAAAAAGGTGCAGCACTTTACAAAGAGTTCAACCGCATCTTTAACCGTTATGCCGCTGTAAGTGCGATTGCACGTACAACGCTAGGCCCACCTTGGCGTTCTGCTACAGACAGCCAAAAACAGGCCTATGTGAACGCTTTTTCTGGATATCTATCCCGCAAATATGGCAAACGTTTTCGCGAATTCATCGGCGCCGAGATCAAAGTGGTCAGCGCAAAATCTGTGAAACGCGGTGTTTTGGTTAAAAGCAATGTAAAACTTAAAGGCAAATCACCGTTCACGGTTGAATGGCAAGTCTTTGACCGTGGCAACAACCCACAAATGTTCGATCTTTATATCGAAGGCATCAGCATGATTAAATCAGAGCGCGAGGAAATCGGCTCTTTGTTTGATCGCAGCGGCGGCAAGATGGATAAATTCATCGAGCGCTTAAAAAAATCTGGTTAATTATCACGCCCAAAAATGTTGCCGAGAACCCTTTTCAAAATAGTCTCGGCATCATCTTCTAAACGCTTCAATTCTTTATCAATCTTTCGACCTAGATTGCCGCCGCTAATCGGCGACGTAGCGTCGCCTTCTCGTGTGTTATCAATATCATTAGTATTTGCGAGAGCGGGTAATGGGCGGATCATTGGGAGTGTTTTAGATGGCACGCCTTCATGAACACGCTGCATCGTTTCACGCCAAATATCCGCTGGCAATCCACCACCTGTCACGCCTGTTAATTTAGAGTTGTCATCATAACCCATCCAAACACCAGCAACATAGTCAGCCGTGAACCCAATAAACCACGCATCACGCGCACCTTGTGTTGTACCCGTCTTACCAGCAGCTTCACGTCCTTCTAACTTTGCGCGCCGACCAGTCCCCTTTTCGACAACTTGGTTCATCATGTAAATCAGTTCGGAAGCCGCACGGTCATTAATCACACGTAGCCCACCACCTGAAGATTTACCCATTAACGGTGTACTATCACCCTGAATAGTCAATTCGATCACACCATAGGGTTTTGCGCTGACGCCAGAGTTCAAAATACCCGCATACGCCCCTGTCATCTCCAACAAGGTAGATTCGGAAGCCCCTAAAGCTAATGCAGGGCCAGCTGCTAGTTTATTTGCAATACCAAAATCTTGCGCAAGCACGCGCACTTTTTCACGTCCAACATTTTCTGATACTCGAACCGCAGCCGTATTAACAGATTGCGCTAATGCTTCTGTAAATGTGATTGGTCCCAAATAATTCTTCGTATAATTTTTTGGGCACCATTCTCCTGACCCTGGAATATTCAGGCAAAGCGGTTCATCAATCACAACAGAATCGTAAGCCATACCATTTTCTAAAGCAGCTGCATAAACAAACGGCTTAAACGACGATCCCGTTTGACGCAGCGCTTGAGTGGCACGGTTAAATCCGCCAGCAATCCCTAAATTACGACCACCCACAATAGCACGCACAGCACCATCACGAGACATGACAACAATCGCGGCTTGTGCCTTTGACCCTTCACGCACCTTTTCGGTAAAAATGTAATCAAGCGCGCTTTCTGCGGCACGTTGTACACGTTCATCAAATGTCGTCTTAATAACGATATCTTCCGTTGTATCTTTTAAAATAAAATCAGGACCAGATTCCATAATCCAATCCGCAAAATACCCACCTGCACGTTTTTCAGCTACAGCCGATAGTTTCGCAGGATTATTACGCGCGGTAATTGCTTCACCTTGTGACAAAAGCCCCTGATCTTCCATCAGACCAATAATCAAATTCGCACGGCCTTGTGCCTTACCAATGTTTCGTGTGGGTGCAAATTTGCTTGGCGCTTTCAACAATCCAGCTAACATTGCCGCTTCTGATGCATTCACAACACGTGCAGATTTTGCAAAGTAACGCTGACTAGCCGCTTCAAACCCGTATGAACCTGCTCCCAAATAAGCACGGTTCAAATAGATCGTCAGAATTTCGTCTTTGGTATATTTCAGCTCCATAGCAATCGACATTGGAACTTCTTTTAACTTCCGCACTTTGGATGGAAGATCAGAAAAGAATACACGTTTTGCTACTTGCTGGGTAATCGTCGAACCACCATTACCAGATAACGGCGAACGGCCTGCTCGCATATTAATACGTATAGCACTCGCAATACCGCGCGGTGAAATACCAAAGTGTTTATAGAACCGCTTATCTTCAGTTGCGACGACCGCATCTTTCAAATAGGGCGATACCGTTTCGGCAGAAACGAGTCCGCCAAATTGATCCCCACGCCACGCAAAGACATCACCTTGATAATCTTTCATTGTCACCGAGCCACGCTTACGGTCATCCATCAAAGCAATCGCATCTGGCAAGCCTTTGTAGTAATACGCAGTCACCGCACCAATAACTAGGGTAAGCAGGATCACGACGGTAAGGCCAGTTTTCCAGAAAATCCGCAGAATGGAAAATAGGATACTCTTAAAGAATCCGATAATCCCGCCTTGCCGCTTTTTAGGCTGTTTCGCAGGCTTCTTCTTTTTAGGTGCCTTCTTAGGGGGCTCATCGAAATGTTTCATCGGTGCCACCAATGGGGGCTTGTTGATACCTTTGTTTGCCATAACGGTTCTTTGCTGCTCTTTTTTACCCGAATCTATGCGTTCTGAACGTGTTTGTGGAGTACCTAAGATCGGATTTACGAAATAGTTTATGCATATTTTTTAAACATTTTACAATCCGAGACTATTATTTAGGCATTTATGTTGATTTTCGTCATAAACTACCACTCAATTCATTGAAGCCATCAATCACTATCTGCCTTTTAGCTCTCATTGAAAGCGCGCCGCGTTGGGGCGCCCATGAAAGAGGGTAAAATGAAACTTATCATTGCAACCATAAAACCGTTCAAATTGGATGAGGTGCGCGAAGCACTCACCAAAGCGGGTACAACAGGTATGATGGTCTCCGAAATTAAAGGATATGGCGCACAGTCAGGTCATACAGAAATTTATCGTGGCGCGGAATACGTTGTGAATTTTGTTCCAAAGATTCGCATCGAAGTGGTCGTTACTGACGATCTTGCCGATACAATTATTTCTACCATCGAAGAGACTGCCAAAACAGGCAAAATCGGTGATGGCAAAATCTTTGTCTTAAACGTGGAAGAAGCCGTACGTGTTCGTACTGGCGAAAAAGACGCAGACGCCATCTAAAACTCATCCAAGGAAATGAACATGTACTCTTTAACTAAAACTATAGGTCTTGGATCGGTCGCAGCAGCATTGCCTGTTGCAGCTCTTGCACAAGATGCCCCTACTGCTGTTCCAACAGAAGTAGGCTACATCCTAACAACATTATTATTCTTAATCGGGGGCTTTCTCGTATTCTTTATGGCCGCTGGTTTCGCCATGCTTGAAGCGGGCCTTGTACGTTCAAAAAACGTAACAATGCAGCTGACAAAAAACATGGGGCTTTTTGGTCTTGCATGTATCTTCTACTACTTAATTGGCTTCAACCTAATGTACCCAGGTGACGGCTGGACAATCGCTGGCATCCTCGGCGCATTCGCGCCAACAGTACTAGAACCAGTTGGCCTCGCTGCAGCAAACGCAGACTTAGCGTATGCAACAGTTGGTTCAGATTTCTTCTTTCAGTTGATGTTCTGTGCGGCAACAGCTTCTATCGTTTCTGGTGCTTTGGCTGAACGTATCAAACTATGGCCATTCTTAATCTTCACTATCATTTTGACAGCTGTAATCTATCCAATCCAAGCATCTTGGAAATGGGGCGGTGGTTTCTTGGACACAATGGGTTTTCTGGATTTTGCTGGTTCAACAGTCGTTCACTCTGTCGGTGGTTGGGCTGCATTGGCAGGTGCTTTAATTCTAGGGGCACGTATCGGCAAATACAAAGATGGCCGTACAATTCCAATGGTTGCGTCGAATCTACCAATGGCAACGCTAGGTACTTTTATCCTTTGGTTGGGTTGGTTCGGCTTTAACGGCGGCTCACAGCTTGCAATGGGCACAGTGGGTGACGTCGCAGATATCTCTCGCATCTTTGTGAATACAAATGCAGCAGCAGCAGCTGGTGCAGTGACTGCATTGATCGCAACACAAGTCATCTACAAAAAACCAGATCTTACTATGATCCTAAATGGCGCATTGGCCGGCCTTGTATCAATCACAGCAGAACCGTTAACACCAAGCATTGGTGCCGCATCCCTAATCGGTGCAGTTGGTGGTATCATCGTCGTCTTTGGTGTTCCATTTTTGGACAAGATGAAAATCGATGATGTTGTTGGTGCAATCCCTGTTCACTTATTCTGCGGCATCTGGGGCACAATCGCGGTTGTCTTTACAAACAGTGATGCTTCAATCAACACACAGCTATACTCAATCATCGTAGTTGGCGTATTCACATTCGTAACATCAGCCATTCTTTGGATCATCCTCAAAACAGTCATGGGCATCCGTGTAACTGAGGAAGAAGAAATTATGGGCTTGGATAAATCTGAGTTGGGTATGGAAGCATACAACATAGAAAGTTAATTTTCACGAATAAACCAGCCCATATGGGCTGGTCTTTACTTATGAATTTCCTTTAATATCCAATCCCGAAACGCAGTCTGTGCCCGTGTTTTTTTTCGTTCAGGCGTAATCAAGTAATAAGCCTCCTGCATTTCTAAAACCCCCTCAAAGGGTCGCTTTAAACGACCTTCGCGAATAAGATCACCCACTAATAGATTATGCCCTAACGCAACGCCTGCGCCTCTTTCAGCCGCATGTGTTGAAACAGTTAAAGTCGTGGCACAAGTGATGCGTTTGTTTTCAGGTAATTGAAGGCCCTTTAATTTGCACCAGTTTTCCCAATTTGCGGTCAATCCATTGCAATCGAAAAAATATTGGTCAAACAAATTATCTTCGGTCACATCCATCCCAGGTGCACAGATAGGATAACAGACATCATTTGATAACAGCTCAACGGCACCGTTTGGTCGGCTTGTTGCGTATCTAATTTCAATGTCTGCCCCAGACGCCATTCGCTCTGGCTCCCATAAAGCTGTTGATACAATAATCCTTAACCATGGATATGCCCCAAACAAACCCGGCAAACGTGGTGCTAACCAAAACACCGAAAATGCCAAATTACATTGAACTTGCAACACTTCATCCCGATCCGCACCGCGCAAGTTTCGTGTTGCTTGGGCAAGCCCAAGAAAAGCATCTTGAACAAATGGCAGGTAGTTATGGCCAGCTTCTGTAATTTCTAATACACGCGGACGCCTGTGAAATAATGCTAAATCTAAAAAGCCTTCTAGACTCTTGATCTGTTGGCTTACCGCGGATTGAGTCATGCCCAATTCAACAGCCGCACCAGTGAATGAAAGATGCCGGCTTGCTGCTTCAAAAGCACGTAACCAGTTCAGCGGTGGTAGATCGGATCTTGCCAAATCATAGGCTCCATAAGTTATCTATAAGTTTAACTACTGGGATGCCTCATTTTTTTTCATTGGTAAAGTAAATTCACTCGGGCATAGACTATTCAAGAATCATACCAAGGGGCCCTAACATGCTTAAGAAACCAAACATTACAGACATCGGCGCAAATATAGATCATTGGCAAGAACGCATTGATCTGGCTGCATCCTTTCGCTGGACAGCGCGTTTGAACATGCATGAAGGTGTTGCAAACCATTTCAGCCTAGCTGTGAACGAAGATGGCACACAGTTCCTTATGAATCCAAACCAGATGCATTTTGCACGGATTAAAGCCAGTGATATGCTGCTGATTGATGCAAATGACCCCGATACATTGAAAGGCCCGAATGCACCTGATCCAACGGCATGGGGCTTACACGGTGCAATCCACCGTCATTGCCCGCGTGCGCGGTGCGCGATGCACGTACATTCAATCCATGCAACCGTTCTAGCAAGCCTTGCTGATAGTCGCCTGTTACCGATCGACCAAAACACTGCTACATTTTTCAACCGCTATGTGATTGATGAACAATATGGTGGCTTGGCCTTTGAAGAAGAAGGTGAACGCTGTGCCCAGCTTTTCAGCAACCCAAAACACAATGTAATGATCATGGGCAATCATGGGGTGATGGTTATTGGTGATACAGTGGCCGAAACATTTAACCGTATGTATTACTTTGAACGTTCGGCAGAAACATATATCCGTGCTTTACAAACAGGCAAACCGCTGCGGATTCTATCAGATGCCATTGCGGAAAAGACTGCCCAAGAATTGGAAGGTTATCCCGAGCAAGCTGAAAAACACATGAGTGAGCTTAAGGCAATCCTAGATGAAGATGGCAGCACATACGCAAATTAATTCAGTAGGTTTCAGATGAGCGATAATCTTGTTTCACTAGATAGTGCGCAAAATGAGCACACTGTTGATCCACAACACAACTTACCACATTGGCAAGACCGTGTTGATCTTGCCGCTGCATTACGCTGGACAGCGCGAATGAATATGCATGAAGGTGTTGCAAACCACTTTAGCCTTGCGGTTAATAATGACGGGTCACAGTTCTTAATGAATCCCGTTGGGACGCATTTTCTAAATACGCGTGCATCCGATTTAATGTTATTGGATGCAAATGATAACACAACAATGGACCGCCCTTATGCTCCAGACCCTGCAGCGTGGGGCTTGCATGGGGCATTACATCGGTTATGCCCGCACGCGCGATGTGCAATGCATGCGCATCCTATGCATTCTACCGTTCTTGCCAGCCTTGCAGATAGCCGCTTGCTTCCTATCGATCAAAACACTGCTGCCTTTTTTAATCGCTATGTGATCGACGAAGATTTTGGCGGTGTCGTAGAGGGTGATGAGGGTGCACGCGCTGCGGCGCTAATGTCTGACCCTGACAAGAAGGTTATGATCCTAGGCAACCACGGCATCCTGGTTGTCGGCGATACACCTGCGGATACCTTTAACCGCTTGTATCATTTCGAACGATCCGCCGAAACATATATCCGTGCCTTACAAACAGGTAAGAAACTTCGTGTATTATCTGATGAAATTGCTGAGAAAACCGCGCAGGAGATGGCTGGTTATCCATGGCTCGCCAATCAGCATCTAGTTGAATTGAAGAGAATTCTAGATCGCGAGAGCGATGATTATGCGAGTTAATGAGTAAAGTGAACAACAAATAAACTGATATCAAGCTCTACTTGGCATTCAGCCGTTCAGTGTTCGCAACTGACATTAGACAAATATCAACCCTTACATAGATAAACGAAAGTAAGCCGATGAGCGAAAATCAAAATAAGGAATGGAATTACCATCCTGATTTACCTTTACAAGACCCCTCACCCTTTACACATTTAAATGAGCCAATGTTCTTGGTTCGCTGGCTTCGTACAAACTGGCTTAGCCTTTCAGAGCGCATGATGATGTTAATATTGGCGGTTATCTTGTGGTATACGGTCTATCCCTCACTTGAGGCTGCACAAAGCTTTGCCTTCGGTTGGATATTCCAAACATGGGCAATCAACATGATTGTAATGTTTGTTATCGCAGGGTCGCTACATTGGTATTTCTATATGCGCAAAGGGCAGGGTAAAACTTTAAAGTTTGACCACCGCGACCAGACCAAGAACAATCGAAACTTCCTTTTCTCAGATCAAGTTAAAGATAATATGTTTTGGTCAATGACCAGCGGTGTGGTTCAAGTAACCTTGTTTCAAGTCGTTACTATGTGGCTGATGGCCAACGGTATTGCGCCAGTTATGTCAATCGCTTCAAATCCAATTTGGTTTGTTCTGGGATTTATGCTGTTACCCATTTGGTCCGCTTTTCATTTTTATTGGGTACACCGCTTACTGCACATCCCATTCTTCTATACAAACTTTCATTCATTACATCATCGCAATATTAACATGGGACCGTGGTCAGGTTTATCAATGCACCCAGTGGAACATTTCATATATCTGACATCCATATGTGTTCACTGGATCGTTCTATCCCACCCCGCGCATTTAATTTTTCATATCTTATACCAAGGTCCAGGTGCTGCTATGACCCATACTGGTTATGAAGATTTATTAGTCAAAGACAAACGGAAGTTGGCACTTGGTACATTCTATCACCAACTGCATCACCGTTATTTTGAATGTAATTATGGCAACCAAGAAATGCCATGGGATCGCTGGTTCGGGACATTCCATGATGGCTCAAAAGAGGCCACATCAGAAACCCGCGCGCGTAAGAAAAAGATGTATTCATAATCAAAAGGGCGCCAATATATAGGCGCCCTTTTAATATTAATTCTTGGCACCCATCAGCTGTAAAGTGCTGGTTCACCCATTTGTGCGTGAATTTGGTTCACTTGCGCTTCTTGCAACCCCAAAGCCACCGCAAAGCTGTTTAGGTATTGTGCTTCTGCATCACTATCTAAATCACAAGCCATCAAGGACATCGCATACGTTTGTGCCTCAGTACCTTGTGGAACTTCGCGTGCCAAAGCTTTTGCATCGACCGGAGTTTCCATAACCTGATTAACAAACGCCATATCTTCTGGCCCAGCATCACCAAGGTTTTCCATCAATGCTTTTTGTTCGGCAGCATCAATACGACCATCTGATTTAGCAGCTTGCAACATTGCTTTAAGCATCACACCAGCTGTCGCATCTTGCTCTGATGATGGGGTTGCTTGTGGTTCACCAAAACGCTCAAAAGATTGGTTTAACATATCACCAATACCACCTGCACCCGTGCCGCCAGCAGCACCTTTACCTGCAAGGCTGTCAAGCATTCCACCCAAACCACCAACCCCACCAGAAGAAGATGAGGCATTCCCAAAAACGCCGCCCATCATGTTTTCAAGACCAAGGCCACCGCTTTTGCCAGTGCTTTGACGACCAGAGAGTTGACCTAGTAAGTCACCAAGACCACCACCGCCAGATTTTGCCTGACCTGCGCCACTTAATTGACCTAACAGATCGCCTAGGCCGCCAGCGGATTCACCACTACGGCTTGAAGAACCACCGCCAAGTTGACCCAAAAGGTCGCCTAGACCGCCGCCAGATTGCGTATTGCTACGTCCACCGCTTGTCATGCTTTTAACACCTTTAGCAACGGCCATGCCGATTGCTACTTTGGCTAATGTGCCCATTAAGCTCATTTAGATATCTCCCGATAAATAGTTTTTATCTTACACCACAAGTTAAATGTGGCTTCTGGCACCTTAGATATGATCAAACTTCGTTTTTTCCATAGCGGAAGAATAAATAATACGCACTTGGCACAAAAAACAACGACATCACGGACGACAATAGCAATCCACCAATCATAAGTGTCGCCATTGGTTCAAATAGCGCACCTCCAGATATTGCCATTGGAACAAGTCCCAGAACCGTCGTTAAAGACGTTAGAATAATCGGGGTCACGCGTTTCCCAGCCGCTTCTACGATCGCATCATACAAGTTCGCTTTCTTACGTTCGATATCAATCTGGTCAATCAATACAATCGCATTGTTGATGATAATTCCCATAAGGGAAATCAAACCCAGAATGGCAAAGAACGACATGGGTTGTCCTGTAAAGTACAAGGCCAATGGTGCACCCGTAATGATCAATGGGATTGTCATGAACGTTAGGATAACACGGCGGGCAGAGTTGAATTGGAACATCAAGGCCAACAACATAATTGTCAGTCCCAATGGTAAACCAGCCCCCAATTTCGCATTAGTATCCGCACTGGATTCTGTTTCTCCGCCGATTTCCAAAATATGCCCACCAGATAAATCCAACCCATCTAAAGTTGGCTGAAGAAGCGCCACTACACTTGCAGCATCTAGCGTCTCACTCTTACCTGAAATAGTAATTTGACGTTCTTGGTTCTCACGGCGAAATTGCGAGTATTCCAGTTGCGGACGGAAGGTTGCGACTTGATCCAATGAAATCAACCGCCCATCTGCCGGAATAGACAAGTTTGCAAGATCTTCTAAACTATCGCGGAAGTTTTCACTGGCACGCAGGACAATAGGAATGGACTCTGATCCTTCACGATACGTTGAATAGGATGTACCTGAAAAATATGTATCCATAACATCGGATATTTCTTTGGATGTAACCCCAAACTCACGCGCTTTATTTTGGGCAATATCCATCACAATCTTCAGTGACTTGTTTCCCCAATCGTTCTCATTTTGACCAATTCCAGGAACGGTGCTAAATGCGCCCTCAACCTCTTTGGAAAGCGCCAAAAGTGTATCCAATTCTGGCCCTTTAAGTTTGATCTCTACAATACCTGATTCAGCGCCGCCCATAGACAAGCGTTTAACTTTGAAACGTGCAGCAGGATGGTTTTCAATCAAGTAGCGCTTGGCACGCTCACCAGCTTTTACTGCACCAGCTGAATCTTTGGTATTCACCAAAATAAACGCTGATGAAGGATTAGTATCAGCAGGGCTAAGTGCAAGATAAAAACGCGGACCACCATCACCAACAAAAACTGTTGTATTGATGACTTCTTCATTCGCACCTTTATCCAGCAACCATTTTTCAACAGCTAAAGCTTCTTTTTCAGTGCTTTCAATAGATGTCCCTTTTGGCATGTCCAAATAGATCATATATTCCGCACGTTCGCTGAGCGGGAACATCTCCGATCGCAGCCAGCCAAACACATTTGTCGATAGGAATACTGTAAAATACGCCAACAAAATAATCGGTATACCAAATGGCAGTATTTTAGAAATGACACCGCGATATATAACGACCAATTTGCTGTCACCTTTAATTTCAGCGTCTTTATTTTCTTTCAGCAAAGAGACACATAAAAACGGTAAAATATAATGCGCTGTTAACCATGATCCAAACAACATTAACCCAACAACAGCCCCTAAAGAAAATGCAAATTCGCCCTCGGTTCCGTTCAAAATAAACATCGGTGTAAATGCTGAAATCGTAGTAATGGATGCCACAGCAAGCGGTGTGAAAAACTGGCCTCCTGCGCCAATTGCCGCTTCTTGTGCAGGTATGCCTTTTGCAACGCGGTTCTGGATATCTTCAACAACAACCAAGCCGTTATCAACCAAAAGACCAAGCGAAATAATCACAGCAGCGATTGAAATCTGATGCAGATCAATGCCCATCTGTGACATCCCCATTAGGGCAAACATCAGTGTAAAGGGAACAATACATGCGATGATAAAAGCAACGCGCAATCCTAAGAACAACATCATCACAATAATGACCACCGCAAAGGTTTGTAAAACGTTTATCAATGCTGCGTTAATAGACTCTGTAACAGCCGTCTCTTGGAACGTTGAGAACGTATATGAAACTCCAATCGGTTGCGTTAGCTCATACGCCTCAACGCGACTTTTCAGCTCAACACCAATTTGTTGGATATCTTGACTATCCGTCATCTCAACAGCCAGTATAACCGCTGGCTGACCATTGAACTGAACAACTACCGACTTTCGTCGGTAGGTTCACGTTTTGAATGTAATTCAAGATACTGACGAATAACGTCATCCGTCACATTTCCACTCGTCGTTGAAAAATAGCCTCTAGCCCAGAACCGTTGCCCCCAATAGCGTTTGCGTAATTCGGGGTACTCCCGCTGTATCTTGTATGAGGACCTCCCTTTTACGCGTTGCATCACCTTTGAAATTGGGACGTGCGGCGGGACTGACACAAACATATGCACATGGTCGGTAGACAATACGCCTTTTTCAATGTGTACGCCCAATTCATTGCACGTTTGTCGTATCAATGTCCGAATACGCTCACGCATTTCACCACGCAGCACCTTGTAACGATATTTTGTTACCCAAACGATATGGTATCTGTGATAATATCTGCTATGACTTCCAGTAGAATAGATCATAAGGTTTCCTTCCATTTTAAGACCTTACCGCAACGCTGGGTCTTAAAATGGAAGGAAACCTTATGTAAATAACGCTAAAGCTGACCAGCTAAAAGCTGGTGGTTTTAACCAATTATTGGAAAATAAACAGGTTTATCGTGTGGTTCTTGATATCCACGACGCACTGTCATCAAATCACGCAAACGTACGAACCCTGAAAGTCCCTGAACTTTTGTTAGAACGTCACCGACAGCTTCTACGGAATCCAAATCACCATTTGCTTCTAAGATAAGTGTCGTGCCATTTGAGTTTAATTCACCTGCTGGCAGAATAACATTCTGCGCCTTTAAATCATCTAGAACCTGATTAATCTGGACACCAACAGAGGCCAGTTTACGCGAGTCTAATTCAAGCCAAATACGTTCTTCTTGCTCTCCGAAGATTGTAACTTTGGAAATGCCATCCAATTTATACAAATCTTCGCGCAAATCATCTGCTGAATCTTTTAATTCTCGATATGAAAATCCATCGCCTGTCACCGCAACTGTAGCGATAGAAACATCCCCAAAATTGGTACATTCGGACCAATTGTGCCTTCTGGCAAAGATCCCGCCACATCAGACATTTTATTTTCCAATAATTGGTTTTCCAATAATTGGTTAAAACCACCAGCTTTTAGCTGGTCAGCTTTAGCGTTATTTACATAAGGTTTCCTTCCATTTTAAGACCCAGCGTTGCGGTAAGGTCTTAAAATGGAAGGAAACCTTATGATCTATTCTACTGGAAGTCATAGCAGATATTATCACAGATACCATATCGTTTGGGTAACAAAATATCGTTACAAGGTGCTGCGTGGTGAAATGCGTGAGCGTATTCGGACATTGATACGACAAACGTGCAATGAATTGGGCGTACACATTGAAAAAGGCGTATTGTCTACCGACCATGTGCATATGTTTGTGTCAGTCCCGCCGCACGTCCCAATTTCAAAGGTGATGCAACGCGTAAAAGGGAGGTCCTCATACAAGATACAGCGGGAGTACCCCGAATTACGCAAACGCTATTGGGGGCAACGTCGGTAGTTGTTCAGTTCTAATGTCTTGGAAAACTTGATCAATCTCCGCTTTGGGTACAGCGTCATAAACAGTTAGATTAAGCTGTGTAAACCCTGTGGAAATAAGTGTCTTGATATCTTCCACTTCACCAATTTCACGTGCGGCGCGTTCCAATGGAATAACGATTAGGTCTTCCATACGTTCCGGCGACATCCCCGGAAATTGAGCGGTTACAATCGCAGATCGGATCGTGATTGCAGGGTTTTCACGTTTGGGCAAACCACCATATGTGATCAACCCCTGTAATAACAAACCGACCATCACAAGGATTGTCAGGCGACTTTTGTTCAAACCAAATCGGGTTAGGAATTCCATGTTAAACCCTACTCAGCATCTGGTAATAATTTGACTTTTTGACCATCGCGCAGAAACGATACACCAGCGGATGCAATCCGCTCCCCTGCTTTCAGCCCATCAACCACTAACAAAGAATTCTCTCGAACTCCTGCAACCATAACGAGACGAGCGTTTACCGTGCTGGTTTCAGGGTCATATACAAACACGCCCATTGGGGATGGATCATTTATTTTTCCCCTAGCTTCAATCTGTCCTTCTTTAATCGAGGCACTTAATGGCACTCTGAATCCTGCTCCTTCTGGAACGTTGAACTCTATCGATACTTCAACTGCCATACCCGCTTTGATAGATGGCTCTGTATCTGTCAACGTCACCACCACAGGGAAAGACGATACTGTATCAGCACGAGAGCCCAATTCACTGACAACTGCATCTAGTAAAACAGATGGATTATCTGCCAAACGTACTTTGGCACGCTTACCAACAGTAAGCAGATTAACAACTTCGTAATTCACAGAAAACGAAACCTCAAATGCATCAGCCGCGTAAATCGTTGCAATCGGTGTGCCTGCGTTGATCGTAGCGAAAGAATCGACATCCATTGTGTTTATGATTCCATTAAACGGCGCTTTTAATTCGGACTTCAAAAGGTCTTCTTGTGCTGTTGCCAGTTGTTTCATCGCTTGTGTCAGCTGTGCCCCAGATCGTATTGCTTCTGTTCGCGCATTATCTACTGCCACTTTGGTAACCGATCCCTTCGCCAAAAGTTTTTCCTGCCGTACCAGATTATCCCCAGTATTGAGTGCTGTCGCTTCAGCCAACTCTACAGCCGCTTGCATGTTTTCCACATTCAATTGAAGCGATGTTGGATCAATCGTAAGCATCAAGGGAACCCCCTCTATTTTGGTTTGATTTGAGATGCGATTATTGCGCGAGGCTGGCGGTTTGGTTGGCGCGATATGAGGATTTTTCTGATGAGCAAGCGACGGGCTGGGCGAGGTTCCAAATACACGGATGATTTTAAGCGACGGCTAGTGGCGGAGAGCCAAGGTGATGGCGTGAGTGTTCCGATGGTCTCGCGGCGTCATGATGTGCCACCCCGCCGGATTTACGCGTGGCGCGGTGATGCGCGGTTCCAGCCGGACGCGTCGGGTGATACCGGCTTCATACCAGTCGAAGTGGCAAACAGTGATACTGATGTTTCATCTGTGCTGCCAGAAGCGCAGCTTACAACCAGTCCCCAGATTGAGATCACTTTGGAGAATGGGCGCAAGCTGAGCGTGAGCGGTGGGGTTGATGCGGGCTTTGTGCTGGAATTGGCGCGTGGGCTGGCGGCATGATCCCGGTACTGGCGGATGCAAAGATCTGGCTGGCGGCGGGGGTGACTGACATGCGGCGCGGGTTCAACGGTCTGGCCGTTCAGACCGAGCAGGTTCTGGGGGGTGATCCTTACTCCGGCCATCTGTTTTTGTTCCGAGGGCGACGCGGTGATCAGATCAAGATGATCTGGTGGGATGGTCAGGGCGCGTGCCTGTTTACCAAGCGCCTTGAACGGGGTCGGTTTATCTGGCCCTCTGCTCAGGAAGGTAAGATCAACCTGAGCCGTGCGCAGCTTGCGATGCTGATGGAAGGTCTGGATTGGCGTATGCCGCTCAAGACATGGCGACCCAAGATGGTAGGTTAGAGGCAATGTTTTATGGGTATTTCTGACGTTTTGGGATTCCCATGAGGCCCTTGATTTGGTAAGGAGTGGCATGAGTAAGACCCCTCCAAATCTGGCTGATTTGCCCCCTGACGTGCAGGCGTTTGTGGCCGCACAAGCGGCGGAATTGGCTCGTAAAGACGCGGAGTTGTTGGGGCTGTCGTTGAGCCATGCCACAGCGCAAAAGCGCCTTGAAAATGAGATGGAAGCGGCTCTTGCTGCGGAGCGCGCCGCCCATGCGCTTGCCATTATGAGCAGAGATACCCTGATTGCCGATCTGCGCCTGCAATTGCACGGACATAAAAAACATCGCTTCGGTTCAAAGTCAGAAAGCAGCACACAGCTGGCGCTGGCGCTGATCCTTGAAGATCTTGAAATCGAACAAGCCGCTGAGACGGATGATGAGAATGGGCCCTCTGACGCTGAGACCACAAAGCCGCCGCGTACCCCGCGCAAGCGCAAACCTTTCCCCAAGGGGCTCAAGCGGGTCAAAAAGACCATCACGCCCAGTGATGCTTGCACCGACTGTGGTGGCAGCTTCAAAGTGCTCGGGACAGATGTGATGGAAGAACTGGAATATGTGCCCGGCCATTACGTCGTAAAACAACTTGAGCGCCCACGACTGGCCTGCACCTGTTGTGAGAAGGTGGTTCAGGCCGAGATGCCAAGCCGTCCTATTCCCAAGAGCTTTGTCGGCCCTGCGTTGATGGCCCACATCTTGTGCTGCAAATACGGCTATCATCTGCCGCTGTATCGACAGAGCCAGATGTTTGAGAATGAAGGCATCGATCTGAGCGGGTCGCTCATGGCCAACTGGGTCGGCAAATGCACTAAGCTGTTGGAGCGCGTGGCTGATGCCATCCGGGATCACGTTTTTGAGGCGCAAGCGATCTTCATGGACGACACCACGGTCAAACTGCTCCAAAAGGGCAAGGGACGCGGTAATAACAAGACAAAAACCGCGCGGCTCTGGGTCTATGCCAGAGATGAGAGCGCCTGGGCGAGCGGCGCACCACCGGCGGTGTGGTATCAGTTCTCCACCAACCGGGGCGCAGAACATCCGAGCAAACATCTCAAGCCCTACAAGGGCTATGCCCATGCGGATGCCTATGCTGGGTATAATGACGCCTATCGGACGGGGCGCGTCAAAGAGATGGCCTGCATGGCCCATGTTCGGCGGGATTTTTATAGCCTGTTTGAAAGTCTGAAGCTGCCCGTGGCGGGCGAAGCCGTTCTGCGCATTCGAAAGCTCTATGATGTTGAGGCACAAGCGCGGGGTCTGGCGCCTGCTGAGCGCGTGGCCCTGCGTCAGGAATATGCCAAGCCGATCTTTGATGAGTTGGAAATCTGGCTCAAGGAGCAGCTGGGCAAGATCTCCGTTAAGACGCCGCTGGCCAAGGCGATCAGATATGCGCTCGCGCGCATGCCAAAGGCGCGGCCCTATCTCGACAATGGCTTTCTGGAAATCGACAACAACACAGCCGAGCGTGCGGTGCGCCCTGTGGCCGTTGGACGTAAGAACTACCTGTTCATGGGATCAGAGGCAGGTGGAAAATCCGCCGCCATAGCCTACACCCTCATCGAAACCGCCAAGATGAACAACGTCAATCCCGAAGCCTGGCTCGCATGGGTGCTCGAGCGCATCCAGGATCATCCCGCAAACCGTATGCAAGATCTCCTACCGTGGGCCTATCAGGAGATGATCGAGGAGCGGGAACAAAGCGTTATAGCGGCATGATCGGCCCCCGTGATTCAGCGGCACTCCCAGAGCAAGGGGATCTGTTTGAAGAGCGCGGGAATTGGCAAGGGCCAGATACCTCACAGCACGACTTGGGCGTTGAAAACCTTGAAGGCTTGTCCGACAAAGACCTCGTCGAGAAGACGGCAAAGGCTACACTGTCCAACGTCGACCTGCTGTGCGCCCAGATTGTGGAACGGGGCTTGGGAGATATAGCCGTTCCGGGTCTCGTCGCGCTTTGGAACCGGTTTAAGGGGTTCGGAATTGCGACCCCTTTACCAGAACAAAAGCTTGCCTTGGAAACTCTTCGCGCCATTGGGAATGAAGCTGCAAAAAAAGAAATCAGCAAGATCCTTGGCGCACAGGACTTGCCCGACAGCTTGCTCCCGTTTGTGTTGCAAGCCGCTGTGAGCGTGGGCTTGAAGCTGCCTCAGGCACAAATCTTGCCATGGCTGGAACACGGCGCACCAACAGTCCGTGCCCAAGCCTTCATCCTTATACAATCGAACAGCCCACAGCGAAGCACCTTGGAAATCGGGTTCAGCGACCCAGACCCTTCAGTCCGACGAACCGCTCTGACAGTGGCGGGGAATCTGGGCCATATCAGCGCAAGGGCAGGATTGCTTGCCGAGTTCCGGAAAAATCCAACCAGCCAAAAGATCGAAGCGCTTTTAACTGTCGCCGATGACGACATCGTTGTTGAAATCGGAAGATACGCACTGGAAAATCCGCCTCACCGGTGCCTCATCGCAAGTGAACTTGAGGCTCTGGACACACCCAAAGCCCGAAAGCTGGCCCAACGAATCAACGATCAGATAATGCAGCGTTGATGTTTACTTGGAACCTCGGCCACCCCGTCGCTTGATCATCAGAAAAATCCTCATATCACGCCAGCCACATCGCCAGCCTCGCGCAATAATCGCAGCTCAAGTCAGACCAAAATAGAGGGGGTTCCCTTGATGCTTACGATCAATCTCGGCAATAACATCACCTTGTTTGACCTGCTCACCTACCTTTAAAGACACTTCTTTTAGCTTACCTGACAATTCAAACGATAATGCTGAAACCGATGCTGGCTGTAAAACAGATGGGAAACGTCGTATCGTAAACTGCTCAACATCTTCGATTAAAACTGTTTTTAACCCCCTGATTGGCGCATCATTGTTTTTTGCGCTTTGCTCTTCGTCTTTACAGGCTGCGAGCGCAACTATTGTCGTTAGGAAAAGAAAAAGTTTGATCATGAAAGACCCCAATATGATTAGCAGCTATAAACAAGTTTAACACCACTCAGTAAATGAATAAAACAACAATTTCAAAGTGGCTAATACTAGTACATATTTCATCATAACACTAACAGAGGCTGAATATGACATTCTTGTTTCAAATATTACTGGGTACAATTATCCTCATCCTCTGCTCTCTTATCCACAGTTTTATATTGGTTTGGTCTATAAACATGCTAAAAAGCGCGGCTGGTAAATTAGACGTCGAAAAAACAAACACGCGCATCTTAATATTCACAGCGATCGCACTGGCCTCTGTCGTTTTAGCCCATACAATCCAAGTTTGGATATGGGCCGTTTCTTTCATAGCATTTGGGGCGTTAAGTACACTAAGTGATGCGCTTTACTTTGCCTTAATCACATACACCACTGTTGGATATGGCGACATTATTTTAGGAGAACCTTATCGCATTTACGGCGCCATGGCTGCGGTTACAGGATTATTAAGTTTTGGCTTAAGCACTGCATTCCTTGTTGGATTAGCCTCTCGCTTCTTACCCAAATAACCTTTAATTTATGCAGATTTTAATGATTTCCAACCGAATGGCAGCTTAAATGAGGACTGGAGCGAAACGAAGATGGGGCAGGTACACCATCTATCCCAGCTATAATTATTCTCTGCCAGCCCGCCACTCTTTCCAGATTAAATAGCTGTTTGCGCCTAAAGCCGCCAGCGGTTCTGGTGGTAAACGTGTTGGGATAGGTTGAACTGCAAAATGATCAGATATATCTGATCCACCTGATGCAATTAAATCAGCTACCCCCATACCTTGAAGCGTGCCACGCGTTAATCCCAAACCATTTTGGCAGCAGGCAGAAAAAACACCACTTTCAATTTCACCAAATGCAGATGAACCATTACGGCTAAGACACAGCATTCCAGCCCAACGATGTTCCATTTGAATATCATCGAGATGTGGGAAACGCTCTTTGAATTTACGGTCATGTACATAACCAGCATCACGTAACCTTATCGGTGTGGTTTTTATTTTAGGATGATAACTGGAACATGTGCGTATTAGAATACGCTCCCCATAACTGCCTGAAATGCGCCGCACCGATGTCCCCATTGGATCGGCTGGTGTGATAGACCAACGGCTGTCACCACCAAGTCTCTGTTGCTGTTCTTCTGTCAGACATTTTGTCATGGAAGCGTAGAGGCAAACATGCATTAAACGCCGTTGAAAAAAACCAAAGCTTTCGACATGACCATTATTAGCCAGAATAATCTGACCCGTGGAAACCGTAGCTTTGGGGGTTTTCACCACCCAACCATTTGTTTGCTTTTCGAACGAAATCACAGGGCTATTTTCAAATAAAGATAGATACTGGGCAAGCCCTGTTGATAAAGCTCTTATATACCCCGCTGGCTGGATCATGACCGTACCTGGCGTATGTAACCCTGATGTATAATGTGGGCTACCTGTTAACCTGCGCATATCTTCCTGGTCAAGATGTGTCGATGGCTCATCCAAGGTTGCCAAATGTCTGGCATAATTTGAATTATGTGTATCACCAGCTTTGGTAGCAGCGGCGTTTATCTTTCCGCTTTGATCAAAAATCTCGGTTGGCAATTTGAAATCTTCTGCAATCTCATGCCCAAAGGCGATTGCTTTGCGGTTAAGAGCAATCGTAGCTTTATCAGCAGCAATACCATCCCCTGCATAATTATCTGATGCAAGATCATGCGGCAGGTCGATCATAAACCCAGAATTTCGCCCTGCAGATGACTCCGCAAAAGCGCCAGCCTCTAACAAGACAATCCGTAATTCGGGGTCTATCTGGTGTAGTCTGCGGGCTGCTGATAGGCCCGCAAAGCCACCGCCAACAATCGTGATGTCAGCAGTACAATTCTCCTGCAAAATAGGCAAAACTTCCTGCGAAGGCAGTATTGAATTCCACCCTGCTAACCCTGTTTGTATTGGCAATCGTTTCGCAGTGTATTGGCTCAATCCACTGCGTCCACATCATCGTCAGATACGTCCAACCAGATCGTTTTAAGTTGTGTATATTGATCATGAGCATGGATAGAGTTATCCCGCCCCCCAAACCCAGATTGCTTATATCCACCAAACGGTGTGGATATATCGCCTTCACCAAAGCTGTTAACTGTAACCGTTCCCGCTTTAATAGCACGTGCTCCGCGAATGGCACGCTTGGCATTTGCGGTAAAAATTGAAGCTGCCAACCCGTAATTTGTATCATTCGCGATACTGATAGCTTCGTCAAAGCTCGTAACTGTTATAACTGAGAGAATTGGGCCAAAGATTTCCTCTTGTGCCAAAATATCATCATTACCTGTCACATCTATAATCGTCGGTTCAACAAATGCGCCATCAATGGATTTTCCACCTATGCGTATACTTCCTTTGGAAGCTTGCTTTAGGTATCCACAAACTTTGTCAAAATGGGCCTTTGATACCAATGCGCCAACACGCGTTTCAGGGTCTAGCGGATCTCCAACGTTCCATTCACGTGCATGTGCCTCTACTTTTTCAAGTAATGCTTCTTTGATGTCCCGATGAACAATCAAGCGGGATGCCGCAGAACAGTTTTCACCCATGTTCCAGAATGCACCGTTTACGACATGACCAGCAACCACATCTAAGTTCTCAGCATCATCCATCACAACACATGGATTTTTACCACCCAATTCTAAAACAACTTATTTTAGATTACTCTCTGATGAATAATTCAGGAAACGACGGCCTGTTAACGTAGATCCCGTAAATGAAACCATATCGACATCCATATGGCGCCCCAATGGTTCACCAACATCTGGGCCACTCCCTGTAACGATATTCAAAACGCCATTTGGCAAACCCGCATCACTCGCTAGTTCAGCAACACGTAAAGCTGTTAAGGATGTTTCTTCTGCAGGTTTCACAACCACCGAGCAGCCAGCTGCCAAGGCAGGGCCAATTTTCCATGCTAACATTAGCAGCGGGAAATTCCACGGCAAAACCAACCCAACAACACCAATGGCCTCGCGTACAATAAGTGCTAGATGATCATTTGATGAAGGGGCAACTTGGTCATAGATTTTATCTATCGCTTCAGCGTGCCACTTAATGCAATGAATTGTTTCGGGAATATCGACGGTCTCACAATCAAAGATTGTTTTACCACTATCTAGGCTTTCCATCACAGCCAACTCACGCGCATTGCGTGATATTAGTTTTGCAAAGCGAATTAGAACATCTTTACTATCTGTCGGGTGCATATTTGCCCAACGCCCATCATTAAACGCTTCACGTGCTTTAGAGACCGCAAAATCAACATCTGTGCTATCGCAGGCTGCAATCTCACCCAATACAGCACCCGTTACTGGGTTTAGCGTTATAAATGTTTCCCCTGATGTTGCAGGGCGATATCCACCATCAATGAATGCGTTTTGTGGCAAGTCCAGATTTTTGGAAATCGCGGTGTATTCATCTTTTGTCAAAAGGTTCGTCATAACTTAGTTCCCCGCCTGAATATCGCTGATTGTTGTCTTTAAAACATGAATGACTTGTTCCAATTCACGTTTTTCATCTTTGTTTAGTCCTTTTAAAGGCGGTCTTAGGCCACCCGTATATAACCCTGCAGTTTCCACCCCATGTTTCACACATTGGATAAACTTTCCGCCTTGTTCTAAGACACGCATCAAGGGCATCATTGCAGACATGATACGTCTACCTTTGCTAAAGTCCCCATTTACAGCACAGGCTTCATATAATGCGACATGTTCCTCTGGTAGGAAGTTTGACCCTGCACAAATCCAACTGCGCGCACCCCATGCGAAAAATTCTAATGCCTGATCATCCATGCCACATGACATTTGGATATGCGGGTAATCACGTGCTAAAAGGTGTACGCGATTGATATCACCAGAGCTTTCTTTAATTGCACAGATATTACGAGAGCGACCAACACGGTTTAGGAATTCTTCCCCCATATTAACACCCATACGCCCAGGGTAGTTATACAAAACAATCGGCAGGTTCGCGGCACGATCAATCGCCAAGGCATTCAATGCATTCTCGCGTTCTGTTGGAACAGAATATGGTGGTGTGCCCAGTAATATGGCGTCTGCCCCCATGTCTTTTGCACCAACGGCCAGCGCGATACTATCAGGGGTGCGCATGGTACCAGTACCAACGACCAATGGTAATCGTCCTTTTAAACGGTCTTTTGTAAAACGTGCGAGTTCAAGACGCTCTTCAGTGGTTTGAGTGTAGTTCTCGCCAGTAGAACCACCAGAGATTATGCCGTGAACTCCCGCGCTAACTAAATGTTCGATGACATCGGCAAGCGCATCGAAATGAAATGACCCATCTTCGTTGTATGGCGTGACAATAGGGGTATAAATTCCCTCTAATTTAAAAATCGGTGTCATTGGTTTTATATGCCTTTTCGTGACTAGTGTCCTAGTTGCCCATCAAGACCAGAAGGCATGACAAATGTTTCGATTTGACCTCTGGAAAGGTTCCAATGATCGTTTGCAAGTTGGGCTGCTGCAGTGTCATCGCGTGCTTCAATGCTATCAATGATTGCATCATGCTGTTCGCAGGCTGTTTTTAAACTTTCCAACATATCTGTATCTTTAGGGTCGTAAAAAGTGACGCCAATACGAGCATGGTCAATCAAGAGGCGGCTAAAGCTAGGTTCTAAATACAAGTTATCCGCCATTTGCCCTGTAACCAAATGAAAGTGATTATTGGTCAACGTTCTATCAATCGATGACCCCGTATCGATTGCTTTTTTAAAAGCGGTTTGCGCTTGTTTTAAATCTTTGATCTGCGCTTGAGTTGCATTCAGCGCCGCAAGCCGTAACACCGCGCCATAGATCATCGGTGCTGTTAAAAAGAAATTGCGTAAAGTTTGATGAGACATCTCTGCAACACGTACACCGCGGTTTTGATGTATTTCAGTATATCCTTCACCTGCAAGCTGACGAAACACTTCACGCAAGGGGGTGCGCGACAAAGAATAGGCTTTGGCCAAGCTTACTTCGTCTAAATCAGATCCTGGACGTAGTTCCATCGTGACTATGGCTCGTTTCAAATCTTTATAAAGCTTCTCTTTTTGGTGCTTCGCAGCTTGCGTCATATCGTTTTCATTTTGTTGTACAGTTATTTCTTAAAGTTAAATACATATAAAAAACATATTGTACACAAAAAAATTAATGGCCGAAATTCAATCGGCCAGAACAACACCTGGGAGCCCATTCACGTCAACATGCTTTTGTACGTGCTCAAAAAATGCTTCAACAACGCGAGAGCGGTGGTCGACTTGCTTCGTAACTAAACCAAGTACAAGTGGCTGAATATCATCCTCAAGATTTAGAAACTCAAGTTTTTCCCCATCGGGTGCCCACTCCAACTTAGTGCGCATGTTTACAAGACTATAGCCGTACCCATTCGCAACAAGGCTACGCACTACTGACAAATCAGATGTCCGTTCCATGATATTTGGTCGAACATCACTCAATTGAAAAACAGATAAGAAAAACTCACGGCTTATAGGTAAGTCCAGCAAGATCATCGGCTCGTTTTCCAATTCTCTCAATGAAAGCGAATTCTTCTTTGACAATGGATGATTTGCGGGCAGCATAACATAAGGCGGCAAAGAGATCACCTTTTCAAAAGTTACGTCTTTAGGAATTTCCATTTCATAAGTGATTGCAACATCAATTTCAGCCCGTCCTAGCATGTTAAACAAATCTGCCTGATGCCCCTCGCGTAACGTTACTGAGGCATCTGGATATTTGGTTTCAAAAGACTTGCGAATTGCCGCGCTTATCAACGGAGCGATTGTCGTTAAAACCCCTATAGAAATGGGCCCGCGAGGTTTATTTTCCAATAATTGGTTAAAACCACCAGCTTTTAGCTGGTCAGCTTTAGCGTTATTTACATAAGGTTTCCTTCCATTTTAAGACCCAGCGTTGCGGTAAGGTCTTAAAATGGAAGGAAACCTTATGATCTATTCTACTGGAAGTCATAGCAGATATTATCACAGATACCATATCGTTTGGGTAACAAAATATCGTTACAAGGTGCTGCGTGGTGAAATGCGTGAGCGTATTCGGACATTGATACGACAAACGTGCAATGAATTGGGCGTACACATTGAAAAAGGCGTATTGTCTACCGACCATGTGCATATGTTTGTGTCAGTCCCGCCGCACGTCCCAATTTCAAAGGTGATGCAACGCGTAAAAGGGAGGTCCTCATACAAGATACAGCGGGAGTACCCCGAATTACGCAAACGCTATTGGGGGCAACGGTTCTGGGCTAGAGGCTATTTTTCAACGACGAGTGGAAATGTGACGGATGACGTTATTCGTCAGTATCTTGAATTACATTCAAAACGTGAACCTACCGACGAAAGTCGGTAGTTGTTCAGTAGAAATATCACCTGCTAGACCATTTAAAGCCGCTGCATCATCCAAAATGCGCTTTGCTTCGTTAAATATCCGCCTGCCACCTGGCGTAAGAGAAAGGCCTTGAGCATGATGCCGAACAAATATCTGTATACCGAATTCTGTTTCTAGTTGGCTGATAGCTGCAGAAATTGATGGTGACGATATATTGACCCGTTCAGAGGCAAGTGCAATTGTCCCCGCCTCACCGACAGCAACAAGATATTCCAATTGTTTGAACGTAAAGCGTAAAGGCATATTAATTTTATTGCCTGAAAATCAACGCAAATCAAGCGCGCTGCATACGGTCATTTATATAACATGCGAAATCATAGTTTGGCCGTTCTAAATGCGATAAGTGTCCAGGTTCAGCTGCTTGTGAACACAAGCCGCGATAGACCTTTTCAGTACAGCCCTTGTCTTCGACATTCACTTCATCAAGGAGTGCCTTGAGCTTCGTAAAGTTTTCTTGCGCATCTTTATCATTCACATAATCCTCAGACATACCGCCACCAAAACCTATCTTAACTTGACCAACACCGTGCGGATGCAAAGTAAGGTACCAAAAATAGCCAGGCGTTAACGTAATAAGCAGACTTGGATAAATTGCCAGCAGATATGTCATCCGCCGACGCTCACCCTCTAACCGCGTATTGTTTGGGTGTGCCAAAGCAATCTTCAAGGAATCATCTTTAAGGATCGTATGATAATTGAAAGCATCTTCCCCTGGCGGGCAGATCATCTCTTCAAGCTTCGAAAGACCGCCAATCGTACCAGCATGGCAGACGGGCAAGTGATAACTTTCCATGAAATTTTCTGCGAGCACTTTCCAATTTGTATCCCAAATATGGGTTTCAAAGAACGTTTCTGTGTAGGATGACATGTCATAATCCTCCACTAGGGTTTCGACTTTGGAAAGCTCTTCTGACACAGGCTTTGCTTGCTCGTTTAGCGTTACAAACACCCAACCGAGCCATTCTTCACATCGGATTTGTGGTAATTTATAGTTTTCTTTGCAAAACCCACTGTTCAAAGTCATAGCAGGAGCACCGCGCAATGAACCATCTAGATTGTAGGTCCATGCATGATATGGGCAAACAATCGAACGTTTATTCCCGCGCCCTTCTAAAAGCGTAGACATTCGGTGCAAACAGACATTTGACATTGCCTTCAGATGACCTTCGCCATCGCGCAGAACGACGATAGGCTGATTGGCAAGATCAAGCGTCACATAATCCCCTGCGTCCTTCAAAGAAGACGAACGTCCAACACAGAACCAATCTTTGGAAAAAATGTCCTTTAGCTCGCGCTCCATAAAATCTTGGGACGTATATACAGAAGGCGGCATCGCGCGTGCCTGCTCAAAAGGAACTGAAACATTCTCGCGAAGTTTCTCCACTCCGTCTTTCATTCTATTCTCCAAACTAGCCAATCAATTACAAAGAATTGCCACAATCTAGCTGCAAGTAAAGTATCTTGTCCCATAGACTAGCTTCGACACAACCTAATTAGAGCATTCATTTCTTAGAACAGTCACCTGAAATTATCCGTCACCTCAAGTTACCTTCACTACTCTAGACCGTTAAAATAGGCCTTAGTCATATGAATCAGCGATAGGTTTAACCTTTCAACTTTATCGCAACATTCTTAGTTTGAACGTAATTCCACAGTGCCTCGCGGCCTTTTTCACGTCCATAACCAGATAGACCGTACCCGCCGAACGGTGTTTCCACACCGCCTGCATACCATTCATTCACATACACTTGCCCTGCGCGCAATTTACGTGCGGCAGTCGTAGCACGGTCAATATCAGATGTGAAAACTCCCGCTGCAAGGCCATATGGTGTACCATTCGCAATCTCAATAGCTTCAGCATCTGATTTGAATTTCAAAACGCTTAAAGCAGGACCAAATACTTCTTCATTAGCGATCGTCATATCAGGCGTGACATCTGTAAGCAGTGTTGGTTCTAAAAACGCCCCAGGGATATTCATTTTGCGTCCACCAGCCACAACTGTTGCACCTTGGTTTTGTGCCTCAACAATCATCTGGGCAGCACGATCACGTTGTCCTTCTGATACCATAGCCCCCATATTGGCACCAAACTCTGCACGATCCAACCCTGGACCAACACTTAAGGATTTAGCGATAGTTTCAATACGGCCTACGAGGTCATCATGGATATTTTCATGTACAATAACACGGCTCATTGCAGAGCAAACTTGGCCCGCATTAAAGTAAATCCCCCAGCGCACATCATTTTCAAATGCATCTAGATCAGCATCGTTATGGACAATCGCAGCGGACTTTCCGCCCAACTCCAATACACAAGGTACTACGTTCTTAGCAGCGGCGGTCGCAATGGTGATCCCTGTTTGTACAGACCCTGTAAATACAATTTGGCGCACATCAGGATGGCCAGTCAATGCAGCGCCAGCTTCATGACCGTAGCCGCACAGTATATTCACCGTCCCGCGAGGTAAGCCAACCGCTTCTGCAGCTTTTGCCAGCCACATACACGATAAAGGTGTCAATTCAGGTGTCTTAACCACACAAGCATTTCCTGTCGCTATGGCCGCAGACATAGAACGTGCGGCCATTTCAACTGGGTAATTCCAAGGGATCACATGGGCTGTCACGCCGTAGGGTTCATAGGTGGTAAAATCGAAATAGCTGGCACCCAATGGAATAGAGCGTCCTTCTACAGTTTCGGCCTGATTACCGTAATACTCGAAATACCGTGCTGCACCTTCAATCTCGACCCGAGCTTCCCATAGCGGTTTACCTTGCTCAAGTGTCAGAACGGTTGCGATTTCATCTATATTCTCAAGTAAATATCGCCCCATACCTTGGACCATGCGCCCACGCTCAACAGGGCGCAGGTCAGCCAAAGCACCAGATAAATGCATGCGTTTGGCGGCACGTACAGCAGCGTCTACATCTCCACCATCTGCAACAGCTTGCTCTGCAAGTTTTTCACCAGTACCAGGATTAAACACATCAATACGACCAGCACCGCCATCGACCCATTCGCCATCAATGTAGTTTTTCCAGTAATCTTTAATCTTTGTCATGGTTCGTCCCTTAGGCGCTATTAGATATACCTTCATACACTGCAAAATACGTACCGATAAATCTGTTTTTGATCATCAAGTCATTACTTTTCAGCATAGGTTATCTTACTGTGACGCCTATCCCATTATTGTTAAGCTTTTAGACGGTATTGGTAGAGATGTTCATAATGTGGGCGCATGCGTCTGTACACTTGCTTCACACGATCTGGTGCATCTGCAACCTCAATATATCTACGTGTTTGTGGCTTTAAACCTGTGGAACTTGCTAAGTTGCCATGAAAAGAGCCACCATCCCACCAACTATGCTCGGATGGGTCACCCCCAGCTTCCCATTTTAGTGCTTCTGGCATGAAAGGAATGCCCACAGCTTCCGACCAAAGCTTCACCATTGTTTCAGGATCTTCTAATAGATCATCACTATCAATTACAGGGGGTGGTGTTCCGTTAAGTGCAGTCAATAAATCAAACAAAGCCCGTTGTTCAGGGAAGCCCACTTCACCCTCATCAAAATCAGGCCATTTATTATACATGGATGAGATTGTTTTCGCAGGATCACGGATCAGAAACGCATGGTTAAAATTGCTCAAAAATTCTGGCGTCCACATATGATTGATGTAATGTGGAAAATCTTTGGTAAACACAGGACCTTTGGCGGCGCGATCTTGAATATCTTGCCAAACACTTTCCAGCGTTAATCCCACAGTTGTTTTATCGCCGTCTTTAAAACGTTGCCATAAAGGCGCTTCACCTTGATACCAAGCTTCACCAAATGGCTCGTGTAGGCAATCCAAATCACCACGTTGGCGCATCATCCATTCAAAAGCAGTAGATGTTGAGCGGGGTACGGCCCAAAGGGCAAGTATTTTAGTCATGAAGGCTGTCCAATAAATGCCCGTTTGATTTGACAGGAGCTAAATCAAGGGTCTTAAGAATGCGCCAATATAGCGCTGTATCATGTCCGATAACGGGTTTTCCCAAAGCAGCTTCTAAATCTTGGGTTAGATGTACAGGACGTTGGGGTTGTCCATTCGGGCCAGTTCGAAAATTACACATGTGTATAGGTTCATGTGTTTTGAGACTCACGCGGCTTCGGCCTGAGTGATTCGAAGGTACTCCATGGGTGTCTTACCTTTCAAGGCGTGATGTGGTCTGAATGTGTTATATTTTTCGACAGCTTTTCTCAGTTCAAACCGCATAGCTCCAATGCTATCGGCAATCAGATCACAACAATCATAGAATTCCTCGCGGAAGGTGCGGTTTCCACGCTCAACGCCACCATTGTATTTCGGTCTGGCTGGCGGCAATACAATGAGCGGGATTTTCATCTGCTCACACGCCGTCTCAAAATCGGCCATAAACTCGGAGCCACCATCAACTTGAATTGAGAGGATTTTATAGGGAGCTATTTCCACAAGCTCTTCCAAAAACCGTTTGGCAGAGCGTGCGGTGGCATTCGAATAAATTTGCGCGTGGATGTGCTTGCTACGCCGTTCCCAGGCCTGAAAGTGCTTGCAGGTGACGCCGTTTTTCGTGGCAGTCATGTGGTCGATCTGCACACGTTCTCCAATCTCTATATCTTTGTAATCCTTATATTTCCATCCTTTGGCGTGGCCCTTGGAGAAGTTACGCTTGCGCTTTTGTGGTGCAGACCTTGATCGTGTAATCAGGCCTTTCTTGCGTAGAAAACCCAAGATACGCCCCACGGTGCTATCGCTTATGATTTGGTTTTTATCGCGCCGCAAGATGGCCCCTATTTTTTCCTTACCGTAGGTTTTATTGTCGCGGCGAATTTCGAGCACCAACTGTTTTTCTGCCTCACCCCACTGTGACTTATTGCGGTGTTTTGGGGCCTTTGATGGCGGCATAATCCCTTGCGCCAAATCCTTCAAAACCCGCTTGTAGCGATAATAAGTAGACCGAGAGATGCCGACAAATTCAGCGCATTTTGCTAGAGAAACACCCTCTGCGCGTAAAGCTTCCCATTGCCGAACCGTGTCTTCGTATTTGATACGGTACGCATCCAAACATTCTTGTGTCCGCGCCCAAGCATAAAGTTTATAAACGTTCTTGTGCAGTCTTATGATTTGCATATTGGCCTCGTGAGTTGGTTTTTTACAATACTCAGTCTCCGAGGCCGCCTAAATCTTGGCAACAAAAAAACAGTCTCACATCTATCTGAACTTATTCACATGCCGTTGATCAAATAGGCATCCGCATTTGGCGCTTGTTCTGCAACATATTCAAAAGATTTCAACGCAAGATCACCTTCGAATACCCAACGGTGGTCATTCACGGCGTCTTGAGATTTGAACCATCCCTGATCATGGAAATTTCCAGACCAAAGTACATCAAACCCTGCCTCTTCCAAAAACCCAACAGTTCCTTGCCACCAGCTTGGCCAATGGTACGCCGCATTCAGAGCAACTTTTTCTACATTCATAGCTCGCAAAGCTTCAACCATAGCATATCCGGCCATATGAAAGCGGGTGCCATAGGTATCAGATAAACGGTCACAATGGTCCCGAATACCATCGACACCCAGCCCGCTGGCATGCACCCAGTTTGAACCAACTTGACCACAAACATCTGCACCATTGCGTGACATGCAGTGCACAAAGTCCTCCATCATACCAAAGTTCTGTTTACGTTGATCCAACCCATGCTTGTAATCAGGTGCATGTAGCATCCAACCGTGCACCCCTACGGTTTCAGGAGCCAAGCGCAAAAAATCAGATGGCGCTGCATCATAATCAAATGGGGGGCACGTAAACCCCACTTGATGTGGGAAAAGCTTATGTTCAGGTCGCCACTGTTCAGGCATTAACATATTTAAAGTCTCCCATCGATTGCTTCACGCATCCATTTTTGTAGATGCATCACTGAATGTTCTGAATTCACACCACATTGGGGATCGAGCACAGGGCAATCGCATGAGTTTTACCCCTGAATTATCTGGAAAAGAAAATCCTCGTCCCAAGCCGCCAAGTGTCCCTTTAACCTGAGGCTTTGCTTTCCCTTTACGGAGCGCAGCATGTTGTTGGCGGCGTGCTTGATCGTTGTAAAATTAGCTGGCGCGTTTCCTTTACGGATACGACATTCATCATCACGAAACACCATATCCATGACCCAATGCAGCCCGTTTTCAATACCCCAGTGGTCGCGGATAGCTTTTGCGTGAGCTTCGGCGTCACAGGTCATGGATGAGATGTAAAAGCGTGTCTCTGAACGGGTCTTGTCTTGAAGTGTTGCGCAGTATTGGACCATCACGATGCTTTCCAATCCGGGCCAATTGTGCCGCTCCATCAGCCATTCAATATCCGAGCAAACAGTGACTTTTCTTGTTTCAATACGTCCATGTGATTTTTCTACGTCCTCATGGTAAGTTACTGTTGTGTCTGCAAAATCCACAGCGTCCTGTTCTTTCATGAACAGTTCGGTGTCTTTGCGAAGGGCACCTTGATTACCCTTTAAGGCCAAAACATAATCCGCTTGTTTGGTGATGATTTTATCGGCAATATCACGCTGACATCCCATAGCATCTATAGTGACAATAGCCCCCTTTATCGTCAGGAGGTCTAACAGTTCCGGTATGGCCGTGATCTCATTGGATTTGCCGTCCACCTGCCGTTGGGCAAGTGTCAGGTTCAACTCTGAACTCCAGGCCGAGATCATGTGAATTGCGGCCTTGCTGCCAGCCTTATCCAAGCTGCGACGTGAGGTTTTACCATCTATCGCCACGACCCCGCTAAGGGTGCTGTTTAAGGAGGCGACCCACTCCATAAAGCAGGCCTGAAAATGATTGGCATCCAGTGCGGCGTAGATGTTTCCCAGTTGATCATGTGAGGGTGTTCCGTCCGAAAAGGGCAAGAATTTCCGTAAAAAGGCCAGTTTCTTTGTCCCAAACGCAGAAATAGCGACCCAGTCATTCGCCCCGGACAACACGGCACATAACGTCAAAAGCAAAACCTCTGCCATAGGGTAAAGCAGCTTTGTTTGTTGTCGTGGGTCAGATAAAGTAGAAAAATGCGTAAGAAAATCAATGGAATGGCTGTCGGGTGCGTCGGCATTGGACATGGGTAGTGACCTCAATAAAAGCTAAAAGTTCACTCATTGAATCAACCCTCACCTCATTTGTCACCTGCTAACTTTTTCATGCGATTGCCCTGGGATCGAGCACTAATGGACCTGGAACATACCCCCGTGATTTCAGGCCACGTTGCACACTTTCCACTAGGTGAATATCCTCTTCCACCGTGGTTTCGCGGTCTTGTATTGCCAATTGTCGAGCAACAGTATCCTCTGCGCCACCAATAGAATACCAACCACGGTAAAGCATCACATGATCTGCATCGATAGCCCGCCAGTGGTAGGTATTCAGGACATTGCCTGGATAAACTTGAAAGCTAAACATCGGCCACAAAAACCAGCTGGAATATTGATCGTAATGATCGAAGCCTGAATGAATATCATAAGTCATGTCATCCAAGCTTTGACACTCTGTTGTGTGGCGCAAACAATAGCCTTGTGGTTGGATATCGTAAGTCTCTGGTTTCACCACACCAGTGGCAAATGTTGGATGGTTTAAGCTGCAATGATAACATTCAGAATAGTTTTCGACGCTAACCTTCCAATTGCAATTTTCGTGTACTTGCACCCATTCTAAAGGCTTCAAAGTATCAAAATGTGGCAGCCATTCTTCTAATTCTTTACGCGCATTTGGAAACCAATCATCCATGGGCTTTGCATCAGTGTCTAAATTCACAAATATAAAGCCTAAGAAAAGTTCAGTCTGGACTTCGGTCAAACAAATCTTGGATTTATCAAAACCTTCAACGGCATTAATGTTGGGGCCTGCACGCAGCCCCCCCGTCAGTTCATAGGTCCACGAATGATAGGGGCAAACGACAACACGCGTTGTACCTGTACCACTGACCAATTGATGTGCACGGTGCTGACACACATTATAAAATGTCCGAATAACATCATCACGACCTTTGATACAAAAAAGGCTTTCACCTGCCATCTCAAAAGCAAAATAATCGCCTGGATTTTCCAACTGTGAACTGTGCCCTGCAAACTGCCATGTGCGCGCTAAAACTCCATCCTGTTCAATCTTAAAAATCTCAGGATCAGTATAATATCTGGCATCAAGTGAGTGCGTCACAGTTTGTGTCATTCAATATCCTTGTATATTCCAAGTTCATGTCGCCTAGTGTGAAACCGCTCCACCCTATCTGGTATCTCTGACGATGCCGACGCAATTACAAAACTTAAAAGCGTTTCCAGCAATGCCACTGTCGTAAGCGAAGATGGGAAAAATTGCGGTGTATCCGCAGCAACGACAAACCCGTGATCTGAGCCAACAATAATAGGAGAAGCAGGACTATCAGAAATCCCAATAACTTTTACACCTTGCTCACGAGCCACTTTGACCGCTTCTATCACTTCATTGCGATAAGGTTTGCATGTGATTGCTATCAGGATATCTTGATCATTCGCCCAAGCCAAATCATCAGTCGCTGTGGATCCTGCCTTAGGGATCAAATGAAATTGGGACATGCCCGTAGAAGCAAGATAAGTGAAATTTTGCGCATTTGCATTATTTACACCAACACCCAAAGTGAACACTTGGCGCGACGCCCAAATATCTTCGGCAGCCGCTTTTAAATCTGCTTCGCTGATCTTTCCGAATGTGTCCTCGATGTTAGACAACATAGAGCCAACCATATCCGCATAAAGACCGCCCAATTCACCATGCGCACGAATAGATTGCAGCCATCTAGCACGATCTGGAAAAGATACTGTGCCCTTACGAATTTCTTCACGGAAAGGCTCGCGGAAATCCTCATATCCATCAAATCCGAATTGCCGCGCCATACGCACAAATGTATTCGGCTTAACATTCGCAAATTCTGCAATTTCACGCACAGTCGAAACGCCTACGCAATGCGGATTTTCCAGAACATAAGTCGCAGCTTTCCGCGCCTCAGGCGTTAACGCTCCAAGCTCATCTGCTAAACGATCTAGAATCGTATTTGATATATTTGTACCATTCATGATTGTCATTGGTACATTTACACCAATAGCCTGTCCAGTAGAAAATTGAGTCGTCTTCAAAGGAATATCGCAATGCCCCAATCCAATCTGCCATCTCATGCAAAAGTCGTCATCGTTGGCGGCGGCGTCATGGGATGTGGCCTTGCGTACCATCTTGCCCACGAAGGCTGGACAGATGTTGTTTTACTGGAAAAAGCAGAACTAACATCTGGATCCACATGGCATGCTGCTGGACAAATCACTCATTCAACCAGCTCGTTTGGTTTGGGAAAAATGGTGGACTATAACATCAAGCTTTATTCAGGTGATCTTGAAAAAGAAACTGGACAAGCTGTAACCTGGCATGGCTGTGGGTCTTTCCGCTTAGCCTATACCGAAGATGAAATGGATTGGTTGCGTCACACACTCTCTGTCGGGCGTTCGCTTGGGTTTAACATCGAATTAGTTGACCCTACCTTTATAGCGACAAAGCATCCTTTCTATAACTTAGATGGCGTTATAGGCGCACTTTATACCCCAGATGACGGTCATGTTGATCCATCTAATGTCACCATGGCTATGGCTGCGGGTGCGCGTCAAAAAGGCGTAAAGATCATCCGCCGTTGTCGCGCAACAAACATCACCCAATCTGATACAAACGAGTGGATTGTTGAGACAGAGCAAGGCACTATCGCCTGTGAGCATGTTGTGAACGCTGGCGGCACTTATGCCCGTCAAATGGGGGAATGGTCGGGTTTACAATTACCGATGACATCAATGACGCACCACTATTTCGTCACTGACCCTGTGCCAGAGTTTCAAAATTTAGACCAAGAGCTGCCTGTCATTCGCGATGACAAACTTGTCTCTGGCTACATCCGTATGGAGCAGAAAAAGGGGCTAATCGGGATTTACGAAAAAGAAAACCCAAATGCTATTTGGTTGGATGAATGCCCTTGGGAAGCGGAAAACGAATTGTTTGCCCCCGATTACGATCGCGTAATGCCTTATCTTGAAAATGCATTGGATCGTATGCCAATCTTTGCTGAGCTCGGTATCTCACGAGACGTGCATGGTGCTATTTCTCACCCGCCTGATGGCAATCCTATGGTGGGTCCTGCGCCTGGCGTAACGAACTACTGGTGCTGTTGTGGCACTCAAATCGGGATTGGTTGGGGTCCAGGACTAACACGAGAACTTGCAAAATGGATGATCCACGGATCATCGGATATATCCATGCGTGATTATGATCCGCGTCGTTTCGGGGATTACGCCGTCAAAGAGTGGCAAGTCACAAAAGCCAAAGAGGATTACTGCCTGCGCCATGAAATTCCGTTCCCACATTTCAACCGTCTGGCAGGCCGACCAATCAAACCATCAGCTATATATGGGCGCCTAAAAGAAAAAGGCGCGGTGTATGAAGAAATTTACGGCCACGAGCGCCCTCGCTGGTTTGCCCGAAATGGCGTAGAACAACGCGATTACTATTCTTTCCGCCGCAATGAAGTACACGATATGGTTGGAATAGAATGCAAAGCCGTGCGTGAAGCTTGCGGAATTATGGATATTTCTGCATTCACAAAGGTAAAAATCTCAGGCCCAGATGCCGCCACATATTTAGATCGCTTAATTGCGAATAAATTACCACAAAAGATCGGTGGTATTGCCCTGACTCATGTCATGAACCGTCGTGGGCGAATTGAGTTAGAAACAACTGTTGTCAAACTCGCAGATGATGCGTTTTACCTTGTCTGTGCTGCTTTCTTTGAACAACGCTTGTTGGACCACCTTAAATTCAATCAAGACGGTGAGCTTGTTGAAATAACAAAGCTTTCTGATGATTGGGCTGCACTTACTTTAAACGGACCAAATTCCAGAAAAGTACTTGCACAATGTACAGACGCCCCGTTGGATAATACCAACTTCCGCTGGCTGACCGCACAGAAAATTAAAGTTGCGGGTCATGATGTGTGGGCTTTCCGCATGTCTTATTCTGGTGAACTTGGTTGGGAGTTCCACATTCCACGTGAAAACGCTTTGGCAGTTTATGATGCACTTTGGGCAGCTGGAGAAGCACACGGCATTACCGATTATGGCTCTTTCGCTATGAATGCTTTGCGCATGGAAAAAGCATTCAAGGGTGCTGGTGAGCTGAACAATGAAGTGACGCTACCAGAAGCGGACGTAATGCGTTTTGCCAAGCTTGATAAAGATTACATTGGTGTTGAGGCTACTCGCGAAAGCGCTGAACAAGCAGATGCTGGAAAGTTGCCATGGATTTGCGCCTATCTCGAATTTGAGCCAGATGGTGTCGAAGATGGTCATGGCGGAGAGGCCATAATTGTTGATGGGCACGTTGTTGGGTCAACTGCATCCGTTGCCTATTCCCACACTTACGGAAAAATATTAGCGTTTGCTTATATAAAACCACATGTTGCCATAGCAGATACTGAAATCGAAGTAATCGTCGCGGGTAAACCGCGCAAAGGCCGCATCCTTGCAGATGCTGTTTATGACCCTGAAAGTAAATTACCAAGGACAGATGGATGACCAATATTCCGAACACGATGAACGCCTTTGTACTGATGCGCCACGGCGATATGGATGCATTGGAATATAAAACCGATTGGCCAACGCCGCAGCCGTCTGGCCGCGAAGTGTTGATTAAAGTTACGGCCTGTGGGTTGAATAATACAGACGTGAACACACGATCTGGTTGGTATTCCAAATCGGTCGATGAAGCCACAACAGGGGATGCTTATACAGACGTATCCGATGATGACCCAACATGGGGCGGCGCCCCTATTACATTTCCACGCATCCAAGGTGCTGATATCTGCGGTCATGTTATAGCTGTTGGTCCAGATGCTGATGCCAACTTAATCGGCAAACGCGTCATTACAGACAATTGGCTGCGCGATTGGAATGATCCTGAGAATAAAGATAGTACTGGGTATTTTGGATCAGAATGTGATGGTGGGTTTGCCGAATACACCAAAGTTGATGAACGTAATGTGTATCCCGTAGATAGCATAATGTCTGACGCCGAATTGGCCACATTCTCCTGCTCTTCTTCCACTGCAGAAGGCATGTTAAGCCGCGCCAATGTTGGCAAAGGCGACCGTGTTTTAATTACAGGAGCATCAGGGGGCGTTGGGTCAGCCTTGATCCAATTGGCCAAACGACGGGGTGCTTATACAATTGCGATGGCTTCCGAAGCCAAGCATGATGAGGTCGGTAAGTTAAAGCCTGATGCGATACTACCACGAAACCCAGATAATCTTACACAAGCGCTAAAAGATGCAACAGGTTCCAGCACTGTCAGCGTTGTCGCTGATATTGTAGGTGGCGATTATTTTAGTACATTGATCGACGTATTGGAACGTGGTGGGCGTTACACGTGTTCAGGCGCTATTGCAGGCCCAATTGTATCCCTTGATCTGCGTACATTTTATCTACGGGATCTAACATTCACAGGATCAACGGTGATCCTACCGCATATATTCACGGACCTTGTTGGTTATATCGAACGTGGTGAAATCAAACCAATGTTGGCAGCACAATACCCATTGTCTGATTTACATGAGGCCCAACAAACCTTCATCGATAAAAAGCACACGGGCAATATCGTGGTTTGCCCATGAAAATCACACGTATCTCAGTATACAAAACGCATTTACCTTATGTTGGCGGCACTTATCTCTGGGGCGCAGGCAACGCAATTAAAACCGCCATTGCTTCGGTTGTCGTTGTGGAAACTGATGCTGGAATAACGGGGTGCGGTGAATTCACGCCATGTGGCGAAAACTATATGATAGCTCACTCCGAAGGGGTTGAAGCTTTTGCGCGGTTAGCCGCAAAAGAACTCATCGGACAAGATCCTCGTCAAGTTGCCCGTATGGAACGATTAATGGATCATATAGTTCAAGGGCATGGCTATGCTAAAGCGCCCTTTGATGCTGCGTTTTGGGATATCTTAGGGCAATCGTGCGAACAACCCGTTTGGATGTTGTTGGGTGGTAAACTTACTGACGGGGCCCCGATGTACCGCGTAGCGCCACAAAAAGAAATCCCAGAAACAATTGCAGAAATGGAAACGCATCGTGCATCAGGTTACCGTCAATTCCAAATAAAGGTTGGCAGTGATTGGGCCACAGATATTGAGCGCATTCAGACAATTGTACCCCTTTTAAAAACTGGCGAAAAAGCAATGGCAGATGCCAACCAAGGTTGGCGCGTTGATAATGCAATTCGCGTTGCCCGCGCGACAAAAGATTTGGATTACATCTTAGAACAACCTTGCAAAACCTATGAAGAATGCCAGCAAGTCCGCCGTGTGGCACAACAACCCATGAAGCTTGATGAATGTGTGACCGACCTACGCATGGCACAACGCATTGTACAAGATCATGGCGCGGAAGTATGTTGTCTGAAAATTTCGAATCTTGGTGGGATTTCCAAAGCACGTCGTGTACGCGATTTTTTAATCGAAAACCGTATTCCAGTTGTAAGCGAAGACACTTGGGGTGGGCAAATTACAACTTCGGTAGTCGCACATTTCGCATGCTCTACCCCTAGTGAATATCTGATAAACTCTACTGACTTACATAATTACAACACTCGAAATACAGGCGTCGGCGGGCCAACCACGCATGGCGGAAAACTATATGCGACAGATACATTCGGGTTAGGTGTTAAGCCTGATTATCCAAGCTTAGGCCCACCTGTAGCCATTTATGGGGATATAAAGTGAAAATCACACACATCAAAATCTATCAGTTAGATATGCCTCTCACAGAACCATATTACTTATCTGGTGGCAGGCTTAAATTTGAAAAACTAGATAGCACTTTTGTTGAAATACATACTGATGAAGGTTTGATTGGCTGGGGTGAAGGGTGTCCATGGGGGCATACTTATTTACCAGCGCATGGCCCTGGTATTCGAGCTGGTTTAGAAATTATTGCCCCTGCTTTGATTGGGCAAGACCCTAGATCATTAGATCATATTAACCATGTTATGGATGTAACATTACCGGGCCATCCATATGTAAAGTCCCCGCTTGATATGGCATGTTGGGACATCACTGGTCAGTTTAGCTCTATGCCACTTTGGCAAATGATGGGCGGAACTGAGGCCACACCAGTTGCTGTAAATTCATCCATTTCGACAGGAACACCAGATGAAATGATTGCCTTAATCCGCCGCGCATCTCAAAAGGGTTACCGCACCCATTCTGCTAAAATCGGCGGTAGCGATACAGCCACAGATATTGCACGTATTGAAGCAATCTCCGCTGCTTTACCCGCGCATGAGAACGTAACATTTGACGTGAACCGTGCATGGACACCTGGCACAGCCATTCAAGTTCTAAATTCCGTAGACTCACGAGATTGGGTGGAACAACCTTGCGAGACTTTGGATCAATGCGCCCATGTGGCAAAACGTGTACAAAACCCGATTATGCTAGACGAATGTATACATACGTTTGGTGATCATTTGGCAGCATGGAAAATAGGTGCCTGCGAAGGCGTTAAAGTCAAACCAAACCGCGTTGGCGGGTTAACACGAGCTCGTCAAATTCGTGATTTTGGTGTATCAGTTGGATGGCAAATGCATATCGAAGATTTAGGTGGTTCTGCACTGGCAGACACGGCCGCCATCCATTTGGCAGCATCTACACCAGAAGTTAACAGACTGGCATCTTGGTTATGTCATTATCACCTGAGTGTTGATCCTGTGCCGAATATGGGCGCTCGTAATCAAAATGGATTTGCAACACCACCCTCAAAGCCAGGTCTAGGCATCACACCAGATATAAATATCCTTGGTGATCCAGTCGCTATTTATGGAGCATAAGTCATGAAAATCACAGGTATTACAGTTTGGATTGTCCCTCTGACCAGCCATCAACCTTATTACATGGCGGGCGGCAAAACCTGCGACACGGTTGATACTGTTGTGGTTCGCATAGATACAGATGATGGCCTTGTTGGATGGGGCGAGGTTTGCCCAATTCCACATTATTTAGCGGCTTACGCAAACGGTGTTATTCCTGCAATCCAAGAAATGTTACCTGTATTGATTGGGGCTGATCCCATCGGCCCAGAAGCATTGATGTATCAACTCGACCGCCACTTAATCGGACATGATTATGCAAAGTCAGCACTTGATACAGCACTTTGGGATTTAACTGCAAAGGCTGCAAGCCTTCCACTTTATGCTTTACTAGGCGGTCGCCAAACCAAAGACATGCCACTTTATCATTCCATCACATGTGTAAAACCTGATGAAATGGCACATATGGCAAAAGACGCTTACGCCACAGGTATTCGTCAGTTTCAGGCAAAGCTTGGGGCTGACAATGATTGGCAAGCGGATGTTGCCCGCCTAACGTTAATACGAGAAGCCGTCGGAAGCGGTTCACTGGTTTATGGCGATTGGAACAATATGGGTACGCAATTAGATTGTACTCGAACTGCACGCGCTGTTGCCCATCTCGATATTATGCTAGAAGCCCCATGTCCCACATTAGAGGAATGCGCAGCGGTAAAATCAGCATCAGGTTTACCAATGAAGATGGATGAACTTGCCCATGATACGGCATCACTTTTACAAGCACACCAATTAGGGATCATGGATGCAGTTGCCTTAAAGCTATCAAAATTTGGTGGCCTAAGTGCCATGCGACGCGCCCGCGACTTATGTATTCATTTGGGTGCGCGTATGTGTATCGAAGACACTTGGGGGTCTGATATTACCACAGGTGCCTTACTACATCTCGCAGCTTCTACTCCGCCACGTAATGTCCTAAATACATGTGATCTATCTGGATATGTCGAGCCACGGATAGATGCGACTGCGCCCATACGTAAAAATGGCCGCATAGAACCACCTTCGGGCGTGGGATTAGGCATTTCACCTCACGGCAATCGCTTGAAGATTTCAGCCTTCACCTTTGATTGCGGCTTTTAGGTAACTATCATCCCAAGCGGCTGTTTTTCTTCGTATTTTCAGACTGGCCGTATCGCCGACTTGCTTGAAGATGTTGATTGCACTATGTCGCATCAGAGCCATGTTGGCGGGGCCATTTTGGGTCCGCAAGCGCATCAGGTCGTCGTGAAACACCACATCCATCACCCAGTGCAGGCGATTTTCCACACCCCAATGGGCGCGTGTGGCGCGCAGGAATTGCTTGGCTGAGAGCGGTGCGGAGGACAGATAGTAACGTCGCGAGAAACTGGTTTTACCTTTGTGTTTGACCTCGGCCTCGATCATGCCGATAGCGGCGAGGCCTGGAAACCTTGGTGCGCCAGGCTCAGACCGATCAGGGCGCAGCCACTCTACATCATGACTGACATAGGCACGACGGATTTCTATCCGCCCATGATCGGCATCGGTGGTTTCATGGGTTTCCAAACCACTGGTCTGGTCGAAATAGAGCCTCACCTCTTCATGCAGTGATTTTTGGTTGCCTTTAAGCGCCAAAAGATAGTCTGCGCCTTGTGCGAGGATCGCCGCAGCAATACCGTGTTGGCAGCCCATTGCATCAATCGTGACCAGCGCGCCTTTCAACTCAAGCCGCGCCAGTAGTCGAGGTATCGCGCTGATTTCATTCTCTTTCTCGTCACAGGATTCTTGCCCCAAGACCAATCTCTGACGCGTTGCCCAAGCTGAAACCAGATGCAGGGCGCGGCCATCCTCACCATGCGCACGGCGTGACGACTTGCCGTCAATTGCCACGATCTCATCATCGCCATCGCGCAAGGCCGCAACCCAGGAAACGAAGCATTCGCTAAACAGGTCAGCGGGAATCGCGTTCATCACATCATTGAGCGTGTCATGAGATGGGATGCCATCTTTGAAGGGTAGAAACCCACGCAAGAATTTCAATTTTCGGTCCGCCCATCGGGCTATTTCGGCAAAATCATCAGCACCAGCCATAACACCGCAGAGCACAATCAGTAGGATTTCGGGTAGTGGATAAACAGTTTTCCAGCTCTGGCGTGGGTCTTCAATGGCAGAAAAATGGTCGAGGATATTGGCTGAGATCATGGGAGGCTCCGAATGTCATTTCAATGACCAGAGAATCACATATCACCCGCTAAGGGAATCCCCACTTTTTCAAGCGATTGCCGTGCATTTCACCTAACATTGAAATACTGGGCCAAGAAGCCGCAAGATTTGACTAAGAGGATAATATGGAAAAGCTTCACACACAGACAGAATGGATTGAACGTGCACAAGCTGTACTACCTGCGGGTGGTTTCGGTAATTTTGATCCAAACATCGTCATTCGCGACGGTAAAGGCAGCCATGTTTGGGACGAAGATGGAAACGAGTATATCGATTACTTAATTGGTTCTGGCCCTATGTTGTTAGGTCACGGACACCCAGAAGTATTAGAAGCTGTTCTTGGACAGCTCCCAAAAGGTATGACCTTTTTTGCGAATAATGCAGCAGGTATTGAATTAGCAGAAGAAATTATTGCAGCCGTTCCGTGTGCCGAACACTTAAGGTTCCTATCTTCGGGTGGTGAAGCAGATATGTATGCGATACGCTTGGCTCGAGCCTTTACTGGACGCGATAAGATTTTAAAATTCGAAGGCGGTTATCACGGCATGTCAGCCGAGGCTCAAATGAGTTTAGCTCCATCAAAAATGTCAAATTTTCCACAAGCTATTCCTGATAGCGCGGGCATCCCAGATGCTGTTCGCAACGAAATACTAGTCGCTCCCTTCAATGATCTCGACTTCCTACGTAGCCTTCTCGCAGAGTATGGGCATGAGATCGCAGGCTTAATTGTAGAACCCTTACAACGGATTATCCCGCCAGAAGTTGGTTTCTTAGAAGCGGTTCGAGCTGAGTGCAATAAATATGGCATCGTCTTAATTTTTGATGAAGTCGTCACAGGCTTTCGCTTTTCCTATGGTGGTGCCCAAGAAGTTTATGGTGTCACACCAGATTTATGCACATTAGGCAAAATCATTGGTGGTGGTTTCCCATTGGCAGCCATTGTTGGTCGTAAAGATATCATGGCGCATTTTGATAAATCTATCGTGGGAAGTGACCAATGGCTTATGATGTTAGGTACGCTATCAGGTAATCCAATTGCAGCTGTTGCTGGCTTGAAAACAATGGAAATTCTACGTCGTGAGGGTAATTACGAACGCTTAAATGCAAATGGTAAGCGGCTCATGAATATGTTCAGCACACATTTATCTAAGGCAAATATACCGCACCAAATTATCGGGCATCCGACTTTATTTGATATTGTTTTCACAAATCAAACAGTGCGCGATTATCGCCATGTTCAACAATCAGATACAGTACGTAATGCAACTTTTAACCAAGTATTACGCCAAAACGGTATTTTTAAATCGCTAGGAAAAACATATCCAAGCTTGGCTTTAACCAAGGTTGATTTTGAACAAACAGAACACGCAATTTCAATTGCAGCACAGGAGATTGCTACAACCTAATATCGTGCAAACTGTGTGTCGTTTAAAAATCTAAATTCTCAACGGATAATGCATTCTGTTGAATAAACTCACGACGCGGCTCCACCACATCGCCCATCAACTTCGTAAACAGGTCATCAGCATCTGCCAAATCATCCACTTTTACTTGCAATAATGTGCGTGCTTCTGGATCAAGCGTCGTTTCCCACAGTTGACCAGGGTTCATTTCACCCAAGCCTTTATAACGTTGAAGACTTAAGCCTTTTTCACCCTCAGCCATAACAAGGCTCAGCAATGCTGTTGGCCCATGTACAACCGTTGTTTTATCCTTACGCGTGAAGCGTGCAGATTTACCATACACTTCTTGCAAGGCTTTGGTCATATCACTCATTTTACGAGCTTCACCAGAACGCAGACATTTACCGTCCAATGTGTGTCCTTCTTCGACACCGCGCACAATGCGGCTGAACCGTAAACCCTGATCCTGTGTTGGACGTCCTGCCCAACCACGTTCATATTCAAGGCTAACGTGATCCAAACGTGTTGCAACTTGGTTAGCAGCACCTTGTGGATCGCCATCGACGACACCAGGCACCAAAGCACCTGCAATGGCCGATTGTTCTAATACATGTCGATCATAATTTGTTGGGAATGCGTTTAGAATAGTCCGCGCATGACGCGCCTCTTCCACAACGCGCGCAAGGTCAGCACCTGTGATGACAGAACCGTCACCAATATCCAATGATGCATTATCAATGCCTTGCTCGATCAAATAATCGTCCAACGCAGCTTGGTCTTTTAAATAAACCTCTGACTTACCACGAGCCACCTTATAAAGCGGCGGTTGCGCGATGTAGAGATAACCGCCATATATCAGCTCTGGCATTTGGCGGAAGAAGAATGTCAGCAACAGTGTTCGGATATGCGCACCATCAACGTCAGCATCAGTCATGATCACCACTTTATGGTAGCGTAATTTCTCGATATTAAACTCATCGCGGCCAATACCTGTTCCCAAAGCTGTAATCAAATTTGTGATCTGCTCAGATGTCAGCATTTTATCAAAACGCGCGCGTTCAATATTCAGGATTTTACCGCGCAATGGCAGCACCGCTTGGTTCTCACGTGAACGGCCTTGCTTGGCAGAACCGCCCGCACTATCACCCTCCACTAGGAAGACTTCAGATTTAGAAGGGTCGCGTTCTTGGCAATCCGCCAGTTTACCTGGTAGTGATGTACCACCAAATGCTGTTTTGCGTCGAGTAAGCTCACGTGCTTTACGCGCTGCTTCACGGGCCAATGCGGCCTCGACGATCTTACCAACGATTTGTCTGGCTAGCTGTGGGTTTTCTTCAAACCATTCAGATAACTTTTCATTCATCAAACTTTCAACCACAGGGCGAATTTCTGATGATACCAACTTATCTTTCGTCTGTGACGAGAATTTAGGGTCAGGTGCTTTCACAGATAGCACACATGTCAAACCTTCGCGTGCATCATCACCGCTAAAGGAAACTTTTTCCTTTTTCGCGATACCAGAAGACGCCGCATAAGAATTGATCGTGCGTGTCAGTGCACCGCGAAAACCTGCAAGGTGTGTTCCACCATCACGCTGTGGAATGTTGTTTGTGAACGGCAAAACCGTTTCGTGATAGCTGTCATTCCACCACATCGCGACTTCAACAGTGATATCATCACGTTCACCAATCACATAAATTGGCTCTTCAATAAGAGGTGTTTTGGAACGGTCTAGATATTTTACAAACTCTTTAACCCCGCCGTCGTAGTAAAGTGTTGTTTCCAAATGTTCAGCAGGGCGTTCATCACGCAGAATAATCTTTACGCCAGAGTTCAGGAATGCCAATTCACGCAAGCGGTTTTCCAATGTCTTGAAAGACCAATCGCGATTAGAAAACGTCTCCAAAGACGCCATAAAACGAACTTCTGTACCCGTTTCATCACCTGCGTCACCGATAACTTCCAAATGCTTCGCTGTATCACCGTGTTCAAAACGTGCGATGTGAATTTTACCTTCACGCCAGATTTTTAATTCCAGCCAATCAGACAGTGCATTCACAACAGACACACCCACACCGTGCAAGCCGCCAGACACTTTATACGAATTGCTGTCGAATTTACCGCCTGCGTGAAGCTGGGTCATTATCACCTCAGCCGCAGAAACGCCTTCTTCTTCGTGGATACCAACGGGAATACCGCGACCGTTATCACGCACAGAAACACTTTCATCATCGTGAATGGTCACAGAAACAAAGTCCGCGTGTTTGGCCAAAGCTTCGTCGATACCGTTATCAACAACCTCATAGACCATGTGGTGCAAACCTGAACCATCATCAGTGTCGCCGATATACATACCAGGACGCTTACGAACCGCCTCTAAGCCCTTGAGAACTTTAATAGAATCCGCGCCATATTCTTCTGGTTTTTGCTGCTCGTCAGACATTTACGTTTCTCGCTATATTTGACGCTAAATATACCGTTAACAAACAAGAATGTCACGCCCCAACCACAACATTTTGTGTTAGGTGACCATGATTACCAAGCCTACGACAACAAGCGCGACACCTGCCCATATATTCGTACGCCGCACAGCGGATGGGGATGCCAAAAACCGCCGTATGCGCACCAAAAAAGTCGCTAAGATAAGATTTCCAACAAGCGGAACGATGAAGGACACCATGCAAATCGCACCGACATCAAATGCATTCAAAGTGTTAAAATCAAAAAAGCTTGGCAACAACGTCATATAAAACAAGCTGGCTTTTGGGTTTGCAATAACCGCCGCAAATCCCGCCAGCAAACCCGCCCAAAACCCAGGTGTCGTCAAACTTTTATCTTCATCAAAAGATTTGTTAGGCCAGTAAATTAATGTAGCGCCCATAAGAACAAGAATTCCAGCCGCAAGAACACGAAACAGGATCAGAATATCCGCATAGAGCGATACTAAATAACTAACCCCAACAAGAGCAATGAGCGGCCATAAAACATCACCCAACGCCACCCCCAGCGCCAGAGGAACCGCAGATTTAAAGCCTCCAGAAACTGACCGCGCAATAATAGCAACCCAAACAGGACCTGGCGTTATAAAAAGAATAAACAAAGCGCCCATATAAAGGGCCAATTGCGTAACCGTAATTGTCATGCAGTAGTACCTATAACCAATCCATTTTCATCTAATTGCCAAAAAGGATTGTGCGCCAATTCCCACATATGCCCATCTGGGTCAGCGAAATTGCCCGAATAACCACCCCAAAAGATTTCTGCAGGCGTACTGATCTCAACGGCACCTGCCGCCAACGCACAAGCAAAAGCCCGATCAACCTCTTCTCGGCTATTATAATTTGTTGCAATCGTAATCGCACCTGTGCAGCGCTCATGGATTGGCATACCAATATCTTTGGTCAACGCATCTTTGGAATAAAGCGCAAAAAACTGCCCGCCTGTTTTATAAAAGGCAATCATATCATTGCCACCAGCAGTCTCTTCCCAGCCAATATCAGACTGAACAACTACCGACTTTCGTCGGTAGGTTCACGTTTTGAATGTAATTCAAGATACTGACGAATAACGTCATCCGTCACATTTCCACTCGTCGTTGAAAAATAGCCTCTAGCCCAGAACCGTTGCCCCCAATAGCGTTTGCGTAATTCGGGGTACTCCCGCTGTATCTTGTATGAGGACCTCCCTTTTACGCGTTGCATCACCTTTGAAATTGGGACGTGCGGCGGGACTGACACAAACATATGCACATGGTCGGTAGACAATACGCCTTTTTCAATGTGTACGCCCAATTCATTGCACGTTTGTCGTATCAATGTCCGAATACGCTCACGCATTTCACCACGCAGCACCTTGTAACGATATTTTGTTACCCAAACGATATGGTATCTGTGATAATATCTGCTATGACTTCCAGTAGAATAGATCATAAGGTTTCCTTCCATTTTAAGACCTTACCGCAACGCTGGGTCTTAAAATGGAAGGAAACCTTATGTAAATAACGCTAAAGCTGACCAGCTAAAAGCTGGTGGTTTTAACCAATTATTGGAAAATAAAACTTACGAGATCGTACCAGATCAGAAACGGCTAGAGTAACCATTGTAATACGTTGCGGATTCATAACCATCTCCTAATGTGGTCGAACGCTTGAAATCCCCCCATCGTCCGACACTTCTAAATACAATGCACGTTCACCCATAGCATCAAATAATTCGGCACCCGTCCCGGTCATCCAAGCTTGCGCGCCTAATGCGCAAATCTCATCATACAATGCTGCACGGCGACCTGCATCCAAATGTGCGGCCACCTCATCCAGCAAATAAATTGGTGGTGCTCCAAAGTCTTGCGCCACAGCCCGTCCATTTGCAAGAATTAGTGAAACAAGCAGTGCTTTTTGCTCTCCAGTGGAACATTGCTTGGCCTGTGTTCCCTTAGCAGTATAAATTGCATTCAGATCATCACGATGCGGGCCCACCAATGTACGCCCCGCCATCATATCCCGCGGACGCCTGAGTTCGTAGGTTTTGTCGGCTTGTCGGGTGTTTTTTTGTTTAACTTCAGGCCCTGGCTTCCGGGAGGGCAAAGTAGTGCCCCCAATGGCAATTGTGGGTTGCGGTTTCTGGAGGTTCCGCTACACTCCCGCACATGTTCATCCGCACCAAACATGATCCCGAACGCAAGCGCACCCGCATCCAGATCGTCCAGTCGGTGCGCACCGGTCAGAAGGTTCGCCAGAAGGTCGTCCGGCATGTCGGCATCGCGCATAACGACACTGAGGTCGAGGACCTAAAGCGCCTGGCCGGCAGGATCATGGAAGAACTGCGTACCGCACAGTCCGCGCAGATGGAACTGTTCACCCCAACGGAATATGCCGATCTGGCGACGCTTGTGCGCACCGCCCCGCGTCCGGAAAAACTGAATGTCGATCTTGGGGAGTGCCGCGAAGAGTCCCGCCTGTCGCTTGGCTTGCGCGATGTGATGGGGGAGGTTTATTCCGGCCTGGGCTGGAATGGGCTTCTGGGCTCCCGGCGCAAGAGCAGCGATCGCATTTTACGCGAACTGGTGCTGGCGCGCCTGTCGCAGCCCGAGAGCAAGCGGGCAACGGTGGATGCACTGGCCCACAGGGTCGGGATCACCCTCAATCTGGACCGGGTCTACCAGGCTATGGACTACCTGGACGAGGCGACGATCAACCGGGTCTGCCGGATGTCACACGAGGCGGCGGAGACGCTTCTGGCGGGACCGGTAGATATTCTTTTCTACGACTGCACGACACTGGCCTTCGATACCGATCGGGAGGATCCGCACGACGCTTCAGACCGCTTGCTGGCCAAAGGGTACAGCAAGGACGGGAAATCGCATCGCAGTCAGGTGGTGTTGGCGCTGATGGTCACCACCGACGGCTTGCCGGTCGGCTATGACCTGTTTCCCGGAAATATGTGGGAAGGCCATACGCTTGAGGCCGCGATCAAGGGGTTGGAAGAGCGCTACAGGCTTGGAAAGATCACGCTGGTGGCAGATGCCGGGATGCTCAGCGCCGACAATCAGGATATGTTGCGCACCAAAGGCCTGCCGTTCATTCTGGGCTATCGCCTGAAGTCGGCCCCGGCGGGCGTGAAAGACAAGGCCCTGGACACGGGCGGTTACAAGCCATGGGCCGGACACGGCGCGGCGGAGGGCGCTGCCGAGGCGGGGCGCTACAAGGTGATTGAGCATGACGGTGCCCGGATCATCGTCACCTTCTCGCCCGCCCGCGCCCGCAAGGATGCCCACAAGCGCCAGAAGGCCCTTGAGCGCCTGCAAAAGAAGCTTCGGCGGAGCCGGAGCCCCGCCAGTGTCAGTCACCGGGGATATGCCCGCTTCCTCTCGTTTCCCGATACGGGCGAGATCACACTTGATCAGGACAAGATCGACGCGGCAGCCCAATGGGACGGGCTGCACGCCATCATCGTTCATGGCAGGGACGATCTCGCACCCGAGGCGGCCATCGCCCAATATCACCAGCTCTGGCTGATCGAAACCTGCTTCCGCACCAACAAGCATGACCTGAAAATCCGACCCGTCTATCACTGGACGCCGCGGCGGATACAGGCCCATATCGCCATCTGCTACATGGCCTTCTGTTGCCTGCAACACCTGCGCAAGCGCCTGCAGATGCTGGGCCATCCGATGAGCCCGGCCCGCATCCGTCGGGAACTCGACCGACTTCAGATTTCCATCCTGAAGCGCAAGGGCACCAGCGAACAATATGCCATGCCCAGCCCGGCCACAACCGACGCCAAACGCATCCTGCGCTGTGTTGGCCTGTCGTGGAACGAAGCACCCTTCAGGATGCCGCCCCAGCGAACGCGCAAGCCCAGACCTGAAAAGGCCTGATCAACACTCTCTGACCGTTTGAAACTATCGCCTGAAATACGCGATGTAGTGCCCTGTGGAAAAGCAGGCCAATAATATCAATGTGTTACAGCCGAAATCCTACGAAGTCAGGAACATATGCACATGGTCGGTAGACAATACGCCTTTTTCAATGTGTACGCCCAATTCATTGCACGTTTGTCGTATCAATGTCCGAATACGCTCACGCATTTCACCACGCAGCACCTTGTAACGATATTTTGTTACCCAAACGATATGGTATCTGTGATAATATCTGCTATGACTTCCAGTAGAATAGATCATAAGGTTTCCTTCCATTTTAAGACCTTACCGCAACGCTGGGTCTTAAAATGGAAGGAAACCTTATGTAAATAACGCTAAAGCTGACCAGCTAAAAGCTGGTGGTTTTAACCAATTATTGGAAAATAAAACTTACGAGATCGTACCAGATCAGAAACGGCTAGAGTAACCATTGTAATACGTTGCGGATTCATAACCATCTCCTAATGTGGTCGAACGCTTGAAATCCCCCCATCGTCCGACACTTCTAAATACAATGCACGTTCACCCATAGCATCAAATAATTCGGCACCCGTCCCGGTCATCCAAGCTTGCGCGCCTAATGCGCAAATCTCATCATACAATGCTGCACGGCGACCTGCATCCAAATGTGCGGCCACCTCATCCAGCAAATAAATTGGTGGTGCTCCAAAGTCTTGCGCCACAGCCCGTCCATTTGCAAGAATTAGTGAAACAAGCAGTGCTTTTTGCTCTCCAGTGGAACATTGCTTGGCCTGTGTTCCCTTAGCAGTATAAATTGCATTCAGATCATCACGATGCGGGCCCACCAATGTACGCCCCGCCATCATATCCCGCGGACGGCTTTCGGAAAAAGCGGTCAGAAGGTCATCTTTATCCGTGATAATTTCACTAGCATCTGCCCCAATCAATGAAAGTTCAGCCGATGGAAACGCTGTATCGGTGTCCTTCTGTGCTTCTTGCAATCGTTGCACCGTCAACAAACGGTTCGTTTCTATCAAAGCACCCGCTTCTGCCATTTGCTGTTCTACTGCGCTATACCATGATGGATCACGCACGCCGTCTTTCAGCATGCGGTTACGTTCACGCATCGTTTTTTCATAAGTCACTGAGTATTCTGCGTGCTTAGGCTCTAAGCTCATTGTCAGGCGATCCAAAAATCTACGTCGCCCTTCGGCACCCTCAACCCACAAACGATCCATCACAGGAACCAGCCAAACAATCCGCGCCAAACGCCCAAGCGCCAATTGTGGTGCCGATTTTTCATCAATTAGAACCGTACGTGATCCCTCGCCTTTATAGCTGGTTTCCACCTCATGAACCTGCCCCAAACTTTCCAACACACCGGATACCTTCCACCCAACATTTTCAGGAGAACGCATCATTTCATCCACTGTCGCACGGCGCATACCGCGTCCTGGCGACAACAATGAAATTGCTTCTAAGATATTGGTTTTACCAGCTCCATTGGAACCATAAATTGCAATCGGACGTCCATCCGTTTCCAGTTGGACGCGTTTGTGCGATCTGAAATGTGAAAGTGTTAGGCTTTGAAGTGCAAGTCGGCCCAAGCAGTTACACCCGCATTGGCATCACAACGTAAACAGCACTTTCATCGTTGCCTTCACGCATTAAGGTTGGATCCCCAGATGAGTTGAACAAGAACACCGCATTTTCGCGGTCAACTTGACCTGCAATTTCCAACAAATATTTCGCATTAAAACCAATTTCCAATGGTTCATCACCATAAGCCACTGCCAATTCTTCCTCAGCTGCACCACTGTCTGGTGCATTCACAGCCAAGATTAAGCGATCTTCATCCAACGTTAGTTTCACCGCGCGAGAACGCTCAGATGAAACAGTAGACACTCGATCAACTGCCTTCGCAAACTCTGCTGCATCCACTTCTAAACGACGCGTATTGCCGACTGGTATAACACGTGTGTAGTCTGGGAATGACCCGTCGATAACTTTGGACGTTAGCGTAACTTCTGGCGTCGCAAAACGAATTTTTGTTTCTGACACGGAAACTGCTATCTGCATTTCGTCATCTTCCACCAATTTACGCAACTCATTCACTGTTTTGCGCGGCACAATCACACCTGGCAGATCTTCAGCACCTACAGGTAATTCAGCGTCAATACGCGCCAAGCGGTGACCGTCAGTCGCCACACAGCGTAAAACTTTTCCGTCAACACCATCAGATGCATGCATATACACACCATTTAAATAATAACGTGTTTCCTCTGTAGAAATCGCAAACTTTGATTTATCAAACAAACGACGCAATACAGGTGCTGCTGCTGAAAAGTTACAAGCATATTCAGAAGATGCCATAACTGGAAAATCTTCTTTTGGAAGTGTCGCTAATGAGAAACTAGAGCGTCCCGCTTTTACGTCCAAACGACCAGATGACCCATCATCAGCCAATTCTACCATCGCGCCATCAGGCAATTTGCGAACAATCTCGTGCAGCGTATGCGCGCCAACTGTAGTAGCCCCCGCACGCTCAACCATAGCAGGCGCCTTATCGATCACTTCAATATCCAGATCGGTTGCGCGAAAGCTTATATCACTACCTTCAGCCTCAATCAAAACATTGGCTAGAATTGGAATTGTATTCCGACGTTCAACAACGGATTGTGCCTGTGACATGGCCTTTAACAATGCGCTACGTTCGATGCTGACTTTCATTTTCCCGCTCCCCTGATCTGGTGGGACTGTGACCCTACCCGATCTATCGGTTTATTCAATGTTAAATTCACACTTTATGGGATCAGGCGCAAGGTCAATAACGACTGCGCCTTTATCCTTAATAATAGTGTTTTTTGTGATTTATGCTTCCAACATGCGACGCAGTAATTCTACATCCTCTGCGATTTGGTTATCGATAGAGCGCAGCTCTTCAATTTTCTTAACGGCATGGATCACCGTGGTGTGGTCTCGACCACCAAAACGACGTCCGATTTCAGGCAATGATTTCGATGTCAGCATTTTAGCCAGGAACATCGCAACTTGGCGTGGACGGGCAACTGAGCGCGCACGACGTGGGCTAAGAATATCCGTTAAACGAAGATTATAATGATCCGCTACTTTGCGAATAATTTCATCAATCGTCACTTTGCGATCTGATGCACGTAGAACATCCGCTAAAGATTCTTGCACAACGTCCAATGTGACTTCACGACCCACAAGAGATGCAAAAGCGAACAGACGCGTTAAAGCACCCTCAAGAACACGAACATTATTCGAAATGCGATGCGCTAGGAATTCCAACACACCGTCAGCCAATTCCACTTCTGGATAATACTTCAACTGCGCTTCAGCTTTGGATTGTAAAATACCCAAACGCAATTCGTAATCTGTAGGATGCAAATCAACAACCAACCCCCATTGCAGGCGGGATTTAATACGTTCTTCCAATCCATCAATTTCGCCTGGCGCACGATCTGCTGAAATAATGATCTGTTTATTTTGGTCAACCAACGCATTAAACGTATGAAAAAACTCGTCTTGTGTGCTGTCTTTGCCCGCGATGAATTGAACATCGTCCACCATCAAAACATCAACAGAACGAAACAGTTCTTTAAAGCTCATTGTATCTTTGAACCGCAAAGCTTGAACAAAGCGATACATGAATTGCTCTGCAGATAGATATAAGACCTTAGCTTTTGGATTACGTTCTTTGATTTCCCAAGCAATCGCGTGCATTAAATGCGTTTTACCTAAACCAACGCCGCCGTATAGAAACAGTGGGTTAAATGTGACAGGGCCACCCTCTGCCACACGACGCGCAGCTGCATGCGCCAATTCATTTGGCTTACCCACAACAAAACTATCGAATGTAAAACGTTTGTCCAATGGCGCACCTGGTAAGTCTCCGGACCCAGATGAACCGTTTATTGGTTTCACTGCATTAGGACGCGTAGCTTGTTCAGACAATGTTTGGCTTGCTGGTTGTGTTTCTGCCTTAAGCAAAACATCTGCTTTGAAAGCCAAGCGATCAACGCCAACACCTTCACGCGTCATCATCAAGGCAATACTGTCACCGTAATTACGATTAACCCATGTTCCCACAAAACTTGTAGGAGCAGAAAAAGATGCTACACCGTGTTCAACGCTCAATAAATTAAGCGGTTCAATCCAGTTTTGAAAAGCATCTTGCCCAATATCATTACGGAGTTGGTCGCAAACGCGCCCCCAGCATTCAAATACCATTATTTTCGATCTCATACAGTTACTAGGATTGACCCCAAGCCAACCCCCGGGATTTCCACCCGTTTGTTTCTCCCCGGTGCCGTTCAGAATTCAAATCCCCTTCGAATCCTTCGAGCACATTCACGCACACTACAGACTGGCCTTGTGCAGATAAGGCCTCACTCACTACATGTGCAGCTTCTAACGACCTCACGCCAGACCGGCATAAAAAGTAAATTTTGGAAGGAGCAGCCCCTCCAAATTGGTCTAGTATATTCGCAACAAAGCCTTCGTTCACAGACATATCAGGATATTGACGCCATTCTTGCAGGATAACCTGCTTATCTAATGCACTTAGATCTGGAATTCCGATGAAAGACCATTCGGCCTTTGTACGAACATCAACAAGAACTGCGTCAGATGTATTTTCCAGCCCGGACCATGTTTGTTGAGGTGTTTCCTCAATTACATTTTCATTATTGGTCGTGGCCATCATCGTCCCCATGTCTGAATCACTATAATGACGATAGCAAGGTGTCGCCCTTGCTTTCAATGAATCTTCTCTGTTGACACAAAATTAGTTTATCCGAATCCATCCACAGGGGTTAAGTAATTGTTTTTATGTTGTTTTACGGCCACAAAGAAGCCCTTACCCTAAATTTAGAGTAAGCGGTCAAAACTAACGTAACGGAATACAAAGGGGACAGAATCCCTTTGAAGATAAGCCTACTTAATAAAGCTGTTAGGCTTCTCAAACAAGGTGTCCAAAAATAGAACATTGCATTTCAGCATAAAAAACGGGGCCAGAAGCCCCGTCTTAATAATTCATGATCTCAAAAACAGTGATTAAGCGCCTAGGCCCTTAACACGTGCAGACAAGCGAGAAACTTTACGGCTTGCTGTGTTTTTGTGCAGAACACCTTTAGTCACGCCGCGCATGATTTCTGGTTGAGCTGCTTTAAGCGCCGCTGCTGCAGCCGCTTGATCACCACCAGTGATCGCTTCTTCTACTTTACGCAAGAAAGTACGAATGCGAGACCGACGGCCTTTGTTTACTTCAGTGCGACGTTCGATTTGACGTGCGCGTTTTTTCGCTTGTGGCGAGTTTGCCATGATAGAATCCTGTTATCGTGTTTGACGATGAAGCGGCCTTGTAGGATCGGATCACTTCAAAGTCAACGGGTTCATGTATTATTTATCTCTGAATTGTGGTGTTCTTTTCTCAATAAAGGCTTCCATACCCTCTGTTTGGTCTTCTGTAGCAAATAAAGCGTGGAAAAGGCGACGCTCAAACAGCAGTCCTTCGGCCTGAGTCGTTTCATACGCACGGTTAACCGATTCTTTCACAGCCATCGTCGCAATCGCAGATTTATGTGTGATTTTCCCAGCGACGGCCTTCGCTTCTTCCAATAACTTCTTCGCAGGAATAATGCGGCTGACCAATCCAGAACGTTCCGCCTCTTCTGCATCCATAAAACGACCCGTTAAATGCATTTCCATTGCTTTCGACTTGCCCACAATACGTGTCAAACGTTGTGTACCACCAATACCAGCGATCACACCAAGGTTAATTTCAGGCTGACCAAACTTAGCGGTTTCAGAACACAAAATAAAGTCACACATCATTGCCAGCTCACAACCACCGCCCAGCGCATAACCAGAAACAGCGGCAATAACAGGCTTACGGCATTTTAAAAATTGCTCAATATCATCGCCAAAGAAGTTCTTTGTGTACATGTCCACAAACGTATTGTTAGACATCTCCTTGATATCCGCACCCGCAGCAAACGCTTTTTCATTACCAGTCAGAACAATCGCCCGCACCTTGGGGTTATCATCTAAATCCGTCATTGCCGATGTTAACTCGCTCAATAGCTCCGAATTCAGCGCATTCAATGCATCTGGGCGGTTCAATTGAATTACAGCGACGTGATCCTCAATTTCAACGATAAGCGTATTATAAGCCATATCAATGCATCCTTATTTCTTCAACTTTTGGCATTTCGGGCAATAAAAGCTGGAACGACCAGATTGTACAGCCCGTTTAATCACGCCGCAGCAATTTTCCTTACGGCAGCTTTCACCTTCGCGGCCATAAACAGAAAAACTATGTTGAAAATAGCCTAGCTCACCATCAGCTTGACGATAATCTTTCAACGACGATCCACCAGCAGCAATCGCATCATTCAGCACATCTCGAATCGCAGGGACTAATCTCCAAACGCATCTTTTGGACAAATCACCCGCTTTATTCAGCGGTGAAATACCTGTTCGCCATAATGTTTCACAAACATATATATTACCCAAGCCAGCGACAATTTTTTGATCCAGAAGCGCCGATTTAATAGGCATCTTTCGCCCAGAAAGCGCATTCACTAGGTATGCTTCATCAAAACTATTACCCAAAGGTTCAGGGCCGATACCGGACAACAACTTATGATCCTCAGCCGTTTTTGTATCTAATAGATCCATCGCGCCAAAGCGTCGCGCATCATTAAACGTTATCCGCGCACCATTTTCCATATCCAGCACAACATGGTCGTGTTTTTCTAATGCTGGGTGCAAATGATGAAAATCCCCCACCATATCTTTAGTACCCTCCGGTGCAGATATCGTCATTCGCCCTGACATGCCCAAATGGATCAGGAGCGTTTCTTCGCTGTCCAAATCACACAAAATGTATTTAGACCGCCTCCGCAATCGCTCTATACGCTTGCCTGTTAGCCTTTCAGACATATTCTCTGGAAATGGCCATCTTAAATCTGGTCTACGAATATCAGCCTGAGTTATAACAAACCCCGCCATGTGAGGCTCTAACCCTTTTCGGACAGTTTCAACTTCGGGTAATTCAGGCAATGATTTTTCCTTGGGCGTAGGTGACGCATTTATAAATTACTGAACACACTATATAGAGCCTAATGAGAGAATAAAAAGGTGGCGATTCATGGCTTCAGAACAAGGAACAACACATTTCGGCTTTAAAACTGTCGATGAAGACGAAAAAGCGGGCATGGTGCACGGTGTTTTCTCTAACGTTGCCTCTAAATATGACATTATGAATGATGTAATGTCTGTCGGCATCCACCGCATTTGGAAAAACGCCATGATGGATTGGCTGGCACCACGCGGCGACCAGAAATTGTTAGACGTTGCAGGCGGCACAGGCGACATTTCATTCCGCTTCCTAAAACGTGCCCCAAATGCACATGCAACAGTCTTTGATATGACCCAAGGGATGTTAGATGCAGGCCGCGAACGCGCCGAAGCTGATGACATGGCAGATCGTTTGGATTGGATTTGCGGCGATGCCATGGCGCTTCCATTCGCGGACAACACTTTCGACGTTTACACAATCTCATTTGGCATTCGCAATGTGACCCGCCCACAAGAAGCCTTAAATGAAGCTTACCGCGTCCTAAAGCCAGGTGGTCGCTTGATGGTTTTAGAATTCAGCCAAATTCCGAACCCAGCAATGCAATGGGCCTATGATCGTTATTCCTTCAACGTCATCCCACCCATGGGTAAAATTATCGCCAATGATGCGGATAGTTACCAATATTTAGTCGAAAGTATTCGTAAGTTCCCTGACCAAGATACATTTCTAAGCATGGTCAAAGACGCAGGCTTTGAAAACGCAAAATACCGAAACATGACAATGGGCATTGCTTGCCTCCATTCAGGCTGGAAAATCTAAACTATGCGCGGCCCACATAATATTTGGCGTTTGATCCGTACAGGTGCAACGTTTGAACGCACAGGTGCAATGAAAATTGCATTGGAAATGTTGGATGCACCACCAAGCATTAAAATTGCGGCCCGCGTTTTGGGCTGGCCCTTCAAATGGCTTGGCCTAAAGGGCGATACATCTCAACCTCCAGTCTTACGCGCAGTGACTGCCCTCGGTCCTGCCTATATTAAATTTGGGCAAATCATGTCCACACGCCCTGATGTTGTTGGCCCACAAATGGCAATGGAGTTACGCGTTCTCCAAGATAGCCTTCCAGCGTTTTCTACAGAAGAGGCTAAAGCTGAAATCCTAAGAGAATTAGGCAAATCAACAGATGATCTATTCTCTGAATTCAGCGAACCTGTTGCCGCTGCATCCATCGCTCAAGTCCACCACGCTCGCTTAAAAGATACAGGCCAAGAAGTTGCTGTCAAAGTCTTACGCCCCAATATTGAACGTGCTTTTCAAAAAGACATCGATGCGTTCTATTTTGCAGCAAACACAATAGAATTCTTATCCCCCGCATCCCGCCGATTACGCCCAACAGCAGTCATTGAACATTTTGACAGCGTTGTTCAGGGCGAGTTAGATTTGCGCATGGAAGCTTCTGCCGCAGCTGAATTCGTAGCAAACACAGAAAATGACGCAAACTTTGAAGTCCCCAAACTTATCTGGGAACACTCAGCCCGCCGCGTCATGACCCTAGAATGGGCCGAAGGCATTCCATTAGGTGACTTCGACAAATTACAAGCCAGTGGATACGACCTTCGTGACCTTGGCGCACGGATCATTCAAATGTTCTTGCGCCACGCACTGCGCGATGGATTCTTTCACGGTGACATGCATCAAGGCAATCTAAAGCTGGCCCCTAATGGAGATTTAATCGCGTTGGATTTCGGCATCATGGGCCGCATCGACGAATACACTCGTCGTGTCTATGCAGAGATCCTTATGGGGTTCATTCGCAAAGATTACCGGCGGATCGCTGAAGTTCACTTTGAAGCGGGCTACGTACCCGCCGATCAAGATGTAGATGCATTTGCCCAAGCTTTACGCTCTGTAGGTGAACCTATTTTTGGTCATGGCGCTGACCAAATTTCCATGGCCCGCCTATTGGCACATCTATTCGATGTAACCGAACGCTTTGGTATGGAAACACGTACAGAATTGATCCTTCTACAACGCACAATGGTTGTGGTTGAAGGTGTCGCGCGTTCATTAGACCCAAGTCTAAACCTATGGACCGTCGCTAAACCAGAAGTCGAAGATTATATCAAAACCCACCTTGGCCCACGCGCCATGGTCAAAGACCTTATTAAAACTGCAATGGTGTTATCACGCTATGGCCCAAAGCTTCCAGAAATGTTGGAAAGCTTTCTGACACAAGGTAGCAAAGTACCAGTTGAAAAGCCCAAATTGACGCCTAAAAAGTTTGCCGTCTATATAATTGCTGCAACTGCTTTTGCCGCAAGTGGATTTGGCTTAGCGCAACTGTTCTAAAGCCGCGATCTCTAATATCTTAGCCGCTGCGTACTCGTCAGAACCACGTGCTTCTTTCCAAGCGCAATAAGCTGCCATACGCCAATGATAGAACGGTGCCATACGCTTGTAACGATCCTGAACAGCTTCATCAGGGTAAGCTGAAATAAACATAACACATTCCGCATTCGTTAACGCAGCCCCACGGTAAACATGTTGCATAGCTGGGGATAGAAACATCGCCAAATCCTCAACAGGATCACCCATCCCTGGACATTGCCAATCAATCAACCGAACGCCATCAGCAGTCTCAATCAAATTACCTGCAACCACATCCGTATGAACAAAACACATCGTCTCACACCCCGTGACATCCCCCGCAGGCTTCAGTGCTTTAATCCTATCCGCATCTTCTGATTTAACGTCTTTTAAAATATCAAAAGTTTGCTCTACAACAGCGGCTGATCCAACCGTCAAAGCGCGCAACCCTTGCGGTAAAGGTTCTGAGTGGATGCGCGCTAACAGCTGTGCCACGCACACCACATCATTATTCCAAACAGTGCCGTGCAAATAATCATACACGAGCACCTCTCCGAATTTTGTTTGCATAAAACAAATCGCCTCAGGGGCAATACCTTTACCAGAGAGCTGTTTCAAACACTCGTATTCAGATTGCGGGGCGTTTTCATAAAGCGGGTTCTGCGTACCTTCACTGTAAAGCTTACAAACCAAATCACGCTCACCAGAGATTTTCCAAACACGATTGGTTCGCCCCCCCGCCAAAGGCACAAAAGCATCATCTTTCTGAATGATGTCTTCATCCACCAAAAGCTGCCTAACTTGATCTTCAGTATCACACAAATCGAATTCCCCTCTCTCATGACCTTCTAGTGACAGGGAGAAATGCAATCAAGCACACAAAAGACTGTTGATTTCAGGAGAAGCTTGTGGCTTTAAACAGATGCGTGGCTCTGTGGCTCAACTGGATAGAGCAGCCCCCTCCTAAGGGGCAGGTTGCAGGTTCGAATCCCGCCAGAGTCACCACACTCTCCTGCCCTTGCTGACAAAACTTAGGACCAAAACACAGTTTAAGAATGTGTATTAGATTTTGCTGGGTCATAGAAAGGTAAAGTCGCAACGACAGCTGTAGTGGAAATCCCATCGCCGACAACCGAAACGACTGTACCATCAGCAACATTCGCGGCAACGTGGCCAAGGGCAAGTGATTTGCCCATACGGTGCGAATAACATGGGCTATTTACTATACCTACATCCACTCCATCCACGGATAAAACCTCTTCGCCATTCACCATATCTGTGTGGTCAACGGTCAAGCCAACGTTACGGGTCTTCATATTTTCTTTGGCAGCCAAAACCGCTTCTTTCCCGCGAAAAGCACCTTTCTTAGTATTTATAGTAAACCCTAAGCCCACCTCATACGGTGTGTGGTCAGTGGTCATATCATATCCATAAAACAGCAAACCAGCCTCAATACGGACTTTATCCAATGCTGTAAAAGAACAAGGCATAACACCTTTAGCCCCTAGCTTATCCCAAATATCAGTGATCACTGACCCATCTGCGAAATGAACCGCCCCTAGTTTACCGGAGTCAAAAAAGCACGGAGACTAGAAGAATGACGAATGGAAATTCAGGAAATAGATTTACGCCAGAAATACGCGCACGAGCGGTATGCCTGGTGTTAGAAAATGAGGCTGATTATACGAGCAGAACACAAGCTGTTTTATCGATTGCAAAGAAGATTGGCTGCAATGGTGATACGCTACGTGTGTGGGTTCGAAATCACGAAATTGAAATAGGATTACGCAATGGGGTTACACAAGCGGAGCGTGATGAGTTAAAAATCCTCCAGCGAGAAAACAAAGAGTTACGGCAAGCGAATGATATTTTGCGTAAAGCGTCGGCTTTTTTCGCAGCGGCGGAGCTCGACCGCCTACGGAAGAAATGATTATGTTCATAGATAAACATCGTACAAGCTATGGCGTCGGGTCTATTTGTAAAGTTTTACCAATAGCGCCATCCACCTATTTTTATGAGCGGTCTATAATGCTGGATCCCAGTAAGTCTCCAGAACGCCGCAAACGAGATGTTGTTTTGATCACAGAAATCGACCGTGTTTTTAAAGCTAGTGGTAAACGTTATGGGGCTGATAAGATTTGGCATCAACTTCGCCATGAAGGGTTTGATATTGCACGTTGTACAATTGAGCGCCTTATGAAACAGATGGAAATACAAGGCGTTGTACGTGGTGGCAAGGGGATTAAAACTACACAGAGTAACAAGGCGCAGCCTTGTCCTAAGGATAAGGTAAATCGTATATTCACAGCTCCCGCACCTAACGTTTTGTGGGTCGCTGATTTCACCTATGTCAGTACGGCCATTGGGTTTGTATATGTTGCTTTTGTGATTGATGTCTTTGCACGATATATCGTTGGATGGAAGGTCTCACATTCTCCGAATACGGCTTTGGTCTTTGATGCTCTGAACCAGGGTATCCACGCTCGAAACCCTCAATCTGGCCAGTTGATCCACCACTCAGACAGAGGCGTTCAATATTTGTCGATCAAATATACAGAAAAATTAATCGATGCTGGAATTGAGCCATCCGTTGGGAGCGTTGGTGATAGTTATGATAATGCACTCGCTGAGAATATGATCGGATTGTACAAGACCGAAGTGATTGAACATCAAGGACCATGGCAAGGTAAAAGTGATGTCGAAATGGCAACTCTAACTTGGGTTGATTGGTACAACAATGACAGGCTCTTTGGGCCAATCGGATATATACCACCTGCACAAGCTGAAAGGAATTTCTATGAAACCCTAAATCAATATGATATTGCTGCAGAATGACGGACTAAAATCACTCCGGTAAACTAGGGGCGGTTCAAAAACCTCATAACCTCGCTCACCTGAATAGCCTGTACGCGACAGACGGCAATCATGCCCAAACAGTTTAGCAGCGGTGTGGTGGAAGTATCCAAGCGCCTCTAAATCAACATCACAACTCTCATTAAGAATACCTAATGCCGCAGGCCCTTGAACAGACAGATCGTGTAAATCATCGTTGAATTGCACCTCAACATCTTTACCCGCTGCTGACAGTTCTAAAAGCTCCATTGTCTGGCCTGAACCATGCGCAATCATCCATTCATTGTCTCCATTGTTCGAAACAATCGCATCATCCGCCATAGTTCCTTCTTCAGTTAAAACCGACAGATATACAGATTGGCCAGTAGCAACTTTAGACAGGTCACGTGTTGTTAGGTGATCTAAAACCGCCATAGCATCTGCTCGGTTCTGTTGCAAAGATTTTAATGTTGATTGCTTTTCTGGTGAGATTTTTGCATACGCATGTGAGTTTTAGACCAACAGGTGAGTGTACCATGATTTCGTTCAGCGGCTGTCATTTCCCCAAAGAAGCGATTCTTTATGCGGTGTTTTTTTACGTGCGCTATGGTGTTTCCTACCGTGATCTGGAGGAAATCATGGCGGAACGTGGTGTCGATGTCGATCATACAACCCTGAACCGATGGGTGATAAAATATGCGCCCTTGATCGCCACTGAAGCACAGCGTCGGAAGTCTGGAACCAGCACCTCGTGGCGCATGGACGAGACCTATATCAAAGTCAAAGGTAAGTGGATGTATTATTACCGCGCCATCGATAAATTCGGCAAAACCCTTGATTTTATGCTGTCAGAGCAGCGGGATGAAGCGGCAGCGACTGCATTTTTCAAGCGGGCGATCCAGAATAACGGCTTCCCTGACAGGGTGGTCATCGATAAAAGCGGTGCCAACCTCGCCGGGTTGAATAACATGAATTACCTGCTCTTGTTGAACGGCTGGTTTTGGCTGATTGAGATATTGCAGGTCAAATATCTCAACAACATCATCGAGCAAGACCACAGGTTCATCAAGAAGCTGACCAAGCAAATGAAGGGCTTCAAATCCTTCCTCTCAGCCTCCGCAACACTGGATGGCATTGAAGTCGCGCACATGATCCGCAAGAAACAATTCGGAACACCCGGACAATCCGCTTTCCAGCAATTTTCGGCGCTCGCTGGATAACTGTGTCCGGCGATAGGAGTGACTCCATGCACAATCTCAGTTTGCGACAGAACCGCTAATTATCACAGCCAGTACAAAACCATGAATAAGGCAAACCCAATGTCAGATTGCAATTCCAAAAACCCGCTGCGTCTTGAAGACCGGCTCTGCTTTGCCCTTTATTCCACATCCCGTTTGATCACAAAAAAATACGCAACCATTCTGGCAGATATGGACATAACTTATCCCCAATACTTGTCCCTACTCGTTCTCTGGGAACAAGACGGCATCACCATCAAAACACTCGCGCAGTATTTGGAATTAGAACCCGCAACAACGACACCATTGGTTCAACGTTTGGTAAAGTTGGGATTGGTAAAACGCGAACGTTCCAAACAAGATGAGCGCCGCGTTCATATCTACCTTACAGATAAAGGCAAAGACTACCGTGAAAAAGCGTTGAAAGTCCCTCATGCCCTTCGCTGCGCATTAAATACTGATGAGGATCAGATCAACGCCCTATTGACCCAAATCAAAGCCTTTAAAAATAACGCAAACAGCGCTTCTTAACCAACATAAGATCCATTTTGCACTGGCACATGCGCCTTTGCATCTGCACCTAATTCTAGAGCCGCATGCATCGGCCAATATGGGTCGCGCAACATCTGACGCGCCAACAGCACCATATCTGCCTGTCCACTCGCAATCACATCCTCTGCCTGTTTGGCATCTGTAATCGTTCCGACAGCCATCGTTGCAATATCAGCCTCTGCCCGAATTCGGCCTGCCAATCCGATTTGATCCGCAGTACGTGTTCCAATGGAAGCCCGCGCTTCAGGTGTTGCCCCGCCCCCAGAACAATCCACAAAATCAACGCCGTGTTCTTTCAGCCATTTCGACATCTGAATGTTATCTTCAACAGTTAAACCACCCTCGATCCAATCGGCCGCTGACAAGCGTACACCAAATGGTAGATTCTCAGGCCAAACAGCCCGAACTGCATCAACCGTTTCCAGCATCATCCGTGCACACCCCGCAGTATCACCCCCATATTCATCGTCACGTGTATTGACCAAAGGCGTAAAAAAGCTGTGCAGTAAATATCCATGTGCCCCGTGTAGCTCCAAGACCTGATATCCAGCAGCTAAAGCGCGCTTTGCTGCGTCCACAAACATTTGCTGCATCTCCGTAATATCATCCTTAGACATCTGACTGGGCGTTTTCCACAAACGTACACCGTCATTATCAAATGCCACGCCCGCTGGCCCAATGATCGGCCAGCCGCCATTTTCGTCCTTTAAATGTGCACCGCCATCCCATGGGCGTGCTGCGGATGCTTTACGCCCTGCATGTCCAATTTGCACCGCAGGTACAGATCCGCTTTCAGCAATAAAACGGTTGATCGGGATCAATGCCTCAACCTGCGCATCATTCCAAAGCCCAGCGCAACCAGGTGTAATGCGCCCATCCGCACGCACTGCTGTGGCCTCAGCAACAACCAACCCAGCTCCGCCTACAGCACGTGATCCCAAATGAACCATATGCCAATCATTAGCGACACCATCGATTGATGAATATTGACACATCGGGGATACCCCAATGCGGTTGCGAAACGTGATGTCTTTAATTGTAAAAGGCGTGAAAAGCGCTGACATAATTTTGGTCCTAAGATTGGTTAACTGCACCTAATCAACAGAAGCTATGTCTAGCAAGGTCAATAAATTCATCTTTTCGAAAATCACTTCCTCGCCTAAGCTGATCTTATGACTCGTGATGAATTCAATACCTTTTGCAAAAACCTCCCCCAAACGACCCATGTCATGCAATGGGGCAATTCAGATGTGTGGAAAGTCGGCGGCAAAGTCTTTGCTGTATGCGGCTGGAACAAAGGTGCTGATGCCTACACATTCAAAGTCACTGAAATGGCATTTCAAATCCTGCCCGACATGCCAGGCTTGCGCCCAGCACCATATTTAGCATCACGCGGCATGAAATGGATACAACACTATGAAGAACCAGGCTTATCAGACGAGGAATTGAAAAATCATCTGACCTATTCATACGAACTGGTCATTGATGGGCTTACAAAGAAGAAACAACGCGAATTGGGTTTTATTACCTAAATATCCTTAAGCGTCTGGCTGTGTTGCCAGCATCGCATCACGTTTTGCAAAATCTGCCTGCCATGCCGCCAATTTATCGCGCCCGATACGCCAGTCACGATCATCATGACGAAAATCCAAATATTCTAACGCAATACCCAAACCAATTTGCCCCATATCCAAAGGGCCAGACAGATGATCCATCCAACGCTCTTCAACAGCATCTAACGTACGAGAAATCTTTTCCCACTGTGCATTGATCCACGCCATGTAAACCAATTCATCAGGGCGCACACGTTTTTCGTAAACCATCGAAACAGCTGCATCCATAATACCGTCAGCCGTCACTTCCAATGTCAGTGTTTGCCACTGACGATCACATGTGGGGTATAACGCACCTCCCGCTTTATCATTTAAATAGCGTGTAATCACACGGCTATCATAAATAGACGGCCCATCTTCACGCACCAAACATGGGATTTTACCCAAAGGGTTTTGATCCACTGGCATGTCCGCTGAATTGATAGGCGTCCCCATAGCTGCCACGATTTCAACTTGATCATTAATCCCAAGTTCTAAAAGCGCAACGCGCGCTTTACGCGCAAATGGTGACGGTGTCGCAGAATATAATTGCATTAGTTTACTTTCTTAAATTTAATCCGCCCAAGAGCAGAGGCATCTATTTCTATGCCCTGTCCAGTTTTTCCAAACCGAACAATACGTTTCCAACGATAACTGCTGTTAATCTGTTCGCCAGATGGATCACGGTGCGCAGAAAAACCCTCACACACATCATCCAACCGATCTTCAACACGTTGATCCACAGCAGAGATACTAATATTTCGGGCCAGTGCTACTGCACCAACCACAACAGCCAAAGGTATAATCGGCAATGCCATTTAAACTCTCCTAGCTTGGCGGATTTTTCATTAAATCCGCGATATATTGATACTCTAATCCAAAACCCGTCGATGCCAAGCCCTCATGCGCACGCATCCGCACATCGTCAGGTTTGTTCTGCCCCAACTTCCATGTGCCATCAATTTCAGAGACATCCATCGCAATCGGAACAATCTGGCGCATCATCTTGAGCAAAGCATCTGGTGTCATCTTATCCATTGTCCAAACCGGCTTGGGCAACAGGCGCGTTTCCATCGCCTCTGACAACCGTTCCAAAACACCATGCAAATCTTCATCAGGCAACAACCTTACAGAACCGCGCAGATGCACAGCTACATAATTCCAAGTTGGCACCTGATCTTCAATCCCATACCAATCAGGCGAGATATATCCGTCACCTCCACTCACGGCGATCACCGCTTTCGCATCCCCATTTTTCAATGCACGTGCGATTGGGTTGGAGCGCACCAAATGCGCTTCTAGAGACTTACCGTCTTTAGATAATTGAAACGGTACATGCGAAACTAACGGGCCGTCTTCGGCGTTGATGGAAAGGTTTCCAAAACTGCGGTGCAGTGCAAACTCTAAATTCGCTTCACGTTCTGATTTGCGGAAAATGGGATTGGGGTGCATCTTTACGTTTCCTTAACCAAATTGCCCAAAGCCGTTAACTTTTGGCACCATACATTTGTCATACACAAATCATACGTATGTCATACGCCGATCATACAGCATTTTTTCACAGTTTCGGGATTTCTTAACGCAGCGCGCGGTTAGTCAATTTTAGGTGGGAAAATAATGACATCGTCACCTGCAATCCACTTAGGGTATTTCTTCATGATACGTAAAAACTCTGGTGACGCTTTAAATGCATCCAACCAAGTGATGACATTCTTCCAGTCTTGGGCATAAAACCAATCCTGATCTACATGCGCAAACTGGCGTACAAATGGCGCCACACCAATATCAGCCACAGATCGCTTTTGCCCATATAGATGGGGCTGGCCTGACAGCATATCCTCAAGCTCATTGATGAACTTAGACCCTTGTGAACGCGATACAATCCCATCCACATCTTCATAGCGGCTCGCATATTTATACTTATCCAGATGCGGCTTAAAATCTGCGTCCATACGTTCAATCAAAGCAATCGCTTTATCCGTGCTACCCACATCAGGCTCTAGTAATTTACCCGCTTTTGATGTCTCCATAGACCAACGAATAATGTCCAAACTTTCCTCTAAAAACAGACCATTATCCGATACCAAAACGGGTACGGTCCCTTTTGGCGAAGTGGCTAAAAACTCAAGCGCTTTATCTCTGAAAAATATTTCCCGCAGTTCCACATCAATCCCACCCGCTTCCAGCGCCAAACGCGCCCGCATTGCATAGGGACAACGGCGAAAAGAATATAGAATAGGACGGGACATATTAGGCTACCAATTGTGTGTCATTGCGCCCAATGATTTGAGCTTTCACAATTTTACCAACGGGTTGATCTGTATCAAAGTACACTTCCGTGAACCCTTCTGTGCGCCCCATACGTGGGTTTTCCATCAGGATACTATGGCGTTTTTGAATCTGCGCATTTAAGTGATGATTAACCTGCTCATCCCCCGCAGCCCGCAACCGTGCAGCGCGTTCTTTTATGATGCTGCGGTCCATTTGCGGCATGCGTGCAGCAGGCGTTCCGCTCCGTGGTGAAAACGGGAAAATATGCAACCATGTCAAACCACAATCCTCAATCAACCGCAGCGAGTTTTCAAACATCTCTTCCGTCTCAGTCGGGAAGCCAGCAATGATATCAGCACCATATACAATATCAGGACGGGCTTTACGTATTTCTTCGCAAAATTGAATCGCATCATCACGTAAATGACGCCGTTTCATCCTTTTGAGGATCATATCATCACCCGCTTGAAGCGACAGATGTAGATGCGGCATCAAACGACGATCTCCTGCAATCGCATCGGTCAATGCAGGGTCAACTTCAACAGAATCAATCGATGAAATCCTCAAGCGTGGTAGATCAGGAACCAAGGTCAAAATACGTTGCACCAGATCGCCCAATTTTGGTGTCATCGGCAGGTCAGCACCCCAACTGGTGATATCTACGCCCGTCAGCACAACTTCTTGGTAACCTTTATCAACTAACCTTTTAATCTGTTCGACAACAACGCCCGCAGCCACAGACCGTGAATTACCACGACCATAAGGAATAATACAAAACGTACAGCGATGGTCACATCCGTTTTGCACCTGAACATAGGCACGTGCGCGCGTACCAAACCCGTCAATCAAATGCCCAGCCGTTTCGGTCACTGACATAATATCATCGACCTGAACTTTTTCAGTGTCGCCAATAAAGTCGGGGCCTTTGGCAATGTTCTCCCAAGTCCCCGCCTGCATCTTTTCAATGTTACCAACAACCATGTCGACCTCTTCCATAGCGGAATAGGTTTTCGGTTCTGTCTGTGCAGCACACCCTGTAACGATCAAACGCGCCTCAGGGTTTTCACGGCGCAATTTGCGAATGCGTTGCTTAGATTGACGCACAGCTTCAGCCGTGACCGCGCAGGTGTTTACCACAACCGCACCATCCAGACCTGCCTGTTCAGACAGCTCTTTCATAGCTTCGGTTTCATAGGCATTCAACCGACAGCCAAAGGTTTCAAAAATCGGGGGATTAGCCATCAATACTATCCAAAAATTCAGCGCTCAATTCACCAGAAAAAACCAGTGCCGTTGGGCCTGTCATCCAAACGCCATCTTCGCGCCAATCGATATACAAAGTACCACCATCAAGATCGACCTGTACATTACGATCCACCAGTCCTTTACGGTGCGCTACAACAACAGCACCACAAGCCCCAGAACCACAAGCCAAAGTAATCATACCGCCGCGTTCCCAAACCCGCATACGGATGTGGTTGCGGTTAATGATATGAATAAACTCAACATTCGTACGCTCTGGGTATAATTCGTGATGCTCCATCACTGGACCAAGCTTCGGCAGATCAACAGCTTCTGCATCATCGACCACAAACACACAATGTGGATTGCCCATACCGGCAGCACCAGGTGCACCCTCAATAGGCAAAGCATTCAGGTCAACATCACGCGCCAAAGGGACCGTATCCCATGTCAGCTGTGGATGCCCCATATTCACGCTGAAATTATCAGCATCAGCCCGCACAACAGGTAGTAAACCAAATCCCGTTTGCAACGTAATAGAATCATTACCAGTCTCTTCCATCATCAAACGCGCCACACAACGGCTGGCGTTACCACAAGCATCCGCAGTTGATCCGTCAGAATTCCAGAAATCTACGGCTACATCAGCATCATCCGTTTCACGTAGAACAGCCAATTGATCAAAGCCCACACCAAAGAATCGGCTGCCAATTGCTTTCGCAACAGCAGGCGTTATTGGGTCTTTGGCCTTTCTTGCATCAACAATGACAAAGTCATTTCCTAATCCGTGCATTTTCAAAAAAGGTAAGCCGATATTATGTGGTTTTTGGTTTATCATAGGCTCCATATAGACGAGTCGTCACAATCATTCCAGATGTAGCATTTTTCTATCGATAAGGTCTTGACCAAAGCTGCTAGGACGCATAATACCCGCGCAATGGAGGGCCGGTAGCTCAGTTGGTAGAGCAACTGACTTTTAATCAGTAGGTCCCGGGTTCGGATCCCGGCCGGCTCACCAACTGAACAACTACCGACTTTCGTCGGTAGGTTCACGTTTTGAATGTAATTCAAGATACTGACGAATAACGTCATCCGTCACATTTCCACTCGTCGTTGAAAAATAGCCTCTAGCCCAGAACCGTTGCCCCCAATAGCGTTTGCGTAATTCGGGGTACTCCCGCTGTATCTTGTATGAGGACCTCCCTTTTACGCGTTGCATCACCTTTGAAATTGGGACGTGCGGCGGGACTGACACAAACATATGCACATGGTCGGTAGACAATACGCCTTTTTCAATGTGTACGCCCAATTCATTGCACGTTTGTCGTATCAATGTCCGAATACGCTCACGCATTTCACCACGCAGCACCTTGTAACGATATTTTGTTACCCAAACGATATGGTATCTGTGATAATATCTGCTATGACTTCCAGTAGAATAGATCATAAGGTTTCCTTCCATTTTAAGACCTTACCGCAACGCTGGGTCTTAAAATGGAAGGAAACCTTATGTAAATAACGCTAAAGCTGACCAGCTAAAAGCTGGTGGTTTTAACCAATTATTGGAAAATAATCATACAATACAATAACTGTAGTAGCTGATAACTTTGCTTTTATTTGGCCTCAGATAAAGACCTAGAAGGAAGCAGAAGATCTTCTAAGAAAAATGCCGAAAGTTCTGCCCGCCCCCCGATATCTGCCTTACTGTAAATCGTAACTGCCTGTTGTCTCGTTGTCCGTTCAGAGACTTCTCTTAATCCTGAAACCTCCTTCATAGAAAATCCCTTCAACAGCATCAAAGCAACATCTTTTTCGGCTGCTGTTAAACTCCATACATCAAATTGCGCATCAATATAAGTCGCGAGACCTTCTAGGTGAACTTGTCGCTGACGTGATAAATGCGCAAGATTTATGGCTTGCGTATCATTATTTAAGGCTCAGTTTACAAATCGTATGCTTTCATGACATGTTCTTTTTCAAATCAGAGGGATAGGCCGACTATGGATCACAAACAGTTTCAGGATTGGCTATCTGGGATAGATCACCTCAGCCCTGCGCAGCGACAGGAAGCCGAAACCGTGTTCATGGGGGTCTCTGAGGCGTCATCTTCGCTGGCAGCCATTGAAGCAAGCGTGGGTGAAAGTCGCCAGTGCCCGCATTGTGGCACACCAGGAGCTATATCGCGTGGCAAAGCACGGGGTCTGCGACGGTACCAATGCAAGGGATGCAATAAGACATTCAACGCGGCGACCGGCACCCCTTTGTCGGGCCTGCACCGCAAGGATAAGTGGCTTGCCTTTGGAACCTGTCTTTCTGATGGGCTGACGGTTCGCGCCTCAGCAGAACGCTGCAAATTTGCCGTCAATACCGCGTTCCGTTGGCGGCACCGATTTCTCACCACAGACAATCCGAAAGCACGCAAGCTTACAGGCATTGTCGAGGTCGACGAAACCTATGTTTTGCGAAGCCAGAAAGGTGAACGAAACCTTGAGCGCAAGGCGCGCCGCAGGGGAGGCAAGGCCCGCAAACGAGGCCTGTCAGATGAGCAGGTTCCAGTACTGGTTGCCGCTGATCGCAGCGGCATGACAGTCAGCGCGGTTCTCCCTGCGGTCAATGCTGATACGCTGCAATCTGCAATCGAGCCGGTCGTGGATGATGACATCGTTCTGGTGACCGATGGCCACCGCGCTTATCCGCCTTGCGCCGCAGCACTGGGAGTGCGCCACGAAGCGTTGAACCTGTCTGGTGGGGAGCGGGTGCGGGATGCCTTTCACATTCAGACGGTCAACAACCGGCACAGCCAGTTGAAGGATTTCCTGCGCCGCTACCGAGGCGTCGCAACCAGGTATCTCGACAACTACCTGCGATGGTTTCAGCGTCTTCAACTGGAAAATGCTTCACCCCGCGCTTGCCTCGCCACCGCGATCGCAGATCCATGCATACGATTTGTAAACTGAGCCTTATTTAATGATAGTTTTCATTGGTTGGAGCACATAAATATAGGCGAGTAAGAGCGATACCATAGCGACTACGACGACATCTTTTAACAACTCTATTAACGCTTCACCTTCCTGAACGTCTTCCCAGATGTCGAAGGCGATCGCTAATAGAAGCAAAAATAGCGCTAAGACGGAAAACTGTTTTTCTCGTGAATACATTTGTTGAACTTTCATTCACATACTGAACAACTACCGACTTTCGTCGGTAGGTTCACGTTTTGAATGTAATTCAAGATACTGACGAATAACGTCATCCGTCACATTTCCACTCGTCGTTGAAAAATAGCCTCTAGCCCAGAACCGTTGCCCCCAATAGCGTTTGCGTAATTCGGGGTACTCCCGCTGTATCTTGTATGAGGACCTCCCTTTTACGCGTTGCATCACCTTTGAAATTGGGACGTGCGGCGGGACTGACACAAACATATGCACATGGTCGGTAGACAATACGCCTTTTTCAATGTGTACGCCCAATTCATTGCACGTTTGTCGTATCAATGTCCGAATACGCTCACGCATTTCACCACGCAGCACCTTGTAACGATATTTTGTTACCCAAACGATATGGTATCTGTGATAATATCTGCTATGACTTCCAGTAGAATAGATCATAAGGTTTCCTTCCATTTTAAGACCTTACCGCAACGCTGGGTCTTAAAATGGAAGGAAACCTTATGTAAATAACGCTAAAGCTGACCAGCTAAAAGCTGGTGGTTTTAACCAATTATTGGAAAATAAAGCGAATTTCGTCCTGTTTGCCATATGTCATTTGCCATATATCAAGCGAATTGGTGTTTAATAGTTGCTATGCTGGATGGCAGATACGAATAATCAGAATTTAATGACCGCATATCTAGACAAAGGAAACAGATATGCAAATCTTAAATTCTCGAAAGAATCTCTTAGTCATTTTACCCTTAAGCCTTTGTTTGGCTGCGAGCCCAGTCTTTGCCGAAGAGCAGGGTTGGTCTTTTGAATTGGGTGCAGACGTTGAATATGAGGCTGCCTATGTGGGCTCAGATGAATATACATCCGAGGCTAGTGTAGCGTTTGGAGCTGCATATACAACCGCAAACGAAGTGACCCACGGCAATCGCTTGAAAAAGTGGGGATTCCCTTAGCGGGTGATATGTGATTCTCTGGTCATTGAAATGACATTCGGAGCCTCCCATGATCTCAGCCAATATCCTCGACCATTTTTCTGCCATTGAAGACCCACGCCAGAGCTGGAAAACTGTTTATCCACTACCCGAAATCCTACTGATTGTGCTCTGCGGTGTTATGGCTGGTGCTGATGATTTTGCCGAAATAGCCCGATGGGCGGACCGAAAATTGAAATTCTTGCGTGGGTTTCTACCCTTCAAAGATGGCATCCCATCTCATGACACGCTCAATGATGTGATGAACGCGATTCCCGCTGACCTGTTTAGCGAATGCTTCGTTTCCTGGGTTGCGGCCTTGCGCGATGGCGATGATGAGATCGTGGCAATTGACGGCAAGTCGTCACGCCGTGCGCATGGTGAGGATGGCCGCGCCCTGCATCTGGTTTCAGCTTGGGCAACGCGTCAGAGATTGGTCTTGGGGCAAGAATCCTGTGACGAGAAAGAGAATGAAATCAGCGCGATACCTCGACTACTGGCGCGGCTTGAGTTGAAAGGCGCGCTGGTCACGATTGATGCAATGGGCTGCCAACACGGTATTGCTGCGGCGATCCTCGCACAAGGCGCAGACTATCTTTTCCTGACTTCGTAGGATTTCGGCTGTAACACATTGATATTATTGGCCTGCTTTTTCACAGGGCACTACATCGCGGATTTCCGGCGATGGGATTCAACGGTCAGAGAGTGTCGATCAGGCCTTTTCAGGTCTGGGCTTGCGCGTTCTTTCCGGCGGCATCCTGAAGGGTGCTTCGTTCCACGACAGGCCAACACAGCGCAGGATGCGTTTGGCGTCGGTTGTGGCCGGGCTGGGCATGGCATATTGTTCGCTGGTGCCCTTGCGCCTCAGGATGGAAATCTGAAGTCGGTCGAGTTCCCGACGGATGCGGGCCGGGCTCATGGGATGGCCCAGCATCTGCAGGCGCTTGCGCAGGTGTTGCAGGCAACAGAAAGCCATGTAGCAGATGGCGATATGGGCCTGTATCCGCCGCGGCGTCCAGTGATAGACGGGTCGGATTTTCAGGTCATGCTTGTTGGTGCGGAAGCAGGTTTCGATCAGCCAGAGCTGGTGATATTGGGCGATGGCCGCCTCGGGTGCGAGATCGTCCCTGCCATGAACGATGATGGCGTGCAGCCCGTCCCATTGGGCTGCCGCGTCGATCTTGTCCTGATCAAGTGTGATCTCGCCCGTATCGGGAAACGAGAGGAAGCGGGCATATCCCCGGTGACTGACACTGGCGGGGCTCCGGCTCCGCCGAAGCTTCTTTTGCAGGCGCTCAAGGGCCTTCTGGCGCTTGTGGGCATCCTTGCGGGCGCGGGCGGGCGAGAAGGTGACGATGATCCGGGCACCGTCATGCTCAATCACCTTGTAGCGCCCCGCCTCGGCAGCGCCCTCCGCCGCGCCGTGTCCGGCCCATGGCTTGTAACCGCCCGTGTCCAGGGCCTTGTCTTTCACGCCCGCCGGGGCCGACTTCAGGCGATAGCCCAGAATGAACGGCAGGCCTTTGGTGCGCAACATATCCTGATTGTCGGCGCTGAGCATCCCGGCATCTGCCACCAGCGTGATCTTTCCGAGCTTGTAGCGCTCTTCCAACCCCTTGATCGCGGCCTCAAGCGTATGGCCTTCCCACATATTGCCGGGAAACAGGTCATAGCCGACCGGCAAGCCGTCGGTGGTGACCATCAGCGCCAACACCACCTGACTGCGATGCGATTTCCCGTCCTTGCTGTACCCCTTGGCCAGCAAGCGGTCGGACGCGTCTTCCGGATCCTCCCGATCTGTATCGAAGGCCAGTGTTGTGCAGTCGTAGAAGAGGACATCGACCGGTCCCGCCAGAAGCGTCTCCGCCGCCTCGTGTGACATCCGACAGACCCGGTTGATCGTCGCCGCGTCCATGTAGTCCATAGCCTGGTAGACCCGGTCCAGATTGAGGGTGATCCCGACCCTGTGGGCCAGTGCATCCACCGTTGCCCGCTTGCTCTCTGGCTGCGACAGGCGCGCCAGCACCAGTTCGCGTAAAATGCGATCGCTGCTCTTGCGCCGGGTGCCCAGAAGCCCATTCCAGCCCAGGCCGGAATAAACCTCCCCCATCACATCGCGCAAACCAAGCGACAGGCGGGACTCTTCGCGGCACTCCCCAAGATCGACATTCAGTTTTTCCGGACGCGGGGCGGTGCGCACAAGTGTCGCCAGATCAGCATATTCCGTTGGGGTGAACAGTTCCATTTGCGGGGACTGTGCGGTACGCAGTTCTTCCATGATCCGGCCAGCCAGGCGCTTGAGGTCCTCGACTTCAGTGTCGTTATGCGCGATGCCGACATGCCGGACGACCTTCTGGCGAACCTTCTGACCGGTGCGCACCGACTGGACGATCTGGATGCGGGTGCGCTTGCGTTCGGGATCATGTTTGGTGCGGATGAACATGTGCGGGAGTGTAGCAGAACCTCCAGAAACCGCAACCCTCAATTGCCATTGGGGGCACTACTTTACCCTCCCGGAAGCCAGGGCCTGAAGTTAAACAAAAAAACACCCCACAAGCCGACAAAACCTACGAACTCAGGACAAAGGAAACAGATATGCAAATCTTAAATTCTCGAAAGAATCTCTTAGTCATTTTACCCTTAAGCCTTTGTTTGGCTGCGAGCCCAGTCTTTGCCGAAGAGCAGGGTTGGTCTTTTGAATTGGGTGCAGACGTTGAATATGAGGCTGCCTATGTGGGCTCAGATGAATATACATCCGAGGCTAGTGTAGCGTTTGGAGCTGCATATACAACCGCAAACGAAGTGACCCACGGCAATCGCTTGAAAAAGTGGGGATTCCCTTAGCGGGTGATATGTGATTCTCTGGTCATTGAAATGACATTCGGAGCCTCCCATGATCTCAGCCAATATCCTCGACCATTTTTCTGCCATTGAAGACCCACGCCAGAGCTGGAAAACTGTTTATCCACTACCCGAAATCCTACTGATTGTGCTCTGCGGTGTTATGGCTGGTGCTGATGATTTTGCCGAAATAGCCCGATGGGCGGACCGAAAATTGAAATTCTTGCGTGGGTTTCTACCCTTCAAAGATGGCATCCCATCTCATGACACGCTCAATGATGTGATGAACGCGATTCCCGCTGACCTGTTTAGCGAATGCTTCGTTTCCTGGGTTGCGGCCTTGCGCGATGGCGATGATGAGATCGTGGCAATTGACGGCAAGTCGTCACGCCGTGCGCATGGTGAGGATGGCCGCGCCCTGCATCTGGTTTCAGCTTGGGCAACGCGTCAGAGATTGGTCTTGGGGCAAGAATCCTGTGACGAGAAAGAGAATGAAATCAGCGCGATACCTCGACTACTGGCGCGGCTTGAGTTGAAAGGCGCGCTGGTCACGATTGATGCAATGGGCTGCCAACACGGTATTGCTGCGGCGATCCTCGCACAAGGCGCAGACTATCTTTTGGCGCTTAAAGGCAACCAAAAATCACTGCATGAAGAGGTGAGGCTCTATTTCGACCAGACCAGTGGTTTGGAAACCCATGAAACCACCGATGCCGATCATGGGCGGATAGAAATCCGTCGTGCCTATGTCAGTCATGATGTAGAGTGGCTGCGCCCTGATCGGTCTGAGCCTGGCGCACCAAGGTTTCCAGGCCTCGCCGCTATCGGCATGATCGAGGCCGAGGTCAAACACAAAGGTAAAACCAGTTTCTCGCGACGTTACTATCTGTCCTCCGCACCGCTCTCAGCCAAGCAATTCCTGCGCGCCACACGCGCCCATTGGGGTGTGGAAAATCGCCTGCACTGGGTGATGGATGTGGTGTTTCACGACGACCTGATGCGCTTGCGGACCCAAAATGGCCCCGCCAACATGGCTCTGATGCGACATAGTGCAATCAACATCTTCAAGCAAGTCGGCGATACGGCCAGTCTGAAAATACGAAGAAAAACAGCCGCTTGGGATGATAGTTACCTAAAAGCCGCAATCAAAGGTGAAGGCTGAAATCTTCAAGCGATTGCCGTGCGAAGTGACCTGGTTTGCAGGTACAGATGGCATTGGCGTGAAGTTTGAGCCCTTTGAAGCAACAAAGGTACAATTGAATTTTGAATATGAATTTGGCCGTGACAATGCAGATGATCCAATTTTAACAGGCTTTGCAAAAATCGAAGACACTGTGGAACTTCAGGTCATCATCGTGCGTGAGTTAGGTGACTTTGAAGTCGGCGTAGGCTTCCAAAAAGACATTCGCAATCGCGGCAAAGGCTTTGTTGGGTTTGTTGGTGCAGGCTACGAAAAAGAACTTACAGATCGTTTATCGTGGAATGCGAGTCTTGATTTTAGCTTTGCAAACTCTACCCATATGAATACCGAGGTTGGCATTACTGCAGCGGACTCAACCGCTTCTGGACTAACAGCTTATAAAGCCTCTGGTGGCTATAAAGGGGCATCCATAGGGGTAGGTTTAGATTATACACTCACGCATTCCACCATTCTTTTCGCAAACGCTTCTCTTGAAACATATGGCTCTACTATTTCTGACAGCCCACTTGTGCGTGATCATGGATCATCCACAACACGGGAAGTGGCTGCAGGCGTCCTCTTTAAATTCTAACCGTTTTTACGACCACTTATAACATGATCACAACAACGGCTCATACCTATCCCATATGAGTAAATAAATAAGCCCAAAGCGATGCTTTGGTCTTATTTATTTTGACGATTTTCAATCAGGTCATCCACAACCTCTGGCTCTGCCAAAGTAGATGTATCACCCAAGGAACCATAATCATTCTCAGCAACTTTTCGCAGTATTCGGCGCATGATTTTACCAGAGCGTGTTTTAGGCAAACCAGGGGCGAATTGAACAAAGTCAGGTGATACAATCGGGCCGATTTCTTTACGCACCCAATTGCGCAACTCTGAATAAGTTCAGATAGATGTGAGACTGTTTTTTTGTTGCCAAGATTTAGGCGGCCTCGGAGACTGAGTATTGTAAAAAACCAACTCACGAGGCCAATATGCAAATCATAAGACTGCACAAGAACGTTTATAAACTTTATGCTTGGGCGCGGACACAAGAATGTTTGGATGCGTACCGTATCAAATACGAAGACACGGTTCGGCAATGGGAAGCTTTACGCGCAGAGGGTGTTTCTCTAGCAAAATGCGCTGAATTTGTCGGCATCTCTCGGTCTACTTATTATCGCTACAAGCGGGTTTTGAAGGATTTGGCGCAAGGGATTATGCCGCCATCAAAGGCCCCAAAACACCGCAATAAGTCACAGTGGGGTGAGGCAGAAAAACAGTTGGTGCTCGAAATTCGCCGCGACAATAAAACCTACGGTAAGGAAAAAATAGGGGCCATCTTGCGGCGCGATAAAAACCAAATCATAAGCGATAGCACCGTGGGGCGTATCTTGGGTTTTCTACGCAAGAAAGGCCTGATTACACGATCAAGGTCTGCACCACAAAAGCGCAAGCGTAACTTCTCCAAGGGCCACGCCAAAGGATGGAAATATAAGGATTACAAAGATATAGAGATTGGAGAACGTGTGCAGATCGACCACATGACTGCCACGAAAAACGGCGTCACCTGCAAGCACTTTCAGGCCTGGGAACGGCGTAGCAAGCACATCCACGCGCAAATTTATTCGAATGCCACCGCACGCTCTGCCAAACGGTTTTTGGAAGAGCTTGTGGAAATAGCTCCCTATAAAATCCTCTCAATTCAAGTTGATGGTGGCTCCGAGTTTATGGCCGATTTTGAGACGGCGTGTGAGCAGATGAAAATCCCGCTCATTGTATTGCCGCCAGCCAGACCGAAATACAATGGTGGCGTTGAGCGTGGAAACCGCACCTTCCGCGAGGAATTCTATGATTGTTGTGATCTGATTGCCGATAGCATTGGAGCTATGCGGTTTGAACTGAGAAAAGCTGTCGAAAAATATAACACATTCAGACCACATCACGCCTTGAAAGGTAAGACACCCATGGAGTACCTTCGAATCACTCAGGCCGAAGCCGCGTGAGTCTCAAAACACATGAACCTATACAACTCAAGGCGCAATTCTTCGGATGCTTCAGTGCCAACATTCAATGATACATAGCAATAGATGCCTTGACCCTTCACATCATGTGGAAAACCAACAACGGCCGCCTCGGATACATTCACATGAGCAACCAATGCGCTTTCAATTTCTGCAGTCCCCATACGGTGACCAGATACGTTCAGCACATCATCAACCCGCCCCGTAATCCAATAATAACCATCTTCATCACGACGACAGCCATCTTCGGTGAAATAGTAGCCTTTATACTGTTGGAAGTATGTGTTCACGAAACGCTCGTGATCACCATAAACAGTCCGCATTTGGCTCGGCCAGCTTTCTTTGATCGCAAGAACACCTTCAGCAACGGTTGTTTCAATTTCTTCACCTGTTTGTGGATCCAAAATAACAGGTTGCACACCAAAGAATGGACGTGTGGCAGACCCTGCCTTTGTTGCTGTTGCACCTGGTAATGGTGTCAACATATGTCCTCCTGTTTCGGTTTGCCACCATGTATCCACAATTGGTACAGTGCCTTTGCCGACAACTTCGTTGTACCAATTCCATGCTTCTGGGTTGATCGGCTCACCAACGGTTCCCAGTACTTTTAAAGAAGACAGATCGCATTTATTAACAGGTCCATCTCCCAAACCCATCAACGAACGAATCGCTGTTGGTGCTGTGTAGAATTGATTCACTTTGTGCTTCTCACAGACCTGCCAGAAACGAGACGCATCTGGGTATGTTGGTACACCTTCAAACATCAATGTTGTGGCCCCATTCGCAAGTGGGCCATAAACAATATAACTGTGACCTGTGATCCAACCCACATCAGCCGTACACCAATACACATCGCCATCGTGATAATCGAATGTGTATTGATGCGTCATCGATGCATAGACAAGATACCCACCAGAAGAGTGCACCACACCTTTTGGCTTACCCGTTGAACCTGATGTATAGAGAATGAACAATGGGTCTTCGGCATTCATAGGCTCTGGCGGACACTCCGCAGATGCTTTGACCATAAGTTGCGCGTAATCGTGGTCACGGCCTTCTTGATTACCTGGACCACCACCTGTGCGCGCTACAACCAATGTTGTGACATCACCGCTGATTGCCAAAGCGGCATCAACGTTTTTCTTTAGGCCAATGGCTTTACCACCACGCGGACCTTCATCCGCTGTGATAACCAACTTTGCTTCACAATCAATGATACGGCTCGCCAAAGCATCAGGACTAAAACCGCCAAATACAATAGAATGAACAGCGCCCACGCGAGCACAGGCCAGCATAGCAACTGCTGCTTCTGGGATCATTGGCATATACAAGATCACACGATCCCCTTTGCTAACGCCCAAGTCTTTTAGAACATTACCCAATTTAGAAACTTCTTCATGCAGTTTCTTATAGGAGATCTTCTCATCTCCACCTAACTCGTCGCTTTCCCAGATGATTGCAGTTTGATCACCCCGTGTTTTTAAGTGGCGATCCACACAGTTTGCACAGACATTCAAAACACCGTCTTCATACCATTTGATCGAGACATCAGGATAAGAAAAATTTGTGTTTTTCACCTTTGTATAGGGTGTCATCCAATCTAAACGTTTCCCATGTTCGGCCCAAAACGCGTCTGGGTCAGCAACAGAGGCTGCATACATCTCTTCGTATTTTGCTAAATCAGCGTGCGCGTTCGCAGCAACTTCAGCAGCAGGTGGAAAGGTCTTATCTGTCATATCGTCCTCGTAGGTAGCGGTTTTTCTGATTAAACTTCAGAAAACGTGCTTTTTTTAATAATATAATGCCAAAAGCATGTGTTTTTATATCGCCAAATATTCATGACGCAACTCTTCGTTGTCCAGCACCTCTTTTGCGGTGCCGTCAAAAACAACTTGCCCTGTATCCAAAATTAAAGCGCGGTCCGCTAAATTCAAAGCAGCTACAGCATTTTGTTCAACAATGACCGTAGTGATGCCTTGTTCGCGGATCATATGTAGAGTTTTTTCAATCTCTTGCACAATAACAGGTGCCAAACCTTCATATGGTTCATCCAACAATAACAATTTAATATCACGCGCAAGCGCACGACCAATTGCCAGCATTTGTTGCTCACCACCCGAAAGTGTTGTGCCTTCTTGCTTACGACGCTCACCTAAACGTGGAAACAAATCATAGATACGATCAAGTGACCAACCCACAGGTTCTGCGATTTGCGCCAGTTGGATATTCTCTTCAACTGTCAAACCTTGGATGATACGACGATCCTCTGGCACCAATGCGATACCAGATTGTGCTGCTTGATAAGACTTCATTTTGTGAAGCGGTTGGTGATCCAACCAAACTTCGCCTTTAACCAGCATCGGATCTTCTAAGCGTGCTACTGCGCGCAGAGTTGATGTTTTACCAGCTCCGTTTCGCCCGAGAAGAGCCAAAATTTCACCTTCGTGAATATTCATGCTCACACCTTGAACAATGTAGCTTTCGCCATAGTAGGCGTGAATGTCATATGCAGAAAAATAGGCTGGTGCCGTTGCTGCGTGGTTTGCGTTTTTCTCTTTAGCCATAGCTGTATTGTCCAACATTAGTGTGCGACGCCCAAGTACGCTTCTTGTACTTTTGGGTGACCTTTGATGTTCTCAGGCAAATCTTCCACGATAACCGTACCTTGCGCTAGAACGCTGATTTTTTGAGCCAGTGAAAACACAACATGCATGTCATGCTCAATCACTGCCATGGTAATATGGCGACGTTCTTGAATTTGCGCCAACAGCTCAATAGTATTGTTTGTATCGGCCCGCGCCATCCCAGCTGTTGGTTCATCAAGAAGCAACAGTTTTGGGTCCTGCGACAAACACATGGCCATTTCCAAGCGACGCTTATCACCACGTGAAAGTGACGATGCCAGCATATCTTTTTTGTGGCTCTTCTCCGCTTTGTTGAGTAGAAAAAGATGCCGACCGCCAAGTAACCTGTTGATATGTATGGTTTCTGATAACTTTACATAGAGCAGGTATATGACAATCAACATCTCGCAGCATATTTTAGGCCTCAAAGGGCAACGTGTAAATGAAATTAAACTGGATGACGGCGGTGTTAAGATTGTCATTCACTGCAGCCGAGACGCGCGTAGGAGGGCTATAGACCCTGCTACAGGCCAGAAGGGAAGCATCAACCAGCATGTCCGCCGACAAGTAAACGACATCCCCCTTTTTGGGTATCCTTGTGTGGTCGAGATTGAGCTGGCGCAGGTTTATATTAACAAGGGCGAACGCCGCATTGAGGGGTGTGATTTTGTTGATAAAGGGTGCCGTTTCACTCACCGATTTTGCCGACTGATCAGTGGATTATGTCGGCATATGTCTATTCAAGCGGTTTCCAGACATTTGGATATACGATGGGAAACGGTCAAGAATATCGACAGGGCATACCTTATTGAAACTCTCCCTACGCTTGATCCTGCAGAGCTAACTGGCTTGGAATATATTGGTGTAGATGAAGTTGCCCGGGCGAAAGGTCATGACTACATGACGGTGGTCTACGATATGGTTGGCGGTCATCTGATCTGGGTTGAAGCAGGCCGAACTGCCGAGGTTTTTTCAAGGTTTTTGAAACAACTGCAACCAGATACAGCCTGCAAAATAAAGGCCGTAGCGATGGATATGGGGCCTGCCTACCAAAAGGCTGTCAGAGAGTCCTTGCCGTTGGCCGACATAGTATTTGACCGTTTCCACGTCATGAAAAACTACAGCAAAGCTATCCATAATCAGCGTCGACTTGAGTTCAGAAAGGCCGATCCAAGTGGTAAAGAGTTGATGAAAGGGACGCATTATCTGTTGCTCAAAAATGCGGATAAGTTGAGTGAAAAACAAAGTGACAAGCTGCAAAGGTTGCTGGAGAGCAATAGCAACCTGAATGCACTTTACGTCTTGAAAGAACAGCTTCAGCTGCTGTGGAGTGCCGCTTCATTTGAGGCGATGGCGGAGCAACTGGAACGTTGGTGCCTGATAGCAGATCAGTCACAGATGCTCTATCTAAAAAAGTTCGCGAAATCCCTACGGAAACATTGTGTGGGCATCTGCAACTACGCCAAACACAAGCTCACAAGCGCCAGGATAGAGGCTGGTAATGTCAGTATAGGAATGATCCGTAAGCGAGCCAGAGGCATCAAGGATACCGAATACTTCAAACTCAAAATTAGACAATCATCCATTCCAGATAATCAATCTATGCTCTATTTGAAATCCTAAATCTACTCAACAAAGCGGAGAAGTGCCTTTTTTGTCTTCCATGCTTACATCAATCAACATCTGTTCCGCTTTTTCACGGACATCCACTTCGCCCTTAACCCGTGACCATGCATTCAACTTGAATGCTCCATCACGTTTTGCGAAACATGGGATCAACACGTTTTCAGCAACAGTCAGTTCACTAAAAATCTCTGGGGTTTGGAACACACGGCTTACGCCTGTTTGGTTAATCTCATGGGGCTTGATACCCAGCAACGACTGACCATCAAACGTCACAGTACCTGTATCTGGTACCAACTTACCCACAAAGCAGTTCAATAATGTTGATTTACCAGCCCCGTTTGGCCCTATGATCGCATGAATAGTGCCTTCTTCGATATCAAGGTTCACGTTTTGCAACGCTTTCAAGCCACCGAAGCTTTTATTCACATTTTGGACTTCTAAAATTCCCATCAGCCCTCCTATGATGATTGTCCAGTAGACAATTGATTTTGTTTGATTTTCCAATAATTGGTTAAAACCACCAGCTTTTAGCTGGTCAGCTTTAGCGTTATTTACATAAGGTTTCCTTCCATTTTAAGACCCAGCGTTGCGGTAAGGTCTTAAAATGGAAGGAAACCTTATGATCTATTCTACTGGAAGTCATAGCAGATATTATCACAGATACCATATCGTTTGGGTAACAAAATATCGTTACAAGGTGCTGCGTGGTGAAATGCGTGAGCGTATTCGGACATTGATACGACAAACGTGCAATGAATTGGGCGTACACATTGAAAAAGGCGTATTGTCTACCGACCATGTGCATATGTTTGTGTCAGTCCCGCCGCACGTCCCAATTTCAAAGGTGATGCAACGCGTAAAAGGGAGGTCCTCATACAAGATACAGCGGGAGTACCCCGAATTACGCAAACGCTATTGGGGGCAACGGTTCTGGGCTAGAGGCTATTTTTCAACGACGAGTGGAAATGTGACGGATGACGTTATTCGTCAGTATCTTGAATTACATTCAAAACGTGAACCTACCGACGAAAGTCGGTAGTTGTTCAGTTTAAATTTAGTAAAATCGTCGAATACCCAGCCATTTTTAAGGGTGTCAAAGATTATTTTTAGCAGCTTACGTGCTGTGGCAATGATAGCCTTACCAAACCCACGTCGTTCTTTAATTTTTTGATAAAAACTGTTGAGATACCCCGAATAACGAATAGCAATGAGCGTGCACTGTACCAACGTGGTGCGCATAAGCTTGTTTCCACGTTTGGTTATCCTACCGCGATTATCAGTATCGTTGGATTGGCTGACGCGCGGCACTATGCCAATATAGGCGGCCAGCTTATCAGGCGTGGCAAAGTCATCGATGTTGCCAATGCCCGACAACAAGACCGCCGCCGACCGCGAACCTATACCTTTGATACTGGTCAGCCCTTCAAACCCCACCAGCTTTTCACCAGCAGTTTCGATTGCACGGTCAAGTTCCGCTAGAGTAACAGTCAAGCTTAAAGCCTGATCCCGTAATGCGCCCAGCTCAATTTTTTCCAAAGGTGTAAATTGGCTCAGATCAAGGGCCAGAAGTCGTTTCTTGCTCGACAAACCCTCTTTCTTCAATTTCATCCCATGGCGATTGAACATGCCATGGATTTTATTGAGCAGCATGGTGCGCTGTTTGACGAGAAGATCGCGCGTTTGGGTTGTTGACGCTAATTCCGATTCCGCTGTAGATTTTAGACGCGTTTCTGGCAACATATCCTTGGACAGAAAAAATGCCAAAGCCCGCGCATCATTGCGGTCGGTTTTTTTCACCGACTTGCGGATCACCTGGAATTGGCGCGGGTTGACAATGACAATGCGTCCCACACATGGCCGCAATTCACCATAAAACCAAGCGGAATTGCCCGTGGCCTCAACCGCTAACTCGTCATCCGCATCCACACTGTGGCAGAAGCGGTCCAAGTCAACTTGTGACAGCTGGAATGTTTCAAAATGTTCCGAACCATCCACTTCAAGACGGCAGATCGTAAAAGAATTCGTATGTAGGTCGACACCAATAAAAGCCATGTGCTATACTCCCTTTGTTAGGAGGCGGAGCCCCAGATGGGCTGTGAACGGCCAAACCAAACTCCTATACAAGGTCACCGACCTAAATCGGGCCTTAAGAAGGCTGTTCGGAAACAGGCGAAGGCTATTCTCCTTTACAGGGTCACAATGCCATAAGTTACGATTCAGCCTGAAACCTATCCGCCTCCCCAAATTCTGTAACAGATTCAGGGCTGTTGGTCGCTCACAAATCATTCATACCTTCTCCTTATTCTGCAGGTGTAGCAGCAGGTGCGCTATCATCTGTATCGTTCTTCTTTTTCTTACCGCGAATTTTATAGCCTAGCGACAATATTATGATACTATGGTTACATGACACATCCAATTAAATTTCGCCGCCATGTTTTGCGGATAAAAGAACAAGAGTGCTTGAGTTTTGCTCGGGTCGCAGAGCGTTTCTCCGTGGGTGTAGCCTCGGTGAAGCGATGGTCTAAACGGGTTGAACCCAAACAGCATGAACGCAAAAAGATACGTAAAATAGATCTTAAAAAGCTAGCACAGGATGTTGAAAAATATCCTGATGCTTATCAGTATGAACGTGCTGACCGTTTTGATGTTTGCCCAAAGGCAATTTGGCAAGCCCTTAAGAAATTGAAGATCACATATAAAAAAAGCCATGCGGCACCCCAAGGCAAACGACGACGACAGGCAGTCCTTTCAAGAGAGGTTAGCGGCCCATGAGGCTGCAGGTAAAGCCATTGTATATATTGATGAAAGTGGTTTTGCGCATGACATGCCACGCACCCATGGTTATGCCCCGCGCGGAAAACGCTGTGTGGGTGTTCACGATTGGCAGGCGAAAGGGAGGATCAATGTTATTGGAGCGCTTTTGGCTGGCACCTTGTTAACTGTTGGCCTGACAGCATGTAATGTTGACGCGGATATCTTCAATCTTTGGCTCAAAGATCAGCTCATTCCAGTCCTTTCCAAAGGATCAGTACTTGTAATGGACAGAGCCAGCTTTCACAGACGTAGCGACACACTGAACAACTACCGACTTTCGTCGGTAGGTTCACGTTTTGAATGTAATTCAAGATACTGACGAATAACGTCATCCGTCACATTTCCACTCGTCGTTGAAAAATAGCCTCTAGCCCAGAACCGTTGCCCCCAATAGCGTTTGCGTAATTCGGGGTACTCCCGCTGTATCTTGTATGAGGACCTCCCTTTTACGCGTTGCATCACCTTTGAAATTGGGACGTGCGGCGGGACTGACACAAACATATGCACATGGTCGGTAGACAATACGCCTTTTTCAATGTGTACGCCCAATTCATTGCACGTTTGTCGTATCAATGTCCGAATACGCTCACGCATTTCACCACGCAGCACCTTGTAACGATATTTTGTTACCCAAACGATATGGTATCTGTGATAATATCTGCTATGACTTCCAGTAGAATAGATCATAAGGTTTCCTTCCATTTTAAGACCTTACCGCAACGCTGGGTCTTAAAATGGAAGGAAACCTTATGTAAATAACGCTAAAGCTGACCAGCTAAAAGCTGGTGGTTTTAACCAATTATTGGAAAATAAAAATCATCACGGATGCAGAACATATCCTTGAATATCTACCTGCATATAGCCCCGATTATAACCCAATTGAACATACATGGGCGCAAGCTAAAGCCCATAGGCGAAAAACAGGAGAAACCGCTGAACAGATATTCTCCAATCAAAAGTGGAATCAAAGTTGAGTCGTCAGGCTATATTCATGATCTTTTGACCACCCTCCATCAAGCCACCAGGCAAGAAGATAACGATCAACATAAACAATAGACCCAGCGTCAGGTGCCAGCCTTTACCCACAAAGAAATGCAGAACCCACACAATCGCATTTTCCAAACCATCAGGCAGAACAGAAAACCATGTGTGCAACACTGTTTCATTGATCTTTGAAAAGATATTTTCGAAGTATTTGATGAAGCCAGCGCCCAAAACTGGGCCAAGCAACGTGCCAACACCGCCCAAGATTGTCATCAAAACAATCTCACCTGATGCTGTCCAATACATACGTTCCGCACCCGCCAATGGATCCATCGATGCCATCAGACCACCCGCAAGACCAGCATACATCCCAGAGATTACGAAAGCAGCCAAAGTGTAAGGGCGTGAATTCAAACCTGTATAGTTAAGGCGTGTTTGGTTCGTTTTAATTGCACGAAGCATCAATCCGAATGGTGAGCGGAAGATACGGATCGCGATATAAAACGAAAGTAATAAGAAAGCTGCGCAAACGTAATAACCAATGTTGAATTGAAAAGTCCATGGTCCCAAGTCCAATACAAACGTGTCACGCATTTCTAACATCTTAAAGCCAAATAAATTTGTTACTTCAGATGAATTAGGGCCCATAAAATATTGTGGGTCATCATTGTAAACTTGTAGACCAGTTTCGCCATTTGTAAGGGGTGTCAAAACTGAGTAAGCCAGTGAATAGCTCATCTGCGCGAACATCAATGTCAGGATTGAAAAGTAAATTCCTGAACGTCGCAAGCATATATAGCCAATCAATAATGAGAATACACCAGCAACGATCACAGAAAGGATGATCGCTGGCACGATATTCATCGACAGTAGCTTGAACATCCAAACTGCCGAATAAGATCCCGCACCCAAGAATGCTGCGTGACCGAATGACAGATATCCAGTTAAACCAAATAGAATATTAAACCCGATGGCAAGGATACCAAAGATTGCGAAACGTTGCATCAGATCTGGGTACCCAGCGTTAAACTGCGCCATCGCAGAACCTTCTGGAAAAGGGTTCAAAATGAACGGTGCCAGTAGGGCAAGAATTGCAACCAAGATAAATGTAGATTTATCTGCTTTTGATAGATGTTTCATTGTTATTCCTCCATCACGCCAGCACGACCAAGCAATCCGCGCGGTCTGGTGAGCAAAATGATGATTGCAACTAAGTAGATGATAATTTGGTCAATAGACGGTAAGTAAAGCGCTTCAAAAAAGCCTTTGACTTCGTTCATCGATGCAAAGCTTTCTAAGGTACCTAAAAGGAATCCAGCCAAAACGGCGCCTGGCAAACTGCCCATACCGCCAACAACAACAACAACAAAGCTTAAGACTAAGAAGTCCATACCTTGGTGATAGTTTGGCGAATTAATCGGTGCGTACATTACACCAGCAAGGCCAGCTACAGCAGCAGCGACACCAAACATAAGTGTAAAACGTTTGTCGATATTAATGCCAAGCATGCCAACTGTTTCACGGTCAGCCATACCTGCACGTACGACCATACCAAATGTTGTAAACTTTAAGAATGAGAATACTGCAGCAATAATCGTCACTGAGAACCCAAAATAAACCATACGCCAATAAGGATAACTTGCATCCAAACCAATAAGAGCGCCGATATTATATGAACCAACAAATTGATCAGGCGCAGGTGTTGGAATTGGGTTCGCACCATATGTTGCTTTCACAATTTCTTGGATTACAATGGCCAACCCAAATGTCACCAGAATTTGATCCGCATGTGGACGCTTATAGAAATGCTTAATTAAACCACGTTCCATAGCCCAACCAAGGAACAACATCACTGGGATAGCAAATAAAATGGCAAGTGGAACAGACCAGTCAATCATCGCGTTACCAGCAGATTCTCCAAACCACTCCACGACATAAGGTGTTTTTATCTTTGCTGGATTGCCCAGAAAATCAGTTTTTGTCGGGTCGAGTGTAACCTTTGAGATCGCAAAGATTTTGCTCAAGGTCACAGCACAGAAAGAGCCGATCATAAACAATGCGCCGTGCGCAAAGTTCACAACACCCAATGTGCCGAAAATAAGTGTAAGGCCCAAAGCAATCAATGCATACGCACTGCCTTTGTCTAAGCCATTAAGTATCTGAAGGAATATCGCATCCATTTCCCAGGTCCTACTAATCGAGAATTATAGCTGCGCCATTTTAATAAGACGCTTGGCAAAATGATCGCGCCCCAACAAGGGGCGCGATCTATATCCGTTATACAAAGCTTACGCGCCTGGGTTACACTTACCCAAGTCACCGCCTGCAAACATTGCATGATCCACTGGATACTCAACTTGTGCACGAGGTGTAACTTCAACAACTTCAAGAACGTCAAATTCTGATGTTGGGTTTTCTTTACCCTTCACAACTAGAACGTCTTTGAAACACTGGTGATCTTCAGCACGGTACTCTGTTGGACCGTTACCCATACCGTCAAACTTAAAGCCTTCAAGAGCTTCAGCAACGCCACATGGGTTGAATGTTCCAGAACGCTCACACGCATCAGCATAAAGCAATGTTTGTACGTATGTTGTGTGTGCAGCTTGTGATGGAGGGAAGCCATACTTCTCACCAAATGACTTAACGAACGCTTTTGAACCTTCGTCAGACAATGACCAATGCCAGTTTGTTGAACCAAAGATACCTTTAACGTTTTCACCAGCACCGCGCGCCATTAGGCGAGAATACAATGGAACAACGATTTCAAAGTTTTTGTTGTTGATCACTTTGTCACGCAGACCGAACTGAACCGCAGATGTCAAAGAGTTGATCATGTTTCCGCCGTAGTGGTTCAGAACCAAAACATCAGCGCCAGAGTTCAACACAGGTGCAACATAAGACGAGAAGTCTGTAGTCGCCAATGGCGTAAGAACATTATTAACAGTGTTCCAACCCTTGGCTTCAGTCGCCGCTTGGATTGATTCCTGCTGCGTCCAGCCCCATGTATAGTCAGCTGTTAGATGGTACGCATTACGGTCATTACCGTAACGTGCTTCAAGCACAGGCGCCAAAGCAGCACCAGACATGTAACCATTAAAGAAGTGACGGAAGCCGTTTGCTTTCTTATCTTTACCAGTTGTGTCGTTAGAGTGCGTCAAACCAGCCATAAAAATAACGCCAGCTTCTTGACATAGACCTTGTACAGCAATCGCAACACCAGAAGAAGAACCGCCAGTGATCATCACTGCGCCATCTTTTTCGATCATTGATTTAGCAGAAGCACGTGCCGCATCAGACTTAGTCTGTGTATCACCTGTTACGAACTCTACTTTTTTGCCAAGGATACCATTACCCTTAAGTGCATTTGATGAAAATGTATTCATCATGCCGCCATCGCCACCACCATTTAGGTGCTCAACAGCAAGTTGGTATGCACGAAGCTCATCCGCACCCTCGTCCGCATATGGACCAGTCTGTGGTACGTTAAAGCCAAGCGTTACAGATCCACCAGTTGGTGCATTTGTATACGCATGTGCTGCGTTTGTGAAAAATGTAGGTGCTGCCATACCAGCGCCCATGACGGCACCAGATTTAAGCAAACCACGACGTGTAAAATTAGACATAGATTCCTCCCATGTTCTAGCACGATCTGAACTTCCCAGAACGCCGCGCCAGTGTCTTATTGACATCGTGAGATTATAACAATTTGTAATTTTTACACTGAACAACTACCGACTTTCGTCGGTAGGTTCACGTTTTGAATGTAATTCAAGATACTGACGAATAACGTCATCCGTCACATTTCCACTCGTCGTTGAAAAATAGCCTCTAGCCCAGAACCGTTGCCCCCAATAGCGTTTGCGTAATTCGGGGTACTCCCGCTGTATCTTGTATGAGGACCTCCCTTTTACGCGTTGCATCACCTTTGAAATTGGGACGTGCGGCGGGACTGACACAAACATATGCACATGGTCGGTAGACAATACGCCTTTTTCAATGTGTACGCCCAATTCATTGCACGTTTGTCGTATCAATGTCCGAATACGCTCACGCATTTCACCACGCAGCACCTTGTAACGATATTTTGTTACCCAAACGATATGGTATCTGTGATAATATCTGCTATGACTTCCAGTAGAATAGATCATAAGGTTTCCTTCCATTTTAAGACCTTACCGCAACGCTGGGTCTTAAAATGGAAGGAAACCTTATGTAAATAACGCTAAAGCTGACCAGCTAAAAGCTGGTGGTTTTAACCAATTATTGGAAAATAAATAACTGTTTTTGTTTAGTTATTTTGTAAATTTATTGAATTTACTTATTTATCAATAGTAAATATATTTACTTCAATCAAAGTTTTTTGTTTAAAAATAAAGGGAAGTGATTATGCCACGCACTCTTCTAGGAACTAGAATTCGCGAGAACAGACGATCCAAAAAAATCAATCAAGCTGCATTGGCGAAGCAAGCTGGGATTTCTGCATCTTATTTAAACCTAATAGAACACAACAGGCGAGGAATCGGCGGCAAAACTTTATTAGCCTTAGCCCGTGTTCTGGAAGTAGATCCCAGAGAATTAACAGAAGGGGCTGATCAAGCTTTAACCGACCGCGTAAATCAAGCAGCTGCCAGCACCCCATCCATCAAGTGCGAAACCAATCGAACAGAAGAATTCATAGCGCGCTTCCCAGGCTTTGCGCGATTAATTGGGCGACAATTTGATCAATCCGCGGCACAAGGCGAAACACTTCAAGCCATGTCAGATCAAATGAACAATGACCCGTTCTTTTCAGAAGCTATGCATTTGATGTTGTCAAATATCACTACAATCAAATCAACGGCGGAAATTTTATCTGACGACCAACCTCTTCCAGATATTATGAAAGGCAGGTTTCTAAACAACTTGCTCGACGAGGCAAATCGCCTTGCGCAAACCGCCGAAGATATCTTGCAACATTTTGAGCCCACATCCGAAGACAAGAAACAAACTAGCGATAACGCTACGGCTGAAGCTTTAATGGAACAACACGACTTCTATATAGAAAACTTAGAAACCGCTGATACTTCTGCGCAGAGTTATTTAAGTACATTAAACATTCCAAGCAGTGAGCAGCCAGAAACATTAGCTATATTGGAGCGGTACACAGAAATCACCCAAATCCTGCCTATCCAGACTTTTTTACCAATCGCTAAAAAGCTTCAATTTGATCCAATTATCCTATCTCAAGAATTAAACATCCCACTTGCGTTAATCTTAAAGCGTCTGGCTCATATGCCACGCGGCGATGATATTCCAAGGTTCGGCATTATGGAGTGCGATGGCAGTGGTGCCGTAATCTTTCGCAAGAAGCTTCCAACACTTTCATTACCGCGCTTCAGCAGCGCCTGCCCTCTATGGCCAATATATCGTAGCTTAACCCAGCCATATTTACCTATCAAAGCGTTCATCAACACCCCAACAGGCGAGAGGTTCCTGACATATTCTCTAGCTCAATACGAGGAGCCTAACATCATTGGCCTGCCAGCCAGAGCAAGCGCTGTAATGGCGTTTACGCCTGATTATGGCATGTTGTTAACAAAACCGCAGATCGCTTCACAACCTAATTTGGCGGTTGGTTTGCAATGCCCAGTATGCCCCCGCGACAATTGCACAGCGCGCAGATCAAAATATCTGTTACAATAAACCCTGCTTGCCTAAATGAAGATTCGTTATAGGGTGACCAAGCCGCAAATCTGGGGAGGAATGCGTGGCTAAATCTGTTTTACTCGTCGAAGACGAACCATTTATCATAGAGGCATTGTCCTTTTTACTTTCCCGCGAAGGGTTAGATGTATCCGCGTTTATGGACGGTGACGGATGTGTTGAACATATTCAAAAAACAAAACCGGACTTGGTTGTATTAGATATGATGCTGCCCAACAAAAGCGGCATGCAAATTCTCGAAGAATTGCGCATCATTGAAGGCTTTGAGAATTTACCTGTCCTTATGCTTACAGCTAAAGGTCAGAAGAAAGACCGCACAGCTGCTGAAAATGCTGGTGCCAGCTATTCATGACAAAACCTTTTTCAACTGAACAACTACCGACTTTCGTCGGTAGGTTCACGTTTTGAATGTAATTCAAGATACTGACGAATAACGTCATCCGTCACATTTCCACTCGTCGTTGAAAAATAGCCTCTAGCCCAGAACCGTTGCCCCCAATAGCGTTTGCGTAATTCGGGGTACTCCCGCTGTATCTTGTATGAGGACCTCCCTTTTACGCGTTGCATCACCTTTGAAATTGGGACGTGCGGCGGGACTGACACAAACATATGCACATGGTCGGTAGACAATACGCCTTTTTCAATGTGTACGCCCAATTCATTGCACGTTTGTCGTATCAATGTCCGAATACGCTCACGCATTTCACCACGCAGCACCTTGTAACGATATTTTGTTACCCAAACGATATGGTATCTGTGATAATATCTGCTATGACTTCCAGTAGAATAGATCATAAGGTTTCCTTCCATTTTAAGACCTTACCGCAACGCTGGGTCTTAAAATGGAAGGAAACCTTATGTAAATAACGCTAAAGCTGACCAGCTAAAAGCTGGTGGTTTTAACCAATTATTGGAAAATAAAGAGATCATCAAGAACATTCATACATTGTTATCAGCATGAGCGAAGACACCTCCTTTGATAATGTAGATAAACGCAATCGTCGCAATCGAAAGAAACGTGAGATTGCTTTAATCTTGCCGATTATTGGGACGTTTTTATTGTTAACGCCCATTTTGAAAGCTTTCATAACAGATGACGGTAGCACCTCTTTAATCACAACACTTCTGTTTATCTTCGGCGTTTGGGCTCTCCTGATTGCAGCAGCTTACTTTCTATCACGCGCACTGGCGCCTGAAATTAGAGAAAAATAATGTGGCACTTCTCCGCTTTGTTGAGTAGATTTAGGATTTCAAATAGAGCATAGATTGATTATCTGGAATGGATGATTGTCTAATTTTGAGTTTGAAGTATTCGGTATCCTTGATGCCTCTGGCTCGCTTACGGATCATTCCTATACTGACATTACCAGCCTCTATCCTGGCGCTTGTGAGCTTGTGTTTGGCGTAGTTGCAGATGCCCACACAATGTTTCCGTAGGGATTTCGCGAACTTTTTTAGATAGAGCATCTGTGACTGATCTGCTATCAGGCACCAACGTTCCAGTTGCTCCGCCATCGCCTCAAATGAAGCGGCACTCCACAGCAGCTGAAGCTGTTCTTTCAAGACGTAAAGTGCATTCAGGTTGCTATTGCTCTCCAGCAACCTTTGCAGCTTGTCACTTTGTTTTTCACTCAACTTATCCGCATTTTTGAGCAACAGATAATGCGTCCCTTTCATCAACTCTTTACCACTTGGATCGGCCTTTCTGAACTCAAGTCGACGCTGATTATGGATAGCTTTGCTGTAGTTTTTCATGACGTGGAAACGGTCAAATACTATGTCGGCCAACGGCAAGGACTCTCTGACAGCCTTTTGGTAGGCAGGCCCCATATCCATCGCTACGGCCTTTATTTTGCAGGCTGTATCTGGTTGCAGTTGTTTCAAAAACCTTGAAAAAACCTCGGCAGTTCGGCCTGCTTCAACCCAGATCAGATGACCGCCAACCATATCGTAGACCACCGTCATGTAGTCATGACCTTTCGCCCGGGCAACTTCATCTACACCAATATATTCCAAGCCAGTTAGCTCTGCAGGATCAAGCGTAGGGAGAGTTTCAATAAGGTATGCCCTGTCGATATTCTTGACCGTTTCCCATCGTATATCCAAATGTCTGGAAACCGCTTGAATAGACATATGCCGACATAATCCACTGATCAGTCGGCAAAATCGGTGAGTGAAACGGCACCCTTTATCAACAAAATCACACCCCTCAATGCGGCGTTCGCCCTTGTTAATATAAACCTGCGCCAGCTCAATCTCGACCACACAAGGATACCCAAAAAGGGGGATGTCGTTTACTTGTCGGCGGACATGCTGGTTGATGCTTCCCTTCTGGCCTGTAGCAGGGTCTATAGCCCTCCTACGCGCGTCTCGGCTGCAGTGAATGACAATCTTAACACCGCCGTCATCCAGTTTAATTTCATTTACACGTTGCCCTTTGAGGCCTAAAATATGCTGCGAGATGTTGATTGTCATATACCTGCTCTATGTAAAGTTATCAGAAACCATACATATCAACAGGTTACTTGGCGGTCGGCATCTTTTTCTACTCAACAAAGCGGAGAAGAGCCAATAATGTTAACGTTTAACATAGTTGCCAGCATCTGTTTGGCATATGTGGCGATCTTGTTTGGTGTCGCAGCACTTGCCGAACAATGGGCGCAAAAAAACAAGATGACTTTCCTAAAGTCACCAATCATCTACACATTATCCATCTCTGTTTATTGTACGGCATGGACTTTCTATGGCGCTGTGGGATCTGCTGCGCGTAATGGGCTAGAATTTCTGGCAATCTATGTCGGCCCCACTTTGGTCTTCGTCGGCTGGTGGTGGCTACTGCGCAAATTGGTCCGCATCGGACGTACGCAACGTATCACATCCATCGCTGATCTTATTTCATCACGCTATGGGAAAAGTAACTTACTAGCGGTCGTTGTAACCCTACTCGCCGTTATCGGCACAACACCTTACATCGCGCTACAACTTCAATCTCTGACACTCAGCTTTGCCGTCTTCACAGAAAACAATGCAAATGCACCTTCACCAGCGATTACCGCATTACTGATCGCAATCGGCCTTGCGGCCTTTACCGTAGTGTTCGGCACACGTAATCTAGATGCCAATGAGCGTCATCACGGTGTTGTAACAGCTATCGCATTAGAAGCTGTGGTCAAACTTATCGCCTTATTAGCTGTTGGTGTTTTTGTTGTATGGTTTGTGGCAGACGGCCCTAAAGACATCCTAGAAAATGCCGAGCGTATGATGCCCAAAGATACAGGCGTTTTTAATTCACGTTGGGTGACGCTGACATTCCTATCGGCAACGGCCATCATTTGCTTACCTCGAATGTTCCAAGTTGTTGTCGTAGAAAATGATGCCGAAAGTCATCTGGCAACTGCCAGCTGGGCCTTTCCCTTATATCTGTTCCTAATGTGTTTGTTCGTGGTGCCGATCGCTGTCGTGGGCCAAGAAATCCTGCCCGAAGGTTCCAACCCCGATCTATTCGTTCTAACTGTACCACTTGCTATGGGCCAAGAAGGCCTCGCCGCGCTCGCATTTCTGGGTGGTTTTTCATCGGCCACATCTATGGTGATTGTTGCCGCTATTGCCCTGTCAACTATGGTATCCAACCATATCGTATTACCGCTTTGGCTATACCGCACGCACGCACGCAATCCAGAAAGCGATGATGTGCGGTCCATCCTATTACGCAGCCGCCGCATTAGTATCGCTGGCATTCTTGCCTTAGGATATTTTTAGGCTCAGTTTACAAATCGTATGCTTTCATGACATGTTCTTTTTCAAATCATGTCAAATCAGAGGGATAGGCCGACTATGGATCACAAACAGTTTCAGGATTGGCTATCTGGGATAGATCACCTCAGCCCTGCGCAGCGACAGGAAGCCGAAACCGTGTTCATGGGGGTCTCTGAGGCGTCCTCTTCGCTGGCAGCCATTGAAGCAAGCGTGGGTGAAAGTCGCCAGTGCCCGCATTGTGGCACACTAGGAGCTATATCGCGTGGCAAAGCACGGGGTCTGCGACGGTACCAATGCAAGGGATGCAATAAGACATTCAACGCGGCGACCGGCACCCCTTTGTCGGGCCTGCACCGCAAGGATAAGTGGCTTGCCTTTGGAACCTGTCTTTCTGATGGGCTGACGGTTCGCGCCTCAGCAGAACGCTGCAAATTTGCCGTCAATACCGCGTTCCGTTGGCGGCACCGATTTCTCACCACAGACAATCCGAACGCCCGCAAGCTTACAGGCATTGTCGAGGTCGACGAAACCTATGTTTTGCAAAGCCAAAAAGGTGAACGAAACCTTGAGCGCAAGGCGCGCCGCAGGGGAGGCACGGCCAGCAAGCGAGGTCTGTCAGATGAGCAGGTTCCAGTACTGGTTGCCGCTGATCGCAGCGGCACGACAGTCAGCGCGGTTCTCCCTGCGGTCAATGCTGATACGCTGCAATCTGCAATCGAGCCGGTCGTGGATGATGACATCGTTCTGGTGACCGATGGCCACCGCGCTTATCCGCCTTGCGCCGCAGCACTGGGAGTGCGCCACGAAGCGTTGAACCTGTCTGGCGGGGAGCGGGTGCGGGATGCCTTTCACATTCAGACGGTCAACAACCGGCACAGCCAGTTGAAGGATTTCCTGCGCCGCTACCGAGGCGTCGCAACCAGGTATCTCGACAACTACCTGCGATGGTTTCAGCGTCTTAAACTGGAAAATGCTTCACCCCGCGCTTGCCTCGCCACCGCGATCGCAGATCCATGCATACGATTTGTAAACTGAGCCTATTTTTATTACCGCTTTACTGGCGGAACATCAGCATTAGCCTCTATTGGTTTGATCGCTTTTCTTGGGATCGCCCAAGTCTTACCAGCACTGTTCTTTGGTCTTTTCTGGAAAAACGCATCCAGATCAGGTGCGCTTGCAGGTATTTTAGTAGGCTTCACTATTTGGGCATATACATTATTCCTGCCAAGCTTTGGAGACACCTTCCTCTTATCAAAAGACACTATTCAAGATGGGTTATTCGGCTTGTCTGGCTTACGTCCACAAGCATTATTCGGTGTCGATATAGATGACCCATTGGTTCACGCTGTCTTCTGGTCAATGTGTTTAAATCTATTGGCCTTTGTTTCTGTGTCACTTTTCGCATCTCCCAAACCGCTGGAAAACCTGCAAGCCCTAGAGTTCACAAACGTGTTCGGACGCACATCACAGCGCCATATGCCAAGTCAAATTACAACGTCTGATGACCTATTCATCTTAGCACAACGAATATTAGGCCGGACCCAAGCTGGGCGGTTGTTTGAAGAAAAAGCACAAGAACAAGGGAAACCCTCTGGCCTACCCGATCCCACCTCTGAATTCATCATCACATTAGAGCGTGAATTCGCAGGTTCAGTAGGTGCCGCAACAGCCCATGCGATGGTCGGGCAAATCTCTGGGCGCGATACTGTATCGGTTGAAGAATTGATTGCTGTGGCAGATGAAACAGCGCAAGTCATGGAGTACTCCGCGCGCCTAGAAAAACAATCCAAAGAATTGGCTGCTACAGCAAAACAGTTGCGTCGAGCGAATGATAAGCTGACAAAACTCAGCCTGCAAAAAGATGATTTCTTAAGCCAGGTCAGCCACGAGTTACGCACACCAATGACATCTATTAGATCCTTTTCTGCAATCCTTATGAATGATGGCGAGATTGACCGTAAGCAATTCGCGTATTTTTCATCCATCATCAATGATGAAAGCCAGCGGTTGACGCGCATCTTGGATGACATTTTGGACTTAAGCTTTTTAGAAAGTGGCAAAGTCAAACTGAACCTTGAAAACCGCAATCTAGGTAAGCTTTTAGAGCAATCTATAACCGCCAGCCGAACAGCATTTGATACAAAAGATATTACTGTGAACATCCCCACCGCGCTTCATAAAATCATATTGTTTACAGATGCAGATCGGCTGGCGCAGGTGTTTATTAATCTTATTACGAATGCGATCAAATATAACGATAAGGATGCGCCCCTTATTAGTTTCAGTATGATCGAAACTGCCAAAACAGTAACCATCACTATTTCGGACAATGGCCCTGGGGTTTCTGAAGCTGATCAAGAGATCATCTTTGAAAAATTTTCAAAGCTATCATCTGGTGCCTCATCAAGTGGTGTTGGTCTCGGGCTTTCAATTTGCGCCGAGATTATGCGTAATCTAGGCGGCGATGTTACCTTTACCCCATCTAAAGCTGGTGCGATGTTCACAGTAAACATCCCCAAAACAACAAAGTCACGCGACGCAAGGTAATTGGCGACAAACCCCTCAAAGCCATACTAACTATAAAGAAATTGATTCAGAGGTCTCTATGTTTAACGCTGACGAAAATGATATCCGCTTTGCTATCCGCCATGTTATTGGTTTGGATGCTGTTACGGACCTTGAGCCATTCAAAGACTATGATGAAGACATCTGTGATGCCGTAATTTCAGAAGCAGCACGTGTAGCAACTGAAATCGTTGCTCCCATAAATCACTCTGGTGATACAGCTGGTTCCAAATGGTATCCTGATAACACCGTCACAACTCCAGAAGGCTTTAAAGAGGCATTCAAGGCGCTAGGTGAAGGTGGATGGACAGGTATCGGCACCGCAGAAGAATATGGTGGGCAGAATATGCCAGAACTCTTATGTGCGTCTGTGCGTGAAATGTGGCATTCAGCAAACATGGGTTTTGCACTCTGTCATTTATTGACCGAAGGTTTAATCCACGCGTTACAAACATCAGCGTCAGAAGAGCAAAAGCAAATGTTCATTCCCCCAATGGCTGAGGGACGTTGGACTGGCACTATGAATCTGACAGAAGGACATGCTGGGACGGACCTTGCATCCATCCGCACACAAGCCACTCCCCAAGGAGACCATTACCATATCAAAGGCCAAAAGATTTTCATCACATATGGCGAACATGATATGTCTGAAAACATCGTCCATCTTGTATTGGCACGCACACCAAATGCACCCGAAGGTGTGAAAGGTATTTCTGTTTTCATCGTTCCAAAATTCCTCGTGAATGAAGATGGATCATTAGGCGAGCGTAATGATGTTAAATGCGTATCCATTGAGCATAAAATGGGTATTAATGGATCACCGACAGCAGTGTTGCAATACGGTGAAAACGAAGGCGCTATTGGCTATATGGTCGGCCCTGAAAACAATGGCTTACAAGTTATGTTCAACATGATGAACCATGCCCGTTTCGGTGTCGGCATCCAAGGCGTATCAATTGCCAACCGCGCATACCATCAAGCCCTAAGCTATGCCCAAGAACGGACACAAGGTACACCATTGGACCGCGCAGCAGGTAATGCAATTATTCACCATCCAGATGTGATGCGGCTGTTGGCAACAATGCGCGCTGAAATCGAGGCCATGCGTTCATTGGCTCTTTATGGTGCAACCGCATTAGACCGCGGTCATTATGATACTGGCGAAGGCAAAGCATACTGGAAATCCAGATCCGAATTGATGGTCCCAATTATCAAAGGCTGGATGACAGAACGGTCCGTAGACATCGCATCTGACGGTGTACAAGTTCACGGCGGTATGGGCTTCATCGAAGAAACAGGCGCTGCACAACATTTACGCGATGCACGCATCCTACCAATATACGAAGGCACAACAGCCATCCAAGCCAATGACCTGATGTTCCGCAAAACAATCCGCGATCAAGGCGTCGCAGTACGCTCTTTACTGGACGATATCCGCACTGATGCCGATGACAGCTTAAACGCCGCCATTGATGATGCAGAACACGCATTAAATTACATTTTAACAGGTGGATTATCTGAACGCGAAGCTGCCGCAGTTTCAGTTCCTTACCTTATGATGCTTGGGCATCTAACAGGGGGCTGGATGGCATTGAAAAACAAAACAGCTGCAAACGATCAAAAAGGATCAGGTGATTGGGATGATACATTCCTAAATGCCAAGATAGCCCATGCAAATGTATTTGCCGCACACAGCCTGCCGCGTGTAAAATCACTAGCACAAACAATTCTGAATGGTTCCGCCTCTATCGAGGCGATGGACGCAAGCTGGTTCACTGCATAATTTAAGAATGCGCCTTTGACCTGTCAGAGGCGTACTTCAACAGTATACCCGAACTTTATAGTATCCCTTGCAACCAACTCTAAACTGTATGGCCGTTCAGATATCTGTGGTGACGCGTTCACCCGTGCGGCCATACCATGCCAAGGCTCAACACATAAAAACGGCGCGTCTGGCTTGCTCCAAAGTGCAAAGTTGGGCAGGTTATCAAAACTGAATTTAAGGTGTGGCCCCCCTTCAACACCGTAAATCAAGCCAGTACCGGAACCGCTCGGAAAGATCATAGCGTCGTCAAGAAACATATTTGATGCGACTTCCAAACGCCCTTTTAAAAAAGGCGATGCCAATAATTGATCAGGCAAAAGCCCATCTTGCAAACGTGCCATTTCTGGCTCTGCTCCATTATCCAAGATAACTTCATGCGGCTGTCCTTCACCACCTGGTAAGGGCCAACAAAACGCAGGATGAAACCCAAAACCAAAAGGCATTGTGCGGTTATCACGATTTTCAATCTCAACCTCTACATGCAACTTTGTGCCAACAATGCTGTGCGTCACACTCAACTGAAAAGCAAAAGGATAGAGCTGCCGTGTTGTTTCATTATCCCGTAAAACGTGACGGCACATTTCAGGCGTTTTATCATCGAGTGTAAAAACAGATCGCCGCGCAAAACCATGCTGCGGCATATCTGCTTCGTGGTCGCCGACAGCAATTCTATCATTGGGGGCACGTCCAACAATCGGAAACAAAACAGGCGCGCGCCCCGACCAGAACGCTGCATCTCCATTCCACAAAACATTCCGACCATCACGCGTGCAAAGGCTTTGCATTTCAGCGCCCATATCTGACACCATAAGCGATAAGTGTTTATTTTTAAGCGAAATTAAATTGGGTATCATGATGGCTGGTCACTTATATTACACATAAAACCAACGGTAATCCACCGCTCATAACAACTCAATAGTATCAGGTAAAAAGGTATGGTGGCGGTGTATTGAACCCCTTTGGGTTCGAATCCTCTACACTCACCAATGTGTTGCAACAAATAATCGCCCTGAAAACAACGAAAAGCAAGTTTTATGTTGCAACACCTTGTGCTGCTTTGATTTCCGTTCTTGGCATGATTTCAATCATAGTGAAAAAAGTACCGTACCAATCGTGCGTTCGAAGCCCTGTTTGGGATTCATTGGAAACAGTGGTCAACCATCACTGGATTCCATCATATCTATAAAAAGAAGATTGGTCTTGGTCTGCTCATCCTTGAATTTAAATCCCCATCTACCTTCCATGAAGGACAAGAGGGTTTTGCCACGTTCTTCAATCTCCTCGGGCCGCCAGTGATCATTCTGAGAAACTGCAATTTCAGAATGCGACCCATCTGAATAACCGTTTCTGACCTTTTCACCTGCGTCATTCAACTTTGGCCTCTTTTTGTCATCGAAATCATCATTTTGCAGGGACGCGTTTATGGACATGGAAAGCAGCAGCAGATTTCCAACTGAACCACTGTAAAGATGGTAGTCCTGCTGATCTACACTGGAGAAAGCCTTCTGCCAGTTATCCGTCGGTGTTTGCGGAAAAACATGCTCAATAGAAACCTTGTCCTTTGGTGTCTTGAGTAGATCCTCCCATGAGACCTTTTTTTGCCTGCTTTGCGAGAGCAGATTGAGCTCATATTCATACAGGAAATAACGCAGGCCATGCCACCCATAGTAACCGCTTTTGCCGCCGCTATTGAAACGTTTGTAAAGATAATCATAGAAATACTTGGAATTAAACGTCCCATCATCGTTAAAACAATATTCAGTCGCAGTATCCAGCTTAGTTTTGATTTCTTCGAGCGTCAGATCCTTCTTGTTGAACTCTCTTGATGCGTTATAGAACTCACTGTCTCGGTAATTGCTGCGGGCTTGGCTAAGGCGAAACACGATGAATGTGAACCGCTCAACATGATCTAAAAAGTCTGTGCGCTTTGAGGTGTCTTTTTCATTTTTGAATACGGACATAACAAGGGGGCGAAAATATCCCATACCGATCCGGTTCAATCGATCCAAGGCGTTCTTTTCTTCATCTGCCAGTTCTGTGGCCAAGTGAGGATAATGGGAATTGAACCAGTGAACAGCAGACTCTTTCAGGCTATTCACATAGTTTTTAATCTCAACGGGCTGCAGTAGCGCTCTGGCTTCTACTACTGTTTCCTCAGCTTCGCCGTCGTCATTGTCAGATTCGTCAATTTCAAAATCAGTGCGCTGCTCCTCGGGCATTTCCAAAACAACTTCCCTCTCAACTTTTTTATGCACTTTCTGAGGGGAAAATTGTTCGTCCAGCAGGAACTTTATGTAGTCGTTTCCTTTTTTTCTGGAGTATTGAAAATACATAATCCAGTGGGCTTTGAGGAAATCATCATCGTTTAGTGGCCGTTTGTCATTTCGGCCTAACTGGTAGTAAACTTCTTTCCATGCAGCATTGATCGCATCACGCAGACTTCTGCGGTCTGCTGGCTTCATCTCGTCATCAGAATATAAAGTTGTTAAGTAGATCAGCCGGTTTTTCAGAAGCTCGAGGTCTGACAAACGTTTGCCGCGATTGTTCATGGTTTCAAAGGCAACGAAAACATCGAATTCGTCTTTAATTTTCCAATAATTGGTTAAAACCACCAGCTTTTAGCTGGTCAGCTTTAGCGTTATTTACATAAGGTTTCCTTCCATTTTAAGACCCAGCGTTGCGGTAAGGTCTTAAAATGGAAGGAAACCTTATGATCTATTCTACTGGAAGTCATAGCAGATATTATCACAGATACCATATCGTTTGGGTAACAAAATATCGTTACAAGGTGCTGCGTGGTGAAATGCGTGAGCGTATTCGGACATTGATACGACAAACGTGCAATGAATTGGGCGTACACATTGAAAAAGGCGTATTGTCTACCGACCATGTGCATATGTTTGTGTCAGTCCCGCCGCACGTCCCAATTTCAAAGGTGATGCAACGCGTAAAAGGGAGGTCCTCATACAAGATACAGCGGGAGTACCCCGAATTACGCAAACGCTATTGGGGGCAACGGTTCTGGGCTAGAGGCTATTTTTCAACGACGAGTGGAAATGTGACGGATGACGTTATTCGTCAGTATCTTGAATTACATTCAAAACGTGAACCTACCGACGAAAGTCGGTAGTTGTTCAGTACATATTCATTGAACAAGAAGCGCTTGGTTAGCTTTTTGTAGATTTCTTGCAGGCCATCCATTCCCGATTCTGCATGAAGCTCTTTCAGCTGCTCATAAAAATAGAGCTTCGCATTGCGCAAATTCAGTGTGTAGAAAGTCTCCTCAATGGACGGCGATCCATCCTCGTTAAAGATTTTATGGCGAAGATACTCGTAGCTTGGATTATCGACGGTATAGCCAAATTTATATGTCCGGTACTGGTCACCAGTAGGCTTAGTTTTGAATAAATATCTATTAATAACAGCCTCTAAGTTGAGATTGTCGGTGATATATATTTCCTGATCGGCTTTATCTTTATTTCCGTCCAGCTCTTTCACAAAATCGATAAATGCCTGTAAGAATACCACGAATGTTGTCAGGCGTTGCTGGCCATCAACGATATGGTACATCCGGTATAAGTGATCATCCACCAGCCAGAATTCATTATCTGTCTCTGATACTTCTTTTGAGCTGACTTCTTTCAGGGTAAGCACGCCAGTATAATGTGACCGATCTCCAGATAGGTTGATCAGATCCTCCCAGAAGTCCTTAAGTTGGCTCTTCTGCCAAGCATAGCCCCTTTGGTAATCTGGGATACGAAAAATCTTTCCTTTAAAAAGGCTATCTAGTGATTTCGGTTCATCCATGGTGTCCCCCAGTAGTAATAATTTTCTGTTCAATCGTAACTACCCAGCATGGGTATCCGCTTGATAGTCAGCACTATATCCGTGAGCGTATTATTGTCAATAAGCGTTGTTTTTCATACGACGCGCAATCCAGCAATCAATTGATCTGGTGGTTTCAACAGGGTTTCAATTATAGACCAGCCCTGTTTTCTGGCGGTGTTGATCACGGTTCTGAGAATACAGAAGACTTCCGCTCCGCGCAGCGTCCGAAAACAGCCTGATACTTTCTGCCTGACTTTACCCATTCGCAAGTCTCGCTCGGCTTCATTATTGGTGAACGGCACATTTGGATCGACAAGGAAGCGAAGCACCTCTGTCTTAAAGTCTTGCAACCTCAATGCGAGATTATGGCCCGTCCGGCGCTTTGGACGGCCGCGCCGTTTTTTTTCTGTCTGCGCTGATGAAAGTGCTGGCAGTGCTTCATGATACGCTATCGCCTCGGCGATATTTGCATCGTATAGTTCGAATACCGCCTGTATGGCCGCCTCATCCCGCTGTCCGCCTTCGTTGTACATATTCTCAGCCAAGGTCTTCGCCTTCAACAGGATCGCTTTCATAGGCTTTGCCCATGGCTCTTTCTCAATCTCAATTAAAGCCTGCAACTCGCGCAAGTGATGGGCATTACACAAGGCGTGCTCGACCCCCTCCATTTTGAAATATGCCTTCCAGTGATCATGCACCACAATACCCGAGACGCCACAAAGCAACTCTCCGCGTTTGCTTGAAACCCGAAAGTGGCTCAATAAGGGCGAGCAGATCACATGTGTCCAATGCAGTTTGCCAACAGCACGCTGGCCGGTCTCATCCAAATGCACAACGCCAGACTGTGATCCAATCAAAGCTTCCTTGATTGCTAGTGTCATGGGCTTCAAGCGATCCGCTGTGCGCCAGATAAGGCTGGTCAATGTTGCAGGGGCAATCGGCACCCCAAGCAAGTCAATAAATATCTCGCCAAGGCGGTGTTCCGGAATGCAATGAACCGTTTGTAAATAGCTCGCAATGCCTGCAATGCGGGCCCCATACTGCACTGGTGCATTTATACCATCGGGAAAGTCGGCACGGGTGATCCCATCACACTGGTCGCAGCGACACTGATGCGTGCGGTGCTCTGTCACCTGCGGTGGTGGCGGCGGCGGCAGATCGATCACCTGTCGTGCAGTGCTGGCTTCTGCCGTTTCTGGGCTAAGCGGTGCTCCACAACCAGAACAAACCACAGGAAAATGGTCTATAATCGTGTCTGGCGTCGGTGTTTGCCTGAGCGTTTTGCCTGTGTGGCCAGGTTGGCCGCCAGACTTGCGATCAGACGGGCCACGCAGGCTCTTTGTTCGCTTCTTCGCATTGGGTTTACCAAGGCCGTCACTGGAGGGTGGCTTGCCGCTGGTACGGCTATTCAAGCCGAGACGGCGTTCCAATGCAGCTATACGCTCTTCCATATGTTTTTGACACTCTTCCAGATGCTTGTTGATCTGTAGGAGTTCTTCGCAGGCGGTTTGAAAATATGCGGCCCGGGTATCCGCTTCCACCAGACGCTCTTCTAAAGTGAGAAAGCCAACTGGTGGTGCGTCGAACGGCGCCAATTTGGAAAGTTTAAACGTCATTCCCCTATTGATTCAGAGGTTAAGCCATCCGTCAACAAAAATGATGAAAAAATGTCAAAAACATGCTGGGTAGTTACATTCAATCTTATTTGAATACTCATCCAGCCAGCAAAATGTATTGACCAGTTTCATCTGCTCCACAGTGCCACATGGGATTTCCAGCAGCTTGGGATTGGCGACCACCACCGCCAAACACTGAGCGCGGGAGACGGCAACATTCAAACGGTTCTTGCTATAGAGAAACTCGATATTGCGCGGTAGGTCTTCGGCGCTGGATGTCACCATGGAAATCAGTACGATGGGCGCTTCTTGGCCTTGGAATTTGTCAACGGTGCCGACCTTGGCATTGTCCGGCAGGATGGAGCGCAGATAATTCACCTGCACATTATACGGGGTGACTACTAGAATATCGTCTTTGCTGATTGGACGTGTGGTGCCGTCACGGTCGGCAAACTCTTGACCGAGCAAGGCATCATATTTGGCTTTGATGATTTCGCCTTCTTCAACGCTTTTTTGTGAGCAGCCTTCATGCGCTGCCGGGATCATGACAATCCCCTCATTGGGCAGATCAACACCTTGCAGGTTTAGGCTGCGTTCGGCGGTGCTTTCATGGGCTGTGAGGCGACCATCGTAAAAGGCATCAGAGATAAACTGGCAGATGCTCGGGCGCATACGGCGTGTCTGACCAAGGAAGATGCCGCGTTCAGCTGGGATGGTCGAATGATCGCCCAGCAAAAACTCCAGCACTGACAATCCTGCCTCACCCGGGTGGGTGCCTTGAATGGGCTGGCCGAGCTGCATTTGATCTCCCACCAGAATGATGTTCTTGGTCGCCGTGGCCATCGCCACCACATTGGCGGTAGCAACTTGCCCGGACTCGTCAATGAACAGATAATCAAGCTGGCCATCAAAATGCGGGCTGGCAAAGGTCCATGCAGTACCCGCAAACAGATCAGCACCAAGGCTCATATTGTCAGTCTTGGTTTCTGAGCGGATGAATTGCCCATCAAAGATGGTTTCATCATTCCCGCCGCTGGCTTTCTTGATGCCATGGAAGTTCACGCCTTTTTCTGATGCAACGCTTTCAACCTTTTCCAAGAGGTTATGAATGGCTTTGTGCGAGTTAGAGGTAACACCGATTTTCTTACCACGCTTGATCAGGTCCACAATGATGTGGCTGCTGGTGTACGTTTTACCCGCGCCCGGCGGGCCTTGGATAAAGAGATAGCTGTTATCTAACGCAGCAATGGCTTCCAGCGCATCGCTTTGCAAATCATCAGATGTGATGACCGCTTCACCCACTTGCTTACCTTGAATGCGAGGTACATTGCGTGCCAGTAGTTCGGTCGCGGCATGAGTGCCCTCCGGCGCTTCCAAAACATGATCGGCATAACGATAGATGGCTGAGCGGATGATCTTGCTGTCAATCGGTCCCGGCGGGCCAATAGACAGGCTTTCCGGCAATGGTTCTTTAGTGGCTCCGCGCTTGATTTTGACGATGCAGGCGTCCTCATCGATCTCAACAATGGTGCCTGCATTTTCCATGACCGCAATATCAACGGCCTGAGCGCCAACCTTCAGCTTGTATTCCTGCGATGGGAAACGGTAGCTGTAAATCAGGGAGCGTTTTTCAGGCTCGGGGCTGCCAATCTGCTGCAGGCCACCCAGACACTCCGTATCGTCAATCAGCTCATCTTCAAACTTGTTCTGTCGTTCAAAGCTGCTCCACCATTGTGGCTTGGCTTCCCGGTTATGAAATTCCAGCAGATGCGATAGGCGCTCATTGATCGGCGGCGGGTTTTCTTCTGTTACGCCAAGGCGGGTTTGGTAATCCTCATATTCGATTTCCCAGTCTTTGCGCTGTAGCTCTTCTTCCTCAGCATATTCAGGCAAGCCCTTAAACCATGGTGCGTCTTCCGGCTTGAGGGTCAGCAGCCAATCGCGCAGTAAGTGCGTAGAAACACAATCCACCTCGTTATAATCAGAAATCTCCTGCAACAATTCATCAGCACCTGTTTCGCGCCATTCGTTATAGACGATGATGCTATCAGCGGCAGTCGCCACGGCATTGGCTCGCTTATCCATATAGAAGGTTTCCATGTTCTTGATGGAATAGCCGGGTTCAGAGGTGCGGATGCTTTCACGCACCACCAGATAAAGATCAATGAATTTCTGATTGCGGAGTAGATTATCGAGCTGCTCCTCGCACACGGCGTAACGGCATGCCAAGCGTTTCAGGGCCGTGGTTTCATAATGGTTGTAATGATAGATATGGGCATGTGGATGTTCAGTCAGATGATCAGCCAAAAAGCTCATAAAGCGTTTGAAGGTTTCTTTTTCTTCTTCATGGTCATGCGCCCAGAATGGCAAGAACAACTCTTTCCCGTCTTTGAAGTAATAGACCCCAAACAAATATTCCAATCCGTTCGGGTAAAGCGGATCGCCCTCCATATCAAAGAACAGGTCGCCATCATCCGGCACTGGCATACGGGTAAAGCCTTTGCCCGGCGGGAACGGAATGATCTCACATTTATTCTCACCTGTGGTGGCTTTGTGGTGCTGCAGGACGGCTTGCGAACGCATGCGCAAAAACACATCGCGGCTTAGGTCAGGAATTTTGGTATCTGGCGTTGTGGCAGCGAGCTCCGCAACAGTAACTATGCCAGCCTTACGCAGCTTGTCCATCTGTGAGCGCTGGATATTGGCGACAAGGCTTAAATGGTCATCTTGCTCCCACTGCGCTTTGCAGCCTTCACGCCATGGGCAGAAATTGCAATGGCCGCAAGGCTCAGGATATGAGTCCACAGGCAGGTTTTGCAGATAGGTTTCAAAGCGGCCTTTGGCGCGGGTGTAGTAATAAAAGAAGTCGGTCACGCGAAAGCTGTGTTTTGCATGGTCGCCCAGAAACAGATGCATATCAGCCGGGGGCAATCCTTGTAAGTCAGTCAGTAGCTCAGAATAGACACAAAGCTGCATGATGTGTTTTGGCTCAGCCGTTCGCCCCAGTTTGGTGTCCAGCACCTCGTAGCTGAAATCACCTAAGTCGGACGGCGTATCGCATTTAATCAGAAAGTCGGCATCACCCCGCCAAGGTGGCGTAAAGAACACGGCCTGATAAATCACATCCGCACCGGACTGCATGGCCTCCAGTGTTAATTGGGCGCGATCCTGCAGATTGCGGTCTCTGGGGATTTCAACGACAGACTTGCCTTCGTCTTTAAGCTGCTGGAGATAAGCTGTCTCATGCTCCAAGCCTTTTTGCTGCAGCAGCTGAGCAGTGGTACTGGCTTCGGCCTTATCCATTTCCTCGCTCAAAGCCTTCACATCAAGGAAACTCGCATGGTGACACCCCAAAAAGGTGACCAAGTCCGATGGTGAGTAAAGAATCTGATCGTTACCGTATTGTTGCATATTATTTTTACAAAAACGCCATTACTGTATTTTACAGCTGACACGCAGAACATTCCACGATACATTGATTTTAACAATAATCGAATTACAGAGTTTTGTCGAGATGATTTTGAAGTTATGTATAGGTTCATGTGTTTTGAGACTCACGCGGCTTCGGCCTGAGTGATTCGAAGGTACTCCATGGGTGTCTTACCTTTCAAGGCGTGATGTGGTCTGAATGTGTTATATTTTTCGACAGCTTTTCTCAGTTCAAACCGCATAGCTCCAATGCTATCGGCAATCAGATCACAACAATCATAGAATTCCTCGCGGAAGGTGCGGTTTCCACGCTCAACGCCACCATTGTATTTCGGTCTGGCTGGCGGCAATACAATGAGCGGGATTTTCATCTGCTCACACGCCGTCTCAAAATCGGCCATAAACTCGGAGCCACCATCAACTTGAATTGAGAGGATTTTATAGGGAGCTATTTCCACAAGCTCTTCCAAAAACCGTTTGGCAGAGCGTGCGGTGGCATTCGAATAAATTTGCGCGTGGATGTGCTTGCTACGCCGTTCCCAGGCCTGAAAGTGCTTGCAGGTGACGCCGTTTTTCGTGGCAGTCATGTGGTCGATCTGCACACGTTCTCCAATCTCTATATCTTTGTAATCCTTATATTTCCATCCTTTGGCGTGGCCCTTGGAGAAGTTACGCTTGCGCTTTTGTGGTGCAGACCTTGATCGTGTAATCAGGCCTTTCTTGCGTAGAAAACCCAAGATACGCCCCACGGTGCTATCGCTTATGATTTGGTTTTTATCGCGCCGCAAGATGGCCCCTATTTTTTCCTTACCGTAGGTTTTATTGTCGCGGCGAATTTCGAGCACCAACTGTTTTTCTGCCTCACCCCACTGTGACTTATTGCGGTGTTTTGGGGCCTTTGATGGCGGCATAATCCCTTGCGCCAAATCCTTCAAAACCCGCTTGTAGCGATAATAAGTAGACCGAGAGATGCCGACAAATTCAGCGCATTTTGCTAGAGAAACACCCTCTGCGCGTAAAGCTTCCCATTGCCGAACCGTGTCTTCGTATTTGATACGGTACGCATCCAAACATTCTTGTGTCCGCGCCCAAGCATAAAGTTTATAAACGTTCTTGTGCAGTCTTATGATTTGCATATTGGCCTCGTGAGTTGGTTTTTTACAATACTCAGTCTCCGAGGCCGCCTAAATCTTGGCAACAAAAAAACAGTCTCACATCTATCTGAACTTATTCAGTTAAAAGATATAGCCACAGTTTCCTCGGGAGTGACGTTTCGCTCACGTATTGAGGCATCCAAGGGCGGCGATGTTAGGGTCATTCAGATGAAAGACCTTGGTGACGATAACTTCGTGCACCTAGGCGAGAGCATCCATATTGGCCACACAAAGCCTAAACCGAATCAGCTGGCCAAGCGAGGAGATGTTATTTTCCGCTCTCGTGGCCAGACAAATACTGCCGCGCTACTGAACGAAGATGTGGAGAGCACAATTGTAGCGGCTCCACTATTTCGTGTGCGACCAGATGTGAGAAAGGTTGTGCCAGAGTTTTTGCTTTGGTGGATCAACCAGCCGTCTTCACAGTCTTACCTTGCGTCTAGATCAAAAGGCACCATGGTCAAAATGGTTAGCAAGCAGGGCTTGGAAGATTTGGAAGTCAATCTGCCTTCATTAGAACAGCAAAAAAAAGTGGCGGAGTTTTTCAGTCTCTCCATGCGAGAGCAGCAACTTTTAGAAGATATTAAAAATCGCAAAGCGATCTATACCCAAGGAATTTTGATGCAGATGGCATCAGAATCTCGCCCAACGGCGAATACTGAACAACTACCGACTTTCGTCGGTAGGTTCACGTTTTGAATGTAATTCAAGATACTGACGAATAACGTCATCCGTCACATTTCCACTCGTCGTTGAAAAATAGCCTCTAGCCCAGAACCGTTGCCCCCAATAGCGTTTGCGTAATTCGGGGTACTCCCGCTGTATCTTGTATGAGGACCTCCCTTTTACGCGTTGCATCACCTTTGAAATTGGGACGTGCGGCGGGACTGACACAAACATATGCACATGGTCGGTAGACAATACGCCTTTTTCAATGTGTACGCCCAATTCATTGCACGTTTGTCGTATCAATGTCCGAATACGCTCACGCATTTCACCACGCAGCACCTTGTAACGATATTTTGTTACCCAAACGATATGGTATCTGTGATAATATCTGCTATGACTTCCAGTAGAATAGATCATAAGGTTTCCTTCCATTTTAAGACCTTACCGCAACGCTGGGTCTTAAAATGGAAGGAAACCTTATGTAAATAACGCTAAAGCTGACCAGCTAAAAGCTGGTGGTTTTAACCAATTATTGGAAAATAAAAAACCCAGCTTCGATGCGGCAACATCTACTCCGGGTCGAACTCATCAAACGTAAAGGATCTTAACGATGAGTATTAATGTAGGAAACTACACATTTGAGGGGCCATATGCAAGCTCTTCTTATCTAAAAGACCAATCTGGCGTCTATGTCATTTTGGGAAATAACGGCGGAAACAATTGGAATGTAGTTGATGTTGGCGAGTCATCCCAACTGAAAACACGCATTGAAAACCATGATCGCAAGATGTGCTGGAACGGGCAAAATTTTGCCAATCTGCATGTTGCTGCGATCTATGCGAACGAAAATTCGCGCATGGCAATTGAATCCCAACTTCGCACACAATTTAACCCGCCTTGCGGTCAACGGTAATGCAGCCGAGGTGGGTGGAACAGCCACTCACCTCGCTTTAAGGAGCACAAAATGACGAATGAAGCAATTAAACAACAAGACGTAAATAACGCTGCATGGGCTGCTTGTGATACCTTTCGTGGCGTGATGGATGCAGCAGGTTACAAGGATTATATCCTTGTGATGCTGTTCCTGAAATACATCTCTGATGTATGGAAAGATCATTATGAAGAATACCGCAAACAATATGGCGACGATGATGTACGTATCCGCCGTAAACTAGAACGTGAGCGCTTTATCCTGCCAAAGGGATCAAGCTATTACGATCTTTACGATCAGCGTAATGAATCAAACATCGGCGAAATTATCAATATTGCATTAGACTCAATAGAAACAGCCAATAAAGGAAAACTGGAAGGGGTGTTTCGCAATATTGATTTTAACTCCGAAGCCAATTTGGGACAAACCAAAGACCGTAACCGCCGCCTGAAAATGCTGTTGGAGGATTTCAATAAGCCTCAGCTTGATATGCGTCCAAGCCGTATTTCAGAAGATGTTATTGGCAATGTTTATATTTATCTGATTGAGCGCTTTGCCTCTGATGCAGGTAAAAAAGCGGGAGAGTTCTACACGCCGCATAAAGTTTCAAAATTGGTCGCGCAGCTTTGCAAACCAAAAGTAGGCGCGCGTATTTGTGATCCAGCCTGTGGTTCGGGTGGACTTTTAATTGAAGCGGCCAAGGCCGTTGGTGACCGTAACTATTCCATCTATGGCATGGAAGTGAATGGGAGCACTTGGGCTTTATGCCGTATGAACATGTTTTTGCATGGCACTGACTCCGCCCGTATTGAATGGTGTAATACGCTGACCTCACCAACATTGGTCGAAAATGACCGCCTGATGAAGTTCGATAACATCGTCGCCAACCCACCATTCTCGCTTGATAAGTGGGGTGCTAATGAAGCAGAAGCTGATACCTATAACCGCTTCTGGCGCGGTGTACCGCCGAAATCAAAAGGCGACTATGCCTTTATCAGTCACATGATTGAAGCCGCAGTTGAAAAAGAAGGCCGTGTTTCTGTGGTGGTTCCTCATGGGGTATTGTTCCGTGGCGCTGCTGAGGGACGCATCCGCGAAAAACTCATCAAGGATAATCTTCTGGATGCCGTTATTGGTCTGCCGGGTAACTTGTTCCCGAGCACATCCATCCCCGTTGCTATTTTAATTTTTGACCGCTCTCGTGAAAAAGGTGGTGCCAATGAAGACAGAAAAGATGTACTGTTTATTGACGCCAGTCAGGATTATCAACCGGGTAAAAACCAAAACGCCTTGCTTGATGAGCATATGGAGAAAATCCTAAACGCCTATGAAAAGCGTGAAGAAGTCGAAAAATACACCCATCTGGCCAGCTTCGAAGAGTTAAAAGAAAACGACTTCAACCTGAATATCCCGCGCTATGTCGATACCTTCGAAGAAGAAGCAGAAATCGACATTGACGCCGTTCAGCAAGAAATCGATACACTTGAAGGTGAATTGGCAGAAGTACGCGGCAAGATGGCTAACCTTCTGAAGGAGGTGGCAGCATGAGCAAAAAGAAAGATCAAGTGCCTACAATCCGCTCATCGGCGGCGGAATACCTGACCTTTGTGGCGGCCAGTGGCGAAGGTGGCGTTGAGGCTATCTATGCGGATGAAGATGTATGGCTAACCCAAAAAATGTTAGGCACGCTGTATGATGTAGAGACCAATACCATCAATTATCACCTGAAAAAGATATTTTCCGACAGTGAGTTGGAAGAGGATTCAGTTATTCGAAATTTTCGAATAACTGCCAAGGACGACAAAAGCTATAACACCAAGCATTATAATTTATCAGCGATCATTGCGGTAGGGTACAAAGTGAATTCCGAGCGTGCCGTACAGTTCCGCAAATGGGCAACGGGTATTATTAAAGAATACACCATCAAAGCCTATGTCATGGATGACGAGCGGCTTAAAAATGACGGTACCATCCTTGGGAAGCGATATTTTGAAGAACAGCTCGAACGTATCCGCGAGATACGCTTATCAGAACGTAAATTCTATCAAAAAATCACCGATATTTACGCAACCGCTATTGACTACGATGTCACCGCACAAGTGACCAAACGTTTTTTCGCCACGGTTCAGAATAAACTGCACTGGGCCATTCACGGGCAAACAGCCGCCGAAGTGGTTTACACCCGCGCAGATGCAGGCAAAACCTATATGGGCTTAACCACATGGAAAGATGCACCAGCAGGCAAGATTCAGAAATTTGATATTGCGGTTGCCAAAAATTATTTAAATCAGGACGAAATGGCGCAACTGGAACGTCTTGTGAACGCCTATCTGGATGTGGCCGAGGATATGGCACTTAGACAAATGCCGATGACGATGGCAGATTGGGAAGAACGCCTGAATCGTTTTATTGCCGCCACAGATCGGGAAATTTTACGCGATGCGGGGAAAGTAAGTGCAGAAATCGCCCAATCCCATGCCGAAAGTGAATTTGAAAAATACCGGATTGTGCAAGACCGGTTGTATGAATCAGATTTTGATAAAGAAACCAGGGCAATTGAGAAGCAAATTGCCCGTAAAGGTGATGGAGGTGAAGGTGAGTAACCTACATTTACCAGATGGTTGGACAACAACGACGCTGGGCACATTCATGGATTTTAAGAATGGGGTCAATGCTGATAAGCATGCATACCAGGGCAATCGCATGAAAAAGTTAGCAGGTGACAAATGAGGTGAGGGTTGATTCAATGAGTGAACTTTTAGCTTTTATTGAGGTCACTACCCATGTCCAATGCCGACGCACCCGACAGCCATTCCATTGATTTTCTTACGCATTTTTCTACTTTATCTGACCCACGACAACAAACAAAGCTGCTTTACCCTATGGCAGAGGTTTTGCTTTTGACGTTATGTGCCGTGTTGTCCGGGGCGAATGACTGGGTCGCTATTTCTGCGTTTGGGACAAAGAAACTGGCCTTTTTACGGAAATTCTTGCCCTTTTCGGACGGAACACCCTCACATGATCAACTGGGAAACATCTACGCCGCACTGGATGCCAATCATTTTCAGGCCTGCTTTATGGAGTGGGTCGCCTCCTTAAACAGCACCCTTAGCGGGGTCGTGGCGATAGATGGTAAAACCTCACGTCGCAGCTTGGATAAGGCTGGCAGCAAGGCCGCAATTCACATGATCTCGGCCTGGAGTTCAGAGTTGAACCTGACACTTGCCCAACGGCAGGTGGACGGCAAATCCAATGAGATCACGGCCATACCGGAACTGTTAGACCTCCTGACGATAAAGGGGGCTATTGTCACTATAGATGCTATGGGATGTCAGCGTGATATTGCCGATAAAATCATCACCAAACAAGCGGATTATGTTTTGGCCTTAAAGGGTAATCAAGGTGCCCTTCGCAAAGACACCGAACTGTTCATGAAAGAACAGGACGCTGTGGATTTTGCAGACACAACAGTAACTTACCATGAGGACGTAGAAAAATCACATGGACGTATTGAAACAAGAAAAGTCACTGTTTGCTCGGATATTGAATGGCTGATGGAGCGGCACAATTGGCCCGGATTGGAAAGCATCGTGATGGTCCAATACTGCGCAACACTTCAAGACAAGACCCGTTCAGAGACACGCTTTTACATCTCATCCATGACCTGTGACGCCGAAGCTCACGCAAAAGCTATCCGCGACCACTGGGGTATTGAAAACGGGCTGCATTGGGTCATGGATATGGTGTTTCGTGATGATGAATGTCGTATCCGTAAAGGAAACGCGCCAGCTAATTTTACAACGATCAAGCACGCCGCCAACAACATGCTGCGCTCCGTAAAGGGAAAGCAAAGCCTCAGGTTAAAGCGACACTTGGCGGCTTGGGACGAGGATTTTCTTTTCCAGATAATTCAGGGGTAAAACTCATGCGATTGCCCTGGTGAGATTGGTTAGTCATATTGACAGCTGAAACAGTTTAAGCGAGCCTTTGCAATATATGTAAAGTGATTGTGGAGAGCTTCATGAACTTTGAGACATGGCTTCTTTTCCTTGTTGTAAGCTTGGCACCAGTGATGAGTCCTGGCCCAGGTATCTTATTTGGTATTACGAATGCGCTTCGCTACGGCGTTAAGACGACTATAATTATTGGCATTGTAAATGCTTTGGGGCTCATAGTTCTCGGGCTGGCCGTTGGTTTCGGTCTAGGTGCATTGATGAAAGCTTCCATGCTTGCTTTCACTGTTTTGAAGATTTGTGGTGCGCTTTATTTAATTTGGCTTGGTACTAAAATTTGGCGGGATCGATCTGCATTTGTAATTGAGGCTGAAAAGTCAACTGAACAACTACCGACTTTCGTCGGTAGGTTCACGTTTTGAATGTAATTCAAGATACTGACGAATAACGTCATCCGTCACATTTCCACTCGTCGTTGAAAAATAGCCTCTAGCCCAGAACCGTTGCCCCCAATAGCGTTTGCGTAATTCGGGGTACTCCCGCTGTATCTTGTATGAGGACCTCCCTTTTACGCGTTGCATCACCTTTGAAATTGGGACGTGCGGCGGGACTGACACAAACATATGCACATGGTCGGTAGACAATACGCCTTTTTCAATGTGTACGCCCAATTCATTGCACGTTTGTCGTATCAATGTCCGAATACGCTCACGCATTTCACCACGCAGCACCTTGTAACGATATTTTGTTACCCAAACGATATGGTATCTGTGATAATATCTGCTATGACTTCCAGTAGAATAGATCATAAGGTTTCCTTCCATTTTAAGACCTTACCGCAACGCTGGGTCTTAAAATGGAAGGAAACCTTATGTAAATAACGCTAAAGCTGACCAGCTAAAAGCTGGTGGTTTTAACCAATTATTGGAAAATAAAGCAGCTCCCATGCGTCGCCTTATATTTCAAGCTTTAGCAATTTCTTTAACTAACCCTAAGTGTCTGGCCGAAAACTAGTTGAGTAATATCAGTAAGTTGTGATTCACTCTCTTTATCAAATAAGATGGAGAATTTTATGGCTTGGACTGATATTACTCGCCCCCTATATGAGCGAAACAATGGGCGTTATGCAAGTGATTGCACGGACGAAGAGTGGGCAATAATTGAACCACTGCTGCCAGAATCCAATGTGGTTGGTCGGCCCAGAACAACCGAAATGCGCGATGTGTGGGACGGAGTGCAATACATGGCGAGCACGGGATGTCAGTGGCGAATGATCCCGAAAGATTTCCCGCCGAGGACTACAATACAGGAGTATTTTTACGACTGGCGGGACAATGGCGTGTTGTACCGGATCAACGATACGCTTGTCATCAAGGCGCGGGAATTGGCAGGTCGCGCAGCCAGTCCAAGTGCAGGTGTTATTGACAGCCAGAGTGTTAAAACGACAGAAAGCGGTGGTGTTTCCGGCTACGACGCAGGGAAAAAGATAAACGGCCGTAAGCGCCATATCATCACAGATACCATCGGGCTGTTGATCGGATTTATCATCCACAGTGCGGGCATTCAAGATCGAGATGGGGCCGTTGATGTCCTCAAATCTATCTACTACTCCCATCCCAAACTCCGACATGTGTTTGCCGATGGAGGATATGCGGGGCCAAAATTACGAGAAGCTTTAGAAAATATGGGCTGTTGGACTATCGAAATTTTAAAGCGCAGTGACAAGGCTGTGGGATTTGAACTCATTCCAAGACGGTGGGTTGTCGAGCGCACCTTTGCCTGGTTGGGGCGGTGCCGCCGATTGGCAAAAGATTGGGAGAAATCCATTGCTTCTGCTGAAAGCTGGCTCCTCATCGCCCATATCAGAATGGTCACACGGCGATTAGCAAGGGGTTGAAATCATTGAAATAGTGGCTCTTCTCCGCTTTGTTGAGTAGAAAAAGATGCCGACCGCCAAGTAACCTGTTGATATGTATGGTTTCTGATAACTTTACATAGAGCAGGTATATGACAATCAACATCTCGCAGCATATTTTAGGCCTCAAAGGGCAACGTGTAAATGAAATTAAACTGGATGACGGCGGTGTTAAGATTGTCATTCACTGCAGCCGAGACGCGCGTAGGAGGGCTATAGACCCTGCTACAGACCAGAAGGGAAGCATCAACCAGCATGTCCGCCGACAAGTAAACGACATCCCCCTTTTTGGGTATCCTTGTGTGGTCGAGATTGAGCTGGCGCAGGTTTATATTAACAAGGGCGAACGCCGCATTGAGGGGTGTGATTTTGTTGATAAAGGGTGCCGTTTCACTCACCGATTTTGCCGACTGATCAGTGGATTATGTCGGCATATGTCTATTCAAGCGGTTTCCAGACATTTGGATATACGATGGGAAACGGTCAAGAATATCGACAGGGCATACCTTATTGAAACTCTCCCTACGCTTGATCCTGCAGAGCTAACTGGCTTGGAATATATTGGTGTAGATGAAGTTGCCCGGGCGAAAGGTCATGACTACATGACGGTGGTCTACGATATGGTTGGCGGTCATCTGATCTGGGTTGAAGCAGGCCGAACTGCCGAGGTTTTTTCAAGGTTTTTGAAACAACTGCAACCAGATACAGCCTGCAAAATAAAGGCCGTAGCGATGGATATGGGGCCTGCCTACCAAAAGGCTGTCAGAGAGTCCTTGCCGTTGGCCGACATAGTATTTGACCGTTTCCACGTCATGAAAAACTACAGCAAAGCTATCCATAATCAGCGTCGACTTGAGTTCAGAAAGGCCGATCCAAGTGGTAAAGAGTTGATGAAAGGGACGCATTATCTGTTGCTCAAAAATGCGGATAAGTTGAGTGAAAAACAAAGTGACAAGCTGCAAAGGTTGCTGGAGAGCAATAGCAACCTGAATGCACTTTACGTCTTGAAAGAACAGCTTCAGCTGCTGTGGAGTGCCGCTTCATTTGAGGCGATGGCGGAGCAACTGGAACGTTGGTGCCTGATAGCAGATCAGTCACAGATGCTCTATCTAAAAAAGTTCGCGAAATCCCTACGGAAACATTGTGTGGGCATCTGCAACTACGCCAAACACAAGCTCACAAGCGCCAGGATAGAGGCTGGTAATGTCAGTATAGGAATGATCCGTAAGCGAGCCAGAGGCATCAAGGATACCGAATACTTCAAACTCAAAATTAGACAATCATCCATTCCAGATAATCAATCTATGCTCTATTTGAAATCCTAAATCTACTCAACAAAGCGGAGAAGTGCCGAAATAGTTTTCGGCCAGACTCTAAAGCAATGGTTGCGATTGCGGCGTTGTTCCCACCGTTTATCAATCAACATGCACCAACAGGTTCGCAGATTGTTATTTTAGCTGTGAGCTATGGTGCTCTATGTGCTGTAAACCATGTTTTTATTGCTTACTCTGGAAACTGGCTGCGTCGTTTTTTAACTACTGAAAAACGCGCGAAAAGATTGCGACGTATAACTGGTAGTATGTTTATAAGTTTTGGAACTGCATTGGCGATTAGTAGTCGATCATAATTTCTGCAGGTTCAGGTACAAAAAAGGCCGTTTCAATGAACGGCCTTTTTATCGAATTCGAGTAATTCGCTTACGCGTTGATTACGTCTTTTAAAGCTTTCGCGATTGTTACTTTAGCTACGCGGTCAGCTGGTTTTTGGAATTGCTCACCAGTCGCTGGGTTGCGCACCATACGCTCTGGGCGTGCACGGCATGCGAATTTACCTAGACCTGGAAGTGTAACAGCGCCACCTGCTGCAACTTCGTTTGTGATGATTGATGTCAACGTGCCAAGAAATGCATCTGCTGATTTTTTATCTGAATCCATGCCTTCAGCGATCGCTGCTACAAGTTGGGTCTTTGTCATTGGTTTTTGTGACATGTTACTGCTCCTGTTAAAATACGTGCTTCGAATTGTTGAAGCCTGACGCAAATAAACTCGATTTTGCGCTAGATATCAACAAAAGACGGCATGAAAATAGGCTAAAAATCACAATATTTAGGTTTATTCGGGGGTTAGTCGGCTATTTGTTGTGCATGAAACTACGAAAATACGCGTTCTTGATGAATCTATGGCAATTTATATATCAAAAGTTCACTGTGAAAACGTATCTGCCCCTTATTTTATGGACCCTTCAGCAAGGTTTTTTAATAAAGATTTGTTGGAAAAACCTGTGCTGGAATAGGATTGCAACAACGAATGTGTTGGCATGTCATATTTATTCTGTAGGGGTTCTAAACTTAGGTCAAAAGGACGCGTGAGTGTGGAGAGTGTTATTGGTATTTGATGGGATCGTGAGGCTTGTATAACATCGGAGCGAACAGATTGGATAGTACGAATAAGATTTGTTTTCTGGGTGGCTAATCTGTCCAAAAGTGCACCTGTGAACAAACTGTGGGATCCAGTGCCATCATATGCGACCTGCCCATATGATGCGGCAAAGATGAACGCCGTTTCTGGATGTAAATTGGCGGGTAAAAGTATGGTTTTAGACTGGGCATTTAACCTCTGTGGGGCGACGTCAAAACAAGCGTCTAAAATGATGGCTTTTTGAGTGAATGGATTACTGAAGTGATCTAATAAACCTGTGGCTGTGACAGCGGTATTTATCGTTGATTTTTCATCGACGGATACTGAACAACTACCGACTTTCGTCGGTAGGTTCACGTTTTGAATGTAATTCAAGATACTGACGAATAACGTCATCCGTCACATTTCCACTCGTCGTTGAAAAATAGCCTCTAGCCCAGAACCGTTGCCCCCAATAGCGTTTGCGTAATTCGGGGTACTCCCGCTGTATCTTGTATGAGGACCTCCCTTTTACGCGTTGCATCACCTTTGAAATTGGGACGTGCGGCGGGACTGACACAAACATATGCACATGGTCGGTAGACAATACGCCTTTTTCAATGTGTACGCCCAATTCATTGCACGTTTGTCGTATCAATGTCCGAATACGCTCACGCATTTCACCACGCAGCACCTTGTAACGATATTTTGTTACCCAAACGATATGGTATCTGTGATAATATCTGCTATGACTTCCAGTAGAATAGATCATAAGGTTTCCTTCCATTTTAAGACCTTACCGCAACGCTGGGTCTTAAAATGGAAGGAAACCTTATGTAAATAACGCTAAAGCTGACCAGCTAAAAGCTGGTGGTTTTAACCAATTATTGGAAAATAAATTTGCGCGTGGATGTGCTTGCTACGCCGTTCCCAGGCCTGAAAGTGCTTGCAGGTGACGCCGTTTTTCGTGGCAGTCATGTGGTCGATCTGCACACGTTCTCCAATCTCTATATCTTTGTAATCCTTATATTTCCATCCTTTGGCGTGGCCCTTGGAGAAGTTACGCTTGCGCTTTTGTGGTGCAGACCTTGATCGTGTAATCAGGCCTTTCTTGCGTAGAAAACCCAAGATACGCCCCACGGTGCTATCGCTTATGATTTGGTTTTTATCGCGCCGCAAGATGGCCCCTATTTTTTCCTTACCGTAGGTTTTATTGTCGCGGCGAATTTCGAGCACCAACTGTTTTTCTGCCTCACCCCACTGTGACTTATTGCGGTGTTTTGGGGCCTTTGATGGCGGCATAATCCCTTGCGCCAAATCCTTCAAAACCCGCTTGTAGCGATAATAAGTAGACCGAGAGATGCCGACAAATTCAGCGCATTTTGCTAGAGAAACACCCTCTGCGCGTAAAGCTTCCCATTGCCGAACCGTGTCTTCGTATTTGATACGGTACGCATCCAAACATTCTTGTGTCCGCGCCCAAGCATAAAGTTTATAAACGTTCTTGTGCAGTCTTATGATTTGCATATTGGCCTCGTGAGTTGGTTTTTTTGGCACTTCTCCGCTTTGTTGAGTAGATTTAGGATTTTAAATAGAGCATAGATTGATTATCTGGAATGGATGATTGTCTAATTTTGAGTTTGAAGTATTCGGTATCCTTGATGCCTCTGGCTCGCTTACGGATCATTCCTATACTGACATTACCAGCCTCTATCCTGGCGCTTGTGAGCTTGTGTTTGGCGTAGTTGCAGATGCCCACACAATGTTTCCGTAGGGATTTCGCGAACTTTTTTAGATAGAGCATCTGTGACTGATCTGCTATCAGGCACCAACGTTCCAGTTGCTCCGCCATCGCCTCAAATGAAGCGGCACTCCACAGCAGCTGAAGCTGTTCTTTCAAGACGTAAAGTGCATTCAGGTTGCTATTGCTCTCCAGCAACCTTTGCAGCTTGTCACTTTGTTTTTCACTCAACTTATCCGCATTTTTGAGCAACAGATAATGCGTCCCTTTCATCAACTCTTTACCACTTGGATCGGCCTTTCTGAACTCAAGTCGACGCTGATTATGGATAGCTTTGCTGTAGTTTTTCATGACGTGGAAACGGTCAAATACTATGTCGGCCAACGGCAAGGACTCTCTGACAGCCTTTTGGTAGGCAGGCCCCATATCCATCGCTACGGCCTTTATTTTGCAGGCTGTATCTGGTTGCAGTTGTTTCAAAAACCTTGAAAAAACCTCGGCAGTTCGGCCTGCTTCAACCCAGATCAGATGACCGCCAACCATATCGTAGACCACCGTCATGTAGTCATGACCTTTCGCCCGGGCAACTTCATCTACACCAATATATTCCAAGCCAGTTAGCTCTGCAGGATCAAGCGTAGGGAGAGTTTCAATAAGGTATGCCCTGTCGATATTCTTGACCGTTTCCCATCGTATATCCAAATGTCTGGAAACCGCTTGAATAGACATATGCCGACATAATCCACTGATCAGTCGGCAAAATCGGTGAGTGAAACGGCACCCTTTATCAACAAAATCACACCCCTCAATGCGGCGTTCGCCCTTGTTAATATAAACCTGCGCCAGCTCAATCTCGACCACACAAGGATACCCAAAAAGGGGGATGTCGTTTACTTGTCGGCGGACATGCTGGTTGATGCTTCCCTTCTGGCCTGTAGCAGGGTCTATAGCCCTCCTACGCGCGTCTCGGCTGCAGTGAATGACAATCTTAACACCGCCGTCATCCAGTTTAATTTCATTTACACGTTGCCCTTTGATGCCTAAAATATGCTGCGAGATGTTGATTGTCATATACCTGCTCTATGTAAAGTTATCAGAAACCATACATATCAACAGGTTACTTGGCGGTCGGCATCTTTTTCTACTCAACAAAGCGGAGAAGAGCCCATTCGTGGCTGTTAACTCACCTGCTACAAACCCAGTCACTGCCTCAGAGAAGGTGATCGTTGCGGTGAATGTTCCTGGCGCACTCTCGTTAAATGTACCACCACTGTTGGGTAAGCATCAAGGGAACCCCCTCTATTTTGGTCTGACTTGAGCTGCGATTATTGCGCGAGGCTGGCGATGTGGCTGGCGTGATATGAGGATTTTTCTGATGATCAAGCGACGGGGTGGCCGAGGTTCCAAGTAAACATCAACGCTGCATTATCTGATCGTTGATTCGTTGGGCCAGCTTTCGGGCTTTGGGTGTGTCCAGAGCCTCAAGTTGGACACCTCGATTAACCGCTAATTCCAGAGGTATTTGATAGGCATTTTTTACGGCAGGCTGCTTTTTGACGCAAAAAAAGCCTGTTTTGTTCCGTTTTATGCGGCATTCATGCTTTATGGAGCAGGGCAATCGCATGAAAAAGTTAGCAGGTGACAAATGAGGTGAGGGTTGATTCAATGAGTGAACTTTTAGCTTTTATTGAGGTCACTACCCATGTCCAATGCCGACGCACCCGACAGCCATTCCATTGATTTTCTTACGCATTTTTCTACTTTATCTGACCCACGACAACAAACAAAGCTGCTTTACCCTATGGCAGAGGTTTTGCTTTTGACGTTATGTGCCGTGTTGTCCGGGGCGAATGACTGGGTCGCTATTTCTGCGTTTGGGACAAAGAAACTGGCCTTTTTACGGAAATTCTTGCCCTTTTCGGACGGAACACCCTCACATGATCAACTGGGAAACATCTACGCCGCACTGGATGCCAATCATTTTCAGGCCTGCTTTATGGAGTGGGTCGCCTCCTTAAACAGCACCCTTAGCGGGGTCGTGGCGATAGATGGTAAAACCTCACGTCGCAGCTTGGATAAGGCTGGCAGCAAGGCCGCAATTCACATGATCTCGGCCTGGAGTTCAGAGTTGAACCTGACACTTGCCCAACGGCAGGTGGACGGCAAATCCAATGAGATCACGGCCATACCGGAACTGTTAGACCTCCTGACGATAAAGGGGGCTATTGTCACTATAGATGCTATGGGATGTCAGCGTGATATTGCCGATAAAATCATCACCAAACAAGCGGATTATGTTTTGGCCTTAAAGGGTAATCAAGGTGCCCTTCGCAAAGACACCGAACTGTTCATGAAAGAACAGGACGCTGTGGATTTTGCAGACACAACAGTAACTTACCATGAGGACGTAGAAAAATCACATGGACGTATTGAAACAAGAAAAGTCACTGTTTGCTCGGATATTGAATGGCTGATGGAGCGGCACAATTGGCCCGGATTGGAAAGCATCGTGATGGTCCAATACTGCGCAACACTTCAAGACAAGACCCGTTCAGAGACACGCTTTTACATCTCATCCATGACCTGTGACGCCGAAGCTCACGCAAAAGCTATCCGCGACCACTGGGGTATTGAAAACGGGCTGCATTGGGTCATGGATATGGTGTTTCGTGATGATGAATGTCGTATCCGTAAAGGAAACGCGCCAGCTAATTTTACAACGATCAAGCACGCCGCCAACAACATGCTGCGCTCCGTAAAGGGAAAGCAAAGCCTCAGGTTAAAGCGACACTTGGCGGCTTGGGACGAGGATTTTCTTTTCCAGATAATTCAGGGGTAAAACTCATGCGATTGCCCTGTTTATGGAGCCGCCTGAGCGGGTATTTCTGAATTCTAGACGGATTCAGGCTGTGGCTTGCCGTCGTTCATGGAAGATGAGACGCTTCATATTGTAGGTTATGTTGGCGAGTGTCATCTTTGTTGTGGCGCGTTGAATTCCGATGGTTCTAATGGATAAATCCATCGGGCCCTTCTGATGACCAAAGACATGCTCGACACAGGTGCGAAATATAGAACGTGTCGCATTACCGCGCTCGATGTGTTTGGGCATTGGTTTGCCTTTTGGTTTTTTACGGTGGATGTGGGAGAAAAATCCATTGGCCTTAAGCCATGCCTCATTGCTCTTGGTGCGGTAAGCTGTATCGGCCCAAACCTTGCCAGAACGATTGTCCTTGGTGAGCACTGACGCCAACTCATGACCGTCATAGCGCGCTGCATCTGTTGTTTTTTCACCTCTGATAAACCGAAACTTACGGTCAATGCTGATGTGGTTTTTATAGCCAAAGTGAGGTACGGAAATATCAACTAACCCCGCATCTTTCTCACCCGTCTTGGTCGTTTTAGCCTTGCTATACTTGACCATCCACCGTGCGTCGGTGTCCTTCTGTGCCGCCTTGGCTGGATTATCAGGCCAGATATCTTTTGCATCTTCGCCAGCCTTGGCGCGGGCTTTCTCGCTTGAAGTCATACGTTGGCGTGGGGCTGCAATCAGCGATGAGTCTACAATTTGTCCCCCAGTTTGTTTGTAACCCCGATTACGTAAATGATCCTCAAAGGTTGCAAACAAATCAGTCAACACACCCGCTTGGGTCAACTTCTCCCGAAACACCCAAATGGTCTTTTGATCTGGCGTCGGCTCCCCAATTTGCAAACCAAGAAAACGCAACCAGCTAAAACGATCGCGGATCAGAAACTCCATCCGCTCATCACTTAAATTATGCATCGACGCTAATATCAAAATCTTAAACATCATAACCGCATCATAGGGCGGACGACCCCCCTGTGGACGCTCTCCATAGTTAAGTGCACTTGTCAGTGCACACCGAAACATCTCAAAATCCACATGCTCAGAAAGCGCGACAAGTGGGTCGCCTGTTTTAGACAAACGCTCAAGATGATCAGAAAAATCAAACAATCCTGCTTCGTGCATCAAAATATCCTCCTGAAAATATTGAATCACAAAATACACCTAAAAGATAGGTTTTTAGAGGTGTCCAGTTCACTTGCGATGAGGCACCGGTGAGGCGGATTTTCCAGTGCGTATCTTCCGATTTCAACAACGATGTCGTCATCGGCGACAGTTAAAAGCGCTTCGATCTTTTGGCTGGTTGGATTTTTCCGGAACTCGGCAAGCAATCCTGCCCTTGCGCTGATATGGCCCAGATTCCCCGCCACTGTCAGAGCGGTTCGTCGGACTGAAGGGTCTGGGTCGCTGAACCCGATTTCCAAGGTGCTTCGCTGTGGGCTGTTCGATTGTATAAGGATGAAGGCTTGGGCACGGACTGTTGGTGCGCCGTGTTCCAGCCATGGCAAGATTTGTGCCTGAGGCAGCTTCAAGCCCACGCTCACAGCGGCTTGCAACACAAACGGGAGCAAGCTGTCGGGCAAGTCCTGTGCGCCAAGGATCTTGCTGATTTCTTTTTTTGCAGCTTCATTCCCAATGGCGCGAAGAGTTTCCAAGGCAAGCTTTTGTTCTGGTAAAGGGGTCGCAATTCCGAACCCCTTAAACCGGTTCCAAAGCGCGACGAGACCCGGAACGGCTATATCTCCCAAGCCCCGTTCCACAATCTGGGCGCACAGCAGGTCGACGTTGGACAGTGTAGCCTTTGCCGTCTTCTCGACGAGGTCTTTGTCGGACAAGCCTTCAAGGTTTTCAACGCCCAAGTCGTGCTGTGAGGTATCTGGCCCTTGCCAATTCCCGCGCTCTTCAAACAGATCCCCTTGCTCTGGGAGTGCCGCTGAATCACGGGGGCCGATCATGCCGCTATAACGCTTTGTTCCCGCTCCTCGATCATCTCCTGATAGGCCCACGGTAGGAGATCTTGCATACGGTTTGCGGGATGATCCTGGATGCGCTCGAGCACCCATGCGAGCCAGGCTTCGGGATTGACGTTGTTCATCTTGGCGGTTTCGATGAGGGTGTAGGCTATGGCGGCGGATTTTCCACCTGCCTCTGATCCCATGAACAGGTAGTTCTTACGTCCAACGGCCACAGGGCGCACCGCACGCTCGGCTGTGTTGTTGTCGATTTCCAGAAAGCCATTGTCGAGATAGGGCCGCGCCTTTGGCATGCGCGCGAGCGCATATCTGATCGCCTTGGCCAGCGGCGTCTTAACGGAGATCTTGCCCAGCTGCTCCTTGAGCCAGATTTCCAACTCATCAAAGATCGGCTTGGCATATTCCTGACGCAGGGCCACGCGCTCAGCAGGCGCCAGACCCCGCGCTTGTGCCTCAACATCATAGAGCTTTCGAATGCGCAGAACGGCTTCGCCCGCCACGGGCAGCTTCAGACTTTCAAACAGGCTATAAAAATCCCGCCGAACATGGGCCATGCAGGCCATCTCTTTGACGCGCCCCGTCCGATAGGCGTCATTATACCCAGCATAGGCATCCGCATGGGCATAGCCCTTGTAGGGCTTGAGATGTTTGCTCGGATGTTCTGCGCCCCGGTTGGTGGAGAACTGATACCACACCGCCGGTGGTGCGCCGCTCGCCCAGGCGCTCTCATCTCTGGCATAGACCCAGAGCCGCGCGGTTTTTGTCTTGTTATTACCGCGTCCCTTGCCCTTTTGGAGCAGTTTGACCGTGGTGTCGTCCATGAAGATCGCTTGCGCCTCAAAAACGTGATCCCGGATGGCATCAGCCACGCGCTCCAACAGCTTAGTGCATTTGCCGACCCAGTTGGCCATGAGCGACCCGCTCAGATCGATGCCTTCATTCTCAAACATCTGGCTCTGTCGATACAGCGGCAGATGATAGCCGTATTTGCAGCACAAGATGTGGGCCATCAACGCAGGGCCGACAAAGCTCTTGGGAATAGGACGGCTTGGCATCTCGGCCTGAACCACCTTCTCACAACAGGTGCAGGCCAGTCGTGGGCGCTCAAGTTGTTTTACGACGTAATGGCCGGGCACATATTCCAGTTCTTCCATCACATCTGTCCCGAGCACTTTGAAGCTGCCACCACAGTCGGTGCAAGCATCACTGGGCGTGATGGTCTTTTTGACCCGCTTGAGCCCCTTGGGGAAAGGTTTGAACCGCCCCTAGTTTACCGGAGTGATTTTAGTCCGTCATTCTGCAGCAATATCATATTGATTTAGGGTTTCATAGAAATTCCTTTCAGCTTGTGCAGGTGGTATATATCCGATTGGCCCAAAGAGCCTGTCATTGTTGTACCAATCAACCCAAGTTAGAGTTGCCATTTCGACATCACTTTTACCTTGCCATGGTCCTTGATGTTCAATCACTTCGGTCTTGTACAATCCGATCATATTCTCAGCGAGTGCATTATCATAACTATCACCAACGCTCCCAACGGATGGCTCAATTCCAGCATCGATTAATTTTTCTGTATATTTGATCGACAAATATTGAACGCCTCTGTCTGAGTGGTGGATCAACTGGCCAGATTGAGGGTTTCGAGCGTGGATACCCTGGTTCAGAGCATCAAAGACCAAAGCCGTATTCGGAGAATGTGAGACCTTCCATCCAACGATATATCGTGCAAAGACATCAATCACAAAAGCAACATATACAAACCCAATGGCCGTACTGACATAGGTGAAATCAGCGACCCACAAAACGTTAGGTGCGGGAGCTGTGAATATACGATTTACCTTATCCTTAGGACAAGGCTGCGCCTTGTTACTCTGTGTAGTTTTAATCCCCTTGCCACCACGTACAACGCCTTGTATTTCCATCTGTTTCATAAGGCGCTCAATTGTACAACGTGCAATATCAAACCCTTCATGGCGAAGTTGATGCCAAATCTTATCAGCCCCATAACGTTTACCACTAGCTTTAAAAACACGGTCGATTTCTGTGATCAAAACAACATCTCGTTTGCGGCGTTCTGGAGACTTACTGGGATCCAGCATTATAGACCGCTCATAAAAATAGGTGGATGGCGCTATTGGTAAAACTTTACAAATAGACCCGACGCCATAGCTTGTACGATGTTTATCTATGAACATAATCATTTCTTCCGTAGGCGGTCGAGCTCCGCCGCTGCGAAAAAAGCCGACGCTTTACGCAAAATATCATTCGCTTGCCGTAACTCTTTGTTTTCTCGCTGGAGGATTTTTAACTCATCACGCTCCGCTTGTGTAACCCCATTGCGTAATCCTATTTCAATTTCGTGATTTCGAACCCACACACGTAGCGTATCACCATTGCAGCCAATCTTCTTTGCAATCGATAAAACAGCTTGTGTTCTGCTCGTATAATCAGCCTCATTTTCTAACACCAGGCATACCGCTCGTGCGCGTATTTCTGGCGTAAATCTATTTCCTGAATTTCCATTCGTCATTCTTCTAGTCTCCGTGCTTTTTTGACTCCGGTAAACTAGGGGCGGTTCAGTTTGCGCTTGCGCGGGGTACGCGGCGGCTTTGTGGTCTCAGCGTCAGAGGGCCCATTCTCATCATCCGTCTCAGCGGCTTGTTCGATTTCAAGATCTTCAAGGATCAGCGCCAGCGCCAGCTGTGTGCTGCTTTCTGACTTTGAACCGAAGCGATGTTTTTTATGTCCGTGCAATTGCAGGCGCAGATCGGCAATCAGGGTATCTCTGCTCATAATGGCAAGCGCATGGGCGGCGCGCTCCGCAGCAAGAGCCGCTTCCATCTCATTTTCAAGGCGCTTTTGCGCTGTGGCATGGCTCAACGACAGCCCCAACAACTCCGCGTCTTTACGAGCCAATTCCGCCGCTTGTGCGGCCACAAACGCCTGCACGTCAGGGGGCAAATCAGCCAGATTTGGAGGGGTCTTACTCATGCCACTCCTTACCAAATCAAGGGCCTCATGGGAATCCCAAAACGTCAGAAATACCCATAAAACATTGCCTCTAACCTACCATCTTGGGTCGCCATGTCTTGAGCGGCATACGCCAATCCAGACCTTCCATCAGCATCGCAAGCTGCGCACGGCTCAGGTTGATCTTACCTTCCTGAGCAGAGGGCCAGATAAACCGACCCCGTTCAAGGCGCTTGGTAAACAGGCACGCGCCCTGACCATCCCACCAGATCATCTTGATCTGATCACCGCGTCGCCCTCGGAACAAAAACAGATGGCCGGAGTAAGGATCACCCCCCAGAACCTGCTCGGTCTGAACGGCCAGACCGTTGAACCCGCGCCGCATGTCAGTCACCCCCGCCGCCAGCCAGATCTTTGCATCCGCCAGTACCGGGATCATGCCGCCAGCCCACGCGCCAATTCCAGCACAAAGCCCGCATCAACCCCACCGCTCACGCTCAGCTTGCGCCCATTCTCCAAAGTGATCTCAATCTGGGGACTGGTTGTAAGCTGCGCTTCTGGCAGCACAGATGAAACATCAGTATCACTGTTTGCCACTTCGACTGGTATGAAGCCGGTATCACCCGACGCGTCCGGCTGGAACCGCGCATCACCGCGCCACGCGTAAATCCGGCGGGGTGGCACATCATGACGCCGCGAGACCATCGGAACACTCACGCCATCACCTTGGCTCTCCGCCACTAGCCGTCGCTTAAAATCATCCGTGTATTTGGAACCTCGCCCAGCCCGTCGCTTGCTCATCAGAAAAATTGAACCGCCCCTAGTTTACCGGAGTCAAAAAAGCACGGAGACTAGAAGAATGACGAATGGAAATTCAGGAAATAGATTTACGCCAGAAATACGCGCACGAGCGGTATGCCTGGTGTTAGAAAATGAGGCTGATTATACGAGCAGAACACAAGCTGTTTTATCGATTGCAAAGAAGATTGGCTGCAATGGTGATACGCTACGTGTGTGGGTTCGAAATCACGAAATTGAAATAGGATTACGCAATGGGGTTACACAAGCGGAGCGTGATGAGTTAAAAATCCTCCAGCGAGAAAACAAAGAGTTACGGCAAGCGAATGATATTTTGCGTAAAGCGTCGGCTTTTTTCGCAGCGGCGGAGCTCGACCGCCTACGGAAGAAATGATTATGTTCATAGATAAACATCGTACAAGCTATGGCGTCGGGTCTATTTGTAAAGTTTTACCAATAGCGCCATCCACCTATTTTTATGAGCGGTCTATAATGCTGGATCCCAGTAAGTCTCCAGAACGCCGCAAACGAGATGTTGTTTTGATCACAGAAATCGACCGTGTTTTTAAAGCTAGTGGTAAACGTTATGGGGCTGATAAGATTTGGCATCAACTTCGCCATGAAGGGTTTGATATTGCACGTTGTACAATTGAGCGCCTTATGAAACAGATGGAAATACAAGGCGTTGTACGTGGTGGCAAGGGGATTAAAACTACACAGAGTAACAAGGCGCAGCCTTGTCCTAAGGATAAGGTAAATCGTATATTCACAGCTCCCGCACCTAACGTTTTGTGGGTCGCTGATTTCACCTATGTCAGTACGGCCATTGGGTTTGTATATGTTGCTTTTGTGATTGATGTCTTTGCACGATATATCGTTGGATGGAAGGTCTCACATTCTCCGAATACGGCTTTGGTCTTTGATGCTCTGAACCAGGGTATCCACGCTCGAAACCCTCAATCTGGCCAGTTGATCCACCACTCAGACAGAGGCGTTCAATATTTGTCGATCAAATATACAGAAAAATTAATCGATGCTGGAATTGAGCCATCCGTTGGGAGCGTTGGTGATAGTTATGATAATGCACTCGCTGAGAATATGATCGGATTGTACAAGACCGAAGTGATTGAACATCAAGGACCATGGCAAGGTAAAAGTGATGTCGAAATGGCAACTCTAACTTGGGTTGATTGGTACAACAATGACAGGCTCTTTGGGCCAATCGGATATATACCACCTGCACAAGCTGAAAGGAATTTCTATGAAACCCTAAATCAATATGATATTGCTGCAGAATGACGGACTAAAATCACTCCGGTAAACTAGGGGCGGTTCAGTATAGGGGACGACATAGATCACCCTTTGCATGCCGTATCGTGCCGCGTGATCCATTGCAAAGGCCAGCGAAGCAAGGGTCTTACCGCCGCCCGTAGGCACGGTCAGCGAGAAAAGCCCCGGCTCTTTCGCGGCCCCTTCGCGCACATGCACGAGGATTTCGGCACGGATTCGGTTCACATGTCCCCTCGCGGGGCCAAATTTTGCCAGATGATTCTCCAGCGCCTGGGCTAGATCGGCCAGTGCCGGGGGCACCACCTGTGGGTCGCGATTTTCAACCTTGTCGTAAAAGCGCTGCGTTTCCAGAAAATCCGCGTCCGTCAGGGCCGAAAACAGCATTCGCGTAAAGAAGTGTAGTTTGAAATTTATAAACGGATCACCAGAGTTCATCGCCTGCAAAGGCGCGGGGACCTCCATGGGTCTATCCCAACAAAGGTACCAAATCCACCACAGGAATTGTCTAGACCTCTGGCTTTAGAATACCGTTCTTTTTAATCCAATTGCATAGGTTTCCAGGCGTTGTGTTGTAGCGTTTTGCGATGAAACTCTGTGTAGACCCATTTGTAAGAAGTGCTTCAATCTCTGGCCTGAACTGATCTAGCTTGCTTTTGCCAGGCCCTTTGGGCCGACCGAGAGGCAAGCCAGACGCTTTTCGGGCCCTCAGGGCTTCTTTGGTGCGCGAAGAGATCAAGTCCCGTTCAATTTCGGCGGCCATGGAAAATGCCATCGCAATGATCTTGCTTTGGATGGTGTCATCCAAACGCCAGTTTCCTTTGAGTGCAAAGACTCGGATTTTTTGTTCGGCGGCAATGGACAGTATTTCCATACATTCGAGCATGGAACGGCCAAGGCGTGATAGTTCGCTGACGATCAGAACATCGCCTGCGCCCAGATCATCCAGGATATTTACAATCTTTCGATTGCGCCATGAAATTTTACCAGACGCCTTTTCTTCTACAAACACCACACGTCCAAGATCTGCTTGATTGGCAAAGCTTAAGATGTCCGCTTTGTTTTTTTCTAAGTCTTGGCGATCTGTTGAGACGCGCAGATAACCAATGGTTTTTTTGGGCTGTTTTTGGGTCATATGTTCAGTATTTAATAAAAAGGTGATGATCTTATTTTTATTGTAATGAACATTAGGCATTTAACAATGTTTTTTATTAAGTATCTCTGATCCTGTAAGCCATCGTTTTTTCGATAACAACTATTACGGAATCCCCCATGCCAAGAATGAATATCCTGTCAGCTGCCGAGCGCACTGAACTTGAAAAGCCGCCCGTGTTTAATAGCGCAGAGAGAAAACAATATTTCGACCTTCCCATAGCATTATTGGATGCTGCCGAAAAAATGCGTAAATCTGAAACGGGTATTGGGTTTGTCCTGATGTGTGCCTATTTTCGGTCCGCCAAGCGGTTCTACTCGCCACAGGATTTTCATCAAAAAGATATGGAAGCGGCAAGGCACAAACTTGATATTGTGACCGCCCCGTTCGTAGCAAGTAAATATACTGATACCAGTCGTTCCCGCCACCAAAAGATCATCCTTAACTTTTATGGCTTCCGACTCTTTGATCGTGACGCTGAGAGGTTGCTGCGGGCAGAGGTTTCAGACATGATGCGTGGGCATCTGAAGCCGCGATTGATATTCGGGCGCTGTCTGGATTTCCTGATCCAAAAACGCATAGCACTGCCCACAACGCGACGGTTGACCGAGATCATTAGATCAGAGATGAATGCTAAAAAGCGAGAGCTATCACGGATCATTGAAACACAACTGGTGCCAGAGCAGCGTCAAATGCTTGATGCATTGTTTGTCACTGACGATGACAACAATCGTTACCGCCTCACACTGCTGAAAAAAATATCACAATCCACAAAACCCGGAAAAGTAAAACAAACTGTCGCGGATTTCCACGTTCTTTCAGAGCTTTATGAAACGATAGCTCCTATACTGGGCAATCTGGACACCTCTAAAAACCTATCTTTTAGGTGTATTTTGTGATTCAATATTTTCAGGAGGATATTTTGATGCACGAAGCAGGATTGTTTGATTTTTCTGATCATCTTGAGCGTTTGTCTAAAACAGGCGACCCACTTGTCGCGCTTTCTGAGCATGTGGATTTTGAGATGTTTCGGTGTGCACTGACAAGTGCACTTAACTATGGAGAGCGTCCACAGGGGGGTCGTCCGCCCTATGATGCGGTTATGATGTTTAAGATTTTGATATTAGCGTCGATGCATAATTTAAGTGATGAGCGGATGGAGTTTCTGATCCGCGATCGTTTTAGCTGGTTGCGTTTTCTTGGTTTGCAAATTGGGGAGCCGACGCCAGATCAAAAGACCATTTGGGTGTTTCGGGAGAAGTTGACCCAAGCGGGTGTGTTGACTGATTTGTTTGCAACCTTTGAGGATCATTTACGTAATCGGGGTTACAAACAAACTGGGGGACAAATTGTAGACTCATCGCTGATTGCAGCCCCACGCCAACGTATGACTTCAAGCGAGAAAGCCCGCGCCAAGGCTGGCGAAGATGCAAAAGATATCTGGCCTGATAATCCAGCCAAGGCGGCACAGAAGGACACCGACGCACGGTGGATGGTCAAGTATAGCAAGGCTAAAACGACCAAGACGGGTGAGAAAGATGCGGGGTTAGTTGATATTTCCGTACCTCACTTTGGCTATAAAAACCACATCAGCATTGACCGTAAGTTTCGGTTTATCAGAGGTGAAAAAACAACAGATGCAGCGCGCTATGACGGTCATGAGTTGGCGTCAGTGCTCACCAAGGACAATCGTTCTGGCAAGGTTTGGGCCGATACAGCTTACCGCACCAAGAGCAATGAGGCATGGCTTAAGGCCAATGGATTTTTCTCCCACATCCACCGTAAAAAACCAAAAGGCAAACCAATGCCCAAACACATCGAGCGCGGTAATGCGACACGTTCTATATTTCGCACCTGTGTCGAGCATGTCTTTGGTCATCAGAAGGGCCCGATGGATTTATCCATTAGAACCATCGGAATTCAACGCGCCACAACAAAGATGACACTCGCCAACATAACCTACAATATGAAGCGTCTCATCTTCCATGAACGACGGCAAGCCACAGCCTGAATCCGTCTAGAATTCAGAAATACCCGCTCAGGCGGCTCCATAAAGCATGAATGCCGCATAAAACGGAACAAAACAGGCTTTTTTTGCGTCAAAAAGCAGCCTGCCGTAAAAAATGCCTATCAAATACCTCTGGAATTAGCGGTTAATCGAGGTGTCCATCTTGATCTTGGACCAGAGGGCGTACGATATTATGCTGGCAGTGTTCTGAAGTCTGAGATTTTTCAGCTTAAGCGTCGCGCCCATACAGATCGTTATTTGCACATCATCGCCTTCGTTACCCATCAATACCGCCGCCTTCATGACGCTCTGACTGATATTTTGCTAAGTTCCGTGCAAACTTTTCGGAATTCCGCGCAGCGATATTACAAGGAGCAGATTTTCGAGCGGAAAAAGATACAGAACGAGCATGTCTCCAATCTTTTGGAAAACTTAGACACAAATGTATTCAGCGTGCTTCGCGAAATTCGCATCCTGGCCCATCATGGCACCCTTTCGGCCGTCCAGAAAGTTGATCGAATTCAAGTGCTTCTAACGCAAGAAAGGGAGATTAAGTTTGATCAGATAAAGACCAGTCTTCAGGAGGATAGCGATGACAGCCAGTATTATCAGGTTTTGGAAAGTAGATCATTACGCCTACAAAACCGCGTATCACTTATTTTGAAGGCCCTGAGTTTAGACACCGGGCCTGGGCATACTGCCCTTGTGGATGCAATCCGGCATTTCAAAGAAACCGACGGCACCATTGGCCGCAAGGCACCCGTGGATTTTCTGGACGGACCCGAGAGAAAAGCCGTCTTGGGAAATAATGGTGGTGAATTCAAAACCTCACTTTATAAGGCGTTTCTCTTCCTGCACGTTGCCAGCGCCATCAAGGCAGGAAACCTGAACCTTACCTTATCCTACAAATATCGACCATTGGACGATTATCTGATCAATGGTGATCGGTGGAAACGGGAAAAGGCACAGCTCTTGGAGCGGGCTGGAATGGATGAATTTGCAACGCCAGAAACACTGTTAAAAACACTTAATGCCGCCCTTCAGAGCCAATACCAGATCACCAATGGCCATGCCCAAAATGGGGAAAACCCACATCTCAAAATTATGCCGAATGGGGCATTCAGGGTGGCAACGCCAGCCAAAGATCAGGTGGAGAGCGAGCCGCTGCAGTCTTGCTTTCCTAAACGGCACTATGTGCCGTTAGCTGAGATTATATCTACAGTCAATCAGCACTGTGGTTCTCTTGATGAATTAACCCATTGGCAACAAGGCCATAGCCGATCAATCAGCCGTAAATCCATCCTGCTCGCTGGGGTCATGGGGCTTGGTTGTGGGATTGGGGTGCAAAAAATGGCCCGCATATCTCCTGGCGTCACAGAGCGAGAACTGGAGCACGCCGTCACATGGCGCTTCTCTCTGGACAATCTTATTGCGGCGAACGATCGGGTGGTAAAAGCCATGGACCAAATGGAGTTGCCAAACATCTACCGAAAATCGCCTGAGAAATTACACACGGCCAGCGACGGGCAGAAATTTGAAGTTCGCGCGGACTCGCTGAATGCAAACCATTCATTTAAGTATTTTGGAAAAGGTCAGGGGATTAGCGCCTACACATTTACCGACGAACGCAATCTTTTATGGCATTCCTTGGTATTCAGTGCAGCTGAACGGGAAAGTGCTTATGTTATCGACGGCCTGATGCACAACGACGTGGTCAAAAGTGACATTCATTCGACCGATACGCACGGCTATTCTGAGGCAATTTTTGGTGTTACCCATCTTCTGGGATTTTCCTATGCGCCGAGGATTAAAAACCTCAAGAAGCAAAGCCTATATCAGTTTAAAGGCCACAAATTAGGGACAGCCTCAAAATGGGCTATTCGACCCGATAAATATATTAATCAGGATATCATAATTGAGAACTGGGACGCAATTCTGCGGTTAGTAGCCACCATAAAGCTCAAGGAAACAACGGCATCTGACATCTTTCGGCGGCTGAATTCTTATTCGCGCCAACACAGTCTTTATAAAGCCATGAAGGCCTTTGGGCAGATTATGAAGACCCTCTTTATCCTGCGTTACATCGACGATCTTGAGCTTCGCCAATCCATCGAGGCCCAACTCAACAAGGTTGAATTAGCGAACAGGTTTACACGCGCCATCGCGGTTGGAAATCCAAGGGAATACACCCAAGGCGCAAAAGAGGATCAGGAAGTCGCCGAGGCCTGCAACCGCCTTATCAAAAACAGCATCATCTGTTGGAATTATCTCTATCTCACACGTAAATTGGCTCAGATTGACAACGCCGAGGCAAGGGAACAACTGCTGAAAACAATAGCAACCCATTCTCCGTTGTCATGGGCCCACATTAACATGCTCGGCGAGTACGATTTCTCCGATGAAATTCTACAGGACACCATGGGAATCCTCCCCCAAAATAGAAGCCTATTCGAACCAGTCATTTTGGGGGGAGCATAAACCCATAAAATGCCTTGTTTGTATGGCTACAGTATTAAATCCTGTGGTGGATTATGTACCTTTGTTGGGACGAACCCCTCCATCGACGACAGCGACATGCCGTCGGGAAGTCCGAGGCTTTGCGCGGCCTTCAGCCGTTCGTTCAGAGGTGTCGGCGGGCGGGCAGCAGAACACAGAATACCGTTCGGCAAACCCGCATGATGGCCGACAATGCAATAGGCAAGAATCTTTCCGTCAAGCCCGCTGAAGTGATCATTTGCATATAGCGCTCCTTCGCCACTATGTGGTTCTGAGTTCTTTTCGCCCCGCAGTTTGGCTTGAAACGCCGGTTTTGCCTTGCCAAGATCATGCAGAAAACCAGCGATCTCTCCCCATGTCGCGGCTCCAAAACCGGTGGCAAATATCCTGCTGCGCCCACCGACAGCGGCAAGATGATCGCCTAGCGGTTCCCAGTCTTGCTGTTCGGGACTTGTTGTTGAATGCGCAAATAATCTGGAATCCGTAATGCTCATTTTCCCCTGCTCTACCCGGATGACAATACGTAGGGGCCGCCGGGCGGTGGTTTTCCCTCAGAACTTCATATCGAAATGAGCCTTGATCCCCCAGGCCTCATAGCCGCTTTGCCCGATGCCGTCATAAGTGCCGGAGAGCGACAGGCGGGTGCCATCGGGACCGGTCATGCTGATCCCGGGGGCGATCCGCGCGCGCCAGCCATCCTCCAGCCCGCTGTCCGCGCCCAGGAAGCCGCCGCCCCCGCTGGTGTTGGCATGGCTGTAGATCGCATCGAACGTCAGCGCGGGTTCATAGCGCCAGCCATCGCTCCCGAGGAACTGCGTCGAGATCGTCGGGCCAAACTTGAGTTGCCCTTGCGAGACCGTCTGGCTCGGAATGGTCACGCCCAGCGTGTTGGTATAGGCGTTCTGCTTGTCGGCCAGCCAGGACAGGCCAGCATTGGGCCGGATGGTCCATCGGCCTTGGGTGAACTCCCCGGTGAGGCTGATGTCGGCCAGCCAGCGGGTCGAGGAGAAGCTGTCGGTATAGGTGCCCACCGGCGTGACGTCATTGTCGGATTTACCCCCGGCCACACGGGCGTCGAGATAGAGGTTCTCCTGCAGCCTTGCGGTCACATAAGGGCCAACCATCCAGCCTGTGCCTTCGGTTCTGGAGTTGTCGCTGTCGTTGCTGTCGGTCAGGCGGTCATATTGCAGCATCCCGCCCACCAGCAGGTCGGGGGACATGAGATAGTCTGCCCCCAGATGGGCGATGGCAAAGTCACCACTGGAACCGGCACTGCCGTTGAACTTGTTAAAGCTGCCCTCAAACCAGACATCAAAGCGGCGGCTCTCATGGGTGGCCGTCCCGCCTTGCATCACTTGTATCTGATTGGCAGCGCGGGTGACCTGATCCAGACTCGTGACGAAATTGTAGTTCCCCGAGCCAAGACTGAGAAAGTTGAACTCAAACGGCATGAGCTTGCCGATCTCTCCAGTGGCAAAGCTCAACTGTTCTGATCCAACGCCGCGCTGTAACCGGTTGATCCTGCGCGATACATCTGGCTGGTTGGCCAGAATGAGCCGGGTGCGCGTCTCCATAAACCGGTTGATGGTCCCAACCGTCTTTTGAACCGAGACATCCGTACTCACCGAGATGGTCACGGTATCGGTGGAGATATCACCGTCAGGATCGGTCACGGTCAACTCAAACACCAATTCTCCGTCATCCGCCGTTTGTCGGGTTGGTGCGATGAAGGTGGCTGTGACGGTGTCTGCCCCGGTCAAGATGACAGCGGTTCCGCGGACCTGGGCCCAGAGGTAGCGCACGGTGTTGCTCACGGCAGGATCGGAACTGCCACTGCCATCAAGGGTGACGGTATCGCCTTCGCTTACAGTCTCGCTCGGACCGGCTTCAGCCGTTGCAGTAGTTGCCGTAATCGTTGCCGTTGCCGTCGCCGTACCGAGGCTGAAACCTGTCGGCAGCGGGCTCGCGGCGTTCGCGCTCAGGGTCGCGGTGAAGCTCTCGTCGCCTTCCACCTGGGCATCCTCGAGCACCGGCACGGTGAAGGTCTGGCTCAGATCGTCCCCGGTCGCGCCGGCCGTGAAGGTCAGCGTGCCGCTGGTTGCGGTGAAATCATCCCCCGCGGTTGCGGTGCCCGCTGCGGTGGCATAATCCACCACCACTGCCGCGCCCGGTGAGGCCGACAAAGTCACTGTGAAGGTGGCGTCTGCGTCCTCGTTCACGCTACCGCCGCCGGAAATCGCCACCGTTGCCGTTCCCGCGGCCCCAATCGTTGCCGTTGCCGTTGCCGTACCGAGGCTGAAACCTGTCGGCAGCGGGCTCGAGGCGTTCGCGCTCAGGGTCGCGGTGAAGCTCTCGTCGCCTTCCACCTGGGCATCCTCGAGCACCGGCACGGTGAAGGTCTGGCTCAGATCGTCCCCGGTCGCGCCGGCCGTGAAGGTCAGCGTGCCGCTGGTTGCGGTGAAATCATCCCCCGCGGTTGCGGTGCCCGCTGCGGTGGCATAATCCACCACCACTGCCGCGCCCGGTGAGGCCGACAAAGTCACTGTGAAGGTGGCGTCTGCGTCCTCGTTCACGCTACCGCCGCCGGAAATCGCCACCGTTGCCGTTCCCGCGGCCCCAATCGTTGCCGTTGCCGTTGCCGTACCGAGGCTGAAACCTGTCGGCAGCGGGCTCGCGGCGTTCGCGCTCAGGGTCGCGGTGAAGCTCTCGTCGCCTTCCACCTGGGCATCCTCGAGCACCGGCACGGTGAAGGTCTGGCTCAGATCGTCCCCGGTCGCGCCGGCCGTGAAGGTCAGCGTGCCGCTGGTTGCGGTGAAATCATCCCCCGCGGTTGCGGTGCCCGCTGCGGTGGCATAATCCACCACCACTGCCGCGCCCGGTGAGGCCGACAAAGTCACTGTGAAGGTGGCGTCTGCGTCCTCGTTCACGCTACCGCCGCCGGAAATCGCCACCGTTGCCGTTCCCGCGGCCCCAATCGTTGCCGTTGCCGTTGCCGTACCGAGGCTGAAACCTGTCGGCAGCGGGCTCGCGGCGTTCGCGCTCAGGGTCGCGGTGAAGCTCTCGTCGCCTTCCACCTGGGCATCCTCGAGCACCGGCACGGTGAAGGTCTGGCTCAGATCGTCCCCGGTCGCGCCGGCCGTGAAGGTCAGCGTGCCGCTGGTTGCGGTGAAATCATCCCCCGCGGTTGCGGTGCCCGCTGCGGTGGCATAATCCACCACCACTGCCGCGCCCGGTGAGGCCGACAAAGTCACTGTGAAGGTGGCGTCTGCGTCCTCGTTCACGCTACCGCCGCCGGAAATCGCCACCGTTGCCGTTCCCGCGGCCCCAATCGTTGCCGTTGCCGTTGCCGTACCGAGGCTGAAACCTGTCGGCAGCGGGCTCGCGGCGTTCGCGCTCAGGGTCGCGGTGAAGCTCTCGTCGCCTTCCACCTGGGCATCCTCGAGCACCGGCACGGTGAAGGTCTGGCTCAGATCGTCCCCGGTCGCGCCGGCCGTGAAGGTCAGCGTGCCGCTGGTTGCGATGAAATCATCCCCCGCGGTTGCGGTGCCCGCTGCGGTGGCATAATCCACCACCACTGCCGCGCCCGGTGAGGCCGACAAAGTCACTGTGAAGGTGGCGTCTGCGTCCTCGTTCACGCTGCCGCCGCCGGAAATCGCCACCGTTGCCGTTCCCGCGGCCCCAATCGTTGCCGTTGCCGTTGCCGTACCGAGGCTGAAACCTGTCGGCAGCGGGCTCGAGGCGTTCGCGCTCAGGGTCGCGGTGAAGCTCTCGTCGCCTTCCACCTGGGCATCCTCGAGCACCGGCACGGTGAAGGTCTGGCTCAGATCGTCCCCGGTCGCGCCGGCCGTGAAGGTCAGCGTGCCGCTGGTTGCGGTGAAATCATCCCCCGCGGTTGCGGTGCCCGCTGCGGTGGCATAATCCACCACCACTGCCGCGCCCGGTGAGGCCGACAAAGTCACTGTGAAGGTGGCGTCTGCGTCCTCGTTCACGCTACCGCCGCCGGAAATCGCCACCGTTGCCGTTCCCGCGGCCCCAATCGTTGCCGTTGCCGTTGCCGTACCGAGGCTGAAACCTGTCGGCAGCGGGCTCGCGGCGTTCGCGCTCAGGGTCGCGGTGAAGCTCTCGTCGCCTTCCACCTGGGCATCCTCGAGCACCGGCACGGTGAAGGTCTGGCTCAGATCGTCCCCGGTCGCGCCGGCCGTGAAGGTCAGCGTGCCGCTGGTTGCGGTGAAATCATCCCCCGCGGTTGCGGTGCCCGCTGCGGTGGCATAATCCACCACCACTGCCGCGCCCGGTGAGGCCGACAAAGTCACTGTGAAGGTGGCGTCTGCGTCCTCGTTCACGCTACCGCCGCCGGAAATCGCCACCGTTGCCGTTCCCGCGGCCCCAATCGTTGCCGTTGCCGTTGCCGTACCGAGGCTGAAACCTGTCGGCAGCGGGCTCGCGGCGTTCGCGCTCAGGGTCGCGGTGAAGCTCTCGTCGCCTTCCACCTGGGCATCCTCGAGCACCGGCACGGTGAAGGTCTGGCTCAGATCGTCCCCGGTCGCGCCGGCCGTGAAGGTCAGCGTGCCGCTGGTTGCGGTGAAATCATCCCCCGCGGTTGCGGTGCCCGCTGCGGTGGCATAATCCACCACCACTGCCGCGCCCGGTGAGGCCGACAAAGTCACTGTGAAGGTGGCGTCTGCGTCCTCGTTCACGCTACCGCCGCCGGAAATCGCCACCGTTGCCGTTCCCGCGGCCCCAATCGTTGCCGTTGCCGTTGCCGTACCGAGGCTGAAACCTGTCGGCAGCGGGCTCGCGGCGTTCGCGCTCAGGGTCGCGGTGAAGCTCTCGTCGCCTTCCACCTGGGCATCCTCGAGCACCGGCACGGTGAAGGTCTGGCTCAGATCGTCCCCGGTCGCGCCGGCCGCGAAGGTCAGCGTGCCGCTGGTTGCGGTGAAATCATCCCCCGCGGTTGCGGTGCCCGCTGCGGTGGCATAATCCACCACCACTGCCGCGCCCGGTGAGGCCGACAAAGTCACTGTGAAGGTGGCGTCTGCGTCCTCGTTCACGCTACCGCCGCCGGAAATCGCCACCGTTGCCGTTCCCGCGGCCCCAATCGTTGCCGTTGCCGTTGCCGTACCGAGGCTGAAACCTGTCGGCAGCGGGCTCGCGGCGTTCGCGCTCAGGGTCGCGGTGAAGCTCTCGTCGCCTTCCACCTGGGCATCCTCGAGCACCGGCACGGTGAAGGTCTGGCTCAGATCGTCCCCGGTCGCGCCGGCCGTGAAGGTCAGCGTGCCGCTGGTTGCGGTGAAATCATCCCCCGCGGTTGCGGTGCCCGCTGCGGTGGCATAATCCACCACCACTGCCGCGCCCGGTGAGGCCGACAAAGTCACTGTGAAGGTGGCGTCTGCGTCCTCGTTCACGCTACCGCCGCCGGAAATCGCCACCGTTGCCGTTCCCGCGGCCCCAATCGTTGCCGTTGCCGTTGCCGTACCGAGGCTGAAACCTGTCGGCAGCGGGCTCGCGGCGTTCGCGCTCAGGGTCGCGGTGAAGCTCTCGTCGCCTTCCACCTGGGCATCCTCGAGCACCGGCACGGTGAAGGTCTGGCTCAGATCGTCCCCGGTCGCGCCGGCCGTGAAGGTCAGCGTGCCGCTGGTTGCGGTGAAATCATCCCCCGCGGTTGCGGTGCCCGCTGCGGTGGCATAATCCACCACCACTGCCGCGCCCGGTGAGGCCGACAAAGTCACTGTGAAGGTGGCGTCTGCGTCCTCGTTCACGCTGCCGCCGCCGGAAATCGCCACCGTTGCCGTTCCCGCGGCCCCAATCGTTGCCGTTGCCGTTGCCGTACCGAGGCTGAAACCTGTCGGCAGCGGGCTCGCGGCGTTCGCGCTCAGGGTCGCGGTGAAGCTCTCGTCGCCTTCCACCTGGGCATCCTCGAGCACCGGCACGGTGAAGGTCTGGCTCAGATCGTCCCCGGTCGCGCCGGCCGCGAAGGTCAGCGTGCCGCTGGTTGCGGTGAAATCATCCCCCGCGGTTGCGGTGCCCGCTGCGGTGGCATAATCCACCACCACTGCCGCGCCCGGTGAGGCCGACAAAGTCACTGTGAAGGTGGCGTCTGCGTCCTCGTTCACGCTACCGCCGCCGGAAATCGCCACCGTTGCCGTTCCCGCGGCCCCAATCGTTGCCGTTGCCGTTGCCGTACCGAGGCTGAAACCTGTCGGCAGCGGGCTCGCGGCGTTCGCGCTCAGGGTCGCGGTGAAGCTCTCGTCGCCTTCCACCTGGGCATCCTCGAGCACCGGCACGGTGAAGGTCTGGCTCAGATCGTCCCCGGTCGCGCCGGCCGTGAAGGTCAGCGTGCCGCTGGTTGCGGTGAAATCATCCCCCGCGGTTGCGGTGCCCGCTGCGGTGGCATAATCCACCACCACTGCCGCGCCCGGTGAGGCCGACAAAGTCACTGTGAAGGTGGCGTCTGCGTCCTCGTTCACGCTACCGCCGCCGGAAATCGCCACCGTTGCCGTTCCCGCGGCCCCAATCGTTGCCGTTGCCGTTGCCGTACCGAGGCTGAAACCTGTCGGCAGCGGGCTCGCGGCGTTCGCGCTCAGGGTCGCGGTGAAGCTCTCGTCGCCTTCCACCTGGGCATCCTCGAGCACCGGCACGGTGAAGGTCTGGCTCAGATCGTCCCCGGTCGCGCCGGCCGTGAAGGTCAGCGTGCCGCTGGTTGCGGTGAAATCATCCCCCGCGGTTGCGGTGCCCGCTGCGGTGGCATAATCCACCACCACTGCCGCGCCCGGTGAGGCCGACAAAGTCACTGTGAAGGTGGCGTCTGCGTCCTCGTTCACGCTACCGCCGCCGGAAATCGCCACCGTTGCCGTTCCCGCGGCCCCAATCGTTGCCGTTGCCGTTGCCGTACCGAGGCTGAAACCTGTCGGCAGCGGGCTCGCGGCGTTCGCGCTCAGGGTCGCGGTGAAGCTCTCGTCGCCTTCCACCTGGGCATCCTCGAGCACCGGCACGGTGAAGGTCTGGCTCAGATCGTCCCCGGTCGCGCCGGCCGTGAAGGTCAGCGTGCC
>CBDBLJ010000007.1:0-23299 GCA_965206885.1 Amylibacter sp. | reverse complement strand
ATGCCCTTTGCCATCGTTCTCGGCGAACAGGTTACTGAGATTCCCCGGGACCTCTACATCCCCCCCGATGCCCTGGAAGTGTTTTTGGAAACCTTTGAGGGGCCGCTGGACCTGCTTTTGTATCTGATTCGACGACAGAATCTGGATATTCTCAATGTCAATGTTGCACGCATCACTGAGCAGTACATGGAGTATGTTGAGGCGATGAAAGCCGCAAGGTTTGAACTGGCGGCAGAATACCTGCTCATGGCGGCACTGCTGGCGGAAATTAAATCCAGAACCTTATTGCCAAGGCAGGAAGACCTGGAAGACGAAGAAGATGACCCTCGCGCACAGCTCTTGTTGAAGCTTCAGGAATACGAGCGTTATAAAGAGGCCGCCGAGTCCATCGATGAACTCCCAAGAGTCCGCAGGGATATTTACCCCGCCTCCGCAGACTTGCTCGACCTGGAAACAGAAACCGCCAAACCAGACGTTGATTTGCAAGAGTTGTTAACTGTCTTTGCCGAGGTAATGCACAGGGCTGACATGTTTAAAACGCATCAGATCATGCGCGAAAGGCTCTCTACACGCGAGCGCATGGCGCAGGTTCTGGATCAGTTACAGCCTGAAAGGTTTGTCTCTTTTATGCAACTGTTTGCGGTTGAAGAAGGGCGCCTGGGAGTGGCGGTAACCTTTTTGGCATTGATGGAATTGATCAAAGAGTCCCTGGTCGAGACCGTCCAGAATGAAGCCTATGGGGCCATTTATGTGAAGGCGCGACAGGTAGGTGCACCCGAGCCTCAAGGAGGCTCTGCTGGAAGGGTCAGAGATTGAGACATGAATCTCTTTGATCTACAGAGACCTCTGCACAACGTAGCGAGTGAAGCCAGGTCGAGGCAAAAAAAGGCGCAAAAGCGGAGTGCCTTCCATAGGCCCTGCTTTTGGTGCCTTCTATAGATAGGCCCTGCTTTTGGTATGGGTGTCAATGAGCATTTTAAGCCTTTTTTAACGATGGATTGGCAACTGTAGTCGTTATGCTGAGGTCTCCTATACCTCTTAATACAGGCTGTCCCGGCTATCCCTTAATGAGCCAGGGTTACATCTGGTCTCTATATTTCCGAAAAGATGCGGATGATTGATGACGTCGGGCAAAAATTTTGGCTGTGCCGAGGTTCCACTCGCAAAAAATCCTGATTTCCTGATTAATGAGGTGCCCATATTGTCAGGTAAAGCTGGCTTTAATGGAAAATAGGATTAGAATCCATATTCTTCTTGAGGTATAACGAGCACAACAGTAAATTTTAATTCAACCTTTAAGAGACCTTTGCACGAAAGATGATTGCGCTTGCAGCTGTGGCAAGAACGTACGGAATGAGGAAGCATATGCTTATAAATGACCGATTGAGACCGTTTTTACCAATGGCAGGCACTTTCAGGCGATGCGGCATGCAGGTGAAATGGCGTTGGCGCAAAGGTCTCTTTAACTCAACGATGGAGTCTTTAATGGCTTGGAATGAACCGGGCGGCGGCGACCGCGACCCTTGGGGCAAGCGCAATGACGATGGGCCTCCCAATCTGGACGAAATAATCAAAAATATCCAGGAGGCGCTTGCGGGCCTCTTTGGGGGCAAAAAAAATAATGGCAAGAAGCCTGGCTCCAAAAATGCGAGTGGCTTCCCCGTGTATCTGGTTCTGATGTTGTTGGGAGTGGCCTGGTTTTTTTCAAGCTTCTACAAGCTGGATGAGAAAGAACGTGCTGTGGTTATGCGTTTTGGCAAGTACCATAAAACGATTGATCCGGGCTTGCGCTTTAACCCCTATCTGGTCGATACAGTCGAGATAGAGCGCGTCACTGAAGAGCGTCAGTACACGGCGGCAGGGACTAAAAGTCTGATGCTGACCCAGGATGAAAATATCGTTCAGGTGCCGTTGACAGTTCAATACAACATCAAGGATGTCAAGGACTATGTGCTCAATGTTCGCGACCCTATCGAAACGCTTGAACAGGCAACCGACAGCGCGATACGCCATGTGGTTGGCAGCACATTGCTCGAAGAAGTCCTCGGTGAGGGTCGTTCGCAAATGGCGGACGAGGTAGAGCTGCGCTTGCAGACTTATCTGGACGGCTACGGTACAGGTATCGACGTGATTGACATCACTTTGCAACGCGGCGAGCCACCTGCCCAGGTCAATGATGCCTTTGATGATGTGAATGCAGCAGAACAGGATAAAGATCGCTCAATCGACCAGGCGGAAGCCTATCGAAACAGCGTTTTACCGCAGGCTCGCGGTCAGTCACAGCGAATTATTGAAGAAGCGAATGCCTACGAAGGCCAGCTTGTCGCCAGAGCGCAGGGCGAGGCTGCGCGGTTTGACCAGCTTTATGCAGAATACAAGCAGGCACCCAAGGTCACCCGAGAGCGCCTTTACATCGATGCCGTTCAAGAAGTAATGCAAAACAGTTCGAAGGTGATGGTTGACATCGATGGGGGCAATAACATGATGTACCTGCCGCTTGATCAACTGCGCCAGGGAGGTTCTTCAAATAGCGATAACCTGCAAAAGAGGCTCCAGGATATTGAAGGCTTTATCCGTGATCTTCAGCGGGCAGCCGGTTCAAATCAGAGGTTAAGATAATGAAGAATGTAGGTTTTGCGGCTATTGTCGGGCTTGTGATTGTGGTTCTGATCGCTTCTGCCACGCTGTTTCGTATCAACGAGAAAGAAAAAGCTGTCCAGCTAAGATTTGGTGCGCTGCAAGTCGATAACATTCAACCGGGGCTGCATTTTAAAATTCCCCTGGTGGATGAGGTGAGAATTTTTGATGCGCGGGTTCTCACCGTTGATGCACCTCCTGAAAGTTTTTACACGGTGCAGAAAAAGCGTCTTATTGTCGATTCGTTCGCCAAATACCGGGTAGCAGACGTGGGTACTTACTATCGGGCCACTGGCGGTGACGAGATTGTTGCCCGCAATCGTGTAGCGGCAAGGGTTAATGACGGGCTTAGAAATGAGTTTGGTACCCGAACACTGAACGAAGTTGTCTCGGGAGAGCGCGATGCCCTCATGCAGAAACTGACATCAGAACTGAATACAACGGTCCGTGAAAGCCTGGGTATTGAAGTTTTGGACGTGCGCGTTAAGCGAATCGACCTGCCTGAGGAAATCAGTGATGATGTCTATCGCCGTATGCGTGCAGAACGCGAAAAATTGGCGCGTGAGTTCCGTTCACAAGGGGAGGAAGAGGCAACAAAAATTCGGGCAGATGCAGATCGTCAGAAAGTACTGCTTGAAGCCGAAGCCTACAGAAAGTCAGAAGAAATTCGCGGCCGGGGTGATGCGGAAGCCGCTGCAATTTATGCGGACGCCTACAACAAGGATGCAGAGTTCTTCTCCTTTGTGCGTAGCCTGGAAGCCTACAAGCAGAGTTTCGGCAGTCGGGATGACTTGCTGCTGATTGAGCCTGACAGTGACTTTTTCCGTTATCTTAAAGCTGCCGATGGCGAGAATTAATAGAGCGCGGCGTATAGGCGTATAAGGCACGGAACTTGCCTTTGTGGTAAAATTCGTCAAGCCGGGAAGAATCCCGGCTTTTTTGTGAGTGGCTTGTTACTACATTGTTGAGACTGGATAGTGGATGGTTTCTGGGTAGAAATAGCACGGGCTTTTTGTTTGTTGCTCATTATCGAGGGGATTATTCCCTTTGCCTACCCCAACCGCTGGCGCTCGTTGCTGGAAACTGTTTCCAGGACGGATGATAATATGCTGCGAGCGGTGGGCCTGTTCTCGATGTTGCTTGGCCTGGGTTGCCTGTATTTATTGTGAGGGCTTTACCGCAGTTACGGTTGGAGCCACGCGGGGCCACTGCCGGCTTATAAGCCGGTTTTTTTACTTTACGAATCAAATAGGCAAGCCGCCCCATGTCCAGGAATCGATGGTTGTTGCCCGATGGAATCGACGAAGTTGTTGCGGACGACGCACGTTTGCTCGAAGCCCTGCGTCGAGAACTTCTCGACCTGTTTGACTCCTGGGGATACGACCTGGTTATTCCACCCGTCATTGAATTTACAGATTCATTGTTGACCGGTTTAGGTGAAAAGCTGGATCTTCAAACCTTTAAGTTCAGCGATCAGTTCTCCGGGAAAAGTCTTGGGGTCAGGGCGGACATATCACCGCAGGCCGCCCGCATTGATGCCCACAGTATGAAACGTCGGGGTGCCAATCGACTCTGTTACGCCGGCACAGTACTCAGATCATCTTCGGTGGGTGCATTTGGCAGCAGGGCGCCAAAACAAATTGGTGCAGAATTGTTTGGCGTTGAAGGAATTGATGCCGATATGGAGATTATTTCCCTGATGCTAACGACAGTTCGCACAGTTTCTGAACGTGCTATTACACTCGAACTGTCGCACCAGCTCGTGCGGAGCTGGCTGTTGCAAATTTCTGAAAATGCCGGTCTGCCCTTTGACGAACTCTGCACTTTGGTCAACGAGAAAAGCCTGCCTGACCTCAATGTCTTTCTGTGCGATGCGGATATTGATCTGGTAACAAAGAACAAACTCTGTGAGTTGCCAAGACTCATGGGGGGGCTGGATGTTCTGCGTTCAGCCGGGACGCTTTTTGCCCAGGACGGTTTGATGGTCGAAGCTATTTCAGAAATGCAGCTTCTCGCCGGTCGTATCGGGGCGCAATATCCGGAAGTAGAACTGTTTTTTAACCTGGGTGAAACCGAATTTAGCGATTATCACTCAGGCGTTCTCTTTGCCGCTTATTGTGAAGTGGATCAAGTGGCTGTAAAAGCGGCAAACGGTGGCCGCTATAACGAAGTTGGTCAGGCCTTTGGCCGCTCCCGACCGGCAACGGGGTTTAGTGCCTGCCTAAAGGTGTTGTCGCGCCTGTCTGATACAGATCTATCGACATCGGCAAGCGCAAAAAGCAAGACTGTTTACGCTGCAATTCCGGGGGTCGCTGAACCGGATGGAGCTTTTTGGCAGGAGATCGCGAGTCTGCGAGAGCAAGGATATCGGGTACAGCTGGGCTATCAAAGTGAACGGGAGTTTCCCTCGGAAAACGACTGCGACCAGCAACTTGTCGAAAAAAACGGCGAGTGGCTGCTGGCAGACATCAACTAACACAACTTTTTAACCGTCGGCAAGCCGGTTTCTTGACGGGCAGGGATACAGAGTCGAATTTATGGGTAAGAACGTCGTCATTCTCGGCACCCAATGGGGCGATGAGGGCAAGGGCAAGATCGTTGACCTGCTCACTGAAAAAGCAACTTTTGTAACGCGCTTTCAGGGTGGTCATAACGCGGGGCATACGCTCGTCATCAAAGGTGAAAAAACAGCGCTCCACCTGATCCCGTCGGGGATTCTTCGCCCGGGTGTACGCTGCCTGATCGGCAATGGTGTGGTATTGGCTCCAGATGCCCTGTTGCAAGAGATCGCCGCGCTCGAAGACAAGCATGTCGATGTGCGTAACCGTCTGAAAATCAGCCCCGCCTGCCCGCTTGTACTGCCGTATCACATTGCGTTGGATGTTGCGCGAGAAGCAGCTCGAGGGAATAAAAAAATAGGGACAACAGGTCGGGGTATCGGGCCTGCCTATGAAGATAAGGTTGCCCGGCGGGGCCTGCGGTTTGGCGATTTGGCCAATATGGAACGATTTGCCGAGCGTTTAAATGTTGTTCTGGCATACCACAACTTTACTCTCGAACATTACTTTAAGGTCGAACCGGTCAATTTTGACAATGTTTTAACCCAGGCTAAAACCTGGGCCGAGCAGTTGCTGCCCATGTCTGCCGATGTCGCCAGGATACTGGTTGATGCCAGAGAGAACGGCGATAACGTTCTTTTTGAAGGTGCTCAGGGAACCTTGCTGGACATCGATCATGGTACCTATCCTTTTGTGACTTCATCTAATACTACGGCGGGCGGTGCCTCAACCGGAACGGGCATTGGTCCGCTCAATCTGGATTATATTTTGGGTATTGCCAAGGCATACACCACAAGGGTTGGGTCTGGCCCGTTTCCAACAGAGTTATTCTGCGATGTTGCCGGGCACCTTTCTACAAGGGGGCATGAGTTTGGTACGACCACGGGCCGGGCGCGTCGCACTGGCTGGTTTGATGCGGTAGCCCTTCGCCGGGCCGTCAATATAAACAGCATCTCCGGGCTTTGCCTCACCAAACTCGATGTTCTCGACGGTCTGGAAACGGTCAAAATCTGTATTGCCTACAAAAACGCCAAAGGCGAAATTGTCGGTGTGCCCAACGACTGTGAAGACTACGATTCTCTCGAACCCGTCTACGAAGAAATGCCCGGTTGGGCAGAGAGCACCTCTGGCATTCAGAAATGGCAAGAGTTGACTGAAGCAGCCAGAAATTATGTCAGGCGCCTTGAAGAAATAACAGGTGCATCTGTCGATATCATATCGACGGGCCCGGACCGGGTTGAAACCATCCTGTTAAAGCATTCGTTCGGGTCAGCGAGTTAAAGATCATCCGGGAGTTGTCATGGTTCAGATACCTATGAGACTTTTGGACGAAAGCCATTTCACCTGCATGCTGCGTCGCCCAAAAGCGCCCGCTGTCGGTAAAAAGGGTCTCAATCGGTCATTGATAGGCATAAACTCCCTCATTTCGTGCGTTTTTGCCACATCTGAAAACGAAATCATCTTCCTTGCAAAGGTCTCATTGATTGAATGTCAACCTGTGGCCCGCAAACTTTGCATATCTGCATCCAGGCCTGAATCAGCTTTCTAAAACGCCTATGATCAAGCTGGTCGTCCTGCTAGAATGCGCGCCAAAAAAGAGGTTTAAAGATGTCCGAAAACAATTCTTCAAAGACCCTGTGGTCCAATCGCCTGACATTCATCCTCGCTGCAACGGGTTCTGCCATAGGCTTGGGCAATATCTGGAAATTCCCCTATATCACTGGCGAAAACGGCGGCGGAGCCTTCGTTATCGTCTACCTCGTATGCATCTTGCTCGTGGGTATTCCGGTGATGGTTGCTGAGGTTTTTATCGGTAAGCGAGCCAGAACTTCACCGATAAAGGCCTGTGCGAGTCTCGCCAGGGAAACCGGCGCTTCAAAGCAATGGGGTTGGCTGGGTGCCATGGGTGTTATGGCCGGCTTTTTGATTCTTTCTTACTACAGTGTCGTCGCTGGCTGGGCGCTGGCCTATCTGCCCAAAATGGCCGCTGGAGAGTTCATTAATATCAATGGTGCGGCCTCAAACGGGATTTTTGAATCCCTTCTCGCAGACCCCTGGACGATGATCAGTTGGCATAGCCTGTTTATGGTTATGACGATGTTTGTCGTCATCTCCGGGGTAACGAAAGGGCTGGGCAAGGCCGTCGAGATTCTGATGCCCGTTCTGTTTGTTTTATTGCTGGTTCTTCTCGGCTTCTCCATCGCTGAAGGTGAATTCTTGCAGGCGGCCAAATACCTGTTCGCCCTCGATTTTTCACGACTGGGTATGGAATCGGTCCTGGTTGCATTGGGCCATGCATTTTTCACTCTGAGCATAGCCATGGGTGCAATTATGGCCTATGGATCATATATGCCCGATAATGCTCCAATTGCAAAAACGGTCTTCGTCGTGGCAGCTATGGACACCTGTGTCGCTCTGCTGGCTGGTTTGGCGATATTCCCCATGGTATTTGCCAGCCCTGCCATCGAGCCTGGTACCGGGCCAGGGCTGTTGTTTGTAAGCCTGCCTATCGCATTTGGTTCCATGCCGGCAGGTATGTTGTTTGGCACGCTCTTTTTTGCCCTGATTTCAGTGGCAGCCTGGACATCTTCCATCTCATTGATTGAGCCAGCCGTAGCCTGGCTAACGGATACCGGGCGTGCGACCAGGAAGCAAGCGGGGATCATTTTGGGCTTCTTGTGCTGGGCTGTTGGTGTCGGTTCGGCACTGTCGTTTAATCTCTGGAGTGAATTCAGGTTTTTCGGCAAGTTCGACTGGTTTGAATTTTCAGATTTCATCACCGCCAATATTATGTTACCTGTAGGTGGTATCCTGATGTCGATATTTGTTGCGCACCTGATGAGCAAGAGCGTCGTCGAAGCAGAAATGGATTTGCAGGGCAAGGCCTTTAAAGCCTGGTACCTGATCCTGAAATGGTTATCGCCAGCCCTGGTCGGGGCCGTCTTCCTGACAGGCATGTATAAGACCTTTGCCTGATTCGGTTCTTGCTAAACAACCCATACAGGCAGTTTAAAAACCATGCGTGTATCAAAGTCGGTGACACTGCCCTACAACGCCGAACAGTTGTTTGAGCTGATCAATGATATTGCCGCTTATCCGTCTTTTCTGGACGGTTGTGTCTCTGCGGAAATCCTGCATCTGGAAGACAACCTGATGGAGGTTCGACTCGGGTTGAGCAAAAGGGGGGTCACCCAGGAATTTGTAACCCGAAACAGACTGATCCCCAATGAGTCCATTGTCATGGAGTTGCTCGAAGGCCCGCTGGAGTCTCTAAATGGTGAGTGGTCGATCAAACCACTCGGCGACCAGGGCTGCAAGCTCGGTCTGGAATTGGACTTTGCCATGAAGAAAGGTTTCATCATGCAAATAATGGCTAAATTCTTTGGGCAAATCGGCCATCGTCTGTTCGATGCCATCAGCGAAGAGGCTGGGCGTCGATACGGAGTAGCTGGCACAGAGGCCTCTGAATAAGTCATGGACGGACAGCACGAGCGGCAAAGTCCACCTCTGTGTTGTGAAATTTCGCAATAGAACCACTATTAGGTGCATCTTGTGCCTCGAGCTGGACATTTGGGAATAGGTCGAATCAGATGAGGGTTGAAGTTGCCTACGCGACACCCGAGACACAGAAAATTGTTGCGCTCGATGTAGAGCAGGGAACCTCCGCGCAACAGGCAGCCATTGAATCGGGGATTGCAAAATTTTATCCCGAGATCGATTTGAACGCCGTACCAATGGGCATTTTTGGCAACCTGCTTGGCGCTCGCGGGTTGCCGGGTGCCTCTGAATATATTCTTAAAGAGGGCGACAGGGTCGAAATCTACCGCCCTCTGATTGCCGACCCCAAAGAGGTCAGAAAAAAACGTGCGGCTGAAGCAGCACAGAGAAGGAGCCTAAAGGAATAGATAGGTATGGTTAGCTGCTGTGTTTCGATGGGGCCATGTTGCCTTCAAAAGATTGCAGTTTATCGTCTTCAAAAAATACTGAGAATTGCTCTGTGGTTTTTTTGCCCTCGCCATCAACTATCGAGTAATAGTAATCCCAGCGGGACTGATTAAAGGTATCTGCGATCAGAGGCGTTCCCAGAACAAAGCGAACCTGGGCTTTGGTCATGCCTGGTTTAAGCTGGTCGACCATGTCTTGCTCAATAATATTACCCTGCTGGATTTCAATCCGGTGAACGTTTGGGAACAGGGTAAAATTTCCACAGCCAATCAGGCATAATGGCAGCAGTATGGCGGTCACCGGGACTTTCAGATTCATTTGCGGGTGCCAATCGTTTTGTGAACGCGCATAATACCAAGGTACTGAATCAAACTGAATAGAAGAAGATAAACATGGGTAATGAAAACCGCGAATTGCGTAAGGCAGGCCTCAAAGTCACTATGCCTCGCGTTAAAATTCTGGAGTTGTTAGAGCAGGCCGACAGCGACCATATGAGTGCTGAAGAAATCTATCAGAAACTTCTCGAAGAAGGTGAACAGGCCGGTTTAGCCACGGTTTATCGTGTGCTGACCCAGTTTGAGCAGGCCAACTTGGTTTTACGCCATAACTTTGAAGGCGGTAAGGCTGTTTTTGAAATCAATCGTGGCGACCACCATGACCATATGGTCTGCACGGATACAGGGCGTGTCATCGAATTTCACAATGAAGAGATTGAGGAGCTTCAGAGAGAAATTGCCGAAGACCAGAATTTTGAACTTGTCGGTCATTCTTTGGTTCTCTATGTGAAACCCAAGAAATAAAACAGTTCAGGAAATTTCTCAAGTGGTATCCACTAACCCGTCCAGTGGTTGTCCCGGTGCAATCGGAGTTCTTCCAGCGGGGCATCAGGAGCCGGTCGGGCTTGCCCCTGCGCTACTGCGCAAAAGCATAAGTCAGTTGAGACCTCTGCATGACGTAGCGAGTGAAGCCAAGTCGAGGCAAAAAAAGGCGCAAAAGCGGAGTGCCTTCCATAGGCCCTGCTTTTGGTACGGGTGTCAATGAGCATTTTAAGCATTTTTTTAACGATGGATTGGCAACTGTAGTCGTTATGCTGAGGTCTCCAGTTATCTTTCACGGCCAATTTCGTCAAAATAGTCGGCCCTGAAAAATAGGTTCCCTCGCCGGGAATATGAAAAAATCAAAGACCGCTCCGGCCCTGGCCCCGCCGATTACACCTGCCTCAAAAAATACGGCCTGCGCGACTACTGCGGCGGCAGGTGCGCATCGGCCTGGGAGACCACCATGCGGGTGGCCGCCGGCGGCATCGCGCGAAAGTACCTGGCGGAACACTACGGCGTCGTCATCCGCGCCTGCGTCTATCAAATCGGCGACATTTTCATCGAGCGCAAGGACTGGAATCAGGTCGCCGCCAACCCGTTCTTCGTCGGCGATACCTCCACGGTAAAACAACTCGGCGCGCTCATAGATCAAATCCGAAAAGAAGGCGATTCCATCGGCGCCGCGATTTACGCAGAGGCCAGCGGAGCGCCCGCAGGCTGGGGCGAGCCGGTATTCGACCGCCTGGACGCGGACATCGCCAAAGCGATGATGAGCATCAACGCCGCCAAAGACGTGGAAATCGGCGCCGGCTTTGAAGCAGTCGTGCAACGCGGCTCCCAACACCGCGACCAGATGAACGCCAACGGCTTCTTAAGCAACCACGCCGGCGGCATACTGGGCGGTATTTCCAGCGGACAGAACATCGAAGTACGAGTCGCCTTCAAACCAACCTCCAGCATCACCACGCCGGGAAAAACCGTGAACCTTGACAACCAAAGCGTAGACGCAGTAGTAACCGGCCGACACGACCCCTGCGTCGGCATCCGCGCAGTACCCATCGTTGAAGCCATGCTGGCGCTGGTGCTAATGGACCACGCACTACGCGACCGCGCACAAAACCCGAAATGAAAGGACGGACGCCGCCGTGTGGCCGCCATTGCTTCTGCCCTGTCTCGCCCTGTGTTGTATTTCCTGCGTGGCGGGAATGACAAGCAATGCAGGAAAACACAAAAATCCCCGTGGGGTTTATATTGGGATTGCCCTGGATAACTTATTTATCGGGTTTCTTTGAGAGATTCCGAAACCCTCAGTGAATGGGTTGAGATTGGATTTGTATTTTATTTCTGTTTTTTGGTGACTAAGCATTCATTGGTGTTTTATGGTTCTAACGGCTCGCATCAGCGGAAAATTGCGGATCACAGTGTAGCAATTTGTCCGACTGCATGCGTTTGTGTACGCCCAGCATGGGCATGAACTTATGGGGTGAAAGTCCCCTGTAGGAGAACCAACATTGTGTTTTCATGAACCAATGATAACTACTAGCCGACGGCAAAGGCAACTCCGCGAGGGGTGGTCTGAAGGAAGCCCGAGCGCAAAACTGCGAGCCTACGAACAGAAATGTCATAGAAGGCCCAGCCACTGGGACGAGCTAGCACAAGATAGCGAAGTCCACTTGGTTCAGGTGGTAGGGTAAATGACAAGGTTGTGCAGTGACAGTTCATGCTCTTATCTGGGGAGATCTGCCCGACATGCGATGCGAATGCATAGCGCTGGTGCCAGCAATGGCGTCTGTGATCGGGCAGAAGTCAGCAGACGGCATAGTACTGCAGCCCATCAGGACGATGGTCTTGCAGGAAGGCCTGAACGTCAGATGAGGAGTGAGACAATCGTATCTCTTGGGAGGCCAAGGTCGTGACGAACGACAAGTCGACTCATGACGGTTCGGTTTTGTTCTCAGCCTCAGAACAGATAGACTGACGAACCGCCGGATGCGGACCCGCATGTCCGGTGGTGTGGGGAGGGCGAGCTAGATACTCGCCTTTACCCGATTAGGTCGCAGTGTTAAATACAGAAATCTCTCCATCTATTCGCATTAAGAATTTATCAGTCGAGGAAAATAAGTGCCTTTCTGAATTGGATGCAATTCGCGTATTAAAAGCAGATAACTTGGATTCAGAGATTTCTACCACCTCTTTTAGTGGTTCCTCATAAACACCGTACATTAGCAATTGTGGACTTAAAGGGAAGATTATATCAGTGTTGGGTGTGCCTAATCCGACGGGACGATTGGAGGGTAGTTTCGAAGTTACCACCACAGGGTGATCACAGGTAATCACTTTCCAATCGTCAGTTTTAACTACGAGTAAAGTCCAAGACCTTTCACCGAGTTTTGGAAGGACCTTATCAAAAACTTTAAATTCACTATCATGAGACTCGTCTTGTGGGATCTCAATCTCGTACCTCTCATCTTCAATAAATTTTCTAAATTCTTCATGGGTGACATTATTCGGTTTAACATCACCAGCCTTCATCGCACTTTTTATTTGTGACTCAAATAGGTTCTTATCACCCGCGAGCATGCCTCCAATTATTCGTACCACCTGTTTTCGAGCATCTCGCGAAGCCGATCTAAACCTAGGGTTTCTGATTGCGAAAAGACACATAAGATTTAGCAGCCAGTTCAACTCATCAGGAGTCGGATACTCACAGGATGATACAACGCGCTCTAGTGCTTGTGATGCCTCACCTTCAAATTTTGCCAAAGCATTTTCCAGAGCGTCAATTGAATTACCCTCCCGATTGACGCGATTAAAATCACGTTCAGCGCAAACGTTGTCTGGCGAAGATAAAAAGTGATTTCCTGATTTAACGTCTACCACATTTAATTGGCCATCATGAATTGGGTCGACAAAATTCTTTAAGTAGAATTTCGAAATATAGTGATGTTTTCTCGCAGTAGTCATGATGGGTATGCGGCATAATGGTAGTCGACAATAACGCATAAGCTCACTGGCGGCAATGAATCCTGGCGGAATTGCTGTTTTATGAAGCGATTTGTTGGGCGATTGATATTGAATCATGCTCAGGAGCATAATATTATACATTACGTATGAGCAAGTATTTTACGACAGAAGACGCAGCCAAATATCTGGGCGTTACCCCCTCTCGGGTTCGACAGTTTATTGCTGAGGAACGTCTTGAATCAGAGAAATATGGCCGGGATCACATGATTAAAGAAAGTGAGCTAGCCAGCTTTGCCAAATATGGGAAAAAGAAACGTGGCAGACCAAAAAAAGATGCCAAATAATACTTGCGCCTGCGTTAGAAATATATTAGTATCCTAATCATGACAACAGCACTAAAAAAAGCAAATAGTGTAGGTTTTTACCTACCCACAAAAAAACAGCCTATCGCAACACTTAGCGGTGATGCGAGAGACCTTATTCATCAACTGCCAGATGATACTTTTCAATGTGTGGTTACTTCACCGCCGTATTGGGGTGTAAGAGATTACGGAGTCGATGATCAGATTGGCGCAGAGCCAGACCTGCATCAATACATTGAGCATCTTGTCGAAGTTTTTCGAGAGGTTCGCAGGGTACTGAAAACAGATGGCACATTTTGGCTAAATATTGGAAACACATATTCATCTGGTGGGCGCAAGTGGAGAGGTGCGGACGACAAGAATAAAGGACGAGCAATGTCTTATCGCCCACCTACACCGCCAGGATTGAAGAAAAAGGACTTGATTGGGGTAGCGTGGTCATTGGCATTAGAATGCCAGAAAGATGGCTGGTATCTGCGTAATGATATTATCTGGAACAAACCCAACTGCCAACCTGAAAGTGTTAAGGACAGGCTTACAGTATCACATGAATACCTGTTTATGTTTTCAAAATCTGAGCGTTACTATTTTGACCAGGATGCTATAAAGGAAAATACTGCAAACGGGAACGGACGTAAAAATAAAAGAACAGTATGGTCAATAAATACCGAATCTTGTCCCGAGGCCCATTTTGCAGTATTTCCTAGATAGTGTCGTCACGAAATTTGAGCCCATATAGCCAAGCAGCGAATGTGTACCGCCGCCAGAAATGAAGCCGTGTTTTTTGCATAGCGCGTGGCAATTCCCCGCCAGCGCTTTAACACCAAGAAGGCATTCTCAACCAGATGCCTGAGACGGTACAGTTCTTTATCATAATCCCGAGGCACCTTCCGATTTCGTTTGGGTGGAATGACAACACCTATCTGGTTTGTCTCGCAGTGCATCACAATGGCATCGGTATCATATGCTTTGTCTGCCAACAAATGTTCAGCATCAATCCCCTCAATCAATGAGAGAGCCTGGCTGCAATCTGCCATGGTACCCTCTGTAATAAGTAGTTTGATCGGCATACCATGCGCATCCACGGCCAAATGTATCTTTGTGTTGAGCCCCCTTTTGTGCGGTTCATCGCCTGATTGCCGCCTCTGGCACCTGCTGCGTGTGGATGAACCTTGACATGACTAGCATCAATCATCAGCCACTCATAATCCGGTTCAGTCACCAGTTGTTCCAACAAACCTTCCCAAATGCCCTTGTCGCGCCAGCGGCAAAAACGTCGATGTGTATTTTTCCAGTCACCATAATCGGGTGGCAAATCTCGCCAGGGTGCGCCTGTGCGAAGAATCCAAAAAATGGCGTTGATAAAAAGGCGATTATCCGTTGCTACACCTCCCCAACTACCGACTCGGCCTGGCAAATGCGGTTCCAATAAAGACCAAATATGATCAGAAATATCGTGACGCCTGTGAGCAATTGACATAGGAGAACTCCTCAAAACAGAAAAATACTATTATAACTCAATCTTATGACGACACCACCTAGAGCACTGATTAGGCCATGTATTCTCGCTGGCAGTAAGAAAGATGACATCGTGCTCGATCCATTCTATGGCGCTGGCACGGTAGGTATTGTGACGAAAGAGCTCGGTCGAAAATGTGTTGGAATTGAACTAAATGACGAGTACCTGGATATTGCTGAAAAAAGAACTGAGATTACCCAGACCTTACTCATTCCAGAGGTATGAAAAAACTCCACTCCGCATGAACCCGACAGTATGTCTTATTTAGGTTCTTGATTTGCAATTTCCTTTCCCCACCACCGTCAAAATATAAATTAAAAACTGTATCTCCCTGTTCATTACGAACGTAGCAATAACCCGGTTTCGGGAACTGTTTGCTGTTCAATTTCATTTCAAGCTCACCATCTTTGGCAAGATTAAGAATGGGCAGAGGAATTTCGACAAGCTCGTATCTCCATCGGGGCGCTTTCTGTAACGCACGGAGAGTAAGAATTTTTTCATAACTTGCCATGTGGGCCAAATATTGATCGCGCAACCCACCGAGGTCGGCTGGATCATTCCCCCAGTTCCCTTTTCCCAACTCCATGAATTTACTGACCCAGATGCTGTCTTCCTTGATGTTTTTATCAGCTTGAGTTTTCAATGATAGTTGGACTCCATCAACTGTGGCGTCATGTCCGGGATTTCCCTTTGGAGCTAATTTTGCATTGTGACCGCTCAGGTTTAGGACATTCACAAGAACGTATTCAAATTTGTCTTTACTGAAAGGTTCTGAAGAAAAGCCATGATGTACGCGCATAGCGTCACCAAAATTTTGTAACGTGACCTCGTCAAAAAAATCGGTTTCGTTCAGAGTAAATATGTACTCTGCTGCATATACGGAAATCACCCTTTGGATTCAGTGTAATTGACCGACTGTCAATCCTGGAATGGAGCTAATCAGTGTTTCTATTATTTTTTGCTTATCGCCATTCATGTTTTTTGCGCCCAACCCCAGCGGATTCTTTGGTGCGGTAGGTTTGCGGAAAATTGTTTTCGTTGTTGTTGGAGACCACGCCACCGAAAGGTGGGTTGGCAAGAATAACATCCACCCGACTTTTTTGTGTATATTCTGTGAGGGGTTTTGCCGGGGAGTCGCTGTATTGAATATCGGGCAGGTTGATGTCGTGCAGTATCAAGTTAGATCGGATCGCTCGCTCCGCGAGCGATCCGATCTAACGGCAGCCGACAATGAGTATTGCCTTTGTGAGACTACGACGCTTCGCGCTCCGTCTAACAAAGACAATCAACGGGAAATTTTTAAATGACCTTACAGGTAATCTCATGTTAAAAACTCCCGTTATTGTCGGCTGCCGTTAGTATTGCCGAGTAAATAGGGCAGGGGCTTGTATTCCCAGCCGGTAACATTGCGTTGCAGGGCTTCACGCTCGGCTACGGTTGTTGCCTTGGCTTTGAGGTGTTCCAGTGTGGCGGTGAGATAGCCGCCCGTACCACAGGCCGGGTCCAGCACTTTTTCACCCACTTTGGGGTTAGTCAGCTCTGCCAGCAGTTGGGTAATCGCACGCGGAGTGTAAAACTCGCCCAATGTGCCTGCGCTTTGCAGTTCGCTTAAAAAGGTTTCGTATATCTGCCCAAAAATCTGCTTGTCTTTGCTGTTGTTAAAGTCAATTTCATTGAGTTTATTAATGACCTGGCGCAGGTGAATACCTGACTTCATATAATTGTAGTTATTGGCAAACACTTCACGCACCAACAAGGCACGCCTGCCCGCCGTTGAAGCGGGTTGGTACGCCCCCAGGTTGATATTTGCCAGGCTGGGGAACAGGGTTTGATCGACAAATTCCAGCAATTTATCGCCAGTCATGCCCTCATCATCTGCCGCCCATTCATCCCAGTGTAATGCTTCGGGAACGGGGGAAATATAATCATCCTGAAGCAGCTCTAGCTCTTTGTCTGAGACGCTTTCGGCAGGTAGTGTCTGTACATTCATGGTCTTGTGCATCCAGTAGCGCTGTTGACGCGTTTACGGGAACACTATCTTCCAGAGCAGCCCAGAAGCCCATGGCACCATCACTAATCGCCAGTTTCGGCATATTCAGTCCGCGTGCACTTGAGGTTCAATAACACCTCGCGCCAGCTCTGTGTCGATTCCCTCACGCCGCCTTCGATGGTCAGAAAGTGCTTCTCCCCAGCGTGGCGGTTGCTCTCGCCCTGCGCTGTCATTTCCTGCGTGCTGGGAATGACAATAAGTGCAGGAAAACACAAAAATCGCCGTGCAGTTTTATATTGGGGCTGTCCTGGATAACTTGTTTGTCAGGTGTCTTTGAGAGATTCTGAAACCATCAGTGAATAGGTTGAATTTGTATTTTATTTCCGTTTTCTGATGACTAGGCATTAATTGATGTTTTTTTGTGGGTCTAACGCTTCAAGCAGTATCACCGCTTTTTGGCGTCCCTTGACTTGGATTTTTAGGAGGCAATATAGCAAGCTTCGATACCCGTTTTCTTATAGTGCTCAATGATGTAATTGATGAATCCATGATTCATTTGTGACCCACACACTGGCGCCAATTGCTGACCTGCCCTGGTAAGCATTACATGATCAATTTCTAGTTTGTTTTCTGAGTCTTGACTGAACCTGAAACGTATGGGAATACCGTAGTAATGTATAATCACTTCTTTTGAAAGTTTTTGAAATACAAAGCCCGCTATGTTATCGAATTTAATTAGTCCAATTGTTTCTAGATTGCTTAAAGAAAAAAAATTAACACCATTCTCTGAATAGATTTTGTCATCTATATTAACGATCAGTGGCACTATCTCGCTCGCCGATATAGCAAAGCTACACAGCCTGGTAAAAAGATGTGCTTCTAATTTATCCAGCGTTGATACAAGCTCAAGCGTTCTCTTCGAGTATGAACCAGGCTTGTTTGCCTCACCTGAAAGCAGATTTGACCATAAGCCCTGCATATCTTTGTCTGAGATGTTACGACATTTCTCAAAAAAGTGTGAAATCCAGTCGTCTTCGATATCTTCTGGTTTGGCGTCATCATTGAGCTTATTAGTAGCTTGTGCCGCAATAGATTCGATGTTTTCTTGCTTTTTCCCTTCTTCCTGAATGAGACGGGCAATTGCCCGCTGTTTTATCTGGGACATCTCAATGCTGGCGAGAGCTTTTATCTTATCGGCTTCTGCCTCAGCTTTAGCAACCCTTTTAATTTGGGTTGGCTCATAAATCGTTCCTATAGCACTTGAAATTTTCTCGATCAATACCGTTGCCGGTTTCGATAGATCACCGAAGTTAATTAAACTGTTTCCTTCGCTCATTTATTGCTCCATTGTTTTACTTCCTAACGGAGTGGCGATAACCTGCCGGGTAGCTTGTTTAGAGTCTACTCCGTTACAGACCTGCCAGGTCGGGTTGACTGACTTGTTAGAGATTTGCTCCAGCATATTTTTTTATTTTCTCCTCAAATTCCGATGAAAGCTCAATATTTCCAGCTAAAAATGTAAGTTCAAGGCCAGCCAGCAATGCGCTCGCGTTTACATATTCAACGATTGCGCTAATGTCCTCATCGGTATAGCTTGGCTCAATGTGTTTATCAGTATTTCGACGAATTACCTGATTGAAACCAGTGTGGGTAAAGCTGTTGAGTACTTGCCAACCTGCTTTTTTAGCCGCTGATAGCACACCCCCTGAGTAACCATCTAGTTTCTCTATGTCTGAGACTAGCGAACCAAAGGACTGTTTAAACTTGTCGTTGAGAAAGTCCTGAATCTGTTCTTCAGATGCGCAGAGACGCAACCAGACGCCACGGATATAAGCTTCGTGCGCGGGTCGCGCCAGTGCAAACGCTGATCCATATAGCTCGTATTTTATTAGTATTGCGACTGCCCGTTGATGTTCAAGTACGATGTCAAGACATCCTGCTACGACTCGACCGCGTTCGTGGCTAGGAACGCAAATTCCATCTACATTGCTGTGAAGCCAGGCTGCCAGCTCTTCGGATTTTTTAATGAGATTCATTGTTAACTCCTAACGCATAAGCTCATTGGCGATAATGAACCCTGGCGAGTTGCTGTCCAGTGTAGTGTCTGGTTATAGTTGTATTTATTGATGCGCTGATGGCCTGGCTACACATTGGTTGCCGCCTTTGCCGGGGGATTGCTGTTTTGGGTAAATGCTTCTTTTAAAACTGCCTGCATTAGCTGTTCGGCGTGGGTTTGGTTGCTGGTGATTTGGGTTTCCAGTTGGTCGCAGAGGGCGAGTAGTTTTTCGACTTTGGCGACGATGGCTTTTTGTTCGGGGAGTGGGGGGATGGGAATTATCCATGATCTTAAAGCAGTTGAACCAATATTTGCTTGATTCGCTGCTCCAGTGGCAGTAGAGAATATTTGATTAAGCAAATATTCATTTTTTAGACAATAATCGTAGTAATACGAAAACATTTGTCGATTAAATCTTAAACAACCTACTCGTTGATTTAGATACAACTCCTTGTTTTGAAAATGTGATTCATTCAACAATACGGTATAACAATAATCTCTTTTCCCACGTGTTCCAGTCATCGTAATCAGTAGATCGCCCTGCTTTAGTTTTGCATTTGATCCTTCAGTTGCGACTTCTTCATCAATAAAAACAGGCTTCACATCTAAGTGAACACGATAAGGACGTATATTTCCTAGCCTAAGCACTTGCTTTGTCCCAGCTTTTTTGAATAAAGGACTTTTAAATGAATACCCCCCAAGAAGATCATCAAGAATTTCACCCAACCGACACCAAACCCACCCATCCGGCAAGTCAAACGGTTTTTCTTTTTCGTTAATTGGTGGTAGCGGTTTTTGTTTTTTGATTTTTTTGTCTTTAATCAGTTGGGTTTTTTCAGCGCGAATGCGTGCCAGTAGTTCGTTGGCGGGTTCGGCATCAGGGTTTTGTTTGCGCCAATCGGCGGTGAGTTTTCCTTCGATGGCTTCTTGCAGTATCTGCTGACGGAGTTTTTTGAGCAGGGTTTGTTGGTGAGTGAGTTCTTGTTTAAGTTCGCTGTCTTCTGTTTCGATACTTTTAAAATTCTCTACAATATCCCTTTGTTCCTGAATACATGGCAATAAAATTTCAAGTGGTAGTATATGCTTGGATTTTATTTCTGTTTTTATGCCGCCTTTGACCTGCTCCTGTAGTAGCTTGGTAAATTCAGCGCTTTTTAGAAAACGCTTGAAATATTCAACCTCTATCTTAGCTTCATCGAAAGTATATGATGAATAATGAATCGTTGCTGTTACATCCTTACTACCACGATAAATACCCATAGCTCCTTTCGCTACATTAATTCCAGAAATAACCAAATCGCCACTTTTTATCAAAATCATATTGGTTTTGCTTGATTTTTGCACGATGTGAAAATTTCCAGAAAAGTCAATTTTATCTATGCGTTTTAGCTCAATAATTGCCTCATCATCAGGCTTATAATTTCCTTTGCGCTCAAAGAGAAATTCCCCTATTTTAGTTTTTCGCCACTTTTCCATTACCCCAACTCCTCCCGCAACTGCCCTAACAACTCATCGCCTTTGGCAAAAGATTGATGCAATAAATCCAGCAATTCAGTACTGCTGTATTGCTTTTCTGCTTCGGGTTGATGCGGGTTTTTAATATCGAGGTTATAGCCGTTGGCTTTGATGGTGTTTATATCCACTTGCCATGCTTGATCGTTGGCTTCGCGCTTGTTCCACCATTTTTTAAGGGTGTCAAACTCGGCCAGTTGTATGGGCTTGGTTTTGGAGTAGGCTTTGTAGTCTTCGGGCAGTTTGTGTTGGTAATACCAAATGCTTTGGGTCGGCTGGCCTTTGGTAAAAAATAGCAGATTGGTGGCTACCGAGGCAGATGGCTGAAAGACAGAGTTGGGCAGGCGGATAATGGTGTGCAGGTTACAGTCTGCCAGCAATTTTTGTCGGATGCGCTGTTTAACGCCGTCGCCTGTGAGTGACCCATCGGGCAGGACAATGGCCGCTCTGCCGCCATCTTTGAGCAGATGGATCATTAAAATTAAAAACAGATCAGCGGATTCTTTGGTGCGGTAGGTTTGCGGAAAATTGTTTTCATTGTTGTTGGAGACTACGCCACCAAAAGGCGGGTTGGCAAGAATGACATCCACCCGACTTTTTTGTGTGTATTCTGTGAGGGGTTTTGCCAGGGAGTCGCTGTATTGAATATCGGGCAGGTTGATGTCGTGCAGTATCAAGTTAGTATTGCCGAGTAAATAGGGCAGGGGCTTGTATTCCCAGCCGGTAACATTGCGTTGCAGGGCTTCACGCTCGGCTACGGTTGTTGCCTTGGCTTTGAGGTGTTCCAGTGCGGCGGTGAGATAGCCACCCGTACCACAGGCCGGGTCCAGCACTTTTTCACCCACTTTGGGGTTGGTCAGCTCTGCCAGTAGTTGGGTAATCGCACGCGGGGTGTAAAACTCGCCCAATGTGCCTGCGCTTTGCAGTTCGCTTAAAAAGGTTTCGTATATTTGCCCAAATACCTGTTTGTCTTTGCTGTTGTTAAAGTCAATTTCATTGAGTTTATTGATGACCTGGCGCAGGTGGATACCTGACTTCATATAATTGTAGTTATTGGCAAACACTTCACGCACCAACAAGGCACGCCTGCCCGCCGTTGAGGCGGGTTGGTACGCCCCCAGGTTGATATTTGCCAGGGTGGGGAACAGGGTTTGATCGACAAATTCCAGCAATTTATCGCCGGTCATTCCCTCGTCATCTGCCGCCCATTCATCCCAGTGCAATGCTTCGGGAACGGGGGAAATATAATCATCCTGAATCAGTTCTAGTTCTTTGTCTTTATCGCTGAATATTTTTAAGAACAGCATCCAGCCCAGTTGCAGAATGCGTAATTCATCGCTGCCTGTGCCGATGTCTTGACGCATGATGTTTCGGACGGATTTTACGATGCCACTAATGTTTGTCATTGAATGCCGCTCTATATTTTTGTTTCGGACTATTGGGCGTGTCGGGGTGGCTCATTTTAATCAACTTTTGTTGTAATGCGGGGAGCAGGTAGTTTTTTCTAAAGGTGGGTTTGTGGGATAAACCGACTTTCGCCATGATTTGCGCACTGCTTAAATAGCCCGTTCCCATCACCGATAAGAGTTTTTGAACTGGGTCGTTATCTGGGTCGGTGACTGGGTCGCTGGCATTGATGCTGGCCAAAATAATGGTCAACATAAATTCAATAAATACGCTGCTGTCAGCCTTATTATCCGCACGGGCGAGCGCATTATAGTAGGCTTGCTGATTATTTTTAATGGTGTTTTCAATCGGCAAAGAATAAAACAACGGACGCCATTGTCCCAAAATCAACGTCTGCCAAAGCCGCCCTATTCTGCCATTGCCATCGCTAAAGGGATGAATAAATTCAAATTCATAATGGAAAACACAACTGCGAATTAACGGATGCTCATCAGTGTGTTTAAGCCAGTGTAGTAAATCTTTCATTAAAGATTGAACGTGGTCTGCCGGTGGCGCGACGTGAATCACTTTAGCGCCTTTATGCACACCGACACCAGCACGTCGAAAACGCCCTGCATCAGACAAAATCTCTTCGGTCATTTTTTTGTGGGCATCCAGCAAGTCGGCCATGCTATGGGGCTGATATTGCGGTAGTAATTCATATACCTTAATCGCCCCTCGCACTTCGGCAATTTCTTTTTGCGAACCACGCACCGGAGTACCCTCAATAATAGCGGACACCTGATCCATACCAAGCGTATTACCCTCAATCGCCAATGTGCCCGTAATCGTTTTAATACGGTTTCGCTTGCGAAACTGCGGCGAGTTTTGAACTTCAAGCAGAGTAGCATCCGCAATCGCCTCACTAATTTGCGCAACCAGTGAGAGGATTTTTGAGGTTAGTTTGTAGGGTGGTTGGTGGGGCATTGGGGTTGGGATTTGGGGTTTGGTTTTTCAGGCTGGTTTTGTGGTGATTGCCCTATCAGCCACTTCTTGGTCAGTAGCATTTGTATCAATTGGGTCGCGAGGATTCTCAGTCCATAATACTAGTTCCCGAATATTTAGTTTTCTAATTTCTTGTGTCATCACGCCACCTCTCTATAAATCGCTTGTTCCAATTCTGCAAGTGCTTTCAAATACCGCACTTTGCCCCCAAACAGTTCAACAATCTCCACGGGTGAGCCAAATTGGTCCAGTGGGCTGACTTGCAGGATTTTCATGTCTTCAATGTTTGCTATGCCCTCATCGGCGTATTTATCGAGCAGGGCTTCTAATACTTTGCGTGCTTGTTCGCCATATTGGGTGAAATAGTCGCGTTTTTTGACATTGTTGGCTCGTTCGGATCGGGTCAGCGGGGGCTGGTCAAAGGCGGTGTGGCAGATGAGGTCAAAGATATCCATTTCTTTGTTGACGGCTTCTTTGAGGTTTTCAATGATAATGCCTTGCTCGGTTAGTTCCTCGATAATGGCCTGCTTTTTTTCTGCCTGGTTCC
>CBDBLJ010000006.1:0-3979 GCA_965206885.1 Amylibacter sp. | reverse complement strand
ATACTTCAATACGGGCCAATAGGCTTGCGTTTTCTTCGCGGGCTTTTTGGGCCATCAAACGCACTGCATCAAACTCTTCGCGTGTGACAAATTCGCGATCAGCCAACCAGCGATCCATCATGGATTTCGCAGCATTTTCCGCTTCGTCTTTTGCCCCTTGTGCAACGCCCATAGCGTTTGTCATCAATTGGCTTACATCTTCAAAAATCTTATTGCGCGTTTGCATGGTCTTAGCTCCTTTGGAACGGCTTGAGCTTTATATGGGGGTTCTCCGCCTAAAAGCCAAGAGTTGGTCTTGACATAGCGACCATTCGTATCATTCATGCGCGCATGAACCTTATACACGCCATCCCGTTTCCGAACATTGATCCGATCCTATTTTCCTTTGAAATCTTAGGACGCACATTTGAAATTCATTGGTACGCCATTGCCTATGTCGTATCCTTTATCTTTTCCGTTTGGTGGATCAACCGTTTGATCCGCAATAAAAACCTTTGGAAGGACGGCACAGCCCCGATTGCAAAGTTACAGATTGATGACCTTCTGACTTGGATGATCATTGGTACTATTCTTGGCGGGCGTATCGGGTTTATTCTGTTTTATAATTTGGAATATTACATCGCTAACCCTGCTCAGATCATCCGTATTTGGGAAGGTGGTTTATCCTTCCATGGCGGATTCTTAGGTGTCATCATTGCAGGATTGCTGTTTTGTTGGAAAAACAAGTTGGACCCTTGGTCTGTTGGAGATACTTTAGCATTTTCCGCAACCTTTGGTATTTTCTTGGTTCGCATCGCGAACTTTATCAATGCAGAACTTTGGGGACGTCCAACAGATATGCCTTGGGGGATAGAGTTCCCAGGACAAGCAGCTGAAACATGCCCTATTTTCTGGGTCAGTGATATTTGCGCACGCCATCCGTCGCAATTATACGAATCCTTTCTAGAAGGTGCTTTACTATTCGCAGTCATCGCTTATCTGGTATTCAAAAGGCATTGGCTAAAAGTACCTGGTCAGATCATCGGCGTCTTTTTCATTGGCTATGGCATCGCTCGCACAGTCGTAGAAGGCTTTCGCCAAGGGGATATACAATTCACAGGCCCAACAAACCCTTGGGGACATGTGATCCGTTTTGGGAATGACTTTGACAGTATTGGTCTGTCTATGGGACAAATCCTGTCACTACCGATGATCTTGATCGGCATCAGCCTGTTGGTCTATGCTCGCAAGCGTACATGACCCAGCTAACTGATATCATTATAAAGCAGATTAAGCGTTCAGGCCCTATCACAGTGGCTGAATATATGACGCAATGTTTGTTGCACCCTGAGCATGGCTATTACACCACACATCAACCGCTTGGAGCGAAGGGTGATTTTGTGACCGCCCCTGAGATCAGCCAAATGTTTGGTGAAATGATCGGGTTGTGTCTGGCACAAGCTTGGATCGACCAAGGAATGCCAAAACCGTTTACTTTGGCTGAGATCGGCCCTGGACGGGGAACTTTGATGTCTGATATCTTACGCGCTACGAAAGGTATTTCTGGTTTTCATGAGACGGCTCAAGTTGTTTTGGTTGAGGCCAGCCCACGTTTACAGCAGGAACAAGCCGCGACTTTGAGTGAATATGCGGTGACTTGGGTGCCAGATGTCACGCAACTGCCAGATCAAGCCTTATTCTTAATTGCAAATGAGTTTTTCGACTGTCTGCCGATTCAACAATTCATACGTACTGATAATGGCTGGCAAGAACAGATGGTTGCCACTGATAATGGTCAGCTTGGTGTAATGTTGGGTGCACAAAAGCCAATTGAGCTTTATGGCGATGCACCTTTTCGCACTATTTTAGAGATTTGCCCAAGCGCCAATGCTATTGCGACTGATATTGCCCAGATGGTTGGATCATATGGTGGTACAGCTTTGCTTATTGATTATGGGGATTGGGAGTTGGCAGGTGATACCTTGCAAGCCGTCAGCAATCATCAAAAAGTTAACCCCTTGGAGAACTGTGGAACTTACGACCTTACGGCCCATGTTAATTTCAAAGCCCTGTCTACAGCAGCAGCCCCTTTTGCACAGGTCAGTGGCTTAACAGATCAAGGCGCCCTGTTAGAACGCCTTGGCATCACGGGGCGCGCGCAATCTTTAGCAACACATTTGCAAGGTGATGCTTTGGAAAACCATATTATGGCGCATCGACGTTTGACACATCCTGATGAAATGGGTCATCTGTTTAAAGCAATCGCATTGACCCCCAAAGGGGCTGCTCACCCAGCTGGATTTGACACATGACCCTTGAAATACTGACATCTGATGTTTTGACCGCACAACATGGGTTTTTCACCCGTAAAGGTGGTGCATCAGAGGGGCTTTATACAGGATTGAACTGTGGTCTTGGTTCAGGGGATGATCGCGAAGTTGTTGCCATTAACCGCGAACGTGTTGCAAAAGCTATGGATGTAGCCGCCACAGATTTGCAATCAGTGTACCAGATACATTCGGCAGATGTTGCGGTTGTTGATGCAATCACTGATCGCAATATGACAAAGGCTGATGCTCTGGTCACTGCCACCAAGGGCATTGCTTTAGGCATTTTAACGGCTGATTGCGCTCCTATTTTATTCCACGATGCAGATGCTGGTGTTGTGGGCGCAGCCCATTCAGGCTGGAAAGGCGCGATTACAGGCGTATCCGAGGCGACTATTACAGCAATGGAAAGCCTTGGAGCCAAACGCAGTGCGATTACGGCTGTCGTTGGCCCAACAATCAGCCAACGTGCTTATGAAGTGGGCCCTGAGTTTTTTGAGGATTTTATCGCGACAGACATGGAGTTCACCCGCTTTTTTGTCCAAGGCAAAGGTGACCGTATGCAATTCGATCTGCCATCGTTCTGTTTACATCAATTGCGCATGGCAGGTGTAGGCCAAACGGAATGGACGGGGCATTGCACATATTCGGATCCAGACAGGTTCTTTTCCTACCGTCGCAGCTGTCATCAAAGCGAATCTGATTATGGGCGTTTGATCTCTATAATCCGTTTATAATGGTTATTATAGAACTATCCGCCCAGTTTGGTTGAGACTAAGACAAACCTTCGACGGATCAGCGCCAAATTCCTGCCCCAAATCGATTAATATCTCACTCAATTCAGGGGATTATTAAGGCTATATTTACATTTTTACCATTTATTACAGCTAATTAAGTGATTGTTTCCAATTGCGCCACAATTCAGGGAGAACTACGTAGAAAAGAAATTAACCTTTTTATAAACCGCCCTTTTCACGCCCCAAAGATCGTTAGATTAGACAACAAGGGCCGAAAACAGGCTCATCCGCAAAATGCGAAACAAATGAAAGAGTATGGAGCAGCATAATGAGCACGCAAAAACGTTGGTTAAAAGAAGTTATCAAAGAAGCAGCGGACAAGCATTTTGAAATGCCTTGGGAGCAAGACGTCCGCCCAGTTGCATTTGCTAACTTGAATCCTACAACACCAGCTAAAGCGGCTTAAGCTTTAGCCAACATCCTATATTACAGAAAACGGAACGCCAGGGTCATCCTTGGCTTCGCGTATGACAAGGGATGTTTTTACACTGGCGACATTATCCGCAGAGGTCAGTTCTTCAGTAATAAATCGTTGAAAACTGGATAAATCAGGTGATAGGCATTTTAAAATAAAGTCGATTTCACCGTTTAACATATGACATTCTCGCACAAGAGGCCAATTGCGACAACGTTCTTCAAATGCGCTCAGATCTACTTCCGCCTGAGAATGTAGACCAACCATAGCGAAAGCTTTGACCTCAAACCCCAGTTCTTTTTCGTTTACAACAGCATGATAGCTCTTGATGAACCCTTTTTCTTCTAGGGATCTTATACGACGCAGACATGGCGGCGCCGAAATTCCTACGGATTTGGCCAAATCCACATTCGTCATACGCCCATCTGCTTGTAGAAGGGCCAGAAGCTGTAGATCAATTG
>CBDBLJ010000005.1:0-9699 GCA_965206885.1 Amylibacter sp. | reverse complement strand
TCTCCGGAATGGACACGGGTGATGCTGGCGCACTTGGGAGGGTTCGAACCTCCGACCGCTCGGTTCGTAGCTTTATATTTTAGTCTGATGCGGCGTTTACTCTCGGAATAGACTTGTCGTATATCTCTAGCATTCTCTCGTTTTTATGCCCTGAAGCTTCTTGTTTTTCTGCTTTGTTGCCTTGTGTATCTGTGATGCCTTTTCGCTTTAGATCGTGGGGTGAGAACCGTTCTTCTTTCGAGATAATGTTTTTTTCTATGGCCGTTCTAATAAACCTTCCCCAGGCGCTTTGATAGGCTCTGTACGTTAACTTTTTCCCGTAAATATTGACGATTAAAGGTCGATCCTCTGGCTTGATTGGTGTCAGCATTCCTCTTTTATCCCATATCTTGTTACGCTGGTCTTGTGCTTCTTTGATGACACCACGCAATCTACCATTCCATTTGGTGATATTGTCATTTGATCCTTTTTTTCTTGAGACATAAAAGCCTTCTTCAAGTATGTGGGCATCGGTCATATTTCTAATTTCTACGCCCCTGGTCCGAGGTAGGTAAGCTAATTCCATAATTAATGGAATGTAGTAAGGACAGGAGCCTTTTGTATGGATCTTGTAATTGGCGCTTTCTTTTGCGTGTTCTAAAAGTACGTTGTATGCATGGTCGCCAGGCAGTGTTTGTTTTTTACGCTCTTTAGGCATATCCAATCGCCCTGCAGCTGGATTGCTATGGCAGTACCCTCTATTCAGTCCCCAGTTAAAGATTAGCCGGATAAAGGCTCGAAGATGCTTTGCGGCTGTGGCTCCGTTTTCTTTTCCGATTTTGTCGATAAGCCTTTGCACTAAAAAAGGGTTCCACTTTTTGATGGGTATATCGGCCATTGATTTATTTTTGCTGCTCTGGGTTTTTAGCAGTATTTTTAATGAGAAGTAGTAATTGTTTTTTGTGTCTTCAGCGAGCCTTAAATATCGCTCTGATTCGAAGTACTTCTCGGCCAGTGATTTGAAGGTTTCTTGCTCAAGTCCTAGCCATTTTTTTATCTTTGATCTGTTCATTTTTTTCGACATCGAAAATCGGTTTAAGAGTCATAGCGCTTTTTGCGCGTCATGGCCTCTGGCCGACTGCCGAAGTCTGGGGGTGCAACTGGAAAGGGGGCTCACCGGAAGCCGCAGTGTCTTAATAGCTCTTAGAACTTGTTCTAAGATTCATTAAAATAGACAAACGGGTGAGGAAGCGCGAAGCTTTACCCCTTGTAAGGCGCTGGGGGCAACGCCCTAAGTTCTTTTGGTAAATACTGGTCTGTCTTTTTCTGATTTAAATTCCCACCAGGGCGCTTTTTTCATAAAGACGCCGTTTTTGCGCAGCAGGTTCCGCATGTCACGTTTATATATATTGGAGGAGACGCAATATTGCAGGCGTTTTCTCCTCTATGCAGTTATAAACGAGAGGAACTTATTGCTATGCGAACTTATTTTAGGTGGGCTTTGATTTTTATATTAACATTTTTTTGTCTGACTTATTCGGCACCAATTGATGGGCTTTCTCCAATGCTGTTAATTCTTCCCCTTCACAAAGTAGAGTACAGTAAAGGCGCAACGTTCTAAGTAGGTCAGGACTTTGATTCAAATTCGGTTCTGGGGATTCCTGACTGCCGGATAATGGATGCTAAAGTTCCAGCTTTGAGCTCTTTGTGCATGGGTACTGGAACCGTTACTGTTGGGTTTCCTTTTTTTTGCATAGCAACATGACTGCCACGTTGTCGAACATTTTTAAATCCATGTTGCTCCAGTATCTTGCATACATCCTTTCCTGATAGTTTGAGCAATTTACCCAACGGCCAGCTCCAGATGTGTCACGTAGACTTCTGAGTGTAAACGCGCTGTTATCTCTTCAGGGCTGGCTGATTCAAAAAATAATTCCAGGGCTTCCTGTAGGTTTTCCCGTGCTTCGCCGACAGTATCACCTTGGCTAGCAATATCCAGTTCAGGGCATAGTGATACAAAGCTGTTGCCTTCTCTTTCAATGATTGCTGTTACATGTTTAGTCATCTTTTTTTTCCAGGTTTAACAATGTTAGGGGGGGTAGACTATTATGTTTAGTGCTTTTGGGCTGCGCTATTTCCCAAGATTTACTAGTTTTTATTTTTTTATAGAATAGTCGAGAAAGACGGTTAGGGTGTATATCTAAGCCTAAAAGTTTTTCGTCTTTTGAAAAAAAGTTCATATGACTATTTTGGCTGTCTTTTCTGAATTGGTTTTATGCTTTTTCATGGTTGGTTTTTTATCCATTGAGGTCTAGTATTACTCTCCCTTTATCATTTCTTTTAATTTCTTCAGCCGGTTTTATTTTTTTTATTTCTTCTTCAGGCATTCCATAAACTTCATTTAAAATTTCTTCTTGTCGCTTTATTTCTTTTGAGTCATCGTCTCGTTTAGCCCCACTTAATCTGCTTATAGCTTGCTCGCGGTCAAACTTTCTATGGCTGTAATTTTGTGAGCCTAATGCATTTACGATCTCTGCAAGTGATCTTAGCTGAGCATTCTTTAATGATCTCAGATTCCAGATTATAAAGTGGTGATCCCTTTCAGCCTGGCTATCTTTAATATCGTCGTTTACATATTGCTCGTAAATTTCACCTGCTTTTCTTTTTACGTCTTGTACAGACCCATCAGCTATCCATTCAATGCTTGTATCAGTTGCTTTTGCTATTTTATAAATATCATCAAACTTGGGCTCTGTCTTTCCAGACGTTATTCGTACAAGTGTCCTTGTTCCAATGCCTGTTTTGTCTTCTATCTGCTCGTATGTGTGATTAGATAAAATAATTTCTTTTATTCTAGATGCCCTTTCTAAATCAGCCATATTTATTCTTTCTTTGAACATAGTTAAACCTATCTAATTGTAATATCTATTTTTCGGTTTTTTATCTTAAAGACATTTATGTCTATTTAAAATAGACATAAAGTGTGTTGGTAGCAAGTAGAACTGTCCGGTTTTATAGCACGTCAATTGTCCGCTTTTGTTTGCCCCCTATCAGCCCTGAGGCCGTAGGCCGATGGGCTGATAGGGGGCGCTGCCTGGGTAGCGGGGTTAACCCTGGGCCGCTTTTTTAATTTCCGTCTCGCTTTCAGCTTTTTCAAGCTCTCCTGCCGAGTTGTAAGTACCTAAACATCTTGGCCCATGAAACACAGAAATTCGTTGATCCTGATACTCGTGAACCCAGACCGTCGCCTTGGCATAGTGGCAACGACCGGTTGTTTTGGGAATTTGAAGCACCTTTCCTTGATACTTCACACAGTTGTCTTTGCCCACTGTGCGCTCGGTCTTCAAGCACAAAATATCATCCAAACGAGTATTCAGTAACGGTACAAACGCGCTGCTTGATTCTGCGGACTCAACCATAAACCGAGCATTAAAATCCGGCAGGAACCTGTCCACCAAAAATCGGTTCGCCGATGCCATGTCGGTGATGTCGTGCAGCGCCAACTCGTTGGGCAACCGCCCTTGTAGTGTGCCAAACATACGCTCACTACGGCCTCTGGCTTCCGGGGAGTAAGCCGCTATCATGCCGATGCCCAGCTCCTTCATTCCACGACCAAACTGTGTGGGATTCATCTTGTCCACTTTGCCCCCAGCTTCGGGGGTGTGCCAGTAATGACTACCTCTATCACTGTAAAAACTGCTGAACAGACCCTTGGCCTCCAACGTTTCCCTCACTCCCTGTAGGCTGCTCCAGGTACCTTCTTCGTCCACAAAGAAAGCCGAATAGATCTCACCGGTCGCATCGTCCATGGTGACAATCAAGTCCCACATCTGATTGGGTACCCAGGCGTGGGTTGAGGCGTCCTGATGCACCATCATCCCAGACAAGGGCTTGCGTTCCCGACGGAGCCGATGGGGACCGCGCCGCTTCACAGACTTAACCAACCCTGCGGTTTGAAGGCGCTGCTTAACCCAGGTGTAACTGCGATTCCCTTGGTGATGTTTTTGGTAATGCTCGTGGAAGTGTTTGATGTTCCAACTGTCATAACGATCACGGTACAGCGCTTCAAGTGCCATCACCTCGTCCACGGGCGCACAGTGCTGCGATACTTGCCCCAAACGCTTATCAATCAACCCCTCCAATCCCTCCTCCTCATAGCGGTTGATGTATCGCCTGAAAGTGCGAGGGCAGATATTGAGTAGAAAGGCTGCGTCCTCTTGGTTGAGCCGTTTTTGTGTCCATCCGTCGTATGCTTCTTCAAATTGCATGAGTCTTTGTTCCTGTAGCAACTCTGCCCGCTTCATCGCAAACCCTCAAAATGAAGGAGTGTATGAAACCGGACAGATCACGTGCTACAAAACCGGACATATTATGTGCTACCAACAAAATAGACATAAAGTGTTGATCTGTTTTTTCTTTTACTTTAATATTTTGTCTTCGATGATAAGACATATTTGTCGTTGACAGGTTTTTTAGGTTTTTGTTGTTGGACTACTGTTTTTTTTTGGTGAAGGGCGCAGCCCTGAACCTAGACTTGAAATAGGAACACTTAAAAGAAAATGCTCTCAGAAAACGTTCAGTCAGATTCTTACCGCCCACTCGAACAGATAGACGACCGCATAAGTCCTAACCGGGAATCGGCGGTAGCTTGTTACCTAACAGGCCGTTCATATCCTTGTGGGACTGTAGAGCTTGCAGCGATTAAGTTGACCAAAGGTGACCAGCTGAGAAAGGGTGGCGGTGCCAAGCGTAAGAACGACGATAAGTCCGAAATGGATAAAGTCACTCTTACAAAAAGTGCGTCCAGGGCAACGAAGGTTATACGTCAGAGAGCTTTAGCAATGGGTGCTGATCGCATGCTCACATTGACCTTTCACGATAATGTTTCAGGTATTGATGAAGCTTGGTCTTGCTTTAATTACTTCTGCAAGATGATGCGCGATCATTTAGAGAAGAAAGGCCAGAAGTTTGTTTATGTGGCCGTGCCTGAGTATCAGAAGCGAGGTGCCGTCCATTTTCACCTGGCTATTAGTGGATACCTTTACCACCGCTCTACAAGAGCCATATGGCGCAAAGCTGCTGGTAAACGTGGCGGCAATATAGATATCACTTCTCCGCGTGTAGAAGGCAAAAAGAGCTGGAACCCTAAGCGTATAGCTAACTACTTGGCTAAGTATTTGACCAAGGAAGATTCAGTAGATTTCAACCGTCGAAGATATTCATCTGGCGGCAAAATTCAGATACCACCCAATGAGACGGCGTGGTTTACCCCGAGTTTAAACGAACAGCAGACGTTACAGGATTTAGTTATTTACCTTGTTAATTGCTGGTCGGGTAAGCCTGTTTCCGACAGTTCAGTCGTGGACAGTTATTTCACAATCGCATATGCGAGCACATAAATTTAGGTAAATTCAAAATGAAGCAAAATGAAATTTTATATATAGATATTGAATCAACCGATTGTGAGGAAAAAACCAAGAAAGATAATTCGGGTACCTATTATCTTCAAACTGGTTATGCCCACATTCCTAATCGTGATGGTACACCAGCGCGATATCCACAAGAGTTTACTTTCTATCGTGGGAGTAAAGAAGCTGCATACCCTACGGGTACTTATGTCGTTGACCCTGCGTCTTTCCAGATCAACTACAACCAATTGCAAATGGGTTTTATGCAATTGAAGCGTGCATCTTTTGATAAGTCTAAGGCTGCCTGAATTTAACGATGGCGATTTATGAGTGCCCCGTCGATGCCCGTGTTTTAAATAACGACAGATTACGTTGCGTTGAAGGCTGGACACTGTATGAACCAGAGCCACCGTTCGAGATTAGCCAGATCGACTCAACCGTTGCTACGGCTATGTTTGGCGCAGGTTTTGCGCTTTTTATCCTTCCCTGGGCAACTGCTTGGGGCTTTTCTCAACTTTTAAAATTACTGAGGTAATTATTATGGATGCTGCAACTGTAACAACCATTACTAGCGCGGTTGATTTTGGAACCATCGTTACTGGCATTGGCGCTATCGCTGCTGCCGTGGCTTTGGTCTATATCGCGGCCAAAGGCGCTCGAATGCTTTTATCAGCCATTCGTGGTTAGCCAGGAGGGAGGGGCAACCCTCCTTTTTTAATCATGCTTGATTTGTATTACTGGACTTTTTTTATAAGCGGTTTCTTGACCTCTTGGGCCTGCTTCAGGATGTTCTGATGTTTAAATTTTTTGCTTTTGTTTTTCTTCTCTTGTTCTCGTTTTTTTCCTATGCTCAAACTTTTTTACGAGTTGATGGTGTTTGTCCTGACAATTCTGTAGAACTTAATATAGCAAACACTGACCTTTGTGAATGTAATACTGGATATGAGAAGGATGGCTATTCTTGCGTTCTCATTGATACTCCTTTGGTATGTCCTAATGGTCAGTATTTGGGTATTGATGCAATTACTGGTGAAGAGGCTTGTTTCGATAATGAGTTTACTTGTCCTGACGGTCAGCATATTGAGACGTCAGGGGACGTGCAAATATGCGTTGATGACCCTGTAACGCCTTCAAATTATGATTATGATTCCGTTACGACTGCTAGCGCTGATAGCACGACCTGTAATTTAGGTGGCTCTTTTAGCGACACCTTTGTAGGTATCAGCAGCCCTCGTATATCAGGCTCTTCGGCTGAAGAAGTTTGTAATAGTTTTGCGTCTTCGAATACAAAATTGAATAGCCCAGGCTCTTTTGGCGAGAATCAGACTACCTATAGTTATATCGGTTTTTCTTCCAGTCGTTGTCTTTTTGAATACACTCGTGATTACACAGAACCTGAGCTTGATGACGATATTAACCAAGAGCAGGAACTGCTTGTTCTATATTGCTCTTCTGATTCAGGTTCTGGTGACCTTGATGGTGATCCATCCATAGATGTTTCAGGCATTGAGTCTCGTCTTGATCAGTCCAATACGCTGCTTGGCCAGATTGATTCAACCATTCAATCAAATGGCTCTAGCCAGGCTAATCGAGACGACTCAAGAGATCAGATTCTAGAAGAGATTGCAGAAAACACATCAACGGAGTTACCTGAGGGTAATTTCTTTTCAGGTATGTTTTCTGAAGTTTCTTCACGGCTTGGTAACTCAGCTTTGGTTCAAACCTTTTCGGGTGTAGCGAATATTCTTAATCTGTCCAGCGCCCAATGTCCTGATTTTTCGATTGACCTACCTTCGCCGATTAATTCAACGGTATCCACAACGGTTCATTGCACGGTTATGGATTCGGTGAGAACGCCTTTGTCGGCTGTTATGCATGTGGTCTTTGTTATTGCCGGTTTTCGTATTGTGGCGAGTGCTTAATCATGCCGTTAGCCATTATTGGTATTTTTATCGCGCTGATTATTGGTTCTGTTGTTGCTTTTGAGTCCCTTGCAACACCTCAGTTTTTATCATCGGTTAGCCAGATTTCAATGCCTTCAGGCGTGGCTTTTTTCGCCGATGCCTTCCAGTTAGATAGTGGTTTAGCGATTATTGTTTCTGCTTATACGCTTCGCTTTCTTATTCGACGCATTCCCATTATAGGCTAGGTGATCGATGTCGATTACGGCTTATGTCGGGCTTCCAGGGCACGGTAAATCCTATGGCGTTGTCGATAACGTCATTTCTAAAGCGCTAAAGAATGGCGTTGAGGTCTGGACAAACATTCCCTGCAATCTGGATGAGTGCGATAAACAGTTTGGCTGCCATCCCGTTCAATTTTCGATTGACGATATTATTGAGGATGATGACTGGTTTCAGTCGGTATTTACAGCGGGTGCGGTGATTGTCATTGATGAAGTCTGGCGACTTTGGCCTAGCGGTTTGAAAGCGTCTCAGGTCAAAGATCAGCATAAAAGCTTTTTGGCCGAACATCGTCATATGGTCGGTTCTAATGGTCGTTCGACTGAAGTTGTTTTTGTTACCCAGGACTTATCCCAGATTGCCAATTTTTCGCGCCAGCTTGTTGAAACAACTTTTCGTGTTAAAAAAGCCATGTCTTTGGGGCTCAATAAACAGTATCGCGTTGATGTTTTTTTTGGATCCGTTACAGGTTCCAGCCCTCCGCTTTCCAAGCGGGAACGTGAGGTTCACGGAACCTTTAAAAAAGATGTTTTCAGACTGTACCAGAGCCATACCCTGGGCACGGGTGAAGTCGGCGATGAGACACGTACCGATGGCCGCTTTAATATCCTCAAAGGCTATGGCCTTAAAATAGGGTTGGTGTCGTTTATCGCGCTGTCTTATTTTGTGATTAAAGGTTTTGGCGTTGTAAAAGCCAATTACTTTCCAGATCAGCCAGCGACTTCTCAAACAGCTTCTGCGAATGCCCTTGTACCTTCCGATCCTTCTTTCCCATCTGAGATTGAGCCGTCTAGCAGGCTGTTGAATTTCACTCAGCTTCAGACGCCTAAATCGTTTGAAGCTGGAATGTCCGATCAAAACGACGATTTATTCCCAATTTTCGCCGTATTTTTCCGTAAATAACAGTCAATGCATGGGGTTCCCACCCTCAAGGCGGACTACCCCTGTAACGCCCTCATTCGCGTCAGGTTCCAGCCAATCATCGTCATCATAAACACGCCGTTCACTTTTGATAAACCGCGCACTTTCATCTGTCTAATAAGGCCAATGGATTTGCCCCAACCGAAGGGCTCCTCCACGCGCTTTCTGTTTCGCTGACTCACCTTATAGCTTGCGTGTCGGCTGGTTCGTCCATCAATGGCAGACCCTCCAGGGCGCTTGTCATTGCGGGCGACATGGGGCGACATGTTCATCGCCCGACAATCCGCCACGAAGCCTGCCGTGTCATAATTTTTGTCCGCACCTACCGTCCGCTTTTTCATGCCTGTAAGGCCTGATAGCAGACCCACTGCAATGTCTCGCTCTGCCTTGCCAGTGGCGTGGCTGGCAGCGGCCTTGACGATCAAGCCATTGCGATTCTCCATGACAGTGTGACCCATGTAGGAGAGTTTGGCTTCCTTGCCAGAACCTTTCTTGGCCAACCGTGCATCACCATCTGTCTTTGATTCGTGGGTCGCATTGCTGCGCTTTTCCCCGTGGAAATTAGCGTCGCTGTTGCGTCCGCCGCTTGTCGGGGGCTGGCTGTCATCAGCCTTGCGGCGATAACTCTTTTGTGAGGCCCAAGCCTGAATCAGTGTGCCATCAACACTAAAATGCTCATCAGATAGCAGGTTCTTTTTCCTGGCCAAGCCAACCACTTCTTCGAACAGTTCGGTAATAACATCATTTTCCAGCAGGCGGTCTCGATGAGTCGTGAAACTCGAAGGGTTCCAGACAGCGTCATCAATCGTTAATCCGACAAACCAGCGATACAGCAGATTGTAATTGATCTGTTCTACCAACTGCCGCTCACTGCGTATGCTATTAAAGTACCTGGAGCAACTGCGCTCTGATCAAGCGCTCGGGGGGGATGGATTCACGCCCATAGTCAGAATAAATACTGGAGAATAGCCCGTTCATGTTCTTCATCGTTTCATCAAACAAGGCCTTAATGGCGCGCAGCGGGTGATTGGCTGGGACAAACGATTCCAGTTGGACTGTCGTGAAAAGGGATTCTTGAAAAATATCTTCGCCGCGCACTGAATCAACAACCTCGATGAGTTATCATTTTCTGTATTGTATCTAACCCAGTGGTTCTGGGCGAGAAAATCAACAGCCTGCTAGGTTTCCAGATGTTCCTGATTTTTTAG
>CBDBLJ010000004.1:0-146944 GCA_965206885.1 Amylibacter sp. | reverse complement strand
CGGTTAAATACCCCACAGACGATTTAGCCTTACGCCCCGCCACATAATTCAGCTTCTCAGCGATATAGGCGTCCCCATGCTCTGCAATCCATTGACGCGCCAAACGGTCAGACACGCCCTGCCCTAGCAACGCTTCATACACTTTAGATGCACGCAACCCATCACTGTCATCAATATTAAACATCGCCAGTTGCGGGTTCTCTTTTATTGAGAACCTAATCTCAGTAATTGCCCTGCCCTTTTTACGAAACTCTGGTTCAATCGATATATCTGACGTCTTACACACCTCTACCACTGCAGGTTTAATAATCTTCGCGTTCAGATGCTTAAAACTCTCGTAATACGTACTGTCATCCACACCCATCAACTTGCGAAACGTTTCCAACGACCACCAGCCACTTGAGCCCGTTCGCACAAAGCGATAACAATTTTCGTATAACGCCAACCCATGACCACTGGAAAAGTTGCGTTGAATGTTCACGTTGATCAGCGCGTAAATCTTTGGGTCGTGCAGTTTTTGCGCTAAAACAGGACTGTAAGCGTATTCGCACACCCCCCCTTTCAGCTTTGCATAAGACAACAAAGACGACACGCCCCATTCCTGCTTGCCGTCCTCATCCAGCATATCCCATTCGGCCACGGTTTCAGCCAAAGATTTCAGTGAGGATCGCAACGTATCCATGTCATTCGAATTATATCCGACGATCATCGCCAGTGTTTTGGCATCAATCGAATGGCTCTGACTGGTTTGAATGGTGTCATAGGCATTCAGCAACAAAACATTCGACAACTTCCGTTGCAGTAAAGATAATTTACCACTGATGTGGATCGCACCCACATGTTTTTTCACTGTCTCACGCCGCAGCGCACCAGTTAATTGTTCCTTAGATTGGGCTACCTGTGCCATATATCCGCTCACTTGATCGTAATCGATTCTTGTTTTGTGGGACCATGGCATAAAAGGTACCCAGACACAAACAAATCTGGGTTCTTATGTTCCTACCCCAGAAAACCTGTAGATGGGTACCCATAGACTCTATCGGTTAATTTCTGGAGTCAGCAGCGTTCGCAGAGGACTCAAAACACGCAACATATAACCAAAAACACTGTAAAACAGGCCAAGAACAAGCTATAATTAGAGTCCTGATAATTGGAACCCTTTATCCCGTATACAGGTACCTTTAACACCGTAAAGGGATACCTTTTATACTGGGAATCGGCACCTTTTAACCTGATCTTAGGTCCCCAAACTATGTTAACATATTGAAACAAATTACCTTTCTAAACCTAAACATCTTAAATATATTAAACTAATTAAACAGTTTATATGTCTTCTTTTATATATAATCTTATTTAGATTTCGCGAGGAAACCTCCATTTATTTTGAAACTACGACAACAATGCTTGGCGATTTCTTAGATGTACGTTATTAATCTTCATATCAAAGAAAACATAGAACATCTAATAGGATGCAGATTTTGAGCAAATCACAAACACCCCTACCCCCCTATCTTAACCTTGATCCAGAAACGGCAGCAAAGAAGTTGCCTGACCCTATAGACACAGCTCGATTCGCGAAAGCGGCGTCATTCTGTGCCAAAGGCCGTGAAGATTTAGCCCAACGTGGTTATGCCCCCGATGGCAAAAAACGGTTACGAAAGTTTTCCACATGGGAAGTTACCAAATACCTAATTCCTGTGGCTCCTGCTCATTTGCGTCGTGTGTTAAAAGCAAACCCAGATTTGCCGCAAGGTGATGGAGAAGGTGGGGCAAAGTGGTTTACGCTTGAAGAAGTCCTCCTTTTGCGCAGCCATTTTGCATCTGAAGGCGTCAGCACTAAAGAATACTTACCTTACCGCCCCAAAGGGCAGCCAGCGAAAGTTGCTGCCGTAGCAAATTTCAAAGGTGGTGTGGGCAAAACAAGCACCGCCGCACATCTGGCCATGTCTGCCGCTTTAGATGGGTACAAGGTTCTCGTAATCGATCTCGACAGCCAAGGATCAATGACATCTATTCTTGGTGGCGATGTGCCCGATGAATGGTCCACAGTTTTTCCATTGATCGCCAAAGACTATGCCAAGGCGGTTGTTGCCGAAAACGAAGTGCGTAAAGTGGCTGGTACGGCACAAATACAGTTGGATGAGACATTAACCGAGGCTTTGCAGGTTTCATCGCGAAACGTCATTCAAAATACACATTGGCCAAATATTGATCTCATTGGTGCGCAATTAAACCTATACTGGGCAGAGTTTCAAATCCCTGTTTGGCGCATGGGTTTGCGCAGTTGGGCGCTGTGGGACGGTTTGCAAAACTTCCTACAGGATGAAGGTATCTTGGATGACTATGATGTGGTGATCCTAGATACGCCCCCTGCCCTCGGTTACTTGACAATTAATGCGCTGGCAGCAGCTGACATCCTTTTGGTCCCTTTAGGAGCTTCCTTTCTAGAGTTTGATAGCACAGGACGGTTCTTTGACATGTTGTACACCACTTTCGCGTCTATTGAAGAAGGCGAAAACACAGCATTGCGTAAAGCGGGTTTACCAGAGATGAAATTTGAATGGGATGTGGTACGTGCCATCGTGACCCGTTTTGATGCCAACCAACAGACGGATATGGCGAATGTGATCCAAGCTTACTTTGGGGATTTCATGAATGCTTACCGCCAAGATTACACGGCGCTAGTCGGGCAGGCGGGTGAGCAAGTGAATGGGATCTATGAGGCGGATTACCGCGACTTTAATCGCGAAACATACGTACGAGGGCGCGAAGCGTTTGATCGGACATATGCAGAGTTTAAGGAGTTGTTAATTGGGTCATGGTGGCGCGATGAACAGATGATGGGTGATAACAATGGCGAAGCGTAAACGTTTAACGGCCCCAGATGCAGAGGCACTGAAAGAATTGGAAACAGGTTTCGCAGCGAAACCTACAAGTGGTCTTGGGTTGGAAACCAAAAGCATGGCCCCAATTGCCAAGGTTGCTGGTGAAGCAGCCGCAATGGCGGAACACGGTGACCGTGTTGAAAATGCCCGAAACCGCGCAGAGGCTGAAGAATTACAAGCGGCCAAGGCAGGGGGCTTGTTGGCGCAAGAGATCGCAATTTCCGATATTGATATTGATTATGTCAGCCGCGACCGCGTGGTGCAAGATACCGAAGCTATGGAAGAGCTGAAGTCATCTATCAAAGCCAACGGATTGCGGACACCGATTGAGGTGGTTCAAACTGCGGATGGCTACGGGCTGATTTCAGGCTGGCGTCGTTTGGCGGCTTTGCAGGATTTGTCTGTGGAAACGGTGAAGGCATTTGTGCGCGAAGCCCAAGAAAGTGCCGAAATCTATTTGAACATGGTCGAAGAGAATGAAATTCGTGCGGACCTATCCCATTACGAACGCGGCCGTATTGCCGTGGTGGCTGTAGGGCAGGGGGTCTACGCAGATGTGGCTGAAGCTGTGAACCATTTATTTGCCTCTGCCTCAAAAGCAAAGCGTTCCAAAGTACGCAGTTTTGCTGTGATTCATGAAGCATTAGGTGACTTATTACAGTTTCCAACCGAATTAACGGAAAAGGCAGGGCTTAAGTTGGCAAAAGCGTTGCGTGAGGGCGATTTAAAGCCGTTTAGAGTGGCTTTGGCGGAAAATACGGTCACTGGTGGGGTGGAGGAGTGGAGGGCGCTTGAGGGTGCGTTAATGGCTGCTGTGCCCGTAGGCGCAGCAAGTGCTAAAGGTGGTCGTCCTGTTCAAAATATAAAACTACCGTCTGTAACCTCTAAAAAAGGCGGTAATTTAAACGCAGAAATAATTGAAAAAGGCTTTCGGATCGAATTAAAGGGCAGGGCAATCACACGCGATGATGTTGCACGAATTCAGCGGGATATTGTACGGTATTTGGATCGTGATTAAAAGGTTTCGCCCCGAAACCTGCCCATGGGCTACTACCTAGGGGAGAATCGTTGAAAAAACTATGAGTGCGTGGTAAAAGGCGGTTTGAAATAAGTTTATAAAGCTTTATTTTTAAAGGATAACTTTTAATATAAAGCAAAATCAGTAGGTTATTATGTTTAATTTTTTAAACTCTCTTTCCCGTAAATCAAAACGTACCGTTTTACTCGGTGTTGATATTACATTACTTCCAGTTGGACACCTCTAAAAACCTATCTTTTAGGTGTATTTTGTGATTCAATATTTTCAGGAGGATATTTTGATGCACGAAGCAGGATTGTTTGATTTTCCAATAATTGGTTAAAACCACCAGCTTTTAGCTGGTCAGCTTTAGCGTTATTTACATAAGGTTTCCTTCCATTTTAAGACCCAGCGTTGCGGTAAGGTCTTAAAATGGAAGGAAACCTTATGATCTATTCTACTGGAAGTCATAGCAGATATTATCACAGATACCATATCGTTTGGGTAACAAAATATCGTTACAAGGTGCTGCGTGGTGAAATGCGTGAGCGTATTCGGACATTGATACGACAAACGTGCAATGAATTGGGCGTACACATTGAAAAAGGCGTATTGTCTACCGACCATGTGCATATGTTTGTGTCAGTCCCGCCGCACGTCCCAATTTCAAAGGTGATGCAACGCGTAAAAGGGAGGTCCTCATACAAGATACAGCGGGAGTACCCCGAATTACGCAAACGCTATTGGGGGCAACGGTTCTGGGCTAGAGGCTATTTTTCAACGACGAGTGGAAATGTGACGGATGACGTTATTCGTCAGTATCTTGAATTACATTCAAAACGTGAACCTACCGACGAAAGTCGGTAGTTGTTCAGTTTTCTGATCATCTTGAGCGTTTGTCTAAAACAGGCGACCCACTTGTCGCGCTTTCTGAGCATGTGGATTTTGAGATGTTTCGGTGTGTACTGACAAGTGCACTTAACTATGGAGAGCGTCCACAGGGGGGTCGTCCGCCCTATGATGCGGTTATGATGTTTAAGATTTTGATATTAGCGTCGATGCATAATTTAAGTGATGAGCGGATGGAGTTTCTGATCCGCGATCGTTTTAGCTGGTTGCGTTTTCTTGGTTTGCAAATTGGGGAGCCGACGCCAGATCAAAAGACCATTTGGGTGTTTCGGGAGAAGTTGACCCAAGCGGGTGTGTTGACTGATTTGTTTGCAACCTTTGAGGATCATTTACGTAATCGGGGTTACAAACAAACTGGGGGACAAATTGTAGACTCATCGCTGATTGCAGCCCCACGCCAACGTATGACTTCAAGCGAGAAAGCCCGCGCCAAGGCTGGCGAAGATGCAAAAGATATCTGGCCTGATAATCCAGCCAAGGCGGCACAGAAGGACACCGACGCACGGTGGATGGTCAAGTATAGCAAGGCTAAAACGACCAAGACGGGTGAGAAAGATGCGGGGTTAGTTGATATTTCCGTACCTCACTTTGGCTATAAAAACCACATCAGCATTGACCGTAAGTTTCGGTTTATCAGAGGTGAAAAAACAACAGATGCAGCGCGCTATGACGGTCATGAGTTGGCGTCAGTGCTCACCAAGGACAATCGTTCTGGCAAGGTTTGGGCCGATACAGCTGGACACCTCTAAAAACCTATCTTTTAGGTGTATTTTGTGATTCAATATTTTCAGGAGGATATTTTGATGCACGAAGCAGGATTGTTTGATTTTTCTGATCATCTTGAGCGTTTGTCTAAAACAGGCGACCCACTTGTCGCGCTTTCTGAGCATGTGGATTTTGAGATGTTTCGGTGTGCACTGACAAGTGCACTTAACTATGGAGAGCGTCCACAGGGGGGTCGTCCGCCCTATGATGCGGTTATGATGTTTAAGATTTTGATATTAGCGTCGATGCATAATTTAAGTGATGAGCGGATGGAGTTTCTGATCCGCGATCGTTTTAGCTGGTTGCGTTTTCTTGGTTTGCAAATTGGGGAGCCGACGCCAGATCAAAAGACCATTTGGGTGTTTCGGGAGAAGTTGACCCAAGCGGGTGTGTTGACTGATTTGTTTGCAACCTTTGAGGATCATTTACGTAATCGGGGTTACAAACAAACTGGGGGACAAATTGTAGACTCATCGCTGATTGCAGCCCCACGCCAACGTATGACTTCAAGCGAGAAAGCCCGCGCCAAGGCTGGCGAAGATGCAAAAGATATCTGGCCTGATAATCCAGCCAAGGCGGCACAGAAGGACACCGACGCACGGTGGATGGTCAAGTATAGCAAGGCTAAAACGACCAAGACGGGTGAGAAAGATGCGGGGTTAGTTGATATTTCCGTACCTCACTTTGGCTATAAAAACCACATCAGCATTGACCGTAAGTTTCGGTTTATCAGAGGTGAAAAAACAACAGATGCAGCGCGCTATGACGGTCATGAGTTGGCGTCAGTGCTCACCAAGGACAATCGTTCTGGCAAGGTTTGGGCCGATACAGCTTACCGCACCAAGAGCAATGAGGCATGGCTTAAGGCCAATGGATTTTTCTCCCACATCCACCGTAAAAAACCAAAAGGCAAACCAATGCCCAAACACATCGAGCGCGGTAATGCGACACGTTCTATATTTCGCACCTGTGTCGAGCATGTCTTTGGTCATCAGAAGGGCCCGATGGATTTATCCATTAGAACCATCGGAATTCAACGCGCCACAACAAAGATGACACTCGCCAACATAACCTACAATATGAAGCGTCTCATCTTCCATGAACGACGGCAAGCCACAGCCTGAATCCGTCTAGAATTCAGAAATACCCGCTCAGGCGGCTCCATAAAGCATGAATGCCGCATAAAACGGAACAAAACAGGCTTTTTTTGCGTCAAAAAGCAGCCTGCCGTAAAAAATGCCTATCAAATACCTCTGGAATTAGCGGTTAATCGAGGTGTCCAGCTTACCGCACCAAGAGCAATGAGGCATGGCTTAAGGCCAATGGATTTTTCTCCCACATCCACCGTAAAAAACCAAAAGGCAAACCAATGCCCAAACACATCGAGCGCGGTAATGCGACACGTTCTATATTTCGCACCTGTGTCGAGCATGTCTTTGGTCATCAGAAGGGCCCGATGGATTTATCCATTAGAACCATCGGAATTCAACGCGCCACAACAAAGATGACACTCGCCAACATAACCTACAATATGAAGCGTCTCATCTTCCATGAACGACGGCAAGCCACAGCCTGAATCCGTCTAGAATTCAGAAATACCCGCTCAGGCGGCTCCATAAAGCATGAATGCCGCATAAAACGGAACAAAACAGGCTTTTTTTGCGTCAAAAAGCAGCCTGCCGTAAAAAATGCCTATCAAATACCTCTGGAATTAGCGGTTAATCGAGGTGTCCAAATCCTCTCAATTCAAGTTGATGGTGGCTCCGAGTTTATGGCCGATTTTGAGACGGCGTGTGAGCAGATGAAAATCCCGCTCATTGTATTGCCGCCAGCCAGACCGAAATACAATGGTGGCGTTGAGCGTGGAAACCGCACCTTCCGCGAGGAATTCTATGATTGTTGTGATCTGATTGCCGATAGCATTGGAGCTATGCGGTTTGAACTGAGAAAAGCTGTCGAAAAATATAACACATTCAGACCACATCACGCCTTGAAAGGTAAGACACCCATGGAGTACCTTCGAATCACTCAGGCCGAAGCCGCGTGAGTCTCAAAACACATGAACCTATACATTGGATAAACCTGGTATGTGCGTTCTACTTGTGTCAAAGACTGGTTTGGCCCAGATGAAAATGTACACCTTACATTGATCGGCACTATATTACTTTCACTATCAAGGATTCTATATGTCCGATACGTTTCGCCCATTTTTAGGCCATCACGAATAGTATCGTTTTCCGAATATAATGACAGCAAGTCATGGCCCAAACCCCGAGAGCCAATCAGTATTCCGTTACGTATTTGTATGGTATGCCCCGCTGCCATAATATAAGTAGAGACGCCATTATTTTGCGCTATGTCCGCAGCAGTGGCGTAGGTGTTGTTTTTATTTTCCAATAATTGGTTAAAACCACCAGCTTTTAGCTGGTCAGCTTTAGCGTTATTTACATAAGGTTTCCTTCCATTTTAAGACCCAGCGTTGCGGTAAGGTCTTAAAATGGAAGGAAACCTTATGATCTATTCTACTGGAAGTCATAGCAGATATTATCACAGATACCATATCGTTTGGGTAACAAAATATCGTTACAAGGTGCTGCGTGGTGAAATGCGTGAGCGTATTCGGACATTGATACGACAAACGTGCAATGAATTGGGCGTACACATTGAAAAAGGCGTATTGTCTACCGACCATGTGCATATGTTTGTGTCAGTCCCGCCGCACGTCCCAATTTCAAAGGTGATGCAACGCGTAAAAGGGAGGTCCTCATACAAGATACAGCGGGAGTACCCCGAATTACGCAAACGCTATTGGGGGCAACGGTTCTGGGCTAGAGGCTATTTTTCAACGACGAGTGGAAATGTGACGGATGACGTTATTCGTCAGTATCTTGAATTACATTCAAAACGTGAACCTACCGACGAAAGTCGGTAGTTGTTCAGTTACGCGTAAACGCAATGAGGGCAGGGGAATTGCATCCGCTTGTTTGCGCGTAAGAGCGATTGTAACGCGTTGTCCCTCTTTGTAGTCTTTATTTTCCAATAATTGGTTAAAACCACCAGCTTTTAGCTGGTCAGCTTTAGCGTTATTTACATAAGGTTTCCTTCCATTTTAAGACCCAGCGTTGCGGTAAGGTCTTAAAATGGAAGGAAACCTTATGATCTATTCTACTGGAAGTCATAGCAGATATTATCACAGATACCATATCGTTTGGGTAACAAAATATCGTTACAAGGTGCTGCGTGGTGAAATGCGTGAGCGTATTCGGACATTGATACGACAAACGTGCAATGAATTGGGCGTACACATTGAAAAAGGCGTATTGTCTACCGACCATGTGCATATGTTTGTGTCAGTCCCGCCGCACGTCCCAATTTCAAAGGTGATGCAACGCGTAAAAGGGAGGTCCTCATACAAGATACAGCGGGAGTACCCCGAATTACGCAAACGCTATTGGGGGCAACGGTTCTGGGCTAGAGGCTATTTTTCAACGACGAGTGGAAATGTGACGGATGACGTTATTCGTCAGTATCTTGAATTACATTCAAAACGTGAACCTACCGACGAAAGTCGGTAGTTGTTCAGTTTCCAATAATTGGTTAAAACCACCAGCTTTTAGCTGGTCAGCTTTAGCGTTATTTACATAAGGTTTCCGGCTCTTCTCCGCTTTGTTGAGTAGAAAAAGATGCCGACCGCCAAGTAACCTGTTGATATGTATGGTTTCTGATAACTTTACATAGAGCAGGTATATGACAATCAACATCTCGCAGCATATTTTAGGCCTCAAAGGGCAACGTGTAAATGAAATTAAACTGGATGACGGCGGTGTTAAGATTGTCATTCACTGCAGCCGAGACGCGCGTAGGAGGGCTATAGACCCTGCTACAGACCAGAAGGGAAGCATCAACCAGCATGTCCGCCGACAAGTAAACGACATCCCCCTTTTTGGGTATCCTTGTGTGGTCGAGATTGAGCTGGCGCAGGTTTATATTAACAAGGGCGAACGCCGCATTGAGGGGTGTGATTTTGTTGATAAAGGGTGCCGTTTCACTCACCGATTTTGCCGACTGATCAGTGGATTATGTCGGCATATGTCTATTCAAGCGGTTTCCAGACATTTGGATATACGATGGGAAACGGTCAAGAATATCGACAGGGCATACCTTATTGAAACTCTCCCTACGCTTGATCCTGCAGAGCTAACTGGCTTGGAATATATTGGTGTAGATGAAGTTGCCCGGGCGAAAGGTCATGACTACATGACGGTGGTCTACGATATGGTTGGCGGTCATCTGATCTGGGTTGAAGCAGGCCGAACTGCCGAGGTTTTTTCAAGGTTTTTGAAACAACTGCAACCAGATACAGCCTGCAAAATAAAGGCCGTAGCGATGGATATGGGGCCTGCCTACCAAAAGGCTGTCAGAGAGTCCTTGCCGTTGGCCGACATAGTATTTGACCGTTTCCACGTCATGAAAAACTACAGCAAAGCTATCCATAATCAGCGTCGACTTGAGTTCAGAAAGGCCGATCCAAGTGGTAAAGAGTTGATGAAAGGGACGCATTATCTGTTGCTCAAAAATGCGGATAAGTTGAGTGAAAAACAAAGTGACAAGCTGCAAAGGTTGCTGGAGAGCAATAGCAACCTGAATGCACTTTACGTCTTGAAAGAACAGCTTCAGCTGCTGTGGAGTGCCGCTTCATTTGAGGCGATGGCGGAGCAACTGGAACGTTGGTGCCTGATAGCAGATCAGTCACAGATGCTCTATCTAAAAAAGTTCGCGAAATCCCTACGGAAACATTGTGTGGGCATCTGCAACTACGCCAAACACAAGCTCACAAGCGCCAGGATAGAGGCTGGTAATGTCAGTATAGGAATGATCCGTAAGCGAGCCAGAGGCATCAAGGATACCGAATACTTCAAACTCAAAATTAGACAATCATCCATTCCAGATAATCAATCTATGCTCTATTTGAAATCCTAAATCTACTCAACAAAGCGGAGAAGTGCCAGGTTTCCTTCCATTTTAAGACCCAGCGTTGCGGTAAGGTCTTAAAATGGAAGGAAACCTTATGATCTATTCTACTGGAAGTCATAGCAGATATTATCACAGATACCATATCGTTTGGGTAACAAAATATCGTTACAAGGTGCTGCGTGGTGAAATGCGTGAGCGTATTCGGACATTGATACGACAAACGTGCAATGAATTGGGCGTACACATTGAAAAAGGCGTATTGTCTACCGACCATGTGCATATGTTTGTGTCAGTCCCGCCGCACGTCCCAATTTCAAAGGTGATGCAACGCGTAAAAGGGAGGTCCTCATACAAGATACAGCGGGAGTACCCCGAATTACGCAAACGCTATTGGGGGCAACGGTTCTGGGCTAGAGGCTATTTTTCAACGACGAGTGGAAATGTGACGGATGACGTTATTCGTCAGTATCTTGAATTACATTCAAAACGTGAACCTACCGACGAAAGTCGGTAGTTGTTCAGTGCCATTGATTGTTTTTTTAATCACATTCAAAACTTGGGTGGATAAAACTTTACTTACATCAGCACCGGCATCGTTGTTATTACTACACGCAGATAAAATGATTGTTGTTAGTGTTGAAAGAGTTAGAAACTTTAAGAGGGTTCTCATCTCCAGAACCTCCCAAAGCTCGCATCAATATCGGATTTGGCGTAATCAGATGTGACGTCGAACAAGCGGTTCGAAAGGTTCTGTCGCAAACTGAGATTGTGCATGGAGTCACTCCTATCGCCGGACACAGTTATCCAGCGAGCGCCGAAAATTGCTGGAAAGCGGATTGTCCGGGTGTTCCGAATTGTTTCTTGCGGATCATGTGCGCGACTTCAATGCCATCCAGTGTTGCGGAGGCTGAGAGGAAGGATTTGAAGCCCTTCATTTGCTTGGTCAGCTTCTTGATGAACCTGTGGTCTTGCTCGATGATGTTGTTGAGATATTTGACCTGCAATATCTCAATCAGCCAAAACCAGCCGTTCAACAAGAGCAGGTAATTCATGTTATTCAACCCGGCGAGGTTGGCACCGCTTTTATCGATGACCACCCTGTCAGGGAAGCCGTTATTCTGGATCGCCCGCTTGAAAAATGCAGTCGCTGCCGCTTCATCCCGCTGCTCTGACAGCATAAAATCAAGGGTTTTGCCGAATTTATCGATGGCGCGGTAATAATACATCCACTTACCTTTGACTTTGATATAGGTCTCGTCCATGCGCCACGAGGTGCTGGTTCCAGACTTCCGACGCTGTGCTTCAGTGGCGATCAAGGGCGCATATTTTATCACCCATCGGTTCAGGGTTGTATGATCGACATCGACACCACGTTCCGCCATGATTTCCTCCAGATCACGGTAGGAAACACCATAGCGCACGTAAAAAAACACCGCATAAAGAATCGCTTCTTTGGGGAAATGACAGCCGCTGAACGAAATCATGGTACACTCACCTGTTGGTCTAAAACTCACATGCGTATGCAAAAATCTCACCAGAAAAGCAATCAACATTAAAATCTTTGCAACAGAACCCCTTTTGATCCACATCGAAGGTATCTGTTTTATTTTCCAATAATTGGTTAAAACCACCAGCTTTTAGCTGGTCAGCTTTAGCGTTATTTACATAAGGTTTCCTTCCATTTTAAGACCCAGCGTTGCGGTAAGGTCTTAAAATGGAAGGAAACCTTATGATCTATTCTACTGGAAGTCATAGCAGATATTATCACAGATACCATATCGTTTGGGTAACAAAATATCGTTACAAGGTGCTGCGTGGTGAAATGCGTGAGCGTATTCGGACATTGATACGACAAACGTGCAATGAATTGGGCGTACACATTGAAAAAGGCGTATTGTCTACCGACCATGTGCATATGTTTGTGTCAGTCCCGCCGCACGTCCCAATTTCAAAGGTGATGCAACGCGTAAAAGGGAGGTCCTCATACAAGATACAGCGGGAGTACCCCGAATTACGCAAACGCTATTGGGGGCAACGGTTCTGGGCTAGAGGCTATTTTTCAACGACGAGTGGAAATGTGACGGATGACGTTATTCGTCAGTATCTTGAATTACATTCAAAACGTGAACCTACCGACGAAAGTCGGTAGTTGTTCAGTGTCGAACAGCCAAGCGTATGTGCCGTCAGAATACCACGCACTTAACAGGTCTGATATTTGATGTTCCGCGTCTGCATCATCTACGGATTGGAATAGCTTGGAGAAAACACTGAAGTTCTTAAACTCAGGTTCCATCTTAGACATACGCAAGGTTGCATCTTCAAGACGGTTTTTTTGTTCCGTTGAGAGTTTTTCGTAAGCCACCCGTTGAACAAAACCATTCAGCCAATCCGCATCCTCAACACTATTGCAATATTGAAATGGGTTAAAACCAAGATTGTGACCCGCTTTTAACTGAATGTAATTGCCACCTAATGCACGAATACAAGCTTCTGCCCCTCTGTCTTTATCAAAAAAGAGAATATCAGGAGCAACAGGTAGGCGTCTTGTTTGACACAATAAGAAATTGATCAATGCTGTTTTACCAGAACCAGATGCACCAAATACTGCCGTTGTACCCGCAGACTTTTCTCCCGCACGGTGGAAGGAAAAATGATATGGAATCTGGGACGCTGTTTGAAACAAACTCACTGGCCCACCCCAAGGCAGACCTTCTTTTTGACCGCGTGGGAAATTATGAAAGCTTGTCACGTTTGCAAAAGCATCACTGGAAACAATGCGGTCTTTGCTTCTAACCTGATACCGCATGTTGCCAGGCATTTGTGCCCACCATGCAGCTTCCATACCGAGGTCTTCACGCTTAAAGCGAAACCCTGAGACTGAAAGAGCATTTACAGCGGATGATATTGATTTTGATAACCCTGCATCCGTTTTGGATAAAACAGAAATCGTTAAATGGTGCCGCCCCATTGAAAGGGTTCCACTCGCAACTTTGTTTTTTGCCAGTTTGAGATCAGCAATATCATCTTTTGCATCATCATTAGCGTTCTTCATGGCCTCTTCTGCGTCACCAACCTTCATAACCGCCTGTGATTTATAAAAAGGCTTGAAACTATTGGTGATGATAAACTCAACAGGCTCGCAAATTAAGTCGTCCAGAAAATCATTAGGGGCTTTGTCACCATATGTAGAAACGGCAAGGACAGCTGCATATCTATTGTTATGAGGTGCAGCCCCTGCCAGAGAAATAGCTTCACCGCCAAAGGTAATGCGACCAGCTGCAATTGCTTTATCAAGACAGGTCTTCGTATCTGGTGCATTTTCCCAAACGCCGTTTGCAAGCATGGTGTAAAAGCTTAGAATTTCTGTCCTATCATCTTGAGTGTCACCAAGACGGACAACATCAAATGGCTTGAGGCTTTCTAAAACTGTATCAGCGGCACCTTCTAGCGCCCCTACATCTTTCGCTCGCTCTTTTAAAATCTGGTCAACGTCAACTTGTGCGTTTTTAAAGAAGTTCAGAAAATCACCGACACCCTTTGAAAGAGGTTCAGGAGAACGGACCAATGACACATAATATGATAGATCGAAGGTTTCTGTATCATTAATTTGAGAGCAATAATGTGTGTCCAGCTCTTCACAAAATTCATTATTTGTAACTTGTGCAAGTTTTGACACAACATCTACTTTTCGGCGGATTGTATGGGTATATAATGTAAAACGCCCATCATCCAAACGCAGGGCCAGCCTTGAAAGAACTTTACTTGCATGTTCTAAAACATTGAGTGGTTTGGTATCATGTGTGATCCCATCGAGTTTGAAAACAGCCACTACATCTTTGTTTCGTGTCGTGAGGACACCATTTTCTAAGAAGCGCGTAATTGGGACATGTCTGTTGAAACGTAAGCATCAAGGGAACCCCCTCTATTTTGGTCTGACTTGAGCTGCGATTATTGCGCGAGGCTGGCGATGTGGCTGGCGTGATATGAGGATTTTTCTGATGATCAAGCAAGTAAACATCAACGCTGCATTATCTGATCGTTGATTCGTTGGGCCAGCTTTCGGGCTTTGGGTGTGTCCAGAGCCTCAAGTTCACTTGCGATGAGGCACCGGTGAGGCGGATTTTCCAGTGCGTATCTTCCGATTTCAACAACGATGTCGTCATCGGCGACAGTTAAAAGCGCTTCGATCTTTTGGCTGGTTGGATTTTTCCGGAACTCGGCAAGCAATCCTGCCCTTGCGCTGATATGGCCCAGATTCCCCGCCACTGTCAGAGCGGTTCGTCGGACTGAAGGGTCTGGGTCGCTGAACCCGATTTCCAAGGTGCTTCGCTGTGGGCTGTTCGATTGTATAAGGATGAAGGCTTGGGCACGGACTGTTGGTGCGCCGTGTTCCAGCCATGGCAAGATTTGTGCCTGAGGCAGCTTCAAGCCCACGCTCACAGCGGCTTGCAACACAAACGGGAGCAAGCTGTCGGGCAAGTCCTGTGCGCCAAGGATCTTGCTGATTTCTTTTTTTGCAGCTTCATTCCCAATGGCGCGAAGAGTTTCCAAGGCAAGCTTTTGTTCTGGTAAAGGGGTCGCAATTCCGAACCCCTTAAACCGGTTCCAAAGCGCGACGAGACCCGGAACGGCTATATCTCCCAAGCCCCGTTCCACAATCTGGGCGCACAGCAGGTCGACGTTGGACAGAGTAGCCTTTGCCGTCTTCTCGACGAGGTCTTTGTCGGACAAGCCTTCAAGGTTTTCAACGCCCAAGTCGTGCTGTGAGGTATCTGGCCCTTGCCAATTCCCGCGCTCTTCAAACAGATCCCCTTGCTCTGGGAGTGCCGCTGAATCACGGGGGCCGATCATGCCGCTATAACGCTTTGTTCCCGCTCCTCGATCATCTCCTGATAGGCCCACGGTAGGAGATCTTGCATACGGTTTGCGGGATGATCCTGGATGCGCTCGAGCACCCATGCGAGCCAGGCTTCGGGATTGACGTTGTTCATCTTGGCGGTTTCGATGAGGGTGTAGGCTATGGCGGCGGATTTTCCACCTGCCTCTGATCCCATGAACAGGTAGTTCTTACGTCCAACGGCCACAGGGCGCACCGCACGCTCGGCTGTGTTGTTGTCGATTTCCAGAAAGCCATTGTCGAGATAGGGCCGCGCCTTTGGCATGCGCGCGAGCGCATATCTGATCGCCTTGGCCAGCGGCGTCTTAACGGAGATCTTGCCCAGCTGCTCCTTGAGCCAGATTTCCAACTCATCAAAGATCGGCTTGGCATATTCCTGACGCAGGGCCACGCGCTCAGCAGGCGCCAGACCCCGCGCTTGTGCCTCAACATCATAGAGCTTTCGAATGCGCAGAACGGCTTCGCCCGCCACGGGCAGCTTCAGACTTTCAAACAGGCTATAAAAATCCCGCCGAACATGGGCCATGCAGGCCATCTCTTTGACGCGCCCCGTCCGATAGGCGTCATTATACCCAGCATAGGCATCCGCATGGGCATAGCCCTTGTAGGGCTTGAGATGTTTGCTCGGATGTTCTGCGCCCCGGTTGGTGGAGAACTGATACCACACCGCCGGTGGTGCGCCGCTCGCCCAGGCGCTCTCATCTCTGGCATAGACCCAGAGCCGCGCGGTTTTTGTCTTGTTATTACCGCGTCCCTTGCCCTTTTGGAGCAGTTTGACCGTGGTGTCGTCCATGAAGATCGCTTGCGCCTCAAAAACGTGATCCCGGATGGCATCAGCCACGCGCTCCAACAGCTTAGTGCATTTGCCGACCCAGTTGGCCATGAGCGACCCGCTCAGATCGATGCCTTCATTCTCAAACATCTGGCTCTGTCGATACAGCGGCAGATGATAGCCGTATTTGCAGCACAAGATGTGGGCCATCAACGCAGGGCCGACAAAGCTCTTGGGAATAGGACGGCTTGGCATCTCGGCCTGAACCACCTTCTCACAACAGGTGCAGGCCAGTCGTGGGCGCTCAAGTTGTTTTACGACGTAATGGCCGGGCACATATTCCAGTTCTTCCATCACATCTGTCCCGAGCACTTTGAAGCTGCCACCACAGTCGGTGCAAGCATCACTGGGCGTGATGGTCTTTTTGACCCGCTTGAGCCCCTTGGGGAAAGGTTTGCGCTTGCGCGGGGTACGCGGCGGCTTTGTGGTCTCAGCGTCAGAGGGCCCATTCTCATCATCCGTCTCAGCGGCTTGTTCGATTTCAAGATCTTCAAGGATCAGCGCCAGCGCCAGCTGTGTGCTGCTTTCTGACTTTGAACCGAAGCGATGTTTTTTATGTCCGTGCAATTGCAGGCGCAGATCGGCAATCAGGGTATCTCTGCTCATAATGGCAAGCGCATGGGCGGCGCGCTCCGCAGCAAGAGCCGCTTCCATCTCATTTTCAAGGCGCTTTTGCGCTGTGGCATGGCTCAACGACAGCCCCAACAACTCCGCGTCTTTACGAGCCAATTCCGCCGCTTGTGCGGCCACAAACGCCTGCACGTCAGGGGGCAAATCAGCCAGATTTGGAGGGGTCTTACTCATGCCACTCCTTACCAAATCAAGGGCCTCATGGGAATCCCAAAACGTCAGAAATACCCATAAAACATTGCCTCTAACCTACCATCTTGGGTCGCCATGTCTTGAGCGGCATACGCCAATCCAGACCTTCCATCAGCATCGCAAGCTGCGCACGGCTCAGGTTGATCTTACCTTCCTGAGCAGAGGGCCAGATAAACCGACCCCGTTCAAGGCGCTTGGTAAACAGGCACGCGCCCTGACCATCCCACCAGATCATCTTGATCTGATCACCGCGTCGCCCTCGGAACAAAAACAGATGGCCGGAGTAAGGATCACCCCCCAGAACCTGCTCGGTCTGAACGGCCAGACCGTTGAACCCGCGCCGCATGTCAGTCACCCCCGCCGCCAGCCAGATCTTTGCATCCGCCAGTACCGGGATCATGCCGCCAGCCCACGCGCCAATTCCAGCACAAAGCCCGCATCAACCCCACCGCTCACGTCAGCTTGCGCCCATTCTCCAAAGTGATCTCAATCTGGGGACTGGTTGTAAGCTGCGCTTCTGGCAGCACAGATGAAACATCAGTATCACTGTTTGCCACTTCGACTGGTATGAAGCCGGTATCACCCGACGCGTCCGGCTGGAACCGCGCATCACCGCGCCACGCGTAAATCCGGCGGGGTGGCACATCATGACGCCGCGAGACCATCGGAACACTCACGCCATCACCTTGGCTCTCCGCCACTAGCCGTCGCTTAAAATCATCCGTGTATTTGGAACCTCGCCCAGCCCGTCGCTTGCTCATCAGAAAAATCCTCATATCGCGCCAACCAAACCGCCAGCCTCGCGCAATAATCGCATCTCAAATCAAACCAAAATAGAGGGGGTTCCCTTGATGCTTACGTTGAAACTGGATTGTCTTTTTAAAAGCTTACCTTTTTCGAGTACTGAAATAATTGAATTATCCAGCATAGGAGTTGCCTCCAAACTGAACAACTACCGACTTTCGTCGGTAGGTTCACGTTTTGAATGTAATTCAAGATACTGACGAATAACGTCATCCGTCACATTTCCACTCGTCGTTGAAAAATAGCCTCTAGCCCAGAACCGTTGCCCCCAATAGCGTTTGCGTAATTCGGGGTACTCCCGCTGTATCTTGTATGAGGACCTCCCTTTTACGCGTTGCATCACCTTTGAAATTGGGACGTGCGGCGGGACTGACACAAACATATGCACATGGTCGGTAGACAATACGCCTTTTTCAATGTGTACGCCCAATTCATTGCACGTTTGTCGTATCAATGTCCGAATACGCTCACGCATTTCACCACGCAGCACCTTGTAACGATATTTTGTTACCCAAACGATATGGTATCTGTGATAATATCTGCTATGACTTCCAGTAGAATAGATCATAAGGTTTCCTTCCATTTTAAGACCTTACCGCAACGCTGGGTCTTAAAATGGAAGGAAACCTTATGTAAATAACGCTAAAGCTGACCAGCTAAAAGCTGGTGGTTTTAACCAATTATTGGAAAATAAAATGATGTTGCCGTTTTGGGAGTGATGTAAAGCTTGGCATAAAGAACCTTAAATAAATAAGGTTCTTTCTTTGCTGCAAAGCGCATGGCAATCCACGAAGGAATAACGGTTAATAACGCCCAAAATCCATATGAGTTTGTTAAAATATATGTAACTACCCAGCATGTTTTTGACATTTTTTCATCATTTTTGTTGACGGATGGCTTAACCTCTGAATCAATAGGGGAATGACGTTTAAACTTTCCAAATTGGCGCCGTTCGACGCACCACCAGTTGGCTTTCTCACTTTAGAAGAGCGTCTGGTGGAAGCGGATACCCGGGCCGCATATTTTCAAACCGCCTGCGAAGAACTCCTACAGATCAACAAGCATCTGGAAGAGTGTCAAAAACATATGGAAGAGCGTATAGCTGCATTGGAACGCCGTCTCGGCTTGAATAGCCGTACCAGCGGCAAGCCACCCTCCAGTGACGGCCTTGGTAAACCCAATGCGAAGAAGCGAACAAAGAGCCTGCGTGGCCCGTCTGATCGCAAGTCTGGCGGCCAACCTGGCCACACAGGCAAAACGCTCAGGCAAACACCGACGCCAGACACGATTATAGACCATTTTCCTGTGGTTTGTTCTGGTTGTGGAGCACCGCTTAGCCCAGAAACGGCAGAAGCCAGCACTGCACGACAGGTGATCGATCTGCCGCCGCCGCCACCACCGCAGGTGACAGAGCACCGCACGCATCAGTGTCGCTGCGACCAGTGTGATGGGATCACCCGTGCCGACTTTCCCGATGGTATAAATGCACCAGTGCAGTATGGGGCCCGCATTGCAGGCATTGCGAGCTATTTACAAACGGTTCATTGCATTCCGGAACACCGCCTTGGCGAGATATTTATTGACTTGCTTGGGGTGCCGATTGCCCCTGCAACATTGACCAGCCTTATCTGGCGCACAGCGGATCGCTTGAAGCCCATGACACTAGCAATCAAGGAAGCTTTGATTGGATCACAGTCTGGCGTTGTGCATTTGGATGAGACCGGCCAGCGTGCTGTTGGCAAACTGCATTGGACACATGTGATCTGCTCGCCCTTATTGAGCCACTTTCGGGTTTCAAGCAAACGCGGAGAGTTGCTTTGTGGCGTCTCGGGTATTGTGGTGCATGATCACTGGAAGGCATATTTCAAAATGGAGGGGGTCGAGCACGCCTTGTGTAATGCCCATCACTTGCGCGAGTTGCAGGCTTTAATTGAGATTGAGAAAGAGCCATGGGCAAAGCCTATGAAAGCGATCCTGTTGAAGGCGAAGACCTTGGCTGAGAATATGTACAACGAAGGCGGACAGCGGGATGAGGCGGCCATACAGGCGGTATTCGAACTATACGATGCAAATATCGCCGAGGCGATAGCGTATCATGAAGCACTGCCAGCACTTTCATCAGCGCAGACAGAAAAAAAACGGCGCGGCCGTCCAAAGCGCCGGACGGGCCATAATCTCGCATTGAGGTTGCAAGACTTTAAGACAGAGGTGCTTCGCTTCCTTGTCGATCCAAATGTGCCGTTCACCAATAATGAAGCCGAGCGAGACTTGCGAATGGGTAAAGTCAGGCAGAAAGTATCAGGCTGTTTTCGGACGCTGCGCGGAGCGGAAGTCTTCTGTATTCTCAGAACCGTGATCAACACCGCCAGAAAACAGGGCTGGTCTATAATTGAAACCCTGTTGAAACCACCAGATCAATTGATTGCTGGATTGCGCGTCGTATGAAAAACAACGCTTATTGACAATAATACGCTCACGGATATAGTGCTGACTATCAAGCGGATACCCATGCTGGGTAGTTACAAATATATAACAATATCGGAAGTGATGTCCCTGCCAGCCAGAAAGACAAGGGCATGCCCAGTTTTTCTGGCTGACGTGTCATTCCTGTGAATATCTTAGCCATAATTAAGCTGCCACACCTTGAATTACGGCGGCAATATTAAAAGCACCAAAGAAAAGCCCTAGAACAACAAGGACGATAAAAAAGCCACCCGCTGAAAAAGGAACGCGCGGAGCGGCGGCTGCGATTGCAGCGGCTGCAATCACTGCGCCACCTAATAGAACACCAGAAGCGCCAGTCACAAATGTTTGGAATAATGAATACAGCTAATTTTGTAGTATCGTTTTTAGACATGGTTACTCCAAGTGTGATGTGTTTGATAAAATGGTTTTTACGTAGTTACGTGTTTCTGGATATGGTGGGATTCCTCGGTATTTCTGTACGGCCCCAGGGCCAGCGTTATATGCAGCTAAGGCAAGCTCCCATGATTGAAAGCGGTCAAATTGTTTTGATAGATATTTTGCGCCACCCTCAATATTCTCTACAGGGTCGTATGGGTTCACTTCTAAGAATTTCGCAGTGCCAGGCATTAATTGGGCAAGACCAATCGCACCTTTCCGAGAAAGAGCTTTAGGATTCCAGTTACTTTCCTGTTTAATCAGAGCAAGGAATAGATTTTGCGGTATACTATATACTTGAGCAAATTGGACACCTCGATTAACCGCTAATTCCAGAGGTATTTGATAGGCATTTTTTACGGCAGGCTGCTTTTTGACGCAAAAAAAGCCTGTTTTGTTCCGTTTTATGCGGCATTCATGCTTTATGGAGCCGCCTGAGCGGGTATTTCTGAATTCTAGACGGATTCAGGCTGTGGCTTGCCGTCGTTCATGGAAGATGAGACGCTTCATATTGTAGGTTATGTTGGCGAGTGTCATCTTTGTTGTGGCGCGTTGAATTCCGATGGTTCTAATGGATAAATCCATCGGGCCCTTCTGATGACCAAAGACATGCTCGACACAGGTGCGAAATATAGAACGTGTCGCATTACCGCGCTCGATGTGTTTGGGCATTGGTTTGCCTTTTGGTTTTTTACGGTGGATGTGGGAGAAAAATCCATTGGCCTTAAGCCATGCCTCATTGCTCTTGGTGCGGTAAGCTGTATCGGCCCAAACCTTGCCAGAACGATTGTCCTTGGTGAGCACTGACGCCAACTCATGACCGTCATAGCGCGCTGCATCTGTTGTTTTTTCACCTCTGATAAACCGAAACTTACGGTCAATGCTGATGTGGTTTTTATAGCCAAAGTGAGGTACGGAAATATCAACTAACCCCGCATCTTTCTCACCCGTCTTGGTCGTTTTAGCCTTGCTATACTTGACCATCCACCGTGCGTCGGTGTCCTTCTGTGCCGCCTTGGCTGGATTATCAGGCCAGATATCTTTTGCATCTTCGCCAGCCTTGGCGCGGGCTTTCTCGCTTGAAGTCATACGTTGGCGTGGGGCTGCAATCAGCGATGAGTCTACAATTTGTCCCCCAGTTTGTTTGTAACCCCGATTACGTAAATGATCCTCAAAGGTTGCAAACAAATCAGTCAACACACCCGCTTGGGTCAACTTCTCCCGAAACACCCAAATGGTCTTTTGATCTGGCGTCGGCTCCCCAATTTGCAAACCAAGAAAACGCAACCAGCTAAAACGATCGCGGATCAGAAACTCCATCCGCTCATCACTTAAATTATGCATCGACGCTAATATCAAAATCTTAAACATCATAACCGCATCATAGGGCGGACGACCCCCCTGTGGACGCTCTCCATAGTTAAGTGCACTTGTCAGTGCACACCGAAACATCTCAAAATCCACATGCTCAGAAAGCGCGACAAGTGGGTCGCCTGTTTTAGACAAACGCTCAAGATGATCAGAAAAATCAAACAATCCTGCTTCGTGCATCAAAATATCCTCCTGAAAATATTGAATCACAAAATACACCTAAAAGATAGGTTTTTAGAGGTGTCCAATTTTATTGCGGTAGATTTAAAGTCACCTATTGGCGCAGTAATCTTCGTTTTTGTTCCAGAGCAAGAACGAGATGATATAACGACTGTCTGTTGCTTTGGGACTGTACAGTGTTGGGTGTGTCGAGACCGAATAACAACAGATGAACTGTTGCGCTGGATGCTCTGTGTCGGACTATTTTTAGTAAAGTCAATTGTTGCGGAATGAGTAGGGGTCGTGTGAAGAAGTAGTAATGTGAGTAATGCTTTACTTTTTAATAACTTTACCTTTTTTTGAGACATCAGCCAAAGTATATTCAGTGACTTGCCCTTTATAAAATGGGATTTTTGCCCCATCAAACCCAAATTTCTTACAATGTTGCATGACGCTAATTGCCGTTTTAATAATTTTAGGCTCAAGGGTCTCTGTAACGACCAATCTGAACTCCTCGTTTTTTGTATCAAATGCGTATATTTCCCAACATCCGACCCAGTTAGGTTTTGAGCTGTCAACATCTTCCATTGCTCGAATTTGAATAGTGCCACCAGAATTTAAAACCTTCTTTAAACCTCTCGCGTTCATCAACGAAACGTACTTTCTCATTTTAAAATCCTCTGATTGCTCAAGGATTTCTAGTTACATAGAGTTAAAATTATAACTCTTAATTTGGCTTTTGCTATCAATTAAGAAACACTATGTAAACAAGAAAATAATATTATACTAGACAAGCGTGTTAAAACCATTTTATTAAGCATATATTGAAACACCCTTCAATTAGGACCGCATGTAAAAGAGTATTAAATGAAACAATCGCAACTCCCCAAAACAAGACTACTGTCTTCGCTTTTAAACTCCAGGCTTGCAGTCTGCGCTACGCAGACGGCTCATGCACAAGATGTAGGTAATGGTCTATGAGCGGACAAAGTCGGCGCATCCGTTGGCGTTCAGTTTTCTTGGTAGAATAAGCACTATCAAGAAGAGAAACCGAATGCCTGATTTCCCGTCTTGGCATTCGGTTTTCTAAACAGCCTCTAGTGTTAGCAACAGGTTTATCCCCCCAAACACGTCATTATTCCCTTGGCACTGTTGCTTACTTTACAGACTGAACCCTAATAGAAAAAGGATGCTTCATGACTATTAAAAAAACCTGTCTTTTGGCCTTTTTCATGTCGGAAGTAGCCTTGCCAGCAAAAGCGGGTATTATAGATTGTACTGTCATTCTATGTCTGCCTTCGGGGTTTCCTGCTGGATGTGCTGCCGCTCAAGTCTATATGCTCGGTCGCCTTAAAGACTTAAAACCACCCTTTGGGACTTGCGAAGGATCGGGCATTGGTTCGTCAGGTGTGGCGACTGGATTGTATTGTCCTTCTGGTGTTCTCTATCGCAGTGGTGGTGGACGCGACGAACCTGTGGAGTACGCTTGCTCCAATGGAAATAGGCCTATTGCGTTGAATTACGGCTTCAAAACCAAAATTGAGAATAAGCCGCAGTATTTCTATGGCACCTATGATGGGGGTTTGTTCTTAAAGCTGGATGCGCCATACCGTACCCGCGTTATTCGCAGCAGCCCCCTAGGTCAAAATGTTCATACGGGAAATAACCGTTGATGATCAAGCCTAGCAGAGGAGCCAGAAATTATAGGTTAGAGTGTTCACTTAAGGCAATATGCCGTGGAGATGAGTGGGGCAGGGTTTGTGCTTGCCTCGATGATCCGTGCAAATCAAGCGCAATGCGCTCTAAATACTAGACCGATGCAGCTGTATTTTCCAAAACACTATATATTGTGTCGTAACCAATCTATAACTGCGACTCACTACCAGAATCATAAAGCACTGCCGATTGTGAATAAAATACGGTGGCTGTGGAGATGGTTTGAAACACAAACCGTAGTAAGTCGTTTTGGTTCAAGACCCAAAGCCAACGGTATAACGAGCAGACCAACAGGAGTAAAACAGCCCCCTAAATAAGAAAATCCCCGCAGGGCGAACCATACGAGGATTGGAAAATCTTTTCTACAAATCAAGATTTACCATTCCGAGAATCAGTAAGCAAGTAAAAAACGCAGTTATGCGAATAATATTTTATACCCTACAATAATGGTTTCGTCCTGCTTTAGAAACAGGACAGATCAATGACATATAAAAGTAATCGGGCCACCGAGCCTAAAAGTGAACCTGAGTTTAATCGTGCAGAGTTATATCGCGCGTTGGATATTGCCAGCAGCTTAGGTATTATCAAGCGTGCCGTGCGAGATACCGCCAAGCAACTTGTAAGATGGATACCTGTTGCAGCTGAGAAACCCATAAGCCCCGTTAGGGTTGGTAAGTTGGCTGCATTAGAGCAAGTAGATACAAGTACAATCTATCGCCACATCCAAACGCTTATTCGAGCTGGCTTTGCTGTCGATCGAACTAAGGACGGAGGACACCGTGACTTTGACCAAGAGTTCGGAGTTATCAATTTCATCTCAGGTATTGATCTAAGTCCTTTGGAAGAAGCCTTGCCACAGCTTATGCGCGCCTGGGAGTTACAAGAAGCTGAAAGAGTGGAAAAAGACGCTGTACGTAAGCGTATATCTGTTGTGCGCCGCAGGATTAAGTTAGCCATTCGTAGCTTAGACCAAGTGCCAGAGGCTATTTTGAACAGTTTTGATGCTCTACCGCGCCGTATGCCTAATTTCTCCACAAACGACCTTCTAGAGTTATTCACAATTTCTGTGGATATCCTTGAGGAATTAAAGGGGATAATTAGTAAAAGTAATTCAAATAAACATGACCAGTCATGCAATAATGAGCGACTATATACAAATACAAATAATTCCTCTGTATTATGTAATAAGGGTAATCCCCTTATAAAAAATGCTAAAGAGACTTTAAATGCGGAAATCCCGAGTGTTTCTGAAACGTCCGACCCAGCGGATAGCACAAATAAGGCTAATGATGAAACTATAAGCTGTATAGGTTCATGTGTTTTGAGACTCACGCGGCTTCGGCCTGAGTGATTCGAAGGTACTCCATGGGTGTCTTACCTTTCAAGGCGTGATGTGGTCTGAATGTGTTATATTTTTCGACAGCTTTTCTCAGTTCAAACCGCATAGCTCCAATGCTATCGGCAATCAGATCACAACAATCATAGAATTCCTCGCGGAAGGTGCGGTTTCCACGCTCAACGCCACCATTGTATTTCGGTCTGGCTGGCGGCAATACAATGAGCGGGATTTTCATCTGCTCACACGCCGTCTCAAAATCGGCCATAAACTCGGAGCCACCATCAACTTGAATTGAGAGGATTTTATAGGGAGCTATTTCCACAAGCTCTTCCAAAAACCGTTTGGCAGAGCGTGCGGTGGCATTCGAATAAATTTGCGCGTGGATGTGCTTGCTACGCCGTTCCCAGGCCTGAAAGTGCTTGCAGGTGACGCCGTTTTTCGTGGCAGTCATGTGGTCGATCTGCACACGTTCTCCAATCTCTATATCTTTGTAATCCTTATATTTCCATCCTTTGGCGTGGCCCTTGGAGAAGTTACGCTTGCGCTTTTGTGGTGCAGACCTTGATCGTGTAATCAGGCCTTTCTTGCGTAGAAAACCCAAGATACGCCCCACGGTGCTATCGCTTATGATTTGGTTTTTATCGCGCCGCAAGATGGCCCCTATTTTTTCCTTACCGTAGGTTTTATTGTCGCGGCGAATTTCGAGCACCAACTGTTTTTCTGCCTCACCCCACTGTGACTTATTGCGGTGTTTTGGGGCCTTTGATGGCGGCATAATCCCTTGCGCCAAATCCTTCAAAACCCGCTTGTAGCGATAATAAGTAGACCGAGAGATGCCGACAAATTCAGCGCATTTTGCTAGAGAAACACCCTCTGCGCGTAAAGCTTCCCATTGCCGAACCGTGTCTTCGTATTTGATACGGTACGCATCCAAACATTCTTGTGTCCGCGCCCAAGCATAAAGTTTATAAACGTTCTTGTGCAGTCTTATGATTTGCATATTGGCCTCGTGAGTTGGTTTTTTACAATACTCAGTCTCCGAGGCCGCCTAAATCTTGGCAACAAAAAAACAGTCTCACATCTATCTGAACTTATTCAAAGCCTTGATCTTGTTATAAATGCTGCGCCAAATGAGTGGATTGAAGATATAAATGCACTTTACGGTGATGTCACATGGCAAAACCTGCACTACGTGGCAGCAGCACGAGCAGATGCAAATGGGATTTATGCAAGTCTCTGGGCAGATGCCGTCAATTCATATGGTCAAGAGATACCAACCATTCTAAGTTTGGTTCTAGATCACTATGGACCAAGTGGAACCGATCATATCAAAAACCCAATTGGCTGGCTCAAATCAATGCTCAAACGGGTTGAAGCAGGGCAAGCAAACCTTGGGAAGTCGCTTTACGGCATTATAAAGTAGGGGGGCATGGGCTATCTAACAGATACGGATGCACAAAACCTAACAGGCTTTTTGCGGCTCTATCCGATGGGTCGGATTTTGAAGGTATTGCTTGGTTTAGCGAAAATACTTTTCATGGGAAATTTGATTGCTCAAACAAAATTACGGGTAATTTTAAAGTAAAAAGGGTAATAGACGGTGATTTCGTAAAACCTATAACTGGTACAGGCAGTTTTTCAGACGGCGGTACCGCAAACATTAGTTTTAGGTCTAACCAAACAGGTTCAGGACAACTATTTTCTATAAGTAAGTTGTCTTGTTGAAAAGTAATGCACATATGCTATATGTAAGGATATATCAATTTTAAATGGTGATAATCACGGCAATCGCTTGAAAAAGTGGGGATTCCCTTAGCGGGTGATATGTGATTCTCTGGTCATTGAAATGACATTCGGAGCCTCCCATGATCTCAGCCAATATCCTCGACCATTTTTCTGCCATTGAAGACCCACGCCAGAGCTGGAAAACTGTTTATCCACTACCCGAAATCCTACTGATTGTGCTCTGCGGTGTTATGGCTGGTGCTGATGATTTTGCCGAAATAGCCCGATGGGCGGACCGAAAATTGAAATTCTTGCGTGGGTTTCTACCCTTCAAAGATGGCATCCCATCTCATGACACGCTCAATGATGTGATGAACGCGATTCCCGCTGACCTGTTTAGCGAATGCTTCGTTTCCTGGGTTGCGGCCTTGCGCGATGGCGATGATGAGATCGTGGCAATTGACGGCAAGTCGTCACGCCGTGCGCATGGTGAGGATGGCCGCGCCCTGCATCTGGTTTCAGCTTGGGCAACGCGTCAGAGATTGGTCTTGGGGCAAGAATCCTGTGACGAGAAAGAGAATGAAATCAGCGCGATACCTCGACTACTGGCGCGGCTTGAGTTGAAAGGCGCGCTGGTCACGATTGATGCAATGGGCTGCCAACACGGTATTGCTGCGGCGATCCTCGCACAAGGCGCAGACTATCTTTTGGCGCTTAAAGGCAACCAAAAATCACTGCATGAAGAGGTGAGGCTCTATTTCGACCAGACCAGTGGTTTGGAAACCCATGAAACCACCGATGCCGATCATGGGCGGATAGAAATCCGTCGTGCCTATGTCAGTCATGATGTAGAGTGGCTGCGCCCTGATCGGTCTGAGCCTGGCGCACCAAGGTTTCCAGGCCTCGCCGCTATCGGCATGATCGAGGCCGAGGTCAAACACAAAGGTAAAACCAGTTTCTCGCGACGTTACTATCTGTCCTCCGCACCGCTCTCAGCCAAGCAATTCCTGCGCGCCACACGCGCCCATTGGGGTGTGGAAAATCGCCTGCACTGGGTGATGGATGTGGTGTTTCACGACGACCTGATGCGCTTGCGGACCCAAAATGGCCCCGCCAACATGGCTCTGATGCGACATAGTGCAATCAACATCTTCAAGCAAGTCGGCGATACGGCCAGTCTGAAAATACGAAGAAAAACAGCCGCTTGGGATGATAGTTACCTAAAAGCCGCAATCAAAGGTGAAGGCTGAAATCTTCAAGCGATTGCCGTGAATGTTGATTGCTTTTCTGGTGAGATTTTTGCATACGCATGTGAGTTTTAGACCAACAGGTGAGTGTACCATGATTTCGTTCAGCGGCTGTCATTTCCCCAAAGAAGCGATTCTTTATGCGGTGTTTTTTTACGTGCGCTATGGTGTTTCCTACTGAACCGCCCCTAGTTTACCGGAGTCAAAAAAGCACGGAGACTAGAAGAATGACGAATGGAAATTCAGGAAATAGATTTACGCCAGAAATACGCGCACGAGCGGTATGCCTGGTGTTAGAAAATGAGGCTGATTATACGAGCAGAACACAAGCTGTTTTATCGATTGCAAAGAAGATTGGCTGCAATGGTGATACGCTACGTGTGTGGGTTCGAAATCACGAAATTGAAATAGGATTACGCAATGGGGTTACACAAGCGGAGCGTGATGAGTTAAAAATCCTCCAGCGAGAAAACAAAGAGTTACGGCAAGCGAATGATATTTTGCGTAAAGCGTCGGCTTTTTTCGCAGCGGCGGAGCTCGACCGCCTACGGAAGAAATGATTATGTTCATAGATAAACATCGTACAAGCTATGGCGTCGGGTCTATTTGTAAAGTTTTACCAATAGCGCCATCCACCTATTTTTATGAGCGGTCTATAATGCTGGATCCCAGTAAGTCTCCAGAACGCCGCAAACGAGATGTTGTTTTGATCACAGAAATCGACCGTGTTTTTAAAGCTAGTGGTAAACGTTATGGGGCTGATAAGATTTGGCATCAACTTCGCCATGAAGGGTTTGATATTGCACGTTGTACAATTGAGCGCCTTATGAAACAGATGGAAATACAAGGCGTTGTACGTGGTGGCAAGGGGATTAAAACTACACAGAGTAACAAGGCGCAGCCTTGTCCTAAGGATAAGGTAAATCGTATATTCACAGCTCCCGCACCTAACGTTTTGTGGGTCGCTGATTTCACCTATGTCAGTACGGCCATTGGGTTTGTATATGTTGCTTTTGTGATTGATGTCTTTGCACGATATATCGTTGGATGGAAGGTCTCACATTCTCCGAATACGGCTTTGGTCTTTGATGCTCTGAACCAGGGTATCCACGCTCGAAACCCTCAATCTGGCCAGTTGATCCACCACTCAGACAGAGGCGTTCAATATTTGTCGATCAAATATACAGAAAAATTAATCGATGCTGGAATTGAGCCATCCGTTGGGAGCGTTGGTGATAGTTATGATAATGCACTCGCTGAGAATATGATCGGATTGTACAAGACCGAAGTGATTGAACATCAAGGACCATGGCAAGGTAAAAGTGATGTCGAAATGGCAACTCTAACTTGGGTTGATTGGTACAACAATGACAGGCTCTTTGGGCCAATCGGATATATACCACCTGCACAAGCTGAAAGGAATTTCTATGAAACCCTAAATCAATATGATATTGCTGCAGAATGACGGACTAAAATCACTCCGGTAAACTAGGGGCGGTTCATACCGTGATCTGGAGGAAATCATGGCGGAACGTGGTGTCGATGTCGATCATACAACCCTGAACCGATGGGTGATAAAATATGCGCCCTTGATCGCCACTGAAGCACAGCGTCGGAAGTCTGGAACCAGCACCTCGTGGCGCATGGACGAGACCTATATCAAAGTCAAAGGTAAGTGGATGTATTATTACCGCGCCATCGATAAATTCGGCAAAACCCTTGATTTTATGCTGTCAGAGCAGCGGGATGAAGCGGCAGCGACTGCATTTTTCAAGCGGGCGATCCAGAATAACGGCTTCCCTGACAGGGTGGTCATCGATAAAAGCGGTGCCAACCTCGCCGGGTTGAATAACATGAATTACCTGCTCTTGTTGAACGGCTGGTTTTGGCTGATTGAGATATTGCAGGTCAAATATCTCAACAACATCATCGAGCAAGACCACAGGTTCATCAAGAAGCTGACCAAGCAAATGAAGGGCTTCAAATCCTTCCTCTCAGCCTCCGCAACACTGGATGGCATTGAAGTCGCGCACATGATCCGCAAGAAACAATTCGGAACACCCGGACAATCCGCTTTCCAGCAATTTTCGGCGCTCGCTGGATAACTGTGTCCGGCGATAGGAGTGACTCCATGCACAATCTCAGTTTGCGACAGAACCGCCATTACCGCCCTATGTTGCCTGATATATTATCCGTTTTGGCCTTCCAATCAAACAATGCATCATGGCGCCCTATTATTGATGCACTTGAGTGGATCAAGGTGTTACACACCGAAGGCCGTAGGTTTGCAGACCTGAAAGCGGCGCCTGTCGGGTCCATTCCCAAAAAATGGCAGGCCTTCGTTGCTGACAGAAAAGGCCGCTTGAACGTTATTTCATATGAGCTGTGTGTTTTGACACAATTGCGGACTTGCCTGCGTGCAAAAGAGATTTGGATTACAGGTGCTGACCGCTACCGCAATCCAGATGATGATTTGCCAAAGGATTTCGCTGAGCGCCGAGCTGCCTATTATGATGATCTGAAGCTATCACAGGATCCCGCAGGATTTGTGGCTGATATAAAAGCCCAACTCGCGAAAGAGTTACGACTGTCAAACACCAATATACCGCATAATGAGAAAGTATCTCTACGCTGGAGTGGAAAAAATCGCATTTCGATAACGCCCTTTACAGCCGCGCCCGAACCAACAGGGCTTATTGGGCTCAAAGCAGAAGTGACCAAACGCTGGCCGATGACGGGCCTTTTAGATGTGTTAAAGGAAACGGCATTGGATACTGGATATCTCGATGCCTTTGAAACATCAGCTTCTCGAGAGGCATTGTCACGAGATGACCGTGATCAACGTTTGCTGCTCAGTCTCTATGGTTTGGGCACGAATGCAGGGCTGAAACGTGTGGCTGCTGGTGTGTCCGATATCAGTTATGATGCATTACTTCATGCACGTCGTCGCTATATTGATCCCGCCTCTTTACGGGCGGCTTGTGCACGCGTAGCAGATGCAACTTTGGCAATCCGCAATCCTGAAGTCTGGGGCAAAGCAGGTACGGCCTGTGCATCGGATTTCACTAAGTTTGGCGCATGGGATCGTAATCTGATGACCGAATGGCACGCACGTTACGGTGGACGCGGGGTCATGATTTACTGGCATGTGGAAAACCAATCAACCTGTATCTATTCGCAACTTAAACGGTGTTCATCGTCTGAGGTCGCATCAATGATTGAAGGTGTACTGCGCCATTGCACCGATATGGAGATACAAAGAGAATATGTGGACAGCCACGGACAAAGTGCTGTTGGCTTTGCTTTTTGCCACCTTTTGGGGTTTGAGTTAGCCCCACGTTTGAAAGCTATTGCGCGTCAAAAACTGGCGCTGCCAAGCGCAGGCATGCAATCTGAACTGCCAAACCTTCTCCCCATTCTGTCAGGAGCAATTGATTGGGAAGAAATAGAACGCCAATATGATGAGATGGTTAAATATACCGCAGCAATGCAACATGGCACAGCAGATCCCGAAGCGATTTTGCGCCGCTTTGCTCGCGCCGATGTTATGCACCCAACCTATAAGGCGCTAGCTGAATTAGGCCGCGCCATTAAAACGATATTCCTCTGTCGTTACCTACGATCAGAAGCGTATCGTCGTGAAATCAATGAAGGCTTGAATGTTGTTGAGAACTGGAACAGTGCCAATGGATTTGTGTTCTTTGGAAAAGGCGGGGAAATATCCACCAACCGTATTGCGGATCAAGAGGTATCAGCCCATGCGCTACACTTGCTTCAAGCCTCAATGGTTTATGTCAACACGCGCATGGTTCAATCCATTTTGGCAAAGCCTGAGTGGGCCGCTAAATTAACCCCCGAAGATTACCGCGGCCTTAGCCCGCTGATTTATTCCCACATCAACCCCTATGGCCGTTTCGACGTTGATCTTGATAAGCGGATCGATTTTGAACCCATGGCCGCATAACTGGAGATACATATGCCCACATCAAAAAAACCTCGTAAAAAAGTAAACAAATCAAAACGGGGAGAGAGCCAGAAAACACCATTAAATAGTGTAGAGGACTTGGCCGTTGGTAATTTGGATTTATGTTTGGATTTCATGGATGACTTTGGCTTGGAATCCAGTGCGTTTCGGGAGTTTTTTACTCTGAATAGAAAAAATCTAATGAGTGATGATACCGTTGCCTTTGGATTGGTCTATTTATCAAGCCAAGAGGGTTGCAGCGAAAACGCAGGTTTCTTATTTGATCGCCTGTTAGATGAAGCAAGAATGGATATTGAGAATGATGGGCCTTACGGGACTGATTTCGTCAAAAATGTGGAAATGGCAATAGAAGCAGGAATGGCAGCTAATGCTTTTTCCTCTTACAATATGATGATATTTAGCGGGGCCTTTCAAAAGGCTGGTCTCCTGGTACCTGATTTTTTCAAAAAGGATATATTGGATATGGATGTTCCTGAAACATCCGAAGATTTTGATCCAAACATGCAACTGATCGATCTTGAAAAAAACGTTTTGGCAGACGGTGGTACTGCATATGATTTATATAATCTTATATCCGAAGTGTCAGCCGTTTTACCAAATGAAGTCATGGCGATGCTGGCAAATCTTCTTGCGAAACTGGATGGCAAACTGTTTGAAAGATGTGCTTTATACTTTTTACTGTCCGAGGATGCAGATGTTCGTATAGCCGTAGCTTCAGGCATTTACGAACGACATGAGCAATCCGGATTGAGTGTGGAAACACTTACGTTCTTGCCAATTATTCGCGGATGGCTTCCAAATGAACCAGCGCGTGATTGCATTGATGATGTTAATAAAAAAGAGCGCCGTAGAAACAATGCAGATAGTGGTCATGGCTCTAAATCTACTAGAATATTTGAAGTGAGTGCCAGTGTTATGGACGGCGTTGGCGCACAAAGCATAGCCATTGCTGCCAGATGTAATGGGAAGTTTTTTGCTGCAATGGTATTAACCAAACATGGTCATGGTGTGAAAGACGCCTTCCTAGTCCCATATGACAGTAAGAAGGAAATGCTATCGACTTTATCTAACGTAGAAGAAGCAACGGGGGGAGCATCAATTTCGCGCGAGACACTTCAAATACTTCTTCAAGGTGCTCTAGCTGATGGGATTGATAATGGCAAAATACCTGCACCAGGTATTTTAGATGTTTTAGAAGTGAGCGGCTTACAGGATTTACGCCCCCAAACCGCAGAAACATCAAAGCTTTTGGACTTTATAGACCTTGAAAAAACCATTCAGAATGCTACTCCACAGGTATTAGAGCAATTGATTAACGATGATCGGGCCTTGTGTCTTTTAGAGCCACTGACTGATAGCTGGTTTGAAGATACCGAAGAAACACGAGAGGTAGTGGCAAAAGGACGAACAGCAAGAAGCGTAGAAACGAAGATTTGGGAATTTTTGGAAAGTCGCCGTGATTTGTGGGCCCGTAAGTTTTTGCAGACAGCTATGACATTGCGAGAGTCCAAGCGGTTTAATGAATGCGAAACTTTGACTGCTTCAGCATATGGGTTGATGAATGGCCGCTCATTGAAGCGCATTCCTCTCATGACAACAATCGCACATACGACAATTGATGCTGCTAGAGTTCAGATGTTGTGATGTTGCGCGTCATTAAGGGTATACCCTAGGTGAACATGTGCAGTGAACAAAATAAAGGGTGATTTTGTGTACATTTAGGGTCAATTGCGCCTTAATGCACACAAAATACTGTACCCATACCCATAATGAACATCAATGTTCATGTTTTGTTTGAAGATGTCCTAATATGCAGCTTCGGTCCAGTTAGGCCATTACGGTATCTGATACCAGCTGACCAAATATTTGACCCACTTTGTAGTTTCAACTTTTCCAAAACTCTGAATCAATGTTCTTTCAGAATTATGGAGGTACTCATGGGTGGAGCCGTAAAAATTACGCGCACAGATATGTCTGCGAAAGATTTGCGCTGTTTAGCGAAACGAACGAAGAATGGTCGCGTTGTGCGGCGTCTACTTGCCATAGCCATGGTGCTTGATGGGGTGGATTGTAGAGCGTCAACCACCTTGTCCTGTAGCGACAACCACTTTGGCCGCTTTTAGAACTGCTGTGGTAGCGTATTAATCTTGGATTATAGTCTGAACATCGGCGTCCTCCATTATTTGAATATTTGTGCCTGAGGCTGACGTAATCGCTTCGGCGTGTGCTTTTTGGTTGTCGCTTGCTGCCCGTCTACGAAAGCTTTCCGCGTTCATCTCCAGAATTGTTGCATGATGCACGAGGCGGTCAATGGCCGCGATGGTCATTGCCTTGTCTGGAAATATTTGGTCCCAAGCGCTGAAGGGCTGATTGGCAGCGATTGCGATGCTTTTGTATTCGTAGCGACGCGCAATGAGTTCAAAGAGCACGCTGGTTTCGGCCTGATCCTTGTGCGCGTATGTGATATCATCCAGAATGATCAGGTCAAATTTATCCAATTTGGCCAGGGCGTTTTCGAGAACCAAATCCCGCCTTGCAACCTGCAGTTTTTGCACAAGATCGCCAGTGCGGGTGTAAAAGACGCGGTACCCAGCCTCAACCAAGGCGTGGCCTATGGCGCACATGACATGGGTTTTACCGGTGCCCGAATTACCGATGGCAATGAGGTTTCCCCCTCGATCAATCCAATCCCCCGCCGCCAGCGCTTCTATGTGGGCTTTGGGAAGGCTAGGCAGCGCCGCAAAGCTAAATGTAGCAAGGGTTTTGCCACTCAGCAGCTTTGACGTGTTAAGATTCCGCTGGATGCGCCGTGTCTCTCTTTGCGCCAACTCATACTCGGACAATACGGCCAGAAAGCGCGCCGCAGGCCAGCCTTCTTTATCTGCCGTAGTGGCGACATCGCGCCAAAGCCCATGGAAACTAGGTAACCGCAAGGCCGTAAGCATGCTGGGCAATTTATGAATATCAACATCATGGGCTGTCATGCGCTTGCTCCCAGTAAAGCGTCAAAGCACGATAACGCGGGCTGTGCTACGGCGATATCTCTTGGTAAATCCTGGCACTTGGGTCTGAGCAGGGCTTTGAGTCTTTTGGCGTCAGGGAGCCGCCCCTCTTCTATGTCCTTGGCCATGAGATTTGCCAGTTCAGCTTCAACAGCCTCTTCATGGGCCAGGAACAACAGATCGACCATCTGACGGCAGGCATCTCGCCGTGACAAGGCTTCCTGTAGGAGAACCCATGTTTGGGCATATTCTGATCTGGGGAATAGGCTGTCGCGGTAAACGGAGTTGGCAAACGCCTGTGGTTTGCGCTTCAGGGCCTGTATAACATGGTGATAATTGATCTCGTGGACACGCACCCCATCTTTGCGACAGCGCTTGCGGGGATGGCTTACCACATGGGTGCTTCCCAGATAGGCCTCTATGCGATCATCATAGACATGGACGCGCAATCGCTGCCCAATAAGGCGGGAAGGCGCACTGTAAAAGACCTGATGCACGAGAAACCCGCCCGTTCTGGTAACGGGTGTCACAACTTCGGTAAAATCGGTTGTACGCCTTGGTGGGAGGGGGTTGAGCTGTGCCAGCTCCACTTTAAAAGCCTCACCCCGTCGCTTGTTCCTGCGGGCAACCAATTCGTCAACAAATTGGCGATAGGCAGCAACTGTTTCAAAGTCGCAACTTCCCCGCAATATAAGGGCTTGTTGAATGGCAACCTTGAGGTGACCATTGTGAGATTCCACAGCACCGTTCTCATGGGCCACACCCCGATTATTGCGGCTTGCCTGCATGCCGTAATGCTCGGTGAATGCCTCATAGCGCTTGGTGATATCCTCAGATTCAGCTTTGGTAAGATTACGGAAGGCTGCCGACAAGCTGTCGGTACGGCAGTTTTGCGGCACTCCACCCAATGACCAAAGTGCATTTTGCAGGTTCTCTGCCAGCGCCGTGAAACTCTCGCCGCCCCGCACAACCCCGACATGTTCCCATCGACTGTAAACCAAGACAAAATGATACAACCGATGGGCAAAAGCTGCCCCATCAATGGTGATGCCCAGCTTTGCAGCATCCGTGAAGTCGGATTGGCACATGTAGCCAGGTTCCGGGGTTTGGCGGAAAATAATGTCCTTTTGAGGCCCATGTAGGGCGCGCCATGCACGGACACGACGTTCCAACGTGCGCTTAACACGATCATCGGGAAAACGCACTGGATGGTGAGCCTGCAAATGTCTCAGCAGGGTAATTGCCTGCACCGAGGCGTCTTGGTCAAGGACAGGTTGGATGAGGTCATCCCAGACCCCCTCCAAGGGATCGGTGACAGTTCGCCCCCGTTTTGGTCTTCTCTGTGATGGTAAGGTCGGGTCAGCGTCAAAACGCCGTGCACTACGTTCACTGAACCCGGCGCGGGCTGCCGCGGTTCGTTGGTTATGGGTATTTCTATCGGTCATATACAGCCTCATTTGCTGGTCGGTTATGGGTTTGAAGGGCAATCTGTAGCTCCGTTTAAAACGTAGAAGCTTAAGATTACCCGCCCACAGCAGTTCCTATTCAACCAAAATATGAAACCTTAGCCGATGAACCTGACCTACGGATTGGCAAGCCAATCCTCCGATCATCTTCATCGGCCAAGGTGGTTGTCGCTATCGGCCAAGGTTATTGTCGCTGAACAGTGGATCGTGCGACGGCGGCCCGTAGCAGCGGCATGGATCGTCAAACACTGCGAGATTGGGTTCATCGTTACAACGCGTCTGGAATTGAGGGACTTTCCGATCTTGGGGGTAAAGGGGCGAAGCCACGTTTGTCCCAAAAACAACAGGCGCAATTTGTGGCTTGGGTAGAGGCTGGACCCAACCCTGAAAAAGATGGTGTAGTGCGTTGGCGTTGTGCTGATTTAAAGGCTCGCGTTGAAGAGGAATTTGGCGTGAGCTTGCACGAACGTACAATCGGCAGGTACTTGGCCAAGCATGGGTTCCGCCGTCTTTCTGTACGCCCGGAGCACCCAAAAACTGATGCTGCGGCGCAGGAGGCTTTTAATCCAGCGGGAACTCCCCGTGTGTAAGCACGGGGATGATAGCCTTTCCTGTTTTTTGTTGTCGCGTCCGTGGCTAATATTCACCAGCGGCTCAAAACTCAGGACAAGCGAAGCTTGAACTTTGAATAGAACCATGGGCGTAAGCCCGTGGGTATCTATAAAAACTTTACCAGCTTTGTGACTGATATCCTGCCAGAGCATGCGAAGGAAAAGCCTCTGGAAATTTGGTTTCAAGACGAAGCCCGTGTTGGACAACAGGGAACTATTACCCGCAAATGGGCCAAACGCGGAACCCGCCCGCGCGCACCGCGCGATACGCGATATAAATGGAGCTATATTTTTGGTGCTGCTTGCCCCGCACGAGGAACTGCTGCAGGCCTGATCCTGCCCTACGTCAACGCTCAGGCTATGGGGTTACATCTGGATGAAATCGCTAAAATGGTTGCGCCTGGTGCACATGCCCTGCTCATCGTTGATGGGGCTGGTTGGCATGGTGCAAAATGTTTGCGGGTGCCAAACAACATCACACTCGCAAAACTGCCTGCATACTCACCAGAATTGAATCCTATGGAAAACGTTTGGGCATATATTCGTGCCAACAAACTCGCCATCTCCGTCTTCGACACCTATGAGGAAATCCTCGACAAATGCACCCAAGCTTGGAACTTCTTTGCAAACGATCCCGACAGAATAACTTCAATCACAACTCGAGAATGGGCAAGGGTCATTTAATTAGTCCGCTGGTATGAGAGAGGGAGGTCGCTTTTTTCCTTTCGGCGCGTCATCGTTATTGAGACGTGCGGTGAGTTTTTTATCTGCGCGAAAGGTGGGATTTGTGGTTTTGGGCCGCATGACGCTGTGACCCGTTTTTGGGTTACGGCCCCATCTTGGCCCCAGTGTCATTGTGCTGAACACGCCGATACCGTCGAGTTCGACACGCTGTCCACGGGCCAAAGCTTGCGTGATTTCCGCAAATATGACCGCCACGGATTTTTTGATCTTCCGCCGGCTGAGGGTGATACCCTCATCCCGCGCCAGCGCGTCGATCAAGCCGTATTGATCCATAGATACTCCGTTCCGGGCTGTTTCAGTGCCAAGATAAATTCCCAGTATGGCATCGCACCATAATATTCCTCAGCTCTATAGCGCAGCGTAGCGCTGGTAAAGTGAAAGACGGCTTTGTTTTCAGGTGATCCCATTCCCGAAGAGAGGAGGGATCACCTTCTAAACTTTCACTATGAGGAAACACCTATGAAACTACTCACAAACGAACACCGTGCGAAACTGCTGGTCAATGGGCTGGCAATGGCCGAGGCGGATATTTCAGAAACCGTAAAACCGGTTGTTAAGCTGTTTATGCCGGATGGATCCGCCACGTGGTTGCTGGCATGGTTGGAGCCAGATGACCCGGATGTTGCTTTCTGCCTGGCCGATTTGGGCTTTGGTTGCCCAGAAATGGGCAGCGTTTCGATGAGCGAACTTGGCCTAACTGCGCGGGGCATTGGGTCTGTCGCTGGAGCGCGACCGCTGGTTCAAGGCGGATCGCAGCCTGTCCGATTATGCCAGTACGGCCAGCGTATCAGGATATATTGCCGCCTGACGCAGATCACGGGCGCGGGGCTGGCATCAGCGGTCCCGCGCCTATCTGGCAACATTCAACCGTAGGGTCTGCGCTGGCTAAAGATGGAGTGGTTGTCGCCCTTCCTCAATCGCTACGGCGTACACCAAAAGACTTTCGGGCTTTGATGGCCGCGATCTTCTTGGCCTGAACCTGTTTGGTGAATGACGTGCTGAAAGTTCCCATACGGCTCGCGGCTTCAAAGTAGTATGATTGCCTTGGCGTGTCGGTGTTGTGTTCATCGGTTACGACCCAAAGCCGCAAACCCACGTCCAGACCCGCGCGTTTCTTTTCAATCTCCGGAACCTCAATCGCAAACGGGTTGTGATCCTGTGGTTGCGTTGTAACGGGAACAAGCAAGACTTCCATTTGCCCGTCAATGTTCCGGGTCAGAAGGGCCAGAACACAGGGCCGGCTCTTACGCCCTTCGGTTTCACCGCGTTGCTCTTCCTGCTTCCAAAGAAAAGGAAAGCGCCAGACATCCCCGAGTTTTGGTTGATTGCGTTGTTCAGCCATTGTCGATGCTGTCTTGCAGGGCATTGATCAGGTCAGCAGCCGCTGCATCTCCAAGATCGGAAACATGCACGGCACGGCGCGTATCGTGCCCATGCTGGAGCCGTTCGAATTGTTCTGTACTCAGAACGACAAAACGAGGCTTTCCGTGTCGAGCGATAGCAATTGGCTTTTGCGCAGCAGCGGCAAGGACATCGCCAGTATTATTGGAAAGTTCTGTAGACGAAAATTGGCGCACGACGGCCTCCTGAATGATTGTCTACATATTAGCTAATTTAGGGAAGATAGCAAGAACAATACAGACACGGGCGCGGGGCCTGCATCACCAGTCCCGCGTCCATCCACGTTGCCACGCCAGAGCGCAACCGTCGGACATTTGCGGCCCCGTCATCCCTGATTACATTCGCCCCACCTGGTCTCCTTAAAGGCCAAAGCGGGGCTTTTTGTCTTTGTGATTCCAATGGGGGATCGAGATAGAAAATGGAGAAACACTATGACCTACCAAAATACGAACACCCTGCTGAGCGATTGCCAGATTGCGCTCAACAAGCTGACCTTGCATCCACGCAACGTGCGGGCCAGCAGTGCCACGGCCTATGCGGAAGCGGCGATCACACCGCTGGCGGCCAATATCGCCGTGCGCGGGTTGTTGCAACCGCTGGTGGTGCAGAAGTTGGAAGATGGCACTTACGGCGTTGTTGGCGGTGGCCGCCGTCTGGCAGCACTCAAAACGCTGGCAGACGACAAGAGCACGAAGGGCTTTACCAAGACCATGAAAGTGGCCTGTCGGGAGATGTCCGGCGATGAGGTGGCCCTGTCCACAGTGAGCTCATACTACACGACTCTCCTAATTTGAGCTGGAATTAGGAGAGTCGTGTAGTATGGAAGCAGACAGTGTTTCGCACTCATTTTGCCGCTTGGACTCTCGCAATATCATAGCTGTTTGTAGAAACCGGCGGGCCCACAAATCACGGCGCCTTTCCAGAAATTTCCAGATTTTAGTTTCAACACTTCTTGGTGTTCGTCCTGTTGCCACTATTTAGCGCGTCTCTTCGGTATCTTCAAACCAGCTATCAGTCAGTGGCTCTAAAAGACGCAAGGCCCGATCATCGCACGGCAATCGCTTGAAGATTTCGGCTCTTCTCCGCTTTGTTGAGTAGAAAAAGATGCCGACCGCCAAGTAACCTGTTGATATGTATGGTTTCTGATAACTTTACATAGAGCAGGTATATGACAATCAACATCTCGCAGCATATTTTAGGCCTCAAAGGGCAACGTGTAAATGAAATTAAACTGGATGACGGCGGTGTTAAGATTGTCATTCACTGCAGCCGAGACGCGCGTAGGAGGGCTATAGACCCTGCTACAGGCCAGAAGGGAAGCATCAACCAGCATGTCCGCCGACAAGTAAACGACATCCCCCTTTTTGGGTATCCTTGTGTGGTCGAGATTGAGCTGGCGCAGGTTTATATTAACAAGGGCGAACGCCGCATTGAGGGGTGTGATTTTGTTGATAAAGGGTGCCGTTTCACTCACCGATTTTGCCGACTGATCAGTGGATTATGTCGGCATATGTCTATTCAAGCGGTTTCCAGACATTTGGATATACGATGGGAAACGGTCAAGAATATCGACAGGGCATACCTTATTGAAACTCTCCCTACGCTTGATCCTGCAGAGCTAACTGGCTTGGAATATATTGGTGTAGATGAAGTTGCCCGGGCGAAAGGTCATGACTACATGACGGTGGTCTACGATATGGTTGGCGGTCATCTGATCTGGGTTGAAGCAGGCCGAACTGCCGAGGTTTTTTCAAGGTTTTTGAAACAACTGCAACCAGATACAGCCTGCAAAATAAAGGCCGTAGCGATGGATATGGGGCCTGCCTACCAAAAGGCTGTCAGAGAGTCCTTGCCGTTGGCCGACATAGTATTTGACCGTTTCCACGTCATGAAAAACTACAGCAAAGCTATCCATAATCAGCGTCGACTTGAGTTCAGAAAGGCCGATCCAAGTGGTAAAGAGTTGATGAAAGGGACGCATTATCTGTTGCTCAAAAATGCGGATAAGTTGAGTGAAAAACAAAGTGACAAGCTGCAAAGGTTGCTGGAGAGCAATAGCAACCTGAATGCACTTTACGTCTTGAAAGAACAGCTTCAGCTGCTGTGGAGTGCCGCTTCATTTGAGGCGATGGCGGAGCAACTGGAACGTTGGTGCCTGATAGCAGATCAGTCACAGATGCTCTATCTAAAAAAGTTCGCGAAATCCCTACGGAAACATTGTGTGGGCATCTGCAACTACGCCAAACACAAGCTCACAAGCGCCAGGATAGAGGCTGGTAATGTCAGTATAGGAATGATCCGTAAGCGAGCCAGAGGCATCAAGGATACCGAATACTTCAAACTCAAAATTAGACAATCATCCATTCCAGATAATCAATCTATGCTCTATTTGAAATCCTAAATCTACTCAACAAAGCGGAGAAGTGCCAAGATTTCAGCCTTCACCTTTGATTGCGGCTTTTAGGTAACTATCATCCCAAGCGGCTGTTTTTCTTCGTATTTTCAGGCTGGCCGTATCGCCGACTTGCTTGAAGATGTTGATTGCACTATGTCGCATCAGAGCCATGTTGGCGGGGCCATTTTGGGTCCGCAAGCGCATCAGGTCGTCGTGAAACACCACATCCATCACCCAGTGCAGGCGATTTTCCACACCCCAATGGGCGCGTGTGGCGCGCAGGAATTGCTTGGCTGAGAGCGGTGCGGAGGACAGATAGTAACGTCGCGAGAAACTGGTTTTACCTTTGTGTTTGACCTCGGCCTCGATCATGCCGATAGCGGCGAGGCCTGGAAACCTTGGTGCGCCAGGCTCAGACCGATCAGGGCGCAGCCACTCTACATCATGACTGACATAGGCACGACGGATTTCTATCCGCCCATGATCGGCATCGGTGGTTTCATGGGTTTCCAAACCACTGGTCTGGTCGAAATAGAGCCTCACCTCTTCATGCAGTGATTTTTGGTTGCCTTTAAGCGCCAAAAGATAGTCTGCGCCTTGTGCGAGGATCGCCGCAGCAATACCGTGTTGGCAGCCCATTGCATCAATCGTGACCAGCGCGCCTTTCAACTCAAGCCGCGCCAGTAGTCGAGGTATCGCGCTGATTTCATTCTCTTTCTCGTCACAGGATTCTTGCCCCAAGACCAATCTCTGACGCGTTGCCCAAGCTGAAACCAGATGCAGGGCGCGGCCATCCTCACCATGCGCACGGCGTGACGACTTGCCGTCAATTGCCACGATCTCATCATCGCCATCGCGCAAGGCCGCAACCCAGGAAACGAAGCATTCGCTAAACAGGTCAGCGGGAATCGCGTTCATCACATCATTGAGCGTGTCATGAGATGGGATCCCATCTTTGAAGGGTAGAAACCCACGCAAGAATTTCAATTTTCGGTCCGCCCATCGGGCTATTTCGGCAAAATCATCAGCACCAGCCATAACACCGCAGAGCACAATCAGTAGGATTTCGGGTAGTGGATAAACAGTTTTCCAGCTCTGGCGTGGGTCTTCAATGGCAGAAAAATGGTCGAGGATATTGGCTGAGATCATGGGAGGCTCCGAATGTCATTTCAATGACCAGAGAATCACATATCACCCGCTAAGGGAATCCCCACTTTTTCAAGCGATTGCCGTGCCGATCATCGTTAATCAATTGCTCTAATACCTGTGCAGTAGTATTCTGAATGGCTTTTCAGGGTCAATAAATGATTGCTCTGCCAATACGGAACACCTTTCGAATATCTCTCAGTTCTCGACCTATGCAAAACGCACGTCAAGCGTCAATTCGTTCTACTTATGTTCCTCAAGACGTCCATATATGCAGCTTCGGTCCATGTGTGGATGCCCCGGGTTTTGCAAGAAGTTTTTTGAGCGATTGGTACGATTGATTGCAGTCATGTGTCAGGCCTCTGTTTGCGGCTTTTCACTTGCCGCGGGCCGGTATGGTAAGTTCGCCGATCAGGTCCAAATCAGTTAGTAGTGATCAAGGTCACGTGGACCCAAGCTGGTTTTCCTGATCGTGATCTTGTCAATCGACATCCATATCACTCGTCGCACTCCTTACAAACAAGGCCGTTTTATGTACGGACCTTGCGTCTCAAACCAGGTTTGCACCTGGAACTCTATAAACTTCTCCTTTTATCAGCATGGCCCAAATTTGCCGCGCCATCTTGTTGGCAAGTGCAATTGCAGCCACCATGCGGGGCTTGCGTGCCAGCTTGTCGTTAATCCACGGATCGGTCGTACCACGGCGACACGCACTCCCGATCCGACTCATCGCGCCAATGATCAACAATCGTCGTATGTCTTTCTGTCCCATTTTCGTCATGCGTCCAAGCCGCGCGTTTCCTCCGGTCGAGTGCTGGCGCGGTATCAATCCCAGCCAAGCTGCAAAATCGCGGCCACAGTTAAAACTGGACATGTCCGGGGCAAACGCCTCAATCACCATAGCGGATATTGGCCCCACACCTGGCATGGTTCGTAAAAGCTGAACTGTTTCACTCGATTTACCATAGGTGTCGATTCTGGTGGTTACTCCATCGATTTGGTACGAAAGGCGGGCGATGTGTTCCAGATGAAGGTGCGCCATATCTCGGGCAAGCTCCGGAAAATCTGTCTCTGCCGTTTCAATCATGGTTTCAAGTCGTCCGAGATTGCAGGCTTTGGCGGGCGCAATCAAACCAAACTCGGCCATATGTCCTCGCAGTGCATTGATCGTATCTGTACGCTGGCTCACCAGTTGGTCTCGCGTACGAACCATCATTGCGAGTGCCTGTGTTTCCGCTGATTTAGCCGTAACAAAGCTCATATTCGGACGCAGTGCCGCTTCAACTATCGCTTCGGCGTCAGCGGCATCGTTCTTTTGGCGTTTCACAAAAGGTTTGACGTAAATCGGAGGGATTAGCCTAACATCGTGACCGTATTTGGAAAATTCGCGCGCCCAGTAATGCGATGATGGACAAGCCTCCATCGCAACAAGGCAGGGATTATGGTTCAACATGAATTTCTTAAATTGGGTGCGCGACAGCTTTTTCCGAAATAAAACATGTCCGTCTCGCGATGCTCCGTGCAGTTGAAATACATTCTTTGCTAAATCTACTCCGATGATGATATTGTCTTCCATGGATGCTTTCTCCTTTTCGTGGTGGCAACTACAGCACCACCTTGGCACATTACGATGCCGTTTGGGGAGGGGCATCCACCCCATCAGTTAGGCCATGGACGGCCGAACTGCCTTTTGGCTGGCCGTGAAGGTCGGGCTGATAGGTATCTTCGCGGCCAATTGGGTCCAGTTCAATGTGAACCGCCCCTAGTTTACCGGAGTGATTTTAGTCCGTCATTCTGCAGCAATATCATATTGATTTAGGGTTTCATAGAAATTCCTTTCAGCTTGTGCAGGTGGTATATATCCGATTGGCCCAAAGAGCCTGTCATTGTTGTACCAATCAACCCAAGTTAGAGTTGCCATTTCGACATCACTTTTACCTTGCCATGGTCCTTGATGTTCAATCACTTCGGTCTTGTACAATCCGATCATATTCTCAGCGAGTGCATTATCATAACTATCACCAACGCTCCCAACGGATGGCTCAATTCCAGCATCGATTAATTTTTCTGTATATTTGATCGACAAATATTGAACGCCTCTGTCTGAGTGGTGGATCAACTGGCCAGATTGAGGGTTTCGAGCGTGGATACCCTGGTTCAGAGCATCAAAGACCAAAGCCGTATTCGGAGAATGTGAGACCTTCCATCCAACGATATATCGTGCAAAGACATCAATCACAAAAGCAACATATACAAACCCAATGGCCGTACTGACATAGGTGAAATCAGCGACCCACAAAACGTTAGGTGCGGGAGCTGTGAATATACGATTTACCTTATCCTTAGGACAAGGCTGCGCCTTGTTACTCTGTGTAGTTTTAATCCCCTTGCCACCACGTACAACGCCTTGTATTTCCATCTGTTTCATAAGGCGCTCAATTGTACAACGTGCAATATCAAACCCTTCATGGCGAAGTTGATGCCAAATCTTATCAGCCCCATAACGTTTACCACTAGCTTTAAAAACACGGTCGATTTCTGTGATCAAAACAACATCTCGTTTGCGGCGTTCTGGAGACTTACTGGGATCCAGCATTATAGACCGCTCATAAAAATAGGTGGATGGCGCTATTGGTAAAACTTTACAAATAGACCCGACGCCATAGCTTGTACGATGTTTATCTATGAACATAATCATTTCTTCCGTAGGCGGTCGAGCTCCGCCGCTGCGAAAAAAGCCGACGCTTTACGCAAAATATCATTCGCTTGCCGTAACTCTTTGTTTTCTCGCTGGAGGATTTTTAACTCATCACGCTCCGCTTGTGTAACCCCATTGCGTAATCCTATTTCAATTTCGTGATTTCGAACCCACACACGTAGCGTATCACCATTGCAGCCAATCTTCTTTGCAATCGATAAAACAGCTTGTGTTCTGCTCGTATAATCAGCCTCATTTTCTAACACCAGGCATACCGCTCGTGCGCGTATTTCTGGCGTAAATCTATTTCCTGAATTTCCATTCGTCATTCTTCTAGTCTCCGTGCTTTTTTGACTCCGGTAAACTAGGGGCGGTTCAATGCGCTTGCCTCAGCGATACTGAATGGGATCGACAGCATTGCCGGGGCCCTTGTTGCTTCTGTTGGCGGCGGATCACCAGGTCCGTCCGGTACCTTTGCAGAGGAATTCGACGATCTGATCGCAGCCCTCGGGGACTATCTGAATGCTGCGGGATCTGAGTTGAACTGGATGGCCGGCGCCTTGCTCGACACGCTTGGGGTACTGCTGCTCTCGATCCTCGGTGGCTTGGCGGCGTTCATTGTTGTAGCGTCACGGCTCATGATCGCCCTTCTGATCGGCATCGCGCCGGTCATGATCTTCCTGACCCTTTTCGACGTGACCAAGGACTATTTCGCGCGCTGGCTTTCGGCGCTGATCTCCTTCGCGATGTACCCGATTGTCGTTGCCGGAGTGTTCGCGACGAGCACAGGTGTCTCTCGTGCGCTACTTGCTGAGCTGGGCGATCCGGAAGGAGCCTCCAACATCGGCGCGCTTATTCCGTTCTTTATGATGGTGCTGATGGCGAAGGGGTTCATCATTGCAACGCCCTTCCTCGTTCGGGCGATTTCTGGAAACATCATGATGCCAGCGCTCTCGGCCGGCTTCGGCGGCAGCTATGCCTTTGCCAGAGGGCTTGCAGGTAGCCAGCAATGGACTTGCCCCGCTTTAGTGGACAGTTTCTGACTTCTGGATGGAAGCCTCTGCGTGGTATTTTTTTTCGTATTTCATAGGGGATAGCATGCCCAATGCTGCGGGCGGCGCAACCGCAGCTCCGTCCGGTGACACAACTGGAACAGGAACCCGAATGCTGGCACAGCTTTCAAGACTCGGTAGGTTGGGCAGGCGGTGACAGCCATGTGCCAAAAACTTGACAAAACCGCAAAGGTTTTGCCGCGGGTTTTCGTCATCTCTAAACGGTTGATCCCTCGCGACACAAGGCACGTGGCCAAAAACGACCGTTTCTGCCACAGGCGGAATGGACAATTTCAGCACCGTGCCACGGCCCTGCGCATCGCCCGATTGCCAACTGGCTCAGGCTCTTCGCCGGGGTGTTGCCCTTCACCTTTCCAATCGTCTGACCAAAGCCAATCTTCGAAATAATAGAGCCAAAGGTAAATCCACGGAATGATGGTTTGGTCGATCCGCTTCCGCGCTTCCCATTCCCTGGCGCCTGGAAGATAAAGACAAAGGCGCAGCGGATCTCTGTAGACGTGAGGCAAAGGACGCCCTGCCGCCAGCAACTCCAGATCCGGGTCGTCTATCTGAACATCGGGCGTTTGGCCCGGCTGAAACGTGATAGTGGCAAGATAGGAGCGCGCCAAGGCGGTAGGTCGTATAGGCTCTTGCCATGTCAATTTGTTTGCGCGGACCTGCCCCGCACCACTGATAGCCGGGCTTGCCTTCAGGAACAGCAGCTGCTGCGACAGGGTCAGGTCGTATTGCCCGCCTCGTCCTATCATCAATCACCGAAGAACGTATTTGCGGGCACGGTGGTTGAAGCTGCGACCTTCGATGTCGTCAGCCCGACCACAGGTGCGACAGAAAGCAGACCCGATTTGCGACCATCCGACACCGCATTAACGCGGTTGCCGAGAACCCGTCCGGTGACACCAGAACCGAACGAACGCTCCATGTTCAGGGACAAGCGGTCCTGACCGACTGCGTCTCGAAGGGCCTCAAAATCGGACAGCGCTTGCGCATGCCACGCATAGAACGCTGGTGCCCGGCGTTCATCCTTATTCCAGTTGTCCGCGAAGTTTTCCCCGTTGGTAGTCTCGTTCAGGATGGCATAGCCCCGCCGTCCGTCCAGGATGGGGCGGTCGATGAAGTGCGGCATCATCCGGATCGTTTCGACGAGCAGGTCCATTTCGTCATGGAAGACGTGCTTGCGCACGCAATAGGCATAGGACTGCATTGCAAGGGTGGTAATGATGACGGAAATCGGGGCAACGTCTTGCGTGTTGTTCTCATAAAAGACGTCGCGGTGCCGTTTGAGCAATTGCACGATGCGGCGCAGGATACCCTTCACTGCTTCTCGGACAGGGAATGGCTCTACCTTCGCCTCGTCCCGCTGCATGGCGATGAACTTTCCCACAAAGGTAGGTTGGAGTGCCGCGCGCTCGTCGAACAGTATCTTGTAGGCCTTCGGATTTGTCGGATGCCATTCTTTCAAAGCCCGGTCGGGTACCAGTTCGCCCCGGTTGATGCAGGCCGGGTTTGCGATAGTCGGGGACAGGTCGAGATGGAAGTCCCCCGCATAGTTAAGACGCCAGCAGCGCTTCTTTTCTTCGAGAATACGCACGTAGGTGGCGTGTTCTTTCAGCCGATTGCCAACTGCCGCTTTTAGGACAGCCGGGGAGATGCCTGACGCGATACCTGCACAAAAGCAGATGAGATCGACATCGAATTCCCGCCGCCCGATCGGCTTCACGGCCGTTCCAAGTGCACTAGACCCTTGAAGATAGACCATAACACTGACGAGTAGCGGATCAGTCGATGCGGACAGCCAGTCTCCGACGGCACCATAGCTCTGGCGCGCACGATCAAACTGGGTTTCGGTGAGGTCCAGATCCTCGCCGATCTCGTCAAGGATGGTAAATATCTGCGTGCGCCGACGAATGTCACTGTCGGTCAGCGGCTGTCGCAACATCTGATTCATGTCGCATTCTCCTTGAGTTGATAGACCGGCACGAAGGCGTCGGCGGGCTGGGTGAAAAAGATCGGGGTCAGGTGGGGCTTTGCTCTTCGTGCTTCTGACATGCCCAGGCCCTTCAGGCGGCCGATCTTCGTTGTGTCATCCAAAGTGAAAAAACCACTCGGGACAGACGGCGAGATGCGGTAGATGCGATCCCCATCGTAAGGGTGTCCCGTCAGAAGTTTTGCCATACCGAGGGCGCCATGTGATTGCCCATCCGCGTAAAGGTTGAGGACTTTGAGTCCGAGACCGGCAAACCCGGGACTTTCGGGCAGCATGTAGACCTCGTCCAGACACCCCAGACTCAGAATGCGCAGGTCTGACGGATTCCACCCCAGAAGGGTGATGGCTTCGACGACGGCAATTGCCGTCGGGTTGTTGGCCCATGTCCCGCCATCGGTCAGGCCGATATCATCAGCAGTGCGATGTCGCTTGAAATACGTAGGTGCCGCTGCCGTTGCCAGAGCAGCATCCAGCGCAATCTTGCGATAATCGGTTTGCAGGCGCGTGTGATGCGCGGTCTTGTAGATATAGGGGCTGCGGAGATCGGCATCCCACGCTGGGATCACCAACCGGGTCTGTGAGTGCCCGATCAGATCGTCGTTCAGAACGGCCTTGAGTTCGCGGGCAAGAACTGCTGCATCGTGCTTTGGCCCGATAGCGTGCCGCCCTGTAGCGGTGAGGGTGCGCCAGGCCTGCTTCATCCACCCCGGGGACTCATCATCCGCCTTGTCCTGGCCGAAGATTAAAGGCCCGCGACGCTCGTAAAGGTCGAGCAGTTCCTTTGCCGTGCGGCCGAGACCAAGGCCAAGCGCGATAATGCCACCCGTCGATGTGCCTGCGATGAGATCGAAATAGCGCCCAATGGGCTGGCCCAGCTCTTCCTCGAGCCCCGCAAGGAACGCAGCCGGCATCGTGCCCTTGATCCCACCCCCGTCGATGGAGAGGATGCGACGTATCTGCCCTTTGTTCCCAACGCTGCTCATCCTGACATCCATTCCGCTTATGCCCTTCAGCCTTTCGGCGGATACGGGTCCTTGCCATAGGTGTTGCGCTCGCGGATACGACCGTTCTCGCCGTGGATCAGCATCTCGCTGCCCTGACGAATGGCGGATTCCCGCGCGGCCGTGATGGCCTCGCGCTGCGTGCCGTGGACGGAAGACGCGCGGGAGCTACCCGCCCCCTTCACTGCCCAACCGCTCTGATGCGGCACAACGTGCTGATTTTTCTTAGACACTTCAGACCTCATATGTCGATTTCGGTTGACGATTCTCCAACCTTGTGTTTAAATATATAGTAAGAATTGGCGTTTATCAACCACAACAATAACCGCCGGGAGAGGACCATGTTCGGACAAAGACTCAGACTTGCCCGCAAGCGGGCGGGTCTATCCATGCAAGCGCTCGCGGAGCGCGTAACCCCAAGCGTGTCAGCGCAGGCCATCAGCAAATACGAGGCGGACAAGATGATGCCGTCCTTGTCGGTGCTGGTCGGCCTCGGCAAGGCGCTCGGCGTGTCACTGGACTTCCTGCTCGGCGGTCAGGTCGAAGCTCTGGAAAGCGTCGAGTGGCGAAAGAACTCGACTGCCTCGGCGCAGGATCGCGCGATGGCGGAATCCATCGTCATCGAGAAGCTCGAAGACTATCTCGCCATCGAGGACATCCTCGATATGCACCCCGCTGAAGACCCCTTCGCCGCGCTGCGCGTGGACATGGTGGCCGATGAAGAGGCCATCGACGCCAAGGCGCGGGACGTGCGGCGCGAGTGGCAGCTTGGGATCGACCCGATCCCGAGTATGACCGCCCTGCTCGAAGACAAGGGACTCAAGGTCATCGAGGCCGATCTCCCGGAACGCATCAACGGGCTGGCCTGTCATGTCGAACGGGCGGAGGGCGCACCGACTGAGGTGATCGTCGTCTCGCGGCACACCAATGTCGAACGCAAGCGCTTCAACCTCGCCCACGAACTCGCGCACCGGATCATCACCGAAACCGGCAATGCCGCGCTGAAAAAGGAACCCTCGATGCACCGCTTCGCGGGGGCGTTCCTCATTCCGCGTGAGCATCTGGAAGAGGAAGCTGGCCGAAACCGTCACGGCATGACCTGGATAGAGATCATGCGGCTCAAGCGCACCTATGGCGTCTCCGCCGCCGCGATGCTCGTGCGGCTCGGCCAGGTGGACATCCTGTCGAAGAGTGCTGTGGAATATGCGTTCAAGACCTATGCGCGAAGCTGGCGGCGCGAGGAGCCGGAACCTATCGGTCCAGGCGAGGGCTTCGCGGCCTTCGAGAAGCCGCAGCGCTTCGAGCGCCTCGTCTGGCGCGCGCTCGGCGAGGAGATGATTTCCCCCGTGCGGGCGGCGCAAATGCTCGGGCTCCCCTTGAGCGTTGTCGAACGCGACATCAGGGGGCCTCGTGACCAGTGACCTGTGTTGTCGTCAATGATGCGTCCTGTCTGATCGACTTGAAGAAGGGAGAGTTGCTGCACGTCCTGCTGCGGCTGCCCTATCGCTTCATCGTGCCCCTGCCCATCCGTGAGGAGGAGCTGCTCGATTTCACGGCGCAGGAATGGCGGATGCTCGAAGACGGCGGCCTCGCCACCTACGATCTGCCGGGCGAAGAGGTCGCGCGGGTTTTCGCTCTAAAGCGGAAACATAGCCGCCTGTCAGCCAATGATTGCTTCGCCCTCGTGACGACAACCTGCCAGGAAAACGGCATCCTCCTGACCGGCGACAACCTTCTGCGCAAGGTGGCCACCGCTCGCGCGGTGCGCGTTCATGGCGTCCTCTGGATCATCGACGAGCTGCACGCCGCCGAAGCCTGCGATGTCGGGCTTCTTGTCTCCGCCCTGCAAATCTGGCGGGCGGATGAGGCGGTCTTTCTACCCCCCGCCGAGATCGACAAGCGGCTGCGCCGTCTCGGGGCATAATCTGAACAAGGTGGAAATGGCTGGTCCCTGCCCACGACGTTCCGAGCGAAAGATCGAACGGTCATGCAAACCAGCCCTTTTTTCGGCGTCAAAAAGCATCGTTTGTGACATTCAGCCTTACGGGAGCTACGCGCAGGTCGCTATGCCCGCCACGTTATCGAGCCACCAGCTTTTCGCCGCCCTCTTCCTGCAGCATCGCTTCCATGTCTTCCAAGCCATGGACAGCAGAGCGCATCTGGGCCTCATCATCCACGCCCACTGTCTCGGCATCCGCAACCCGGCTCCCAAAATCCATCTCTATCTGTCGCTGCTCCTCGGCGATAACGGCGTGAACGACAGGCGCAATCTTCGTTGGGGCGACATCGGTTTGCCCTGACGATTGGCCATCAGCAGCCTCGCGTGCGGCCTCAACCTCGGCCTCGGATCCGCCTGACCCGTCCGAGGGCGGTGTCATCGGCATGGCGCGCACGCTCAGTGGCAGATTGCCCTGCGACCCGCCTCCCCCCGGCTTCGGAAACGGCAATTCGCCCGTCTGCGCCGCATGGATGGGTCTATCCCAACAAAGGTACCAAATCCACCACAGGAATTGTCTAGACCTCTGGCTTTAGAATACCGTTCTTTTTAATCCAATTGCATAGGTTTCCAGGCGTTGTGTTGTAGCGTTTTGCGATGAAACTCTGTGTAGACCCATTTGTAAGAAGTGCTTCAATCTCTGGCCTGAACTGATCTAGCTTGCTTTTGCCAGGCCCTTTGGGCCGACCGAGAGGCAAGCCAGACGCTTTTCGGGCCCTCAGGGCTTCTTTGGTGCGCGAAGAGATCAAGTCCCGTTCAATTTCGGCGGCCATGGAAAATGCCATCGCAATGATCTTGCTTTGGATGGTGTCATCCAAACGCCAGTTTCCTTTGAGTGCAAAGACTCGGATTTTTTGTTCGGCGGCAATGGACAGTATTTCCATACATTCGAGCATGGAACGGCCAAGGCGTGATAGTTCGCTGACGATCAGAACATCGCCTGCGCCCAGATCATCCAGGATATTTACAATCTTTCGATTGCGCCATGAAATTTTACCAGACGCCTTTTCTTCTACAAACACCACACGTCCAAGATCTGCTTGATTGGCAAAGCTTAAGATGTCCGCTTTGTTTTTTTCTAAGTCTTGGCGATCTGTTGAGACGCGCAGATAACCAATGGTTTTTTTGGGCTGTTTTTGGGTAATTGGGGCAACTTGGCGGGGTTTGGCAAAGCCCCGATACCCTGTCAACAGGGCCGACCTTTCTGCAACGAATAGATAAAGGTGGCGGCACGCAACACCAGATTATAGGGGATCAATCCACTTTATGGCCGGGAGGGGATGCTCTGTACTGAAGTCCCAGAGATACCAGGAGTAAGGATGAATTGGGCTGTTTCTGTAATCTGTGAACCAGAAGGGTCGCCCCACCATTTCGATCTTTGCGGCGAAGTGTGGATGGTTCCTGAAGTTTGACTGCCGCTTTTTACCGGATGTAAGCAATGTGCGTGCAAGCATCAGGACTGTCCCCGTGACAGGCTGCATGAGTTTCAGAGCGTGACCGAGTTGTGCATCCAAAGAGCTGAACGGAGGGTTCATGACTATGGATCGAATTTGGTCTGAAGGCAGGCGATCCTGAGCCAGAAAGCCCATTTCGACAATACCCTTGGCGCGGGGCTCAATGTCGCTGGCATATACCGGGATGTTCATATTCTTGAGGGCATCAACCAAATGGCCTTCGCCTGCATGTGGTTCCCATGCAACTGGTGGGATGCTGACGCCTGCAGAAAGAACGAGGTCGCGCACCATCTCTTTGGCTTGAAGCGTCGGATAGAAGTCCTGGTCATTGCGCTTGTGCCCGGATTCGATGTATTTACTCATACAGTCCCCGCATATCATGATTGGAATTGTGGCAACTTGGCGAGAACTGTCTGGCCATTGAGCGCTGTATGATAAGGTCTGCGAGACTGGGAACGCAGACCGCACCGGCAACCCCAAGACGGGCGCGCGCATATTGCCAGAATGATACCCCAAGTTTTTGGCAGGTTTTCAATGCGCCAAGGCCGGCATCGCGTGCGGCCCGACCGCTTTGGCTGCGGGTTCCCTGCGAGACCGCCCGCCTCGTGACCTGAGACCGTATATCGCGTTCCGCGCTGTTGGAATGCAGGGGTGTACTCGGATAATCCAGAACACGCAGCAATTCACCCTTGTTTACCTTCAGCCGTCTAAGCAGGTTGTCGAGATTTGCATCGCCCGTTCGTTGCTCAAATATCGCGTCGAAACGCGCCGAAAGCCCCTCGCGCTGCGCATCGCAGGGATCTTGTCTGAAAGCTGAGAGTTCCCGGTAGAAGTCCCAAACGGATGTTCGTACGGCTTGGACACGCGCAAATTGGATTTCGTTGGTGCTTTGTTGCTTGCGAATGAGACGCTCCAAATGCACCCAACACAGCGCATGAGCATCTCCGACATTGAACTGGCCAGCATCGTCGCTCAGGATCACCGTATCGGAAAGGCGTCCAGCATCGCAGATACTGCCCCAGAGCGCGCCCTCGGTGGCGATTTTTATCGGGTCCGGTTTCACCGTTATGCGGTCAATCCCGAGGGTGGCCAGATGGGCCTGCCACGCGTCCTCACCGCGAAATATCCGATGCGGATGTGAGGCAAAAAGCACTATGGTTTTTTCGGGCAACCTCATGCGTCTCATGTAGTCAAGCGCTTCGTCATTGACGGTGTAGGTCAGGTCACCCGCACAGAGATGTTCAAGAAAATCAAGGCGGCTTTTCGAGCCGGTCGATCTGAAGTGGGTAAAAAGATCATTGCCGATTACGGTGCAGAAGCCGTTTTTGGCCTGATGGCGCGCTCCGGTGTCATCGACATTGATCCATGCAGCAGTTTCCATACCCGCTCTCAGCACGTCCTGCTGCTCGTCGACAATGCCCTGGATATCTTCGTTCAGAAACCGCTTTATCTGACGAGCGGAAATGTCCAGACCCATGTCATTCAGCAAAGCCGCGATACGCGCAACGGTGGACTGGCATTGATGATACAGCGTGATCGTCAGGGCCTTCAGATTATTCCCATACTGCTGGCGGCCCTTTACCACCCCGGGTGGGAGCGAGGCCACGCGGCGACTGCCATCGGGAAACTGCCAGACCTCCCGAAGGTAAGTCACTTCTTCAGCGTAAATCACGATGTCACGAATGGTATGCGCTTGATAGCCTTTGCGTGTGGACCCATCAGGTACATCTTCAAGAGTGACCTTGACCTCGCGTTTGTGTAAATTCAGATTACTGCGTCGTGGACCGCGCCGATTTTTCTTTTGCTTCCCGTCTGTTTTTGATCCCCCGCTGGGCTCGGAATCCTGCTTGCTGCTCTTGTCTTGTGAGGCCAGACCGCTTGGTTTGATATTCGGACGTCGCGGAAGTTTCTTGAGCTGTCTGATCTCGTCCCGCAATTCGGTCCTTTCCTGCCTCAGCTCTGAAAGCTCAGCAAAGAGCGCGAAAACCAAATCTTTAAGCGCGGCATTGGACAAATCATCAAGAGAGTGTGGAGGCGATGGCAACATCGCCCTATAGAGCAGAAAATACTTCGCCTTTGGAATCCTCATATGTAAATGCGAGTCAATTTGCCGCAATCTAAACCAAAGATCTTCAAGATGGACATGATGATGAGTGCGTCAAATGTGCCCACTTGAACCGGATTGCGAAAATTCCCGCCAAGTTGCCCCAATTACGTTTTTGGGTCATATGTTCAGTATTTAATAAAAAGGTGATGATCTTATTTTTATTGTAATGAACATTAGGCATTTAACAATGTTTTTTATTAAGTATCTCTGATCCTGTAAGCCATCGTTTTTTCGATAACAACTATTACGGAATCCCCCATGCCAAGAATGAATATCCTGTCAGCTGCCGAGCGCACTGAACTTGAAAAGCCGCCCGTGTTTAATAGCGCAGAGAGAAAACAATATTTCGACCTTCCCATAGCATTATTGGATGCTGCCGAAAAAATGCGTAAATCTGAAACGGGTATTGGGTTTGTCCTGATGTGTGCCTATTTTCGGTCCGCCAAGCGGTTCTACTCGCCACAGGATTTTCATCAAAAAGATATGGAAGCGGCAAGGCACAAACTTGATATTGTGACCGCCCCGTTCGTAGCAAGTAAATATACTGATACCAGTCGTTCCCGCCACCAAAAGATCATCCTTAACTTTTATGGCTTCCGACTCTTTGATCGTGACGCTGAGAGGTTGCTGCGGGCAGAGGTTTCAGACATGATGCGTGGGCATCTGAAGCCGCGATTGATATTCGGGCGCTGTCTGGATTTCCTGATCCAAAAACGCATAGCACTGCCCACAACGCGACGGTTGACCGAGATCATTAGATCAGAGATGAATGCTAAAAAGCGAGAGCTATCACGGATCATTGAAACACAACTGGTGCCAGAGCAGCGTCAAATGCTTGATGCATTGTTTGTCACTGACGATGACAACAATCGTTACCGCCTCACACTGCTGAAAAAAATATCACAATCCACAAAACCCGGAAAAGTAAAACAAACTGTCGCGGATTTCCACGTTCTTTCAGAGCTTTATGAAACGATAGCTCCTATACTGGGCAATCTTGATCTTGGACCAGAGGGCGTACGATATTATGCTGGCAGTGTTCTGAAGTCTGAGATTTTTCAGCTTAAGCGTCGCGCCCATACAGATCGTTATTTGCACATCATCGCCTTCGTTACCCATCAATACCGCCGCCTTCATGACGCTCTGACTGATATTTTGCTAAGTTCCGTGCAAACTTTTCGGAATTCCGCGCAGCGATATTACAAGGAGCAGATTTTCGAGCGGAAAAAGATACAGAACGAGCATGTCTCCAATCTTTTGGAAAACTTAGACACAAATGTATTCAGCGTGCTTCGCGAAATTCGCATCCTGGCCCATCATGGCACCCTTTCGGCCGTCCAGAAAGTTGATCGAATTCAAGTGCTTCTAACGCAAGAAAGGGAGATTAAGTTTGATCAGATAAAGACCAGTCTTCAGGAGGATAGCGATGACAGCCAGTATTATCAGGTTTTGGAAAGTAGATCATTACGCCTACAAAACCGCGTATCACTTATTTTGAAGGCCCTGAGTTTAGACACCGGGCCTGGGCATACTGCCCTTGTGGATGCAATCCGGCATTTCAAAGAAACCGACGGCACCATTGGCCGCAAGGCACCCGTGGATTTTCTGGACGGACCCGAGAGAAAAGCCGTCTTGGGAAATAATGGTGGTGAATTCAAAACCTCACTTTATAAGGCGTTTCTCTTCCTGCACGTTGCCAGCGCCATCAAGGCAGGAAACCTGAACCTTACCTTATCCTACAAATATCGACCATTGGACGATTATCTGATCAATGGTGATCGGTGGAAACGGGAAAAGGCACAGCTCTTGGAGCGGGCTGGAATGGATGAATTTGCAACGCCAGAAACACTGTTAAAAACACTTAATGCCGCCCTTCAGAGCCAATACCAGATCACCAATGGCCATGCCCAAAATGGGGAAAACCCACATCTCAAAATTATGCCGAATGGGGCATTCAGGGTGGCAACGCCAGCCAAAGATCAGGTGGAGAGCGAGCCGCTGCAGTCTTGCTTTCCTAAACGGCACTATGTGCCGTTAGCTGAGATTATATCTACAGTCAATCAGCACTGTGGTTCTCTTGATGAATTAACCCATTGGCAACAAGGCCATAGCCGATCAATCAGCCGTAAATCCATCCTGCTCGCTGGGGTCATGGGGCTTGGTTGTGGGATTGGGGTGCAAAAAATGGCCCGCATATCTCCTGGCGTCACAGAGCGAGAACTGGAGCACGCCGTCACATGGCGCTTCTCTCTGGACAATCTTATTGCGGCGAACGATCGGGTGGTAAAAGCCATGGACCAAATGGAGTTGCCAAACATCTACCGAAAATCGCCTGAGAAATTACACACGGCCAGCGACGGGCAGAAATTTGAAGTTCGCGCGGACTCGCTGAATGCAAACCATTCATTTAAGTATTTTGGAAAAGGTCAGGGGATTAGCGCCTACACATTTACCGACGAACGCAATCTTTTATGGCATTCCTTGGTATTCAGTGCAGCTGAACGGGAAAGTGCTTATGTTATCGACGGCCTGATGCACAACGACGTGGTCAAAAGTGACATTCATTCGACCGATACGCACGGCTATTCTGAGGCAATTTTTGGTGTTACCCATCTTCTGGGATTTTCCTATGCGCCGAGGATTAAAAACCTCAAGAAGCAAAGCCTATATCAGTTTAAAGGCCACAAATTAGGGACAGCCTCAAAATGGGCTATTCGACCCGATAAATATATTAATCAGGATATCATAATTGAGAACTGGGACGCAATTCTGCGGTTAGTAGCCACCATAAAGCTCAAGGAAACAACGGCATCTGACATCTTTCGGCGGCTGAATTCTTATTCGCGCCAACACAGTCTTTATAAAGCCATGAAGGCCTTTGGGCAGATTATGAAGACCCTCTTTATCCTGCGTTACATCGACGATCTTGAGCTTCGCCAATCCATCGAGGCCCAACTCAACAAGGTTGAATTAGCGAACAGGTTTACACGCGCCATCGCGGTTGGAAATCCAAGGGAATACACCCAAGGCGCAAAAGAGGATCAGGAAGTCGCCGAGGCCTGCAACCGCCTTATCAAAAACAGCATCATCTGTTGGAATTATCTCTATCTCACACGTAAATTGGCTCAGATTGACAACGCCGAGGCAAGGGAACAACTGCTGAAAACAATAGCAACCCATTCTCCGTTGTCATGGGCCCACATTAACATGCTCGGCGAGTACGATTTCTCCGATGAAATTCTACAGGACACCATGGGAATCCTCCCCCAAAATAGAAGCCTATTCGAACCAGTCATTTTGGGGGGAGCATAAACCCATAAAATGCCTTGTTTGTATGGCTACAGTATTAAATCCTGTGGTGGATTATGTACCTTTGTTGGGACGAACCCTACCTTGCCATGGTCCTTGATGTTCAATCACTTCGGTCTTGTACAATCCGATCATATTCTCAGCGAGTGCATTATCATAACTATCACCAACGCTCCCAACGGATGGCTCAATTCCAGCATCGATTAATTTTTCTGTATATTTGATCGACAAATATTGAACGCCTCTGTCTGAGTGGTGGATCAACTGGCCAGATTGAGGGTTTCGAGCGTGGATACCCTGGTTCAGAGCATCAAAGACCAAAGCCGTATTCGGAGAATGTGAGACCTTCCATCCAACGATATATCGTGCAAAGACATCAATCACAAAAGCAACATATACAAACCCAATGGCCGTACTGACATAGGTGAAATCAGCGACCCACAAAACGTTAGGTGCGGGAGCTGTGAATATACGATTTACCTTATCCTTAGGACAAGGCTGCGCCTTGTTACTCTGTGTAGTTTTAATCCCCTTGCCACCACGTACAACGCCTTGTATTTCCATCTGTTTCATAAGGCGCTCAATTGTACAACGTGCAATATCAAACCCTTCATGGCGAAGTTGATGCCAAATCTTATCAGCCCCATAACGTTTACCACTAGCTTTAAAAACACGGTCGATTTCTGTGATCAAAACAACATCTCGTTTGCGGCGTTCTGGAGACTTACTGGGATCCAGCATTATAGACCGCTCATAAAAATAGGTGGATGGCGCTATTGGTAAAACTTTACAAATAGACCCGACGCCATAGCTTGTACGATGTTTATCTATGAACATAATCATTTCTTCCGTAGGCGGTCGAGCTCCGCCGCTGCGAAAAAAGCCGACGCTTTACGCAAAATATCATTCGCTTGCCGTAACTCTTTGTTTTCTCGCTGGAGGATTTTTAACTCATCACGCTCCGCTTGTGTAACCCCATTGCGTAATCCTATTTCAATTTCGTGATTTCGAACCCACACACGTAGCGTATCACCATTGCAGCCAATCTTCTTTGCAATCGATAAAACAGCTTGTGTTCTGCTCGTATAATCAGCCTCATTTTCTAACACCAGGCATACCGCTCGTGCGCGTATTTCTGGCGTAAATCTATTTCCTGAATTTCCATTCGTCATTCTTCTAGTCTCCGTGCTTTTTTGACTCCGGTAAACTAGGGGCGGTTTGTGGCTAATAAATGGGCAGTAACCGCCGTTACAGCATGTGCAATTGCTGCGGTTCCATGAAATACCCCCGCCGCCGTTTGCGGTTTTCCAGTGCCTGCAAGGCCTGCTCGGCCTCAGTCTGGCTCTGATATAACTCAAGTCGCACCTGTCCAGACGCGCCAATGCGACCCCATTCCCGCCGCAGGGTCCATTCACCAAACAGATTTGGCAACACCGCCATTGCGTAGAACCGCGCCAGATTTTTAGCCTGGTCGCGCTTTTCCAGATAGCTTTGCATGGGGTGAAACTGCGATGGCACACCGATTGTCAAGTTTGTGTCTGCCCGCTTGCTGGGGATGGCAGAGACATGGGCAGATGCGACCATTGGCGCCGCTCTGTCAGGGCAGGGCGGACGGATAAAGAAAAAGGTTTCTGTGGGTTTGGGTGTCATTTTTCAAGGCTCAGTTTACAAATCGTATGCATGGATCTGCGATCGCGGTGGCGAGGCAAGCGCGGGGTGAAGCATTTTCCAGTTGAAGACGCTGAAACCATCGCAGGTAGTTGTCGAGATACCTGGTTGCGACGCCTCGGTAGCGGCGCAGGAAATCCTTCAACTGGCTGTGCCGGTTGTTGACCGTCTGAATGTGAAAGGCATCCCGCACCCGCTCCCCACCAGACAGGTTCAACGCTTCGTGGCGCACTCCCAGTGCTGCGGCGCAAGGCGGATAAGCGCGGTGGCCATCGGTCACCAGAACGATGTCATCATCCACGACCGGCTCGATTGCAGATTGCAGCGTATCAGCATTGACCGCAGGGAGAACCGCGCTGACTGTCATGCCGCTGCGATCAGCGGCAACCAGTACTGGAACCTGCTCATCTGACAGGCCTCGTTTGCGGGCCTTGCCTCCCCTGCGGCGCGCCTTGCGCTCAAGGTTTCGTTCACCTTTCTGGCTTCGCAAAACATAGGTTTCGTCGACCTCGACAATGCCTGTAAGCTTGCGTGCTTTCGGATTGTCTGTGGTGAGAAATCGGTGCCGCCAACGGAACGCGGTATTGACGGCAAATTTGCAGCGTTCTGCTGAGGCGCGAACCGTCAGCCCATCAGAAAGACAGGTTCCAAAGGCAAGCCACTTATCCTTGCGGTGCAGGCCCGACAAAGGGGTGCCGGTCGCCGCGTTGAATGTCTTATTGCATCCCTTGCATTGGTACCGTCGCAGACCCCGTGCTTTGCCACGCGATATAGCTCCTGGTGTGCCACAATGCGGGCACTGGCGACTTTCACCCACGCTTGCTTCAATGGCTGCCAGCGAAGATGACGCCTCAGAGACCCCCATGAACACGGTTTCGGCTTCCTGTCGCTGCGCAGGGCTGAGGTGATCTATCCCAGATAGCCAATCCTGAAACTGTTTGTGATCCATAGTCGGCCTATCCCTCTGATTTGAAAAAGAACATGTCATGAAAGCATACGATTTGTAAACTGATGAATAAGTTCAGATAGATGTGAGACTGTTTTTTTGTTGCCAAGATTTAGGCGGCCTCGGAGACTGAGTATTGTAAAAAACCAACTCACGAGGCCAATATGCAAATCATAAGACTGCACAAGAACGTTTATAAACTTTATGCTTGGGCGCGGACACAAGAATGTTTGGATGCGTACCGTATCAAATACGAAGACACGGTTCGGCAATGGGAAGCTTTACGCGCAGAGGGTGTTTCTCTAGCAAAATGCGCTGAATTTGTCGGCATCTCTCGGTCTACTTATTATCGCTACAAGCGGGTTTTGAAGGATTTGGCGCAAGGGATTATGCCGCCATCAAAGGCCCCAAAACACCGCAATAAGTCACAGTGGGGTGAGGCAGAAAAACAGTTGGTGCTCGAAATTCGCCGCGACAATAAAACCTACGGTAAGGAAAAAATAGGGGCCATCTTGCGGCGCGATAAAAACCAAATCATAAGCGATAGCACCGTGGGGCGTATCTTGGGTTTTCTACGCAAGAAAGGCCTGATTACACGATCAAGGTCTGCACCACAAAAGCGCAAGCGTAACTTCTCCAAGGGCCACGCCAAAGGATGGAAATATAAGGATTACAAAGATATAGAGATTGGAGAACGTGTGCAGATCGACCACATGACTGCCACGAAAAACGGCGTCACCTGCAAGCACTTTCAGGCCTGGGAACGGCGTAGCAAGCACATCCACGCGCAAATTTATTCGAATGCCACCGCACGCTCTGCCAAACGGTTTTTGGAAGAGCTTGTGGAAATAGCTCCCTATAAAATCCTCTCAATTCAAGTTGATGGTGGCTCCGAGTTTATGGCCGATTTTGAGACGGCGTGTGAGCAGATGAAAATCCCGCTCATTGTATTGCCGCCAGCCAGACCGAAATACAATGGTGGCGTTGAGCGTGGAAACCGCACCTTCCGCGAGGAATTCTATGATTGTTGTGATCTGATTGCCGATAGCATTGGAGCTATGCGGTTTGAACTGAGAAAAGCTGTCGAAAAATATAACACATTCAGACCACATCACGCCTTGAAAGGTAAGACACCCATGGAGTACCTTCGAATCACTCAGGCCGAAGCCGCGTGAGTCTCAAAACACATGAACCTATACACTGAGCCTTTTTCAAACATAAAGGAGAAGGTATGAATGATTTGTGAGCGACCAACAGCCCTGAATCTGTTACAGAATTTGGGGAGGCGGATAGGTTTCAGGCTGAATCGTAACTTAGGGCATTGTGACCCTGTAAAGGAGAATAGCCTTCGCCTGTTTCCGAACAGCCTTCTTAAGGCCCGATTTAGGTCGGTGACCTTGTATAGGAGTTTGGTTTGGCCGTTCACAGCCCATCTGGGGCTCCGCCTCCTAACAAAGGGAGTATAGCACATGGCTTTTATTGGTGTCGACCTACATACGAATTCTTTTCAGGGCAATCGCATGAAAAAGTTAGCAGGTGACAAATGAGGTGAGGGTTGATTCAATGAGTGAACTTTTAGCTTTTATTGAGGTCACTACCCATGTCCAATGCCGACGCACCCGACAGCCATTCCATTGATTTTCTTACGCATTTTTCTACTTTATCTGACCCACGACAACAAACAAAGCTGCTTTACCCTATGGCAGAGGTTTTGCTTTTGACGTTATGTGCCGTGTTGTCCGGGGCGAATGACTGGGTCGCTATTTCTGCGTTTGGGACAAAGAAACTGGCCTTTTTACGGAAATTCTTGCCCTTTTCGGACGGAACACCCTCACATGATCAACTGGGAAACATCTACGCCGCACTGGATGCCAATCATTTTCAGGCCTGCTTTATGGAGTGGGTCGCCTCCTTAAACAGCACCCTTAGCGGGGTCGTGGCGATAGATGGTAAAACCTCACGTCGCAGCTTGGATAAGGCTGGCAGCAAGGCCGCAATTCACATGATCTCGGCCTGGAGTTCAGAGTTGAACCTGACACTTGCCCAACGGCAGGTGGACGGCAAATCCAATGAGATCACGGCCATACCGGAACTGTTAGACCTCCTGACGATAAAGGGGGCTATTGTCACTATAGATGCTATGGGATGTCAGCGTGATATTGCCGATAAAATCATCACCAAACAAGCGGATTATGTTTTGGCCTTAAAGGGTAATCAAGGTGCCCTTCGCAAAGACACCGAACTGTTCATGAAAGAACAGGACGCTGTGGATTTTGCAGACACAACAGTAACTTACCATGAGGACGTAGAAAAATCACATGGACGTATTGAAACAAGAAAAGTCACTGTTTGCTCGGATATTGAATGGCTGATGGAGCGGCACAATTGGCCCGGATTGGAAAGCATCGTGATGGTCCAATACTGCGCAACACTTCAAGACAAGACCCGTTCAGAGACACGCTTTTACATCTCATCCATGACCTGTGACGCCGAAGCTCACGCAAAAGCTATCCGCGACCACTGGGGTATTGAAAACGGGCTGCATTGGGTCATGGATATGGTGTTTCGTGATGATGAATGTCGTATCCGTAAAGGAAACGCGCCAGCTAATTTTACAACGATCAAGCACGCCGCCAACAACATGCTGCGCTCCGTAAAGGGAAAGCAAAGCCTCAGGTTAAAGCTACACTTGGCGGCTTGGGACGAGGATTTTCTTTTCCAGATAATTCAGGGATAAAACTCATGCGATTGCCCTGGAATTCTTTTACGATCTGCCGTCTTGAAGTGGATGGTTCGGAACATTTTGAAACATTCCAGCTGTCACAAGTTGACTTGGACCGCTTCTGCCACAGTGTGGATGCGGATGACGAGTTAGCGGTTGAGGCCACGGGCAATTCCGCTTGGTTTTATGGTGAATTGCGGCCATGTGTGGGACGCATTGTCATTGTCAACCCGCGCCAATTCCAGGTGATCCGCAAGTCGGTGAAAAAAACCGACCGCAATGATGCGCGGGCTTTGGCATTTTTTCTGTCCAAGGATATGTTGCCAGAAACGCGTCTAAAATCTACAGCGGAATCGGAATTAGCGTCAACAACCCAAACGCGCGATCTTCTCGTCAAACAGCGCACCATGCTGCTCAATAAAATCCATGGCATGTTCAATCGCCATGGGATGAAATTGAAGAAAGAGGGTTTGTCGAGCAAGAAACGACTTCTGGCCCTTGATCTGAGCCAATTTACACCTTTGGAAAAAATTGAGCTGGGCGCATTACGGGATCAGGCTTTAAGCTTGACTGTTACTCTAGCGGAACTTGACCGTGCAATCGAAACTGCTGGTGAAAAGCTGGTGGGGTTTGAAGGGCTGACCAGTATCAAAGGTATAGGTTCGCGGTCGGCGGCGGTCTTGTTGTCGGGCATTGGCAACATCGATGACTTTGCCACGCCTGATAAGCTGGCCGCCTATATTGGCATAGTGCCGCGCGTCAGCCAATCCAACGATACTGATAATCGCGGTAGGATAACCAAACGTGGAAACAAGCTTATGCGCACCACGTTGGTACAGTGCACGCTCATTGCTATTCGTTATTCGGGGTATCTCAACAGTTTTTATCAAAAAATTAAAGAACGACGTGGGTTTGGTAAGGCTATCATTGCCACAGCACGTAAGCTGGACACCTCTAAAAACCTATCTTTTAGGTGTATTTTGTGATTCAATATTTTCAGGAGGATATTTTGATGCACGAAGCAGGATTGTTTGATTTTCCAATAATTGGTTAAAACCACCAGCTTTTAGCTGGTCAGCTTTAGCGTTATTTACATAAGGTTTCCTTCCATTTTAAGACCCAGCGTTGCGGTAAGGTCTTAAAATGGAAGGAAACCTTATGATCTATTCTACTGGAAGTCATAGCAGATATTATCACAGATACCATATCGTTTGGGTAACAAAATATCGTTACAAGGTGCTGCGTGGTGAAATGCGTGAGCGTATTCGGACATTGATACGACAAACGTGCAATGAATTGGGCGTACACATTGAAAAAGGCGTATTGTCTACCGACCATGTGCATATGTTTGTGTCAGTCCCGCCGCACGTCCCAATTTCAAAGGTGATGCAACGCGTAAAAGGGAGGTCCTCATACAAGATACAGCGGGAGTACCCCGAATTACGCAAACGCTATTGGGGGCAACGGTTCTGGGCTAGAGGCTATTTTTCAACGACGAGTGGAAATGTGACGGATGACGTTATTCGTCAGTATCTTGAATTACATTCAAAACGTGAACCTACCGACGAAAGTCGGTAGTTGTTCAGTTTTCTGATCATCTTGAGCGTTTGTCTAAAACAGGCGACCCACTTGTCGCGCTTTCTGAGCATGTGGATTTTGAGATGTTTCGGTGTGCACTGACAAGTGCACTTAACTATGGAGAGCGTCCACAGGGGGGTCGTCCGCCCTATGATGCGGTTATGATGTTTAAGATTTTGATATTAGCGTCGATGCATAATTTAAGTGATGAGCGGATGGAGTTTCTGATCCGCGATCGTTTTAGCTGGTTGCGTTTTCTTGGTTTGCAAATTGGGGAGCCGACGCCAGATCAAAAGACCATTTGGGTGTTTCGGGAGAAGTTGACCCAAGCGGGTGTGTTGACTGATTTGTTTGCAACCTTTGAGGATCATTTACGTAATCGGGGTTACAAACAAACTGGGGGACAAATTGTAGACTCATCGCTGATTGCAGCCCCACGCCAACGTATGACTTCAAGCGAGAAAGCCCGCGCCAAGGCTGGCGAAGATGCAAAAGATATCTGGCCTGATAATCCAGCCAAGGCGGCACAGAAGGACACCGACGCACGGTGGATGGTCAAGTATAGCAAGGCTAAAACGACCAAGACGGGTGAGAAAGATGCGGGGTTAGTTGATATTTCCGTACCTCACTTTGGCTATAAAAACCACATCAGCATTGACCGTAAGTTTCGGTTTATCAGAGGTGAAAAAACAACAGATGCAGCGCGCTATGACGGTCATGAGTTGGCGTCAGTGCTCACCAAGGACAATCGTTCTGGCAAGGTTTGGGCCGATACAGCTTACCGCACCAAGAGCAATGAGGCATGGCTTAAGGCCAATGGATTTTTCTCCCACATCCACCGTAAAAAACCAAAAGGCAAACCAATGCCCAAACACATCGAGCGCGGTAATGCGACACGTTCTATATTTCGCACCTGTGTCGAGCATGTCTTTGGTCATCAGAAGGGCCCGATGGATTTATCCATTAGAACCATCGGAATTCAACGCGCCACAACAAAGATGACACTCGCCAACATAACCTACAATATGAAGCGTCTCATCTTCCATGAACGACGGCAAGCCACAGCCTGAATCCGTCTAGAATTCAGAAATACCCGCTCAGGCGGCTCCATAAAGCATGAATGCCGCATAAAACGGAACAAAACAGGCTTTTTTTGCGTCAAAAAGCAGCCTGCCGTAAAAAATGCCTATCAAATACCTCTGGAATTAGCGGTTAATCGAGGTGTCCATATTGTTAATCTTTAATTTGAATAAGTTCAGATAGATGTGAGACTGTTTTTTTGTTGCCAAGATTTAGGCGGCCTCGGAGACTGAGTATTGTAAAAAACCAACTCACGAGGCCAATATGCAAATCATAAGACTGCACAAGAACGTTTATAAACTTTATGCTTGGGCGCGGACACAAGAATGTTTGGATGCGTACCGTATCAAATACGAAGACACGGTTCGGCAATGGGAAGCTTTACGCGCAGAGGGTGTTTCTCTAGCAAAATGCGCTGAATTTGTCGGCATCTCTCGGTCTACTTATTATCGCTACAAGCGGGTTTTGAAGGATTTGGCGCAAGGGATTATGCCGCCATCAAAGGCCCCAAAACACCGCAATAAGTCACAGTGGGGTGAGGCAGAAAAACAGTTGGTGCTCGAAATTCGCCGCGACAATAAAACCTACGGTAAGGAAAAAATAGGGGCCATCTTGCGGCGCGATAAAAACCAAATCATAAGCGATAGCACCGTGGGGCGTATCTTGGGTTTTCTACGCAAGAAAGGCCTGATTACACGATCAAGGTCTGCACCACAAAAGCGCAAGCGTAACTTCTCCAAGGGCCACGCCAAAGGATGGAAATATAAGGATTACAAAGATATAGAGATTGGAGAACGTGTGCAGATCGACCACATGACTGCCACGAAAAACGGCGTCACCTGCAAGCACTTTCAGGCCTGGGAACGGCGTAGCAAGCACATCCACGCGCAAATTTATTTTCCAATAATTGGTTAAAACCACCAGCTTTTAGCTGGTCAGCTTTAGCGTTATTTACATAAGGTTTCCTTCCATTTTAAGACCCAGCGTTGCGGTAAGGTCTTAAAATGGAAGGAAACCTTATGATCTATTCTACTGGAAGTCATAGCAGATATTATCACAGATACCATATCGTTTGGGTAACAAAATATCGTTACAAGGTGCTGCGTGGTGAAATGCGTGAGCGTATTCGGACATTGATACGACAAACGTGCAATGAATTGGGCGTACACATTGAAAAAGGCGTATTGTCTACCGACCATGTGCATATGTTTGTGTCAGTCCCGCCGCACGTCCCAATTTCAAAGGTGATGCAACGCGTAAAAGGGAGGTCCTCATACAAGATACAGCGGGAGTACCCCGAATTACGCAAACGCTATTGGGGGCAACGGTTCTGGGCTAGAGGCTATTTTTCAACGACGAGTGGAAATGTGACGGATGACGTTATTCGTCAGTATCTTGAATTACATTCAAAACGTGAACCTACCGACGAAAGTCGGTAGTTGTTCAGTCGAATGCCACCGCACGCTCTGCCAAACGGTTTTTGGAAGAGCTTGTGGAAATAGCTCCCTATAAAATCCTCTCAATTCAAGTTGATGGTGGCTCCGAGTTTATGGCCGATTTTGAGACGGCGTGTGAGCAGATGAAAATCCCGCTCATTGTATTGCCGCCAGCCAGACCGAAATACAATGGTGGCGTTGAGCGTGGAAACCGCACCTTCCGCGAGGAATTCTATGATTGTTGTGATCTGATTGCCGATAGCATTGGAGCTATGCGGTTTGAACTGAGAAAAGCTGTCGAAAAATATAACACATTCAGACCACATCACGCCTTGAAAGGTAAGACACCCATGGAGTACCTTCGAATCACTCAGGCCGAAGCCGCGTGAGTCTCAAAACACATGAACCTATACAAATTTTTTAAAAGGCTTGAACAAATATAGGGGTCAAAGTAATTTGAGGAATACAGAGGTTACTCATTAGATAGAGTAGCTAAATAAAAAGGGCACCGATCGAATGGAAGTAAAAGTTTATGTTGGTGGAAATCGCCTGAATTTCGAACATTTCTCAGCAGCACTTTCGGTCAATCGTGATTACCTCAAATCTGAAAAAACAGTTTATTCTCCAGCAACACGTCGGACATTAAAACACGTCATTAAAGCTATTGGGCTTATGAAAGCTGGTGAAGATGTAGATGAGATACAAGAGAGTTTATCAAAGCCATTAGGCATAAATCCTGACACTAAAACCTTACTTATTATTGACTCACGTCTAATAGGGTCAAATACTAGACCCTACAATCAAACATTCAAAACTCATAAGGTTGGAATATTCTACAAAGATATCTGCAAACTATTCAAAGGGCATAACGTTAGATTATATACGGAAATTAAAAATCCTGCGACTTTAGCTCAAGATACATATGCTGAACATGTGCTTGGAACTAATTTTGACGATTTCGATACGTTTTTAGAACCCACTAATATAAATGATTTCCGCTGGTCGCAGTTCATTCACCGCATACAAGGCAAAAATAACGCAATACCTACCACAATTTGGCGTTATGAAGATTATAAATATATATGGCGTGACATTATTGGAGCATTCAGTGGTGTCTCAAACCATCAAGATTTAACTGATGCCCCTGAGATAGAAACGACAGGAATAAGTTTTCAAGGCGCTCAATTATTCACAAAATATACCAAAGAATATCCGGACTTGGATGCCCAAAGCCTTGCCAAGGTCAAGGTCAAGGATACATTCCTAAGAGTCTGGCCGAAAACTATTTCAATGATTTCAACCCCTTGCTAATCGCCGTGTGACCATTCTGATATGGGCGATGAGGAGCCAGCTTTCAGCAGAAGCAATGGATTTCTCCCAATCTTTTGCCAATCGGCGGCACCGCCCCAACCAGGCAAAGGTGCGCTCGACAACCCACCGTCTTGGAATGAGTTCAAATCCCACAGCCTTGTCACTGCGCTTTAAAATTTCGATAGTCCAACAGCCCATATTTTCTAAAGCTTCTCGTAATTTTGGCCCCGCATATCCTCCATCGGCAAACACATGTCGGAGTTTGGGATGGGAGTAGTAGATAGATTTGAGGACATCAACGGCCCCATCTCGATCTTGAATGCCCGCACTGTGGATGATAAATCCGATCAACAGCCCGATGGTATCTGTGATGATATGGCGCTTACGGCCGTTTATCTTTTTCCCTGCGTCGTAGCCGGAAACACCACCGCTTTCTGTCGTTTTAACACTCTGGCTGTCAATAACACCTGCACTTGGACTGGCTGCGCGACCTGCCAATTCCCGCGCCTTGATGACAAGCGTATCGTTGATCCGGTACAACACGCCATTGTCCCGCCAGTCGTAAAAATACTCCTGTATTGTAGTCCTCGGCGGGAAATCTTTCGGGATCATTCGCCACTGACATCCCGTGCTCGCCATGTATTGCACTCCGTCCCACACATCGCGCATTTCGGTTGTTCTGGGCCGACCAACCACATTGGATTCTGGCAGCAGTGGTTCAATTATTGCCCACTCTTCGTCCGTGCAATCACTTGCATAACGCCCATTGTTTCGCTCATATAGGGGGCGAGTAATATCAGTCCAAGCCATAAAATTCTCCATCTTATTTGATAAAGAGAGTGAATCACAACTTACTGATATTACTCAACTAGTTTTCGGCCAGACACTAAGGCAATTTCCAAGCACAATAGATGAAGGTAATACGTCCTACTGGAGTACCGATCAGGTTGACATTCTAAGGCACAGTTACGGCGATGATTGGTATTATATTAAACGTATCGAGAACACTGAAATAATAGAGCCGTTAAACTCAGATGATATTTGATCAAGAGTAGCTCACGTTACTTCATCTCTAATACTATCACATTCGCGAAAAACATCCCTTAAGCATACTTTACAAATACTGCGGTTCAAATCTTTTGCTGCATCCGTAACGGCTTCGCCTTTTGAGCTAAACAGTTTATCTTCACCCAATTCATCAATCACATGCAACACACGTAGCTTATTAATTAATGGCGGAAACACTGCGACAATACGAAATGAGCCCCCCTTAGATTTTACATCTCTAATTGTATCAATCAACAAATCGGCACCCGCAAGGTCAATTTTACCAACACCTTTAAGGTACAAAATCATATGTATCTGCTTCGGGCTTTCTTGACGCATCTTTTTAAGTTTACGTTCAACATGCTCCACAGAACCAAAGTATAAAGGGCCATCTAACCTGAATGTTACCAACTGTGGGCATTGACTAATACCGTGCAGGTTAGCATCGCGGAATTTGCGCTCACCTGAAGCGGAAACCATCGGCGCTGTCACAGGTAGTTCTGGGTGGGCACTTTCGTATATAAAGACACAGAAAGATGCAATCACACCAATATAGATAGCAAAATCTAGCTCAATAAATAAACCAGCTGCTAATGTTAAAACAAGGATAACCGTTTCTGGACGGCTTGATGTAATGATGTGTTTAACTTCATTCACATCAATCAAACGCCACGCCACAAATAAGATCAAACCTGCCATAGCTGGTGTTGGAATATGTGCAACAAGTGGCCCGATAAACAGCAGCATCAAAGCAAGCATAGCACTGGCAAAAAGCCCTGAAAGCGGTGTCATGGCACCAGCAGCCGCATTCACGCCACTACGCGTAAACGATCCAGAACCAGCATAGCATTGGAACATCCCACCAACCATATTAGACAAGCCCTGCCCTACCATTTCTTGGTTTGAGTCAAATGACTCTTTTCTACGGACAGCAAATGCCCGTCCAATCGAAATGGCCTCTAACAAACCAACCAATGCAATAGCCGCTGCACCTGGGGCCAATTGTGAGAGTTCACTAAAAATGCCTGTTGGCGGTGTGAATTGAGGTAACGTGGACGGTAGCGCCCCAACCATAGAAACCCCATTAGCTGCAGCATCTAAATACCACGCCAAACCAGACCCCGCAACTAAGGCAATCATAAACCCTGGTAACTTCGGTAATAGTTTTTGACAAAAGACAGCAATAAGCAACGTTGATACCGAAATTATGACGGCATATATATTCACATCGACAAAATGTTCAGATAAGCGCGTAAGGCGTTCAATAATATTGCCGCCGCGCTCAACTTCAACTCCAGTTGCGCCCGCAAGTTGGCTGACCCCGATTAAAAGTGCCGCAGACGCAGTAAAAGCGGTCATAACGGAATGCGACACAAAAGAAACCAATCCGCCTAGTCGTGCTAAACCTGCTATAATTTGGAACAAGCCAACTAAAACGGTCATAATCAGCGCAAGTTCAATATATTTAGCCGTGCCTGGTTCAGCAATGCCGTTTAAAGTCGCGAACAAAACAGCTGAAATAGCAGTAGTCGGTCCAGAAATCATGATCATAGAAGAACCAAACAAAGCCGCAATCACAGCTGTAATCATAGCCGTATAAAGGCCATACTCAGGTGGCAACCCAGCAATGGTCGCAAATGCAACACCTTGAGGTAGAACAATTGCGGCATTCGTAAACCCTGCATAAGCATCTGCAGATACAGTCTTCCCATTCATTTTAGTCATCCAAGAATAGGCAGGAAAAATGGTCTCTATCCGCATGAATTATGCACCTCTTATGATTCAAAGATTTAGGCTTTGATTGTCCCCATATGCCTCTTTTATAAAATAGAAATGGGTAAACTTGTCACACACCTCTCAGCGGGTTCGCTAAGCCGCGGTCAGAAGGAATATAGGCATTGAAGCTAAGTAAGCCGATTTCCAGAAAACCAAAAACTTAGTTTTGGTGTTTATGGAACAGCGATAATTCACTTTCATCCTATTATTTTATCCCCCATTTTGCAGAAAATTATGACTCGAAGGATCAACTCATGGCGCGTAATTATCTTAAAAAGGCCACTAAAACATCAGAGACAGATGCAACAGATGTACAGGCAACAGTGCATACAATTCTTCAAGACATTGAAAAAGGAAGAGATGATGCGGCAATGGCATTGGCGCAAAAATTTGACAATTACAATGGTCCTGCTCTGCTCGATGAAGACGCTATTGATAAAGCCATTTCACAAGTTCCTCAAAGACTACGCGATGATATGCAGTTTGCACATGATAACATCCGTCGTTTCGCTGAAGCACAAAAAAGCAGCATGTCAGATATCGAAGTTGAGATCACACCTGGCCTGATCGCAGGCCAGCGGAATATTCCAGTACGTGCTGCTGGCTGTTATGTTCCAGGCGGTCGTTATTCACATGTTGCTTCCGCAATGATGACAGTAACTACAGCTAAAGTTGCGGGCGTTAATCACATTACGGCATGCTCGCCGCCACAAGGTGATAAAGGTGTTAATCCTGCTATCGTTTACGCAGCACAACTATGTGGAGCAGATAAGATTTTGTCTCTTGGTGGCGTTCAAGGTGTAGCCTCTATGACTTACGGCCTTTTTGGCTTACCACAAGCTGATATAATTGTTGGTCCGGGCAATCAGTTTGTAGCAGAAGCAAAGCGTCAACTCTTTGGTCGTGTCGGTATCGATATGATTGCGGGCCCTACCGATAGCTTAATCCTTGCGGATAAAACTGCGGATGCAGAGATCGTTGCGGCTGACTTGGTTGGTCAAGCAGAACACGGTTATAATTCCCCTGTCTGGTTGGTAACAGACAGCAATGATCTGGCAGAACGTGTCATGAAATTAGTACCACCACTGATCGAAGCATTGCCAGGGTTAAACCGTGAAAACGCAACAGCTGCTTGGCGTGATTATGCAGAAGTTATTGTATGTGATGACCGCGAAGAAATGGCAGCAACATCTGATGATTATGCACCAGAGCACTTAACCGTACAGGCAGAAGACCTTGATTGGTGGTTGTCTCGCTTACAATGTTACGGCTCCCTATTCTTGGGCGAAGAAACAACTGTTGCTTACGGTGATAAATCATCTGGGACCAACCATGTTTTACCAACATCTGGCTCTGCTAGATACACGGGCGGGCTCTCTGTTCATAAGTATATGAAGGTTGTAACATGGCAGCGTTCAACACGTGAAGGTTCAAAACGTGTTGCAGAAGCAACCGCACGCATTTCTCGTCTTGAAGGTATGGAGGGCCATGCACGCACAGCCGATATTCGTTTGCACAAATACTTCCCTGAGGAAAGTTTTGATTTAGCGGCACAAGCATAAGCGCCAAAAAATAATACGAAACCCTTAGTCGAATAATGACTTCCTAAGGGTTTCGGCCCCCTCTAGTAAAACACCTTTATGGGCCACTAAACTATCTATAGATAATCTTTGCACTGGCCCATGAAATGCAATGCTTGCAACGTATCTTCCATAACTGTCTGTCACTGGGACCGCTATGGCAACCATACCTTCCATAAACTCTTCGCTATCTAGCGCGTAACCACGTTTCTCACATACGGCAAGATCGGCGAGTAAATCTTCTGCTGTCTTGTGTGTTTTATCTGTCAAGCTTTCCAAATTCAAACCTTCAACGAACTTCTTCCGCGCAGATTTAGATAAACTGGCCAAGAATGACTTTCCGCTTGCTGTACAATGAAATGGAACATTGGAACCAACTGGTAACTGAATACGAAATGGCCAATCTGTTTCAATCCTATCTAAGTAATGCATGCCCGTTTCTTCTGGCACCACAAAATTCACAGTTTCTTTTATAGAAGACGCTATGTCCTGCAAAACCTGATGCCGTGTTATGTGGAAACGAGATGCATGTAACAATCCAGCTCCGAGTAGTCGCGACCTACGAGTTGGCCTGTATTTCTTCCCAGTAGCATCTTTTACCAGAAACCCTTCTTTTTCCAAAGTCGCAACCAATCGATGAACAGTTTGTTTGGGTAAACCTATCTGATCATTAATCTCAGTTGGCGTCATTGCACGGTCACTACGACCTACGACTTCCAGAATTAAAAGGGTGCGTAGATTAGTTGGTATGCGGTTTTCTTCGGACATTTCAAAACTTCGGTTGCGAATCACTTACTCACTACCATAGAACTGTTTAACGTATAAAACGAGACTAAAAGTCTCATTTTTTAATATTTTGGGGGTTTTGTTGGAATTTGACTTTGTTATCGTTGGTGCAGGCTCAGCTGGATGTGCAATTGCCAACCGTTTATCTGAAAATGGACGCTACAGCGTTGCCTTGCTCGAGGCTGGCGGAAAAGACACCAATCCATGGATTCACATTCCTGTTGGTTACTTTAAAACGATGGGCAACCCGAATACCGATTGGCAATACAAGACAGACGAAGACCCCGGCCTAAATGGCCGTTCAATCCCTTGGCCTCGCGGCAAAGTTCTTGGCGGCTGCAGCTCTATTAACGGGCTACTATATGTACGAGGCCAAGCAGAAGACTTTGATGGATGGCGCCAGATGGGTAACACTGGCTGGGGTTGGGATGATGTTCTTCCTTACTTTAAACGTGCGGAAACATGGAAAGGCTCCCCTTCCACAGATGAGCGTGGTACTAATGGGCCCCTTTCAGTTTCACCAACAGCATTAAAACGCGACATTGTAGATCGTTGGTTAGATGCAGCAGAAGCTGCTGGCTACAAACGTAACGATGATTACAATGGTAATGGTCATAATCAAGAAGGTGTTGGCTACTTTCAGCTGACTTTAAACAATGGTCGTCGCTGTAGCTCTGCTGCTGCATATTTAAAACCTGCCCGTAAGCGTCAAAACTTAGAGATCATCACACACACCCAAGTTCGCAAGTTAAATATCGTAGAAGGTCGTGTGACTGGCGTTGATGCCGTTTGCAAAAACAAGAACATTACGATTAAAGCCCGCAAGGAAGTTATTCTTTCTGCAGGTGCAATCGGGTCACCGCAAATTTTAATGCTATCTGGCATTGGTCAAGCGAACGATCTGTCACCTTTAGGTATAGATGTAATCAAAGATCTAAAGGGTGTCGGTAAAAACCTACAAGATCACCTACAAGCCCGCCCTATTTTCAAAACAGATCTGTCTACGATCAACATCGAGACAAACAACTACTTCAAACAAGGTATGATTGCATTGCAATATGCTTTAAACAGAACTGGCCCAATGACAATGGCCGCAAGCCTAGGCACTGGTTTTTTGAAAACGGATGAGCGCTTAGCAACACCAGACATTCAATTCCACATTCAACCGTTCAGCGCGACAAACGCTGTTGAAGGTCCACATAAGTTTTCAGCATTTACGGCTTCTGTTTTACAAATGCGTCCTGAAAGCAGTGGCGAATTGAAATTGAAATCCGCTAATTATCAAGACCACCCTGAAATCCACCCAAATTATTTGGCAACAAAATTAGATCAAGATACGATTGTTAAAGGTATTCAAATTGCACGCAAAATCACACAGTTTGAACCATTGAAACAGCACATTACCGAAGAATACGACCCTGGATATGAAGTGGCTATGGATGATTATGATGCAACTCTTAACTGGGCGCGCAATACATCTGTAACAATCTACCATCCAACTGGCACATGTAAAATGGGTAATGATCCAATGTCTGTGGTGAATGAAAAACTAAAAGTACACGGAATTGAAGGTTTGCGCGTGGCAGATTGTTCAATCATGCCAATCATCACAAGCGGTAACACAAATGCTCCTGCAATCATGATCGGCGAAAAGGTTTCAGATATGATATTGGGGGATGCTTCCTGATGTTAGATACAGTTTTAGGATTTGGGCAAATCATTATCGCAGACTTAATTTTGTCAGGCGACAATGCATTGGTCATTGGTATGGCTGCTGCAGGTTTGGCGCCAGAGCTTCGAAAGAAAGCTATTCTTTATGGGATGATAATCGCAGCCTTATTGCGTATTATCTTTGCTGTGATTGCGACAAGTCTATTGGGTGTAAAAGGCCTCCTATTCATTGGCGCGCTTCTACTCTTTTTTGTTTGTTGGACACTTTTCAAAGAAATTCGATCTGGAACGGATCACATGGCAGAACACGCATTAATGGATGCTGATGATCCAACCGAAGGTTACACTGGCCCCGCAAGACGCACAATGTTCTCTGCTTTGGTGTCGATTACAATCGCAGACGTCACTATGTCACTCGATAATGTCCTTGCTGTTGCTGGCATTGCCAATGGGGACACGACAATGCTGGTCTTTGGCTTAGGTTTAGCCATTGTTTTAATGGCCTTTGCAGCTACGCTAATTATGAAATTGCTCGCTAAATACCCATGGATTTCTTGGGTTGGCCTGTTTGTCCTACTCTACGTTGCTGGCGAAATGCTTTACCGAGGCTTTTTCGATATCTCAACAGGTGTAGGTCCAATGTTTGAACTAGTCGAAGGTTTCGACACAAGCAAAGGCGGGCACTAAAGAATCTGAAGTCAGCGCTGGAACGCTGACCCAAGTAATCACCACCTTATAGTCTTCGCAGGGTGGAATACTATTAATGAGAAGACTAAACAAATGGGAGGAAACCATGTTTAACTTTAAGAAAGTAACGACGGGCGTTGCCGCTGCTGCTGTAGGCTTATCTTTTGCTGCTTCTGCATTCGCAGAGACAACAATACGCGTGCAATCCGTAATTTCAGCTAAAGCCGACGAAGTTACAATGCTTAAAAACTTCGCTCAAGATGTATCTGATCTTACAAACGGTGAAGTGAAATTTGAAGTACTAGCGGCAGGTTCTGTTGTTGGCGTTAAAGAAACCCTAGACGCTGTTGACCAAGGTTTGGTTGAAGGCGGCTTTGCTTGGACACACTATTGGTCAGGTAAACACCCAGCAGCAATGCTATTTGGTTCACCTGTAGCTGGCGCTGGTGTTGGTATCGATAACATCGCATTCTTGTCTTGGTTCCAATTCGCTGGTGGTAAAGAGCTTTACGACCAACTATGGGACGAAATGGGTATGAACGTAAAAGGCTTCCTATTGCAACCAGTTGGCCCAGAAGCTTTGGGTTGGTTCAAAGAGCCAATTAACTCAATGGACGACTTCCGTAAGTATCGTTTCCGCACACCTCCAGGCATTCCAGGTCAAACTTATAAAGACATTGGTATTGCTTCTGTTGCTATGGGTGGTGGTGACATTTTGCCAGCACTTGAAAAAGGCACAATCGATGCCGCTGAATGGTGCTGCCCGAAGCCTGACTCAGTATTTGGCTTTCAAAAAGTACTTAAGCACTACTACTTGCAAGGTTTACACCAAGTTGTTGTGAATGCTGATTTGTACCTGAACAAAGACGTGTACAATTCTTTGACACCACTACAACAAAAAGCAATCGAAGTTGCTGCAAACGCTTCTTTGTCAAAAGCAATGTCTTACCGTATCTATGAAAACGGTAAAGCTGGACACCTCTAAAAACCTATCTTTTAGGTGTATTTTGTGATTCAATATTTTCAGGAGGATATTTTGATGCACGAAGCAGGATTGTTTGATTTTTCTGATCATCTTGAGCGTTTGTCTAAAACAGGCGACCCACTTGTCGCGCTTTCTGAGCATGTGGATTTTGAGATGTTTCGGTGTGCACTGACAAGTGCACTTAACTATGGAGAGCGTCCACAGGGGGGTCGTCCGCCCTATGATGCGGTTATGATGTTTAAGATTTTGATATTAGCGTCGATGCATAATTTAAGTGATGAGCGGATGGAGTTTCTGATCCGCGATCGTTTTAGCTGGTTGCGTTTTCTTGGTTTGCAAATTGGGGAGCCGACGCCAGATCAAAAGACCATTTGGGTGTTTCGGGAGAAGTTGACCCAAGCGGGTGTGTTGACTGATTTGTTTGCAACCTTTGAGGATCATTTACGTAATCGGGGTTACAAACAAACTGGGGGACAAATTGTAGACTCATCGCTGATTGCAGCCCCACGCCAACGTATGACTTCAAGCGAGAAAGCCCGCGCCAAGGCTGGCGAAGATGCAAAAGATATCTGGCCTGATAATCCAGCCAAGGCGGCACAGAAGGACACCGACGCACGGTGGATGGTCAAGTATAGCAGGTTCTGTCGCAAACTGAGATTGTGCATGGAGTCACTCCTATCGCCGGACACAGTTATCCAGCGAGCGCCGAAAATTGCTGGAATGAACCGCCCCTAGTTTACCGGAGTCAAAAAAGCACGGAGACTAGAAGAATGACGAATGGAAATTCAGGAAATAGATTTACGCCAGAAATACGCGCACGAGCGGTATGCCTGGTGTTAGAAAATGAGGCTGATTATACGAGCAGAACACAAGCTGTTTTATCGATTGCAAAGAAGATTGGCTGCAATGGTGATACGCTACGTGTGTGGGTTCGAAATCACGAAATTGAAATAGGATTACGCAATGGGGTTACACAAGCGGAGCGTGATGAGTTAAAAATCCTCCAGCGAGAAAACAAAGAGTTACGGCAAGCGAATGATATTTTGCGTAAAGCGTCGGCTTTTTTCGCAGCGGCGGAGCTCGACCGCCTACGGAAGAAATGATTATGTTCATAGATAAACATCGTACAAGCTATGGCGTCGGGTCTATTTGTAAAGTTTTACCAATAGCGCCATCCACCTATTTTTATGAGCGGTCTATAATGCTGGATCCCAGTAAGTCTCCAGAACGCCGCAAACGAGATGTTGTTTTGATCACAGAAATCGACCGTGTTTTTAAAGCTAGTGGTAAACGTTATGGGGCTGATAAGATTTGGCATCAACTTCGCCATGAAGGGTTTGATATTGCACGTTGTACAATTGAGCGCCTTATGAAACAGATGGAAATACAAGGCGTTGTACGTGGTGGCAAGGGGATTAAAACTACACAGAGTAACAAGGCGCAGCCTTGTCCTAAGGATAAGGTAAATCGTATATTCACAGCTCCCGCACCTAACGTTTTGTGGGTCGCTGATTTCACCTATGTCAGTACGGCCATTGGGTTTGTATATGTTGCTTTTGTGATTGATGTCTTTGCACGATATATCGTTGGATGGAAGGTCTCACATTCTCCGAATACGGCTTTGGTCTTTGATGCTCTGAACCAGGGTATCCACGCTCGAAACCCTCAATCTGGCCAGTTGATCCACCACTCAGACAGAGGCGTTCAATATTTGTCGATCAAATATACAGAAAAATTAATCGATGCTGGAATTGAGCCATCCGTTGGGAGCGTTGGTGATAGTTATGATAATGCACTCGCTGAGAATATGATCGGATTGTACAAGACCGAAGTGATTGAACATCAAGGACCATGGCAAGGTAAAAGTGATGTCGAAATGGCAACTCTAACTTGGGTTGATTGGTACAACAATGACAGGCTCTTTGGGCCAATCGGATATATACCACCTGCACAAGCTGAAAGGAATTTCTATGAAACCCTAAATCAATATGATATTGCTGCAGAATGACGGACTAAAATCACTCCGGTAAACTAGGGGCGGTTCAGGAAAGCGGATTGTCCGGGTGTTCCGAATTGTTTCTTGCGGATCATGTGCGCGACTTCAATGCCATCCAGTGTTGCGGAGGCTGAGAGGAAGGATTTGAAGCCCTTCATTTGCTTGGTCAGCTTCTTGATGAACCTGTGGTCTTGCTCGATGATGTTGTTGAGATATTTGACCTGCAATATCTCAATCAGCCAAAACCAGCCGTTCAACAAGAGCAGGTAATTCATGTTATTCAACCCGGCGAGGTTGGCACCGCTTTTATCGATGACCACCCTGTCAGGGAAGCCGTTATTCTGGATCGCCCGCTTGAAAAATGCAGTCGCTGCCGCTTCATCCCGCTGCTCTGACAGCATAAAATCAAGGGTTTTGCCGAATTTATCGATGGCGCGGTAATAATACATCCACTTACCTTTGACTTTGATATAGGTCTCGTCCATGCGCCACGAGGTGCTGGTTCCAGACTTCCGACGCTGTGCTTCAGTGGCGATCAAGGGCGCATATTTTATCACCCATCGGTTCAGGGTTGTATGATCGACATCGACACCACGTTCCGCCATGATTTCCTCCAGATCACGGTAGGAAACACCATAGCGCACGTAAAAAAACACCGCATAAAGAATCGCTTCTTTGGGGAAATGACAGCCGCTGAACGAAATCATGGTACACTCACCTGTTGGTCTAAAACTCACATGCGTATGCAAAAATCTCACCAGAAAAGCAATCAACATTAAAATCTTTGCAACAGAACCCGCCTTTCTTTTCCCTCATAAGCTCTTAACCTGTAAAAACGCTTATATCGCAGCATTACATCAAGATTCAGAATATGCGCAAAAATCATTTGAAAGGTGGATTAAAAATCTCCACCCAGATGATATAAATTATCATCAGCATAAATTAGCAAGCATCGCTTTTGATCGATTTCACACTCAATTACAAGGTCATGCTTTGGAGGGATATTTCCAAAATATACAGCGACAGTGTAGATTAAGAGCACATGGCAATATGGTATTAATGGATAGGTTGTTAGCTCAGGACGCCTTGCAAAAACTGAACAACTACCGACTTTCGTCGGTAGGTTCACGTTTTGAATGTAATTCAAGATACTGACGAATAACGTCATCCGTCACATTTCCACTCGTCGTTGAAAAATAGCCTCTAGCCCAGAACCGTTGCCCCCAATAGCGTTTGCGTAATTCGGGGTACTCCCGCTGTATCTTGTATGAGGACCTCCCCTTTACGCGCTGCATCACCTTTGAAATTGGGACGTGCGGCGGGACTGACACAAACATATGCACATGGTCGGTAGACAATACGCCTTTTTCAATGTGTACGCCCAATTCATTGCACGTTTGTCGTATCAATGTCCGAATACGCTCACGCATTTCACCACGCAGCACCTTGTAACGATATTTTGTTACCCAAACGATATGGTATCTGTGATAATATCTGCTATGACTTCCAGTAGAATAGATCATAAGGTTTCCTTCCATTTTAAGACCTTACCGCAACGCTGGGTCTTAAAATGGAAGGAAACCTTATGTAAATAACGCTAAAGCTGACCAGCTAAAAGCTGGTGGTTTTAACCAATTATTGGAAAATAAATATTATAGCACTGGGTGAAACACGTGAAATAACATTACATCCATCAACAATAATCAACTGCTTTGATACTATCGAGTGGGCTGTTAAAATTGATCAACTGAAAATGGTTTTGGACATATTAAAATCTCAGGGTTTAAAACCAACGACCTTAATGCGTAAAGTGAAGGGGCGCAGGGCTTCTGTAATTCATTTACAAGACAAATTGAAACGCAATCTTCGTTTAACAGGCCTAGTTAAGTTGCCTGTACCGCTTAAATCTCATGTACACCGCCCAAACTTATTCTTCTTGAACAATGAAAATTATTGGCAGTTTATGAGCTCGCGGCAAGCGAGTCTAAACATGCGTAGGGATCAAGTTTTGTTTGATATGCAGGATAAGAAAACTGAAGTTCCTGAAAAGATAAAGACAGCAAACTTTAACAGACTTTCACCTTCTTATCAGATGAAAAATCTATTGGAGCAAATACTCGGGATTTAATCCTCGATCACAAAAACATCGCCACCATCCAAATCCTGTATCATATCTATCCGCGCACCATCCCAATGATATCGCACATGTTTGCCCTGCATAGGTACAGACATTACGTCTGGGTAGAACGCCCCAAAACAAATGCCCCCAGGGCTGCGGACACTAGAGTAGACGATCCCATCTGCTCCATTGGCACGAATATCTCGCGCAAAAGTTTGCGATGCTCCATAATCACCAGGAGCCAAAAGATGTCCGAATTCATCCCCGCAGATATCAACCAAATCAGCATCAATATCGCCCGTCAACTCCCGAAAATCCGTTAACCATCCTGCCTTCTGTGCCGTCGCCGCATAAAAAATCTGCATATGATACACAGTTTCAAACAAAGCCACATCAAAACTATCAGCCGCATAGAACACCCCGAATGTCCCATCATGAAATCGCCCAACACGGTCCAAACTAATATGGGTGAACGGCGCCATAACATATGAAGCCCCGTCCCCACCGACACGGCGATCCTTAGGGACTAGGTCTAAATTGCCGATCGTATCCGCCACCCTTGGATTAGTCCGTGCCTCTGCCACACCCAACAAGCCCCAATCACTGGGGCCCGCAATGTCTTCGAACAAATCAATCGGTGGATAGGCAGAGTTAATCAGGCGATGATAGTGCGTCCATGTCACTCGAACAGTAGGCGCATCTACCATGGCCCGCGCATCGTATCTAAATAACGACGCACCCGCATCAGATCAGTCAACTGACCGCCCAGCATTATGTCTAGCGCACTGCGCTCCTCAAAAGCATCATTCGGAAGTTTGATCCATGCATACCCTCGCGATGTATCTTTGAACAACAAACGCAACGCTTTATGGATACCCATCAGATTGGACAGACGCGCAGCCGTATCCACAGTGGGGCGGCCCAAAGACCCAACTTTCCAACGCGCATAAGTCCGACTGGAAATGCCACCTAGCAAAACGGCCATCTGATCATCGTTCATGCCCCAACGCTCCGCTAAATTCACAACGGCACGTTGCATAGCATGGACCTCAGCCACAGAGAATTGCGCGCCCGTGGAAACAGGAGGTAAATCAATTTGACGAAGCTGAGGCATCAAGCGTTACCTTTATGACATCTGTCATTAATATATATAATGTATGCCAAATGTCAATATACCACTCAGTGCACATACGACCGCATGCTTATCAAACAATAAACTTCTAGTTCATACCAAACATTAAACTCGACATACATACGCCATTCCAATAGCCAAACTATATGATTAAAATAAAGGGATACCCATGCGCAAAGTTCTGGTCACTGGCTCCGCAGGCTTTATCGGATTTCATCTGAGCAAGCTCCTCCTCTCTGAAGGTTTTCAAGTGATCGGCTATGACGCTATTACCGATTATTATGATGTCAGGCTCAAAGAGCGCCGTAATCAACAGCTTTTGCAGAACCCATACTATAGCTTCACCAAAGGCATGTTAGAAGATTTCGACAAACTCAAATCCCTTTGTGATACTGAAAAACCCGACATCATCGTTCACCTCGCAGCACAAGCAGGTGTACGCTATTCCTTGGAAAACCCACGTGCATATATCGAATCTAATGTGATTGGCACCTTCAACGTCATGGAATGTGCCCGCGAACTGCAAGTTGATCATTTGTTAATGGCTTCCACATCATCTGTGTACGGCGCTAACACTGAAATGCCTTACTCGGAATTGCACAAAGTAGATTCTCAAATGACGATCTATGCCGCCACTAAAAAGGCCAACGAGGCAATGAGTCACTCTTATGCCCACTTATGGGATATTCCCACAACTATGTTCCGCTTCTTTACCGTCTATGGTCCTTGGGGACGCCCAGACATGGCCCTGTTTAAGTTTACAAAAGGTATCATCGAAGGGACCCCGATTGATATCTATAACAATGGCGATATGTTCCGTGACTTCACCTATGTTGAAGATCTCGTAAAAGGTATTCGGTTGTTGATCGATACACCGCCTAAACGCCCAGAAACGCATGCGGATATTCCTGAGGGTGACAGTCTTAGTTCTGTTGCACCCCACCGCGCTGTGAACATCGGCAATTCTGATAAGGTCCGACTGCTCGATTTTGTAGACGCGATCGAAGCGGAGTTGGGCAAACCAGCCATACGCAATTACATGGGGATGCAGCCTGGAGATGTGCCTGCAACATGGGCGGATGCAACGCTGTTGCAGAACCTAACAGGATATAAACCTCAAACTAGCGTGAGCGAGGGTGTCAAAAGATTTGTTGCATGGTACAAAGCTTACTACACCATCTAAGGCCATATAAATGCTCACAGTAAATACAGCAAAGATCGCCATCATCGGGTTGGGCTATGTCGGCCTGCCCCTAGCCGTGGAGTTTAGTAAATCTCGTACTGTTGTGGGGTTCGATATCAATCAGCAACGCATAGATGAATTGCACAAAGGCACAGATGTCACGTTAGAAGTTGAGCCACAGGATTTAAACGCGTCTGAGCACTTACATTTCACATCAAACTTAGAGGATTTAAGGGATTGTAACACCTACATCGTCACGGTTCCAACACCTGTGGACGAAAGCAAAGCACCTGATCTAACTCCCTTGATCAAAGCCTCCAAGGCTGCCGGCTCTGTCATCAGCAAAGGCGATGTGGTGATCTATGAAAGCACAGTTTTTCCAGGCGCTACCGAAGAGATTTGCGTGCCAATTATTACGGGTAAATCAGGGCTGACCTTCAACACAGATTTCTTTGCAGGATACAGTTCTGAACGCATCAATCCAGGCGATAAATCCCGCCGATTACCAGACATCAAGAAAGTGACATCAGGCTCAACCCCTGAAATCGCAACCTATGTTGATGCGCTCTATCAAACCATTATCACAGCCGGCACACATATGGCCCCATCAATCAAAGTGGCAGAGGCGGCCAAAGTAATCGAGAACACTCAGCGGGATGTAAACATTGCTTTAATCAATGAACTCGCGATGATTTTTAACAAGCTCGATATTGATACAACTGATGTGCTAGAGGCTGCTGGAACAAAGTGGAATTTCCTACCTTTCCGTCCTGGTTTAGTCGGCGGGCACTGCATTGGCGTCGATCCCTACTACCTAACACATAAGGCTCAATCAGTTGGCTATGATCCTGATATCGTATTGGCAGGGCGACGAATTAATGATGGAATGGGCTCCTATGTGGCCAATCGATTAACTCGGGAAATGGAAAAACGAGGAATAACGATTAAAGATAGCCGTGTGTTGATCATGGGTTTGACGTTCAAAGAAAACTGTCCAGATTTGCGTAATACCCGTGTGATTGATGTAATCTCAGTTTTGCAGAAAAACGGCGTCAATATTGATGTTCATGACCCGTGGGTGAATGCGAACGAAGCACAAAACGAATATGGACTTAATCTTATAACCCCTAAAGATGCCCAATATGATGCGATTATCATTGCCGTGGCACATGATAACTTCAAAAATATGGGCATTTCCGAAATCCGCGAATTCGGCACAAAAAATCACATTATTTTTGATTTAAAGTCAATCTTTCCAAAAGAAACCGTCGACATCAGACTATAATTTATGTTGCAAAGCAGCGGCAATAAAACGCGAATATCCATTACAATAACATTGTGACTCGCTCCGTGGATGATATGGTTCTGTTGCAAAGATTTTAATGTTGATTGCTTTTCTGGTGAGATTTTTGCATACGCATGTGAGTTTTAGACCAACAGGTGAGTGTACCATGATTTCGTTCAGCGGCTGTCATTTCCCCAAAGAAGCGATTCTTTATGCGGTGTTTTTTTACGTGCGCTATGGTGTTTCCTACCGTGATCTGGAGGAAATCATGGCGGAACGTGGTGTCGATGTCGATCATACAACCCTGAACCGATGGGTGATAAAATATGCGCCCTTGATCGCCACTGAAGCACAGCGTCGGAAGTCTGGAACCAGCACCTCGTGGCGCATGGACGAGACCTATATCAAAGTCAAAGGTAAGTGGATGTATTATTACCGCGCCATCGATAAATTCGGCAAAACCCTTGATTTTATGCTGTCAGAGCAGCGGGATGAAGCGGCAGCGACTGCATTTTTCAAGCGGGCGATCCAGAATAACGGCTTCCCTGACAGGGTGGTCATCGATAAAAGCGGTGCCAACCTCGCCGGGTTGAATAACATGAATTACCTGCTCTTGTTGAACGGCTGGTTTTGGCTGATTGAGATATTGCAGGTCAAATATCTCAACAACATCATCGAGCAAGACCACAGGTTCATCAAGAAGCTGACCAAGCAAATGAAGGGCTTCAAATCCTTCCTCTCAGCCTCCGCAACACTGGATGGCATTGAAGTCGCGCACATGATCCGCAAGAAACAATTCGGAACACCCGGACAATCCGCTTTCCAGCAATTTTCGGCGCTCGCTGGATAACTGTGTCCGGCGATAGGAGTGACTCCATGCACAATCTCAGTTTGCGACAGAACCAGCGGCAAGGCACAAACTTGATATTGTGACCGCCCCGTTCGTAGCAAGTAAATATACTGATACCAGTCGTTCCCGCCACCAAAAGATCATCCTTAACTTTTATGGCTTCCGACTCTTTGATCGTGACGCTGAGAGGTTGCTGCGGGCAGAGGTTTCAGACATGATGCGTGGGCATCTGAAGCCGCGATTGATATTCGGGCGCTGTCTGGATTTCCTGATCCAAAAACGCATAGCACTGCCCACAACGCGACGGTTGACCGAGATCATTAGATCAGAGATGAATGCTAAAAAGCGAGAGCTATCACGGATCATTGAAACACAACTGGTGCCAGAGCAGCGTCAAATGCTTGATGCATTGTTTGTCACTGACGATGACAACAATCGTTACCGCCTCACACTGCTGAAAAAAATATCACAATCCACAAAACCCGGAAAAGTAAAACAAACTGTCGCGGATTTCCACGTTCTTTCAGAGCTTTATGAAACGATAGCTCCTATACTGGGCAATCTTGATCTTGGACCAGAGGGCGTACGATATTATGCTGGCAGTGTTCTGAAGTCTGAGATTTTTCAGCTTAAGCGTCGCGCCCATACAGATCGTTATTTGCACATCATCGCCTTCGTTACCCATCAATACCGCCGCCTTCATGACGCTCTGACTGATATTTTGCTAAGTTCCGTGCAAACTTTTCGGAATTCCGCGCAGCGATATTACAAGGAGCAGATTTTCGAGCGGAAAAAGATACAGAACGAGCATGTCTCCAATCTTTTGGAAAACTTAGACACAAATGTATTCAGCGTGCTTCGCGAAATTCGCATCCTGGCCCATCATGGCACCCTTTCGGCCGTCCAGAAAGTTGATCGAATTCAAGTGCTTCTAACGCAAGAAAGGGAGATTAAGTTTGATCAGATAAAGACCAGTCTTCAGGAGGATAGCGATGACAGCCAGTATTATCAGGTTTTGGAAAGTAGATCATTACGCCTACAAAACCGCGTATCACTTATTTTGAAGGCCCTGAGTTTAGACACCGGGCCTGGGCATACTGCCCTTGTGGATGCAATCCGGCATTTCAAAGAAACCGACGGCACCATTGGCCGCAAGGCACCCGTGGATTTTCTGGACGGACCCGAGAGAAAAGCCGTCTTGGGAAATAATGGTGGTGAATTCAAAACCTCACTTTATAAGGCGTTTCTCTTCCTGCACGTTGCCAGCGCCATCAAGGCAGGAAACCTGAACCTTACCTTATCCTACAAATATCGACCATTGGACGATTATCTGATCAATGGTGATCGGTGGAAACGGGAAAAGGCACAGCTCTTGGAGCGGGCTGGAATGGATGAATTTGCAACGCCAGAAACACTGTTAAAAACACTTAATGCCGCCCTTCAGAGCCAATACCAGATCACCAATGGCCATGCCCAAAATGGGGAAAACCCACATCTCAAAATGGCACTTCTCCGCTTTGTTGAGTAGATTTAGGATTTCAAATAGAGCATAGATTGATTATCTGGAATGGATGATTGTCTAATTTTGAGTTTGAAGTATTCGGTATCCTTGATGCCTCTGGCTCGCTTACGGATCATTCCTATACTGACATTACCAGCCTCTATCCTGGCGCTTGTGAGCTTGTGTTTGGCGTAGTTGCAGATGCCCACACAATGTTTCCGTAGGGATTTCGCGAACTTTTTTAGATAGAGCATCTGTGACTGATCTGCTATCAGGCACCAACGTTCCAGTTGCTCCGCCATCGCCTCAAATGAAGCGGCACTCCACAGCAGCTGAAGCTGTTCTTTCAAGACGTAAAGTGCATTCAGGTTGCTATTGCTCTCCAGCAACCTTTGCAGCTTGTCACTTTGTTTTTCACTCAACTTATCCGCATTTTTGAGCAACAGATAATGCGTCCCTTTCATCAACTCTTTACCACTTGGATCGGCCTTTCTGAACTCAAGTCGACGCTGATTATGGATAGCTTTGCTGTAGTTTTTCATGACGTGGAAACGGTCAAATACTATGTCGGCCAACGGCAAGGACTCTCTGACAGCCTTTTGGTAGGCAGGCCCCATATCCATCGCTACGGCCTTTATTTTGCAGGCTGTATCTGGTTGCAGTTGTTTCAAAAACCTTGAAAAAACCTCGGCAGTTCGGCCTGCTTCAACCCAGATCAGATGACCGCCAACCATATCGTAGACCACCGTCATGTAGTCATGACCTTTCGCCCGGGCAACTTCATCTACACCAATATATTCCAAGCCAGTTAGCTCTGCAGGATCAAGCGTAGGGAGAGTTTCAATAAGGTATGCCCTGTCGATATTCTTGACCGTTTCCCATCGTATATCCAAATGTCTGGAAACCGCTTGAATAGACATATGCCGACATAATCCACTGATCAGTCGGCAAAATCGGTGAGTGAAACGGCACCCTTTATCAACAAAATCACACCCCTCAATGCGGCGTTCGCCCTTGTTAATATAAACCTGCGCCAGCTCAATCTCGACCACACAAGGATACCCAAAAAGGGGGATGTCGTTTACTTGTCGGCGGACATGCTGGTTGATGCTTCCCTTCTGGCCTGTAGCAGGGTCTATAGCCCTCCTACGCGCGTCTCGGCTGCAGTGAATGACAATCTTAACACCGCCGTCATCCAGTTTAATTTCATTTACACGTTGCCCTTTGAGGCCTAAAATATGCTGCGAGATGTTGATTGTCATATACCTGCTCTATGTAAAGTTATCAGAAACCATACATATCAACAGGTTACTTGGCGGTCGGCATCTTTTTCTACTCAACAAAGCGGAGAAGAGCCCTCAAAATTATGCCGAATGGGGCATTCAGGGTGGCAACGCCAGCCAAAGATCAGGTGGAGAGCGAGCCGCTGCAGTCTTGCTTTCCTAAACGGCACTATGTGCCGTTAGCTGAGATTATATCTACAGTCAATCAGCACTGTGGTTCTCTTGATGAATTAACCCATTGGCAACAAGGCCATAGCCGATCAATCAGCCGTAAATCCATCCTGCTCGCTGGGGTCATGGGGCTTGGTTGTGGGATTGGGGTGCAAAAAATGGCCCGCATATCTCCTGGCGTCACAGAGCGAGAACTGGAGCACGCCGTCACATGGCGCTTCTCTCTGGACAATCTTATTGCGGCGAACGATCGGGTGGTAAAAGCCATGGACCAAATGGAGTTGCCAAACATCTACCGAAAATCGCCTGAGAAATTACACACGGCCAGCGACGGGCAGAAATTTGAAGTTCGCGCGGACTCGCTGAATGCAAACCATTCATTTAAGTATTTTGGAAAAGGTCAGGGGATTAGCGCCTACACATTTACCGACGAACGCAATCTTTTATGGCATTCCTTGGTATTCAGTGCAGCTGAACGGGAAAGTGCTTATGTTATCGACGGCCTGATGCACAACGACGTGGTCAAAAGTGACATTCATTCGACCGATACGCACGGCTATTCTGAGGCAATTTTTGGTGTTACCCATCTTCTGGGATTTTCCTATGCGCCGAGGATTAAAAACCTCAAGAAGCAAAGCCTATATCAGTTTAAAGGCCACAAATTAGGGACAGCGTCAAAATGGGCTATTCGACCCGATAAATATATTAATCAGGATATCATAATTGAGAACTGGGACGCAATTCTGCGGTTAGTAGCCACCATAAAGCTCAAGGAAACAACGGCATCTGACATCTTTCGGCGGCTGAATTCTTATTCGCGCCAACACAGTCTTTATAAAGCCATGAAGGCCTTTGGGCAGATTATGAAGACCCTCTTTATCCTGCGTTACATCGACGATCTTGAGCTTCGCCAATCCATCGAGGCCCAACTCAACAAGGTTGAATTAGCGAACAGGTTTACACGCGCCATCGCGGTTGGAAATCCAAGGGAATACACCCAAGGCGCAAAAGAGGATCAGGAAGTCGCCGAGGCCTGCAACCGCCTTATCAAAAACAGCATCATCTGTTGGAATTATCTCTATCTCACACGTAAATTGGCTCAGATTGACAACGCCGAGGCAAGGGAACAACTGCTGAAAACAATAGCAACCCATTCTCCGTTGTCATGGGCCCACATTAACATGCTCGGCGAGTACGATTTCTCCGATGAAATTCTACAGGACACCATGGGAATCCTCCCCCAAAATAGAAGCCTATTCGAACCAGTCATTTTGGGGGGAGCATAAACCCATAAAATGCCTTGTTTGTATGGCTACAGTATTAAATCCTGTGGTGGATTATGTACCTTTGTTGGGACGAACCCTAACAAGGGCGAACGCCGCATTGAGGGGTGTGATTTTGTTGATAAAGGGTGCCGTTTCACTCACCGATTTTGCCGACTGATCAGTGGATTATGTCGGCATATGTCTATTCAAGCGGTTTCCAGACATTTGGATATACGATGGGAAACGGTCAAGAATATCGACAGGGCATACCTTATTGAAACTCTCCCTACGCTTGATCCTGCAGAGCTAACTGGCTTGGAATATATTGGTGTAGATGAAGTTGCCCGGGCGAAAGGTCATGACTACATGACGGTGGTCTACGATATGGTTGGCGGTCATCTGATCTGGGTTGAAGCAGGCCGAACTGCCGAGGTTTTTTCAAGGTTTTTGAAACAACTGCAACCAGATACAGCCTGCAAACTGAACAACTACCGACTTTCGTCGGTAGGTTCACGTTTTGAATGTAATTCAAGATACTGACGAATAACGTCATCCGTCACATTTCCACTCGTCGTTGAAAAATAGCCTCTAGCCCAGAACCGTTGCCCCCAATAGCGTTTGCGTAATTCGGGGTACTCCCGCTGTATCTTGTATGAGGACCTCCCTTTTACGCGTTGCATCACCTTTGAAATTGGGACGTGCGGCGGGACTGACACAAACATATGCACATGGTCGGTAGACAATACGCCTTTTTCAATGTGTACGCCCAATTCATTGCACGTTTGTCGTATCAATGTCCGAATACGCTCACGCATTTCACCACGCAGCACCTTGTAACGATATTTTGTTACCCAAACGATATGGTATCTGTGATAATATCTGCTATGACTTCCAGTAGAATAGATCATAAGGTTTCCTTCCATTTTAAGACCTTACCGCAACGCTGGGTCTTAAAATGGAAGGAAACCTTATGTAAATAACGCTAAAGCTGACCAGCTAAAAGCTGGTGGTTTTAACCAATTATTGGAAAATAAAGGCCGTAGCGATGGATATGGGGCCTGCCTACCAAAAGGCTGTCAGAGAGTCCTTGCCGTTGGCCGACATAGTATTTGACCGTTTCCACGTCATGAAAAACTACAGCAAAGCTATCCATAATCAGCGTCGACTTGAGTTCAGAAAGGCCGATCCAAGTGGTAAAGAGTTGATGAAAGGGACGCATTATCTGTTGCTCAAAAATGCGGATAAGTTGAGTGAAAAACAAAGTGACAAGCTGCAAAGGTTGCTGGAGAGCAATAGCAACCTGAATGCACTTTACGTCTTGAAAGAACAGCTTCAGCTGCTGTGGAGTGCCGCTTCATTTGAGGCGATGGCGGAGCAACTGGAACGTTGGTGCCTGATAGCAGATCAGTCACAGATGCTCTATCTAAAAAAGTTCGCGAAATCCCTACGGAAACATTGTGTGGGCATCTGCAACTACGCCAAACACAAGCTCACAAGCGCCAGGATAGAGGCTGGTAATGTCAGTATAGGAATGATCCGTAAGCGAGCCAGAGGCATCAAGGATACCGAATACTTCAAACTCAAAATTAGACAATCATCCATTCCAGATAATCAATCTATGCTCTATTTGAAATCCTAAATCTACTCAACAAAGCGGAGAAGTGCCAAAAAATTAAAGAACGACGTGGGTTTGGTAAGGCTATCATTGCCACAGCACGTAAGCTGCTAAAAATAATCTTTGACACCCTTAAAAATGGCTGGGTATTCGACGATTTTACTAAATTTAAAATCAAACAAAATCAATTGTCTACTGGACAATCATCATAGGAGGCTTTGAATGGGGATGATCCCATTGGGATCAAAGCAAAGTCGGGGCGGAAACCGCTGTCGGGGCGGAAACCACTAGGCAAGCCCCGAAAACCACTCTATATTGCCAGAAAGGATACCAAAATGGCACATGCACTACAGATCGACACACTCGCCTTCACCAAAAAGCTCCGCGAAGCTGGCGCCGAGGAAGGTCTGGCCGAGGCCATCGTTGAAGGCCTCACCGCCGCTGATACCTCAGAACTGGCCACCAAAGGCGATATTGCCGAGGTGAAATCGGAACTCAAGACCGAGATTGCTGAGGTCAAGTCGGAACTTAAGACCGAGATCGCCGAGGTGAAGTCGGAACTCAAGACTGAAATTGCTGAGGTCAAGACTGAAATTGCTGAGGTCAAGACTGAGATCGCCGAGGTGAAAGTCGATTTACATTGGATCAAACTTATCGGCGCCGCAATCCTTGCCGTCCTGATCCTGCCATGGCTCACGGAACTTGCAGCCCGCCTTATGAGTTTATGATACAACAGAGCCGCCCCCGTTGCCTTGCCGAGGCAACGGGGGCGGCTCTTTCTTTTGGCGCGTCAGGTCATCGAGATGACGGGTGCATTGCTTATGCGTTCACCGCCGCTTTGAGGACCGTGGTGGCGCGAACACCGACCGCCTTGTCAGCTGGCTTGTTGATCATCTCGCCGGTCGCCGGGCTGCGCACGAGGCGGGCCGCGCGGTCGCGGGTTTCAAATTTAGCAAGACCTTGCAGCGCAACGGCATCGCCAGCCACGAGCCGACGGGTCACGACCGTGCTCAGCGCGTCCAGCACCTCGCGTACATCGCCCTGACTCTTGCCGGATTCCTCTGCCAGGTCTTTTATCAATTCCGCCTTGCTGATCGGTCTCGCCATAGTGTTGTCCTTTTCGTGTCTGATTGTGATGGGGCCGTAGCCACTTCAGGCAAACTATGCAGTGATTTCCCTTGTTTGCAAGCGTTTACCGCACCAAAGCCCGCCCCAAAGTGATTTTGCGTGCCGGCAGGCTTGACCGTCTTGTGCGCCGGTTCCAAAACCCGGAGACATCTCAGCGCTGCCAGTTACCCGGCTTTTGTGGTTCAAAACGGGGCCGGGGCGGGGCGTCCCCGGGCGGGGGAATTATTGCTGAAAAAAGGATAAAAGCTAAAGGAATGAGTGACTTAAGTGCCATGTTTGTAATTGGGGCAACTTGGCGGGAATTTTCGCAATCCGGTTCAAGTGGGCACATTTGACGCACTCATCATCATGTCCATCTTGAAGATCTTTGGTTTAGATTGCGGCAAATTGACTCGCATTTACATATGAGGATTCCAAAGGCGAAGTATTTTCTGCTCTATAGGGCGATGTTGCCATCGCCTCCACACTCTCTTGATGATTTGTCCAATGCCGCGCTTAAAGATTTGGTTTTCGCGCTCTTTGCTGAGCTTTCAGAGCTGAGGCAGGAAAGGACCGAATTGCGGGACGAGATCAGACAGCTCAAGAAACTTCCGCGACGTCCGAATATCAAACCAAGCGGTCTGGCCTCACAAGACAAGAGCAGCAAGCAGGATTCCGAGCCCAGCGGGGGATCAAAAACAGACGGGAAGCAAAAGAAAAATCGGCGCGGTCCACGACGCAGTAATCTGAATTTACACAAACGCGAGGTCAAGGTCACTCTTGAAGATGTACCTGATGGGTCCACACGCAAAGGCTATCAAGCGCATACCATTCGTGACATCGTGATTTACGCTGAAGAAGTGACTTACCTTCGGGAGGTCTGGCAGTTTCCCGATGGCAGTCGCCGCGTGGCCTCGCTCCCACCCGGGGTGGTAAAGGGCCGCCAGCAGTATGGGAATAATCTGAAGGCCCTGACGATCACGCTGTATCATCAATGCCAGTCCACCGTTGCGCGTATCGCGGCTTTGCTGAATGACATGGGTCTGGACATTTCCGCTCGTCAGATAAAGCGGTTTCTGAACGAAGATATCCAGGGCATTGTCGACGAGCAGCAGGACGTGCTGAGAGCGGGTATGGAAACTGCTGCATGGATCAATGTCGATGACACCGGAGCGCGCCATCAGGCCAAAAACGGCTTCTGCACCGTAATCGGCAATGATCTTTTTACCCACTTCAGATCGACCGGCTCGAAAAGCCGCCTTGATTTTCTTGAACATCTCTGTGCGGGTGACCTGACCTACACCGTCAATGACGAAGCGCTTGACTACATGAGACGCATGAGGTTGCCCGAAAAAACCATAGTGCTTTTTGCCTCACATCCGCATCGGATATTTCGCGGTGAGGACGCGTGGCAGGCCCATCTGGCCACCCTCGGGATTGACCGCATAACGGTGAAACCGGACCCGATAAAAATCGCCACCGAGGGCGCGCTCTGGGGCAGTATCTGCGATGCTGGACGCCTTTCCGATACGGTGATCCTGAGCGACGATGCTGGCCAGTTCAATGTCGGAGATGCTCATGCGCTGTGTTGGGTGCATTTGGAGCGTCTCATTCGCAAGCAACAAAGCACCAACGAAATCCAATTTGCGCGTGTCCAAGCCGTACGAACATCCGTTTGGGACTTCTACCGGGAACTCTCAGCTTTCAGACAAGATCCCTGCGATGCGCAGCGCGAGGGGCTTTCGGCGCGTTTCGACGCGATATTTGAGCAACGAACGGGCGATGCAAATCTCGACAACCTGCTTAGACGGCTGAAGGTAAACAAGGGTGAATTGCTGCGTGTTCTGGATTATCCGAGTACACCCCTGCATTCCAACAGCGCGGAACGCGATATACGGTCTCAGGTCACGAGGCGGGCGGTCTCGCAGGGAACCCGCAGCCAAAGCGGTCGGGCCGCACGCGATGCCGGCCTTGGCGCATTGAAAACCTGCCAAAAACTTGGGGTATCATTCTGGCAATATGCGCGCGCCCGTCTTGGGGTTGCCGGTGCGGTCTGCGTTCCCAGTCTCGCAGACCTTATCATACAGCGCTCAATGGCCAGACAGTTCTCGCCAAGTTGCCACAATTCCAATCATGATATGCGGGGACTGTATGAGTAAATACATCGAATCCGGGCACAAGCGCAATGACCAGGACTTCTATCCGACGCTTCAAGCCAAAGAGATGGTGCGCGACCTCGTTCTTTCTGCAGGCGTCAGCATCCCACCAGTTGCATGGGAACCACATGCAGGCGAAGGCCATTTGGTTGATGCCCTCAAGAATATGAACATCCCGGTATATGCCAGCGACATTGAGCCCCGCGCCAAGGGTATTGTCGAAATGGGCTTTCTGGCTCAGGATCGCCTGCCTTCAGACCAAATTCGATCCATAGTCATGAACCCTCCGTTCAGCTCTTTGGATGCACAACTCGGTCACGCTCTGAAACTCATGCAGCCTGTCACGGGGACAGTCCTGATGCTTGCACGCACATTGCTTACATCCGGTAAAAAGCGGCAGTCAAACTTCAGGAACCATCCACACTTCGCCGCAAAGATCGAAATGGTGGGGCGACCCTTCTGGTTCACAGATTACAGAAACAGCCCAATTCATCCTTACTCCTGGTATCTCTGGGACTTCAGTACAGAGCATCCCCTCCCGGCCATAAAGTGGATTGATCCCCTATAATCTGGTGTTGCGTGCCGCCACCTTTATCTATTCGTTGCAGAAAGGTCGGCCCTGTTGACAGGGTATCGGGGCTTTGCCAAACCCCGCCAAGTTGCCCCAATTACATTCAGACCACATCACGCCTTGAAAGGTAAGACACCCATGGAGTACCTTCGAATCACTCAGGCCGAAGCCGCGTGAGTCTCAAAACACATGAACCTATACACTCAAAACAGGGGGTCCTGCGAAATCAGTTTCCTGCTCGAGATCGGGATTATCAATTAACGTATTGATATTAAATCACTAAATCCCCCACCCCCACCCCCGCAAATCCAACGTTGAATAAGCCGCTGAATTTGATAGGTTTACGGAAAATCAAAACCGCATTGCGGAGCAAGGGACGTTCATGGCCATCTCAAAATCTTATCCGGCGGTATCCCGTTTTTTTGGGGCGGCCTTCATGCTAACGCTGCCATGGGCCGCAGCAGCACAAACCATCGATGGTGCCAGAACGAGCACCGTGTCAAGCTCAGGCGGTGACGCGGAAATCACCGTTACCGGGTCGGGCTCAATCACAACGAGCGGAATCCTCCAACACGGCATTAACTCAACGGGTGAGAGTCCAACAATCGTCAACAATGGCACAATCACAACGGACGGTGGTAGCGCTCGCGGCATTAAGTCAACTGGCGATGGCTCAGCACAAGATAAAACAACAATCACCAACAATGGTACAATCACAACAAACGATAGTACCTCGGACGGCATTCTCGCAGATGGTGCTGAGGCGATAATCACCAACAATGGCACAATCACAACGCTCGGATCGCGTTCGGCAGGTATCCGATCAACCGGCAATGCCGCGGAAATCATCTTGGGTGAAAACGGCACGATCACAACCAGCGCCGAACTCTCAGGCGGCGGCAGTGGCACGACCGGCATTAGGTCAACCCACGAGAACGCAAAAATCACCATCAATGGCGAGATCATTACGACCGGCGAGGGGGGCCACGGCGTTCAATCGACTAACATGTCGTCAGACGATGGAGCCCCCGATAATGCGATAATCACCGTTGGCGCGACTGGAATAATCACAACAAGCGGTAATAACGCGCACGGCATTTCCTCGGAGGGCGCAGACGCGATAATCACCAACAATGGCACAATCACAACAACTGGTGATGGGGCACACGGTATCCAAGCCGCCGGCGAGAACGCAGAAATCACCATCAATGGCACGGTCAAAGTCAGCGGCGAGGGTTCCTATGTGGTGCAAGGCCACAATGACACCGACCAAGAACTGAACCTGCACCTTGACCTTGGCGCGAAAACGCAAGGGGAATTCAATCTCGGGGATAAAGACGACGATAGCGATAATGATGTCGTCAACGTTTGGCTGGGTACCGGCATCTCGTCGACCATCACCATCGGCGGCGCGGAAACCATTAACCTGATGGATACGGATCAACTCCCCCAGTTCAAGAGTGAATCAGGCGATAGCGTGGCTATTGTCGACCCTACGGGGGCGACCGCAACGCGTCGGGCACTGGGCACAACCACTGGCCAGATTCACCGACAGGTGTCAAACCGTCTGGCCTTTGCGCCGCACGGTGGGGACAGCGCAGGAGATGCGCATGATGGAGCCGCATGGGGTGCTTTGTTTGGCAGTCAATCCAAGCGCGATGACGACGGGTTGGCGCTGGCTTTTGATCACAGCTTTTATGGTGTGGTCGGGGGCTACGACGCTTACTCAGACAGCGGCCAGCGGGTCGGCTTTTTTGCCGGGTTTGGCAGGGAAGATATCAAAACCTCCGACATCGCGTCCATCACCGACACCGCGGACCGCGTGTTTGCCGGGGTTTACGGGCGACATGTGATGGGGAACTGGAGCCTGGATGGATCGGTGGTTGTCGGCCAGGCCAGCCACAAGAGCACCCGCCTCGTGGACGATAACATTAAAGGGCGCGAAACCGCGCGCGGAAAGTACAACAGCACCAGCATCAGCCCGGCGCTGCGCCTGAGATGGTCCCACGCCTTGGCCAACGGGCTTGAACTGCGACCCAGTGCGCACATCGCCTATACCCACGGGTTTTATGGCAGCTACACCGAAAGCGGCACCACAAACTCGAATATAAGCTTCGGGAAGCGGACCGTGGGCATTACTGATGCGCGCCTGCAACTGGCGGTGGCGCAGCCGTTTGCGGCTGACAGGGGCGAGATCGAGTGGCGCATCGGGGCCACGTCCACGCATTACGGCAAGGACAGTGTCAACGCCCGGTTGGGCGAGGGCGAGACCACGTCTTACACGGTGCCGGGCGACAGGACGGTCTCCGGCGGCTTTGTCGGGGCTACTCTGCACTACGCCATCAAGGATCGTGTCACTCTGGACGGTACGATCGAATATACCGAGACATCGGGCGACCGCTCTGGCGCACTCTCGGGGCAACTGGGGCTGGTGTTCAAATTTTAGGGATACAAAACCGGACGGTATTGTCAAATTGAACTACAAACGGAACTTGAGAGTTGAGTATGCTGAAATTCGATGACGACCTACAAACAATCCGGCGATTGCGCTTCGATCAATTTATTCGAATTCAAGCCAACTTGACGGTAACCGATAGTGGCGATTCGGTATCCGGTGTCGGGGATGTCAACGGCGACGGCTATGCCGATCTGATCATCGGGGCGCGTTATGCAGACCCACACGGTTTAGCTGCCGGTGAGAGCTATGTGGTGTTTGGCAGGGAAGACCGCTTTGGTGCCGAGCTTGATCTCTCCGGCCTGGAGGCCAGTAATGGCGGGGATGGTACCGCCGGGTTTGTGATCAACGGCAGTGCCCGGGCTGACTTGAGTGGCCGGACGGTATCCAGTGCGGGGGATGTCAACGGCAACGGTTATGCCGATCCGATCATCGGGGCGTATAATGCCAATAGCCAGGCCGGTGCGAACTATGCGCTTTCTGACAGGGCAACGCTTTCTGACAGGGCAACGCTTGAGGCCCTTCACTTCACCTCCTTGGCTTCGGCCCGCTTTGCGGAAAACGGCAGCGGTGTTGTGCGCAACATCGATGCCTCCCTGAATGACGGTGCCGCGGATGTCGGCATCACCTACAGCATTACCGGCGGGGCCGATCAGGCACTCTTCACCCTTGACGCGGCCAGCGGCGAACTCAGCTTTATTGCCGCCCCCGACTTTGAGGCACCGCAAGATGCCGACGGTGACAATATCTATGAGGTCACCGTTACCGCGACGGGTGGTACCGAAACAGTAAGCCAGGATATGACCGTCACCGTGACCGATGATGCGGTTGAGCGGACGGCCTTCATCACCAGTATTCCGTCGCTTGATCTCTCGAGCCTTGCAGCCGGCGATGGCAGCCGCGGGTTTGTGATCAACGGCATCAAGGCGAATGACCAGAGTGGTTTTTCGGTATCGGGTGCGGGAGATGTCAACGGCGACGGCTATGCCGATCTGATCATCGGGGCGCCCGGTGCCAACACACACGGCAACAGTTCCGGTGCAAGCTATGTGGTGTTCGGCAAGGTCGGCGGTTTTGATGCTGCGTTTGAACTCTCAGGCCTAGATGGCACAACTGGTTTTGTGATCAACGGCAGTGCCCAGGGTGACTTTAGTGGCCGGTCGGTATCGGGTGCGGGGGATGTCAACGGCGACGGCTATGACGATCTGATCATCGGGGCGTATAGTGCCAACACCAATGGCAACAGTGATTCCGGTGCAAGCTATGTGGTGTTTGGCAAGGCCGGCGGTTTTGATGCCGAGCTTGAACTCTCCAGCCTGGATGGCACAACTGGTTTTGTGATCAACGGCATCGCCGCGGATGACCAGAGTGGCTTTTCGGTATCCGGTGCCGGGGATGTCAACGGCGACGGCTATGCCGATCTGATCATCGGGGCGCATGGTGTAGATGGCAGTTCCGGTGCAAGCTATGTGGTGTTCGGCAAGGAAGGCGGATTTGATGCCGCACTTGATCTCTCCAGCCTGGATGGCACCGCCGGGTTTGTGATCAACGGCATTGACGCGAATGACCAGAGTGGTCGGTCTGTATCGGCTGCCGGTGATATCAACGGCGACGGCTATGCCGATCTGATCATCGGGGCGCATGGTGTAGATGGCAGTTCCGGTGCAAGCTATGTGGTGTTCGGTAAGGTCGGCGGATTTGATGCTGCACTTGATCTCTCCAGTCTGGATGGCACCGCCGGGTTTGTGATCAACGGCATCGCCGAGGATGACTTGAGTGGTCGGTCGGTATCCGGTGCCGGGGATGTCAACGGCGACGGCTATGCCGATCTGATCATCGGGGCGCATGGTGTAGATGGCAGTTCCGGTGCAAGCTATGTGGTGTTTGGCAAGGAAGGCGGATTTGATGCCGCACTTGATCTCTCCAGTCTGGATGGCACCGCCGGGTTTGTGATCAACGGCATCAACTCGGGTGACGCGAGTGGCTTTTCGGTGTCGGGTGCCGGGGATGTCAACGGCGACGGCTATGCCGATCTGATCATCGGGGCGCGTTATGCAGATGGCTTTGCCGGTGAGAGCTATGTGGTGTTTGGCAAGGAAGGCGGATTTGATGCCGCACTTGATCTCTCCAGTCTGGATGGCACCGCCGGGTTTGTGATCAACGGCATCAACTCGGGTGACGCGAGTGGCTTTTCGGTGTCGGGTGCCGGGGATGTCAACGGCGACGGCTATGCCGATCTGATCATCGGGGCGCGTTATGCAGATGGCTTTGCCGGTGAGAGCTATGTGATATTTGGCGGGGCAACGCTTGAGGCCCTTCACTTCACCTCCTTGGCTTCGGCCAGCTTTGCGGAAAACGGCAGCGGTGTTGTGCGCAACATTGAGGCCTCCCTGAAGGGCGGTGCCGCGGATGCCGGCATCAGCTACAGCATCACCGGCGGGGCCGATCAGGCGCTCTTCACCCTTGATGCGGCCAGCGGCGAACTCAGCTTTATTGCCGCCCCCGACTTTGAGGCACCGCAAGATGCCGACGGTGACAATATCTATGAGGTCACCGTTACCGCGACGGGCGGTACCGAAACAACAAGCCAGGATCTGACCGTCACCGTCACCGACGTCAAGGCTGAGCAAGCGGCCTTCATCACCTGTATTCCGTCGCTTGATCTTTCAAGCCTTGCGACCGGAGATGGCGAGAGCGGGTTTGTGATCAACGGCATCGCCGGTTTTGACTTGAGTGGTGGTTCGGTATCCGGTGCCGGGGATGTCAACGGCGACGGCTATGCCGATCTGATCATCGGTGCAAGCGGTGTAGATGGCAGTTCCGGTGCAAGCTATGTGGTGTTCGGCAAGGTCGGCGGTTTTGGTGCCGAGCTTGATCTCTCCAGCCTGGAGGCCAGTAATGGCGGAGATGGCACAACTGGTTTTGTGATCAACGGCATCGCCGGTTTTGACTTGAGTGGTGGTTCGGTATCCGGTGCCGAGGATGTCAACGGCGACGGCTATGCCGATCTGATCATCGGTGCAAGCGGTGTAGATGGCAGTTCCGGTGCAAGCTATGTGGTGTTCGGCAAGGTCGGCGGTTTTGGTGCCGAGCTTGATCTCTCCAGCCTGGAGGCCAGTAATGGCGGAGATGGCACAACTGGTTTTGTGATCAACGGCATCGCCGGTTTTGACTTGAGTGGTGGTTCGGTATCCGGTGCCGGGGATGTCAACGGCGACGGCTATGCCGATCTGATCATCGGGGCGCAAAATGGCGACCCCGGTGACAGGCGTAATGCCGGTGAGAGCTATGTGATATTTGGCAAGGTCAGCGGGTTTGATGCCGAGCTTGATCCGTCCAGTCTGGATGGCACAACTGGTTTTGTGATCAACGGCATCGTCGCGGAGGACCGGAGTGGCTTTTCGGTATCGGGTGCGGGAGATGTCAACGGCGACGGCTATGCCGATCTGATCATCGGGGCGCATGGTGTAGATGGCAGTTCCGGTGCAAGCTATGTGGTGTTCGGCAAGGCCGGCGGGTTTGATGCAACGCTTGATCTCTCCAGTCTGGATGGCACCGCCGGGTTTGCGATCAATGGCATTGAGAGAGCGGGCCAGACTGGTGGTTCGGTATCCGGTGCCGGGGATGTCAACGGCGACGGCTATGCCGATCTGATCATCGGGGCAAGCGGTGCAGATGGCAGTGCCGGTGCAAGCTATATGGTGTTCGGCAAGGCCGGAGGATTTGATGCCGCACTTGATCTCTCCAGTCTGGATGGCGTCAGCGGGTTTGTGATCAACGGCATTGACGCGAATGACCAGAGTGGTTGGTCGGTATCCGGTGCCGGGGATGTCAACGGTGACGGCTATGACGATCTGATCATCGGGGCAAGCGGTGTAGATGGCAGTTCCGGTGCAAGCTATGTGGTGTTCGGCAAGGAAGGCGGATTTGATGCCGCACTTGATCTCTCCAGCCTGGATGGCACCGCCGGGTTTGTGATCAACGGCATTGACGCGAATGACCAGAGTGGTCGGTCTGTATCGGCTGCCGGTGATATCAACGGCGACGGCTATGCCGATCTGATCATCGGGGCGCATTATGCAGATGACCGTGCCGGTGAGAGCTATGTGATGTTTGGCGGGGCAACGCTTGAGGCCCTTCACTTCACCTCCTTGGCTTCGGCCAGCTTTGCGGAAAACGGCAGCGGTGTTGTGCGCAACATCGATGCCTCCCTGAAGGGCGGTGCCGCGGATGTCGGCATCACCTACAGCATCACCGGCGGGGCCGATCAGGCGCTCTTCACCATTGATGCGACCAGCGGTGAACTCAGCTTTATTGACGCCCCCGACTTTGAGACCCCGCAAGATGCCGACGGTGACAATGTCTATGAGGTCACGGTCACCGCGACGGGCGGTGCCGAAACAGTAAGCCAGGATATGACCGTCACCGTCACCGACGTCAAGGCTGAGCAAGCGGCCTTCATCACCAGTATTCCCTCGCTTGATCTTTCAAGCCTTGCGACCGGAGATGGCACCGCCGGGTTTGTGATCAACGGCATCGTCGCGGAGGACCGGAGTGGTGTTTCGGTATCGGGTGCGGGAGATGTCAACGGCGATGGCTATGCCGATCTGATCATCGGGGCGCTTAATGCCGACCCACACGGCATCAGTTCTGGCGAAAGCTATGTGGTGTTTGGCAGGGCCGGCGGATTTGATGCCGCACTTGATCTCTCCAGCCTGGATAGCACAACTGGTTTTGTGATCAACGGCATCGGCGAGGATGACTTGAGTGGTGGTTCGGTATCCGGTGCGGGAGATGTCAACGGCGACGGCTATGCCGATCTGATCATCGGGGCGCAAAATGGCGACCCCGGTGACAGGCGTAATGCCGGTGAGAGCTATGTGATATTTGGCAAGGTCAGCGGGTTTGATGCCGAGCTTGATCCGTCCAGTCTGGATGGCACAACTGGTTTTGTGATCAACGGCATCGTCGCGGAGGACCGGAGTGGCTTTTCGGTATCGGGTGCGGGAGATGTCAACGGCGACGGCTATGCCGATCTGATCATCGGGGCGGTTCTTGCAGGTGGCCTTACCGGTGAAAGCTATGTGGTGTTCGGCAAGGCCGGCGGGTTTGATGCAACGCTTGATCTCTCCAGTCTGGATGGCACCGCCGGGTTTGCGATCAATGGCATTGAGAGAGCGGGCCAGACTGGTGGTTCGGTATCCGGTGCCGGGGATGTCAACGGCGACGGCTATGCCGATCTGATCATCGGGGCAAGCGGTGCAGATGGCAGTGCCGGTGCAAGCTATATGGTGTTCGGCAAGGCCGGAGGATTTGATGCCGCACTTGATCTCTCCAGTCTGGATGGCGTCAGCGGGTTTGTGATCAACGGCATTGACGCGAATGACCAGAGTGGTCGGTCGGTATCCGGTGCCGGGGATGTCAACGGCGACGGCTATGACGATCTGATCATCGGGGCAATCGGTGTAGATGGCAGTTCCGGTGCAAGCTATGTGGTGTTCGGCAAGGAAGGCGGATTTGATGCCGCACTTGATCTCTCCAGCCTGGATGGCACCGCCGGGTTTGTGATCAACGGCATCGGCGAGGATGACTTGAGTGGTCGGTCGGTATCCGGTGCCGGGGATGTCAACGGTGACGGCTATGACGATCTGATCATCGGGGCAATCGGTGTAGATGGCAGTTCCGGTGCAAGCTATGTGGTGTTCGGCAAGGAAGGCGGATTTGATGCCGCACTTGATCTCTCCAGCCTGGATGGCACCGCCGGGTTTGTGATCAACGGCATTGACGCGAATGACCAGAGTGGTCGGTCTGTATCGGCTGCCGGTGATATCAACGGCGACGGCTATGCCGATCTGATCATCGGGGCGCATTATGCAGATGACCGTGCCGGTGAGAGCTATGTGATGTTTGGCGGGGCAACGCTTGAGGCCCTTCACTTCACCTCCTTGGCTTCGGCCAGCTTTGCGGAAAACGGCAGCGGTGTTGTGCGCAACATTGAGGCCTCCCTGAAGGGCGGTGCCGCGGATGCCGGCATCAGCTACAGCATCACCGGCGGGGCCGATCAGGCGCTCTTCACCCTTGATGCGGCCAGCGGCGAACTCAGCTTTATTGCCGCCCCCGACTTTGAGGCACCGCAAGATGCCGACGGTGACAATATCTATGAGGTCACCGTTACCGCGACGGGCGGTACCGAAACAACAAGCCAGGATATGACCGTCACCGTCACCGACGTCAAGGCTGAGCAAGCGGCCTTCATCACCAGTATTCCCTCGCTTGATCTTTCAAGCCTTGCGACCGGAGATGGCACCGCCGGGTTTGTGATCAACGGCATCGTCGCGGAGGACCGGAGTGGTGTTTCGGTATCGGGTGCGGGAGATGTCAACGGCGATGGCTATGCCGATCTGATCATCGGGGCGCTTAATGCCGACCCACACGGCATCAGTTCTGGCGAAAGCTATGTGGTGTTTGGCAGGGCCGGCGGATTTGATGCCGCACTTGATCTCTCCAGCCTGGATAGCACAACTGGTTTTGTGATCAACGGCATCGGCGAGGATGACTTGAGTGGTGGTTCGGTATCCGGTGCGGGAGATGTCAACGGCGACGGCTATGCCGATCTGATCATCGGGGCGCAAAATGGCGACCCCGGTGACAGGCGTAATGCCGGTGAGAGCTATGTGATATTTGGCAAGGTCAGCGGGTTTGATGCCGAGCTTGATCCGTCCAGTCTGGATGGCACAACTGGTTTTGTGATCAACGGCATCGTCGCGGAGGACCGGAGTGGCTTTTCGGTATCGGGTGCGGGAGATGTCAACGGCGACGGCTATGCCGATCTGATCATCGGGGCGGTTCTTGCAGGTGGCCTTACCGGTGAAAGCTATGTGGTGTTCGGCAAGGCCGGCGGGTTTGATGCAACGCTTGATCTCTCCAGTCTGGATGGCACCGCCGGGTTTGCGATCAATGGCATCAACTCGGGTGACGCGAGTGGCTTTTCGGTATCCGGTGCCGGGGATGTCAACGGCGACGGCTATGCCGATCTGATCATCGGGGCAAGCGGTGCAGATGGCAGTGCCGGTGCAAGCTATATGGTGTTCGGCAAGGCCGGAGGATTTGATGCCGCACTTGATCTCTCCAGTCTGGATGGCGTCAGCGGGTTTGTGATCAACGGCATTGACGCGAATGACCAGAGTGGTCGGTCGGTATCCGGTGCCGGGGATGTCAACGGCGACGGCTATGCCGATCTGATCATCGGGGCAAGCGGTGTAGATGGCAGTTCCGGTGCAAGCTATGTGGTGTTCGGCAAGGAAGGCGGATTTGATGCCGCACTTGATCTCTCCAGCCTGGATGGCACCGCCGGGTTTGTGATCAACGGCATCAACTCGGGTGACGCGAGTGGCTTTTCGGTATCCGGTGCCGGGGATGTCAACGGTGACGGCTATGACGATCTGATCATCGGGGCAATCGGTGTAGATGGCAGTTCCGGTGCAAGCTATGTGGTGTTCGGCAAGGAAGGCGGATTTGATGCCGCACTTGATCTCTCCAGCCTGGATGGCACCGCCGGGTTTGTGATCAACGGCATTGACGCGAATGACCAGAGTGGTCGGTCTGTATCGGCTGCCGGTGATATCAACGGCGACGGCTATGCCGATCTGATCATCGGGGCGCATTATGCAGATGACCGTGCCGGTGAGAGCTATGTGATGTTTGGCGGGGCAACGCTTGAGGCCCTTCACTTCACCTCCTTGGCTTCGGCCAGCTTTGCGGAAAACGGCAGCGGTGTTGTGCGCAACATCGATGCCTCCCTGAAGGGCGGTGCCGCGGATGTCGGCATCACCTACAGCATCACCGGCGGGGCCGATCAGGCGCTCTTCACCATTGATGCGACCAGCGGTGAACTCAGCTTTATTGACGCCCCCGACTTTGAGACCCCGCAAGATGCCGACGGTGACAATGTCTATGAGGTCACGGTCACCGCGACGGGCGGTGCCGAAACAGTAAGCCAGGATATGACCGTCAGCGTGACCGACGTCAATGACGCGCCGACCTCAAGCGGGCTGGCGGTTACGACCAAAGAGGATACCGCCCACAGCTTTACGGCGGCCGAGTTTACCTTTGCCGATGCCGACGGCGATGCCCTGCACAGCCTGCGCATCGACACGCTGCCCGCCACCGGCACCCTGACCCTCGATGGTGCTGCGGTTATCGCTGGGCAGGTCATCCCCGCCGCCGGGATCGCGACCCTTGTCTATACCCCGGCTGCGAATGCCAACGGCGATGTCAGTTTTACCTTCAGCCTCTCCGACGGCACCGCCTTTGGCGCACCCGCCACGGCAACCGTCAGCGTGACCGACGTCAATGACGCGCCGACCTCAAGCGGGCTGGCGGTTACGACCAAAGAGGATACCGCCCACAGCTTTACGGCGGCCGAGTTTACCTTTGCCGATGCCGACGGCGATGCCCTGCACAGCCTGCGCATCGACACGCTGCCCGCCACCGGCACCCTGACCCTCGATGGTGCTGCGGTTATCGCTGGGCAGGTCATCCCCGCCGCCGGGATCGCGACCCTTGTCTATACCCCGGCTGCGAATGCCAACGGCGATGTCAGTTTTACCTTCAGCCTCTCCGACGGCACCGCCTTTGGCGCACCCGCCACGGCAACCGTCAGCGTGACCGACGTCAATGACGCGCCGACCTCAAGCGGGCTGGCGGTTACGACCAAAGAGGATACCGCCCACAGCTTTACGGCGGCCGAGTTTACCTTTGCCGATGTGGACGGCGATGCCCTGCACAGCCTGCGCATCGACACGCTGCCCGCCACCGGCACCCTGACCCTCGATGGTGCTGCGGTTATCGCTGGGCAGGTCATCCCCGCCGCCGGGATCGCGACCCTTGTCTATACCCCGGCTGCGAATGCCAACGGCGATGTCAGTTTTACCTTCAGCCTCTCCGACGGCACCGCCTTTGGCGCACCCGCCACGGCAACCGTCAGCGTGACCGACGTCAATGACGCGCCGACCTCAAGCGGGCTGGCGGTTACGACCAAAGAGGATACCGCCCACAGCTTTACGGCGGCCGAGTTTACCTTTGCCGATGTGGACGGCGATGCCCTGCACAGCCTGCGCATCGACACGCTGCCCGCCACCGGCACCCTGACCCTCGATGGTGCTGCGGTTATCGCTGGGCAGGTCATCCCCGCCGCCGGGATCGCGACCCTTGTCTATACCCCGGCTGCGAATGCCAACGGCGATGTCAGTTTTACCTTCAGCCTCTCCGACGGCACCGCCTTTGGCGCACCCGCCACGGCAACCGTCAGCGTGACCGACGTCAATGACGCGCCGACCTCAAGCGGGCTGGCGGTTACGACCAAAGAGGATACCGCCCACAGCTTTACGGCGGCCGAGTTTACCTTTGCCGATGTGGACGGCGATGCCCTGCACAGCCTGCGCATCGACACGCTGCCCGCCACCGGCACCCTGACCCTCGATGGTGCTGCGGTTATCGCTGGGCAGGTCATCCCCGCCGCCGGGATCGCGACCCTTGTCTATACCCCGGCTGCGAATGCCAACGGCGATGTCAGTTTTACCTTCAGCCTCTCCGACGGCACCGCCTTTGGCGCACCCGCCACGGCAACCGTCAGCGTGACCGACGTCAATGACGCGCCGACCTCAAGCGGGCTGGCGGTTACGACCAAAGAGGATACCGCCCACAGCTTTACGGCGGCCGAGTTTACCTTTGCCGATGTGGACGGCGATGCCCTGCACAGCCTGCGCATCGACACGCTGCCCGCCACCGGCACCCTGACCCTCGATGGTGCTGCGGTTATCGCTGGGCAGGTCATCCCCGCCGCCGGGATCGCGACCCTTGTCTATACCCCGGCTGCGAATGCCAACGGCGATGTCAGTTTTACCTTCAGCCTCTCCGACGGCACCGCCTTTGGCGCACCCGCCACGGCAACCGTCAGCGTGACCGACGTCAATGACGCGCCGACCTCAAGCGGGCTGGCGGTTACGACCAAAGAGGATACCGCCCACAGCTTTACGGCGGCCGAGTTTACCTTTGCCGATGTGGACGGCGATGCCCTGCACAGCCTGCGCATCGACACGCTGCCCGCCACCGGCACCCTGACCCTCGATGGTGCTGCGGTTATCGCTGGGCAGGTCATCCCCGCCGCCGGGATCGCGACCCTTGTCTATACCCCGGCTGCGAATGCCAACGGCGATGTCAGTTTTACCTTCAGCCTCTCCGACGGCACCGCCTTTGGCGCACCCGCCACGGCAACCGTCAGCGTGACCGACGTCAATGACGCGCCGACCTCAAGCGGGCTGGCGGTTACGACCAAAGAGGATACCGCCCACAGCTTTACGGCGGCCGAGTTTACCTTTGCCGATGCCGACGGCGATGCCCTGCACAGCCTGCGCATCGACACGCTGCCCGCCACCGGCACCCTGACCCTCGATGGTGCTGCGGTTATCGCTGGGCAGGTCATCCCCGCCGCCGGGATCGCGACCCTTGTCTATACCCCGGCTGCGAATGCCAACGGCGATGTCAGTTTTACCTTCAGCCTCTCCGACGGCACCGCCTTTGGCGCACCCGCCACGGCAACCGTCAGCGTGACCGACGTCAATGACGCGCCGACCTCAAGCGGGCTGGCGGTTACGACCAAAGAGGATACCGCCCACAGCTTTACGGCGGCCGAGTTTACCTTTGCCGATGTGGACGGCGATGCCCTGCACAGCCTGCGCATCGACACGCTGCCCGCCACCGGCACCCTGACCCTCGATGGTGCTGCGGTTATCGCTGGGCAGGTCATCCCCGCCGCCGGGATCGCGACCCTTGTCTATACCCCGGCTGCGAATGCCAACGGCGATGTCAGTTTTACCTTCAGCCTCTCCGACGGCACCGCCTTTGGCGCACCCGCCACGGCAACCGTCAGCGTGACCGACGTCAATGACGCGCCGACCTCAAGCGGGCTGGCGGTTACGACCAAAGAGGATACCGCCCACAGCTTTACGGCGGCCGAGTTTACCTTTGCCGATGTGGACGGCGATGCCCTGCACAGCCTGCGCATCGACACGCTGCCCGCCACCGGCACCCTGACCCTCGATGGTGCTGCGGTTATCGCTGGGCAGGTCATCCCCGCCGCCGGGATCGCGACCCTTGTCTATACCCCGGCTGCGAATGCCAACGGCGATGTCAGTTTTACCTTCAGCCTCTCCGACGGCACCGCCTTTGGCGCACCCGCCACGGCAACCGTCAGCGTGACCGACGTCAATGACGCGCCGACCTCAAGCGGGCTGGCGGTTACGACCAAAGAGGATACCGCCCACAGCTTTACGGCGGCCGAGTTTACCTTTGCCGATGTGGACGGCGATGCCCTGCACAGCCTGCGCATCGACACGCTGCCCGCCACCGGCACCCTGACCCTCGATGGTGCTGCGGTTATCGCTGGGCAGGTCATCCCCGCCGCCGGGATCGCGACCCTTGTCTATACCCCGGCTGCGAATGCCAACGGCGATGTCAGTTTTACCTTCAGCCTCTCCGACGGCACCGCCTTTGGCGCACCCGCCACGGCAACCGTCAGCGTGACCGACGTCAATGACGCGCCGACCTCAAGCGGGCTGGCGGTTACGACCAAAGAGGATACCGCCCACAGCTTTACGGCGGCCGAGTTTACCTTTGCCGATGTGGACGGCGATGCCCTGCACAGCCTGCGCATCGACACGCTGCCCGCCACCGGCACCCTGACCCTCGATGGTGCTGCGGTTATCGCTGGGCAGGTCATCCCCGCCGCCGGGATCGCGACCCTTGTCTATACCCCGGCTGCGAATGCCAACGGCGATGTCAGTTTTACCTTCAGCCTCTCCGACGGCACCGCCTTTGGCGCACCCGCCACGGCAACCGTCAGCGTGACCGACGTCAATGACGCGCCGACCTCAAGCGGGCTGGCGGTTACGACCAAAGAGGATACCGCCCACAGCTTTACGGCGGCCGAGTTTACCTTTGCCGATGTGGACGGCGATGCCCTGCACAGCCTGCGCATCGACACGCTGCCCGCCACCGGCACCCTGACCCTCGATGGTGCTGCGGTTATCGCTGGGCAGGTCATCCCCGCCGCCGGGATCGCGACCCTTGTCTATACCCCGGCTGCGAATGCCAACGGCGATGTCAGTTTTACCTTCAGCCTCTCCGACGGCACCGCCTTTGGCGCACCCGCCACGGCAACCGTCAGCGTGACCGACGTCAATGACGCGCCGACCTCAAGCGGGCTGGCGGTTACGACCAAAGAGGATACCGCCCACAGCTTTACGGCGGCCGAGTTTACCTTTGCCGATGTGGACGGCGATGCCCTGCACAGCCTGCGCATCGACACGCTGCCCGCCACCGGCACCCTGACCCTCGATGGTGCTGCGGTTATCGCTGGGCAGGTCATCCCCGCCGCCGGGATCGCGACCCTTGTCTATACCCCGGCTGCGAATGCCAACGGCGATGTCAGTTTTACCTTCAGCCTCTCCGACGGCACCGCCTTTGGCGCACCCGCCACGGCAACCGTCAGCGTGACCGACGTCAATGACGCGCCGACCTCAAGCGGGCTGGCGGTTACGACCAAAGAGGATACCGCCCACAGCTTTACGGCGGCCGAGTTTACCTTTGCCGATGTGGACGGCGATGCCCTGCACAGCCTGCGCATCGACACGCTGCCCGCCACCGGCACCCTGACCCTCGATGGTGCTGCGGTTATCGCTGGGCAGGTCATCCCCGCCGCCGGGATCGCGACCCTTGTCTATACCCCGGCTGCGAATGCCAACGGCGATGTCAGTTTTACCTTCAGCCTCTCCGACGGCACCGCCTTTGGCGCACCCGCCACGGCAACCGTCAGCGTTATGACGATCCTTGAGCAATCTAGGTGGGGTGGAAGTATACCTTATACTGGTGGCGGTGCTGGTATATCAATGGACGCACCTATTGGACGAACGCCAAGCGACCCTATCACAAGGGGCTCTGGTAATGATGCTATATTAGGCGATGCGGGGGACGATGTGATGTTGGGCGGTGCTGGAGCTGACCACTTTGTCTTTAGGCCGCAGATGGACAATAATGCCGTTGCGGGCTTCAACGTGAGGGAAGATGTTCTGGATATCCAATTTGCTACTTCAGCCTTCAAAGATATTGCTGACCTGAGAGCGGCATCAACGAATACAACGGTTGGGGGTATTGACGGCCTGAGTATTGATTTTGAAAATGGCGATACTGTTTTTCTACAAAATCTGGACTTGGAGGATATCTCTTCTATCGCTGTTATTTTCATCAATGACCTTGAAATTTGAGCAGATCGGCAATGATAGCTCCTTGTTGCACCCGCGGGTTTAATCCGCGGTCGGAAATCGGAGGGCCGATATGGACATAAAAATCATGGAAGCCGGTCGTGATGAGTTGTGTGCTGCACGATGGGAAAGTCGAGGACTGTACTGGTTTGTCGCTATATTTAGCTTTTTCGTGAATCTTCTGATGCTGACCGGACCGATCTACATGCTGCAGGTTTATGACCGGGTATTGGGCAGCCGATCCGTCGAAACGCTGATTGCCCTCTCGGTTCTTGCGGTCTTTCTGTATGGGGTCATGGGCCTCCTGGATTATGCCCGTGGGCGGATCATGGGCCGCGTTGGTGCCCGGTTTCAGGCGCGGCTGGACCGGCGGGTTTTCGACGCCGTTGTTCGCAAGTCCGCAGTATCGCCCGATGAAAACACGGCCACCGGTCTGCGCGACCTAGAGGCTATCCAGCGATTGATGACCTCGCCGGTTATGACCGCAATCTTCGATATCCCCTGGACGCCATTCTTTCTGGCCGGAATCTGGATTTTCCATCCCTGGCTGGGTATGCTAGCCCTAATGGGCGGCGGCATTCTGATCTTGGTGACATTGCTCAATCAATTGGTCACGAAACAACCCGTGGCGCGCGCTGGTGGCGCTGCGATGCAGGCTGAGGCGATATCGAACCAGTTCACAACCGAATCCGAGATGGTAACGGCGATGGGCATGCGTGATGCTGCCTTTGATCGCTGGCAGGTGGCGCGGGATAGGGCGTTGAACGAGCAGATAAATTCGTCCGACCTGCAAGGAACCTTTACCAGCACAACCAAAACGTTCCGTTTGTTTTTGCAGTCAGCGATGCTGGGTTTGGGGGGCTATCTGGTGCTTCAGAACGAATTGACCCCCGGCGCCATGATTGCCGGGTCAATCCTGCTGGGGCGAGCGTTGGCACCGATCGAGCAATCAATCGGACAATGGTCGCTGGTGCAAAGGGCGGTCAAGGCCTGGGATAGCTTGGCACTGCTTTTGGAGCATGTTCCTGTCGAGCAGCCGCGCACGGCGTTACCCACGCCCAAGGCCCTCTTGGAAGTGCAGCAGTTGACAGTCGTGCCGCCAGGCGAACGCGTGGCGGTGCTGAAATCCGTGAGTTTTATCGCACAGCCGGGCCAGGCGATTGGCGTGATAGGAACCTCGGGCGCAGGCAAGTCAACGTTGGCGCGGGCGCTGACCGGACTGTGGCGCCCTGCGGTGGGTAAAATCAGGCTGGATGGTGCCGCGCTGGATCAATATATGCCCGGGGTGCTGGGTCAGCATGTCGGCTACCTGCCACAGCGCGTACAACTTTTTGACGGTACTATCGCCGAAAACATCGCCAAACTGTCACCTGAACCGAATGCGGAATCGGTTGTGACATCGGCCAAAAAGGCGGATGCGCATGAAATGATTCTGAAACTACCACAGGGATACGATACCCGCGTTACGGCTGGCGGCGGTCGGCTGTCGGGTGGGCAGATGCAGCGTATCGGGTTGGCGCGGGCTATATATGGCGATCCGGTGTTGCTGGTTCTGGACGAGCCAAACTCGAATCTGGACAATGAGGGTAACGAGGCCGTGAACACTGGAATCCGCAATCTGAAAGCCCAAGGAAAATTGATCCTGATCATGGCGCACCGCCCGGCGGCGATAAAAGAATGCGATATGATTCTGATGCTGGAAAACGGAATTGTGCGTGCCTATGGACCTAAGGACCAGGTTCTGAAGGATGTGGTCAAAAACCACAGTGAGATTACCCAGACCAAGGGCTCGGGGGGGGTACAATGATCGCGACAGAAACAAAAAAATGGTCAGCAGCGCGCCCGATGATCATTGGCGTTCTGGGACTAGTGGTGCTGTTGGGTGGATTTGGCACTTGGGCGGTGACAACCAATATCTCGGGCGCGATCATTGCCAACGGCCGCATTGAGGTGGAGCAGAACCGACAAGTGGTGCAGCACCCGGACGGCGGCGTTGTAGCGGTGATCGAAGTAGACGAGGGTGATACGGTTGAGGCCGGGCAGATCTTGATCCGGCTGGATCCGACGCAGTTGAGATCGCGACTGGCAATCACCGAAAGCCAGCTTTTTGAGCTGATTGCCCGGCGCGGGCGGCTGGAAGCCGAGCGTGATGGTCGCGGGGATATCAAATTTGATTCATTGCTGCTGACAGCGACACAGACCAATTCGGATGCGGTTGACATGATCGCGGGGCAGGAGCGGCTGATGCGTGCCCGTGCGGCATCGACTGCCAACGAAATAGACCAGTTGAGGAAACGCAGCGGCCAAATCGCCAACCAGATAGAAGGGATCAAGGCACAACAGGTGTCATTGAAAAGGCAGTTGGAATTGATATCGAAAGAATTGACCGACCAGCAGAAGTTGCTGGATATAGGGTTGACGCAAATGTCCCGCGTCTTGGAGTTGCAGCGCGAAGAGGCGCGGTTAAGCGGCGCGGTGGGTGAGATGGAAGCACAAAATGCCGTAGCCAACGGGCGCATGACCGAGATCGACATAGAAATCCTGAAGCTAGGCTCGCAAAAGCACGAAGAGGCGATCAGCAGACTGCGCGATTTGCAATACAGCGAACTGGAATTGCGCGAGCAGCGCCTTGCCCTGAAGGAGCAATTGTCTCGGCTGGATATCACGGCACCGGTGTCGGGGGTTGTTTACGGGCTGCAGGTTTTTGCCCTGCGGTCGGTCATTCGTTCGGCGGATCCGGTGCTGTTTCTGGTGCCACAGGACAGGCCTTTGATCATCAACGCCCAAATTGATACCATCCATATCGATAAGCTGCATATAGGACAGTACGTGACTCTGCGGCTGTCGGCGCTGGATCAACGGACAACACCCGAATTGACCGGTGAAGTGGCGCAAATCTCGGCCGATGCGTTTAAGGATGAAGGTTCTCAGCTGTCCTATTACCGCGCCAAGATAGTTCTGAGTGAAGGTGAGCAGGCGCGTCTGCCCGAGGGAGCCGTGCTGATTCCCGGCATGCCTGTTGAGGCGTTTATCCGCACCGAAGATCGCACGCCGCTGGCCTATCTCACCAAACCACTGACCGACTACTTTACCAAGGCGTTCCGCGAATGACGGAACGGCGTAAAAATGGGTGAAGCGCAACTCTATAACAACCTGACCATAGGAGTACCTACGTGACCGACGACAATACACAGCAGATCCATCTTGAGTTCACCACCTCGCGGCAGTTTACCTCGTGGCTTGCCTCGATAGGCAGCAGCCTTGCCTTCACCACCTATCAGGCAGGCAAACTGTTTGTCCTTGGGGTCCAGCCTGACGGTACGCTGGGTGTGTTCGAGCGCACGCTTGAACGCTGTATGGGGTTGGCGACATCGGGCAGCAGTCTGTATGTGTCGAGCCTCTATCAGATATGGCGTTTTGAGAATGTGATGGAGCCGGGAAAAAAGAAGAACCGGGGGAAGAAGGGGAAGCAGCAGGGTGACTTTGATGCCTGCTACACGCCGCAGATGTCCTATGTCACTGGTGATCTTGATGTGCATGACATGGCGCTTGATGCCTCGGGCAGGCTGACGTTTGTCAATACCCTGTTCAGCTGTCTCGCCGCCCCGTCCGAGGCATCGAGTTTTACCCCTGTATGGCAGCCGCCGTTTGTAAGCAGGCTCGCAGCGGAAGACCGGTGCCACCTGAACGGCTTGGCCATGGGAGAGGACGGCCCGGCGTATGTTACCGCCGTATCAGAGAGCGATGTGGCGGATGGCTGGCGGGATAATCGCGTTTCAGGCGGCATTGTCATGGATGTTGCTTCAAAGGAGGTGGTTGCCAGCGGCCTGTCCATGCCACACAGCCCGCGTCTGCATGAGGGTGAGCTTTATATACTCAACAGCGGCACCGGTGAGTTTGGGAAAGTGGACCTGGCTACAGGCAGTTTTACAGCGATTGCCTTTTGCCCCGGATATGCCCGTGGCCTGACATTCGTAAAAAACCATGCGGTCATCGGCATCTCCCTGCCGCGGGACAGTAAAACCTTTCAGGGGCTACCGCTTGACACGGCCCTCACGGACAAGAAAACCGAAGCCCGCTGCGGTTTGATCGTTGTTGATCTCAAGAGCGGTGACACGCTGCACTGGCTGCGTCTTGACGGGGTGGTGACGGAACTTTTTGATGTTGCGTGCCTGCCAGATGTGACCTACCCGTCTTTGGTCGGCTTCAAGTCTGATGACATTAGGCGCGTGCTCAAGGTCGATGATGTAGAGACGAATTGAATGCGGATATGCGCATCGTTTAGGCCACTCCAAAGAACTTGACGATACCGTTTGGACGCTCAAAACAGGGGGGGGCTGCGACATCGGCTTCTTGGTAGAGGTCAGGAGTGTCACTTAACATATTGATATTAAATTACTAAATCGCGCCCCCCCCCCTAAATAATCCAACGTTGAATATGCCGTTGAATTTGATAGGTTTACGGAAAAGTCAAAACCGCATTGCGGAGCAAGGGACGTTCATGATCATCTCAAAATCTTATCTGGCGATATTCCATTTTCTGGGGGCGACCTTCATGCTTGCCCTGCCATGGGTCGCAGCAGCACAAACCATCGATGATGCCAGAACGAGCACCGTGTCAAGCTCAGGCGGTGACGCGACAATCACCATTACCGCATCTGGATCAATCTCACTCGGGTCTGGCCTTAACGCCATTCTCTCGACCGGCGATTTAGCGACAATCAGCAACGATGGCACCATAACAGCGGCGGGCTTTGGGGTAGTCTCAACGGGTGCTGGCGCGATGATCACCAATAGCGGCACCATCACAACCACAGGCGATGACACGAGTGGCATTTGGTCGAGTGGCCCCGACGCGATCATCCGTAATGGCGGCGTCATAACCGTAGAGGGTTTTGGCTTAAACTCTAAGGGTGCTGGCGCAATCATCAGCAATAGCGGCACCATAACAGCGGCAGCTGAGGGCATTTTCTCGAAAGGTGCCAACTCGACCATCAACAATAGCGGCACCATAACGACGGCAGATCAGGGTATTGACTCGAAAGGTGCCAACTCGACCATCAACAATAGTGGTACCATAACAGCGGCAGCTGAGGGCATTTGGTCGGGAGAAAACGACGCGACCATCAACAATAGTGGTACCATAATAGCGGCATCTGAGGGCATAGTCTCAAGGGGAGCCGGATCAGAAATTATCATCAGCGGCAGCATAACAACGGCAAATCAGGGCATTGACTCGAATGGTGTCAACTCGACCATCAACAATAGTGGTACCATAATAGCGGGGGACGACGGCATAGTCTCAAGGGGAGCTGGATCAAAAATTATCATCAGCGGTAGCGTATTTACCCAGGCCGATACTGCGATTGCGGGCGCCTATTTAAGCAGTCAAACACTGACCTTGTTGCCCGGAGCAAAAATCCTCGGAAAGATTGATCTGGGGCAAAAAAAATCACTTCCTCTGCCCAACCCAGACCCCGCCAATGATGTTATCAACATTTTGACGAACGGCGCAGCCCCGTCACAAACGTACATTATTGTGACTGAGGAGCGTGATATCACCTTCAACCTCGGGGAATTGGCCGTGCGCAATGGAAATACCACGGTTGTGATCGACCCTACGGGGGCGACCGCAACGCGTCGGGCACTGGGCACAACCACCGGCCAGATTCACCGACAGGTGTCAAACCGTCTGGCCTTTGCGCCGCACGGTGGGGACAGCGCAGGAGATGCGCATGATGGAGCCGCATGGGGTGCTTTGTTTGGCAGTCAATCCAAGCGCGATGACGACGGGTTGGCGCTGGCTTTTGATCACAGCTTTTATGGTGTGGTCGGGGGCTACGATGCTTACTCAGACAGCGGCCAGCGGGTCGGCTTTTTTGCCGGGTTTGGCAGGGAAGATATCAAAACCTCCGACATCGCGTCCATCACCGACACCGCAGACCGCCTGTTTGCCGGGTTTTACGGGCGACATGTGATGGGGAACTGGAGCCTGGATGGATCGGTGGTTGTCGGCCGGGCCAGCCACAAGAGCACCCGCCTCGTGGACGATAACATTAAAGGGCCCGAAACCGCGCGCGGAAAGTACAACAGCACCAGCATCAGCCCGGCGCTGCGCCTGAGCTGGTCCCACGCCTTGGCCAACGGGCTTGAACTGCGACCCAGTGCGCACATCGCCTATACCCACGGGTTTTATGGCAGCTACACCGAAAGCGGCACCACAAACTCGAATATAAGCTTCGGGAAGCGGACCGTGGGCATTACTGATGCGCGCCTGCAACTGGCGGTGGCGCAGCCGTTTGCCGCTGACAGGGGCGAGATCGAGTGGCGCATCGGGGCCACGTCCACGCATTACGGCAAGGACAGTGTCAACGCCCGGTTGGGCGAGGGCGAGACCACGTCTTACACGGTGCCGGGCGACAGGACGGTCTCTGGCGGCTTTGTCGGGGCTACTCTGCACTACGCCATCAAGGATCGTGTCACTCTGGACGGTACGATCGAATATACCGAGACATCGGGCGACCGCTCTGGCGCACTCTCGGGGCAACTGGGGCTGGTGTTCAAATTTTAGAGTCCCCGATAGGGGATATGTAAACCCCACGGCTTTAGTCGGCATGGGCAAGACTATGACTCTCCGCCGAAGGCGGGCACATTGGAATACTGATTGCGGTGAGCTGCCTGCTCACACCGACGAAAAGGCATCAGGCACTGACGTTTCAAATCTTGGTGCCAGTCCGCCGAATGGAGGACCGATCTGGCTATGAGCCGTAACCTGAAGCCACCGGCTCATAGCTGGTGGTCGTTCACAAATGGTATTGAACACCACAAACGGAGTTTGAGAGTTGAGTAAACTGAACCTCTATAACGACCTGAAAACAACCCGGCAAAGCCGCTTCGATCAATTTATTCGAATCCAAGCCAACTTGACGGTAACCGATAGTGACTTTTCGGTATCCGGTGTCGGGGATGTCAACGGCGACGGCTATGCCGATCTGATCATCGGGGCGCGTTATGCCGACCCACACGGTTCAGCCGCCGGTGAAAGCTATGTGGTGTTCGGCAAGGCCAGCGGTTTTGATGCCGCACTTGATCTCTCCAGCCTAAAGGCCAGTAATGGCGGGGATGGCACAGCCGGGTTTGTGATCAACGGCACTGCCCAGGGTGACTTGAGTGGCTTTTCGGTATCCGGTGCGGGGGACGTCAACGGTGACGGTTATGCCGATCCGATCTTCGGGGTGTATAGTGCCAATAGCCATGCCGATGCGAACTATGCGCTTTCTGACAGGGCTACGCTTGAGGCCCTTCACTTCACCTCCTTGGCTTCGGCCAGCTTTGCGGAAAACGGCAGCGGTGTTGTGCGCAACTTCGAGGCCGCTCTGAATGACGGTGCCGCGGATGTCGGCATCAGCTACAGCATCACTGGCGGGGCCGATCAGGCGCTCTTCACCCTTGACGCGGCCAGCGGCGAACTCAGCTTTATTGACGCCCCCGACTTTGAGACCCCGCAAGATGCCGACGGTAACAATGTCTATGAGGTCACCGTTACCGCGACGGGCGGTACCGAAACAGTAAGCCAGGATCTGACCGTCACCGTCACCGATGATGCGGTTGAGCGGACGGCCTTCATCACCAGTATTCCGTCGCTTGATCTCTCGAGCCTTGCAGCCGGCGATGGCAGCCGCGGGTTTGTGATCAACGGCATCAAGGCGAATGACCAGAGTGGCTTTTCGGTATCCGGTGCGGGGGATGTCAACGGCGACGGCTATGACGATCTGATCATCGGGGCGTATAGTGCCAACACCAATGGCAACAGTGATTCCGGTGCAAGCTATGTGGTGTTTGGCAAGGCCGGCGGTTTTGATGCCGAGCTTGAACTCTCCAGCCTGGATGGCACAACTGGTTTTGTGATCAACGGCATCGCCGCGGTCGACCAGAGTGGCCGGTCGGTATCCGGTGCCGGGGATGTCAACGGCGACGGCTATGACGATCTGATCATCGGGGCGGTTGGTGCCGCCCCTCACGGCACTGACTCCGGTGAGAGTTATGTGGTATTCGGGAAGGCATCAGGTTTTGGTTCGACACTTGATCTCTCCAGCCTGGATGGCAGCAGCGGGTTTGTCATCAACGGCATTGACGCGGGGGACCAGAGTGGCGCGTCGGTGTCTGGTGCCGGGGATGTCAACGGCGACGGTTATGACGATCTGATCATCGGTGCGCATTATGCAGATGACCGTGCTGGTGAGAGCTATGTGATATTTGGCGGGGCAACGCTTGGTGCCCTTCACTTCACCTCCTCGGCTTCGGCCAGCTTTGCGGAAAACAGCATCGGTGTTGTGCGCAACATCGAGGCCGCTCTGAATGACGGTGCCGCGGATGCCGGCATCACCTACAGCATCACCGGCGGTGCCGACCGGGTGCTCTTCGCCATTGATGCGGCCAGCGGTGAACTCAGCTTTATTGACGCCCCCGACTTTGAGGCCCCGCAAGATGCCGACGGTGACAATGTCTATGAGGTCACCGTTACCGCGACGGAGGACGGCGCATCGGAAAGCCAGTATCTGACCGTCACCGTCACCGTGACCGATGTCAAGGCTGAGCAAGCGGCTTTCATCACCAGTATTCCGTCGCTTGATCTTTCAAGCCTTGCGACCGGAGATGGCACCGCCGGGTTTGTGATCAACGGCATTGACGCGTTTGACAGGAGTGGTGTTTCGGTATCGGCTGCCGGGGATGTCAATGGTGATGGTTTTGCCGATCTGATCATCGGGGCAGATCGTGCAGATGGCTATGCTGGTGAAAGCTATGTGGTGTTTGGCAAGGAAGGCGGCTTTGATGCGGCGCTTGATCTCTCCAGTCTGGATGGCAGCGCCGGCTTTGTGCCCAACGGCATTGACGCGAATGACCGGAGTGGCTTTTCGGTATCAGGTGCGGGGGATGTCAACGGCGACGGCTATGCCGATCTGATCATCGGGGCGCGTTATGCAGATGACGATACCGGTGAGAGCTATGTGATATTTGGCAAGGTCAGCGGTTATGATGCGGTACTCGAACTCTCCAGCCTGAATGGCAGCAGCGGCTTTGTGATCAACGGCATTGACGCGTTTGACAGGAGTGGCTTTTCGGTATCCGGTGCGGGGGATGTCAACGGCGACGGCTATGACGATCTGATCATCGGGGCGGTTGGTGCCGACCCCAATCGCAAGGGCCTTGCCGGTGAGAGCTATGTAGTGTTTGGCAAGGCCAGCGGTTTTGATGCGGTGCTCGAACTCTCCAGCCTGAATGGCAGCAGCGGTTTTGTGATCAACGGCATCGACGCGGGTGACAGGAGTGGCTTTTCGGTATCCGGTGCGGGGGATGTCAACGGCGACGGTTATGACGATCTGATCATCGGGGCGCGTTATGCTGACCCACACGGTAGCAATTCCGGTGAGAGCTATGTGATATTTGGCGGGGCAACGCTTGCTGCCCTTCACTTCACCTCCTCGGCTTCGGCCAGCTTTGCGGAAAACGGCAGCGGTGTTGTGCGCAACATCGAGGCCTCCCTGAAGGGCGGTGCCGCGGATGTCGGCATCACCTACAGCATCACCGGCGGGGCCGATCAGGCGCTCTTCGCCATTGATGCGGCCAGCGGTGAACTCAGCTTTATTTTCCAATAATTGGTTAAAACCACCAGCTTTTAGCTGGTCAGCTTTAGCGTTATTTACATAAGGTTTCCTTCCATTTTAAGACCCAGCGTTGCGGTAAGGTCTTAAAATGGAAGGAAACCTTATGATCTATTCTACTGGAAGTCATAGCAGATATTATCACAGATACCATATCGTTTGGGTAACAAAATATCGTTACAAGGTGCTGCGTGGTGAAATGCGTGAGCGTATTCGGACATTGATACGACAAACGTGCAATGAATTGGGCGTACACATTGAAAAAGGCGTATTGTCTACCGACCATGTGCATATGTTTGTGTCAGTCCCGCCGCACGTCCCAATTTCAAAGGTGATGCAACGCGTAAAAGGGAGGTCCTCATACAAGATACAGCGGGAGTACCCCGAATTACGCAAACGCTATTGGGGGCAACGGTTCTGGGCTAGAGGCTATTTTTCAACGACGAGTGGAAATGTGACGGATGACGTTATTCGTCAGTATCTTGAATTACATTCAAAACGTGAACCTACCGACGAAAGTCGGTAGTTGTTCAGTAGAGCCCCCGACTTTGAGACCCCGCAAGATGCCGACGGTGACAATGTCTATGAGGTCACGGTCACCGCGACGGGCGGTGCCGAAACAGTAAGCCAGGATATGACCGTCACCGTCACCGACGTCAATGACGCGCCGACCTCAAGCGGGCTGGCGGTTACGACCAAAGAGGATACCGCCCACAGCTTTACGGCGGCCGAGTTTACCTTTGCCGATGTGGACGGCGATGCCCTGCACAGCCTGCGCATCGACACGCTGCCCGCAACCGGCACCCTGACCCTCGATGGTGCTGCGGTTATCGCTGGGCAGGTCATCCCCGCCGCCGGGATCGCGACCCTTGTCTATACCCCGGCTGCGAATGCCAACGGCGATGTCAGTTTTACCTTCAGCCTCTCCGACGGCACCGCCTTTGGCGCACCCGCCACGGCAACCGTCAGCGTGACCGACGTCAATGACGCGCCGACCTCAAGCGGGCTGGCGGTTACGACCAAAGAGGATACCGCCCACAGCTTTGGGTTCGTCCCAACAAAGGTACATAATCCACCACAGGATTTAATCCAGCGGGAACTCCCCGTGTGTAAGCACGGGGATGATAGCCTTTCCTGTTTTTTGTTGTCGCGTCCGTGGCTAATATTCACCAGCGGCTCAAAACTCAGGACAAGCGAAGCTTGAACTTTGAATAGAACCATGGGCGTAAGCCCGTGGGTATCTATTACTGTAGCCATACAAACAAGGCATTTTATGGGTTTATGCTCCCCCCAAAATGACTGGTTCGAATAGGCTTCTATTTTGGGGGAGAATTCCCATGGTGTCCTGTAGAATTTCATCGGAGAAATCGTACTCGCCGAGCATGTTAATGTGGGCCCATGACAACGGAGAATGGGTTGCTATTGTTTTCAGCAGTTGTTCCCTTGCCTCGGCGTTGTCAATCTGAGCCAATTTACGTGTGAGATAGAGATAATTCCAACAGATGATGCTGTTTTTGATAAGGCGGTTGCAGGCCTCGGCGACTTCCTGATCCTCTTTTGCGCCTTGGGTGTATTCCCTTGGATTTCCAACCGCGATGGCGCGTGTAAACCTGTTCGCTAATTCAACCTTGTTGAGTTGGGCCTCGATGGATTGGCGAAGCTCAAGATCGTCGATGTAACGCAGGATAAAGAGGGTCTTCATAATCTGCCCAAAGGCCTTCATGGCTTTATAAAGCCAGCTCTGAGGCCGCAAAAAAAACACGAAAGGAAAAGACAACATTGACCTGAATAAGTTCAGAAAGATGTGAGACTGTTTTTTTGTTGCCAAGATTTAGGCGGCCTCGGAGACTGAGTATTGTAAAAAACCAACTCACGAGGCCAATATGCAAATCATAAGACTGCACAAGAACGTTTATAAACTTTATGCTTGGGCGCGGACACAAGAATGTTTGGATGCGTACCGTATCAAATACGAAGACACGGTTCGGCAATGGGAAGCTTTACGCGCAGAGGGTGTTTCTCTAGCAAAATGCGCTGAATTTGTCGGCATCTCTCGGTCTACTTATTATCGCTACAAGCGGGTTTTGAAGGATTTGGCGCAAGGGATTATGCCGCCATCAAAGGCCCCAAAACACCGCAATAAGTCACAGTGGGGTGAGGCAGAAAAACAGTTGGTGCTCGAAATTCGCCGCGACAATAAAACCTACGGTAAGGAAAAAATAGGGGCCATCTTGCGGCGCGATAAAAACCAAATCATAAGCGATAGCACCGTGGGGCGTATCTTGGGTTTTCTACGCAAGAAAGGCCTGATTACACGATCAAGGTCTGCACCACAAAAGCGCAAGCGTAACTTCTCCAAGGGCCACGCCAAAGGATGGAAATATAAGGATTACAAAGATATAGAGATTGGAGAACGTGTGCAGATCGACCACATGACTGCCACGAAAAACGGCGTCACCTGCAAGCACTTTCAGGCCTGGGAACGGCGTAGCAAGCACATCCACGCGCAAATTTATTTTCCAATAATTGGTTAAAACCACCAGCTTTTAGCTGGTCAGCTTTAGCGTTATTTACATAAGGTTTCCTTCCATTTTAAGACCCAGCGTTGCGGTAAGGTCTTAAAATGGAAGGAAACCTTATGATCTATTCTACTGGAAGTCATAGCAGATATTATCACAGATACCATATCGTTTGGGTAACAAAATATCGTTACAAGGTGCTGCGTGGTGAAATGCGTGAGCGTATTCGGACATTGATACGACAAACGTGCAATGAATTGGGCGTACACATTGAAAAAGGCGTATTGTCTACCGACCATGTGCATATGTTTGTGTCAGTCCCGCCGCACGTCCCAATTTCAAAGGTGATGCAACGCGTAAAAGGGAGGTCCTCATACAAGATACAGCGGGAGTACCCCGAATTACGCAAACGCTATTGGGGGCAACGGTTCTGGGCTAGAGGCTATTTTTCAACGACGAGTGGAAATGTGACGGATGACGTTATTCGTCAGTATCTTGAATTACATTCAAAACGTGAACCTACCGACGAAAGTCGGTAGTTGTTCAGTTTCCAATAATTGGTTAAAACCACCAGCTTTTAGCTGGTCAGCTTTAGCGTTATTTACATAAGGTTTCCTTCCATTTTAAGACCCAGCGTTGCGGTAAGGTCTTAAAATGGAAGGAAACCTTATGATCTATTCTACTGGAAGTCATAGCAGATATTATCACAGATACCATATCGTTTGGGTAACAAAATATCGTTACAAGGTGCTGCGTGGTGAAATGCGTGAGCGTATTCGGACATTGATACGACAAACGTGCAATGAATTGGGCGTACACATTGAAAAAGGCGTATTGTCTACCGACCATGTGCATATGTTTGTGTCAGTCCCGCCGCACGTCCCAATTTCAAAGGTGATGCAACGCGTAAAAGGGAGGTCCTCATACAAGATACAGCGGGAGTACCCCGAATTACGCAAACGCTATTGGGGGCAACGGTTCTGGGCTAGAGGCTATTTTTCAACGACGAGTGGAAATGTGACGGATGACGTTATTCGTCAGTATCTTGAATTACATTCAAAACGTGAACCTACCGACGAAAGTCGGTAGTTGTTCAGTCGAATGCCACCGCACGCTCTGCCAAACGGTTTTTGGAAGAGCCTGTGGAAATAGCTCCCTATAAAATCCTCTCAATTCAAGTTGATGGTGGCTCCGAGTTTATGGCCGATTTTGAGACGGCGTGTGAGCAGATGAAAATCCCGCTCATTGTATTGCCGCCAGCCAGACCGAAATACAATGGTGGCGTTGAGCGTGGAAACCGCACCTTCCGCGAGGAATTCTATGATTGTTGTGATCTGATTGCCGATAGCATTGGAGCTATGCGGTTTGAACGTAATTGGGGCAACTTGGCGGGGTTTGGCAAAGCCCCGATACCCTGTCAACAGGGCCGACCTTTCTGCAACGAATAGATAAAGGTGGCGGCACGCAACACCAGATTATAGGGGATCAATCCACTTTATGGCCGGGAGGGGATGCTCTGTACTGAAGTCCCAGAGATACCAGGAGTAAGGATGAATTGGGCTGTTTCTGTAATCTGTGAACCAGAAGGGTCGCCCCACCATTTCGATCTTTGCGGCGAAGTGTGGATGGTTCCTGAAGTTTGACTGCCGCTTTTTACCGGATGTAAGCAATGTGCGTGCAAGCATCAGGACTGTCCCCGTGACAGGCTGCATGAGTTTCAGAGCGTGACCGAGTTGTGCATCCAAAGAGCTGAACGGAGGGTTCATGACTATGGATCGAATTTGGTCTGAAGGCAGGCGATCCTGAGCCAGAAAGCCCATTTCGACAATACCCTTGGCGCGGGGCTCAATGTCGCTGGCATATACCGGGATGTTCATATTCTTGAGGGCATCAACCAAATGGCCTTCGCCTGCATGTGGTTCCCATGCAACTGGTGGGATGCTGACGCCTGCAGAAAGAACGAGGTCGCGCACCATCTCTTTGGCTTGAAGCGTCGGATAGAAGTCCTGGTCATTGCGCTTGTGCCCGGATTCGATGTATTTACTCATACAGTCCCCGCATATCATGATTGGAATTGTGGCAACTTGGCGAGAACTGTCTGGCCATTGAGCGCTGTATGATAAGGTCTGCGAGACTGGGAACGCAGACCGCACCGGCAACCCCAAGACGGGCGCGCGCATATTGCCAGAATGATACCCCAAGTTTTTGGCAGGTTTTCAATGCGCCAAGGCCGGCATCGCGTGCGGCCCGACCGCTTTGGCTGCGGGTTCCCTGCGAGACCGCCCGCCTCGTGACCTGAGACCGTATATCGCGTTCCGCGCTGTTGGAATGCAGGGGTGTACTCGGATAATCCAGAACACGCAGCAATTCACCCTTGTTTACCTTCAGCCGTCTAAGCAGGTTGTCGAGATTTGCATCGCCCGTTCGTTGCTCAAATATCGCGTCGAAACGCGCCGAAAGCCCCTCGCGCTGCGCATCGCAGGGATCTTGTCTGAAAGCTGAGAGTTCCCGGTAGAAGTCCCAAACGGATGTTCGTACGGCTTGGACACGCGCAAATTGGATTTCGTTGGTGCTTTGTTGCTTGCGAATGAGACGCTCCAAATGCACCCAACACAGCGCATGAGCATCTCCGACATTGAACTGGCCAGCATCGTCGCTCAGGATCACCGTATCGGAAAGGCGTCCAGCATCGCAGATACTGCCCCAGAGCGCGCCCTCGGTGGCGATTTTTATCGGGTCCGGTTTCACCGTTATGCGGTCAATCCCGAGGGTGGCCAGATGGGCCTGCCACGCGTCCTCACCGCGAAATATCCGATGCGGATGTGAGGCAAAAAGCACTATGGTTTTTTCGGGCAACCTCATGCGTCTCATGTAGTCAAGCGCTTCGTCATTGACGGTGTAGGTCAGGTCACCCGCACAGAGATGTTCAAGAAAATCAAGGCGGCTTTTCGAGCCGGTCGATCTGAAGTGGGTAAAAAGATCATTGCCGATTACGGTGCAGAAGCCGTTTTTGGCCTGATGGCGCGCTCCGGTGTCATCGACATTGATCCATGCAGCAGTTTCCATACCCGCTCTCAGCACGTCCTGCTGCTCGTCGACAATGCCCTGGATATCTTCGTTCAGAAACCGCTTTATCTGACGAGCGGAAATGTCCAGACCCATGTCATTCAGCAAAGCCGCGATACGCGCAACGGTGGACTGGCATTGATGATACAGCGTGATCGTCAGGGCCTTCAGATTATTCCCATACTGCTGGCGGCCCTTTACCACCCCGGGTGGGAGCGAGGCCACGCGGCGACTGCCATCGGGAAACTGCCAGACCTCCCGAAGGTAAGTCACTTCTTCAGCGTAAATCACGATGTCACGAATGGTATGCGCTTGATAGCCTTTGCGTGTGGACCCATCAGGTACATCTTCAAGAGTGACCTTGACCTCGCGTTTGTGTAAATTCAGATTACTGCGTCGTGGACCGCGCCGATTTTTCTTTTGCTTCCCGTCTGTTTTTGATCCCCCGCTGGGCTCGGAATCCTGCTTGCTGCTCTTGTCTTGTGAGGCCAGACCGCTTGGTTTGATATTCGGACGTCGCGGAAGTTTCTTGAGCTGTCTGATCTCGTCCCGCAATTCGGTCCTTTCCTGCCTCAGCTCTGAAAGCTCAGCAAAGAGCGCGAAAACCAAATCTTTAAGCGCGGCATTGGACAAATCATCAAGAGAGTGTGGAGGCGATGGCAACATCGCCCTATAGAGCAGAAAATACTTCGCCTTTGGAATCCTCATATGTAAATGCGAGTCAATTTGCCGCAATCTAAACCAAAGATCTTCAAGATGGACATGATGATGAGTGCGTCAAATGTGCCCACTTGAACCGGATTGCGAAAATTCCCGCCAAGTTGCCCCAATTACGTCTGAATGTGTTATATTTTTCGACAGCTTTTCTCAGTTCAAACCGCATAGCTCCAATGCTATCGGCAATCAGATCACAACAATCATAGAATTCCTCGCGGAAGGTGCGGTTTCCACGCTCAACGCCACCATTGTATTTCGGTCTGGCTGGCGGCAATACAATGAGCGGGATTTTCATCTGCTCACACGCCGTCTCAAAATCGGCCATAAACTCGGAGCCACCATCAACTTGAATTGAGAGGATTTTATAGGGAGCTATTTCCACAAGCTCTTCCAAAAACCGTTTGGCAGAGCGTGCGGTGGCATTCGAATAAATTTGCGCGTGGATGTGCTTGCTACGCCGTTCCCAGGCCTGAAAGTGCTTGCAGGTGACGCCGTTTTTCGTGGCAGTCATGTGGTCGATCTGCACACGTTCTCCAATCTCTATATCTTTGTAATCCTTATATTTCCATCCTTTGGCGTGGCCCTTGGAGAAGTTACGCTTGCGCTTTTGTGGTGCAGACCTTGATCGTGTAATCAGGCCTTTCTTGCGTAGAAAACCCAAGATACGCCCCACGGTGCTATCGCTTATGATTTGGTTTTTATCGCGCCGCAAGATGGCCCCTATTTTTTCCTTACCGTAGGTTTTATTGTCGCGGCGAATTTCGAGCACCAACTGTTTTTCTGCCTCACCCCACTGTGACTTATTGCGGTGTTTTGGGGCCTTTGATGGCGGCATAATCCCTTGCGCCAAATCCTTCAAAACCCGCTTGTAGCGATAATAAGTAGACCGAGAGATGCCGACAAATTCAGCGCATTTTGCTAGAGAAACACCCTCTGCGCGTAAAGCTTCCCATTGCCGAACCGTGTCTTCGTATTTGATACGGTACGCATCCAAACATTCTTGTGTCCGCGCCCAAGCATAAAGTTTATAAACGTTCTTGTGCAGTCTTATGATTTGCATATTGGCCTCGTGAGTTGGTTTTTTACAATACTCAGTCTCCGAGGCCGCCTAAATCTTGGCAACAAAAAAACAGTCTCACATCTATCTGAACTTATTCATGAGCACCAAACGGACCCAATTCAGCCTCGCCTGCATGCCTCCGGCAAAGGGTGATTCAGGGATAGGAGGTCTGACTGGGGTCCTGCTTGTACTGATCTTCTTCTGGATGCTGCCGCAGGTGCCGGAAACATGGGCGGCCCGGACGATCATGGGGGAAAAGAGCTACTGGAGTTCGGCCTGGCGCATGCTGGATCGTTGGAGCAGCACAGATGCTGACAAACTGCGCGCGCTGAGCTGGGTCGAGGGGCGCAATGGACATTTGGAGCACTTGCAAAGCTGCCGCCAAAAGGCATTGGATACAGGCCGGTTCCAGTGGTGTCAGGTGGTGTTCTTTCCCAAAGATGCGCGGGATATGACCCCGCCACCGCCGCCGTGACGTTCTGGCCGCTCCGATAGAGGGTGTCCTTCTTCTGTTTTTCTGGGACAGATGCCGTTGGTGCAAAACTGGATATCCGCCTCGATCCGATTTGACAGTAAACCAATTTCGCCCATTGCTTAGCCAGCAACGCTTCAGCTTGCGTTGTCCTCGGTGCGACCTAGACCACTACAACAGAGGGCATCAACGCCTGCGTCTTCTATCAGCCGTCTTGATTTCGGGTGATGGAGCCAGGTCAGCTCCGCAAGCTGAGTGTTATGGTTCAGGCACCTCTGCGTCGCGCGGACGACCTGTTGGTTGAGAGCTAATGTGCTTCGGTGCTTTAATAACAAGCGTATTAGCCATTATGCCGTAGGCCTGTCCACTTGTAAGAATTGATTGTGAGGCCGATTAGGCCTAACACCGTTTAAGGGCAGGAGCGAAGCGGATGCCCGTTCTTGTGTTAAATATGGGTTATATATGTGTTAAGCAGTTATCCACAGGCAGCAACGTATTGAAAAATAAATAGAAAACAGGATGATTTTCCCTAATCTGTGTGTGAAATATCGAAGCTTTGTGTGTGAAATATCGAAAGAATCAAAATCCCCTCTCCTACCTGATCGGTATCCTACACCCGATTTCTTCGTGTGCGATCTTTTTGACGCCGCGCCGAAAGGTGACATAGCGTCGATGGAGCACCCTATCTTTTCACTTTCGACCAAGCCAGACACGCGAATTCGTCGCTATGAACATAATGGCCGCTTTGTTGAGATAACCCCTTCCGTCAAAGGGTTGGCGACCATGCATGACCGTGATGTGCTGATCTACTGCATCAGCCAAATGATTGCTGGCCTGAATGATGGCCGTGCCCCCTCTCAGATCGTTCGCTTCAATGCCTATGACCTCCTGCAAGCCACAAACCGCCAGATTAACGGTCAGGGCTATGAATGCCTCAAGGCTGCCTTGGAGCGCCTCAGAGGCACGACGATCAGCCCGTAGAATGCCTGATCAACACTTTCCAACCGTTGAATCCCATCGTCGGAAATCCGCGATGTAGTGCCCTGTGGAAAAGCGGGCCAATAATATCAATGTGTTACAGACGAAATCCTACGAAGTCAGGAAATTATTACTCAGTAACGTTCAGTCGATTCCCCTGAAGCCAGACTGGTTTGGCCCAGCTGCAATTCAGGCAAGTCCCGCAAACTTTGCAAATCGAACAGAACCAAAAATTCCGCTGTCGTAACGAATGTATGCGGTGCCCCGGGCCGAGGACTTTTGGGCCCGTTGCCAATAAGATTTCTGGCGTATAATCTTCCAAGCAAATCGCGATTGATTTCCTTGCCAAAGATATCAGCAAGCCCTGCTCTATCAATCGGCTGGTGATAGGCCACAGCACAAAGTACGGCCATCTCGTTTTCGGAGAAGTTCTGCTGTTGTTTGCCAACATCGGCTGCCGCTCTGATCGCAGTTGCGTATTGTGCGCGTGTTCGAAACTGCCATCCTCCAGCACCATGAACGATCTCATAAGGCTTTCCCTTGAGATCAGCCTGAATGTCACCGATGAGCATGTCAATATTGGCGTTTTGTCCAACCACACGCGTAAGCGCATGGCGGTCAACCGGTTTGGCAGATGCAAAAATCACCGCCGCGATACGGTTCATCCATTCCCGCCAGCGCAGGTCGGCGGGCAAAGCGTCCAGATCCAGGTCGAGGACTTCGCCTTCTGGTTCATCTTTCTGCCTGGCAGCCGTCATCACGCCACCCCGTAAAGACGGAACGTCTTCCGATTGGTGAGTTCACGCGCAACACCCAATGCCACCAGGCGATCACAAAAGCGGCGCGCCGAACGCGGTGTCATGCGCATGCCAGAGCCCTGGATTGTCGGCGTCAGCATTGGTGAAACGAGGATTGCATCTTCCGATAGGAAGAGCTGAACCGCGTCAGACGCGCCCTTGGTGCGCAGTTTTGGTTCTATTGCGCGCAACCGTGCCGCGCGTCTTCCAAGATCATGTGCAAGTCGGATTGTATTCTGAGCCGCATGGGCAACCGCCACATGACAGGCCATCAGAATATCGTCGCCATCAGAAGCCGACCGAATCGTTTTTCGAGAGAGTTTGGTCGACAACAAAGGCATAACACAGTCCCACTTCAAGGCGCGGGTCAAAACCAATTCAGCGCAGAGCAAAGCCGCCGCCTCTTGTCTTGGAAAAACCTGCATGACTGTCATCAATACGTGAGCCGCTTTTGCGACAGGGGTTCCAACCCTATAATCAATCTGCTCAAACCAGTCTGGCAGATCATCATTCATTTCTTCAGGAAGGATCGCGGCAAGACGGTTTCGCCATCCCGCCTGATGCAGCCCCAAACAGACCCCCTTTCGCCAGAAGGCAAGCATGTCACCATTCGGCCCTTTGGCATCGCTCTGCGCCGCCAGAAGATAAGCATCGCGGACGTCTGCCTCCGTCACCCCCCTGCCCTCAAGTTTGCAGCCCTGTACGGCAGCATGGACGGCAAGCCGTGATTGTACCAAATCGGTTGGGACGTTTATGGTGGGGTCGTTCAGGACAACATGCAGCAAAGCGAGCGCTGAACCCGAAGCAAACCCTGCGTTCTCAAGGGTTTCGGGCACCGATCGATCCATAACCCAATGTGGCAATATGGGCTTTGGCAGGTGTTTCTCATCGGGTGGGCCAACGGGTATCATATCAAACACTATAACCATAACGGCGGTTATTACCAGTTTTTTAGCCACAAACCGCCCCGGTTTGCCTGTTGGGTTTGCGGCTAATAAGATGGCCTTATCGGACGTTGTCTGGAATCCTGTGTCAGGATCGCCACAGATCACTATATACAATTCATGGGTTTAGTACTATACCCTAGACAAGAGTATACAGGGCAATCGCATGAAAAAGTTAGCAGGTGACAAATGAGGTGAGGGTTGATTCAATGAGTGAACTTTTAGCTTTTATTGAGGTCACTACCCATGTCCAATGCCGACGCACCCGACAGCCATTCCATTGATTTTCTTACGCATTTTTCTACTTTATCTGACCCACGACAACAAACAAAGCTGCTTTACCCTATGGCAGAGGTTTTGCTTTTGACGTTATGTGCCGTGTTGTCCGGGGCGAATGACTGGGTCGCTATTTCTGCGTTTGGGACAAAGAAACTGGCCTTTTTACGGAAATTCTTGCCCTTTTCGGACGGAACACCCTCACATGATCAACTGGGAAACATCTACGCCGCACTGGATGCCAATCATTTTCAGGCCTGCTTTATGGAGTGGGTCGCCTCCTTAAACAGCACCCTTAGCGGGGTCGTGGCGATAGATGGTAAAACCTCACGTCGCAGCTTGGATAAGGCTGGCAGCAAGGCCGCAATTCACATGATCTCGGCCTGGAGTTCAGAGTTGAACCTGACACTTGCCCAACGGCAGGTGGACGGCAAATCCAATGAGATCACGGCCATACCGGAACTGTTAGACCTCCTGACGATAAAGGGGGCTATTGTCACTATAGATGCTATGGGATGTCAGCGTGATATTGCCGATAAAATCATCACCAAACAAGCGGATTATGTTTTGGCCTTAAAGGGTAATCAAGGTGCCCTTCGCAAAGACACCGAACTGTTCATGAAAGAACAGGACGCTGTGGATTTTGCAGACACAACAGTAACTTACCATGAGGACGTAGAAAAATCACATGGACGTATTGAAACAAGAAAAGTCACTGTTTGCTCGGATATTGAATGGCTGATGGAGCGGCACAATTGGCCCGGATTGGAAAGCATCGTGATGGTCCAATACTGCGCAACACTTCAAGACAAGACCCGTTCAGAGACACGCTTTTACATCTCATCCATGACCTGTGACGCCGAAGCTCACGCAAAAGCTATCCGCGACCACTGGGGTATTGAAAACGGGCTGCATTGGGTCATGGATATGGTGTTTCGTGATGATGAATGTCGTATCCGTAAAGGAAACGCGCCAGCTAATTTTACAACGATCAAGCACGCCGCCAACAACATGCTGCGCTCCGTAAAGGGAAAGCAAAGCCTCAGGTTAAAGCGACACTTGGCGGCTTGGGACGAGGATTTTCTTTTCCAGATAATTCAGGGGTAAAACTCATGCGATTGCCCTGCAAGAGTATAGTACTAAGATTTAGTGCGGAGTATAGCACATAAGGGAGTCAAAAATGGCCGTTATTTCATTCGCCTCCACGAAGGGTGGGGCGGGCAAAACCACAGCAACAATCGTCTTGGGGACAACTCTCGCCGAGAAGCTGTCCGTTACCATCATTGGGTTCGTCCCAACAAAGGTACATAATCCACCACAGGATTTAATACTGTAGCCATACAAACAAGGCATTTTATGGGTTTATGCTCCCCCCAAAATGACTGGTTCGAATAGGCTTCTATTTTGGGGGAGGATTCCCATGGTGTCCTGTAGAATTTCATCGGAGAAATCGTACTCGCCGAGCATGTTAATGTGGGCCCATGACAACGGAGAATGGGTTGCTATTGTTTTCAGCAGTTGTTCCCTTGCCTCGGCGTTGTCAATCTGAGCCAATTTACGTGTGAGATAGAGATAATTCCAACAGATGATGCTGTTTTTGATAAGGCGGTTGCAGGCCTCGGCGACTTCCTGATCCTCTTTTGCGCCTTGGGTGTATTCCCTTGGATTTCCAACCGCGATGGCGCGTGTAAACCTGTTCGCTAATTCAACCTTGTTGAGTTGGGCCTCGATGGATTGGCGAAGCTCAAGATCGTCGATGTAACGCAGGATAAAGAGGGTCTTCATAATCTGCCCAAAGGCCTTCATGGCTTTATAAAGACTGTGTTGGCGCGAATAAGAATTCAGCCGCCGAAAGATGTCAGATGCCGTTGTTTCCTTGAGCTTTATGGTGGCTACTAACCGCAGAATTGCGTCCCAGTTCTCAATTATGATATCCTGATTAATATATTTATCGGGTCGAATAGCCCATTTTGAGGCTGTCCCTAATTTGTGGCCTTTAAACTGATATAGGCTTTGCTTCTTGAGGTTTTTAATCCTCGGCGCATAGGAAAATCCCAGAAGATGGGTAACACCAAAAATTGCCTCAGAATAGCCGTGCGTATCGGTCGAATGAATGTCACTTTTGACCACGTCGTTGTGCATCAGGCCGTCGATAACATAAGCACTTTCCCGTTCAGCTGCACTGAATACCAAGGAATGCCATAAAAGATTGCGTTCGTCGGTAAATGTGTAGGCGCTAATCCCCTGACCTTTTCCAAAATACTTAAATGAATGGTTTGCATTCAGCGAGTCCGCGCGAACTTCAAATTTCTGCCCGTCGCTGGCCGTGTGTAATTTCTCAGGCGATTTTCGGTAGATGTTTGGCAACTCCATTTGGTCCATGGCTTTTACCACCCGATCGTTCGCCGCAATAAGATTGTCCAGAGAGAAGCGCCATGTGACGGCGTGCTCCAGTTCTCGCTCTGTGACGCCAGGAGATATGCGGGCCATTTTTTGCACCCCAATCCCACAACCAAGCCCCATGACCCCAGCGAGCAGGATGGATTTACGGCTGATTGATCGGCTATGGCCTTGTTGCCAATGGGTTAATTCATCAAGAGAACCACAGTGCTGATTGACTGTAGATATAATCTCAGCTAACGGCACATAGTGCCGTTTAGGAAAGCAAGACTGCAGCGGCTCGCTCTCCACCTGATCTTTGGCTGGCGTTGCCACCCTGAATGCCCCATTCGGCATAATTTTGAGATGTGGGTTTTCCCCATTTTGGGCATGGCCATTGGTGATCTGGTATTGGCTCTGAAGGGCGGCATTAAGTGTTTTTAACAGTGTTTCTGGCGTTGCAAATTCATCCATTCCAGCCCGCTCCAAGAGCTGTGCCTTTTCCCGTTTCCACCGATCACCATTGATCAGATAATCGTCCAATGGTCGATATTTGTAGGATAAGGTAAGGTTCAGGTTTCCTGCCTTGATGGCGCTGGCAACGTGCAGGAAGAGAAACGCCTTATAAAGTGAGGTTTTGAATTCACCACCATTATTTCCCAAGACGGCTTTTCTCTCGGGTCCGTCCAGAAAATCCACGGGTGCCTTGCGGCCAATGGTGCCGTCGGTTTCTTTGAAATGCCGGATTGCATCCACAAGGGCAGTATGCCCAGGCCCGGTGTCTAAACTCAGGGCCTTCAAAATAAGTGATACGCGGTTTTGTAGGCGTAATGATCTACTTTCCAAAACCTGATAATACTGGCTGTCATCGCTATCCTCCTGAAGACTGGTCTTTATCTGATCAAACTTAATCTCCCTTTCTTGCGTTAGAAGCACTTGAATTCGATCAACTTTCTGGACGGCCGAAAGGGTGCCATGATGGGCCAGGATGCGAATTTCGCGAAGCACGCTGAATACATTTGTGTCTAAGTTTTCCAAAAGATTGGAGACATGCTCGTTCTGTATCTTTTTCCGCTCGAAAATCTGCTCCTTGTAATATCGCTGCGCGGAATTCCGAAAAGTTTGCACGGAACTTAGCAAAATATCAGTCAGAGCGTCATGAAGGCGGCGGTATTGATGGGTAACGAAGGCGATGATGTGCAAATAACGATCTGTATGGGCGCGACGCTTAAGCTGAAAAATCTCAGACTTCAGAACACTGCCAGCATAATATCGTACGCCCTCTGGTCCAAGATCAAGATTGCCCAGTATAGGAGCTATCGTTTCATAAAGCTCTGAAAGAACGTGGAAATCCGCGACAGTTTGTTTTACTTTTCCGGGTTTTGTGGATTGTGATATTTTTTTCAGCAGTGTGAGGCGGTAACGATTGTTGTCATCGTCAGTGACAAACAATGCATCAAGCATTTGACGCTGCTCTGGCACCAGTTGTGTTTCAATGATCCGTGATAGCTCTCGCTTTTTAGCATTCATCTCTGATCTAATGATCTCGGTCAACCGTCGCGTTGTGGGCAGTGCTATGCGTTTTTGGATCAGGAAATCCAGACAGCGCCCGAATATCAATCGCGGCTTCAGATGCCCACGCATCATGTCTGAAACCTCTGCCCGCAGCAACCTCTCAGCGTCACGATCAAAGAGTCGGAAGCCATAAAAGTTAAGGATGATCTTTTGGTGGCGGGAACGACTGGTATCAGTATATTTACTTGCTACGAACGGGGCGGTCACAATATCAAGTTTGTGCCTTGCCGCTTCCATATCTTTTTGATGAAAATCCTGTGGCGAGTAGAACCGCTTGGCGGACCGAAAATAGGCACACATCAGGACAAACCCAATACCCGTTTCAGATTTACGCATTTTTTCGGCAGCATCCAATAATGCTATGGGAAGGTCGAAATATTGTTTTCTCTCTGCGCTATTAAACACGGGCGGCTTTTCAAGTTCAGTGCGCTCGGCAGCTGACAGGATATTCATTCTTGGCATGGGGGATTCCGTAATAGTTGTTATCGAAAAAACGATGGCTTACAGGATCAGAGATACTTAATAAAAAACATTGTTAAATGCCTAATGTTCATTACAATAAAAATAAGATCATCACCTTTTTATTAAATACTGAACATATGACCCAAAAACAGCCCAAAAAAACCATTGGTTATCTGCGCGTCTCAACAGATCGCCAAGACTTAGAAAAAAACAAAGCGGACATCTTAAGCTTTGCCAATCAAGCAGATCTTGGACGTGTGGTGTTTGTAGAAGAAAAGGCGTCTGGTAAAATTTCATGGCGCAATCGAAAGATTGTAAATATCCTGGATGATCTGGGCGCAGGCGATGTTCTGATCGTCAGCGAACTATCACGCCTTGGCCGTTCCATGCTCGAATGTATGGAAATACTGTCCATTGCCGCCGAACAAAAAATCCGAGTCTTTGCACTCAAAGGAAACTGGCGTTTGGATGACACCATCCAAAGCAAGATCATTGCGATGGCATTTTCCATGGCCGCCGAAATTGAACGGGACTTGATCTCTTCGCGCACCAAAGAAGCCCTGAGGGCCCGAAAAGCGTCTGGCTTGCCTCTCGGTCGGCCCAAAGGGCCTGGCAAAAGCAAGCTAGATCAGTTCAGGCCAGAGATTGAAGCACTTCTTACAAATGGGTCTACACAGAGTTTCATCGCAAAACGCTACAACACAACGCCTGGAAACCTATGCAATTGGATTAAAAAGAACGGTATTCTAAAGCCAGAGGTCTAGACAATTCCTGTGGTGGATTTGGTACCTTTGTTGGGATAGACCCTAAGTTTAGCGGCGGTTTTAGATGCCCAGGCAACGGCGAGCGCAACGAGGCCTAAAAGCAGATCAAGTTTTTTTGCAATGGTTAGACGGGTGTCTTCCAAATTGAAACCGCGTGTTTTCGCATCGCCAAATAAGCTCTCAATTGCCCATCTTTTTTTGTAGATGGTAAGGGCGTGATGCGCAGGTCGATTGGAGACGACGATCAAAAGTTCGCCCCCCTTGATGCGCTTTGCAGAAAAGCTAAACCACGTGGCCCCGCCTGATTTATTGTTACCGAAGCGGGCCTTAAAGTCACGCTTGCCGCGACAAGTGCGCAGCAAAGTACTCAGGTTTTGCGTTTGCCCGTCCTGTGTGGTCACAATCTGGTTGCCTTTGATCCTAATGACAAAGGGGATGTTGTTTTTATGCAGAAAATCCAGCCACTGGCCTCCTATAAACTCCCGATCAGCTAACAGATACTTGATTGTGGATACCTTGAATACGGATAGATAGCGCTCTGAACCGCCCCTAGTTTACCGGAGTGATTTTAGTCCGTCATTCTGCAGCAATATCATATTGATTTAGGGTTTCATAGAAATTCCTTTCAGCTTGTGCAGGTGGTATATATCCGATTGGCCCAAAGAGCCTGTCATTGTTGTACCAATCAACCCAAGTTAGAGTTGCCATTTCGACATCACTTTTACCTTGCCATGGTCCTTGATGTTCAATCACTTCGGTCTTGTACAATCCGATCATATTCTCAGCGAGTGCATTATCATAACTATCACCAACGCTCCCAACGGATGGCTCAATTCCAGCATCGATTAATTTTTCTGTATATTTGATCGACAAATATTGAACGCCTCTGTCTGAGTGGTGGATCAACTGGCCAGATTGAGGGTTTCGAGCGTGGATACCCTGGTTCAGAGCATCAAAGACCAAAGCCGTATTCGGAGAATGTGAGACCTTCCATCCAACGATATATCGTGCAAAGACATCAATCACAAAAGCAACATATACAAACCCAATGGCCGTACTGACATAGGTGAAATCAGCGACCCACAAAACGTTAGGTGCGGGAGCTGTGAATATACGATTTACCTTATCCTTAGGACAAGGCTGCGCCTTGTTACTCTGTGTAGTTTTAATCCCCTTGCCACCACGTACAACGCCTTGTATTTCCATCTGTTTCATAAGGCGCTCAATTGTACAACGTGCAATATCAAACCCTTCATGGCGAAGTTGATGCCAAATCTTATCAGCCCCATAACGTTTACCACTAGCTTTAAAAACACGGTCGATTTCTGTGATCAAAACAACATCTCGTTTGCGGCGTTCTGGAGACTTACTGGGATCCAGCATTATAGACCGCTCATAAAAATAGGTGGATGGCGCTATTGGTAAAACTTTACAAATAGACCCGACGCCATAGCTTGTACGATGTTTATCTATGAACATAATCATTTCTTCCGTAGGCGGTCGAGCTCCGCCGCTGCGAAAAAAGCCGACGCTTTACGCAAAATATCATTCGCTTGCCGTAACTCTTTGTTTTCTCGCTGGAGGATTTTTAACTCATCACGCTCCGCTTGTGTAACCCCATTGCGTAATCCTATTTCAATTTCGTGATTTCGAACCCACACACGTAGCGTATCACCATTGCAGCCAATCTTCTTTGCAATCGATAAAACAGCTTGTGTTCTGCTCGTATAATCAGCCTCATTTTCTAACACCAGGCATACCGCTCGTGCGCGTATTTCTGGCGTAAATCTATTTCCTGAATTTCCATTCGTCATTCTTCTAGTCTCCGTGCTTTTTTGACTCCGGTAAACTAGGGGCGGTTCACTCCATCAGAGTAATGCGCTGTGCGGTATCACTGTTGCCAGCACGCCCTAAAACGTTCCACATCAACGGAATACGGTGGCGGCGTGTGACAAGAGCCAAGACTAGAAAGTTGACATGGCGTTGCCCGATTTTCCAATTTGTTCGATCCAGACACAAATACCACGATGTGCAGGGCCCTATCATTTTGACAAGCAAAGGTGCCGCCCAATCTGGGCCCAGATTAACATGCTGAAAAAAGCGTTGCAGACGGCGATAGGTGCTTTCAACCTTGGTGTCGGAAGGAAATTCACAAGCGAGATGGCTCAAATTAACCGTTCGGGCATTCACCATACCCATGATCAAAAGGCACATCGTTTCAAGGCGGCTGTTGCTCAATGGTAAATGCGGGGATAATCTATCCTTGAGGGTAGTCAGGGCTTTGGTGAACATCAGGTGGACCTTGTTTAGCAAGAAGAGTCCTTCCGTAAATCATAATCTGGCACCCTCAACCACCCCACTGTCGTGTAGTATGGTTGGTGGTACTGTTGATACTGGTAATTTTTTCAGGGGAGATGTAGGCTTTTTTGGCGGCATCGAATGGAAAACGCCCGTTAAAGGGCTCAACTTTAAAGTTGAACGATCTTCCGATTTTAGTGTTCGTGAAACTATCACAAATTCTAGTTTTGTCAGAAATTCCCAAATCAACTTCGGCCTAGATTATAAAATCTCAAAATCCGTAAACCTATCTGCATACTATCTCTATGGCTCAGAATTCGGCGCACAAGTTACTTTCGCCTTAAACCCAAAGCGTAGCGATATCACTTCTGGCTTTGACCCCGCTTCCCTCCCCGTACTTACACGTCCTGCACTCAAATACGGTCAGTCTTATGACACTGCATGGGCAACAGCAGAAAGCTCTACTACCTTTCGTAAGCCCGTCAAAGATCTGCTGAAAGTTACTGAACAACTACCGACTTTCGTCGGTAGGTTCACGTTTTGAATGTAATTCAAGATACTGACGAATAACGTCATCCGTCACATTTCCACTCGTCGTTGAAAAATAGCCTCTAGCCCAGAACCGTTGCCCCCAATAGCGTTTGCGTAATTCGGGGTACTCCCGCTGTATCTTGTATGAGGACCTCCCTTTTACGCGTTGCATCACCTTTGAAATTGGGACGTGCGGCGGGACTGACACAAACATATGCACATGGTCGGTAGACAATACGCCTTTTTCAATGTGTACGCCCAATTCATTGCACGTTTGTCGTATCAATGTCCGAATACGCTCACGCATTTCACCACGCAGCACCTTGTAACGATATTTTGTTACCCAAACGATATGGTATCTGTGATAATATCTGCTATGACTTCCAGTAGAATAGATCATAAGGTTTCCTTCCATTTTAAGACCTTACCGCAACGCTGGGTCTTAAAATGGAAGGAAACCTTATGTAAATAACGCTAAAGCTGACCAGCTAAAAGCTGGTGGTTTTAACCAATTATTGGAAAATAAAATTAAACTAGAAGCGCTTAAGGTCACAGCGACGAGTGCTACTGTTTATATTCAAAATATAACTTACGATTACGAGGCACAGGCCATCGGCAGAACAGCACGCGCTCTCACGCGCGTCCTACCCGCCTCTGTGGAAACGTTTACTATCATTCCAATGTCTAACGGACTGCCTTTGCAAGCCATCACAGTGAAACGATCAGATATCGAAAAGTACGAGCATGCCCCTGCAGGATCTGAGCGCCTACTAGTTAGAACCAAAATTAGAAACGCAAAGGCTGTCGACGAATATGCCGTTTATGTGGAGGGCTTATACCCCAAATTTGACTGGAGTCTTAAGCCTGCCCTTCGAAAATCTTTCTTTGACCCCGACGATCCTGTGCGTTTAGAGATTGGTCTAAGGGCGCGCGCCAGCTATACATTTGCTCCTGGCCTGTCAGTATCAGGGGCAATATTAAAACCTTTAATCGGTAACCTTAATAACATTACACGCGGTTCAAACTCTGTTTTGCCAAATGTACGTACACTAACATCAGAATTCCAGCGCGAAGGCGACCCTGCCCTCGAACGCCTGACCGCTGACTATCTTTTTAAACTAACTCCTGACATCTACGGTCGTACCTCTGCTGGCTTACTTGAAACCCAATTCGGCGGCATTTCCGGTGAAGTTCTTTGGCGTCCATACAATCGCAGCTTCGCCATTGGCGCAGAACTTAATTACGTCAAACAACGCGACTTTAACCAACGCTTTAGTTTTCGTGACTACTCCGTTTTCACAGGCCATATGTCACTTTACAAAGACCTTCCACATGGATTTGTAGCACAGGTAGATGCAGGACGATATTTAGCAGGCGATTATGGTGGTACACTGTCTATCAAACGTACCTTTAGAAATGGGTGGGAAATTGGAGCATTCATGACACTAACAGATGTTCCATTCAGCGAATTTGGTGAAGGTAGTTTTGACAAAGGCCTTACATTCTCAATGCCTCTCGCAAATCTCTTAGGCAATTCAACACGTCGCACAGCTGACCTTACACTCCGCCCAATCCAACGTGATGGCGGTGCGCGATTAAATATTTCGAAAGGTTCTGTCGCAAACTGAGATTGTGCATGGAGTCACTCCTATCGCCGGACACAGTTATCCAGCGAGCGCCGAAAATTGCTGGAAAGCGGATTGTCCGGGTGTTCCGAATTGTTTCTTGCGGATCATGTGCGCGACTTCAATGCCATCCAGTGTTGCGGAGGCTGAGAGGAAGGATTTGAAGCCCTTCATTTGCTTGGTCAGCTTCTTGATGAACCTGTGGTCTTGCTCGATGATGTTGTTGAGATATTTGACCTGCAATATCTCAATCAGCCAAAACCAGCCGTTCAACAAGAGCAGGTAATTCATGTTATTCAACCCGGCGAGGTTGGCACCGCTTTTATCGATGACCACCCTGTCAGGGAAGCCGTTATTCTGGATCGCCCGCTTGAAAAATGCAGTCGCTGCCGCTTCATCCCGCTGCTCTGACAGCATAAAATCAAGGGTTTTGCCGAATTTATCGATGGCGCGGTAATAATACATCCACTTACCTTTGACTTTGATATAGGTCTCGTCCATGCGCCACGAGGTGCTGGTTCCAGACTTCCGACGCTGTGCTTCAGTGGCGATCAAGGGCGCATATTTTATCACCCATCGGTTCAGGGTTGTATGATCGACATCGACACCACGTTCCGCCATGATTTCCTCCAGATCACGGTAGGAAACACCATAGCGCACGTAAAAAAACACCGCATAAAGAATCGCTTCTTTGGGGAAATGACAGCCGCTGAACGAAATCATGGTACACTCACCTGTTGGTCTAAAACTCACATGCGTATGCAAAAATCTCACCAGAAAAGCAATCAACATTAAAATCTTTGCAACAGAACCCTTGGCGGCGTGGTAATTTTTGGCAGCACAGGCATTGCGCTTAATCTGGCCGACAAGGCCGAGGCCAAGGGCATTAAGGCCATGCGGGTGGCGCGTCCTGAACATGGGGACGGTTAAAGATGTTGCCGCCCTGCCTTCGGGTGGGGTGGTATTCACGATTGGAGCGGGTCCACCGGGGCGCAGCGGGGATGGCAGCTTGCCGATCCCTACGGGATGCCGCGCCAGAGGTCGGGGGTGGTGCTGCCACCCCAACGCCGAAGCCGCGCCGTCGTGAAAATTGCTAAAGGAGAAAGGAGGCTTTGAATGGGGATGATCCCATTGGGATCAAAGCAAAGTCGGGGCGGAAACCGCTGTCGGGGCGGAAACCACTAGGCAAGCCCCGAAAACCAACCTATATTGCCAGAAAGGATACCAAAATGGCACATGCACTACAAATAGATACACTGGCCTTCACCAAAAAGCTCCGCGAAGCGGGCGCCGAGGAAGGTCTGGCCGAGGCCATCGTTGAAGGCCTCACCGCCGCTGATACGTCAGAACTGGCCACCAAAGGCGATATTGCCGAGGTGAAATCGGAACTCAAGACTGAAATTGCTGAGGTCAAGACTGAGATCGCTGAGGTGAAGTCGGAACTTAAGACCGAGATCGCCGAGGTCAGAGCCGAGATCGCCGAGGTGAAGTCAGAACTCAAGCAAGACCTTCTCAAAGTTGAGAAAAAGATCGACAAAGTGGACGTTGATCTGAATTGGATCAAAATTATGGGTGGTATGATCATTGCCGTTCTAATCCTGCCATGGCTCACGGAACTGGCTAAAAGTATTATGAACTGATGATCCACCCCAGATGAGGACTATTAGCCGCCCTTCGGGGCGGCTCTTTCTTTTGGCGCGTCAGGTCACCGACATGACGGGTGCATTGCTTATGCGTTGACCGCCGCTTTCAGGACCGTGGTGGCGCGAACACCGACCGCCCTGTCGGCATCCTTGCTGATCATCTCGCCAGTGGCCGGGCTGCGCACGAGGCGGGCCGCGCGGTCGCGGGTTTCATCCAGCGGGAACTCCCCGTGTGTAAGCACGGGGATGATAGCCTTTCCTGTTTTTTGTTGTCGCGTCCGTGGCTAATATTCACCAGCGGCTCAAAACTCAGGACAAGCGAAGCTTGAACTTTGAATAGAACCATGGGCGTAAGCCCGTGGGTATCTATAATTTAGCAAGACCTTGCAGCGCAACGGCATCGCCAGCCACGAGCCGACGGGTCACGACCGTGCTCAGCGCGTCCAGCACCTCGCGCACATCGCCCTGACTCTTGCCGGATTCCTCTGCCAGGTCTTTTATCAATTCCGCCTTGCTGATCGGTCGCGCCATAGTGTTGTCCTTTTCGTGTCTGATTGTGATGGGGCCGTAGCCACTTCAGGCAAACTATGCAGTGATTTCCCTTGTTTGCAAGCCTTTACGGCAACACAGCCCGCCCCAAAGTGATTTTGCGTGAGTGCATGGCTGGCCGTCTTGTGCGCCCTCGTCCCAAACGAACATCCGCCTCAGCGACGCCAAGGCCCCGGCTTTGTGGCCAGAAACGAGACTAAAGCAGGCGCGGTTTTGGGCAGGGGATTATTGCTAAAAAAAGGATAAAAGCTAAAGGAATGAGTGACTTAAGTACATGTTTTTGATAGGATAAAGCAGGAAAAGGAGAGCGTCATGGCCCTTGGATATATCGACTTTGCGGAAACACTGGACGGTGCGAACTTCCACGCGATACTCGCCCATTACGGGATCAAGGCGCAGGCGGTCTCGGGCAATGAGGTTAAAATCCATTGCCCGTTCCACGAGGACAGCACGCCATCGTGTTTCGTGAACACGACAAAACGGCTCTACAACTGTTTTGCCTGCGGTGCCGGTGGCAATGCCATCGCGTTCGTGCGAAACATGGAGCATCTCGCCAATGACACGGATGGTTTGCGCGCGGCGGCAAACACGCTGGCCGGACTGAACGGGCAGGGCGGCAGCATCACGACAGCGCCGCGCCGCGCGGTACCAAACAAGGGTACGTCCCCGACGCAGAAGGTGGAATTGCTGAAGAAAAAAGATCTGGCAACAAACAAGCCGCTGACATTCCGGCTGACCACGGTGCGGGATCTGAACCGCCCCTAGTTTACCGGAGTGATTTTAGTCCGTCATTCTGCAGCAATATCATATTGATTTAGGGTTTCATAGAAATTCCTTTCAGCTTGTGCAGGTGGTATATATCCGATTGGCCCAAAGAGCCTGTCATTGTTGTACCAATCAACCCAAGTTAGAGTTGCCATTTCGACATCACTTTTACCTTGCCATGGTCCTTGATGTTCAATCACTTCGGTCTTGTACAATCCGATCATATTCTCAGCGAGTGCATTATCATAACTATCACCAACGCTCCCAACGGATGGCTCAATTCCAGCATCGATTAATTTTTCTGTATATTTGATCGACAAATATTGAACGCCTCTGTCTGAGTGGTGGATCAACTGGCCAGATTGAGGGTTTCGAGCGTGGATACCCTGGTTCAGAGCATCAAAGACCAAAGCCGTATTCGGAGAATGTGAGACCTTCCATCCAACGATATATCGTGCAAAGACATCAATCACAAAAGCAACATATACAAACCCAATGGCCGTACTGACATAGGTGAAATCAGCGACCCACAAAACGTTAGGTGCGGGAGCTGTGAATATACGATTTACCTTATCCTTAGGACAAGGCTGCGCCTTGTTACTCTGTGTAGTTTTAATCCCCTTGCCACCACGTACAACGCCTTGTATTTCCATCTGTTTCATAAGGCGCTCAATTGTACAACGTGCAATATCAAACCCTTCATGGCGAAGTTGATGCCAAATCTTATCAGCCCCATAACGTTTACCACTAGCTTTAAAAACGGTTCTGTCGCAAACTGAGATTGTGCATGGAGTCACTCCTATCGCCGGACACAGTTATCCAGCGAGCGCCGAAAATTGCTGGAAAGCGGATTGTCTTCTTGATGAACCTGTGGTCTTGCTCGATGATGTTGTTGAGATATTTGACCTGCAATATCTCAATCAGCCAAAACCAGCCGTTCAACAAGAGCAGGTAATTCATGTTATTCAACCCGGCGAGGTTGGCACCGCTTTTATCGATGACCACCCTGTCAGGGAAGCCGTTATTCTGGATCGCCCGCTTGAAAAATGCAGTCGCTGCCGCTTCATCCCGCTGCTCTGACAGCATAAAATCAAGGGTTTTGCCGAATTTATCGATGGCGCGGTAATAATACATCCACTTACCTTTGACTTTGATATAGGTCTCGTCCATGCGCCACGAGGTGCTGGTTCCAGACTTCCGACGCTGTGCTTCAGTGGCGATCAAGGGCGCATATTTTATCACCCATCGGTTCAGGGTTGTATGATCGACATCGACACCACGTTCCGCCATGATTTCCTCCAGATCACGGTAGGAAACACCATAGCGCACGTAAAAAAACACCGCATAAAGAATCGCTTCTTTGGGGAAATGACAGCCGCTGAACGAAATCATGGTACACTCACCTGTTGGTCTAAAACTCACATGCGTATGCAAAAATCTCACCAGAAAAGCAATCAACATTAAAATCTTTGCAACAGAACCGAACCATGGGCGTAAGCCCGTGGGTATCTATCTCATCACGCTCCGCTTGTGTAACCCCATTGCGTAATCCTATTTCAATTTCGTGATTTCGAACCCACACACGTAGCGTATCACCATTGCAGCCAATCTTCTTTGCAATCGATAAAACAGCTTGTGTTCTGCTCGTATAATCAGCCTCATTTTCTAACACTAGGCATACCGCTCGTGCGCGTATTTCTGGCGTAAATCTATTTCCTGAATTTCCATTCGTCATTCTTCTAGTCTCCGTGCTTTTTTGACTCCGGTAAACTAGGGGCGGTTCACAAGCAATAATTGATCCCGCCCCTTTTGGCATCAAGCGTTTTGCAACCTCATGATCAGGGT
>CBDBLJ010000003.1:0-400681 GCA_965206885.1 Amylibacter sp. | reverse complement strand
TTTAGCTGGTCAGCTTTAGCGTTATTTACATAAGGTTTCCTTCCATTTTAAGACCCAGCGTTGCGGTAAGGTCTTAAAATGGAAGGAAACCTTATGATCTATTCTAAGTCGGTAGTTGTTCAGTTGGCTCAGTTTACAAATCGTATGCATGGATCTGCGATCGCGGTGGCGAGGCAAGCGCGGGGTGAAGCATTTTCCAGTTGAAGACGCTGAAACCATCGCAGGTAGTTGTCGAGATACCTGGTTGCGACGCCTCGGTAGCGGCGCAGGAAATCCTTCAACTGGCTGTGCCGGTTGTTGACCGTCTGAATGTGAAAGGCATCCCGCACCCGCTCCCCACCAGACAGGTTCAACGCTTCGTGGCGCACTCCCAGTGCTGCGGCGCAAGGCGGATAAGCGCGGTGGCCATCGGTCACCAGAACGATGTCATCATCCACGACCGGCTCGATTGCAGATTGCAGCGTATCAGCATTGACCGCAGGGAGAACCGCGCTGACTGTCATGCCGCTGCGATCAGCGGCAACCAGTACTGGAACCTGCTCATCTGACAGGCCTCGTTTGCGGGCCTTGCCTCCCCTGCGGCGCGCCTTGCGCTCAAGGTTTCGTTCACCTTTCTGGCTTCGCAAAACATAGGTTTCGTCGACCTCGACAATGCCTGTAAGCTTGCGTGCTTTCGGATTGTCTGTGGTGAGAAATCGGTGCCGCCAACGGAACGCGGTATTGACGGCAAATTTGCAGCGTTCTGCTGAGGCGCGAACCGTCAGCCCATCAGAAAGACAGGTTCCAAAGGCAAGCCACTTATCCTTGCGGTGCAGGCCCGACAAAGGGGTGCCGGTCGCCGCGTTGAATGTCTTATTGCATCCCTTGCATTGGTACCGTCGCAGACCCCGTGCTTTGCCACGCGATATAGCTCCTGGTGTGCCACAATGCGGGCACTGGCGACTTTCACCCACGCTTGCTTCAATGGCTGCCAGCGAAGATGACGCCTCAGAGACCCCCATGAACACGGTTTCGGCTTCCTGTCGCTGCGCAGGGCTGAGGTGATCTATCCCAGATAGCCAATCCTGAAACTGTTTGTGATCCATAGTCGGCCTATCCCTCTGATTTGAAAAAGAACATGTCATGAAAGCATACGATTTGTAAACTGAGCCATATATAAAGTATGGTGTTTGGTTGATATTATCCTCACTAACAGCCGTCAGCTGTCCCGTATTCCTAAACCGATTTTCCTGTGCCTGATAAATACGGTACGCCAACTCTTTGGCTTCGTGATCCAACCCAAATTCTATCGCCATTAATATGTACGGCTCGCTCACCACATAATTTGGCGCATCAAACAATGCAGTATCTCTGCTGTCCACAGGAATAGCCAGACCAGGGCAATCGCATGAAAAAGTTAGCAGGTGACAAATGAGGTGAGGGTTGATTCAATGAGTGAACTTTTAGCTTTTATTGAGGTCACTACCCATGTCCAATGCCGACGCACCCGACAGCCATTCCATTGATTTTCTTACGCATTTTTCTACTTTATCTGACCCACGACAACAAACAAAGCTGCTTTACCCTATGGCAGAGGTTTTGCTTTTGACGTTATGTGCCGTGTTGTCCGGGGCGAATGACTGGGTCGCTATTTCTGCGTTTGGGACAAAGAAACTGGCCTTTTTACGGAAATTCTTGCCCTTTTCGGACGGAACACCCTCACATGATCAACTGGGAAACATCTACGCCGCACTGGATGCCAATCATTTTCAGGCCTGCTTTATGGAGTGGGTCGCCTCCTTAAACAGCACCCTTAGCGGGGTCGTGGCGATAGATGGTAAAACCTCACGTCGCAGCTTGGATAAGGCTGGCAGCAAGGCCGCAATTCACATGATCTCGGCCTGGAGTTCAGAGTTGAACCTGACACTTGCCCAACGGCAGGTGGACGGCAAATCCAATGAGATCACGGCCATACCGGAACTGTTAGACCTCCTGACGATAAAGGGGGCTATTGTCACTATAGATGCTATGGGATGTCAGCGTGATATTGCCGATAAAATCATCACCAAACAAGCGGATTATGTTTTGGCCTTAAAGGGTAATCAAGGTGCCCTTCGCAAAGACACCGAACTGTTCATGAAAGAACAGGACGCTGTGGATTTTGCAGACACAACAGTAACTTACCATGAGGACGTAGAAAAATCACATGGACGTATTGAAACAAGAAAAGTCACTGTTTGCTCGGATATTGAATGGCTGATGGAGCGGCACAATTGGCCCGGATTGGAAAGCATCGTGATGGTCCAATACTGCGCAACACTTCAAGACAAGACCCGTTCAGAGACACGCTTTTACATCTCATCCATGACCTGTGACGCCGAAGCTCACGCAAAAGCTATCCGCGACCACTGGGGTATTGAAAACGGGCTGCATTGGGTCATGGATATGGTGTTTCGTGATGATGAATGTCGTATCCGTAAAGGAAACGCGCCAGCTAATTTTACAACGATCAAGCACGCCGCCAACAACATGCTGCGCTCCGTAAAGGGAAAGCAAAGCCTCAGGTTAAAGCGACACTTGGCGGCTTGGGACGAGGATTTTCTTTTCCAGATAATTCAGGGGTAAAACTCATGCGATTGCCCTGATAGCCAGACCTTCAACTGTTTCCAGTTTCATATAGTCATCGTATTTCAAGGCTACAGTTGCATCCAAACCCAACAGGCCAACGGCACGTGCGCCATATTCTTCGTACCCTAAGCGGCCTTCTTGAATACGTTCTGGCAACCCAGTTTCCTCGTGCAAACGCGCACCGATCAAAACACCCTTTTCGATCAAGCTTTCAAAATTCCAATTTGATAAAATTTGCTTTGCCGCAACCGAATGTTGAGGATAATCATACAGCACGATATTTAAGGGCACCACAATTCGCGCAACATCTAAGGCTGACCACCCGATACCCGTAGGTGATGGTGTATTTTCATACGTCGTCATTTGTAAGTTCTGCGTGTCGTATACTTTGTTTGGCAATTGATTAAAAAACAACGGAAGTTCCGCCAGTGTTTGCAAAACCTTCGACATTCGCGCATCAAATACACTCTGTTCTATGATATCCAGCTTTAAGGCCGAAATTAGCCCCAGCAAATACGAAGATTGGTCCCACAATGTTGTAGAAGGAAACCCTTCAACCGAGTTCACAAGCCCAGTTTCTGGGTTATAATTTCGTACAAAATACTGCCATGATATTTTTGCTTGTTCTATATCTTGCGCAGTGATCCCCTCATACTGTGCAAGTTCTATTTGATCCGTACTAACCTTCAGAAAACCTTGCGACCCCTTTCCGATTTGTGCGTATCTCACAGCGTTATCTGATGAAATTGCAATAGTCGCTGCCAACAAAAGACCAAGGATGAATACAATATGACTTCTGGCTTTTAAAATATTATTCATGCCAATACCTGGGCATTTAAACGGTTTTTCACATCAACGCCGTAATTGTCTTCTTTTGTGGGTGTCCAAAATGCTGCAAAAATCAACACTGTCATGGCATTCGCATTATAAATCGCCCAAAAAACATTAACGATTAATAAGCCAAGGTCTGCATCTTCGGGATAAATCAACGTTTGCGTAAAAGCATAAATCAAAGCAATGATTGTTATCACAACTATCCCAATTTGTGGCGCAACCAGTTTGATATGCCGTCGATTATTCCGCTCTTTAGGCGTTACGTGAAATTTGATTTCCTGGCCACATAAAACGGCCCATAGCGCCTTTAGATTAAGCGAGAAAAATGCAATATTCAGCATTTTCCCTTGTCGATTATCAACCCCCCATGTCGCAAAAATCGTTGCCAATTCATGTATGATTAAGAACGGCAAGAGATGCGCAAAGAACTCAACAGAATACGCATGGATCGGCGATAATCCAGTGAACAATGCAATAAGTCACGGCAATCGCTTGAAAAAGTGGGGATTCCCTTAGCGGGTGATATGTGATTCTCTGGTCATTGAAATGACATTCGGAGCCTCCCATGATCTCAGCCAATATCCTCGACCATTTTTCTGCCATTGAAGACCCACGCCAGAGCTGGAAAACTGTTTATCCACTACCCGAAATCCTACTGATTGTGCTCTGCGGTGTTATGGCTGGTGCTGATGATTTTGCCGAAATAGCCCGATGGGCGGACCGAAAATTGAAATTCTTGCGTGGGTTTCTACCCTTCAAAGATGGCATCCCATCTCATGACACGCTCAATGATGTGATGAACGCGATTCCCGCTGACCTGTTTAGCGAATGCTTCGTTTCCTGGGTTGCGGCCTTGCGCGATGGCGATGATGAGATCGTGGCAATTGACGGCAAGTCGTCACGCCGTGCGCATGGTGAGGATGGCCGCGCCCTGCATCTGGTTTCAGCTTGGGCAACGCGTCAGAGATTGGTCTTGGGGCAAGAATCCTGTGACGAGAAAGAGAATGAAATCAGCGCGATACCTCGACTACTGGCGCGGCTTGAGTTGAAAGGCGCGCTGGTCACGATTGATGCAATGGGCTGCCAACACGGTATTGCTGCGGCGATCCTCGCACAAGGCGCAGACTATCTTTTGGCGCTTAAAGGCAACCAAAAATCACTGCATGAAGAGGTGAGGCTCTATTTCGACCAGACCAGTGGTTTGGAAACCCATGAAACCACCGATGCCGATCATGGGCGGATAGAAATCCGTCGTGCCTATGTCAGTCATGATGTAGAGTGGCTGCGCCCTGATCGGTCTGAGCCTGGCGCACCAAGGTTTCCAGGCCTCGCCGCTATCGGCATGATCGAGGCCGAGGTCAAACACAAAGGTAAAACCAGTTTCTCGCGACGTTACTATCTGTCCTCCGCACCGCTCTCAGCCAAGCAATTCCTGCGCGCCACACGCGCCCATTGGGGTGTGGAAAATCGCCTGCACTGGGTGATGGATGTGGTGTTTCACGACGACCTGATGCGCTTGCGGACCCAAAATGGCCCCGCCAACATGGCTCTGATGCGACATAGTGCAATCAACATCTTCAAGCAAGTCGGCGATACGGCCAGTCTGAAAATACGAAGAAAAACAGCCGCTTGGGATGATAGTTACCTAAAAGCCGCAATCAAAGGTGAAGGCTGAAATCTTCAAGCGATTGCCGTGTGCAATAAGTGGAGCGACACTGAACAACTACCGACTTTCGTCGGTAGGTTCACGTTTTGAATGTAATTCAAGATACTGACGAATAACGTCATCCGTCACATTTCCACTCGTCGTTGAAAAATAGCCTCTAGCCCAGAACCGTTGCCCCCAATAGCGTTTGCGTAATTCGGGGTACTCCCGCTGTATCTTGTATGAGGACCTCCCTTTTACGCGTTGCATCACCTTTGAAATTGGGACGTGCGGCGGGACTGACACAAACATATGCACATGGTCGGTAGACAATACGCCTTTTTCAATGTGTACGCCCAATTCATTGCACGTTTGTCGTATCAATGTCCGAATACGCTCACGCATTTCACCACGCAGCACCTTGTAACGATATTTTGTTACCCAAACGATATGGTATCTGTGATAATATCTGCTATGACTTCCAGTAGAATAGATCATAAGGTTTCCTTCCATTTTAAGACCTTACCGCAACGCTGGGTCTTAAAATGGAAGGAAACCTTATGTAAATAACGCTAAAGCTGACCAGCTAAAAGCTGGTGGTTTTAACCAATTATTGGAAAATAAAATCACCATAGGTAACGGCCATGCCATTGCGTAAATTACCAGCTTTGTAGCCAATATTATTGGTGCGCGTAATATAATTCACACCCTCATCTTCAGAGACTTGTTTCATTTGCGCACGATTACCATCATCCAAAACATGAATGCGCAAATCCAACGGGTACGGATAAGTAATCGCCTTAGCATCCCGAATGGAGTAGCGTGTCATCTCTGGGTCTTCGTTATAGGTTGGTAAAAACACATCTACGCTGATGGGCGTATTATCATCCCTTACGGATATAAGATCACCACAAAATTCAGGCGGATCCGTTTGAAGGGTATCATTCACTGACCACAGGTTGTGCACATATAAGAGCAAACCGATAAAAGCGCAAAACTCTGCGCCAAATACCAAGTATGAAAACCACATTGCGTCAGGGTTGAACGAAAACACCCATCGCCAGGCTAAATACCATGCCCCCAATCCAATGCTACAAATGGCCAAGCACTGCCATATTGTTTCAATCACAACGGAATGAGGCAGCGGCGGCTCAGGTTCTCTGTCTTCAAATTCGGAAAAATAGAATGTTTTTAAGTCGGTCATTCACGCCCTCATTAAGTATAACCTTTTCATGTGTCGCAAACTCTTCCTAATGAAGTGTTACAATTTTCAAAAAATATTTTGCGACGCTTCATCAGATTTTAATCTCCATAAGGAATAAGCAGTGCAGAACGCATCCAACGAGGCAACATTGGAAACCTTACAAAAAACGTCAGCTCATCCGACCATAGATAATAGTGAAAAACTAACTGTTTTGGTTGTCGATGACAGTAAGTTACAATTGAAAATCGTCAGCTCATATTTGAAAAAATGGGGATTAAATCCCGTGCAATGTTTAAGCGCACAAGACGCATTGGAACATTGCAAGGTTCAGAATTTCGACTTGGTGATCAGTGATTGGATGATGCCCGAAATAGATGGCTTAGAGTTCTGCAAGACATTTAAAACATTGGACAGATCCAGTTACGGCTATTTCATTTTGCTCACATCAAAATCTGCAAAAGAAGAAATCGCCGAAGGATTATCAAGTGGAGCTGATGATTTCTTATCCAAACCTGTAAACCCCGAAGAATTGTTTGGGCGCATACAAGCAGGGCAGCGCATATTGGGTATGGAACAAGCATTACAGGAAAAAAACAAACATATCTCTGAAACCTTAGCCGAGGTTCAAGCTCTGAATGAAGAGATACGTAAAGATTTGGTTGCGGCAGAAAAACTTCAACTGTCACTCATTCCAGAGCACTACAAAAAAATTGGCGCAGGCAACATATCTATTCTCTTTAAATCATGCGGACATGTTGGTGGGGATTTGGTCGGGTTCTTTCAATTCTCAAAGAATCGCCTAAGTATGTATTCGATTGATGTCTCTGGTCACGGCATATCATCCGCATTGGTCACTGCCAGATTAGCAGGGTATTTAAGCCGAAATAATAAGGCGCAAAACATCGCATTCGAACGTGATCAAAAAGGGCGGTATATTCAGCAATCCCCTGCGAAAATTGCCAAGGCTTTGAACAATCAATTGCTTGCAGATATGGAAACTGAGCATTATTTTACGCTCGCATTTGCAGACGTTCATTTGGATACAGGACGTGTTGATTTTGTACAGGCGGGGCATCCGCACCCTGCTGTTATTCGTAAAGACGGAACATCTGAATTGGCAGGTACAGGCGGTCCTCCCATTGGCCTAGTAGAGGGTGTGAATTACACGACAGAAACACTACAATTGAATAGTGGTGATCGGTTGCTGTTATATTCCGACGGCATCACCGAATGTCAGAATGTAAAAGATGAATTATACGATGATGACAACATGCTTTTAGCCCTCTCTGATAATATCGAAGACACAGGGTTAGAATATTTAAATGCACTCTTATGGGATGTCAGCCAGTTTGCAGACGGCACCCCATTCTATGATGATTTATCTGCAATTTTATTAGAATTCTCGGGAAAAGAGATGCAATAAAAAGACAAAGTTTACGTTGCCTCAACATCCCTACCTTAGCTTAAGGAGAAATTGAATGCACTTTCTTCGCTGGTATACTCTGAAACTTATCATATCATTGCTTTGCCTATTGGGTTTAACTTCCTGTGCTACATTCCACGCGCAAACTGTGAAAAGTATCGCCCAACCAAACAATCGCCCCGTGCGAAACTTCACGTCCTTTAGCGCATCTCTGCAATGTATGGATCAATTGTTAGCAAAACAAAAACAACCCCGCATATTAGTATCCTCGACAGGTATCACAGATCTATCTAAAAAAATCAGTGTTGGGGCGGATGACATGTTGGTTAATGCAATCAACCATATGAATGTTCACAACGGCAGGTATGTTTTTTTAGACCAGCCATTAGAACGCAAAGACGGGCAGATCTGAATAAGTTCAGATAGATGTGAGACTGTTTTTTTGTTGCCAAGATTTAGGCGGCCTCGGAGACTGAGTATTGTAAAAAACCAACTCACGAGGCCAATATGCAAATCATAAGACTGCACAAGAACGTTTATAAACTTTATGCTTGGGCGCGGACACAAGAATGTTTGGATGCGTACCGTATCAAATACGAAGACACGGTTCGGCAATGGGAAGCTTTACGCGCAGAGGGTGTTTCTCTAGCAAAATGCGCTGAATTTGTCGGCATCTCTCGGTCTACTTATTATCGCTACAAGCGGGTTTTGAAGGATTTGGCGCAAGGGATTATGCCGCCATCAAAGGCCCCAAAACACCGCAATAAGTCACAGTGGGGTGAGGCAGAAAAACAGTTGGTGCTCGAAATTCGCCGCGACAATAAAACCTACGGTAAGGAAAAAATAGGGGCCATCTTGCGGCGCGATAAAAACCAAATCATAAGCGATAGCACCGTGGGGCGTATCTTGGGTTTTCTACGCAAGAAAGGCCTGATTACACGATCAAGGTCTGCACCACAAAAGCGCAAGCGTAACTTCTCCAAGGGCCACGCCAAAGGATGGAAATATAAGGATTACAAAGATATAGAGATTGGAGAACGTGTGCAGATCGACCACATGACTGCCACGAAAAACGGCGTCACCTGCAAGCACTTTCAGGCCTGGGAACGGCGTAGCAAGCACATCCACGCGCAAATTTATTCGAATGCCACCGCACGCTCTGCCAAACGGTTTTTGGAAGAGCTTGTGGAAATAGCTCCCTATGAATAAGTTCAGATAGATGTGAGACTGTTTTTTTGTTGCCAAGATTTAGGCGGCCTCGGAGACTGAGTATTGTAAAAAACCAACTCACGAGGCCAATATGCAAATCATAAGACTGCACAAGAACGTTTATAAACTTTATGCTTGGGCGCGGACACAAGAATGTTTGGATGCGTACCGTATCAAATACGAAGACACGGTTCGGCAATGGGAAGCTTTACGCGCAGAGGGTGTTTCTCTAGCAAAATGCGCTGAATTTGTCGGCATCTCTCGGTCTACTTATTATCGCTACAAGCGGGTTTTGAAGGATTTGGCGCAAGGGATTATGCCGCCATCAAAGGCCCCAAAACACCGCAATAAGTCACAGTGGGGTGAGGCAGAAAAACAGTTGGTGCTCGAAATTCGCCGCGACAATAAAACCTACGGTAAGGAAAAAATAGGGGCCATCTTGCGGCGCGATAAAAACCAAATCATAAGCGATAGCACCGTGGGGCGTATCTTGGGTTTTCTACGCAAGAAAGGCCTGATTACACGATCAAGGTCTGCACCACAAAAGCGCAAGCGTAACTTCTCCAAGGGCCACGCCAAAGGATGGAAATATAAGGATTACAAAGATATAGAGATTGGAGAACGTGTGCAGATCGACCACATGACTGCCACGAAAAACGGCGTCACCTGCAAGCACTTTCAGGCCTGGGAACGGCGTAGCAAGCACATCCACGCGCAAATTTATTCGAATGCCACCGCACGCTCTGCCAAACGGTTTTTGGAAGAGCTTGTGGAAATAGCTCCCTATAAAATCCTCTCAATTCAAGTTGATGGTGGCTCCGAGTTTATGGCCGATTTTGAGACGGCGTGTGAGCAGATGAAAATCCCGCTCATTGTATTGCCGCCAGCCAGACCGAAATACAATGGTGGCGTTGAGCGTGGAAACCGCACCTTCCGCGAGGAATTCTATGATTGTTGTGATCTGATTGCCGATAGCATTGGAGCTATGCGGTTTGAACTGAGAAAAGCTGTCGAAAAATATAACACATTCAGACCACATCACGCCTTGAAAGGTAAGACACCCATGGAGTACCTTCGAATCACTCAGGCCGAAGCCGCGTGAGTCTCAAAACACATGAACCTATACAGATCAAACTGCTGACCTTTACAAAGAATGATGTCAAACCAAGGTTGTATTTCCGTGGTGCAATTACACAAGTGGATAGCAATACCGTAAATAACAAAGCAAATGTTAGTCTCGATTTGGCTAACGCGCCCCATCCTTTTACGATCAAAGGTGGTGCCCTTACAGCAGCCACACCCAGTCTCAATCGCGGTTCATCTATTGTATCCGTAGATCTGCATCTTGTGTCCTATCCAGATAAAACAATCCTGCCCGGAGGTTCAGTTGCAAACTCTATGGTCGTGACAACCAGCACGTTTGGCACAGGTGGAAAAGGTTTGATAAGGCTGACAGGATATAATCTATCTTTATCATTCAATCGTATCGAAAGCATTGGGCAAGCTGTCCGCAATCTCGTCGAACTTGGTGTTATTGAACTGCTTGGACGACATGCAAAGATATCATATTGGGAGTGTCTAAATATCGAACCTACGAATGAAAAAAAACAAAACCTCAAACAGAGAGGGTATAAAGCAACCCCCAAAACCCTTTCTGTTTCAAACGCCCAGCGCATGCTTAAAAAGCTTAAATATCTATCAGATGAACCATCAGGTATAATGGACCGCAAAACGTATGCAGCGCTTTCCAAATTTCAATCCGATAATCGTTTGATCGCAACAGGTGATCTCAACTATGATACATATGAACGCTTACGACAGGCCTTTCGCGGCTATCGTGAAAATGGTCGCCCCACAAAGCCGCAACCGCCTTTAATTGATAAGTCTCATAAAACGTCCTTGCGGTTATCTGCATCCAAAGAACACAGCCTTGGCGATTACTTTACAACAAAGCTTCACATTAACAGTTCAGGATATTTATCCTGTTTTTATCAATCAGGTGATGGCGCTGTGACACAAATATTACCGTTAAGATCAAACATACGGTTGCAAGTATCACCAGATCAAAGGCGGACGCTTCCAACTGAACAACTACCGACTTTCGTCGGTAGGTTCACGTTTTGAATGTAATTCAAGATACTGAGGAATAACGTCATCCGTCACATTTCCACTCGTCGTTGAAAAATAGCCTCTAGCCCAGAACCGTTGCCCCCAATAGCGTTTGCGTAATTCGGGGTACTCCCGCTGTATCTTGTATGAGGACCTCCCTTTTACGCGTTGCATCACCTTTGAAATTGGGACGTGCGGCGGGACTGACACAAACATATGCACATGGTCGGTAGACAATACGCCTTTTTCAATGTGTACGCCCAATTCATTGCACGTTTGTCGTATCAATGTCCGAATACGCTCACGCATTTCACCACGCAGCACCTTGTAACGATATTTTGTTACCCAAACGATATGGTATCTGTGATAATATCTGCTATGACTTCCAGTAGAATAGATCATAAGGTTTCCTTCCATTTTAAGACCTTACCGCAACGCTGGGTCTTAAAATGGAAGGAAACCTTATGTAAATAACGCTAAAGCTGACCAGCTAAAAGCTGGTGGTTTTAACCAATTATTGGAAAATAAGCAGGATAGTTTTGCGCTAAAGTTCGACAGACCAGATACTACAGAACAAGTTTTATGCGTATTACAAGATTTAAATTCAAAACCGCTTTTTGTTAAAACCTACAAACCTTTTGCAGTATTACCCATTCGCGACATAACCAACATACCAACTCGTTTCTCTAAGGGGTTTGGTTTGAAAGATTGGGCAATAATCACACGCAGCGTATCACCGTGATGCCAAAGCCGCGTGTAAAAAGTCACGATCACCTTCATTGCTCATCAATTCCAGCGCGTGGTTCACATCAGTCCAAACTGTACTGTGATAAGGTTCTGTCGGCTCTTGCAGTTTATAAACAGGGTGGCACAGATAAATATGACAAATCTTTTGTGCCCAAAATTCATAATCCACCATATATGTGAACCGTTGATAGGCCCCTAAACGCCGATCAATTTGAACCTTCCAACCTGTCTCTTCTAAACATTCACGGTGCAACGCTTGTATTGCAGATTCACCTGCATCAATTCCGCCCCCTGGCAGTTGGACTTCCGATTCAGGTAATGCTTGATGGGTCAACATCACGTTATCACCATGCAAAATCACACCATAAACCCCTGGACGGTGCTTGTAGCTAATATCAGATCGGACAGATTTACCGTAACGTTTCATGGGGCTGACATATCTTAAAACCACCGAAATAACAGCTGGGAATTGCCCTTCGGCGGAAAACACCCTATGGGGACAAAAAATCAAGGTGCATCTGAATAAGTTCAGATAGATGTGAGACTGTTTTTTTGTTGCCAAGATTTAGGCGGCCTCGGAGACTGAGTATTGTAAAAAACCAACTCACGAGGCCAATATGCAAATCATAAGACTGCACAAGAACGTTTATAAACTTTATGCTTGGGCGCGGACACAAGAATGTTTGGATGCGTACCGTATCAAATACGAAGACACGGTTCGGCAATGGGAAGCTTTACGCGCAGAGGGTGTTTCTCTAGCAAAATGCGCTGAATTTGTCGGCATCTCTCGGTCTACTTATTATCGCTACAAGCGGGTTTTGAAGGATTTGGCGCAAGGGATTATGCCGCCATCAAAGGCCCCAAAACACCGCAATAAGTCACAGTGGGGTGAGCAGGGCAATCGCATGAGTTTTACCCCTGAATTATCTGGAAAAGAAAATCCTCGTCCCAAGCCGCCAAGTGTCGCTTTAACCTGAGGCTTTGCTTTCCCTTTACGGAGCGCAGCATGTTGTTGGCGGCGTGCTTGATCGTTGTAAAATTAGCTGGCGCGTTTCCTTTACGGATACGACATTCATCATCACGAAACACCATATCCATGACCCAATGCAGCCCGTTTTCAATACCCCAGTGGTCGCGGATAGCTTTTGCGTGAGCTTCGGCGTCACAGGTCATGGATGAGATGTAAAAGCGTGTCTCTGAACGGGTCCTGACTTCGTAGGATTTCGGCTGTAACACATTGATATTATTGGCCTGCTTTTTCACAGGGCACTACATCGCGGATTTCCGGCGATGGGATTCAACGGTCAGAGAGTGTCGATCAGGCCTTTTCAGGTCTGGGCTTGCGCGTTCTTTCCGGCGGCATCCTGAAGGGTGCTTCGTTCCACGACAGGCCAACACAGCGCAGGATGCGTTTGGCGTCGGTTGTGGCCGGGCTGGGCATGGCATATTGTTCGCTGGTGCCCTTGCGCTTCAGGATGGAAATCTGAAGTCGGTCGAGTTCCCGACGGATGCGGGCCGGGCTCATCGGATGGCCCAGCATCTGCAGGCGCTTGTGCAGGTGTTGCAGGCAACAGAAGGCCATGTAGCAGATGGCGATATGGGCCTGTATCCGCCGCGGCGTCCAGTGATAGACGGGTCGGATTTTCAGGTCATGCTTGTTGGTGCGGAAGCAGGTTTCGATCAGCCAGAGCTGGTGATATTGGGCGATGGCCGCCTCGGGTGCGAGATCGTCCCTGCCATGAACGATGATGGCGTGCAGCCCGTCCCATTGGGCTGCCGCGTCGATCTTGTCCTGATCAAGTGTGATCTCGCCCGTATCGGGAAACGAGAGGAAGCGGGCATATCCCCGGTGACTGACACTGGCGGGGCTCCGGCTCCGCCGAAGCTTCTTTTGCAGGCGCTCAAGGGCCTTCTGGCGCTTGTGGGCATCCTTGCGGGCGCGGGCGGGCGAGAAGGTGACGATGATCCGGGCACCGTCATGCTCAATCACCTTGTAGCGCCCCGCCTCGGCAGCGCCCTCCGCCGCGCCGTGTCCGGCCCATGGCTTGTAACCGCCCGTGTCCAGGGCCTTGTCTTTCACGCCCGCCGGGGCCGACTTCAGGCGATAGCCCAGAATGAACGGCAGGCCTTTGGTGCGCAACATATCCTGATTGTCGGCGCTGAGCATCCCGGCATCTGCCACCAGCGTGATCTTTCCAAGCCTGTAGCGCTCTTCCAACCCCTTGATCGCGGCCTCAAGCGTATGGCCTTCCCACATATTTCCGGGAAACAGGTCATAGCCGACCGGCAAGCCGTCGGTGGTGACCATCAGCGCCAACACCACCTGACTGCGATGCGATTTCCCGTCCTTGCTGTACCCTTTGGCCAGCAAGCGGTCTGAAGCGTCGTGCGGATCCTCCCGATCGGTATCGAAGGCCAGTGTCGTGCAGTCGTAGAAAAGAATATCTACCGGTCCCGCCAGAAGCGTCTCCGCCGCCTCGTGTGACATCCGGCAGACCCGGTTGATCGTCGCCTCGTCCAGGTAGTCCATAGCCTGGTAGACCCGGTCCAGATTGAGGGTGATCCCGACCCTGTGGGCCAGTGCATCCACCGTTGCCCGCTTGCTCTCGGGCTGCGACAGGCGCGCCAGCACCAGTTCGCGTAAAATGCGATCGCTGCTCTTGCGCCGGGAGCCCAGAAGCCCATTCCAGCCCAGGCCGGAATAAACCTCCCCCATCACATCGCGCAAGCCAAGCGACAGGCGGGACTCTTCGCGGCACTCCCCAAGATCGACATTCAGTTTTTCCGGACGCGGGGCGGTGCGCACAAGCGTCGCCAGATCGGCATATTCCGTTGGGGTGAACAGTTCCATCTGCGCGGACTGTGCGGTACGCAGTTCTTCCATGATCCTGCCGGCCAGGCGCTTTAGGTCCTCGACCTCAGTGTCGTTATGCGCGATGCCGACATGCCGGACGACCTTCTGGCGAACCTTCTGACCGGTGCGCACCGACTGGACGATCTGGATGCGGGTGCGCTTGCGTTCGGGATCATGTTTGGTGCGGATGAACATGTGCGGGAGTGTAGCGGAACCTCCAGAAACCGCAACCCACAATTGCCATTGGGGGCACTACTTTACCCTCCCGGAAGCCAGGGCCTGAAGTTAAACAAAAAAACACCCCACAAGCCGACAAAACCTACGAACTCAGGAGATGTAAAAGCGTGTCTCTGAACGGGTCTTGTCTTGAAGTGTTGCGCAGTATTGGACCATCACGATGCTTTCCAATCCGGGCCAATTGTGCCGCTCCATCAGCCATTCAATATCCGAGCAAACAGTGACTTTTCTTGTTTCAATACGTCCATGTGATTTTTCTACGTCCTCATGGTAAGTTACTGTTGTGTCTGCAAAATCCACAGCGTCCTGTTCTTTCATGAACAGTTCGGTGTCTTTGCGAAGGGCACCTTGATTACCCTTTAAGGCCCCTGACTTCGTAGGATTTCGGCTGTAACACATTGATATTATTGGCCTGCTTTTCCACAGGGCACTACATCGCGTATTTCAGGCGATAGTTTCAAACGGTCAGAGAGTGTTGATCAGGCCTTTTCAGGTCTGGGCTTGCGCGTTCGCTGGGGCGGCATCCTGAAGGGTGCTTCGTTCCACGACAGGCCAACACAGCGCAGGATGCGTTTGGCGTCGGTTGTGGCCGGGCTGGGCATGGCATATTGTTCGCTGGTGCCCTTGCGCTTCAGGATGGAAATCTGAAGTCGGTCGAGTTCCCGACGGATGCGGGCCGGGCTCATCGGATGGCCCAGCATCTGCAGGCGCTTGTGCAGGTGTTGCAGGCAACAGAAGGCCATGTAGCAGATGGCGATATGGGCCTGTATCCGCCGCGGCGTCCAGTGATAGACGGGTCGGATTTTCAGGTCATGCTTGTTGGTGCGGAAGCAGGTTTCGATCAGCCAGAGCTGGTGATATTGGGCGATGGCCGCCTCGGGTGCGAGATCGTCCCTGCCATGAACGATGATGGCGTGCAGCCCGTCCCATTGGGCTGCCGCGTCGATCTTGTCCTGATCAAGTGTGATCTCGCCCGTATCGGGAAACGAGAGGAAGCGGGCATATCCCCGGTGACTGACACTGGCGGGGCTCCGGCTCCGCCGAAGCTTCTTTTGCAGGCGCTCAAGGGCCTTCTGGCGCTTGTGGGCATCCTTGCGGGCGCGGGCGGGCGAGAAGGTGACGATGATCCGGGCACCGTCATGCTCAATCACCTTGTAGCGCCCCGCCTCGGCAGCGCCCTCCGCCGCGCCGTGTCCGGCCCATGGCTTGTAACCGCCCGTGTCCAGGGCCTTGTCTTTCACGCCCGCCGGGGCCGACTTCAGGCGATAGCCCAGAATGAACGGCAGGCCTTTGGTGCGCAACATATCCTGATTGTCGGCGCTGAGCATCCCGGCATCTGCCACCAGCGTGATCTTTCCAAGCCTGTAGCGCTCTTCCAACCCCTTGATCGCGGCCTCAAGCGTATGGCCTTCCCACATATTTCCGGGAAACAGGTCATAGCCGACCGGCAAGCCGTCGGTGGTGACCATCAGCGCCAACACCACCTGACTGCGATGCGATTTCCCGTCCTTGCTGTACCCTTTGGCCAGCAAGCGGTCTGAAGCGTCGTGCGGATCCTCCCGATCGGTATCGAAGGCCAGTGTCGTGCAGTCGTAGAAAAGAATATCTACCGGTCCCGCCAGAAGCGTCTCCGCCGCCTCGTGTGACATCCGGCAGACCCGGTTGATCGTCGCCTCGTCCAGGTAGTCCATAGCCTGGTAGACCCGGTCCAGATTGAGGGTGATCCCGACCCTGTGGGCCAGTGCATCCACCGTTGCCCGCTTGCTCTCGGGCTGCGACAGGCGCGCCAGCACCAGTTCGCGTAAAATGCGATCGCTGCTCTTGCGCCGGGAGCCCAGAAGCCCATTCCAGCCCAGGCCGGAATAAACCTCCCCCATCACATCGCGCAAGCCAAGCGACAGGCGGGACTCTTCGCGGCACTCCCCAAGATCGACATTCAGTTTTTCCGGACGCGGGGCGGTGCGCACAAGCGTCGCCAGATCGGCATATTCCGTTGGGGTGAACAGTTCCATCTGCGCGGACTGTGCGGTACGCAGTTCTTCCATGATCCTGCCGGCCAGGCGCTTTAGGTCCTCGACCTCAGTGTCGTTATGCGCGATGCCGACATGCCGGACGACCTTCTGGCGAACCTTCTGACCGGTGCGCACCGACTGGACGATCTGGATGCGGGTGCGCTTGCGTTCGGGATCATGTTTGGTGCGGATGAACATGTGCGGGAGTGTAGCGGAACCTCCAGAAACCGCAACCCACAATTGCCATTGGGGGCACTACTTTGCCCTCCCGGAAGCCAGGGCCTGAAGTTAAACAAAAAAACACCCGACAAGCCGACAAAACCTACGAACTCAGGAACAGTTCGGTGTCTTTGCGAAGGGCACCTTGATTACCCTTTAAGGCCAAAACATAATCCGCTTGTTTGGTGATGATTTTATCGGCAATATCACGCTGACATCCCATAGCATCTATAGTGACAATAGCCCCCTTTATCGTCAGGAGGTCTAACAGTTCCGGTATGGCCGTGATCTCATTGGATTTGCCGTCCACCTGCCGTTGGGCAAGTGTCAGGTTCAACTCTGAACTCCAGGCCGAGATCATGTGAATTGCGGCCTTGCTGCCAGCCTTATCCAAGCTGCGACGTGAGGTTTTACCATCTATCGCCACGACCCCGCTAAGGGTGCTGTTTAAGGAGGCGACCCACTCCATAAAGCAGGCCTGAAAATGATTGGCATCCAGTGCGGCGTAGATGTTTCCCAGTTGATCATGTGAGGGTGTTCCGTCCGAAAAGGGCAAGAATTTCCGTAAAAAGGCCAGTTTCTTTGTCCCAAACGCAGAAATAGCGACCCAGTCATTCGCCCCGGACAACACGGCACATAACGTCAAAAGCAAAACCTCTGCCATAGGGTAAAGCAGCTTTGTTTGTTGTCGTGGGTCAGATAAAGTAGAAAAATGCGTAAGAAAATCAATGGAATGGCTGTCGGGTGCGTCGGCATTGGACATGGGTAGTGACCTCAATAAAAGCTAAAAGTTCACTCATTGAATCAACCCTCACCTCATTTGTCACCTGCTAACTTTTTCATGCGATTGCCCTGGTGGGGTGAGGCAGAAAAACAGTTGGTGCTCGAAATTCGCCGCGACAATAAAACCTACGGTAAGGAAAAAATAGGGGCCATCTTGCGGCGCGATAAAAACCAAATCATAAGCGATAGCACCGTGGGGCGTATCTTGGGTTTTCTACGCAAGAAAGGCCTGATTACACGATCAAGGTCTGCACCACAAAAGCGCAAGCGTAACTTCTCCAAGGGCCACGCCAAAGGATGGAAATATAAGGATTACAAAGATATAGAGATTGGAGAACGTGTGCAGATCGACCACATGACTGCCACGAAAAACGGCGTCACCTGCAAGCACTTTCAGGCCTGGGAACGGCGTAGCAAGCACATCCACGCGCAAATTTATTCGAATGCCACCGCACGCTCTGCCAAACGGTTTTTGGAAGAGCTTGTGGAAATAGCTCCCTATAAAATCCTCTCAATTCAAGTTGATGGTGGCTCCGAGTTTATGGCCGATTTTGAGACGGCGTGTGAGCAGATGAAAATCCCGCTCATTGTATTGCCGCCAGCCAGACCGAAATACAATGGTGGCGTTGAGCGTGGAAACCGCACCTTCCGCGAGGAATTCTATGATTGTTGTGATCTGATTGCCGATAGCATTGGAGCTATGCGGTTTGAACTGAGAAAAGCTGTCGAAAAATATAACACATTCAGACCACATCACGCCTTGAAAGGTAAGACACCCATGGAGTACCTTCGAATCACTCAGGCCGAAGCCGCGTGAGTCTCAAAACACATGAACCTATACACATCATGTCTGAAACTGAACAACTACCGACTTTCGTCGGTAGGTTCACGTTTTGAATGTAATTCAAGATACTGACGAATAACGTCATCCGTCACATTTCCACTCGTCGTTGAAAAATAGCCTCTAGCCCAGAACCGTTGCCCCCAATAGCGTTTGCGTAATTCGGGGTACTCCCGCTGTATCTTGTATGAGGACCTCCCTTTTACGCGTTGCATCACCTTTGAAATTGGGACGTGCGGCGGGACTGACACAAACATATGCACATGGTCGGTAGACAATACGCCTTTTTCAATGTGTACGCCCAATTCATTGCACGTTTGTCGTATCAATGTCCGAATACGCTCACGCATTTCACCACGCAGCACCTTGTAACGATATTTTGTTACCCAAACGATATGGTATCTGTGATAATATCTGCTATGACTTCCAGTAGAATAGATCATAAGGTTTCCTTCCATTTTAAGACCTTACCGCAACGCTGGGTCTTAAAATGGAAGGAAACCTTATGTAAATAACGCTAAAGCTGACCAGCTAAAAGCTGGTGGTTTTAACCAATTATTGGAAAATAAAGCAAAGATTGAATGGGATGATACCATCCTACCGTTCCAATTGGACAAATCAGATGTCCGCGGACGCATGGCCCGTTTGGATGGCCTATTGAACACTATCTTAGAGCAGCATAACTATCCTTTAGAAGTGTCTGCAATCTTAGCTGAAGCCGTGGTATTAACAGCCCTCATCGGCCCAACAGTTAAACTACGTTGGAAACTATCCTTACAAATTCGTGGTGATGGTCCAATTCGTATTCTGGCAACTGATTACTACGGCCCCAAAAATGAAGGTGAACCAGCACGCATTCGCGCCTATGCCAGCTTTGACAAAGACCGTTTGGCAACAGAGCAAGGCACACCGTTTGAAAAGATTGGCAAAGGTATTTTTGGCGTCTTAATTGATCAAGGCCCAGATATGACCCCTTACCAAGGCATGACACCCCACGGCAATCGCTTGAAAAAGCGGGGATTCCCTTAGCGGGTGATATGTGATTCTCTGGTCATTGAAATGACATTCGGAGCCTCCCATGATCTCAGCCAATATCCTCGACCATTTTTCTGCCATTGAAGACCCACGCCAGAGCTGGAAAACTGTTTATCCACTACCCGAAATCCTACTGATTGTGCTCTGCGGTGTTATGGCTGGTGCTGATGATTTTGCCGAAATAGCCCGATGGGCGGACCGAAAATTGAAATTCTTGCGTGGGTTTCTACCCTTCAAAGATGGCATCCCATCTCATGACACGCTCAATGATGTGATGAACGCGATTCCCGCTGACCTGTTTAGCGAATGCTTCGTTTCCTGGGTTGCGGCCTTGCGCGATGGCGATGATGAGATCGTGGCAATTGACGGCAAGTCGTCACGCCGTGCGCATGGTGAGGATGGCCGCGCCCTGCATCTGGTTTCAGCTTGGGCAACGCGTCAGAGATTGGTCTTGGGGCAAGAATCCTGTGACGAGAAAGAGAATGAAATCAGCGCGATACCTCGACTACTGGCGCGGCTTGAGTTGAAAGGCGCGCTGGTCACGATTGATGCAATGGGCTGCCAACACGGTATTGCTGCGGCGATCCTCGCACAAGGCGCAGACTATCTTTTGGCGCTTAAAGGCAACCAAAAATCACTGCATGAAGAGGTGAGGCTCTATTTCGACCAGACCAGTGGTTTGGAAACCCATGAAACCACCGATGCCGATCATGGGCGGATAGAAATCCGTCGTGCCTATGTCAGTCATGATGTAGAGTGGCTGCGCCCTGATCGGTCTGAGCCTGGCGCACCAAGGTTTCCAGGCCTCGCCGCTATCGGCATGATCGAGGCCGAGGTCAAACACAAAGGTAAAACCAGTTTCTCGCGACGTTACTATCTGTCCTCCGCACCGCTCTCAGCCAAGCAATTCCTGCGCGCCACACGCGCCCATTGGGGTGTGGAAAATCGCCTGCACTGGGTGATGGATGTGGTGTTTCACGACGACCTGATGCGCTTGCGGACCCAAAATGGCCCCGCCAACATGGCTCTGATGCGACATAGTGCAATCAACATCTTCAAGCAAGTCGGCGATACGGCCAGTCTGAAAATACGAAGAAAAACAGCCGCTTGGGATGATAGTTACCTAAAAGCCGCAATCAAAGGTGAAGGCTGAAATCTTCAAGCGATTGCCGTGATCAACAGGTTACTTGGCGGTCGGCATCTTTTTCTACTCAACAAAGCGGAGAAGAGCCCCCAAAATTAGAAAAACTCACAAATGCCACACGCGGTTCAAGCCCCATAGTGCGCGCCACTTTTACAGCGTGTTCAGCAATATCCGCCAAATCATTTTCATCTGGCCATTCATTCACCAACGTATCCGATACCAATACAATCCGGCCGTTTTTCAAAACCGCATTCACACCCACAACACCATCACCTGGGGCAACATCAAATACATGGCTCAGTACATTCATAACATGTGCTGATTTTTTCGTTGCGCCCGTTACCATCGCATCCGCATGCCCATGTTGCACCATCAAGGCTGCAAAAACATGGCGATCACGAGAAGCTAATTTATGGACATCATTCGCGTCATAGCCTTTGCGTTTCAAGCGGTCATAAAGAAACTCTTTATACGTATCTAAGTGTTCTGAAAGACGGGCGTTAACCACCTCAATTTCATCATAAGCATCCCGCATACCAGCTTCTGCCAGTTTTTCCTTAACATCATCTTCACGGCCAACAACCACCGCTTGGCCAAGGCCAGAGCGTGCGTATGAAACAGCCGCACGTAAAACTTTTAGATCGTGGCCTTCAGCAAACAACATACGTGCCTGATTGTTGCGCGCCCGAATAAACATGGATTGCAAAATTGATGCGGCTGGATCTAAACGAGATTTCAAATCCAACTCATATCCATCCATATCAATAATCGGACGGCGCGCTACACCCGTATTCATACCAGCTTTCGCAACGGCTGGCGGGATAATGTGGATCAACCGCGGGTCGAACGGCGTAGGTATAATATAATCAGGGCCAAACTTCAGGTTCTTACCATAAGCAAGCGCCACCTCATCAGGCACATCGGCCTGTGCCAATTCGGCCAAAGCCTGCGCGCAAGCAATTTTCATTTCTTCATTTATGGACCGTGCATGAATATCCAATGCACCGCGGAACAAATACGGGAAACACAAAACATTGTTCACTTGGTTTGGATAATCAGAGCGGCCAGTTGCTATAATTGCATCAGGGCGCACTTCGCGCGCTTCTTCTGGTGTGATTTCCGGATCAGGGTTTGCCATCGCAAAGATTACTGGATTTGGTGCCATCCCTTTTACCATCTCTTGCGTCACAGCACCTTTAGCTGACACACCCAGGAACACATCAGCACCGTCCATTGCCTCTATCAAGGTACGTTTATCCGTTGCAATTGCATGCGCAGATTTCCATTGGTTCATACCTTCAGTACGACCTTGGTAAATCATACCTTTCGTATCACAAATAATACAATTTTCATGCTTTGCGCCCATTGCTTTAATCAGCTCAAGACAAGCAATCCCAGCAGCTCCAGCGCCATTCAAAACAACCTTCACATCTTCGATCTTTTTCTTGCTGATTTTCAGTGCATTCAACAAACCAGCCGCACAAATCACAGCAGTGCCATGTTGGTCATCATGAAAAACTGGAATATCCATCAACTCTTTAAGCTCTTGCTCAATAATAAAGCATTCTGGGGCCTTGATATCTTCCAAATTGATACCACCAAAACTCGGGCCCATCAGCTTCACAGCATTGATAAACTCATTTGCATCTTGTGTATCTAACTCGAGGTCAATTGAATTTACGTCAGCAAACCGCTTAAATAGCACTGATTTACCTTCCATAACAGGCTTTGATGCAAGAGCCACGGCAATCGCTTGAAAAAGTGGGGATTCCCTTAGCGGGTGATATGTGATTCTCTGGTCATTGAAATGACATTCGGAGCCTCCCATGATCTCAGCCAATATCCTCGACCATTTTTCTGCCATTGAAGACCCACGCCAGAGCTGGAAAACTGTTTATCCACTACCCGAAATCCTACTGATTGTGCTCTGCGGTGTTATGGCTGGTGCTGATGATTTTGCCGAAATAGCCCGATGGGCGGACCGAAAATTGAAATTCTTGCGTGGGTTTCTACCCTTCAAAGATGGCATCCCATCTCATGACACGCTCAATGATGTGATGAACGCGATTCCCGCTGACCTGTTTAGCGAATGCTTCGTTTCCTGGGTTGCGGCCTTGCGCGATGGCGATGATGAGATCGTGGCAATTGACGGCAAGTCGTCACGCCGTGCGCATGGTGAGGATGGCCGCGCCCTGCATCTGGTTTCAGCTTGGGCAACGCGTCAGAGATTGGTCTTGGGGCAAGAATCCTGTGACGAGAAAGAGAATGAAATCAGCGCGATACCTCGACTACTGGCGCGGCTTGAGTTGAAAGGCGCGCTGGTCACGATTGATGCAATGGGCTGCCAACACGGTATTGCTGCGGCGATCCTCGCACAAGGCGCAGACTATCTTTTGGCGCTTAAAGGCAACCAAAAATCACTGCATGAAGAGGTGAGGCTCTATTTCGACCAGACCAGTGGTTTGGAAACCCATGAAACCACCGATGCCGATCATGGGCGGATAGAAATCCGTCGTGCCTATGTCAGTCATGATGTAGAGTGGCTGCGCCCTGATCGGTCTGAGCCTGGCGCACCAAGGTTTCCAGGCCTCGCCGCTATCGGCATGATCGAGGCCGAGGTCAAACACAAAGGTAAAACCAGTTTCTCGCGACGTTACTATCTGTCCTCCGCACCGCTCTCAGCCAAGCAATTCCTGCGCGCCACACGCGCCCATTGGGGTGTGGAAAATCGCCTGCACTGGGTGATGGATGTGGTGTTTCACGACGACCTGATGCGCTTGCGGACCCAAAATGGCCCCGCCAACATGGCTCTGATGCGACATAGTGCAATCAACATCTTCAAGCAAGTCGGCGATACGGCCAGTCTGAAAATACGAAGAAAAACAGCCGCTTGGGATGATAGTTACCTAAAAGCCGCAATCAAAGGTGAAGGCTGAAATCTTCAAGCGATTGCCGTGATGCAAGAGCACCAAGGTTACCTAATCCCAAAATCGCAGAACCGTTCGAAATCACAGCGACCATATTGCCTTTAGATGTATAATCATAAGCTGTTTCAGGATTTGCAGCGATTGCCTCAACTGGCACAGCCACACCTGGAGAATATGCCAAAGATAAATCACGCTGTGTCGCCATTGGTGTAGACGGGACAATTTCAATCTTCCCCGGTTTAGGCTCTAAGTGATAATTTAAAGCTTCTTCATCGGTAATTCTGCGTTTATCTGACATGCTATTCCCATTTAGTTTAACGTTAAACTATTTATTATCAGCGTAGTTTTACGAGTTTTTACGACAAGATACAAGTTTCTTTCCCCATAGCTCTTTCGTATCTGTTTTGCCTTAGTTATCGTGCATTAAATAATAATTCAGAGGTATTCAGTGTCAGCTCCTAAAAGTGCCGTAACGCCCATGATGGCTCAGTTTCTGGAAATCAAATCCGAGTATCCAGATGCGTTATTATTTTATCGTATGGGCGATTTTTATGAGATGTTTTTTGATGATGCAGTGAATGCCGCTGAAGCACTGGATATTGCTTTAACCAAACGCGGCAAACACGAGGGAGAAGACATCCCAATGTGTGGTGTACCACATCACGCTGCTGAAGGCTATTTCTTAACACTTATACGTAAAGGCTTCCGCGTAGCTGTTTGTGAACAGTTGGAGAGCCCAGCAGAAGCAAAAAAACGTGGCTACAAGGCAATCGTGAAACGCGGCGTTGTTCGCTTAGTAACACCTGGCACATTAACCGAGGACAGTTTATTAAATGCACGTCAGCATAATTTTTTATGCAGTTTTTCTAATATCCGTGGCGAATGCGCCCTATCTTGGGTCGATGTATCTACTGGTGACTTTTTTGTTCAAACTTTAGATCCAGCTAAACTAGGTCCTCTCTTGGCTCGTCTTGCCCCCAAAGAAGTCTTAATATCCGAAACCTCAAATACTGATCTGCAAAACCAGATCGAAGAAATCGGATGCTCCGCTACAACATTATCGCGCGCCAGTTTTGACAGCGATCTCGCTGTAAAGCGTTTGGGAGATTTGTTTAACGTAAAAACACTCGATGGATTTGGCACTTTCAGCCGCCCAGAGCTATCTTGTCTGGGTGCCATCGTCGATTACCTAGATATCACACAGAAAGGTAAGCTGCCGCTCCTGCATCCGCCCATTCAAGAACGAAATGATGCAGGCGTTCATATTGATGCCGCCACACGCCGCAACCTAGAGATAACACGGTCCCTTTCAGGTGAAAAATCAGGTGCTCTGTTACAGGCAATTGACCGCACAGTTACAGGGGCAGGGGGTCGTCTGTTAGAAAACCGCCTAACCAACCCATCCACGGATATCACAACCATCAGCAACCGCTTGGATGCAGTAACCTATTTTGCGGATCAACCTGATAAACGCGACCTTGCGCATAGCCTGCTTAAACAAGTTCCAGACATCAGCCGTGCCTTATCACGTCTATCATTAGAGCGTGGTGGTCCACGTGATTTGGAAGCCATCAAAAACGGTCTAGTGCAAGCAGATGCATTCTTGCAGCAATTTACATCAGAAGACTTACCAAACAATCTGCAGCAAACCTTCAAAAACCTGAAAACCAATCCAAAAATCGTAGAGCTGCTTGGCAGCTCCATCAAAGCAGAACCACCGATATTAACACGCGATGGTGGATTTGTAGAAACAGGTTATAATGCTGAGCTGGATGAATTGCGCACGCTGCGTGATGAGGGCCGCAAGGTTATCTTGGGCCTACAAGCTGACTATACTGCACAAACTGGCATCACTGCATTAAAAATCAAACACAATAATGTGCTGGGTTATTTCATTGAAACGCCAGCAACCCATGCAAATAAGATGTTGGGTGAGCCGCTATCTGAAACATTTATCCATCGCCAAACAACAGCAAATGCCGTTCGATTTACAACTGTGGCACTGTCTGAACTTGAAACAAAAATCCTAAATGCGGGTGGACGTATTTTAGAATTAGAAAAAGAAATCTTCGGAGATGTTTCGCGATTCATCCTAAACAATGCCCCTGAAATAGCGAATTGTGCAAAATCGCTTGCAGAGATTGACGTTCATGCAGCCTTTGCTGATTTATGTGTATCCGAGAACTGGACACGCCCCACGTTAACAAACGGCTTAGAGTTCGAAATCACAGGTGGTCGTCATCCAGTTGTGGAAATGGCATTACGCAAAGAGGCTTCTGGTCACTTCGTGGCTAATGATTGCGATCTATCCGCAGGCGACCCTGATAAAAAACCAGTATGGTTGCTAACGGGCCCAAACATGGCCGGTAAATCAACATTCCTACGTCAAAACGCATTAATCGCTATTCTTGCGCAAATCGGCAGTTATGTTCCAGCGTCTTCTGCCAAGATTGGCGTAGTATCGCAAATATTTTCCCGCGTCGGTGCATCCGATGATTTGGCACGTGGTCGTTCTACATTCATGGTCGAAATGGTTGAAACAGCAGCTATTCTTAATCAAGCGGGTGAACGTGCTTTGGTTATTCTTGATGAAATCGGGCGCGGCACGGCAACCTATGACGGCCTATCCATCGCATGGGCCACATTAGAACACCTACATGACGTCAACAAATGCCGCTGCCTGTTTGCAACACACTATCATGAACTTACAGGATTATCATCCAAGCTTGCTGGATTAACCAATGCAACAGTTGCCGTGCGCGAATGGGAAAGGGATATCATATTCCTACACGAAGTCCGCAAAGGCTCTGCTGATCGATCTTATGGGGTACAAGTTGCAAAACTTGCAGGCTTGCCCCCAGCAGTAATTGAGCGGGCTCGAACTGTTCTGGAAAAACTGGAATCAAACGATCAAAAATCAGCTGCATCAGGATTAATAGACGATCTTCCTTTGTTTTCCGCAACACCACCCCCTGTGCCAATACAACAGAGAAACAGCGCCGTCGAAGATTATCTGGCAGATGTCACACCAGATAACTTAAGTCCACGCGAGGCGTTGGATATTCTGTATAAATTGAAAAACTTAGAAGGTTAAAGACCAGGCCCTGCTTCACCAGGCGACATATCTTGACCAAAGCACAACAAGTTTCCATCTAGGTCTTTCACCTCAAGATCACGGCATCCGTAAAATCGATCCATTGTATCGCGTTCTAGTTTCACACCATTGCTTTGGATTTGTTCCGCAAATACGTCCACATCTTCGACATAAAAATATGTAGCCCATGGGCCAGCAGGTGCTACTTTTTCAACCACCTGTAAGCCAACCGTGATGTCATCCATACGCACAATCGCAAATGTTGGAACATCGTCATCTTCAGTCCACTTACCAGCTAGGGCAAACCCAAGACCACTTACAAAAAACTCTGTTGTTTTATCAACATCAGTGACTGCCAAAACTGGCATAGAGCGGTGGCCTTGTTTCATAGTAAACCCTTTCGGCTATACAGTTGATGATACCCCAACTTGGGCCGCACGCAACAGGCGATCACCAACCATAAAGCCTTGGCTCATCACCTGAATGATGTGACCGCCTTTGATGTCTGGAACAGGTGCTTCGAACATCGCTTCGTGGATTTGCGGATCAAATTTATCGCCAACAGCAGGCAAGACTGCTTCGATCTTGTGTTGTTTGAACACATTCAACAACTCACGCTGTGTCAGTTCAATTCCTTCGATCAAAGCCTTTGATGCTTCGCGCTGCTCGTCACCAATCGTATCCAAAGCGCGCGTCATGTTATCGTAAACAGACAACATATCTTTGGCTAATCTTGCGCCACCATAGATCTCTGCATCACGGCGGTTACGCTCGCCACGCTTACGCTGGTTTTCCGCCTCTGCTAAAGCACGCATAACGCGGTCTTTCAGTTCTTCATTTTCTTGACGCAGTTCGTCAATTTCAGAAAGCTCAACACCTTCTTCGCTGATATCGATTTCTTCGAAATCGCCAATATCGTCCAAGTTTAATTCAGTCACGTTATTTTCTACTTCTACTTCTTGTTTTTCGTCAGCCATTTTCTTTGCCTTCGTGCCTATTTTGACAACATACGCCCCATAAGTTGCGCAGTATAATCCACGATCGGAACAATCCGACCATAATTCAGACGTGTCGGACCAATAACACCGACCGCGCCAATAATTTTCCGTTCAGAGTTCATATAAGGAGAAACCACCAAAGAGCTACCCGAAAGTGAAAATAATTTGTTTTCAGAGCCAATAAAAATGCGCACACCTTCACCTTGCTCTGACAATGATAGGAATTCAGTGATTTCCTTCTTCTGCTCCAGATCGTCAAACAGTTCTTTGATACGGTCCAGATCTTGCTGTGTTGCGGCATCATCCAACAGGTTAGAGCGGCCACGTACAATCAACCGCGCCTCTGACCCTTTATCGGCTGACCAGCTGGCAACACCTTCTTCAATCAAGTTTTGCGCAAGAATATCCAATTCGCGGCGGTGTTTTTCAATCTGTGCCGCCAATACTGTGCGCAATTCACTTAATGTATGCCCCGAAACGATAGAATTCACAAAATTTGCCGCTTCACGCATAGACGATTGTGTCTGCCCAGGTGGCGGCGTGAACACGCGGTTCTCAACTTCGCCATCAACCATAACCAATACAACAATGGCCCGGTCCGCAGTCAGTGGCACAAATTCAATATGCTTAATTGGTGTTTCAGATTTTGGTGCCAAAACAACGCTGGCACTTTGTGTTAGACCAGACAACAACGATCCCGCCTGATTCAAAACAGAACCCATCTCATTTTCTTCTGGCGAAATGGATGATTCGATTTGTTTGCGTTCCGTATTGGATATATCGCCAATCTCTAGCAGACCGTCCACAAACATCCGTAAGCCTTGTTGTGTCGGAATACGTCCAGCCGAAGCATGTGGACTGTCCAACAAGCCCAAATACTCTAAATCCTGCATAACATTGCGGATTGTCGCTGCAGATACCTGTTCTTGCAACGATCTGGTCAACGTTCGTGACCCCACAGGATCACCCGTTTCCAGATACGATTCCACCAGCAACCGAAAAACCTCACGGCTACGGTCATTTAGATTAGCAATCGGACTGATAGGTAAATCAACCAAGGGTTCGTTCCACTCTCTAAAGCCTGTTATTTCTATTGTTTACGACGACATTGGTCAATCGACCTTTGCACCTTTGTGATCAAACGGGTATCACACAGAAAAAAGGAATTCAGCTATGCGCCCATCAAACAGAGCAAAAGACGAAATGCGCAGCATTATTGTCGAAACAAACATCACGAAACACGCACAAGGATCATGCTTGATCAAATGTGGTGATACACATGTTTTGTGCACAGCTTCTGTAGAAGAGCGCGTTCCGCCCTTCATGCGCAACACTGGTTTGGGTTGGGTCACTGGTGAATACGGAATGTTGCCAGGTGCTACAAACACACGAAACCGTCGCGAAGCAACTGCAGGCAAACAATCTGGACGCACACAAGAAATCCAGCGCTTGATCGGTCGCTCACTACGCGCAGGCGTTGATCGTGTCGCGTTAGGTGAACGCCAAATCACAGTGGACTGCGATGTTATTCAAGCTGATGGCGGCACACGTTGCGCATCAATCACAGGCGGCTGGATTGCCCTTCGCTTAGCTGTAAATGGCTTGATGGAAAAAGGTCTTATTAAAAGCGATCCACTTATCGGTCACGTAGCCGCTGTAAGCTGTGGCATCTACGGTGGCCAGCCTGTTTTAGACTTAGATTACGCCGAAGACAGCGAAGCAGGTACAGATGCAAACTTCGTGATGACAGACACAAACGGTTTGATCGAAATTCAAGGCTCTGCAGAAGGCGCTACATTCTCTCGCACAGAATTTAACGCATTAATGGATCTGGCTGAAAAAGGCGCCGCTGAATTGGTTGCAGCACAAAAAGCAGCGACCTCATAATATGCGCAAGCTGGTCGAAGAAAAATTGGTTCTGGCTTCTCACAACAAGGGAAAGCTGGTTGAGATTGCAGAGCTGCTAAAACCCTTTGGCAAATCTGTTGTTTCAGCAGGCGACTTGGGTTTTGAAGAACCCGCAGAAACAGAAAATACATTCGAAGGAAATGCACGCATAAAAGCGCATTTCGCTGCGAAGTCATCTGGGCTTCCAGCTCTTTCAGATGACAGCGGCATCGAAGTGAAATCATTGGGTAATGCACCTGGTGTTTATTCTGCAGATTGGGCTGAAACTGTTGATGGTCGCGACTTTCCAATGGCCATGGAAAAAGTCTGGAACATGCTGGAAGCAAAAAAAGCACATCGCCCCTATAAGGCACGTTTCGTTTGCGTATTGTGCATAGCATGGCCTGACGGTCATGACGAAATTTTTCGCGGTACAGTAGATGGCACGATTGTATGGCCTATGCGTGGATCAAATGGATTTGGCTACGATCCGGTTTTTCAGCCAATTGGTAAGCAAGAAACATTCGGCGAAATGGATCCAAGCGACAAACACGCGATGAGCCATCGCGCTGATGCCTTCAATAAATTAATGGCAGAGTGTTTAAGTGACTGAAGATTGGCAAAATGGCGGGTTTGGCATTTATGTCCACTGGCCCTTTTGCCAATCAAAATGCCCTTACTGCGACTTCAACTCCCACGTTCGTCAAAACATTGACCACTCTGTTTGGAAAGATGCGTTACTCTCTGAACTGCGTCACGCCGCAAGATTAACACCTGATCGTTCTGTTCAATCCATATTCTTTGGTGGCGGCACACCAAGTTTAATGGAGCCAGAAACTGTCGGTGCAATCATCGATGAAGTTGCCAAACTCTGGCGTATCGGAAATGATGTTGAGGTCACTTTAGAAGCAAATCCTACATCCATTGAAGCACATAAATTTTCTGCCTTTAACACAGCAGGGGTCAATCGCGTGTCTATGGGCGCTCAAGCCCTAAATGACCGTGACCTACAACGTCTTGGGCGAATGCACACAGCAGCAGAAGCTATGCAATCCTTTGATATTGCTAAAGAAAACTTTAAAAGAGTTAGCTTTGATCTAATATATGCCCGCCAAGATCAATCCTTATCCGACTGGCAAGCCGAATTAGCCAAAGCACTTGATCTAGCAATAGACCACCTCTCTCTGTACCAGCTAACCATCGAAAACGGCACCAGATTTGGCGAGCTCTACGACATAGGCAAGCTATTGGGCCTACCAGATGATGGCCTAGCTGCTGACATGTACCAAGCCACCCAAGAAATCTGTTCTTCTGCTGGCTTGAATGCCTATGAAGTTTCTAATCATGCAAAGGTCGGGTCGGAATCACGTCACAACTTAATTTATTGGCGTTATGGTGATTATGTTGGCATCGGTCCAGGTGCCCACGGACGCATCACACATGACGGCATTAAACAAGCGACCGAAGCACCTAGATCCCCCGAAAATTGGCTAAATACAGCTCAAAACAAGGGATCTTCATTTGTGATCACAGATAAAATTTCTAAGATCGACCAAGCTGAAGAATACCTAATGATGTCACTGCGCCTGTCAGAAGGCACCGACTTAAATCGTTTTGAGACGTTGGCTGGCTATGCACTAAACACAGACAAAATAGAAAACCTAACATCTTTAAATCTTTTGACTGAACAACTACCGACTTTCGTCGGTAGGTTCACGTTTTGAATGTAATTCAAGATACTGACGAATAACGTCATCCGTCACATTTCCACTCGTCGTTGAAAAATAGCCTCTAGCCCAGAACCGTTGCCCCCAATAGCGTTTGCGTAATTCGGGGTACTCCCGCTGTATCTTGTATGAGGACCTCCCTTTTACGCGTTGCATCACCTTTGAAATTGGGACGTGCGGCGGGACTGACACAAACATATGCACATGGTCGGTAGACAATACGCCTTTTTCAATGTGTACGCCCAATTCATTGCACGTTTGTCGTATCAATGTCCGAATACGCTCACGCATTTCACCACGCAGCACCTTGTAACGATATTTTGTTACCCAAACGATATGGTATCTGTGATAATATCTGCTATGACTTCCAGTAGAATAGATCATAAGGTTTCCTTCCATTTTAAGACCTTACCGCAACGCTGGGTCTTAAAATGGAAGGAAACCTTATGTAAATAACGCTAAAGCTGACCAGCTAAAAGCTGGTGGTTTTAACCAATTATTGGAAAATAAAAATGATGATAGGCTCATCGCAACATCCGAGGGTCGGATGGTATTAAATTCGGTTCTCAAAGAACTGCTGACTTGAGCGAGAAATAATGCGTGGCATTTGGTTCATATGTGGATGCTTAAGCATTGCAATTGGTGCGATCGGTATTGTTTTACCCTTATTACCAACTGTGCCACTCTTGCTATTGGCCGCAATCTGCTTCGCCAAATCATCGGACAAAGCACATCATTGGCTCATGAATCACAAAATTTTCGGGCCACCCATACACGACTGGCAAAAAAGCGGATCAATCAAAAGATCCGCCAAGCTTTCTGCCACCCTCTGTATTGCAGCTGCATTTATAATTTCACTATTTTTAGGCATCGCTTGGTGGGCACTAAGTTTACAAGCAGCCGTCTTATGCTGCGTCACAACTTTTATTTGGACCCGCCCAGAGGCCTAGATGAAAGCAGTTGGCATAATGCATCAAGCTGATCTAACGATTTATACGAAATCGTAATACCACCACCGCCAGTACCATCTTTATGATCAATCGACACTTTCATGTTTAAATTAGCTGCTAAGTCATCTTCTAAAACCACAGTATCAGCGTCTTTTTCGCTACGCGACGCAGGTCGCTTCACTTTTTCACTGGCTTCAATATTTCCAAGTTTTGCCAAACGCTCTGTTTCGCGAACAGATAAACCTTTTGCCACAACCATCGCTGCAATCTTCGACGGATTATCCGCCGTAACCATCGCACGCGCATGACCAGAAGACAATTGCCCAGCACGAAGCATCGCCAAAACATCATCTGGCAAACTCAATAGGCGCAAAATATTCGCAATGTGGCTACGGCTTTTACCCAAGGCTTTAGCAAGCTGTTCCTGCGTGTGCCCGTAACTGTCCATCAACTGGCGAAAACCCAGTGCTTCTTCGACTGGATTCAGGTCGGAACGCTGAACATTCTCTATAATTGCGACTTCTAACACCTCTGTGTCGTCCATCTCACGAATAATTATCGGTATATCATGCACCAGCGCAATCTGAGAAGCTCTCCAGCGGCGCTCTCCAGCGATAATTTGGTACAGGTTTTCGTCTTTAGGGTCCGTCCGAACGATAATCGGCTGAATCACACCCTTCTCAACAATAGACGATGCAAGCTCATCCAGCTTTTTCTGGTCAAAATCTTGACGCGGCTGATCAGGATTCGGTCTAACCTTTTCAATAGGCACGACAATATCTGATTTTTGAACCGTATTTACTTCACTCTGATCTGTAGCAGAAACCACCTCTGGCTCTATATCCGCCAACAATGCTGATAAACCGCGACCAAGACCTCTTTTTTCTGGAGCTTTACTCATTTTCTTTTAATTCCAATGGTTTAGATGGTTTCTTACTATCTTCACGGCGTATAAACTCAGCCGCCAAACGTCTGTACGCAATGCTACCCCTGCTAGACTTATCATACAAGATACCAGGCAGCCCAAATGACGGTGCTTCGCTTAAGCGTACATTTCTAGGAACAATTGTTTCGTAAACCAAAGCACCCAAGTTCTCGCGCACATCACTCTCAACCTGACCAGAAAGATTATTTCGTTTATCGTGCATCGTTAGCACAACCCCTTCAAAAACAAGGGATTTATTTATGCTATCGCGTACTTCTCGTACTGTCAGCATAAGCTGTGATAAACCCTCAAGCGCAAAGAATTCGCACTGCAAAGGAACCAGAACAGAATTACTTGCGGCAAGCGCATTCAGTGTCAGTAAGTTCAAAGATGGCGGACAATCTATAATAATATATTCAATATCAGACTGTTCTAGTCGCGCATTCTCTATAGAATTTTTCAACCGCAAGATTCTACCACGATCATCAACCAATTCCACGTCTGCAGAACTTAAATCTGTTGTAGAGGGTGCAAGATACAGATTATCAATACCCGTTTCGACAATACAATCATAAATTGGCCTTTCTTCGACCAGAACATCGTACATTGTTATATTACGGCTTTTTGCATCAACGCCAAGTCCAGTAGATGCATTTCCTTGTGGGTCAAAATCGATAATTAAGCACTTACGCCCAGAAAGTGCTAAAGCAGCGCCTAAATTGATAGCTGTCGTCGTTTTACCGACACCACCTTTTTGGTTCGCTACCGATATAATCTTAGGGCTTTTCACCGCTTTTTTCTGCTCAATCACGTTTAATATTCCAGATCTTTAAAATTTCGCCTGCGGAATCAGAGATACTTTTTGTTGTCTCCGATTCAAACCGCCACGATTCTTGTGCATTTTTCACTTCAATAGCACAGCCTTGGCCTTTCAAGAACAGACAAAAAGCGTCCTGTTTCAAAAAATTCCCTGACATTTCAAGCAATTTATCTACCGAAGCTAAAGCACGTGCAGAAACCACGTCAGCCTTGATTTCTGGTGCGCTTTCTATTCGGCAAGTATGAACTACCGTGTTTAAAGATGTTTCACGTGAAACATTCCGTAAAAATGCACATTTGCGCGCATCGCTTTCAACCATATGAAATTTAACTTCTGGGGCTTCATATTTTGCAATAATTGCCAAAATTAGGGCAGGGAAGCCGCCGCCAGAGCCTAAGTCCACCCAATTTTCTATAGGATTAGGTTTATGTTGCCAAACCTGAGCAGAATCAAGAATATGCCGAGCCCAGAGCTCGTCGATGGTTGATTTGCTGACCAAATTTATTGTTTTATTCCACTTAACAAGCAATTCAGCCAGCTTTTCAAGGTCAGCCATTGTTTCACGTGAAACATTCAAATCTTTCATCAAAATAGATTTTGCAGTAGATTCTGAAATCATGCGCGCTTTTTAGACTGTGCGAGCCTAATCTTTCCAAGAAGCAAAGTAAGCGCTGCTGGCGTCATGCCATCGATTCGCCCAGCCTGTGCGAGTGTTGACGGTCGAACTGTGGTTAATTTTTGCTGTAATTCATTTGAAAGCCCTGGAATGCCCTTATAAGAAAAGCTTTCTGGGATTTTTAGGTTTTCATCACGGCGCATAGCCGCCACATCATTTTTCTGGCGATCAATATAATGCACATAAAGCGCATCCCGCTCCACCTGATCCGCTATTTCTTGATCTAACTCGTTAATTTCCGGCCAAATCTTTGAAAGGTCTGTCAAATTTATATCTTTAAATGCCAATAAATCCAACGCAGTGCGCCGAACTCCGTCCTTATTAACCTTAACTCCGTGGTTATTAACCTCTGTAGGAGATAAAGATTTCTCAGTAAGGTCTTTGTTAGCAGCCTGAAGCTTATCCATTTTAGCTTCAAAGACCACTTTACGGTCATCACCCACCAACCCAAGCTCAATGCCTTTAGGTGTTAACCGTTGATCTGCATTATCTGCGCGTAAAGACAAGCGATATTCAGCGCGTGATGTGAACATCCTATAAGGCTCCGTTACACCACGGGTAGTGAGATCATCAATCATCACCCCTATATATGCCTCGGCGCGATCAAAATAGACTGGATCTTTCCCCAATACTTTGCGTGCAGCATTAATACCAGCAACCAAGCCCTGAGCCGCCGCCTCTTCGTATCCCGTGGTTCCATTAATTTGCCCCGCAAGGTAAAGACCAGGAACTTCTTTTAGTTCCAAAGTCGCCCTTAAAGCGCGTGGATCAATGTAATCATACTCAATCGCATACCCTGGTTGCAGAATCTTCACATTCTCTAAACCCACAATAGACGTAACATATGCCTCTTGCACATCAACGGGCAGGGATGTGGAAATACCATTCGGGTAAATCGTATGATCATTCAAGCCTTCTGGCTCTAGAAATATCTGATGCGAGTCTTTATCCGCAAACCGCACAATCTTATCTTCGATAGAAGGGCAGTACCGTGGCCCAACGCCATCAATATGCCCGCCATACATTGCAGAGCGTGATAGGTTTTTTTCTATAATTTCATGAGTTTTTGTATTGGTATGTGTGATTCCACACTTAACCTGCTTTGCAAAAGCTTTCTTATGCATAAAGGAAAACAATGTTGGATCATCGTCTGCTGGCTGAAAGTCCAAGCCATCCCAGTTAATCGCCCGCCCATCTAGGCGCGGAGGCGTACCTGTTTTCAAACGACCCATTGGTAAACCAAAACCATCAAGACGCTCTGCCAAAGGAATTGTAGGCTTATCCCCCATACGCCCACCAGGTGTTGCAACATCACCAACATGGATCACACCGCGCAAAAATGTGCCAGTCGTTAGAACAACCGCGCCCGCTTTAATCTCAGACCCATCGGCCAAAGTAACGCCAGAAATAACATTATTAGCTTGAATTAAATCAGACACTTCTGCCTCGATCACATCCAAACCGTCTTTATCTGTAAACTCTTTTTGCATCGCCGCCCGGTACAAAGCGCGGTCTGCCTGAGTACGCGGGCCCTGAACAGCAGGGCCTTTGCGACGGTTCAACATTCTAAATTGAATACCCGCCTGATCCGCAACCCGGCCCATCACACCATCAAGGGCATCGATTTCGCGAACCAAATGACCTTTACCCAAACCACCAATGGCAGGGTTACATGACATCTCCCCGATGGTTGAAAACTTATGGGTGATCAGCGCGGTTTTTGCGCCCGCACGCCAAGCAGCCTGCGCAGCATCTGCCCCCGCATGCCCACCACCAATTACAATTACGTCATAATGTTTCACGTGAAACAATCCTAATTAAGGGGTTTATTTACCCAGGCAAAAGCTGGAAAAAATCTCATCAAGTATGTGTTCTACATCAACTCGACCAATAAGGGAATTCAAAGCATGTATACCTTGGTGAATTTCTTCTGCTGCAAGCTCAGAAAACTCATAACCTTTTGATATTATTGATTTTCCTTCAACAATATGATACGTTGATTGTAAAAGTGCTACGCGGTGGCGCTCGTGTGTGGCCGCCATTGCATTTGAAGATTTCTTTTCAAGAATACCAGAAAGCTCAAAGACTAAAGCATCGATTCCATCACCCGTTAAGGATGAAATATTCAATCCATCACGCTTACCTTTCAGGTCAGATTTAGACCAAACCCTCAGATCATTCTCAGTCGGCTTAAGCCCAAATATAGAATCATTACCATCTTCATTTAAAAAGACGCGAATATCTGCGCGCTGCGCACGCTCAATAGCACGGTCAATACCGATACCTTCCACAGTATCATCTGTTTCACGCAAACCTGCTGTATCCAATAAAGTCACAGGCAAACCCCCAAGGTCCATACGCACCTCAATCACATCACGCGTTGTGCCAGCAATTTCAGAAGTGATTGCAGCATCACGACCCGCAAGCGTATTCAAAAGCGTAGACTTACCCGCATTCGGAGGACCGACGATCGCGACTTCAAATCCTTCACGGATACGTTCCGCCGCAAAACTGCCATCAATCTGTTGATGAAGATCATCCAGAACGCCATTTAAAAGCTCACGGACCTCAGGTGAGACATCTTGAGGGATATCTTCATCCGCAAAGTCTATTGTGGCTTCTATCAGCGCTACAGCGCGAATAAGGTCTTTGCGCCATTCTTCAACTTTATTAGACAGACCGCCTTGCATTACCAACAACGCTTGCTTTTGCTGGGCTTCAGTTTCTGCATCTATCAGATCACCCAAACCTTCGACCTGCGACAAATCCAAACGATTGTTCATTAGGGCACGTCTGGTAAATTCCCCTGCATCTGCCAAACGACAATTCTTAAGTGTTGAGAGACGCTTAAGAACAGATGAAATCACGGCAACACTGCCATGGCACTGCAGCTCAATAACATCTTCACCTGTGAAGCTTGCTGGCCCTTTAAAGCCTAAAATCAATGCTTCATCGATTATTTGATCTTCTGCATCTTTTAGGGTGCGAACCACTGGGGATCGCACAGGAATATCTGACCCACAAACTTGGGTAGCAGCAGTAAAAGCATCAGGGCCTGAAATACGGATGACAGAAACACCCGCACGGCCCTTTGCTGTTGCCAATGCAAAAATTGTATCAGACATTATTTAACCCTATTTTTAAGGGGTTTAGGTATTCATTGAATCAAAGAATTCAGAGTTTGTCTTCGTCTGTTTCAATTTACCCAACAAGAATTCAATCGCATCTGTTGTCCCCATTGGGTTCAAGATACGGCGCAGAACAAATGTTTTTGCCATATCTGTAGAATCGACCAAGAGCTCTTCCTTACGTGTACCAGATTTCAGAATATCAATTGCTGGGAACACGCGTTTATCTGCAATCTTACGATCCAAAACAATCTCAGAGTTACCAGTTCCTTTGAATTCCTCAAAGATTACCTCATCCATACGAGAGCCAGTATCAATCAAAGCAGTTGCAATAATCGTTAATGAACCACCTTCTTCGATATTACGCGCAGCACCAAAGAAACGTTTTGGGCGTTGAAGTGCGTTCGCATCCACACCACCCGTTAAAACTTTACCAGAGGATGGAACCACTGTGTTAAAAGCGCGGCCCAGACGTGTAATGGAATCCAACAGGATCACAACATCGCGTTTGTGTTCTACAAGACGTTTGGCTTTTTCAATGACCATTTCAGATACAGCAACGTGACGCGTGGCAGGTTCATCAAATGTAGATGATACAACCTCACCCTTCACAGAACGCTGCATGTCTGTAACTTCTTCTGGACGCTCATCAATCAAAAGCACAATTAAGTAACACTCTGGGTGGTTTTTTTCGATTGAATTCGCAATATTTTGCAAAATAACCGTTTTACCAGTTCTTGGTGGCGCAACAATCAAAGACCGCTGACCTTTACCAATCGGAGCAACCAGATCAATCACACGTGCTGATTTATCTTTGATGGTCGGGTCTTGAATTTCCATATTCATCCGCTCATCAGGATAAAGCGGCGTCAGATTATCAAAGTGAACTTTATGTTTTGCATCTTCTGGATCGCTGAAATTGATCGAGATTGCTTTTGTCAGGCCAAAATAACGTTCGCCTTCATTCGGTGCCTGAATAACACCTTCAACTGTATCGCCAGTGCGCAATGAATGCTTGCGGATTTGAGTAGGGCTTACATAAATATCTTCTGGACCTGGCAAATAGTTTGCTTCTGGAGACCGTAAAAATCCGAACCCATCTTGAAGAACTTCTAAAACACCATCACCAACGATTTGTGCACCTTCTTCTGCCATCTCTTTTAAGATTGCAAACATCATATCGCCTTTGCGCATTGTAGATGCGTTTTCGATATCAAGTTCTTCTGCTGTCTTTAAAAGATTCGCAGGGCTTTTTGCTTTCAATTCTGAAAGGCTAATTGTCAGTTCTGTCATAACGGATGTCTCGCGTGTGTTTGCAGATATATATTTAGAAAAAAGCTTATAAACGGTGGGGGACACCAAGCTGTTGGTTTCTTTAAACGTAAATTGGAAAAAGAGTCAAAATTAAAATGGACGGGCAATGACCATTGTCACAATGATAATCATCAAAAGGGTCGGCACTTCATTTGCAATTCTATATCCGCGTCCAGAAAGACGGGGTTGACCCTTAGCAAGTAATTTTCGTTCTTTTGACAGCCAGCCATGAAACCCAGACATCAAAATAACCATTAAGGCCTTTACCCAAGGCCATCCTTGGGACCAATCGATAATACCAGGTGTTGCCACCATAAAAATGCCACAAATCCAAGTAACGATCATTGCAGGATTGATAATCCGCTTCAAAAGAAGAAGTTCCCATTTCTCGACTGTTTCTTTTGGATTAAAATACTCTGGTTTGGTTTCTACGTGATATACAAATAACCGTGGAAGATAGAGCATACCCGCCATCCAAGAGATGACGGCTAAAACATGCAATGTTTTGATCCATGGATATATGGCGCTTAGTATATCAGTCATTCTATCGATCCGTTTTATAGAACCCTATAATATATATTATATATAGAAAGGTAGTTGTTTGTAGTAGGGACACTGGATCGCAGGGATAAAATAATTACCCACGATTAATATAATATCATTTTAACGTGAGAAACTTATACATGAATATATTTTATCATTTTATATCAATAACTTGAATAATTATAACCTGTGGAAAACATCAGGATTATAATTCTATACACATAACTCACATGGCAAGGTTGAAAGTTAAAGGTTGTGGGTAAAAAAATGGACAATGGGTTTAAAATATCAAGTTTTCCAGAAATCTTTTAAAACTGTGAATTCTATTAACTTCTCATAAATTTAATGTACAAGTTATGCACAGCCCTTAGGGATATTTTTTCACAAGCTTTTAAGGATGATTTGTGACTTCTGTTATACTGGCATCAGGATCTGAAATCCGTGCAAAACTTTTAAAAAATGCTGGCGTCTCTTTTGATGTGGAAATTGCTCGGATTGATGAAACTGCGATTATTGCATCTTTAAAACAAGAAGATGCAAAACCACATGATGTGGTCGATATGCTTGCAGAATATAAAGCGGCGCGAGTTGCTGCAAAGTATCCTGAAAGCTTAGTGATTGGCTGCGATCAAATTCTGGTTTGTGATAAACAAATTTATGAAAAGGTTGATACTTTAGACGCAGCGCGTGAAAAACTGACATCTTTGCGCGGCAAAGCCCATCAACTAATGTCTGCGGTGGTGATTTTTGAAGAGGGTAAACCTGTGTGGCGTCACATTGGGCGGGCACAATTAATTATGCGTGATTTCTCTGATGAGTTTATCGATGGGTATTTAGAACGTAATGGCACAGATATTCTAAATTCTGTGGGCTGTTACAAACTAGAAGAAGAGGGTGCGCAATTGTTCACCCGCATTCAGGGTGATTACTTCACAATTCTTGGAATACCGTTATTAGAAGTTCTAGGGTTTTTACGCACGCGTGGAGTATTGGATAACTGATGAGCGATCGTTTTAAAAAAGCAGGCGTTGTTGGCTGGCCAATTGAGCAAAGTAAATCGCCGATTATTCATGGTTATTGGCTAAAGCAGCTTGGTCTTGAGGGCAGTTACGAAAAACTTGCTATTGAGCCAAAGAATTTTGAAAATGATATCCGTGGCTTGATATCTGATGGATATCGCGGCTGTAATGTAACCATTCCTCATAAAGAAGCGGCTTTGGCGATGGCTGATGTGGTATCTGATCGTGCGCAAGCGATTGGGGCCTCAAACACTTTGGTTTTCAAAGACGGTAAAATCTACGCCGACAACACGGATGGTGTTGGGTTTATTAGCAACCTAAAACAGTTGGCACCCACGTGGGATGCCAAGCTTGGCCCAGCATTAGTATTGGGCGCGGGCGGTGCTGCGCGCGCTATTGTCTATTCTTTATTAAAAGAGGGTGCGCCATCTGTGGTAATTGCAAACAGAACGCAAGCCAAAGCTCAGGTATTGGCGGATTTCTTTGGGGATCAGGTCACAGCGATTGCAATGGACCAAGTTTCTGATGTTTTACCTGATGTACAGACGTTGGTGAACACGACATCGCTTGGTATGGTTGGTCAGCCAGAATTGGCTTTGAATATCTCTGGATTGCCAAAAACCGCTTTGGTGACTGACATTGTTTATAACCCACTTGAAACCAATTTGTTGAAACAAGCTAAATCATTAGGACTTATGACTGTTGATGGTATCGGCATGTTATTACATCAAGCCGTTCCAGGTTTTGAGGCGTGGTTTGGTACACGCCCAACCGTTGATGATATATTGCGCGAAAAGGTACTTTCCGCATGAATGACCTATATGTTCTAGGCCTGACGGGCTCTATCGGGATGGGAAAATCCACTACAGCTGGAATGTTCCGCGATGCTGGTGTTGCTGTTTGGGATGCGGATGCAGCCGTACATGAACTTTATACGAGCCATACTGAAACAATTAAGCAGATTGCAGAGCTTGCTCCGATTGCTGTGACGGCTGAGGGTGTCAGCCGCGATGTTTTGCGCAATCTTTTACAGGCCGATAAAGATTTATTTTCGCAATTAGAAAAGATCGTACACCCTGCTATTCGGATGCACCGCCAAGCGTTTATTGATCGTTGTAATGACCACGGAGTAAAGCTGGCTGTTGTCGATATCCCGCTTTTGTATGAAACAGGTGCAGAAGAGTGGTTGGACGGTGTTTTGGTTGTGTCTATTGATCCAGATACACAACAAAAAAGAGTTATGGCCCGCAAAGGTATGACGAAAGAGATATTTCAGATGATATCAAGCAAACAGCTCCCTGATACAGAAAAACGTGACCGTGCTGATTTTGTGATTGAAACAAAAACACTGGATCAAACGCGTGCAGATGTTCATACTTTGATCAAACAATTAATCGGTGAGTTGCCAAATGCGTGAAATCGTCTGGGATACAGAGACAACGGGGTTTGACCCGCAAAGTGGTGACCGCTTAGTGGAAATCGGGGCGGTTGAGTTGATGAACCATATGCCAACGGGTAAGGTTTATCATCAATACATCAACCCTGAACGATCTATGCCAGCAGAAGCTTTTGCTGTGCATGGTTTGGGTGATGAATTTCTAGCAGATAAACCACTGTTTAAGTCAATCGCACAAGACTTCCTTGATTTTATCGGTGATGCAAAGATTGTCGCGCATAATGCGAAGTTTGACATGCGGTTTATCAATGCAGAACTGCAATGGATTGGCGTTGACCCAATCCCGATGACGCAGTCATTGGATACGCTGGAAATTGCCCGTAAGAAATTCCCAGGTGCGCAAAACTCATTGGATGCTTTGTGTCGTCGTTTTGGAATCGATAATTCTGCCCGCGAAAAACACGGCGCTTTGCTCGATTCTGAGATTTTGGCAGAAGTGTATTTGGAATTGGTGGGGGGGCGCCAGCCAGACTTTGCATTAAGTGTTGTTGCGGGTCGGGATGTATCTGGGCAGAAAACCGCGAAAGCATCAATGACTGTTGCGCCGCGTTCAAAGCCACTGCCGTCTAAACTGACAGCACAAGAAGCCAAAGCGCATCAAGAGTTTGTAAATAAACTCGGGTCAGATGCGCTTTGGAATAAACTTAGTTAGCAGGTGTTTTCTGCTCTTCAGCCATACGGGCCAATTCAGAGCGATAAAGCTGAACGAAATCGATGTTATCGACATTCAATGGTGGGAAACCACCGTCTGCTGTTACGTCACGTACGATACGACGTACGAATGGGAACAACATGCGCGGACATTCGATCATTAGGAATGGGTGCAATTGGTCTTCTGCAATGTTTTCGATGTGGAAGATGCCTGCATAGTCGATTTCTAGTAGGAAAATTGTATCTTCGCCAGTTTTTGCAGAAATTGTTAATTTCTGAATAACCTCATACTGGTTTTCGCCACCTTTGCGTGCATCCAAGTTTACTTGAACACTGATGTCTGGCTGAGCTTGTGGGCTGCTGCTTTTTTGCGCGGCTACGTTTTCAAACGATAGGTCGCGAATGTATTGGTTAACGATCTGCATACGTGGAGCCTGTTGTTGCTCTTCGTTTGCCACTGCTTTTTCTTCTTCAGCCATTTTATGCTCCGTAATAGAATTCCGAAACTTCCTAGCAGCATTAATGGCGTCGTACAACGCGTATTAAGGGTTTATCCTAATGCTTGGTCCAGCCTGAATCGCCAGGATCATTATTATCGTCTTCAACCACGGTATAATCAGCATCAACCACGTCCGAATTCCCTGATTTATGGTGCTGAGGTTGGCCTTGATTCATTACGGTAAAATTGCCGCTGAACATCTTGGTTGCACCCCATTTTATCAAAGCGGATCGTATTTGTGGGATTAAGAGCATAAATCCTACAGCATCTGTAAAAAACCCAGGTGTAAGCAACAAAACACCTGACACTAGGATCAATGCACCGTGGACCATAGGATCAACTGGGTTTTCCCCAGTTTGCATAGTGGACTGTAAGCGTGCCATAGTAGACATGCCTTGGGTGCGTAACATGGTTGTGCCGATAAAGGCGGTTAATATGACGATTGCCAGTGTTGGCCAAAGGCCTAGAAAGCCTCCAACTTTGATAAACAAAGCGATTTCGATGATTGGAATTAGAATAAAGATCAAAAGTAGCGGCATATTTTCCCTTTCGGCATATTCACTATATAGTTGGTGGACTTGACGTATCCAAGGACATAAATATGTGTAAGTCTAAAGATTACTAGTAATCTACACGAATTCTTGAAAGTAAGCCTTATGAACCCTGCTGTTATCCAACTCCTCGTTCTTGCAGCTATTGCTGTATTCCTGTTCCTGCGTTTGAAAAATGTATTGGGCACACGCGACGGTTTTGAGCCTAAAGTCGATGCATCTGCAAAATCCGCACCTAAAAAGAAGAGAACTTTTGAGGTGATTGAAGGAGGGCTGGACCCAGATATTACGGACCATGTCGAAATGGACAGTGATGCGGGTCAGGCATTCGTGAAAATGAAAACATCTGAGCCTGATTTCACACTTGAAGATTTCCAAGGTGGCGCACGTCAAGCTTATGAAATGATCCTTATGGCGTTTGAAGGCGATGACTTGGAAACGTTGGAGCAATTCCTAGCGGCAGATGTTTATGAAAGCTTTGCTTCTGTAATCGTTGCGCGCCAAGAGGCGGGCTATAAAGTGAATGCGAACTTTATTGGTATCCGTGAAATGAAAATTTTAGACGGTGCATTTGATCCAGATACAAACGAGGGTGAAATCACCATGAAGTTTGTGGCTGAATTGGTTAGCTTTGTTGAAGATGAGAAAGGCAAAGTTATCGAAGGAAGTCCCGATGTAATCAAACGTCAGACAGATGTTTGGACATTTGCGAAGTCATTTGGAAATGATGATCCAAATTGGGAACTTGTTGCAACGGGTGAGTAAATCACATGTCGGCCAAAAAACTTTCGGACGAAGACAAAGCGCTGTGGCGCAGTGTCACCGAAAGGGTTGAGCCAATCCGTGACACTTATGACTTCACACCATCGGTCACAGCAAAATTAAAGGCGGGAACATATAAGCCAAAGCGCGATCCAATTAAACAATTTTTAATTGGTGAAAAGACTAAACAACCTTGGTCGCCGCCAAGTGGATTACGCACGCCAAAAGATGTGACGCCGCATATGGATAAGAAAAACTTTCAACGTCTCGTACGAGGAAAGTTGGAAATTGATGGCAAGCTTGACCTACATGGCATGACACAAGAGCAGGCTAAAATTGCGCTACGGTCTAAAATCTTACAGGCGCATAGTTCTGGCAAACGTTTGATCCTTGTGGTGACAGGTAAGGGTAAACACCGCGTTGATGAATTTAACCGCAACGTTATCGGTGTGCTACGCCAAAATGTTCCACAATGGTTACGCCAGTTACCTTTGTCGGCGGTTGTTTTGGAAGTAACTCAAGCTCAACAGCGCCATGGTGGCGATGGTGCTTTTTACGTTTACTTGCGCAGAAACCGCTGAATTGAAAAATAGGTCAATCCAGTAACTGCTAAAAGGTAGGCAGCATATGCGATCATTTGATCTGGGAAGCTGTATCCTAAATCAATGAAATACCCAGTAAACGCAGGCCCAATGGCAGATCCAAAAACCATGAATGCGGCAGCAAGCGCTTTGATCGATCCCACATGTTTTGTGCCATAAGTTTCTGACCAGAACACGACAGAAACAGTGCTGTACCCACCATGCATCATTGCCATGAAAAACAATGCAACCAATGCAGACAACAAACTGCTAAAAACCGCAAAGATAAACAAACCTATGGCGAGGGGAATTAGCAAAAAAGGCATCAAACGGACGCTGCCCCATTTGTCTACAGCCCAGCCGAAAACCAAAGACATTATAACTGTCATAAGCGTATACGCTGGAAAAAGCGCAACAAATTCCGTATGCGCCCAGCCTTTGACCTCAGCCAAATGAACCTGTTGAAAAAACACAGATGTTGTAAACAGGCTTGGTGCCATAGCCATTGGTGTCAGCAACCAGAACAATGGGTGCTTTATCGCCATTGCACGGGTCCAGTGTTTTCCACCCATTCCCAAGGCTTGGGTTTCTTTAGAAATGGATTGCGGTGTACGTTCTGTTTTTAAAAGGACGCGCAAAATCAAAATAAATAAGAGGGATAGGATTGCGGCAGCAACCCAAATATTTTGCCAGGGTGTAATCGCGATTAAACTAACGACAATAATGGGTAAAAAAGCTTCGCCAATTGAGAAGCCTAAGGTGGCGATTGCAACGGCTTTACCGCGTGTTTTTGTATACCACCGCGCCATAGAGACCATGGCAATATGAAAGACCATGCCTTGCCCACACAGGCGCAAACCAAAGATGACAACGGGCAATAACCAGACACTGGAATTGAAGGCCATAGCCAAACAAAACACGGACATCATCGCCAATAGAATGGTAATCAATGCTCGCGCCCGAAAATGGTCTGCCAAGCCCCCTGCCCAGATCATTGTGAGACCAGAAGCCGCGGTTCCAATTGCATAAAGAGCACCCCAATCACCATGTGATAGAGCGTATGTTTCCATGATTTGTTTGGCAAAGATGGAAATGAAAAAGGTTTGCCCAAAACACGTGGCAAAAGTCATAACGCCACCAGCGAAAAGCCAGCGTGAGTTGGTGCGTATGAAGGTCACAATATCCATGATCAACCCAGATCATATTTCAGATTTCATTGCTATAAAGAACCGACATGATTTGGTCGCAGACGATGTAAATAATAACCATGCGAGCGCTTCGGTAAGGATTGGCAAAAGAGTGAAAACCGTACGTATGATTAGCGTACACTAAGCGTGCACAGGGCGTATGACATTTTGTGTATGTAAGCGTTAAGGTTTTAACCGCACGCATCTCTTTACTTCTGGTTCAGTATATGGTGCACAAACACTTAAGCTTTCGACACGATCAGCTATCTGTGGTTTTCATCAAAATACTAAAGAAATCAATTATGCTAAATTCCCAAAAACCAACAGAACGTTATTTAGCAGGTGCAATGTTGATGGTATTGGCAATGTTGGTGTCGCCAGTAGCAGAAGCAGCAGCCAAATTTCTAAGCAGTAATTACTCTCCAATTCTTTTGAGCTGGATGAGATTTACCGTCGGAGCAGTAATACTTCTGGCACTTCTCCGCTTTGTTGAGTAGATTTAGGATTTCAAATAGAGCATAGATTGATTATCTGGAATGGATGATTGTCTAATTTTGAGTTTGAAGTATTCGGTATCCTTGATGCCTCTGGCTCGCTTACGGATCATTCCTATACTGACATTACCAGCCTCTATCCTGGCGCTTGTGAGCTTGTGTTTGGCGTAGTTGCAGATGCCCACACAATGTTTCCGTAGGGATTTCGCGAACTTTTTTAGATAGAGCATCTGTGACTGATCTGCTATCAGGCACCAACGTTCCAGTTGCTCCGCCATCGCCTCAAATGAAGCGGCACTCCACAGCAGCTGAAGCTGTTCTTTCAAGACGTAAAGTGCATTCAGGTTGCTATTGCTCTCCAGCAACCTTTGCAGCTTGTCACTTTGTTTTTCACTCAACTTATCCGCATTTTTGAGCAACAGATAATGCGTCCCTTTCATCAACTCTTTACCACTTGGATCGGCCTTTCTGAACTCAAGTCGACGCTGATTATGGATAGCTTTGCTGTAGTTTTTCATGACGTGGAAACGGTCAAATACTATGTCGGCCAACGGCAAGGACTCTCTGACAGCCTTTTGGTAGGCAGGCCCCATATCCATCGCTACGGCCTTTATTTTGCAGGCTGTATCTGGTTGCAGTTGTTTCAAAAACCTTGAAAAAACCTCGGCAGTTCGGCCTGCTTCAACCCAGATCAGATGACCGCCAACCATATCGTAGACCACCGTCATGTAGTCATGACCTTTCGCCCGGGCAACTTCATCTACACCAATATATTCCAAGCCAGTTAGCTCTGCAGGATCAAGCGTAGGGAGAGTTTCAATAAGGTATGCCCTGTCGATATTCTTGACCGTTTCCCATCGTATATCCAAATGTCTGGAAACCGCTTGAATAGACATATGCCGACATAATCCACTGATCAGTCGGCAAAATCGGTGAGTGAAACGGCACCCTTTATCAACAAAATCACACCCCTCAATGCGGCGTTCGCCCTTGTTAATATAAACCTGCGCCAGCTCAATCTCGACCACACAAGGATACCCAAAAAGGGGGATGTCGTTTACTTGTCGGCGGACATGCTGGTTGATGCTTCCCTTCTGGTCTGTAGCAGGGTCTATAGCCCTCCTACGCGCGTCTCGGCTGCAGTGAATGACAATCTTAACACCGCCGTCATCCAGTTTAATTTCATTTACACGTTGCCCTTTGAGGCCTAAAATATGCTGCGAGATGTTGATTGTCATATACCTGCTCTATGTAAAGTTATCAGAAACCATACATATCAACAGGTTACTTGGCGGTCGGCATCTTTTTCTACTCAACAAAGCGGAGAAGAGCCATTGGCGTTATAACGCACAATTGGGAACGGCATATTTAGGTGGCTTACTGAAAATCTTCGAAGGTTCATACATTCTTGCTTTTGCAGGATACAATGCGGGCCCACATCGCGCCGAACAATGGATCGAAGAATATGGTGATCCACGCGATAGTCTCATTGATCAAGTGGATTGGATCGAACATATTCCATACCGCGAAACACGTAACTATGTGATGCGTGTTATGGAATCCTTGCATGTGTACCGCGCGCGCTTGAACGGGGCGACACCGCCTTTGCAATTAACCCAAGACCTAACGCGCGGCTGACTTACTCGCAGCACGCTCGCGCCATAACGTGAACAATCCTGCGCAGATCACAATTGCGGCCCCTAACGCAGTGTTCCATTCTAAGTTCTCGTTGAAAACGAACATGCCAAAAGCACTGCCAAAAACCAACTGCATATAGGCAAAAGGCTGTACTGTGCTGGCTTCGGAAACTTCATAACATTTTATTAATGTGAAATGGCCCAATGCACCAATAACGCATAACAAGGCCATCCAGAGCCAATCTGTGGAGCTCATGGGTTCCCAATGAAAGATACCTACGAATGTCATGGCAACAGCACCCACAACACCCGTCCAGAAAAAGCTGGTTTCTGCGGTGTCTTTGCGCGCGGCATAGCGGGTTAATAAGCCATATAAAGCAAACATTAATGCTGCCGCGACTGGGAATAAAGCATTTGGGCTAAAGACTTTAAATCCAGGCTGCAGAATAATTAATATACCGATAAAGCCGATAAAAATAGCGGACCAACGGCGCCACCCAACGGTTTCCCCTAATATGACACCTGAAAGGGCTGTGATAATCAAAGGATATGCTGTGAAAATAGCATGAGCTTCGATCAAACCTAGATAGACAAACCCCAGAACCATAACGCAAATTTCTGCAACAAGGATTAATCCGCGTGCGATTTGTAAAATTGGCTGTGTTGTTCGGGCCGCTTCACGCACAGAGCCACGTTTCATCTTTGCATAGCTCATCACGAAGAATGCAAAGAACCAGTAACGGACCATGACGACCATATAGATGTTATATTCGCCTGCCAGATGGCGTGATACTCCATCTTGTGCTGCAAACACAAAAGTCGTGAAAATCATTAAAATAATGCCAAGCTGGCTGTTGTTCTGTGGCATTCACATATCTTTCACAAAGTGCCGGTGGTCATATGCCGTTTGCGGCCGAACCCTTTCGTCTTTGTGACTGTAAAACCTGCGGTTGCCAAGCTTTGTCTGACATGACCTGCGGCCGTGTACGTGGCGCAGGTTCCACCCGCATGTGTATGCTCTGCAACGGCTTGCATTAAGGGGGCTTCCCATAGCTCAGGGTTCTTGGCGGGGCTGAAACCATCCAAGAACCATGCGTCTGCTTTATGATCCCATTTGGGTACCGTTGCACGCGCATCCCCAATGATTACCTTTGCGGATAAATTTGGGGTTTCAATTTGAAAACTCCCATCCATTAGGTGCGAGATCATATCTTCAGAATACCCACACAATTCTGGCCAGAGGGATGTTGCTTTATACATCGCAGCAATTTCTATGGGGTATGCTTCAAAGCTCGTGTAATGAAGCCGACCCTTTTGCCCTGACTGAACCCAAGAGCGCCATGCTGCTAACAGATTGAGACCTGTTCCAAACCCAAGCTCCGCAATATGAAATCCGCCGCAAAACCGCGCAGGTAAATCATTCCCACCCAAAAAGACATACTCGGTTTCCGCCAACCCATCATCTAAACTGAAATATGGGTCATCGAATTGCGTCGCGATGGGAATACTTCCATCACGCCATTCAATCTGTGCTGTTTTACTCTGGTGGGTCATGCGTGTTTGGACTAAAGCAATGCTGCATGTTTTTAAAGGGTGATAAAGTGTCTGGTAACTGGGATGTGATTGTGATTGGCGCAGGGGTATGGGGATTATCCTGTGCCTATGCCTGTGCCAAACGTGGGCAATCTGTTGCAGTGTTTGAGGCAGGTAAAGTGGGCCAAGGGGCCAGTGGCGGCATCGTTGGCGCAATGGCACCCCATACGCCTGACAGTTGGAATGAAAAGAAGCAATTCCAGTTCGAAGCATTGGACAGTGCAGAAAACTTCTGGACCCAAATCGATACCACATCTGGCCTCCAATCCGGGTACGGGCGCATTGGGCGTATTATCCCAATCACCACAAAGCGGGACCGCGAGCTGGCGGAAGAACGCCGCGAAATTGCGAAAACGGTTTTTCTGGATAAATACAAATGGAACGTTTTGGGAAGTCACCCAATGTTGCCAGCATCAACTACGCCATACGGTGTCGTTCATGATAAAATTACAGCGCGTATTTACCCCGCCAAAGCGGTGGCATCTCTAGCTGTCGCTTGCCAAAAACAAGGCGTTGAAATTATTGAAGATCGCCGCGTCACGGGCTTTGACGATCATCGTGTTTTTGGCCTTTGGGGCGAAGCCCGCGCCGACGCCATTATTATCGCAGGCGGTACCGAAGGGTTCTCTTTGCTGGATTACCATCTGGGATGCAACACAGGTGTCGGTGTCAAAGGGCAGGCGGCTTTGTTGGATTATGATCTGGGCGATGTGCCACAAATCTATGCCAACGGCGTTTACATCATTCCCCATATTGGCGGTGTCACCACTGTTGGCGCTACATCCGAAAAAACATGGGGCCAGCCGTTTGAGATTGATGAAAAATTGGATGTGGTTTTAAATAAAGCATATGATCTGATCCCAGCCTTAAAAGAAGCGCCTATCCGACAACGTTGGGCAGGTCTACGTCCCAAAGCCCGCCGTCGCCATCCTATGTTGGGCCCTGTGCCAGAAGTCAAAGGCATCTACAGTGCCATGGGTGCTTATACGGTCGGTTTTGGTATCGCGCATTCTGTGGGCGAAGTGCTGGCGGACTTCGCGGCTGGTGGGTCTTTTGATCTGCCCCGAAACTTCACCGTCGATTGGCAGATGGAATAGACATGCCCACACTCAACCGCATAGACTACTTGGTTCTGACCGCAAACGATATAGCAAGCACTGTTGCATTCTATACGCGCGTCTTATGTATGACATCAGAAGAGTTCACCGTGGCGGATGGCACCAACCGCTGGGCGTTGAAATTCGGGAATGCTAAAATCAACCTGCATCAAGTAGGCGCGGAATTTTTGCCCAATGCGGCCACGGCAACAGTTGGTTCACAGGACATATGTCTGATTTCAGATGATCCAATCGCAGATTGGCAAACACATTTCGCGGACTGTGATGTAACCATCGAAGAAGGCCCAATTACACGCACGGGCGCTTTGGGTGAAATCACTTCCCTTTATATTCGCGATCCCGATGATAATTTGATTGAGATTTCGAATTATATCTGACCACCGTAGATGAAGCACCGTACGCTACCCTAAGACAACATCAATATTTCGCAGGGTATAACACCCCTGCTAGCAAAAGTGGTTCACGGGTTTTCAAAGGGTGTGTGACAGCATCAAATGCGAAAATCATCAGACTTAACAGTTAAGATCAACGCGCAGGGGCCTATCAACCCTTGTCCGGCCATAACCGCACTTCGGCGGGCCCGCCAATCTTAATCACCATACGTTATATAAACGAGTTACCCTGCCACTGAGATCAGCGGCGGGGCGTAGGTGGTTGCACCCCGTGTGGATATGGACTGGGACAACGAATGTAAAAATGCTGTTTAGGTGCCCCGAAAATATTACTTAATATTTTTATAACAGTTACCTAGAAGCTCTTTGGAGCTGACAGATTTTTCGACCATATCCAAAAGCTTGCGAATCTCACAGGTACGTTGAATTCTGTGACCTTTAATTAGCTCACGTGCGGGGTTTTCATATTCCTTGAACAGGCCATTTGCAGCCAGCTCGTCGATACGATTGAGGGTGTTCTTCCCAAATTGCTCTTTTGTCGTTTGATTTGTTGCAAGGGCTTCTTCCACAAAGAAGTCGGTAATGCAAATACCGTTTGAGTAAGTATGGCAAATCCACCATGGAAGTTGAGCTGAGGCGGTTGTTGCCATTCCTGCTAAACTAATAAATGTTGTGGCTGCCAATATGCTAAAGTGTTGAAAATTAGTGGTCATTTCAGAATCCTCTTTAAATTTAATTTGGTTAATAAATTAAGTTAGTATCTATAAGCCTTAAGCTTCGTGGCTACACTAATATGTGATTTTTGATACTCTTATCGCAGAAATGGTGAAATGATTTCAATAAATCTAAGACATCAAAATATCGAATACCTTATACACAGAATCTGCTTATCTATTCATAGCTCAAATCAATGTTTAAATAGTATTTTATAGATATGGCAGATCTCTAATCTGCTTTATTGGCCTTTTCCGACAGCAATAACATCCAAAACCTGAGCTGCCCAGTCCCCGATGATCGGGATGAAGTTAATCTCGCGCAATAAGAAAACCAAGAGCGAAACTAATACCGTGGCCCCGATCACAGAGCCAAGGCCAAAGGCTAAACCGCGCAGGAAGTTAAACCAAACCAGCCGCGCGGTTGAATTGTGCATTCTGATAAAACGGTGACTGTTCAGGCGGGCAACCTCTGCCCGCAGTGATGCCAGTTCGTCTTGCCAGTTGTCGTCGCTCAATATTCCACACCAATCTGTGCTTTGATACCTGAGCGGAACGGATGTTTGATCAGTTCCATTTCCGTCACCAAATCAGCGATCTCGATCAGATCATCCTTGGCATTGCGGCCTGTTAAAACAACATGGGTCATATGCGGTTTTTCGGTCGCTAGGAATTCTACAACCTCATTGATGTCCACATAGTCATAGCGAATGGCGATGTTGATTTCGTCCAGCAAAACCATCGAATTGCTTTCATCACGGATCAGTTCTTTGGCTTTTTGCCAAGCGGCTTGTGCCATTTCTGTGTCGCGTGTTTTATCCTGTGTTTCCCACGTAAAGCCTTCGCCCATCGTGTGAAAGGAACAAATATCAGTGTGGTTTTTCAGGATCAAATCCCGTTCACCCGTGGACATGCCACCTTTAATAAACTGCACGACAGCAGATTTCATACCATGCGCGATATGGCGGAAAATCATACCGAATGCGGCGGAGGATTTACCTTTACCTTTGCCTGTATGCACGATGATCAAACCACGCTGTTCAGTCTTGGTCGCCATGATTTTATCGCGCGCAGCCTTCTTCTTGGCCATTTTCATTGCGTGACGGTCTGTATCTTCGGTCATAGAGCTACTTTCATGTTTTTGATTTAGGGTATTTTGGCAGATCATCCGCCATATGCAACCAGTCTAATTTTTCTGTGTAATGTACGTGGAATTCTGGCTTGAAATTCTGTGGTTTATCAAGGCTTGCAGCATAAAGGTGAATTTCACCCTTATAATGGTCTGCCTGAAATCCTATAGGGGTGCCACATGTATCACAAAAGTGGCGTTTTACACCTTTGGATGATGCATAGTGTTTCGGGGTTTATCCCGTCCATTTGAAATCATCCAAACCAACACCAATGAACGCTACTACAGGGGCTGCGCAATTACGGCGACACTGATCGCAATGACAAAAACAAGCCCATGTTTCAGGTCCTGTGTATTCCCAAGAAACGTTGCCGCATAAACAATGCCCTTTGCTCATGATAACTCCTTTTGCATGGTAATATCTGTTGGCTGGTTAAATCCTGGATGGCTACCTTCTGCTGTTTTCACAAACCCCATTTTAGAAAATGCGGCATGGTTTTCGATCAACTCGATTCTGGTTTGCAATTCTAGCAATTTGAACCCTGATTGCAGGGCACGCTCTTCTGCTTTTGCAATTAGAATACGTGCTAATCCTTTACTGCGATGATCTGCGGATACTACAAGTTTCCCCACATATAACCTATGTTCTTTAGGCGTTAAAAAGATACAAGCGATGGGTATATCCCTGTCTTCAATCACCCAAATCTCATTTTCATCTGCATGGTGCGCGATCATCTCAACTGTCATTTTATGCATCGAAGAGGGTGGATTGATCCGCGTATCCATATAAGCAAAGCTGGTCTGAACCAGATTTAAAATAGCGCCCCAAGGATAGGGCGACTTTGCTTGGATAGGGACCATAGACACGGCAATCGCTTGAAAAAGTGGGGATTCCCTTAGCGGGTGATATGTGATTCTCTGGTCATTGAAATGACATTCGGAGCCTCCCATGATCTCAGCCAATATCCTCGACCATTTTTCTGCCATTGAAGACCCACGCCAGAGCTGGAAAACTGTTTATCCACTACCCGAAATCCTACTGATTGTGCTCTGCGGTGTTATGGCTGGTGCTGATGATTTTGCCGAAATAGCCCGATGGGCGGACCGAAAATTGAAATTCTTGCGTGGGTTTCTACCCTTCAAAGATGGGATCCCATCTCATGACACGCTCAATGATGTGATGAACGCGATTCCCGCTGACCTGTTTAGCGAATGCTTCGTTTCCTGGGTTGCGGCCTTGCGCGATGGCGATGATGAGATCGTGGCAATTGACGGCAAGTCGTCACGCCGTGCGCATGGTGAGGATGGCCGCGCCCTGCATCTGGTTTCAGCTTGGGCAACGCGTCAGAGATTGGTCTTGGGGCAAGAATCCTGTGACGAGAAAGAGAATGAAATCAGCGCGATACCTCGACTACTGGCGCGGCTTGAGTTGAAAGGCGCGCTGGTCACGATTGATGCAATGGGCTGCCAACACGGTATTGCTGCGGCGATCCTCGCACAAGGCGCAGACTATCTTTTGGCGCTTAAAGGCAACCAAAAATCACTGCATGAAGAGGTGAGGCTCTATTTCGACCAGACCAGTGGTTTGGAAACCCATGAAACCACCGATGCCGATCATGGGCGGATAGAAATCCGTCGTGCCTATGTCAGTCATGATGTAGAGTGGCTGCGCCCTGATCGGTCTGAGCCTGGCGCACCAAGGTTTCCAGGCCTCGCCGCTATCGGCATGATCGAGGCCGAGGTCAAACACAAAGGTAAAACCAGTTTCTCGCGACGTTACTATCTGTCCTCCGCACCGCTCTCAGCCAAGCAATTCCTGCGCGCCACACGCGCCCATTGGGGTGTGGAAAATCGCCTGCACTGGGTGATGGATGTGGTGTTTCACGACGACCTGATGCGCTTGCGGACCCAAAATGGCCCCGCCAACATGGCTCTGATGCGACATAGTGCAATCAACATCTTCAAGCAAGTCGGCGATACGGCCAGTCTGAAAATACGAAGAAAAACAGCCGCTTGGGATGATAGTTACCTAAAAGCCGCAATCAAAGGTGAAGGCTGAAATCTTCAAGCGATTGCCGTGGGACCATAGACGTTCCTTTGAAACTACAAGAATGATAGTTTAAATCGTGTATGAGAACGATACTCGAACTAATATTTATTTTCCAATAATTGGTTAAAACCACCAGCTTTTAGCTGGTCAGCTTTAGCGTTATTTACATAAGGTTTCCTTCCATTTTAAGACCCAGCGTTGCGGTAAGGTCTTAAAATGGAAGGAAACCTTATGATCTATTCTACTGGAAGTCATAGCAGATATTATCACAGATACCATATCGTTTGGGTAACAAAATATCGTTACAAGGTGCTGCGTGGTGAAATGCGTGAGCGTATTCGGACATTGATACGACAAACGTGCAATGAATTGGGCGTACACATTGAAAAAGGCGTATTGTCTACCGACCATGTGCATATGTTTGTGTCAGTCCCGCCGCACGTCCCAATTTCAAAGGTGATGCAACGCGTAAAAGGGAGGTCCTCATACAAGATACAGCGGGAGTACCCCGAATTACGCAAACGCTATTGGGGGCAACGGTTCTGGGCTAGAGGCTATTTTTCAACGACGAGTGGAAATGTGACGGATGACGTTATTCGTCAGTATCTTGAATTACATTCAAAACGTGAACCTACCGACGAAAGTCGGTAGTTGTTCAGTTGCTATCATAAATGGTGCTCGAAATGTATTTGAGCGCCTAAAAATCGGCCCAGTAGATATTAAGCGCCAAGCCTTATAAACTTGAGAGCATTCATATGATTCTATTTTATTGGGGTATAAAATGATTGGGGATATTTATAATAAAACTGCAAGCCAAGTACTCGACAAGATGCGGATATTTTTGATTACGCTTTTAACTATGGGTGCGGTGGTTTTTAATACGTCCCCAGTGTTGGCTAATAAAAAAGATAACAGAATGCCTGCATGTGAGGATAACAGCTATAACGTCGATTTCGAGAAAGCTAAAACGGCTCCATATTCGGATCCCTATAATTGGCTTGCTCATGATCTTTTTAAGGTTGAGAATAAGGTTAAACTGAGCCCCACCATACAAAATGGGTTCATCATAGGTGTCGAGAAATTCGCCTCGCGTGAAACACGCCCTTCTGACAAAGCTTTATATAATGCGCATATAACAACGTATTCGGATAAAAATTCCAGTTACCCAGACGCGTCAGGTGTCCGAAACTTTGCACTTAAAAAGTTTAAAATTGATCCAAAATGGCCCGTTGTCAGCCACATATTGGAATATAAAAATCGTAAAAAATACAATGTATTAAACCCCTATGTCGATGCCAAAGGTGGATTTGTGAGCGGCAATATTGATAGAAGCTTTAACCAAGGCCTTGAAACATTGCATGGGTCCTTTGCAAACAGATTACGGAGCAGGCTGAGTTCTGGGCGTTTCACACATATTATATTTATATCAATGGGTTGGTTTAATGATCAGGGGGTTTCATTGTGCCGCTACGATAATTTGATGATGAATACAAAAAAGGAAATGCTAGCCTTAAACAAACCATTCAAACCACTGGTTGTGGGATTCACATGGCCTTCAGTCTGGTTATCAGATCGAGGGATTATTGCTAAAAACGTTGGTCATATTGCAAGCGTGTTTAACAAAGCCAATGATGCGGATGAAATCGGTGTTTTATATGGAAACATTATTCTCAATCGGTTGATCCCTCAGGCCAATACCAAAAACCTTCCTGTCGTCGCAATTGGACACAGCTATGGCGCCAGATTGATGGGACGTGCAATTTATTCACGCAACCTGTTAAAACAAGGCGCATTGAATGATGGGCCTGATTTAGCTTTGCTTATGCAGCCCGCTTATAGTGCGCAAAGACATATGGCCAAAAAGGGCTTAGAGGGCTATCCTTTTGCGCCAATCGCGGGGTTGAATACAGCGCTTTTTATCACCAGTTCAAAAAAAGACAGAGCCAACCCTATTGCGATATGGTCGCGACATGCTGGTGGGTTTTGGGGCATTCGAAAGGGATATCAAAACCAAAATATTTTCCGTGTTATCAATCAAGGCTCTGGGCTGGATGATACTTTACGCAACTTGCCTGGTTCTAAGGTTGGCGTGCCAAATATTATTGATGCGACACGATTTATCACCAGACACGGAGAAATTTATCAGGAAAAAGCTGGCAGACTTTTAGCGAGATTATTGAATGAATATACATACAGGCGTTGATACTCGCGTCAGGTATTCAGGCCATGCTTGCTAATAAAATTCCGTCTAACCGTGCCCGTGCCGAGTTTGACTTAGGCACCCATAATCCACGATCAATGGCTTCTTGCAAGCGTTCTGCCATTTCGCGCAGGGCCGCTGGGTTGTGCTCTTCGATAAAGTCGCGTGTGTCGTCATCTTCAAGGAATGCGTTGTGGACCAAATCAAAGTGGTGGTTTTTCACAACGCCTGTGGTCGCAGCAAAAGCAAATAGATAATCCAGTGTTGCTGCCATTTCAAAGGCACCTTTATACCCATGTCGTTTCACCCCATCGATCCATTTTGGGTTCACAACGCGGCTGCGGACAACACGTCCGATTTCATCATCCAGGGTGCGAATAACAGGACGTTCAGGGCGTGAATGATCGTTATGGTATATGGGACGATCTTTGCCTTGCAGGGATTTTACCGCTGCAGCCGCACCGCCTTCGAACTGATAATAATCATCACTGTCTAAAATATCATGTTCGCGGTTGTCTTGGTTTTGCACAATCGCATCCACACGTGATAACTGCGCTTCCATTGCGGCGCGCGCCTGCGTGCCTTGATCGTTCTTACCGTAAGCATAGCTGCCCCACTCCAGATAAGCATCGCCCAGATCAGCTTGATTATTCCACAGGCGTTCATCAATCATCGCTTGTAATCCAGCCCCATAAGCGCCGGGTTTAGAGCCAAATACACGGTGGTTTTCTTCCCCCTTGCTTGCCGCAGCTAAAGCCGGGTTCATATCATGCGGTTCGTCTTGTTCCATGACAGCGCGTGCCGCAGAATCTACCAACGCAATCAATTGAGGAAATGCATCGCGGAAGAATCCAGAAACACGCAAAGTTACATCCACACGTGGGCGGTCTAAAACGGACAATGGTAGAATTTCAAAACCTGTGACACGGCGGTTTGCACTGTCCCATTTTGGCTTTACGCCCATCAATGCCAAAGCCTGTGCAATATCATCACCGCCAGTGCGCATGTTTGCGGTACCCCAAGCAGTAAGCAACATAGACCGTGGCCAATCGCCATGGTCTTGCAAATGGCGCTCAATCAACAGATTTGCAGACTTCCAACCCAAAGCCCAAGCTGTGGGGGTTGGAACTGCACGACTGTCTACTGAGAAAAAGTTTTTACCCGTTGGCAAAACGTCTAAACGACCGCGGGTTGGTGCGCCAGATGGCGCAGGGGCGACGAACTGCCCATTCAGGGCGGTGAGAAATCCCTTCATTTCTGATGGGCCACAATCCTGAACAATGGGCCTGACATGGGCGTCAATCCCGCTCAAAACCGCTTGCGTGGCATCACCTAAAGCGTCTTGCCCAGCAATCAATGCGCCTGACAGTAATTCAACCCGCTCAACGGTATCGCCGTAACTGCGCCAGTTCTCATCAGATACAGCCGCCAAAACATCAGGGCGATCTCCATCCCAAGCCTTGGCCATTTCACAATCCAATGGATCGAAACCCAATCCCAGATCAACCGCCACAGCACGCTGCAACGATGCGTCAGCACCTGTGCCCGTTCCACGTGGAACGCGGACTAAAGCTTGTACTAAATCTGCTTCTAATCCAGCCTCTGGTGATGCGCCAAAAATATGCAAACCGTCACGAATTTGTGCCTCTTTCAACTCGCACAGATACTCATCAAGCTTTGCCAAATCATTGTCTTCATCATCACCTGTCATACCAGCATCTTCATTCATGCCAGTGGCAGAGGTCAGCGCTAAAATCTCACGGCGCAGGTGATTCAAGCGGCGTGGATCAATACCAGCAGCTTCATAATATTCATCGACTAGAGCCTCGAGGTCTTTCAAGGGTCCATAGGTTTCAGCACGCGTCAGGGGCGGTGTCAGGTGATCAATAATGACGGCTTGCGCACGGCGCTTTGCTTGTGTCCCTTCACCAGGGTCATTCACGATAAACGGATAGATATGCGGCATTGGCCCAAGGACAGCTTCGGGTATGCAAGTCTCAGATAAAGCCAAAGCTTTCCCTGGCAACCATTCCAAATTTCCGTGCTTGCCCATATGGATCAAAGCATTTGTTCCAAAATGGTGTCGCATCCAAAAATAGAAAGCTAAATAGTTGTGTGGCGGTACCAGATCGGGTGAATGATAAGTCTCTTTTGGATCAATATTATATCCGCGTGCAGGCTGCACCCCAACAACAGTATTGCCATAGGGAAAGATCGATAGTGCAAATGCATCTTCTGCAAAAAATGGATCATCCTCTGGCTTGCCCCATTGATCTTCAATTCGATCACGCACCTCTAAAGGTAACGTCTTATAAGCGTCCATATACTCGGATAGAGTTAAACGTTCGCCGCCTGTGCGGTCAGCGCGGTCTGTTAGCCAATTTGTTGGGCCAGAAGTGATACGGTCCATCAAAGCTTTGCTATCAGTTGGCAAATCTTCAGTCGTATATCCAGCTGCTGTGAGTTGTTGTAAAACATGTACAGTCGCTGCAGGTGTATCCAGACCGACGCCATTGGCAAGGCGCCCATCCTTGTTTGGATAGTTTGCCAGAATGATGCCAACCTTACGGTCCGCTAAATCAGTTTTGCGCAATGTTGCCCAGTTTTTGGCAAGTTCAGCGACAAATTCAATGCGGTCCCCACGGGCACGGTATGTGGCAACAGGACATTCTGTTGCGTCATCAAAAAAAGCTTCCCCTTTGAATGAGACAGCACGGGATAAAATCCGTCCGTCCACCTCTGGCAGGGCGACATTCATCGCAATGTCACGGGCCGATAATCCATTTAAACCCTCTTCCCAAGAGGCCTCAGAAGCTGCTGATAAGACAACCTGAAACACAGGCGCATTTTGTGCAGCTGGCATGGTAAAGGGGTTCGAGGCCCCTTTGCCGTACTCATCTTGATGGGGCGATCCCACTGCAAAACTGGTGCAATTCAAAATCGTGGATGGTGGGGCCGCTTCAAACAGGTTTTCAAGCGTGGCAACAGACACAGGGTCTTTCAAAGACGCTACAAATATTGGCATTGGGTTCAAACCACGTTTCAACAGGCTTTTCACCAAGCGGTTGATCGGGTGTAATCCTGCCCCTTGAACCAAAGCACGGTAAAACACCAAGGGCACGACGGGTGCATCCTTGGTCCAGTTTTCACGTGCTGCATCTAGATTAGAAATTCCAGCACCAGGCCAGTAAACACCAGCACGTAATAATGGGCTTGCTTGGGCTGGCTTTTCTGATCCATCCAGCATGGCTTGGGCATAGCGTAATAAGTTTTCAGAATTCTGCGGACCACCTTCGACCATATAGGCCCAAAGCGTATCCCAATCTTCGCGCGATACAGTCGATAAGTCCCATAACTCTTGGTCTGGTTTATCATCCCCTGGTAAGGCCACAAATGGAATACCAGCAGCGCCCAAACGTATGGCGTATTGCTCTAATCCATATTTCCAATATCCAGTGCCGCCTAACACGCGGGCAATAACGATCTTGGATTTCTCTGCACAATCTTCAATATGTAAATCGACAGACATGGGGTGCTGCAAATGCATCATGCTGGCCAGACGTAAACTGCCAATTTGATCGCCCAGGTTTGAACGTGCTTCAGACAACCCCGCCAGTTCGGTATCCGCTGCCGAAATAAAAACGATATCCGCAGGGGTTTGGCCCAGATCAACAGGCTCAGACCCGTCATCAATACTGCCAGGGGTTGCTGCAAGCAGGTGCATTTATAGGGCCTTTTCCATGAACAGGCTGGCAGGGTGATCTTCGTATTCACCAAATTTGCCGCAAACAGAATATCCCAAAGCTTTGTAAAGTGATACGGCTGCCGCCAATTTTTCACCTGTCTCTAGTTTTACGGATGAATGACCTTTTGCTTTTGCTTCATTCTCCAAATGTGCCATTAGGATTTTTGCAACACCCAAACCACGTGCGGTATGAGGCACATAAAGCCGTTTAATTTCGCCGTATGTTTTATAATCGACCAAAGCGACACACCCAACAGGTTGGCCCTCTTTTCTGGCAACATAGAAACTGATTGTGTCGCCTAGCAATTCTTCAGCCGTAAAGCTAAAGCATTCGTCTTCTGAATACACTGCACGCAATGCGTCTTCACTGCCTGCGATCAAATCGCGACCTGCTGGTGTGATCGGGCTCTCTAGAGCAACTGAAATACTCATCAGACTTGCAACGCTTTTGTAATTGCAGCTTCATCCAAACCTGCTTGACCAATCACAACCAAACGTGTGCTGCGTGGATCAGACCCAAATGGTTTGTCGAAATAGGTATCCACACGTGGGCCAACCGCTTGTAAGGTTAAACGCATTGGCTTGCCTTCCACAGCGGCAAAGCCTTTTAGCCGTAGAATATCATGGGCGCGGATCACATCAGCAACTTGTTCTGCAAATGCATTCGGGTCTGTGATTTCTGCGCGTTCCACAACAAAGCTTTCAAATTCGTCATGGCTGTGGTCGTGATGGTGGTGATGGTGATGTACTTCGTGGCGCGATGACAGATCATCCTCTGCGCCAATGCCTTGGCCTAACAATACATCCACAGGCAAAGCACCCATAGAAGCTTTCACGACTTGTACACCGCCGCGGCTTTCGCTTTTCAACTTAGCGACCAAATCTTTTGCTTCATCGGCACTCAACAAATCAGATTTGTTCACGACGATCATGTCGGCACAAGCGACTTGATCTTCGAACAATTCAGATAAAGGTGTTTCGTGGTCTAGGTTTTCATCCAATTTACGTTGTGCATCCACTGCTTCCACAGAATGGGCAAAACGCTCCTCTGTCACGGCCTTGCCGTCTACAACGGTTACAACACCATCGACAGTCACTTTGGTTTTAATCTCTGGCCAGTTGAACGCGCGGACAAGTGGTTGTGGCAAAGCCAAACCAGATGTTTCGATAACGATGTGATCAGGTTTGTTTTCGCGTGCTAAAAGCTTTTCCATTGTTGGAATGAAGTCATCGGCAACAGTACAACAGATACATCCGTTAGACAGTTCCATTATATCATCTTCGGTACATGTTTCATCACCGCAACCTTTTAAGATATCGCCGTCTACGCCAAGGTCACCGAATTCATTGATGATCAACGCAATGCGCTTGCCTTCGGCGTTTTGCAACATGTGGCGGATCAACGTGGTTTTACCTGCACCAAGGAAACCTGTGACAACTGTTGTTGGGATTTTTTGAGCCATTGTTTTTTCCGATTAAGATAAGAATAGAGCTGTAGACTGTGATGTCTTCCAGCACGTTATAGAAGGTCGGCTAGCCAGAGTCATCATCAGTGTATGATGCAACTTCTTGCGCGCCTGATTGAGTTGTATTAGAGGAAATACCTGTCGTACCGATACGATGAAACGCAAAGATAAGGTCACGATCTTGAGCCATAGTTTATTTATCTGTTCAACATGCCGCAAAGATGCAGAAGATATCCCAAAAGGGGATGTTTTGGCTGCAGCGCTAAAAGGTATATTTGCATCCTCAGATGACCCAGAAATCAAAGCTTTTGAAATTGAAACGTTTGAATGCATGTCGGCCTGTTCAAAGCCCACTGCCATTTCATTTCGTGCTGCTGGTAAAGCTGCATATCTGTTTGCGGATGTTAATCCAGAAACAGATAAGGATGATATTTTGGCTTTTGCCAAATTATACATCGATGCAGCAGATGGCTGGATCGAAGATGCACGTCCGTGCGGCAGGCTAAGGCATTGCCTGTTAGGGCGCATACCTGCGTAAAGCCTGCCGGATTTCATTATTGCACCTGAACAGTGGTTGAAGCTTTTAACGGCTTATCTCCAACTGAAAGCGGGCTATGATTGTTTGCGTTCAATGATACAGAAACCGTTGTCTCGCCTGCTGGCAAAGATCCAATGTGCATCCAAGGCGCATAAATGCGTGAGAGCTTTTCACCATTCACATAAATATGCGCATGACCTTCACCATCTTTATTGGGTTGGTTCACGCTTTTAGGAGCAAAGGTGAAGTTTGTTGTCACCACCTCTACGTTCCAACCAGATACCGCATCAGGTTTCACGATGATATCTACAGTTGGGGCATTTGCCCCATCTGTAATAACAATCGCTGTGCCGTGCTGTGCAGAGTGATCTCCAGCCATAGTCTCATGACCCGCAGTGTTTTCACTGTGTTCGTGACCATCTAGGGTGACACCAGCAGATGCCGCCCATAGAAAGCCAATACCTATTCCAAAGAACAAACCGATTGGGAAGAATATAATAGGCTTGCGCATTATGCTTCCTCCGAACTGATTTCACTGTTCCAGAAATAAGCGGCCAGTAAACCTAGCAGTGACCAAGTCGCCAAACCAACACCTAAAGAGCGTGTTACAAACAGGCTGCTTAATTCGGGTGGGACAGTTCCTAAAAACGTATCAGGATGCGGTGCACCAACGATATGTGGGGTTAAGATCAGAACGGCACCAATTGCATATGCGAATAGGTTCTTGCCAAAAGCAAAGAAGCCTAATCCAGCACCTGTTGCAGTAACACACATGAACCACCAGAATTGGCGTAGGCCAACATCTGCAGCAGCTACGCCTGGAACCTCAGGAGGCAATCCAAACGCTGGCGCAAAATGCACGGTGATGAAACCTGCAATACCCCAGATCAAACCTTGACGTGTTGTGATTTCAATACCACGTTCATGCGCTGCGGCCATTAAAGCAACAAGGATCAAACCATAGCCTGTGTAAACCAAAGCTGAAAAGAGAATGCTTAACCCATCACGTAGCGCATCAAAGGACCATGCAACGCCATCTGCGCTGCTGCCATCTGCACCAAAGTGTAGTTTTGCACCCGTTTCATACAGTTCTGCATGCAACAAAACAGGTTGCACAAATAGAAATTGCAACAGGGCGGCAATCAACCCTGCTGCAAAACCAGCGAACAATGCGCTGGTTAATATGCGTGTGAACATGCGTTAGTGGCAGGGAAAGCCAGTTGCGTGGCGCACATCGTGTGCAGCGTCATGCAATGTGGATGCTTGTACGTGACCAGCAACAGTGATGATGCCAAGGCCTAGAACAGCCGTAAATGCGATTGCTAGAATATTAGAGCCAGCGCGTGTCTTTGTTTGTGTAAGTGTAGTCATTTTAAAATCTCCTATGCCGCCACTCCCGACAGCAATTGTTACGGTCCTGCACGGCTGGTGTCCTGACTTGTGGTTCATTACGATCCGTCAGCCTTCCCAGTGTTTCCACCAGTGGCGTTGTTGACGGGCGCTCTCCACATACAGTCGCGGGGGCGGTTGTGGCTCCGGATCCCGTTTTGGGTCATCCCTATCCACATTCCCATTTGATCCCCAGACGCTTCGCATCTTAGTGGGGAACCATGCCCATCCTTAATGCAGGTAGATGGTGGATGGGTCAAGAAGATTTACGACTGTCGATTGCTTAATAGCGGCAGAGAGGGGTTTAGTGGTAAAATGCGGCGATTTCGCCATAAATCACCAATATGTTGTGGATAACTTGCCGAAATACGCAACATAGTGGGTTTTAGTGTTGACTCAGGGCAGTGTGAGCTCACAAATTATAGTATAAGCGGAATCAGGGGATGAATACGCACCGTGCAATTTAGTAAGCTCAGACTAACAGGCTTTAAAAGCTTTGTGGATCCGACGGAGTTAACGATTTCTGATGGTTTAACAGGTGTTGTTGGTCCGAACGGTTGTGGTAAATCTAATTTGCTTGAAGCGTTGCGTTGGGTCATGGGGGAGAATCGCCCGACGGCTATGCGTGGCGGCGGTATGGAAGATGTGATTTTTGCTGGCGCATCATCGCGACCTGCAAGAAATTACGCTGAAGTCGCGTTATTTATGGGGAATGAGGACCGCACGGCCCCACCAACGTTTAACGATTCGGATATGTTAGAGGTGATCCGCCGGATTACCCGCGATGTCGGATCAGCCTATAAGGCAAATGGCAAAGAGACACGGGCACGTGATGTGCAGATGTTATTTGCCGATGCATCTACAGGGGCACACTCCCCAGCATTGGTGCGTCAGGGCCAGATTTCAGAACTGATCAATGCCAAACCAAAGGCGCGGCGTCGTATTTTGGAAGAAGCGGCTGGTATTTCGGGGCTGTATCAACGTCGGCATGAGGCAGAACTAAAGCTAAAAGGCGCTGAAACGAATTTATCTCGTGTGGATGATGTGTTGGAGCAGCTGGAAAGTCAGCTGAACTCATTAGCACGCCAAGCGCGCCAAGCTGCGCGTTACCGTGAAATTGGAACGGATTTACGTCAAGCAGAGGGGCTGTTGTTATATGGTCGTTGGAAAGAATCAGAAGCGGCGCGATTAGCGGCGCAACAAGCTTTAACTGAAGCGACAAAAGTAGCAGCAGAGGCACAAGCGACAGCCAGTAAATCAGTGCGGCAACGGACAGAATTTGAAGGTAAAATACCACCGCTGCGCGAAGAAGAAGCGATTGCAGGCGCCATTGTTCAGCGTTTGATTGTGGAGCGGGACACGTTGAACGATCAGGAAAGCCGTGCACGCCAAACCATTGAAACATTGCAATCGCGTATTGCGCAATTGGCTCATGATATTGACCGCGAAAATGGCCTGAACAAAGATGCGACCGAAACCATTGATCGCCTGACGTGGGAAAAGGAAGCTTTGGATAAAGCGTCCCTTGGTCACGATGAAAAAGTCGAAGCTGCGAATAAAGAAGCCCGTGATGCAGCGGCGATCATGCAAGAAAAAGAATCTGGATTGGACAAACAATCCGAAGATGTTGCACGCCTTTCAGCACGTCACCAATCTGCACACCGTAAGTTAGAAGATGCTCAGACAGTTTTTGAAAAACGCGAAGAGCAAAGTGCGGCTGCGGTTGTTTCAGTTACATCAGCCGCCGAGGCATTGAAAGATGCCGAAGAACGTTTAACAGCGGCCCAAACAAAATATGCTGTGGCGCATGAAACGGCTTTGCGCGCGGAACAACTCTTGGTGGAAATGGACCGTAAACGTGTTGATGCCCAAGCTGCCGAAAGTGATGTACGCGGTGCATTGTCCGAAGCAGAAGGTGAAGCCAACGCTTTGGGTGCAGAGGTTGCTGCATTAGAGCGTGTGATTGCACGAACCCGCGATACAGGTGCACAACTGATCGATGATGTGCGGGCGAAACCTGGATACGAAGCGGCTTTGGGCGCTGCATTGGCAGATGATCTAAAAGCGCCAATCGTTGGATCCGAAGGCATTTCTGGCTGGGCGCGTTTGGCAGATTATGCATCAGATGCGGGATTACCAGCTGGGGCGGAAAAGCTTTCTGTTTATGTAACTGCGCCAGATGTTCTGGCACGCCGTTTGGGCCAGATTGGTTTGGTTGCACGTGCGGATGGTGCACGTTTGCAAGCGGATTTAAAACCCGGTCAACGTCTGGTCAGTGTCGAAGGTGATCTATGGCGCTGGGATGGATACCGCGCGGGTGCAGATGATGCACCAAGCGAATCTGCATTGCGTCTACAGCAAGAGAACCGTCTGACAGAGCTCAGAGAAATCCACCAAAGTGCTGATGCTAAAGCTGTGGATGCACGCCGTGTGTTTGATGTGACACATGCGGCATTGCTGGCTGCAACCGAAGCTGATCACGAAGCACGCCGCAACCGTAAAGCGGCAGACGATGAAGCAACAGATGCAACACGTCAGATGTCGCGATCCGAAGCGGACCGCGATATGTTGTCTGGCAAGTTGGAAACCTTGCAATTGTCACGCTCGCGTTTGGAAGAAGAGACAACGGCAGCACGTACCGCTTTGAAGGAAGCTGAATTTGGCATCAAAGATTTGGGTGATCTGGAAACAGCCCGTGCGGATGTAGATGCGCTGAAGATCAGCGTCGAAGCGGCGCGTGTGACGATGCTGACAAAGCGGTCAATGTTTGACGAGGTTCGTCGTGAAGGCGACACGCGTTTGAAACGTCAGCAAGAGATAACAAAGGAATCGAGTGGTTGGCGTTATCGTTTGGAAACTGCGGGCAAACGTATTTCTGAGTTGGAAGAGCGTAAGTTGAGCTCTGAGGGTGAACTGAAAGAGGCAACTGCCGCGCCAGAGGAAATAGCGTTTAAGCGTGAAGAGCTTTCTAAGTCGGTTAGCAAAGGGGAAGACCGTTTAAAAGCAGCTTCAGATACTTTGGTGACTGCGGAAACGGCTTTGCGCACAGCGGAAAACGAAGAACGCGAAGCGGAACGTGCAGCATCAACTGCGCGTGAAAGTCGTGCCCGTGCGGACGCGGTTTCGGACGCTGCGCGTATTCAGGTGTCCACGGCGGCGGACCGCATTCATGAAGAGTTGGAAGTCAGCCCAACGAACTTGTTAGAACAGTTGAATATTGACCCTGATAAAATGCCAGACGCGCAACGTGTGGAAAACGATGTGATGCGTTTGCGCCGTCAACGCGATGCATTGGGGGCTGTGAATTTACGTGCCGAAGAAGATGCCAAAGAGGTCAAAGAAGAGCATGATACTTTGGAAACTGAAAAGATTGATCTGGAAGCCGCGATTAAGAAATTGCGTACAGGGATCGCCAGCTTGAATAAAGAAGGTCGCGAACGGTTGTTGGCGGCGTTTGACGAAGTGAACAAAAACTTCTCAATCCTATTCAAACACCTGTTTGGTGGCGGCGAAGCGAATTTGGTTCTGGTGGAAAGCGATGACCCGCTAGAAGCTGGTTTGGAAATTATGTGTCAGCCTCCAGGTAAAAAACTGGCGACACTTTCGCTTCTATCAGGTGGTGAGCAAACACTGACTGCACTGTCTTTGATCTTTGCCGTATTCCTTGCGAACCCATCGCCGATTTGTGTTCTGGACGAGGTTGATGCGCCATTGGATGATGCGAACGTAACGCGTTTTTGTGATCTTTTGGATGAAATGACAGAACGTACAGACACACGTTTCCTGATCATCACACACCACGCGGTAACGATGGCCCGTATGGACCGCCTGTTCGGTGTGACGATGGCCGAACAAGGTGTTAGCCAATTGGTGTCTGTTGACCTGCAAGAAGCAGAACAAATGGTGATTGATCTTTAAAGCTTGGCTACAAAAGCCTTCGTTGGCCATGCATCCGCTGGAAATCCTAAACGTTGTTGTTCTTTTTGAACTGCTGCGCGTGTTTTGGCCCCTAAAATACCGTCCACTTTACCAACATCATGACCGCGTGATTTCAGCTTCTTCTGCAAAGCTTTCATCCCAGTATCACTTAAAGCTGGATCAGGTTTGCCTTTGTTGAATGGAGGTGCGCCATTCAGGCGGGTTGCGAAATAAGCGGCGGTTGAAACGTAAACCAGCGACTTGTTCCATTCGAAATAGACAAAGAAGTTTGGCAGTGCCAAAAATGCTGGCCCTTTGCGGCCTTGTGGCAACATGAGCGATGCTTTTAGATTGCCAGAAGGCATTTTAACACCGCGTGCTTTTACACCTTTACTCGCCCAATAGGAAACGGATTTTTGTTTGTCTAAACCTGTTTCAGACCAATCCATATTTTTTGGAACAGTGACTTCAACCAACCATGGTTGGTTTGCGTTCCAACCCAAATCTTTCAACAAACGCCCGCCTGTGTGCAAAGCATCAGGGGCGCTGGTTTTTAAACGCACACGCCCGTCACCATCGCCATCAACACCACGGTTTAAGATGTCTTCTGGTAACATTTGCACCATTCCGATCTCACCCGCCCATGCGCCCTTGGTTTTGGTTGGGCTGAAATCGCCGCGTTTCCATAGCTCTATCAGAGCAAAGATTTGTGGACGGAACAGCTCAGGGCGGCGACAATCATGCGATAGTGTGATTAGGGAATTCAAGGTGTTGAAGTTTCCTTGCACAGCACCGTAATCAGTTTCTAATGCCCAGAAAGCTGTTAACACGGCTGGTTGCACGCCGTGTTTTTTCTGAATTTTGGGTAATTGGGGCAACTTGGCGGGGTTTGGCAAAGCCCCGATACCCTGTCAACAGGGCCGACCTTTCTGCAACGAATAGATAAAGGTGGCGGCACGCAACACCAGATTATAGGGGATCAATCCACTTTATGGCCGGGAGGGGATGCTCTGTACTGAAGTCCCAGAGATACCAGGAGTAAGGATGAATTGGGCTGTTTCTGTAATCTGTGAACCAGAAGGGTCGCCCCACCATTTCGATCTTTGCGGCGAAGTGTGGATGGTTCCTGAAGTTTGACTGCCGCTTTTTACCGGATGTAAGCAATGTGCGTGCAAGCATCAGGACTGTCCCCGTGACAGGCTGCATGAGTTTCAGAGCGTGACCGAGTTGTGCATCCAAAGAGCTGAACGGAGGGTTCATGACTATGGATCGAATTTGGTCTGAAGGCAGGCGATCCTGAGCCAGAAAGCCCATTTCGACAATACCCTTGGCGCGGGGCTCAATGTCGCTGGCATATACCGGGATGTTCATATTCTTGAGGGCATCAACCAAATGGCCTTCGCCTGCATGTGGTTCCCATGCAACTGGTGGGATGCTGACGCCTGCAGAAAGAACGAGGTCGCGCACCATCTCTTTGGCTTGAAGCGTCGGATAGAAGTCCTGGTCATTGCGCTTGTGCCCGGATTCGATGTATTTACTCATACAGTCCCCGCATATCATGATTGGAATTGTGGCAACTTGGCGAGAACTGTCTGGCCATTGAGCGCTGTATGATAAGGTCTGCGAGACTGGGAACGCAGACCGCACCGGCAACCCCAAGACGGGCGCGCGCATATTGCCAGAATGATACCCCAAGTTTTTGGCAGGTTTTCAATGCGCCAAGGCCGGCATCGCGTGCGGCCCGACCGCTTTGGCTGCGGGTTCCCTGCGAGACCGCCCGCCTCGTGACCTGAGACCGTATATCGCGTTCCGCGCTGTTGGAATGCAGGGGTGTACTCGGATAATCCAGAACACGCAGCAATTCACCCTTGTTTACCTTCAGCCGTCTAAGCAGGTTGTCGAGATTTGCATCGCCCGTTCGTTGCTCAAATATCGCGTCGAAACGCGCCGAAAGCCCCTCGCGCTGCGCATCGCAGGGATCTTGTCTGAAAGCTGAGAGTTCCCGGTAGAAGTCCCAAACGGATGTTCGTACGGCTTGGACACGCGCAAATTGGATTTCGTTGGTGCTTTGTTGCTTGCGAATGAGACGCTCCAAATGCACCCAACACAGCGCATGAGCATCTCCGACATTGAACTGGCCAGCATCGTCGCTCAGGATCACCGTATCGGAAAGGCGTCCAGCATCGCAGATACTGCCCCAGAGCGCGCCCTCGGTGGCGATTTTTATCGGGTCCGGTTTCACCGTTATGCGGTCAATCCCGAGGGTGGCCAGATGGGCCTGCCACGCGTCCTCACCGCGAAATATCCGATGCGGATGTGAGGCAAAAAGCACTATGGTTTTTTCGGGCAACCTCATGCGTCTCATGTAGTCAAGCGCTTCGTCATTGACGGTGTAGGTCAGGTCACCCGCACAGAGATGTTCAAGAAAATCAAGGCGGCTTTTCGAGCCGGTCGATCTGAAGTGGGTAAAAAGATCATTGCCGATTACGGTGCAGAAGCCGTTTTTGGCCTGATGGCGCGCTCCGGTGTCATCGACATTGATCCATGCAGCAGTTTCCATACCCGCTCTCAGCACGTCCTGCTGCTCGTCGACAATGCCCTGGATATCTTCGTTCAGAAACCGCTTTATCTGACGAGCGGAAATGTCCAGACCCATGTCATTCAGCAAAGCCGCGATACGCGCAACGGTGGACTGGCATTGATGATACAGCGTGATCGTCAGGGCCTTCAGATTATTCCCATACTGCTGGCGGCCCTTTACCACCCCGGGTGGGAGCGAGGCCACGCGGCGACTGCCATCGGGAAACTGCCAGACCTCCCGAAGGTAAGTCACTTCTTCAGCGTAAATCACGATGTCACGAATGGTATGCGCTTGATAGCCTTTGCGTGTGGACCCATCAGGTACATCTTCAAGAGTGACCTTGACCTCGCGTTTGTGTAAATTCAGATTACTGCGTCGTGGACCGCGCCGATTTTTCTTTTGCTTCCCGTCTGTTTTTGATCCCCCGCTGGGCTCGGAATCCTGCTTGCTGCTCTTGTCTTGTGAGGCCAGACCGCTTGGTTTGATATTCGGACGTCGCGGAAGTTTCTTGAGCTGTCTGATCTCGTCCCGCAATTCGGTCCTTTCCTGCCTCAGCTCTGAAAGCTCAGCAAAGAGCGCGAAAACCAAATCTTTAAGCGCGGCATTGGACAAATCATCAAGAGAGTGTGGAGGCGATGGCAACATCGCCCTATAGAGCAGAAAATACTTCGCCTTTGGAATCCTCATATGTAAATGCGAGTCAATTTGCCGCAATCTAAACCAAAGATCTTCAAGATGGACATGATGATGAGTGCGTCAAATGTGCCCACTTGAACCGGATTGCGAAAATTCCCGCCAAGTTGCCCCAATTACAATTTTGGCGAATATGTTCTTGTATTTGTTCAAGTTCTTTTTACCGTTGTTCATACGGCCAGAACTGATGGAACGTGCTGCGAATTCTGAAAACGTCAGACGAAACACACCTTGCGAGCGATCCGCCCTGAGGACGTTTTTATCAATACGCGCGGATTTAAAGAATTTGTTTACGTCTGCTTTGCTATGTCCTTTGGAGACCGCTTCGGATTTTAGGGCTGTCATCCAACTGTTGAAATTACCGCCACAGGTTTTGGCGAAAGACATAGATGGTGCAGCAGCCAAAGCTGCTGCACATAGAAATACACGCAATGAAATCATTTTATCCTCAAAGGGTTACAGTAACTGTTAACTGCTTAACCCAGCGATGTGCTTCACTTCAAGGAAATCTTCCAACCCCCAAACACCGCCTTCGCGCCCGTTGCCTGATTGTTTGTAGCCGCCAAATGGCGAGGCATGAGCGCTGTCTCCCCCATTAATCCGCACCATGCCAGTGCGCATACGGCGCGCTACGCGGGATGCTTTATCTGCATCTTGGGTTTGGACATAGTTTGTCAGGCCGTAAACGGTGTCATTTGCGATTTGTACGGCTTCTTCTTCTGTATCAAAGGGTATGATAGCTAGAACAGGGCCGAATACTTCTTCACGCGCAATGGTCATGTCGTTGTTTACATCAGCAAAGACTGTTGGGCGGATATAAAAGCCACGGTTCAATCCTTCTGGACGACCAAGGCCCCCGGCAACAAGGCGTGCTTCGGATGCACCTGTTTCAATCAAGCCTTGGATTTTGTCGAACTGCATATTGTTCACAACAGGGCCAAGGTGGCGACCATTCATAGAGGGATCATTTACAGATGTTGCATCTGCGGTTTCAGCAGCTTGTGCAACAGCTTCATCATAACGACTGCGTTCGACCAACATACGTGTTGGGGCGTTACAAGATTGGCCTGTGTTGCCAAAGCAATGGCGTGCGCCACGAATAACGGCTTTTTCATCAGCGTCAGCAAAGATGATGTTGGCGCCTTTGCCACCCAATTCAAGTGTCACACGTTTGATCGTTTCAGCAGCTGCTTTGGTGATCAAACGGCCCGCACGTGTAGAACCCGTAAAGCTGACCATGTCGACATCCGTATGGCTGGACAATTGGCTGCCAACACCCACACCGTCACCATTAACCATATTAAACACGCCTTTTGGCAGGCCAACAGCATCTATGATTTCGGCGAAAACCATAGAAGATAAAGGAGATTCCTCTGATGGTTTTAGAACCACAGTACAGCCAACTGCTAATGCTGGAATGACTTTCAGTGTGACTTGGTTCATCGGCCAATTCCAAGGTGTGATCATGGCGCACACGCCGATTGGTTCACGAATGATGCGTTCATTCGGAGAATCTGGCCAAGGTGTTTCTTCGAATTCAATCTCATCAAAACTGTCAATAAATCCTTGGATATGCCAACTGCCAGAACCTGCTTGTGCAGCGCGTGCCATATCAATTGGTGCACCCATTTCCATAGAAATAGCTGCGGCCATATCATCATTGCGTTTTTCGTATTCGGCTAGGATTGCTTTGATATAGTTCAGGCGCTCTGCCTTTGGTGTCATCGCCCATGGTTCAAAAGCGGCTTTTGCAGCTGCAACGGCCGCGTCTGTATCTTCTTGATTGCCTAAAGAAATCACTGCACAAGCGTCTTCCGTTGCAGGATTGATAACATTCAAGTCGTTTGATGCCGCTGGTTTGACCCAAGCGCCATTAATGTAAAAATTGCGTTTGTCTAGCATGTGAAACACCTTGTGTTTGTTCGTTGTTTGATATGAGACTTGCATTGTGTTCAAACGCTTTCAAGACCTTAATGCGACGTCTTTAATGCTTTATATAGAGGAAACGACTTGGGCTTTGCTGAAATAGCCATTTTGACCGTGATCTTTTTTATTGGCGGTTTTGTTAAAGGTACGATTGGCATTGCATTGCCTTCGATTCTTATTGGCTTGATGACGTTTTTTTATGAACCGCGTGTTGCGGTTGCGATGGGGCTTATGGTGATTATGACAACGAATTTCCGTCAAGCTTGGCTTGGTGGCGAAATTTGGCCAGTTCTCAAACGCCACAGTTATTTTTGTGCGTGTGCTTGCGTGGGGATTTTCTTCGTAGCAATTGTCGGGGGACGGGTGCCATTGCCCGTATTGCAAACCTTTGTTGGCCTTGCGATGTGCGTTTTTGCTTTGACGAACTTGTTTGGTACATTCCCAAAGCTAAATATGAAATATGATGTTCCCGCACAGATTATCGCAGGTGCAGCAAGTAGTGTTCTTGGAGGTCTAACTGCAATTTGGGGGCCACCGCTGGCTGTATATCTGATATCCCTGCGCGTAGATAAAGATACGATGATCAAAACGCTGGGTGTAATGTTTTCGGCACAATCAGTATTCCTGACAGCTGGATTTGCCATTTCTGGTGAGCTGACTGTCCGGTTGGCGATAATCGGATCGGTATTGATTTTTCCTGCGTTTGTCGGGATGTATTTTGGTGAGCTGGCGCGGAAACGCTTGAATACAGAACAATTTACCAAGGTTTTCTTAATTGTATTCCTGTTGCTTGGGCTCAATTTGATCCGGCGTGGACTAATGGGCGCATGATGCCTCGCCTGAATTGACCTTTGCTTGGAACACTTCTACCGTCTGCCCAAGTTTAAATTCATAGGAGAAAATTATGGCTTTACGTATCAATGACGTTGTTCCGAATTTCACTGCAGAAACGGATCAAGGAACATATCAATTTCACGACTGGATTGGCGATAGCTGGGCAATTCTGTTCAGTCACCCAAAAGACTTTACACCTGTGTGTACAACAGAATTCGACGCTGTCGCACAGTTGGCAGATGAGTGGGAAAAGCGTGGCACAAAAGTGATGGGCGTTTCTGTGGACGGTGTTGCAGACCATAAGAAATGGAAAGTGGATATTGAAAAAGTATCTGGCGCCACAGCTGATTTCCCGATTATTGCGGATGAAGGTTTGGAAATTTCAAAAGCTTTCGATATGTTACCTGCTGAGGCCTATTTGCCTGATGGGCGCACGCCAGCGGACAGTGCAACAGTTCGTTCTGTGTTTATCATTGGGCCAGACAAACAGTTGAAACTGTCTATGACATACCCGATGACAGTTGGCCGTAATTTCTCTGAAATTTTACGTGCCTTGGATGCTTTGCAAACAACGGCAAAACATGGCGTTGCGACACCTGCAAACTGGGAGTTGAGCCAAGACGTGATCATCCCACCGACTGTGAGCAACGAAGATGCTGCCGCTAAATTTGGTGAGTTTGAAACAGTGCTTCCGTACCTACGTAAAACATCTTTACCAAGTTAACTGAACAACTACCGACTTTCGTCGGTAGGTTCACGTTTTGAATGTAATTCAAGATACTGACGAATAACGTCATCCGTCACATTTCCACTCGTCGTTGAAAAATAGCCTCTAGCCCAGAACCGTTGCCCCCAATAGCGTTTGCGTAATTCGGGGTACTCCCGCTGTATCTTGTATGAGGACCTCCCTTTTACGCGTTGCATCACCTTTGAAATTGGGACGTGCGGCGGGACTGACACAAACATATGCACATGGTCGGTAGACAATACGCCTTTTTCAATGTGTACGCCCAATTCATTGCACGTTTGTCGTATCAATGTCCGAATACGCTCACGCATTTCACCACGCAGCACCTTGTAACGATATTTTGTTACCCAAACGATATGGTATCTGTGATAATATCTGCTATGACTTCCAGTAGAATAGATCATAAGGTTTCCTTCCATTTTAAGACCTTACCGCAACGCTGGGTCTTAAAATGGAAGGAAACCTTATGTAAATAACGCTAAAGCTGACCAGCTAAAAGCTGGTGGTTTTAACCAATTATTGGAAAATAAAAATTGCGGGGCTGGTTTCTCAGCCCCGCAATCGATGTGGTTTTAGTATTGGTTACTGCCAACTAAACTGTTGTCTACTGATGAGACATATTACGCAACTACAGTTTACTTATATCACCACATTACCCCAGTGCAGCAACTAGGGCTTTGTCTTTTCTTAGAATGCGAAACGCAGACCAAGATTTACGCTTAAGTTGTCAAAGTCATCATCAACAACAGCTGCACCTGCTGGGCTAACGCGGTTTAGTTCAACACCAAATGCGCGGCTGTAACGTGCATCCAATGTCAGATCTAAAGTATCCGTTAATTTATAAGCTGCACCTGCAATCAATTGCGCTGAAAATACGGAATCGTCATCGTCGATGCGAACTGGGGCTCCGCCGTATGATATACTGGAGTCGATGAAAGACACACCGATACCTGCACCGACATATGGTGTGATGCGGCTGTTGTTTGTTGGGATATCATAGAGCAGGTTTGCATAGATCGATGTTGAGCTGATATCGCCGTTCACATTCGCTTCGTTGCCTGCGCCATTGCCAGAGAAGTCGATCGTGTCGGCGTCGTTTTCGCTGTAAGATAATTCAAGTTCGGCACGAAATCCTGACCATGCAGGGATTTTTTTACCAACAGCTATGCTGATGTTATAACCGCTGTCATAATCTGATGCGACTGTGCCAGGAGCACCTGATTGATCTGTATCTGATAATTGGTTAAAGCCAAGTGATCCTTGGATGTAATACCCGTGACCGCTAGGATGGCCATCGGCAAAGGTTACTGTGGTGGATAGTGCGGCTGCTGCTGTGATGGCAGCAATTGATGTCGTTAATTTCATTTCTAGCTCCTAAGTGCGTAATTTAATCCAGCAGTTTTCTGGGCTGGATATCGAGTAAACACGGGAGAGCTTTGTTTTATTCCATCACACATATTCACAGGAACGTTAGAAAGCGTGATTTAGTGTATATTCTTTTAAAAACAAAATCTTAAAGGAAGCGTAGATGATGAATAAACCCGCGCTTCTAATATTATTTAATCTTTTACTGCTGCAACAATGCAGATCTCAACCAAGATGGCTTCGCGAGCCATGCTTGCCTGCACACAAGCGCGTGCAGGTTTTTCACCATCAGCAACCCATGCATTCCACACTTCGTTCATTGGGGCAAAGTCACGATCGATATCGCGCAAGAAAATTGTTGTGGATAGGATGTGATCTTTGTCTGATCCAGCCTCTGCCAACCGCCCCTCAATTTTATCCAAACAACTCTGTGTCTGGGCTTGAATATCGACGGTTACATCATTTGGAACTTGTCCTGCCAGATGAATAGTACCGTTGTGAATGACGATTTGGCTGGCGCGTTCGGATGAATGCATACGAGTGATGGACATGGGGTGTCTCCTAAGATTTGAGTATCCGCCTTAACTACATAAACGATGAGCCCATGTCCAGAAAACGCTACAGCGCACGTCGTGTTTACCCATTGAGAGATACATCCAAACTGGGTGTATGATTAGCGTATGACTTGCGTGCACAGCGTGTATGACAGTGCGCCATACGCGAAAGGTTAATTGATTGCAGCGATGATGCAGATTTCCACAAGGATGGCATCTGTTGCCATGCGCGCTTCAATCGCGGCACGTGCTGGTTTGCCATGATCTGAAACCCATGCATCCCAGATTTCGTTCATGTCTGCAAATTGCCCCATGTCTTTGACGATGATTGTGGCGGATAAAATGCTGTCTTTGTCTGATCCCGCTTCTGCCAACAAAGTTTCGACCTTGGACAATACATCTGCGGTTTGGCCCTTGATGTCCGCACTTGTGTCATTTGCCACTTGGCCCGCCAGATAGGCGGTGTTGCCGTGAACAACAAGTTGGGACATGCGTTGGGATGAATGGCTACGTGTGATGGTCATATCTGTGATCCTTAAATGACTGTTTCTCAGATCACAGGTTGATTGTTTTTACCGTAATGATCAACAAGATTAGCTCTCTAATGCCTCAATCATATCGACCCGCGTCGCATGTCGTCCGCCCTCGAATTGGGCGGTCAGGAACGCGTCCACGATATCGAGGGCCAGTCCTTCGCCCACCACGCGCGCACCGATTGACAGCATGTTGGCATTGTTGTGCTGGCGGATCATGCGGGCTGAAAATGTATCGGAGCAAACACCGCAACGGATGCCCTTTACCTTATTCGCCGCCATCATAATGCCTTGGCCTGTGCCGCATAAGATGATGCCAAACTGGCAATCACCAGAGGCGACAAGTTGTGCCGCTGCTGCGCCGTGTTTCGGATAATGTGTACTTTCTGGTGTTGTTGGGCCAATATCAACCACCTCCCAACCAAGTGCTGCGATATGACTGGCTATGGCTTGCCGAAATTCGATGGCGGAATGATCGCTGGAGAGGACGATACGATTGTTTGTGGTCATGGAAAGGTCCTTCGGTTTCTTAGGTCGCGGATTGATTGTTTTCTCGCCCACGGTCAACCATATCTTCGACAAAGGACACTAAAAGCTGGGTGCGCCCATTGATGCCTGCCTTTTTATAAACGGCTGCACTTTGGGCTTTGATCGTGCCTTCGCTTTTACCGCGAAATTCGGCAATTTCAGATGTGGTGAAGCCTTTGATGATCAAATGGGCCACGTCTTTTTCGGCTTTGGTTAACGACCATTGTTTGAACTTCAACTTTAGCAATTCTTCGAATTCGCCAGAGGCCAGTAAAAGCTGATCTTCGACTTTGCGGTTGCGCTGCAACGTGGCACGTAACGTATAGATGGTGACACCCATACCGATCAACAAACCTGCAACGGCGGATATTTCGATGTATTCGTGCCATTGCCATGGCAGGTCCAATGTTTTGATGCCAAACACCTGTCCGATGAATTCAGAGATAAACACCAAAGCGCATAGGATTTGGAGGATCAGGATGAATCGGATGACAGATGGTAACATCATAAGCCTTAAAAAAGTTGCGCCCCCTTTTTGACAAAGGTGGCGCGAAAAGGAAAGGGATAGCCGAACCGCAAGGATTGAAGAACATGGGACGGGTGCGGTTCGGTATCAGGGGATATTAATTAGTCGACGTCTTTGTCGTCATCATCGTCTTCTTCCAATTCAACTTCGTCGCGCAGGATTTCACCCGATTTACTCAGAACCACTTCGCGTTCTTCACCGTCTTTTTCGCCTTCGATTTCTGTGCGGCCCAGAAGCGATGTTTCAACAGAGATGTTTGTGTATCCTTGCTCTTTCATTTGGGCGACGATTTGGTCTGCCACCTCTGGTGCGCTGGCAGCCAAGGCTGGTGTCAGGGCAACTGCGATTGCTAGGGCGCTGAGGGCTGTTGTTGTCTTTTTCATGTGATGTACTCCGAATATGCTGAACACGGGATTGCGTTCGATGAGTTGGAGATAGCAACTGGTTTTGGCTGGCGATATTCGCCGATGGGTTAAATTGGGGGATTTAGATCGAAGGGTTATGTTTGGTATTGCTTAATGGTGGTTTCGATAAAGAGAATATAAAGTGACAGAGCTATACTTGTTGGATCATCCGTCTAAACTTTTCACTAAAATTGATTGTAGGAGTTTGATAGATGACTAACTGGGTTGTGATATTTGATGATACGGCTGGAATGCTAGCGCACCGTAAGAAATACAAAGCGGAACATCTGCAATATGCCAAAGACAATGCGGATAAGATTTTGGTGGGTGGCGGTTTACGTGCCGTTCCTGATGCACCATTCGAAGGGGGTATGTGGATCGTTCGTGCAAAGACCCATGATGAGGTTGTGGAGCTTGTATTGAATGACCCGTATTTTAATGCAGATCATAGGCGATTTAAGATTTATTGCTGGGATCGGATCGTGGATGGGCCTGTGACTATCTAGCTTGCTAACTGGTACCTAGCGCCCGAGCGACCTCTCGTGGGGGAGGATCGGGCGTGGCCCTCGCTCAAGAACGATGGCCTGATAAATTACCTAGGTTTGGCTTCAAAAATTCGTAATTTACGAACTTTTCTATTGGTAAAGTTATTCAAAACATGCTTGATATGAATAAAGTTGACGCCCGCCGTCTTCTTTAGTTCACCATCTCTAGTCCGCAAAAACTAGTGAGATGGGTAACTTCTGCAATGAGAGATTACTCTCTCAAAGCGACCTAACCGAAACCGGATATATGAGCTTACGCTCACCGGTTTCGGCCAATTGCAAGTCACCATTTCTGGCTCCTTTCGCTGATCACTGGGTATGTCCCAGCCCAACTAGGGTACCTCCTGCGCCCCACACGGCAATCGCTTGAAGATTTCAGCCTTCACCTTTGATTGCGGCTTTTAGGTAACTATCATCCCAAGCGGCTGTTTTTCTTCGTATTTTCAGACTGGCCGTATCGCCGACTTGCTTGAAGATGTTGATTGCACTATGTCGCATCAGAGCCATGTTGGCGGGGCCATTTTGGGTCCGCAAGCGCATCAGGTCGTCGTGAAACACCACATCCATCACCCAGTGCAGGCGATTTTCCACACCCCAATGGGCGCGTGTGGCGCGCAGGAATTGCTTGGCTGAGAGCGGTGCGGAGGACAGATAGTAACGTCGCGAGAAACTGGTTTTACCTTTGTGTTTGACCTCGGCCTCGATCATGCCGATAGCGGCGAGGCCTGGAAACCTTGGTGCGCCAGGCTCAGACCGATCAGGGCGCAGCCACTCTACATCATGACTGACATAGGCACGACGGATTTCTATCCGCCCATGATCGGCATCGGTGGTTTCATGGGTTTCCAAACCACTGGTCTGGTCGAAATAGAGCCTCACCTCTTCATGCAGTGATTTTTGGTTGCCTTTAAGCGCCAAAAGATAGTCTGCGCCTTGTGCGAGGATCGCCGCAGCAATACCGTGTTGGCAGCCCATTGCATCAATCGTGACCAGCGCGCCTTTCAACTCAAGCCGCGCCAGTAGTCGAGGTATCGCGCTGATTTCATTCTCTTTCTCGTCACAGGATTCTTGCCCCAAGACCAATCTCTGACGCGTTGCCCAAGCTGAAACCAGATGCAGGGCGCGGCCATCCTCACCATGCGCACGGCGTGACGACTTGCCGTCAATTGCCACGATCTCATCATCGCCATCGCGCAAGGCCGCAACCCAGGAAACGAAGCATTCGCTAAACAGGTCAGCGGGAATCGCGTTCATCACATCATTGAGCGTGTCATGAGATGGGATGCCATCTTTGAAGGGTAGAAACCCACGCAAGAATTTCAATTTTCGGTCCGCCCATCGGGCTATTTCGGCAAAATCATCAGCACCAGCCATAACACCGCAGAGCACAATCAGTAGGATTTCGGGTAGTGGATAAACAGTTTTCCAGCTCTGGCGTGGGTCTTCAATGGCAGAAAAATGGTCGAGGATATTGGCTGAGATCATGGGAGGCTCCGAATGTCATTTCAATGACCAGAGAATCACATATCACCCGCTAAGGGAATCCCCACTTTTTCAAGCGATTGCCGTGTTTATGGACATATAGATTTGCCTTTTTGGCAAAAGGTGTGTGAAAAATGATCATTTATAATAAAATTAGCTTTCGGTCCTTAGTTGCCATCTTGACAATGTCGTAGCCGCTACGATCCATCTAGCTCAAAGCGTGCATTATCTATCACAATGAACCACATGGCGTATTGGGCGAAGAAACATGCGCAAATTGTTGGAATCGCTTCCTGACTTCGTAGGATTTCGGCTGTAACACATTGATATTATTGGCCTGCTTTTTCACAGGGCACTACATCGCGGATTTCCGGCGATGGGATTCAACGGTCAGAGAGTGTCGATCAGGCCTTTTCAGGTCTGGGCTTGCGCGTTCTTTCCGGCGGCATCCTGAAGGGTGCTTCGTTCCACGACAGGCCAACACAGCGCAGGATGCGTTTGGCGTCGGTTGTGGCCGGGCTGGGCATGGCATATTGTTCGCTGGTGCCCTTGCGCCTCAGGATGGAAATCTGAAGTCGGTCGAGTTCCCGACGGATGCGGGCCGGGCTCATGGGATGGCCCAGCATCTGCAGGCGCTTGCGCAGGTGTTGCAGGCAACAGAAAGCCATGTAGCAGATGGCGATATGGGCCTGTATCCGCCGCGGCGTCCAGTGATAGACGGGTCGGATTTTCAGGTCATGCTTGTTGGTGCGGAAGCAGGTTTCGATCAGCCAGAGCTGGTGATATTGGGCGATGGCCGCCTCGGGTGCGAGATCGTCCCTGCCATGAACGATGATGGCGTGCAGCCCGTCCCATTGGGCTGCCGCGTCGATCTTGTCCTGATCAAGTGTGATCTCGCCCGTATCGGGAAACGAGAGGAAGCGGGCATATCCCCGGTGACTGACACTGGCGGGGCTCCGGCTCCGCCGAAGCTTCTTTTGCAGGCGCTCAAGGGCCTTCTGGCGCTTGTGGGCATCCTTGCGGGCGCGGGCGGGCGAGAAGGTGACGATGATCCGGGCACCGTCATGCTCAATCACCTTGTAGCGCCCCGCCTCGGCAGCGCCCTCCGCCGCGCCGTGTCCGGCCCATGGCTTGTAACCGCCCGTGTCCAGGGCCTTGTCTTTCACGCCCGCCGGGGCCGACTTCAGGCGATAGCCCAGAATGAACGGCAGGCCTTTGGTGCGCAACATATCCTGATTGTCGGCGCTGAGCATCCCGGCATCTGCCACCAGCGTGATCTTTCCGAGCTTGTAGCGCTCTTCCAACCCCTTGATCGCGGCCTCAAGCGTATGGCCTTCCCACATATTGCCGGGAAACAGGTCATAGCCGACCGGCAAGCCGTCGGTGGTGACCATCAGCGCCAACACCACCTGACTGCGATGCGATTTCCCGTCCTTGCTGTACCCCTTGGCCAGCAAGCGGTCGGACGCGTCTTCCGGATCCTCCCGATCTGTATCGAAGGCCAGTGTTGTGCAGTCGTAGAAGAGGACATCGACCGGTCCCGCCAGAAGCGTCTCCGCCGCCTCGTGTGACATCCGACAGACCCGGTTGATCGTCGCCTCGTCCAGGTAGTCCATAGCCTGGTAGACCCGGTCCAGATTGAGGGTGATCCCGACCCTGTGGGCCAGTGCATCCACCGTTGCCCGCTTGCTCTCTGGCTGCGACAGGCGCGCCAGCACCAGTTCGCGTAAAATGCGATCGCTGCTCTTGCGCCGGGTGCCCAGAAGCCCATTCCAGCCCAGGCCGGAATAAACCTCCCCCATCACATCGCGCAAACCAAGCGACAGGCGGGACTCTTCGCGGCACTCCCCAAGATCGACATTCAGTTTTTCCGGACGCGGGGCGGTGCGCACAAGTGTCGCCAGATCAGCATATTCCGTTGGGGTGAACAGTTCCATTTGCGGGGACTGTGCGGTACGCAGTTCTTCCATGATCCGGCCAGCCAGGCGCTTGAGGTCCTCGACTTCAGTGTCGTTATGCGCGATGCCGACATGCCGGACGACCTTCTGGCGAACCTTCTGACCGGTGCGCACCGACTGGACGATCTGGATGCGGGTGCGCTTGCGTTCGGGATCATGTTTGGTGCGGATGAACATGTGCGGGAGTGTAGCAGAACCTCCAGAAACCGCAACCCTCAATTGCCATTGGGGGCACTACTTTACCCTCCCGGAAGCCAGGGCCTGAAGTTAAACAAAAAAACACCCCACAAGCCGACAAAACCTACGAACTCAGGAAACACATCCACCAGATGGACACACGCGTAAAGCTGTGTTTGGGCATCAAGTTACGCGGAAAGTTTCGGGAAAGGGCGTTTGCGTTTTAAGTGTGGGTTATACATGTAAGATACTGTGTAGAGCGTCAACCACCTTGTCCTGTAGCGACAACCACTTTGGCCGCTTTTAGAACTGCTGTGGTAGCGTATTAATCTTGGATTATAGTCTGAACATCGGCGTCCTCCATTATTTGAATATTTGTGCCTGAGGCTGACGTAATCGCTTCGGCGTGTGCTTTTTGGTTGTCGCTTGCTGCCCGTCTACGAAAGCTTTCCGCGTTCATCTCCAGAATTGTTGCATGATGCACGAGGCGGTCAATGGCCGCGATGGTCATTGCCTTGTCTGGAAATATTTGGTCCCAAGCGCTGAAGGGCTGATTGGCAGCGATTGCGATGCTTTTGTATTCGTAGCGACGCGCAATGAGTTCAAAGAGCACGCTGGTTTCGGCCTGATCCTTGTGCGCGTATGTGATATCATCCAGAATGATCAGGTCAAATTTATCCAATTTGGCCAGGGCGTTTTCGAGAACCAAATCCCGCCTTGCAACCTGCAGTTTTTGCACAAGATCGCCAGTGCGGGTGTAAAAGACGCGGTACCCAGCCTCAACCAAGGCGTGGCCTATGGCGCACATGACATGGGTTTTACCGGTGCCCGAATTACCGATGGCAATGAGGTTTCCCCCTCGATCAATCCAATCCCCCGCCGCCAGCGCTTCTATGTGGGCTTTGGGAAGGCTAGGCAGCGCCGCAAAGCTAAATGTAGCAAGGGTTTTGCCACTCAGCAGCTTTGACGTGTTAAGATTCCGCTGGATGCGCCGTGTCTCTCTTTGCGCCAACTCATACTCGGACAATACGGCCAGAAAGCGCGCCGCAGGCCAGCCTTCTTTATCTGCCGTAGTGGCGACATCGCGCCAAAGCCCATGGAAACTAGGTAACCGCAAGGCCGTAAGCATGCTGGGCAATTTATGAATATCAACATCATGGGCTGTCATGCGCTTGCTCCCAGTAAAGCGTCAAAGCACGATAACGCGGGCTGTGCTACGGCGATATCTCTTGGTAAATCCTGGCACTTGGGTCTGAGCAGGGCTTTGAGTCTTTTGGCGTCAGGGAGCCGCCCCTCTTCTATGTCCTTGGCCATGAGATTTGCCAGTTCAGCTTCAACAGCCTCTTCATGGGCCAGGAACAACAGATCGACCATCTGACGGCAGGCATCTCGCCGTGACAAGGCTTCCTGTAGGAGAACCCATGTTTGGGCATATTCTGATCTGGGGAATAGGCTGTCGCGGTAAACGGAGTTGGCAAACGCCTGTGGTTTGCGCTTCAGGGCCTGTATAACATGGTGATAATTGATCTCGTGGACACGCACCCCATCTTTGCGACAGCGCTTGCGGGGATGGCTTACCACATGGGTGCTTCCCAGATAGGCCTCTATGCGATCATCATAGACATGGACGCGCAATCGCTGCCCAATAAGGCGGGAAGGCGCACTGTAAAAGACCTGATGCACGAGAAACCCGCCCGTTCTGGTAACGGGTGTCACAACTTCGGTAAAATCGGTTGTACGCCTTGGTGGGAGGGGGTTGAGCTGTGCCAGCTCCACTTTAAAAGCCTCACCCCGTCGCTTGTTCCTGCGGGCAACCAATTCGTCAACAAATTGGCGATAGGCAGCAACTGTTTCAAAGTCGCAACTTCCCCGCAATATAAGGGCTTGTTGAATGGCAACCTTGAGGTGACCATTGTGAGATTCCACAGCACCGTTCTCATGGGCCACACCCCGATTATTGCGGCTTGCCTGCATGCCGTAATGCTCGGTGAATGCCTCATAGCGCTTGGTGATATCCTCAGATTCAGCTTTGGTAAGATTACGGAAGGCTGCCGACAAGCTGTCGGTACGGCAGTTTTGCGGCACTCCACCCAATGACCAAAGTGCATTTTGCAGGTTCTCTGCCAGCGCCGTGAAACTCTCGCCGCCCCGCACAACCCCGACATGTTCCCATCGACTGTAAACCAAGACAAAATGATACAACCGATGGGCAAAAGCTGCCCCATCAATGGTGATGCCCAGCTTTGCAGCATCCGTGAAGTCGGATTGGCACATGTAGCCAGGTTCCGGGGTTTGGCGGAAAATAATGTCCTTTTGAGGCCCATGTAGGGCGCGCCATGCACGGACACGACGTTCCAACGTGCGCTTAACACGATCATCGGGAAAACGCACTGGATGGTGAGCCTGCAAATGTCTCAGCAGGGTAATTGCCTGCACCGAGGCGTCTTGGTCAAGGACAGGTTGGATGAGGTCATCCCAGACCCCCTCCAAGGGATCGGTGACAGTTCGCCCCCGTTTTGGTCTTCTCTGTGATGGTAAGGTCGGGTCAGCGTCAAAACGCCGTGCACTACGTTCACTGAACCCGGCGCGGGCTGCCGCGGTTCGTTGGTTATGGGTATTTCTATCGGTCATATACAGCCTCATTTGCTGGTCGGTTATGGGTTTGAAGGGCAATCTGTAGCTCCGTTTAAAACGTAGAAGCTTAAGATTACCCGCCCACAGCAGTTCCTATTCAACCAAAATATGAAACCTTAGCCGATGAACCTGACCTACGGATTGGCAAGCCAATCCTCCGATCATCTTCATCGGCCAAGGTGGTTGTCGCTATCGGCCAAGGTTATTGTCGCTGAACAATACTGCACGATTTCTACCTTCATAGTTCCCTTAGCATGTATCTGCACGTGTTGATCCCCTTGACCTTGGTTGGGTGACTATTCGTTGATGGTAAATGGTTCCCAGCACAGGCCGTTCAAAAAGGCTTTGATGGGGTTTCATTTTATGAGTAGAGAGAGGTCACGCGTAAGCTGCGTACAAAACACTCCCATGATTCTCCATTGTTTGCTTTTCTCAATAGATGTAAGCGAATCCAAGTTAATTTAACTCAGCCTTTTAAATTAACTTCAAAATTTACATAAATGAAAAAATGAAAACTATTTATTTTCCAATAATTGGTTAAAACCACCAGCTTTTAGCTGGTCAGCTTTAGCGTTATTTACATAAGGTTTCCTTCCATTTTAAGACCCAGCGTTGTAATTGGGGCAACTTGGCGGGGTTTGGCAAAGCCCCGATACCCTGTCAACAGGGCCGACCTTTCTGCAACGAATAGATAAAGGTGGCGGCACGCAACACCAGATTATAGGGGATCAATCCACTTTATGGCCGGGAGGGGATGCTCTGTACTGAAGTCCCAGAGATACCAGGAGTAAGGATGAATTGGGCTGTTTCTGTAATCTGTGAACCAGAAGGGTCGCCCCACCATTTCGATCTTTGCGGCGAAGTGTGGATGGTTCCTGAAGTTTGACTGCCGCTTTTTACCGGATGTAAGCAATGTGCGTGCAAGCATCAGGACTGTCCCCGTGACAGGCTGCATGAGTTTCAGAGCGTGACCGAGTTGTGCATCCAAAGAGCTGAACGGAGGGTTCATGACTATGGATCGAATTTGGTCTGAAGGCAGGCGATCCTGAGCCAGAAAGCCCATTTCGACAATACCCTTGGCGCGGGGCTCAATGTCGCTGGCATATACCGGGATGTTCATATTCTTGAGGGCATCAACCAAATGGCCTTCGCCTGCATGTGGTTCCCATGCAACTGGTGGGATGCTGACGCCTGCAGAAAGAACGAGGTCGCGCACCATCTCTTTGGCTTGAAGCGTCGGATAGAAGTCCTGGTCATTGCGCTTGTGCCCGGATTCGATGTATTTACTCATACAGTCCCCGCATATCATGATTGGAATTGTGGCAACTTGGCGAGAACTGTCTGGCCATTGAGCGCTGTATGATAAGGTCTGCGAGACTGGGAACGCAGACCGCACCGGCAACCCCAAGACGGGCGCGCGCATATTGCCAGAATGATACCCCAAGTTTTTGGCAGGTTTTCAATGCGCCAAGGCCGGCATCGCGTGCGGCCCGACCGCTTTGGCTGCGGGTTCCCTGCGAGACCGCCCGCCTCGTGACCTGAGACCGTATATCGCGTTCCGCGCTGTTGGAATGCAGGGGTGTACTCGGATAATCCAGAACACGCAGCAATTCACCCTTGTTTACCTTCAGCCGTCTAAGCAGGTTGTCGAGATTTGCATCGCCCGTTCGTTGCTCAAATATCGCGTCGAAACGCGCCGAAAGCCCCTCGCGCTGCGCATCGCAGGGATCTTGTCTGAAAGCTGAGAGTTCCCGGTAGAAGTCCCAAACGGATGTTCGTACGGCTTGGACACGCGCAAATTGGATTTCGTTGGTGCTTTGTTGCTTGCGAATGAGACGCTCCAAATGCACCCAACACAGCGCATGAGCATCTCCGACATTGAACTGGCCAGCATCGTCGCTCAGGATCACCGTATCGGAAAGGCGTCCAGCATCGCAGATACTGCCCCAGAGCGCGCCCTCGGTGGCGATTTTTATCGGGTCCGGTTTCACCGTTATGCGGTCAATCCCGAGGGTGGCCAGATGGGCCTGCCACGCGTCCTCACCGCGAAATATCCGATGCGGATGTGAGGCAAAAAGCACTATGGTTTTTTCGGGCAACCTCATGCGTCTCATGTAGTCAAGCGCTTCGTCATTGACGGTGTAGGTCAGGTCACCCGCACAGAGATGTTCAAGAAAATCAAGGCGGCTTTTCGAGCCGGTCGATCTGAAGTGGGTAAAAAGATCATTGCCGATTACGGTGCAGAAGCCGTTTTTGGCCTGATGGCGCGCTCCGGTGTCATCGACATTGATCCATGCAGCAGTTTCCATACCCGCTCTCAGCACGTCCTGCTGCTCGTCGACAATGCCCTGGATATCTTCGTTCAGAAACCGCTTTATCTGACGAGCGGAAATGTCCAGACCCATGTCATTCAGCAAAGCCGCGATACGCGCAACGGTGGACTGGCATTGATGATACAGCGTGATCGTCAGGGCCTTCAGATTATTCCCATACTGCTGGCGGCCCTTTACCACCCCGGGTGGGAGCGAGGCCACGCGGCGACTGCCATCGGGAAACTGCCAGACCTCCCGAAGGTAAGTCACTTCTTCAGCGTAAATCACGATGTCACGAATGGTATGCGCTTGATAGCCTTTGCGTGTGGACCCATCAGGTACATCTTCAAGAGTGACCTTGACCTCGCGTTTGTGTAAATTCAGATTACTGCGTCGTGGACCGCGCCGATTTTTCTTTTGCTTCCCGTCTGTTTTTGATCCCCCGCTGGGCTCGGAATCCTGCTTGCTGCTCTTGTCTTGTGAGGCCAGACCGCTTGGTTTGATATTCGGACGTCGCGGAAGTTTCTTGAGCTGTCTGATCTCGTCCCGCAATTCGGTCCTTTCCTGCCTCAGCTCTGAAAGCTCAGCAAAGAGCGCGAAAACCAAATCTTTAAGCGCGGCATTGGACAAATCATCAAGAGAGTGTGGAGGCGATGGCAACATCGCCCTATAGAGCAGAAAATACTTCGCCTTTGGAATCCTCATATGTAAATGCGAGTCAATTTGCCGCAATCTAAACCAAAGATCTTCAAGATGGACATGATGATGAGTGCGTCAAATGTGCCCACTTGAACCGGATTGCGAAAATTCCCGCCAAGTTGCCCCAATTACCCAGCGTTGCGGTAAGGTCTTAAAATGGAAGGAAACCTTATGATCTATTCTACTGGAAGTCATAGCAGATATTATCACAGATACCATATCGTTTGGGTAACAAAATATCGTTACAAGGTGCTGCGTGGTGAAATGCGTGAGCGTATTCGGACATTGATACGACAAACGTGCAATGAATTGGGCGTACACATTGAAAAAGGCGTATTGTCTACCGACCATGTGCATATGTTTGTGTCAGTCCCGCCGCACGTCCCAATTTCAAAGGTGATGCAACGCGTAAAAGGGAGGTCCTCATACAAGATACAGCGGGAGTACCCCGAATTACGCAAACGCTATTGGGGGCAACGGTTCTGGGCTAGAGGCTATTTTTCAACGACGAGTGGAAATGTGACGGATGACGTTATTCGTCAGTATCTTGAATTACATTCAAAACGTGAACCTACCGACGAAAGTCGGTAGTTGTTCAGTTATAAATGATTAGGTATATTTCTTGAATGATAGTGCAATTTTCAAGAAAATTGCACTATCATTGGAATTGGTAAGTAATTATAACCAAAATTGGGGTTGTAATGTCAAATCAAAGTTCAGTTTTTATCCGATTTCTAGTAACAACCATAAGATAAAGCTGGGAGGAAAAGCTATGTCTACTATTGAAATGCCAATCCCAAATCAGGAGATTTTGGGGCGTAAAGCTGAGATTGTTGCTGCACTGTCTAAAGTGTTGTCTTCAGACAGTGTGATCTTTGAAGAGCATGAAACGCGCGTTTATGAATGTGACGCATTGGCTGCTTATCGCTGCCCGCCATTAGCCGTGGTATTGCCTCGTACGACAGAAGAATGTGCGAGCGTAATGAGGGTGTGTACTGAGCTTGGTGTTCCTGTGGTACCGCGTGGTGCTGGAACTTCTCTGGCTGGTGGATCTTTACCGACAGCGGACAGTGTAATCCTTGGTACGGCACGTCTTAAAGATGTTTTGGAAATTGACTATGATAACCGGTTCATTCGAGTTCAAACAGGGGTGACTAATTTATCTGTGACCGACGAGGTTCAAGAAAATGGGTTCTTCTATGCGCCCGATCCTTCGTCACAGCTTGCTTGTGCTATCGCTGGCAATATTGCGATGAACTCAGGTGGTGCGCATTGCTTGAAGTATGGCGTGACCACTAATAACCTTCTGGGCGTTAAGATGGTTATGGCTGATGGGGAAATAGTCGAAATTGGCGGAGCAGCAATGGATGCTTCTGGGTTGGACTTGTTGGGTCTTATATGTGGTTCTGAAGGCCAATTGGGTGTTGTGACCGAAGCAACGTTGCGCATCTTGCCTAAACCCGAGGGCGCTCAGCCTGTCATGATTGGGTTTGATAGCGCTGAAGTAGCCGGAGAATGTGTCGGCAATATTATCAAATCTGGTGTTTTGCCCGTTGCTATTGAATATATGGATCGCCCCTGTATCCGTGTTGTCGAAAACTTTGCTAAGGCAGGTTATCCAATGTGTGAAGCGTTGTTAATTGTCGAAGTTGAGGGGGCGGAAGCTGAGATTCAAGATCAGTTAGACACGATTACCGAAATTGCTGACAAGCTGAATCCCGTAGAGATGCGCGTTAGTGAAACTGCTGATGAAAGTGCATTGATCTGGAAGGGGCGTAAGGCTGCTTTTGGAGCTATGGGGCAGATAAATGATTATATGTGTCTTGACGGAACAGTCCCCGTTTCTGAGTTGCCATACACGCTGAAACGTATTGGTGAGCTGAGTAAAGAGCACGGGCTAGAAGTCGCTAATGTCTTCCATGCAGGTGACGGTAACATGCATCCATTGATCTTATTTGATGCCAACAAGCCAGGGGATCAGGATAAAGCTGAGGCTTTCGGTTTTGACATCTTACGTACCTGTGTTGATGTTGGCGGCTGTCTGACTGGTGAGCATGGTGTTGGCATCGAGAAGCGGGATCTTATGACGTATCAGTTTGGTCCTGATGATTTAGAATGTCAGATGCAAATTAAAGATGTGTTCGACCCTAAATGGATTTTAAATCCAACAAAAGTTTTCCCACTAGAGGTTAGTGCAGATCGTCGTGCTCTCAAAGAAAACCCAGAACATGAAGAAAATTTCCAACAGAGAGCAGGGGATTGATATTATTATGACAAATTTCGCTGTGCCGACTACTGATGCGGCAATCCAAGAAGCAGTGCTTGAGGCAGTATCAAGGAAAACCCGACTTCGTATCATCGCTGGATGTACACGTGGTGGAATCGGTAATCCAGGCGATGTATCGCAAGCATTAGACGTATCGGGTATTTCAGGGATTACTCGGTATGAACCTGGTTCGCTTACTTTAGAAGCAAGGGCTGGAACTTCTATGAAAGAAATCGAAGCTGCGCTTGCCGCAGAAAACCAGATGTTGGCCTTTGAACCTATGGATCATCGTACTTTGATGGCCTCAAAGGGTGAACCCACGATTGGTGGTATTGTGGCCTGTAACGTTTCTGGCCCACGTCGATTTATGATCGGCGCATGTCGTGATTTTTTGCTGGGCGTACGATTTGTTGATGGTCAAGGACGCATTATAAAAAATGGCGGCCGGGTCATGAAGAATGTAACAGGGCTAGATATTACAAAGCTTACTTGCGGAGCCTACGGGACACTTGGTGTTTTGACAGAGGTTGCACTTAAGGTCTTACCGTGCCCAGAGCACGGCGTAACGCTTCAATTTGATGGTTTGGATGAGGCTGCCGCTGTACGGCTTTTCTGTAAAGCAGTTAGGACTCCATACGAAGTATCAGGAGCCGCTTGGCAAAACGGTGTGGCAGTGCTGCGCATCGAAGGGCTTTCTACTCAGGTTGATTATCGGCTCTCTAAACTTCAAGCATACTTTAGTGATCACGCACAATCTACTCTTGAAGGTGATGCGCATAATGATTTGTGGGCTTCTATACGGGATGTACATGCCTTTTCAGGGAGCAAGGATAGCATTTGGAAGGTGTCTTTAAAGGCGACGGATGCACCTGCGTTGATTGCTGCAGCAAAAGGACGACTGAATGCCACTACGATAATGGATCATGGCGGTGCGCTTGTTTGGCTTGCAGTGCCATCGGCCTCACCTAATCAGGCGGAAGTAATACGGAATTTAATACCAGTGGGCAGTGGTTATGCAACACTTATTCGTGGAGATGGAGCACTGCGCACGGCTGTTCCAGTATTTCAACCACTTCATCCCCGCCTTGCTCAGATTACAGAAGAGCTACGTCGGCAATTTGACCCCATGGGCATTCTTAACCCTGGCTTGATGGCCGCATAACAAGAGGATCGTATGCAAACACATTTTACCGAAGAGCAATTGAAAGATCCAAGTACGCAAAATTCCAATGACATTTTGCGTTCCTGTGTACATTGCGGATTCTGTACGGCGACGTGTCCTACGTTTCAAGTTTTGGGAGACGAGCTGGATAGCCCACGTGGTCGTATTTACCTGATAAAGGATATGTTTGAAAAGGGCCGTAAACCTGATGCTAACACAGTAAAGCACATTGACCGTTGTTTATCTTGCCTTAGCTGCATGACTACTTGTCCATCAGGTGTACATTATATGCATTTGGTTGATCACGCGCGCGAATATATCGAACAAAATTATACGCGGCGCTGGGATGATCGCGCTTTACGTTGGATATTGTCTAAAATTCTTCCTTATCCTATGCGGTTTCGGGTGGCACTACTGGGCGCAAAAATTGGGTACCCTTTCCGTAAGTTTGTACCAGACGCACGGCTTCGTGCCATGTTGGAAATGACGCCTAAACGTATTCCGCCAGTAAGCCGTAACGATGATCCACAAGTGTTTCCCGCGAAGGGTGAGCGTAAAAAGCGCGTTGCCTTGATGACTGGTTGTGCTCAGAAAGCGCTGAATACAGATATCAATGATGCCACTATACGATTGCTAACACGTCACGGTTGCGAAGTTGTGGTCGCTGAAGGGGCGGGATGTTGTGGTGCTTTGACCCATCATATGGGGAAAACCAAGGAGAGCCATGCAAGTGCTGCCAATAATATTGGCGCATGGGTTCGTGAAATTGAGAGAGATGGTCTAGATGCGATTGTAATTAACACATCTGGCTGCGGCACTACCGTTAAGGATTATGGACATATGTTTAAGGGTACTGAGCTGGAAGGGGATGCAGCTACTGTTGCTAACCTTGCTCAGGATATTTCTGAGGTAATGGTTGACCTCGGTTTGTCTGAAGCAACATATGCTGAACCCTTACGCGTAGCCTATCACGCAGCATGTTCACTGCAGCACGGCCAGCAAATTAAAACTTTCCCTAAAGACTTGCTAAAGGCTGCGGGTTTTGAGGTTGTTGAGCCGCGCGATAGTCATCTGTGTTGTGGCTCAGCTGGAACTTACAACCTGATGCAACCAGAAATCTCAGTTGAGCTGAAGAAGCGTAAAATTGCGGCGCTTGAGGATAAACAGCCAGAGGTTATCGCTGCAGGGAACATTGGCTGCATGATGCAAATCGGGGCTGGCACTGGAGTTCCAATTGTCCACACTGCCGAATTGCTTGATTGGGCCACTGGCGGCCCCCGACCCGCTGCCTTGGACAATTCAGATAAAATTCCTCTCGGACTGAGAGCATCACCTGAGAAATGAATACAACGGGCAATATCGACCGTTGAATAGATTGGACCGTTTGGGACCAGAAACCATGTCAATACGGAGGAGAAAGACATGAAAACATTAACAACTCTTGCAGCGATAGCCGCATGGACCTGTCGCGGAATTGTGCCGCTCCTTTAATCGTGTTTTTATTACTCAAGGATAAAGGAACGGCATTAAAAACAGGATAGGTCAAAGCTAATCAACAGTTCTTTTCACTGGCTCTTCTCCGCTTTGTTGAGTAGAAAAAGATGCCGACCGCCAAGTAACCTGTTGATATGTATGGTTTCTGATAACTTTACATAGAGCAGGTATATGACAATCAACATCTCGCAGCATATTTTAGGCCTCAAAGGGCAACGTGTAAATGAAATTAAACTGGATGACGGCGGTGTTAAGATTGTCATTCACTGCAGCCGAGACGCGCGTAGGAGGGCTATAGACCCTGCTACAGGCCAGAAGGGAAGCATCAACCAGCATGTCCGCCGACAAGTAAACGACATCCCCCTTTTTGGGTATCCTTGTGTGGTCGAGATTGAGCTGGCGCAGGTTTATATTAACAAGGGCGAACGCCGCATTGAGGGGTGTGATTTTGTTGATAAAGGGTGCCGTTTCACTCACCGATTTTGCCGACTGATCAGTGGATTATGTCGGCATATGTCTATTCAAGCGGTTTCCAGACATTTGGATATACGATGGGAAACGGTCAAGAATATCGACAGGGCATACCTTATTGAAACTCTCCCTACGCTTGATCCTGCAGAGCTAACTGGCTTGGAATATATTGGTGTAGATGAAGTTGCCCGGGCGAAAGGTCATGACTACATGACGGTGGTCTACGATATGGTTGGCGGTCATCTGATCTGGGTTGAAGCAGGCCGAACTGCCGAGGTTTTTTCAAGGTTTTTGAAACAACTGCAACCAGATACAGCCTGCAAAATAAAGGCCGTAGCGATGGATATGGGGCCTGCCTACCAAAAGGCTGTCAGAGAGTCCTTGCCGTTGGCCGACATAGTATTTGACCGTTTCCACGTCATGAAAAACTACAGCAAAGCTATCCATAATCAGCGTCGACTTGAGTTCAGAAAGGCCGATCCAAGTGGTAAAGAGTTGATGAAAGGGACGCATTATCTGTTGCTCAAAAATGCGGATAAGTTGAGTGAAAAACAAAGTGACAAGCTGCAAAGGTTGCTGGAGAGCAATAGCAACCTGAATGCACTTTACGTCTTGAAAGAACAGCTTCAGCTGCTGTGGAGTGCCGCTTCATTTGAGGCGATGGCGGAGCAACTGGAACGTTGGTGCCTGATAGCAGATCAGTCACAGATGCTCTATCTAAAAAAGTTCGCGAAATCCCTACGGAAACATTGTGTGGGCATCTGCAACTACGCCAAACACAAGCTCACAAGCGCCAGGATAGAGGCTGGTAATGTCAGTATAGGAATGATCCGTAAGCGAGCCAGAGGCATCAAGGATACCGAATACTTCAAACTCAAAATTAGACAATCATCCATTCCAGATAATCAATCTATGCTCTATTTGAAATCCTAAATCTACTCAACAAAGCGGAGAAGTGCCTTTTCACTTTTCTAAATAATCTTTCACAGCATCCAGCTGACGACGGCTTACTGGGAGCTCTCGATCATTTCTACATAGAACTCTTGGGTTGCCGTTCACATAAATAAAGCTTTGCATTTCATTCCAGTTTAACCAAGTTGATCGATGGATTCTCAGGCCTTGGTCTGGTGTGAGATGCTCGATTGCTTTTGAAAGTGACATACTGAGTAGATAGCTACCATTCATAGTCGTAACATGAACATACTTATCTTGTGCTTCCATATATAGCACCGTGCCGCGTACATGTGCTGGTAAAAGCTTTTGAATGGGTTCGTTTTTGAGTTTTTGAGTTTTTACTATTTCAATTTTCAAGTTTGCTTTTTCGAAACATGATTTAAAGCTAACCTCTTTGAATTTTAAAAACATATAGCCAGTCGCAAAACTAAATAAAGTTTGGCCTGATAACGTTTCAAAGTAGGTCTCTAGGATGGCTAAAGGGCTATTAATGAATTCAAGCGGGAAGATAAATATTAGGAAAGCAGAATAAAACAACCAGAAAATAAACAACATCACGAATACGCTGGTCTGCATGGAAAACTTGTAGGTCGTTAATTTTGCTATAATTAGGCAACCTAACGACAATACAAAAGCCATCAATATAGTTGCGGAGCCCAGGCAGATAGCGAGACGTCCTAGGAATGAAAAGTGGCTTATCCCGCTAGGGCTTGTTACTGCGACACAAAAAGCGGCGCATAAAATTAAGAAGACTAGACGATCTTCCCAGAGGCCACTCCATACGACGCCTTGTAAATCTTTAGCTAAAGTTTTGTCGTTTGTTGTGATTTTTAGAGTGGCCGCAGGAAAAATAGATCGACGCCTGTTTTCTGTTTTAGAGTTTGAAGTCATTTTTAAACTTTCGTTCTATAGGTGCGTGCCTGTCAAACGTTATTGAAACTTAGCTAAATCTATATTCAGATATACAACTGAACAACTACCGACTTTCGTCGGTAGGTTCACGTTTTGAATGTAATTCAAGATACTGACGAATAACGTCATCCGTCACATTTCCACTCGTCGTTGAAAAATAGCCTCTAGCCCAGAACCGTTGCCCCCAATAGCGTTTGCGTAATTCGGGGTACTCCCGCTGTATCTTGTATGAGGACCTCCCTTTTACGCGTTGCATCACCTTTGAAATTGGGACGTGCGGCGGGACTGACACAAACATATGCACATGGTCGGTAGACAATACGCCTTTTTCAATGTGTACGCCCAATTCATTGCACGTTTGTCGTATCAATGTCCGAATACGCTCACGCATTTCACCACGCAGCACCTTGTAACGATATTTTGTTACCCAAACGATATGGTATCTGTGATAATATCTGCTATGACTTCCAGTAGAATAGATCATAAGGTTTCCTTCCATTTTAAGACCTTACCGCAACGCTGGGTCTTAAAATGGAAGGAAACCTTATGTAAATAACGCTAAAGCTGACCAGCTAAAAGCTGGTGGTTTTAACCAATTATTGGAAAATAAATTATATAAATAATGGAATTTATTAAAATATACCAATGCTATAACTAAAGTCAATTGGATGAGTATATCAACCACGGCAATCGCTTGAAAAAGTGGGGATTCCCTTAGCGGGTGATATGTGATTCTCTGGTCATTGAAATGACATTCGGAGCCTCCCATGATCTCAGCCAATATCCTCGACCATTTTTCTGCCATTGAAGACCCACGCCAGAGCTGGAAAACTGTTTATCCACTACCCGAAATCCTACTGATTGTGCTCTGCGGTGTTATGGCTGGTGCTGATGATTTTGCCGAAATAGCCCGATGGGCGGACCGAAAATTGAAATTCTTGCGTGGGTTTCTACCCTTCAAAGATGGGATCCCATCTCATGACACGCTCAATGATGTGATGAACGCGATTCCCGCTGACCTGTTTAGCGAATGCTTCGTTTCCTGGGTTGCGGCCTTGCGCGATGGCGATGATGAGATCGTGGCAATTGACGGCAAGTCGTCACGCCGTGCGCATGGTGAGGATGGCCGCGCCCTGCATCTGGTTTCAGCTTGGGCAACGCGTCAGAGATTGGTCTTGGGGCAAGAATCCTGTGACGAGAAAGAGAATGAAATCAGCGCGATACCTCGACTACTGGCGCGGCTTGAGTTGAAAGGCGCGCTGGTCACGATTGATGCAATGGGCTGCCAACACGGTATTGCTGCGGCGATCCTCGCACAAGGCGCAGACTATCTTTTGGCGCTTAAAGGCAACCAAAAATCACTGCATGAAGAGGTGAGGCTCTATTTCGACCAGACCAGTGGTTTGGAAACCCATGAAACCACCGATGCCGATCATGGGCGGATAGAAATCCGTCGTGCCTATGTCAGTCATGATGTAGAGTGGCTGCGCCCTGATCGGTCTGAGCCTGGCGCACCAAGGTTTCCAGGCCTCGCCGCTATCGGCATGATCGAGGCCGAGGTCAAACACAAAGGTAAAACCAGTTTCTCGCGACGTTACTATCTGTCCTCCGCACCGCTCTCAGCCAAGCAATTCCTGCGCGCCACACGCGCCCATTGGGGTGTGGAAAATCGCCTGCACTGGGTGATGGATGTGGTGTTTCACGACGACCTGATGCGCTTGCGGACCCAAAATGGCCCCGCCAACATGGCTCTGATGCGACATAGTGCAATCAACATCTTCAAGCAAGTCGGCGATACGGCCAGTCTGAAAATACGAAGAAAAACAGCCGCTTGGGATGATAGTTACCTAAAAGCCGCAATCAAAGGTGAAGGCTGAAATCTTCAAGCGATTGCCGTGGTATATCAACCACGGCAATCGCTTGAAAAAGTGGGGATTCCCTTAGCGGGTGATATGTGATTCTCTGGTCATTGAAATGACATTCGGAGCCTCCCATGATCTCAGCCAATATCCTCGACCATTTTTCTGCCATTGAAGACCCACGCCAGAGCTGGAAAACTGTTTATCCACTACCCGAAATCCTACTGATTGTGCTCTGCGGTGTTATGGCTGGTGCTGATGATTTTGCCGAAATAGCCCGATGGGCGGACCGAAAATTGAAATTCTTGCGTGGGTTTCTACCCTTCAAAGATGGCATCCCATCTCATGACACGCTCAATGATGTGATGAACGCGATTCCCGCTGACCTGTTTAGCGAATGCTTCGTTTCCTGGGTTGCGGCCTTGCGCGATGGCGATGATGAGATCGTGGCAATTGACGGCAAGTCGTCACGCCGTGCGCATGGTGAGGATGGCCGCGCCCTGCATCTGGTTTCAGCTTGGGCAACGCGTCAGAGATTGGTCTTGGGGCAAGAATCCTGTGACGAGAAAGAGAATGAAATCAGCGCGATACCTCGACTACTGGCGCGGCTTGAGTTGAAAGGCGCGCTGGTCACGATTGATGCAATGGGCTGCCAACACGGTATTGCTGCGGCGATCCTCGCACAAGGCGCAGACTATCTTTTGGCGCTTAAAGGCAACCAAAAATCACTGCATGAAGAGGTGAGGCTCTATTTCGACCAGACCAGTGGTTTGGAAACCCATGAAACCACCGATGCCGATCATGGGCGGATAGAAATCCGTCGTGCCTATGTCAGTCATGATGTAGAGTGGCTGCGCCCTGATCGGTCTGAGCCTGGCGCACCAAGGTTTCCAGGCCTCGCCGCTATCGGCATGATCGAGGCCGAGGTCAAACACAAAGGTAAAACCAGTTTCTCGCGACGTTACTATCTGTCCTCCGCACCGCTCTCAGCCAAGCAATTCCTGCGCGCCACACGCGCCCATTGGGGTGTGGAAAATCGCCTGCACTGGGTGATGGATGTGGTGTTTCACGACGACCTGATGCGCTTGCGGACCCAAAATGGCCCCGCCAACATGGCTCTGATGCGACATAGTGCAATCAACATCTTCAAGCAAGTCGGCGATACGGCCAGTCTGAAAATACGAAGAAAAACAGCCGCTTGGGATGATAGTTACCTAAAAGCCGCAATCAAAGGTGAAGGCTGAAATCTTCAAGCGATTGCCGTGATGTTTTGGCCTTAAAGGGTAATCAAGGTGCCCTTCGCAAAGACACCGAACTGTTCATGAAAGAACAGGACGCTGTGGATTTTGCAGACACAACAGTAACTTACCATGAGGACGTAGAAAAATCACATGGACGTATTGAAACAAGAAAAGTCACTGTTTGCTCGGATATTGAATGGCTGATGGAGCGGCACAATTGGCCCGGATTGGAAAGCATCGTGATGGTCCAATACTGCGCAACACTTCAAGACAAGACCCGTTCAGAGACACGCTTTTACATCTCATCCATGACCTGTGACGCCGAAGCTCACGCAAAAGCTATCCGCGACCACTGGGGTATTGAAAACGGGCTGCATTGGGTCATGGATATGGTGTTTCGTGATGATGAATGTCGTATCCGTAAAGGAAACGCGCCAGCTAATTTTACAACGATCAAGCACGCCGCCAACAACATGCTGCGCTCCGTAAAGGGAAAGCAAAGCCTCAGGTTAAAGCGACACTTGGCGGCTTGGGACGAGGATTTTCTTTTCCAGATAATTCAGGGGTAAAACTCATGCGATTGCCCTGATATGACCGCTTTATGTAACATTGCTTCTGTCCGCTTTTAAGGTTTTCCGAAAGGAGAGCCCAAATGAAGCGGACAGCAATATTACAGGAAGTACGACAAATGAAGTTTTCAGAATACTATGACCAAACCAAAGCACGTAAATTGACACAGAGTGAGGCCGCTGGTCTGCTTGGCATGTCAGAGCGCAGCTTTCGCCGCTATGGCAAACGTTATGAGGCAGATGGAGCCGACGGTTTGTTTGATCGGCGGCTAGCCAAGGTTCCCCAAAACCGTGTTCCAGTTGATACAGTGACTAAGATGTTAACATTGTTTGATACCGATTACTGGGATTTCACCCCAAAGCATTTCCATGAGAAGCTGGTGTCGAAACATGACTTCAAGCACAGCTATAATTGGGTGCGCCTGACGCTACAAGCACGTGGCAGAGTTGATAAAGCGGTGCGTCGAGGGGTCCATCGCCGCAAGCGTGAACGCCGTGCGCTCCCTGGAATGATGTTGCATCAGGATGGTTCAAGTCATGAATGGGTTCCATGTAAATGGTGGGATTTGATCGTGACTATGGATGATGCCACAAGCGAGATCCATTCGGCCTTTTTTGTTGAAGAAGAAGGAACAATGAGCAGCTTTACGGGTGTGAGCGATGTTATTGGTTCAAAAGGTTTATTTTGCTCCCTCTACGCCGATAGAGGGAGCCATTACTGGCATACGCCTGAGGCTGGAGGTAAAGTAGACAAAAACAACCCAACTCAATTTGGGCGCGCTTTAGCCCATCTTGGCATTGAGTTAATCCCAGCATATTCGCCAGAGGCACGCGGTCGCTCTGAACGCATGTTTGGGACCCTTCAAAATCGATTGCCGCAAGAACTACGCTTAAACGGCATTACGACGATGGAAGAAGCAAATCGTTTTTTGAAAGAAGAATATTTGCCAGCTCATAATGAAAAGTTTGCAATTGAACCGTCTGCTGATGGATCAGCCTTTGTACCGTTTGCTGGTGATCTAGCCAATGTTCTATGTGTGCACGAAGACCGAGTAGTCGGGAAAGACAATACTGTGCGCTACAAAAACCGGTGTCTTCAGATACCAGCAGATTGCCATCGAAATCACTATGTCAAAGCCCGTGTGAAGGTGCATGAATATCCAAACGGTCAATTGGCGATATTCCATGGCCCCAGAAAGCTTGCCTCATATGAACCTGATGGAACGGAGATTAAAGATGTTAAAGAACAGGCTGCGTGAACCGCTTCGACCAGCCGAACCACGGGTAACGGCCTTGCTCGCCTACGGCTCCCAAAACCTTTACCCGTGGAAAACAGAAGCGGACAAATGCCATGGTATATAAAGCGGACAACTCCAAATGTTTTTGACAACGTGATCGTTCCTCTCTTGCCCCCGCCAATCGTTGTCTGGTATTCTAGAATCACCTTAGCACCAAGGCACGGTGCGTTATACGGAGGACACGGTTCTGACTGAACGTGTTGAAGCAGCAGACGCTGCAAATAAAAATATACCCAGCATGTCTATGTTGGATCTGGTTCTGAACTCCCTTCAAGATGATAAAGCCGAAGATATTGTAACGATCGAGTTGCAGGGCAAATCACAGATGGCGGATCACATGGTTGTGGCAACAGGTCGTTCTACACGCCAAGTTTCTGCGATTTCTGAAAAGTTGGCAGACAACCTTAAGCAAAACATGGGTGTGATTGCACGCATGGAAGGCAAAGGCGCTGGCGATTGGGTTCTGATTGATGCTGGTGACATCATTGTTCACATTTTCCGTCCTGAAGTGCGCGAGTTCTATCAGCTGGAAAAATTGTGGCTGCAATCGGCTGAGCCAGAAAACGTATAATTCATGCGCGTCCAACTTTCAGTTGTTGGCCGCTTACGCAATGGGCCTGAAAAAGACCTTATCGATGATTATGTAACGCGGTTTGAACGCAGCGGTAAAGCTTTGGGCTTTACCGAATGCACAATTGTGGAAGTCGAAGATAAAAAAGGCGGGGGGCAATCCGCCGAAGCCAATTTATTGCTTAAATCCATCCCCAAAGGGTCTGTAATCGTCACATTAGACGAACGTGGTAAACTCATTTCATCACCAGAATTCGCAACACACCTTGCCCGTTGGCGCGATGATGGCCCATCTTGCATATGCTTTGTTATTGGCGGAGCTGATGGCATCATCAAAGAGCTGCGTACGCAAGCGCATTACTCCATTTCCTTTGGCAAAATGGTCTGGCCCCATATGTTGGCCCGCGTCATGTTGACAGAACAATTATACCGTGCCGTTAGTATTTTAGCAGGCAGCCCTTATCATAGAGCTTAAACTAATGTATTAAGCCAACCCCTGAAACAAAGCCCATTGTTTTGGGCTTAACCCACGCGGGTTTTTGAAGGATAATGAATTCCTATCAGGTCTGATTGTAAACTGCGCCGTGCGAAAAGCTGTATACTCTCTGGACTGAACAACTACCGACTTTCGTCGGTAGGTTCACGTTTTGAATGTAATTCAAGATACTGACGAATAACGTCATCCGTCACATTTCCACTCGTCGTTGAAAAATAGCCTCTAGCCCAGAACCGTTGCCCCCAATAGCGTTTGCGTAATTCGGGGTACTCCCGCTGTATCTTGTATGAGGACCTCCCTTTTACGCGTTGCATCACCTTTGAAATTGGGACGTGCGGCGGGACTGACACAAACATATGCACATGGTCGGTAGACAATACGCCTTTTTCAATGTGTACGCCCAATTCATTGCACGTTTGTCGTATCAATGTCCGAATACGCTCACGCATTTCACCACGCAGCACCTTGTAACGATATTTTGTTACCCAAACGATATGGTATCTGTGATAATATCTGCTATGACTTCCAGTAGAATAGATCATAAGGTTTCCTTCCATTTTAAGACCTTACCGCAACGCTGGGTCTTAAAATGGAAGGAAACCTTATGTAAATAACGCTAAAGCTGACCAGCTAAAAGCTGGTGGTTTTAACCAATTATTGGAAAATAAACTGTGTTCACGGCAACAAGCTCTGTGGTTGCTTCGGATGGTGTCAAAGACAGATCAATATAACCGTGATAAATGGGGTTATAATAGCGCACATCTTTGTTTTCTTTTGTCATCAACAATGAATAACTGGCTGTGCCGTCCCCAAGAAAACTTTGTAAGGTACTGGACGTAACAGACGTTGTCCCTATTTCGACACCCATTTTTGTCCCAGCATCATTTGTCAGATCATTCACCCAATATTCATGCGCATCACCTGTCAAAACCAGTAAATCATTCACTCCAGCATCTTCAACTGCTGCATAAAATCTTTCGCGCGCAACAGGGTAACCATCCCAACTGTCCAAGGCGAAAGGTAAGCGAAAGCCTGACAATCTGACAAAATCATCAATCCCTGACCATTTTGCACGAATATTATCCATAGCTTCTTGGGTTACATGTGGGTTTAAATCAGGCGTCGCAACCCGCCCCATAACAATCTGATTGGCAATCACACGCCACGGTTTCCCAGCTTGCTTTGAGCGTCTTAAAGTATCTGCGATAAATGTACGTTGTGTATCCCCCAGAACTTCACGGGTTTTATCAAAGAGAATAGTCTTATTGAATTCTTCAAGATCAGTACCACCATCTAAAATTTCGGATACATTCTCGATAGACAAAGGTTCATCTCGCGCCGTCAATCTTGTTTCCAGAGCGACAATCGTTGCCAAGTCACCCCATTCAAAGGCGCGGAAATATTCGTTATTTGGAGCGTTTGATGGCTCACGTACTGGCAACCACTCAAAATAGGCTTGTAGCGCAGCAGCCTTGCGATCATTCCAAACACCATCTTCATTATTATGATTTGCCGCGCCATCTGTGTAACTGTTGTTCGCAGTTTCATGGTCATCCCAAATTGCAATCAAAGGTAATTTAAGGGTTACAGCTTGTAATGATGGGTCCGTCCTATATTGAGCCAAACGTTTACGGTAATCCGCAAGTGTTACGATTTCATGTGACGGTTCGTGTAATCGAATAGGGCCCGCTTTTGGCTGGCCTGCTTTTTCAGCCGTACCATATTCATAAATATAATCACCAAGATGGATAAGAGCATCAAAATGATCTTGCTTTGCAATATGGTCATAGACGTTGAAATACCCATGTTGCCAGCTGGAACAAGACACTACAGCAAACCGCGCTAAATCAACAGGGCCTTCTGGTAGGGTGCGTGTTTTACCAACTGGCGAAACAACACCGTCGAATTGGAAGCGATAGAAATAAACGCTGCCAGCATCTAAGTCCGTTACATCAATTTTAGCGGTCCAGTCTCTATCAGCATCAGTCTTAACTGTACCTCTATTAACCAATTCAGAAAAATCAGTCGATTTTGAGATTTCCCACATCACTTCTACAGGCCTATCCGATGCCACATGTGTCCATATGATCACACGGTCAGACAAGGGATCACCCGAAGCAACACCATATGCAAAAACACCTTGAGCTAAAGTATTATTAGAGGTGAAATCTTCGCCTTTTGGGCTTGGCCAAAAAGTGTAGGCGCCAAAAGCACCAATTGCAGTCGTTGAAGCGAGTGTTGCGAGTAAAAGTTTACGTCTAGAAATCATTGCTTAACTTTTATCCTTAGCATTCCATACTAACATTAACGCTATTAATGCAGGTAGAGATTGAGTGAAAATAATACTGATTTTAACTGTCATCGCAGCAAATACACCTGCAACAATCACACATAATAAAAAGAAAATAACAACGTCAACTTTACGACGGCTCAACGCCCATAGCAGCCCGACGGCTAAAAAACCATTATATAGGCCTTGTTGCATAGCAAGTGGTGCTGAACTCGCTGAAACATCCGGGGTCATGCCGAAAATCTTGCGACCAACAGGGTGGTCCCAAAAAAACATTTCCAACGTGAGAAAACCGAAATGTAAGACTGCAACAAATATAACGAGAGCACTCGCACTTTTTGATAATACGTTTGTCATATCTTTCTTCTTATCCACGCGCTGCCTGCATGATCTCTTTTTCTGAAAGGTCATACTTTGCAGCAAAACGTGCGCGTGCGGCTAACAACTTAGGATCATCGGGGCGCATACCCAAAGTTCGAATAAACTCTATGCGCTGTTTTGACTTCAAAGCATCACGGTTAATTGCCGTGCCCATGGCGCGATCAATAATCTGCCCGCCAGGGGACACATGAAACCACTTACCGAAGTCTCGAAAATGGTGTTGATTATGAAGTGTCGTCACATGGCGTTCCACCCATGTTTTAGGCAAACTCAAATGAGCCGTCATATGAAACCATTCATAACTCATGAACGTTGCAATACCACCTACCAATACAATCGCGGAGGCCAGCACAAAAGCATACGATGGTGCAATCACCGCCATCACAAGAAACACTATGCAAAAATTAATCACGAGCATTGGCAACGCTACCCAGATTGGCACAAAAAACAAAGCGTGGTTTGTAGGGAAATCATGGTGCCCATAATGCGCTTGGTATAGCAAATCGAACTGCCATTGTTTATTCGGTGGCGGTAAATGAAATACAAAGCGATGTAATGAGTATTCATTCAGCATTTGCGCACCAATCCCCAAAGGCATGATAGCCCAAATCCACCACGGCCCATTCGATATACAAACCATTAAGCCAATGAAAAAGAACACCGCAAGACATTGCAGTGATAAATGTGAAAACATCAATTTTAGACGTGTCATTCCGTCCCTCTCTCTGAGCATGGTGAACGATAAATCAATTTTCCCCACGTGCAAAACATAACATTACGTCACAAATGCATCTTTCGCCAAAAAGCATAAAGTAATCATAGGCTGTTGAACCTTATCCATGCGCCCAGTATGGTGCGCCAAATCAATAAGGATTAAAAAATGACTGTGCCCAAACCCGTTGTTTTGTGTATTTTAGACGGATGGGGACTACGTTCTGAAACAGACGCGAATGCTGTAGCTTTGGCCAGAACACCAACCTTTGATCGCATAATGGCTGAGTACCCGTCATCTACCTTAATCACACACGGCCCAGACGTTGGTTTGCCCGAAGGTCAAATGGGAAATTCCGAAGTGGGTCATATGAACATTGGTGCAGGCCGTGTAGTGGAAATGGACTTACGTCGGATCGATAGTGCAATCGAAAACGGACGTTTTGCATCATTACCAAGTGTCGTTCGTTTTATTGAGAAAATGAAAGCATCTGGTGGTGTTGCGCACCTGATGGGTATTCTATCAGATGGCGGCGTTCACTCGCATATCGGACATATGATTGCCACTGCAGAAGCTTTAACCGATGCTGGTCTTACAGTGGCTATTCACGCGTTCACCGACGGGCGCGATGTTGCCCCAAAATCAGCACGCACTTATTTGAACGAACTTCAAGATGCCATACCCAAAGGCGCGTTCATTGCAACAGTTTCAGGTCGCTACTATTCCATGGATCGCGACAATCGTTGGGAACGGATACAATTAGCTTATGAAGCGATGGTAAATGCCAAAGGCTACACAGCTAAGACGGCTTGCGAAGCAATCAATGTTGCATATGGTAAAGATGTTTTCGACGAATTCATCAAGCCACGTGTATTAGGTGATTATACAGGTATGGAAGATGGCGATGGCATTTTATGCCTGAACTTTCGCGCAGATCGCGCCAGACAAATCATGGCCGCTTTTGCGGACCCTAACTTCGATGGCTTTGAAACAGGTCACCGTCCTAACTTCGTAACTGTCAGTGGCTTCTCTGAATATTCATCGCGTCATAGTACATATATGGATAGTATTTTTCCTGATCAGGAATTGAAAAACACACTTGGCGAATGGGTTTCTGCAAAAGGCAAAAGACAATTCCGTATTGCTGAGACTGAAAAGTACCCGCATGTAACATTCTTTTTAAATGGTGGCATAGAGCAACCTGCTGTAGACGAGGAACGCTATTTGGCGCCCAGCCCAAAAGTGGCGACCTATGATATGCAGCCTGAAATGTCCTCTGCGGAAGTGACTAGTAATTTGGTTGCTGCAATTGAATCTGACAAATACGACCTTATCGTTGTGAACTATGCGAACCCAGATATGGTTGGTCATACAGGTGATTTAGGTGCCGCAATGATCGCATGCCATTCTGTTGATAATGGGTTGGCAAAAGTCGTTCCTGCAGTCGAAGCCAAAGGTGGTGCGATGATTGTTTGTGCAGATCATGGTAATTGCGAAACAATGGTGAACCCAAAAACAGGTCAGCCACATACCGCGCACACAACAAATCCTGTACCTGTGGTCTTGATTGGTGGGCCAAAAGGGACCAAGCTGCGCGAAGGCGGGCGTTTGGCTGATTTGGCTCCAAGTTTGCTTGAACTAATGGGCCTAGAGAAGCCCGCAGAAATGACAGGCGAAACTCTGATTTGTTAAGACTTTCAAAAGCAATAACACTGGCTGCTGCAATACAGTTTGCAACTGTACCCTTTGGCATATGTTTTGCCAAAAACCCAATGCAACTGGCGCAATCCGCCGCCGCCGAATTAAAAGCTGCATCGGGCGCATTGAAAAAAGCACGTGATGCCGATGACCGTGTCGCAGCATTAAGTCAAACCGTTCAAGCCTACGAAAAAGGATTACTTGCTGTTCGTGAAAGCCTTCGCGCCGCCACAATCCGTGAGCAAGTATTGAAGTTAAACCTGGCTCGTCAACGCGACCAAATCAGCCGTTTATTAGGTGTGTTGCAAACAATGGAACGTGCAACAACACCATTACTTATGATCCATCCTGCAGGCCCTGTAGGAACAGCCCGCTCTGGCATGATCATGTCTGAAGTTGCACCCATGCTACAAGTTCGTGCAGATGAATTAAGATCACAACTGCAAGAGATTGAAGGCTTAAGCAATCTGCAAAAAGATGCAGAAACTGAATTACAATCAGGCCTAGCAGGTGCACAGGATGCCCGTGTAGCCCTTGCCTCCGCAATTAGTGAACGTACCGATTTGCCAGTACGCTTTGCGGCTGATCCAGTACGCGCCCAAATTTTGGCGGACAACAGCGAAACGCTTGAAAGCTTTGCAACAGGCTTAACCGACATTCCATTGGACGGGTTAGAACAAGACGAACAATTGTCATTCCTTGCCGCCAAAGGAAACATCCCTTTGCCAACAGGTGGTGCATTGCTACATGCATTCAATGAAACCGATGCCGCAGGAATCAAACGCCCTGGCATCGTCGTAACCGCGCGGCCGTTATCATTGATTACATCTCCGACATCAGCCACAATTCGCTTTTCTGGATCATTTTTGGATTACGGCAAGGTTGTCATTCTAGAGCCCGAACCTGGGTATTTGATGGTCATTGCGGGCCTGAACCAAATCTACGGAGAATTCGGTCAGATCGTAAATGCGGGCGATCCAATCGGCCTTTTAGGCGGAAAACAACCCGAAGCTCAAGATTTTTTGATCGAAGCGTCAGAAGGTGGTGGCACAATTGGTCAAGAATCGCTCTATATAGAGATAAGAAACAATGGCGAGCCTGTCGACCCGACAGATTGGTTCGCGATAAGCAACATATAGGAACGTACGATGAAAACGATATTCGCAGCAGCCGTAGGCGGCACAATGGCAGGTTTTTTGCTCACAGCAAATTTCACGACGCCCCTTATTGCACAAGAAACCCAGCAAACGAAATCAACGTATGAGCATCTAGATTTATTTGGTGATGTCTTTGAACGTATTCGTTCTGGTTATGTTGAAGAGGTCGATGAGGAAAAGCTGATCCAAAGTGCGATCAACGGCATGCTATCATCCCTTGATCCACACTCAAACTTTTTGCCAGCAGATGACTTTGACTCCATGGGCGTACAAACACGTGGTGAATTTGGCGGGTTGGGTATCGAAGTGACCCAAGAAAACGGCTTTGTGAAAGTTGTGACCCCAATTGACGATACACCAGCGGAAAAAGCGGGCGTTCAATCTGGCGACTTCATCACAAAAGTAGATGGCGAAGCCACACTTGGTATGACATTGGATGATGCGGTTGATTTGATGCGCGGCCCTGTGGGGTCAGAAATCGTTATCACGATTGTACGCGAAGGCGCGGATGAACCGTTCGATATCACAATTGTACGCGACCAAATCAAAGTAAAAGCAGCGCGTGTTCGTATCGAAGGCGATACCGTTGTAATGCGTGTCTCTGGCTTTACTGATCAAACATACAAAAACCTAAAAGACGGTATTGAAAAGCAAATAAAAGAAATTGGCGGTATCAACAAAGTTGGCGGCTTCGTTCTGGATTTGCGTAACAACCCAGGTGGTCTTTTAAACCAAGCGATTCTTGTATCTGATGCATTCCTTGAAGAAGGCGAAATCGTTTCAACACGCGGTCGCGACAGCAATGACAGCGGTCGTAGTAATGCAAAACCAGGTGATCTGGCACAAGGCAAGCCAATCGTTGTACTAATCAATGGCGGCTCTGCATCAGCATCAGAAATCGTTGCGGGTGCACTACAAGACCATCACCGCGCAGTCGTGGTTGGTACACGCAGCTTTGGTAAAGGTTCCGTTCAAACAGTCATGCCATTACAAAGTGGATCAGGCATTAAATTGACAACAGCACGGTACTACACGCCATCTGGTCGTTCAATCCAAGCATTGGGCGTGGCCCCTGACATCTTAGTAGAGCAGCGTTTACCAAAACCAGAAAGCGAAGATGATGCTACCCCGCGCAACCAGCGTTTTGAATCAGATCTTCGTGGCTCATTATCAAATGACAGCTTAACAGATGATCAAAAGAAACAGCTAGGAGACGAGCGCACAGCGCAAGAAGATGCTGCAAAATTGCGTGACCAAGATTATCAATTGTCTTACGCAATCGATATTCTTAAGGGCCTCACTGTTCTGTCAGATGCGAGATAAAATGACCGACAACGAAATTTACGCTCTGCCTTATCGTCCTTGTGTCGGCATTATGATTTGTAATCGTAATGGCGGCATTTGGGCTGGCCAACGTTTGGACGGCCCAACGGGTGCGTGGCAAATGCCACAAGGTGGCGTTGAAGAGAACGAAGAACCAGAAGCCGCAGCATTACGTGAATTAGAAGAGGAAACTGGTATTCGGCCATGCGATGTAACCGTTGTTGCATCGACCGAAGATTGGATTCCTTATGAACTGCCGCATCATTTAATACCTAAACTGTGGAATGGTCGTTATCGCGGTCAGAAACAAAAATGGTTTTTGATGCAGTTCACAGGTGATGATGAAACGATAAACATCGAGACAAAAGAACCAGAGTTCAGCGAATGGGCATGGCTTCCAGCCGATAAATTACTGGATGCGATTGTACCGTTTAAGCGTGATACTTATGAACGGGTTATTCGAGAATTTCAGGCTAAAGTCGCATGAAAACAGTTGGTGCCACAGCTCTGGTTTTCCTTGCTTTGGCATCACAAGCCGTCGCATTAAGCTGCATGCGCCCAAACATTGGACGCACCTTTAACCACGTTGCCACATCCAAAGACATCTATTTAATGGGGCAAGGAATATTAACAGCAACGGGTCAAATTCCAAAACATAAACAGGGTGAACCTCGCCAAATACCTGCAGAGTTTACAGGCGTTTTTTACGGCCTTTCTGGCCCCTCAAAAGAGCGCACAGTTTCAGTAACTGTTGATGCGATTTGTTTCGCTAGTTGGTGTGGCGCTTTTCCTGAAACTGATGACAAGATGGTCGTGTTTTTAAAACAATCGCTAGATGGGTACCGTTTGGAATCCAACCCATGCGATGGGCATTTTAAAGTCGCGCCAACCTCAAAAGAAGTGCAAATTTTACAGAAATGCTTGAAAAAGGGGCAATGTTCTAAAGCGCGCATTCAAGCTTTAGAGCCAAACTTTTAAATTTCAACGCGCAAGCCTTTACGTACCAAAGCATTTAGAACAGTTGTGTTTCGAACTTGTGAACCTTGTAAAAAAATCTGACGCAGTTTTTTCAAATCCGCAACAGGTTGTACATCATGCACGCCCGTCACGCTTGCATCTAAGAATTTCAAACTGTCCAGTTGCTTTAACGGCATCAAGTCAGACACAGATGTCAAACCAAAATTAAGCTCTATCAAACTCGTCAATTTAGAAAGCGCTGATAAATCAGACACCAATGTACCATCTAAATGCAAAATTCTCAGTTTCTTCAGGTCTTTAACTGGCTCGATACTTTCGACCACAGTGCCACCCAATGAAAATTCGCGAAGCCCTTTGAAGTTCTTCACCACAGTTATGTCAGACACAAAGCTATCATTAATATTGAACCATGTCATATCTTGCAGCTTTTTCAGGCTGGAAATATCCGTTACTAATGTACCCTCGATACTCAAACGGCGGAGACCAATAACATTTTCAAGCGGAGATATATCTTCGACAAATGTGCGATCTAAACCAATGTCTTCCAAAAACTGCATTTTTTTTAGGGCTGACAAATCTTCGACTGGCGTATCAGATAAATACAAATACTTCAGGCTTTTTAAATTCACCAAGGGCGACAGGTCCGTCACATTGGTTTCATTTAAACTAAGCATTTCCAACCCAGTCATTTTTGAAACAGCTGTCAGATCGATGATATTTGATCCGTCTAAAACCAACGTATTCACATCAGAGATACCCACTAAAGCATCGTAATTATCAAAGCTTTTATTTGCGAGAGACAACACACCTTGTTCACTCACAACGGCCCCAAGTGCAGTTGTGCGCAAACGACTGTCTTCGACTTCTTCCAAAGGCAGTTGAATATCTTGTGCTATGGCTGGTGTGTAGATCATTACAGGAACTGTGGTAGCAGCGCACACGACCAATTTTTTTACGGCAGAACGTAATAAAGTACTCATTAATATATAAAAGGCTGGCAGGCCTCTTCCCCATTTACTATTTATTGCATGTAATCATGCGGCACGCAGATTCAATTGCCGCAATTCACTTTTCAATCAATAGATGAGTATTTTAATATTAATATGATAATTATCACACATTTAAAATCTATTAGAAACTAAGGCTTAAAACCCAAAGTTTGTTGTACAGCCTTCAGCCATAAATTGTATGATATATTTGATTTTTCTTTTTCTACAGAAGGTAAGAACCGCTTTTCGAGTTGCCATGTTTTTTGAAAAGCTTCTGGTTCAGAATACACATCCATCGCCAGCCCAGCTAAATAAGCTGCGCCTTTAGCTGTTGTTTCCGTCACTTCAGGGCGGTCCACAGGTGCATCCAGCTGATCCGATAAATACTGCATCGTCCAATCGCTTGCAGTCATACCACCATCCACGCGCAGCACTGTATCACCACCCCAATCCCAATCTTTACGCATCGCCTCTAACAAATCACGAGTTTGGAAGGCCACACTTTGTAATGCAGCCTTAGACAATTCCTTTGATCCTGAATTACGTGTCAAACCGTAAATGGCACCCTGACATTCGGCATCCCAATAAGGTGCCCCAAGACCTGTAAAAGCAGGAACAATGATAACCGATTGTTCAGGATCAGCCGCTTCGGCCAAAGCTTGCGTTTCACGCGCATCATCAATAATTTGCAATCCATCTCGCAACCACTGCACAACAGCCCCTGCAATGAAAATCGATCCTTCCAATGCATAGGTTGGTTTGCCATTCAGTTGATATGCGATCGTCGTCAGCAATCGGTTTTGCGATGCAACGGCTGTATCGCCTGTGTTCAACAATGCAAAACATCCCGTTCCATATGTTGATTTCATCATACCAACATCAAAACATGCCTGCCCAACAACAGCAGCTTGCTGATCCCCTGCCACACCGCGAATGGGAATAGCGGCGCCTAGGATTGTCGCATCCGTTACACCGTAATCATCAGAGCTGTCTTTCACCTCTGGCAACATAGAGCGCGGCACATCAAACAACGATAGCAATGTATCGTCCCATTCACCCGCGTGAATATTGTAAAGCATCGTGCGTGACGCATTCGTTGCATCCGTTGCATGGATTGCACCACCTGTTAAGCGCCAGATCAAAAAGCAATCAATCGTACCGCACAACAATTGCCCAGCATTCGCTTTGGCGCGTGCCCCCTCAACATTATGTAGAATCCAATTAATCTTAGTCGCTGAAAAATATGGGTCTAAAAGCAATCCAGTTTTCGCGTTAACATCCTCTTCATGTCCCGCATCTTTTAGCGTCTTACAATAATCAGCGGTACGGCGATCCTGCCAAACAATCGCATTGTAAATAGGCACGCCTGTTTTACGGTCCCAAATCACAACCGTTTCACGTTGGTTGGTAATGCCAATAGCTGCCGCTTTTTCGGTTAACGCTTCTTTACAAACCTCAACGGTAGAACTCCAAATCTCTTCTGGATCATGTTCCACCCAGCCAGCTTTTGGAAATATCTGTGCGAATTCTTTTTGGCCCTTAGATACAGGTTTTAGCTCGTTATCAAACAGGATTGCACGGCTGGATGTTGTTCCTTGATCTATAGCTAAAACGAAACTCATGCTGCCGCCTTTTCCATCCACACACCCAAAGCAGTCACCTGTTTATCAGACAATCGCAACCCAAGTTTGGTTCTACGCCAAATCACATCCTCAGCGGTTTGCGCCCATTCGTGGTCCATCAACCACTTCACTTCGATTTCAGTTAAGCCAGCACCAAAATCTTCACCCATCTCTTGAGCAGAGGTTAGACCTCGTAGCATTTCTGCGGCTTGGGTCCCATAAGCTTTAAACATACGGCGCATTTGATCCTCTTCCAAAAATGGAAAGTCCCAGCGGAATTGTGCGATTAATTCATCTTTTTGCGCAAATGCAAAATCACCACCTGGCAAATGCGCATGATGCGTCCATGGCTTGCCGATCATACGTGTGAATGGCGCTAACTCAGCAACGACCTCTTCGGACAGCTTGCGATATGTTGTGATTTTTCCGCCAAAAATATTGATCAAAGGCGCAGTATCATTAATACGGCGTACCTTGATCTGATAATCGCGCGATGCCGCACTGGCGTCACCCTTTTCATTATCATGTAAAGGACGTACGCCTGCGTAGCTCCAAACAACGTCGCTAAGCAGAATATCTTTTTTGAAATTACGCGATGCAATTTCACATAAATAAGCTGCCTCTTCATCGCTGCATTTCGCAGTCGACGGATCACCCTGATGATCCGCATCTGTTGTCCCTATCAAGGTAAAGTCATTTTCATAAGGAATGGTAAAAACCAAACGGCCATCACTGTTTTGAAAGAAATACGCACGATCATGGTCATACAGTTTATTCACAACGATATGCGATCCACGCACCAAACGAATGCCTTCAGGAGTATCTGTTTTAACGCGGTCCTCAATGATGTTTTTCACCCACGGCCCACCTGCGTTGATCAACACCCTTGCTTGTATTTTTCGCGTTTTACCTGTGTTCATATCTTTCAGTGATGCTGTCCATTCGCCATCTTTATCCTTGGCTGAAACAAATTGCGTGCGGGTCATAATATTTGCACCACGATCCGCTGCATCGCGCGCGTTCAAAACAACCAAACGTGCATCATCGACCCAACAATCGGAATATTCAAAACCAACTTTAATTTCATCCTCTAGCGGATCACCCAGTTCGCTTTTACTTAGGTTGATCTTTTTGGTTGGACGCAAAATTTTGCGCCCTCCAATATGGTCATACAAAAACAAACCAGCCCGCAGCATCCATTTTGGGCGCATGCCTGTAAGGTGTGGAATAACAAACCGCATGGGCCATGAAATATGTGGCATATTTTGCAACAGCACTTCACGTTCTTTCAATGCTTTGCGCACAAGATCAAATTCATAATATTCTAAGTAGCGTAAACCGCCGTGAAACAGCTTAGTAGAGGCCGAAGATGTGGCACTCGCCAAATCAGATTGCTCCACCAAAGCTACGTTTAACCCGCGACCAACTGCATCACGGGCAATACCACACCCATTTACGCCGCCACCGATCACCAGAACATCATATTTTTCCAAAACGCACGTCTTTCTTTATTCATTCGCGTCACCCTAGCGATAGGAGCCGACATGGTCACTTGGTTTCTACAAATTCGCTTGATTTTGACCTAACGTTCAAGCATTTTGCTGCCAAACACTTAGGAGAAAAATCATGATAACGCGTGCTGCAGTCGCCGTCGAGGCGGGCAAACCACTTGAAGTAATGGATGTAAACTTAGAAGGCCCACGCGCTGGCGAGGTTTTGGTTGAAATTAAAGCAACAGGACTTTGTCACACAGACGAGTTCACACGCTCAGGTGACGACCCAGAAGGTATTTTCCCAGCGATCCTAGGCCACGAAGGCGCTGGTATTGTAATTGAAATCGGCGAAGGCGTTACATCACTGGCAGTCGGCGATCACGTGATCCCACTATACACACCAGAATGTCGTGAGTGCGAATACTGCTTGAACCCAAAAACGAACCTGTGTCAGAAGATCCGCTCTACTCAAGGTGCTGGTTTGCTGCCAGATGGATCTACGCGCTTTTCCATGATGGATGGCACTCCAATTCACCACTACATGGGCTGCTCTACATTCGCGAACCACACAGTTGTACCAGAGATCGCATTGGCGAAAGTCCGTAAAGACGCGCCATTCGATAAAATCTGTTACATCGGTTGCGGTGTGACAACGGGTATTGGCGCTGTGATCAACACAGCCAAAGTTGAAATCGGCTCAACAGCAATCGTATTTGGTTTAGGTGGGATTGGTTTGAACGTTATTCAGGGCTTACGTCTTGCTGGGGCAGATCAAATCGTCGGCGTTGACATGAATGACGAAAAAATACCGATGGCAGAACAATTCGGTATGACAGATTTCGTAAATCCGTCAAAAGTAGACGGCGATATCGCTGCCCATCTTGTAGAATTAACAGGCGGCGGTGCAGATTACACGTTCGATGCTACAGGCAACGTTGGCGTTATGCGCACAGCATTAGAAGCTGCACACAAAGGATGGGGTGAAAGCATTATCATCGGTGTGGCACCTGCAGGTGCAGAAATTTCCACACGCCCATTCCAATTGGTAACTGGTCGCTCATGGCGCGGAACGGCATTTGGTGGCGCAAGTGGTCGTACGGATGTTCCAAAGATTGTTGATTGGTACATGGATGGAAAGATCGAGATCGACCCATTGATCACACACAAGATGTCTATCGAAGACATTAACAAAGGGTTCGATCTAATGCACGAAGGTAAGTCCATTCGCGCGGTTGTTGAATTCTAAAGCGTGATTATACGCAAAGCTAAACACATAGATCGCCCTGCAATATGGGCGATCTTGCATCCTATTTTTCGCGCAGGCGAAACCTACGCCGTAGATCCTAACATTTCTGAAACCGATGCACTGTCCTATTGGACAGGTGGATCACATTCGGCATTTGTTGTGGAAGATGACGGGCAGATTTTTGGCACCTATTTCATTTGCCCCAATCAATCGGGCAATGGCGCACATATTTGCAATTGTGGCTTCGCCACACATGTTGATGCACAGGGCAAAGGTATTGCCCGCACAATGATCGAACACAGTTTAGTCACCGCAAAAAACACAGGCTTTCACGCCATGCAATTTAACTTTGTACTGGCATCCAACACACGTGCGGTTGCAACTTGGGAACGGTATGGCTTCGACACAGTTGGACGTATCCCAGAGGCATATAACCACCCGCAAGATGGCTATGTTGATGCCTTAATTATGTACAAAAACTTTAAACGAAATTCTGTGTAAACAGCTCTATAAACACAAATGCATTAACTGAACAACTACCGACTTTCGTCGGTAGGTTCACGTTTTGAATGTAATTCAAGATACTGACGAATAACGTCATCCGTCACATTTCCACTCGTCGTTGAAAAATAGCCTCTAGCCCAGAACCGTTGCCCCCAATAGCGTTTGCGTAATTCGGGGTACTCCCGCTGTATCTTGTATGAGGACCTCCCTTTTACGCGTTGCATCACCTTTGAAATTGGGACGTGCGGCGGGACTGACACAAACATATGCACATGGTCGGTAGACAATACGCCTTTTTCAATGTGTACGCCCAATTCATTGCACGTTTGTCGTATCAATGTCCGAATACGCTCACGCATTTCACCACGCAGCACCTTGTAACGATATTTTGTTACCCAAACGATATGGTATCTGTGATAATATCTGCTATGACTTCCAGTAGAATAGATCATAAGGTTTCCTTCCATTTTAAGACCTTACCGCAACGCTGGGTCTTAAAATGGAAGGAAACCTTATGTAAATAACGCTAAAGCTGACCAGCTAAAAGCTGGTGGTTTTAACCAATTATTGGAAAATAAAATGTGGCTGATTATAGTCCAGCCAATACGGTTCGTTTGCCAAACGATCCACATCCAGAACACACCAGCCCCAAATGCCCCTAAAATCAATGCTGCTGGCCCGCCTGCAAAAACCATCCCTCCTGAGATGATGAATGCAAAATGCCAAGCCGTAAAACATATCAATCCAAAGAACCAAACTGGGGCTCGTCTTTTGGCAAGCTTCAGATACGTACCTCGCCAATAAACCTCTTCTGCTGTACCGTTAATCACTCCGAAAATTGGTGCTAATAAGAATACCTGCCACGGCACATCATCTGGCAAAGTTAAGATCGTATAGACACCTACAAAAACTACGGCAATCAATACACTCCATGCGATATGTGTCTTTCCCTGTAATGAGAAAGATATACTCAATCGGAGGCATCTGCGTCCTTGAAAATAGTATGCTAAAGGGAAACACAGCCCAAACCAATAGAACAACATGGAGAATAATACACCATTTCGCAGCCCAAAGATTTGTATTGCAAAATTCATCATACAACACATCACAATGACAACCATGACGGAGCTGAGCATGAGGTGGGTGGATGTTTTCATAAGATATTCACAACATAAAATAACATCATTATCAATAATCAAGGCTCAGTTTACAAATCGTATGCTTTCATGACATGTTCTTTTTCAAATCATGTCAAATCAGAGGGATAGGCCGACTATGGATCACAAACAGTTTCAGGATTGGCTATCTGGGATAGATCACCTCAGCCCTGCGCAGCGACAGGAAGCCGAAACCGTGTTCATGGGGGTCTCTGAGGCGTCCTCTTCGCTGGCAGCCATTGAAGCAAGCGTGGGTGAAAGTCGCCAGTGCCCGCATTGTGGCACACTAGGAGCTATATCGCGTGGCAAAGCACGGGGTCTGCGACGGTACCAATGCAAGGGATGCAATAAGACATTCAACGCGGCGACCGGCACCCCTTTGTCGGGCCTGCACCGCAAGGATAAGTGGCTTGCCTTTGGAACCTGTCTTTCTGATGGGCTGACGGTTCGCGCCTCAGCAGAACGCTGCAAATTTGCCGTCAATACCGCGTTCCGTTGGCGGCACCGATTTCTCACCACAGACAATCCGAACGCCCGCAAGCTTACAGGCATTGTCGAGGTCGACGAAACCTATGTTTTGCAAAGCCAAAAAGGTGAACGAAACCTTGAGCGCAAGGCGCGCCGCAGGGGAGGCAAGGCCCGCAAACGAGGCCTGTCAGATGAGCAGGTTCCAGTACTGGTTGCCGCTGATCGCAGCGGCATGACAGTCAGCGCGGTTCTCCCTGCGGTCAATGCTGATACGCTGCAATCTGCAATCGAGCCGGTCGTGGATGATGACATCGTTCTGGTGACCGATGGCCACCGCGCTTATCCGCCTTGCGCCGCAGCACTGGGAGTGCGCCACGAAGCGTTGAACCTGTCTGGTGGGGAGCGGGTGCGGGATGCCTTTCACATTCAGACGGTCAACAACCGGCACAGCCAGTTGAAGGATTTCCTGCGCCGCTACCGAGGCGTCGCAACCAGGTATCTCGACAACTACCTGCGATGGTTTCAGCGTCTTCAACTGGAAAATGCTTCACCCCGCGCTTGCCTCGCCACCGCGATCGCAGATCCATGCATACGATTTGTAAACTGAGCCATAATCAAAGCTGATTTACGGTGAAAGGCGGCTTTTGGGGATTAAATCCGTTAATCACCCAAGTTTAGGTGTTTTTAAATCACGACTTTTCGTGTTTGATAGATCAAATCATAAAACTAGCGTGTTTAATCACGTATTAAACAACACAGGAGACTATATGAGCCATTATGATCTGATCGTTATCGGCAGCGGGCCCGCTGGACGCGCCGCCGCAATCCAAGCAGCAAAATTAAAACACAAAGTCTTGGTTGTAGAACGGCAACCCCGTATGGGCGGTGTATCTGTTCATACAGGAACGATCCCCTCAAAAACATTACGTGAAACGATTTTGAATTTATCTGGGTATCGTGAGCGGTCTTTTTATGGACGTGGATACCGCGCCAAGGATGAAATTCAGGCAAGTGATTTAAAAGAACGCTTACATAAAACATTGGATCATGAAGTAGATATTTTAGAGCACCAATTTTCGCGTAACTATGTTGAAAACATGAACGGGAGTGCCCAATTTGTTGGACCAAAAGAGATCAAAGTTTGCCAAGACGTTGGTGAAGATTGTCATTTAACTGCAGATAAATTTTTAATCGCCACAGGAACACATACATATCGCCCTGATTACGTTCCGTTTAACAAAACGAATATTTTAGACGGGGATGATTTCCTTGACCTTAAAACCATACCACGCAGTATAATTGTTGTTGGTGCAGGTGTTATCGGTGTTGAGTATGCCACCATGTGCAGCGCATTGGATGTGCGGGTAACATTGGTAGAGCCACGGAGCACATTTTTGGATTTTCTTGATAAAACTCTTATTGCTGAGTTTACCCAACAAATCCGTTCAAATGGTGTTGATTTACGGTTAGGATCATCCGTCGAAAAAGTTGAAGACAAAGGTGAATTTGTCGAAATTTCAATGGAAAACGGACGGCATGTACGTGCAGAAATGTTGTTGTTTGCAGCAGGCCGTATGGGATCAACTGACTCTCTTAATTTGGACGCCGTAGGTTTGGAAACAGACAAGCGGGGACGTCTAGAGGTAGATCGGAAAACGTATCAAACATCTGTGCCCCATATATATGCAGCAGGCGATGTAATCGGGCACCCCAGCCTTGCATCAACTTCCCTACAACAAGGGCGTGTTGCTGCTTGCCATGCACTTGAAACTCCCACCTTACCAGAAAGCCCATGGTTTCCGTATGGTGTTTATTCTGTACCTGAAATGTCTACGGTTGGTATGTCAGAAGAAGAAGCAACTGACCTAAATATTCCCTATGAAGTTGGTATGGCGCGCTTTTCAGAAACCTCTCGCGGACACATCATGGGCCTAGAGCGCGGTATGTTGAAAATGCTAGTTTCACTTAAAACCCGCCGCCTGCTGGGCGTACAGATTTTAGGGGAAGGCGCAACAGAGTTAATCCATATTGCGCAAGCTGTTTTGAATTTAAAAGGTACTGTGGATTATTTCGTTGAAAATACATTCAATTACCCAACATTGGCAGAAGCTTATAAAGTGGCCGGATTAGATGCCTTTAACCGCATGCCAATTCCTGATGAATTTAAACTTAAACCCAAGGCACCAGACCCTAAGAAATGACCGAGATTTACATTGATGCGGACGCTTGTCCTGTAAAGGATGAAGCCGTTAAAGTGGCGGACCGCCATAAACTGAAAATCTATATTGTGTCCAACGGTGGATTGCGTCCAAACCCGCATCCATTGGTGGAAACTGTGATTGTACCTGATGGGCCCGATATCGCAGATATGTGGATTGCTGATCGCGCGGGTCTTGGCGATGTTGTGGTCACAAACGATATTCCGCTGGCTGCAAAATGCGTTGCTAATAAAGCCCAAGTTCTACAACACAATGGTGAGGTTTTCACCGAAGGGAACATCGGCAACAGATTAGCCACACGTGATTTAATGGCAGATCTGCGTGCGGCTGATCCATTCAGACAAGGTGGTGGGAAACCTTTTTCCAAGGCAGACCGCTCAAAGTTTTTAGATATGCTAGAACGTGAAGTTCAAGCCGCCAAAAGGAAATCGGTTAAGTGACACAGATAGAGGCTGTCGTATTTGATATCGGCAATGTTTTGATCGAATGGCAACCCGAACGCTTCTATGATTCCGTAATTGGCAAGGCCCGCCGCAAAACAATGTTCAGCACCGTTGATCTGCACGGTATGAATGACGAGGTGGATCGCGGTGGTAATTTCAAAGATACGATTTATGCGTGGGCCGAAAAGTATCCAGAATTCACACCTGAAATTCGCATGTGGCATGACCGTTGGATTGAAATGGCAACACCTACAATCGACCTGTCTTGGACGTGCTTGCATGCGCTACGGGCTAAGGGCGTACCTGTATTTGCCTTATCCAACTTTGGTATTCAAAGCTTTGCTTATGCCGAAACAAAATATCCTGAGTTGGGTGAATTTGATCGCAGGTACATCTCTGGCCATATGTCTGTCATCAAACCAGATGTCCAAATTTATCAGATGCTAGAGGATGACTGTCGGATCACCCCAGAAAAACTCTTGTTTGTGGATGACCGTCAAGACAATATTACAGCAGCACAAGCGCGTAGTTGGCACACGCATTTATTCAAAGACCCTGAGGGTTGGGCGACATGCTTGATCGATCACGGGCTTTTAACACATTCAGACATAGGACAATAATGACGATACCTTTCATCAGCTTTGACGACGTGGACCCACTTTTAGAATGGGCTGATGTCATGAATGCAATAGAAGATGGCCATAAACTGCCAAAAGCCAGCGTTACTGATGGGTTTGCTTATCGTGGTGACGACACACTGCTATCACGTTCTGCCTGGGTCGACGGCTTAGGCGTAGCAATCAAAGGTGCCACAATCATTCCCTCAAATGTATCAAACGGAAGACCTATGATAAGCGGTGGTGTGATGTTGTTCGATGATACAACTGGGGAATTGGAAGCGCTGGTTGATTTTCATCTGGTAACCAAATGGAAGACGGCTGGAGATTCCTTGTTAGCTGCAAAATTATTGGCACGTAGCGATAGTAAGAACATTCTGATTGTAGGCGCAGGAACTGTGTCCACGAATATGATTGATGGGTATTCAACAATCTATCCTGACGCAAAGTTTCATATTTGGAATCGTAATCCAGATAAAGCTGTTACTTTGGCAAAAGAACTTTCTAACCACCACGATATATCTCCTGTTGCCGATCTTCGCAGGGCCGTAGAACACGCTGATCTTATTACCTGTGCAACTATGTCCAGTGACCCTGTCGTTGATGGAGCATGGTTACAAGCAGGACAACATTTAAACCTAATCGGCGCATACCGCCCAGATATGCGCGAAACAAATGATGCTGCCCTGACGCATTCACGTATTTTCGTAGATAGTCGTGAAACCACGATTGAGCATATCGGTGAGTTGAAAATACCGATTTCAGAAGGCGTGATTTCAGCCAGCGATATCGTTGCGGATTATTACGATATCACTGCAGGTGTATTTGCTCGCCAGAACGATGATGAAATCACTTTGTTCAAAAATGGCGGCGGTGCACATATGGATTTGATGACAGCAAAAATGATCCTGCGAAAATGGCGTAAAAAAACCAATTGCTAAGATAGCTTGCTAACGTTCACTTTTTTGCTGACAGTGGAACACGTAAGCCGCCGAATGTATGAAAGTGAACGGAAATATGATAAAACAACGCTCTGACCTTATAAAGATACAGACATCATTCCGTTTAATTGTAACTTTATATGCCTTCGCATTGGTTTTACTATTACAAAGTACTCCAACAACGGCGTGGTCCCAAACTGTATTCTCGCCTTCTGAGGAAACCTCAGTTGTATCTGCGGAGATTCCCGAAAATTTGACCCCTGCAATCATAAACGGATTGTTATCACGGTTAACGGACGCAGAAGTCCGCGCAACATTATCTGAAGAGTTACAACGCCAAGCGGCAGAACAAATGGCACAAGAACAAATTGAAGAGCCATTCTATGTGATGATCGATCAACGTCTTACAGATATGTTCGAAACCATTGGCACACGCATAATGCGTTGGACTGACAGGCTCATCAACATTCACACGCGCAAAGATAAGTTTCAACAACGGATCAAACAGGCTGAATACGGTGTTATAGGCATGGTTGTCGCTGTCATCATTTTAGTCGGTGCTGGTATCGGTGCAAGCATATTGACCAACATTGTAACCAGCCGTCTGCGGGCTCGGTTGGTGAATGTTATTGATGCAGGTTATTGGGTACGTCTATCGCGAACTCTTGCGTTAGGAGCAGTAGAGTTTCTTTCTATCGCTGCCTTCGCTATCGCCACCCAAATTGTACTGCCATTCGTAAGGCCAGCCCTTGGCCCATTAGCAGGCATGGGTTGGATATACACATCAGGCGTTTGGTGGAGTTGGATCGCCATATTGGTTTCTAGACGTACCTTCGCACCTTATGCCCCTCAAATCCGCATCACGGCCTTACAAGATGCGGCAGCCTTAAACATTCATAAGGCACTACGATATTCTTTTAAAATCGGACTGGCAGGTTGGTTGTTAGGCGGTATATTCTTAAATCTTGGGTTTGGGTTTCCACCAGCGATGGTTATCGTAGCCTCATCTGGAACCAGCGTAATCCTGTATTTATTATACTCAATAGTTATAAATACAGTTAGTATTCAGTACGCAGCACAGTTTGCAGTAAATCATGAAGAACCAAATTCAAGTACACCGCCAAGTTGGATCGCACTGATCACGCCTTGGCTTATGGTTGGATATATTTTTGCAGCTGGAACCTATTGGTTGTTACATTGGCTAGAGCGCGGACAACACCAGTTATACGGTCCATTAGGAACATTGATTATCTTCCTAACATTGCCAATCTTTGACCGTCTCGGAACCGAGCTCATCAACACGTGCATAAATATATCAACAGCCACAGGAAAGCGGTTCAGAGACGTCTTATCTCGGGTCTGGCGCATCGCATATATTTTGATCGCTATCTTCATAATCTTTGGGTTTTGGAACATTAATTTATTAGAATTTGCGAAGGGTGAAAATGCACCCGCTTGGGCCAGTGCAGTTTTTGACATCGTCGTAACCGCTTTAACGGGCTATCTGATTTGGCAGTTGGTCAAAGCAGCTCTTCACACCGAGGTTCGCGAGAATGCAGGCTCCGAAGATGCCGATCCAGACGCACCAGCAATCACACGTTTGGATACTTTGATCCCTTTATTTAGAAACACACTGTTGGGGTGTCTCGCCATCGTTGTTCTTATGATCTGCCTGTCTGCTATAGGCGTGGACATTGGCCCACTGATCGCATCTGCAGGGATAGTTGGTATCGCGATTGGGTTTGGGGCTCAGACCCTAGTGCGCGATATATTCTCTGGGATCTTTTTTCTGGTTGATGATGCGTTTCGCGTTGGTGAATATATTGAGTTAGATAAAGAAACCCGCGGAGAAGTTGAATCCATTTCAATTCGGTCCTTGCAGCTCCGTCATCACAAAGGTGCCGTGATCACGGTTCCATTTGGCGAATTGTTAAAAATCACCAATCACAACCGTGAATGGGTGATTTATAAAATGCCATTTAGAATGGAACCCAGTACTGATCCTCAGAAATTCAAAAAGGTTGTTAAAGCAATTGGTGTGGAGTTCATGGCGCATCCAGAGCATGGGCCGAAATTTATCGAACCGTTAAAAAGCCAAGGCGTATTCTTTGTAGATGATGATTCCGCGCTGGTCATGCGGGTAAAGTTCAAATGTATACCGCGCGCTCAGTTTGTTTTACGCCGCGAAATATATCACCGACTGCGTTCTGCCTTTGAAGAAAACGATTTGCGCATAGCACGGCGCAAAGTTGAAGTTGTTGGTGCTGGTGATCAGGTTGCAGGCGCAGTTGTTGATGAAGCTGCTAAGAAATCACCTCCACCCTAGTCACTGGTGGTTAAGTTATTCCGCATTAACAACTGTTGTATCTTTTACGGCTTCTTCCACAGAATCTGCTGTCAGAACACTCGCCACAAATGGCAATGTACGTGTGGATTGTTCAACATCATCGCTGGCAGGCGGGGATTTCCAATCCATGCTATCAAATGCTTTACAGTTGTCACATTTCGGCGTCCAAGCAACATGGATTTTATTGCATGATGAACAAATCCATTGTGGGCCACGAGAGGCAACCAATGCTTTGTTCAACCAACCACGCACGATTTCATCCCCTGCACCTTCACCACGATGAATAGCAGCTATAACCGACAGCGAACGTGCAGTTGGCTCGGCTTCGTGTAAGTCGCCCAGCGCACGACGGGCAGCTGGAAAATCTTCATCCGCCAAAGCCAGCTCTGCTTTTAACAAGCGCGTTTCACTGTCTGACACATTCACTTTGGTCAATGCATTAAACCGTTTCAAACGCTGTTCTGATGTTTCTTTTTCTTCGATCTCGGCAAAAGCTGCTGCAAGGTCTGGGTGTGTATTTCCTGCCCACGCTTTTTTGATGATCTTAGCTGCTGCGGATTTATTTCCCGCAAGCGTCTGCATTTCAGCGGCAAGCACGGCTGCTGGGATCAACGTTGGTGCCAGTTTATTCGCGCTAATCGCTGCGTTTTTACCCGCTTCGATATCACCCGCATCCAACAAATCTTTTGCATCTGCCATTGTCAAAATAGCTTCACGGCGACGACCCACATCTTTGGGCAAGCTGCCTTTACGCACTTTCGTGATAATCGTATCGCGCGCACCTGACCAATCACCTGAATCAGATTGCATTTCAAACAATAGGTTTTGTGTTTCTTCATGTGCTGGGCGTAAAGCAAATGCTTTTTGCGCCAGCTTCATAGCAGTGGCTGTATCGCCCTCTGCCAGCTTTTGTTTCATCAAGCCACGAACACCCACGAAACGTGTCCGGTCATTTTCCAAGAGGCTTTTGTAATATTTCAACGCCTTTTTGGTATCGCCACTCATTTCCGCCGCTTGTGCGTTTACAAGGTTTGTTAGCTCCGGGCGTTGTAGCATTTTTTCAGCTTTTGACACTTGTGCCATTGCTATTTTACCTTCGCCTGCTGCCAACGCAACCATACCTTCAGCTAATGCATCAAAGCCCTTTTTCTCGCGATTGCGATTGAAGTAGCGTGTTATTGCTGTTTCATCACCATTAAAGAAATGGAACACGGCGGACATTAAGCCAAGGACCACTTTGACAACCCATAGAACGGCCAAAGCGAGGACCAATCCGATCACACCCATAAGCGGGCTAAAGCTGTATTCTTTTGCCGCTAGTGACAGTCGCACTTCGCCGCCCGTTTCAATGACAAACACGATGCCAAAGGTAATGAGGGCAATAATGCCGATAAAAAGTATAATTCTTATCAATGACCAAATCATAATAATGCCCCGTCTAGTCTTGTGACGTTATAGTTTGTTGCAATTCACGCAAAGCGTTCGTTGCAGCGTTCAACGTGTTTAAAGATGTGATCCAGCCACCTAAACTGGTTTTTGCCGCATCTGACAATGCTCCAGCTTCTGCTAACGCACCGCTCAAATTCGCATCAGCAAGCGCTGCTTCGATACGAGATAGGATGGCATCTACTGCATCACCATCTTGTGGCTTTAATGACCGCGTGCCCACCTGAGACTTTAAGAAGGATGTGAACTTACCCAAAACAGTATCTGTTGAATTCGCTGCTGCATCTTCGCGAATTGCTGTGCGTGCCAATGAGGGCAATTGCTTTTTCAGATCGTTCAGAGATGTTGTGCCCGTATTAGCAATATCTGCCAAAGCGGTAGGTACGTTAATATTACCAAGTTCTGCCAGTACATCCTTGAACGGTTTTCCTGATTGCAATGCATCCGTGATCTGCCCAACAGCACGTGTTGCGGTAGCCAGTTTCAGTTTTTCTTCTGCGGTTTGCTGTGCTTCTACTGCTGAACTTTGGCTTTGGTTCAGTTTCAGTTGCGCTTGCGAAATTGCTGAAAGCTTTTCTTCGAAACTTTTCAAAACTTCACTGGAGACTTCACCACCTTGCGTCGTCAGGCTTTGGCGCGTTTCCAACGTTGCCATATCGGCTTGGATTTTTTGTAAGCTTTCAGACAGCTTTGAAATAGTTGCGTCCAGCGTACCCAGCTGTGTTTCAAGCGCTGCATTCTTTTCAGATAAGGCTTTTAAATCACCCGACGCTGAGGTCTCTTGTTTTGTCACTTCTAGCCGTGTTTCAAAATCAGCTTTCAATGCGGAAATTTGTGTTGAAACATCTGTTTGTGGCGACAAGAATTCTGAAACAGGCGCTAGACCCGCTGGCAATAATGGCGCCACTTTCGGGCCAGCCCACAGAGCAACGCCTGCACCAAGTATAAAGACACTTAATGTGCGTAAGATTTTTGCAGAAAGAGAACGATGCTCTTCCTCATCTTCATGTTCGAATTCTTCTTCAGAAACTTCTTCATCTGATGCGTCTTCGTCTGCGATCACTTCTTCTGTTTCATCTTCGACAATTTCAACATCGTCTTCAAGCTGTTCAACATCTGTGTTTTCAGTGTCTTTTTTTGCCACGGGAATACCTTTTAACTAACAGAATGAATATAAGGCCCTATTTCGCGATCTTAAAGGCCTTCTTGCGGTTTTCTAAGATGACAACGCAGTCTTCACCATTTGCATTAAAGCCGCACGTGTAGGATTTGAAGCGGTTTCAACTGTAAAATCTGCTGAATCTTTGAAAATCGCAGCCACAGCAGCACTGATGCAAATTATAGTGACGTTTTGTGATTTTATTGTGGTTAAAGCTTTTAAAAACCGTATCGCGATTTCTTTGGATAAAATCGGCACAATAACAGCCGATGATTCGATTTCGTTTACGCCCTGTGGCGGTAATTTGTGGAACACCTGCTCATAAAGGATAACCTCTGTTAAGCGGACCTTGGTATCAGACAAAGCTTGGGCGATATCAACAGAAACGACTTCACCTCTTAGATATACGATTGATTGAGAGGTATCTTTGATATCCTCAATCAAAGCGGCAACAGTCTCATAGGTTTTGGAAACCTCTATACCTTCATCAACTGCCACTTTTTCTGTCACGGAACCGACACATATCGCTATAACAGATCGGTCTTTCGTCATTGCTCTATATGCACGAACTCCGTTTGAAGACGTAAATACGAGCATATCTGCAACTGGGATAGGTTGCTTGGCATTCACCTGTTCGATCGTCACCATAGGCGCATAGACGACAGGATTTGAAACAGCTAACCCACTCACAAAATCAACAGCAAGTTGTTCATCCCTGATCATCAGAAGTGTTTTCATACGGCTGTCCATTGCTTGCGTTTCAGTCAGGTGATAACTCAACCATAACTAAAATGCACATGTAAGGCGACAATTGGCAATGTCAGATTCTATTACGATCTTAGGTTTGGAAAGCAGCTGTGATGATACAGCTGCTGCTGTTGTGCGCAATAGTATTGAAAACGGTACTGAAATCCTATCATCCGAAGTGTTTGAACAATATGATTTGCATGCTGATTTTGGCGGCGTGGTCCCAGAGATTGCAGCACGTGCCCATGCCGAACGTTTGGACATATGTGTGGAAAAAGCGCTGGATACTGCTGGCCTTAAATTAGCTGATATAGATGCAGTATCTGTCACCTCTGGCCCTGGCTTAATCGGCGGTGTTTTAAGTGGTGTCATGTGCGCCAAAGGCTTGGCTGTAGGCGCTGGCAAACCGCTGATCAGCGTGAATCATTTGGCGGGTCATGCTTTAACCCCGCGTATGACAGATGGGATTGCATTTCCGTATTTAATGCTCTTGGTCAGCGGCGGTCATTGCCAGTTTTTGATTGTACATTCAGTGGACAAATACACGCGTCTTGGCGGCACAATTGATGATGCTCCAGGCGAAGCTTTTGATAAGACAGCAAAGCTACTGGGACTTGGTTATCCAGGTGGACCTTTGGTACAAGAAAAAGCTGCGTTAGGTGATGTAAAACGTTTTAAATTCCCTCGGCCTTTGCTGGACCGTGCTGGATGCGATATGTCTTTTTCTGGTTTGAAAACGGCATTACGCCGTGCACGTGATCAAATCGTTGTGGAAAAAGGTGGGCTGACAGTTACCGATCAAGCTGATCTGTGCGCAGGGTTCCAAGATGCCGTCGCTGCCGTTTTGACAGAAAAGACACGTCGCGCTTGTTTGGCCTTTATGGAGCAAACCAATACTGAAACACCTGTATTGGCCGTTGCAGGCGGTGTTGCTGCCAACAGTCAAATTCGTACCGCATTGCAGAAATTATGTGCAAGCCAAGGGTTTGAGTTTCTGGCGCCCCCTTTGAAATATTGCACAGATAACGCTGCCATGATCGCATGGGTTGGTGTTGAAAAACACCGCTTAGGTGATTTCAGTAACTTATCCCTAAATGCCCGCCCAAGATGGCCCCTAGATCAAACGGCTGCACCAATGCTAGGTTCGGGTAAAAAGGGTGCTAAAGCATGAGGAATATCGGGGTAATTGGCGCAGGTGCATTCGGAACAGCGCTGGCCTGTGTTTTGGCAAAAGGTAACAACCCCGTCACGCTTTGGGGTCGTAATGCAAATCAAATGGATACGATCTCTACAACCCATAGGAATGACGCTTATCTGCCAAACATCAAACTGCCCGAAACATTATCTGCCACCAGTACGCTATCAGATCTAACCAATTCAGATGTCTTGCTTATGGTCGTTCCAGCACAGATTTCGCGTTCTGTAATTCAATCAAAAGCTTTCAAAGATTTGACCTGCCCTGTATTGATGTGCGCCAAAGGGATTGAATTACAAACCTCTCGCAGCCAGACAGATATTATAGCAGAAGAACGCCCTGATCTGACATTCGGTGCTATTTCTGGACCTGGCTTTGCATCGGAAATTGCGAGCGGGAAACCCACTGCGCTAACATTGGGAATAACTGACCCTCAGTTGGGTTCGGAGCTGCAAGAACTGTTATCCACACCAACATTACGAATGTATTTGTCCCATGACGTACAAGGTGTGCAATTGGGCGGTGCGTTGAAAAATGTTTATGCAATTGCCTGCGGTATCGTGAATGGTTCTAATTTGGGTGAAAGCGCACAAGCCGCCTTGTTAACGCGCGGTTTTGCGGAATTAACGACTTTGGCTCATAAGATGGGTGCCCAGCCTGAAACACTATCTGGCCTATCTGGTTTTGGGGATATAGTCCTGAGTTGTACATCCATGCAATCGCGTAACTTTGCTTTTGGGCATCAAGTAGGATCGCAAGCAGGCTTTGGGCAAACAAAGACTGTAGAGGGTATATCCACCGCAATGGCAGTTGGTGCATTGGCAGAAAAACACGGGCTGGAATTACCAATCTGCAAAGCTGTCTCTGCTGTGTTACAAGAGAAATTATCTGTCACAGATGCTTTGACACAATTGATGTCGAGGCCTCTAAAACACGAGGTTTAATATGGCGTATTGGTTGTTTAAATCAGAGCCCAATACTTGGGGTTGGGATAAACAGGTCGCTAAGGGCGCCGTTGGTGAAGAATGGGATGGGGTGCGCAATTATCAGGCCCGCAATTTCATGCGCCAAATGGCGGTTGGTGATCTGGGGTTCTTTTATCACTCCATTAAAGAAAAGCGCATTGTTGGTGTGATTGAAGTATGTGCGGGATGTCATCCTGATAGCACCACAGATGATGCGCGGTGGGAATGTGTCGATATACGCGCGGTGGCGGATATACCAAACCCAATCACACTAGAGCAAATCAAGGCTGATCCGCGTTTGACAGAAATGGCCTTGGTGAAAAGTTCACGCCTGTCTGTGCAACCTGTCACGGATGCAGAGTGGAAAATCATCTGTGATCTTGGTGGATATAAAGGGTAACTTTACTGCGGTTGCATCACGAATAGCTACCATCTGGCCCATGAACTTCTTGTCCAGTTAACGCTGGAGTGAATGTACATATCAAGTTCATATCTGCACCATTATGAGCGCGTAATGTATGATGGTCGTTTTGATCCAAAGCATAAATCACGCCCGGGTACAATTGATGCACCTCGCCTGTTGCATGATCCTCAATCTCGCCTGTGCCTGAAATACAATAACACGCTTCTAAGTGGTTTTTATATTCCAACGTCATTTCGCTACCTGCAGAAACGATCGTATCGGTCATCGTATACCCCATACCATCATCGCGAACCAATAAACGTCTGCTGTTCCAACCTGGGCCATGCGCATCACGTTCCGTGCCGATAATAGACTTCACATCGCGTACAATCATTATACTTCCTCTTGCTTTGTGCGGCCACCTTAACCTCTTAGCCAAAAAATTAAATCATAGATTTAAAGAAGGAAACTTCGCATACTGAAACCACAAACAGAAAGGATGAGTTATGGAATATATATCTGTAATCGTTGCTGGTATTGCAGCCTTTGTCTTTGGTGGAGTTTGGTATATGTCGATGGCAAAACCTTGGATGGCCGCCGCAGGTGTTACCGAAGAACAGCAGAAAAACGCTGGGCCAAAACCTTATATAATCGCGATTGTTGGCACTATTTTAGTGGCTGGAATGATGCGCCACATCTTTGCTGCCAGCGGTGTTGATGGTGCCATAGAGGGGTTTGTCAGCGGTCTCGGCCTAGGATTGTTTACTTCCGTACCATGGCTGACAACAAATTATGCTTTCGCAAGACGCCCAAAAGCTTTGATTATCATAGATGGTATTTATGCGGTTGGGGGATGTGCCGTTATTGGGTTGGTCTTGGCAATATTTGGCTAATCCATAAAAAAGGGTGCCACATAGGGCACCCTTTAAAATTCATATCAATAATATTAGCCGTATACAGACTCTTTGCCGAAATGTTTAACCAGCATATAATATACAACCGCACGGTATTTGTTGCGGTTTGATTGACCATATGTTGTTAGCACTGAGTTGATCGCATCCATTAATTCTGGACCGTCAGACATGCCCAGTTTTTTGATTAGGAAATTGTTTTTCACTGTTTCAAGTTCAGCTTCTTGTGTGCCTGCAACTGTTGATGCATCTGCATTATAAATTGCTGGACCGCAGCCGATTGTTACTTTTGTTAGCAAATTCATATCAGCCTGCATTCCGCATTTGCTGCTTAGGTCTTCCGCATATTGCGCGATCAAATCGTCACGTTTACTCATAAAATTAATCCTTCCCTGATTTCGGGTCGTACCCCAAAATTACTTTGAAAAACTGTGCTGGAGCTAGAGACAAGCACTGCTTCACTTAAGAAGATAGGTGATGTCTTGCGTTAAAAAAAGGGGCAAGATGAAAAATGTATAGGTTCATGTGTTTTGAGACTCACGCGGCTTCGGCCTGAGTGATTCGAAGGTACTCCATGGGTGTCTTACCTTTCAAGGCGTGATGTGGTCTGAATGTGTTATATTTTTCGACAGCTTTTCTCAGTTCAAACCGCATAGCTCCAATGCTATCGGCAATCAGATCACAACAATCATAGAATTCCTCGCGGAAGGTGCGGTTTCCACGCTCAACGCCACCATTGTATTTCGGTCTGGCTGGCGGCAATACAATGAGCGGGATTTTCATCTGCTCACACGCCGTCTCAAAATCGGCCATAAACTCGGAGCCACCATCAACTTGAATTGAGAGGATTTTATAGGGAGCTATTTCCACAAGCTCTTCCAAAAACCGTTTGGCAGAGCGTGCGGTGGCATTCGAATAAATTTGCGCGTGGATGTGCTTGCTACGCCGTTCCCAGGCCTGAAAGTGCTTGCAGGTGACGCCGTTTTTCGTGGCAGTCATGTGGTCGATCTGCACACGTTCTCCAATCTCTATATCTTTGTAATCCTTATATTTCCATCCTTTGGCGTGGCCCTTGGAGAAGTTACGCTTGCGCTTTTGTGGTGCAGACCTTGATCGTGTAATCAGGCCTTTCTTGCGTAGAAAACCCAAGATACGCCCCACGGTGCTATCGCTTATGATTTGGTTTTTATCGCGCCGCAAGATGGCCCCTATTTTTTCCTTACCGTAGGTTTTATTGTCGCGGCGAATTTCGAGCACCAACTGTTTTTCTGCCTCACCCCACTGTGACTTATTGCGGTGTTTTGGGGCCTTTGATGGCGGCATAATCCCTTGCGCCAAATCCTTCAAAACCCGCTTGTAGCGATAATAAGTAGACCGAGAGATGCCGACAAATTCAGCGCATTTTGCTAGAGAAACACCCTCTGCGCGTAAAGCTTCCCATTGCCGAACCGTGTCTTCGTATTTGATACGGTACGCATCCAAACATTCTTGTGTCCGCGCCCAAGCATAAAGTTTATAAACGTTCTTGTGCAGTCTTATGATTTGCATATTGGCCTCGTGAGTTGGTTTTTTACAATACTCAGTCTCCGAGGCCGCCTAAATCTTGGCAACAAAAAAACAGTCTCACATCTATCTGAACTTATTCAAAAAAGCTGAAAACAGGGAGATTTTGGTCGATAGAAATTCAATTAAAAGACATAGATAATAGTTGAAAAAGGCAAGATGTCCCAACTGGGACGTTACATTAAACCATTGATATAAATATGAAACTTATAAATACTTACTGCTTTATGCGTATGGTACACGTGGACTGAAGGCCGCCATGTGCTTGCTACCAATGACAAGCTGCCCTCAAAGGTTGAATAGCTTTTGCTAAGCCAGTAATCGTGAAATTAGCCGTTACGGCATTATCCCCGTAAGGAGTAGCTCGTATCAAAAGATTGTCATGGTGTTGCCATACCTTTAAGAAAAGGTATGGCAACACCACCGCTCCAAAGACCTAACGCTTTATTATCTGTGGACTCTATCATCTTTCTTTTTGCTGCTTTTTTATCATCTAACCGGTAAGTGACTGTCCCATATTGATAGTCTGACATATGCAAACCATTGAAGCGAAAATATATTCTGGTCGTATTTTCGCGGCAACTTATAATGGCTGTCATTGGTCCTGGGCTGCCATACCTGCCTTTTATATTATTATTAGAATCAAGTATTAAGCTTACATTTTCTGAATCATCTAAATCTGAAATAGATTTACGCACAATCCAATTATTGGAAAATAAATAATTACCAAGATATAACTTTCTGGATATTTTTTGACAAGACTACAAAATATATGAATACGCGTGAGCTAAAACCCACCCTACGTGTTCATAATATATACAGTTGTGCAAGTTATTGTGATGCTTTCAAGGCATAGGTCATCTACAAGCGTTCCAGCCCTTATGTTGCAAATGAAAATGATCGGCGTGTAGAGCGTTAAAATCGGGACTGAGTGTCAGTTTAAACCAGTCACAGGCGCTGTCTCTTACTTCGCGTAAGAATGCTGCTTGATTTGCGGGGCCATTCCATGCGGATTTTAAGGATATGGATGTGCCATCGTTCAAAACAAAACCTGACACGTCTATGGCTTCTGCGGTGGCATGTGTGCTCATACGATCTTGATTACCACTCGTAGTACGGATTTTACGGCAGCTGTAGCTGGAATAATGTTTGATTTCTTTTACGGGTTGGTTGAAATATTTTAAGGCAGCTGTTTGCACGCCGTGATGATCCCACATCGCGATTCGAAGCGCCAATTGGCATCTGGTGTTAAAGGGTTTCACGGATGATTGGCCAACAGAACGCAATTCAACTTGGTCGATGATGCTGCATTTTTCATCTTTGATGAAATCGGGCAATGGTTTTGCATTTGCCACTTGGGCGAGTGCTGTTTGGCACAACATTGGATCACTTAATGTCCGTTTCAGTTTCCACATCGTGAGAGGCGATAAATCGTCCTTAACAGCTAAAACGCGTGTTGGATTCCATTCATCTGGGAGCGATGTGTTTGGATGCACCATCGCTTGGTAGCCACCGTAAACAACCGTAGCCAAAACAACAAAAAACGCCGCCCAATGAAAATATGGGCGGCGTTTTTTAGATTTATCGGTCATCTATAATCAGATGATTAGTAACGATAGTGCTCTGGCTTGTATGGGCCGTCTGTTGCAACGCCAATATAATCCGCTTGGTCTTTTGACAATTCTGTCAATTTCACGCCGATTTTTTCTAGGTGTAGACGTGCTACTTTCTCATCCAAATGCTTCGGTAAGATGTACACTTCGTTATTGTACTCATCACCTTTGGTCCAAAGCTCGATTTGCGCTAGAACTTGGTTTGTGAACGATGCAGACATCACGAATGATGGGTGGCCCGTGGCATTTCCAAGGTTCAACAAACGACCTTGAGACAACAAGATCATACGGTTGCCTGATGGCAATTCATACATGTCCACTTGGTCTTTGATGTTTGTCATTTTCAAGTTGTCCAACTGTGCAACTTGAATTTCATTATCGAAGTGACCGATGTTACCAACAATGGCCATGTCTTTCATTGCGCGCATGTGTTCGATGCGAATGATGTCTTTGTTGCCCGTTGTTGTTACAAAAATATCAGCGTCTGCAACGGCATCTTCTAGTGTTGTAACCTCGAAGCCGTCCATTGCCGCTTGTAGCGCACAGATTGGATCGATTTCCGTGACTTTCACACGTGCACCAGCACCTTGTAAGGACGCGGCAGAGCCTTTGCCAACGTCGCCATAACCACACACAACAGCAGTTTTACCAGCCATCATTGTGTCGGTTGCGCGGCGAATACCGTCTACCAATGATTCTTTACAACCGTATTTGTTGTCGAACTTTGATTTCGTAACTGAGTCGTTCACGTTGATCGCTGGGAATGGCAATTCGCCATTTTTGTGCAATTCGTACAAACGGTGCACACCCGTTGTTGTTTCCTCGGATACACCTTGGATTTGATCACGCATTTTTGTGAACCAACCAGGGGATGCCGCCATACGTTTTTTGATTTGCGCTTGAATAGCTACTTCTTCTTCGGAACCTGCAACGCCGAATTCTTCGCCACCTTCAATGCGTGCACCTAGTAAGATGTATAGTGTAGCATCGCCACCATCGTCTAGGATCAGGTTTGGGCCATCATCAAACAAGAACGATTTATCCAGATAATCCCAATGCTCTTCAAGGGTTTGACCTTTGATCGCAAACACTGGAACACCAGCAGCAGCGATTGCAGCAGCTGCGTGATCTTGTGTAGAGAAAATGTTACAAGACGCCCAACGCACATCCGCGCCAAGAGCTGTCAGGGTTTCGATCAAAACAGCCGTCTGAATCGTCATGTGCAAAGAACCAACAATGCGTGATCCCTTAAGAGGTTGGCTGGCACCAAATTCTTCGCGCAGTGACATCAGTCCTGGCATTTCTGTTTCAGCGATATCCAGCTCTTTGCGACCGAAGTCTGCAAGAGCGATGTCTTTTACAATATAATCATTGGCCATTGCACGGCTCCTCTAGAAAAACACAATCTTAGGGTGGCATGTAGCATCGAGATTGGGTATCGACAAGGGGCTACCCAATTTGGGGCGCTTAATAGCTATTATGGAGATTTTATGTTAAAGAATTCTACCCCACCCAGAGCTTGGCAACGTATGCTATCTGGACGTCGGTTAGACCTTCTTGACCCTTCTCCATTAGATATTGAGATCGAAGATATTGCACATGGTTTAGCCTTTCAGGCCCGCTGGAATGGGCAAACTATCGGAGATTACCCCTACTCCGTTGCAGAGCATTCTGTGTTTGTCGAAGAGTTGTTTACCACGCTTAACCCCCGTATTGACCCAAAGTGGCGTTTGGCAGCCTTGTTACATGACGCACCTGAATATGTAATTGGCGATATGATTTCACCCGTCAAGGCCGCCGTAGGTCCTGGATATGAAGCACTTGATGAGCGATTGGTAACAGCAATTCATGTTCGTTTCGGGCTACCAGCAAAGACCCCTGACTTGATCAAGAAACAAATTAAACGCGCCGATAAACTATCAGCTTGGCTGGAAGCAGTGCAAATTGCAGGGTTTTCAGAGCCTGAAGCCGACAAATTATTTGGAAAACCGGTTATATCGGACTTGCCAAAGCGTATATTAAGGCCACATGCTCCTTTGGAAGTTAAGGGGCGCTTTTTAGAACGATTTACGGATTTGACAGATGGATGAATTAGAACCTGCGAAACTATATTATATTGAGGGATCACCCTTTGCACGGTTGTGCCGTATCTTAATCGAAGAATGGCATTTACCTGTTAAAGCGATGACGCTCGAGCATCCGCTGCCTGATGATTATTTTGAGATCACACCCACTGGTCAGGTTCCTGTTTTGAAAACTGTTGGTGAAACAATTTTCCCGACATCACAAATTGTAGAACAGCTTTGGGCTATGACCGAAGAGGCAACTGAGCCTTATCTGGATCCTTTAGCGGACCGACAATTATTGGCCGTTATTCTGGAAATGGGTAATTTCCTTGTCGCAGCACAACAGCAGGTATGGGCGGGTTTAGAGCCTGTTGGAAAAAACACCTTAGGATATAATCCACGTGAACGTCATATGTTGCGTGGGCAAAAAACATTAGACTGGTTAGAGGCTCAGGCAGACGGCTGGTTGATGCGGGATGAACCAAATGTATGCGATTATGCCTTTACTTGTATTATCTTATGGGCGGAATCCAGAATGGCAATTCAATGGCGTGACCGCAAAGCATTGGTAAGTATTGTCGATAGGCTGCAAGAGCGATCAAGTTTTGTGAACACCGCTCTTGCGCCTTGGTCTGCATAATTTGCCCTTATCTTAATAAGCCTCGCGCTAGGGCGATGTTTAACTGACGCTTTGCTTCACGACGACGGCGCTCTTCTAAATAAAGATACCGCGTGTTTTCTTCTCTGTGATCAAAAGCTCTGTTATGCGTGTTTGTACGTGTCGCCGTCATCATCGCATCTGCTATAATATTTAACATATCTAAACCCTTTTATTTTCCAATAATTGGTTAAAACCACCAGCTTTTAGCTGGTCAGCTTTAGCGTTATTTACATAAGGTTTCCTTCCATTTTAAGACCCAGCGCAACGGTAAGGTCTTAAAATGGAAGGAAACCTTATGTAAATAACGCTAAAGCTGACCAGCTAAAAGCTGGTGGTTTTAACCAATTATTGGAAAATAAACCTGAATCCAAGCGTTCAGGCCGTTGACCTAGAAAGTCGTGATATCGATCTGGCAATTCGCTTTGGGAAAGGTGAATGGCGAGGGCTAGACGCCACACCCCTTATTAAAGATCGATTTATCGTTGTGGCAAGTTCTGGGTTCATTAAGGATCATCCTGTTAACTGCTTGGAACAAGCCAAGCATCTACCGTGGTTTTTCCAGACCATTATGTTTGAGCGCCGAATGCTTATTGAAAATGAAGGGCTTGATTTAGACCAAGCTAAGGTCACCATGTTTGAAACAAATGAACTGGTCTTATCAGCAATCAGATCCGGCGCAGGCTTAACATTACAACCATATGCACTGGTAGAGCAGGCCATCACTGATGGCAGCTTACAGAAAATCTGTGAATTGAAAGATGATGGTTTAGGGTATTATATAGTCACAAAAAAAGGGCGCGAAACGCCCTCTTTACTCACATTTAAAAAATGGCTTCTCCGCGCTGCAAACACAGCTTAGCGTGGGCTGCGTTTTGCCAAGATACGCTGTAGTGTACGGCGGTGCATATTCAAACGGCGCGCTGTTTCAGATACATTACGATCGCATAATTCAAACACACGTTGAATATGTTCCCAGCGCACACGATCCGCAGACATTGGGTTTTCTGGGGGGGGAGGTTTATCGCCTGGTGTTGCAAGCAATGCGTTGGTTACATCATTTGCATCCGCCGGTTTTGCCAAATAATCTGTAGCGCCAATTTTCACAGCAGCAACTGCAGTTGCGATGGCACCGTAACCCGTCAGCACAATAATTTTCGCTTCTGGACGGCGCGCACGCAGCACTTCGACCACATCCAAACCATTGCCATCCAGCAATCGCAAATCAACCACAGCATAGGCTGGTGGTGTTGCTGTACAAAACGCACGTCCCGCCGCAACGGAGTCTAAAGGTGTTGGATTGAAACCGCGTTTTTCCATCGCACGCGCTAAGCGGCGGCGGAACGGTTCATCATCATCTAGGATTAAAAGACTGTTATCTGGGCCAATCTCGCGGAGGTCATCTTCAGACATTTTCATCAACTTTATATAATTCCATAAGAACACTTCTAAATGGAAGATTAACAGAGGTCAATTTGAGTGCATCAATCTACAAGACACCCAATTTTTTCGGCAACCTGCTCTGCTGTCAAATCGCGGCGAATATAATCCAAGAAGCCATCTGGAGACATCAAATAACTGAATGTTGAATGGTCCATCAGATAGTCTTCGCCTTCGCCATTTTTGCGGTAATAGGTTTTGTAAGCTTTCGATGCTGCCGAAATTTGCTCATCTGTACCTGTCAACGCAATCATTTTTTCATGCGTGACATCAACATAGTCTGATAACGCTTCTGGTGTATCGCGCGCTGGGTCGATTGTAATGAACACTGGTGTGATGTTTTTTCCGTCAGCGGCAAGCAAATCAATTGCTTCCAAATTCCGCGCCACATCCAATGGGCAAACATCTGGGCAATATGTATAGCCAAAGTAAACTAAGGATACGTCTTTAATAACGTCTTTTTCTGTTACAGCGACCCCTTTATGAGTCACTAATTCAAACGGACCACCAATTGTAGCGTTTCCCATACTACACGACAGTGGGGTGGTTGAGGGTGCCAGATTATGATTTACGGAAGGACTCTTCTTGCTAAACAAGGTCCACCTGATGTTCACCAAAGCCCTGACTACCCTCAAGGATAGATTATCCCCGCATTTACCATTGAGCAACAGCCGCCTTGAAACGATGTGCCTTTTGATCATGGGTATGGTGAATGCCCGAACGGTTAATTTGAGCCATCTCGCTTGTGAATTTCCTTCCGACACCAAGGTTGAAAGCACCTATCGCCGTCTGCAACGCTTTTTTCAGCATGTTAATCTGGGCCCAGATTGGGCGGCACCTTTGCTTGTCAAAATGATAGGGCCCTGCACATCGTGGTATTTGTGTCTGGATCGAACAAATTGGAAAATCGGGCAACGCCATGTCAACTTTCTAGTCTTGGCTCTTGTCACACGCCGCCACCGTATTCCGTTGATGTGGAACGTTTTAGGGCGTGCTGGCAACAGTGATACCGCACAGCGCATTACTCTGATGGAGCGCTATCTATCCGTATTCAAGGTATCCACAATCAAGTATCTGTTAGCTGATCGGGAGTTTATAGGAGGCCAGTGGCTGGATTTTCTGCATAAAAACAACATCCCCTTTGTCATTAGGATCAAAGGCAACCAGATTGTGACCACACAGGACGGGCAAACGCAAAACCTGAGTACTTTGCTGCGCACTTGTCGCGGCAAGCGTGACTTTAAGGCCCGCTTCGGTAACAATAAATCAGGCGGGGCCACGTGGTTTAGCTTTTCTGCAAAGCGCATCAAGGGGGGCGAACTTTTGATCGTCGTCTCCAATCGACCTGCGCATCACGCCCTTACCATCTACAAAAAAAGATGGGCAATTGAGAGCTTATTTGGCGATGCGAAAACACGCGGTTTCAATTTGGAAGACACCCGTCTAACCATTGCAAAAAAACTTGATCTGCTTTTAGGCCTCGTTGCGCTCGCCGTTGCCTGGGCATCTAAAACCGCCGCTAAACTTATAGGGGCCGGGAAAATGAAGCGGAAAAAACACGGGTATTTTGCTAAATCATTCTTTCGAATTGGCTTCGATCAGATTCGCAAGCTGCTCAGGTCAGACCCAACCGCCGCTGTCTCGCCGTGGCTCCTAATTCCAGCTCAAATTAGGAGAGTCGTGTAGTATGAGCGTTTCCTGCAATCACACCTGTTGGTCCACATTGGTTCGCTGGCTGAAGTAAAACAAAGTAAGCGCCAACAGCGATTGCCGCTGTGGCAACGCCTGATGCTAAAATTGCTAAAGATTTTGACATAACTGTAACCACCCTAGATTAGTTGCAACCATTCATCTAACTTCACAACACAGAAGACAAGTCACAAGAGAGTCCATCATTGTCGCAGCCATCAACAAACCTATTCACGCGTGAGGCACGCAGCGATTGGATTAGATTACGTACATTGGTTATTCTGCGTTGGCTTGCAATTGTAGGGCAAACTGGCGCTGTTGTTGCTGCAGTTTACTATTTAGAGTTGGCCATTCCTTTTCGAGCCTGCCTGATAGTCATCACGGCAGCCGTTTTATTTAATATATCTGCAACATTAATCCTACCTGCAAATAAACGTTTGTCTGAACGCGAAGCTATGTTGTCTTTGCTGTTTGATTTGGCCCAATTAATACTGTTGCTGTATTTAACGGGTGGCTTGCACAATCCGTTTTCAATGTTGATTTTAGCACCCGTAACAATTGCAGCGACAGCCCTTACGTTCAACGCAACACTCGTGGTCAGCTTAACAGCACTGATTACAATTACATTGCTGACGTTCATATACACACCGTTGGCGCGACAATCTGGTGAAATATTAGAGGTTCAAAACATCTTCTTAGGCGGGATGTGGTTTGCTCTTACGATCGGTATTCTTTTCCTAGCCAGTTACGCACGCCGCGTGACTGTGGAAATGTTCTCTATGTCGCAAGCTTTATCTGCTACGCAAATGGCCCTTGCGCGTGAACATAAGTTAACCGCTTTAGGGGGTGTTGTCGCAGCGGCAGCTCATGAAATGGGTACACCGCTCGCAACGATTAAACTGGTATCTTCTGAACTGGCTTCGGAATTGAAAAACGATGTGGACCTGCACGATGATGCCATCCTCATCAAAGAACAGGCCGTCCGCTTAAGCCAAATTTTACGCGATATGGGGCGTAGTGGTAAAGACGATCTATTGCTTAAACATGCACCACTAACGGCAATCATCCACGAGGCAGCAGAGCCGCATGAAAGCCGTGGCAAAATGATTAATTTTACAATCAACGGCAAAGATGAAGATATATTCGCAGAAGACACACCCATTATTTCCCGCCATCCAGAAATCATTCATGGGATTCGGAATCTCGTTCAAAATGCTGTGGATTTTTCAAGCGCAAATGTTTGGGTTGACGCCACATGGGATGAGACTTCTGTACGGATCATCGTTGCGGATGATGGCAAAGGTTATCCGAATGACTTGCTGGATCGGATTGGCGATCCTTTTATCAGCAAACGGTCACGTCAAAGCCAACGCGAACAGGATTTTTCGGAATATCAAGGAATGGGGTTGGGTCTGTTCATCGCCAAAACCCTGTTAGAACGTTCAGGCGCAGAACTTACATTTGCAAACGCTGCTGCCGATACCAATGAAAAGCATCATATCGTTGGGGCAAACATCAAAGGGGCTATTGTAAATGTGCGCTGGGAGCGTTCTGGCTTGGAAAAAAAACCTGCTGATACACGTGGTGCACTTGGATTGAATCAGCCATTTGATACAAGCTCTTAATCTCTGATTCAGAATTTCACGCTTTGATAGAGAAACCTAATTCAAGAGATGCCTGTGATTCTATCTATCTTAACCCTATTTTGCGTTTTTATAATCTGCCTTTTGCTGATCAGTTATGTATTTTTCAGGTTACCTACACCTGCACCATCCATAATATCTGGCAAAGCTGGGTTAAAAGCCATCTTTAAAAAGCCAAGCACTGCTGCTCCACAAAGATCAAATCCACGCGAAAAGGGTGACCGTGGTAAATTTATTCAAACACTTAGCGCTACTTTCGCACAATTAATGGTTGGGATTGCTGTCTTTGATAACGATAATAAACTGTCATTGTTTAACCCCGCCTTGCCAAAACATCTGGGTTTAAGGCCTGAGTGGTTATTAAAACAACCTAATTTGCTCTCTTTCATGGACCGTTTACGCAACACACAAATCCTACCAGAGCCCAAAGATTATGCATCTTGGTGTCAAACATTTCGTCAGATTGAACGGAGCGCCATGCAAGATGATTTCCGCGAAGATTGGGACTTGCCCGATGGACGTACATTGCGGGTCATAGGTCGACCACACCCTTCTGGTACAGTTGTATTTCTATTCGAAGATGTGACAAATGCGTTAGCTATGGAGCGACAATTTCGAAGTAAAATACACGCATTACAAAATACTATGAATGCCACGTCTATTGGTATCATTGTGTTTGATCGCAAGGGCACCACAACATTCCAAAACAATGCATTTAAAGATGGGGTTATTGGTGTGCGCGATTGTAAAACAATACAAGATTTCTCACATCTTATGCAAAGTGTTTTCCTTCCAACGCCCACATGGGGTGATTTACGGGAATATATTGAAAGCACACAAGATCGCACCCCGTGGTACGCAGACATTGAAACATATGAAGGTGATCCAATTATCGTAAACTTTGACCCCATGTGCACGGGGGATACTTTATGCGAATTTCATGCCTATACGAAAATAAATAGCGCCCAAATGTCAGTTTAGCTTGCGAAGCATAGGTACAAGTCCTTAGTTTCACTTTAGCAGAGCCAAAGGACATCTTGTGCAGTTTACACTCACCTCTAACAACCCTGATAATACGACAGAAATTGCAACCGCTTTAGCTGCGAATATTATCAATGGTGATGTTGTCCTTTTGCGTGGAGATGTCGGTGCTGGAAAGACTGATTTGGCGCGCAAGATCATCCAAAAAACAATGCAAGATATAGACCAGCTCGAAGATGTCCCATCCCCAACTTTCACATTGGTGCAAACCTATGATTTAGGATCAATAGATTACGTACATGCAGATCTTTACCGCCTGTCCCATCCAGATGAAGTTTTCGAACTTGGGTTAGATAGCGCCTTTGAAACATCCGCATGTCTTATTGAATGGCCGGATCGGTTGGGATCTCTATCCCCCAAACATGCCCTGACTGTTGAAATTAAAATTCTAAATGATACCAAACGATCTATCGTATTTTCATGGCAAGATGTGAAATGGGAGGATAAGCTTGCAGATGTGAAATCCCTAAACTTAGGCAATAATTAAGAATGACAAATAGAGTCGCGAAAAAACAAGCTTTCTTAGAGCACATCACATGGGGTAATGCTGAATCCGTTACAGTCGCAGGCGATGCTTCTAACCGTAGTTATGACCGTTTAACCAAAGCTGATAATCGCAAAGCAATTTTGATGAATGCACCTCCTGAAAAAGGCGAAGATGTCCGTCCTTTTGTCAAAATTCTAAAAATTCTTATCGACCACAATTTATCTGCGCCAGAGCTATTAGCCAGCGATGAGGTTAATGGGTTTTTATTATTAGAAGATTTAGGCGATGACTTATTTGCGCGTATTTGCAAACAAGATAACAGTACCGAAAACACACTTTATAGAGCAGCAATTGATGTTTTATTAAGCCTCCACCGCGCCAAGATATCTGACAATATCCCGCCCTATGATATGGAAACTTATTTGCGTGAGACCGATTTGGTCACGGACTGGTATTTACCAGCAACGACGGGGGAACCAACGTCTGACGATACCATAGCTGCATACCGCGATCAGATACGTTCAGCATGCACACGTATTGAAGAGACGGCTCCTGTTTTAGTTTTGCGTGATTACCATGCAGAAAACTTATTATGGTTGCCAGAACGTAATGGAACTCAAAATGTGGGCCTTTTAGATTTCCAAGATGCTTTAATGGGCCACCCTGCATACGACTTGGTTTCATTGTTGGAAGATGCGCGTAGGGATACTTCATCAAACTTGCAGCAAACCATGAAAGATTATTTCATCGATCAATCTGGATTGAATGAAAAAGCTTTCAATTTCGCGTATGCTGCGATTGGCACCCAACGAAATCTAAAGATTATTGGTATATTCGCGCGGCTTTGTGTTCGAGATGGTAAACCGCATTATGTTGATTTAATCCCACGTGTTTGGGGTCATCTACAACATGATCTAGCCCATCCAGAACTCGTTGATTTAAAGAACTGGGTTGCGGATCATATTCCAACCCCTACGCCTGAAGTATTATCACAGATTAAAGAGGCCGCACATGCAGCCTAAATCCGCAATGGTTTTTGCTGCTGGATTTGGGACCCGTATGCGCCATTTAACAGAAAAAACACCAAAACCGTTGGTGCCCGTTTTAGGCAAACCTATGATTGATCACACATTGGACATTTTATCCGATGCTGGGATTACCGATGTTTTTGTGAATACGCATTACTTTGCAACCCCATTGGAGCAACACTTAAGTACCAAGGGAAACATCACGGCTATCCGTGAAGACCCTGAAATATTAGAAACAGGTGGTGGATTGAAAAACGCCTTACCACAAATTGGGCCTGATCCCGTTTATACCCTGAATTGCGATTCAATATGGTTTGGTGACAATCCCATTCAAAAACTTGCAAAAACATGGGATGCAAACACTATGGATGGATTATTACTGTTGTTAAAAAAACCTAATGCCCAGGGGTATCTGGGTGCTGGTGATTTTTTCTTAACAGATGACATGCGATTGCAACGCAAAAATCAAGCAAATGAAGCCCCTTATGTTTATTCTGGCGTACAGATTATTAAAACCAACACTTTGAATGATGTTTCCGATCGCTGTTTTTCCATTAATATCTTATGGGAAAAGATGATTGCAGAAGGTCGGTTAAGTGGTGTTGTTTACGATGGCACTTGGGTAGATGTTGGATATCCTAAAGGGATAGAATTGGCAGAAAAGATCGCTGCTGATGTTTGAGGTCAGCAGTCAATCACGTGTTTTTATGGTTCCGATTGGCGCTGACTTTTCACAAGCTTTTGTGGAAGGTTTATTTAAACGTGCGCAGGCCATGCAACCGCATGAATTTGCACGAACAACAATCTATTTAAACACACGCCGTGCCGCGCGACGCGTAGAAGATTTGTTCAAAAGACGAGAAGCTGCTTTATTACCCCGCCTTAAAGTGTTGTCGGATTTAACCCACGATGCTTTAGCACCTATCCGTTTAGCGCTGCCAGCATCACCATTACAAAGACGCTTAAAGCTGGCTGATCTTGTTGCAGCCTTGATCGAACAACAGCCAGACCTTGCGCCAAAGTCATCGGTGTTTGCATTGGCAGATAGCCTAGCTGCTTTGTTGGATGAGACACACGGTGAAGGTGTTCCCTTGGACCGCCTGCAAGATGTTGAGCTTGGGAATGCGTCTGAACATTGGGATCGCAGCCTGAAATTCCTGAATATTCTAACACATTACTGGTCTGCCGAAGCCTTGATTGATCCAGAGGCACGGCAACGTGCTGTGATCCAAGCTTATGCGGATCATTGGATAGAAAACCCACCAAATGACCCGATAATCATCGCTGGCTCAACAGGCTCGCGTGGTGCGACCGCTTTATTCATGCAGGCGGTATCAAAACTCCCACAAGGGGCCGTGGTTTTGCCTGGTTATGATGCGGAAACACCTGCCTCTGTTTGGGATGTGTTGAGCCGTAAAAATGCAAATGATGATCATCCACAATCTATGTTGGCACGTATTTCTGACAAGCTGGATGTAAATCCTGATGGTTTGCCCGCATGGCATGAAGAGCCTGTTTTTTCACAAGCCCGAAACAAATTACTGTCCTTAGCTTTGCGACCTGCGCCTGTTACAGATCAGTGGTTGGAAGAAGGCCCTGATTTAATCCCCGCCATTCAATCGGCGACTGATGACATCAGCCTAATTTCAGCAAGCTCCCCCAAAGATGAAGCGAATGCGATTGCAGTTTGTTTACGCGAGGCGGCAGAACGCAATGAAACAGCCGTATTGATCACCCCTGATCGGAATTTAACACGCCGCGTTTCTGCACAACTGAGCCGTTGGAAAATCACACCTGACGACAGCGCTGGGGAGCCTTTGCACCTGTCAGCCATTGGTATTTTTATGCGTTTGACCGCAAGCTTACTGGGCAAGGCAATTGCACCCTCTGAATTAATTGCGGTTTTAAAACATCCGCTGACCCATCAAACAGAAGATCGGAATAATCATTTACGATTTACGCGTAATTTAGAGCTTGGGGATTTAGATCGCGATACGCCTATCATTCGGGGCGGCCCACCATTTGTACAATTCGACATGATCCGCGAATGGGCAGAGGTTAAACACACCGAAGCGCAGCCATGGGTGGTATGGCTTTGTGAAGCCTTCGAAGCGGTTTCTGATACCACGCCACGCACAATGGCAAACTGGATTGCGATGCATGAGGCCCTTTTATATTCGCTATCAAAAGGGGTTGTCGCAGAACAACATTCTTTGTGGCGTGATACAGATGGTCAACAAGCACAACGACTGTTTGAAAACCTTATGCGAGAGGCCGATGGAGGCTCTTTATGGGCTGCGCCTGATTATGCGGCACTGCTCTATTCTGTTTTACAAAGCGGTGAGGTTCGGGATGCTGTGCGGCCTCATCCAAACATTGCAATCTGGGGCACTTTAGAAGCCCGTGTTCAAGGTGCTGATCTGGTAATCCTAGGGGGATTAAACGAGGGAATTTGGCCACAAAAACCAAGTCCAGACCCATGGCTAAACCGGTCCATGCGCAAACAACTTGGGTTGCTCTTGCCAGAACGGAATATCGGCTTATCAGCGCATGATTTTCAGCAAGCTTTTGGACAACGTAAAATTGTCCTGTCACGTGCAATACGTGATGGAGAGGCCCCAACCGTTTCATCACGTTGGCTGACACGGTTGAACAACTTGTTAACAGGCTTGGGCCCTACTGGTGAGACCGCAATTCAAGATATGACTGCACGTGGAAATCACTGGCTTAACCTTGCGCGGAGTTTAGACAGACCAACAGGTGTGTTAGAAAAAGCAACGCGTCCTGCACCTGTCCCGCCTGTGCATCCTAAGAAATTATCCGTGACACGGATCAAGACATTGGTGCGCAATCCATATGAGATTTATGCGCAATCTGTATTAAATTTGCGCCCTCTAAAACCTTATGGCATAGAACCCGATGCGCTTTCGCGTGGGATCGTTTTACACAGCATTATGGAGAGCTTTAACACCTCTACGCAGCTTAATGGTGGCGAGTATTCTGTTGAGAGTTTTTTACAAATTTCAGAAGGCATATTAGAACGCGATGTGCCGTGGGCCTCTGCTCGCAGACTATGGTTTGGGCGTTTGAAAAAAATCGCACCTTGGTTGGTCGAAGCAGAACGGGAACGTGCTGAAGCCGGTAGTGTTATTGCCCAAGAGATCAAGGGTAAGCGATCAATACCAGAATTGGATTTTACGCTAACAGTTAAAGCTGATCGGTTGGACCGTGATGCTTTTGGTGACTTGGTTATTTATGATTACAAATCTGGCGATCCACCTGGGTCAAAAGAAATTCACCGTTTTGATAAGCAATTGCAATTAGAAGCTGCGATTGCGGCGGCTGGCGGATTTAAAGATATACCACCTATGGCCGTTTCAAAGCTTGAATATATCAGTCTGAAAAACCGCGAAGCATTACGGCCTGTTCCCGTTACAGAAGGTTTGGCGGATGAAACATGGGCCGAATTTATCCAACTGTTGAAATGTCATTTTGAAAATGGCGTTGGATACGGTGCGCGCTTAAAAATGCAAAAAGATAAATACGGTTCAGATTATGATCACTTATCCCGCTTTGGTGAATGGGAAGAAACAGACATGCCAGTGACAAGGGATGTGCCATGATCGAATTCAACGAAGCCACGAAAGCACAGGTAACTGCCGCACGACCGAGCGCATCCACTTGGGTTTCAGCCAATGCTGGATCAGGCAAGACACGTGTTTTAACCGACCGCGTAGCACGTTTGCTACTACATGGCACCGACCCGCAGAAAATTCTGTGTTTGACCTATACCAACGCAGCCGCTGCCGAAATGCAGAACCGTTTGTTCAAACGGTTGGGTGAATGGGCTATGATGGCTGATGACAGGTTACGTGAAACCTTGGAGCAGCTGGGCGAAAACATTGATCTGTTGAATGATGTAAAGTTACGCCAAGCACGCACTTTATTTGCAAGTGCGTTGGAAACACCTGGCGGTTTGAAAATTCAAACGATCCACGCTTTTTGCGATGCGTTGTTAAGGCAGTTTCCATTAGAAGCGCATGTCTCCCCTCAGTTCGAAATCCTTGAGGATCGCAAAGCCAAACAAGTGCGTGCTGATATTCTAGAGCAATTGGCCGAAGGGGATACACGCCCCGCCTTTGAAAGGTTAGCTACGTTTTACACAGGACTTGACCCTGATAGCCTGCTGCAAGCTATAGCACAAAACCATCGTGGCTTTGACAAACGTCCAAAGCATGATGATTTTGGTCTCATGCCCGATATGACGGCTGATACCATTGCACAAATCACAGTCACAGATAAGGATCTATCCATACTAACGGATATGGTCCCATTGCTTTTGGCAAGTGGGGCAAATAATAAAAAACTAGGCGCCGCTTTCCATGAGGCCATCACAGCCCCCAGTGACAAAATCAGGTTGCAGAAGTTAATTGACTGCATGTTGCACAAAGAACGTTTTGAAGCATTACCAAACCTAAAACCAACAAAAGCTGTGCGCGAAGCAAACGTTGCTTTGGTGGCTGATTTGCATGATTTAATGGCACGCGTTGAATCCGCACGTGAAGCGTTTGTTTCTGTCGCTGCATATGAGCGTGCCATTGCTTTATATGATTTCGCCAGACCGTTTTTAGACGCTTATAATCAATACAAACTGCTGCATGGTAAATTGGATTACCAGGACCTGATCGAAAAATCGCAAACCTTGTTGCAAGATAGCTCTATGTCGCAATGGGTTCTGTACCGTTTGGACGGTGGTATTGATCACGTGTTGGTGGATGAGGCCCAAGACACCAGTCCAGACCAGTGGCGGTTGATTGAATGCCTGACTGAAGAGTTCACATCAGGCCAAGGAGCCAATGATACTGAACGTACCGTTTTCGTTGTAGGTGATGAAAAGCAATCGATCTATTCGTTCCAAGGGGCCGATCCAAAGTACTTTGGTGAAATGCGCGATTGGTTTGAAGAGCGCTTAACCGCCATTGAGAACCAATTGCACAAACAGAGCTTACTGTTCTCATTCCGCTCTGCCGAACCTATTTTACGATTGGTGGATAATACATTTGTGGGGGACGCCAAAAGCGGGATCATTGGAGATGTGACCCACCGTGCATTTGATAACGACAAACCAGGGCGTGTTGAACTTTGGCCATTGATTGAAACCCAACCAGAGCCTGATGATAAGCCATGGTTTGAACCATTAGACCGACCCAGCGAAAGTGATCCACGCCAATTGTTGGCGCAAAAAATTGCACAGTGGATTGATACAACTATTCAATCGGGTCAGCAGATTATGGATGGTGATAAATTACGTCCTGTTCATGCAGGTGATTTTTTGATCCTTGTGCAAAAGCGGTCCTTATTATTCCGCGCAATCATCAAAGAACTAAAATCACGCGGTTTAAACGTAGCGGGTGCTGACCGTCTGAAAATTGGCGATGAATTGGCAGTTAAAGACATCCTATCGTTGCTGAAATTCGCAGCAACACCCGAAGATGACCTATCATTAGCAGAAGCCATGCGGTCCCCGCTTTTGAATATTTCAGAAGGGGCATTGTTTGAAATATCGCACGGACGCAAAGCGACTTTGTGGCAAAGTTTCCGTGAACAAAAAGATGCATTTACAGGTGCTAAATCTGTTGTTGATGATGTCCTGGACAAAGCAGATTGGATGCGGTCGTATGAATTAATCGATCGGATTCTAACGCGCCACAAAGGGCGCGAGAATTTATTGGATCGCTTAGGTGAAGAAGCCGAAGATGGTATTGATGAGTTGCTGGCCCAAGCCATGCGGTACGAACAAACCGAAGCGCCAACGCTGACAGGTTTTTTGAATTGGTTCACCTCTGGCACCGTAGAAATCAAACGTGAAATGGACAGTACATCAGGGCAAATCCGCGTTATGACCGTTCATGCCGCCAAAGGATTAGAAGCCCCAATCGTAATCTTGCCAGATACTGTGGACACACGCAGCAGAGACAGCGGTGAGGTTGTGACGCTTGGTAAAGGGCTGGTTGGTTGGAAATCAGCCAGAGGCGATGCCAATCAAGCTGAACGTGCGATCATTGAAGCGCGCAAAGAATTGGATCAACAAGAACGGCTACGTTTGTTATACGTTGGCTTAACACGTGCTGAAAACTGGCTGATCATTTGCGGTGCTGGCAAATTGGGCAAGACAGGCAATCCTTGGTACCGATTGGTTGAAAACGGAATGGAAAACTCTGGCGCTGAACGCACAGATGACGGTTTGATTTTACAAAACCAGTTTTGGTCAAATGATTTAAGTGCTCCAGAAAAAAGTAAAGAAGTCGCAAAAGCTACCACTCCAGTTTGGTTAAATGAAATTGCGCCAGCAGCTGCGACCCGATTTAAAACACTTTCTCCATCCGATTTAGGAGGCGCAAAAGCACTGCCATCAGAAAGTAATTTCTTGGATGAAGACACTGCGAAATTACGCGGTACGCTTATCCACAATTTGTTGGAACACTTGCCAAACAAACCTCAATCAGAATGGCAGCCTTTCGCGGATACATTGCTTCAAGACCATACAACTGTGGATACGCAAGAAATCTACGAAACGGCCACTCGCGTATTAACCACACCCGAATTGCAACCAGTGTTCACGCTCAACGCATTAACCGAAGTTAAGATATGTGCTGTCGTACCAGAATTAGACGGAGAAACGGTATATGGGGATATTGATAGACTTATCGTGAAGGGCAATCACATCACGGCAGTAGACTACAAAAGCAACAGAACTGTCCCTGATAATATCAATAGTGTTCCCGATGGATTATTGCGTCAAATGGGGGCTTATTTGCTGGCTTTGAAACAAATCTATCCTCATCACACCATAGATATTGCGATTTTGTGGATCGAAACGCAGAATCTGATGTCATTACCGCACGAATTGGTGATAGATGCTGCGAAATCTTATAGCACATCTTGACCCTTTTGTTGTGCGTTCATAGGTTAGAAAAAACGTAAACACTAAGGAGCCGAGATTATGGCAACCGTAAAGGTAACAGACGATACATTTGCAGCAGAAGTAACAGGATCAGATATCCCTGTTGTTGTAGACTTTTGGGCAGAATGGTGTGGCCCGTGTAAACAAATCGGTCCATCACTAGAAGAATTGTCAGAAGAGTATGCTGGCAAAGTGAAAATCGCAAAAGTGAACGTAGATGAAAACCCGAACTCACCAGCTCAGCTGGGTGTGCGCGGTATCCCTGCATTGTTCCTATTCAAAGATGGTCAAGTTGTTGCAAATAAAACAGGTGCAGCACCGAAAGCGGCTTTGGTTGACTGGATCAACACATCTATCTAATCGCTTTAATAATTGAATTCAAAAGGGTGCTCATGTAGCGCCCTTTTTTATGCGTTCTCACGTAAAATATTACCAGCCAGATACAACGAACCACAGATCAAAATTCTGGCGGCTTTATCTTTCGCAACGATGTTTTCCACAGCCGATAAAACATCATCCGCTTCGGATGTATCAAAACCCAACTTAGCTGCAGCACTCGATGTTTCTTCTGCTGTTAGCGTTGCAGCTTCACCTGGAATAGACACGGCTTGTAGACTGACAGTGCCATCTAAGAAATGGTTCAAATAACCCGACACGTCCTTCGTGTTCAACATACCTACAATCATATGCGTTGGCTTTTGTGGCAGTTCATTCATCAGTTTTGAAATAGCTACTCCTGCAGCCTCGTTATGACCGCCATCAAGCCAAAGCTCTGCTTCTGGGGCTACATCAATCAGCGGGCCAGACTTAAGTCTCTGCATACGTGCAGGCCATTCTGTGTTTGTTAATGCCGCTGCACAATCTTCGTCTGATTTACCCAGCAATCGCAAACCAGCCACAACCATACCAGCATTTTGAACTTGGTGCGCACCCAGTAATACTGGCATTGGTAAATCCAATAGGCCGTATTCATCTTGGTAAACCAAACGACCATTCTCTTCCCAGACATGCCAATGCTGACCATGTACCTTTAGTGTGGCGCCAACACGTGCTGCCTTGTGTTCAATCACTTCAAGAGCCACATCATCTTGCGGACCGACAACACAAAAAGAGTTACGCTTTAGAATACCCGCTTTTTCGCCAGCAATTTCTGCCAGTGTTTCGCCAAGATATTGCTGGTGGTCGACCGAAACAGGTGTAATGATTGTTAGTGCAGGCTGATCAATTACATTGGTTGCATCCAAACGACCACCCAAACCAACCTCTAAAATTGTATAGTCAGCAGCGACCCGCGAAAATGCTAAGAAAGCAGCGCAAGTCGTGATCTCAAAATAGGTGATTGGCACACCGCCATTGATGTTTTCACATTCTTCCAAAGTCTCGGATAAAAGCGTTTCATCAATCAGTTCACCAGCAAGGCGAATACGTTCATGGAAACGTGCTAAATGCGGGGATGTATAGGCGTGAACTTTATCGCCCGATGCCTCTAAACCTGCACGGATCATTGCACCCGTAGAACCCTTGCCGTTCGTACCAGCAATATGGATCGCAGGTGGAATATTTAGCTCTGGCGACCCTAAGGATTCCAATAACTGTGTCATGCGATCCAAAGTCAAATCGATAATCTTTGGATGCAACGACATCAGCCGTTCAAGAACGACATCACTAGAAGGGGTGGTCACGTTATTCGCCCTTTGATTCTTTTGCTGTTGGTGCAGGAAGATCACCCACGATTTGCGGCGACAATTTCATCAACATACGGCAGATCGTGATCAATTCGTTGCGCATATCTTTGCGATGCGTCACGCGATCCAGCATACCGTGATCCAGCAAGTATTCAGAACGTTGGAAACCTTCAGGTAGTTTTTCGCGAATTGTTTGTTCTATCACACGTGGACCAGCAAAACAGATCAATGCTTTAGGTTCGGCGATATGTACATCGCCCAACATCGCATAACTGGCAGTTACACCACCTGTTGTTGGGTGCGTTAAAACAACGATGAAAGGCAATCCTGCCTCTTTCAACATTTGTAGAGCAACTGTTGTACGCGGCATTTGCATCAATGAAAGAATACCTTCTTGCATACGCGCACCACCCGCAGCAGAGAACAGAACCAGTGGACATTTACGTTGTACTGCACGTTCGCATGCACCAATGATTGCATTCCCAACGGCCATACCCATAGAACCGCCCATAAATGAGAAGTCTTGGCCAGCAGCTACGATTGGCGTGCGTCCTATTTCGCCTTCAGCAACCAGCATTGCTTCTGGTTCACCAGTCTTTTTGATCGCGGCCTTCATACGATCAGGATATTTCTTCTGATCTCTAAATTGCAACGGATCAGCAACAGGTGCTTGCGTTTCAAGTTCGATAAAAATCCCACCATCAAATAACGCTTCAAAACGCTCACGCGGTGTGATGTTCATGTGATGATCACAGTTTGAACAAACCTTTTGCGATTCAGTCAATTCACGGTGAAAAAGCATGGTTCCGCATTCAGAACATTTCGTCCACAAATTATCAGGTGTTTCACGACGTGAAAACAAGGAGTTAATCCGTGGGCGGACGTAATTAGAAATCCAGTTCATGGGTACAGGGAACCTTTGTTGTTATTCAGCTTCTATAATTACGTTGCGGCAGTGGAAATTGCAATCACAACTCGGCTTTGTTGCGACACCAAAATAAAAATGCCCCATAGAGCGCTATCATCACACAAAGATCAAAAATTAATATGCCTCTGATCTGATCCACATCAGAAACGTGTATTGATGTTAAATACAGCCCTAAGCCTGACAATGACCCATCTAAGGTAACAATCGTGAGGGCAAATAGGTTATTGGCAAAATGCATTCCAATTGCTGCGCCCAAGTTACCTGTGCGCGCAGTCAAATCCGCCGCAATCAAACCAAAAAGTGTTGTATGCGCCACAACCAACCACGCATTCGACCCCATAGTCTCTGTATCATAATGAAGCGCACCAAACACCATAGATGGTAGAAAATACCAAACCCAACGGCTGTCAAATCGTGCTGCAAGCTGTTGTTGTAGGTATCCACGAAAGATCAATTCTTCTGAGAGGATTTGGACAAATAAAAGCGGTAACGCAAAAATCATCCAATACAGCCAAACAGAAACATCCATTTGGCGAATTGGTGGATCCGTAAAAGAAAAGACAGACATGCCTATTCCAGACAAAACACAGATCGCGGCAAAGCCATAAACAGCATTTCGGGAGACATTTGATATATTTGGGCCAAGCAGGCTCTTTAAACCCCGTTTATGCAACAACCCGACAGTCATCAGCACACCGAAAAACATGCCAAAAAAACTGAATAGCAAGATAACCACACTTTGAGGGTCGTTCATTTCAAGGCCGTCTACATTAAAAGAGCTGTTAAAACGGCTAAGCAAGCCAAAGAACACAAAAACAAAGATGAAATAAAATGCGGTCAATACGGCAATACCAACACCCAGTCGCCAGAGCTGTTTCGTGGCAATTGCAGGTGCATAATATTCTTGAAACTTGGGGTTTTTAGTCGGTAACACTTTGATCTTCCTTAAAACTGATAGCCAAACGCAACACTATTAACAAAAAGTTATGCCTTTTCACCAGAAGCTTGTTATAGCGTATCGAACTGATTAATCAGGGACAACGGGTTTCGGAAGGAAATATCTTGTTCAAGCAGACATTGGCGCATAAGCCAAGATGCTTTGGTGTACGATCCAGTTTGCTGATAAGCATATTGGTTTTAAGTGGTTGTGGAAGCTCTGGCTTTTCTCCGCTGTCAAACTCATCCGCAGTAACAAAGCGCATTCAGACACCGCAAGCTGAAACAGTGATCTTGGATACTGGCAGCATAACCATTTCACCGCCTCCTGGGTTTTGTAAAGATCGAGCTGGAAGTAAAACATCGGAACTATCTGCATTCTTTTTGTTTGCAAACTGTGGAAATGTTAGCACCAAAGGGCGATATTCCACAGATGGTACTTTGTTTTCAGGCGTTGTTACAACAAGCGTAGCAAAAAAACCCTCGTTTCAAAGCGATACAGACATTACAACCATTTCAAATTTTCTAAGCTCATCCGACGGTTTGAAAAGCCTGAGCACATCAGGTGATCCGGATGCCGTTTCTATCATCGATAAACGACAGTCCTCTGATGCAGTGTTTGTTCAGGTGGCAGATCAAAATGCACCTGTATCTCAAAATATTTGGAAAAGCTTTGTGAATAAAGACAACCATTTGGTTATGGTCACAATGCTCAAAGACAAAGATGATAAATTGACAGATGAACAAGCGATGCAGTTTTTGCAAAGCTATTCGGAAACAATTACAAGCAATAATACTGTAAACAGCGCCCAAACAACGATAGAGCACCAACAAATCAGAAAACCTGTAGTGGTTCAAAATACAACAGGCGAGCGTAACAAGTTAAAAAAAGTTGGGCTTTTACGTCGCTTGCTGCTGTAAAATAAGCTACCAATGCTATCTATGAACAAAATAACAGAGTTTATCTAACGAATGCGCACGCGACTTGGGTAAAATTAGAACACTTATTGACGAATGGCGAAATAATCGCAGCCTAAAGTGGTGGGAGCACAAAGCAATCAGTGCGGAAACTATGGATCTTGCTGATTTGCGCGACCTACGTACAGAAGCACGGCAATTCCGCAACCGCGTCAACAGAATTAACCACATTGCATCATCACGCCTGACTTTGCCAGTGATTGGATCGAAGGCGATTAAAAAACCGCAAGGCACGGAATGGGCACACAGGCCAGAGGCTTGGGCCGGTCCCGTCAGTCCTACAGGCATGTCGTCTATTGAAAGCAAAGCGCGTATTGGCAATGAGCTTGCAATATTTCACGATTGCCAAAGCTCTGAACTAACATTGCGCCAAATCCGCAATAGTCGCGAAGACGATCTTGCTCCATTTGGTATTCGGTTAGACGTCTTCAGCTTTCAAGGTTCATTTCTATCTCTTGCTGTTGAGATGCCACCAAGTGCCATTGAGAATTTAAAACGCGAACATATCATTCGATTAACACTCATTATTGACAGCGAACGTCCACAAGAAATGTTTGCACGCCTGAACTTACGTCACGGGCCAAATACAGAACAAATCGTGCGTGAATTAGATTTTTCTACACGCGAATTATTTGTAGAGTTCGATTTATTCTATACAAAATTCAAAGAGACACGCGCCGAAAGCCTATGGTTTGATTTAATCTTTGAAAGCCCGTCTATGAACCAAATCACAATCCGCGATGTATCTGTGATACGCCGTCGCAGAGCGAACACATAAGGATTTGATATGTTAAATACAGCTACTTTAACACGGAAGCGGATACATAAAGGTATATACGAAGGCGTGTATCAAGGGAGCAAAGGCGAAACTACCGCGCCTATCTTATCCTTAATACATCTTGGGGAATCCATCGGGGAAGTTTTCGCTGATCAAATTAGCGCTGATGACAGCAGTTGGTTGATCCGCTGTCGTATTCCCGCAAACATAATATCTGACGGCTTACAGACATTTTTCATATGTACCGAAGACACAACGCCTATAGATAATTTCTCAATCGCTTCTGGCGAAGCACTGGATGATGAGTTGCGCAATGAAATCAACCTACTTCGCGAAGAGCTGGACATGCTAAAACGCGCATTCCGCCGCCACTGTGTAGAAACGATAGGGTGACGTTGCGTTTTTCGTGACAAATAAAGTTTAACGTCTAGGCTGCGCCTCTATTGATTTCGTTTTGAGGGTCCTATGAGCCATCCACATTATCCGCATCTGTTTCAACCGCTCGACCTTGGATTCACGACCCTTAAAAATCGTGTTTTGATGGGGTCTATGCACACTGGCCTAGAAGAATTAGGCGATTGGAACCGTGTCGCGCAGTACTTTGGTGAACGTGCACGCGGCGGTGTTGCTTTGGCCGTTACTGGTGGCATGGCCCCTAATGTTGAAGGCGGCGTTTTACCAGGCGCATGTGGGTTATTCACAGATGAAGATGTCGCAAACCACCGTATTGTAACAGACCGTGTCCACGAAGAAGGCGGTAAAATTGCGATGCAGGTTTTGCATGCTGGTCGATATGCTTACTCACCCAAAGCAGTCGCGCCATCACCAATCAAATCACCGATCTCACCATTTCCGCCCGCTGAATTAGATGCGGAAGGCATTGAAAAACAAATCGCAGATATTGTGGTTGCCGCTGAACGCGCGCAGCAAGCTGGGTATGACGGGGTCGAAATTATGGGGTCCGAAGGATACTTCCTCAATCAGTTCCTTGTAACCCACACAAACAAACGCACTGATGAATGGGGCGGTTCATATGAAAACCGCATGCGTTTACCAGTTGAAGTCGTACGCCGCACGCGCGAAGCAGTTGGCACAGATTTCATCATCATCTACCGCCTATCCATGATCGACCTTATCCCGAATGGATCCACGTGGGATGAAGTTGTTATATTGGCGAAAGCTGTGGAGAAGGCTGGCGCCACCATCATCAACACAGGTATTGGCTGGCACGAAGCACGCATTCCTACGATTGCAACATCCGTTCCGCGCCGCGCCTTTGTTGAGGTAACACAAAAACTGATGGGCGAAGTGAACATCCCAATCGTTGCTTCTAATCGCATAAATACACCAGAAGTTGGCGAATCTGTCTTGGCAGATGGGTGTTCTGATATGATCTCAATGGCACGCCCATTTCTTGCTGATCCTGAATTCGTAATCAAAGCAGATGAAGGTCGCGCAGATGAAATCGCACCTTGTATCGCTTGTAATCAAGCCTGCTTAGACCACACCTTTTCCATGAAACTATCCTCTTGCTTGGTGAACCCGCGCGCCTGTTCAGAAACTGAATTGAACTATGTGAAAACAGATACTCCTAAATTTATCGCAGTTGTTGGCGCGGGACCTGCGGGCTTATCTGCTGCTTTGGTTGCAGACCAACGCGGACATAAAGTGACATTGGTCGATAAATCAGAGCAACTTGGTGGGCAGCTAAACTTAGCAAAACAAGTGCCAGGTAAAGAAGAGTTTTGGGGGCTTGTGGACTACTTTAAACGTCAAGTTGACTTGTCATCGATTACAGTACAACTAAACACCGAAGCCACGGCTGAAACACTGGCAGGCTTTGATGAAGTGATTGTTGCAACAGGCGTTCTGCCTCGTGACCCACAAATTAAAGGCCAAGACCAAGCACATGTCCATTCCTATATTGACGTATTGAAAGGCGCCGCTGAAATTGGTGACAGCGTAGCCGTTATCGGGGCAGGCGGTATCGGGTTTGATGTTTCTGAATTTTTAGTAGGTGGCGAAGACAGCCCAACTGAAAATCTAGACGAATGGAAAAAAGAATGGGGTGTTGGTAGCCCTACTAAAACAGCTGGCGGTTTGGCCTCTGAGGGACCGCAAGCCGAAACCGCAACACGCCAAGTACATCTATTGCAACGTAAAGCACAAAAATTGGGTAAGAGTTTGGGAAAAACCACAGGCTGGATTCATCGTGCGGCATTGAAGATGAAGAACGTGGAAATGGTTGGCGGCGTGAACTACGAAGAAATCACACCAAAAGGGTTACAGGTTTCTTTCGGTGAGGCCCGTGAAAACCCAACTTTAATTGAAGTGGACAACATCGTGCTCTGCGCTGGCCAAATTCCATTTCGTGACTTATTTGACCAGTTAGAAAAATCTGGTGCGTCCGTTCACATTATAGGCGGGGCAGATGTCGCTGCAGAGCTAGATGCAAAACGTGCAATCAATCAAGGCAGCCGCTTGGCAGCGGTGCTTTAAGCCAATTCATCCATCACACCAACCAAGATTGATGTAATCTGGGGTTCAGACAGCGAATGCCCAGATTGTGATGCTATGATCAATCGTGATGCTGGCCATGCTTCATGCAATTTTACCGTCGTATCAGGTGGGCAAATCATATCATAACGGCCCTGTACAATTGTCCCTGGAATATCTTTGATAATATCAATGTTCTTCATGATATAACCGTCTTCATTTAAGAAGCCCTTGTTCACGAAATAATGATTTTCAATTCGTGCAAAAGCACTGGCATAAGCGGCTGGTGCCATGTTGGCAGATGTATGGCTTGCCAATGAGGCTAACGCACTTTCCCAGCCAGTCCAAGCACGCGCAAAACTAACCATTTCAGATTTATCATCACCAAACAAACGTTTGCTATATGCGCCAATAACATCCGATCGTTCTTCCACAGGTAGCAAACCCACAAATTTCTGCCATTCTTCTGGAAAAAACCGTGCTGCACCGCCGTTATAAAACCAATCCAATTCAGATTGCGTCATCAAAAATACGCCACGTAGAACTAAGTTGCGTACATGCTCTGGATGCGTTTCCGCATAAATCAACGCCAATGTTGACCCCCACGATCCACCAAAGACAATCCACTGATCGACACCAAGATGTTTGCGGATACGTTCAATGTCTTCGACTAAATGCCATGTTGTATTATCTTCCACGCTGGCATGTGGCGTAGACCGCCCACAGCCACGCTGGTCAAATAAAATAATCCGGTACACATCAGGATGGAAAAATCGCCGCATCCCAGGGCTACACCCGCCACCTGGACCACCGTGCAACACAACAACAGGAATACCATCAGGATTACCACATTCTTCGATGTATAGTGAATGGTCGTCGCTTACCTCCATCATCTGATAGAAATAAGGTTGAATAACTGGATACAACTGACGTCCTGCGCCAATTTGGCTATCGGCATTCCGCATTTATGACCTATATAATAAATTAAGTTATAGGTTACTTTGCAGTTTGAAAGCGTAAGATCAATGGATTCTACAAAAACAGTTGACCCAAATGAAGTTGCCAAATTCGAAGCCATGGCTGCCGAATGGTGGGACACTGAAGGGAAATTCAAACCACTTCACATGCTAAACCCATGCCGCTTGGATTATATCACGGATCAAATTGCTGTAGAATATGGACGTGATTTAGCACAAAAGTTGCCTTTTAAAGGTTTACGTATCCTAGATATTGGCTGTGGTGGTGGATTACTATCCGAACCCATGGCCCGTTTGGGGGCAACTGTAGTCGGCGCTGATGCGGCTGTTGGGAATATTCCCGTGGCGCAAGTTCATGCAAAACAATCTGGGCTGGATATTGATTATCGCCATATTACAGCGGAACAAATGGCAGCAGACGGTGAACAGTTTGATGCGATCCTGAATATGGAAGTGATTGAACACGTATCTGATCCACAAGCTTATTTAAATGCCTGTCATGATTTGTTGAAACCTAATGGCTTGATGATTTGCTCCACACTTAATCGCAATCCAAAAAGCTATTTGGTGGCAATTATCGGTGCAGAACACATCATGCGCTGGTTGCCCAAAGGCACGCATGAATGGGACAAGTTTATCACACCTGATGAGCTGTTCGGCTTGATTAAAACAGCAAATCTAACACCTGTGGACCGCAAAGGTTTTGTGTTTAACCCAATCGCTTGGTCATGGTCTATTTCAGATAAAGATTTAAGTGTGAACTACGTTACGTCCTGCACAAAACCCGCTAGCTAAGTGCATTGCGCAATTCGCGTAGAATAGGCAGGGTCATTTTAATCTTATCAGCCCCTAGCCGTTCAATCACACCATCAAATACAGGTTCTACTGATTTAATGGCATGATCACGGGCCAAACGACCCGCCGCACTTAATGCGACTTTCTTTTTTCGCGCATCATCCCAATCAGGACGAATGTGCACATATCCCGCTAGGTCCAGTTTGGTCAGCGTGTTTGTCATTGCACCCTTCGTTACCGAAAATAAACGTGCCAATTGTGCAGGGGTTCGTTCACCCCCTTGGTGTGCTAAATGGTTCAAAACAGAAAAATGCGACACTTCCATACCTTTTGGCAGAGCTTTCGACAATTTTGCACGGATCAATTGGTCAGATGTCATAATCTCGCTAAATAGCGCGATGGTTAAGGAGTCTTCTGTGGCGGCATCTGACATTTGGGTGCTTGGTACTTTCGATCATGTTGCAATGACGGGATACGTCTGCGTGCATTCTCTACATTTTCCAAGTCAATTTCAACGATTGATATGCCTGTTAATGTTCCTGCATCCAACAACACTTCGCCCCATGGGCTAACAACTAAGCTATGACCATAGGTTTTACGCTGCCTTCCTGTTTGTGCTAAATGCTGGCCAGTCTGTGCAGGGGCGATAATAAAACACCCCGTTTCAATCGCCCGAGCGCGCAGTAATATATGCCAGTGTGCTTCACCTGATATGGTCGCAAAGGCAGATGGAACCGTGATGATCTGCGCGCCAGCTTGTGCAAGGTCACGAAAAAGGTGCGGGAAGCGCAAATCGTAACAAATGCTCAGACCAACAGCACCAAAATCACATGTAACAATCGAAGCTGCGTCACCTGGGCGATAGCCTTTGGATTCTTGATAAATTTCCGCTTCTGATAGAGCCACATCAAACATGTGAATTTTATCATATTGCGCAGAAATACCGCCATCGGGCGCAATTAAAAAACACCGGTTCACAAAACGTCCGTCAGGATCACCAGATTTCAGCGCAAGCGATCCAATCATCAACCAAACGCTGAGCTCCGACGCCAATGCGCGAAACTCTTTTAGGCTGATATCATGATCTTGTAGCGATAAAACCTGTGCTTGATGTTTACGGTCCGCAGATATGCAATTGGTGACTTCAGGCGTCACGATAAACTGCGCGCCTTGCGCATGAGCATCGCGGATCATTTGAGAAACAGTTTGCAGATTATCTGCAGGCTGGTCCGATGATGTTATTTGTATCAGACCAACCTTAAGCATTTTAGGCTGCCAACATCTTGTCTAGCTTGCCTTGGCGTTCTAACTCATACAGCTCATCACAACCGCCGACATGTTTATCGCCAATAAAAATTTGCGGCACAGAGCGGCCTCCATTAGAGCGTTTCATCATTTCCCCACGTCTGTTTGGGTTCCTCATGACATCAGTTTCACTGTAACGCACACCTTTGCTTTTCAGCAATTGCTTTGCACGGGCGCAATATCCACAAAACGGAGATGTATAAAGTTCTACTTTTTTCATACCAATATTCCTTGTTTCGCAAAGCATATAAGGTTTTATTCAGGTGTTGCAACGCGTGCGAATGTAACAACGTTCACCTTTTTGGCATTTTCAGCCCTGCAAACTTCGGCACAAGCGGACAAAGTGGCGCCCGTTGTCATGACATCATCCACTAATAATACAGTCTTACCTTTTAATCGGCCTTTGTAGCGTGCGTTTACTATCATCGATTGATCAAGATTTTGAAACCGTTCATCACGGCTCATATTCTTTTGCGTTTCCGTTGGTTTAACACGGCGTAAAGCATCCACATAAACAGTGTGGTTCGACAAATAACCCATTTTTTGTGCCAGAATTCCAGCTTGGTTAAATCGTCTACGCAACAACCTGAAACGGTGCAATCGAACGGGGACAATCACTGTATCCTCATCCAACAAAGGCACACTGCTTGCACACATCCATTTTGCTATTTCAGGCACTAAATCCAACCTATCCGAATGTTTCAGTAACAACGCTAAATTTCGACCCGCCCCTTCATACAGAACAGAACACCGCCCCCGATCCCAAGCAGGTGGAAATGACAGACAGCTATCGCAGTGAATAACATCCAATGCACCCTCCTCTGGCACGGGCACACCGCAACTATCACACACCTGTCCTGTTGCGAAATACATATCAACCCAGCAGGATTGGCACAGACCACGCTCATTCTCAGTTTCCAAACCGCAAGCCATGCAGCGCGTTGGGTAAAGTGTTTCGATGATTTGATTTAAGATACTCTTTCCCTTTCTATTGCAAAAGTTTAGGGACGTGCAAAAGGTGATCTCATGCAAAAACCAACACAACTGTTTGACCAAGATGTTCTAGCCCTGCGCCGCAACCGTGCTGATCCCAGCGCGTTATTCTTGCACGAACAGGCGGCTGATTGTGTTTATGAAAGACTGCAAGACATTAACAGAACCTTTACTAAGTCAGCATTTGTGGGCTGGACCCCTAATATTTGGCAAAAAATGACTCAAATCTCTGGTTCTGCAGTTCCCGCGACAGAAGTTTTGGATTTATCAGAAGCTACGCATGATTTAATCATCAATGGGCTTACACAGCATTGGGCGAATGATCCAATTGGGCAATTGATTCAAATGCGACGTGCATTACAACCTGATGGGTTAATGATTTCCACCATGTTTGGCGGACAAACGTTGCACGAATTACGCACCGCTTTTGCAGAAGCAGAAGCCCGGGTTGAGGGTGGTATCAGCCCACGCGTGGCGCCAATGGCGGAAATTAGAGACTTAGGTGGCTTACTGCAACGTGCAGGGTTTGCATTACCTGTTGCCGATAGCATTACATTAACCGTAGAATACGAAACACCCATTCACTTAATGAATGATCTGCGCCATATGGGTGAAACGAATATCATGCATGACCGTCGCAAGTTCTTAAAACGAGAAACTTTGGCAATGATGGCGGAGATTTACGGTTCTAATTACAGCACAACAAATGGGCGCATTAACGCAACGTTTGAACTGGTCTTTTTGACGGGCTGGGCGCCGTCAGATGATCAACAAAAACCATTACGACCAGGATCTGCACAACAAAGATTAGCAGATGCATTAGGGACGAAAGAGCGCGATCCAGAAAACAACCATTGATTCCATATAGGACTGCTTTAAATCCGTAAGGAATGTAAAAGCCAAGGTATAGCCAAAGCAATGACCACATCTGATAGATTAGCCCATGCGGGCCCTGACCATCCACCTGTAAAGCGTGCCAAAGTTGGTGTACTTTTAGCCAATCTCGGAACGCCAGATGCGACAGATTACTGGTCTATGCGCCGTTATCTGAATCAATTCTTATCAGACAAACGCGTCATTGATTATCCAGCTTGGAAATGGCAACCAATTTTGCAGCTGATTATCCTGACATTGCGCCCCTCTAAATCAGGTGAAGCTTATCGCAGCATTTGGAACAACGAGCTGGATGAGAGCCCACTTTTAACAATCACACGTAACCAAGCTGGTAAAATTGCTGAAGCAATGAGCAAAGAATATGGCGGCGACGTTGTTGTCGATTTCTGTATGCGCTACGGTAACCCATCAACAGAAAGCGTAATCCAACGAATGAAAAGTCAGGGTTGCGAAAAAATCGTATTCTTCCCGCTTTACCCACAATATGCAGCACCCACGACAGCCACGGCAAATGATGAAGCGTTTCGCGCATTGATGAAAATGAATTGGCAACCGTCTATTCGCACAGTTCCAGCCTATTATGATCGTCCTGATTATATAAAAGCTTTGGCAAATTCAGTGCGTGCTGTTTACGATACCCTCGATAAGAAACCCGATATTCTGGTCACCTCTTATCACGGCGTTCCGATGCGATATCTAACAGATGGTGATCCGTATCATTGCCAATGTCAGAAAACCACGCGCTTGCTGAAAGAAGAGCTGGGTTGGGACGACACAGAGATCAAAGTAACCTTCCAATCTAGGTTCGGACCAGAACAATGGATCGAACCCTATACGGTGGAAGAGGTCGCGCGTTTGGCAAAAGCAGGCAAAAAGAATATCGCTGTGATTGCCCCTGCATTTTCTGCCGACTGCGTTGAAACGCTGGAAGAGATTAACGAAGAAATCAAAGAAAGCTTTGAAGAGGCTGGCGGTGAGACATTCACATATATTCCATGCCTAAATGACAATGATGAGCATATTGATATGTTAGTGAACGTTCTGAAAAACGAAATGTCTGGCTGGGTATAACCCACCAGACGTTTTAATAATTCTGATTTAGTGTTTAAGCCGCGTAAGATTCCACAGGTGTGCCACTGAACAACTACCGACTTTCGTCGGTAGGTTCACGTTTTGAATGTAATTCAAGATACTGACGAATAACGTCATCCGTCACATTTCCACTCGTCGTTGAAAAATAGCCTCTAGCCCAGAACCGTTGCCCCCAATAGCGTTTGCGTAATTCGGGGTACTCCCGCTGTATCTTGTATGAGGACCTCCCTTTTACGCGTTGCATCACCTTTGAAATTGGGACGTGCGGCGGGACTGACACAAACATATGCACATGGTCGGTAGACAATACGCCTTTTTCAATGTGTACGCCCAATTCATTGCACGTTTGTCGTATCAATGTCCGAATACGCTCACGCATTTCACCACGCAGCACCTTGTAACGATATTTTGTTACCCAAACGATATGGTATCTGTGATAATATCTGCTATGACTTCCAGTAGAATAGATCATAAGGTTTCCTTCCATTTTAAGACCTTACCGCAACGCTGGGTCTTAAAATGGAAGGAAACCTTATGTAAATAACGCTAAAGCTGACCAGCTAAAAGCTGGTGGTTTTAACCAATTATTGGAAAATAAACTCTTTGCTGCCCACACGGATAGCAATCTTACCGTCCTTCATTGTTCTTACGAAAAGCCCTTGAACAGCAATACAGCTGCCCATCATGATAGTTTTATACATGTACTCTATCCCCAAAATAGATTTATTTTACTGTACTCAAAAACTAACTAAGCTACTTTTGGTGCGTTAAATCCCACAGAAGGTAAACAATTTCACCACATTTATAAGTATTGTTTACAATAGATCACGCAAAACTGCAATCAAAGGAATATCTGCTGCTGGCATTGGATAAGACTTCAGATCTTTTACGTGCACCCAAGCCAACGTTTGCCCCTCTTTTGGCGATGGTATGCCCTCCCATTTGCGGCAGGCGAACACAGGCATCAACAAATGAAAGTCATCATAGCTGTGGCTGGCAAATGTTAACGGGGCCAAACAGCTGTTCCACGTTTGAATGCCCAGCTCTTCTTCCAATTCACGCACCAAAGCTGTTTCAGGCGTTTCGCCTTGTTCAACTTTCCCACCTGGAAACTCCCACAGGCCCGCCATGGATTTTCCTTTGGGACGTTGGGCCAATAATACGCGTCCATCCCGATCAATCAATGCAACAGCAGACACCAATATGGTCTTCATGAACGGTAATCCGCATTGATCGTAATATATTGATGCGTCAGATCACATGTCCAAACAGTGGCGTTTCCTGACCCCATGCCAACATCTGTAGAAATGGTTATCTCTTCGTTCTTCATATACGCCGCACCAGCATCCTCTGTGTAGCTGTCGGACACCCATCCGTTTTCAGCCACTACAATATCCCCAAACGAAATTGCGATTTTATCACGATCTGCTGGCTCACCAGATTTACCAATAGCCATTACAACGCGCCCCCAGTTTGGATCTTCGCCAGCAATCGCAGTTTTCACCAAAGGGGAATTCGCGATCGCTAAGGCAATCGTACGTGCAGACGCATCAGTGGCTGCGTTGTTAACTTTTACAGTCACAAACTTCGTAGCACCTTCGCCATCTTTAACCACGAGATGGGATAGCTCTAACATCACTTGTTTTAGCGCAGTAGCAAAAGTTTTTCCATTATCACTATCAGCATCAGTGATAATAGGCGCACCGCTTTGCCCCGTCGCAACCAACATCAAACTGTCAGATGTGGATGTATCACTATCAACCGTAATAGAATTAAACGATTTTTCATTGATATCAGACACCATAGTTTGCAATACTGATTGCTCTACAGCTGCATCCGTAAAGATATACACCAGCATCGTCGCCATATCAGGAGCGATCATACCAGAGCCTTTAGCAAACCCTGAAATATGAACAGGTTTTCCATCCAGCGTAATTTCAACGGATGCGCCCTTTGGAAATGTATCCGTCGTCATAATCGCACGCGCGGCAGCTTCACCAGCATCAGGTGATAACTTTGATTTCAGCTCTGCAATCTGTGCAACAATACGGTCATGCGGCAAAGGTTCACCAATCACACCTGTAGAGGCGGTAAACACACAGTCCATATCCGTATTCATCTGATCCGCAACAGTTTTACAAATCGCTTGAACAGAACCGTCACCTCTTGCACCAGTAAACGCATTTGAATTGCCAGAATTCACCAAAATTGCAATTGATTTACCTACAGGCATAACCTTCGCTAATTTTGTCTGACAATCCAAAACAGGAGCAGAGCGCGTTGCGGAACGTGTAAATACGCCAGCGATTGAACTGCCAGCAACAGCTTCAACCAACATTACATCATCACGACCCTTGTATTTCACCCCAGCTTGCCCAGCTGCAAAGCGTACACCTGCGACTTGTGGTAACTCCGGAAAACCTGCTTGAGGTGCCAAAGGAGAAACCATTGGCGCCGTCGCAGTTGTTTCGTGTGCTTTAAGCTGTGCTTCCAGATCAGCAATCTTTTGTTCCAGCTTTTCAATCTGTGCTTTATCCGCGCTCATCCCATCAATCCTTGTATTTAATCGTTTAAAAGATCGATACTTCTGATCAATGATGGATCAATTTCTGTCGCTGAACGGTCAATTTTACCACTCGCTTCCAACTCAGCAATTTTATTTGTAAGGGCTGCAGATCTTAAACCATCTTCGATTTCGCCACGTACTGTATCTAGCTCTGGTACAGGTTGGTTGCGTGTCTCGTTCAATTTGATCACATGCCAGCCAAATTGTGTTTTCACTGGTGCAGAAACATTACCGCTTTCCAGCGAAATCATTGCTGTTTCAAACTCTGGAACAAACTGACCAAGCCCAGCCCAACCCAAATCGCCGCCACTTGCGCCAGATGGGCCTGTTGATTTCTCTTTTGCCAATTCGGCAAAATCAGCATCGCCCTCAAGCTGTGTGATAATCTCTTTTGCTTCTTCTTCTGTTTCCACCAAAATATGGCTTGCCTGATATTCAGGAACAGGGTCCCCGTTCACATATAACTCTTCGTATTGTGCCTTAATCGCATCCTCTGTCAAAGCTGCGTTATAAACGCCTTCAATTGCTTCTGTTGCATAAAGTGCACGACGCTCATTTTCACTGGCCAGCCTTAACGCTGTTGTTTCTTCAGTAATCAACCCGCTTAAAAGTTGCTGTTGAACCAGTTGATCCACGATACCAGCAAAAAGCTTACTATCTTCGATTGATTGATACTGCTCTGGTAAACGGCCTGCCAACGATAAAACATGACCAAAAGTGATATCCGCTCCATTCACGCTCGCAACGACTGTATCGCGTGTTGTCACATCTTGTGCAAAACCTGTTGTTGAAAATGCCAATACCACTGCTGCTGTCGTAAATAGCTTACCCATAATATTCATTCTTAATTCTCCGTTGCAAAGCCCTATATAACCACACATCAACGAAAAGTGTCGCTCTATTACAGGCCGAAAGTTGACACTGACACTTGAGCCGCTTAGATGCCTTGACTAGCACGCAAAACTTGTCTTTGGTCAGTTTGGTTCTTTCTAGGCTTTCATCGCAGGGCCGACAAGCTATCTGATGAAAAGTTGGGTCAATTTTGCGTAAAAACGCCATAACATATGGCTTTTGAATAAACGGAGATATCATGCTGGGCATGAATGTAATCGCCAAAAAGATTTTTGGCACACCGAATGACCGTAAAATTAAAGCGGTGCGCCCTTTGGTACAAAAGATCAATGATCTTGAAGCTTCATTTGAAGCCTTAAGTGATAATGAAATCAAAGCGAAAACAGAAGAATTTAAAAAGCGTATCGCTGATGGCGAAGCTTTGGATGACATTCTGCCAGAAGTTTTTGCAAATACACGCGAAGCGGCAAAGCGCACATTAGGTCTGCGCGCGTTTGATACACAGCTGATGGGTGGTATCTTTTTGCATCAAGGCAATATTTCAGAAATGAAAACAGGCGAAGGTAAAACACTTGTTGCAGCTTTCCCTGCCTATTTGAATGCTCTTACAGGCCGCGGCGTTCATGTTGTCACTGTGAATGACTATCTTGCGCGTCGCGATGCTGAAACAATGTCTCAAGTTTACGGCTTTCTTGGCTTGAAAACTGGCGTGATCGTTCCAGATATGGATCCTGTTGAGAAAATGGAATCATATCAGGCAGATGTTGCCTATGCGACTAACAATGAACTGGGTTTCGATTACTTGCGCGACAACATGCAATCTGAAATGTCTCAGGTTTTGCAGCGTGACCATTACTTTGCGATTGTGGATGAGGTTGACTCAATCCTAATCGATGAAGCACGTACACCACTCATTATTTCTGGCCCTGCCGAAGATCGTTCTGAACTTTACATAACAATTGATAAATTAATCCCAGAACTGACGACAGAACATTACACTCTGGATGAAAAAGCGCGCTCTTCTAACCTAACAGAAGAAGGCAATGAATTCATCGAGAAGCGTTTGCTCGAATTAGAAATCTTAGAAGAAGGGGCATCTTTGTATGACCCTGAAAGCACAACATTGGTGCACCATATTAACCAAGGCTTACGTGCACATGTTTTGTTCACACGCGAAAAAGATTACATCGTACGCGACGATCAGGTTGTTCTGATTGATGAGTTTACTGGTCGCATGATGGCAGGCCGCCGTTTATCTGAAGGTTTGCATCAAGCAATTGAAGCAAAAGAAAATGTAGCCATTCAACCTGAAAACGTAACGCTTGCCTCCGTGACATTCCAAAACTACTTCCGTCTGTACGAAAAGCTAAGCGGTATGACTGGTACGGCTCAAACAGAAGCTGAAGAGTTTGCAGAAATCTATGGCTTAGGTGTTGTTGAAGTTCCAACAAATCGTCCAATTGTCCGTGTTGATGAACATGATGCGATTTACCGTACAGCTACGGAAAAATACAAAGCCGTTGCAGAAGAAATCATTCTGTCACACATCAAAGGCCAGCCTGTTTTGGTCGGTACAACATCGATTGAAAAATCCGAAATGTTGTCAGAGCTTTTGAAAAACAAAGAATTCCTAGGCAGTATTTCTAGTGCTATTCGCAGTCGGGCAGAAAGCTATAAAAAAGACGTCGATAAAGACGCTGAAACCAAAAAAGCTGATGACATAGATGCATATCTAGCAAAAGAAGACGCCGTTCCACATAACGTTCTGAACGCACGTTTCCACGAACAAGAAGCGGGTATCATCGGTGATGCTGGTCGTTTTGGTGCGGTCACAATCGCAACAAATATGGCGGGTCGTGGTACAGACATCCAACTGGGTGGCAATTTTGAGATGTTGTTTGAGGCTGCTCTAAAAGAAGCTGGTGATGACGCGGACCCAGTTGCAATTCGCGCCGATATTGAAGCACAACTTGCAAATGCGCGCACGAAAGTCCTCGAGGCTGGTGGTTTATTTGTTCTTGCAACAGAACGCCATGAAAGTCGCCGCATCGATAACCAGCTGCGCGGACGTTCTGGTCGTCAAGGTGATCCAGGTCGCTCTTCATTCTTCCTCTCATTAGAAGATGATCTAATGCGCATCTTTGGTTCTGAACGTTTAGAAAAAGTTCTAAGCACGCTAGGCATGGAAGAAGGCGAGTCAATTGTGCATCCTTGGGTGAATAAATCCCTAGAACGCGCACAGGCCAAAGTCGAAGGTCGCAACTTTGATATTCGTAAGCAGCTTTTGAAGTATGATGATGTGATGAACGATCAGCGTAAGGCTGTGTTTGAACAACGTCGGGAAATTATGGAGGGCGATGACCTTTCAGACGTCACAAAAGACATGCGTGATCAAGTGATCGACGATATTGTAGACCAAGCCATTCCAGCAAAATCTTATGCAGAACAGTGGGACACTGATAGTTTAGCAGAAGCAGCCTTACAGCAATTAGGCCTTAATATTCCAGCCAAAGATTGGGCGGAAGAAGAAGGCATTGATGACGAGGATATTCGCGAACGCCTTTACGAAGCCGCAGATACATTTATGGCTGAAAAAGAAAGCCAGTTCGGGCTTGAGAGCATACGCAACATTGAAAAGCAGCTTTTGCTGCAAACAATTGATGCCAAGTGGCGCGAACACCTTGTGACCTTAGAGCACTTGCGATCTGTCGTTGGTTTTCGCGGTTACGCACAGCGCGATCCATTAAATGAATATAAAACTGAAGGCTTTGAGCTGTTTGAACGTTTACTAGATGGCCTACGTACTGATGTAACAAGTCAGCTATCACGTGTCCGCATGATCACCGAAGAAGAACAGCAGGCAATGATGGAACAGATGCAAGCCGCAGGTCAAATTCCCTCAGCACCTGCACCAACTGCCGATGCTATTGATGGGTTTGATGAAAATGACCCAGCAACTTGGGGCAACCCATCACGCAATGAAACCTGCCCGTGTGGATCAGGTAATAAGTTTAAGCATTGTCACGGCAAGCTAGCCTAACTTGATAAATTAAATACGCAGAAAGAACTCTGCGTATTTAATTCAGGCGTAATTGTGGCACAATATACTGCAATTTCATGAATTCGTACACCATATATAGATTTTCAACCATAGTTACACACGATCTATAGACCCTGTGTCTTATCCTCATCACGCGTCCCCTTAGGTCACCCCATATATATAAAAAATTTAGGTTTTTTGGCATACTGCTCAAAAGTAATGAGTGGAACTATATAATGCGTTTAAACGATAAAGCGCTGACATTTGTCACAGGCCTCGTATTGATACTTGGCGTGGGCACCTTTGTGCACCTAGGTGATGAGTTGTTCAAACCAAAACAACAATACACCCAAGTCGCCAAAGCAGACATAGGATCACCAATCAAAACGGATGCCATAAGCAACAAGTATAACACTTCGATTCCTATAGAGACGGCCTTTCTCTCCACAAGGCCTGAAATAGAATTCGACACTGGTATTCAATTGGTACGCGCGGACAAACCTGCAAGCACCGAAGCCTTTGAAAAACTAGAGACCGTTTTAGACTACAAACCAGTATTGCTCGACTGTGTTGTTAAACTATCCGCGCAATCACTTCGCAGCGCACGGGTACATTTGAGCGTAACAGCCCCTTGTCACAATACTGAACAACTACCGACTTTCGTCGGTAGGTTCACGTTTTGAATGTAATTCAAGATACTGACGAATAACGTCATCCGTCACATTTCCACTCGTCGTTGAAAAATAGCCTCTAGCCCAGAACCGTTGCCCCCAATAGCGTTTGCGTAATTCGGGGTACTCCCGCTGTATCTTGTATGAGGACCTCCCTTTTACGCGTTGCATCACCTTTGAAATTGGGACGTGCGGCGGGACTGACACAAACATATGCACATGGTCGGTAGACAATACGCCTTTTTCAATGTGTACGCCCAATTCATTGCACGTTTGTCGTATCAATGTCCGAATACGCTCACGCATTTCACCACGCAGCACCTTGTAACGATATTTTGTTACCCAAACGATATGGTATCTGTGATAATATCTGCTATGACTTCCAGTAGAATAGATCATAAGGTTTCCTTCCATTTTAAGACCTTACCGCAACGCTGGGTCTTAAAATGGAAGGAAACCTTATGTAAATAACGCTAAAGCTGACCAGCTAAAAGCTGGTGGTTTTAACCAATTATTGGAAAATAAAATATGCCCGTCACAATCTGCACATGGAACATCAACTCCGTCCGTTTACGCGAACCAATCGTTCTAAAGCTTTTAGAAGAAGAGCAACCTGACGTTTTATGTCTGCAAGAATGTAAATCCCCTGTCGATAAAATTCCAACTGCAGGGTTTGAAGCATTGGGTTACAAACACATGGTTGCCAACGGACAAAAGGGTTACAATGGCGTGGCAATCCTATCCCGTATTCCAATGGTCGAAGCACACCGCGAAGATTTCGCGAATCTTGATCATGCGCGCCATATCGCAGGTAAATTGGATAATGGCATGACAATCCATAATTTCTATGTCCCTGCTGGTGGTGATGTTGCTGACCGCGAAGTGAATGAAAAGTTCGGTCAAAAATTAGACTACCTTGCTGATATGCGTGATTGGTTCAAAGCCAACACACCTGAAAAATCCGTGATGGTTGGTGACTTGAACATCGCCCCACGCGAAGATGATGTTTGGGATCATAAAAAACTCCTAAAAGTCGTGTCGCACACCCCGATTGAAGTGGAAAAACTGGCTGAAACCCAAGCGGCAGGAAACTGGGTCGATGTTACACGCCAAGACATCACTGAAGGCAAACTTTACACTTGGTGGTCCTACCGCGCGCGCGATTGGGACACCGCTGACAAAGGCCGCCGTTTGGATCATATCTGGGCCACACCAGATATTTCCAGCACAGCGCATTCCAGTCGTGTGTTGCGCGATGCCCGTGGATGGGAAAAGCCCAGCGACCATGCACCATTGTTCGCAACTTTCGACATCTAACTTGCCCAAACGCCCATAGATGATTACATCAAAGACAACCAAAATTTAGAAATGGAGCATCCGATGTTAGAACTTGGAAACGCACCTGCCGCTAGCGGCGACCTGATCAAAGACGTTAATGAGGCCACATTCATGGAAGACGTGATTGAGGCCAGTAAAACTCAACCCGTCATCGTTGATTTCTGGGCACCGTGGTGTGGCCCGTGCAAAACACTGATCCCGAACCTAGAGGCAGAAGTAAAAGCCGCTGGTGGTAAGGTCAAAATGGTAAAGGTCGACATTGATCAAAACCAAGCACTTGCCAGCCAAATGCGCATTCAATCTGTTCCAGCCGTATTCGCATTCGTAGACGGTCAACCAGTGGACGGTTTCATGGGTGCCAAAGCCCCATCAGAAATCAAAGCCTTCATCGAAAAAATTCTTGCCTCTACAGGTGACGATGGTGGCCTAGAAGAAGCCGTTGCCATGGCCGAAGAGATGTTAGAGCAAGGTGCGTTAAATGATGCGGCCGATACATTTTCAGCTATCCTTGGCGAAGAACCAGAAAATGTTGCCGCTTATGCAGGCTATGTGAAAACACAAATTGCATTGGACAATATCGAACGCGCCCAAAAAAAGCTAAACGCACTACCAGATGGCATCAAGAACGACCCTGCGATCCTTGCAGTAATTGCACAGGTTGAACTTGCCAACATAGCCTCAGATGCAGGTGAAACGGACGAGCTGAAAGCAAAACTAGCAGCCAATCCAAACGACCATCAAACACGCTTTGATTTGGCACTGGCCGAACTAGCTGCCGACGATTCCGCAGCCGCTGTCGAAACACTACTGGATTTGTTCCGCCTCGATGCCGATTGGAATGATGGTGCTGCTAAAGAGCAACTGTTCAAAATCTTTGATGCTCTTGGCCCCAAAGACCCAATCGCACAAGCTGGACGCCGTAAATTATCGTCTATTATATTTGCCTAAACTCAGGACAGCCCTAAATGAAGCAGATGCATAATCTTTCCGATCTACCCGCTTCGATTCCGGTCTTTCCTTTGACTGGCGCATTGGTTCTGCCACGCGCCCGTCTCCCCTTGAATATTTTTGAGCCGCGTTATCTACAAATGGTAGATGACGCCTTAAAAACAGATCATCGCCTCATCGGTATGGTCCAAAAACGCGATGCACCAAATGACATCAGCAACCCACCTTTGCATCAAATTGGTTGCGCGGGCCGCATTACATCATTCACTGAAACAGATGATGGCCGCTATCTGATTTCCATCAACGGCATCAGCCGTTACCGCATAAAAAACACCCACACAGGCTTCGCGCCTTATATCAAAGCAGACGTTGATTGGGCCCCATTTGAACGCGATCTGGGTGATGAAGAACGCGACGAAAGTTTTGACCGCGAAGCGTTCTTGAAAAAACTACATGCCTATTTCGAAATCCACGAACTCCAAACAGATTGGGACAGCTTAAAAGACGCAAACCAAGAGCTCCTAATCAATTCCCTCTCCATGATGTGTCCATTCGATCCAGAAGAACGCCAAGCATTATTGGAATCGCCTTGTCTAAAAACACGCCGCGAAACTGTTTCCACTTTGATAGAGTTTTCATTACGCTCCAACCGTGATGACACAGGACAAGTGCAATGAGCCCAACATGCAAAGCAGATGGTAGAATGCTAGAGGCCCTTATGTGCCCGATCACCCACGGGCCATTGGAATACGATTCTGAAAAGAATGAACTCATATCAAAAAGCGCCAAATGCGCCTTCCCAATTCGCAACGGCATTCCAATCATGTTGGCCATAGAAGCACGCATGTTGGATTAAATCTCTTTACTTTTTTTGCTGCTTGATATGCTCTCATCAAAACCATGGGAGATACGCATATGAGCACAGCCAAACTACACTTTTCCAGAACCGAATTTTCCAATCGCATCGCAAAAACACGCAGTGCAATGCAAAAGCATGGCCTAGAACTGCTCATCATCTCGGACCCATCCAATATGAACTGGTTAACGGGATATGACGGCTGGTCCTTCTACGTTCACCAATGCGTACTCCTCGGCCTAGAGGGCGACCCCATTTGGTTTGGGCGTGGCCAAGATGCGAATGGTGCCATTCGCACGTGTTTTATGGAACCAGATAATCTGATTGGCTATCCCGATCATTATGTCCAATCCACAGAACGCCATCCAATGGATTACCTATCAACCCAGATCAAGGATCGCGGTTGGGCCAAAGCCAGTATTGGCGTTGAGATGGACAATTATTGGTTCTCTGCTGCGGCCTACGCCTCATTACAAAAGCACCTTCCCAAAGCAAAATTTTCTGATGCAACCGCTTTGGTAAATTGGCAACGTGCCGTGAAGTCTAATCAAGAACTGGATTACATGCGCACCGCAGGTAAAATCGTTGAGCGTATGCACAATCGCATCTTCGATAAAATCGAGCCAGGCATGCGCAAATGCGATCTGGTTGCTGATATATATGATGCCGCTTTGCGCTACGATGAAACTCTGGGCGCTGGCGGCGATTACCCAGCAATTGTTCCCCTCCTCCCCTCTGGCGAAGATGCAGCCGCCCCCCATCTCACATGGGATGATGCGCCTATGAAATCTGGCGAAGGAACTTTCTTTGAAATCGCAGGCGTTTACAAGCGCTATCACTGTCCCTTATCGCGCACGGTATTTTTGGGCAAACCAACACAAACCTTCTTAGACGCTGAAAAAGCCGTCCTAGAGGGCATGGAAGCTGGCCTAGAAATGGCAAAAGCTGGAAACCTATGCGAAGATATAGCCATCGCTTTCTATAGGGTTTTAGAAAAATACGGCATCGTAAAAGACAACCGCACAGGATACCCAATTGGCGTATCTTACCCACCCGATTGGGGCGAACGCACCATGTCCCTTCGCCCTGGTGATAAGACTGTTTTACAAGAGAACATGACCTTCCATTTCATGACAGGATTGTGGATGGAAAACTGGGGTTTCGAGATTACTGAAAGCATCATCATCGGTAAAAACGGCCCTGAATGCTTGGCAAATGTCCCACGCAAAATGGTCGTGAAGGATTAAACCATCTTGCCTTGCAACATCTTTGGTAAATCACCCGTCAGGCCAGCGGCCTGACGCATAAATCCGCGCCGCATCGCAGGGTTAGAATTCACAAACCCAAGCCCCAAATCACGCACGGTTCGCAGCAATGGGTTATCATTCGAAAACAACCGATTGATCCCATCCGTTGCCGCCGCCAATCCAGCCGTATCAAAACGCCGCCATTGCTGGAACCGTTGCAATACATTCAACGCGCCGATGTCCTCACCCCGCCGCATCGCATCCGCCAGCACTTCAACCAGTGCCGCAATATCGCGCAACCCAAGGTTCAATCCCTGCCCCGCCAACGGATGCACGCCGTGCGCTGCATCCCCAACCAATGCCAAACGGTGATCTACAAAGCGGTCCGCCAAACTTAATCCAAGCGAGTACGAATATCGCCCACCTGCCAGTGAAATTTCCCCAAGGAAATCACCAAAACAGGGGCGCAGACACTCCAAATAATCCGCTTCATTCATCGCAGAAATCTCTGCTGCACGTTCAGTGCTTTCCGTCCAAACAATAGATGAAACATTGTCATTCAACGGCAATATCGCCAAAGGCCCCGCAGGCATAAAAAACTGATGTGCGATACTGTCATGTGGTTTCTCATGCGCAACTGCGCAGACAAGGCTCGTCTGGCCATATCCCCAGCCTTTACGCTTAATTCCTGCCCGCGTTGCCACTTGACTAGAGCGCCCATCACACCCAATCAGCAATTTTGCCGCCAGTGTTTTACCATCTTCCAACGTTACAGAAACACCACTCACATCAATCTCTTGATCAATAACTTTAGTCTTTTCCATATGCGTAATCGCAGGCGTATTTCCAATCGCTTTCAACAAAGCCTGACGCAAATACCGATCTTCCAACATATGGCCCATTGGGCCTTCTTCCAGTTCATTATGATCAAAATGCACGAACCAAGGCGCGGCACCTTCGCCTGCACGACCATCGCTGACTTTGATGTCCAACATAGGGCAACTTTTATCAGCAACCTCGGACCAAAGTCCCAAAACATTCAGCATATTTTTTGATGTCAGCGCCAATGCATAGCTACGTCCATCAAATGTATCAGACGCCAAAATGGAGCTGTCCATAGCATCAATCAAGATCACCTCATGCCCAATTTGAGCTAAGGCTAAGGCCGTCGTACAACCGTTTAGGCCGCCACCAACAATGATGATATCTGCGTCTTGTGTCATGCCATTGAATATGAACTGAAAACATGGATTGTCCAGCCGACAATGCGTCGCTAGGCTGCGTCAAAAGAGGAATGCACTATGTCAAATGATCTGCTTACAAAAACCGCCAGCGATTTAGGTCGTATGATCGGCAGCTTAGAGGTCAGCCCGACCGAAGTAACAGAAACATTCCTTACAGAAATTGATAAAAACCCATTATCAGAACGCATATACGCACGCACCACAGCAGACCGCGCTCGCGCTGAGGCCAAAGCCGCAACAGGCCGCGCCCAAAGCGGTACACGTATTGGACCATTGGATGGCGTTCCAATTTCATGGAAAGACCTGTTTGATACAGCAGGGACCGTTACCGAAGCAGGAACCGACTTACTAATAGGTCGCACCCCAAGCGCAGACGCCACGGTTTTGAAAAACGCAACACTTGGTGGATTGGTCTGTTTAGGTAAAACGCATATGTCCGAACTTGCGTTTTCTGGCCTTGGCGTAAATCCAATCACCCGCACCCCCCCTTGCGTGAACGATCTTGATGCAGCCCCTGGTGGCTCTTCTTCAGGGTCGGCCGCATCTGTTGCCTTTAATTTAGCACCAGCCAGCATTGGCTCTGACACAGGCGGTTCTGTTCGCATACCATCCGCATGGAACGATCTGGTTGGCTTAAAAACCACACACGGATTACTGCCCCTTACAGGATCAGTTCCACTATGTGCAAAATTCGACACCATCGGCCCCATGTGCCGTACTGTCGAAGACACTACTAACCTATTCGCAGCACTGGCAGGCGAAAAGCCAATGTCGCTTATTAAGTCTGATTTAAAAGGCAAACGTTTCGCAGTTTGCACCACAGCCGTTTTGGACAACTTAGACCCAGAACCTCAGCACGCATTCGAACAAAATATCCAAACTTTAAAAGCGGCTGGCGCAATTGTCGAAGAACTGGAAGTGCCAGAAGTCTCAGAAGCCTTACCAACCACCAGCTGCATCTACACCACCGAAGCCTATGCACAATGGGGCGATGTCATCGCTGAAAACCCAAATGTAATGTACTCTGAAATCGAAGCCCGTTTCATGTTGGGCAAAGATTTCTCAGGTGCAGATTACGTGCGTGCGTGGCAAACATTGGAACGGTTGCGTGCCAGCTATGTTGAACGGGTTGCTGGATATGATGCAATCCTAATGCCAACAACATGTGTCATGCCACCAAACATAAAACGCCTTGAAACCGATAGCGATTATTACGTGCACGTCAATCTAATGGCTCTTCGAAACACCAGAATTGCCAATCTTTTGGACCTTTGCGCTATTACTCTGCCCTCTGGTACACCGTCTTGTGGGCTTATGATCTGCGGAAAACCACTCGAAGAGCGCAAAATTTTGTCTATTGCCGCGCAAATCGAGCCTATTTTGGCGTAATTCCTCCAGCTTAGACAAATAAGCCACATTGTACCGCAACTATGCAAAAACCCTTTGGCGAATAAGGTTTTTTTAGCTAAACTGTATATAAATGGGACACTTAGATCCCTAAGAATGAGGCAGTACATGCAGTTTCCAGAGCGGTTTTCGAACCTGCCAGAATACGCATTTCCACGTTTACGTACTTTGTTGGATCCACATCCAGCAGGTGGTGACGTTTTGCATATGTCGATTGGCGAACCAAAACATAAGTTCCCCGATTTCATTATGGATGCGATCGCAGAACATTCTGCTGGGTTTAACAATTACCCAACGAATGAAGGCTGCCCTGAGCTTTTAACCGCAATTTCTGATTGGGTCACACGTCGTTACAACGTGCCATGTGATGCGCAGAAAAACGTTCTTGCGTTAAATGGATCACGCGAAGGCTTGTTCAACGCATGCGTTGCTTTGTGCCCAGAGTTAAAGAATGGCCGCAAACCAAATGTCTTGCTACCGAACCCATTCTACCAAGTTTATGCAGTCGCCACTTTAACAGTTGGCGCAACGCCCGTTTACATACCCGCACACCGTGAAAATGGCTTTTTGCCAGATTACGCATCCGTTGGCGAAGATATTTTAAACGATACATCCATCATCTACATTTGTTCACCGTCAAACCCACAAGGTGCCGTTGCTAGCAAAGAATACTGGCGTGATTTGATCAATTTGGCAGAAGAATACGATATCCGCATCTTTGCAGATGAATGTTATTCAGAAATCTACCGCAGCACACCGCCAGTTGGAGCCTTAGAAGTTGCTCATGAAATGGGCGTAGACCCAGAACGTGTTTTGGCATTTCATTCATTGTCTAAACGGTCGAACCTACCAGGTTTACGATCAGGCTCTGCCACAGGCGGCCCTAAAACAATCGCAGCATTGAAAACTTTACGCTCATACGCAGGGTCACCGATCCCACAACCACTGCAAATGGCAGCTGCGAAAGCTTGGGCAGATGAAGAGCACGTAATTGCAAACCGTGCGCAATACCTGACGAAATACACCATCGCAGACGAAATCTTTGGCGATGTTAAAAATTACGCTAGCCCAGAAGCTGGCTTTTTCTTGTGGTTGCCTGTCGAAGACGGCGAAGCAGCAACATTGAAACTATGGCAATCGACCGGTGTGCGCGTCTTGCCAGGATCATATTTAGCACGCCCAACAGAACAGGGTGATCCTGCAAAAGGATACATCCGCGTGGCCCTAGTGGCCCCTGAGCAGGAAATCACGCGTGGCCTAAACGCTATTCACGCGTGTTTGTACGAGGTAAGTAAATAATGGCATATCAAACAAGACCCCGCGATCCCTTATTGGAAGAGCACATGCAGGCCGCTATCCGCAAACGCGGATCCGAACTGATTGGCCTTGGCCTCCTTGCTGTTGGTATATTATTTACGCTCATTATGTGGAGCTATTCTCCAGATGATCCAAACCGTTTTAACGTAACCTCTGCCCCCGCACAAAATATGCTGGGCGAATTTGGCGCAGCTATTGCCAGCACACTTGTTTTGACCATCGGCAAAGCCGCATGGGTTATCCCATTGTTTATGATCACATGGGGTATTCGTTTTGTACTCCATATCGGTGAAACACGCGCTGTTAGCCGTGTCATTTTTTCACCAATCTTCGCAGCATTTGCCGCTATATTAATGGCCGCACATGTCTCTGCAGACAGTTGGTCCCATGCCTTTGGCTTAGGGGGTTTATTCGGTGATATGGCTATGGGTTTCCTTGTCGATATCAACCCATTCAGCTTAAGGCTCGGCGTAGCATTAATCACCTTAATCCTCGCAGCAATCACAGTCAGTCTTGGCTTGTATGTATTAGGATACACAGTCCAAGAACTGCGCATTATCAACCGCTATGCAATCGTGGCAATTATCCTGTCTTACGCAAGTATCGTGAATCTTTTAGCAACACTCACAAGTAAGGTACAACACCACCGTGCAAATCGCCCAGCCCGAACACTTGAAACAGACATACCCCAGAAAATACCAGCATTTGTAGCGCGTCCTGAACCAAGCCTTGTAGAAGAATACATGGACCCAGCAGCAAATGCCGCCGTAGCAGAAGATACAGCAGTAACACCGACTAAGAAGCTGTCATTCCCATCGCTGCCAACATTTGGTTTAGGCAAACGCGCAGAATCAGAAGCGGTAGTGGAACCAACACATGTCGAACCGCAAATGGAAACGCCATCGCAAGACCGCGTTAAAATGCGCATCACAGAAGCTGTGCAAAATAAAATCCTAGCCAAGCGGAATGAAGCTCAACAAAACGCGCGCGTTGAACCTGTTCTTGCAACAGCCCCCGCTCCGCAAGAACCTATTATGGCAAAAGAGCTTTCTGATGAAAATGAATTGGACCTAAATGATCCAGTTGAAAACATCTTTGCGATCCCAACACCAGAACCAAAAGCTGTTGTCCAACACGCAACCCCGAAGCCTGTGCAGAAAAGTAAAAAGGCTAAGGCAGAAGCGCAACCAAGCTTATTCACAGAGGCAAGCACTGAATATGAAACACCGCCTTTGGGATTGTTGGCCAACCCAACAACCATCGTACGCCACCACCTAAGCGACGAAGCATTAGAGCAAAATGCTCGTATGTTGGAAACCGTTTTGGATGACTACGGCGTCAAAGGTGAAATTGTATCCGTGCGTCCAGGTCCCGTTGTGACCATGTACGAACTAGAGCCTGCGCCAGGTTTGAAGGCCAGCCGTGTCATCGGTTTGGCCGACGATATTGCCCGCTCTATGTCAGCTCTCTCTGCACGTGTTTCAACTGTTCCAGGCCGAACCGTTGTCGGTATCGAACTGCCGAATGAAAATCGCGAAACTGTTCTATTGCGCGAAATGCTAGCAGATCGCGAATACGGCGATGGCAACCAAGCTCTACCACTTGCCTTGGGTAAAGATATTGGCGGCGAACCTATCGTTGCAAACCTTGCAAAGATGCCTCACTTACTCATCGCTGGTACAACGGGCTCTGGTAAATCTGTAGCGATCAACACGATGATCCTGTCATTACTCTACAAACTGACACCAGAAGATTGTCGGATGATCATGATTGATCCGAAAATGTTGGAACTGTCAGTTTACGACGGCATCCCTCACCTATTGTCCCCAGTTGTGACCGACCCGAAAAAAGCGGTTGTCGCTTTGAAATGGGTCGTTGGCGAAATGGAAGAACGTTACCGCAAGATGTCAAAAATGGGCGTGCGTAACGTTGGCGGCTACAATGCCCGTGTCGCCGATGCCTTGAAAAAAGGCGAAGATTTTGAACGCACCGTTCAAACTGGTTTTGCCGAAGAAACAGGCGAACCTATTTTCGAGACTGAAACATTCAAGCCTGAAAAACTACCATACATCGTTGTAATCGTAGATGAGATGGCAGATCTCATGATGGTTGCAGGCAAAGAAATCGAAGCCTGCATTCAACGCTTAGCACAAATGGCGCGTGCCTCAGGCATCCACCTAATCATGGCCACACAACGCCCATCTGTGGATGTTATCACAGGTACGATTAAAGCAAACTTCCCAACCCGTATTTCATTCCAGGTAACATCAAAAATCGACAGCCGTACCATCCTTGGTGAAATGGGCGCCGAACAACTGCTTGGTATGGGCGACATGCTATATATGGAAGGTGGCGGTAAAATCACCCGCGTTCACGGCCCATTTGCCAGCGACGAAGAAGTTGAAGAGGTTGTAAACCATCTGAAATCATTCGGTGTACCAGAATACATCAAAGGCGTGGTGGACGGCCCAGAAAGCAACAAAGAAAGCGATATTGACGCAGTTCTTGGTTTAGGTGGCAACACAGGCAAAGAAGATGTGTTGTACGATCAAGCGGTCGCAATCGTAGCAAAAGACCGTAAATGCTCAACATCTTATATCCAACGCAAGCTTTCTATCGGCTATAACAAAGCCGCTAAGATCGTCGAAGAGATGGAAGACCAAGGCATTGTGTCAGCCGCCAACCATGTCGGTAAACGTGATATTTTATTGCCAGAATAGCCATTCAGCTTTCTGGCAATAAACCGCTCTGTGATCATTTGTGTATTTGTAATTTTATTCAGAGTGATTAAATTGATCTTATGAATATGATCGTAAAAATAATCGCCCTATCCCTTGGTCTTGCCCCTTCTTTGGCGCATGCCGAAAAACTCTCCTTGCAAGAAGTGTCCAGCTATTTAAACCAGCTGACATCTGCCAAAGGTGCGTTTACGCAAATCAACCCTGACAGCACGTTGTCTAAGGGTGATTTCATGATCAAACGTCCAGGACGTATGCGGTTTGAATACGCAAAACCAAATCCAGCATTGGTTGTTGCAAGCACAGGCCAAATTGCCGTGTTCGATAAAAAATCATCCGCAGGCCCACAAGGGTTTCCCATCGGCAGAACCCCTCTTGGTTTGATCCTGAAAAAGAACGTGAACTTAGCAACCAGTGGCATGGTCCTTAGCCATACAGAAGTTGGCCCAACAACAAAAATCAAAGCCCAAGATCCTAAACATCCAAACTATGGCAACATCGAGTTGGTATTCACATCAAATCCAACAGAACTGCGCCAATGGGTTGTAACCGATCAATCTGGTAAAAAGACCACTGTTGTACTGGGTAAATTAGACCGCAAGGCACGCTTGAACGAAGATTTGTTCGACATCGAACAAATCGCTATCGATCTAGGTCAAGCATCTGGTAACAATAGATAATCAGTTACAGGTTCTTAGCTGATCTTGATACATGATTGCGCGGTTCTCAACTTTTTGCGCAACCCCCAATAACCATGATTTATTGCGATATGATCCACGCTTAAACCCTGTGCGACCTTCATGGTACGCTAGGTACTGATTGTAAGCATCTGTCTTGGCAATCCCAACACCACGTGTCGTGCCATCCATATACCAACCCATGAAATCCACAGAGTCAGCAAAATCTTTACGGCTTTTCCCAAACCCACCAGTGGCACGTTTGTATTCATCCCATGTTCCATCCAAAGCTTGTGAATAGCCCAGCGCGGATGATTGGCGCCCCAACGGGATCACACCAAGCGAATAGCGATAAGGTGTGCGTGCATCATGCTTAAAGCGCGACTCGTGATAAATTGTTGCCAAGAATACAGGGGCAGGAACGCCCCATTTACGGCCAGCCTTATCCATAGCTTTAAACCACTTGGGTTTCTGCGTTTTTATCGAACAGGCATTGTCCAAATTACGAGGTGGCGTTGAGCCACCACCAGAACATGACGTAACCGCTAACACGGCCAATAATAGGATCGCTTTTTTCATCTACTGCTCGCTTTTCCAGTCTAACGCTGGTCTTTTTTGAAACTATAGCTGAAAAAATGGAAATGTTTAAACAAAAAATGCCAAAGTAAGCGGGATCGTGATCACAGATAAAAGAGTGGACACCACCACTAAACCAGCTACCTCATTCGCATCCGCACCATATTTTTCCGCCAATAGATACGAGGTCACAGCAACAGGTGTTGCAATTTGCATAACCAAAACAGCAAGTGGAATGGGACCGAGTTCGAAATACAGACCAACACTCCATGCAATTCCCGTACACAAAGCGACTTTAACAATGGAAAGCATAAACGCGCGTCCAAAACTACTCCTGACTTCGTAGGATTTCGGCTGTAACACATTGATATTATTGGCCTGCTTTTTCACAGGGCACTACATCGCGGATTTCCGGCGATGGGATTCAACGGTCAGAGAGTGTCGATCAGGCCTTTTCAGGTCTGGGCTTGCGCGTTCTTTCCGGCGGCATCCTGAAGGGTGCTTCGTTCCACGACAGGCCAACACAGCGCAGGATGCGTTTGGCGTCGGTTGTGGCCGGGCTGGGCATGGCATATTGTTCGCTGGTGCCCTTGCGCCTCAGGATGGAAATCTGAAGTCGGTCGAGTTCCCGACGGATGCGGGCCGGGCTCATGGGATGGCCCAGCATCTGCAGGCGCTTGCGCAGGTGTTGCAGGCAACAGAAAGCCATGTAGCAGATGGCGATATGGGCCTGTATCCGCCGCGGCGTCCAGTGATAGACGGGTCGGATTTTCAGGTCATGCTTGTTGGTGCGGAAGCAGGTTTCGATCAGCCAGAGCTGGTGATATTGGGCGATGGCCGCCTCGGGTGCGAGATCGTCCCTGCCATGAACGATGATGGCGTGCAGCCCGTCCCATTGGGCTGCCGCGTCGATCTTGTCCTGATCAAGTGTGATCTCGCCCGTATCGGGAAACGAGAGGAAGCGGGCATATCCCCGGTGACTGACACTGGCGGGGCTCCGGCTCCGCCGAAGCTTCTTTTGCAGGCGCTCAAGGGCCTTCTGGCGCTTGTGGGCATCCTTGCGGGCGCGGGCGGGCGAGAAGGTGACGATGATCCGGGCACCGTCATGCTCAATCACCTTGTAGCGCCCCGCCTCGGCAGCGCCCTCCGCCGCGCCGTGTCCGGCCCATGGCTTGTAACCGCCCGTGTCCAGGGCCTTGTCTTTCACGCCCGCCGGGGCCGACTTCAGGCGATAGCCCAGAATGAACGGCAGGCCTTTGGTGCGCAACATATCCTGATTGTCGGCGCTGAGCATCCCGGCATCTGCCACCAGCGTGATCTTTCCGAGCTTGTAGCGCTCTTCCAACCCCTTGATCGCGGCCTCAAGCGTATGGCCTTCCCACATATTGCCGGGAAACAGGTCATAGCCGACCGGCAAGCCGTCGGTGGTGACCATCAGCGCCAACACCACCTGACTGCGATGCGATTTCCCGTCCTTGCTGTACCCCTTGGCCAGCAAGCGGTCGGACGCGTCTTCCGGATCCTCCCGATCTGTATCGAAGGCCAGTGTTGTGCAGTCGTAGAAGAGGACATCGACCGGTCCCGCCAGAAGCGTCTCCGCCGCCTCGTGTGACATCCGACAGACCCGGTTGATCGTCGCCGCGTCCATGTAGTCCATAGCCTGGTAGACCCGGTCCAGATTGAGGGTGATCCCGACCCTGTGGGCCAGTGCATCCACCGTTGCCCGCTTGCTCTCTGGCTGCGACAGGCGCGCCAGCACCAGTTCGCGTAAAATGCGATCGCTGCTCTTGCGCCGGGTGCCCAGAAGCCCATTCCAGCCCAGGCCGGAATAAACCTCCCCCATCACATCGCGCAAACCAAGCGACAGGCGGGACTCTTCGCGGCACTCCCCAAGATCGACATTCAGTTTTTCCGGACGCGGGGCGGTGCGCACAAGTGTCGCCAGATCAGCATATTCCGTTGGGGTGAACAGTTCCATTTGCGGGGACTGTGCGGTACGCAGTTCTTCCATGATCCGGCCAGCCAGGCGCTTGAGGTCCTCGACTTCAGTGTCGTTATGCGCGATGCCGACATGCCGGACGACCTTCTGGCGAACCTTCTGACCGGTGCGCACCGACTGGACGATCTGGATGCGGGTGCGCTTGCGTTCGGGATCATGTTTGGTGCGGATGAACATGTGCGGGAGTGTAGCAGAACCTCCAGAAACCGCAACCCTCAATTGCCATTGGGGGCACTACTTTACCCTCCCGGAAGCCAGGGCCTGAAGTTAAACAAAAAAACACCCCACAAGCCGACAAAACCTACGAACTCAGGAACTTTTTGCGCAACCCCCAATAACCATGATTTATTGCGATATGATCCACGCTTAAACCCTGTGCGACCTTCATGGTACGCTAGGTACTGATTGTAAGCATCTGTCTTGGCAATCCCAACACCACGTGTCGTGCCATCCATATACCAACCCATGAAATCCACAGAGTCAGCAAAATCTTTACGGCTTTTCCCAAACCCACCAGTGGCACGTTTGTATTCATCCCATGTTCCATCCAAAGCTTGTGAATAGCCCAGCGCGGATGATTGGCGCCCCAACGGGATCACACCAAGCGAATAGCGATAAGGTGTGCGTGCATCATGCTTAAAGCGCGACTCGTGATAAATTGTTGCCAAGAATACAGGGGCAGGAACGCCCCATTTACGGCCAGCCTTATCCATAGCTTTAAACCACTTGGGTTTCTGCGTTTTTATCGAACAGGCATTGTCCAAATTACGAGGTGGCGTTGAGCCACCACCAGAACATGACGTAACCGCTAACACGGCCAATAATAGGATCGCTTTTTTCATCTACTGCTCGCTTTTCCAGTCTAACGCTGGTCTTTTTTGAAACTATAGCTGAAAAAATGGAAATGTTTAAACAAAAAATGCCAAAGTAAGCGGGATCGTGATCACAGATAAAAGAGTGGACACCACCACTAAACCAGCTACCTCATTCGCATCCGCACCATATTTTTCCGCCAATAGATACGAGGTCACAGCAACAGGTGTTGCAATTTGCATAACCAAAACAGCAAGTGGAATGGGACCGAGTTCGAAATACAGACCAACACTCCATGCAATTCCCGTACACAAAGCGACTTTAACAATGGAAAGCATAAACGCGCGTCCAAAACTACTTGGCTTCAAACGCGCCAAAGCAACACCCAATGTGATCAACATAATTGGAATAGCCATCTGACCTACCAACTCTAAGAGTCTGGCCGAAAACTATTTCAATGATTTCAACCCCTTGCTAATCGCCGTGTGACCATTCTGATATGGGCGATGAGGAGCCAGCTTTCAGCAGAAGCAATGGATTTCTCCCAATCTTTTGCCAATCGGCGGCACCGCCCCAACCAGGCAAAGGTGCGCTCGACAACCCACCGTCTTGGAATGAGTTCAAATCCCACAGCCTTGTCACTGCGCTTTAAAATTTCGATAGTCCAACAGCCCATATTTTCTAAAGCTTCTCGTAATTTTGGCCCCGCATATCCTCCATCGGCAAACACATGTCGGAGTTTGGGATGGGAGTAGTAGATAGATTTGAGGACATCAACGGCCCCATCTCGATCTTGAATGCCCGCACTGTGGATGATAAATCCGATCAACAGCCCGATGGTATCTGTGATGATATGGCGCTTACGGCCGTTTATCTTTTTCCCTGCGTCGTAGCCGGAAACACCACCGCTTTCTGTCGTTTTAACACTCTGGCTGTCAATAACACCTGCACTTGGACTGGCTGCGCGACCTGCCAATTCCCGCGCCTTGATGACAAGCGTATCGTTGATCCGGTACAACACGCCATTGTCCCGCCAGTCGTAAAAATACTCCTGTATTGTAGTCCTCGGCGGGAAATCTTTCGGGATCATTCGCCACTGACATCCCGTGCTCGCCATGTATTGCACTCCGTCCCACACATCGCGCATTTCGGTTGTTCTGGGCCGACCAACCACATTGGATTCTGGCAGCAGTGGTTCAATTATTGCCCACTCTTCGTCCGTGCAATCACTTGCATAACGCCCATTGTTTCGCTCATATAGGGGGCGAGTAATATCAGTCCAAGCCATAAAATTCTCCATCTTATTTGATAAAGAGAGTGAATCACAACTTACTGATATTACTCAACTAGTTTTCGGCCAGACACTAACGCATTGGTTAGCCATGTTGGTGTTTCCCAACCTTTATAAAGAAAAAGCGCGCCTAGAAGCGTTGCCCCCACCAATGGTTCCTTCACCACTTTGAGTAAAGAACCGCCGCCAGAGACCAGCCATACGCCCACTGAAAAGGAATAGACAGCCATCACGGCAAATATGATGATTGCATAGCTTAATCCGACTTCACCAAAAGCAAACAATGCTAATGGCAGACCCAGATTGCCTGTATTTCCGAAAATCAAGGGGGCTAAAAACGTGCGTACCTCCAGCTTAAACAACCGCACGATCACAGCAAAAACAATCGTCACAGCCAAATAAGCAGCACAAGACGCCAAGAATGTTACAGCCAATGCGCTGCGATCAATATCTGCTTTCATCAACGCCACAAAAATCAAACACGGGACTGATAATGTCATAGCAAGCCGCGTTACAAACTCGACCTGATATTCAAATCCACGCTTCACCCAAACAAAGCCAATCAAGGCCAAAAGGAACACAGGAACGACGATTTCAATCACTGTTAACAATAAGTTCACAGACTGTTTCCTCTTTTTTGGTTGATTTTTATGACAGTTTTATGGACACATTGCCTGATAGGGTTATAGATACAAGCTGGAATTTGGGGATTCGACGCTATCATGCTGCAAGTAAATGCAAAATATGGAATTGGGACAGTCGTCCGTCACAAAAAACATCCATTTCGTGGTGTGATTTTTGATGTCGATCCACAGTTTGCAAACACAGAAGAGTGGTGGGACTCTATTCCAGAAGACATGCGCCCAAGCAAAGAACAGCCTTTTTACCACCTACTGGCTGAAAATGACTCGTCTTATTACGTGGCCTACGTATCCGAACAAAACCTTGTTATGGACGACAGCGGCGAACCTGTTGAACACCCAGAAGTGGCGGATTTATTTGGCTCCATGAACGATGGTCAGTACCATTTAGAAGTTCAAATGAACTAAGGTATTAAGCTTAAATATCTTAATACCCCAAAGCATACCCATCTTTACGTGCATCTGATGCACCTTCTAAAACACCAGTCTCATGGTTGATTAAAATAGATTGCGCGCCCCCAATTGCCACTTCTGGCGTCATAACATCATGCCCCATCTCGACAAGTTCAGCACGTACAGCATCACTATAGCCGCGCTCCACTTTTAATTGTCCCGCATCCGCAAAACTACGTGGCGCATCAATTGCTGCTTGGCTATCCATTCCAAAATCAATCATGTTCGACATAAACCGCGTATGCCCACAGGGTTGATATGATCCCCCCATCACCCCGAACGGCATCGTCACTTTTCCATCTTTGCGCAGCATCCCTGGAATAATCGTATGCATCGGGCGTTTCCCCCCTGCTGCTTCATTCGGATGACCCTCTTCCAACGTAAATCCAGCACCACGGTTTTGGAAATTAATCCCAAATTTCGAAGAGGCCATGCCAGAGCCAAAGCTCTCATAGATCGAATAGATCAATGATACAGACATCAAATCCTTATCCACCACAGTCAAATATACAGTATCCTTATGCACCGTCTCTGACAGTTTCACAGGATCAGCCATCGCACGTTTCGGATCAATCAAAGCTGCCAATTGCGCAGCCGTATCTTTTGACAACATATGGTCTAACCGCGCCATATGATCTTCATCTGCCAGCAAGCGATTACGTGTGTCATAGGCTAATTTTGAGACCTCAGCTTCAATATGAACCCGTTGCGCACCAAGAGCTTCCATGCCCGCAATATCAAAATGTTCCAACATGTTATTCATCAAAATAGCCGTTGCACCCTGCCCGTTCGGTGGGTGCTCAACCAACTCAGTGCCTTTATACTCACCTGAAATCGGCGTCGTATACTCACACGCGGTATTGTAAAAATCATCCAGCGTATGCGATCCACCAAGCGCATTCAGTGATGCCACCATATCCTCAGCAATCTCGCCATCATAAAATCCGTCACGCCCCTCTAAGGCGATTCGCTCCAAAACCTGTGCCTGATTTGGTGCCTTAAACATCTGCCCAACAGTTGGTGCAGTCGCACCGTCCCGCAAGTAATATTTCTGCGCATCACCCTGTATCGTGCCCGCAGCAATCGCCCAGTCAAACGCCGTGCGCGGCGTCACAGGGACGCCAGCTTTTGCATAGTAAATTGCTGGCCCCAAACAAGTCGCCATACCCAGCTTACCGTAATCCGCAGATAAACGGCAAAACGCATCAATTGCACCAGGTACAGTAATCGCTCCCGCAGATTTACGCGGCACAACTTTATGTCCAGCACCTCGCATCGCTGTCGCTGACAAACCAGCAGGGGATCGCCCAGATCCGTTCAACGCAATAACCTCTTCTGACCCTGCTGGGGATAGCAATACGAAACAATCACCACCAATGCCTGTCATTTGCGGTTCACAAATACCCAACAACACACCTGCTGCAATCGCAGCATCCACGGCATTGCCACCGCTTTCCAAAATTTGCAAAGCTGCTTTTGCTGCTAAGGGGTGGGATGTGGCACACATGCCATTGGTTGCATAAACCGCGGATCGGCCGGGTAGATGAAAGTCACGCATATTGGAACTCCGTTGAATTAAGGCCAACAAAGAACAATGCATGGGAAAGGTCAATATCTTGAAAAAATGTAGTCCTCGGTATCGCAACTTGAGTGGGGGCAAAGAAGCCGTGATACCGAGGTTAGCTGATTGCTAGCTACATGAACTGTTTGACCCTTGATCGCGGCGATAGCTGGGAGGGAATAAGGCAATTGTTAGGCTTTTCCGCAAAAAGCGCTAAATTTACTCATTCACTACGCGCGAAAGTCATTATTACTCGTTAAATCTACTGGAATATACTGACTAAGCTGACAAAACGCCCCGCCCTATTAAGCGGGGCGCGTTGTTACTCATTACTCATAAAAAAGACTTACTATCATTATAGATAAAATTTAAACGTGACGTTTAAAGGGGTAGATTTGGACTTATTATTGTTATTTTTACTAACCTAAAACTAACCTTTTTTCTAACTTTGCGAACCCACCCTTGATTTCAAAGCAGGAACACGCAAAACTAAACGTATGTTTCAGGATATAAATTATGCCCATACGGGCCAAGCCAAGCTCCCCATTCATTTTCATCGAACAGAGCTGGCCTTGATCATGTCACTATATGGTCGGATGGTTGCGGCAGGAGAATGGCGGGATTATGGAATTTCTCCACTTAAAGATGTCGCCGTATTCTCAATCTTTAAGCGCACAGCAGAACATCCAATTTATCGTATCGAAAAACGTCCCAAATTGTCATTAAAACAAGGGCTTTACGCCATTATTGGCATGGACGGTCGTATTTTAAAACGTGGCAATGATTTGAAAACAGTTCTGCGCGTCTTAGAGCGCAAAATGATCCGTCTCGTCGATTAAGACACCAACCGCTTACGAGACGTAACAGGGCCGTTTCCAGCCGCCAATATACGTGTGCAAGCCTGTTCAAACGGCTCAAGCACCGTCTTCATATGATAGCCATTTGCATGTAACAACATATCTGGTCCATGGATCAATCCGACGTGACCTTCCCAAAATACAAAATCACCACGTTGCAAAGGCTCCGAATGAGTTAGCCTTTCACCCACTGTTTTTTCCTGAGCTCCACTGTCCGCCGCACAGTCTATTTTTGCGCGCTTTAAAGCCGCTGAAACCAGCCCAGAACAATCCAGCCCATATTGCGTATTACCGCCCCATAAATACGGCACACCCAAATATCGTTCAGCTGTTTTTACATAATCAGGTTCAATCGCCACCAAAGACTCCACTTGTTGTTGATGTACAAACCCACCACCAGCCAGTTCCACATAATGGCCCTCTTCACCCACGACTGTAATTTCCGCCTGAAACGGCAAATGCATCATCGGCACAGTCTTAAAATTCGGTACTGCATAGACATGCCCACCCATATCTGAAATGCGATTGGATGGATCAGCCCATCCCGCCAGATCATCAACACGCAAAAACCCTGCATATTGATCACTGGGGCGGTATCCTTCAGCCCAACCATTTTGTTCAGCCGTCACACAAAATGCTTCACCAAATAAAAACTGGCGCTCTAAAGTTGTACCTTGATCGCTATAAAGGTTTGCAACAGGTGCTTTTATACGGCGAATGTCAGACATAGTTTTCTTCGATCACCCGCAAAATTGCCCGTGTTGACTGGCACGCTCCACCCAAGGTACGGGCAGGTTTCGCCGCTGGTACCCAACCATATAAATCCAAATGTACGAAATCCTTCGCATCATCAACAAAACGGCGCAAGAATAACGCCGCCGTAATCGCACCACCAAATCCCCCCTTTGGTGCATTGTCCAAATCCGCAACATCAGGTTCAATCACCGGCTCATAAGGATCCCAAAATGGCATACGCCACAACGGATCAAACTCTTTATCAACAGCCTTGGAAATCGCATTCGCCAGCTTATCACTATCCGTGAAAAACGGCGGTACATCAGGGCCAAGCGCAACACGCGCAGCCCCCGTCAACGTTGCCATACAAACCATGAAATCTGGCTTTTCCTCATCCGCAAACGCCAATGCATCCGCCAAAACCAAACGTCCTTCGGCATCCGTATTGTTCACCTCAACGGTCAAACCCTTACGCGATGTCAAAACATCTTGTGGACGATACGCTCCTGCGGAAATAGAATTCTCAACCGCAGGCACCAAAACACGCAACCGCACCTTAACGCCCAACGCCATGATCATATGTGCCAGCCCCATCACATTGGCAGAACCGCCCATATCTTTCTTCATCAAACCCATAGAGCTTGCTGGCTTAATATTCAAACCACCCGTATCAAAACACACACCTTTGCCAACCAAAGTAATCTTTGGATCACTGGCCTTACCCCATGTCATATCCAACAATCGTGGCTCTTGGTCAGATGCCCGCCCAACCGTGTGGATCATAGGGAAGTTCTTTTTCAACAACGCATCACCTTTGATCACTGTAACTTTGGCTTTGTGCTCTTTTCCCAAATCTCTAAAGGCAGCCTCCAACTGCTCTGGCCCCATATCAGAGGTTGGCGTATTAATCAGATCACGGGTTAAAAACTCACCCGCAGCCAAGATTTCCAAACGCTTGGCATCCACATCTTTACTGGCTTTCAATTTCGCAGATGCGCCCGATTTATCCTTATACCGATCAAACGTATATTGCGCCAAAAGCCATGCCAAACTGGCCTCAGCCAGTTCTGCCTTTTTCAAACCAGATGCAAATTCATACACACCTTTTGGCAATTGCATCGCTGCAAGTGCGGCCCAATACCGCCCACGCATGCGTGCCGCAGCATCACCCCAACCAGCCAGAACCTGATCAATACCACCATCTATATTTGGCACAGACAACACTTGCCCCAAACCGCCTGTAAACGTGCTGGCCTTCACCCATGCTTGAACAGCTTTGGGTTTTGCCGCCAACCATTTCTTCAATTGTGCTGTTTCAATGAAATGTATCGGGGTGGCTTTTGATGATTTACCAGCAAACTTCGGGGGCATTCGGATCTCCTAAACTATCCACGCAACCCTAGCCAATTTCACAGGCTCTTCAAGCTATTGATCCGCTAAAACACGTGGCAGTTCTGCCAGCTGAAACAAACTGGCTTCACCCAGACAAACCATGCGCTGACAGATAACTGGCGTGATACCCAAATCTCCGACATCAATTGCATTCATGAAGTGTCCTGCAATATCGCAAACACTGTCCAACCCAACTTGGGGACATAAGGATTTCAAATTATGTGCAATACGCCGCGCAGCTTGCATATCTTTCTCATAAACCGCCATTTCCAATTGGCATAACTTATCCGACACCTCAAAAAGCACCCGTTCAAACACGCGCAAACCCTGCTGCATCCCCAATTCAGACAATAAAATATGAATTTCTTCATAATTTAGTTTTGGCACTTCCCTCGATCGAAATGCAATTATGTCAGCCATTCTCTTCACCACTTATATAAGCCCCAGGGGTAAGAATAACGGGCCATTTGCAAAAAAGTGCTAACCAATGCGTTCGCAGCTCTTGTAAAATCATAACAAATCTACGAAAAATGGGACTAAATAGAGGTCTGACTAATATGAAATACATTAAGCCACTCCCAAGCTTCCTTGCAAATCGCTATCACGGCTGGAAAGCCACTCAATTCCAAGAAAACAAAGCTTGGATCGCCAAATTAGTTGATGATGGTCAACATCCCCGCACCATGGTTATTTCATGTTGCGACAGTCGTGTGCATGTCACATCCGTCTTTGGTGCAGAAACTGGTGAATTTTTCATTCACCGTAATATCGCAAACCTTGTTCCAAAGTTCGCACCTGACGGCGACCATCACGGCACCTCTGCCGCGATTGAATATGCAGTCACAGCACTTGGCGTGACCAACATCATGGTCATTGGTCATTCCCATTGTGGCGGTGTCAAAGGCTGCCACGATATGTGTTCAGGCAAAGCACCCGCATTAGAAGAAAAAAGCAGCTTTGTTGGCCGCTGGATGGAAATCCTACGCGAAGGCTATAACAAAGTAGCGGAACAAGGCGGTACCGAAGAAGAACAAATCAGCGCCTTAGAACGCGAAGGTGTCCTCGTATCCTTAGACAACCTGATGACCTTCCCCTTCATCCAGGAACGCGTAGAGGCCGACAACCTAGCCCTACACGGCCTCTGGATGGACATTCGCGATGGTGGCCTAGAAGCCTATAACTGCAAATCTGAACAGTTTGAGCAAATCTGAAAGACTGCGTGCACCTCTAAAAACTCATTAACTTTTTGCGAGGTATAAAGCTCGTGTCGACAAAGTGGTTCATGGGTTTTCAAAGGGCGGGTAACAGCGCTAAATGCGAAAACCACCGAAATTACTGGTAAGAATAGGTACAAGGGTCCATCAAACCCTTGGCAGGCTATAACCGCACACGGTGGCGTCACCTTTTAAACTTACATAGATTAATAACGACAAACCCCACTACCAAGGATTGGCGACGGGGCAAAACGCATGTCTGTTTATAACTGAGCTAGCGGCGACCCAACTGTTGATCTTCTGGCCACTTCAGCGTCCACCCATAATTGATCGTTTCCGTTGCCCCTGCATCCATTGGGATAGTCCAACCAACAACACCACGACGACCTTCAATATTGCTCTCCGTTGGCTGCGGGCTGGTATCCAAAGTTACCGTCAAATCCTCAGCCTCTGACACTGGCAAGGCCGCATAGGCCGTCACATCAATCGCATAATCCAAGAGGCTACGAATGCTGACCTCATATTTTTCGATCTTCTGATTATACGACGAGATAATTCCCCTATCGCCATCTTCCACCTTCAAAGTACGGTGCTCAACCAAGATGCCATTCAACGGGCCCAGCGCCATATCAAATGTATCGCCATTGGCCACTTCACCAATATAAGATTGACCAACCATCACACCGTCACGGATCAATGTCGCCTCACCTGGCAGCAATGTGCCACCAGTGGTGTTCTCCAATTCAGCATATAGAACCGCAGTATTATTTTGCCCAACCGCAGCACGCGCACTCAGTTCCACATCGCTTTCAATCGCATCTAAGCGGAACAGTTTACCTTGGGTATCCCCACGCAATTTCGCAATACGGCCCAATTCAAACTCAATCGTCTGACCACGTAAACTAACAGCATACTGTTGATACCCAGAGGCTGAGGCTGCTTCTAAGACAGGCTCAGCTAAAGACCCAAAATCAGCTTCCATCGTCGCACTCTTTTGCGCCATCCGTCGCAGAACTTTAGGGTCAAAAATATATTTAATATCTGGATATGGCAAAGACACCTGTGTCGCGCGATTCAAATCAGACGTAGACAAAGTCACAGAGACGCCCTGCCAATCCTCACCACTGCGTTGCCAAACATTCGCTTGGCGGATCATGTTCACTTTGGCATTGGCTTTGTCTTGACCCACTTTGATTTCATAGTTCGGTTGCCACCCTGCATTCTGGCTCGCATAAATCAGCGTCAAATCACCTTTGAAATCCGCACCAACAACCAGATCAATAATTGCCGTCGCTGTTTCGCGTTTTAAAGGAAGTGTTGCCTCCAACGCCGCATGCGCACGTGCAACTTTTGCATCCGCTTCATTCACAGCACGATTTGTCTGGGTTAACTCATTCTGAGCCGTTTCCAAAGCAACAACCGCTCCAGATACTTCTGTACCCAACACACCTATAAGATCGGTTAACTGATCCGCCGTTAATACACCTCCACCAGAACCGCCCGTCATTTTGCCCTCAGACAAAGATGTCAAATATTGCACCTTCAAATTAGAAGCTGCGACCGCAGCCTTAGCAGCAACACGTGTTACTTCAACGACAATCAATTCATTTTTAACTGCATCCAAAGCTTTTTCCGCAGCAACCTGTTCATCCGATTTCACAGGTTCCGCAGGAACTTGCCGTCCTGTGCTAAATCCAATGGACTGTATCGTCACACCATCCGCAAACGCCTGAAATTGCCCACCTTGCAAGTCTTGCGGCAAGTCCGTCACTAGGATCTGATGCTGCCCTGCAGGTAAATCTAAGCCAACCTTGCGATCATACAAAGCAGCCTGTGGAAAAATTTTCACCGCATCCAATGTGCTGCCAGTCGTGACTGTTTCAGCAGCGACAAATTGAGGGAAGAGAGAAAGAACGACGATTAAAGAATAGCGCATTAAAACACCTAACATTGGTTATATCTGAGATGAATATAATCAACGTTTAACATAAAAAAAGAGGCCAATAGGCCCCTTAAATTTAATCGGTGGTTTATCGCCACCTTTGTAACATTTCAGCATTAGCCCTTTTTCAGAACCTCACGGCCCAACAGCTCTGCGATTTGGACTGCGTACAATGCCGCCCTTTGCACCTCTATTATCTATTTTCAGTAGTGAATCTCATGCTGCATCTGCGATCAGCGCACCCAGCGCGCCGATAAGTTGCTCCACTTCCTCTAGAGAATTATAGTGCACCATCGAAAAGCGCAACACGCCTTGTATCGGGTCAATGCTTAACGCCTCCAGTAGGCGATAAGAGTAAAAATGCCCCGTGCCACACAGAACGCCTCGTTCGCCAAGTTTAGTCGCCAATTCGAGAGGCGAATATCCATCCACAGTGACAGATATAGTAGGAGCGCGATCTTCGGCTCCAGACGGGCCGATAATTTTGATGGCTGGGTGCCAGTTAAAATAATCCATTAGAGGAGCTAGTATTTGCCCTTCTGCGCCGTGTAATAAACGACGAACAGATTCAGCTTTTTGTTCTGGGGCCGCTGCACTTCCTGATCCGAAATGGTGTTTGTAGAGCGTTTCGAAATAGTCTCCGACCCCTTTCGCTGCTGCGACTTGTGCGTGGTCTGGGCCTGCGGGGCAAAACTGTTTCTTACTACTATCAGCATTGAAAAAGTGCCCCTGATTGCGCAGTAATGCCGCCATTTCTTCATTAATAATCATAACACCTTGATGAGGGCCATAAACCTTGTAGAGGGAGAAAAGGTAGATATCCGTTCCAAGAGCCTTAACATCGGGCAGACCATGCCCAGCAAAAGAAACTCCGTCTACAATTGTTCGGACACCGTTTGCGCGTGCCAATGTACAGATTTCGGCCACTGGATTGATCTCACCCAGAATATTTGAACAATGCGGAAAGACCAAAAGTTTAGTTTTTGCTGTGAACAATTTCTGCAAAGAGTCAATTTCGAGTTTTCCGTTGTCTGGGTTGACCTCCCACTCCCGCACCACAATACCCCGATCAACCAACCGCCTCCAGACGCCAGAATTGGCTTCATGATCTTGATTGGTGACGATGATCTCGTCGCCCGCTACCAGCCAACCTTGAACAGCATTTGAAAGTACATAGGTATTCTGAGACGTGGATGGCCCCAAATAGATATCTTCTGCTGAAGTATTCAACCAGACCGCCAATGCCCCATAACTTTCATCCATCCATGCACCAGCCTTGGCAGAAACCGGGCTTGCGTGATACGGCTGTAGCTTAAGCTTGCGTATATAATCGTCTAAACGGTCCATAGCCGTACGACACATGTATGATCCGCCCGCATTTTCGAAAAAGACGGTATCTTTCAGGGATGGTTCGGTGAGCGCTGGAAACTGCTGGCGAACAAAATCAATATCAAAATCTGGCATAATTTATCTTTCTGGTACGTGTCTGGTTGTGCACCACTGTACAGAATCTATCTTGCGATTGTCCGCGCAACTTTCACTTGTGCAAGGATGTTAAATGCTATGTATTATGCATAAAATTATATTAAGAGACCTAAATGATGCATTCAATTGCTCTTGACCGACAAGATATCCGCATTCTAGAAGAATTGCAGCGAAACAGTCGGTTGCCCCGTTTGGAGCTTGCCGAAGTCGTCAACCTGTCTGCCTCTCAATGTTTCAGACGCCTGAAGCGGCTCGAAGATTCTGGTCTGATTGAGCGCTACACTATTGTTCTCGACAGGCAAAAAATAGGGTACGACGTCTCAGCTATGGTGATGGTACAGTTCAACAAGTTCGAAGATGGGGCACGCGCAAAACTGCATAAGCTCGTTCAGCAGACTGATATTATTCATGAATGCTATTCAATCACTGGAGATAGTGATTTTCTATTCAAAGTAAGCTGCTCAACAATGAAGGATTTCAACCGCCTGATCAATGAAACATTGGCGACCAGTTTCATATCTGGTGTGCATTCATACATGCTACTGGATTGTATCAAGGATCGCGCAACTTTGCCGGTAATTCCTGACTAGCAGCAATCGGTGATTGAACCGTTTAGTTTGCAATGAGGAGCCTCAAAAAGCAATTGGGGCATCCTCTTCCAAGTATCTTGGACCAGGGCCATTAGAACCAATCATATCGTCAGGGTTTACAAGCTTACAAGTCTCCATCGACAGGCAACCGCACCCAATACATCCTGACATCCCATCGCGTAATCTTTGTAGACGTTGGATACGGTCATCAAGATCTTGCGCCCACAAAGTCGAAAGTTTTTCCCAATGTTTGACAGTAACCTTGGAATCAGATGGCAAAAATTCCATTGATTGAGTGATTTCCCTAAGAGTCTGGCCGAAAACTATTTCAATGATTTCAACCCCTTGCTAATCGCCGTGTGACCATTCTGATATGGGCGATGAGGAGCCAGCTTTCAGCAGAAGCAATGGATTTCTCCCAATCTTTTGCCAATCGGCGGCACCGCCCCAACCAGGCAAAGGTGCGCTCGACAACCCACCGTCTTGGAATGAGTTCAAATCCCACAGCCTTGTCACTGCGCTTTAAAATTTCGATAGTCCAACAGCCCATATTTTCTAAAGCTTCTCGTAATTTTGGCCCCGCATATCCTCCATCGGCAAACACATGTCGGAGTTTGGGATGGGAGTAGTAGATAGATTTGAGGACATCAACGGCCCCATCTCGATCTTGAATGCCCGCACTGTGGATGATAAATCCGATCAACAGCCCGATGGTATCTGTGATGATATGGCGCTTACGGCCGTTTATCTTTTTCCCTGCGTCGTAGCCGGAAACACCACCGCTTTCTGTCGTTTTAACACTCTGGCTGTCAATAACACCTGCACTTGGACTGGCTGCGCGACCTGCCAATTCCCGCGCCTTGATGACAAGCGTATCGTTGATCCGGTACAACACGCCATTGTCCCGCCAGTCGTAAAAATACTCCTGTATTGTAGTCCTCGGCGGGAAATCTTTCGGGATCATTCGCCACTGACATCCCGTGCTCGCCATGTATTGCACTCCGTCCCACACATCGCGCATTTCGGTTGTTCTGGGCCGACCAACCACATTGGATTCTGGCAGCAGTGGTTCAATTATTGCCCACTCTTCGTCCGTGCAATCACTTGCATAACGCCCATTGTTTCGCTCATATAGGGGGCGAGTAATATCAGTCCAAGCCATAAAATTCTCCATCTTATTTGATAAAGAGAGTGAATCACAACTTACTGATATTACTCAACTAGTTTTCGGCCAGACACTAAGTGAAATCCCCACCCGTTGCGCCACTTGGATAATGGCAATCCTGCGCAAAACTGTTGGCGAATATCGCCGGTGGTTAGCGCTGTTACGTACAGATGAAATTAATTTCTTTCGCTCATAGAAATGCACCGCAGAGACGGCAATTCCACTGCGCTCAGCAACATCACCGACAGTCAGGTCACCTTTGTACCTCATAGCTTATTCCTCTTCATTTTCATTCTTGACCTCATCTTAAGTTAAGGAAGTAAAAAGGCAACAAATAATACGAATCATACAATGCAAAATGGAGTAATTCAGATGTCGAAACAAAAATCAGCCTACCTTATTGCCAGCTCTTTCATGCCAGAAGGACATGGTTCTCTTGATCCTTACGGTCAGGCAACACATCCTTTGATGGAAAAATGGGGCGGGGAACTTATCATCGCAGGAGAACCCAATCAGTTTATCGATCATTTTGAAGGTAATTGGAAAGAGAATGCACGTTTCACAATGTTCAAATTCCCCTCAATGCAGGTCCTTCAAGGTTTTTGGAATTCAGAAGAGTACCAATCCATCAAACATCTTCGAACCGATGTTATCCCACCTAATTTCACCTTTGCAGTTGAAGAATTTGATGCCGAAGAATGGGCTGAACAAAACCCAGATCACGCCTACACAGATAACTCTCAGCATATATAGAAAGAGCAAACAGATGAAACAAATATACCCAGATCTATGGCAGACCCCATTAGAATACAGGTTCAGCACTCTGAAAACCCATGCCTACTTATTGCGACACAAAACAGGCCAAGACCTTATCTATGTCGCCGAAAACCCAGAGACTCATAAGGCCATCAATAAGATGGGTGGCGTCGATCATATATATCTGAGCCATAATCACGAAATAACCACAGGGCTTTTCAAGGCCGCCGATACACTTGGGACTAAAGTGGCTGGGCATTCACTAATGCAGCCTCGATTTACAGATGGTCAGGGCCTCGACGTCCCCATTGATGTTGAAAGTTCTGTGAGTTTCCCAAGCGGCTTAGAAGTGATCTACACACCTGGTCACACAGATAACAACGTTTGCTATCGCTATGTCTCTCCCCACGGGAAGACATATCTTTTCACTGGGGACACGATCTATCTTGATAACGGGAAATGGAAAACAATAGTCATGCAAAACGATGGCGGAAACGCCATCGAGTTAAAAGACAGCCTGGCCAAATTGCGAGATGTTCAAGTTGATGTTGTGATCACCAGCGTAGCGATGGGAGAAGATCGTATCGTTGAACTTGGACAATCCGAATGGAAAGACATTCTCGATAATTTAATTGCCGACCTCAATTAAAGAACGTCGTTGGCGGACCACCAAAACTATATAGCCCGCCAAAGATTTTTAACCTTTTTTCAGAACTTCGCGTCCCAAAAGTTCTGCGATTTGGACTGCGTTCAATGCAGCGCCTTTGCGCAAGTTGTCAGACACGCACCACAGGTTAATCCCGTTATCAATTGTGCTGTCCTGACGAATACGGCTGATATATGTAGCGAACTCACCCACACATTCCGTAGGTGTGATATAGCCGCCATCTTCGCGTTTATCGACAACCATGATACCTGGTGACTCGCGCAAGATATCGCGTGCTTCATCTTCGTCCAAAAATTCTTCAAACTCGATGTTCACGGCTTCGGAGTGGCCTACAAAAACAGGTACACGTACACAGGTCGCAGTCACTTTGATCGACTTGTCGATGATTTTCTTAGTTTCGGCGACCATTTTCCATTCTTCTTTGGTGGTGCCGTCTTCCATGAACACATCGATATGCGGGATTACATTAAACGCAATCTCTTTAGGGTAAACTTTCGCTTCCACTTCCTGACCTGGTACATATTTACCTTTGGTCTGGTTCCACAACTCATCAATCGCATCTTTACCAGAACCTGAAACAGACTGGTAAGTGCTGACAACAACACGCTTGATTTTCGCGCGGTCATGCAAAGGCTTCAATGCCACAACCATTTGTGCGGTTGAACAGTTCGGGTTCGCGATGATGTTCTTTTTAGAATAATCGTGAATCGTTTCAGGGTTACACTCTGGCACGATCAACGGGATCTCTGGATCATAGCGGTATAGTGATGAGTTATCGATCACAACACAGCCAGCTGCAGCCGCTTTCGGCGCATACTCTTTAGTTGCATCAGAACCAACTGCGAACAAAGCCATGTCCCAACCCGTGAAATCGAAAGTGTCCAAATCTTCCGTCTTCAACGTCTTGTCACCAAAGCTACATTCCGTTCCAAGTGATCTACGGCTTGCAAGTACTGCAATCTCATCAATCGGGAACTGACGTTCATCAAGAATATTTAGCATTTCGCGGCCTACGTTGCCTGTGGCACCCGCGATGACAATACGGTAACCCATTTTAGGTCTCCTAAGTTAAAGTTTGGACATGTTCATAAGCGAACGAGCGGGCTATACTCCGTTCAACACTATTGTGAAATGCCAAATGCACAGATTCTTTGTATTCTGTTGCAAAACAATGAGGTTTCGTCATCAAATTTACGTTTACAGCCCTAGCAGCCGCCCTAATCACAACATCAGCTCTTGCTGATTCTCCGAAAGTCATTGCTGTGGAAGCTGCTAAATCAGGTTCCACATGGCGTTTTGATGTTACTTTAGAACATGCAGATACAGGTTGGGATCATTATGCCGACGGTTGGGGCGTGTATTTGGCAGATGGCACAGAATTAGGATACCGCGTACTGGCGCACCCACATGTGAACGAACAACCTTTTACACGCTCATTGGGTAGCATAACTCTTCCAAAGGGTACAAAATTCGTAATTATCAAACCTAAAGATAGCGTTCACGGTGTGGGTGAAGATTTTGAGGTTAAACTACGATGACCAGCAAAACACCCGAAGAACTTCTAGACGGTGCATATAATCTGCAAACGCCGCAAGACAATGTCACCTATTACAAAGATTTCGCAAAAACATACGATACAACTTTTGCAGCCGAAATGGGCTATAATTCCCCTGCCACAGTTGCAAAAGTTTTCAAAAGCATCGCTCAACCTGATGACTTACCAATCGCAGATATTGGATGCGGCACAGGTTTAACAGCACAGGCATTAAACCCATCCAAAGCCGCTATTGATGGTTTTGATATATCAGGCGAAATGTTGAATAAAGCTCGCCAAAAGAACATTTACCGCAACTTACACAACGCTGACTTAACCCAGCCGCTTGATCCATATTCTGAACAATATGGTGGTTTAATCTCATCAGGCACATTCACACTTGGCCATCTGGGGCCAGAAGACCTAGCAAGGTTGTTACAAATACTCAAACCAAACGGGTTGGTTTGTGTCACGGTCAACACCGCTCATTTTGAGGATCAAGGGTTTGACATAGTCTTAAAAAGACTGCGTGACAGCAATGAAATCACGCAACCCGAAATACACACGGTGCCAATCTATAACGGTAAAAAAACACATGAGCATTCAGCGGATATGATGCATATCTTGAGCTTTCGGAAAACCGCTAAACTTAAATAAGAAGGATTAATTCCCATAGACTTCTGATATATCTGCCAGATACCCATTCCAAGCAAACCAATAAGCAATATGCCCCGCCACGCGCGGCAGACGTTCGCCATTAAGAGACACCAGTGCATCTTCGGTTGGTTCCCAAACAGCTTTATCCTTCGTTACCAATTTGCCACCTGTACTGCGCTTAAACATATGACCTTTGCGTTCATAAGCCCGCACAGTGCGTGTCTTAGGATCACCGATTAAAACCAATTCCTGACCAGCAACAGCATCATTAATCACGGGCTCTTTTTTAAATGCTTTTAATGGCCAAGCTTTAGCACCACCGAACGCGCGTACACCAAAAACAAAATCCTTTTGCTGATGCTTCGTTTCATCCACAATCGTTGGGAACATCAATTCGCGCGATGCAAAGTAATCGTTGTATACAACACCTGATCCATAATCGCGCTTGTGGCCTGTATTTAACGACGTAATCTTAGTCTCTGGGTTACGCTTCTTCCAATCAGCCCAAGTCGTGATCACAACAGGGCGTTGTTTCAATTCAATCCCACTATTCACCAATTTACCCGACACAGGTTTACCTGTGAATTGGTTCCACAATGAATGCGTTTGGCGATCAAACATCAGTTTATTCGAGCGGTATAAAAACCCAGATGACCCAAACACCAATGGTTTACTACGTCCCTTAACCTGCGTTTCAAACAGAATACCCGACCCGCATAACGTGCAATACGCCAATGCAACTGGCACCCCGCCAATCACAGCATTAAACATCTCGTGCCAGCCCATAACACGCAACGGATAAGCACGTGTATCACCATTAATAGACACACCAAAAATCAGATCGTCATCCAGCATATAATCCGCTTTGGAATGGCCAGCAGACACCAGTTCTGGATTGTCCAATGATGGAATACCATCCTTACGAACCCCGCCCCATGTGATCTCTTCCAAACGGATTTTCATGCGATCACGCTTCAAATATTTAGGCTTCATGAACACGTCAAAATTTGGATCAATCGTTAAATACATCTCTCGTTTGAAAGCAGCATAGCTTTCATGTGGGATCACTTCTGGATGTGCTTCTTGCCATAACATCCAATCATTCCAACGCGACCATTTCCCGATTTCTGTATCACCTGTGAGCTGCCGCAATACTTCAACCAGAGGCGCAACTGGCATGCGCGTATAGCGTAACCCTAAGATCAAACCTGGGATCATATCTTGATCACCACGGTCCGAAATTGCTTTTAGCGCCGCCAGATATTTTTCTTCATGGCTAAACACCAACGCTCTGTGAGCTTCCTGCATAGATAAGGATTGCGCGAAACCAGTAGATGGCATTGCAACAGAACCAGCGCATAACGCAGTAAATTGACGACGTGAAATCATAGTGGCCTCCTGCACCAGATGTGGCCTAAGAGACGTTCAATTGCCAATAACACTGTTGTGACAGCCTGTAGCTATCCCAGTTCCTGAATAAACCGCAGCGTATTTCTGGCCACGTCTTGTGGAGCTTCTACCAAGATCGAATGTTTGTAATCTGGCAAAATTACCAGTTCTGAATTAGACAATGCAGCGTCAATTCCTTTGTTCAAACATGGATTGCAACCGCCATCATTTTCACCCGTTAAGACCAAGCAGGGACAATCGATTTCGTGCAACCACGGCATCATTTCAACGTTTGCGTAAATCCTAAACACGTTCAGGAATACATCAGGATCTGTTGCAATGACCTGATCCAACCGTGCCCGAATAATATCTGGATTAGCGGCAATAAATGCATCCGTAAACCAACGGTCTGTTAGGGTTTCCAAAACGTTTGGAATACCGCGATCCTCCATTGCTTTTACAACGCCGTTCACCTTGGCGCTATCATCATCAGTACGTCCAGCTGCTGTCGATAGCAGCCCCAATGACAACACACGATCGGGATATTTGCGTGCATATGCAGGGCCAATCATACCCCCTAGTGAGTGACCCGAAAAATGCGCCTGTTCAAATCCAGTGCGCTCACGAACTCGTTCCAAATCCACAACCAATTCATCCAACCCAAATTCCCCATTGGGCATGGGAGAGGCACCGTGACCACGCAGGTCATATGTCACAACCGTAAAATAGTCCCGCAAAATTGGCACAATAAACCGCCACGCATCCCGCGCAGCCCCAATGCCGTGGATCAAAAACAATGGCGGGCCGTTCCCTTCAACCGTGTATTCGCACTCAATTACATCTGTCATATCTTTTCCTAAAACGCTTTGTATTTTATCTGGGTGCAGATGAGAGACAAAGCGTTGCTCTCCCTATCAAGTAATCCGCTCTAATCTGGAAATTTTTCCGAACACACTTCACCACCAGAACCCCAGTCACCCTTATCCACATCTGTGATAACGATCTGAACCGATTGGGGGGTGCCACCGCATGTTTTTACATACCCTGCAGTCAGCTCTTCAATCAGGGCTTTCTTCTGGGCAGCATTGCGGCCCTTAAACATTTCTACGCGTATTATTGGCATTATATTTCCCTATTCTGCTGCAACTTGAGTGCTTGTTGTAAAATGTGGCATCACCTCTTCGGCAAACCGCTGTATATTGTCTAATGTCTCGGATTGTTCCGCCCCAAAATTCATATTTAGGATCACGCGATTTATACCTAAATCAGAGTAAACTGAGAGTTCATCAATCATCTGCTGAGGCGTGCAAATCAACAGGCTCTTATCAAGCTCTTCAATCGTCTGCTTACGCGGCAATGGCTTGATCATACCATTTTCAACAATCCCAGGTCCCGTAAATACATTGTCAAAACGGCTGTAATAATCATGCGCCTGCTCAACCTTTTTCCAACGATCCGTTGGATCATCCGAAACAAAAGCAACACGCGATAGGGACAACGTTAAGTCGCGACCTTCGTCACCCATTTCTGATTTTGCACGATTAAACCCATCGACCTGATCCATTAACAATTGATGATTACCCGCAAGCGGCGTCGTCTGAATGTGAAATCCACGTTTGGTACAGTGATAAATCCCTTCTGGGTTCATCACAGCCATCATCAGGTTCGGTTGACGTACGGGTCGCGGCATAATCGTGAGGGGGTCAAATTTGTAATATTTCCCATCCCATGAAACTTCTTCTTCACTCAACAAGGCCTGCAACACATCTAACGACTCGTTAAAGCGGTCTTGGGTTTCCGACATTGGCACACCCAAACGTTCAATCTCAAACGCATAAGCACCGCGCCCAACACCCAACATAAGCCGTCCTTCAGTAAAGATGTCCGCCACAACAACCTCGCCTGCATAGGTCCGCATATCGTGAATTGGCAGAACAACAATCGAGGTCATGATTTTCACGCGTTCCGTATGTGCCGCAATCTTTACCGCAAACTGTAGGGGTGCTGGCATCATCAGGATATTAATCAAATGATGTTCGGTCAAAGAAACAGCATCATAATTAAGTTGATCTGCCAGAACAGCTTGTTCCAGCATGTCCGCATATAACCGATCGCCGCCGTAAGATTTATCGGGATAATAAGCGGATAATTGTAAGCTAAAGTCCATTTTACACCTGCATAATTTAACGAAACTATTTCAGATTCCACTAAATTGGTAAAACGAAAGTATTTAACTTTTTAATTCGAAAAATTCGATTTAAGATAAGGTATGAATTTAGATGCCATCAAAACCTTTCTTGCAGTTGTTGAAACTGGAAACCTGAACATGGCCGCGGAACAATTGAATGTTACCCAATCCACAGTCACCGCCCGATTGGATGTCTTAGAAGAACGGTTGCAGGAAAAGTTATTAGTACGCTCACGCCGCGGTTCAAAACTGACAAAAGCTGGCTTTAAGTTTTTGCGTCACGCAGAACTGATACAGCAATCATGGGATCAAGGGTCCAAAGCCATTCGGTTGCCCCAAAACTATTCCAGTATGTTCAGCTTAGGATGCTTATCTGGGCTATGGGACGGCATTGGGTCAACTTGGTTAAAACAATTGCGCAAAACAGTCCCTGATTTGGCAACCGAGGCATGGCCAGGAACACCTGAACAACTGGCGCAGTGGTTAGAAAGTGGCTTGATTGATGCAGCTCTGTCCAGTGAACCTGTACCCGGAACACAGATAGACACTATGGTTATTGCAAAAGACCAAATTGTTCAGGTTGCGACCCGACCACGTAAAGTTATGGAGTGGGACCATGATTATATATATGTTGATCTTGGTTCGGAATTTCGCCGCCAACACGCACAGCATTGGCCCCAAGACCATGGCGCACGCATGACATTTGGTGACAGTCGTTGGGCGTTGCAAGTGTTGTTATCAGAAGGCGGCTCTGCCTATCTACCCTTACGTATTACGCAGGAATATATTGACAGCGGGCAATTATTCTTTGTCAAAGGCGCACCCACATTTACGCAAGAATTATACCTGTGTTGGCGTGGACCAACGCTGGATAATTTTCCATGGTTAAACGCCACATCTGATTGGATAAGCTAAAGCATAATAAACTCTTTATGTCGCCACTTTCGCCAATTTCATAACCGCAGCACCCAGCAACGTTAGGAATGTAGAGGTAACTTTCGCAAGATCGAGGCGTTCTTTTAAAAAGAACACACCAATGAACAATGCGAAAATAATGCTGGTCTCACGCAGCGCTGTAACCAAAGCGATAGGCGCTTGCGTAAACGCGTAAACAACCAGTGCATAGGCTATAAAAGACGCCCCACCACCGAAAAACGTAACCCGTTTCCCCGTTTTTAAAACCCTTAAAACGCGGGGCTGCCAGAATGGAACGGTACAAAAATATAAAACAGTACTTAATATCGCAGAATACGCATAAAACCCAACAGGACTTTCTCCCACCCGCGCGCCAATACCATCAATTAGGGAATACCCTGCACTGAACAACTACCGACTTTCGTCGGTAGGTTCACGTTTTGAATGTAATTCAAGATACTGACGAATAACGTCATCCGTCACATTTCCACTCGTCGTTGAAAAATAGCCTCTAGCCCAGAACCGTTGCCCCCAATAGCGTTTGCGTAATTCGGGGTACTCCCGCTGTATCTTGTATGAGGACCTCCCTTTTACGCGTTGCATCACCTTTGAAATTGGGACGTGCGGCGGGACTGACACAAACATATGCACATGGTCGGTAGACAATACGCCTTTTTCAATGTGTACGCCCAATTCATTGCACGTTTGTCGTATCAATGTCCGAATACGCTCACGCATTTCACCACGCAGCACCTTGTAACGATATTTTGTTACCCAAACGATATGGTATCTGTGATAATATCTGCTATGACTTCCAGTAGAATAGATCATAAGGTTTCCTTCCATTTTAAGACCTTACCGCAACGCTGGGTCTTAAAATGGAAGGAAACCTTATGTAAATAACGCTAAAGCTGACCAGCTAAAAGCTGGTGGTTTTAACCAATTATTGGAAACTGAACAACTACCGACTTTCGTCGGTAGGTTCACGTTTTGAATGTAATTCAAGATACTGACGAATAACGTCATCCGTCACATTTCCACTCGTCGTTGAAAAATAGCCTCTAGCCCAGAACCGTTGCCCCCAATAGCGTTTGCGTAATTCGGGGTACTCCCGCTGTATCTTGTATGAGGACCTCCCTTTTACGCGTTGCATCACCTTTGAAATTGGGACGTGCGGCGGGACTGACACAAACATATGCACATGGTCGGTAGACAATACGCCTTTTTCAATGTGTACGCCCAATTCATTGCACGTTTGTCGTATCAATGTCCGAATACGCTCACGCATTTCACCATGCAGCACCTTGTAACGATATTTTGTTACCCAAACGATATGGTATCTGTGATAATATCTGCTATGACTTCCAGTAGAATAGATCATAAGGTTTCCTTCCATTTTAAGACCTTACCGCAACGCTGGGTCTTAAAATGGAAGGAAACCTTATGTAAATAACGCTAAAGCTGACCAGCTAAAAGCTGGTGGTTTTAACCAATTATTGGAAAATAAATATGTAGACTTCCAACTGCAAATCGAAAAGGCAAACATTAGCTGTCAAAGCAAGCTTGAATTGCAGTCAATTCACTATACTCCAAAGGTTGGCGTTCAAATTTCAAAGAAATCAACCGTAATAAACAATTGTGTGAACCATACGGGAAATATTGTATTGAAAAATATGCTTAGGAATATGATTGTAGCGCAACAGAACTAATCGGTAGTGCTCAATGTCTTTTCACAAATTAATATCCATTTCGGCACTTCTCCGCTTTGTTGAGTAGATTTAGGATTTCAAATAGAGCATAGATTGATTATCTGGAATGGATGATTGTCTAATTTTGAGTTTGAAGTATTCGGTATCCTTGATGCCTCTGGCTCGCTTACGGATCATTCCTATACTGACATTACCAGCCTCTATCCTGGCGCTTGTGAGCTTGTGTTTGGCGTAGTTGCAGATGCCCACACAATGTTTCCGTAGGGATTTCGCGAACTTTTTTAGATAGAGCATCTGTGACTGATCTGCTATCAGGCACCAACGTTCCAGTTGCTCCGCCATCGCCTCAAATGAAGCGGCACTCCACAGCAGCTGAAGCTGTTCTTTCAAGACGTAAAGTGCATTCAGGTTGCTATTGCTCTCCAGCAACCTTTGCAGCTTGTCACTTTGTTTTTCACTCAACTTATCCGCATTTTTGAGCAACAGATAATGCGTCCCTTTCATCAACTCTTTACCACTTGGATCGGCCTTTCTGAACTCAAGTCGACGCTGATTATGGATAGCTTTGCTGTAGTTTTTCATGACGTGGAAACGGTCAAATACTATGTCGGCCAACGGCAAGGACTCTCTGACAGCCTTTTGGTAGGCAGGCCCCATATCCATCGCTACGGCCTTTATTTTGCAGGCTGTATCTGGTTGCAGTTGTTTCAAAAACCTTGAAAAAACCTCGGCAGTTCGGCCTGCTTCAACCCAGATCAGATGACCGCCAACCATATCGTAGACCACCGTCATGTAGTCATGACCTTTCGCCCGGGCAACTTCATCTACACCAATATATTCCAAGCCAGTTAGCTCTGCAGGATCAAGCGTAGGGAGAGTTTCAATAAGGTATGCCCTGTCGATATTCTTGACCGTTTCCCATCGTATATCCAAATGTCTGGAAACCGCTTGAATAGACATATGCCGACATAATCCACTGATCAGTCGGCAAAATCGGTGAGTGAAACGGCACCCTTTATCAACAAAATCACACCCCTCAATGCGGCGTTCGCCCTTGTTAATATAAACCTGCGCCAGCTCAATCTCGACCACACAAGGATACCCAAAAAGGGGGATGTCGTTTACTTGTCGGCGGACATGCTGGTTGATGCTTCCCTTCTGGCCTGTAGCAGGGTCTATAGCCCTCCTACGCGCGTCTCGGCTGCAGTGAATGACAATCTTAACACCGCCGTCATCCAGTTTAATTTCATTTACACGTTGCCCTTTGAGGCCTAAAATATGCTGCGAGATGTTGATTGTCATATACCTGCTCTATGTAAAGTTATCAGAAACCATACATATCAACAGGTTACTTGGCGGTCGGCATCTTTTTCTACTCAACAAAGCGGAGAAGAGCCTCCATTTCTTTGGCTTTTGCCTTAACTGCTACAACAGCATCAGCAGAACAGGTGACTTTGAAATCAACCTCAAGCTCTGTCGAGATTGTTGGCGAATTAAAAAGCTTTGATAATGAAGTTTATATTGTCGAAACCGATCTAGGCGAATTAGAGGTCGACGCACGCACCGTAACTTGCAGTGGTGACGCTTGCCCAGAGATAACAAATGTCGCCTCAAAAGTTTCCGTCTTTGGAGACAAAGAAGTGATCGACCAGCTGTTAATCCCATTAATGGAAGGATACGGCTTTTCTATCGGTGCGAATGTTGAAACCGCCACCAGCGAAACAGGTCAATCAGACATAAAAGTCATCGGGCAAGATGGCACAGATTTCGTACAGATTACTGTCCAATCTGGCACGTCATCAGACCTAGATACTCATATCGCCAAAACGCCAAATGCTATTGTTGTTAATCAGGGTCCGGCAGCGCAGTTAGCACAAGATAGTAAAGAATCTGCCGTCACACCATTGGCTGCAGACGCTATTGTAGTGGCTGTCTCTGACACCAATCCGACGCGATCCATTTCAGAACAAGCTTTGCAGGATATATTGAATGGTAAAATCACAAGTTGGAAAGATTTGGGCGGTGCGGATGTCGATATCAATCTGTATCTGACAGAAAAGAATACAAATTTCGCAGCCTTATCCAAGACTATGGGTTATGATACAGCAACAACTGGTACTGCTGCCCGTTTCAAAACGCTCAATGGTATAGCGCAAGCCGTATCAGAAGATCCTTATGGGTTGGGCTTGATGAACTACGCCAACCTGCGCACTGCAAAAGCATTACCGATTATCGGGGCTTGCGGGGCTTATGTAAGGCTAAGCGCATTCAACATCACAACAGGTACATATCCCAACACATATTACCATTATTTAACCCAAGGTAAGAAACGTCCACCTATCTTTGCTCGGGAATTCCTATCATTCATCGAAGACAGCCAAGCCAAAGATATGATCGAGCGCTTTGGCTTTCCAAGCCTGTCAATTCAGGAAAAAGATTTAGAAGATCAGGGCAACCGCATTACATATGGTCTACTTGCAACATCAAAAAATGTACCGATCACAGAATACCGTTCTATGCTGAACATTCTGAATGGTGCGCGCCAGTTGTCCACAATCATGCGCTTTGCGCCCGGCGGACTAGATTTGGATGTACAGTCGTCTGCGGCACTGGAAGCCTTGGTATCAGAATTATTCTTAGGTAATTATGCAGATCAAAAATTAATGGTCGTAGGTTATACAGAATCTGATGGCAGTTTGGGCGAAAACAAACGTAATTCTAAAGCGGCCGCTCAATTGATTTCGCGCTATATCAAAAATGCTGACAGTGGCGGTATACTCGCTGATCTTCAGATGGAAATTCATGGATTCGGCGAGGCCTCTCCTTTAGTCTGCGAAGACACGCCAGAAGGTGCGGCCACAAACAACCGCGTAGAGATTTGGGTTAAAGACAACTTTTAAATCAATCCACGTGCTTTGAAACTCATATCACCAGCAGCACCAATGATCAGATGATCGTACACAGCAATATGTAACGCACCCAGCGCGCCTATAATTTCAAGGGTCACATCAATATCTGATTGTGATGGTTCAGGATCACCGCTGGGGTGGTTGTGAACCAAAATAACAGCCGTTGCGTCACATTCCAACGCGCGCTTTGCTACCTGTCTTGGATAAACAGGCACATGATTCACAATGCCCGTTTGCAAACATTCATCTGCAATCAAAACGTTTTTACTATCCAAAAACAGCACCCGAAACTGTTCTTGCCTCAGATGAGCCATGCTTGACCTACAATAAGCAATCAATTGATCCCATGATGAAATCACATCACGCTCTATCACATCCAACTGCGCCATTTTATGCGCAGCCGCACGGATGATTTTAAACTCATTAATTGCAGTAATCCCAATACCTTTGATTCTCCTCAAATCTCTAGGTGCTGCCGCAATGACATTGTTAAAACTGCCAAATTGCTTCAACAAAAGGTGGCACAGCGGACGAATATCACGGTTGGGAATAGCCCGGATCAAAATCAACTCTAGCAACTCAACATCATTAACAGCATCAACACCGCCCTTGATAAAGCGATCCCGCAAATTAGATCGGTGGCGATTATGCATACGCTTTGGATCAGCGACACTTGCTTGAGACAGGTTAAACCCCAACATTGCTGCATCAGAAAACTCAGTCTTTCGAACGTTCGGTGCCATACACACAGCATTGCGTGGTATGGTTAATCAAACGTTTCGAAAACTTAGTAAGTCGGGTGGAATGTTCCATTTGGTGACAATGTGAAAATCTCACATCCATCTGCCGTCACACCAATAGAATGTTCAAACTGGGCAGACAGTGATTTGTCTTTTGTCACAGCCGTCCAATCATCTGAGAGAATTTTAGTATTTGGCACGCCAATATTAATCATTGGTTCAATCGTAAAAAACATACCTTCTTCCAACACGGCGCCAGTTCCAAAATTACCGTAATGCAAAACATTCGGCGCAGAGTGAAATACGCGCCCCAAACCATGACCGCAAAAATCACGCACAACAGAATACCCATGGGCTTCTGCATAGCGTTGGATTGCTGCGCCAATATCACCGAATGTGTTACCTGGCTTCACTTGGTCGATGCTTAACATTAACGCATCATGTGTCACTTGAATCAGCTTTTTCGCATAAGGCTTTGGTTTACCCGCAACATACATACGAGAATTATCGCCAAACCAACCATCCAGGATACAAGTCACATCAATATTTAAAATATCGCCTTCGAAAAGCGTATCATCTTTGCGGTTGTTCTTGTCATTTTTCCATTTTGGAATCTTAGCCCCAGGAATACCGTGACATACAACATGGTTGATCGAAATACAGCTGGACTTAGGATAACCACGATAACCCAAAGTTGCAGGAACAGAGTTATGTTGCACCATGTAATCATGGCACAGTTTGTCCAAATGATCTGTGCTGACACCTGGCACAACATGTTCTGCAATCATATCCAAAACTTCAGCAGCCAAACGCCCAGCGCGGCGCATTCCTTCAAAATCTTCTTTTGAGTGAATGGTAATTCCATCTTGGTTAATACGCGGCTTCTGTGTCGGTTTCAAAAGAGCAATCCTTATAGGCAATAAACATCTGAATCATTCGTCGTGAATCCACATATTGGATCATTACAGATTATGCAAACGCTAGGCGTAATTTACCACCCATTTCAATACCTGTTTGCGTAAGCGATGTTCCATAACAAAGAACCTCTACCCCCGCATCACAGGCATCAGTAAAAGCCGTATGGTATTTTAGATCAATATCACTTGCGATATCAAACCGATCACAATCATTACGCTGTAGCAAATACAACAAAACTGCACGTTGACCACCTTGGGCAACATTCGCCAGCTCATTCATATGCTTTGCACCACGTGCCGTCACGCTATCTGGGAATTCTGCCAATCCAGTTTCCCGCGACAAGGTCACGCTTTTCACTTCAACATAACAATCGGCCTTACCTTCATCGCTCAACAGAAAATCAATTCGAGAGTTTTCACCGTATTTCACCTCAGGCTTTACGTTTTGATAAACCAGCTCGGGGATCAAACCGCCCCTTAACGCTTCGCCCACAATCTTATTAGGCATCCCCGTATCCACACAAATCAACGCACCCGTATCCAGCTCTGCCAGTTTCCATGAATATTTAAGCTTTCGCTTAGGGTCGTCATTTGGCTCTAACCAAACACGTAAACCTTCATGCTTCATACCCAGCATAGAGCCGGGGTTCGCGACATGTGCAGTCACTTCGCGCCCATCATTCAACGTGACGTCTGCCAAAAAACGCTTATATCTACGGATCAGGGTTGCGGGTATAAGGGGCTTATCAAACTTCATACCCAAACCTAGGCCGCATAAAATATAAGGACAAGCAAGATGAGCAATCCAACAGCTGCAATGATTGTGATCGGGGACGAAATCCTATCTGGGCGCACGCGCGATTCAAATATGCACCATCTTGCAAAGCAATTGACCCTTGTCGGTATCGACTTGAGCGAAGTCCGCATTGTTGCAGATGAAACAGATGAAATTGTTGATGCCATTAATGCTTTACGCATGAAATATACTTATGTGTTTACCAGCGGCGGCATTGGGCCAACACATGATGATATTACGGCGGATTGTGTTGCCAAAGCTTTTGGCGTTTCTATTGGTGTACGTGATGATGCCCGTGCAGCATTGGCACAAAACTATGCCAATCCAGAAATAGAATTAACTGAAACCCGCTTGCGCATGGCTCGCGTTCCTGATGGCTCTGTTTTAATTGATAATCCCATTTCGAAAGCCCCAGGATTTTCAACAGGCAATGTTCATACAATGGCAGGTGTGCCGAATATTTTTGAAGCAATGCTAGAAGGGTTGCTCCCAAAGCTCGGGTCAGGGAAAACAATTTTATCACAAACTATAGATGTAGCTCAAAAAGAAGGGGACATTGCCAAAACTCTCGGCGAGATCGCCAAAGCAAATCCTGATACGGCCATTGGATCTTATCCTTATTACAAAAGTGGCCATTATGGATGTAAGCTGGTTGTCCGTTCAACCGAAGCGGATCGCGTGATAGTGGTTTCTGCAGAAATAAAAGCTGCTTTCTTGGGGTAAGTTGGATGCAAAAACCTACATCTCAAGAACTATTTGATACCCTCGATGCAACATGGCCTGCAAAGCAATTTATAAATCATGCAGGCTGGATGATCCGTGAGGGTGCGGGTGGTGGGCAGCGTGTTTCCGCAACGACCTTGGAAGCGCCGCTTAAAAATGTAGATATCGCAGTTGCTGAACGGAAAATGCAAGATTTGCGGCAAAAAGAACTCTTCATGGTCAGAGGTTCTGATACTGGCTTAGATGCTATTTTAAAATCCGCTGATTATGGAATTGTTGATCCTGTCGTGGTTTTAGTAAGCCCAGTGAATGACTTGCTAAAGCATAAGCATACTGTCCATCCCACAACCCAATCAGGAACTCCAAACACAGATGCACAAGTCATTTGGGCCGCTGGTGGTATCGGACCAAGCCGACTCGCCATTATGGAGCGCGCCACAACTCCTAAAGCTATCATACAAAGCCGCGATATGGGCGTGGCTTTGAATAAGTTCAGATAGATGTGAGACTGTTTTTTTGTTGCCAAGATTTAGGCGGCCTCGGAGACTGAGTATTGTAAAAAACCAACTCACGAGGCCAATATGCAAATCATAAGAGTCTGGCCGAAAACTATTTCAATGATTTCAACCCCTTGCTAATCGCCGTGTGACCATTCTGATATGGGCGATGAGGAGCCAGCTTTCAGCAGAAGCAATGGATTTCTCCCAATCTTTTGCCAATCGGCGGCACCGCCCCAACCAGGCAAAGGTGCGCTCGACAACCCACCGTCTTGGAATGAGTTCAAATCCCACAGCCTTGTCACTGCGCTTTAAAATTTCGATAGTCCAACAGCCCATATTTTCTAAAGCTTCTCGTAATTTTGGCCCCGCATATCCTCCATCGGCAAACACATGTCGGAGTTTGGGATGGGAGTAGTAGATAGATTTGAGGACATCAACGGCCCCATCTCGATCTTGAATGCCCGCACTGTGGATGATAAATCCGATCAACAGCCCGATGGTATCTGTGATGATATGGCGCTTACGGCCGTTTATCTTTTTCCCTGCGTCGTAGCCGGAAACACCACCGCTTTCTGTCGTTTTAACACTCTGGCTGTCAATAACACCTGCACTTGGACTGGCTGCGCGACCTGCCAATTCCCGCGCCTTGATGACAAGCGTATCGTTGATCCGGTACAACACGCCATTGTCCCGCCAGTCGTAAAAATACTCCTGTATTGTAGTCCTCGGCGGGAAATCTTTCGGGATCATTCGCCACTGACATCCCGTGCTCGCCATGTATTGCACTCCGTCCCACACATCGCGCATTTCGGTTGTTCTGGGCCGACCAACCACATTGGATTCTGGCAGCAGTGGTTCAATTATTGCCCACTCTTCGTCCGTGCAATCACTTGCATAACGCCCATTGTTTCGCTCATATAGGGGGCGAGTAATATCAGTCCAAGCCATAAAATTCTCCATCTTATTTGATAAAGAGAGTGAATCACAACTTACTGATATTACTCAACTAGTTTTCGGCCAGACACTAAGACAACTGCACCGCCAACACCGCCACCTGCGACTTGACCAATGATACCGTCCATACCGCCACCACCGATTGCGCTTAAGATGTTACCGCCGATACCACCACCGACGATGCCAGCAACGGAGTTGAGTAGAACGCCCATGTTCAGGTTCTTTAACGCGGCACCTGCGACGTTGCCGCCAACTGCACCAGATACGAGCTGTATAAGTAAGGCTTCCATTTTATTTCCCCTATTTTGTTTTTATACAGATCACATATTTGCGATCCGCTAATTTAACATAGGAACCCGAAACGATATTGCAAGGAAGCCTGGAGAATGTGGCTTTTAACCGTGATCACGCATCAAGCGGGATTTCTGACGCTGCCAATCCCGTTTTTTCTCTGTGTCGCGTTTATCGGCATTCTTTTTACCTTTGGCCACACCTAACAAAAGTTTCACGAAGCCCTTGTCGTTAAAGTACATTTTTAAGGGCACAAGTGTCATACCTTGGCGGCCAATAGCTTGCCATAATTTTGACAGCTCACGCTTTGACACAAGTAATTTACGGCGACGACGCTCTTCATGCCCAAAGTTACGGGCTTGTGTGTAAAGCGCTACAGAACTGTTGATCAGGATCAATTCACCGTCTTCAACATCTGCATAGCTTTCGGTGATATTAGCACCACCGCCGCGCAAAGACTTCACTTCTGATCCCATTAAAACCACGCCGCATTCAATCGTATCCTCGATAGCATAATCATACCGAGCACGCCGATTTTCAGCGATCAGTTTGTTGTTATCGGTTGGTTTCTTTTTTTTAGGGGCCATAGCCTAGTTGATTAGCCCTGCATTACGCATGGCTGCATCCATTTTAGCTTTGGTTTCATCAGACAACGTAGTCAGAGGCAAGCGAACCTCATCAGACGCGCGACCCAATTTAGAAACGCCGTATTTCGCGCCAACCAAACCAGGCTCTGTAAAGATCGCATTGTGTAATGGCATCAGCTTGTCTTGGATTTCCAAAGCTTTTGCATAATCGCCAGCTAATGTGGCCTCTTGCAATTCAGAACATAATTTTGGAGCAACATTTGCCGTTACAGAAATACACCCAACGCCGCCTTGGGCGTTAAAGCCGTGTGCCGTTGCATCTTCGCCAGACAACTGAACAAAGTCAGAACCACATTCGGCGCGCTGGTGGCAAACTCGTGCCAAATCGCCCGTGGCGTCTTTTACACCAATGATGTTTTCCAGTTTCGCCAATTCACCCATTGTTTCTGGTAGCATGTCGACCACAGAACGTGATGGGATGTTGTAGATGATAATTGGTATGCCAACGGCATTCAAAGCTGTGTAATGCGCGATTAAACCACGTGCGGTTGGTTTGTTATAATAAGGTGTCACAACCAAAGCCGCATCAGCGCCCACATCTTTTGCAAACTGAACAAACTCTAATGCTTCAGCTGTATTATTCGAACCAGCACCTGCGATAACAGGGATACGGCCATTTGCGGCTTCAACTACTGTTTTGATTACGTGCATATGCTCTGCGTGACTTAGGGTCGGGCTTTCGCCAGTTGTGCCTACAGGTGCCAGACCATGTGTGCCTTCACCGATGTGCCACTCAACCAATGCCTTCAATGCATCATCGTCTATCTTACCGTTTTTGAACGGTGTGATAAGAGCTGGGAATGAACCTTTAAACATGGGTTTAACCTCCGGTAGATGATACATAGTGTGTTGCTTTAACGTCTATTGCGCCATTTGGCACGAACAAACCGACCTTTGCCAAGAACATCCTAGAAAAACAAGAGGAAGTTGGTTATTTTCCATATAGAATTTGAATGAAAGCTGCTTGATGTTGTTTTGGATCAAAATAATTGTGATTTGTGTGACCTTTTGGGCACCCCTTGCCGCGTGGTCTAACACCGAAGAGGAAAATGGTGATCTTCTTTCAACAGCCTTTAATGCGATCAGTAATGAAGATTGGGTCACTGTCGATCATTTTGCAGCACAGATCAGCGATTCTGTTGGATCAGAATTGGTTCTATGGGAACGGTTACGCCAAGGTGAAGGTAATTGGTCCGAATATATGGCATTTTTGAATGAGAATTCCGATTGGCCAGGTTTGAAGCGATTGCGCCGCAAAGGCGAAGCCGCCATTCCGCCAAATGCGAATGCTGCGAATGTCAGAAAGTTTTTCCAGATCCAAAAACCACAAACAGGCACAGGGTCCATACGCTTGGCAGAAGCATATTCAGTGCAAGGGCGGAAATCTGAAGCACGAACCGAAGCAATCCGTGCGTGGCTGCAAATGTCATTGAAAGAGCACGAAGAATACGCGCTTTATGCAAAGTACAAAGGCGCGTTATCGCTGTACAATGTGAAACGTCTTGAGAATTTATTTTCCAATAATTGGTTAAAACCACCAGCTTTTAGCTGGTCAGCTTTAGCGTTATTTACATAAGGTTTCCTTCCATTTTAAGACCCAGCGTTGCGGTAAGGTCTTAAAATGGAAGGAAACCTTATGATCTATTCTACTGGAAGTCATAGCAGATATTATCACAGATACCATATCGTTTGGGTAACAAAATATCGTTACAAGGTGCTGCGTGGTGAAATGCGTGAGCGTATTCGGACATTGATACGACAAACGTGCAATGAATTGGGCGTACACATTGAAAAAGGCGTATTGTCTACCGACCATGTGCATATGTTTGTGTCAGTCCCGCCGCACGTCCCAATTTCAAAGGTGATGCAACGCGTAAAAGGGAGGTCCTCATACAAGATACAGCGGGAGTACCCCGAATTACGCAAACGCTATTGGGGGCAACGGTTCTGGGCTAGAGGCTATTTTTCAACGACGAGTGGAAATGTGACGGATGACGTTATTCGTCAGTATCTTGAATTACATTCAAAACGTGAACCTACCGACGAAAGTCGGTAGTTGTTCAGTATGGCGCGGCCAAACACGTGAAGCTGGACGGATGTTGAACCGTGTTCCACAAGATCAAATTAAATTGGCAAAAGCGCGGATTAGTTTACAACGTGCAAGTAAAGCCGTTGACGCAGACATCGAAGCCATTCCTGAAAGATTAATGGATGACCCAGGGCTTTCCTATGATCGTTTTCAATGGCGTGTAAAAAAAGGCCGTTGGGATGATGCACAAGAATTCTTGGCGCGTCACACTGGATCAATCGCGAAACTTGGGCGCCCAGAAAAATGGGCCAGCCGCCGCCGGGGTTTTGCAAGACGTGCGATGCGGTCGGGTGATACGGATTTAGCGTATTTCTTAGCTAGTCACACGGCAATCGCTTGAAGATTTCAGCCTTCACCTTTGATTGCGGCTTTTAGGTAACTATCATCCCAAGCGGCTGTTTTTCTTCGTATTTTCAGACTGGCCGTATCGCCGACTTGCTTGAAGATGTTGATTGCACTATGTCGCATCAGAGCCATGTTGGCGGGGCCATTTTGGGTCCGCAAGCGCATCAGGTCGTCGTGAAACACCACATCCATCACCCAGTGCAGGCGATTTTCCACACCCCAATGGGCGCGTGTGGCGCGCAGGAATTGCTTGGCTGAGAGCGGTGCGGAGGACAGATAGTAACGTCGCGAGAAACTGGTTTTACCTTTGTGTTTGACCTCGGCCTCGATCATGCCGATAGCGGCGAGGCCTGGAAACCTTGGTGCGCCAGGCTCAGACCGATCAGGGCGCAGCCACTCTACATCATGACTGACATAGGCACGACGGATTTCTATCCGCCCATGATCGGCATCGGTGGTTTCATGGGTTTCCAAACCACTGGTCTGGTCGAAATAGAGCCTCACCTCTTCATGCAGTGATTTTTGGTTGCCTTTAAGCGCCAAAAGATAGTCTGCGCCTTGTGCGAGGATCGCCGCAGCAATACCGTGTTGGCAGCCCATTGCATCAATCGTGACCAGCGCGCCTTTCAACTCAAGCCGCGCCAGTAGTCGAGGTATCGCGCTGATTTCATTCTCTTTCTCGTCACAGGATTCTTGCCCCAAGACCAATCTCTGACGCGTTGCCCAAGCTGAAACCAGATGCAGGGCGCGGCCATCCTCACCATGCGCACGGCGTGACGACTTGCCGTCAATTGCCACGATCTCATCATCGCCATCGCGCAAGGCCGCAACCCAGGAAACGAAGCATTCGCTAAACAGGTCAGCGGGAATCGCGTTCATCACATCATTGAGCGTGTCATGAGATGGGATGCCATCTTTGAAGGGTAGAAACCCACGCAAGAATTTCAATTTTCGGTCCGCCCATCGGGCTATTTCGGCAAAATCATCAGCACCAGCCATAACACCGCAGAGCACAATCAGTAGGATTTCGGGTAGTGGATAAACAGTTTTCCAGCTCTGGCGTGGGTCTTCAATGGCAGAAAAATGGTCGAGGATATTGGCTGAGATCATGGGAGGCTCCGAATGTCATTTCAATGACCAGAGAATCACATATCACCCGCTAAGGGAATCCCCACTTTTTCAAGCGATTGCCGTGGCCAAAACATAATCCGCTTGTTTGGTGATGATTTTATCGGCAATATCACGCTGACATCCCATAGCATCTATAGTGACAATAGCCCCCTTTATCGTCAGGAGGTCTAACAGTTCCGGTATGGCCGTGATCTCATTGGATTTGCCGTCCACCTGCCGTTGGGCAAGTGTCAGGTTCAACTCTGAACTCCAGGCCGAGATCATGTGAATTGCGGCCTTGCTGCCAGCCTTATCCAAGCTGCGACGTGAGGTTTTACCATCTATCGCCACGACCCCGCTAAGGGTGCTGTTTAAGGAGGCGACCCACTCCATAAAGCAGGCCTGAAAATGATTGGCATCCAGTGCGGCGTAGATGTTTCCCAGTTGATCATGTGAGGGTGTTCCGTCCGAAAAGGGCAAGAATTTCCGTAAAAAGGCCAGTTTCTTTGTCCCAAACGCAGAAATAGCGACCCAGTCATTCGCCCCGGACAACACGGCACATAACGTCAAAAGCAAAACCTCTGCCATAGGGTAAAGCAGCTTTGTTTGTTGTCGTGGGTCAGATAAAGTAGAAAAATGCGTAAGAAAATCAATGGAATGGCTGTCGGGTGCGTCGGCATTGGACATGGGTAGTGACCTCAATAAAAGCTAAAAGTTCACTCATTGAATCAACCCTCACCTCATTTGTCACCTGCTAACTTTTTCATGCGATTGCCCTGGCGGTCATATCCTATGTTATCGACAGAGAGGAACGATCACGTTATGTAACGTGGCACATTTACATCACGATTAGAGATTTGAAGTGCGAAAAGTGCATAAAAAAGGCGCTAGAAAAGCGCCGTTAATAGTTCAGTTGTCCATAAGATTAACTGCGAACGAGTTTTTCATAGCTTTCTGATATATCTCGCGCCATTGTGCCGACTTCAAAATTGTAATCGCCGATTTGGCCCACTGGTGTCACTTCGGCAGCAGTTCCTGTCAGCCAGCACTGCTCGAAGCCTTCCAGCTCTTCTGGCATGATGTGGCGTACGTGGGTTTTAATACCTTTTTGTTCTAACATTCCCAGAACAGTCTGGCGCGTTAAACCGTTTAAGAAGCAATCAGGTTTTGGTGTGTGTACTTCGCCATTTTTCACGAAGAACATGTTTGCACCTGTTGCTTCGGCCACATAACCGCGGTGGTCGAACATCATAGCGTCAGAACAGCCTTTAGCCTCTGCTTGGTGTTTGGCCATAGTGCAGATCATATATAAACCTGATGCTTTTGCGAAACATGGAATTGTTTCTGGGCTTGGGCGTTTCCACTTAGAAATGTCCAATTTAGCGCCTTTGAATTTAGCATCACCATAGTAGTTGCCCCATTCCCACGCAGCCACTGCCATGCGGACTGGATTCTTTTGGGACGCAACGCCCATGTCGTCGCCGGATCCGCGCCAGCACAACACACGAATATACGCATCGCTAAACCCATTGGCTTTCATGACTTCGTATTTTGCCGCTTCGATTTCGTCTACTGTGTATGGAATTGGTACATCAATGTATTCGCCAGATTTGATCAGACGTTCAGAGTGTGCAACGCTTTTAAAAATCTTACCGTTGTAAGCTCGTTCACCTTCAAAGACAGAAGAAGCATAGTGCATTGCGTGTGTTAAGACGTGTACCTGCGCATTACGCCAAGGGATAAGCTTGCCGTCCAACCAGATTTGACCATCGCGATCATCATAAGAACCCATTTGACCATCCTTCCATCATATGAAGAGTAATTTTATTTTCCAATAATTGGTTAAAACCACCAGCTTTTAGCTGGTCAGCTTTAGCGTTATTTACATAAGGTTTCCTTCCATTTTAAGACCCAGCGTTGCGGTAAGGTCTTAAAATGGAAGGAAACCTTATGATCTATTCTACTGGAAGTCATAGCAGATATTATCACAGATACCATATCGTTTGGGTAACAAAATATCGTTACAAGGTGCTGCGTGGTGAAATGCGTGAGCGTATTCGGACATTGATACGACAAACGTGCAATGAATTGGGCGTACACATTGAAAAAGGCGTATTGTCTACCGACCATGTGCATATGTTTGTGTCAGTCCCGCCGCACGTCCCAATTTCAAAGGTGATGCAACGCGTAAAAGGGAGGTCCTCATACAAGATACAGCGGGAGTACCCCGAATTACGCAAACGCTATTGGGGGCAACGGTTCTGGGCTAGAGGCTATTTTTCAACGACGAGTGGAAATGTGACGGATGACGTTATTCGTCAGTATCTTGAATTACATTCAAAACGTGAACCTACCGACGAAAGTCGGTAGTTGTTCAGTACCCGAAATTAAATACTTGCGTTACAAAGTTGCAAGGAACTTCGATTTCGCTATCATTTGATTCTTGGAAAGTCAATAATACTGACTTAAATTGAATGGAACTGCGTAATATTCGTGATCGGATGAAATAATGGTAGACCTGTCTAAAGTTGCAAAAGGGGAAAACTTACTTTTTCTAACGGATGATCAACTGCTGCAAGGTATCGAGTTAATGTTTTTTGCCTATAAAGGTTTCACATCAGACCCAGATCAAATCCTGCAAAATTATGTCTCTTATGGGCGCGCGCATCATCGCGCCTTGCATTTTATCAATCGAAACCCAAATATCACTGTGAATACGCTTTTGAATATTCTGGGTGTGACAAAACAATCGTTGAACCGTGTGTTGCGTCAATTGGTCGAAGATAATCTGGTGGAAAGCCAAATCGGGAAGCGGGATCGTCGGGAGCGTAATCTGAAATTAACAGAAATAGGTCAAGAGCTGGAACGCAGCCTGTCTGATGCGCAACGTAAACGCATGCGTTCTGCATATAAGGCTGCAGGGCCAGATGCTGTGCAAGGTTTTCGTACAGTTTTGCAGAATATTATGGACCCGCAAATGAAAAGCCATTTAGAGTAGGGTATTAGGGGAATAATAATGTCAGTACCAAATATGAATGATGCCCATATCCTGATCGTTGATGATGATGAACGAATCCGTGGGTTACTTCAAAAATTCTTAGCACGTCATGGGTTCTGGGTGACAACCGCTCGTGATGCAGCACATGCTCGAAAGTTGTTAGCTGGATTGGAATTCGACCTGCTGGTGCTGGATGTGATGATGCCAGGTGAAGATGGTTTGACGTTGACAAAATCGTTGCGTGAAACATTAACGACACCGATCTTATTGCTTACAGCTAAGGCTGAAAGCGGAGAACGAATTTTGGGTCTTGAAGCTGGTGCAGATGATTATTTGACCAAACCATTTGAACCAAAAGAATTAGTGCTGCGCATTAATGCGATCTTGCGCCGTGTTCCTGCGGATACACCTGTAAACGAACCGCCCAAGACATTGCAAATGGGCGAAGTCCGTTATGATGTGACACGTGGTGAAATGTGGCGTGGTAATGATTTGGTACGGCTAACGGCAACAGAAAGTGCGCTGATGCGTATTTTTTCAGCGGGAACACATACCCCAGTATCACGGGTAAAGTTGGTTGAAGATTTGGGCCGTGATAAAAGTCAAAGTCAAGAACGGGCTGTGGATGTTCAAATCACACGTCTGCGTCGTAAGATAGAAGATGACCCAAAGAATCCACGCTATCTGCAAACAGTTCGTGGTGCGGGTTACATGCTAGCGCCTGATTAAATTTAGAAATAATTTTACTGATTAGTATGACAACAGCTTTTATCACACACCCTGATTGCCTAAAACATATAACGCCTGATGGGCATCCTGAACAAGTGGCGCGTTTACAGGCTATATTGGCACGAATGGATGCTGCCGAATTTGATGCTTTGCATCGGTATGAAGCGCCATTGGCGCATAAAGACCATATTTTGCATGTGCATCCAGAGGATTATTACAACAAGGTAGAAGCGACTGAACCTGCAACAGGTTGGGCGCAATTGGACGCCGATACGCATATGTCGAGCGGATCTTTTCGTGCTGGGTTGTTAGCGGCAGGCGCTAACGTGAAAGCCGTGGATTTGGTCATGGCTGGAGAAGCGGATAATGCGTTTTGTGCAATCCGCCCACCTGGGCACCATGCAGAAACATCTACATCTATGGGGTTCTGTTTATTCGGATCGGTTGTTGTCGGGGCTAAACATGCCTTGGAGCATTATGGGTTATCACGTGTGGCGATTGTGGATTTTGATGTGCACCACGGCAACGGTACACAGGATTTGATGTGGAATGATGAACGAATGTTTTTTGCTTCAACCCATCAAATGCCACTTTACCCAGGCACGGGCGCACCCCATGAAACAGGTGGGTCTGGGAATGTGATGAACATTCCATTGCCTGCGAATGCAGATGGAACTGCACTGCGGGATGCGTTTAATAATTCCATTTTACCTGCTTTAGATCACTTCAAACCAGAGATGATTTTTATCTCAGCTGGATTCGATGCACACCTTGCTGATCCACTTGCAAACCTGAATTTTGATGAAGATGATTTCGAATGGGCAACACATGCGCTTGCAAAAGCGGCAAAACAGCTTTGTGGTGGTCGTCTGGTCTCGACTCTTGAGGGCGGATATGATCTTGATGCGCTGGCTGCGAGTACCGCAGCGCATGTTAAAGTTTTGATGGAGTATTCGGCATGAGCGACGCACCTGTAGCAGAAATGAGCTTTGAGCAAGCGATGGCAGAATTGGAAGCTGTGGTTTCTAAACTGGAAAGCAGCCAAGTGGCGTTAGACGAGTCTATCAAATTGTATGAGCGTGGCGCAGAACTGAAAAAGCATTGTGAGGCAAAGTTAAAAGAGGCCGAAGAAAAAGTGGCACAAATCACATTGAGTCCAGATGGCACACCAGCCAGTTTGAAGCCTGTAGAAGGCTAAGCCAAGTGTCCCTGGAATTTAAGTTACAACTGACCAACGTAGTGGCATTGGTTGAGGCAAAGCTGAACACGCTATTACCAACAGCGGATCAATCTTTGATTGCCGACCCTATGCGCCATGCGGTGTTGAATGGTGGTAAACGTCTGCGCGCGTTTCTCGTTATGGAATCAGCTGCGGTGTTTAACGTGCCGACTGGACAATCTGTTTATGCAGCCAGTGCGATTGAATGTATTCACGCCTATTCGTTGGTGCATGATGATTTGCCATGCATGGATGATGACGACCTACGCCGTGGGTTGCCAACGGTTCATGTGAAATGGGACGAGGCGACGGCAGTTTTGGTTGGCGATGCTTTACAGACTATTGCGTTTGAAATTTTGGCGGATCGTGCTGCAGCGGATAATGATGCCATCCGAATTCAATTGATTAGCAGTATTGCCAAAGCAGCTGGCGCTGAGGGTATGGTTTTGGGTCAGGCGCAGGACATTGCGGCTGAAACAGCCAGTATACCGCTGACTTTAGATCAAATTACAGATCTTCAAGCGAATAAAACAGGTGCGTTGATTAAGTGGTCTGCGCAAGCGGGTGCAGTGTTGGCAAATCAACCTGTCGATGCGCTGGGTGAGTATGCAACGGCTCTGGGTCTTGCGTTTCAAATTCAAGATGACGTGTTGGATATCGAAGGTGATCAAGCGGCAGCAGGCAAGCGTTTACAAAAAGATGCGGATGCGGGCAAAGCAACGTTCGTTTCTATTCTAGGCCTTGATGAGGCGAAACATCGCGCCAAGTTGCTGGTAGAGCAGGCAAATGATGTGCTATCATCGTATGGTGCAAAAGCGGATGCATTGCGTGCTGTGGCCCAGTACGTGATTGAACGCGATAAGTAGCGAAAGAGTTTAACCGTGACGAATGACCGTCCAAATACACCGATGCTGGATAAGATATCCACGCCTGAGGATTTGAAGCAATTGACCGATGCACAGTTGTGTCAGGTTGCGGATGAGTTGCGTTCTGAAACGATTTCTGCGGTATCAGAAACAGGCGGCCACTTGGGTGCTGGTTTGGGTGTTGTTGAACTGACCACAGCCATTCATGCGGTGTTTGATACGCCAAAGGATCGTTTGATTTGGGATGTGAGCCATCAATGTTACCCACATAAAATTTTAACGGGCCGTCGTGATCGCATTCGAACTCTGCGCCAAGCAGAGGGTTTGTCTGGTTTCACAAAACGCTCTGAAAGTGCCTATGATCCGTTTGGTGCAGCACATAGTTCGACCTCAATTTCCGCAGCTCTTGGTTTTGCCGTTGCACGTGATTTGGGCGGTGCACCTGAGCATGGCTTGGGCGATGCGATTGCTGTGATTGGTGATGGATCGATGTCTGCTGGTATGGCCTACGAGGCGATGAACAATGCGGGGCATTTGAAAAAACGTCTGTTTGTGGTTCTGAATGATAATGAAATGTCGATTGCCCCACCTGTTGGAGCGATGTCGTCTTATCTGTCAAAACTATATGCTGGTGAACCGTTTCAGGAACTAAAAGCGGCGGCAAAGGGCGTTGTGTCCTTATTACCTGATCCATTCCAAGATGGTGCTAAACGTGCACGCGATATGGTCAAGCATATGACTGTTGGTGGCACGATGTTTGAACAGCTTGGCTTTTCTTATGTTGGACCGATTGATGGTCATGATATGGATCAATTGTTGAATGTTCTACGTACTGTAAAAGATCGCGCTACAGGACCGATGTTGATCCATGTGATTACCAAAAAAGGTAAAGGATACGCACCTGCAGAGGCCTCTGCTGACAAGTATCACGGTGTTAGCAAATTTGATGTTGTGTCTGGTAAACAGCACAAAGCGAAATCTAATGCGCCAAGCTATACTAAGGTGTTTGCCGAAAGTCTGATCAAAGAAGCTGCAGATGATGACAAAATTGTTGCAGTGACGGCAGCGATGCCAGACGGCACAGGGCTTGATCTGTTTGCCGAACGCTTCCCAAGCCGTTGCTTCGATGTGGGCATTGCTGAACAACACGGTGTTACGTTTTGTGCAGGGCTTGCGGCTGGTGGCATGAAGCCGTTTTGCACTATGTATTCGACATTCCTACAACGTGGGTATGACCAAGTTGTGCATGATGTTGTGTTACAACGTTTACCTGTTCGCTTCGCGATTGACCGTGCTGGATTGGTTGGGGCTGACGGGGCAACGCATGCGGGTAGCTTTGATGTGGCTTATCTTGCGAATCTGCCTGACATCGTGGTTATGGCCGCGGCTGATGAAGCGGAATTGGTGCATATGGTTGCGACTGCTGCATCGATCAATGATCGCCCCTCTGCGTTTCGTTATCCGCGCGGCGAAGGTGTGGGTGTTGAGATCCCTGAAAAGGGTGAAGTGTTGGAAATTGGTAAGGGCCGCATGATCCAAGAAGGATCAAAGGTTGCTATTTTATCTTTTGGCACACGTTTGCAAGAAGTGATGAAAGCGTCTGAAGCTTTGAACGCTAAAGGTATTACACCAACAGTGGCTGATGCACGCTTTGCAAAGCCGCTGGATGAAGAGCTGATCAAACAGTTGGCGGAAACGCATGAAGCGATCATTACGATTGAAGAAGGTGCTGTTGGCGGCTTTGGCAGTCACGTGATGCACTTTATGGCTGAAGCTGGCCTATTGGATACGGGTATCAAAGTTCGCTCAATGGTGTTGCCTGATATCTTTATAGATCAGAACTCTCCTGCGAAAATGTACGATGTTGCAGCGATGAATGCGGAACATATCGAAGCGAAAGTTTTGGATGTGATGGGTATTGCCAGTATATCGAAGCGTGCCTGACGTAGGGTTTTCCTTTTCAAATTAAAGTTTATCTCTAACCGTTGCGCGTGGGAGGAAACATGGAACAATCACCTAGTGTTAAATATTATCGCTGGACGGTGTTTTTAATTGCGTCATTTTATTTCTGTTATGGTTTCGCAAATACAGACCACAGTTTAGTTGGTTGGCAGTATCGCTTTTTAACCAATTGGGCGCTTGCGATGAGCACGCTTTCAGCATTTTTTATGCTGCAACGATCATTGGGCCGACGTAAAGGGCGGCATGAAGTTTTTGCCTCTGCCACGGTTGTTGTGAATTTTATGGTCGTATTGCTGTATTGGAAAATATACTTTGCCGATCCGACACAATTTTATGTAGATGGCATTCGTACGATCCCGCTTTGGCAAGAATATTATCTGCACCTTACAGGGCCGATTTTGCAATGGATTGACGCGCTGTTTATCCTGGGCACATTTCGCAAATTCAAAAAAACTCTTGGATTATGCGTTGGTATTACTCTGAGCTATAGCCTAGCGACAATATTATGATACTATGGTTACATGACACATCCAATTAAATTTCGCCGCCATGTTTTGCGGATAAAAGAACAAGAGTGCTTGAGTTTTGCTCGGGTCGCAGAGCGTTTCTCCGTGGGTGTAGCCTCGGTGAAGCGATGGTCTAAACGGGTTGAACCCAAACAGCATGAACGCAAAAAGATACGTAAAATAGATCTTAAAAAGCTAGCACAGGATGTTGAAAAATATCCTGATGCTTATCAGTATGAACGTGCTGACCGTTTTGATGTTTGCCCAAAGGCAATTTGGCAAGCCCTTAAGAAATTGAAGATCACATATAAAAAAAGCCATGCGGCACCCCAAGGCAAACGACGACGACAGGCAGTCCTTTCAAGAGAGGTTAGCGGCCCATGAGGCTGCAGGTAAAGCCATTGTATATATTGATGAAAGTGGTTTTGCGCATGACATGCCACGCACCCATGGTTATGCCCCGCGCGGAAAACGCTGTGTGGGTGTTCACGATTGGCAGGCGAAAGGGAGGATCAATGTTATTGGAGCGCTTTTGGCTGGCACCTTGTTAACTGTTGGCCTGACAGCATGTAATGTTGACGCGGATATCTTCAATCTTTGGCTCAAAGATCAGCTCATTCCAGTCCTTTCCAAAGGATCAGTACTTGTAATGGACAGAGCCAGCTTTCACAGACGTAGCGACACAATAAAAATCATCACGGATGCAGAACATATCCTTGAATATCTACCTGCATATAGCCCCGATTATAACCCAATTGAACATACATGGGCGCAAGCTAAAGCCCATAGGCGAAAAACAGGAGAAACCGCTGAACAGATATTCTCCAATCAAAAGTGGAATCAAAGTTGAGTCGTCAGGCTATATCTTGTGTGGACTGAATTAGTGGTCGGCACATTTAATACGACACCAGCAGGTAGTGTGACGTCAGGTTTGCCCTATCGCTTTTTGAACAACCTTGAATTTGCAGATCGTGCCGTATTCTATGCCCAAAATGTTCTGGTGGCTGTGGTGATGGTGTTCGTTTTTACAGGGATAGCCTGGGGTTTACGAAAGTTTCTTCTCGCGCCAAAGTAAATTGTGCGACCAGCTCTACATGGGCTGACCAACGGAATTGATCCACGATTTGAACCCAATCCAATGTGTAGCCACCATTGATCAATATCTTTGCGTCCCGCGCGAAAGTTGCAGGGTTGCACGATACAAAGGAGATTTTTTTGATCTTTGATTGGGCCAGAATTTTGGTTTGCTCCAACGCACCCGCACGGGGCGGATCGATGACGACACCGTCGAACTTCTTTAATTCATCTAACAACAGCGGGCGATAAAACAGGTCGCGAGTTTCTGTTGTAACGGCTTTAAGATCGGTTGCTTTACGCCAGCCATCAGTCAATGCCTCTAGCGTTTCGGGTAGTGTTTCCACTGCATGTACTTCGGCATTTTTTGCAATTGGTAAACTGAATGTGCCCGATCCACTGAATAGATCAATTATACGTTTACAGTCGACCAAAGTTTCTAGGCTGGCGGATACCAATGCATCCTCACCTTGTTTTGTCGCCTGTAAGAAGGAACCGCTTGGGGGGATTACAAAGGCAGTTCCGAATTTTTGTGTGGGTGGTGTGAGCTGTGCTAAAATCTCACCATTCCAGCTGATCCGTGCAAAGCCGTTTTCAGCTGCAAAGCTTGCCAGTGTTTCGGTCTGTTTGATCTCAAGCTCTTTGGCATCTGCAACATCCACATCCAGACCGTTTTCAGTGACAGTCACGCCAATACGGATTTCAGCTTTGCGGGAACATCCCAGTTTAACCAGCTCACGGTAAGCATCAAAACCAGCCATGATCAGCGGGTGCATCAAGGGGCACTCTAATAGATCAATGATGATGTCAGAGCCGCGTTTGTGAAAGCCGATTTCGGCAGATTTTTTTGTGCGTTTTGCAGAAAAGATTGCACGGCGGCGGCTGGCAGCAGGCGATACAAGAATTGGGCGGAGTGTTGTGTTGATATGGTTCAAGGCAAGTGTATCGCTGACCATTTTGGTTTTCCAATCGGCCATCAAATCATCGCTAGCGTGTTGCATGACACAACCGCCGCATTTTTTGAAATGGCGACAGGCAGGCTTCACGCGATCTGAAACAGGCTCAACAATACGTGGGTTTTCACAAGCGCCGTGTTGGATATCACCTATTACGATTTCACCAGGTAATGTGAACGGAAAGAACACGTCCTCATTGCGGATTGTTGCAACACCATCACCGTGCCAACGCAGGCGTTCTATTTCATATGTATCTGTCATAAGGGCGGCTTAACGGAAAATGAGCAGCGCGGAAAGAGCAAGAAACATTGCCATGATACGGCGAAAGATGAGCCATGCCCGATCTGTCTTTAAAAAACGGGATATACCTTCACCAAAATAAGTCCAAAAGGTGCATACGAAGAAGTTTATAACAGTGAACCCTGCTGCTAGCCGTAAGGCTTCGCTTTCAGGGGGTAAGCCAAGCGGATATCCTGTAGATGTCGCCACGGCGACGGCCCAGATTTTTGGGTTAACCCACTGGAAGAAAACGGCTTGGGTAAAGGTAAAAGGTTTATCTGTTGAGTCGCTTTTTAGGCCGCCCTTAATGCGGTAGAGGCTCCATGTCATCCAGAGTATCCATAACGCAGCGATACATTTCAGGATGAATGCCAATTCGGGGTGGGCTATTAAAAGTGCTCCGATGCCAAAACCAACGCAAGCCCCGATGATGCCAACGCCAACAGCAATCCCGAGGATATGAGGCCATGTAGCGCGTGCGCCAAATCGGGCTCCTGAGGCAAGCAGTAAGATTACATTTGGGCCTGGGGAAAAGAGGCCAACAAAAATGAAGGCGTATACGGGATCAAAAATATTTATACCTAATTTTTATCGGGTAATGTTAAGAGTTCGGCCTTTGTCGTTGTAAGGTTAGATTCCAACCAGGCTGCTTTCAACTGTTTTAACCGTTTACCAAGAGGCGCGCCTTGGTACTGATTTGACAAATCTGTAGAGGTAACAGGGAATGTTGCATCGACACCTGCTTGCAGGTCTTGTTCTAGGGTATCAGAAACGGGCATAGTCAGATGTGCAGCAAGGACCAATATTGCGTCGCGCCCTGCACCTCGACCCAACATATAACCTGCGATTTTGGCTGAAGCGGCTTCAGTCACGATAGCTTTCATCTGGGATAGCAGCTTTGTTTCTTTTTTACTAAGGCGCAAAGCATCTTGTGCATCTTCGCCCCCCAAAGCCAACAAGCGGCGCATCCAATTTGGTCTGGCATCTATTGTGCTTTCTAAATGCACAAGTGGGGCAATTGAGGCTGTGTTTGCCCCTGCAATAACACGCATCAACACACCCGATTGGGACATGGATGCAAGGCTAGGCGCGGGATCATCTGCCGCTAAAAGCTTGCGCATCTCATGACCGATACGTTCTTTGGATAGGGTGTCGATACCATCCAAATTACTTGCACAAGCATCCAATGCATCAGGATCGATACCCCCTTGGGGATCGCCGTAAATTGCATGAAACCTGAAAAACCTTAAGATACGCAGATAATCTTCGCGGATGCGATGATGGGCATTTTCGATGAACCGAACATGGCGATTTTTTAAATCTTCTAAGCCGCCCAATGGATCGTAAAGGGCCCCATCAATATCTGCATAAAGCGCATTCATTGTGAAATCGCGGCGCAGGGCATCTTCTTTTATATCTTTGGAAAAAGCAACGACGGCACGACGACCATCGGTCTCTACATCTTTGCGAAAAGTGGTAATCTCGAACGGCTCATCATTTATGACGATGGTGATTGTACCGTGTTCAAGACCTGTTGGAATGGCACGTAAATTGCTATTTTTTGCAACCTTTAAAACTTGTTCAGGAAGTGCATCAGTCGCAATATCAATGTCGCTCTCTGGAGCATTTAGCAGTGCATTGCGCACGCAACCGCCAACGAAATATGCTTTAAATCCTGCGTTATTTAAGGCAGTGCAAACAGCTATAGCGCTTGTATTCTCTAACCACTCTGCTTTAATCTGCATCATGTTTTTCCATAATTTCAGAGAACATGCGCATGATGCGGGCCGTGGCGCCCCATATATAATAAGGGCCGTAAGGTACCGAGAAATAACGGCGGGCTTTGCCCTGCCACATGCGCCCTTCGATTTGGTAATTCGTAGGGTTCAATAAATGATCTAATGGTGCAGAGAATATTTCTGAAACTTCACCTGTTAGGGCTTTTGGCATAGCGCCACTGGAAACCAAACCGACATAGGGGTGGACAAGAAATGAGGTCACTGTTTCATGTTTTGGCAAGGCACCGATGATTTGGATGCTATTGGGGTCTAATCCAATTTCTTCGTGCGTTTCACGAAGAGCTGTAAACTCTGTGGATGGGTCGCTGGTATCTGTTTTGCCGCCAGGGAATGAGACTTGCCCCGGATGGTGGCGCATTTTTTGCGATCTTTTGGTAAAGATCACCTCTAATCCGCGCGGTCCTTTGGAAATAGGGATCAGCACGGCAGCATCGGTTAAGTTACTTGCACCAACCTTCCCATAGTCATAGTTTAAGTCAAAATCTGACGAAGCTGCAATATTCGTAACACCTGATAAAGCAGCTTCGATACGGTTTAATTGTGGGCGAAAACTTTCCATAGCACTGTCATGGCGTAACGTTGCTGCGCCTGCAAGCCCAGTTAAGGGTTATGACTTTGCGTCAAAGCCTAAAGTTTTCGGATCTAGTTCGTAATGACTGCCGCAGAACTGGCAATCTGCTGTGACCATGCCGTTATCTGCCGTCATCTTTTCAATGTCTTTTTGTGAATACATCGACATGGTGAACTCCACTTTTTCGGGACCACAAGAGCAACCAAATTCAGCTGGCTGCGTGTCAAATACACGTGGTTGATCTTCGTGGAACAAACGCATCAACAATGTTGTTGGGGAAACATATGGGCCGACTAGTTCTGTTTCTTCAACTGTTTTTAGATGCATTGTTGCCCGGTTCCAACCGTCGTCATATTCGCCTAAATCCAAATCACTGGATTGCATCAGGTTCGGCATATCACCCTCTGGATTTTTGGCCGCGAATGGGGATGCTTGTGGCATCAGTTGAACCATTACACCACCTGCGCGCCACTCGTTTTTCTCCTCCGCAGTGGATGATTGACCAACAGACAATTCGAATTCGGTGGGCAATTGTTCAGACTGTGCAAAATATGTGCTGGCACAAGCTGCTAATGATCCGCCTGCAAGGGGTGTCATGCACGGCAATCGCTTGAAGATTTCAGCCTTCACCTTTGATTGCGGCTTTTAGGTAACTATCATCCCAAGCGGCTGTTTTTCTTCGTATTTTCAGACTGGCCGTATCGCCGACTTGCTTGAAGATGTTGATTGCACTATGTCGCATCAGAGCCATGTTGGCGGGGCCATTTTGGGTCCGCAAGCGCATCAGGTCGTCGTGAAACACCACATCCATCACCCAGTGCAGGCGATTTTCCACACCCCAATGGGCGCGTGTGGCGCGCAGGAATTGCTTGGCTGAGAGCGGTGCGGAGGACAGATAGTAACGTCGCGAGAAACTGGTTTTACCTTTGTGTTTGACCTCGGCCTCGATCATGCCGATAGCGGCGAGGCCTGGAAACCTTGGTGCGCCAGGCTCAGACCGATCAGGGCGCAGCCACTCTACATCATGACTGACATAGGCACGACGGATTTCTATCCGCCCATGATCGGCATCGGTGGTTTCATGGGTTTCCAAACCACTGGTCTGGTCGAAATAGAGCCTCACCTCTTCATGCAGTGATTTTTGGTTGCCTTTAAGCGCCAAAAGATAGTCTGCGCCTTGTGCGAGGATCGCCGCAGCAATACCGTGTTGGCAGCCCATTGCATCAATCGTGACCAGCGCGCCTTTCAACTCAAGCCGCGCCAGTAGTCGAGGTATCGCGCTGATTTCATTCTCTTTCTCGTCACAGGATTCTTGCCCCAAGACCAATCTCTGACGCGTTGCCCAAGCTGAAACCAGATGCAGGGCGCGGCCATCCTCACCATGCGCACGGCGTGACGACTTGCCGTCAATTGCCACGATCTCATCATCGCCATCGCGCAAGGCCGCAACCCAGGAAACGAAGCATTCGCTAAACAGGTCAGCGGGAATCGCGTTCATCACATCATTGAGCGTGTCATGAGATGGGATGCCATCTTTGAAGGGTAGAAACCCACGCAAGAATTTCAATTTTCGGTCCGCCCATCGGGCTATTTCGGCAAAATCATCAGCACCAGCCATAACACCGCAGAGCACAATCAGTAGGATTTCGGGTAGTGGATAAACAGTTTTCCAGCTCTGGCGTGGGTCTTCAATGGCAGAAAAATGGTCGAGGATATTGGCTGAGATCATGGGAGGCTCCGAATGTCATTTCAATGACCAGAGAATCACATATCACCCGCTAAGGGAATCCCCGCTTTTTCAAGCGATTGCCGTGACCTGTTGATATGTATGGTTTCTGATAACTTTACATAGAGCAGGTATATGACAATCAACATCTCGCAGCATATTTTAGGCCTCAAAGGGCAACGTGTAAATGAAATTAAACTGGATGACGGCGGTGTTAAGATTGTCATTCACTGCAGCCGAGACGCGCGTAGGAGGGCTATAGACCCTGCTACAGGCCAGAAGGGAAGCATCAACCAGCATGTCCGCCGACAAGTAAACGACATCCCCCTTTTTGGGTATCCTTGTGTGGTCGAGATTGAGCTGGCGCAGGTTTATATTAACAAGGGCGAACGCCGCATTGAGGGGTGTGATTTTGTTGATAAAGGGTGCCGTTTCACTCACCGATTTTGCCGACTGATCAGTGGATTATGTCGGCATATGTCTATTCAAGCGGTTTCCAGACATTTGGATATACGATGGGAAACGGTCAAGAATATCGACAGGGCATACCTTATTGAAACTCTCCCTACGCTTGATCCTGCAGAGCTAACTGGCTTGGAATATATTGGTGTAGATGAAGTTGCCCGGGCGAAAGGTCATGACTACATGACGGTGGTCTACGATATGGTTGGCGGTCATCTGATCTGGGTTGAAGCAGGCCGAACTGCCGAGGTTTTTTCAAGGTTTTTGAAACAACTGCAACCAGATACAGCCTGCAAAATAAAGGCCGTAGCGATGGATATGGGGCCTGCCTACCAAAAGGCTGTCAGAGAGTCCTTGCCGTTGGCCGACATAGTATTTGACCGTTTCCACGTCATGAAAAACTACAGCAAAGCTATCCATAATCAGCGTCGACTTGAGTTCAGAAAGGCCGATCCAAGTGGTAAAGAGTTGATGAAAGGGACGCATTATCTGTTGCTCAAAAATGCGGATAAGTTGAGTGAAAAACAAAGTGACAAGCTGCAAAGGTTGCTGGAGAGCAATAGCAACCTGAATGCACTTTACGTCTTGAAAGAACAGCTTCAGCTGCTGTGGAGTGCCGCTTCATTTGAGGCGATGGCGGAGCAACTGGAACGTTGGTGCCTGATAGCAGATCAGTCACAGATGCTCTATCTAAAAAAGTTCGCGAAATCCCTACGGAAACATTGTGTGGGCATCTGCAACTACGCCAAACACAAGCTCACAAGCGCCAGGATAGAGGCTGGTAATGTCAGTATAGGAATGATCCGTAAGCGAGCCAGAGGCATCAAGGATACCGAATACTTCAAACTCAAAATTAGACAATCATCCATTCCAGATAATCAATCTATGCTCTATTTAAAATCCTAAATCTACTCAACAAAGCGGAGAAGTGCCATTTTGGGTACCCAGAGTCTGAACGTGCTGAAAAAATGCACAAGGCAGCTGATGTTTTGGACGCTCGGAATGTTGATTTTGAATACGAAGGTGAAATGACGGTTGATGTTGCGCTTAATAGCGAAATTCAGGCTGATTACCCGTTTTCACGTTTGACTGGGCCTGCCAATATTTTGGTTGTTCCTGCGCGCCATTCAGCATCGATCTCTGTAAAAATGTTGCAGGAATTAGGTGATGCAACTGTGATCGGCCCGATTCTGTCTGGTATAGAAAAGCCAATTCAATTGTGCTCATCTACATCATCTTCGAGTGATATCTTGAACATGGCGGTTATGGCGTCTTGCGATGTTGAAAGAATGAAAGGCTAAACTGCCCTTTATTTTCCAATAATTGGTTAAAACCACCAGCTTTTAGCTGGTCAGCTTTAGCGTTATTTACATAAGGTTTCCTTCCATTTTAAGACCCAGCGTTGCGGTAAGGTCTTAAAATGGAAGGAAACCTTATGATCTATTCTACTGGAAGTCATAGCAGATATTATCACAGATACCATATCGTTTGGGTAACAAAATATCGTTACAAGGTGCTGCGTGGTGAAATGCGTGAGCGTATTCGGACATTGATACGACAAACGTGCAATGAATTGGGCGTACACATTGAAAAAGGCGTATTGTCTACCGACCATGTGCATATGTTTGTGTCAGTCCCGCCGCACGTCCCAATTTCAAAGGTGATGCAACGCGTAAAAGGGAGGTCCTCATACAAGATACAGCGGGAGTACCCCGAATTACGCAAACGCTATTGGGGGCAACGGTTCTGGGCTAGAGGCTATTTTTCAACGACGAGTGGAAATGTGACGGATGACGTTATTCGTCAGTATCTTGAATTACATTCAAAACGTGAACCTACCGACGAAAGTCGGTAGTTGTTCAGTGTATTTGAATTTGGCCTTGGTTAACCCCAAGGCCAAACTTATTAACTCTTCATACCGTCCCAAAAGCCTTTGACTTTGCCAAAGAAGTTTTGACTTTCTGGGCTGTTATCTTGGCCCAATGCTTCAAATTCTTTCAGCAATTCTTTCTGCTTGGAGGATAGATTTACTGGTGTTTCGACACTGATTTCTAGAAATAAGTCGCCTTTTGCATTGCTGCGCAACCCTGGCATACCTTTGCCGCGTAGGCGCATTTGTGTACCAGCTTGTGACCCAGTTGGGATTTTCACGCGGCTTTTACCGCCATCAATCGTTGGAACTTCAACTTCACCACCTAAAGCGGCTTTTGTCATTGCGACAGGGACACGACAGTAAAGGTTTGGGCCTTCACGATCAAACAGATCGTGCTCTTCAACTTCTATAAAGATGTAAAGATCACCCGTTGGGCCACCACGAGTGCCCGCTTCACCTTCACCAGCGAGACGAATACGTGTACCTGTTTCAACACCAGCAGGAATGTTCACGCTGAGTGAGCGTTCCTTTTGTTTGCGACCAGAGCCTGAGCATGAGTTACATGGGTTCGTGATGATATTGCCACGACCATTACAGGTTGGGCATGTACGCTCTACAGTAAAGAAGCCTTGCTGCGCGCGGACTTTACCCATGCCGGAACATGTTGGACATGTTGATGGCTCAGAACCACCTTGTGCGCCGCTGCCAGAGCAGCTGTCACAGTTCACGGAGCTGCTTACATCAATGGTTTCTTGTTTGCCTGTGAAAGCGTCTTCTAGGGATACGTCTAAATTGTAGCGTAAATCAGACCCGCGAGCTGGGCGTTGCCCGCCACCACGGCCACGTCCGCCACCCATCACATCGCCGAATAGATCGTCGAAGACATCTGAGAATGCAGAGCCAAAATCACCATGACCACCGCTGCGACCACCAAAGCCGCCGCCTCCGCCGCCCATACCACCTTCGAATGCGGCATGACCATAACGGTCATAAGCTGCTTTTTTCTCGGGATCTTTTAGAGCGTCGTAAGCTTCATTCACTTCTTTAAACTTACCTTCGGCCGTGGTGTCATCCTTATTACGGTCAGGATGCAGCTCCATAGCTTTTTTACGGTAAGCTTTTTTAATCTCGGCGTCAGTCGAACCCTTGGATATACCTAGAAGTTCGTAATAATCACGTTTAGACATAGTTGCCTCCTATACGCGAAAAGGGGGCCCATACGGGCCCGCCTTTTGCGAAATTCAGGAAAGAGCGTTTTACCGGTCTTTGTTGCCAAGATCTTCAAAGTCCGCATCAACGATATCTTCGTCAACGCCACGTGGACCCTCATCTGTTTCACCAAAACCTTCTGGTGCTTCAGGCTCGGCTTCGGCTTGCGATTTGTAGATTGCTTCGCCAAGCTTCATTGCAGCTTCTGTTAGGTCTTGAGTCCGTGCTTGGATTTTGCCAGCATCTTCTGTTTCTAAAGCTTCGTTTAGAACTTTGATGGCCAATTCGATAACTTCGATCGTTGTTGGATCAACTTTATCGCCATGCTCTTCAACAGATTTTTCAGTGCTGTGGACAAGGCTTTCAGCTGTGTTCTTCGCTTCTACCAAATCTTTGCGCTCTTTATCTGCTTCTGCGTTCTCTTCTGCTTCGCGAACCATGTTTTCGATGTCGTCATCTGACAGACCACCAGATGCTTGGATCGTGATGTTTTGCTCTTTATTCGTGCCTTTGTCCTTTGCAGATACAGATACAATACCGTTGGCATCAATATCAAAAGTCACTTCAATTTGTGGCAAACCACGTGGCGCTGGTGGAATATCTTCTAGGTTAAACTGACCCAGAATTTTGTTATCCGTTGCCATTTCGCGTTCACCTTGGAACACGCGAATGGTTACAGCATTTTGATTGTCTTCAGCAGTAGAGAAAACTTGTGATTTCTTCGTTGGAATTGTTGTGTTGCGATCGATCAATCGCGTGAACACGCCACCCAAAGTTTCAATACCAAGTGACAGTGGTGTCACGTCCAATAGAACAACGTCAGTCACGTCACCCTGAAGAACACCCGCTTGAATTGCAGCACCCATGGCAACAACTTCGTCTGGGTTCACACCTTTGTTTGGCTCTTTTCCGAAGAATTTAGTCACTTCTTCCATAACTTTTGGCATACGTGTCATACCACCAACCAAAACAACTTCGTCGATTTCTGATTTAGAAATACCAGCATCTTTTAGAGCTGCTTCACAAGGTTTCATGGAGCGTTTGATCAGGTCAGAAACAAGGCTTTCCAATTTTGCACGTGTTAGTTTCAACACAAGGTGTAATGGTTGACCGCCATTTGGGTCCATAGAGATAAACGGTTGGTTGATCTCTGTTTGTGTCGAAGATGACAATTCGATTTTTGCTTTTTCAGCAGCTTCTTTCAAACGCTGTAGAGCCATTTTGTCTTTAGTCAGGTCAACGCCGTTCTCTTTTTTGAACTCGCCAGCAAGATACTCAACAATGCGCATGTCAAAGTCTTCACCACCCAGCAACGTGTCGCCGTTTGTTGATTTTACTTCGAATAAGCCGTCGTCGATTTCCAAGATGGATACATCGAATGTACCGCCACCAAGGTCATAAACAGCGATTGTTTTTGTGCCTTCTTTGTCTAGGCCATAAGCCAAAGCAGCTGCTGTTGGTTCGTTGATGATCCGTAGAACATCTAGACCAGCAATTTTACCAGCGTCTTTTGTCGCTTGTCGCTGGGCATCGTTAAAGTATGCAGGAACTGTGATAACAGCTTCTGTTACATCTTCGCCCAAATATGCTTCGGCTGTTTCTTTCATCTTTTGCAGAATGAACGCAGAAACTTGTGAAGGAGAGTATTTTTCATCTCTAACTTCTAACCATGCATCGCCGTTACCACCGTCGATTACATTGTATGGCAAGTTTTTCAAATCTTTTGCCAATAGTTTGTCGTCACGACGACGACCAATTAGACGCTTAACTGCGAATAATGTGTTTTCTGGGTTTGTAACAGCTTGACGTTTTGCTGCTTGGCCAACCAAGCGCTCGTTTTCTGTGAAACCTACGATAGATGGCGTTGTACGCGCACCTTCTGAGTTCTCTATAACCTTTGGTTGAGAACCGTCCATAATTGCGACACAAGAGTTTGTTGTCCCAAGGTCAATACCAATAACTTTGCCCATTTCGTTTTCCTTTCTCGGCGATTATTAAGCTCAGGCCCGATTGCGGCACCTGATCTTTATCCCAAAAGAAACCATTACTTGGCTCTTTAAGTACGCGATGTATATATGTCCCGTTTTGCACAACATCAACACTCTAATGATAAGTTTTTTGACAATTTATCGTTATAGTATTCATCACGGGCAGAAGTGTTAGTGTTAAAGTGCTAATTTTTTGTAAGCTTAAAGGTCGATAATGATAGATATTACGCCGCTTAACCTGAAGGAATGTAAGGTTTATAAAGGGTATTTGGATAAAAATGCCCAACAAAACATGCTAGAAGATGTGCGCGGTATTGTGAGTAAAGCACCGCTTTTTTCACCGATGACACCATGGGGAAAACCTATGTCTGTTAAAATGACATCTGCGGGTAAATATGGGTGGTATTCTGATAGTTCGGGATACCGTTATTCGCAGAGACATCCGAATGGCATTGTATGGCCTGCGATTCCAGATTCGATTCTAAAGGTTTGGGTAGATATATGCCCTTCCAGCCCAGCTCCTGAGTGTTGTTTGGTGAATTTTTACAAAGATGGCGCCAAGATGGGGTTGCATCAGGATAAGGACGAGAAAGATTTCAGTCACCCTGTGCTGTCTATATCATTAGGTGATGATGCAATGTTTCGGATGGGAGGTGTTGAAAAAAACGATCCCACAGAATCTATTTGGCTGTCTTCAGGCGATGTTGTACTTATGACTGGTGAAAGCCGATCAGGTTATCACGGAATTGATCGAGTAAAATATGGGAGCTCACAGCTTTTGAAAGGGTCTGGGCGTATCAATTTGACATTACGTGTTGTGGATTGATTGCTATCTGTTGGACCAGCTTTCAGATACAAACTTACGGGCCCAATGTTCTAACATAATACCAAGGACAAGAAGCACACAAATTAGAATGATGGGATATTCTAAAGTGGTATTCCTTGGTGTGTAATTTATGAATGTATATCCGCGCGCTTGATCGATGGAATGAAAGAGTGGATTCCAAAGAAACATAGGTAAAACGAACCCTGGTAAGGAATTTGCTAGAACCATCTTTCCACTAAAAACCATATTTGCACGTGTATATATGGTTGTAATAAGACCTATTAACCGAGGCGCGTAGGGTTTCATTTTCCAATAATTGGGCGTACACATTGAAAAAGGCGTATTGTCTACCGACCATGTGCATATGTTTGTGTCAGTCCCGCCGCACGTCCCAATTTCAAAGGTGATGCAACGCGTAAAAGGGAGGTCCTCATACAAGATACAGCGGGAGTACCCCGAATTACGCAAACGCTATTGGGGGCAACGGTTCTGGGCTAGAGGCTATTTTTCAACGACGAGTGGAAATGTGACGGATGACGTTATTCGTCAGTATCTTGAATTACATTCAAAACGTGAACCTACCGACGAAAGTCGGTAGTTGTTCAGTGAAAGAAATACCAAGCCAATCGCTGCACCAGAACCCCAGGCAACAAAAAAGCATTTTATAAATCCTTTGATGTCGAAGAAGGCAACTGGTTCAATTAAAACGTGAGCAATCAATAAAATAACCCCCATGGATAAGAACTGTATATATAAAGCAGAAAAAGCCGCTGAAAGAATTAACAATAGGGTGGATACGGGAGCATGTTTCAACATTGTGTTGGTTGCATCGCCAGAGCCAGCAATTTTACCAACTGCTTTTATGTGGGTCATATAAAGAAAAATGCCTGATATTAAAAATAATATAAAACTGCCACGAACAATCAAAGCCTTCATACCAAGAATGGTTATCATTAACTGAACAACTACCGACTTTCGTCGGTAGGTTCACGTTTTGAATGTAATTCAAGATACTGACGAATAACGTCATCCGTCACATTTCCACTCGTCGTTGAAAAATAGCCTCTAGCCCAGAACCGTTGCCCCCAATAGCGTTTGCGTAATTCGGGGTACTCCCGCTGTATCTTGTATGAGGACCTCCCTTTTACGCGTTGCATCACCTTTGAAATTGGGACGTGCGGCGGGACTGACACAAACATATGCACATGGTCGGTAGACAATACGCCTTTTTCAATGTGTACGCCCAATTCATTGCACGTTTGTCGTATCAATGTCCGAATACGCTCACGCATTTCACCACGCAGCACCTTGTAACGATATTTTGTTACCCAAACGATATGGTATCTGTGATAATATCTGCTATGACTTCCAGTAGAATAGATCATAAGGTTTCCTTCCATTTTAAGACCTTACCGCAACGCTGGGTCTTAAAATGGAAGGAAACCTTATGTAAATAACGCTAAAGCTGACCAGCTAAAAGCTGGTGGTTTTAACCAATTATTGGAAAATAAAAAACTGCAACCATCATCATCATTTGCATGATTTCCATAGCTAGGCCCCGTAACGCGTTGCCATCGGACCCTCTAATATCTTTAACGATTGAATGATATAGAAGGGGTAGGAATTTAAATGTTCCCAATAATATTTTGGTCATTTTTATAGCCTGCTACTTTATATAAAGGGTATTGCCCTTTGATTTGGTATTCTTTTACCGTTTGATACTAGAGTGAATATTGTTATGAAGCAAGAAATGCTAATATATGTTGAAAGTTTCTTATAATGTCTAAAATTGATAAAGTCCTTTTGTGTTTAGAAATGCGCCGTCTTTCGCTGCAAGCGGGGCGTGCAATTATGGAAATTTATAATTCAGATAATTTTGAGGTCAAAGTAAAGTCTGATGAAAGTCCCGTGACCATCGCGGATGAGACGGCGGATAAGATTATCTTTGATGGTCTATCTAAGTCTTTCTCTGACGTGGTGATTGTGACCGAAGAACAAAGCGAAACGCACTCTAGTTCTGCAGATACTTTCTTAATTGTTGACCCGTTAGATGGTACAAAAGAATTCATCCATAGGCGTGGAGATTTTACTGTTAATATTGCTTATGTAGAAAATGGAATTCCAACTCTTGGTGTTGTTTATGCCCCCGCAAAGGACCGTTTATTTATCACAGATGAAAATGGTGTTTCGTTTGAAGAGGTCGGGCCGTTTTCAGATGATGCCGTTGGTGTGTTGAACCCGATTAAAGTTGGTACGCCAAATCAAGAAAAGCTAATTGTTGTGGCGTCTAAATCGCACCGTGACCAAGCAACAGATGACTATATAAATAAATATAATGTAGCGGATATGCGTAGTGCTGGATCGTCTCTAAAATTCTGTTTAGTTGCAACTGGTGAGGCGGATATCTACCCACGTTTAGGTCGTACTATGGAATGGGATACAGCAGCGGGTCAGGCTGTGTTGCAAGGCGCGGGCGGTAAAGTTGTTCGATTTGATAACCACGAACCATTATCTTATGGTAAAAATATCTTTGAAAATCCGTTTTTTATTGCATATGCCCCAGGAATTGATTTGCAGAATGCTTGATGTATGAGCCGAAGGTCAGTGTTATTATTGTTAGTCGGGATCGTCCTGACGGGCTCGCGCGACTCTTAACATCGCTTCGGTTCCAATTTTATAAAAATTTCGAAGTTATTGTTGTAAGTAATGCGCACGATATAGGCACTGACCGAGCGAAACACATCTATTTTGAAAAACCTAATATTTCCGCGGCGCGCAATCGGGGTATTGAGGAGGCAAATGGTGATCTGATAGCGTTTTGTGATGATGATGCAGTTCCCGAACCAACATGGTTGGAAAAATTAATCATACCGTTTCAAGACGAAACTGTTGGCGTCACTGGCGGATTTGTGCGTGGTCGTAATGGGGTTGATTTTCAGTTTTTCTTAGATGAAACAGATGTATGTATACGTGCCACACATGCGGGTTGGAAAACTGCGATTGTGCCGTTGGCCGAAGTTCAGCATGGTTTTGAAGAAAGCGAACGCCGTACAGCCAATCGTGTGCCTAAGAGTTTGTTCGTAGAGGGCCAAAGTAAAGCCTATTTTTGCAAAAGGCATGCTGAAGGCCTAGATGTAAAAAACGCCTATAGCATATTTGAAGATGAGCAACGGAAAAGGCTTTTGCGGTTTTTTGTTGATGGGTTTTTATCCCCCAAAGACATTAAGGCTTTGCTTGCGAGCTTGCGAAAAGGCTTTCGTGCAGGACAAGGTTTGGATGTTTGCGAGAAGCAAGCTCTACAGAATAAGAACTGTGGCGACTTTGTTGTTTTTATTGAATCACAAGAGCGTTCATCAAGTGGTGAAGCTTTTTTGGGCAGTCTAATCTCTAAGCGGGTGATGATTGCAGAAGCTCTAAGACTTTCTTCTTCTAATATACCGTGTACAGTTTTGTATTTGAGTTTTACAACTTTGTTTCACCGCAGATATTTTGATATGCGTGGGTTTTGGGTGCAAACAGGTGGTTTATTTGGTAAGTCTAACCGCAAGCAACCTTATTTTCAGCTTATGACAGTTTTGGCGCGAGGGGTGAAAGAGTTGGCTTTCTTAAAAAATACGAGAAAGATAGAAAAAATTAGTTTTTTTCGTTTTAAAAGGTTATCTAAAGTCATAAAAACAACAAAAAATAATGTCCAAAAGGCATAAAATATAATCAGAGGTAAGCTGAATGCGCAGAAAAGTAACTAAAGCAATTTTTCCAGTGGCTGGGATGGGAACACGATTCTTGCCGGCAACGAAATCGATTCCAAAAGAGATTTTGTCATTGGTTGATCGTCCGTTGATCCAATATGCGATTGATGAAGCACGTGAGGCTGGCATCAAGGAGTTTATCTTTGTGACATCGCGAGGCAAGGGTGCATTGGAAGATTATTTTGATGGGGCGCCTCAGTTAGAACAATCTTTGCGCAAGAAAAATAAAACTGAACTATTGGCAGAACTTAAACAGTCTACAATGGACAGTGGTGAAATTGCTTATGTCCGCCAACGCGAAGCGCTGGGTTTGGGGCACGCAGTTTGGTGTGCCAGACGTTTGATTGCCAATGAACCGTTTGCAGTTATTTTACCTGATGATGTTATTGCTGGTGAAAAACCATGCTTGAAACAGATGGTTGAAGCTTATGCTGATACAGGTGGCTGTATGGTTGCAGCAATGGAAGTACCTGAAAGCAAAGCATCGGCCTATGGTTTGCTAGATGTTTCTGAAGACATGGGATCGCTGTTGAAAATTAATGGAATGGTGGAAAAGCCAGAGCCTAAAGACGCGCCATCAAATTTGGCTGTGATTGGACGATACATTTTAACGCCTGATGTTTTGAGAAATGTATCGACGTTGAAAAAAGGCGCGGGTGATGAAATTCAATTAACAGATGCGATTGCTATGGAAATTGAAAATGGGTCGGATGTTTACGGTTATCGTTTTGATGGCCAGCGTTATGATTGTGGGTCTAAATCGGGCTTTTTGCAGGCAACGATTGCATTTGCATTAGAGCGCCCTGATCTGCGGGATGACCTGATGGATTTCATGATTGATACCGTTGCAATGCAAAAAGTTGCGCAATAGCCAGTATCTTTACAAATCTATTAACGGTATTTAGTAATATGAAATACCGTATCTTAGATATTACCAGAACAATTACTCGGGTTGGGGCAGGACATCCAACTGGTATTGATCGTGTTGAGCGTGCCTATATTTCTGCTTTTCTTGAAAGATTCACTGAGGCTGTATTTATTGCAAAACTTTCAGATGGTTACTTTGCTTTAGCCCCAAGCGAGATGAAGCAGTTTGTTGATGCCGATTTTGGAAATACTCTAGATACTTTTATTTTCCAATAATTGGTTAAAACCACCAGCTTTTAGCTGGTCAGCTTTAGCGTTATTTACATAAGGTTTCCTTCCATTTTAAGACCCAGCGTTGCGGTAAGGTCTTAAAATGGAAGGAAACCTTATGATCTATTCTACTGGAAGTCATAGCAGATATTATCACAGATACCATATCGTTTGGGTAACAAAATATCGTTACAAGGTGCTGCGTGGTGAAATGCGTGAGCGTATTCGGACATTGATACGACAAACGTGCAATGAATTGGGCGTACACATTGAAAAAGGCGTATTGTCTACCGACCATGTGCATATGTTTGTGTCAGTCCCGCCGCACGTCCCAATTTCAAAGGTGATGCAACGCGTAAAAGGGAGGTCCTCATACAAGATACAGCGGGAGTACCCCGAATTACGCAAACGCTATTGGGGGCAACGGTTCTGGGCTAGAGGCTATTTTTCAACGACGAGTGGAAATGTGACGGATGACGTTATTCGTCAGTATCTTGAATTACATTCAAAACGTGAACCTACCGACGAAAGTCGGTAGTTGTTCAGTAGCATAAAAGATGCAGCGCGCCTTAAAATACCGCGACGTCGTAGGCGGGCGCAAAGCTTTATACGTAGAAATGCGAAATGGTGTTTGCGTGGAAAAATATCCTCTGCGTTAATTGAGCATTTCCCAAATGGGTTTGACTATACAAATGTTGGCCACAGTAATTTAACAGATTTATTCCTTTCAGCTTTAAAGCCTGGCGGATGTGAGGATGTTCGCATTATGGTTCATGATATGATCCCATTGGACTTTCCTGAATATTGTCAGCCCAAAACGCCGCAGGATTTTTTGTTAAAATTGCAAGCAGTTGCGGCTAATGCTGATGAAATTATCTGTAATTCTGATTATACAAAATCACGGGTGCAGACTTATTTTGCGGACTGGTTGAATAATGTGTCATACGTTGTTTCACCCTTGGGGGTAGAGCCGCATTTTAAGGCAGCGAAAAAGTCAAAACCAGCACCTGCTCATTTTACCATACTGGGTACAATTGAGCCGCGAAAAAACCATAAGTTATTGTTAGATGTTTGGGAGGAGCTTTCGCAAAATCTCTCAGAATCTAATATGCCAATTCTGCACATTGTTGGGAGGCGTGGTTGGGAAAATAAACAATTCTTCAATCAATTAGACGCATCTTCGCTTTTTGGAAATAAGGTTATTGAACATAGTGATTTGGATGATAGCGCTCTAAGTGATTTGCTTAGTGTCTGGCCGAAAACTAGTTGAGTAATATCAGTAAGTTGTGATTCACTCTCTTTATCAAATAAGATGGAGAATTTTATGGCTTGGACTGATATTACTCGCCCCCTATATGAGCGAAACAATGGGCGTTATGCAAGTGATTGCACGGACGAAGAGTGGGCAATAATTGAACCACTGCTGCCAGAATCCAATGTGGTTGGTCGGCCCAGAACAACCGAAATGCGCGATGTGTGGGACGGAGTGCAATACATGGCGAGCACGGGATGTCAGTGGCGAATGATCCCGAAAGATTTCCCGCCGAGGACTACAATACAGGAGTATTTTTACGACTGGCGGGACAATGGCGTGTTGTACCGGATCAACGATACGCTTGTCATCAAGGCGCGGGAATTGGCAGGTCGCGCAGCCAGTCCAAGTGCAGGTGTTATTGACAGCCAGAGTGTTAAAACGACAGAAAGCGGTGGTGTTTCCGGCTACGACGCAGGGAAAAAGATAAACGGCCGTAAGCGCCATATCATCACAGATACCATCGGGCTGTTGATCGGATTTATCATCCACAGTGCGGGCATTCAAGATCGAGATGGGGCCGTTGATGTCCTCAAATCTATCTACTACTCCCATCCCAAACTCCGACATGTGTTTGCCGATGGAGGATATGCGGGGCCAAAATTACGAGAAGCTTTAGAAAATATGGGCTGTTGGACTATCGAAATTTTAAAGCGCAGTGACAAGGCTGTGGGATTTGAACTCATTCCAAGACGGTGGGTTGTCGAGCGCACCTTTGCCTGGTTGGGGCGGTGCCGCCGATTGGCAAAAGATTGGGAGAAATCCATTGCTTCTGCTGAAAGCTGGCTCCTCATCGCCCATATCAGAATGGTCACACGGCGATTAGCAAGGGGTTGAAATCATTGAAATAGTTTTCGGCCAGACTCTAAATAAGACAACGGCGCTTTTGTTTCCAAGCTTTACTGAAGGGTATGGGTTGCCAGCTTTGGAGGCGCTTGCAATGAGAATACCAGTGATTTGCTCTGATATCCCTGTTTTCAAAGAGCTGCTTGGCGAAAATGCACAAATATTACCCTGTGATAATACTGAATTATGGGGGGTAAAAATCCTTGAAATTTTAGAACAAGGACCAAAATGGACTGTATCAGAGGAAAAAAAATCAAATAACTTCACAATTCCAACATGGAGCGCACATTTTCGCCATGTTTTTGGGGAATAGAGGGGGAAGTAAATTGTGGCTCTTCTCCGCTTTGTTGAGTAGAAAAAGATGCCGACCGCCAAGTAACCTGTTGATATGTATGGTTTCTGATAACTTTACATAGAGCAGGTATATGACAATCAACATCTCGCAGCATATTTTAGGCCTCAAAGGGCAACGTGTAAATGAAATTAAACTGGATGACGGCGGTGTTAAGATTGTCATTCACTGCAGCCGAGACGCGCGTAGGAGGGCTATAGACCCTGCTACAGGCCAGAAGGGAAGCATCAACCAGCATGTCCGCCGACAAGTAAACGACATCCCCCTTTTTGGGTATCCTTGTGTGGTCGAGATTGAGCTGGCGCAGGTTTATATTAACAAGGGCGAACGCCGCATTGAGGGGTGTGATTTTGTTGATAAAGGGTGCCGTTTCACTCACCGATTTTGCCGACTGATCAGTGGATTATGTCGGCATATGTCTATTCAAGCGGTTTCCAGACATTTGGATATACGATGGGAAACGGTCAAGAATATCGACAGGGCATACCTTATTGAAACTCTCCCTACGCTTGATCCTGCAGAGCTAACTGGCTTGGAATATATTGGTGTAGATGAAGTTGCCCGGGCGAAAGGTCATGACTACATGACGGTGGTCTACGATATGGTTGGCGGTCATCTGATCTGGGTTGAAGCAGGCCGAACTGCCGAGGTTTTTTCAAGGTTTTTGAAACAACTGCAACCAGATACAGCCTGCAAAATAAAGGCCGTAGCGATGGATATGGGGCCTGCCTACCAAAAGGCTGTCAGAGAGTCCTTGCCGTTGGCCGACATAGTATTTGACCGTTTCCACGTCATGAAAAACTACAGCAAAGCTATCCATAATCAGCGTCGACTTGAGTTCAGAAAGGCCGATCCAAGTGGTAAAGAGTTGATGAAAGGGACGCATTATCTGTTGCTCAAAAATGCGGATAAGTTGAGTGAAAAACAAAGTGACAAGCTGCAAAGGTTGCTGGAGAGCAATAGCAACCTGAATGCACTTTACGTCTTGAAAGAACAGCTTCAGCTGCTGTGGAGTGCCGCTTCATTTGAGGCGATGGCGGAGCAACTGGAACGTTGGTGCCTGATAGCAGATCAGTCACAGATGCTCTATCTAAAAAAGTTCGCGAAATCCCTACGGAAACATTGTGTGGGCATCTGCAACTACGCCAAACACAAGCTCACAAGCGCCAGGATAGAGGCTGGTAATGTCAGTATAGGAATGATCCCTAAGCGAGCCAGAGGCATCAAGGATACCGAATACTTCAAACTCAAAATTAGACAATCATCCATTCCAGATAATCAATCTATGCTCTATTTGAAATCCTAAATCTACTCAACAAAGCGGAGAAGTGCCTAAATTGTATGGGTTTGAGCATGGGCATGTGGTCCAAATATAAATTGCGCGTCGAGCGTAAACGCAGAAAAATTCGGTCTTTACGTAAAAGGCGGGAATTAGACTGCGTTGTTGACCGTTCATCTGCAACCAAACCCGACGACGTCTTTCTATTCACTACCTTTCGTAATGAAAAATCTCGTTTGAAGTTTTTTTTAGAATATTATCGCCGCCTTGGCGTTAACCACTTCTTTTGTGTTGATAATGGGTCTGATGACGGTGGTCGTGAATATCTCGAAAACGAACCAGACGTTTCTCTATGGACAACAGATAAAAGCTATAAGCGTGCGAATTTCGGCGTTGATTGGCTAAATGGCCTAAAGTCTAAATATGCTGTTGGGCATTGGGTACTGGTTGTCGATGTCGACGAGTTCTTTGTTTACCCACATTGTGACACGAGGCCGCTGAAGGCTTTGACAGATCGGCTAGACCAGTATGATATAGAATCTTTTGGTACACTAATGATTGATATGTACCCAAGGGGTAAAATTGAAGACGCGAGATGTGCTGAGGGTAAAAATCCGATGCGTGCTGTACCGTTTTTTGATTCCGGAAATTACACTGTCGTGCGTAATTCTAAATATCGCAACTTATGGATTCAGGGTGGTGTACGCCAACGTATTTTCTTTAAAGATAAGCCTGAAATTGCGCCGTCTTTAAATAAAATACCGTTGGTTAAATGGGCGCGTGGAAATGTGTATGTTGGGTCTACACACAGCATTTTACCGAGGCGTTTAAATATAGTTTACGATAGGGCTGGTGGTCAAAATATTTGTGGATGCTTAATGCATACAAAGTTTTTAAATACGTTCTCCAATAAAGTTGAAGAAGAATTGGAGCGTAAAGAACATTATGCTGCCAGCCGCGAATACAGAGAATATGCTGCAACAAATGAGAAAATGTGGACCCGTCATTCAGTGCGATATAAAGACTGGAAACAATTAGAAGAGCTAGGCTTAATGTCACGTGGGAATTGGGCGTGAGATGAAGTTAGGATTTATCATATTAGCACACCAAGACTTACATAGAACGACACAGCTTGTACGGTTCTTGGCAAAGAATGATTGCCCTGTAAGTCTGCATATTGACCAAACTGCTGATAAGGCAGAGGTAGAAACGTTGATTTCTTCAGTAAATCATTTTGATAATGTTGTTTTTTCTAAGCGTAAAAAATGTGGATGGGGTCAGTTTTCGATTGTTAAGGCAACATTAAACTCTGCTGAAGCTTTGCTAAAAGCACACCCAGATGTATCCAACGTCTTTCTCGCTAGTGGATCTTGTTTGCCTGTACGTCCATTGGAGCAACTGCGGGCCTTTCTGGAACGCCACGAAGGAACTGACTTTATTGAATCCTTTTCGATTGAAGACAAAAAGTGGGTTAAGGGTGGGCTGGACAAAGAACGCTTTACAATGTTTTTCCCAGTTTCATGGCGTAAGCATAGGTATATCTTTGACCGGCTTGTAGGTTTGCAGCGCTTTTTTAAAATTAACCGCTCAATTCCTGATAATATTTCCCCGCATATGGGAGGGCAATGGTGGTGTTTAACGGCAAAGACGCTCAAAAATATTATCGAAGACCCTAATAGAAAGCGAAACGATCAATATTTCGCGCAAAGCTGGATACCAGACGAGTCTTATTTTCAATCTTTAGCGCGGAATCATTCAGACCACATTAAACCACTATCCCTAACATTCGTGGCGTTTGATTCAGAGGGGAAACCGTTTCTTTTTTATGATGATCACTTGGAGGATTTTCCAAAAACGAGTGCATTCTTTATCCGTAAGGTTTGGCCTGGTGCTGTGAAGCTATACCGAGAGTTACTTTCGGATGATCGAAAAAACTATCCTATATCAAAAGCAAATGAAGAAGCTTTTGGTAAAAAATTTTTCGAAGCAAATAGATTACGTCTTTCGGGTGGAGAGGGGCGCTTTTTACAAGGCCGCTATCCACATGACTTTGGTAAGCTATCTGGGGTTTCGACGCGTGATTTTGGCGTTCTAGTTGGGTATAAATCTCTATTTAAAGATTTTCAATCTTGGGCTCATGATGAAAAAGGTTTAAATGTTTTTGGTAATATTTTTGCCCGACGGAAATTCACCTTCCGTAAAAAGATATCTTTGATAAGTGGGAATTTAGCTGCAAATGCTAAATTACGTGATGTTAATTCACGCAGTTTTTTATCTAACTTTATGTGGAGCGAAAGAAATAATGCGCCGCTGGCCTTTCAATTTGATATGACTGATGTGCAAAAAGTTGCGCCAATTTTGGCAAGAGATAAAAACGCACATATTACAGTTATTAAAGAAGCGTGGTTATTGGATGTTGCAGGCAGTCAAATGAAATTCAAGGGTAAGCTGATGAATGCACAAACGCTTCAAGCAAGGGAGCAAGTATTTATTTTCCAATAATTGGTTAAAACCACCAGCTTTTAGCTGGTCAGCTTTAGCGTTATTTACATAAGGTTTCCTTCCATTTTAAGACCCAGCGTTGCGGTAAGGTCTTAAAATGGAAGGAAACCTTATGATCTATTCTACTGGAAGTCATAGCAGATATTATCACAGATACCATATCGTTTGGGTAACAAAATATCGTTACAAGGTGCTGCGTGGTGAAATGCGTGAGCGTATTCGGACATTGATACGACAAACGTGCAATGAATTGGGCGTACACATTGAAAAAGGCGTATTGTCTACCGACCATGTGCATATGTTTGTGTCAGTCCCGCCGCACGTCCCAATTTCAAAGGTGATGCAACGCGTAAAAGGGAGGTCCTCATACAAGATACAGCGGGAGTACCCCGAATTACGCAAACGCTATTGGGGGCAACGGTTCTGGGCTAGAGGCTATTTTTCAACGACGAGTGGAAATGTGACGGATGACGTTATTCGTCAGTATCTTGAATTACATTCAAAACGTGAACCTACCGACGAAAGTCGGTAGTTGTTCAGTAAACTTTTAGAAAAGTACGAACCAGGCAATTATACCGTTTTTTCACTCACAGATGCATTAAATACACCAGGTATCATCTTACAATCTGCCTTTAAAACGCTTGACCCGCAAATTGCTAAACGGCCGATTGAAATTCCTGAACTTGCCGATATCACCAAACTGGATACAGTTGTTCGCAAATTGAATAAAAATGGTATATCGTTATCGTATAAACCGAATAAGAAAAAGAAACGCGCCCCTAAAGAGGCCGAAAAAGCAGTGAACCGACCTTATGTTGTTAGATAATGGCCAAAAAAAAGTATAAGTATTTTGGTAACTACCCAGCATGTTTTTGACATTTTTTCATCATTTTTGTTGACGGATGGCTTAACCTCTGAATCAATAGGGGAATGACGTTTAAACTTTCCAAATTGGCGCCGTTCGACGCACCACCAGTTGGCTTTCTCACTTTAGAAGAGCGTCTGGTGGAAGCGGATACCCGGGCCGCATATTTTCAAACCGCCTGCGAAGAACTCCTACAGATCAACAAGCATCTGGAAGAGTGTCAAAAACATATGGAAGAGCGTATAGCTGCATTGGAACGCCGTCTCGGCTTGAATAGCCGTACCAGCGGCAAGCCACCCTCCAGTGACGGCCTTGGTAAACCCAATGCGAAGAAGCGAACAAAGAGCCTGCGTGGCCCGTCTGATCGCAAGTCTGGCGGCCAACCTGGCCACACAGGCAAAACGCTCAGGCAAACACCGACGCCAGACACGATTATAGACCATTTTCCTGTGGTTTGTTCTGGTTGTGGAGCACCGCTTAGCCCAGAAACGGCAGAAGCCAGCACTGCACGACAGGTGATCGATCTGCCGCCGCCGCCACCACCGCAGGTGACAGAGCACCGCACGCATCAGTGTCGCTGCGACCAGTGTGATGGGATCACCCGTGCCGACTTTCCCGATGGTATAAATGCACCAGTGCAGTATGGGGCCCGCATTGCAGGCATTGCGAGCTATTTACAAACGGTTCATTGCATTCCGGAACACCGCCTTGGCGAGATATTTATTGACTTGCTTGGGGTGCCGATTGCCCCTGCAACATTGACCAGCCTTATCTGGCGCACAGCGGATCGCTTGAAGCCCATGACACTAGCAATCAAGGAAGCTTTGATTGGATCACAGTCTGGCGTTGTGCATTTGGATGAGACCGGCCAGCGTGCTGTTGGCAAACTGCATTGGACACATGTGATCTGCTCGCCCTTATTGAGCCACTTTCGGGTTTCAAGCAAACGCGGAGAGTTGCTTTGTGGCGTCTCGGGTATTGTGGTGCATGATCACTGGAAGGCATATTTCAAAATGGAGGGGGTCGAGCACGCCTTGTGTAATGCCCATCACTTGCGCGAGTTGCAGGCTTTAATTGAGATTGAGAAAGAGCCATGGGCAAAGCCTATGAAAGCGATCCTGTTGAAGGCGAAGACCTTGGCTGAGAATATGTACAACGAAGGCGGACAGCGGGATGAGGCGGCCATACAGGCGGTATTCGAACTATACGATGCAAATATCGCCGAGGCGATAGCGTATCATGAAGCACTGCCAGCACTTTCATCAGCGCAGACAGAAAAAAAACGGCGCGGCCGTCCAAAGCGCCGGACGGGCCATAATCTCGCATTGAGGTTGCAAGACTTTAAGACAGAGGTGCTTCGCTTCCTTGTCGATCCAAATGTGCCGTTCACCAATAATGAAGCCGAGCGAGACTTGCGAATGGGTAAAGTCAGGCAGAAAGTATCAGGCTGTTTTCGGACGCTGCGCGGAGCGGAAGTCTTCTGTATTCTCAGAACCGTGATCAACACCGCCAGAAAACAGGGCTGGTCTATAATTGAAACCCTGTTGAAACCACCAGATCAATTGATTGCTGGATTGCGCGTCGTATGAAAAACAACGCTTATTGACAATAATACGCTCACGGATATAGTGCTGACTATCAAGCGGATACCCATGCTGGGTAGTTACGTATTTTGTATTGCTTGCGAATATGCGGACAGGATCCAATTTATTTTCCAATAATTGGTTAAAACCACCAGCTTTTAGCTGGTCAGCTTTAGCGTTATTTACATAAGGTTTCCTTCCATTTTAAGACCCAGCGTTGCGGTAAGGTCTTAAAATGGAAGGAAACCTTATGATCTATTCTACTGGAAGTCATAGCAGATATTATCACAGATACCATATCGTTTGGGTAACAAAATATCGTTACAAGGTGCTGCGTGGTGAAATGCGTGAGCGTATTCGGACATTGATACGACAAACGTGCAATGAATTGGGCGTACACATTGAAAAAGGCGTATTGTCTACCGACCATGTGCATATGTTTGTGTCAGTCCCGCCGCACGTCCCAATTTCAAAGGTGATGCAACGCGTAAAAGGGAGGTCCTCATACAAGATACAGCGGGAGTACCCCGAATTACGCAAACGCTATTGGGGGCAACGGTTCTGGGCTAGAGGCTATTTTTCAACGACGAGTGGAAATGTGACGGATGACGTTATTCGTCAGTATCTTGAATTACATTCAAAACGTGAACCTACCGACGAAAGTCGGTAGTTGTTCAGTGGGTTTCCCAATCAAGAGACCTACTGCGGTATGGATACAGTGGACCGGGATAAGGACCCGTTTAAATTAATTCGCAAAATGGTTGCACAGAACACCGATACTTTGCCAGGTTTCAGGCTATTTTCTGACCATGATCGTAGAGTATTGGATTATGTGCTCGAAGATGAGACCTGTGCAAAAATCGTACTAACGCGTAATCCGTTAGATTCGTATATTTCCTATGCGATTGCTCGCAAAACGGATCAATGGAAATTATCAGATCTTCATAAGCGTAAAACGGCACAGGTTGATTTTGATATCCTTGGCTTCAAATCGTATGTGAATGTTTTGTCGGAATTTTCAAAAAGAATTAGGACAACACTACAAAAGACGGGTCAAGCAGCCTTTCAATTATCGTATACAGATTTGGGCGAGTTAGATGTTTTCAACGGCTTGTCACATTTCTTAGAAAGCGAAGAAGAGCTTGAGGGATTGAAGGAAAAAATTAAACGTCAAAATCCCGAAAGTTTGTCAGAAAAGGTGAACAACTACAAAGAGATGATGGATCAAGTGAGATCTATTAACTTTTTAGATCCTGGTTTGCCAGAATTTCACGAGCCAGAGCGCCATGCGGCGGCAAAAAACTTTATTGTTGGAGACAATGCCCCGCTATTGTTTCAGCCAATTGGTACATATGGGCAGTCCGTTTTAGAAAATTGGATGTCATCCCATAGTGATGGGCAGTTATCTTCTGGATTGAAACAAAAAGAAATTTTCGAATGGCTTAGACATCACCCAACACGTGTATCATTTGCTATGCTATCACATCCAGTTGTTCGTGCGCATGATGCGTTTAACAGGCACATCTTTCAAACGGGTGATAGCGGATTTCCTTGGATTCGGAAAATTTTAACAGAGCAATACAATGTTAAATTACCAGATGCGGTTTTGTGCGAAACGCTTAATAAGGGGGCGTTAGATAGCATTGGTTATGATGTAGAAGATTATCGCCAAGCGTTCAAAAAATTTGCTAAGTTTTTAAACGGTAATCTAAAAGGCCAAACGCGTGCGCGTATTGATCAATCATGGGCCAGTCAAACGGCAATTTTGGGTGGGTATACAAAAGCCGTTCATCCAGATTACCTATTGCGTGATGAAACATATAAGGGTGCTTTGCTGTTGATCGAAGAGCAGCTGGGATTGCAAAATATTACAGTCGGTGAAATCGAAGAAGATGAAGCGGCTTTTTCTATCGCGCAAGTTTATGATGAAGAAGTTGAGGAATTAATCGCGAAAACGTATTCCCGCGATTATATGAACTTTGGTTTTAAATCTTGGCGAGGTTAAGCTGCTTGAGACGACTGTTTTTCTACTAAAATAGAAAAGATTGTTTGAGGGTCGTTGTTTGAGCGTAACTTTGCACAAACGGCCTCGTCGCGCAGGGTTCTTGAAACCAATGCCAGTGCTTTTAAGTGCTCTGCACCCTCTTTTTGTGGGGCAAGTAATGTGAATATCAAATCCACAGGCTGGTGATCCATTGAATCGTAATCCAATGGTTTCTCAAGGCGTGTGAATAGGCCCACAACGCGGTCCAAGTTATCAAACCGCGCATGTGGGATGGCAACGCCGCGGCCAACGCCAGTTGTGCCGAGTGCTTCACGTGCTGTCAAAGCGGCAAACACTTGCTCGCTGTCCAGATCATAGATGGAAGCAGCCTGTTCAGAAATCTTCTGAAGAAGCCGCTTCTTACTGGATGCATTTTGTGCGTAATGCACTGCGTCCGCTACAAGAATTTCCGTAAGTTCCATGTACTACTGCCGGTAACTACACTGTTCGATTATTCCAAATTGGTTGGATCGATCCAGCCTATATTTCCGTCTTTCCTCTTATACACCACGCTTAAGCGTTTATGGCCTTCATTTCTAAAAACTAAAACCGGTTCATCGGTTAGCTCCATTTGCATTACAGCTTCGCCAACCGATAGGGACTGAATTTTTGTTTCCATTTCTGCGACGATAACTGGCTGAAGTGATTCTGGCTCATTTGCATCGTCTGTATCTTCTCCAGCGAGGATATACGATGAAGCACCCATAACTTCAACTGGTGTTACGCGGTCTTTATGATGATCTTTTAAGCGTCTTTTGTATCGTCTAAGTTGTTTTTCAATTTTTTCAGAACATTTTTCAAAGGAATCATATATTTCCGTGCTTCTTCCTTCGGCGGCAGCGGATAAACCCGTTGATAAATGTATGTTTGTTTCACAGCGGAACTCGTGGGCATCTTTTGAAAAAGTGACGTGTGCTTCGGTGGGCCGTTCCGCAAATTTTCCAGTAATTTCTCCAATTTCAGTTTTAACATGAGTGGTTAATGATTCGCCTACATCGATTTGTTTTCCGCTGATTTGATAACGCATTAAAGCTCCTTATTTTTAAAATATATGAATATCCCACACGCTACCATGTGCTTGACACTGTCAGACAAAAGTTAAAATTTAGAATGTGGAAATTTCATACCCCCAGCTTAGGGTGGGATTTCGAGTCGCGCAATAGAATCTGTGATAAAAATTTTGTTAGGCGGAATTTATCTATATTTTAAAAGTACTTCCAAGATAAACGTTTCTGACATTTGGATCAGAAACGACCTCTTCGGGCGTTCCACTCATTAGAACAGTACCGCCGTGTAGAATATATGCGCGATCTACAATTTCGAGCGTTTCACGAACATTATGGTCTGTAATTAACACGCCAATATCGCGACTTTTCAGTTTTGTAACCAAATCACGAATATCGCCAACTGCAATTGGATCAACGCCTGCAAAGGGTTCATCTAGCAGCACATATTTTGGGCTGCTCGCTAAACACCGTGCTATTTCAACGCGGCGACGTTCACCGCCCGATAAAGCCAATGCTGATGAATTGCGGATATGAGTGATAGAAAACTCTTCTAGAAGCTGCTCTAGTTTGATTTTTTGTTCTGCTTTTACAGGTTCCCAAATTTCCAAAATAGATTGGATGTTTTGTTCAACATTCATGCCGCGAAAGATACTGGCTTCTTGTGGTAAATACCCGATACCCATCTGAGCGCGCCGATACATTGGCAGTTTTGTAGCATCTCGGCCGTTTACTGAAACAGTGCCTACGTCAGGACGGATCAAGCCAACCACGGAATAAAAGCATGTTGTTTTGCCTGCACCATTGGGGCCTAACAGGGCGACGACTTCACCTTGCCCTAACTCTAGGCTGACGTCGTCTAATACATGACGCTGCTTAAAGGATTTTTTGATGTTTTTAACGACAAGGCCAGCTTGGTTAACATCTGGGCTTTTGGTAGTAGATTTAGCCATAATTTAGTTCGGGTTATAAACTGTTTTCACATTGCCCGTCATTTTACTGCGGCCTGTTGTGATGTTGTATGTCAATTGATTGCCAGTCAGAACGGTTTGTGTTTGGCGTAAAATTACATTGCCCGTGAATAGAATAGTTTGCGTTTTTACATTGAAATTAGCGCTATTGCCTTCTGCTGTCTCTGTACCGTTTGTGAATTTTACGCTGCCTTGCGCGTCTACAGATGAAATATTTTTGGCTTCTTCTTCGAAGAACACAGTAATTGTATTGGCATTAAGATTTAAAATGCCTTGGATGACTTTTGCATTTCCAGAAAAGACAGCAGAGTTATCCTGACTGTTTACCTGTAAATTATCAGCTGTTGCTTCAACGGGAAGAGATGCGTTTCCCGCCGTGCTTTGCGAAAATGTTGGTGATGCTAAAAGGCATAGTGTTAGAGCTGAAGTTATAAGTTTACGCACGCTATTCTACCTTATTCACTGACTTGTTTCGGATAGTATATCAGTTTTACGCCATTGCCAAAGCGAAGAATTGGTCCTTCACTTGATGGTGACTTATGTAAGTCCTGTGTCAAATCCATAGATCCTGCCGTGATATTCCCAACAGGACCGTTTGCTTTGACGGGTCCTGGGCTTGTTGCATTGCCTGTATAGAAGTTCAAAATGATCTTTTCTGCGTTGGCATCATAGTTGTTAGATGTTTTTAGAGATACGGCTCCGCTTAATGTGGCTTCTTGTGTCTCAAGGTTTAACTGACCTGTATTGGCGTCTGTTTGTACCTCTAATCCATCAGAAAACCCAATTGTTGTGCTCGGTGCAACAAGATCAATTAGATCCGGTTTTGGCGGGTTTGGCAAAGCAGATTCCGCAGAGATCGAAAATGCATCCCCAGACTTGGTTACGCCAGAATAATGCGGGTTGGTGATTTTTTGCCCAATGGCCAATTCGGCCAGTTTGCTATCAGCAATGATAATGCCATCGCGAATAGGGTTGGCTTTTGTGAAAACAAAAACACCAATCATCAGTAAAGCTGCCAAAATGGGCAGCCCGATTTTGGTAAAACGCACAAACTGCGAATAAGTGTCTTTTACTTCTGTCATACTGGTTACATGGGCTCATGTTTGGTGTGCGTCAATAGATGCGGTTTATACAGTTGGACACCTCGATTAACCGCTAATTCCAGAGGTATTTGATAGGCATTTTTTACGGCAGGCTGCTTTTTGACGCAAAAAAAGCCTGTTTTGTTCCGTTTTATGCGGCATTCATGCTTTATGGAGCCGCCTGAGCGGGTATTTCTGAATTCTAGACGGATTCAGGCTGTGGCTTGCCGTCGTTCATGGAAGATGAGACGCTTCATATTGTAGGTTATGTTGGCGAGTGTCATCTTTGTTGTGGCGCGTTGAATTCCGATGGTTCTAATGGATAAATCCATCGGGCCCTTCTGATGACCAAAGACATGCTCGACACAGGTGCGAAATATAGAACGTGTCGCATTACCGCGCTCGATGTGTTTGGGCATTGGTTTGCCTTTTGGTTTTTTACGGTGGATGTGGGAGAAAAATCCATTGGCCTTAAGCCATGCCTCATTGCTCTTGGTGCGGTAAGCTGTATCGGCCCAAACCTTGCCAGAACGATTGTCCTTGGTGAGCACTGACGCCAACTCATGACCGTCATAGCGCGCTGCATCTGTTGTTTTTTCACCTCTGATAAACCGAAACTTACGGTCAATGCTGATGTGGTTTTTATAGCCAAAGTGAGGTACGGAAATATCAACTAACCCCGCATCTTTCTCACCCGTCTTGGTCGTTTTAGCCTTGCTATACTTGACCATCCACCGTGCGTCGGTGTCCTTCTGTGCCGCCTTGGCTGGATTATCAGGCCAGATATCTTTTGCATCTTCGCCAGCCTTGGCGCGGGCTTTCTCGCTTGAAGTCATACGTTGGCGTGGGGCTGCAATCAGCGATGAGTCTACAATTTGTCCCCCAGTTTGTTTGTAACCCCGATTACGTAAATGATCCTCAAAGGTTGCAAACAAATCAGTCAACACACCCGCTTGGGTCAACTTCTCCCGAAACACCCAAATGGTCTTTTGATCTGGCGTCGGCTCCCCAATTTGCAAACCAAGAAAACGCAACCAGCTAAAACGATCGCGGATCAGAAACTCCATCCGCTCATCACTTAAATTATGCATCGACGCTAATATCAAAATCTTAAACATCATAACCGCATCATAGGGCGGACGACCCCCCTGTGGACGCTCTCCATAGTTAAGTGCACTTGTCAGTGCACACCGAAACATCTCAAAATCCACATGCTCAGAAAGCGCGACAAGTGGGTCGCCTGTTTTAGACAAACGCTCAAGATGATCAGAAAAATCAAACAATCCTGCTTCGTGCATCAAAATATCCTCCTGAAAATATTGAATCACAAAATACACCTAAAAGATAGGTTTTTAGAGGTGTCCAGTTTCGTAACGTTATTATATTTTAGGGCGTTAATGCGCAAAAATATCTGTATCAGGCCAGCCCTCTAAGTCCAGTGCGGCACGGTGTGGAAGGAAATCAAAGCAAGATTGTGCTAATTCCATACGGCCTTCGCGAATCAAGCGCGAATCTAATTCTTCTTTGAGCTCATGAAGGTATAAAACATCGGATGCAGCATAGGCGATTTGCTCTTTAGTCAATTCAGTAGCACCCCAATCAGAACTTTGCTGTTGTTTGGAAATATCAACGCTAAGAAGTTCTTGAAGAAGATTCTTTAGGCCATGGCGATCCGTATACGTGCGAACCAGTTTTGAAGCGATCTTTGTGCAGTAAACAGGCCCACAACGCACACCAAAACGATTTTCCATCACGGCAATATCAAAGCGGCCAAAATGGAATAGTTTCAGTTGATCAGGATTTGCCAACATTTTACTTAAATTAGGTGCTTCTGTTTGGCCCTGTGCGATTTGAACAAGATGCGCATTGCCGTCACCCGATGATAACTGGATCACACATAACCTGTCACGATGTGGGATTAAGCCCATAGTTTCGCTGTCGATAGCCACAATTGGGCCAAGGTCTAGGTCGTCAGGCAAGTCGCCTTGATAAAGATAATTTGTCATGGGTCTTTCATACCTGCAGTTTAAGGGGCTGAAAAGCAAAACTGTATAGGTTCATGTGTTTTGAGACTCACGCGGCTTCGGCCTGAGTGATTCGAAGGTACTCCATGGGTGTCTTACCTTTCAAGGCGTGATGTGGTCTGAATGTGTTATATTTTTCGACAGCTTTTCTCAGTTCAAACCGCATAGCTCCAATGCTATCGGCAATCAGATCACAACAATCATAGAATTCCTCGCGGAAGGTGCGGTTTCCACGCTCAACGCCACCATTGTATTTCGGTCTGGCTGGCGGCAATACAATGAGCGGGATTTTCATCTGCTCACACGCCGTCTCAAAATCGGCCATAAACTCGGAGCCACCATCAACTTGAATTGAGAGGATTTTATAGGGAGCTATTTCCACAAGCTCTTCCAAAAACCGTTTGGCAGAGCGTGCGGTGGCATTCGAATAAATTTGCGCGTGGATGTGCTTGCTACGCCGTTCCCAGGCCTGAAAGTGCTTGCAGGTGACGCCGTTTTTCGTGGCAGTCATGTGGTCGATCTGCACACGTTCTCCAATCTCTATATCTTTGTAATCCTTATATTTCCATCCTTTGGCGTGGCCCTTGGAGAAGTTACGCTTGCGCTTTTGTGGTGCAGACCTTGATCGTGTAATCAGGCCTTTCTTGCGTAGAAAACCCAAGATACGCCCCACGGTGCTATCGCTTATGATTTGGTTTTTATCGCGCCGCAAGATGGCCCCTATTTTTTCCTTACCGTAGGTTTTATTGTCGCGGCGAATTTCGAGCACCAACTGTTTTTCTGCCTCACCCCACTGTGACTTATTGCGGTGTTTTGGGGCCTTTGATGGCGGCATAATCCCTTGCGCCAAATCCTTCAAAACCCGCTTGTAGCGATAATAAGTAGACCGAGAGATGCCGACAAATTCAGCGCATTTTGCTAGAGAAACACCCTCTGCGCGTAAAGCTTCCCATTGCCGAACCGTGTCTTCGTATTTGATACGGTACGCATCCAAACATTCTTGTGTCCGCGCCCAAGCATAAAGTTTATAAACGTTCTTGTGCAGTCTTATGATTTGCATATTGGCCTCGTGAGTTGGTTTTTTACAATACTCAGTCTCCGAGGCCGCCTAAATCTTGGCAACAAAAAAACAGTCTCACATCTATCTGAACTTATTCAAAACCGTCTGCAAAAGAAAGCGCAAATTAAAAAAGTTATTCGAAATTTTTGGACTCTGCTGATTATTTGAGTAAGCTGACAGGTATAGAGACAAGGGAGAATGCATCTATGGAGCCACTCAACGAATCCGCAGTATGGGACTTGGTTAAGGCTAAAGGAACTGAAATGGCAAAAGTCACAGTTCTGAAAAGCGACGGATCACAACGTATTATTAATGGGTCTTTTCAGCCCAGCAGCGAGCTAAAGCTTGATGATAGCATCAAAAGCAGCGGCCGCATTTCTATTTATTGCCAAGCAGATAATGCATGGCGCAGCTTCAAACAGCACCGTGTTTTAGAAATTATCTAAAACCATAGGTTAAACAGGCCCTGAATGACGTAAAACAAACTTGTCCCTGCGGGTTTGAGCGGTTATTCCTATGCCAGCAATTAAAACGCCAAGGAAGTTCATATGTCACAATCGCCTAAGCTCGTTACAATCTTCGGGGGATCTGGTTTTGTAGGTCGCTACATTGCACGTCGTATGGCGAAACAGGGCTGGCGTGTTCGCGTTGCAGTGCGTCGTCCGAATGAAGCAATCTTTGTAAAGCCTTATGGTACAGTTGGTCAGGTTGAACCGATCCTTGCAAATATTCGCGATGATGCATCTGTAGCTGCGGCGTTGTCGGGTGCTGATGCTGTTGTGAACTGCGTTGGCACATTTGATAAAAAAGGCCGTAACAACTTTGACGCAGTTCAGGCAGAAGGTGCTGGGCGTATCGCGCGATTGGCAAAAGCTGCTGGTGTTTCGCGCTTGGTACACATCTCTGCGATTGGTGCGGATGCTGAAGGTGTAAGTGATTACGCTCGCACTAAGGGTGAAGGCGAAGCTTTGGTAAAAGTAGCCTTCCCACGTGCCGTTATTTTGCGTCCTTCTGTTATTTTTGGCCAAGAAGACAACTTCTTTAACCGTTTTGCGGAAATGGCAAAATTTTCACCTGTCATTCCATTGGTTGGCGGTAATACAAAGTTCCAACCCGTTTACGTAGACGATGTTGCAAAAGCTGCTGTTAAAGCTGCGCTGGGCGAAGCCCCTACTGGTACTTATGAGTTGGGTGGTCCTGATGTGGAAACATTCGCGGCTCTTGTGGATCGCATGTTGAAAATTGTGCGTCGTAAACGTTTGAAAGTGAACGTGCCGTTTTTTGTGGCTGCGATTAAAGCAAAATGTTTGGATATCGCATTTGGTCTGACATTCGGGTTGTTCAAAAACAATATCGTAACAGCCGATCAGGTTAAGCAGCTTCGCAGCGATAATGTTGTAGGCGCTAAGGCTAAAGGTTTTGCAAAACTGGATATTGAGCCAACTTCTATGGACGCAATTCTAGATACATATCTATATTGCCACCGCCCGTATGGTCAGTACACAGAATTAACGGAATCAGGTAAAAACCTATAGTTTTAACTGTAAGCAATCCACAGTAAGAAAACCCCCAATAGGATACGGTAGATCACGTAAGGTGTGAAGCTGACGCTTTTGAGTAGTTTCATCATAAGAGACAGCGCTAATAGAGCTGAAACAAAGGCAAAAAGTGCACCGATGGCGCCGTCTTTGGCGACTTGAGCGTCTGCTGTAGAGATAACTTCTGCACCCAAGAGTACACCTGATGCAATGATGGTTGGGATCGACATGAGCATAGAGATGCGTGCGCCATCTTCGCGGTTGTACCCCATATGGCGTGCGCCTGTGATGGTGATGCCTGAACGGGATGTGCCTGGGATCAGGGCAACAGCTTGCCATAGACCCAGTTTGATTGCGTCTGGGTAATTCCAGTCGGCGGTTGTTTTATCTTGCGTGCCTTTTTGGTCGGCGAAATAAAGCACGACACCAAAGATTAGCATGGCCCATGCGATAACTTTGATAGAGCGTAGGGCGCCGTCAAATCCTGTTAGCTTTAATACGAGACCAGCAATGATTACAGGAATGGTGGCTGCGATCAGCATAAAGGCAAGTTTGGCCGCTTCTGTTTTAAAGCGCCCACGTAAAATATCACCGCATCCACCGATGGTTTTCCTGACATCTCTCCAGAAATAGACAATAACCGCGCCTAATGTGCCGACATGTACGGCTACATCAATGGCTTGGCCTTGATCTTGCAGGCCGGTCAGGTGGGGGAGTAAAATAAGGTGACCAGACGATGAAACCGGCAAGAATTCTGTAAGACCCTGAATAACCGCTAAGATGAAAAGATGTAGTAACGACATGATTTGGGCCTATATTGATGTTGCCGCAACACTATTGAGGCTAGATTAAAAAGGGAATCCCCTTTATAGGTAAGTAATACTTACTTTTATGTTTTCCCTAAAGAGTATAGTCGGTAATTCTGGGAATTTTGTCTGCAACACGAGGGTGTACCTAAAATGGCTGAAAACAAAATGTTAAAATTTGTGCAAGTTGAGCGTGATATGCCTGAAAAGCGTGTCCCTAACTTACGGACAAGTGATTACGATGAGATTTACCAAGAGTTTGCTGCAAGCAAAGCCGCTGAACAAGCTTCGCGTTGTTCGCAATGTGGTGTTCCATATTGCCAAACGCATTGCCCACTTCACAACAATATCCCTGATTGGTTACGCTTAACAGCCGAGGGTCGTTTGCAAGAAGCTTATGAAGTCAGCCAAGCGACAAACACATTCCCAGAAATTTGTGGGCGTATCTGTCCGCAGGACCGTTTGTGCGAAGGTAATTGTGTGATTGAAAGTGCTGGTCACGGCACGGTGACAATCGGTGCTGTTGAGAAATACATCACGGACACAGCATGGGATAATGGTTGGGTGAAGGCTGCTAAGCCGCATGCCGAGCGCGTTGAAAATGTTGGCATCATTGGCGCGGGTCCTGCGGGTCTTGCTGCGGCTGATATGCTGCGCCGCCAAGGTGTTCAGGTGACTGTATATGATCGCTACGACCGTGCTGGTGGTTTGCTGACATATGGTATTCCTGGCTTCAAGCTTGAAAAAGATATTGTGATGCGTCGCAATGAACTGCTGTCCGAAAGCGGTGTGAAGTTTGTGCTGAACACAAACATTGGCGAAGATATCAGTTTTGCTGACCTCCGTGCAAAACACGATGCAATCCTTATTGGGACTGGTGTTTACGCATCCCGCGACCTTGGTGGCCCAGGTGCGGGTAACAAAGGTATCGTTAAAGCGATCGATTATTTGACTGCGTCGAACCGTTTGAACTTTGGCGATACAGTACCTGAGATTGAAAGCGGTGAATTATCTGCCGAAGGTAAGAACGTTGTGGTTATCGGTGGCGGTGACACGGCGATGGATTGTGTGCGTACAGCGACACGCCAAGGTGCTAAATCTGTGAAATGCTTGTACCGTCGTGACGAGGCAAACATGCCCGGTTCTGTGCGTGAAACAGCGAACGCTAAAGAGGAAGGCGTTGAGTTTGTATGGCTTGCAGCACCTAAAGGCTTCACTGGTGAAGGTGATGTTTCAGGCGTGGTCGTTTCTAAAATGCGCTTAGGGGCACCAGATGCATCAGGGCGTCAAAGCCCAGAAGAAATTCCAGATGCAGACTATACAGAAGACGCTGACCTTGTGATCAAAGCATTGGGTTTCAGCCCAGAAGAACTACCAACACTCTGGGATACACCAGAGTTAGAAGTGACGCGCTGGGGTACAGTTTTGGCTGACTTCACAACCAAGCAAACATCGTTAGACGGTGTGTTTGCGGCGGGTGATATCATGCGCGGTGCATCACTGGTTGTATGGGCTATTCGTGATGGTCGCGATGCGGCTGACAGCATTATGGATTACTTGAATGCTAAGGCTTCGGTGGCTGCGGAATGATCTTAACACTTATCAAAATAGCTCTGAAGCCCTTGTATGATTTGCGTATGACTTACGTGCACCGAACGTATGACAATTTGCAGACCGTAAAGGTTAATAAGACAGAATCTATGACCCAAGACGGTCAAAACCTTAATGAACTTTTAAATACTAGCGACCGAGATGGGAGCCAAAGATGACAAAATTTGATGCAAACTGGAAAGCAGAACAAGAAGCCAAGCGCGCCTATATGGCTGAGCATGGCATGTACAGCGAAGAAGACGAACACAGTTCTTGTGGTGTAGGTCTTGTTGTTTCGATTGACGGTAAGAAGTCTCGTAAAGTTGTGGAAAACGGTATTTCTGCGTTGAAAGCGATTTGGCACCGTGGTGCTGTGGATGCGGATGGTAAAACTGGCGATGGCGCTGGTATCCATGTGCAAATCCCAGCTCAATTTTTCTATGACCAAATTCGCCGTACTGGGCACGAGCCGAACTTTGATCAATTGATGGCGGTTGGCCAGGTGTTCTTGCCGCGTACTGATTTTGGCGCACAAGAAGCATGTCGGACGATTGTGGAAACAGAAGTTTTGCGGATGGGGTATTACATCTATGGCTGGCGCCATGTTCCTGTGGATGTGTCCTGCTTGGGTGAAAAAGCGGATGCGACCCGTCCTGAGATTGAGCAAATTTTGATTTCAAACTCTAAAGGCGTGGATGAAGAAACATTTGAGCGCGAGCTTTATGTCATCCGCCGCCGCATTGAAAAATCTGTTAATCAATCACATCTGAACGACTTTTATGTTTGCTCCATGTCGTGCCGTTCGATCATCTATAAAGGCATGATGTTGGCGGAGCAGGTTGCTGTTTTCTACCCTGATTTGATGGATGAGCGTTTTGAATCTGCTTTTGCGATTTATCACCAACGGTATTCAACAAATACATTCCCACAATGGTGGTTGGCGCAGCCTTTCCGCATGTTGGCTCATAATGGTGAGGTCAACACATTGAAGGGCAATGTGAACTGGATGAAATCCCATGAAATTCGCATGGCATCAAAAAACTTTGGCGATAATGCCGAAGACATCAAACCGATTATTGCGGGTGGCTCATCTGACTCTGCTGCTTTGGATTCTGTGTTTGAAGTTATGGTGCGCGCTGGGCGTAATGCGCCAATGGCAAAGACTATGTTGGTGCCTGAGAGTGCAAACTCTATCGATATGAAGCCAGAATGGCGCGATATGTATTCCTATTGTAGCGCTGTGATGGAGCCATGGGATGGTCCAGCTGCATTGGTTATGACAGATGGTCGTTGGATCTGTGCTGGTTTGGATCGGAATGGTTTGCGCCCGATGCGTTATGTGATCACTGGTGACAACATGTTGATCGCGGGTTCTGAAGTGGGCATGGTCCCGACTGATGAAATGAACGTTTTGGAAAAGGGTGCGCTTGGCCCTGGACAAATGTTGGCAGTGGATATGGCTAAGGGCCGTTTGTTGCACGACGAAGAGCTAAAAGATGAATTGGCAGCCAGCCGAGAGTTTGGCAAATGGGTTAAGAACGTTGTCGATTTGGAAAACAACGATGAGGGTATAAAAGAAACTGCAAGGTTTGCAGGTGGGGATTTGCGAAAGCGTCAGATTGCTGCTGGATATTCCATCGAAGAATTAGAAATGATCCTGCACCCGATGGCAGAAGACGCGAAAGAAGTTTTAGCGTCTATGGGTGATGATACACCGTCTGCTGTTTTATCGGATAAGTATCGCCCGCTTTCACATTTTTTCCGTCAGGCCTTTTCGCAGGTGACAAACCCGCCGATTGACAGTTTGCGTGAACATCGCGTCATGTCTTTGCGGACACGTTTTGGTAACTTGCGCAACGTGTTGGATGAAAGCAGTGAACAGACTGAAATTTTGTCACTGGAGAGCCCGTTCGTGTCGAACGCACGTTTTGACAGCATTGTTAAGTATTTCGGTGATGGTGTTTCAACAATCGATTGTAGCTTTAAAGGCTCTGATGAGGGTGCGTTGCGTGATGCGTTGGAGCGTATCAAGGCAGAGGCTGAAGATGCTGTGCGCTCTGGCTCTAGCCATTTGATTTTGACAGATAAGCTGCAAGATGAAAACAAAGTGCCTGTGCCAATGATTTTGGCGACTTCTGCTGTGCACTCCGGCTTAACGCAAATAGGTTTGCGCACATTCTGTTCGATTAATGTACAATCTGCAGAGTGTATTGATCCGCATTATTTTGCTGTGTTGATTGGTGCTGGTGCTACGATTGTGAATGCTTATTTGGCACAAGACAGTTTGGCAGACCGCATTGAGCGTGGCTTATTAGATCAAACTTTGGACGTGGCAATTGCCCGTTATAAAGAAGCAATCAACCAAGGTTTGTTGAAAATTATGGCGAAGATGGGGATTTCTGTGATCTCAAGCTATCGTGGTGGTTTGAACTTTGAAGCGGTTGGATTGTCCCGTGCGATGGTTGCGGAGTTTTTCCCAGGCATGTTGAGCCGTATTTCTGGTATTGGTTTGCACGGCATCCAGCGCAAAGTTGTGGATGTGCACGCATTAGGCTGGAAGGGCGGGCAAGATGTTCTGCCAATCGGCGGCTTTTATAAGGCACGTCGTTCAGGTGAAACACATGCATGGCAAGCGCAGAATATGCATATTCTGCAATCTGCCTGTGATCGTTCGTCTTATGAATTGTGGAAGCAATATTCTGCGAAGATGCGATCAAACCCGCCAATTGCTTTGCGTGATTTGATGGATTTTAAACCTGTGGCGAAACCTATTCCAGTGGAAGAGGTGGAAAGTATTACATCTATTCGTAAACGGTTTGTGACACCGGGTATGTCTTTGGGTGCTTTGTCGCCTGAGGCGCATAAAACGTTGAATGTTGCGATGAATCGTATTGGTGCGAAATCTGACAGTGGCGAAGGTGGCGAAGATCCAGCGCATTTTGTGCCAGAACCGAATGGTGACAATCCTTCTGCGAAGATTAAGCAAGTTGCGTCTGGTCGTTTTGGTGTGACAGCTGAATATCTGAACCAATGTGAAGAGCTGGAAATCAAAGTTGCCCAAGGTGCGAAGCCAGGTGAAGGTGGTCAGTTGCCAGGTATTAAGGTGACGGATTTGATCGCGCGTTTGCGCCACTCAACCAAAGGCGTCACATTAATTTCACCGCCGCCACACCACGATATTTATTCGATCGAGGATTTGGCGCAGTTGATTTACGATCTGAAACAGATCAATCCACGTGCGAAGGTCACTGTTAAGCTTGTTTCAAGCTCTGGTGTTGGTACGATTGCGGCTGGTGTTGCGAAGGCAATGGCGGATGTGATCCTGATTTCTGGTCACAACGGTGGCACGGGTGCGTCCCCTGCGACGTCTATTAAATATGCGGGTCTTCCGTGGGAAATGGGTTTGTCCGAAGCACACCAAGTGCTGGCGATGAACAACCTGCGTGACCGTGTAACATTGCGCACCGATGGTGGTTTGCGCACAGGTCGTGATATTGTCATGGCGGCAGTGCTGGGCGCTGAGGAATACGGTATCGGTACGGCTGCATTGATCGCGATGGGTTGTATTATGGTCCGTCAGTGCCAATCAAATACCTGCCCAGTTGGTGTTTGTGTTCAAGACGAAGAGCTGCGTAAGAAGTTCACTGGTAATGCGGATAAAGTGGTCAACTTGATCACATTCTATGCGCAAGAAGTGCGTGAGATTCTGGCATCCCTTGGTATGCGTTCTATGGACGAAGTTATTGGTCGTGCTGATATGTTAGCACAGGTCAGCCGTGGGTCTGCGCACCTTGATGATCTGGATTTGAATCCACTTCTGATCAGTGTCGATGCAGCAGAAGCGATTGTGTATAACCGTGGTAAAGACCGTCAATCTGTGCCTGATACACTGGATGCCGAAATCCTGAAAGATGCAGAACCGTTCTTTAAAGATGGTGAAAAAATGCAGCTGTCTTATGCGGTGCAAAATACGCACCGTACAATTGGTACGCGGGTTTCAAGCCACATCGTGAAACGTTTTGGTATGCGCAATGAATTGATGCAAGATCACCTGACAGTGAAATTGACAGGGTCTGCTGGTCAATCGCTTGGCGCCTTCTCCCCTCTGGGTTTGAAATTGGAAGTGTCTGGCGATGCGAACGACTATGTTGGTAAAGGCCTGTCTGGCGGTATGATCGTTGTGCGACCACCAAAAGGCAGCCCATTGATTGCGGCTGAAAACACAATCATCGGCAACACCGTTCTATACGGTGCGACAGACGGTAAGTTGTTTGCCAATGGCCATGCGGGTGAACGTTTCTGTGTGCGGAACTCTGGCGCAAAAGTTGTGGTCGAAGGTTGTGGGTCGAACGGTTGTGAATACATGACGGGTGGCGTGACAGTGATCATCGGTGATGTGGGTGCCAACTTTGGCGCGGGTATGACGGGCGGTATGGCTTATGTCTATGATCCGAAAAAGCAGTTTGATCGTTATGTGAACCCTGAATCGTTGGAATTGGTCCCTGTAACTGTTCCACATTGGGAAGATCAGTTGAAAGGCTTGCTAGAAGAGCATGTTGCGGAAACAGACAGCCCGAAAGTAAAAGAGATTTTGCACCGTTGGGATGAAGAGCGTGCGAATTTTGTTCAAATCTGTCCAAAAGAAATGCTGAAAAGTATTCCGCATCCGTTGTCCTTGGCGGATGATAAGAAAACGGCTTAAATTTAACGCCCTGTGCGAAATGTGATTTTTCGTGCAGGGTTATTTTGTTGATCCAAGTTCCATTCCCCTTATGCTGTGAAAAACACTGGGGATATTTTGAGCAAATCTAAAAGCGATACTGAGATGCCGAAAAAGCGGTCGTTTCGCCCAATTGGTTGGGTGATGGGTCGCTTAAGCGGTGTTGTGCGCTTGGTTCTGAAGTTGCTGGTTATTGCGGTTACAGGGGCTGCTATACTGGTGTTTATATTCCGCTTTGTGAACCCGCCTGTGAATTACTATATGGCCTCTGAATGGTACCGTTTAGGCGAAATGAAACGTCATTGGGTGCCGATTGAAACCTTTCCTGATTATATGGCGCGGTCTGTTGTGGCGGCTGAGGATGCGAATTTCTGTCTGCATTCGGGCTTTGATTTCAGCTCTATCCAAAAAGCGCTGAGTGGTAAGGGTAAGTTGCGGGGGGCATCAACCCTGTCCCAACAGGTGTCCAAGAATGTGTTTTTATGGCCTGGGCGATCTTGGGTGCGCAAAGGATTTGAAGCGGGGTTTACGGTTTTGGTTGAAATGATTTGGTCGAAGGAACGCATCGTTGAGGTGTATCTGAACGTTGCTGAGTTTGATGAAGGCGTGTTTGGTGCAGGTGCTGCTGGGCGACATTATTTTAAGGTGGAACCGAATAAATTGACACGTTTGCAAGCGGCACGGTTGGCTGCGGTTTTGCCAAGCCCAAAAAAACGGTCTGCAAGTCGCCCAACATCTTTCGTGCGTAAGCGTACGAGCCAGATTTTATCGGGCGAAGCAACTATAGAAGCGGATGGGCGCGCAGATTGCTTTCAGTAGAGGTTGAAATGTTTCAAACTTCGGTGCAAAAGCAAGTAAGCCCTAACAGAAATCGAAGTCCTTAATGTACCGTCTATATCATTTTCCTTTATCACCATTTTCGCGCAAAGCACGGCTTGTGCTGGCAGAGAAAGGTATCGAGGTAGAGCTGGTTGAAGAAAAATACTGGGAAGCTCGCCCAGAATTCATGCGCATGAATCCAAGTGGCAAGGTTCCTGTTTTGAAAACGGATAAGCTGACATTGGGCGAGTCGAATGCGATTTGTGAATACATCGAAGAGAAACATCCAGAGCCTGCGTTGATGCCAGTTGATATTGAAAAACGTGCTGAAGTACGCCGTTTGACGACTTGGTTTGATGATAAGTTTTACCGTGAAGTGACGTTAAACCTGTTGGGCGAACGTTTGCAGAAAAAAGTCATGGGTGGCGGGTATCCTGAAAGTAAAAATGTGAAGATGGGGTCGAAGAATATTCGGTATCATCTAAGTTATATGGCCTATCTTTTGGATCGTCGTCGTTGGTTGGCAGGAGATCGCATGACATTGGCTGACTTTTCAGCCGCTGCGCAAATTTCCTGTTTGGATTATATTTCTGATGTGGACTGGAACAACCATGAGTTGGTCAAGGAGTGGTACGCGAAGATTAAATCACGTCCTGCATTCCGTTCATTGTTGGCGGATCAATTGCCAGGGTTTCCACAACCGCCACATTACGCTGATTTGGACTTTTGATGGCTAGCGGGGTGCAAGCCCTGCGTGAGCGGCTGCATGAATGTGCGCTGCAAGAAGGCTTTGCCAAGATGGGGATTTGTGCACCTGATGCGATTCCACAAGCTGCCGAACGATTAGCAACATATGTAGATAAAGGTCGTCACGGACAGATGAAATGGATGGCGGAGCGTATGCATTGGCGTGGCAATCCTGTGGAGCTGTGGTCGGAAGCGAAATCGGTGATCATGTTGGCGGAGCCTTATTCGCCTGCGCATGATCCGCTTGAGGTTTTGAATCACCCTGATCGCGCTGCTATTTCCGTTTATGCGCAAAACCGCGATTACCATGATGCTGTGAAAAAACGCCTAAAGCGTGTTGGGCGTTGGTTGATTGAACAAGAGACCGATACGCAAATTAAGGTTTTTGTGGATACAGCGCCTGTAATGGAAAAACCATTGGGCGGTGCTGCGGGTTTAGGTTGGCAAGGCAAGCATACAAACCTCGTATCAAATGAGTTGGGGAATTGGTTTTTTCTGGGCGCTATTTTTACGACTGTTGATTTTGAAAAGGATGAAGCAGGGGCTGATCATTGTGGATCATGTCGTGCGTGTTTGGATATATGTCCGACCAATGCCTTTCCTGCTCCGTATCAATTGGATGCGCGTAAGTGTATTTCTTATCTGACAATTGAACACAAAGGCCCTGTGGATTTAGATTTACGTGAAATGATGGGAAATCGAATTTATGGCTGTGATGATTGCTTGGCTGTGTGTCCGTGGAACAAGTTCGCGATAGAAGCAAAAGATACTATATATCACGCTCGTGAAGAATTAAAGGCACCAAAGCTTGCAGAATTGGCACAATTAGACGATGCTGCGTTCAGAACGTTTTTTAGCAAGTCGCCAATAAAGCGTATCGGGCGTAATCAGTTTGTACGTAATGTTTTGTACGCAATCGGTAATTCTGCTGACTTGACCCTGTTAGATGTAGCATTGGGGTTGGAAGCCGATGATGATTCAACAGTCTCTGATGCTGCCACTTGGGCAGCAAGAAGGTTGAGGGGCATATGACTGGTGTGATGCTAAGTTTTGGACATGGGTTTTCAGGCCAAGCTATTTCGCGTGCGCTTTATGTGCAAGGCGGCTGGGAGGTTTTTGGTACAACACGGTCCTTTGAGAAATTCGGAACGATTGTGACTTCGGTCGCAAAACCTGTGATTTGGCCAGGCGCGGATTCTTTGGAAACGCTTTTGGATGAAGCAACGCATTTGTTGATTTCAACTGCGCCTAACAAAGATGGTGATCCCGTGTTGAACGCTTTGTCAGCCGCGATCAAAGAACGGCGTGATCAGTTTGAATGGGTCGGGTATTTATCAACGACAGGTGTTTATGGTGATCACCAAGGGGAGTGGGTTGATGAAACGACGCCACTTACGCCATCAACGGGACGTGGAAAAATGCGTGTTGCGGCAGAGGCCGCTTGGGCCGAGATGGACCTTCCTTTGCATATTTTCCGTTTGGCTGGGATTTATGGAGTAGGTCGTGGTCCGTTTTCTAAAGTGCGCAATGGAACGGCTCGACGTATTATAAAAAAGAACCAGTTGTTCAGCCGTATTCATGCAGAAGATATTGCACGGGTGGTTCTTGCATCTATCGCACAGCCAAATCTGGGATCAATTTACAACGTGTGTGATGATTTTGCCGCTCCACCTGAGGATGTGATCGGCTATGCCGCTGAACTTTTGGGTGTTCCTGTACCAGAAGACGAAGACTTTGAAACAGCAGAGATGACGCCAGTGGCGCGTAGTTTTTATTCAGAATCGAAAAAAGTTTCGAATAAGAAGATCAAAGAAGAGCTGGGTGTTGTGCTGAAATACCCAGATTACAAAAAGGGCCTTAAAGCGTTATTGACAGATAGCTGACAAAATAAAAGGGACGGTGAATATCACCGTCCCTAGAAACTGTGTGCTTTGGTCGAAACCACCTGACTTCGTAGGATTTCGGCTGTAACACATTGATATTATTGGCCTGCTTTTTCACAGGGCACTACATCGCGGATTTCCGGCGATGGGATTCAACGGTCAGAGAGTGTCGATCAGGCCTTTTCAGGTCTGGGCTTGCGCGTTCTTTCCGGCGGCATCCTGAAGGGTGCTTCGTTCCACGACAGGCCAACACAGCGCAGGATGCGTTTGGCGTCGGTTGTGGCCGGGCTGGGCATGGCATATTGTTCGCTGGTGCCCTTGCGCCTCAGGATGGAAATCTGAAGTCGGTCGAGTTCCCGACGGATGCGGGCCGGGCTCATGGGATGGCCCAGCATCTGCAGGCGCTTGCGCAGGTGTTGCAGGCAACAGAAAGCCATGTAGCAGATGGCGATATGGGCCTGTATCCGCCGCGGCGTCCAGTGATAGACGGGTCGGATTTTCAGGTCATGCTTGTTGGTGCGGAAGCAGGTTTCGATCAGCCAGAGCTGGTGATATTGGGCGATGGCCGCCTCGGGTGCGAGATCGTCCCTGCCATGAACGATGATGGCGTGCAGCCCGTCCCATTGGGCTGCCGCGTCGATCTTGTCCTGATCAAGTGTGATCTCGCCCGTATCGGGAAACGAGAGGAAGCGGGCATATCCCCGGTGACTGACACTGGCGGGGCTCCGGCTCCGCCGAAGCTTCTTTTGCAGGCGCTCAAGGGCCTTCTGGCGCTTGTGGGCATCCTTGCGGGCGCGGGCGGGCGAGAAGGTGACGATGATCCGGGCACCGTCATGCTCAATCACCTTGTAGCGCCCCGCCTCGGCAGCGCCCTCCGCCGCGCCGTGTCCGGCCCATGGCTTGTAACCGCCCGTGTCCAGGGCCTTGTCTTTCACGCCCGCCGGGGCCGACTTCAGGCGATAGCCCAGAATGAACGGCAGGCCTTTGGTGCGCAACATATCCTGATTGTCGGCGCTGAGCATCCCGGCATCTGCCACCAGCGTGATCTTTCCGAGCTTGTAGCGCTCTTCCAACCCCTTGATCGCGGCCTCAAGCGTATGGCCTTCCCACATATTGCCGGGAAACAGGTCATAGCCGACCGGCAAGCCGTCGGTGGTGACCATCAGCGCCAACACCACCTGACTGCGATGCGATTTCCCGTCCTTGCTGTACCCCTTGGCCAGCAAGCGGTCGGACGCGTCTTCCGGATCCTCCCGATCTGTATCGAAGGCCAGTGTTGTGCAGTCGTAGAAGAGGACATCGACCGGTCCCGCCAGAAGCGTCTCCGCCGCCTCGTGTGACATCCGACAGACCCGGTTGATCGTCGCCGCGTCCATGTAGTCCATAGCCTGGTAGACCCGGTCCAGATTGAGGGTGATCCCGACCCTGTGGGCCAGTGCATCCACCGTTGCCCGCTTGCTCTCTGGCTGCGACAGGCGCGCCAGCACCAGTTCGCGTAAAATGCGATCGCTGCTCTTGCGCCGGGTGCCCAGAAGCCCATTCCAGCCCAGGCCGGAATAAACCTCCCCCATCACATCGCGCAAACCAAGCGACAGGCGGGACTCTTCGCGGCACTCCCCAAGATCGACATTCAGTTTTTCCGGACGCGGGGCGGTGCGCACAAGTGTCGCCAGATCAGCATATTCCGTTGGGGTGAACAGTTCCATTTGCGGGGACTGTGCGGTACGCAGTTCTTCCATGATCCGGCCAGCCAGGCGCTTGAGGTCCTCGACTTCAGTGTCGTTATGCGCGATGCCGACATGCCGGACGACCTTCTGGCGAACCTTCTGACCGGTGCGCACCGACTGGACGATCTGGATGCGGGTGCGCTTGCGTTCGGGATCATGTTTGGTGCGGATGAACATGTGCGGGAGTGTAGCAGAACCTCCAGAAACCGCAACCCTCAATTGCCATTGGGGGCACTACTTTACCCTCCCGGAAGCCAGGGCCTGAAGTTAAACAAAAAAACACCCCACAAGCCGACAAAACCTACGAACTCAGGAACTGTGTGCTTTGGTCGAAACCAGAACGATACGACTATTAGTCGTTTGCTGCTACTGCTGCACCAACTGCTAGAAGCAAGATGATTGGCAATACATAGCTGCCGCCTGAAGAAGCTGAAGAACCTGCAGATGAGCCTGTTTCTGCTTCTGCTACTGGTGCTTCTACTACTGGTTCAGCCAATGAACCTGCGAATGCTGTTGTTGCTGCTAGAGAAAGAGCAGCTGCTAGTGCGATAGATTTCATTATGAAAATCCTCCAAATTATAAAAGTCCGCCGAATTATCGGGTAAGGTAATACCCACGACGAACACCCAAGACTGTACCTCGTGAGGCTTTTTAAACAGCTTCGTTTTCTCATTGCAACAATTAGATGCCACAAATACGCCAAACTACGGGTAAATGTCGTTAAATTAGCAACACTTGTGTCCCTACTTTTGTCAAATCAAACAATTGGGCGATGTGCTCATTAAATAGCCCAATACAGCCATTCGATGATTTGCGACCAATTTTGCGCGTATCGTGTGTGCCGTGGATGCGGTAATACGTCCAAGACAAGTACAAAGCATGTGTTCCTAAAGGATTTTCTGGGCCTGCAGGGATGTATTTTGGCCAATCAGGGTTACGCTTTAACATGCTTGCTGTTGGACGCCAATCTGGACCAATACGCTTGCGAATAATGGATGTGCGACCCAAACGTGTCAAATCATCTGATTCGGGTACAGATGTTGGGAATAAGCGGTATGTATTGCCATCTTCGGACCAATAATGAAGTGCACGGCTGCGTGTATCTACCAAAACAACATGGTTTTTTAGGTTGGAGAAGTAAGGACGCCAATCTTTTGACCTAAAGCTGGATGCATTACGTTTTACTGTGCCCGCATTTGGATCTGCGATGTTTTCTGCATCTATATCTTGTAGTAGAGCGCTATCGGTTACGTCTTGTGCCCATGCTTGCGTGCCAATTAAGGCTGGGGTGGCTAACACAGTTCCTGTGAATACGCGTCTTGTTAATTTTTTCTGCATCGTTTTGCTCCGATTTTCGCCGATTCATGCGCAAAATAGTGTCTTTGAAACACTTTTACCACTCAAACATCTGTTATGCAGTATGTACGGGGTTTCCAAGCGGTTCAAGTCACCTTAGATAGTATCAAGTGAAATTGACCAGACTATTTATGTAAGGCGAATAAATGATTAGAGCATTCCTTGTAAGCTTCGCTGCTATTTTTATTTTGGGTGCGTGTACCCCTCCAGCGGAACCAGTTTCTGATGGTACGTTTCGCCCGACAATTTTCAAAACACCTCGAAATGATGCAGGTGTAAATAAGCTTCTATTCCGTCATTTGGATACAGTGAATGCCATTCGTACAGCACGTGGCCTGTCCACATTAGAACTGTCCGCACAGCTAAACGCTGCTGCTAAAACACACTCGATTGATATGTCCGCACAGCAACGCCCATGGCACTTCGGATCAGATGGTTCATCCCCATTGGATCGCGTTGCACGCACAGGTTATACTGGGCAATTGTTGGCTGAAAATATTTCTGAGACATACGAAAACGACACAGAAACATTACAAGTTTGGATGGATGATGAAGATTCTCGCGCTGGTATTTTAGATCCGAATGCGCGTTACATCGGCCTGTCTTGGCACCAAGAAAAGAACGGTAAAATTTGGTGGACGCAAATCACTGGCAGCTAATATTTAGCTGCTAGGTTAGAATGTCTATCTGTGTGCCGTTTTTGACCATCGCGTAAATTTCCGCAATTTCTTTGTTGGTTACGGATATACATCCAGCAGTCCAATCAGGCTTATTCCTGTCGCCATTTAGAACGGGCCCGCCATGGATAAAAATCTCTCCACCAGGTGGTTTTCCCTGCGCTTTAGCATGAGCGATATCCTGCGCATTGGGGTATGAAATACCAAGGCTTAGGAAGAATGCACTGTTTGGGTTGCGGCGATCGATCCAATAACTGCCTTCAGGTGTTTTTCCATCACCTTCGAATTGTTTGTGCCCACGTGGAGCAAAACCCAATTCCATATCATATTTGCGCAAAACGCGTTTGTTATGCATGAGCCACATTTGGCGCGTTGATTTTTGTACGATAACACGCGTTACAGCTGGCCCGCGATATGTTTGAAACTTTTGAACCCGTGGACCACCGCATGCTGATAGCATGACGCCGCCTGCTGCTAGTGGGAAAAAATCCCGTCTTCTCATCTTAAACCCCTGCTTCGCGCGCTATCTCTTTTGCGGATTTGCGTTCACGTTCGGTCGCACTTTTCAGCTGACCACATGCGGCCATTATATCCTCACCACGGGGCGTTCGTACAGGGCTAGCGTAGCCAGCGTTGTTCACAATTTCGGCAAATGCTTCAATACGGTCCCAATCAGAACGTTCGTATGGTGATCCGGGCCATGGGTTGAATGGGATTAAATTGATCTTTGCGGGGATGCCAGAAATCAATTTTACCAAGCGATTTGCGTCTGCATCTGAATCGTTTACGTCCTTTAGCATCACATATTCAAATGTAATGCGCTCAGAGTTAGATAGACGCGGATAATCGCGGCAAGCCTGTAATAATTCAGCGATCTTATGCTTGCGATTGATCGGAACCAAGACATCCCGCACATCATCAGTTGTTGCGTGAAAGCTTATTGCCAACATACAGCCGATTTCTGCACCTGCGCGGACGATCTCTGGAACCACACCACTGGTAGACAGGGTGATGCGACGGCGGGATAAAGAAATGCCTTCGTTATCCATGGCGATCAACATCGCGTCGCGCACGTTATTTGTGTTGTATAGGGGTTCACCCATGCCCATCAGAACGATATTGGAGACCAAGCGTTTATCGCCAGGATCTTTGTCCCATTCTTCTAGATCATCGCGTGCGACCATGATTTGGCCTACGATTTCACCAGCTGTTAGGTTGCGTACTAATTTTTGCGTACCTGTATGACAGAAGGTGCATGTTAGGGTGCAGCCGATTTGTGACGAAATACATAGCGTGCCGCGTTTTGCTTCTGGGATGTAAACCGCTTCGACTTCATGTCCGCCAGCAATGCGCAAAAGGTATTTACGTGTGCCGTCTTCGGAGATTTGTTTGGTAACGATTTCAGGTCGACCAATGATAAAGTTATCCGTCAATAGCGCGCGAAAGTCTTTGGACAGGTTTGTCATTTCATCGAATGTTCGCGCACCTTTTTGATACATCCAGCTCCACAATTGATTGACCCGCATTTTTAACTGTTTTTCGTGTGCGCCGAGTTCTAGTAAAGCTGCTTTCAGCGCGTCACGATTCATCCCGATCAGACTTGGTCGTGCGTCTGGATCCTGCTTGCGCGGGATTGTGATGAAATCTTGGTTAATTGGTGCTGTTGCGGTCATTGGACTGCTTTCCATAAAATAAGCCCCCAAACAGGGTTTGGAGGCTAATATACCACAATTTCATGCTTTAGAAGCGCATAATGCGTTCTTATTTACAGCGCTTTTCGGCCTCTGCGAGCGCTGCTGTGAAGCCAACCAGTGAAAATGTGTCTGTTGTTTGCGTTCCACGTGCAGATTGTGCACGTAATACTGCGTTGGCGCCACGTTTCATGGATGTACGGATTTGGCGGTCTACAGAACCTGATTCAGGCCATGCATATTCGCCATCTACGTATAACTTATATTCTGATGTGCCGACTGTTAGGCCAACTGTACTATCAGGTGCGAATGGGTAACCCCCTGTAAAGGACACTTCTCCACTTATACCATTTGATGGCAGGTAGGTTACGAAAAAACGGATATCACCACGGTTCACTACAACTGGTTTGCCACCTTTTACATTTACAGTTTTTGTGGGTTTTGAAACGATCCAACAACGTTTCGGGCTGTTTTCCACGAACACGGACCAGTCTGATTTAGAATCCACAACGTTTGTTGAATCCTGAGCTGATGCTGTGTTTGAATAAAAGGACATAGCCGCGGTAATACTACATACCAATGCAACGGGTCTAATCATACTGCCTTACAGCCTCCAGCTGTTTTTTATTATTGTTCCGCACAAAATAGGACGGAAATGTGTTGATGTTATGACGAAATAATTAGAGAACTCAGATAATTATTACCACCACCTAAATACAAAATATGGGGAATCGGCGGATTTCCGACCGAAATAAGGGATCAGAAAATGACGAATTCAGAAATTATGGCAGAAGTGTGGCGCGGTGACTTTCTTGAATGTGTTCATCGCGGGCATGCCGTGATTTGTGATGTTCAGGGTAATGTACGGGCCGCTTGGGGCAATCCAAGTCGTGCTGTTTTACCAAGATCATCGTGCAAAATGTTACAAGCATTACCTTTGGTTGAAAGTGGTGCTGCAAGCGTATTTGGGTTGGAGTCAGAGCATTTGGCGCTGTCTTGTGCATCGCATCAGGGTGCTGCAATTCATACAGATCGCGTGACCAAATGGTTGGACCATATTGGCCTGTCTGAAAGGGATTTGCGTTGTGGTGGTCATCAGCCGCATGATGAAGATGCGCGCAAAGGCATATATTGTGGAGATCACTGTATTGATCAGACGCATAATAATTGCTCTGGTAAACACTCTGGGTTTTTGACGTTGAACAAACACTTAGGTGGTGGATCAGAATATAATGAGATAGATCATCCGCTACAAAAGGCAATCAAAACAGCGATTGAAGAGATGGCAGATGAAGAGACAACGGGCTATGTAATCGACGGTTGTTCTGCGCCGAATTTTGCAATGACACTATCAGGCTTAGCACGTTCAATGGCACGTATGGCTGATCCAAGCGGTTTGGGTGCGGTGCGTGAAGAAGCCGCGCGCAGCTTGGTAGAAGCGATGGGTAAGCATCCAGAGTTGGTGGCGGGCGAAACACGCGCCTGTACAGATTTGATGCGAGCGATGGATGGTAAGGTTGCTGTGAAAACAGGCGCTGAAGGTGTGTTTATCGCGATCATTCCAGAACTAGGCTTAGGTGTTGCATTAAAGATCGAAGATGGCGCGACACGTGCATCTGAAGCTGCAATTGCAGCGCTATTGGTACGCTTGGGCGTTGCTGATCCAAACCATCCGTTGATTAAAAAGAGGTTGTTTGCAGAGCAACGGAATTGCAATGATTTATTAGTTGGTTCTATTCGCGCAAGTGATGCAGTTTATAAAGGTGGTGCCATTATTCAATAACATGAGTGTCAAGTAAACTTGACATGCCTTTTGTGAATTGTAATTGTAAAGCAAGCTTTACATAAAGGTATGAATTATGAAACGATATTTTACTGAACTTGGTTTGAGTTTTGCAGCTTATGCTATCTTGTTGGTCGTCTCTTTGGTGGTGTTAGATCACGGTGTTAAAAGTAACGCTTTAGGCATTATAATTTCTCTATCACCTATGCTGGCATTTTCTGCAGTATGTTGGGTAATTTTACGGCAGATAAAACGATTAGATGAATTGCAAAGAAAGATTCAAATCGAAGCAATTGGAATCAGTATGCTTGGTACAGCCTTTTTAACGTTTGCATACGGTTTTTTGGAAAACGTGGGTTTCCCAACGCTTTCGATGTTCGTTGTCTGGCCTTTAATGGCAGTTCTGTGGGTTCTTGCATTGGTGATCACGCAATGGCGTTATAAATGAAGAATATATTAAAAGAGCTGCGGGCAGAGCAAGGTTGGTCGCAAAGCAATTTAGCCACAGAGTTAGAAGTGTCGCGGCAAACGGTTAACGCATTAGAAACTGGAAAATACGATCCAAGTCTTCCTTTAGCTTTTAAGATTTCCCGTCTTTTCAATAAACCGATCGAAGCGATTTTTTCCGAATAACGTTTGGCTTAATCAATAATATTATCTGGCTTAGGAATTTGTGCGTCAGCGTTATTTAACATTGTAATTTCACGACGTGGATAGGGGATGTTTATGTTGTTTTCTTTTAGCGTATCCCAAAGCGCTAAATAGACGTTACCGCGAATATTGGTTAGGCCTTTATTTTCCAATAATTGGTTAAAACCACCAGCTTTTAGCTGGTCAGCTTTAGCGTTATTTACATAAGGTTTCCTTCCATTTTAAGACCCAGCGTTGCGGTAAGGTCTTAAAATGGAAGGAAACCTTATGATCTATTCTACTGGAAGTCATAGCAGATATTATCACAGATACCATATCGTTTGGGTAACAAAATATCGTTACAAGGTGCTGCGTGGTGAAATGCGTGAGCGTATTCGGACATTGATACGACAAACGTGCAATGAATTGGGCGTACACATTGAAAAAGGCGTATTGTCTACCGACCATGTGCATATGTTTGTGTCAGTCCCGCCGCACGTCCCAATTTCAAAGGTGATGCAACGCGTAAAAGGGAGGTCCTCATACAAGATACAGCGGGAGTACCCCGAATTACGCAAACGCTATTGGGGGCAACGGTTCTGGGCTAGAGGCTATTTTTCAACGACGAGTGGAAATGTGACGGATGACGTTATTCGTCAGTATCTTGAATTACATTCAAAACGTGAACCTACCGACGAAAGTCGGTAGTTGTTCAGTTGGATCACGGATCCAGAAGCGCAGAATGAAATCAATTGAACTATCACCAAAGTTAACCACATGGCACACAGGGGCAGGGTTAGTGACGACGCGATCCACGGTAAGCGGTGCTTGGGACGCTACCTTTTTCACTTCGTGTGGGTTACTGGCGTAATCGACACCAAAGAAAATATCCAAACGAACGAAGTCGGATGAGTGGGACCAGTTGATAACTTGGTTGGTGATGAAATCCTCATTCGGGATTAGGTGCTCGCGTCCGTCACGGGTGGTCACAGATGCATAACGTGCACCCAATTGGGTGATCCAACCAAAGGTATCGTTCAGGGAAATCACGTCGCCTGGTTTGATGGACTTATCCAACAAAATGATGATGCCTGAGATTAAGTTTGATACGATTTTTTGCAAACCAAAACCGATACCCAAACCAATCGCACCTGATAGAACGGCGAAGCTGCCGAGGTCAAAACCAACGGCTTTTAGGCCCATCAAGAAGGCAGTTGTATAAAGGCCGATTTGTAAAGTCTTACCCAATAGAACTTTGATCGACGGTGACATGTCATCAATCTTGTCGATGCGCTTTGTGCCTGCTTTTGAAATCAAACTGGCAAGAATAAACAATGTCGCCAGTGAAAAGATTGCAATCATTACCATCAAGACGGATATGCGGGTGCTGCCGACCTCTAATGCTGCACTGTCCAAAACGGCTTTTGTGGATTCTAAAAACCCTGTCATTTGTAAGGTAGCAATAATCCAGCCTATCCACATCACAATAGATCGCAGAGCCCTGTTCTTGATGAATGAACTGATCACAGAAATGATCAACCACGCGAAAGCAAGTTTGACAGATAGTTCAATGAAAAAGGACCGGCTGGGCCATGTGTAGAGTTTCATTATTGTTACAATGGAGTATCCAATTGGAACATAAATCAACAGGGCTAAGCGACGATGAACGTCTACAAAAACATAGGAAATTCGTCCGATGATACCTGTTCTGGTTTCAAACCATTTTTCACATTTAGGGTAAAGTGCGCGAGCCAGTAGAAGACAAAATATCACTGTACCTAAAATGATTACCAGTTGGTACAGAGCCCATGTTTGGGTAATGCGGTCGCCAAACCGTAATAAATCTGCCCAAAAATCTTGCGCAGTTGATAGGATTTCTGTTGGTTCGGCCGTGGTTTCGTCTTGATTTTCCATAGTCTTCCTTGCCCTTAAACGTAAGATAGGATGATTGGGTCGGTTTTTCTAGTGCTCGTATGTGGAACTATATGACTATTTGAACCTGACGCTTGAAGCCAAGCGCACAAAGGAGTATTGCCCGTATATGAACAGAATCTTTGATATGGATGATAAGACACGCCTTCCTTGGCGTTTCCACGGCGAGCGCCTCACCGTGCTTGGTGACCTGCGCGCGTAATCCATATCCACGACTAGCCCTAAAAGCCAAATTCTAGCGGAGGAGACATTTCATGTCCGCACCACAAACAATCTACGATAAAATCTGGGACGCTCACGTAGCGCATGAGGCCGATGATGGCACATGTTTGCTTTATATCGACCGTCATCTTGTTCACGAAGTGACATCGCCGCAAGCCTTTGAAGGTTTGCGCATGTCTGGCCGTAAGGTTCGTGCACCAGAGAAAACAATTGCTGTGCCTGATCACAACGTTCCAACGACTTTGGATCGTGCCAAGGGTATTGATAACGAAGAAAGCCGTATCCAAGTGGAAGCTTTGGATAAGAACGCGAAAGAGTTTGGCGTTCATTATTATCCAGTGTCAGATGTACGCCAAGGTATTGTGCACATCGTTGGCCCAGAGCAAGGTTGGACCTTGCCAGGTATGACTGTTGTTTGTGGTGATAGTCACACAGCGACACACGGTGCATTTGGTGCATTGGCCCATGGTATCGGTACGTCAGAAGTTGAACATGTTTTGGCAACGCAAACGTTGATCCAAAAGAAATCAAAGAATATGAAAGTGGAAATCACGGGTTCTTTGCGTCCAGGTGTAACCGCGAAAGACATCACAATGTCAGTGATCGGTCACACAGGTACTGCTGGCGGTACGGGTTATGTGATTGAGTATTGTGGTCAAGCAATCGAAGAGTTGTCTATGGAGGGTCGTATGACTGTCTGTAATATGGCTATTGAGGGCGGTGCACGCGCAGGTTTGATCGCACCTGATCAGAAAACATTCGATTATGTAAATGGTCGTCCACACGCACCAAAAGGCGCTGACTGGGATGCAGCATTGGCCTATTGGAAAACTTTGTTCACAGACGAAGATGCGCATTTCGACTTAGTGGTAACGCTTAAGGGGGAAGATATTGCACCAAGCGTGACTTGGGGCACTTCACCAGAAGATGTCTTGCCGATTGATGCGATTGTTCCAAACCCATCTGATTTTGAAGGTGGTAAAGTGGATGCGGTTACGCGTTCGTTGGAATACATGGGTTTGACAGCAGGTCAGAAATTGACGGACGTTGAAATCGACACAGTGTTTATCGGATCATGTACAAATGGTCGTATCGAAGACCTTCGCGCAGCAGCCGCTGTGTTGAAAGGTAAAAAGATCAAAGAGGGTATGCGTGCAATGGTTGTCCCTGGTTCTGGTCTTGTACGTGCACAAGCCGAAGAAGAGGGTCTTGCTGATATCTTTAAAGAGGCTGGCTTTGAGTGGCGCATGGCAGGGTGCTCAATGTGCTTGGCAATGAACCCAGATCAGTTGGCGCCAGGCGAGCGTTGTGCAGCAACGTCTAACCGTAACTTTGAGGGCCGTCAGGGCCGTGGTGGGCGCACACACTTGTTAAGCCCAGCAATGGCAGCAGCAGCGGCTGTGACGGGTAAATTGACTGATATCCGTGAATTTGAGGGAGCGGCATAATGGAAAAATTTGAAAACGTATCGGGTGTTGCGGCACCTATGCCTTTGATCAACATCGACACAGATATGATCATTCCAAAGCAGTTCTTGAAGACAATCAAACGCTCTGGTTTGGGTGTGAACCTGTTTGACGAAATGCGGTTCGATTCAGAAGGCAATGAAATCGCTGATTTTATTCTGAACCAAACTGCATATCGCGATGCGGAAATCATTGTAGCGGGTGACAACTTTGGTTGTGGGTCGTCACGTGAGCACGCACCTTGGGCATTGAAAGACTTTGGTATCAAGGTAATCATTTCAACGTCTTTTGCAGACATCTTTTACAACAACAGCTTTAAAAACGGTATTTTGCCAGTGGTTTTACCAAAAGAAGCTGTCGATGTGTTGATGGAAGATGCGCAAAAGGGCTCAAACGCGCGCATTACAGTTGATTTGGAAAACCAAACGGTTTCTGCAACGGATGGTACTGAGTTCAAATTTGAAGTTGATGCATTCAAAAAGGAATGCTTGATGGACGGTTTGGACGATATTGGCCTTACAATGCAAAAGGTTAAGGCGATTGACACGTTCGAAGCAGAATATGGCAAAAATATGCCTTGGGTATAGGTTTTATACCACATATAGTATTAAAAGGCTGCTCTGGGGCGGCCTTTTTTGTGTTATTTTTGTATTAACAAAACGTTGAAACCCACTGAATATGAACAATTTTTAAAAAAAGCTTGACGAATAAGGCTTTCTTGACACAATTAGGGCAACAATAAGGCCCTAAGGCCAAATCGATTCCGAAAATGGGATCAAAAACGAGGACGAGGCAGTGTTTTTAAGACTTACAGGGGCAACTGTAAGGGCGGTGTGTGTAGCGTGTTTGATTATGCTACCAGCTTTCTTACTTTCGGGGATTTCCCAATCTTCCATGGAATTCACACGTATTCTGGCAACGATCGCATCTGTGTTTGTGATTTACGAGTATGGTTTTCCATCCCCTTCTTTAATCGAATTTAGGTCAGCGGCACCATACAATCGTATTCGGTTTTTCTTATTGGTTGTGCTTGTATTGGTTCCAACATTCGTGGTGGGTTATGCGGTTTCGGGTGCGGAAATGACAGGTTTTATCCCAGCCATTGCAAATAATGGCCTTGCTTTATTGGATTTCACATACAGCCCATTTATGGGCGTTGCCAAAACGCTTTCTGGGGGCGATGTGATTTTAGAAAGTGCTTTTGCTCAAGCGATTGCGTTTAATACTGTAATAATGTTGGCTTGTATAACGGCGTTTTGTGTTGCTGTTTATATGAATCTTTGGCGCTTTGGTGGTACAGGTTTTAACATGTGGCAGAATATGCCAACATATAAATCATATGAAGATAAATCTCTTGAGGAACGTTTGATGAATTCGGCGTTTTCCAGCCTTGTGATCGCATGTTTGATTCCGTTGTTAGGACCTAAAATCGCAGGCATCATCATGACTTATTTTGCAGAAGGTGGTCAGTTGGCACCTGTTATTGCTATTTGGTCCATCGCATTCTGGACATTTTTACAGGGCGTATTTTTCATGCGTGCTGCTGCATTGGCGAAAATCGCGATCAACCACTCAGATGGGAATGATTTAGTCACAGCATAAGGCTTGAATGAACGTCAAATTGCCTCGCTACCTTGACCAATAGGCCATAGCAGATTACGGCATATCCAAGTTTTGGAAAAGGATTTGACGGACATGAACACTCCATCTTTGTTAATATTGCCAGGTGATGGCATCGGCCAAGAAGTAATGACTGAAGTACAACGCATTATCGCTTGGTATGGCGACAAGCGCGACATGAAGTTTGACGTATCCGAAGATCTTGTTGGTGGTGCGGCTTACGACAAGCACGGCACACCATTACACGACGATACAATGGCAAACGCGCAAGAGGTTGATGCTGTATTGCTTGGTGCTGTTGGCGGTCCTGCATATGATGATTTAGATTTCAGTGTAAAACCAGAACGCGGTTTGTTGCGCCTTCGCAAAGAGATGGATTTGTTTTCAAATCTACGCCCAGCACAATGTTTCGATGCTCTTGCAGATTTCTCATCTTTGAAAAAAGATATTGTATCTGGTTTGGACATCATGATCGTACGTGAATTGACATCAGGCTCTTACTTTGGTGAGCCACGTGGTATCTTTGAAGAAGACGGTCAACGTGTTGGTATCAACACACAACGTTATACGGAAAACGAAATCGACCGTGTTGCACGCTCTGCATTTGAATTGGCAAAACGCCGTGGCAACAAAGTATGTTCCATGGAAAAAGCCAACGTAATGGAAAGCGGTATCTTATGGCGTGAAGTTGTAACAGCGATTGGTGCTGCGGATTATCCAGAGGTGGAATTGTCCCACATGTATGCGGACAATGGAGCTATGCAATTGGTGAAAGCACCAAAGCAGTTCGACGTGATCTTAACAGACAATTTGTTCGGCGATATCCTGTCTGATTGTGCAGCGATGTTAACAGGGTCTCTTGGTATGTTGCCATCAGCGTCTTTGGGTTCGCCTATGGAAAACGGTCGTCCGAAAGCGTTGTACGAACCAGTACACGGGTCAGCGCCTGATATTTCTGGTCAGAACAAAGCCAACCCATCTGCGTGTATCCTAAGCTTTGCGATGGCGTTGCGGTACAGCTTTGATCAAGGTGAAGAGGCGACACGTTTGGAAACAGCAGTTGAATCAGTTTTGGCCAAAGGTATCCGTACTGGCGATTTGATGATGGCAGACGGTGGCACAGCAGCTTCAACAACTGAAATGGGCGATGCAATTATCGCTGAGTTGCAAGCATCACTTTAAGTTTTAGACTTAGATTTTCTTGAAAGGGCTGCCTGAAATAGGCGGCCCTTTTTATGTTGAAAACGCGAATGTCCCAACTGGGACACCTATTTAAGATATTGAAAATAAAAACTTATCTCTCATATTCTAATATTATTGGGATCTTGTTCAGTATTAAAAAGACGATAGAGTTTTATAGCTCTCCTTCATTCTTCATAGGAGGCTTTAGGATAAATGCTAGCCGTTAGATGCGCCTATTTATGGGGAGCTAAAAGGGTTTGAACCAGGTAGACAGATATTCAAAAAGTTATAGCTAACTACAGCAACGTGAACGAAGTTGTCATTGGAAGAATATGAAAAACAGATCCTCATACGCTACGGGATAACCTGGCGTTACCAGTTGAAGCAATGTCTTCAAAACAACTATCGAGTATTTCAAAAATAGACCATCTATCTGTACTAAGCTTTTCAGCAACACCATCAATTACTTGTAATTCTAGCTCAGGTTCTCGTTTCCCTTTCCAGAGTTTGTCCGATAATGCGACTAAAAGCTCTTCAAAAGAAACAGACATGCTGTTGTATTTTGAATGACTTTGGCAACAACGCGCAACTTTCTTTTCAACACCTTGTTCCAATAGTAACTTTTCTCCAGAGGCTTCGTGTAAATTGCCTCCTTCATTTAACTCTTCTGGATGTAAAATTTGGCTCTTCTCCGCTTTGTTGAGTAGAAAAAGATGCCGACCGCCAAGTAACCTGTTGATATGTATGGTTTCTGATAACTTTACATAGAGCAGGTATATGACAATCAACATCTCGCAGCATATTTTAGGCCTCAAAGGGCAACGTGTAAATGAAATTAAACTGGATGACGGCGGTGTTAAGATTGTCATTCACTGCAGCCGAGACGCGCGTAGGAGGGCTATAGACCCTGCTACAGGCCAGAAGGGAAGCATCAACCAGCATGTCCGCCGACAAGTAAACGACATCCCCCTTTTTGGGTATCCTTGTGTGGTCGAGATTGAGCTGGCGCAGGTTTATATTAACAAGGGCGAACGCCGCATTGAGGGGTGTGATTTTGTTGATAAAGGGTGCCGTTTCACTCACCGATTTTGCCGACTGATCAGTGGATTATGTCGGCATATGTCTATTCAAGCGGTTTCCAGACATTTGGATATACGATGGGAAACGGTCAAGAATATCGACAGGGCATACCTTATTGAAACTCTCCCTACGCTTGATCCTGCAGAGCTAACTGGCTTGGAATATATTGGTGTAGATGAAGTTGCCCGGGCGAAAGGTCATGACTACATGACGGTGGTCTACGATATGGTTGGCGGTCATCTGATCTGGGTTGAAGCAGGCCGAACTGCCGAGGTTTTTTCAAGGTTTTTGAAACAACTGCAACCAGATACAGCCTGCAAAATAAAGGCCGTAGCGATGGATATGGGGCCTGCCTACCAAAAGGCTGTCAGAGAGTCCTTGCCGTTGGCCGACATAGTATTTGACCGTTTCCACGTCATGAAAAACTACAGCAAAGCTATCCATAATCAGCGTCGACTTGAGTTCAGAAAGGCCGATCCAAGTGGTAAAGAGTTGATGAAAGGGACGCATTATCTGTTGCTCAAAAATGCGGATAAGTTGAGTGAAAAACAAAGTGACAAGCTGCAAAGGTTGCTGGAGAGCAATAGCAACCTGAATGCACTTTACGTCTTGAAAGAACAGCTTCAGCTGCTGTGGAGTGCCGCTTCATTTGAGGCGATGGCGGAGCAACTGGAACGTTGGTGCCTGATAGCAGATCAGTCACAGATGCTCTATCTAAAAAAGTTCGCGAAATCCCTACGGAAACATTGTGTGGGCATCTGCAACTACGCCAAACACAAGCTCACAAGCGCCAGGATAGAGGCTGGTAATGTCAGTATAGGAATGATCCGTAAGCGAGCCAGAGGCATCAAGGATACCGAATACTTCAAACTCAAAATTAGACAATCATCCATTCCAGATAATCAATCTATGCTCTATTTGAAATCCTAAATCTACTCAACAAAGCGGAGAAGTGCCTAAAATTTTACCCGCATCGTGTATTGCTATGCCGACTTGAACAAATGACTTATCAAATTGTACGCCTAATTCTTCGAGTTTTGAAATTACTTGTTCTCCTGCTTCACCAACTAGTTCTAGATGTTTTATCAATCGCACAGGTGCGCCTAAACGATTAAGCAATCTTATAGATTCATCGGGTGAATTCAGCATAAAGTCTCCATTTCATTGGTGTGGAACGTTTCTCATCATTGGTCATTCTTAGGGTTTCAGTAAATCCAAATTTTTGAAAAGGTAGTCTTTTTTCTATCAAACTAATATTGACGATTAGAGAAGAGCTCATTAGCTTTTCTTAATATTTAATTAATATCTTAAGGAATAACCATGCGATTTATTTTAGTTTTCACACTTGCTTTTTTTACAGCAACATCTGCGTTTTCACATTCTGGTGGTACTGATGCAAATGGTTGCCATGCAGGTTCTAAACCATACCATTGCCATTAGAGCGTAGTGCTCGCTTGAATACTATTCAGCTCTCCTTTGAAGAGGGCGATTTTGTTTAGGGTGTCCACGGTCTTTGATCTGGCACGTGTAGCGTAAAAGTATCGCCGACTTTCAACAGCCCCTCACGCTCTACCCAAGCGGTGATACCGCGTCTACCCTTAGCTGCAGATTTCAACAGCTTGCCTTTGCCTGGATGGTGTGGCTCTGAATAAGTTCAGATAGATGTGAGACTGTTTTTTTGTTGCCAAGATTTAGGCGGCCTCGGAGACTGAGTATTGTAAAAAACCAACTCACGAGGCCAATATGCAAATCATAAGACTGCACAAGAACGTTTATAAACTTTATGCTTGGGCGCGGACACAAGAATGTTTGGATGCGTACCGTATCAAATACGAAGACACGGTTCGGCAATGGGAAGCTTTACGCGCAGAGGGTGTTTCTCTAGCAAAATGCGCTGAATTTGTCGGCATCTCTCGGTCTACTTATTATCGCTACAAGCGGGTTTTGAAGGATTTGGCGCAAGGGATTATGCCGCCATCAAAGGCCCCAAAACACCGCAATAAGTCACAGTGGGGTGAGGCAGAAAAACAGTTGGTGCTCGAAATTCGCCGCGACAATAAAACCTACGGTAAGGAAAAAATAGGGGCCATCTTGCGGCGCGATAAAAACCAAATCATAAGCGATAGCACCGTGGGGCGTATCTTGGGTTTTCTACGCAAGAAAGGCCTGATTACACGATCAAGGTCTGCACCACAAAAGCGCAAGCGTAACTTCTCCAAGGGCCACGCCAAAGGATGGAAATATAAGGATTACAAAGATATAGAGATTGGAGAACGTGTGCAGATCGACCACATGACTGCCACGAAAAACGGCGTCACCTGCAAGCACTTTCAGGCCTGGGAACGGCGTAGCAAGCACATCCACGCGCAAATTTATTCGAATGCCACCGCACGCTCTGCCAAACGGTTTTTGGAAGAGCTTGTGGAAATAGCTCCCTATAAAATCCTCTCAATTCAAGTTGATGGTGGCTCCGAGTTTATGGCCGATTTTGAGACGGCGTGTGAGCAGATGAAAATCCCGCTCATTGTATTGCCGCCAGCCAGACCGAAATACAATGGTGGCGTTGAGCGTGGAAACCGCACCTTCCGCGAGGAATTCTATGATTGTTGTGATCTGATTGCCGATAGCATTGGAGCTATGCGGTTTGAACTGAGAAAAGCTGTCGAAAAATATAACACATTCAGACCACATCACGCCTTGAAAGGTAAGACACCCATGGAGTACCTTCGAATCACTCAGGCCGAAGCCGCGTGAGTCTCAAAACACATGAACCTATACAGCTCCACTTCTTCCTTTCCAGGAAACATGCAAGGGTGGTTTTCCATATCCACTACCAGCGTCGTTCCTGCGTTATTCTGCAATCGGCTTGACGGTGGGATATACGTGAAATCTGGCAACCCACGCACCATGATGCTAGCCCCCATCCATTCGGGCTTCACGGCTTCAATACCCATCTCGGCAGAAACAAGCTCCATTTCCTCAGCACTAATGATCGAAAACTGCCGCACATTTCGAATTTTCGTCCCAGACGGGTGCTGCGATGAAACCCGGCTACAGGCCGCGCGCGTCAAACCACTATGGTTTTCGCGTTCAAATCCGGCAAAGCTCGCAAACGCTTCCGAAATAGATTCAGAACCCAGTTTTTCCTTTCGGTTGTGTACAAATCCGAGATAGATAATCTCACAGGTGAAATCGGTGGGAAGTAAAGCTGGCATCGTAAAGGTTCTTTCTGATAAATATTATGGTGAGTGTTGAGCTCAATCTTGCCCAAGCTACAGGCCTAGACGATGAGCACAAGAATTTTCCAGATTTCCGATAACAGCCGTCTTTGAAGGAAAAGACGAATGTTGTGCTTGGGCTTTAGCCAGCCATATGACCATTTACATTATTGGCCTGTTTTCAAGATGCCGATTTTTACGGTTTCAACCTCTGCAATGCTCGCAGCTTTCACATGGCCAAACCCCCGAATACCCTCTGGTAGGTTTGCCAGTTTCATTGCCGCTTCTGGATCAACGTTATCTAAACCCGATACGGTTTCTTTATACTCTTCGATCAAAGCACGTTCCATGCGGCGTTCTGTTGTGTAGCCGAAGGGATCAAGGGCCGTTCCGCGTAATCCTTTGAAGCGTTTTAGGATAGAGAAGGCTTTGAACACCCACGGGCCAAATTCGATTTTTTTGGCTTTGCCTGTTACGGGGTCGGGGCGGCATAATAGGGGTGGTGCCAATGCGATTTTGAGTTGTAAATCCCCTTCGAATTGCGCCTTTAGGTTTTTCATAAAGCTGTCTTGGGAATAGAGCCGTGCCACTTCGTATTCGTCTTTATAGGCCATCAGTTTGAATAGGTTTTTAGCAACAGCGACGGCATAAGGTTTGTCAGAGATCTTTGCGATGAAATCGCGATAGGATTGTGCATAGGCGGCGTTCTGATAGGCCGTTAAACGTTCCACGCGGTCGGTAATGATCTCGTCCAGACCAGTCAATTCAGAGGCTTTAATGGCCTTTGGCATCATTGTATCCAAACGTGTGGGATCAATCACCCAATGACGGCCCAAAGTGAATGCGTTTTGGTTCATTTCAATCGCAACACCGTTCAGTTTAATGGCATGCATGATGGCCTTGTCTGTCAAAGGGATAAGCCCTTTTTGATAGGCGGTACCCAGCATGAACAGGTTCGCGCCAATGCTGTCGCCCAGCAGTTTTGTGGCGTATCTTGTGGCATCGACAAAGGCAGCGTTATCGCGATCTACCGCATCGATGATGCGCTCATGCATCAAATCTGTGGGCAGTGTGAAATCACGTTGCAGAGTGAAATCCTTTGGCATTTGTTCGTGGGTGTTGATCATCACGTGGGATGATTTTGATAGGGTGGAAAGCGCTGGATTGCCAGCGGAGACAACGACATCGCAGCCGAGTAATAGATCAGCAGTGCCTTCTGCAACGCGGATGCTTTTCACGTCTTTGGAGGCGTTTGCCAGTTTCACATGTGAAAAGACAGAGCCGCCTTTTTGTGCCAAGCCAGCCATATCAATCAGGCCGCTGCCTTTGCCATCTAAATGTGCAGCCATGCCGAGTAAGGCGCTGATGGTGACAACGCCCGTGCCGCCAATCCCAGTCACAAGGATAGAGTAGGGGGTGTCTAATGCTGGCTTGTGGTTTGGTTCTGGTAAATCAGGCAGGTCAATTTTAGCGGCTTTTGGTGTGCGTGGTGTGCCATTTTTAATGGTTACAAAGCTTGGGCAGAACCCGTCTTGGCAAGAGAAGTCTTTGTTACAGGCGGATTGGTCAATCCTGCGTTTGCGCCCCAATGGGGTTTCCAAAGGTTGTAGGGCAACACAGTTGGATTGGACGCCGCAATCGCCACAGCCTTCGCAAACATCCGCGTTGATGAACAGGCGTTTGTTAACATCCTTCATGGTTTTGCGTTTGATGCGGCGGCGTTTTTCTGTGGCGCATGTTTGGTCATATAATAGAACTGTGACGCCTTTGATTTCCGATAATTCTTTTTGGATTTTTATCAGATCGTGGCGGTGATGTACTTCAACGCCAGCAGGTAGTCTTGATGTATCAATGCGGGATATATCATCTGTGACATAGACCAGTTTTTTCACACCAGCGCCCAGAACTTCTGCGACAATATCATAGGGACCAAGGCCGCCTTCGTGAGCTTGGCCGCCTGTCATGGCGACAGCATCATTGTAGAGAATTTTATAGGTGATGTTTGTATCAAATGCGACGGCACCGCGGATCGACATGAGGCCAGAGTGATTGTATGTGCCGTCCCCTAAGTTCTGAAATACATGATCGCGTTTCGAGAATTTGCTTTCGCCAATCCAGTTGGCACCTTCGCCACCCATGTGTGTGTAGCCTTCGACATTTCGGTCCATGAATTGCGCCATGTAATGGCAACCGATGCCTGCAAAACCGCGCGCGCCTTCTGGGATAACGGTGGATGAATTATGGGGGCAGCCTGCGCAAAATGCGACGCCGCGTGTGACTGGTAATTCTTCGCGGGTTGTTGCCATGCGCGCCTCTAGATCGCTGACTTTGTTTTGTAGGGATTTGCCATCTTTTAAGGCTAAAAGGCGGGTGCCAATTTGCGCTGCGATCTGTGTGGTGGTCAGGGCGTATTCCACTTGGAATAATGTTTCGCCTGTTTCAGATGTTTTCCCGATGACAGTGGGGCGTTTTTTCAGATCGTAAAGGATGCTTTTAATCTGACCTTCCATCAGGCCGCGTTTTTCTTCGACGACAATGACTTGATCTAAATTTTTGGTGAAATCCAATATGCCTGTGGGTTCTAAGGGCCAAGGCATTGCAACTTTATAAAGGGCCAAACCCATTTGGTCGGCACGTTTTTCATCAATGCCTAATTCTTCGAAAGCTTGCAGAACGTCCAGATAGGATTTGCCCGTAGATACGATCCCAATCTTGGGTTTTGCACCGCCCGTATAAACCACTTTGTTCAGTTGGTTTTTGCGCGTGTATGCGCGAACGGCGTTTAGTTTGTGCTGGTGCAGGCGGGCCTCTTGTACAACGGGAGGGTCGTTTAGGCGGATGTTTAAACCACCTTCGGGCATGTCGTAATCTGTAGGAATACGTGTTTGGATCGTATCTAATGCAACATCTACTGTACCTGAGGATTCAATATTATCTTTTACACCTTTTAGTCCGCACCACAGTCCAGAAAAGCGTGAAAGAGCCCAACCGTGCAATCCGTATTCAATGATCTCGGATATGTTTGCAGGGTTTAGGATAGGGATCATTGCATCGCGTAAAGCGTATTCGCTTTGGTGTGCTGTGGTGGAGCTTTCACAGGTGTGGTCGTCACCCATTAACACCAATACACCGCCGTTTGTTGAGGTGCCTGCGAGATTTGCGTGACGGAATACATCGCCTGTGCGGTCCACGCCTGGGCCTTTTCCGTACCACATGGCAAAAACACCATCGTGTTTGCCATCGCCGCGCAATTCAGCTTGTTGCGTGCCCCAAATTGCTGTGGCGGCTATGTCTTCGTTTAGGCCGGCCTCAAAGATGACGCTTGCTTCTGTAAGTTGTGTTTTTGCGACCCCAAATTGTTGATCTAACCCGCCAAGCGGTGATCCACGATAGCCCGTGATGTATCCGCCAGTGTCTAAGCCATTCACACGATCACGCGCGGATTGCATCAAACACAAACGCACCAAGGCTTGTGTGCCTGATGTATAAATGCGGGTTTTGTCTAGGTCGAACTTGTCCTCAAGGGAGGTATCAAAATAGGTCATAATTACTAACCTATCTCAAAATTTTACAATTTCAATCTTTTTATTTTTGAATTGGCCAAGAACATACTGCTGGCGTCCAGGTTTTATTTTCCAATAATTGGTTAAAACCACCAGCTTTTAGCTGGTCAGCTTTAGCGTTATTTACATAAGGTTTCCTTCCATTTTAAGACCCAGCGTTGCGGTAAGGTCTTAAAATGGAAGGAAACCTTATGATCTATTCTACTGGAAGTCATAGCAGATATTATCACAGATACCATATCGTTTGGGTAACAAAATATCGTTACAAGGTGCTGCGTGGTGAAATGCGTGAGCGTATTCGGACATTGATACGACAAACGTGCAATGAATTGGGCGTACACATTGAAAAAGGCGTATTGTCTACCGACCATGTGCATATGTTTGTGTCAGTCCCGCCGCACGTCCCAATTTCAAAGGTGATGCAACGCGTAAAAGGGAGGTCCTCATACAAGATACAGCGGGAGTACCCCGAATTACGCAAACGCTATTGGGGGCAACGGTTCTGGGCTAGAGGCTATTTTTCAACGACGAGTGGAAATGTGACGGATGACGTTATTCGTCAGTATCTTGAATTACATTCAAAACGTGAACCTACCGACGAAAGTCGGTAGTTGTTCAGTATCTGATCCTTCAGGATTATAGTGTGAAAAATAACCGCTATAATGTGAAGGCTTAAAAAGAACAGAAAATATGAAATTAGCGACTTGTGGAATGCATAGAGACTAACGGCTTCTTTTGCCGAGAACACAGGTATTATATTCGGGATTGGGATAACACCAAACAGCTCTTGCCCGTAATTACCAGCAGAACTGCCGATCCACCCTGTGAATGCGATGAGAGCGCCTAAGCCTGCAAGAAGTATATGTGATGCGGCAACTGATTTTTGATAGATGGTGGTGGATTTGGATGTTTGGAAGCTTTTCCATACTCTGTAAATCGCCCAAATAACCATAAGACATGCAATTAAGATGCCCGACGTTTGGTGGGATGCATGGATTGTGCTGCGGTTGATTATGCCAACACCTGACCAGCCAGTATCGGCTAAACGATAGCCAGTTGGGATTGCTAGTAAAAATAACAAAGCTACAAACCAGTGTAATAAGCGAATTGTCAGCGGCTTTTGCATTTATGCTTTCAGTTAAAAAAGGCCCGCTAAAAATAGCGGGCCAGTCCAGGGAGAAAAGTCTTGGGAGGACTTCAGGAATTAAGCAACGAGGCGGTAACCGCCTGATTCTGTAACCAGTAGACGCGCTGTGCTTGGATCGGGTTCGATCTTTTGGCGTAGACGGTAGATATGTGTTTCCAATGTGTGCGTTGTGACGCCAGCATTATAGCCCCACACTTCGTGCAACAGCACATCACGGGCAACAACGCCGTCTTGAGCGCGGTATAGGAATTTCAAAATGTTTGTTTCTTTTTCTGTCAGACGGATTTTCTTTTCGTCCTCAGTGATCAACATTTTTGATGCAGGTTTGAACGTGTATGGTCCAAGCGTGAATATTGCGTCTTCTGATTGTTCGTGCTGACGCAATTGTGCGCGAATACGAGCGAGTAATACTGGGAATTTGAACGGTTTTGAGATGTAATCATTCGCACCAGCATCCAGACCCAAAATTGTATCTGCATCTGTATCATGCGCTGTTAGCATCACGATTGGGCACTTAACCCCTTGTTTGCGCATCAAACGACACAATTCACGGCCATCCATATCTGGTAAGCCAACGTCTAGGATCACAAGATCATAAATCGCTTCTTTGGCTTTTTCCAAACCACCAGCACCGTCTGCGGCTTCAAATACATCGAAATCTTCTGTTAGAACGAGTTGATCTGCAAGCGCTTCGCGCAAGTCGTCATCATCATCGACCATTAATATTTTTTTAACGTTGCTCATAATAGCACTCCATTTGTTACCCTGAACTTCTGCTGTTTTTACAGTTTCGGCAATAACTGGATGACAAAACTCACAGGCTCGTGTCGAAATGACGGGAAATGTTTCATATTTGGATAATGCAGGATATAGAAAACATCTGATTTGTTACAATTCCAAAGGCCCAGCATGGCGATTCTATTAACAGTTGAAGAACAAATAGCTCGAATGCGGGCAGATTTACGCATGGGCGTACCTATTTTACTGTCAAATGGGGATTCTGTTTGGATGGCTGCCGCTGTTGAAACATTGCATGCAGACAGATTGAAACATTTGCGTGGTTTTAGTGATTCCCTAGAGTTGACGATTACGGATTTGCGTGCGCAAACATTGTCGACATATGCATCTGCTGGAGATTTGGCGCGTCTGACTGTACCTGCGGATCGTGATTTAGCTTGGTTGAATGCGGTTGCAAACCCTGTGGATGATTTGCAAAATCCAATGAAGGGGCCGTTTATGCCTATTCATGATGGGGATGTTGAAGCGCACCGTGTTGCATTGATGATTTGTAAGTGGGCACGTTTGCTGCCTGCGGCTGTTTTGGTGAAAGTTACGAATGCACAGGCGGATGAACTGCCTTATCTACACCGCTTAACGCTAGATGCTATGGGGGCGTGTTTACACAAAAGTAGCCCATTGGCGTTGGTTGCAGCGGCAAATGTGCCATTGGCAGTTTCTAAACAATCTAAAGTACATGTGTTTCGCCCAGATGATGGTGGGACGGAGCATTATGCAATCGAAATTGGCAGCCCTAGACGTGATGAACCCGTTCTATCACGACTGCATTCTGCTTGTTTCACTGGTGACATTATTGGGTCGTTGAAATGCGATTGTGGTCCACAATTGAATGCAGCGATGCAACAAATTGCGCACGAAGGGGCTGGTGTGCTTTTGTACATGAACCAAGAAGGACGTGGCATTGGTTTGGCCAATAAAATGCGTGCTTATGCATTGCAATCTCAAGGGTTTGATACGGTTGAAGCGAACCATCGTTTGGGATTTGAGGATGATGAACGCGACTTTAAGCTTGGTGCGGAGATTTTGAAGTCACTTGGGTTTAATTCGGTTCGTTTGATGACGAATAATCCAAATAAAGTGGCCCGTATGAATGATGCGGGTGTCACGGTTGTTGAGCGTGTTGGTTTGAAAGCTGGTGAAAACCCGTTGAATGCAGATTACTTGGCAACGAAGGCCAGTAAAAGTGGACATCTTCTATGAATGCACGGTTTGATGATCTTGTTGTCACAAAATGGGGCGCACGATTTAAAGGTATAAACTTACAATGTGCAATTGGGCGCGGTGGTATTGCTGTTAAGCAAGGTGAGGGCGATGGTATTACGCCTATTGGTACATTCCATTTGGAAGGTATTAGGTTTCGTACGGATCGGTTAGATTTTAATGCGGGTTCGGTTCCTCAGAATTCTATCGGTTTGGGTGATGTATGGTCGGATGATCCGAAAGACCCTGATTACAACCACGGCATTCATGCACCGAACCATCCTTTTAGTCATGAGAAGCAATATCGCTCTGATCCGCTTTATGATGCCTTTGGTATTTTAGATTATAACTGGCCTGATGCCGTTCCAGGGGCGGGAAGCGCTATATTCATGCATGTTTGGCGCAAACCGCGCCATCCAACCGAAGGCTGTATTGCGTTTGATCGTAATAGCCTGATATGGATTTTCGAAAACTGGAAGCCGTGGTCACGGGTGATTGTGAAAGGGTAAATAAATAATGTCTGCACCGATTATTGGGATCACAACATACGGTCGTACGGAAAAGAAAGTTCCGAGCGAAGCCGATGATCAGTTTTTCACGGTACCTACAGCCTATGTAGATGCTGTTCGGCGTGCTGGTGGTGTGCCAGTGTTATTGCCACCTGGTGAAAAGAACATTGAGGGTTGGTTAAATACAGTAGATGGAATCGTCTTTGCAGGTGGGGCAGATATTAACCCAACTTATTACGGTGGTGACGTCGAACATCCAAAGCTGGGTCCAGAGGATGCAGAACGTGATGAGACTGAGTTTGCGTTTTTACGCGCTATTTTGGACCGTAAAGACAAATCGGTTTTACTGGTCTGCCGTGGCTTGCAGGTTTTGAATGTTTTATCGGGCGGAACTTTGCATGAGCATGTTGCGGATGTGCATCCTGAGAATATCCATCAAGGCACCGAAACGATTTGGACGATGCAGCATGCTGACGTCGTGGCTGGATCAAAGCTTTTTAATGTAATTGCTCAAGGATCTGTTGAAACCATGTCAGGCCATCATCAAGGGGTGAAAGGTGTTGGCGATGGACTGTCGGTTTCTGCGAAAGCTGCTGATGGTATTGTTGAAGCATTGGAAGTTGTGAGTCATCCATTTTGTGTTGCTGTTCAATGGCATCCTGAAATGACGGCGGATGTAGATGAAAGCCAGCAAAATATTTTTGATGCGCTTATCAAAGCGTCCCAATCATAAGCTTATGGGTTTAGCCGTAATCTCGCTCGCCAAAAATTGCAGAACCAACGCGAACATGGGTTGCGCCCAAAGCTACAGCACGTTCGAAATCGCCGCTCATACCCATAGATAGGCCTGTTAAGCCATTGCGTTCAGCGATTTTACGCAAGAGCGCGAAGTGCAAGGACGCTTCTTCATGCACAGGCGGGATCACCATAAGTCCAACAATCGGTAAGTCCATTGCAAGGCAGTCTTTGATAAAAGTGTCGGCATCAGCAGGCAAAACACCTGCTTTTTGCTCTTCTTCGCCCGTGTTGACCTGAATGAACATATCAGGTGCTTTGCCTTGTACTTGAATCTCTGTTGCGAGTTTTTTCGCCAATTTTGGGCGATCTACAGCGTGAATCGCATCGAATAATGCAACGGCATTCTTAACCTTGTTGGTTTGTAAGGGACCGATAAGATGCACCTTCGTATCGGGAAATTCTTGTTTAAAGTCAGGCCATTTTCCTTCGGCCTCTTGTACTTTATTTTCGCCAAACAAGGGGTGCCCTTGCTGTAAAACAGCATGAACACGCTCATTAGGCTGTACTTTAGAAACAGCAATCAATTGTGTGCTGCCAGCAGGACGACTGGCTACTTCTTCAGCTTTTAAGATGCGGGATTTTATTTCAGTTAATGACATAAGCCTTTTTTGGCGTGATGAAGCTCTTTCGTAAACCCCAAAATTGCAGGAGTATCAATTCGACGTGTATAATAGAGAAAGGGGCAGAAATTTTACCAAACCCCTTGTTCGCCTAAAAACAACACGGTAGGTGTTGGTAAGAAATTTCGAGAGGCAGTTCAGAATGTCAGTTAAAATATCTAAAGTGGTAAGCCTTTTAGTGGTATCTGCCTTTATTGCTGGGTGCGGTGGCATTAACAGCGGTGGTTCCAGTGCAGGGTCTGGCGGTGGTTTGTTTAAGAGGAAACCAGCGACTGAAGCTCAAACTACTGCGCGTGAAGAGAAATTGAAAAAGCGACGGGTTAACGATTCAGTTGTTCCTCGGACACCGAAGCAGCAAACGCGAGTTACTGATACAGGTATTGATTTAAATACGATCTTCAATCCACCAAATGATGATAAAGATATCCGCGTAAATAAATATATATGGTCTGCGGCTTTGGAAACGTTGAGCTTTCTGCCAATTGAAGCAGCCGACCCTTTCACTGGCGTTCTGGTTCTAGGGTGGGGACGCGCACCTGGGTCGAACACTCAATTCAGAGCGACTGTTTTAATCCAAGATCCAGCACTTGAAGCAAGCTCATTGAAAGTTGCGATGCAAAAACGCAATGGCCCTGCAAGTGTGGAAACGAATAAACGTATCGAAGATGCGATCCTGACGCGCGCGCGCCAACTGCGGATAGCAGCACTTAAGCGTTAGGTCTTTTCGTCACTAGAAATTCAGTATAAGTCGAAAACGCCGAGCCCACCGCTCGGCGTTAAACGTATAAGGGTAAGTTATGTCACGTTACAACGCACGAGTTGTTGAGCCAAAATGGCAAGAAGCATGGAACAGCGCAGAGATTTTCAAAGCAGAACGCGATGAAAGCCGTGAAAAATACTACGTGCTGGAAATGTTCCCTTACCCGTCTGGTCGTATCCATATGGGACACGTACGCAACTATACTATGGGTGATGTTGTAGCGCGTTATAAATCTGCCAAAGGTTTTAATGTACTGCATCCAATGGGCTGGGATGCATTTGGTATGCCTGCTGAAAACGCTGCGATGGAAAAGAAAGTCCACCCAGGGGATTGGACGTATCAAAATATCGCGGATATGCGCTCTCAATTGAAGCCAATTGGTTTATCAATTGATTGGTCGCGTGAGTTCGCAACGTGTGATCCTGAATATTACGGTCAACAGCAAGCAATGTTCATCGATATGATGGGCAAGGATTTGGTGTACCGCAAAAATGCTGTGGTTAATTGGGATCCTGTGGACATGACTGTGCTTGCGAACGAGCAAGTTGAAAACGGTCGTGGTTGGCGTTCTGGTGCGTTGGTTGAGCGCAAAGAATTGACGCAATGGTTTTTCAAAATCTCTGAGTTTTCAGAAGAATTGTTAGATGCCATTGATGGTCTAGAAGAGTGGCCAGAAAAAGTGCGTACGATGCAGAAAAACTGGATCGGTAAAAGTCATGGACTTCAATTCAATTTTGAAACTGTTGGTGCGCCAGCAGGTTTTGAAGAGTTAGAAGTTTATACAACGCGTCCAGATACATTGTTTGGCGCGAGCTTTGCTGCGATTTCTTGTGACCACCCGTTGGCTAAAGAATTGGAAAAAAACAATGCAGAGGTTGCTGCGTTTAACCAAGAATGTCGCCAGTTGGGAACAACCGAAGAAGCCTTGGAAACAGCAGAGAAGAAGGGCTTTAACACAGGTATAACTGTGAAGCATCCATTGGATTCTGGCTGGGAATTGCCAGTTTACATCGCGAACTTTGTTTTGATGGGTTACGGTACAGGTGCAATTTTTGCATGTCCTGCGCATGATCAACGCGATTTAGATTTTGCGTATAAATATGATTTGGTTGTGACGCCTGTTGTTTGTGACGAAAAACAGGACCCTGATACATTTTCTATTGGTACAGAAGCGTATACTGGCCCTGGCCGTATGATCAATTCGCGTTTCTTAGATGGCATGACTATTGAAGAAGCCAAATTGGAAGTGAACAAACGTATTGAGGCCAAAGGTGTTGGAACGGCAAAAACCAATTACCGTTTGCGCGATTGGGGCGTATCTCGCCAACGTTATTGGGGCTGCCCAATTCCTGTCGTGCATTGTGATGACTGTGGTGTTGTTCCAGAGAAAAAAGAAAACTTACCGATTGAGTTACCAAAAGATGTAACGTTTGACCGTCCAGGTAATCCATTGGATCGTCATGATGTGTGGCGTAGTTGTGCGTGCCCAGCTTGTGGCAAACCTGCGCAGCGTGAAACAGATACGATGGACACATTTGCAGATAGCTCTTGGTATTTTGCGCGGTTCACGAGCCCACGTGCAGAAACACCGACGGTTGCTGCGGATGCTGAATACTGGATGAATGTTGATCAATATATTGGTGGTGTGGAGCACGCGATTTTGCACTTGTTGTACTCGCGTTTCTTTGCGCGTGCGATGAACCTTACGGGTCATTTGCCAAAATCTGCGGTTGAACCATTCAATGCGTTGTTCACGCAAGGCATGGTGTGCCATGAAACGTACCAAGGCCCTGATGGCAAATGGTTAACACCAGATGAAATCAAACCTGTTGAGGGTGGATATGAAACCATTGATGGTCAGCCTGTTAAAGTTGGACCATCTATTAAGATGTCAAAATCCAAGAAGAATGTTGTCGATCCTGAGGATATTATCGACCAATATGGGGCTGATACAGCCCGTTGGTTCGTGATGTCTGACAGCCCACCAGAACGTGATGTGGAATGGACTGTTTCTGGTGCTGATGCTGCATGGAAACATCTTCAGCGTATTTGGCGTATAACAGATGAAATTTGTGAAAGCGAAGACGCGGACTCATCGGAGCCTAAGGAGGCGCTTGCTTTGCAAAAAGCAACGCACCGTACGTTGGATGAGGTGACTAAGGGCATTGAAGGGTTTGCATTTAACAAATCAGTCGCAGCGCTTTACCAACTCACGAATACGATTGCTAAATCGAAAGCGGATAAAACTACCAAATCTGATGCGATGAAAGTTATGGCGCAAATGATGCAGCCGATGACACCGCATTTGGCAGAGGAAATGTGGAACACTTTGGGCGGTGACGGTTTGGTTTCTCAAGCGCAATGGCCTGTTGTTGATCCTGATATGTTGGTGGATGACACTGTGACGATGCCCATTCAAATCAACGGGAAGCGTCGTGATGAGATTGAAGTTTCTGCATCCATCACAAAGGAAGAGCTTGAAAAAATTGTCCTAGCGCATGACAGTGTTGTCAGAGCGCTGGATGGTAATGCGCCGAAAAAGCTGATTGTTGTACCAGGAAGAATTGTGAATGTCGTTGTTTAATCGCCGAACTGCTCTTGCCGCTTTAACATCTGTATCCTTATTGGGTGGATGTGGGTTCGAGCCTATTTACGGCGAAGGATCAGCGGCTGACAGTTTGCGTGGAACAATTGAGATAAGCGCTGGCAAAGGGCGTGAGTTCTTTGCTATGCGTGAACGTCTTGTGGAACGGTTCGGATTTGCGAGTGTACCGAAATACCAGTTGTCGTTCACCTTTGTTGCTGAATCTGAAGGTTTGGCTGTGTCGACAACGGCTGAGGTGACGCGCTTTAATCTGGATGGTAAATCTACTTTTAAAGTTGTGGATACAGATACAGGTGCTGTTTTATTGGCGGGAACAGTTACGTCTAAAACTGCGTATAGCGCTACATCTAGAACATATCCAACGCGGGTTGCAGAACAAGATGCGCGGTCTCGTTTGGCATTGGCATTAGCGGATCAAATTGTGACACGTGTTTCTGCAACTGCACCTAAGTGGGTCAAATGAAATTAGCGGGTGCTAAGGCGACTGGTTTTTTTGCAAAACCTGACAAATCCTGTGCAGCTGTTTTGATATTCGGCATGGATTCAGAAAAAATTTCAACACGACGACAAGAGCTGACTTTAGCTTTGGTTGGCAAAGAAGCGATGGATGAGATGCGCCTGACGCGGTTGTCGGCAGGCGAAGTTCGCAAAGAACCCGCTTTGGTTTTGGATGCGCTAAAAGCACAAGGGTTTTTCCCTGGACCGCGTGCTGTTGTTGTTGAAGACGCCACAGATGGTTTAACGTCTGTGTTCGACGCGGCGGTTAAAGAATGGGCGCAAGGGGATGCGTATTTGATCGTGACTGCTGGGTCTTTGAATGCGCGATCTAAGTTGCGCAAGGTTTTTGAAGCACCGCAAAACACATATACTATTGGTCTGTATGATGATCCGACACGGCCAGAAGAAGTGGACCGAATGCTGGCTGATGTGAAGCTTGCGAATGTGTCTATGGAAGCTAAAAAATACCTAATGTCATTGGCCCGTGATTTGGGGTTGGGTGACTTTAAGCAAGTTTTAACAAAACTCTCACTTTATAAGCTGAAAGATGACAGTCCAGTTGAGGTTGCCGATATCGAAGCTTGTGCACCAGCCACGTTGGATGCAGATCTTGATGATGTTTTGCATATGGTGGCAGAAGCGCGAAGTGGCGAAGTTGGCCCAACTTTGGAGCGCCTTGCAGGGCAAGGCGTGAACCCAACAGCGTTGTGTATTGGTGCAACACGCCATTTCAGAATGCTTCATGCTGCGGTCAGTGATCCGCAAGGGCCTGATGTGGGATTTAGTAGATCGCGCCCTCCTGTTTTTGGACCTCGTAAGGACCGTCTTGTGCGTCAAGCGCGCGGTTGGGGATCGGCGCGTTTGGAAAAAGCATTGCAAGAGTTGATGGATACCGATTTGACGTTAAGATCGTCAAAACCTGTGCCAGCCATGGCTGTGATTGAGCGGGCCTTTATTCGATTGGCAATGATGCGTCCTAAATAGGAGAATTGATATGTATAAAGTTCTAGGCATGACAGCAACGCGTGCGTTTCGCGTTTTATGGATGATGGAAGAGCTTGGATTAGAGTATCAACACTTGGATTTAAGACCCGGTTCTGATGAGATGAAAGCGGTTAATCCTACGGGTAAAGTCCCTGCTTTGCTTGAAGGGGATAACGTTGTTTTAGACAGCACTGCGATCATTCAATACCTTGCAGATAAACATGGTGGTTTAACCTATGCGGCGGGCACGATGGAGCGTGCGCAACAAGATAGTTTTACGCAATTTATCCTTGATGAGATTGATGCTGCTTTGTGGACGGCAGCGCGTAACACATTCATTTTGCCAGAAGATAAACGTGTTCCGCAAATCAAAGAAACGTTGAAATGGGAATTTGCGCGATCTTTGACGTTTCTTGAGGAACGTATGGGCGATAATGAGTTTCTGACAGGAGATCAAATTACGGTGCCAGATATCATTCTGACACAATGTGGTGGTTGGGCTCGTGTCGCTGGTTTTGACATTCCTGATGGAAAGCTGAGAGCGTATTTTAAACGGATGGTTGCGCGCCCTGCTTATAAACGTGCGGATGCTTTGCGGGGTTAACTTTGTGCGTTTAAGTAATGTACGGCGGCCTGCCCAGCATAGCGACCTGTTGCCAGACATCCTGTGATTAAATAACCGCCTGTCGGGGCTTCCCAATCTAGCATTTCACCTGCGCAAAATACACTTGGCTTTTCCTTTAGCATTAACCCATCTGTCAGCGCGTTTTGTGGAATGCCGCCTGCCGTTGATATGGCTTCTACCATTGGGCGTGGTCCCGTGAGATGTATATGCAAAGATTTGACGGCTTTGGGTAAATCATGGATGGGTGTTTTGGTGCGGAATTCATTGACCAAGGCGGCTTTAGGAGGATCAAGGTGTAGTGCTTTGCGCAGGATTGAGCTGCGAGATGCTTTTTTATTTTCCAATAATTGGTTAAAACCACCAGCTTTTAGCTGGTCAGCTTTAGCGTTATTTACATAAGGTTTCCTTCCATTTTAAGACCCAGCGTTGCGGTAAGGTCTTAAAATGGAAGGAAACCTTATGATCTATTCTACTGGAAGTCATAGCAGATATTATCACAGATACCATATCGTTTGGGTAACAAAATATCGTTACAAGGTGCTGCGTGGTGAAATGCGTGAGCGTATTCGGACATTGATACGACAAACGTGCAATGAATTGGGCGTACACATTGAAAAAGGCGTATTGTCTACCGACCATGTGCATATGTTTGTGTCAGTCCCGCCGCACGTCCCAATTTCAAAGGTGATGCAACGCGTAAAAGGGAGGTCCTCATACAAGATACAGCGGGAGTACCCCGAATTACGCAAACGCTATTGGGGGCAACGGTTCTGGGCTAGAGGCTATTTTTCAACGACGAGTGGAAATGTGACGGATGACGTTATTCGTCAGTATCTTGAATTACATTCAAAACGTGAACCTACCGACGAAAGTCGGTAGTTGTTCAGTGAGCTTAGAAATGCGGTTTTGCAAATATTCCAGTGAGCTATCTGGCAGCAGATCAACAACCAATGGAGCGTCTTCGCGTATGTCTTTGCTGACGGCATAGATGCTGCTGCCTTCAATCCCCTTTGATGAAATAACGAAATCACCACGGATGGATTTTGATCCTGCGGTTAGCGTTACGGTTTTAATGGGCGCGCCAAAGTGAGGTTCTATATACTTGGACCAAGGTACGATGAATCCCATGTTTGCGGGCTTGAAAGGTTCCAGTGCGATGCCTTCTTTTGCGAAGATATCTGACCATGCACCATCTGACCCTAGGCTTGGCCAGCTGGCACCGCCTAATGCCAAAACAGTTGTCTTTGTCGCAATTTTTTTTGGCCCATCTGAGGTGTCAAATGAGAGTTTTGATTGATCCCAACCAGTCCAACGCCAACGCGTTTGAAATTGTACGCCTTTGCTTGATAGCCGTAAGAGCCATGTCCGTAATAGGGGGGACGCCTTCATTGCTTTGGGAAAAACACGACCTGAGGTGCCTGTGAAAATCTCTTGGCCTAAAGCCTTTGCCCATGTGCAAACATCTGCATTTGTGAATTCTGATAGCATGGGGTGTAGCCATGTTTTGGCTTCATCATAGTTGGATATAAAATCATCAAACGATTCGTCTTTGGCCAGGTTTAAACCTGACTTTCCCGCCATTAGAAATTTACGCCCAAAGGATGGTTTTGCGTCTGCGACGAGCACAGAAAAACCAGCATCTGCTGCAACCTCTGCCGCCATTAATCCAGCAGGGCCAGCTCCGATTACGCAAAGATCAATCATTGCTGTGGAAAGTTGCCTTTGATTTCGACAACGCGATGTGGGTATGGAATTTGAATGTTGTTTTCTTTGAGTGCATTCCAGATCAGGAAGAGTACATCAGAGGTGTATTTGTTTTTACCGTCATCAATACCTTCAACCCAAAACTCGACTGTGAAATCAATACCTGAATCGCCGAAAGCGACCAATTCACAATCTGGTTTAAATGGCTTTTTCAAGATTGACGGATGTGTGCTGACAGCTTTCTCTACGATGTCAGGAACAAGGTTGATGTCTGTGTCATAGGACACTGAGAAGTCTGCATTGTATCTGTTGCCAGAACCTGCATCTGACCAATTTACAATGCGTGTTGTAATGAAGTCTTCATTGGGGACGACGATCCATTTTCCGTCGAATGTTTCTAGAATTGTAGCACGGGATAACATCTTAACAATGGTCCCTTTTTCACCGCCGTCCAATTCAACAAAATCGCCAACGGTTGCTTGGCCTTCCAGTAATAGAATGATGCCAGAGATAAAGTTTGATGCGATTTTTTGCAGACCGAAACCAAGTCCAACACCAACGGCACCACCGATGACAGCGAGCGTGGATAGATTTAAGCCAAGGATGTTCATTAGCAATAAGAAACAGCCACCAAAGATTACCATTTCTACGGTTTTGGTTGCGAGTTCGCGTGTCGGAACGCGCATATGTTCTTGGGAGCGAATGTATTCGGCTCCGCGATCATTTGACCAGCGACCGAGCCAGAATAAGATCGTGCCGAAGATGAGGCCACGAGCGATGGATAGAATGGAAAAGCTGATGTTTCCAACAGCAATTTTAGTGGCTGCTAGGAATGTGATGAGGGGATCTAATAGACCCAAAGCATATAAAGCGGCTACAGGGATCGCGACGTATTTCCCGAGTAGCTTTAAGAAAGGGTCAAAAACAATATCACGAACAAGAATACGGGCTGCAAGCAGAATGAATAAGCGTTTCCCGAATGCGATTACTGCGCCTGACCCGAAGATGGAACGTGTGATTTGTTCGCCGACTGCGGTGAAACCATAAGCGAGTAGGGGAAGCAGTAAAGGTAAGAACAATAGGCTGAAGCGAAGGGCTTTTGCGATTGTTCCTGTTTGATCTTCCTTTGGCGTAAGAAGGTGTTCAAGTAAGGGTGCCAGCTTTTTACGTGCGGCGTAAGCTAATAAGAATGCTAATACCAATAGGCCGAATTGTGACCATGCAGCGGGACTGGATAGCCATTTGATAGCGATATCATATCCTTGTTGTGCATAGGATAAGATTTGTTCCTGAAGGGACATTGATAAAGCTCCCGCTTAAGTGTTTATCCGTTACCTTTATAAGGGTTTGGCTGGAAATTCTATGGTAACTTCAAAGCGGGTATCTGTGCCTGTCTTACGAGTCAATTAGGCCAATGCTGCGGCGAATGTTTTCGTCACGCAGACTGATGACTTGGCCCAGCCATGGATCCGCGTCTGCACCGCACATCCAGACCATTGCTTTGGCAGGCCATTCGGGGGGAATATGCTCTGACCAATCCAGTTCGCTTACGGAATTTACACCGCTGTCCTTGATCGCGACTTGCATGTCTGTGGCAACTGTCCCTGGGGAAAGAACCAATGCGCGGATGCCATTGGCGCGTTCTTCTATATCAAGACATGCGCTCAATTGGTGTACTGCTGCTTTGGATGAACAATAGTGCGCCCAACCTTCTAAAGGATATGTGGCGGCTCCTGATCCGATGGTAATAATTGTGCCGCCATTTTTCATATGTGGCAGGGCTGCGTGGATGCCGTAGAAGACGCCTTTAACGTTGATGTCGATCAGGTTTCCCCATGCTTCTACATCTATGCCGTTCATATTTCCGATGGGGTCAATGATACCTGCGTTGTTGACCAAGACATCTAAGCTGCCAAAGGTTTCTACTGTTTTTGTGACCATATCTGCCACGTCAGATGCGTTGGAAACATCGCAGGTGATTGCGATAGCGGTGCCACCTTTGGATGCGATATCATCGGCGATGGATTTGATTTGATCGGCAGATCGAGCCGCCAAAACCACCTTGGCACCAAGGCTTGCAAACTCATAAGCTGCTGCGGCACCGATGCCACGACTGGCGCCAGTGATGAGAACGGTTTTGTTGTTTAAATCTGTCATGTCAAAATATCCTACGTCTGAAAGCTACTCACCGCACGGTTGGTTAACCTTTGGCGCTTTCCTAGAATTGTAGCGATATGATCGACGTATGAAAAGTGTATGACTTACGTATGACAGGGAATGTGACTTAAAAGGTTAATGGTAATGTAAGTGAGCGCAGTTTTAAAAATGCGCTCACATTTTTTACTTATTGTTTTGGGAAGTAATCTTCGCATTTACCTTCGCGATAAACGTCAGCTGTACAGCAATGTAATCCACCGCCAAAAGCATATGCATCGCGCAATTCGACTTCGATAACTTCCATGCCAAGTTTGTCCATTTGTTCGGCTTGGTAAACTTCGGATTTCTCAACACATACTGTTTTTGGATCTAGAACCAATACGTTCATCGATAGCCATGTGGATGAATAACACAGTTCTGGCGGGCTGTTATGTGCAGGTTGTGCGGCGTCAACTATTTCCCAACCGTTGTCGTTAAACATTTTACGCTGATCCTCTGGCAAACGGCGTTGAGGATTGTTTACGATGAGACCAGGACGTAGAGGTGTGAAAGTTGCATCGATGTGAATAGGGTAAGGGTCACCTGGGAAGTTCACAGTGTGGACGCGGTGGTCTGGGAAGTGGCGACGTAACCATTCTACCCCTTTTAGGTTTGTGGTGAAACCGTGCTGGACAACCAAGTCCTTACCAAAACGTAGAACGTCGGCAGCGTCAAAAAGAGGTTCTTCTTCTGTCGTGACAAAGAATTTTTCTTCGGCCCATTTCAAGCGTTTTGCATTGCCAATTTTATCGGATAGGTAATCTGGGTGGTAATCTGCATCTGTAAGACGTGGCTTTGGTGCAGCTTCATGGCGGAAGTTTGTATCTTCTTCCCAATATTGCTGCATCAAGGGGCGATAGCAAAGGTATTCAAACCAGCGGCAGCGGTATGACATTGTTGCTTCTAATATTTCTTTGCCGACAGTTAATAATACGTCGCGTGGCGGCATACAGCCAAATTGGCTTTCGGTGTGAAAATCAGGTGTTGTTGCAGGTTGTGAGAAATCTGTTGGTGTTGGGCGATCAACGCGGATACCGCGGTTTTGAAGCTGCGCTGCGAAGTTATCTAACAGTTCATTTGCACGATCTATGGTTTCTTGGGGACGTCTGCCCCATTGGCCACGCATATCTGAATCTTCGGGAACTTTTGCGTCTAATGCGGGTTCTTCTGGTGGGATGTGGCAGTCATCGGCGCGACCGACTATGACATGTTTCAAAGGGTCCCATTCGTTCCAACTGTTTACTTCTGTTTTATCTGCTGACCACGCCATATTTACTCTCCTGTTTTGCAGTGTTGAGACGAAACATTATGTTATGATATATTGCAATAGTTATTCGACCCTAAGCGTGTGTAATAAAAACTATTTGGCGGTTGTTTGTACTTTTGGTCTGCCCTAGTTTCTGGGTAATTATTTTGAGGATCTCCTATGTTGAAGACAGATTTTTTATCTACGGCTACTGCGATGTGTTTGATATCAGCAACACCTGTTTTTGCGGATGTGCAAACGACTGAAGTTTTGGAAGAGTATTTTGACTTGTTTAAGTCAACACCCGTCACAATTGATGTTGGGGCTAAGGATGATGGTAGTCGTTTCACACAGTGGAATGATATTGTTTTGAAATATGAAGGCAATGATGCGGTTGTGAATATCCCTTGGATCAAAGTCAGCCGTAAACTTTTGGGTGGGATGGAAATGACCTTTGCCGAAGAGGTTAACGGGGCATTTCAAGGCTTCAGTGAACGCGAAGGCGAGCCTGTAAAGTTTGTTGTTCTTAGTAAAGGTGCTGTTGTCGATATTGATGGAGATGCAGGGGGGCGATCCTATACATCAACGTTTGATGAGATGGTGTTTAAAACTGTTGGGAGTGATGAGATTGTTATCGATGCCAAGGTGACGGATGGAGCGAGCACGCAGACGATAAAAAAGGGTAAAGTTGATATAGCATCTGGCGATTTTAACGTCGCTAATATGGTTATGAACTATGCTTTTGAAATTGGCGATCAATCAATGACGTCGAATTCGAGTTTCGATGCGATGTCTGGTACGTTTGAAGTCCCGCTTTACAAAGACTTTGATCCAGAAAAGCCGATGAGCTTTTTTGATACTGAGCAGAATATGGCGATTGATTATAAAATCGGATCGGGGATGTCGCAGACAACGATTAGCGATATTAATGGGCCTGTTGAGGTTGTCACAAAACATGGGGCAGGTTTTGGCAAGCTTGCTTTGCTTGACACAGTGGTTGAGTTGTCTGGTACGACAAAAGATGTAAGCTATAATGTATCTGCAAGCGCTATGGGATTGCCACCTATTCAATTACATATGGATGAGGCGATAGCAAAACTTGTGGTACCGTTGGATAATATTGAAGATGCTAAAACATCAGAGCTAAAATTTTCGATGACTGGTATGAAGTTGTCTGAAGATGTTTGGAGTATGTTTGATCCACAAGCGATTTTACCACGTGACGATATTGATATGGATATTGATCTATCTGCGGATATGCGTTGGTTGAAAAAGATTGCGGATATTGATGTGAATGACAAACATCAAGCACCGCCCGTTGCTGTGGACAGCGCAAAGATCAATGCTTTGAATTTGCGTTTGGCTGGGGCTGAATTGGAAACTGAGGGTGCTGTTGTGTTGGACAATTCGCAATTTCCACCTGTTCCAGATGGAACAGTTAATGTTTCTTTGACAGGCGCGCAGACGCTTTTGACGAAGTTGTCGGAGACTGGGCTGTTACCAGTGCAAAATGCATTGGCCATTCGTGGTATGAGTGCTGTGTTCTTTGCTGATCAAGGCGAAGACCATCTCGTGTCGACGATCAAGATGCATAAAAACGGTCGGATCACGGCCAACGACATACCAATAAAATAAACTGCGAGCATGTGACCCAATGAATGATTTTCAAATTCTTTCCCAGAAGCTTTTAAAAGCGGCAACAGATGCGGGTGCGCAAGCGGCTGATGTGTTGCTGGTGGACGGGCAAAGTGTATCTGTAGATGTGCGTGATGGTGCATTAGAGCATGCAGAACGCGCGGAAGGTGTGGATATTGGACTGCGCGTTTTGATGGGCAAGAAACAAGCGTGTGTGTCTGCATCTGACATCAGTGATTATACGTTGGAACAGATGGCGCAACGTGCTGTGGCGATGGCGAATGAAGCGCCAGAGGATACACACATCGGCTTGGCTGATCCTGATCAGCTAGCAACATCTTGGGATGTGGACGTATTGGATTTGGCTGATATGTCTGACAAACCATCATCAGAGATGATGCAAGAAACTGCGCAAGAAGCGGAAGCTGCGGCATTGGCTGTTAAAGGTGTTTCCAAGGCGCAGGGATCAAGTTGCGGTTGGAGCGATACACGGATTTATTTGGCAGCGACCAATGGATTTGAAGGCGGGTACCGTCGGACAGGATTTTCTACAAGTTGCGTTGCGATTGTTGGTGAAGGCTCGGAGATGGAGCGCGATTATTGCGGTGAAGGACGCGCACATTGGGCGCATGTGCCAAGCGCGCATGAGGTTGGACAACTGGCGGGTGAACGGGCTGTTGAAAAGTTTGGATCAACAAAACCACCTACTGGTAGTTATCCTGTTTTGTTTGATGAACGGATTTCATCGACATTGATTGGGCATCTTTTGGCTGCGATTAATGGCAGTTCTATTATTCGGGGTTCAAGCTGGTTAAAAGACGCTTTGGGTGAACAAGTTTTACCAAAAGGTGTGAGCTTATTGGAAGATCCAACACGCCCGCGCACATCTGGGGCAAAACCGTTCGATGTAGAAGGTTTGCCAGTGTCAGCACGCAATGTGATTGACGATGGTATGTTGACGGGTTGGACATTGGATTTAGCCAGCGGGCGAAAGTTGGGCATGCCAAGCACATCAAATGCATCACGTAGCGTTGGATCGCCTCCGTCGCCCTCTACTGGTAATTTACAATTGTTAGGTGGAACGCGGACACGCGAAGATTTGATTGCAGATATGGATACTGGATTGTTAGTGACAGGTTTGATCGGTTCAACAATCAGCCCGACAACTGGGGATTATTCGCGTGGTGCTAGTGGATTCTGGGTTGAGAACGGTGAAATTATACGCCCTGTGAATGAATGTACGATTGCGGGAAATTTGCGTGATATGCTGAAAGGTTTTGTGGCTGGTAATGATGGCCGCGCACATTTATCACGCGTAATTCCAAGCCTGCTGGTTGAGAGGTTAACTATTGCAGGGGCGTGATCTAACCCTTTTACTGGAGGCTGCAAAGGCGGCTGGTGATATTGCTTTGAAATATTTTCAAAGTAATTTTGATACATGGGACAAAGGCGACGGGCAAGGACCCGTGACCCAAGCGGACCTTGAAATTGACCAGATGCTGCATTCTGAGTTGTTGGGTGCGCGGTCTGATTATGGTTGGTTGTCCGAAGAAACAGAAGACAATGCGGAACGTTTAGAACGAGATGTGGTTTTCATTGTTGATCCGATTGATGGGACGCGATCGTTTATCAATGGGCATGAAAATTTCGCAACATCATTAGCGATTGCAGAAAACGGTGTGGTGCGTGATGCCGTTGTGCATTGTCCTGTTAAGCAACTGACCTATTGGGCCAGTGCTGGGCAAGGTGCGTTTTTAAATGGAAAAACTATCGTGCATAACAGTGCGAGCGAAGTGCGGGGTGCACGTGTTTTGGCGGCTGGTGCACAGATGAAGTCAACGCATTGGAAAGATCAACCGCCGCCGATAGAGCGACATTTCAGATCATCTTTGGCGTATCGTTTGTGTCTTGTAGCGCAAGGGCGTTTTGATGGGATGATCACGTTGCGTGATACATGGGAATGGGATGTGGCTGCGGGTGATTTAATTTGCCGTGAGGCAGGAGCAAAGGTCTCTGATCGGGCGATACAGGCCCCAATGTACAATCAATCCAGACCTCTTTTGGCAGGGATGATTGCTGCAGCTCCAGTATTGCATGATGGGTTGGCCAAGTACCTGAGGTGAATTGCCATTTGAGGGATGAAAGCCTATGGTGCGGCTAAGATTTATGAAGGGGTTTTAAGATGACGCAAAGATTGCATTTGGTATTTGGTGGTGAGTTGAAAGACCCAGCGACGAAAGAATTTCGCGATGTTGAAAATATCGATATTGTAGGTATTTTTCCGAATTATGAAGCAGCTTATGGCGCTTGGAAATCAAAGGCGCAACAAACTGTTGATAATGCTCATGCGCGTTACTTTATTGCTCATTTGCATCGCTTGCGTGATGAGGGAACTGCTGCGAGCTCTACGGAAGAGCTGGGGTAAGTTTGCGCTGAATGCTGGGATCTATAGAATTTTGGTTGTATAAATTTGCCACTCGCATGGCGTCTGATCGGCTTGCTCAAAAACGGAAAAGCGGGTTTCGTAGATCAGGACTTTCAATAGAATGTAGCACGGGTATTCTGGAAAATCGTCCTGAAGGACGATTGGTTTGGTTTCATGCGCGGGATTTGCACTCAGCAAAACCTCTTTTGGAAGTGATAACACAGTTAAATTATCACGAGTTGGGGTTGAATTTTCTAATCACAACGCGGCGTGCTGAGAACACAGGTGACTTTTTATCAATATTACCAGAGAACACGATACATCAATTTTTGCCCGTTGATTTTCCAATAATTGGTTAAAACCACCAGCTTTTAGCTGGTCAGCTTTAGCGTTATTTACATAAGGTTTCCTTCCATTTTAAGACCCAGCGTTGCGGTAAGGTCTTAAAATGGAAGGAAACCTTATGATCTATTCTACTGGAAGTCATAGCAGATATTATCACAGATACCATATCGTTTGGGTAACAAAATATCGTTACAAGGTGCTGCGTGGTGAAATGCGTGAGCGTATTCGGACATTGATACGACAAACGTGCAATGAATTGGGCGTACACATTGAAAAAGGCGTATTGTCTACCGACCATGTGCATATGTTTGTGTCAGTCCCGCCGCACGTCCCAATTTCAAAGGTGATGCAACGCGTAAAAGGGAGGTCCTCATACAAGATACAGCGGGAGTACCCCGAATTACGCAAACGCTATTGGGGGCAACGGTTCTGGGCTAGAGGCTATTTTTCAACGACGAGTGGAAATGTGACGGATGACGTTATTCGTCAGTATCTTGAATTACATTCAAAACGTGAACCTACCGACGAAAGTCGGTAGTTGTTCAGTTAAAAGAACCTATGAATGCATTTTTAGATTACTGGCACCCTGATATAGGTGTGATCGCTGAAGGTGAGTTTTGGCCAAGGATGTTAAGTAAGCTTGCAAGGCGCAAGGTGCCGCTGATTGCGGTGAATACTAAGATGAAAGATAAAGTTTATCGTAATTGGCTATGGCTACCTGGCTTGGCTAAAAAGGCGCTAAACACGTTCGATTTGATTTTAGTACAAGACCAGTTTGTGGCAAGTCGTTTGAGGCGACTTGGTGGGAACATGGCTAAGATTCGTGTTGCAGGTGTTTTGGCGGAAACGCCTAAGTTATTGGAATTAGATGAAGGCTTATATGCATCGATGTCCGCTAAGATTGGTAGCCGATCTGTTTGGCTGTCTGTAGCAACCAATCGGAAAGAAGAAGATGTCATCGTGAATGCGCATAAGATTGCGATGCGCCGAAACAGACGACTTTTGCTGATTTTACATACGCGTGAAAAAGGACGCGATGCACAGATTGCCAAGCGCCACCAAAATAAGAACCTTACATTTGCGTTTCAAGAAGAAGGTGCTGTTATAGACGATGCAACAGATGTTTTTGTGTCGGGTGATGAAGATGAATTAGCGACATACCTTCAATTAGCTCCTGTTACATTCTGTGGAGGGACACTGTCTGATGGCCAGTCGATTGATCCGTTTTATCCTGCAAGCGCAGGATCTGCGATGATCCATGGGTCTTCTTATGGGGATCATGCAGATATATACTCACGCTATAATGAAGCGAATGCAACGCGATTGGTTTCCAATGGCGGCGAGTTGGCGAATACACTTACTAAAACGATCGGGCCTGATGTAGCGGCGAAATTGGCGCATCGCGCTTGGGAAATTAGTTCGGAAGGTGGCGAAGTTTCTGGTATCGTGATTGCTGAGATACTTGAAAAACTTGCTGATGGGATGCAAACAGATGCAGCCGCCTAAATTTTGGAAAAACGCACCTGATAAAGCTGGGCTTTGGCCCCTTTTATTAACACCGCTGTCATGTGTGTGGTCATGGGCAACAGCGCGGCGTTGGGCGCAAGGTGCACATGCTACGATTGGTATTCCTGTTATTTGTGTTGGTAATGTGAATCTTGGCGGAACTGGTAAAACCCCGACAGTGATTGCCACTGTGATGCGTTTGCAAGCAATGGGTAAAGTGCCGCATGTGGTTTCCAAGGGCTATAAAGGTCAATTGATTGGCCCTGTGCAGGTGAATGAAAAAGCACATACAGCAGATGATGTTGGAGATGAACCATTGTTGTTGGCTGCTTTTGCGACAACTTGGGTTGCTAAGGATCGTTTGCAAGGCGCTTTGGCTGCAAAGGCGGCTGGGGCTGATGTGGTTGTTCTGGACGATGGATTGCAAAATCCAGAGTTGGCTAAGGATTTGACAATTCTTGTTGTGGATGTGGAGATGGGGTTTGGGAATGGCCGTGTGATGCCATCTGGACCTTTGCGTGAATCGGTTGAAGATGCGGTTAACAAGGCAGATGTTTTGTTGACAATTGGACAGAGAGCGGATGCGCATAACGCCTTTATAGCGCAATGGGGCCAAGTGAAGACTTTGCCACATGTTTCGTCGACGATTATGCCACTTCAAACGGGGATGGATTGGCAAGGATTACAGGCACTGGCCTTTGCTGGTATTGGGCGACCAGAAAAGTTTTTTAGAACGTTAAAAGAGTTGGGTGTGACTATAAAGGCCACGCGTAGTTTTGATGATCATCAGAAAATTCCAACAACATTATTGGCACGTTTGGAAAAAGAGGCATGGGATTTAGGGGCGCAGTTAGTGACAACTGAAAAGGATGCCGTGCGGCTGCCAAAAGAATGGCAGCAAAAGGTACTCACTGTACCTGTACGATTAGAGCTGCATGATACGGATCAATTTGATCAAGCGTTGAAGGCCATTTTTTAAAACGGCCTTCACGCGTTTTGGATTAGCTTTCTAGCTGAGCATCAAGCAATGTCTTGAATTCTGCGAAAGGTTTGTTGCCGTGATTTACGCCATTGATCAAAACTGATGGAGTTGAATTTACACCATCTGCTTCGGCTTGTTTTTGGAAGTTTGCAACAAGCGCTTTTGCCATATCTTGATCTTGTAGGCAGGCTTCCATGACTTCATTCTTCAAGCCAGCAATGCGGCCGATTTTATAAAGGTTTTGCGCGATTTCTGCGCCACCTGTGCCAGAGGTCCATTCGCGTTGGCGGCTGTATAGCATATCTGCAATGCCCATGTATTTATCATTACCAGCACAACGTGCGATCATGGCACCCCATAGACCTGGGCGATCGAAGAACACTTCGCGGTAAATGAATTTTATCTTACCCGTATCGATGTATTCAGATTTGATTTTTGGCATAACGTCTGCATGGAAACGCGCACAATGCGGACATGTGAACGATGCATATTCAATCATTGTGACTGCAGCGTCTGGATTGCCTAAAACGATCTCTTCGATTGGGCTATCTGTTGCATCTTGTGCAAATGACATTGAACCCACGGATGTGGCTGCAAGGGAATAAGAGATAAACTGTCTGCGTTGCATTGTACGGCCTTTATTTGTTGTTTTTCTGTTTGATGTTTTTGCCAAGTTGAGCAAGCGCATCTTTTAGACTTTGGTTGGAAACATTTTCGACGGTGCTGTCAATCTGCTGTGCCGCCTGTGGTGAGAGGGTTTTCGCTGGTTCTGGTTGTTTTGAAGCTTTTTGGCTTTCGCCAAAGCCAGTGGGTGAAGTTTGAGTGATCTTAATTTTACTGATTGCGGAATAGCCGTAGCAAGCGTTGACACGTTCCAAGATGGTTGGAAGTTGCATTTGCAACATTGGAGCGTTTGCACCTGTTGTTAAAATGGTGAGTGTTGCGCCAAACCCATCACGGGCGTAGCCCACTTTGACTGGTTTTGCGATTTTGGCAACGTCATCCCCTACAAACTCATCCCAATGGGTTAAAAGACGCGTTTCTACGAACCCGCGCTTTTCAGTGGCTTTGCGAATCTGTTTGTTCAACACGCTACCTGTGCTGATAAACCCGCGTCTGCCACGCTTTGGTTTATACCCAGTTGATGTTTTATATGTTGCAGGTCGTGCCATGGCTTCCATAATTCTGAATTCAGACTATCTTACGCTGAGATAGGTAACATTCCAGAGATTAAAAGCAAATAAGGCGATAAAACTTGCGTGATAATAGATCAAAAGAAGCTGATGTTTTGTTAGCTTGGTATGATGAGCATGCCCGTGACATGCCGTGGCGCGTGCCACCAAAGGAACGGATGGCAGGTGTTTTGCCCGATCCGTACCATGTTTGGATGTCCGAGATCATGTTACAGCAGACCACTGTAGGGGCTGTACGTGACTATTTTGTAAAATTTATAAGGCTTTGGCCAACAGTTCAGGATTTAGCAGCTGCTGCTGATGCAGATGTTATGGCGGCTTGGGCGGGTCTTGGATATTACGCAAGAGCGCGGAACTTGTTGAAATGTGCGCGTGTGGTGGCTGGTGAATTGGACGGCGTATTTCCATTTGATGAAGTTGGGTTGCAAAAATTACCAGGTATTGGGCCGTATACATCTGCGGCTGTTGCATCGATTGCGTTTGATCAATCGGCGACGGTTTTGGACGGGAATGTGGAACGTGTTATGGCACGGTATCATTTGATAGAGGAACCTTTACCAACCAGTAAGGAAAAGTTACGTGGTTTGGCCGCGGGAATGTTACCCGAGGCGCGTTTTGGAGATTATTCGCAGGCGATTATGGATTTGGGAGCGACAGTTTGTACGCCGCGATCGCCTGTTTGTGGGATTTGTCCTTGGACGGATGGGTGCAAAGCACAGCCTATTGGTATGGCGGCGGAGCTGCCTAAGAAATTGCCGAAAGCGGTGAAGCCGATACGGTTCGGGACCTGTTATGTAGCCATTCGGCAGGATGGAGCTGTGTTATTGGAACGTCGCCCAGATAAAGGGTTATTGGGTGGTATGTTAGGGTGGCCTGGAACAGAGTGGGCTGTGGATGTGCCTGATGCGAGGGCCCCGTTTGAAGCAGATTGGACTGCATTGAGCGAAGAGGCGCGACACACGTTTACACATTTTCATTTGCGCCTATCTGTTGAATGTGCAGTGGTGCCCGATGATTTCGACCAAGATATTGGGCAATTTATTGCGGCATCAGATTATAATGTAAACGATTTGCCAACTGTGATGCGTAAGGTTTGGAGATTGGTGAAGCCCGTGGCGTGACGTCATATTTGATTAAGTTAAAACTTGGGTTAATCTCTTTTTAACAAAGGACCCCCGCGATGAAGAACAATAGTTTTACTGCTGCTTTACCATTTTGGATGTCTCTGACGATTGTTGGGGTTGTTTTGATTGCAATTTACTTAGGTGGTTGGTGGTTGATCCTTATCCCAGCCTATACATGGTGGTTCTTGGCGATTGTCGATCACTTCCAAGGTATGGAATTGTCGAACAAAGACCCGAATACGCCAGATAGCGAATTGTTTTGGTATCGCTTGATCACGATTATCTGGTTCCCATTGGAATGCGTGTTGATTTTTGGTGCGATTGCCTATGTCAGTTGGACGGATAACCTGCAAGGCGGAGAAGCTTGGGGTCTCTTGTTTGGCATCGGTGTCGTTAGTGGTAGTGTTGGTATTGTTTATGCCCATGAATTGATGCACCAAAAACCTAAATACGAACGCCATATGGGCGACGGTTTAATGGCTTTAACGCTTTATGGGCATTTTAGGTCAGAGCATTTGTTAGTGCATCACCGTTATGTAGGCACACCGCGTGATCCTGTGACGGCGCGGTATAATGAAGGATTCCATCGCTTCTTTTCACGTGTTTTGCTCAATTGTATGACCTCTTCTTGGAAAGCGGAAAAAGCGATGTTGGCGCGTAAAGGGCTACCTGTTTATCACCGCAGTAATCCGTTTTGGAAATACGGGATCTTACAATTTTCGTTCTTGGCCCTGTCCTTTGCAATTGGTGGTTGGTTCGGTGTTGGGTTGTTTTGTGTACAAGCTTTCACAGCTATCTGGCAGCTAGAGTTGGTAAATTATGTCGAACATTATGGGCTGACTCGTCGCCACATGGGGGACGGGAAATATGAGCATGTGAAGCCGCATCATTCATGGAATTCAGCCTATAAGGTTTCGAATTTTTTCTTGATTAATTTACAGCGCCATTCAGACCATCACTATAAGCCAGATCGGCGTTTTCCATTATTGCAAACTTATGATGCGGATGAAGCACCACAGTTGCCTGCAAGTTATTCATGGATGACGCTTGCTGCTATGGTGCCGCCTGTTTGGAAAAAGATTATGAACCCCAGGGTTAAAGCATGGCGCAAGCAATATTATCCTGATGTCGAAGATTGGCATACGTATAATAAGGCGTTGAATCCACAGCCTAAGTAACAAAAAAACCCCGCCACTAGGGACGGGGAAGTTGGGCATGGTATCAAAGCGGCGGAGCCTTGATACCGGCGGTAACTGTATTTTCTTGCTGTGTGGTTAAACTTGCATCTCTGCGCGGATTTGTTGGCGCAACAAATCGATGGGGATATTTTTACCCTCTTTGCGGAAGCACCAATATGTCCAACCATTGCATGATGGCGCACCTTCTAAGGCAGCTCCAACTTGGTGGATAGAGCCTTTGGTATCGTGGGCGATCAATGTGCCGTCTGCACGAATTTTGGCAGAGTGACGACCATTTAAGCTGTGTAGCTTTTCACCTGGGCGTAGCATGCCGCGTTCAACCAATTGGCCGAATGGAACCCGTGGTTCTGCACGTTTTGATGTACTGACCTCTAGTGATGACTTGTCCAAAGTACGGATAGATTTCAAACGTGCTTCTGCGACTTCGCGGTAAGCCGCTTCGCGTTCGATACCGATGAAATTACGGCCTAATTTTTTGGCAACGGCACCTGTTGTGCCTGAACCAAAGAATGGATCTAGAACCACATCACCTGGGTTTGTCGAGCCGACCAATAGGCGGTGTAACAAGCTTTCAGGCTTTTGTGTTGGGTGGGCTTTGTTGCCGTCTTTGTCTTTTAGACGTTCATGACCGTTACAGATTGGCAGAACCCAATCAGAGCGCATTTGAACACCGTCATTTAAGGCTTTTAAAGCTTCGTAATTGAATGTGTTTTTAGATTTTTCGGATTTAGCAGCCCAAATCATAGTTTCGTGTGCATTGGTCAAACGCATGCCGCGAAAGTTTGGCATTGGGTTTGATTTACGCCAAATCACATCATTTAAAATCCAGTAACCAGCATCTTGCAGTGTAGCACCTACACGGAAAATATTGTGGTATGAACCGATGACCCAGATAGCGCCATTTGGTTTTAAAATACGGCGTGCTGCTTTGAGCCAATCACGTGAAAATTCATCGTATTTTTGGAAAGAGGAAAATTGATCCCAATCATTATCCACTGCATCCACTTTGGAATTATCAGGGCGGTGAAGTTCGCCTTTTAGTTGCAAGTTATAGGGTGGGTCTGCGAAGATTAGGTCTACAGATTCTTCTGGAAGTGCGTTCATCACTTCCACACAATCACCAGACAATATCTGGTTTAAAGGCAGAGTTACTTCCGCCGTTTTCTTGGTATTCTTCATTTTTTACTGCCTCAATGCGCTTTTCGCGTCGTTGTTGAGGACTAAGATGATTCATAACGGATTCGAGGTCAATTTCTTTATGAATCAATCACTTGCCTTATTTTTGCCACACAAGATGTTGTGTATAGGTTTGAAGGAACGTCTATGGTGTGGGGTCACACCAAGTATTGCAAGCCCCTCTTGATGTTGTTTTGTGCCGTATCCCGCATTGGTTTCCCATCCATAGCCAGGGTACTGTTGCGAAAGAGTCACCATTAATTGATCGCGAGTAACCTTTGCGATGATTGATGCGGCTGCGATGCTGGCTGATTTGGCATCGCCTTTGATAATTGTCTCGGATGGGCATACTAGGTTTTTGGGTGTTTTGTTGCCGTCGATTAGAGCGAAATCGCAGGTTTCAGATAATCCGGCCACAGCATTTTCCATCGCGCGCAGGGAGGCCTGTAAGATATTGATTTGATCGATCTCTTCGACAGATACATGTGCAATGGAAACATCGGATGTATCCATGATCAGATCAAAAAGGTGCTCACGTTTTTTTGCGGTTAGTTTTTTGGAATCATTTAACCCATCTGGAATGTTGTCTGGGTTTAAGATTACTGCACATGCAGTAACAGGCCCTGACCATGGGCCACGACCCACTTCATCTACCCCTGCGATTTTAGCGTTAGGGCCTAATTTGGTTAAGAGTTCTTGTTCATGTATAAAATCTGGCATTCGTTTTAATAACGCTCAAAAGTGACAGTTGCACGCGTATATTTCGGAAGAGAATTATTCTATTTGACATACCTTATTAAAATAGTCAGATATAAGATACAAATTAGAATCAGCAAGGAGTTAGGTATGTCATTAATAGAGAAAGTGAATATTCAAGATGCGCACCATATTGCATCGATCCCTGAGCATGATGCGCTTGCGCTAACGCAAAAAGGCACGTTGGCTAAAATTCATTTTCCAATAATTGGTTAAAACCACCAGCTTTTAGCTGGTCAGCTTTAGCGTTATTTACATAAGGTTTCCTTCCATTTTAAGACCCAGCGTTGCGGTAAGGTCTTAAAATGGAAGGAAACCTTATGATCTATTCTACTGGAAGTCATAGCAGATATTATCACAGATACCATATCGTTTGGGTAACAAAATATCGTTACAAGGTGCTGCGTGGTGAAATGCGTGAGCGTATTCGGACATTGATACGACAAACGTGCAATGAATTGGGCGTACACATTGAAAAAGGCGTATTGTCTACCGACCATGTGCATATGTTTGTGTCAGTCCCGCCGCACGTCCCAATTTCAAAGGTGATGCAACGCGTAAAAGGGAGGTCCTCATACAAGATACAGCGGGAGTACCCCGAATTACGCAAACGCTATTGGGGGCAACGGTTCTGGGCTAGAGGCTATTTTTCAACGACGAGTGGAAATGTGACGGATGACGTTATTCGTCAGTATCTTGAATTACATTCAAAACGTGAACCTACCGACGAAAGTCGGTAGTTGTTCAGTTAGATGAAAAATGTTATACTTTGCGGATCACGCGCCAAGGCAAATTAATACTTACAAAATAAAATAGGGCGCCCGTTTGCGGACGCCCTTACTGCTCGACATTATTATTCGAGTTTAACGTGTATGTCTGTGGCCAGTGTGGTTGTTGCTATTATGCGTATGCTGATTGTAACCACCATGCGAATGTGTGTTGTGGTTGTTACGAACCTGTTGACCATAACCATGTTGTTTCAAACATTTACGAGAGTAGAATGTTTTCCAGCCGTGGTTCGTATACTTCTTACGTAAGCAAGTACGTGGTTTGTGGTTTTGATACACAGGCTGAGGTTGATAGTGGTCGCGGCGTGCAGCCTCTCGCTGGCGGCGTTTCTTTTTATCTTTGTGTACAACATGAGCAATAGCGCCGATCGCTGCTGCACCGAATAGGATTTGTGCAAGACGGTCCCCATCGCTGGCTGCGGATGCAGGTGTTGCAGCTGCTGTTAATGCGATTGCGCCTGATACTGCGATTGCGATTAGATTAGATGTTTTCATTTTTTACCTTTCATAAGGAGCGCTTTTTAAGCGGTCCAATTTATGCGCGATATTTGCGCTCTGGCATTTGGCCTGTGATAAATTTGGGGGGGATGACGAAGTTAGGCAATTACAACGGTGTGTTATTAGATAACGTTGGTTCAGATGCGGTTGTTATTGAATAACATCGCAATATGACCCAAGTAATAGCTATGAAAAACGCATTGAAAAATATCGCCCTAGTGATGGGCCTGACACTTGCTGCTGCAAACCCTAGTTTTGCTGCGGACTGTTTTGTTGATTATAAAGCCAAGCAAGCCTCGAATGGCTTGAAATTGCATTATGGTGTGATGCAAGTGTCTGCTGGTGCTTGTAGAAATCGCAGTAGCGCACAACAAGTTGTTTCGGCGCGATTGGCAAATAATGGTTGGACTCTGTTAAGGATACTTTCAATACTGGATGCCAATGGTGCGAAACAAAGACAGGGTAATGCAGGTGCGTACTTCCTTAGATACTGACAACAGCCGTTTCAAACCGCGCTCTATAGCGCTGTGGGGAAGCTTGATGATTGTTGGGTTGTTGTTGGTGACATCGATTATCCTGTTCATCAATTTGCCTGATGCGAATATGTTTAATGACAGGGTTGAACGTATCTTTGTGGAAAACGATGCATTGACGAGCCCGAATGAGACGAAGCTTTTGGAAATCCTCGCCCAATCTGGCACGTCATTTGCAGAGGTGTTGCAGGGCTATAGATTTATTATCTTTGTCTTATTGGTTTTGTCGTCAGCATTGCTGATTTCTTCGCTGTATTTTTTGATGACAAACTACGGGCTAAGCCAGCGGATGACAGAAATTGAACGCTCTGGCATTCACATCACTAGTCTCGTGGTGAACCGCGATGAGCGGGTGGTTTATATTAATAATATGGAATTCGAATTGACCGAGTCGATTTTGGAAACTTTATCCGTTTTGTGTGAAGCGCGCTTGGATGACGAGGTTATTACGGGTTCTGATCTGGAAGCGATGATCAGTGGCAAGAGTAAGGTAGATGTCGATGAGGCTGCGGGTGCGACGCGGATTAAGCGTTTGCGTGATCATTTAGGCAATCAAATGATGTCGCAGCTGTTGATTAAAAACATCAGCCGCAAAGGTTACATATTGGCGATTGAAAAAAACGTCATCAAGATGATTTAAGAAATTAACGTTTCCACTCAAGGTGGAGGCAGGTTTTTTCGATGAACACTCTTACGATTCTACGGCCCATAATAACGTAATCTTCACAACTTCTTGCAATCATATGTCTTGAAATAGTTATAATTAAACTGGAAGATTTAATGTATGAAGTGAGGCAGAAGCGGAATATGAAAATGACAGCAGAGCAAAAATTATATGTGTTAAAGCTAATGCAAAATTTGAATGAAAAGGCGTATCTTAAGCAACGTGATGATGAGATTGCTGATGCCCTTCGTGCTAAGTTTGGATGCGCAGACTAGTATCCTCTGAACCCTTAAGTGACATTTTTTAGGTGCGAATTTAAGGTGTTATAACCATTCAAGAAATTTCTCTACGCATGGGTTTAGAATGTTTTTATTGCTTTCAGGATAAACAATGAAGTAGCCGTATTCGTTTAATTCCATCGGCGAAAGTTTATGAAGAACACCTAATTGGAGTTCATTTTCAACAAGCATATCATTTAAAGCTATTCCCTGACCATCTATAACCGCTTGAACGCGAACATTTGGATCCGGGATTATCAAAGTATCTGTGCGCCCATGAAATTCCAAACCAACCTTATCAAACCAATCTGACCATGCAGTGCTTGCATCACGATCTCTTAGTAGGGTTAATTTTAAAAGCGCGTTCTCCATACCTTCACTTTGAACGAGGTCAGCAGCCGCTTGATTTCCGACAGGAAAAGCCGCGCAGGGAAATATGGGTTCGGGTGATGCGTTTGGCCATTCGCCCTTTCCCCATCTGATCGCTAAATCAATGCCTTTACCCGCCAAGCCCTCAAAGTTGATCATGGGCTGGATACGCAATCTTATATCTGGGTGTAATTGCATAAAATCCATCAGGCGTGGGGACAGCCAACGCGATGCAAAATATGTAGATACGCCAATTGTCAGCGTTTTTACATTTGTGTTTTGCAGTTCAATTATTTTTTCTTCTAACGTGCCAAATGCAGATTGAACGGAAAGCAGTAATTCGTGACCTTTTGGGGTTAAGATTATGCCGCGCGGAACACGTTTAAAAACGGTGAAACCCAGCTCTTGTTCGAGTATCTTAATCTGGTAACTTATTGCGCCTTTCGTCAAATTTAACCGGCCAGCCGCATCTGAAAAGCTGCTGTATTGGGCTGTGATTTTGAATATTCGTAAGCTGTCATAATGTCGAAATTTCATAAGTATCGTTTAAATTATTTATACGGCTGGTGCAATTCTTTTGATTTGTGTTCTGGCAAATAAAGCTCGAAACATGGATTAGTAAAATGAAATTCGCGAACCAAGTTACAGCTTGGCTAAATATTTTAGTCGCAAATTATGAAAATGGTGGAAAATGCCGATACAAACATCACGCCGAGGAGGTAGGGCAAGCAGGCTGAATCGGCTTGACCCCAATGGCGTGAATGCAACTTCAGCGATATCACATGCGCGAAATATTCCAACGTATGGTCTTTTAAATGAAGAAGCTTTGGTTGCGTTAGAAGTTCAAGCTGATTGGATTTTACAAGAGATTGGTGTGGAGTTTCGCGGAGATGAGATTGCATTGGAGCTGTTTCGTGAGGCGGGCGCTGATGTTAAAGGACAACGTGTGCGGTTTGACCCCAATCATGCACGAGAGTTATGCTCGACAGCTCCTAGTACATATAAGTTACATGGGCGTGACCCGAAACACACTGTGACTTTGGGAGGTGATAATGTTGTTCTAATGCCTGGATATGGGGCGCCTTTTGTCACCGATTTGGACAAGGGTCGACGTTATGCAACGTTAGATGATTTCCATAATTTTGTAAAAATGACTTACAGCTCTCCATGGCTACACCATTCTGGAGGTACGGTCTGTGAGCCCGTCGATGTCCCTGTAAATAAACGTCACTTAGATATGGTTTATGCGCACCTACGCCTTTCAACAAAACCTTTTATGGGGGGTGTTACGTCTCCATCACGTGCGCAAGACAGTATTGATATGGCTAAACTGGTTTTCGGTGGAACCTTTATGCAAGAGAATGCCGTTATTCAGGCGAACATTAATGTAAACTCACCGTTAATTTATGATGATACTATGTCGGGCGCATTGCGGACCTATGCTGCTGAAAATCAGTGCGTTGCTGTTTCGCCTGCGATCTTTGGAGGGGCAATGGGCCCTGTTTCACAACCTGCTGTGATTGCACAGACGTTGGCGGAAGGTATGGTTGGCATTGCCCTGACACAGCTTGTACGCAAAGGGTGCCCGACGATATTGGGCAGCTTTCATTCTACGATGAACCTTAAGTCCGGTGCGTTAACTTTTGGGACGCCAGAGGCAAATATGGCAACCATGGGATTGACCCAGTTGGTCAATCGTTTGGGGGTTCCTGTGCGATCTGGCGGTGGACAAGTGACATCATCAAATGCAGCTGATGGGCAAGCGATGCAAGATAGCGCGAGTGCTATGTGGGCAACGATGATTTCTGGGGCGCATCAAGTTTGGCATGCTGCTGGTTGGCTTGAGGGTGGGCTAACTATGTCGTACGAAAAATTCGCATTAGATTTGGATCACTGTGGGATGATGATGCAGATGATGCAGGGTATCCAAGTGAATGAAAAAACTTTGACGCGAGACTCTTATTTAGAAAGTGGTCCAGGTGAAAACTTCTTATCTACTGAACATACGCTACGCAATTTTGCGACTGCGAATTATCAATCAAGCTTACCAGATACTGGGCCATATGAGACATGGTCTGAAAATGGATCATTAACGGCTGCAGAGCGGGCAAATGGAATTTGGAAAGCAATGCTTGCCGAATATGAAATGCCGCCAATGGATGAAAGTGTTGATGAAGCGCTCAAAGATTTTATGGCACGTCGCAAAGAGGCGATGCCTGATGAATGGTACTAACTTTTAAAAGGAAATAACATGACTGAAGAACTTAGCCGCACATCTGCCCTTGCTTCGCGCCACACAGCGCTTGGCTCTGGTCTGGAAGATTGGAATGGAATGGGGACGGCTTGGACCTATAATACTGACCCAAACGATGAGCATGATGCGGTGCGAACATCTGCGGGTATGTTTGATATGTCGCCGTTGAAAAAGGTCTTTGTGCGCGGAGCAGATGGTTCTGTCGCAAACTGAGATTGTGCATGGAGTCACTCCTATCGCCGGACACAGTTATCCAGCGAGCGCCGAAAATTGCTGGAAAGCGGATTGTCCGGGTGTTCCGAATTGTTTCTTGCGGATCATGTGCGCGACTTCAATGCCATCCAGTGTTGCGGAGGCTGAGAGGAAGGATTTGAAGCCCTTCATTTGCTTGGTCAGCTTCTTGATGAACCTGTGGTCTTGCTCGATGATGTTGTTGAGATATTTGACCTGCAATATCTCAATCAGCCAAAACCAGCCGTTCAACAAGAGCAGGTAATTCGTGTTATTCAACCCGGCGAGGTTGGCACCGCTTTTATCGATGACCACCCTGTCAGGGAAGCCGTTATTCTGGATCGCCCGCTTGAAAAATGCAGTCGCTGCCGCTTCATCCCGCTGCTCTGACAGCATAAAATCAAGGGTTTTGCCGAATTTATCGATGGCGCGGTAATAATACATCCACTTACCTTTGACTTTGATATAGGTCTCGTCCATGCGCCACGAGGTGCTGGTTCCAGACTTCCGACGCTGTGCTTCAGTGGCGATCAAGGGCGCATATTTTATCACCCATCGGTTCAGGGTTGTATGATCGACATCGACACCACGTTCCGCCATGATTTCCTCCAGATCACGGTAGGAAACACCATAGCGCACGTAAAAAAACACCGCATAAAGAATCGCTTCTTTGGGGAAATGACAGCCGCTGAACGAAATCATGGTACACTCACCTGTTGGTCTAAAACTCACATGCGTATGCAAAAATCTCACCAGAAAAGCAATCAACATTAAAATCTTTGCAACAGAACCTAATTTTGAGACCCAAAGGCAAACCTATGTGTCCATAAAGGCAAAACCTTTTGGCATTTTACAACAGAAACCACTTTGGCAGGGGCTGAGAGACTCGAACTCACGACCCTCGGTTTTGGAGACCGATGCTCTACCAACTGAGCTAAACCCCTACAACCAAAGTAAAGCTCAGATACGCAAGGATTCTTACTTTTGCAAGAGCCATCTGTACATCACAAGAGAAAAAGGGCAGCCGATTAGGCTACCCTTCGAATTCAGCGTTCTAAAATATAAAGATTAAAGGATTTTAGAAACGACACCAGAACCCACAGTACGACCACCTTCACGGATAGCAAAGCGCAAGCCTTCTTCCATCGCGATTGGGTAGATCAATTCTACTGCGAACTTCAAGTTGTCGCCCGGCATCACCATTTCTGTGCCTGATGGCAACTCAACATTACCTGTCACGTCAGTTGTACGGAAGTAAAACTGTGGACGGTAGTTTGCGAAGAATGGTGTGTGACGGCCACCCTCGTCTTTCGTCAGAATGTATACTTCTGCTTCAAACTTAGTGTGTGGCTTAACTGAACCAGGTTTCGCAAGAATTTGGCCACGCTCAACACCTTCACGGTCGATACCGCGAAGAAGAACACCAACGTTGTCGCCAGCTTCACCGCGATCAAGCAGTTTGCGGAACATTTCAACACCAGTACATGTTGTTTTCTTCGTGTCTTTGATGCCGATGATTTCGATTTCTTCGCCAACGTTAACTGAGCCACGCTCAATACGACCCGTTACAACTGTACCACGGCCTGAGATTGAGAACACATCCTCAATTGGCATTAGGAACGTTTTGTCGATGTCACGTGCTGGTGTTGGGATATATGAATCCACAGCTTCCATCAATTTCGCGATGCTCTCTTTGCCGATTGCATCGTCACGGTCTTCCAAAGCTGCCAATGCAGAACCCGCAATGATAGGGATATCATCACCTGGATAGTCGTATTCGTTCAACAACTCACGGATTTCCATTTCAACCAATTCAAGCAACTCATCGTCGTCAACTTGGTCAACTTTGTTCATGTACACAACCATGTGCGGGATACCAACTTGGCGACCCAAAAGGATGTGCTCACGTGTTTGAGGCATAGGACCATCTGCTGCGTTCACAACAAGAATAGCGCCGTCCATTTGAGCCGCACCAGTGATCATGTTTTTCACATAGTCAGCGTGGCCTGGGCAATCAACGTGTGCGTAGTGACGACCTTCAGTCTCATACTCAACGTGAGCAGTAGAAATCGTGATACCACGTGCTTTTTCTTCTGGTGCGCCGTCGATTTCGTCGTACGCTTTGAAGTTGTCTGAAAACTGCTTGGTAATCGCAGCTGTCAATGTTGTCTTACCGTGGTCAACGTGGCCAATTGTGCCGATGTTGACGTGCGGCTTATTACGTTCAAACTTTTCTTTTGCCATTGTGGCTCTCCTAAGTCGTCGGGCCACATAGGTCCCTACATTTCGATGCAGTTGCGGTACTGCTATTTGCAACAAAAATCAACGGTCAATTTAATATTGTATAGGTTCATGTGTTTTGAGACTCACGCGGCTTCGGCCTGAGTGATTCGAAGGTACTCCATGGGTGTCTTACCTTTCAAGGCGTGATGTGGTCTGAATGTGTTATATTTTTCGACAGCTTTTCTCAGTTCAAACCGCATAGCTCCAATGCTATCGGCAATCAGATCACAACAATCATAGAATTCCTCGCGGAAGGTGCGGTTTCCACGCTCAACGCCACCATTGTATTTCGGTCTGGCTGGCGGCAATACAATGAGCGGGATTTTCATCTGCTCACACGCCGTCTCAAAATCGGCCATAAACTCGGAGCCACCATCAACTTGAATTGAGAGGATTTTATAGGGAGCTATTTCCACAAGCTCTTCCAAAAACCGTTTGGCAGAGCGTGCGGTGGCATTCGAATAAATTTGCGCGTGGATGTGCTTGCTACGCCGTTCCCAGGCCTGAAAGTGCTTGCAGGTGACGCCGTTTTTCGTGGCAGTCATGTGGTCGATCTGCACACGTTCTCCAATCTCTATATCTTTGTAATCCTTATATTTCCATCCTTTGGCGTGGCCCTTGGAGAAGTTACGCTTGCGCTTTTGTGGTGCAGACCTTGATCGTGTAATCAGGCCTTTCTTGCGTAGAAAACCCAAGATACGCCCCACGGTGCTATCGCTTATGATTTGGTTTTTATCGCGCCGCAAGATGGCCCCTATTTTTTCCTTACCGTAGGTTTTATTGTCGCGGCGAATTTCGAGCACCAACTGTTTTTCTGCCTCACCCCACTGTGACTTATTGCGGTGTTTTGGGGCCTTTGATGGCGGCATAATCCCTTGCGCCAAATCCTTCAAAACCCGCTTGTAGCGATAATAAGTAGACCGAGAGATGCCGACAAATTCAGCGCATTTTGCTAGAGAAACACCCTCTGCGCGTAAAGCTTCCCATTGCCGAACCGTGTCTTCGTATTTGATACGGTACGCATCCAAACATTCTTGTGTCCGCGCCCAAGCATAAAGTTTATAAACGTTCTTGTGCAGTCTTATGATTTGCATATTGGCCTCGTGAGTTGGTTTTTTACAATACTCAGTCTCCGAGGCCGCCTAAATCTTGGCAACAAAAAAACAGTCTCACATCTATCTGAACTTATTCAATATTTCGAACTCATCTGGTTATTCATTTTGGTTCTGCTAGCTTTAATGATGAAACAACCCCCAACAAGGGTATATTATATTATGACAAAAATATTGAATGCAAAGCTTGAACCACCCAAAGCAAAACTTGTGACTGCTGTTTGGGGGCCCATAAAATCTTTGATGGCTGCAAGGCGTAATCTTTTAGAAATCATCCCAAAAATCGCGACCAAACAACCTATCGTATCGGGCCGTATGGGCAGCGTACGTTGGCATATGGTTATGGAACCCTCCGCAATAGGACGCATTTTAAAAGACAAGCTTGATGCTTATCCAAAGTCAGACCTTACAAAGAATATTCTTAAGCCAGCTATCGGCGAAAGCATGTTTATTGCAGAAGGCGCTCATTGGCGCTGGCAAAGGCAAGCGGCAGCACCTGTTTTCACACATCGCAATATCGCTAACTTAGCTCCTATTATGTCTGCAGCGACACAAGTGACATGTGATCGTTTAGATGCGTATAATGGAGAAGCTGATTTATTTGACGAAATGATCAGTGCTACGTTTGATGTTATTGCAAACGTCACATTCAGTGGTTCAGGCCCTGTTGATAGTACGGCCATTCATGATGCTATCAATAATTATACAGATCAAGCTGGGAAAGTGTCCTTATTTGACATCATTGGCTTGCCGACTTGGGTCCCGCGCCCTTCTCGTATGTTTAAACCAAACTCAATCAAAAAAATGCATGCAATGGCCACCTGCGCTATTAACAGTCGCAGGGCGAACGGTGCAAAAGATATACCTGACTTATTAGATCTCTTGATGGACGGCGAAGATGCGGAAACGAAACGACGATTAAACACTGCAGAGCTACGCGATACATTGCTCACTTTTATTGTGGCAGGTCACGAGACAACCGCGTTGACCCTTGCGTGGGCTTTATATCTGTGCGCGTTTGATACTGAAGTTCAAGATAAGCTGCGTGAAGAGGCGCAAGCCGTATTAGAAGGACGCATCGCTACTGCCGACGATTGTCCGTCTTTGCCCTATACCGAACAAGTCATTAAAGAGACATTGCGACTGTATCCTCCCGCTGCATTTCTGTCACGTACGGCATTGGAAACTGACGAGCTATGTAAGCGACGCATCGCCCCTAAAGATACGATAATGCTGCCTGTCTACGCTTTGCATCGACACCATCAATTGTGGGAAAATCCCGATCTTTTTGATCCTGAACGCTTTGCAAATAATTATAAACCAGAGCGGTATTCTTATCTTCCTTTTGGGGATGGGCCGCGCATTTGTATCGGCGCTCAATTTGCTATGATTGAAACGAAGATTGTGCTGGCGACATTGATCTCTCGGTATAAATTTGAACGGATCGAAGGAAAAGATCCTAAGCCTGTTCTATTGATTACTTTGCGACCTGATGGAGGTGTCCCTTTGAAGGTTACCCCCGTTTAAATATCTTCATGTAGAACCAGGAAATAAATTTCATGTCCCAGTTGGAACACTATATTAAGCCTTTGATATTATATATAATAAAATAAAATCAGTATAGCTAAATTGAATGGCTACCCTGCGATTAACCACCTTATATTCACCGTCTGAATCTGCCAATATTGGTTAGTATTCGAGAACCACTCTTCGTCCTAATTATTGGAAGGCACACTGCTGGCATCTAGAGGGAATATTGTTTTACCTAAACCCTGAAGTAGCACTAACAACCCATTTACGAAAGGTCGAAACAGGTTTTCTACGTCCAACTTCATTGAGATAAACAAGATAATAACCGCCAAAATCTAAACCAATATTCGACAGACATTTCAGCCGATTGTTTGCCACATCACTGGCAACCAAATCAGGTGAAGTAAGGACAACGCCATGACCCGCTAAAGCACCTTCCATAGCGAGTAACGATGACAGCGGGTTAGCATTCTTCGGCAACTTAAAGTTCTCGTGACCCGCCTTTTCGAACCAACGCGTCCACAACTGGCCTTTGTCTTCATGCAACAATCTATATTGCAATAGATCACTTGGTGTTGATGCAAACGAAAAGCTCGGAACTCCGTAAGGGTATACTGGAATGGCAGAAATCAAATCACGTTCTAATCCTTCGTACTCTTGAGTGCAGTATCTAATCGCGACGTCAAATTCATTATTCTTGATATCCGCAACATCTATTGAAGACACCAACCTCAAATCAATCTCTGGGTGGGTATCTTGAAACTCTCCAAGACGTGGCATGAGCCATTTCAATGCAAAAGTAGGTTCATAACTTATGGAAACCGATCCGATGTTCTTATTCCGAAAGTCTTCAGAAGACATTGATATTTGATCTAATGCAGGTGTGATTTTTTTAGGCGATTGTATACTTGACAAACCCAAAATAATTTGATATATTTAATTCATATAGTTAAAGGAAAACACAATGTCTGTACTGTCCAAACCATACATGCACGATGAAGCGGCTGCTTTTGCTCACGTTGAGGGTATGCTTTGGGCAGACGGCCCCACATGTCCACACTGTGGTAACTGTGGTAAGGTGTATGCTCTTAAGGGTGTACGTTCCAAGCCTTCCAAGAAGAACCCAGAGGGTATTGAGCGTCATGGCCTCAAGAAGTGTGCTGAATGCCGTAAGCAGTTCACAGTACGCATTGGCACTATCTTTGAGGAAAGCCACATTCCACTGCACAAGTGGTTACAGGCCATTTACCTTATGACCAGTAGCAAGAAAGGCATTTCCAGCCACCAACTGCACCGCGTTCTTGAAATAACCTACAAATCTGCATGGTTTTTATCTCATCGTATCCGCGAAGTTATGCGTAACGACAACGCTGTGAACTACGGTTCTGGCGGAGGCGTTGTTGAAGTTGACGAAACATTCATTGGTCACAAACACAAGAAAGCAGAAGGCGCGCGGGGTTATGCTCATAAAAACGCAATGCTTTCTCTAGTGGATCGTACGACAGGCCAATCTAAGTCTTTTGTTGTTGAGGATCTCAAAGCATCTACATTATTGCCTATCCTACGTGAAAATATCGCCAAAGAGGCAATCGTATATACGGATGAAGCCAAGCAATACACCAAGGTTGGTGCAGAGTTTGCAGAACATGATTTCACAACGCACAGCAAAGGACAATACGTGAAAGGTGATGTGCACACCAACACGCTTGAAGGATATTTCAGCATCTTTAAGCGTGGCATGAAGGGTGTTTATCAACACTGCAATAAGAGACACTTACATCGTTATGCGACTGAATTTGAGTTTCGTTACAATTATCGGATTGGTAACGGATTTGATGATATAGCCCGTGCAAATAAAGCACTTCACGGAATTGTTGTGAATAAGTTCAGATAGATGTGAGACTGTTTTTTTGTTGCCAAGATTTAGGCGGCCTCGGAGACTGAGTATTGTAAAAAACCAACTCACGAGGCCAATATGCAAATCATAAGACTGCACAAGAACGTTTATAAACTTTATGCTTGGGCGCGGACACAAGAATGTTTGGATGCGTACCGTATCAAATACGAAGACACGGTTCGGCAATGGGAAGCTTTACGCGCAGAGGGTGTTTCTCTAGCAAAATGCGCTGAATTTGTCGGCATCTCTCGGTCTACTTATTATCGCTACAAGCGGGTTTTGAAGGATTTGGCGCAAGGGATTATGCCGCCATCAAAGGCCCCAAAACACCGCAATAAGTCACAGTGGGGTGAGGCAGAAAAACAGTTGGTGCTCGAAATTCGCCGCGACAATAAAACCTACGGTAAGGAAAAAATAGGGGCCATCTTGCGGCGCGATAAAAACCAAATCATAAGCGATAGCACCGTGGGGCGTATCTTGGGTTTTCTACGCAAGAAAGGCCTGATTACACGATCAAGGTCTGCACCACAAAAGCGCAAGCGTAACTTCTCCAAGGGCCACGCCAAAGGATGGAAATATAAGGATTACAAAGATATAGAGATTGGAGAACGTGTGCAGATCGACCACATGACTGCCACGAAAAACGGCGTCACCTGCAAGCACTTTCAGGCCTGGGAACGGCGTAGCAAGCACATCCACGCGCAAATTTATTTTCCAATAATTGGTTAAAACCACCAGCTTTTAGCTGGTCAGCTTTAGCGTTATTTACATAAGGTTTCCTTCCATTTTAAGACCCAGCGTTGCGGTAAGGTCTTAAAATGGAAGGAAACCTTATGATCTATTCTACTGGAAGTCATAGCAGATATTATCACAGATACCATATCGTTTGGGTAACAAAATATCGTTACAAGGTGCTGCGTGGTGAAATGCGTGAGCGTATTCGGACATTGATACGACAAACGTGCAATGAATTGGGCGTACACATTGAAAAAGGCGTATTGTCTACCGACCATGTGCATATGTTTGTGTCAGTCCCGCCGCACGTCCCAATTTCAAAGGTGATGCAACGCGTAAAAGGGAGGTCCTCATACAAGATACAGCGGGAGTACCCCGAATTACGCAAACGCTATTGGGGGCAACGGTTCTGGGCTAGAGGCTATTTTTCAACGACGAGTGGAAATGTGACGGATGACGTTATTCGTCAGTATCTTGAATTACATTCAAAACGTGAACCTACCGACGAAAGTCGGTAGTTGTTCAGTTTCCAATAATTGGTTAAAACCACCAGCTTTTAGCTGGTCAGCTTTAGCGTTATTTACATAAGGTTTCCTTCCATTTTAAGACCCAGCGTTGCGGTAAGGTCTTAAAATGGAAGGAAACCTTATGATCTATTCTACTGGAAGTCATAGCAGATATTATCACAGATACCATATCGTTTGGGTAACAAAATATCGTTACAAGGTGCTGCGTGGTGAAATGCGTGAGCGTATTCGGACATTGATACGACAAACGTGCAATGAATTGGGCGTACACATTGAAAAAGGCGTATTGTCTACCGACCATGTGCATATGTTTGTGTCAGTCCCGCCGCACGTCCCAATTTCAAAGGTGATGCAACGCGTAAAAGGGAGGTCCTCATACAAGATACAGCGGGAGTACCCCGAATTACGCAAACGCTATTGGGGGCAACGGTTCTGGGCTAGAGGCTATTTTTCAACGACGAGTGGAAATGTGACGGATGACGTTATTCGTCAGTATCTTGAATTACATTCAAAACGTGAACCTACCGACGAAAGTCGGTAGTTGTTCAGTCGAATGCCACCGCACGCTCTGCCAAACGGTTTTTGGAAGAGCTTGTGGAAATAGCTCCCTATAAAATCCTCTCAATTCAAGTTGATGGTGGCTCCGAGTTTATGGCCGATTTTGAGACGGCGTGTGAGCAGATGAAAATCCCGCTCATTGTATTGCCGCCAGCCAGACCGAAATACAATGGTGGCGTTGAGCGTGGAAACCGCACCTTCCGCGAGGAATTCTATGATTGTTGTGATCTGATTGCCGATAGCATTGGAGCTATGCGGTTTGAACTGAGAAAAGCTGTCGAAAAATATAACACATTCAGACCACATCACGCCTTGAAAGGTAAGACACCCATGGAGTACCTTCGAATCACTCAGGCCGAAGCCGCGTGAGTCTCAAAACACATGAACCTATACAGTTGGAAAAAGAGTTATGTACAGGGACTCGTCTCTGGCGTAGCATCTTTCCATAGAGAAGAGAGTAAGATGGCTAAGCCTATTCGAATTATAGTAAAAGGCACAAGTAACCGTGGGGATGATGCCCCAACGGTAAAGGATCTTTTGTCTCAAATTCAAGATCATGTAGAAATATTAGAAGAAGTTGAAGGTGCTATTTCTAGCGATGGTGACAATCAATTGGTATGGCGAGTTACTGACGTCACAAAAAACTCCCCGATTACTTTTGAAATAACGCCTTACCCAAAAAACTACGGAATGGACATTGAAATAAGAGCCAATACTGTTGTGAAAGCTACCGCCGAAGGACTGTCTGATATTGCAAAAGGCGGCAGTAGACCAATACACTTTACAGATAAGGTTTTAAAGAAAGTTGAAACATTTAATAAGCGTGTAACAAACGGTTTAGCGGGCACGGCAATCGCTTGAAAAAGTGGGGATTCCCTTAGCGGGTGATATGTGATTCTCTGGTCATTGAAATGACATTCGGAGCCTCCCATGATCTCAGCCAATATCCTCGACCATTTTTCTGCCATTGAAGACCCACGCCAGAGCTGGAAAACTGTTTATCCACTACCCGAAATCCTACTGATTGTGCTCTGCGGTGTTATGGCTGGTGCTGATGATTTTGCCGAAATAGCCCGATGGGCGGACCGAAAATTGAAATTCTTGCGTGGGTTTCTACCCTTCAAAGATGGGATCCCATCTCATGACACGCTCAATGATGTGATGAACGCGATTCCCGCTGACCTGTTTAGCGAATGCTTCGTTTCCTGGGTTGCGGCCTTGCGCGATGGCGATGATGAGATCGTGGCAATTGACGGCAAGTCGTCACGCCGTGCGCATGGTGAGGATGGCCGCGCCCTGCATCTGGTTTCAGCTTGGGCAACGCGTCAGAGATTGGTCTTGGGGCAAGAATCCTGTGACGAGAAAGAGAATGAAATCAGCGCGATACCTCGACTACTGGCGCGGCTTGAGTTGAAAGGCGCGCTGGTCACGATTGATGCAATGGGCTGCCAACACGGTATTGCTGCGGCGATCCTCGCACAAGGCGCAGACTATCTTTTGGCGCTTAAAGGCAACCAAAAATCACTGCATGAAGAGGTGAGGCTCTATTTCGACCAGACCAGTGGTTTGGAAACCCATGAAACCACCGATGCCGATCATGGGCGGATAGAAATCCGTCGTGCCTATGTCAGTCATGATGTAGAGTGGCTGCGCCCTGATCGGTCTGAGCCTGGCGCACCAAGGTTTCCAGGCCTCGCCGCTATCGGCATGATCGAGGCCGAGGTCAAACACAAAGGTAAAACCAGTTTCTCGCGACGTTACTATCTGTCCTCCGCACCGCTCTCAGCCAAGCAATTCCTGCGCGCCACACGCGCCCATTGGGGTGTGGAAAATCGCCTGCACTGGGTGATGGATGTGGTGTTTCACGACGACCTGATGCGCTTGCGGACCCAAAATGGCCCCGCCAACATGGCTCTGATGCGACATAGTGCAATCAACATCTTCAAGCAAGTCGGCGATACGGCCAGTCTGAAAATACGAAGAAAAACAGCCGCTTGGGATGATAGTTACCTAAAAGCCGCAATCAAAGGTGAAGGCTGAAATCTTCAAGCGATTGCCGTGGTTTAGCGGGAACTACGATTGACTTTTCCAATTATGGTAATTCCCCAGAATTTGATGTTGATACAGTAACAGCGCAAGCAACCTTGACCAAAATTGCAATTATCAAAAAACCAGCGTTGCAGCCCCATAGGGAGCTTGGGAGCATCGAAGGGTATGTGAAGACTGTTGGTCGAGATGGTTATGGTAGGCCTATCATACACATAGTAACACGTTTAGATAAAGCCGATGTCAAATGTATATCCAATGATTCTGGCCTTGATAAAATAGGTCACTTGGAAGTTAATCACGTCATAAAGGGGGTGAGAGTCCGATTGCATGGGATGCTTTACTATAAATCCCCCATGGTTTTAGATCATATTGATGTTGAACGAACTGAATTATTTCAGGATCGGTCTACCCTTCCAAAACTATTTGATTTGATTGATCATGGTTTCACAGGCGGCTTAGATTCCGTCGAATATATGAAGCGGACAAGAGCTGATGTCTAAACGTATGCGAATTTATTGGGATGCTTGTACATGGCTTGCTATCGTAAATGAGGAGCGTGACGTGCCTATGGGCGAAGGAAAGCCCAATGAGAACCGCTTTGCAATGTGCCAATCAATTATAGAGGGTGCGGAGAGAGATGAGTACGAAATAGTCGTATCAGCATTTACTCTCGCAGAGGTTTGTAAGAGTAGGACTGCAACAAGTGATAATCCGTCTAAGTTACCGTTATTTTTAGACCATGAATATATCTTAGTAATGCCAGTTGATAAGGATATTGGCTTGAAGGCTCAGGCACTACAAACTTCTGGTCTATTCGGACTAAAGCCAGCAGATGCTGTACATATTGCATCGGCGCAAAGGGCAAATGTGGCTGAAATACATAGCTTTGATGGGGATTTATTTTCCAATAATTGGTTAAAACCACCAGCTTTTAGCTGGTCAGCTTTAGCGTTATTTACATAAGGTTTCCTTCCATTTTAAGACCCAGCGTTGCGGTAAGGTCTTAAAATGGAAGGAAACCTTATGATCTATTCTACTGGAAGTCATAGCAGATATTATCACAGATACCATATCGTTTGGGTAACAAAATATTGTTACAAGGTGCTGCGTGGTGAAATGCGTGAGCGTATTCGGACATTGATACGACAAACGTGCAATGAATTGGGCGTACACATTGAAAAAGGCGTATTGTCTACCGACCATGTGCATATGTTTGTGTCAGTCCCGCCGCACGTCCCAATTTCAAAGGTGATGCAACGCGTAAAAGGGAGGTCCTCATACAAGATACAGCGGGAGTACCCCGAATTACGCAAACGCTATTGGGGGCAACGGTTCTGGGCTAGAGGCTATTTTTCAACGACGAGTGGAAATGTGACGGATGACGTTATTCGTCAGTATCTTGAATTACATTCAAAACGTGAACCTACCGACGAAAGTCGGTAGTTGTTCAGTAAATCTTGACGGAAAGATCGCTGGGATAAATGGAAAAGCTATTAAAATTTGCAAGCCAAGCGAAGCTGAACCACTAGGCGGTTTGTTTCGAGAGACTGGTAACTAATGACCAATAAAACCCAACACGACAAATTCAAAGAAGCCGCAAAAGAATTGGACTGCAACGAAGATGAAGCGCGGTTTGACGAGAAGCTAAAGCGTGTGGTGGACTTGAAAAAGGCGAAGGATAAGAAAAAATAATAGAGGGTCACAATGCGTAAATGGCTAAAGGCGACACTTGATACAGTGATGATATTACTGGTCGGCGGCGTTTGGGGATTCATATCGGGGTATTTTGGAGCACCGACGTTTGTTGTATCAATCGGTGCCGTATTGGCTGCGCTTGCTTGTATAGCCTGGATTGACAAGAGCAGGTGACAGGCAACAAGTGGGTTTGTCAAGTATACAATCTCCTTTTTTTAAGATACGTTTTCCCATTATCCGTTAGCTCTACACCCCGTGCAATCTTCTTGAATAATTGAACACCAAGTTGCTTTTCAAGCCCCCGCACATGCCTGCTAATGGCAGCGTGAGTTACATTCAACTCGTTTGCGGCCCCACTAAAGCTTTCGTGGCGACCAGCGGCTTCAAAAGCACGCACTGCATTCAGGGAAGGTAAATATCGAGGCATTCTTATATGTGACTTTTTCTAACACTAGATGTCAAGCAACGGCGTTTGTTTGAAACACTTAACCAGCCCATGATGTGATCAACTTGATAACAGAAAGTATCACATGACCTATATACGAGAATACCTAAAACCAAACCTAAGCAGACATTTCACACCGCTCACGGCAAGTGTTTTAAATTGGATCACCCGAAAAATCAGACAAATGTCTGCTGAGGCGGAACTAGTGCGATTAAATGATCATTTGTTAAAGGACATTGGTCTAACTCGTGATGATATTGATCGACCAGAAAAAAAGCGAATAAACAAAGGCCACTGGTAAACGTTGCTTCATATATCATACTTCCACAGCAATGGCCCTTCAGCCTTATTGACCTTGTATTCGGTCATGCGGTTGAGCGTTTCACAAGATATTCCAAACAGAATAGATCCACCTTGCCCGATGCTACACTGGGCAAGGTAGATCAATTACTTGATATTGAACTTATTATCTCTTGGGAAACCGCGTGGGGCCATGCGGCCCGCAGAAGCCCGTTTGCTGATCCATTCATCCAGCTGAGTTTCCGTACGTGTGCGCCCAGCAGGGTCCAGCCAGCTTAGTCCTTCGCTCAGAGTAAAGGTCGTCGCATCATTCAAACCACCGTCTTTATACTTTTGCAAACGCACACCTTTGCCGCGACCCATTTCTGGTAGCTCATCAATCGGGAAGATCAGCACTTTGCGGTTTTCACCGACACAAGCGATATGATCCCCCGCAATAGGGCGGCAAACATGGGCTTTGGTTTCGCCACGGACATTCAGCACCTGCTTACCTGTACGTGTTTGTGCCAGAACATCATCCGTGTTCACGACAAACCCATCCCCTGCTGAAGAGACCACGAGCATTTTGCAGTCTGGTTTATAGATAAAGAGGTCAACCATTTCCGCTTCATTCGGCAAATCAACGATCAAACGCACAGGTTCGCCCATACCGCGACCGCCCGGCAATTGGCTGCATGGTAATGTGTAGAAACGACCATTGGCACCAAGCAATAACAGTCGATCGGTGGTTTCGGCGTGGAATATAAAGCGGCTTTCATCACCGTCTTTGAATTTCAACTCTTGGCCCAGATCAATATGACCTTTCATCGCCCGTATCCAACCCATTTGGGAACAGACAATCGTGATCGGTTCTTTTTCGATCATAGCCTCAATTGGGACGTCTTCCACATCAGGTGCATCTGCCAGTTCTGTACGACGTTCACCACCTTCGGATTTCTTGCCGAATTTATCACGGGTTTCACGCAACTGATCTGTAATACTGCTCCATTGCAAATCTTCGCTGCCCAATAGGTCATCAAGGTTTGCGCGTTCAATCAAAAGATCATCACGCTCTTTGCGCAATTCCATCTCTTCCAATTTACGCAAGGCCCGCAAACGCATGTTCAAAACAGCTTCGGCTTGGACATCTGACAGCTCGAATTCTGCCATCATGATTTGCTTTGGTTCATCCTCATAACGGATGATCTCGATCACACGGTCCAAATTTAGGAAAGCAACGATATAGCCCTCTAAAACTTCTAGACGGCGGTCGATTTTATCCAAACGGTATTTAGAGCGGCGTTGTAAAACATCACGGCGGTGATCCAAGAAGGCACGGAGTACCTCTTTCATGGAACATACTTTTGGTGTGCGCCCATCAATCAATACATTCATATTCAAACTAAAGCGGATTTCCAAATCGCATAGTTTGAAAAGTGTTTCCATAAGAACCGCAGGATCAACTGTTTTCGCACGTGGTTCAAAGACCAAGCGAATATCTTCGGCACTTTCATCGCGGACATCCGCAAGGATAGGGATTTTCTTTAGGTGGATCAGTTCAGCGATCTTTTCGATCAGCTTAGATTTCTGCACCTGATACGGGATTTCAGTGACAACAATCTGCCATTGGCCACGACCCAGCTCTTCCAGTTCCCAGCGCGCACGCAGGCGGAAGGAACCGCGACCTGTGCGATAAGCTTCTAGGATGTTTTCACGTGGCTCAATCAGGATACCGCCCGTTGGGAAGTCTGGTCCTGGCACATAATCCATCAGAGTTTCATCACGGGCATTTGGCGCTTTGATCAGGTGGATCGCAGCATCGCAAAGCTCGCCCAGATTATGGGGCGCGATATTCGTTGCCATGCCCACAGCAATTCCTGAGGATCCATTTGCCAAAAGATTTGGGAATGTCGCTGGTAGAACTTCTGGTTCGCTTTCCGATCCATCATAGTTTGGGCGAAAATCAACAGCATCTTCGGACAGGCCAACCATCAAGGCTTGGGCGGCTTCTGTTAAGCGCGCCTCAGTATAACGTTGAGCCGCAGGGTTATCCCCGTCGATATTCCCAAAGTTACCTTGCCCATCCACCAATGGATAACGCACACTAAAGTCTTGGGCCAAACGCGCCAAAGCATCGTAAATCGCTTGGTCACCGTGTGGGTGATAGTTACCCATCACCTCGCCTACGATTTTCGCGCATTTGCGGAAGGAACCAGATGGGTCCAATTTCAAACCACGCATTGCATACATAATGCGACGGTGCACAGGCTTTAGCCCGTCACGCGCATCTGGCAAAGCACGGTGCATAATCGTAGACAGCGCATAAGTGAGATAACGATCCCCAATAGCGCGGCGTAAAGTTTCAGATGTGGTGGCACCACCAGCATCATCGGACATGTTGTTGTTATCAATAATATCAGCCATAGATGATGTCTAATCGGTGGATGATAAAGGGTCTAGACCTTTGATCCGTTTTCAACGACTTTCTTGCAAGAAAAGCGATAAATAGGCGAGACATGGCACAAAAAACAATTCTTATAACAGGATGCTCTTCAGGTATTGGCTACGATTGTGCTCATACACTCAATAAACGCGGTTGGCGCGTGTTTGCCACTTGCCGTAAACCTGAAGACTGTGAACGCTTGCGTAATGAAGGCTTGGAAAGCTTTGAATTGGATTATGAAGATGAGGACAGCATCAAAGCTGCTGTTGCAGAAACCTTGAAACGTACAGGCGGCACATTAGATGCGCTTTACAACAACGGTGCTTATGCTGTCCCCGCCCTCACCCAAGACCTGCCGCGCGGTGCATTGCGTGCGATTTTCGAAGCCAATCTTTTTGGATATTTCGATCTGATCAATCAGCTGTTGCCTGTGATGTATAAGCAAGGGCATGGGCGGATCATCAACTGTTCTTCTGTCCTTGGTTTGACCGCAATGCGTGGGCGTGGTGCCTATAATTCAACGAAATTCGCGATGGAAGGTCTGACAGATACATTGCGCTTAGAGTTACGCAACCAACCCATAGACATCATTCTCGTTGAGCCTGGCCCAATCACCACTGACATTCGTTTAAATGCACAAACGCAGTTTGAGAAATGGATCGATTGGGAGAACTCACTTGCGCGTAAAATGTATGAGGCAACCATAATACCCCGCTTATATGCCAAAGACACAAAACCTGATCCAGGTGAATTACCAGCCGCCGCTGTGACCAAGAAACTTATTCATGCCCTTGAATCGCGACGTCCAAAACCACGGTATTATGTCACAACACCCACTTATGTATCTGGCTTCTTAAAACGTATCCTTTCAACACGCGCCCTAGATTACGTGTTTAGTCGCATGTAGACAGATACACCTAGACTTGTCTTATCATCGGATTAAGTTTCAAGAAACAGAACAAGGATTCTATCATGCCTGTAGGTGCATTATATTTTATCGTCGTTATCGCTATTCTACTTGTCTTAGTGATCCTAATGATCGGTCTTGGTGGCTTTACAACGGGTGGTGATTTTAACCGAAAATACGCCAATAAATTAATGCGTTGGCGCATTATTGCACAGGCATTAGCCGTGGCTTTAATCTTGCTTTACGTAACCCTTCGCGGAAATGGTGGTTGATCATGGTTGTTCTGAACAAAATCTACACACGCACAGGTGACAAGGGCGAAACAGCACTTGGGAATGGAACCCGCGTTTCCAAAGATTCTGTACGTGTTGATGCATATGGGACCGTAGATGAGACCAATGCGACTGTTGGTCTTGCACGTCAGCATGCTGATGGGGATATGGATCTGGCTCTTTCTCGTATCCAGAATGATCTCTTCGACCTTGGTGCAGATTTCTGCCGTCCAGATATGGCAAAAGATAAAGATGCTGAATATACACCATTGCGCATATTGCCCAAGCAAGTGGATCGTTTAGAGGCAGAAATTGATGCCATGAATGAAAATTTAGAGCCTTTGCGGAGCTTTGTATTACCTGGTGGCTCTTCTTTAGCCGCGCAATTGCACCTATGCCGCACGGTATCACGTCGTGCTGAACGTTTGGCTGTTACCCTTGCTGGTCAGGAAGACATTAATGCATCTGCTGTTAAATATTTAAACCGCTTATCTGATTGGTTTTTTGTCGCCTCCCGCGCCGCAAATGAAAACGGGGCAAAAGACGTGCTTTGGGTTCCAGGAGGGAATCAGTAGCGTTTCATGCTTGTGAAATTTCCATTTATTTTTTCACGGTACAAATACGACGTAAAACCGTAGAAAACACGACGTAACAGCAGTATTTCATGGCGAATATTGTCTTTATTTACAGCCATTCTTAGCTTAAACGTGTGGAATAATTTTGGTGTCTCTTATTTAAGAGACTTATTTAACTCGGAGAGTCGCAAATGAAGGTGCTAGTACCTGTCAAACGCGTGATCGACTATAACGTAAAAGTACGTGTAAAAGCGGACGGTAGCGGTGTTGATCTTGCAAACGTCAAAATGTCCATGAACCCTTTTGATGAGATCGCTGTAGAAGAAGCGATCCGTCTGAGAGAAGCTGGCAAAGCTGATGAGATTGTAGCCGTATCTATCGGTGTGAAACAATCACAGGAAACTTTGCGTACAGCTTTGGCAATGGGCGCTGATCGTGCCATTCTGATCGAAGCAACAGATGACGTGCACACAGACATCGAACCTTTGGCAGTTGCTAAATTGCTAAAAGCAGTAATCGACGAAGAACAACCAGGTTTGGTTCTTTGTGGTAAACAAGCAATCGACAATGACATGAACGCCACTGGCCAAATGTTGTCAGCTCTATTGGGTTGGTCACAAGGTACATTTGCATCTGAACTATCCGTTGATGGCGACAGCGCAACTGTTACACGCGAAGTAGATGGCGGCTTGCAAACAATCAAAGTGAAAATGCCAGCGATTGTTTCTGTTGACTTACGCTTGAACGAACCACGTTACGCCTCTTTGCCAAACATCATGAAAGCAAAGAAAAAACCATTGGACATAAAAACACCTGCTGATCTCGGTGTTGATGTTGCCCCTCGTTTGGAAATTGTTGGCACATCAGAGCCAGCGGAACGTGCAGCTGGTATCAAAGTAGCGAACGTTGCTGAGTTGATAGCGAAACTTAAAGACGAAGCGGGAGTACTATAATGGCTGTTCTATTATTAGCTGAAGTCGTTGGTGGTGAAATCTCACTAGACCAAACTGGTAAAGCGGTAACCGCTGCTCAAGCTTTGGGTGATGTTACTGTTCTTTGTGCATCTGCTGGCTGTGCTGGTTCTGCAAGCGCTGCTGCAACATTAAATGGTGTTGCTAAAGTTCTTTGTGCGGATGATGCGGCTTACGGTAACGGTCTTGCAGAACCAATTGCAGATCTACTTGTTTCATTGGCAGGGGATTACGATCACATCGTTGCTCCAGCAACTTCAAGTGCAAAAAACATCCTGCCACGCGTTGCAGCATTGCTTGACGTAATGGTTATCTCTGATGTGACTGGCGTTGTTGACGGCGACACTTTTGAGCGCCCAATCTATGCGGGTAACGCGATCCAAACTGTTAAATCATCTGACGGCAAGAAAGTTGTTTCTATCCGTACAGCTGGTTTTGATGCTGCTGACGAAAGCGGTTCAGCTTCTGTTGAAACAATCGCAGCTGCTGCAAACCCAGGTTTGTCAGAATGGGTTGAGGACAAAGTTCAGTCATCTGATCGTCCAGAACTAACATCTGCAAAAGTGGTTGTTTCTGGTGGTCGCGGTGTTGGTTCAGAAGAAAGCTTCAAAATCATCGAAGCTTTGGCTGACAAACTAAATGCAGCAGTTGGCGCATCTCGCGCGGCTGTAGACAGCGGTTATGCACCGAATGACTGGCAAGTTGGCCAAACGGGTAAAGTTGTAGCACCTGATCTGTACATCGCTGCAGGTATCTCAGGCGCTATTCAGCACTTGGCGGGTATGAAAGACAGTAAAGTTATCGTTGCAATCAACAAAGACGAAGAAGCGCCTATTTTCCAAGTTGCTGACTACGGTTTGGTTGCAGATTTGTTTGACGCAGTACCAGAGTTAACTGACGCGCTATAAGCAAATTATAGATATTAGATTTGAAAGGCCTGCGATTTTCGCGGGCCTTTTTATTTTCCAATAATTGGTTAAAACCACCAGCTTTTAGCTGGTCAGCTTTAGCGTTATTTACATAAGGTTTCCTTCCATTTTAAGACCCAGCGTTGCGGTAAGGTCTTAAAATGGAAGGAAACCTTATGATCTATTCTACTGGAAGTCATAGCAGATATTATCACAGATACCATATCGTTTGGGTAACAAAATATCGTTACAAGGTGCTGCGTGGTGAAATGCGTGAGCGTATTCGGACATTGATACGACAAACGTGCAATGAATTGGGCGTACACATTGAAAAAGGCGTATTGTCTACCGACCATGTGCATATGTTTGTGTCAGTCCCGCCGCACGTCCCAATTTCAAAGGTGATGCAACGCGTAAAAGGGAGGTCCTCATACAAGATACAGCGGGAGTACCCCGAATTACGCAAACGCTATTGGGGGCAACGGTTCTGGGCTAGAGGCTATTTTTCAACGACGAGTGGAAATGTGACGGATGACGTTATTCGTCAGTATCTTGAATTACATTCAAAACGTGAACCTACCGACGAAAGTCGGTAGTTGTTCAGTTAGATCGCTTATTTAGTCTTTGGATCTAATGCCAAAGTTTCAGCGCGTAAGAATGCCATCAAACCTTCAGCATCACTTTTGTATTTATCAAGAACATCACGGCCAATAGGTTTGCCCACAACCGGAGCTTGGTCTTTGCCAAATGCTTTCTTAATTTCATACATCAAGAGACTTTGACGGCAGGTATCAGAAATACGGTTCGCGATTTGGAAAGCCCGTGAATTTGAACCTTGGAAAAAGATCGGCACAACCTGTGCATCGGTGTGCAGGATTAATTTCGATGTGAATGTACCCCAGTCGGCTTCGCGAACAGGTCCAAATGCTGTTTTACTTGTGCAAACAGTACCAGCAGGAAAAACACCAACACAGTGTCCGTCTTTTACGCTGTTCAAAGCATCTTTACGCGTCTGAAGATTTTTACGTACAGCATCTTCTTCATGCGGGAAACTGACCGACAAAAGGTTTTTTGCAGCCACATCAACACCGTTCAGCAAAGCGCGTGTAATGATTTGAAAATCTTCGCGACGCTTCGATAAAAGCCAGGCAAGAACCAAGCCATCTACCAGACCATGAGGGTGATTACAGACAACAACAATAGAACCTGTTGCAGGGATGTTATTCAATTGATCTTCTGGTGTGGTGACTTTGATACGCATCTGATTCAAAACAGATGTCCAGAAATGCGGGTCTTTATTTGGATCGTTTTCCCATTGGCGCATATGCCATATCAAAGGAATACGAGCCGTAATTGTTTCGACTGTTTTGATAAACGTACGCTTCCAAAAATTTGGGAATGAGTTGGCGTAAGTCAACTCTGAACGATCATAAAGTTTGATCTGTTCCACCTCATTTTGAGTGTTTGCTTCAATCATATTATTGGCCCTCACCAAAAAAGTCGCCAACAAGAGTTTCTAAAGCTTCAGACAATGCCTCTGCTTGCTCTCCCGAAGTGCTTACATCGATCGTGCATCCTTTAGATGCCGCCAACATCATCAAACCCATAATGGAATTTCCAGCCACTGTCATGCCATCTTTGCCAACTTCAGCATCTGCATCAAAACTTTCAACCATTTCAACAAATTTGGCAGATGCCCGTGCATGCAGCCCTTTTTCATTAATAATCGTAAGTGTCTTCATCATTTGAGCAGCCTTTTATAGTCTAGCAATTACAGCTGTTCATGTATTTTTTACCAGCAGCCATACTCGTCTCGATTGCTTGCTCGACGGTAAATTTTCGTGTTTTTGCAAGCTTCACTAACAGTGGTAAATTAGCGCCGTATAGAATTTTACGTTTTTTAGCAGAACATGCCATCATTGATAAATTTGCAGGCGATCCACCAAACATATCGACAACAACAATCACACCGTCGCCAGTATCGACTGAATCAGCTGCAGCACATATCTCAGTTTGCTTTGCAGAACGGTCACATTCTGCAGCAATCGAAATAGCGATTATACCTTCTTGCTTCCCAACAACATGTTCCACTGCCGCTAAATACTCTTTAGCCAGCCCGCCATGTGCAACGATAACAACCCCGATCAAATCTGTGCCTCTCTTACGATACGCATTACTGTCTTTCCAATTCTCTGTGGCGTATAGATACATGCCAGCCTGAGTCTGCAAGGCTTTTTCCTAGTGCTTCCGTTACGCAAACAGAACGGTGCTGTCCACCTGTACAGCCTAATCCTATAGAGAAGTGTGCTTTTCCTTCATCAATATACGCAGGTAATAAGAACCCACATAGCCCGCTCAAACGGTCAAAGAACTCAGGAAATCTATCATCTGTTTTTACATAATCAACGACACGATTATCTAGGCCATTCAAATCACGCAATGATTTGTCCCAATAAGGGTTTTTCAGGAACCTACAATCGAACGTCATATCCACGCCACGTGGCGCCCCACGCTTATAAGAAAATGAATGTAGTGTGATCGACATATGACCACCTGTTGCATCACCATACCATTTGATTAACTCGCCCTTAAGGTCATGGGGTGATAGCTTTGTTGTATCAACCAAAGTATCTGTCATTATCCTTAATTTGGACAATATCTTTTTCTCTTCTGCGATACCAAACTCTGGCGCGTCATCGGGCAATAGCGGATGTCGCCTGCGCGTTTCGCTATAACGACGTACCAAAACATCCGTGTCACAGTCCAAAAACAATATCGTACTATGAAAACCTTCAGTACGGTTTATCTCTTCGTGAATATCTAAAATAGTACCGACATTAAAATCACGGGTTCGGATATCGACACCAAGCGCCATTTGACTACCATTTGGTTGCCCTAATAAGAGCTTGGGCAACAACGACAAAGGTATGTTATCAATCGTCTCATAGCCAATATCTTCAAATACTTTGATCGCAGTACTGCGGCCAGCACCAGATGGTCCTGTGACCAATACAATGTTCGTATGTTGTTTTTTGGTACTCACTTGAGAGGGTCCATTAGCTGACTATATCCGAATAAGTTAAGTATCTTAGCCACAATAGGCAAGTTTTGCACATCTTTACCTGCTATTAAGTTGACGTGATGCGAACCGACCGCAACAGTTTTCAAGTCGGGCAACCGAGCGGTCTGTTCTAACGCCAAATCAACGATAAGATTAAGCTGGGATTTATCAACATTTGGACATTTCAAAATACCAACTCCCCTCGCTTCAATCTGCCCCTGAATATTTGGCGGAGCTGAGGCTATCGCCGCTTTTCCATCAGACGATAAAACGACTTGATCGTCCGCAACCAAAATACCACCCAATGCAATCAGTTGAAGGGCAAGTGATGATTTGCCCATTCCTGATGGACCAATAGCAAGGATACTTTTTCCGTCAAAATCAACACATGACCCGTGGTTTAACCCAAGATCAAGCTCGGTGATCACCCCGGCAATCCAACGACAAAACGTGCACCCAATGGGGCAGAACCTTCTTCTGCTCCTTTTGCACGAATGTTTTCAGCCCAAATAACACCACCATGAGCCTCAACAATTTCTTTGGAAATTGAGAGACCAAGGCCAGAATTATTACCGAAATTCTCAGCCGACCGATTTGAATAGAACCGTTTGAACACTTTTGCCAAACTATCGTCTGGAATACCTTCCCCAGTATCCTCAACCACAATCAAAACGCGATTTTCAACACGACGCACCCACAAACGAACAGCATCACCATTTTCACAAAATGATACAGCATTTGTAATCAAGTTTACGAAAACCTGTGCAAGACGCTCTTCCAAACCATCGATGAAAATCTTTTCATCTGGCTGATCGAACAACATCTCAACGCCGCCTTCTTTGGCTTCCAGACTATGGAAATCGACAATGCGCTCTAGCATTAATGTTAGATCAAAGTTGTCTTCTTCTTCTTTAACCAGTTCCGAATCTAGACGGGACGCGTTGGAAATATCAGAGACAAGGCGGTCCAACCGACGTACATCATGTTCAACAACATCCAACAAACGATTACGTTTCTCACCTTCTGGCGCGATACGTAAAGTTTCAATAGCGGACCGCAAAGATGCTAATGGATTCTTAATTTCGTGTGCCACATCAGCTGCAAACTGTTCGTTCGTCTCGATACGGTGGTAAAGTGCTGATGTCATATTCCGCATGGCGCTCGACAAGTGACCAATTTCGTCATCACGACCTGCCATATCTGGGATACGCACACGATCAGGGCTGTCTTTGCGTAACTTAGATGTGGTACCTGCATCCATCGCAGAGGCCAAAACATGAATTGGGTTTGCAATCGTGCTCGCCAAAACCAATGAGAGAACAACTGATAATATAGCAGCAAAAACAAATAAGCGCAGGATGTTATTACGCTCTTGTGCGCGTAGATTATCCATTAATCCTGCAGGCGTTGCTGCCACAACTGATCCGACAACTGTACCATTCACCGTAATTACTTGCCCTGCCGCAACGATTTCTTGCCCTGTTTGTGTCGTATCTTTCAATGTTTGCGCGCCGCTTGCTTGTATTTTCACAGCGAGGCTTTCAGAAATTTCATCCGCATCACGTGCTTGTGTTGCATTTGCAGGGCTTTCAAATGGCGCGACCAAACTTCCTAAGATTCTACCTAAAAAACCTCCAGACTTAGCGTTTCCATCCAATAGTATCGCAGCTTCATCAGCAGAAATTGTCGTCAATGCTGTATTATTTACATCGAAAACACGTACTTCTGTAGCACCAGCTGATGGCAATGTATCAACCATAGCGCTTAACAAAGCATCATTTGGTGATGCTGCATTCGTATTATTCGCAGCGCGCTCTTCTAGAATTTTCGCATAAAGACTTGATTCAACCTTCAACGCAGCGAAGCGTTCATCGGCAATATTATTGCTAAATTGGCTTAGGTACAACATCCCTAAAAGGAGCGTACAAAGCGCAATCAAGTTAAATGCGATAATCCGACGGGCCAGCGCTGATGACCAAAAAAAACGTCTCAAACCCGTAGGTTTCTTTTTTGATTCACCGCGACCACTATCAGATACGTTTATATCCGAAGCCATATCTATCTCTGCGTTTGCCATGATCTTATTGTTCGTTGTAACGGTAGCCGATGCCATAAAGCGTTTCAATGGCGCTAAAGTCATCATCTACTGAGCGCATCTTTTTACGCAAACGTTTGATGTGGCTATCGATTGTACGGTCATCCACATAAACTTGGTCATCATATGCAACATCCATCAACTGATCACGGCTTTTTACAAAACCTGGGCGTGTCGCAAGTGCTTGAAGTAAAAGGAACTCTGTCACTGTCAGAGAAACTGACTGACCTTTCCAAGTCACCGCATGGCGCATTGGGTCCATTGTCAATTCACCACGTTCGATCAAGCTTTCGTTTGCTTCTTCAGCAATCGGAGAACCTGCATCTGAAAGGCGGGCTTCTTGGCGACGAAGGATCGCACGAATGCGTTCCACCAACAAACGTTGTGAGAATGGTTTGCGCACATAATCATCTGCACCCATACGAAGCCCTAGAACTTCATCAATCTCATCATCTTTAGATGTCAGAAAGATAACTGGCATATCTGTTTTCTGACGAAGACGCCCCAACAAATCCATACCATCCATACGTGGCATCTTAATATCTAACACTGCCATGTCTGGCATTGTTTCGTTGAAGGCGTTTAGCGCCTGCAACCCGTCATTATATGTAGAAACGTCATAACCTTCTGCCTCTAACGTCATAGAAACCGACGTAAGGATATTACGGTCGTCATCAACCAAAGCTATTTTAGCCATACTGCCCTCTGATATTGCCTGCACTGCATTATTATTATTATTTTTATTTTCTTTATATTCCGCTACCTGAGTCGCAGAATCAACTTAAATTTGTCGAAGACGACGCAATCGTGTCATTTTTTCATCACAATTGACCAAAATATAATGCAAACGTTAACGTTAACTGCGCGAAATTGGCCTAAAACGGGCGTTCCATTCAAATTCTCACATGTTATACAGCGGCAACTTTCATATAGGAAAGTTTCGTAAATTCTACGTGCTCGGCACATTTGGGCATGAAAATACTAATGGCAAATCATAAAATTTGCCCAAGGAGCACCGAAAATATGGAAACAGGTCGCGTTAACCCAACACAAACGTTGGAAAAAACAGGCATTTCTGGTCTGAAGTCAGTTCACTACAATCTATTAGAGCCAGCTTTGGTACAAGCCGCCCTAGAAAAAGGCGAAGGTGATCTTGGCAAGGGTGGTGCTTTTTTAGTTTCAACAGGTGAATACACAGGCCGCTCTCCAAAAGATAAATTTGTTGTTGATGAGCCTTCTGTAAAAGACAGTGTCTGGTGGGAAAACAATCCTCCAATGGCAATGGACGCTTTTGAACAGTTGAAAAAGGATATGTTCGCACACATGGTTGGCGGCGAATATTTCGTACAAGATTTGTTCGGCGGATCAGACCCTGCGTACCGTCTTAACACACGCGTCATCACCGAACTTGCTTGGCACAGCCTATTCATCCGTACAATGTTGCGTCGTCCAGAAGCAGAAGAATTGGATACGTTCACGCCAGAATTCACAGTTGTAAACTGCCCGACATTTAAATCAGACCCAGCAAAACACGGCTGTCGGTCAGATGTGATCATCGCGATTTCATTTGAACAAAAGCTGATCCTAATCGGTGGTACTGAATATGCGGGCGAAAACAAGAAATCTGTTTTCTCTATCATTAACTACCTCCTACCAGAAAAAGGCGTTATGCCGATGCATTGTTCAGCCAATCATGCGATTGGCGACGAGCAGGACACGGCTGTTTTCTTTGGCCTTTCAGGCACAGGTAAAACAACATTATCAGCTGACCCGAACCGCATTTTAATCGGTGATGACGAGCACGGTTGGTCAGATACAACAACGTTCAATTTTGAAGGCGGCTGTTACGCAAAAACGATCTCTTTGTCTGAAAAGGCTGAACCAGAGATTTATGCGACAACGTCAAAGTTTGGCACAGTGATCGAAAACATGGTGTACGATAAATACACCAAAGAATTGGACTTCGAAGACGACAGCCTGACAGCAAACATGCGCTGTGCGTATCCATTACACTACATCTCAAACGCATCTGAAACAGCGCTTGGCGGTCAACCAAAGAACATCATCATGCTAACATGTGATGCATTCGGTGTATTACCTCCAATCGCACGTTTGACACCAGCCCAAGCAATGTACCACTTCCTATCAGGTTTCACATCTAAGGTTGCTGGCACAGAGCGCGGCGTTACAGAACCACAACCTACATTCTCAACATGTTTCGGTGCTCCATTCATGCCACGTCGCCCAGAAGCATATGGTGCATTGTTGCGTGATAAGATCGCTTCAACAGGTGCAAAATGCTGGTTGGTCAACACAGGCTGGACTGGTGGCGCTTACGGGAGGGGTTCGCGTATGCCAATCAAGGCAACACGCGCTTTGCTTACAGCAGCGCTAGACGGTTCATTGAACAATGTTGAATTCCGCAACGATGCAAACTTCGGCTTCGATGTTCCAGTAAGTGTTTCAGGCGTAGACAACAGCCTATTAGATCCACGCTCAACATGGGCTGATGGTGATGCATATGACGCCAATGCTGCTAAATTGGTTTCAATGTTTGCTGATAACTTTGGCCAATATGAAAGCCATGTAAGCGAAGACGTATTGGCGATCAAAATCGGCGGCTAATACGCACTATATTTACAATTCAAAAACCGCGTCTCTTTAGGCGCGGTTTTTTATTGGCTTGAATTATCATTTATACTCTGAGAACTTGAATTCATGTTACGAAGCACTCTTATTATAGCCGCTATTTTTAGCTCCTGCTCTCCTGATGAAACTATCTCAGGTCAGACAGAAAGCGCAGACATATGGGTTTTGCAATCCATTAATGATAAACCTGTGACAGAGACAATAACATTAGAGTTCCCTGAAGAGGGTCGCATTACAGGTCGCGCACCTTGCAACCAGTACTTTGCAACACAATCAGCGCCGCTCCCTTGGTTTGAAGTGAGTAAAATAGGTGCAACTAAAATGGCATGCCCTGCTCTCAAAAAAGAGCACGAATACTTTGAACACTTACAAATAATGTCTTCAGCAGAAGTCACTGGCGATACATTGATTTTAAAATCTGTTACTGGGTTTGAAATTGTGATGGTCTATAAAAAAGACTAATCTCCGATCGACATCGCCAAGATACGGCTCATCCTTGTATAATTTTCGCCACTTTCATCTCGCCAAGTATTAAACGCATCTTGAACTTTACGCTGCGCTGTTTTCGATGTTGTGGGTCCATCAACAACCCCTGCGCGTGCAAGCGCATTCGCCACCCCACGGCTTAGGATAAAACAATCCTTACCCATAAAGCGCAACGCATATTGTGCAGTTGTTCCACCCAAGCGGTTGCCACGCTTTTTCATCACATCCCATAGTCCAACCAATTCAGACGACGGCCAATCTGCAAAAAACTTCGCAGCGCTTCCATGTTCTTGCGCCAAGTCCGATAAAAAGATCGCATTGTCCCGAACAGATAAAATCTTTTTTGCATGACGTATGATACCAGTGTTTTTCAAATGTGCGTCCAAGTCTTCATCAAACATCATCGCATTACGTCCGATATCAAAGTGATGAAACGCTTCTTCAAATCCAGGCCATTTATTTTCAACGACACTCCAATTGAAGCCCGCTTGAAACACGCGCTTTGAAAATTCTGATAAGATACGATCATCTGACAATGCACCGATGTTTTGCTTTGGAGTATCATCCACAAGCAACGCCTCTAGGGCGTCTGCGCCACCTTTACGGTCTTCTGCCATTTTACGAATATCATCAAAGCGTTGCATCTATTCACCTTTCTTAACTGTCTTTGTCAGCACCGACAAAAACCGCGCCCGCGCATCTGGCAGCGGCCTGTTCCCCAATGCTGGTGCCAAACGGCGTTCTAAAAAATAACCTGTGGTTTTAAGGGCATTCAGAACTTCTTCCGCCTCTTTTGTGGCTGTCTGCGCTCGTAAGAACCTCGGCAAAGGCAACATACGGTCGGCCCATTGCGCACCCGCCTTGCGGCTGACAGCACGCCCTGATTTTGGGGATACATAAATCAAGTCCTGCATATCCCCAGTGGCAGCACATGTGTCTAAATCCAAACCATATCCCAGCTCTTCTAAAACCGCATGTTCCCATAAAGCATAGTCAGATAGCCACGCCTGCCCTGCACTCATCTGATCCAGCAAGTTCACAGTTGCATCATACAGCCGTGGAAATGACATCCGTTCTGGGAACGCAAAACTGATCAATGCACAGATAGATCCCATAGCTGTTAACGCCAAACGATCCGATAGAATTGTTGCCCGTGATTGAACAGGCTCCAGTTTATAACTACCAAGGTGTTCTTCTAATCGTGCACGCCATTCAACATCCACTTGCGTTCCAGGTTGCAATATCGGGGCAAGTTTACGCGATGCACCACCGCGCACGATACCAGCATGGCGTCCATGATCTATGGTCAGCACATCCACAATCGTAGATGTCTCGCCATGCTTGCGAACTGATATTATTACGCCTGTGCCCTGCCATTCCATATGGAAACGCTACCCGCTTAACCCATCTTCGTCTAGCAGATGTCGCCCATCCCGATCTTCGACCTCAATCATCCAAATATCAGGATCAAAAGACCGCTGCTTGGCTAGACTTACATCAACATCGCGTTCATCGCCTTCGGATAAAACGGCCCAAACACGGTTTCCATCCAGGTCATAACTGCGGTGGAATGCGCATGCAGTGCCATCCAGCGTGTTGAGCTTGATAATCACAGCACCAGCTGTGGCATCCCCCTTTGAGATAACAAAAGCGGGGATATTAACCAGCTGGAGGCGCTTTAAATAAGCACTCACCCACAGATCGCTGGTTAAGCGTGGTGTCATTTACGTGTATCTGAGAAATCCAGACCCATTTCTGTGAAACGTTCTGCTTCGTTTTCCCATTTCGGACGTACTTTGACCTGAATGAACAAATGCACTTCTGCACCGACAAGGTTTTTCAACTCTGTGCGTGATGCAATGCTCACCGCTTTCATTGTCTGACCCTTAGGTCCCAAAGCAATACCTTTATGGCGCTCGCGGATCACATAAACGACTTGGTCAATACGAACAGAACCATCTTTTTTCTGTTCCCAGCCAACAGTTTCAACCGTCAAAAAATACGGTAACTCTTGGTGTAACCGCAGCATCAGTTTCTCACGTGTCGTTTCCGCTGCAATCAATCGCAATGGAACATCCGCAATCTGGTCTTCTGGGTACAGCCACGGGCCTGTCGGGACATTTTCGGCGAAATAAGCGCGAAGTTCCTTAATGCCAAAGCCTTTTTCGGCAGACACCATAAAGGTTTCTTCAAACGGGTATTTCTCGTTCATCTCTTTGGTCAGTGCCAAAAGCTTTTCAGATTTCACCATATCGATCTTATTGATCGCAAGGATAACACGTTGTTTCTTATGAACCCGGCCTTCAAGGCCCTCAAGGATCATCTCAACACCAGGTGTGATCCCACGGTGTGCTTCGATCATCAGTACAACAATATCACCATCATTGGCCCCAGACCAAGCGGCAGCAACCATTGCTTTGTCCAAATTACGGCGTGTTTTAAACAATCCTGGCGTATCAACAAAAATCAGTTGTGCATTGTCTTCCATTGCGATGCCGCGAATACGGGCACGTGTGGTTTGCACTTTATGCGTCACAATAGAAACTTTGGCGCCGACTAAATGGTTCATGAGCGTCGATTTACCCGCGTTCGGTTCGCCAATCAGGGACACATATCCGCAACGTGTTTCAGTCATTTTAGGTATCCACCTGTTCTAATAATTTCGTCGCAGCCATTTGTTGGGCTTGGCGTTTTGATGATGCACTGGCAGAGGCAGAAACCCCATTTGAAAGCTGTGCTTCTATTTCAAACACAGGCGCATGATCTGGGCCGCTGCGCCCAGTTTCAACGTATTTAGGCGGCGGCATTTTATGCGCCTGCGCCCATTCTTGCAGTGTTGTCTTTGGATCACGTGCATCATCTTTAGCCGCATTAATCCGATCCGCCCAAAGACGTAGAATCAATTTTTCTGCGGCCTCAAAACCTGCGTCCAAGTAAACCGCTGCAATCACAGCTTCCATCGCATCACCCAAGATCGCTATCTTTTTGCGACCACCAGATAACATCTCAGAGCGGCCCAGCTTTAGAGCCGACCCCAAATCAATTTGAATAGCGACTTCAGCACAGGCCTCTTTACGCACCAATGCGTTAAAGCGTGGCGCCAGCAAACCTTCACTTGCATCTTTATCTTTGTTCAACAGTGCTTGCGCTATAATCAACGCCAATACGCGATCACCCAAAAATTCCAACCGTTGGTTATCAGATCGCGTAGGAGAGCTGAGCGATGAATGCGTCGTCGCTTCTATCAGCAATTCAGGTTGGGCAAATTGATGCCCTAACCGTTCGCAAAAATCTTTCAGTTCACCCGCGAGTTTCACTCAAGCCCCTTGAAAAAACGGTCTGCGCGCCATGTCCAGAAATACAACATACGACTACCTGCTGAGGAAAAGATCACACGGTCCGCGCGACCAATCAAATATTCCGCAGGAACATAACCAACGCCACCCAAGCTAAGCGGTACGCGGCTGTCTTGAGAGTTGTCACGGTTGTCACCCATAAAGAAGTAATGCCCTGCAGGCACATTAAACACAGGTGTATCATCTGAGCGTGCTGTGCGAATATTCAAAACGGCATGTTCCACACCATTTGGAAGTGTCTCTTTGAACAATTCTTTTTCACAAGTTCCGCCCAAAGCAACAGGGCTGTTATGGCAAGCTGGGGTACTCTTCAGTGGACCTTGCGGTGATTTCACTTCATTGAACTTACCCATAGCCTCCAATGGCACGGCTTTATCATTGATATAAAGCTGTCCCTTTTTCATTTGTACACGATCACCCGGAAGGCCGATCAAACGTTTAATATAATCAACACCGGGCGTTGGATGTTTGAACACAATGATATCACCACGCTCTGGTTCACTCGAAAAAATACGACCAGAAATTGGGCATAAACCCCAAGGGCATGAATACTTTGAATAGCCGTAAGCCATCTTATTCACGAACATGAAATCACCAACCAGTAAGGTGGGTTTCATCGAACCTGATGGGATCCAGAATGGTTGGAAAAACAGGGTCCGAATGACACCTGCGATCAGTAGTGCGAAGACAACCGTTTTGATCGTTTCACAGATTCCTTCTGATTGTTTTTTAGCCATTTCATAAACCCTTATTCGTTATGCCAGCTTCATGACCCTTGCCACGATGATAGTCAAGCTTTGGGACGTGCTTCGATGACAACAAATGCCTGTGCCCATGGGTGATCATCCGTCAAGGTAACATGAACAAATGCATCGTGCCCTTGTGGCGTCAATTCGTGCAAACGTTCAGCAGCCCATCCAGTCAATTCTATTGTTGGCTGCCCCGTACTAAGATTTTGCACAGCCATATCTTTCCAAGAAATGCCCATTGCAAGCCCTGTTCCCAATGCTTTCGAACAAGCCTCTTTTGCCGCCCAGCGCTTTGCATAAGTGCCAGCAACATCTTTACGACGTTCTGCTTTAGCTTGTTCAATTTCTGTGAAAACTCTGTTTTTGAAACGGTCACCAAATCGGTCCAAAGTCCCTTGGATGCGTTCAATATTGGCAAGGTCCGTTCCGATGCCAATAATCATGCATCATCCATAAGCTTGCGCATTTTACCGATAACTGTTTCCAACCCATCAAAGATTGCTTCACCAATCAAAAAGTGCCCAATATTCAGTTCCACAATATCTGGAAATGCCGCAATAGGCTGTACAGTATCATATGTCAGCCCATGTCCAGCATGCACCTCTAAACCCAATGATGTAGCAAAGGCGCACATATCACGTAACCGCTCTAATTCAGTATCACGTTCTTCAAGGCGCCCCTCTGCATGTGCATCGCAATAAGCACCAGTATGCAATTCGATAACGGGGGCACCGATACGATGCGCCGCTTCGATCTGTTTTTGATCCGCGGCAATAAAGATAGACACACGGCAACCCGCATCACGTAATGGCGTAATATAATGTGCAAGTTTATTTTCGTCACGTGCAACGTCCAAACCACCCTCGGTGGTACGCTCTTCACGTTTCTCGGGAACCAAACAAACTGCATGTGGTTTATGGCGCAAAGCAATTGCCTGCATTTCATCAGTCGCAGCCATTTCAAAATTCAATGGCACAGTCAGATTAGCCATTAATGCGTCAATATCTGCATCCATAATATGACGGCGATCTTCGCGTAAATGAGCCGTGATGCCGTTCGCACCAGCCTTTTCCGCCAGCAACGCTGCGCGCATCGGATCAGGCACTGTACCACCGCGTGCATTTCGCACAGTAGCTACATGGTCAATGTTTACACCAAGACGAATTTTTGGATGTTGCGTATCCATATCAAAGCCTCATTTTGCTGCACTCAGCAGACGAATAGATTATTCTGGGTCGCTTTGCGCCAATTTACGGGCTTTGCGTTCTTCTACCTTCAACTTACGCCGTTTTTGATAAGTCGCAATAAGAGGTTTTGAGAAAACGTAACAAACAACAGCAGTGATAAAACCAGGGAGAATACCGCCAATCAAATATGGAAGAAACACATCTTGGGTAAACTCTAAAAAACCGTCCCAGCTACTGTGCTTGTATCCAAATAGAGATTTTATGTTTCCCCAGATTGTCTCAAACGCTTCTTCAAAAGAACTTTTCAATCGTAACCAGACTGTTTGTTCTTCTGTTTTGCCCAAAATGCGCAGGCCCACCTGATAGCTGGTTGCAGCAATAAATGGGAAGGTTAATGGGTTTCCAAAAAATGTCCCCAATAACGATGCAAACACATTCGCGCGAAAAGCCAGCGCCAACCACCACGCAACTAAGAAATGCAGACCAAAAAGCGGTGAAAAAGAAACAAAGGCACCAATAGCAATACCCAATGCGATTCGATGTGGTGTATCGGGCAAACGTTTCAAACGGTGGCTGATATAATCGATCCCTCGTCTCCACCCTTTACGCGGATACATCAGTTCAACGAACCCTTGCCAATAGCTTTGCTTATTTCTGCGTTTAAACACGCCCTATTGCTCCGTCACGCCATCTGGGTGCTGTGGTTTAGCAACATCAGATCTTTGCCCACGTTTTCGTTTAACCGTGGCCACATCCGAATCAGCTTCGACCGCAGTCATTACATTGTGCAGATGTTCCACATCCCGCACCTGTATTTCAATCATCATTCGGTAAAAATCAGGTTTTCTTTCCGTGAATTCCAAATTGGCAATGTTCGCGTTTTGCTCTCCCACCAAAGTACAAATCCGCCCAAGTACACCTGCATCATTCGCCATTGTCACAGCAATCGTTGCATTGTTTACAGGTTCACTTCGACCATTCGTCCATTGCAGATCCATCCAACGGCTGGTTTGGTCTTCATATTCCGCCAAACGTTCACAATGCATCGTATGAAATACGACACCTTTACCCCGCGTTGCGATCCCGACAATACGTTCACCTGGCAATGGCTGGCAGCATGTACCAGGTTGTGCAAATTGCCCTGGATCAAGACCAATGATTTTTGCTTTTGGTAGGTCTATATTATCTTTATCTCCGCTCATCAGTTCGGGATACAGTACACTCACCAGTTCAGAACCTGTCATTTCAGCACTGCCTAAGCGAGCTAAGAGATCTTCTTTGTCTTTCAAGCCCATCTTATTCGCAGCAGTTGCTAAAGCTTTATCACTCGATTTTTTACCAACATGTTCTAGGGCCACACGTGCTAATTCTTTCCCGAGACGAATATATCCCTCGCGGTGCTCTTCTCGCAAAGCACGCCTGATAGAAGTTTTAGCACGTCCCGTTACAACAGTATCAATCCAGCTTGGCTGCGGGCGCTGACCCTCTGCTGTTGTAATCGAAACAGATTGACCATTACGCAATCGCGTCCAAAGTGGCACACGCCGCCCATCTACTTTTGCACCAACACAAGCGGCACCAATACGCGTGTGAATCGCATAAGCGAAATCAATTGGCGTAGCCCCACGCGGCAACTGAATAACATCTCCCTTTGGCGTGAAACAAAAAACCTGATCCGCAAACATTTCAAGCTTCACATGCTCAAGAAACTCTTCATGATCTTGCTCATCATTATTATCAAAACGTTCTGTTAATGATGCAAGCCATGTAAATGGGTCAACCGTAAATGGGTTTTCCACCCGACGACCATCTTTATAAGACCAGTGCGCAGCAACACCCGTTTCAGCAACATCATGCATTTGACGTGTCCGAATTTGAATTTCAACACGTTTACCATCCCGGCCAGAAACAGTCGTATGTACAGAGCGATAACCATTTAACTTCGGCTGACTGAGGTAATCTTTAAATCGCCCAGGCACAACGGTCCAACGCGCATGAACCGCACCTAGTGTACGGTAAATATCTTCTTCATTATTTGTAAGAATACGGAAAGCATAAATATCAGATAAACGTGAAAAACCTTCACCTTTTTCCTGCATTTTGCGCCATACGGAATAAGGTTTTTTCTCACGGCCAAAAACTTCAGCTTCAATTTTAGATTTTTGCAGAACATCCCGAATATCTTGCGTAATCTGTGGGATCACATCTTCAGTTTGGTTTCTTAATGTCAGAAACCGTCGCAAAATAGAATTACGTGCCTCTGGATTCAGTACGCGAAAAGACAAATCTTCCAATTCATCACGCATCCATTGCATACCCATACGACCGGCCAATGGCGCAAAGATATCCATCGTTTCGCGCGCTTTTTGCTGTTGTTTTTCAGGGCGCATATGTTTGATCGTCCGCATGTTATGCAAACGGTCGCCAAGCTTAACAAGAATAACACGGACATCTTTGGACATTGCCAACAAAAGCTTGCGTACATTCTCGGCTTGCTTGGCATCCTTCGACGTCAGCTCAAGGTTTGTCAACTTTGTAACACCATCAACCAACTGCGCCACTTCCACACCAAAACGTTTCGCAACGTCTTTATATGTAGCTTCTGTGTCTTCAATCACATCATGCAGCAAAGCTGTCACAATCGTGGAATCATCCAAGCTTTGTTGCGACAGTAAAGCTGCGACTTCGATTGGATGTGTAAAATAAGGCTCACCCGAGTGCCGCGTTTGGCCTTCGTGCATAAGCTTACCATACTCATAAGCCTGCGTTATAAGTTTGATGTTTGTATTCGGGTTATAAGTGCGGACGTGATCTACAAGTTCTTCAACAGGAATCATTTCGGCTGCTCCTTATTTGGGCGCCGTGCCAAGCCTAAGCTTGGCAGTTTGTCCTTACTTCATTTCTTGTGCTTCCATCAAAGCACGCAACAGATTTTCTTCTGACATATCATCATCCGCTTTATCTGTTTCTTCACCCATAAGAAGCGCCATTTGATCTTCTTCGGGCTCATCCACTTCGATTTGTGTCTGATGGCTTTCAATCGCTGCTTCGCGAAGCTGTTCAGCTGTCAAAGTTTCGTCTGCAATTTCACGCAACGCCACAACAGGGTTTTTATCATTGTCGCGTGGCACTGTAATTTCAGCACCTGTAGACAATTCGCGTGCACGATGTGCCGCCAATAAAACCAAATCAAAACGGTTAGAAACTTTATCTACGCAATCTTCAACTGTGACACGAGCCATTGTAAACTCCAAAACATGGTGTGAATGAAACGGCTACATATGCGTTTTCTATTAGAATGGCAAGGGCAATAGCCGCAATCCCACGGCAATCGCTTGAAAAAGTGGGGATTCCCTTAGCGGGTGATATGTGATTCTCTGGTCATTGAAATGACATTCGGAGCCTCCCATGATCTCAGCCAATATCCTCGACCATTTTTCTGCCATTGAAGACCCACGCCAGAGCTGGAAAACTGTTTATCCACTACCCGAAATCCTACTGATTGTGCTCTGCGGTGTTATGGCTGGTGCTGATGATTTTGCCGAAATAGCCCGATGGGCGGACCGAAAATTGAAATTCTTGCGTGGGTTTCTACCCTTCAAAGATGGCATCCCATCTCATGACACGCTCAATGATGTGATGAACGCGATTCCCGCTGACCTGTTTAGCGAATGCTTCGTTTCCTGGGTTGCGGCCTTGCGCGATGGCGATGATGAGATCGTGGCAATTGACGGCAAGTCGTCACGCCGTGCGCATGGTGAGGATGGCCGCGCCCTGCATCTGGTTTCAGCTTGGGCAACGCGTCAGAGATTGGTCTTGGGGCAAGAATCCTGTGACGAGAAAGAGAATGAAATCAGCGCGATACCTCGACTACTGGCGCGGCTTGAGTTGAAAGGCGCGCTGGTCACGATTGATGCAATGGGCTGCCAACACGGTATTGCTGCGGCGATCCTCGCACAAGGCGCAGACTATCTTTTGGCGCTTAAAGGCAACCAAAAATCACTGCATGAAGAGGTGAGGCTCTATTTCGACCAGACCAGTGGTTTGGAAACCCATGAAACCACCGATGCCGATCATGGGCGGATAGAAATCCGTCGTGCCTATGTCAGTCATGATGTAGAGTGGCTGCGCCCTGATCGGTCTGAGCCTGGCGCACCAAGGTTTCCAGGCCTCGCCGCTATCGGCATGATCGAGGCCGAGGTCAAACACAAAGGTAAAACCAGTTTCTCGCGACGTTACTATCTGTCCTCCGCACCGCTCTCAGCCAAGCAATTCCTGCGCGCCACACGCGCCCATTGGGGTGTGGAAAATCGCCTGCACTGGGTGATGGATGTGGTGTTTCACGACGACCTGATGCGCTTGCGGACCCAAAATGGCCCCGCCAACATGGCTCTGATGCGACATAGTGCAATCAACATCTTCAAGCAAGTCGGCGATACGGCCAGTCTGAAAATACGAAGAAAAACAGCCGCTTGGGATGATAGTTACCTAAAAGCCGCAATCAAAGGTGAAGGCTGAAATCTTCAAGCGATTGCCGTGGCCGCAATCCTAGCAATCTGAAATTGGCACGACAACATCCAGATCTTGTGGCAAAATACGGCTTATTATAGCATCCAAGGTCTCTTTCGTCACCGGATGCACCCAATTTGGTTCAATTGATCGTAACGGCACAAGAACAAAAGCGCGATCTTCAATCCGTGGATGTGGTAGAATCAATTCTTCTGGCCAAACCGATATTTGTTGCTCCAAAGGCATGTTTCGCCAGTTTTCATGTGTTTTGGTGTCAGGGAGCAAAATGCCATCATAATCCAATAAATCGATATCAATAACGCGCGACTCCCAACGCACCTCTCGCTCTCGTCCTAACTGTGTTTCAACATCATGTAAAACCTGCAATAAAGCTTCTGGCTCTAAGGCCGTTTTGATTTTCACAACGGTATTTACATAGTTTGGGCCATTTCCTGCTGGAAAAGCGGGTGTTTCATAAAATGGGCTACATTTATCAATTATTATGCTTTTCTGTGTTAGCAATTGATATGCAGAGTTCACAAGAGATACCGAATTCCCAAGTTTACTGCTTAAATTTGACCCAAGGGCAATATAAGCTATCTTTAAGTTAGTTTGACTGTTTTTCGCTTGATGCATACACTTAACCCCCTATGTTCAGGCAAGTTCTGCCTCTTTGGGTACACGCAATACTACAATTCATTGGTTGAACTTCATTACGAAAGAAACGTTAAAAAGGAAACATTATGTTTTACCGCGACGAGCGATTAGCTCTGTTTATCGACGGCTCAAACTTGTACGCCGCAGCGAAGTCGCTTGGATTTGATATAGACTATAAACTATTACGATCTGAGTTTATGCGCCGCGGCAAACTATTACGGGCCTTCTATTACACAGCTCTTCTTGAAAACGACGAATACTCACCAATCCGCCCTTTGGTTGACTGGTTGAACTACAACGGTTTCACAATGGTGACAAAAGCAGCCAAAGAATACACTGATTCTATGGGCCGTAAAAAAGTCAAAGGCAACATGGACATCGAATTGGCCGTGAACGCTATGGAATTGGCACCTCACGTAGATCACATGGTGATCTTCTCTGGTGATGGTGACTACCGCCCATTGATTGAATCGCTACAACGCCAAGGCGTTCGCGTCTCTGTTGTGTCCACAATCCGTTCACAACCGCCAATGATCTCAGATGAATTACGCCGCCAGGCCGATAACTTTATTGAACTAGACGAATTACGCGATGTTGTGGGACGTCCACCACGTCCTGAAGATGCAGACGCGCCTGCGATGTATCCAGAACCTGATCCTGTCGACTAAGCTCGAACGCAACATTGAATAATAAGTTAAGCCTCGAACATACGTTTGGGGCTTAAATCATTTTAGGAACTGTGGCATATCCATTTTCATGAAACAGAAATTGAATCTTTACCTAGCAGCACCACGCGGCTTTTGCGCAGGAGTTGATCGCGCTATTAAAATCGTTGAAATGGCGATCGAAAAATGGGGCGCGCCCGTTTATGTTCGCCACGAAATTGTACACAATAAATACGTTGTCGATAGCCTACGCGACAAAGGTGCTATCTTTGTTGAAGAACTTGACGAATGCCCAACAGATCGCCCCGTGATCTTTTCAGCCCACGGTGTTCCAAAATCTGTGCCAGCCGCAGCCCAAAATCGCAATATGATCTATGTTGATGCGACTTGCCCTTTGGTCTCCAAAGTTCATATTGAAGCTGGTCGTCACAATCAAAACGGGTTGCAAATGGTCATGATTGGCCACGCAGGTCATCCAGAAACAATCGGCACTATGGGTCAATTGCCAGACGGCGAAGTTCTTCTTGTAGAAACGCCTGCTGATGTTGCCACGCTGGCACCGCGTGATGAAGATAAGCTGGCTTACATCACGCAAACAACTCTCAGTGTCGATGATACCGTTGAAATCGTAAACGCACTACAAGATCGTTTCCCAAATATTGTCGGGCCACACAAAGAAGACATCTGTTACGCCACCACAAACCGTCAAGAAGCGGTGAAAGCTGTCGCACCAAAGATTGATGCTCTACTGGTTATCGGCGCTCCGAACTCTTCAAACTCAAAACGTCTGGTTGAAGTGGGCTCAAACGCAGGTTGCAACTATTCCCAACTTGTCCAACGCGCAAAAGATATCGATTGGCGGGCAATGGACGGCGTTAAATCCGTTGGTATAACTGCGGGTGCTTCTGCTCCAGAAATCCTGATCAACGAAGTCATTGACGCTTTCAAAGATCGTTACGATGTTACAACAGAGATTGTTGAGACCGCTATTGAAAACGTGGAATTCAAAGTCCCGCGCGTACTCCGTGAAAGCGCATAAAATGCCTGATAAACAAACCATCGACACTTATAATGCGCGGGCCGACACCTATGTAGATTTGGTCAGCCGCACAACTCCAGATCAAGACTTACAAAACTTTCTTGATGCCATTCCTAAAGGTGGACAGGTTTTGGATTTCGGCTGTGGCCCTGGAAACTCTGCAAAGATGATGCAAGACGCAGGCTTACTGGTTGATGCTATTGACGCTTCATCAGAAATGGTCAAGCTTGCTAACGAGAAATTCGGCGTGAACGCTAAACTCGGCACATTCGATGATCTGGACACCAATGGGTTTTATGACGGGATATGGGCCAACTTTAGCCTCCTCCACGCACCCAAAGCAGATATGCCACGTCATCTATCCGCCATTCATAAGGCTTTAAAACCATCTGGGCATTTTCATATTGGTTTAAAATTAGGAGCTGGGTCTGAACGCGATGATTTAGACCGCATATATACCTATTACGAAGAGCCAGAATTATACGATCTGATGACATCAGCAGGCTTTACAATACTCGCGACCCGCAAAGATTCTGAAGAGGGTTTAGCAGGTACCAACGATCCATTCATAATTGTAACCGCCCATGCCTGATCTATACGCATATACAGACGGCGCTTGCTCAGGCAATCCAGGCCCGGGTGGCTGGGGTGTTTTATTATTCGCCAAAGAAGGTGACAAAGTCATCAAAGAGCGCGAGCTCAAAGGTGGTTTGGAACACACAACAAACAACCAAATGGAATTGATGGCTGCTATCTCCGCGCTGGAAACACTCGGCAAGCCCAGCGCGATTACCGTGGTCACAGACAGTTCCTATGTGAAAGACGGTATAACCAGCTGGATTTTCGGCTGGAAGAAAAACGGTTGGAAAAACGCTGCAAAAAAACCTGTGAAAAACGCTGACCTTTGGAAACGCTTAGATGAAGCAACCAAACGCCATCAGATCACGTGGAAATGGATCAAAGGGCACGCGGGGCACGCAGAGAACGAACGTGCTGATGAATTGGCCCGCGCTGGTATGGAGCCGTTTAAGCGGTAAAGCCGTCGACAATCGCCAATGTACACTCTGCATTCGCATGACGGATTACTTTCACGGGCTGATATTCTTCTGAATGCGCAAAATCACGTGCCGCTTGCATAGATGGGAACTCAACAATCACGATGCGGGTCGGCGTCCATAGATCAGTTTCCAAAATATCCATTTCGCCACCACGGGTGCGGTAAATGCCCCCGTATTTTTCAGCAATCGGTTTTGCCTGCGCCTTATAGGTTTCATAGACTTCTGGATTGGTAATTTTTGTATCAACAACAACATAAGCAACCATTTGAAATTCCCCTTTGGTTTAAAAAATTACTTTCACAAAATGCTATACTGACACCTCAAACAATCCAATTAAAATCGCATTCAGCAAAACTTGACACGCACCCACAAATAATCAAATACGATTACAACTAAGGATGCCATTATGTCAGACACACCCAATCTAAACGACACTTGTTTTCACCCAGCAGATCACGACCAATTAGGTATCTCCGATCCAGCTGTAACCGCCCCTAAAATCCTGTTGCTTTATGGATCACTGCGGGAGCGTTCTTTTAGCCGCTTGATGACCGAAGAGGCTGCACATATCTTAAACCGCTTTGGTACGGAAACAAAGATATTCAACCCAACAGGATTGCCCTTACCAGATGATCACGACGAAACACACCCAAAGGTACAAGAATTACGCGATCTCGTAATGTGGTCAGATGGAATGGTTTGGTGTTCACCAGAACGCCATGGCGCTATGACTGGTATCATGAAAACTCAAATCGATTGGATTCCATTAGCCCCAATTGGTGGTGTGCGCCCCACCCAAGGGAAAACACTAGCAGTTATGCAAGTAAATGGTGGTTCGCAAAGTTTTAACACTGTGAATCAGTTGCGTATCTTGGGCCGTTGGATGCGTTTGCTGACAATCCCGAACCAGTCTTCAGTGTCAAAGGCATTCTTAGAATTCGACGATGATGACCGTATGAAACCAAGCCCATTCTACAACCGTATCGTAGATGTCATGGAAGAGTTGGTAAAATTCACATTGCTCACAAAGAATCGCAAAGACTATCTTGTTGATCGCTATAGTGAGCGGGTGGAAAGTGGTGAAGAACTATCCAAACGCGTAAATCAAAAGTCTATTTAGAAAAGTAACGGCGGTAGACCCAAATTAAAAAGATCGCACCGACCAACCCACCAACAAAAAGGCTCAATACACTAGACGCTCCAATAAATAAGCCGATCAATACGCGAAGGGCGATACCGCCAACAATCGCACCCAGTACACCAATTGCAATCGATGTAAGAACATTGACTTTAACCCCCATAAAATGCGTGGCCAAAAAGCCAACGGCAGCGCCTACGATAAGTGTCAGGAAAAACGGCATCTAAGCTCCTATGATGATTGTCCAGTAGACAATTGATTTTGTTTGATTTTAAATTTAGTAAAATCGTCGAATACCCAGCCATTTTTAAGGGTGTCAAAGATTATTTTTAGCAGCTTACGTGCTGTGGCAATGATAGCCTTACCAAACCCACGTCGTTCTTTAATTTTTTGATAAAAACTGTTGAGATACCCCGAATAACGAATAGCAATGAGCGTGCACTGTACCAACGTGGTGCGCATAAGCTTGTTTCCACGTTTGGTTATCCTACCGCGATTATCAGTATCGTTGGATTGGCTGACGCGCGGCACTATGCCAATATAGGCGGCCAGCTTATCAGGCGTGGCAAAGTCATCGATGTTGCCAATGCCCGACAACAAGACCGCCGCCGACCGCGAACCTATACCTTTGATACTGGTCAGCCCTTCAAACCCCACCAGCTTTTCACCAGCAGTTTCGATTGCACGGTCAAGTTCCGCTAGAGTAACAGTCAAGCTTAAAGCCTGATCCCGTAATGCGCCCAGCTCAATTTTTTCCAAAGGTGTAAATTGGCTCAGATCAAGGGCCAGAAGTCGTTTCTTGCTCGACAAACCCTCTTTCTTCAATTTCATCCCATGGCGATTGAACATGCCATGGATTTTATTGAGCAGCATGGTGCGCTGTTTGACGAGAAGATCGCGCGTTTGGGTTGTTGACGCTAATTCCGATTCCGCTGTAGATTTTAGACGCGTTTCTGGCAACATATCCTTGGACAGAAAAAATGCCAAAGCCCGCGCATCATTGCGGTCGGTTTTTTTCACCGACTTGCGGATCACCTGGAATTGGCGCGGGTTGACAATGACAATGCGTCCCACACATGGCCGCAATTCACCATAAAACCAAGCGGAATTGCCCGTGGCCTCAACCGCTAACTCGTCATCCGCATCCACACTGTGGCAGAAGCGGTCCAAGTCAACTTGTGACAGCTGGAATGTTTCAAAATGTTCCGAACCATCCACTTCAAGACGGCAGATCGTAAAAGAATTCGTATGTAGGTCGACACCAATAAAAGCCATGTGCTATACTCCCTTTGTTAGGAGGCGGAGCCCCAGATGGGCTGTGAACGGCCAAACCAAACTCCTATACAAGGTCACCGACCTAAATCGGGCCTTAAGAAGGCTGTTCGGAAACAGGCGAAGGCTATTCTCCTTTACAGGGTCACAATGCCCTAAGTTACGATTCAGCCTGAAACCTATCCGCCTCCCCAAATTCTGTAACAGATTCAGGGCTGTTGGTCGCTCACAAATCATTCATACCTTCTCCTTAAGTGATATAGAGAGCTTAGCATTCCAGATACTTCTGCGAAACCAGAAACTCTGAATGGAAAATGGCGAGCCCTCAGCCCGCCATTAAAATCTTACTTAAACTTCGCGATACCTAATGTGACGCTGAATTTTTCACACCATAAAAAGAAATCTGTGAATTCTTCTGGGTTAATGTGGCTTGGGATTTTATGAACTTGTTTGCCTTTGATCTTTGTCAATTTCACAAAGTCACTTGATTTCACATATTTGCCATTTTTACCAAATGCAAATGATGGGTCTGGAGCGCCGCTTAATGAAAAGTTATCCACGACAGCAACATAACCATCTTTCGTTTTCACGATAGAAACTTTACCTGTAACTGTTTTACCATTTTTACCTTTGAAGTGACCTTCTTTAACAACTTCGCCTTTAATGCCTGCAGCAGCGGGAGCAAGAGTTGCGATGATAGAAGCACTGGCAACAGTTGCGACTATAGCAAGAGTGCGGAATAATTTTTTAAGCATCAGAGAAATCCTTATATATTTCTAGTTTTCGTTAGACCGTAACCATTTGGACTGGAATGCAAATACCTCTCATCCCACACCACAAGGGTCAATTAACGACTTCTCACAAAGCCGCGACGGGCTGACATATTCAGAAATAAATCATCGACTATTCGCCTAAGAATTAACCTAAATTCTTACCTTTAGGGATATTCACCCCACGAAGAAAATCAACGGCATCCAAAGCACCTTTACCCGCACGTTGTAAGCGCAGTAGCTTTACAGCACCCCCTTCACAAGCAACAGTCAGGGAATCGTCTATCACTTGCCCAACTGGGCCAGAACCATCAGAAACTTCAGAGTACAGCACCTTCACACGCTGATCATCGAGCGCAAACCACGCTCCTGGAAAGGGCGACAATCCACGAATGTGACAATCCACTTCCGCAGCAGGCCGCGTCCAATCTATCTTTGCTTCTGCTTTGTCGATTTTCTCAGCGTATAGAACCCCGTCATCCCCTTGAACTTCGGGGGTCAAATCAGGCAAATCTTGCAAAGCGCGCACAATCAATTTTGCACCCATATCAGACAAACGGTCATGTAAAATTAACGTCGTATCCGATGCCAAAATATCCGTTTCACCGCGCAACAAAACAGGTCCCGTATCCAGTCCTGCTTCCATCTGCATGATACAAACACCCGTCTGCGTATCCCCAGCCATAATAGCACGGTGGATTGGGGCCGCACCACGCCAGCGCGGCAGCAATGATGCATGAATGTTCAAGCACCCAAACTTTGGGGCATCCAACAGTGTTTGCGGTAAAATTAAACCATAAGCCACAACAACTGCTATATCCGCCTTTAAATCTTCAAAAAATTTAATCTCTGCTGGGTCTTGAAAAGACAACGGATGATACACAGGTAAGCCAAGACCTTCTGCGTATGACTGTACCGATGAGGGTCGATTTTTCTTACCACGACCCGCAGGCCGTGGGGGCTGGCTATAGACAGCAACAACCTCATGGCCTGCGGTCACCAAAGCATCCAAAACAGGCACAGAAAAATCTGGGGTTCCCATAAAGACAACGCGCATGATTTAGCCCTTCCGTTTTACCTGCTTTGCCGCTTTTGCCAAAAGCATCTTACGTTTGACAGAACTTAAACGGTCAAAAAACATCTTCCCATTCAGATGATCAATTTGATGTTGCACAGATGTCGCCCAAAGACCGACAAAGTCTTTTTCAACAACATCCCCATGCTCATCCATATATTCAACCGTCACCGCACGTGGGCGATCCAACTTGGCCCAAACACCTGGTAAATTCGGGCTGCCCTCTTCATGTGTGCGTAATTTAGCCGATGCATGTAAAACCTTTGGGTTTGCCATACGTACAGGTTGGTCATAATTCTCAGAACAATCCATCACTGCCAACGCCAGAGTTTCACCAATCTGATTGGCACCCAATCCGACACCAGGCATCGCATACATGCAATCCAGCATATCTTGCCAGATCACCTTCACATCATCTGTTATGGCTTCAACAGGTACACAAGGTGTTTTCAAACGCTTATCAGGATAAGCAAGGAACGGACGAGCAGCCATCAACCCGCCGCCAATTCTTTTTTCAACTTTTGCATTTTCTTTGTGATCATCGATTTCTTCATACGGCTTAAATAATCAATGAACATGATGCCATCTAAATGATCAATCTCATGCTGGGCACATGTCGCCCAAAGACCTGAGAAATGCTCTTCTTGCTCGTTACCACTTTTATCCAAAAATGCGACTTTCACTTCTGCTGGACGCGTCACATCTTCAAACTGACCAGGGATAGATAAACATCCTTCTTCATGAACGTTTTCTTCTTCGCTCGTCCAAATAACCTTGGGATTAAACAAAGCCATAGGATTGGGTTCTTCTTCATCTCGCGCACAATCCATAACAAACATACGCAGAGTTTTCCCAATTTGTGGCGCGGCTAAACCAACACCTGGCGCATCATACATTGTTTCCAACATAGCATCAGCCATAGCGCGTGCGTCATCATCAACCCCATCAAAAGGGGCACACAGCTTTTTCAAGCGGGGGTCGGGGTGTATAAGGATCGGTAAAATCATACCAGCGATTTATGCGAAACACGGCACAGGTTCAAGAACCTTCATTGTACCGCAAAATTGGTACAAAATCGGACTTGCCCCCATTGCCCCTTTGGATAAGCTCCGCTCCAAAGGAGAAGGTATGAATGATTTGTGAGCGACCAACAGCCCTGAATCTGTTACAGAATTTGGGGAGGCGGATAGGTTTCAGGCTGAATCGTAACTTAGGGCATTGTGACCCTGTAAAGGAGAATAGCCTTCGCCTGTTTCCGAACAGCCTTCTTAAGGCCCGATTTAGGTCGGTGACCTTGTATAGGAGTTTGGTTTGGCCGTTCACAGCCCATCTGGGGCTCCGCCTCCTAACAAAGGGAGTATAGCACATGGCTTTTATTGGTGTCGACCTACATACGAATTCTTTTACGATCTGCCGTCTTGAAGTGGATGGTTCGGAACATTTTGAAACATTCCAGCTGTCACAAGTTGACTTGGACCGCTTCTGCCACAGTGTGGATGCGGATGACGAGTTAGCGGTTGAGGCCACGGGCAATTCCGCTTGGTTTTATGGTGAATTGCGGCCATGTGTGGGACGCATTGTCATTGTCAACCCGCGCCAATTCCAGGTGATCCGCAAGTCGGTGAAAAAAACCGACCGCAATGATGCGCGGGCTTTGGCATTTTTTCTGTCCAAGGATATGTTGCCAGAAACGCGTCTAAAATCTACAGCGGAATCGGAATTAGCGTCAACAACCCAAACGCGCGATCTTCTCGTCAAACAGCGCACCATGCTGCTCAATAAAATCCATGGCATGTTCAATCGCCATGGGATGAAATTGAAGAAAGAGGGTTTGTCGAGCAAGAAACGACTTCTGGCCCTTGATCTGAGCCAATTTACACCTTTGGAAAAAATTGAGCTGGGCGCATTACGGGATCAGGCTTTAAGCTTGACTGTTACTCTAGCGGAACTTGACCGTGCAATCGAAACTGCTGGTGAAAAGCTGGTGGGGTTTGAAGGGCTGACCAGTATCAAAGGTATAGGTTCGCGGTCGGCGGCGGTCTTGTTGTCGGGCATTGGCAACATCGATGACTTTGCCACGCCTGATAAGCTGGCCGCCTATATTGGCATAGTGCCGCGCGTCAGCCAATCCAACGATACTGATAATCGCGGTAGGATAACCAAACGTGGAAACAAGCTTATGCGCACCACGTTGGTACAGTGCACGCTCATTGCTATTCGTTATTCGGGGTATCTCAACAGTTTTTATCAAAAAATTAAAGAACGACGTGGGTTTGGTAAGGCTATCATTGCCACAGCACGTAAGCTGCTAAAAATAATCTTTGACACCCTTAAAAATGGCTGGGTATTCGACGATTTTACTAAATTTAAAATCAAACAAAATCAATTGTCTACTGGACAATCATCATAGGAGACCACTATGAATTTTGACGAGATCATCGACCGCCGCAACACGCATTCCAGCAAATGGGATATGATGGAACCAATTTATGGCGTCAGCCCAGACGATGGATTAGCCATGTGGGTCGCCGACATGGACTTCAAACCACCTCAATGCGTCCTAGATGCTATCACAGGCATGATTGATCACGGTGTCTTTGGTTATTACGCAGATGAAACATCTTACCGCGCTGCAATTTGCGGCTGGATGGCACGCCGCCATAATTGGACGGTTGATCCCGCATCCGTATTTACCGTCCACGGATTGGGCAACGGTACAGCACTCTGCACCAAAGCCTTCACTGATCCTGGCGATGCAGTCGTTCTATTCACCCCCGTCTACCATGCCTTTGCCAAATACATCAAAGCAGCGGGTCGCACGATTACCGAATGCGAAATGGTCAACACTGATGGCCATTACACGATGGATTTCGATGCCTATGATGAAATTCTCACTGGCAAAGAAAAAATGCTCATCCTCTGCTCACCACACAACCCAGGTGGCCGCGTTTGGACACAAGAGGAACTCCAAGGCGTGGCAGACTTCTGCGTAAAGCATGACCTCATCCTTGTATCTGACGAAATCCACCACGATCTAGTCTTTGGCGCCAACAAACACATCGCAATGCCAAATGCTGCACCAGAAATCAGTGATCGCCTCGTTATGATGACCGCGCCAAGCAAAACCTTCAACATCGCTGGCAACCACACAGGTAATGTAATCGTCCATGACGAAACCTTGCGTGAAAAATTCGCAGGAGCAATGGTCGCAAGTGGCATATCCGCCAACAGCTTTGGCCTTTATATGGCAGAAGCTGCCTACACAGACGGCGACGCATGGGTTGATGAATTGGTGGCATACCTAGCCGAAAATAAACGCGTCTTTGACGAAGGTGTAAACGCCATACCTGGCTTAAAATCCATGAACCTAGAAGCCACGTACCTCGCGTGGGTCGACTTCTCAGACACTGGCATGACGCGCGAAGAGTTCACCAATCGTGTCCGAAAAGTTGCTAAAATAGCCCCGAACGACGGCACAACCTTTGGATTAGGTGGCGATAGTTTCTTACGCTTCAACCTAGGCTGCCCCCGCTCAGTGATCGAAGAAGCTGTCAAACGCTTACAAGATGCGTTTTCTGATCTGCAATAATCCACATTATGCGTAAGCTCTTAATACTCCTCATCCTTATCGCCACCCTTTGTGGCGTTTGGGTGTGGATCAACTATCCCGTTTCCCCAGTTATTTCACCAGAACAACCAAAAGCGCCGATTATAGGCCACGTTGACCATATCCTCGTGGAAAAATCGAAACGTTTAATGACAGTCTATCAATCGGGAAAACCCGTACGCGAATATTCAATCTCACTTGGTTTTGCGCCAAGTGACGACAAAATCAAACAAGGCGATGGCAGAACACCCGAAGGCTTGTATAAGATCAACCGCCGCAATCCGCAAAGCAGCTATACACTGTCCTTAGGCCTCAATTACCCGCTACCAGCAGATTTAAAACGCGCACGCGAAGGCAACTATGACCCAGGCGGCGATATATTCATCCATGGGCAGCCCAACCGCCTATTAGACAAACTTACACTTACAGGGGATTGGACTGCAGGATGTATTGCTGTTTCCAACCTAGAAATTCGTGAACTTTGGGCTGTGGTTCCGATCGGAACCCCTATTGAAATACGCCCTTAAGCGTTGCAATTCTATAGCAGCTTCGCCATATATGGTTGAACGATTACACAAGCAAAGATGTACACATGAAAAACTATCTTGAATTTGAAAAACCATTGGCTGAAACCGAAGGCAAAGCTGCCGAATTACGGGCGATGGCTGAACAAAGCGAAGATAATGTAGATGTTGAAAAAGAGGCAGTCGCTTTGGATAAAAAAGCGGATAAAATGCTTAAAGATTTGTACAAGAACCTGACACCATGGCGCAAATGCCAAGTGGCCCGTCATGCAGATCGCCCGCATTGTTCAGATTATATTGATGCCCTATTCACAGAATATACACCGCTTGCAGGGGATCGTAACTTTGCAGACGATAGCGCGATCATGGGCGGCTTGGCCCGTTTTGGCGACCAACCTGTTGTCGTGATCGGTCATGAAAAAGGCAAAGATACAAATTCACGCCTACACCACAACTTTGGCATGGCCCGTCCAGAAGGATACCGCAAAGCTATCCGCTTGATGGAAATGGCAGATCGTTTTGGCTTGCCAATCATCACACTCGTGGACACACCAGGTGCTTTCCCAGGCAAAGGTGCCGAAGAGCGCGGACAATCAGAAGCCATCGCACGCTCAACTGAAAAATGCTTGCAAGTCGGCGTACCACTTATCTCAATCATCATCGGCGAAGGTGGATCAGGCGGCGCAGTAGCCTTCGCATCTGCTGACCGTTTGGTGATGCTAGAACATTCCGTATACTCCGTTATTTCACCAGAGGGCTGCGCATCTATCCTATGGAAAGACGCAGAAAAAATGCGCGAAGCCGCAGAAGCCTTACGCCTCACAGCACAAGATTTGCAAAAGCTTGGTGTTACAGATGTAATCGTGGATGAACCCGTGGGCGGCGCCCAGCGCGACAAAGACACTGCATTGGAAAACGTACGCGTGGCAATCGAGAAGCTTTTAAAAGAGTTAGGCAAAATGCCCAGCAAAGAATTGCTTACGGCGCGTCGTAAAAAGTTTCTGGATTTGGGCAGTAAATCACTGGTTGCGTAAAAACCGCACTCCATTAATCTGGTACTACCCCAAGAAACGAATATCTAAAAGCAGCTGTCACCACATGGTTGTTTTTGCAAACCGTAGGGTGAGCTTCAGCCCACACGTCACACCATAGTTTCCATACTCAAAATAATAAAAAACTTTAACTTCAATAGTTTAAATAGATATCCCAACTGGGACATCACCCTTAAATCATCTCAATCGACAATTCACCACATCGATTTTTTTGCCCGCTCTGGCCATTCTTTATCATAAGTCTCTGCATCAAAATCGCCCACTTGTGCTTTTAAAATATCACCAGCAGACGGCAGATTACTGATATCAGGCCACTTATCTTTATCCCACAATCCTGCTCGCATTACCGCACGCGCACATTGGAAATAAATCTCTTCAATATGAATAACGATCACAGATCGCGGTGCTTGGCCTTTCATCATAAAACGTTCAAGTAACTCAGGATCAATCGACACTTCTGCGCGACCATTCACCCGCGTAACGATACTGGAACCCTTGGTGAGCAACATCAATGCCACACGTCCGTCACGTACGATATTACGCAAGCTGTCCATACGATTATTCCCACGCCTGTCAGGCATCGCCAACGTCTGCTTATCCAGTTCAAAAACGACTTCGCCCTCATCCCCACGCGGAGAGGCATCAACACCTTCAGGCCCAACTGTAGCCAAAGCACAAAAGTTACTGGATGCGATCCATTGGCGATATTCAGGTGTGATATGATCAGCAACTTTGACCAGTGACGGTGCTTGCGGCTCCCCATAGAGCGCTTCAATTTCAGCTACCGTTTTGATCACAGTCATATCGCTAATCCTTTTTTATAAATCCAGCTTCCGCCATCAATGCATTTGATGCGGGTTCAATCCGTTGTTCTAATTCTTTGGTAAACTGTTCAACCTTCATCCCCGCAGGCATCGGTTCTAAATATTCGAATATGACATTACCACGTTTACGCAACAACCCGTGCTTAGGCCAAAGAACGCCAGCATTGGTTGCTACAGGAATACACAACTTACCTTGGCGTTCACTGATCACAGCAGCACCAACCTTATAAGGTTTAAAATCGCCTGGCGCTACACGCGTACCTTGCGGATAAATAACCAACTGTTTCGGGTCTTTGAATTGCGCCTCAACACCTTTCATCATCTGGCTAACGGCTTTGGATTTATCGCCGCGTTTTACAGGCGCTGCTCCAATACGCATCGCATAAAACCCCAAGATAGGGGCCCATTTCAATTCCTGCTTCATCACAAAGTTCACACGTGGTGACAGGTAAGTATGCATGATCACATCTAAAAAGGACTGGTGCTTTGATGCTATAACCACATCACCCGTAGGGATTTCACCACGGACCTCATACGTAATACCGCACAACACACGCGCCAACCACAATACATTTCCACAGTATATCTTTAAAAACCTGCCAGCCCATTTAGCAGAAAGCGCAGCGGGTATTGCGCCAATTAAACCAAGCACCAACATCCAAACATACATCAAAACAATGAACACGATGGAACATATATATTGCCAAATCAAACGCATCTTAAGAAATCCTTGCTAATGCTCGAAGAGCTGCACCGCGCGTAGCCCAGAATGCCACAACCGCGGCCAATGGTGGGATTAAAGCAGGCATCAACCAATGCCACCCCTGAAAGCCCAACCCTGTTAAAAATGCGCCTTCTTCTGCGGCAGAAGGCAGAAGGAGCATCGACAACGTGCCAAGCCCCGTACCCACAGCAGCACCTAATAAAGCACGAACGGTAAACCGGCGTACAAATGCGCGGGCAATATATACATCACGCGCACCAACCAATCGCAGTACTGAAATAACTTGCCCATTCGCTGCCAATGCAGATTGCGCTGCAAGTGAAATCATTGCCGCAGTTGCACCCATGATCAACAAAATAGAAACAGTACCCAAAGTTCTCAAACGCTTTGCTGCATTCACCAATGGGCGGCGCCAACGTGTGTGATCATCTAAGACTGCACCAGGTGCTTCTGCACTCAAACGCAATCGCAGACCTTCCATGTCAGGTCCATTATCTTTTTCGATCACTTCCACCAAACGCGGGATTGGCAACGATTCAATTGGTAAATCTGGCCCAAACCAAGGTTCCAATAAACGTCGTTGTGCCTCATCCGACATGACACTCGACGATTCAACACCAGAAGTCGTGTTCAGTACATTGATCACAGCATCCAACTGCGCCTGCATCTGACCCTCTGGCGCAGAAATACGAATGGTTGTCGTTCGTGCCAACTCATCAGACCAACGATCAGCCAAACGTCCTGTTGCCAAAGACAATGCCAAAGCAAACACAGCGAGAAACGCCATCGCTCCAGCGGTAAACGTTGTTAGATTTGCCGTGTATCCAGATGGTGGCACAACACTATCTGCATTTAGATCACCCTGCATCAAATCACGTATATTATTGATTACGGCACTCAAACGATTCACAGATCAGCCCCCGCCAATTGCACTTTGTTATTTGCAAGACGCAACACACGTGTGGCCACTTTCGATTTAGCCATACGGATCAACTGTAAATCATGGGTCGCAACGATCACAGTTTTGCCCATCTTATTCAGCTCAATCAAAAGCGTTAGAATTTTCTGCGCCATTTCCCAATCCAAATTCCCCGTAGGTTCATCCGCAAGGATCAAATCAGGTGACGTCACAACAGCACGAGCCAATGCAGCGCGTTGACGCTCACCGCTCGATAACTCAGGCGGCAAAGCGCCCATATGAGCAGATAACCCCACCCATGAAATCAAATCTTGGAAACTTCTATCATCTAATTCCGCGTTTCGCCCAGATACTTGCAGCGGCATACGGATATTATCTGCCATCGATAAATGGTCCACAAACTGACAATCTTGGTGCACCACACCAATACGACGGCGAATGAGCGCGATATCCTCGCGGTGCAAACCACGTACATCCCGATCCAAAATGCGCACAACGCCTTTTGTTGGCATTAGAGCCTGATAACAAAGGCGTAAAAACGTTGTTTTACCTGCCCCAGAAGGGCCCGTTAGAAAATAAAAGCTACCAGGAGCGACATCTAGGTTTACACCCGATAAAATCTCTCGTCCGCCGTAGCTAAATCCTGCTTCCTGTAAATGCAGCACTGCCTGCTCCGAATCTTGTTTTGGCTAATATCTATCACCTAGCCCCGCGTTGCAATCACTACAAAACCGCACAAAAGCTTGGAATACGCAGTTTTCGTGTCTAAAAGGGTTATGAGCAAAGATTCGACCAACAAGAATCAAACAGAGAATGGGGTTAATATGAGGCTGATTTGCCCAAACTGTGTAGCACAGTACGAAGTAGACCAAGATGTTATTCCAGCAGAAGGTCGCGATGTCCAATGCGCGAACTGCGGCCACAACTGGTTTCAAGACTCTATTCAGATGTTTTCTGCGGATACAGACGCCCCATTAGGCACAGGAGATCCAGACAGTGATGTACCTCCTGAATTGTTCAATGACCTTGAAGGTAAGCTATCAACGCCCTTTGCCAGTGCACGCGCGAATGTTGCACCAAACCCCGATGACCTAGAACCAGAAGAACCACGCGACGATTTCCAAATCGAACAAGAACCGTCAGCGCCGTCCAGCCGCATGGACCAAAGCGCTTTGGATATGATCCGTGAAGAAGCTGAATATTCCAGTGGTGAGAAACCGCCAGCTGCCGAAGAAGAAGCACCTGACGTTGAAGAACCAGTAGGAGCCAATGATCTAGACGTTGGTGATATTCTCAACGACCTGCCTGAGCTTCCAGAAGCGGCCGAGCCAGAAATGGCGCCGCTCGTAGAAGACGATGAAGAAGTTACTGCGCCCGCAGAAGAAACACCAGCAGATGAAATCGATGATATGGATGAAATCCGTCGTCGGATTATGGAATTAGAAAATACTGAGGATGTCACATTAGAAACCCCTGCAGAAGAAGAGGTTCAAACGGGTACACCCGACGATCTGGTCATTCCAGATCTAGAGCCCATTGAAGCAGACACTATTGACGAGCCTATTCCTGCACGCCCATCTGATGCAGACAATCCATTTACGCGCCCAACACTTCCAAGTGCACGCGCTGAAGCAAAAACCTCCGAAGCGACATCTGAAGACACAGAATCAGATGATCTTTACCAAGTAAACATTCCGCTTGAAGAAGAACTATCTGATCCAGAGCAACCATCAAACTTTGAGCTTGGTACAACGGATGGTGAACCATCAATCGATGCAGAAATCACAGCTTTAGTTTCAGAAAAAGATGAAACCGAAACGGGTACAACAAGATCAGCACGCAAAATTACACCACGCGCCTTCCCGACAGGCGACCTTGAGACAGATACGCTTTATGGCGCGGCTTCAGGAACGGCCAAAGATATGTTCCCAGATGTAGATGAACTGACATCTGAATTGGTTCATGACGCAGAAAGTCTTCCAGAGCATGAACAAGAAGCTGAAACCACTAAAACCAAATCTAGTGGTTTTCTACGCGGCTTCACACTTGCAATCCTATTCTGCATCATCATCGGCGCATTATATCTGTTTGCACCCGTGATCTCAGAATACGTGCCACAAGCAGCAGGCGTCTTAAACGGTGTTACGGCTATCGTAGATCAGCTTATGGGCGCTGTAGCCCCTCTCATAGATATGATCAAAGGCTTGATTGGATAAGACAGGCTTAAAACCTGTCTAACAATCTGTCTAAATACTCTAATTCCAATTGTGGGCGCTCACGCTCACCTGAACGACGGCGTATCTCATCCAAAATCTCTTTGGATTTACGTAAATCGTCTCCATTCCCCAACAACCGCTCGCTGCTTCGTGCTGTCCCACGTTCCGCAGAGGATCGACCAATTGGGTCTTCACCTTCTGGCCCATTCGTTTCACTGCCTTGTTGCCCATCACGCGCCTGACCTTCACGCGCTTGCTGGTTCTCGGCTTCATTCAGTTGGCGCATTCCTTGGCGTAATGCTTCTACCGCATCCGCTTGATTGTTCAGTGCTTCGGCACCATTACCTTCTTCCAGATTATCACTGGCCTCACCCATCTGACGTTCAGCCTCTTCCAAAGCTTCACGCGCAGATTGTCCCGCTTCTGACCCATCTTCGCTCAATTGATCCAATTGTTGCTGCATCAACTCACGCAACGCTTCTTGACGTTCGGATAAATCACTCGATCCGCCCCCGTTGTTTTCCCCACGTTTGCGCTCTGTGGGGTCTTGGCCGCGCCCACCGTTTTGCGACCCTTCTTCCTCAGTATTCCGTTGTCGGTTCGGTTGGTTTCGATTAAACTCTTCTTGCATCTGCTGAAAGTTCTCATCCGCCAACTCTTGTTGCTCACGTAAAGTATCTTGCAAGCCTTGGTTTCCTGGCTGTCCTTCTCCGCCACTTTGTGGATCGCCTTGCGTAACTTGCATATTCTCCATCATCTGCTGAAGTTGTTGCAGCAAAGCTTGCGCTTCATCCATGCGCCCTTGTTCCATTAGCTTCTGAATACGGTCCATCATTTCTTGGAGCATATCGGGTGACACTTCACGTGCATTTTCATTCTGCGCTTGTTGCTGATTTTGATTCTGCGTATTCTCAGCCAGCTCACGTATGTAGTCATCCGTCGCTTGGCGCAATTCATCCATCAACTCAGCAATCTCATCATCAGTCGCACCATTCCTCATAGCTTCTGACAGTCGCTCCTGTGCCCGTTTTAAACGTTCAGCTGCATCGGATAAGTCGCCATCCTCGATCAACAACGCAGCCCGCCATAAGGTTTGTGCAACATCCTCTTGTAGGGCGTCATTAATTGGACGAGTTTCATCATAACCAAAGCGACGAATAACCGAACGCACCATCAAATAAGCACGAGCATTTTGAAATCCACGTTCTGGCAAATGCGTCAACGCTTTCAGGATCAAATCTGCCCGTTCTACATTCTCGCGGTTCCACAAAATATCCCGACGTTGCTCTGCCAATGCAGCCGCCAATGTATCAAAAAACCGTTTTCCAGGCATCGCCATTGAAACAGGATCAATTGACGCTGAATTTCCACCTGCATCCACAACAGTCAACGTAATCATAACAGGCAAACCAGCCCATGGATGTTCGGCTAAATCTTCAATTATGGTTTCTTCGAAATCCTTAACATCCGCATTAAACGGCAAAGGTAATTCAAAGATCACGGGATCAGTGTTTTCTGGCGCTAAGGCCAAACCATGGCGCTTGTCCACCGCATCCAATTGCAATGCAATCGTAACACGCCCACCTATAATGCCGTAATCATCACCAGCCGCATAGGCCATCTGTAATGACCCTTGCACAGTTCGCGTAATCTCATCCGTCAGCGAAACAGTTGGTGCCAAATCAGGGATCATCGTCACATCCCAGGCACCGACAGTCCGAAAACCCTTTTTCAGACGCAACTCCCCACTTTTCGTCAAAGCAAAGGTTGCTTCATCCTCCAGTATTTCTTGCTCTTCCGTCAGATCAGCAACTTCACTTTCAATATCCAATGCTGACGTACCATAGCTGCGCAAAATAAATTGCGTGCCTTCGGGTAAGTCCAACGCAGCGCCTTTTTCCAAATCATTCAAATAAATTGATGGAAAACCAGTATAAGCAGGTGGTTCCGCCCAAGCCTCATAGCTAACAGATGTTTCCGTTGTCCCGCTCGCCAAATCTTGCAGTGTATCCAATAAGCCTTGGTCAGAATTCACACGCGCAAACAAAAGCGCCGATCCCAAAAACACCAAAGCAATCAACCGCAGCGCCCACGGATCTTTTCGCGCCAATCGCGCATTGGGCATAGGCACATCAACAGCTGCCGCCTTAGTTTCCATCCTCTGTTGGTGTAACGCCCATAATTCTTGCGCCTCAGCATCCTGCGTTCCCAAAAACGGACGGTCCAGCAAAGCGGTTACAGGTTTACCTGCAACATCTGCATCCAAACGCGTAACAGCATCCTCTGTTGTTGTACGCTGGAACCGTCGAAACCCTGTTCCAGTCAATGTCAAAGACAGGCAAGCCAGAGCACTATAGATGATCAAGCCTATCGGATGATCCAAATACAAATGTACATCCCAAAGGATCAAACTGATCAGGAAAGCAACTGTCGTCATCGCAGGCCAAAAAGCCTGCCAGATACGCTCAAGCGTTAATCCAAACCCAGACAGCCGAATTTTAGCTCTCAATGATCTACTCAAAAGAGGTGTAGTATTCTTTTTATCTGGTTTAGGCCCAGCCATAAGCCGCCTTTCCAAAAGGGATCAGAGAGAATTCTCTAAAGCCACTCAGGAACCTTATCGCGATTTATCATTTCGTCAAACGTTGGACGCTCCCGAATGACAGCAAATTGATCGCCTTTTACTAAAACTTCTGGGATCATCGGCCGTGTATTATACTCCGACGACATAACAGCACCATAAGCTCCTGCTGAACGGAACGCGACCAAACCACCGTCGGCGACAGGGTGCATCATGCGGTGCTTGGCAAATGTATCACCCGTTTCACAAACAGGACCAACAATATCGACTTCAACCTTATCAACCCCAATTTCAGGTTCTAGAACAGGGATAATATCGTGATGTGCGTCATACATTGCAGGGCGCACTAAATCGTTCATAGCTGCATCAACAATTAGGAAATCACGACCTTCGCCCTCTTTGTTATAAATAACCGAAGTTACCATGATACCCGCATTACCAGCCACCAAACGACCTGGTTCAATCTCGATTTCGACACCCAAATCACCAACCGTTTCTTTGATCACTTGACCATAATCAATCGGCAACGGCGGCGCTTCATTAGAACGCGCATAAGGGATGCCCAAACCGCCACCCAAATCCAAGCGGCGAATATTGTGCCCGTCTGCACGCAACTCTTCCGTCAGCTCGCGCACTTTCAAAAATGCATCGCGGAACGGTTCAAGATCAGTCAACTGACTGCCGATGTGCACATCAATACCAACAACGTCGATCCCAGCCATCTCAGCCGCTTGCGCATATACAGCGCGAGATTTCGCAATCGGAATACCAAACTTATTATCTGATTTACCTGTCGCAATTTTCGCGTGCGTTTTCGCGTCCACATCGGGGTTCACTCGCAATGTGATAGGCGCCACAACACCCAATTCCAACGCCACTTCGTTTAACACAGCCAATTCAGGCTCTGATTCAACATTGAACTGGCGAATACCACCCGTCAAAACCATATGCATTTCTTCACGTGTCTTCCCAACACCAGAAAAAACAATGCGTTCTCCTGGAACACCCGCCGCTTTTGCACGCAAATATTCACCACCAGACACCACATCCATACCCGCACCCAAATCTCCAAGGATTTTCAGAACCGCCACGTTTGAGTTCGCTTTGACCGCATAACAGATCAAGTGATCCATACCGTCCAAGGCTTCGTCAAACACGCGGAAGTGACGCGCCAAAGTCGCCTCTGAATACGCGTAAAACGGCGTCCCTACTGTGGATACGATTTCCGTAACCGCCACATCTTCGGCGTGTAAAACGCCCTGTTTGTATATAAAGTGATCCATGGTTTCCTACTTGATAGGGCGCGTGCGCAAATATAAATACAATGGCAATCCACAAGAGACGCCAATACAGAACGTAGCACCGATACAAATCGGGGCCACCCAATAATCTTTACGCACATAGACTTCTGCTAAAATCCAGATGGTCAGGGCAATGACAGCGATTGTTAATTCCCAAGCCAAACCGCTGGTTGCAGCATTCACATGCCATGCATCCACCATCGCCATCAGATCAAAGCCATTTTGATCAAACCACTGCAAAAAATAGCGCATAGGCTGGATCGTTCCAACCACCGCCAATGCAAGGTAGATCATGCGCAACATCTGTTAGCTTCCCGTCGTTGTTGTCCGTGGCAGAGGATCACCCTTTATCCCGCAAGATACAACACCAATACTTAAAGCTATAACAACCAGTAAACGTACTGCCATTACCCCAATTCCTTCGTCCAACGCGCCACTTGTTCGCGCACACGTTTCGGCGCTGTACCACCATAGCTTAAACGGCTCGCAACAGAGTTATGAACGCCTAATACACCAAACACAGCATCAGTAATATCAGCGTGCACAGATTGCATCTGTTCCAACGTCAGATCAGGTAAGTCAACACCACCATCTTCTGCCATCTTCACAAGCGCACCTGTAACATGGTGCGCATCGCGAAATGGCATTCCCAATTCACGGACCAACCAATCAGCCAAATCTGTTGCCGTCGAAAATCCACTTGCCGCTGCCACTTCAATGCTTTCAACATTTGGCTTCATATCACCGACCATGCCCGTCATCGCAGCCAAAGCCAGCATCAAACTATCAGCCGCATCAAACACCTGTTCTTTGTCTTCTTGCATGTCTTTGGAATACGCTAACGGAAGCCCCTTCATCACAGTCAGCAAACCAACCAATGAACCGTTAATCCGACCAACCTTGGCACGGATCAATTCCGCCGCATCAGGGTTTTTCTTTTGTGGCATGATCGAAGAGCCCGTTGAAAAGCGATCCGACAAAATCACAAAACGGAATTGTGCGGACGACCAAATCACCAACTCTTCTGCAAAGCGTGATAAGTGAGTCGCACAGATCGACGCTGACGATAAAAAATCCAAAGCAAAATCACGGTCCGAAACGGAATCCAGTGAATTCGCAGAGGGGCGATCAAACCCAAGCGCTTTGGCTGTCATATCCCGATCAATGTTAAACCCAGTGCCTGCCAATGCTGCAGCACCCAATGGCGATTCGTTCATACGGGCACGTGCATCCACCATACGCGACTTATCACGGGCAAACATTTCAACATAAGCCATCATATGATGGCCCCATGTTACAGGTTGCGCCACTTGCAGGTGTGTAAAACCAGGCATCACAACATCGGCATGTTCATCTGCTTGTGTCACTAAAGCCTTCATCAAAGCCTCTAAACCACTGATCACAGCATCAAACTGATCTCGCACCCATAGCTTAAAGTCCAATGCCACTTGGTCATTTCTTGATCGGCCCGTGTGCAAACGCCCAGCCGGCTCCCCAACGATTTCTTTCAAACGTGCCTCAACATTCATATGAATGTCTTCTAACGCTTTGGAATACTGAAACGTTCCAGTTTCAATCTCTGACAATACCGTGAGCAGGCCTTCACGGATCGCATCCGCATCGCTATCTGTGATGATACCCTGTTGGGCTAACATCGCTGCATGTGCACGTGACCCTTCGATATCTTGACGCGCCATACGCTGATCGAAATCGATAGAGGCATTAATCGCCTCCATAATCGCGTCTGGGCCGCTGGCAAAGCGTCCGCCCCACATTGCATTCGATTGTTTTTTGTCCGACATGTTCGTAACCGTTATTCAAGAAGGCCAATATGACCCGTAAGTTTCTATTCAGCATCCTATACGCTGCCCTTGCCTTAGGTGCAAATCCTGTGTTCGCAGAAACCATAGATTTGTCTGCCATCTCTGAATTACGTGAAGGCGATATGAAAAAACTCGTTCTTCATTCTGAACCCCGTGATCTCACCGTAAAAACTTTTTTGGATGTGGACGGGAATGAAGCCTCTTTGGATGATTACAAAGGCAAAATCGTTCTGTTGAACTTTTGGGCCACATGGTGCGCTCCATGTCGCGAGGAAATGCCTGCCATAAACGCACTGCAAGCTGAATTGGGTGGTGACGATTTTGCGGTGGTGCCTGTGGCTACAGGACGAAACCCTGTGCCTATGGTCAAAAAATTCTTTAAAAAAATCAATGTCGAAAACTTGCCAATCCTACTGGATCCAAAACAAACTATGGCACGTGGTAATTCAGTCTTTGGCCTGCCAACAACATTGATCCTAAATGCCGAAGGCCAAGAGATTGCTCGGATGCTAGGTGATGCGGATTGGCATTCACCCGAAGCTTTGGTTATCTTGAAAGCTTTGTTGCCAAAGGCCACTGACAGCTAGAGCAAGCTCTCCTACCCGTCGTATACCGCATCAAAGATACCTTATTTCCGTTGGAGCTAACTCTCGCTTACGATCATGAAAAACATCACGTTTTGAGACTGAGAATTGATCTATCACTTGACCAGTTAATCATCATCAACGCCGCGATATTAAAAAGCGCAAAACCTGTATAGGTTCATGTGTTTTGAGACTCACGCGGCTTCGGCCTGAGTGATTCGAAGGTACTCCATGGGTGTCTTACCTTTCAAGGCGTGATGTGGTCTGAATGTGTTATATTTTTCGACAGCTTTTCTCAGTTCAAACCGCATAGCTCCAATGCTATCGGCAATCAGATCACAACAATCATAGAATTCCTCGCGGAAGGTGCGGTTTCCACGCTCAACGCCACCATTGTATTTCGGTCTGGCTGGCGGCAATACAATGAGCGGGATTTTCATCTGCTCACACGCCGTCTCAAAATCGGCCATAAACTCGGAGCCACCATCAACTTGAATTGAGAGGATTTTATAGGGAGCTATTTCCACAAGCTCTTCCAAAAACCGTTTGGCAGAGCGTGCGGTGGCATTCGAATAAATTTGCGCGTGGATGTGCTTGCTACGCCGTTCCCAGGCCTGAAAGTGCTTGCAGGTGACGCCGTTTTTCGTGGCAGTCATGTGGTCGATCTGCACACGTTCTCCAATCTCTATATCTTTGTAATCCTTATATTTCCATCCTTTGGCGTGGCCCTTGGAGAAGTTACGCTTGCGCTTTTGTGGTGCAGACCTTGATCGTGTAATCAGGCCTTTCTTGCGTAGAAAACCCAAGATACGCCCCACGGTGCTATCGCTTATGATTTGGTTTTTATCGCGCCGCAAGATGGCCCCTATTTTTTCCTTACCGTAGGTTTTATTGTCGCGGCGAATTTCGAGCACCAACTGTTTTTCTGCCTCACCCCACTGTGACTTATTGCGGTGTTTTGGGGCCTTTGATGGCGGCATAATCCCTTGCGCCAAATCCTTCAAAACCCGCTTGTAGCGATAATAAGTAGACCGAGAGATGCCGACAAATTCAGCGCATTTTGCTAGAGAAACACCCTCTGCGCGTAAAGCTTCCCATTGCCGAACCGTGTCTTCGTATTTGATACGGTACGCATCCAAACATTCTTGTGTCCGCGCCCAAGCATAAAGTTTATAAACGTTCTTGTGCAGTCTTATGATTTGCATATTGGCCTCGTGAGTTGGTTTTTTACAATACTCAGTCTCCGAGGCCGCCTAAATCTTGGCAACAAAAAAACAGTCTCACATCTATCTGAACTTATTCAAACCCAATACCAGTGGCGTAACACTTCCTGAGAAATGATCACTGATAGCCCAGCCAATTGGCAGGCTGATAAATGTAGAAGTTGCCCCAATAAATGCAGAGCCTAGACCCGCCATTCCACCCAGAGGTTCCATTGCCAAAGCATTCAGATTGCCAAACAGAATACCGACGCAAAAGAATGTTGGTATGAGCCATAGCATAAAAGCCCACAAAGGTGGGACACCTCCCATACTCATGACAACGCTCAGAAACACGGTTGATATAACGACAGCACTTAGAACCGCACGCACGGTCAAGTACTGCATACCAAACCGCATAACCAAACCAGAGTTCAAAAGAGATGCAGCCCCTATCGCCAAAGCAGCCATGGCGAAATAGAGCGCGAAATATGATCCAACTCCATAAACATCTTGAAATATTGCTTGTGCCGACCCGAGATATCCCAAAAACGGTCCAAAAATAAAACCAGTGGTAATTGCATACCCAAGCGTCACGCGTGTTTTACATATCTGTACAATTCCGGCCCAAATAGTGCCCAGTGAAAAATCTCTACGCTTTGCTTTTGGTAAAGTTTCAGGTTGGCGTAATCCGAACCATAAAAACGAGATAACAGCCATGATCAAAAGCAATGCAAATGTAGCGCGCCACCCCGACAGATAAATCACCCCTTGCCCAATTGCGGGTGCAATCGCAGGGACAACAATAAAGACGGCCATAATAAATGACATGATCCGCGCCATAGCGCGCCCTTCAAATTCATCACGTACAATTGCTGTACAAATAATACGTGGGCCAGCCGCGCCAAGCCCTTGCAACACGCGCCCAACCAAAAGGATTGTGAAATTGGTTGCGAATAACGCCAGCAAACATCCGATAATGAAAATGATGTAACTGATATAAACAATCGGTTTTCGTCCAAAACTATCCGACAGCGGTCCTGCAAACATTTGGCCAAATGCAAAACCCAGAAAAAGAGCTGAGACAACAAAGTGACTGTCATTCAGGTTTTCCAACCCAAGATCCGCTGCGATATATGACAACGCAGGCAGCATAACATCCGTTGACATAGCAACGATAGAAATCATGAAAGCCAGCATGATAGTAAATTCTATCAAGGAACGGTATTTAGGATCAGAACTCATGCGGCATCGTTGGATGAAAATTCAAACCATAGCAGTGGCAATATTCCAAAATTATAAAACTATTGAAATTTACTTGGTTGGTAAGTTTTTCGCTAAGAAGCTTTCCAATGCGACCCAATATTCGGCACCAGAGCCAGAGACTAATGTAGTCGCTCCATGCTTGCCGCTGCCCTTTGGCTTAAACAAAACAGCACCTGTTGGAATAACTTTTGCAATCGGTTTGACTTGCCCAATCTCATTACGGGCAGCAGTTAAAAATACGGGCACTTTAACTTGTGCTGCGGATTTAGTGACAAGCTGTCTGTTTGAAAAATATTCACCTGGGGAAAACGACATAACTGCATCCGCAAATGTTTCATTGCGACCTGCCGCAATCAAGACCAATGAAGACGAATAGGATGATCCCAAAACGCCGACCTTTTTTGCTTTCATCACGTTTCGCGCATAGGTACTCGCCGCCAATATATCAGGCAAAGCAGCCGCATATCCAGCATTGCCACCCACACGTTTTGCCGTTTCATTAGCTACACCATTAAACCCGCGCCCAGACCGTTGATCTACTGCAAGTGTTCTATATCCAAGCTTGTGTAAGCGCGGTGCAATATCGCGGTACTCTCCACGGCTCGCACCCGCCATATGATACAACACAATTATTGGCCCTGCCCCTGCACCACCTGTATCAGCGGTGATCAGAACGCCATCCTTGGCTTTGAACGTTATCGTTTCAGCTAAAGCTGTTCCCATAAGAGATGTTGTAAGGAATATTATCAGAGTAAAGAATCGTATCATAAAAGACCTATCGGATATGAACTGTGTTTGTATGAACTATAGCAGTTTCATGTTGCACCACCGATTCACAAAACCGTGGGAATATTCTCAAACTATTAACAAACCAATGCTGACAATTGTCATACGCCCTGTGCACAGGTTGTGCACGCCAATCATACGTCGATTTTAACCCCAATTCTAAAAGTTAACGCCCCATAGCTTTGACCGCATCATAGCAATGACAATTCGTTGCATGATCGTTTACCATGCCCACCGCCTGCATATAAGCATAGATGATTGTAGGGCCACAAAAATTAAATCCACGCTTTTTAGGCTCTTCTCCGCTTTGTTGAGTAGAAAAAGATGCCGACCGCCAAGTAACCTGTTGATATGTATGGTTTCTGATAACTTTACATAGAGCAGGTATATGACAATCAACATCTCGCAGCATATTTTAGGCCTCAAAGGGCAACGTGTAAATGAAATTAAACTGGATGACGGCGGTGTTAAGATTGTCATTCACTGCAGCCGAGACGCGCGTAGGAGGGCTATAGACCCTGCTACAGGCCAGAAGGGAAGCATCAACCAGCATGTCCGCCGACAAGTAAACGACATCCCCCTTTTTGGGTATCCTTGTGTGGTCGAGATTGAGCTGGCGCAGGTTTATATTAACAAGGGCGAACGCCGCATTGAGGGGTGTGATTTTGTTGATAAAGGGTGCCGTTTCACTCACCGATTTTGCCGACTGATCAGTGGATTATGTCGGCATATGTCTATTCAAGCGGTTTCCAGACATTTGGATATACGATGGGAAACGGTCAAGAATATCGACAGGGCATACCTTATTGAAACTCTCCCTACGCTTGATCCTGCAGAGCTAACTGGCTTGGAATATATTGGTGTAGATGAAGTTGCCCGGGCGAAAGGTCATGACTACATGACGGTGGTCTACGATATGGTTGGCGGTCATCTGATCTGGGTTGAAGCAGGCCGAACTGCCGAGGTTTTTTCAAGGTTTTTGAAACAACTGCAACCAGATACAGCCTGCAAAATAAAGGCCGTAGCGATGGATATGGGGCCTGCCTACCAAAAGGCTGTCAGAGAGTCCTTGCCGTTGGCCGACATAGTATTTGACCGTTTCCACGTCATGAAAAACTACAGCAAAGCTATCCATAATCAGCGTCGACTTGAGTTCAGAAAGGCCGATCCAAGTGGTAAAGAGTTGATGAAAGGGACGCATTATCTGTTGCTCAAAAATGCGGATAAGTTGAGTGAAAAACAAAGTGACAAGCTGCAAAGGTTGCTGGAGAGCAATAGCAACCTGAATGCACTTTACGTCTTGAAAGAACAGCTTCAGCTGCTGTGGAGTGCCGCTTCATTTGAGGCGATGGCGGAGCAACTGGAACGTTGGTGCCTGATAGCAGATCAGTCACAGATGCTCTATCTAAAAAAGTTCGCGAAATCCCTACGGAAACATTGTGTGGGCATCTGCAACTACGCCAAACACAAGCTCACAAGCGCCAGGATAGAGGCTGGTAATGTCAGTATAGGAATGATCCGTAAGCGAGCCAGAGGCATCAAGGATACCGAATACTTCAAACTCAAAATTAGACAATCATCCATTCCAGATAATCAATCTATGCTCTATTTGAAATCCTAAATCTACTCAACAAAGCGGAGAAGTGCCCAAAAATTGATGATTTTTATATTACAAAAAACCCAACAAGCCCATTGGATTACGCCCAGAAAAAGCGCAAAGAACCTATTATTGATACAGTTACACGTGCCATTACTCGCAGGAATGTTCTATTGGCCTACCAACCCATCGTCCATGCAAGTAACCCATTGAAGCCTGCGTTTTATGAAGGATTGATCCGCATTATGGACGACACTCGTGAGATCATACCAGCGCGCGATTTTATTTTCCAATA
>CBDBLJ010000002.1:0-148267 GCA_965206885.1 Amylibacter sp. | reverse complement strand
TCGTACATTAACTGACGCCCCAACAGAAACGTTGCAGTTTGAAAGTATTCCAACACCACCTGAAGGTATGGAAATTGCACGCGTTGATGTCGTGATCAGATTGCGTAAACGTCAGTAATTTAAAACCACTGACCAGGCTCCATAAAACCATGATCCATAAGCTGTTGTGAATTCCAACGGAATTTCACTGATTTTGACCATATGAAGTTATCAATTTCATACATAGAGCCTGGATTCGTTTTTAGGCTTTTTGCTGTACGGAAAGAACAAATAGCAATTGTAGTGTTATGGTGCCATGGACAGGCGAATGTATTGTATTCACCTACATTGAAATATCCGTCATCACCCATTTCTAGCCCCGCCTGTGGCAAAAATAAGCCAACACGGTTTAATCGTCTACGTTGATACGGCAGATGTTCTTCAAAGCGCCATTTAAGCCCGCCATAGATGTCTAATTGACGGTCTTGGGCTTCGCCTTCGATATAGCGTTGTAGTGCATAATACCCAGCCCCATCGAAATGCGCATCCCCTAAAGAAAACCCGTCTTTGGCTTTCCCAAGGTCGTCCGCATACAGATCAATTGTATATGTGAAAACGGATGAACGCTTCTCTTCTGTGACGAAATCCGTCAAATCTGTAATGGTGCGTGTTTCACAAAACGGAAAATGCAGGTATTCAGCGTTGAAACAATAATAGACCCAGCGATTTTGGCATAATTCGATTATGCGATTCAAATATGGGGATATATCCGAGAAGAATGCATCTTCTACATCGATGGAATCACACAGCTCGGCACAACTTTCAGGTAAAACCAAGTCGGGGCGCTTGATGACGAATAAATTTTTAAACCCCAAGCGTGAATGGTGACGGATGCAGGAGCTGAGACCTGTCAGATCTTCTGCAAGAATAAAACCGATAGGGCCTTTGCCTGTATCACTGGGTGGTATATCGAAAAGTGCTTTTGCCATTTATGCCTGCTATTACACGTTATTATCTATGCTTTGTATAATCTCTATTCAGTATCAGACTGAAAATCCAGTGAAGAGTATTTGGAGGTGTTGAAATATTACAACGTCGCTATGACATTGCGAATTGTGCCGTTGCGGTGTAAAGCGCTGGTTTTAGACCCCCCAAGTTGAGTGTTAAAAGATGTCCGAACAGAAAAAGCTTTATATTAAGACATATGGTTGCCAGATGAACGTATACGATTCTGAACGTATATCTGATGCTTTGGCACCTGAAGGCTATTCTGTCACTGCGGATGAGAATGAGGCAGATTTGGTGCTGTTGAACACTTGCCACATTCGCGAAAAAGCGGCAGAAAAAATTTATTCTGAACTTGGTCGGATGAAGCAGCTCAAGCTTAAGAAACCTGAAATGCAATTTGGCGTAGCAGGGTGTGTGGCACAAGCTGAGGGGCAAGAAATCATTAATCGCCAACCGATGGTGGATTTGGTTGTTGGATCGCAAGCTTATCACAATCTACCTGAAATGATGCGGGATGTGGCCAAGGGTCAAAAACCTGTTGATATTGATTTTCCCGCAGAAGATAAATTCGATCACATCCTTCGCAGCAAAGGCAAACGTAAATTGCCAAGCGCGTTTCTGACTGTTCAAGAGGGTTGTGATAAATTCTGTGCTTTCTGTGTGGTTCCTTATACACGTGGCGCTGAAGTTTCACGACCAGCACAAAAGATTATCGATGAAGCAAAGCATTTGGTGGATCAAGGTATTGTTGAGATTAACTTACTTGGTCAAAATGTGAATGCATATCACGGGCAAGGCGTAGATGGAGAATGGACGCTTGCACGTCTTATTCGTGAATTGGCAAAGATTGATGAGTTGAAGCGTATCCGTTTCACAACATCACACCCAAATGACATGGATGATGATTTGATTGCAGCACACGGTGATACTGAAAAGTTAATGCCATATCTGCACTTACCAGTACAGGCTGGTTCGGATCGTGTTTTAAAAGCAATGAACCGTAAACACACAGCAGAAGAATATTTAAAGCTGATCGAACGCATCCGTGCAGTTCGTAAAGATATTGCACTTTCTGGCGATTTTATTGTTGGCTTTCCAGAAGAAACCGAAGCCGATTTCCAAGACACTTTAGATTTGTGCGAAGAGGTGCGTTATGGTCAAGCCTATTCGTTTAAATATTCGACGCGACCAGGTACGCCTGCTGCGGAACGCGACCAAGTTGATGAAGTCGAAAAAGCCGATCGTTTAAAACGCTTGCAAACGCTGCTGACGAAGCATCAATATGAATTCCAATTGTCGATGGTTGGTAAAACATTACCTGTACTTTTGGAGAAGCCAGCACGTGACCCTGGCCAATTTGTTGGGAAATCAGAGTATTTGCATGCTGTCCATATGGACGCGAAGCCTGAACAAGTAGGTACTATTGTACAGGCTAAGGTGACTCGCACGGAAAGAAACTCTCTTGGCGCGGAAATTGTAGAATAAATTTAAAAAGCCTATTTTTTAGGTTATTGGTTCCATTGTGGATACAATGTCGGCTTACGCTAGGTTAATGTTTCCTAACTATAAATAGTATGGTGAAGTTTTTTCTTCACAAATTGTAGATATTTGATACCTTTAAGTAAAATAAATGTTATGTAAGACCACGATTAAGTGGTGCGTCTATGGTTTATTTTCAAACATAGGCGAGAAGTTTTTGTAGAAGGGGAGCAGTAGGGTGTTCAAGAATCTTTTTAAGATAGCAGCTGTGACTGTAGTAGGGGCATCAATTGCTTCCGCAGCCAGTGCCGATCTTGTTGTAACAAAGTCAAGTCAAAGCGAACGATATGTTCCAACGGTCTGGGTTGACCCAGATGGGTGTGAACACTGGGTGATGGATGATGGTGTCGAAGGTTATATGACGCCGCATACAACACGTGATGGTATTCCTGTTTGTCGTCGTGGCGAGACATGTGCCGTTATGAATACGGATCAGTTGTTCGCCGTTGATAAATGGCACATCAATTCTGCAAACCGTTCGCGTTTGCAAAGCTTCTTTAATAGCGCAGGTGCTACAGCTTATTTAATTGATGGTCATACAGATAGCGACGCAAGCGATTCATATAATATGCGTCTTTCACAAAACCGTGCGATTGCAATTGCTAAGATTGCACAAAGCGTAGGTGCTAAAGCACAAGCGCGTTGGTACGGTGAGCGCGTTCCAGTGGCATCGAATAAAACACGTTCTGGCAAGGCAAAAAATCGCCGCGTCGAAATCACTTGTATCCGCTGAGTTGGAAGGAAAAAACTATGAAACTTGTAAAAACAATTTCAATCGCACTTCTACCGATGGCGCTTGCCGCTTGTGATGCACCTAAAGTGAATAAAACAGTGGACCGTGGTTTGGATGCAAAACACCTAAGCCAACTTAAAGCTGGTATCTGGGTCGATCCACGCGGTTGTGATCATTGGATCATTGATGATGGTGTTGAAGGTTACTTATCTGCTCGTTTAGATAAATACGGTAAACCAGTTTGTTCTGGTATTGCACCACCGAACACAGCAAACGGTCAGTATAAAACGGGTAGCACAGTTGGTGATCCAATCTAGCTATTGTATAATAATTTGAAAGGCCGCGATTTTCGCGGCTTTTTTTTTGAGATTAGCCCTTGCGAGAATCCGTTTATCTTGCGACTATTTTTATAACTTAAATTAGGAGGCTATACTGGTGAACACTGCCACACCAACCGTGCAAGATACGGTGAAAAACCCTGAGATTTTTTTAAAATTTGAGAACAATAGATATTTAATTGATTTATGTGGCGAATTTGATCGGAACCTAGCCCAAATAGAAGCAGCCTTAAGTGTACAGGTATTACGCCGCGACAATGGGCTTGGTGTATTGGGTGCTGTTGATGAGCAAGCCAAGGCTGCTAACATCTTACAATATCTATATGGACGCGCAGAGCGTGGTAAGAATATTGAGCCTGCGGATATTGACGCGGCCCTTCGGTTTTTGAGAGAACAAAAACATGATGCGCAAAAGCCAGCAGATCAAATAGAGATGTTCAGAGGTGGAGCTTTGGAAATCCGCACACGTAAGAAAACGGTCGAACCACGAACCGTCACGCAAAAGAAATACGTTGAGGATTTGCTGTCCAAGGAACTGGTATTTGGTCTTGGTCCAGCGGGTACAGGTAAAACATACATCGCTGTAGCTGCTGCCGTGTCTATGTTTATCAATGGTATGGTCGAAAAAATCATTCTTGCACGCCCCGCTGTTGAAGCTGGCGAACGTTTGGGGTTTTTACCTGGTGATATGAAGGAAAAAGTCGATCCTTATATGCAGCCGCTCTACGATGCTTTGAATGATTTTTTTCCTGCGAAACAGGTCGAGAAATTGATCGAAGATAAGCGTATTGAAATTGCACCCTTGGCCTTTATGCGTGGACGTACATTAAGCAATGCTTATGTTGTTCTCGACGAAGCGCAGAATGCAACAACGATGCAAATGAAGATGTTCCTAACACGTATGGGCGAGGGATCGCGGATGGCTATCACAGGTGATATGAGCCAAATTGATTTGCCGCGCGGTGTGCCATCTGGTCTGGTTGAAGCAGAAAAAGTTTTGCGTGATGTTAAAGGTCTAGGGTTTACATACTTTAAAGCTGAGGATGTTGTACGTCACCCGATGGTCGCTAAAATTATTATCGCGTATGACAAACACGCCAAAAGTAATGGATAATGAAATTGATGTCTTAATCGAAGAGAGCCTTTGGGAATGCTTTGATTTGGAAAAAATCAGTAACACTGTCACTGTGCATGTCACGTCAGCATTAAATTTGACCATACATCCGTATGAGTTAAGTATTCTGGCTTGTAATGACGCTCGCATTGCTGTTTTGAACGCAGAGTTTCGTGGCAAAGAAAAGCCAACGAATGTTTTATCATGGCCCAGTTATGATTTAAGTCCCGATATAACTGGAGCGCCGCCAATTTTGCCGCCTGAGCCAGAGTTCGGTGATCCATTTGTGAATCTTGGCGATATTGCTATTTCATATGAGACATGTATGGCAGAAGCTGAGAGTGCAAAAATTAAACCACAAGAACATGTTACACATTTGTTAACACATGGTATTCTACATCTATTAGGCTATGATCATGAAACGGATGAAGATGCCGAATTGATGGAAAGTCTGGAGATACAGTTGTTGGCGGATATGGGTATTGGAAACCCATATAAAACCGTGTAATTTGACGATGAATATTGGAAAGAGGCTATGAACGACACCACCGAAGGACCTTCTAACGCGGCGCAAAGCGCGCAGTTGAAAGACACCAAGAAGCCAGACGGTTTTTTAAAACGTTTATTCGCAGGTAAACCTGCAACAAATGTACAAGCTTCATTGTATTCAAATAAAATATCACCTGTTAGCGGGCTTAAAATTCTAAGCGATCTCCGTGTGGACGATGTTGCCGTTCCACGCGCAGATATTATCGCGATTCCTAATGATCTAAAGCTTGATGAACTGTTGAAGGTTTTCAAGGATAGCGGCTATTCACGCTTGCCTGTTTATAATGACGCACTCGATACGCCAGAAGGTTTACTGCATTTGAAAGACCTAGCTCTTAAGTATGGTTTTAACGGCAAAGTGACACGGTTTTCGATGAAGCAAATTGTGCGTCCGTTACTGTATGTTCCACCATCTATGACGATTGGAGTGTTGTTACAAAAGATGCAGGCTGACCGTATTCACATGGCGCTTGTGATTGATGAGTATGGCGGTGTCGATGGGCTTGTGACGATCGAAGATTTAGTTGAACAGGTGGTTGGTGAAATCGCTGATGAACATGACGCTGAAGAAGACGATTATTGGATCGAAGAAAAACCAGGCGTTTATATGTGTCAGGCGCGTGCACCATTAGATGAATTCGAAAAAGTGCTTGAAGCGGATTTGGCAAGCAATACAGATGACGAAGACATCGAAACGCTTGGCGGTTTGGTCTTTATGATGATTGGCCGTGTGCCTGTGCGTGGAGAAGTGATCAAACACCCTGATGGATTTGAGTTTGAAGTTGTCGACGCGGACCCGCGTCGGATCAAGAAACTCCGTGTTAGCAAGTCTCAAAAACGGTGATGTACCAAAGGCTGGAAAAACTACTGGTATGGTTGGACCATAGCCCAAAACGGATGTGGTTTTTAGCATTTGTATTGGGCATTATTCTAGCGTTAGGCCAAGCTCCAGTTTCTTTACCCATTGGTGTATTTATATCCATTCCTATTCTTGGGTATTGTGGATTTTACACTCAAACGCGCAAGCAAGCTTTTGGTATTGGTTGGTGGGCAGCTTTCGGATATTTCGCCGTTGGTTTGATTTGGTTGATTGAACCGTTCTTCGTTGAACCCGAAAAACACGCAATTCTGGCTCCTTTTGCTTTGGCTGCAATGTCAGGTGGTTTGGCTTTGTTCTGGGGGGCTGCTTTTGCAGTCTCTAAAATATTTCAAAGTAGTCAAATGCGCTATTCTATAGGCTTGGCGATCACTTGGGTTTGTGCGGAATACCTTCGATCCGTTCTTTTTACAGGCTTCCCTTGGGGGCTACTGACATACATTTGGGCCAATACACCGATTGCACAAACGGTATCAATCATTGGGCCCTATGGATTGACGTTTGTGACTGTTATAGGTGGCTTGATGGTGCTCAATACCCCAAAGCGCAAGTTTGTAGGACCTATCGCATCTGTTTTGATATTCGGGATCCTATGGATCGGTGGCATATACCGAATGCCTTTAGTAGACGAAATCGAACGTACATCCACGCGCGTGCGCCTTATTCAACCAAATGCGCCGCAGTACCAAAAGTGGGACCCAGAGTGGATTGGTGTGTTCTTCCGTCGTGGGCTGGAACTTACAAATACTCCTGCTGAAGAGCCCGTAGATTTGGTTGTTTGGCCCGAAACATCAGTGCCTTTTGGGTTAGAGGATAACGTAGCCGATTTACAAGTATTATCAGATGCTGCTGGCCCAAGTGCAGACATTATTGCAGGGATCAGGCGTTTCGAAGGCGGCAGATTATATAATTCATTAGTTCACATGGATGGCAAAGGTGGTGTGCTTACAACCTATGACAAAAGCCACCTCGTACCTTTCGGGGAATACGTTCCTTATGCAGATTATGTCGCAGACTTCGGTTTCCGTGGCTTGGCTGCTAATTTACAGGGGTTTTCACCAGGGGATGGGTTAAGGGTAGTATCGACGGCTGGCTTGCCTTCTTATTTACCATTGATTTGCTATGAAGCAATTTTTCCATTGGCTATACGCACCAACGAAAACCGCCCCGAATTCTTATTACACATTACGAACGATGCATGGTTCGGAGATTATATTGGGCCATTCCAACATTTAGTACAGGTCCAGTTTCGCGCCATAGAACAAGGTTTGCCAGTTGCTCGTTCAGCAAATACTGGTGTTTCTGCGATGATTGATCCTTATGGGCGTATTTTGGATCGTTTGCCATTGAATGAAAAAGGGTATTTGGATGCAAATCTGCCTAAGCCATTATCTGCTACGATTTATGCGCGCTACGGTGAGATTCCTTTTCTAATTTTCCTATTTATATTAGGATTAGGTGCTAAATATGTGACATTCGCGCCTAAGGTGAGACATCACGACCAAAAATTGCATTGACCCAAGCGGTCAGCACCTCTACCTCCAATATATCTAACATTACAACGGCTTCCTGAAGTAGTGTTTTAATCTTACTGGAGCGATATTTATGTCTCGACAAAATTACTTATTTACCTCGGAATCCGTTTCCGAAGGCCACCCAGATAAAATCTGTGACCGTATTTCAGATGCTATCTTGGACGCATTTCTAACAGAAGAAGAATTGGCACGTGTTGCCTGTGAAACGTTCGCCACAACAAACCGCGTTGTGATCGGGGGCGAAGTGGGCCTATCGACACCTGAAAAACTTGATGCTTTTATGGGTGGCGTAGAAAACATCGTACGCGACTGTGTTAAAGACATTGGTTACGAACAAGATGGTTTCCATTGGAAAAACATGTCCGTTGAAAATCACCTACACGCACAATCAGCGCATATCGCACAAGGCGTTGATGCCGCTGGTGCAGGCGACCAAGGTATTATGTTTGGTTATGCTGTGGATGAAACAGCAGAACTGATGCCAGCACCAATTCAATACTCACACGCAATCTTGCGCAACCTTGCAGAAGCGCGCCACGCTGGCCCGCTTTCAATGCTCGGTCCAGATGCGAAATCTCAGTTGTCAGTGAATTATGTCGATGGCAAGCCAGTTGGTGTTGCTTCTATCGTTTTATCGACACAGCACTTGGATGAAACGATGACATCCGCAGATGTACGTGCGGTTGTAGAGCCATATATTCTAAATACCCTTCCTGAGGGGTGGGTTACTGCGGATACTGAATGGCACGTGAACCCGACAGGTAAGTTCGTAATTGGTGGCCCTGATGGGGATGCTGGTCTTACAGGCCGCAAAATTATCGTAGACACATACGGTGGTGCAGCCCCTCACGGTGGCGGTGCTTTCTCTGGTAAAGATCCAACCAAAGTGGACCGTTCCGCAGCATATGCAGCACGTTACCTTGCGAAAAACGTCGTAGCGGCTGGTTTGGCTAAGCGTTGTACGATCCAATTGTCATACGCGATTGGTGTGGCGAAACCACTTTCTATCTATTGTGATACACATGGCACAGGTCAAGTACACGAGACCGCGATCGAAAAAGCAGTGGCACAAGCTATGGATTTGACACCAACAGGTATTAAAGATCACTTGCAACTGACACGTCCGATTTATGCGCGTACTGCAGCTTATGGTCACTTCGGTCGCACACCAACTGATGATGGTGGCTTCTCTTGGGAACGCACTGACTTGGTTGATGCATTGAAAAAGGCTGTTTGATCTAAGCTTGATCAAACACACATGAAAAGCTAGTGAAGCCCCGAGACAACTCGGGGCTTTTCTTATGACAGACCATCAACGTAAAAAACACGTATCAGGCGCGCCTTGGCGTAACTTCTATGGTCGTATCAAGGGAAAAGGTCTGCACCAAAGCCATGAGCGGTATTTGGCAGAGGATTTGGATAAGCTTGCGCCGAAGAATGTAAGTTGGGAACAGAACCCTGATCGCAACCCACTTAATCTGTCAGAGGTGTTTGGTAACGATAACCCAGTTTGGTTGGAAGTTGGTTTTGGTGGCGGCGAGCATCTAGTGCATCAAGCTCAACAAAACCCTAATGTGAACATTATTGGTTGTGAACCTTATGTTAACGGTGTGGCAACGTTATTGGGTAAAATCCGCGATGCAGGCGTGAGTAATCTAAGTGTTCACCCAGGAGATGTGCGTGATATGATGGATGTGCTGCCAGAAAGCTCTGTTGAAAAAGCGTTTCTACTCTATCCTGATCCATGGCCTAAAGCGCGCCATCATCGCCGTCGCTTTGTAACACCAGAACATCTTGACCCTTTGGCTAAATGTTTAAAGACGGGTTCGATATTTCGCGTTGCTACAGACATCGAAGATTATGTGCGCCAAACGTTGGAGCAAGTTCCAACACGTGATGATTTTGAGTGGCTGGCCGAAAGCCCAACAGATTGGCGTGTTGCATGGCCTGATTGGTATTCTACGCGTTATGAGCAAAAGGCTCTGCGTGAAGGTCGTACGCCCCACTATCTGACTTTCCGCAAAGTGTAAGCTGTTCGGAATAGACCCTAATCTTTATATCCTCTATAGAGAACGTGAATTAGACTAGGACACCCGATATGTCAGGACACGGCACCCCCATTCCAATGCAATCCCGCGCAGGCGGCCCGCTTAAGGGTACTGCTGAAATTCCGGGTGATAAATCTGTATCACACCGTTCCCTAATCCTAGGTGCATTGTCTGTGGGTCAGACAAATATTACGGGTTTGCTAGAAGGTGAAGACATTTTAGATACAGCCAAAGCTATGGCTTCCTTCGGTGCTGATGTGGAACGCATTGGCGACGGCGAATGGCGTGTGAGCGGCGTTGGTGTTGGTGGGTTTGCTGAGCCAGAAGATGTGATCGATTGTGGTAACGCAGGCACTGGTGTGCGTTTGATTATGGGCGCGATGTCTACATCTCCGATTACAGCAACCTTTACTGGGGACGCTTCTTTGCGCTCTCGCCCGATGGGACGCATCACTGATCCGTTGACATTGTTTGGTGCACAATCTGTAGGTCGTGACAAAGGTATGTTGCCGCTGACAATGGTTGGTGCACGTGATCCGATGCCTGTACGTTATACCTCACCACACCCGTCTGCACAGATTAAGTCTGCTGTGCTTTTGGCAGGTTTGAATGCACCTGGCAAAACTGTGTTGATTGAGAAAGAAAAAACACGGGACCATACGGAACGTATGTTACGTGGATTTGGGGCGGAGATTGAAACGGTTGAGACTGATGAGGGATTTGAAATCACTTTGACGGGACAACCAGAGTTAACAGCGCAAGATATTGCTGTGCCGCGTGATCCGAGTTCGGCAGCTTTTCCTGTCTGTGCGGCTTTGATTGTTGAAGGCTCTGAAATCGTTTTGCCAAACATCGGTTTAAACCCTACGCGGGCTGGATTGTTTGCGACTTTGGTGGAGATGGGCGCTGATATTTCGTTTGAAAATGAACGTGAAGAGGGTGGCGAGCCGGTTGCTGATTTGCGTGTAAAGGCAAGTAAACTCAAAGGGATAGAAGTTCCTAAAGATCGTGCCCCAAGTATGATTGACGAGTATCCAATCTTGTCTGCTGTGGCTGCTTTTGCGACTGGCAAAACTGTTATGCGTGGCGTGAAAGAGCTGCGTGTTAAGGAATGTGACCGTATTGATGCTATGGCGCGGGGGTTGGAGGCTCAGGGGGTTGTTATTGAAGAGGGTGACGATTTTCTGATTGTTCATGGGCAATCTGGGGATGTGAAAGGTGGGGGGACGGCTAAGACGTTTATTGACCACCGTATTGCGATGTCATTTTTGTGTATGGGGCTTGCTACGAAAGAACCTGTGAGTGTGGATGATGGCGCAGCGATTGCGACAAGTTTCCCTATATTTCAAGATCTTATGACTGGTCTGGGTGCTTCTATTACACGGAGTAACCGTTGAGTTTTACTGTTGCTATAGACGGGCCGGCGGCGGCTGGTAAGGGAACTATTTCCAAGGCTGTGGCGGCGTATTTTGGGTTTCCGCATTTGGATACGGGGCTTTTGTATCGGGCTGTGGGAAAGAAGGCTTTGACTTACTCTAGAACCAGCTACTACCCTGAAATTGCTGAACAATTGGCGTTGGAACTGACGCCAGAAGACCTGCAAGCGACTGACCTTAGAACAGCGGAAGTGGCGCAGGCTGCTAGTAAGATCGCTGTGATACCGCAGGTGCGTACTGCGCTTGTGAAATTCCAAAAAACCTTTGCGAAACAAGAGGGTGGGGCGGTTTTGGATGGGCGTGATATTGGGACTGTTATCTGTCCCGATGCTGATGTGAAGCTTTTCGTCACCGCCAGCACGCGGGTGCGGGCGGATCGGCGGTTTAAGGAATTGTCTGCCAAAGACCCATCTGTGGAATTAGATAAAGTATATCAAGATGTTATGGCCCGAGATGCGCGGGACGCAGAACGGGATGTGGCGCCTATGGTGGCTGCAAATGATGCGCATTTGATCGATACATCTACGATGTCGATTGAAGAAGCGATCCAGGCGGCTATCGCCGTGATTGAAGCCAAAAGAGACGTATGATCGGCGTGCACTGCACGTGCACAGGGCGTATGACTTTTGTCAGACTTTGATACATATTCCAATATTGTTGTGCTGGGCTAAGAAGCCAGTAAAGCTTCATAAAGTGACGCAGGCGGGATGGGGTGCTTTATATTATGGTTCGCATGAGCACCTATAACCCTCCCCAAAGGGATGTGGTATCCCGCCTGCGATCTGCCACCCTCGCATGGGTGTTCGATGGGGCTTATGCCGCTGCCCGTTCTTTGGCAGCTGACAAAATAGCAGACATGTGTGCCGCCTCACCGATCAGCAAATAATCCAGTCGTTCAGAGGCGCCGTTAAACACGTGAAACTTTTCCGCCTTAACATCAAGAATTGCAAATTTGATCGAAGGATATTGTTCACTGAACATATTCTCCATGATCAACCCTGCCGCTTGGGCTTTCAGATCAGATAATTTCTTGTTGTTCAGATAGAGTTTGATGGCATGAACCTCTCCGTCCAGTATCAACCCTATTTCGGGATTTATATTCACATCAAATTCTTGCAAGGCCCAGATTTGTTTGGGGGGTTCATACCATGCAGCGGATGCGTAATTACTTTTCCATTTGTAAAATTTAATCAGCGCATCGCGTGTCGCTTCTTGCACTTCTTCCTTTTGCTCACGGATAAACTCTTCCCAGTCGGTGTATTTCCCAGATCTTTCGGCAGTAATTAAGGCCTCTCTTAAGTTTTCATAAGGCTCAGTTTACAAATCGTATGCTTTCATGACATGTTCTTTTTCAAATCAGAGGGATAGGCCGACTATGGATCACAAACAGTTTCAGGATTGGCTATCTGGGATAGATCACCTCAGCCTGCGCAGCGACAGGAAGCCGAAACCGTGTTCATGGGGGTCTCTGAGGCGTCATCTTCGCTGGCAGCCATTGAAGCAAGCGTGGGTGAAAGTCGCCAGTGCCCGCATTGTGGCACACCAGGAGCTATATCGCGTGGCAAAGCACGGGGTCTGCGACGGTACCAATGCAAGGGATGCAATAAGACATTCAACGCGGCGACCGGCACCCCTTTGTCGGGCCTGCACCGCAAGGATAAGTGGCTTGCCTTTGGAACCTGTCTTTCTGATGGGCTGACGGTTCGCGCCTCAGCAGAACGCTGCAAATTTGCCGTCAATACCGCGTTCCGTTGGCGGCACCGATTTCTCACCACAGACAATCCGAAAGCACGCAAGCTTACAGGCATTGTCGAGGTCGACGAAACCTATGTTTTGCGAAGCCAGAAAGGTGAACGAAACCTTGAGCGCAAGGCGCGCCGCAGGGGAGGCAAGGCCCGCAAACGAGGCCTGTCAGATGAGCAGGTTCCAGTACTGGTTGCCGCTGATCGCAGCGGCATGACAGTCAGCGCGGTTCTCCCTGCGGTCAATGCTGATACGCTGCAATCTGCAATCGAGCCGGTCGTGGATGATGACATCGTTCTGGTGACCGATGGCCACCGCGCTTATCCGCCTTGCGCCGCAGCACTGGGAGTGCGCCACGAAGCGTTGAACCTGTCTGGTGGGGAGCGGGTGCGGGATGCCTTTCACATTCAGACGGTCAACAACCGGCACAGCCAGTTGAAGGATTTCCTGCGCCGCTACCGAGGCGTCGCAACCAGGTATCTCGACAACTACCTGCGATGGTTTCAGCGTCTTCAACTGGAAAATGCTTCACCCCGCGCTTGCCTCGCCACCGCGATCGCAGATCCATGCATACGATTTGTAAACTGAGCCTTTCATAATAATGTGTGCGTGAATTTTGCATGTTACCGCTTTGGTAGAAGGCTGCTAATGCTGATGCAGCTTTGACACTACCTGTTTGTGCGGTAAAATCCAGAAATTTGGTAAATCCTACGTGTTTCACTTTAGCCTCCTGTTCTCGTTTTTCTGCTTGTCCTTAATGCTAGGATTCAATCTAGAGGTTAGTCAATCAACGAAATTCTGATTGTTTAAAATACCTTTAAAATGCCATCAAGAACCTTGGAATTGCCACAATTCGCAGTGAATTCCATGATTCTGACAAATTATGGAACGTGTTTGTGATTAATATTTGTGCATACTACATTTAGTAGGTTACCGTAATGGGTGTGCAATGGGTTGGGGGACAGTTTGGTTTTGCTTATTGATTGCATATCCAAACGCTCCTCAATTATGTGCAAAATTCAGCAAAAACCGATTTTTTACTTAAGCGGAATTCCACCGTTTTCCTTTCATGCACATCTTGGTTTCAAATGATGTGCATTTGATTGATGTCGATTGCTGCTGCCATTACCGTGATTGAAGCCAAAAGAGACGTATGATCGGCGTGCACCGTACGTGCACAGGACGTATGACATTTGTCAGACTTTGGGTTTTCACCGAAACACCAACCGTATTCTGTTTCTGATCCAAATTTCGCCCATATCGGACTGATTCATGAACGCTTCGATCATGGGGAGGAGGGGATCATCTGCATCAAGCAGCTTTTCGTCGATGAGCATCTGTATGGTGAATGGCTTGGTTCTTGAGCTTACGTAAATTGTGTGCAGGCTTCTGCTGGTTGGAAATATCATCATGGGCTTAAACGCCGCTCCCTTAAATCAAATGTACAAATGAAAACGGCCGTCGGTTTGATCCGACAGCCGGGGAGTTAGTAAATCGCGTAACCGCGACCGCTATGACCTTTAGGCCGAAACCCTGGACATACGTCACAGCCTCCCCGACCTGAAAATCGAGAAGGCATCAATTGCGGCTGATACCAGCCGGGTTACGAGAGGTTACTACGCCCCGAGACAAACTGCTGCCTGTCCTGTGGTTAGGATAGGGGATGTGTATGGAGAGGGGAAGGGGGGATTTAGGATGTTTGTCGGTGTTGTACAATGCTATGAATTGATTACCATCATCTACTTCATTAAGTCTGATATATTAATGAAAATTAGTTTTAGATTAAGAGAGTTGATAGTTAGATTGAAAAAAATATTATCTAGAGTTGGATGTTTTTTGAGGCAAAAAACGTTATTATGTCATGTTCCAAGCGATATAAGTATTGGGCTTATAATTTCTTTTCTATATTTTTCGTTTGCATTTCCAATAATCATTCTAACGTTCACCTTGGGAAAACCATTTGCAAATGTGCATGAATATTTTTCATTTTCTGTTGTTTTACTTTTTTTAATCCCAAGTTTTTACGTGTGTTTGTCTTCTGTAGCGCAATTAAGAAAAATCTGGATTAATTATCCAAAGATGAATGCAGTAAGCTGGGCGTTCATTTCTACCATTCTAATCCCTATAACATTTTATACTATTTACCTTGCAAGTGGTCCAATTGATGGGTGCATTATTAATGCTCAACATACATATGACGTTTTATATTTTTCATATGTGAGTTTTACCACAGTAGGCTTTGGGGATTTACAACCTATAGGTATTTGCAAAGGTATCGCTGTTGTTGAAGCTGTAACTGGTTACCTATTATTAGGGGTTCTTGTTTCTGCTATATATCGGGTTTTAGGGTAATTCAGTTTTTATCTTAAATAAGCCTTCGCGCCCGATCCGAGGGTGGGTGTGAAGCACCCGCCCGTGGGGGCGGATCGGGTGCTGCTTTTGCGAATGCAAAAGCGGGGTGCGGCTAGGTGTGGTGTTTTGAATGATCTTTTGTTGTGACGCGTGGGCTGAAGCCCACCCTACGGATTGCACAACATATTACCTGATGAATTTCACTTTATGGGCCCAAGTTTCCCCATCGCTGATCACAAGTGTTTTGAAATGCATTATTTGTAAGAGATCAAAGAATGTGCCGACGTTTTGCAGGTTTTGACTGGCCAAAAAATTACCACCGCGCAAGATGGATGTGGTGCGGGCCAATACAGCGCGGGCGCGGTAGATGGTTTTGAAAACTTCGTCATTTACGGCTATGAGATAGAGCTTTTGTGCATCGGTCCCTTTGGCAAAGAATACGAATTGGGGGGTGATGCGGGATTCTATGCTGGCTTTGTTGATCGAATTCACAAAACCGATGCGCACATCTTTTGCGGGGTCCGGTGTTTGGAGTAAGACCCGATCGAAATCTTCGAAGCTGGTGATTTGAGGGTAATAATAGCCATCACTTGTTTCGTAGATGTCTGCATGTGCAACAGATGCAAATATAAGGATGTTTAAGGCCAGTAATAGACGTAACATAATGATCTCCAGGGCAATCGCATGAGTTTTACCCCTGAATTATCTGGAAAAGAAAATCCTCGTCCCAAGCCGCCAAGTGTCGCTTTAACCTGAGGCTTTGCTTTCCCTTTACGGAGCGCAGCATGTTGTTGGCGGCGTGCTTGATCGTTGTAAAATTAGCTGGCGCGTTTCCTTTACGGATACGACATTCATCATCACGAAACACCATATCCATGACCCAATGCAGCCCGTTTTCAATACCCCAGTGGTCGCGGATAGCTTTTGCGTGAGCTTCGGCGTCACAGGTCATGGATGAGATGTAAAAGCGTGTCTCTGAACGGGTCTTGTCTTGAAGTGTTGCGCAGTATTGGACCATCACGATGCTTTCCAATCCGGGCCAATTGTGCCGCTCCATCAGCCATTCAATATCCGAGCAAACAGTGACTTTTCTTGTTTCAATACGTCCATGTGATTTTTCTACGTCCTCATGGTAAGTTACTGTTGTGTCTGCAAAATCCACAGCGTCCTGTTCTTTCATGAACAGTTCGGTGTCTTTGCGAAGGGCACCTTGATTACCCTTTAAGGCCAAAACATAATCCGCTTGTTTGGTGATGATTTTATCGGCAATATCACGCTGACATCCCATAGCATCTATAGTGACAATAGCCCCCTTTATCGTCAGGAGGTCTAACAGTTCCGGTATGGCCGTGATCTCATTGGATTTGCCGTCCACCTGCCGTTGGGCAAGTGTCAGGTTCAACTCTGAACTCCAGGCCGAGATCATGTGAATTGCGGCCTTGCTGCCAGCCTTATCCAAGCTGCGACGTGAGGTTTTACCATCTATCGCCACGACCCCGCTAAGGGTGCTGTTTAAGGAGGCGACCCACTCCATAAAGCAGGCCTGAAAATGATTGGCATCCAGTGCGGCGTAGATGTTTCCCAGTTGATCATGTGAGGGTGTTCCGTCCGAAAAGGGCAAGAATTTCCGTAAAAAGGCCAGTTTCTTTGTCCCAAACGCAGAAATAGCGACCCAGTCATTCGCCCCGGACAACACGGCACATAACGTCAAAAGCAAAACCTCTGCCATAGGGTAAAGCAGCTTTGTTTGTTGTCGTGGGTCAGATAAAGTAGAAAAATGCGTAAGAAAATCAATGGAATGGCTGTCGGGTGCGTCGGCATTGGACATGGGTAGTGACCTCAATAAAAGCTAAAAGTTCACTCATTGAATCAACCCTCACCTCATTTGTCACCTGCTAACTTTTTCATGCGATTGCCCTGTAATGATCTCCCGTTTCATAAGCTCTGGATGGAACTTGCCCATATTATATTGGTTTGGCACTTCTCCGCTTTGTTGAGTAGATTTAGGATTTTAAATAGAGCATAGATTGATTATCTGGAATGGATGATTGTCTAATTTTGAGTTTGAAGTATTCGGTATCCTTGATGCCTCTGGCTCGCTTACGGATCATTCCTATACTGACATTACCAGCCTCTATCCTGGCGCTTGTGAGCTTGTGTTTGGCGTAGTTGCAGATGCCCACACAATGTTTCCGTAGGGATTTCGCGAACTTTTTTAGATAGAGCATCTGTGACTGATCTGCTATCAGGCACCAACGTTCCAGTTGCTCCGCCATCGCCTCAAATGAAGCGGCACTCCACAGCAGCTGAAGCTGTTCTTTCAAGACGTAAAGTGCATTCAGGTTGCTATTGCTCTCCAGCAACCTTTGCAGCTTGTCACTTTGTTTTTCACTCAACTTATCCGCATTTTTGAGCAACAGATAATGCGTCCCTTTCATCAACTCTTTACCACTTGGATCGGCCTTTCTGAACTCAAGTCGACGCTGATTATGGATAGCTTTGCTGTAGTTTTTCATGACGTGGAAACGGTCAAATACTATGTCGGCCAACGGCAAGGACTCTCTGACAGCCTTTTGGTAGGCAGGCCCCATATCCATCGCTACGGCCTTTATTTTGCAGGCTGTATCTGGTTGCAGTTGTTTCAAAAACCTTGAAAAAACCTCGGCAGTTCGGCCTGCTTCAACCCAGATCAGATGACCGCCAACCATATCGTAGACCACCGTCATGTAGTCATGACCTTTCGCCCGGGCAACTTCATCTACACCAATATATTCCAAGCCAGTTAGCTCTGCAGGATCAAGCGTAGGGAGAGTTTCAATAAGGTATGCCCTGTCGATATTCTTGACCGTTTCCCATCGTATATCCAAATGTCTGGAAACCGCTTGAATAGACATATGCCGACATAATCCACTGATCAGTCGGCAAAATCGGTGAGTGAAACGGCACCCTTTATCAACAAAATCACACCCCTCAATGCGGCGTTCGCCCTTGTTAATATAAACCTGCGCCAGCTCAATCTCGACCACACAAGGATACCCAAAAAGGGGGATGTCGTTTACTTGTCGGCGGACATGCTGGTTGATGCTTCCCTTCTGGCCTGTAGCAGGGTCTATAGCCCTCCTACGCGCGTCTCGGCTGCAGTGAATGACAATCTTAACACCGCCGTCATCCAGTTTAATTTCATTTACACGTTGCCCTTTGAGGCCTAAAATATGCTGCGAGATGTTGATTGTCATATACCTGCTCTATGTAAAGTTATCAGAAACCATACATATCAACAGGTTACTTGGCGGTCGGCATCTTTTTCTACTCAACAAAGCGGAGAAGAGCCATTGGTTTTGCAACTTGGGATGCGCGTGGGCTGAAGCGTCGCTTGGGGATTGCCCTAAATCCCCAGGGCAATCGCATGAGTTTTACCCCTGAATTATCTGGAAAAGAAAATCCTCGTCCCAAGCCGCCAAGTGTCGCTTTAACCTGAGGCTTTGCTTTCCCTTTACGGAGCGCAGCATGTTGTTGGCGGCGTGCTTGATCGTTGTAAAATTAGCTGGCGCGTTTCCTTTACGGATACGACATTCATCATCACGAAACACCATATCCATGACCCAATGCAGCCCGTTTTCAATACCCCAGTGGTCGCGGATAGCTTTTGCGTGAGCTTCGGCGTCACAGGTCATGGATGAGATGTAAAAGCGTGTCTCTGAACGGGTCTTGTCTTGAAGTGTTGCGCAGTATTGGACCATCACGATGCTTTCCAATCCGGGCCAATTGTGCCGCTCCATCAGCCATTCAATATCCGAGCAAACAGTGACTTTTCTTGTTTCAATACGTCCATGTGATTTTTCTACGTCCTCATGGTAAGTTACTGTTGTGTCTGCAAAATCCACAGCGTCCTGTTCTTTCATGAACAGTTCGGTGTCTTTGCGAAGGGCACCTTGATTACCCTTTAAGGCCAAAACATAATCCGCTTGTTTGGTGATGATTTTATCGGCAATATCACGCTGACATCCCATAGCATCTATAGTGACAATAGCCCCCTTTATCGTCAGGAGGTCTAACAGTTCCGGTATGGCCGTGATCTCATTGGATTTGCCGTCCACCTGCCGTTGGGCAAGTGTCAGGTTCAACTCTGAACTCCAGGCCGAGATCATGTGAATTGCGGCCTTGCTGCCAGCCTTATCCAAGCTGCGACGTGAGGTTTTACCATCTATCGCCACGACCCCGCTAAGGGTGCTGTTTAAGGAGGCGACCCACTCCATAAAGCAGGCCTGAAAATGATTGGCATCCAGTGCGGCGTAGATGTTTCCCAGTTGATCATGTGAGGGTGTTCCGTCCGAAAAGGGCAAGAATTTCCGTAAAAAGGCCAGTTTCTTTGTCCCAAACGCAGAAATAGCGACCCAGTCATTCGCCCCGGACAACACGGCACATAACGTCAAAAGCAAAACCTCTGCCATAGAGTAAAGCAGCTTTGTTTGTTGTCGTGGGTCAGATAAAGTAGAAAAATGCGTAAGAAAATCAATGGAATGGCTGTCGGGTGCGTCGGCATTGGACATGGGTAGTGACCTCAATAAAAGCTAAAAGTTCACTCATTGAATCAACCCTCACCTCATTTGTCACCTGCTAACTTTTTCATGCGATTGCCCTGCCTAAATCCCCAGGGCAATCGCATGAGTTTTACCCCTGAATTATCTGGAAAAGAAAATCCTCGTCCCAAGCCGCCAAGTGTCGCTTTAACCTGAGGCTTTGCTTTCCCTTTACGGAGCGCAGCATGTTGTTGGCGGCGTGCTTGATCGTTGTAAAATTAGCTGGCGCGTTTCCTTTACGGATACGACATTCATCATCACGAAACACCATATCCATGACCCAATGCAGCCCGTTTTCAATACCCCAGTGGTCGCGGATAGCTTTTGCGTGAGCTTCGGCGTCACAGGTCATGGATGAGATGTAAAAGCGTGTCTCTGAACGGGTCTTGTCTTGAAGTGTTGCGCAGTATTGGACCATCACGATGCTTTCCAATCCGGGCCAATTGTGCCGCTCCATCAGCCATTCAATATCCGAGCAAACAGTGACTTTTCTTGTTTCAATACGTCCATGTGATTTTTCTACGTCCTCATGGTAAGTTACTGTTGTGTCTGCAAAATCCACAGCGTCCTGTTCTTTCATGAACAGTTCGGTGTCTTTGCGAAGGGCACCTTGATTACCCTTTAAGGCCAAAACATAATCCGCTTGTTTGGTGATGATTTTATCGGCAATATCACGCTGACATCCCATAGCATCTATAGTGACAATAGCCCCCTTTATCGTCAGGAGGTCTAACAGTTCCGGTATGGCCGTGATCTCATTGGATTTGCCGTCCACCTGCCGTTGGGCAAGTGTCAGGTTCAACTCTGAACTCCAGGCCGAGATCATGTGAATTGCGGCCTTGCTGCCAGCCTTATCCAAGCTGCGACGTGAGGTTTTACCATCTATCGCCACGACCCCGCTAAGGGTGCTGTTTAAGGAGGCGACCCACTCCATAAAGCAGGCCTGAAAATGATTGGCATCCAGTGCGGCGTAGATGTTTCCCAGTTGATCATGTGAGGGTGTTCCGTCCGAAAAGGGCAAGAATTTCCGTAAAAAGGCCAGTTTCTTTGTCCCAAACGCAGAAATAGCGACCCAGTCATTCGCCCCGGACAACACGGCACATAACGTCAAAAGCAAAACCTCTGCCATAGGGTAAAGCAGCTTTGTTTGTTGTCGTGGGTCAGATAAAGTAGAAAAATGCGTAAGAAAATCAATGGAATGGCTGTCGGGTGCGTCGGCATTGGACATGGGTAGTGACCTCAATAAAAGCTAAAAGTTCACTCATTGAATCAACCCTCACCTCATTTGTCACCTGCTAACTTTTTCATGCGATTGCCCTGACAGCTAAACCGACGGTCATCCAGTACGGCGGGTATGGGGCAAAGCGCATGTCAAATATACGTATGACACGGGCCATAAAACTGCCAACACAGGCGTACATAAAGCCTGAAAATAAAGGGACTTCTGCAATCTTGATATACCCAGGTTCTGGGTACCCCCATGATCCCATCTTGACTTTGAATATTTCCATGATTGTTCCAACGATGTGGAACAACAATATAACTTTTGCCTCGTTCATGCTTTCTAGTTTAAAGGTGAGGAAGAGGATTTGAGTTGTAATAGCAAATAAAAACAAGGCGTCGTAGCGATGTATGGCCCAATCATCTTGCCAAATGATAGAGGTGAGAATCAAAACAGTTAAAAAGATTAGGCCAAATAAGCTGGCCCAAGCTTGTTTAAGGAAAAATATGACCAGTTCAGTCAAGCCGTTTGAAAGCGATTTGCGAACCCAATCCCCAAGAATACGTTCAATTTGTAAATTACGCATCATGCCCCCAGAGGTCTAACTTACAGGGAGCGTGAGCTAGGATTGATGCAAAATCAACCATTTTTCCACGGACTATTTTACATTTATTTGCACACGGCTTTGTGTTGGTGACATTCCGAAACGCTGTTTATAAGCGCGTGTCATGGCGCTGGCGTTTTGAAAACCACATCTTAGAGAAATTTCAAAGATACTTAGTGGGGTTGATACAATCATTTGTTGGGCCGCTGACAAACGAATGTGGCGGTACAAATGATTGGCGGTAACCCCAAACTCTGCCAGACAACGCCGATCCAGTGTCTTCGATTGGCATGATAAAACCTGTGCCAAAGCATGTCTGGAAAGGGGTTTTTCAATTGTATTATACATAACGTTTAGAGCTTTGCTTAAAAGCGGGTTCTGAGTGGAATTTTGTGGTTGGTGGGCTGTTAGTGGTGCATCTTGATGCAGGAAAAAAGCTTCGATGTCTACCTTTGCTGATTGCCCTAAATATTTGACTATCAATAATAATGCTAGATCGAATGCAGACATGACGCCTGCGCATGTATATCGATTCTTATCTTGTGTCAGACGTTTACGTTCTGCATTTACCAATGGAAATCGTTCTGCAAATTGATCAAATGTATCCCAATGTACAGTAGCGGATTTGTCATCCAACAATCCTGCTGCTGCCATAAGCCAAGCACCTGTATCCAAACCAACCATTGTGCCAGTTTGTTTTGCTGCCTTTTGTAAGGCGATGCGACATTGTGCTGTGTCATGACCTTCATAATCATAACTGGCATTTATAAACAGATAATCACACCGTTTCATATCGGATAAAGCGCCGTCAGGTAAGATTGGCAGGCCGCTTGAAGATTGAACAGGATGACCTGTTAATGTCAAAAATTCCCATTCAAATACAGGGTAATTGGCAAAGGAGCTGCATGCACGCAAAGGCTCCAGACAATTTGCAAGACAGTGATTGGAGAACTGGTCAAACAGCAGAAATGCTATCTTAATGGGCTTTGTCGGTATGTTTGTCCATATTTGCATGCTTAATGTCTATATCGGTATGATGTATTGCGTCAATCCAGTGTTCACTGAAACTTAAGAGATATCGGAGATAGCCATGCCCTTAGAAATGAATACGAATGTTTTTATCACCTGTGCCGTGACTGGATCAGGGGGAACCCAAGATCGCAGTCCGCATGTACCACGTTCGCCAAAACAGATTGCTGAAAGTGCAATTGAAGCAGCCAGAGCAGGGGCTGCAATCGTGCATTGCCACGTACGTGATCCTGAGACGGGTGTACCGTCGCGTGATTTGAAACTGTACCGCGAAGTGACAGACCGCATTCGTGATGCGGATATTGATATGGTGTTGAACCTGACTGCTGGTATGGGTGGCGATATGGTGTTTGGTAAGCCAGATGCGCCTCTGCCATTGGGCAATGACACGGATATGGCGAGTGCAGAGGAACGTGTGGCACATGTTGCGGAATGTTTGCCAGAAATCTGTACATTGGATTGTGGCACGATGAATTTTGCCGAAGCCGATTATGTAATGACCAACACGCCTGGGATGCTGGAAGCAATGGGCTCGATGATGGAAGCTCTTGGTGTAAAGCCAGAGATTGAAGCTTTTGATACAGGACACCTGTGGTTGGCAAAGAATTTGGTGGAAAAGGGTATCCTGAAATCACCAGCATTAGTACAGCTCTGCATGGGGGTTCCATGGGGCGCGCCTAATGATTTGAATACGTTCATGGCTATGGTGAATAATGTGCCAAGCGATTGGAATTGGTCAGCTTTTTCACTTGGTCGCAATGAAATGCCCTATGTTGCTGCATCTGTCCTTGCAGGCGGCAACGTACGTGTCGGTCTGGAAGACAACTTGTGGCTTGGGAAAGGTAATCTGGCTACGAATGCAGAGCTGGTGGCGAATGCCGTTACGATTATTGAAAGCATGGGGGCAACTGTGATGGGCCCTGAAGCTGTACGTGAAAAACTACAACTGACGAAACGAGCGCCAAAATGAGCCGCGTTGCAGCGATCATAGGCGGGGGCGTCATTGGCGGCGGCTGGTTGGCACGTTTCTTACTGAACGGTTGGGATGTGAATGTCTTCGACCCTGATCCAGAAGCGGAACGTAAAATTGGTGAGGTTTTGGCGAACGCACGTCGTGCATTGCCAATGTTATACGATGTGGCTTTGCCTGCGGAGGGTAAGCTTACCTTTTGCGATACAATCGAAGCTGCAGTTACGGGTGTTGAGTGGATACAAGAAAGTGTTCCAGAACGTTTGGATATTAAGCATAAGGTTTTCACTGAGGTCGAAAAATACGCTTCTGTTGATGCGATTATTGGTTCTTCTACTTCAGGCTTTAAACCGTCTGAGTTGCAAGAAGGACTATCGCGTCCTGAAGCTGTGGTCGTGACGCATCCTTTTAACCCAGTGTATTTACTGCCACTTATTGAATTGGTGCCATCCCCCGTGAACGATCAGGCTATGATTGAACGGGCGCAGGGCATTTTAACATCGCTCGGACTGTATCCTCTCCACGTTCGTAAAGAGATTGATGCGCATATTGCGGATCGTTTCCTTGAAGCGGTTTGGCGTGAAGCACTGTGGTTGATTAAAGATGGGATTGCGACAACAGAAGAGATCGATAATGCCATCCGCTATGGTTTCGGTCTGCGTTGGGGGCAAATGGGTTTGTTTGAAACGTACCGTGTTGCTGGTGGCGAAGCGGGTATGGAGCATTTCATTGCGCAGTTCGGTCCATGTTTACAGTGGCCATGGACAAAATTGATGGACGTGCCTGAACTTACGGATGAGTTGACCAAAGAGATTGCGGGACAATCTGATGCACAATCAGGTCATATGACGATCCGTGAATTGGAACAGTTACGTGATAATAATTTGGTTGCCATGATGCGAGCGCTTAAGGGGCAAGACGCCGCTGCGGGTGCTTTGTTGAATGCACATCAATCCACGTTAATTGCTAGCGAAACGCCTGATTTTAATAAGCCTTTGCAAACTGTGAACCGCGTGATCCCTGTAGATTGGGTGGATTATAACGGACACATGAATGAAAGCCGTTATGGGCAAGTATTTTCAGATGCAGCGGACAGTGTGATGATCGCTGTTGGGGCAAATGCGGCCTATATTGACAACGGCTTGAGTTATTTCACTGTAGATATCGACATTAAATTCTTGATGGAAACCCATGCAGGGCAAGCGATTACTGTGATGTCGCATGTTTTGGTAGGTAAAGGTAAGAAATTGAAACTGTTCCATCAAATGTTGTCTGAAGACGGCACAGTGTTGGCAACAGGCGAGCAGTTCTTATTGCACGTTAGCCTAGAAACTCGCCGTACATGTGAACCCGAAGGTGATGTTCTTATCAATATCGAAGCCTTGGCCGCAGCACATGCAAAACTACCAGACCCACGTACGTAAAGGGGATAAAAATGCATTTTGGATTAACCCAAGAACAAGACATGATCGTGGATACGGTCAGAAGCTTTGTTGAAAAAGAAATTTACCCTCATGAAGCCATGGTCGAGCGCACTGGTGAAGTGCCGCATGAAATTGCGCAAGAGATTAAACAAAAAACCATAGATTTAGGGTTTTATGCCTGTAATTTTCCTGAAAGCGTTGGCTGTGCTGGCTTAAGTCACGTAGATTTTGCATTGGTTGAGCGGGAATTAGGGCGCAGTTCGATGGCGCTGAACCATTTCTTTGGGCGACCGCAAAATATCCTGATGGCGTGTAAAGATGAACAGATCGAACGTTATTTGATGCCTGCTGTACGTGGTGAACGCATGGATGCATTGGCGATGACCGAACCTGATGCAGGGTCCGATGTACGGGGTATGAAATGCTCTGCAGTTCAAGACGGTACCGATTGGATAATTAACGGCTCAAAGCACTTCATATCAGGCGCGGAACATGCTGATTTCTTTATTGTTTTCGTTGCTACAGGTGTGGATGATACGCCGCGTGGCCCGAAGAAAAGGATCACTACATTCTTAGTAGATCGCGGAACACCTGGGTTTGAGGTTCGCGATGGATATAATTCTGTCAGCCACAAAGGATATAAAAACTGTATTCTTGATTTTGATGAATGCCGCTTGCCAAAAGAACAGGTTTTAGGTGAAGTTGACGGTGGTTTTGCTGTGATGAACGAATGGCTTTATGCCACCCGTATCACGGTTGCGACGATGTCAGTTGGCCGTGCGCGCCGTTGTTTCGATTATGCGTTAAATTATGCAGCGGAACGTAAGCAGTTTGGGCAACAAATTGGTAAGTTCCAAGGCGTGAGTTTTCAAATTGCGGATATGATTACCGAAATTGATGCCGCTGATTGGCTGACATTGGCATCAGCTTGGCGTTTGGACAATGATTTACCTGCAAACCGTGAGATTGCGAGTGCAAAGGTTTATGCGTCTGAAATGTTGGCGCGTGTGACGGATACAACGCTGCAAATCTTTGGGGGTATGGGGTTGATGGATGATTTTCCGATCGAACGGTTCTGGCGTGATGCGCGTGTAGAACGGATTTGGGATGGCACATCTGAAATTCAACGCCACATCATTAGCCGTGATTTATTGCGGCCTTTGGGGGCTTAATGCGGGCAGGGTTAGAGCGTCTTTTTAGGCCCAATAGCATTGCTGTCATCGGTGGTGGCAGTTGGTGTGCAAATGTTATCAAAAAATGCCAAGAGATTGGGTTTTCTGGGGAAATATATCCAGTTCACCCTAACAAGCAGACTATGGAAGGTCTTGCTTGTTGGACATCTGTCGAGGCTTTACCAGAAGCGCCTGATGCTTGCTTCATTGGTGTAAACCGCAACGCCACGATTGAAGTCGTCAGCCAGCTTCGGGAAAAAGGGGCAGGCGGTGTTGTCTGTTTCGCCAGTGGTTTTTTGGAAGCTCTAGGTGAAGATGCGGATGGGGCTGATTTACAAGCACAGTTGCTAGATGCAGCGGGTGACATGACCTTGATTGGTCCGAATTGTTATGGGTTCGTAAATTACTTAGATGGCGCCTTATTATGGCCTGATCAACATGGTGGCGTGCGTACAGATCGCGGGGTGGCAATCATTACGCAATCCTCGAATATTGCGATCAATCTGACCATGCAGAAACGTGGACTTCCTGTGGCTTACGTTGTGACTGCTGGTAATCAGGCACAGACGGGATTGTCTGATATTGGTGCTGCTTTACTGGCGGATGAACGGGTCACTGCGCTTGGGCTACATATCGAGGGTATTGATGATCTGCGTGCGTTTGAAACGCTTAGTAAAACAGCGCATAATTTGGGTAAATCCGTTGTTGTGCTGAAGGTTGGTAAATCTGACCAAGCGCAAGCTGCAACCATTTCACATACGGCGTCTTTGGCTGGCAGTGATGCTGGAGCGCGGGCTTTGTTCAAACGTTTGGGGTTTGCACAAGTGCGGTCTTTACCTGAAATGCTTGAGACGTTGAAAATACTCCATGTGGCGGGGCCGTTGGAAAGCAATCAGATTGCATCAATGTCGTGTTCTGGTGGTGAAGCGAGTTTGTTGGCTGATACGGCTGTTGATCGTGATTTGGTTTTTCCTGATTTAACGAATAGCCAGCATAAAAATTTACGTACGGCCCTTGGTCCTTTGGTGAAACTGGCGAATCCATTGGATTATCACACCTATATTTGGGGTGATTTGGAGGCGATGAGCCAGACTTTTTCGTCGATGATGGAACCTCACTTAGGGTTCGGTGTGCTGATCCTCGATTTTCCACGTGATGACCGTTGTGATCCATCGGCATGGGATGGCGTTGTTGAGGCTGTAGAGAGAGCACAAAAAACATCGGACCGTCCTATGGGGATTGTATCAAGTTTAACAGAGACTTTGCCCGAAGACATCGCAGAACGTTTGATCGCAAAGGGTATTGTGCCGCTTTGTGGGCTGGATGAAGCGTTGGCAGCGATTGAAGCGGCAGCGTTTTGTGGACAGCAAGGAAACCAATCCGCGCCTGTGCTTTTACCCGTTGAGCCGTGCAAAGTAAAAACAATTACAGAATATGAAGCCAAAGGATTATTGAAAGCCTCTGGTGTTCGTGTGCCAAAAGCGCAGTCTACAGGTGATGTCGATACTGTGGGTCATATAGCAGAGCAAATGGGTTTTCCTGTTGTCCTAAAAGGGCAAGGAATTGCACATAAATCAGAGGCTGGTGCTGTTGCTCTGAGCTTAACATCATCTGATGCTGTACGCGTTGCTGCGATAGCCATGCCAACAGATAGATTTCTCGTTGAAGAAATGGTGACAGGGGCTGTTGCCGAGTTACTTGTTGGTGTCGTTCAAGATCCAGCGCATGGTTATGTCCTGACCATTGCTGCTGGTGGTGTTTTGACTGAGCTTTTAACCGACAGTCAGTCATTGTTGGTGCCCGCAACTGAAACGGATATTGAGAATGCTTTAAAGACCCTGAAAATTGCAGCGCAATTGAAAGGCTTTCGTGGAAAACCCCCAGCAAATATGAATGCTATTGTGACAGCTGTTATGGCTGTGCAAGACTATGTAATAAAAAACGCAGGTTCTGTGCAAGAGGTTGAGATTAATCCGCTTTTATGCACCCCTGATCAAGCAATCGCTGCGGATGCGCTGATTGCAATAGGAGACAGAAATGACGGATAACCCAATTAAAACCCACCGCGATGGTGCTGTGTTAGAAGTGACTTTAGATCGCCCCAAAGCCAATGCAATTGATCTGGCAACGAGTCGTATCATGGGCGATATCTTTGCCGATTTTCGTGATGATCCTACATTGCGTGTGGCGATTGTCACAGCAGCGGGTGAAAAGTTTTTTTGCCCAGGTTGGGATTTAAAAGCGGCAGCTGATGGTGATGCAGTCGATGGTGATTACGGTGTCGGTGGTTTTGGAGGCATTCAGGAATTATCAGATTTCAATAAACCAGTGATCTGTGCTGTAAACGGCATCTGCTGTGGTGGTGGTTTAGAACTAGCACTGTCTTGCGATATTATTATGGCTGCGGAGCATGCAAGTTTCGCTTTACCAGAAATCCGTTCGGGTACTGTAGCGGATGCTGCTTCTATCAAGCTTCCCAAACGTATTCCGTATCATATTGCGATGGAAATGTTGCTGACTGGGCGTTGGTTGGATGCCCAAGAGGCGGCCCGTTGGGGAATGATCAATCAAATCCACCCAGCAGATGATTTAATGGCAAAAGCACGCGAAATGGCGCAATTGATTACCAGTGGCCCACCTTTGGTGAATGCGGCAATAAAAGAGGTCGTGCGTGAGGCCGAAAATATGAAATTTCATGATGCCTTGAAAAAGATCACGCAAAGTGAATTTGAAACGGTTAAAACGCTTTATACATCCGAGGATCAGTTGGAAGGGGCTAAAGCCTTTGCAGAAAAACGGGATCCTGTTTGGAAAGGGCGTTAATCCCATATGGCGCGTGATCCCCGATATGATATTCTGTTTGAACCTATGAAGATAGGGCCTGTGACGGCCCGAAACAGATTCTATCAAGTGCCACATTGTACGGGGATGGGGTATCGTTATCCAAAGTCTGAAGCACGGTTGCGTGGAATTAAGGCCGAGGGCGGGTGGGGCGTTGTATCCACTCAAGAAACAGAAATTCACCCTACGTCCGATATCACGCCGTCCAACGAGGCGCGGCTTTGGGATGATCGGGATATTCCTGCACTACGAGCTGTTACAGAAGCCGTACATGAACATGACAGTTTGGCAGCCGTTCAATTGGTGCATAATGGATTGCACACATCAAACCGTTATTCGCGGGCTGTTCCGCTAGCACCATCTGATGTGATCGTTGACAGCGATGATCCTGTTCAGGCACGCGGCATGGATAAGGCCGATATCAAAGCATTCCGACGTTGGCATGTAGAGGCTGCTCTACGGGCAAAAGAGGCGGGCTTTGACATAATCTATGCCTATGCAGGGCATGAGATGACGCTGCTGCATCATTTTCTATTAGCACGTCACAATCACCGTACAGATGAATATGGCGGCTCATTGGAAAATCGTCTGCGTTTGTTTCGAGAAGTGATTGAGGATACAAAGGAAGCTGTTGGCGATACCTGTGCTGTCGCCGTGCGTATGGCTGTTGATGAGTTACTAGGCAAAGATGGTATGCAACATGATGCTGAAGCACGCGATGTTATTGAAGCTTTGGCTGAATTGCCCGACCTTTGGGATGTAAACCTGTCTGGTTGGTCGAATGATAGTCAGACTTCGAGGTTTTCAGATGAGGGATTTCAAGAGAAATACACAGGCTTTGTAAAATCGGTAACGACAAAACCCGTTGTGGGTGTTGGGCGGTATACATCGCCTGATACGATGGTACGGCTGATTAAGAAAGGGCAGTTGGACTTTATCGGGGCTGCGCGCCCATCTATTGCTGATCCGTTTTTACCCAAGAAGATAGAAACAGGCCGTATTGAAGATATCCGCGAATGTATTGGGTGTAATATCTGTACGGCTGGGGACAACACATGCGTACCTATGCGCTGTACGCAAAACCCAACGATTGGTGAAGAATGGCGCAGGGGCTGGCATCCTGAGATTATTTCCAAACTTGAGAAACCAGAACCTTACCTGATTATTGGTGGCGGTCCTGCGGGATTAGAAGCTGCACGGGCTTTAACACAGCGTGGAGCAGACGTTGTGTTAGCGGATAAAGCGGATACATGGGGCGGTCGCGTGACGGCAGAAAGTAATTTGCCAGGATTGAGTGCTTGGGGACGTGTGCGTGATTGGCGTGTTTGGCAATTACAACAAGTTGCGAATGCTCAACTGTATTTGAACAGTCCGCTATCCGCACAAGATATCATGGACTATGCTATTCCCAATATTGTGATTGCAACTGGAGCTAAATGGCGAAGTAATGGGCAGGGGCGTGTCCACCGCTTACCTTTGTCGTTTTTGGATCAGAGCCGTATTTTCACACCTGATGACTTAATGAGCAAGGGCGTGGATGTGATCCCATCAGATGGTCCTGTGGTGATTTATGATGATGATCGGTTTTATATGGCAAGTGCTCTGGCCGAGCTTGTGGCATCTGCGGGACATAAGGTGGTGTTTGTAACACCATCGCCGATTGTAGCACCTTGGTCTGAAAACACATTGGAACAGGGTCGTATTCAGACGCGGTTGATTGACCTGACTTCGTAGGATTTCGGCTGTAACACATTGATATTATTGGCCTGCTTTTTCACAGGGCACTACATCGCGGATTTCCGGCGATGGGATTCAACGGTCAGAGAGTGTCGATCAGGCCTTTTCAGGTCTGGGCTTGCGCGTTCTTTCCGGCGGCATCCTGAAGGGTGCTTCGTTCCACGACAGGCCAACACAGCGCAGGATGCGTTTGGCGTCGGTTGTGGCCGGGCTGGGCATGGCATATTGTTCGCTGGTGCCCTTGCGCCTCAGGATGGAAATCTGAAGTCGGTCGAGTTCCCGACGGATGCGGGCTGAACCGCCCCTAGTTTACCGGAGTGATTTTAGTCCGTCATTCTGCAGCAATATCATATTGATTTAGGGTTTCATAGAAATTCCTTTCAGCTTGTGCAGGTGGTATATATCCGATTGGCCCAAAGAGCCTGTCATTGTTGTACCAATCAACCCAAGTTAGAGTTGCCATTTCGACATCACTTTTACCTTGCCATGGTCCTTGATGTTCAATCACTTCGGTCTTGTACAATCCGATCATATTCTCAGCGAGTGCATTATCATAACTATCACCAACGCTCCCAACGGATGGCTCAATTCCAGCATCGATTAATTTTTCTGTATATTTGATCGACAAATATTGAACGCCTCTGTCTGAGTGGTGGATCAACTGGCCAGATTGAGGGTTTCGAGCGTGGATACCCTGGTTCAGAGCATCAAAGACCAAAGCCGTATTCGGAGAATGTGAGACCTTCCATCCAACGATATATCGTGCAAAGACATCAATCACAAAAGCAACATATACAAACCCAATGGCCGTACTGACATAGGTGAAATCAGCGACCCACAAAACGTTAGGTGCGGGAGCTGTGAATATACGATTTACCTTATCCTTAGGACAAGGCTGCGCCTTGTTACTCTGTGTAGTTTTAATCCCCTTGCCACCACGTACAACGCCTTGTATTTCCATCTGTTTCATAAGGCGCTCAATTGTACAACGTGCAATATCAAACCCTTCATGGCGAAGTTGATGCCAAATCTTATCAGCCCCATAACGTTTACCACTAGCTTTAAAAACACGGTCGATTTCTGTGATCAAAACAACATCTCGTTTGCGGCGTTCTGGAGACTTACTGGGATCCAGCATTATAGACCGCTCATAAAAATAGGTGGATGGCGCTATTGGTAAAACTTTACAAATAGACCCGACGCCATAGCTTGTACGATGTTTATCTATGAACATAATCATTTCTTCCGTAGGCGGTCGAGCTCCGCCGCTGCGAAAAAAGCCGACGCTTTACGCAAAATATCATTCGCTTGCCGTAACTCTTTGTTTTCTCGCTGGAGGATTTTTAACTCATCACGCTCCGCTTGTGTAACCCCATTGCGTAATCCTATTTCAATTTCGTGATTTCGAACCCACACACGTAGCGTATCACCATTGCAGCCAATCTTCTTTGCAATCGATAAAACAGCTTGTGTTCTGCTCGTATAATCAGCCTCATTTTCTAACACCAGGCATACCGCTCGTGCGCGTATTTCTGGCGTAAATCTATTTCCTGAATTTCCATTCGTCATTCTTCTAGTCTCCGTGCTTTTTTGACTCCGGTAAACTAGGGGCGGTTCAGGCCGGGCTCATGGGATGGCCCAGCATCTGCAGGCGCTTGCGCAGGTGTTGCAGGCAACAGAAAGCCATGTAGCAGATGGCGATATGGGCCTGTATCCGCCGCGGCGTCCAGTGATAGACGGGTCGGATTTTCAGGTCATGCTTGTTGGTGCGGAAGCAGGTTTCGATCAGCCAGAGCTGGTGATATTGGGCGATGGCCGCCTCGGGTGCGAGATCGTCCCTGCCATGAACGATGATGGCGTGCAGCCCGTCCCATTGGGCTGCCGCGTCGATCTTGTCCTGATCAAGTGTGATCTCGCCCGTATCGGGAAACGAGAGGAAGCGGGCATATCCCCGGTGACTGACACTGGCGGGGCTCCGGCTCCGCCGAAGCTTCTTTTGCAGGCGCTCAAGGGCCTTCTGGCGCTTGTGGGCATCCTTGCGGGCGCGGGCGGGCGAGAAGGTGACGATGATCCGGGCACCGTCATGCTCAATCACCTTGTAGCGCCCCGCCTCGGCAGCGCCCTCCGCCGCGCCGTGTCCGGCCCATGGCTTGTAACCGCCCGTGTCCAGGGCCTTGTCTTTCACGCCCGCCGGGGCCGACTTCAGGCGATAGCCCAGAATGAACGGCAGGCCTTTGGTGCGCAACATATCCTGATTGTCGGCGCTGAGCATCCCGGCATCTGCCACCAGCGTGATCTTTCCGAGCTTGTAGCGCTCTTCCAACCCCTTGATCGCGGCCTCAAGCGTATGGCCTTCCCACATATTGCCGGGAAACAGGTCATAGCCGACCGGCAAGCCGTCGGTGGTGACCATCAGCGCCAACACCACCTGACTGCGATGCGATTTCCCGTCCTTGCTGTACCCCTTGGCCAGCAAGCGGTCGGACGCGTCTTCCGGATCCTCCCGATCTGTATCGAAGGCCAGTGTTGTGCAGTCGTAGAAGAGGACATCGACCGGTCCCGCCAGAAGCGTCTCCGCCGCCTCGTGTGACATCCGACAGACCCGGTTGATCGTCGCCGCGTCCATGTAGTCCATAGCCTGGTAGACCCGGTCCAGATTGAGGGTGATCCCGACCCTGTGGGCCAGTGCATCCACCGTTGCCCGCTTGCTCTCTGGCTGCGACAGGCGCGCCAGCACCAGTTCGCGTAAAATGCGATCGCTGCTCTTGCGCCGGGTGCCCAGAAGCCCATTCCAGCCCAGGCCGGAATAAACCTCCCCCATCACATCGCGCAAACCAAGCGACAGGCGGGACTCTTCGCGGCACTCCCCAAGATCGACATTCAGTTTTTCCGGACGCGGGGCGGTGCGCACAAGTGTCGCCAGATCAGCATATTCCGTTGGGGTGAACAGTTCCATTTGCGGGGACTGTGCGGTACGCAGTTCTTCCATGATCCGGCCAGCCAGGCGCTTGAGGTCCTCGACTTCAGTGTCGTTATGCGCGATGCCGACATGCCGGACGACCTTCTGGCGAACCTTCTGACCGGTGCGCACCGACTGGACGATCTGGATGCGGGTGCGCTTGCGTTCGGGATCATGTTTGGTGCGGATGAACATGTGCGGGAGTGTAGCAGAACCTCCAGAAACCGCAACCCTCAATTGCCATTGGGGGCACTACTTTACCCTCCCGGAAGCCAGGGCCTGAAGTTAAACAAAAAAACACCCCACAAGCCGACAAAACCTACGAACTCAGGAGAGCCGTATTTTCACACCTGATGACTTAATGAGCAAGGGCGTGGATGTGATCCCATCAGATGGTCCTGTGGTGATTTATGATGATGATCGGTTTTATATGGCAAGTGCTCTGGCCGAGCTTGTGGCATCTGCGGGACATAAGGTGGTGTTTGTAACACCATCGCCGATTGTAGCACCTTGGTCTGAAAACACATTGGAACAGGGTCGTATTCAGACGCGGTTGATTGAGCTTGGTGTTGAGATTATCCCAACAAAACAATTGGCTGGAATGTCAGCAGGCGGCTTATCGCTGGGCTGTGTATATTCTGGTCAAGAACAGGATATCGATTGTGGTTCACTGATTTCGGTTACGTCTCGTGCACCTGAAAACGCGTTATGGTCAGGATTGATTGCACTGAAATCAGATTGGGCTGATGCTGGGATCACATCAGTGACGCGTATTGGTGATTGTCTTGCGCCTAGTATCATCGCCGCAGCGGTGCAATCAGGCCATGCCTATGCACAAACTGCAGAGTTTGATGTGATACCTGAGCCTAAACGCGAAGATTATGGCCGTGTTTAAACATTCTTGTGTCATTTAGACCTAGTCTGTTTTCAGTGCTGGTTTGTTGGGTTTGATTTCAGTAGGTATTCCATAATGCTTAAAATTGGAGACGGTTCATGACGACGGATGCGCAAACCCATAAAGATAAAGCCTCTGCTTGGTTTGAAGAGTTACGCAATCAGATTTGCGCTGCTTTTGAAAACCTTGAAGATACACAAACAACTGGGCCTTTTGCAGATCGCCCAGCGGGGCGCTTTGAACTGACAAAAACGAAACGCGGCACCGATGGTGATGGCGGCGGCGGTTTAATGTCTGTCATGCGTGGTGGACGTTTGTTTGAAAAGGTGGGGGTCAATATTTCTACTGTGCATGGTACACTATCTCCGATGATGATCAAAGCTATGGCTGCTCGTAAAGATATTCCAGGATTAGAAGAAAACCCAGTATTTTGGGCCTCGGGTGTTTCACTTGTCGCCCATATGAACAGCCCAAAAACACCCGCTGTGCATATGAACACGCGTATGTTTTGGACACCAAATGCCAGTTGGTTTGGCGGTGGTTCTGACTTGAATCCAATGATCGAAGTCTCTGAAGATACAGAGTTTTTTCATGCTGAATTGCGCAAAGCTTGTGATAAACATGATCCTACATATTACCCTAAATTCAAAGACTGGGCGGATGAGTATTTCATGATAAAACACTGGGGCGAAGCGCGTGGTATAGGTGGTATTTTCTTTGATGATCATGATACGGGTGATTGGGATGCGGATTTTGCATTCACCCAAGATGTGGGGCGATCCTTCCTTGATGCATTCTTACCTATTACGGAAAAACGCCGTGATGAGACATGGACAGAGGAAGACCGCGATGTGCAATTGATCAAACGGGGACGCTATGCAGAGTTTAACCTTGTATATGACCGTGGAACGCACTTTGGCTTACAATCTGGACATGATCCGTCGGCTGTCTTGATGAGCATGCCACCCGTTGCAAAGTGGCCTTAGAGTTGTGGTTCTTTTGATCTGAATTGGATTTTTGATAAGGTTTTGAATAAATCATCATAACAGATTGGTTTGGATAAATAATCTGTAAATCCTGCTTGTAAATACTCGTTAATTTGATGTGTTAAAGCATTTGCTGTGACAGCAATTACTGGTATCTTGTCTAACCCGAACGTATCCTCTTTGTGACGTAACTTATTCAATGTCTCTACGCCGTCCATTTCTGGCATTGAAATATCACAGAGGATTAAATCTATTTTATATTTTCCTATTATTTCAATTGCTTCAGCGCCTGAATGTGCTGCAATCACTTTCGCGCCTGCGTCTGTTAACATATGATCCAATAATAGATGATTGGTTTCAATATCGTCGATAACAAGTATTGATAAATCATGTACTACATCTAATGCAGTTTGTTTTTCGTGTTGTACCGAAATATTACGTTTCTTACTCATGGGCAGTGGTAGTTTCACATGTACTGTTGTCCCAATGTTGGGAGTACTGTCTATTGAGATTGTCCCATTCATCCCTTCGACTAGACTACGCACAATCGCCATACCAAGTCCTGTGCCGCCAAATTTACGAGTGGTTGAATTATCAGCTTGTTCAAAACTGTTGAATAGTCGGTTTATATCGGCGTTTTTCATGCCAATACCCGTATCCTTTACAATGATTTCGATTGGCATATCTGATGCACATAATAATGAGATAGATACTGTACCTTTATCTGTGAACTTGATCGCATTACTGGTTAAATTATGCAAAATTTGAGTAAGCCGGTGGGGATCACCAATACGCATAAACTCAGCATGGTTATCTGAATGTATTTCTAAGAAGAGATTCTTTTCTTTTGCTGTATATTTGTGAATGTTTTCTATTTTTTTTATAATGCTTGACGGTGCGAAATCTACAGTTTCAAATTCTAATTTGTTGGCTTCAATTTTGGACAAATCTAGAATGTCATTCAATGTGTTGAGGAGGGTTCCACCAGACTCTAATATAACATTGATAAGTGTTTGTTTTTCATCATCTAAACATTTTGATTTCAAGATTTCAGCAACGCCAATAATACCATTTAAAGGGGTTCGTAATTCATGGCTAATATTTGCAACAAAGTCTGACTTTAATTGATTAGCTCGTAAAGCTTCATTGCGAGATTCTTCTAGTTCAGATTTTGCATTTTGAGCTTCTGAAACATCCTCTTCAGTAATCAAAAATGCTGTGTCACCTGTTACTGGATCCAGACATTTTGCACCCGTGATATTATGCCAAGCAATATAACCTTGCTTGTATACACGTGCTGTTAAAAAACAGGTGCTAGTCTTATTCATTTCTGACAGGAAATATACACTATCATCTTGATCAACAAAGTGATCCGATAGCTGTGTTTGCTTCTCATTTAAATTGAGGTTTGTTCCAAAGCTGGCTCGTGCCGCTGGATTGCAATAAATAAGTGGGCCAGATTGGGAGAAAATAGAAATCATTACACTCGTATGCAATAAAGCATCTACCCCACGTATAGCTTCTGGTTCGGAATACTTGGGTTCGGTTGCTTCGCACATCATAGCTGTGCGGCCATCTTCTAGAACTATGCCGCTGAATTTAACACGTAGACGTTTAGGTGTGCCGTTAGGATATAATGTCCAAGATTCATGAAACTCTGTTTTACTACGTTCAAAATCTTGTTTGTATTGACTTAAACGCAGTTTGATTTTCGGCGACATATCTATGGCCATATCGCGTGCGGTAAGTTCTTCTAGGGATTTTGCATCCCAATATTCAATTGCTTTTTGATTGGCCCAGTGAACCCTATGTTTATCGAAATCATAAATCCAGACGCCAAGGGCGACACGATCAAGCATCTCTTTAATGAAGGATGAGGGCATAGAACCAGCCTTGAACTTTTTACACTTCATATCAGTCTACAAAAAACCGTGAACAATGAAAGCTTTAATGATCAACCTATTATATTGGATGATTATACACTTTCTATTTTATCAAGCGAATAGCCAAAGCCACGTATCGTACGTATGTATTCTTCTTTAGAGGCGGCGTTTAATTGCTTACGTAAGCGCCCAATATGTACGTCTACAGTCCGTGTTTCCACTTCTAGGCTATTGCTCCATACGCGTTCCAGCAATTGATCACGGGAGAATACGCGACTAGGAGCTTCTAGTAATACGCGCAGTAGTTTGAATTCTAACGGACCCAAATGTACAGTTTGTGATCCGATACTGACGATATGGCGCGTCAAATCCATAGATATTGTCTCATAGTTTAGAACGTTAATATTAATACTACTAGATTTTATACGTAGGTTTGCACGTACACGAGCCATGAGTTCTTTTATAGAATAAGGTTTGACAACATAGTCATCTGCACCAGTATCTAGCCCACGGATCTTATCATCTTCTTCGCCACGTGCTGTTAACATAATCACTGGGATAGCTTTGGTATTTTTGTTGCGTTTGATTTGGCGGCAAATTTCTAAACCAGATGTTTGTGGTAACATCCAATCCAATAAAATGAGGTCAATCTCAGCCTCTTCTAAGACAAGAAGGCCTTCTTCGCCTGTTTCGGCTTTGTAAACATCGTAGCCATCAACACTAAGGTTGTAACTTAACAATTCTAGCTGTGACGGCTCGTCTTCGACTATCAGAACTTTAGGACCACCTTGTACCATTTTATTCTTCCACCAATTCGCCAGTAACCAAATAATGAACTTGTTCGGCAATGTTTTTGACTTGATCACCTGAGCGCTCTAAGTTTTTAGAAATAAACAACAAATGTGTACAAGCTTCAATATTACGTGGGTTTTCCATCATGTATGTTAGCAGCTCGCGAAATAGGGCAGTTGTTTCATCATTAATATCTTCATCAGCAATACGGGCTTTTTCAGCTAATTCCAAATCCTGATTTACATAAGCTTCCATGACTTGATCCAGCATTACAGCCACTTGCTTTGACATCTTTGAAATTCGACGAATGACGGGTTTCATTGGAGAGTAATCATCTACAGCATCAACGCGGTATGAAAGCGTTTTGGCATAATCACCCATACGTTCCAAGCATTGCGATACTTTTAGTGTTGTGATTGCACTGCGTAAATCTTCGGCCATTGGTTGTCGTAAAGCAATCAAGCGGATAGCTTTTTCATCAATTTCAGTTTCCAATCGATTGATAGCAGTATCCGCTTTTGCTACTTTCGCAGCAAGATCAATGTCATTTCTTCTTAAAGCTCTGGCAGAGTTTTTCATTTGCTCGGAAACCTTATCCGCCATCAAAACTAAAAGTGTTTCAATTTCGCTTAGGTCTTTGTCAAAGCGTGTAACGATGTGTGCGTGTTCCATTGCGCTATCCTATCCGATACGGCCAGTAATATAGTTTTGTGTTCGCTGATCTTGTGGCGAAGTAAAAATATCATTTGTATCACCAAATTCGACCAAGTCTCCAAGGTGGAAGAAAGCCGTTTTTTGGGATACACGTGCAGCTTGTTGCATAGAGTGTGTGACTATGACGATGCTAAACTTCGAACGTAGATCATCAATTAATTCTTCAATTGTCGCTGTAGCAATCGGATCAAGTGCAGAGCAGGGTTCGTCCATAAGGATGACGGTTGGTTGAACTGCGATTGCACGGGCAATGCACAAACGCTGTTGTTGACCGCCCGACAGACCAGTCCCTGGTTTGTCTAGGCGATCCTTTACTTCGTTCCACAAGCCTGCACGGGTTAGGGCCCATTCTACCAAACCATCTAATTCTGACTTAGCTCCTGTAAGGCCGTGAATACGCGGGCCATAAGCTACATTATCATAGATTGATTTTGGGAAGGGGTTTGGTTTTTGGAATACCATACCGACTTGGGCACGCAACTGAACTGGATCAATGTCAGGATCGTAAATATCTTTACCATCCAGGCGAATATCACCAGTCACACGGCAAATATCAATCGTATCGTTCATGCGGTTCAGACAGCGCAAGAATGTTGACTTACCACAACCCGAGGGGCCGATAAAAGCCGTTACAGCGTGATCTTCGATGTCTACATCCACCTGCTTAATGGCCTGAGCGTCACCATAGAAAACATGGCTCTTCCCAGATACCTGCCAGTTCTGGTTCGCGACTGTCGCTGGATGAAAAGAACCGCCAATTGAAATTTGAACTGATGCGGTCGTCCGCGCGTAGGCTTTCCAACCAAACAATTTGATTGTCAGATGTTTTGCGCGCGATTTCTGGCATGCTATTTACATAAAGCGCCCAATCATCTGCAGCTACTGTTGTTTGATCGCTGATCGGAAGTATGACTTTTGCTGTACTGCCTGCGGCTGTGATCGCAGTCAATTTTGCCCAACCTGTACCAATGCGTATCAAAATGGACGGCATGAACTTATCAAGCTTGCCTTCGTAATTTGGTTTATCTGCAATACGGCGTAATTCTTCGGCATCGGCAATCAAACCATCGCGTTTGAGTGTCCGCGCGTCGACTTGTGCTTGGGCATCCGCCTTAGCAGCTTCATCAGTTGCAGTGTTCATACGTTCGGTAAAGACGCGGACACCGTTGTTCTCTTGAACAGCTTTTGTGTCCAAACGAGATGCGCGTTTGCGTAACTCATCTTGAATCTGACCAACAACAGATGTGAACACGTCTCGGCTTACGTTCAACGTGATATTGTCTTTGCCTGATGTGGAAACGCTCAGTGCTTTATTATGTTTTTGCTTTATCAACGTACCGTATTCACCTTTGAGGTAAAGATCAGAGACGTCAGAGGCTAAAAAACGATATTCAATTGTTGTGCCGATCAAATCAGGGTTCTTTTGAATCAATGTGCGGAGTTCAAAAGCTGCGCCACTGCTGACCACATCATAAAGCTGTTTTTTAACCTTACGATCTTTGAGCATTGGAAAATGCTCTTTAAGGCTGCTTTTTGTTAGTTTCGTAAAATCAACTTTACCAATAACCTTTGGGTCTTTTGTGTTATTTATATCAATGGATTGTTCTAATGTGACTGGCAGGGTTACATAATGCTCGCGGATTGCACCCGTTGCGTTACCCAATACTGTCCAAAGAAGGGCTAGAAGAGCAAAACCAGACAGTGCAATTGCACAGATACCATATAACTGTAGGCGTATTTGCGAAGCACGGCGGCGCTTAACATTTTTGGCAGAAGTCTCAGACGCATGATGTCCAGAGTATTTTGAAATATCTATCATGAGTTAAATCCTAATCATACGCTTCGCGGTACTTACGTACGACACGCAATGCGACGATATTCAAAAGAAGGGTCACACAAAACAATGTGAAACCAAGGGTAAAGGCAGGGCCAGCGGCTGTTTCAGCCTCAGTATCGCCAGTGATCAACATAACGATTTGCACCGTTACAGTTGTCACGGCTTCTAGTGGGTTTGCGGTTAGGTTTGCGCCTTGGCCCGCAGCCATTACAACAATCATGGTTTCGCCTACTGCGCGGGAGACACCCAGCAGAACAGCAGAAACGATACCTGGCAGGGCAGCTGGCAGAACAACCTGCCGAATGGTTTCGGCTTTGGTAGCACCCAAGCCATATGATCCGTCGCGCAAAGATTGTGGGACTGCGTTGATCACGTCATCCGATAGAGATGATATAAAGGGAATAATCATAACCCCCATAACGATACCTGCTGCCAATGCACTTTCGGATGCAACTGACAATCCGACTGCTTCTCCCCATCCGCGAATTGTAGGGGCAAGGGTGATTGCTGCAAAGAAGCCGTACACAACTGTTGGAATACCTGCTAAAATTTCTAACATTGGTTTTGCCCAAGCGCGTACACGTGCCGTAGCAAAATCGGACAAGTAGATCGCAGCCATCAGGCCGATTGGTACGGCAACGATCATCGCGATTAATGTGATGAGTAATGTCCCGACAAACAACGGAATAGCACCCACACGGTCAGGGTCCATTGTACCAGAATGTACGCCAGCCAGTGGCGACCATTCAGTACCGAAGATGTATTTATCAATACGCCAACCTATGTTGGAGAAGAAATTTATCGTTTCAAAGATTAGGCTTAGAATAATGCCGATTGTTGTTAAAACTGCAATTGCTGCAGATAGGAATAGGAATGCGCTGATGATGCGTTCTGATTTGTTACGCGCACGCCAATCTGCCGTGATGCGTGTGATTTGATAGAACCCGCCAATAACGGATAGGGCGAGTGGTATAAGAACCAGTGACCAATTGTGCATGTTGGACAAGCCTGAATAATCATTCGCAATTGTTTCACGAAGATCATCTATGGTTGATGCTGTACGACCTTCGGATAGAGCTTTTGCATCTGATAGAACAAGCTGAGCTTGGATATTGGCCAAGGAGGGGTCCGCTGCTTTGATCTGGCTTAGTAATGATCCTGTTACAAACCAGCTGCCAAAAATCAGAAGAATAAGATATGTAGTGATCCCTAAAAGCAAGACCCATAGGAATGAAAGCGTGCCGTGATAATTGGGGCGAGAATGTAGAGATGCAGGGATATCGTTCGAAGCGGCAGTGGCTTTTGTACGTGCCATAATAAAGAAAGCGAGTGAGAGGCCGAGAATTATGATCGGCATAAGGTTAGAAAGCCCGAGCATTTTATTTTCCAATAATTGGTTAAAACCACCAGCTTTTAGCTGGTCAGCTTTAGCGTTATTTACATAAGGTTTCCTTCCATTTTAAGACCCAGCGTTGCGGTAAGGTCTTAAAATGGAAGGAAACCTTATGATCTATTCTACTGGAAGTCATAGCAGATATTATCACAGATACCATATCGTTTGGGTAACAAAATATCGTTACAAGGTGCTGCGTGGTGAAATGCGTGAGCGTATTCGGACATTGATACGACAAACGTGCAATGAATTGGGCGTACACATTGAAAAAGGCGTATTGTCTACCGACCATGTGCATATGTTCCTGACTTCGTAGGATTTCGGCTGTAACACATTGATATTATTGGCCTGCTTTTTCACAGGGCACTACATCGCGGATTTCCGGCGATGGGATTCAACGGTCAGAGAGTGTCGATCAGGCCTTTTCAGGTCTGGGCTTGCGCGTTCTTTCCGGCGGCATCCTGAAGGGTGCTTCGTTCCACGACAGGCCAACACAGCGCAGGATGCGTTTGGCGTCGGTTGTGGCCGGGCTGGGCATGGCATATTGTTCGCTGGTGCCCTTGCGCCTCAGGATGGAAATCTGAAGTCGGTCGAGTTCCCGACGGATGCGGGCCGGGCTCATGGGATGGCCCAGCATCTGCAGGCGCTTGCGCAGGTGTTGCAGGCAACAGAAAGCCATGTAGCAGATGGCGATATGGGCCTGTATCCGCCGCGGCGTCCAGTGATAGACGGGTCGGATTTTCAGGTCATGCTTGTTGGTGCGGAAGCAGGTTTCGATCAGCCAGAGCTGGTGATATTGGGCGATGGCCGCCTCGGGTGCGAGATCGTCCCTGCCATGAACGATGATGGCGTGCAGCCCGTCCCATTGGGCTGCCGCGTCGATCTTGTCCTGATCAAGTGTGATCTCGCCCGTATCGGGAAACGAGAGGAAGCGGGCATATCCCCGGTGACTGACACTGGCGGGGCTCCGGCTCCGCCGAAGCTTCTTTTGCAGGCGCTCAAGGGCCTTCTGGCGCTTGTGGGCATCCTTGCGGGCGCGGGCGGGCGAGAAGGTGACGATGATCCGGGCACCGTCATGCTCAATCACCTTGTAGCGCCCCGCCTCGGCAGCGCCCTCCGCCGCGCCGTGTCCGGCCCATGGCTTGTAACCGCCCGTGTCCAGGGCCTTGTCTTTCACGCCCGCCGGGGCCGACTTCAGGCGATAGCCCAGAATGAACGGCAGGCCTTTGGTGCGCAACATATCCTGATTGTCGGCGCTGAGCATCCCGGCATCTGCCACCAGCGTGATCTTTCCAAGCCTGTAGCGCTCTTCCAACCCCTTGATCGCGGCCTCAAGCGTATGGCCTTCCCACATATTGCCGGGAAACAGGTCATAGCCGACCGGCAAGCCGTCGGTGGTGACCATCAGCGCCAACACCACCTGACTGCGATGCGATTTCCCGTCCTTGCTGTACCCTTTGGCCAGCAAGCGGTCGGACGCGTCGTGCGGATCCTCCCGATCGGTATCGAAGGCCAGTGTCGTGCAGTCGTAGAAAAGAATATCTACCGGTCCCGCCAGAAGCGTCTCCGCCGCCTCGTGTGACATCCGGCAGACCCGGTTGATCGTCGCCTCGTCCAGGTAGTCCATAGCCTGGTAGACCCGGTCCAGATTGAGGGTGATCCCGACCCTGTGGGCCAGTGCATCCACCGTTGCCCGCTTGCTCTCGGGCTGCGACAGGCGCGCCAGCACCAGTTCGCGTAAAATGCGATCGCTGCTCTTGCGCCGGGAGCCCAGAAGCCCATTCCAGCCCAGGCCGGAATAAACCTCCCCCATCACATCGCGCAAGCCAAGCGACAGGCGGGACTCTTCGCGGCACTCCCCAAGATCGACATTCAGTTTTTCCGGACGCGGGGCGGTGCGCACAAGCGTCGCCAGATCGGCATATTCCGTTGGGGTGAACAGTTCCATCTGCGCGGACTGTGCGGTACGCAGTTCTTCCATGATCCTGCCGGCCAGGCGCTTTAGGTCCTCGACCTCAGTGTCGTTATGCGCGATGCCGACATGCCGGACGACCTTCTGGCGAACCTTCTGACCGGTGCGCACCGACTGGACGATCTGGATGCGGGTGCGCTTGCGTTCGGGATCATGTTTGGTGCGGATGAACATGTGCGGGAGTGTAGCGGAACCTCCAGAAACCGCAACCCTCAATTGCCATTGGGGGCACTACTTTGCCCTCCCGGAAGCCAGGGCCTGAAGTTAAACAAAAAAACACCCGACAAGCCGACAAAACCTACGAACTCAGGACAAACGTGCAATGAATTGGGCGTACACATTGAAAAAGGCGTATTGTCTACCGACCATGTGCATATGTTTGTGTCAGTCCCGCCGCACGTCCCAATTTCAAAGGTGATGCAACGCGTAAAAGGGAGGTCCTCATACAAGATACAGCGGGAGTACCCCGAATTACGCAAACGCTATTGGGGGCAACGGTTCTGGGCTAGAGGCTATTTTTCAACGACGAGTGGAAATGTGACGGATGACGTTATTCGTCAGTATCTTGAATTACATTCAAAACGTGAACCTACCGACGAAAGTCGGTAGTTGTTCAGTATTGTCCTGATCGTTAGCACAGTAGTGTGTTTTGGTAAAAGTCGAGGGCATTATTGGATGCCCCCAACGATGTTTATTTACATGTGGAAAGGCTTATTTCAGTTCTTCAGAACCAGTCATGACAACGAGGTTACCCATTACTTTCGTGTTTGCATTGAATGCTTCAAAGGACAATGGGATCAAACCTTTGTCGATAAGGTAACCTTCTTCGCCAGCTGCGGCTTCTGAAGAAAATTCAGCTGCAAACTCCGCAATTCCTGGTACAACGCCTACGTGCTGTTTTTTCACATAGTAAAATAGTGAACGAGATACTTTGTACTCACCAGATGCTATTTTTTCGAACTCTGGGGCAACGCCATTTATTGTAGCGCCTTTGATCGTGTCAGAGTTTTGATCAAGAAACGAATAGCCAAAAACCGCTACTGCAGCTGGATTTGTTGCTAATTTTTGAACCATTAAATTGTCGTTTTCTCCAGCATCGATCCAAGCACCGTCTGTTTGGATTTCAAGTTTCTTGTATTCAGACTTTTCAAGACCAGCAGCTTTTCCACCCTTTTGGATTACAAGCTCTTCGAAAGCGTCACGTGTTCCTGATGAGGGTGGTGGGCCTAATACTTCGATAGCCATATCTGGCAAAGATGGATCGATGTCTGACCATTTGGTTGGCTCGCCTTGGCCCTTGGCAAGAGCTTTATAAAGGATATCAATGGTTAGCTCGAATGAAGGAGCATCAATGCCGTTTGCAATAACAATACCATCAAAACCGATGATGGATTCAACGATGTCTGTAACGCCGTTTTCTTGGCACAATTTCCACTCTTTGGCTTTCATGCGACGAGACGCGTTAGTGATATCTGGATGATTAGTGCCAACGCCAGCACAGAACAACTTCATGCCGCCACCCGAACCTGTTGATTCAACAACTGGAGTAGCGAATTCAGTTTTTTGACCAAATTGTTCTGCAACAGTTGTGGAGAACGGAAATACTGTTGAAGAACCAACAATTTTGATTTCTTTGCGTTCAGCCAAAGCTGGTGTCGCGATAACTGTTGCGAAAGCAACTGCCGTGAATGAAAGAGTTTTAAAGAACATAAGTTCAATCCCAATTTTGTTTCATAGACCGATTCTTATCGGCTGAGAACTAGATAAGAAGCTCATATGAAGTTCTTATCACAAACTCGTAACAGTTCTGTGACATGGGGCGAGAAATTTAATTATTTGTAATTTGTTATGAAGTAAATGTGTCTGCTTGTTTTTTGACAGATGGAGCAAGAGTGACAGTGTTTTCACTTTCAAACGCCTCGTGGTTTTTTTCGATATCGTCAATAATATACTTATAATTCGCCATGATCGTATATGAACTCTCAAATCCAATGTTATCCATACGTGCAGCCCAATTTAAACGTTCTAGGCGCGCGCCATTGCCGATATGAAAACGACAGACAGGATCAATTGGCTTAGAATCTTTTGCTTTTTCATTGCTTAGGAAATGTGCAGTAGCAGCTATTAAGGAAGCCTGAGCATTTTTATCAAGGGCACTAATAGCATCTAGATCTTTAGGTAGAGTATTTGTACCGTCTTCATGGGCGCGTATCCAGTCACCAAACTTTAAGATGGGTGACAGAGTGACAAAATCTTTTAAGTTTGGAAAACGAGATCTCACGTCTTCAACAACTTGTTTTATTAGGAAGTTACCTAAAGGAATACCACGAAGGCCGTTTTGGCAGTTTGATATTGAATAAAAGACTGCAGTGGTTGCTTTCTTTGGGTCAAGCGGAGAGCGGTCTTTGGCCAAGACAGGTGCAATTGCATCTGGCATTGTTTCCATGAGCGCAACTTCAACAAAGATAAGAGGTTCGTCCTCTAAATTCGGGTGAAAGAACCCATAGATCATACGATCAACAGGTTTTATGCGGCGGGATAAATCATCCCAATCTGAGATACCGTGAACGGCTTCATATTTAATAATGTTTTCTAAAATAGTAGGGGACGTGTGCCAATCAATATTACGCAACCCTAAAAAGCCACGGTTGAACCAAGCTGAAAACACGGTCACGAACTCTTCATCCAATGCTTTAAGCTCAGAATTGTCTCGCAACATACCTAACAGATCAGATCGCATGTTCAGAAGCTTCATCGTCGATGCAGGGCTTTGATTTAAAAGGCTTATCAAAGGCGCATATTGAGGTTGAGTGGCCTTATATAGTTTCTTTAAGTTACTTTGCGATTCATTTTCTAAGAAAGTTGCAGCGGCTTGACGCGCATTATCTGTGCCGCAAGCCAATTGTTCCAAGAGTGCTTTGAAAAACTCTAGCTTATGGTCTGCATCAAACGCTTCATAAGAGGATAGGATTTGCTGGGATAAGGCCAAGCCTGAAGCCATACCTTTGGTTTGTAATAAACGTAGGCACAAGGTGAGGGTCCCAGTAACATCCCCTTTTTTTGACACTACAGGCAACCCAACAAGGGATCGTCCGCGATCTGCCACGGTGCTCAAAAAATCATTGATTGGTAATGTTAAAGCCATAAGCGAAATATTCACTTATGGCTTTAATTAACAAGCCCTTTAATTTTAAATGACGTTAGGTAAGGTTGTTTAATCACCTGCTGCCAATAGAGCTGCATTTCCACCTGATGCGGTTGTATCCACACAAACATGACGCTCAAACGTACAGCGTTGTGCAATATCACGTGCATCAATTAACGGAAGCAAAGCGCCATCACGTTTCGATAAAGCAACACGTGCCTGTGCAAGCGCCTCATCTTTAGTCCAAAGAACAACAGCGTCGATCCCAGATAAATCTGAAAGGTGCTCTAATGGTAATGTTCCTGACAAACCTTCGTTCTGACCAGCATTTGGCGTGATAATGATAGGGGTGCAACCAACACCTTTTGCAGCTGCGGCTTGGGTGCGAGCCATATCTAATGTGGGGCCAAGACATAGAACAATGCCGCGCCCATAGCTGGACAATGTATTCATTTCGCCAGTTGGTCCAGGTAATATACTGCTGTGTAAAGCTTTGCGCATTGGGCGCGTGATACGATCGATGTATGCTTGTACATCTTCAATCGCCAAATCCGTAGGTTTATATGGGGCTGGTGTTGCCGTATCAGCCATGACGAACCGTGTCAGGTACTCTGGTCCACCAGCTTTAGGGCCCGTTCCTGATAAACCTTCACCGCCAAACGGTTGCGATCCCACGACCGCGCCAATTTGGTTGCGGTTGATATAGGTGTTGCCTACATTTAAACGGTTCCCCAGCATATTCACAAAGTTATCGATCCGTGAATGCACACCAAAGGTTAAACCGTATTGTGATGCGTTTATCGCCTCGATGATTTGGTCAATTTCATCCGCTTTATATGTGGCGACATGTAGTACAGGACCAAATATTTCCTCTTCTAATGCCTCAATCCCTGATACCTGAATGGCTGTAGGTTTAGCAAAAGTCCCGTGGCTTGGAGTATCAATTTGATGCAAAATTCGGCTTTCATCAGCAGCTTTAGCAATATGATTGTTGATGCTATCCAATGCATCTTGCGTGATGACTGGGCCTATATCAGTGCGCAAATCCCAAGGTGAGCCAACGATCTGTGTGTCCATTGCACCATAAAGCATTTCAAGGAATTTGGGAGCGATATCCTCTTGTAGGTACAGCATACGTAAGGCTGAACAACGTTGCCCCGCAGATTGGAAGGATGATGCCACAATATCGCGAACAGCTTGCTCTGGTAGGGCAGTGCTGTCCACGATCATGGCGTTTAAACCACCTGTTTCCGCAATCAAAGGCGCTCGTGTGTTGCCTGTTTTGGCGGCAGAAGCGTTGATATGTTGTGCTGTTGCTGTTGATCCTGTGAAACAGACACCACTGGTCTGTGGGGCCGCTACGATTAAAGCTCCAACTTCACGGCCTGATCCAATGAGCAATTGTAATGCTGTTTTAGGAACACCCGCTTCATACATCAATTGGACAGCACGGGCAGCGATAATAGGGGTGGGTTCTGCTGGTTTTGCTAAAACAGCATTGCCGACAGATAAGGCCGCTGCAATCTGGCCTGTGAATATAGCCAAAGGGAAGTTCCATGGGGAAATACAGGCAAACACGCCGCGTGGATCTTTGTGATCATGATGTGCTGCTTGGGCTGGGTAATAGCGTAGGAAATCAACGGCTTCACGTAACTCTGAAACTGCATCATTGATGGTCTTACCTGCTTCGCGAGTTAGAATGGCAAAAAACTCGCCAAAGTTCTCTTCATAGAGGTCTGCCACACGGTTTAAGATAATACTGCGCTCTGCTTGTGTTGCATTCCATGGTTTTGCGGCTTTAATCGCTGCTTTGGTATCGTCTGCATTGGCAAGAGTGACCGTTCCAAGAGTGCTTAAGTCAGTAGGGTTTGTGACAGGCAGTGTTTCCCCATTTGGTATGCCAGAAGCCAATTGAGCTGTTACATTCCAAGTCGTCGCAGCAAACTTATCACGCGCTTCTTTTATGCGTGCTAATTCTGTAACGCTTGTGAAATCAAACCCAAGTGAATTTGGGCGTTCTGGTTGATACATGTCATAAGGTTTTATGACTGCCATATTTTCTTGGCCTTTGAGCATTTCCCATGCATCAAACGGATCTTTTACCACCTCATGTGCAGGTACAGATTTATCAACAACCTGATTTACGAACGAAGAGTTTGCACCATTTTCCAACAAACGGCGTACAAGATAAGCCAGTAAATCGTCATGAATGCCAACAGGCGCATAAATACGACAAGTGACAGGAAACGTTTCTAAAACGTGATCATATAAACCTTCACCCATGCCGTGAAGCTTTTGAAATTCATAACTATTACCTGAATTAGCAATATCTAATATCGTTTGCACAGAATGTGCATTATGCGTGGCGAATTGTGGGTAAATACGGTCATTCAAAGACAGCAGTTGTTTTGCACAGGCAATATATGAAATGTCTGTAGCACATTTCTTAGTAAACACAGGGAAATCAGGTAAACTGTCAATTTGGGCACGTTTGATTTCTGTGTCCCAATAGGCGCCTTTGACCAAACGAATCATGATTTTACGATTCAATTGCTCTGCCAAGGCATAAAGCCAGGCAATCGCAGAAGCCGCGCGTTTGGAATAAGCTTGGATGACGATACCAAATCCATCCCATCCTGCCAGACGTGGGTCAGATAAAACCGCTTCGATCACATCTAAGGACAAATCCAAACGATCTGCTTCCTCTGCATCGATGTTAAGCCCCATATTGGCGTCTTTTGCTTTTAAAACTAAATACAAAGTACGTTCGACCAATGTGTCCATCACTTGATCTTTTTGCAGTAATTCATAACGTGGATGCAGAGCGGAAAGCTTAATGGATATTCCAGGATTCTTACGCACATCTTTATCGGTACTGTGTTTGGCAAGGTGATCAATTGCATCAGCATAGGATTTTATAAACCCTTTTGCATCGTGATCTGTTAACGCTGCTTCGCCGAGCATGTCATAAGAATGTGTATATCCTTGGGTTTCGCGCTTTGCACCGCGTTGTACTGCATCTTCTATAGTCTCACCTAAAACAAACTGGTTGCCCATTTCTTTCATCGCAGCTTTGACTGCACGGCGAATAACGGGCTCACCAACACGTTTTACAAGTTTACCCATAGATGCGGTGATACTTGTTTCTGCTTTTTCATTCAAAACACGGCCTGTTAGCATTAATGCCCAAGTGGATGCATTTACCAATGAACTATCAGAATGACCAATGTGTTTAGACCAGCTTTGGTCCGATAGTTTATCTTCGATCAAATCATCCATGGTTTTTGCATCAGGCACACGTAAGAGAGCTTCTGCCAAACACATAAGTGCTACACCTTCATCCGTGGACAGACCATATTCGGCTAAGAACACCTCCATCAAGCCAGGGCTTTTCTGATCGCGAATGCTTTCAACAATTTGCGACGCGCGTTTGACTGTCTCTGCACGGGTATTTTGAGAGAGAGAGGCTGAGTCTATCAAGCTTTCAATGCATAAGGTCTCATCTTTTAAATGGTAATTACGAAATTCAGAGCGAATATTTGATATAGAAGTCATGATATAGTCCTATGCGTGATGTTCCTTAAACTATACCATGAAGATGATTGCATTATTTCCTTTTATGGTGGATTTTTTAAATAAAAACTCTATATGTAAGTTTATATTTACAACTTAATCCTAATTTAAGAAAAGATTTGGTGAATATGGATAGTTTCGATCATAAGATAATAGATGTACTAGAGAAGAATGGCCGTATTACAATTTCGGAATTGTCTGAACATGTAGGCCTATCGAAAACACCTTGTCAGGCAAGAGTGAAGAAGATGCTCGAGAATAAGACAATTCTTGGCTTCAAAGCGCTCGTGAATCACGAAGTCTTGGATCGTAGTCATATCGCTTTTACAGAAGTAAAATTATCTGACACCAGAGAAGCTGCCTTAAACGCTTTTAACGAAGCGGTGATGAAAATACCCGAGGTAGAGCAATGTCATTTGATTGCGGGACAGTTTGATTACTTATTAAAAGTACGCACTAAAAGTATAACTTCTTATCGAATAGCTCTCGGCGAGCGGATCTCTTCGTTACCTTGTGTGGCCAGCACATCTACACATGTGGTGATGGAAGCGGTAAAAGAGTAATCTTTCAAGGTTAGAAAATCCGAAGATAGTTTTAGCATATCAAATAGTGCAGACTGCTGTTGACGCTTTACCTGCAACCCCTTAGCCATTGCAATACGCAGGGGGGGTCCGCTTAGTGACCTGAGAGGCTGACAGCAGGGCAATCGCATGAAAAAGTTAGCAGGTGACAAATGAGGTGAGGGTTGATTCAATGAGTGAACTTTTAGCTTTTATTGAGGTCACTACCCATGTCCAATGCCGACGCACCCGACAGCCATTCCATTGATTTTCTTACGCATTTTTCTACTTTATCTGACCCACGACAACAAACAAAGCTGCTTTACCCTATGGCAGAGGTTTTGCTTTTGACGTTATGTGCCGTGTTGTCCGGGGCGAATGACTGGGTCGCTATTTCTGCGTTTGGGACAAAGAAACTGGCCTTTTTACGGAAATTCTTGCCCTTTTCGGACGGAACACCCTCACATGATCAACTGGGAAACATCTACGCCGCACTGGATGCCAATCATTTTCAGGCCTGCTTTATGGAGTGGGTCGCCTCCTTAAACAGCACCCTTAGCGGGGTCGTGGCGATAGATGGTAAAACCTCACGTCGCAGCTTGGATAAGGCTGGCAGCAAGGCCGCAATTCACATGATCTCGGCCTGGAGTTCAGAGTTGAACCTGACACTTGCCCAACGGCAGGTGGACGGCAAATCCAATGAGATCACGGCCATACCGGAACTGTTAGACCTCCTGACGATAAAGGGGGCTATTGTCACTATAGATGCTATGGGATGTCAGCGTGATATTGCCGATAAAATCATCACCAAACAAGCGGATTATGTTTTGGCCTTAAAGGGTAATCAAGGTGCCCTTCGCAAAGACACCGAACTGTTCATGAAAGAACAGGACGCTGTGGATTTTGCAGACACAACAGTAACTTACCATGAGGACGTAGAAAAATCACATGGACGTATTGAAACAAGAAAAGTCACTGTTTGCTCGGATATTGAATGGCTGATGGAGCGGCACAATTGGCCCGGATTGGAAAGCATCGTGATGGTCCAATACTGCGCAACACTTCAAGACAAGACCCGTTCAGAGACACGCTTTTACATCTCATCCATGACCTGTGACGCCGAAGCTCACGCAAAAGCTATCCGCGACCACTGGGGTATTGAAAACGGGCTGCATTGGGTCATGGATATGGTGTTTCGTGATGATGAATGTCGTATCCGTAAAGGAAACGCGCCAGCTAATTTTACAACGATCAAGCACGCCGCCAACAACATGCTGCGCTCCGTAAAGGGAAAGCAAAGCCTCAGGTTAAAGCGACACTTGGCGGCTTGGGACGAGGATTTTCTTTTCCAGATAATTCAGGGGTAAAACTCATGCGATTGCCCTGAGGCTGACAGTACATTTGTACAGTGACGCGACCCTTTGAACCTGACCCAGTTAAGACTGGCGTAGGAAGCAAGTGATCGCACGATTCTGATGTGTTCCAAGTAGGGGAAACCCTTTCTACCTATGTTCAAAATAACGGGTCTTTTTAAGTGGAATGCTTGAGGAGAGCTAAATGAACGTCCCTAATCCAAAAATTACGACAGGCAGTTTGCCTGCTTCACAAAAGATTTACGTAAAAGGCAGCATGCATGAAGGTGTGGCTGTGCCGATGCGTGAAATAGCGGTTCACCCAACAGCGGGCGAGCCACCTGTAACAGTGTACGATACATCTGGCCCATACACAGATCCTACGATTGATATTGATATTCGTGCAGGTTTGGCTGATGTCCGCCGTAGCTGGATCGAAGGTCGTGGCGATGTTGAAGAATACGTTGGCCGTGAAATCAACACTGCTGACAATGGTTTTGTTGAGGGCGCCCGCCTGACAGCTGAATTCCCAATCAAACCAAAGCCTTTACGTGCCAAAGACGGTAAAGCGGTTACTCAGTTGGCTTATGCGCGTGCTGGTATTGTAACCGCTGAAATGGAATATATCGCTATTCGTGAAAACCAGAAGCGGAGTGAAATTTCTAGGGAACGTGATGGCTATGATTGGGGAGCTAATATCCCTGATATGGTAACACCTGAATTTGTCCGTGACGAAGTTGCTGCTGGTCGTGCGATTATTCCCGCAAATATCAACCACCCAGAGACAGAGCCAATGATCATTGGTCGCAACTTCCTCGTGAAAATCAATGCGAATATGGGGACATCAGCGGTGTCTTCTTCTATGGAAGAAGAAGTAGATAAACTGGTGTGGTCCATCCGTTGGGGTGCTGACACAGTTATGGATTTGTCTACTGGTCGTAATATCCACAACACACGTGAATGGATCATCCGTAACAGCCCTGTCCCAATTGGGACAGTGCCTATTTATCAAGCATTAGAAAAGGTTAACGGAATTGCCGAAGATTTAACGTGGGAAGTTTTCCGCGATACACTGATCGAACAGGCAGAGCAGGGCGTCGATTATTTCACGATCCATGCTGGTGTTCGTTTGCACATGGTACCGATGACTGTGAACCGTGTAACGGGGATCGTTTCACGCGGTGGATCTATCATGGCGAAATGGTGTTTGCATCATCACAAAGAAAGCTTCCTGTACGAACACTTTGACGAGATTTGTGACATCTGTCGTGCTTATGATGTGTCATTCTCTTTGGGTGATGGCTTGCGTCCGGGTTCAATTGCAGATGCGAATGATGAAGCGCAGTTTGCTGAATTGGAAACATTGGGTGAGTTGACAAAAATCGCATGGGCAAAAGATTGTCAGGTGATGATCGAAGGCCCAGGCCATGTAGCCATGCACAAGATCAAAGAGAACATGGATAAGCAGTTGGAATGCTGTCATGAAGCGCCATTCTATACGCTTGGCCCACTGACAACAGACATCGCGCCAGGTTACGATCACATCACATCAGGTATAGGTGCGGCGATGATCGGTTGGTTTGGCTGCGCAATGCTGTGTTATGTGACGCCGAAAGAGCACTTGGGGCTTCCCGATCGTGACGACGTTAAAACAGGTGTTATCACTTATAAGATCGCAGCACATGCCGCCGATTTGGCCAAAGGTTTACCAGGGGCGCAATTGCGTGATGATGCATTGTCTCGTGCACGTTTCGAATTCCGTTGGGAAGATCAGTTTAACCTATCATTGGACCCAGACACGGCACGTGAATTCCATGACCAAACATTGCCAAAAGAAGCGCATAAGGTTGCACATTTTTGTTCAATGTGTGGTCCAAAATTCTGTTCTATGCGTATTTCACACGATATCCGTGCTGAAGCGCAAAAAGATGGGTTGGAAGCTATGGCTGCAAAATTCCGCGAAGGTGGTGAATTGTATGTTCCAGTAAAAGAAGCTGAAACTGAATAAATTCGGCTTTTAAATGATACTATTTGAAAGGGCTGATCTATGATTGGCCCTTTTTCGCTGACGAAAAATTGAACAGTTTACCAAAAGCATTTCTGTACAGTACCTTGTGCGTGATTACCTTATCGTTAAACACTTTAAACAAAGGATGATTGATCCATGAATATTCTAAAAATTGGAGTAATAGCTATGACAATGGCAACTGCCACACTCGCCAATGCTGGTGAATTGATTGTAAAACAAAGCGTACATTCTGTTGATGTAACACTAGATCGGTTAACAACTGCTATAGAAGGCGCTGGTGCTAAAGTGTTTGCACGTGTTGACCACGCAAAAGGTGCTGCTTCTGTAGATCAAGATTTGCGCCCAACACAGATGTTGATGTTTGGAAACCCAAAATTGGGCACACCAGTAATGCTGCTAAATCAAACAGCAGGTTTGGATTTACCGCTGCGCGTTGTGGCTTATGAAGATGAAGCAGGCAAAGTGTTCGTGGCATACCACCCGCCATCAAGCCTAGCTGCGAACCACGGTTTACCAGCAGATGCTGAAGTTATTGCTAAAATGACTGGTGCTTTGGATAAGTTGACGAATAAAGCGACAGGCGAATAATCTTTAAATTAGCGGAAAGCCTTAATCGGGGCTTTTCGCATGACATGAAAAAATTCTTTTACAAAAGTCCAAATAGCATCATCATGGACCAAATGATGGGTCAGTAATCCCAATGGTTCTGTATTATCAGTGAGCCCCAAGCGGCGGTCTTTTAGTATTTTCACAATCTGAGCTATTAATATATCACTTTGTATAAGTGATCTGGTCGATTTCCAGAGTATAGGGTCAATATGTGTATTGATTTGTTCTATTTTTGATGCCGCTTGTTTTGCTGTTCGCGGCAGATATGTAGATAACATATCATAACCAATAGCTTCTAAATGCTCGGATAGTTCTGGATTGATACGATTCCAAGGTGGGACAAACATTGACTTCAAGTCTTTGCCGAAAAGATCGGACATGCGGTCAGCACCCAAGATTAAATCCTGTACAGCATCCTTGATAGATCGGGATGCCCCAAATTCAGCATTCTTGTCCCCATCAAGTGCATGGCTTTCATGCGACCAGCCATGCACGACTGGAATAATATAGGACGTTTGTTCACTTAGATCACGTAAAGCGGTAGTTGCAAATTTTGGGATGATTGCCAAATGTACGGGTATGTCAGCCTGCGCTGCAATTTCAATTAACTGATCTAATTCCGCTGTCGGTTCAATTGCATCATCATCCCGCCACCATAAGAGGAGAGTCAAATCAGCTTCATGCCAAAGATCTATTTCAGATTCTAATGGTCGCCAATCTATTTGCATGTTGCGCTTCCTGCTATTTTGACAGCGATGCTCACTGTCTGATCGGCACCATTAAATGCGGAATTATCTGTTGTAAAACGCCCAGAGTTTTGTACTTTCTGTACGGCTGATAGTAATATTTCTGCTGTCATATCCTTATTTGCCACAACTTCAAAAGACGGGTGTTTTGCCAGACTGGTAGCCCGTAACGTCTGTTCCACCTCACCACCATCGTCAAAAGGAACGAACACACTAGGGCAACCAGCCTGCATTAGATCAAGGCCTGTATTATAACCGCACATGCTGACAGAACAGGTGGCATGGTATAAAAGCTGGCGGAAATCAGGGCGAGCGCGTTCGATGATGATGTTTTTACTTTTGCTTAAGCTTTGCAAACGCGTGATCTCGAGCTCTGAGTTATTGCCGCCAACGAGTAAACGCCAATTTTGCGTAGGATTTAAGGTAGCTGCTTGTATTGCACATTCAAAGAGATTGGCACCAACAGAACCACCGCCAGCACTTACGACCACTTCATTTTGTCCTGCATGATCAGGATGCGGCCCAGCAAGAGCGGGTGCTACGAAACCTGTATAATATAGCTTATGGGATAGCATATCGGATACGGGCCAGCTTTGATCCAATGGTGTCGTTGTTTCATCAGAATGGACTAAGACGCCATCATAATAGGCGTTAATGAGTGCATCTGTTTTTACCGCTTTTTCAGGTTTTGAGGGAGGTGCCAAGATATCGCGAATGGAACAAAGTGTTGTGCATGGAGTGTCTTGAACTTTTGCAGCATCTAAAAGAGCATTGAATTCCGCACGTAAGACACGGCGTCCAAAGGGGAAAAGCTCAGTAATAAGGATATCAGGTTGTGTTTCTTTTAGGATAGCAACCATATCAGCGCTACGTTGTGCTAGATAGGTTTCATCCACAATCTCATTTGATGGGGTTAGCAATGTTGTGAAATTGGTGCCATCAGAGCGTAAAGCGGGCAATTGGCGCATATCTATATCCGCCGTATTCAAATGAGGGGCAGGCATGCCACCGCTGATCAGTGTTACATCATGATCAGCGCGTACGAAAGCATGAGCTAAGGTTAAAGCGCGGCTTAAATGACCTGTTCCCAAAAGATGTGTAACGCTGATTAATATCTGCATAATTTAGCGTACCTCTAACCGAATAGGTTCTGCATCTAGAATGTGTAAACTGCCTTTTGTTTCAAGGGTATAAAGGCGGTTTCTCTTGATCTTAAACGGTGCGGGGCCGTTGAAATTCCAATTATATGCTTTTGCCAATATCATCCGCATAATACCAATGTGACAAACGGCAATCGTTGTATTTTGTAATCCCATTACCCATGGTTCAATACGATCCCAAACATCTTGTGGGCTTTCCCCATTTGGTGGGCGATAATCCCAGCCCCAATCTTCAATATCGCGGAATCCAGAGGCTTTATCAGCTTTAACATCAACGCCGCATAATCCTTCCCAATCCCCCCAATCCATTTCGATAAGGGATGGGATAATATCGGGTGTGCGATCCGCAATAATTTCTGCAGTTTCTTTGGCGCGTAGTAGCGGGCTGGAGATGAGATCCGCCGTTTGCCATTCTGCGGGCAATTTGTATTTCTGCAACTCAATAATTGCATCAGGGTCAAGCGCAACATCTGTGCGCCCTTGAATGCGCCCTGCGCGATTCCAAGGGGTGTGTCCGTGACGTATAAGAGCAAGTTTGGCCATATTAATAGCCTATCAAGGGTGTTAACGCTGACCAAAGTGTTTCTGAAGCTTTGGGTTTTAAGTGATTAGCTGCGATATAATCCAAGCTGGCCTGGCTCTGTTCCTGCCAATAAATATTGTCTGTGAACAAGCGATCTATAGCTTGTGCCATGGATTTGGGATCATCTGTTGGATGTAGGGGCGTGTTTGGTGTGATGATGTCACAAACGCCAGGCCTGTCTTGGGCAATGATGGGTAACCCTGCGGCTTGGGCCTCTAGATAAACCATGCCGTATGCTTCATCGACACCGGGCCATAGAAAAGCGGAGGCAGATGTATATGTCGTATTTAGCGTGATTTTACTCTGCTCTCCTAAGAATGAAATATGGCCTTTAAGGTCTTCAAACAAAACACGTATTTCTGATGAGCTTGATCCATCTCCAACGATGTTAAGATGCCAATCCTTTGTCTTTAAATGTTTTAAAATCTCAGCAATTTCAACATAGGATTGCGTTTTTGCACCTGATCGCATCATGCCAACAGATAAGAGCATATTTTCTTGTGGCTTGACGCGTGGTATAATACTCATGCTGTCTTGCAAAAGAAAGGGTGGCAGATGAAGTATCTGTTGTGTCTTTGTTTTATAAGCTTCTAAAGCGTCTTTATCCTGTTGTGTGAAATAGAAAATGATATCTGCTTGATCAGAAGCTAATTCCGCAAGCTTTGCGAAGTTTGCCCAAGGGCCTGTTAAACGCTTATGGGCACGTGTTGCCTCTAGTAAAACATAGGGAATACCTAGGGCTTTCGAAACACGTGGGCCAATCAGGTCAGGGGCTTTATAATAATTGTGATAGGTGACCCAAGCGACCCAGTTTTCAGTGCGCCCTTTGGTGACCAATCTTTCGATTTCATCTTCTGCCTGTTTTATAAACATATTTTGGGTGTCTTGGGTGCCGCTGCCATCATATGTGCGCATTTCAGATGCCAGAACGGCATCTAAACCATATGTATTCTCTTTAAGCAGTTGAAACAGGCCCCGCGCCATTTCGCGATCTCCTGACGGGGTTGGATGTGTGGGAGATTTCATAGGAGCATAAAAGGCGATTGTTGCCATAATTTATTGCTCCTGACACATGTGCTCTAGACGTTTTACCAGTTTCGTAATACCTACATCCATTCCGAAATCAGCCATTAAGCGGTTATAGGCGTTTTCAGCGAACTGAATACGCTTTTGCGGGTTGGTAGCCAAATCATGGATCGCGACAGATAGTTCTACAGGATCGTCCTGCACTAGCGTGCCATGCACGCCTGTATCAATGAACTCTGGAATGGCAGAAACACTTGTAGATATGATCGGCAGTTTTTGCGATGCTGCTTCCATCAACACGTTTGGCAGGCCATCCCGATCACCATCATCGGCAATACGGCTTGGTAAGATGAACATATCCGCATCGCGCATAGCTTGGATGACTGTAGGTTGGTCGCAAGCACCCATCCATGTGATTTGATTTGAAATGCCTGATTGTGTGGCTTGCGCCTGAAGGACATCTTTTAGCTCACCGCCGCCGATATGAACCCATTGCCAATCTACATCATTTGGTAATTGAGCCAGAGCAATGATTAAGCGATCAAAGCCTTTTTTTTCTACCAACCGACCTACAGATAGGAACTTTAGTGGCTCTGTCATTGCTTTTATAGGGCGTTCTGGTGGTGTTGGAAATCGTGATAAATCGAGACCGTGATAAACAAGATCCATACGGTCTGGTGTGTCTGCTAGCGTACGTAAATGCTGCGCACCATAAGCCGTGCAAGTTACACCAAAATCCGCGCCATATGTGTTGGCTTGTAACTTTTCGCGTTTTTCCCACTCATCTGATGTCCAGATATCTTTGGCATGGGCCGAAAACCCCCAAGGTAGGCCGCGCATGATCGCTGCATAACGCGCAACAGAGGAGGGGGTGTGCATAAAGTGCGCATATAAGCCTTGTGCTTCTTGCGGCAACTCAACGGCCATCACACAAGCCTGGCCAAAGCGGCGTAGGCGGTTACGGGTGCGGTCTCGTTTATAATCCGCAAGCCACATCTTTAAGGCTGCTTTATAACCAGATAGTTTTCGGGCCTTTGACCATGCAATGAATACACGCTTAGGCTCAGCATGTAGGTATTCTGGCAAATAACGGATACGTGCGTTGATTTGATCATGCAGAGGGTGTGTTTTTTTATCAGTCGGAAATCGTAATGACCAAATATCAAAGCTATGCCCCTGGTTTTGAAGGGCTAAGATCTCTTGTGCGATAAATGTCTCAGATAGTCGTGGCCAGCCTTTGACCACAACTGCATAGTTTGGTTGTTTTTGCGGTGTCATTTTAAGGTGGCCTTAGTCAATAATTTTGCCGTGCGTTTTACAACTTCATCTAAGCCATCCAAAAGTCCACCAATTTTACCCGCAGAAGGAGGAGCTTGATTTGGTAGATTACGAATGCCCTCAATCATGACGCTTGGATCATCACCATCGCGGCTTTTATGAATCATGCGGATCAAACCTAATTCTTCAGAACGACTGGCACGAATATATTGTTCTAGGCGGGGAACTGTACGAGGAATGATGATTGCAGGTTTGTCAAAGGACAGAATTTCGCAAAATGTATTATAGCCCCCCATGGCAACAACACCTAGGGCACCAGACATCAGGGATTCCATACGCGAGTCAAAACCCACAGATGTGACGCGCCCATTAAGTTTTTCAACACGTTTTTCGAATGCCGCACGTGTGTCACCCGTCAGGAAAGGGCCGTAAACCAATACTGCTGATGGTGTTAGATCTGGGTCATTTTCATAGGCAGATAAAACATGATCCACCATAGCAGCTCCATCACCACCACCCCCTGGGGTAACAAGAACATAGGGGTCGGATTGGATTGTTGTGTCTTCGATATTTTCGCGGCGTAAGTAGCCAGTCCAATGTATTCGCGATTTGGCGGCATCTGATAATGCTAAGCCTTGAGTAGGGTCATAGATTGACTTCAATCCGTAAACCCACATTTCGTTATAGAATTTTTCAGCGGCTTCCAGCGCACCTTTACGGTCCCATTCTTTAGCCAACACATCGGGATCATCTAAAACATCGCGTAGCCCCAACACAATCTGTGTTTCTGGACGGTGGGCTTTTAACCATTCAAGACTTGGGAGTAATTCGCCACGAAAACCTGTCGGTTCTTTATCAACGATGATTAAGTCAGGATCAAAATGTTGGATTGTAGCTTTGATTAAACCAGAGCGCAGGCTTGTCGTTTCATCAATCCCCATGCCCAGTGTTTCAGACATATAGGACCCATCTGTCATCTTTGTAACACCAGGCAAGCGGACGTGGTCAACGCGTTCTGGAAACGTAAAACGACCCGCAACAGGGGAGCCCGTTAATATCAATGCAGAGACGTTTGTATTTGAAGCAGTAATGGCATTTGCTAGAGTGCGACAGCGACGAATATGACCCAATCCAAATGTGTCATGGCTATACAATAGAATCCGACTAGATTTTGTTGCAGAACGAAGGTCTGAAGTCATGGATATTTTGGTCATTTGCGCGTCTTTATTCAAGATTAACTATAAATACTAAATATCCGCAAAATTAAAACAAGCAATTTACATATTGTGCACGGCAATCGCTTGAAAAAGTGGGGATTCCCTTAGCGGGTGATATGTGATTCTCTGGTCATTGAAATGACATTCGGAGCCTCCCATGATCTCAGCCAATATCCTCGACCATTTTTCTGCCATTGAAGACCCACGCCAGAGCTGGAAAACTGTTTATCCACTACCCGAAATCCTACTGATTGTGCTCTGCGGTGTTATGGCTGGTGCTGATGATTTTGCCGAAATAGCCCGATGGGCGGACCGAAAATTGAAATTCTTGCGTGGGTTTCTACCCTTCAAAGATGGCATCCCATCTCATGACACGCTCAATGATGTGATGAACGCGATTCCCGCTGACCTGTTTAGCGAATGCTTCGTTTCCTGGGTTGCGGCCTTGCGCGATGGCGATGATGAGATCGTGGCAATTGACGGCAAGTCGTCACGCCGTGCGCATGGTGAGGATGGCCGCGCCCTGCATCTGGTTTCAGCTTGGGCAACGCGTCAGAGATTGGTCTTGGGGCAAGAATCCTGTGACGAGAAAGAGAATGAAATCAGCGCGATACCTCGACTACTGGCGCGGCTTGAGTTGAAAGGCGCGCTGGTCACGATTGATGCAATGGGCTGCCAACACGGTATTGCTGCGGCGATCCTCGCACAAGGCGCAGACTATCTTTTGGCGCTTAAAGGCAACCAAAAATCACTGCATGAAGAGGTGAGGCTCTATTTCGACCAGACCAGTGGTTTGGAAACCCATGAAACCACCGATGCCGATCATGGGCGGATAGAAATCCGTCGTGCCTATGTCAGTCATGATGTAGAGTGGCTGCGCCCTGATCGGTCTGAGCCTGGCGCACCAAGGTTTCCAGGCCTCGCCGCTATCGGCATGATCGAGGCCGAGGTCAAACACAAAGGTAAAACCAGTTTCTCGCGACGTTACTATCTGTCCTCCGCACCGCTCTCAGCCAAGCAATTCCTGCGCGCCACACGCGCCCATTGGGGTGTGGAAAATCGCCTGCACTGGGTGATGGATGTGGTGTTTCACGACGACCTGATGCGCTTGCGGACCCAAAATGGCCCCGCCAACATGGCTCTGATGCGACATAGTGCAATCAACATCTTCAAGCAAGTCGGCGATACGGCCAGTCTGAAAATACGAAGAAAAACAGCCGCTTGGGATGATAGTTACCTAAAAGCCGCAATCAAAGGTGAAGGCTGAAATCTTCAAGCGATTGCCGTGACATATTGTGAAGTTTTGCGATGATTTTGTGATTTGGCTAAAAAATGTAAAATTTGAATTTTTTGAAGTGAAATCAGTTAGCTTGCAGGATGAAACGTCATAGCTTAGCGTGGGTCAGAACGTTTATTAAGGTCCAAAAAACACAATGTACGCTCTTTTTCCCCGCTTTGTTACAGTCTTTATCCTCTTGTTGGGGCTGACTTTTTCTGCGCATGCGCAAAGTTCTGTTTTGCTTGGTGCCATAACATCCAGTGAAGATGAAACGAAAACTGTTTCATCAGAATTCGTCGAAGTGATGAAAAATGCTGCTGAAAACGGTGTGAAAGTCATTGTTGTAGATACAGATGGTGTTCCATTAAACACAGTGTCAGACAAAGCAAATGCATCCGATGAAGATGCGGATACAATGTCAGGTATTATGAAGACACAGGTTTCGGCAATCAAATTTCGCGAAACCTTGTTTGAGCGCCTACGATCGTTGCCTAAATCATTCGAAGAAGTTGTCTACATCTTAAGGGCAACCAGTCCTACTGGTGAAATATTTACCTATGCAGATGTCTTGATGAAGTCGTTATTGTTGTTCTTAATTGGGTATTTGATTGAGCAAAAAGTATATTTAAAGTACGTTAAGAAAAGTTATCTTGCACCTGACATTATAGATAATCCAGTTGGTTATACTGGTAAACTACCTGTATTGGTGAAGCGCTTTTTACTGCGTATCATCGGTGTTTTGATTTCGATGATAATTGCATACGTATTGGGCACAACGTTTTTTGGGCCACTTGATGACCCAGCTACGCAATTCACGGTAACTTTGATCAACATTGCTTACGCTGCATCGCGTTTTTCGGCTTTGCTATGGCGTTTGATATTAGCACCTTATTTGCAGCAATATCGTATCGCGCAGTTTACAAATAAAGATGCACGCCGTTTGTATCATTGGCTTTGGATTACAGCCACAATTGATATCACCACTATTATGATGGATGTGTGGATTTTTGAACTCGGTTTGACTTACGATGTCTTCGCACTGATCTCTGCAATTTCAAGCCTGTTCATTGTGATGCTGAACATTTGTTTGATTATTGCAAACTATGACGCCATCTCACGCGCTATCCGCAATGGTTTGGGAGCAGATGAAGTTGGACGGCTAAATTATGTTGTTTCTTATCTTTGGGCCTATGTAGCTGTCGCTTATTTAATTTTTGCATGGATTGAGCTCGTTTATCGTTTGGTTCTAGAAATTCCATTGTCTATACCGCTTATCCCTGGTGCTTATGCAATTCTTATTTCGATTATCGTTGTTTATGCCTGTATTAACTACGTTATCGAACGTTTGTTTCAACGTGCAACGAAGATGGAAGAGATCAATAGTGCGATAAAACTAGAAGCCGCTAATGCACTTACGGAAGGTGACGATCTTACTGCTGAAGAAACCATACATGCGGTGAGTAACCACCGTATGAGCAGCTTTGGTGATCTAGCACAACGCGTTGCAGGTATTTTGGCCTTTGTTGCGGGTATCTGGGCATTGATTGCGATTTGGAGTGTGGAAGATGGCCTAGCATCTAATGTCGCCTTCAATCGCTGGATCGATGTGGTTGCCATTTTATTTATTGGGTACATCATTTATCATATGTTTCGTATATGGATTGACAGTAAAATCGAGGAAGAAGGTGGAGATGCTATTGAGGTCGCTCCTGGCGATGAAGGCGGAGCATCTGGGGCCAGTCGTTTAGCAACATTACTACCATTGTTCCGTAATTTCATTTTGGTCGTTGTCGTTGTTACAATTGTACTGATTGCGTTACTCGAAATGGGTATCAATGTAAGTCCACTGTTTGCTGGTGCTGGTGTTGCTGGTCTGGCAATCGGTTTTGGTGCGCAAACCTTGGTGCGTGATATATTTTCAGGTGCATTCTTTCTCGTGGATGATGCTTTTCGCAAAGGGGAGTATATCGATGTAGGCACTGTGAAAGGCACCGTTGAAAAAATCTCAGTTAGGTCTTTTCAATTACGCCATCACCTTGGTCCATTGCATACTATTCCATTTGGTGAAATTCAGGTTCTTACGAATTATTCGCGTGATTGGGTGATGATGAAACTGCCATTACGCGTAACCTATGACACTGATGTTGAGCACGTACGCAAGCTGATTAAAAAGCTTGGTATCGAATTGATGGATGATCCCGTGATTGGTGAAAACTTCTTGCAACCGTTGAAATCCCAAGGTGTTATTGAGATGCAGGATTCTGCGATGATCATCCGTGTGAAATTTATGGCTCTTCTCCGCTTTGTTGAGTAGAAAAAGATGCCGACCGCGAAGTAACCTGTTGATATGTATGGTTTCTGATAACTTTACATAGAGCAGGTATATGACAATCAACATCTCGCAGCATATTTTAGGCCTCAAAGGGCAACGTGTAAATGAAATTAAACTGGATGACGGCGGTGTTAAGATTGTCATTCACTGCAGCCGAGACGCGCGTAGGAGGGCTATAGACCCTGCTACAGGCCAGAAGGGAAGCATCAACCAGCATGTCCGCCGACAAGTAAACGACATCCCCCTTTTTGGGTATCCTTGTGTGGTCGAGATTGAGCTGGCGCAGGTTTATATTAACAAGGGCGAACGCCGCATTGAGGGGTGTGATTTTGTTGATAAAGGGTGCCGTTTCACTCACCGATTTTGCCGACTGATCAGTGGATTATGTCGGCATATGTCTATTCAAGCGGTTTCCAGACATTTGGATATACGATGGGAAACGGTCAAGAATATCGACAGGGCATACCTTATTGAAACTCTCCCTACGCTTGATCCTGCAGAGCTAACTGGCTTGGAATATATTGGTGTAGATGAAGTTGCCCGGGCGAAAGGTCATGACTACATGACGGTGGTCTACGATATGGTTGGCGGTCATCTGATCTGGGTTGAAGCAGGCCGAACTGCCGAGGTTTTTTCAAGGTTTTTGAAACAACTGCAACCAGATACAGCCTGCAAAATAAAGGCCGTAGCGATGGATATGGGGCCTGCCTACCAAAAGGCTGTCAGAGAGTCCTTGCCGTTGGCCGACATAGTATTTGACCGTTTCCACGTCATGAAAAACTACAGCAAAGCTATCCATAATCAGCGTCGACTTGAGTTCAGAAAGGCCGATCCAAGTGGTAAAGAGTTGATGAAAGGGACGCATTATCTGTTGCTCAAAAATGCGGATAAGTTGAGTGAAAAACAAAGTGACAAGCTGCAAAGGTTGCTGGAGAGCAATAGCAACCTGAATGCACTTTACGTCTTGAAAGAACAGCTTCAGCTGCTGTGGAGTGCCGCTTCATTTGAGGCGATGGCGGAGCAACTGGAACGTTGGTGCCTGATAGCAGATCAGTCACAGATGCTCTATCTAAAAAAGTTCGCGAAATCCCTACGGAAACATTGTGTGGGCATCTGCAACTACGCCAAACACAAGCTCACAAGCGCCAGGATAGAGGCTGGTAATGTCAGTATAGGAATGATCCGTAAGCGAGCCAGAGGCATCAAGGATACCGAATACTTCAAACTCAAAATTAGACAATCATCCATTCCAGATAATCAATCTATGCTCTATTTAAAATCCTAAATCTACTCAACAAAGCGGAGAAGTGCCAAATTTATGACCAAACCAGGGGACCAATGGAGCATTCGTAGTAAGCATCAAGGGAACCCCCTCTATTTTGGTCTGACTTGAGCTGCGATTATTGCGCGAGGCTGGCGATGTGGCTGGCGTGATATGAGGATTTTTCTGATGATCAAGCGACGGGGTGGCCGAGGTTCCAAGTAAACATCAACGCTGCATTATCTGATCGTTGATTCGTTGGGCCAGCTTTCGGGCTTTGGGTGTGTCCAGAGCCTCAAGTTCACTTGCGATGAGGCACCGGTGAGGCGGATTTTCCAGTGCGTATCTTCCGATTTCAACAACGATGTCGTCATCGGCGACAGTTAAAAGCGCTTCGATCTTTTGGCTGGTTGGATTTTTCCGGAACTCGGCAAGCAATCCTGCCCTTGCGCTGATATGGCCCAGATTCCCCGCCACTGTCAGAGCGGTTCGTCGGACTGAAGGGTCTGGGTCGCTGAACCCGATTTCCAAGGTGCTTCGCTGTGGGCTGTTCGATTGTATAAGGATGAAGGCTTGGGCACGGACTGTTGGTGCGCCGTGTTCCAGCCATGGCAAGATTTGTGCCTGAGGCAGCTTCAAGCCCACGCTCACAGCGGCTTGCAACACAAACGGGAGCAAGCTGTCGGGCAAGTCCTGTGCGCCAAGGATCTTGCTGATTTCTTTTTTTGCAGCTTCATTCCCAATGGCGCGAAGAGTTTCCAAGGCAAGCTTTTGTTCTGGTAAAGGGGTCGCAATTCCGAACCCCTTAAACCGGTTCCAAAGCGCGACGAGACCCGGAACGGCTATATCTCCCAAGCCCCGTTCCACAATCTGGGCGCACAGCAGGTCGACGTTGGACAGTGTAGCCTTTGCCGTCTTCTCGACGAGGTCTTTGTCGGACAAGCCTTCAAGGTTTTCAACGCCCAAGTCGTGCTGTGAGGTATCTGGCCCTTGCCAATTCCCGCGCTCTTCAAACAGATCCCCTTGCTCTGGGAGTGCCGCTGAATCACGGGGGCCGATCATGCCGCTATAACGCTTTGTTCCCGCTCCTCGATCATCTCCTGATAGGCCCACGGTAGGAGATCTTGCATACGGTTTGCGGGATGATCCTGGATGCGCTCGAGCACCCATGCGAGCCAGGCTTCGGGATTGACGTTGTTCATCTTGGCGGTTTCGATGAGGGTGTAGGCTATGGCGGCGGATTTTCCACCTGCCTCTGATCCCATGAACAGGTAGTTCTTACGTCCAACGGCCACAGGGCGCACCGCACGCTCGGCTGTGTTGTTGTCGATTTCCAGAAAGCCATTGTCGAGATAGGGCCGCGCCTTTGGCATGCGCGCGAGCGCATATCTGATCGCCTTGGCCAGCGGCGTCTTAACGGAGATCTTGCCCAGCTGCTCCTTGAGCCAGATTTCCAACTCATCAAAGATCGGCTTGGCATATTCCTGACGCAGGGCCACGCGCTCAGCAGGCGCCAGACCCCGCGCTTGTGCCTCAACATCATAGAGCTTTCGAATGCGCAGAACGGCTTCGCCCGCCACGGGCAGCTTCAGACTTTCAAACAGGCTATAAAAATCCCGCCGAACATGGGCCATGCAGGCCATCTCTTTGACGCGCCCCGTCCGATAGGCGTCATTATACCCAGCATAGGCATCCGCATGGGCATAGCCCTTGTAGGGCTTGAGATGTTTGCTCGGATGTTCTGCGCCCCGGTTGGTGGAGAACTGATACCACACCGCCGGTGGTGCGCCGCTCGCCCAGGCGCTCTCATCTCTGGCATAGACCCAGAGCCGCGCGGTTTTTGTCTTGTTATTACCGCGTCCCTTGCCCTTTTGGAGCAGTTTGACCGTGGTGTCGTCCATGAAGATCGCTTGCGCCTCAAAAACGTGATCCCGGATGGCATCAGCCACGCGCTCCAACAGCTTAGTGCATTTGCCGACCCAGTTGGCCATGAGCGACCCGCTCAGATCGATGCCTTCATTCTCAAACATCTGGCTCTGTCGATACAGCGGCAGATGATAGCCGTATTTGCAGCACAAGATGTGGGCCATCAACGCAGGGCCGACAAAGCTCTTGGGAATAGGACGGCTTGGCATCTCGGCCTGAACCACCTTCTCACAACAGGTGCAGGCCAGTCGTGGGCGCTCAAGTTGTTTTACGACGTAATGGCCGGGCACATATTCCAGTTCTTCCATCACATCTGTCCCGAGCACTTTGAAGCTGCCACCACAGTCGGTGCAAGCATCACTGGGCGTGATGGTCTTTTTGACCCGCTTGAGCCCCTTGGGGAAAGGTTTGCGCTTGCGCGGGGTACGCGGCGGCTTTGTGGTCTCAGCGTCAGAGGGCCCATTCTCATCATCCGTCTCAGCGGCTTGTTCGATTTCAAGATCTTCAAGGATCAGCGCCAGCGCCAGCTGTGTGCTGCTTTCTGACTTTGAACCGAAGCGATGTTTTTTATGTCCGTGCAATTGCAGGCGCAGATCGGCAATCAGGGTATCTCTGCTCATAATGGCAAGCGCATGGGCGGCGCGCTCCGCAGCAAGAGCCGCTTCCATCTCATTTTCAAGGCGCTTTTGCGCTGTGGCATGGCTCAACGACAGCCCCAACAACTCCGCGTCTTTACGAGCCAATTCCGCCGCTTGTGCGGCCACAAACGCCTGCACGTCAGGGGGCAAATCAGCCAGATTTGGAGGGGTCTTACTCATGCCACTCCTTACCAAATCAAGGGCCTCATGGGAATCCCAAAACGTCAGAAATACCCATAAAACATTGCCTCTAACCTACCATCTTGGGTCGCCATGTCTTGAGCGGCATACGCCAATCCAGACCTTCCATCAGCATCGCAAGCTGCGCACGGCTCAGGTTGATCTTACCTTCCTGAGCAGAGGGCCAGATAAACCGACCCCGTTCAAGGCGCTTGGTAAACAGGCACGCGCCCTGACCATCCCACCAGATCATCTTGATCTGATCACCGCGTCGCCCTCGGAACAAAAACAGATGGCCGGAGTAAGGATCCCCCCCCAGAACCTGCTCGGTCTGAACGGCCAGACCGTTGAACCCGCGCCGCATGTCAGTCACCCCCGCCGCCAGCCAGATCTTTGCATCCGCCAGTACCGGGATCATGCCGCCAGCCCACGCGCCAATTCCAGCACAAAGCCCGCATCAACCCCACCGCTCACGCTCAGCTTGCGCCCATTCTCCAAAGTGATCTCAATCTGGGGACTGGTTGTAAGCTGCGCTTCTGGCAGCACAGATGAAACATCAGTATCACTGTTTGCCACTTCGACTGGTATGAAGCCGGTATCACCCGACGCGTCCGGCTGGAACCGCGCATCACCGCGCCACGCGTAAATCCGGCGGGGTGGCACATCATGACGCCGCGAGACCATCGGAACACTCACGCCATCACCTTGGCTCTCCGCCACTAGCCGTCGCTTAAAATCATCCGTGTATTTGGAACCTCGCCCAGCCCGTCGCTTGCTCATCAGAAAAATCCTCATATCGCGCCAACCAAACCGCCAGCCTCGCGCAATAATCGCATCTCAAATCAAACCAAAATAGAGGGGGTTCCCTTGATGCTTACCATTCGTAAACGTGTGTTTCAGGAAATTCGTGACCTGTTCGCGCGTGAAGGTATCAAGTTTGCACACCGTGAAGTGACTGTACGATTGGCGGATGATACCAACACACAAAACCTAACTGAAACGCAAAAGAAAACCATAGCAGGTGCTGCTCTCACAGGGGTGGATGAAGAGGCTTTGGAAGGTGGAGCAGGTGAGAAAGACAACAGTGATTAACTGTTGTCTTTCCTAGTTTTGATACGGGTCTAATGCATCACGTAAGCCGTCACCAAGGAAGTTGAACGCGAGAACAACCAGTACGATCATTAACATTGGTGTGGCTGTCCACGGGTATATTTCTATCGCGGCTAAGTTCTGAGCATCATTCAACATGACACCCCAGCTGACTGCTGGTGCACGCAATCCCAATCCAAGGAATGACAGTGCTGTTTCACCAAGTATCATAGCGGGAATGGATAACATTGCGCTGGCTATTAAGTGGCTGGAGAAATTCGGCAACAAGTGGTGACGGATCACACGTGCTGGGGATGCTCCCATCATTTCAGCGGCTTTTACGTACTCTTCTTCACGTAATGATAAGAACTTTGATCGCACGGCACGGGCCAATCCAGGCCAGTCTAATATACCTAGAATAATTGATATGATGAAGAAGACTGCTACTGGCCCCCAATGAGATGGTACCGCGGCAGAGAGTGCCAACCATAACGGTAATTCAGGTAAGGAACGTAGGATTTCAATGGATCGCTGAATGACCCAGTCGACTTTACCGCCAAAATACCCAGCAATACTACCAAAGCCGATACCTAATATAAATGACACGGTGATCCCGATCAAGCCAACGGTAAGCGATAATTGTGCGCCATATAAAATGCGTGAAAATACATCGCGGCCCAGACGGTCAGAGCCCAATAGGAATATAGTGGCACCTTCTGGTGCACAGAATAAATGACGATTGGTTTTGAATAAACCAAACAGATTATAGCTGTCTCTTTTACAAAAGAACTCTAATTTCATCGGGCGCGTTTCATCGACTGTGTAAAGCCAACGATAGTTTTCCAAATCAGCCTTGGCTGTTGTCGGCAAAACATGGGGGCCTACGAGTTTCCCATCATTAAAGAGATGTATCCCTTGCGGGGGAGCATAGAGATGCTCTGCATTACGCTCATTCGGAGTGTAAGGTGCAATGAAGCCTGCGATTGGAAGCATGAGATAGGCGCAGAGTAAAAATAAACCTGACACTAAGCCCAGTTTGTGCCGTTTAAATCTACGCCATACCAATTTCCAGTTGGGTGCATCCAAGTCAGGACGATCTGGAGCACTGATATTTTCGTTTTCTTCATAAGGTGCATCGTCGACATAACGACCGTCAGGAAGGATAGCCATTATTTGCGCCCTCCGTATCTGATCCGAGGGTCAAGCAACATAAGTAAAACGTCAGAGATCATTGTGCCAATCAAAGTGAGTAGGGCTACGAATAAAAGTATAAAACCTGCTAGAAATTGATCTTGTGACTTTAAGGCTGTTAGCAATGCGGGCCCGATTGTTTGAAGGCCAAGAACAACAGATACAAGAACAGAACCTGAGATCATTGATGGTAATAAGTTTCCGATGTCAGCCACAAATGGATTTAACGCGACACGCAGCGGATATTTTGCAAGTAACTTTGCTGGTGGCACTCCTTTTGCACGTGCGGTTTCCACATAAGGTTTGCTCAATTCGTCTAACATATTCGCGCGTAACCTTTGCATCATTGCAGCGGCACCTGATGTTCCGATCACAAAGGTTGGGATTATTAAGTGAAGCAAGATGGATTTCATTTTATCAAAACTCATAGCTTCGCCTTCAAACTCTGGCGACATCAACCCACCGATAGGAAGATTAAAATACCGATGGCCGTAATAGAAAAGGATCAGTGCTAATAAGAAATTAGGCGTAGCCAACCCTAAATAACCAACGAAAGCTGATGTGTAATCGACCCATGTTTTGGAACGAGCTGCAGCTATTACACCTAAGGGCAAAGCAACAAGATAGACAAACAGAACCGCTGCAAGGTTTACCAAAACTGTTAACCAAAGTGCCTGACCAACAATATCTGCGACGGGTTGGTCAAATTCGAATGACCAGCCAAAGTCACCTTGTAACAACCCTGAAAACCCATGCGGGCCAGGTATTGCACCGATCCATATAAAGTATTGTTCTATAACAGGTCTATCTAAAGCATATTCATGTCGTAAAAACTCTGCTTTTGCCACACTAACGCTTTGACCCGTTGCACGTAGTTCTTCTATTTGATTACTTAAATAATCACCTGGCGGTAGATTTATGATGATAAAAACCAGAGCTGAAACTAACAAAAGTGTCATCAACATCGTCAAGAGACGGAAAATTGCAAAGCGGAGTAAAATCATTGCGCCGTTCCTAAATTGTCAAAGTAAAATTCATCCATGCGATATACGCCAAAATGTGCCCCTGGATCCCATGCCCAAACAGCTTCTTTTGGTACGTTTTTCAGATGATTAGAAACGACAACAGGTTGCGGAGCTTCACTTAAAACACCAATGCCATACTGTTGATCCGCATGGATTTTTAGCATTTCTGTCCAAATTTTTGATCGGGTAATGACATCAGATGCATGATCCCAGTCTAAAGATAGTCTCAGTAATTTCTCTGGCTCAGGCATATCCACTTCATATCCTGCTTTACCGTGCATTTGGTAATGCTGGCCCCATTTAGGCCAAGCAAAGAATTCTTGTTGGCGTGGGGCCAAATATGCGGGGGATGTATAGGGTTGTGGTAACCCATTGTCCCAGCCAAACCAAATAGCAGCCATTGTAGCCCCTGAGTAAACGCGGTTGCGAAGAATATCGCGTTCCAATGGGCGTACAACGAGTTTGATACCCACATCACGCCATGTATCGGTGATGATTGATAAGGCGTTTTCGACTTCTTGGCGTTCACCAGGTGTTTCGATGACGACCTGCACGGGGCGTCCATCAGACATTAAACGAATACCATCAGGGCGGCGTTTGGTAAGTCCCATTGCATCCAACATTTCATTTGCAAGTTCTGGGTCGAATTGTGACCAAGCAGCACGATCATTTGCATTGTAGAAAGGACTGCGCGGCAACGCACTCATGGAACTTTCTTTGGCTAATCCAAAATACAATACGCGGTTGATCATTTTTCGGTCAATAGACACTGATAATGCGCGCCTAAAGCGGACATCACGCATAACAGTACGCCATGTTTTATCTGCAAAATTTAGGTTTGGGTAAATTGCGATTTGAGAGGCTGTTCCATTCGCCCAGAGTAAGGTTTTGTACTTTCCACCATCTTTCTCACCTTTTTTTAAGATGGAGATATCTTTAAAGCTTAACCCACGCGCTTGAAGGTCAATTTCACCAGCATTGGCTTTTGCGGCTACAAGACCAGGGCCAACAACATTCATATCTACACGGTCTATATAGGGGAGTTGTATGCCGTTTTTATCGACGCGATGGTAATATGGGTTTCGCACAAATAGCTTACGGTTCTTTGTGCTTTTCTTATCCACGATCCAGGGTTGCAAGGTTGGTAATGTTGCATTGTCAAACTTGTACATATTATCAAGCTTGTTGTGTAGCGATGCCCAACTGCGGACCTTTTTCTTTGCGACGGCTTTCGCCAAATATTCTGGGTCTGCATAATCCGCATGGTATTGTTTTAGATAATGCGCAGGGCGAAAAATGAAGGGTGGTCTTGCTTGTGCCAAGGTTTGTAAAAATTGTGGATTTGGGTTTTTCCATTCATAAACAATGGTTAACGCGTCAGGGAACGTGACTGTGGGTAATTTTTTGTCAACATATAAGAAATCTGATGGGCCTGATGGCGTAAGTTCTTTGTTGGTTGCAACATCTACCCACCAATATTTAAAATCAGCGGATGTAAATGGTGCGCCATCTGACCATTTATGTCCTTTACGTAAACGCAGTGTAAATTTTCTATCATTTTCGTTTTCAAAGTTTTCTAGAATGTCAGCTTTTAATTGGTATTTTTCATTGTAAATCACCAAACGGGAATATCCATAGACAACCATTTGTCGTGTGTCTTTGGAACGTGTGATCATTGTACGTAATGTACCACCTTGAGTGCCATATGATCGTCCTTTCCATGGCAACTCTACGATTAAAGGGGCGTCTGGTAATCGTTTCTGGATCGCAGGCAACTCGCCAGATGCGACTTGGTCTTTGAATAAAAACGTTTCTTGTAGCGTCTGTGCCTGTGCCAAGGTAGCACTAAGCGTCAGACATGCTGTTATGAATAGAGTTTTGATTTTAAACATGACAGCGCACCATATGGCCCGGTTCCAATTCTTGTAAGGGAGGAGCATCATCACCTTCAAAACGGAAGTTATCAGCCCATGAACTTGATGTACCTGCGCCCAAAGCCACAAGGCCTAAATCAATCGGTCGCGTGATATCTGGTTCTGGCTGGGCAGCGATTAAGGCTTTTGTATAAGGGTGTTTTGGGTTGGCAAAGAGTGTATTAGGTGGCGCTTGCTCAACAATACGGCCCTGACGCATCACAGCAACTTCGTCCGCAATACGCGATACCACTGCTAAATCATGCGAGATGAACAGATAAGACAATTGGCGTGCATCTCGTATCTCTTCCAACAGATCAAGGATTTGATCTTGTACAGATACATCCAAAGCCGAAGTAGGTTCATCGCAAACCAGCAGTTTTGGCTCCATCATCAAAGCCCGCGCAATGGATAAGCGCTGACGTTGTCCGCCAGAAAAAGCGTGCGGATAACGCCGTAGAATAGATGTATCCAGCCCCACTAGTTTTAACACTTCTTTTGCGCGATCAAGACGCGTTTGCTTTGTGCCGATATTATGGATTTTCAAAGGCTCAATAAGCGTGTCCACAATCTGCATTCTCGGGCTGAGGGATGAATATGGATCTTGAAATACCATTTGTGCTTGTTTCTGGAATTTACTGCGTTCCGCGCGTGTAAGCGTACTTACATCAACAGGGGTGGTGTTTGGTTCTGCGTAAAAGTTTACGTTGCTACCTTCATCGGGTAATTCTGCCCCTAATGCTATGCGAGCACAGGTCGATTTCCCTGATCCAGATTCACCAACAACCGCCAAAGTCTTGCCACGTGTCAGTTGTAAACCCACGCCACGGACCGCTTGTATCTGTGATGCGGGTTTCCATGGTGCACTGCTGCGCGACATATAGGTTTTGCTGATGTTCTTCATATCAAGGATCAGATCATCGTGTGGAATTGCGGGAACGATTTCATTCGATATTGGAATGATTGGTGCTGCGGCAAACAATTTTTGCGTATAGCGGTGTGCTGGGGCGGATAGAATATCTTTGGCCACACCGCTTTCCATAATCCGACCCTTGTTCATCACAACGACTTTGTCTGCCATGTTCGCGACCACACCCAAATCATGGGTTACAAGGATCACAGCCATATTTGTTTCTTTTTGGAGGTCGTTGATTAAGCCCAATACTTGGGCTTGAGTGGTTACATCTAAGGCTGTTGTTGGTTCATCAGCGATCAAGAGGTCAGGTTTTGCAATCATCGCCATTGCAATCATGGCACGTTGCAGCATGCCGCCTGACATTTCAAAAGGATATGATGCATAGGCGCGCTCAGGATCAGGAAAACCAACGCGTTCAAATTGCGCTAAGACTTCTTGTTTGATTTTTTTTGGGGAAAGCGAGCGGTGCAATTCTAGTACTTCAGCGACTTGATGACCGACCTTGTGCAAAGGAGACAAGGATCGCATGGGTTCTTGAAAAATCATAGAAACGCTATCGCCACGAACTTTGCGAAATAGTTTTTCATTGAGTTTAAGCAGATCTTGCTGTGCTGTATTCTTGGTCGAAATTATTTCACCAGAATAGATTTTAGCGGTGCTAGGTAATATCCCTAAAATAGCGCGGCAACTGAGAGTTTTACCGGAGCCAGACTCCCCAACTATGGCAAGTGTTTCACCCTTTCGGACAGAGAAATTAACATCTTGAATCGTAGGTTCAGCGGTACCGAAACCGATCGTAAGATTTTTAACTTCAATTATGGGTTCCATTATCTCCTGCCGTAAACTCTTGAACGGTAATCGCGTGATTCTGCTGATCACATATTCTTCACATTTGATTGATTATGCAGGTCGCGATCAGCGTGGCAAGTAACACTTTTGTATCTGACAATAATATTACCCCAATGGGATAATATTATGTATTTTCAGGAGTTATCCAGCAAGAGATGGTAACCATAAAACGATACTTGGAAAGGCGACTAGACCTGCGATTGTAATCGCATCTGCGATGAAAAATGGTGTGACGCCTTTGAATACGTCTTGTACACTCAAATCATCGCGAACGCCCGCCACCACGAAGCAGTTCAAGCCGATGGGGGGAGTGATCAAACAAAACTCTGCCATTTTCACGACCAAGATACCAAACCAAATACCAGCCATTGGACCTGACATTCCGAATGCACTATCCGCAGCAGAGACGAATTCACCGCCGTTTAGAGCCATGACAGCTGGATAAGTGATCGGTAAGGTTAATAAAAGCATACCAATGGCATCCATGAACATACCTAAGATCGCGTAGGCTAATAAGATGAATACGAGTGTCAGCATTGGGCTTTGATCAAGTGACGTGATCCAATGAGAGAAGGCAGATGGAAGATCGGCAAAACCTAGGAAGCGTACATATATCAAAACCCCCCAGATGATGGTGAAAATCATCACCGCCAGCTTTGCGGTTTCCATTAAGGCATCTTTTAGTTGTGTCCAACGCATGCCTTTATAAAGAGCCATACAAAAAACGATAAAGGCTCCGATTGCACCGCCTTCTGTAGGAGTACCCCATGCATCGCCACCAAATGGGTTATAGACAAATAAGATAATGATCGCGACAACCGCAAAGATTGGCAAGGCAGGTGGTAGGGCTGTAAAGCGTTCCTTCCAAGTGAAGCCTGATACAGGTGGCCCAAAATTTTTGAACGTCAGAGCCAAGCCTACGATTAAGATGCCATAGATCACTGCAGAAAATGCACCTGGCACAAAACCTGCGAGTAAGAGCATACCAACATCTTGTTCTACGATGATTGCGTAAATTACAAGGATTGCTGATGGCGGAATAAGAGAGGCAAGTGTACCACCTGCTGCAACAACGCCAGCAGCAAAACGTTTGTCATACCCTAAGGCCAGCATTTCTGGGATCGCGATGCGAGCAAACACGGCAGATGTGGCAACTGAGGCACCTGATACTGCTGCGAAACCTGCTGTGGCGAAAACTGTTGAGACAGCCAAGCCGCCTGGGAGCCACGCGACCCATTTCTTAGCAGCTTCGAACAAAGCCTTAGTCAGGCCAGCATAATAGGCAAGATAACCGATGAGGATAAAGGTCGGGATCAGCGAGAGTGCTTGTGATGATACTTTTGAATGGGGAACTTGCCCTGCCGTTTTTGCGGCAACTGTTAAGGCCCAGAAGAAACTATCACCTGAGTAGCCTTTTTTTGCCCAAAATATCCAGATAAGCCCGACAACACCTGCAATGGCAGCGGCAAAAGCCACGCGCATGCCTAAGATGACGACGACCAAAAGGCCAAGGCTGACAATAATGCCAATTTCAATAGGTTCCATAATTTTATCCTAGCCCGAAACCGTGTCGGCTTCTTTGGCAGCTTGTGTTGCTGCGTCTTCGATAAGAGGTACAGCCACAGGGCTGGTTTCATTGTTTTTAAATGCGCGTGCGTAAGCCACGAGTTGCAATGCTAAGCGGAGTGCTAAAACGCTAAAGGCTACGGGAGCTAAGAGTTTTGCAGGCCAAAGCGGTAGGGCGATATCCATTGAACTGTCACGGCTCCACAATGGGGCAGAAAAATCAAAGCTGCGGCCGAAATGTGCCCATGAACCCCATATGAGGAGGAGCATAACGGCGAGCATTAGGAAGGCTGTGATAAATTCGACCGCCCAAAGGCTACGGCCTTTTAGAAAGCTTACGAGGATATCCATACGGATATGACCGCCATTGCGTTGTGTATAAGCGACACCCATAAAGGCGATTAATGGCATGGCTTGTTCGATCCAATCGACATAACCAGGGAGCGGTTGATTGATGGAATGGCGGCCTGTGACGGAAATCACGGCTAACATCATGAGAGAGAAAACCGCTAAGCCGCTGAGGAGGGCAAAGGCGCTTTCGAGTTTATAGAGACGTTGATCCAGCTTGCTCAGCAAGCTGTTGTCCGTCAAGACGGATGAATGAGAAGCCATGGAGATGTTCCGTTTTCAAAATGTCTGCCGCGCAAATGCGCGACAGGTTATTTTTGTTTGGGCTCGGCTTATTTGCCAATCATACCTGTGACAAGATCGTATAACTCTTGTGCAGGCAGGCCTTTGGCTGTGTTGTCTGCAATCCAAGATGCAGCAGCAGGGCCAGCAACAGTATCTTTGAATGTAGCCAATTCACTGTCACTGTAAGTGACGCTTTCAATACCCTTGGCCTCCAATGTTGGGCCCCAAGCATCCATCGTTTTGCCGTTATACGTGGAGATATAGTAGTCTAATGCTTCGTCAACTGAGCCAAGAAGCGCATCGCGGTTTGCATCGCTTAAAGCAGCAAGCGCATCTGTGTTTGCAACAACTGGGCAGTTCACTGTGCCTGGGTTCAAGTTTGTTGTCCACCACTTGCCAGTTTCGACCGTGCCAAATGACATGTGTGCGTGTGGTGCGAATGCAACCGCTTTAACAACACCGCCGTCAAGCGCTTGGCGTACTTCTGTGGCCGACATGGATGTTGGGACTGCTTCAACCGCTGCCATTGCTTTACCTATACCGCCTGTCGCGCGTACTGTTAGGCCTTTGTAGTCTGCCAATGTTTTTGGCGCATCACCGACACCAACCAAATTGTATTGTGGTAGTGGGGATGGCATCAATAATGTTGCATTCCAACGTGCAAGGTCGGCTTGGACGGCTGGGTGTGCATAAACGGCTTGACTGATTTTGCGCTCTTCTTCTAAGGACGAAACGCCCAAGAATGGCAACTCAAGCACTGTGATAGATGGGTTTTTGTCACGGTGATAGCCAGCACAGAACTGTGCCATTTCAAACGCGCCAATAGAAATACCATCTAGGTTTTCTTTGTTCTTAGATAGGCCACCGTAAGAAATGTTCAGTTTAAAGTCCCCAGCAGTTTTTTCTGAAACCAATTCAGCCAGCTTCTCAACATGCTCTGTAAACGCGCGGCGTTTGCCCCATACGGACACATTCCACGTTGTTTCAGCAATAGCTTCACCTGCAAAGGATGCGGTAACGGCTGTAATGACAGCCACTTTCAAAGTGTTCTTCATGAGTTCCTCCCAGAACGATAAATGAATCGTAGTACGATCAATTGGGTTTATAACCTATAAATAAGGATAGGGTGATTGAGGAAAATTGCGCAATGTATTTTATCTGCTCTGCGGATTTCCGCAGGCTATAAAATGGCGTCTTTATCAAGATCTAGCTTAACGATCTTCTCATTAAGTGTACGTCGACCTATACCTAGGGCTGCAGCAACCACATCCATCTTGCCTTTGTGGGCTCTTATCGATTTGGTAATAAGAGCACGTTCAAAAGCGGCAACAGCACCGCGTAAATTCTCGGGTATATCTGTAATGATTTCAGGATCTTTTAATGCATTAGCAGCACCACCTGCGCCGCGCTTCGAAGCCAAAACGCAGCGTTCAGCCACAGAACGCAGTTCCCGAACATTGCCAAGCCAATCATGGCCTAATAAAGCGGCAACATCCTCGGCGGTCTGAACCGTTGGTGGCATTTCATATAAGCGGGAAAATTCGGCTATGAAGTTCTCAAAGAGCAATACGATGTCATCTTTATGTTCGCGTAAACTTGGTAAAGACACAGTAAAACCGTTTAAGCGGAAGAGTAAATCTTTACGTAAGCGATTTTCAGAAATTGCGACATCGGGATCTTCACTTGAAGCTGCTATGATGCGGATATCGGCGATTTTTGTGGTGTCTGACCCTAAAGCGATGAACTCCTTTGTTTCTATAAGGCGCAAAAGCTTCATCTGAATTTCAATGGGTGCGGATATGATTTCGTCTAAAAATAATGTACCGCCTTGGGCCTTATTGACCAACCCTTGGATATGACCTTTGCGCCCAAATAACATCTCTTCGAAATCTAAGATTGGAATAGCAGTACAGTTCACAGCTACAAAGGGCTTATCTGAGCGTGCTGAAATATCATGCATGGCTTTTGCCACGACCTCTTTGCCTGTACCTGTTTCACCTAAGATTAAGACAGAGGCTTCAAGATGGCTGTAGTCTAGAACGGTTTCACGAACAGAATTGACCAAATCAGATTGCCCAATGAATACGCGGTTCAATCCTGATAAATCTGCCAGCCGTGCTTTTAAACGGCTTGTCGTTTCTTGTAGCTGATGTTGTTCCGCTGCGTGTTGTAAGATGGTTAGTAATCTTCGAGGCTCGAACGGTTTTTCTAAGAAGCCGTAAGCACCGTTTTGGATAGCCTCGACTGCCATTGGGATATCACCATGTGCAGAGATCAAGACTAAGGGGGGCATGATATCCATAGGGAGCTCGATGAGGAGTTGTAGGCCCGTACGGTTTGGCATTTGAACATCTGTTAAAATTACATCGGGTAGGGTGGCCTCGATCAAAGCTTCAACGCCAACAGCAGTTGCCGCTGTTTCCACTGCCCATCCAGTGCTTTCCAGCAAATGTACAAGCGATAGTCGCATTTCTTTATCATCATCAATAACAAGGATGCGGTATTGTGGGGCTTTGGTCATGTTTTACTCGATGTATTTTGGCAGGCAGATAGTGAAGCAGGTACCACCTTGTGGGTTTTCGGTGACATCCAATGTGCCTGTATGTTCGTGAATGATAGATGTGGAAATTGCTAAACCCAACCCCATACCTTCGCCAGATGAAGCGGTTGTATGGAATGGTTCAACGATTTGATCTAGGCTTTGTCCTTGCAACCCTTGGCCTGTATCACTGACTTTAATTAGGATATGCTCATCTGTTTGGGATAGAAATACATCCAATTTCTTTGAGGTATGATCGGACATTGCCTTGATGCTATTTTTCATTAGATTGATCAGAACTTGCTCTAAACGGGTTTGATTACCCCATGTTTGTAAATCCTGATCTAACCCGTGCGTTTGATATGTCACGTTATGGCGTTCACAGTCATGGCGTATTAATTCATAAGCGTTATTGATGACATCTGGTAGCGAAACAGCGGTACTTGCTTCTGCGCCAGATGTGGAAAAAAAGCGCAATTGATGTGTGATGTTTTCCATACGCCCGAGGATGCCAGATAAATGGATCATTACGGGGGATAGTGTGCCAGCTGTGATCTCTTCTGCTGTAATGTGGTTTTTCATGGCAGAAATTGGCTGGCCTAATTCATGGGTGACAGAGGCGGAAAGTTGGCCTAATGCCGCCATTTTACTGCTGCGCTTTAATTCCTTTTGTGCGTTTCTCAAATCAGCTTCAGCTTGACGCCGTGTTTCGATTTCACGTTGCAACCTTTTACGATCTTCGATGGATGCTGTCAGAGCGCGGCGTACACGTTGCACGCGCCAAAAGACAAAAGCCAACGCGCTTAAAGTCATAATAATGGCGACGCCAGCAACGATCCCCAGCGCTTTTTGTCGAGCGGCCGATGTGTCTACTAAATAATGGAGTGTCCATTTGGTGCCATTAATATTTGATCTGGCAAGGTAATAATTACCATTTTTATACGATACATGTGTCTCACCATCTAAATTCCAGTCGACTTGCCCAATGATACGTTTGCCAAACTGTCGCTCTGCCTTGATTTTTTCCATTCGTATAGCTGTAATTCTGGTGATTGCATTATAATGTTGCGAAGGTTTGGATGACAGAACGACAATACCGTCAGGATTTGTGACAAAAATTAGATCGTTGGTTTCTTCCAATACTCTATTCAAGGCCGTTAGGTCTAACTTCAAAGCGAGAATACCCAGTATCTTGCCTTGAGATATTATGGGGGATGCAAGAAAATACCCAGGTCTTGATGTCGTCGCCCCAATCGCAAAGAATGTGCTGTTATTGCCTTTCATCGCGTCTTTAAAATAGCTGCGGAACCCGTAGTTTTGTCCGATAAAGGTCTGTGTTTTTTTGTAATTTGATGCGGCAACTGTTAAACCATCAGGCATCATCAAATATATCGCTTCGGCACGTGCCGCATTCGAAATATCTAAAAGCTTTGCGTTTAGTGTATCAAATTTGTGTGTTTTTAAGGCATCTAAGACTAAAGGATTACTCGCAATGACAGAAGGTAAGTGCTGCAAGCGCAAAAGTTCATTTTCAATCGTGCTTTGATATAATGCCAGTTTGGAACGGCTTTGCGTTTTTTCGATGTTTTCAAATGTCTGAGCTGCGATGGAGTAAAAAATAGCCAAGATAACCCCAGCTGCAAATAGCAAGATGAGAGCCAAAGAGTATTCAGAGTTTTTTACTGTTGCGCGAGCCATTCCCTTAAAAAGGCTGAAAGCGGTGAGAATGTCAATTTTTGTTTATTATTGTTAATTAATAATTACTTAGTGGACTTATTTAATGTTTATAAGATTGCGTACTATCACACGCAATCTTATTTAGTTTGATCCTTTACACGAAATCAATCGTATTGCTCATTGGCAATTCGCGTATCCGTTCGCCTGTTGCCGCAAAGATTGCTGCTGCTAAAGCTGGTGCTGCTGGAGGCACTGTTGGCTCACCAATGCCACGCACTTCGGTACCATTTTCCAAACCACGCACGATGATTTCTGGAGCTTGATATAGTCGCATTGCTTCAAACCCATCATAATTGGTTTGTTCTGGCATTCCATCATCATAGGTTAGTTCCGCAGCCATAGCATGCCCAAGACCCCAGATCACACCACCTTGGACTTGGTTCTCAAAGTTTATGGGGTCTAAAACCTTGCCCACTTCGCAAGCAACAAAGACTTTATCTAGTTTAATGCCATCTTCGGTGTTCGTAATTTCAATCACCTCCGCCACAGGAACACCAAAGGAGACTGTAAAGGCAAGACCACGGAAACGGTTTGGTCCTAAATCACTGCCCCAGTTGGACATTTCACCAATGGTTTCAAGTGTTTTACGTGATTGATCGTGGTTACACAGACGGATACGTTCCATCAATGGATCTGCGCCTGCGGCATGTATTAACTCATCTAGAAACGCATTATATAAGAAACCGTTACCTGATGCACCAACAGAGCGCCATGAACTGACAGGCACCATTGCTGGTACGCGGTAACCTGTGACGCGGTGGTTCGGTATGGCAAAGGGTTGATCCCAAGCCGCTGCAACAATTGCTGTATCTGGACCTAGAGCTGGCAGGCCAAGGCGGCCAAGCTGAGATTCTGTTGTTGAAAGGGCAGCTATCGCAAGGTCATAACTTTCGACTTTACCGTCTTTTACAGTACCACTGGCACGTGACATTTGCAGGGTTCGTGGAAAATCATGTGTCATGTCTTCTTCACGTGACCATGTCATTTTAATGGGCGTGCCTTCCATTGCTTGGGCCAGCTCAATCGTCTGGCGGACATAATCATCCTCTAGGCGTCGACCAAAGCTGCCGCCCATCATTTGCACATGGATATGAATGTTTTCTGCCGACAACCCAGTCATTTTTTCGACTGTTTCCATCATATTTAACGGAATTTGTGTACCTGTCCAAATGTCCAAGCGCGCATCTTTCAACAACACAATAGCGTTCATAGGCTCTAAGGGGGCGTGTGCTAGAAATGGTATACGATATTCGGCTTCTAAAACGTCATTATTTTTTAAGGCTGTATCAATATCGCCTTCATCTTTGAATTGGCTATCTTGGTAATCAGAGGTAAAAGACGTTGCCACTTTACTCCACAAGTCATCGGATGTGGCAGGATAGGGTGCCTCCTTCCAATCGAACTCAATAGCATTCACAGCTTGAATAGCACGCCATGTATTATCTGCAATAACACCAGCGCCACCTGTGATAGGGATGATTTTTTGTACACCGCGCATTTTTTGTGCAGCGCTGTCATCATAACTGTTCACACCGCCGCCAATACGTGGGTTTGTACGTACAGATGCGTGAGCCATGCCGTCCATTTTCATATCGATGCCATAGATTAAAGTACCTGTAGATTTGGCAAGAATATCAATACGCGGCATTTCTTTGCCAATATAGCGCCATTCGCTTTCAGGTTTTAATGTCACTTCTGAGGGGGGATCAATCTGTGCCGCTGTTTGCGCTAAAGAGGTATAAGACAAGGATGTGCCATCTGGTAGAATTACAGCGCCATCTTTGGTTGTCAGTAGATCGCGCGCAATGCTAGATTGTTTTACTGCGGCCAGTAGTAAAGTTTCACGCGCAACAGCACCAGCAATACGCATTTTTTCATAGGCATCAGGAACCGTTGTGGATCCACCTGTTATTTGGATCCCAAGTAGTTTTCCTAATACGCCACCAAAGGCACGACCGTTGCGTGCTATAAAGCTGTCGTCAACTGCAGCAAAGGGAAGACCTTCTCCTAATACTTTTGCATTATAGTAAGCAGGGCTTGGTGGACTAGGGTCGACCTGAATATCTTCCCATGCGATATCAAGTTCCTCTGCAACCAATGCTGCTTGGATGGAATAGGTGCCTTGGCCTTTATCAGCGCGTGGCGTGATGATAGTGACACCCGATTGATCAATACGGACATAAGGCGTTATTGCGGCTTCATCTTCGGCTAGATTATCTAACAACGGGTTTGCGATAGGCTTTTTATAAGCATAATATCCAAAAGCGACGCCGCCAACGATGGCAGCAGAGCCGATAAGGAATGTCCGTCTTGCGATTGTTTTTATACGGCCCATGATTATGCGCCTCCCAATTTAACGGCGGCGGCTTTCACCGCAGCACGAATACGTGGGTAGGTGCCACAACGACATAGGTTGCTGGACATAGCGTCATCAATGTCTGCATCTGTTGGGTTTGGTGTTTCTGCCAAAAAAGATGCAGCGGCCATGATCTGCCCAGATTGGCAATATCCACATTGTGCCACTTGGTGTTCCACCCATGCTTCTTGAACCGCGTGCAAAGCTTTTGGTGTGCCTAAACCTTCGATGGTTGTCACTTCGCCGTCCAGATCACCAATAGGAATTTGACAAGATTTTGTTGCGACGCCATCGATATGCACAGTACAAGCGCCACATTGAGCAATACCACACCCATATTTAGGACCAGTGATGTTCAATTCATCGCGTAAAACCCAAAGTAATGGCATTTCGGGCTCTACGTTTAATTCGTGTTTTGTACCATCTACGGTGAGTTTGATCATCTTAGCCTCTGTGATGTATTAGAGTGGATTTATATGGTTTTCTATGTCATTTATCATGGAAGTTATTAAAGCAATTCACGCAAGTCAACAGGTGTTTACTTTTGGAGCGTAAAGTATGAGTGAACGAAAACGTAATGCAGAAGCAACACGTTCTGATATCATTGCATCCGCTCAACGTTCTTTTTCCCGTAAAGGTTATGATGCTGCTTCCGTTCGAGAAATTGCCAGTGAAGTCGGTGTAAACCCATCTTTGATTAATCGGTATTTCGGTGGCAAAGAAAAACTGTTTTATGAAGCAATTGATGGGCACATCACGTTTGAGGGCCTCTTGGTTGGTTCAAAAGAGGAATTTTGTGAGAATATTACCCATCATTTTGCAACCAAAGCCTATGATGATGATCTTGATTTAACGATGGTGATTGTCAAATCATTAAGTTCTGAAACCATTGGTCCACATCTAAAAGAGCGAATTGAAAAAGTTATTATATCTGAAATGGCGGAATGGCTTGATGGGGAAGATAAAGAGCAACGTGCAGCTTTGATAGTAGCTCATTTTGTTGGGTTTGATGTTTTGCGACGTGCTGTTGGTGTTTCTGCGTTTGCAGCGGAAAATCTAGATACAACAGTTTCAGTTTGGACGGATGTTTTGAAAACAATGGTTGATGGATGATGATTCAACTCAATATAATGTAATCTGAAGCTATATTGATTTTTAACTCGGCTCATGGTTTGATCCTACTTGGGAGAATTACATGACTGACTTGGCGGAAGCCTATCAAGAACATTCAGAAAAAGTACGGTATGCGATTGATGTGAAATCGCCTGCACACTCTATGATCGCGGCCTCATGGCGTAGATCAATGCTGCATCATGGCATTACACCTAGCCCACGGCAATCGCTTGAAGATTTCAGCCTTCACCTTTGATTGCGGCTTTTAGGTAACTATCATCCCAAGCGGCTGTTTTTCTTCGTATTTTCAGACTGGCCGTATCGCCGACTTGCTTGAAGATGTTGATTGCACTATGTCGCATCAGAGCCATGTTGGCGGGGCCATTTTGGGTCCGCAAGCGCATCAGGTCGTCGTGAAACACCACATCCATCACCCAGTGCAGGCGATTTTCCACACCCCAATGGGCGCGTGTGGCGCGCAGGAATTGCTTGGCTGAGAGCGGTGCGGAGGACAGATAGTAACGTCGCGAGAAACTGGTTTTACCTTTGTGTTTGACCTCGGCCTCGATCATGCCGATAGCGGCGAGGCCTGGAAACCTTGGTGCGCCAGGCTCAGACCGATCAGGGCGCAGCCACTCTACATCATGACTGACATAGGCACGACGGATTTCTATCCGCCCATGATCGGCATCGGTGGTTTCATGGGTTTCCAAACCACTGGTCTGGTCGAAATAGAGCCTCACCTCTTCATGCAGTGATTTTTGGTTGCCTTTAAGCGCCAAAAGATAGTCTGCGCCTTGTGCGAGGATCGCCGCAGCAATACCGTGTTGGCAGCCCATTGCATCAATCGTGACCAGCGCGCCTTTCAACTCAAGCCGCGCCAGTAGTCGAGGTATCGCGCTGATTTCATTCTCTTTCTCGTCACAGGATTCTTGCCCCAAGACCAATCTCTGACGCGTTGCCCAAGCTGAAACCAGATGCAGGGCGCGGCCATCCTCACCATGCGCACGGCGTGACGACTTGCCGTCAATTGCCACGATCTCATCATCGCCATCGCGCAAGGCCGCAACCCAGGAAACGAAGCATTCGCTAAACAGGTCAGCGGGAATCGCGTTCATCACATCATTGAGCGTGTCATGAGATGGGATCCCATCTTTGAAGGGTAGAAACCCACGCAAGAATTTCAATTTTCGGTCCGCCCATCGGGCTATTTCGGCAAAATCATCAGCACCAGCCATAACACCGCAGAGCACAATCAGTAGGATTTCGGGTAGTGGATAAACAGTTTTCCAGCTCTGGCGTGGGTCTTCAATGGCAGAAAAATGGTCGAGGATATTGGCTGAGATCATGGGAGGCTCCGAATGTCATTTCAATGACCAGAGAATCACATATCACCCGCTAAGGGAATCCCCACTTTTTCAAGCGATTGCCGTGACTCAGCATACAAATGTGTAGAAATTTTTTAAACATAAAGTAGTTCCCAACTTTGTTTATGGTTTGGTAGGTAGAGTTTCAATCGAATGTACAGAAGACCCATCATTTGACGACGTGTCGCTATATATCCATCCGGCTTTTTAAATCGGCAAGTATTTCATCGCTGGTCGCATTAAAATCATATAGGCGTACGAATTCACCTTTCGGATCAAACAAAAACATCGAGGAACTGTGTTCCATCGTATAACCGTCTGGTGCCGTTGCCTCTTTAACTTTTCCATAAAAAATCTTGAAAGATTTTGCAGTGCGATCAATCTGTTTGGCTGTTCCGCTCAACCCCAGAATATCTGGGTGGAACTGGGGGATATAATCGGCCAAGACAGATGGGGTGTCACGCTGAGGGTCAACAGTGATAAACAACGATTGTATCTGTGTCGATGCTGTGCCGAGATCATCCAAGGTTTGCGCAATAGTTGATAGCCCAACGGGGCAAATATCAGGACAATTGGTAAATCCAAAAAAGACTAACATCCATTTGTCGTCAAAACTCTCGTCTGTTCGTATCTTTCCGTGGTGATCTGTTAATTTTCCAATAATTGGTTAAAACCACCAGCTTTTAGCTGGTCAGCTTTAGCGTTATTTACATAAGGTTTCCTTCCATTTTAAGACCCAGCGTTGCGGTAAGGTCTTAAAATGGAAGGAAACCTTATGATCTATTCTACTGGAAGTCATAGCAGATATTATCACAGATACCATATCGTTTGGGTAACAAAATATCGTTACAAGGTGCTGCGTGGTGAAATGCGTGAGCGTATTCGGACATTGATACGACAAACGTGCAATGAATTGGGCGTACACATTGAAAAAGGCGTATTGTCTACCGACCATGTGCATATGTTTGTGTCAGTCCCGCCGCACGTCCCAATTTCAAAGGTGATGCAACGCGTAAAAGGGAGGTCCTCATACAAGATACAGCGGGAGTACCCCGAATTACGCAAACGCTATTGGGGGCAACGGTTCTGGGCTAGAGGCTATTTTTCAACGACGAGTGGAAATGTGACGGATGACGTTATTCGTCAGTATCTTGAATTACATTCAAAACGTGAACCTACCGACGAAAGTCGGTAGTTGTTCAGTTAAGCAAAACAAAGTTATTTAATATTATGTAAAAAATAATTTTATATCGCCTCATTTGTTTTATGCTCTTCTAACGTTGAACATATTTGATCCAGAAGCCGTTGGACCAGTTTTACCTTGGAACAATCTACACGTGTTAAAACCCCAAGAGTGCGCGAGGTTACTTTAGGGCCCAGAGATATTTTTCTAAGTGTCTGGCCGAAAACTAGTTGAGTAATATCAGTAAGTTGTGATTCACTCTCTTTATCAAATAAGATGGAGAATTTTATGGCTTGGACTGATATTACTCGCCCCCTATATGAGCGAAACAATGGGCGTTATGCAAGTGATTGCACGGACGAAGAGTGGGCAATAATTGAACCACTGCTGCCAGAATCCAATGTGGTTGGTCGGCCCAGAACAACCGAAATGCGCGATGTGTGGGACGGAGTGCAATACATGGCGAGCACGGGATGTCAGTGGCGAATGATCCCGAAAGATTTCCCGCCGAGGACTACAATACAGGAGTATTTTTACGACTGGCGGGACAATGGCGTGTTGTACCGGATCAACGATACGCTTGTCATCAAGGCGCGGGAATTGGCAGGTCGCGCAGCCAGTCCAAGTGCAGGTGTTATTGACAGCCAGAGTGTTAAAACGACAGAAAGCGGTGGTGTTTCCGGCTACGACGCAGGGAAAAAGATAAACGGCCGTAAGCGCCATATCATCACAGATACCATCGGGCTGTTGATCGGATTTATCATCCACAGTGCGGGCATTCAAGATCGAGATGGGGCCGTTGATGTCCTCAAATCTATCTACTACTCCCATCCCAAACTCCGACATGTGTTTGCCGATGGAGGATATGCGGGGCCAAAATTACGAGAAGCTTTAGAAAATATGGGCTGTTGGACTATCGAAATTTTAAAGCGCAGTGACAAGGCTGTGGGATTTGAACTCATTCCAAGACGGTGGGTTGTCGAGCGCACCTTTGCCTGGTTGGGGCGGTGCCGCCGATTGGCAAAAGATTGGGAGAAATCCATTGCTTCTGCTGAAAGCTGGCTCCTCATCGCCCATATCAGAATGGTCACACGGCGATTAGCAAGGGGTTGAAATCATTGAAATAGTTTTCGGCCAGACTCTAAGTTGGGCAAAGATGGGGTCAGGGATGCAAATGTTGGGAACAACCGAGACACCCAGATTGTGTGCAACCATACTGGAAAGATTTTCCAACGATTCCATTTCCATTGTGTCGTGCACAGTGACATTGTTTTTAGCCAACCATTCTTCTGCCAACATGCCAACTGCGGCTTGCCGAGTGTGTCGGATATAAGACATCGTTGCAAGAATGCGGATAGGGTCGTTTTCGGTAACTTCGGATGAGGTTAGCAAAACCAATTCTTCTTCAACAAATGGCATCCAATTAAGATTAGTGGGCACTCGAGTTGGTTCACTTAGGACTGCTGCATCTAAAGAGCCACGCTCGACTTGCTCTAGTAAATTTCCTGAAAGATCGGGAACTACACGAATGTGCAGGTCGGGATAAATTTCCATCAGTCTTTTAACCGATCTAGGAATGAGACCACGAATGGTAGAGGGGACAGCACCGAGGGTAAGCTCTCCGATCAATCTCGGGTCACCCGTTACGTCATCTAAAATGGTCTCATATGCATTCACAACTTCTTTCGCTTTTGGCACCAATGCTTTGCCTAGCTGGTTTAATCTTGGTGTCTTTAGGGTGCGGTCAAAAAGCGAAACATTGAAGGATTCTTCTAAGCGTTTCATTTGTTGTCCGACGGCTGCATGTGTAACACATACCTGATCCGCCGCAGCGCTAAAGCTACCGTATTCAGAGATCGCAATTAATGTTTTGAATAATGAAATTGTCATAGAAATCCCCCTTGGACATGACGGTAACTGACATGGTTACATTAAAACGTAAAGTAACGCTTTACATATGCGTAAAAATATATGGTTAGATTTAAATTTAGTTTTACTGAACAACTACCGACTTTCGTCGGTAGGTTCACGTTTTGAATGTAATTCAAGATACTGACGAATAACGTCATCCGTCACATTTCCACTCGTCGTTGAAAAATAGCCTCTAGCCCAGAACCGTTGCCCCCAATAGCGTTTGCGTAATTCGGGGTACTCCCGCTGTATCTTGTATGAGGACCTCCCTTTTACGCGTTGCATCACCTTTGAAATTGGGACGTGCGGCGGGACTGACACAAACATATGCACATGGTCGGTAGACAATACGCCTTTTTCAATGTGTACGCCCAATTCATTGCACGTTTGTCGTATCAATGTCCGAATACGCTCACGCATTTCACCACGCAGCACCTTGTAACGATATTTTGTTACCCAAACGATATGGTATCTGTGATAATATCTGCTATGACTTCCAGTAGAATAGATCATAAGGTTTCCTTCCATTTTAAGACCTTACCGCAACGCTGGGTCTTAAAATGGAAGGAAACCTTATGTAAATAACGCTAAAGCTGACCAGCTAAAAGCTGGTGGTTTTAACCAATTATTGGAAAATAAAGACTGCAATCAACAGTTAAATAGGAGTCGATTGTGGCGGTAGATGATAAAATAGTTGCTGATTTTGTTAGCAATAAAATTGAACTTGTAACAACGGTCCCATGTAAGCAACTGGCAGGGGTCATCGAGAAAATTGATACGTGCGAGGATATTTACCACATCCCTTCAAACAAAGAAGATGAAGGCATCGGAATTTGCGCTGGTGCCTTTATGGGGGGGAAGCGTTCAGCAATTATCATGCAAAATACTGCCATTGGTGTGACCGTAAATACTCTTGTTACCTTGACACAATTTTACCGAATGCCTTTGCCAATGCTGATCAGTTACCGTGGTGAGTTAGGTGAACCAGTGGCCTGCCAAGTGGAAATGGCTGTGCATACCAAAGCCCTGCTAAATCAATTGCATATCCCAACCTATCATTTTCACAACGAAGCCGACGCGGATGAATTGGACTCGATTTTAAAATACACATTCATGTGCAACAAACCAGTCGCAATCCTGACGGATGCCTCTTTCTGGAAAGGATACTAAAAATGATCCGCTCTGAAGTCTTAAAAGATATTATTCCTGTTATCTCAGATCATTTTGTCGTGTGTAATATTGGGTTACCCAGTCAGGAAATGCATATGATGGACGATCAACCAACCAACTTCTATATGCTGGGGACGATGGGTCTATCTTCTTCAATCGGCTTAGGAGTCGCGCTGGCTCAAAAACAAAAAGTGATATCAATAGATGGCGACGGTTCTGTTCTAACAAACTTCGGCACTTTGCCGACTATCGCGAACAATGTAGCCGACAATTTCATTTTGCTGATCATTGACAATGGCAGTTATGGATCAACTGGGGATCAACCAACCTACGCGGGTAAAAAAACCTCGCTTACGGCTGTTGCCATGGCATGTGGTTGTGAAACAGTTGTTGAGTGCCAAGCAGAAGAATGTGCCGATGTAATGCGAGACGCGCTGGCGAGCGATAAGATGACCATTATCGTGTGTAAATGCCAATCAGGTAATATCCCAGTCCCAGTAATCACCAAAGATCCAGTGACTATTCGTGATCGTTTTATGACCGCCTTACAAGAAAGAAATACCTAACAGAATTACGAAGACTGAATGAACAGCATTATAGGGAGGAACAATATGCTGAGAAAATCAATCCTAAAAGCAAGTGTAGCAATTGTGATTGCGGTAACTTTTAGTACACCCGCATTGGCCGATATAGATGGCCCTGTGAATTATGTCATACCCTTTGGGCCTGGCGGAGAATCTGATATTTCCGCGCGACTTCAACAGCCATTCTTCAAGGATAAGTTCGGCCAAGACATGGTAATCTCTTACCAGCCAGGCGGCGGAGGTGCAGTCGGTTGGGCATCTTTGAACGGTTTAAATGACGACGGTAAAACCATCATGGGTGTAAACTTGCCCCATATCATCATCAAACCTGCGCAAAAAGATGTGGGTTTTAAGACTGCGGATTTAAATACATTTTATATGTTTCATTTTACACCTGATGCAATTGTAGTGACTGCTGACAGCCCCTATCAGACACTTGCTGATCTCATTGCTGATGCAAAGGCGCATCCAGGCGAAGTGACACTGTCGGGCTCAGGAAAAGCCAGTGCAAACCATTTGGCACAAATCAAGTTTGACAAGTTGGCAGGTACTCTGACGACCTATGTACCGTTTAAAGGAACAGGGGCTGCAGTCACGGCTCTGCTTGGAAAGCAAACCAAGGCAGAGTGGGGGTATACAACTGTGGGTGCCAAGCAAGGGGATGCTGTACGTATGCTAGCAGTGGCAATGGACGAGCGTCATCCGTTGTTTCCTGACGTGCCGACTTTCAAAGAGCTTGGATATGATATGACTGGTGGTGCCTATCGTGGCATTGCGTTGCCAAATACTGCAAGTGCTGAAACCACAAAAATGTGGTCTGATATGACCGCTGAAATTAATGCGGACGCAGCGTTCCAACAAAAGATGCTGGATGGCGGTTTTGCAATGCTGGATGTCGGTGCTGATGGGATGACTGATTTTATGGCTGCGCGTGTTGAAGAGTATTTGAAAGACGCTCGTGAGGCTGGGCTGATCAAATAATTGCGATTGGTTAAACTGGGAGATTACGTATGGAATTGGGTCACTTTTTATCGGCAATGACACCCTTCAATCTTGCGTTAGCATTGTTTGGTGTTGTTGCGGGAACAATTGTTGGTTCCATTCCTGGTTTAACCGCGACTATGGCACTGGCGGTTCTGGTGCCAATCACGTTTAGCATGGAACCAGCTTCTGCCCTTATTCTCTTAGGTGCGATATATACTGGGGCCATCTATGGTGGAGCTTACGCTGCTATTTTGTTGAATACGCCAGGGACACCATCTGCGATTGCAACAACATTTGACGGATATCCTATGGCCAAGCGGGGTGATGGTGATCTCGCTGTTGCTCTTGCTTGTTTTGCTTCAGTTTTTGGTGGGATGGTGGGCGCTGTTGCGCTGCTTTTGCTTGCTCCACCTTTGTCAAAGGTTGCTCTAGCCTTTGGCCCCATTGAATATTTTTGGTTATCCATTTTCGGGTTGTCTCTGATTGCATCTATGTCAACTGGCAACCTAATGAAAGGTCTCGCAGGGGGTGCGTTCGGTATGATCCTGTCAACTGTGGGTGTTGCAGAGATTTCCGCAGACATTCGGCTGACTTTTGGTAGTCAGGTCATGATCGGCGGCTTTGGTGTGGTTGGTGCTTTGATCGGGCTTTATTGTATTCCCGTGTTGATTGATCTTGTTGCGGTTCCCGACAGGCATTTGCAAGTTGAAGAGAACGTCAAATCAGTCAGAATTGGCGAGGCATTCCGACTTGCCATGCGCTCAAAGTTCAACCTTATCCGTTCATCTATAATTGGAACTCTGGTCGGAATTTTACCTGGTGCAGGTGGGTCTGTCGCAGGCTTAGTTGCCTATTCGGAAGCGAAACGCACAGCCAAACCGCATCAAAAATTTGGCGAAGGCGAGCCTGATGGAATTATCGCTACTGAATCAGCTAATAATGCGACCGTTGGCGGTGGCTTTATCCCAACACTTGTGCTTGGAATTCCTGGTACGCCACCTGATGCAATCGTTTTGGGGGCACTACTTGTTCAGGGTGTACGCACGGGCCCTGCGATGTTTCAGCAAAGCCGTTCGATTGTATATACGTTCATCTATGGATTGATTATAGCAACTATCCTGATGTTGCCCGCAGGACTGTTGATTGGGCGCTACGCCTACAAATCTATCGTGACTATCCCAAAGGCAGTTTTCAGTTGCTTTCATGACCATCATCGGTACCTTTGCAATCCGCAATAGTGTATCAGACGTCATCATAATGCTGTGCCTTGGTATCTTCGGGTGGCTGATTTCGCGATTTGGCTTTGCAGCGTCACCCATTGTTCTGGGCCTTATCCTTGGCCCCATTGCAGAACAAGGGTTTGTTCAAGGTTGGATTATCGGAGCTGCGACCCATAACCTATTTGGTATGTTTTTTGGGCGCCCTATTTCCCAAGCGATTCTTGCATTTACGCTGATTACTTTATTCCTACCGATTTTCATGGCGTGGAAGCAAAAGAAAACCACTATGGAGACGGAATAATGAACAATTCACCTACCTCGAAATCCCAAGGAGACATTGGGTCGTTAATTGTCTCGGCTCTCTTTGTTATTACGGGTGTTATTACTCTTTATGACACAACCAGTTATACAGACAAAGACAGCCAAGTGTTTCCGCAAACCGTGGCTGTTGTTCTTATCGTTACTGCAGCAATTTCATTCATAACGCGATTTTTAAAACCGTCCAACGATGGTGGATTTGGCCATGGAATATGGTGGCGTCGCCTGTTTTTACTTGGCGCTATGTTTTTTACCTGTTTTACGATGCCAGTTATTGGCTTTCTACCAGCTGGTATAATTGCCTTTTCTGGTGGCCTGATTGCGGCTATGCATGACCAATGGTCCATCAAAATTGCCGCTCTCTATTGGGGGTGTGGTGCATTGATTATGATCGCCTTTTTTGTCCTGTTTAAATTTGTGCTTGATGTACCGTTACCTTAGCACAACAATGTGCCAACTTTTGCTTGGGCGTGAGCCTATTCGATAACCAACCAAGAATGCTTAACCATGCTTTTCGACACTACTATTCATTCGTATGAGGACGCGCATCGGGTCGCCAAAAAACGGCTTCCATGGATGATATTTGATTATATAGATGGTGCAGCGGGCACTGGCTATGGAGAGGAATTGAACCGTAACGCTTTGCACTCTCTCAGACTCCAACCGCGTATTCTGAATGATGTGGAACATCGCAATATATCCACTACTCTTTTTGGGGGGAAATGCGGCCTGCCTTTTGGGATCAGCCCGATGGGAATGTGCAATCTTGCATCCCCCTCTGCTGATATGATGTTGGCAAAACTCGCCGCAAAACACCACATTCCTGTGGGCGTTTCGACAGTCGCATCGACCTCACTTGAGGACATGATAAACGCTGCCGAAGGCAATGCTTGGTTTCAATTGTATGTCAGCGGTTCGCTTGTTGGATCAGACAAACTTATAGATAGGGCCGAGGCGGCTGGATACAAAACCCTTATTTTGACCGTGGATGTTCCTGAAGTTGGTAGAAGGCCACGCGAACTTAGGCGTGGTTTTAAAATGCCGTTCAAAATAGGGCCTGCACAATTTCTAGATTTTGCCTGCCACCCTAGTTGGTCCTTGTCACAGCTTTTTAACGGCCAGCCAAAGCTTGCGAATTTTGGCGGTGACTTTGGAGAGTTCGACAGAGCTGGTAGTCGAGCTGGAGCCAATTGGGAGCTTTTGTCGAAAATTCGCCAAAGGTGGAAAGGTAACCTTGTCGTCAAAGGGGTTCTAAGCGCTGACGATGCCGTCAAACTTCAATCTCTGGGGGTGGATGCTATTCAGGTGTCCAGTCATGGTGGTAGGCAACTTGATAGTGCGCCACCTGCAATTTTAGCATTGCGGGAAATCCGCGATGCTGTTGGAGTTGACTTCCCGCTTTTTTATGACAGTGGAATTCGAAGCGGTGAGGACGTCGTAAAGGCCTATGCAATGGGTGCAAACTTTGTTTTTTTGGGAAGACCACTCTCGTTTGCGATGGCAGCTGGCGGTAACACTGGACTTCAAGAAATGACCAATCTACTTGCGGAAGAAACCAGTATCACACTGGCTCAACTTGGATTGCCAGACTTAAATGACGTTGGCCGCGAAGCTCTGGTTTTGTAGCTGAATAATTGTACTCAAATTCGACGGGCTCTTAAATAGCTCAAATCGATGATATTGTTTGTCACTTGCGTGGCGAGCCGGTTGTTAGAGCTGTTTTAAGTTGCGATGGTTCTGATTTAGCTAAGTTCATTCTTTCGCTACTTTATCTCAAAGGTATGTTTTTTAGCCATTGAGTGTCGAAAAATCGTATTACTGAAATCAAAAACAGATTGAGGATGGGAATCAACGGACTATAGGGGAGCGCCTTGTGACAAATATTCAGAAGTACAAAATGTTAATAGACGGCAATTGGGTTGATGCATCTGATGGCAAGATGTTTGACAGCATCAACCCATCAACTGGAGAGATATGGTCGCAAGTACCCGAAGCAACTGAAAAAGATATTGATCAGGCTGTACGCGCTGCACATAAGGCATTTTCAACGGGGCCATGGTCCAAAATGACACCAACTGAGCGTGGTAAATGTCTGCGCAAACTTGCAGAGTTATTGGCTGATAAATCGGAAGAATTGGGACGTACCGAGTCAGTGGATACTGGCAAGATGCTGAAAGAGACACGTTGGCAGGCGAAATACATCGCTGAGTTTTTCCAGTTTTATGCAGGTTGTGCAGATAAGATTAGCGGGGAAACTCTGCCGATTGATAAGCCTGATCTTTTTGTATTTACCAAACGTGAGCCATTAGGTGTTGTTGCCGCAGTTGTTCCTTGGAATTCACAATTGTTTTTGGTGGCTGTCAAAATTGGCCCAGCTTTAGCTGCGGGAAATACGGTGGTATTAAAGGCTTCGGAATATGCCTCTGCTGCTATGTTGGAATTTGGCCAATTGATCGAAGAGGCGGGTTTTCCACCAGGTGTTGTGAATATTGTATCAGGCCATGGAGAACCTTGCGGTCGCGCGTTGACATCACATCCATTGGTCGCGCGTATATCCTTTACAGGCGGCCCCAATGCGGCGCGCCATGTCCTTGATAATTCTAAACAGAACTTTGCTGAAGTTTCATTGGAGTTGGGTGGAAAATCCCCCTTTATCGTATTCGATGATGCCAACATTGAGAGTGCGGTTAACGGCTCAATTGCAGGAATTTTCGGGGCTGCGGGTCAAAGTTGCGTGGCAGGATCACGGTTGTATTTGCACGAAGATATTGCGGATGAGTTTCTGGAACATATGTTGAAATTGACGCGCCAAATCCGCATCGGTGATCCATTGTTAGAAGAGACCCAGATGGGCCCGCTTTGCACAGTTGGTCAGTTGGAAAACATCGAGCGCGAAGTTGCTTTTGCTAAAAGTGAAGGTGGTAAAGTTCTAGCGGGCGGAAAACGTCCTGAAGGCATGGATGGGCTGTTTTATGAGCCTACCATTATTGAGTGCCCTAATCAGGATATGCGCATCGTTGATACAGAACTGTTTGGCCCAGTATTGAGCGTTCAAAGGTTTAAGACCGAAGAAGAAGTTATCGAATTGGCGAATGATACGGAGCATGGATTGGCTGCAGGTATCTTTACGAAAGATGGAGCGCGCTCTTTGCGAATGGCGGATGCTGTGCGTGCAGGGATTGTCTGGGTGAATACTTACCGTGTTGTGTCCCCAATCGCAGAGTTTGGTGGTGTGAAAGGGTCAGGATATGGCCGCGAAAGTGGTTTCCAGGCTATGTATGATTACACACGTCCAAAAACAATATGGGTCAATACATCGGATGAGCCTATGGCTAATCCTTTTGTAATGCGCTGATATAAAGGAAGATATTATGAAATTTCAACTAGCAATTAACCTAGAGCGTTTGGATGCAAGCGTTGATATGAATGAACTGCAACGCCACACCATCGAGATGGTGCAACTAGCGGAGCGCGGTGGCTTCAATATTGTTTGGGCAGCAGAACACCATGCCCTAGAGATGACAATTGCGCCCAATCCGTTTCAAATTTTAACTTGGTGGGCAGGGGAAACTGATACTATTCGTCTTGGGACGGCTGTAGCTACAGCGGCGTACTGGCACCCAATCAATCTAGCTGGTGAAGCTGCATTCTTGGATTTGATCAGCGGCGGGCGATTGGAGTTTGGCATTGGTTCAGGTGCTTATCAGCGCGAATTTGACCGTATGATGCCGGGCGTAAAACAATCAGATGGTTGGCGTTATATGCAAGAGATGCTGCCAGCGCTAAAGGCGCTTTGGAAGGGCGATTATGCCCATGATGGTGAATATTGGAATTTCCCGACATCTACGTCTGTACCAAAACCAATTCAAAAACCTTATCCGCGGTTATGGGCGGCAGCGCGTTCTCCGATTACGTTTGATTATGCTATCGAGAATGATTGCAACATTATGTCGTGGCCGTTCACCCGTCCATTTGAGGAAGCTGAGCTTTACAAAAAGCCCTTGGATGAGGCGATCGTCAAATCGGGCGGAAAAGCCAATCCAATTTTTGCAATGATGCGTCACGCCTGCGTTTACGAAAATGATGCTGGGCGCGACAATGCTATCAACGCAATCACGCGTGTTTTAGGACAATTCGAAAATCTTTATCGCAATCTTGGCGATGTGAAAGATGGCTTCCCCAAGGAAATTGCACTGTCCGATTTGGAAGGCCGTGAGCAATACGATCCAGCAATGCTGGAAGAAAATCTTATGTTTGGCTCTCCTGATACAGTTATCCAAAAACTCAAACGATATGAAGCTTTGGGCGTAGATGAATTTATTTTCTATTCAAGCTTTGGTTTGGATATGGCTTCGCAGAAACGATCATTGGAATTGTTCTGTAACGAAGTGATGCCAGCATTTAAATAATTAAAAAAAGGAGCTACCTGTGACAAACGGTGTAGAAATAACCCGGAACGGCCATGTTCTGGAAGTAAAACTGAATAAACCCAAAGTGAACGCTATCGACATTCCGATGAGCCAAGCCATTGGAGCGGCCTTTGCCGAGCTTCGCGATGATCCAGAGCTGCGCGTAGGCATCGTGACGGGCGAGGGCGACAAGATATTCTCGGCTGGTTGGGATTTGAAGGCATTGAACTCTGGCGAGATGCAATTGGATAACTGGTGGGAGACAGCTGATTACGGTGAAGGAGGTTTTGCGGGACTAACAGAGAATTGGTCCTTAAACAAACCCGTTATTGCGGCCTTGAACGGTTTGGTCATCGGTGGTGGTTTTGAATTGGCACTGGGATGTGATCTGTTGATCGCGGCCGACCATGTGGAATTTGGGTTGCCCGAAATGCCGCTTGGTATTGTGCCAGATGCAGGTGCTTTGCAACGTTTACCGCGTCGCATCCCTCATAATATTGCAATGGAAATGTTTTTGCTTGGCCGCCGTATGAAAGCGTCAGAAGCCGCACAATATGGGTTGGTTAATAAAGTGGTGCCGAAAGAAAACTTGATGGAAGCAGCGCGCGAGTGGGCGGCGTCCATTGCATGGTCAGCCCCCCTTGCGATGCAAAGCGTGAAAGAAGTGCAACGGGCCATTGAATGTGTGCCGCTAGAACAAGCATTCTATAAAATGCGCACCGACCCGATGCCGACTTATCGTAAAATGCTAAAGTCAGATGACGCGGCAGAAGGTGTTGCCGCTTTCGTTGAAAAACGCGAACCGAATTTTAAAGGCGAATAACTATGTATCCCAATCCCAAGACTATATCCCGCATCACCAGCATTGGTGGCGGGCCCATCGGCGGTGGATGGGCTGCACATTTTTTGGCTCGCGGATATGATGTAACGCTCTATCTACATGATGAATCGGAAACACCTGCCTTTATGGCAATACTTGATACGGCTTGGGGAAGTTTAACCGACCTTGGTCTGGCACCCAGCGCGTCGCGAGACCGGTTGAGGATTGTAACGGATTTGGAAGAGGCGGTGAAAGACGCACAGTTTATTCAAGAAAGTGCACCAGAAAACTTGGAAATGAAACAAGCGCTTTATGAAACATTAGGGCGAGTTGTTCCTGCGAATGTTGTGATCGGCTCATCCACTTCTGGCTTGATGATGACAGATATTCAAACACAATGCTCAACGCCTGAGCGTACAGTTATTGGACATCCATTTAATCCGCCTTATCTGTTACCGCTGGTCGAGATTGTAGGCGGTAAGAAAACTGATCCAGAAGCCGTTAGATGGGCAGGTGAATTTTATGAGATCGCGGGCAAGGCGCCTTTGATTATGAAGAAAGAAATCCCTGGTTTCGTGGCAACTCGGCTACAAGAAGCATTGTGGCGTGAAGCCTTGCATATGGTGGCAAATGGTGAAGCAACGCCAGAAGACATCGATATAGCGCTGATGAATGGGCCTGCTCCGCGCATGGCTGCGCAAGGTCAATGTATGGCATTCCACGTGGCCTGTGGTGCTGGTGGAATGGCAACTAACCTTGACCAGTTTGGACCAGCATTGAAGTTGCCATGGACACGGTTGGAAGCACCAGACCTTACAAAAGAACTCCGCGACCGAATGGTTGATGGATGTAATGAGGTTGCGGGTGACCGTGGATTTGAAGAGATGGCAGCAAAACGTGACCGACAAATCGTAGCGGTTCTTCGTGCATTGCGCGACACGGCCTAAGGTTTCGTAGGTTTGTCGTGTTTTAGGCGTCGGCTCATTTCTAACTTATCTATAAATCTTGACATAGTTCCAGGCCAGTACGGGGCAGTATCCTGTTCTGGCCAAGCAACACGGTATTCGCTGGGCCGTCGACCAAAACATTTTTTAAACGCGAAAGCAAAATGTGATAAAGAATTAAATCCCGATGCAGTGGCAATTTCGCGAATACCGAGCTCTGTCGATATGAGGAGGGCCCGCGAGTGTTGAAGCCGGAACAAAAGCCCGAACTGAACAATACTGCAGCCCATTACTTTATTGAATTGCCGTTCGAGTTGGCGTTGAGAAATACCAACATGTTTTGCAATTTCGGGAACGCTGGGTGGTTCGCTGATTTGAGTTTCTATGATACTTATGGCGGCGCGAACGCTAGGTGTTAGTGTATCAATGTTGCCCCCAAGCGATATGCGTTGCGGCGCATCTTCTTTGCGTGCGGAATGATACATAATCTGATCTGTTATTTCCGCAGACATTTCCTCCCCGTGTTGCTGCCTGATGATATGGAGCATCAAGTCAATACCTGCCGTCCCGCCAGAGCATGTCATGATTTTCCCATTGTCAGTATATATTTGTTCTTTGGCAATAACGTCTGGGAATTTCTCCTGAAGACCTGCCAAGTATGACCAATGAGTTGTGACTTCCTTTTCGGCTAAAAGGCCCGCACGTGCAAAAATATAACTACCAAGCTCAACAGCGCAAAGGCGTGCGCCTAATCTGGCTTGTAATCTAAGCCATGAGATTAATTTCGTATTGGAATAATGTTCTCCACCCCAGCTACCAAGTACAAAAATGATATCGTTTCGACCAAGTTTTTGGGGTGGCTCAGTGCAGGTCACTGACATACCATTACTGGCAAAAACCTCTGAACCGTCAAACGAATAAAACTCATGTGTGAACAAATTATAAGGTGAAAGGTAGTTTGCTATACGCGCAGGCTCTAGCAGCCCTGTTAGGGTCATCATATTGAAGCGCGGGATCAGAACGCAAGCTATTCTAAGCGCAGGTGGTGGTGTTTTTGTGTGTTTGTCCATGTACGCAGTTTGTATGGATTTTAGGTGATAAGGTAAGATTTTTCGTCATTATAGTATATAATATGGCGAAAAGTATATGTTTTATATTCGAGTTCTCATAATATAGAAAAAAATAAGAGGGAATTATTGGTGAATTACTTTGGAAGTTTAGAATATATCTATTGAGGGATAATAAATACTTTATCTAACAACCATTCTGCATTCCTAAGGAAACCTAGACTGGATCCGAAGTTGATTTGTATATTCGAGCCGTACTTAGGTTTATTATTCGTAACATCAGATAATTTTTCCAAGGCCATGACATTTCTTCGCAATTTCTTAGGGTATCGGAGTTTGCCTCCTGATACGAAGTAATTGGGATGAAAGATAAACCGCGCTTTTTGAGTGGGTTGTTTTTTACCGATATAGCCATGGAAATTATGAATATAATTATGGTGGAGTTTAATGGTTCTGCGATAAATAGTTTGGCACTTTTCATGATGGATCAGAAGAAGCAACAAAGATTACCTGTATACGGAAAAAGAGAATATATTGAATTTTGTGTTGCTCAAAACTGAGAACATAGTCTTTTCGACAGAATGAAGACAATTTTGTCGAAAATGCATGCTTCATGGTTTTAGATAAAGCTGAGGGTATACGAATAGAACTAAATGCATGATCTGGGAGGAAACTAAATGCGTGATAAGTTTATCAATACTCAACAGGGAAAATTTGTGACAGGGGCAATTAACCGCCGACAATTTATGAGCTCTATGGTGGCTGCTGGTATCACAATACCCGCAGCGCTTTCAATGGCAGATGCAGCTCAAGCAGCGACCCCAAAGCAAGGCGGCATACTTCGTCAGGCTTTTGCGACTGGTTCTACCAATAATAGTTTGGATCCGATGACTAACGAGGGTTCCAATGCAATGATCAACATTAACTATACTTGGGGTGATAATCTTACAGAAGTGCAGAGTGACGGTACTTTGAAGGGTGAGTTGGCCGAGAGTATCGAAACAGATGATGCAAAGACATGGAAATTCAATCTTCGCAAAGGTGTAGAATTTCACAATGGCAAAACTTTCAATGCAGATGATGTGATTGCTTCTATTAATCGCCATCGCGGTGAAGAAAGTGCATCAGCGATTAAATCTTTGATTGCTCAGATTAAATCTATGCGTAAAGAGGGTGACTATGTTGTTATTATGGAACTGGAGGCTCCGAACGCAGATTTCCCATGGGTGCTAAGTGACTATCATGCGGTTATTTTACCAGTTGGTAGCGACGGTGAAATTAACGTTGGCAACGGGATCGGTACTGGGGGATACATCCTTGAAAAATTTGAACCTGGTGTTCGGGCTCTATTCAAGCGTAATCCAAACTACTGGAAAGAAGGTCGCGCGCACTTTGACCAAATTGAATCACTCATACTTTTGGACCCGACTTCACGGCAAGCAGCACTGCTAAACGACGACATTGACGCTGTGGATCATGTTGATCTTAAAACAGTTAACTTGTTAGAGCAGGCACCGCATTTAAAGATTTTAGAAACAGCAAGTACGCAGCACAGCAACACAATCATGCGACTAGATACACCGCCTTATGATAATGTGGACCTTAGGTTGGCAATTAAATATGGTGTCAAACGTCAGGAGTTGGTTGATAAGGTTTTTCGGGGTCACGGAAGTCTTGGAAATGACCATGATATTTCACCAACGCAAGAGTTTTACAACACTGAGTTACCACAACGTGAGTTTGATGCTGATAAGGCCAAATACCATCTTAAGAAATCTGGATATGGAGATGCGAAGCTTGAACTTTTAGCTTCTAATGCAGCTTTTGAAGGCGCCACAGACTCTGCGCAACTTATTCAGGGATCATTAGGAAGTATTGGCCTTGATGTCACTGTTAAGAATTTGCCGAATGATGGATTTTGGGCAAATGTCTGGAATAAACAAGGAAAAGGTTGGGTTACCACGGCAATCGCTTGAAAAAGTGGGGATTCCCTTAGCGGGTGATATGTGATTCTCTGGTCATTGAAATGACATTCGGAGCCTCCCATGATCTCAGCCAATATCCTCGACCATTTTTCTGCCATTGAAGACCCACGCCAGAGCTGGAAAACTGTTTATCCACTACCCGAAATCCTACTGATTGTGCTCTGCGGTGTTATGGCTGGTGCTGATGATTTTGCCGAAATAGCCCGATGGGCGGACCGAAAATTGAAATTCTTGCGTGGGTTTCTACCCTTCAAAGATGGGATCCCATCTCATGACACGCTCAATGATGTGATGAACGCGATTCCCGCTGACCTGTTTAGCGAATGCTTCGTTTCCTGGGTTGCGGCCTTGCGCGATGGCGATGATGAGATCGTGGCAATTGACGGCAAGTCGTCACGCCGTGCGCATGGTGAGGATGGCCGCGCCCTGCATCTGGTTTCAGCTTGGGCAACGCGTCAGAGATTGGTCTTGGGGCAAGAATCCTGTGACGAGAAAGAGAATGAAATCAGCGCGATACCTCGACTACTGGCGCGGCTTGAGTTGAAAGGCGCGCTGGTCACGATTGATGCAATGGGCTGCCAACACGGTATTGCTGCGGCGATCCTCGCACAAGGCGCAGACTATCTTTTGGCGCTTAAAGGCAACCAAAAATCACTGCATGAAGAGGTGAGGCTCTATTTCGACCAGACCAGTGGTTTGGAAACCCATGAAACCACCGATGCCGATCATGGGCGGATAGAAATCCGTCGTGCCTATGTCAGTCATGATGTAGAGTGGCTGCGCCCTGATCGGTCTGAGCCTGGCGCACCAAGGTTTCCAGGCCTCGCCGCTATCGGCATGATCGAGGCCGAGGTCAAACACAAAGGTAAAACCAGTTTCTCGCGACGTTACTATCTGTCCTCCGCACCGCTCTCAGCCAAGCAATTCCTGCGCGCCACACGCGCCCATTGGGGTGTGGAAAATCGCCTGCACTGGGTGATGGATGTGGTGTTTCACGACGACCTGATGCGCTTGCGGACCCAAAATGGCCCCGCCAACATGGCTCTGATGCGACATAGTGCAATCAACATCTTCAAGCAAGTCGGCGATACGGCCAGTCTGAAAATACGAAGAAAAACAGCCGCTTGGGATGATAGTTACCTAAAAGCCGCAATCAAAGGTGAAGGCTGAAATCTTCAAGCGATTGCCGTGGTTGGGTTACAAGCACATGGGCAGGCCGTCCAACTAATGACTGGATGTTCTCAGCCTGTTGTGTTGAGGGTTCCTCATGGAACGACACTGCTTGGAAAGGCACACCAGCAGCTGACCGCTTCAATGAGCTTGTAATCGCAGCACGCGGCGAGCTGGATTACGAAAAGCGCAAAGCGATGTACTGGGAATGCCAGAAACTTCACAACGAAGACGGTGGTGCTGTGGTATGGGGGTTCGCAAATCTTGTACATGGCTTGAATAAACGGGTTTCCCACCCAGATGTAATCGCGAGTAATTGGGCCATGGACGGTGCTAAAAGTTCTGAACGGTGGTGGTTCTCATAAATTGTAGGACAACTGTTCCTTAAAGCTATTTAGATTGGCAGTAATAACATATAGATCTGCCAATCTACCAGTTGATAAATACTATTATTTTGCAAAATGCAAAGTAGCGTTTTCATCTTAACTTCATAAAAATACAGGTTTTAGATAGGAAAGGGATACATTCTCTAGTTGAATTAGGCTTAGGATAATCGAGTTTATAGTAAGGTTAATGGCGTTTAAAATAATATGATTAAGTACAAATATACGTCAAAAAAATATTAAATTGACGATAAATCTATACTCCAAAAATGTAGCTCTTTCAAAGTGATTAAAAAATAGGGAGAACTATTAGATGAATTATGATGTCGTTGTGACCTGTGCAGTAACAGGTGCTGGAGATACTACTGGGCGCAGTTCGCATGTTCCCGTGACCCCCAAAGAGATTGCGGATGCTGCAATCGAGGCCGCCAAAGCAGGTGCAGCAATCGCGCACCTTCATGTGCGCGATCCCGAAACAGGCAAAGGTTCAAGGGATCCTGCATTGTTCAAAGAAGTCGTGGACCGCGTTCGGGATAGTGATACGGATGTCGTGATTAACCTGACTGCGGGTATGGGCGGGGATTGGGTACCAAGTGCAGATAATCCCGCAATGCCAGGTCCTGGCACTGACATGATTGGGCCAGAAGAACGCCTGTTACATATCAAAGAGTGCTTGCCAGAAATTTGCTCGCTTGATTGTGGAGCACTGAATTTTGGCGATGGGGATGAAATTTATATTTCAACGCCCCCTACATTGCGCAAAATGGCTGAACTGACACGATCATGGGGTGTGAAACCAGAATTGGAAGTGTTTGAGTTGGGACATATCCGGTTTGCACGGCAAATGATTGCAGAAGGTTTAATCGCAGATCCACCGATGTTTCAGATTTGTCTGGGTATTCCATGGGGTGCGGATCAAAGCATCGATACCATGAAAGCCATGAAAGATCATATTCCATATGATGCCAGCTGGGCGAGCTTTGGTATTTCTCGCATGCAAATGCCTATGGCAGCCGCTGCTGTAGCAATGGGTGGTAATGTTCGCGTTGGCCTTGAGGATAACATCTATTTGGATCGAGGTGTGCTTGCAACTAATGGGCAGCTGGTTACGAGGGTCGTCGAAATTATCGAGCGCATGGGTGGTAGAGCTCTTACGCCGCAAGAAGCGCGCAACAAATTGAAACTGCGTGGTGCAGATCCAATCGGATAAGCCCCCTCAGTTCTCAATATTATAAATTAGGAGAAGATCGTGACCATACCTATGTCCCATGAAGATGAGCTTTTGCGCGATACCGTGCGCAATTTCTTTGAAAAGGAAGTTATCCCCCATGAAGAAATGGTGGATAGCCTTGGTGAAGTGCCTGATGAAATCGGGCGTGATATTGAAGCCAAGGCAAAAGAGTTAGGGCTTTATGCGGCTAACATGCCTGAAGCAGTGGGCGGTGGGGGGCTGAACCATACGCAAATGGCGGTGATTGAACGTGAATTCGGTCGTACCAGCCACGCATTACACTCTTGGATTGCGCGGCCAACAGAATTGTTGATGGCTTGCGAAGGGGATCAGATCGAGAAATATCTAAACCCCTGTGTGATGGGTGAAAAGCGTGAGTTGTTCGGTTTGACTGAACCCGAAGCAGGCTCCGATGCGATGGGTATGCGCAGCAACGCAAAACGCGATGGCGATGATTGGATTTTGAACGGATCCAAGCATTTTATCTCAGCACCGACGATGGCTGATTTCGCCATTGTGTTTGCTGTCACAGGAATGGATGAAACCAAGCGCGGCCCTCGCAAACGCATAACGGCGTTTTTGGTGGACCGCGATATGCCAGGTGTGACTTTTCGCGAAGGTAATAAATGCGTTAGCAATCGCGGATATAAAACCTATGAGTTGATCTTCGAAGATGTACGTCTAGGGGCTGGCCAAGTTCTGGGCGAAGAAGGTCGCGGTTTTGAACTGGCGGGTCAATGGCTTGGCATGGGCCGGATTTGGGTCGGGGCCACATGTTGTGGCAAGGCAGAGCGCATGTTGGAATTGGCCACAGATTGGGCCGCAAACCGCAAACAGTTCGGTAAACCTATTGGCAGCTTCCAAGCGACAGGATTTCGTTTAGCAGATATGACAATCGGCCTGCGCGCAGCAGATTTGTTGGTATTTGATGCCGTCCGCCGTGCAGATGCGGGCACCTTAGAAGATCAAGATGCAGCGATGGTTAAGGTGTTTTGTTCTGAAATGCTGCACAAGGTTGCAGATGATACCGTACAAATTTATGGGGGTATGGGCTTGATGGAAGAGATGCCTATTCAACGCATGTGGCGCGACAGTCGGATTGAGCGTATTTGGGATGGAACATCGGAAATTCAACGCCACATCATAACACGATCAATTTTAAGACCCTTAGGCGCATGATACCTGAATTACGGAAAAACTTTAACCGCTTGATGAACCCGCGCCACATTGCTTTTATTGGGGGAACGGACGCTGTTATCGCAATTGGCGAGGCTAAACGACGAGGCTACACGGGGCAGTATTGGGCCGTAAACCCTAAGCGCAGTACCTTAGCTGGTTTTCCTTGTGTTTCTTCCGTTGATGATTTGCCTGAAGCTCCAGATGCAGTTTTCCTTGCGGTGCCTGCACATGCTGCAATTGAAACGGTGCGTGCCCTTGCTGAAATGGGTGCTGGAGGTGTTGTTTGCTATGCTGCGGGCTTTAAAGAGGCTGGCGCAGATGGAATTGCGGCTGAAGCCGAATTGTTAAATGCTGTGGGCGACATGGCCTTAATCGGGCCAAATTGCTACGGCATGATTAATTATTTGGATAATTCCGCGCTTTGGCCCTTTGCTCATGGTGGTGGGGCACCTGGTTATGGGGCCGCTATCATTACGCAAAGTGGGATGTTTTCATCTGATATCACGATGAGCCAACGCTCTTTGCCTTTGACACATATGATTTCAGCTGGGAACCAATCAGTTTTGGGTCAGGCTGATTTCATTGATTTATTATGTGAAAACCCCGCAGTGAGAGCAATAGGCGTTCACATTGAAGGATTGCAGGATATTCGCAAATTCGAGCAGGCTGCATTAAAATCATTGTCTTTGAATGTTCCAATCGTTGCTTTAAAAACGGGAAGTTCAGCAATTGGCAGTTCCCTGACGGTTAGCCATACGGGCTCTTTGTCAGGAGCAAACGAACTTTATGATGCATTGTTTGAACGGACTGGAGTTATCAAAGTAACAAACCCGTCACAGTTTCTTGAAACACTTAAATATTTATGTGTTGCAGGGGCGCCGAAAGGCAAAAAATTGACTGGTTTTACCTGCTCAGGAGGTGGGGCGACGATGTTGGCTGATCAAGGTGAAATCCTTGGGTTGGATTTTCCAGAAATCCCGATAAAGGAAGTGTCTGTTTTGACCAATCTGTTGCCGTCGATCGCCACGGTTTCAAACCCGTTAGATTATACAACACCGATATGGGGACAACCAGAATTGACGGCCCCAGTTTTTCTGAGCGCCCTTGAGGGTACAAAAAGCGACGCTGCCATTCTGGTACAGGATTATCCAGCTCCAGGGTTGGACGAGTCTAAAGTTTATTATCAAAATGATGCCAAAGCTTTTGCGGATGGCGCTGCTGCTGTCGGTATTCCAGCAGCTATATGTTCGACATTGCCTGAAAATATTGACGAGCAAACGCGCGATTATTTGATCTCTATTGGTGTCGCCCCCATGCAAGGCCTTCATGAGGCATTAAATGCTATTTCCGCAGCAACGGACTGGGAACAAGCAAGGGTACATATTTTGGCCAATTCATTGGACGCTATTGTCGCGCCAATTCAGACCGAAAACGTTGTTGTATTAGATGAAGTTTCGGGCAAAAGTATTTTGGAAAAAGCTGGAGTGTTAGTTCCTAAGGGGTGTTGTGTTCAGGTAGATCAAGTGCCAACCGTCGCTCATGAAATTGAATTCCCGATTGCTCTTAAAATGATGGGCCCAAAGCTGGTGCATAAGACTGAAGCTGGCGCTGTCACGCTTAATTTGTCGACTTTGCCTGATATTGTTGCGGCTGTTAGCGAAATGACAAATGCTGTTGCAAAATATGATGCCGATGCTGTCACGGATCAGTTTTTGATTGAAAGTATGGCTAAAGCTCCGTTGGCTGAATTGATTGTTGGTATTCGACGTGATCCACAATTTGGCTATGCAATGACTTTGGGCAGTGGTGGTATTTTAGTTGAGTTGGTTGGTGACGCGAACACGATACTATTGCCAACTAGTTCCGAAACGATACGACGCAGTTTAAGCGCGCTAAAAGTTTCCAAACTTCTTAGCGGTTTTCGCGGAAGCAAAAAAGTTGATTTGGATATACTTAGTAAGACCCTTTTAAAGCTAACTGAATTTGTCCTAGATAATGTAGAACAGATCGTTGAAGTCGAAATCAACCCCTTGTTTGTATATGAAAAATCTTGTGTTGCCGTTGATGCTTTGATCCAAATTGACGGTTCTGAGTGTGTTTAATGCGACAGTAAGTGAAAGCTTTCCTATAGCCTAGCGACAATATTATGATACTATGGTTACATGACACATCCAATTAAATTTCGCCGCCATGTTTTGCGGATAAAAGAACAAGAGTGCTTGAGTTTTGCTCGGGTCGCAGAGCGTTTCTCCGTGGGTGTAGCCTCGGTGAAGCGATGGTCTAAACGGGTTGAACCCAAACAGCATGAACGCAAAAAGATACGTAAAATAGATCTTAAAAAGCTAGCACAGGATGTTGAAAAATATCCTGATGCTTATCAGTATGAACGTGCTGACCGTTTTGATGTTTGCCCAAAGGCAATTTGGCAAGCCCTTAAGAAATTGAAGATCACATATAAAAAAAGCCATGCGGCACCCCAAGGCAAACGACGACGACAGGCAGTCCTTTCAAGAGAGGTTAGCGGCCCATGAGGCTGCAGGTAAAGCCATTGTATATATTGATGAAAGTGGTTTTGCGCATGACATGCCACGCACCCATGGTTATGCCCCGCGCGGAAAACGCTGTGTGGGTGTTCACGATTGGCAGGCGAAAGGGAGGATCAATGTTATTGGAGCGCTTTTGGCTGGCACCTTGTTAACTGTTGGCCTGACAGCATGTAATGTTGACGCGGATATCTTCAATCTTTGGCTCAAAGATCAGCTCATTCCAGTCCTTTCCAAAGGATCAGTACTTGTAATGGACAGAGCCAGCTTTCACAGACGTAGCGACACAATAAAAATCATCACGGATGCAGAACATATCCTTGAATATCTACCTGCATATAGCCCCGATTATAACCCAATTGAACATACATGGGCGCAAGCTAAAGCCCATAGGCGAAAAACAGGAGAAACCGCTGAACAGATATTCTCCAATCAAAAGTGGAATCAAAGTTGAGTCGTCAGGCTATAGTACGAAGGAAACCGCAAATATGTGGCCAGAAGAGAGTGATAAATTACAAGAGTTCTTGGATAAGATTTAGGATTATGACGATGCCAGTATGCATGAAATTTGCACAACATCTTTGACCAGTAATTAAAAAATGTATTACTAAATATCATGAGGTGTAATTTTTCGACATACGATGACGAAAATACCTCTGTTGTTAATTCAAAGATTAAATAGCCTATCAAATAGGGAGAAAAATTAATGCCACCAAAGAAAAAAGTGATTGGTGATCCTGTCGTGATCAACAATCGAACATTATCCTTGTCGCGCGCCATTCAGGCAGGTGATTTCCTATATCTTACGGGGCAGATCCCTATGCAAGATGGAGAGCCAATGACGTCAGGGGATATTCAAGCTCAAACAAAAGTGGTCTTGGACGCCATTCACGACACTTTAAAGCTAGCCGAATGTTCTATGGACGGTGTCGTTAAAGCAATGGTTTGGCTGCGGGATCGCTCTGATTTTCCAGGGTTTAATCAAGTATATGGTGAATATTTTCCCGTAGACCCACCAGCACGATCCGCTGTTGTCAGTGAGCTATTAGTTGATGTTCGTGTGGAAGTAGAGGTCGTAGCATATAACCCAATTAAGAAAGACTAAGGCATGTTAGAGTGGACAAATGACGGTACTGCATTTGAGCAATTTGGTCATAAGGGTAATCCAACAGTTGTATTGATACACGGGTTGGGACTGGTTCGAGATGTTTGGAAATCACAGGTGTCTGCGCTAGCGGAACACTATCATATTATTGCGTATGATTTATATTGGCATGGCGAGGCTGTAGCCCCAAATTCAACACCATCACTATCAGTTTTTTCGACACAATTGCAGACATTAATGGATCATTGTAAAATTGATCATGCTGCTATTATTGGATTTTCGTTAGGAGGGATGATTGCACGGCGCTTTGCTCAAGATGCGCCTGCACGGGCCACTGCTCTTATGATCCTAAACTCGCCACATAAACGGAGTGATGATGCTCAATCGGCAATTCTCAAACGTGTGGAACTGGCAGCGAAAGAGGGACCTTCTGCTACAGTGGAAGCCGCATTAGTGCGTTGGTTTACGGATGTCTACAGAGCTGATCATCCTGATGTAATGGAGCAGGTTCGGGGATGGGTTATGTCAAATAACCCTGAGAATTATCCTCCAGTTTACCGTGTTTTGGCGGCAGGGGTTGATGAAATAATATGCCCCAATCCACCAATATCTTGTCCGACATTGGTTTTGACTGGAGACGAAGATTATGGAAATGGCCCTGAAATGACACACGCTATAGCCGATGAAGTTGAAAGTGCTGAAGCTGTGATTCTTAAAGGTTTGCGGCATATGGCACTTATGGAAAATCCTGATGCCGTCAATGCTCCAATATTAACATTCTTGAATAGAGTTTTTGGAAAAGGTTTGCCTGATGAATGATACACGTACACAAGGGGTTTTATCTGGCCTACGTGTGCTGGATTTAAGTCGTATGTTGTCTGGGCCGTATTGCACGATGATGCTGGCGGACCATGGTGCTGAGGTTATTAAAATTGAAAGTAAGAATGGCGATACAAGCCGTTCAAATGGACCTTTTCGTGATGACGATCCGAATAAAGAATGGGCTGGTTATTTTGTAAGCCTGAACCGAAGTAAAAAAAGTGTCCAATTGGATTTGAAATCCAAAGAAGGCAAACAGAATTTTTTAGAGCTTTGTGAAACAGCGGATGTCGTTGTTGAGAATTTTCGACCGGGTGTCATGGAGCGTCTTGGCTTGTCCTATGAAACTCTGGCAGAGATTAACCCCAGATTGGTTTATGCGGCGATCCGTGGGTTTGGTGATCCACGGTCGGGGGAAAGCCCTTACCAAAGCTGGCCATCCTACGATGTGGTTGCCCAGGCAATGGGTGGCATTATGGGGTTAACAGGGCCCGATGCGAATTCCCCTACTAAAGTAGGGCCAGGGATTGGGGATATTTTTACGGGCATGATGATGTCCTTTGGAATTATGGCCGCCTTGCGGCAGGTTAATTCAACAGGTCGCGGACAATTCGTTGATGTCGCAATGTATGATGCAATGATGAGCATGTGCGAGCGTGCGATTTACCAATATGATTTTGATGGCACGATTCCTGGTCCTCAAGGGAACGGTCATCCACTACTTGCATTATTTGGCCTTTTCCCTGCAAAAGATGGGCAAGTGGCGCTTGGCATCGTAGATGACTCTTTTTGGCGGACATTGACGAGCGTCATGAATATGCAAGATTTGCGTGACGATACGCGATTTACATCAATTGGTGCTCGCAGTGCCAATTCAAAAGAGCTGAACGCGATTGTGGCTGATTGGACGAAGCAATTTTCCAAAGCAGAACTTACAGATTTGTTGGGCGGCGTGGTGCCCTTTGGCCCATTAAATTCTGTTCAAGACATCTTTGCGGATCCACAGGTGTTGGCCCGTGGTATGTTAACAGAAGTGGCACATCCAGTTGAGGGCGCAAAACCTTGGACCGTTGCTGCCAACCCCGTACATTTCAGCAATGCTCCGACACCGATTGCCCAGACGCCGCCGCGACTTGGCGGCGATAATGACACATATCTTAAGCCTTCCAAAGTTCGTCATTATTCCAAAGAAGAACAGCGTGATTTACGGAATGCATTTGGAACTTTCGCGACAGGAGTTACGGTCGTGACAACGGTTGAAGAAGATGGAACACCACGCGGTTTTACGGCAAATTCGTTTACATCAGTCTCTTTGGACCCACCATTGGTTCTGGTATGTATTGGAAAGTTCTCTGAAAGTTTGCAAATTTTCGAAACGAGTAAGGGATTTGCTGTGAATATCCTGTCAGAGGATCAAAAAGATACAGCAGGGGTTTTTGCTGCACCCCGTGCCGATAAATTCGAACATGTAGGGTGGGATACGGGAAGCATTGGGATGCCAATGATTGAAGGATCGTTATCCCAATTTGAATGTACCAGAGAGAAAGTGATCGATGCAGGTGATCACATTATTCTTATCGGTAAAGTACAAGAATACACATATGAAGTGGGGCAACCACTTGGTTATGTCAATGGTGGGTTCTTTTCATTGGAAGGTGGCAAAACACTGTTGAATGCGGCGAAAGGCACTGCAGGTGCAGTGGTTGGTGCCGTTCTGGAAAATGATGGAAAGTTATTGTTTTGTGGTGATGAAACTGCGTCTACTCTTACATTGCCAAATAGCCAGATTTTTGGGATTGAAGCAACGCCAACTGCATTATCCAAGCACCTAAAGAATGATAAGTTAGACGCTAGCCTCGATTTTATGCTTTCTACATATGATGACAAAGCTTCGGGAAAGTTCATGATTTACTACAGGGGCAAAGCACGTGGTAAGGCACCTGAGGGAATGTATTTCTGCGCAATCGAAGATATTCCATTTGAGCGTATAGCTGATGATGCCACGCGTTTTATGTTGCGACGTTATGTGAATGAAGTGAAACAAGGACGGTTCTCTATTTATCATGGCGATGAAACATCTGGAGAGACACGTACCGTCGACCTGACACCGAAAGCAAGTCATGTATGATATTTTGTCAGGAATGCGGATATTAGAATTATCCGCCTTTGTTGCAGCGCCTTTTGCTGGGCTGACGTTGTCCCAATTAGGTGCAGAAGTTATCCGCGTTGACCCCGAAGGTGGCGGGATGGATTATAACCGATGGCCGCTAACTAAAAATGGAACAAGCCTGTATTGGGCAGGGCTGAATAAAGGTAAACGATCCGTTGCTCTTGATTTGAAGCAAGAAGGTGGGCGCGATATCTTCCGAAGAATATTAGCATCTTCATGTGAAGACGGTGGCATTCTATTGACCAACTTAACGGGTCCATCATGGTTATCTTATGAAGAATTACGTAAAGTGCGGCCCGATTTGATTATGGTCAGTTTGACAGGTCACAATGATGGGAGTGCAGCTGTAGATTATACAGTCAATTGCGCCGTGGGCATTCCGTTTGCAACGGGAAATGCTACGGCGGATCAGCCTGTAAATAGTGTGTTCCCTGCGTGGGATGCTATCGCGGGAATGACGCTTGCAATGGCTATTCTTGCGGCGGAACGACATCGCAGTAGAACAGGAGAAGGTCAGCATGTGACGCTTGCGTTATCAGATGTGGCTTACTCGTTGGTTTCCAATCTGGGTTTCATGGGCGAAGCTGAAATTATGCAACGGGATCGCCCTGCAATTGGCAACCATTTATACGGCGCTTTTGGTCACAATCTTCCCACTTCAGATGGCCGCCAACTTATGCTGGTAGCTCTGACAAACCGACATTGGAAATCGCTTGTGGAAATCACGGGCACTGCAGATGCTATGTCAGAAATTGAAAAACGCAAGGGACTTAACCTATACAGTGATGCCGGGCGTTATAACGCGAGGGATGAGATTGTTATCCAGCTGAGTAAATGGTCTCAAAATAAAACTTTAGCGGAAATTGGAGATTTGTTTGATGACGTCAAAATACTTTGGGGACCCTATCAAAGTTTCCAACAAATGGTTCAGAGTGACCCCCGTGCATCACTGCAAAACCCTATGTTTGAAGAGATTGAACAAAACGGTATTGGACGTATGTGTGCATCAGGTTCTCCCTTGAATTTTGTAAATCAAAAACGCCAGCCTGTGCGACCTGCATCCCATGTTGGTGCTGATACGGATGCAGTTCTTAAAGATGTATTGGGAAATGGAGCAAATAACAGTGACGATTGAACAACAGATTAAATATTGGACAGGTCGGACAACAGAAGCCACAGCAATTATTGGCCTTGAAAAAGTTGCGATGCTCGCCAATTCGATCGGCGTTTCATGTCCAGATCATATTTTACCACCTCTTTGGCATTGGATGTATCATCTTGATGCTGTCGTACCACAAGATATTGGCATTGATGGTCACGCTAAATTGGGTGTTCTGATGCCTGACTTGCCTGCCAAAAGGCGGATGTTTGCAGGGTCAAAAATTCAATGTCATCGACAAATCTCTATTACTTCGGAAGTTCGCAAGAAGCAGACTATTTCCAAAATTGAAAAGAAAGAGGGGAAAAGTGGAACGCTATATCTAGTCACGGTTGATATAGATTTGTCGGATCATCAAGGTACTCTAATCACAGAAAAACAATCCATAGTGTATTTGCAATCAGAGGGTGGAGCGCGACCTGATCGAGATATGACAAAGTCAACTGACCAGACAGATTTCACTACGAGCTTTACAGCTGATGAAGTTTTGTTGTTTCGGTTTTCTGCACTGACATTCAATTCTCACCGTATTCATTACGATAAAGATTATGCAGTGCATGTTGAGGGTTATCCCGAACGCGTGGTTCATGCACCGCTGAACGCAATTATGATGGCACATTACGCAACCCTTTGGCTAAAGGCACCACTTACAGCCTTTTCATTTAGGGCCGAAGCACCCGTTTTTTTAGGAGAAAAGACTCAGTTGGAAGGGCGTAAACAACCAGATGGCAGCTTAGAATTAGTGGTTAGAACACCTGATGGCCATATTGGATTGTCGGCAAGTGCATCATGTTAAATAAGGAAGTACAAGAAATGGAACCTGTTGATTTAAAAGGGTTGCAAACTTCGATGCGGGATGCCGTTTTATCGACGCGAGCATATGTTGAGAGTGTTCGAAATAGAGTGATATCGAAAACCCTGCCGCCCGAAAGTCAATTCATACGCCATGGGTTTGCATGGATGTCGGCCTATTCAGAAACACTGGCGGCAACTTTGGAGTGGTCAGAGACCCTGACAGCGCAAGGCCAGTTCCTGCGCCAAGAACAGTTGATCGCGGCGGCATTATTTTCAGAGTACCTCACGCAATTGCAACATGGCATTGCGATGAGCCAGGATGAGATTATTCGCCCGCAAGATATGGATGCCCAAGACTTGGTCAAATCTTTTTCGGATGATCCAAGCATCGCTGCCTTTAACAAATGGGGTATCGCTAGGCTTTCAAACGAAATCATAGATGAATGTGTTCAGCGCCAATCCTTTGGTAAACGCGGTCAGGATGAAACACTGTCTATGATCGCAGAACAGTTCCATGAGTTCGCCCGCAAAGAAATTATCCCGCATGCGCATCAATGGCACATGGCGGATGACCTTATACCTGACGCCGTTGTGCAAAAACTGGCAGATATCGGCGTTTTCGGCCTGACAATCCCAGAAGAATATGGTGGCACAGGGCTTGGAAAACTTGCAATGTGTGTCGTGACCGAAGAGTTGTCCAGTGGATATCTGGGCGTCGGCAGTCTTGGAACCCGCTCTGAAATTGCGGGCGAACTTATTCAAAAAAGCGGCACAGAAGAGCAAAAACAAAAGTATCTGCCGCGCATTGCATCTGGGGATATTTTACCAGTTGCTGTTTTCACAGAGCCTAACACGGGGTCTGATCTTGCAAAACTATCAACCCGCGCCCGTCGCGATGGTGATGAGTATATAGTCACCGGCAATAAAACATGGATAACACACGGCAGCCGCTCTGATCTTATGACACTTCTGGCCAGATCCAATCCAGACGAATTAGGCCATCAGGGCTTAACCATGTTCTTAGCTGAAAAAACACGTGGCAGCGATGCGGATCCCTTTCCTGATGAAGGTATAACGGGTGGTGAAATACCCGTCATCGGATATCGTGGGATGAAAGAATACGATATTGCCTTTGATGATTTTAAGGTACCTGAAACGTCAGTCTTGGGCGAAGAAGGACAGGGCTTTCGACAGTTGATGCAAACCTTTGAAAGTGCGCGGATACAAACAGCGGCGCGCGCATTAGGCACGGCAACGAGTGCTTTGGAACTTGGCTTTGAATATGCGCAAAACCGTATGCAATTTGGCAAACCAATAATCGAATTTGAACGCATTTACGGAAAACTTGCGCGGATGGTTGTCGAAATTATGGGCGTGCGGCAGCTCACCTATATGGCGGCTAGAAAAAAAGACCAAGGCGGGCGGTGTGATGTTGAAGCAGGCATGGCAAAATTGCTTGCAGCGCGCCTTGCTTGGTCTGCGGCCGACAATGCGTTGCAAATCCATGGCGGCAATGGGTATGCGATTGAGACACCAATTTCACGCGTTTTATGTGATGCGCGTATCCTAAATATATTCGAAGGGGCCGCAGAAATGCAGGCTGAAATCATCGCCAGAGGTCTGATGCCCCGCGAGAAAACAAATGAAAAAAACAAGTGAGAGAGACATAAATATGGAATCCATTATAAGAAAAGTTGTCACCTTTGACGAAGATATTCATGTCGAAGGCGGTAAAGCCGCCGATCCGATCTTACGCATGATCGGTGTGGCTGCTGTTGTGAAAAACCCATGGGCTGGTCGCGGGTATGTCGAAGATTTGACGCCTGAGATTCAACATTACGGCCCTCAATTGGGTAAGCTGTTAACGGACCGCATCATCGATCTTGCAGGGTCAGGGGAAAAGATTGAAGCTTTTGGCAAAGCTTGTATGTCAGGTGTGAATTGCGAGATAGAGCATTCATCAGCACTGATTCACACACTGTTTTATGGTAATTTCTACCGTGAGGCTGTCGAGGCAAAAGGCTATTTAGGCTTCACCAACACACGCGGCCCTGCAAATACCCAGCTCCAAATTCCATTGATGGATAAAAATGATACGGGGCGTCGTTCGCACTACCACACCGTACAATTTTCGATCTACGACGCACCAGGCCCCGATGAGTTGGTGGTGGCCTTTGGTGCTGCAACCAGCGGCAGGCCGCATCACCGCATTGGCGATCGCTATCAAGATTTGAAAGCACTTGGTGCCGATGTAGAAAATCCTGCAGGCGTTTAGGAATATAGCAATGGGTCAAGTGAGTGGTCTTTGGATACCTCCCAAGTCAATTTTATTTACACCTTGTGATAAGATAAAGCTGGTTGAAAAAGCTGCCGTTAGTAATGCTGGCACCGTCTGTCTGGATTTAGAGGACGGTGTCGCGTTCGGCTCTAAGCAATTCGCACGTCAGCAGCTTGATTTAGCAGCAAGAATATTGGGTGAGGCCGACAAACCATTTTATGTGCGCGTGAATTCAGAACCAGAATTGTTTGAGGATGATTTACAAGCGCTTCCAAACAACTGTGAAGCTGTTGTTCTGCCGAAAACGCTTGGGTTTGATCATATTCGGCTTACAGGTGAGGCGCTTGATAGCATTGCAGAAAATGGCGGTACTAACCCCATAATTATCTGCCAGATTGAGTCCAGTACAGGGCTTATTGCTATAAATCAGGTTGATGGTTTTGTTCACCCTAGATTGTGTGCATTGTCATTGGGAACTGAGGATTTCGCTGCGGAAATTGGATGTTCTCCGAATTCCGCATTAATCAGAACTGCATTTCATCAGGTTGTTATATCAGCTTGCGCGTTAGGAATACCTGCTATTGGTGTTCTCGCCTCTATCTCTGATTTTAAGAACCTCGATAGGTTTCGTACAGGTGCGAATTTGGCAAGAGATTGTGGTGTCATTGGAGGGTTTTGTATTCATCCTAACCAAGTTGAGATTTTAAACGAAACATTTGAACCAAGTGAAGATGAATTGATAAAAGCAGCAAAAATAATTGCTGCCTTTGAGTGTGCTGAAAAATCAGGGGATGGCGTCACAGTTGTCGATGGCAAAATGATTGATAAACCAGTTTATTTAAACGCTAAGAAAACCAAGCTTCGCCAATGTTAATATGATTATGACCATTGTTGCGCATACCACTTAGCAAAAGCGGCTACGTTTGGTTCTAATTCTGGTTGAAAACGACCTGCGCGTGCATCTGGACATGTCATGCCTCGTTGCTGATTAACAAGCGCTGGAACATCCTCTGCAAGTGCGGCATCTAACCGTTCGAGATAGGCCGCAGATTTTTCCTTAAACTCTGGTAGGGCGACTGTTTCTGGTGGGAAACACGATGTCTGGATGACTTTGCATTGGTTTGCACCCATCGGGTAAGCTGGACACCTCTAAAAACCTATCTTTTAGGTGTATTTTGTGATTCAATATTTTCAGGAGGATATTTTGATGCACGAAGCAGGATTGTTTGATTTTTCTGATCATCTTGAGCGTTTGTCTAAAACAGGCGACCCACTTGTCGCGCTTTCTGAGCATGTGGATTTTGAGATGTTTCGGTGTGCACTGACAAGTGCACTTAACTATGGAGAGCGTCCACAGGGGGGTCGTCCGCCCTATGATGCGGTTATGATGTTTAAGATTTTGATATTAGCGTCGATGCATAATTTAAGTGATGAGCGGATGGAGTTTCTGATCCGCGATCGTTTTAGCTGGTTGCGTTTTCTTGGTTTGCAAATTGGGGAGCCGACGCCAGATCAAAAGACCATTTGGGTGTTTCGGGAGAAGTTGACCCAAGCGGGTGTGTTGACTGATTTGTTTGCAACCTTTGAGGATCATTTACGTAATCGGGGTTACAAACAAACTGGGGGACAAATTGTAGACTCATCGCTGATTGCAGCCCCACGCCAACGTATGACTTCAAGCGAGAAAGCCCGCGCCAAGGCTGGCGAAGATGCAAAAGATATCTGGCCTGATAATCCAGCCAAGGCGGCACAGAAGGACACCGACGCACGGTGGATGGTCAAGTATAGCAAGGCTAAAACGACCAAGACGGGTGAGAAAGATGCGGGGTTAGTTGATATTTCCGTACCTCACTTTGGCTATAAAAACCACATCAGCATTGACCGTAAGTTTCGGTTTATCAGAGGTGAAAAAACAACAGATGCAGCGCGCTATGACGGTCATGAGTTGGCGTCAGTGCTCACCAAGGACAATCGTTCTGGCAAGGTTTGGGCCGATACAGCTTACCGCACCAAGAGCAATGAGGCATGGCTTAAGGCCAATGGATTTTTCTCCCACATCCACCGTAAAAAACCAAAAGGCAAACCAATGCCCAAACACATCGAGCGCGGTAATGCGACACGTTCTATATTTCGCACCTGTGTCGAGCATGTCTTTGGTCATCAGAAGGGCCCGATGGATTTATCCATTAGAACCATCGGAATTCAACGCGCCACAACAAAGATGACACTCGCCAACATAACCTACAATATGAAGCGTCTCATCTTCCATGAACGACGGCAAGCCACAGCCTGAATCCGTCTAGAATTCAGAAATACCCGCTCAGGCGGCTCCATAAAGCATGAATGCCGCATAAAACGGAACAAAACAGGCTTTTTTTGCGTCAAAAAGCAGCCTGCCGTAAAAAATGCCTATCAAATACCTCTGGAATTAGCGGTTAATCGAGGTGTCCAGCTTCATAACACCACAGCGCGTCACAATTAGCGGCAAACGTCATATTTGGGAAAGTCCACGTATATCGGGCGCCATTGGCAGTTTTGTCTGAAAGGCTGGGCATATGCGGTAGGGCACTATCTTGTGTATCTTCTAGTAACCCCCCAGTTCCTTCTGTTGCACCAAACTGTGTGGTAAAAGCACCAGTAACTTGATCCGCTGGATCGGGTGCTGAGTAGATGCTATCGACTGTATCTGGATGAACAAATGGCAGGTGGTAATATTCGTTGAAAACCTCAAGAAACATCTTCCAATTACAATCAACGACTGTTTCTTGACGCCGCACAGATACCAATGTTTCTATTGGCCAAGGTGCATGGATATTCACAAAATCACCAAGATATTCATCAATGGGCGGTGCCTCTTGATTAAGGCAAACAAAGGCGAACCCTAAACGTTCTTCCGCATGGTAAGAGATTAGACTGTTTTTTGCTTTATCAAACCCTTGTGCTTTTTCCATATGTGGTGCAGCAACCAACCTGCCATCCAATCCATAAAACCAGGAGTGGAACGGACAACGAAGCCCTTTACATTCGCCTTGGCCATCGATCAAGCGGGCGCCACGATGCCGGCAAACATTTGCAAATGCACGGAGCTGACCTGTGTTGTCACGTAATAGAATGATTTGTTGATCCGCGATGTCTAGCGTTATGTAATCCCCTGGTGATGCAACGACATCTGCACGCCCCACACCAATCCAGGATTGCCGAAAAATATGATTAATTTCTGCTTCGGCCACAGCTGGCGACGTATAACAACTAGGTGGTAATGATGATGCTTGATCAGCTGTCAGAAGACATTGTGTAAAGTCTAATTTTGATATTGTATTCATTATCTACTCCGCACGAGCTTCAGAAAGTGCTGCGTTTGTTAGTGGTTTTCGTATACCTTTTTGCATGATCTTTTCGTCATATGCTGGGCGGGCGAAGACATCTCGAACCATGTCTGCAAAAAACTCAAGCGGCTTGTTTTTATAATCTGGATCAAAACTTGCTTGGTCCCAACGTTCACAAAATTCAGCACAATCATCAAAGTATGGATTGCCAACATAGGCATCCCGCTTGTTTGGGTTCGCACCAACATGTTCGGCAAAATAAACCAGTTGAAAGTCTCCGTGGGTTTGCACACACCAGCAAACTTGTTCACGGACAAAAGGCTTTAGGATGGTTGCAGCGTACTCATCGTGGTTATGGGGCGCAAAGATATCACCAATGTCATGTAAAAGAGCGCCAACAATCCAATCCTCATCAGCACCATCGTACCAGGCTCTCGTTGCGGATTGCAAAGAATGTCCAAGCCGTGTGACCTGATACCCTGATAGGCTTTTATCCAGCTCGACCATTGCTGACAGCAAGCGATCAGCTGTACCTTTTGTATATTCTCGTTCAAGGCAATCAAGGAAAGCATAGTCCTCTTGATCCCCGTCCTTCATTTGTTTGAATTTAACCTGTTCCATAGTACGTCCCTTTGGCTATTCGTGGCTGAGAGGTAAATGCCAGTGGCATCATATTAACTTAGTATTCAGGCCAATCTGCATTTTGACAAACGACAAAATTTAGGTCACTGTCATTACAAAGACTAATGGCTTAGTTGAGGCTTATGCAGAGAAAAATCCCCCCATTAACTTGGTTCCGTGCTTTTGAATGTGCAGCACGGCACCTTAGTTTTACTGCGGCAGCGCTTGAATTGGGGCTGACGCAATCGGCAATCAGCCAACAGGTACGGCTGCTTGAACAACGATTTGGCGTGCCACTATTTATCCGATTGCCCAGAGGGTTAGCTCTGACAGATACTGGTCGCCGTATTTTACCAAATGTGACTGAGTCTATCAGTGGTCTTGCCAGCGTAGCTGCGGCTTTTGAGCCAGATCAATCAAATGATACACTTACAATTGCCGCAAGTATCAGCTTTGCTCAAAGTTTTATTGTGCCAAATTTATCGAAGTTTCTTGATTGTTATCCAAGCGTACAAATCCGCATTAAAAGTACACTATGGCCAGATGATTTTATGGCTTCAGATGCTGATGTCGAAATTCGCTTTGGCTCTTATGAGGCAGCTGGAAAAGGAGCTAAAGAGTTATATCATGACCACATTGTTATGGTATGCGCCCCTGATATATTTAATGGGCAGCCGTCTTGGGATGATATTTGTAACGCACGACGTATTCAAATTGTTGGTACTTCAGAAACGTGGGAAAAGTGGTCAAATGAGCTTAATTTAGAGCCTCCCCAAAATATTGCTCAACTCGTTGACTCCCATGGTTTGGCTATTGGCCTTGCACGTAATGGAGCAGGGGTGGCGTTGACAAGTCTGCTTCTTGCAACACCTGCAATTGCGGAGAAAGCTCTTATCATGCCGCTTGATGATCGGATTTTAGCATCAGATCGATATTTCATTACCGTAAAAGAAGAACAAGAAGATAGCCTTGCACAGATATTTTCTCGCTGGATATATTCGGAAGTTCTTAATGTTTTGGAATCTGTTCCTACAACAAAATAAAATAGCATATGGTAAAGGCATATACCGAGCTAAATTATTACATAATGGCGTGTTATTTCTGAGCTTGAGCAATCAATTTGAGTACAAGGGGGGCAATATCGTTTACAACTCTTGCCACACCCAAAGCATTTGGATGAATACCGTCACTTTGCATGAAACGGTAGTTTGGATTTTTAGCATCACTGTTTTCAATAAGCGTAATGAAAAAATTTTCATAAAATAATGCTCCATACTTGTGACTTAGTTCGCGATAGATAAGGTCAAATTCTACCTTGTACTCTGGCCCATAATTCCCTGGAGCGATCAGGCCGACAAGCAACACTGGCAACTCCTTTTCCTTGGCTATTTGTAAGATACTGTCCAAATTCGCACGGCTTGCAGCAGGGTTAATGCCACGCAGTAAGTCATTCCCGCCTAGGTTTACAATCAAAGCGTCAACTTCAGGTGTTAGTGTCCAAGCTATACGGGACAGCCCTCCTGCGGTTGTGTCTCCTGAAACACCTGCATTCAAAACCTTGACGTCTTCACCTTTACCACGCAACCATGTTTCCAGTTGCGGTACAAATCCATTTTCACGGGATAAACCGTAACCTTGTGTCAGGCTATCACCAAGTGCGGCGACAACCACAGGCGCTGCAAATACGGGCGTTATGGAAAAGAGTATGAAAAGTAACGCAATTGTTTGCTTGCAGAATACGCGTAACGGACAATATATCATTGTAGAACAAATCCTGAGGATGAAAATCTTGGTTGAACCTATACTATCTCTAAAGAATGCATATCTTAAACTATCTGGCAATGCTGGTTCCGTCGACATATTACACAACATCACTTTGGATGTTGTCCGCGGAGAAACTCTTGGGCTCGTAGGGCCATCTGGTTCAGGCAAATCATCGCTCCTTATGCTAATGGGAGGCCTAGAACAGGCCACAGGTGGTACAATCTATGCATTGGGACAGAACCTCTCGGTGTTAAACGAAGATGCGCTGGCCAAGTTTCGTCTTAATCATATGGGGGTTGTCTTCCAATCTTTCCACCTTATTCCGACCATGACGGCTTTAGAAAATGTTGCAATACCGTTAGAGCTTGCAGGCGTGAAAGATGCGTTTGAACAAGCAAAAGATGAGCTTTGTGCCGTTGGCTTAGGTGCGAGGTTGGATCATTACCCATCGCAGATGTCTGGTGGTGAACAACAACGCGTTGCACTGGCGCGTGCTGCTGCTACACGGCCTGATATTTTGTTGGCAGACGAGCCAACGGGCAATCTGGATGGTACCACCGGGCAGGTGATTATTGATTTGTTACTAGGGCTGCGTGACAAATACGGGACAACTATCGTTCTGGTAACGCATTCGACTGAATTGGCTGCTCGTTGTGATCGTATTGTCCGCTTGTCTGATGGTCGCATCGATCTTATCCAAGCTCAGAAAGCTGCGGAATGAATACATCTGTTGCTGTTCGTATTGCTTACCGTGAATTGCGCAGCGGCCTTCGCGGTTTCTGGGTTTTCATTATCTGTCTTGCCTTGGGTGTCGGAGCTATTGCAAGCATCGGCTCGGTTAAGATGAGTATAGAAAATGGATTGGTGGAAGAGGGCGCTGTTATACTTGGTGGCGATGCCGAGCTCGAATTCACCTACCGTTTTGCTGAACCAGATGAACGGGATTGGATGCAAGACATTAGTGTTAAGACATCCGAGATTGTTGATTTTGGCTCTTCTCCGCTTTGTTGAGTAGAAAAAGATGCCGACCGCCAAGTAACCTGTTGATATGTATGGTTTCTGATAACTTTACATAGAGCAGGTATATGACAATCAACATCTCGCAGCATATTTTAGGCCTCAAAGGGCAACGTGTAAATGAAATTAAACTGGATGACGGCGGTGTTAAGATTGTCATTCACTGCAGCCGAGACGCGCGTAGGAGGGCTATAGACCCTGCTACAGGCCAGAAGGGAAGCATCAACCAGCATGTCCGCCGACAAGTAAACGACATCCCCCTTTTTGGGTATCCTTGTGTGGTCGAGATTGAGCTGGCGCAGGTTTATATTAACAAGGGCGAACGCCGCATTGAGGGGTGTGATTTTGTTGATAAAGGGTGCCGTTTCACTCACCGATTTTGCCGACTGATCAGTGGATTATGTCGGCATATGTCTATTCAAGCGGTTTCCAGACATTTGGATATACGATGGGAAACGGTCAAGAATATCGACAGGGCATACCTTATTGAAACTCTCCCTACGCTTGATCCTGCAGAGCTAACTGGCTTGGAATATATTGGTGTAGATGAAGTTGCCCGGGCGAAAGGTCATGACTACATGACGGTGGTCTACGATATGGTTGGCGGTCATCTGATCTGGGTTGAAGCAGGCCGAACTGCCGAGGTTTTTTCAAGGTTTTTGAAACAACTGCAACCAGATACAGCCTGCAAAATAAAGGCCGTAGCGATGGATATGGGGCCTGCCTACCAAAAGGCTGTCAGAGAGTCCTTGCCGTTGGCCGACATAGTATTTGACCGTTTCCACGTCATGAAAAACTACAGCAAAGCTATCCATAATCAGCGTCGACTTGAGTTCAGAAAGGCCGATCCAAGTGGTAAAGAGTTGATGAAAGGGACGCATTATCTGTTGCTCAAAAATGCGGATAAGTTGAGTGAAAAACAAAGTGACAAGCTGCAAAGGTTGCTGGAGAGCAATAGCAACCTGAATGCACTTTACGTCTTGAAAGAACAGCTTCAGCTGCTGTGGAGTGCCGCTTCATTTGAGGCGATGGCGGAGCAACTGGAACGTTGGTGCCTGATAGCAGATCAGTCACAGATGCTCTATCTAAAAAAGTTCGCGAAATCCCTACGGAAACATTGTGTGGGCATCTGCAACTACGCCAAACACAAGCTCACAAGCGCCAGGATAGAGGCTGGTAATGTCAGTATAGGAATGATCCGTAAGCGAGCCAGAGGCATCAAGGATACCGAATACTTCAAACTCAAAATTAGACAATCATCCATTCCAGATAATCAATCTATGCTCTATTTGAAATCCTAAATCTACTCAACAAAGCGGAGAAGTGCCTTGATTTTAGATCTATGGCTGTGGTTGGCGATGGCAATACTGCAGAACGGGCTCTAACTCAGGTTAAGGGTGTTGATACAAATTACCCTTTATATGGCAGAGTTCTGTTAAAGCCCGATATGTCGTTGGCGCGTGCGTTAGCAGGGGATAAATCTACACCAGGCGCTGTTATGCAGCAGATTTTGATTGATCGGTTGGGATTGTCTATCGGCGATATGTTTCGTTTGGGTGTAAAGGAATTCTATTTATCAGCAGCTTTAGTTCGCGAACCCGATAATGTCAGCGCAGGTTTTGGGCTTGGACCACGAACAATAGTCGCTCTGGATGATTTGGGAGGGGCAGGATTACTCGAACCTGGGTCCATTTTTGAGGCAAAATACAGGCTTTTGCTTCCCGATTTAACGAACTTATCAAGTTTAAGTGCAAAAGCAGAAAATCGTTTTAAAAACAAAGGTGCACGCTGGCACGATAGACGCAAAGCCGCACCTGGTGTTCAACGTTTTGTCGATCGTATTGGTGCTTTTTTGGTTCTTGTTGGATTGGCTGGCTTAGCGGTCGGCGGCATTGGTGTATCTGCGGCAGTACGCGCATATCTTGATCGAAAAACACCTGTGATTGCCACTCTCAAAACATTGGGGGCAAACGGGAAAGTAATTTTCCTAACCTATCTTATTCAGATAGGAGTTATGGCATTGATCGGCATCACTTTAGGTTTGATATTAGGTGCAACTCTACCGATCCTTTTATCATCGGCAATAGAAGCAGCATTTCCTGTTCCTATTGCAATTGGCCTGCATTTGTCAGCATTAGCTGAAGCTGCTCTTTACGGGGTTTTGTCCGCTTTGATCTTCACGCTTTGGCCGCTTTCGCAGGCAGAGAAGATACGCGCGGCATCGTTGTTTCGTTCTCCGTCTGGTCAATTGTATGGCAGACCACGTATTGTATTTCTGCTTTTGATCTTTTTCTTAATTATAGCGTTGATCGCATCTGCTGCGTGGTACTCTGGATCTCCGAAACTTGCACTTTGGACCGCCGCTGGCATTTTGATTGCACTTTGCGCATTGGCCCTGTCAGCCATAGGGATCAGATGGATTTCTGCACGTTTGGCACGCACTAAAATTGTCCGCAACTACCCAGCATTACGTCTAGCATTGGGGGCAATAGGAGGGGCAGGTAGTGAGACAACATCCGTTGTTCTATCTCTGGGCCTAGGCTTGGCCGTGTTGGCTTCTGTTGGTCAAATTGATGCCAATTTGCGTAATTCTATTGCACAAGATTTGCCAAAGATCGCGCCTTCATACTTTTTTCTGGATATACAGCCCGATCAGTTATCTACGTTTACTGACAAGGTAAAACAAGATCCACGTGTTTCACGGGTAGATACGGCGCCAATGTTACGGGGTATTGTTACACATATTAACGGTGTTGATGCACGAGATGTGGCTGGTGATCATTGGGTTATTCGTGGGGATCGGGGGATAACATATTCTGCCCTACCACCGCATAATTCGACTGTTACTAAAGGTGTTTGGTGGGCTGAAGATTATGCGGGGCCACCTCTTGTGAGTGTTGCTGAAGAAGAAGCGCTGGAAATCGGCTTAAAGCTAGGGGACACACTTACAGTTAATATTCTTGGACGTGAGATAATCGCTACGATATCTAATTTCCGTAACGTTGATTTCTCAAACGCCAGTATCAACTTCGTACTGACTCTAAACCCTGGGGCTCTTGCGGGCGCACCGCATACAAATATAGCCACTATTTATGCAGAAGAGGCGGCAGAAGCTGACCTATTGCGTAATGTTGCGGGCGATTATCCTAATATCACAGCAATTCGTGTGCGTGATGCAATTGCACGCGTATCAGATGCTCTTAAAGGTATTGCGACCGCCACATCTTACGGGGCAGCGATTACTTTGCTAAGTGGATTTGTCGTTTTAATTGGCGCTGCTGCTGCTGGTGAACCGGCTCGTGTATTTGAAGCAGCAGTTCTTAAAACGCTTGGTGCAACTCGTGGACGTATTCTTGCAAGCTTTGCATTACGATCCATAATTCTTGGGGCTGCTGCGGGCGGTGTTGCCTTGTTGACAGGTGTTGTTGCAGGATGGGCAGTTATGGTTTTTGTGATGGAAGCAGAGTATCAATTCATACCAATATCTGCTTTTGCAATCATCATTGGAGGTGTTTTTATTACGCTTATCACGGGTCTGATTTTTGCATGGCGACCGCTTAGGCTACGACCAGCACATATTTTGCGTGGGCGTGAATAGAATATTTTTTATCTTCTGGATTTATAGTGCGAATAGGTCATAGTTTATGAAGGACCCTTCAATATAAGGCTTGAAAAATGAAACCCTTTAAATTTCAAACAACGAGTTCAATTCTTTCTGAGGTTGGAGCTACGGCAAAGATCGGTCAGTTGATGAGAGAGTTAGGGGGCTCAAAGGTCGCGGTTGTTACGGATAAGACCATCCTCGAATTGGGTTTAGTTGAAACCTGTTTAATGGGGTTAAATGATGCTGGGTTAGGTGTGCTTATCATTGATACAGTGGTAGAAGACCCGCCTGAACAAGTTATCTTGAGCGCTGTTGAAATGGCACGGGCTGCTGGCGTTGATGGGGTGGTTTCGGTCGGTGGAGGATCATCCTTAGATACGGCAAAACTCATTGCGCTTTTAGCTTATCCAGATCAAAAACAGCATCTGGATGATATGTATGGTGTTGGTTTGGTCACAGGACAGCGGCTACCATTGATTCTGGTGCCTACGACTGCTGGGACAGGGTCCGAAGTGACGCCGATTTCTATTGTGACAACACGGACATCTGAAAAGAAAGGTGTCGTGTCTCCGCAGCTTTTACCCGATTGGGCTGTTTTGGATGCCGAGCTTACCATTGGTCTGCCTGCGCATGTGACCGCCGCAACTGGTATTGATGCGATGGTTCACGCTATTGAAGCTTTTACAACGAAACACGCTAAGAATATTTTATCGGACACACTGGCGAAACAAGCTTTGCAATTGTTGGCTGGAGCCATTCATACGGCTTGTAAGGATGGTGAAAACCGCATTGCCCGATCTGATATGTTGTTGGGATCTATGTTGGCTGGGATGGCGTTTGCAAATGCGCCCGTAGCTGCAGTTCACGCGTTAGCTTATCCGCTTGGTGGGCATTTCCATGTGCCACATGGTTTGTCGAATACATTGGTTTTACCGCATGTGTTAGAATTTAATATACAGGATGAGTTGGCGGCACAGCAGTATGCAGAGATTGCCCCGATTGTTTTTCCGAAGCTGATAGGGTTAGAAGAAAAACATATGTGTTGCGGTTTTGTGGATGGGTTCAAGAAACTAGGGTCGCAACTGGGTCTGAAATCTAGATTGCGCGATGTAGGTGTTTCAGCAGAGGATTTACCTTTATTGGCGCAAGATGCCATGAAACAAACACGTTTATTGGTGAATAACCCACGTGAAATGACCCATGAAGCAGCGTTTAGTATCTATTCGAAAGCTCTATAAGCTAGATGTTATTTAGAGGTTAATAATGTGTTGCCTAATTTTTTTACATCTAAATTAATAACAATTGTTATTATTAGACAATATCATAACGATATGTTTTTGTGTGAGGAATCAGTTTAAAACTGATTTATATTTTATAACCTAAAAGGATAAGTGCGCATGACTCGTGTACAAGAACCGTCGTTTCGTCAGTCCGTTGATATGATGTTCGATAAAGCAGTTTCGTTGATGGATATGTCGCCTGGGCTTCAGGAAAAAATCCGAGTGTGTAATTCGACGTACACAGTTCGTTTTGGTGTGAAATTGCGTGGAGATATTCACACGTTTACAGGATATAGGTCGGTTCATTCCGAACATAAGGAGCCTGTAAAAGGTGGTATTCGTTTTGCAACTTCTGTGAACCAAGATGAGGTTGAAGCTTTAGCCGCTTTGATGTCCTATAAATGCGCGTTGGTAGAAGCACCATTTGGAGGATCAAAAGGAGGGCTACATATTGACCCTAGCCAATGGGAAGATGATGAAATGGAGCGTATTACACGCCGTTTTGCTTATGAATTAATGAAGCGTGACCTGATCCACCCATCCCAAAACGTCCCAGCCCCGGACATGGGAACAGGCGAGCGGGAAATGGCATGGATTGCAGATCAATTCCGCCGTATGAACACAACTGAGTTGAACTCAGAAGCTTGTGTAACAGGTAAGCCGTTGAATAAAGGTGGTATTGCGGGGCGTGTCGAAGCAACGGGGCGTGGATGTCAATATGCGCTGCAAGAGTTTTTCCGCCACCCAGATGATATTAAAGCAGCAAGCATGTCAGGTACTTTAGACGGTAAACGCGTCGTCGTGCAGGGATTGGGTAATGTGGGATACCATGCCGCAAAGTTCCTGTCGGAAGAAGATGGGTGTTTGATCACAGGTGTTATTGAGCGCGATGGCGCCGTCACCAATGATAAGGGGCTAAACATCGAAGAACTTTCATTGCATTTGCGCGCAACGGGTGGCGTCAAAGGTTTCTCTGGTGGTGACTTTGTCGAAAATGGCAGTGCCGTTTTAGAAAAAGACTGTGATATTTTGATTCCTGCAGCCATGGAAGGTGTGATTAATCTTTCGAATGCGTCACGTATTTCTACGCGTTTGATTATTGAAGCTGCTAATGGTCCTGTGACGGCTGGCGCAGATGATGTTTTGCGCGAAGCAGGTATCGTTATTATTCCTGATATGTATGCAAACGCTGGTGGTGTGACTGTTTCTTATTTTGAATGGGTGAAGAATTTAAGCCATATCCGTTTCGGTCGTATGCAACGCCGTCAGCAAGAGGGTAGTAATATTTTGCTGATTAAAGAGATGGAGCGTTTGGTCGGAAAACCTGTTTCTGATGATTTCAAAGAGAAATTTTTTAAAGGTGCTGGTGAATTAGAATTAGTGCGTTCTGGCCTAGAAGATACGATGCGAAGCTCGTATCAATCAATGCAATCTGTTTGGCATTCACGTAACGATGTGGATAGTTTACGCACTGCTGCATATTTGGTGTCTTTGGAGCGCATTGCTGGCAGTTATAAAGCGCTAGGTCTTTAGTTTTAAAAGGGCGACGACCCATCCATCCGAGCTTTTAGGTTTTGGTAGGATTTGATATTTTCGGCGGCGGTTTCGCCGCCCTCTATCACTAGTAAATGCAATAAGCTCTCAAGAATCGCAAGTACACCAAGGTAACATGCAAATTCGTGTGGCTCTTCTCCGCTTTGTTGAGTAGAAAAAGATGCCGACCGCCAAGTAACCTGTTGATATGTATGGTTTCTGATAACTTTACATAGAGCAGGTATATGACAATCAACATCTCGCAGCATATTTTAGGCCTCAAAGGGCAACGTGTAAATGAAATTAAACTGGATGACGGCGGTGTTAAGATTGTCATTCACTGCAGCCGAGACGCGCGTAGGAGGGCTATAGACCCTGCTACAGACCAGAAGGGAAGCATCAACCAGCATGTCCGCCGACAAGTAAACGACATCCCCCTTTTTGGGTATCCTTGTGTGGTCGAGATTGAGCTGGCGCAGGTTTATATTAACAAGGGCGAACGCCGCATTGAGGGGTGTGATTTTGTTGATAAAGGGTGCCGTTTCACTCACCGATTTTGCCGACTGATCAGTGGATTATGTCGGCATATGTCTATTCAAGCGGTTTCCAGACATTTGGATATACGATGGGAAACGGTCAAGAATATCGACAGGGCATACCTTATTGAAACTCTCCCTACGCTTGATCCTGCAGAGCTAACTGGCTTGGAATATATTGGTGTAGATGAAGTTGCCCGGGCGAAAGGTCATGACTACATGACGGTGGTCTACGATATGGTTGGCGGTCATCTGATCTGGGTTGAAGCAGGCCGAACTGCCGAGGTTTTTTCAAGGTTTTTGAAACAACTGCAACCAGATACAGCCTGCAAAATAAAGGCCGTAGCGATGGATATGGGGCCTGCCTACCAAAAGGCTGTCAGAGAGTCCTTGCCGTTGGCCGACATAGTATTTGACCGTTTCCACGTCATGAAAAACTACAGCAAAGCTATCCATAATCAGCGTCGACTTGAGTTCAGAAAGGCCGATCCAAGTGGTAAAGAGTTGATGAAAGGGACGCATTATCTGTTGCTCAAAAATGCGGATAAGTTGAGTGAAAAACAAAGTGACAAGCTGCAAAGGTTGCTGGAGAGCAATAGCAACCTGAATGCACTTTACGTCTTGAAAGAACAGCTTCAGCTGCTGTGGAGTGCCGCTTCATTTGAGGCGATGGCGGAGCAACTGGAACGTTGGTGCCTGATAGCAGATCAGTCACAGATGCTCTATCTAAAAAAGTTCGCGAAATCCCTACGGAAACATTGTGTGGGCATCTGCAACTACGCCAAACACAAGCTCACAAGCGCCAGGATAGAGGCTGGTAATGTCAGTATAGGAATGATCCGTAAGCGAGCCAGAGGCATCAAGGATACCGAATACTTCAAACTCAAAATTAGACAATCATCCATTCCAGATAATCAATCTATGCTCTATTTAAAATCCTAAATCTACTCAACAAAGCGGAGAAGTGCCATTCGTGTGGGCTTTCCATTTCTGCTGTTAATACTGCGTCTGGTTTCAATTCGGATAAGGGGAGTTGCGAGTCAGTAATGACCAGTAATTTCATTCCCTTTTGACGGGCGAACTTGCAAGCATTCACGGTGATTTGGCTGTAGGGCGTGACTGTGATCGCCAACAAAAGATCTTGGTCATTGGCAAAATTCAAATCATCAATCGGGTTGGCCATGTCGCGTGGAATAAACTGTACGTTTGGCAAAACCAGCCTTGCGATGTGTTGAAAGTAATACGCCAGAGCGTAGCTTACACGCGTTGCTGTTACATAAACCGTTCGTGCTTTTGTTAGTTCTGTAATAAAAGGTTCGATCCGCTCGGGTGTCATAAGACGCAAACTAGTGCTGAGGATCGACATCGAGTTTTCAGCAGACCGCGCCAAAGCCGATCCTACTTCACCTTGCTCGTGAAGATTATCTAGCCAATCGGATGATAGGTTCGTGGATGATGCAGTACGTAAGGCTCTTTTAAACGGGTCTCGGAATTCTTCAAAGCCTTCATAATCTAATTCGCGTGCCAGACGTACCAGGGAATAAGTACTTACTCCTGATTTTTCAGCAGTCATTCTTATAGGATCAATGCCGAAATCTGTTGGATTATCGATCACGTATTTTGCAGCACGCTGTAATGTTGGCGCAAGCTTGCTATAATTTTGCTGCATTTTTTTAAGCAGCTGATTTAAATGTGTTGTTCCCATGTAGAAGGTTCTTAAGCTGTAATTGATGACTTTTCTAGTAAAGTTTCGCTTTCTCTAAATACGAGGGGTTTTCTATGTTTAAACGAGGGGAACGTTCACAGGTTTGTTAGTTGTGATTTTAAAGATTGTAAATATATCTACCTACTAGTAGGTATAGTGCGTGGAAGATATAAATATTGGAGAGAATTATGAAGATTTATGACGTAGCAGCGTTCCCAAATCCAGCACGTGTACGCATTGCTTTGGCTGAAAAGGGTGTCACAGATCGAGTCAAGTTTATTGATGTAGATGTGATGAATGGGGAGCACCGATCAAGTGAATTTTGTGCAAAGAATCCAGATGCGTCAGTGCCTTGTATGGAGTTAGAAGATGGTACGATGCTGTCACAATGTACAGCGATTACAGAATATATTGATGGTCAATTTGACGGTGTTTCTTTGTGTGGCAGTTCGCCAAAAGAACGTGCTGTCGTACATATGATGAACCGTCGTGCTGAAGCGAATCTTTTGGATGCTGTTGGGGCATACTTCCACCATGCAACCGCTGGTCTTGGTCCAGATTTGGAAACAAATCAAAATAAAGAATGGGGTATGTCTCAACGTGAAAATGCATCATCAACAATGAAATACCTAGACGGTGTACTTGCAAACAATGCATACTTGGCAGGTGATAATTTCTCTATGGCTGACATTACGGCTTTTGCTGGTTTGGCTTTTGCTGATTTTGCAGAAGTAGAAATTCCAGCATCATTGGGAAATCTAGCAGCATGGCGCGCTAAAGTAGCAGCACGTCCAAGCATAGCAGGATAAGGGGTGAAAAGATGAACTTGAACGCTGACTTTAACAGTCGCGTCTTAGTCCATTCGGATGAGGTGAAGTGGTTAGCTTCACCCATGCCGGGTGTGGATAGACGTATGTTGGACCGTATCGGTGATGAAGTGGCGCGCGCCTCAACTATCGTACGTTATGCACCAAACAGTAAATTCTCTGCTCACACGCATACGGGCGGCGAAGAATTCATCGTCTTAGAAGGCGTGTTCCAAGATGAGCATGGTGACTTTCCAGTGGGCAGTTACGTGCGCAATCCACCAACATCTAGCCATACGCCTGGCTCGGATGAGGGGTGCGTGATCTTTGTGAAGCTATGGCAGTTCGATATGGATGACCGTACACAGATTATGATCGACATGAATAAGAATACATCTGTTGATGCTTCTGGTCGGGGTGGCGTAGCAGTTATGCCGCTGTTCGCAGATGATGATGAAACGGTGACTATGGAAACATGGGATGCTGGTGCCAAGGTTGATATAGATTTACCCAAAGGCGGCGAATTTCTTGTTCTGGATGGCGGTTTTAATGATGGTGTGGATGATTTGCGCAAACATTCATGGTTGCGTTTGCCTATCGGTGCTAAATTGTCAGCTGTTGCTGGTGATCAAGGTGCTAAGAGTCTGGCCGAAAACTATTTCAATGATTTCAACCCCTTGCTAATCGCCGTGTGACCATTCTGATATGGGCGATGAGGAGCCAGCTTTCAGCAGAAGCAATGGATTTCTCCCAATCTTTTGCCAATCGGCGGCACCGCCCCAACCAGGCAAAGGTGCGCTCGACAACCCACCGTCTTGGAATGAGTTCAAATCCCACAGCCTTGTCACTGCGCTTTAAAATTTCGATAGTCCAACAGCCCATATTTTCTAAAGCTTCTCGTAATTTTGGCCCCGCATATCCTCCATCGGCAAACACATGTCGGAGTTTGGGATGGGAGTAGTAGATAGATTTGAGGACATCAACGGCCCCATCTCGATCTTGAATGCCCGCACTGTGGATGATAAATCCGATCAACAGCCCGATGGTATCTGTGATGATATGGCGCTTACGGCCGTTTATCTTTTTCCCTGCGTCGTAGCCGGAAACACCACCGCTTTCTGTCGTTTTAACACTCTGGCTGTCAATAACACCTGCACTTGGACTGGCTGCGCGACCTGCCAATTCCCGCGCCTTGATGACAAGCGTATCGTTGATCCGGTACAACACGCCATTGTCCCGCCAGTCGTAAAAATACTCCTGTATTGTAGTCCTCGGCGGGAAATCTTTCGGGATCATTCGCCACTGACATCCCGTGCTCGCCATGTATTGCACTCCGTCCCACACATCGCGCATTTCGGTTGTTCTGGGCCGACCAACCACATTGGATTCTGGCAGCAGTGGTTCAATTATTGCCCACTCTTCGTCCGTGCAATCACTTGCATAACGCCCATTGTTTCGCTCATATAGGGGGCGAGTAATATCAGTCCAAGCCATAAAATTCTCCATCTTATTTGATAAAGAGAGTGAATCACAACTTACTGATATTACTCAACTAGTTTTCGGCCAGACACTAAGGTTTGGATTAAAACTGGGCACTTGCCATTGGCAAAAGAACCAGCGGTTTAGATATGGCACAAAAACAACTCGCATTGGTTTCTGGTGCAGGGCAGGGCTTAGGCCAAGCTCTGCTTCGTAAGTTTGAAGCTGAAGGAATGCATGCCGTAGGTTTGGTGCGTAGGCTTGTAACTGATGATACCGAATTTGATATACGAACGTGTGACGTTAGCGATGCTGATGTTACTGGCGAAGTGATCACGGGCTTGATCCAAGAATTTGGACCACCAAAGATCGTTGTACACAACCCTGCTCATCTGGTTATCCAACCCTTCCTTGATACGACCCAAGAAGAGTTCGAAGCCTGTTGGCGATCTATGGTGCAAAGTGCTGTGATCCTTGGGCAATCGATCCTGCAACCAATGGTACGCGGCGGCGGTGCATTTATCGTATCTGGGGCTACTGCAAGTTTACGTGGTGGTGCAAAATTTGGTGCGTTTGCATCGGCGAAATTTGCTTTACGCGGATTAACACAATCGCTTGCGCGTGAATTCCAGCCTGCTGGCATCCACGTTGTACATACAATTTTAGACGGCATTATTGATACAGATCGCAGTCGTGATTTACACAGTCTTGATCCATCAAAAATGATGAAACCTGATGATATTGCGGATGCTTATTGGTACCTTGCCAACCAACCAAAATCGACTTGGTCGCATGAAGTGGATTTACGTCCGCAAACCGAAGGATTTTAATGCATGACACGTTCGACTGAGGTGATCATCGTTGGTGGTGGTCTGTCTGGCCTTGCGCTTGCTGATCATATGCAGCAGGCGGGGATTGATTATCTGGTGTTGGAAACCCGTGATCGTTTGGGAGGTCGCATTAAAGTGGGTGAATATAACGATAGCTCAGTCGATCTTGGGCCGTCCTGGTTTTGGCCTGGGCAATACCGCATAGCCAAGGCTGTCGATCGTTTTGGTCTAATGCGTTTCAATCAATATGCTGCGGGTACGCTGAGCTTTGAAGATCAGAATGGTGAAATTCACCGCAATATGGGATATGCTTCAATGGAGGGATCGTATCGTATGAAGGGTGGTTTGGTATCTGTAATCAATGCTTATGCTGCTGCTTTGGATGAAAGTAAAATTATTAAGAATGCTCATGTCAAAACTGCTCGTTTTACTGACAAAGTTGAGGTGGCTTTAAGAAATGGCGATATTGTTTCAGGGCAAAATCTTGTGCTTGCCATTCCGCCACGGGTTGCCGCTAAGATTACGTATGAACCCGAGTTATCTATGCCCCAGATACAAGCTTTAATGGCGATCCCTACTTGGATGGGGGGGCAGGCAAAGTTTGTGGCCATTTATGATGAACCCTTTTGGCGTACAGCGGGATTATCGGGAGATGCGATGAGCCGTCATGGACCTTTGGTCGAAATACATGATGCATCTGATGTGCAAACCAAAGCAGGTGCTTTATTCGGCTTTGTTGGTGTGCCTGCAAAATCGCGTAAAGGGCATGAGGATGAGGTTACGCAAGCTTCAATCCAACAATTGGGGCGTTTATTTGGTGAGAAAGCTCTGAAACCTGTAAAAGTGTTCTATCAAGATTGGGCAGAAGAACCAGAATCGTCATCGGAAATGGACGCAAACCCACCAGGTGGGCATCCAGATTATGGTTTGCCTTATGCATTGTCTAACCTATGGGATGGGCGTTTATTGCTTGGGTCTACAGAGACTGCCAGCCAGTTCGGTGGTTTCATCGAGGGCGCTTTGGAACGGGCAGAACAGCTTGCAAATGAAATCGTAGCAGATAGAAACATATAAAGGCTATTCCGTAAGGATTATAATGGATACCAAGACAGCACTTCTGGATGCCGCAGAGCAAGCGGCGCGGGCCAATGGTCACGATGGGTTTAGCTATGGTGACTTGAGTAAAACCATTGGCATTAGCAAAGCAAGTATCCATCATCATTTTCCATCAAAAGCAAACTTGATTGAGACCTTGATGGGGCGGTATCAAACCGTGGTTGCAGATGAATTTAATTCTATTGATGCAATGGCGCAAAATGCTGGGCAACGGCTGTGCCAGTTTATTAATATCTACAGGATTGCATTGAATGGCGGGGAATCTTTATGTCTGTGTGTGGCGCTTTCGATTGGACGAGATGGATTGGAAGACACTGTAAAGAGGCAGCTTTATAGTTTTCGAGAACTGGGGCTAGCTTGGTTGAAAGATGTGTTCGAAAGTGGTGCTGTTGACGGGTCTATCAAGGGTGTAATTGATGCGGCCAGTGAAGCTGCAACTTGTCTTGCCATTGTTGAAGGGGCACAACTCGCTGCACGTGCTGAGCATAATGAAGAACGGTTTGAACAAGCTGTTTGCTTATTGCTTAGACGTATTGTTGATTAATCTTTTTATACACCGCTGAACTCGGTGCCATCTTCGGTAATGACATTAAATAAGCTCCAGTCTTGCGCTGCATTTTTATTGAGAACCATATATATATTCCGCTGAAATTCTGGTGCATGTGATATTTGGAAGAGGCGGTGCTCTTGAATGAACGTTTTTGCTATGCGGTAAGGTAAATAAGCAGAGCCACCATTTTCTAAAATATGCTCCACCCCCAATTGCGCAGTTCCAAAGCTGAGTTTGGCGGTTCCTGCATCAGAATACGCAGCTGCATGTTGCCGGCCAAATGTTTCTCCAGCTTCGACATAAATATAATCAGGATCAAATTTCATAGGGCTATCTTTTGTCGTTGAAACCAGAACCAATCTATCTGGGCTTAGGGGGTGTACGATCTGTCCACCATGTGCCGTTGGCCAATATGTGAGAGAGACATCAATTAACCCCGCCTGCACCCATTTATCCAAATCTGTTTGACCACCATGCCAGACAGAAAGCGCAACTGTCGGTTCCGTATGCCTAATGTGATCGAATAAGCGCTGTCCCAGATTACACCACAAGTCAGGATGGCAACCTATATTACAAACAGAGTTGATCCCGCGGGGAAGTGCTGTTTCTTGCTTTGCTTGTTTCCACAGCTCTAAAATTGTGGACGCATAACGGCGTAATCTTTCGCCAGAAGTTGTAAGTGTGATCCCAGATTTCTGTCTGTTTATAAGGACTTGCCCCAATTCATCTTCTAAAGATTTTAGACGTGTTGTAATTGTTGATTGTGTGACGTTCAAACGCTTGGATGCGTTAACAAGGCTGCCCGTTTCGAGAATTGTTAGGAATGTTTGTAGTTCAGTAAGGTTCATAAAACGCTTATACTTCGATTTAATCGAATATTATATACAAAAAGTTTCGTTTTTTAAAATATTAGAATCATATTAATGTAACAGGTGAAAAGGATACCTAGTTATGTCAGACCCTCATAAAGAAATCGTAGATAGATCAGAATTCATTGCTGCGATGCGCAAAGTAGCAAGTAGCGTAGCTGTTGTGACAACTGATGGTCCTTCTGGATGCCATGGTGCAACGGTAAGTGCTTTTTGCTCTGTTTCGGCTGATCCGCCAACAATGTTGGTATGCTTAAATGCATCTTCAAAAATGGCAACGATGGTTGCAACGAATGAAGCTTTTAATATCAATGTACTTCCTGAAAGTGCAAAAAACACCGCAAACCGTTTTGCAGGCGCGGATGATGCTGAAATCGCAGATCGTTTTATGGATGTAGAACATTGGGTGACAACCTCTGGGCCAGCTCTATCTGGTGCTACCGTAATGACATGTAAGCTCGAACAAGTTCTTAGATCTGGTACCCATTATATATTCACAGGCATCGTAAAAGATATTCATCAAGGCGCAGAGCAGCCGCTTGCGTATTTAGATGGGGCATATCACGCAGTGGTACCTCAATCTGGAATTTGTCAGGAAGTTTAAAAATGAAAGACTTACAACACTACAAAATGCTGATTAATGGCGAATGGGTTGATGCTTCTGATGGCAAAAATTTCACAAGCTTTGATCCATCGACTGGTAAAGAATGGTATGACGTACCAGAAGCGACAGAGCAGGATATAGATACTGCCGTTCGTGCTGCTGATCGTGCTTTGAATGAAGGGCCATGGGCGACAATGAGCCCAACCGAACGTGGGAAATGTTTGCGAAAGCTTGGTGACTTGCTTGCAGAAAACTCTGAAAGCTTAGGGCGTATTGAAACTAAAGATACTGGTAAGATGTTTAAAGAAACAGCTTGGCAGGCAACATATATTGCGGAGTTTTTACATTTTTTCGGTGGTGCTGCAGATAAGGTAAATGGGGACACATTACCCATTGATAAGCCTGATATGTTTGTTTTTACGAACCGTGAACCTCTAGGTGTTATCGCTGCTGTTGTTCCATGGAACTCTCAATTATTTTTAAGTGCTGTTAAAATTGGCCCAGCTTTAGCTGCTGGTAATACGATTGTCCTGAAAGCATCTGAATATGCGTCTGCGCCGTTATTAGAGTTTGGGAAACTCATCGCTAAAGCTGGTATTCCAGATGGTGTTGTAAACATTGTGACAGGTCATGGTGATCCATGCGGGCGGGCATTAACGTCGCATCCGTTAATTGCACGTGTTTCATTTACAGGCGGCCCTGCATCTGCCGCACATGTCATTCGTAATACCGCCGAGAATTTTGCCGAAATCTCATTGGAACTTGGTGGAAAGTCTCCATTCATTGTCTTTGATGATGCAAATATTGAAAGTGCTGTGAACGGCTCTGTCGCTGGTATTTTTGCGGCAGCAGGACAAAGTTGTGTTGCTGGATCGCGCTTGTATCTACACGAAGACATTGCTGATGAATTCTTGGAAAAGATGGTGGCCATTGCGCGTAATATTCGCATCGGTGACCCACAGGCTGATGAAACAGAAATGGGCCCTCTATGTACGCAAGGCCAATTGGATCATATAGAAAAACAAGTGGCATTGGCACGTGATGAAGGTGGGAATATTCTAACAGGGGGAACGCGTCCTGAAGGTTTAGACGGTTTGTTTTTTGAACCTACAATTATCGAGTGTCCGCGTCAGGATATGACGATTGTGGATACGGAATTGTTTGGGCCTGTTTTAAGTGTCCAACGTTTTAAAACCGAAGAAGAAGCACTTGCTTTGGCCAATGACACCCAACATGGATTAGCCGCAGGTATTTTCACGACGAATAGCGCGCGGTCATTACGAATGTCTAAAAAGATCAAAGCGGGCATTGTATGGGTGAACACATACCGTGTGATTTCGCCGATTGCAGAATTTGGCGGTATGAAGACATCTGGCTATGGTCGTGAAAGCGGCTTTCAAGCGATTTACGATTACACACGGCCGAAAACGGTTTGGATGAACATGTCTGACGAGCCGCTTGCCAACCCATTTCAGCCACGTTGAGGAGAGTAAGATGAAATTTCATTTGGCAATAAATTTAGAACGCATGACATCGGAAACAGATATAATTGCGGTGCGCGATCATACCATTGAGATGGTGCAAATGGCTGATCGGGCTGGGTTTGAAATTGCTTGGGCTGCTGAGCATCACGCGTTAGAGATGACGATTGCCCCTAATCCATTTCAGATCATGACGTGGTGGGCAGATCATACAGAAAACATCCGCTTGGGTTGCGGCGTGGCCAATGCTGCATATTGGCATCCGATCAATATTGCGGGTGAAGCGGCTTTACTTGATGTGATTTCTGGCGGGCGTTTGGAGTTTGGACTAGGCTCTGGTGCCTACCAGCGCGAGTTTGACCGTATGAAGCCTGAACTGGATCAGAAAGACAGCTACCGTTACATGCAGGAAATGCTGCCATTGGTGAAAGAGCTATGGCAAGGTGATGTTGAACATAATGGTGAGAACTGGCAGTTTCCCAAAGCCACCTCATGTCCGAAGCCTGTTCAAAAAGATGTTCCAATTTGGGTCGCTGCACGCTCACCAATTACTTTTGATTATGCGGTTGAAAACAATTGTAATATTATGAGTTGGCCGTTGACGATGCCTTTTTCAGAAGCGGAAAAGTATAAACAACAGTTGGATGAAGCTATTGCAAAAGCGGATGGTGAATTTACTGGGCGCTTTGCAATGATGCGCCACACATCCGTTTATGAGACAGCAGAAGATCAAACTGAAACTATGAAGTCCATTCGCAGTGTCTTGGGACAATTTGGTAACCTGATGATGAAAAAAGGCGAAGTTGTGAATGGTTTCCCAAACGAAGTCCCTTTGGACGAATTGGATGGGAACGTTCGCGTTGATCCTGTGATGCTGGAAGAAAATCTTATGTTTGGCTCACCTGAAACTGTGATTTCTAAACTGAAACAATACGAAGAAATTGGCGTGGATGCGTTCATTTATTATGCCTCAATGGGGCTTGATATGGCGCAGCAAAAAAGATCGATGCAATTGTTCATCGATAAAGTCATGCCAGAATTTACATCTTAAAACCTTAAAGGAATACCAATGCCTGCTGAAATTCGCCGTACTATATTAAATATTCAAACAACCCATGAAGAGGGTGGTAAAACTGTCGAGATACCAACAAAATTGATTTCTGCGATGGTTATCATCAAAAACCCTTGGTTTGGTCGTGGTTTTGTACAAGACCTAAGTCCTGAGGTTAAGGATATTGGCCCAGAGATTGGTCAGCTTTTAACAGATATGATCTTAGAGGTCACTGGCGACAAATTAGAAGGCTACGGTAAAGCTTCTGTTGTTGGCTCAGGTGGTGAAATTGAGCATGCACAAGCTCTTACGCACAGCCTTTGGTTTGGCAATAAATACCGTGACGCGGTTAACGCAAAATCATATCTTGCCTTTTCGAACACACGCGGTGCGATGGGATGCCCTCTTATGATCCCATTGATGGATAAAGACGACGGTGGTCGTCGTTCGCATTATCAAACGATCCATTTGAATGTCACTGATGCGCCTGCCGAAGACGAGATTATCGTGGCACTTGGCGCTTCTATTGGCGGGCACCCACATCACCGTATTGGTGATCGGTATGCTGATCTCAAAGAAATGGGGCACGACGTGGATAATCCTGCAGGTGTCTAGTAACATTTCAAAAAATGGCACGGCTTATCAATTAGATGGGCCCGTGGATGCGCCTGTTGTGGCGCTTATCCACGGGCTTGGTTTGTCGCGCCGTTTATGGATGGATTACATACCTAAACTCAGTGAGAAGTATCGCGTTTTAAGTTATGACCTCTATGGGCATGGGGATAGTAAGCCACCACTAGAAACAGCTTCTTTGACGGTGTATTCAGATCAACTGGCTGATTTGATGATAGAGCTTGATATTCCCAAGGCGCATATCGTTGGGTTCTCTATCGGAGGCATGATTAATCGACGTTTTGCAATAGATCACGGGGAAATGTTAAGCTCTTTGATGATCTTAAACTCCCCACATGATCGCGGCGATGAAGCACAGATGCTGGTGGAAGAACGCGCTGCTAAAGTTTTGGATCAAGGGCCATTGGCCACAATGGAAAGCGCACTGAAGCGTTGGTTCACACCAGAGTTTCATGACACGAACCCTGAAGTGTTAAAACTAGTTTGTGATTGGCGCCAAAATGTTGATCCAAGCAGTTATGCACAAGCCGCTTGGGTTTTAGCTGCAGGTGTTAAAGAATTGATACTTCCTAAATTGCCAATATCAGTTCCGACAAGGGTGATCACTTGTGAAAATGATACAGGCAGCACACCTGATATGTGCCATGCAATTGCTGCCCAAATTGAAGGTGCAGAGACACTGATAGTGCCAAAACTTCAACATTTAGGTGTTTTAGAAACGCCTGAAGATTTCACCAATATTATACTAGATTTTCTAGAAAGGACGTCATGATGAGCAAACTAATGTCTGGTGGGCAAGCCGCTGTAGAGGCCCTACAAAATGAAGACACAAAGCACGTCTTTGGCCTTATTGGCTCAGCCACAATGGAAATGTTTGATGCTCTTTACGACGCAAACGATATCAATTTCATAGGTGTGCATGACGAACGCACAGGTACGCATATGGCAGATGGGTATGCACGTGCTTCTGGCAAAGCTGGTGTTATTCTGGCAGGTCAGAACGGACCAGGTGCTACGAATTTGGTAACTGGTCTGTCTCAGGCTATGGCAGCATTCTCGCCTGTTGTATCCATTGCAGGGGCTTTGTCCTCTGGTCATGTTTACCGAGACGCCTTTCAAGAGGTTGATCAGCAATCATTGTTCAAGCCCGTAACCAAAAAGACATGGACAGCCCCAAGTGCTGACCGCGTTCCTGAATTATTCAGAGAAGCGTTTCGTACGGCGCTGTCACCACGTCAGGGGCCAGTACAATTGAATTTACCACGCGATGTATTATCAGCGCAATCAGAGTATGAAGCCGCTCCTGCGCCCACAGGATATCGCAACCAATCTATGCCAGCTGCACAATCTGACGATATTGCCAAAGCTGCGGCTTTGCTAATAGGCGCAAAGCAACCCGTTATTATTGCAGGTGGCGGTATCAAAAATACGGGCGGACATGCTGCTGCGACTGCTTTGGCCGAAGCGTTGAGCTGTCCAATTGTGACCTCGCCTGGGCATGGAGATGCAATTCCTTTTGGCCACCCCTTGAATGCAGGGCAAATGGGGCCACGAGGAAACATTGTTGCATCGCGATTGGTAAAAGAGGCCGATGTTATTCTGGCATTAGGAACGCGTCTGGGATTTAACGCGACTTTCTATACGTATGACAACATTAACAAAGCGGCTAAAATCATTCAGGTGGAGTTGGAACCAACTGCGATTGGGCGATTTTTTCCTGTTGAAATGGGAATTTGGGCTGACGCGCCGACAACTGCGATCCAATTGCGCGAGGCTGTGGAAACGTTAGGCAAACGTACAGAGGCAGATCGTTGGACACATGAATTCCAAATTGAACGGTCCACTTACCTAGCGCAACGGGATGCGGATGCTATTGAAACGAACCCAACACAACCTTCGGGTTTGTTCAAAGCATTGCGCGGGGTGATCCCACAAGATGCTATTGTTACGATGGATGCGGGAACATTGTGTTTGCAGGCAACAGATGCATTGAATTATTACGAGCCTAAAAGCCTCTTTACACCTCTTGATTTCGGTTTGGTTGGTTTCTCGTTTGCTTGTGGGCTAGGGGCGAAACTGGCGTGCCCAGACCGCCCAGTGGTTAGCCTTATGGGGGACGGTGGTTTTGGAATGACAGTTTCGGAATTATCTACGGCAGTTGATCACGGGATTAATACGGTAACTGTTGTTATGAATAACAAATGCTGGGGAGCAGAAAAAGCGTACCAGCGCGATTTCTTTAATGGACGCTACATTGGTGCGGATATTTCCAGCCCATCTTTTGATAAGCTTGCAGAACTATACGGCGCGAAGGGCTATCGGGCTGAAACATTGCAGGATGTTCACGGCGCAATTGAGGCGGCTTTAAATTGCGGTAAACCCGCAGTGGTGGATGTATCTGTTGACCCAGCTGCACTTTATAGCTTCCGTCGTGATAGTTTTAAACATCGCGGGGGATAAGTGGTGATTACGCGATATGCAATATTTGAAGGCGTGATACGCGATGGTCAAACCGAAGCGATGCATACGTTTGTAAATGAAAGACTGGTGCCATTATGGCGTCAGTTTGCCTGTGCAGAAACTGTTCGTGTAATGTTTGGTGTCGAACAAGATCCAAATGGCACGACTATTCCGATGATTTTGGCGATTAGTTATGCTGATGAAGCTGCAATGAAAGCGGCCTTGGATAGTCCCGCGCGCTATACATCGCGTGATCTGTTACCTGAATTATATGATACATATTTTGAAGAGGTGAAACTGTATCATTATGTCATGGATACGCAGGTTTTCCCGAATTAGCTTCAATTGAATAAGTTCAGATAGATGTGAGACTGTTTTTTTGTTGCCAAGATTTAGGCGGCCTCGGAGACTGAGTATTGTAAAAAACCAACTCACGAGGCCAATATGCAAATCATAAGACTGCACAAGAACGTTTATAAACTTTATGCTTGGGCGCGGACACAAGAATGTTTGGATGCGTACCGTATCAAATACGAAGACACGGTTCGGCAATGGGAAGCTTTACGCGCAGAGGGTGTTTCTCTAGCAAAATGCGCTGAATTTGTCGGCATCTCTCGGTCTACTTATTATCGCTACAAGCGGGTTTTGAAGGATTTGGCGCAAGGGATTATGCCGCCATCAAAGGCCCCAAAACACCGCAATAAGTCACAGTGGGGTGAGGCAGAAAAACAGTTGGTGCTCGAAATTCGCCGCGACAATAAAACCTACGGTAAGGAAAAAATAGGGGCCATCTTGCGGCGCGATAAAAACCAAATCATAAGCGATAGCACCGTGGGGCGTATCTTGGGTTTTCTACGCAAGAAAGGCCTGATTACACGATCAAGGTCTGCACCACAAAAGCGCAAGCGTAACTTCTCCAAGGGCCACGCCAAAGGATGGAAATATAAGGATTACAAAGATATAGAGATTGGAGAACGTGTGCAGATCGACCACATGACTGCCACGAAAAACGGCGTCACCTGCAAGCACTTTCAGGCCTGGGAACGGCGTAGCAAGCACATCCACGCGCAAATTTATTCGAATGCCACCGCACGCTCTGCCAAACGGTTTTTGGAAGAGCTTGTGGAAATAGCTCCCTATAAAATCCTCTCAATTCAAGTTGATGGTGGCTCCGAGTTTATGGCCGATTTTGAGACGGCGTGTGAGCAGATGAAAATCCCGCTCATTGTATTGCCGCCAGCCAGACCGAAATACAATGGTGGCGTTGAGCGTGGAAACCGCACCTTCCGCGAGGAATTCTATGATTGTTGTGATCTGATTGCCGATAGCATTGGAGCTATGCGGTTTGAACTGAGAAAAGCTGTCGAAAAATATAACACATTCAGACCACATCACGCCTTGAAAGGTAAGACACCCATGGAGTACCTTCGAATCACTCAGGCCGAAGCCGCGTGAGTCTCAAAACACATGAACCTATACACTATGGTTAAACATTTGTTTTGGAACCCTTATAGAAATGAGTCTCTCTTTTTTGTCAGCTGTGCCGAACGCATTATCGAAAACCCAACAGAGCACAGTGTGCAAGAGATACTTAAACGGGTTGTATCTGATCTTAAACGTGACCCTGAGAAAGTGCCCTTACCACCTTATCTACAATTCAGATTGGTATTTGTCAGTCGGAATGGGGTAAAATTGGAACGGAACGTTCGTTATACATCGCCCGTTTATAAAATTTATAGCAGTGCAGAATAATGAGCTTTGATTTTGCAATCCGTTTAACGGAAATACTTTTAGCGTTAGCGTTCATCCAACAAAGCACCGAACATCTTAGCGGGGCAAGAGATGAGAAAGTCTTGTTCCTTCAACATCTTGTTCTGAGTGTATTGCTACTGTTTGGTATTCAAGCTCAATGGGTTTGTCTCGCACTGGTCATTTTGGGCCTCTTTATCTTGAAGCGTTTTCAAGGCCCATATAATGGCGGTAGCGACCGTATGGGTCTGTTGATCCTTTGTTGTTTATGCTTAGTGCACTTCATCCCTTCGCTTAAATTTCAGGAAATCATTTTTGCTTATCTGGCTCTGCAATTGGTACTTTCATATTTTATCTCGGGATGGGTTAAAATTATC
>CBDBLJ010000001.1:0-918781 GCA_965206885.1 Amylibacter sp. | reverse complement strand
TACCCTTCAAAGATGGCATCCCATCTCATGACACGCTCAATGATGTGATGAACGCGATTCCCGCTGACCTGTTTAGCGAATGCTTCGTTTCCTGGGTTGCGGCCTTGCGCGATGGCGATGATGAGATCGTGGCAATTGACGGCAAGTCGTCACGCCGTGCGCATGGTGAGGATGGCCGCGCCCTGCATCTGGTTTCAGCTTGGGCAACGCGTCAGAGATTGGTCTTGGGGCAAGAATCCTGTGACGAGAAAGAGAATGAAATCAGCGCGATACCTCGACTACTGGCGCGGCTTGAGTTGAAAGGCGCGCTGGTCACGATTGATGCAATGGGCTGCCAACACGGTATTGCTGCGGCGATCCTCGCACAAGGCGCAGACTATCTTTTGGCGCTTAAAGGCAACCAAAAATCACTGCATGAAGAGGTGAGGCTCTATTTCGACCAGACCAGTGGTTTGGAAACCCATGAAACCACCGATGCCGATCATGGGCGGTGAATAAGTTCAGATAGATGTGAGACTGTTTTTTTGTTGCCAAGATTTAGGCGGCCTCGGAGACTGAGTATTGTAAAAAACCAACTCACGAGGCCAATATGCAAATCATAAGACTGCACAAGAACGTTTATAAACTTTATGCTTGGGCGCGGACACAAGAATGTTTGGATGCGTACCGTATCAAATACGAAGACACGGTTCGGCAATGGGAAGCTTTACGCGCAGAGGGTGTTTCTCTAGCAAAATGCGCTGAATTTGTCGGCATCTCTCGGTCTACTTATTATCGCTACAAGCGGGTTTTGAAGGATTTGGCGCAAGGGATTATGCCGCCATCAAAGGCCCCAAAACACCGCAATAAGTCACAGTGGGGTGAGGCAGAAAAACAGTTGGTGCTCGAAATTCGCCGCGACAATAAAACCTACGGTAAGGAAAAAATAGGGGCCATCTTGCGGCGCGATAAAAACCAAATCATAAGCGATAGCACCGTGGGGCGTATCTTGGGTTTTCTACGCAAGAAAGGCCTGATTACACGATCAAGGTCTGCACCACAAAAGCGCAAGCGTAACTTCTCCAAGGGCCACGCCAAAGGATGGAAATATAAGGATTACAAAGATATAGAGATTGGAGAACGTGTGCAGATCGACCACATGACTGCCACGAAAAACGGCGTCACCTGCAAGCACTTTCAGGCCTGGGAACGGCGTAGCCAAATTTATTCGAATGCCACCGCACGCTCTGCCAAACGGTTTTTGGAAGAGCTTGTGGAAATAGCTCCCTATAAAATCCTCTCAATTCAAGTTGATGGTGGCTCCGAGTTTATGGCCGATTTTGAGACGGCGTGTGAGCAGATGAAAATCCCGCTCATTGTATTGCCGCCAGCCAGACCGAAATACAATGGTGGCGTTGAGCGTGGAAACCGCACCTTCCGCGAGGAATTCTATGATTGTTGTGATCTGATTGCCGATAGCATTGGAGCTATGCGGTTTGAACTGAGAAAAGCTGTCGAAAAATATAACACATTCAGACCACATCACGCCTTGAAAGGTAAGACACCCATGGAGTACCTTCGAATCACTCAGGCCGAAGCCGCGTGAGTCTCAAAACACATGAACCTATACAGCGGATAGAAATCCGTCGTGCCTATGTCAGTCATGATGTAGAGTGGCTGCGCCCTGATCGGTCTGAGCCTGGCGCACCAAGGTTTCCAGGCCTCGCCGCTATCGGCATGATCGAGGCCGAGGTCAAACACAAAGGTAAAACCAGTTTCTCGCGACGTTACTATCTGTCCTCCGCACCGCTCTCAGCCAAGCAATTCCTGCGCGCCACACGCGCCCATTGGGGTGTGGAAAATCGCCTGCACTGGGTGATGGATGTGGTGTTTCACGACGACCTGATGCGCTTGCGGACCCAAAATGGCCCCGCCAACATGGCTCTGATGCGACATAGTGCAATCAACATCTTCAAGCAAGTCGGCGATACGGCCAGTCTGAAAATACGAAGAAAAACAGCCGCTTGGGATGATAGTTACCTAAAAGCCGCAATCAAAGGTGAAGGCTGAAATCTTCAAGCGATTGCCGTGGCATGCGGTGCATGCGCTTAAGTGCCACCACCTATTGATAGTCAGACGAAAGTAGTGATACTCACAATTGGAAGTGACTGAACAACTACCGACTTTCGTCGGTAGGTTCACGTTTTGAATGTAATTCAAGATACTGACGAATAACGTCATCCGTCACATTTCCACTCGTCGTTGAAAAATAGCCTCTAGCCCAGAACCGTTGCCCCCAATAGCGTTTGCGTAATTCGGGGTACTCCCGCTGTATCTTGTATGAGGACCTCCCTTTTACGCGTTGCATCACCTTTGAAATTGGGACGTGCGGCGGGACTGACACAAACATATGCACATGGTCGGTAGACAATACGCCTTTTTCAATGTGTACGCCCAATTCATTGCACGTTTGTCGTATCAATGTCCGAATACGCTCACGCATTTCACCACGCAGCACCTTGTAACGATATTTTGTTACCCAAACGATATGGTATCTGTGATAATATCTGCTATGACTTCCAGTAGAATAGATCATAAGGTTTCCTTCCATTTTAAGACCTTACCGCAACGCTGGGTCTTAAAATGGAAGGAAACCTTATGTAAATAACGCTAAAGCTGACCAGCTAAAAGCTGGTGGTTTTAACCAATTATTGGAAAATAAACGGAGACAGATAAACATGTCCGACAGACCAACGAGTTTTGACAAAGAAGCCCTGATTAAATGCGCTAAAGGGGAAATGTTTGGCGCTGGTAATGCACAGTTACCCATGCCACCGATGCTCATGATGGACCGTATTACAGAAGTTTCTGCTGATGGCGGTGAACATGGCAAAGGCCATATCAAAGCTGAATTTGACATCAAACCTGATCTTTGGTTTTTCGAATGTCATTTCCCTGGAAACCCAATCATGCCTGGGTGTCTTGGTTTGGATGGCTTGTGGCAATTAACGGGTTTCAACCTTGGTTGGCGCGGAATGTTAGGTCAAGGTATGGCACTTGGTGTTGGCGAAGTAAAACTTTCGGGCATGGTTACACCAGAACGTAAAATGCTAACATATGATATTGAGCTCACACGCGTTATTGACCGTAAAATCAAAATTGGCGTCGCCAACGGTAAAGTTTATGCTGACGGTGAACTGATCTATGAAGTAACAGATATGAAAGTCGGCCTAGCTGCCGTTGATCTGTCAAAATAATACCCACATAAAGGAGCACGCTCATGCGCCGTGTCGTTATCACAGGTTTGGGGATTATTTCCTCAATCGGGAATAATACAGAAGAGGTTCTAGCCTCTCTGAAAAATGGAACATCTGGTATCAGTGCCGCTGAAGACTATAAAGAGCATGGGTTTCGCAGCCAAATCCACGGCATGCCATCTATTGATCCAGTAGAACATATTGATAAGCGCCAGATGCGTTTCATGGGTATGGGAGCAGCTTATAACTTCCTTGCCATGGAGCAAGCAGTTGCTGACAGTGGCCTAGAAGAAAACGAAGTCTCTAATGAGCGTACTGGTCTGGTTATGGGGTCTGGTGGTCCATCAACAATTAATCTGTTCAACGCACATAAGATCGTTATCGAAAAAGGCGCGCCAAAACGAATGGGTCCCTTCATGGTGACACGCGGCATGTCATCTACAAACTCTGCGTGTCTCGCGACACCGTTTAAAATTAAGGGCGTGAACTATTCAATCACATCAGCCTGTTCAACATCAGCCCATTGTATTGGTAATGGCGTTGAACAAATCCAGCTTGGCAAACAAGACGTTGTGTTTGCAGGTGGTGGTGAAGAACTGGATTGGACATTGTCCTGCCTATTCGATGCGATGGGTGCTATGTCTTCAAAATACAACGATACCCCCACACAAGCATCTCGTGCATTCGATGCAAACCGTGATGGTTTTGTAATTGCGGGTGGTGGTGCTGTTGTGGTTCTAGAAGAATTAGATCATGCCCTTGCACGTGGTGCAAAAATTTATGCAGAAGTCACAGGTTACGGTGCGACATCAGACGGTCACGATATGGTTGCGCCATCAGGTGAAGGCGGCGAGCGTTCTATGAAACTTGCAGTGTCTACAATAGGCGAACGCAAAGTGGATTACATCAACGCACACGGTACATCCACACCAGCGGGTGACGTTACCGAAGTTGAGGCTGTCCGCCGTGTATTTGGCGAAGGGTCAACACCACCAATCAGCTCAACCAAATCTTTGACGGGCCACTCATTGGGTGCAACAGGCGCACAAGAAGCAATCTATTCACTCTTGATGATGCAAGACAATTTCATCGCCGCTTCTGCAAACGTGGCAGAATTGGATGCAAATCTAAAACCAGAAGAGATCGTAACAACACGCCGCGACAATGTGGAATTGGATACAGTAATATCCAACAGCTTTGGCTTTGGCGGTACGAACGCGACCCTAGCGATGAGTAAATATCATGGCTGATCTTATGAAGGGCAAACGCGGCCTCGTAATGGGCGTTGCCAACGATAAATCTATTGCTTGGGGCATTGCCTCGGCAATGGCTGCCGAAGGTGCTGAATTGGCATTTACATTTCAAGGTGAAGCCTTTGAAAAGCGTGTACGTCCATTGGCTGAAAGCCTTGGCTCAAACATCGTTTTAGAGGCCGATGTTCAAGATGATGCATCCTTAGATACATTGTTCGCGTCTTTGGAGAAAGAATGGGGTAAGATTGATTTCTTAATCCACGCTATTGCCTATTCTGATAAGAATGAGCTGACAGGTCGCATCGTGGACACGTCTCGTGCAAACTTCAAAAACTCGCTGGATATTTCTTGCTACTCTTTGATCGAAGTTGCACGTCGTGCAAAACCATTGATGACAGATGGCGGTACGATCCTAACGCTAACATATCAAGGCTCTAATCGCGTGACGCCTTACTATAACGTCATGGGTATTGCGAAAGCAGCTTTGGAAAGCGCTGTACGTTATTTGGCAAATGACCTGGGTCCAGATGGCATTCGCGTAAATGCGATCAGCCCTGGCCCAATGCGTACACTTGCAGGTGCTGCTATTGGTGGCGCACGTAAAACATTCAAAGCAACACAAGCAAACTCACCTATGCGTGCAAACGCAACATTAGAAGCCGTCGGCGGTACTGCCGTTTATCTAGCGTCTGATTATGGTGAATGTACGACTGGCGAAATCATCTGTGTAGATGGCGGTTATCACGTACTTGGGATGGCGCAGCCAGAGAATCTGTAAGGTTCCCCATTCCATTCTAAAAGCGCATGTGTAAAGCTCCCCGCAAGGAGAATTACACATGCCAATTACCACCTGTATTTTCGATGCATACGGTACATTATTTGATGTAGCCGCTGCAGCACGCCAAGCAGCCTCAGAACCAAACCGCGAAGCGCTTGCTAAGGTTTGGACAAAAGTCGCAAGCGATTGGCGTTTAAAACAACTTCAGTACACATGGCTTCGTGCTGTTATGGATGCTCATGCAGATTTTTGGGACGTCACACAAAACGGCTTAGATTATGCACTGGAAGCTAATGGGCTATCTGATGACGCTGAACTACGCGAACGACTCTTAGCCCTCTATTGGGAACTAGAAGCATATGAAGAAGTTCCTGAAATGCTAGCCGCACTAAAATCAGCAGATTATAATACTGCAATCCTTTCAAATGGTTCTCCCAAAATGCTGGATGGTGCGGTACAATCTGCGGGTGTCGGAGATGTGTTAGATGACGTTTTAAGCGTCGAAACAGTTGGTATTTTCAAACCCGCCCCATCTGTTTATCAGATGGTCTGTGATCGCTTCACCTGCACCCCTGACCAAGTATTGTTCGTATCCTCGAATGGTTGGGATGCAGCCGCTGCTTCTAAGTTTGGCTTTCAAACAGCATGGGTCAATCGCGCAGGTGAGCCACAAGATAAATTACCATGGACCCCTCGTGAAGTTTTAAAAACACTTCATAAGATACCTGACCTTGCAAAAGAGTTTTAATCCCGATGAGCACTTATGAAATGATTCAGGCCGCTGCCAAACGATTAGGCGGAAAAGCGGTCAGAACACCCCTGTTATCTTCACCGTTCTTAGATGAAATTGCGGAGCGTAAAGTCTATGTAAAAGCAGAATGTTTACAACACACAGGATCATTTAAATTTCGCGGCGGCTGGTCAGCAGTATCCGCAATACCCGAAACAGACCGCCAACGGGGTGTGATCGCATTTTCGTCTGGGAACCATGCTCAAGGTGTATCCATTGCAGCACAAGCGCACGGTATTCCTGCCGTCATCATTATGCCATCGGACGCACCAATAATAAAAATTGAAAATACAAAAGTACTAGGCGCCGAAGTCGTTTTATATGATCGCTTCAACGAAGATCGCCTAGAAGTAGCCAGCGCAGTCAATGCAGATCGCAACATGACGCTAGTACAGCCATTCGACAACCATCACGTAATTGCCGGGCAAGGCACTGTTGGCTTAGAAATCGCAGAACAAGCCAAAGACGCTGGAATTAACGCAGCCGAAGTTCTGGTTTGCTGTGGCGGTGGTGGTTTATCTTCTGGTATTGCCTTAGCATTAAATCAAGACGCTCCGTCATTTACAGTACGCACATGCGAACCCCAAAGGTTTGACGATGTTGCGCGTTCACTGGCTGCTGGTGAAATAAAGCGCAATGCTCCAGCAGAATCGATTTGTGACGCTATCCTTACACATCAACCAGGCGACATTACATTTCCAATAATGAAACGCCTCTGTGGCGCTGGTTATGTGGTGACAGAAGATGAATGTTTACATGCAATGGCCTTAGCCTTTGAGCGCCTGAAAATCGTGGTAGAACCAGGGGGGGCTGCTGCATTGGCAGCGGCGCTTTTCCACAGTAAAGACAGTATGAATGACACCGCAATTGCAGTTGCAACAGGCGGGAATGTAGACACGGCTATTTTTCAAATGGCCTTAGAAAGATATGGGAGTAAAGCGTGACAGAATTTACGATCGCCAGTTTTAACATCAAAAATCTGATAGGTGCCAATAGCGAATATTATCGTTTTGAGGAATACACCGAAGAAGAACACGCATGGAAAGAAAGCTGGCTGGCAGATCAACTGGTCACAATGGATACGGACATTGTTTGCTTTCAAGAGATCTTCGATAAAGCCTCATTGGACGCGGTTATTGATGCAGCCAATGAAAATGGCGAAGCGCTGAATGCCGAGGTTATTCCAGATCGTTCAAAGCGTTATCACCGCAAAGCAATCTTTCGCAAACTAAGTTACACACCATATACAAAGGATTCTTTATTCTTTGCGCCAAACGTCAACGACGGTGAGCCGGGGCATCGCAGACCAGGTCTTGCAATACTATCTCGCCACGGATTTGAAGGCACGCCAGAAATCATTCAACAACTATCTGAACCTCTCGTCATTGAGTTTCCAGAGTTGGGTGGCGGACATGCAGGTAGCTTTACATTGACCAAACTATCACGTCCGATCATCAAAGCCCGCATTCGCGTTGGTGGTGAAGTGATCACAGTTTTCAATACACATTTCAAATCCAAACTTGGTGAATATTTAACACCTAAAGGGGCCGCATTTTCTCCAGAGGCCGATTTAACCAAATATGATCCAACAGGCCGCGCATTGGGCAGTTTGCGTGCCTCTATGCGCCGCACAGCAGAAGCACTCATTCTGCGACGTTTGATTGTAGAAGAATTAAAGGCTGGGCACCCCGTTATGTCACTGGGTGATTTCAATGACAGCGAACACGCAGTATCCTCTGAAATCGTCATGGGCGAGAAACCATTTAAGAACTATTCGTGGATGCGCCGTCATGATGCTAAAGCCAAAAACGATAGATATTCACGTGAAGAAAACGAACAGATCACGGGTGACATTGAAGCCATGCAATTGGTCAGTGCTGAAAAATTATTCGTGCGTAAGTCTCTGCGTGATATGGTTTATACATCCGCCTTTGGCGGTGTTTACGAAAGTATTGATCAAATACTCATGTCACGTCATTTCCACCCTGAAAATAAGAATGCGATTGGGGCTATGGAATATTTCTCGGTTTTGAATGACCACCTTACGGATGGATCACACCCAGAAGCACCTTATAATAAACTCGCCTCAGACCATGGTCAAATAATCGCGCATATGCGCCTGTTTGATGAGGGTCGTTGAAAGTTAAGGCATGAAAGATTGGGATGACGAGTTTGACAATGTAGGCCATGTACCAAATGCATTAAGTTTTTTTGATCTATGGGCTGAACGTGCTGCAGCGTTTCGCAACACACATGCAAAGGCAAGCTTAAACCAACCTTACGGCGATACCACACGTCAAAAATTTGATACATTTTGGCCTGAAAAAACAGCAAAAGGGTTGGTTGTCTTTATACATGGCGGTTACTGGAAACGTTTGGATCGCAGTTACTTCTCTGATCTTGCAGCAGGCCCCTTAACTCATGGCTGGGCTGTTTCTATGCCCTCCTACACGCTTGCTCCGAATGCTCATATCCATGAGATAACAACCGAAATAGCCCATGCCATTACAACTGCCGCACAACAAACGGATGGTCCAATACGCATTATCGGGCATTCTGCAGGCGGGCACCTAGCAGCTCGTATGATATGCGAGGATACGGCATTAGATACATCTATTCTAAAACGGGTCGAAAAAATGGTCTTCGTCAGTGGTGTTCATGACTTACGTAACCTTTGTCACACCGAGCTAAACGAAACGTTGCGCCTGTCAGAAACCGAAGCTGTATCAGAAAGCCCCTATTTGCAAACACCAATCCCAAATATCCCTATATGCTGTTGGGTTGGTGCTGATGAACGGCCAGAGTTCGTAAACCAAACTAAGATTTTATACGATAAATGGTCAAGCTTCGGCGTGACTTCACAATTGGTTATCGAGCCGAACATGCATCATTTTACTGTAGTGGACAGTTTAAAAGACGCACATTCAAGAATGGTAGAAATACTTTTAGGATAATGCCTTTCAGGTTCTATTATCTAGGTCGTTATTTTTTATGAAACTCAGATCGTATGCTTGATCGGTTCCTCTTTGTAACTACTGATGATGCAAAGCTTTATAAGGAATTGGCACATGGCAAGACGTAGTGGTGGACGAAAAGATCGGCTGGCTTTGCGCGCAGCGCCACCAATTATAAATCCCTGCCCTCCAGGGCAAGTTGGAGGTTTCTATAAACCTCTTAGTCCTCAAGATTTACAAGCCATTTATGATATGGCGATAAAACTACTTTCTGAGCTTGGTATTGGTGAAACACCACAACGGTTGATCGATCTTTTCGTAGCGGCTGGTGCCACAGCAAAAGATGACCGCGTTTATTTCCCCAAAGGTTTGGTCGAAGACGCGATAGATAAAGCCGTTAAAATCTTTCCGCTACATGGACGCGACCCAAATCGCTCCATTGAAGTCGGCGGGGAGCGCGTCCATTTCGGAACGGGTGGCGCTGCGGTCCAAACTTTGGATTTAAACACTCGTGACTACCGTCCATCAACCCTACAAGACCTTTATGATTTCACACGATTACAAGACCAATTGGATAACGTCAGTTGGTTTACACGGTGTTGCGTGGCGACAGATATGGAAACCACGCTAGATTTAGATGTGAACACCGTCTTTGCCCTGTTGAAAGGTACTACAAAACCTGTAGCAACCTCATTCACCGTCGCCGAAAATATCCAACCCATTATTGATATGCTGGACATAGTCGAAGGCGGCACGGGCTCTTTTTCCAAACGTCCGTATATTAAAGCTCATGTCAGCCCATTGATTTCCCCAATGCGGTTTGGCGAAGATGCTGTTGATGTGGTGTTTGAGTGTATCAAACATAACATTCCAATTTCAAACATCACAGCCGCCCAATCTGGTGCAACAGCACCTGCAACTTTGGCAGGTTTCTTAGCCCAATCTTTGGCCGAGACACTGGCATCTCTATTGATGATTCATGTTATAAAGCCTGGCTATCCGATGGTGTTTTCAAACTGGCCATTGGTTATCGATTTACGCACAGGTGCCTTTGCTGGCGGTGGTGGCGAATGTGCTGTGATGAATGCCGCCTCAGCGCAGTTATCGAATTGGTTGGGTTTGCCATCTGGTGTCGCATCTTCGATGACAGATGCCAAAGCCATTGATGCGCAATACGGGGCAGAGAAAGCACTTACATCCCTTTCTGCTGGGTTGGCTGGCGGCAATCTAATCTATGAAAGCTCTGGCATGACAGCGTCCCTACTGGGGGTATCATTCGAAGCCTTCCTTTTAGATAACGACATGCATTCCGCAATCTATCGCACATTGCGCGGTGTAGAGATAAATGACGAAACGTTAAGTTATGAAGCGATAGAAGACGCGGTACTAGGCGAAGGTCATTTTCTTGGTGGCGCTGACACATTGGCAGCTATGGAACGTGATTATCATTACCCGACCTTCGCGGATCGCGATCCTCCCATCACTTGGCGTGAAAATGGGCGGCCTGATGCATGGGGGCGTGCACGCGAAGAAGCCAAACGCGTATTAAACGAATACCACCCAGAATACTTAGCCTCTGATATAGAAGAAAAAGTCCGCAGCGCTTTTAATATTCTCTTATAAAAAAGGCTTGCAGGGAGATCTGCAAGCCTTTGTCGTTTCATTCAAGTAAAATTAATGCACAGCATTTATCTTGTTGAAGTCCAACTCGTTTTGAGGTGGTGAAGTATCAATTGACATAACTTCTTTACGCTTCGTGATGAAGATAAACACCAAACAAGCAAGATAGATGCCCACAACTACAGCGCCGATCCATTGGATTTGCAACCATTGACTTTTGAACAACAATGTCAGGCCGAACAGCACTGCCACGTTACCAGCAATATACTTCGCTTTACCAAAACGTTCTGTGGTGATGGATAAATTATCTGAGTACAGGCGGATCAAACTGTCAAGTGAGTTGATCACAAATGTAATGCCCACAACGATCATCGCGCCATTCAACAGGCCAGTCGTGCTGATCTCATTTGCATAGTAGTAGTACAAGATTGAGAACCAAATCGCCAATGGAATGGACGGGATTACAAGAAGCGCAGCTAATAGATGCTGTGTTTTCATGCCGCCTACAAAGCGCGATGTAAACTGCCCGATCATAATAGACCATGCAAACCACCAGAATAGGTAAAATTCGTGGTAGTCATTGATGGGCAAAACGAACTTATGGATGTTTCCAAAGTATCCGCTAATCAAACCGATTGTTGAACCCATTTCACCTAGACCAATACCTGCATTTATCCACATAAGTAAAATCAGAGCCAAGAATAAGAATGTTGATCCAACGCTGAGCACCTTTACGAACTTGATGTCTGTACTGGAATACGCCGCTGCTAAGATCACGCAGAACACGATCACATAAAACGTTGCGACAACAGTTTCGCCATCGCCAATTTCTGGGATGTAGAATGGCAGGTAGATCAAGAACAAACTGGCTGTGAACGCGCAAGTGCCAATGATCACAAGATTATTCAACAATTTAACAATCGGAATTTTAAAGAACTGTACTCTTGGCTCGACAACACAAAAGTAAAAGCTGGTTAGGAAATAAAAACTCCAGATTAAGAAGCCCCAGAAACCAAACTCGATCGCGAGTGGGTTTGTAAACCCATATTCCGCGTTCGCAGCATCTGCATAAACTGGAAACTCCCCTAGGGGGAACATAATCAGTCCTACATCTAACCCCGAAGTAAATAAAATTGCTATGAAAGTGAACAGCGGCACTGGTGTAACACCAATGACCCGCACACCCCACCACTTGATCACACAGAATGCGACCAGTGCCAGCGCTAGTATAATCCCGAAGGATATTATTATTGAAAGTATGGTAGCCATAACGGCGTCCCCCCTTTGTTATGCAACCTCTTTATGCTGCGTTTACTCCATCTCCCAATGGAGCGTTTTATTATTCAGATAGTGATTCCAAATTCGAATCTTGCATAAGTGTGCAATTTTTAATCTAGTTGTGTCAAAACTTAATTAATTGTACAAATATTTCAAATTATAGAGAGTGCCATGGGCCGCCAAGATATTAAAACCATTCGCAGAGCTGAACTCATTGAAGCTGTGATGACAGCTATTCACAGACATAGTTTTGCTAATCTAACTGTCAGCCAAATTGCAAAAGAAGCAGAAACATCAACCGGCAGCATTCATTACTATTTTGGCGGTAAAGATGCATTGCTAGAAGCAACAATGCGGCACCTTCTGTCTATCTTGAAAGATGCTATTTCAACACGTATGCGTGGGAAAACTGATCCAAAACAACGCTTAATCGCAGTCGTCACTGGTAATTTTGATGATCTTTTTTTCACCAATCAAAGTACAAGTGTATGGGTACAGTTTTGGGCATATGCACCCTATTCACCTGGTTTGGCGCGCCTTCAATTAATGAACAAGAATCGAATTCGCAGTAACCTGCGCAGTGAGCTTAAAAAATTACTGCCAGAAGATTCTGTTGAGACCGCCCGTATAGCCATCCAATCCTATATGGATGGCGTATGGGTTCATGCGGCCCAAAGCGGTGTTCGGACAGATGCACATACTGTTCAAGCTGATGCAATTAAATTTCTAGAATTATTGCTACACGATCATATGTAAGAACGATCATTTCTTCCGCAATCCTGTTTCTACTAACAGACCACGACGTTTGGCTTCATAGTAATATCCACGTGAATACCACTTTACTGCCGTATCATAACTTTCATCGGACAACAGCCAGGCACCACGCAGATATTTCACTGCGTATTTCAAATTGGTTTCTGCGTCTAACAAATCCATCGGTTTTCCCTGAAACCCCATCGATTTTGCAGTGGCAGGTAAGATTTGCATCAAACCATAATACGGCCGACTAAGTGCTTTAGGGTTATGTCCACGGCAATCGCTTGAAAAAGTGGGGATTCCCTTAGCGGGTGATATGTGATTCTCTGGTCATTGAAATGACATTCGGAGCCTCCCATGATCTCAGCCAATATCCTCGACCATTTTTCTGCCATTGAAGACCCACGCCAGAGCTGGAAAACTGTTTATCCACTACCCGAAATCCTACTGATTGTGCTCTGCGGTGTTATGGCTGGTGCTGATGATTTTGCCGAAATAGCCCGATGGGCGGACCGAAAATTGAAATTCTTGCGTGGGTTTCTACCCTTCAAAGATGGCATCCCATCTCATGACACGCTCAATGATGTGATGAACGCGATTCCCGCTGACCTGTTTAGCGAATGCTTCGTTTCCTGGGTTGCGGCCTTGCGCGATGGCGATGATGAGATCGTGGCAATTGACGGCAAGTCGTCACGCCGTGCGCATGGTGAGGATGGCCGCGCCCTGCATCTGGTTTCAGCTTGGGCAACGCGTCAGAGATTGGTCTTGGGGCAAGAATCCTGTGACGAGAAAGAGAATGAAATCAGCGCGATACCTCGACTACTGGCGCGGCTTGAGTTGAAAGGCGCGCTGGTCACGATTGATGCAATGGGCTGCCAACACGGTATTGCTGCGGCGATCCTCGCACAAGGCGCAGACTATCTTTTGGCGCTTAAAGGCAACCAAAAATCACTGCATGAAGAGGTGAGGCTCTATTTCGACCAGACCAGTGGTTTGGAAACCCATGAAACCACCGATGCCGATCATGGGCGGATAGAAATCCGTCGTGCCTATGTCAGTCATGATGTAGAGTGGCTGCGCCCTGATCGGTCTGAGCCTGGCGCACCAAGGTTTCCAGGCCTCGCCGCTATCGGCATGATCGAGGCCGAGGTCAAACACAAAGGTAAAACCAGTTTCTCGCGACGTTACTATCTGTCCTCCGCACCGCTCTCAGCCAAGCAATTCCTGCGCGCCACACGCGCCCATTGGGGTGTGGAAAATCGCCTGCACTGGGTGATGGATGTGGTGTTTCACGACGACCTGATGCGCTTGCGGACCCAAAATGGCCCCGCCAACATGGCTCTGATGCGACATAGTGCAATCAACATCTTCAAGCAAGTCGGCGATACGGCCAGTCTGAAAATACGAAGAAAAACAGCCGCTTGGGATGATAGTTACCTAAAAGCCGCAATCAAAGGTGAAGGCTGAAATCTTCAAGCGATTGCCGTGGCCCGAGTTGCTCCATGCCTTCTCGTTGAAAAACGAACCCAACACCCCAAATAATGGCGATGGTTATCAGCATAGCAAGACCAGAAAGATAACGTAGTGTCATAAAACGCTCACAACAAATGAAAGAAAGGTTTCCTACATTTCAATAATGAGGAGATGCCCTTTAACTCATACATTCCGCAATTAACTTAGCAATCGTTATTTTCTTTAACGCAATACTGAACAACTACCGACTTTCGTCGGTAGGTTCACGTTTTGAATGTAATTCAAGATACTGACGAATAACGTCATCCGTCACATTTCCACTCGTCGTTGAAAAATAGCCTCTAGCCCAGAACCGTTGCCCCCAATAGCGTTTGCGTAATTCGGGGTACTCCCGCTGTATCTTGTATGAGGACCTCCCTTTTACGCGTTGCATCACCTTTGAAATTGGGACGTGCGGCGGGACTGACACAAACATATGCACATGGTCGGTAGACAATACGCCTTTTTCAATGTGTACGCCCAATTCATTGCACGTTTGTCGTATCAATGTCCGAATACGCTCACGCATTTCACCACGCAGCACCTTGTAACGATATTTTGTTACCCAAACGATATGGTATCTGTGATAATATCTGCTATGACTTCCAGTAGAATAGATCATAAGGTTTCCTTCCATTTTAAGACCTTACCGCAACGCTGGGTCTTAAAATGGAAGGAAACCTTATGTAAATAACGCTAAAGCTGACCAGCTAAAAGCTGGTGGTTTTAACCAATTATTGGAAAATAAAAAAGGCCTGCGAGTTTCCTCACAAGCCTTTCAATCATTTTATGGGCAGTTTATTTAGCCGAACTGGTTCATTGTGTTGTCTTCACCAGCAGCTTTAAGTGCCGCTTCACCAGCAAAATATTCTTTATGGTCATCACCCATGTCTGAACCAGACATATTTTGGTGTTTCACACATGCAATACCTTGGCGGATTTCTTTACGTTGTACGCCAGCCACATAGCCCAACATGCCCTCAGAACCGAAGTACTCTTTAGCAAGATTGTCAGTAGACAAAGCAGCTGTGTGGTATGTTGGCAATGTGATTAAGTGGTGGAAAATACCAGCTTCACGAGCAGCATCCGCTTGGAATGTACGGATTTTGTCGTCTGCAGCATCTGCCAATTCTGTGCCATCGTAATCAACTGACATCAAGTTAGCGCGGTCATATGCAGATACGTCTGTTCCTGCTTCTGACCATGCATCAAATACTTGCTGACGGAAGTTCAATGTCCAGTTGAAAGATGGTGAGTTATTGTACACCAATTTAGCATTTGGAACTGTTTTGCGAACTTCGTTGATCATCTCACCGATTTGACCGATGTGTGGTTTTTCAGTCTCAATCCAGATCATATCCGCACCATTTTGTAAGCTGGTGATTGAGTCTAGAACACAACGTGCAACACCTGTGCCTTGACGGAACTGGAACAAATTTGAAGGCAAGCGTTTTGGACGCATTAGTTTACCGTCTTGTTTGATAACCAAATCGCCGTTACCCATTGTGTCCAAAGTAACTTCGTCACAATCTAGGAAACTGTTGTATTGATCACCCAAGTCGCCTGGCTCGTTTGTCACAGCGATTTGTTTTGTAAGGCCAGCACCTAGGCTGTCTGTACGTGCAACAACGATACCGTTTTCAACACCCATTTCTAGGAATGCATAACGACAAGCGCGAATCTTTTGCAAGAAATCTTCATGAGGAACAGTCACTTTACCATCTTGGTGGCCACACTGTTTTTCGTCGGATACTTGGTTTTCGATTTGTAGAGCACATGCACCAGCTTCGATCATTTTCTTAGCTAGTAGGTATGTTGCTTCTGGGTTACCAAAGCCTGCGTCAATGTCTGCGATGATTGGTACAACGTGTGTTTCGTGGTTGTCGATTGCAGATTGTACTTCAGCAGCTTTAGCAGTGTCGCCAGCAGCGCGTGCAGCATCTAGATCGCGGAACAAACCGCCTAGTTCACGTGCATCGGCTTGACGCAAGAATGTGTACAATTCTTCGATCAAAGCTGGAACAGAAGTTTTCTCGTGCATTGATTGGTCAGGTAAAGGGCCAAATTCTGAACGTAACGCAGCAATCATCCAGCCTGAAAGGTAAAGGTATTTACGCTTAGTTGTACCGAAGTGCTTTTTGATTGAGATCATTTTTTGTTGACCGATGAAACCATGCCAGCAACCAAGTGATTGTGTGTACTGAGATGAATCAGCGTCATATGCATCCATGTCAGCGCGCATGATATCGGCTGTGTATTTCGCAATGTCCAAACCTGTTTTGAATTTGTTTTGTGCGCGCATACGTGAAACGTACTCTGGGTTGATCGCAGCCCAAGCATTACCATGCTGGCCGATCACACTTTGTAGTTCTGCATTATCAGTATCATAAGGCATATTACTGTTCCTTGTGGTTAGTGAGCCCATAATGACTCAGGAGTTTCTAAATCTGATCTACGCCTGTCATTGCTAGGAGTCTCTCTCGTCTGCTCTCATATCGCGGTTTTTCGTGTGGTTTTGTGTGGGTTCTGTAAATTTTGTCTTGTAAAGTTGTAAAGAATGTAAATTTACAAGACACACAGAGGCAACGTTATTTTCCATGCCCAGCCAACCAGAATGAAGCCAATCCACTGAACAGGATAACACATAACCCTATAAAGCTTAATATATCGGGCCAGTCCCCGAAAACTAAGATTCCAAATGTCGTTGCAGCTAACAATTGTGTATAAACTAAGGGTGCCACAACGTTGGCTGGCGTTGTACGACTGACCACCACTAACAACAGGTTGCCCAACCCAGAGCTTAATGCACTCAATGCAAGTAAGCTGGTTACCTTAATATTTAAATCTGGAATAGGCCCAACCGCCATTGGCATCAAAAAACATGCGCCAATCATCAATTGAGATATCAATAGGAAACGTGGGCGGTACTGACCAGCCAACCAACGGGTCGCCACTATAAAACACCCATAAAAACAGCCTGCCAACACAGCAAAGCCCATACCGCGTGTCATACCAAAACCTGGCTTGACCACCAACACAACGCCTACAAACCCAAGAAGGATCAAAACAGTCCGCCGCCACGTAATCGCTTCCTTTAAAAGAATAGCAGATAGAAAATAAGAGAGAAGCGGCCCAATAAAAAAAGCTCCGAATACATTCGCGATGGGTTCTGTCGATAAAGCCGTTAATATACACGAAATGGCCCCTGTTACACAGCCCGCGCGCAATATCACACGCCAGCTAAAAAAATTGGGAATATCCGCACGTGTTAACTCCATAAAGGGCGCCAACATCAAAGCCCCAAAAAAGAACCGCGTCGCTGCCACAAAAAAAGGTGTAAATCCTGCTGCCAACAAAAGCTTACCAGCAGTATCCCCTGTCACGATCAAGGTCATGCCCAATAGCATCATGAAAACGGATTGGAGCCGAATAGCTGGCGTCATAGTAATTTCCACAAAGTAAGAGCCGCAACTCTATCGGGCGCGGCTCTTTCGTCAATGGGTATTGATACGGTGTTACCCGAGAGTCAGCCCAGATACATTCATAATGACCTTTTCATAGCATCAAAATTCTCAAGCGTAAAATTCACCGCATGACCACTATCCCAATCGAACAAATCACGTTCCAACTTCATCAGCGGCCCGAAATACACATGGATTGCATGGCTCGGCTGATCATCTTGTGTTGTCACCGCATGAATTGCATCTTTATCCAATGCAATAACTTCTCCTGCATACGCAATAACTGTGTCGATTTCTTTCAGGCCGTCTGCGGTACGTTCATAAAGGATACTTTTCTCGCCTCCCGAATAAGCGCCAATCAAAACTTTCAGGCAATGTTCATGCGGCGGCATCAGAATATTTGGCTGAAATACGCACCGCCAAATCGAAACGGTATCATCTTCGAATTACAGAACTTCATCACCCACTTCATCAGATGTAGCAACAAAGATCTGCTCTGGGTTCATGATTGTTTCTTGCAGTACATCTCGCACAGAAACTTCAGGATCTGGCTCCGCGGCCGCCTGTCTGATTGCCTGGACCATTGTATCAACGGAAAAATCATTTGTCATGTTGGCTCCTTACAAAAGGATTAAGAGCCGCAACCCTATCGGGCGCGGCTCTTTCGTCAATGGGTATTGATACGGTGTTACCCGTTTACACGGATCGCCGCATTCGTTGGATCATACGGGCTGTCTTCAACGATCTCGGCATCCCAAAGTTGCGCAAACATTTTTACCTTTAGTTTTTGACCAACATTCGCCAGCTCAGGCGCCACATACCCCATGCCAATAGATTTACCAAAAGCTACAGAATAACCACCAGACGTCAAACGCCCCACTTTCGTATCACCGTCATAAAGTGCCTCACGGCCCCATGGGTCAGCATCATCAGGTCCATCAATCAAAAGCGTCACACATTTCGACCGGACGCCTGTTTTCAGCATTGCGTCTCTACCGTGGAATTCTTTTTCCAGATCAATGAAACGTGGTATATCAGCTTCTTGTGGCGTTGCATCACGGCCAAGCTCTGTTCCGAACGCCCGGTATGATTTTTCCTGACGCAACCAGTTTTGTGCACGTCCACCAACCAGCTTCATGCCAACATCAGCCCCTGCCTCCATCAACAGGTCATACAGATAATTTTGCATTTCGATCGGGTGGTGTAATTCCCAGCCAAGCTCACCCGTATAGGCCACACGGATCGCATTCACCGGACACATGCCCAATTCGATTTGTTTCGCAGACAACCAAGGGAAACGCTTATTAGACAAAGCTGTTTCTGGGTCTGCATCTTTGATGATTTTATTTAGAACTTCACGCGTTTTCGGACCAGCAATGGCAAACACGCCCCACTGTGTTGTCACATCTTGGATTTCAATGTAACCGAATTCACCCATCTTATCTTCAGCAGCTTTGCGCAGATAATCCGCATCATAAGCTGTCCAAGCACCCGCAGACACAAGATAATAATTATCCTCACCATTGCGTACGATTGTATATTCCGTACGTGTTGTACCCGCCTCAGTCAGCGCATATGTCAAATTGATACGCCCAATTTTCGGCAATTTATTACAAGTGAACCAATCAAGGAACTGTGTCGCTCCTGGTCCCTTAACAACATGTTTTGTAAACGCTGTCGCATCGACCAAGCCAACACCCTCACGGATCGCTTTCGCTTCTTCCAGCGCATAGGGCCACCATGTGCCACGACGGAACGAACGACCATCGTGATCAAAATTCCCATCTGCATCTTTAGGGCCAAAATAGTTCGGGCGATCCCAACCATTCACACGACCAAACTGTGCACCAGCTGCCTTTTGGCGATCATAAGCTGGAGATGTTCGCAAACCAGCGCAAGCTGGGCGTTCTTCGTCTGGGTGGTGTACAACATAAACGTGGTCATAGCATTCTTCATTCTTACGCGCAGCATATTCCGTCGTCATCCAGCTGCCGTAGCGTTTTGGATCAAGCGAAGCCATATCGATTTCAGCTTCACCCTCAACCATCATTTGTGCCAAATAATTACCAACACCACCAGCGGCTGTAATGCCAAAGCTAAAACCTTCAGCCAACCACATGTTACGCAGGCCAGGTGCAGGACCGACCAATGGGTTCCCATCAGGTGTGTAACAAATCGGACCATTGAAATCGTCTTTCAACCCGCTCTCTTCACAAGACGGCATACGGTGGATCATCGCCATATATTGGTCTTCGATACGTTCCAAATCTAATGGGAACAAATCCGCACGGAAACTGTCAGGCACGCCGTATTCAAAGCGTGCAGGCGCATTTTTCTCATACACGCCTAAAATCCAGCCGCCACGTTCTTCGCGTACATAAGATTGCGCATCCGCATCACGGATCACTGGGTGCTCTGGGTTGCCATCCGCACGCCATTTCACCAGTGCAGGATCAGAATCCGTAACAATAAATTGGTGTTCCACAGGGATCGCTGGAATTTTGATACCCAGCATCTGTGCCGTGCGTTGAGCATGATTACCCGTCGCTGTCACAACGTGCTCAGCCGTGATAACAATCTGTTCTTCTGACGGAACAAGGTTACCACCTTTTTCAACCATTTTCGTACAGGTCACTTTCCATTCAGAACCCGTCCATTCATAGCCATCAACCTGCCATTTACGCTCAATGATCACACCGCGTTGGCGCGCGCCTTTGGCCATAGCCATCGTCACGTCCGCAGGATTAATATAGCCATCACCTGGGTGATAAATCGCACCTTCCAGATCAGAGGTGTTGATCAACGGCCAACGCTCTTTAATCTGCGCAGGTGTCATATGGTGATATTCAATACCCACAGTTTCCGCAGTTGATCCGTACAGCATATACTCATCCATACGATCCTTGGTCTGCGCCATGCGCAAGTTACCAACGATAGAAAAACCAGCATTTAAACCTGTTTCAGCTTCAAGCGATTTATAAAAATCTACAGAATAATCATGCAAGTGTGTCGTGGCATATCCCATGTTGAACAAAGGCAACAAACCAGCCGCGTGCCACGTGGAACCAGATGTCAGCTCATCGCGTTCCAAAAGCATTACATCTTTCCAGCCATATTTAGCCAAATGATATGCAATCCCTGCGCCAACAGCACCACCGCCAACAACCAAAGCTTTTACATGAGTTTTCATGATCCGATTCCCTGAGCTTAAATTCTAAGACTAGATTGCAAAATTTAAACCATCAGGGCTAGGGACTGACGACTGATTTGAGGAAAAAACGACATTCTGATTATCAAAGCATATAAAAGCTAGCCTATTTATATCTTAAAGCGGCTAATATATTGATTTCACACGGTTAGAGATTCCATTCACAATGCGATCAGATTTAATCGTTGTCTCGACACCAACCTGTGGAAACTTCTTCCGCTCAACTTTTTGCACTTTTCCACCAAGCATAGCGCGAAACATTTCCCTCGTACCTTTTTCTATATGGTCAATACGCTTCATGCGGTCAGTGACCTGTGGGATCTTCTTTTTCTCAGTTTTTTTCCCAAAAGTAGAGTCCACAAACGTATTTGCGATAAAGTTCTTTATACTCTGAACAAGCCCAATATTCTCTTCAGGTTTATATAAATCAGCAACTAAAATACGGCGAGCGGTAAAATTAGAGGTTTCAAATTGTTTGGTCGTTCCAATATTAACAAACTTATAGCTATTCTTATTTTTTGCTTCTCCGCTATTAATAACGACACGGGAGGCAATGAATAAGTTCAGATAGATGTGAGACTGTTTTTTTGTTGCCAAGATTTAGGCGGCCTCGGAGACTGAGTATTGTAAAAAACCAACTCACGAGGCCAATATGCAAATCATAAGACTGCACAAGAACGTTTATAAACTTTATGCTTGGGCGCGGACACAAGAATGTTTGGATGCGTACCGTATCAAATACGAAGACACGGTTCGGCAATGGGAAGCTTTACGCGCAGAGGGTGTTTCTCTAGCAAAATGCGCTGAATTTGTCGGCATCTCTCGGTCTACTTATTATCGCTACAAGCGGGTTTTGAAGGATTTGGCGCAAGGGATTATGCCGCCATCAAAGGCCCCAAAACACCGCAATAAGTCACAGTGGGGTGAGGCAGAAAAACAGTTGGTGCTCGAAATTCGCCGCGACAATAAAACCTACGGTAAGGAAAAAATAGGGGCCATCTTGCGGCGCGATAAAAACCAAATCATAAGCGATAGCACCGTGGGGCGTATCTTGGGTTTTCTACGCAAGAAAGGCCTGATTACACGATCAAGGTCTGCACCACAAAAGCGCAAGCGTAACTTCTCCAAGGGCCACGCCAAAGGATGGAAATATAAGGATTACAAAGATATAGAGATTGGAGAACGTGTGCAGATCGACCACATGACTGCCACGAAAAACGGCGTCACCTGCAAGCACTTTCAGGCCTGGGAACGGCGTAGCAAGCACATCCACGCGCAAATTTATTCGAATGCCACCGCACGCTCTGCCAAACGGTTTTTGGAAGAGCTTGTGGAAATAGCTCCCTATAAAATCCTCTCAATTCAAGTTGATGGTGGCTCCGAGTTTATGGCCGATTTTGAGACGGCGTGTGAGCAGATGAAAATCCCGCTCATTGTATTGCCGCCAGCCAGACCGAAATACAATGGTGGCGTTGAGCGTGGAAACCGCACCTTCCGCGAGGAATTCTATGATTGTTGTGATCTGATTGCCGATAGCATTGGGGCTATGCGGTTTGAACTGAGAAAAGCTGTCGAAAAATATAACACATTCAGACCACATCACGCCTTGAAAGGTAAGACACCCATGGAGTACCTTCGAATCACTCAGGCCGAAGCCGCGTGAGTCTCAAAACACATGAACCTATACAGCAAAAACATTATTTACAGAAGCGCCATTTGCAAGCATTACGCTAAAGATGGCAGGTAATCCGCCTAAAGCTATTATAATCAAAAATCGTTTTATTATATTCATAACCGATACCAAACTTCCCATATTATACAGTCGATAAATTAGTGTAAGAACACGCCTCACCTTAATCTATGGATCAACCTACAATAGTACTTTGTGCTTTATCCCATACTTGAGCCTGAGGAATATCTAAGCCTTCCTTATTTTCTAAGCCCATCGCAGCGTTTAAAAGTTCATTCATTTCCTTGAGGTTTACTCTCCTTTGCAAATTACCTTGTGTCTTAGGTAAACCAGTATCCGATTTTCTTAACATTGATGGGCTTAAAAAGAGTCCATAACTGAACAACTACCGACTTTCGTCGGTAGGTTCACGTTTTGAATGTAATTCAAGATACTGACGAATAACGTCATCCGTCACATTTCCACTCGTCGTTGAAAAATAGCCTCTAGCCCAGAACCGTTGCCCCCAATAGCGTTTGCGTAATTCGGGGTACTCCCGCTGTATCTTGTATGAGGACCTCCCTTTTACGCGTTGCATCACCTTTGAAATTGGGACGTGCGGCGGGACTGACACAAACATATGCACATGGTCGGTAGACAATACGCCTTTTTCAATGTGTACGCCCAATTCATTGCACGTTTGTCGTATCAATGTCCGAATACGCTCACGCATTTCACCACGCAGCACCTTGTAACGATATTTTGTTACCCAAACGATATGGTATCTGTGATAATATCTGCTATGACTTCCAGTAGAATAGATCATAAGGTTTCCTTCCATTTTAAGACCTTACCGCAACGCTGGGTCTTAAAATGGAAGGAAACCTTATGTAAATAACGCTAAAGCTGACCAGCTAAAAGCTGGTGGTTTTAACCAATTATTGGAAAATAAATCCTCTCATCGCCAATTCCACCCGTTCAAGGAAACTTCCTTCCTGTGCGGATTCCTTTGTTTTTAAAGTATTTTTTTATATGAAGTACGCTCTTTCACTTTAACCGTATTTATCTCGCGGCTCCATATTAAAGAATTTCGTTCACGTCTCTTTTTTACAATTTCATTGCGCGTTGCTTCCTCAGTTAAAACAATGCGTTTCTGATAACCCAGAGATTTTGCTTCACCCTGAAAATCCACAAAAAGATATATTACAAAAAAACAGACTAAGCCAAGACGCACTATAATTAAAAATGGCTCAGTTTACAAATCGTATGCTTTCATGACATGTTCTTTTTCAAATCAGAGGGATAGGCCGACTATGGATCACAAACAGTTTCAGGATTGGCTATCTGGGATAGATCACCTCAGCCCTGCGCAGCGACAGGAAGCCGAAACCGTGTTCATGGGGGTCTCTGAGGCGTCATCTTCGCTGGCAGCCATTGAAGCAAGCGTGGGTGAAAGTCGCCAGTGCCCGCATTGTGGCACACCAGGAGCTATATCGCGTGGCAAAGCACGGGGTCTGCGACGGTACCAATGCAAGGGATGCAATAAGACATTCAACGCGGCGACCGGCACCCCTTTGTCGGGCCTGCACCGCAAGGATAAGTGGCTTGCCTTTGGAACCTGTCTTTCTGATGGGCTGACGGTTCGCGCCTCAGCAGAACGCTGCAAATTTGCCGTCAATACCGCGTTCCGTTGGCGGCACCGATTTCTCACCACAGACAATCCGAAAGCACGCAAGCTTACAGGCATTGTCGAGGTCGACGAAACCTATGTTTTGCGAAGCCAGAAAGGTGAACGAAACCTTGAGCGCAAGGCGCGCCGCAGGGGAGGCAAGGCCCGCAAACGAGGCCTGTCAGATGAGCAGGTTCCAGTACTGGTTGCCGCTGATCGCAGCGGCATGACAGTCAGCGCGGTTCTCCCTGCGGTCAATGCTGATACGCTGCAATCTGCAATCGAGCCGGTCGTGGATGATGACATCGTTCTGGTGACCGATGGCCACCGCGCTTATCCGCCTTGCGCCGCAGCACTGGGAGTGCGCCACGAAGCGTTGAACCTGTCTGGTGGGGAGCGGGTGCGGGATGCCTTTCACATTCAGACGGTCAACAACCGGCACAGCCAGTTGAAGGATTTCCTGCGCCGCTACCGAGGCGTCGCAACCAGGTATCTCGACAACTACCTGCGATGGTTTCAGCGTCTTCAACTGGAAAATGCTTCACCCCGCGCTTGCCTCGCCACCGCGATCGCAGATCCATGCATACGATTTGTAAACTGAGCCTTAAAAATTTACCTAACATTAAGGTACCAAAAACCAATCATCAAAAATCTCATTCACAAGTTTATTATAAACGAACAGCAGGAACTAACCTTTCACAACGTAATTAACACATTAATTCCTACGAGTTTGTCTTGCTAATTCATCAATTTCCTGTTGCCAACGCTGTTCATCCTGCTCCCATTTTTTTACTTGGGGCAACTTTCTAGTTTGCTCAAGCTCATCTAACCCAAAGGCCGAACGAACCATATTTTTAGTTTTTACGTTATAATCTTGTAAAGCAAGATCATCAGTCACTTGTGGCAGAGGAACACTTTGGTCATTTTCCAAAGCATCATCAATAAAATACTTCGATAGTTGTGTTCTTTGTATCTCATTTTGCTTCTCGTTTAAAAAGGCTCGTGTTTTATCGAGCCATGACTGGTCTTTAACCGTATCTTCTTGTGAAATTTGAACTGTAATGCATTTCGCCTTAATTCCAGACTTACGTGATTTTTCTAACTTATCGTGAATGCTAATTATGCTTGATAAATGTTCACAGCCCTTCGGTGTGGAAGTTCTGTCATTTATTATCAAAAAGGTGCCTACAGCAAAAAACAAACCACCTAATAAAAAAATATCTTTCATGTTTTCTTATTCATCACTTATAATAGCCCGATTTTTATAAATACTTTCATTATCTTATATTAAAATTACGGCTAATTAAGCAATTAATCCTCTAATTAAATTCATACAATCAATACTGTGTTGATTGCATAAAAATATGACTGCAATAAGGTGTCGAATTAAATAGCCGTGTTGATTGTACAACATAAAACTTAAGGATGCATCCCATATGCCCCCCCCCTAACCCTTTCTTTTCTGACTGGAACACACCCTTTGAAATGCCACCCTTTGATCTGATCAAAGATGAACATTTTGCCCCTGCATTTGAAGAAGCTTTCAAACAAGCGCGTGCAGATGTTGCCAAAGTTGCAAGTAATCCTGACGCGCCAACGTTTGAAAATACAATTGATGCAATGGAATTAGATGCTGATATTTTGGATAAAGTTGGCTCAGTCTTCGCCAATCTTTCAGGATCGAACTCAAACCCGACATTAGAGGCACTTCAACGCGAAGTTTCTCCACAATATGCAACATTCCATTCTGAAACAATGATGAACGCAAAACTATTCGCCCGTGTGGATACTCTATTTGAAGCCCGCGCAAACCTAGACATCACTGATGAGCAAAAACGCGTTTTAACACTGTACCATCAGATGTTTGTACGTGCTGGTGCAAATCTTGTTGGCGAAAACCGTGATCACTTGGCAAGAATCTCTCAACGTTTGGCTGAACTTGGCACCGCATTCACCCAAAACCTACTTGCGGATGAGCGCTCTTGGTCAATGGCATTAAGCGCAGATGATCTTGATGGATGCCCAAGCTTCCTAATCGCATCTGCGAAAGAGGCCGCAAAAGAACGCGAACAAGATGGTTATGTCATTACTTTATCGCGCTCCCTTATCGTGCCATTCTTACAATTCTCCCCACGTCGCGATCTGCGTGAAAAAGCATTCAAAGCATGGGTCGCACGCGGTGAAAACGGTGGTGAAACAGATAACCGTGGCATCGTTGCAGAAACATTAAATCTGCGCCAACAACGCGCTAACCTTTTGGGGTTTGATACATTTTCAGACTTCAAATTAACGCCTGAAATGGCAAAAACACCCCAAGCTGTGCGCAATCTGTTAATGGCGGTATGGGAACCAGCTAAAGCCGCTGCTGAAAAAGATGCAGCAAAGCTTACAGCTCTTATGCACGCAGACGGTACTCAAGATGACCTAGCGCCTTGGGATTGGCGGTATTACGCAGAAAAGCTACGTAAAGCAGAACACGACTTGGATGAGGCAGAACTTAAGCCATACTTCCAACTGGACCAAATGATCGAAGCATCTTTTGCCTGCGCAACCAAACTGTTTGGTCTAAGTTTCAAACCACTTGAAGTACCTTTATACCACCCAGACGCTCGCGCATGGGAAGTCACAAGAGATGGTCGTCATATCGCAGTCTTTATCGGCGACTACTTTGCACGCTCATCTAAACGCTCTGGCGCTTGGTGTTCTCGTTTCCGTTCGCAGTCAAATTTGGGAAAAGAAATTCGCCCAATCACAGTGAACGTTTGTAATTTTGCCAAAGCACCCGAAGGAGAGCCATGCTTACTGACATTTGATGATGCCCGCACATTGTTCCACGAATTCGGTCACGCGTTACATTCCATGCTCTCTGATGTCACATACGGTTTCATATCTGGCACCTCAGTAGCACGCGATTTTGTGGAACTACCAAGTCAGCTTTATGAACATTGGCTATCTGTTCCCGAAGTGTTAGAAGAATACGCACGCCATGCAGAAACAGATGAAATTATTCCATCCGAATTACTGGAACATCTATTAGCTGCTGATAATTTCGATCAAGGTTTTTCGACAGTTGAATATACAGCCAGCGCTTTGGTTGATTTAGCCTTTCACACAGAACCTGCTCCAGCAGATCCAATGCAAAAACAAGCGGAAGTTTTAGATAATTTAGGCATGCCGAAAGCCATCACAATGCGCCATGCAACACCGCATTTTGCCCATGTGTTTTCTGGCGACGGTTATTCCAGTGGTTATTACAGCTATATGTGGTCCGAAGTCATGGATGCGGATGCTTTTGAAGCCTTTAAAGAAACTGGGGATGCCTTTGACCCAGATATGGCTCAGAAATTGCATGACAATATCTACTCTACAGGCGGATCGAAAGATGCAGAGGAACTTTACATAGCATTCCGCGGAACGCTACCCAAAGTGGATGCTCTTCTAAAAGGTCGCGGGTTAGATACCCTTTAAAAAGGAATGCCGCTCCTTAGGGGGAAGGAGCGGCGACCATTAGGATAATCAAGGATAGTGCACAACCAAGAGAGTTCGATCAGGGGAGATATTACCCTAGTGGCTGCGTCTTTAATGGAGATATAATTTGAGAGCACACAGATGTAAAAACACATCTGTTCAACCCAGCGTTACTTCTCATAAAATCCTGCAACATTCACAGATCAATCGGCATTATTCGCGAATCTCATAATCCCACACGCCCCATAAATCAGCTTTTGGCGCCCATCCACTGTACCCATCAGATGCAATTTCACACCAATCAATAGTACATTCTTCCAAAGTCGCAATCGCACGCTCTTCCGCAAACACAGCCGTTGCTGCGGCAATATTTGGCTTTAAGCGTAATGCAAGGTTCGGTGTTTTTACAACAACGGTTCGCACACCAGATAGCAGCGCATAATGCATCCAGCCACCTTGGCCTTCCATGTCTTGCACGCGGCGCCAATGCCCAAACTCAGCCGTGATTAACAATGGCATATTATTGTGTTTAAACACCCAATCGATACGATGTGTTAAGCTTGGACCACGACGAACATTACCCTCTTTTGCCTTCATCGACACGAAGCGCGGTAAAGATAAATTCGTAACAGGACCGCGTTCTGCAGCATGTACCATAGACATACTTAGGCAGAAAACAGCTACCAAAGTGCTTAAAACCCAATTATTTACGTATTTATATACCATTTTCACTGCCTGTAGGGGGTTATGTGCTTTTTCGCACAAGACTGTTGTTTCGCCCTTGCCCATTTGATGTAAAATTTGGCAGAATGAAATAGAAAAATCCAGTCCATATAGGTGCATGATGTCCAGTTCAAAACTAAGTGTTGTCGTGACGCGACGGTTACCAAAAGCTGTAGAAGACAGATTAGCGGAGTTATTTAATGCCGAATTAAACGTAAATGATATCCCATTCACACAAGATCAGTTGATCAATGCCATCGAACGCGCTGATATCTTGGTTCCAACCCTAAATGATATTTTAGACGCTAGTGTTATAGCAAAAGCAGGCGATCAACTGAAATTGATCGCAAATTACGGTTCTGGCTATGATCATATTGATATCGAAGCCGCTGATGCGCGCGGTATCATGGTCACCAACGCGCCTGGTCTTTTATCTGAAGATTCAGCAGATATGACATTGGCATTGATCCTGACAGTGATGCGCCGCTTCAAAGAAGGCTCTGCTGCATTGCAATCAGGCAACTGGGAAGGATGGTCGCCATCGACATTCCTAGGCTCTTCAGTTGGTGGAAAAACACTGGCCATAATTGGCATGGGTCGTGTCGGTATGGCCGTTGCACGCCGTGCCAATGCCTTTGGTATGAAGGTAGTCTATCACAACCGAACGCCTGTCCATCCAGAGATTGAACGTAATCTAGGCGCAACATACATTAAAAATCTCGACGAAATGTTGCCAATGGCAGATGTCTTATCTTTGCACTGTCCAAACACACCAGAAACACATCACTTAATGAACGCAGATCGTTTGGCATTAATGAAACCAACTGCCTTCTTGATCAACACTGCGCGCGGGCAGGTCATTGATGAAGATGCTTTGATTGCTGCTCTAGAATTTGAAAAGCTAGCAGGCGCTGGCTTGGATGTGTTCGAAAAAGGATCCGAAGTTAATCCGAAGCTTTGCGGCCGCGATAACGTGATGCTGTTACCCCATATGGCTTCTGCCACAACCGAAGCACGTATGGATATGGGTGAACGCGTGATCCTAAACATCAAAACCTTTGAGCTAGGCCACCGCCCACCTGATCAAGTTATCCCGCAACGCTAGGAACAAATGGTGCAATTATCAGTCTTTTGTAATTTGATTTTGCGACTTTCTCCATAAAGCGCATCAAAGATCAGCATTTCACCAGACAATGTTTGCCCTGCCCCAGTAATATGCTTAATCGCCTCTGCCGCCATGATAGACCCAACGATCCCTGGTAACGCACCAACAACACCAGCTTCGGCACAGCTTGGAGCCAAACCATCAGCAGGCTCTTCTGGGAATAAACACGCGTAACACGGCGTACCATCAGTAGGATTGAACAACGTCACTTGCCCTTCCCATTGCGTAATTGCGCCTGAAATTAATGGCACCGATTGCGCCACACATGCTTGGTTCACCAAACTGCGTGTTTGAAAACTATCCGTACCATCCAGCATCAGATCATACTCAGCAATCAACTCTTCTGCATTGTCCTCATCAAGGCGGCGATTATAGGGGCGTATTTCAATATGTGGATTTAAGGCTGCCAGTTTTATTTGAGCCGCAAAAACCTTGGGCATTTCCAATTGCTCTTCATCAAACAAAACTTGGCGCTGCAAATTAGATAGGCTGACATGATCATCATCAATCACCCCAATCGTACCAACGCCTGCCGCTGCAAGATATTGCAACACAGGTGAGCCAAGTCCACCAGCTCCAACGACCAAAACCTTTGCCTTACGCAACCTTTGTTGCCCAGCGCCGCCCAATTCACGCAGCATAATATGGCGTGCATAACGGTCTAACTCTGTATCAGACATCATCCCATCAGGGGCTTTTGTAATCTCTTGGTCTTTGGGATTTTGACGGATTTTTTTCAACATACGCATATAAAGCAAAACAACCAATAACAGCACTATCACAACAATAAACTGTAGCCGTTCAACGCTAAATACTACGCCAAATATATCCATCAGCCTTGGCCTGTAGACCCAAAGCCACCTACACCGCGATCCGTTTCTTCCAGATCATCCACCACCGTAAATGTACCACGTGTAACAGGCGCAAACAAAACTTGGGCAATGCGATCCCCGTGCTTAACCTCAAACGCCTCTGCACCGTGATTGATGACAATCACACCAACCTCGCCCCGATAATCGCAATCAATCGTGCCGGGGCTGTTCACCAAAGCAACGCCTTTTTTCAATGCCAATCCAGAGCGCGGACGTATCTGCGCTTCAAACCCAAACGGCAGAGCAAAAGCTAAACCCGTTGGGATCAATGCCCGCTCACCCGTTTTCAAAACCACGCCAGAGCCGCGTAAATCATCCTTATAATTCGCCCGTAAATCCATGCCCGCAGCACCCGCTGTTTCATATGCAGGTATTTCAATCGCAGGATCAGAACCTGCCACACGCATGACATTCACGTTGATATCAGACATCTATTTACCCTTTAATGTGTTGGCAATTTTTTCAGCCAACTGATGCGCCACTTCTTCTTTGCTCATACGTGGCCAATTATCGGCACCGTCATCTGTGATCAATGTCACATCATTCTCGCTGCCACCCATAATGCCCGTTTCAGGGGACACATCATTGGCAACGATCCAATCACAACCTTTGCGCTCACGTTTAGCTATCGCATTTTCCAACACATCATTGGTCTCAGCGGCAAACCCCACCACCAATTTAGGGCGGTTCTTTTTCAAATGTGAAACGGTGCGCAAAATATCTGAATTTTCGGCAAAACTCAGTTCAGGTAAACCGTCTTTGGTTTTCTTTATCTTCTGATCAGATGCACTCGTCACTTTCCAATCCGCCACAGCTGCCGCAAACACCGCGACATCAGCAGGCAAAGCTGTTTCCACAGCCGCCATCATTTCATCCGCCGTTTGCACGGGCACAATCTTACATCCATTTGGCCACGGATGACTTGCAGGGCCTGTCACAAACGTCACAGTCGCCCCAAGCCCAGCTAATGCATTCGCAATCGCAGTGCCTTGCGCACCAGAGGATCGGTTCGCGATATACCGGACTGGATCAATCGGTTCATGGGTCGGCCCAGACGTCACCACAACGTGGCGACCTTTCAACGGTCCATTCAACAATATATCTTCAACCGCCGCAACGATTTCCATCGGCTCTGCCATACGGCCTGGCCCAAACTCACCACACGCCATATTGCCATCATTCGGCCCAACAAATAAAACACCATCTTGCTTTAATTTTGCTGCATTGGTCTGTGTCGAAGGATGATCCCACATACGCACATTCATCGCAGGGGCAATCAACACACGCTTGTCTGTTGCCATTAACAAAGTCGTTGCCAAATCATTGGCCTGCCCGCTTGCCATTTTCCCCATTAAATCAGCCGTTGCAGGAGCCACCACAATCAAATCAGTCGCACGTGACAATTGGATGTGGCCCATTTCGGCCTCATCTCCCAGATCAAACAGATCACTATAAAGCTTTTCACCCGCCAAAGCCGTAACAGACAAAGGTGTTACAAACTCTGAGCCACCTTTGGTCAAAACAGGTACAACAGATGCACCGCGCTCTTTCAAACGGCGGATGAGATCAAGACTTTTATAAGCGGCAATACCACCACCAATAATCAGAAGGATTTTGCGACCTGCAAGCATGGGTCAATTCCATAGAAAACTTCAGTTGGAATATATGTAGAGACGCCGCACCAAAGGTGCAAGGTCGCTAAATTACACCACCACGCAATAGCCAGCTCATACTTCTCCAGATTTCAAAACCTCTGCTTTCTTAATCATTATAGCTTGAGCTGCATCAATCAGCATAATGCCCCCTCACCAAACAACTGGTTTTTTGCTTCTATGTGACTTAATACGTTTGAAATATGAAATTGGATCACTACGGGCCAAAATGACATTAGAACTGCCAAAGTTAACACTGGTAATCGGCGGCGCAGCCTCTGGTAAATCCGTTTATGCCGAACGTTTGGTGACCGAATCAAATCGCCCGCGCAGTTACATTGCGACGGCACAAGCTTTCGATGATGAAATGCGCGATAAAGTGATAAAGCACAAAGCCCAGCGCGGTGTAGATTGGGACACTTACGAGGCGCCATTCAAACCTTGGGAAGCGTTTAGCCAAATCAACAAATCCCATGTAACCTTGCTGGATTGTGCCACTTTATGGCTGTCAAATATGCTGCTCAACGAGGCCGATTTGACCGTAGAGAAAACCCAATTCATAAGCGGCTTACAAACCGCAAAGGGCTCTGTAGTCATCGTCACCAATGAAGTTGGTCAAGGTGTCGTGCCTGATAACAAACTCGCTCGTCAGTTTCGCCAAGCTCAAGGCGAATTAAATCAAGAGCTCGCCGCACTATGTGATAGTGTTATCCTTGTTACAGCAGGACTACCATTAGCTCTAAAAGGCCAGTTACCACAGGTAAAACCATGACACAATTTTGGTGGGTCCGTCACGGCCCTACTCATAAGAAGACCATGATCGGTTGGACAGATGCACCTGCAGACTTGTCCAATACAACTCAAATTGAACGCCTAAACAATCACCTGCCAAAGGATGCCCTTATCGTCTCTTCCGACCTTATTCGTTGTGTCGAAACCGCTAATACCCTCAGTACAGGGCGCGAACGCCTCTCGCATAACGCAGGCATCCGTGAATTACATTTCGGCGATTGGGAAGACACCCATTTCAACGACATCCCTTCAGAACAACAAGATTACCTCCGCACCTTCTGGGAAAACCCTGGCGATCACACTACTCCAAATGGCGAAAGCTGGAATCAACTCTCAAACCGCGTAAATACAGAGGTCGCCAATCTTACAAACGCATACAAAGGTCGCGATATTATCGTCGTGGCGCATTACGGCGTCATCCTAACTCAAATCCAAATCGCAGGCCGGATGAGTGCACAAGCCGCCACAAGTTTCCAGATCGACAACCTATCGGTTACCAAACTAGACCATTTAGACAAAGATACATGGCGTATAGCAGGCGTTAATCACAAACCGTGATATACCCGTTCACAAAACACGTTTTGCGTTTTCTAAAAACCACAGCATAATCACCATATGACTTATGAACTTGCCCTTGGGGATTATATATATTCCAGCTGGTCGCTACGCGGCTGGTTGTTATTCGAAAAATTCAATCTGCCTGTGAAAATTCACTCAGCACGAATGAAATCAGATGAATTTTACAAAATGCTAGAGGATTTCAAACCATCACGCTTGGTTCCAGCGATGAAGTTTGATGGTATTGTCGTCCAAGACACCCTCGCTATGGCAGAAACCTTGGCCGAACGTCATCCAGAAGCAAACATGTGGCCAACAGATCCAGCTGCCCGTGCAATGGCCCGTAATCTCGTCGCTGAAATGCATTCATCATTCGTGAACTTACGCACAGATTGTACAATGAATTTACGCCGCTATTATCCAACTTTTGCCCCATCAGATGCCGTTTTACAAGATACTGCACGTATCGAAGAACTTTGGTCTGTTGCCCACAAAACATATGGTGCAGACGGCCCATGGCTATTTGGCGAATATACAATCGCAGATGCATTTTACGCCCCTGTCGCCACACGGTTCGCGACCTTCAATTTACCGCGCAATGACGTATCAAATGCTTATATAAACACGCATCTATCCGATCCATCCTTTCGCCGCTGGCGCGCGATGGGATTCGCACAAAACTATATCCAACCAGGGTATGACAACAACCTGCCAGAGGGAGAATGGACTGGCCCAAAACGCCTACCTGCAAACCCAGTGGATCAAGGCCCCTCTAAAAATGCAAAATGCCCTTATTCAGGCAAACCCGTGACAGATTTCCTAGAATTAGATGGACGTGTATTCGGGTTTTGCAACACATTCTGCCGCGATAAAACCATAGCTGATGCAGAAGCTTGGCCTGCCTTCATGGAAATTTACCAAAACTGAACAACTACCGACTTTCGTCGGTAGGTTCACGTTTTGAATGTAATTCAAGATACTGACGAATAACGTCATCCGTCACATTTCCACTCGTCGTTGAAAAATAGCCTCTAGCCCAGAACCGTTGCCCCCAATAGCGTTTGCGTAATTCGGGGTACTCCCGCTGTATCTTGTATGAGGACCTCCCTTTTACGCGTTGCATCACCTTTGAAATTGGGACGTGCGGCGGGACTGACACAAACATATGCACATGGTCGGTAGACAATACGCCTTTTTCAATGTGTACGCCCAATTCATTGCACGTTTGTCGTATCAATGTCCGAATACGCTCACGCATTTCACCACGCAGCACCTTGTAACGATATTTTGTTACCCAAACGATATGGTATCTGTGATAATATCTGCTATGACTTCCAGTAGAATAGATCATAAGGTTTCCTTCCATTTTAAGACCTTACCGCAACGCTGGGTCTTAAAATGGAAGGAAACCTTATGTAAATAACGCTAAAGCTGACCAGCTAAAAGCTGGTGGTTTTAACCAATTATTGGAAAATAAACCATTCCCCCTGTTAGCTGTTAACCACGTTAACAGGGGAAAACTATGGTCACACGCGCCTATACAGTTGCATTCATAGGTGTCGAAGCCCGTCTTATAGAGGTGCAATGTTCCCTCTCCCCGGGTCTCCCTGCTTTCAAGAACGTGTATACTATTAAAAATACCTTGATATAATCCCTATCAATTGGGGGATCATATGAACAAGCCGTTAGCCTACTCTTACATCCGTATGTCGACTGAAATTCAGTTGAAAGGTGATAGCCTTAGACGTCAAGAAGAACTGTCAGAAAAGTATGCTCGTAAAAATGATTTAGAGTTAGTACCAAACTTTAAGCTACACGACATTGGCGTTTCTGGCTTCACAGGTGAAAACCTTAATGAGAATTCAGCATTAGGAGCATTTCTAGACTCAATTAAGCACAAGGAGATTGAACAAGGGTCGTATCTCTTAGTGGAATCTTTAGATCGTTTATCAAGGCAAAATGCACCAAAAGCTTTACGCTTACTGCAAGATATTACTGACAACGGAATTAATGTCGTAACACTTACAGACAATAAGCTTTACGAAGCCTACAGCACCGACCCAATGCAAATGATTTATTCAATAATCATTATGTCGAGGGCACACGAAGAGTCACAAATAAAAAGTGAACGTGTCGCTGCCGCATGGCAAAATAAACGTGATAATATTGAAACTAAGATATTAACTAAAACTTGCCCTGCTTGGTTAAAAGTAGGCACTTCTCCGCTTTGTTGAGTAGATTTAGGATTTCAAATAGAGCATAGATTGATTATCTGGAATGGATGATTGTCTAATTTTGAGTTTGAAGTATTCGGTATCCTTGATGCCTCTGGCTCGCTTACGGATCATTCCTATACTGACATTACCAGCCTCTATCCTGGCGCTTGTGAGCTTGTGTTTGGCGTAGTTGCAGATGCCCACACAATGTTTCCGTAGGGATTTCGCGAACTTTTTTAGATAGAGCATCTGTGACTGATCTGCTATCAGGCACCAACGTTCCAGTTGCTCCGCCATCGCCTCAAATGAAGCGGCACTCCACAGCAGCTGAAGCTGTTCTTTCAAGACGTAAAGTGCATTCAGGTTGCTATTGCTCTCCAGCAACCTTTGCAGCTTGTCACTTTGTTTTTCACTCAACTTATCCGCATTTTTGAGCAACAGATAATGCGTCCCTTTCATCAACTCTTTACCACTTGGATCGGCCTTTCTGAACTCAAGTCGACGCTGATTATGGATAGCTTTGCTGTAGTTTTTCATGACGTGGAAACGGTCAAATACTATGTCGGCCAACGGCAAGGACTCTCTGACAGCCTTTTGGTAGGCAGGCCCCATATCCATCGCTACGGCCTTTATTTTGCAGGCTGTATCTGGTTGCAGTTGTTTCAAAAACCTTGAAAAAACCTCGGCAGTTCGGCCTGCTTCAACCCAGATCAGATGACCGCCAACCATATCGTAGACCACCGTCATGTAGTCATGACCTTTCGCCCGGGCAACTTCATCTACACCAATATATTCCAAGCCAGTTAGCTCTGCAGGATCAAGCGTAGGGAGAGTTTCAATAAGGTATGCCCTGTCGATATTCTTGACCGTTTCCCATCGTATATCCAAATGTCTGGAAACCGCTTGAATAGACATATGCCGACATAATCCACTGATCAGTCGGCAAAATCGGTGAGTGAAACGGCACCCTTTATCAACAAAATCACACCCCTCAATGCGGCGTTCGCCCTTGTTAATATAAACCTGCGCCAGCTCAATCTCGACCACACAAGGATACCCAAAAAGGGGGATGTCGTTTACTTGTCGGCGGACATGCTGGTTGATGCTTCCCTTCTGGCCTGTAGCAGGGTCTATAGCCCTCCTACGCGCGTCTCGGCTGCAGTGAATGACAATCTTAACACCGCCGTCATCCAGTTTAATTTCATTTACACGTTGCCCTTTGAGGCCTAAAATATGCTGCGAGATGTTGATTGTCATATACCTGCTCTATGTAAAGTTATCAGAAACCATACATATCAACAGGTTACTTGGCGGTCGGCATCTTTTTCTACTCAACAAAGCGGAGAAGAGCCTAAAAGTATCTGATGACAGATCAGAATTCACCCCGATATCCGAACGGGTAAAAGTTGTTCAAAAAATTTATAACGATGCCGCAAATGGGCAAGGTTCAGGTTTGATTACCCGTCGCTTAAATGAAGACGATATAGCACCATTTGGGAAATCAAATGGCTGGATAACTTCTTATGTCGTAAAGATACTTAAAAACCCTGCTGTATTCGGGGAATTCCAACCACATCAAAGAGTGGATGGAAAGCGTTTACCTGTAGGCCCAGTGATCGAAAACTATTTTCCCACAATAGTAAACAAAGACCTTTTTTACAAAGTTCAAACGGCTAGGGCCTCAAGAGATAAAGGCGCAGGAAGTGGGCGAATAGGCAAAAAATTTAGTAATCTATTCACACATCTTGCAAAGTGCGATTACTGTGGTGCCTCGATGCAATTTGTAGACAAAGGCAAAGGGCCAAAGGGCGGAAAGTACCTGAAATGTAGTGCTGCACATAGAGGCATGGACTGTGTAGTTAAAGCTTGGAGATATGCTGATTTCGAGACTTCGTTTTTTAACTCCTGACTTCGTAGGATTTCGGCTGTAACACATTGATATTATTGGCCTGCTTTTTCACAGAGCACTACATCGCGGATTTCCGGCGATGGGATTCAACGGTCAGAGAGTGTCGATCAGGCCTTTTCAGGTCTGGGCTTGCGCGTTCTTTCCGGCGGCATCCTGAAGGGTGCTTCGTTCCACGACAGGCCAACACAGCGCAGGATGCTGAATAAGTTCAGATAGATGTGAGACTGTTTTTTTGTTGCCAAGATTTAGGCGGCCTCGGAGACTGAGTATTGTAAAAAACCAACTCACGAGGCCAATATGCAAATCATAAGACTGCACAAGAACGTTTATAAACTTTATGCTTGGGCGCGGACACAAGAATGTTTGGATGCGTACCGTATCAAATACGAAGACACGGTTCGGCAATGGGAAGCTTTACGCGCAGAGGGTGTTTCTCTAGCAAAATGCGCTGAATTTGTCGGCATCTCTCGGTCTACTTATTATCGCTACAAGCGGGTTTTGAAGGATTTGGCGCAAGGGATTATGCCGCCATCAAAGGCCCCAAAACACCGCAATAAGTCACAGTGGGGTGAGGCAGAAAAACAGTTGGTGCTCGAAATTCGCCGCGACAATAAAACCTACGGTAAGGAAAAAATAGGGGCCATCTTGCGGCGCGATAAAAACCAAATCATAAGCGATAGCACCGTGGGGCGTATCTTGGGTTTTCTACGCAAGAAAGGCCTGATTACACGATCAAGGTCTGCACCACAAAAGCGCAAGCGTAACTTCTCCAAGGGCCACGCCAAAGGATGGAAATATAAGGATTACAAAGATATAGAGATTGGAGAACGTGTGCAGATCGACCACATGACTGCCACGAAAAACGGCGTCACCTGCAAGCACTTTCAGGCCTGGGAACGGCGTAGCAAGCACATCCACGCGCAAATTTATTCGAATGCCACCGCACGCTCTGCCAAACGGTTTTTGGAAGAGCTTGTGGAAATAGCTCCCTATAAAATCCTCTCAATTCAAGTTGATGGTGGCTCCGAGTTTATGGCCGATTTTGAGACGGCGTGTGAGCAGATGAAAATCCCGCTCATTGTATTGCCGCCAGCCAGACCGAAATACAATGGTGGCGTTGAGCGTGGAAACCGCACCTTCCGCGAGGAATTCTATGATTGTTGTGATCTGATTGCCGATAGCATTGGAGCTATGCGGTTTGAACTGAGAAAAGCTGTCGAAAAATATAACACATTCAGACCACATCACGCCTTGAAAGGTAAGACACCCATGGAGTACCTTCGAATCACTCAGGCCGAAGCCGCGTGAGTCTCAAAACACATGAACCTATACAATGCGTTTGGCGTCGGTTGTGGCCGGGCTGGGCATGGCATATTGTTCGCTGGTGCCCTTGCGCCTCAGGATGGAAATCTGAAGTCGGTCGAGTTCCCGACGGATGCGGGCCGGGCTCATGGGATGGCCCAGCATCTGCAGGCGCTTGCGCAGGTGTTGCAGGCAACAGAAAGCCATGTAGCAGATGGCGATATGGGCCTGTATCCGCCGCGGCGTCCAGTGATAGACGGGTCGGATTTTCAGGTCATGCTTGTTGGTGCGGAAGCAGGTTTCGATCAGCCAGAGCTGGTGATATTGGGCGATGGCCGCCTCGGGTGCGAGATCGTCCCTGCCATGAACGATGATGGCGTGCAGCCCGTCCCATTGGGCTGCCGCGTCGATCTTGTCCTGATCAAGTGTGATCTCGCCCGTATCGGGAAACGAGAGGAAGCGGGCATATCCCCGGTGACTGACACTGGCGGGGCTCCGGCTCCGCCGAAGCTTCTTTTGCAGGCGCTCAAGGGCCTTCTGGCGCTTGTGGGCATCCTTGCGGGCGCGGGCGGGCGAGAAGGTGACGATGATCCGGGCACCGTCATGCTCAATCACCTTGTAGCGCCCCGCCTCGGCAGCGCCCTCCGCCGCGCCGTGTCCGGCCCATGGCTTGTAACCGCCCGTGTCCAGGGCCTTGTCTTTCACGCCCGCCGGGGCCGACTTCAGGCGATAGCCCAGAATGAACGGCAGGCCTTTGGTGCGCAACATATCCTGATTGTCGGCGCTGAGCATCCCGGCATCTGCCACCAGCGTGATCTTTCCGAGCTTGTAGCGCTCTTCCAACCCCTTGATCGCGGCCTCAAGCGTATGGCCTTCCCACATATTGCCGGGAAACAGGTCATAGCCGACCGGCAAGCCGTCGGTGGTGACCATCAGCGCCAACACCACCTGACTGCGATGCGATTTCCCGTCCTTGCTGTACCCCTTGGCCAGCAAGCGGTCGGACGCGTCTTCCGGATCCTCCCGATCTGTATCGAAGGCCAGTGTTGTGCAGTCGTAGAAGAGGACATCGACCGGTCCCGCCAGAAGCGTCTCCGCCGCCTCGTGTGACATCCGACAGACCCGGTTGATCGTCGCCGCGTCCATGTAGTCCATAGCCTGGTAGACCCGGTCCAGATTGAGGGTGATCCCGACCCTGTGGGCCAGTGCATCCACCGTTGCCCGCTTGCTCTCTGGCTGCGACAGGCGCGCCAGCACCAGTTCGCGTAAAATGCGATCGCTGCTCTTGCGCCGGGTGCCCAGAAGCCCATTCCAGCCCAGGCCGGAATAAACCTCCCCCATCACATCGCGCAAACCAAGCGACAGGCGGGACTCTTCGCGGCACTCCCCAAGATCGACATTCAGTTTTTCCGGACGCGGGGCGGTGCGCACAAGTGTCGCCAGATCAGCATATTCCGTTGGGGTGAACAGTTCCATTTGCGGGGACTGTGCGGTACGCAGTTCTTCCATGATCCGGCCAGCCAGGCGCTTGAGGTCCTCGACTTCAGTGTCGTTATGCGCGATGCCGACATGCCGGACGACCTTCTGGCGAACCTTCTGACCGGTGCGCACCGACTGGACGATCTGGATGCGGGTGCGCTTGCGTTCGGGATCATGTTTGGTGCGGATGAACATGTGCGGGAGTGTAGCAGAACCTCCAGAAACCGCAACCCTCAATTGCCATTGGGGGCACTACTTTACCCTCCCGGAAGCCAGGGCCTGAAGTTAAACAAAAAAACACCCCACAAGCCGACAAAACCTACGAACTCAGGAACAGATAATGCGTCCCTTTCATCAACTCTTTACCACTTGGATCGGCCTTTCTGAACTCAAGTCGACGCTGATTATGGATAGCTTTGCTGTAGTTTTTCATGACGTGGAAACGGTCAAATACTATGTCGGCCAACGGCAAGGACTCTCTGACAGCCTTTTGGTAGGCAGGCCCCATATCCATCGCTACGGCCTTTATTTTGCAGGCTGTATCTGGTTGCAGTTGTTTCAAAAACCTTGAAAAAACCTCGGCAGTTCGGCCTGCTTCAACCCAGATCAGATGACCGCCAACCATATCGTAGACCACCGTCATGTAGTCATGACCTTTCGCCCGGGCAACTTCATCTACACCAATATATTCCAAGCCAGTTAGCTCTGCAGGATCAAGCGTAGGGAGAGTTTCAATAAGGTATGCCCTGTCGATATTCTTGACCGTTTCCCATCGTATATCCAAATGTCTGGAAACCGCTTGAATAGACATATGCCGACATAATCCACTGATCAGTCGGCAAAATCGGTGAGTGAAACGGCACCCTTTATCAACAAAATCACACCCCTCAATGCGGCGTTCGCCCTTGTTAATATAAACCTGCGCCAGCTCAATCTCGACCACACAAGGATACCCAAAAAGGGGGATGTCGTTTACTTGTCGGCGGACATGCTGGTTGATGCTTCCCTTCTGGCCTGTAGCAGGGTCTATAGCCCTCCTACGCGCGTCTCGGCTGCAGTGAATGACAATCTTAACACCGCCGTCATCCTGAATAAGTTCAGATAGATGTGAGACTGTTTTTTTGTTGCCAAGATTTAGGCGGCCTCGGAGACTGAGTATTGTAAAAAACCAACTCACGAGGCCAATATGCAAATCATAAGACTGCACAAGAACGTTTATAAACTTTATGCTTGGGCGCGGACACAAGAATGTTTGGATGCGTACCGTATCAAATACGAAGACACGGTTCGGCAATGGGAAGCTTTACGCGCAGAGGGTGTTTCTCTAGCAAAATGCGCTGAATTTGTCGGCATCTCTCGGTCTACTTATTATCGCTACAAGCGGGTTTTGAAGGATTTGGCGCAAGGGATTATGCCGCCATCAAAGGCCCCAAAACACCGCAATAAGTCACAGTGGGGTGAGGCAGAAAAACAGTTGGTGCTCGAAATTCGCCGCGACAATAAAACCTACGGTAAGGAAAAAATAGGGGCCATCTTGCGGCGCGATAAAAACCAAATCATAAGCGATAGCACCGTGGGGCGTATCTTGGGTTTTCTACGCAAGAAAGGCCTGATTACACGATCAAGGTCTGCACCACAAAAGCGCAAGCGTAACTTCTCCAAGGGCCACGCCAAAGGATGGAAATATAAGGATTACAAAGATATAGAGATTGGAGAACGTGTGCAGATCGACCACATGACTGCCACGAAAAACGGCGTCACCTGCAAGCACTTTCAGGCCTGGGAACGGCGTAGCAAGCACATCCACGCGCAAATTTATTCGAATGCCACCGCACGCTCTGCCAAACGGTTTTTGGAAGAGCTTGTGGAAATAGCTCCCTATAAAATCCTCTCAATTCAAGTTGATGGTGGCTCCGAGTTTATGGCCGATTTTGAGACGGCGTGTGAGCAGATGAAAATCCCGCTCATTGTATTGCCGCCAGCCAGACCGAAATACAATGGTGGCGTTGAGCGTGGAAACCGCACCTTCCGCGAGGAATTCTATGATTGTTGTGATCTGATTGCCGATAGCATTGGAGCTATGCGGTTTGAACTGAGAAAAGCTGTCGAAAAATATAACACATTCAGACCACATCACGCCTTGAAAGGTAAGACACCCATGGAGTACCTTCGAATCACTCAGGCCGAAGCCGCGTGAGTCTCAAAACACATGAACCTATACAATCCAGTTTAATTTCATTTACACGTTGCCCTTTGAGGCCTAAAATATGCTGCGAGATGTTGATTGTCATATACCTGCTCTATGTAAAGTTATCAGAAACCATACATATCAACAGGTTACTTGGCGGTCGGCATCTTTTTCTACTCAACAAAGCGGAGAAGAGCCTAAAAGTATCTGATGACAGATCAGAATTCACCCCGATATCCGAACGGGTAAAAGTTGTTCAAAAAATTTATAACGATGCCGCAAATGGGCAAGGTTCAGGTTTGATTACCCGTCGCTTAAATGAAGACGATATAGCACCATTTGGGAAATCAAATGGCTGGATAACTTCTTATGTCGTAAAGATACTTAAAAACCCTGCTGTATTCGGGGAATTCCAACCACATCAAAGAGTGGATGGAAAGCGTTTACCTGTAGGCCCAGTGATCGAAAACTATTTTCCCACAATAGTAAACAAAGACCTTTTTTACAAAGTTCAAACGGCTAGGGCCTCAAGAGATAAAGGCGCAGGAAGTGGGCGAATAGGCAAAAAATTTAGTAATCTATTCACACATCTTGCAAAGTGCGATTACTGTGGTGCCTCGATGCAATTTGTAGACAAAGGCAAAGGGCCAAAGGGCGGAAAGTACCTGAAATGTAGTGCTGCACATAGAGGCATGGACTGTGTAGTTAAAGCTTGGAGATATGCTGATTTCGAGACTTCGTTTTTTAACTTTGTTCGAGAAATCAATTTAAAAGAAATAATTGAAGGCTCAAACAAACGGTTAGAAAAAACTAAAATTAGGCAGAAGATTTCAGAGCTGCAAAATCACAAAAAAACCTTAGATGATAGAATTGAAAAACTTGTGGATATGTTAACTGATACGGACATGCCTCAAGCTCCACTAAAAGCAAAACTCAAGAAAACCACAGCTGAAATAAGCGATCTCGAAACACAAATTTCAAGTTTACAAGGCGCCCTTGAAACAACTGTGGAAGATGTACCCCTTAACATTGAAGATATTGCTGAGCAAATTTCATCTATTAGTAATTTTGAACAAGAAACAAATTTTGATAAACGCTTTATGATAGCAAAGCATTTGAAATCCTTTGTCAAAGAAATCAAAATGGCTTCTGATGGTATAAAACCTAAATTCGACACATTAAAAGCTGAAGTTGAAAATAATTTTGATGATTCCGAGTATGCAACTGAACAACTACCGACTTTCGTCGGTAGGTTCACGTTTTGAATGTAATTCAAGATACTGACGAATAACGTCATCCGTCACATTTCCACTCGTCGTTGAAAAATAGCCTCTAGCCCAGAACCGTTGCCCCCAATAGCGTTTGCGTAATTCGGGGTACTCCCGCTGTATCTTGTATGAGGACCTCCCTTTTACGCGTTGCATCACCTTTGAAATTGGGACGTGCGGCGGGACTGACACAAACATATGCACATGGTCGGTAGACAATACGCCTTTTTCAATGTGTACGCCCAATTCATTGCACGTTTGTCGTATCAATGTCCGAATACGCTCACGCATTTCACCACGCAGCACCTTGTAACGATATTTTGTTACCCAAACGATATGGTATCTGTGATAATATTTGCTATGACTTCCAGTAGAATAGATCATAAGGTTTCCTTCCATTTTAAGACCTTACCGCAACGCTGGGTCTTAAAATGGAAGGAAACCTTATGTAAATAACGCTAAAGCTGACCAGCTAAAAGCTGGTGGTTTTAACCAATTATTGGAAAATAAAATTGTAGCAGAACTAGAGGATAGTCATTTTAAAGGGCCTCGCTCCAATCCTTATTTCACAATATTTTTCCAAGATGATGATATTAGGGTTATAATACCTTCACCTGATGACCCAACTAATTTCATACAAAGAGCTGAAATCACAGATAGTACAACATATGCCGAGCAAAAGGGTGAGACAAAGATATTTTTTGATCAGTAATTGTAGCTAGACTGGATATAGTTAAGTCATAATTTATGATCTTTGGATATAGTCATAAATCTAGCGATTAGGCTGGTTCCAAAATCGTATAGCAGCAGCACGAAACTCATCAAATTTTACCTGTCGCCAACATACAGGATGGTAATCACGTAAAAGCCAATGAATTCCATTGGCGCAGGTCAAATCTACAGACACACAATCATCTAGCCAGTTTATGTAATTCTCGAAAGTTTGTTGGTAGCTGTAAGTATAAAGCTGTGCAGGAACGTTCCAAATCATTCCTTCCAGAAAATATGATGGAGCCAAATCGTCTGATATCAAGCCGATGTCCTTCATTTTGTTCCGCATATTTTTCAAAACCCGAACATTTGGCTTGAACTTATTATTGGTTGCTTGGTGCTTGGTGGTACAATTTGCAAGATGCTGCTTTGGATAATTAACTATTTGGTTACCATCTGATGTCCAAAAACATATACCTGTGTTCAAATATTCCATTCTTGAACCGTAAAGCCTGTGCTCAGCGCACACCAAGACATCAGCATCACGCCTAGATCCGTTTCCTGGTATGAAAATTGCTTTCTTACCTACTCTGACGCCTTGACCAAATTTGTGAGTTAACCATGAGATAACGTCAGCCTTAAATTCTTCGTAACTGTAGGTCGCAGGTGCCCATACCACGTCATATTTGTCCTTCTCTGATGAAACTAGTTCTCGAGTATCGCTATAGTATGTGGAGGTTAAGCAGATCGCTACGTCCACATCACTATCTGCATAGATGTTTGTATCGTTACCATAAGAGCCTTGTAAGAAGATATTAAAACTACGGTTATGATAAGGAGCCAAAGGATCATTGAGCGTCCGCTTGATGATATCATAAGTTGCAGCGGATTGGGTCACAGACCCTTGATGCGACCATGTTGTAAGCTGGTCTTCAGAAATTGGCATTGTTAAAATTCCTTTAATAAGGCATGAATTTCCGCTTCGTACTTAGCAAACGATTCCGCGCCACGTTGTCTTAAAATGTTAAGTTTTTTTAAATTGTATTCAAAAAGGTCCGTCGCCATTTCTGGCTTCTCAAATGTATCGTTAATCCGAACCGTTGGTACGTCTTTGAATAAGATTGCTCTTAGTTGTTCCATCGAGGCGACGTTAATACCCATCGTCTTTTCAAGAATTGGTAGAGTCGGTAGAACTCTGCGATACGTCCGTTTTCCAATTCCTTCTTTAGGGTTTGGATAGTTGCCACAACCCACGCTCAAAACACGACAGTCTTGCGGGACATAATTCATCGCAGCGACCGCATCAGCAATGGCATATAGGGTTGGGTTGTTGGCACAATAACCGCCATCGACCAATTCGATCTCATCGCCCATCCCTGTAGTGATGCATTTGCGGTTGAAATATGGATACGCCGAGCATGACGCTTGGACTGCCTCAGATATTGTACAACCGAAACCTGACGTGAAGGTAGCAGTGCGACCGTGAGATTGTGTAACGCTACCCTTGAAAATCATGGGAGTTTCAATCTCCCACTTTGTCGTAATGACACCTAGACCTGTCTGCACGTCTTCAAACGTCGCCTTTTTGAAGACATCCTCGGCCAGTTCCTGCAATGCTACAGACTTTGCGCTAGCTGTTTTTTTCTTCATTACTTTTGGAACATGCAGGCAATATAAATTATGTATAGCCTCAACCTCTTTCCCAAGTGCAAGAAGCGAAGCAATTATAGAGCCAGTACTAGTGCCAAAAATCAGATCAAACGTTTCGCACAAAGGCTTGCCCGTGAAAGCCTCTACTTCCCGAAGGACACCAAGTGTATAGAAACCTTTTGCTCCACCACCGTCTAAGCTAAGGATACGACAAGAGCTAGGTCTGTTATGTTTGTCATGTTCGTTCTTGGGCATATTTATTCATCATACGATACAGAGAAATATAGTATAGAGGGAACACCTCAACCGCAAGATATAGTCGAACATGCCAGCATTGTTTCCGAAATCATACGTTGTAGTATAAAGGCACATTGAACATCAATTTAATACAACCCTATGAACAATGTTACGTATGATTTATTAACTATTATTTACTCAAATTAAATTAACCACTTTAATCTGGGCTTCACTGTCCCCTTCAATATACCGCTGAGTAGTCTGTAACGATGAATGCCCTGCTAAAAACTGTACATCTCTTAATGAACCCCCAACGGTTGATATCTTCTTTGCAGCATTTGTTATGAAAGTCCGTCGACCACTGTGCGATGAACATCCAATTAAACCAAGCTCAGAGTACCATCTTTGAAACATATTAACGATTGCTTGTGGGGAAGTAGTATTAGGCTCTTCTCCGCTTTGTTGAGTAGAAAAAGATGCCGACCGCCAAGTAACCTGTTGATATGTATGGTTTCTGATAACTTTACATAGAGCAGGTATATGACAATCAACATCTCGCAGCATATTTTAGGCCTCAAAGGGCAACGTGTAAATGAAATTAAACTGGATGACGGCGGTGTTAAGATTGTCATTCACTGCAGCCGAGACGCGCGTAGGAGGGCTATAGACCCTGCTACAGGCCAGAAGGGAAGCATCAACCAGCATGTCCGCCGACAAGTAAACGACATCCCCCTTTTTGGGTATCCTTGTGTGGTCGAGATTGAGCTGGCGCAGGTTTATATTAACAAGGGCGAACGCCGCATTGAGGGGTGTGATTTTGTTGATAAAGGGTGCCGTTTCACTCACCGATTTTGCCGACTGATCAGTGGATTATGTCGGCATATGTCTATTCAAGCGGTTTCCAGACATTTGGATATACGATGGGAAACGGTCAAGAATATCGACAGGGCATACCTTATTGAAACTCTCCCTACGCTTGATCCTGCAGAGCTAACTGGCTTGGAATATATTGGTGTAGATGAAGTTGCCCGGGCGAAAGGTCATGACTACATGACGGTGGTCTACGATATGGTTGGCGGTCATCTGATCTGGGTTGAAGCAGGCCGAACTGCCGAGGTTTTTTCAAGGTTTTTGAAACAACTGCAACCAGATACAGCCTGCAAAATAAAGGCCGTAGCGATGGATATGGGGCCTGCCTACCAAAAGGCTGTCAGAGAGTCCTTGCCGTTGGCCGACATAGTATTTGACCGTTTCCACGTCATGAAAAACTACAGCAAAGCTATCCATAATCAGCGTCGACTTGAGTTCAGAAAGGCCGATCCAAGTGGTAAAGAGTTGATGAAAGGGACGCATTATCTGTTGCTCAAAAATGCGGATAAGTTGAGTGAAAAACAAAGTGACAAGCTGCAAAGGTTGCTGGAGAGCAATAGCAACCTGAATGCACTTTACGTCTTGAAAGAACAGCTTCAGCTGCTGTGGAGTGCCGCTTCATTTGAGGCGATGGCGGAGCAACTGGAACGTTGGTGCCTGATAGCAGATCAGTCACAGATGCTCTATCTAAAAAAGTTCGCGAAATCCCTACGGAAACATTGTGTGGGCATCTGCAACTACGCCAAACACAAGCTCACAAGCGCCAGGATAGAGGCTGGTAATGTTAGTATAGGAATGATCCGTAAGCGAGCCAGAGGCATCAAGGATACCGAATACTTCAAACTCAAAATTAGACAATCATCCATTCCAGATAATCAATCTATGCTCTATTTGAAATCCTAAATCTACTCAACAAAGCGGAGAAGTGCCTAGTATTACTTCTTTCAGTACGTATTACTCTTGAATTCACATTATGCTGAAAATGATCTTTTTCGAAGCTATATAACTCAATAAGCTTTCGCTTAAGCTGACTGTTTAAAGGTATTATACGCCCTGAATTACCTTTTGAGGCTGTATTCGTAAGCTCGATAAAGTCGTTGAATTCCCCACCTGAATCTACAACCATAGACCAAGTAATGTTTGCAATTTCTTTAGCTCTTAAACCAGCTTTCATGGAGAGTAGAAACACAACCTTTCATGGAGAGTAGAAACACAACCTGATTTCGCAATGCGTTTCTTTTGGTAGCTAAGTAACTAAGTACTGTTTCAATTTGTCGTTTGTTAAGTGTTTTTGCTTGCTTATTTAATCCCATGTAACCCTATGATTTATATTATAAAATAGTAACATTAATTATAATATAATCGGATTAATCGTACATATAAAAAGGTGAGCGCTTAAACGGTTTGGTATCAATATCTTATACAAACTGGTTATATAATTTATAATTAATAATCAGTTTTGAATACGTAATAAGAGGATTGAAGTTAGCCTTTAATTATATACCAATGTAGGCTGAAGATGGCAAAGCTACTATTCGCATAACTGAAAATTTAGAGCAATATTAAGCCGTGACAGAGCTATCCTTTAGTGTTTACTTTTAAACCTACTATTCTTGGTTTATAACTAGCTTATACAGGCGTTATTATATTGAGATAAAGTATTGGTTTTGGACAAAAGATATATGAAAACATCTAAACTTTATTTGAACCGCTTTTTTCCCAAGAAAAAATTGGGCCTCATTAGTGCCACAGTTTTACTAACGTTCCTACCTCAAAATGTAGTATCTGGAGAGCTATCTTCCGCAGAATGCAAATATATTGAAGCGTATAATCTACACTCTAAAATTCCATTTTTAGAACAATTTTCAAGTATGGTACATATACGAGAGATCTGTCCCACTGGCATAAATTGTGAAGGTCTGATCTCAAAAAGAACTGAGCCTATCAACTTTTATTTTATAAGCTCAGATACAAATAAACGGAAAAAGCTTTTCAATGCAAATGCTCTCTATTTAAGTGGATTCATTAAAGCTTCCACAAACTTGCCCCTAACTATAGGGAAAGATAAAGTTCCGCATCGTAATAGCTCAATCGTTGTTATCGAATTTGATGGTAAATTTTACGAACACGCGCAAGTTTGGAAAAATGCAAGAAAGGCAAAGTTGCTTAAAAACTTTAAAGCGGATAAAAAAGTAGATTGTTTAGCCGTGAATTTTAATTGGGATAAGCTTGAGTATTCGGAAGTTTGGATCAAATCACATGTCAATGATGAAGTTTTTGCGAATTGCCTAAAAGAAGAGGTTTATGCCACCTTGGGAGTTCATTCTGATCCAATTGGAAATGCTTCAATCTTTAGCGATAAAAAATTCCAAGAGCCTAATGGCAAATTTCCACTTTATACACCGATATCAAGTCGGGAATTTATTATTTTAAAGCTTCTCTACCAAAATAAAATTAAGAATGGTCAGTCACAAGAAACTTCTTCAAAAATCATTGATGAATATCTTGTGAAACAATGTAATTTAAAAGGTTAAGTTAAAGTTTTACAAAAATTTGAACCAATAAAATCATAACCTAATCGGGTATATAACTTCTCCAGTTTATCCTTTTTTATCCCAGTGGATTGAGATAGATTTATTCGGCAAGCCCCAACTGATTTCGCCCATAGTTCGTATGTTTTAATGACTTTGTATATTGGCAATTGCCCTCTATATTCTGGGGTTATAAAAAAGCCTAAATCAATTACAGCTTTTTCATATGAGAATAGTAATTCGTGGGAGCTGGCAAAAAATCCTCCTATCAAATTAGTTTCAGTTTCAAAAATAAGGCCGAGCTTTGATGGATTGTCGATAAACGTGCTGAAAAAACCATATATTTTTTCAATAGAAAATGATGTGTGCTTGTAATGGCCTTCAAGATGCATTTGACGCGCAAGATTTGATAGCATGGTTCGGTCACGGCAATCGCTTGAAGATTTCAGCCTTCACCTTTGATTGCGGCTTTTAGGTAACTATCATCCCAAGCGGCTGTTTTTCTTCGTATTTTCAGACTGGCCGTATCGCCGACTTGCTTGAAGATGTTGATTGCACTATGTCGCATCAGAGCCATGTTGGCGGGGCCATTTTGGGTCCGCAAGCGCATCAGGTCGTCGTGAAACACCACATCCATCACCCAGTGCAGGCGATTTTCCACACCCCAATGGGCGCGTGTGGCGCGCAGGAATTGCTTGGCTGAGAGCGGTGCGGAGGACAGATAGTAACGTCGCGAGAAACTGGTTTTACCTTTGTGTTTGACCTCGGCCTCGATCATGCCGATAGCGGCGAGGCCTGGAAACCTTGGTGCGCCAGGCTCAGACCGATCAGGGCGCAGCCACTCTACATCATGACTGACATAGGCACGACGGATTTCTATCCGCCCATGATCGGCATCGGTGGTTTCATGGGTTTCCAAACCACTGGTCTGGTCGAAATAGAGCCTCACCTCTTCATGCAGTGATTTTTGGTTGCCTTTAAGCGCCAAAAGATAGTCTGCGCCTTGTGCGAGGATCGCCGCAGCAATACCGTGTTGGCAGCCCATTGCATCAATCGTGACCAGCGCGCCTTTCAACTCAAGCCGCGCCAGTAGTCGAGGTATCGCGCTGATTTCATTCTCTTTCTCGTCACAGGATTCTTGCCCCAAGACCAATCTCTGACGCGTTGCCCAAGCTGAAACCAGATGCAGGGCGCGGCCATCCTCACCATGCGCACGGCGTGACGACTTGCCGTCAATTGCCACGATCTCATCATCGCCATCGCGCAAGGCCGCAACCCAGGAAACGAAGCATTCGCTAAACAGGTCAGCGGGAATCGCGTTCATCACATCATTGAGCGTGTCATGAGATGGGATGCCATCTTTGAAGGGTAGAAACCCACGCAAGAATTTCAATTTTCGGTCCGCCCATCGGGCTATTTCGGCAAAATCATCAGCACCAGCCATAACACCGCAGAGCACAATCAGTAGGATTTCGGGTAGTGGATAAACAGTTTTCCAGCTCTGGCGTGGGTCTTCAATGGCAGAAAAATGGTCGAGGATATTGGCTGAGATCATGGGAGGCTCCGAATGTCATTTCAATGACCAGAGAATCACATATCACCCGCTAAGGGAATCCCCACTTTTTCAAGCGATTGCCGTGTATGAAAAACAACGCTTATTGACAATAATACGCTCACGGATATAGTGCTGACTATCAAGCGGATACCCATGCTGGGTAGTTACGATTTAGATGGCCTTAAATGTCACTACTAAACTAGAAAATAAAATTTGATAAAATCAATATTAAAGGTAATATATTATGACTAAATTTATTTCATATGCAGCAGCATGTGTATTGGCTCTGCCTACAATAGGATACGCCGAAGAATGCTTCCACAATACAAGTGCTGTAAACAGCGGACAACGAGCAGCTTATCCTGCGAATTGGGACGGCTCTTCTCCTCCTATCAAATACCAAACTTGCTCAACACAAGTGACCTCATACGTAAATTACGCAGCGCCTACTCCTCCGACATCGACTGTAGCGCCCGCAGCAGTAACACAGATCCAAAATACAACGGTTCAGACACCACAACCCATTGCGCAAGCTCCTACTCGACAACCTAGACAAATCACTGTCGGAGAAACTGTTGCTGCTCATGTTGCGGCGGATGTAATCACATATTCAATTCTGCGTGCAATTTTCAATTAATATCAAAAATAAGCCCTGTCACTTCACAGTGGCAGGGCTATAAGTTTATGGCATTTCTTATGTTGGTAACGACACTGGAGAGTGGTCTTTTAAAACGCCAACATTCAATACGACCATGGCGACAATAGCCAAGCATTTAACTGCAATAACTCAAGCTGTGTTATGGCTTATAACGTCCAAACATACGCACGCCTGTTAAAGGACAGCGTGCCGCTCCAAGATAAACCACAGTTAAAATTTGACAGGTAAAGACATCCACACAATAGCACGTAGTTACTGCATCAAAATCTATTACCTGCCAAACTCCAATATACTAATATTAATATACTCAATTCACTCATTACGCGTATACATTTGGTAAACACGCGATTGTGATATTTTATTCATTTTAAGTTACAATTAAATTACGCAAGTCAGCAAAGTGACCATCCCATCCTTTATCAAGTGCCAGCGCTAATCCCATAAATGCATTGCCAACCTTATCCAAACCCTTGTGATGCATCGTAATCCGAGTTCCCCCTTCAACTGCATCCAATCTCCACTCCACTGTTGATGCAATTGTTGGGAAGGGTTTGATTGAAAAACTGTAAATTAGGCGCGTAACAGGGTCCATGGTTAGCACATCTCCCCAACACAGCTTATCTCCGCTATCACTACCATATAACGCAAAGGGGCCTATGACTAAGTCATCTTTTGGGGCATGAAACCATTTAGCGAGTTTGTCAGCCTCAGTAAGATATTCCCAAGCAATCTCAGGGCTCACTGGTAAGAATAATGTTTTAATAATTTCTGATGTTGTCATTTGATATGTTCCTTTTGAATAATATCCGACAAGGCATCCAATTTATCATCCCAGAATTGGTCAAAATATTGTAACCACGCCTCTATCTCTTTGAGCCCTGTACGATTCAACGAATTCACACGTTCGCGCCCATCGGGTGTTACAGAAATCAACCCACCCTCTTCTAATAGCCGCATGTGTTTTTTCACACCTGCACGCGTCATATCGAAGTGGTCGACAACCTGGCCAATCGTCATATCTTCATCCGCTAAAAGCGCTATGATCCTCTGTCGGGTCGGATCACCCAATGCTTTAAATGTTGCAACTGGTGCCATGATGATTCCTTGTGATACCTTTCGGTTATCATTTATACAGTACTAAAAGGTATCACATTGCACTGAACAACTACCGACTTTCGTCGGTAGGTTCACGTTTTGAATGTAATTCAAGATACTGACGAATAACGTCATCCGTCACATTTCCACTCGTCGTTGAAAAATAGCCTCTAGCCCAGAACCGTTGCCCCCAATAGCGTTTGCGTAATTCGGGGTACTCCCGCTGTATCTTGTATGAGGACCTCCCTTTTACGCGTTGCATCACCTTTGAAATTGGGACGTGCGGCGGGACTGACACAAACATATGCACATGGTCGGTAGACAATACGCCTTTTTCAATGTGTACGCCCAATTCATTGCACGTTTGTCGTATCAATGTCCGAATACGCTCACGCATTTCACCACGCAGCACCTTGTAACGATATTTTGTTACCCAAACGATATGGTATCTGTGATAATATCTGCTATGACTTCCAGTAGAATAGATCATAAGGTTTCCTTCCATTTTAAGACCTTACCGCAACGCTGGGTCTTAAAATGGAAGGAAACCTTATGTAAATAACGCTAAAGCTGACCAGCTAAAAGCTGGTGGTTTTAACCAATTATTGGAAAATAAACAAAATAAAACCCCGTCACTTCGCAGTAACGGGGTTATAAATTTTAAAGCTTTAAAAATGCTTAGTGAAGTTTTTCACCAACATCTTTAATTGCAGCATCGATCAAGCCGCTTGCGTCTTTTGTAGACATATTAGAAGCGATCACATTGCTAGCAACTGATGTTGCTACAGAAATCGCTGTGTCGCGAACTTCTTTAACAGCAGATGCTTCTGCAGATGAGATTTGATCTTCTGCAGCTTGCAGACGACGCGCAATCGCATCTTTTAGATCAAGCTTAGCTTGTTCTGCAGCAGCGTTTGCTTCTTGTTTAGCGTTTGCTACGATGTTATCAGCCTGCGCTTGCACTTCTTGTTGCTTACGCTCGTAAGATGCCAAAACGGCTTGGGCTTCGTCACGCAAAGTACGTGCCTCTTCCAAATCAGATTTGATACCTTCAGCACGCGCATCCAAGATACCAGCAACTTTGCCAGGTACTTTAAGATAGATAAGCAAAGCTACGAATAGAACAAATGCAATCGTCACAACGAAGTTTGTGTTGTTCAGACTAAAAAAAGGACCACTCGCAGCGAACGCTGGTGCAGCAGTCAAAGCCAGTACAGATGAAGTCGTAAACAGTTTCATGTCGTTACCCTTTCAACTGTGCTTTAACAGCAGCTTTGATTGATTTTGCATCAGACGCGCCCGGCATAACCACATCAACAAGTGCTGATGCTGTATCCGTTGCAACGATTTCTACAGAAGCCATTGCGCTATCGCGAATTGCTTTGATTTTCACTTCGCCTTCAGCTGCTTTAGCAGAAATCTCTGCATCCGCTTTCGCTGTTGCTTTATCCAGTTCTTTTTGGATTTCAGCTTTTGTCTCAGCCACAATTTTTGAAGCCTCAACGCGTGCATCAGCTAGAGCTTTGTTATAAGCGTCTTCCGCTTCAACAGCCTTTTGCTTTAGCATTTCAGCTTTTTCCAAATCGCGCTGAATTGTATCATGACGATCCGCCAAAACGCTTGCGATGCGAGGCAAAGCAATACGGTTCATGACGACGAAAATCACAACCAACGTTACACACAACCAGAAAATCTGGTTTGGGAAAGTTGAAAAATCTAACTGCGGCATGCCTTGGGCATGCTCTGGTGCAGCTCCAGTTGTATCAGATGCCATTGCACCCTCCATAAACTTGTTTGAACCAGGCGGGGGCCGAAACCCCACACCCAAAATCTAAAGGTTCGTAAAGCTTATTGAGCGTACATAAGCAGAAGAGCAACTAGGAATGAGAAAATTCCCAAAGCTTCCGCAAACGCAATACCGATAAACATAGTTGCTGTTTGACCAGCAGCTGCAGCCGGGTTGCGCAAAGCACCTGACAAGTAGTTACCAACAACGTGACCAACACCTACGGCTGCGCCGCCCATGCCTGTACATGCAAGACCCGCACCAATTAGTGCGCCCATTTGTACTAGATCGCCTTCTACTGCCATTTGATTTCTCCTTTAGATTTACAATGACTAAATTTGTTACTCAGACTTAGTGGCCGCCAGGATGCAACGCATCGTTTAGGTACACACAAGTCAGAATTGCGAACACGTATGCCTGAATACAGACAACGAGCATTTCAAGTCCGTAGACTGCCATGATGGCTACGATTGGGAAGACTGAAAAGACACCCAATGCGCCGGCAAAGCCTGCGAATACTTTAATAACTGCGTGGCCGGCCATCATGTTACCCGCAAGACGGATAGAGTGGCTAACAGGGCGCACGAAGTAAGAAATAATCTCGATCAACGCCAAGATAGGGCGTAAGACCAATGGCGCTGATGAAATCCAGAACAAGCCGAAAAAGCTTACGCCGTTTTTCACGAAACCAATAATCGTCACAGTCAAGAACACGGCCATAGCCATAGTCGCTGTAACTGCGATGTGAGATGTTGTTGTGAAGGACATCGGCAATAGGCCGATGATGTTTGCAACAAGAATAAAGATAAACAGTGTAAAGATGTAAGGGAAATATTTCAGGCCTTCTTTACCAGCAATATCTTCAACCATCTTGTGAACGAAACCATAGATGCTTTCTGCAATTGATTGGCTGCGGCTTGGAACAACTGCGCGTCCACGTGTGCCTAGAACTAACAATGCGATTACAACAAGAACAGTCAAAGCCAACCACAATGTCACGTTTGTTGGTGTGTACCAAAGAATCTCGTTACCACCGAACAATGGTTTAACCACGAACTGGTCCATTGGGTGAATGTTGAAACCGCTGCCGCCTTCTGCTTCTATCGCCACGTGTCTTGTTCCTTCTCTTAACGACTAATCGTCGTCATACATCTTATTTTGCCCTGCCGGCGTGCTTACCGCATCCAGCTTCGAATTCTTTTCTTGGATCTCAGCCGCTGTGCGCATCATTGCCCGCACGCCTGCCGCAAACCCAAGCATCGTGAATATCAGAATGAACCAAGGCTGTGTGCCCAACAGGTAATCAATCCCATATCCAATCCCGAACCCCATCAGCAAGCCGACAACAAGTTCAGACACCATCCGCCAGCCCACTTGAGCTTGAGAGATATGGCTTTCTTCCCGCGCTTCTGGCTCTTGAGCTTTCTTCGCGGCGGTCAGCCGTTTCTCTAATGCATCTAAACGTTTTGGATCAGGGCCATCAGTCATTTTTCAAGCCTCCTCAATCCCATCAAAAGACGCACTTAGGACAGTTGCGCGGAAAATAGGGTTTAGAGGGATAAGAGTCAACGTGATTGTCCCAGTTAGGGCATGCAGTTAAGACATTGATATAAAACAAATTAATATATCATTACGGTTGGCACAAGACATACGTGCCATCCGATCAATGAATTTTCGCATATTTCACTTATTCAACCATTTGGTTGAAAATGCAGCGCTATATTCATTAATTGACTACTGGTTTCTAAATGCACGTGCCAAATCAACCTTACTGTATGATGCTGGCACATAATCTAAGTTACCAGATTGTGCGAAGTATGGGTCAACAACTGCAACTTTGAAAAAGCAAGGCACTGGCTCAATTTTAGAATCACATTTGAACGAATTTAGCTTACTGCCATCTATTGAGAATACATCCTCACCTTTCAATGTAAGCTTCAAAGGTTTATCGCCCGAATTAAAACTAGCGCTCACAAGGTGGTCTTTAGTGTAGAGTAGGTTGGTAATTACGACTAAATGATCCCCTTCACTAATAGCAGCTCTTATTTTCCAACGCTTATCAATTCTATTTTCGGCACCACCAAGGGACTTATAGTTAGCAGACAATATACTGTATATGTCCTTATAGTTATCTACTTTATTTTCCTTTACATAGTATGAGAAATTCGAAGATAATTTTGCTGATAAGCTGGTTTCAGTCTTCTTAGGTAAATTGATATTAAATCCAACGGCTGAAACACCTTTCTGCTCTAAATTACCAAGTGGTTTTTGTGATGGTTTCTCTTCTACAACATTACCATCAGAATCAACGCGACGTCCCATTGTCAAAACCCCCAATTCAATGAGCTTTTCTTCGGAAACATCCCAGTAATATAAGCTACCATTTGTTTCCGATGAATTTCGAAACGCATTAATAGAATTCATATAGGCATAGCTCAAATCAGGTTTTATTTTAGTTGAATCAGACCCTGGGCAACCAGCAACCAAAAAGCTCAAAGGTAGTACGATAGATAGCTTATAGAACAATATTCTTCTCCCCAAAAAATTATTATGATAAATATCTGATTATTAAGCAGCGATAATAGTACAAAATCAACATATTTTTATTAAATACATTCAACCAACTAGCGCATTTATATCTCAACCACACTTAATCATTCCACTGTAGAATACCACAGTCAGTGCCGTAAGGTGCGTGATCTCCACGCACCATTCTTACATTTCAAACAAACCGTACGTGCAAAGCACACACTCTACGGTGTCAATACATCCAGATGCCTTAGGCAAGCTTCATCGACCAGTTCGATCAATTGACTGACTTGCCTTTCCAACCATTCCAGCTGGTTCTGTTGCAAAGATTTTAATGTTGATTGCTTTTCTGGTGAGATTTTTGCATACGCATGTGAGTTTTAGACCAACAGGTGAGTGTACCATGATTTCGTTCAGCGGCTGTCATTTCCCCAAAGAAGCGATTCTTTATGCGGTGTTTTTTTACGTGCGCTATGGTGTTTCCTACCGTGATCTGGAGGAAATCATGGCGGAACGTGGTGTCGATGTCGATCATACAACCCTGAACCGATGGGTGATAAAATATGCGCCCTTGATCGCCACTGAAGCACAGCGTCGGAAGTCTGGAACCAGCACCTCGTGGCGCATGGACGAGACCTATATCAAAGTCAAAGGTAAGTGGATGTATTATTACCGCGCCATCGATAAATTCGGCAAAACCCTTGATTTTATGCTGTCAGAGCAGCGGGATGAAGCGGCAGCGACTGCATTTTTCAAGCGGGCGATCCAGAATAACGGCTTCCCTGACAGGGTGGTCATCGATAAAAGCGGTGCCAACCTCGCCGGGTTGAATAACATGAATTACCTGCTCTTGTTGAACGGCTGGTTTTGGCTGATTGAGATATTGCAGGTCAAATATCTCAACAACATCATCGAGCAAGACCACAGGTTCATCAAGAAGCTGACCAAGCAAATGAAGGGCTTCAAATCCTTCCTCTCAGCCTCCGCAACACTGGATGGCATTGAAGTCGCGCACATGATCCGCAAGAAACAATTCGGAACACCCGGACAATCCGCTTTCCAGCAATTTTCGGCGCTCGCTGGATAACTGTGTCCGGCGATAGGAGTGACTCCATGCACAATCTCAGTTTGCGACAGAACCTCAACGCCACCATTGTATTTCGGTCTGGCTGGCGGCAATACAATGAGCGGGATTTTCATCTGCTCACACGCCGTCTCAAAATCGGCCATAAACTCGGAGCCACCATCAACTTGAATTGAGAGGATTTTATAGGGAGCTATTTCCACAAGCTCTTCCAAAAACCGTTTGGCAGAGCGTGCGGTGGCATTCGAATAAATTTGCGCGTGGATGTGCTTGCTACGCCGTTCCCAGGCCTGAAAGTGCTTGCAGGTGACGCCGTTTTTCGTGGCAGTCATGTGGTCGATCTGCACACGTTCTCCAATCTCTATATCTTTGTAATCCTTATATTTCCATCCTTTGGCGTGGCCCTTGGAGAAGTTACGCTTGCGCTTTTGTGGTGCAGACCTTGATCGTGTAATCAGGCCTTTCTTGCGTAGAAAACCCAAGATACGCCCCACGGTGCTATCGCTTATGATTTGGTTTTTATCGCGCCGCAAGATGGCCCCTATTTTTTCCTTACCGTAGGTTTTATTGTCGCGGCGAATTTCGAGCACCAACTGTTTTTCTGCCTCACCCCACTGTGACTTATTGCGGTGTTTTGGGGCCTTTGATGGCGGCATAATCCCTTGCGCCAAATCCTTCAAAACCCGCTTGTAGCGATAATAAGTAGACCGAGAGATGCCGACAAATTCAGCGCATTTTGCTAGAGAAACACCCTCTGCGCGTAAAGCTTCCCATTGCCGAACCGTGTCTTCGTATTTGATACGGTACGCATCCAAACATTCTTGTGTCCGCGCCCAAGCATAAAGTTTATAAACGTTCTTGTGCAGTCTTATGATTTGCATATTGGCCTCGTGAGTTGGTTTTTTACAATACTCAGTCTCCGAGGCCGCCTAAATCTTGGCAACAAAAAAACAGTCTCACATCTATCTGAACTTATTCACTGCTAAACAGGGCAATCGCATGAGTTTTACCCCTGAATTATCTGGAAAAGAAAATCCTCGTCCCAAGCCGCCAAGTGTCGCTTTAACCTGAGGCTTTGCTTTCCCTTTACGGAGCGCAGCATGTTGTTGGCGGCGTGCTTGATCGTTGTAAAATTAGCTGGCGCGTTTCCTTTACGGATACGACATTCATCATCACGAAACACCATATCCATGACCCAATGCAGCCCGTTTTCAATACCCCAGTGGTCGCGGATAGCTTTTGCGTGAGCTTCGGCGTCACAGGTCATGGATGAGATGTAAAAGCGTGTCTCTGAACGGGTCTTGTCTTGAAGTGTTGCGCAGTATTGGACCATCACGATGCTTTCCAATCCGGGCCAATTGTGCCGCTCCATCAGCCATTCAATATCCGAGCAAACAGTGACTTTTCTTGTTTCAATACGTCCATGTGATTTTTCTACGTCCTCATGGTAAGTTACTGTTGTGTCTGCAAAATCCACAGCGTCCTGTTCTTTCATGAACAGTTCGGTGTCTTTGCGAAGGGCACCTTGATTACCCTTTAAGGCCAAAACATAATCCGCTTGTTTGGTGATGATTTTATCGGCAATATCACGCTGACATCCCATAGCATCTATAGTGACAATAGCCCCCTTTATCGTCAGGAGGTCTAACAGTTCCGGTATGGCCGTGATCTCATTGGATTTGCCGTCCACCTGCCGTTGGGCAAGTGTCAGGTTCAACTCTGAACTCCAGGCCGAGATCATGTGAATTGCGGCCTTGCTGCCAGCCTTATCCAAGCTGCGACGTGAGGTTTTACCATCTATCGCCACGACCCCGCTAAGGGTGCTGTTTAAGGAGGCGACCCACTCCATAAAGCAGGCCTGAAAATGATTGGCATCCAGTGCGGCGTAGATGTTTCCCAGTTGATCATGTGAGGGTGTTCCGTCCGAAAAGGGCAAGAATTTCCGTAAAAAGGCCAGTTTCTTTGTCCCAAACGCAGAAATAGCGACCCAGTCATTCGCCCCGGACAACACGGCACATAACGTCAAAAGCAAAACCTCTGCCATAGGGTAAAGCAGCTTTGTTTGTTGTCGTGGGTCAGATAAAGTAGAAAAATGCGTAAGAAAATCAATGGAATGGCTGTCGGGTGCGTCGGCATTGGACATGGGTAGTGACCTCAATAAAAGCTAAAAGTTCACTCATTGAATCAACCCTCACCTCATTTGTCACCTGCTAACTTTTTCATGCGATTGCCCTGCCCTGCTAAAGAACAGGGCTTAATTAAAAAATACGGCGATAATATGATTGTTAGACTAAATCTAACAAAGTCTTAGTATCTGCAACACGTTTATCAGCCATGTCTTTGGCGTTGCCTTCTAGGCCTTCAGCAGCAGAAACCGCAGTCTCTACCAAACCATTCACAACATCCGCAGTCACTTCTGACTTTGGCATTGCTTCTTCTGCAAGAACAGAAGCTGTTTCGCCAGATACTTCAACAAAACCGCCTGTAACAACATATTCAGTTACATCGTTGCCAGCTTTCACCGTCAATACGCCAGGGCGCATAGTGGTCAAAATCGGTGCGTGATCAGCCATTGCAGTGAAGTCGCCCTCAGCACCCGGGATTTGGATCTCGGATGCTGCGACAGACGCCAACTTGCGTTCTGGTGACACTAGGTCGAATTGAATAGTAGCCATGATTTATTGGCCCCTTCGATTAAGCAGCTTCAGCTGCCATTTTTTCAGCTTTTGCGATCACGTCAGCGATACCGCCAACCATGTAGAACGCAGCTTCTGGTAGGTGGTCATACTCACCAGCAACAACAGCTTTGAATGATGCGATAGTGTCTTCCAAAGGAACCTGAATACCATCAGATCCTGTGAATACTTTCGCAACGTCGAATGGTTGAGACAAGAAACGCTCAATCTTACGCGCACGTGTAACAGCCAGTTTGTCGTCTTCTGACAATTCGTCCATGCCCAAAATCGCGATGATATCTTGCAAAGATTTATAACGCTGTAGAACTTGTTGAACGTCTGTTGCAACTGAGTAGTGCTCTTCGCCTAAGATCAATGGATCAAGCAAGCGTGATGTTGAACCCAATGGGTCAACAGCAGGATAGATACCTTTTTCAGAGATCGAACGATCCAGAACGGTTGTCGCATCCAAGTGAGCAAATGATGTTGCAGGCGCAGGGTCAGTAAGGTCATCCGCAGGCACGTAAACGGCTTGCACAGATGTAATTGAACCAGCTTTAGTAGACGCAATACGCTCTTGCATCGCACCCATGTCTGTCGCCAATGTTGGTTGGTAACCCACAGCTGATGGGATACGACCCAATAGCGCAGACACCTCAGCACCCGCTTGTGTAAAGCGGAAGATGTTATCAACAAAGAACAGAACGTCTGAACCAGATTCGTCGCGGAATTGCTCAGCAAGTGTCAAACCTGTCAAAGCGATACGCATACGCGCACCTGGAGGTTCATTCATTTGTCCGTAAACTAGGGCAATCTTAGATTTTTCCATGTCGTCAGGAACGATAACACCAGATTCAATCATCTCGTGGTAAAGGTCATTACCTTCACGTGTACGCTCGCCCACACCCGCAAATACGGACAGACCAGAGTGCACTTTCGCGATGTTGTTGATCAATTCCATGATCAAAACTGTTTTACCAACACCCGCACCACCGAAGAGACCAATTTTACCACCTTTTGTGTAAGGCGCTAGAAGGTCCACAACTTTAATACCTGTTACCAGGATCTCAGTTTCAGTTGATTGCTCAGAAAATTCTGGCGCTTCAGCGTGAATTGGACGTGAAGTTTTTGTTTTAACAGGACCCAGCTCGTCAACAGGCTCGCCAACAACGTTCATGATACGGCCCAAAGTTGCTGATCCTGTAGGAACAGTAATTTGGCTGTTTGTATCTGTAACATCTTGGCCGCGAATGAGACCTTCAGTTGCATCCATCGCAATTGCACGAACAGTGTTTTCGCCCAAGTGCTGTGCAACTTCCAATACGAGGTTGTTGCCATTGTTATCAGTAGTAAGCGCGTTCAAAATTGCCGGTAGTTCGCCTTCGAACTGCACGTCAACAACGGCACCAATCACCTGAGTGATCTTACCAGTTGCGCCCTTTGCTTTAGCTTTAGCCATTTTGGTTTCTCCAGTTCTTTATAGCGCTTCCGCGCCCGAGATAATCTCGATCAATTCGTTTGTAATCGCAGCTTGACGTGAACGGTTGTACACGATTGTAAGCTTATCAATCATTTCACCAGCATTACGTGTCGCATTATCCATAGCGGACATACGCGCACCTTGCTCTGATGCACCATTTTCCAACAAAGCTGTGAAAACTTGTGTTGATAGGGCACGCGGTAACAAATCAGATAGGATTTCTTCTTCGCTTGGCTCGTATTCATAGAATGGAGCTTCTGCATCATCTGATGTTTCGAAAGACGCTGGGATCAACTGTAGTGCTGTTGGCACTTGGCTGATAACGCTTTCAAATTTGTTATAGAAGATTGTTGCGACGTCGAACTCACCAGCATTAAAGCGTTTAACAACATCTGTCGCAATTGACTGTGCATTCACATAGCCGATACGTTTCACTTCTGACAGATCAACGTGATCGATCATAATGTCTTCGTAATCGCGTTTCAGTTGCTCGCGGCCTTTTTTGCCAACAGTCAACATTTTTACTGTTTTGCCAGCTTCCAACAATTCAACTGCTTTGGCACGTGCCAATTTAGCAATTGAAGAGTTAAAGCCGCCACATAGTCCACGTTCCGCAGTCGCGACAATCAATAGGTGAACTTTATCATCACCTGATCCTGCCAACAACTTCGGCGCACCAACGGTATCAGCAGAAGCACCAGCCAAATTGGCCATAACTGCGTTCATGCGGTCGGCATAAGGGCGGCCAGCTTCAGCCGCCTCTTGTGCACGACGCAATTTTGCAGCCGATACCATCTGCATGGCCTTGGTGATCTTACGAGTGTTCTTAACACTCTCGATCCGTGTTTTTAGGTCCTTGAGGTTTGGCATCTATCCAAACTCCTGTTCCGTAAAAGGCCTCAGTTTATGCAAAATCTTTAGCAAAAGATTCTACGACGGCTTTGATCTTGTCTTCGGCATCGCCTTTGACTTTTGGATCTTCAGTTTTAATCCAATCCAATAGATCAGCGTGGTTTGTGCGAACAAAGTTCAACAAACCTGCTTCAAATGCACCAACTTGGCTCACTTCAACATTGTCCAAGTAACCTTTTGTACCAGCGTACAATACGATAACTTGCTCAGCTGTTGTTAGTGGGCTGTATTGAGCTTGCTTAAGAAGCTCAGTCAAACGTGCACCACGTGCCAACAAAGCTTGTGTTGAAGCATCAAGGTCAGAACCGAACTGCGCAAAGGCAGCCATTTCGCGGTACTGAGCCAATTCCAACTTGATAGAACCTGCAACAGATTTCATTGCGTTTGTTTGCGCAGATGAACCAACACGAGACACTGACAAACCAGTGTTCACAGCAGGACGGATACCTTGGTAGAACAATTCAGTTTCCAAGAAAATCTGACCGTCAGTGATTGAGATAACGTTTGTTGGGATAAACGCAGAAACGTCACCACCTTGAGTTTCAATAACAGGCAAAGCTGTCAATGAACCGTTACCAGAGTTATCACCCAACTTCGCAGAACGCTCAAGCAATCTGGAGTGAAGGTAGAAAACGTCACCTGGATACGCTTCACGTCCTGGCGGACGACGCAGTAGAAGTGACATTTGACGATACGCAACAGCTTGTTTGGTAAGGTCATCATAAATCATAAGGCCGTGCATTCCGTTATCACGGAAGTGTTCGCCCATTGATGTCGCCGCATATGGTGCCAAGAATTGCATTGGAGCAGGATCAGAAGCAGTCGCAGCCACAACAATTGTGTATTCCAACGCGCCTGTTTCTTCTAGCTTTTTAACAAGCTGAGCAACTGTAGAGCGTTTTTGACCAACAGCTACGTAGATACAGAACAATTTTTCTGAATCGTTTTTAGCAGCATCGTTATATGCTTTTTGGTTCAGGATCGTATCAAGTGCTACAGCAGTTTTACCTGTTTGACGGTCACCAATGATAAGTTCACGTTGACCACGGCCAATCGGGATCAAAGCATCCACAGACTTCAGACCAGTCGCCATTGGCTCGTGTACTGATTTACGAGGAATAATGCCAGGTGCTTTAACGTCAGCAGTTGAACGCTTTTTCGCTTTGATCGGACCTTTGCCGTCGATTGGGTTACCCAAACCGTCAACAACGCGACCCAACAATTCTGGACCAACTGGAACGTCCACAATAGCGTTTGTACGCTTAACTGTGTCGCCTTCTTTAATGTTGCTGTCAGAACCGAAGATAACAACACCAACGTTGTCAGCTTCAAGGTTCAAAGCCATTCCGCGGATACCACCAGGGAATTCAACCATTTCACCAGCTTGAACATTGTCCAAACCGTGTACACGAGCGATACCATCACCGACAGATAGAACACGGCCTACTTCAGCCACTTCGGCTTCTTTACCGAAATTCTTAATCTGATCTTTGAGGATCGCAGAAATTTCTGCAGCTTGGATACCCATTATCCGACCTCTTTCATTGCATTTTGAAGATTGGAGAGCTTAGAGCGGATCGAGCTATCGATCATCTTAGAGCCCACTTTAACGATTAAACCGCCGATAAGACTTTCATCGACGGACACGTTTACGTTTACATCCTTACCAACAGTCGCTTTTAGCGTTTTGGCAAGTTTGTCCTGTTGTGCTTTGGTCAGAGCTTTCGCAGCAGTTACTTCTGCTGTTACTTCACCGTTTTCCTCAGCGATCATCGCCTTCACTGTAGTAATCAGTGATGGCAGAACGAACAAACGACGTTTTGCAGCCATAAGGCCCAATGTGCTTGTTACATCCTTTGATAATTTCATTTTCTTCGCGATTGCGGCAATAGCTGCTGATGCATCTTCGCGAGAGTATACTGGAGATGACGTAAGATCGCGTAGCGCGTCACTGTCTTCCAGAGCGGCTGCTAGGGCGTCGAAATCTTTTTCAACGGCTGGCAGTTTTTTGGCATCTTTTGCCAATTCAAAAATAGCTGTCGCATAACGCGCGGCAATTCCTGATGATATCGAACCAGTGTCAGACACTTAGAACCTTCCGAAGTTAGGAGCCTGTAATTACAGTAATTCAGGCAGCGTAAAGACGAGGAAAAGCATATCCCCCCAAAATCGTCGTCGTGATACCAAAGCAAACCTGACTCTGCAACAATAATACCTACGTTAACGAAAAAGATGTAATCGTTTAAAAACATACACTTAATACTTAGCCGCGACAATCTGCATCAAAATACGTCAGATTTACAACAAATATGTGAGGAAGTTTGTCAATAAATGGGACCGACTCCGAGAAAAACCGTAAGCATCAAGGGAACCCCCTCTATTTTGGTTTGATTTGAGATGCGATTATTGCGCGAGGCTGGCGGTTTGGTTGGCGCGATATGAGGATTTTTCTGATGAGCAAGCGACGGGCTGGGCGAGGTTCCAAATACACGGATGATTTTAAGCGACGGCTAGTGGCGGAGAGCCAAGGTGATGGCGTGAGTGTTCCGATGGTCTCGCGGCGTCATGATGTGCCACCCCGCCGGATTTACGCGTGGCGCGGTGATGCGCGGTTCCAGCCGGACGCGTCGGGTGATACCGGCTTCATACCAGTCGAAGTGGCAAACAGTGATACTGATGTTTCATCTGTGCTGCCAGAAGCGCAGCTTACAACCAGTCCCCAGATTGAGATCACTTTGGAGAATGGGCGCAAGCTGAGCGTGAGCGGTGGGGTTGATGCGGGCTTTGTGCTGGAATTGGCGCGTGGGCTGGCGGCATGATCCCGGTACTGGCGGATGCAAAGATCTGGCTGGCGGCGGGGGTGACTGACATGCGGCGCGGGTTCAACGGTCTGGCCGTTCAGACCGAGCAGGTTCTGGGGGGTGATCCTTACTCCGGCCATCTGTTTTTGTTCCGAGGGCGACGCGGTGATCAGATCAAGATGATCTGGTGGGATGGTCAGGGCGCGTGCCTGTTTACCAAGCGCCTTGAACGGGGTCGGTTTATCTGGCCCTCTGCTCAGGAAGGTAAGATCAACCTGAGCCGTGCGCAGCTTGCGATGCTGATGGAAGGTCTGGATTGGCGTATGCCGCTCAAGACATGGCGACCCAAGATGGTAGGTTAGAGGCAATGTTTTATGGGTATTTCTGACGTTTTGGGATTCCCATGAGGCCCTTGATTTGGTAAGGAGTGGCATGAGTAAGACCCCTCCAAATCTGGCTGATTTGCCCCCTGACGTGCAGGCGTTTGTGGCCGCACAAGCGGCGGAATTGGCTCGTAAAGACGCGGAGTTGTTGGGGCTGTCGTTGAGCCATGCCACAGCGCAAAAGCGCCTTGAAAATGAGATGGAAGCGGCTCTTGCTGCGGAGCGCGCCGCCCATGCGCTTGCCATTATGAGCAGAGATACCCTGATTGCCGATCTGCGCCTGCAATTGCACGGACATAAAAAACATCGCTTCGGTTCAAAGTCAGAAAGCAGCACACAGCTGGCGCTGGCGCTGATCCTTGAAGATCTTGAAATCGAACAAGCCGCTGAGACGGATGATGAGAATGGGCCCTCTGACGCTGAGACCACAAAGCCGCCGCGTACCCCGCGCAAGCGCAAACCTTTCCCCAAGGGGCTCAAGCGGGTCAAAAAGACCATCACGCCCAGTGATGCTTGCACCGACTGTGGTGGCAGCTTCAAAGTGCTCGGGACAGATGTGATGGAAGAACTGGAATATGTGCCCGGCCATTACGTCGTAAAACAACTTGAGCGCCCACGACTGGCCTGCACCTGTTGTGAGAAGGTGGTTCAGGCCGAGATGCCAAGCCGTCCTATTCCCAAGAGCTTTGTCGGCCCTGCGTTGATGGCCCACATCTTGTGCTGCAAATACGGCTATCATCTGCCGCTGTATCGACAGAGCCAGATGTTTGAGAATGAAGGCATCGATCTGAGCGGGTCGCTCATGGCCAACTGGGTCGGCAAATGCACTAAGCTGTTGGAGCGCGTGGCTGATGCCATCCGGGATCACGTTTTTGAGGCGCAAGCGATCTTCATGGACGACACCACGGTCAAACTGCTCCAAAAGGGCAAGGGACGCGGTAATAACAAGACAAAAACCGCGCGGCTCTGGGTCTATGCCAGAGATGAGAGCGCCTGGGCGAGCGGCGCACCACCGGCGGTGTGGTATCAGTTCTCCACCAACCGGGGCGCAGAACATCCGAGCAAACATCTCAAGCCCTACAAGGGCTATGCCCATGCGGATGCCTATGCTGGGTATAATGACGCCTATCGGACGGGGCGCGTCAAAGAGATGGCCTGCATGGCCCATGTTCGGCGGGATTTTTATAGCCTGTTTGAAAGTCTGAAGCTGCCCGTGGCGGGCGAAGCCGTTCTGCGCATTCGAAAGCTCTATGATGTTGAGGCACAAGCGCGGGGTCTGGCGCCTGCTGAGCGCGTGGCCCTGCGTCAGGAATATGCCAAGCCGATCTTTGATGAGTTGGAAATCTGGCTCAAGGAGCAGCTGGGCAAGATCTCCGTTAAGACGCCGCTGGCCAAGGCGATCAGATATGCGCTCGCGCGCATGCCAAAGGCGCGGCCCTATCTCGACAATGGCTTTCTGGAAATCGACAACAACACAGCCGAGCGTGCGGTGCGCCCTGTGGCCGTTGGACGTAAGAACTACCTGTTCATGGGATCAGAGGCAGGTGGAAAATCCGCCGCCATAGCCTACACCCTCATCGAAACCGCCAAGATGAACAACGTCAATCCCGAAGCCTGGCTCGCATGGGTGCTCGAGCGCATCCAGGATCATCCCGCAAACCGTATGCAAGATCTCCTACCGTGGGCCTATCAGGAGATGATCGAGGAGCGGGAACAAAGCGTTATAGCGGCATGATCGGCCCCCGTGATTCAGCGGCACTCCCAGAGCAAGGGGATCTGTTTGAAGAGCGCGGGAATTGGCAAGGGCCAGATACCTCACAGCACGACTTGGGCGTTGAAAACCTTGAAGGCTTGTCCGACAAAGACCTCGTCGAGAAGACGGCAAAGGCTACACTGTCCAACGTCGACCTGCTGTGCGCCCAGATTGTGGAACGGGGCTTGGGAGATATAGCCGTTCCGGGTCTCGTCGCGCTTTGGAACCGGTTTAAGGGGTTCGGAATTGCGACCCCTTTACCAGAACAAAAGCTTGCCTTGGAAACTCTTCGCGCCATTGGGAATGAAGCTGCAAAAAAAGAAATCAGCAAGATCCTTGGCGCACAGGACTTGCCCGACAGCTTGCTCCCGTTTGTGTTGCAAGCCGCTGTGAGCGTGGGCTTGAAGCTGCCTCAGGCACAAATCTTGCCATGGCTGGAACACGGCGCACCAACAGTCCGTGCCCAAGCCTTCATCCTTATACAATCGAACAGCCCACAGCGAAGCACCTTGGAAATCGGGTTCAGCGACCCAGACCCTTCAGTCCGACGAACCGCTCTGACAGTGGCGGGGAATCTGGGCCATATCAGCGCAAGGGCAGGATTGCTTGCCGAGTTCCGGAAAAATCCAACCAGCCAAAAGATCGAAGCGCTTTTAACTGTCGCCGATGACGACATCGTTGTTGAAATCGGAAGATACGCACTGGAAAATCCGCCTCACCGGTGCCTCATCGCAAGTGAACTTGAGGCTCTGGACACACCCAAAGCCCGAAAGCTGGCCCAACGAATCAACGATCAGATAATGCAGCGTTGATGTTTACTTGGAACCTCGGCCACCCCGTCGCTTGATCATCAGAAAAATCCTCATATCACGCCAGCCACATCGCCAGCCTCGCGCAATAATCGCAGCTCAAGTCAGACCAAAATAGAGGGGGTTCCCTTGATGCTTACGAAAAACCTTCAAGTTAGGAGGTTTTTTTGGCTTTGGGTTTTGCTTTATTTGAGATTGGATTGCTTGCAGGCTTTGCTATTCCCTCCAAAGCTGCCAAAGGTTTCCGAACAGCAGCTCCCAATCCTTTTTGCGTCGGCGCATAAACTTGTTTAGTTGCTTCCACCATAACAACCCCAGCAGCAAACGGCATAGCAACTCTTAAGCTAAAGCCTTCCAACATTTGCGCAACCTTTAACCCAAATGGTCGGTGGCTTGGAATTGCGTATAACGCAGAGATATGGCGTTCTGGTAAAAAACGATGTTTTTGCAATTGGGCTTCTAATTGCGCCAAACTATATGGGCGGCCATATCCAAATGGCGTTGCATCTCGACGCGCCCAGAGGCCAGAACGGTTCGGCACGATAAACAACACGCGCCCCCCTGGCCCAAGAACCCGCCAAATCTCATCTAATAATGCAGCTGTGTTTTCGCTCGTTTCGAGGCCGTGCAGAACAATCAGCTTATCAACAAATCCAGTAGACACAGGCCAATTGGTTTCTTCAGTCAAAACAGAATGATTTTCTTTACCTTCAGGCCAAGCCATCACGCCCTGCGGCCCAGGCATCAAACACATCACACGGCGTGCGTTTTTCAAGAATGGCCTCAACATTGGGGCAGCAAAACCAAAGCCAGCAACGGTTTGACCTTTGACATCAGGCCACAGCTTCACGATTTCTTCGCGTAAAGCACGCTGAACGATACGTCCTAACTTAGTCCGATAGTAAAATGCTCGTAATTTTATGACGTCTAAATGCATTGCATCCCGCGTGTAGATCAGTCAGAATCGTCCCAACTGTACAAATAACCTTATGAGATTTTGATGGCCCTGCAAATTGTTACCGTCCCATGCCTCTCAGATAATTACGCATATCTGATCCGTGACACAGATACAGATCAAGTGGCTGTCGTTGATGTTCCAGAAGCAGCGCCAATTCTTGGAGCATTAAAAGATTTAAAATGGTCGTTGGATAAAATCTTAATCACACATCACCATTTTGATCACATCGACGGTGTTGAAGACCTAAAGTCAGAAACTGGCGCACAGGTTTATGGTGCAAAAGAAGACAAGCATCGATTGCCGCCATTAGACATTGAGCTTTCTGAAGGAGATACTTTAAAATTGGGGCATGAAACTTGTGACGTTCTCGATGTCTCTGGGCACACGGTTGGGCATATCGCTTTTGTTTTCAAAAATGCCGAGGTCGTTTTTTCAGCCGACAGCTTAATGGCTCTTGGTTGCGGACGCCTATTTGAAGGTGATGCAAATATGATGTGGGGCACAATGAAGAAATTCAAAGCACTATCCGATGACACGTTGGTGTACTCAGGTCATGAATATACTGCTAGCAATGCACAATTCGCGAAAACTATTGAACCAGACAATGCTGACTTACAAACACGTATTGAAGATATTGCAGACAAACGTGCAAATGGGATTCCAACGGTTCCAGCCAGTATTGGTTTGGAAAAAGCGACAAATCCCTTCATGCGTGCCAATCTAAAAGAGGTCAAAGCACTTCTGGGTATGGCTGGTGCAAGTGATGCAGATGTATTTGGGGAAATCCGCCGTCGCAAAGACAATTTCTAGGGGAATAAATTATGGCTTTATCCGACTGGTTCAAAGACGAGACCAAAGAAACGACTGAGCAACGTTCTGGTCCTGCTCAAGTTGGCTGGATGCTTACAGAAACAAAATCAGGCGTCGTATATTATCCTCCTGAACGTGTACGATCTGTCGAATTAAATAAAAAACACGCGAAATCTGCGTCGCGCTGCCCCGCTATCATCAATATGGAAAGCCGCTATTTTGCAATCCGGGTTCCTTTTGACCTGCACCTACGTTTTGTGCGTGACAAAGATGGCAAACCAGCCTTGCGCAATATGATGGGCGAAGCCAGCCCTGTGCGCGGCAGTGTTCTGTCAAAAAAGTTGCATGTGACGTCTGAGGTAGAGTGGCGTCACAAAGATCGCCCAACCATTCAAGTCTCTTTACCCTATATATTTATTGCCGATGAACCGACATATATGACACAGCTTGATGCCTTCATGCACTATGATAAGCACCAAAAGCCTGGCACAATATTTGGAGGCCGTTTCCCGATCCATAACTGGCCACGCCCTTTAATGTGGGCCTTTGAGTGGCATGATATAAGCCAAGACTTAATTTTAAAACGTGGCGATCCATGGTTTTATGTTCAATTTGAAACAACACCCCAAGATCGAGCGGTTTCACTGGTTGAGGCAGAAAATACACCAGAACTTACGAAATACCTTGAACATATCTCCGCATCAGTGAACTATGTAAATCAATCGTTCTCGCTTTTTAAAGAAGCGGAGCGCGCAAGACCCAAAACGTTGCTAACACCTGTTGCGCGAAAATTGGCAAAATTCCGTAACTTTCAGGCAATATTCAGTTTTGTGATGCAAAGTGACTAAAAAGGCCTTGAAGCTTTGAAAATAAACACGAAGTCTATAGGTGTAAGTGCCAGATGCTCTATCAGCGTCTGTTAAGATCAAAAGGAGCAACAAATGCCCTCATTCTCGAGCAGTTTAGAAACAGCTATTCATACCGCTTTGGCCCACGCCACAGCCCGAAAGCATGAATTGGCAACCCTAGAGCATCTTCTTCTCGCCCTTGTTGACGAAGATGATGCGGCACGCGTAATGCGCGCATGTGAAGTTAATGTTATCACATTACGCAAAAACCTGACCGAATTTTTGGACACACAGCTGGATTCACTTGTGACCGATGTTGAAGATGTTGAAGCTTCTCCAACAACAGCATTCCAACGTGTTATTCAACGCGCGGCAATTCATGTTCAAAGTTCAGGTCGCAACGAAGTTACTGGTGCGAATGTATTGGTGGCAATCTTTGCTGAACGCGAAAGCCATGCAGCCTATTTCTTACAAGAACAGGATATGACCCGTTACGATGCGGTAAACTTCATTTCACACGGTATTGCAAAAGATGCCGCCTTTGGCGAAGCACGTGAAGTGACTGGTGCAGAAGATCAGGCTGAATTCCAAGAAGGTGAAGCAAAACCTGCAGAAGACGAAACTGCATTGGGAAAATACTGCGTTGATCTGAACATTAAAGCCCAAGAAGGTGATATTGACCCATTGATTGGTCGCGACCACGAAGTTGAGCGTTCGATCCAAATTCTATGTCGCCGCCGTAAAAACAATCCAATCTTGGTTGGCGACCCTGGTGTTGGCAAAACAGCTATTGCAGAAGGTTTGGCTCAAAAGATAGTATTGGGCGAAATTCCCGCAGTTTTAGAAGGGACAACAATTTTTTCACTCGATATGGGTGCCCTACTTGCTGGGACACGTTATCGTGGTGACTTTGAAGAACGTCTAAAAGCTGTCGTAACAGAATTAGAAGAGCACCCAGATGCTGTTCTATTCATCGACGAAATCCACACAGTGATTGGTGCTGGGGCGACCTCAGGCGGTGCTATGGATGCATCCAACTTGCTAAAACCTGCATTGCAGGGCGGCAAACTACGTTGCATGGGCTCAACGACTTATAAAGAGTTCCGTCAACATTTTGAAAAAGACCGCGCCTTAGCGCGTCGTTTCCAAAAAATTGATGTGAATGAGCCATCAACCGAAGATGCAATAAAAATCCTGAAAGGTTTAAAACCATACTTTGAAGAGCACCATGATGTAAAATACACATTAGACGCGATTAAAACCTCTGTGGAATTGGCTGCGCGCTATATACACGACCGTAAGTTACCAGACTCAGCCATTGATGTGATTGATGAAGCTGGTGCTTATCAAAACGTACTTCCAGAAACAAAACGCCGTAAAACCATTGGTGTGAAAGAAATCGAGACTGTCGTTGCAAAAATTGCACGTATTCCCCCCAAGAATGTGTCTAAAGACGATGTCGAACTTCTGAAAGATTTAGAGAGCTCCTTAAAACGTGTGGTATTTGGCCAAGACGACGCCATCATCGCCTTATCATCTGCGATTAAGTTGTCACGGGCTGGATTACGTGAGCCAGAAAAACCTATTGGTAACTATCTATTCGCTGGCCCGACGGGTGTTGGGAAAACCGAGGTTGCCAAACAATTGGCTGATACTTTAGGCGTTGAATTGATCCGTTTTGACATGTCTGAATATATGGAAAAACACGCGATCAGCCGCTTGATAGGTGCCCCTCCTGGGTATGTAGGTTTTGATCAAGGCGGCATGCTAACGGATAAAGTTGATCAAACACCCCATTGTGTTTTGCTTTTGGATGAAATCGAAAAAGCCCATCCAGATGTTTTCAACATCCTGCTACAAGTCATGGATAATGGTAAGCTGACAGATCATAATGGTCGCACAACAGATTTCCGCAACGTTGTCTTAATCATGACATCAAATGCGGGTGCCTCAGAAATGGCAAAAGCTGCGATTGGCTTTGGTCGTGATCGACGTGAAGGCGAAGATACAGCCGCAATTGAACGTACATTTAGCCCAGAATTCCGCAACCGTTTGGATGCAACAATCAGCTTTGCTCCGCTAGGTCCTGAAACGATCATAAAAGTGGTTGATAAGTTCGTGGTACAATTAGAAGCACAATTAATGGACCGTAATGTTTCTATCGAATTGACACGCCGTGCTGCTCAATGGCTTTCGGAAAAAGGTTACGACAGTAAAATGGGTGCTCGTCCATTATCACGTGTTATCCAAGAGCATATTAAGAAACCTTTAGCCGAGGAACTGTTGTTTGGTAAACTGGCAAAAGGTGGTTTGGTTAAGGTAGATACGAAGGGTGGAGAATTAGTACTCTCAATAGAAGAGCCCGAAAATCCTCGTATAACAAAAAACAAACCGCCGCTGCTTACAGCGAAATAAACAACACAAACGCCCTAAAGAAGACCTTTAGGGCGTTTCTTCTTGCATCATTCGAACGAGCCCCTAAGCCTATACACACACGGCAATCGCTTGAAGATTTCAGCCTTCACCTTTGATTGCGGCTTTTAGGTAACTATCATCCCAAGCGGCTGTTTTTCTTCGTATTTTCAGACTGGCCGTATCGCCGACTTGCTTGAAGATGTTGATTGCACTATGTCGCATCAGAGCCATGTTGGCGGGGCCATTTTGGGTCCGCAAGCGCATCAGGTCGTCGTGAAACACCACATCCATCACCCAGTGCAGGCGATTTTCCACACCCCAATGGGCGCGTGTGGCGCGCAGGAATTGCTTGGCTGAGAGCGGTGCGGAGGACAGATAGTAACGTCGCGAGAAACTGGTTTTACCTTTGTGTTTGACCTCGGCCTCGATCATGCCGATAGCGGCGAGGCCTGGAAACCTTGGTGCGCCAGGCTCAGACCGATCAGGGCGCAGCCACTCTACATCATGACTGACATAGGCACGACGGATTTCTATCCGCCCATGATCGGCATCGGTGGTTTCATGGGTTTCCAAACCACTGGTCTGGTCGAAATAGAGCCTCACCTCTTCATGCAGTGATTTTTGGTTGCCTTTAAGCGCCAAAAGATAGTCTGCGCCTTGTGCGAGGATCGCCGCAGCAATACCGTGTTGGCAGCCCATTGCATCAATCGTGACCAGCGCGCCTTTCAACTCAAGCCGCGCCAGTAGTCGAGGTATCGCGCTGATTTCATTCTCTTTCTCGTCACAGGATTCTTGCCCCAAGACCAATCTCTGACGCGTTGCCCAAGCTGAAACCAGATGCAGGGCGCGGCCATCCTCACCATGCGCACGGCGTGACGACTTGCCGTCAATTGCCACGATCTCATCATCGCCATCGCGCAAGGCCGCAACCCAGGAAACGAAGCATTCGCTAAACAGGTCAGCGGGAATCGCGTTCATCACATCATTGAGCGTGTCATGAGATGGGATGCCATCTTTGAAGGGTAGAAACCCACGCAAGAATTTCAATTTTCGGTCCGCCCATCGGGCTATTTCGGCAAAATCATCAGCACCAGCCATAACACCGCAGAGCACAATCAGTAGGATTTCGGGTAGTGGATAAACAGTTTTCCAGCTCTGGCGTGGGTCTTCAATGGCAGAAAAATGGTCGAGGATATTGGCTGAGATCATGGGAGGCTCCGAATGTCATTTCAATGACCAGAGAATCACATATCACCCGCTAAGGCCTGACTTCGTAGGATTTCGGCTGTAACACATTGATATTATTGGCCTGCTTTTTCACAGGGCACTACATCGCGGATTTCCGGCGATGGGATTCAACGGTCAGAGAGTGTCGATCAGGCCTTTTCAGGTCTGGGCTTGCGCGTTCTTTCCGGCGGCATCCTGAAGGGTGCTTCGTTCCACGACAGGCCAACACAGCGCAGGATGCGTTTGGCGTCGGTTGTGGCCGGGCTGGGCATGGCATATTGTTCGCTGGTGCCCTTGCGCCTCAGGATGGAAATCTGAAGTCGGTCGAGTTCCCGACGGATGCGGGCCGGGCTCATGGGATGGCCCAGCATCTGCAGGCGCTTGCGCAGGTGTTGCAGGCAACAGAAAGCCATGTAGCAGATGGCGATATGGGCCTGTATCCGCCGCGGCGTCCAGTGATAGACGGGTCGGATTTTCAGGTCATGCTTGTTGGTGCGGAAGCAGGTTTCGATCAGCCAGAGCTGGTGATATTGGGCGATGGCCGCCTCGGGTGCGAGATCGTCCCTGCCATGAACGATGATGGCGTGCAGCCCGTCCCATTGGGCTGCCGCGTCGATCTTGTCCTGATCAAGTGTGATCTCGCCCGTATCGGGAAACGAGAGGAAGCGGGCATATCCCCGGTGACTGACACTGGCGGGGCTCCGGCTCCGCCGAAGCTTCTTTTGCAGGCGCTCAAGGGCCTTCTGGCGCTTGTGGGCATCCTTGCGGGCGCGGGCGGGCGAGAAGGTGACGATGATCCGGGCACCGTCATGCTCAATCACCTTGTAGCGCCCCGCCTCGGCAGCGCCCTCCGCCGCGCCGTGTCCGGCCCATGGCTTGTAACCGCCCGTGTCCAGGGCCTTGTCTTTCACGCCCGCCGGGGCCGACTTCAGGCGATAGCCCAGAATGAACGGCAGGCCTTTGGTGCGCAACATATCCTGATTGTCGGCGCTGAGCATCCCGGCATCTGCCACCAGCGTGATCTTTCCGAGCTTGTAGCGCTCTTCCAACCCCTTGATCGCGGCCTCAAGCGTATGGCCTTCCCACATATTGCCGGGAAACAGGTCATAGCCGACCGGCAAGCCGTCGGTGGTGACCATCAGCGCCAACACCACCTGACTGCGATGCGATTTCCCGTCCTTGCTGTACCCCTTGGCCAGCAAGCGGTCGGACGCGTCTTCCGGATCCTCCCGATCTGTATCGAAGGCCAGTGTTGTGCAGTCGTAGAAGAGGACATCGACCGGTCCCGCCAGAAGCGTCTCCGCCGCCTCGTGTGACATCCGACAGACCCGGTTGATCGTCGCCGCGTCCATGTAGTCCATAGCCTGGTAGACCCGGTCCAGATTGAGGGTGATCCCGACCCTGTGGGCCAGTGCATCCACCGTTGCCCGCTTGCTCTCTGGCTGCGACAGGCGCGCCAGCACCAGTTCGCGTAAAATGCGATCGCTGCTCTTGCGCCGGGTGCCCAGAAGCCCATTCCAGCCCAGGCCGGAATAAACCTCCCCCATCACATCGCGCAAACCAAGCGACAGGCGGGACTCTTCGCGGCACTCCCCAAGATCGACATTCAGTTTTTCCGGACGCGGGGCGGTGCGCACAAGTGTCGCCAGATCAGCATATTCCGTTGGGGTGAACAGTTCCATTTGCGGGGACTGTGCGGTACGCAGTTCTTCCATGATCCGGCCAGCCAGGCGCTTGAGGTCCTCGACTTCAGTGTCGTTATGCGCGATGCCGACATGCCGGACGACCTTCTGGCGAACCTTCTGACCGGTGCGCACCGACTGGACGATCTGGATGCGGGTGCGCTTGCGTTCGGGATCATGTTTGGTGCGGATGAACATGTGCGGGAGTGTAGCAGAACCTCCAGAAACCGCAACCCTCAATTGCCATTGGGGGCACTACTTTACCCTCCCGGAAGCCAGGGCCTGAAGTTAAACAAAAAAACACCCCACAAGCCGACAAAACCTACGAACTCAGGAAATAGAGCCTCACCTCTTCATGCAGTGATTTTTGGTTGCCTTTAAGCGCCAAAAGATAGTCTGCGCCTTGTGCGAGGATCGCCGCAGCAATACCGTGTTGGCAGCCCATTGCATCAATCGTGACCAGCGCGCCTTTCAACTCAAGCCGCGCCAGTAGTCGAGGTATCGCGCTGATTTCATTCTCTTTCTCGTCACAGGATTCTTGCCCCAAGACCAATCTCTGACGCGTTGCCCAAGCTGAAACCAGATGCAGGGCGCGGCCATCCTCACCATGCGCACGGCGTGACGACTTGCCGTCAATTGCCACGATCTCATCATCGCCATCGCGCAAGGCCGCAACCCAGGAAACGAAGCATTCGCTAAACAGGTCAGCGGGAATCGCGTTCATCACATCATTGAGCGTGTCATGAGATGGGATGCCATCTTTGAAGGGTAGAAACCCACGCAAGAATTTCAATTTTCGGTCCGCCCATCGGGCTATTTCGGCAAAATCATGGCTCTTCTCCGCTTTGTTGAGTAGAAAAAGATGCCGACCGCCAAGTAACCTGTTGATATGTATGGTTTCTGATAACTTTACATAGAGCAGGTATATGACAATCAACATCTCGCAGCATATTTTAGGCCTCAAAGGGCAACGTGTAAATGAAATTAAACTGGATGACGGCGGTGTTAAGATTGTCATTCACTGCAGCCGAGACGCGCGTAGGAGGGCTATAGACCCTGCTACAGGCCAGAAGGGAAGCATCAACCAGCATGTCCGCCGACAAGTAAACGACATCCCCCTTTTTGGGTATCCTTGTGTGGTCGAGATTGAGCTGGCGCAGGTTTATATTAACAAGGGCGAACGCCGCATTGAGGGGTGTGATTTTGTTGATAAAGGGTGCCGTTTCACTCACCGATTTTGCCGACTGATCAGTGGATTATGTCGGCATATGTCTATTCAAGCGGTTTCCAGACATTTGGATATACGATGGGAAACGGTCAAGAATATCGACAGGGCATACCTTATTGAAACTCTCCCTACGCTTGATCCTGCAGAGCTAACTGGCTTGGAATATATTGGTGTAGATGAAGTTGCCCGGGCGAAAGGTCATGACTACATGACGGTGGTCTACGATATGGTTGGCGGTCATCTGATCTGGGTTGAAGCAGGCCGAACTGCCGAGGTTTTTTCAAGGTTTTTGAAACAACTGCAACCAGATACAGCCTGCAAAATAAAGGCCGTAGCGATGGATATGGGGCCTGCCTACCAAAAGGCTGTCAGAGAGTCCTTGCCGTTGGCCGACATAGTATTTGACCGTTTCCACGTCATGAAAAACTACAGCAAAGCTATCCATAATCAGCGTCGACTTGAGTTCAGAAAGGCCGATCCAAGTGGTAAAGAGTTGATGAAAGGGACGCATTATCTGTTGCTCAAAAATGCGGATAAGTTGAGTGAAAAACAAAGTGACAAGCTGCAAAGGTTGCTGGAGAGCAATAGCAACCTGAATGCACTTTACGTCTTGAAAGAACAGCTTCAGCTGCTGTGGAGTGCCGCTTCATTTGAGGCGATGGCGGAGCAACTGGAACGTTGGTGCCTGATAGCAGATCAGTCACAGATGCTCTATCTAAAAAAGTTCGCGAAATCCCTACGGAAACATTGTGTGGGCATCTGCAACTACGCCAAACACAAGCTCACAAGCGCCAGGATAGAGGCTGGTAATGTCAGTATAGGAATGATCCGTAAGCGAGCCAGAGGCATCAAGGATACCGAATACTTCAAACTCAAAATTAGACAATCATCCATTCCAGATAATCAATCTATGCTCTATTTGAAATCCTAAATCTACTCAACAAAGCGGAGAAGTGCCAAAATCATCAGCACCAGCCATAACACCGCAGAGCACAATCAGTAGGATTTCGGGTAGTGGATAAACAGTTTTCCAGCTCTGGCGTGGGTCTTCAATGGCAGAAAAATGGTCGAGGATATTGGCTGAGATCATGGGAGGCTCCGAATGTCATTTCAATGACCAGAGAATCACATATCACCCGCTAAGGGAATCCCCACTTTTTCAAGCGATTGCCGTGCCTATACACATGGGGAAAGAAAATAAATCGAATGCCAGCCTAGCAAGAGGCATTATAAGTGCAGTTACAGCATGGCTTCATACTGGCACAACAGATTTACCAAACCGTCAAAAACAACGCATCGTTTTGACAAATGTTATGGTTTCTTCAACGGCTATGCTTGCATACGCTCATGCCACCTTTTTTGCTATGTATGATTTTAAACAACTCTATTTCCCAGCCACATACCTCGTCATCATTGCAACAGCATTGCTGGCTGTACCTTATCTAAATACAAAAAACCCCTATCTCGGGTCAATTTACAACCTGACATTATGGTTGGTCTTTGGTTGCATGAATGTGGCGGTCTTTGGAACAGAGAGTAATGTCCAATTTTATTTCTTGGCAGGAGCAGCCAGTGCAATCCTAATTTTGGGGGTATATCAGAACCTTTTATCCATCCTATCCATCACGGTACAAATTAGCCTATTTGTTTATTTTGATATCACCACAATATCACCTGCAAATGGCTTAGATTTGCCAACTTGGTTCTATACAGTGCTAAATATTGCTGCAATTTTACTCTCGATGACCTTTATATTCTGCATGGTTTATTATGCTTTCTACCAAGTCCATATTGCAGAAGATGCTTTGGAGCGAGAATATAAGTATTCCGAAGACTTGCTCGCAAATATGCTGCCTGCGGTTATTGCATCAAAATTAAAACGCGCCCCCAACAGAACCATTGCTGATAACCATAATGAAGTCACAATACTTTTTGCTGATATCGTAGGTTTTACGAAGCGTGCAGAGCATAATGACCCAAAAGAATTGGTATCGTTCCTAAACACCATTTTCACAGAATTCGACGCTTTGGTTCGCAAACATCAATTGGAAAAAATTAAAACAATCGGTGATGCAATTATGGTTGCTGGCGGGATGCCCAACAAGCAAGATGATCATGCAAAACGTGTTGCCCTTTTCGCATTAGACATGATGGAAGCCGTGAAACATTTCACGGGCGCATCCAGCGAAGCAATTGAACTGCGCATTGGCATTCACACGGGACCTGCAGTGGCAGGAGTAATTGGTTCACAAAAACCATTTTATGATGTTTGGGGCGATACAGTGAATACTGCCGCTCATCTTGAAACTGGACACCTCTAAAAACCTATCTTTTAGGTGTATTTTGTGATTCAATATTTTCAGGAGGATATTTTGATGCACGAAGCAGGATTGTTTGATTTTTCTGATCATCTTGAGCGTTTGTCTAAAACAGGCGACCCACTTGTCGCGCTTTCTGAGCATGTGGATTTTGAGATGTTTCGGTGTGCACTGACAAGTGCACTTAACTATGGAGAGCGTCCACAGGGGGGTCGTCCGCCCTATGATGCGGTTATGATGTTTAAGATTTTGATATTAGCGTCGATGCATAATTTAAGTGATGAGCGGATGGAGTTTCTGATCCGCGATCGTTTTAGCTGGTTGCGTTTTCTTGGTTTGCAAATTGGGGAGCCGACGCCAGATCAAAAGACCATTTGGGTGTTTCGGGAGAAGTTGACCCAAGCGGGTGTGTTGACTGATTTGTTTGCAACCTTTGAGGATCATTTACGTAATCGGGGTTACAAACAAACTGGGGGACAAATTGTAGACTCATCGCTGATTGCAGCCCCACGCCAACGTATGACTTCAAGCGAGAAAGCCCGCGCCAAGGCTGGCGAAGATGCAAAAGATATCTGGCCTGATAATCCAGCCAAGGCGGCACAGAAGGACACCGACGCACGGTGGATGGTCAAGTATAGCAAGGCTAAAACGACCAAGACGGGTGAGAAAGATGCGGGGTTAGTTGATATTTCCGTACCTCACTTTGGCTATAAAAACCACATCAGCATTGACCGTAAGTTTCGGTTTATCAGAGGTGAAAAAACAACAGATGCAGCGCGCTATGACGGTCATGAGTTGGCGTCAGTGCTCACCAAGGACAATCGTTCTGGCAAGGTTTGGGCCGATACAGCTTACCGCACCAAGAGCAATGAGGCATGGCTTAAGGCCAATGGATTTTTCTCCCACATCCACCGTAAAAAACCAAAAGGCAAACCAATGCCCAAACACATCGAGCGCGGTAATGCGACACGTTCTATATTTCGCACCTGTGTCGAGCATGTCTTTGGTCATCAGAAGGGCCCGATGGATTTATCCATTAGAACCATCGGAATTCAACGCGCCACAACAAAGATGACACTCGCCAACATAACCTACAATATGAAGCGTCTCATCTTCCATGAACGACGGCAAGCCACAGCCTGAATCCGTCTAGAATTCAGAAATACCCGCTCAGGCGGCTCCATAAAGCATGAATGCCGCATAAAACGGAACAAAACAGGCTTTTTTTGCGTCAAAAAGCAGCCTGCCGTAAAAAATGCCTATCAAATACCTCTGGAATTAGCGGTTAATCGAGGTGTCCAACTTATGGAACTCAAGGAAAAATACATATCTCAGCAACAACCAAAAAGCATCTTAATGATGCTTTTCTATAGCCTAGCGACAATATTATGATACTATGGTTACATGACACATCCAATTAAATTTCGCCGCCATGTTTTGCGGATAAAAGAACAAGAGTGCTTGAGTTTTGCTCGGGTCGCAGAGCGTTTCTCCGTGGGTGTAGCCTCGGTGAAGCGATGGTCTAAACGGGTTGAACCCAAACAGCATGAACGCAAAAAGATACGTAAAATAGATCTTAAAAAGCTAGCACAGGATGTTGAAAAATATCCTGATGCTTATCAGTATGAACGTGCTGACCGTTTTGATGTTTGCCCAAAGGCAATTTGGCAAGCCCTTAAGAAATTGAAGATCACATATAAAAAAAGCCATGCGGCACCCCAAGGCAAACGACGACGACAGGCAGTCCTTTCAAGAGAGGTTAGCGGCCCATGAGGCTGCAGGTAAAGCCATTGTATATATTGATGAAAGTGGTTTTGCGCATGACATGCCACGCACCCATGGTTATGCCCCGCGCGGAAAACGCTGTGTGGGTGTTCACGATTGGCAGGCGAAAGGGAGGATCAATGTTATTGGAGCGCTTTTGGCTGGCACCTTGTTAACTGTTGGCCTGACAGCATGTAATGTTGACGCGGATATCTTCAATCTTTGGCTCAAAGATCAGCTCATTCCAGTCCTTTCCAAAGGATCAGTACTTGTAATGGACAGAGCCAGCTTTCACAGACGTAGCGACACAATAAAAATCATCACGGATGCAGAACATATCCTTGAATATCTACCTGCATATAGCCCCGATTATAACCCAATTGAACATACATGGGCGCAAGCTAAAGCCCATAGGCGAAAAACAGGAGAAACCGCTGAACAGATATTCTCCAATCAAAAGTGGAATCAAAGTTGAGTCGTCAGGCTATATATAAATCACGTGGCAATGTTGAGTTAAAAGGTAAAACCTATCTGGAAACATGGTATTTGCTTGGCAAAGCTTGAGATTTATTTCTCTGTAAACTTCAGCTCAATTCGGCGGTTCAAGGCTAAAGCCTCTGAGCTTTCTCCATCCACAACAGGCTGGAACTCACCAAATCCATTTGCAGCTAACCGATTTGCAGGAATACCTTGATCTTGGATCAGGTATTTAACCACAGACAAAGCACGTGCCTGACTAAGCTCCCAGTTATCTCGATACACGCCATTACCGCTCAACGGGACTTTATCAGTATGTCCATCAACACGGAGTATCCAATCAATTTCAGTAGGGATTTGCGCGGCAACATCCTTGATAATCCCAGCTACTTTACGAATTTCGTCTTTACCACCATCACCCAATTCGGCAGAGCCCGCTGTGTATAAAATCTCAGATGAGAACACAAAACGGTCTCCAACGATCCGAACACCTTCTTGCGCCCCTAATACATCCCGCAATCGTCCAAAGAATTCTGATTTAAACTTCTCTAAATCTTTAGCTTCGGCTTCCAAGCGCACCCGCTCATCCGCTTCTAATTGAGCACGACGCTTTTGTTCAGCCGCTACTTTAGCCAGTGCGCTGTTTAGGTTTTTACCTAAACTTTCAATTTGTATTTGGGCTTCACTATCGTTCGCTTGGGCGCTATCCAAGAGCCCTTGCAATGCATTTAACTGAGTGCGGAGCGCATTGGTTTGCTGATTTAACAAAGCGACTTTACGCTGACTATCAGCTGACAATGCTTTTTCATCATCCAACAACCTGTTAGCTTGCGACAGTAATACTGCTTCTTTCTCGGCTTCCGTTAGTTGCTTATTAACTTGTTTTACAGCCGCCGTTTTGGCCAATTCAGCAGCCGCTAGTAATGTTAACGTATCCTCTGCTTCTTTGCGTTTAGCATCTAATGCAAGGGTCATAGCCGTTAGTTCATCTTGTGAGTTTTTCAAACGGTCCTGTAATGCCTTAGCAGCCGCAGCTTCTAGCAGCCGCTGTTGTTCTTGCTCACTCAAAGCATTTTTCACATCTGTGATCTGAGCATCTTTTGTTTGAATAGAGGCTTTCAACTCAGCGGTTAAAGCTTCCAGTGCGTCTCTCTTCGCTGCAGCCAAACGGGCCTGTTCCGTTTGCAAATCAATCTCGCCTCGCGCTTGTGCTAAAGCCAGTTGGGCCGTCTCTTTCTCTGACAATGTTTTTGTCTGAGCCTCTTGCAATTCATTTAAGGAGGCTTGCGTAGTTGTGAGACGTCCTGTTAAATTATTCTTTTCACCCAACAACCCTACAACCTGCTGTTCAAAAGATGCAATCTGTGTTTTTTGAGTTTCAGTTTCTGACGTTAAAGCCCCAATCAATGCAGACTGTTGTGCAATTTCAGTTTCGGCAGATTGTAGCTCGGTTTGCAATCCTGACAGCTCTCCTTCTAAACCTCTCGTACGTGTCTGTTCTAAACTAAGAGCATCTGCCAATCCTGCGATTTGTGCGGAAAGACTATCCAGTTCTGTATCTTGCCCCGTTATTGTTTCTCGTAAGACAAACTGAACGACCATAAAGATTGTTAGGACGAACATCAGCACCAATAAAAGCGCAGTCATCGCATCAACAAAACCTGGCCAAATACTGCCCGAAACCTGACTGTTATTACGTCGTAATATAGCCACGAATTAACCCTTACCACGCAAAGCTTTAGCAAGAACGGCAAGGTCGCCGCGTAATTCAGCAATCGTATCTCTGCGACCCGCTTGAGTTTCATCAATCAGTTTCGACATTTGGCCGCTAATATTTTCCAAATGATCAGACATACGTTCTGAAATCGCGATTTCTTCCTTATAAGCCTGCGTTGCCAACGCATCTGATATATGTTCGTGGCTGGTAGAGACCTGTTCTAAAATCTTTTGCGTGTGCGCATGCGATGCGACCTGCGCATCCACCATACTTGAAACCGCATCACCCAAAACTTCGATCCGTTGATCTGTCACAGAACGACGTTCTTGAAGTTGTCGCAAAATATCATGTTGGTTTTCGATTTGTAGCGTTGTTTGCTCTAATAACTCAGTTACCATCGCACTCGATGATCCCTCTTCCCCATCATTTCCAGCAGAAATACCAAGGCGTGTAATAGAAGACAGCCACTCTTCCAGTTCACGGAAAAACCGATTTTGACCATGGCCCGAAAATAAATCAAGTAACCCTACAACCAACGACCCTGCCAAGCCAATCAAAGAAGAACCGAAAGCTGTTCCCATACCACCTAATTGACTCTCTAAACCCGTCATCAAATTGTCGAATACACTGATACTATCTTGACCTTCTTGTGGCGCCAAAGATCGAATTGTATCCACAACAGCAGGCACTGTTGTCGCTAATCCATAGAATGTGCCTAATAGACCCAAAAATATCAAAAGATTGATAATGTAGCGTGTGATTTCACGACCTTCATCCAAACGTGTCGCAACAGAATCCAAAATCGTGCGTGTAGATGTTGATGTTAACATCAAACGAGCTGAACGTTTCTTCAATAAAGCCGCTAGAGACGCCAAAAGTCTTGGTGCAACAACTTCGCCATTCACTTCACGCTCAAGTGCAAAGCTTTCGATCCAGCTAACCGATTTCACCAAAACACCCATTTGCAACAAGCACGAAAATACGCCGATCACAAAGACCAACAGAATAAAGCCATTCAAGTAAGGGGATGCAAAAAAAATAGGCGCTACAGCTGGCAGTAATGCAAAGCCACCAAAGCCGACCAGAACCATCACAATCATCATAAGAATGACTTGTTTAACGGGCTGTGTAAATTGTGGCGGTGTCTGTTTTTGTCCCTGTGACATGACTGTGCCCTGCTCTATTCGTTATTGATTTAGCGAAAGCTTATCCTGAGATCTGTGAAAAACCAACTAAAGTTTTCCAAGCATAGTGCTTGTATAAAGATTGAAAAAAGTGAATTAATCCCCAAGTATAGACTAAGAATTTTAAAACGAGAGGTTTTTTACATGTCTGAGATTTTTGGCATCGCCGCCAGCACTGGATCCGCATTATTTCTGCTGATTTTCGCAATCATTTTGATCTTAATGATGGTCAAATCCGTTCCTCAAGGCGACGAATGGACTGTAGAACGCTTTGGACGCTATACACGCACATTGACCCCTGGTTTGCATTTCTTGATCCCAGTGATGGATAAGGTTGGTGCCAAAATTAATATGATGGAGACAGTTCTTGATATCGATAGCCAAGAAGTGATCACCAAAGATAACGCAATGGTCGTGGCCGACGCGGTGACATTCTATCAAGTCGTTGATGCCGCAAGCGCTGCCTATGAAGTTCTTGATCTGCGCCGTGCCCTTTCAAACCTAAGTCAAACAAATATTCGTTCTGTTGTGGGTTCCATGGACTTAGACGAAAGCCTTTCAAATCGCGAGGTAATCAATGCGAAACTTTTAAGCGTTATTGACGGTGCAGCCCAACCTTGGGGTGTGAAAGTAACACGCGTAGAAATCAAAGATTTAGCACCACTGAACCGCCCCTAGTTTACCGGAGTGATTTTAGTCCGTCATTCTGCAGCAATATCATATTGATTTAGGGTTTCATAGAAATTCCTTTCAGCTTGTGCAGGTGGTATATATCCGATTGGCCCAAAGAGCCTGTCATTGTTGTACCAATCAACCCAAGTTAGAGTTGCCATTTCGACATCACTTTTACCTTGCCATGGTCCTTGATGTTCAATCACTTCGGTCTTGTACAATCCGATCATATTCTCAGCGAGTGCATTATCATAACTATCACCAACGCTCCCAACGGATGGCTCAATTCCAGCATCGATTAATTTTTCTGTATATTTGATCGACAAATATTGAACGCCTCTGTCTGAGTGGTGGATCAACTGGCCAGATTGAGGGTTTCGAGCGTGGATACCCTGGTTCAGAGCATCAAAGACCAAAGCCGTATTCGGAGAATGTGAGACCTTCCATCCAACGATATATCGTGCAAAGACATCAATCACAAAAGCAACATATACAAACCCAATGGCCGTACTGACATAGGTGAAATCAGCGACCCACAAAACGTTAGGTGCGGGAGCTGTGAATATACGATTTACCTTATCCTTAGGACAAGGCTGCGCCTTGTTACTCTGTGTAGTTTTAATCCCCTTGCCACCACGTACAACGCCTTGTATTTCCATCTGTTTCATAAGGCGCTCAATTGTACAACGTGCAATATCAAACCCTTCATGGCGAAGTTGATGCCAAATCTTATCAGCCCCATAACGTTTACCACTAGCTTTAAAAACACGGTCGATTTCTGTGATCAAAACAACATCTCGTTTGCGGCGTTCTGGAGACTTACTGGGATCCAGCATTATAGACCGCTCATAAAAATAGGTGGATGGCGCTATTGGTAAAACTTTACAAATAGACCCGACGCCATAGCTTGTACGATGTTTATCTATGAACATAATCATTTCTTCCGTAGGCGGTCGAGCTCCGCCGCTGCGAAAAAAGCCGACGCTTTACGCAAAATATCATTCGCTTGCCGTAACTCTTTGTTTTCTCGCTGGAGGATTTTTAACTCATCACGCTCCGCTTGTGTAACCCCATTGCGTAATCCTATTTCAATTTCGTGATTTCGAACCCACACACGTAGCGTATCACCATTGCAGCCAATCTTCTTTGCAATCGATAAAACAGCTTGTGTTCTGCTCGTATAATCAGCCTCATTTTCTAACACCAGGCATACCGCTCGTGCGCGTATTTCTGGCGTAAATCTATTTCCTGAATTTCCATTCGTCATACTTCTAGTCTCCGTGCTTTTTTGACTCCGGTAAACTAGGGGCGGTTCACCACCATCAGACATTAACGAAGCTATGGCACGCCAAATGAAAGCAGAGCGAACAAAACGTGCTGAAATTCTACAAGCCGAAGGTATGAAACAAGCAGCAATTCTTAAAGCCGAAGGTGAACGTGAAGCTCAAATTCGCGAAGCCGAAGGCCGTAAAGAAGCAGCATTCTTAGATGCGGAAGCACGTGAACGGTCAGCAGAAGCAGAAGCAAAAGCGACACAAATGGTATCCGAAGCCATTGCCAAAGGTGATGTTCAAGCAATCAACTACTTCGTAGCACAGAAATACACCGAAGCTTTACGTGATATAGCGTCTTCACCATCCGCAAAAACAGTGATGATCCCGCTTGAAGCATCTAACTTGATCGGGTCAGTTGGCGGCATTGCGGATATCGCAAAAGCGGTCATGAGCGACGATAAGAAGAAATAAGAAAGGGGGGAGTTATGGAAATAATCCAATTCCTTGAAGGCATTTCACCTTGGTGGTGGGTTATATTGGCCTTTGCGCTTGGATCAATTGAAATGGCGACAATGTCATTTTTCTTAATCTGGCCAGGCCTTGCCGCACTTGGCATGGCAGGTCTTCTTATCGTGTCACCTGACATGTCTGGGCCTGCACAAATCGCAATTTACGCGATACTATCGATAGTTTTCACTTTTATAGGTCGCTTCCTATTCGCCAAATACGGCGATGGCGGCGGCGCAGCAGATGAAACTTTGAACAACCGTTCATCCCTATTAATTGGTCGTTCTGCCAAAGTGCTTGAATTTGATGCAGGTAATGGCGCAGTTGAGATTGAAGGCACACGCTGGCAAGCTCGGTGGGCGGATGGCCAAACAGCAGAGGTTGGTGCAAGCGTACGTGTTACTAAAGCTGACCCTATGTTGGTCTATGTAGAAAACGTGAAATAGAACCAAAGCCCCTGAAGCGGGGCTTTTATGCAGTCAGTGCTCGAACACGGGTTTGTAGAAAAGTTAAATCTGCATCATCCAACCCCAACCCATCCAAACAATCGCATGTATTGTACAAATACTCTGTGTTTGGTCCACGCCCACCAACAGCATGTGCAATAATTTGCGCTTGTTCTTCTAGTGGTAAACCACCGCAATATTGGACATGATCTCGGTTAATAACATAGCTTACTGCTTCAACTTTTTCACCAGTATCTAGTAATACAGGTAAGGTGATTTCAATGTATGCAGATGAAATCAATTCACGCTCGCGCAAATCTGCAATCGCTTTAACAGCATGTTCAGCCTCTATAAAAAACGCAACACCTTTACAGTCAGCACCGCCCTGTTCATCCAAAGCCAGAACCAAACCAGGTGTCTCGTCACTGCCCCGGTGGTGAATAGAGCGCATACAAAAACTGCGAGCGTATCCTTGCAAGGTCGCTATATGTTTCTTTGCGTAGATAAACTCTGGTTGCCAGATCAATGACCCATACCCAAACACCCAAAAACCATGATCAACCATTCTGCTGGCTCCTTTAATTATAGATGCTATAACCCGAAGGAATTTATGAAGACAGGGTAAAATCATGCGCACGATCATCGGCATTCTTTTTTTTGCAACACTTGGCTGGTTTGGATATTGGTTTATAGGATCCACAGCGCATGAAAAAGCCGCGACTGCATGGTTAGAAGAGCGTCGCAGCAAAGGTTGGGTTGCAGATTATACAGACCTGACTGTTGAAGGTTTCCCAAATCGTTTTGATACGACCATATCTGATATGGAATTGGTCAACCCGCGCTCTGGTTGGGCATGGAAAGCGCCATTTTTCCAAGTTTTATCTTTAAGTTACAAACCAAACCATTTCATTGCTGTCTGGCCTCCTGAGCAAACAGTATCGACACCGCACCAAAAATTCACGATTACGAATGACGACATGCGCGGCAGTTTGGTATTTGAAGCGAACACAAGTCTAGAATTAGAGCGCTCTACAATCACATTGAAAAATTTAAAGATCAGTACAAGTGACAATCAATCCAGCTCAATAGAATCCGCTGTTTTGGCAAGTCGCCAATCGGAAACCAGAACATTGGCACATGACATCGCTTTTGATGCCAATAACTTTACCCCTTCTGCAGCAATCAAAAAATGGCTGGACCCAAAATCCATTCTTCCAAGCGCCTTCGAGACATTGACCATAAAAACAACAGCAGGCTTTGACGTGCCATGGAATCGCATTGCAATAGAAGGGTCCGCACCTAATTTGACCTATTTAGGTGTAGAAACGTTTGATGCCAAATGGGGCGAATTGCAAATTCAGGCAACAGGAGCTTTGGATGTGGATGGTTTGGGATACCCAACAGGCAAACTGGCTCTGCGTGCTAAGAATTGGAAAGATATGATACAATTGGCTGTATCTTCTGGAACATTAAAAGCCAATACAGCCAAGTCTCTTGAAACAGGCCTAGGGTTGATAGCCCTATTATCAGGTAACAAAGATACTTTAGATGTGCCCTTAAGTTTCGCCAATCGTGTTATGAGCATAGGGCCAATTCCAATCGGAAAAGCCCCACGTTTGAAACGCAATTAACGGCAATAAGCTCCGCCACGGTGTTTCGCGGTGTCGAAGTGAAAATGATCCGCGTGCGCACGATTGGCATTGGGGCCTAACACTGTGCCAAAAGGCCCACATGCCGTTTTATGCAAACGTTTTAACGTAGAACCACCACGTCCTGTAGAGCGTCAACCACCTGGACACCTCTAAAAACCTATCTTTTAGGTGTATTTTGTGATTCAATATTTTCAGGAGGATATTTTGATGCACGAAGCAGGATTGTTTGATTTTTCTGATCATCTTGAGCGTTTGTCTAAAACAGGCGACCCACTTGTCGCGCTTTCTGAGCATGTGGATTTTGAGATGTTTCGGTGTGCACTGACAAGTGCACTTAACTATGGAGAGCGTCCACAGGGGGGTCGTCCGCCCTATGATGCGGTTATGATGTTTAAGATTTTGATATTAGCGTCGATGCATAATTTAAGTGATGAGCGGATGGAGTTTCTGATCCGCGATCGTTTTAGCTGGTTGCGTTTTCTTGGTTTGCAAATTGGGGAGCCGACGCCAGATCAAAAGACCATTTGGGTGTTTCGGGAGAAGTTGACCCAAGCGGGTGTGTTGACTGATTTGTTTGCAACCTTTGAGGATCATTTACGTAATCGGGGTTACAAACAAACTGGGGGACAAATTGTAGACTCATCGCTGATTGCAGCCCCACGCCAACGTATGACTTCAAGCGAGAAAGCCCGCGCCAAGGCTGGCGAAGATGCAAAAGATATCTGGCCTGATAATCCAGCCAAGGCGGCACAGAAGGACACCGACGCACGGTGGATGGTCAAGTATAGCAAGGCTAAAACGACCAAGACGGGTGAGAAAGATGCGGGGTTAGTTGATATTTCCGTACCTCACTTTGGCTATAAAAACCACATCAGCATTGACCGTAAGTTTCGGTTTATCAGAGGTGAAAAAACAACAGATGCAGCGCGCTATGACGGTCATGAGTTGGCGTCAGTGCTCACCAAGGACAATCGTTCTGGCAAGGTTTGGGCCGATACAGCTTACCGCACCAAGAGCAATGAGGCATGGCTTAAGGCCAATGGATTTTTCTCCCACATCCACCGTAAAAAACCAAAAGGCAAACCAATGCCCAAACACATCGAGCGCGGTAATGCGACACGTTCTATATTTCGCACCTGTGTCGAGCATGTCTTTGGTCATCAGAAGGGCCCGATGGATTTATCCATTAGAACCATCGGAATTCAACGCGCCACAACAAAGATGACACTCGCCAACATAACCTACAATATGAAGCGTCTCATCTTCCATGAACGACGGCAAGCCACAGCCTGAATCCGTCTAGAATTCAGAAATACCCGCTCAGGCGGCTCCATAAAGCATGAATGCCGCATAAAACGGAACAAAACAGGCTTTTTTTGCGTCAAAAAGCAGCCTGCCGTAAAAAATGCCTATCAAATACCTCTGGAATTAGCGGTTAATCGAGGTGTCCACCTTGTCCTGTAGCGACAACCACTTTGGCCGCTTTTAGAACTGCTGTGGTAGCGTATTAATCTTGGATTATAGTCTGAACATCGGCGTCCTCCATTATTTGAATATTTGTGCCTGAGGCTGACGTAATCGCTTCGGCGTGTGCTTTTTGGTTGTCGCTTGCTGCCCGTCTACGAAAGCTTTCCGCGTTCATCTCCAGAATTGTTGCATGATGCACGAGGCGGTCAATGGCCGCGATGGTCATTGCCTTGTCTGGAAATATTTGGTCCCAAGCGCTGAAGGGCTGATTGGCAGCGATTGCGATGCTTTTGTATTCGTAGCGACGCGCAATGAGTTCAAAGAGCACGCTGGTTTCGGCCTGATCCTTGTGCGCGTATGTGATATCATCCAGAATGATCAGGTCAAATTTATCCAATTTGGCCAGGGCGTTTTCGAGAACCAAATCCCGCCTTGCAACCTGCAGTTTTTGCACAAGATCGCCAGTGCGGGTGTAAAAGACGCGGTACCCAGCCTCAACCAAGGCGTGGCCTATGGCGCACATGACATGGGTTTTACCGGTGCCCGAATTACCGATGGCAATGAGGTTTCCCCCTCGATCAATCCAATCCCCCGCCGCCAGCGCTTCTATGTGGGCTTTGGGAAGGCTAGGCAGCGCCGCAAAGCTAAATGTAGCAAGGGTTTTGCCACTCAGCAGCTTTGACGTGTTAAGATTCCGCTGGATGCGCCGTGTCTCTCTTTGCGCCAACTCATACTCGGACAATACGGCCAGAAAGCGCGCCGCAGGCCAGCCTTCTTTATCTGCCGTAGTGGCGACATCGCGCCAAAGCCCATGGAAACTAGGTAACCGCAAGGCCGTAAGCATGCTGGGCAATTTATGAATATCAACATCATGGGCTGTCATGCGCTTGCTCCCAGTAAAGCGTCAAAGCACGATAACGCGGGCTGTGCTACGGCGATATCTCGTAATTGGGGCAACTTGGCGGGAATTTTCGCAATCCGGTTCAAGTGGGCACATTTGACGCACTCATCATCATGTCCATCTTGAAGATCTTTGGTTTAGATTGCGGCAAATTGACTCGCATTTACATATGAGGATTCCAAAGGCGAAGTATTTTCTGCTCTATAGGGCGATGTTGCCATCGCCTCCACACTCTCTTGATGATTTGTCCAATGCCGCGCTTAAAGATTTGGTTTTCGCGCTCTTTGCTGAGCTTTCAGAGCTGAGGCAGGAAAGGACCGAATTGCGGGACGAGATCAGACAGCTCAAGAAACTTCCGCGACGTCCGAATATCAAACCAAGCGGTCTGGCCTCACAAGACAAGAGCAGCAAGCAGGATTCCGAGCCCAGCGGGGGATCAAAAACAGACGGGAAGCAAAAGAAAAATCGGCGCGGTCCACGACGCAGTAATCTGAATTTACACAAACGCGAGGTCAAGGTCACTCTTGAAGATGTACCTGATGGGTCCACACGCAAAGGCTATCAAGCGCATACCATTCGTGACATCGTGATTTACGCTGAAGAAGTGACTTACCTTCGGGAGGTCTGGCAGTTTCCCGATGGCAGTCGCCGCGTGGCCTCGCTCCCACCCGGGGTGGTAAAGGGCCGCCAGCAGTATGGGAATAATCTGAAGGCCCTGACGATCACGCTGTATCATCAATGCCAGTCCACCGTTGCGCGTATCGCGGCTTTGCTGAATGACATGGGTCTGGACATTTCCGCTCGTCAGATAAAGCGGTTTCTGAACGAAGATATCCAGGGCATTGTCGACGAGCAGCAGGACGTGCTGAGAGCGGGTATGGAAACTGCTGCATGGATCAATGTCGATGACACCGGAGCGCGCCATCAGGCCAAAAACGGCTTCTGCACCGTAATCGGCAATGATCTTTTTACCCACTTCAGATCGACCGGCTCGAAAAGCCGCCTTGATTTTCTTGAACATCTCTGTGCGGGTGACCTGACCTACACCGTCAATGACGAAGCGCTTGACTACATGAGACGCATGAGGTTGCCCGAAAAAACCATAGTGCTTTTTGCCTCACATCCGCATCGGATATTTCGCGGTGAGGACGCGTGGCAGGCCCATCTGGCCACCCTCGGGATTGACCGCATAACGGTGAAACCGGACCCGATAAAAATCGCCACCGAGGGCGCGCTCTGGGGCAGTATCTGCGATGCTGGACGCCTTTCCGATACGGTGATCCTGAGCGACGATGCTGGCCAGTTCAATGTCGGAGATGCTCATGCGCTGTGTTGGGTGCATTTGGAGCGTCTCATTCGCAAGCAACAAAGCACCAACGAAATCCAATTTGCGCGTGTCCAAGCCGTACGAACATCCGTTTGGGACTTCTACCGGGAACTCTCAGCTTTCAGACAAGATCCCTGCGATGCGCAGCGCGAGGGGCTTTCGGCGCGTTTCGACGCGATATTTGAGCAACGAACGGGCGATGCAAATCTCGACAACCTGCTTAGACGGCTGAAGGTAAACAAGGGTGAATTGCTGCGTGTTCTGGATTATCCGAGTACACCCCTGCATTCCAACAGCGCGGAACGCGATATACGGTCTCAGGTCACGAGGCGGGCGGTCTCGCAGGGAACCCGCAGCCAAAGCGGTCGGGCCGCACGCGATGCCGGCCTTGGCGCATTGAAAACCTGCCAAAAACTTGGGGTATCATTCTGGCAATATGCGCGCGCCCGTCTTGGGGTTGCCGGTGCGGTCTGCGTTCCCAGTCTCGCAGACCTTATCATACAGCGCTCAATGGCCAGACAGTTCTCGCCAAGTTGCCACAATTCCAATCATGATATGCGGGGACTGTATGAGTAAATACATCGAATCCGGGCACAAGCGCAATGACCAGGACTTCTATCCGACGCTTCAAGCCAAAGAGATGGTGCGCGACCTCGTTCTTTCTGCAGGCGTCAGCATCCCACCAGTTGCATGGGAACCACATGCAGGCGAAGGCCATTTGGTTGATGCCCTCAAGAATATGAACATCCCGGTATATGCCAGCGACATTGAGCCCCGCGCCAAGGGTATTGTCGAAATGGGCTTTCTGGCTCAGGATCGCCTGCCTTCAGACCAAATTCGATCCATAGTCATGAACCCTCCGTTCAGCTCTTTGGATGCACAACTCGGTCACGCTCTGAAACTCATGCAGCCTGTCACGGGGACAGTCCTGATGCTTGCACGCACATTGCTTACATCCGGTAAAAAGCGGCAGTCAAACTTCAGGAACCATCCACACTTCGCCGCAAAGATCGAAATGGTGGGGCGACCCTTCTGGTTCACAGATTACAGAAACAGCCCAATTCATCCTTACTCCTGGTATCTCTGGGACTTCAGTACAGAGCATCCCCTCCCGGCCATAAAGTGGATTGATCCCCTATAATCTGGTGTTGCGTGCCGCCACCTTTATCTATTCGTTGCAGAAAGGTCGGCCCTGTTGACAGGGTATCGGGGCTTTGCCAAACCCCGCCAAGTTGCCCCAATTACGATATCTCTTGGTAAATCCTGGCACTTGGGTCTGAGCAGGGCTTTGAGTCTTTTGGCGTCAGGGAGCCGCCCCTCTTCTATGTCCTTGGCCATGAGATTTGCCAGTTCAGCTTCAACAGCCTCTTCATGGGCCAGGAACAACAGATCGACCATCTGACGGCAGGCATCTCGCCGTGACAAGGCTTCCTGTAGGAGAACCCATGTTTGGGCATATTCTGATCTGGGGAATAGGCTGTCGCGGTAAACGGAGTTGGCAAACGCCTGTGGTTTGCGCTTCAGGGCCTGTATAACATGGTGATAATTGATCTCGTGGACACGCACCCCATCTTTGCGACAGCGCTTGCGGGGATGGCTTACCACATGGGTGCTTCCCAGATAGGCCTCTATGCGATCATCATAGACATGGACGCGCAATCGCTGCCCAATAAGGCGGGAAGGCGCACTGTAAAAGACCTGATGCACGAGAAACCCGCCCGTTCTGGTAACGGGTGTCACAACTTCGGTAAAATCGGTTGTACGCCTTGGTGGGAGGGGGTTGAGCTGTGCCAGCTCCACTTTAAAAGCCTCACCCCGTCGCTTGTTCCTGCGGGCAACCAATTCGTCAACAAATTGGCGATAGGCAGCAACTGTTTCAAAGTCGCAACTTCCCCGCAATATAAGGGCTTGTTGAATGGCAACCTTGAGGTGACCATTGTGAGATTCCACAGCACCGTTCTCATGGGCCACACCCCGATTATTGCGGCTTGCCTGCATGCCGTAATGCTCGGTGAATGCCTCATAGCGCTTGGTGATATCCTCAGATTCAGCTTTGGTAAGATTACGGAAGGCTGCCGACAAGCTGTCGGTACGGCAGTTTTGCGGCACTCCACCCAATGACCAAAGTGCATTTTGCAGGTTCTCTGCCAGCGCCGTGAAACTCTCGCCGCCCCGCACAACCCCGACATGTTCCCATCGACTGTAAACCAAGACAAAATGATACAACCGATGGGCAAAAGCTGCCCCATCAATGGTGATGCCCAGCTTTGCAGCATCCGTGAAGTCGGATTGGCACATGTAGCCAGGTTCCGGGGTTTGGCGGAAAATAATGTCCTTTTGAGGCCCATGTAGGGCGCGCCATGCACGGACACGACGTTCCAACGTGCGCTTAACACGATCATCGGGAAAACGCACTGGATGGTGAGCCTGCAAATGTCTCAGCAGGGTAATTGCCTGCACCGAGGCGTCTTGGTCAAGGACAGGTTGGATGAGGTCATCCCAGACCCCCTCCAAGGGATCGGTGACAGTTCGCCCCCGTTTTGGTCTTCTCTGTGATGGTAAGGTCGGGTCAGCGTCAAAACGCCGTGCACTACGTTCACTGAACCCGGCGCGGGCTGCCGCGGTTCGTTGGTTATGGGTATTTCTATCGGTCATATACAGCCTCATTTGCTGGTCGGTTATGGGTTTGAAGGGCAATCTGTAGCTCCGTTTAAAACGTAGAAGCTTAAGATTACCCGCCCACAGCAGTTCCTATTCAACCAAAATATGAAACCTTAGCCGATGAACCTGACCTACGGATTGGCAAGCCAATCCTCCGATCATCTTCATCGGCCAAGGTGGTTGTCGCTATCGGCCAAGGTTATTGTCGCTGAACAACGTCCGCGCCAATTTTTCTTTACGCTATAGATCGTCCCGTTACGCAGTTTAAATCCTGCAATATCAACGGCATTCCCAAAAGAGTGTTCAGATAGTTTCGCACCCCGTTTGCTATTGCGCGTACGGCAAGAGTAACCGCCAATAATTTGGATAGCTTGTAAACCACCACCTTGGCGTCCAACAACAGGTTTAGCAGATCGAGACACCCAAGAATTGAACCGTTTGGCTGTTGTGCAGTTCACTGTCAGGGGGCGTGTTAAAGTTATACCCGAAACTTCGGTTACCTCCACAGGGTTCGCAATACCACATCGCCCCTTACCATTGATACGAGCCACTGTCGTACCTTTGATACTTGGAACACCGCAAACAGATCCTTTACGTGACCTAACAGTTTTTTGCTTACGCTTTTTCCTAGGTTTTACAGGATCAATGCGTGCAATCTTTTGTGTCGTACGAACGCGCGCTAAATAACTTGGGCGCAAGCGCGGAATTGGCGATGCTCTCAAATAATCCACACCAATGGAAATTGTCTGCCCTGTAGATTTAGATTTATTCGTCAGCTCTTTAAATAGCCGTTCTTGGCGTTCATGTTCAGCAATCTGAACCAACGCAGCTATCTCTTCTCTGCTTTTTTTGAATTGGCTAAACTGCAAACCGCCACGCAGACGTGGAATAGGAGATCGGTTTAGCCCATTAAATACAACAACGCTTGTGTCAGGACCACTCCCACGAAGACGCGGGATAGGAGAGGTATCAGGTGCAAAATTTGCATATGCTGTCGTTGCAAATATCAGCAATACAGCCAAACTGCCCCATCCTTTGATCATCTTGATCAACTCTCCTTGGTTGGATTACGTCCAAAGTTTGTCGCATCCGTATCTTGCCCTGCATCCAAGATATCACGCCGAATAGCACGTGTCCTAGTAAAATATTGATGTAGGTAATCCCCTTCACCGCCGCGTATCGCTTTTTGCAAATCAAACAACTCTTCGGTGAAACGTCCCAAAATATCGAGTGTCGCCTCTTTGTTGTTTAAAAATACATCCCGCCACATCGTAGGGTCCGAGGCTGCAATACGTGTGAAATCGCGAAAACCCGCAGCCGAGAAGTTGATCACTTCTTTATCCGTAACACGGCTCAAGTCATCAGCGACACCAACCATCGTATAGGCAATCAAATGCGGTACATGCGATGTCACAGCCAATGCTAAATCATGATGCTCTGCATCCATGACTTCTACATTGGAACCAATGGTTTCCCAAAAATTCACATATCGCGCCAATGCATCTGCATCTGTATTGTCAACAGGCACCAGAATACACCAACGGCCATCAAATAGTTCAGCAAAGCCAGAATGCGGTCCAGATTCCTCGGTTCCAGCAAGAGGGTGCGCAGGAATAAAATGCACATCTTCTGGCACATAAGGTGAAACATGATTGATCACAGCAGCTTTAACAGAACCAACATCGCTTAGAACGGCACCTGATTTCAAATGTGGTTGAATTTCAGCAGCGACTGTCCCCATAACGCCAACAGGCACACAAAGAATAACCAAATCTGCATCAGCCACGGCATCCGCAAGAGTATCGCATACATCGTCGCATAGAGCGATATCACGAGCAATATCGCGCGTTTCAGCAGATCGTGCGTAACCTGAAATCGTAGAAGCCAAACCACCACGGCGGATTGCATGGGCCAACGACCCAGCAATCAAGCCCAAACCGATCAAAGCAACTTTTTCGTATAGAACTGCCATTACCCCGCCTTAAACCCAGTCAATGCATTCACAACCTGACGGCATGATTGCTCGTCGCCGATTGTAATACGCATTGCATTTGGCAAGTTATAATTCGCAACCATACGCACAATCAAACCATTTTCGTTCATATACGCATTTGCCGCTAGAGCTTCTTGTTCATCCTTGAAACGCACCAAGATAAAATTTGCGAAGGATGGATCAGACGGCAAGCCAATCTTACCCAATTCAGCCGCCAACCAACCACGCCACTTTTCATTTTCTGCACGACAATGTTCTGTATAAGTTACATCTTCCAACGCAGCTTTTGCAGCGACTAACGCAGCAGAACTTACATTGAACGGCCCACGCAAACGGCTAAGCACTTCCATCACATCTTTAGGGCCATAACCCCACCCAATACGCAAACCACCTAGGCCAAATATTTTTGAAAACGTGCGTGTCATTACAACGTTATCACGCGCTTCTACAAAAGCGGCGCCACCATCAAAGCCGTACACAAAATCTGCATAAGCCCCATCTAGAACCAATAAACATCCCTCAGGCATATTATCAGCCAAACGCGCAATCTCTGCATCTGGTGTCATTGTTCCTGTAGGGTTATTTGGGTTTGCCAAGAATATCAAACGTGTGTTTTCATTGCATGCTTCCAAAAGCGCATCCACATCTGTCACACGTTTTTTCTCTGGCACACAAACAGGTGTTGCACCCGATAAACGCGCCGAAATAGGATACATCCCAAAACCATGTTCTGTGTATAGAACTTCATCGCCTTCACCCGCAAACGCACGGCATAAGAAACTGATGATTTCGTCTGATCCACAGCCCATTAAAATGCGGTTCACATCCAAATTATAGCTGGACGCAATCAATTCGCGCAAACCTGCATGGCTTTCGGATGGGTAACGATGCAAATGACCAGCTTCCGCCCTGTAGGCAGCAATCGCTTTCGGGCTTGGCCCAAGTGGATTTTCATTCGAACTCAACTTGATCGCATTGGCATTGCCCTCGATCTTGCTGACACCACCAACATAGGGTTTTACACCCATAATACCTGGTTGAATATTAAGCTTAGTCGTCATCATATCGTCCTTTCAAAATCCTTCTAACGGGACGGTTTTAGAAAGGCTATAGCTTAGTAAAAACTCTGCGGGTCAATATCGATGCTGATGCGTACATTATTGGGCGCTTTAACAGAGTTCCGCCAGCGCTCCAATGCAGGTTGAATATGTGTGGTTTTTGCAGCCTTAACCAGTAATCGGACCCGGTGATTACCCCTCACACGCGCAATTGGTGCAGGTGCAGGCCCAAACACATCTGCCCCAATTTGGCGCAAACCATCCGTATTACGGGACAACGCCGTTGCCACATCGAACACCACTTTCAGATCAGGCCCCGAAATCACGATCCCCGCCAAACGGCCATAAGGAGGCACACCAGCCTCTCGTCGTTGTTCTGCCTCTGCACGCCAAAACTCTTCTTCCTCACCCTTCATAATGGCTTGGATCACAGGATGATCAGGTTGGTGTGTTTGAATAAAAGCGACACCACGTTTTTCCGCGCGGCCTGCCCGTCCAGCAACTTGTCGGATCAATTGAAACGTCCGTTCAGCTGCACGTAAATCTCCACCTTGCAGCCCAAGGTCAGCATCGATCACACCCACGCAAGTCAGCAAAGGAAAGTTATGTCCTTTCGCTACCATCTGCGTACCAATGATAATGTCCGCTTCACCCGCAGCAATCGCATGAATACGTTCTTTCAACGCGCGTGCAGATAACGCCATATCAGAGGATAGTACTTCAATTCTCGCATCAGGGAAGCGTTCTTCAGCTTCTTCTGCCAGCCGTTCCACACCAGGCCCAACAGCAGCCATCCGTCCTTCAACATCACAACTTGGGCATTTCGATGGGACAGGTTTCGTTTCCCCACATTGATGGCAAATTAATTGCCCATGGTATTTATGCTCAACCATCCGAGCATCGCAATCATCGCACCCAACTTGGTGTCCACAAGCCCGACACACAGTCACAGGTGCATAGCCGCGACGGTTTAGAAACAGCAACGATTGCTCGCCCTTTTCCAAACGCGATTGCACTTCGCCATGCAGTGCAGGGGAGATCCAACTTTGGGCTTCCATATCCTCGGTACGCAGATCAATGGGTTCCATATCAGGTAATTCAGCGACACCAAAGCGCCCTTCCAAATCCACGCGCTTATATTTCCCAGCATCCGCATTCGCCCAAGTTTCCAGTGACGGCGTAGCTGAGGCCAAAATAACCGATGCCCCAACAATAGAAGCCCGCATCACTGCCATATCGCGTGCAGAATAAAACACGCCTTCCTCTTGCTTATAGGAGGTATCGTGTTCCTCATCGACTATGATTAGACCAAGGTTTTGATAGGGTAAAAACAGTGATGACCGCGCACCAACCACCAACTGTGCATTCCCATCACCCACCATTCGCCAACAACGACGGCGCTCTGTCATCGTCACACCCGAATGCCATTCTGCGGGTCGCGCGCCAAAGCGCTTTTCAACACGGTCCAAAAATTCAACTGTCAAAGCTATTTCAGGTAACAGTACTAATGCCTGGCGGCCCTGCGCCAAACATTCAGCCACCGCTTCCATGTAAACCTCAGTTTTACCAGACCCCGTCACGCCTTTCAGCAAAGTTGTAGAATAGTTACGCTCGGCAATGGATGCCCGCAAAGCATCGCCACCCACTTTCTGACTATCGCTTAACGGTAAGCCAGCCATCATCGGATCAAGCTTTGGATAGGGAACATCGCGCGGTGTTTCAACTTCCATGATCGCTTTCAACTTTACCAGACCATCGATAACGGACCCAGTAACACCCGCTAAATCTGCCAGTTCTTTCTTGGTAAAGCGTGACCCATTATGGTTACGTAACACAGCCAACACACGTGTCCGCGCATCGGTCACGCGATCAGGCTCTACATCTCCCAATGCATAAACCTTTCGCATAGACATTGGATCACCCAATCCTGGTGCGCGCGTGGCAAGTCGCAGCATCGCTGACATTGGCGTCAGCGTGTAATCTGCAACCTTTTTCAAAAACACCATCATCTCTTCGCGCATTGGTGCCACATCCAACACCTGCGAAACAGGCCGTGCTTTGGTGAGGTCAAATCCACCAACACCTGTCCCCCAAACAACACCTAAAACTTTACGTGGGCCAAGAGGGACTTGCACAAACGATCCAATAAAAACGCCACCCTCAGGTGCTTTATAATCCAAGAAGCGGTTGATTGGTTCAGCGGTCAACACCGCAACCAATGCACCTGCTTCAAAATGGGAAGGACTATTCGCTCGCATCACTTTGTTCAGACTTCTTTACATTCTTTTGTTTCGTATTCGCCATGCATACTGTAATACAGGCTCAAGCACAGTAGCAAACGTACAAGACAATAAGGGTTCCTTCATGAAATTTTTCGTAGACACGGCAGAAGTTGATGCAATAGCAGAGCTTAACGACCTAGGCATGGTTGATGGCGTAACAACAAACCCATCCTTGATTATGAAATCAGGTCGGGATATTCTGGAAGTGACCAAAGAAATCGCTGCAATGGTCGAAGGCCCAGTAAGCGCCGAAGTCGTTGCCTTGGAATATGACGAAATGATCAAAGAAGGTCGCAAGCTGGCTAAGATCGCAGAAAATATTGCTGTAAAAGTACCCTTAACTTGGGATGGTCTAAAAACGTGTAAAACATTGTCGTCAGAAGGCACAATGGTGAATGTCACGCTTTGTTTCTCTGCAAACCAAGCTTTGTTGGCTGCAAAAGCAGGTGCAACTTTCATCTCACCTTTCATCGGTCGTTTGGATGATCTTAACCTTGAGGGTCTAGATCTGATCGAAGACATCCGCACAATCTATGACAATTACATGTTCGACACACAAATCTTGGCTGCCTCTATCCGCTCTGTGAACCACGCATCAGAATGCGCAAAAATCGGTGCTGACGTGATGACTGCACCACCAGAAGTGATTAAGAAAATGGCGAACCACGTTCTAACAGACAAAGGTTTGGACGCGTTCATGAAAGATTGGGCTAAAACGGGTCAACAGATCCTGTAAGGACAGTAATAATGACTGAAGCCACAGAAAAGTTTAACGAGGTTCGCGACGAAATTCTCGCGAACCCAAAAGCTTTCTTAGAAGACCATGACATCATGCGTGCGCTGATCGCAGCTGATCGCGCACAACAGGCCAGCAATGTGATTGATCTACGGTCCATTGCAATGGACCGTATGGAAGATCGCCTGAACAAATTAGAAGATACTCATCGTACCGTGATTGCAGCGGCTTACGATAATGTGTCCAGTATGAACCAAATCCACCGCGCTGTTTTGGCGGTGTTAGAACCTGATGATTTCACAGGGTTTCTAAAATTCATCGAAAATGATCTAGCCAGTACGCTTGGAATCGATTCCGTATGCCTGTGCTTAGAAACACAAGCGGTATCAGCGAGCCAAGGCCCGTCCCTATCCAAAGAATTTGGAACAGGTGTGACATTCATGGCGATTGGCGAAATCGAAGATTACATCACAGATGGCCGTAATATGAACAGCCGTCCTGTCACAATGCGTGCAATAAAACCGCATCAAATCTCTTTGTTTCCAGAAGCAGCCGAATCAATCAGATCCGAAGCTTTGCTAAAACTCGATTTAGGCAAAGGTAACTTACCTGGTATGTTGGTTTTAGGATCATCTAAAACAGATCAATTTGCCCCTGCACAAGGTAGCGATTTGTTGCTGTTCTTAGGTGGTATTTTTGCGCGGATTATGCGTCGTTGGTTGGCGTAAATGACAGCCAGTTCAGGTGCACATAACCTGATGCTAAACTGGCTGACCCATGTCAAAGCCATCCGTGGACAATCAGAAAAAACAATCCAAGCTTATCAACGCGATGTTTCTGGATATCTGGGTTTCCTTGCCAATCACTTTGGAGGAGACTTAGGTAAAACAGCTCTGGGCAAAGTCACAATAACAGACATGCGCTCATGGATGGCTTTTGAACGCAGACGTGGGATTACGGCTAGATCGTTAGCGCGTTCATTATCTGCGGTGAAAAGTTTCTACCGTTGGCTATCAGAAACCGAAGGCATGGAAGTCACTGCAGTCTTAGCAACACGCGCCCCAAAATTCCAAGCAGGGCTTCCCCGCCCTGTCGGTAGAGTAGATGCTAAAACCCTTATAGAGACCGCTGAACTCCAATCGATAGATGGTTGGGTCGGTGCGCGTGATATGGCAGTCCTCACATTATTATATGGGTGCGGGCTGCGCATATCAGAAGCCTTAAATATGAAATTCAGCCAAGCTCCCCTTCCTGAAGTTCTAAAAATACTCGGCAAAGGTAACAAAGAACGCATCGTGCCTGTTATTCCTGCTGCTCGTGAAGCCGTAGATACATATCTACGTTTGTGTCCACATGCACATGAACCCGACACTCCACTTTTTCTCGGCGTACGTGGTAAAAAATTAAACCCACGCCAAATTCAATTGGTTATGGAACAAGTTCGAATGCAGCTTGGCCTGCCATCTTCTGCAACACCACATGCTCTACGCCATTCCTTTGCAACCCACCTACTAGAAGCAGGTGGCGACCTGCGTGCTATTCAAGAATTACTAGGTCACGCATCTCTTTCGACGACCCAAGCCTATACAGCCGTAGATCAAGCAAGATTGATGGAAGTCTACAAAAAGGCCCACCCAAAAGGTAGCTGAAACCTTGCCTTCTGATCTGATCCTAGTATGAAAGCCAAATGAGTTTACGTCTAAGTGTCTGGCCGAAAACTAGTTGAGTAATATCAGTAAGTTGTGATTCACTCTCTTTATCAAATAAGATGGAGAATTTTATGGCTTGGACTGATATTACTCGCCCCCTATATGAGCGAAACAATGGGCGTTATGCAAGTGATTGCACGGACGAAGAGTGGGCAATAATTGAACCACTGCTGCCAGAATCCAATGTGGTTGGTCGGCCCAGAACAACCGAAATGCGCGATGTGTGGGACGGAGTGCAATACATGGCGAGCACGGGATGTCAGTGGCGAATGATCCCGAAAGATTTCCCGCCGAGGACTACAATACAGGAGTATTTTTACGACTGGCGGGACAATGGCGTGTTGTACCGGATCAACGATACGCTTGTCATCAAGGCGCGGGAATTGGCAGGTCGCGCAGCCAGTCCAAGTGCAGGTGTTATTGACAGCCAGAGTGTTAAAACGACAGAAAGCGGTGGTGTTTCCGGCTACGACGCAGGGAAAAAGATAAACGGCCGTAAGCGCCATATCATCACAGATACCATCGGGCTGTTGATCGGATTTATCATCCACAGTGCGGGCATTCAAGATCGAGATGGGGCCGTTGATGTCCTCAAATCTATCTACTACTCCCATCCCAAACTCCGACATGTGTTTGCCGATGGAGGATATGCGGGGCCAAAATTACGAGAAGCTTTAGAAAATATGGGCTGTTGGACTATCGAAATTTTAAAGCGCAGTGACAAGGCTGTGGGATTTGAACTCATTCCAAGACGGTGGGTTGTCGAGCGCACCTTTGCCTGGTTGGGGCGGTGCCGCCGATTGGCAAAAGATTGGGAGAAATCCATTGCTTCTGCTGAAAGCTGGCTCCTCATCGCCCATATCAGAATGGTCACACGGCGATTAGCAAGGGGTTGAAATCATTGAAATAGTTTTCGGCCAGACTCTAAAAGCCCTCTCCGTTCATTTCTTCACCGCAACAGGTGCAGTTTTTGCCATGCTTGCTATGTTGGCGGCTGTAGAAGCAAAATGGGATCTAATGTTTTTATGGCTTGTTGTTGCATTTGCCGTCGATGGCGTAGATGGGCCATTAGCACGTCGGTACGAAGTAAAGAAAAATGCCCCTGAATACGATGGCGTTATGCTGGACTTAATCATTGATTATCTTACCTATGTCTTCATACCAGCGTTCGCACTTTTCAAAAAAGGTCTACTTGATGGTTGGACAGGTTGGATTTGCCTTATTGTCATTACCTTTACGTCCGTAATCTACTTTGTAGATACACGTATGAAAACAAAAGATAACAGTTTTGCAGGTTTTCCAGGGTGCTGGAATATGTTTGTTCTAGTTATGTTTGCAACAACACCACATTGGGGAATAATCCTTGTTTTAACAGTCCTGATCGCGGCAAGTCAGTTCACCAATCTTAAATTCATTCATCCAGTTCGAACAGAACGCTGGCGTACTATCAGCCTTCCCATTGCAATACTATGGACGGCCCTTGGTGGATATGCCGCTTGGGTTAATTTCGATATTGGACCCGCCACAATTGCAGCTTTGTCCCTGACAAGTTTGTATCTGATGTTTGTTGGTATTATTCAGGAAATCATCCCCGAAAAAGCCAACTAGTTATCTTTATATCAACAGTCCTGCGGCTTTTTCGTGCTTTAATAACCAGACCTTATCTTCGATACCGCCTTCTGCGGAAAACCCACCCAAATTACTCGCCCCTAAAATACGGTGGCATGGTATAATAATCGGAATAGGATTATTGCCACAAGCTTGACCAACGGGTTGTGCTGCAGCATCTAACTTTTTGGCAACATCACCATAAGTCAACGTTTCCCCCAATGGGATTGATTGCATAATACGCCAAACATCACTTTGAAAGCCATTGCCTTTGGGGGCGATTGGCAAATCAAACTCAGTCAAATCACCAGCAAAATATGCCTGTAGCTGTTTTACGGCTTCATTCAAAACATCACTTTGACCTTGATCTTCTTCATCATAATCATCGCTCTGCACGAGCTGAAGCCCCCAGCGCAACCGCGTAATGTATCCGCCTTCTTCAAGGATACGGATTTTCCCTAAAGGGGATTCAAAAGATATACTGTTCATAAAAAAGAGTTTTGCCTACACAGCCTGATTTATCAAGAGTCGCATGCAAAATTGTGACCACTTTAAATATGGGCCGCAATTTATACGGCCCATATCCTTATTCTTTAATCAAGCGCATCTGAACAACGTTTACATGTTTCAGCATGTGAATGTTGGCCAACATCAGGTAAAATCTTCCAGCAGCGGCCACATTTTTCACCTGTCGCTTTTGCGAATACAACGGCAACACCACTCACATCCTCAAGTGTAAATGCACCCATCGGTGCGGTCTCATCCAAAACCTCAATAGTCGATGTGATACAAGTATCTGCAAAATCAATGGAATTCAAAATATCACGCACATTCGCATCAGCCACATAAACCACAGGAGCTGCTTCCAATGATGCGCCAATATTCTTCTCACGACGTTCAATCTCAATTGCACCCGTTACAACACGGCGCACATCACGGATTTTAGTCCATTTAGCCGCCAGTTCAGTGTTCAACCACTCGGCTGGTGTTTCTGGGAAATCTTCCAAGTGAACAGATGCATTGTCACCCTGATTACGTTCCAGCCAAACATCTTCCATCGTAAACGAAAGCATCGGAGCCAACCACGTTGTCAGGCGCGCAAACAACAAATCCAAAACCGTTCGTGAAGACCGACGTGTAATGCTGTCGTCCCCATCACAATACAACGCATCCTTACGAATATCGAAGTAAACGGATGACAGATCAATCGTACAAAATTGGAACAACTGCTGGAAAACATATTGGAAATTATAAGCAGCATAGCCTTCACGTACAGCCACATCCAATTCCGCCATACGGTGTAACATCCATTGCTCTAACTCTGGCATATCAGCAGGATCAACACGTTCCGCATCAGTAAACCCATTCAAGTTACCAAGCATAAATCGCATTGTGTTGCGCAAACGACGATAACTATCTGCCACACCTTTCAGGATTTCAGGGCCAATACGCAGATCAGCTGTATAATCAGCCTGTGCCACCCAAAGGCGCAAAATATCCGCGCCATATTGTTTGATCACCTGTTCTGGCGCGATTGTATTACCCACAGATTTGGACATCTTCATGCCCTTTTCATCCAGCGTAAAGCCGTGTGTCAGTACACCTTTATAAGGCGCGCGACCATTCGTTCCGCATGATTGCAACATAGAAGAATGGAACCAACCACGGTGTTGGTCTGTCCCCTCAAGATACAGGTCAGCAACGCCATCGTCGGCGCCATCTTCACGGTCACGCATCACAAATGCATGCGTAGATCCTGAATCGAACCAAACGTCCAAAACGTCATAAACTTGATCCCATTCATCAGCGTTATAATCACTACCCAAGAAGCGCTCTTTAGAGCCTTCTTCAAACCAACAATCCGCGCTTTCCGCTTCAAACGCTTCTACGATACGCGCATTCACAGCAGCATCCCGCAAAATGAAACCTTCATCTGTTGGTAGAACGCCTTTCTTTGTGAAACATGTCAGTGGCACACCCCAAGCACGTTGCCGCGACATCACCCAATCAGGGCGCGCTTCGATCATGGAATACAAACGGTTACGGCCAGTTTGCGGTGTCCATTTCACGTTATCAATCTCAGTCAGTGCACGTGCGCGAATGGTTTTACCATGCGTATCATTGCCACCAATTTCCTTATCAATCGCCGTAAACCATTGCGGTGTGTTACGGAAAATAACAGGGGCTTTAGACCGCCAAGAATGCGGGTAGCTATGCTTCACTTGGCTACGCGCGATGATACCTTCAACTTCTTGTAGCTTTGCAATCACAGTACGGTTCGCTTTGCCTTCTTTACCTTTACGGTCGAAAACCTCTAGGCCAGCAAAGAACGGCACGTGTGGCAAGAATTCAGACGCTTCACCAACATTGTGTGTCATCCGATCCAACCAATTGCGTTTCATAAACACTTCATAGTCATCGGCACCATGGCTTGGCGCTGTGTGTACAAAACCAGTACCCGCTTCGTTCGTTACGTGATCACCGTCCAGCATTGGTACATCATAATCCCAGAAACCTTCAGCACCATCAGCACCTGCAAGTGGGTGGGCACAAACCAACGTTTCCAATTCTTCATTTGTCACATCGCGCAGATATTTAAATCCACCCTCTTCAACATTCGCAGATGCAAACGTTCCCAAAGCCAAAGTATGTTCAAAAACATACTTATCACCAACCTTGGCCCAATTACCGTCATGCGCATCTGTGACTTCATAAAGCGCATAGCGTAGCTTCGGATTATAACAGATCGCTTTATTAGACGGAATCGTCCATGGCGTTGTTGTCCAAATAACAACACGCGCATCAGCCAAGTCATCAGCAACATCAGATGTGATCTTAAACGGCACCCAAATACTATGCGATTTGTGATCGTGATATTCGATCTCAGCCTCAGCCAATGCTGTCTTCTCAACAGGAGACCACATCACAGGTTTCGATCCTTGATACAGAGCTCCGTTCATAACGAACTTCATGAATTCATCCGCAATCACTGCTTCCGCGTGGTAGTTCATCGTCAGATAAGGATTATCCCATTTACCCGTGATGCCCAAACGTTTGAATTCATCGCGTTGAATATCGATCCAGCCTTCGGCAAACTTACGGCATTCTTGGCGCAATTCGATAACAGGAACATCGTCCTTATCTTTACCCTTCTTGCGGTACTGCTCTTCGATTTTCCATTCAATCGGTAAACCATGACAATCCCAACCAGGAACATAACGGCTATCCTTACCCATCATCTGTTGTGAGCGTACGATGAAGTCTTTCAGGATTTTGTTCAGCGCGTGCCCAATATGCAAATGTCCATTCGCATAGGGAGGACCATCATGTAGCACAAAGCTTTCACGACCCGTCTTTTCACGTAGACGGTCATAAATTCCGATTTTAGCCCAACGCTCCAGCCATTCTGGTTCACGTTTTGGCAAGCCCGCCCGCATAGGGAAGTCTGTTACAGGCAGGTTCAGTGTATCTTTATACTCAGGCGTGTCAGCGCACATGTTCTTTTCCAGTTTTGGTAAATTCTGTTGGCAAATTGGGTCGGCGTGGACTGTCCATACGCCTTTTCCCGGCCGCTTCTTGTTTAAAGCGCCGGGCCAGTAATTCGTATGATAATGTTCAATACGTAGGCCATAAACGGCTTATAGGTCGGTATCATCCTTACGTCCACCCCAGCCAGTGCGACCAATCGCATGGTTTTAAGGTTTTTATTGCCGTATTAAGCTCAAATCATAAGTTCAAGGGTTTAAGATGAAGATTGCAATAGTAGGATGCGGCATCGGCGGATTGGCCATTGCTAGTTTACTAGCGGATACAGATCACGAAGTCACCTTATACGACCAGTTTGACACCCCCGCCCCAGTTGGTTCTGGCTTAGTAATTCAGCCCGTTGGTTTACGCGTCCTTGAAAAATTAGGCGCTGCACCAGAAGCCCTTTCTAAAGGCGCAGCTGGCTATCAGATGCTAGGCTATGAAGCCCATACAGGTCGCAAAGTTCTGGATGTTTCTTACGGTCCCAAAGATGGTGACAGTTTCGGCTTGGGTATTCATCGCGCCAGCTTGTTTAATGCCTTATTAAATGCAGTAAAACGCAAAAGCGTCAGCATAAACACTGCAAGCCGTGTAACGGCAACAACTTTGCAGTATGACAAACACATACTCTCTTTTGAAACAGGTGAGACTGCTGGCCCATTTGATCTGATTATTGATGCCGCTGGTGCAAAATCTCCTCTCAGCCCGATGGCAGCGAAACCACTCCCATACGGTGCCATTTGGGGCACTGTGGATTGGCCTAAAAATACATCGCTCAGTTATTCATGCCTACAACAGCGCTATCGCCGCGCAAGTAATATGATAGGCATCCTTCCAATCGGCACATTACCTAATAACCCAACACCAAAAGCAGCATTATTTTGGTCAATTCCACGCAGGAATTTCGCTAAATGGAAAAACAATCCGATAGAGCACTGGCGTAAGGAAGCCATAAGCCTGTGGCCCGAATTAGAACCATTCGTTTCGCAAATCCAATCACATTCACAAATGGCGCACGCACGTTATTCGCACGGAACGTTACGAAAACCATACTCTCAGGGATTAGTACACATTGGCGATGCCGCGCACCGCGCAAGTCCCCAATTGGGTCAAGGGGCAAACATGGCGCTTTTGGATGCATATGCCCTTGCTCATTGCCTCAAATACAACGCAGTAAATGAAGCGTTGGCAAAATATCATCAATCCCGCAGAAGGCATGTTCAAATATATCAAGCAATGAGTTGGATGTTTACGCCAATGTATCAATCTGACAGTCGTATATTGCCAATTCTACGTGATTGGATCTTGGCTCCATCAACCACGATCCCACCTGTCCCTGCAATATTAACAACCCTCGTCAAAGGAACAATGATTTCGCCTCATCGTGGTATAGATATTTAAGTATAATTGGGTTCAAGCAGCTCACGTAACAAGGATCGTTCTTTTACTGTCCCCTCCAAAGTATATTTATCCAAAACGGCATAGAACGCCTGTTGTGCCTCATATAGTGGACCGCGCAAACCGCATTGTGTAAAAACACGACAATCGCATCCAGCCGTATTAAAACATTCTGCAACAGGTATATCCCCTGACAAATAACGCACAACGGCGCCAATAGAGATATCTTTGGGATCTTGCGCTAACCTCAATCCACCAGCACGACCACGCCCAGATACCACAAACCCACCTTTTACAAGCTGGGACGCAACCTTAGCGACGTGATGTTCGGAAATACCGAAACTCTCAGCAATTTTATGAACCGAGACCTTATCAGGTGACACGGCAACAAGGTGCATCAACACCCGCAAACCATAATCTGTAAACTTACTTAACTGCATATATTTTATTTAGCATTTACAATACGGAATTAAAACCCTATATATTCGGTAAATTAAATACGCAATAAAAGGAATCAGATCGTGGAAAAAGTTGCAGACTTTATTTTATGGCCAGGAACATACCTTTGTTCAAAGTGCGGCTTAGACCCGAAATCCGACATGGGATTGATGCGATCGTTTTTTAACTTCTTAATCTGGTTACCTTTGGGCCTCATCGCGGTATTGGCCTTTGTCTAATGCTCTTCCTCCTAGATTTGATGTAACACGAGCGGATATCGAAAACGTAGTCACATTTTTTTACGACAATATACGTAAGCACCCCACTCTAGGTCCAATCTTCGCCAAAAGTATACCACATCAACCAACAGCTTGGCCCGAACATGAGGCAAAGATTGCACGGTTTTGGGCTAATGCAATTTTGCATGAGAAAGAGTACAACGGCAATCCTATGGAAACGCATATGGCCACACCACATGTGCATGAAGAGCATTTTCCAATCTGGCTAGATCTCTTTGAAACAAGTTTGCGAAAAACTCTAAAACCGCATCAAGCAGACAGTTTTAACGCTTTTGCACGCCGCATCGGGCGTGGATTGCAAATGGGGCTGGCTTATCGTGATACCCCAAGTGATCAACCACCTAAATTGCGTTAACTACCACGGCTAGCAAACCCAACCAACGCGTTCTTCATCATCACAGTGACCGAAGGGCGCTTTACCGTTTGAAATGTCATCGGGCGGCAAACATCCATCGCAGCAACGCCAACACGTGCAGTCAAAGCACCGTTGATAATTCCTTCGCCAAAACGACGTGACAGTTTCGACAAAACACTCCCACCTGCAATAGAACTGATCATATCATCTCCAATCGCAACAGCCCCAGTTGCCACCAAATGCCCAGCAACTGCCTTCATTAAACGCCACGATCCAAACGTCCCAGAACGCCCACCATAAATCTCGGCAATCCGTCTGATCATGCGCACGTTCGCCGTCAAAGCGACCGCGACATCTGCCAGGGCCAATGGAATAATTGCAGTTGCTGTCGCCACCTGCCTGCTGACTGCTTCAACCTCCTTCATCGCAATCGCATCCAATGGAGCCACAATAGTGGTTTCCACCAATGCCATATGCGCCTCTGCATCAAACACATCATTTGACCGTTCGTCCAAATTTGCAAAAGCCCAGCGCAGTTCACGGCGACCTTTATACAGCTGTTTCAAACGGTTTGAAAAACCACGCGCTTGTTTTAAGTCGGAAACATTCAATGATGCGGCCCGCAATCCATCCATCCGCTTCAACCGTGCAAAAGCTGCCACTTCTCGCAGAGCGAAGATCAATAACCCAATCACAACAAACCCGATCAAAACAAGGGCAATGCGCCCAAGCCAAATATTACGCGTCATCAATTCTGCTACGAAGTCCCAAAATGCAACCGATACAACAAAGCCCAGCAAAGTCACAACAGACCACCAAAATAACAGCATTAATCGCGATGGTTTCCGTGCAGCCAAACGCGCAACAACCTCCATCGTAGTTGACGGAGCCAAATCCATCTCAGGTACAGGCGGTACGTCTGCAGGGTTTGATCTCTTCCTTTTCGGTTTTTTAAGTTCCAAATCAATCACAACAGGTTTCTGTTTCATGATAATTTATCCCCCAATAAAAACTCTGCCGCTTTATCCAACCGAATATGAGGTGGCCCATCTCCTTGTTTTAAAGACACTTTCACAGGCGCGAAATTCATCACGGCATAATCTGCATCCAACCACGTAGCGGCATCAGATTGCGCAACATTCAAAATATCCGCAGGATCATCAGGCAAAGCCCCCGCATACATTGCTGCTTGTTTACCAGTCTCTAACAGGGTTCCACGGACACATTCCAATGCAGAGCCATTATGCTCATAGGTCTCCTCAACCGTTGTCCGTAAGCTTGCCAGAGCAATACCAGCAGTTTGCGCCCCTGAAAATTCAGCGCGATCCTTGGCATCACGCACCAAAGCTTGCATTAATGCTGCCAACCGTGGGTGTTGATTGTGATGTAAATGATCCGCTTTCGTTGCCGCAAACAAAATTTTCTCAACACGGCGTTTTCCTAAGATTGATGACAACCAAGATTGCCGACCAGGCCGAAACGTTTTCAACACATCCACCAAACCTTCGCGTAAATCCCCAACGGCTTGCGGGCCGTGATGCACAGCACCCAGCGCATCGACCAGAACAATCTGGCGATCAATACGCGAAAAATGATCTTTAAAAAACGGCTTCACCACTTTTGCTTTATACGCCTCATAGCGCCGCTGAAATTCACGGTATAATGTGCCACGTTTTGCAGCCGCTTCTGGCAAAGGACAAAATGTTAATGCAGGTGATCCTTCCAAATCTCCCGGCATTAAAAACCGTCCTGGTGCACATGCTGAAAACCCCGCCTCGCGACTGACAGACAAATATTCTGTAAAACTTTTAGCCAACCATTGTGCGGCCAATTCATCCAAAGGTGCAGCAGGATCAACATTGCCAAGCAATTCAAAAAACGCATCAGACTGTGGCACACGTTTTTCAGCCAACGTCAAAGCCTGTTTTGACCAATCCGAAAAGCTCAACTCCAACAACGGTAAATCCAACAACCATTCACCTGGATAATCCACAATGTCCAAATGCACGGTTCGCGCCCCGCGCATGCCTGCAATAATTCCGCTAGGCTGTACCCGAAAAGATAATCGCAACTGACTAATGGATCGCGTAGATTGTGGCCAACTGGGTTTCGCTCCAGTCATTGCTGCCAAATGTGCCTCATAATCAAACCGTGGTACCGTATCATCAGGCTGCGGTTGTAAAAAAGCCGATACAATTCGCCCTTGCTGCGCAGCCAAAAGTTGAGGCATACGCCCACGATCTAACAAATTTGCCACCAAAGATGTAATAAACACCGTTTTGCCAGAGCGAGAAAGACCTGTCACCCCCAAGCGTATAACAGGTTCAAATAACGCTTCCGAAACGCCATCCGCTGCACGTTCTGCATGTCGCGCAATACCATCAATCAAATTACCAAGCACCAAGACTGTACCTTTTTCTGTTCAATCTGAGTTAAGCACGAATGATTGATTTTTACAGGGGGTCTTGGCAAATTCTCTTCTACACGGTAACGGAACAATTATGCCCAGATATGCACTAAAAATCGAATACAACGGTAAACCTTTCTCAGGTTGGCAAAAACAGCGAGATGTCCCCTCTGTTCAGCAAACGATAGAAGAAGCTTTGTTAAAGTTGGAAAAAAACTGCGAGGGCATCCAAGGTGCTGGGCGTACAGATGCAGGCGTGCACGCTTATGGACAAGTGGCACATGTTGATATGGAAAAGGATTGGGATGCATACCGTTTGTCCGAAGCCCTAAATTTCCACCTAAAACCGAATCCAATAGCGATCCTAAACGCCGCCCGCGTGCATGATGATTTTCATGCCCGCTTTGACGCCCTTGAACGCGAATACACATTCCGTCTTTTGGTTCGCCGCGCACCCTCAGCCCATGAGGCAGGCCTTGTTTGGCAAGTCAGTAAACCTCTGGATATTGATGCGATGCGCGAAGGTGCTACACATCTGATAGGCAACCATGACTTCACAACCTTCCGTTCTACAATTTGCCAAGCGAAATCGCCTGTTAAAACGCTTGATTCCATAGATATCGAAGAAATCCCTTTAAACCACGGCACAGAATACCGTTTCACCATTCGTGCGCGTAGCTTTTTACACAATCAAGTACGCAGCTTAGTCGGCACATTGGAACGCGTCGGTGCAGGCCGCTGGGACCCAATCGATGTAAAACATGCCCTAGAAGCCATGAGCCGCGACGCTTGCGGAACTGTTAGTCCTCCGTATGGGTTGTATCTGGCTCATGTCACCTATCCAAATGATCCTTTCGCATAATATTGCCAAATCCCACAGACTATGACTAACATTCCGCATGACCACAAAGGCGGAATACCATGAACGAACATGTCACCACTCACCAAGCCGAAGAAGATACACGCAATGATGCTATATCTATCTATGTAAACGGCGAAATCGTTCCCAAAAATGAAGCGCGCATCAGCGTCTATGACAGCGGTTTCATGTTGGGTGATGGTATATGGGAAGGCTTACGTCTTTATAATGGCACATGGGCGTTCTTAAACGAACATATGGATCGTTTATTTGAAGCCGCAATGGCGATTGATCTGGACATAGGCATGGACCGCGCATCTCTCATCCAAGCACTGGAAAATACCCGTAACGCCAACAATATGACCACCGATGCTCATGCACGCCTGATGATTACACGCGGCGTAAAAAAGCGCCCGTTCCAACATCCATCACTCAGCCAATCGGGTCCGACTATTGTAATCATCGTCGAACATTCCAAACCCAAAATACCACGTCCGATCAATCTTACAACAGTTCCGCATTTACGCGGTTTACCAATGACGCAAGACCCAAAATTGAATTCACACTCCAAGCTTAACTGTGTTCTCGCTTGTATCGCCGCCGAAAAAGCAGGCGCCGATGAAGGATTGATGTTAGATATAAATGGTTTCGTAAACACCACCAACGCCTGCAATTTTTTCATCGTACGTAAAGGTGCCGTTTGGACGTCGACAGGCGATTATTGCATGAACGGTATCACACGGCGCAAGGTTATCGAATTATGCCAAGCGAACGATATCCCTATTTATGAACGCAACTATTCATTGGTTGATACATACGGTGCCGACGAAGCATTCTTAACTGGAACATTTGGCGCACAAACCCCAGTCGGTACTATTGATGGTCGACAAATTGGAACGGGTGAATTTGGCCCCATTACATTGCGCATCCGCGAGCTTTATAAAGCCTTGATCGAGCAGGAAACACAAGTATGAGGATCAACATGTGGTCAGGCCCTCGCAACTTATCCACTGCAATGATGTACAGTTTTGGCGCGCGCCTAGACTGTAGTGTTAGTGATGAACCTTTCTATGCGGCTTACCTACACAAAACAGGCCTCCAGCATCCTATGAACAATCAAATCTTGGCATCCCAATCCACTGACGCCAATCAAGTTGCCGATTTGTGCCAAGGTCCAAATCCAGAGAACAAGAAAATTTGGTACCAAAAGCATATGTGCCACCATATGATAGATGATTTTCCATTAGATTGGGCCAAAGGCGCCATAAACGTCTTTCTCATACGCCACCCAGCCCGTGTAATTGCCAGTTACGCTGCAAAACGTGAAGCACCCACATTAGATGATATCGGCTTCACCCAACAATCCATGCTCTTCGACAAACTGAGCGGCGGCATTATCATCGACAGCGCAGACATTCGCTCAAACCCAAACGCTATGATCAAAGCTTTATGCAACGCAATAGGCATCCCTTTTAATCCCGCCATGTTAAATTGGCCAAGAGGACCACATAAAGATGATGGAATATGGGCAGCACATTGGTATGGCGCCGTACACAACAGCACAGGTTTTTCTGATGCCGAAGGACCTTTACCTGAGCTATCGCAGGAAAACGCCATAACTTGTGCTCAAGCTCTGCCTTATTATAAGGCCTTAGCGAAACTTGCACTTAAACCAGCATGAACACAAAACTGTTAACGCGGCACACTTTACATCCTGTTGCCGAAAGATACGCTGTGCGTAACTATTCATTACAGGAGACCTCAAGATGAAAAATCTATTACCTGCATTCCTTTTAGCAACAACACTTCCGACACTCGCATTGGCTCAAGATCATGCTATGCAAACCATCAAAATCACGGACAACATTCACATGTTATCTGGCAATGGTGGTAATGTTGGTGTTCTAACCGGTAGTGATGGTACATTCCTAATTGATGATCAAATGGCACCAGAAGTTCCTAAGATCTTAAAAGCTGTCAAAGAACTTGGCGGCGATAACCCACGCTATCTTTTGAACACACATTACCATTTTGACCATGCCGGTGGCAATGAAATCGTTGCGGCTAGTGGGACAGCTATCTTTAGTCACGATAATGCGCGCAAACGCTTGAAAGATGGCTCAACGATCCCTGCATTTGACGCAACAACACCGCCCGCGGCACATGCAGCTCTGCCAATCGTGACATTCTCAGATGAAATACACTTCCATCTAAACGGCCAAACAGTTCTCGCAGAACATTACCCAAACGCGCACACGGATGGTGATAGCGTGGTGTTTTTTAAAGAGGCTAACGTCCTGCACACAGGTGATATTTTCTTTAACGGTTTATATCCATTCATCGACACTGCAAATGGTGGCAGCTTGAAAGGCACTATAGCCGCCGTACAAGCGCTATTGGATATCACCGATGAGAACGTGAAAATCATCCCAGGTCACGGTCCATTAGCAACACGTGCAGATCTGCAAGCCTATCAAGATATGCTAAATGTTGCACAGGCCAGCATGCTCGATATGAAAAAAGCAGGTAAAACCATGGAAGAAGTGATCGAGGCAAAGCCACTCGCCGATTTTGATGCGGCATGGGGTGGAAAACTATTCCAAACAGATCAATGGATCGGCCTTATGTACCCATCACTATAAATAATAATTTGGACGCGTCAGTGGAATGCATTCCGTTTCAATCGCGTCCAAAACCGAACGCTTAGTAATATGGCAGCAACAGACAACCCAAACACCAACCCCATCCAAATACCAACAGCACCGTATCCCCAGATAAAACCAATCACATAGCCTGCAGGGATACCAATCGCCCAGTAGCTGATCCCAGCATAAATCATTGGCACTCGTGTATCTTGCGCCCCACGTAACAATCCAAGCGCAATAACTTGAACCCCATCTGCAATTTGGAACAAGGCCGCCATTGCCAGCAATCCAATACCCACAACAATAATCTGATCCCGTGCTTCATCCGCACTATCGATAAACACACCTATCAAAGGCTCAGGCCATGTCACAAAAACAGCCACAATGACAAACGCAAACACCAGCGACATTACTGTGACCATCACACCACCACGCTTCAAGCCAACCATGTCATCGCGTCCGATCGCACGACCTACACGTACAGTTGCAGCATTCGATAAACCAAGATGTACCATAAACGTAAGGCCTGCCCATTGAAGCGCGACCCCATGTGCGGCCAATTCATGCGTGCCAACCCAGCCCACCATAATAGCCGTCGCAGTAAACAACCCCGTTTCCGCTAAATTTGTCAGCCCAATAGGCCAGCCCAATTTGAAAACCTGTCCTAAAGCATCTTTATCGACAACCCAGATGCGTTGAAACAATGCATGTTCGGGCATGATACGGATGGCGTAAACCACCAATATAGGAAAACTCAACGACACAATCGCAACAGACGCAATCGCAGCGCCTTGCACACCCAATTCAGGTGCGCCCCAATTCCCGAAAACCAATGCGTAATTCAAAACGACATTTAAAATGGCACTCGCAACAGTCACCCAGAGTACAAACTGTGTCCGTTCCAAAGCTGCTAAATAGTTTTTCATCACCATAACAAACAGCCCAGGGAACAAACCGAAACCAGCAATACGCAAGTAATCTTGTGCAAATTGCGCAACCACATCTTCCTGCCCCAATGCTAACAACCAAGGTTTCGACCACCACATAAAAGGAATTAACAACAACGCATAAAGCGCAGATATCCAAAGCCCCATACGCGTAATACGGCGCACTTGTGCATCATCTCCAACTTCAGAAGCATTCGCCACCATCGGTAAAACGGCAAAGGAAAACCCAGCACCAACCAAAAATATCACGAAAAACATAGAACCAGCCAAAACCAATCCAGCCAGTTCCTCGATTCCATACCACCCCATCATCACTGTGTCAGTTGTGGTAATCGCAATCTGCGCAACATGGCTGCCAATGATAGGCAAACCAAGCGTCATGATTGCTTTTGCATGGCCATTATATGTCATAGGTTGTGTCATCAATTCGGCTTAGGATAAATCATGCCAACCCGCAATAGATGTTAGCGTTTCATGCCTTCTGCTTCTAACATGAATCCCATGTGTTGATCCGCAACCTTCAAACCACCTTCACCGTTATCCCACTAAATTTCGCCATCGTTATTTACATCGAGGCCTAAATGCACCGCTTCCGCTAATGCAGCCATCTTAACCGCATGTGGGTTTGCTTCCTCTGCACTTGTTGCAGCCAAAATAGCATCCGCAGCACTCAAGACTTCTTTTACCCGTCCCATCGCATTTTCAGTTGCCTCAACAACATGCATTGAATGCAGTTTCACCGCATCAGATGCATTATCCGTTTGGCTGGCCAAAGTGACGTGTTTTATAATACCTTCTGACGCTTTTAATAAACCATACCCCAAACCTGGCCCGTTGGCCTCTAATTCTGGGTCGATTGCATGACGCACATGAGTTGCGTGTATTTTCATCCCTGATAAATTGCCCCATTCACCTTTCGAATACTGCGCATGCGCAGCAGCAACGATTGCCTCTTTCAAAGCCGTTGGTAAAAGTCCAGCATTTGAAGGCGTGTCATCCCACCGCGTCATCACATGTGCGATATGCTCTTGCGCCAAAGTTTTATCTTGATCTCCTGTCAGAATAACACTCGTACTGAACAACTACCGACTTTCGTCGGTAGGTTCACGTTTTGAATGTAATTCAAGATACTGACGAATAACGTCATCCGTCACATTTCCACTCGTCGTTGAAAAATAGCCTCTAGCCCAGAACCGTTGCCCCACGGCAATCGCTTGAAAAAGTGGGGATTCCCTTAGCGGGTGATATGTGATTCTCTGGTCATTGAAATGACATTCGGAGCCTCCCATGATCTCAGCCAATATCCTCGACCATTTTTCTGCCATTGAAGACCCACGCCAGAGCTGGAAAACTGTTTATCCACTACCCGAAATCCTACTGATTGTGCTCTGCGGTGTTATGGCTGGTGCTGATGATTTTGCCGAAATAGCCCGATGGGCGGACCGAAAATTGAAATTCTTGCGTGGGTTTCTACCCTTCAAAGATGGCATCCCATCTCATGACACGCTCAATGATGTGATGAACGCGATTCCCGCTGACCTGTTTAGCGAATGCTTCGTTTCCTGGGTTGCGGCCTTGCGCGATGGCGATGATGAGATCGTGGCAATTGACGGCAAGTCGTCACGCCGTGCGCATGGTGAGGATGGCCGCGCCCTGCATCTGGTTTCAGCTTGGGCAACGCGTCAGAGATTGGTCTTGGGGCAAGAATCCTGTGACGAGAAAGAGAATGAAATCAGCGCGATACCTCGACTACTGGCGCGGCTTGAGTTGAAAGGCGCGCTGGTCACGATTGATGCAATGGGCTGCCAACACGGTATTGCTGCGGCGATCCTCGCACAAGGCGCAGACTATCTTTTGGCGCTTAAAGGCAACCAAAAATCACTGCATGAAGAGGTGAGGCTCTATTTCGACCAGACCAGTGGTTTGGAAACCCATGAAACCACCGATGCCGATCATGGGCGGATAGAAATCCGTCGTGCCTATGTCAGTCATGATGTAGAGTGGCTGCGCCCTGATCGGTCTGAGCCTGGCGCACCAAGGTTTCCAGGCCTCGCCGCTATCGGCATGATCGAGGCCGAGGTCAAACACAAAGGTAAAACCAGTTTCTCGCGACGTTACTATCTGTCCTCCGCACCGCTCTCAGCCAAGCAATTCCTGCGCGCCACACGCGCCCATTGGGGTGTGGAAAATCGCCTGCACTGGGTGATGGATGTGGTGTTTCACGACGACCTGATGCGCTTGCGGACCCAAAATGGCCCCGCCAACATGGCTCTGATGCGACATAGTGCAATCAACATCTTCAAGCAAGTCGGCGATACGGCCAGTCTGAAAATACGAAGAAAAACAGCCGCTTGGGATGATAGTTACCTAAAAGCCGCAATCAAAGGTGAAGGCTGAAATCTTCAAGCGATTGCCGTGACCGTTGCCCCCAATAGCGTTTGCGTAATTCGGGGTACTCCCGCTGTATCTTGTATGAGGACCTCCCTTTTACGCGTTGCATCACCTTTGAAATTGGGACGTGCGGCGGGACTGACACAAACATATGCACATGGTCGGTAGACAATACGCCTTTTTCAATGTGTACGCCCAATTCATTGCACGTTTGTCGTATCAATGTCCGAATACGCTCACGCATTTCACCACGCAGCACCTTGTAACGATATTTTGTTACCCAAACGATATGGTATCTGTGATAATATCTGCTATGACTTCCAGTAGAATAGATCATAAGGTTTCCTTCCATTTTAAGACCTTACCGCAACGCTGGGTCTTAAAATGGAAGGAAACCTTATGTAAATAACGCTAAAGCTGACCAGCTAAAAGCTGGTGGTTTTAACCAATTATTGGAAAATAAAACCAATTAAAAGCACAACAAACGCACCTGCTATAAACGCAAATTTTTTCATATTAACCTCACCAAAAGATACAAACGATATTCTTAATACGCATCATCTCTAAAATTGATTGTCTTCGCAAACAAAATATATCTGAAAGCAGCCCAAAGCTGTTATTGAAAACCTACTAACGCATTGGTTCCATTATATTATAGCATCAATTGGGTGAAACACTTTACCATTAGATATTTAAAAGCCCCGCATTCAACATGACGACAAGGCTAACTTCCAAACTCTTTTAAGTAATTATGATGGGTTAAATACTCAATCTAACAAAGATTCCTGACAAATATTTACCACCAAAAATAGAGTTAGAGTGCCCTATTTTTGCCAATTTTTAAGTGGCATAAGTATTAACGTTTCATCCTATTCAACCCAGATATAAAATACATATTCAAATAAAACCTATTCTTCTCTGAACGCTTTATTAAAATAATCAGTGACTGGTTTCACAAGATACGTGAATGCACTGCGATCATCTGTTTTCAAGAAAGCTTCGACTGGCATACCTGGTAGAAGCTCTAAGTTTTCTATCTTTTCCATCTCGCTTTGTTTCGGAACCAGTTCAACTTGATAGTAATTCAAACCAGTAACTTGATCCGTAAACACATCCGCCGACAGTTTCGTCACTGTTCCAAATATTTGCGGCGTTGTGCGTTGACTAAAGGCTGCAAAGTTCAACGTCGCATCTTGCCCTACATAAACTTGATCTACGTGCACCACATCTACCTGTGCCTGCACAACCAATGGCAAGTCACTTGGAATGATATACATCATAGGCTCGGCTGCTTGCACTACAGATTGCAGTGCAAATATTTGATTGTCATGAACAATCCCAGACATCGGGGCACGAACCTCTAATCGGAATAATGTTTGCTTAATTGCGATACGACGTTCAGCCAATTCTAATGCGCGGTACCCAATGTCGCGCAGGTTTTCGATTGCACTGGTGCGTCGCTCTATATCCAATTGAAGCAGTTGAATATTGATACCATTTATCGCAGCTTTCAAACGACCTAATTCTGATGTCAGATTACCAATCTGGCCTTCGATACGCGCTTTCTCACGGCGTAGTGCAAGAACACGTGAAGCTTGTGCTAAACCTTTGTCTAACAAAGATTGCGTATCTGCTAACTCTTCTTCCAGAAGCATAAGCTGTGATTGATTTGCAATATTTTGTGCCTCTACACCTGTAACTTGATTGTTTAGCTGAATTGTCTGTTCCGCCAATTGTTCTTTCTGTTTCTCAAGCGATGCTCTGCGCGCTGCAAAAAAATCAGACTGCCCATCCATTAAAGAGTGAATGTCTGAATTCTGTTTAGCTTCTATGATAAGTTCATCATCGTACGTTAGTTCTGGAACATCATCCCGCTCAGCTTGAAAAAGAGCCTTACGTGCGAGCAATTCAAAATACTGGCTCTCAATGATCGCAAGTTCAGATTTCAGATCACTGCTATCAAAGCGAACAACAATATCACCTGCTTTAACAACATCACCTTCCGACACGAATATTTCTCCAACGACACCACCCGTGGGATGTTGAATAACCTGCCTATTCGCTTCCACTTGAATACGCCCACTCGCGATAACGGCCCCAGCTATTTGTGTGTTAACGCTCCACAGGCCAACACCAAGGACAAGCAGTAACAGGCTAACAAATCCAATAGTCAGTGGACGGGATGCAGACCATATATTTGAGGGCATATCGGTACTCATGATGCTTTCCCACCTGCGATCGTTTTCGATACATCTTTAGCGTTTTGAACAATGGAACTTAAAATTTCATCACGGGGACCAAAAGCTTTCTGGCGACCATTCTCTACATACAATAACAGATCACATTCAGAGATCGCCATCGGGCGGTGGGTCATAATAATAACAATCTTACCTTGTTCTTTGAAGGTTTTAATAGCTGCATTCAAAGCTTGTGATCCATCCGCATCTAAGGCGGCATTTGGTTCATCCAAAACGATCATTGCAGGATCACCATATATAGCACGTGCCAGACCAAGACGTTGTTTCTGCCCGCCAGACAACCTGCCTGTTCCGTTTTGAATAATTGTATCAAAGCTCTCAGGCAAGCTTTTTACAAGCGTATCCGCTTCTGCCATAGAGACCGCAGCTTTCACCATCTCTGGGTCTGGGTTTTCCACCATACGAGCAACGTTTTCCGCAACAGATCCGTGGAACAAGCTGACATTCTGCGGGAGGTATCCAATGTATTGTCCAAACAACTCTTGATCATAGTTCTCGATAATTTCGCCATCTAAACGCACTTCACCAGCAGCAGGTTTCCACAGCCCTACCAATGCTTTCGCAAGTGTTGATTTGCCCGAACCACTTTTGCCCAAAACACCTAAAACTTTACCAGGTTTTAATTCAAAATTGATCCCCGCAAGGGTTGGTTTCTTTTCCCCTGGTGGAACAAGACCCAAGTTTTGAACAATAAGATGCGCTGTTGGCTTTGCACGGTGCATCTTTTCTGGCTCATCACCCTCATGCGCAAAAAGGCGCTCCAAAGAATGCCAACCATTGCGAGCACGCACAACCAAAGGCCACTGTCCTATTGCCATCTCAATCGGTGCAAGTGCACGGCCAAGTAAGATTGACCCAGCAATCATTGCGCCTGGTGTCAGTTCATTTTTCAAAACGAGATATGCGCCCACTGCCAACATTGCAGACTGTAAAAGCAGGCGGAATGATTTCGTCAAAGCAGAGAAGATACCTGTAAAATCTGTAGACTTAATGGAAGCTTCCAACCCTGCATCACGGTTCTGTTTCCAACGCTTTGTTATAGCAGATTGCATCCCTTGAGCATGAATAACTTCACTGGCTTGGCGTGCCGTTTCAGCGAACGCATTCGCTTGTGATGATTTGACAGCGGCTTCCAGAACCTTCTTCTTTGTCAGAAATTGGTTCAAGAATGTGATCACCAGTAAAAATAATCCACCTGCAACAGCCATCCACCCAAGCAAAGGATGGAAAATAAAGATGGCCCCCAAAAATAATGGCGTCCATGGAATATCAAAGACAGCAAAGGCAGCTGGACTAGAAACCAACGATTGAATGCTCTCAATATCACGTAAACCCGTGGCAGGATTTGATCTGTTATTTTCAGCAATAGCACTCTTAAGAGAACTTCTAAAAACCGTCTCATCTAAGAACGCTTGAAACCGCGCCCCAAAACGCGCCATTACACGGCTGCGCGCGTAATCCAAACACCCCATGAAGATATAAAGCAAAACAACCAATATGAACAAAGCCACCAGAGTTTCGTTAGAACGCGACCCAAGAACACGGTCATAGACCTGAAGCATGAACAACGGCCCTGTCAGCATCAAGATATTCACAAACGCACTAAAGAGTCCCACGGCTATAAGGAGTTTGTTCCCTTGCTTGCGGGCCTCGGTTAACTTGTTATCTTGGATCATAAGAATTCTAAATCGCTTGGTAAGTATAAATATTTTAATATCATAAGATCGTGTAGAACACACTGCCTTATAAATATTTTTACACAATAGTTATCATATACGAGAAGATAATATCATCTGTTTGCCTTTGACCCTATGTAGCCGCGCACTTCTCTAGCAAACCCACTGAATAAGTTCAGATAGATGTGAGACTGTTTTTTTGTTGCCAAGATTTAGGCGGCCTCGGAGACTGAGTATTGTAAAAAACCAACTCACGAGGCCAATATGCAAATCATAAGACTGCACAAGAACGTTTATAAACTTTATGCTTGGGCGCGGACACAAGAATGTTTGGATGCGTACCGTATCAAATACGAAGACACGGTTCGGCAATGGGAAGCTTTACGCGCAGAGGGTGTTTCTCTAGCAAAATGCGCTGAATTTGTCGGCATCTCTCGGTCTACTTATTATCGCTACAAGCGGGTTTTGAAGGATTTGGCGCAAGGGATTATGCCGCCATCAAAGGCCCCAAAACACCGCAATAAGTCACAGTGGGGTGAGGCAGAAAAACAGTTGGTGCTCGAAATTCGCCGCGACAATAAAACCTACGGTAAGGAAAAAATAGGGGCCATCTTGCGGCGCGATAAAAACCAAATCATAAGCGATAGCACCGTGGGGCGTATCTTGGGTTTTCTACGCAAGAAAGGCCTGATTACACGATCAAGGTCTGCACCACAAAAGCGCAAGCGTAACTTCTCCAAGGGCCACGCCAAAGGATGGAAATATAAGGATTACAAAGATATAGAGATTGGAGAACGTGTGCAGATCGACCACATGACTGCCACGAAAAACGGCGTCACCTGCAAGCACTTTCAGGCCTGGGAACGGCGTAGCAAGCACATCCACGCGCAAATTTATTCGAATGCCACCGCACGCTCTGCCAAACGGTTTTTGGAAGAGCTTGTGGAAATAGCTCCCTATAAAATCCTCTCAATTCAAGTTGATGGTGGCTCCGAGTTTATGGCCGATTTTGAGACGGCGTGTGAGCAGATGAAAATCCCGCTCATTGTATTGCCGCCAGCCAGACCGAAATACAATGGTGGCGTTGAGCGTGGAAACCGCACCTTCCGCGAGGAATTCTATGATTGTTGTGATCTGATTGCCGATAGCATTGGAGCTATGCGGTTTGAACTGAGAAAAGCTGTCGAAAAATATAACACATTCAGACCACATCACGCCTTGAAAGGTAAGACACCCATGGAGTACCTTCGAATCACTCAGGCCGAAGCCGCGTGAGTCTCAAAACACATGAACCTATACACCACTCGAATGAAAGCTTTACACAACGAGACAAGAGAGACAAAGTATAGCGATACACCTTGAAGTATAGCCACTAGAAATAGGATTTACTATTTTGATGAGAATATTATTAGCAGATGATCACGAATTAGTTCGGGAAACAATTTCCGCATTTTTGGAAAAAGAAGATGGGTTTAAAGTTGGACACCTCGATTAACCGCTAATTCCAGAGGTATTTGATAGGCATTTTTTACGGCAGGCTGCTTTTTGACGCAAAAAAAGCCTGTTTTGTTCCGTTTTATGCGGCATTCATGCTTTATGGAGCCGCCTGAGCGGGTATTTCTGAATTCTAGACGGATTCAGGCTGTGGCTTGCCGTCGTTCATGGAAGATGAGACGCTTCATATTGTAGGTTATGTTGGCGAGTGTCATCTTTGTTGTGGCGCGTTGAATTCCGATGGTTCTAATGGATAAATCCATCGGGCCCTTCTGATGACCAAAGACATGCTCGACACAGGTGCGAAATATAGAACGTGTCGCATTACCGCGCTCGATGTGTTTGGGCATTGGTTTGCCTTTTGGTTTTTTACGGTGGATGTGGGAGAAAAATCCATTGGCCTTAAGCCATGCCTCATTGCTCTTGGTGCGGTAAGCTGTATCGGCCCAAACCTTGCCAGAACGATTGTCCTTGGTGAGCACTGACGCCAACTCATGACCGTCATAGCGCGCTGCATCTGTTGTTTTTTCACCTCTGATAAACCGAAACTTACGGTCAATGCTGATGTGGTTTTTATAGCCAAAGTGAGGTACGGAAATATCAACTAACCCCGCATCTTTCTCACCCGTCTTGGTCGTTTTAGCCTTGCTATACTTGACCATCCACCGTGCGTCGGTGTCCTTCTGTGCCGCCTTGGCTGGATTATCAGGCCAGATATCTTTTGCATCTTCGCCAGCCTTGGCGCGGGCTTTCTCGCTTGAAGTCATACGTTGGCGTGGGGCTGCAATCAGCGATGAGTCTACAATTTGTCCCCCAGTTTGTTTGTAACCCCGATTACGTAAATGATCCTCAAAGGTTGCAAACAAATCAGTCAACACACCCGCTTGGGTCAACTTCTCCCGAAACACCCAAATGGTCTTTTGATCTGGCGTCGGCTCCCCAATTTGCAAACCAAGAAAACGCAACCAGCTAAAACGATCGCGGATCAGAAACTCCATCCGCTCATCACTTAAATTATGCATCGACGCTAATATCAAAATCTTAAACATCATAACCGCATCATAGGGCGGACGACCCCCCTGTGGACGCTCTCCATAGTTAAGTGCACTTGTCAGTGCACACCGAAACATCTCAAAATCCACATGCTCAGAAAGCGCGACAAGTGGGTCGCCTGTTTTAGACAAACGCTCAAGATGATCAGAAAAATCAAACAATCCTGCTTCGTGCATCAAAATATCCTCCTGAAAATATTGAATCACAAAATACACCTAAAAGATAGGTTTTTAGAGGTGTCCAGTTTCCCAAGCAAATGATTTTGCACAAGCAAAACGCGCAATGGAAACCCATGAACCGTTTGACCTCATTCTTTTAGATTATGAAATGCCTGGCATGAATGGCTTAGAAGGATTGGAAATCATAATGGAAGCGGCTGCGCGTAAACCAGTTGCGTTAATTTCTGGAACAGCCAACAAAATGATCGCAGAACAAGCGCTAGAGCTAGGTGCAGCAGGCTTTTTACCAAAATCCATGGCTGCTTCATCTTTGGTCAATGCCGTAAAATTTATGGCTATGGGTGAGAAATATGCCCCTTTAGATTTTATGACTGGCGAAGACGAAGCGTCAGACCATCCGCTTAGAAAACAACTTAGCGAACGGGAGATACAGGTCTTATCAGGGTTATGTCGTGGCTTAGCAAACAAAGAGATTGCACGTGAAATTGAGCTACAGGAAGTGACCGTAAAATTGCACGTCAAAACGTTATGTCGCAAACTTGATGCGAAAAACCGTACGCATGCAGCTATGATAGCCAAAGATGCTGGTCTGTTTTAACCTGATCTCGGTTGAAACTATAACAACAAGCCATCTGTGACTTCATCAATAAAATCAGCACCTACTCCATAGCTATCTATCAGTGTAATATAGCTATCCTCGATGGTGACAGTAAGGCTGAAATCCGAGTTTTGCGTGACATTCTCTGATATCCACTCAGCATCCGTTTGACCATTAGCAACAAGATCTAATAAACGTAAATCAAATCTATCTTGCTCACTACCACTACGCCGAAAGTCTCTAATTTCATCGTGTGTCCCACCAAGATCATCTGATCTGAAGACGAATTGATCGGACCCTAAGCCCCCCCAAATAACATCATTACCTGCACCAGAGAAAATTTTATCATCATTGAGATCACCAAAGATCGTATCATCACCAGAACCAGCATTTATGTAATCTTTACCATCACCACCATTGATCATGTCGTCGCCAGTGCCACCATAAAGTTTATCTTTACCGTCCCCGCCAGACAATGTGTCGTTCCCAGTCCCTCCTTTAAGGACATCATTCTCATCATTCCCCCAAAGCGTATCATTTCCAGATCCACCGTTTAGAGTGTCGACACCTGAGCCACCAATTAGAAAATCATCGCCAGAACCGCCGAATAAATCGTTTATGCCCGAAGAATCTGTGAGCAGGTCATTATGCGACCCCCCTTCTAATCGGTCATTACCAAAACCGCCAGTTAACTGATCATCGCCAGTGCCGCCGAATAAGAAATCATCGCCAAGACCGCCATTCAGGATGTCTTCACCAGACCCTCCAGAGAGATCATCATTATCAGCTCCACCATTAAGTTCATCATCACCAGAGCCGCCAGTAATCGTATCATCCCCGTTGTCACCATAGAGGCTATCATCTTGAGCCCCGCCACTAAGGCTGTCTTGACCGTCACCACCATGCAAAATATCTTGACCTGATCCGCCAGAAATATCATCATTTCCCACCCCGCCATCGAGATAATCGTGCCCCGCAGAACCATCTAACATGTCATCACCTACGCCACCGAAGATGATGTCATCATCTTCGGGGAGGATATTTTCAAATTGGTCATATCGGACGCCACCCTCGCCATATATCGAGATGAGACCATTATCTTCCCAATCCGGACCAGCTCCGCCGTAAAGTGCATCTTCGCCCGTGCCACCTGTTAAAGTATCACCAGAGGATGCTCCTACAATCTGATCATCTCCTAAGCCACCATAAGCATCATCATGCCCAGCGCCTGCGTTAATTTGATCATCATAACTGTTATCCGCTTGTGCTGTGGGAACCAATTCTGGAGAACGGATAAGAACGCTTGCAGAAACATCAACTTCATTGAAGGGGTCAGCGGATCGTGGGTCGATCGCGCCATCATTTGAATACGATCTTGGGGCATCCGAAACGAGCTCCAAATAACCAATCCCAGTTATTGCATCACTATGTACAGCATAAATGCCCCCAGAATTACTTGTATTTGCATCGAAATCATGATCACTATTGTTGCCTCCAACATATAGATTGCCATCACCATCTATCATAGCGGCACCATATGCCGTGCGAGGCAGGCCATTTTGTAAAACGCCATCTACCATTGTATCTGTTAGCTCTATGATTGAGAATACAGGTTCTCCTCCAGATGCAACGGCTGATACATCGATACACATTAATTTACCGTTTCCCCCATTTTGATTTGGCGAAACAACGCCATAAAACATCTGACTTTCCGTATCATACGTAACATCCCAAACTTTATCAGTGATCATATCTTTTGGGAATTTGAACGTAACAGAGACTGGATTACCATTGGTATCCAAAGTATCGACATCGATCATCGTCACTCGGTCCATGCTCGAATGGAATGCCCAGAGGTTTCCGCTATCATCAAAATCACCAGTCCATGACGCATAGGGTGTTTCACCAATTCGATAGCTGTTCCCGCTAGCATCCATCATGACCAGATCGGTTCGGGAGATTTGATTACCCAAGGCATCCGTCCCATTACCAACGGCAATCCCGTAAATCATGTTATCTTCTTGATTAAACCCTATGGCATTTATCACGACTGTGGCGTCACTCCCCGCCGCAGTATAAGTTTCGGTAGCTGGATCAAAGACGTGCAACTCACCATTCAGCACTTGGTAGATACCTGATTGACCTGGGGCAAAAGCATTTACTGTCACTGTTTCAGTGCCAACTTGCATATCGGTTTCGTAATAAAAAATTGGAGCGTCAGTTTGAATATCAAGCGCACCATCCTGAGTTGTCTCTATCGACCGAAAGGTTAGTTGCCCTTCTCCACCAGTCCCTGCAAAGGAAATTGAATGGGCGTCAAAAGCTGCACTGTTCGTATCAAAACTATCAATGACAACACCATTCCAAAGCACCTCAACCGCACCAGACAAAGTGGACGATCCATAATTTGCCGCTATTTCAAAGCTGACTGAATAATCTGCACCAGATTCTGTTGTCACAGTTTGGCTCATCGAAGTGTGTCCGTTTGCTTCGTTTTGAACAGTCCAAGCCCCTGTAGCGCCGAATTGTGCGAAGCTGGTGGCGCCCGTAGTGCCTGACAAAAGGTTCTCATCGACATAATCCCCATGAATTATATCTGCTCCATCGCTTGCGTTAATCGTATCATCACCCGCAAGAGCGATGATTGTTTCAGCTTGGTTGGTGCCATCGATGGTTTCGTGTATTTCAGTACCAATTATTGAAGTTGTTTCTTCTGACATAATTTCACCTTAGTTAAGTTAGTTGTGAGTTCTTACCAGCCGATGCCAGCATAGTTTTCAGATTGAGGAACGTCATCAAACAGACGCACCACATCGATAACGGGCTTGTTGTCAGCAGCTTGGATTGCGTTCTGATAAATCTCATTTTTATGGGTCACGATCAAAGCATCTGATTGTTCAACAACGTCCAAAACATCGTCTCGCAACATTTTTGGCAGATCTTTTGCAAGAGCTTCCAAACCAGAACTGCCATGACGTACATAAGCAAGTTGTCCAGCCAAAGGCGTATCGGCAGTAATAGCGGTGTCATGAATCACAACCTCAACGCCATCAGCATTCAAGGCAGCTATAACCTCTAAGATTGGGCTTTCGCGCAGATCATCAGTGCCAGGTTTGAATGCCAATCCAAGAATACCAACTTTACGTGCACCCGTCTCTTTGGTCATTCTTAAAGCTTCTGAAATTTGAGTATCGTTAGATTCCCCCAAACTGTTAATCATTGGCAAATCGACACCTAAGTCCTGTGCAATATGCGTCACTGCACGCACTTCTTTAGGCAAGCATGAACCGCCAAAAGCAAAACCAGGTTTCAAATAATATGATGATAAATTAAGCTTCGTATCTTGCACAAAGACGTCCATGACTGCGTGACTGTCAACGCCAAGCGGTTTACAAAGTCTCCCGACTTCATTCGCAAAACACACTTTGGTCGCATGCCATACATTATCTACGTATTTTACCATCTCCGCCGTTTCTACGGAGGTGATGATTAGTTTTTCATCAACAGCTTCATAGATGCGAGATAAGATACGTGCAGATTTAGGATCATCAGCACCAATGACTGTTTTCGGTGGTGCATAAAAATCCTCGACGGCGACGCCTTCGCGCAAGAACTCTGGGTTAAAGCATACGCCGAAATCGACACCAGCTTTCAACCCTGAGACTTCCTCAATAATCGGAGCCATAAAGCCCATAGTAACGCCTGGAGGGATTGAGCATCGCATCACGATTACATGAAAGTCATTTTTTAATTTTAAGCCTTCGCCAATTGAACGCGCGGCAGCATCAATATAAGAATAGTCACATCCGCCATCTTCGGCTGTTGGTGTGCCTACAGATACAAATGTAATGTCAGTATCAATAACGGCTTGAGTTAGGTCATTCGTAGCAGACACCAAACCTTCGGTAAGGCCTTCGTACAATAATTTACCTAAGTCTTTTTCGTGAATAGGTGAAACGCCATTAGCGATACAATCCACTTTATTCATATCAATATCGACACCGACTACACGGTGCCCAAGGCTGGACAAACAAGCGGTTGAAACCGCCCCTACATACCCTAAACCAACGATACTTATGGAAGGTTTCTCATCAATAATGCGCAAAGGTTGCGCGGCTACATGCATTACTCGGTTGGTTAGGTTATCAAACATATTTGTATCCTTCATTTTCTTAAAATAAAGGTAATCATTTGTTTTATAATAATCTTTGTCTGTCACGTATAGATTCAGAATACTTAGAACTACAGTACTATCCTTTTGGTTAGTCCCCTCTACACATTCGAAAACATAAAAAAACGGCCCCGAAGGGCCGCTCAAGTTTGTGTGAGAGTGTATGTTCTTTTTATTATTATTCTGCTGCAATTCGGGCGTAGATATCTTCGTATCTCACAATATCATCCTCGCCTAAATATGCGCCTGTTTGCACTTCAATCAGGTGCAATGGCACTTTGCCTGGGTTCTGCATTCTGTGGACAGCCCCCAGCGGTATATACATAGATTCATTTTCCGAAACTAACTTTACATTTTCATCCACAGTGACGTTTGCCGAGCCTTGTACAACAATCCAGTGTTCAGCTCTATGAACATGACTTTGAAGGGAAAGTGCGGCGCCTGGGTGAACAACGATACGTTTAACTTGAAAACGTTCACCTAATGAAAGCGTTTCAAAATATCCCCATGGACGATGATCACGTGGGAATGCTTCCGCCTGCTTTGCATTCTTAACTTTAAGTTTTTGCACCGCATGTTTCACATTTTCAGACTGGCTTATATCCGCGACCAAAACAGCATCACCCATTGCAATAGCGGTGATGTTTTTCAGCCCCATACCTATCAGTTCTACACCTTCTGTCTCAGACCGTAGCAATGTATTCTCACAGTCAATCGCGGTTGTTGATCCGTTTTCTACAACACCATTTTCATCGGCATCGCCTTCTTCCCAGACAGAGCTCCAACTTCCCATATCACTCCAACCGCAATCTATGGGAACAACAGAAAGTGTTTCGCAAAGCTCCATGATTGCGTAATCAATGGAAATATCTTCGGCGGTTTTATATGCCTCTTCACCTAAGCGGAAAAAACCTAGATCTTGGCTCCCCTCTGACACAGCGCGTCTGCATGGTGTCATTAATTTTGGAGCCAATACTTCGAAGGCTTCTAAAATATCTGCCACTTTGAACATAAAAATACCTGCATTCCAAAGATAGCGACCAGACCTTACGTATTCTTCCGCAGTCAATGCATTTGGCTTTTCAACAAAAGCAGTCAAAGGCAGTGCAGACGCATGTTCATAGCCAACCTTATCGGCGACTTCTAAATAGCCATAACCAGTTTCAGCCCGTGTGGGTTTTACACCGAAAGTCACCAGTTTACCTGCTTGAGCCGCAAAATAAGCTGTTTCCAAAATTATAGAAAAAGCATCCTCATTTTTTATTAGGTGGTCCGATGGCATAACCAATAGTACGGCCTCAGGTTGGTCTTCCAATTTCAAAGCTGCTGACAGTATCGCGGGCGCAGTATTACGGCTCTCTGGCTCAATAATAATGGCTCAGTTTACAAATCGTATGCATGGATCTGCGATCGCGGTGGCGAGGCAAGCGCGGGGTGAAGCATTTTCCAGTTGAAGACGCTGAAACCATCGCAGGTAGTTGTCGAGATACCTGGTTGCGACGCCTCGGTAGCGGCGCAGGAAATCCTTCAACTGGCTGTGCCGGTTGTTGACCGTCTGAATGTGAAAGGCATCCCGCACCCGCTCCCCACCAGACAGGTTCAACGCTTCGTGGCGCACTCCCAGTGCTGCGGCGCAAGGCGGATAAGCGCGGTGGCCATCGGTCACCAGAACGATGTCATCATCCACGACCGGCTCGATTGCAGATTGCAGCGTATCAGCATTGACCGCAGGGAGAACCGCGCTGACTGTCATGCCGCTGCGATCAGCGGCAACCAGTACTGGAACCTGCTCATCTGACAGGCCTCGTTTGCGGGCCTTGCCTCCCCTGCGGCGCGCCTTGCGCTCAAGGTTTCGTTCACCTTTCTGGCTTCGCAAAACATAGGTTTCGTCGACCTCGACAATGCCTGTAAGCTTGCGTGCTTTCGGATTGTCTGTGGTGAGAAATCGGTGCCGCCAACGGAACGCGGTATTGACGGCAAATTTGCAGCGTTCTGCTGAGGCGCGAACCGTCAGCCCATCAGAAAGACAGGTTCCAAAGGCAAGCCACTTATCCTTGCGGTGCAGGCCCGACAAAGGGGTGCCGGTCGCCGCGTTGAATGTCTTATTGCATCCCTTGCATTGGTACCGTCGCAGACCCCGTGCTTTGCCACGCGATATAGCTCCTGGTGTGCCACAATGCGGGCACTGGCGACTTTCACCCACGCTTGCTTCAATGGCTGCCAGCGAAGATGACGCCTCAGAGACCCCCATGAACACGGTTTCGGCTTCCTGTCGCTGCGCAGGGCTGAGGTGATCTATCCCAGATAGCCAATCCTGAAACTGTTTGTGATCCATAGTCGGCCTATCCCTCTGATTTGACATGATTTGAAAAAGAACATGTCATGAAAGCATACGATTTGTAAACTGAGCCATAATAATAGAAGGTTCAGTTATGCCAACATCTTCGGCTTGTTCTTGCACCGTAAAGCGGTAATCTGAATTCGTCATCAAAATGGGGGCTTCAAAACCAGGCCCTGCAACCCGCTTTAATGTTTGCTGAAACAGGCTGGTATCACCGGATAAGTTTGCAAATTGTTTTGGGTAGCTTTTACGTGACAAAGGCCACAAACGAGTTCCACTACCACCACATAAGATTACTGGGTAAATCATTTTATTTCTCCTTACACTTCTCACTTTGTAAGTCTTTTATAAAAGGTGTGGTGAAAGAGTGCTGCTGTGCAAGAGAACAGTATTACGCCCAACAGATCAGGCTCTATATCCCAAAGTATATTTAGGACGGTTTTCATAAGATTATTGGCATTGGCAGTAGATCGATATAGATCGCAAGCCCGACAATAAAAGCACAGACAGCCGTTACTAATTGAAATTTAGCGGTCCAATTTTGAATGCTTTCGACAAAACCAACTTCATTACCAGCCGATTGGTTGCCACGATTTGACCATTTCTGTTTACTTAGATGAAAGATCATAAATATCTTAACAGAGGCATTAATAATTTGATTGAAATACAGAATAAAGGGCCAACTTAAATCCGTGCTGCGTGCATATCGGAAGAGAAACAAGCATAGGATTGCCCGAGATGAAACCACCCAAATTATACAATGTAATATATACATTGGGTCAATAAATAATGTCAGAATGGCAAGTGTCGGACTAACCATCATCGTCCACATTGCAATGCGTTGATCCACGATGCACCACCAGATAAACGGTTTCACCTGACGCGGGCCAAGTGCAATAGCGCGTGAACCATTGCGTAACATATTGCCAGACCAACGGCGGAAGTTTTGTACCATTCGCCCTGTGCCAGAACCTTCGATTTGTTCAATGGTGTAAACACAGGCATCGGGTACATAGGTCATTTTCGCACTGCAGGTTAGCAAATGATACCAAGTGCTTTTGTCATCACCAGATAGAAACCTAAAACGCCCCCATAGCCAATGATCCAAATGATCTGCTTCAACCGTGCGAATGAACTTTTCATCCACGATATGTTGGGCACGAAATACGCTCATCCGTCCTGTCAGAGTTAAAACTTTATCCGACATAGCATGGCTTTGCATGGCTAAGCGCCTTTGGGCAAACCGCATCGACAACCAACTTTGTATCCATTTAGGCCCATAACAGATCACCTCTTCATTTGTGGTTAGGGCTTGCAAGTCAGGGTCTGCTCCAAACATAGAGCAAGTTTTCTCTAGTACATCATTCCCAAATACAGCATCCCCATCCATAAAGATGACCAAATCATCTGGCTCAATTCCAGACCTGTTCATTGCCCGTAAGATCATTCCGATTGCCATACGCTTGCCTGGTTGGTTTTGGCGTAAGAAAACCAAATCAGCATCTAAATCCGCCGCATGTGTTCGAACAAAATCGGTGATGATTTCTTCATCAAAACTGGCTCCAGTGCCAATCCACAAAGTTGTAGCAATACCTTCACGCCTAATCTGACTTATAATCGACCCAATAACACGGCGCGTAATAGCTGGTTCTTCATAAAAAGTTGTCATTTGGATATGCAACCGACTAGGCCGCCACCCTTTCCCCCATACAGCATCTGCGCGCTTCCGCATTTTTGGCCATTTATATGCTGAATAAATTCCTGCGCGGACCGCATGCGTAAACCACCAACCGAACCGCCAAATCCCTAATGTGCCTAAAACAATAGACACGGACAAGACGTTGGGTTCAAAAAAACCGTTTGGAAGAAATACGAGTGCGGAAACAAGGGCCACACATAATACAGAAAATTTAGCCCAGAATTGTGGGGTCCATTTTTTCAATCCCTTAGGCATTGGACCCGCTAATGTTTCAAGCCATTGATCCAGATGTTTTTCAAATGCATAAAGTGTATCAGGTGCCTTCATTATCACTACTCCCGATCAAGTTAGACAGAATATTACGGTGAAGTCGAACACCAGCAGGTGCATTATGTCGAAACCACTTACGTGTCTTTTTTAGCCCTGCATCATCTGCTTTGATGGTTATAACCATTCCAAATTTATCTGGTTGAACCTCGTCGCTGCCAGCCTGTAAGTCTAATATTTTTCCTATAATCGATTTAGCCTGACCACGGAAGGAATATGAAATTGTTGCGGGCATTCCAATATAAACACTGCTGACCATACGATCATCAAGCCAGCCGATAGCCACACGAGGGGTGTTTTCTTCGACGGAGATAACCATTTCAGACCGGCTGGCGAAGCTTCCTTGTAAAACAGGAATAGATGATACCACGCCGTCTGTACGTGCGATTATATGCAACTCATCCGCTGCGGCTTTCTTATTGCTTAGGTCACGTTTCCAACGACGCAAGTCTAAATGAAACTCGTCTACACGCCTTTGAAGGTCTTGCAAAATATCATGGTAACTTCCAGGTTTAAGTATTTCCCCATCATCAAATCGTTTCAAAGCATTCCATGCTTTTTGGACGTCTACGGGATAATCATTGTACAAATGTTCCGAGTGATCCCAAGGATACCAAAGACGGTAAAACGCATCCCAAAAGGGCTGCCTGAATTCTTCCAACCTTGCGATATGTTTATCTAATTGTGATTGAGCTTGGTTCAAACGTCGCTCAGCAATCCTTATCTCGGTACGAACTTCATCAACCTGCCCTTCTCGATCAGGATCTTCTAAGCGTATCAAAGTATCACCAGAGGAAACATTATCCCCTTCTTTAACCAATATCTTCTGGATGTAAGCCGATTCTGGTGCTTGGTAGGTGATTATTGGAGCTACGAAACGACCATGATCAAGCTCGAGAAAAGATAGTCGTTTCCAAACTTGATTGCCAACAAAGCCAAATAAGAATGCCGCCAACAAAATGTAAAAAGCAACGTTCCATATAATACGTAATAGGCTCTTCTCCGCTTTGTTGAGTAGAAAAAGATGCCGACCGCCAAGTAACCTGTTGATATGTATGGTTTCTGATAACTTTACATAGAGCAGGTATATGACAATCAACATCTCGCAGCATATTTTAGGCCTCAAAGGGCAACGTGTAAATGAAATTAAACTGGATGACGGCGGTGTTAAGATTGTCATTCACTGCAGCCGAGACGCGCGTAGGAGGGCTATAGACCCTGCTACAGGCCAGAAGGGAAGCATCAACCAGCATGTCCGCCGACAAGTAAACGACATCCCCCTTTTTGGGTATCCTTGTGTGGTCGAGATTGAGCTGGCGCAGGTTTATATTAACAAGGGCGAACGCCGCATTGAGGGGTGTGATTTTGTTGATAAAGGGTGCCGTTTCACTCACCGATTTTGCCGACTGATCAGTGGATTATGTCGGCATATGTCTATTCAAGCGGTTTCCAGACATTTGGATATACGATGGGAAACGGTCAAGAATATCGACAGGGCATACCTTATTGAAACTCTCCCTACGCTTGATCCTGCAGAGCTAACTGGCTTGGAATATATTGGTGTAGATGAAGTTGCCCGGGCGAAAGGTCATGACTACATGACGGTGGTCTACGATATGGTTGGCGGTCATCTGATCTGGGTTGAAGCAGGCCGAACTGCCGAGGTTTTTTCAAGGTTTTTGAAACAACTGCAACCAGATACAGCCTGCAAAATAAAGGCCGTAGCGATGGATATGGGGCCTGCCTACCAAAAGGCTGTCAGAGAGTCCTTGCCGTTGGCCGACATAGTATTTGACCGTTTCCACGTCATGAAAAACTACAGCAAAGCTATCCATAATCAGCGTCGACTTGAGTTCAGAAAGGCCGATCCAAGTGGTAAAGAGTTGATGAAAGGGACGCATTATCTGTTGCTCAAAAATGCGGATAAGTTGAGTGAAAAACAAAGTGACAAGCTGCAAAGGTTGCTGGAGAGCAATAGCAACCTGAATGCACTTTACGTCTTGAAAGAACAGCTTCAGCTGCTGTGGAGTGCCGCTTCATTTGAGGCGATGGCGGAGCAACTGGAACGTTGGTGCCTGATAGCAGATCAGTCACAGATGCTCTATCTAAAAAAGTTCGCGAAATCCCTACGGAAACATTGTGTGGGCATCTGCAACTACGCCAAACACAAGCTCACAAGCGCCAGGATAGAGGCTGGTAATGTCAGTATAGGAATGATCCGTAAGCGAGCCAGAGGCATCAAGGATACCGAATACTTCAAACTCAAAATTAGACAATCATCCATTCCAGATAATCAATCTATGCTCTATTTGAAATCCTAAATCTACTCAACAAAGCGGAGAAGTGCCACGTAATATCCTTGGTTTGGCCTTCGCCAAACCAGACGTCATTTCGCTTTCCGTTTCCCCCATTGGAACCAGATCAACAGGCGTATCAAGGCTTGTAATCATCTCGGCACTTGAAACCATACGCCCTGTTAAAATGCCTTTATAAAACATCGCAAGCGTTTCGCGCTGACGTACCGTTAAATTGGTAAACGAAAATCCACCGTCCTCTTCGAGAGGCGTAACATCAATAGGAAATTTTATATCTATGCCTTGAAACGGAATAGACAGTTGTAAACCTTCGGGTAAATCCCCTTCAAATCCATCAAGGATAAAACCAGCCAACGACCAACGGTCGATTGTATATGTCTGCCCGTCCGGTGCATATAAATACAACGGGGCTGTAACCTTAAAAGATAGGTCGGGCATTGGACATTCATGACGAATGTTCATGGGCCGTCTCCTGCATACATTTATATTGGTTTCCCAATATCTCTCACCCCTAGATTGTATGCGAGATTATGCTGGTCGTATTGTGTCCAAGAGGTAAAATGAAGGCAATGATGTATAGGCGACTATCCAAAAGGATAGATTACTTTTGAATCCCTTGAAGGTGTTCAAGAGTAATGCCCCAAATTTCAGACAGGCTTTCTAGTTCAGCAGATACTGTATCAGTTGCTTCTTTTTTAGCAGCATTTTCTATGCTGCGTAATTTCTGTTGCAAGCGATCAGCCCCAAGAATACCTGAAGAGCCTACAGATTTATGCGCAATAGCCGCCAGTTCAACAAAATGGCGATCTTCAAGGAGCTGAGGCATGGCTGTGATCAACGCCGCAACCTCGGATTGGAATTTATTTAAAATGCCTGCCAGTTTTTCATCACCAAGTGTGTTTTGCACTTCATGAATGGTGTTTTGATTTAAAAACTGCGGCTCTTTCTCTACCATCCGTGTTGATTGTGCCGTTTCACTTGTGGTGAAGAAACTTTCTATATTATGGGCCAGGGCCTCATGCGATATGGGCTTGCACAGGCATGCATTCATACCTGCAGCAATGAATATTTCATGTTCTTTTGGTAATGCGTGCGCGGTTAGGCCTATGATTGGGGCTGCGACAGATAAGCCACCAGAACCACGAATATTTCGAGTTGCGTCTATACCGTTCATAACGGGCATGCTGACATCCATTAAAATAAGATCAAAATGCTGTTTATCCGCCATCTCCACCGCTTCTAGACCATTCGTCGCTTCCGAAATAATAACGCCATCTTTTTCTAACATTTCACGCACAATTTGTCGGTTAATATCATTATCTTCGACAAGTAAAACATTAAGTAAGTTAAGGTTTTCAGGATTATAGCCTGACGGTGTTGCAGCTATAGCAACTGCAACATTATCATCCAGAGCCAAAGGAACACAAACAGTGAATGTGGTTCCTTTGCCCAATGTACTCGCCACAGATATCTCGCCGCCCATTAAATCAACAATGCGTTTACAAATGGCCAACCCCAACCCTGCGCCTGACGCCATACGGTCATAAGATTTGTCTTGTGTATAAAATTCTTCGAAGACATGGCTGATATTCTCGTCGGAAATACCAATGCCTGTATCGGAAACAGAAAACTGTAAATCTGTTTTTGACATCAAGGCCGCTGTCACTTCTACTGTGCCATCAGTTGTAAACTTTAATGCATTTCCGATTAAATTATACGCAATTTGTCGAAGACGATGTTCATCCATCCAGACATTTTGATCGGGCATATCCCCCAAGTTTAAGACCAATTGGTTCTTTTTCGCAGTAGCTGTCGTTTGGTTTGTTGTAATAACATTTTCAAAGAACTGCCCTAAATCAAAAGACGTTGGCACTAAATCCATCTTAGCGGCATCAAGCCTAGAGATATCCAAAACATCATTCACATGGTGCAAAAGTATATCACTAGAATTTTTAGCTAAACTTAAATACTCAGTTTGTTTTTGCGACAGTTTTGTCTCTTGCAATAGCTCTATCGTTCCAAACAATCCATTTAACGGTGTACGCATCTCATGGCTCATCACGGCTAGGAAGTTGGACTTCGCCTTGCCTGCTTCCAAGGCCTCATCACGTGCAATGCGCAATTCTTCTTCGGCGGCAAGACGTTCGGTAATATCCCGGATGTAAGCCACAAAAATAGAGCCTTTTTCATCTTCAGCATGCCCGATAGCAATTTCGATTTGAAATTCTTCGCCAGATTTGCGCATAGCAGTAATTTCAATTCGACCTTGGCCAATTAATTTTGCAGACTTTGTTTCATTAAACCGCTTCATACCTGCATGATGCGCATCGCGGTATTCTTCTGGTATAAGAAGATCAGCCATTTGAGCACCTATAGCTTCCGTAGCTGAGTACCCAAAAACCGTCTCTGCAGCTTCATTAAATTCCTTGATTTCACCCCTAGCGTTTGCAACAACAATTGCATCAAGGGATGTGTCAAAACTGGATTTCAAACGTATACTGGCGCGTTCAATTGCGATTGAAACTTCTTGTGATCTTCTATGCTGGCGAAACAATAGATAAGAAATCGCCACCAAAAATCCAATGAGCATAGCGGATACAGTCGCAGCGATAATCAACAAATTAGCAAAATCTGTGCGTTCCGCATCGATATCAATCGCGTCCAAACGAATACCCGTCAAAGCAATATCATGGGCGATACCCCGTACTTTACGTAATTCTGCTACCAAGGCTGGTATCTTATCCAGCAATATATCATCAGGTGCATCAACAAATTTCACTAGTTTCTTAATGCAAAACTCTAGCATTCGTAGATGCTTAGAGAATTTTTTATCTTGGCGCATATCAGTAAAAACACCGCTTTGACGTATAAGCGATATACGGCTGTAAAGATTATCAAACCTACGTCTTACATCTTTTAACTGGGCTTTATCTTGCCCAACCACCGACGCTGCGTCAGAGAGTAAAAGAACTTCAACCTCAACCTGAGAAAGCGTCCAAGATAAATTATCATTTGGCGCTTCTCGCAGGTTGGATAAATGTGTCGTAATATTTTGGAAAAGACTTAATAGCGCAACTAGACCAATTGCAATTATACTTAATGGCAACACACGTCTAAATAGAGAGCCTCTGACGTTCATGTCCGTGTGTTCCATTCTGTTGCTACTGAACAGATGTTAGGCGGTCTAACTGCCAAATGGAACGGGAATAAATCAGTTTGTATAGGTTCATGTGTTTTGAGACTCACGCGGCTTCGGCCTGAGTGATTCGAAGGTACTCCATGGGTGTCTTACCTTTCAAGGCGTGATGTGGTCTGAATGTGTTATATTTTTCGACAGCTTTTCTCAGTTCAAACCGCATAGCTCCAATGCTATCGGCAATCAGATCACAACAATCATAGAATTCCTCGCGGAAGGTGCGGTTTCCACGCTCAACGCCACCATTGTATTTCGGTCTGGCTGGCGGCAATACAATGAGCGGGATTTTCATCTGCTCACACGCCGTCTCAAAATCGGCCATAAACTCGGAGCCACCATCAACTTGAATTGAGAGGATTTTATAGGGAGCTATTTCCACAAGCTCTTCCAAAAACCGTTTGGCAGAGCGTGCGGTGGCATTCGAATAAATTTGCGCGTGGATGTGCTTGCTACGCCGTTCCCAGGCCTGAAAGTGCTTGCAGGTGACGCCGTTTTTCGTGGCAGTCATGTGGTCGATCTGCACACGTTCTCCAATCTCTATATCTTTGTAATCCTTATATTTCCATCCTTTGGCGTGGCCCTTGGAGAAGTTACGCTTGCGCTTTTGTGGTGCAGACCTTGATCGTGTAATCAGGCCTTTCTTGCGTAGAAAACCCAAGATACGCCCCACGGTGCTATCGCTTATGATTTGGTTTTTATCGCGCCGCAAGATGGCCCCTATTTTTTCCTTACCGTAGGTTTTATTGTCGCGGCGAATTTCGAGCACCAACTGTTTTTCTGCCTCACCCCACTGTGACTTATTGCGGTGTTTTGGGGCCTTTGATGGCGGCATAATCCCTTGCGCCAAATCCTTCAAAACCCGCTTGTAGCGATAATAAGTAGACCGAGAGATGCCGACAAATTCAGCGCATTTTGCTAGAGAAACACCCTCTGCGCGTAAAGCTTCCCATTGCCGAACCGTGTCTTCGTATTTGATACGGTACGCATCCAAACATTCTTGTGTCCGCGCCCAAGCATAAAGTTTATAAACGTTCTTGTGCAGTCTTATGATTTGCATATTGGCCTCGTGAGTTGGTTTTTTACAATACTCAGTCTCCGAGGCCGCCTAAATCTTGGCAACAAAAAAACAGTCTCACATCTATCTGAACTTATTCAAGTTCTGTACGATATTTTGCGTCCTGATCATAAGGGTACACGACCCATAATGGTCCCTTTTCCCTAGAAGGCATGACCTCCCCATCAAGGTGATATAGCCTGACGACTCAACTTTGATTCCACTTTTGATTGGAGAATATCTGTTCAGCGGTTTCTCCTGTTTTTCGCCTATGGGCTTTAGCTTGCGCCCATGTATGTTCAATTGGGTTATAATCGGGGCTATATGCAGGTAGATATTCAAGGATATGTTCTGCATCCGTGATGATTTTTATTGTGTCGCTACGTCTGTGATAGCTGGCTCTGTCCATTACAAGTACTGATCCTTTGGAAAGGACTGGAATGAGCTGATCTTTGAGCCAAAGATTGAAGATATCCGCGTCAACATTACATGCTGTCAGGCCAACAGTTAACAAGGTGCCAGCCAAAAGCGCTCCAATAACATTGATCCTCCCTTTCGCCTGCCAATCGTGAACACCCACACAGCGTTTTCCGCGCGGGGCATAACCATGGGTGCGTGGCATGTCATGCGCAAAACCACTTTCATCAATATATACAATGGCTTTACCTGCAGCCTCATGGGCCGCTAACCTCTCTTGAAAGGACTGCCTGTCGTCGTCGTTTGCCTTGGGGTGCCGCATGGCTTTTTTTATATGTGATCTTCAATTTCTTAAGGGCTTGCCAAATTGCCTTTGGGCAAACATCAAAACGGTCAGCACGTTCATACTGATAAGCATCAGGATATTTTTCAACATCCTGTGCTAGCTTTTTAAGATCTATTTTACGTATCTTTTTGCGTTCATGCTGTTTGGGTTCAACCCGTTTAGACCATCGCTTCACCGAGGCTACACCCACGGAGAAACGCTCTGCGACCCGAGCAAAACTCAAGCACTCTTGTTCTTTTATCCGCAAAACATGGCGGCGAAATTTAATTGGATGTGTCATGTAACCATAGTATCATAATATTGTCGCTAGGCTATATGCAACTATAGGGGCATCTTCGGCCACAGTATCTGACGGAATATCTACCTTATAATCGTTCAAAGCGATTGCATGAATAAGCGTGCCAGATGCACCCGCATAGTCCAATACATTTTTTAAGTTTACGCCTGTAAATTCAACAATCTTATCTAACCAAATGGTACTCGTCTTAAAGCTGGTAACAGGCATCGCTTGAAGCATTGCCAAATCTAACTCTAAACGACCATCATCTGTGTTCGTATTCGTTATCTCACCTGAAAGCGTCAAAAGCACATCACCCGTTGGGCGCGGCATTTCATCAGCAAATACACTTGATTGGCTCACAATCAAAAATGTTGTGGCACAAAGGATTTTCTTGAAAACTGTCATAGAAACCATCTCTCACTTGGTTTGGGTTTCTTTATCAGTATCATTCAATCATAAACATTATAATTACTCAGCGGTATAAACGACTATACCAAAGTATAGTTGCCCTATCCGAAAGGCTTTAGTCTTCCTAAACCCCTAGAAATAACGTTTGACGCGGAACTGAACAACTACCGACTTTCGTCGGTAGGTTCACGTTTTGAATGTAATTCAAGATACTGACGAATAACGTCATCCGTCACATTTCCACTCGTCGTTGAAAAATAGCCTCTAGCCCAGAACCGTTGCCCCCAATAGCGTTTGCGTAATTCGGGGTACTCCCGCTGTATCTTGTATGAGGACCTCCCTTTTACGCGTTGCATCACCTTTGAAATTGGGACGTGCGGCGGGACTGACACAAACATATGCACATGGTCGGTAGACAATACGCCTTTTTCAATGTGTACGCCCAATTCATTGCACGTTTGTCGTATCAATGTCCGAATACGCTCACGCATTTCACCACGCAGCACCTTGTAACGATATTTTGTTACCCAAACGATATGGTATCTGTGATAATATCTGCTATGACTTCCAGTAGAATAGATCATAAGGTTTCCTTCCATTTTAAGACCTTACCGCAACGCTGGGTCTTAAAATGGAAGGAAACCTTATGTAAATAACGCTAAAGCTGACCAGCTAAAAGCTGGTGGTTTTAACCAATTATTGGAAAATAAATACGTTTTGACAATGATTTATTTTGATAAGCGGAACCTGCTTGGAACATGCCAACGCCAAACTCTACTTTCGTTTTTTTCGTTGGTCGCCATGCACCTATAAGACTGATCTCTGTGCCTAAAAATGCAGAGCGACCTGTAGTCACTCCCGATACACGTGCGGAAGGCGTTACCACCTGCTTACTGACTTGCGCATAAGCATAAGTATTCAAATCAATTGAAAAGGTTTTACTTGGGCGTAAGGCAAATCCAACAGAAGCCACAACCATGTTGGTCAAGTCAGGTTGATACACAAAGCCGTAGCGGTGACATAAAGTTTGCCCACCATCTTTTGTTTTATTGCTTTGCAAACCAGTCTGACGAAATCCTTTTGATCCTATTGCAAACCCATATGTAATTTGTGGGTTTAATTTATGCTCACTGATCTTTTGCGTTGCACGAAAATCAAACCCAAATCCATTACGCACACCAAATTGTGCATTGCTAAAAGTACCTGCAATATTTGCAGTATATTTAAAACGCTTATTTCTCTGATTATTTATGTAACCAATAATATGTCCACTGGTTTCTAATTCTGCACGTTGCCCAATCACATATATTCCAGCTGCATACTTCTTTTGAAATCGTGTGTAATGTGCCAATGCATATGTGCTATTATTTCGATCATCATCTTTTACGATCGCAAACTCAAACCCAGAATTCTGTAAACGACGCCCAAAATGAACACCATCAACAGCTTTATCCAATATCCATTTATTCTTATCCGAAAGCCTTATGCGCCCAAAAGACAATGCCGTATCCTTAGCAAAACGATACGCCACAAAAGCTTCCTTGATACGAACATTTGACTTCCTACCATAAGATTTTATATGTGTTTCTTTACCTTTCAAACCAAACTCTAAATGCATAAATGCAGCAAGGCTTTCTGATAGTTCAGCACGTCCAACTATTTCCAAAATGGCCTTATATTGATTTGCTTTATCATCAATCAAATCATCTAATTTCAGATTACGTTCGCTTAAATACGACGCCCCCACACTTCCCGAAAACGAGAGTTGATCATTTATTAAAATCTTTGTTTTTTTACGCGTTGTAAGATCAAAAGCTAAAGGCGATCTGACCAGCTTACGTGATCCAGCATAAGCATAATCAGCACTAATAATACCAAATAGAATTGCTCCACATATAAACCTAAGACCTACTTGATACGTCATTTTACCAATCCTCTCACCGATATGGGTTAGAGAATAAGTATCCAGTGTAGGGGTTAAGAGCGACGTAGCATTAGATGATATACCGCTGCATTCGTCTATTATCTATATTCAAAAGTATATTATGAGTAGCGTATGAAATGTACAAAAGATGGCTTTATTCAACATAGCTGCCGTTAGACATAATTTAAGTGGGCTATTCTCTAAGCTTAAAATCTTATTATATAAATATCGTAAGAACAGCTGCCAGCCCTAAGAGTCTGGCCGAAAACTATTTCAATGATTTCAACCCCTTGCTAATCGCCGTGTGACCATTCTGATATGGGCGATGAGGAGCCAGCTTTCAGCAGAAGCAATGGATTTCTCCCAATCTTTTGCCAATCGGCGGCACCGCCCCAACCAGGCAAAGGTGCGCTCGACAACCCACCGTCTTGGAATGAGTTCAAATCCCACAGCCTTGTCACTGCGCTTTAAAATTTCGATAGTCCAACAGCCCATATTTTCTAAAGCTTCTCGTAATTTTGGCCCCGCATATCCTCCATCGGCAAACACATGTCGGAGTTTGGGATGGGAGTAGTAGATAGATTTGAGGACATCAACGGCCCCATCTCGATCTTGAATGCCCGCACTGTGGATGATAAATCCGATCAACAGCCCGATGGTATCTGTGATGATATGGCGCTTACGGCCGTTTATCTTTTTCCCTGCGTCGTAGCCGGAAACACCACCGCTTTCTGTCGTTTTAACACTCTGGCTGTCAATAACACCTGCACTTGGACTGGCTGCGCGACCTGCCAATTCCCGCGCCTTGATGACAAGCGTATCGTTGATCCGGTACAACACGCCATTGTCCCGCCAGTCGTAAAAATACTCCTGTATTGTAGTCCTCGGCGGGAAATCTTTCGGGATCATTCGCCACTGACATCCCGTGCTCGCCATGTATTGCACTCCGTCCCACACATCGCGCATTTCGGTTGTTCTGGGCCGACCAACCACATTGGATTCTGGCAGCAGTGGTTCAATTATTGCCCACTCTTCGTCCGTGCAATCACTTGCATAACGCCCATTGTTTCGCTCATATAGGGGGCGAGTAATATCAGTCCAAGCCATAAAATTCTCCATCTTATTTGATAAAGAGAGTGAATCACAACTTACTGATATTACTCAACTAGTTTTCGGCCAGACACTAAGCAGATATGGCTTGTGGAATATATACGGGGACTTTCATCACCTACCCAAATTCCAGATGGGCGCACTCACGATAAAATTCGTTCAACGACGCGCCCTCCAAAATCATGGGTGGGGCCTTCCCAATGTGGGCTGAGGCGACCACCGTCATAGGCAGGGGGCAAGCGACCCTGTTATAACAACTCAAGGGCGCCCAGATCTTCGCGGTTCAAATCGTCCCACATTTGCAGTATCGCCTCACGCTCGTCTTTATAATCATCTGACGTTGCAGCATCACCAATCAAGAACACATACAGTTCCTCGCATATCTTGTTGAGCGCCGCGGGGTAGCTGACCAGAACAGAGAATTGATCGAGGAAACCTAACAGACCACGGGTAGCACGGGACATGTGTGCCGCTGCATCAATCAAGGTGAGGATAAGCTGGCTCTTGGTACGTAAGCATCAAGGGAACCCCCTCTATTTTGGTCTGACTTGAGCTGCGATTATTGCGCGAGGCTGGCGATGTGGCTGGCGTGATATGAGGATTTTTCTGATGATCAAGCGACGGGGTGGCCGAGGTTCCAAGTAAACATCAACGCTGCATTATCTGATCGTTGATTCGTTGGGCCAGCTTTCGGGCTTTGGGTGTGTCCAGAGCCTCAAGTTCACTTGCGATGAGGCACCGGTGAGGCGGATTTTCCAGTGCGTATCTTCCGATTTCAACAACGATGTCGTCATCGGCGACAGTTAAAAGCGCTTCGATCTTTTGGCTGGTTGGATTTTTCCGGAACTCGGCAAGCAATCCTGCCCTTGCGCTGATATGGCCCAGATTCCCCGCCACTGTCAGAGCGGTTCGTCGGACTGAAGGGTCTGGGTCGCTGAACCCGATTTCCAAGGTGCTTCGCTGTGGGCTGTTCGATTGTATAAGGATGAAGGCTTGGGCACGGACTGTTGGTGCGCCGTGTTCCAGCCATGGCAAGATTTGTGCCTGAGGCAGCTTCAAGCCCACGCTCACAGCGGCTTGCAACACAAACGGGAGCAAGCTGTCGGGCAAGTCCTGTGCGCCAAGGATCTTGCTGATTTCTTTTTTTGCAGCTTCATTCCCAATGGCGCGAAGAGTTTCCAAGGCAAGCTTTTGTTCTGGTAAAGGGGTCGCAATTCCGAACCCCTTAAACCGGTTCCAAAGCGCGACGAGACCCGGAACGGCTATATCTCCCAAGCCCCGTTCCACAATCTGGGCGCACAGCAGGTCGACGTTGGACAGTGTAGCCTTTGCCGTCTTCTCGACGAGGTCTTTGTCGGACAAGCCTTCAAGGTTTTCAACGCCCAAGTCGTGCTGTGAGGTATCTGGCCCTTGCCAATTCCCGCGCTCTTCAAACAGATCCCCTTGCTCTGGGAGTGCCGCTGAATCACGGGGGCCGATCATGCCGCTATAACGCTTTGTTCCCGCTCCTCGATCATCTCCTGATAGGCCCACGGTAGGAGATCTTGCATACGGTTTGCGGGATGATCCTGGATGCGCTCGAGCACCCATGCGAGCCAGGCTTCGGGATTGACGTTGTTCATCTTGGCGGTTTCGATGAGGGTGTAGGCTATGGCGGCGGATTTTCCACCTGCCTCTGATCCCATGAACAGGTAGTTCTTACGTCCAACGGCCACAGGGCGCACCGCACGCTCGGCTGTGTTGTTGTCGATTTCCAGAAAGCCATTGTCGAGATAGGGCCGCGCCTTTGGCATGCGCGCGAGCGCATATCTGATCGCCTTGGCCAGCGGCGTCTTAACGGAGATCTTGCCCAGCTGCTCCTTGAGCCAGATTTCCAACTCATCAAAGATCGGCTTGGCATATTCCTGACGCAGGGCCACGCGCTCAGCAGGCGCCAGACCCCGCGCTTGTGCCTCAACATCATAGAGCTTTCGAATGCGCAGAACGGCTTCGCCCGCCACGGGCAGCTTCAGACTTTCAAACAGGCTATAAAAATCCCGCCGAACATGGGCCATGCAGGCCATCTCTTTGACGCGCCCCGTCCGATAGGCGTCATTATACCCAGCATAGGCATCCGCATGGGCATAGCCCTTGTAGGGCTTGAGATGTTTGCTCGGATGTTCTGCGCCCCGGTTGGTGGAGAACTGATACCACACCGCCGGTGGTGCGCCGCTCGCCCAGGCGCTCTCATCTCTGGCATAGACCCAGAGCCGCGCGGTTTTTGTCTTGTTATTACCGCGTCCCTTGCCCTTTTGGAGCAGTTTGACCGTGGTGTCGTCCATGAAGATCGCTTGCGCCTCAAAAACGTGATCCCGGATGGCATCAGCCACGCGCTCCAACAGCTTAGTGCATTTGCCGACCCAGTTGGCCATGAGCGACCCGCTCAGATCGATGCCTTCATTCTCAAACATCTGGCTCTGTCGATACAGCGGCAGATGATAGCCGTATTTGCAGCACAAGATGTGGGCCATCAACGCAGGGCCGACAAAGCTCTTGGGAATAGGACGGCTTGGCATCTCGGCCTGAACCACCTTCTCACAACAGGTGCAGGCCAGTCGTGGGCGCTCAAGTTGTTTTACGACGTAATGGCCGGGCACATATTCCAGTTCTTCCATCACATCTGTCCCGAGCACTTTGAAGCTGCCACCACAGTCGGTGCAAGCATCACTGGGCGTGATGGTCTTTTTGACCCGCTTGAGCCCCTTGGGGAAAGGTTTGCGCTTGCGCGGGGTACGCGGCGGCTTTGTGGTCTCAGCGTCAGAGGGCCCATTCTCATCATCCGTCTCAGCGGCTTGTTCGATTTCAAGATCTTCAAGGATCAGCGCCAGCGCCAGCTGTGTGCTGCTTTCTGACTTTGAACCGAAGCGATGTTTTTTATGTCCGTGCAATTGCAGGCGCAGATCGGCAATCAGGGTATCTCTGCTCATAATGGCAAGCGCATGGGCGGCGCGCTCCGCAGCAAGAGCCGCTTCCATCTCATTTTCAAGGCGCTTTTGCGCTGTGGCATGGCTCAACGACAGCCCCAACAACTCCGCGTCTTTACGAGCCAATTCCGCCGCTTGTGCGGCCACAAACGCCTGCACGTCAGGGGGCAAATCAGCCAGATTTGGAGGGGTCTTACTCATGCCACTCCTTACCAAATCAAGGGCCTCATGGGAATCCCAAAACGTCAGAAATACCCATAAAACATTGCCTCTAACCTACCATCTTGGGTCGCCATGTCTTGAGCGGCATACGCCAATCCAGACCTTCCATCAGCATCGCAAGCTGCGCACGGCTCAGGTTGATCTTACCTTCCTGAGCAGAGGGCCAGATAAACCGACCCCGTTCAAGGCGCTTGGTAAACAGGCACGCGCCCTGACCATCCCACCAGATCATCTTGATCTGATCACCGCGTCGCCCTCGGAACAAAAACAGATGGCCGGAGTAAGGATCACCCCCCAGAACCTGCTCGGTCTGAACGGCCAGACCGTTGAACCCGCGCCGCATGTCAGTCACCCCCGCCGCCAGCCAGATCTTTGCATCCGCCAGTACCGGGATCATGCCGCCAGCCCACGCGCCAATTCCAGCACAAAGCCCGCATCAACCCCACCGCTCACGCTCAGCTTGCGCCCATTCTCCAAAGTGATCTCAATCTGGGGACTGGTTGTAAGCTGCGCTTCTGGCAGCACAGATGAAACATCAGTATCACTGTTTGCCACTTCGACTGGTATGAAGCCGGTATCACCCGACGCGTCCGGCTGGAACCGCGCATCACCGCGCCACGCGTAAATCCGGCGGGGTGGCACATCATGACGCCGCGAGACCATCGGAACACTCACGCCATCACCTTGGCTCTCCGCCACTAGCCGTCGCTTAAAATCATCCGTGTATTTGGAACCTCGCCCAGCCCGTCGCTTGCTCATCAGAAAAATCCTCATATCGCGCCAACCAAACCGCCAGCCTCGCGCAATAATCGCATCTCAAATCAAACCAAAATAGAGGGGGTTCCCTTGATGCTTACCTTGGTACGGACAAATCGGAGCCTGGGCGCACTCTCGTTGGCGGTCGGGGTCAATCTTGGACACGTATTGGCCTCCATTGACCTGACAGAGCCCATCGAGACCCCCCCGAGACCTGATCGTCCATAAAGCTTCTGGCAGCATTGGATCCTCAAGTTTTCCAGATTTGGCTGCAATTTTTGAAGACCATCTTCGAATGAATTCGTAGTATCAGGATTACTCTGACCCTTGCGTAACGTTTGCCAGACAAACGTTCGAAAACAACGGCTGTTCTCTATTCGTATCCGATCGCCCAAACTACACATAGCATTGTGCACTATGGACTCGAATCTACCATTCACTCAACGTTACGCAGCCGCCTCTTGGCGCTTCACCAATTGATGCTCATCTTCAATCAAGCCGATTTTCCAATACCCTGAGATATACACATCATCTCGTGGTAATTCCCGCTCTTTTGTAAAATATCCACGGATCGCTTTGATCACACCACTTTCACCCGCGACACAAGTTTGCACCACACCTGTCGGCCAAACCATATTACGCATAAACTCTTCTTGCGCTGTTGATGATCTATGTGGGTTCTCTTGAACCAACCAATGGACATCGACGCCCACTGGTGCATCCAGCTCTTGCGCGTCTTCCGCCGATTGAACTTCAAAGATTGCGACCCCCTTGGCATCACGCGGCATCGCTTCTAATGCAGCTCCAGCCACTGGCAACGCAGACATATCCGCTGCCACCAAGTACCAATCCGCATAAAACTCTTTGATTTTCACTTCACTTGGACCCGCAAACCCAAGAAAACTTCCAGCCTTTGCGCGTAACGCCCAAGCACTCGCAGGGCCTTCATCACCATGCGCCACGAAATCAATCGCCATCTCCAATGTATCAGGATCAAAACTGCGCACTGTGTATGTCCGTTTTACAGGTGCAGGCCCATCCACAAAACATGCCTCAAAATCAGCCCGTGCTTGCCCGATCTCAGGCACAAATATCTTACAATTCGCCCCAGCACAGCCAGCATAAACACTCGCTAATTCAGGCCCATGAAACACCACACGGATCATATGCGGCGTCAAATAAAACGCTTCTTTTACAGTTAATATACGCGGAGCAGGTTTCCGAGATTTTATCATAGATACATCCTTATATGAAAAAACCACAGATTGGCATTGGGCTATTTCTGTAGGCCGTATCGACTGTTTACATCAAAAAAACGGGGGCTGAAAGCCCCCACTTATGTATCAGCTACCAGCGTGAATAAAATCACCACCGCCTGTATCACCACAAGCAGCGACCAACCCCAACACAATCAAGCTTTTCACAACCAAACCAACCTTACCATTCGTCATAATCATTGCGTAATTCATCATTTCCACTTTCCTATTATATGAATGCTGAAAACCTAAACCAAGAGGCTTGAATTCGTGAATCAACACCTCATCGCGAAACCTCAATTGCTTGTGAACACCAATTTAGCCCCAAACACCGCTATTTTCCCCAAAACACCTGAATTTCTCGTTTGCACATCGCCCCGTTAAAAAATACAAGACACAGAACCAATTTCGCACATAAAGGGCTCTCAAAATGGCATCTAATAAATATGTATACCACATGGAAGGTGTTTCCAAAACGTACCCAGGTGGCAAAAAGTGTTTTGAGAACATCCATCTGTCCTTTCTACCAGGCGTAAAAATCGGCGTTGTCGGTGTGAACGGCACAGGTAAATCCACCCTTATGCGCATCATGGCTGGCCAAGACAAAGACTTCAGCGGTGAAGCATGGGCCGCCAAAGGCTCCACTGTCGGCTACCTGTCCCAAGAACCACAATTAGATGATACATTAAGCGTCCGCGATAACGTCATGCTGGCCGTAGCCGAGAAAAAAGCCATCTTGGACAAATACAACGAATTGGCGATGAACTATTCCGAAGAAACAGCGGATGAAATGGCCCAACTCCAAGACGAGATCGATGCAGATGATCTGTGGAACCTAGACGCCACAATCGACATCGCGATGGAAGCTCTGCGTTGCCCAGCAGATGACGCAGACACAGCCACACTTTCAGGCGGTGAACGCCGCCGTGTTGCCTTGTGTAAACTGCTCCTCGAAAAACCAGATATGTTGCTCCTCGATGAGCCAACCAACCACCTTGACGCTGAAACAATCGCGTGGTTGCAAAACCACTTGATGGATTACAAAGGCACCTGCCTGATCGTGACCCACGACCGTTATTTCTTGGACAGCATCACATCATGGATCCTAGAATTGGACCGTGGTCGCGGCATACCGTATGAGGGCAACTATTCAGCATGGCTGGAACAAAAAGCCAAACGCATGGAACAAGAAGCCCGCGAAGACAAATCCAAATCCAAAACGCTCTCACGCGAATTGGAATGGATGCGCCGTGGTCAAAAAGCCCGCCAAGCCAAACAAAAGGCCCGTATCAACGCCTATAACGAATTGGCTGGTCAGTCAGAGCTCGATAAAATCGGCAAAGCTCAGATCATCATTCCAAACGGACCACGCTTGGGCCAAAAAGCCATCGACGTCGAAGGCGTTTCCAAAGCCTACGGTGACAACCTGCTGATCGACAACCTGTCCTTCTCTCTACCACCGGGCGGTATCGTCGGCGTTATCGGCCCCAACGGTGCAGGTAAATCCACACTCTTTCGCATGCTCACAGGCCAAGAAACACCTGACAGCGGTGAAATCACACTCGGCGACACCGTCAAAATGTCCTACGTGGACCAGTCACGCGACGCATTAGATGATAAGAAAACCGTATGGGATGAAATCTCTGGCGGCCAAGACATCATCATGTTGGGCGACGCCGAAATGAACAGCCGCGCCTATTGCTCGTCTTTCAACTTCAAAGGCGGCGATCAACAAAAACCACTTGGCCTCCTGTCAGGCGGTGAACGCAACCGCGTCCACATGGCAAAATTGTTGAAAGACGGCGGAAACATATTGCTGCTCGATGAGCCAACAAACGACCTAGACGTCGAAACACTCAGCGCCTTAGAAGCTGCTATCAGCGACTTCGCAGGTTGCGCCGTGGTCATTTCTCACGACCGCTTTTTCCTAGACCGCATCTGTACACATATGCTGGCATTTGAGGGCAACAGCCACGTCGAATGGTTCGAAGGCAACTTTGCAGATTACGAAGAAGATAAGAAGCGCAGACTGGGGCCAGATGCATTAGAGCCGACACGGGTGAAGTATAAGAAATTCACGCGTTAAGCACTTACATGCGTAAACTTCTCTATATTTTCCTAGGCATCATTCCTATCGCGTATACAGTTAATTTTGTATACGCGATAAAAACGGGTGCTACTGGGGGAACCTTTGGGGATACATTTGGCGCTGCCAATGCATTGTTCTCGGGCGCAGCATTATTCATGCTTATATACGCCGTGATCCTGCAAAGAGAAGAACTCTCAATCGTTAAAGATGAACGTAATGACACAAAAGAATTACTGCGTGGTCAAGAAGAAATAACGAGATTGCAAAGAAGTGCATTAGAACAGCAAATATTTGAACAAAGCTTTAATTCCCTTTTAGGGCAAGCACTTGATGAACGCGCCAGATTAAGTTTGCAAATACAACCGAGTGAACAGAATTCACCTACACATTTTGGATCGTCAAAGAGGGCATGTAAAAAATTATTAAGGTATCTTTCTGAGGGCACGGATATTACCACCCCCAATTTATACAACAGTAATATACGAGCTTTATCACAACAATTTTTCATTAATTTAATTGTGCGCTTAACAACTATGATCGAACAAGCGCCTACAGAAAAAGACAATAAGGCTGCTCTACGTCAGGTAATTACATCATTACTTGGCCCAGATGTTTGTATTGCAATAATATTTTTTCATGCGCAAAGCCTAATCCATTTTCAAGATATGCATAATGTAAAAAACTTTGGCTCTTCTCCGCTTTGTTGAGTAGAAAAAGATGCCGACCGCCAAGTAACCTGTTGATATGTATGGTTTCTGATAACTTTACATAGAGCAGGTATATGACAATCAACATCTCGCAGCATATTTTAGGCCTCAAAGGGCAACGTGTAAATGAAATTAAACTGGATGACGGCGGTGTTAAGATTGTCATTCACTGCAGCCGAGACGCGCGTAGGAGGGCTATAGACCCTGCTACAGGCCAGAAGGGAAGCATCAACCAGCATGTCCGCCGACAAGTAAACGACATCCCCCTTTTTGGGTATCCTTGTGTGGTCGAGATTGAGCTGGCGCAGGTTTATATTAACAAGGGCGAACGCCGCATTGAGGGGTGTGATTTTGTTGATAAAGGGTGCCGTTTCACTCACCGATTTTGCCGACTGATCAGTGGATTATGTCGGCATATGTCTATTCAAGCGGTTTCCAGACATTTGGATATACGATGGGAAACGGTCAAGAATATCGACAGGGCATACCTTATTGAAACTCTCCCTACGCTTGATCCTGCAGAGCTAACTGGCTTGGAATATATTGGTGTAGATGAAGTTGCCCGGGCGAAAGGTCATGACTACATGACGGTGGTCTACGATATGGTTGGCGGTCATCTGATCTGGGTTGAAGCAGGCCGAACTGCCGAGGTTTTTTCAAGGTTTTTGAAACAACTGCAACCAGATACAGCCTGCAAAATAAAGGCCGTAGCGATGGATATGGGGCCTGCCTACCAAAAGGCTGTCAGAGAGTCCTTGCCGTTGGCCGACATAGTATTTGACCGTTTCCACGTCATGAAAAACTACAGCAAAGCTATCCATAATCAGCGTCGACTTGAGTTCAGAAAGGCCGATCCAAGTGGTAAAGAGTTGATGAAAGGGACGCATTATCTGTTGCTCAAAAATGCGGATAAGTTGAGTGAAAAACAAAGTGACAAGCTGCAAAGGTTGCTGGAGAGCAATAGCAACCTGAATGCACTTTACGTCTTGAAAGAACAGCTTCAGCTGCTGTGGAGTGCCGCTTCATTTGAGGCGATGGCGGAGCAACTGGAACGTTGGTGCCTGATAGCAGATCAGTCACAGATGCTCTATCTAAAAAAGTTCGCGAAATCCCTACGGAAACATTGTGTGGGCATCTGCAACTACGCCAAACACAAGCTCACAAGCGCCAGGATAGAGGCTGGTAATGTCAGTATAGGAATGATCCGTAAGCGAGCCAGAGGCATCAAGGATACCGAATACTTCAAACTCAAAATTAGACAATCATCCATTCCAGATAATCAATCTATGCTCTATTTGAAATCCTAAATCTACTCAACAAAGCGGAGAAGTGCCAAAACTTTATTGAAGCTTATGGAATTGAAAACTACTTAGATGATGATGCTAAAGAACAATACACAAAAATACTTGCATCAAAGAATTGGCAGCGCGCCTAAGTTGGGTGTATCGTTCCTGTAACAAAGGAAGCGAACATGCCAAAAGAATTTACCATCAGCCCCCTTGTGCCCGAACTCTGGTGATCAGACTTTGAGAAAAGCCTGAGATTTTACACCGATACACTTGGGTTTCATGTCGATCAGCGGCGCGATCAGGATCATCATGCCTATATATCCTATGAAGGATCACAACTGATGTTGGCATCGTGGGAGCCTGATGGCACTTGGGAACCCGCACCTCTAGAACAGCCTTACGGTCGGGGGATTAACTTTCAGCTTCTGGTGTCTGATGTGCGCCCTCTTTATGCTTCGGTTACATCTGCTGGTATTAAGCCCTTTGTCGATATTTACACCAAGGATTACTGGCGTGGTGACCGCATAGATCAACGCACCGAATTTGCAGTTCTTGATCCTGATGGGTATTTATTACGATTTTCGCAGGTGGAGTCCCACAAGCCGATATCATAATATAACCTGGTGCGGGTGAAGTATGGATCAGAAACAGGGTACGTTTGGTGTTTCGGTAATCTGATGCCCTGACGGAGAAAACGCTTAAAGTTCTAAATCCACCTCCTTTGACGATCTAATCATCCTGTCATCCAAGCCTTCATCAACCACTTGTGTGTGACTGAAACATGGGCAAAGCCATGCTATGCTTGGGTTTCAGGCGATTTGGCAGCGGCCATATATCTGCGATCCAACCCATCCTCACGTTTTCCGAACGCCGATTTGAACAGGTGTTAATTGCAACCTCCCCAAATAAGCCCATCCTATAGACATATCCAACTGAACAACTACCGACTTTCGTCGGTAGGTTCACGTTTTGAATGTAATTCAAGATACTGACGAATAACGTCATCCGTCACATTTCCACTCGTCGTTGAAAAATAGCCTCTAGCCCAGAACCGTTGCCCCCAATAGCGTTTGCGTAATTCGGGGTACTCCCGCTGTATCTTGTATGAGGACCTCCCTTTTACGCGTTGCATCACCTTTGAAATTGGGACGTGCGGCGGGACTGACACAAACATATGCACATGGTCGGTAGACAATACGCCTTTTTCAATGTGTACGCCCAATTCATTGCACGTTTGTCGTATCAATGTCCGAATACGCTCACGCATTTCACCACGCAGCACCTTGTAACGATATTTTGTTACCCAAACGATATGGTATCTGTGATAATATCTGCTATGACTTCCAGTAGAATAGATCATAAGGTTTCCTTCCATTTTAAGACCTTACCGCAACGCTGGGTCTTAAAATGGAAGGAAACCTTATGTAAATAACGCTAAAGCTGACCAGCTAAAAGCTGGTGGTTTTAACCAATTATTGGAAAATAAAGTATCGACAACAAGTAAAAGCGCACATGCTGGCAAACAAAAAACTGTCGTTAGCAAAGCGCACCGTGGACAAGCCTATAAAGCACGTCACAAGGCTCGGAAAAACTACAGTTACGAAGCGACACGTCGGTTTAGATAAACCTCAAAAAGGCGGCGCACTCAGTGCCCGCCTTAACTCTTTTTATAAGAGAAGTGTTGATAATTGTCATATGTCCTGTGCACGTGGATCATACACATCTTTTTCGGCTTGCGCACGCTGATGTGATCAAAGTTGCACGGTCTTAATATTGCCCTTAGGTGGTGAAAGCTACATACTAAAAGTCTCCCGAAACGCAGCAATTGGACCTCCCGCCATGCATGCAATAAACAAAACATTAGGTATTATAATAGCAGGAGCTGCAACTCTTGCACTGATCTCTGCTATCTCCCTTCCAGATCAAGAACCAGCTTTCAAGTATTTAATACTAAGGCTAAACCTTACTTAAGCACCTCGTTAAGTGCCTCTGATGACGACCAATATGAAGTCCATGTCAGATCAAGTACGGCCCCATTCGAATCCAGATCAGGCAGCAGTTTCATAACCCACGGCTTTGAAAATGCATTGCGCCGCAACCAATTTGAATTAAACAACTAGCGATCATTTGCAATGCCATCCCACAGGTGGCATTGTTGATGTATGAAACATCTACTCTTAATCTGTATAACCCTTTCTTTCTCAACAATTTTATGGGCACAGGATGCCGAAGAAATAGCATTCGTAAAAGCCGTTTTAAACAAGGCTCAAGCCCAATCTTTCAAAGCAAATCGCGAATTTTGTGGCTACATAGGTTTGACGTCGGACAACCGTTTCAAGGCCACCCCCGCCAAACGCGGTCGCTTAGACAGTTGCTTCCCTAAAGAGCCTCCCTTAAGCCTAGACGTGTTCGCATCCTATCACACCCACTCCGCCTTTGATTACGACGCCGACAGCGAAGTCCCCTCTTACCGCGACATCAAAGCCGACATGGAAGAAGAGGTAGATGGTTACATAGCCACCCCAGGTGGCCGATTATGGTTCATCGACAGTATAGAAGGCATCGCCTATCAAATATGTGGCATAGGCTGCCTGAGATCGGATAAATCATTCGAGAAAAATGTGTTTGGCCCAATAAAGCAAAGCTATACGGCACGTGAATTAAGAAGGCGCGATCCGTAACCTGCCTTAATATTTCCTTAAATGACCCCAAGATTGCCACATTTCGAACCTTTCCAGTCCATCTTTTGTTGCCAAATTAGAAACAGTAATTGGTAAATGGAGTGCAAAATGAAACCGTTCAAATTGGAAGCTATACACATGGTCCCTGTTAAAAACACAGCCTTTGCAAAAGACAAGTCCACACGGTTATTGCGCTCGTTAATCGAACGCCCAGAAGCGGTTATGGAAGCTTTGGAAAACACAACGTTGCGTTTTTCACTGGTCCCACAGAAACGTCGCGTCGTGCGCTTGGGTTAACCCTACCCTCTTGAATTCACGTTAGGTTTCCGCCACGTTAATCCAGAAACATGGATAGGTTCGGCGTATGTCCACAGTATTTAAAGGTGTATTTTCCCTAGGCATTATCGCCTGTGGATTAGGCTGGTTTCTATCTGCCCCCTCATATCTTGATCCTGCAAATATTCTCGAACAATCAAGGAATATCACAAATGGTGAACTGGTGTTTTACCAAGGCGGATGTGCATCATGCCATGCTGCACCGAATGCATCTGGTGATACCAAGAAGATTCTATCTGGTGGGCAACACTTCAAAACCGAATTTGGCACATTCATCGCACCCAATATCAGCCCATCCTCCACTCACGGTATCGGCAATTGGACTCTATACGACTTCACCAATGCACTGAAAAAAGGCGTATCGCCAAAAGGCAGACACTATTACCCTGCATTCCCCTATACATCTTATGCGCGCATGGCGGTGGCAGATGTTGTTGACCTCTATGCCTATATGCAAACACTGCCAAAGTCAGAAACGCCAAACCAACCACATCAAGCCTCTTTCCCCTTCAACATCCGTCGCGGTCTTGGCCTGTGGAAGCAATTATACCTGAACGACACCCCAATTATGCCAACCACGTCCGACCCTGTGACCCAACGGGGTCAGTATCTGGTTGAAGGCCCAGGCCATTGCGCCGAATGCCATACACCTCGCAATATGATCGGTGGTATTCAAACCAATCAATGGCTTGCAGGCGGGTCAAATCCTGATGGGGATGGGAAAATACCCAACATAACGCCACACGACACAGGCATCGGCTCATGGTCCGAAGGCGAGATTGTGAACTATTTGAAAACAGGGTTCACGCCTGATTTTGATAGTGTCGGTGGTTCTATGTCCGCTGTCATAGACAATACATCACATCTTCCAGATGCAGACTTGTTAGCAATAGCAAGGTATCTGAAATCTATCCCAGCACTTATATCTGACTGAACAACTACCGACTTTCGTCGGTAGGTTCACGTTTTGAATGTAATTCAAGATACTGACGAATAACGTCATCCGTCACATTTCCACTCGTCGTTGAAAAATAGCCTCTAGCCCAGAACCGTTGCCCCCAATAGCGTTTGCGTAATTCGGGGTACTCCCGCTGTATCTTGTATGAGGACCTCCCTTTTACGCGTTGCATCACCTTTGAAATTGGGACGTGCGGCGGGACTGACACAAACATATGCACATGGTCGGTAGACAATACGCCTTTTTCAATGTGTACGCCCAATTCATTGCACGTTTGTCGTATCAATGTCCGAATACGCTCACGCATTTCACCACGCAGCACCTTGTAACGATATTTTGTTACCCAAACGATATGGTATCTGTGATAATATCTGCTATGACTTCCAGTAGAATAGATCATAAGGTTTCCTTCCATTTTAAGACCTTACCGCAACGCTGGGTCTTAAAATGGAAGGAAACCTTATGTAAATAACGCTAAAGCTGACCAGCTAAAAGCTGGTGGTTTTAACCAATTATTGGAAAATAAAACTTAACTTTGCCTTCGATACGTTGCAGGGCTTAATGCGTGATGTTTTTTAAAAACCCGACTAAAAGCTGCTTCAGAATAATATCCAACATTCTCGGCAATTTTAACGATTGGATCATTTGTTTTCAAAAGTTGTTGGCTAGCGATTTGCATACGCCAACTTTTTATGTAGCTCATTGGTGTGATCGTCATACATTTCACAAAGCGCGTCGCAAATGCGGTTCTAGATAAGCCTGCGATTTTGGCCAAGCGTTCAAGCGTCCACGCATATGCCGGCTCTTTATGAATCGCAGTCAACGCTTTCAAAATGTTTGGGTCCGCGAAACCTGATAGAATGGGCTTATCAGCTCCATCTGTTTTCAAATAGGCTCGCAGAGCCTGAGCAAATATGATCTCAGACATTTTGAGAACAATCAAATCTCCCCCCATTTCAGACCGGCCAGCTTCAGTTCCGATGACACGTAATGTATTTTCCATCCAACGCCCGGATGTCTCACCATAATTTTTAATGTGTATATAAGTTGGCAATGCATCAATCAGAATATGGCTGGCCTTTTGTTCAAACGCAAAATGTCCACATACCAATTGTGTTTCATGATGCTCCCCCTTAGGTCCGTAAAATAAGACACCAGAACCATCAAAACCAGAATCTTCCACAACTTTGTCGAGCATTACGGCTTGTTTTTCAGTGATCGGGTCACAAAATAATGTATGTGCAGCCCCTTTCGGAATGATTATCAGATCACCTTGCTCTAGGAAAACGGGATCATCATCTGGTGCAATCCGCACTAAACACCGTCCTTTGTCAGCATAATGATAACGCGCTACATTTTCGAAACTAGGGACACGCACACTCCACGGGGAAGTAAAAGACGTTCTAAAGTACAATGTCCCTGACAATTGCAGTTGTGAAAGAATATCGCTCAGTAAGTCCATGATACACTCCTGATTAGCTCACAGGATGTTTACCTGTTTTAGCTTAAATTGAAAGATGTCTGTACGATCAAGCAAGAAATATGAATGAACAGTCATTAAAAGGTCAACTATTTTATCGTATCAGTAGTAATCGCATCAATCACCTTTGATGCTTCTGCAACCGAAATTAAGGACATTCAAATGAAACTTAAAATGACCCTCTTAGCTGCCAGCTTAATCACATCTATCGCTGGTGTCGCTAAAGCAGAAGACCCTGCAAAATTAAACGATCTGGAAATCGCGCATGTTGCTTATATCGCTGACAACATTGATATCCGTTATGCCCACTTGGCACTGGCGATTTCTACAAACCCAGAAATCCACACATTCGCACAAACGATGATCCGCGATCATACAGCCGTGAACGAACAAGCTTTGGCTCTATTGGCAAAACTAGAAGCGCAACCACAAGATAACTTCCTAAGCCAGTCTTTGAATGAAAACGCAGAAAAACTGATCACTGAAATGAGTGCATTACGCGGTGCCGAATTCGATAAGTTTTATGCAGAAAACGAACTTGCATACCATAAAGCAGTAAACAACTTAGTAGAAAACGCATTCATTCCAAACATCGAAAACGCTGAAGTAAAAGCTTTGTTCGAAGCTGGATTGGACATCTTTAAAGGCCATGAAGGTCACGCTGAAATGATGGTAAAAGCCGTCAACTGATGCAAAAACTGAACAGACGTTTTGTTCTAAAGACCTCCGCGGCAGCATGTGCTGTCGCGGGCTCTATCATCGGCACAACAAGTACTGCCTATTCATCCCCAACAGAACACAAAATCATCATCAAGAAGTTTAAGTTTGATCCAGAAAACCTATCAGTGCGCGTTGGCGATACAATCACATGGGTTAACGAAGATTTCGTTCCACATACGGCAACAGCAGACGAAGGAGATTGGACAACAAAAGGTTTAGAACAAAACCAATCAGAAACGCTAACGGTCACGGCCGATATGACGCAAAGCTATTTCTGCGCATACCATACGCATATGAAAGCAACGCTTACGATTAAAAACTAAGAGGATAGACGGTTCATTTCCATCTTCCGAATTCCACCACTATAATCCTCTATAGTGGTACCCGCGGCCAGTATAAAATCGAAAAATGGTACCGTAAGAAACTCCAATTTAATCACTTATTATCAATAACTTAATCCATAAATTATGTGGTTTAAAAAATGGTGAAACTGTTAATGTTATGCAAATTGTTATGCAAACTATTGTGCGTTCTTAATCGCTCCTAACTAACACAAAATCATCATTTGATAAAATATGATATCTTTTCTACTGCAAATCATGCTCAAAGAAATTAAACAGCAAAATTGGATATTAGGATGTATAAAAATATATGCCTCTAGATCATTATGTATCTCAAGTTCATTTGAAGAATTTTTATTCTCCACAGCTCAAGGAGAAGATGTACACCATTCAGAAACCATCGCTCAACCGATATGAATGTGACGCAAAAAGCCAGTGCCGAATAATGGATGGAAATACGAACCCGTTCTTACAAGAGCCTCGCGTGATCGAAGAGTTTCTTAAAAGTATTGAACCAAAATACAATAAGGCAATAAATACTCTTAGAGAAGGTAAAGTCTCAGCTGAGGCAGTATTCACAATTGCAGGTTTTGCTGCATATGTAGCAATATGTAGTCAAGCAGCCTTTCGCTTGAATCCAGCACCCTTACGCGCAACGGTAGAAGAGACCTGCAAATTGGCACATGATATGGAGGAACTCTCACCCATACCCAAAGTGCTTAATGCTGGCTCTGTGCGTGAGTTGATCGATTCTGGAAATGTTGAGATTTCCGTTGACCCGAAGTATGCTCAAGCACACGGTATAAATTTAATTAATCATCAAATTAACAGTTGGGGGAATTCTCAATGGCAAATTATAATAAACGAACATAAAGTATCACCTTTTTTCACAAGCGATTTCCCAATAGCCATTCAAAAGACAGATGATCCAAGAGTTCTTAATCGAATAATTCCACTTGCCCCTGATCTTGCAATTAAGATTATAGTCGATGTTAAGACACGCGGCAAAGAAATAGACTTTAATTTCCCAAGGTTCAGGCATAAGTTCATCAAAGCAAATAATGCAAAAATACGAGAGATAAACACTGCAATCGTTCAATGTGCCGAAAGTAATATCTATTTTCCGTATGATGCCGAATGGATACCCAGATTCATCCAAAGGCATCGCTACCATCGAATAGAACCATTTAATAATAAAATTCCTATAGGTAATGGAACGATGCTGCATTGTGGAATGCTAATTGATCCTTATAGCTTACAGCCTTCGTTAAAAAAAACCATCTAACCAAGAATACGATTGCCTACACATAAAAGTAGTAACTCTTAAGAACGTTATCTTTTCAAAATTTTAGATAGTTAAATAAAAATTTGTTATGCAGATTGTTAGCCGATTGTTATGCAAATTTGACGGGATCAAAAAAAAACCTGTAAATTATCATTTAAAAACAATAACTTACAGGTTTTTTTCTGGTACCCGCGGCCGGACTCGAACCGGCACGGCCTAAGCCCAGAGATTTTAAGTCTCTTATGTCTACCATTCCATCACGCGGGCATGCCTGACTTCGGCGCACATTCGCTTTTTCAGCGCCGATTGTAAATATTACAAATGCTATATTTTGAATTTTTTTATTGTACCAATTTTTGCTTTCACAGTTGCCATTCAAAAATCACAAGCCTACCAATTGTGGAAAGTGAGAAATAGCATATGCCAAGTCCACATAGCGCGCCGATTGAGGCCATAAAAACGCAAGCACCACAGACCGAAGAACGCGATAATATGCGCGGGATCATTTGGATGATGGTGTCTGTTATTGGTGCCAGCATCATGACGGTGGTTGTGCGTTTGGCTTCTGCAGATGTCAGCAGTATTGAAGTGGTGTTCTTTCGCTCGATCTTAGCCACAGCAATCGTAAGTGTCGCCTTAATCCTTGCATCACCACTACGCAAAAAGCTTTCCTTCACAAAACCCTACACGCATTTAACGCGTGGCCTCTTAGTGGCGACGGCGACGCATTTTGGGTTTTACACCATTGCCCATATCCCATTGGCAACGGCAACAGTCCTGTTTTTCACAGCCCCGATCTTTGCGACAGTTCTGTCCATTTTCGTACATGGCGAAAGCATTGGCCCACGCCGTATCGCGGCTATATTCTCTGGCTTTTTAGGGGCTGTGGTTGTTTTACGCCCTGGATTTAGCGAACTAAGTTTTGGCATGCTAACAGCCATTGGCAGTTCTATAACATTTGCCCTGGCTTTGGCTATGACACGCGGCATTGCACAAGCTGATGGCCCGCTGAGCACATATTTATCCTCTGTCGTCATCACGTCTATCGCCACGTTACCGCTGGTCATTGGGAACATGGAACTACCAACACAATCAATGACATGGGTGTTTTTAGGGGGCTCTTCTCCGCTTTGTTGAGTAGAAAAAGATGCCGACCGCCAAGTAACCTGTTGATATGTATGGTTTCTGATAACTTTACATAGAGCAGGTATATGACAATCAACATCTCGCAGCATATTTTAGGCCTCAAAGGGCAACGTGTAAATGAAATTAAACTGGATGACGGCGGTGTTAAGATTGTCATTCACTGCAGCCGAGACGCGCGTAGGAGGGCTATAGACCCTGCTACAGGCCAGAAGGGAAGCATCAACCAGCATGTCCGCCGACAAGTAAACGACATCCCCCTTTTTGGGTATCCTTGTGTGGTCGAGATTGAGCTGGCGCAGGTTTATATTAACAAGGGCGAACGCCGCATTGAGGGGTGTGATTTTGTTGATAAAGGGTGCCGTTTCACTCACCGATTTTGCCGACTGATCAGTGGATTATGTCGGCATATGTCTATTCAAGCGGTTTCCAGACATTTGGATATACGATGGGAAACGGTCAAGAATATCGACAGGGCATACCTTATTGAAACTCTCCCTACGCTTGATCCTGCAGAGCTAACTGGCTTGGAATATATTGGTGTAGATGAAGTTGCCCGGGCGAAAGGTCATGACTACATGACGGTGGTCTACGATATGGTTGGCGGTCATCTGATCTGGGTTGAAGCAGGCCGAACTGCCGAGGTTTTTTCAAGGTTTTTGAAACAACTGCAACCAGATACAGCCTGCAAAATAAAGGCCGTAGCGATGGATATGGGGCCTGCCTACCAAAAGGCTGTCAGAGAGTCCTTGCCGTTGGCCGACATAGTATTTGACCGTTTCCACGTCATGAAAAACTACAGCAAAGCTATCCATAATCAGCGTCGACTTGAGTTCAGAAAGGCCGATCCAAGTGGTAAAGAGTTGATGAAAGGGACGCATTATCTGTTGCTCAAAAATGCGGATAAGTTGAGTGAAAAACAAAGTGACAAGCTGCAAAGGTTGCTGGAGAGCAATAGCAACCTGAATGCACTTTACGTCTTGAAAGAACAGCTTCAGCTGCTGTGGAGTGCCGCTTCATTTGAGGCGATGGCGGAGCAACTGGAACGTTGGTGCCTGATAGCAGATCAGTCACAGATGCTCTATCTAAAAAAGTTCGCGAAATCCCTACGGAAACATTGTGTGGGCATCTGCAACTACGCCAAACACAAGCTCACAAGCGCCAGGATAGAGGCTGGTAATGTCAGTATAGGAATGATCCGTAAGCGAGCCAGAGGCATCAAGGATACCGAATACTTCAAACTCAAAATTAGACAATCATCCATTCCAGATAATCAATCTATGCTCTATTTGAAATCCTAAATCTACTCAACAAAGCGGAGAAGTGCCTTTTAGGGATCGTCACATTGGCAAGCATGTTGCGCAGCATCGCTGATATATATGCTTACAGATACGGCGAAGCGGGCATATTAGCACCTGCAGCTTACACCCGACTCGTCTTTATCGGCATCGCGGCCTATGTGATGTTTGGAGAAGTTCCTGATGTGGCAACCATTATTGGGGCAGCTATTATCATTGTATCCACGCTTTATATTGCACGGCGGGAAGCCATGTTGAAAAAATCTAAATAGATTTTCGAGCTGCTAAAGCCGCAGAAATAGTTCCATCATCCAAATAGTCCAATTCGCCACCAATAGGCACACCTTGCGCTAATAGACTGATCTCAACACCCATATCTTCCAATTGATCTGCGATATAATGTGCTGTGGTCTGCCCATCGACTGTCGCATTCAGCGCCAAAATAACCTCGGTTATTTCCTCATCCCGCACACGTTCAACCAACTGCGGAATGCGTAACTCTTCGGGACCAACCCCGTCCAATGCAGACAGCGATCCACCCAAGACATGATAGCGCCCTTTAAAAGCAGACGCGCGTTCCATAGCCCATAGGTCAGAGACATCTTCAACCACACAAATTTGGCGGTTCATACGCTTGCCATTGGTACAAATCTCACATCTATCCGCCGTTCCGATATTCCCGCACAGCACGCATTCACGTGCGGTTTGGGCTACGGAGAACAAAGCATCCGCCAGCGGGTTCAACAAAATAGTACGTTTCTTAATCAAATGCAGAACAGCACGGCGCGCAGACCGTGGACCAAGCCCAGGAAGTTTAGCCATCAAAGCAATCAGATTGTCGATGTCCGAATTATTACTGTTCACTACTGCCCTGCCTGATTATTTTAAAACGGCAATTCCATACCTGCAGGTAAATTCAAACCTTCAGTAATTTTTGCCATTTCAGTTTTTGCTGTTTCCGCTGCTTTATCTTGAGCATCTTTGATTGCTGCCACGATCAAATCTTCCACAACTTCTTTTTCACTTGGCACAAGAATAGAGGGATCAACATTCAAGCGTTTCAAAACACCCTTAGCTGTGACTGTCGCCTCGACCAAACCAGCCCCAGCATCGCCTGTCACTTCGATTTCGTCCAATGCATCTTGGGCATCTTTCATTTTGCCCTGCATTTCTTGTGCTTGTTTCATCAGCTTTGCCATATCGCCAAGCTGGCCCATTCCTTTTAGCATATCATGCTCCTGTTCATCTTAATCATCATCAAACGGGTCCCAATCATCGTCTTCGCCCGTATCTAAATATTCCACGGCTGCATCTGTCGCCGCATTTATGTCTTCTAATGTCTTCACATCGCGAATTTCAGCTCCTGGAAAAGCCAGTAAAACGGCTTTCACCAAATCATGCTGCATCGCCTGACCTTGCAAATCATCACGGTGTGCTGCGCGTTCTTCTGCCAAAGTCGCTTTACCACCATCAGATACGACCGTGACGCCCCAGCGCACACCTGTCCACGTCATCAAACGGTTCGACAGCCGTGTCGCCAAATCGCTTGGCGCATCTTCGGTTGGTTGAAACTCAATCCGACCCGGAGAGTATTTTGCCAAACGGAAAAATGTCTCCACTTCCACCAAAAGCTTCACATCACGGCGCGATTTGATCAGCTCAATCACATGACTGAAATCTGTGTACCCCGCCAAAGCAACTTCTGCATTCGATTGCGGCGCAACAACTTGCCCCCCACCCGCAACCATAGCTGTTGGCGCAGACCCAATACTTCCAGACACAGAGACTGATGAGCCTGATGCCTCAACACCCCCCCCCATAGGCGCAGCAGAACCACCACCCCCTCCACCGCCAGTAGGTGGCACAGGTGGCATATCTTGTAATTTACGCACCAACTCTTCTGGGCTTGGCAATTCAGCAACATGCGTCAACCGAATGATCGCCATCTCTGCTGCCATCATTGCATTCGGTGCAGCACCCACTTCTTCCAAAGCTTTTAATAACATCTGCCACATACGTGTCAGAGATCGCATCGGTAAATCAGCAGCCGCTTGTTTCCCACGTTCGCGCTCATCAGGTGCAACTGTTGGATCTTCGGCAGCATCAGGCGACAGCTTAATCACTGAAATCCAATGGGTAATCTCCGCCATATCGCGTAGCACAGCCATAGGATCAGCCCCTTCGGCATATTGCGATGACAACTCATTCAACGCACCCGCCGCATCACCGCGCATGATCATATCGAATAAATCAAGGACACGACCACGATCCGCCAAACCAAGCATTGCGCGCACTTGATCAACAGAGGTTTCCCCTGCCCCATGCGCAATCGCTTGATCCAGCAATGACAACGCATCCCGCACTGACCCTTCCGCCGCACGCGTGATCAACGCCAAGGCATCTTCGGCAACAGCCGCATTTTCCAAACCTGTAATCTTTTGCAAATGCGCAATCATCACTTCGGGCTCAATACGGCGCAAATCAAAACGCTGACAGCGCGACATAACCGTCACGGGTATTTTACGGATTTCAGTCGTCGCAAAGATGAATTTCACATGTTCTGGTGGCTCTTCCAGTGTCTTTAACAGCGCGTTAAACGCACTTGTCGACAGCATATGAACCTCATCGATGATATAAATCTTATATCTGGCAGACGCCGCACGGTAATGCACACTGTCGATAATCTCACGAATATCGCCCACACCAGTGCGACTGGCAGCATCCATTTCCATCACATCAACATGACGCCCATCGGCAATCGATGTGCAGTTATCACACACACCACAAGGGGCAATCGTTGGGCCACCAGTGCCATCGGCACCAATACAGTTCATACCTTTGGCAATAATCCGCGCCGTCGTGGTTTTACCGACACCACGCACACCTGTCATGACAAACGCATGGGCAATACGATCCGCCTCAAACGCATTTTGCAGCGTTTGCACCATCGCATCCTGACCAATCAAATCCTCAAAGGTTGCAGGACGGTATTTCCGCGCCAGCACTTGATAAGCAGTATCAGATTCGTTGGACATTAAGGCATTGCTCCCATGATCTCACCGACATTACTAAGAGTTGGAATGAATTGCCAGTTCAACATCGTGCAATTCGAGGGAAACTTGGGGAATGAGGTAAGAGTCAAATCGGGTCACGTTAGAGTAGCGGCAATATTCGCCAATATTTGCAGCGTTGGTCGAAAACCTTCCAAGTCAAATTCTAAACCAATGTCAGATAGCGCAATTTCATCAGCGAAAACATTCTTTGAAATAGCTAAATCGCCTCTTTGTGTTCCATCTTGTTTTGATAATTTGACAACATCACTATCATAAATTTCAATCGATGGATTATCTGGTGTATCGGTAAGGAACGCTGTTTTCCTGTCTGCCTTAAAAGCAATTTCATGTTTGAAACGTAGCCTCTTATCACCCCCGACAAGCGGGGTCATCAATGCTTCATCAGTGTACAAATGCTCGATAGAGATGTCTGGTGTTTGAGTTCGATGTTCGGGCACGACTAGGCAAGTAGCAGCAACTTTTTCCGAAATGACATAGCCTTCGTTATTGGTAGAAAACTCTCTAACGATGGGTTTTTGGTCTCTATCAAACAAACATATGACTGGAAAGGCTGGAGGGAATTTAACCAATGATCCATAGAGTTTTTTGAGTTCACTGTCCCCCATATCGTTTGGAGTTTCATAAAATTCGATATCAAGTGCAGTAAACTCACCTCTTTCTTGGAACTTTCCAAGTGCGTGCCTGAGGTGCTTCCAATCAGTTTTTCCCTCGGTAACGACAGTAATTCTTTCCATGTCTAAAAGTTTTTCATTGAGAGTTTCAAATTTAGCTTTGAAACTCTCATTTTGCTCTACGAAGGTATCGTATGCGACACCGAACTCACTAAACTCCGATGCATCGATAGGCGTTGCTGTCGGCATATTAATGATATCTACGTCCCCCGACGCGATACCAAGCGCCAAAAAAGGAGAAGGTATGAATGATTTGTGAGCGACCAACAGCCCTGAATCTGTTACAGAATTTGGGGAGGCGGATAGGTTTCAGGCTGAATCGTAACTTAGGGCATTGTGACCCTGTAAAGGAGAATAGCCTTCGCCTGTTTCCGAACAGCCTTCTTAAGGCCCGATTTAGGTCGGTGACCTTGCATAGGAGTTTGGTTTGGCCGTTCACAGCCCATCTGGGGCTCCGCCTCCTAACAAAGGGAGTATAGCACATGGCTTTTATTGGTGTCGACCTACATACGAATTCTTTTACGATCTGCCGTCTTGAAGTGGATGGTTCGGAACATTTTGAAACATTCCAGCTGTCACAAGTTGACTTGGACCGCTTCTGCCACAGTGTGGATGCGGATGACGAGTTAGCGGTTGAGGCCACGGGCAATTCCGCTTGGTTTTATGGTGAATTGCGGCCATGTGTGGGACGCATTGTCATTGTCAACCCGCGCCAATTCCAGGTGATCCGCAAGTCGGTGAAAAAAACCGACCGCAATGATGCGCGGGCTTTGGCATTTTTTCTGTCCAAGGATATGTTGCCAGAAACGCGTCTAAAATCTACAGCGGAATCGGAATTAGCGTCAACAACCCAAACGCGCGATCTTCTCGTCAAACAGCGCACCATGCTGCTCAATAAAATCCATGGCATGTTCAATCGCCATGGGATGAAATTGAAGAAAGAGGGTTTGTCGAGCAAGAAACGACTTCTGGCCCTTGATCTGAGCCAATTTACACCTTTGGAAAAAATTGAGCTGGGCGCATTACGGGATCAGGCTTTAAGCTTGACTGTTACTCTAGCGGAACTTGACCGTGCAATCGAAACTGCTGGTGAAAAGCTGGTGGGGTTTGAAGGGCTGACCAGTATCAAAGGTATAGGTTCGCGGTCGGCGGCGGTCTTGTTGTCGGGCATTGGCAACATCGATGACTTTGCCACGCCTGATAAGCTGGCCGCCTATATTGGCATAGTGCCGCGCGTCAGCCAATCCAACGATACTGATAATCGCGGTAGGATAACCAAACGTGGAAACAAGCTTATGCGCACCACGTTGGTACAGTGCACGCTCATTGCTATTCGTTATTCGGGGTATCTCAACAGTTTTTATCAAAAAATTAAAGAACGACGTGGGTTTGGTAAGGCTATCATTGCCACAGCACGTAAGCTGCTAAAAATAATCTTTGACACCCTTAAAAATGGCTGGGTATTCGACGATTTTACTAAATTTAAAGTAACTACCCAGCATGTTTTTGACATTTTTTCATCATTTTTGTTGACGGATGGCTTAACCTCTGAATCAATAGGGGAATGACGTTTAAACTTTCCAAATTGGCGCCGTTCGACGCACCACCAGTTGGCTTTCTCACTTTAGAAGAGCGTCTGGTGGAAGCGGATACCCGGGCCGCATATTTTCAAACCGCCTGCGAAGAACTCCTACAGATCAACAAGCATCTGGAAGAGTGTCAAAAACATATGGAAGAGCGTATAGCTGCATTGGAACGCCGTCTCGGCTTGAATAGCCGTACCAGCGGCAAGCCACCCTCCAGTGACGGCCTTGGTAAACCCAATGCGAAGAAGCGAACAAAGAGCCTGCGTGGCCCGTCTGATCGCAAGTCTGGCGGCCAACCTGGCCACACAGGCAAAACGCTCAGGCAAACACCGACGCCAGACACGATTATAGACCATTTTCCTGTGGTTTGTTCTGGTTGTGGAGCACCGCTTAGCCCAGAAACGGCAGAAGCCAGCACTGCACGACAGGTGATCGATCTGCCGCCGCCGCCACCACCGCAGGTGACAGAGCACCGCACGCATCAGTGTCGCTGCGACCAGTGTGATGGGATCACCCGTGCCGACTTTCCCGATGGTATAAATGCACCAGTGCAGTATGGGGCCCGCATTGCAGGCATTGCGAGCTATTTACAAACGGTTCATTGCATTCCGGAACACCGCCTTGGCGAGATATTTATTGACTTGCTTGGGGTGCCGATTGCCCCTGCAACATTGACCAGCCTTATCTGGCGCACAGCGGATCGCTTGAAGCCCATGACACTAGCAATCAAGGAAGCTTTGATTGGATCACAGTCTGGCGTTGTGCATTTGGATGAGACCGGCCAGCGTGCTGTTGGCAAACTGCATTGGACACATGTGATCTGCTCGCCCTTATTGAGCCACTTTCGGGTTTCAAGCAAACGCGGAGAGTTGCTTTGTGGCGTCTCGGGTATTGTGGTGCATGATCACTGGAAGGCATATTTCAAAATGGAGGGGGTCGAGCACGCCTTGTGTAATGCCCATCACTTGCGCGAGTTGCAGGCTTTAATTGAGATTGAGAAAGAGCCATGGGCAAAGCCTATGAAAGCGATCCTGTTGAAGGCGAAGACCTTGGCTGAGAATATGTACAACGAAGGCGGACAGCGGGATGAGGCGGCCATACAGGCGGTATTCGAACTATACGATGCAAATATCGCCGAGGCGATAGCGTATCATGAAGCACTGCCAGCACTTTCATCAGCGCAGACAGAAAAAAAACGGCGCGGCCGTCCAAAGCGCCGGACGGGCCATAATCTCGCATTGAGGTTGCAAGACTTTAAGACAGAGGTGCTTCGCTTCCTTGTCGATCCAAATGTGCCGTTCACCAATAATGAAGCCGAGCGAGACTTGCGAATGGGTAAAGTCAGGCAGAAAGTATCAGGCTGTTTTCGGACGCTGCGCGGAGCGGAAGTCTTCTGTATTCTCAGAACCGTGATCAACACCGCCAGAAAACAGGGCTGGTCTATAATTGAAACCCTGTTGAAACCACCAGATCAATTGATTGCTGGATTGCGCGTCGTATGAAAAACAACGCTTATTGACAATAATACGCTCACGGATATAGTGCTGACTATCAAGCGGATACCCATGCTGGGTAGTTACAATTTAAAATCAAACAAAATCAATTGTCTACTGGACAATCATCATAGGAGAGTGCGTGGAAAAAATAAACTGTATCTTCGGCATTTGCTTTATAAGTTTTGGTAAAACTTCCTTTTGAAGTCGAATATGTAAGTGAAGATCAATTTCATCAATCAAAACAATACCTTTGATGTCCGCAATATTTTCACGGTCCCACCCTTGTAACTCCGCGATTCTAATCAGGTCGGCAAATAAGCAAAAAGCCATTAATTCACCTGTTGAGAGATCTTGAAGTTGATTTGCAATTACCACCTCAGTTCCATCTTGCCGTTTAGCATTGATCATCACAGCGCGGTTCCCATGGCCTCTTTCAGCAATTACAAATCTAGCACTGACGAAACCCTCAGCGTGATTTTTAATAATTTTGGTTAAAATTCCATTCAAATGCTGCAAAACTCGACGATTTCGGCCCATAGTTGGGATGCTCGCATCAACCATAATGTCACCGAAATTAATTTGGTGAGTTGTCTTATCGTACAACTCAGCATCGAGAACGATACTGAGCAGCCACTCGCTTATTTTATTCGGCTCTTCTCCGCTTTGTTGAGTAGAAAAAGATGCCGACCGCCAAGTAACCTGTTGATATGTATGGTTTCTGATAACTTTACATAGAGCAGGTATATGACAATCAACATCTCGCAGCATATTTTAGGCCTCAAAGGGCAACGTGTAAATGAAATTAAACTGGATGACGGCGGTGTTAAGATTGTCATTCACTGCAGCCGAGACGCGCGTAGGAGGGCTATAGACCCTGCTACAGGCCAGAAGGGAAGCATCAACCAGCATGTCCGCCGACAAGTAAACGACATCCCCCTTTTTGGGTATCCTTGTGTGGTCGAGATTGAGCTGGCGCAGGTTTATATTAACAAGGGCGAACGCCGCATTGAGGGGTGTGATTTTGTTGATAAAGGGTGCCGTTTCACTCACCGATTTTGCCGACTGATCAGTGGATTATGTCGGCATATGTCTATTCAAGCGGTTTCCAGACATTTGGATATACGATGGGAAACGGTCAAGAATATCGACAGGGCATACCTTATTGAAACTCTCCCTACGCTTGATCCTGCAGAGCTAACTGGCTTGGAATATATTGGTGTAGATGAAGTTGCCCGGGCGAAAGGTCATGACTACATGACGGTGGTCTACGATATGGTTGGCGGTCATCTGATCTGGGTTGAAGCAGGCCGAACTGCCGAGGTTTTTTCAAGGTTTTTGAAACAACTGCAACCAGATACAGCCTGCAAAATAAAGGCCGTAGCGATGGATATGGGGCCTGCCTACCAAAAGGCTGTCAGAGAGTCCTTGCCGTTGGCCGACATAGTATTTGACCGTTTCCACGTCATGAAAAACTACAGCAAAGCTATCCATAATCAGCGTCGACTTGAGTTCAGAAAGGCCGATCCAAGTGGTAAAGAGTTGATGAAAGGGACGCATTATCTGTTGCTCAAAAATGCGGATAAGTTGAGTGAAAAACAAAGTGACAAGCTGCAAAGGTTGCTGGAGAGCAATAGCAACCTGAATGCACTTTACGTCTTGAAAGAACAGCTTCAGCTGCTGTGGAGTGCCGCTTCATTTGAGGCGATGGCGGAGCAACTGGAACGTTGGTGCCTGATAGCAGATCAGTCACAGATGCTCTATCTAAAAAAGTTCGCGAAATCCCTACGGAAACATTGTGTGGGCATCTGCAACTACGCCAAACACAAGCTCACAAGCGCCAGGATAGAGGCTGGTAATGTCAGTATAGGAATGATCCGTAAGCGAGCCAGAGGCATCAAGGATACCGAATACTTCAAACTCAAAATTAGACAATCATCCATTCCAGATAATCAATCTATGCTCTATTTGAAATCCTAAATCTACTCAACAAAGCGGAGAAGTGCCTTTTATTCACTAAGTTTAGCCGCCAAATTGAATGACCAGCGTGATCGGAATATCGCGGCTGTACATTAAAATCAATCTTTGCATTCGGCGCCACCCACCCTGGCATTTCTGCTCGTCCAGCTGGATAGTATGCAGTTACAACCTTCTTGATTTTATTGTGGTCCGATACTTGAATGTTCGAAAGTGATTTGCTGAACCCATTATTTGTAAACCGATTTTGGTCAAAACCTGCAGGCACTTCATAACCTTCAGGTAATATGAAGGTGTCTTCATCTTTTAAGCTAGAAATTATTTCTGAAAACGTGATTTCATTCCCATCAACCACGTATTCAGACCGCGACTCTGTAAAAGGTGAAATATTATTAGACCGAATAGACTGCTTCAAAGGCTTAAACAGCTTCCCTGCTTCTACATCGGAGCTTTCAGAGTAAATTCCATTTCTGATCTCGACTAACCCATCAAGAATAGATGAAAGAACAAGTGTTTTCCCAGCACCATTTACTCCAACAAGTGCAACTGGGATAGGGTTACCGTTTTCATTGAAGCGAGGGTTAATTTCGGCAGTTTTTAAAGGCCCGTAATTTTTGAATCGAATTTTTTTTAGATACATAATTTTTCCATAATTTTTTGAATAAACAGTACCCGACAATCCCAGAGATTGTAAGCAGTGCGTTCTTCCAAAAATCTAAGACAGATGCTAAATTTGCAACTCCAGCCACCCCGCTCTTGAAAATCAAGAGTAACCCCGAGATACCTCAGTCGATAGCTTAGTGTCTAATTGAGCTTTTAAGATCGAATAATTTATGTATAAAAATTACGATTATTAAATAATAACAACTACTTAAACTCATGTCCCAACTGGGACATTTCAAAAACGGTGATAGCTGGGAAAATTAGAGAACGTCCAATTCAGAAGCCCATTCATTATAAGCGCCTTGACAGAATCTCTTTTTCGGAAAAAGTACATGAAATTAAGCACGCGTTTCAAACTCTTGCATTCCCGACAATCTAACCAAGATCGAAGCAAAATATATGGATGATTTTCTTATTATCGGCGGAGGTATTGCTGGGCTTTCCGCAGGCGCGCGCCTGTCACATTTGGGGCGAACAACTCTGATTGAAGCTGAAAACAATCTTGCTTATCACGCCTCTGGCCGATCCGCTGCCATGTTCGAAGAACAATACGGTTCTCCGCGTGTGGTCGAATTGAACCGCGCCTCGCGCCATTATCACGAAACTGAAAACGGAGGTGTTCTGAGCCGTCGCGGAACGATGCTAATAGGTGGAATCGGACAAGAAGACGCCTTAGCACGAGACCTAGAGAACATGCGTATGCAACGCATTACCTTTCAAGAGGCACAAACCTTGGTGCCTATATTAAATTCCGCAACTATCGTTGGAATTGGTTATCTCTCCGAGGCTTGGGATATTGATACTGATCTATTGATGAATAATTTCGCGCGTGAAATCCGCAAAAACGGTCAAGTGGTAACCTCTGCCAAAGCGGCGCAAATCACAAAAGAGAAAGATGGATGGCACGTTGAGACCAGTAAGGGATCGTTTTCAGCCAAAAACTTAATCAATGCGGCTGGACCTTGGGCGGATGAAATCGCAAAGATGGCAGGAATTACTCCAATCAATCTCCAACCTTATCGCCGCTCGGTCGCACGTATTGCTGCCCCAACGGGCCATGATGTTAGTACTTGGCCCATGTTCATGGGTGCCGAAGAAAGTTGGTATGCAAAACCTGACGCTGGCGCTTTAATCGTATCCCCCGAAGAACAGCATCCCATGCCCCCGCATGATGCATGGGCCGAAGACATGACACTTGCAGAAGGCATCGCACGATACGAGGAACACGTTACCGAACCAGTCACGCGCATGATCGCCAATTGGGCTGGATTGCGGACCTTCGCACCAGATCGCAATCTGGTATTAGGTCCAGCTCCAAACGACACAAGCTTTCATTGGTGTGCTGGTCAGGGTGGCTACGGCTTTCAAACAGCACCAGCTGCCTCCAAACTGTTGGCAGACTTGATCGCTGGCCGCACCCCAGAGTTCTCACCTGATGTGGTAAAGGACTTTTGCCCATCTCGTTTCCAATAAATATCCTATTAAGGTTCTAATACCAGCGGACTAATTAAATGACCCTTGCCCATTCTCGAGTTGTGATTGAAGTTATTCTGTCGGGATCGTTTGCAAAGAAGTTCCAAGCTTGGGTGCATTTGTCGAGGATTTCCTCATAGGTGTCGAAGACGGAGATGGCAAGTTTGTTGGCACGAATATATGCCCAAACGTTTTCCATAGGATTCAATTCTGGTGAGTATGCAGGCAGTTTTGCGAGTGTGATGTTGTTTGGCACCCGCAAACATTTTGCACCATGCCAACCAGCCCCATCAACGATGAGCAGGGCATGTGCACCAGGCGCAACCATTTTAGCGATTTCATCCAGATGTAACCCCATAGCCTGAGCGTTGACGTAGGGCAGGATCAGGCCTGCAGCAGTTCCTCGTGCGGGGCAAGCAGCACCAAAAATATAGCTCCATTTATATCGCGTATCGCGCGGTGCGCGCGGGCGGGTTCCGCGTTTGGCCCATTTGCGGGTAATAGTTCCCTGTTGTCCAACACGGGCTTCGTCTTGAAACCAAATTTCCAGAGGCTTTTCCTTCGCATGCTCTGGCAGGATATCAGTCACAAAGCTGGTAAAGTTTTTTTAAAAGCCTCCTGCGCCGCAGCATCAGTTTTTGGGTGCTCCGGGCGTACAGAAAGACGGCGGAACCCATGCTTGGCCAAGTACCTGCCGATTGTACGTTCGTGCAAGCTCACGCCAAATTCCTCTTCAACGCGAGCCTTTAAATCAGCACAACGCCAACGCACTACACCATCTTTTTCAGGGTTGGGTCCAGCCTCTACCCAAGCCACAAATTGCGCCTGTTGTTTTTGGGACAAACGTGGCTTCGCCCCTTTACCCCCAAGATCGGAAAGTCCCTCAATTCCAGACGCGTTGTAACGATGAACCCAATCTCGCAGTGTTTGACGATCCATGCCGCTGCTACGGGCCGCCGTCGCACGATCCACCCCATCAAGCACCATGGCTATGGCAAGTAGACGCCGCACAACGCGACCATTCTTCGTTCGTTTCGCTAAACAGCGCAAATCTTTCGCAGACATATCTGTGCGCGTAATTTTTACGGCTCCACCCATGAGTACCTCCATAATTCTGAAAGAACATTGATTCAGAGTTTTGGAAAAGTTGAAACTACAAAGTGGGTCAAATATTTGGTCAGCTGGTATAAGAAAACCTCGGACGAATTTATATCGCGACGACCCGCTTCAAACCACAACATCCGCGATTCTGGATCAGTGGACAGCCAATTAACGAATATGCAGCCCGTCGAGCCGACCCGAAACCCATGTAATCTATTTTGGGTCATTAGGCCTTATCTGGCTTTGCTGGTGCAACATAAGGCAGTCGAGCTTTGGCCTTGGTGTCAGCCGCCCCCGCGTTGCGGATGTAACGGCTATTGTCGTCTGCGCGTACAATATTCACATAGCTGGGTTCTCCACCAGTAATCTTGTGGATTGCGAGACGGCGTATCTGACTGTCGCGAATTTCAGAATAGAGTGCCTCGGGGTCCCACCCTTCGAACAGGATTGTTGTCATTTCATGCTCAATCGTGGCTACTTCAGGCGTACCTGCTAGGTTGGCCATCTCAAGCGGATCGGCTTCAATATCATAAAGCAGCGTATCCTGACCTTCGAGCCACATCAGCTTCCATTTACCCTTGCGAACCATCCTACTTACACCAGTTGAGCCATCCGCGGCAAATTCTGAAATCACGGTATCTGGTAATCCAGACGTATCACCAGATAAGGCAGGAACAAGAGATGTACCATCACAAGGGGCAGCGTAGTCAGCGAATGGCTCGCCCGCCGCTAAATCCAGGAATGTCGGCATCATATCGATTAGTGAGATATTTTGCTTTACACGTGAAGCGCCAAACTTCTTGGGAGCGCAAACGATGAAAGGTACGTGTGCAGCCCATTCGAAAAAGTGTTGTTTGAACCACATGCCACGCTCGCCCATCATTTCTCCATGATCGGCTGTGAACACGACAATAGTGTTATCGGAAAGACCGGTTTTATCCAACACCTCCATCAGCTGCCCGACTTTACCGTCGATATAAGAGATCATGCCATAATAACCGTGACGAGCCATGCGACGGTGCTCGTCAGTGACAGTGAACTCGTGGCGCGATTGACAATAGTGCAAATTGCGGCTGAGGTGGTCCATCTTGTCCAACTCAAGTGCTGGAACGGCTGGGCTTTCAATATCGTCGTGGTCGTAGCGATCCCAATACTCTTGCCCAATCACAAAGGGCGAATGCGGACTGGTGAAGGACACGGTCAATTGGAACGGGCGACCATCGCCCTTACGCGCCAGATCATAGAGTGCCTGAGTGCCGTGGTATGCGACCTCGTCGTCATAATCCATTTGCAACGTTCGGATAGCTGGGCCACTTTCTATGATCGGGGCCATGGTTAGATTGGTTGGCTTGTATTCGCGCCCCTTGGACCAATCGACGGTCCAGGCAAAATTGGCCGGATAAATTTCGGTAGTGTGGCGTTTCTCGTAGCCATGCATCTGATCCGGGCCGACAAAATGCATTTTGCCTGACAGCTCTGTACGGTAGTTCATGCTGCGTAGATAATGGGCGAATGTCGGAATATCAGCGTGAAATTCGCTTGCATTATCATACATTTCAATCGCGAAGGGCAATTGCCCAGCGTGCATCGAAGCACGTGATGGACCACACATTGGTAAATTGCAGTAACAGTTTTCAAAGACGACACCGCGTTCGGCCAATTTACTGATATGGGGATCTTTGACAGTTGTGTTTCCATAGGAAGAAAGAGCCTTTGCCGTAAGCTGGTCGGCTTGAATCAAAAGAATATTTGGCGCGGTCATATGTAGGTCATCCAGTATTTGATATAAGATGTTGGCACCGAGGGAGGCCCGATGCCAACAGAAGGCACAGTGTTTATTAGCGCAAAATTCCTAGCGCACTACCATGCCAAGTTTGTCAGCAACGTCTCGGAACGTATTGAATTGTTTTTCGACGAAAGCCCGAGTTTCTTCAGGGGATAATACCATCGGGATAGAGCCCAGTTTTTTAGTCGCTTCTAACCAGCTTTCATCGGTTTTCAAGCTTTGCAATGTGGCAACCCACTGGTCTCTGGCCTCTTGATCCATGTCTTTTGGCCCCCAAATACCAGACCAACCGATCACTGCTGAAAGAGCTGGATGACCTGCCTCTTTCGCTGTCGGAGCATCTGGTATTGAAGCCACGCGCTCTGACGTAGTCGTAAGAAGCGGGCGTAGCTGACCACTCTCGATAGGACCGCTTAGGCCCGACAGATTGTGGAAAATGAAGTCAGCATTACCACCGACAACGGCCGTCGTTGCAGCACCACCACCTTTGAAGGGCACATGAATCAACGCTTCAGAATCAACACCCAAATCGTTGAGCATAATTAGCACCGCCATATGCAATAACGTACCAACATCAGCAGACGAGTAAATCAGGCGTTCGCCACCTTTGATTGCGGCAGCAAGATCATCAAACGATTTATAAGGTGAGTTTGAAGATACCGCGACCACAAACGGGTTAGCTTCGACCAAACCAAGCATGGTGAATTCGTCCCAAGTATAAGGTATTGTCTCGTTCATGGCAGGAACGGTAGCTTGAGAGCCGACCCGTGACATAAGTAGGTTGTAGCCATTTTTGGGGCCTTTTGCGACCATAGTAGAGCCTGTAACCAGGGCAATCGCATGAGTTTTACCCCTGAATTATCTGGAAAAGAAAATCCTCGTCCCAAGCCGCCAAGTGTCGCTTTAACCTGAGGCTTTGCTTTCCCTTTACGGAGCGCAGCATGTTGTTGGCGGCGTGCTTGATCGTTGTAAAATTAGCTGGCGCGTTTCCTTTACGGATACGACATTCATCATCACGAAACACCATATCCATGACCCAATGCAGCCCGTTTTCAATACCCCAGTGGTCGCGGATAGCTTTTGCGTGAGCTTCGGCGTCACAGGTCATGGATGAGATGTAAAAGCGTGTCTCTGAACGGGTCTTGTCTTGAAGTGTTGCGCAGTATTGGACCATCACGATGCTTTCCAATCCGGGCCAATTGTGCCGCTCCATCAGCCATTCAATATCCGAGCAAACAGTGACTTTTCTTGTTTCAATACGTCCATGTGATTTTTCTACGTCCTCATGGTAAGTTACTGTTGTGTCTGCAAAATCCACAGCGTCCTGTTCTTTCATGAACAGTTCGGTGTCTTTGCGAAGGGCACCTTGATTACCCTTTAAGGCCAAAACATAATCCGCTTGTTTGGTGATGATTTTATCGGCAATATCACGCTGACATCCCATAGCATCTATAGTGACAATAGCCCCCTTTATCGTCAGGAGGTCTAACAGTTCCGGTATGGCCGTGATCTCATTGGATTTGCCGTCCACCTGCCGTTGGGCAAGTGTCAGGTTCAACTCTGAACTCCAGGCCGAGATCATGTGAATTGCGGCCTTGCTGCCAGCCTTATCCAAGCTGCGACGTGAGGTTTTACCATCTATCGCCACGACCCCGCTAAGGGTGCTGTTTAAGGAGGCGACCCACTCCATAAAGCAGGCCTGAAAATGATTGGCATCCAGTGCGGCGTAGATGTTTCCCAGTTGATCATGTGAGGGTGTTCCGTCCGAAAAGGGCAAGAATTTCCGTAAAAAGGCCAGTTTCTTTGTCCCAAACGCAGAAATAGCGACCCAGTCATTCGCCCCGGACAACACGGCACATAACGTCAAAAGCAAAACCTCTGCCATAGGGTAAAGCAGCTTTGTTTGTTGTCGTGGGTCAGATAAAGTAGAAAAATGCGTAAGAAAATCAATGGAATGGCTGTCGGGTGCGTCGGCATTGGACATGGGTAGTGACCTCAATAAAAGCTAAAAGTTCACTCATTGAATCAACCCTCACCTCATTTGTCACCTGCTAACTTTTTCATGCGATTGCCCTGAGCCTGTAACCCCTGCCGCACCAGCTTGATTGACAACTAAAACATTGCCGCCAAGGTATTCTGGTGCTTCGTTGGCGATGATGCGTGCGGCGAGATCAGCGGCACCACCTGGACCGTACGGGACAACCAGTGTAACTGGCTTATCTGGGTATTCGGCGAGTGCGGGGCTTGCTAACCCAGCGCAAGTGATTCCCACCACCGCTGTAAAATTTCGAATTACTTTCATATACTTATCTCCCTGATTGGTAATTGGGGCAACTTGGCGGGGTTTGGCAAAGCCCCGATACCCTGTCAACAGGGCCGACCTTTCTGCAACGAATAGATAAAGGTGGCGGCACGCAACACCAGATTATAGGGGATCAATCCACTTTATGGCCGGGAGGGGATGCTCTGTACTGAAGTCCCAGAGATACCAGGAGTAAGGATGAATTGGGCTGTTTCTGTAATCTGTGAACCAGAAGGGTCGCCCCACCATTTCGATCTTTGCGGCGAAGTGTGGATGGTTCCTGAAGTTTGACTGCCGCTTTTTACCGGATGTAAGCAATGTGCGTGCAAGCATCAGGACTGTCCCCGTGACAGGCTGCATGAGTTTCAGAGCGTGACCGAGTTGTGCATCCAAAGAGCTGAACGGAGGGTTCATGACTATGGATCGAATTTGGTCTGAAGGCAGGCGATCCTGAGCCAGAAAGCCCATTTCGACAATACCCTTGGCGCGGGGCTCAATGTCGCTGGCATATACCGGGATGTTCATATTCTTGAGGGCATCAACCAAATGGCCTTCGCCTGCATGTGGTTCCCATGCAACTGGTGGGATGCTGACGCCTGCAGAAAGAACGAGGTCGCGCACCATCTCTTTGGCTTGAAGCGTCGGATAGAAGTCCTGGTCATTGCGCTTGTGCCCGGATTCGATGTATTTACTCATACAGTCCCCGCATATCATGATTGGAATTGTGGCAACTTGGCGAGAACTGTCTGGCCATTGAGCGCTGTATGATAAGGTCTGCGAGACTGGGAACGCAGACCGCACCGGCAACCCCAAGACGGGCGCGCGCATATTGCCAGAATGATACCCCAAGTTTTTGGCAGGTTTTCAATGCGCCAAGGCCGGCATCGCGTGCGGCCCGACCGCTTTGGCTGCGGGTTCCCTGCGAGACCGCCCGCCTCGTGACCTGAGACCGTATATCGCGTTCCGCGCTGTTGGAATGCAGGGGTGTACTCGGATAATCCAGAACACGCAGCAATTCACCCTTGTTTACCTTCAGCCGTCTAAGCAGGTTGTCGAGATTTGCATCGCCCGTTCGTTGCTCAAATATCGCGTCGAAACGCGCCGAAAGCCCCTCGCGCTGCGCATCGCAGGGATCTTGTCTGAAAGCTGAGAGTTCCCGGTAGAAGTCCCAAACGGATGTTCGTACGGCTTGGACACGCGCAAATTGGATTTCGTTGGTGCTTTGTTGCTTGCGAATGAGACGCTCCAAATGCACCCAACACAGCGCATGAGCATCTCCGACATTGAACTGGCCAGCATCGTCGCTCAGGATCACCGTATCGGAAAGGCGTCCAGCATCGCAGATACTGCCCCAGAGCGCGCCCTCGGTGGCGATTTTTATCGGGTCCGGTTTCACCGTTATGCGGTCAATCCCGAGGGTGGCCAGATGGGCCTGCCACGCGTCCTCACCGCGAAATATCCGATGCGGATGTGAGGCAAAAAGCACTATGGTTTTTTCGGGCAACCTCATGCGTCTCATGTAGTCAAGCGCTTCGTCATTGACGGTGTAGGTCAGGTCACCCGCACAGAGATGTTCAAGAAAATCAAGGCGGCTTTTCGAGCCGGTCGATCTGAAGTGGGTAAAAAGATCATTGCCGATTACGGTGCAGAAGCCGTTTTTGGCCTGATGGCGCGCTCCGGTGTCATCGACATTGATCCATGCAGCAGTTTCCATACCCGCTCTCAGCACGTCCTGCTGCTCGTCGACAATGCCCTGGATATCTTCGTTCAGAAACCGCTTTATCTGACGAGCGGAAATGTCCAGACCCATGTCATTCAGCAAAGCCGCGATACGCGCAACGGTGGACTGGCATTGATGATACAGCGTGATCGTCAGGGCCTTCAGATTATTCCCATACTGCTGGCGGCCCTTTACCACCCCGGGTGGGAGCGAGGCCACGCGGCGACTGCCATCGGGAAACTGCCAGACCTCCCGAAGGTAAGTCACTTCTTCAGCGTAAATCACGATGTCACGAATGGTATGCGCTTGATAGCCTTTGCGTGTGGACCCATCAGGTACATCTTCAAGAGTGACCTTGACCTCGCGTTTGTGTAAATTCAGATTACTGCGTCGTGGACCGCGCCGATTTTTCTTTTGCTTCCCGTCTGTTTTTGATCCCCCGCTGGGCTCGGAATCCTGCTTGCTGCTCTTGTCTTGTGAGGCCAGACCGCTTGGTTTGATATTCGGACGTCGCGGAAGTTTCTTGAGCTGTCTGATCTCGTCCCGCAATTCGGTCCTTTCCTGCCTCAGCTCTGAAAGCTCAGCAAAGAGCGCGAAAACCAAATCTTTAAGCGCGGCATTGGACAAATCATCAAGAGAGTGTGGAGGCGATGGCAACATCGCCCTATAGAGCAGAAAATACTTCGCCTTTGGAATCCTCATATGTAAATGCGAGTCAATTTGCCGCAATCTAAACCAAAGATCTTCAAGATGGACATGATGATGAGTGCGTCAAATGTGCCCACTTGAACCGGATTGCGAAAATTCCCGCCAAGTTGCCCCAATTACCTGGAATTAGCGGTTAATCGAGGTGTCCAACTGACAGAAATCACATATGAGGGCCAACCGCCCATTGATGCCTACGGCCCGAATTTCTTTCGTGTCATGGAGCAAATTCAAGAAGGCCCATTAGCAATCTTGCCAAAAGGCGTCGTTCAATGGGCTGGCTTTGACGATTGGGATGATTTGATCGCGGCAGCATCTGAATACGATGTTATATTTATTGGCACAGGCGCTGATATTGCCCCGCTACCAGCCTCCGTAAAAGCACAGTTAGAAGCTGCAAACATTCCTTTTGAAGTGATGGGCACACCAGCAGCGTGTCGCACATATAACGTGCTCTTATCCGAGGCACGCCGCGTGGCGATTGCTGTTTTGCCTGTTGGATAGATCCCAAACTACCCCCAATGATCTTTGAAATAGTTGTTTGCGTTCCATGTCTCTAAGTGTCTGGCCGAAAACTAGTTGAGTAATATCAGTAAGTTGTGATTCACTCTCTTTATCAAATAAGATGGAGAATTTTATGGCTTGGACTGATATTACTCGCCCCCTATATGAGCGAAACAATGGGCGTTATGCAAGTGATTGCACGGACGAAGAGTGGGCAATAATTGAACCACTGCTGCCAGAATCCAATGTGGTTGGTCGGCCCAGAACAACCGAAATGCGCGATGTGTGGGACGGAGTGCAATACATGGCGAGCACGGGATGTCAGTGGCGAATGATCCCGAAAGATTTCCCGCCGAGGACTACAATACAGGAGTATTTTTACGACTGGCGGGACAATGGCGTGTTGTACCGGATCAACGATACGCTTGTCATCAAGGCGCGGGAATTGGCAGGTCGCGCAGCCAGTCCAAGTGCAGGTGTTATTGACAGCCAGAGTGTTAAAACGACAGAAAGCGGTGGTGTTTCCGGCTACGACGCAGGGAAAAAGATAAACGGCCGTAAGCGCCATATCATCACAGATACCATCGGGCTGTTGATCGGATTTATCATCCACAGTGCGGGCATTCAAGATCGAGATGGGGCCGTTGATGTCCTCAAATCTATCTACTACTCCCATCCCAAACTCCGACATGTGTTTGCCGATGGAGGATATGCGGGGCCAAAATTACGAGAAGCTTTAGAAAATATGGGCTGTTGGACTATCGAAATTTTAAAGCGCAGTGACAAGGCTGTGGGATTTGAACTCATTCCAAGACGGTGGGTTGTCGAGCGCACCTTTGCCTGGTTGGGGCGGTGCCGCCGATTGGCAAAAGATTGGGAGAAATCCATTGCTTCTGCTGAAAGCTGGCTCCTCATCGCCCATATCAGAATGGTCACACGGCGATTAGCAAGGGGTTGAAATCATTGAAATAGTTTTCGGCCAGACTCTAAGTAACCGTATGGTCAACGTCACAGGCATGCGTCCAAACGATGAGTTTTACGCTATGGCGCGCGATATCTAAGCCCCTCAGCGTACGCTGGTCTAAGACATCCTCAACTCTTTGCGTTGTATAACATCCCTGCTAGCAAAAGTGGTTACGGGTTTTCAAAGGGTGTATGACAGCATCAAATGCGAAAACCACCGAAACAACGTTAAATTAGGTGCAGAGGTAAAATCTCTGTTCAGCTCATATATCCACACTTAGGTGGCGCCACCTTTTCCTTAATATATAAAATGAAGCTGTTAGATAAATATGCAACCACACTACCCGATCCAATCGGGCAGTGATGCTATGCTATCATATGATATCTATAATTCACGTTTTTCAACTAAAACACCATACATTGTCGTCAAAACACTCACACTGAACAATCCGTATATAGTGTTAAAAACAAATACACCAAAAATACCGAAGGCATTAACAGGCATAATTTGCTCAAAAGAACTAATAGTAATATTTAAGAATACCGATGTTATAGCCAGCCCCCAAATCGTTGTATTAATGTTTCTTGTCGCATCCCAAGATACTCTGATTTTCATTGGTTTCCCAATTGCTGCCGCAGGTAAAACAAGGCTGATGCGTAATGATACAGCAACCACTAAAACACCGATAATAAACTGTACGACAATAGATTCCATACTTATGTGGCCAACATAAAATATCATTGAAATCATTATAACTGGAATAACCAAGGTTAATAAAACTATAATGACACTTAAGAAATACCATAAATTACAACCACCATGCCAATTAGGCAGGTAATTGTTTGACGTTTCGCCTACTGAACAACTACCGACTTTCGTCGGTAGGTTCACGTTTTGAATGTAATTCAAGATACTGACGAATAACGTCATCCGTCACATTTCCACTCGTCGTTGAAAAATAGCCTCTAGCCCAGAACCGTTGCCCCCAATAGCGTTTGCGTAATTCGGGGTACTCCCGCTGTATCTTGTATGAGGACCTCCCTTTTACGCGTTGCATCACCTTTGAAATTGGGACGTGCGGCGGGACTGACACAAACATATGCACATGGTCGGTAGACAATACGCCTTTTTCAATGTGTACGCCCAATTCATTGCACGTTTGTCGTATCAATGTCCGAATACGCTCACGCATTTCACCACGCAGCACCTTGTAACGATATTTTGTTACCCAAACGATATGGTATCTGTGATAATATCTGCTATGACTTCCAGTAGAATAGATCATAAGGTTTCCTTCCATTTTAAGACCTTACCGCAACGCTGGGTCTTAAAATGGAAGGAAACCTTATGTAAATAACGCTAAAGCTGACCAGCTAAAAGCTGGTGGTTTTAACCAATTATTGGAAAATAAAATTCCTTAAATATCCTAAAATTCCTCAATCATCTGAACTCCCTGAATATGCTTCAATGCACCTTTCACTTGTGGGTTCAGTGGGTATTCCTTGGGCAAAGCCATCTCGACCTCTCCTGGTAAATCAGGATGGGTCAGCACCAGATGTACTGGACCCCGCCCGCGCGGACCTGCCCCTTGGGATATTTCGACCAAGCGTGTGGCGATAGAACCAACAGCTTTTTCGTCATTCACAAAAACCTTCAATCCCATCGCAGCGGCATCTGCTACGGCGCCATCAACAGGTTGCACGGCTTGGGCGAGCAATTTCAACTGATCTGCTACCATTTCGGCCTTCACCGATAGAACAACGTTTTGCCCTGGTTCCAACAAATCGCGGAACTTTTCCAATGTGTCCGAAAACACCGTAACCTCATAAAGTCCCGTCGTGTCTGATAACTGCACAAAGGCAAAGCGATTGCCGCGTGCAGATTTGCGTTCCTGCTTTCCAGCCACAGACCCTGCAATTTTCGCCACAACCGTGCCACCAGATGCCTTTTGCTCCAGCTCTGCCAATGTCAAAACTTGCTTACGTTTCAATGCACCAACATAATCATCCAACGGGTGCCCAGACAGATAGAAGCCAACAGCCGTATGTTCCTGACGCAAGCGTTCCGTTGGCAACCAATCCTCTGGCATTGGCAAACGCGGTGCTGGCAGCGCTTCGCCCGCATCTCCAAACAAACCACCTTGGGCAGAGTTGCGATCTTCGTGCGTTGCAGCAGAATAAGCGACCAGTTGATCCACGCTTTCCAAACATTTACGGCGGTTGCTGTCCAACAGATCAAACCCACCTGCACGGGCCAGCATTTCCATCGGGCGTTTGCCCACACGCTTTAAATCCACACGGCTTGCAAAGTCGAACAGGTCGCTAAACTCCCCACCTTCAGCACGGGCATCGGTGATCAAACGCATGGCCTCGGCTCCTACGTTTTTCAAACCACCCAGCGCATAGGCGATTTTGCCGTCAACCACGCTGAACAATGCCTGACCTCGGTTCACACAAGGGGGGATCACTTCGATCTCTAGCCGTTTTACCTCTTGATGGAACACATTCAACTTATCCGTCAGATGCAAATCACAATTCATAGCCGCCGCCATGAATTCCACAGGGTGGTTCGCTTTCAACCAACCCGTTTGATAAGATACAACCGCATAGGCCGCCGCGTGGGATTTGTTGAAACCATAGTTCGCAAACTTATCCAGAAGGTTCCAAACCTCCATCGCTTTTTTCTTATCAACACCATTTTTAGCTGAGCCAGCCAAGAATTTAGGACGCTCTTCGTCCATCGCTTCTTGGATTTTCTTACCCATCGCACGGCGCAGCAAATCCGCACCACCAAGGCTATAGCCTGCCATTTCTTGGGCGATCTGCATCACCTGTTCTTGATAAACAATAATGCCTTGAGTTTCATCCAACAGGTGATCGATGGAGGGGTGTAATTTTTCACGCTCGGCACGACCGTTCTTCACGTCGCAAAACATCGGAATGTTTTCCATTGGGCCTGGGCGGTATAGGGCCACAAGGGCCACAATATCTTCGATACATGTGGGTTTCATACGCCGTAGCGCATCCATCATGCCCGAACTTTCCACCTGAAACACAGCCACGGTTTTAGCGGACGCATAGAGATCGTAAGTTGCTTTATCTTCCAGATCAATCGCACCAATATCAATATCAATTCCGCGCTTCTTGATCATATCCACAGCACCTTGGATAACGGTCAGGGTTTTCAGACCCAAGAAGTCGAATTTGACCAAACCCGCTTGTTCTACCCATTTCATATTGAACTGGGTTGCAGGCATATCCGAACGTGGATCTTTATAGAGCGCCACCAATTCGTCCAAAGGACGATCCCCAATCACAACACCCGCCGCGTGGGTGGATGCGTTCCGCAGCAAACCTTCCAATTTGGCGGCAAACCCCAACATACGGTCAACGATTTCTTCGGCTTTGGCTTCTTCACGCAAGCGTGGCTCATCAGCCAACGCTTTGGTAATGGAAACAGGTTTCACCCCCTCTACAGGGATCAGTTTCGACAGGCGATCCACCTGTCCGTATGGCATCTGTAAAACACGTCCTACATCGCGCACAGCCGCTTTCGATAGCAACGCACCAAAAGTAATAATCTGTGCAACTTTATCGCGCCCATATTTGTCCTGAACGTATTGGATAACCTCTTCACGACGATCCATACAAAAGTCGATATCGAAATCGGGCATAGACACACGTTCAGGGTTCAAAAACCGTTCAAACAGCAAGGAATAGCGCAATGGATCGAGATCGGTAATGGTCAGCGCATAGGCCACAAGTGATCCCGCACCAGACCCACGACCTGGCCCCACAGGAATATTGTTTTCCTTAGACCAGTGAATGAAATCCGCAACGATCAGGAAATAACCAGGGAACCCCATACCTTCGATGATATCCAGTTCAAAATCCAAACGATCTTGATATTCTTTTTCAGTCGCAGCATGCGGGATAACAGCCAAACGGGCCTTAAGGCCTTCATTCGCTTGGCGACGTAATTCTTCGATCTCGTTATCTGCAAATTTAGGCAGGATCGGATCACGCATATACACTTTGAAGGCACAGCGCTTGGCAATCTCAATCGTGTTTTCAATCGCCTCAGGCAAGTCAGCAAACAGCTTCACCATTTCATCTTGGGATTTGAAATAATGCTCGGGTGTCAAACGACGGCGGTCATTTTGTTGGTCCACATAAGCACCATCTGAAATACAGATCAGCGCATCATGGGCTTCATACATATCTTTTTCTGGAAAGTAGACGTCATTGGTTGCCACCAATGGCAAGTCCAAATCATAAGCCAAAGCAACCATTGGTCCTTCGGTCAATTCCTCAATTGGCGTACGTGGGTGATCCCCATCTGGGTGGCGTTGCAATTCAATATATAGGCGGTCTGGGTAAATGCCCGCCAAACGTTCTACCAATGTACGCGCTTTGTCAGATTGCCCGTCTTGCAACAACTGCCCAAGTGGTCCCAATGACCCGCCAGACATACAGATCAAACCATCTGAATATTGCGCCAATTGATCTAGTGTTACATGTGGAAGCGCATCTCCCGCTTCTAAAAACGCACATGAATTCAGCTTCATCAGGTTCATATAACCTGCTTCTGATTGCGCCAATAAAACCACAGGCTTTGGATCAGGTGTTTTCTCACCTGGGCGTGACGCAGGTGCATAGCTCAGGTCAAACTGGCAGCCAATGATGGGTTGCACACCAGATTTCTTTGCTGTCTCAGAAAATTCCAACGCGCCAAATAGATTATTCGTATCTGTCACAGCAACTGCTGGCATATCTCCTTTGACACACATATCAGGTAGTTTTTTCAGCTGTATTGCCCCTTCTAACAGGGAATAGGCTGTGTGGACGCGCAGGTGAATGAATCGGGGATTATTACTCATCACCAGACACTATCGCAGCTTTCGTTTCAGGGAAAGCGGTTGCAAAATTAATCTTACTGTTTAAATCTATTTTCAATGCTTACCGATAAAATCAATAAAAACGGTACAGCTGTCAAACAGGGGGCCACCATAAATAGATGACATGTCTGTTCACAAAAATATTTGGCGAACGCAATACTGGCGCCACATATCTTAGCAAACTCATTGATAAGAATTTTGCCACTGATAATCTGCGCGGTGAATTTGGTGTAGACCGCCGTGTTATGCGTTTGGTCTTACAAACCTATAAGCCAAAAGAGCGCCCGTTTCACAATAACCGTCTGCAAGATGAATACCACGAGCGTATTTTATATTCCGACTTTGGCCTCAAGCATGCAGCACCTCCGATTGATGTGATCCGTGCAGCACCGCATTCACAAAGCACGTTGTTTCTGTTGATCACAAAGCACCCTGTGCATTTCCTAACCTCTTTACACGCGCGTCCAGAAAACCCGCTTCTGTCCAGTGATGAAATTCCGTTTGAAAAGTTTCTGATGTCCGAATGGCCTGTCGCTGAACGCGATAATGTTGGCGAAGAGAGTTTGGATAGCCCTATTGAACTTTGGAACCGTAAGATGCGCGAATATCTTCGCGTGATGGAAGTCGCTGATAATGTGCTGCACATCCGTTACGAAGATATGTTATCTGATTTTGAAGGCCAGATGGACCGCATCGCCGATTACATTCCTAAAATCACCAATGGCTACGGTAATATTCGCCGCTCGGTAAAATCCAAAGACAACATGCGCTTTGAAGATTACCAACGCCGCTACAAGTATCACAAACTGAAAACGGATCATAAAAAACGGGATCTGGAATACATCTATCGCAAAATAGATGACGAGTTGATGGATGCCCTTGGCTACCGCGATGTGATGTAAGTTAAGCTGGGTTTGTTTTGAGCACCCGCGTATAGGCTAGAATAAGAACACCTAAAGCTATGGCTTCTAATACTCCTGCTAAATAATATGGTGCAGCGGGTATATAAGCTGGTGCATTCGGACCTGTGAAATACCCAAACATACCCGTCATAATCAACGGGCTCAGAATAGATGCAATCGCAGCAACCCCCGTCATAACGCCTTGCAATTCACCCTGTTCACTATCGCTTACAGCCTTGGATGTTACACTTTGAAGCGCTGGATTATTGACCATTCCCAAACATGTAATTGGAATGAGCGCGTAGATCATCCAGCCCTGCCAAACAGATGCAAAACACACGTACGATATAGCGGCAATCGACATCCCAAAGATCATCGTGCGCCATTCCCCTAAACGCGGCACAATCATTCGAATGACGCCACCTTGAACAACAGCCATGCCAATCCCAAAACAAGATAATGAGATACCAACATCCCATGCAGTCCAGCCAAACCTTTCTTGCGTGTAATAAGCCCATGTTGTTGGGTACACAAAAAATGCAACTTGGTGGATGAAATACACAATCAACAACAAGCCAAGACCTGGCAATGATCCAATGTATTGCAACGCACGGAATGGATTCATACGGCGCCATTCTAAGGGACGTCTGATTTTATCAGTGACTGTTTCAGGTAAGATGAAATACCCAAAGATAAGATTGGCAGTGGCGAGTGTAGCAGCAGCATAAAAAGGGGCACGCGACCCAAATTCACTTAACAAGCCGCCCATCATAGGGCCCAAAACAAAGCCTATACCAAAAGCGGCACCAAGCAACCCAAAGTTGGACACCTCGATTAACCGCTAATTCCAGAGGTATTTGATAGGCATTTTTTACGGCAGGCTGCTTTTTGACGCAAAAAAAGCCTGTTTTGTTCCGTTTTATGCGGCATTCATGCTTTATGGAGCCGCCTGAGCGGGTATTTCTGAATTCTAGACGGATTCAGGCTGTGGCTTGCCGTCGTTCATGGAAGATGAGACGCTTCATATTGTAGGTTATGTTGGCGAGTGTCATCTTTGTTGTGGCGCGTTGAATTCCGATGGTTCTAATGGATAAATCCATCGGGCCCTTCTGATGACCAAAGACATGCTCGACACAGGTGCGAAATATAGAACGTGTCGCATTACCGCGCTCGATGTGTTTGGGCATTGGTTTGCCTTTTGGTTTTTTACGGTGGATGTGGGAGAAAAATCCATTGGCCTTAAGCCATGCCTCATTGCTCTTGGTGCGGTAAGCTGTATCGGCCCAAACCTTGCCAGAACGATTGTCCTTGGTGAGCACTGACGCCAACTCATGACCGTCATAGCGCGCTGCATCTGTTGTTTTTTCACCTCTGATAAACCGAAACTTACGGTCAATGCTGATGTGGTTTTTATAGCCAAAGTGAGGTACGGAAATATCAACTAACCCCGCATCTTTCTCACCCGTCTTGGTCGTTTTAGCCTTGCTATACTTGACCATCCACCGTGCGTCGGTGTCCTTCTGTGCCGCCTTGGCTGGATTATCAGGCCAGATATCTTTTGCATCTTCGCCAGCCTTGGCGCGGGCTTTCTCGCTTGAAGTCATACGTTGGCGTGGGGCTGCAATCAGCGATGAGTCTACAATTTGTCCCCCAGTTTGTTTGTAACCCCGATTACGTAAATGATCCTCAAAGGTTGCAAACAAATCAGTCAACACACCCGCTTGGGTCAACTTCTCCCGAAACACCCAAATGGTCTTTTGATCTGGCGTCGGCTCCCCAATTTGCAAACCAAGAAAACGCAACCAGCTAAAACGATCGCGGATCAGAAACTCCATCCGCTCATCACTTAAATTATGCATCGACGCTAATATCAAAATCTTAAACATCATAACCGCATCATAGGGCGGACGACCCCCCTGTGGACGCTCTCCATAGTTAAGTGCACTTGTCAGTGCACACCGAAACATCTCAAAATCCACATGCTCAGAAAGCGCGACAAGTGGGTCGCCTGTTTTAGACAAACGCTCAAGATGATCAGAAAAATCAAACAATCCTGCTTCGTGCATCAAAATATCCTCCTGAAAATATTGAATCACAAAATACACCTAAAAGATAGGTTTTTAGAGGTGTCCAGTTTGATGATTTTTCTTCTGGGCTGGAAATATCCGCCATATACGCAGCCGCAGTAGATTGCGTAGCAGAAGCAACACCACCGATGAGACGCCCCAGCAATAATATCCAAATGGATTGAGTGAGGCCCATAATCACATAATCCACAGCCATAACAAAAAGTGATACGAGTAAAACAGGCCTACGACCGTAGCGATCTGATAGATTGCCAATCGCCGCCCCAAACAAGAACTGCATCACAGCAAATGACGCACTTAAAACACCGCCCCAAACGGCAGCTTCTGACAATTCAGCCCCTAAAAGCTCACGGATCAAATCTGGGGTCACAGGCATGATCAAACCGATGCCCATGGCATCAATCACCACTGTCATTAACAGAAATAAGATCGCAAGTTTTCTATTCAAAGCAAAATCCAATGTAACGTAGTATTTGGCCAATCAACACCAGAGTGCCACCTTAAACAACCTGTTCCGCTGGGTCATTACAGCTTATTTAATTTAATCGCGCCCAGCGCTTGTATTAACATTGGGTATTTGTTCTGATCATTCGTTATAACTACAGCTGTTTTTATGGAATCTGCTTATGCATGTATTGACTATCCTTGATCATCCCAATCCTGCCTCTTTTAGCGTAGCTGTTGCCCAAAAATTTATGGAGGGCGCTAAATCGGCAGGTCATACGGTTGAACTTGCAGATTTACACGCCGAGGGTTTTAATCCTCTTTGGTCAATGGCTGACATAGAGCGAGAGGATGGCGATACTGCACCGTCAGATGTCGTCAAAGAACAGGAACGGATCGCACGGGCAGACGCTATCTGCCTTGTCTTTCCTCTTTTTTGGTGGGGAATGCCGTCCATGACCAAAGGTTGGGTCGATCGTGTGTGGTCATGGCGATGGGCTTACGACCAATTAGATGATCCTGAAAAATCACTTCAACGATCTCGTTCTGGTGTCCTTTTAATTCCAGCTGGAGCGCGTTCAGATGAAATGGAGAACGAAGGCTATCTCGCTGCTTTAGAAACGGCGTGGATCAAGGGAACCTTTGGGTATTTTGGATTTTCCCCACGCAGACTTGAGATGCTTTACGGTTCGACTGGTTCATTAAAGAGGAGAAAATCTTTGTTAGAAAAAAGCTATCAGGTTGGCTATACATTGGAACCATCCCAGCAGACCGAATAGGCAAGTTGCTGTATCTCAGTTATCAAAACGTAATACTTCAGCTTTAGTCTGCTGCGCCACCTTGGAATGCATTGCCCTCTTTATAATCACATGGTGCATCTTGCATTTCCAAATGCAAACCTGTGCCTGTGTATGGATTGGCTTTCGCGAGAGCTTCATCGAACTCGATCCCTATGCCTGCACTTTGGGGGGCATGAACGAAGCCATCTTCCCAATGAATGCTATGCTTGATCAAATCCCCCGCAAAACCACCACCCGTTCCAATGGTTTCAACCATCAAAACGTTTGGAATATTCGCAGCCAACTGAATGTTCGCAGCCCATTCCACGGGTCCTGCATAAAGATGCGGCGCTACTTGAGCATTATAAACTTCGGCCATAGCGGCAATTTTCTTGGTTTCCAAAATACCACCCGAACGGCCCAGCGCGGGTTGTAATATATTCGCAGCGCCAGCGCGTAGCACAGGTGCAAATTCTGCTTTTGTTGTTAACCGCTCACCTGTCGCCACAGGAATACGCACCGATTGTGCGACCTTTACCATAGCGTCTACATTATCAGGGGGTACAGGCTCCTCATACCACAACGGATCATAGGGTTCTAAAGCACGGCCCAAACGAATGGCGCCACCTGTCGTGAATTGCCCATGCGTTCCGAATAACAAATCCGCCTTTGTGCCAACTGCCCCGCGAACAGCAGCGCATATCTGAACACTCAAATCGATATCCGTCATCGCAGGCATATGCCCGCCGCGTGATGTATAAGGTCCCGCAGGATCAAATTTCACCGCTGTAAATCCAAGTTTCACCATTTCTTTAGCAGTCTCTGCTTGCAGATCAGGAGATGTCCAAAACGCGTTTGGGTCGTGGTGGGGTAAAGGATAAAGATAGGTGTATGACCGAATGCGTTCATTCATCAATCCACCGATCAAAGCATAGGCGGGACGGTCATGTGCCTTACCCAAAATATCCCAACAGGCAATTTCCAATCCTGAAAACGCCCCTATAGTCGTCGGATCAGGCCGTTGTGTAAAACCGCTGGAATATACGCGACGAAACATCATTTCGATGTTTTCAGGGTTTTCATCCAGCATATGCCGTTCAAACACATCTTTGATCACAGTGCTCATCGCATCAGGACCAACAGCAGCGGCGTAAACTTCGCCATAGCCAACAATCCCAGTATCAGTGGTGAGTTTCACAAAGATAAAATACCGCCCGCCCCAATTAGGGGGCTGGTTGCCAACAACGAAAATTTCCAGATCAGTTAATTTCATGAGATCACCCAACCACGGACTTTAATCAAAAACAATAACATTGCGGCGGGATTGCCCCGCTTTGGTGTCTTCAATCGCCTCATTAATCTGATTCAAAGAATACCTGTTGGAGATCAATTCATCCAATTTCAAACGCCCAGCTTTGTAATGCTCTATCAATACAGGAATATCGCGCTGTAAAACCGTATCGCCCATTTTCGATCCGCGCAAAACTTGGCTCATAGCTGCGACATTCACGGGTTCAATACCCATTTCTTGGCCACTTGCAGTCATACCAACCATGATCAACTCGCCGCGTACAGCCAGATAATCGAGCGCCGATTTATAAGCGGCCACAGATCCCACAGTCACAAAAACATAATCCACACCGCGGCCATTCGTAATGGCGCGCACTTGATCAGCGGCATCTGTATCCCTAACGTTCACAGCATGGGTCGCCCCAAATTCTAACGCACCGTCCAATTTTGACGGTTCCACATCCAATGCAATCACATGCGATGCTTCTGCCAGAACAGCACCTTGGATTGTGTTTAACCCAACACCGCCTGCACCAATCACAGCCGCAGTAGCACCTTTGGGCATAGCCGCTGAATTTGTTACAGCTCCAATCCCAGTAATAGCACCGCAAGCCAGCAAGCTGGCTGCGTCCATTTCAATGCCATCAGGCAAGCCAATCACTTGGCTATGATCGACAATAACTTCTTCTGCAAAAGCGGCTGTCGCGATACCGTGCTCCAAAACCTCGCCATTCATTGCACGTAAAGGAGAATCTCCAACACGGTCGTAAGGTGTTTCACAATCTGTAGGATGATCACTTGAACACATTGTGCAAGTTCCACAGGCTTTAATCAATGTGACCAAGACCACATCCCCGACAGAAACATTCGAGACGTTTTTACCAATAGCCAAAACAGTACCGGCAGCTTCGTGTCCGTAAACAGCTGGTAAGTGACCACCCCATGCGCCCGAAGCCGCCATAATATCGGAATGACAAATCGCACAAGCAGCGACTTTTACATGGACCTGATCGTCAGAAACAGAGGCCAATGTAACCTCTTCAATCACCAGTGGTTTTCCGAACTCGCGGCAAACGGCAGCTTTCATATGTGAACTCCTATGATGATTGTCCAGTAGACAATTGATTTTGTTTGATTTTAAATTTAGTAAAATCGTCGAATACCCAGCCATTTTTAAGGGTGTCAAAGATTATTTTTAGCAGCTTACGTGCTGTGGCAATGATAGCCTTACCAAACCCACGTCGTTCTTTAATTTTTTGATAAAAACTGTTGAGATACCCCGAATAACGAATAGCAATGAGCGTGCACTGTACCAACGTGGTGCGCATAAGCTTGTTTCCACGTTTGGTTATCCTACCGCGATTATCAGTATCGTTGGATTGGCTGACGCGCGGCACTATGCCAATATAGGCGGCCAGCTTATCAGGCGTGGCAAAGTCATCGATGTTGCCAATGCCCGACAACAAGACCGCCGCCGACCGCGAACCTATACCTTTGATACTGGTCAGCCCTTCAAACCCCACCAGCTTTTCACCAGCAGTTTCGATTGCACGGTCAAGTTCCGCTAGAGTAACAGTCAAGCTTAAAGCCTGATCCCGTAATGCGCCCAGCTCAATTTTTTCCAAAGGTGTAAATTGGCTCAGATCAAGGGCCAGAAGTCGTTTCTTGCTCGACAAACCCTCTTTCTTCAATTTCATCCCATGGCGATTGAACATGCCATGGATTTTATTGAGCAGCATGGTGCGCTGTTTGACGAGAAGATCGCGCGTTTGGGTTGTTGACGCTAATTCCGATTCCGCTGTAGATTTTAGACGCGTTTCTGGCAACATATCCTTGGACAGAAAAAATGCCAAAGCCCGCGCATCATTGCGGTCGGTTTTTTTCACCGACTTGCGGATCACCTGGAATTGGCGCGGGTTGACAATGACAATGCGTCCCACACATGGCCGCAATTCACCATAAAACCAAGCGGAATTGCCCGTGGCCTCAACCGCTAACTCGTCATCCGCATCCACACTGTGGCAGAAGCGGTCCAAGTCAACTTGTGACAGCTGGAATGTTTCAAAATGTTCCGAACCATCCACTTCAAGACGGCAGATCGTAAAAGAATTCGTATGTAGGTCGACACCAATAAAAGCCATGTGCTATACTCCCTTTGTTAGGAGGCGGAGCCCCAGATGGGCTGTGAACGGCCAAACCAAACTCCTATACAAGGTCACCGACCTAAATCGGGCCTTAAGAAGGCTGTTCGGAAACAGGCGAAGGCTATTCTCCTTTACAGGGTCACAATGCCCTAAGTTACGATTCAGCCTGAAACCTATCCGCCTCCCCAAATTCTGTAACAGATTCAGGGCTGTTGGTCGCTCACAAATCATTCATACCTTCTCCTTTTTCGTTCACTTTGCCTAGCTTTTCATCTCGTGCCAGCCAATTAACGACAGAACCTGTCGTAGATGTTAGACCTGTTGAGATAAAAACTGCGAAGTACGCTTTAACCCTTCTTTTAGAATAGAGGGCGTGTTCGCATATCCAATTCGAACATACCCTTCCATACTTAAAGCAGAACCTGGTGTGTACATTACCCCCGTTTCTTTCAGCAATGAAACACAGAATTCGCGGGAACTCATCGGTAGGTCATATTTCAACAAGGCAGTCGTGCCAGAACGTGGTTTTACCCATGAAATGCGCGTTTCAGCATCGACCCATGCTTCTAACATGTCTAGGTTTTCGCGTATGATTGTTTGACTGCGTTCCAACACTCTATCTTTGTTTTCCAGTGCAATCGTTGCAAAATGATCGTCGATCATTCCAACAGAGATCGTATCATAATCGCGATGTTTTGAGATCTCTTCAATCAACTCTTTTGGTGCTGCAATCCAACCCAAACGTAAACCCGCTAAAGAGAATGCTTTGGACATGCTTGCTGTGCTAATACCTTTTTCATAAATGTCAGCAATAGAAGCTGTCATTCCCGAACCTTCTTGATTGGTACCCCGATACACTTCATCGCATAATATCCACGCATCAACAGAGCGCGCTATACTCGCAATCTCTTGCAACATCGCTTCGTCCATCAATGCGCCCGTGGGATTGTTCGGATTATTAATTGCAATCAAACGTGTTCCTGGCACAGCAAGGGCGCACAATTCATCCAAGTCAGGCAGAAAACCATTATCTTCGCGTAACATCAAATGATGTACATCCGCGCCAATACTGGCAGGTATAGAATAATGTTGCTGGTATGTAGGCACAACCGAAATCACACGATCACCTGCCCCAACCAAAGTTTTATGAACCAGCATATTCGCACCAATTGCACCGTGGGTTACAATGGTATTCCCAACCTCTTGATTTGCATAAAGAGCTGCAATCGCTGTACGCAAACGATCAGACCCTTCAATGGCACCGTAAGTCATCTTCATTGTCATCAATTCAGACAGGTTGGCTTCATTTTTGCCAGAAAGCGTTAACAGCTCAGCAATGGTTAAGCTTTCCACGCAAGTTTCTGCCAAATTCCATTCACATTTGGTTTCCCACTCGTTCATCCATATTTCGACACCAAAAGGTTCAATTTGCATGATCAGTTTCCTTTCAGTTTGTTTTTGCAGCGCGGTAGACGGCATTGGCGATGGCAATATCTTCCAGTCCCAAACCGATTGATCTAAAAAATACAGGAGTGCCATTTTTGGGCAATGCGCATGACCCAGTAGCAAGATCAGCAAGGTCCCCTTTGATGTCATCAACATCCCACCCAAGGTTTTGCGCAGCCAAGACCATTTCACCCGCTGAAGATGGAGTGGTTTCTTTATAGTCACAATACACCTGAGCAGAATTTAAAAACTCAGGCTTAATTTCATGCGCTTGAGCCACATTGGTGCTGATTGAGGTGACCAATGCATTTGGAGCTATGGCACTGACATCGACAACGGGTGTGCCTGATGATGTACATAACATAACAACATCTGCCCCATCTGTGGCCGCTTCTGCACTCTCTTTAAACATTATATCAGGATGAAGGGCTTTCCAATCTGATTGGTTGTCCTTGTCATTGGCAATATTAGAGGAATAAACGGTTACTTTTTCCCAACTGCGCAACCCTTCCACATGCCGCCAATGTGCCTTGGCGACTGAACCCGATCCAATGATGGCGAGAGTATTTGCAGTGTCATCTGCCAGAAAATCAACAGCAAGAGCCGTTGTTGCAGCCGTGCGTTCAGTGGTTAAAGCACCCGCATCGCATAATAACAAAGGTTGTCCTGTTTCCATCGACATCAAAACCGTCCATGCCGTGATAATTGGCGCGCTATCTGTCACCAAATAAGGGGATAACTTTGCACCAAATACACCTGCACCAGCTTGCCCGCCCAGATAGGTAATAAAATCACCTTTATCATCAGGTAGCAAAGCTATGGTTTGTGGTGGTTGTACGGCTTGATTTCGACCCAACTCTGTAAAAAGGCCACGCAGTTCTTGTAACACATCGATCTGCGGCAGTAGTTTCTGTACAGCTTTGGCATCAAGTACAATTGGCAAATTGGTCATAATATTCCTCTAAATATGTTTTATCGATATTATCTTCTTGAAATAAGCTACGCTATCATCCCAAAGGATGATGCAAAGCTAAATCCTGCATCTATCGTGCGACACCGGAAAGATTATGACACTCTATAACCCCTCAGAGATTACAGAGCTTAATCAAACTCTATCGAATGTCATCGAAGGGCACCTAGGCCCGAGTGGTATGATTGATGCAGCACACCATATCATCCCCTTCACAGCTGCTTTTTGCATTGTGAATCGCCCAAAGGCTCCGCCAATCTATCTTTGTGACACATATCCCAAAGGGGCGGCAAAGGACGCAGTCCAATTGTATGTCTCCAGCACGTACTTGCTTAATCCCCTATATAACACTTTTCTCGAAGGCTTATCATCTGGTCTACACTGCATGGCTGATTTAGCGCCTGACAATTGGCAATCCTTTCAAGACGAACCTCATATTCAGCAAGATGCATCCGAAGAAGTGGGGTATCGTACAACAGGATGGCCAACTGGTTTACAGGAACTCTCTTTAACAGTTGAATTACCAAAAGGGTATATGGGTGAAATAAGTTTTGCGCGGCCAACAAAAGATGGTGGTTTTACATCAGATTTAACGGAACGATTACAACCGTTCTTGCCCCTTTTCAGCACCGCTTTTCGGGCAATATGGACCAACCAGCATACCACGCTTCAAAGCCCCGAAAAAACGCCTAAACAGCTGGATGATTTTGCACGCGATAACCTCACCAAAAGGGAAGCCGAAATCGTACATATGATTTTGAAAGGCCATTCCAGCCTGTCCGTTGGGTTGAATCTCGGCATTGCTGTGCCAACTGTAAAAACGCACCGCCAAAAAGCCTATTCCAAGCTTGGCATTAGCACACAAGCGCAACTCTTCAGTGCTTTCTTGAATTGGCAAAAGAGCTCATCTGACTGAACAACTACCGACTTTCGTCGGTAGGTTCACGTTTTGAATGTAATTCAAGATACTGACGAATAACGTCATCCGTCACATTTCCACTCGTCGTTGAAAAATAGCCTCTAGCCCAGAACCGTTGCCCCCAATAGCGTTTGCGTAATTCGGGGTACTCCCGCTGTATCTTGTATGAGGACCTCCCTTTTACGCGTTGCATCACCTTTGAAATTGGGACGTGCGGCGGGACTGACACAAACATATGCACATGGTCGGTAGACAATACGCCTTTTTCAATGTGTACGCCCAATTCATTGCACGTTTGTCGTATCAATGTCCGAATACGCTCACGCATTTCACCACGCAGCACCTTGTAACGATATTTTGTTACCCAAACGATATGGTATCTGTGATAATATCTGCTATGACTTCCAGTAGAATAGATCATAAGGTTTCCTTCCATTTTAAGACCTTACCGCAACGCTGGGTCTTAAAATGGAAGGAAACCTTATGTAAATAACGCTAAAGCTGACCAGCTAAAAGCTGGTGGTTTTAACCAATTATTGGAAAATAAAACACCTTAAAAAGGCGACTATCTAAACAAGCGACCGTTTATCCTCATCTATTCTAAATTTAAAACTAAAGCCTTTATCAAAGCGCCTCGCTCGGTTACACGCAGCCAATCCAGACTCACTATTCAAGGTATAAACCCGTGGCCCGATTTACGACGATTTCAGATTTCGCACGTGCATTTCGCAGCGAAGACGCAAATGGTAATGCAGTTACGCTGACCCCAGCACAAAGCAGAATAGAAGTTCTGGCTGGCTTAACCGTGGCCCTTGCCTTGGTTCCAGAAGCCGTCGCATTTGCATTCGTTGCAGGGGTTCAGCCTTTGGTTGGTCTTTATGCAGCCTTCATCGTTGGTCTGATCACGGCTGTCTTTGGTGGTCGTCCTGGTATGATTTCAGGTGCTACAGGTGCTCTGGCAGTTGTGATGGTGGCTTTGGTTGCACAACACGGCGTTCAATATCTCTTCGCAACAGTTGTCTTAATGGGCATCATCCAAGTATTGGCGGGTATATTCAAACTGGGTAAATTCATCCGCATGGTTCCCCATCCCGTTATGCTTGGTTTCGTGAACGGCCTCGCAATCGTGATTTTCTTAGCTCAAATGGAGCAATTTAAAGTCCCAACAGCAGATGGTGGGCATGAATGGATGTCTGGCCTAACACTTTGGATAACCCTTGGCTTGGTTGGCGCAACGATGGCAATCATCTGGGGCACACCAAAAGTTACAAAGTTGATCCCTGCCCCATTAGCAGCAATTGGTTTGGTTGCAGCAGCCGTCATCGTCTTTGATATACCCGTTCCTCGTGTTGGCGACCTTGCATCTGTAAAAGGTGGTTTACCAGAATTCGCTATTCCACAAGTGCCGTTCAATTTGGAAACCTTCACAATCATCTTCCCATACGCAATGATCTTAGCGGCAATTGGTCTGATCGAAAGCTTACTGACACTGAACCTCGTTGGTGAAATCACACGCCAACGCGGTGGTGCATCAAAAGAGTGCCTTGCACAAGGTAGTGCAAATATCGTCACTGGTTTCTTTGGTGGCATGGGCGGTTGTGCAATGATCGGTCAATCGATGATCAACGTAAACTCTGGCGGTCGTACGCGTCTGTCAGGCATTGCAGCAGCATTATTCCTGTTAAGCTTCATCTTATTCGCCAGCAGCATCATCGAACTGATCCCATTGGCCGCTTTGGTTGGCGTTATGTTCATGGTCGTTATCGGTACATTCGCATGGCAATCGCTTCGCTTATTCCGCCGCATCCCGCTATCTGATGCATTGGTCATTATCACAGTGACTGTCGTAACGGTTTTAGAAGATCTTGCTATCGCAGTTGTTGTCGGCGTAATCATCTCGGCACTTGTGTATGCATGGAATGCAGCCGCACAAATTCGGGCGATCCCACACCCATCAAAGTCAGAAGAAGGCGCTTTGGTTTATGATATCCAAGGTCCATTGTTCTTTGGGTCTGCCACAAGTTTTCAAGAGATGTTTAACCCTGAAAATGATCCTGACACGGTGATCCTAGATTTCGCACAATCACGTGTCGTCGATCAAAGTGCATTACAAGCGATCGAAGCTGTGGCCGAGAAATATTCCCAAGCTGGCAAAAAGCTAAAGCTGCGTCATCTGTCGAAAGATTGCCACCGCTTGTTGCATGACGCTGGTCAATTGATGCTGGAAGCCAGCGATGATCCAAGTTACCATTTGGCAGTTGATTACGATATTCAACTTGGCCGTATTGGCGGGCATTAGTTTCAGGATGGCATGAATGGCGGACAGTTCACTTATTGCGCTTGGTTGGTCGGATCATTTTGATGATCAGATCGAAGACGACGCATTTGTGGACACCCCGCCTGCACGCATCAGCGATATCAACCGCAAACAAATCTCGGCTTTTGGTGCGAGTGGTGAAATTACACTAGACCTACCACCCTCCATAAGTGCGGGTGATTTGACTGTAGGTGACTGGATTTTAACCGATCCTGAAACCAACCGCGTTTTGTCTTTGCTGGAACGTTTTACAATCCTACAACGCCAATCCGCAGGGGCTGGTATTACGCGGCAATTGATTGCGGCAAATGTCGACACATTGATGATCGTGTCCTCTTGCAATGCAGATTTCAATTTGGCCCGTTTAGAACGGTATCTCATCCTTGCCCAATCTAACCATACAAAACCACTGATCGTCCTGACAAAAACCGATCTGGTGGATAACGGCGCTGATTATCAAAAACAAGCGGCCGCACTTTCACCAGATGTTGATGCGGTTTTGATGAACGCAAAAGACCTGACATCACTAAACCAGCTCTCTCCATGGGTAGATGCAGGTAAAACTGCTGCTTTAGTGGGCTCCTCTGGCGTTGGCAAAACCACCATCAGAAGCGGTTTAACGGGCATAGAAGCCGCAACACAAGCTATTCGCGAGGATGATGCCAAAGGCCGCCATACGACCACAGCGCGCAGCCTGCGCCCCACCCTTGCAGGTGGATGGTTGATCGACACCCCTGGTATCAGGTCGCTTGGGCTGGGGGAAAGTGATGAAGGGTTAGAACGTGTGTTTTCCGATCTAACGGACATCGCCCATTCCTGTAAGTTTTCAGATTGTAGTCATGAAACCGAACCCAAATGTGCCATTCGTGCGGCTGTTGATGATGGCACATTAGATGGGCAACGGGTACAGCGTTGGAAAAAGCTATTGAGAGAGAATGAGCAGAACTCGAAGACGATTGCCAAAGAGCGCGAACGCCTGAGTAACTTAAGCAAACGTTCCAAATCCTATGCGAAAAAGAAACGGCGTGGTAAAGATCAAGATTGGTAGTCGCATCCAATCAACGATCTTCACCAATTCAATATCAATTTTCGTCCACGTAACTCACAACTTCAATCTCAATTCCATCAGGTCCATTAAAATAAAACCGTAGACCTGGTTCATAATCACCATGACTATGAGGTTCATAGCCTGCTGATATAACTTTCTTTTCAATCGCGTTTATATCATCAACAACAACTCCTATATGGTTCAAACTTCCAGGTGTGGAATGACTATCCTTAAGTTTCTCTGTACCTCCTTTTGAATAAATCGCAAGATAACTGCTGTCACCGCCAATATGGTATGTAATCCCATTATCTAATGATGCCCCTTGCCAACGTACACCCCAATCAAACATCTCGCATAAAACAGCCGCCACCTTTTCAGGATCACTGACTGTTACATTCAAATGTTCCAAATAAACTTCACTCATGTGAATTACCTTTCTATACTGTTTTCTATTACATTCGTCTGTTGTAATTGCTAAACTTAACTTTAGGTCAAGCTTTATTTCATCGAAGGGAAATAAAAATGCGTTCAACAGATTGTCTCTCAATAGGACAGCTTTCCACCCGCACTGGCGTTGCTGTTTCAGCTATTCGATATTATGAAAAACAAAAATTAATTTACCCAGATCGCAACGCAGGCGGGCAGCGACAATTTATACGCTCTGATATCCGCCGCTTAAGTTTTATCCGTGTTGCGCAACAGTTCGGTTTTTCGATCGATCAAATTCGTGTGCAATTAGACTTACTCCCGAATGGGCGCACACCAACAAAAGCAGATTGGACTAAGATCAGTAAAAACTTCCGAGCGACCTTAGACACACAGATCAACACGTTAATCAATTTACGTGATCGATTAGATGGCTGTATAGGATGCGGTTGTTTATCTTTTAAGAAATGTCACCTTTATAATCCAATGGACACAGCTGCAGCCAAGGGAGATGGTCCCCGTTATCTATTGGGCGATACTCCAGATATAGAATAATTTAGTATGGTATTATACTTATAGAATATATTTTGATTATTGGGGCTAGATCAACGTCATGGCCTTAATAAAACACTATCCATGCGCTCTACGCCCAGCACCCCATAAACACAGCAATTCCACCGCCACATGTGCTCCTGCAATCGCTGTGGCTCCTGTTGTGTCGTAGGGTGGTGAGACCTCAACCACATCCATGCCAACCAGATTGATACCCGCCAGATCGCGCAACATGATAGATGCTTGTGCAGAAGTCAGACCGCCCCAAACAGGTGTTCCCGTTCCAGGCGCATAAGCTGGATCAAGCGCATCAATGTCAAAGGTCAGATAGGATTGATGATCACCAACGATTTCTTTGATCTGGCGAGCGGTTTCTTCTGGCCCTTGCCTATGAACTTGGCGCGCATCGATGATATTCACACCCAATGTATCTTCGTTCGTCGTACGGATGCCAATTTGAACAGAACGTTCAGGCACAACAATGCCGTCCTTGACCGCCTTATAAAACATTGTGCCATGATCAATACGGGTTGGGTCATCATCCACCCATGTATCGGTATGCGCATCGAATTGGATAAGGGACAAAGGCCCGTATTTTTCAGCATAAGCTTTTAAAGTCGGATAGGTGATATAGTGATCCCCGCCCAAGACCAGCGACGCGGCACCTGCATCAAGAATACCCTTAATGTGATCTTGCAAAGCAGCAGGGAAATCCGAAACCTTAGCATGATCAAACGCAACATCACCGTAATCTGCCACATTGAAATCAGTCATCGGATCAATATCCCAACCATAAGGTGCATCAGGCGCCTGCAACGTCGATGCTTCCCGTATTGCGCGTGGGCCAAGACGTGTACCTGGACGATTGGTTGTAGCACAATCAAACGGTACACCAGTTACAGCAACATCAACACCAGTCAGGTCTTTTGTGTATTTACGACGTAGGAAGCTAACGGCACCCGCAAAGGTCAATTCAAAGGATTGCCCCTTATACCCTTCACGTGTGATTGCAGTATCTATCTCTTTGGCTGCGTCTTCTAAGGCCATCGTTTATTTTCCTTCTTCCGTATCCATCCAAATCGCCACTGGACCATCGTTAAGCAGTGACACCTTCATATCAGCGCCAAACTGACCCGTTTCAACAGGAATTCCAAGGCTTTTAAAATCGTTTACGAAAGTTTCGTATAAAACACGGCCTTCTTCTGCTGGCGCAGACATAGAAAACCCAGGACGATTACCGCGGCTGGTATCTGCACCTAGTGTGAACTGGCTGACAATCAATGCAGATCCTTCAATATCTACAAGAGATCTGTTCATACGTCCTTCGTCATCTTTGAATATGCGAAGCTTAGGTATTTTCTGACTTAGCTTTGTACCAACGTCAGCCGTATCACCCTGCATTGCACAAATTAACACCAAAAGACCTTCATCGATTTCCCCAATTGTTTTGCCATCCACATCAACCTGTGCATGGGTTACGCGTTGTATCAATGCTCGCATTAACTTACCCTGTTTCGCTCGTATAATATTCTGCTATTTTGCCATACTTGGCACAGTTTTTAAGACACTGCCAAGAAAATCCTTTTAAAGCTAGAATCCCACTTGACCCTTCCCCACATCTGTCTTAATCACGCCTCACCTTTGGCGGGGTAGCTCAGGTGGTTAGAGCAGCGGAATCATAATCCGCGTGTCGGGGGTTCAAGTCCCTCTCCCGCTACCAAATCCCCCTTATTTACACTTATGCTAACTTGCTCTGATTGGCTTTAAATCCTTGTTTATATGGGTATTATGTGGCTGTTATTTATTTTGGCTTGCTTTTGTTTAGCTTTAATTATATTTGTTGTGTGGTAACTATTGTGGGTACAATACATGGTCACGTTGAAAGGAAAGCTTAAGAAGAACGAAATCACCTCACTGCCAGTCGGTCGGCACGGTGACGGGAACGGGCTATTCTTGGTCGTCAAGCTGTCTGGCTCTCGCAGTTGGATTGCACGGCTGACCATCAAGGGACAAAAAAACCGCAAAGGTGGGCCGCTTAGAACAGACTTTGGTTTGGGAGGGGCTATGCTTGTCACATTAAATGAGGCTAGAGAAAAGGCACTGGAATATCGCCGCATGGCGGTGCGTGGTTTAAACCCGCACCACAATATCAGCCAGGACATTCCAACCTTTATTGAAATAGCCCAACAAGTACACATAGACCGCAAGCCTACATGGGGCAGCAAGAAGCATGGTGAAAACTGGCTACGGTCTGTTGAACTTTACGCATTCCCAAAGATTGGCAGTATGCCAGTATCCGATATAGGGCAGCCAGAGGTGTTATCCGTTCTTTCTCCGATTTGGACAGACAAGCATGAAACCGCAAGACGTGTATCCCAGAGAATAAAAACAATCCTAGACGTGGCGAAGTCAAAAGGCTTTCGAAAAGGGGAAAACCCCGTCACAGAAATACAGAACGCCCATGTATTGCCAAAAGTAAATACCAAGCACGCTCACCACCCAGCTATGAAATGGCAAGACGTGCCAACCTTCTTTGCTGATTTACGAAGCCGTGAGGCTATGGCCGCTAAGGCTTTGATGTTCACCTGCCTTACGGGGTCGCGCACCAATGAAGTGCTGGGGGCAAAATGGGACGAGTTTGATTTTAAGGCCCGATTGTGGACTGTGCCAGCCGAACGCATGAAAACAGGTGTAAACCACCGTGTGCCGATGACTTGCGAAATGCTGGCAATCATTGAGCCGTTGCAAGCTATGGCGTCTGAATATGTATTTGAGGGCCAGAAGCGACATGCGCCGCTATCAAGCCATGCAATGCTTATGCTCTTGCGCCGCATGAAGGTCGAGGGCGTCACGGTACACGGGTTTCGCAGCACATTCAGGGATTGGGCCAGCGAGGTTGCCAATGCGCCGCGTGAGGTGGCTGAAATGAGCCTGTCGCACAAAGTCGGATCTGCTGTTGAGCAAGCCTATGCGCGGTCTGACCTGTTGGAACGGCGCAGGGCATTGATGGAACGCTGGTCGCAGTTTGTGACCGGTGAAAGCGGTGATGTTATAGCAATGAGGAGGGTAACCCATGTCTGACGGCTCGTTGGATGTTGACTTTAGGCAGGCTGTCATGAGAGCTGGCCGGGGATTTGTTAAGGCCAGAGATAAAAAACCGGAGAAAGAAGGCGCAGCACTCGCAAAGTACCTGAATTCGGACAAGCCGCTGAGTAAAGCTGAAAGGAGCCTGCTTGCAGAACTCGTAACGGGGGAGTGGCGATACCCAGACCCAGTCAAAGGTCAGAATATGAAGGTCAAAACAGCCGGAAATGCGAAGGTCAAAAAGGTTGTTTGCCGGTTGCGTGAATTGATGAACGAAGGCGTTCAAAAGACGGCGGCAAAATATAGGGTCAAAGAAGAATTAGATGTATCCATCAGCTCAGTCGAAAATTACGAAAAAATAGTACTTCAACGCGAGAAGGCGGTTGAAAAAGCCAAGGAAGACCTCGGCTCTAAGCCCTAAAATAAAGACACATCACTTTAGGGATAATTCTTGTTCCCAAGCCAACAAATATGTTCATAATTCGGTGTCATTGAAATCGATCTAAGGAAAATCAATGACACGGCTATTCGACGAAACCCGTCACTATCAACCGAACGACCCTGAAATCATTGCCTTGCTTGGCAGTAAAGAAAAGCAAGCCCAAATGCGCCACCACGGGCGTTCACCTGCTTTCTATAAGCTGGGCCGCAAGATAATCTACCACGGCGTTGACCTTAATAAATGGGCCAATGACCAGCGTGTAGAACAAGTGGCTTAAACGAAAACCCCATTCGGACAAACGGGGCTTTCGAGGTGTTGGATAGTGGTAACTAAATATAACCACACCATACCAGCCCCGTTCCGAATTTCAATCAAATTCAGGAACAATTGCTCATGAATACTCATAACGAAAATATAGAGCCGTTCGCGGCTGCTGAAGGCCCACAATCTCTTTTTCGTGAAACCCCCAAAGGTGCGGAGTATCCGGTAGAGGCACTGGGGCCGTTGAAACAAGCCGTAGAGGCGGTTCACGACAAAACGCAAGCACCTGTTGCCATCGCCGCCCAAAGTGCCTTGGCGGTGGCGTCATTGGCCGTGCAGGCCTTTGGTGACGTAGCGGGGTTGGGCGGCATATCACCTTGTAGCCTGTTTGCCTTGACGGTTGCGCAATCCGGTGAGCGTAAAAGCGGGTGCGATAAGCTCTTGATGAAAGCCGTTCGTGATTATGAACAGGAGGCCCAAGGCACCTATAACGAAGCGATGAACGATTATAGCATTGCTTTTAAGATATGGGAAAAGAAGAAGGACAAGCTACTGGCCGATGCCGTGGGGGGGAAGTCAAAGGAAAAACAGGCGGAGGCAACTGCCGACTTGGAGGCTTACCCAATGCCGCCAGAACACCCTCTTGTTCCCAACAGGACGGCAACGGAGCCTACGTTCGAGGGATTGTTCAAACTCTTTCAGCGTAGTCACCCCGCGCTGGGCTTGTTCACGGATGAGGGTGGCGGCTTCATTGGTGGTCACGCGATGAACAGCGATAACAATTTGAAAACCTGTGCTGGTCTTTCAAGCCTCTGGGATGGCTCACCCATTAACAGAACCCGTGGGGGTGATGGAACCGTAACCCTCTACGGGCGCAGACTGGCAACACATATTATGGCACAACCGATTGCCGCACGTCCGATGTTGGCTGACCCCGTGGCCAACGGGCAAGGGTTTCTGGCGCGGTTCCTGATTTGTGAACCTGCCAGCACAATCGGCACCAGAACGCGACGGGGAAGTAATCCCGACAGTGACCGCCACATAGCCACATTCGGGGCGAGACTGCGGCTTATACTGGAAGGCCAGCCGCCCTTGAAGGACGGCACTGACAGGGAGTTGGAGCCGCCTGTACTGACCCCAACAGCAGCGGCAAAAGAACTGTTGTTGCAGTATTACGAAGACACCGAACAGGGACAATTACCAAATTGTGAATATGAAGTCATTAAGCCCTATGCCTCTAAATCGGCAGAGCAAGCCGCGCGAATATCGTGCGTTTTAACCCTCTGGGATAATCTGCACGCCACCGAGATCACCGCCGAAACAATGGCAAACGGCATTACATTGGCACAATTCTATTTGGGCGAAGCCAAGCGGCTGGCGGATGCGGCGGTTATTTCTGAAAATATAGGCGTGGCTGAAACCTTGCGCCTTTGGTTGCTCAATAATTGGGATGAACCTGAAATCCTGCCAAGCGATGTTGTTCAGTATGGCCCTAATGTTTTGCGTGAAACACCAAAAGCAAAAGAGATGCTTGGCATATTGGAAAAACACGGCTGGCTTGAGACGCTTCCAGCCGGTCTTGTTGTGCGTGGTAAGTCCCGTAAGGAGGCATACAGGATTGTACGTGTCGCAAATGGCGCATGATATGAAGCGACATAGACCTCGCCCGAATGAAGGGGCGATAAAAAGCCAGATTGCCCCCATGCCCCCTGCTATTTCCGCTATTCCTGCTATTCTGTACAACCAAAGCGCGAATAAATCCGCCCGAATAGCAGGAATAGCGGAAATAGCAGGGGTGGCGGCTTACATTTGGAAAAATCGGTTTCTGCCTATAATCATGAGCAACCGCATCGGAGGTGTCGTAAATGGCCTTTGATGTACAATCCGCCTTGTCTGAAATACTGGAAGATGAACAGCGGCAAAAAGCAGCATTGCTTCCAGCTACACATAAGCCTGAAAATGCTCTTCCAGGCACCCCCTTGCAGATTGGCAGAGCAAACAGCAAAGGAAAGCACCTTGGCAAAGTAGCCATGCAGAAGATCGCCCTTTGCCAGCACATCGAGCATGGGGCCAGTCACCGCGCTGACCTCATTGTAAAATCTGGCTGGAGCCATACGGTTACACTCAAAATACTCAACACGCTTGTCCGTTCTGGCTATGTGTCGGAAAGCGACAACGGCGTCTTGTCTCTCAACAACATCACCTACCAGCTTATCGACAGGCTGATACAGGCGGGGCATTTGGTTGTCGCAGGCTCGCATTCTCGAAAAGGAGCATAAATTGGAACGCAAACTAACAATAAAGCAGGAAAAGTTTTGCCATGAATACATCACAACGGGCAACGCCAGCGAAGCGTATCGCAGAGCCTACAATGCCGAAGGTATGAAGCCAGAGACGGTGAACAGGAAAGCCAAGGTTGAAATCGACAAGGACAAGATCAGGGCAAGACTGGAAGCCCTGCAAGAATCAGCCCAGGAACGCACCATGGTGCGAAATTCAAAAATGGCAGAGGGTAAAAAAAGCGGGCCAAAAGGACCACGGTTTGTTCTCACCGATGAAATGTTCGATCAGATCTGCGCCATGTGTGAGCGCTTCGCCACGGCGCAGGATATTTGCCACATTTACGGAATATCCCAGGATACGCTGGCGCGGCGGCTTAACGAGCGCGGCATCAATTTTGCGGAGTTAGTCAGACAAAGAGAGGCAACAACGCGCACGGCCCTGAAGGGTGTCATGATCCGCAAGGCCCTAGAGGGCGACAACGGGATGCTGGTGTGGATTTCCAAGAACCTCATGGGCTGGTCGGATCGTCATGACGTTCGCGCTAAAAATGAGGTGAATGTGACGGCCGAAACCGCGGTCACGGATGATATGACACCCGAGGAAGCCATGCGCATTGTGCAGGATAAAATTGCGGCAGGTAAGGAGCCAGCCTGATTGAAGCTCACCCTATAGTTCATCGAGAAAGCTGAGGGAAGGTATCGGTAAGTTATGCCGTATATGAAGCTGGCACACTGGCCCCGACTCGTATAGGTATGAAAGAAAACGACAAAGGGCGGTGCTTATGACCGAGTTGCACTTCAAAGATATGACACCACGCACAAGCAGTTTGAACTGCTTCGACCAACCGAGCCATGATTGGCTTCTTTGGAAGGAATGAGGGTGGATGAATGATAATCTAAATACCAGAGTCCTTATCGGAGATGGGAATATAGCGGTATGAAATTTCATTTTGAACCCAACCTAAATCACCAGATCGCGGCAGTAAAAGCCGTTGCTGGTGTTTCAGGGATTTTTCAGGGTGCACCCTATGTACGCGCAGAGGATAGAATCTGGCAAGGGGACGTTTCAAGTAATGTTTTGAATCTGCCATTGAAAATTTGGCTCGAGAATGCAAGGCGTATTGCCTCTGAAAATGATATTGAAGAACCCGCAAGCACCGAAAGCCCAGACTTCACGATTGAAATGGAAACAGGGACTGGAAAAACCTACGTTTACCTTCGGACTATTTTTGAATTAAATAAACGCTACGGGCTACACAAGTTTATAATCGTCGTGCCAAGCGTTGCAATCCGTGAAGGGGCTTTAGAACAGTTGGAAAGTACCAAGCAGCATTTTTCTGAAATGTTTGGCACGATTGCAGAGGTAATCCAATATAACAGCAAAAACCTACCCAAGGTGCAGACCTTTTGTATGTCTAATCACTTGTCAATTATGGTGATGAACAAACAGGCGTTTGATTCGGATAATAAAGTTATCAACGACGAGGAACGCGATAGCGGTAATTTGTTAGAGCAATTACAGCAAGTGCGCCCGATTATGATCATTGATGAGCCACAAGAGGGCATGGATACCCCGAACATGCAAACGCGGCTTGCGGCGTTCAATCCACTTTTCAAATTGCGTTATTCCGCAACCCATAAGCACCCCAGGAATGTTATCAATCGCCTGGATTCTTATGACGCCTACAATCAGGGCTTGGTAAAGAAAATATCGGTTTTATCCATTTATGAAACCAATACCCAAAGTAATGTTGCCATGGAGTGCCGTAAGATTGTACTTGATAAAACGGGTAAGAAATTTCCAACCGCGAAAGTGCAGGTAAATACCCGTTTGGCAAATGGTGATTTTAAACCAAAAGTGATCACCATAAAATTACATGATGATTTGGAAACCAAAACCAATAACCCCGTTTATCACGGCTGGATTGTCGAGGACATTGGCACAACCGACATTTTTGACGGGGACGGATATATAAAATTCACCAATGGCGAAACGATAGAGGAAGGTGCAAAGCAGGGCAGCGATAAAGCCGCCATTTTCCGGGAACAAATACGCCGCTCTGTACAAGCCCATTTTAGACATAAAAAGCGCGTTGCCCCACACGGCATAAAACCTCTTGCCCTGTTTTTCATCGACCGCGTTGCAAACTATGTAAATAGTGACGGCATAATTCGTCTTATTTTTGAGGAAGAATATGCGATTGAATATAAGAAATTTTACAAAATGGAGCCTGATAATGTCAGTGAAGTGCATGGCGGGTATTTTGCCCAAGATAAAAAAGGTAATTACACCGACAATGAAAAATCCATGGCGGGAAACAAAGATATTTATGACCGCATATTACGCCAGAAAAGTCGCCTTATTTCCTTTGATGATAAACTTGAATTTATCTTTTCGCATTCCGCCCTTGGGGTCGGGTGGGACAATCCAAACGTCTTTACAATTTGCACCCTGAATGAGAGCCATAGCCAGATTAAAAAACGCCAGGAAATAGGGCGCGGCTTGCGCTTATGCGTCAATCAAAGTGGTAAGCGTTACCGAGATGCAGGGGATGTAACCGAAGGCCAAGAGGTTAATCTATTAACCATTGTCCCCAATGAGAGCTATCATGCCTTCGTTACAACCTATCAGGAAGAAACCCGCGAAGACTTGGGCATAAATGCAAAAACGCCAAAAATGCGTGACGGCAACAAGGAATCAAAAATCGTCACGCGCAACGAAGCGCATTTTAATTCCGTCGAGTTCAAAGACCTTTGGGCGCGTATTGCCACTAAAACCAAATGCCGTGTGCATTTTGATGAAACCGCCCTGATTAACAACGCAATTGCGCGCCTCAACTCAATCGTTGTGAGTGCCAACAACCTGCAAATATCTTTAAACCATTGGAACAGCTTTAATGACGAAGGCGAGGTTGTCGGCGAACATAAAGGCGCACAAAGCACCGTTGTTAAGGGAGGTATGGCAAGCGTAGATACTGCAAGCCAGCTTGCGCGTGATACCGCTATATCTGAAATGACCGCCGCACATATCCTATCGTGTATGGAGGTAGGGGCAAAAGCACAGCTCGCCAAAAACCCCATGCAATTTTTGTCCGAGGCTAGCAAACGTATCCGCGTTGTGATGAGCCAAGAGATGGTGCGGATGGTTCAATATGAGGAAACAGGCGAAAGTTACCCAGTGGACTTGTTAGAGCCTGAAATTCCAACCTACAGCGATTTAGCACCAACCCCAATGCGTGGGCTATATGACCACGCCATATGTGATTCAAATATCGAGGTGAGTTTCGCCAAAGATCTGGACGCCCAAAATATCGTACGCGTTTTTGTAAAGCTGCCTTCAGCCTACAAAATACCCATGCCCTTTGGTGGTACATATAATCCTGATTTTGCCCTGATGATACAAAAGAAAAATCTTGATGACGAAGGTGACACAAAGCAGTTTTATTTCACCATCGAAACCAAAGGCGCGGCAGAGTTTGAAAAGCTCAAAGAAGAAGAAAAACTAAAAATACAATGCGCTATTCGGCATTTTGAAGCCATCGGCCTCAAAGGCTATCTTGCGCCCGTTGATAACCTGCAAAGTTTTGACGCTAAAGCTAATGAACGCCTTGGCGAAACATTCTTTGCCCAGTGAAATGAAAAATAAGATGTCTGATACCCCCGTAAATGAAATTGCCAAAGCGTCACAAAATATGCGTACAGAACGTATAGAACAGCTTAAAAGCCTATTCCCAGACCTGTTTGATGGTGAAGGGCATCTGGATGAAAAAGCCCTGCGCGCGCTTATATCTGATGAAGCTGGCAGTGCAGCTGAGCGATTTAGCTTTGAATGGGCTGGTAAGCAAAAATCAAAACGCCTTGCATTCACCCCCAGTCGTGCAACCCTTGCCTATGACCCAACGCGAAGCCTGAACAGCGATGGTACAGAAAACAAAGCGGGGGAAGCCCCAGAAGAGAACACCAGCGAAAACCTGATTATCGAGGGCGATAATCTTGAGGCGTTGAAACTCCTACAAGCGACTTACTTTGGGCAGGTCAAATGTATCTATATCGACCCGCCTTATAATACGGGTAACGATTTTATTTACCCCGATAACTTCACCGAAGGTAAAAAAGCCTATTGGGAAAAGAACGGGGCGACAAAAGAAGGCGTGAAACTAATGGCCCTGCCAGAATCTCATGGGCGGCGACATTCCGACTGGTTGAATTTCATGCAATCACGGTTGTTATTGGCGCGACAAATGTTGCGAGAAGATGGCGTTATCATACTTCACATTGATGAGCATGAAATCCATAGGTTACGCCTAGTTATGGAAGAAATATTTGGAGCAAACAATTTTATTGGAGAAATTGTTTGGGACAAGAGAAATCCCAAAGGCGATGCGGGCGAAATTTCTTATCAACATGAGAGCATAATTTGTTTTGTTAAAAATATTGAATACTTCAAGGAAACTCATTCGCTTAAACTGCCTAAGAAAAATGCGACTGCGATGCAAAAAAAGGCGTCAAGTTACTTTAAAAAAATTGGTAAAAATTGCATTCCGCCACGAGTAAAGGAATCTTTATCCATTCTTGGAATCAAGGATGATTTGGCACTTCTCCGCTTTGTTGAGTAGATTTAGGATTTCAAATAGAGCATAGATTGATTATCTGGAATGGATGATTGTCTAATTTTGAGTTTGAAGTATTCGGTATCCTTGATGCCTCTGGCTCGCTTACGGATCATTCCTATACTGACATTACCAGCCTCTATCCTGGCGCTTGTGAGCTTGTGTTTGGCGTAGTTGCAGATGCCCACACAATGTTTCCGTAGGGATTTCGCGAACTTTTTTAGATAGAGCATCTGTGACTGATCTGCTATCAGGCACCAACGTTCCAGTTGCTCCGCCATCGCCTCAAATGAAGCGGCACTCCACAGCAGCTGAAGCTGTTCTTTCAAGACGTAAAGTGCATTCAGGTTGCTATTGCTCTCCAGCAACCTTTGCAGCTTGTCACTTTGTTTTTCACTCAACTTATCCGCATTTTTGAGCAACAGATAATGCGTCCCTTTCATCAACTCTTTACCACTTGGATCGGCCTTTCTGAACTCAAGTCGACGCTGATTATGGATAGCTTTGCTGTAGTTTTTCATGACGTGGAAACGGTCAAATACTATGTCGGCCAACGGCAAGGACTCTCTGACAGCCTTTTGGTAGGCAGGCCCCATATCCATCGCTACGGCCTTTATTTTGCAGGCTGTATCTGGTTGCAGTTGTTTCAAAAACCTTGAAAAAACCTCGGCAGTTCGGCCTGCTTCAACCCAGATCAGATGACCGCCAACCATATCGTAGACCACCGTCATGTAGTCATGACCTTTCGCCCGGGCAACTTCATCTACACCAATATATTCCAAGCCAGTTAGCTCTGCAGGATCAAGCGTAGGGAGAGTTTCAATAAGGTATGCCCTGTCGATATTCTTGACCGTTTCCCATCGTATATCCAAATGTCTGGAAACCGCTTGAATAGACATATGCCGACATAATCCACTGATCAGTCGGCAAAATCGGTGAGTGAAACGGCACCCTTTATCAACAAAATCACACCCCTCAATGCGGCGTTCGCCCTTGTTAATATAAACCTGCGCCAGCTCAATCTCGACCACACAAGGATACCCAAAAAGGGGGATGTCGTTTACTTGTCGGCGGACATGCTGGTTGATGCTTCCCTTCTGGCCTGTAGCAGGGTCTATAGCCCTCCTACGCGCGTCTCGGCTGCAGTGAATGACAATCTTAACACCGCCGTCATCCAGTTTAATTTCATTTACACGTTGCCCTTTGAGGCCTAAAATATGCTGCGAGATGTTGATTGTCATATACCTGCTCTATGTAAAGTTATCAGAAACCATACATATCAACAGGTTACTTGGCGGTCGGCATCTTTTTCTACTCAACAAAGCGGAGAAGAGCCGATGATTTGTCTAAATACGAACGCGAATATAAATTAGATGATGCAAATAATGACTTTCAAGATTGGCTATCTAAGCAAAATAATTTTTCAGGCGGCGAAATTGCCTACAAATATATAGATTCAGGGGGAAATCTATTTCGCCCAGTTTCTATGGCATGGCCTAATAAGAAAAGGGCACCCGATGATTATTTAAAACCTCTTATTCATCCTAAAACGAAAAAACCTTGCCCTATACCAGCTAAAGGTTGGCGAAATCCACCAGAAACAATGCAAGCGTTACTAAAGCAAGGTAAAATCATCTTTGGTATAGATGAAAAATCTCAGCCAACAAGAAAATACATTTTGTCTGAAAACATGAACGAAAATTTATCATCACTTTTATATTATGGGGCAAGCGATGATTTTTTACTTTCTGGTATGAATATCATTTTTGAGAACCCTAAACCTGTAAAAGTTGCGCAAAGAATTATCCAATCATTTGTTACAAAGGATGATTTGGTTTTAGATTTTTTTGCAGGTTCCGGCACGTCTGCCCATGCGGTTATGCAGCAAAATGCCGAAGATGGAGCAAGCCGCAAGCATATCATGGTGCAAATTCCTGAATTAACCGACGAAAAATCAGAAGCCTGTAAAGCGGGTTATAAGAAAATATCGGATATAACCATCGAACGGGTTAAGCGAGCAGGGGCTAAAATCCGTAAAGAAAACCCAGATACCAAGATTGATACTGGATTTCGCGTTTTTAAACTCACCCATAGCAATTTTGCTGAAAATCTATTCACTCCTGACTCTGAAAAATCAGAGGAAGAAAATGTAAAAGCACTTGAAGATCATCTTGCCAAAACCACGCAAATGCGATTGTTCGACGAAGATGAATTTAGCAATCTGGTGACGGAAATTTCCCTCAAAAATGGCTTTGGGCTATTCTACGAATTAAAGCCCGTGGACGGGCTTTTGAAGAACAAAGTCCACCGGCTTATAGGGAACAACAAGAGTGCCCTACTCTGTCTTGACAACGACCTACACGACGAAACCGTCGAAGGATTAAAGCCCTTGAAGGACGAACAGCTTATTGTTTCAAAATTTGCTTTGGATACGACGAAAAAATTCAGCCTTCAGACGGAATTCAAAGATAATTTATGGGTGGTTTAAATTGCCCCAAAATCACCATTCTTGAAACCAGAGGCGATCAGCTTGATAATGCTGACACGGCCATCCAGCGGGATGTTCTTCTCTGTGCACCAGAATTGGGTGTCCAATCAGGTAGTCATCCGTCCGAAAGTTCAAGGCGTTTTTCTACGCGCTGGAGGCGGTCGTAAAGGCGATCAACTCGCGCGGCGAGATGCACACCAATTTCGGCATCGTGCGCTTGATCGCGGCGCACTGCCAACACCGCAGAGTGAGTTTCGTTTTGCCTGTCACGTAATTCGCGGATGTCTTCTCTCATAGCCGCGAGTTCAGTGCGTAACGCCTTCATGTGTTCAAGAAGAAGTTCATTTGTTACATTGTCGGTCATACCATTTTCCTTGTGTTGTTGTTGAACTACAGCTTCACGCCTTTGCAAAACGTCTCAAACTGGCGTTCAAGCTTTGGGCAAAATTGCATTGCCACTCCCTGCCAAGCCTAAGGGGATGCGCTTACTCATTTGATTGTTCCCGCATTTTCTGGGCTAGCCGTTAACTTCATACCAAGCGCGGACACCACTTTTAAGACCGTTCCGAACTCTGGGTTTCCTTTAGCACTAAGGGCGCGGTACAGGCTTTCTCGGGATACATTGGCATCTCTGGCAATCTTGGACATTCCTTTTGCTCTGGCTACAACGCCAAGGGAATGTGCGATATAGGCCGCGTCTTGAGTTTCAATGGCGTCTATTAGGTATTCAGCCAGAACATCATCATCTTCAAGATATTCGGCTGGATCGAATGTTGTTGTTTTCAGTGTCATAATGCTTCCTTTGCCATTTCCTTTGCTCTCGCAATGTCTTTAGTTTGGGTTTTCTTGTCGCCGCCACAAAGCAGAATAATAATCTCTGAACCTCGTTGAACAAAATATACGCGGTATCCTTTACCCTCTGGTATCCGTAGTTCGCTTACACCTTCACCAACTGGCTTTACGTCACCAAGGTTTCCAACTATCAGGCGGTCAATCCGAACGGCGATTTTCTGCTTGGCACGGCGGTCTCTTAGATTGGCAATCCACTTGGTAAATATTTCTGTCTGGCGAACTTCTAACATAAGTCACTGTAGCTTACAGGCTACATAATGACAATCAGCTATTTTCAGTTATTTTCAGTACCAACATATAGCACCTTTAAAAGCATCATGAAAAGCACTACTATAAGTATTAGTAAATCAAGGGCAGACATATGACACATGCAATATTCGCGGATATGACCGCAAGCGTTACCGACTTGAAAAAGAACCCTATGGGAACTGTTGCCGCTGGCGATGGTGCGCCTGTTGCCATCCTAAACCGTAATGAGCCAGCTTTCTATTGTGTCCCTGCTGCTGAATATCAAGCAATGGTAGAACGCCTAGAAGATGCAGAACTAAACGCCATTGCTGATGAACGCAAAGACGGGCCTTTCGTTGCGGTAGACCTGAGTGACCTATAGTTTAGAATTTCACGTTGCCGCATTAAAAGAATGGAACGGCCTAGGTGCAACCATTCGCGCTCAATTCAAAGCCAAACTTGCTGAACGCCTTGAAAACCCGCGCAAACCCAAAGACAAGCTGCATGGCGCAAAAGACCGCTACAAGATTAAGTTAAGGCAAGCTGGCTATCGTCTTGTATATGAGGTGGTAGACCAAAAGCTCGTTGTATCCGTTATTGCCATAGGTAAACGGGATAAGAGCACGGTTTATAGCAAAGCCGCCAAGAGATAGTTAATCAATGCGCGTCTGGGATTATCCAAAAGATACAGTCACAATCAAATGTGACCAGTGCCACCGAGAAGGCCACTATCCGAAAGAACGGTTTGTAGAGCTTGACGGGCGCAACACGTCACTTGTTGAAGCCTTGCGTATCATAATCAAGGATTGCCCCCGTATGGATAAGGACGAAATATCCATATCGGGTGGCTGTAAGGCGCATTATCCTGACCTGATTTAGCCATTTTGAAATCTATGGTGGTTATAATTGTGGTAACTTATTTTTAAGGTAATTTATTTTATAGTAATTACAAAGAGATATATGCATAGTACAATAGCCTCTCCCGCTACCAAAGGCTTTCAATAACTTAGCCGTAAAACGCTAAGTTTTTTGCATTTTAGCACCCACGAACACTTAAATTTTGTTTCTACAGAATTGTATCAATGCAGATGCATAACATCTCTTAAAATACAAAAAGCCTGAATGCGGATGGGTACATTCAGGCTTTCTATCCTCGCACAAGATAGTAATGCTGGAGGTTATCTTACGACATATACTGAACACGTTGAGTGGCGCACAATACGTAAGCATCAAGGGAACCCCCTCTATTTTGGTCTGACTTGAGCTGCGATTATTGCGCGAGGCTGGCGATGTGGCTGGCGTGATATGAGGATTTTTCTGATGATCAAGCGACGGGGTGGCCGAGGTTCCAAGTAAACATCAACGCTGCATTATCTGATCGTTGATTCGTTGGGCCAGCTTTCGGGCTTTGGGTGTGTCCAGAGCCTCAAGTTCACTTGCGATGAGGCACCGGTGAGGCGGATTTTCCAGTGCGTATCTTCCGATTTCAACAACGATGTCGTCATCGGCGACAGTTAAAAGCGCTTCGATCTTTTGGCTGGTTGGATTTTTCCGGAACTCGGCAAGCAATCCTGCCCTTGCGCTGATATGGCCCAGATTCCCCGCCACTGTCAGAGCGGTTCGTCGGACTGAAGGGTCTGGGTCGCTGAACCCGATTTCCAAGGTGCTTCGCTGTGGGCTGTTCGATTGTATAAGGATGAAGGCTTGGGCACGGACTGTTGGTGCGCCGTGTTCCAGCCATGGCAAGATTTGTGCCTGAGGCAGCTTCAAGCCCACGCTCACAGCGGCTTGCAACACAAACGGGAGCAAGCTGTCGGGCAAGTCCTGTGCGCCAAGGATCTTGCTGATTTCTTTTTTTGCAGCTTCATTCCCAATGGCGCGAAGAGTTTCCAAGGCAAGCTTTTGTTCTGGTAAAGGGGTCGCAATTCCGAACCCCTTAAACCGGTTCCAAAGCGCGACGAGACCCGGAACGGCTATATCTCCCAAGCCCCGTTCCACAATCTGGGCGCACAGCAGGTCGACGTTGGACAGTGTAGCCTTTGCCGTCTTCTCGACGAGGTCTTTGTCGGACAAGCCTTCAAGGTTTTCAACGCCCAAGTCGTGCTGTGAGGTATCTGGCCCTTGCCAATTCCCGCGCTCTTCAAACAGATCCCCTTGCTCTGGGAGTGCCGCTGAATCACGGGGGCCGATCATGCCGCTATAACGCTTTGTTCCCGCTCCTCGATCATCTCCTGATAGGCCCACGGTAGGAGATCTTGCATACGGTTTGCGGGATGATCCTGGATGCGCTCGAGCACCCATGCGAGCCAGGCTTCGGGATTGACGTTGTTCATCTTGGCGGTTTCGATGAGGGTGTAGGCTATGGCGGCGGATTTTCCACCTGCCTCTGATCCCATGAACAGGTAGTTCTTACGTCCAACGGCCACAGGGCGCACCGCACGCTCGGCTGTGTTGTTGTCGATTTCCAGAAAGCCATTGTCGAGATAGGGCCGCGCCTTTGGCATGCGCGCGAGCGCATATCTGATCGCCTTGGCCAGCGGCGTCTTAACGGAGATCTTGCCCAGCTGCTCCTTGAGCCAGATTTCCAACTCATCAAAGATCGGCTTGGCATATTCCTGACGCAGGGCCACGCGCTCAGCAGGCGCCAGACCCCGCGCTTGTGCCTCAACATCATAGAGCTTTCGAATGCGCAGAACGGCTTCGCCCGCCACGGGCAGCTTCAGACTTTCAAACAGGCTATAAAAATCCCGCCGAACATGGGCCATGCAGGCCATCTCTTTGACGCGCCCCGTCCGATAGGCGTCATTATACCCAGCATAGGCATCCGCATGGGCATAGCCCTTGTAGGGCTTGAGATGTTTGCTCGGATGTTCTGCGCCCCGGTTGGTGGAGAACTGATACCACACCGCCGGTGGTGCGCCGCTCGCCCAGGCGCTCTCATCTCTGGCATAGACCCAGAGCCGCGCGGTTTTTGTCTTGTTATTACCGCGTCCCTTGCCCTTTTGGAGCAGTTTGACCGTGGTGTCGTCCATGAAGATCGCTTGCGCCTCAAAAACGTGATCCCGGATGGCATCAGCCACGCGCTCCAACAGCTTAGTGCATTTGCCGACCCAGTTGGCCATGAGCGACCCGCTCAGATCGATGCCTTCATTCTCAAACATCTGGCTCTGTCGATACAGCGGCAGATGATAGCCGTATTTGCAGCACAAGATGTGGGCCATCAACGCAGGGCCGACAAAGCTCTTGGGAATAGGACGGCTTGGCATCTCGGCCTGAACCACCTTCTCACAACAGGTGCAGGCCAGTCGTGGGCGCTCAAGTTGTTTTACGACGTAATGGCCGGGCACATATTCCAGTTCTTCCATCACATCTGTCCCGAGCACTTTGAAGCTGCCACCACAGTCGGTGCAAGCATCACTGGGCGTGATGGTCTTTTTGACCCGCTTGAGCCCCTTGGGGAAAGGTTTGCGCTTGCGCGGGGTACGCGGCGGCTTTGTGGTCTCAGCGTCAGAGGGCCCATTCTCATCATCCGTCTCAGCGGCTTGTTCGATTTCAAGATCTTCAAGGATCAGCGCCAGCGCCAGCTGTGTGCTGCTTTCTGACTTTGAACCGAAGCGATGTTTTTTATGTCCGTGCAATTGCAGGCGCAGATCGGCAATCAGGGTATCTCTGCTCATAATGGCAAGCGCATGGGCGGCGCGCTCCGCAGCAAGAGCCGCTTCCATCTCATTTTCAAGGCGCTTTTGCGCTGTGGCATGGCTCAACGACAGCCCCAACAACTCCGCGTCTTTACGAGCCAATTCCGCCGCTTGTGCGGCCACAAACGCCTGCACGTCAGGGGGCAAATCAGCCAGATTTGGAGGGGTCTTACTCATGCCACTCCTTACCAAATCAAGGGCCTCATGGGAATCCCAAAACGTCAGAAATACCCATAAAACATTGCCTCTAACCTACCATCTTGGGTCGCCATGTCTTGAGCGGCATACGCCAATCCAGACCTTCCATCAGCATCGCAAGCTGCGCACGGCTCAGGTTGATCTTACCTTCCTGAGCAGAGGGCCAGATAAACCGACCCCGTTCAAGGCGCTTGGTAAACAGGCACGCGCCCTGACCATCCCACCAGATCATCTTGATCTGATCACCGCGTCGCCCTCGGAACAAAAACAGATGGCCGGAGTAAGGATCACCCCCCAGAACCTGCTCGGTCTGAACGGCCAGACCGTTGAACCCGCGCCGCATGTCAGTCACCCCCGCCGCCAGCCAGATCTTTGCATCCGCCAGTACCGGGATCATGCCGCCAGCCCACGCGCCAATTCCAGCACAAAGCCCGCATCAACCCCACCGCTCACGCTCAGCTTGCGCCCATTCTCCAAAGTGATCTCAATCTGGGGACTGGTTGTAAGCTGCGCTTCTGGCAGCACAGATGAAACATCAGTATCACTGTTTGCCACTTCGACTGGTATGAAGCCGGTATCACCCGACGCGTCCGGCTGGAACCGCGCATCACCGCGCCACGCGTAAATCCGGCGGGGTGGCACATCATGACGCCGCGAGACCATCGGAACACTCACGCCATCACCTTGGCTCTCCGCCACTAGCCGTCGCTTAAAATCATCCGTGTATTTGGAACCTCGCCCAGCCCGTCGCTTGCTCATCAGAAAAATCCTCATATCGCGCCAACCAAACCGCCAGCCTCGCGCAATAATCGCATCTCAAATCAAACCAAAATAGAGGGGGTTCCCTTGATGCTTACCACAATACGGGCTGCGTTTGGTCCTAGCAGGTAGTCTTTAAAGTCTGGTTTATGCGCACCGACAACAATCAATGAAGACTTCGCTTCTTTTGCGACTTTGAGAACTTCATCATAGGCATTCCCTGTCGAAACGATGTGACGCACATTTGTGTTTGCATCATCACCAATAACTTTAACAACTTCTGCATTCAGTAGTTTTTTTGCCTCAGCCATCGCTGTTTCATGGTGATCTTCATTAAAGAATGAGCCAACGACGCTCATACCAAAGTCAGGAACGACAGTCACAACGTCTAATTGGGCACCATTCAAAGAAGCCAGTTCAGCGGCTGTTTTGATAACTTTAGCATCTTCATCTGGGTTGCTGATATCGATTGCACATAAGACTGCATTATTCATGATGGGTGAACCGCCCCTAGTTTACCGGAGTGATTTTAGTCCGTCATTCTGCAGCAATATCATATTGATTTAGGGTTTCATAGAAATTCCTTTCAGCTTGTGCAGGTGGTATATATCCGATTGGCCCAAAGAGCCTGTCATTGTTGTACCAATCAACCCAAGTTAGAGTTGCCATTTCGACATCACTTTTACCTTGCCATGGTCCTTGATGTTCAATCACTTCGGTCTTGTACAATCCGATCATATTCTCAGCGAGTGCATTATCATAACTATCACCAACGCTCCCAACGGATGGCTCAATTCCAGCATCGATTAATTTTTCTGTATATTTGATCGACAAATATTGAACGCCTCTGTCTGAGTGGTGGATCAACTGGCCAGATTGAGGGTTTCGAGCGTGGATACCCTGGTTCAGAGCATCAAAGACCAAAGCCGTATTCGGAGAATGTGAGACCTTCCATCCAACGATATATCGTGCAAAGACATCAATCACAAAAGCAACATATACAAACCCAATGGCCGTACTGACATAGGTGAAATCAGCGACCCACAAAACGTTAGGTGCGGGAGCTGTGAATATACGATTTACCTTATCCTTAGGACAAGGCTGCGCCTTGTTACTCTGTGTAGTTTTAATCCCCTTGCCACCACGTACAACGCCTTGTATTTCCATCTGTTTCATAAGGCGCTCAATTGTACAACGTGCAATATCAAACCCTTCATGGCGAAGTTGATGCCAAATCTTATCAGCCCCATAACGTTTACCACTAGCTTTAAAAACACGGTCGATTTCTGTGATCAAAACAACATCTCGTTTGCGGCGTTCTGGAGACTTACTGGGATCCAGCATTATAGACCGCTCATAAAAATAGGTGGATGGCGCTATTGGTAAAACTTTACAAATAGACCCGACGCCATAGCTTGTACGATGTTTATCTATGAACATAATCATTTCTTCCGTAGGCGGTCGAGCTCCGCCGCTGCGAAAAAAGCCGACGCTTTACGCAAAATATCATTCGCTTGCCGTAACTCTTTGTTTTCTCGCTGGAGGATTTTTAACTCATCACGCTCCGCTTGTGTAACCCCATTGCGTAATCCTATTTCAATTTCGTGATTTCGAACCCACACACGTAGCGTATCACCATTGCAGCCAATCTTCTTTGCAATCGATAAAACAGCTTGTGTTCTGCTCGTATAATCAGCCTCATTTTCTAACACCAGGCATACCGCTCGTGCGCGTATTTCTGGCGTAAATCTATTTCCTGAATTTCCATTCGTCATTCTTCTAGTCTCCGTGCTTTTTTGACTCCGGTAAACTAGGGGCGGTTCAGGGTCTCCTTCGCGTGACATACGTCCACGTTGTAGCATTGCGATTAAGGCAAGCAGAATTAAGGCAGGGATAAAGACAATCTCTTTAGCCATTTGCGCTGCAGGTGCTTGAATACTTGGGCTCTTCTCCGCTTTGTTGAGTAGAAAAAGATGCCGACCGCCAAGTAACCTGTTGATATGTATGGTTTCTGATAACTTTACATAGAGCAGGTATATGACAATCAACATCTCGCAGCATATTTTAGGCCTCAAAGGGCAACGTGTAAATGAAATTAAACTGGATGACGGCGGTGTTAAGATTGTCATTCACTGCAGCCGAGACGCGCGTAGGAGGGCTATAGACCCTGCTACAGGCCAGAAGGGAAGCATCAACCAGCATGTCCGCCGACAAGTAAACGACATCCCCCTTTTTGGGTATCCTTGTGTGGTCGAGATTGAGCTGGCGCAGGTTTATATTAACAAGGGCGAACGCCGCATTGAGGGGTGTGATTTTGTTGATAAAGGGTGCCGTTTCACTCACCGATTTTGCCGACTGATCAGTGGATTATGTCGGCATATGTCTATTCAAGCGGTTTCCAGACATTTGGATATACGATGGGAAACGGTCAAGAATATCGACAGGGCATACCTTATTGAAACTCTCCCTACGCTTGATCCTGCAGAGCTAACTGGCTTGGAATATATTGGTGTAGATGAAGTTGCCCGGGCGAAAGGTCATGACTACATGACGGTGGTCTACGATATGGTTGGCGGTCATCTGATCTGGGTTGAAGCAGGCCGAACTGCCGAGGTTTTTTCAAGGTTTTTGAAACAACTGCAACCAGATACAGCCTGCAAAATAAAGGCCGTAGCGATGGATATGGGGCCTGCCTACCAAAAGGCTGTCAGAGAGTCCTTGCCGTTGGCCGACATAGTATTTGACCGTTTCCACGTCATGAAAAACTACAGCAAAGCTATCCATAATCAGCGTCGACTTGAGTTCAGAAAGGCCGATCCAAGTGGTAAAGAGTTGATGAAAGGGACGCATTATCTGTTGCTCAAAAATGCGGATAAGTTGAGTGAAAAACAAAGTGACAAGCTGCAAAGGTTGCTGGAGAGCAATAGCAACCTGAATGCACTTTACGTCTTGAAAGAACAGCTTCAGCTGCTGTGGAGTGCCGCTTCATTTGAGGCGATGGCGGAGCAACTGGAACGTTGGTGCCTGATAGCAGATCAGTCACAGATGCTCTATCTAAAAAAGTTCGCGAAATCCCTACGGAAACATTGTGTGGGCATCTGCAACTACGCCAAACACAAGCTCACAAGCGCCAGGATAGAGGCTGGTAATGTCAGTATAGGAATGATCCGTAAGCGAGCCAGAGGCATCAAGGATACCGAATACTTCAAACTCAAAATTAGACAATCATCCATTCCAGATAATCAATCTATGCTCTATTTGAAATCCTAAATCTACTCAACAAAGCGGAGAAGTGCCAATACTTGCAAGCTTCACGGGTGTATCAGCATAGAAATCAAAGCTTCCTAAGCTTGCAGCATATGGTGAGCTAAAAGAGGGTTCATCCATTTTCGTAACACCGTCTTCGTCTAGCAGGATCAATCCTGTTTGTGCCAAACGTTGTGCACCGTCGCCTTCGCCATCAATCGGCATGACCAATGTTGTTTCTTTCGTTTTCCCCGTATCGAAATCAGGGCCAGAGACAACAACGCGCAGCTCTTGACCAGCTTGGGCATTGCCCAGTGCTTGTGTGAGCTCACTTGGGGCAACATTCGTAAATGGAGGCTGGATGCGGTCCATAACAAAATCGGGGCGGAATAACACGAATGCAATCAGGACAAGTGCAACACTTTCATAAATGCGGCTCTTAGTAATGAACCAGCCCATAGTACCTGCCGTGAAAACAAGGATAGCAATAGAGGCAATAACAAAGATCAGCACACCATGTGCAAAGCTGACATCAATCAACAACAAATCAGTGTTGAAGATAAATACGAATGGCAACGCGATTGTTCTTAGGGAGTAGAAGAACGCGGTAAAACCCGTTTTAATCGCGTCGCCACCAGATACGGCAGCCGCTGCGAAACTGGCCAGTCCAACTGGAGGAGTTACGTCTGCCATAATACCAAAGTAGAATACAAAGAGGTGATCCGCGATCAATGGCACGATCAACCCTGATTGCGCACCAAGTTCAACAACCACACCTGCCATCAAAGATGACACAACGATGTAGTTTGCTGTTGTTGGTAAGCCCATACCCAAAACAAGGCTAAGGAGACCAACCATAATCAGCATCAGCACCAGATTACCACCTGATAAGAATTCAACGAGGTCAGCCATAACTTGGCCAACACCAGTCAATGTTACTGTCCCCACGATCACACCAGCCGTTGCAGTAGCAAGGCCAATACCGATCATATTGCGCGCGCCATCTATCAGGCCTTGGATCAAGTCGGCTACGCCACTTTTGAAAGCATTTGCCGTATCACTTTGACCACGGAACATCGCTTTTAGCGGTTGTTGGGTCAGTAAGATAACGAAGAGTAGAGCGGTTGCCCAAAATGCTGACAGACCCGGTGATTTTTGCTCAATCATCAAAAAGTAAACCAAGACAATGATCGGCAGTAGGTAATACAGACCAGCTTTGTAGATTTCACCAACGACTGGCAGCTCTACTTCTTTGGCATTGGGATCATCAGGTTCCAAATCTGGAACTTGAGACGCAAGGCGTAACAACCATGCATAGGTTAAGAAGATTAGGATAGACATGATCAAACCAGACCCTGCTGGGAACAAGGATGTCACCCAACCAACTGGATACTGAACACCATAACAAAGACCTGCGAAGCCAGCAAAAAATGCACCCATGCCGCCGATGGTTTTACCCATAGACACAACGCGGTTGCCCAAGGTTGGCATATTGGTTTTGACCGCTTCCAAGTGCACGATATACACAAGAGCGATGTAAGAAATCGCTGCTGGAAGGAAGGCATGCGTAATCACTTCAACATAAGAGATACCCACATATTCAACCATCAAGAACGCAGCCGCACCCATAACAGGTGGCATAATTTGTCCATTCACCGAACTGGCAACCTCAACAGCGCCCGCTTTTTCAGATGAAAAGCCAACGCGTTTCATCAATGGAATGGTAAATGTACCCGTTGTCACAACATTTGCGATTGAAGAACCCGAGATCAAACCAGTTGCAGCAGAACCAACAACAGCGGCTTTAGCTGGGCCACCTTTTAAGTGCCCTAAAGCGCCAAAGGCCATTTTGATGAAGTAGTTCCCAGCTCCTGCTTTATCCAGCAAGGCGCCGAATAGAACGAATAGGAATACGAACTTTGTTGATACGCCAAGGGCGATACCAAACACGCCTTCTGATGTGATCCACATATGACTCATCGCTTTTTTCAAGGATGCGCCTTTCCAGCGAATAACATCAGGAATAATTTCAGAAGAGCCAAAAAATACGTAACCAAGGAAGATCGTTGCAATGATCGCCATTGCGGGGCCCAATGCACGGCGAGCCGCTTCGAACAACAGCAATAAGCCTGCTAGAGCAAACCATTTGTCAGTATTGTCAGCAAGACCACCTGCATCAACGATCTTTTGGTAGAATATAAATCCATAAAGCGCGATAAATGTCGCAACTAAGGCCATCAACCAATCAACGATTGGGACATAATGCCGTGGGCTGGATTTAAAAGCGGGATAGGCCATGAAAGCCAAGAAAATAGCGAAGGCCAAATGGATTTGGCGTGAGTTATTAATGATATCGCCAGGTAAAACATAATTTGCTAATGGGGATGCTAGAATGACCTGAAATAAGGACCAAACAACAGCAACGATTGCTAAGAATGTCCCAATTGAGCCTTCTGGGGCTCTGGCACCTGCGTCAGAAGAAGCAACAAGATCTTGAAGTTCTTCCTCGCTTAAAGCGCTACTTTCCGTGTTCTTATCAGTCATAACTTCCTCCCCGAAGTCTACCAAGTAATCTTTGATTTTTATATTTTTGGGTGGGAAAGAGCATAATGCTCTTCCCCGGAGACTAGATTACTCGTTACTCAATCAAACCAGCTTCTTTGTAATACTTCGCAGCACCTGGGTGCAGCGGAGCTGACAAACCAGCAGTCGCCATATCTTTTGGCTCTAGGTTTGCGAATGCTGGGTGTAGTTTTCTGAAGTCAGCAATGTTTTCCATCACTGATTTCACAACTGTGTACACAGCTTCATCCGATACTTTGTCTGATGTTACGAATGTTGCACCAACACCGAATGTTTCTGTATCCGCATCATTACCACGGTACATTTTGCCTGGAATTGTTGCTGTACGGTAGAATGGGTTGTCATCAACTAAACCAGCTACAGCATCACCAGAAACAGTCACAAGAACTGAATCACATGCTGTTGTTGCTTCTTGGATAGACCCAGATGGGTGGCCCACTGTGTAGACCATCGCATCGATTTGGTTGTCACAAAGTGCTGCTGATTGTTCTGCCGCTTTCAACTCTGTTGCCAGCGCAAAATCGTCAGTTGTCCAACCTTTTGCTTCTAAAAGAACTTCCATTGTGCCGCGTTGGCCTGAGCCTGGGTTACCAATATTTACGCGTTTACCTTTTAGGTCATCAAACGTTTTGATACCCGCATCAGCGCGCGCAACAACTGTGAACGGCTCTGGGTGTACTGAGAATACAGCGCGCAGACCTTCGAATTTACCAGCGTCTGAGAACTTAGAAGTCCCGTGATACGCGTGATGCTGCCAATCTGATTGTGCAACACCAAATTCCAATTCACCTTCGCGGATTGTGTTGATGTTGTAAACAGAACCACCTGTAGATTCTACTGAGCAGCGGATACCGTGTTCTTTGCGGCCTTTATTTACCAAACGGCAAATAGCCCCACCTGTTGGGTAGTAAACGCCAGTCACGCCGCCAGTACCGATCGTAATGAACTCTTCAGCAAAAGTTGCTGGAGCCATAACAGCAGTCGCAGCGATTGCAGCCATCGTTAGTTTAAATTTAGAATACATCAGTTATCTCCTTGAGTTGATATTTTGTGTTTTGAGGTTCGTTCTTCTTTGAAATGAGAGCGATTCATACGAAATGCAAAGTCGCAAGATGGCGAACTTAAATTTCAAATTCAGCTGAACAAACGATACATATGCATTCAAGAGTTTAAATTGAGAACATATGTTCTTTTTGAAACGCTCCATATTTCCACATGGAAAGCGAAATTGGAATCTACACTTACTCTTTCTTGAATTCCCCCCGAATATTACCTTAAGGTTCTCAGCTATCAATAAAGTTGTCTATAAGCGTAACTGCCTACGCAACTACGCTGATTTACCAAAATCATTTTTTAGTGGAAGACGGTTGATGCTGGAAAAAGCATTGGTATTGACCAATATACGACACCACTATCAATATGGCGTTATGTATTAAGGAACGGAGAGTATCAAAATTCTCCATAGGAGCTTATTGAATGAAACTTTCGCTTGGCGCCATACTTGCAATCTGCTTGGCTGGATTACAGCTTATAGCCGTGCTTTCGGTTGTTCTGACATCCTATGTAACATCAGAACGTGCCCTGTTAGATCATGCGCGATCATTGTTAAGTGATCTTGGCATCAACGCAATCGAGCATTCGAAGGGGTTTCTGAGACCAGCACGAGGCACAGCAGAACTTGCAAAGCGTTTGGCCGAGAATGATATTGTTGCCAGTGATAACCCCGAGATATTAGAAAAATTATTGTAACTACCCAGCATGTTTTTGACATTTTTTCATCATTTTTGTTGACGGATGGCTTAACCTCTGAATCAATAGGGGAATGACGTTTAAACTTTCCAAATTGGCGCCGTTCGACGCACCACCAGTTGGCTTTCTCACTTTAGAAGAGCGTCTGGTGGAAGCGGATACCCGGGCCGCATATTTTCAAACCGCCTGCGAAGAACTCCTACAGATCAACAAGCATCTGGAAGAGTGTCAAAAACATATGGAAGAGCGTATAGCTGCATTGGAACGCCGTCTCGGCTTGAATAGCCGTACCAGCGGCAAGCCACCCTCCAGTGACGGCCTTGGTAAACCCAATGCGAAGAAGCGAACAAAGAGCCTGCGTGGCCCGTCTGATCGCAAGTCTGGCGGCCAACCTGGCCACACAGGCAAAACGCTCAGGCAAACACCGACGCCAGACACGATTATAGACCATTTTCCTGTGGTTTGTTCTGGTTGTGGAGCACCGCTTAGCCCAGAAACGGCAGAAGCCAGCACTGCACGACAGGTGATCGATCTGCCGCCGCCGCCACCACCGCAGGTGACAGAGCACCGCACGCATCAGTGTCGCTGCGACCAGTGTGATGGGATCACCCGTGCCGACTTTCCCGATGGTATAAATGCACCAGTGCAGTATGGGGCCCGCATTGCAGGCATTGCGAGCTATTTACAAACGGTTCATTGCATTCCGGAACACCGCCTTGGCGAGATATTTATTGACTTGCTTGGGGTGCCGATTGCCCCTGCAACATTGACCAGCCTTATCTGGCGCACAGCGGATCGCTTGAAGCCCATGACACTAGCAATCAAGGAAGCTTTGATTGGATCACAGTCTGGCGTTGTGCATTTGGATGAGACCGGCCAGCGTGCTGTTGGCAAACTGCATTGGACACATGTGATCTGCTCGCCCTTATTGAGCCACTTTCGGGTTTCAAGCAAACGCGGAGAGTTGCTTTGTGGCGTCTCGGGTATTGTGGTGCATGATCACTGGAAGGCATATTTCAAAATGGAGGGGGTCGAGCACGCCTTGTGTAATGCCCATCACTTGCGCGAGTTGCAGGCTTTAATTGAGATTGAGAAAGAGCCATGGGCAAAGCCTATGAAAGCGATCCTGTTGAAGGCGAAGACCTTGGCTGAGAATATGTACAACGAAGGCGGACAGCGGGATGAGGCGGCCATACAGGCGGTATTCGAACTATACGATGCAAATATCGCCGAGGCGATAGCGTATCATGAAGCACTGCCAGCACTTTCATCAGCGCAGACAGAAAAAAAACGGCGCGGCCGTCCAAAGCGCCGGACGGGCCATAATCTCGCATTGAGGTTGCAAGACTTTAAGACAGAGGTGCTTCGCTTCCTTGTCGATCCAAATGTGCCGTTCACCAATAATGAAGCCGAGCGAGACTTGCGAATGGGTAAAGTCAGGCAGAAAGTATCAGGCTGTTTTCGGACGCTGCGCGGAGCGGAAGTCTTCTGTATTCTCAGAACCGTGATCAACACCGCCAGAAAACAGGGCTGGTCTATAATTGAAACCCTGTTGAAACCACCAGATCAATTGATTGCTGGATTGCGCGTCGTATGAAAAACAACGCTTATTGACAATAATACGCTCACGGATATAGTGCTGACTATCAAGCGGATACCCATGCTGGGTAGTTACAAATTATTATTCCAAAGTTTACAAGTTACTCCTCAATTTTCGGGCCTTTATTACGGTGATGAAACAGGTAGTTTCATTTATGTCATGCGCAGCAAAGGTCCTGGCCCCTACCGCACAAAAATCATCACAAATAGTAAGCGAGACCGGTCAACAAAATTCATTTGGCGCAACGAAGATTATTCAATCGTACAAAGCAGTTATGATCCGTCTGACACATTCGACCCAAGAGAACGCCCGTGGTATAGGAATGCGCGCAACACACGCGATATTATCTGGACCGACCCTTATATTTTCTTTTCATCAAAGAAACCTGGAATTACCGCAGCATCCTCTGTCATTAAATCTAATGGACAATTGGACGGTGTTATTGGTGTTGATATTGAGATCGACGCAATTTCTGATTTCCTATCAAACTTAAAAATTGGCACAAATGGTGCTGTTATGATCTTGAATAGAAATGGGGATGTTATTGCTCATCCAAACCCAGATCTGATTAAAATAGAAAATGCTGATGGTTCTTTAAAGTTCGCAAATATCAATGAAATCCTAGACCCAATTGCACAGGCTGCTTTTGGGAATTTAGTTAAAACAGATGATGTGACAGTGCAAAACGAAGTTAATTCCAAGTTCGAACACAATGGAAATACGTATGTTTCGACACTATTGCCGATGGGCCAATCTGAACTTCCTTGGACCATCGCGGTATATGTACCTGAGGACGATTTCATTGGCGGTATTAAGGATAATAGAACACGAAATATATGGATTGCTTTTGCAATCGCATTAATCACAGGATTATTAGGGTTAAAACTTGCGGACCGTATTAACAAACCTGTCCGTGATTTTGCTGCACGCGCAGAGTTGGCATCCAAAAGCGAAGTGATAACATCAAAAAACTTCCCCAAAACCTACCCAGAGTTGGAAGAGGTCAATGACACATTGGTCCATGAGATCGTTCAAAGGAAAATCTCGGAACGGGAGTATGGCCAAACATTTGAACTCGCCTCACGTGGCATGGCAGAGATATCGCCAAGCACAGGACGTTTCATTCGCGTGAACTCTCAACTCGCTGATATTTTGGGTTTCACTGCTGATGAAATACTGGGGATGTGTCTTTCAGATATTTTACACCCAAATGACTCAGACACATATGCCTTTTTTCAAGATGCCGTTCATGAAGACTATGAGTACAACCAAGAAAAACGGTATATTCACAAAGATGGCTCCACCATTTGGTTGCGTGTTAATGCCATTCTTATTCGCGACGAACACGGCAAGCCATTGCATGCGGTAGCAACCGTAGACGATGTAACAACACAGAAAATATCAGAGGCAAAAATTAATGGGTTAAGCAGGGATTTATCTCATTTCGCACGTGTAAATACGATGGGTGAGATGGCTGCGGGTTTAGCGCATGAGTTGAACCAACCGTTAACTGCCATTACGCAAAATGCAGATGCAGCGCTTTCGACGTTAGAAGCACAAACAACATCTGATCCTGAACTGACAGAGATATTAACAGAGTTGGATCAACAAGCACATCGTGGTGCAGATATAATCCGCGCGTTACGTGGGTTTGTCCGTAAAGATGAAGGATCAAAAGTTGCTTTTGATTTCGCCGAATTGGTGGAGCAGGCCCTACATCTGGTTCACCCAGAAGCAAGTGACCATGGTATTACCATTGTGTTTGCCCCACCAAATATTCCAAACGTTGTTGGCAATCGCATTCAAATTGCACAAGTGTTGGTTAATCTTATACGCAATTCAATTGAGGCTATTGCAAGCGGAGACACCGCTGTTAAACAAATCGATGTTATTGCGAAATACGCTGATGATGTCGTCGAGATATGGGTGGAAGATACAGGTTCTGGCGTCAATCCAGACATAAACCTGTTCACACAGTTCGAAACCAGTAAAAGTGACGGCATGGGCTTAGGCTTATCATTTAGCCGTTCTATTGTTGAGGCAAATGGTGGTAAACTTTGGTATGATGCAAAAAACACAGAGAAATCAAGGTTCTGTTTCACCCTTGTCAGCGCATCTGTAAATGAAGGGGTTTTTTCAAATGTCTGAAACTAATCTGACTGTTTTTCTTGTTGATGATGATGAAGACATCCGTTCATCCTTGTCCCGCGCTTTAACCAAGCGGGGATTTCAGGTCGAAAGTTTTATATCTGCTGAAGAATTTTTAGACGCCTATGATGGCGAGAAACCTGGGTGTTTACTGCTTGATTACGGAATGCCGTGTATGAACGGGCTAGAGCTTCAACAACATATGATTAACAAAGACTTCTCAATCCCTATTATTTTCATCACTGGGCATGGTGGCATCCCTGAATCCGTTCAAGCGATGAAAGCAGGCGCTGTTGATTTCTTAGAAAAACCATTCCGCCAAAAAACATTAATAGATTGCATTAATGTTGCTTTTGAAGCGGCTTTGGTTTCACAGGAAACAAAAAGAAAAACAAAAGATCTCTATGTTAAATTTGAACGCTTGACTGAGCGCGAGAAAGAAATAGCCCAGTTGATGGTTTCCAACTCGTCCAGTACTTCTAGCAAGGATCTTGGTAGACTGTTAAATATCAGTCCACGCACGGTTGATCATCATCGCGCACGTATCTTAGATAAAATGAATATCAATTCTGTAACCGAATTGGTTGATATATCAATACGATCAAATCTGTTCTCAGAGTAACATCATTTGATGCGAGGCCGCTTCGGTTTCCAATATGCCCCAGTTTGATCACGCATAAATTCGTAATTGGTAATTCTGTTTTTAACACCTTCGCCCCCTCGTTTGATCAGGTAGGAAAGAAGGCATTCAAGAACAGCCATTGCGCCACCAAAACATCCAAATTCATGTGTGGAGAATGTGGACACCTTTAGAAAGTAATCAGGTTTAACCTTTGGCCCAATAATTTCAGAATCCGAAATCAAAATGATTTTAGCGCCACGTTCTTTGGCGAAACGTATCGCTTGAATTGTTTCCGAACTATAAGGCGCAATCGTGATGGCAAGCAGAACATCACCCTTTCCGATATCAACAAGCTCATCCATTGGAGAACTCATGTATTTGGGGACCAATTCCAATTGTGGAACTGCCATACGCCCAACATAATGAAAGTAATATGCCAAAGCATAGCTGGCCCTGACGGCCACCACGTAACAGTTTTCACTTGCTTTGATCGCATTTGCAATTTCTTCAACACGTTCAAGTGTCATTAAATGAAGTGATCTAGATATAATATGAAGCTCGTTATTAATCGCTTGAGCATGCTGTTTTCCAGCTTCACCTTGCTCTTCTATTTCTGAAATCCATTCTTGATCTTCTGTCGCTTCGTTTTCGGCAACCAATGCCACCCGAAAGGGTTCGCGAAAAGCATCGAACCGTTCAAATCCAAATCTTTGTGCCAAACGTACAAGCGAATTTGGGCTAACGCCAATTTTCTTTGCCGAGACTCTGAGTGCATCCAAACCAAAGTCATTTGGGTAATCCACAACATATTTTGCCGCTGATTTCAAACTTACAGGTAGGTCATCGATCGTATCTCTGATCGTTTCAATCAATTTGAATTTTTGAGTTGGTTCCATAAAATCCTCCCACGTCAAAAAAGAACATATGTTTTCAAATTATTCAATTGAAATCAAATGTGCATAATGAAAGGGTTTTAACAAAGGCTACTTCGCGCCTAAAAATACAAAAATCATTGGAAGATAAATGAAGCCCTATAAGTTAACCGTTGCCCCCAATGGGGCCAGACTACAGAAAACTGATCACTCTGCTCTTCCGATCACTATGGCTGAAACTGTAAAAACAGCGCAGGATTGCTTTACCGCAGGGGCAAATGAAATTCATTTACACGTCAGATCAGACGATGGCAGTCACAGTTTAGATGCTGGACGTTATCGCGAATGCATTCAGGAGCTGAATAAAATTATCCCTGACATGACTGTACAAATCACAACCGAAAGTGCGGGTGTGTTTGATGTTCCACAACAACTTGACTGTATAGATCAGCTACGACCCCAAGCTGCTAGCATCTCGGTGCGGGAAATGGCACGTGATCCAAAACTGGCTGCACGCGTATATGCCATTTGTGCCGAAGCAGAAACAAAAGTGCAGCACATACTATATACGCCAGAGTGTGTTGCACAGCTTATTAAATGGCAGCAGGTTAAAACGATCCCCTTGCAGCAGAATGATGTGATATTCGTACTCGGATATTATAATCCACCAGTGTTAGGACATCCCGACCATATAGATCGCTTTTTAAATGCTATCAGTGGACAGAGTTACAATTGGACGGCCTGCGCTTTTGGCCAGAATGAGCATGCTTGCTTGCTAAAAGCACTACAACTTGGAGGTCATGCCCGTATTGGTTTTGAGAACAATAACCAGCAGCCAGATGGGCAAAGTATTGCAGATAATGCTACGTCTGTTTTGGCTTTTACCACACTAGCAAAAACACATAATTTTACCACATTGGAGATTGGAAAATGAGCCATGTTTTCCCACGTCACACAAAAGCAAACTTACCAACTGCAGTTGCAGGAGATGGATGCTATTTAATAGATAAAGACGGCAAACGTTATTTCGATGGCAGCGGTGGTGCTGCTGTATCCTGTCTTGGCCACAGCAACGAACGCGTCATTACCGCGGTACAAGAACAAGTTGGAAAACTTGCCTTTGCCCATACAAGTTTTCTAACATCTGACCCCACAGAAGAATTAGCAAACCTTTTGATAAAACACGCTCCAGAAACAATTGACCGCGTTTATTTTGTATCAGGTGGTTCGGAAGCAGTAGAGGCCGCAATAAAATTATCACGCCAATACCATATTGAAAATGGCGAACCGCAACGTGAACACATCATTGCCCGCAAGCAAAGCTACCATGGAAACACTTTGGGGGCATTGGCAGCAGGTGGCAACTTATGGCGTCGCCAACAGTTTGATCCTTTGCTGATTAACATCAGCCATATTTCACCATGTTATGAATATATTGGCCGTTCCGAAAATGAGACGAGCTTCGACTATGGCCAGCGGATGGCCCAAGAATTAGAGGATGAAATCCTAAGGCTTGGAACCGATAAAGTGATGGCATTTATGGCAGAACCCGTCGTCGGAGCAACCCTAGGGGCCGTCGCTGCCGTTGAAGGATATTTCAAACGCATCCGCGAAATATGTGACACTTACGGAGTACATCTTATCCTTGATGAAGTTATGTGCGGCATGGGACGAACAGGTCATTTATTTGCTTGTGAAAAAGACGGCGTAAATCCCGATATTATATGTATAGCTAAAGGTCTTGGCGCGGGATATCAGCCTATAGGAGCAATGCTATGTACATCACAAATTTACGATGTCATTAAAAATGGATCAGGTTTTTTCCAACACGGTCACACCTATATCGGCCACCCCGTAGCGACTGCCGCAGGTGTTGCTGTTGTTAAAGAGATATTAGAAAACGGGTTGATTGACCGTGTCCAAACTATGGGACAAAAACTGCAAGCGGCCTTAGTCACAGAGTTTTCTCAACACCAACATGTTGGTGATATTCGAGGGCGCGGGTTGTTTCAAGGTATCGAATTTGTCAAAGATCGTTCAACAAAACAGCCTTTTCCACCAACTGATGGGCTTGCAGGGAAAATAAAGAAAGCGGCATTTGAGGCAGGCTTGATTTGTTACCCAATGCCTGGAACACGCGATGGGAAAATTGGCGACCATGTCCTTTTAGCGCCGCCCTTTATTTTGGACGATGGGCAGATTGATGAGATTGTTATGAAATTATCTCAGGCAGTAGACACATCCCTTAGAAATTAAAGCACTCTAATCATCAATAGATATACTGAACAACTACCGACTTTCGTCGGTAGGTTCACGTTTTGAATGTAATTCAAGATACTGACGAATAACGTCATCCGTCACATTTCCACTCGTCGTTGAAAAATAGCCTCTAGCCCAGAACCGTTGCCCCCAATAGCGTTTGCGTAATTCGGGGTACTCCCGCTGTATCTTGTATGAGGACCTCCCTTTTACGCGTTGCATCACCTTTGAAATTGGGACGTGCGGCGGGACTGACACAAACATATGCACATGGTCGGTAGACAATACGCCTTTTTCAATGTGTACGCCCAATTCATTGCACGTTTGTCGTATCAATGTCCGAATACGCTCACGCATTTCACCACGCAGCACCTTGTAACGATATTTTGTTACCCAAACGATATGGTATCTGTGATAATATCTGCTATGACTTCCAGTAGAATAGATCATAAGGTTTCCTTCCATTTTAAGACCTTACCGCAACGCTGGGTCTTAAAATGGAAGGAAACCTTATGTAAATAACGCTAAAGCTGACCAGCTAAAAGCTGGTGGTTTTAACCAATTATTGGAAAATAAAGGCTGCAATATTGATTTTGCAGCCTTTAAAAAAATCTCATTCACGATTATTTAGAACGTTCCGCTTTATTACGTTCTTTTTTCTTTTTACCTTTAGCAATAGCCGCCTTAGATTTACCACTAGCCGCTTTGCCTTCAGATTTCTTTTTCAAGCGCTTTACAGCACCGTCACCCAACAAATCGTCTTCGGATCGTTTCTTTGCAAACGGAGAACTCTTAGAACCACCTTTAGGGCGCTTCTTGCTCGGTTCTTGTCCGCTGTTGTGATCCCAATACTCTTTTTTATCGGAGCGTTCATTAGAGCGTGGACGTGAATTGCCTCTACCACCACCACTTGGCTTGTTGTCACGTTGACGGCCGCCTGAATTCGAACGAGGGCGGGGAGATTCCGCAATTTTTGGAGCTTTATCAAGCTGAACCAAAGTAGCGCCTTCTTCTACATTCAAATCTGGCCCCATTGCTTTTACAAAAGCATCAACACTAGATTTGCGAATTTCAATAAAGGTTTCATTTTGCTGAACACGGATAGCACCAACATCATCTTTTGTAATGCCACCAGAATTGCAAATCATTGGCAAAATACGGCGCGCCTCTGCATTGTCTTGACGTCCACCTGCTAAAGAGAACCATATGCTTGCGCCAAATGCAGCACGTTTTTGCGGTGCACCATCAGAACCAGATGCACCCAATTCTTCTGGGGCAGATTGGCGGCTGTTATAAAGACGTAAATATGCTGCTGCGATTTGTTCTGCGCTATAAAGTTCTGAAAGTTTTTGCGCGCCAGCACGTTCTTTTTCTGAAATCTCTTGTTGCCACGTTGGGTCATTCATCAAGCGCTCTTCGTCGCGTTTTATAACTGCATCAGCAGAAGGTGCATCGCTCCACTCTGCTGTCACTTTGGCAGACTTCAAAATACGTTCCGCTTTACGGCGAGACTTTGGTGGTACGATTAAGACACTGACACCTTTGCGCCCAGCGCGACCTGTACGGCCCGAGCGGTGTAAGAGTGATTCATGACTGGATGGTAATTCGGCGTGGATTACCAATTCAAGGTTCGGCAAATCAATACCACGTGCGGCAACATCTGTTGCGATACACACGCGAGCACGACCATCACGCATAGATTGCAATGCATGCGTCCGTTCGTTTTGCGAAAGTTCACCAGACAATGCCACGACCGAAAAGCCACGGTTTGAAAAACGCGTTGTTAGGCGGTTCACCATTGCACGGGTGTTGCAAAATACAATTGCTGTTGGCGACTCGTAAAACCGTAGAGCGTTGATGATGGCATTTTCACCATCGCGTGCAGATACGTTCATTGCACGGTATTCAATATCGCTATGCTGCGATGCTTCGGCTGTTGTTGTCACACGCACAGCGTCTTTTTGATAATGTTGTGCAAGCGTTGCGATTGAACGTGGAACCGTTGCTGAGAACATTAACGTGCGACGATCTTCAGGAGCTTCACCAAGGATCATTTCTAGATCTTCGCGAAAACCAAGGTCCAGCATTTCATCAGCTTCGTCCAATACTACCGCACGTAAAGAGTTCATGTTCAAAGAGCGGCGTCCGATATGGTCGCGCAAACGTCCTGGTGTGCCCACAACGATATGTGCGCCCTGATCCAATGCACGGCGCTCGTCGCGCATGTCCATGCCACCCACACAAGAGGCTACTTTTGCGCCGGTTTTGGCATACAGCCATTCCAATTCGCGTTTCACTTGTAGTGCCAATTCACGCGTTGGTGCGATCACCAAAGCAAGAGGTTTGTTGGCTTTAGGGAAGCGTTCAGCATCCCTCAAAAGCGTTGGCGCAATCGCCAAGCCAAAACCAACTGTTTTACCTGAACCTGTTTGTGCTGAAACCAATAGGTCCGCATCGCCAAGTTCGTAAGCATCAAGGGAACCCCCTCTATTTTGGTTTGATTTGAGATGCGATTATTGCGCGAGGCTGGCGGTTTGGTTGGCGCGATATGAGGATTTTTCTGATGAGCAAGCGACGGGCTGGGCGAGGTTCCAAATACACGGATGATTTTAAGCGACGGCTAGTGGCGGAGAGCCAAGGTGATGGCGTGAGTGTTCCGATGGTCTCGCGGCGTCATGATGTGCCACCCCGCCGGATTTACGCGTGGCGCGGTGATGCGCGGTTCCAGCCGGACGCGTCGGGTGATACCGGCTTCATACCAGTCGAAGTGGCAAACAGTGATACTGATGTTTCATCTGTGCTGCCAGAAGCGCAGCTTACAACCAGTCCCCAGATTGAGATCACTTTGGAGAATGGGCGCAAGCTGAGCGTGAGCGGTGGGGTTGATGCGGGCTTTGTGCTGGAATTGGCGCGTGGGCTGGCGGCATGATCCCGGTACTGGCGGATGCAAAGATCTGGCTGGCGGCGGGGGTGACTGACATGCGGCGCGGGTTCAACGGTCTGGCCGTTCAGACCGAGCAGGTTCTGGGGGGTGATCCTTACTCCGGCCATCTGTTTTTGTTCCGAGGGCGACGCGGTGATCAGATCAAGATGATCTGGTGGGATGGTCAGGGCGCGTGCCTGTTTACCAAGCGCCTTGAACGGGGTCGGTTTATCTGGCCCTCTGCTCAGGAAGGTAAGATCAACCTGAGCCGTGCGCAGCTTGCGATGCTGATGGAAGGTCTGGATTGGCGTATGCCGCTCAAGACATGGCGACCCAAGATGGTAGGTTAGAGGCAATGTTTTATGGGTATTTCTGACGTTTTGGGATTCCCATGAGGCCCTTGATTTGGTAAGGAGTGGCATGAGTAAGACCCCTCCAAATCTGGCTGATTTGCCCCCTGACGTGCAGGCGTTTGTGGCCGCACAAGCGGCGGAATTGGCTCGTAAAGACGCGGAGTTGTTGGGGCTGTCGTTGAGCCATGCCACAGCGCAAAAGCGCCTTGAAAATGAGATGGAAGCGGCTCTTGCTGCGGAGCGCGCCGCCCATGCGCTTGCCATTATGAGCAGAGATACCCTGATTGCCGATCTGCGCCTGCAATTGCACGGACATAAAAAACATCGCTTCGGTTCAAAGTCAGAAAGCAGCACACAGCTGGCGCTGGCGCTGATCCTTGAAGATCTTGAAATCGAACAAGCCGCTGAGACGGATGATGAGAATGGGCCCTCTGACGCTGAGACCACAAAGCCGCCGCGTACCCCGCGCAAGCGCAAACCTTTCCCCAAGGGGCTCAAGCGGGTCAAAAAGACCATCACGCCCAGTGATGCTTGCACCGACTGTGGTGGCAGCTTCAAAGTGCTCGGGACAGATGTGATGGAAGAACTGGAATATGTGCCCGGCCATTACGTCGTAAAACAACTTGAGCGCCCACGACTGGCCTGCACCTGTTGTGAGAAGGTGGTTCAGGCCGAGATGCCAAGCCGTCCTATTCCCAAGAGCTTTGTCGGCCCTGCGTTGATGGCCCACATCTTGTGCTGCAAATACGGCTATCATCTGCCGCTGTATCGACAGAGCCAGATGTTTGAGAATGAAGGCATCGATCTGAGCGGGTCGCTCATGGCCAACTGGGTCGGCAAATGCACTAAGCTGTTGGAGCGCGTGGCTGATGCCATCCGGGATCACGTTTTTGAGGCGCAAGCGATCTTCATGGACGACACCACGGTCAAACTGCTCCAAAAGGGCAAGGGACGCGGTAATAACAAGACAAAAACCGCGCGGCTCTGGGTCTATGCCAGAGATGAGAGCGCCTGGGCGAGCGGCGCACCACCGGCGGTGTGGTATCAGTTCTCCACCAACCGGGGCGCAGAACATCCGAGCAAACATCTCAAGCCCTACAAGGGCTATGCCCATGCGGATGCCTATGCTGGGTATAATGACGCCTATCGGACGGGGCGCGTCAAAGAGATGGCCTGCATGGCCCATGTTCGGCGGGATTTTTATAGCCTGTTTGAAAGTCTGAAGCTGCCCGTGGCGGGCGAAGCCGTTCTGCGCATTCGAAAGCTCTATGATGTTGAGGCACAAGCGCGGGGTCTGGCGCCTGCTGAGCGCGTGGCCCTGCGTCAGGAATATGCCAAGCCGATCTTTGATGAGTTGGAAATCTGGCTCAAGGAGCAGCTGGGCAAGATCTCCGTTAAGACGCCGCTGGCCAAGGCGATCAGATATGCGCTCGCGCGCATGCCAAAGGCGCGGCCCTATCTCGACAATGGCTTTCTGGAAATCGACAACAACACAGCCGAGCGTGCGGTGCGCCCTGTGGCCGTTGGACGTAAGAACTACCTGTTCATGGGATCAGAGGCAGGTGGAAAATCCGCCGCCATAGCCTACACCCTCATCGAAACCGCCAAGATGAACAACGTCAATCCCGAAGCCTGGCTCGCATGGGTGCTCGAGCGCATCCAGGATCATCCCGCAAACCGTATGCAAGATCTCCTACCGTGGGCCTATCAGGAGATGATCGAGGAGCGGGAACAAAGCGTTATAGCGGCATGATCGGCCCCCGTGATTCAGCGGCACTCCCAGAGCAAGGGGATCTGTTTGAAGAGCGCGGGAATTGGCAAGGGCCAGATACCTCACAGCACGACTTGGGCGTTGAAAACCTTGAAGGCTTGTCCGACAAAGACCTCGTCGAGAAGACGGCAAAGGCTACACTGTCCAACGTCGACCTGCTGTGCGCCCAGATTGTGGAACGGGGCTTGGGAGATATAGCCGTTCCGGGTCTCGTCGCGCTTTGGAACCGGTTTAAGGGGTTCGGAATTGCGACCCCTTTACCAGAACAAAAGCTTGCCTTGGAAACTCTTCGCGCCATTGGGAATGAAGCTGCAAAAAAAGAAATCAGCAAGATCCTTGGCGCACAGGACTTGCCCGACAGCTTGCTCCCGTTTGTGTTGCAAGCCGCTGTGAGCGTGGGCTTGAAGCTGCCTCAGGCACAAATCTTGCCATGGCTGGAACACGGCGCACCAACAGTCCGTGCCCAAGCCTTCATCCTTATACAATCGAACAGCCCACAGCGAAGCACCTTGGAAATCGGGTTCAGCGACCCAGACCCTTCAGTCCGACGAACCGCTCTGACAGTGGCGGGGAATCTGGGCCATATCAGCGCAAGGGCAGGATTGCTTGCCGAGTTCCGGAAAAATCCAACCAGCCAAAAGATCGAAGCGCTTTTAACTGTCGCCGATGACGACATCGTTGTTGAAATCGGAAGATACGCACTGGAAAATCCGCCTCACCGGTGCCTCATCGCAAGTGAACTTGAGGCTCTGGACACACCCAAAGCCCGAAAGCTGGCCCAACGAATCAACGATCAGATAATGCAGCGTTGATGTTTACTTGGAACCTCGGCCACCCCGTCGCTTGATCATCAGAAAAATCCTCATATCACGCCAGCCACATCGCCAGCCTCGCGCAATAATCGCAGCTCAAGTCAGACCAAAATAGAGGGGGTTCCCTTGATGCTTACACTGTTCAGGGTATTGGCAAAGATATTTCCACAGCGGGCAAAGCCATCAGCAAATCTGCAAGTTAGAACGTTTCGCGTTTGATCGATTATCGGGCAAACGTGATGCGTAGCGACATAAGAAGCTTGGAGCAGTGCATCCCACTTTATCGAATAAATTCAATAAAACGCGGTACACTCTAAACCTTACTTCTTCTTCACAAATTCCGTCAGGATAACAATGCGTTGGCCTTCAACGCGCCCTTCGATATGCGCGGGGTTATCCTGAACCAGTGATATACCGCGCACCGCCGTGCCGCGTTTCGCCGTAAAGCCAGCACCCTTCACAGGTAAATCCTTGATCAGCACCACGTTATCGCCCTGCGCCAACGCAGCCCCATTGCTGTCCTTATGCCCACTGTCCCGCACAGCACCCGACTTGGCCCACGCCAACGTCTCATCATCCAGATACAACATATCCGATAAATCCCGCGCCCAAGCTTCATCTGATAGGCGGTCCAACATCCGCCACGCCAAAACCTGCACAGGCGTATGTTCTGACCACATCGAGCTGGACAAACACCGCCAATGGGTCACATCCATGTCGCCCTCAATTTGCGCCGAACACGTGGCACATAAAAGCGCCCCCGTCATCGCCGTCCCATCAGGCGCAGGCCCAACCGCAAAGGCTGACAACTCATCAGTTGCAGCACAAAGCTCGCAAGCATTATTCGCACGGGTTTGGAGTGTGGCTAGGGGCATGAGTGGCAGCTTTCGTTATTTTAGGTGGTTTAGGAGGGAACCACCCAAATGGCAACCAGCAGGATACACAGCCCTACCCAAATGCGCAGCATTTATACTTTTGAGCACCTGTAGGGTTGCCCCCAAATAGTCTTAGATAAATCCATAACCAGTAGGAGTTTATTATGTTCAAAGATCGTATGACCATACATCAATTAATCGGATCATCATGGCAGGTGGCCCCAGCCCCCACATCAGATCGCGCCCACCACCATACACAGTTATTCGACGATATCACACTGGATTATGCCCGCTGTTTTGAGAAAAAAGACCACAGATACGCGCGCTAGCAACGCGCTCTGTCAGCGCAGAGTACTTAAGAGATAGGGGAGTAGTTCCACTACTCCCCTTGGCTTGTCTTGAAACCACAAGCCGCGTCCGACCCATGGGAATACGATCAAACAGTTCCCATGTCACCACAAGAGGGCCAATAGCACCCACTTGCGGTCGGTCGTTACCCTTTGGGGATTGGGTAAAGCCCCTATCATCACCACCCCGTCCACATACGCACCCCTACCCGAATGCGCCATGTTTATACTTTTGGACAATTTTATAAGCCCCCCGAATGATCTTTAATAAAGTTATCAGTAAAAGGAGAAGGTATGAATGATTTGTGAGCGACCAACAGCCCTGAATCTGTTACAGAATTTGGGGAGGCGGATAGGTTTCAGGCTGAATCGTAACTTAGGGCATTGTGACCCTGTAAAGGAGAACAGCCTTCTTAAGGCCCGATTTAGGTCGGTGACCTTGTATAGGAGTTTGGTTTGGCCGTTCACAGCCCATCTGGGGCTCCGCCTCCTAACAAAGGGAGTATAGCACATGGCTTTTATTGGTGTCGACCTACATACGAATTCTTTTACGATCTGCCGTCTTGAAGTGGATGGTTCGGAACATTTTGAAACATTCCAGCTGTCACAAGTTGACTTGGACCGCTTCTGCCACAGTGTGGATGCGGATGACGAGTTAGCGGTTGAGGCCACGGGCAATTCCGCTTGGTTTTATGGTGAATTGCGGCCATGTGTGGGACGCATTGTCATTGTCAACCCGCGCCAATTCCAGGTGATCCGCAAGTCGGTGAAAAAAACCGACCGCAATGATGCGCGGGCTTTGGCATTTTTTCTGTCCAAGGATATGTTGCCAGAAACGCGTCTAAAATCTACAGCGGAATCGGAATTAGCGTCAACAACCCAAACGCGCGATCTTCTCGTCAAACAGCGCACCATGCTGCTCAATAAAATCCATGGCATGTTCAATCGCCATGGGATGAAATTGAAGAAAGAGGGTTTGTCGAGCAAGAAACGACTTCTGGCCCTTGATCTGAGCCAATTTACACCTTTGGAAAAAATTGAGCTGGGCGCATTACGGGATCAGGCTTTAAGCTTGACTGTTACTCTAGCGGAACTTGACCGTGCAATCGAAACTGCTGGTGAAAAGCTGGTGGGGTTTGAAGGGCTGACCAGTATCAAAGGTATAGGTTCGCGGTCGGCGGCGGTCTTGTTGTCGGGCATTGGCAACATCGATGACTTTGCCACGCCTGATAAGCTGGCCGCCTATATTGGCATAGTGCCGCGCGTCAGCCAATCCAACGATACTGATAATCGCGGTAGGATAACCAAACGTGGAAACAAGCTTATGCGCACCACGTTGGTACAGTGCACGCTCATTGCTATTCGTTATTCGGGGTATCTCAACAGTTTTTATCAAAAAATTAAAGAACGACGTGGGTTTGGTAAGGCTATCATTGCCACAGCACGTAAGCTGCTAAAAATAATCTTTGACACCCTTAAAAATGGCTGGGTATTCGACGATTTTACTAAATTTAAAATCAAACAAAATCAATTGTCTACTGGACAATCATCATAGGAGTTCTATTATGCTCAAGAACCGTATGACATTATATCAATTAATCGGATCATCATGGCGCATTGCTGCAACATCCACATCAAATATAGCGCGTCACCACACACAGCTGTTTGACGACATCACATTGGATTACGCCCGCTGCTTTAACAAAAGAGATCGTAGAACCAACCTTACCCTTGCGTCGGGCCCGCCAAACCCAAAATATAATCCCTACACACACGATCCGTGACATCGCGTAAGACTGTCACACGCTCAATCAAATAACGCAGTTGGTCCGCGTCAATGCTATACTCTTTCTTATAACGGGCACCGATATAAGCTTCGCACGGCAACTCGAAACATTTTGCCTGCCAAGCATCGCCCATATTAAAGATTTCGGTAAAAGCATTGTCGCGCCCCTTACAATGTCCCCAAAGCTTTACCAGATCATGTGTCTTAGGCCGCTCATCGGTCAAAACCAAAGCGGCACAAGTCAGCAGGTTTTCTGCCGCTTGGTGCAGATAAAAAGCTGAATTGTTGTTTCTTGATTTTCCCAACGCATGTTCAGAATCCTCAAGAAAATGTCCACCTTTCTCAAACCAAACATCATAATGCTCTTGAGCAACCTCACGCCGCTCTGCCGCATCCAAATCTCGTGGCCTCGACAGCGGATAGTCCTCCGCTTCATAAAACAGCACACCTTCGTTCACGATATCCGTGTAGAAATAATGCTTTTGTTCCAATCGCTTATTCAGGTCTTCATAGGCTTCGACGATCACATTAGGTGTGTGTTTCAGCCTGTCCTTATAAAACGTCAACGTGCGATTCAAATCACTCTGAAACCGCTGCCCACTAGGCCCTTTACCATGTTTCTTGTTTTTGGTGACCACAAAGAAATCAAGATCAGAGGCATAGATATATTTACCATTGTTGTACTGCGTAACATCATAAACCCAATCACCCCGCGCAAACGATCCAAACAGAATAATATGGCTGGCCTTATCGCCAGCAGCAGACCGCAACATCTCAGCCACAGCCTCAATATGCTTTCGCTCCTGTAAAGATCATTCTGGAAGGTCCCTGCGCATACGCTCGTCTTATATTTGTTTTGAGTTTTATAGCGAGATATGAACTCAGGGAAAGGCGCTTGCAGCAGCCCAGTCCGTGCTTTGCACGGACAGCACCTGCCCCCGTTGATGCGGCAGGTGATTGTGCAAACAATCATCGAGAGCATTCCCCCACGGGAGAGCACTTAATTTACTGTGCAAGCTTACTTCCGATTTCGCAGGTTTTCCCTGGATTCAACCAACCTTTTTCAACACCACAAAATACTGTAGTTGGTTGAAAAAAAGATATGTTCATAGCTTTTGCTAAGTTACCATACTTCTTTATAAATACCGCTTTACCGCGTTCAAAAGAATCTCTTTGTTTAGCTTTAGACTTAGCTGGTTTCACCATAGCAACTAATGCACTACCTTTGTTAATTGGCGAGATATAAGAAAGGTCTTTAACTTTTATTTGATTTTCACCAGGGAAAACACTTCCTGCAAATGCATATGTCGCTGGTCTCAGTGGTTTCAGCCATTCGATGATATATGTATAACCATTCGCGATTACTCTATCCACGCTCGGATTTGAGGCATTATTAAAATGAAAATGATATCTTGGCTTTTTACAATTCGTCACAAATTTATTTGATCCGTTAACAGGGCAGAGTCTCATATCTAATATATCATTAGTATTTTTCACTTCTTGAATAATTACTATCGATTCAGAGCTCCTTAAATCTTGCGAATAAACCGCCTTAGACAGAAGTAATGCAGAAACAGTTATAAAAATTAGGAGTGTATTATTTAGCATGTTTAGATCCAATCAAATTAACAATGCAGTTTTATATCAATAAAAAGGGGCTTATCACCTTTACGTTGACTGTCAAAGACTGTTGTTCCTTTTGGAATACTCGCATCATACCCAGTTGCTTTCTTTGCTGCGCTTACAGCTTGATCTTTGGTGTATTGCGATCTTTGCTACGCAAAGAGATATCGCATTCAACATTTTAGCTTAACTTGTACAAAAGTAGGTTTTTCACTTTTACCTTGGAAATCGAAGACCGTCTTCCCCTTAGGAATAACAGCATCACATCCTGTAGCTTGTTTAGCGGCACGCACAGCCTGTTCTCGACGTATGTCGCGTTTTTTACCATGCACAACATCAAGAACAACAACAGTACCTGTCTTTTCTTTCTTCACAACAACATTAATACCATCGACTGTAGTTTTAAAATTTTCCGAGAAAGAGACACCCGTAAAACTTAGAAGAAAAGCGGTTGAAATCGTTAAAATCTTTAAAACATACATAATATAATCCTCTTAAAATGTTTACTCATCCATCTTCAACGCAGAAATAAACGCCTGCTGCGGTATCTCTACCTTACCAAATTGGCGCATCTTTTTCTTACCCGCCTTCTGTTTATCCAACAGTTTCTTCTTACGGCTCACATCCCCACCGTAACATTTCGCCGTCACGTCTTTACGCATAGCCGCCAAGGTTTCACGGGCGATGATACGTCCGCCGATCGCTGCCTGAATAGGGATTTTAAACATATGGCGCGGGATCAAGTCTTTTAGCTTTTCACACATCACACGCCCACGCGCTTCGGCACGGTCACGGTGCACCATCGTTGACAGCGCATCCACAGGCTCGTCATTCACCAGCACTTGCATTTTAACCAGATAATCCTGACGGTAGCCTTCCATCGTATAATCAAACGACGCATAGCCCTTGGTCACAGATTTCAGACGGTCATAGAAATCAAACACAACTTCATTCAATGGCAGATCATACACCACCATCGCACGGCTGCCCGCATAGGTCAGGTCTTCTTGAATACCACGGCGGTCTTGGCACAATTTCAGCACATCGCCCAAATACTCATCAGGCACCAAAATCGTCGCCTTAATACGCGGCTCTTCGATATGTTCCACATGGGTCAGATCGGGCATATCCGCAGGGTTGTGCAGCTCCACCATCGATCCATCGCGCATATGAATGTGATAAATCACACTTGGTGCCGTGGTGATCAGCTCAATATTATATTCCCGCTCCAAACGGTCACGGATCACCTCAAGGTGCAACAACCCAAGGAACCCACAGCGAAACCCAAATCCAAGGGCCGCCGATGTTTCCATCTCATGGCTAAAGCTCGCATCATTCAGCGACAGCTTTGAGATCGCCTCACGCAGGTCTTCAAATTCCGCATTATCCACTGGGAACAAACCACAAAACACAACAGGCTGACTGGGGGCAAAACCCTCTAACGGTTCCGCACATTCTTTCTTATCATGGGTGATCGTGTCACCAACGGCCGTATCGCGCACCTGTTTGATAGATGCCGTCAGGAAACCCATCTCCCCTGGCCCCAAAACATCAATCGGTTCCATCTGCGGGCGAAACACCCCTACACGGTCCACAGGATACGTCGCACCTGTGTTCATCATGCGGATTTTATCGCCCTTTTTCAGGAACCCATCAACCACACGCACCAAAACCACAACACCCAAATAGGCGTCATACCAGCTGTCCACCAACATGGCTTTCAACGGCGCATCTTTGTCCCCCTCAGGGGCAGGCAAACGCGTTACAATCGCTTCCAATACATCAGGTATCCCAATGCCGGTCTTTGCCGAGATATGCACAGCGTCCGTTGCATCAATCCCAATCACATCTTCGATCTGTTCGCACACACGGTCAGGTTCCGCCGCAGGCAAATCAATCTTATTCAACACAGGCACGATCTCATGATCCGCCTCCATTGCATGATAGACATTCGCCAACGTCTGCGCTTCCACACCTTGGGACGCATCCACAACCAACAACGATCCCTCAACCGCGCGCATAGACCGCGACACCTCATAGGCGAAATCCACGTGCCCGGGCGTATCAATCAGGTTCAACACATAAGTCTCGCCATCATTGGCTTTATATTCAATCCGAACCGAGTTGGCTTTGATGGTAATCCCACGCTCTTTTTCGATGTCCATCGTATCAAGCATCTGAGCTTCCATATCGCGCTCAGCAACAGTGCCCGTCTGCTGAATCAAACGATCCGCAAGCGTAGATTTACCATGGTCAATGTGTGCAACAATCGAGAAGTTGCGGATTTTGGATATATCAGTCATGGATATGGGATATGATATGGAATTAAGGATTGGTCAATGGGGTGCGTAACCACAAGAGAAGTTATATGAATACTGAAATTATAAACCATAACACATTTAAAACTACCATAGAACATTTGCCAGCAGGGACATTGGGACTATTAAGCTCTCGCGCAGCATTGAGAGCTTTACCAGTCATTAAAAAATTACTTGATGAAAATGACGAAGTCAAAGTTTACGCATTGGATAGCTTTCGCGATTTATCTACTGCTTTATTTTTTGCATTATACAATAAACCACCCAAAGATAAGTTCACCTTTCATTGTAAGAGGCAGGCTTATGGTGCCTTGAGAAATTTATGCAGTAATGATGAGTATTTTGCTTATGGATACATCTCAGCATCCTATGCTGTGGAAGATATAATGCAATTTAATTACAATGAAAAAAATGGTGTTGTTTGGGCTTTAAAGTCTACTGAAATTGGAGCAACTGAACGTCTAGGGTTTCTCGAAGCACGCTTATGGCAAGAAGTAAATATAGATTCCATAAATATAAATAGGAAATTTTCAGCAAAAAAATTATTTGAAACGCCCTTATTTAAATATGGAAGCATACCAGGCAATCCGCATTGGCAACCAAAAGATTTGCTCTTAGCCTTAAAACATGCAGGACCTGAGTGGCAATTCTGGCGCGACTGGTACCAAGGGTTTCTGGATGGCAAACCACTGGATTGGGAGTTACAACGCGAAGTAGCTTTGATCCCTGATGAAGATTGGGACAAAGGACCAGAACATATCGCAGGAAAGATTGAAGAAATTCGTAAAAAATACGACCCCATACCAATTGACCCTAAGTTGCTACGTAAACAAGCTCTTAATTTGATAGCACACCCAGATGCAACGCAAATGACAGCAGATGGATTAGCTCTACAAATTGAAGATGCAATCACCCAATTCATGAAAGATGCAAATTGTAACAGCCTTCCTGAAGAGTTTGAAATTTTGGAGCGTCTGCCACCCCTCTTACGCGTAATTTCAAAGACTGTGATCAAGGCAAAATCTGACGCTAAGTACTTAGAGGAATTAGAAAATAAGATTCAAGCCTTAACTTCTGAAATTATCTCACTGCAAACACAACTAGAACAAGCAAAAGCAAACTCAGTTCAAGGTATTCTAAAGAAGAACATTCTCGAACAAGCTGGGAAAAGTATTGGAGATTGGAAGATGTGGGGCGCGATTATGGCAGCCAGTTGGGCGTTAGCGGGTCAACCTGCTTTAGGTGACGTATTAGATAAATTGCCCAAAACAATATCGGAAACTTTCCCTAAAAACAATGCACCAGTTATTGAGAGTAAGCCAATACCAAACAATCCAATTGAGACTTAATTAAAAACCCAGCGCCTGACTCTCGGGTCAGGCGCTGCCCGTGCAAGCACGGGCTAGGTACCGCTAGGTCGAGAGCTTTGAAAGATCATTATGAGGATGTATTCATACGTTACATCCCGACCATATACAGTGTTTGCAGTTTTACCCTCTTGTCCTACCTCTAACTTCATGTTCATCTTTACCCTATGCAGAACCTTCCAAAACGCACCGCAGATTACCTTGGCCCAATCACCGACACGACCCGTTGGGATGATTTCACTCTGCGCTCTGATGACATCGTCATAGCCACCCCAGTCAAATGTGGAACAACATGGAGTCAAGGCATTGCCGCCATGATGGTATTTGGCAAAGTTGACTTTGAAGGCAGCCTTACAGACATATCCCCTTGGGTAGAATCTGCCACGCGCCCTCTGGAAACAGTCAATAGTACGCTGAGCGCACAAACCCATCGTCGCGTCCTCAAATCCCACACACCCATGGATGGGATACCCTATGATCTTGATGTGACTTATATCGCTGTTTACCGTCATCCACTGGATGTACATTTTTCCATGCGCAACCACGTTAGCAATATGGTTGATAGCAAGCTCGACCATCTGTTTCCTGCAGATGCAAGCAAAGGGGCGTTAATGTTCATCAATGACAGTCCACCAGCACAAGATTGCGATCATCTCACCTTGGCAACCATCGTGAACCATTACAAATCCTTTAAAAAATGGGCCCATTTGCCAAATATTCACATGTTCCATTATGCAGATATGAAAGCTGACCTGCCCAAAACAATGAAGCGGTTCGCTGATATTTTTGGGTATGACTTCCCCCCTGCAAAAATGGCGGAACTTATAGAAGGTGCAACATTTGACAGCATGCGTAAAAAACCAGACCAATTCGCGCCCGCAGCTGGCATGGATTTTTTTAAGGATGATGCAAAGTTTTTCCATTCGGCCAGTTCAAATAAATGGGAAAAACACCTAACAGAAAACGATATAGAGTTATACCGTGCGCGCCTATCCAACCTGTTAGAAGAGACTGACCGTATATGGCTAGAAAACGGAAGTTTTGGTTAAGCTAGGGTTTTACGCGCCCAAAACCAGTCATACATTTTGTCATACGTACGGTGCACGTCCTGTGCATGCGGATCATACACGGTTTTGTGCGGCCTCATCCCCTTGCCCAGCCCATTTGTTTCGGGCATATCATAACACAATGATGGGGCATCCCACAAAAGTACGATCACGAGGGCGGATATGAAAATTCTATCAACAACTTGCGCAATAATCACGCACGGCAATCGCTTGAAAAAGTGGGGATTCCCTTAGCGGGTGATATGTGATTCTCTGGTCATTGAAATGACATTCGGAGCCTCCCATGATCTCAGCCAATATCCTCGACCATTTTTCTGCCATTGAAGACCCACGCCAGAGCTGGAAAACTGTTTATCCACTACCCGAAATCCTACTGATTGTGCTCTGCGGTGTTATGGCTGGTGCTGATGATTTTGCCGAAATAGCCCGATGGGCGGACCGAAAATTGAAATTCTTGCGTGGGTTTCTACCCTTCAAAGATGGCATCCCATCTCATGACACGCTCAATGATGTGATGAACGCGATTCCCGCTGACCTGTTTAGCGAATGCTTCGTTTCCTGGGTTGCGGCCTTGCGCGATGGCGATGATGAGATCGTGGCAATTGACGGCAAGTCGTCACGCCGTGCGCATGGTGAGGATGGCCGCGCCCTGCATCTGGTTTCAGCTTGGGCAACGCGTCAGAGATTGGTCTTGGGGCAAGAATCCTGTGACGAGAAAGAGAATGAAATCAGCGCGATACCTCGACTACTGGCGCGGCTTGAGTTGAAAGGCGCGCTGGTCACGATTGATGCAATGGGCTGCCAACACGGTATTGCTGCGGCGATCCTCGCACAAGGCGCAGACTATCTTTTGGCGCTTAAAGGCAACCAAAAATCACTGCATGAAGAGGTGAGGCTCTATTTCGACCAGACCAGTGGTTTGGAAACCCATGAAACCACCGATGCCGATCATGGGCGGATAGAAATCCGTCGTGCCTATGTCAGTCATGATGTAGAGTGGCTGCGCCCTGATCGGTCTGAGCCTGGCGCACCAAGGTTTCCAGGCCTCGCCGCTATCGGCATGATCGAGGCCGAGGTCAAACACAAAGGTAAAACCAGTTTCTCGCGACGTTACTATCTGTCCTCCGCACCGCTCTCAGCCAAGCAATTCCTGCGCGCCACACGCGCCCATTGGGGTGTGGAAAATCGCCTGCACTGGGTGATGGATGTGGTGTTTCACGACGACCTGATGCGCTTGCGGACCCAAAATGGCCCCGCCAACATGGCTCTGATGCGACATAGTGCAATCAACATCTTCAAGCAAGTCGGCGATACGGCCAGTCTGAAAATACGAAGAAAAACAGCCGCTTGGGATGATAGTTACCTAAAAGCCGCAATCAAAGGTGAAGGCTGAAATCTTCAAGCGATTGCCGTGTATGCTGAGTGCATTGTCAACGCCTCTAATGCCAGCTTTTGCAAGTGAAGCTACAGTTATTGTTGAAGCACCTTGGTCGCGCGCCAGTATTGGGACAACACGACCTGGTGTGGCTTATTTCACAATACGCAACACCAGTCGTAAAGCCATCACCTTGACTGGGGTACGGGCAGCGATCGCCAACAATGCATCCATTCACCAAACAAAGACAAATGCAGATGGGGTCAGCAGTATGACACCAGCAGGCGCCATTACGATACCAGCTGGAAAAGCTATATCTTTAGCTCCAGGAGGGCTTCATACTATGTTGATGGGGCTTCAAAGCCCATTGGTAAAAGGTGAAAGCTTCACCCTTATCCTTGAGTTTGAAGATGGCAAAGAAACCTCCGTGACAATGCCTATTCTAGGTGTCGGTGCACGGGGCCCAGACAGTTGATCGTGATATGAAACGTATTATCCAAATCTCTCTGTATGCAAGTGTTATACTCGTTCTATTGCTTACAGTTGGCTGGTGGCGATCTGACAATTCAAGTGCGGAAAAACAACTCGGTGTACGTCCGTTTCCATTAACTGAAATGGATTTCTCGATGACAGATCATGAGGGTAATCAAGTTGGCCCAAAAACATTGATTGGTAAGCCCAGTCTGGTCTTTTTCGGTTTCACCTATTGCCCTGAAATTTGCCCGACAACCCTGGCAGATATATCACTATGGTTAGATAAACTTGGTGACGAGGCCAAACAATTGACACCCGTTTTGATCAGTGTTGACCCCGAACGCGATACCGTTGAGGTAATGGCAGATTATGTATCGTATTTTCATCCTAGAATTCGAGGTTGGACTGGAACCGCAGAAGGCCTAGCGAAAACCGCAACTGGATTTCGCGCATCCTATGAAAAAGTTATTTTAGAGGATGGTGATTACACGATGAACCACACCGCTGGAGCCTTTTTGTTTAGGGCAGATGGTAGTTTTGTTGCCACAATCGATTACCATGAACCGCGTAAATTTGCGGTGCCAAAAATACGACGCGCATTAAAATCAAACTAGGAACCGTCCTTATAAAAAAGAGAGCAAAAAGCTGCACTAAAAGCCAAAGTGCCCGCATTGGTTTGTGTTTTATCAATTGCTTATAGCTTTAGCACCGCAACAGAGCATCGGAGCCATGTAAGTGCCGCGTATTTGGACACTTACACAGGGGTGGAACATTGCACTCGCTATACGCCTTTTAGGGGGAAACTTTCCCGATCATCTTCTTTCACTTCAATAGTCATTCTGTTGAGCGTTTAAGCTTTGGTTCGCAACAGGCGTAAAGCATTGGCAACGACCAATAGAGATACTCCGACATCAGCCGCAATCGCGCCCCACATGCTGGCCAGTCCGAATGCGGTCAAAGCTACAAACAATGCCTTTGTCGTAAGAGCTATACCAATATTTTGATGGATAATGGACATCGTTGCACGCGAATGAGCGATCAACCAAGGCACTTTGGCAATATCATCTGTCATCAATGCAATATCTGCGGTTTCAATGGCAGCATCCGACCCAACAGCCCCCATCGCTATAGCAAAATGCGCACGCGCCATGGCTGGGGCATCATTCACCCCGTCACCAATCATAGCAACAATTTTATGTGATGCGGTTAGTTCCTCAATCGCTGTAACTTTATCTTCTGGCAACAGCTCTGCTCGCACCTCGTCAATACCGACATCATTGGCGACAGCTTCCGCTGTACGTGTATTGTCTCCGGTCAACATGATAATTTTTTCGACACCATTGGCATGAATATCAGCAATGACTTGCTTGGCATCGGGGCGGATGCGGTCACGTAGTTCAATAATTCCAAACAAATTTCTATCGTTCCCAATAACAACCAGCGTATTACCAGCAGTTTCGATCTTGTTGAGCAACTCAACAGGAATGGCTCCTTCCATATTTTTTTCGCGTGCAAAACGATCAGAGCCCAACCATATAGCTTGTTCCATAAAGACGCCTTCAACTCCACGCCCTGGAACAGTCCGCGTTTCTTGGGCCGCGTCGATTTTACGTCCATCCTCAGATGCACGTGTTAAAATGGCACGCGCCAGTGGATGTGAAGAGCGCGCTTCAAGTGCTGCGGCAACTGACAACAATGTATCTTCACTAGTGTCCCCCAACGGGTAAACACCAGAAACTTCTGGCTCACCCATTGTCAGAGTTCCAGTTTTGTCCATTGCCAAAGCATTTAATTTGCCCGGAATTTCAACATAAGCCCCACCCTTTATTAGCACACCATTACGAGCTGATGATGCCAATGAGGCAACAATTGTAACTGGTGTAGAGATTACGAGAGCACAGGGACAAGCAATAACCAGAAGTACAAGTGCATTATAAACCCAACTGGACCATAAACCACCAAACAACACAGGTGGTACAATCGCAATCAGAATTGCTAGAACCATAATGATCGGGGTATAAATACGAGCAAATTTTGTGACCCATTGCTCAACAGGAGCACGGCGGGAATGGGCGTCGCCAATCATCCGTGTAATTTTGGACAAAACCGTCTCAGATGCAAGCTTTGTAGCTTGAATGGTCAGGGTGCCTTCACCATTGATTGTACCTGCATAAACATCATCACCAATCTCTTTGGTTATCAGCGCACTTTCTCCCGTAATCGGTGCTTGATCTACCGCGCCAACACCATTGATAACTTCGCCATCCAGTGGGATACGATCACCACCACGCACGATAAACCGATCTCCAATTGCTACCTGAGCCGCTGCAATAGCGATTTCCGAGCCATCTTCGCGGATCACAAGGGCTGTTTCGGGGGCTAAATCAAGCAATGCAGATACCGCATTACGGGCGCGCCCAATACTCCAGCTTTCCAAAGTCAGCGAGAGCGCAAAGAAAACGGCAACTGTTGCGGCTTCAAAATATTCGCCAAGGGTGATTGCCCCTATCACTGCAACAATCATCAGAAGGTTCATATCGGGTGCCAGACGACGGGCAGCAGAAAATGCTTTCGGGGCGACAAGCCAAGATCCGAAAACAACAGCAACCAGAAAGCTCAGGATTTCGACCCCAGGCATCGCAGTGCCACCGTGGCCCGAAAAGATGTTAATAGCCCCCCCAGCTCCGTTCTCCACAAGGTGATAGCCGAAACCGGCAGCCCAAAACCCGCCAGCGAACGCTGTAAATCGTTTTTGACGTTTCAAATGCACATTATGATCAGCCTCAGCACTTTCAGCATCCCAGATTTTGGCCGACATACCCGTGGTAGAGACCAGCCTTATCAATTTGTCGTCAGAAATATCAGAGGCAGTGTCCAAAACGGTCATACGCGCATTGAGTACATCAAAAGCGATATGTTCTTCACCACCGACTTCTCGACCCAGAACTTTGTTCAGGATTGCCACTTCTTCCGCACAATCTAAGCCATTGACACGAAAACTGCGACCCTCTCCAACAGAGGCTGTAACAATGGATGTTGATGTATTTGAACCGCAGCATTTTGCTTCGGTATGTATTTGGTCATGGGGCATGTTTCCGCTCCTAATTCTTGATTCTCAGGAAATATAGGAGCTCTAGTAACTATAGGTTCAAGGAGTTTCTAATTATTATCCACCTGATAAGTCAAATAATAATCGAGTGCCTGAATTCAGCGCCTATAAGGATTTAAGACCACACGAATTGTCTTTTCAGAGCCGATCTGAATTTCTATCGGTATCTCTTCTCTGCTTGATCATATCACCGCGTCTATCTTTTGAGACATTTCAAACCTAGAAAATCCCCCACGTTTTAGAAGAAATTGACGCCTGTTCGCGCTCGGCAAGGGAACATCCTAAATACAGGTATGGGTAAAACACTTTATCTTATAAGACAAAATAGTTCTTAGCAATAAGTTTGAAATGGTGCCACGGCAATCGCTTGAAAAAGTGGGGATTCCCTTAGCGGGTGATATGTGATTCTCTGGTCATTGAAATGACATTCGGAGCCTCCCATGATCTCAGCCAATATCCTCGACCATTTTTCTGCCATTGAAGACCCACGCCAGAGCTGGAAAACTGTTTATCCACTACCCGAAATCCTACTGATTGTGCTCTGCGGTGTTATGGCTGGTGCTGATGATTTTGCCGAAATAGCCCGATGGGCGGACCGAAAATTGAAATTCTTGCGTGGGTTTCTACCCTTCAAAGATGGGATCCCATCTCATGACACGCTCAATGATGTGATGAACGCGATTCCCGCTGACCTGTTTAGCGAATGCTTCGTTTCCTGGGTTGCGGCCTTGCGCGATGGCGATGATGAGATCGTGGCAATTGACGGCAAGTCGTCACGCCGTGCGCATGGTGAGGATGGCCGCGCCCTGCATCTGGTTTCAGCTTGGGCAACGCGTCAGAGATTGGTCTTGGGGCAAGAATCCTGTGACGAGAAAGAGAATGAAATCAGCGCGATACCTCGACTACTGGCGCGGCTTGAGTTGAAAGGCGCGCTGGTCACGATTGATGCAATGGGCTGCCAACACGGTATTGCTGCGGCGATCCTCGCACAAGGCGCAGACTATCTTTTGGCGCTTAAAGGCAACCAAAAATCACTGCATGAAGAGGTGAGGCTCTATTTCGACCAGACCAGTGGTTTGGAAACCCATGAAACCACCGATGCCGATCATGGGCGGATAGAAATCCGTCGTGCCTATGTCAGTCATGATGTAGAGTGGCTGCGCCCTGATCGGTCTGAGCCTGGCGCACCAAGGTTTCCAGGCCTCGCCGCTATCGGCATGATCGAGGCCGAGGTCAAACACAAAGGTAAAACCAGTTTCTCGCGACGTTACTATCTGTCCTCCGCACCGCTCTCAGCCAAGCAATTCCTGCGCGCCACACGCGCCCATTGGGGTGTGGAAAATCGCCTGCACTGGGTGATGGATGTGGTGTTTCACGACGACCTGATGCGCTTGCGGACCCAAAATGGCCCCGCCAACATGGCTCTGATGCGACATAGTGCAATCAACATCTTCAAGCAAGTCGGCGATACGGCCAGTCTGAAAATACGAAGAAAAACAGCCGCTTGGGATGATAGTTACCTAAAAGCCGCAATCAAAGGTGAAGGCTGAAATCTTCAAGCGATTGCCGTGGCCATAACTTCTTTAATTTGCGCAACCACATCTTCAACACCACGTTTGCGGAATTCTTTCATTGTGACGACATTATAACCGTAATCGTATGATGGCTGTAACCAATCAAGCGTACGCGCATGTCCGCGCAAGCCAATTTGCATGGAATGCGTTGGATCTACTTGACCCTGATCAGCGAGATAAGCCCCCCAATGCGCTGCAGACTTATGGGCTCCAAGAAAATGATCTACTTTGGTAAACACATCTGTATGGGCATCAAAATGCAAAAAACATACAGGCTCCCCATTTGTAATTTGACCGCACCCAATTGCCTGAACAATGCCACCTGTAATGGAATGATCGCCACCTACGGATATTGGCCGTGCACCTGTCGCATCGATCTCTTTATAAAACTTCGTAATTTGCTCAATACAATCTTCGTTGTCGTTGGCACGCGGGAATGGCACATCTCCCACATCTACGATTTTTGCAGCAGACCAAGGGTCAAGATTAAATTCCCCGTGCATACGCCGCGCAACTGCAGACACATTACGCAATGCCCGTGGCCCCAGATGTTGATCGCGCTCTGTTGTCCCATTCCCCGTAGAATGGGGAACTCCAACCAATGCAATATCATTACCTTGCGGACCTTCGTTCGGACAGCGGAACATCGTTGGAATACCCCACCAGTATAGATTTTCCATCATAGAGTTCAGATGTTCATCTGCCATAATTATCTCCTATGATGATTGTCCAGTAGACAATTGATTTTGTTTGATTTTAAATTTAGTAAAATCGTCGAATACCCAGCCATTTTTAAGGGTGTCAAAGATTATTTTTAGCAGCTTACGTGCTGTGGCAATGATAGCCTTACCAAACCCACGTCGTTCTTTAATTTTTTGATAAAAACTGTTGAGATACCCCGAATAACGAATAGCAATGAGCGTGCACTGTACCAACGTGGTGCGCATAAGCTTGTTTCCACGTTTGGTTATCCTACCGCGATTATCAGTATCGTTAGATTGGCTGACGCGCGGCACTATGCCAATATAGGCGGCCAGCTTATCAGGCGTGGCAAAGTCATCGATGTTGCCAATGCCCGACAACAAGACCGCCGCCGACCGCGAACCTATACCTTTGATACTGGTCAGCCCTTCAAACCCCACCAGCTTTTCACCAGCAGTTTCGATTGCACGGTCAAGTTCCGCTAGAGTAACAGTCAAGCTTAAAGCCTGATCCCGTAATGCGCCCAGCTCAATTTTTTCCAAAGGTGTAAATTGGCTCAGATCAAGGGCCAGAAGTCGTTTCTTGCTCGACAAACCCTCTTTCTTCAATTTCATCCCATGGCGATTGAACATGCCATGGATTTTATTGAGCAGCATGGTGCGCTGTTTGACGAGAAGATCGCGCGTTTGGGTTGTTGACGCTAATTCCGATTCCGCTGTAGATTTTAGACGCGTTTCTGGCAACATATCCTTGGACAGAAAAAATGCCAAAGCCCGCGCATCATTGCGGTCGGTTTTTTTCACCGACTTGCGGATCACCTGGAATTGGCGCGGGTTGACAATGACAATGCGTCCCACACATGGCCGCAATTCACCATAAAACCAAGCGGAATTGCCCGTGGCCTCAACCGCTAACTCGTCATCCGCATCCACACTGTGGCAGAAGCGGTCCAAGTCAACTTGTGACAGCTGGAATGTTTCAAAATGTTCCGAACCATCCACTTCAAGACGGCAGATCGTAAAAGAATTCGTATGTAGGTCGACACCAATAAAAGCCATGTGCTATACTCCCTTTGTTAGGAGGCGGAGCCCCAGATGGGCTGTGAACGGCCAAACCAAACTCCTATACAAGGTCACCGACCTAAATCGGGCCTTAAGAAGGCTGTTCGGAAACAGGCGAAGGCTATTCTCCTTTACAGGGTCACAATGCCCTAAGTTACGATTCAGCCTGAAACCTATCCGCCTCCCCAAATTCTGTAACAGATTCAGGGCTGTTGGTCGCTCACAAATCATTCATACCTTCTCCTTTAATTTTAAGACGTAAAATCCCCAGTATGTATCTATATACTGGGGAGATTCTGGCGTATATTAGTTTTCACCGATTTTTTTACGGTACATACCTTGTGCAATCCGATCGATGACCATTGCGCATAGCAAGATAGCGATACCACCCAGCAGACCTTGGCCTTTTGCGGCATATTGCAATGCTTCCAAGATCAAAGCGCCCAATCCTTCGGCACCAATCAAAGAGGCAATCACAACCATCGATAATGACATTAAGATAGTTTGATTGATACCAGTCATAATCGAGGGCAGTGCCAGAGGCAATTCGACATTGAACAACAGCTGTCTACGCGAACAGCCAAAGGCAACAGCCGCCTCTTTGGTGCTTTCGGGTACACCGCGCATTCCTAATGCAGTTAACCGAATAACTGGCGGCATGGCAAAGATCAGTGTGGCCAATACCCCTGGTGGCTTGCCTGTACCAAAGAATGCAATAATTGGAATGAGGTATACAAAAGCAGGCATGGTTTGCATGAAATCCAGAATGGGTTCTGCAAAGTTATAAGCGCGCTTTGATTTACCAAACCAAATGCCGAAGGGAATACCGATTGCGACACATAAGAAGGCACCTGCTCCGATTAGTGCCACAGTAATCATTGACAACTCCCAGAGCCCCATAAAGGCAAGATAGGCCAATGATGCAGCTGTAAAAATCGCGATACGAGGACCAGCTAACCGGTAAGCCATCACAATGATAACCAGCATAACAACAGGCCACGGTGTTTGGATCAACAGAACTTCCAGCCCGTCGAGTACCCATTTGATAGCAGTCGTTACACCATCAAAGACATCGCTGAAATTTGTTGCTAACCAATCAAAGCCTGCATCGCCTTTCAGAGAGAACGATGTGAAGTATTCTTTCTTGACGGGGAATTCAGTGATTGGAATTGTATCGCCAATGAAACCACCTGTGAGTTTTGCAAGTTTTCCATCTGGATCAGTAACTGTGAAACGTAGCAGAGTTAATGGCCAAATTGCAAAAAGTAAAATGGCACCAAATATGGTACTGGATTGTTTGATCCCAGCCTGTTCTTTGCGTGTAGCACGCCATTTTAGATAATTGGATTCATATGCTATATTCGCGTAGAACCCTTCCAATATCTTCACGATAACCAGTACGATCAAACCCGTTATCAAAATAGTAGTAGCTCCACTCGAAGCCGCTTCAGCTTGCTCTTGTGCTGTTGCAGCCACCTTTTTCAGGTTTTCTGCTATTTTAAGTTTGGCGTCGGCATTAACCTGATCACCTGCAGCGATTAAATCTGCAGCCTGCTGCTCACGCTTGGCAATATTGGCCAGAACTCTTTCCAGCTTCGCCAATTGATCTGCACCTAGCTCACCCCATAAACCTCGGCCTAATTGAACAAGCGCAAACAATTCGAGTACCATAAATATCCAGAAGAATCCCCAGACACCACGTGCAGCGCCCCAAAGTGGACCGAATACCGCTGCCATTGTGTTCCATGACCAAGAAAACCCAGTTGTTCCTTGGATTCTTTCAAATTCAGCGGCGTAATAATCACCGTTTTCGATGGCGAAATCTCGAACGGATGTTCCAGCCGTGTTTGGGCCGCTTTCTAATCCTGTGTCGGTCATGCCTTACCTCCTTGAATGCCTTTGAGCAATGTAGGTTTATCGATGACGCCCACATCCTTGCCATCATCATCTGTAATCACGATTGGATTTGAAGTGGATGTTGATATATCAATCAACTCGTCAAGATCCGTGCCATGGGGCGCACGTGGGCTTTCGGTTAAGTTTTCCCATTCCGTTGGTTTATAATCTGCAATATCCACCATAATCGAATGGGCAAAAACCAGTTTCAGTTTGGAAATCCCTTCGACAAAATCCCTAACGTAATCGTCAGCTGGTTGTGTCACGATTTCCTCTGGCGTGCCGATTTGCACAATGCGGCCGTCTTTCATAATTGCAATACGGTTACCAATCCGTATCGCTTCATCCAGATCATGGGTGATGAAAACAGTTGTCTTTCCCAACTCCGCAGACAGCGCCATAAACTGATCTTGCAACTGACGTCTAATCAATGGATCAAGCGCAGAAAACGGCTCGTCCATCAGCAGAACATCAGGATCAGACGCCAACGCGCGGGCAAGCCCCACACGTTGTTGCATACCGCCCGACAATTCACATGGAAAGCGGTCTTCGTAACCGTCCAAATTTACAAGCTCTAAACAATGTTGCGATACCTCCCAACGCTTGGACTTTGGCTCACCTCTTACCTGTAAAGGGAACCCGACATTGTCACGCACAGTGCGGTGTGGCAGCAGCGCCATGTGTTGGAACACCATGCCTAAATTAACCGCGCGCATCTCGCGCAGCTCTTCTGCGCCCAATGCCAATACATCTTTACCCAGCACGGAAATGCTGCCTGCGGTAGGCTCAATCAAACGATTCAAATGGCGCACCATTGTCGATTTTCCGGAGCCAGATAGCCCCATGACACAAAAGATTTCACCTTTGTTCACTGTGAACGAACAATCCGCAATACCGACAACACACCCAAATTCCTGTAGAACTTCGGCTTTACTCAGTCCTCGAGCCTCAATCGCTGCCATCGCCTCATCGGCACGGTCACCAAAGACCTTCCAAACACCATCCAGCTTGATTACTTCTTCTTCACTCATGATAGCTCCCTGCCTATCCCGCATATAATTCCCAAAAGAGTTACTCCCCTACTTCAAAGTACAAAGAGAACTCACACCGAGTGATGGGTGTTACCACGAACATCGCTCGGTGAAACCTTGGATTAGTTCAACCAAGAATCAACCAGTTCTGCATTCTCAGCAACCCATGCGCGGGCAAACACTTCAGGATCTTTACCTTCAACTGACAACGCATAAACGATGGTGTTTACTTGCTCGGTGGTCAAAGCGACCTTTGCAAGTACTGCAGCCACTTGGGGCTGATCAACCTCAAGAGCCTTTGCATAAAACACGTGCAGTTTAGCCGCGCCCCACGCTGTTGGAGCTGTCGAATTTTCTAACCAATTAGGATCGTCTGTCGGCTGCGTAATTTTCCACTGTGCAGCGTCATATGCAGGCTCATCCAATATCACCAAATCATAAAGCGAGAACATATGGTGTGGAGTATAACACTGAACAACTACCGACTTTCGTCGGTAGGTTCACGTTTTGAATGTAATTCAAGATACTGACGAATAACGTCATCCGTCACATTTCCACTCGTCGTTGAAAAATAGCCTCTAGCCCAGAACCGTTGCCCCCAATAGCGTTTGCGTAATTCGGGGTACTCCCGCTGTATCTTGTATGAGGACCTCCCTTTTACGCGTTGCATCACCTTTGAAATTGGGACGTGCGGCGGGACTGACACAAACATATGCACATGGTCGGTAGACAATACGCCTTTTTCAATGTGTACGCCCAATTCATTGCACGTTTGTCGTATCAATGTCCGAATACGCTCACGCATTTCACCACGCAGCACCTTGTAACGATATTTTGTTACCCAAACGATATGGTATCTGTGATAATATCTGCTATGACTTCCAGTAGAATAGATCATAAGGTTTCCTTCCATTTTAAGACCTTACCGCAACGCTGGGTCTTAAAATGGAAGGAAACCTTATGTAAATAACGCTAAAGCTGACCAGCTAAAAGCTGGTGGTTTTAACCAATTATTGGAAAATAAAAAACGATATTTTCTTTTTTCGCAATTGCATTGTCCACTTGCGCTAGCGCCAGTGCTTCATCCATTTCCATCAGTTGCATGGTTTCAGCGTAGCCATAGGATTTAGCGCGGATTTTCTCCACATTGGTTGATGCCCAACCTGTGCCACCTACCCACATTTCACCGCGACCATCACCATCTCTATCAAAATTGGCAGCCATATCTGGATCAGTTAGTTCGCTCAGTGCTTCTATGCCAGTACGTTCCTGAGTATCTTTTGTAACGCAGATCTTTTGATCGGACAAAACAGCATTTGGATTTTGCTTCACTGTGCCTTTTTCGTTAACAAAAGTATCGTGTAAGTTTTGTTGGTTTGGCATCCAAACTTCTGGGTGCACATGCATTGCGCCAGAATCCATCGCTTCAAAAATGATTGGATTGCTACCATTTTGAAGTTCAACATCTACGCCAAGGTTATCTTCTAGAGCAACCTTCAAGATATGGGCAGTGCCACGCACGGAAGCCCAGTTTGGCACGCCGATAACAACGTCAGCAGCATACGCATTTGTACCAAGCGACGCGAGCAGAGCGGCGCAGGCTAGTTTTGCAGTTTTCTTCATTTTTTTCTCCTAGTTGTAAGTTGTTATTTTCTTATTATTGCTGGTGCAGCAGTCCTACAGTCAGATCGGTTGAAGGCTTTACAATTGCATGACCTGAAAGACTGAGCGCAGCATGCAACAAGACATTGCATCCCGCTTCCAGATGTTCAGGTTCAGCGCTTTCGGCTTCATTATGGCTTAAGCCACCTGCACAGGGTACAAAAACCATGGCAGTTGGTACTTTGCGGGCAATTTGGCAAGCATCATGTCCAGCACCTGAGACCATTCTCCGATATGGATAACCAAGAGCTTTGGTTGCATCAGCGATAGCTGAAACACACGCATCATTAAAAGCAACAGGAGGGTTATGCCAAATCTGTTCAATGGAAATACCCGCGTCCATTACAACATTTGCCGCATCGCGTAGGGCCAAATGCATTTGTTCTAAAACATTGTCATCTGGGTGCCTAAAATCAATGGAGAAACATACTTCCCCTGGTATTGTATTGCGAGAATTCGGACGTACATGTAACTCGCCCACAGTCCCAACAGCATCTGGCGCATGTGATAGCGCGATATCTTGTACCACTTTGATTAGATTAGCCGCAACGACAAGTGCATCACGGCGCCCTTGCATTGGAGTTGAACCCGAATGTGCATCCTGCCCTGTGACAGTTACATCATACCAACGCTGACCCTGCCCTCCTGTGACAATCCCAATAACTTCATTTTCACGTTCTAAGATTGGGCCTTGTTCAATATGTGCTTCTAAAAAAGCACCTAGTTCATGATCACCACAAGCTGTTTTTCCTGCATAACCGATACGGTCCAATTCATCTGCAAAGTATTTTCCATTGGCATCTTTGCGGGACAACGCAAAATCCAGATCAAACAATCCAGCATATACACCAGAACACAACATAGCAGGAGCAAATCGTGCACCTTCTTCGTTTGTCCAGTTTACGATTTCAATTGGAGCTTGGGTTTGAAGGCCTAGGTCATTCAAGGTGCGAACCACTTCAAGACCAGCAAGTACACCAAAAACACCATCAAACTTACCGCCATGTGGTTGTGTATCCAAATGACTGCCTATCGCAATTGGTGCTAAGCTCGGGTCTGTGCCTAGGCGACGCGCAAACATATTACCTAAACGGTCAAATGTAACCGCACAGCCCGCATCTTCGCACCATTGAGTGAAAAGAATACGTGCTGCGCGGTCTCCGTCCGACAAAGTCAGACGGCCACTACCACCACAAGGTAATGCGTCTATCTTGGCCATTTCCATGATGGTATTCCACAGTCTCTGGCCATTAATTTTGGGGTTAATCTTCATGCGGTTTCGCGGTGCAGCGCCTGCGAGAGGCAATGAACACCACCACCGCCAAGTGTAAACATCGACATATCTGGGTCATAAACTTCAAGACCAAGTGCACGCATTTTAGCATTCAGATCAGTTGCCCCCTTCATCGACAAAACCTTGCTATTGCCCAAGGCAACCAAGTTTACGCCCAGGTTTTTCGCTTCGCGGTATTCAACATCAACGATTTCTATTCCCCAACCTTTAACAATATCAACCAACCAAGGTTCCATTGCATCGATACAGGCCACAGCTAGCTTTTCGGCAAGCGGTACAATCAAACCATCCATATGAACAAACTCGCGACTGATAGGTGCTACAACGGCTTCCCATCCTTCAGCACGCACAAACTCGGCCACTTGCTCTGAGCCTTCTTGTTCAGACCGTTCGCCGCAATATCCGATCAAGACACGACCAGGTTCGATGATATTAAAGTCACCACCTTCGAAGTGCCCTGCTGTTGCATATTTCCAGATTGGGATATTATTATCTTGGTAGAATTTTATGGCTGTTACATAATCTGCTCGGCGGCACTTAAGCTGCATATGGCAAATTAAAGCCCCCCACGGTGTCATCGCGGATGAATCGCGTGCAAAAAAGTTTCTGTGTAAAGCTTCATCTGAATCTAGGTAATGACAAGTGACTTCATTCTCTTCGTAGATTGAAACCATTTCAGCATGTTGGGACATTGCTGTCTGTAAATCGAATTTGACCCCAGTTTTATGAGCATTAGCAAGCGTCCGACCAATTAAGGGACCTGCATCAACCCATTTAAAATATTCTGGCTTTCCCAAAAGGACATCTGTCAATGGAGCGTAATCATTATTTATGCCCCATTTGTTAGCTGATAACCCGTTATTCTGCATTCTCTGTGTCTTCCTATATAAACGATCACACGATCCAATCGCAGTCGAGTTAGACACAGCTTTATGTTGTAATAAACTACAATGTTCGGGATTGAAGTTGCATAAATATACAACTATATACACAACTATGTCATCAAGCACGTACTCCAAATCAGATTTACATTTACTTCACGTCTTTTCTGTCGTTGTCGATTCCAAAGGATTTTCAGCAGCACAGGTTGCATTAAATGTATCAACTTCAACAATTTCCCGACAAATCACAGATCTGGAAACCCGCTTGGGAATGCAACTTTGCCAACGTGGGCGTACGGGTTTTCGAATTACTGATAAGGGGAAAACCGTTTATCACGCCGCACAAAAACTTTTCCTGTCACTAGACGATTTTCAAGAAACAATTAACGGAAGTCGCGGTAAACTTGTTGGACATTTATCGCTTGGCGTCATAGACAATTGGATTTCCAATGACACAGCACCCATTGTGAACGCGCTAGCCAAATTCACGAAAGCTGCTGAAGACGTTAGCATTGAACTTAACTCTATGGCTCCAGATGATATTGAATATGCTGTATTAGATGGTCGAATTTCTATTGGTATTGGTGTTTTCCATACGCCAAAGCCAGGGCTTATATACCAAGAAATAGGAGAGGAATTCATTGGATTGTATTGTAGTTCCAGCCACCCCTTATTCCAAGATACTTCTGAAACCCGTCAAAAGAGCCTAGTGAAACAAGCCAAACTAGCAAGGCGCGCATATTTAAACGAAGAAAAAATAGCCCCTGTTACGCACGGATTGGCTTCTAACGCCAAAGCTCATCAAGTAGAAGGTATCGCAATATTAATTCTGACTGGAAATTTTATTGGGTATTTACCGCAATCGTTTGCAAATATTTGGGTTAAAGACGGCCGCATGAAGTCGGTTGCACAAGGTCAATTTGACTTACCCACGCCAATTAAAATTGTGACAAAACGAGGTGAAAAGCTCAACCTTGTCAGCAGAACATTTATAAAGGCCTTAGAGCTTGAAGCAAAAATAATTAAATCCAAAAAATAACTTGGCTCAATATCCAGTTTTTAATCTTAAAAGAATGTATAGCCAATCTAACCTTAGGAAACCGTATACTCACAATATATTCCTAGAAATTATTGGCACTTCTCCGCTTTGTTGAGTAGATTTAGGATTTCAAATAGAGCATAGATTGATTATCTGGAATGGATGATTGTCTAATTTTGAGTTTGAAGTATTCGGTATCCTTGATGCCTCTGGCTCGCTTACGGATCATTCCTATACTGACATTACCAGCCTCTATCCTGGCGCTTGTGAGCTTGTGTTTGGCGTAGTTGCAGATGCCCACACAATGTTTCCGTAGGGATTTCGCGAACTTTTTTAGATAGAGCATCTGTGACTGATCTGCTATCAGGCACCAACGTTCCAGTTGCTCCGCCATCGCCTCAAATGAAGCGGCACTCCACAGCAGCTGAAGCTGTTCTTTCAAGACGTAAAGTGCATTCAGGTTGCTATTGCTCTCCAGCAACCTTTGCAGCTTGTCACTTTGTTTTTCACTCAACTTATCCGCATTTTTGAGCAACAGATAATGCGTCCCTTTCATCAACTCTTTACCACTTGGATCGGCCTTTCTGAACTCAAGTCGACGCTGATTATGGATAGCTTTGCTGTAGTTTTTCATGACGTGGAAACGGTCAAATACTATGTCGGCCAACGGCAAGGACTCTCTGACAGCCTTTTGGTAGGCAGGCCCCATATCCATCGCTACGGCCTTTATTTTGCAGGCTGTATCTGGTTGCAGTTGTTTCAAAAACCTTGAAAAAACCTCGGCAGTTCGGCCTGCTTCAACCCAGATCAGATGACCGCCAACCATATCGTAGACCACCGTCATGTAGTCATGACCTTTCGCCCGGGCAACTTCATCTACACCAATATATTCCAAGCCAGTTAGCTCTGCAGGATCAAGCGTAGGGAGAGTTTCAATAAGGTATGCCCTGTCGATATTCTTGACCGTTTCCCATCGTATATCCAAATGTCTGGAAACCGCTTGAATAGACATATGCCGACATAATCCACTGATCAGTCGGCAAAATCGGTGAGTGAAACGGCACCCTTTATCAACAAAATCACACCCCTCAATGCGGCGTTCGCCCTTGTTAATATAAACCTGCGCCAGCTCAATCTCGACCACACAAGGATACCCAAAAAGGGGGATGTCGTTTACTTGTCGGCGGACATGCTGGTTGATGCTTCCCTTCTGGCCTGTAGCAGGGTCTATAGCCCTCCTACGCGCGTCTCGGCTGCAGTGAATGACAATCTTAACACCGCCGTCATCCAGTTTAATTTCATTTACACGTTGCCCTTTGAGGCCTAAAATATGCTGCGAGATGTTGATTGTCATATACCTGCTCTATGTAAAGTTATCAGAAACCATACATATCAACAGGTTACTTGGCGGTCGGCATCTTTTTCTACTCAACAAAGCGGAGAAGAGCCGCTTTGTTGCCCACTGCGGAAACTTTGACGATCAAGCGGACCATTTATCAAGGCAAGGTTGATCCTACTGCCCCCAAAGATGATCCAAGACGGCAAGAATATACCCATGTTGCAACACAGCTGGCCGATGATCAAATCCCCACCGACACGTTACTGCAACAACTTTATCAATCCAACTTGTTGACAGATTTCATCCGCCGTGTGCAGCAGAAACCAGTATTACACCGCTGTGCTGATGAATTTCAGGCGCTAAACGTTGTCGCATTAGAACCTGGCAGTTGGCACGCATGGCATTATGACACAACAGAATGCACTGTGACGTTGCTGTTGCAAGCCGCAGAAAAAGGTGGCGAGTTTACCTTTATCCCCAACTCTCGCACCAATGAAACCGAAGACCGTGAAACAGTTGACCGTTTTCTGGCTGGTGACATGTCTCAGGCCCAAACATTCAGCCGTGGCGCTGGTACCTTCACCCTTTTCAGAGGTGGGTATTCACTGCACGGCGTCGGTCAAGTTGAAGGAACCCGCCCACGTGTCACCGCGATCCTGACTTATAGCGAAGAACCAGATACAGTGATCAGTGACGATGTGAACATGCGTATCTACGGGGACCGCGTGAAAAAAATCTTAGCAGCACGCAAATAAGGAATATTACGAATGAAAACAGCTTTATTGGTTATTGATGTCCAAATGGCCCTTGCCGATGATGACGCTAGTGGTGCGGAGCGGTCTTGCCCAGAGGCCGAACAGAACATCACAACCTTACTAGAAACCTTCCGCAAACGTGGTGATACCATCATACACATCCATCACCATGGGCTTGACGCAGATGATCCGTTTAATGCGAATGCATCAGGCTCAGCCGTTCAACCCTATGCAGCACCAATTGATGGTGAGCCTGTCATCATCAAACATGTCAGCAGTGGCTTTATTAACACTTCGTTAGAAAGTGACTTGCGCACACTTGGCGTTGAGCGTGTTATATTATGTGGTGCAGTGGCAAATTACTGTGTAGAAAGCACCGCCCGCATGGCTGGTAATCTGGGGTTTGATGCGGTTTATGCCGCCGACGCGGTTTGGGCCTATAGTGAAACTGGGCCAGACGGGGTGCACCATTCTGCAGAGCAACTTCATTCTGTATCACAATGCAATCTTGAAGCTGAGTTTGCGATTGTGATGAAGACAGCCAATATACAAAAACTTTAAATCTAAGGTTTACGCAAGGCTGCAAAGAAATCAGTCAGCACTGCGGCACATGCAGTTTCGTCAATGCCATCATAAACCTCAGGCACATGATGGCATTGCGCATGGCTAAACACCTTTGGCCCTTGCGCCACACCCCCAGATTTTGGGTCAGACGCGCCGTAATATAACCGTGCTACACGCGCGTTAGATATGGCGGCGGCACACATCGGACAGGGCTCCAAGGTCACGTATAAATCGCACCCTGTTAACCGCTCCTGCCCCAATGCCTTACACGCTGATCTGATCGCCAGAACTTCGGCATGGGCTGTTGGGTCATTGATCTCTCGCGTTCTGTTTCCAGCGCGCGCAATCACATCGCCCGCTTTGGATACGATCACCGCACCCACAGGCACTTCACCGCGTAAAGCTGCACGTTCGGCCTCTTCGATTGCGATGTCCATATAGCTGGTAAATTGTGTCATAATGGGTCCGATAATACAGTCAGTGCTTCAGCATTACATACACTTAAAACAAACTGGAAACAGACATAGTTTCTGGAGCTTGTACGCCAATAAGTGATAAAATTGTTGCAGCAATAGCCCGCTGATCCAAAACAACATCTGGCAATGGACCAATGCGCAACCCGTAATAATAAAAAGGAACTTCGCGCAACTCCTTTTGATTGCCACCATGATGTCCGTCAGCGTTTATCCCATGATCTGCTGTGACCATAACATCATAGCCCTCACTTAATAGGCGCGGTATTAACCGCGATAACGCATTATCAACGTGCCAAACTTGGGTGCGGTATTCAGGTGAATCGCTTGTAAACCAATGGCCTAATGTGTCTGCGCTTGGTGAATGCATCAGCAGATAATCAGGCTGATAGTTTTTCGCTAATGTCCAGATTTGTGAACATAGATCAATTTCGGATGGGACACATGAATTTGCAGGCCGGTACCCTTCCATCGAATAATAACGTGCATGGGGGATAGGAGCGCTAGGGTCATTAATCTCGCAATGTTCGAATGGATCAAACGTGCTGCCCCCATAAAGTGTGTGGAAATAAGAATGCGCTGCAGCCGCAGTGGTTTTACCTGCATCTTTCAATGTATTGAACAGATTGGGCTTATTCGACGCTCGGATACCTTCATTGCCTAAAATTCCATGTTCACAAGGTGCCAGCCCTGTATGAATGGTTTCATATAAACAAGCTGAAATAGAAGGTAGGCACGATAGCATTTTCCAACGCTGGGCATGCCCAGCCTCTACTGACGCTTCTAGATATCCGCATTCTTCAATGCTGGTATCAAATCGCACACCATCCATTATGATTAAGCAGGTTTTGACCATAAAAACTCCTAATAAACTATGAACATTATTTTCACATGTTCAGCTGAATTCATCGAAAAATCCAAGTCGATTTTATGACACATGTCAATAATGGTTTTATCTGCGTAGTCGCCTTTATTCTATCGATAGATTTTGGCAGTTTATATCGGACCACAATTCACATTTAACCACATTGATACATTAAACATATACTGTGTTGGGCAATTTACCCTTGGACAGCCCATCTGTTTTCAGTGTACTGCCCCCACATGTCCAATGAATTACCCAAAGAAGGCGACCGTATCGCCAAATTCCTAGCTCGCGCAGGTGTTGCATCGCGTCGCGATGTTGAACGCATGATCGCAGCGGGTCGTGTCACCTTGAATGGTAAGGTGCTTGATACACCTGCTGTGAAAGTGAGTGAAGTCGACCTTATTACCGTAGACAACAAACCAATCGGTGCTCCTGATAAGCTGCGTGTTTGGCGTTATTACAAACCAAATGGGTTGGTGACATCTGCACGCGATGAAAAAGGGCGCGATACGATTTTCGATCATCTGCCCGAGGGCATGCCACGTGTGATGACAGTTGGGCGTTTGGATTTGAATTCTGAAGGTCTGTTGCTGCTCACCAATGATGGCGAGTTGAAACGTAAATTGGAATTGCCGTCCACAGGTTGGGTCCGCAAATACCGTGTGCGTATCAAAGGCTATCCAACCGATGAGGTCTTGGAACCGTTACGCCGTGGCATCACGGTTGATGGTGAACGTTTCATGGGTATGGATGTGGCTCTAGACCGTCAACAAGGCGCTAATGCATGGCTGACAATTGGATTGCGCGAAGGTAAGAACCGCGAAATTCGTCGTGCTTTAAACAGTATTGATCTGTTTGTGAACCGTTTGATCCGCGTATCATATGGCCCGTTTCAGTTGAACACATTGGAACCAAACAACGTCGAGGAAATTCGCATGAAGGTTCTGCGTGACCAATTAGGTTTGGATCATATTGCCGAAGCTCAGAGTGCTGATAAACCAGCTGCTCCTAAATCGCGCACGATTCAAAAGGGTGCAAAAAGTAAACGCCCTGTGAAAAGACGTAATTAATTTGTTCAGATTTAAGCGGGATTAATCCACGCTTAAATTGCCCGCCATTTCGCGGCCATCTGGACCTGCAATCATTTCAAACGTGATTGCTTGACCATCTTCTAAGCTTTCAAGGCCAGCTTCTTTTACGGCAGTGACATGGACAAACACATCCTTGTCACCTTCGCTTGGCTCAATAAATCCAAAGCCTTTTTGTTGGTTGAACCATTTAACTTTACCCTGTGGCACAATCGTAGTCCTTCTTCATTTGGTCATCGCAGGTAATCTGCGATGCTCACATCTGTACTACTATGTGCATACAGCCACAAAGTAGCATGAGCTCACGTTACCTTAAAATGCGATTCTTTCAAAATCATAGACCTGAAACCCTTGCACGATGCCAATGAACACCTTAATTCTGATGCAAATACAGGGACAACCCAGAGGATAATATAATGGCTGACCTACTGACGATCGAAAACTTGGCCAATCTGGCCGTTCTCATTTTCCTGCAAGCCGTTTTGGGTTTTGATAACTTGCTTTATATCTCTATCGAGTCGCAACGCGCACCTAAGGAAAAGCAAAAATCCGTACGCTTTTGGGGTATCATCATCGCTGTCGCCCTTCGCGTCATTCTATTGTTTGTTATGATCAACTTGATCGAGGCTCTGTCGGAACCCTTCTTTAAATTCAACATGCCTGGGATCATAGAGGGCGGTGTAAACTTCGCCACAGTCGTCTTTGTATTCGGTGGTATTTTCATCATGTATACGGCAGTCAAAGAAATCAGCCATATGCTGTCCATTGACGACATTGGTCATGGTGCGGGTGGTGGCTCTAGCCGTACAGCAACCCAAACCATCATGATGATCGTATTTATGAACCTGATCTTCAGTTTTGACTCCATCCTATCGGCCCTAGCGATCACGGATGTTTTCCCAGTTCTAGCAATCGCTATCATCTCATCGGGTATTGCCATGTTGGTGTTGGCTGACGGTGTTACAGAATTCTTAAAACGCAACCGTATGTACGAGGTTTTAGGCTTGTTTATCCTACTGATCGTCGGTGTTGTTTTGTTAGGTGAAGCAGGTCCCGCAGCAGCGCATGCTATGCATGATGATAGTCTGCAAATCAAAATTTTCGGCCATGACCTTATTCCAATGTCCAAATCGACATTCTACTTCTCTGTCGTCGTCTTGGTCTTAGTCGAAGTCGTTCAAACAGGTTACCAACGCAAATTGGCAGTTGAAAGAACACGTGAGCAAGAAAAGCATTAAAGCTGTGCCGCAGTTTAACCGTTTCTCATCTCATCCATAATTTCACGGATGCGATTTAACTCTGGCAAAATTTTGGTGATTTCTGACTCATCTATCTTTTGTAAAAGTTCTTCAAAGTCTGGGGAAAGGGCTAAAATAGAATCTTCGCGAAACTGACGCCCCTCATCTGTCAGCCAAACAGTTTTACTGCGCTTGTCTGCTGGGTTACTGCGGAAAACCACATAATTACGTTTTACCAAGCCAGATAAAACATGTGTTATCGTTGTCTTAGGCTGTTGGAAAGCGCGAGATAATTCAACGGGCGTCCGTCCATCGGACACCCGTATTAAATGATTTAAAACAGAAAAGTGAGAAACCGTAATCCCATCAGGAAGCCGTGCTTCAAGTAGTGTTCTTGAGAGTTGTTCAAGAATTCCAATCTGCGTGAAAAATGCAAATAAGGGGTGATTGGTTTTTTCACACATTCAGTAATGTTGCCTCCAACGGCCAGCGAGGTGTTCTTGAAATCGTTTCACCATACCCTAAAACACCCAGCATTTGAACGGTGCCACCATCTGGTGCATAAAGCTGATGAACGTCCCGATAAACCTCTGACATTTCTGAATACTCCTGTAATGCCTGACTAATCGGACGTAAAGCCATTCCAGCCGCAGCAGTTTCAAGATTCAACCTAAGCCACGCCCGCCCTGTTATAATTTGATCCATCCGCGTATTGGTTTCAGACGTCATAATTGCAAAGGATGGCGCTGATTGCATAACCTCCATCGTCGCATCGATCACTTCACGACTACCTGGATGAGTGATATCTAATGCCGCTTCGCGTGTCATCAGGCCAAGTAAAGCAAGTGTATCAAAGAGCGGGCCTCCTACATCAATCCCATCAGGGTTAGCGTTAATCTCAGATTTTCCGATACGCAACAGGTCAATACTTTCCTTCCATGCATCGGGTTTGCTTACTTCTATGCCCCATGCTTTGGTAACAATATCGCGCAATTGGCTGCGCTCATTGCCCTTGGTGACAATTTTAGCATATTTAGAAAGTATCTTGGCATTTGCCTGTGACACAGCTCGATCTTTAAAAGCGTCCTTATGGCTACGCCGATTTAACACATGAGCAAAAAGTGGATCCGCACGGCCTGCATTTTGCTTAAACGTACAAACAGCCACTGGCCCCTCTTCGCCCTTAGGATACAGCATAGTATCAACCCCATAACCTTGTTCCGCGGCGGCCATTTCCATCAGCTCAATAAAACATCCCATGCCAATTGTCAGTTGGCGGGCAAAAGGATCCGTTACTGGAAGATCTTTAGCCTTATCCCTAAAAAGGATTACCATGTCTTCCCCAGAGAGCTGCGCCAACCATGGCTGCCTGTTGTGTGGATTTGGGGCAAGCAGTGCATAAGAGAGCGCATTCATTCGCGGGTCAGAATACATGCCAGCGTTTCCCCATGGCTGCAATGCATCGTGCGGCGTACGGGTTCCCATAAAAGCACCCGTTGCTGCGGTCACAGCAAAAATTGTTCCACCGCCAATTAAACCCAATGTCTTACGTCTTGTTAATGTCATAACGATTCTCTTTAGTACGATATCGCACCATTATAGTGCGATATCGTACTAATCAAGTTTTATTTCAAGACCAGAACCCTCTCATAGTACGTTGGTGCCGCCAAAATAGTTTTAAACTTCGGGCTAGTAACAAACAAACACAACACCTATATTGAAAAGGACGGCTCTTCTCCGCTTTGTTGAGTAGAAAAAGATGCCGACCGCCAAGTAACCTGTTGATATGTATGGTTTCTGATAACTTTACATAGAGCAGGTATATGACAATCAACATCTCGCAGCATATTTTAGGCCTCAAAGGGCAACGTGTAAATGAAATTAAACTGGATGACGGCGGTGTTAAGATTGTCATTCACTGCAGCCGAGACGCGCGTAGGAGGGCTATAGACCCTGCTACAGGCCAGAAGGGAAGCATCAACCAGCATGTCCGCCGACAAGTAAACGACATCCCCCTTTTTGGGTATCCTTGTGTGGTCGAGATTGAGCTGGCGCAGGTTTATATTAACAAGGGCGAACGCCGCATTGAGGGGTGTGATTTTGTTGATAAAGGGTGCCGTTTCACTCACCGATTTTGCCGACTGATCAGTGGATTATGTCGGCATATGTCTATTCAAGCGGTTTCCAGACATTTGGATATACGATGGGAAACGGTCAAGAATATCGACAGGGCATACCTTATTGAAACTCTCCCTACGCTTGATCCTGCAGAGCTAACTGGCTTGGAATATATTGGTGTAGATGAAGTTGCCCGGGCGAAAGGTCATGACTACATGACGGTGGTCTACGATATGGTTGGCGGTCATCTGATCTGGGTTGAAGCAGGCCGAACTGCCGAGGTTTTTTCAAGGTTTTTGAAACAACTGCAACCAGATACAGCCTGCAAAATAAAGGCCGTAGCGATGGATATGGGGCCTGCCTACCAAAAGGCTGTCAGAGAGTCCTTGCCGTTGGCCGACATAGTATTTGACCGTTTCCACGTCATGAAAAACTACAGCAAAGCTATCCATAATCAGCGTCGACTTGAGTTCAGAAAGGCCGATCCAAGTGGTAAAGAGTTGATGAAAGGGACGCATTATCTGTTGCTCAAAAATGCGGATAAGTTGAGTGAAAAACAAAGTGACAAGCTGCAAAGGTTGCTGGAGAGCAATAGCAACCTGAATGCACTTTACGTCTTGAAAGAACAGCTTCAGCTGCTGTGGAGTGCCGCTTCATTTGAGGCGATGGCGGAGCAACTGGAACGTTGGTGCCTGATAGCAGATCAGTCACAGATGCTCTATCTAAAAAAGTTCGCGAAATCCCTACGGAAACATTGTGTGGGCATCTGCAACTACGCCAAACACAAGCTCACAAGCGCCAGGATAGAGGCTGGTAATGTCAGTATAGGAATGATCCGTAAGCGAGCCAGAGGCATCAAGGATACCGAATACTTCAAACTCAAAATTAGACAATCATCCATTCCAGATAATCAATCTATGCTCTATTTGAAATCCTAAATCTACTCAACAAAGCGGAGAAGTGCCATCAAAGGCTCTTCTCCGCTTTGTTGAGTAGAAAAAGATGCCGACCGCCAAGTAACCTGTTGATATGTATGGTTTCTGATAACTTTACATAGAGCAGGTATATGACAATCAACATCTCGCAGCATATTTTAGGCCTCAAAGGGCAACGTGTAAATGAAATTAAACTGGATTGTATAGGTTCATGTGTTTTGAGACTCACGCGGCTTCGGCCTGAGTGATTCGAAGGTACTCCATGGGTGTCTTACCTTTCAAGGCGTGATGTGGTCTGAATGTGTTATATTTTTCGACAGCTTTTCTCAGTTCAAACCGCATAGCTCCAATGCTATCGGCAATCAGATCACAACAATCATAGAATTCCTCGCGGAAGGTGCGGTTTCCACGCTCAACGCCACCATTGTATTTCGGTCTGGCTGGCGGCAATACAATGAGCGGGATTTTCATCTGCTCACACGCCGTCTCAAAATCGGCCATAAACTCGGAGCCACCATCAACTTGAATTGAGAGGATTTTATAGGGAGCTATTTCCACAAGCTCTTCCAAAAACCGTTTGGCAGAGCGTGCGGTGGCATTCGAATAAATTTGCGCGTGGATGTGCTTGCTACGCCGTTCCCAGGCCTGAAAGTGCTTGCAGGTGACGCCGTTTTTCGTGGCAGTCATGTGGTCGATCTGCACACGTTCTCCAATCTCTATATCTTTGTAATCCTTATATTTCCATCCTTTGGCGTGGCCCTTGGAGAAGTTACGCTTGCGCTTTTGTGGTGCAGACCTTGATCGTGTAATCAGGCCTTTCTTGCGTAGAAAACCCAAGATACGCCCCACGGTGCTATCGCTTATGATTTGGTTTTTATCGCGCCGCAAGATGGCCCCTATTTTTTCCTTACCGTAGGTTTTATTGTCGCGGCGAATTTCGAGCACCAACTGTTTTTCTGCCTCACCCCACTGTGACTTATTGCGGTGTTTTGGGGCCTTTGATGGCGGCATAATCCCTTGCGCCAAATCCTTCAAAACCCGCTTGTAGCGATAATAAGTAGACCGAGAGATGCCGACAAATTCAGCGCATTTTGCTAGAGAAACACCCTCTGCGCGTAAAGCTTCCCATTGCCGAACCGTGTCTTCGTATTTGATACGGTACGCATCCAAACATTCTTGTGTCCGCGCCCAAGCATAAAGTTTATAAACGTTCTTGTGCAGTCTTATGATTTGCATATTGGCCTCGTGAGTTGGTTTTTTACAATACTCAGTCTCCGAGGCCGCCTAAATCTTGGCAACAAAAAAACAGTCTCACATCTATCTGAACTTATTCAGGATGACGGCGGTGTTAAGATTGTCATTCACTGCAGCCGAGACGCGCGTAGGAGGGCTATAGACCCTGCTACAGGCCAGAAGGGAAGCATCAACCAGCATGTCCGCCGACAAGTAAACGACATCCCCCTTTTTGGGTATCCTTGTGTGGTCGAGATTGAGCTGGCGCAGGTTTATATTAACAAGGGCGAACGCCGCATTGAGGGGTGTGATTTTGTTGATAAAGGGTGCCGTTTCACTCACCGATTTTGCCGACTGATCAGTGGATTATGTCGGCATATGTCTATTCAAGCGGTTTCCAGACATTTGGATATACGATGGGAAACGGTCAAGAATATCGACAGGGCATACCTTATTGAAACTCTCCCTACGCTTGATCCTGCAGAGCTAACTGGCTTGGAATATATTGGTGTAGATGAAGTTGCCCGGGCGAAAGGTCATGACTACATGACGGTGGTCTACGATATGGTTGGCGGTCATCTGATCTGGGTTGAAGCAGGCCGAACTGCCGAGGTTTTTTCAAGGTTTTTGAAACAACTGCAACCAGATACAGCCTGCAAAATAAAGGCCGTAGCGATGGATATGGGGCCTGCCTACCAAAAGGCTGTCAGAGAGTCCTTGCCGTTGGCCGACATAGTATTTGACCGTTTCCACGTCATGAAAAACTACAGCAAAGCTATCCATAATCAGCGTCGACTTGAGTTCAGAAAGGCCGATCCAAGTGGTAAAGAGTTGATGAAAGGGACGCATTATCTGTTGCTCAAAAATGCGGATAAGTTGAATGAAAAACAAAGTGACAAGCTGCAAAGGTTGCTGGAGAGCAATAGCAACCTGAATGCACTTTACGTCTTGAAAGAACAGCTTCAGCTGCTGTGGAGTGCCGCTTCATTTGAGGCGATGGCGGAGCAACTGGAACGTTGGTGCCTGATAGCAGATCAGTCACAGATGCTCTATCTAAAAAAGTTCGCGAAATCCCTACGGAAACATTGTGTGGGCATCTGCAACTACGCCAAACACAAGCTCACAAGCGCCAGGATAGAGGCTGGTAATGTCAGTATAGGAATGATCCGTAAGCGAGCCAGAGGCATCAAGGATACCGAATACTTCAAACTCAAAATTAGACAATCATCCATTCCAGATAATCAATCTATGCTCTATTTGAAATCCTAAATCTACTCAACAAAGCGGAGAAGTGCCAAAAGATAAACGGCCGTAAGCGCCATATCATCACAGATACCATCGGGCTGTTGATCGGATTTATCATCCACAGTGCGGGCATTCAAGATCGAGATGGGGCCGTTGATGTCCTCAAATCTATCTACTACTCCCATCCCAAACTCCGACATGTGTTTGCCGATGGAGGATATGCGGGGCCAAAATTACGAGAAGCTTTAGAAAATATGGGCTGTTGGACTATCGAAATTTTAAAGCGCAGTGACAAGGCTGTGGGATTTGAACTCATTCCAAGACGGTGGGTTGTCGAGCGCACCTTTGCCTGGTTGGGGCGGTGCCGCCGATTGGCAAAAGATTGGGAGAAATCCATTGCTTCTGCTGAAAGCTGGCTCCTCATCGCCCATATCAGAATGGTCACACGGCGATTAGCAAGGGGTTGAAATCATTGAAATAGTTTTCGGCCAGACTCTAAGGGCAACCCAGATAATGCACGCGATAATATGGCCCTGCCAAATAAGTTTCGCGGGCGCAAAGCCTATAAATCTAATATCCGCGCAAAGCTTTTGTTTATTGTGCCATTGCCCCTGCTGTTCTCGGGTATTGGAGAATTAAAGGCAGGCGACGGCATTGGCATTTTATACGAATGGGGCGCACTTGGTATTCTGCTGTTGTCAGCATGGTTGTTACGTGACGGATTAATTGCCGAAGACGCCTATAATGAACGCAAAATATCCCGCCCACCTGCAATCCCCCGCAAAATATTTGCATCTGTCTTAACGGGTATCGGCGTTGTCCTTGCAACATTTGGTGGCACAGATGCTGGCATGATCACATCGCTGATCTTTGGTGGCGCGGCAACATTAGCCCACAGCTTAAGTTTTGGCATCGATCCCTTGCGCCGCAAAGGCATGGAAGGTGTTGATGAATTTGAAACGGAACGCGTTGCCAAAGCCGTGGAAAAAGCAGAAGCTTTGTTGCGCCAAACCATAGAAGCCGCCAACCGCTTGAATGACCGCGCCCTAGAAGGCCGTGTTGAAAGTTTAGCTGTTGCAGCACGCGACATGTTTCGCACGGTAGAAGAAGATCCTCGTGATTTGGCACGGGCGCGTAAATTCCTTGGCGTTTATCTAAAGGGTGCCCGCGATGCGACAATCAAGTTTGCAGATCTTTATACTCGCAACCGTGATCATGCTGCACGTACGGATTATGAAGCTTTACTCACAGATTTAGAAACCAGTTTTGCGGGCCACCGCGAAGTTTTATTATTAGACGACCGCTCTGACCTAGATGTCGAAATTGAAGTTCTACGAGATAGACTAAAACAAGAAGGCTTAACCGCCAGATGATTGGAGAAGATTATGTCAGATGCACGTAAGAAGGCCGAAGTGGCCTTGAAAGAAGCAGAAACAATAACAGCAATGGTTTTACCTGAACCAAAAGGTGAATTGGTTGTTATTTCAGACATGAAGCCAGATCAAAAGAAAATGATCAAAGCCCGTATGGCAGAAATCGACATGGGCAACACTCAATCCATCATCGAGTTTGGATCAAATGCGCAATCCGAATTGCAAGCGATCAGCCAAGAGATGCTGTCAGGTGTACGCAATAAAGATGTAGGCCCTGCGGGTGACAGTCTGCGTGACATGGTAACGTCTATTCGTGGATTTTCAGTTGATGAGTTGAACCCGAACCGCAGCTTAAGTTGGTGGGAAAAACTTTTGGGACGTGCAGCGCCCGTTGCAAAGTTCATGGCGCGCTATGAAACCGTCCAAGGTCAGATCGACCGTATTTCAGATGAATTGCTGGATCACGAGCATGTCTTGCTAAAAGACATCAAATCACTGGATAAGCTTTACGGTAAAACACTCGCTTTCTACGACGAGATCGCTTTGTACATCGCAGCGGGCGAAGAGAAGATCAAACAGCTGGATACAAAAACAATCCCTGCCAAAGAGAAACAAGTTGAAAATGCCGCCAAAGACCAAGGCGTTATCAAAGCGCAAGAATTGCGCGATTTGCGTTCTGCACGTGATGATCTGGAACGCCGCGTTCACGACCTGAAGCTGACACGCCAGGTAACGATGCAATCTTTGCCATCTATTCGTCTGGTCCAAGAAAACGACAAATCCTTGGTCACAAAGATCAATTCAACATTGGTCAACACAGTGCCTCTTTGGGAAACACAATTGGCCCAAGCGGTAACGATCCACCGGTCTCGCGAAGCCGCAGAAGTGGTGCGTGAAGCAACCGATCTGACAAATGAGCTACTGGAAAGCAATGCCGAAAACCTGCAACAAGCGAACCGCGAAGTCCGCAAAGAAATGGAACGCGGTGTGTTTGATATAGACAGTATTCGCAAAGCTAATGAGTATCTGATTGATACGATTGAAGAGAGTTTGGCGATTGCAGATGAAGGCAAAGCGAAACGGGCTGATGCAGAGCAAGAACTGGAAGTTCTGGAGGGTAAATTGAAGGAAACTTTATCCGCGGCAACAGCAAAAGCAACAAACGGCTGAAACTAGCACAAATGGAACGTAGCTATTGCTGCGTTCCACAAATGCTAGCATAGTCCCGACATGCGTTTTCTAACCCTCATAACTGGCATTTTTATTGGCCTCTCTGGTTGTAGCTTATTCGAAGAGCCGACCAAACCAATACCGCGTCCAAATGGTCTTAAACCAGCACCTGAAGTGCCGCTTGCATCTATCGAAAGCCAACAGATTTCGGCCTATTACGCGTCGGTTCAAGCTCGATTGTTGTCACAAGGGTTATTACGCCAAGAAACAAAACCAAGTGATGCAATTTTCACAACGTCTGAATTGGTGGAGAACTTTGAGCGCATCGCTTTGTTTGATGAATATTCAATCCGCAACAACGAGTTTGTAGCAGCCCAAACAGCCAGTACATTGCGCCGTTGGGGACGCCCTATTACGATTGGCGTGAATTTTGGACCCTCTGTCACCAAAGAACAACGCGCGACCGATATAGCTGCGATCCGTCAGTTCTCCAAACGCTTGGCCCGTCTGACAGGATTGAACATCTCCATGGCAGATGCGCGCAGAGCTAATTTTTCAATCCTGTTCTTGAACAAGGATGAACAGCGCGATCTAACTCCAAAACTGGTAAATCGCGTCAAATATCTAACTCCGCAGATCGTTGATGAAATCCAAAACAGCCCACGGTCTATTTTTTGTGTGGCCTATGCTGTCTCCGAGGCAGGTTCTCTGGCAGGGTACAAAGGTGCGGTCATTCTGATCAAGGGCGAACATACAGATCTGATGCGCAAATCCTGTATCCAAGAAGAAATGGCACAAGCTTTGGGATTGGCGAATGACAGCCCCAAAGCACGCCCGTCCATCTTTAACGATGACGAAGAATTCGCATTAATGACGGCCCATGATGAGCTGTTATTGAAAATGCTATACGATCCGCGTCTCAGCATCGGCATGACCGTGCAAGACGCACATCCAATTGTCCAACAAATCGCCCAAGACCCACGGCAATCGCTTGAAAAAGTGGGGATTCCCTTAGCGGGTGATATGTGATTCTCTGGTCATTGAAATGACATTCGGAGCCTCCCATGATCTCAGCCAATATCCTCGACCATTTTTCTGCCATTGAAGACCCACGCCAGAGCTGGAAAACTGTTTATCCACTACCCGAAATCCTACTGATTGTGCTCTGCGGTGTTATGGCTGGTGCTGATGATTTTGCCGAAATAGCCCGATGGGCGGACCGAAAATTGAAATTCTTGCGTGGGTTTCTACCCTTCAAAGATGGCATCCCATCTCATGACACGCTCAATGATGTGATGAACGCGATTCCCGCTGACCTGTTTAGCGAATGCTTCGTTTCCTGGGTTGCGGCCTTGCGCGATGGCGATGATGAGATCGTGGCAATTGACGGCAAGTCGTCACGCCGTGCGCATGGTGAGGATGGCCGCGCCCTGCATCTGGTTTCAGCTTGGGCAACGCGTCAGAGATTGGTCTTGGGGCAAGAATCCTGTGACGAGAAAGAGAATGAAATCAGCGCGATACCTCGACTACTGGCGCGGCTTGAGTTGAAAGGCGCGCTGGTCACGATTGATGCAATGGGCTGCCAACACGGTATTGCTGCGGCGATCCTCGCACAAGGCGCAGACTATCTTTTGGCGCTTAAAGGCAACCAAAAATCACTGCATGAAGAGGTGAGGCTCTATTTCGACCAGACCAGTGGTTTGGAAACCCATGAAACCACCGATGCCGATCATGGGCGGATAGAAATCCGTCGTGCCTATGTCAGTCATGATGTAGAGTGGCTGCGCCCTGATCGGTCTGAGCCTGGCGCACCAAGGTTTCCAGGCCTCGCCGCTATCGGCATGATCGAGGCCGAGGTCAAACACAAAGGTAAAACCAGTTTCTCGCGACGTTACTATCTGTCCTCCGCACCGCTCTCAGCCAAGCAATTCCTGCGCGCCACACGCGCCCATTGGGGTGTGGAAAATCGCCTGCACTGGGTGATGGATGTGGTGTTTCACGACGACCTGATGCGCTTGCGGACCCAAAATGGCCCCGCCAACATGGCTCTGATGCGACATAGTGCAATCAACATCTTCAAGCAAGTCGGCGATACGGCCAGTCTGAAAATACGAAGAAAAACAGCCGCTTGGGATGATAGTTACCTAAAAGCCGCAATCAAAGGTGAAGGCTGAAATCTTCAAGCGATTGCCGTGGCCCAAGACCTTATCTCAACAGGGCGTAGTTAAAAGGAACCATATTATGGGTATTCTAGATTTTCTTACAGATGAATTTATTGATGTCATCCATTGGACGGATGATACATCCGATACGCTTGTTTGGCGGTTCGAACGCGAGAACCATGAAATCAAATACGGCGCCAAGCTGACTGTCCGCGAAGGTCAAGCAGCCGTATTGGTGCATGAGGGTCAATTGGCGGATGTATTCAGCCCAGGCCTGTACATGTTGGAAACCAACAATATGCCGATCATGACCACGTTAAATCACTGGGATCACGGCTTTGAAAGCCCGTTTAAATCCGAAATTTACTTTATCAACACGACACGGTTCCAAGATTTGAAATGGGGGACTAAAAACCCAATCATTTGTCGCGACCCAGAATTCGGTCCAATCCGTTTACGCGCTTATGGAACTTATGAGGTTAAGGTTTCAGACCCAGCGCTGTTCCTGACAGAGATTGTGGGCACGGACGGTGAATTCACCATGGATGAAATCAGCTATGCCATTCGCAATATCATCATCTCACGCTTTTCTGCGGCGATCAGCGCCAGCGGTATTCCTGTGTTAGATATGGCAGCGAATACCCCTGATCTGGGTAAATTGCTGAATACACGTATAGCACCAGAGATTGCCGCATTCGGCATTGAATTGCCAAATCTGTATATCGAAAATATATCCCTACCCACAGCTGTGGAAGACGCGTTAGACAAACGCACCTCTATGGGCATGGCGGGGGATTTGGGCCGTTTCACACAATATTCAGCCGCAGAAGCCATGACACAAGCAGCCTCTAATCCAAATGGTGGGGGCGGCATGGGTGCGGGTCTTGGCATGGGAATGGGTATGATGGTTGCCCAGAATATGGGGCCACAAAATATGGGACCTTGGGGCGCACGTCCAGAAGCGACACATGTGCCGCCACCGCCACCTACCCCACCCGCTGTTGAACATATTTGGCATATTGCTGAAGGCGGCAAAACCTCTGGTCCGTTTTCCAAGGCTGATTTGGGCCGTATGATCACCGATGGTGCATTGAAACGGGACACATATATTTGGACTGTAGGCCAAGATGGTTGGAAAACAGCGAATGACGTTGCAGAACTGGCGCAACTTTTCACAACCGCGCCTCCGCCACCACCAAAGGGCTAATATCCGATGACCACCGAGGTCGAAGAACATCGTTTTCCATGCGATACATGTGGGTCGGATTTACGATACAGTCCGGGCACATCGCTATTGCATTGCGATCATTGTGGATCAGAGGAAAAGATCACCAATCGTGGGGTCTGGAATAAACAATCCATTCACGAATTGGATTTTCGCAAGGCAGTTAAAGACCAACTGCCCGATCAAGATATGGAAGAGCTGCGCACCGTATCTTGCATAAACTGTGGCGCACATGTGGAATTTGAACTGAATGTACATTCGGCAGAATGCCCTTTTTGCGCGACACCACTGGTTACGGATACGGGCACAAATCGTCAGATAAAACCCAAAGGATTACTGCCATTCGAGCTGGCAGAAAAAGACGCCCGCAAACGTATGACAGATTGGTTAGGACGTTTGTGGTTTGCCCCAAATGGACTTCAGGATTACGCGCGTAAAGGGCGTAAGATGCAGGGAATTTATGTGCCCTACTGGACCTATGATGCGGATACAAAATCCAGTTACACAGGACAACGCGGTACAGTTTATTATGAAACCCGCCGTGTGATGGTGACTGTGAATGGCAAACGCCAATCCCAAACACGCCAAGTGCCACGTGTTCGCTGGACACATACTTCGGGGCGTGTGGCGCGGTATTTCGACGATGTATTAGTGCTTGGTTCTACAAGTTTGCCCAAAGAATATACCGATGCACTCGCCCCTTGGGATTTGTCAGCTTTGGAACCCTACCGTCCAGAGTATCTGGCTGGTTTTCGAGCGGAAAGTTATACGGTGCAATTAAATGAAGGCTATAAAGAAGCCCGCGATTATATGAACCGTATGATTGTACGCGATGTGAAGTTTGATATTGGCGGGGACCGTCAAAAGATCGGGTCATTGGACACGCAAATAGGTACGTTAACCTTTAAACACGTGCTGCTGCCCGTTTGGATGGCAGCCTATAAATACCGCGGTAAAACATATCGCTTTGTGGTGAACGGCCGCACGGGAACCGTTCAAGGTGAACGCCCCTATTCAACATGGAAAATCGCTATAGCAATTGGTCTTGGATTAATCCTCGCGGCCAGCATTGGTTATGCCATTGCTACAGGCGAAATCCAGTCCAGTTTATGACATTCTTTCGAATGATGTTACGTAGGGTCATACATAGGCATTCCATTATTATCGTCGTCTGACACGATAATAATAGCTGCGATAAGAGCAGCAGCCGCAAGAAGTGCAATCATAGCTCCGTTGCCCTCTAAGCTGCCTTGCGTGGATTTTCGCGTTACATCGGCAAAACCATTCGCTTCTTCGATTACAACAACCTTTTCCGAATTTCCCGCAAAAGATTTATACAACGCTTCTGGATCCTTTAGACCATCTGCATAAACAGGCATTGATGCCATAGACAGCGAAATAGATAGCGCAACTATACGTGATTTCATTGTGTTATTCCCCCCTAGAATAATCCTTACGATATAGGGTTTTTTATTTTTTTCAAATATGCGCGAATTTCTACATGAAATACGGCATCAAATCCTATAGCTATCCCACCGAAAACTGATAGTGTTTCAACACATATAATTTATGGAAAGACGGCACCGATGTTCCCTATTCGCGATCACAATCCCTCTGGCAATCGGCCTTATGTTACTTGGATATTGATTGCCATAAACATTGTGGTTTTCGCGCTTTATGTGCCGATTTTGAACAATGATGCCGCACTCAGTTCTCTTTGGAACAATTGGGCGATGATCCCTGCTGAAGTGACTGCTGGTATGGATTACCACACAGCCATTACCTCTATGTTCTTGCACGGTGGGTTTATGCACATCGCCGGAAACATGTTATTTTTGTATATCTTTGGTGACAACGTCGAGGATGCGATGGGGCATCTGCCGTTTTTAGGGTTTTACATCGTCAGCGGACTTGGCGCGGATGTGTTCCACATCATGTCCGATCCCAACTCCCCTATTCCCACGGTCGGTGCCTCAGGGGCCATTGCAGGCGTAATGGGTGCTTATTTATTGCTGTACCCAAAGGCCAAAGTTGATGTTGTTTTGATCCTGTTTATCTTTTTCAAAATCTTCAAATGGCCTGCATGGGTAGTGTTGGCAGGATGGATGGCAATGCAGATGTTTGGTGGCCTATCCACAGCGGCAGCAGGTGGCGGTGTCGCCTATTGGGCCCATATCGGTGGATTTATAGTGGGGGCAGCTTTAGCCGTACCTTTATGGTTGCGACTTGGCGGGCAAGATTTTTGGAGCAAAAGCCAGTATCACCCCCCTCATAAACCAACATTTGAAGAACGCTCCACAACCCTTCCGATTGTCAGGCGGCGTAAACGATAACATGTGTTGATCTGCGACACTTACAATTGCTCTTTCTCTTGCCCATCCCCATTATCCCGCGTAAGACAACCGCTGAATAAGTAATATCGATTGAAAGAAGACAATGTCCCGTATCGTGATGAAATTTGGCGGCACTTCAGTGGCTGATCTGGATAAGATCGCCAATGCAGCCAATAAAGTAAAACAAGAGGTTGAGAATGGCCACGAAGTGATCGTGATCGTGTCAGCCATGTCAGGTAAAACCAACGAACTTGTTGGTTGGGTCAAGGACAGCGCTCCTGCGGATGGCCTGTATGATAAAACTGAATATGATGCGATTGTATCTTCTGGTGAGAATGTCACATCAGGTTTGATGTCTTTGCGCCTACAAGAGATGGGCGTTCCTGCACGCAGTTGGCAAGGCTGGCAAGTGCCACTGCAATGTACTGGCAATCATGAAGGTGCGCGTATCGACGCGATTCCATCCGAGAATATGAATGCATCATTTGCATCTGGCGTAAAAGTAGCTGTTGTCGCTGGTTTCCAAGGTGTGATGGCTGATGGTCGTATCGCAACATTGGGCCGTGGTGGTTCGGACACAACAGCTGTAGCTTTTGCTGCAGCGTTTGATGCAGAACGCTGTGACATCTATACTGACGTTGACGGGATTTACACAACAGACCCTCGTATCGTTGCAGATGCACGTAAGTTACATAAAATCTCTTATGAAGAGATGTTAGAATTAGCATCCTTGGGTGCAAAAGTGCTGCAAACTCGTTCTGTTGAACTGGCCCGCAGCTACCGCGTAAAATTGCGCGTACTTTCAAGTTTTGAAGAAGACATATCAGAAAAAGTTGGCACATTGGTTTGCCAAGAAGAGGATATCATGGAAAATATTCGCGTTGTTAAAGGCGTTGCATACTCTCGCGACGAAGCAAAAATGACATTGCTATCAGTGGCTGACCGCCCTGGTGTTGCTGCAGCTATCTTTGGCCCATTGGCCGATGCAGGCGTAAACGTTGATATGATCGTGCAAAATATATCCGAAGACGGGCGCACAGACATGACCTTCTCTTGCCCAACAGATCATGTTGCCTTGGCTGAAAAAGCTATGAATGACTGTAAAGATTCTGGTGAGTTAAATTACAAAGATTTGGTTGTTGATAAAGACGTTGCGAAGATCTCTATCGTTGGCAATGGCATGCGTTCACAAGCTGGTGTTGCGACCAAAATGTTCCAAGTTTTGGCCGATGAAGGTGTAAATATCAGAGTTATTACGACTTCTGAAATTAAAGTCTCTGTTTTGGTAGATCGCAAATATATGGAATTGGCTGTTCGTGCATTGCATGATACGTTCCAACTCGACAAAGAGTAAAAGCAAAGCAATTTCATGGCCCAAAAAAGCGGCGTTAATTCAAGAACACTTCTGCAAAACTTGCGCGATACGTTAGCAGAAGATGGGGACGGTCAGGAACGGCTGGATCACATTACGCAATTGGTTTCTGAAAGCATGGAAACTGAAGCCTGCTCTATATATCTGCGTCGTGACCGTCAAACACTGGAGCTTTGTGCCACTAAAGGCTTGAATAAAGACGCTGTCCACCAAACACGCATGCGTGTGGGTGAAGGTTTGGTGGGACGCGTTGCCAAACAGGCATCCCCAATCAACACCGAAAATGCCCCACAAGAAAAAGGCTTTCGCTATATGCCTGAAACGAACGAGGAAGTGTTTTCCTCGTTTTTAGGTGTGCCGATCCAACGGTTGGGCGAAGTATTGGGCGTTTTAATTGTCCAAAGTAAAGACAGTCGCAAATACTCCGATGATGAAATCTATGCTGTAGAAGTCGTCGCTATGGTTATTGCCGAAATGAAGGAACTGGGCGCTTTCACAGGTGAAGGTGAAGCGATGACTGCGCCGCACCAACGTGCGCATCTGTTCCGCGGTGGATCTGCCCAAGAAGGCGCAGCAAAAGGTATCGTCCTTTTACATGATCCCAAAATTGTCATCGCCAATCCTGTTGCCGATGACCCAGATGTTGAAAAAGCGCGTTTAAATGAAGCTATTCAGCAATTGCGCCTAAACGTCGATGATTTACTATCTGCCAGTAAAACCGAAGATAAAGAGCAAACAGAGGTGATGAAGTCTTACCGCATGTTTGCCAACTCACGCGGTTGGGTGGAACGATTAGAAGCCAATATTGATAGCGGCCTTGCAGCTGAAGTTGCAGTTGAAAAAGAGCAATCAGCAACCCGTGCACGCATGTCGCGTGTGCCTGACCCATATTTGCGCGAACGTTTGCATGATCTGGATGATCTGTCCAATCGCTTGCTGCGTCTCTTAACAGGCCAAGGTCGCGCCGCTGGTGATCCTGTACCAGACAATGCTGTATTGGTTGCCAATAATATTGGCCCTGCTGAATTACTGGAATATGGAAAGAATATCAAAGGCTTGATCCTAGAAAATGGATCAGTTGGATCACATGCGGCAATCATCGCACGTGCATGGGCCATCCCTATGGTCATTCACGCGGATAATATCACACGCGAAGCTTTGAATGGCGACGAAGTGTTGGTTGATGGTGATCAAGGCATCGTTCATCTGCGCCCTGATGAAAGCATCACAACTGCGTTCAAAGACAAAATCGCAATGTTGGCCGAAGCCCAGCAAAAATATGTTGCTATTCGTGATGAACCCGCTGAAACGCGCGATGGTGTCCGTATTGGCATGCAAATGAATGCAGGCCTTATGGCAGATCTACCAAGTCTGCCTACATCAGGTGCAGAAGGTGTTGGTCTCTTTCGCACAGAATTACAGTTCCTAGTGCGCAATTCCATGCCAAAACGGAACGATCTTGCACGACTTTACAGTCGCGTCTTTGATGCTGCTGGTGATTTACCTATTAACTTTCGCACTTTGGATATTGGGTCGGATAAGGTATTGCCTTACCTCCAACCAGAAGACGAACCAAACCCTGCAATGGGTTGGCGTGCGATCCGTGTTGGCTTGGATAAAAAAGGTGTCATGCAGATGCAATTGCAAGCCTTTATCCGTGCTGCAAACGGTCGCCCTTTGCGCGTCATGTTTCCGTTCATCGCACAATATGGTGAATTCCGTGATGCCAAAGCCATGTTAGGTGCCGTTTTACGTAACGAAGAACGCTTGGGGCATGTTATGCCATCAGATGTAAAGGTTGGTGCAATGTTGGAAACACCCAGCTTAGCTTTTGCTCCGGACCGTTTCTTTGAGGAATGCGATTTTATATCGATTGGCGGTAATGACCTAAAACAATTTTTCTATGCCGCTGACCGTGAAAACGAACGCGTGCGCCGTCGCTATGACACGTTGAATGTCAGCTTTATGCGGTTCATCGGTCAGATTTCGGATCGCTGTGATAGCTTTAATACACCCGTTAGTTTCTGTGGTGAAGATGCAGGTCGCCCAATCGAAGCCATGTGTTTTGCCGCCATGGGGCTGCGCAACCTATCCATGCGGCCAGCTTCTATTGGCCCAGTCAAACATATGCTGCGTAAAGTCGATTTGCGCGAAGCCCGCACGATGATTGATGAGGCGTTCGTCTCAGGCGAGCAATCCATCCGTGGACATGTTATGGAATGGTTGAAATCTCGTGAGTAGCAACCTAAGCGGATGGCTTTAAGTGCTCGAGTTCTTTTATACTGTCTAGAATAAAGGAAACTGGAACCTGTGAGCGGGACAATATCCTAAGCCCAACATATTGTGTAACCAACAGATTAGCTGTGTTCGGATTATTAGATGCCCCGATTGCAACTTGAAACGCCTCGCGCATTTTGGTCAGTTCCTCGGTCACAGCGACACCAATTTCTGGATCGTACGATGCAGGTCCCGCAGCAGCGGAACACAAGAGGCACCCTCGGTAATCATTATTCACCACCGCTTCTGATATAGAGCTAAATAAAGCCGCAATACGATCCCAACCATTGGGGATAGACGCATCTGTTAATAATGTGACCGCCTCTGCCACGACTTCTTGATCATAGCGATCCAAGACAATTAGGAAGAGTGACTTTTTATCTTTAAAAGCTTTATAAAGACTGCCACGGGTTAAACCCATACCTTTTAGAAGGTCAGGTAAAGACGCCTCTTCATAACCAAGTTCCCAGAACACATTCATTGCCTTAGCAATTGCAGTGTCTTCATCAAATTCCCGAGGTCTGGCCATCTTTGATCCTTTTTCTGATTGGCAACCATAATTATAAACCATTCGGTACACAATTCACAAATATGTGTTTGGAACCATTTAATTCCCAATGCTATGCACATTACATCGATACGAATCAAGGGGTGTAAAGTGCATTCCTTCAACTTCAAAAGGGACAAAGAAATGAACAAATTATTCGCAGGAACACTTGGCCTAGCAATGGGTGCATTGGTTGCATTCGCTCCAGTAAGCGCAACAGCTGGCGTATCAAAAGGCACATTCTCAGGCGCAAGCGATCACATCACAACTGGCGGTGTTAAAATCGTAAAAACAGCAAACGGCGGCGCAGTTGTTATTCTAGATTCCGACTTCAGCCTAGATGGTGCTCCAGACCCACGCGTTGGCTTTGGTAAAGACGGCAAATTCGACGCAGCGACTGATCTAGGTGTTTTGAAAAACATCGGCGGCCTGCAAGTTTACATCGTTCCAGCCACAGTAAACGTTGATAACTTCAACGAAGTTTACATCTGGTGCAAAAAGTTCGGCGTACCTTTGGGCGTAGCGTCTGTAAAATAATAAGAGTTCCCCTCATATTTTAGATGCTCTAATGCGACGGCGGGTTCATCCGTCGTCGTATTACTTCGTTCGAGAACCACGTATTAGAAAAATTCTGCTTACACTTTTTGCACTTTACCCGACACATTTTGAAATGCACCGTCCACCAATTCCAACGTTAAGACACGTTCTGGGTTTACGGGTTGTGGGTAGTCTAAGTTCATATTTTTTTGAAAACCGAATCTGTTATAATACGGCGCATCACCTACCAATAAAACACGGGTCCATCCCAATGCACGGGCCGCTCCCAAGCTTTGGTGCATAAGTAAATTCCCCAATCCTTCACCCTGACAGGTTGGGTGCACAGCAATTGGACCAAGTAACAGTGCGTCGGCACGATCCTCACCGATAACAACAGGCCAGTACCGAATAACGCCTGAGAGAACGCCCAAATCATCACGGGCCACCAAACATAAGGATGAAATCGGATCGGCACCTTCGCGTAAACGGTAAGATGACAACGCCTCACGACCTGGTGCAAATGACAAATCGTAGAGGTTCTCAACCTCCCACCAATCATCTTTTGTTTCTGGCGCTAAACGGAACATCGTTCTACTCATCTTATCGTGACGCGCCTATTCGCGAAACCTCTAGCATTGCCGATAACATGGGGTTACCAATTGGGCAATTCTTGATGAGAGTACCCTATATGTTTTACAGACCATTAGTTGATCCAAAGCCACTACCCCATAACCCATTCAAAGCAATCATCGCACCGCGCCCTATTGGCTGGATTTCCACATTAAATAAGGATGGCACAGCCAACCTTGCCCCCTATTCGTTTTTCAATGGCGTTCAAGACGAGCCACCAATGATCATGTTTGCCGAAAGCGGTCCAAAACCCGACATAGAGGGGTCCAAAGATAGTGTTCGAAACATTCAAGAAACGGGCGAGTTTTGCGTAAATATCGTCTCTGACGCTTTGAAAGATGCTATGAATATCACCAGTGCGCACCTCCCTTATGGTACAGATGAATTCGTGGATGCGGGTTTGGAAAAAGGTGTGCCACAAGTGACCAAAGCACCGTTTGTAGCAGCGAGCCCTGTTGCGATGGAATGTAAGCTGCATCAAATCGTTCCCTTGTTGGGCAATGGTACCATGGTGATTGGCGAAGTCGTTGGTATTCACATTCAAGATCAGCACATCAAAGACGGTGTATTAGATGTGACCAGCTACGCACCCTTAGCCCGCTTGGGATACCGTGATTACACATCCGTCACAGATGTGTTTTCGTTAAATCGACCTGAGCAATCTTAGTGCAGCCTTTCACAATATATGAACTGGACGGTTTTGGCGCAGGAACATTAGCCTTGTGCCGCCAACCATCCGATGTTGCAGATTTCTCCATGATCGCAGAATGGCACCCCCAGATGGTTGTCACCCATACACAGGAAGATGAGTTTCCAGAATTGGAACTATCCCTGCCTGTTCATTTTTTAGAAGCCGATTATGATTGGCTACATCTACCAATCATCGACTTTGGTATCCCAAAAGATACAGACCAAAAGCTTTGGGATACATCGCTTAAAGAACTTCTATCCGTTTTAAATGCTGGTGGCCGTGTTTTGGCGCACTGTAAGGGTGGCCAAGGTCGGTCTGGAATGTTGCTGCTAAAACTATTAGTTTTACAGGGTGAAAATCCTGAAACAGCCCTCGCGCGTATTCGCACGGTTAGAACACATGCCGTAGAGACTGATGAACAATATAATTGGGTCACAAAGGCCCTTTAACAGAAGTGTTTTGCAGCCTAATATCAGGCACAATTGATTTAAGGAAATACGGGTAATGGAAACAGTTATCGGCGTCATGGGCGGCAGCGGAATTTATGAAATTGACGGGTTGGAAAATGCTGAGTGGCGGACAATCGAAAGCTCTTTTGGTGTACCCTCTGATGATTTGTTGTTTGGCACTTTAAAGGGTGTAAAAATGGTATTTCTACCGCGTCATGGGCGCGGGCATAAACACTCTCCAAGCACTGTGAATTACCGTGCAAACATTGATGCGATGAAACGCGCTGGTGTGACGGATGTGATTTCTGTATCTGCCTGCGGATCATTCCGCGAAGACATGGCACCTGGTGATTTCGTTATCATAGATCAGTTCATCGACCGCACGTTTGCGCGTGAAAAATCATTCTTTGGCTCAGGATGCGTCGCACATGTTTCTGTTGCTCACCCAACTTGCCCACGCTTATCAGAAGCTTGTCTAAAAGCGGCCACTGCAGAAGGTGTGACCACACATATGGGTGGCACTTATCTGGCGATGGAAGGCCCACAGTTTTCCACATTGGCCGAAAGCAAAATGTACCGCGAAAACTGGGGTTGCGATGTAATTGGGATGACCAATATGCCCGAAGCCAAATTGGCCCGTGAAGCAGAGCTATGCTATGCTTCTGTTGCCATGATTACAGATTATGACAGTTGGCACCCAGACCACGGCGAAGTGGATGTAACACAAATCATTGCAACTCTCATGGGCAATTCTGATAAAGCCAAAGGCATGGTTGCACGTCTGCCTGCCCTATTAGGAGCTAAGCGTGATCTATGTCCACATGGTTGTGACCGCGCGTTAGAATATGCCATCATGACCCAAGAACCACACCGCGACCCTGCATTAGTAGCGAAATTAGACGCCGTAGCTAGTCGCGTATTATAGGTTACCCATATGTTGAAACGTCTTCTCATCCTCACCCTTTGTGCCACCACTTTGATGGCTTGCGTACAGCGTGGGGCCATTGGCATATCGAAGTTGGACGTTCAAAATACTCAAATCGAACGTATCTTTGTGGCGACCACACGGCAGAAATCTGAAACACCTTATGACTTTAATGGGTTGCGCACTTCAGAAATAACCTACGGACGTTATGATGTTTCAATTCCGCCCAACCACCAGGTTGGTAAAATTGAATGGCCTCGTTCAAAACCAAACCCGACGACAGACTTCGTGATAAAGGATGCGGAGTTATTCCCTACAACGGCTTCTTTTCGATCAAAGGTCAGAGCTTCAAACCGCAATAAACCTAATAATGATGAAGTTATGGTTTTCATTCACGGCTATAATAATAACTTTGCCGAAAGCTTGTATCGTTTGGCGCAAATCACCGCAGATATGGAATTGACAAGCACACCTATTCTATATGCATGGCCCACAACGGAAAGCACTGTGGAATATCTACATGATCGCGACAGTGTATTGTTTGCCCGTGATGGCTTGCAAACCTTATTGCAACAAGTCGCAGCGACTGGTGCCAAGCGAATATTACTGGTCGCACATTCAATTGGGTCTAACTTGTTGCTTGAAACTCTGCGTCAGGTCAATCTGAGCAATGATCGCGCTGTTTTAAATACTGAAATTGGTGTGGTAATGATTTCACCCGATGTGGATGGCAGTGTGTTTGAAATACAATTAAGTCGTATCAAGCATACCCCTGACCCTTTTATTATTTTCAGCGATGACGGTGATATAGCGCTTAAGGTTACCTCATTCCTAACAGGACGTCGTGAGCGGCTTGGCTTGATCACGAATGATGCTGTTTTAAAACGGCATGGCGTCACCGTAATTGACAGGGCAATCGCATGAAAAAGTTAGCAGGTGACAAATGAGGTGAGGGTTGATTCAATGAGTGAACTTTTAGCTTTTATTGAGGTCACTACCCATGTCCAATGCCGACGCACCCGACAGCCATTCCATTGATTTTCTTACGCATTTTTCTACTTTATCTGACCCACGACAACAAACAAAGCTGCTTTACCCTATGGCAGAGGTTTTGCTTTTGACGTTATGTGCCGTGTTGTCCGGGGCGAATGACTGGGTCGCTATTTCTGCGTTTGGGACAAAGAAACTGGCCTTTTTACGGAAATTCTTGCCCTTTTCGGACGGAACACCCTCACATGATCAACTGGGAAACATCTACGCCGCACTGGATGCCAATCATTTTCAGGCCTGCTTTATGGAGTGGGTCGCCTCCTTAAACAGCACCCTTAGCGGGGTCGTGGCGATAGATGGTAAAACCTCACGTCGCAGCTTGGATAAGGCTGGCAGCAAGGCCGCAATTCACATGATCTCGGCCTGGAGTTCAGAGTTGAACCTGACACTTGCCCAACGGCAGGTGGACGGCAAATCCAATGAGATCACGGCCATACCGGAACTGTTAGACCTCCTGACGATAAAGGGGGCTATTGTCACTATAGATGCTATGGGATGTCAGCGTGATATTGCCGATAAAATCATCACCAAACAAGCGGATTATGTTTTGGCCTTAAAGGGTAATCAAGGTGCCCTTCGCAAAGACACCGAACTGTTCATGAAAGAACAGGACGCTGTGGATTTTGCAGACACAACAGTAACTTACCATGAGGACGTAGAAAAATCACATGGACGTATTGAAACAAGAAAAGTCACTGTTTGCTCGGATATTGAATGGCTGATGGAGCGGCACAATTGGCCCGGATTGGAAAGCATCGTGATGGTCCAATACTGCGCAACACTTCAAGACAAGACCCGTTCAGAGACACGCTTTTACATCTCATCCATGACCTGTGACGCCGAAGCTCACGCAAAAGCTATCCGCGACCACTGGGGTATTGAAAACGGGCTGCATTGGGTCATGGATATGGTGTTTCGTGATGATGAATGTCGTATCCGTAAAGGAAACGCGCCAGCTAATTTTACAACGATCAAGCACGCCGCCAACAACATGCTGCGCTCCGTAAAGGGAAAGCAAAGCCTCAGGTTAAAGCGACACTTGGCGGCTTGGGACGAGGATTTTCTTTTCCAGATAATTCAGGGGTAAAACTCATGCGATTGCCCTGTACTCAAAGACTGTAACTGTGCGTATAATAGTGCCTTAAAGATATCGCCTATAACATCAAATAAACACATAATAATCTTTGCGCTGTGTAAAATGTTTGGCACATTTAGAAAAGCCTTTATATGTAGCGATATGAAAAACATCCAAGCCCTCGGTATATTGCGATTTTCTTATGCTGCAACAGGCGGCTTTCAAGTAACGCATAACTCTCCCCAAGAGCGGTTGAAATATTTATTCAGCCCAGCCCGCATCGAAGAACGGTTTATGTTGTTTGAACACGTGACTTTACCCGCGATCAAAGCTCAAACGGACCCAGATTTCACGCTTGTTATCGTAACCAGTCAGGCCATTCCCGAAACCTACCTTGAACGGCTCTTTGCTTTGGTGGATGGCATCCCACAAATCGCCCTTGTTTTAAAAAGACCGCTAAAGCATCGCCAAGCAATGCGCCGCAGCGTGCGCCCTTATAAAGATAACACTGCAGATATTATCGCACATTTTCGTTTGGATGATGACGATGCTGTTGCTGTTGATTTTATAGAGCGCACAAAAGCTGGCTTTATAAAATGTCAGCAATCTTATGATCTTTACCAAAAATGCGCGCTGGATTTCAATCATGGCTATGAGCTGAATATTGGCGGAAGCCAATGTAGTATCCGCAAACAAAAGATGAAAACCGCGACCGCTGGTTTGGTGGCCTATCTTCCCCCATCAGAGCCGCAGACAATTATGAATTTTCCACACCACCGTATTCAGGAATTCATGCCCGTGATAACAGATGTAACGCCAGATATGTTTGTACGATCTTTTAATAGCTTCAACGATTCACCCAAAGCCCGTACACGGCCCGTACCCGATGATCCTATTTCACAAAAACATATCAAAGCGTTTGCAGAACGCTTCAAGATTTCGATCCCAGATATTCTGAAAACAATCCAACCATAAAAAAAGCCCCTACCAAATGGAGGGGCTTTTTAAATTCAGTGTATATGGTGTTTATACTGGTTGCTCAGTACCGTCGCCGCCAGTACCCAATTCAACAACCAAATCGTCACCCATCACATCGTCAGTATTATCAAACACAGAGTTTGGATCAATTGCATCGCTTTGTACAGGCGCTGCAAGTGCCGCTGCTTGTTCAGCTGCTTGACGCTTATCTTCAATCACAACCGCATCACGTTCTGCTGCGATTTTCTTGATTTGATGCGTCGCACCACCAGTACCAGCTGGGATCAAACGACCAACAATTACGTTCTCTTTCAGACCGATCAGCTTATCACGTTTACCGCGTGTCGCTGCATCTGTAAGGACACGTGTTGTTTCTTGGAACGATGCCGCAGAGATAAACGAACGCGTTTGTAAGGACGCTTTAGTGATACCCAATAGGATTGGGCCACCTTTTGCTGGATCACGACCAGCTGCCATTGCTTTTTCGTTCGCTTCGTCAAACTCAACTTTATCGACTTGCTCACCTTTAAGAAGCGTTGTGCCACCGCTTTCAGAAATTTCCCATTTCTGTAGCATTTGACGCACGATAACTTCGATGTGCTTATCGTTGATCTTAACACCCTGCAGACGGTAAACGTCTTGAACTTCGTCAATCATGTAATCAGCCAAAGCTTCAACACCCATGATGTTCAAGATGTCATGCGGAGCTGGGTTGCCGTCCATGATGTATTCACCCTTTTGGACAAAGTCACCTTCCTGAACAGGAATGTGTTTACCCTTAGGCACCATGTATTCAACTTTCACTTCTGCATCATCTACAGACTCGATCGCTATACGACGTTTGTTCTTATAGTCCTTACCAAAGCGCACATAACCATCAATTTCAGCGATGATCGCGTGATCTTTTGGACGACGAGCTTCAAACAATTCAGCAACACGTGGTAGACCACCTGTAATGTCTTTTGTTTTCGCACCTTCACGTGGGATACGTGCAAGAACATCACCAGGCAGAACCTCTTGTCCATCTTCAACAGACAAAATCGCATCCACAGACATACCGTGTGTTTCAGGGTTGCCATTGTCCAAACGAACAGGCTCTCCAGTTTTCGGATCCATAACGATAATCTCAGGTTTCAGATCACCACCTTTAGCAGCTGAACGCCAGTCGATAACGATTTTCTGAGAGATACCTGTTGCATCATCGGTTACATCACGAACTGAGATACCAGACGTCAGGTCTACGAACTTAGCCTCACCAGCTTTTTCTGCCAAGATCGGCAATGTGTATGGGTCCCATTCAAACAATTTGTCACCGCGTGAAACTTTAGCGCCATCTTTGACGAGCAGTTTCGTACCATAAACAAGTTTGAATTTCGCGCGTTCCACACCGTTCTCATCCATAACAGCCAATTCAGTCGTACGACCCATAACAATATGTTCTTTGTCACGGTTTGTAAGAATGCTTGGGTTACGAAGTTCGATAACACCATCAGTGTTTGTGTCTTGGAATGACTGCTGACCACCCTGCGCAATACCACCAATGTGGAACGTACGCATTGTAAGCTGTGTACCAGGCTCACCAATGGATTGAGCCGCGATAATACCAACAGCTTCACCAGGGTTAACCATTGTACCGCGCGCTAGGTCACGACCATAACACATTGCACAAATGCCGTCTTCCGCGTCACATGTTAGTGGTGAACGAATTTGAACTTTGATAGCACCAGAAGCTTCGATCATGTCAGCCATACGCTCGTCGATCAATTCATCTGAACGACAAACAACTTCGCTTGTTGCCGGGTTCAGAACGTCTTCAGCTGTTACACGACCCAATAGGCGTTCTGACAATGAAGAAACAACTTCACCATCGTTGATCGCTGCCTGCGCAGTGATTGAGCGCTCAGTGCCACAATCGTTCTGACGAACGATACAATCTTGAGCAACGTCAACCAAACGACGTGTAAGGTAACCAGAGTTAGCTGTTTTAAGCGCCGTATCAGCAAGACCCTTACGAGCCCCGTGAGTTGAGTTAAAGTACTCAAGCACTGTCAAACCTTCTTTAAAGTTTGAGATAATTGGCGTTTCAATAATCTCACCAGAAGGTTTCGCCATCAGACCGCGCATACCGCCAAGCTGTTTCATCTGCGCGGGGGAACCACGCGCACCAGAGTGAGCCATCATGTAAACGCTGTTCGGTTCTTTTTCTTCACCAGCGTCAGATATTTTCACAGATGACATTTCAGACATCATCGCATCCGCAACTGAGTCAGAACACTTAGACCAAGTATCAACAACTTTGTTGTATTTCTCGCCTTGAGTGATCAAACCGTCCAAATACTGTTGTTCGAACTCTTTAACTTGATCACGTGTGTCATTCACGATTGTCCATTTGCTATCTGGGATGATCATGTCGTCTTTACCAAACGAGATACCAGCTTTGAAAGCTTCACGGAAACCAAGTGTCATGATCTGGTCACAGAAGATAACAGACTCTTTTTGACCACAGTAGCGGTACACAGTGTCAATCACTTCAGCAACTTCAGCTTTACGCAACAAACGGTTTGTCAGATCATATGGTGCTTTTACATTCAATGGTAACATTGAACCCAAACGCACACGGCCCGGTGTTGTTTCAAAGCGCTGCCATACAACATTACCCTCTTCGTCAGCCTGCTCAATACGACAGATGATTTTAGAGTGTAGGTGTACGATACCGTTGTCCAAAGCGTGTTCAACTTCTTGCGGGTTCACAAAAGTCATGCCTTGGCCTTTTAGACCTTCGCGCTCCATTGTGATGTAGTACAGACCCAAAATCATATCCTGAGACGGCACGATAATTGGCTTACCATTCGCAGGGGATAGGACGTTGTTTGTAGACATCATCAAAACACGTGCTTCAAGCTGTGCTTCAAGGCTCAATGGTACGTGTACAGCCATTTGGTCACCGTCAAAGTCAGCGTTAAACGCAGAACAGACAAGTGGGTGCAATTGGATGGCTTTACCTTCGATCAATACAGGTTCGAACGCTTGGATACCCAAACGGTGCAATGTTGGCGCACGGTTTAGCATCACTGGATGTTCACGGATCACTTCGTCCAAGATATCCCACACTTCTGGACGCTCTTTTTCAACGATCTTTTTGGCCTGTTTCACAGTAGAAGACATACCTTTGGCTTCTAGGCGTGAATAGATAAACGGTTTGAACAGCTCCAACGCCATCTTCTTAGGAAGACCACATTGATGCAGTTTCAATTCAGGACCAGTCACGATTACAGAACGGCCAGAGAAGTCTACGCGTTTACCCAAAAGGTTTTGGCGGAAACGACCTTGTTTACCCTTAAGCATGTCTGACAATGATTTCAGCGCACGTTTGTTCGCACCTGTAATCACACGACCACGACGACCGTTGTCGAACAATGCGTCAACTGACTCTTGCAACATACGTTTTTCGTTACGTACGATGATGTCAGGTGCGCGCAATTCGATCAAACGCTTCAAACGGTTGTTACGGTTGATCACACGACGGTAAAGGTCATTCAAATCAGACGTCGCAAAACGACCACCATCTAGTGGCACCAATGGGCGCAACTCTGGTGGAATCACTGGAAGAACAGTCATCACCATCCATTCAGGACGGTTACCTGAATCGATAAACGCTTCAACAACTTTCAAACGTTTGATGATTTTCTTTGGCTTCAATTCGCCAGTCGCTTCTGCAAGCTCTTCACGCAATTGCTCTGCTTCTGCTTCCAAGTCGATGTTTGACAACATCTCACGGATCGCTTCAGCACCGATACCAGCATTGAACGCATCTTCGCCATAGACGTCTTGTGCGTCCATATACTCTTCTTCGTTCATCATTTGACCGTAGTTAAGGTCAGTCAAACCTGGTTCGATAACAACGTATTGTTCGAAGTACAAAATACGCTCTAGTTCACGCAAAGTCATATCCAGCATCAAACCGATGCGTGATGGCAATGACTTCAAGAACCAGATGTGCACACATGGTGCTGCCAGATCAATGTGGCCCATACGTTCGCGACGTACTTTTTGAAGCGTAACTTCAACACCACATTTCTCGCAGACAACGCCGCGATACTTCATGCGTTTGTATTTTCCGCACAAGCATTCGTAGTCTTTTACTGGGCCAAAAATACGGGCACAGAAGAGACCGTCGCGTTCTGGTTTGAACGTACGATAGTTAATAGTTTCCGGTTTCTTAATCTCACCAAATGACCATGACAAAATACGCTCTGGCGAAGCCAAAGAGATTTTAATCTCGTCAAAAGTTTTCGGCGGCTGGACCGGGTTAAACGGGTTGTTCGTGATTTCTTGGTTCATGTTTTAGATCCTAATCTCGATTTCCAAAGGGAGCAGGCGCAAAGCGCCTACTCGTTTTCCGCGTCCAGCAATTCGACATTTAAGCCGAGAGAGCGGATTTCTTTGACAAGTACGTTGAACGATTCTGGGATACCAGCTTCGAAGTTATCGTCGCCTTTAACAATGCTTTCGTACACTTTTGTACGACCTGCAACGTCATCAGACTTCACTGTAAGCATCTCTTGCAACGTGTACGCCGCGCCATATGCTTCCAATGCCCAAACTTCCATCTCACCGAAGCGCTGACCACCGAACTGAGCTTTACCGCCCAATGGTTGCTGAGTGACCAAGCTGTATGGACCAGTTGAACGTGCGTGAATTTTGTCGTCCACCAAGTGGTGAAGTTTCAACAAGTATTTCACACCAACCGTTACAGGACGTGCAAACTGCTCACCTGTACGGCCGTCGAATACGATAGACTGACCTGATGTTTCGAAACCAGCACGTAGTAGTGCATCGTTCACATCAGCTTCTTTCGCACCGTCGAATACTGGCGTTGCAATTGGCACACCGCGCGTAACATTACCCGCAGCTTCCAAGAACTGTTTTTCGTCCATTGGCTTGATGGCTTTATCGTAAACGACATCACCGTAAGCAGTACGCATGGCTTCTTGAACAGGTGTCATATCACCAGAGCGGCGATATTCTTGTAGCGATTCATCAATTGAAATGCCCAAGCCGCGTGCGGCCCAACCCATGTGGGTTTCAAGAATTTGTCCTACGTTCATACGTGATGGAACGCCCAGTGGGTTCAAACAGAAATCTACTGGAGTACCGTCAGCCAAGAATGGCATGTCTTCTTCAGGAACAACGCGTGAAATCACACCTTTGTTGCCGTGACGACCAGCCATTTTATCACCAGGTTGAAGCTTACGCTTCACGGCAATAAAGACCTTAACCATTTTCATCACACCCGGAGGCAAATCATCACCACGGCGCACTTTTTCAACTTTGTCTTCAAAGCGTGCTTCTAGTGTGTTCTTTTGCACTTCGTATTGCGCGTTCAAAGCTTCAACTTCTGATGCTTCTTTGTCGTCGCTCAATGCAAGCTGCCACCATTGACCATTGCTCAGTGTATCCAGCAACTCATCAGTGATGGTTGATCCAGATTTAACACCTTTCGGGCCTTTAACAGCCGTCTTGCCAATGATCATCGTTTTCAAACGTGCATAGATGTTACGATCCAAGATGCCAATTTCGTCATCACGGTCGCGTGCTAGACGCTCAACTTCTTCACGTTCGATTTGCAGTGCACGTTCGTCTTTTTCAATACCATGACGGTTGAAAACACGAACTTCTACAACTGTACCGTAGTCACCTGGTGGTAATTTCAACGATGTATCACGTACATCAGATGCTTTCTCACCAAAGATCGCGCGCAACAACTTCTCTTCAGGAGTCATTGGGCTTTCGCCTTTTGGTGTGATCTTACCAACTAGAATGTCCGCAGGGCCAACTTCAGCACCAATGTATACGATACCAGCTTCATCCAAGTTACGCAGAGCTTCTTCGCCTACGTTTGGAATATCACGTGTGATTTCCTCTGGACCTAGTTTCGTATCACGGGCCGCCACTTCGAACTCTTCGATGTGAACTGATGTAAAGACGTCGTCTTTAACAATACGTTCAGAGATCAAGATTGAGTCTTCGTAGTTGTAACCATTCCACGGCATAAATGCGACGAGGATGTTTTTACCCAATGCCAATTCACCGATATCTGTTGATGGGCCATCGGCCACAACTTCACCAGCTGCAACACGGTCACCAACTTTTACCAGTGGGCGTTGATTGATACATGTGTTTTGGTTTGAACGTTGGAATTTACGCAAGCGGTAAATGTCCACACCAGGATCACCAGCTTCCATAGCATCTGTAACGCGTACAACGATACGCATCGCGTCTACTTGGTCGATGATACCACCACGGCGTGCAGCAATCGCAGCACCTGAATCGCGAGCAACAACGCTTTCGATACCAGTACCAACATATGGTGCTTCCGCCTTTAGAAGTGGCACAGCCTGACGTTGCATGTTTGAACCCATCAATGCGCGGTTGGCGTCATCGTTTTCTAAGAATGGGATCAGTGATGCCGCAACAGACACAAGCTGTTTCGGGCTAACGTCGATGTAGTCGATGTTTTCTGGTGGGTTCAACATGAAGTCACCGCCCTTACGGGTCGATGCCAATTCATTTACGAACTTACCATCTTCATCAAGTGTCGCGTTGGCCTGAGCCACTGTGTGGCGCATTTCTTCAGTTGCAGACATGTATTGTACGTCGTCTGTTACCTGACCGTCGATCACTTTGCGGTATGGTGTTTCAATGAAACCATATTTGTTCACACGTGCGAATGACGCCAAAGAGTTGATCAAACCAATGTTCGGACCCTCTGGAGTTTCAATCGGGCACATACGACCGTAGTGTGTTGGGTGAACGTCGCGTACTTCAAAGCCCGCACGTTCACGTGTCAAACCACCTGGTCCAAGCGCTGACAAGCGGCGCTTGTGCGTGACTTCTGACAATGGGTTCGTTTGGTCCATAAACTGTGACAGCTGTGATGAGCCAAAGAATTCACGAACCGCAGCCGCAGCTGGTTTCGCATTGATCAAGTCTTGCGGCATGATCGCATCGATTTCTACAGATGACATACGCTCTTTAATAGCGCGGTCCATACGTAGAAGGCCAACACGGTATTGGTTTTCCATCAATTCGCCAACAGAACGAACACGACGGTTACCAAGGTGGTCAATATCGTCCACGTCGCCTTTGCCATCACGCAATTCAACCAAAGCTTTAACAACAGCTAAGATGTCTTCTTTGCGCAAAGTACGTTGTGTGTCGTCTGCATCTAGCTCTAGACGCATGTTCATTTTCACACGACCAACAGCTGATAAGTCATAACGCTCAGAATCAAAGAACAATGTGTCGAACAATGCTGATGCGGCATCAACGGTTGGTGGCTCACCTGGACGCATAACGCGGTAGATGTCCATCAATGCTGTGTCGCGACCCATGTTTTTGTCCGCAGCAAGTGTGTTGCGGATGTATGGGCCAACATTAATATTATCGATGTCCAATGTTGGGATGTCTGTTACGCCATTTTCCAACAATGTGTGGATTGTACCACCAACAATGTTTTCTTCTTTGTCGAACTCAAGTGTTAATTCGTCACCTGCTTCTACCCAGATCTCACCCGTTTCTTCGTTGATGATATCTTTGGCAACAAAACGACCAACCAAACCGTCGAATGGCACAAGAACGTCTGTTACTTTGCCTTCTTCGATCAGTTTTTTAACTGCGCGCGGCGTTACTTTTTTACCTGCTTCTGCAATCACGTCGCCAGTCTTAGCATCGATGATGTCCAAAGTTGGCTTTGTGCCACGAACACGTTGTGGGAAGAATTTAGTCACCCATGACTTTTTCTTCTTGTTGAACTTGTAGTTCACGGTGTCGTAATACGCGTCACAAATGCCTTCTTGGTCTAGGCCAAGTGCATAAAGAAGCGTTGTTACAGGCAATTTACGACGACGGTCGATACGCGCGTATACGATGTCTTTCGCATCAAATTCAAAGTCCAACCAAGAACCGCGGTAAGGGATAATGCGGCTGGCGAACAATAATTTACCTGATGAGTGTGTTTTACCACGGTCATGGTCAAAGAACACACCAGGAGAGCGGTGCATCTGAGAAACGATAACACGCTCAGTACCATTCACAACGAATGTACCGTTTTGTGTCATCAAAGGCATATCGCCCATGAATACATCTTGCTCTTTGATATCTTTTACAGAACGTGCGCCTGTATCTTCGTCTACATCAAACACGATCAAGCGCAGCGTCACTTTTAGCGGCGCGCCATGCGTCATGTCACGTTGCTGACATTCTTCAACATCGTACTTTGGCTTTTCAAGTTCGTATTTTACGTACTCAAGAACCGCAGTCTCATTAAAGTCTTTAATTGGGAATACAGATTGGAAAACACCATTGATGCCCTCACCGTCCATATGTGTGTCTTGATCACCTGAGCGCAAGAAAAGATCATAAGAACTTTTTTGAACTTCGATAAGGTTAGGCATATCCAAAACTTCGCGGATTTTGCCATAGTATTTACGAATACGTTTTGTACCGGAATGCGTCTGAGCCATGCTCGTCTTCACCTTCTTCTAAATTGTTCACCGTGAACAGTCGTCGGGTACCGACGTCCAAAGCCAACGAAACACGTTTCAGTCCTATTCTTGCCAAAGATCCCTAGTGCTCTGGCTCCCGAACTTGAACCGTGTCTTTCAAAGGGTCTGATAAAAGGCCCTTGGAAAGACAGGTTCGGCTGGGCTCGCAAATTGCAAACCCAGCCAAATTTTTAATGGGGTTAAACCCCGAAGATTACTTAAGCTCTACTTCAGCGCCTGCTGCTTCTAGCTTAGTCTTAATTTCTTCAGCTTCAGCTTTGCTAACGCCTTCTTTGACAGCTTTGCCGCCTGCGTCGACCAAGTCTTTTGCTTCTTTCAGACCAAGACCTGTGATTGAGCGAACTTCTTTGATCACGCCGATTTTCTTGTCGCCAGCAGATTTCAGAATAACGTCAAACTCGTCTTTTTCTTCAGCAGCTTCACCAGCGTCAGCTGGGCCAGCCATTACAACAGCGCCACCAGCAGCAGGCTCGATGCCGTACTCGTCTTTAAGAAGTGTTTTTAGTTCTTGAGCTTCCAAAAGCGTAAGGCCTACGATTTCTTCAGCAAGTTTTTTAATATCAGCCATTTGATATATCCAGTTCAGTTTTTTAAGTTCTGTTTCCAGTGATGTCGCTTTCGCAACACCGAATTACATTTGCAGTTATTACGCAGCTTTTTCTTCAACCGTTTCCAAGATGGAAGCGATATTAGAAGCAGGCGCGCCAATAGCACCAGCGATGTTGCTTGCAGGAGCAGCGATACAGCCAACGATAGAAGCAATAAGCTCCTCGCGTGACGGCATAGCAGCAACGGCTTTAACACCAGCTAGGTCAAGTGCTGTCTCACCCATAGCACCGCCAAGAATGACAAGCTTGCCATTCTCTTTAGCGTAATCGTTAGTGACCTTAGCGGCCGCAACGGGGTCTTCTGAGTAAGACATTACAGTCATTCCCTCGAGCATACCTGAAATGCTTTCGCATGGTTTGCCTTCAAGAGCGATTTTGGCGAGCTTGTTTTTGGCTACACGTACAGCACCACCCGCATCACGCATGCGCGCGCGGAAGTCCTGCATTTCTGCAACTGTAATGCCGGCGTAGTGAGATACTACAACAACACCAGAGTCCGTGAAGATTTGGCCAAGTTCATCGACCAGGGCTTCTTTTTGGGCTCTATCCACAGTTTTTCTCCAAATTATAGAAGGCTTACGCCCTCCGGCTCAGTTTTCACCAAGTTGGTCGAAACCAACCTAGCATCTTAGGGTCCTAAGTCACGGGTCCCTCCCAAAACCACTCGAGGCACATACGCCAATCGAGCCAATTTGTTCGTTCCCCATCTCAAGCAGGAAATTAAGCTGTTTGTAGCAGCACCCACCATCTCGGACAGTACAAAAAGGGCACCAACGAATCGGCGCCCTTTAAGATGTTATGGATATAGGCCGAAACTTTACCAATGGGAAGGGAATATATAGAGAAAACAAAGCTGGATTCTCTTTTAAGCTTCAAACTGAACAACTACCGACTTTCGTCGGTAGGTTCACGTTTTGAATGTAATTCGTAATTGGGGCAACTTGGCGGGGTTTGGCAAAGCCCCGATACCCTGTCAACAGGGCCGACCTTTCTGCAACGAATAGATAAAGGTGGCGGCACGCAACACCAGATTATAGGGGATCAATCCACTTTATGGCCGGGAGGGGATGCTCTGTACTGAAGTCCCAGAGATACCAGGAGTAAGGATGAATTGGGCTGTTTCTGTAATCTGTGAACCAGAAGGGTCGCCCCACCATTTCGATCTTTGCGGCGAAGTGTGGATGGTTCCTGAAGTTTGACTGCCGCTTTTTACCGGATGTAAGCAATGTGCGTGCAAGCATCAGGACTGTCCCCGTGACAGGCTGCATGAGTTTCAGAGCGTGACCGAGTTGTGCATCCAAAGAGCTGAACGGAGGGTTCATGACTATGGATCGAATTTGGTCTGAAGGCAGGCGATCCTGAGCCAGAAAGCCCATTTCGACAATACCCTTGGCGCGGGGCTCAATGTCGCTGGCATATACCGGGATGTTCATATTCTTGAGGGCATCAACCAAATGGCCTTCGCCTGCATGTGGTTCCCATGCAACTGGTGGGATGCTGACGCCTGCAGAAAGAACGAGGTCGCGCACCATCTCTTTGGCTTGAAGCGTCGGATAGAAGTCCTGGTCATTGCGCTTGTGCCCGGATTCGATGTATTTACTCATACAGTCCCCGCATATCATGATTGGAATTGTGGCAACTTGGCGAGAACTGTCTGGCCATTGAGCGCTGTATGATAAGGTCTGCGAGACTGGGAACGCAGACCGCACCGGCAACCCCAAGACGGGCGCGCGCATATTGCCAGAATGATACCCCAAGTTTTTGGCAGGTTTTCAATGCGCCAAGGCCGGCATCGCGTGCGGCCCGACCGCTTTGGCTGCGGGTTCCCTGCGAGACCGCCCGCCTCGTGACCTGAGACCGTATATCGCGTTCCGCGCTGTTGGAATGCAGGGGTGTACTCGGATAATCCAGAACACGCAGCAATTCACCCTTGTTTACCTTCAGCCGTCTAAGCAGGTTGTCGAGATTTGCATCGCCCGTTCGTTGCTCAAATATCGCGTCGAAACGCGCCGAAAGCCCCTCGCGCTGCGCATCGCAGGGATCTTGTCTGAAAGCTGAGAGTTCCCGGTAGAAGTCCCAAACGGATGTTCGTACGGCTTGGACACGCGCAAATTGGATTTCGTTGGTGCTTTGTTGCTTGCGAATGAGACGCTCCAAATGCACCCAACACAGCGCATGAGCATCTCCGACATTGAACTGGCCAGCATCGTCGCTCAGGATCACCGTATCGGAAAGGCGTCCAGCATCGCAGATACTGCCCCAGAGCGCGCCCTCGGTGGCGATTTTTATCGGGTCCGGTTTCACCGTTATGCGGTCAATCCCGAGGGTGGCCAGATGGGCCTGCCACGCGTCCTCACCGCGAAATATCCGATGCGGATGTGAGGCAAAAAGCACTATGGTTTTTTCGGGCAACCTCATGCGTCTCATGTAGTCAAGCGCTTCGTCATTGACGGTGTAGGTCAGGTCACCCGCACAGAGATGTTCAAGAAAATCAAGGCGGCTTTTCGAGCCGGTCGATCTGAAGTGGGTAAAAAGATCATTGCCGATTACGGTGCAGAAGCCGTTTTTGGCCTGATGGCGCGCTCCGGTGTCATCGACATTGATCCATGCAGCAGTTTCCATACCCGCTCTCAGCACGTCCTGCTGCTCGTCGACAATGCCCTGGATATCTTCGTTCAGAAACCGCTTTATCTGACGAGCGGAAATGTCCAGACCCATGTCATTCAGCAAAGCCGCGATACGCGCAACGGTGGACTGGCATTGATGATACAGCGTGATCGTCAGGGCCTTCAGATTATTCCCATACTGCTGGCGGCCCTTTACCACCCCGGGTGGGAGCGAGGCCACGCGGCGACTGCCATCGGGAAACTGCCAGACCTCCCGAAGGTAAGTCACTTCTTCAGCGTAAATCACGATGTCACGAATGGTATGCGCTTGATAGCCTTTGCGTGTGGACCCATCAGGTACATCTTCAAGAGTGACCTTGACCTCGCGTTTGTGTAAATTCAGATTACTGCGTCGTGGACCGCGCCGATTTTTCTTTTGCTTCCCGTCTGTTTTTGATCCCCCGCTGGGCTCGGAATCCTGCTTGCTGCTCTTGTCTTGTGAGGCCAGACCGCTTGGTTTGATATTCGGACGTCGCGGAAGTTTCTTGAGCTGTCTGATCTCGTCCCGCAATTCGGTCCTTTCCTGCCTCAGCTCTGAAAGCTCAGCAAAGAGCGCGAAAACCAAATCTTTAAGCGCGGCATTGGACAAATCATCAAGAGAGTGTGGAGGCGATGGCAACATCGCCCTATAGAGCAGAAAATACTTCGCCTTTGGAATCCTCATATGTAAATGCGAGTCAATTTGCCGCAATCTAAACCAAAGATCTTCAAGATGGACATGATGATGAGTGCGTCAAATGTGCCCACTTGAACCGGATTGCGAAAATTCCCGCCAAGTTGCCCCAATTACTGTAATTCAAGATACTGACGAATAACGTCATCCGTCACATTTCCACTCGTCGTTGAAAAATAGCCTCTAGCCCAGAACCGTTGCCCCCAATAGCGTTTGCGTAATTCGGGGTACTCCCGCTGTATCTTGTATGAGGACCTCCCTTTTACGCGTTGCATCACCTTTGAAATTGGGACGTGCGGCGGGACTGACACAAACATATGCACATGGTCGGTAGACAATACGCCTTTTTCAATGTGTACGCCCAATTCATTGCACGTTTGTCGTATCAATGTCCGAATACGCTCACGCATTTCACCACGCAGCACCTTGTAACGATATTTTGTTACCCAAACGATATGGTATCTGTGATAATATCTGCTATGACTTCCAGTAGAATAGATCATAAGGTTTCCTTCCATTTTAAGACCTTACCGCAACGCTGGGTCTTAAAATGGAAGGAAACCTTATGTAAATAACGCTAAAGCTGACCAGCTAAAAGCTGGTGGTTTTAACCAATTATTGGAAAATAAAATACACCTTACTTTGAGTGTAAATATATTAAGCTCGGTATATCCAATATAACGCAACGTAAAACACCACATTCAGCCATAATAATTGCCTATAATTATTTGTCTGCCTAGGCTTTAAAAACTTCAGTCATTACGGGGGAAACGAATGAAGAAGCGGTATTGGGTGCCCATATTAGCATTAACCTGTATTTGGGGCGGATATACCATATATTCCAAGCCGCCAAAGTCGCCAGATCACTATATCCTCACGGCTGATAAAATCATAACTATGGATGCTCAAACTCCATATGCAGAAGCCGTTTTAATTGAAGGTGACTTAATTACATCCGTAGGGTCTTTAGCTGAGTTAGAGGCTGAAGCCGATGTGGTAGTCATAAGAAAGCCAGGCATTTTGACACCTGGCTTGATTGAGCCTCACACACACCCCATTGCAGCAGCTTTACTTGGGGCTGTTGTCGACATCAGCAGTGTAAAATATTCAAATCGTGAAGATATCATGAACGCCCTTAAAGAGGCCGCAGATAAAACCGCGATCACACCTTGGCTAGTTGCGTATGGATGGGACCCAGTCGCACTGACTGACCTTAAGCCCCCTACGCGTGAAGAACTGGACGCAATCTCATCAGACCGCCCCATTTTCATACTCACCCAAATGCTTCACGACGCCTACGTCAATACTGCTGCAATCGAAGCCGCTGGCATTTCACTAGAGGGTAGCCTGCTGCATGAAACCATAGCTGTAGACAGCGTTGCAACCAAGATACCAGCCCCCGCACCTGCCGTAACTGAGCTACTAGTAAGGCGTCAATATGCCGAATACGCAAAAGCAGGCTTCACAACAATTGGTGTGACAGGTGCTGTTGGCCGTCACGACGATCCAATAGGCCTTTTAGAAAAATTAAGCACAGAAGATCATTCTCCCCTGAGGGCATTCGTTTATCTTATTCAACGTCACTTAGACAAACATAGCCTAAGCAGCAGCACAGATTTTGGTATTCTTGGCGCTAAATTCTGGATGGATGGCTCCCCCTTCACAGGAGGTGCTGCAACGCGCGAACCATATGAAGAAAATGGTTTTGTAAATACGCACTTAAACATTCCTCGCGGGAATCTTCATAGCGTATTAAACTCATCAGAAACGCTCATTAAACGCATCCAAAAACTCCACAACCAAGGATATCAAATCGCACTCCACGCCCAAGGCGAGCGCGCCATTGATAATGCTCTGGACGCTATCGAACACATACAGACGGTCAAACCAACACCGACCCTAAATCATCGTTTAGAACACAATGCACTCATCACAAAAGAACAGATGGCACGCGCTGCTGATTTAGGCGTTTCATTAGGATTCTTTGTAGATCACATCTACTATTATGGTCACGTTTTACCACAATTGTTCGGATCAAACCGCAGCAACAGATATATGCCCATAAAATCTGCAATAGAATCTGGAGCAATAGTAACACTTCACGGTGATCATCCAGCAACGCCAGTAAATGCAGTACAAACTCTAAAAAGCGCGACGACACGCGCCTCTCGTATTGGAGCTGAAAAATTAGCTCCTAAGGAAGCAATTTCACCCAGTGACGCCTTAAAGGCAATGACACTCAATGCGGCCATCCAATTAGGGCAAGAAAAAACTCTAGGATCAATTACAATCGGGAGACAAGCAGACTTTACTTTATTCTCAGGTGACCCGCTTGTTGAAAACCTAGATACGATTGTCCCTTTAGCGACATGGAAGGCAGGGCAACCCGTAGACACACGTGCCGTAAGTTGGTTGAAACCCCGGTTAATTTGGAAAGCAGCCTTATCATTTTTAGGTTTGTGAAATTTGAACCTACAATCAGGCAAGAAAAAAGGCCCCGCATTGCTGCAGGGCCTTCATAAATTCTTAAAGCTTTAGATATTAGCCAGCGATTGCGGCATCAACATTCAAAGTCACACCTGGGCCCATTGTTGAGCTTAGAGCGATCTTTTTCATGTATGTGCCTTTTGCGCCTTCTGGCTTAGCTTTTTGAACAGCAGCAACGAATGCTTTGATGTTCTCAGCCAATTTTGCCTCGTCGAAAGATGCTTTACCAACACCAGCGTGTACAACACCCGCTTTTTCAACTTTGAACTGCACTTCGCCGCCTTTAGCCGCTTCAACAGCTGCTTTAACGTCCATAGTCACAGTACCAACACGTGGGTTTGGCATAAGGTTACGTGGGCCAAGTACTTTACCCAAGCGGCCAACAACAGCCATCATATCTGGTGTCGCAATACAACGATCGAATTCGATTGTGCCGCCCTGTACGATTTCCATAAGGTCCTCTGCACCAACGATATCAGCACCAGCTGCTTTAGCTTCGTCAGCTTTTGCATCACGTGCAAATACAGCAACACGCATTGTTTTACCTGTGCCGTTTGGCAAGGCTACAACACCACGAACCATTTGGTCAGCGTGACGTGGGTCAACGCCCAAGTTTACAGCGATATCGATAGTTTCGTCGAATTTTGCAACTGCGTTTGCTTTGATCAATGCAACTGCTTCTTCGATAGTTACGTCTGCTTTGCCAGCGAATGCAGCCTTAGCAGCAGTAGTTCTTTTACCTAGTTTAGCCATTACTTCACCTCGATGCCCATAGAACGCGCAGAACCCATGATGATCAGCATAGCTGCATCGATGTCATTTGCGTTCAGGTCTTTCATTTTCGCTTCAGCGATTTCTTTAACTTGCTTAGCAGTTACAGAACCCACAACTTCGCGACCTGGAAGCTTTGCACCAGACTTAAGCTTTGCAGCTTTTTTCAGCATGTAAGATGCTGGTGGTGTCTTAACGTCCATAGTAAATGATTTATCAACATAGTATGTGATGATTGTTGGGCAAGGCGCACCTGGCTCCAATTCCTGTGTTTTAGCGTTAAACGCCTTACAGAATTCCATGATGTTGATACCGCGTTGACCCAATGCTGGACCTACGGGTGGTGATGGATTGGCTTGACCTGCAGGAACCTGCAGCTTCATTGTGCCAGCTATTTTTTTAGCCATAATGGCCTCCTAGTTTGCTCCGACCCTCAGGGCGCGCCCCTTTAGATCAATTTGGTGTGGTACGGCGGTCGATCACGCGTGATCTAAGCCTCCCACAAACACCATGCTTAAGTGATTTTAGTCACTTGCATGAATTCTAGCTCAACAGGCGTTTCACGCCCGAAGATTGATACAGTCACTTTCAGACGTGCATTTTCATCATCCACATCTTCGACCATTCCAGAGAACCCTTCGAATGGGCCATCTGTTACATTCACTTGCTCGCCGATTTCGAACACAATTGTTGACCGTGGGTTTTCTGCACCCTCTTCAACTTGGTTCAAGATCGCTGCAATCTCACGGTCACGCATTGGGATTGGCTTACCAAGCTGACCCAAGAAACCTGTTACGCGGTTCACATTTGAGATCAAGTGATATCCACGCTCAGTCATGTCCATGCGGATCAAGATATAACCTGGCATAAAACGACGCTCAGCTGTCACTTTTTTACCCTTGCGAACCTCGATAACTTCTTCAGTCGGAACCAAAGCATCTTCGATTTGATCTTGTAGACCTTCTTGCTCGACAAGTTCTTTGATCTGTTCAGCAACCTTTTTCTCGTAATTCGAGAGAACACTTACTGAATACCAACGTTTAGCCATTTAGTCCGACACCTTGTGTACTGACAGTTGCCTGTCAAAGATTCCATTTATTTCAGACACTTAACGCATCTAAACACTACAACAAAATAGCGCGCATACCGAATCGTTGCGCGCTTAGATGTGTTGAGTACTGGGCTGATACCGCCCTAACCCTTTAATTTCAAGAGGCTAAGTTGATTATGTATAGGTTCATGTGTTTTGAGACTCACGCGGCTTCGGCCTGAGTGATTCGAAGGTACTCCATGGGTGTCTTACCTTTCAAGGCGTGATGTGGTCTGAATGTGTTATATTTTTCGACAGCTTTTCTCAGTTCAAACCGCATAGCTCCAATGCTATCGGCAATCAGATCACAACAATCATAGAATTCCTCGCGGAAGGTGCGGTTTCCACGCTCAACGCCACCATTGTATTTCGGTCTGGCTGGCGGCAATACAATGAGCGGGATTTTCATCTGCTCACACGCCGTCTCAAAATCGGCCATAAACTCGGAGCCACCATCAACTTGAATTGAGAGGATTTTATAGGGAGCTATTTCCACAAGCTCTTCCAAAAACCGTTTGGCAGAGCGTGCGGTGGCATTCGAATAAATTTGCGCGTGGATGTGCTTGCTACGCCGTTCCCAGGCCTGAAAGTGCTTGCAGGTGACGCCGTTTTTCGTGGCAGTCATGTGGTCGATCTGCACACGTTCTCCAATCTCTATATCTTTGTAATCCTTATATTTCCATCCTTTGGCGTGGCCCTTGGAGAAGTTACGCTTGCGCTTTTGTGGTGCAGACCTTGATCGTGTAATCAGGCCTTTCTTGCGTAGAAAACCCAAGATACGCCCCACGGTGCTATCGCTTATGATTTGGTTTTTATCGCGCCGCAAGATGGCCCCTATTTTTTCCTTACCGTAGGTTTTATTGTCGCGGCGAATTTCGAGCACCAACTGTTTTTCTGCCTCACCCCACTGTGACTTATTGCGGTGTTTTGGGGCCTTTGATGGCGGCATAATCCCTTGCGCCAAATCCTTCAAAACCCGCTTGTAGCGATAATAAGTAGACCGAGAGATGCCGACAAATTCAGCGCATTTTGCTAGAGAAACACCCTCTGCGCGTAAAGCTTCCCATTGCCGAACCGTGTCTTCGTATTTGATACGGTACGCATCCAAACATTCTTGTGTCCGCGCCCAAGCATAAAGTTTATAAACGTTCTTGTGCAGTCTTATGATTTGCATATTGGCCTCGTGAGTTGGTTTTTTACAATACTCAGTCTCCGAGGCCGCCTAAATCTTGGCAACAAAAAAACAGTCTCACATCTATCTGAACTTATTCAATTATATCGCGATACGTGCAGAAGTAAATTACGCCAACAACAATCGCTTTGAAGCGCTAAATCAGACGCATTTAAACCTTTGTTAAACCTCCTCCCTTAGAAACAAAATTGCTTACCCTTCCAACCTTTAAAAAACGGTGTTGAACTTCAACATCGAAACTGGGCCACATTTACAAAGGCTACTGAATGTCAAACTCCAATACAACAATCACAAAAGCACTGGAAAACAGTGATGAAACACAGGCATCTCAATCTTTCCCAAAACTTATAATTATTTGCGCTGCCTTTGTTACAATCTTGGCTCTTAGTTGGATTATGTTTTTAAGCTTTGAACAGCGCGCCATTCTTGAGGACATCAGAGACGAAAGCTTATACGCAGAAGAGTTACGCGGTACGATTATGGTCAACGATGAAATCTTAAGTTCATCAGCCCGATTGGGTGTTTTAACCAATGACCCAATATGGGAAGAACGGTACAATAAATACGCAAGCAAACTTGAAGAAGCATTAGAGAAAGCAATTGAATTGGCCCCTAATGGCCTGTCGGTAGAGGCAGCAAAGAAAACACATGATGCAAACCATGAGCTGATCCGTATGGAAGAGACCGCATTCAAACTTCTGCAAGAACGAAAAACAGAAGATGCAGTCGCTGTTCTCTTTAGTGCAGAATATTCGACCCAAAAAGAAATTTACTCCTCAGGGATGCTTGTGTTTTCTGAGGAACTTAAAAAGCTCTCAATTTCACAAATTGATCATGAAATTAAAAATGCAAAAATCATGATCGCTATCACAACCTGTGTGCTCCTCTTTTTGATCGCAGTATGGTGCATTGCCTATAGAAACATCCAAGGATGGCAAAACGCTTTACACTTTGCTCGCAAAAAATCTGAAGAAGCAGCCCAAGCCAAAAGCGCATTTCTAGCCAACACCAGTCACGAAATTCGCACACCAATGAATGGCATCATAGGTATGACTGATATTTTGAAAGATACGGGGTTAAATAAAGATCAACTGCAATACGTGAAAACTATCTCAGACAGCTGTGATGCGCTTTTGACGATCACCAACGACATACTTGATTTTTCCAAAGTCGAGGCTGGACATATATCCTTGCAAAATGATCCTTTCAATCTTGAAGCGGCCCTAGAGGATATTGTGGCGCTTCTATCGCAAAAGGCGCGTGAAAAAGACTTGGACTTTATGCTTTATTACGACCCGAGCATCCCCAAAAATTTCATTGGCGATGTTGGTCGGTTAAGACAAATCATCACCAACATCACTGGTAACGCGATAAAATTTACATTGAAAGGATATGTTTCCATAAATGTAGAAGCCATTTCTGTTGGTGGAAACTACGAGATAAAAATTATAATCTCAGACTCTGGGATAGGTATTCCTGCAGAAAAGTTAGAGGGTATATTCACTGCATTCGAACAAGTTGACGACACTGCCAACCGGAAATTCGAGGGAACAGGTCTTGGGCTTGCCATATCCCACAACCTTGCCCATTTGATGGGAGGTGGCGTTTCTGTCACATCCGAAAAAGATCAAGGTTCAGCTTTTACATTCTCCGTCACACTTGCCCCAGCAGCCGCTTCCGAAGTTCCTACAACCAGCATTACAGAGCAGGATTTGGAAGGCGCTAATATATTAATCGTCGATGACATCGAACTGAACCGCCGTATTCTTGTTAGTCAATTTCAAAAATGGGGCGCGCACGTCAGCACCGCGCATAATGCCAAAAATGCAATCGAAGCTCTCACAGAACTTGCCAAAAAAAATCAATTGCCATGCGTTGCAATCATTGATTATCAAATGCCCAAAACAACAGGCTTAGAGCTTATCCAAAAAATGCGCACATCGAATGACTTTAGAAGCATCCGAAACATTCTCTATTCATCGGTAGACACTATAGATAAAGCCCATGCGATAAAGATGGGTGTTGATACTGTTTTGCTTAAACCAGCCCGAGCACATTTTTTACACGGGGCGGTTTTGCGGTGCTTAGCAACAGAAAAGTTACAACAGGCGGCGCAAGTGGAAAATACGCCCATAACAGTGCAAAAATTACCCGAAGGATTAAAAATCCTTGTGGCAGAAGATAACAAAACAAATCGACTTGTCGTAAAACGTTACCTATCCGACCACCCAATCGAATTGCAATTCGCCCTGAACGGTACAGAAGCTGTAGAGCAAGCCAAAAGTTTTTGCCCTGATATAATCTTAATGGATTGGTCAATGCCCATAATGAATGGGTTAGATGCTACAATTCACATTCGCACAGATGAGCAATCCTTAGGCAAAGAGCCCACTATAATCATTGGTTTAAGTGCTAATGCTTTAAAATCACAACAAGCCCAAGCTCTTGAGAGCGGAATGCACGATTTTATTACAAAACCAGTTCGTAAAAAAGACCTTATTTGCAAATTACATCAATACGCAAAGCCAGAGGTTATAAATGCTAATAAAGTTCTCAGACGGTAAACTAAGAGGCTAAGTTAACAATCGCCTCTAAGCCAGAGCGCGCTGTAATATCTACGATTGAAAAGAAAATCGCGAAAATAGTTGCCATGATAAATACCATAACTGTCGTGATACCCGTCTCACGGCGTGACGGCCAAATAACCTTTGCCACTTCTGCGCGGACTTGCTGTGCGAATTGCATTGGGTTAGCCATTGCCATCATCCTTTATTAATCAAATAGCCTGATACGCAGGATTCTATCGGAATTCAAGCGTTCAGTCGTCAGAAGTGATGATGGGGGCCGTATAGCCCCCAATTTAACGTGATTACTTCGTTGCGTCTGCCAGATACGCCAACAAATTCTCGACATCAGCCTCTTTCTTTAAGCCGCCAAAAGACATTTTAGTGCCTTTCACAAGAGCTTTTGGCTTTGTCAGAAACGCTGTCAAATTTGCAGCATCCCATGTCAAACCAGCTTCTTTCATCGCTTTCGAATATTTAAAGCCTTCTACAGAAGCCGCTTGCGCACCAATGATACCGTTCAAAGATGGACCAACACCATTTTTACCCGTTTTTACACTGTGGCATGCTTTACATTTTTTGAAAATCTTTTTGCCTTTTTTGATATCACCCGCAAAAACAACCTCTGCTACAGCCACCTCTTCAGGTGCAACCGTTGCTTCCTCTGTTGTTGCAGGAACCTCTTCGGCTGGCGTTGTTGCATCTTGTGCAACTGCTGCGAAGCTGATTGATGACATCGCTGCTACGGCTGTTATCATTTTAAATGTTTCTAGCATTCCGCTTTCCTTATTATATCTAGTGTAAACCACACCACATTATTTGGCTTTTTATTTTGCGTTGAAAACCAGCCGTAGTGTCACAGGGGATGTCCGCGTGATGCCTGGTAATTTCGCCAATGCCATCAATTTAGAAACACCGTCATTAATGCCAACATCTTCTGCGCCGATGAAAATCATATCGTTTGTTGTCACAATAGCTTTGTCATCAGCAATCCGCGCCACAAACATTTCTGTTTCAACATCTATTTCTTGACCCAAGAATAACAGCACGCCTTCGACATCAACAATAGCCATAGTGCCTGTTTCCATATGGGCAATTTCTTCCATATCAACTTTTGCAGAAAGATTTGCCGTCGCTACACCTTTGAAAACATGCTCAACCATACGCTCATTGCGAATGTCGATATTTGTCTCAACAGAGGTCAAATCTATATCGATAGAGACATCACCTGCGGCCGAAACGGTACCGCTGATTGTTTCAAAGCTGTGCACTTCGCCAACTTTTTCTTTCTTAATAGAACCGAACGCAACTTTCGAATTTTCAGCGTCCAATGTCCATGCTTTGGCATGACCAGCTGCATAAACAGCGGAACCCATTGATACGATTGTGGCGATCATTGCGCCTTTAATAAATGTATTGAGCATTTTGCCCTCCCGATAACATTTGCTTTAGTCATGAAAACTAACGCTTGTACTGGTAGACACGTAAAGGTTAGAAAATATTCAATGAAACGCGAAAAAACATCACAGCAGAATATGGGGGCAGCTCTTACAGAGCATATGCCAGCCATCTGGCGTTTTGCTTTCTCCTTGGCTGGCACGCCTGATGTAGCGGACGATTTAACCCAAGCGACTTGCCTGCGCGCCATCGAAAAATCGCATCAATTTCAAGAGGGTGGTACTTTAATTGGATGGTGTTTAACCATCTGTCGGTCAATCTGGTTGAATGAATTACGATCTAAGGCTGTCCGCAATGCTGGCGGGTTAGAAAGTGTTGAGGCCAAAGACCTAGCTGATTTATCGCCATCCGTAGAAACGAATATTTTCGCTGCTGAGGTGTTTACAAGGATAATGGAACTGCCAGAAGCGCAACGAAGCACGGTGGAAATGGTCTATGTTCAAGGGTTCAGCTATAAAGAAGCGGCTGAAATTCTGGAAGTGCCGATCGGTACGATCATGAGCCGCCTTGCAACAGCGCGCAAAGCTTTGGCTGATTTGAACAACGAAAACCCCGTCGAAAGTCGTGTAAAATGACATATAGTAACGACACATTAAAAGAGTTTTTGAACGGTACTTTGGCCGAGGATACGGCTCGCGCTATTGAAACAGCATTGGAAACCGATACTGAACTGGGCGAACGCATTATGGCATTGGATACATTCGCAGCGCCCATACGCGAAGTAATGGAAGTCCTTCCCAGCCAAGATCGTATCGAGCGCTTACAAGCCAATATAGAAACCGCTGCTGCTGAGGCCGTAAAACCTGCCGTCCCGTCAACCTCATGGGGTTGGCAAAAGGTCGCTGCAAGCATTGCCATTGGCTTGGTTGTTGGCTGGTCTGCAAATACAATCTCGACACCAACACCTGAACCAACAAAACCATCGTGGCGTATGGAAGTTGCAAGCTATCAAAAGCTATATGTGAACGAGACCGTTGCACATTTAGACACTGACCCCGCTACTTTAACGCGTCAGTTTGAGCGTGCATCGAAAGCTGTTAATCTAGATCTAATGCAAGATGCATTAAAAGGTGTGGAGAATTTAACTCTCGCACGCGCCCAAGTGTTAGGGTTTTCAGGCAAACCACTTGTGCAAATCGTCTATAAGGATGCAAAAGGCATGCCGATTGCCTTATGTATTATTGCCAAGAACAATGAAGCACCTAAAGACACAACAAAGTTTGAAGACCTTCGCGGATTATCAAGCGCCACTTGGGAAACAGGTACGCATCAGTTCTTATTGATCGGCGATACAACAGACACAGATATCAAAACATGGAGCAATGAGCTTCAAGCAACTTTTAAAGACGCTTAACTGTTTTAACTTGACCACTTTCAATCCTAATTCCACCTAAATTTGGGGCAATGTATATTCATTACCCTGCCCTTTAACCTATGCGTTTCATCATAATCGCAAAGCGTAATTCTATCTGTGATGATTTCGATTGTATTTATTGGCAATCACTGTAATTATACACTTGTATAACTATATATTCACCAAGGTGATCAATGGACAATCAAAGACGTCAGTTTAAGCGAGAAACAGCGGATCAACGGCAACACGCCCTGATTCAAGCAACCTTGCGCCTTATCGCAACTGGCGGACCAGAAGCAGCAACAGTGCGCACAATTGCCCAAGAAGCAGGTGTAACCCAAGGGCTTATACGTCATTACTTTTCATCAAAAGAAGAGCTGTTCTTGGCAGCTTATGAATATCATATGACCGAGATGACAAATACAACCAGCGCGGTTGCGACAGCGGATCATCCCAGCGCATTGAACCATTTAAAAGCATTCATCATAGCAGCCCTAACACCCCCCGTTGTCGACGCCGAAGCCATGGCGATATGGGCAGGGTTCATTCATATGGTACAGCGTGATGAAGCCATGCACGCAATACACGAGAAAACCTATTATCACTTCCGCGATGAATTACAGGAATTGATTGCAGCAGCATGGACCGAAGCAGGCCGTGCTAAACCCAAAACAGAGCACCGCAAAGCTGCAATTGCCTGCAATGCCTTGCTGGATGGCCTGTGGTTAGAAGGCGGCGCTCTACCCGCCTCTTTCGAAACTGATGAGCTAGCAAATGTCGGATTGGCCTCTCTTGGTGCAATCCTTGATCTTAATCTTTCTACCGTGGAGCAATCACAATGAAATACGCATCTGTAACAGAGCGTCTGGCCGATTTGGGCGGGCAAAAATGGGAAGTGCACGCACTGGCCCGCGCACTTGTACAACAAGGCCGCGATATTATTGAGCTGACAATTGGCGAACCAGATGTGCCAACACCGTCAGAGTTAATCGACATCGCCGCAAACGCCATGACCAGCGGACGCACAGGCTATTCGAATGGTAGTGGTGAAGCATCACTGCTTGCAGCCTTATCCAAACGTTATGGCGCGCGGGTTGGACGCCAGATAAACGCAGATCAGTTCCTATGTTTACCAGGCACACAGACATCACTTTACACTGTGTTCATGGGGTTAACCGAAACAGGTGATGAAGTTCTCATTGGCGACCCAATGTATGCCACATACGAAGGTGTAATATCGGCAAGCGGTGCCAAAGTTGTACCAGTGCCTTTAAACCCAGAAAATGGCTTTCGTATTACCGCCGCAGATATAGAAAAGCGGATCACGCCCAATAGTCGTGTGATATTATTGAATTCGCCACACAATCCAACAGGCGCTATCTTGTCAAAACAAGACATCCAAGAGATTGGTGTCAAAAACATTTGGAGTTGTCCGCTTTATATACCATGGCATTTGTCCGCTTCTGTTTTCCACGGGTAAAGGTTTTGGGAGCCGTAGGCGAGCAAGGCCGTTACCCGTGGTTCGGCTGGTCGAAGCGGTTCACGCAGCCTGTTCTTTAACATCTTTAATCTCCGTTCCATCAGGTTCATATGAGGCAAGCTTTCTGGGGCCATGGAATATCGCCAATTGACCGTTTGGATATTCATGCACCTTCACACGGGCTTTGACATAGTGATTTCGATGGCAATCTGCTGGTATCTGAAGACACCGGTTTTTGTAGCGCACAGTATTGTCTTTCCCGACTACTCGGTCTTCGTGCACACATAGAACATTGGCTAGATCACCAGCAAACGGTACAAAGGCTGATCCATCAGCAGACGGTTCAATTGCAAACTTTTCATTATGAGCTGGCAAATATTCTTCTTTCAAAAAACGATTTGCTTCTTCCATCGTCGTAATGCCGTTTAAGCGTAGTTCTTGCGGCAATCGATTTTGAAGGGTCCCAAACATGCGTTCAGAGCGACCGCGTGCCTCTGGCGAATATGCTGGGATTAACTCAATGCCAAGATGGGCTAAAGCGCGCCCAAATTGAGTTGGGTTGTTTTTGTCTACTTTACCTCCAGCCTCAGGCGTATGCCAGTAATGGCTCCCTCTATCGGCGTAGAGGGAGCAAAATAAACCTTTTGAACCAATAACATCGCTCACACCCGTAAAGCTGCTCATTGTTCCTTCTTCTTCAACAAAAAAGGCCGAATGGATCTCGCTTGTGGCATCATCCATAGTCACGATCAAATCCCACCATTTACGTAAGCATCAAGGGAACCCCCTCTATTTTGGTCTGACTTGAGCTGCGATTATTGCGCGAGGCTGGCGATGTGGCTGGTGTGATATGAGGATTTTTCTGATGATCAAGCGACGGGGTGGCCGAGGTTCCAAGTAAACATCAACGCTGCATTATCTGATCGTTGATTCGTTGGGCCAGCTTTCGGGCTTTGGGTGTGTCCAGAGCCTCAAGTTCACTTGCGATGAGGCACCGGTGAGGCGGATTTTCCAGTGCGTATCTTCCGATTTCAACAACGATGTCGTCATCGGCGACAGTTAAAAGCGCTTCGATCTTTTGGCTGGTTGGATTTTTCCGGAACTCGGCAAGCAATCCTGCCCTTGCGCTGATATGGCCCAGATTCCCCGCCACTGTCAGAGCGGTTCGTCGGACTGAAGGGTCTGGGTCGCTGAACCCGATTTCCAAGGTGCTTCGCTGTGGCAGGGCAATCGCATGAGTTTTACCCCTGAATTATCTGGAAAAGAAAATCCTCGTCCCAAGCCGCCAAGTGTCGCTTTAACCTGAGGCTTTGCTTTCCCTTTACGGAGCGCAGCATGTTGTTGGCGGCGTGCTTGATCGTTGTAAAATTAGCTGGCGCGTTTCCTTTACGGATACGACATTCATCATCACGAAACACCATATCCATGACCCAATGCAGCCCGTTTTCAATACCCCAGTGGTCGCGGATAGCTTTTGCGTGAGCTTCGGCGTCACAGGTCATGGATGAGATGTAAAAGCGTGTCTCTGAACGGGTCTTGTCTTGAAGTGTTGCGCAGTATTGGACCATCACGATGCTTTCCAATCCGGGCCAATTGTGCCGCTCCATCAGCCATTCAATATCCGAGCAAACAGTGACTTTTCTTGTTTCAATACGTCCATGTGATTTTTCTACGTCCTCATGGTAAGTTACTGTTGTGTCTGCAAAATCCACAGCGTCCTGTTCTTTCATGAACAGTTCGGTGTCTTTGCGAAGGGCACCTTGATTACCCTTTAAGGCCAAAACATAATCCGCTTGTTTGGTGATGATTTTATCGGCAATATCACGCTGACATCCCATAGCATCTATAGTGACAATAGCCCCCTTTATCGTCAGGAGGTCTAACAGTTCCGGTATGGCCGTGATCTCATTGGATTTGCCGTCCACCTGCCGTTGGGCAAGTGTCAGGTTCAACTCTGAACTCCAGGCCGAGATCATGTGAATTGCGGCCTTGCTGCCAGCCTTATCCAAGCTGCGACGTGAGGTTTTACCATCTATCGCCACGACCCCGCTAAGGGTGCTGTTTAAGGAGGCGACCCACTCCATAAAGCAGGCCTGAAAATGATTGGCATCCAGTGCGGCGTAGATGTTTCCCAGTTGATCATGTGAGGGTGTTCCGTCCGAAAAGGGCAAGAATTTCCGTAAAAAGGCCAGTTTCTTTGTCCCAAACGCAGAAATAGCGACCCAGTCATTCGCCCCGGACAACACGGCACATAACGTCAAAAGCAAAACCTCTGCCATAGGGTAAAGCAGCTTTGTTTGTTGTCGTGGGTCAGATAAAGTAGAAAAATGCGTAAGAAAATCAATGGAATGGCTGTCGGGTGCGTCGGCATTGGACATGGGTAGTGACCTCAATAAAAGCTAAAAGTTCACTCATTGAATCAACCCTCACCTCATTTGTCACCTGCTAACTTTTTCATGCGATTGCCCTGTTCGCTGTGGGCTGTTCGATTGTATAAGGATGAAGGCTTGGGCACGGACTGTTGGTGCGCCGTGTTCCAGCCATGGCAAGATTTGTGCCTGAGGCAGCTTCAAGCCCACGCTCACAGCGGCTTGCAACACAAACGGGAGCAAGCTGTCGGGCAAGTCCTGTGCGCCAAGGATCTTGCTGATTTCTTTTTTTGCAGCTTCATTCCCAATGGCGCGAAGAGTTTCCAAGGCAAGCTTTTGTTCTGGTAAAGGGGTCGCAATTCCGAACCCCTTAAACCGGTTCCAAAGCGCGACGAGACCCGGAACGGCTATATCTCCCAAGCCCCGTTCCACAATCTGGGCGCACAGCAGGTCGACGTTGGACAGTGTAGCCTTTGCCGTCTTCTCGACGAGGTCTTTGTCGGACAAGCCTTCAAGGTTTTCAACGCCCAAGTCGTGCTGTGAGGTATCTGGCCCTTGCCAATTCCCGCGCTCTTCAAACAGATCCCCTTGCTCTGGGAGTGCCGCTGAATCACGGGGGCCGATCATGCCGCTATAACGCTTTGTTCCCGCTCCTCGATCATCTCCTGATAGGCCCACGGTAGGAGATCTTGCATACGGTTTGCGGGATGATCCTGGATGCGCTCGAGCACCCATGCGAGCCAGGCTTCGGGATTGACGTTGTTCATCTTGGCGGTTTCGATGAGGGTGTAGGCTATGGCGGCGGATTTTCCACCTGCCTCTGATCCCATGAACAGGTAGTTCTTACGTCCAACGGCCACAGGGCGCACCGCACGCTCGGCTGTGTTGTTGTCGATTTCCAGAAAGCCATTGTCGAGATAGGGCCGCGCCTTTGGCATGCGCGCGAGCGCATATCTGATCGCCTTGGCCAGCGGCGTCTTAACGGAGATCTTGCCCAGCTGCTCCTTGAGCCAGATTTCCAACTCATCAAAGATCGGCTTGGCATATTCCTGACGCAGGGCCACGCGCTCAGCAGGCGCCAGACCCCGCGCTTGTGCCTCAACATCATAGAGCTTTCGAATGCGCAGAACGGCTTCGCCCGCCACGGGCAGCTTCAGACTTTCAAACAGGCTATAAAAATCCCGCCGAACATGGGCCATGCAGGCCATCTCTTTGACGCGCCCCGTCCGATAGGCGTCATTATACCCAGCATAGGCATCCGCATGGGCATAGCCCTTGTAGGGCTTGAGATGTTTGCTCGGATGTTCTGCGCCCCGGTTGGTGGAGAACTGATACCACACCGCCGGTGGTGCGCCGCTCGCCCAGGCGCTCTCATCTCTGGCATAGACCCAGAGCCGCGCGGTTTTTGTCTTGTTATTACCGCGTCCCTTGCCCTTTTGGAGCAGTTTGACCGTGGTGTCGTCCATGAAGATCGCTTGCGCCTCAAAAACGTGATCCCGGATGGCATCAGCCACGCGCTCCAACAGCTTAGTGCATTTGCCGACCCAGTTGGCCATGAGCGACCCGCTCAGATCGATGCCTTCATTCTCAAACATCTGGCTCTGTCGATACAGCGGCAGATGATAGCCGTATTTGCAGCACAAGATGTGGGCCATCAACGCAGGGCCGACAAAGCTCTTGGGAATAGGACGGCTTGGCATCTCGGCCTGAACCACCTTCTCACAACAGGTGCAGGCCAGTCGTGGGCGCTCAAGTTGTTTTACGACGTAATGGCCGGGCACATATTCCAGTTCTTCCATCACATCTGTCCCGAGCACTTTGAAGCTGCCACCACAGTCGGTGCAAGCATCACTGGGCGTGATGGTCTTTTTGACCCGCTTGAGCCCCTTGGGGAAAGGTTTGCGCTTGCGCGGGGTACGCGGCGGCTTTGTGGTCTCAGCGTCAGAGGGCCCATTCTCATCATCCGTCTCAGCGGCTTGTTCGATTTCAAGATCTTCAAGGATCAGCGCCAGCGCCAGCTGTGTGCTGCTTTCTGACTTTGAACCGAAGCGATGTTTTTTATGTCCGTGCAATTGCAGGCGCAGATCGGCAATCAGGGTATCTCTGCTCATAATGGCAAGCGCATGGGCGGCGCGCTCCGCAGCAAGAGCCGCTTCCATCTCATTTTCAAGGCGCTTTTGCGCTGTGGCATGGCTCAACGACAGCCCCAACAACTCCGCGTCTTTACGAGCCAATTCCGCCGCTTGTGCGGCCACAAACGCCTGCACGTCAGGGGGCAAATCAGCCAGATTTGGAGGGGTCTTACTCATGCCACTCCTTACCAAATCAAGGGCCTCATGGGAATCCCAAAACGTCAGAAATACCCATAAAACATTGCCTCTAACCTACCATCTTGGGTCGCCATGTCTTGAGCGGCATACGCCAATCCAGACCTTCCATCAGCATCGCAAGCTGCGCACGGCTCAGGTTGATCTTACCTTCCTGAGCAGAGAGCCAGATAAACCGACCCCGTTCAAGGCGCTTGGTAAACAGGCACGCGCCCTGACCATCCCACCAGATCATCTTGATCTGATCACCGCGTCGCCCTCGGAACAAAAACAGATGGCCGGAGTAAGGATCACCCCCCAGAACCTGCTCGGTCTGAACGGCCAGACCGTTGAACCCGCGCCGCATGTCAGTCACCCCCGCCGCCAGCCAGATCTTTGCATCCGCCAGTACCGGGATCATGCCGCCAGCCCACGCGCCAATTCCAGCACAAAGCCCGCATCAACCCCACCGCTCACGCTCAGCTTGCGCCCATTCTCCAAAGTGATCTCAATCTGGGGACTGGTTGTAAGCTGCGCTTCTGGCAGCACAGATGAAACATCAGTATCACTGTTTGCCACTTCGACTGGTATGAAGCCGGTATCACCCGACGCGTCCGGCTGGAACCGCGCATCACCGCGCCACGCGTAAATCCGGCGGGGTGGCACATCATGACGCCGCGAGACCATCGGAACACTCACGCCATCACCTTGGCTCTCCGCCACTAGCCGTCGCTTAAAATCATCCGTGTATTTGGAACCTCGCCCAGCCCGTCGCTTGCTCATCAGAAAAATCCTCATATCGCGCCAACCAAACCGCCAGCCTCGCGCAATAATCGCATCTCAAATCAAACCAAAATAGAGGGGGTTCCCTTGATGCTTACCCATTTACATGGAACCCATTCATGACTTGAACCATCCTGATGCAACATCATTCCAGGGAGCGCACGGCGTTCACGCTTGCGGCGATGGACCCCTCGACGCACCGCTTTATCAACTCTGCCACGTGCTTGTAGCGTCAGGCGCACCCAATTATAGCTGTGCTTGAAGTCATGTTTCGACACCAGCTTCTCATGGAAATGCTTTGGGGTGAAATCCCAGTAATCGGTATCAAACAATGTTAACATCTTAGTCACTGTATCAACTGGAACACGGTTTTGGGGAACCTTGGCTAGCCGCCGATCAAACAAACCGTCGGCTCCATCTGCCTCATAACGTTTGCCATAGCGGCGAAAGCTGCGCTCTGACATGCCAAGCAGACCAGCGGCCTCACTCTGTGTCAATTTACGTGCTTTGGTTTGGTCATAGTATTCTGAAAACTTCATTTGTCGTACTTCCTGTAATATTGCTGTCCGCTTCATTTGGGCTCTCCTTTCGGAAAACCTTAAAAGCGGACAGAAGCAATGTTACATAAAGCGGTCATATCCTATGTTATCGACAGACATCCAAGAGATTGGCACATTGGCGATCAAACACAATCTTTGGATTGTTTCTGATGAAGTCTATGAAGAGATGGTTTATGACGGCGAGACTTTCAACTCTCCTTTGTCTTTGCCAGAACTTGCTGATCGTACCGTTGTTGTTTCGTCAATTTCCAAATCACATGCAGCCCCCGGCTTTCGCAGCGGCTGGTGTGTCGGCCCAGCAGAATTCACAACCCGCTTATTGCCATTGTCTGAAACGATGCTCTTTGGAAACCAGCCCTTCATTGCAGATATGACAGCAGAAGCCGTTTCAAAACCATCAGCAGCAGCCATAGAAATGACAGCGCGATTTTCAAGGCGTGCGGATATGGTTTTTGATGCTTTGGATGGTAAATGGGGCTTACAAGCACACCGCCCACAGGCGGGAATGTTCACGTTGATCAACGTTGCTTCGACAGGTCTGACAGGAAAAGAATTCGCCCTAGACTTGCTGGAAAATGGCGGCGTGGCGGTTATGCCAGGGGAGTCATTTGGTGTAGCTTTAACAGATTGGGTGCGCCTTGGGTTGACCATTGATGACGAAAGCCTTTTGACCGCTTGCCAACGTATCCTTGATTACGCGGCTGCTCGCACTGTAAATAAAGGTGCCGCATGAAAAGTATCGGCGAAACATTAATCGAACAACTGCAAGCCCATGGCGCAGAAGTGGTGTTTGGTATTCCAGGGGTTCACACTGTTGAACTGTACCGTGGCTTATCGTCTTCAAACATTCGCCATGTCACCCCGCGCCATGAACAAGGCGCTGGATTTATGGCCGATGGCTATGCTCGCGTCTCTAACAAGACTGGCATTGCGTTTGTTATCACAGGTCCTGGCTTGACAAACATCCTCACGCCAATGGGGCAAGCGCGCGCTGATAGTGTCCCTATGCTGGTCGTTTCAAGCGTGAATGCTACATATAATCTGGGGTTTGGCCGTGGGCATTTGCATGAGCTGCCTGATCAATTGAAAATGGCACAAACCGTGGCACTTTCATCCTCACAAGTCACCAATGCGGCAGAGTTAGTGCCCACTGTAGATAACGCCTATCATATCTTGAACACTGATCGCGGCGGTCCTGTGCATATCGAAATCCCGCTTGATGTCATGGCGCGTCCTTTTGATCAAAACCACACACGCAGCGCCCCTGCTCCCAAACCAGAAATACCTGTGGATCAAATAGAGGCTGCATGCGATCTGTTGAAAACAGCCAAATCCCCTGTAATCATCGTGGGGGGTGGTGCAAAACATGCAAATGATTTGATCACACAACTCGCAGAGCGTTTGGATGCACCCGTTGTACAAAGCACAAATGCGCGTGGCATCATGCATAAGCATCCTTTATGTGTTCCCGCCAGCCCAAGCTTGGATGCGGTACGTGCATTGCTCGGACAAGCCGATGTGGTTCTTGGCCTTGGGACTGAAATGGGGCCAACTGATTTTGATATGTACCAAAATAACGGCTTCCCAGAATTGTCGAATTTTATCCGTGTTGATATAAGTGCAGAGCAACTTGCACGACACCCGCTCACAATGAGCATTTGTGCTCGTGTTGAAGAGGTTATGCCAAAACTTTTGTCAGCACTGCCTAAAACACCGCTACAGACAGATGGTGCAACACGTGCTGCAACAACCAGAGATGCCGCATTCGCTGATTTAAGTTCCGATATGAAAGCACAGGTTCAATTCCTTGAAACTGTGCGGGGCGCATATCCCAATGCCATCATCGTAGGCGATTCCACACAACCAATTTATGCAGGCAACCTATACTATGACCATGACCGCGCAGGCGGATGGTTTAATGCAGCAACAGGGTTTGGTGCACTTGGATACGGTATTCCTGCCGCGATCGGCGCAGCAATTGCCGACCCGACAGCACAAGTGATTTGCCTAACAGGGGATGGCGGCGCGCAATTTACGTTGCCAGAGCTGATGACGGCAAAAGATGAGAAATTGCCTATTTTATTTCTAGTCTGGAACAACAACGGGTACCGTGAAATTGAAACATCCATGGTTGCGGCGGGTGTTGATGTTGTTGGCTGCGACCCGAATGCTCCCGACTTCAAACATGTCGCCGCTTCTTGCGGGATATTTTACCAAACCTGCACCTTCGGGGACGAAACCTTGGAAACAACATTACAATCAGCAGAAATGTCAAATGGCCCAGCCATAATCGAAATCAAAATCGCCTAACGGGCATTACGGAGATAAAACAATGACCGAAACATCATACGAATTCACACGCGCCATCACACGCGCCCCTTCCAAAAGCATCATTGATGGATTGCGCGCTGTTGATATAGGCACGCCTGATTTGGATCAAATGCGCACTGATCACGCACTTTATGTGGCAACGTTAAAAGAAACTGGCGCAACAGTGATTGAGTTACCCGCAGTGGATGATTTTCCAGATTCAGTATTTGTCGAAGACACCGCATTATGCTTGCCCAAAGGCGCTATTCTCATGCGCCCAGGCGCACCAACGCGGATGGGCGAAGTTGATCATATGGCACCGCATTTGCGTGCGCTTTATGACGATGTTCTAGAAATAAAAGGCCCTGGTCATATCGAAGGTGGCGACATCTTAACCACCAAAACAGAAATCTTGGTGGGATTGTCAGACCGCACAGATATGGAAGGTGTTGAAGAACTACGCGCCCTCGTCAAAGAATGGGGATACACAGTACGTGTTGTAAACACTCCTAAAGGCGTTTTGCATTTCAAAACAGATTGTTCACTCTTGGATGCTGAAACAATCCTCTCCACCAAACGCTTGGCTGCGGCTGGTTGTTTTGAGGGATACCGTGTTTTGCATACAGCCGACGGCGAAGAGGCTTGTGCAAACGCGATCCGTTTCAACCAATTCGTTTTGATGCCAGCAGGCTTTCCAAAGACAAGAGATATGTTGATAGAAAATGGATATAACGTTCGTGAAATTGGCAATACAGAATGCGCAAAACTAGACGGCGGCATGTCTTGCCTATCGCTTAGGTTCTAATCTGAAAAGAGGCCCTCAATAGGGCCTCTTCAAACTTAATGTACAGGTTCATCCGCTGGTAGTTTTGGCGCCTTACCAACACCATTAATCACCAAACCATTGTCATCTGCGGTGATATCCACCTGAGACCCATCATAAACATCCCCACTTAAAAGCAGCTCGGCCAATGGATCTTGAACCGCTTTTTGGATAATCCGCTTCAACGGACGTGCACCGTACACAGGGTCGTATCCTTGATCCGCCAACCAAGTTTGTGCCAAGTCATCAATCGCCAATTCAATCTTACGACCCACCAAACGCTTACCAAGGATCGACAATTGGATATCCACGATACCATCCATATTTTCGCGGCTCAGACGATCAAACAGAACAATCTCATCCAAACGGTTCAAAAACTCTGGACGGAAATGCGCACGCACAGCTTCCATCACTTGGCCCTTCGCCTCGTCTGTATCCGCACCATCAGGCAAAATACTCAACGCATGTGCACCAAGATTAGAGGTCAGGATAATCAACGTCTGTTTGAAATCCACAGTCCGCCCCTGACCATCAGTCAATTGACCGTCATCAAGCACTTGCAACAACACGTTGAACACGTCTGGATGCGCCTTTTCAACCTCATCAAATAAGATCACTTGATATGGCCGACGGCGCACAGCTTCTGTCAAAACCCCACCCTCGTCGTATCCCACGTATCCAGGAGGAGCACCGATCAAACGGGACACTGAATGTTTCTCCATGAACTCCGACATATCAACCCGCACCATCGCTTGATCATCATCAAACAGGAATTCAGCCAAGGCTTTGGTCAACTCGGTTTTACCAACCCCAGTTGGCCCTAAGAACATAAAAGACCCCAATGGACGCTTCGGATCATTCAACCCAGCGCGTGCACGACGCACCGCATTCGATACCGCATGGATCGCATCAAATTGACCAATCACACGGTCGCCAATGACTTCTTCCATACGCAACAGTTTATCACGTTCACCTTCCAGCATCTTGTCCACAGGAATACCCGTCCAACGTTCAACAACCGATGCAATATGGTCAGGGCGCACAGCCTCTTCCACCATCACATCATCGCCTTGTTCTTCAGCCTTCAACAGTTTGCTTTCTAACTGTGGAATGATCCCGTACTGCAATTCACCCATCTTTGCCAAATCACTGGCGCGGCGTGCATTTTCAAAATCAATACGCGCCTGATCCAACTGTGCTTTGATGTCACGGGCGGACGCTAGCTTATCGCGTTCTGCCTGCCATTGCGCTGTCATCTGACTAGATTGCTCTTGCAGAGCTGCCAAATCTATTTCTAACTTCGTCAAACGATCTTTGGATGCTGCATCTTTCTCCATTTTCAACGCTTCGGCCTCGATCTGCTTTTGCAACAGTTCACGGTCAATTGCATCCAATTCTTCTGGCTTACTATCCGCTTCCATCCTCAAACGGCTGGCCGCTTCATCCATCAAATCAATCGCTTTATCTGGCAGAAACCGATCCGCAATATAGCGCTCTGATAACGTCGCAGCTGCCACCAATGCACTGTCCGAGATACGGATACCGTGGTGCAATTCATACTTCTCTTTAATACCGCGCAGAATAGAAATCGTGTCCTCAACAGTAGGCTCTTCCACCAAAACAGGCTGGAAGCGACGCGCCAATGCTGCGTCTTTCTCCACATGCTTACGGTATTCATCCAATGTCGTTGCCGCGACACAATGCAATTCACCGCGCGCCAACGCAGGTTTCAACAGGTTCGACGCATCCATCGAACCTTCGGATGCACCAGCTCCCACAAGTGTATGCATCTCATCAATGAATAAAATAATATCACCAGCAGCTTCGGTAACTTCCGTCAAAACGGCCTTAAGACGTTCCTCAAATTCACCACGGAATTTAGCACCCGCAATTAACGAGCCCATATCCAGCGCCATCAATTGCTTGTTTTCCAAGCTTTCAGGAATATCGCCATTCACAATCCGCAACGCCAACCCTTCGGCAATCGCAGTTTTACCAACACCTGGCTCACCGATCAAAACCGGATTGTTTTTTGTGCGGCGTGATAACACCTGCATTGTGCGGCGAATTTCTTCGTCGCGCCCGATGATCGGATCAATTTTACCGTCCCGCGCCTTTTGCGTCAGATCCTGAGCATATTTCTTCAACGCATCATAACCAGATTCAGCCGAAGCCGTATCTGCGGTGCGCCCCTTACGAACATCATTAATGGCAGAGTTCAGTCCTTGTGCCGTTACATTCGCTTCTTTCAAAATCTTCTGCGCATCCGATTTGACGATACATAAAGCCGTCAAAATCCGTTCTACAGGCACAAAGCTGTCACCGCCTTTTTTAGCCAGTTTTTCAGCCTCGGCTAAAACCTTACCTGTCTGACTGTCCAAGTAGACACTGCCACCAGAACCACTGACTTGCGGCTGTTTAGATAACGCCACATCCACGCCATCCAGCGCAAATTTCGCATTCCCACCAGAGGCCTGGATCAAATTGGCAGCCAGCCCTTGATCATCATCCAGCAAAGCTTTCAGCAGATGTTCAGGTGTAAATCGTTGATGGCTCTCGCGCATCGCTATTGTCTGGGCAGCTTGAATAAAGCCCCGAGACCGTTCTGTGAACTTTTCAAAGTCCATGGGTCTTCTCCTTCTCTATAAGCACCTGATTTTCGGAAATTCTGCGCCCTATCTATAGGCACGCAATGTGGTCAGGCCTCGCAATAAAGATAGGAACAATAAACGCCGCTCGCAAGGGGCCAGCCCCAGCAAACTTAATATTGTTTACCCAAAGCACCTTTTTGCTTTTCAAAATGGTACAATACTTTTGTTGAACAGCTGCGACGCACTCGCTAACCCTTAGACATACTATACGAATATAGAGTGTTTCAAATGACAGATCGCAAAATAAAAGTGTTCCTAAATGGTTTCGGTCGCATCGGCCGATCAATCTTGCGGATGCTCGCCACAGATCCTAATGGTTTCGAATTGGTGGCAATCAACGATATCGAACCCTTGAGCACATGCGCATATCTATTCGAATTCGACAGTGTATTTGGCGCATGGAAAGGCACCGTAGAAATTGCGGAAAATGCGATCATCATCGACGGTAAAAGCATACCATTCCATGCCACATCCGATATCAGCACATTGGATTTATCAGACATAGATGTCGTCCTTGAATGCACAGGTATGACAGGCGGACGTAGCGTCGAAGAACGCGGATTAAAAGCGGGCGCAAAGTCCATTCTGGTTTCTGGCCCATCCAAGGCATCCGACATCACACTGGTAATAGGTGCGAATGAAGAAAAACTAAAAGACCAACTGATCGTTTCAAACGCATCTTGCACAACAAACGCATTGGCCCCCTTGGTGAAAATCCTTGATGAAGAATACGGGCTGGTCAGCGGCCACATGACAACTGTGCATTGCTACACCTCCAGCCAACCCACCGTCGATAAACCACGTGGCGATCTGGCCCGCAGCCGTGCCGCCGCCCTCTCCATGGTGCCAACCACAACCAGTGCGCACAAACTCATCGGCGAAATCCTCCCGAATATGGAAGGACGCTTAGAAGCCCGCGCTATTCGCGTTCCAACCGCGAGTGTGTCTGCAATCGATCTGACAATTCAGACAGATCAGCGAACAACAGTGGAAATGGTCAACGCGATGTTAAAAGCCAAATGTGAAGCGCACCACATTCTTGGCTGGACCACAAAACCGCTGGTTTCAACCGATCTACGGGCCCGCCCAGAATCCATAATCATCAGCGGCGCGGAAACATCCGTCTCAAAAGGCGGCCTCCTCCGCATCTTTGGTTGGTATGACAATGAATGGGGCTTTTCCAACCGCATGTTGGATATGGCAAAACTGATGGGCCAAAGATAGATTTATATAATGTCACGTCTCGTTGTTTTCACACTGTTCTTTGCAGCTGTATTTTTACAGGCAGGAACTTACGGCCTTACATTCATGCTGCCAAAACTGTTTGAAAGTTTTGGTGCGAACGAAAAAGACGTAGGGTTGATGCTATCCATCACAACCATCTCCACATTGATCAGCGTCTATTTCTCAGGTCACCTGTCAGACAGGTTGGGCCGCGTCACAACGCTTGGCTTCGCCTGCCTAACAATTGCAGTATCACTCTTGCTGTACGGGTTTGCACAATCAGTCGGCACAATTCTAATCCTCGCCAGTATCTTTCTAGGGGCTGGCTGGGGGGTAACTTATTCACTCGCTCCTGTCGCCCTCACGAAACTGGTCAGTTCAGAAGAACGCGTGCGTTATTTCACGATGCTCAGTATCTTTGTCATGGCTGGGTTCGGATTATCACCCGTCATGGCTGCGATAATGTTCGACTTCGGTTTCTCAATTGCTGACGCATTTTTCGTGACCGCAGCACTTTGCACAGTAAGCGGTGTCATATTTTTCACCCTCGTAACCCCAATGCGAACCCATGCCCTAATCGCAGGCGCAGAGCAAAAATCCAGCCTTACGATTACATCTGTTGTACAAGTATTCAAATCTCCTGCCGTCATCCCTGTTGCTATGGTTTGCTTTGGCGCAAGTGTCTTTGCAGGCATGAACAACTTTCAAACCGTTTTCGCCGAAGATCGTGGGTTGAACTATTCGAATTACTTTTTAGTCTACACAATGACTGTCGTCGTATTTCGTGTTTTATTAGCGCGCTTTACTGGCGGAAACTCCCCTTACCGCATCATTGCATTTTTACAGTATATCATGGCTGGCAGCATTATTCTGTTCATGTTCAGCGGAGCAAGCCAACCGCTTTATATGCTAGTGGCTCTTCTCTTCGCCCTTGGTTACGGCGTCTCTTATCCGATCCTTGTTGCAATGGCGGCAAATGATGCAGACGAAGACCTCGTCCCCCAAACATTACAATTGTTCGCCCTCACCTATTTTATCGGTATCTTCGGGTTTCCACTCATCGCGGGATGGTTCATCGTTGAAATTGGCACGACACCGCTCCTGGCATTGGTCGCAGTGCTTGCGATCATAGAAGCCAGCTTGGCTGCACGGCGTGCAATTCAGAATAGTAAATCTGATGGATAAGCAGAATTCTAACGATATATCCTTGTCATATCAGTTATATTCGTCACCATGTACACATGATCGGTCTTACCAAAAAAATTGACAGAACTGAATTGCTTCCAGAAAGCAATTTGCCAACTGGTGCAGAGCTACTTTGCGCAGGAAAACAGTTGGCAACAGATTGGCATGTCGGCAGCAGTCCCTTCCAACGCGAAGTCGGGTTTAAAAACGAAATCGATTATAAACGTGAGGTGATGCAATCTGGTCGCATAATGCAACATGCCCATCTGGGTTTTCGCGAACTCTCTCATACTGTCGAGGCTATTCAGCAGGTTTATGGTACTTGCGCCAACCGTGGTGCCCAGATTGATCGGTTTGGAATGTGCTTGGATTGGTCAATGGGCTATCCGCGAGATGAACGCGCCACTAAACCTCGTGGGACAGGGATTTTGCTGCAAGATGCAGACGCCTTTGCCAGTTTGACACAAGCAAGCCCTGCTGCAATGCATTTTGGGGATTTCATGTTGGGGTTTCCTGCAGCTTTGGAAAATACATGTGCTGCTCTGGCTGCTGGGGCCACCACAATCGGCAACCTTGGGCAATATTTTACATTCCGTCTGCCGGGTTATGATAACGACGTTGAAACAACGCAAAATACTGTCAAAGCGCTCGGTTTGATCGCCGCGCAACAGGTGCCTGTACTGGTACACTCTAACCTTGATGATGGATATGCAGCCGTTTTTGAAGATTTGTCCTGTGCGCTTGGTCAAGCATTGCTTGAAAAACATATCGTGACCAACCTTATTGGTGCACCTTATGCTGTTTGTTATGGTCACCATTTCACCGAGCCTCTGACACGCATCGCATTTCAGCGTGCGCTGGCAGAGATCAGTGATGGGGTCCCTGGCTCTCAAGTTTACGGCGCTACCGTGCTCTACAAAGGGAACCATGCCGAAAATTATGCAGGCCTGTCAGCCTATCTACTATCGGATATTGTTGCCCAGAAGCTCTTGCCAACAGGCCACGCTCTAAATCCCGTGCCAGTCAGCGAGAATGAACGCATCCCTGATGTTTCGGAAATCTGCAATGCGCAGTGCCACTTAAGCCGATTGACAGAATTGGCAGATGGCTATGTTCCTCTTTTCGATATGAATGAGATCGACAAAACCTGTAAAACACTTCTGCAAGAAGGGCAGCGCTTTGCTGACCGCGTTCTGACAGGACTGGCAAATGGGGGCATTGATACGAATGACCCGTTTGAGCTGCTGCTGGCACTTCGTCGTTTGGGTGGACGCGCACTTGAACAACAATTTGGCAGTGGTGCCCTACGTGAAGATGCGCCTGGACGGCGTAAACCCATTGTTGCAGCAACGACCTTTCGTGAACTTGAAGAAGACGCCGAGGCTTTCATAAAGACAAATGCAGGTCAGGACCTTGTTGCACTTGGGAAAGCACCAATCCGAATACTGACAGCAACCACTGACGTTCATGAGCACGGAAAAATGCTGTTGGATATCGTATTCAGCAGAGCTGGTTTTTCCGTTGAAGATGGCGGTGTCTCCAGTGACGCAGATCATATTGTGACCCTTGCAAAAGAAAAAGCTGTCGATGTAATCGCACTCAGCACATACAATGGCGTGGCTTTGCGCTATTCAAAGGTCTTGATACAGAAACTAAAAGAGGCTGAGTGGGATATACCAGTTCTCATTGGCGGTCGCCTGAATGAAATTCCCGAAGGCAGTAATACAAGCTTACCCGTAGATGTTTCCAAAGAACTCGCAGAAATTGGCGTCATGACTTGCCCCGATCTCGAAGCCGCCAGCAATACTCTAAAGTCCCTGCTGCAAAACACAAATGATTGAGCCCACGATGCTCGACCAGTATTCTGAGCAATCAGATAATGCGCAGTATTCAGGAGAGGTCGTTCATCACCCCTCCTGAAAGATAGATAGTCTTACAGATCAGTTGCTGCAGTATGCTGAATTTTAGCCCACTGTGCTTCTGCATTCGAAATCGTACCAGCTTGGTCTTTTTGGTATAACTTGAAGATTTCTTCATTCAAGAACACATAAAGTTCGCCGTCTACAACAGATGCATATTGTGGGTCGCCATCAAACTTTTTGCCGACAGAAACACCGTATGTGCAAAAGCCACCATTTTGTGGTGTATAAGCAGCTGGGTTCTTTTTGAACGTGTCCAAGTTTGCTTGTGATGCAAAGTAATATGCAACGCCGTCATGTACACCAGTATAAGCAGCAGAACCATCCGCACGGTTTCCACGGTCAAGGAATGCAACAGGGTCAACACCGTGTAAACCTAACGGAGCGCCAGCAGCGGTCAAACCAGGGGCTGTGTTATATTCATCTGCGGCCATAGCCGAAGAAACGGTTCCCATACTCAACAAAGCGACCATAGCCAGAGTGGTAAATTTAGACATGATAATTTCCTTCCATATTCGTGTCTGTTTGGTCTGGAAATTCCTAATATCGGGAGTCGACATCAAGCATCCAGCTTAAGGAATATGTAAGGGATGATGGGATCATACATCAATATATCAGCCAATTATATGCATGATATGCAAACCAAACAGGACGATATGCAAACTATGCAGATTTTCTGTACTGTGTAGGCGCAACCCCGAACTTATCAGCAAAGGCACGCGTAAAAGCGGCAGGGGATTTATACCCAGATGCGGATGAAATTTGTTGAATTGTATTCTTTGAATCATCCAGCAATCTCAACGCTTTTTGCAAACGCCAATCAGAGAGATAAGACATAGGCCCCACCCCCATCAAAGATTGGAACCGATTGGCAAAGCGGCTACGCGACATACCAATTTCCGAGGCCAAACTTTCCACAGACCATTTATGTTCTGGATTACTGTGCATGAGTATCAAGGAACGACTTATCTGTGCATCGTTAAAGGCCGATAAGATACTTTCCAGTTGTGTGTTATTTTCAATTTGAACTTTCAACAGTTCAATAAACATAACTTCCGATATTCTCGTAATGGACGCAGCGCGCCCTATAGGATTTCCAGAAAAAACCTGACGGATCAACATACGAATGATCTCATCAAAGATAACATTCTCCGCCCGCATAGATGCCGTCATAACTTGGTAACTTGGCAACGCTCTTAGAATTGGATGATCCGCTGCATGGCGAAATGAAAGATGCCCACAAATCATCTTTGTCTTTGCTTGTGGATCTCCTTCACCCAGAACCAAAACACCATTTCCGTCATAGCCCGCATCAGACAATACCGTTTCCAAACTCGGCGCAGTTTTTTGCACTTCATCGCACAAGATATGGGAACGGCCTTTGGGGATAAGGATCATATCACCCGCCCCTAAAACAACATGCTCATCAGATGCAGGAAAACTGACACACAATGACCCCTCTACCACCAAATGAAAGCGGGCCGCTTGGTCCAACTCTGGAACAGTCACAGCCCAGGCTGATGTAAAATCAGTCCGAAAGTAAAAAGCGCCTTTGAAATCCAAAGTGTCTAATATGTCATCAAGTGTATCCATGCCCTCAGACATACAATACTCCTTATCCTCTTACAATCTGGGACGATATGCAAAGCGTACGAGAAACATCACAAAACGTACAAAAGTCATACGCACAGTGCACGCGGTGTGCATGTCCTGTGCACAGGCGTTTTCCTTGACTTCCACAGATTGATCCTAGATGACACCCCAAACAAATTGGAGCCTGTTATGACCGCTGATGATCGCCTTATCGTTGCCCTAGATGTCCCAAACCTTTTGGATGCAGGACAAATCATCGACAAATTGGGCGACAGCGTTTCCTTCTATAAAATCGGCCTCGGCATGCTCACAGGGGGCGGCTTGGCCCTAGCCAATGAGCTCAAACAGCGCGACAAACGCGTGTTCCTAGACATGAAATTCTTCGACATCGGCGCAACAGTCGAAAAAGCCGTTGCAGGCATCGCCCAATACGATCTGGATTTCCTAACCGTCCACGGCGATCCCCATGTTGTCAAAGCCGCCGTCGCAGGTCGCGGCGACAGCGCCACCAAAATCCTAGCCGTGACAATCCTCACATCCCTTGACCGCACAGACCTTGATAAAAGCCTGATCAAAGACGGCAACATTCACGACCTAGTCGTCGAGCGCGCCCGCAACGCTTTCATCGCTGGCGCAGACGGCGTCATCGCCTCCCCACAAGAGGCCGCCATGATCCGCGCTTTGCCAGAAGCAAACGGCAAACTCATCGTCACCCCAGGTGTCCGCCCAGCAGGGGCCGCCCTAGGCGATCAAAAACGCGTCGCCACGCCTGCATCTGCCATCAAAGACGGTGCAAACCACATCGTCATCGGTCGCCCGATCTGGCAAGCAGCAAACCCTAAAGCCGCCGCCGAAGCTGTAATAGCAGAGCTCGCAACACTATAGCCACCGAACGCGACCCTAACCATATGTTCACCCCTTGCGCACCACGCTCAGGGGCATGGACACACCTCAAAACATCCCGCTCAACGACATCGACACCACCACGCTACCGCGCGATCGCACCTTCATAGATGCGGACGCCCAAGCAGAGCTTCAGGCATCGATCACCCAAAACGGCCTCCGCCTCCCCATCGAAATCCACCCCACAAACACGGGCTATGCGTTGATCTCGGGCTATCGCCGCCTCACAGCCTTCCAATCCCTGTATGAAACCACGCAAGACAACCAATACAGGACTATCCCAGCCTTCATCCGCACGAAAACCAACCGCCAAAACACCCTTGCCGCAATGGTCGAAGAAAACGAAATCCGCCAAAACCTCTCTCCATGGGAACGCGCCCACATCGTCGTCACCGCATATGATATGGAAATCTTTGATACAATCGACGCAGCCCTCACCACACTCTACCCCCACATCAGCCGCCAGAAACGCGCCAAACTCCGCGCCATAACCGAAGTGGTCGAGGTTTTGGATGGTCACCTAATCGATCCAGAAAGCTTAACGCAAAACCAGCTCATCCGCCTCGCCCAATGCATACGTCTAGACTGGACCAAAATCATCATCGCCGCCATCGCAGAACAACGCGATCCCTCAAGCACCACCCAATGGGCCCGCCTATTGCCGATCATCCAAGAGGCAGAAGCTCTGGTAACAGAAAACTGCAGCACGAACCCAAACCGCCCCCGCCGCCTAATCCACCCACGTGCGGGCATAACCGTCCGCAGAGAAGTCACCCGCGAAGGCTATCTGCTCTACATAACAGGAAAACGCGCCACCAGCGCCCTGATGACATCCGTGTTGGACGACATTGAACGGTGGCTGGGGGATGAATAAGGTCTTCGATCACTCTATAAAGGTAAAGTACAAAGGGCCGAACCCGACCCTAGGGAGTGCGCCCACAACAAAACTGTCACCCAGTTTATCCCACCGCATCATAAAACTTTAAATGTAAATGCAACGCCGCAATGCGCCCCAAGCAATTTGCGCTTGCGCAAATGCGAGGCTGGCAGGGAATTGTAAAACAACTCCCGAGAAGCACCCGCCCCTAGGGTCGGGCGCGGCCCGTGTTCGTCACACAGGCTATCTAGTCAGATAGCTAGCACTACTCCTGTTAACCTGACATTTTATACCATGCGCTTTAAGTGCGAGCTCAATCATTGACACTGAGCTTGGGTTCATCGGGCCCAAGGTTACACCTGCAACGGCCTCAGGCGGAAACCCCAAGCGAACGAATGGGGATAGTAAATTTTGACTTTCCCGAAACTCAACGTTCTTAATGTTATCGGGTGCATCAAACAAAAATAATCGCCACTCTTCTTCTTCGCTGAACGCACCGTTTTTTATCGTGAATAGCTTACAAGCGGCCTCCTTTTTCTTAGTGTGTTTTTCGATGCTATTCCTCACATTTGCACGGCCTTTCCTATCTGCCCCCTCCTGATATGCTGAGGCATCCTCACCAAAAGCTTCATGCAGTTCACGTACCATGGCATTAACTTCTTCACAGTATGCTCCCCCATAAGTTATTTTTGAAAGCTGTAAGGAGGAACCATCCACATAATCTCTAGACAATTGCTCTAATTTCTCTCTGTAGAAAGATACAGAAAATCCTGCACCATCCTGTCCATACCCGCGCCATTGGCTCAAAAGATCTCGTTTCTCAGAAAAGCAAGTGCCCAACGTAATATTGTTACGCAAGACTCCTTCAACAAAAAGTTTCGCTCCATTTTTTCTACAACGTTCTTTGGGGGTACTCTGATTAAACTTATCCAACCAATGGTCCAGCATCCATGTACCCTCAGCACTATCATTTGAAAGGGCAAGGGAGGTAAGCCATAGTTCTTTCTTGTCAATCAAGGATAAGAAAACGGAAGGAGAGCAATAGTGGTGGATAAGATCAATCATTTATATTCTCGCTGGAGGCATCAAAGATACGTTTATTATTTCAAAAATTAAGTAAGCCGTAGGGTGCCTGTTATGTACGCACCAATATCATTAAGTTTAAATCACATATTTTTTCAATAACAAAACAAATTCAATATCTTAACCCCCTGTCCCAACTGGGACATCTTGTGGTAGAACCTCTCTATGACCCAACAAGCCATGTGCCGAGATTGCTTTGCTTTATTTGATGCAGCCCCCCGCTGCCCCAAATGCCGAGGTCCGCGCATTTTAGCTCATGATGAACTCACAACCCTTTCCATCGCCCACATGGATTGCGATGCTTTTTATGCCTCTGTTGAAAAACGAGACAACCCAGAAATACGTGACAAACCCCTCATAATAGGCGGCGGCAAACGCGGCGTCGTCTCCACCGCCTGCTACATCGCCCGCATCAAAGGCGTCCATTCAGCCATGCCCATGTTCAAAGCTTTGAAGCTCTGCCCAGAAGCCGTTATATTACCCCCCCGAATGTCCGCATACGCCGAGGTCTCCGCCCACATACGCCGCTTCATGGAGGACCTGACCCCAGCCATAGAACCCCTATCCCTTGATGAAGCATTTCTAGACCTGACAGGTACCGAAAAACTCCACGGCGCCCCACCAGCCGTTGTTTTAGGCAAGCTCGTCAAACGCATGGAAGACGAGCTCGGCATCTCAGGCTCTATCGGCTTGTCCCACAATAAATTCCTAGCCAAGCTCGCCTCTGACTTGGACAAACCAAAAGGATTTTCCATAATTGGCAAAGCAGAAACCGAAGGATTTCTAAAACCCCTCCCCATCAAAAAGATCTGGGGTGTAGGAAAAGTCATGCAAGGCACATTAGAACGCGACGGCATCCGCACATTCGCAGACCTACGCCGCCGCGACCGCAAAACATTAGCAGACAGATACGGCACAATGGGAGATCGTTTATGGCATCTCAGCCGTGGACAAGATTATCGAAACGTCAACGCATCGGCACCTGTCAAAAGCATTTCAAAAGAAACCACATTTTCAGAAGATACTCGTGACGCCAGCTTACTAGATGGTCATATATGGCGCTTGTCAGAACAAGTCGCAGACCGTGCTAAAGCCAAAGATTTTATGGGTAAAACCGTGACACTTAAGGTTAAACAAAGCGACCACCAAATCCTGTCACGGCGCATTACTTTAGCCGATCCCACACAGGTCGCCGATATGATCTATAGCCATGCAAAACCATTACTAGATGCAGTAATAGACAAAGCCCCTTTTCGCCTGATCGGTGTCGGTATCAGCGGGCTGACAAAGGTCGATGATGTTCACTCTTTAGGGAATTTATTAGACCCAGATGCGGGCAAACGGGAAAAAGTGGAACGGGCTGCGGATAGAATCAAAGAACGTTTTGGCAAAAACGCAATCTTAAAGGGGCGATCATTGCGCTGATCACTCGGCAGCTAATGCTATATTCTGTCCGAAACTATCACAAATCTTACGAGATGCCGTACGCAATGCACATTGTACATCTTCAAATTTTCTGGATCGCCGAATACGCCGTTCATTCATATACAAGCCGCGATTGACCTCAATTTGGATTGCATGTTGATTTTGCGTGGGTGTCCCGTATTTCTGGGTGATATAGCCACCAGCAAAAGGCGTGTTTCGTCCAACAACAAACCCTTCATCTTTCAACGCAGTTTCAACCACTTCAAAGATATCTTGGCGTGTAGAACCACCAAAACGATTTCCCAATATAATATCGGGACGCGCACCTCCAAATGTCATCGTATTTTGCAACGCATCACTTGGCATCGAATGGCAATCCAACAAGACCGCCATACCAAACTTTAACTTTGCTTGAGCCAAAAGCTCCGACAGAATCTTATGATACGGGATATAGCAGCTCTCAAGCCGTGCCGCGGCCTCTTCCATGGTGATTTTACCTGTTTGGATTTGACGGCGGTCAGAAACAACACGAGGGATAACACCTAGCCCAGATGCAACTCGTGGATTATTGTAGGCTGCTTTAGCACCCTCCACGATACTTGGGTCCAATTCATCAATCCCGCGATTTACATCGACATAGGCACGTGGAGCCAATGCTGAGAGCAATGGAGATCCAAATGCAATAACACCTGCAAAAAGCTCCTCCACATATGCATCTTCAGAACTACGCAAATATGTTTTAGATAAAACAGAACGTTTCACGAAATCCTTTGGATAATCGCGACCGCTATGCGGAGAGCTAAAAACAACAGGATTTGTTACCTTTAGCGGCAATCTTAAGTCATATTTCTTCACGGTTTTTATCGTTCCTTACATGCAACACTATATATCCTTTCATTCTAATGTGCAAAACCTCTTGAACCTTATTCCGACTCCCCCTATAGAAGCCCAACGACTGGGGTTGCTATGTGCGGCCCTTAGCTTTTCGGGCGTATAGCTCAGCGGGAGAGCACTTCGTTGACATCGAAGGGGTCACTGGTTCAATCCCAGTTACGCCCACCATCCCATACTGGGATAAAATGAAATTTAATGGCGCAATTGCGCCGCGATTATGGAGAAAGACTATGAAAGTCAAAAACTCACTTCGCTCTTTGAAAGCGCGTCATCGCGACTGCCGCATTGTGCGCCGCAAGGGCCGTGTATACGTGATTAACAAAACACAGCGTCGTTTCAAAGCACGCCAAGGTTAATTACTACACTGTAGTTATTACTAAAAAAGCCGTCCTTTTGGGCGGCTTTTTTATGCTCTGCGACAATTATAGGTTTTGCACACAAACTGATACCATGCACTATGGAACCATCATGGCGACCTTGAAACCACATAAAGCCTATTCATTTCTGGATGATCCCAAAATACCAGAGTTTGATAAATCCGCCCACTTATTGATTATGGATGGCGATTGTATGCTGTGTTCCATAGGGGCTCGTATGATCAGTAGATTTGATAAAAAACAAATATTTCGCATCACACCAATTGATCGCCCATTGGGTGCATCTCTATTGGAACACTACGGATTAGATGCCAAAGACCCAGACAGCTGGCTTTATATTACAGACGGACAAGCCTATTCCTCTATGGAGGCTATTATCCGATTTGCTAAAACCTGTGGTGGTATTGGGCATATATTGCGTGTTTTGCAAATATTTCCAACATCGGTGCAAGATTGGCTATATCAACGCATCGCACGCAACCGCTACAAACTATTTGGCAGAACTGATATGTGTGCCCTACCAGATAAAAACCTTCAGGCACGACTTTTAAAATGACAGTATTGATTCTTGGCGGTTATGGCACCTTTGGCAGCCACTTATGTGAGTTACTCACTCGAGATAGCCGCAAAATCATCATTGCAGGTCGAAATTTAAATAAAGCCGAAAAGCTTGCGAAAACATTAAACGCTGACACGCTCTATTTAGATAGAGATGCAGATCTTGTTCCTATTTTAGCGACCAAAGCAGAGACAGTTGTCGATGCATCAGGACCCTATAATGCCTACGGCAAAGATCCATATAGGGTAGCCCAATTTTGTTTAGAGAACGGGATCAACTATATCGACCTATCCGATAATGCTGAATTCACTGAAAACATCACACAATTTGATGCCCTTGCTAAATCAAAGAGCTGCTTTGCTCTTTCTGGCGCCTCCAGCGTTCCAGCAATCTCTGCTGCTGCGGTCACTGAACTCTCAAAAGAAATGATTACTATAGACAGTATCGAAACTGCAATCATGCCTGGTAACAAAGCTCCTAGGGGGTATTCCGTTATATCAAGTATACTATCACAAGTCGGTTTACCACAAAAACGCTGGCAAAATGGTGCATGGCGTTTTCCGCGGTGTTGGACAGAAGAACGCATTTACAAATTTGGAAACGGGCAAAAACGTGTGGCCAAAACCATTGGCGCTCCAGACTTACACTTGTTTCCAAGTCTTTTCAAAGCACGCTCTGTTACCTTTCGGGCTGGCATGGAGTTATCCATTTTAAATATCTCTGTCAGCATGGTTGCCTTGTTAAATAGAATACGCAACTCACCACCACCTGATTGGTTAATATATTTATGTCATAAGCTGGCAATTCCTACGCTACCTTTTGGAACAAACGAAGGTGGGATGATCGTTGAGCTCATCGGGCAGTCAGATAAAAGTTTGATCAAGCGAACATGGCAACTGTGGGCAACGCATGGAGATGGTCCTTATATTCCAACCGTAACTGCCCGTGCGATTTTACGAAGGATAGACACGATTCAGAATGGCGCTAGGCCTTGTATCGTAGATATAAATCTGGCTGATCTAAAAGATGCCTTAGCAGATTTAAATGTGACAGATACCGTGACAGAAAAAGCATACCAGCCATTATTCCAACGCGCATTGGGTTCTGATTTCAACAAACTTCCTCAAACGGTCCGAGATTTACACTCCCATACAGGCTTTGCTCACTATAAAGGCATTTCCAAAGTCACACGTGGAAAAACCATATTAAGTAAAATAATTGCAGATGTCTTTGGGTTTCCTAAAGAAGGTCTAACCATCCCTGTCCAAGTTACCCTATCATGCCAAGAAGAAACAGAAATTTGGCGCCGTACTTTTGCTGGCAAGACTTTTCATTCTGTTCTGACACATGCTAGACAAGGTCATTTCCATGAACAGTTCGGTCCGTTTACGTTTGAAATGGAACTTCCCGTTGAAAACAAGTCGTTGAAGATGCCAGTCATACGCGGTTGGTTCCTAGGTATTCCGATCCCCCCAACCCTATTACCAATCAGCGAAACTTTAGAATTCGAAAAAGATGGCTGTTTCCACTTCGATGTTGCCCTAAGCGCTCCTTTATGTGGATTATTAGTGCGTTATCAAGGTTCGCTTATTCTGGATATAGCTTCTGATTTAGCTTGAGGCTCGAATCGCAGCTTGTTAGAATCATTTCATGACATGCTGCCTTATGTTGAACAACGATCCTAAAAGAACCTCAACTCGGTTTTACCGGATAGAGATTTGCGCCAATCTTTTCGAAGAGTTTTCCGTTCTTCGAGAATGGGGTTGTGTTGGCGGCTGTTCAGCGACAATAACCTTGGCCGATAGCGACAACCACCTTGGCCGATGAAGATGATCGGAGGATTGGCTTGCCAATCCGTAGGTCAGGTTCATCGGCTAAGGTTTCATATTTTGGTTGAATAGGAACTGCTGTGGGCGGGTAATCTTAAGCTTCTACGTTTTAAACGGAGCTACAGATTGCCCTTCAAACCCATAACCGACCAGCAAATGAGGCTGTATATGACCGATAGAAATACCCATAACCAACGAACCGCGGCAGCCCGCGCCGGGTTCAGTGAACGTAGTGCACGGCGTTTTGACGCTGACCCGACCTTACCATCACAGAGAAGACCAAAACGGGGGCGAACTGTCACCGATCCCTTGGAGGGGGTCTGGGATGACCTCATCCAACCTGTCCTTGACCAAGACGCCTCGGTGCAGGCAATTACCCTGCTGAGACATTTGCAGGCTCACCATCCAGTGCGTTTTCCCGATGATCGTGTTAAGCGCACGTTGGAACGTCGTGTCCGTGCATGGCGCGCCCTACATGGGCCTCAAAAGGACATTATTTTCCGCCAAACCCCGGAACCTGGCTACATGTGCCAATCCGACTTCACGGATGCTGCAAAGCTGGGCATCACCATTGATGGGGCAGCTTTTGCCCATCGGTTGTATCATTTTGTCTTGGTTTACAGTCGATGGGAACATGTCGGGGTTGTGCGGGGCGGCGAGAGTTTCACGGCGCTGGCAGAGAACCTGCAAAATGCACTTTGGTCATTGGGTGGAGTGCCGCAAAACTGCCGTACCGACAGCTTGTCGGCAGCCTTCCGTAATCTTACCAAAGCTGAATCTGAGGATATCACCAAGCGCTATGAGGCATTCACCGAGCATTACGGCATGCAGGCAAGCCGCAATAATCGGGGTGTGGCCCATGAGAACGGTGCTGTGGAATCTCACAATGGTCACCTCAAGGTTGCCATTCAACAAGCCCTTATATTGCGGGGAAGTTGCGACTTTGAAACAGTTGCTGCCTATCGCCAATTTGTTGACGAATTGGTTGCCCGCAGGAACAAGCGACGGGGTGAGGCTTTTAAAGTGGAGCTGGCACAGCTCAACCCCCTCCCACCAAGGCGTACAACCGATTTTACCGAAGTTGTGACACCCGTTACCAGAACGGGCGGGTTTCTCGTGCATCAGGTCTTTTACAGTGCGCCTTCCCGCCTTATTGGGCAGCGATTGCGCGTCCATGTCTATGATGATCGCATAGAGGCCTATCTGGGAAGCACCCATGTGGTAAGCCATCCCCGCAAGCGCTGTCGCAAAGATGGGGTGCGTGTCCACGAGATCAATTATCACCATGTTATACAGGCCCTGAAGCGCAAACCACAGGCGTTTGCCAACTCCGTTTACCGCGACAGCCTATTCCCCAGATCAGAATATGCCCAAACATGGGTTCTCCTACAGGAAGCCTTGTCACGGCGAGATGCCTGCCGTCAGATGGTCGATCTGTTGTTCCTGGCCCATGAAGAGGCTGTTGAAGCTGAACTGGCAAATCTCATGGCCAAGGACATAGAAGAGGGGCGGCTCCCTGACGCCAAAAGACTCAAAGCCCTGCTCAGACCCAAGTGCCAGGATTTACCAAGAGATATCGCCGTAGCACAGCCCGCGTTATCGTGCTTTGACGCTTTACTGGGAGCAAGCGCATGACAGCCCATGATGTTGATATTCATAAATTGCCCAGCATGCTTACGGCCTTGCGGTTACCTAGTTTCCATGGGCTTTGGCGCGATGTCGCCACTACGGCAGATAAAGAAGGCTGGCCTGCGGCGCGCTTTCTGGCCGTATTGTCCGAGTATGAGTTGGCGCAAAGAGAGACACGGCGCATCCAGCGGAATCTTAACACGTCAAAGCTGCTGAGTGGCAAAACCCTTGCTACATTTAGCTTTGCGGCGCTGCCTAGCCTTCCCAAAGCCCACATAGAAGCGCTGGCGGCGGGGGATTGGATTGATCGAGGGGGAAACCTCATTGCCATCGGTAATTCGGGCACCGGTAAAACCCATGTCATGTGCGCCATAGGCCACGCCTTGGTTGAGGCTGGGTACCGCGTCTTTTACACCCGCACTGGCGATCTTGTGCAAAAACTGCAGGTTGCAAGGCGGGATTTGGTTCTCGAAAACGCCCTGGCCAAATTGGATAAATTTGACCTGATCATTCTGGATGATATCACATACGCGCACAAGGATCAGGCCGAAACCAGCGTGCTCTTTGAACTCATTGCGCGTCGCTACGAATACAAAAGCATCGCAATCGCTGCCAATCAGCCCTTCAGCGCTTGGGACCAAATATTTCCAGACAAGGCAATGACCATCGCGGCCATTGACCGCCTCGTGCATCATGCAACAATTCTGGAGATGAACGCGGAAAGCTTTCGTAGACGGGCAGCAAGCGACAACCAAAAAGCACACGCCGAAGCGATTACGTCAGCCTCAGGCACAAATATTCAAATAATGGAGGACGCCGATGTTCAGACTATAATCCAAGATTAATACGCTACCACAGCAGTTCTAAAAGCGGCCAAAGTGGTTGTCGCTACAGGACAAGGTGGTTGACGCTCTACAGGCGGCAATGGCCGGCAGATCATCGACCTTTTCCCAGATCTTTTAAGCGCATCTCATGCCGCCGATAACATTCGCAAAACGAATCTGCGCCGCGGATACCAAAAAATCTAATCTCAAACTCTAATTCTTTCTCTAAAAACAGCCTTTATGCATACGCATAACGGTTATTTCACGCTGCCGTTATCATTGATACTTAAGCATACACATCGAAGTGAAATCTTATCTCTAAAACCACACGCTAGCGTAAATAAGCGTGATCATATTTTAACATTAACGTTATATAACAATAACTTAAATAATATTTACTATCTTCAAATGACTGAACAACTACCGACTTTCGTCGGTAGGTTCACGTTTTGAATGTAATTCAAGATACTGACGAATAACGTCATCCGTCACATTTCCACTCGTCGTTGAAAAATAGCCTCTAGCCCAGAACCGTTGCCCCCAATAGCGTTTGCGTAATTCGGGGTACTCCCGCTGTATCTTGTATGAGGACCTCCCTTTTACGCGTTGCATCACCTTTGAAATTGGGACGTGCGGCGGGACTGACACAAACATATGCACATGGTCGGTAGACAATACGCCTTTTTCAATGTGTACGCCCAATTCATTGCACGTTTGTCGTATCAATGTCCGAATACGCTCACGCATTTCACCACGCAGCACCTTGTAACGATATTTTGTTACCCAAACGATATGGTATCTGTGATAATATCTGCTATGACTTCCAGTAGAATAGATCATAAGGTTTCCTTCCATTTTAAGACCTTACCGCAACGCTGGGTCTTAAAATGGAAGGAAACCTTATGTAAATAACGCTAAAGCTGACCAGCTAAAAGCTGGTGGTTTTAACCAATTATTGGAAAATAAACTGCCCTAGAAGAAACCAACGCAACTTCACTAAAGGGAGATATTCACAATGAAGAATACGTTATTGTGCACAACAGCATTAGCAATGGCTGGTTTTGCAGGTACGGCACAAGCAGCCGAAAATGCAGTTAAGATTAAAGTCGGTGGTTTTTACAACGCCATCCTAGCGTTCAGTTCAGTTGACGGTACAGCAGGTACTGATTTTGACGGTGCCGATGTTTTCACAAATGCTGAGATCATCTTTAAGCCATCCCTTACATTAGACAATGGTATCAAAATTGGTGCTGAAATCCAGTTAGAAGGCAATACTTCTAGCGATCAAATCGATGAAACTTTCTTCTCCGTTTCTGGTGGTTTCGGTACTGTTTTGATTGGTTCTGAAAACTCCGCAGGTTATTTGCTTACAAAATCTGCACCTGATGTATCGCTTATTTTCGCCAACTCTAGCTCTCTAACTGCTTTTGTTCCATTTACTGGAACAGCTGGCGGTCTAAACACTGGTGATGATTTCTTCCGTGGTACTTTGGGAACAACATTCCTTGAGAATGATGGCTCAAATAATAATGATGCACAGCGCATCTCTTATTTCTCACCTAGTTTTAATGGTTTTAAATTTGGTGTCTCATATGCACGTGATGGTGGCCAAGGAGTTGGTCCTGTCGATAACAATGCTGCAGCAACAGGCCCTACAGATTTTGTAGACATTGGTGCAAACTATGACCACTCATTTGGCGCATTAGATGTTGGCCTATCAGCACGCTACGGTATTGCAGACGGTGCGGCTGGAACAAACGATGACCCTGAAATTTGGGGCGGCGGTATTAACCTTGGCTGGAACGGCTTCACAATCGGTGGATCGTATGCTGAGCAAGACGGTACAACAGCTTCAGATGGTCGTTCATATGATGTTGGTATCGGGTATTCGAATGGTCCATGGGGTTATTCATTAACCTACTTTAATGGTGAGAATATCGATGATGAAAATGTGGCAACAAACTCGCGCGAAGAAATCGATATTATCATCGCAGCTGCTCCTGACTTCGTAGGATTTCGGCTGTAACACATTGATATTATTGGCCTGCTTTTTCACAGGGCACTACATCGCGGATTTCCGGCGATGGGATTCAACGGTCAGAGAGTGTCGATCAGGCCTTTTCAGGTCTGGGCTTGCGCGTTCTTTCCGGCGGCATCCTGAAGGGTGCTTCGTTCCACGACAGGCCAACACAGCGCAGGATGCGTTTGGCGTCGGTTGTGGCCGGGCTGGGCATGGCATATTGTTCGCTGGTGCCCTTGCGCCTCAGGATGGAAATCTGAAGTCGGTCGAGTTCCCGACGGATGCGGGCCGGGCTCATGGGATGGCCCAGCATCTGCAGGCGCTTGCGCAGGTGTTGCAGGCAACAGAAAGCCATGTAGCAGATGGCGATATGGGCCTGTATCCGCCGCGGCGTCCAGTGATAGACGGGTCGGATTTTCAGGTCATGCTTGTTGGTGCGGAAGCAGGTTTCGATCAGCCAGAGCTGGTGATATTGGGCGATGGCCGCCTCGGGTGCGAGATCGTCCCTGCCATGAACGATGATGGCGTGCAGCCCGTCCCATTGGGCTGCCGCGTCGATCTTGTCCTGATCAAGTGTGATCTCGCCCGTATCGGGAAACGAGAGGAAGCGGGCATATCCCCGGTGACTGACACTGGCGGGGCTCCGGCTCCGCCGAAGCTTCTTTTGCAGGCGCTCAAGGGCCTTCTGGCGCTTGTGGGCATCCTTGCGGGCGCGGGCGGGCGAGAAGGTGACGATGATCCGGGCACCGTCATGCTCAATCACCTTGTAGCGCCCCGCCTCGGCAGCGCCCTCCGCCGCGCCGTGTCCGGCCCATGGCTTGTAACCGCCCGTGTCCAGGGCCTTGTCTTTCACGCCCGCCGGGGCCGACTTCAGGCGATAGCCCAGAATGAACGGCAGGCCTTTGGTGCGCAACATATCCTGATTGTCGGCGCTGAGCATCCCGGCATCTGCCACCAGCGTGATCTTTCCGAGCTTGTAGCGCTCTTCCAACCCCTTGATCGCGGCCTCAAGCGTATGGCCTTCCCACATATTGCCGGGAAACAGGTCATAGCCGACCGGCAAGCCGTCGGTGGTGACCATCAGCGCCAACACCACCTGACTGCGATGCGATTTCCCGTCCTTGCTGTACCCCTTGGCCAGCAAGCGGTCGGACGCGTCTTCCGGATCCTCCCGATCTGTATCGAAGGCCAGTGTTGTGCAGTCGTAGAAGAGGACATCGACCGGTCCCGCCAGAAGCGTCTCCGCCGCCTCGTGTGACATCCGACAGACCCGGTTGATCGTCGCCGCGTCCATGTAGTCCATAGCCTGGTAGACCCGGTCCAGATTGAGGGTGATCCCGACCCTGTGGGCCAGTGCATCCACCGTTGCCCGCTTGCTCTCTGGCTGCGACAGGCGCGCCAGCACCAGTTCGCGTAAAATGCGATCGCTGCTCTTGCGCCGGGTGCCCAGAAGCCCATTCCAGCCCAGGCCGGAATAAACCTCCCCCATCACATCGCGCAAACCAAGCGACAGGCGGGACTCTTCGCGGCACTCCCCAAGATCGACATTCAGTTTTTCCGGACGCGGGGCGGTGCGCACAAGTGTCGCCAGATCAGCATATTCCGTTGGGGTGAACAGTTCCATTTGCGGGGACTGTGCGGTACGCAGTTCTTCCATGATCCGGCCAGCCAGGCGCTTGAGGTCCTCGACTTCAGTGTCGTTATGCGCGATGCCGACATGCCGGACGACCTTCTGGCGAACCTTCTGACCGGTGCGCACCGACTGGACGATCTGGATGCGGGTGCGCTTGCGTTCGGGATCATGTTTGGTGCGGATGAACATGTGCGGGAGTGTAGCAGAACCTCCAGAAACCGCAACCCTCAATTGCCATTGGGGGCACTACTTTACCCTCCCGGAAGCCAGGGCCTGAAGTTAAACAAAAAAACACCCCACAAGCCGACAAAACCTACGAACTCAGGAAACGATGACCCTGAAATTTGGGGCGGCGGTATTAACCTTGGCTGGAACGGCTTCACAATCGGTGGATCGTATGCTGAGCAAGACGGTACAACAGCTTCAGATGGTCGTTCATATGATGTTGGTATCGGGTATTCGAATGGTCCATGGGGTTATTCATTAACCTACTTTAATGGTGAGAATATCGATGATGAAAATGTGGCAACAAACTCGCGCGAAGAAATCGATATTATCATCGCAGCTGCTACTTATACAGTAAATAAAAATTTCAAGCTTTCTGCATTCATTGCAGATGTCGACTTTACCGAAGAACGTAATGATGCAGGGGTTGCAAACGGCTCCGATGACGTAAGTGGTACAGTTGTTGGCCTAGGAGCCAAATTCACTTTCTAAGTGACCCGCCGGATATCCCAATCCAAGAAAGCTGACCTGTGCATCATGGGTCAGCTTTTTTCGTTTTTATATACAATTTTCATACTCAAACGCGGGATCAGTAGATTTTCGAACAAACAGTTACGAACCCCAACAGCTTTGCAAGACTCCGTAAAGTGACAGCATTAGTATCTGTGCATGTTATTGCTTAGGTAATATTAAAAAGCTTGGTATATTAATTACACCAAGCTTCATATTTTATTCAGCAGCTATCGCATCCACTACATTCTCAACTTTCACGGCCGAAAATTTAAACTCTGGAATTTTACCAAACGGGTCAAGTGCAGAGTTGGTTAGAATGTTCGCAGCCGCTTCTACATAAGCAAACGGTAGAAATACCATATCTTCAGCAATTGCACGGTCAGCACGGGCCATAACGGTTACTGTGCCACGTTTCGTTGTCAAACGAACCATACCACCTGGCTCCACACCCAATGTGCGTAATGTTTTTGGATGCAATGAGCAGTTTGCTTCTGGTTCGATACCATCCAAAACCTTTGAACGGCGTGTCATAGACCCCGTATGCCAATGCTCTAACTGACGGCCCGTTGTTAGGATCATCGGATATTCTGCGTCAGGAACATCATCAGGTGCAATAATGCTGGCTGGTGTGAATTTCGCACGGCCCTCTGGACGTGGGAAACCATCACCGAACACAATTGACTGACCTGGATCAGTTGGGGACAACGATGGGTAAGTCACCGCTTCATTTTCCAAACGTTCCCATGTGATGTTGTCAAAAGACTTCATACCCATCTTCATCTCAGCAAAGATTTGTGATGGATGTGTATAGTTCCAATCCAGTCCTAAACGCTGTGCTAAATCAACAGTGATCGCCCAATCTTCACGTGCCTCACCTGGAGGTGAGATTGCTTGACGGCCCATTTGAACCTGACGGTTTGTATTCGTTACAGTCCCATTTTTCTCTGCAAACGCAGATGCAGGAAGAATAACATCAGCATAGTTTGCTGTTTCTGTTACAAAGATATCTTGAACAACCAAATGCTCTAGTTTCGCAAGTGCATCACGCGCGTGTTCTACATCAGGATCAGACATTGCAGGGTTTTCACCGAGAATATACATACCTTTGATTTGATCATCATGGATCGCATCCATGATTTCCACAACAGTCAGGCCTTTTTCCGCCCCAAAATCAACATCACTGTTCCAGATTTCATTAAACGCAGAACGCACCCCATCATCCGTAACCGTTTGATAATCTGGCAAGAACATCGGGATCATACCCGCGTCAGAAGCGCCTTGTACGTTATTTTGACCACGCAGTGGGTGCAAACCCGCGCCTGGGCGACCGACTTGACCTGTCATCAAAGCCAAAGAAATCAAACAGCGTGAATTGTCTGTACCGTGGATGTGTTGAGAAATACCCATGCCCCAAAAAATCATCGCTGCATTCGCACCAGCGAACAGACGTGCAACTTCTTTCAATTCTTCGGCATCAACACCACAAATGGGTGCCATTGCTTCTGGTGTGAAATCTTTCAGGTGCGCTTTTTGTGCAGCCCAGTTTTCTGTATACGCTTCGATGTATTGCTTATCGTACAGCTCTTCTTCCATGATTGTATGCATAATCGCATTCAGCATAGAAACATCTGTACCTGGACGGAATTTCAAACGGTGCGTTGCGTGTTTACCCAAGCCAACGCCGCGTGGATCCATCACAATCAATTTTCCGCCACGTTTGGTGAACTGTTTGAAGTATGTCGCAGCTACTGGGTGGTTTTCAATCGGGTTCGCCCCAATCACAATCGCCACATCAGAGTTTTCAATCTCGTTAAACGTTGCAGATACAGCACCCGAACCAACGTTTTCCATCAACGCAGCCACTGATGATGCGTGACATAGACGTGTACAGTGATCGACATTGTTATGGCCAAAACCTTGACGGATCAATTTTTGAAACAAATAAGCTTCTTCGTTCGTACATTTTGCAGAGCCAAAGCCTGCAACAGATTTACCACCGTGATTATCACGCAGACCTGCCAAACCTCCAGCGGCAGCTTGCATCGCCTCTTCCCATGTTGCTTCACGGAAGTGCGTTAACGGATTACCTGGATCAACATTCAAACCTTTTTCCATACCTTCGCGGCGGATAAGTGGTTTTGTAACACGGTGTTTGTGATCGATGTAATCAAAGCCAAAGCGACCTTTCACACACAACCGGTTTTCGTTAGCAGGACCGTCAATACCATCAACCCAAGCCACTTTATCGTCTTTGATTTTCAAACTGATCTGACACCCAACACCACAGAATGGGCAAACAGATTTCACTTCGCGATCATAATCTTTGCTGTCACCGACTTGTTTTTCATCGACAGCTTTTGCTGGCATCAACGCACCTGTTGGACAAGCTTGAACACATTCGCCACAAGCCACACAGCTGGATGCGCCCATTGGGTCATCCATATCAAATACGATTTTAGAATCTGCGCCGCGACCAGCCATGCCGATCACATCATTCACTTGCACTTCGCGACAAGCACGCACGCACAGATTACACTGAATACACGCGTCCAAATTTACAGACATCGCAACGTGACTGTCATCCAGCAACGGCACACGTGGTGCCTCTATTTGCGGGAAGCGGCTTTCCGATACGCCTTGCAGTTCCGCCATATCCCAAAGATGCGATGATTTATCGTGTGCCTCTTCTTGGGCAGGTTGGTCTGCAACCAATAATTCCATAACCATCTTACGTGCTGTTTCAGCGCGATTAGATTCGCTTTTTACAACCATACCCTCAGACGGTGTACGGATACACGACGCAGCCAATGTACGTTCGCCATCAATTTCCACCATACAGGCACGGCAGTTGCCATCAGAACGGTAACCTTTTTCGCCAGAGTGGCACAGGTGAGGAATCGTCGTTCCTTCACGTTTCGCAACTTCCCAAATTGTTTCATCTTTTTGGGCGGAAACTTCTTTTCCGTCTAATGTAAACTTGATGGTATCAGACACGTTTAATGCTCCTAGGACAAAGGCTGTAAACATCTATGCAATTTATCAGACAGAACGCAATTCAGATTCCCGACGTAGCGTAGCCCAAATGCGCCTTTAGACTTAAAAACATACGTTTAAGTACATAAATCGGAAACAAATATCCTGAATTAGATTATTCGTCCTTACTAGCATGCCGTTTGATGCGGCGGATCAAACCCCAAACAATAAGAATTGTTGGAATGATCAATGCAGATGTCAGTTGCCATTTTTCAAGACCGAGCGTTTTAGCAACGGGGACCAACAAGTAAGTTGCTAAATTCACAGCATAATAACTGATAGCAACCACAGAAAGACCCTCAACAGTTTCCTGCAAGCGTAACTGCAATGATGCCCGCTCATCCATCTGCTTTAGCAAAACACGATTCTGTTCATTTGTACGAACAGTCACACGTGTTGCCAGTAAATCCGAAGCGCGCGCAGCGCGTGCCGAAATATCCCGAAGCCGCATTTGCGCTGACTCACACGTCCTCATCGCAGGATCAAAGCGACGCATCATAAATTCCGTGAATGTTTGGCGCCCTTGCATCCGTTCTTCGCGTAAAACTTGCATCCGTTGCGTTACAATTGCGCTGTAAGCCTCAACTGCACTAAAACGATACGCACTTTGTGACTGTAAGTATTCAATCTTTGCAGCCACCGATAACAACGCATCTAAGCGTTCCTGAGATGTACCTTCTCCCTCGGCAATTGCATGAACAGCATCCGTTAAGCTTTTATTCAACACGCCTACTTGTGTAAAAATATCGCGCGCAACAGGCAGTGTAAGCATAGCCAAAGTTTTATAGGTTTCAATTTCCAACAGACGCTGGACGATACGCCCCAATCTGTTTTCACCCACTTGACCAATCGCAAGAACTGCGAATTTGATATGCCCATTCTCGTCAATAGTAAAATCGCTAGCAACGGCTGCTTCATGCGCCAATATATAATTCACGGCCAAACTTTCAGCCGAAAAATGCTTAAAAAACTCCTGCGTCACGAACTTTTCAGCTTCAGTCTGCCCAAATGGCCCCAGAATATCTAAGGAACAGGATGTTAAAACATGACCCTTGGATTTTTTCATCCACTCAACTGGGAATATATCGTGTGGGTTGTCTTGGAAAAGAGTGACCTTCTTACGCGGAACGAACAAAGTATAGGCAACAAACTCAGTGTGTCGTTCCCACTTTAATTGATACTCGCCCAGTTGATCATAAAAATGACTACCTTCAGGCTTGGGTCCTTCATACCCCATAAGCTTCAGCAACTTAACCAGGTGAGTACGATCCTTAGCAGGTGTATCCTCAGATTTGATTGCCAAATAAGCAACAGACGCAGGAGCCGATACTTTGGGAAAAGGCCGTGCATGCAGTTCACTCGCCAACATCTGACGTTGAGGATGATCTGTAAACATAGCTGGCCCTACTTATATATTTATTCTAGCGGCCACAGTGCCGAAAAACGCATGGCAAAGCTATGGTACACACTGACGCTATTGCATTAATATACCCAATATTATTCAGGGGGCATAGGAATCGGCGGCCAATTTTTCGTCACTTCAGCTTGAATTGGACGTTCCAGATACGTGGATAAAACAACATAGCTTCGCGTACTGCGCACACCTGGCAACATGTAAAGCTGTGCCAAAAAAGCCTCCATCGCTTGCGCATTTGCGCAACGCACCTTCATCATCACGCAGGTGTCACCAGCCACCGAGTGGATTTCTTCAACTTCAGGAAATTTTTGTAGCCGCATCATACGTTCGCTCTTTCCCCAACCTTCTGCATCAACTTGCACAAAAGACAAAAACGGCTTTCCAATGGCCTCTCCGTCAAGACACGTCGTCGTACCTTTCAACACACCAGAAGCACGTAATCGTTTCACCCGCTCATGCACCGCAGGCGCAGATAAACCTGCAACATGTCCAATTTCTGCATAAGTCAAACGTGCATCCGTCGTCAGAGCACCTAATATACTTCGGTCAAAAGCATCCAAAGGACGGGCAGGCTTGCCGTTTGGCTGAATATCCTCTTTATCTTTATTCATTCAAGATATTCCTTCTTTTAATTAATAATAATCTGTTTTTATATAATAAACAAAAGGATATTCATCATGAGCTTAGACACATACCTATTATTCACGATTACAACCGCTATTATTATATTTTCACCTGGCCCCACCGCGATTTTGGTTGCGTCCCAAGGTGCAGCCAATGGCATAACGCGCACAGTATTCAGCATCTTTGGAATAACATTGGCGACCATTACATATTTCACACTGTCCGCAACGGGTATCGCTTCTTTGATCCTTGCGTCACACCTTATGTTCTCAATCATCAAATGGGCTGGCGTAGCCTATCTATTATACCTTGGTTTAACCGCAATCTTTAGCAAATCTGGCGGTATTAATGTCAATCGCAGTTCTCTTCAAAAAAATCGCACAACACTTTTCGCACACGGTTTTTTGGTGGAATTCTCCAACCCCAAAGCACTCTTGTATTTCGCCGCAATAATTCCACAATTCCTTGATGTTACCAAACCGATCATGACTCAATTTTTGGCGATGGGTATTACAACATTCTTCCTACAGATCGCGATATATAGCGCCTACACTTATATGGGCGATCAATTGGTCCGCGGAGGTATCAAAGATTGGATTATCAAGGCCATCAACAAAACAGCAGGTGGCGCACTTATCTTTGCTGGTTTGAAAATGGCGGCAGTGACAGCAAACAACTGACTTCAATCACCCGCCCGCTTTCGGGTTCAACTTCACCACATCTGCAGTGCCATCTGTAACTTCTTCAAAGTCGAATGCATCCAAACGGCGGGCCCGTGTCCCCGCTTTAGTTGCAGAAATCTTAATATCTTCGATATCTTTGCTGGCTTGTGAAAAATGACGATCAAGGTTTTCAACACGCCCACCAAGCCGCTCAACGTCCTTAAACAATGCGCCAAGTTCTTTGCGAATGGCCCCTGCCTGTTCACGCATACGCGCATCTTTTAGCACAGCCCGCATCGTGTTCAGTGTTGCCATACAGGTCGTCGGTGACACAATCCAAACACGTGCATCAAACCCTTCACGTACTACTTCTGGAAAGTTTGCATGAAGCTCCGCATAAACCGCTTCTGATGGTAAGAACATCAAAGCGCCATCTGCTGTTTCACCTTCAATGATATATTTCTCGCTAATCGCTTTGATATGCACCCTAATAGACGTTTTCATCATACGTATAGCAATGGTCACCTGTTCATCCGTCTTGGCATTACGCAACGCTTCATAAGCTTCCAGCGGAAACTTAGAATCAATCACAATCGGCCCTGGTGGATTTGGTAAATGGATCAAGCAATCGGCCCGCTTCCCATTCGATAAAGTCGCCTGAAAACTATATGCCTCAGGCGTCAGAGCTTTCGACACAATATCGTTCAGTTGAATTTCTCCAAACGCGCCCCGCGTTTGTTTGTTCGACAGAATATCTTGCAGTCCCAGCACATCCCCCGACAGTTTTTCAATATTCGTCTGCGCCTTATCAATAGTCGCCAAACGTTCTTGCAATTGGGTCAGCGATTGCGTGGTTTTTTCAGATGATCCATGCAGGCTTTCCTTCATCCGTTCCTGCATCTCGTGCAGGGATTGCGCAGACTTCAATGCATTCGTATGCAGCGTATCGTTCATATGTTGCTGTACGGTCGCCAAACGTTTTTCCATCGTCTGGATCATATTCACCTGTGCATTCGCCTGTGTGTCAGACACGCTTTGCAGGTTCCCCGACAATTGCTGTTGGTTTGCTCCAAGCGTTTGAATATCTTCATTCAACCGTCCAAATTGCATCGCGACTTGCTCGACAGCATTCTGTGATCGTCCAGTGCGACGCACCGAAGTAATCAGCAAAATAACCACAAGCAACAGTACAACAGCCGCAGCAATCACACCGATCACCAGCGGATCATTCAACGCATAAGTTTGTCCATTTATCTCAATCATGTGCGTCCAAACAACCGTTCAATATCTGCCAATTTCAATTCCACATAAGTCGGGCGTCCGTGGTTGCATTGCCCCGAATGCGGTGTTGCTTCCATTTCGCGAAGCAGCGCATTCATTTCTTCGGCACGCATTTGGCGACCTGATCGAATAGAACCATGACACGCCACACGTGATAAAATCGCTTCGATTTTATCCACAACAACTTTTGTTGTCGTTTGATCCGTCAGCTCATCGCAAATATCACGCACTAAAGCTTGCGCATTCACCTCACCTAAAATCGCAGGGGTTTCACGCACACAAACGGCATTGCCACCAAACTCTTCAATCACCAAACCAAATTTTGCCAATTCATCTAAAACTTCAACCAAAACCAGCCGTTCGTTTTCTGATAGATCAACGACCTCGGGCAACAGCAACGCTTGCGATGCAACACCATTCGCAGCCATTTGGTTTTTCAGTTTTTCATACACCAACCGTTCGTGTGCTGCGTGTTGATCCACAATAACCAACCCATCAGGCGTTTGCGCTATGATATAATTTTCATGCAGCTGTGCCCGTGCAGCACCCAAAGGTTTCTCGGCAAGATCATCAACCACAGTCGGTTCAATAACAGGTTCTACGCGCCCAGAATATTCTGTCTGCACATCCGCAAAACCAGATTGCACAGGCGACACCATCGTCGGGCGAGATCTATGGTCCATCTGATAGACAGGTGCCACTCGTAGCGTTTCTGGCTGGAACGCACCTAAAGTCGCATCAGCCACAGTCGACGATGCGCGGTGCCCTGCATTTAACAAGGCATGACGCAAACCAGACACAATCAAACTGCGCGCCCCTGCAGGATCGCGAAACCGCACCTCCGCCTTGGCAGGATGCACGTTTACATCCACAAGCGTTGGATCACATTCGATAAACAACGCCACAACAGGATGACGATCACGACTAAGGTAATCAGAATAGGCACCACGAACAGCGCCTAACAACAAACGGTCCTTCACAGGTCGGCCATTCACAAATAGATACTGCCCGATCGCAGCACCACGTGAATAGGTCGGCAGCGATGCGTACCCATGCAGTGACAATCCTTCACGTTCGAAATCCAACGCCACTGAATTTTCCGCAAACTCCGTTCCAAGAATAGATCGAAGCCGCCCCAAAACAGCATCAAACAAATCACCAGATTGCGCATCAGCACGGAACGTTACACGCCCCTGCCCGCCCCCAGATACATCGCGTAATGTAAACCCAACATAAGGTTCAGACATCGCCAAACGTTTAATCACATCTGTGATCGCTTGGGACTCGGCGCGGTCCGTCCGTAGAAACTTTAACCGCGCTGGCGTGGCATGGAATAAATCATTTAATTCAACAGTTGTGCCCTGTGACCGCGCTGTTGGTTTGATCGGGCCTATATCTCCACCATTTACGGTAATTTCTGCGGCACTATCTGCATCATTGGCACGTGATGAAATCGTCAATCGCCCTACAGCGCCTAAAGACGGAAGTGCTTCTCCGCGAAACCCAAAAGAACTTATGTTCAGCAAATCTGTTCCATCAATTTTTGATGTCGCGTGGCGGGACAAAGCCAGATGTAGTTGATCTTCAGGAATACCAATTCCATCGTCAGAAACACGGATTAGGGTTTTGCCTCCATCTGCATAGGCAATATCGATACGCGTCGCTTCCGCATCCAAAGAGTTTTCAACCAATTCTTTCACAGCAGAGCTTGGGCGCTCCACCACTTCCCCCGCAGCAATACGGTTTGCAGCAGCATCATCCAATTGACGGATTTGCGGGCGATCGCCCTTTATATTGGGGGTATACGTGTTCATACCACTATAGATAGCATGAATACGCGCGATTCGACAGTGGTGTTCAGCTTAGTCAGTAGAAACCAAACCATCAGGTTTTCCGACCACAACAAACCGCAGTGCATCTGGTTTTAACAACTCTTTAGCAACACGGTTCACATCTTCTAGGGTAACGGCATTGATCTTATCATTACGTGTCTTTGGGTAATCAATTGGGTAGCCGCTCATCTGCATACCAACTAACAAATTCGCAATACGACCATTCCCATCAAAGCGTAAAGGATAAGCACCTGTCAGGTATTTCTTAGAAGCATCCAACTCCTCTGCTGTCACACCAAACTCTGCCATTTTGCGCCATTCATCTCGAATAACATCTAGTGCTGTTTTAATACGGTCATTTGAAGAGGATACACCGCCACCATAAATCGCCGCATAATCCGATGGTGCCAAATAAGAATAAACACCATAGGTCAAGCCACGTTTTTCACGCACTTCTTGTGTCAAACGCGATGACAACCCGCCACCACCCAATGTGTGGTTTAGCAAATATGCTGCAAAGAAATCAGGGTCATGGCGATCCATTCCAGCATGTGCCCAACTTGCAACCGCTTGCGGCGTGTCAAAATCTACAACAGTTATGCCACCAGAAGCTGCGAATTCCGTCTTTTGTGGTAAAGCTTTCCCTGTATCTGGCAAATCTCCCAACAGGGCATCAACCATCGGTCCAACCTCTTCGGCACGAATATCGCCAACAACGCTGACAAACATATGATCTTTTGCAAAAACATTTTTATGCGCCAGACGCATATCATCCGCGGTCAAAGCAGCCAGAGTCTCCAAAGTCCCTTCCAAAGGTTGGTTATATGGATGATTTGGGTACGCCAATGCAGTCATTGCCCTAGCGGCGATATCTTGCGGATCCGTTTGTTTCGACTTTACGATAGACAAGACTTGGGTCTTCACACGCTTAAAGGCCACATCAGAAAACGTTGGGTTCATCAACGCTTGCTTTAACAGGGCCAATGCCTGGTCTTGGTTTTCTTTCAAAACGCGCGCAGAAATAGAAACGCTGTCACGTCCTGCATCGAAGCCAAATCCAGCGGCCAATTCTTCAGTTGCACGCGAAAAGGCTGATGCATCCATGTCGCCAGAGCCTTCTTCCAGAAGCCCTGCCATCAAATAAGTAGCACCCATTTTATCAGGATTATCCAAAGATGCCCCGCCTTTGAATGCCACTTCAAGCGCTACAAACGGAATACTTGGTTCATCCACCAACCAAACGGTAATACCACCTTTTGATGTGATCTCTTGAATGTTCGTTTCAGCAACACCAGCAACTGTAGTCAGCGACCAAATGATAAATGTGAAAAGTAATCGCATGCTTTATCCTTTCGTCTCTGGCAGCAGCCAAGAAGAAACTGAGTTATTAATATTGAGAACTTTACGCGCTGCCGCCATGACATTTTCAGCAGTCACTGATTGCAACACATCAGGCCATTCTTGCACATCTTTAATTGTAAGCCCCGTCGTCAAAGCAGAGCCATATTCACGCGCCAAACCAGATAAGCTATCGCGTGCATAGATTTGTGATGCCTTTGATTGAGTTTTCAGGCGTTCCAAATGAGCTTCATCAATATCGGTTTCTAAGAAAGCTGCCAAGGCTCCATCTAATGCGGCTTCTGCATCTTCAATAGATGTACCAGGACTAGGCAAAATATAGAGACCAAAAGTATCCATATCCAAAGCGCCACCATCATAAAAAGCAGAGCTACTGATCACAGCTTTTTGCTTTAATTGCAGTTCTTGACCCAAATAAGATGTCAGACCAGAGCCACCCAGCAATTCTGCCAACATCGACAATGCCGCAGCTTCTCTTTGGTCACCTGTTTTTCTGTTTTCAGCCAAGTAAGTCCGTATAAATTGCGGCTGACGAACACGTGCATCTGTCATTGTGATTCTGACAGGTGCTAAATGCGGCGGTTCTTGTGTACGGATGCGTTCTGGTAAGGTTTTAGATGGCGCCAATGGGCCATAATGCTCAGTGGCCAATGCACGCACTTCTTCTGGCGTTGTATCACCCGCAACAATCAAAATAGCATTATTCGGCGCATAATATGTTCTATAAAACTCCAGAGCATCTTGCCGCGTTAATTGTTTAATCTCATGCATCCAACCGATCACGGGCACACCATAACGATGATTACTATATTGCAATGCATTACGCTGTTCATTTAGCAACGAACTTGGATTATTCTCTACACGCGAATTGCGTTCTTCCACAACGACATCACGCTCTGGCAAAACCTCCTCTTCTGATAAGATAAGGTTTTGCATGCGATCCGCTTCAATCTTCATCATCAATGACAAACGATCTGCGGACACTTTTTGAAAATACCCAGTGTAATCATAAGATGTAAAAGCGTTTTCTTGCCCGCCGTTCGCGGCAACAATTTCAGAAAACTCACCTGGTTTTAATGTATCAGTCCCTTTGAACAACAAATGTTCCAAGAAATGTGCAATGCCTGATTTACCAGCTTTTTCATCAGCGGACCCAACACGGTACCAAACCATGTGGGTCACCACAGGGGCCCGGTGATCTTCGATCACAACCACCTGCATGCCATTAGCCAAATTAAAAGAATCTACATTTTCTGCATATAAAACAGATGGCACTAAAAACGTAATAAACGCCATTAAACTTGTGATTGTTTTCATATGAAAATCGCAGCCTTTTGAAAAATTTCTCAAAATATATCTAGGAGAGATTTGTACATTAGGCAATGAAACATACGCGTTTGTGAAGATACAATAGCTAACTTAATTTATAGCTTTTGCAGACGGTGTCCGTACACCTTGACGGCGCAAGCGGTGAGTTTCCGCTGACGGATCAATTGCTTCACTCTCAAAGGCTTTTACGCGGCTCGTATGACCAATGATACGTTGAAACACATTCGGTCTTTTCTTACGTTCAACAACTTTAGCATCTGCAGCAATTTGTTCACGAATATTACCAGACACCCCATTGCGTGATGCCGCCGCAATCAAAGCTTGCTCATCATTGGCAATTAAACCACTTTCCAAACGCTCTGGCTTCCCGCCCAATGCAACAATCGCATCCAGCTCTGGTTCAACATCCACTCGGTTCTTAGACCCTAAAGTTGGTTCAGGAAGCGTTACTGTGTCTTCAGGAATCTCCAACGGTTTCGTAGGGATTATAGAGAACTCATCAGGGCCAGCATCTTTAATTTTAAAATTACCATTTTTATCAAAAACGGAATTTCCGCTACCACACGCAGTGATAGACACGCCAAGGGTAAGCATCAAAATCAATGTAATCGGACGAAAAATCATGTGCTGCACACACCCCAAGAAACTCTTTTCATGCTGTTTACCCTAGAATTCTACCCGCGTCACGCCTTCTTTGGTAGCTTTTCAGAAAAGAATATAAACCCAAAAGCACCAATAAAGACAAAAATGTCCGCAACATTAAACACAGAAGGGTTTTGCCAGCCACAACACGACATGTTCAAAAAATCGGCAACAGCGCCGTGAACAATGCGGTCAATCGTATTTCCAAGCGCTCCACCGATAACACAACCAAATAAAATAGCTGCAAACCAACCTGTAAACTGGCAAGAATACCATAAGACACCAACCGAAATCGCAACAGCTAAAGCAATCAAACCCCAGCGCATAATCTCAGAATCGTTTCCAAATAGGCCGAAATTAATTCCGTCATTCCAGCCCATTCTAAAATTCAACAACGGCGGGATCACATCAATCTCGCGCCCGTCAACCAAGCGTAAGTAAAACACCACATACCATTTCGTGAACTGATCAATCAGAAAAGTTATAGCGGCGATAAGTGCTGTTTTACCCAAAGCGATAATCCTTAGTGTCTAAAGTGGCGCATGCCTGTGTAAACCATTGCCAAGCCTGCTTCATCAGCAGCTTTGATAACTTCATCATCGCGCATAGAGCCACCTGGTTGGATCACCGCTGTTGCACCCGCTTCTGCAGCCGTCAGCAAACCGTCAGAAAATGGGAAGAACGCATCGGATGCAACAACAGATCCTTTGGTCAATGGCGCGGGCAACCCCATAGCTTCTGCCATGTCGATAGATTTACGTGCAGCAATGCGCGTGCTGTCCACACGGCTCATTTGACCTGCACCAACACCCACAGTCGCTTGATCTTTTACATATACAATAGCGTTTGATTTCACGTGTTTCGCAACTTTCCATGCAAACAGCATATCACGCAATTCATCATCGCTTGGAGCGCGTTTTGTTACAACCTTCAGATCACCCAAGCCAATAAAGCCATTGTCACGATCTTGGATTAAATAGCCACCAGACACTTGCTTCCAAACCTGACCCACTGTGCGGATGTCGGGCAAACCACCTGTTTCCAACAAACGCAGGTTTTTCTTTGCCGCAAAAATTGCTTTTGCTTCGTCGCTAATGCTTGGCGCAATCACAACTTCCGTGAAAATCTCAACGATTTGTTCTGCGGTTGCTGCATCTAAAGTTTGGTTTAGTGCGATGATACCGCCAAACGCAGATGTACGATCACAGTCAAATGCAGATTGATATGCCTCAGCCAAAGTTGCACCGCGTGCCACACCACATGGATTCGCATGTTTGATAATCGCACAAGCAGGGCCATCCGCCGGATCAAACTCTGCTACCAACTCATAAGCTGCATCCGTGTCGTTGATATTGTTGTAAGACAATTCCTTACCCTGCAACTGAACTGCGGTCGAAACGCCCTCACGTGTGCTACCGTCACGGTAAAAACTTGCTGTTTGGTGTGGGTTCTCACCATAACGTAATGTCTGTGCATGCGTCCCTGCAATCGCTTTACGACGCGGCGCATCAGCACCAATAGCACCAGCCATCCAAGTAGAGACAGCGGCATCATACGCACCTGTACGCGCATAAGCTGTTTGCGCCATCTTTTGACGGAAGGCTAATGTTGTGCCACCACCATTCACACCCATTTCTTCAAGCAATGCATCATAATCTTCAACATCGACAACCGTCACAACAAAACCGTGGTTTTTTGCAGCAGCACGGATCATTGCAGGGCCACCAATATCAATGTTCTCGATACAATCATCATACGCACCACCTGCGGCAACAGTTGCTTCAAACGGGTACAAATTCACAACCAATAAATCGATAGCGCCAATGCCGTGCTCATCCATCGCAGCCAAGTGATCATCATTGTCACGCAGCGCTAACAGGCCACCATGCACCATAGGGTGTAGCGTCTTTACCCGACCGTCCATCATTTCAGGAAAGCTTGTGATTTCGGAAACATCTTTAACAGGCAAGCCCGCATCGCGAATGGCTTTCGCAGTCCCGCCAGTCGATAACAATTCAACCCCTGCTTCATTCAATGAACTCGCCAATTCAATGAGCCCCGTTTTGTCAGATACAGAAAGCAATGCGCGGCGAATGGAAACTGGGCTGTTCATAAGATCGGTCCTTTGTATTGGCCGCCCCCAAAGGCGGCCTTGAATAGCTATATTGGGCACGCGTTATAAACGAGTCACAACCCAACTTACGGCGCCTTCATAGTTAACTGCGCCAGAAGTTACCACGATTTGTTTTGTCGCGCGTGGTCTCAAGCGGTCAGCAGAAGAATACGCGCTCCCTTCAAGTGTTAATTTTCCGCCAGAGGTTTTAAATATCCAGACTTCATCATTGGGCAACTTCAGCGATACGGCTGCCCCCCCCAAATCCAATTCTGCATCCACATCCGCAGCAATTCGAAATCGCGATACAAATGAAATTGTCTGTGTCGCTTGATGCAAGATCGCAGTATCAAAAACCGCCTCATCTTTCTTGCCTGTACAAAATAAACGATCCGTCCCAGACAGCGTTCGCCCATTCAGGGACAATTCTAAACTGCGGGAATACGTCAAACCGAATTCGGATTTATATCCCGCATGTTGCCCAGCCAACAGAGCAACACTTCCTTTTCGACGCTCCGATCGGATCAACCGAACATCCGCAACGCCAGACATTTGCGCCACTTGTTTGCGCTGCCGCATTGATGGTTCACGCGAAAACGGTTGGATAGACGTTACACTAAATGCAGCAGCTGTTTTAGCGGCACCGCGCCAACCTTCACTTAGATTACGCCCAGCGCCTGTACTTTTAAATACAGAGCATTCACCACTGGAAAACTCGAACGCCAAAGCACAGTCATACCGCATATCAGTTATTGGTGGCGATGCCATATCAGCAACCAGTACAGATGCCCCATTCGACACCCGCGAGTATCCCATCACATCTCCAAGCACAGAAGTGCCACGCACACCTCCATCTTGTAGGATATTATCAATACGTTCTGCGTTCGACGCCTCGCCACCATGAAACTCCGCCAAACGCCCATCACCCATACGCAATGTTCGAATCAGCGGCGCAATACGTTCAATAGCGGTCAATAATGCACGATCAGGTGTCAAATCAGCTGAGGTAATTCCTTGATCCACCCAAACCAAAAGCGTGAATATTTCCAGTAACTCTTCTGGATTTCGTGACGGAATACCACCGTCACCCCCAATATAACCTTCGCATTCTTTGGCCAGCCACGCCAAGGATGGTTTCAAATCTTTGGAAAACTCTTCCAACGCTAATGCACTGTAAACAGATCCAACCAAGGCTTGGAACCTAGGCAAACCTTCAGGTGCTGTATTCCAAGTCTTTTTTAAAAATCGCGCGTGATGTGAAATAGCCGCGAAATATTGTTTTGATTGCACCGCATCTGCGCCGTTTAACAATACAATCGCATGGTTCACCAATCGAATAACTCGCGCCCCAGCCATTTCAGGCGTCCATGCAAGATTTTCACCATTTCCAAATCGGACGGACCAATCATAAAACCACCTTTTTGCCGTATCCAAGCAATCACGTGATCCGTTCGCCGCCAAGTCATCCAACCAGAAAAACCCATGCGCTTTAATCTGAAATTCTGCGTGGTCTTTCTCCACATCCCAAATTACATCGTTAGGCTCTTTGATTAACCGCCCATCAATCAGGTAGTTTCCTGCGGCCAGTTGTAACCCTTTAGTAGAAGTTCCAACACCGCGTGGCATAGGTTGTGAGGTAAATGCCTTGGCTGCCCGCCCACGTCGTGTGCTTTTCGCCAAAGCTTGTGTTTTCCGATCCAGATGATCAGTTTTAAGAAATTCAAAAAGCTCGAAAATCTTTGCAACCACGTCAGATTACCCAGCTTGCTTTTTCAAGCGCACAACGAAAAACCCATCCATGCCGCCCTGCTCTTCCATAAAATGAGGGAGGGTGCGGATACAGCCGTGTTTGTTCAACCATTGCTCAGGGATTTCCATATCGGCAGATATAATCGGGTCAATCTCAGCATCATCATTTTCACGCACAAATTTCGCTGCTTGGTCTTCACCCTCTGGGCGTAGCAATGAACACGTACTGTAAACCATCGTACCGCCTGGTTTTAACCACCGCCAAGCGCAATCCAACATTTCACGTTGTAAAATCACCAGGCTTTTCACGGCATCTTTATCTTTCAAATGCGGCAAATCTGGATGGCGTCGGATCGTTCCCGTAGCAGAACACGGCGCATCCAAAAGAATTGCATCATATTCCATACCAGGTCGCCATGTCAGCACATCGGCATGCACGACTTTGGCTTTCAACCCAGTACGCTCTAAATTCTCACGCACACGTTGCAACCGATATTTTGACACATCTGCCGCCGTCACATCCGCACCACCTGCTGCAAATTGCAATGTCTTACCACCAGGTGCTGCACATAAATCCAGCACAGTTTTACCAGCCACATCACCCAAAGCTTTGGCGGGCAAACTGGCAGCAACATCTTGAACCCACCACGCACCTTCGTCAAAGCCAAACAAACGTGAAACTTGCCCTGCTTGCTTAATACGCAAGGAATTCACACCAACTTGTTCAGCATCCAACTCTTCCAACAAACGTGGCATATCACCAGAATCTTTCACGGAAACATCCAGTGATGCATTCCAAACATGCGCCTCTTCGATCTTTGCCGCAGAGGCTTCTCCGTGATCACCCACAACCATCTTGCGCAAATAATACGGCATTTGATGCGTTGGATGTTCTTCCCAATGCTCACGTCCTTCAGTGTTAATCTTGCGGCACACTGCATTGATCAAACCTGACAGAAATGACGTATGACGCGAAGCTTTTGCCATATTCACAGCACTATCAATTGCCGCATGTGGGCTGATCCCATCCACCAACAATTCCGTCGCACAAAGACGCAGAATATGGCGCCCATGCACAGGAGGCTCTTTTTGCAGATAAAAGTCGATCAACATATCCAACGGCTCAAGATGTTTCAGCGTACTGATCACCAAACTTTGCGCCCGTGCCCGTTCAGAGCCCGATAGTTTTTTCATAATATCACTGGCCCCATCCGTCATTTCGGAGAGGGGGCGTTTTTCAACCAAAACACCATTCAACATATCCATAGCCGCCATACGAGCGGACAAACCAGCTTTTGCCATTCAAAAGAGCCTTACGAGCAAGAAATTCAATATCTAAGGGCTTATGCCTGAAAGATTGCCGCACAACCAGTCCATAAAATTGCCCTTTCTGTAATCTTAGGCTAAATAAGCCCTATTAATGATAGGCTATCCCATGACCGAGACACCAACAGACAAAACAAAACGTATCAAAGACGCTGCGAAGCGTGCGCTTGAAGAAGCACGAAAACGCAAGACAGAGGATCAGGGCTTAAATCTGCAACCAGAGTTAGGTGGTAGAAACGGGCCCGAGCCAACCCGTTTTGGCGATTGGGAAAAAAAGGGCATTACATCGGATTTTTAGAAAATTCGCGCGATAATCCCCGTAGCTATTAACACAATCACAGAACACATCCGCTTTAATCGTCCCAAACATGGGACCGATTATGAAGCATATTATATTTCTACTCCTAGGCACGTGGTTGATCATACTTTTCCCAATCACTGCGCAGGCGCAATCTGAAAACTTCACATGGATGGTATGGGAACAACGCAGCATTGATCGCGATCTGTGCAAAACCAAAAACCTTTGCACCCCTCAACGCAAATATATCACCCGTCTTGTCGAACAACCGTCAGAGAAAAAAGCGCGCGAAATGTTAGGCGCAATTGATCAACTGGCGAAACTGCGTGGCCAACCTGCCGAACACCCAGAAACACCCCAAATGTGCCGCCATACTGAAGCAGGCAAAATTCTGGGCTTTGATCCAGAGCTTTGGGACTTGTCCGATAAACGTGCAGCACTCAAAGATTTAGCTGGCGTATATTTTTCCGTTCAAACGATGAAAGGCCCTAAATCATACAGAGGTCAATTCGGTCTAGATATTCAAAAAGATATGGAAACTCGTTTTACCAACGCAGGCCTACCCGTTTTATCCGAAGAGCAGATGGAACAAACAGCGGGCAAGCCCCATCTGAATATCTATTTTTCCAACACCAATTCGAAAACGGGCTGTACCTACAGCGTATTCGCCAGCCTCACACAAACCATGCTACTCACACGCAATCACACCACCAAACTGAAAGTCGGCACATGGGGCTCCTCTGGTGGCCCATCCACAGAGTACCCAAACGGCACCGAATACGATGCTGTGATTCGCGTTGTTGATAAGTTTTTAGATGATTACAAAAGGGCTAATACCCTGCGCAATTAAAGCCCTAAAACATCCATCATATCGTATTCACCAGGCGCTTTTCCTTGCCCCCAAAGGGCCGCTTTTAAGGCGCCTCGCGCAAAAATCTGACGATCCGTTGCCAGGTGACGCAAAACAATGCGTTCACCGTCTGCTGCAAAAATCACATCATGTTCCCCCACAACATCACCGCCACGAATAGCATGAAAACCAATGTCACCGCGCTTACGCGCACCAGTTATGCCATCACGACCACGGTCAGACACATCTTTCAGATCAACGCCGCGCCCTTCAGCAGCAGCTTCACCCAACATCAATGCTGTCCCAGATGGGGCATCCACTTTGTGTTTATGATGTCCTTCGACGATCTCAATATCGAAATCCTCATCCAACGCCTCTGCAACTTTTTTGGTCAATTGCGTCAGCAAATTCACACCTAAACTCATGTTCCCAGCGCGTACAATCGCACAGTGACGCGCTGCTGCATTCAGCTTTGCTAGATGCGTATCATCTAACCCCGTTGTCCCAATCACATGCACAGCACGCGCTTGGGCTGCCAGCTCTGCATGAGCCACAGTTGCATCAGGAGATGTAAAATCAATAATGGCCTGCGCTTTGGCAAACACTTCCAACGGATCATCCGATACCATCACACCTGTTGCAGCACCGCCCATAGCAACACCTAAATCCTGACCAATCCAATCGTGCCCTGTGCGTTCTGTCACGCCGCATAAAGCAGCTTTATCGCTTTCGTTAACAGCCTTAATCAACATCTGGCCCATACGACCAGAGGCACCAACGATTGCGATTTGTGTCATATCAGACATAACAGAACTCCATAATTTATTATCCCTCCTTTAACGCGGACAAAACCCAAACGCAAAGGCTTGCTTGCAGTCAACGGACAACTCTCTTAAATGAAGCATCACTTATAGATAGGTAGAATCTCTTATGGCCAGTGCAGCCCCAACACAAAGACAGCTTCGCGTCGGCGAAATGCTACGCCGCTCCATATCCGAAATTCTAGCACGTGGTGATTTATACGATCCAGATTTGGCTCATGCCTCAATCACTGTTGGTGAAGTTCGGACATCATCCGACCTTCGCAATGCGACCATATTCGTCTACCCATTGGGCGGACAAAACTCTGATGTTATCGTAAAAGCTCTAAACCGCTCTGCAAGCGAAGTGCGCCGCTATCTAAACAAAGATATTAGCTTAAAATATTCGCCGAATATTAAATTTGTTTTGGATACAACTTTTGACCAAATAGACGAAACCCATAGATTGCTGAGCCAAGACAGTGTTACACGCGATTTAGAGGATAACTCTTCAGACGACTAAGCATACCAAAGGCTGATACAATATGATCTCAACAGACATTTCAGCGCTTCGCGCCATTTCAAAGCCCACGCTCGACAGGTCATATGGTTCCAGCCTTATGACAACAGATAAATATCCGCTTTATTATCGAATGATTACGAAATGTGGCTGCACAACTGTGATCAACCTGATATATTATTTGCACACAGGACATCAGCAACAAGATCAAAATGCCATCCACAAAAACCAAGACCTCGTTCTAAAGGCGGATCTGGTAACAAACGATGAAATCAAAAACAGCCCCTACAGTTTCATCGTAATCCGTGATCCTATAAAGCGGTTCATGTCTTTATATTATGACAAGCTTTGTTCAACGACACAGCGCCGCAAACCAAACAGTATTGGAAAATATTTCATCGAGAACGGCTTAGTCGATCCAAATGCTGGTATGGACATCGACAAGCATCGGTCGAATTGCATTAACGCAATCAAATGGATCAACAAAAATCTAGCGGGTCAAACTGACCAAAAGAAGAACTTCCATTGGCGCCCACAAACAATGCGCCTAAAGCAAGTATATTCTTTAGGCTTCCACGTTTTAATGCTGGAAGATTTGAACTACCAGCTTATCAAAACACTCAGTCCGCTAATCCCTAATATCGAAGAGGCCATAGAAACTGTTTCGGTAAAAAACGTATCACCAAAACCAATCCCTGCTGATGTAATCCTAGATGACACTCTGCGGCAGCTGATTACAAACACATATCCAGACGACACAAAAATATACAACGAGGTCGTCGCTTATTGGCGCAATCATTAAAGAAAACATATGCAACAAAAATCAAAGAAACGCGATTTGGACGGATGGCTGATCATCGATAAGGTAGCAGGCATTACATCCACGAGTGTCGTCAATAAATGCAAATGGTTGTTCAAGGCTAAGAAAGCTGGCCACGCCGGCACGCTTGATCCAGATGCAACAGGACTGCTTGCCGTGGCGTTTGGCGAAGCGACTAAAACCATTCCCTACATTATGGACGGCATCAAAACTTATAAATTCGTAACCACACTCGGCTCTGCAACATCTACGGATGATGCAGAAGGAGATGTTATCGACACATCCAGCCTACGCCCAAGCGACGATGACATTCGCGCAGCCTTGCCAAACTTCTGTGGAAACATCCAACAAACACCCCCCAAATTTTCGGCTGTCAAAATAAATGGCGAACGAGCTTATACCGTTGCCCGCCGTGGCGATGATATCGAGCTTTCTAGCCGCGAACTCTTTGTAGAACGCTTAGAATTTGTGGCACGCCTGTCAGAGACCGAAGTCGAACTTAGCCTCACTTGCGGCAAAGGTGGTTATGTCCGATCTATTGCCCGTGACCTTGGCGAACATCTTGGCTGTTTGGCACATGTAAAATGGCTGCGCCGTATGGACACTGGTCCTTTTGACATCGCACAATGCACGACCATCGAACACCTTGAAGGTCTGGATACTATGGCAGACCGTGAAACAATGCTCCTTTCCACTGAAGCGGCATTGGAACCTATCATGTGCATCGACATCACCAATCAAGACGCCACGGACATCCAATTCGGCAAAAGCATCCTTGTTAGCCAATCACCAGATGATCCTGAAACACCCGTTTGGGTCAACCATAACGGCAAAGCCCAAGCGATTGGTCATGTTACAGATGGGACTTTCCAACCCAAACGCGTCATTTTACAACGTGCCCTATGATTACTAAAACACATATCAAAGATGATGCCCCATCAGTTGCCGTCTATTCTGATTGCGAAAACTACCGTTACAGCCTGACCCGCACATGGGACGCGGCTGGTAAGCGCGTATTATTCGTGATGCTCAATCCATCAACAGCCACCGAGGTCCAAAACGACCCCACAGTGGAGCGCTGTGAACGTCGCGCCCGTACATTGGGTTACGGCGCATTTCGCGTCTGCAATATTTTCGCCTACCGCGCGACCAACCCCAAAGTCATGCGCGCCCAATCAGACCCAACAGGCCCTGCAAATGATACGACAATCATTGACGCCTCGAATTGGGCAGACGACATCGTGTGCGCATGGGGCACCCACGGCGAGCACCTACAACGCGGCCCAGAAATGGAACGTATTTTACGCAGTCAAAATAAACCTCTCACCCATTTGGGCTTGTCAAAAGCGGGCCACCCAAAACATCCGCTTTACATAGGCTATAAAGTACAGCCATTACTTTGGCATGAATGATCAAATCAAAGGCCTGTCAATTACAACGCTCGGAATTCTTTTCGTGGCACCTGATGCGTTGTTTGTTCGGTTGATCAATGCAGACCCATTGGTGATCGCTTTTTGGCGCACCTTTTTAACAGGTGCTGTTTTGCTTATCGGATTATTATTCTTAAATGGGACAAGCTGGACACCTCTAAAAACCTATCTTTTAGGTGTATTTTGTGATTCAATATTTTCAGGAGGATATTTTGATGCACGAAGCAGGATTGTTTGATTTTTCTGATCATCTTGAGCGTTTGTCTAAAACAGGCGACCCACTTGTCGCGCTTTCTGAGCATGTGGATTTTGAGATGTTTCGGTGTGCACTGACAAGTGCACTTAACTATGGAGAGCGTCCACAGGGGGGTCGTCCGCCCTATGATGCGGTTATGATGTTTAAGATTTTGATATTAGCGTCGATGCATAATTTAAGTGATGAGCGGATGGAGTTTCTGATCCGCGATCGTTTTAGCTGGTTGCGTTTTCTTGGTTTGCAAATTGGGGAGCCGACGCCAGATCAAAAGACCATTTGGGTGTTTCGGGAGAAGTTGACCCAAGCGGGTGTGTTGACTGATTTGTTTGCAACCTTTGAGGATCATTTACGTAATCGGGGTTACAAACAAACTGGGGGACAAATTGTAGACTCATCGCTGATTGCAGCCCCACGCCAACGTATGACTTCAAGCGAGAAAGCCCGCGCCAAGGCTGGCGAAGATGCAAAAGATATCTGGCCTGATAATCCAGCCAAGGCGGCACAGAAGGACACCGACGCACGGTGGATGGTCAAGTATAGCAAGGCTAAAACGACCAAGACGGGTGAGAAAGATGCGGGGTTAGTTGATATTTCCGTACCTCACTTTGGCTATAAAAACCACATCAGCATTGACCGTAAGTTTCGGTTTATCAGAGGTGAAAAAACAACAGATGCAGCGCGCTATGACGGTCATGAGTTGGCGTCAGTGCTCACCAAGGACAATCGTTCTGGCAAGGTTTGGGCCGATACAGCTTACCGCACCAAGAGCAATGAGGCATGGCTTAAGGCCAATGGATTTTTCTCCCACATCCACCGTAAAAAACCAAAAGGCAAACCAATGCCCAAACACATCGAGCGCGGTAATGCGACACGTTCTATATTTCGCACCTGTGTCGAGCATGTCTTTGGTCATCAGAAGGGCCCGATGGATTTATCCATTAGAACCATCGGAATTCAACGCGCCACAACAAAGATGACACTCGCCAACATAACCTACAATATGAAGCGTCTCATCTTCCATGAACGACGGCAAGCCACAGCCTGAATCCGTCTAGAATTCAGAAATACCCGCTCAGGCGGCTCCATAAAGCATGAATGCCGCATAAAACGGAACAAAACAGGCTTTTTTTGGGTTCTGTTGCAAAGATTTTAATGTTGATTGCTTTTCTGGTGAGATTTTTGCATACGCATGTGAGTTTTAGACCAACAGGTGAGTGTACCATGATTTCGTTCAGCGGCTGTCATTTCCCCAAAGAAGCGATTCTTTATGCGGTGTTTTTTTACGTGCGCTATGGTGTTTCCTACCGTGATCTGGAGGAAATCATGGCGGAACGTGGTGTCGATGTCGATCATACAACCCTGAACCGATGGGTGATAAAATATGCGCCCTTGATCGCCACTGAAGCACAGCGTCGGAAGTCTGGAACCAGCACCTCGTGGCGCATGGACGAGACCTATATCAAAGTCAAAGGTAAGTGGATGTATTATTACCGCGCCATCGATAAATTCGGCAAAACCCTTGATTTTATGCTGTCAGAGCAGCGGGATGAAGCGGCAGCGACTGCATTTTTCAAGCGGGCGATCCAGAATAACGGCTTCCCTGACAGGGTGGTCATCGATAAAAGCGGTGCCAACCTCGCCGGGTTGAATAACATGAATTACCTGCTCTTGTTGAACGGCTGGTTTTGGCTGATTGAGATATTGCAGGTCAAATATCTCAACAACATCATCGAGCAAGACCACAGGTTCATCAAGAAGCTGACCAAGCAAATGAAGGGCTTCAAATCCTTCCTCTCAGCCTCCGCAACACTGGATGGCATTGAAGTCGCGCACATGATCCGCAAGAAACAATTCGGAACACCCGGACAATCCGCTTTCCAGCAATTTTCGGCGCTCGCTGGATAACTGTGTCCGGCGATAGGAGTGACTCCATGCACAATCTCAGTTTGCGACAGAACCACTACGGGACCACCCCCACGTTTCACATCAAAAATATTCATACCTCAAGCTCCGGCATTTCAACCTGAGAAATTTCCTGCAATCGTCCGGATGCGACAAGTTCTGATGCCACAGCAATATCGGGTGCCAAATAACGATCATCGCCCAACGTCGCCACATCTTTGCGCAAATACTCGATACAGCTTGATATCGGCGTACTAGTTGACAACGGATCACGAAATTCAATGCCTTGCGCAGCACAAAGCAATTCGACCCCAAGAATGGAATGCAAATTAGAAAGCATTTTTTGCAATCGATACGCCCCATGAGCAGCCATAGATACATGATCTTCTTGATTAGCTGAAGTCGGCGTTGAATCCGTTACACAAGGGTTTGCAAGATGCTTATTTTCAGACATCAATGCCGCTGTCGTGACTTCTGCAATCATATATCCAGAATTCAAGCCAGGATTGGGTGTTAAAAATGGTGGCAAATCAAAGGACAAAGTTGGGTCAACCATCAATGCCACACGCCTTTGTGCAATCGCCCCAATTTCAGATACAGCAAGTGCAATCATATCCACAGCAAATCCGACGGGTTCGGCATGAAAATTACCGCCCGAAACGATCATGTCTGCCTCGGTCAACACCAATGGATTATCTGTTGCAGCATTTGCTTCAACCCGAAGGGTCATGGCGGCCTGACGGAGAATATCCATGGCAGCTCCAGTCACCTGTGGCTGACATCGAATGCAGTAAGGATCTTGAACACGGGTATCACCTTCGCGGTGACTTTCTCGGATTTCAGAACCATCCAAAAGTGCACGCATAGTCGCCGCCGCTTCTATCTGGCCTCGATGACCACGCAGCGCGTGTATCTCTGGTTGCAATGGAGCCGTCGAGCCCATGATCGCGTCTGTAGACATGGTTGATATTAAAAGAGCCGCTTGCGCCGCATCCCAAGAACCGAACAAACCACTTAACGCAAAAGCAGTCGAAAACTGTGTCCCATTGATAAAAGCCAAGCCTTCTTTGGGGCCTAAGGGAATAGGTTCCAACCCAGCCTTTTCCAACGCTGCACGACCTGGCATTATATTGCCTTCGTATTCCGCTTCACCCTCGCCAATTATAACTGCAGTCATATGCGCAAGAGGAGCAAGATCCCCTGATGCACCAACCGAGCCTTGGGCGGGGATAACGGGCGTCACGCCACGCTCAAGCATATCTTGCAACAGCTCAATCAACGACCAGCGAACGCCAGATGCACCACGACCCAAAGACAATAATTTAAGCACCATAATAAGGCGGGCGTGGGCGCGCGAAATTGGCTCTCCGACGCCGCAGCAATGGGACAAAATCAAATTACGTTGGAGCGTCGCAGTATCTTTATTTGCAATCTTAATACTTGCCAGTTTACCAAAACCCGTATTCACACCATAAACAGGCGCATCACCTTGCACTGCTGCCGTTATGCGGGCAGCTGCGTTTTCAACCGCATTCTGACAACTTAGATCAAGCTTCACGGCCATTTCTTGGTGAAATACTTGAGCAAGCTCATTCAAAGTAACCGCCCCTGGTGTTAAAGTTATCGTCGTCACAATTGACCTCCATGAATTCGAGAATAAAGTGGATTAAATCCAATTCGGTAAACAAGTTCTGCGGGTTGTTCTACATCCCAGACTGCTAGATCTGCGCGCATTCCTGATGCAATTACTCCACGATCAGAAAGACCAAGTGCCCGCGCAGCATTCCGTGTGACACCAGTCAACGCTTCTTCTGGTGTCAGCCCAAAAAGAGTTGAGGCCATATTCATTGCTAAGAGAATAGATGTCATTGGAGATGAGCCAGGATTAGCATCGGTTGCAATCGCCATAGGAACCCCATGCTTGCGCAATAGATCAATTGGTGGTGCTTGTGTCTCACGAAGTGTATAAAACGCCCCTGGCAAAATCACCGCAGTTGAATCTGCTGCCGCCAACGCTGCAACACCGTCCTCATCTATATACTCAATATGATCTGCTGAAAGCGCCCCGTACCCCGCGGCCATTTTCGCACCTCCAAGATTAGACAGTTGCTCGGCGTGAATTTTCACTGGAAGCTTCAATTCTTTCGCAACATCAAAAACACGCGCAACCTGCTCAGGCTGAAAAGCAATACCTTCACAAAAAGCATCAACCGCATCTATGAGTCCTTCTTTATGCGCGATGCGCAAAGTGGGCATACAGACATCATCAATGTACTCATCAGCACGCCCAGAAAACTCAGGCGGCAAAGCATGCGCACCAAGATAGCTCGTCTTTATAGTAACTGCATATTCTTTAGCTAGTCGTCGCGCAGCCCTAAGCATCCGCAGTTCAACATCTTGATTAAGACCATATCCAGATTTAATCTCAACAGTACTAACTCCTTCAGTAATCAACGCTTCCAATCGCCGCCCAGCGTCAGCAACCAATGCATCCTCACTTGCATTGCGCGTCGCCTTAACCGTTGATATTATCCCGCCGCCAGCCCTTGCGATTTCTTCATATGAAGCACCGTTCAAACGCATTTCGAACTCTGCGGCTCGATGACCGCCAAACACCAAATGCGTGTGACAATCAATAAGCGCGGGTGTAACCAATCTACCTTCAAGATCAAATGCATCGCCATGAGAATAATCAGAGGGTAACTCTGCACTCACTCCAACCCAAACAATGGATTGGCCATCCAACACAATCGTATCAGATTCGGTCAAGCCATAGGCTGGCCCATTCGACTGCAACGTAGCGACACGGCAATTAAAAAGTAGAGTTTGAGACAATTGATTCCCCATGCTTAATTACTTCTTGCCTTACAGCTTGTATGATCTTATATCTATTATGTCCATTCATAATGGAGATGTATAGGTTCATGTGTTTTGAGACTCACGCGGCTTCGGCCTGAGTGATTCGAAGGTACTCCATGGGTGTCTTACCTTTCAAGGCGTGATGTGGTCTGAATGTGTTATATTTTTCGACAGCTTTTCTCAGTTCAAACCGCATAGCTCCAATGCTATCGGCAATCAGATCACAACAATCATAGAATTCCTCGCGGAAGGTGCGGTTTCCACGCTCAACGCCACCATTGTATTTCGGTCTGGCTGGCGGCAATACAATGAGCGGGATTTTCATCTGCTCACACGCCGTCTCAAAATCGGCCATAAACTCGGAGCCACCATCAACTTGAATTGAGAGGATTTTATAGGGAGCTATTTCCACAAGCTCTTCCAAAAACCGTTTGGCAGAGCGTGCGGTGGCATTCGAATAAATTTGCGCGTGGATGTGCTTGCTACGCCGTTCCCAGGCCTGAAAGTGCTTGCAGGTGACGCCGTTTTTCGTGGCAGTCATGTGGTCGATCTGCACACGTTCTCCAATCTCTATATCTTTGTAATCCTTATATTTCCATCCTTTGGCGTGGCCCTTGGAGAAGTTACGCTTGCGCTTTTGTGGTGCAGACCTTGATCGTGTAATCAGGCCTTTCTTGCGTAGAAAACCCAAGATACGCCCCACGGTGCTATCGCTTATGATTTGGTTTTTATCGCGCCGCAAGATGGCCCCTATTTTTTCCTTACCGTAGGTTTTATTGTCGCGGCGAATTTCGAGCACCAACTGTTTTTCTGCCTCACCCCACTGTGACTTATTGCGGTGTTTTGGGGCCTTTGATGGCGGCATAATCCCTTGCGCCAAATCCTTCAAAACCCGCTTGTAGCGATAATAAGTAGACCGAGAGATGCCGACAAATTCAGCGCATTTTGCTAGAGAAACACCCTCTGCGCGTAAAGCTTCCCATTGCCGAACCGTGTCTTCGTATTTGATACGGTACGCATCCAAACATTCTTGTGTCCGCGCCCAAGCATAAAGTTTATAAACGTTCTTGTGCAGTCTTATGATTTGCATATTGGCCTCGTGAGTTGGTTTTTTACAATACTCAGTCTCCGAGGCCGCCTAAATCTTGGCAACAAAAAAACAGTCTCACATCTATCTGAACTTATTCAGAGAAAATGAATGAAAATATTTGCTAGGCACGCTTACCTAGAGAACGGTTGGGCAAACGACGTACGGCTGGCCATAAATGCAAGTAAAATTGTGAGGATTTCGGTATCTTCAGAACCTGATATTGATGATATTCTTGTTGATACTCTACTCCCTGCCCTATCCAACCTTCACAGCCATAGCTTTCAACGTGCAATGGCGGGAATGACCGAATTTCGGACTAAGGGACGCGAAAGTTTCTGGACATGGCGAGAACTCATGTACCGTTTTTTGGATCATCTAACGCCAGATCAAATAGGCAAAATCGCCAGCATGGCTTTCATGGAAATGCAAAAGGCAGGTTATTCTGCTGTTGGTGAATTCCATTATATTCATCATGCAGCAGGTGGACAAAATTACGATAACCCAGCCGAGCTTTCAGTGCAAATTATGAATGCTGCGGATGAAACTGGTATTGGTCTCACTCATCTACCTGTTCTTTATACTTATGGCGATGTAGGTTCAAAACCATTGAGCAGCGGCCAATTAAGGTTTGGGAATAGCTTTGATAATTTCGCCGATTTGATTGAGCGATGCAAAAGTACTGCTGAAATATTGAATGATGATACATATGTTGGGGTTGCACCACATTCTTTACGAGCCATTTCGCCTACCGATCTCACGCACATTACCACACTAGCACCATCAGGTCCCATCCACATCCACATCGCCGAGCAGATGAAAGAGGTACAGAGTGTGCAGCAAGCTCTTGGTGCAAGACCAATTGAATGGCTTTTGGATAATGCAGATATTGACCAACGCTGGTGCTTAATTCATGCGACACATATGACAGATGCGGAGGTCACAGCCATGGCCAGAACTGGCGCGGTTGCGGGGCTTTGCCCTGTCACGGAAGCAAATCTTGGTGATGGCATTTTTAGTGGAGCAGATTATTTAAACGCGGGCGGAGCATTTGGGATAGGAACAGACTCAAACGTGAACATCGCTTTATGTGAAGAACTTAGGCTTCTCGAGTACTCTCAGCGCCTAAAAAACTGTGAACGTAATATTATGACTGCTGGAGAAAGCTCTACTGGAGAAACCCTTTATACCAAAGCGGCCAAAGGTGGAGCACAGGCACTCAATCGAAATGCGGGCGTAATCGCCACAGGAAAACTTGCTGATCTAGTAGCAATAGACAGCGCCGATCCTAAACTCTGCGCACTATCAAACACTCAAATATTGGACGGGTACTTATTTGCGGCAAATGATAACGTCGTAACCGATGTTTGGTCAGCAGGCCGTCATCAGGTGCAAAATGGACACCATGTGGCGCAAGATACAATCATTGCAAATTATCGTTCTGCTATAACAGAACTTACCACAACACTTCGATAGGTTTAAATTGACCTCAAATGAAGAAAGCGTAACGTAAGCCGCATGTTAAAAACTTTACCATACAACGCATTGCGTACGTTCCTGAGTTCGTAGGTTTTGTCGGCTTGTGGGGTGTTTTTTTGTTTAACTTCAGGCCCTGGCTTCCGGGAGGGTAAAGTAGTGCCCCCAATGGCAATTGAGGGTTGCGGTTTCTGGAGGTTCTGCTACACTCCCGCACATGTTCATCCGCACCAAACATGATCCCGAACGCAAGCGCACCCGCATCCAGATCGTCCAGTCGGTGCGCACCGGTCAGAAGGTTCGCCAGAAGGTCGTCCGGCATGTCGGCATCGCGCATAACGACACTGAAGTCGAGGACCTCAAGCGCCTGGCTGGCCGGATCATGGAAGAACTGCGTACCGCACAGTCCCCGCAAATGGAACTGTTCACCCCAACGGAATATGCTGATCTGGCGACACTTGTGCGCACCGCCCCGCGTCCGGAAAAACTGAATGTCGATCTTGGGGAGTGCCGCGAAGAGTCCCGCCTGTCGCTTGGTTTGCGCGATGTGATGGGGGAGGTTTATTCCGGCCTGGGCTGGAATGGGCTTCTGGGCACCCGGCGCAAGAGCAGCGATCGCATTTTACGCGAACTGGTGCTGGCGCGCCTGTCGCAGCCAGAGAGCAAGCGGGCAACGGTGGATGCACTGGCCCACAGGGTCGGGATCACCCTCAATCTGGACCGGGTCTACCAGGCTATGGACTACATGGACGCGGCGACGATCAACCGGGTCTGTCGGATGTCACACGAGGCGGCGGAGACGCTTCTGGCGGGACCGGTCGATGTCCTCTTCTACGACTGCACAACACTGGCCTTCGATACAGATCGGGAGGATCCGGAAGACGCGTCCGACCGCTTGCTGGCCAAGGGGTACAGCAAGGACGGGAAATCGCATCGCAGTCAGGTGGTGTTGGCGCTGATGGTCACCACCGACGGCTTGCCGGTCGGCTATGACCTGTTTCCCGGCAATATGTGGGAAGGCCATACGCTTGAGGCCGCGATCAAGGGGTTGGAAGAGCGCTACAAGCTCGGAAAGATCACGCTGGTGGCAGATGCCGGGATGCTCAGCGCCGACAATCAGGATATGTTGCGCACCAAAGGCCTGCCGTTCATTCTGGGCTATCGCCTGAAGTCGGCCCCGGCGGGCGTGAAAGACAAGGCCCTGGACACGGGCGGTTACAAGCCATGGGCCGGACACGGCGCGGCGGAGGGCGCTGCCGAGGCGGGGCGCTACAAGGTGATTGAGCATGACGGTGCCCGGATCATCGTCACCTTCTCGCCCGCCCGCGCCCGCAAGGATGCCCACAAGCGCCAGAAGGCCCTTGAGCGCCTGCAAAAGAAGCTTCGGCGGAGCCGGAGCCCCGCCAGTGTCAGTCACCGGGGATATGCCCGCTTCCTCTCGTTTCCCGATACGGGCGAGATCACACTTGATCAGGACAAGATCGACGCGGCAGCCCAATGGGACGGGCTGCACGCCATCATCGTTCATGGCAGGGACGATCTCGCACCCGAGGCGGCCATCGCCCAATATCACCAGCTCTGGCTGATCGAAACCTGCTTCCGCACCAACAAGCATGACCTGAAAATCCGACCCGTCTATCACTGGACGCCGCGGCGGATACAGGCCCATATCGCCATCTGCTACATGGCTTTCTGTTGCCTGCAACACCTGCGCAAGCGCCTGCAGATGCTGGGCCATCCCATGAGCCCGGCCCGCATCCGTCGGGAACTCGACCGACTTCAGATTTCCATCCTGAGGCGCAAGGGCACCAGCGAACAATATGCCATGCCCAGCCCGGCCACAACCGACGCCAAACGCATCCTGCGCTGTGTTGGCCTGTCGTGGAACGAAGCACCCTTCAGGATGCCGCCGGAAAGAACGCGCAAGCCCAGACCTGAAAAGGCCTGATCGACACTCTCTGACCGTTGAATCCCATCGCCGGAAATCCGCGATGTAGTGCCCTGTGAAAAAGCAGGCCAATAATATCAATGTGTTACAGCCGAAATCCTACGAAGTCAGGACCAACGCTGGTGCTTAATTCATGCGACACATATGACAGATGCGGAGGTCACAGCCATGGCCAGAACTGGCGCGGTTGCGGGGCTTTGCCCTGTCACGGAAGCAAATCTTGGTGATGGCATTTTTAGTGGAGCAGATTATTTAAACGCGGGCGGAGCATTTGGGATAGGAACAGACTCAAACGTGAACATCGCTTTATGTGAAGAACTTAGGCTTCTCGAGTACTCTCAGCGCCTAAAAAACTGTGAACGTAATATTATGACTGCTGGAGAAAGCTCTACTGGAGAAACCCTTTATACCAAAGCGGCCAAAGGTGGAGCACAGGCACTCAATCGAAATGCGGGCGTAATCGCCACAGGAAAACTTGCTGATCTAGTAGCAATAGACAGCGCCGATCCTAAACTCTGCGCACTATCAAACACTCAAATATTGGACGGGTACTTATTTGCGGCAAATGATAACGTCGTAACCGATGTTTGGTCAGCAGGCCGTCATCAGGTGCAAAATGGACACCATGTGGCGCAAGATACAATCATTGCAAATTATCGTTCTGCTATAACAGAACTTACCACAACACTTCGATAGGTTTAAATTGACCTCAAATGAAGAAAGCGTAACGTAAGCCGCATGTTAAAAACTTTACCATACAACGCATTGCGTACGTTAGAAGCCGTTGTTCGGTTGCGCGGCTTTGGGCGTGCCGCAGATGAACTAAATGTAACGCAAAGCGCAGTCAGGCAACACGTAAAACAGCTCGAAGACTGGCTTGGGCATCGGTTACTCATCAGACAAGGCCCGCAAACTATACCTACGGAAAACGGTGAGCAATTAGCAAGTGCAGTGCGTGGCGGCTTTGGCTCTATCGAATTGATCTGCGATGAACTACGCGATACCAAGATAACACGACGCCATGGCATTCTTGTTGCAGCACCACCTGGTTTCGCATTCCTCTGGCTTTTACCTCGGCTGTTAGATTTCGACGAACAAAACCCCAGTATTCCAATTTCATTATCCACCGACCCAAAATCACAAGCATCATCCTCCAGTCAAGCCGATGTGGTTATTTCTTATAGTCTAGGTGGCTTTCCAATCATGCATGCCGAAAAACTGATGTCTGAAGCCATGTCACCTGTCTGTTCTCCTAAACTTGCTGAAAGCTTGAACAGTATAACCGATCTAGCCAATCATGTCATTTTGCAAGACACTCTCGAAACACCAGAACACCGTTCTAACTGGGCGTTTTGGGCAAAGGAAGCAAACATCACTCTGCCACATTTCTCACGAATTCGAAAATACGGACAAGCCAACATGGTTATCCAGGCAGCTGAAAATGGATCAGGGATTGCAATGGGGCGCAGCCCTTTAGTTGAAGCCGCAATTAAGCGCGGAACGCTCGTCTATCCATTTTCAAAATTCGCTCAGTCTCAATTCTCTTATTGGTTTGTCTGCCAACACGACGCGCTGAAGTCAAAATCAATTAAAATTTTTAAATCATGGCTTCATGAGGAAGTAGAGAAAGCCAACCAATAAGAGAATTGAGTTTTCAGTTTACGCTCTGCTATTTCAGCATCTGCGCTACTCGATCCCGACGTAAAATTTTAAGGCCAACTCACCCATACTTCAATTTGCCACAATCGGCCTGACCAACGTGTTTCGCTGGGTTTTCAAACACAGCCCGCATATCAGGATGCGCCTCCAATAGCGTGGCACCACCTGCAAGCCGTTCAGGATGCAAAACACCATTTTCCCAAACCGAAATACCGTCTATGCGCACAGTGGGGTCAAGCACATTAAGAGAAATTTCACCTGGGGGGTACGCTCCACATGTATGGAAATGCAGCAATCGAGGATTGCCAAAAGCTCCCCCGCTCCAGCGTTCAAAATGATTACCTGCCGTTCCTTTATACTCACAGCCAGGGTGAATCCCTGCATGCCATGAATGTACGTAATACGTATCGATTCCATATTTTTCACCGACAAACTCATAATGCGCTATGGACGCTACAACATCCGTTGGCGACCCATCAAACCCAGTAATGCGCGACCCATCAAAATTAACAAAAAGCGTTTCTTTTACCTCGCAAGACCAAGGTGTATAATAGTGCGAACCAGTTCCAGTCAAAAATCCCATTTGAGCAATACGTCCTTGAAACCCTTCAGCAGCTATCGGAGCAAAGACTGAGATTGGGAAACGTTTACGAGTTGTATCACCACCTAGTGCAGTAAATACTGCTGGGCTGCCTTTAAAATCAGTCCCAGCCGGACAAGTCACATGTACCTCAGCCGCCTTAGAAACGGCACTATTGACCAATTTGTTAAGTCTTTCAAAGGCCCGATAATCAATCGTACCAAAGGGAGATGCCAACATCTCTTGGTCCAGCGCATAACTAACGATTTGACTCATTGAGGAGTTTTGCGGGCGAAACCTTACTTGATCCCCTAAGCGCGCCAAAAATACTGTACAATTTGCCTCATCCATCTTGGCTGTAAGCATTTCATCGGGATCATTCACATCTTTTTGCAATGGAACACCATACATCTCAGTCACTAGGCCGAATTGTTGCCCAACCCTTGCAATCACCTGAGCCAAATCAGCGTCATAATACCCATCATCCTCAGTCTCATAAACAATAAGAAGTTTATGCCCCCACTGGCATTCTGCACAATTTATCAAAAGGTTATGCGCGCCTTCCAGCAAACGTTCCTGAAAATTATCAAGCAACTAAATTCTCCCCATACGTACATGAATAATAGTGGATTCAAACCGAGTGGAGAGTTCCCAAATATTGTATGAATTATATCAATACATTTAAATTCCTGCCATTATTCCCTAATTATAGACAACATTAGCCCAGCTAATGAAATGAAATGCTGACCCTTGCTATGACTAGTCAAATGAAGATATAAGAACATACATAATAGGGTGAGTGAGGCAGGTTATTGCGAACAAGTTATCGGGATATAAAAGCGAGTGTTTTAAGCCGCATACGGTCAAATATTTGGCCTCCTGGTTCAAGCTTACCTGGTGAAATTGAGCTGGCAAAAGAATTTGGTTGCGCACGTGCCACTGTAAATAGGGCGATGCGCGAACTGGTTGACGAAGGTATTCTTGAACGTAAACGTAAGGCAGGAACGAAAGTCAAATCCGCCCCAACACGGCGTGCACAATTCTCTATACCAATCATCCGAGAAGAAATCGGCGGCACGGGGGCAGATTATAAATATGTCTTGGTGGAGCGTAAGATTATTACAGTTCCTGGCTGGTTAAGATCGCGGATAGATATCCCTAAAGATGCAAAGATTCTTCATCTTAGATGTATGCATTACGCAGGCAGCAGCCCATATCAATTTGAGGACCGATGGATCAACCTCGCAGCAGTTCCAAATGCTGCCACTTGCGATTTTGAAGACATAGGTCCCAACGAATGGCTCGTCAGAGAAGTTCCATTTACCGAAGGTGAGCTGATATTCTCTGCAACCAATGCTTCAAACGAGATTGCAAACTTTCTCAACACATCTGATGGTACAGCGATATTTACTGTTGAGCGAACAACATGGCTGGATAAAATAAGTGTAACCTATGCCCGTCTCTATTTCTCAAGAGATTATAAGATGACAACCCGTATTTAACTTGCGGCCAACTATTTTAGGTTGGGTCCAATGATCAAAACTATACACCGTAAACACTACTCACAAATTAGAGGCTGGATAAATTCGCGAGCAGGGATATCTGTTATTATCTCTGCTCGCGTAAATACACTGGCTTCGTCATCGGCATTACACTTTTACTAGATTACAAATTTTTACGCACCAATAACGAAATGTAAGCGTATTATCTAACCACTCGATATGTTTTTCGAGTATTTTTATGTTTAAAACAAATTCCCTCTAGAATACTTTCTAAGCGACATAGGTTACCTATTTTCGAATTATGACTACAATTAGTAATTATGACCATAACTTACGTTCCTTCAGAGCTCACATTGCTTTTTATTTTTGGCACTTCTCCGCTTTGTTGAGTAGATTTAGGATTTCAAATAGAGCATAGATTGATTATCTGGAATGGATGATTGTCTAATTTTGAGTTTGAAGTATTCGGTATCCTTGATGCCTCTGGCTCGCTTACGGATCATTCCTATACTGACATTACCAGCCTCTATCCTGGCGCTTGTGAGCTTGTGTTTGGCGTAGTTGCAGATGCCCACACAATGTTTCCGTAGGGATTTCGCGAACTTTTTTAGATAGAGCATCTGTGACTGATCTGCTATCAGGCACCAACGTTCCAGTTGCTCCGCCATCGCCTCAAATGAAGCGGCACTCCACAGCAGCTGAAGCTGTTCTTTCAAGACGTAAAGTGCATTCAGGTTGCTATTGCTCTCCAGCAACCTTTGCAGCTTGTCACTTTGTTTTTCACTCAACTTATCCGCATTTTTGAGCAACAGATAATGCGTCCCTTTCATCAACTCTTTACCACTTGGATCGGCCTTTCTGAACTCAAGTCGACGCTGATTATGGATAGCTTTGCTGTAGTTTTTCATGACGTGGAAACGGTCAAATACTATGTCGGCCAACGGCAAGGACTCTCTGACAGCCTTTTGGTAGGCAGGCCCCATATCCATCGCTACGGCCTTTATTTTGCAGGCTGTATCTGGTTGCAGTTGTTTCAAAAACCTTGAAAAAACCTCGGCAGTTCGGCCTGCTTCAACCCAGATCAGATGACCGCCAACCATATCGTAGACCACCGTCATGTAGTCATGACCTTTCGCCCGGGCAACTTCATCTACACCAATATATTCCAAGCCAGTTAGCTCTGCAGGATCAAGCGTAGGGAGAGTTTCAATAAGGTATGCCCTGTCGATATTCTTGACCGTTTCCCATCGTATATCCAAATGTCTGGAAACCGCTTGAATAGACATATGCCGACATAATCCACTGATCAGTCGGCAAAATCGGTGAGTGAAACGGCACCCTTTATCAACAAAATCACACCCCTCAATGCGGCGTTCGCCCTTGTTAATATAAACCTGCGCCAGCTCAATCTCGACCACACAAGGATACCCAAAAAGGGGGATGTCGTTTACTTGTCGGCGGACATGCTGGTTGATGCTTCCCTTCTGGCCTGTAGCAGGGTCTATAGCCCTCCTACGCGCGTCTCGGCTGCAGTGAATGACAATCTTAACACCGCCGTCATCCAGTTTAATTTCATTTACACGTTGCCCTTTGAGGCCTAAAATATGCTGCGAGATGTTGATTGTCATATACCTGCTCTATGTAAAGTTATCAGAAACCATACATATCAACAGGTTACTTGGCGGTCGGCATCTTTTTCTACTCAACAAAGCGGAGAAGAGCCATACTTCTCCCGTTTGCTTTTTTTATAAAAACAGAGCCGCTACGAGTTAGTAAACGCATGGTCTTTGAACAAACGCTACGAGCAATATTGATCGTGACGGGCACAGTATTGTTTATTGTGGCAATCACAGAAATCCCGCTGGCTGACGCCTTTGGCGCCTATTTCACAGCACCAATAATTGCGGGAATATTGTCTGTTTTTCTATTGGGGGAAAAGTTTTCAGTCATCAAGCTTATGGCCACTGTGCTTGGGTTTGTGGGTATGATTTTAATTGTCCGCCCTAGTCCATCGATGGAAATTGGGTTTATCTATGCGCTGGCCGCTGGAATTTGCTATGGTTCATTCATGGTTGTGACGCGGTGGTCAGTTTGTAAAGTTCCCTCTATCAAGGTTGTAATATTCCAAAACCTGTTTGGCGCTCTAATTTTGCTGCCGTTTATTCTGCTAGATATTGAAACCATACGCAGTTCGGATACCCTTTTGTTTTTAACACTTGGCTTGGCGTCTGCAGTTGCCAATATGTTAGCTTTTTCAGCTTTGCGGCTTGCGCCAGCGAGCTTTTTAGCGCCTTTAATTTATGTTGAAATCGTTGGCGCTACGCTACTAGGTTTTATTGTATTTGGTGATGTACCCGCAGGAATAACCTTATTGGGTATTGGCATCATTATTCTTGGTGGATTGATGCTTATTGGACAGAAGAGTTCAAATTAGTTTACTGGGTAAGCTCTGTTTACCCAGTAAAAATTCCTAAAGCATGTACCGTGATACATCAGAGGCAGATGCAAATTCGCCCAGATGTTTTTCGACGTATTCTTTGTCGATCTTGACTTTCTCACCTGGCTTATCCGGTGCAACAAAACTTAATTCTTCAAACACGCGCTCGATGATTGTGTACAAGCGGCGCGCGCCGATATTTTCGACGGATTGATTTACGTCTGCCGAAATTTTGGCAATTGCTGCGATACCGTCTTTGGTGAACGAAACATCCACTTCTTCGGTTGCCATCAATGCTGTGTATTGCAATGTCAGCGCGTTATCCGTTTCTGTTAGAATTCGCACAAAATCCTCTTCGGTTAGTGCGCGTAACTCTACACGAATGGGCAAACGGCCCTGAAGCTCTGGCAACAGATCAGATGGTTTTGCAATGTGAAACGCACCTGAAGCGATGAACAGGATATGGTCTGTTTGCACAGGCCCGTGTTTCGTGGAAACGGTTGTACCTTCGATTAAAGGCAGCAGATCACGTTGCACGCCTTCGCGTGATACATCACCGCCGCGTGCATCTGTACGGGCGCAAACTTTGTCGATCTCATCAAGGAAAACGATACCGTTGTCTTCGACTGCTTTGATGGCTTCGTTATTAACAGTTTCTTGATCGACTAGTTTGTCAGCTTCCTCGTTTATCAGAATTTCGTAGCTGTCAGCCACTTTCATTTTACGTTTGGTTGTGCGGCCGCCCATAGCTTTGCCAAAAATATCGCCAAGGTTCATCATGCCCATGCCGCCACCTGGCTGGCCTGGGATATCCATCATTTGCATCGGGTTGGATGTGTCCGCTACGTCCACTTCGATCTCTTTATCGTCCAATATGCCGTCACGCAGTTTTTTGCGGAACATTTCACGGGTTTGTTCACGGCTGTCTGTACCGCAAAGTGCATCGATGACTCGGTTTTCAGCAGATTCATGTGCATTTGCTTTTACAGTTTCACGCATTTCTTCGCGGACCATGATGATGGCACTATCCACCAAGTCACGTACGATCTGTTCGACGTCACGACCGACATAACCTACTTCAGTAAACTTTGTAGCTTCGACTTTCAGGAATGGAGCTTTGGCAAGTTTTGCCAAACGACGAGAGATTTCAGTTTTACCAACACCTGTTGGGCCAACCATTAGGATGTTTTTTGGATATACTTCATCCCGAATATCATCTGCCAATTGTTTGCGGCGCCAACGATTGCGCAGGGCCACAGCAACGGCGCGTTTGGCGTCGTTTTGACCGATGATGAAACGGTCTAGTTCAGATACGGTTTCGCGTGGCGTTAGATCAGTCATTTCGTTTCTTTCACAATATCATTCCAAGGCGGCAATTTATCTTTGCCTTTAAAGTTTGGCAGGGCACGTAATACGGTGGTGCGCAGTTTTTCCCAGTTTGATCCAAGTAGAACAAGACCGCCACCGAGTATTAAGACCATTAAGCCATATCCGCCGTCCAATACGGTGGTGATTAAGGCAATCATATAGCCGATGCCTGACATTAAAAAGGACCGTCTGTCTATGATGACAGCCACAAGTGCGATTAGGATTAGGAAAGCTATAAGCACGACAAACGAGGGTATAGTTCCATTTGTATAAAGTGTTAGTGCTATTGAATTCACGATAGCGGGTGCTGCTAGAATATGCAGCCAGAACCCGTTGGCTGCACGGCGGGTTACGCGGTGTGGATCGCTCATATCAAACCGCATAGCGACGATGAATGCACAAAGGCCAAGGCTGATTGTGACAATGCTCGCAGACCATGATGTTGTTAAGAGGAACAGTTCGTCAAAGTTGCTAAAGCTGATACCACCGCCCGTGGTTACACCAACTGCAAAAACAAAGATCGCAAGACCCGATAACATCAGTGAGAAAGGTATGCGGAAAATATACCAATATCCGATTAAAAATAATGCAGCAGTCCCAAATGTAATAGGCAGTACAGAAGTGTCTGTTTGGGCTAGTACTTTGAATATCCCATACCCTATTTGTAATCCGGCTTGGCCAAATAAAAGACTTAGTAGGATTGAAGGCCCAATCATGCGTCTTTTTAATGTGAAGTAATAGGTGAGTGCTGCTGTCACTATAACTTGAATGATGCCGTATGTGAGTAAGGATGATCCAACTGAGTTATCGTTGGTGAAAACTGAAATACCAGTGATCGCAGACCATCCTGCATAAAGGATGATCAGGCCCACGACGATAAAGATTTCATTGAAGCCTTTGAACAATTCAAAAGGTTCATCAACATCCATAGTGGCTGTTCTATATCCGCGACGTTGATCCGCAAGCTGTATTAATCCAGCGGCTTGAGCCTCGGATATTAATCCTGCGCCTACGGCTGCGCGCAGGTCGTCATTTTCAAGGGTCATTTTTCAATCACTTCCACAGTCATATTACCGTTTGTGTAAACACAGATTTCAGCGGCGATTTCCAAGGCGCGGCGTGCAATCGCTTCTGCGTCTTTTTTTGTATCCATCATGGCGCGTGCCGCAGCTAGGGCAAAGTTACCGCCTGATCCGATGGCTGCAATATCATTTTCAGGGGCCAGAACATCGCCAGCACCCGTTATGACGAACAGGTCTGTACCATCCGTGACGATTAACATGGCTTCTAAGTTGCGCAGGTATTTATCCATGCGCCAATCTTTGGCCAGCTCTACGGAAGCTTTTGCCAATTGGCCTGGTGTTGCTTCTAATTTTGCTTCAAGACGCTCCAGCAATGTGAATGCGTCTGCTGTTGATCCTGCAAAGCCACAAATTACATCATGCCCACCTGGTGAAATGCGGCGTACTTTGCGTGCCGAGCCTTTGATAACAGTTTGTCCAAGGCTGACTTGTCCGTCGCCTGCGATGACAACTTTGTTGCCTTTTTTGACACCAACAATCGTCGTGCCGTGCCAGCCGGGAAATTTTGTTGTTTCGGTCATATCTCACCTTTTTATTCTTTAGGTGAATATAGGGATTGTTTGGCTGGCAATCTAGAGCGATCATGAAAAAGGTATAGACGATCTATATTAAGGCAGCTCTGTTTTGGACAAATTAATCCAGCTGTATGTACAGTCCAGTGACTTTAGAAACACTTCTAAATCTGTAGGGGACATAGCAGTGGTTTGAGTATTAACCATTGGATGCATGTATATCTGCTTACAGCCTTGCAAACTGTCATCCAAATACAGCGCCACGCCTTTTTCGGCACCTATAATCATGGAAAGCGGTGTAACGGCACCAGGCAAAACACCTAAATGTTCCATTAACCTGTCTGGGGAACCAAAAGATAGGTTTGTAGCGCCTATTGTACGAGATAGGTCTTTTAGATCAATTGCTTGGTCTTGTTCAGCCACAACAAGATAATTGCGTTTCTTGCGGTCGCGCAGGTAAAGATTCTTAATATGACCACCGCCCTCTTGCGAGGACAGAAATTGATGTTGGACTTTTTTGGAATCTTCCACAGTCTTTAATGCGACATGGTGGGTGTTTTGGTAGGCTAGACCAAGGTGGTCTAGCCGTTTTAGTAAATCTGTCGGTGACATCTTAGTCTAGGTTGCGTTCGATTTCTTCAGTCTCGAAGATCTCGATCACATCACCTGAGCGGATGTCTTCGTAGTTTTCGAACGCCATACCGCACTCTTGGCCGCCATGAACTTCTTTCACTTCATCTTTGAAGCGTTTCAGAGTTTTCAGCTTACCTTCGTGGATCACAACGTTGTCACGTAGCAAGCGAACACCCGCAGAACGACGTGCAACACCTTCTGTGACTTCACAACCAGCGATTTTGCCAGAGCCAGTGATTTTAAAGACTTCTTTGATTGTAGCGTAACCAATGAATGTTTCTCTGATTTCCGCTGACAACAGACCAGATGCAGCTGCTTTGATGTCATCCATCAAGTTATAGATGATTGAGTAATAGCGGATCTCAACGCCTTTTTGGTTTGCAGCGTTACGCGCAGGTGTGTTTGCACGAACGTTAAAGCCAATGATTGGGGCGCCAGAGGCTTCTGCCAAAGTCACATCAGATTCTGTAATCGCACCAACGCCAGAGTGTAATACGCGAACGCGTACTTCGTCGTTGCCGATTTTTTCCAATGTCTGGATGATGGCTTCTGTAGAGCCTTGAACGTCAGCTTTTACAACAATTGGAAGTTCAGCAACAGTTTCGTCTGCTTTGGCTTTCGCCATCAATTGATCCAATGTTGTTGCAGCGCCAACAGATGCTTTTTTGTCTTTTGCCACTTGTGCACGGTAATCTGCGATTTCGCGTGCTTCTGCTTCTGAACCAACAACGTTTAGAATATCACCTGCTTCTGGCGTACCGTTCAAACCCAGAACCTCTACAGGCAAAGATGGACCCGCTTGTGCAACTGTTTTGCCTTGGTCGTCGATAAGAGCACGAACTTTACCCCATTGCTGACCCACAACGAATATATCTTTGTTGCGCAATGTACCTGCTTCTACCAGAACAGTGGCAACTGGGCCGCGACCTGTGTCTAGCTTGGCTTCGATCACTGCACCTTGTGCTGCGCGATCTGGGTTAGCTTTTAGCTCTAAGATTTCTGATTGTAGTGCAATCGCTTCTAACAGCTTATCAAGTCCTTGGCCTGTTAGGGCAGAACATTCGATATCTTGAACGTCACCGGACATAGCTTCAACAACGACTTCATGTTGCAATAGATCTGTACGTACGCGCGTTGGGTTAGCACCTTCAACGTCTATTTTGTTGATGGCTATGATCAAAGGAACGCCAGCTGCTTTTGCGTGTGCAATCGCTTCGATTGTTTGTGGCATAACACCGTCGTTCGCGGCGACCACCAAAACAACAATGTCAGTGACTTGAGCACCACGTGCACGCATAGACGTAAACGCGGCGTGACCTGGTGTATCAAGGAACGTCAACAATGTGCCGTCTTCGGTTGTAATTTGGTACGCACCGATGTGCTGTGTAATACCGCCAGCTTCGCCTGATACAACGTTGGTTTTGCGCAAAGCGTCCAAAACTGATGTTTTACCGTGGTCAACGTGGCCCATGATTGTAATCACAGGTGCGCGTGGTTTCAGGTCTTTTTCATCATCTTCGATTTGTTGAATGACATCTTCAACGTCAGCATCAGAAACGCGCACAATTTTATGGCCAAACTCTTCGATGATCAATTCTGCTGTATCTGCATCAATCACTTCGTTTTGCGTTGCCATAATACCGTTAGTCATAAGCGCTTTTACAACAGCGGCTGTTTTCTCGGCCATACGGTTGGCAAGCTCACTCACAGTGATTGCCTCTGGGACTTGAACTTCACGTACAATTTTTTCACGCTCGGCATTATTGTCACCCATCATTTGGCGACGTTGGCGTTCTTGCTTACGCTTCATGGCTGCCATGGATTTTTGATGACCGCCGCCACCGCGTAATGCTTGGTTGATTGTTAGCTTACCAGAACTACGGCGATCGTTTGCATCACCACCTTTTGCAGGTTTCGCACGACGTGGCTCTTCGCGTGCTTTTTCAGGACGCTTAATTGGTTGTTGTTTTGCAGCAGGACGTGAAACATCTGTCTCAGGCGCTGGTGCAGCTGCTGCAGGGGCATCATTTGGATCTGCTTTTTTAACTTCTTTAGGCGCAGCGGGCGCTTTTGCAGCTTCTTCACGTGCACGGCGGCGCTCTATGCGTTCTTGCTCTTCACGTTCTTTTGCTTCGCGCTCGTTGCGACGCGCTGTGCGTTCTGCTTCACGTGCGGCCGTTTGGGCTTCTTCTTTTGCTTTGCGATCGGCTTCTTGGCCAGCGGCAGCAGCAAGAGCTTTTCTGCGACGTTCCATTTCAGAATTGGATACACCACCAGCGGCACCACCTGCAGGGCGTGTGCCTGGGCCAGCGCCTGGTTTACCAGGTACGATAACACGCTTGCGTTTTTTCTCGACGACGACAGATTTCGAACGTCCATGAGAAAAACTTTGGCGTACAGTTCCAGAGCCGCCCTTAAGTCCGAGTGGTTTTGGTTTGCCGTCGTTGTTGTTTTCGTCGCTCATTCGTATTTAACCTTTCGCTGCTGGTCGTTTACCAGCATTTTTTGACGGACTGGTTGTGCTTGCGGCACGAAAACCTGTCAGTCGATTGGCTTCTAATAGGATGCGAGCCGAGAGTCCACCTTTGGAAACCGCCGCATGTATCACATTTTCCCTGCCAAATGCCAAACCCAATTCCTGTGCTGTAAAGCAAGAAATATAGGAATTCGCAACCGCAGAGGGTCGTATTTTTTGTTTCTGTGGCGCAGAGCCATCTTCGGCTTGAAGCAGGATGTACCAGCGATCCGACATCATAGCGCTTTTGGTTTTTTCATAACCACAGATTGCTTGGCCACTTTTGCGCGCCATAGACATCAAATCGATTGCACGCTTAGCAATCAAATTGACTGTTAAATCAGCCAACCCATCAGGGATATTTGCCTTTTGCTTGGCTGATTTTGAAAATAGGTTTTGATCAATGGCTTTCGCCAAATCCACAGGATTTGCAGATACCCATATACCACGGCCTGGAAGCCGCTCTGATATGTCAGGCGTAACCATGTCATCAGGACCCAATACGAACCGTATCAGGTTTGATGTTGGCTGAGTTTCTCCCGTCACTATGCAGCGACGTTCAATAACCTCAGTACGATTTGTTCGACCACCACGTCCCACGGGCAAAAACCGAAACCTGACGCATCAGGCTTCAGCCTCCTCGTCGGATGCTTCTTCGTCTGCTTCAGCAGCAGCGGCATCTTCGGCTAATTGCTCTTCAGTCACCCAACCCAGTTGCAGACGTGCGGACATAACCAGCTCCTGCGCTTCTTCTAGGCCAAGATCAAAGCTTTCCAACAAACCATCGTCTTTTACGCGCTCGCCGTCGATTGTGGTGTAGCCACCAGCCAACTCCCAGTCAGCACATGTTGCGAAATCTTCGATTGTTTTCACACCGTCTTTGGCTAAAGCCACTAACATTTGCGGGGAAAGGCTGCCAAAATCGATCAAGCTTTGCTCTGTGCCCAACTCTTTTGCGGCGGCCAAGGCTTTTGCGTTGATCTCATCCAAGCTCTCACGTGCACGCGCCTGAAGCTCGTCTGCTGTGTCTTGGTCGAAACCTTCGATCACAAGCAGTTCGTCTACTTCAACATAGGCAACTTCTTCCAAAGTTGCGAAGCCTTCTGAAACAAGAAGCTGTGCAACAACTTCATCAACGTTCATTGTGTCCATGAACAATTTAGAACGCACTTCGAATTCTTTTTGACGACGTTCAGACTCGTCGGCTTCTGTCATGATGTCGATATCAAGACCTGTAAGCTGGGAAGCCAAACGTACGTTTTGACCACGACGGCCAATTGCCAATGACAATTGCTCATCAGGAACAACAACTTCGATACGTTCTGCATCTTCGTCCAAAACAACCTTAGAAACTTCTGCTGGTTGCAAGGCATTCACAAGGAATGTTGGCGCATCTTCGTTCCAAGGGATAATGTCGATTTTCTCACCTTGAAGCTCGTTCACAACTGCCTGAACGCGTGAACCACGCATACCAACACAAGCACCCACTGGGTCGATTGAGTTGTCGTATGAGATCACACCGATTTTCGCGCGCGACCCTGGGTCACGTGCAACAGCTTTAATATCGATGATGCCGTCATAAATCTCAGGAACTTCCATTTTAAACAGTTCAGCCATGAATTCTGGCGCTGTACGTGAAAGGAAAATCTGTGGGCCGCGCATTTCAGAACGCACCTCTTTGATATACGCACGAACGCGGTCGCCATTGCGGAACATTTCGCGGTTGATCAATTGATCACGGCGCAACACAGCTTCACCACGACCCACGTCAACAATCACGTTGCCGTATTCAACACGCTTAACAAGACCGTTGATGATTTCACCCTGACGATCTTTGAATTCTTCGTACTGACGATCACGCTCTGCTTCGCGAACCTTTTGCAAGATCACTTGTTTCGCAGACTGCGCAGCGATACGACCGAAATCCATTGGCGGAAGCAAATCAATGATCAATGAACCGACTTCTGGGTTTTCAATATGCGCTTTCGCTTCTTCAACAGTCATTTCTGTTGATAGATTTTCTACCTCTCCCACAACTTCGCGTACACGCGTCATTGTTAACTCACCTGATTTGCGATCAATGTGTGCACGAATATCAAGCTCTGCGCCGTAACGAGACTTTGCAGCCTTCGCCATAGATTCTTCCATTGCTTGAATAACCAGATCAGGGTCGATCAGTTTTTCACGCGCAACAGCGTCAGCGATTTGTAACAGTTCCAGACGGTTAGCACTTGTAATAGCCATGGGTTCAGTCCTCTTCGGTTTGAATTTCGTCGAACGCATTCTCGTCAAAACCTGCTTTTTTGCGGGCATTTAAGCTTTCTGCGACCAATTCGTCGGTTAGGACCAGCTTTGCATCTGAAAGCCAGTCAAATTGTAAGCCAATGATCCCCTGTGGGATTTCAATCAGCACTTCATTATCTTCTACGCCACGCAATTCGCCTTTAAAGCGGCGTTGCCCGTCGATCAATTCTGTGGTCTCAATCTTGGCTTCATAGCCAGCCCAGACTTCAAAATCTTTTAAACGTGTCAGCGGGCGGTCAATACCAGGGCTGGACACTTCTAGCCCATAATCCCCCTCAATCGGGTCTTCAACGTCTAGTATTGCGCCAACTTCGGTGGAAATCTTACCACAATCATCGACTTCAATCCCGCCCTCAGGTTTTTCAGCCATGATTTGCAGGATTGTTGTTTTGGCAACCATCAAACGAACGCGCACAAGCTCATACCCCAAGTCCTCGATGACTGGGGTGATAATCTCTGCCATGCGTTTATCAATCGCTGCTTTCGCAATAAGGTCTGACATATTTCGTCCAAGCACAAAAAAACGGGCAGCTGCCCGTCGATAATTTCCGATGGAAGTCTGGGGGTGGAAGCCAGTCTTTCCGCTGTTGATGTGGATATAGGCTGAGTCCATTTAAGATGCAAGGGGAATCGGGATCATGGTGTGGATAGGCATCTTTTAGTGAAATCAAATGTATAAAACTGGGCATCGTCGCCAGATCTCCCTCAGGAGAGGGCGCATTCGCAGCCATCCTAGGTCGGACGCTACTGTTGCTTTTCATTTTGTTCTTTAAGTAACCTTTTGCTTACAAGCCCAGTAGCATTCTTTCTGTAAGCATCAAGTATCCAATCTTTTAGGTCAGGATCGCTAAAGATGTCTTTACGTGTTGGTACATATTTATTTTCCAATAATTGGTTAAAACCACCAGCTTTTAGCTGGTCAGCTTTAGCGTTATTTACATAAGGTTTCCTTCCATTTTAAGACCCAGCGTTGCGGTAAGGTCTTAAAATGGAAGGAAACCTTATGATCTATTCTACTGGAAGTCATAGCAGATATTATCACAGATACCATATCGTTTGGGTAACAAAATATCGTTACAAGGTGCTGCGTGGTGAAATGCGTGAGCGTATTCGGACATTGATACGACAAACGTGCAATGAATTGGGCGTACACATTGAAAAAGGCGTATTGTCTACCGACCATGTGCATATGTTTGTGTCAGTCCCGCCGCACGTCCCAATTTCAAAGGTGATGCAACGCGTAAAAGGGAGGTCCTCATACAAGATACAGCGGGAGTACCCCGAATTACGCAAACGCTATTGGGGGCAACGGTTCTGGGCTAGAGGCTATTTTTCAACGACGAGTGGAAATGTGACGGATGACGTTATTCGTCAGTATCTTGAATTACATTCAAAACGTGAACCTACCGACGAAAGTCGGTAGTTGTTCAGTTTTCTTAGGTTGGAGTAAGTTGCCCTTGGTTTTATGTGCAAATGATACTCGTGGAATTGCCATGCTCCATATGAAACCCTCGAAGGCCATGCGCATAAGAAGTGTTGGTCGATTGGTATTTCCATTATGTATATATTTAGCATGCGGCATTGCCATAATACCTTTTAACTCCTCTTGTGAAAAACCCTGACTCTTATCTTCAAGTCGTTCCACGCTATACGAACCAATCTTGAATGTTTGATTTTCAAAATAAGTCGCATTTTTTATTAAGCTGGACACCTCGATTAACCGCTAATTCCAGAGGTATTTGATAGGCATTTTTTACGGCAGGCTGCTTTTTGACGCAAAAAAAGCCTGTTTTGTTCCGTTTTATGCGGCATTCATGCTTTATGGAGCCGCCTGAGCGGGTATTTCTGAATTCTAGACGGATTCAGGCTGTGGCTTGCCGTCGTTCATGGAAGATGAGACGCTTCATATTGTAGGTTATGTTGGCGAGTGTCATCTTTGTTGTGGCGCGTTGAATTCCGATGGTTCTAATGGATAAATCCATCGGGCCCTTCTGATGACCAAAGACATGCTCGACACAGGTGCGAAATATAGAACGTGTCGCATTACCGCGCTCGATGTGTTTGGGCATTGGTTTGCCTTTTGGTTTTTTACGGTGGATGTGGGAGAAAAATCCATTGGCCTTAAGCCATGCCTCATTGCTCTTGGTGCGGTAAGCTGTATCGGCCCAAACCTTGCCAGAACGATTGTCCTTGGTGAGCACTGACGCCAACTCATGACCGTCATAGCGCGCTGCATCTGTTGTTTTTTCACCTCTGATAAACCGAAACTTACGGTCAATGCTGATGTGGTTTTTATAGCCAAAGTGAGGTACGGAAATATCAACTAACCCCGCATCTTTCTCACCCGTCTTGGTCGTTTTAGCCTTGCTATACTTGACCATCCACCGTGCGTCGGTGTCCTTCTGTGCCGCCTTGGCTGGATTATCAGGCCAGATATCTTTTGCATCTTCGCCAGCCTTGGCGCGGGCTTTCTCGCTTGAAGTCATACGTTGGCGTGGGGCTGCAATCAGCGATGAGTCTACAATTTGTCCCCCAGTTTGTTTGTAACCCCGATTACGTAAATGATCCTCAAAGGTTGCAAACAAATCAGTCAACACACCCGCTTGGGTCAACTTCTCCCGAAACACCCAAATGGTCTTTTGATCTGGCGTCGGCTCCCCAATTTGCAAACCAAGAAAACGCAACCAGCTAAAACGATCGCGGATCAGAAACTCCATCCGCTCATCACTTAAATTATGCATCGACGCTAATATCAAAATCTTAAACATCATAACCGCATCATAGGGCGGACGACCCCCCTGTGGACGCTCTCCATAGTTAAGTGCACTTGTCAGTGCACACCGAAACATCTCAAAATCCACATGCTCAGAAAGCGCGACAAGTGGGTCGCCTGTTTTAGACAAACGCTCAAGATGATCAGAAAAATCAAACAATCCTGCTTCGTGCATCAAAATATCCTCCTGAAAATATTGAATCACAAAATACACCTAAAAGATAGGTTTTTAGAGGTGTCCAGCTTTTGATTTTAGGATCATCCGCTAAAAAGTTTTTATACATCCAGTGATTTGAAAGGGACGCACGCCAGAAAACAGATGTAATAAAACCTGCCAGTTTTTGAGTATCTGTTTCTATTCCGGATGTGATTTCATTTGCTGTTATAACCCATTCCTTTGCGTAAATATCATATATTTCACCTAACTGGCTGTCGCACTCTTGGCATAAAATTGGAACTGATCCAGTAGTAGGATTATGCGAAATTTTTCTATTAGATTTTGTTTGGCGTGAATAAGGTCATTTGTATCACTGCGATTTCTCATATCACGAAAAACCCACATTGGTATTGAATGACTTTTAATTATAGTTTTTGCAGTATTGCAAGCGGGGCAGATTCCAAGATTTGTAATGATTTCACTCTCTTTTCTTGACTAATGTAGCTGTTTTTGCAGTTGAATGTATTCAAATAAGTACGATATTCAAACGCACTGACTGTTGTTTCAAAGCAGATCAACTCTTGTTTTGTTTTTTGCTATCAAATCACCCGTAAATAGACCTTAATCATAAAACTTAATGATTTGACCACAGGTCGTGAAAGCGCATATGCATGAGCGAGTTATTCAGCATTCTGGATTTATATAATGTCAAAAATATTTGCCCATGATGTAATTGGGGCAACTTGGCGGGGTTTGGCAAAGCCCCGATACCCTGTCAACAGGGCCGACCTTTCTGCAACGAATAGATAAAGGTGGCGGCACGCAACACCAGATTATAGGGGATCAATCCACTTTATGGCCGGGAGGGGATGCTCTGTACTGAAGTCCCAGAGATACCAGGAGTAAGGATGAATTGGGCTGTTTCTGTAATCTGTGAACCAGAAGGGTCGCCCCACCATTTCGATCTTTGCGGCGAAGTGTGGATGGTTCCTGAAGTTTGACTGCCGCTTTTTACCGGATGTAAGCAATGTGCGTGCAAGCATCAGGACTGTCCCCGTGACAGGCTGCATGAGTTTCAGAGCGTGACCGAGTTGTGCATCCAAAGAGCTGAACGGAGGGTTCATGACTATGGATCGAATTTGGTCTGAAGGCAGGCGATCCTGAGCCAGAAAGCCCATTTCGACAATACCCTTGGCGCGGGGCTCAATGTCGCTGGCATATACCGGGATGTTCATATTCTTGAGGGCATCAACCAAATGGCCTTCGCCTGCATGTGGTTCCCATGCAACTGGTGGGATGCTGACGCCTGCAGAAAGAACGAGGTCGCGCACCATCTCTTTGGCTTGAAGCGTCGGATAGAAGTCCTGGTCATTGCGCTTGTGCCCGGATTCGATGTATTTACTCATACAGTCCCCGCATATCATGATTGGAATTGTGGCAACTTGGCGAGAACTGTCTGGCCATTGAGCGCTGTATGATAAGGTCTGCGAGACTGGGAACGCAGACCGCACCGGCAACCCCAAGACGGGCGCGCGCATATTGCCAGAATGATACCCCAAGTTTTTGGCAGGTTTTCAATGCGCCAAGGCCGGCATCGCGTGCGGCCCGACCGCTTTGGCTGCGGGTTCCCTGCGAGACCGCCCGCCTCGTGACCTGAGACCGTATATCGCGTTCCGCGCTGTTGGAATGCAGGGGTGTACTCGGATAATCCAGAACACGCAGCAATTCACCCTTGTTTACCTTCAGCCGTCTAAGCAGGTTGTCGAGATTTGCATCGCCCGTTCGTTGCTCAAATATCGCGTCGAAACGCGCCGAAAGCCCCTCGCGCTGCGCATCGCAGGGATCTTGTCTGAAAGCTGAGAGTTCCCGGTAGAAGTCCCAAACGGATGTTCGTACGGCTTGGACACGCGCAAATTGGATTTCGTTGGTGCTTTGTTGCTTGCGAATGAGACGCTCCAAATGCACCCAACACAGCGCATGAGCATCTCCGACATTGAACTGGCCAGCATCGTCGCTCAGGATCACCGTATCGGAAAGGCGTCCAGCATCGCAGATACTGCCCCAGAGCGCGCCCTCGGTGGCGATTTTTATCGGGTCCGGTTTCACCGTTATGCGGTCAATCCCGAGGGTGGCCAGATGGGCCTGCCACGCGTCCTCACCGCGAAATATCCGATGCGGATGTGAGGCAAAAAGCACTATGGTTTTTTCGGGCAACCTCATGCGTCTCATGTAGTCAAGCGCTTCGTCATTGACGGTGTAGGTCAGGTCACCCGCACAGAGATGTTCAAGAAAATCAAGGCGGCTTTTCGAGCCGGTCGATCTGAAGTGGGTAAAAAGATCATTGCCGATTACGGTGCAGAAGCCGTTTTTGGCCTGATGGCGCGCTCCGGTGTCATCGACATTGATCCATGCAGCAGTTTCCATACCCGCTCTCAGCACGTCCTGCTGCTCGTCGACAATGCCCTGGATATCTTCGTTCAGAAACCGCTTTATCTGACGAGCGGAAATGTCCAGACCCATGTCATTCAGCAAAGCCGCGATACGCGCAACGGTGGACTGGCATTGATGATACAGCGTGATCGTCAGGGCCTTCAGATTATTCCCATACTGCTGGCGGCCCTTTACCACCCCGGGTGGGAGCGAGGCCACGCGGCGACTGCCATCGGGAAACTGCCAGACCTCCCGAAGGTAAGTCACTTCTTCAGCGTAAATCACGATGTCACGAATGGTATGCGCTTGATAGCCTTTGCGTGTGGACCCATCAGGTACATCTTCAAGAGTGACCTTGACCTCGCGTTTGTGTAAATTCAGATTACTGCGTCGTGGACCGCGCCGATTTTTCTTTTGCTTCCCGTCTGTTTTTGATCCCCCGCTGGGCTCGGAATCCTGCTTGCTGCTCTTGTCTTGTGAGGCCAGACCGCTTGGTTTGATATTCGGACGTCGCGGAAGTTTCTTGAGCTGTCTGATCTCGTCCCGCAATTCGGTCCTTTCCTGCCTCAGCTCTGAAAGCTCAGCAAAGAGCGCGAAAACCAAATCTTTAAGCGCGGCATTGGACAAATCATCAAGAGAGTGTGGAGGCGATGGCAACATCGCCCTATAGAGCAGAAAATACTTCGCCTTTGGAATCCTCATATGTAAATGCGAGTCAATTTGCCGCAATCTAAACCAAAGATCTTCAAGATGGACATGATGATGAGTGCGTCAAATGTGCCCACTTGAACCGGATTGCGAAAATTCCCGCCAAGTTGCCCCAATTACCCCATGATGGGGCCACAGTCTCCTCACTTTGCTTTGGGTGTATGCAGTTCGGTGGAGCTGCTGATGACCAAAACAGTCGCGCGATGTTTGAAGCATGTCGTGATGCCGGCCTGAACTTTTTTGATACAGCTCATGTTTATACAGATGGAGCGTCTGAAGCTCTGCTTGGGCAGTTCGCTAAAGTGGATAGAGCAAGTCTGATCATTGCAACCAAGGCCGCTTATACTGGTGGGAGTGGACGCCAGAACATTCTTAAGATGTTTGATCTTAGTCAGAGTCGGCTTGATATGGACATGGTTGATATTCTGTATTTACATCGGTGGGATGCAGACACGCCATTAGAAGAAACATTTGAAGCACTCGCTTCTCTACAGGCTAAAGGTGCAATTCGTTATATTGGTGTTTCGAACTTTGCGGCTTGGCAAGTGATGAAAGCCCAAGCCGCGGCAAAAAAGCTTGGAACGCAGATCGATATTTTGCAGCCGATGTATTCATTAGTGAAGCGACAGGCTGAGGTAGAGATTTTTCCAATGGCTATCTCTGAAAATATAGCAGTGGCGCCATACTCTCCTTTGGGAGGCGGTCTTTTGACAGGTAAATATACGAAGGTTGGTGCATCTGGTCGCCTATTGTCTGATACACGGTATGCTGCGCGATATGGGCAAGAATGGATGCATGACACAGCGCGCTCGCTGTCCGCCGTTGCGATGGATATAGGGCACGACCCTGCAACCATCGCAGTCGCTTGGGCCAAGCAACACCCTGCTGTGACGGCACCTATCATTAGTGCTCGGAACACAAAGCAATTGACGGCATCATTGGCCGCACTTCAAATTGATTTGTCAGCCGAAGACTATGACAGGATCGCTGCAATATCGCCGACACCAGCGCCTGCAACAGATCGTTTGGAAGAAATTTAAACAGTAATCTTACGAATGCTGAAAATTACCACAACGTAAACGCTTAAATCAAGTAATTACAATGTGCTACCCGCATGTCCCAACTGGGACATCTCTCTATGCCGTGTTCAAATACGTCCGATATTCAAAGGCGCTGACTTCTGCTTCAAAACGGGCCAACTCTTGTCTTTTTGCTTTTAAATAGATGCTGCGCAAGATCGGATCGAATACGGTGCCCATAGCTTCTGATTTTTCAAAAATATCCAATGCAGCTTCCCAAGTATTCGGAAGTTTTTCCAAATCAGCGGAGTAAGCATCACCAGAAATCGGATCAGGTGCGGTTGCTTTGGTTTCAATCCCATGAAGGGCGGCCCCCAAGACGGCTGCCAAAATTAAATAAACATTCGCATCCCCACCCGCAACACGGTGTTCAATACGGCGGGCTATATCTGGCCCGCCCGGAATACGGATCGCAGCCGTTCGGTTTTCATATCCCCACCCTACAGCACTTGGTGCGTGGCTGTGCGATGCAAAGCGGCGGTATGAATTATAATGTGGCGCAAATATTGCCATTGAGGCGGGCATCATATCCAAGCAGCCCGCAACAGCATGTCTTAAATTGTCAGACCCTTCATCTGTACCATTCGCAAAGATGTTATTCCCATCCTGATCCAAAACAGAGAAATGCACATGTAGACCATTGCCCGCGCGATCTCCAAAAGGTTTTGCCATGAATGTTGCAGCCATTTTCTGATCACGCGCAACAGCTCGAACGATGCGTTTGAATAACATGGCGTCATCTGCAGCACGCAACGGATCGGGTACGTGGTTTAGATTAATTTCAAACTGACCTGTCCCACCTTCTGAAATGGCGGCATCTGCAGGAACATCCCATGCTTCGCATTCTTTATAGACGGCATTTAAGAAAGGCTCATGTAAATCTAAAGTGTCCAAAGCTTCTATTGTTTCAAATTCTTGGTTTATCGGTGCTGTTTGTGCCGTTCCATATGCCGCGTCTGGGTCTGTTAGATAGAATTCCAATTCTGTTGCCACAACAACAGTCAGGCCTTTTTCTTTATATCGCTCAACAACCTGTGCCAAAGCTTGGCGGGGATCGCCAAGGAACGGTGTTTTATCTTCATTCAGAAATGTACAAGGCACCAAAACCGTAGGCTCTTTTGACGTAGACATTTCCAAAGGACCACGTCCTGTTGGAATACAATAGCCATCACCGTCACCAGATTCAAAAACCAATTCGCTGTTTGGAATGTCACGGCCCCAAATATCAATGCCCATGATTGAAATAGGCATACGGAAGCCATCTTTTAGAACAGTATCCAGTTTTTTAGCAGGCAAACGCTTTCCACGCATTTGTCCATTAAGGTCGAAAACGCCAACTTGGACGTGTGGGTTTTGAATTTTATCAGTCATGATGTGAGCGCCTAAATAAGAATTACTATAATTTGATCAAATTTTTCGCGCAGGGTCAATCGTACTATTTGTCATATTATAAAGGCAGCTATCCACAGAAATTAAGGAATGTGTCAAAACTAAGCTTGAAAAGACCAAGTAATGGACAGTTTGTTTCCCAAATGTGAACAAATTTAAAGTGGAAACATTACTGAGTTTTAATGAGGATTGTCAGTATGGACCGATTAACAGAAATGGAAGCGTTCGCTAAAGTTGTCGATAGCGGTGGCTTTACTGATGCGGCGAAGAAAATGGGGCTGTCTAAGTCTGCCATCTCAAAACATGTATCATCTTTAGAGGCACGTCTGGGCGCGCGGTTGTTAAACCGTACAACGCGCCGTGTGAGCCCAACAGAAATTGGCTTGGCTTATTACGATAAAGCAAAGCAAGTTTTGGTCGATGCGATTGAAGCGGATGCAATGGTCTCATCAATGCAAGTGGCGCCGCGCGGTTCTTTGCGTTTGGCTGCTTCACCTGATTTTGGTGGTAATCATTTGTCAGCTGCGCTGGGTGATTTCCTTGGATTATATCCTGAAGTTTCCGTTGATATGGTTTTAAGCAATCAAAATCTTGATCCTGTTGCCGACAGCTATGATCTTGTTATTCGTGTTGGTCAGCAACAAGATAGCAGTATTATGGCAAAGAAGCTTGCGACGACGCAAATGAGAATTGTCGGTTCACCAAGCTATTTTGAAAAAAACGGCCTGCCATCGCGCATTGAAGATTTGAACCACCATAGTTTGCTTCATTATTCAAACCAGCCAACGGGTAGTGTTTGGAAATTGAAATCAAACACTGGCGAAATACGGTCTGTACGGGCAAGCGGTAATCTTACTGCAAACGATGGGCATTCTTTATTACAAGCTGCTGAAGCTGGTTTGGGAATCGCATTCTTGCCGTGTTTCTTGCATCATGAGAAAGTTGAAAGTGGTCGGTTGATTTCAATTCTGGACGATTTGCCAGAACAATCCCAAGATATTTATGCAATGTATCCGCATGGACAATACACACAGCCAAAACTGCGTGCTTTCCTAGATTTTCTTGCAGAACATTTCAAAGACAAAGGTATGGGTAACTGGTAAATACCAATCTCCGTTAAACGGATTTTTTGAAGCGGTAGTGATAAGCTGCCGCTTCTGTCATGCCTAGGGCTTGATAAAGTGTGCAGGCAGGGGTGTTTTCCCGGACGGTCAACACAGCTAGCCATTCGCATTTTTGATCCTGCGCCCACAGTGCTGCTTTATACATCAAAGCATTTGCAACGCCTTTGCGACGATGATTCTTTGACACCTCTACGGCATGAACCATTGCAATATCTTGGTAAGCAGATGCAAAACCTGTATAGGTTCATGTGTTTTGAGACTCACGCGGCTTCGGCCTGAGTGATTCGAAGGTACTCCATGGGTGTCTTACCTTTCAAGGCGTGATGTGGTCTGAATGTGTTATATTTTTCGACAGCTTTTCTCAGTTCAAACCGCATAGCTCCAATGCTATCGGCAATCAGATCACAACAATCATAGAATTCCTCGCGGAAGGTGCGGTTTCCACGCTCAACGCCACCATTGTATTTCGGTCTGGCTGGCGGCAATACAATGAGCGGGATTTTCATCTGCTCACACGCCGTCTCAAAATCGGCCATAAACTCGGAGCCACCATCAACTTGAATTGAGAGGATTTTATAGGGAGCTATTTCCACAAGCTCTTCCAAAAACCGTTTGGCAGAGCGTGCGGTGGCATTCGAATAAATTTGCGCGTGGATGTGCTTGCTACGCCGTTCCCAGGCCTGAAAGTGCTTGCAGGTGACGCCGTTTTTCGTGGCAGTCATGTGGTCGATCTGCACACGTTCTCCAATCTCTATATCTTTGTAATCCTTATATTTCCATCCTTTGGCGTGGCCCTTGGAGAAGTTACGCTTGCGCTTTTGTGGTGCAGACCTTGATCGTGTAATCAGGCCTTTCTTGCGTAGAAAACCCAAGATACGCCCCACGGTGCTATCGCTTATGATTTGGTTTTTATCGCGCCGCAAGATGGCCCCTATTTTTTCCTTACCGTAGGTTTTATTGGCTCTTCTCCGCTTTGTTGAGTAGAAAAAGATGCCGACCGCCAAGTAACCTGTTGATATGTATGGTTTCTGATAACTTTACATAGAGCAGGTATATGACAATCAACATCTCGCAGCATATTTTAGGCCTCAAAGGGCAACGTGTAAATGAAATTAAACTGGATGACGGCGGTGTTAAGATTGTCATTCACTGCAGCCGAGACGCGCGTAGGAGGGCTATAGACCCTGCTACAGGCCAGAAGGGAAGCATCAACCAGCATGTCCGCCGACAAGTAAACGACATCCCCCTTTTTGGGTATCCTTGTGTGGTCGAGATTGAGCTGGCGCAGGTTTATATTAACAAGGGCGAACGCCGCATTGAGGGGTGTGATTTTGTTGATAAAGGGTGCCGTTTCACTCACCGATTTTGCCGACTGATCAGTGGATTATGTCGGCATATGTCTATTCAAGCGGTTTCCAGACATTTGGATATACGATGGGAAACGGTCAAGAATATCGACAGGGCATACCTTATTGAAACTCTCCCTACGCTTGATCCTGCAGAGCTAACTGGCTTGGAATATATTGGTGTAGATGAAGTTGCCCGGGCGAAAGGTCATGACTACATGACGGTGGTCTACGATATGGTTGGCGGTCATCTGATCTGGGTTGAAGCAGGCCGAACTGCCGAGGTTTTTTCAAGGTTTTTGAAACAACTGCAACCAGATACAGCCTGCAAAATAAAGGCCGTAGCGATGGATATGGGGCCTGCCTACCAAAAGGCTGTCAGAGAGTCCTTGCCGTTGGCCGACATAGTATTTGACCGTTTCCACGTCATGAAAAACTACAGCAAAGCTATCCATAATCAGCGTCGACTTGAGTTCAGAAAGGCCGATCCAAGTGGTAAAGAGTTGATGAAAGGGACGCATTATCTGTTGCTCAAAAATGCGGATAAGTTGAGTGAAAAACAAAGTGACAAGCTGCAAAGGTTGCTGGAGAGCAATAGCAACCTGAATGCACTTTACGTCTTGAAAGAACAGCTTCAGCTGCTGTGGAGTGCCGCTTCATTTGAGGCGATGGCGGAGCAACTGGAACGTTGGTGCCTGATAGCAGATCAGTCACAGATGCTCTATCTAAAAAAGTTCGCGAAATCCCTACGGAAACATTGTGTGGGCATCTGCAACTACGCCAAACACAAGCTCACAAGCGCCAGGATAGAGGCTGGTAATGTCAGTATAGGAATGATCCGTAAGCGAGCCAGAGGCATCAAGGATACCGAATACTTCAAACTCAAAATTAGACAATCATCCATTCCAGATAATCAATCTATGCTCTATTTGAAATCCTAAATCTACTCAACAAAGCGGAGAAGTGCCGTTTTATTGTCGCGGCGAATTTCGAGCACCAACTGTTTTTCTGCCTCACCCCACTGTGACTTATTGCGGTGTTTTGGGGCCTTTGATGGCGGCATAATCCCTTGCGCCAAATCCTTCAAAACCCGCTTGTAGCGATAATAAGTAGACCGAGAGATGCCGACAAATTCAGCGCATTTTGCTAGAGAAACACCCTCTGCGCGTAAAGCTTCCCATTGCCGAACCGTGTCTTCGTATTTGATACGGTACGCATCCAAACATTCTTGTGTCCGCGCCCAAGCATAAAGTTTATAAACGTTCTTGTGCAGTCTTAGTGTCTGGCCGAAAACTAGTTGAGTAATATCAGTAAGTTGTGATTCACTCTCTTTATCAAATAAGATGGAGAATTTTATGGCTTGGACTGATATTACTCGCCCCCTATATGAGCGAAACAATGGGCGTTATGCAAGTGATTGCACGGACGAAGAGTGGGCAATAATTGAACCACTGCTGCCAGAATCCAATGTGGTTGGTCGGCCCAGAACAACCGAAATGCGCGATGTGTGGGACGGAGTGCAATACATGGCGAGCACGGGATGTCAGTGGCGAATGATCCCGAAAGATTTCCCGCCGAGGACTACAATACAGGAGTATTTTTACGACTGGCGGGACAATGGCGTGTTGTACCGGATCAACGATACGCTTGTCATCAAGGCGCGGGAATTGGCAGGTCGCGCAGCCAGTCCAAGTGCAGGTGTTATTGACAGCCAGAGTGTTAAAACGACAGAAAGCGGTGGTGTTTCCGGCTACGACGCAGGGAAAAAGATAAACGGCCGTAAGCGCCATATCATCACAGATACCATCGGGCTGTTGATCGGATTTATCATCCACAGTGCGGGCATTCAAGATCGAGATGGGGCCGTTGATGTCCTCAAATCTATCTACTACTCCCATCCCAAACTCCGACATGTGTTTGCCGATGGAGGATATGCGGGGCCAAAATTACGAGAAGCTTTAGAAAATATGGGCTGTTGGACTATCGAAATTTTAAAGCGCAGTGACAAGGCTGTGGGATTTGAACTCATTCCAAGACGGTGGGTTGTCGAGCGCACCTTTGCCTGGTTGGGGCGGTGCCGCCGATTGGCAAAAGATTGGGAGAAATCCATTGCTTCTGCTGAAAGCTGGCTCCTCATCGCCCATATCAGAATGGTCACACGGCGATTAGCAAGGGGTTGAAATCATTGAAATAGTTTTCGGCCAGACTCTTAGCAATCGTAGGCGTCATTAAAAACATGATGAACAAAGGGTAATTTACCCAATATTATGAAACGCGCATGTCCAATCCCATGCGCGTTTTCTTTTGCCCACTTGCATCCCCTTAACGACAGGTTTAGGTGGGGATGAACCACAAAGAGGCTGGGATCATGATCCAATCAGATCCGAAAATTTTAGTTTCAACCGATTGGTTGGCACAAAACCTGTCAAATCCCAATATCAGGGTTTTAGACGGCTCATGGCATTTACCTACTGAAAACCGTAATCCATTTGAAGAGTTTCAAACAGAGCATATCCAAACTGCACAATTCTTCGATATTGATGCGATCAGTGACACATCGTCCAATCTGCCACATATGATCCCGTCAGCGGCACAGTTTGCAAAGCAAGTTGCTGCTTTGGGTATTTCGAATGACAGCCAGATCATCGTCTATGACACTGAAGGTCTGTTTTCTGCTGCACGGGTCTGGTGGTTGTTCCGTTATTTTGGACACATGGATATTGCAGTTTTAGATGGCGGTCTGAAAAAATGGAAAGCCAAAGGTCACGATACGACGAACCAAACGGTTGCTGTGCAATCTAGCAATATGTCTGCAGTTGCAAACACATCAATGGAACGCAATGCAACTGACGTATTAAAGGCAAGCCAAACACAAAATGTGCAAATTCTAGATGCACGCGCGCCTGCCCGTTTCAAAGGTGAGGTTCCAGAGCCTCGCGCTGGTTTGCGCTCTGGTCATATGCCAAATGCAATCAATGTGTTTTTTAAATTACTGCTGAATAAGGCAGGTACTTTGAAATCAGATGAAGCGTTGAAATCCGCATTTGAAGCCCAGGGTGTAGATTTGAACAAACCAATCATCACATCTTGTGGATCAGGCGTGACGGCATCCGTTCTGATGTTGGCTCTACATAAGATCGGACACACAAATAACGCACTCTATGATGGCTCTTGGTCAGAATGGGGTGGGCTTCAAGACTATCCCGTTGAACAGGGCTAAGGCCCAAAAGGAACACACATGTTAAACAATCTTAAACCACGTCCAGCCGACAAAATCCTTATGCTTTCTACGCTTTTTCGCGCAGACGATCGCGAAGATAAAATCGACCTTGGTGTTGGCGTTTATAAAAACGCCGAAGGTCACACACCCATTATGCGTGCTGTGAAAAATGCTGAGAAGCAATTGTGGAATAACGAAGATACAAAAACATATACAAGCCTTCCAGGGGATGCTGGTTTTCACAAAGCTATGGGCGATATGCTTTTGGCTGATAGCGTTGATCGTGACCGTGTTTCGTTTTGTGCAACACCAGGTGGCACAGGTGCCATTCACAATGTTTTGGAAACCATCCAAGCAGCACATCCAGATACAACGGTTTGGCTGAGTAACCCATCATGGGGCAATCACCAATCTATGTTGAACCATTTGGGCATGAAATCTGTATCCTATGATTACTTCGATGCAGAAGCTTGTGCTGTTGATTATCCTGCAATGCTTGCAAGCTTACAAAATGTAAAAGCTGGCGATGTTGTTTTGTTACACGGTTGCTGTCACAATCCAACAGGTGCAAACCTGAACAATACCCAGTGGGAAGAAGTTGTAGAGCTTCTCTTAGCAAAGGGTGTAATTCCATTTGTAGACATTGCATATCAAGGGTTTGGTAATGGTTTAGAAGAAGATGCGTTTGCGACACGTTTGATAGCCTCTAAATTCCCAGAAGTGATGATCGCAGCCAGTTGTTCTAAAAACTTCGGTATCTACCGCGAACGCACAGGTATCGTGATGGCGATTTCTGCAGATGCAGACACAGCAAAAATCACACAACAAACTTTATCCCATATGAACCGCCAAAACTTTAGCTTCCCTCCAGATCACGGCGCACGTCTTGTGACTATGGTTTTAACCGACCCTGATTTGCGTGCCGAGTGGGAAACTGAATTGGAAGAAGTACGTACAGGCATGTTGGCACTACGGAAACAATTGGCTGATACATTGAAAGCGGAAACAGGATCAGATCGCTTTGGTTTCATCGCAGATCACCGTGGAATGTTCTCTCGTCTTGGATTAACAGAAGAGCAAGTGATTAAATTGCGCGAAGACAATGCAATTTATATGGTGGGCGACAGCCGCATTAATATTGCTGGTTTAACGGCTAAAAACGTCCCTATTATTGCAAAAGCAGTGGCTGCTATTCTCTAGATATAGACATTGATCACGCCTCACTCTCAACATTTTGCGAAATCTTTACAAAAAAACGTTTGGAGATTTCGCAAAGTCGTTGCATGATTCACTTATCGGCAACAGCCGGTCATAAGTAACAATCGAAAGGAGGTGCCAATGATTATTGGGAAACAGGAGCAGCTGGTGAAGGATACTTGCGAGGTGACGACCTAGGGGGCAGCCCCTCTACTAGACATCTGGCTTCAAGATTTTTCTAATCTTGCTTGGCCACCTCTAACTCTCGAGACGAGCCCGCATTCCTTGGTGCGGGCTCTTTCAATTGAAGAAAGCAAATTTAGCCTTTATATCGGTTGGTAACAGAATAAGGACTACGTCATGGCACGACGCCCAACGTTAAAAGATGTTGCTCAAATTGCTCGTGTCAGTGAAATGACAGCATCACGCGTTTTGCGTGGTAAAGGTGAAGCCTCAGCCTATACCTGTGACCGTGTCCGCGATGCCGCAAAAACATTGGGGTATGTCCCTAATCAGATCGCTGGGTCTTTATCCTCAAATCGTGTGAACTTGGTTGGCGTCATTGTACCATCCATCAGCAGTTCTGTTTTTTCCGAAGTTTTGACAGGCATCATTAATGTTTTGAAGACAACACAATTACAACCTGTGTTTGGCGTAACAGGGTATGATCTGGGCACAGAAGAAACTGTCATTCGTCAAATGCTGTCATGGCAACCAACTGGCGTTATTCTTGCAGGATTAGAGCATACTGATGCAGCACGTCGTATGCTAAAAAATGCTGATATCCCTATTGCTGAAATTATGGATACAGATGGCGATCCCGTTGATATGAATATTGGTATTTCACACGAAAAAGCTGGTTATGAGATGGGACAGATGTTTGTCCAAAAAGGATACAAGAACATCGGTTTTATCGGCACGAAGACAGAAACAGATTACCGAGCTACAAAACGGTTGCGCGGTTTTGAACGTGCTTTATCCGAAGCGAGCCTATCCATTATTGACCGTGAGTTTTACACAGGGTCATCGTCCCTTATGGCCGGCAAAGACATTACTAAGATGTTGCTGGATCGCAGTCCAAATTTGGACTGTATCTATTATTCTGGTGATATGATGGCGTCAGGCGGATTAATGCATTGTTTGCAAAACGACATTTCTGTTCCTGATCAATTAGGGTTGGCTGGGTTTAACGGCCTGGATATTCGCGAAGGATTGCCAGCATTAACGGCCACAACATATGCATTCCGCAAAGAAACTGGGGAAACCGCAGCGCAGATGATTGTTGACGCTAAAAATTCAGAACAAACACGCACAGGTAAAAAGATAAGTTTTGATCCTGTCATCCATATTGGTGACACGTTGTGATATGATCAAAGTTTCCGACAGCATCATATTAGAAGACTGGGAAATTACTGAAAGTTTTCACCGTTCATCAGGTCCTGGCGGTCAAAATGTGAACAAGGTTTCAACCGCTGTAGAGTTACGGTTTGAGGCAAGCCGATCCCCGAACCTGACATCCTATGTGAAGAACAGATTAAAAACATTGGCAGGACGAAAATGGACCAAAGATGGTGCCTTGATTATCACCGCAGAAAAACACCGTTCCCAAGCTATGAACCGCGAGTTGGCCACTGAAAAGCTAATAGCATTGATCCAAAAAGCGACAGAGCGTCCGAAATTCGTGTCAAAACCCGTCCAACGCTCGCATCCAAACGTCGTCGGTTAGAGGGGAAAAAACAACGCTCCCAAGTCAAATCTTTACGTGGAAAGATAAGCGATACCTAATCCGTAAACCTTAACAGGTTATTCACTTTATTTGTACATTCTGAAGGCTCATTAGGGCCTTGAAGATATGCTTTTCAAATCATTGTTAAGAATTTTCTATTTTCTGGTGATCTTGCTTTGCTTATTTCCCTCACATTACAGTTTTGCATCTGAATCAAAGAAACCGCCAAAACTATCTTATACGACAGCGGGCACATTGCGGTTTCCTTATTCCTTACAACCTAATGACGATGATAATATTTACTCTGAAGCCTTTTTCAAAGTGGCATTCCCAGTTTGGAAAACAGACACAGCAAAAGCATCGTTATTCCTACGTGGGTTTTACAGTAGTGACAGCCAAGAATTCAGTTTCAACAATCGTGCAAAATTATCTATTGGCCTCTCTTATAATCGTAAATTAAGCAAAACGTTTAGTGTCTCATTCGATCTGCAATATGACATCGATAATCGGTATACGACACATCAAACCCAAACAGGGTGGCGTGGAAAAATCTCTTATTTTTATTTTCCAATAATTGGTTAAAACCACCAGCTTTTAGCTGGTCAGCTTTAGCGTTATTTACATAAGGTTTCCTTCCATTTTAAGACCCAGCGTTGCGGTAAGGTCTTAAAATGGAAGGAAACCTTATGATCTATTCTACTGGAAGTCATAGCAGATATTATCACAGATACCATATCGTTTGGGTAACAAAATATCGTTACAAGGTGCTGCGTGGTGAAATGCGTGAGCGTATTCGGACATTGATACGACAAACGTGCAATGAATTGGGCGTACACATTGAAAAAGGCGTATTGTCTACCGACCATGTGCATATGTTTGTGTCAGTCCCGCCGCACGTCCCAATTTCAAAGGTGATGCAACGCGTAAAAGGGAGGTCCTCATACAAGATACAGCGGGAGTACCCCGAATTACGCAAACGCTATTGGGGGCAACGGTTCTGGGCTAGAGGCTATTTTTCAACGACGAGTGGAAATGTGACGGATGACGTTATTCGTCAGTATCTTGAATTACATTCAAAACGTGAACCTACCGACGAAAGTCGGTAGTTGTTCAGTACGATAACCTTTGGCGCAACAAAACGCGCGGGCATAAAGGTTGGTTTCGCCAAAACAGTTGGGTGAAAATATGGGGCGTTTTCACATTTCCTGAAAGCCTTGCAGATGGAAACCGCAATCTGGCGTTCATAACAGGGGGCGAACTGGCTACGGCGTTTGTACGCCCTAATTCTAAACTGCAATATGTGCCCTTTATTGACCTCATCCTTGCCAAGGATAGTTATAAATTAGCTGCGAACAGCAAAGCAATCTTAGGGCTGGGTTTTAAGTTACGTAAATCAATCAAAGGTGGAGAAATCTCTGCGGGAGCAAAATACGCCTTTGATCGCCGTTGGACACGCGGCACAACACAAAGCGGTGTTGTTCTGTTTGGCGGATGGTACAAATCCTTTTAACCGCCTCTGGACGCGACTTGCGTCTAGGCGTATAGGATCGCGCATGTCTAAATATGTTGTTGCAGCCCTATATCACTTTACGAAGTTTGAGGATCACAAATCCATTCAAGCGCCGCTTCAGGCCGTGTGCGATAAACATGTTGTCAAAGGGTCGCTTTTGCTGGCCTTTGAGGGCATCAACGGCACCATAGCAGGAACGCGTAAAGGCATTGATGCAGCACTCGCTGCAATCCGCGCTTTGCCTGGTTGTGCTGACTTTGAGCATAAAGAAAGTTTTGCCAGCCATATGCCGTTTTTACGCATGAAGGTGAAACTGAAAAAAGAGATTGTGACCTTGGGCCAACCTTCTGTCGATCCAACTGCGCATGTTGGGCAATATATCGATCCAGAGGACTGGAATAATTTGATCGAGCAGGATGATGTTGTTCTGATTGACACCCGCAATGATTACGAAATTGATATTGGCACATTCAAAGGTGCTATTGATCCAAAAACAAAATCATTCGGCGAATTTCCAGCATGGTGGGAAGAAAACAAAGAACGCTTTCACAACAAACGTGTAGCAATGTTTTGCACAGGCGGTATTCGCTGTGAGAAATCCACAAACTATCTGATGGGTCAGGGTGTTGAAGATGTGTATCATCTGAAAGGTGGCATTCTAAAATACCTTGAAGAGGTTCCACAAGAACACAGTACATGGGATGGCGAATGCTTCGTCTTTGATAGCCGTGTTTCTGTGAAACATGGCTTGGAAGAAGGTAAATACGAGCTATGCTTTGCATGCCGTATGCCGTTGGCACCAGAAGATTTTGATCGCCCTGAATTTGAACATGGCGTAACCTGTCATCAATGCATCAATGATCATACAGAAGAGCGCAAAGAAAGCTTTCGCGAACGCCAAAAACAAATTCGGTTGGCCGAAGAACGCGGTACAAAGCATATCGGATCATAAACCGTTAGACCTGCGTCCAAATGCTTGATAAGCGACACGCATGGAAGACCCCTCACTTTGGACATACGCGGCCCTCATCGTAGTGGCTTTTTTCGCTGGTGCAATTGATGCAATTGCAGGCGGCGGCGGATTATTGGTTCTGCCTGCGCTGTTACTGGCAGGCATCCCTCCATTGGAAGCTTTAGCCACCAATAAAATACAAGCCCTGTTTGGCACAGGATCAGCAACACTTACGTTCGCGCGAAAGGGGCTGCTGGATATCAAAACCGAACTGCCCATTGCAATGGCTTGTTTTATTGGTTCGATAATTGGTGCGGCCTTGGCGACACTGTTACCCACTGAGTTTCTACGCGCTATGATGCCCGTCGTTTTGATCACAATTGCTGTGTATTTCTTATTCAAAAGAGATCTATCCGACGAAGATCGCCAATCCTATATTTCTCCATTTTTGATTGGTTTTATGATCCTACCTATGGTCGGACTTTACGATGGTATTTTTGGCCCAGGAGCAGGCAGTTTTTATATGCTCGCATTGGTGTCGTTAGGGGGCTTTGGGGTTTTAAAAGCGACCGCGCGGACCAAATTCATGAATTTTGCCTCCAACGTAGGTGGCGCTATTAGCTTTGCGATAGCAGGCGCCGTTATCTGGCCAATTGGCTTGGCTATGGCGTTTGGTCAGGTTTTGGGTGCCAATGTTGGTGCAAAGCTCGCCATCAACAATGGCGCCAAATTGATACGGCCCCTCCTTGTAATAATGTGCATTACACTCGCGATTAAACTGCTGATGCAGTAACGGGACGTTCTTTCAATGGCTTTTCCCAAATTGGCAAATGTACGATAGCTGAAAATGCGCCAACACCAACGCCCACCCACCATACAGTCGTGTAGCTGCCGTATAGATCGTACAAACGACCGCCCAACCAAACCCCAAGAAATGACCCCAATTGGTGGCTGAAAAAGACGATGCCATAGAGGGTACCCATGTAGCGCATGCCATAAATATACCCGACCAAACCTGATGTAAGCGGCACAGAAGCCAGCCATAAAAATCCCATTGATGATGCAAATAATAGTACTGTTAGCGGCGTCATAGGGAACATAATAAAAAGCGCTCCGATGATGGTACGCAATGTATAAATCACGGCCAGTAGGTATTTTTTAGTATACGTTTGACCAAGCTTACCTGCCAATACCGTTCCAATGATATTCGCCGCACCGATTACAGCAATAGACATAGCCCCTAATGCAGATGTGGTTTTAACACCCATGGCTGCCAGAAAACCGTCTTGGGCAATCGGCCCACACATTTCGGTAACAAATGCAGGGAAATGCGCTGTGATGAACGCCAATTGAAACCCACAAGAAAAGAAGCCAAGAAAGATCAATGTGAACGATGGATCTTTGAATGCCTTAGCTAAAATTTCGGCACTTCTCCGCTTTGTTGAGTAGATTTAGGATTTTAAATAGAGCATAGATTGATTATCTGGAATGGATGATTGTCTAATTTTGAGTTTGAAGTATTCGGTATCCTTGATGCCTCTGGCTCGCTTACGGATCATTCCTATACTGACATTACCAGCCTCTATCCTGGCGCTTGTGAGCTTGTGTTTGGCGTAGTTGCAGATGCCCACACAATGTTTCCGTAGGGATTTCGCGAACTTTTTTAGATAGAGCATCTGTGACTGATCTGCTATCAGGCACCAACGTTCCAGTTGCTCCGCCATCGCCTCAAATGAAGCGGCACTCCACAGCAGCTGAAGCTGTTCTTTCAAGACGTAAAGTGCATTCAGGTTGCTATTGCTCTCCAGCAACCTTTGCAGCTTGTCACTTTGTTTTTCACTCAACTTATCCGCATTTTTGAGCAACAGATAATGCGTCCCTTTCATCAACTCTTTACCACTTGGATCGGCCTTTCTGAACTCAAGTCGACGCTGATTATGGATAGCTTTGCTGTAGTTTTTCATGACGTGGAAACGGTCAAATACTATGTCGGCCAACGGCAAGGACTCTCTGACAGCCTTTTGGTAGGCAGGCCCCATATCCATCGCTACGGCCTTTATTTTGCAGGCTGTATCTGGTTGCAGTTGTTTCAAAAACCTTGAAAAAACCTCGGCAGTTCGGCCTGCTTCAACCCAGATCAGATGACCGCCAACCATATCGTAGACCACCGTCATGTAGTCATGACCTTTCGCCCGGGCAACTTCATCTACACCAATATATTCCAAGCCAGTTAGCTCTGCAGGATCAAGCGTAGGGAGAGTTTCAATAAGGTATGCCCTGTCGATATTCTTGACCGTTTCCCATCGTATATCCAAATGTCTGGAAACCGCTTGAATAGACATATGCCGACATAATCCACTGATCAGTCGGCAAAATCGGTGAGTGAAACGGCACCCTTTATCAACAAAATCACACCCCTCAATGCGGCGTTCGCCCTTGTTAATATAAACCTGCGCCAGCTCAATCTCGACCACACAAGGATACCCAAAAAGGGGGATGTCGTTTACTTGTCGGCGGACATGCTGGTTGATGCTTCCCTTCTGGCCTGTAGCAGGGTCTATAGCCCTCCTACGCGCGTCTCGGCTGCAGTGAATGACAATCTTAACACCGCCGTCATCCAGTTTAATTTCATTTACACGTTGCCCTTTGAGGCCTAAAATATGCTGCGAGATGTTGATTGTCATATACCTGCTCTATGTAAAGTTATCAGAAACCATACATATCAACAGGTTACTTGGCGGTCGGCATCTTTTTCTACTCAACAAAGCGGAGAAGAGCCAAAATTTCGCTAAGCGTTTCATCCAATTCGACCTTGCTCATCGTTTGCGGTGACCGAATGAAGGGCAGCAGCATAAGGGTTGCCAAGATAGTTGCGGCAAAGATGATAAACACCCAACTCCAATTCATATGGTTTAGTAAATATTGCGCGATAGGTGGGCCTACGATTTGTCCAGCAGAGCCAAAGGCAGTTGCCACACCTAATGCCATGGATCGATTGTCTTCGGATGCCGCGCGCCCTATGATCGCAAGGATCACACCAAAACCTGTACCAGCAATGCCGAACCCAACCAGTATGGCAAAGAATTGATGCGCGCCTGTAGTGGTTGCAAAGCTGGATAATACCAGCCCTAAGGCATAGATAATAGCGCCTAGGATGATCGCTTTACGATCTCCAAATTTTTCTGCAAAAGCCCCAAAAAGCGGTTGTGCGATGCCCCAAGCGATGTTTTGGACTGCAATTGCCAGTGAAAATTCAGATCGCAACCAGCCGAATTCCTCTGCAATAGGGATCTGAAAAACACCAAAGGTCGCACGAATGGCAAAGCCCGTCATCAAAATCAACGAACCCGCAATCAAGACAGGTGTAAAAAGAGGCGTTTTCGCTTGTGCCATGGTATTCTCCGTTGTCGGATACTGAGTTAATTGTTAAGAATCGTCAAAAGGAATATCTGTAAGGAAGCTGAAAAATCCTGATGTCACCTATCACAGAATATGAACGGCGCGTTGTTGCAGGCGACCTTACAAGCGATCCAAATCAACGTGGGGTGCTTGAGTTATTAAACGATCTTTACGATGGCCTGATAGATTATAAACCGTCAAAACTTGGGTCTTTGAAAGCTTTCTTTTCTGGAAACCGCCGTGCCCCCAAAGGCATATATATCTATGGCGGGGTTGGACGCGGGAAGTCCATGCTCATGGATATGTTCTATGATGTTGCCACCACAAAGGCCAAACGCCGCGTTCATTTCCATGCTTTCATGCAAGAAGTCCACGAACATATGCACGAAGTCCGTAAAACCGGCGTTGAAGATGCCCTAAGGCCTGTGGCGCAAAGGATCATCAATCAAACTGACTTGTTGTGCTTTGACGAAATGCAGATCACAGACATAACCGATGCTATGATCGTAGGCCGCTTGTTCGAAGCGCTGTTTGCAGCAGGTGTTGTGATCGTGACGACATCGAACCGCCATCCAAGTGAATTGTATAAAAACGGCTTAAACCGTTCTTTGTTTCTTCCGTTCATCGAGACGATTACAGAACGGTTAACTGTGTATTGCTTGGACAGCGAAACAGACCACCGCCAAAATCGTTTGACGGATCAGCAATTGTATTTCCATCCGTTGGATGAAGCCACTCAATTCGCGGTCGATCATTTATGGCAAGACTTATCAGGCGGCTCATCCGAAGTTTTGGCTATCAAACGTAAAGGTCGTGACGTTATCATACCCAACTTTAGCAGCGGCGTCGGCAAAGCTACATTCAAGGATTTATGCGCAATTCCTTTGGGCCCTGGGGACTATCTGGCAATCGCAAAAGCACTGCGTGTTATTGTAATCACCGATGTTCCAAAACTGTCAAAAGACAACAGTAATGAAGCAAAACGCTTTGTCACATTAATAGATGCATTGTACGAAGCGGGCATAAAATTGATCATTTCAGCAGACGCCGATCCAGAGCACCTATATCTTGACGGTAGGGGTGCATTCGAATTCGAACGCACCGCCAGCCGTTTACGTGAAATGCAATCTGTCGATTGGGCGACTGCTTAACGCACGCGTTTGCGCAATTCTTTCAAGAATGATTGATCTGCCTTACTGTTGGGTGTTTGCCCCCAACTGACTTGGATAGCATTCACAGCATCCAATGTTTTTGGCCCAATAATACCATCAGGTTCACCCACATCGTATCCAGCATTGTTCAATAATTCTTGCACAGCTAGTTTCTCGGCCAGTTTCAATGCACCTGGACCGCGCGGCCATTCTTTCACAAACTCGCCTTGCCCTTTAATCTTACCAGCCAAGTGACCAACGCCCATCGCATAAGAGTTTGCGTTGTTATAGCGTTTGATCACACCGAAGTTTTTGAACACAATAAAAGCAGGTCCATCAGAACCTGCTGGCAGAAATACTGATCCCTTACCATGGTTCGGAATTTTATTGCCTTTGATCGTGCGCACACCCAATTCGGTCCAGCGTGCAGGGGTTGCTTTAACTTTCAGGCTTGCATTCCCGTGATAGAATCCTTTTGGCAGTTTTACTTCGATACCCCATGGTTGATTTTGCACCCAACCAGAACGTTTGAAGTAATTCGCAGTAGAAGCCAACGCATCGGATGGGTCATTCTGATCCCATACATTACGCTTTCCGTCACCATCAAAATCTTGTGCAAAGGCTTCATAACTGGTTGGAATGAACTGTGTATGCCCCATAGCACCAGCCCACGAACCGTTCATACGGTTTGGTGTGATATCACCATTTTGAATGATTTTCAAAGCTTGCAAGAGTTGCTGGCGTCCGAATTTTTCACGACGGCCATCATAGGCCAATGTGGCGAGTGCTTCGACAATATTAATATTACCCATGTTAGCGCCATAGCCAGATTCCATACCCCAAACGGCTAGAACAACCTCTTTATCAACACCGTACTTACGTTCAATCTGACGTAAAGTGTTACCATGCTTTTTCAGTGCATCTTGTCCATTCTTCACACGTTTTGGCGATGTCGCTGTATCTAGGTAATCCCAAATTTCACGCGAGAACTCTGCCTGTTTTCGATCCAATCGCACAACGCGTTCGTTCAGTTTCACACCTCGGAAAGCGCGGTCGTATGTGCGTGCCGAAATACCGTTTTGCAGCGCAACCGCACGGAAACGTTTCACCCATGCCTGGAACCCAGACTGTGTTTGCGCTAGAATAATATCTGTTGGTTTTGGTTGTGTTTCGGCGAGAGCTGCTTGCCCAGCACTCATACTCAAAGCCAAAATAAGGGCTGTTGATAAAGCTTTCATGCGTATCTCCTGCTCGAGATTAATTTATTATTATTTACGGTTAGTTTAGCGCAACATTCCCAAAGGCCAAGCTTAAAACAGAATTTATTAATCACTATGCGGAGAGCCGCTTATGTTTAACATCTTTCTGATTGTATACTGTCCAAGCATTCACGCAACATACCCACGCGTCTTGGCTTAAACGATACATCAGTACGGTGCAATTTTTGGATGCGGTCCACACGGAACATTCTGTAATCTTTTCGCAGCAGACAATAAGCAAGCAGAACCAAGCTATCATCCATAAACACAATTGAAAGTGGCCATATGGTACGCTCCGTTACAACCTCTTTTTGATCGGCATAGAGTAAATCCACGACTTGCTCATCGCGTGTGGCTTTTCGAAGAACGGCAACATCAATCTTGATTGGATGAGGTTTGCGGAACTTCTTTGCATATAGAACCGCACTCTTTAACTGCCTTTGCATATCTTTTGGCAAGGACGCATTCACTTTGGACAATACGTTTCTAGCAGCATCCGCCAATACTGGGTCTGCAACCTGTTGAACTTCGCGCAAGCCCAGTACCAATGCCTCGATCTCATCTTGATTGAACATCATAGGTGGCATAGCCGGATCTTCAACAACCGTAAATCCGTAACCAGCGGCGCCATCAATCACGGCTCCCGCAGCACGCAGATTATCAATATAGCGGTAAATCGTTCGTTCAGACGCGTCTAGTTCTTGCGCCAACCGCGCAGCTGTAACTGGTTGCGGTAAGGTCCGCAACAGTTGCATCAATTCTAACAGTCGGTCACTTTTTGCCATATCAAATGTATAAATACCCTTACTGACAGTTTTTGTCAGTAATCTTTGTTAGAACCCCGATATAAATTTCAAAGAGGGTATAATGCTAAAACTTACAATCTTTCCTGAAGGCTTCAACGAACCATCAGCAAGCCCATTTGCAGTAAAAGCGCTGTGTATGGTCGAAAAATTAGGCCAACCATATGAGGTGGTCGTTACAGCTGATCCGCGCAAAGCACCAAAAGAAAAGTTTCCTGTTCTAGAACATGGGGCTCAAATTATTCCTGATAGCGACCAAATTCGAGACTATCTTGAGACCACTTTTGATATCGATTTCGACAAAGGTCTATCAAAGGAACAACGTGCCATTTCACGCAGCATTATCCGAATGCTCGAAGAACACTTATATTTCGCGGTTTATTCCGACCGCTGGCAAGACGATGACCATTGGGCACTTACCAAAGAGTTGTTTTTCAGCGACATGCCACCAGTCATCGGCGGGTTTATCACAAAACAAATCCGCAAAGGTGCTGTTACACAGATCACAGGCCAAGGTATGGGGCGTCATAGCCCAGAAGAACAAGTTACCCGTGTAAAGAAAGATATTGCAGCCGTTGAAACGATTTTGGGCGATAAACCATTCCTGTTCGGTGAAACACCAAGTGCTGTAGATTACACAGCAGTTCCATTTTTAGCTGCAGCAGTTGCTTTCCCAACCGAAACGTTATTGACTAAAGTCGTTCATGAACGGCCAAATCTAATGGCATATATTGCACGCGGTAAGGAAACGTTTTATCCAAAATGATGCCCCCAATCACAGATCCTATGGTACAAGCTGCATTTGACAAGCTTCCAAAAGCATCCCGAATTGGTGCCATGGTATTACGTGATTTGATCTATCAAACCGCACATGAATTACCTGACAACCCGCCGTTGACAGAGTGTATGCGGTGGGGACAGCCCGCTTACATTACGCCCAAAGGGTCAACGCTGCGAATTGGTGTTCCAAAATCGGGCGCGTTCGCGCTTTATGCACATTGCCAAAGTACGATCATCTCACAATTCGCTCAAACTTTTGGAACAGAATATAAAATTGACGGCAATCGGGCCATTGTCTTTGACAACCCAGATCAAATCAATCCTGTGCAGCTTAAATTTCTCATAGAACACGCATTAACTTATAAGGTAAAAACCTAACGTTTACGCTTTAAAACACGCTTACGGCTTTTGCCTTTTGAGGTGGGTTTACGGCTGCGCGAAAACTTTTTACCGCCACTGCCTTTGGGCATCGGTTTGCCGTCCAGTTCCAACATCTCTAGCGTCAAACCACCTGTGACAGCTGTGGCATCCACCAGCGAAACCCTACACGGCATTCCAACGGCTATAACCCGATTGCTTTCATCACCCTTTAACGTGCCATCCCGCTCGTTATAGCGCCAATACTCACGGCCCAGATGTGCCAATGGAATAATACCATCAGCCCCTGTTTCCAATAGCTTTACAAACAGGCCGAATTTGGCGATGCCAGACACACGGCCTTCGAATTCATTGCCTACACATTCGGAAAGGAACGCTGCCAAATAACGATCAGTTGTATCGCGTTCAGCCAACATAGAACGACGTTCTGTTTCAGAAATCCATTCCCCTGTTTGTGCCAATTCTTCGACATCATCTGGCGTTAAACCATCATCGCCCCAACCATGTGCAGTAATCAATGCACGGTGCACAATCAAATCGGCATAACGGCGAATAGGCGATGTGAAATGACCATAACGGCGTAAATTCAGACCAAAGTGACCTAGGTTATCTGGGGCATAATAGGCCTGCTTCATTGACCGTAAGACGGTCATGTTAATCACCTCAGCATCCTCTGATCCAGCGGCACCATCCAGTAACTTATTCAGGTGTTGCGTCTTGATGCCTTGCCCTTTGGCAAGTTGTAAACCAGCTGCGTCAGCCACTTCACGCAGAACTTCTAATTTCTCTGGCGTTGGTTCTTCGTGAACACGGTAAAGCAACGGCTGTTTCTTTGCTTCAAGGGTTTCAGCGGCACAAACATTTGCTGTAACCATAAATTCTTCAACCAATTTATGCGCATCAAAACGTTCTTTGAACGACACAGATGTTACTTTACCTTCGTCCGACAAAACAATCTGACGTTCTGGTAGATCAAGGTTCAAAGGTTGGCGTAAATTGCGGGCTTTCGTAGCAGATGCATAGGCTGCAAACAAATCATCAATCGGACCAGCCAATGGTTTGGTCGCTTCATCATAGTCACCTTTTGAAGCCACTTGCGCTTGCTCATAGGATAGGGATGCAGGGGATCGCATAAGGCCACGGAAAAACTCATGACCCAGTTTTTGTCCCTTAGTATCCAGAACGATACGCACGGCCATACAGGCACGGTCCACACCTTCGTGTAAGGAACACAAATCACCAGATAAAGCATCGGGCAACATCGGTACAACGCGGTCAGGAAAATAGCTGGAATTGCCACGTTTACGTGCTTCGCGATCCAGTTGTGATCCGCCTTGCACATAGTGCGCCACATCAGCGATAGCCACCCAGACGATATGACCACCTGCATTCTTTGGATCATCGTCGGGAACGGCACAAATGGCATCATCATGATCGCGCGCATCAGATGGATCGATTGTAAATAATGGCAAATCACGTAAATCTTTGCGCTTGCCCAATTCAACAGGTTGTGCTGCTTCAGCCTCAGCAATCACAGCATCAGGAAAATCATCTGGAATACCATGTTGATGGATGGCAATCAGCGACACCGCTTTGGGCGCCATAGGATCACCCAAAACATCGGTAATACGCGCACTTGGCAGCCCCATCCGTGATTTCGGACCTGTTTGTTCTGCCTCAACCAATTCACCATCTTTAGCGTTTGCGTTGTTTTCTTTGGTTACAGTCCATTCATTGCTGGATTTTTTATCGACAGGGACAATGCGCCCGCCTTCTGATCCAAGGCGGTACAAGCCAATGATCTTTTCTGGTCCACCTGCAAGGCGGCGAATAAGACGTGCATCATAAGCAATATCAGGATCAGGCGACGCTGTTAGGCGGCATAAAACACGGTCGCCTACTTTCAGCACTGGATCGCCTTTTTTAGCGACAAAATAGATTTTTGGTGCAGGTTCCGCACTATCCCATTCCATTGGCGCTGCCCACAGATCACCATCTTTGTCAGGGGATAACATGCGTAAAACAGAGACAGGCGGTAGTGCTCCCGCCGCATCATAATTCTTACGCGTCTTGGTCAGATGACCTTCGGCGGTCAGCTCTTTCAAAATACGTTTTAAGTCAATACGAGCAGCACCTTTGATGCCAAAGGCCTTACCGATATCGCGTTTAGCGGTTTTGTTAGGGTTATCTTGAATCCACTTCAAGATATCTTCTTTGCAGGGCATTTTTTTCATGCCTCACCCTTATCACGATTGTTGGTTTATACCATCTAAATCGCGAACAGTGTCCACATCCTGCAAGGTGTCAATCGTTGCAATACGTATATTACCAAGCGTCGCAATTGTATCGCTCAAAGCATACTCAGTTGACCAACGTATGTTTTCGAATAATTTGGCAGGTACAGCATTAACACCGCGTTTCAACCCAACCAACCAATACCCCCCGTCAGGTGCAGGACCAAACACGGCATCATTGTCGCCTAAAGCGCGGAATGCTTTGGCAATTAATTGTGGTGTAATGTTGGGAATATCTGCGCCGATAATCACAATTGGCCCTTGCGGGCCTTCGTTAAAAATGCGCTTCATGCGATCCCCAAGATCACCTTGTCCCTGTGGCCAACGTGGCAGATCAGCGGGCCAAATACGGCTTTGTAAGCCCTCATTATCTGGCGATACGGCAAGTACCGTTTGCCATCTTGGGTCGCGGCCAACTGAACGGATCAACTTTCGCGTTTGGTGCCGAAACCACCATGCAGCCGTTGTTAGACCAAGGTCACGCCCAAGCCTTGTTTTTACACGCCCTGGATGTGGCTCTTTAACCATGATGAAAAGTGTTGGTTTTACAAGGGGCATGTCATGTCTTTATGGGAGATACCTGCATCATCATATTCGGGACCGTAAGCGGTAAACCCAAGTTGTTCATAGAATCCAATCGCATGTGTTTGTGAGCCTAATTTTGCAGTTTCAATATTAGGTTGATCTCGCAACACCTCTAAACATTTCTTGATTAAAGTTGCGCCCAAACCTGTACCACGTTGATCTTTCAAAACACAAACACGACCAATTTTTCCAATCGTATCGATCAATACAATACGAGCGCTGCCAACAGGCTGGCCCTCAACTGTTGCTAAAATATGGATGGCATCATCATCTAAATCATCCAGCTCTTCGTCTTCAGAAACGTTTTGCTCTTCAATAAAAACAGTACGGCGCAATGCACGGCATGTTGCAATATCACCCGTTACAAAAACCTCTAAGGTCATGCAAAGTAATCCTGTAAAATTTTCGTATAAATCGATTTAAGCTGTTCAATCTGAACCACCTCAACACGTTCATCGACTTGGTGCATTGTTTTCCCAACAAGACCAAATTCCACCACTGGACAGTGGTTTTTCACGAACCGTGCATCAGAGGTTCCGCCCGATGTGGATGCTTCTGGCCTGGTGCCTGTTTCAGCTTTTACAGCTTTTGAGATCAGGTCAGATAATTCACCAGGAGGTGTTACAAAGCTTTCACCAGATACTTGAACACGCATATCAATTTCAATATCAGTGCTTGTTGCAACTTTATCTGCCTCAGAGCGTAGCCACTTTTCTATTTCAGCAGAGGTATGATCATCATTAAACCGTATATTCACAGTTGAACGCGTTTCTGCGGGAATCACATTATTAGCAGGATTGCCTGTATCAATCGTTGTCACCTGCAAAGTTGATGCATCGAAGTGATCAGTGCCTTGATCCAACTCATGTGCAGCGAGTGTAGCCATCAATTGCGCCATCGCAGGTATCGGATTTTTTGCACGGTGCGGATAGGCTGAATGTCCCTGTACACCTTTACATGTGAAATAAGCGGTCATCGATCCTCGACGCCCGATTTTCATCATTTCACCCATGTTACTTGGGCAGGTTGGCTCACCCACTAAACAATGGTCGATGCGTTCGTTGTTAGTATCCATCCAATCCAAAAGGGCAACAGTACCGTCCGTTGCAACACCTTCTTCATCACCCGTAATTGCCATAACGACAGAGCCATCTGGTGGTGTATTTGTCACAAAATCAATGGCAGCTGCCGCAAAAGCCGCAACGCCTGATTTCATATCTGTGGCACCACGACCATACATAAATCCATCTTTAATCTCAGCGCCAAACGGATCAACAGTCCATGCTCCCCGATCCCCCAATGGCACAACATCTGTGTGACCATTAAAGCCAAACGTGCGCCCATTAGCGCCTGCACCCCAACGGGCAAAAAGGTTGGAAATACCATTCCGATCTACACGCGTACAGGTGAAGTTTGCCTTTGACAAAAGCTCTTCAAGCAGAACTAAAGCACCGCCCTCTTCAGGTGTCACAGATGGGCAGCGGATCAAATCAGCGGTTAAGGCTACGGGATCAATAGTCATGGTTATTTCCTTTGGTTATCCCCAGATAACTTTTTCAAAGGTCAGCGGCAAGGAAAAGCGGTTATGATTTAACCACCACGATGTACAAAGTCTTTGCTAACCTTGCCCCAATGGCATCGCGGAAAAAATGGATATGTATCCGTGGCAAAATACACATATTTACCATAGGCAGAGCCACCATTGCATTCATCCAGATTGCCAGCGCCTGACTTGAATTCAAAATCCTGGTTATATGTACCATCATATTTACTACGTGGACCAGACGGACGTTTACCCCGTTTTAAAACCCAAGATGATTGCGCTTCTTTACCTACATAGTGAATTTCATGCCCGTCAGCAGCATAACCCATCAATGTATCCTTATTGATATCAATCAAAGCGGCAGGCATTCCGTGGTAATGGTAGAGACCGCGGTGATCTACATGAGCATTATTGTTGTCTAAGCCCAATGCGTTTCGCGCACCCATACCGTCTAAGTTCCAGCCCGAACTTCGGTCGCGACTGTGCATACGAGGGGAGGATGCATCGTACCAATCAGCAGTGCCTGGGCGGATAGGAATACCTGTCACCGTGACACCCACTGTATTCGCACGCATTGTTTTCGTAGATGTTTTCACTGGGTTTGTTGGGAAGCAATATCTCACTCTTTGCGATTTAAACCGATGTGGATTACCGCGATTTGGAAACTGTCCAATCTGGTGATTTGGTGTCCCATTTGAACTGATACAGGTGTTCTTGCCTGATGTCTTAACACGCGCATTATTGGATGCAGCATATGTAAGCGTACCAAGTAAAACTGTCGAAATTGTAATAATTATTAAAGTTTTCATGGTTTTCCCCCTATCATCTACATCTATAATACGCGGCTGAAATAGTTTTCCGTCGCACTAAAATGGGCAAGGAGCCTCAATCGTTAACCATTCACCCCCATCTGGATGGCGTAAACTTAAATCCAAAGCGTGTAATTGCAGGCGATCAGCTCGTGCAATTACAGTGTCAGTTCCATAAAATCGATCACCCAATATTACGTGTCCGATTTTAAGCATGTGCACGCGCAATTGATGACTGCGGCCCGTTTCTGGTTTTAATTCAACGCGTGTTGCATTTGTTTCGCGGTTTAAAACTGTCCAATGGGTGATCGACGGTTTTCCCGTTTCATGGTCCACCTTTTGCAAGGGGCGGTTGGGCCAATCTACTATCAACGGCAAATCTACGGTTCCAGTATCCTCGGCAATCAAACCGTCCACGCGCGCGATATAGATTTTCTTAAGATATCGTTTTGCAAATTGTCCGCTGATATGTTTTTGGGCATGTGCCGTACGCCCAAAGATCATCACGCCTGATGTATCCATATCCAAACGGTGCACCAGTAATGCATCAGGGTATGCATCTTTGACACGGGTTTCCAAACAATCACGATGCTCCATCGCTTTGCCCGGGACCGATAAAAGGCCAGAGGGTTTGTTGATCGCTAGGATTTGATCATCGATATGCAAGACATCCAGATCATCCAAAGGAGGGGTGTATGTAAAGGGCGGGTTCGGATTCATACCCGCCCTTTACATGATTAGTTAAACTTTAACACGCTCGGATTTAGGATCATACATAGGCTTCATTGAAACTTCTGCTTTGACCTTAACGCCAGCAACATCGATTTCGTAGTCGGATGCCAAAACATCTGCCAATTTTTCACCTTTGCTTGGAACGTAACCCAGACCGACAGCACCACCCAATGTGTGACCGTAGTTACCTGATGAAAGATAGCCCACAACTTCGCCATCGCGCAAGATCGGTTCAGCGTGATACAACAATGGTTCTGGGTCTGTCAGTTTGAACTGAAGCATACGGTTTTCTGGACCAGATTCTTTGCGTGCAATTACAGCTTCACGGCCGATGAAATCAGGTTTATCAACCTTAACTGCAAAACCCAGACCAGCATCGATCACATTATCTTCACATGTAATGTCATGCCCGAAGTGACGGTAGCCTTTTTCAATCCGCAAACTGTCCATCATGTGCATACCACATAGTTTCATATCAAGCTCTTTGCCTGCGTTGTGCAATGTGTCGAACACATGACCTGCCATGTCAGTAGACGCATAGATTTCCCAGCCAAGCTCACCCACATATGTCACACGGTGAACACGTGCTAAACCCATGCCAAGTTCGACTTCTTGAGCTGTACCGAATGGGTTTACGTCATTCGAGAAATCGCCCGTTGAAACCATTTCTAAAAGCTTACGAGAGTTTGGCCCCATCACGGCAAGAACACCTTCGCCAGCGGTCACATCTGTGATCACCACGTTAAAATTGCCTTTGTGGCGTTCCATCCAAACTTGATCTGCAAGGCGTGTCGCTGCTGGTGTCACCACCAAGTAGGCAGTTTCAGTGATACGTGTAATTGTAACGTCAGCCTCAATACCCCCACGAGAATTTAAGAATTGTGAGTAAACAATTTTACCAACTGGCACATCGTATTGACCACCTGCAACATAGTTTAAAAACTCCATTGCTTGTGGGCCTTCAACACGGATTTTGCCGAATGATGACATGTCGTACATGCCAACATTTTCACGAACTGCTTTATGTTCGGCTGCTACATTGCCAAAGAAGTTTTGGCGCTTCCATGAGTATTCATATTCCGCTTTTTGACCTTCGTTTGCAATCCAATTGGCGCGTTCCCAACCCGCCAGTTCGCCCATAACAGCACCGTTTGCCAACATTTCATGGTGGAATGGTGAACGGCGCACACCACGTGCTGTTGCTTTTTGGCGGTATGGGAAGTGGTCTGCATATAGTAAACCGAGTGTTTCCTTAGACCGTTCATAAAGATATTTTTTATTGCCTTGAAATGGCTGCATACGGCTGATGTCCACATCGCCTAGATCAAATGGTTTTTCACCAGTATTCATCCAATCTGCAAGGGCACTACCCGCACCACCCGCTGATTGAATACCGATGGAATTAAAGCCTGCAGCAACCCAATAGTTATCCAGTTCTGGTGCCAGTCCAAGATGGTACGCATCATCAGGTGTAAAGCTCTCTGGACCATTAAAAAACGTATGAATACCTGCTTCTGCCAGCATTGGCATACGCTCACATGCTTTTTCCAAAATCGGCTCAAAGTGATCGAAATCCTCTTGCAACTGATCGAACTCAAAACTGTCTGGAATACCGTCCATCGCCCATGGTTTGGAATCTGGTTCAAATGCACCCAATAGGAATTTACCTGCGTCCTCTTTATAATACGCAAACTCATCAGGAACCCGGAGCACAGGAAGTTGTTTTAAACCTTCAATCGCTTCGGTCACAATGTAGAAGTGTTCACATGCATGAAGTGGTATACTTACGCCAGCCATTCGGCCAACTTCGTGGCCCCACATGCCGCCGCAATTTACAACCATGTCACATGCCATATGTCCTGTTGAACCGTCTTCAGCTGCCCAGTCAACGCCTGTGACTGCTTTACCTTCTTTCGAAATGCCTGTCACTTTTACGCGCTCTTTGATCAGACCACCACGTTGGCGTGCGCCTTTGGCCAAAGCCAATGCGATATTGGCAGGATCACCTTGTCCATCAAGTGGTAGATAAACCGCGCCCTTCACACCTTCTAGGTTCAAATGCGGATACAACTCATGTACGCGCTCATTAGAGATTTCTTCGACTTCAACACCAAATGCACGCGCCATGGCAGCCTGACGGTAAATCTCTTCTTTGCGTTCATCTGTCAAAGCAACAGTAATAGACCCACAACGTTTGAAACCAGTTGCAACGCCTGTTTCTTCTTCCAAAGTACCATAAAGTTCTTGGCTGTACTTCGCTAGTTTTGTCATATTAGCAGTCGCACGCAATTGTGCAATCAACCCAGCAGCATGCCAAGTTGTGCCAGAAGTTAGCTGTTTACGCTCTAGCAATACAACATCTTCCCAACCGAGTTTGGTCAGGTGATAAGCAACGGAACAGCCAATAACGCCACCACCAATGATGACAACGCGGGCTTTTTTAGGAAGATCTGACATCTTATGAGAATCCTTAGAAAATTTTACAGTTTAGTTTAGTTCGGGTGGGGCAAAAAATAGCCCGAAAACACGACAAAACCTTGTCGCATCTTAACGTTTATAGATTTACATCTTATCGATTTGCGCTCGGCGTACTTGATGCGGCGTTTGTCCAAAAGATTGTCGATAAGCTACGGAAAATCCTGATTGATATCCGCAAGCCAAGGCAACCTCTTGGATATTCATATTCGTATTCAACAACAGGTTATGTGCATGGCTTAAACGCAGCTCACGGTAATAACGACCAGGGCTACACCCTGTCAGCGATTTAAAATTACGTTCCAACCAACGTGGCGTCCGGCTTATACTCTTTGCTAGGTCTATCATGGTGACAGGTTCTTCGATATTTTCCTGCATTATTTTAACAGCTTTGTTCAAAATCCGTGCGTCCGTGTTCAATGTCGCAAGAATTTCTGGCTGAAGTGTATCAAACGCTCGGATGCGATCATGAAGAATAATCTTAGAAACAATCATCAACTTAGCACTTGATATATGACGCCCCAGTAAAGCCAAAGCCAGATCAGCAGTCGCCCCCATACCTGCACTTGTAATCACTTTATCTTGCGTCACAGCCAAAGATGATCGGATACCATAAATACCTTGTTCTTCTTCCAGTAGCGCACGATTTTCCCAATGCGTTGTATGTAGGATCGCATTATCTTGGTTTGATGAGATATAGCGACTGGCAGCTTCCGCCAATAGGATCACAATTGAGCCTCCATGACGGTACCGCGCTGCATATTTTTCCACATCTAAAGATAAATAAAACGGATCGGCACTACCAATGAAAACAACATGGTCAGGGCGCGGATTTTCAGGAATAATATCCGTTTCAAGATATGCACCAATACTCGACGCAACACGCCCGCCATTTTCCGAGCGAAATTGCCATTTAAACTTTTCAAAGTTCAAGACACGGTTGGCAAGGCGCAAAACATCCACAATACCCGACAACTCCATTGTGACGAAGTCTTTTGATAAAACGACATCAAACGTTACAATATCTCTTGTCGTTTCCAAAGTAGTAGTTGCTTGTTTTTCCATCACTTCAATCTCTCTATGATGCAAACCGCTTGGTTAACGCCGCAATATGTGCAGGTCCAACTTCACAGCAGCCGCCCACAATTGTAGCGCCTTCATCAACCCATGTTTGTGCGAATTTCGCATAAGTTTCTGGATCTAAATCTTTACGTGTTTCCAACACATCAACCGTCGCGCCAATATGGTCAAACACATCTGAAATATTTATAAAACCATTCGCATATGCCCCAACTGGCAAACCATTTCCAACCAGAAAGGGAACGGCTTTTGACACGGCTTCTGGTGTTGAACAATTCACTAAAACAGCCGCTGGACTGTATTCTTTCAACACAGGTAAAACATCTGTTAACGCTTCGCCTGAGCGTAATTTAGTACCATCTTGATCATCAACGGACAGTGCAACCCAAACAGGTATACCATATTCAGTTGCTGCCATCAAAGCCCCGCGCACTTGATCCACAGATGCCATTGTCTCACATATAAACATATCAACATGTTTGGATTGAACATCACACACCAATCGATAGGCTTCTGCGGCTTCTTTTGCTGGCGGGCATTTGTCGGGTTGATACGAAAACCCTTGCGGCCCAAGTGATCCAGCAACCAATCCCGCACCATGTACATCGCGCGATTGAATAGCTTGCTTGCAAGCGGTTTCAATTAACTCTTCCAAACGATCGCTTAACCCGTGATGGGCCAAGCGATCAGGAAGAACTGAATATGTATTGGTTGTTGCAATATGCGCACCAGCAGCAAAATACTCATCATGGACTGCGCGCACTATTTCTGGATTATCCAGCAAAGCTTGCACGGACCAAAGCGATGTCGCCTTACCAGCACGGGCCACCAATTCTTGGCCCATGCCACCATCTAATATCGTTATGCTCAAGCCATAATTCTTTCGTTAGAAGGGTCCCAAAGTGGCTGATCCTCTTGCACAACCGCTTTGCAACGTTTGCCATAGATTTCCACTTCAAGTTCTGTACCAGGAGCTGCAAGATCAGCACGAACAATACCCAATGCTACACTTGCATTTATACGGTAACCCCAGTTGCCAGATGTTGTTTCACCAACGACCTCATCACCAGACCAAACAGTCGACATATAAGGTGCATCCGCTTCTTCAGCTTCAACAATCAAAGTCACAAAACCTTTCTTAGGACCTTGTTGTTTTTCGGCCTGCAAAGCAGCCTTACCAGGGAAGTCCTGCTCTTTGTTCAAACGCATAAAGCGTTCGATACCGCCTTCAAGTAATGTGTAGTCAGATGATAGATCACCTTTCCAAGTCCGGTACCCTTTTTCGATCCGCATTGAATCCAACGCATACATACCGAATGGTTTCGCGCCTGCATCACGAACAGCATCATAAATCTGTGCAATATCATCAGCAGCGGCATGGATTTCCCATCCCAGTTCACCACCAAAAAAAATACGCATCAACTTGGCAGGCTTACCCGCCACTGTTGCGTCTTGGTGCGTCAACCACCTCATTGAAAGATCTGCATCAGAAAGACCCGCCAAAAGATCTCGCGATTTAGGGCCTGCAACCATAATTGTGTTCAGATCAGTTGTCACATCAGTCAATGATAAAGAACCATCCGTTGGTAAGGCATCGCGAAGCAGTTCGAAATCATGCCACTGCGCGACTGCGGCTGTCATTAACATGAAGTCATCTTCGTCAAAACGAATGATGGTCATCTCTGTCATAATACGGCCACGTGTATCTGCAAAATAACCAAGCGTCATACGACCCGCTTTTGGCAGCGCTCCTGCAACTTGACCCCGAAGCCATTCAGCAGCGCCTTCGCCTGTCAATTTATAACGTGAGAACCCTGGGATATCCAATACACCGACACTGTCACGACATGCTTCGACTTCTTCTTGCACACGCTTTGCCCATGGGCCATCACGGAACCAAGTTTCTGTGGCTTTTTCGGATGTATCATCACCTTCTTGTGCAAACCAATTAGCGCGTTCCCAACCATTATACGCCCCCATCTGAGCACCAGCAGCGATAAGGCTATCATGGTTTGGCGACAGTTTTTTATCACGTCCAGCTGGCCATTCGTGATGCGGGAAGTGCATCGCATATTCATGGCCGTATGTTTCCATAGCTTTTTCGTAGCAATAAGATTGGTCGGCATAATCCGTGTAACGACGCGGGTCGATCGACCACATATCCCATTCGGTTTCACCTTCGGTGATCCATTCCGCCATCACCTTACCAGCCCCACCACCTTGAGTGATACCAAAGGTAAAGACACACGCCTCATAAGCGTTTTGCACGCCCGGCATTGGACCCACCAAAGGTAAGCCATCAGGCGCATATGGGATCGGACCATTGATCACGCGACCAACACCCGACGTTCCCAACAAAGGCACACGAGCCATCGCATCTTCGATATACCATTCAAGACGTTCCAAATCATCTGGGAAGAGTTGGAAACTGAAATCTTCGGGCATTGGATCAGATGGGTTAACCCAATGGGCCTTACAGTTTCGCTCGTACGGGCCAAGGTTAAAACCAGATTTTTCCTGACGCAGATAATAAGAAGAATCTACATCACGTAACAATGGTAATTTACCATTCTCTTTGGTCCAATCTTCCAATTCCTGAACAGGTTCTGTCAGGAAGAATTGGTGGGACATTGTCACCATTGGAACAGTGCGGCCACCATATGGTTTAAACCATTCGCCAACACGTTGGGCATAATACCCTGCTGCATTTACAACTTTCTCGCAACGAATGTCGCCTTTGTCTGTGTGAACAATCCATTCATCACCATCTTTGGACACACCCGTTGCTGGGCAAAACCGCATAATCTTTGCACCCATATTACGTGCGCCTTTGGCAAGAGCTTGTGTCAGCTGAGCTGGATCAATATCGCCATCATCAGGATCATAAAGAGCGCCTTCCAGATCATGGGTTTCCAAAAACGGATATTTATCTTTCAGGTCATCAAGCTGCAACATTTCCAAGCTAAGGCCCTGATATTTCCCCATACCACGGGCACGTTCAAATTCTTCCATACGCTCTTTGGAATGTCCTAGGCGCACGGATCCCGTTACATGGTAATTCATCGGGTAATCCACTTCTTCCGCCAAGTCGCGGTAGAGCCCTAGTGAATAACGTTGCATATTCATAATAGACCAAGATGTACTAAACGAAGGGCAGTTCCCTGCCGCGTGCCATGTGGAACCTGCTGTCAATTCGTTCTTTTCCAAAAGAACACAATCAGTCCATCCTGCTTTCGCTAGGTGATACAATGTGGATACGCCGACAACGCCGCCACCGATAATGACAACCCGTGCTGTCGTTGGAAAATCAGACATAGTTTTCTCCCTTAGTCCATTCTTTGGTTTTGTAGTTGCACTGCAAAACGTTTTTCAAAAAAATCAATTCTCAATACTGGTCTGGGCCAGCCTCGATCTCGTAATAGTCACCTTTGTCCTCGACAAAAATGTGCTTGGATGTTGTCAAACCTGTTTCGCCATCCAAAGTACCTGTCCCAACCGATGTCGTGTTTTCGTCATCTAATTGCCAAAACATGCTGGATCCGCACTCTTTGCAAAATGCGCGCCGCGCCGTATCTGAAGAACGAAACCATTTTAAACCAGCATCATTCGTCACAATAAGATTTTCATTAGAGACTTGGGTTGCAGACCAATAATGACCACTCGTTTTGCGACACTGTGTACAGTGACACGCAACGGACGGGCGCAAGACATCGTGCAGTTCATATTCTACCGCACCACAATAACAGGATCCTTTATGCATTTCAGTCATAGCACGCTCTCTCAATACACTGGAGGTGCGATAACCCACACCACAACAGCTTCTACTTCATGTGGGTTTGCCCATCTAAAGGGTTCGCCTTTGATACGAAAACTATCACCTGACATTAGATCAAATTGATTATTGCCTATCCAAAGCTTCAGCTTGCCAGACAAGATATATCCAACCTCTTGTGTTGGGCGCGTCACAAAATCAGGCAAAGCAGCGCCAGGTTCAAACGTAGAATGTATCATCTCAAAATCATCTGTCAGATCAGGGGATAATAGCTCCTCGATCAGACCAACCGAACCGCCACCAATTTTACGACGTGTGTCCTTACGAACAACATAACCCACCTCTTCTGCTTTAGTTTCGGCTTGGCCAAAAAAGATAGAAACAGGAACTGCTAAAATTTTAGCGATAGCACGCAATTCTTCGATCGTGGGCTCAGAGATATCTCGTTCTACTTGGCTCATCCAGCCTACAGATTTATCTAGTTCTTCTGACATCTCAAGCAGCGTCATGCCGCGTGATTTACGTATGCTGCGAACATCTGCGCCTAAAGATCCAGTTTTTTGTGTTATGTATGTCATAGACGATCTCGTGAAATTTAATGTTAAAATTTCACGAGATCGTCTAAATTTCGCGTCAAATTACGACCAACCCTGTCGTTTGCGTTATATTTCTTAGAAATATGACACGGCAATCGCTTGAAGATTTCAGCCTTCACCTTTGATTGCGGCTTTTAGGTAACTATCATCCCAAGCGGCTGTTTTTCTTCGTATTTTCAGACTGGCCGTATCGCCGACTTGCTTGAAGATGTTGATTGCACTATGTCGCATCAGAGCCATGTTGGCGGGGCCATTTTGGGTCCGCAAGCGCATCAGGTCGTCGTGAAACACCACATCCATCACCCAGTGCAGGCGATTTTCCACACCCCAATGGGCGCGTGTGGCGCGCAGGAATTGCTTGGCTGAGAGCGGTGCGGAGGACAGATAGTAACGTCGCGAGAAACTGGTTTTACCTTTGTGTTTGACCTCGGCCTCGATCATGCCGATAGCGGCGAGGCCTGGAAACCTTGGTGCGCCAGGCTCAGACCGATCAGGGCGCAGCCACTCTACATCATGACTGACATAGGCACGACGGATTTCTATCCGCCCATGATCGGCATCGGTGGTTTCATGGGTTTCCAAACCACTGGTCTGGTCGAAATAGAGCCTCACCTCTTCATGCAGTGATTTTTGGTTGCCTTTAAGCGCCAAAAGATAGTCTGCGCCTTGTGCGAGGATCGCCGCAGCAATACCGTGTTGGCAGCCCATTGCATCAATCGTGACCAGCGCGCCTTTCAACTCAAGCCGCGCCAGTAGTCGAGGTATCGCGCTGATTTCATTCTCTTTCTCGTCACAGGATTCTTGCCCCAAGACCAATCTCTGACGCGTTGCCCAAGCTGAAACCAGATGCAGGGCGCGGCCATCCTCACCATGCGCACGGCGTGACGACTTGCCGTCAATTGCCACGATCTCATCATCGCCATCGCGCAAGGCCGCAACCCAGGAAACGAAGCATTCGCTAAACAGGTCAGCGGGAATCGCGTTCATCACATCATTGAGCGTGTCATGAGATGGGATGCCATCTTTGAAGGGTAGAAACCCACGCAAGAATTTCAATTTTCGGTCCGCCCATCGGGCTATTTCGGCAAAATCATCAGCACCAGCCATAACACCGCAGAGCACAATCAGTAGGATTTCGGGTAGTGGATAAACAGTTTTCCAGCTCTGGCGTGGGTCTTCAATGGCAGAAAAATGGTCGAGGATATTGGCTGAGATCATGGGAGGCTCCGAATGTCATTTCAATGACCAGAGAATCACATATCACCCGCTAAGGGAATCCCCACTTTTTCAAGCGATTGCCGTGAGAAATATGAGAATACTTTGTCAAAAAGAGTGATTTATGTCACTATTTGTCAAATTCGAATCTTTGGTGGCTTAATGCAACGGAACAAACACACGTTCAGACCCAACTCATTTCTTGGCAGTATTGACCAAGAAAGCTGGAATGTATTGTCTGCGCATTGGAAAACGCATACCTACCAATCTGGTCAATTCCTCATATCTGCAGATGATGATCATACGGATATATTTTTCATTTTATCAGGAGCTGCCAAAGTTACAAACTATACTCCCGCGGGCCGTGAAGTATCATTTGCGTCAGTAGCAGCAGGTGACAGTTTCGGCGAATATGCAGCCATTGATAACGCGCCGCGATCCAGCAGTGTCGTCGCATCTGGAGCCTGCATAGCGGCATGTATAAGTTCAGAACAATTTCGGAATTTGTTACTGACATATTCAGATATATCATTCGCCTTACACAAAGTGATGGTGTCTCAATTGCGCAAGCTTTCAAAACGTGTAATCGACTTTAACGCAAAATCTGCAGACATGCGGTTGAAGGAAACACTTCTTGAATTGGCACAAACCCATGCGCTTGGTAAGCGGCAAAGGAACCCCCTAGTTGACGGTATGGTCCAGTCAAAGTGTCCGTATTTTGATCTGACAAGCGGCTTGTTTTACACCGATTATGATTTTGCCTTATTGGGCAAAATAGCTAAACAATTTACTCTGTTTTTTAAGTACTGCTCATCGGCATCATTTGGGTTGAATGGTTCACCGCACCATTCCAATAATTCTTCATATTCCGGGTGTTTTTTATTGGTCATAACTTCAAGGAAATATTCATAGCCAAGCGCGCCGCCAACATCCTCTGGTGGGCATCTGCCTGCAGCATATGTGAGTTGAGGGTAAATATGGCCCGAAACGGGGTCACTGATTTTACCAATTCGTATGCGATGTTCCCATCCATCACCAAAATCGTACAGATAATCAAACGTCCGAACGCCTGTATCTTCAAGCAATTCCATCAAGGTTGTTTCGTGTGCTGGTAAGTCTTCAGTTTCCCAATCTGGATCGGACATTCCCCAAGTGGAATGGGCAGCTTGAAACATATAAAGATGGCTGTTCGTCCACCCTAAGGCGGCTTGCAAGATATCATGCAAATAATCTAGGTTGATGTCTAATGGAACCAGAAGATTTCGTTTTACCTCTGGCTCCACATCTTCCATAGTGACTTTCAGTTCGATGATATTCATGCAGCCAACGCTCCTTGTATTTGTTTATAAATCCAATTCCACAGCATGAGTTCATCGAGACGATTGATCTTGTGATCTGCGATGCGCTCGCCCCCCATGTCATCCAAGCTACGGGAACGTCATTGTGGACTTATCCGTGTTGAGTTGATCCAGTTAGGCCTCGTTGCGAATAATTACATTATGTTATCCTCTTTTTTCTTCGCGTCGATCATGGCTTGATAGGCCCATGGCAACAACTCATGGATTTTTGTTGCTGGGTGATCTTGAATGCGCTCCAGCACCCATGCGAGCCAGGCTTCATGATTGACGTTGTTCAGCTTGCAAGTCTCAATCAGGGTATAGGCAATGGCGGCGGCATCGCCACCTGCCTCTGATCCCATAAACAGGTAGTTCTTACGCCCCAGTGTGACAGGACGAATAGCGCGTTCGGCGGTGTTGTTGTCCAGCTCCAGAATGCCGTGATCCAAATAAGGCCGTGCTTTGGGTAGCCGCGTGAGTGCATAGCGGATGGCTTTGGCCAAGGGCGACTTGCCGGATATCTTACCCAAGCATTCCATCAACCAGACTTCCAGATCATCAAATATTTGCTTGGCCTGTTGTTGCCGTATAGACACCCGTTCTTTCGGGGGTTTGCCGCGTGCCAGTTTTTCCACCGCATAAAGCTTTGCTATACGTTCAATGGCTTCTTTGGCCGTTGCTGATTTGCTGCTGTCATAAACTTTCACAAACTCACGGCGGATATGCACCATACATGCCATCTGCGTGACACGGCCTGTGCGGTAAAGATCGTTATAACCTGCATAAGCATCCGCATGCGCCTGAGTTCGTAGGTTTTGTCGGCTTGTGGGGTGTTTTTTTGTTTAACTTCAGGCCCTGGCTTCCGGGAGGGTAAAGTAGTGCCCCCAATGGCAATTGAGGGTTGCGGTTTCTGGAGGTTCTGCTACACTCCCGCACATGTTCATCCGCACCAAACATGATCCCGAACGCAAGCGCACCCGCATCCAGATCGTCCAGTCGGTGCGCACCGGTCAGAAGGTTCGCCAGAAGGTCGTCCGGCATGTCGGCATCGCGCATAACGACACTGAAGTCGAGGACCTCAAGCGCCTGGCTGGCCGGATCATGGAAGAACTGCGTACCGCACAGTCCCCGCAAATGGAACTGTTCACCCCAACGGAATATGCTGATCTGGCGACACTTGTGCGCACCGCCCCGCGTCCGGAAAAACTGAATGTCGATCTTGGGGAGTGCCGCGAAGAGTCCCGCCTGTCGCTTGGTTTGCGCGATGTGATGGGGGAGGTTTATTCCGGCCTGGGCTGGAATGGGCTTCTGGGCACCCGGCGCAAGAGCAGCGATCGCATTTTACGCGAACTGGTGCTGGCGCGCCTGTCGCAGCCAGAGAGCAAGCGGGCAACGGTGGATGCACTGGCCCACAGGGTCGGGATCACCCTCAATCTGGACCGGGTCTACCAGGCTATGGACTACATGGACGCGGCGACGATCAACCGGGTCTGTCGGATGTCACACGAGGCGGCGGAGACGCTTCTGGCGGGACCGGTCGATGTCCTCTTCTACGACTGCACAACACTGGCCTTCGATACAGATCGGGAGGATCCGGAAGACGCGTCCGACCGCTTGCTGGCCAAGGGGTACAGCAAGGACGGGAAATCGCATCGCAGTCAGGTGGTGTTGGCGCTGATGGTCACCACCGACGGCTTGCCGGTCGGCTATGACCTGTTTCCCGGCAATATGTGGGAAGGCCATACGCTTGAGGCCGCGATCAAGGGGTTGGAAGAGCGCTACAAGCTCGGAAAGATCACGCTGGTGGCAGATGCCGGGATGCTCAGCGCCGACAATCAGGATATGTTGCGCACCAAAGGCCTGCCGTTCATTCTGGGCTATCGCCTGAAGTCGGCCCCGGCGGGCGTGAAAGACAAGGCCCTGGACACGGGCGGTTACAAGCCATGGGCCGGACACGGCGCGGCGGAGGGCGCTGCCGAGGCGGGGCGCTACAAGGTGATTGAGCATGACGGTGCCCGGATCATCGTCACCTTCTCGCCCGCCCGCGCCCGCAAGGATGCCCACAAGCGCCAGAAGGCCCTTGAGCGCCTGCAAAAGAAGCTTCGGCGGAGCCGGAGCCCCGCCAGTGTCAGTCACCGGGGATATGCCCGCTTCCTCTCGTTTCCCGATACGGGCGAGATCACACTTGATCAGGACAAGATCGACGCGGCAGCCCAATGGGACGGGCTGCACGCCATCATCGTTCATGGCAGGGACGATCTCGCACCCGAGGCGGCCATCGCCCAATATCACCAGCTCTGGCTGATCGAAACCTGCTTCCGCACCAACAAGCATGACCTGAAAATCCGACCCGTCTATCACTGGACGCCGCGGCGGATACAGGCCCATATCGCCATCTGCTACATGGCTTTCTGTTGCCTGCAACACCTGCGCAAGCGCCTGCAGATGCTGGGCCATCCCATGAGCCCGGCCCGCATCCGTCGGGAACTCGACCGACTTCAGATTTCCATCCTGAGGCGCAAGGGCACCAGCGAACAATATGCCATGCCCAGCCCGGCCACAACCGACGCCAAACGCATCCTGCGCTGTGTTGGCCTGTCGTGGAACGAAGCACCCTTCAGGATGCCGCCGGAAAGAACGCGCAAGCCCAGACCTGAAAAGGCCTGATCGACACTCTCTGACCGTTGAATCCCATCGCCGGAAATCCGCGATGTAGTGCCCTGTGAAAAAGCAGGCCAATAATATCAATGTGTTACAGCCGAAATCCTACGAAGTCAGGAAATATTTGCTTGGCCTGTTGTTGCCGTATAGACACCCGTTCTTTCGGGGGTTTGCCGCGTGCCAGTTTTTCCACCGCATAAAGCTTTGCTATACGTTCAATGGCTTCTTTGGCCGTTGCTGATTTGCTGCTGTCATAAACTTTCACAAACTCACGGCGGATATGCACCATACATGCCATCTGCGTGACACGGCCTGTGCGGTAAAGATCGTTATAACCTGCATAAGCATCCGCATGCGCAAAGCCCTTATAGGTCTTGAGATGTTCATTGGGATGCTCAGCCCCCCGACTGGTGGAGAACTGATACCAGACGGCGGGTGGTGATGCACTGCCCCAGGGCCGTTCATCGCGCACATAGTCCCAAAGCCGTGCTGTCTTGGGCTTGTTTTTTCCTTTGTCCCGTTGGCTGGCAGGGCATTCCATGCCCGAGAAGCGAGCCTTTTGCAGTAGTTTGACCGTGGTATCATCCATGAAAATGGCATCTGCTGCCAAAACGTGATCACGGGTGGCATCAGAAAGGCATTCTAGTAATTTTGTAGCTTTACCCACCCAAGAGGCTAAAAGCGCACGGCTCAGATCAATGCCTTGGCGTTCAAATATCAGGCTCAGGCGGTAGAGTGGCAAATGATCGCCATATTTGCAGGTCAGGATATGGGCCATCAGCGCAGGACCCACAAAACTTTTGGGAATGGGGCGCGATGGCATCTCTGACTGGACGATCTTCTCACAGCAGGTGCAAGCCAGACGTGGACGAATGATGTCTTTGGTAATGAAGTGGCCAGGCACATATTCCAACTCGGTCATGACATCCACGCCGAGTTCCTTGAAGCTGCCACCACAATCAGCGCAGCTATCACTGGGGGTAATACGTGTTTCAACGCGCTTTAGGTCTTTGGGAAAGGGCTTGCGTTTGCGCGGGGTACGTGGCGGCTTGGCCTCTTTATCAGACGCTGAGGCCACATCTTCGTCAGGTTCATCAGCGGCTTGCGCAATTTCGTGCTCTTCCAACACCAGTTCAAGGGTAAGCTGATCTATGTGTTCCGAGCGGGATCCAAAGCGGTATTTTTTATGACCGTCAAGTTGCATGCGCAAATCCGCAATGACCAGATCACGGTTTTGAATTGTTTTGGTAAAGGCTGTGCGGTCCGCCACCCGCGCTGCCGTCAGCCCCATAAGTTCCGCGTCTTTGTTGGTCAGTTCCGCTGCTTGCGCGGCAATAAATGCCTGCGCATCAAGAGGGAAATCAGTTATATTTACAGGTGCTTCGGACATGCTTACACCTACCAAATCTGGGCCGGTTTGTGAACCCTAAAGTGACTGATTTCCCAATAAAATAGGCAGTACAGGCGTCTCGCGCTTTATCGAATGAATGCACTAAAACACGTACATGGGTCTTGAGGAATTCTACAAGTGCCATCACCACAGGTGTTACTAATTTGATGCAACCTACGCTAACCGACCATAGCTGGCCGCCATGTTTTCTGTGGCATCCGCCAGTCAATACCTTCCATCAGCATCGCAAGCTGTGCGCGGCTCAACGCTATCTTGCCGTCTTTTGCAGCAGGCCAGACAAAACGACCGCGTTCGAGGCGCTTGGTAAATAGGCACGCGCCCTGACCATCCCACCAGATCATCTTGATCTGATCGCCGCGCCTGCCCCGAAATAAGAATAGATGACCACAATACGGGTCTTCTGCCAGCACCTGTTCTGTTTGTGCCGCCAAACCGTTAAAGCCACGCCGCATATCCGTCACACCAGCTGCCAGCCAGATCTTCGCATTCCCCAGAATAGGGATCACGCCGCCAGACCCCGTGCGAGTTCCAGAACAAACTCTGCATTCACACCATCGCTCACACTCAACCGCCGCCCGTTCTCAAGCGTGATTTCAATGCGCTCGGCTCGAACCGGCGACGGCACACTGGACTCAACTGCAGGTTCACCAGCAACGGCAACTTCAACAAAGCCAGTATCCTGCGGAGGTTCTGCGTCCCCCTGATACCGCTTATCCATGCGCCACGCATAAATCCGGCTTGTCGGCACGCCGTGGCGGTTCGATACTATGGGAACCGTCGCGCCAAGGACACGACATTCCTCAACCATCTGAATTTTAAACGCATCGCTGTATTTGCGTAGGTTGCCACTGTGATTAATCATTCTGAAATCCTTCCGTAAGCCCAGCAAAACGCTGACTTCAAATCTAGATTACAGCCACAAATAGCTCTCCGTTAGAGGGGGTTCCGTTGACGTTTACTGCGCTTGAACAAGATGCTGTTTTAATTGACCGCCCTCCAACACAAAGCGAACTTGCTGCCTATATCTTCTCATCTCGCGAAGGTGTTGCACGCGAAATGGGCCGCTTGCGCAAGTCAGGTATTATCGAGCGACAGAAACGTAGCTTGTACATACCGTCCATAAAAGCGTTACAAAATGCAATCGAAGGGAATCGCTAAGGTTAAGCTTGCTTCCGCGTAAAAACCCAATCATTTTCACCAGATAGCCTTGGCTGAAATTTATATCCATCGATATCAAAATCCTTCAAACCCTCAGGGTTTTCAATGCGGTTTTGAATCATATAGCGCGCCATAGAACCTCGGGCTTTCTTCGCAAAAAAACCAATCATCTTCAGACCTTCTTCGCGTTCTTCTTTAAACGCGGGAACGATCACCCGTGATGTCATATTCTTACCCGTTGCCTTGAAGTATTCATTCGACGCACAGTTCACGACAACGCCGTTCGACACTTCATCTAAGGCGGTCCCGACTTTATCACCCCAATAAGCATAAAGATTGGCACCTGCCGCATTTTTCAAACGGCTGCCCATTTCCAAACGATATGGCTGAATACGGTCCAATGGACGCAATACGCCGTAAAGACCAGACAGGATACGCAGATGTTCTTGGGCATACTCAACATCCCCAGCATCCAGACTATCCGCTTGCAATCCAGTGTACGTATCACCCGCAAATGCATAGGCTGCTTGTTTAGAATTACGGTCATCTGATTTTGATGCAAACGCAGAAAAGCGATCTTTGTTCAAGCTTGCCAAATCTTCGCTGATTTTCATCAACCCCCGCAAATCCGAAACTGACAACTTACGCGCCACCTCTGCCAATTCATTCGCATTGTCTTGAAAATCAGGCATTGTATGGCCAAAGCCATCTTCAAGAGGGTCGAAATTCAGTTTCTTAGCAGGTGATAGAACGGCAAGCATTACGTGATCCCAAAATTTAACATTGGATTAGAGCATAACATTCCTGACGATCTCGCCAAGGTTATTCTGCTGTCAGAACGTTCAAAAAAGCTTGCCCAAAGCGTTCAGCTTTTTTAGCCCCCATACCTTGGATGTTTTCCAATTCAGACAGGCTGCGCGGACGCCGTTGTGAGATTTGTGAAAGCGTTGAACTTGTGCAGTTTAAATAGGTATCAAATCCACTTTCACCCTTAGCCAATCGAACTTGAGCTTCTTGCAATTGATCAAACAGTTCACCCGCATCGCGCCCCGCCAAACGGCGGCGTTGGGGATGTACTTCATTTACAGCGCCAGCAATCACCTCAACAAAAGCCTTACCATATCGCTCAAGTTTCACAGCACCCACGCCTGGCAGTTGTGAAAACCCATCCAAATCCATCGGCTTCATCGTCGCCATAGCAATCAATGTACTATCTGGAAAGACGACATAGGCTGGTGCCTGAATAGCTTCTGCCAAAGCACGACGCTTGGCTTTCAGCGCTGACATCAGTGCCTCATCTTCTTCTGCCACCAATGCTTTCACACGTGGGGAACGACGTGATTGTTTAACAATCGTATCACGGCGCAGCTCTATTTTTTCCTCACCTCGTAAAATTGGACGGGCAGCTTCAGTCATACGCAATGCACCGTAGCGTTCCATATCAGGGCGGATCAGGTCATAACCCATCATCTGCCTAAAAATCGCTTGCCATTGCCCACGGTCATAATCTTTACCAACCCCGTAAGTTGGTAAATCTTTATGGCCTTTTGCTTTAATTTTATCTGTTTCTTTACCTAACAAAATATCAATCAGATGCCCTGCGCCAAACCATTCTCCCGTCCGCAAGATAGCCGACAAGGCCATGCGAACAGCCGTTGTTCCATCAAATAACTCTGGCGGGCTATCACACAGATCACAATGACCACAACTTTCCATGTCGTCACCAAAGTAACGCAACAAAACACGACGGCGACAACGACGCGCTTCAGCCAAACCAAGCAAGGCGTTCAACCGCCCATGATCCGCTTGTTTTCGTTCTGCCGGCGCCAGCCCTTCGTCAATTTGGCTACGTCGCAAACGGACATCATCCGCACCATAAAGTGTTAAAGTTTCCGCAGGTGCGCCATCACGCCCAGCGCGTCCTATTTCTTGATAATACGATTCCATCGATTTTGGTAAATCCGCATGGGCCACCCAGCGGATATCGGGTTTATCAATCCCCATACCAAAGGCAACCGTTGCACACACAATCAAACCATCTTCGCGTTGAAACCGCGCTTCTGCCAAACGGCGATCATCTGGGGCCATACCCGCGTGATAATGTAACGCAACATGTCCCTCATTACGCAACGCCTGCGCTAAAGTTTCCGTCTTGGCCCGCGAACCACAATAAATGATTCCTGATTGATCTTTGCGGGCGGACACAAAATCCAACAACTGTTTACGCGGGCTATTTTTGGGCGCAAAAGCCAAGTGAATATTCGGGCGATCAAACCCTTTGAGAAAAACCTGAGCGTCGCGTCCTTTGAACAAACGTTCACCTATTTCATCACGCGTTTCTTCGTCAGCCGTTGCGGTAAACGCTGCCAAAGGCACATTCAACGTATCGCGCAATTCACCAATACGTAGATAATCTGGGCGGAAATCATGGCCCCATTGACTGACACAATGTGCTTCATCGACAGCGATCATCGACACATTTGCTTTGCGCAACAATATCGTAGTTCCTGGATTGGCAAGGCGTTCAGGGGCAATATATAAAAGTTTCAAGCGTCCCTCTTCGATCGCTTGAAACACCAATTCTGTTTCCTCATCGGTATTACCCGAGGTCAGTGCACCCGCTTCAACACCAATCGCTTGCAGGGCATTCACCTGATCGCGCATCAGAGCTATCAGGGGAGAGATCACAACAGTCACCCCATCGCGCACCAAAGCAGGTAATTGGAAACATAACGATTTACCGCCACCCGTTGGCATAATTGCCAGCACATCTTTGCCTTCGGAGACGGCCATGACGATTTCTTCCTGCCCCTCACGGAACGTAAGCATCAAGGGAACCCCCTCTATTTTGGTCTGACTTGAGCTGCGATTATTGCGCGAGGCTGGCGATGTGGCTGGCGTGATATGAGGATTTTTCTGATGATCAAGCGACGGGGTGGCCGAGGTTCCAAGTAAACATCAACGCTGCATTATCTGATCGTTGATTCGTTGGGCCAGCTTTCGGGCTTTGGGTGTGTCCAGAGCCTCAAGTTCACTTGCGATGAGGCACCGGTGAGGCGGATTTTCCAGTGCGTATCTTCCGATTTCAACAACGATGTCGTCATCGGCGACAGTTAAAAGCGCTTCGATCTTTTGGCTGGTTGGATTTTTCCGGAACTCGGCAAGCAATCCTGCCCTTGCGCTGATATGGCCCAGATTCCCCGCCACTGTCAGAGCGGTTCGTCGGACTGAAGGGTCTGGGTCGCTGAACCCGATTTCCAAGGTGCTTCGCTGTGGGCTGTTCGATTGTATAAGGATGAAGGCTTGGGCACGGACTGTTGGTGCGCCGTGTTCCAGCCATGGCAAGATTTGTGCCTGAGGCAGCTTCAAGCCCACGCTCACAGCGGCTTGCAACACAAACGGGAGCAAGCTGTCGGGCAAGTCCTGTGCGCCAAGGATCTTGCTGATTTCTTTTTTTGCAGCTTCATTCCCAATGGCGCGAAGAGTTTCCAAGGCAAGCTTTTGTTCTGGTAAAGGGGTCGCAATTCCGAACCCCTTAAACCGGTTCCAAAGCGCGACGAGACCCGGAACGGCTATATCTCCCAAGCCCCGTTCCACAATCTGGGCGCACAGCAGGTCGACGTTGGACAGTGTAGCCTTTGCCGTCTTCTCGACGAGGTCTTTGTCGGACAAGCCTTCAAGGTTTTCAACGCCCAAGTCGTGCTGTGAGGTATCTGGCCCTTGCCAATTCCCGCGCTCTTCAAACAGATCCCCTTGCTCTGGGAGTGCCGCTGAATCACGGGGGCCGATCATGCCGCTATAACGCTTTGTTCCCGCTCCTCGATCATCTCCTGATAGGCCCACGGTAGGAGATCTTGCATACGGTTTGCGGGATGATCCTGGATGCGCTCGAGCACCCATGCGAGCCAGGCTTCGGGATTGACGTTGTTCATCTTGGCGGTTTCGATGAGGGTGTAGGCTATGGCGGCGGATTTTCCACCTGCCTCTGATCCCATGAACAGGTAGTTCTTACGTCCAACGGCCACAGGGCGCACCGCACGCTCGGCTGTGTTGTTGTCGATTTCCAGAAAGCCATTGTCGAGATAGGGCCGCGCCTTTGGCATGCGCGCGAGCGCATATCTGATCGCCTTGGCCAGCGGCGTCTTAACGGAGATCTTGCCCAGCTGCTCCTTGAGCCAGATTTCCAACTCATCAAAGATCGGCTTGGCATATTCCTGACGCAGGGCCACGCGCTCAGCAGGCGCCAGACCCCGCGCTTGTGCCTCAACATCATAGAGCTTTCGAATGCGCAGAACGGCTTCGCCCGCCACGGGCAGCTTCAGACTTTCAAACAGGCTATAAAAATCCCGCCGAACATGGGCCATGCAGGCCATCTCTTTGACGCGCCCCGTCCGATAGGCGTCATTATACCCAGCATAGGCATCCGCATGGGCATAGCCCTTGTAGGGCTTGAGATGTTTGCTCGGATGTTCTGCGCCCCGGTTGGTGGAGAACTGATACCACACCGCCGGTGGTGCGCCGCTCGCCCAGGCGCTCTCATCTCTGGCATAGACCCAGAGCCGCGCGGTTTTTGTCTTGTTATTACCGCGTCCCTTGCCCTTTTGGAGCAGTTTGACCGTGGTGTCGTCCATGAAGATCGCTTGCGCCTCAAAAACGTGATCCCGGATGGCATCAGCCACGCGCTCCAACAGCTTAGTGCATTTGCCGACCCAGTTGGCCATGAGCGACCCGCTCAGATCGATGCCTTCATTCTCAAACATCTGGCTCTGTCGATACAGCGGCAGATGATAGCCGTATTTGCAGCACAAGATGTGGGCCATCAACGCAGGGCCGACAAAGCTCTTGGGAATAGGACGGCTTGGCATCTCGGCCTGAACCACCTTCTCACAACAGGTGCAGGCCAGTCGTGGGCGCTCAAGTTGTTTTACGACGTAATGGCCGGGCACATATTCCAGTTCTTCCATCACATCTGTCCCGAGCACTTTGAAGCTGCCACCACAGTCGGTGCAAGCATCACTGGGCGTGATGGTCTTTTTGACCCGCTTGAGCCCCTTGGGGAAAGGTTTGCGCTTGCGCGGGGTACGCGGCGGCTTTGTGGTCTCAGCGTCAGAGGGCCCATTCTCATCATCCGTCTCAGCGGCTTGTTCGATTTCAAGATCTTCAAGGATCAGCGCCAGCGCCAGCTGTGTGCTGCTTTCTGACTTTGAACCGAAGCGATGTTTTTTATGTCCGTGCAATTGCAGGCGCAGATCGGCAATCAGGGTATCTCTGCTCATAATGGCAAGCGCATGGGCGGCGCGCTCCGCAGCAAGAGCCGCTTCCATCTCATTTTCAAGGCGCTTTTGCGCTGTGGCATGGCTCAACGACAGCCCCAACAACTCCGCGTCTTTACGAGCCAATTCCGCCGCTTGTGCGGCCACAAACGCCTGCACGTCAGGGGGCAAATCAGCCAGATTTGGAGGGGTCTTACTCATGCCACTCCTTACCAAATCAAGGGCCTCATGGGAATCCCAAAACGTCAGAAATACCCATAAAACATTGCCTCTAACCTACCATCTTGGGTCGCCATGTCTTGAGCGGCATACGCCAATCCAGACCTTCCATCAGCATCGCAAGCTGCGCACGGCTCAGGTTGATCTTACCTTCCTGAGCAGAGGGCCAGATAAACCGACCCCGTTCAAGGCGCTTGGTAAACAGGCACGCGCCCTGACCATCCCACCAGATCATCTTGATCTGATCACCGCGTCGCCCTCGGAACAAAAACAGATGGCCGGAGTAAGGATCACCCCCCAGAACCTGCTCGGTCTGAACGGCCAGACCGTTGAACCCGCGCCGCATGTCAGTCACCCCCGCCGCCAGCCAGATCTTTGCATCCGCCAGTACCGGGATCATGCCGCCAGCCCACGCGCCAATTCCAGCACAAAGCCCGCATCAACCCCACCGCTCACGCTCAGCTTGCGCCCATTCTCCAAAGTGATCTCAATCTGGGGACTGGTTGTAAGCTGCGCTTCTGGCAGCACAGATGAAACATCAGTATCACTGTTTGCCACTTCGACTGGTATGAAGCCGGTATCACCCGACGCGTCCGGCTGGAACCGCGCATCACCGCGCCACGCGTCCTGAGTTCGTAGGTTTTGTCGGCTTGTGGGGTGTTTTTTTGTTTAACTTCAGGCCCTGGCTTCCGGGAGGGTAAAGTAGTGCCCCCAATGGCAATTGAGGGTTGCGGTTTCTGGAGGTTCTGCTACACTCCCGCACATGTTCATCCGCACCAAACATGATCCCGAACGCAAGCGCACCCGCATCCAGATCGTCCAGTCGGTGCGCACCGGTCAGAAGGTTCGCCAGAAGGTCGTCCGGCATGTCGGCATCGCGCATAACGACACTGAAGTCGAGGACCTCAAGCGCCTGGCTGGCCGGATCATGGAAGAACTGCGTACCGCACAGTCCCCGCAAATGGAACTGTTCACCCCAACGGAATATGCTGATCTGGCGACACTTGTGCGCACCGCCCCGCGTCCGGAAAAACTGAATGTCGATCTTGGGGAGTGCCGCGAAGAGTCCCGCCTGTCGCTTGGTTTGCGCGATGTGATGGGGGAGGTTTATTCCGGCCTGGGCTGGAATGGGCTTCTGGGCACCCGGCGCAAGAGCAGCGATCGCATTTTACGCGAACTGGTGCTGGCGCGCCTGTCGCAGCCAGAGAGCAAGCGGGCAACGGTGGATGCACTGGCCCACAGGGTCGGGATCACCCTCAATCTGGACCGGGTCTACCAGGCTATGGACTACATGGACGCGGCGACGATCAACCGGGTCTGTCGGATGTCACACGAGGCGGCGGAGACGCTTCTGGCGGGACCGGTCGATGTCCTCTTCTACGACTGCACAACACTGGCCTTCGATACAGATCGGGAGGATCCGGAAGACGCGTCCGACCGCTTGCTGGCCAAGGGGTACAGCAAGGACGGGAAATCGCATCGCAGTCAGGTGGTGTTGGCGCTGATGGTCACCACCGACGGCTTGCCGGTCGGCTATGACCTGTTTCCCGGCAATATGTGGGAAGGCCATACGCTTGAGGCCGCGATCAAGGGGTTGGAAGAGCGCTACAAGCTCGGAAAGATCACGCTGGTGGCAGATGCCGGGATGCTCAGCGCCGACAATCAGGATATGTTGCGCACCAAAGGCCTGCCGTTCATTCTGGGCTATCGCCTGAAGTCGGCCCCGGCGGGCGTGAAAGACAAGGCCCTGGACACGGGCGGTTACAAGCCATGGGCCGGACACGGCGCGGCGGAGGGCGCTGCCGAGGCGGGGCGCTACAAGGTGATTGAGCATGACGGTGCCCGGATCATCGTCACCTTCTCGCCCGCCCGCGCCCGCAAGGATGCCCACAAGCGCCAGAAGGCCCTTGAGCGCCTGCAAAAGAAGCTTCGGCGGAGCCGGAGCCCCGCCAGTGTCAGTCACCGGGGATATGCCCGCTTCCTCTCGTTTCCCGATACGGGCGAGATCACACTTGATCAGGACAAGATCGACGCGGCAGCCCAATGGGACGGGCTGCACGCCATCATCGTTCATGGCAGGGACGATCTCGCACCCGAGGCGGCCATCGCCCAATATCACCAGCTCTGGCTGATCGAAACCTGCTTCCGCACCAACAAGCATGACCTGAAAATCCGACCCGTCTATCACTGGACGCCGCGGCGGATACAGGCCCATATCGCCATCTGCTACATGGCTTTCTGTTGCCTGCAACACCTGCGCAAGCGCCTGCAGATGCTGGGCCATCCCATGAGCCCGGCCCGCATCCGTCGGGAACTCGACCGACTTCAGATTTCCATCCTGAGGCGCAAGGGCACCAGCGAACAATATGCCATGCCCAGCCCGGCCACAACCGACGCCAAACGCATCCTGCGCTGTGTTGGCCTGTCGTGGAACGAAGCACCCTTCAGGATGCCGCCGGAAAGAACGCGCAAGCCCAGACCTGAAAAGGCCTGATCGACACTCTCTGACCGTTGAATCCCATCGCCGGAAATCCGCGATGTAGTGCCCTGTGAAAAAGCAGGCCAATAATATCAATGTGTTACAGCCGAAATCCTACGAAGTCAGGATCAGTATCACTGTTTGCCACTTCGACTGGTATGAAGCCGGTATCACCCGACGCGTCCGGCTGGAACCGCGCATCACCGCGCCACGCGTAAATCCGGCGGGGTGGCACATCATGACGCCGCGAGACCATCGGAACACTCACGCCATCACCTTGGCTCTCCGCCACTAGCCGTCGCTTAAAATCATCCGTGTATTTGGAACCTCGCCCAGCCCGTCGCTTGCTCATCAGAAAAATCCTCATATCGCGCCAACCAAACCGCCAGCCTCGCGCAATAATCGCATCTCAAATCAAACCAAAATAGAGGGGGTTCCCTTGATGCTTACTGTCCATTTTCTGCCCGCGCCTGCTCCAGAGCAGCAATAACGCTTTCAGGGTCAGTCACATCAGTTTTACAAAAAACAGCACCAATTTCTTCCACAGGTGCATTCATATCCAAAATGGCAACCTTAACCCCCTTAGCTAACAGGCCATCAACGACAGCCGCCCCAAGACCAGAAGCTCCACCCGTTACAACGGCGGTAATATGGGAATTAAGGTCCATATCTAAACGCGCTCAACAGCTATTGCAGTACCTTCACCGCCGCCAATACAAATTGCTGCAATTCCGCGTTTTAAACCGCGTTTTTCTAAAGCATTTAAAAGCGTCACAACAATACGTGTGCCAGAAGCTCCAATGGGATGCCCTAGCGCACAAGCGCCTCCATTCACATTGATCTTAGCGCGCGAAATACCAAGCTTTTGCATGAATGCCATTGGTACAACTGCAAAAGCTTCATTTACTTCCCAAAGATCGACATCATCTACAGACCACCCAATCTTTTTCATAAGCTTCTCTGTCGCAGGAACAGGAGCAGTTGTGAACCATTCAGGTTCATGCGCATGGCTCGCATGACCAATGATGCGCGCTTTAATTGGTACCTTTAATTCTTCAGCCATACTTTCAGACATCATTACAACCGCAGCTGCACCATCCGAAATAGACGATGCATTTGCAGCCGTCACTGTGCCCTCTTTGTCAAAAGCTGGACGTAATGTAGGAATTTTTTCAGGGCGTGCTTTAGACGGCTGCTCATCAACATCAATAACGATATCACCCTTACGTGTTTTTACAATAAAAGGGGCAATCTCACCTTCAAATGCGTCCATTTTTTCCGCCTCAAGCGCATTCGATAACGATGTCAATGCAAACTCATCCTGCGCTTCACGCGTGAATTGATGCTCCTTAGCACATAGCTCAGCAAAATGGCCCATAAGGCTGCCCTTTTCGTAAGCATCTTCCAAACCATCTAGGAACATATGGTCCTTCATTTCCACATGACCCAAACGTGCACCGCTGCGTGTTTTCACTGATAGGTATGGCGCAAGACTCATATTCTCCATACCACCTGCAACCATTATCTCTTGGCTCCCTGCTCGCAACTGGTCATGTGCTGTCATAATAGTTTTCATACCAGACCCACAAACTTTATTCACGGTTGTACAAGGCACAGATTGTGGCAAACCAGCACCCAAAGCCGCTTGACGAGCAGGCGCTTGACCAAGCCCTGCAGGCAGCACACACCCCATCAAAACTTCATCCACTTTATCCGCACCGATGCCTGCTGCATCCACTGCTGCTCTAATCGCAGCAGAACCCAGTTCAGGAGCTGGTGTGTTTTGAAAATCCCCTTGGAACCCTCCCATGGGCGTACGTGCAGCGCCAACAATTACGATTGTATCCGACATAAATGCTCCTAAATCATACAATTAAATGAACGTTCGTTCATATATGGTCATTCAAATGGAAAATTTGCAGAGAGTCAACAATGCCATTTTCCATAACGCCAACTTAAAGCTCGTTGGACATTAATTCAAATTACGTAGATCATGAATGACCAAACCATCTTTGGGTAGGCTGCCAAGAGCGCAAATTTCGATTTCACTGCGCAATTTCAAAATATCATTGATACTTGCTTGATATTTTGCACAATCACATTCATTCGTTTCAAGCTTCACACGCATGATGTCGCTTTGACCATCATTATCTACTTCAATGCGCGCCTTAGATATCTCTGGGTGCCGCTCCACAAACGTTGCAACTTGCTCAGGCCGCACAAACATACCTTTTACCTTAGTCGCTTGATCCGCGCGGCCACGCCACCCAACGATGCGCATATTCGTGCGGCCACAAGAACTCTTTCCATCCATAACAGCAGACAGATCACCAGTAGAAAAACGGATCAAAGGAAAATCAGGGTTAAGACTGGTTACAACGACTTCGCCGATCTCGCCAGCGGCAACAGGGATACCCGTGCCAGGTGTAACTATTTCAACAATTACCCCCTCATCAACAATCAAACCTTCCATTGCAGATGTTTCATAAGCAATATTACCCAATTCTGCTGTGCCATAAGCTTGCAAGCATTGAATGCCACGGTCTTGATATGCTTTACGCATTTGAGGGAATAGTGCTCCACCACTTACGGCAGCAATACGTATCGAGGATAGGTTCAGACCTAATTCATCACCTTTTTCCAAAATACGCCCAAGATAATCAGGCGTACCAGCATAAACTGTAACACCTAAATCAGCAGCCGCCTGTGCTTGTAATTCCGTCTGTCCTGGTCCTGTTGGAACAATCGTCGCGCCAACAGCAGCAGCCGCATTTTCAAACATCATACCCGCTGGAGTGAAATGGTAAGAAAAAGTGTTTTGAATAATATCGCTTTTGCCAATACCCGCAGCATTTAAAAATCGTCCAAAGCGCCACCAATCTTTATCACGTTGCCCCATCTCATAGATTGGACCTGGGGATTGAAACAAATGGTGGATTTCATCCATAGGTAAGGCTGCGTACCCGCCCAAAGGGCGTCGGTTTTTTTGTGCTTCTGACAGACCTGCTTTGCGTAAAACAGGCAAGTTCACCAAATCCGCAATACTTTTAATTTGCGTAGGGTTAACATCCATAAGCGTCTCAGCAAACCCCACAGCATTCGCTTTGGCATTTGCAATCACAATCGGCAAAGCTTTCGCTAAATCTGTTGTACGTTCATTATCAGAACGCGTTTCCAATGTATCATAAAAACCGACCATTAGCTTAACCATCTTTTGCGCCGGCGATAACTACGCACATCCCGGAATGACTTGCGGCCCTCATCAGACATACCCAACTGAACAACTACCGACTTTCGTCGGTAGGTTCACGTTTTGAATGTAATTCAAGATACTGACGAATAACGTCATCCGTCACATTTCCACTCGTCGTTGAAAAATAGCCTCTAGCCCAGAACCGTTGCCCCCAATAGCGTTTGCGTAATTCGGGGTACTCCCGCTGTATCTTGTATGAGGACCTCCCTTTTACGCGTTGCATCACCTTTGAAATTGGGACGTGCGGCGGGACTGACACAAACATATGCACATGGTCGGTAGACAATACGCCTTTTTCAATGTGTACGCCCAATTCATTGCACGTTTGTCGTATCAATGTCCGAATACGCTCACGCATTTCACCACGCAGCACCTTGTAACGATATTTTGTTACCCAAACGATATGGTATCTGTGATAATATCTGCTATGACTTCCAGTAGAATAGATCATAAGGTTTCCTTCCATTTTAAGACCTTACCGCAACGCTGGGTCTTAAAATGGAAGGAAACCTTATGTAAATAACGCTAAAGCTGACCAGCTAAAAGCTGGTGGTTTTAACCAATTATTGGAAAATAAAACTCTTTCACATCTGGGTTCTCACGTAGCTCAGCCGCAGGGCCATCCATAACAACACGCCCAGATTCTAGAATGTAGCCATAATGTGCAAACCGCAAAGCGACATTCGTATTCTGTTCAGCCAGTAAAAATGAAACACCTTCTTTTTCATTCAGGTCTTTCACAATACCAAAAATCTCTTCCACCAACTGTGGTGCCAACCCCATGCTTGGCTCATCCAATAAAACTGTTTCTGGCTTTGACATCAAAGCGCGCCCAATCGCACACATTTGTTGTTCTCCACCAGATGTATATCCCGCCTGACTTTTACGACGTTCTTTCAAACGCGGGAAATATTCATAAACCAATTCCAGATCCTGTGCGATTTCTGCACGGCTTGCACGGCGCGTATAGCTGCCAGTTAATAGGTTTTCTTCAATGGTTAAGTGCTCAAAACAATGACGGCCTTCCATCACTTGGATCACACCAGATTTCACTAAGGCAGCGGGATTAAGATCGGCAATAGGGCTACCACGGTAAGTAATCGTCCCCTTTGTAACTTCTCCGCGCTCAGAGTGTAATAAATTTGAAATCGCTTTTAACGTTGTCGTCTTACCAGCTCCATTACCGCCTAATAGCGCAGTAATACCACCTTTGGGAACTGACAGGCTGACACCTTTCAGGACAAGGATCACGTGATTGTAAATCACTTCGATGTTGTTCACTTCCAACAATTTTTCTTGTGTATTTGTGTCGTCCAACATGGGTGTTTCCAACAGGTAAAAATTCAAAAAGAACCTCTGGCCCGATCACGGGCCAGAGGCAATTCAGCAAAGGTTATTTACAACCTTCTGAAATGTTATGTTCAGTTGCGAATGCTGCACTGTCTTCTGAGATCAAAGCATTGATAATCTCGTTATCAGACGGTTCAAAACCAGAGATCAGAGACCATGATTTGGCAGATGCATCCCACTGGCTGATTGCACCCAAACCTGGGCCGCCGTGGTTTTCACATGACACGCTGAATGTTGGGCCAAAGTTTGGCATACCCAACGCAGTCATTTTAGCTTCATCGATAACCAAAGCTTCCATACCATCACGCATCATCGCAGCTGTGATATCTGCAGTCCCGTGGATAGCTTGCGCGGTTTTCGCTGCTTCTACAGCTAACATCGCTGCATACATGCCGCGGTTGTAAAGCACCGTACCAACTTGGTCACCAGCACCCGCCGCATTGCCTGCATCAACAACATACTTCTTGATATCATCATACACTGGGAAATCAGAACCAACGTTATGCATTGCTAAGGCTTTATAACCATTTGCGCCATCACCCGCTGGCAACACATCATTTTCAGACCCTGACCACCAGATACCAACAAACTTATCCATTGGGTAACGGATGTTTGCCGCTTCTTGGATAGCCACTTGGTTCATCACCCCCCAGCCCCACATAAAGACGTAGTCCGGTTTTTCGCGCCGAATTTGTAGCCATTGTGACTTTTGCTCTTGTCCTGGATGGTCCACAGCTAACAAACTTAACTTAAAGCCGTGTTTTTTAGACAGCTCTTCCAATGTACGGATAGGCTCTTTGCCATATGCAGAGTTGTGATAGACAAGCGCAATTGTTTTGCCGCTAATATTACCGCCGCTATCAGAAATAGCATGGTTTACAGCATGACTTGCACCATTCCAGTAGTTTGCAGGATAGTTAAAGATGTTTGAAAACACTTTACCGTTCGCTGCAGATGTACGCCCGTAACCCATCGAGTGTACAGGAATACCATCAGCCGTTGCTTTTGGAATCAACTGGTATGTAATGCCTGTTGAAAGTGGTTGATAAACAAGCGCGCCTTCGCCTTTTGTTGACTCGTGACTACTCCTCGCCCTAAAGGACGAGGCTTCTTGTTTCTCAGGCTGCAACTGGCAGTGTGCCAGAATTACGCGAGCCTCCACAAGCAGAGACGGATAGCCCTTCCGCCTTTAGTTTCAGGATACCTTGCTGCCGAATATTGATGGCAGCGTTAATATCGCGGTCATGCTCTTGGTCGCAGGTCTGGCACGTCCATTGCCGCACCGACAGCGGCATAGCATCAACCTTAGTGCGGCAATCAGAACAGGTCTTACTGGATGCAAACCACTGGTCAATTTGCACGAGGTGCTTACCTGACCAAGCTGTTTTGTAGGTCAGCTTTCGGAGCAATTCGCCCCATGCCGCGTCAGCGATATGTTTGGCAAGCTTCCTATTCTTGAGCATGTTTTTGACTTTCAACGTCTCCACGCAGATTGCTTGATTTTCGTCAACCAGTCGTTTTGACAATTTATGTTGAAAGTCATTGCGCGTGTTGGCAGTTCTTTCGTGAGCCTTGGCAACAAGTACACGCGCCTTGTTGCGGTTTGCCGACCCTTTCTTCTTTCGTGACAGTGTTTTTTGCTTGCGGCGCAAATTGGCCGCCGCACGTTTCAAAATACGGGGGTTCTTTTGTTTTTCACCCGTGCTGGCAATCGCTAAATGCGTTATGCCCAAATCAATACCCGTCACCGCGTCCGCTTCAATCGTTTTTAAGAGGGCTGGAACCTCCAGCCCATCATCACACAAGATTGACGCATAGTACTTACCTGTTTGAGTGCGCGAGATGGTGACGGTCTTAATCTTACCTACAATCTCACGGTGCAGAACTGCTTTGACCGTGCCGACTTTGGGCAAGTACAGACTGACACCATTTACAATTTTGACCCGTTGCGGGTAGGACATGGCTTGTTTGCCGTGTTTGCTCTTAAAGCGGGGATAGCGGCCCTGTTTTCTAAAAAATCGCTTAAAGGCATCATCCAAATGCATCACCGATTGTTGCAAGGCTTGGCTATCGGCTTCCTTTAGCCAGCCTGTTTCTTCCGTGGCTTTCAGTTCAACGAGCTTGTCCAAGGTCTGGCGCTTGCTGATGCTTTCGCCGCGCTCTTTCCAAGCGGAGCTACGCCAGCCCAAAGTAAAATTATACGCCCACCGCATCGCGCCAAATTGAAAGGCAAACGCCTTCCTCTGGTCAACAGTGGGATACAATCGGACTTTGGTTGCCTTTAGCATATCTCGACTCTACCATTGGTCTATGGACAACTCAAATGAATATCGCACAGGCAGACATTGTGTTTTTGCGCTACACGTACACTTGGTATTTATTTTCCAATAATTGGTTAAAACCACCAGCTTTTAGCTGGTCAGCTTTAGCGTTATTTACATAAGGTTTCCTTCCATTTTAAGACCCAGCGTTGCGGTAAGGTCTTAAAATGGAAGGAAACCTTATGATCTATTCTACTGGAAGTCATAGCAGATATTATCACAGATACCATATCGTTTGGGTAACAAAATATCGTTACAAGGTGCTGCGTGGTGAAATGCGTGAGCGTATTCGGACATTGATACGACAAACGTGCAATGAATTGGGCGTACACATTGAAAAAGGCGTATTGTCTACCGACCATGTGCATATGTTTGTGTCAGTCCCGCCGCACGTCCCAATTTCAAAGGTGATGCAACGCGTAAAAGGGAGGTCCTCATACAAGATACAGCGGGAGTACCCCGAATTACGCAAACGCTATTGGGGGCAACGGTTCTGGGCTAGAGGCTATTTTTCAACGACGAGTGGAAATGTGACGGATGACGTTATTCGTCAGTATCTTGAATTACATTCAAAACGTGAACCTACCGACGAAAGTCGGTAGTTGTTCAGTACCAAATACCGCAGAGATGTGCTGTCAGAACTGGCTATACAGGACTTGCGGCACATCTTTGCCAAGGTCTGCAACGACTTTGAGGCGCAACTCGTCGAGTGTGACGGGGAAGACGACCATGTGCATCTGCTTATCAATTATCCGCCCAAAATATCCCTCTCTAAGCTGGTCAACAGTCTCAAGGGTGTATCCAGTCGCCGTTTGCGAAGCTTTCGCCCTGAAATTACGGGTAGGTATCGCAAAGGTGTCCTTTGGTCGCCGTCTTATTTTGCCGCTTCATGTGGTGGTGCGCCGCTCGATATTATCCGCAAATATGTCGAAACGCAGCGAGCCAACAAAAAACCGCGCTAGCGCGGTTGCGCCTTATATCCCCGCCCTGAAGGACGAGGTTTTACGGCGCGTTCCGATAACACTCAACACCTTTTTCAGTGTTATATCCTGTTTCACAAGCAATCACTTTCGCACGAACACCACCGATGCCACCATCACGCGCGTTCACAAGCGCAAAATAATCCGCATAACCATCAGCAAACGGAATACCGTTCGCCGCATATGGGCCTGTTCTGTAATCCAATGATGGGAACACTAGGTCCGCCAAAACTGGAGTTGCGGCAATTGAGGCCGCGACAGCAGCAGCTGCCAGTTTGGTTAATTTCATGTCAGGTTCCTCCCTATAGGTTGACATATTGTGATGCGCCTTTGCGGCGCGTGGTATTGAGCCCTAGTGTGGGAAGGGCCAAAGTCTTAGTTTTTCTTTTGCTAGGCGCCAAAGCTGTGCAAAGCCGTGCGGTTCCATAATTAAGAAGATGATGATCAAGCCACCAACAATAACAAACTGGAAATGTGATGCCAGATCAGTTGGCCACCCAAGATAACCCACCATGATGTTCTTCAACAAAACAGGCATCAGCACCATAAAAGCAGCGCCTGCAAATGAGCCGAAAATCGATCCAAGGCCACCGATGATGATCATAAAGAGCACCAGAAATGATTTGCTGATATCAAAAGCTTCACCAACTTCGACAGCACCTAAGTAAACTGTAAACAGCAATGCGCCAGCTATACCGATATAGAACGAGCTCATACCAAAGGCTGTGAGTTTTGTTTTCAAAGGGTCAACACCAATAATTTCTGCCGCAATATCCATATCGCGGATCGCCATCCATTTTCGTCCATTGGCACCGCGCGTCAAATTGCGTGCAACCCAAGCCAAAACAAATACAAAGCTTAGACAGAACAGATAACTAACCGCAGGGGCAGCATTCGCCCCCGTCACAGCGAACCCTAAAACGCTGCGCTCAGGAGCTGAAATCTGACCAGAAGCTGAGTAATTATAAAACCAAGGGAATTTATTAAACATCCAAACAAGAAAGAATTGCGCAGCCAATGTTGCCACAGCCAAATAGAACCCTTTAATCCGCAAGCTTGGCAAGCCAAACAAGATGCCAACGAATGCCGTAACACCGCCAGACAAGAGAACCACGATAAGCATACTGAGCTCAGGGAAAGCCGTCATTAGCTTGTAGGCAGCAAAAGCTCCCACAGCCATAAACCCACCTGTTCCAAGGCTGACCTGTCCACAATATCCAGTCAGGATATTCAAACCAATTGCAGCAATTGAGTAGATCAAGAACGGCAAAATAACCGCATTGATCCAATAGTCATTAACCAAAAAAGGGACCACCAAAAACGCAAACGCAACAGTTATAAAATACCCCCAACGATCGAACCCTATTGGAAAGGTTTGTTGATCTTTTGCATAAGAGGTTTTGAAATCACCTGCTTCACGGTACAGCATATTTACACCCTCTCAATAATCTTATCGCCGAACAAACCTTGGGGTCTGAAGACTAGGAATAATAGGGCCAGCATATAGGCAAACCAATTTTCAGTCGCACCGCCAAGGAATGGAGCGCCAATTAAAAATTCGAACAGTTTTTCACCAACCCCGATGATTAACCCGCCGATGATCGCGCCTGGGATGGATGTAAATCCACCTAGCATTAAAACAGGTAACGCTTTGAGCGCGATCAAAGACAGGGAAAATTGAACCCCTGATTTAGAGCCCCACATAATCCCTGCAACAAGTGCAACAAACCCAGCAATTGCCCACACAATCACCCAAATAGATCGCAATGAAATACCAACAGATAGTGCTGCTTGGTGATCGTCAGCCACCGCACGCAATGCACGACCTGTTTTGGTATATTGACTAAAGATCACAAGACTAATCACAAGGATCGCCGCAAAAATCGTAGCCCAAATATCAAGATTATCAATGTAGAACCCATAGAAATCATCGCCACCAAGAAAGGCCGTGTTTTCTTCAAGCCAGATATTACCACCTTGTGGAATACCAACATCAAGTTTCTTAATGTCCGCACCCCACATAAGGTCGCCAAACCCTTCCATGAAATAGGCCAAACCGATGGTCGCCATAAACAAAATAATTGGTTCTTGATTGACCAGATGCTTCAAGATGTATTTCTCGACTAAAAAGGCAAATAAGATCATCACGGCTAGCGAACACAAGATCGCAAAAAAGGCAGGCATATGCCAACCAAAGTGATGCACATCCACGGCAATCGCTTGAAAAAGTGGGGATTCCCTTAGCGGGTGATATGTGATTCTCTGGTCATTGAAATGACATTCGGAGCCTCCCATGATCTCAGCCAATATCCTCGACCATTTTTCTGCCATTGAAGACCCACGCCAGAGCTGGAAAACTGTTTATCCACTACCCGAAATCCTACTGATTGTGCTCTGCGGTGTTATGGCTGGTGCTGATGATTTTGCCGAAATAGCCCGATGGGCGGACCGAAAATTGAAATTCTTGCGTGGGTTTCTACCCTTCAAAGATGGCATCCCATCTCATGACACGCTCAATGATGTGATGAACGCGATTCCCGCTGACCTGTTTAGCGAATGCTTCGTTTCCTGGGTTGCGGCCTTGCGCGATGGCGATGATGAGATCGTGGCAATTGACGGCAAGTCGTCACGCCGTGCGCATGGTGAGGATGGCCGCGCCCTGCATCTGGTTTCAGCTTGGGCAACGCGTCAGAGATTGGTCTTGGGGCAAGAATCCTGTGACGAGAAAGAGAATGAAATCAGCGCGATACCTCGACTACTGGCGCGGCTTGAGTTGAAAGGCGCGCTGGTCACGATTGATGCAATGGGCTGCCAACACGGTATTGCTGCGGCGATCCTCGCACAAGGCGCAGACTATCTTTTGGCGCTTAAAGGCAACCAAAAATCACTGCATGAAGAGGTGAGGCTCTATTTCGACCAGACCAGTGGTTTGGAAACCCATGAAACCACCGATGCCGATCATGGGCGGATAGAAATCCGTCGTGCCTATGTCAGTCATGATGTAGAGTGGCTGCGCCCTGATCGGTCTGAGCCTGGCGCACCAAGGTTTCCAGGCCTCGCCGCTATCGGCATGATCGAGGCCGAGGTCAAACACAAAGGTAAAACCAGTTTCTCGCGACGTTACTATCTGTCCTCCGCACCGCTCTCAGCCAAGCAATTCCTGCGCGCCACACGCGCCCATTGGGGTGTGGAAAATCGCCTGCACTGGGTGATGGATGTGGTGTTTCACGACGACCTGATGCGCTTGCGGACCCAAAATGGCCCCGCCAACATGGCTCTGATGCGACATAGTGCAATCAACATCTTCAAGCAAGTCGGCGATACGGCCAGTCTGAAAATACGAAGAAAAACAGCCGCTTGGGATGATAGTTACCTAAAAGCCGCAATCAAAGGTGAAGGCTGAAATCTTCAAGCGATTGCCGTGGATGCACATCCGTTCCAAATACCGCATTAATCAAATGCGAAAATGGAACTTCACCGTTCTGAAAACCAACCAAAGTCAAGGCTGCAAACAGCGCCATTACACCTTGCGCATAATTGAAAATACCAGAGGCTTTGAAAATCAAAACAAATCCAAGCGCCACAAGCGAATACATCACTCCAGCCATCAATCCATTCAGGATAACTTCTATGCCATAGTAAAAATTAGCAGACATGAAAGCCCCCTATTATATTTCGCGTCACAAAATCAATCATGTGCCACCCCCAAGTATGCGTCGATTACGGCTTGGTTGCTGCGCACTTCATCTGGCGTGCCATCGCCAATTTTTTTACCGTAATCCATCACCACAACACGGTCAGCGATATCCATTACCACCCCCATATCGTGTTCAATCAATGCAATCGTTGTGCCGAATTCATCATTCACATCCAGAATAAAACGAGACATATCCTCTTTTTCTTCAACGTTCATGCCAGCCATTGGCTCATCTAAAAGCAGTAACTTGGGTTCAGCTGCCAAAGCACGCCCAAGTTCCACACGTTTTTGCAAGCCATAGGGCAGACGGCCAACAGGTGTTTTGCGGATGGTTTGAATTTCTAAAAAGTCGATGATCTTTTCAACCACCTCGCGGTTTGCAGTCTCTTCTTCTTGGGCTTTACCCCACCACGCCATTTGGCTCAGCATATTTGATTTCATATGCGTCAAGCGGCCTGTCATAATATTATCCAACGTTGACATACCTTTAAACAAAGCGATGTTTTGGAATGTCCGCGCCAACCCTTGTTTCGCAATCTGGTGCGGCTTCATAGGTTTGCGTTTTGCTCCACGAAACCAAACTTCGCCTTCTTGTGGATGATAAAATCCGTTGATCACATTCAACATCGAAGATTTACCAGCACCGTTCGGGCCAATAATGGCACGAATTTCACCCTCGCGAATATCAAAGGATATATCTTTGATTGCCACCACACCACCAAAACGTAGTGTGATATTCTTCATCTCCATCACAGGCGCACCAATCGTGCGACCGTCAGTAGTTATATAACTGTCTTGCATATTCATGCCGCCGCCTTTGCGCGTGGATACACTTCCGTATCGCGAATTTCTAATGTTGCAGAAATTGAGCCCTTACGACCGTCTTCATAACTAACTTCAGTCTCGGTAAAAACTTCTAACGCACCGCCATAAAGCGCATTCAAAAGATCTTCGTATTTCTCGCCAATGATATTGCGGCGCACTTTTTGCGTCCGTGTCATTTCACCATCATCTGCATCCAACTCTTTATGCAAAATGAGGAAACGACTGATCTGGCAACCAGACAACATCTCGTCTTGGGCAACCGAGGTATTCACCTCTTCCACATTTTTTTGAATCATCTCATAAACTTGCGGATGTGCCGCCAATTCTTGATAGGACGAATAAGCAATATTATTACGTTCAGCCCAATTCCCAACGGCTGTAAGATCAATATTAAGAAACGCCACGCATTTATCGCGCTTATCGCCAAACACTACAGCCTCTAGAATATTGGAAAAGAACTTTAATTTGTTCTCAACAAACTTCGGCGCAAACATAGATCCATCATTTATTTTACCCACATCTTTAGCTCGATCAATGATCCGCAATTGCCCGCTATCTTTCTCGATGAAACCAGCATCACCAGTGGCCACCCAACCTTCTGCGTCCTTCGTTTCCTTAGTGCTTTTCGGGTTCTTATAATATTCCACAAAGGCACCAGGAGAGCGGTAAAAAACCTCGCCCTTATCATCAATACGCAACTCGACACCTGGCGATGGAACACCAACAGTATCAGCGCGCACACCACCATCTGGTTGCTGTGTAATGAAAACACTGGCTTCTGTTTGACCATAAAGCTGCTTTAGATTGATCCCTAAAGACCGATAGAAATCAAACAACTCAGGTCCAATAGCCTCACCCGCAGTATATCCGACACGTACACGACTAAGGCCCAGCGTGTTTTTCAATGGCCCTGTCATGAATACCTTACCAAGCTGATATTTCAACTTATCCAGAGCGCCCACGGGCAGACCATCTAACAACTTGGGACCTACCACAGCAGCATGGCCTATAAAGGTCTTGAACAACCACTGTTTAAACTTTCCTGCATCTTCCATACGGATTTGCACTGTGGTCAACATATTCTCAAAATAGCGCGGTGGCGCAAAGAAATATGTCGGCCCCAATTCGCGCAGATCGTGTTGCATCGTGTCGCCACTTTCAGGACATGCGACACAAAACCCAGCAGAATAAGCCTGACCGATTGAAAAAATAAAATCTCCAACCCATGCCATCGGCAAATAAGCTAAGACACTGTCATTTACAGTCAGGTTATCGAATTCACTGGTCGTGCGGCCCGTTTCAATAATGTTATGATTGGATAACACGACACCTTTAGGCCGACCTGTGGTGCCAGAAGTATATAGCATCACACAGGTCGTATCCGCTCCTTGCATATCTAAACGTTTTTGCAACTCAGGCATCAAGTTTGCTTTATTTTCAACGCCTTTTATTTGTAAACCCACATATTCAAACAATGCAGATTTCTCATATTTCCGCATGCCGCGAGGATCTAAGTAGACAATCGATTCAAGAGTTTTTAGATCATCCTTAACATCGATGATTTTATCAACCTGCTCTTGATCCTCTGCCACAACAAAGCGTGCGGAACAATGCTCTAAAACATACGCCATCTCTTCTGCAATAGCGTCTTTATAAAGCGGAACAGGTACAGCGCCAACAGATTGCGCAGCAACCATCGCCCAATATAAATGCGGACGGTTACTTCCGACAATTGCTATATGATCGCCAACATTTACGCCCAGAACTAGAAAACCAAGCGCAAGATTTTCAATCTCTTGTGCAGTCTCTGCCCAAGTCCAACTTTGCCATATCCCAAGCTCTTTTTCGCGATAAGCCGCAGCATTCGCATACTTCGATGCATTACGTGCTAAAAGCTTTGGCACTGTATTCAATGCATCAGCAGAATTCATATCGGTCATTTTTCCTCCCTCACGCCAAAAAGCGCGTGTCTTAGAGAAACCGAATCTAAGACATATTCAAAACTTAACCTGAAGGACGGGCTTTACAGAAGTATTTCCGAAATGTTTCGAAATGTAACAGCTGCAAAAATTTAGTAGCTGGTCATTTCGCACGACCTAATGCTAACCATTTAACATGGACAGTACGACATTAGAAATAGATCAAATGACACGATCAGGCTTAAATCTGATCAAACAAGCTATCTCTATTTATGATGGCGACTTGAAGCTTGTCGTTGCAAACAGACGCTTCAAAGATATGTTCACCCTACCCGAAGAACTAGTAGAAGTAGGCGCCTCATTCCGTGAAACAATCACGTATTTAGCAAAGCGTGGCGAATACGGTCAAATAGATGATATTCCTGCCTTTATTGACGAACGTGTTGTTCAAGCCAGAGAATTTGAGCCCCATTATTTGGAACGCAAGCGCGTAAACGGTACAACCATATCCGTAGAAGGAAGCCCTCTACGTCAAGGGGGATGGGTAACTGTTTATACGGATATTACAGAAGTCAAACACCAAGAAGAATTACTACAAATTCACACCGAAGGTTTGTCCGAAAAACTGCTATCACGTTCGAATGAATTGGCAAAAACAAACCGCGAATTAACGGCATCAGTCACAGCATTGGAAGAAGCCAAACGCCAACTCACAGAGTCCGAAGCACGCTTAAAGCTAACAAACTCCATGACACCCGCTCACATCGCACGCGTGAATCGTGATGGCATATATACTTATTCAAACAATAAACTAGATACTGTGATCCCTACACGACCCAAAAATATTATTGGATTGTCCTTTGAGCAGGCTGTTGGTCAGGAAGCTTTTGAAAAGCTCAACCCAAAATTCCAAGAAGCTTTATTAGGTCAATCTGGTTACTTCGAATTAAACCTACGCGACTTAGGGCGCTACGTACGTGTGGCTTTCACTCCTGACACAGATGCAAACGGTGTCGTCACAGGCGTTTATCTGCTGTCCATGGATGTAACCGAAGACACAAAAGCGCGACAAGCATTAACACATGCCAGGCGCCGCGAATTAGCCGCGCAATTAACCAGCGGTATGGCGCATGACTTCGCAAACCTTTTAACAATCATCCTAGGACAACAAAACAAACTAGAAGCCCAGAACGGGCTATCCAATGAGGTACAAGAAATCATCGCAACGACAAAAGCCGCAGCATTGCGCGGTGGTGCTTTACTGGATGGTCTCTCGGCACTTGACGCAACGCGAAACCTGACGATCAAACCTGTTTATTTTAACCACTTCATTGAAGGCGTCAGTCGGCTTGCTTATGCAGCTGTTGCTGATGGCGTGACAATCACCATAAAAAACAACTTAAACGACACCAAAATCCTTCTAGATCAAGGCTTCAGCCAAGACGCTTTGTTAAACCTTGTTCTGAATGCGAATGAAGCTATTGAAGGGTCGGGAAAAATAACTCTAGAAAGCAGCATAGTAGAAGACAACTGGTTAGAGTTTACGGTCACAGACACTGGAACAGGGTTCTCCGAAGAAGCAATACAGAATGCCTTCACCCCATTTTATACGTCGAAAAAAGGGCGTGTTGGACGTGGCTTAGGGCTATCAACAGTATTCGATTTTGCCAAAGTCAGTGGTGGACATGTAAAATTAGAAAACACCTCACAAGGTGGCGCAAAAGTAGCACTACGTATCCCCTACAGCGTTGCTGCAGATATAGAACCTGGCTTGGTGTTACTTGTTGAGGATAATCTAGAAATACGTGAATGTATTCGTGGGTATCTACGCGACATGAATCATGCCGTTATAGAAACCAATAACGCAGAAGAAGCCCTTAATTTGGTTCACGTTTCGGACATCACTCATGTGATCACAGATGTAATGTTAGAAGGACAAATGACTGGTGTAGATTTAGCCAATAGTATAGCAAAAGAAACACCCGTTTTGATTATTACATCTTTGCCAAAAACCGATCCGCTCCGTATAGAAGCAGAAGATGCATTCCCTGTTTTACACAAGCCATTTGATGCAGGTGATCTAATGTATTTCTTCCAACGAAAGCCATACCAATGATAACAGACCAAAAGCTTGTCACTATCCTTGATGATGCGCCTGAAATCCGCGACATGTTATCAAAAAGCTTGTCTGATGCGGGGTTCGCAACAAAATCCTATGGACGCGCTTTAGAGTTTGAGCGTGACATGCGTACGATATCACCTGATGTTTGTATAATAGACCTTGGCTTGCCCGACAAAGATGGTTTGGCTTTGGTAAATAAAACTGCTTTGGAAAGTGGTGCTGCCATCATCATCATTTCAGGCCGTTCGATGATCCAAGATAAAATCGCAGGACTTGAATTGGGAGCTGATGATTACATTACCAAACCATTTGAACTGGCAGAGGTCATCGCTCGTGTTCGCGCTTTACTTCGACGCAACAAAGATGTGGAGCATGTGCAAAAACAAGTGGTGCATTTTTCGGGTTGGACAGCAGACTTTGATCAACACACATTGATAGATCAATCAGGTAATATCCAAAGCCTATCCTTTGCTGAAGCGCAAGTATTACGTCTGTTTTTAGATGCTCCAAACCGGTTGATCACCCGGGAATATATTTTGGATAACTTAGGCTCTGCTGCGAATGATAATTTTGAACGTGCGATTGATGTGCGTATATCGCGCCTTCGGACCAAGTTAAAAGATAACTCGCAGAACCCAAAGTTGATAAAAACCATCTACGGTGCTGGCTATATTTTCATTGGGGAAACGTCTTAAACAGATGGCACAGGCGCGTTTTTGTTAACACGAAACATATTCACTTTTTCACGATCTTCTTGCGGAGAAATTCCAAACTCTTCTGTGTAATACTTGGCCAAAAGAGCCGATGTAGAATATCCCACAGCTAAAGCTATTTGGGACATGGAATCTCCTGAATACTGCACCAACTGACGCGCTGCATTCATGCGTTTACTACGGTAGAAATGAATTGGGCTTTGGCCTGTCTCTTGCTTAAATTTTCGTTCCATTTGGCGTGGTGACAATCCGACAATATCAGCGACCTCAGTCATACTGATAGGCTCGTCCATATTTTCGGAAAACAATTGAACGGCTTTTTGCATAGCTGGCGGCAACATATCATCCGTACTGCTAGAATTAGCAGTCGGTATGCGTTGTTGCACCCCAGCCCCGCGTACCAATGGATGTTGAAACCAGCAGGCAACTTCCGTCATTGTTTCTGCATCTAACTGTTGTTCAATCAGGTTCAACATCACATCAAAACCAGCTGCAGCACCAGAAACCGTTGTCCGTGACTTATCTGAATAAATCACGTCATCGACTGTTTCCAATTGCGTAAACTCAGCTTCAAATGCAGCACGATAGCACCAATGTACGCTGGTCGTGAACCCATCCAATAATCCAGCACGCGCTAATGGGAACACACCGCCACTAATACCACCAATATGCATACCATGCTGCACCAATTTGCGCAGAATCCCATTTGAACGCTTTGGGTTTTTAAATTCGGATTGGGGCGCACTCAACACATATAAATAATCTAATCCATTGGCATCTTCCAAACCAATATCAGGATCAAAACTAACCTCAGCACTTGATGTCACGCGCGTTTGCGTTTCACCAATCAACTGCCATGTAAACGCAGTGCTTCCTGTGATTTCATTCGCTGCGCGAAGCGGCTCAATCATCGATGTTAGGCAAGCCATAGGGAAGCCATCAAAAATCAAAAATCCTAGTCTTTTGATTGAAACATCAGCCATTAACTTCTTCCCATTTTCACAAAGCCTAACGTAAATATTTTACTATGGCTAGAATTTCAATTTCAATATGTCGGATAAATCCATGTCGGTGTCCGATTCAATAATGACTTTAAAACCCAACTCTCCTACGCTTTCCATGAATGGAGTCGTATTATGCACTTTTCAGGCTTTAAAGTCATTAAAGAGGCCCTAACAGGCCACAAAGGATGGGGGCCGCAATGGCGGAACCCAGAACCAAAACCACACTATGATATCATCATCATTGGTGGTGGTGGTCACGGTCTAGCCACTGCATATTATTTGGCGAAAGAGTTTGGCCAAAAGAATATTGCTGTGATCGAAAAAGGTTGGATCGGCGGCGGAAACGTTGGCAGGAATACAACCATTATCAGATCCAACTATCTGTTAGATGGTAACGAACCATTCTATGAGTTTTCCCTAAAACTTTGGGAAGGCTTGGAGCAAGATTTCAATTACAACGCAATGGTCAGTCAACGTGGGATCCTAAACTTGATCCACAACGATGCTCAACGCGATGCTTTTACCCGTCGTGGTAATGCGATGATCTTAAACGGAGCTGATGCAGTTATGCTCAGTGCTGAAGAGGTCCGTAAGGAAGTTCCCTTCTTAAATTTTGACGATGCACGCTTTCCAATCAAAGGTGGCCTTGCTCAACGTCGCGGCGGTACAGTGCGTCACGATGCAGTTGCATGGGGTTATGCGCGCGGCGCAGATCAACGCGGCGTAGATATCATTCAAAATTGCGAAGTTACAGGATTCCGCATTGAAAACGGTGTTTGTAAAGGCGTCGAAACTTCTCGCGGCTTTATCGGCGCAAATAAAGTTGCATCCGCAGTTGCAGGATCATCCAGCCGCCTTATGTCCAAAGCTGATATGCGCCTACCAATGGAAAGTCATGTTTTACAAGCTTTCGTAACCGAAGGCTTAAAACCCGTTATCCCAGGTGTCGTCACATTCGGCGCTGGCCACTTCTACGTCAGCCAATCTGACAAAGGTGGCCTTGTATTCGGTGGTGATCTAGACGGTTATAATTCATATGCTCAACGTGGTAATCTACCCACTGTCGAAGACGTTTGTGAAAGCGGTATGGCAATTATGCCAATAATCGGTCGTTCGCGTCTACTCCGCTCTTGGGGCGGGGTCATGGACATGTCTATGGATGGCTCACCGATTATAGACAAAACACATATCGATGGTCTCTATTTCAACGGTGGTTGGTGTTATGGCGGGTTCAAGGCAACTCCAGCCTCTGGCATGTGTTACGCACATCTTTTGGCAACAGATACACCACATAAAGTAGCTAAAGCTTATCGTTTCGACCGCTTTGAACGCGGTTACATGATTGATGAAAAAGGGATGGGCGCACAGCCTAATTTGCACTGATATGATTATAAACCACCCCATATTAGGCCCACGCGATGCACAAGAATTCACCTACCTAGGTGATGCATCTTTGTTGAACCGTCCTGATTGGCAAGCAGATAATGCTGCCGAGCAATTCTATAATTACCAATATCTGCGAGACAACCCAGCAGGCCTACACCGTGAATTATGGTTCCATGAACAAGGTGATCGCAGCTGGTTGGTTGTAACACGCAACACAGTGACACATGAAATTTCCAAGGTCGAATTGGCATCCGATGTCGCCCGTAAAGAGGGTCGCAGCAAATGACACAAAAAAACCGTCTAACAGGTGGTCTGATTGATCACAGTAAATTATTGGAATTTAAATTCGATGGAAAATCCTATCAAGGATTTGAAGGCGATACATTAGCGTCAGCATTGCTGGCGAATGATGTGCGTCTTATGGGTCGTTCTTTCAAATACCACCGCCCACGCGGCCCTTTAACCGCTGGATCAGAAGAACCAAATGCAATTGTCGAATTACGCACTGGCAATCGCCAAGAGCCTAACACACGTGCGACAACTGCAGAGCTATATGATGGTTTGACTGCAAACAGCCAAAACCGCTGGCCGACACTGAAACATGATTTCATGGCGATTAATGATCGCTTTTCACAATTTTTCGCTGCTGGGTTTTACTATAAAACATTCATGTGGCCTGCCGCATTCTGGGAAAAAATATACGAACCGATTATCCGTAAAGCTGCTGGCCTTGGTTCTCTTTCAATGGAAGCCGATCCTGACGCCTATGACAAAGGCTTCCTACATTGCGATCTGCTCGTCATCGGTGCTGGCCCTGCTGGCCTTGCAGCTGCATTAACGGCTGGTCGCGCAGGTGCGCGTGTTATCCTCTCAGAAGAAGATTACGTTTGTGGTGGTCGCCTAAATTCAGAAACATACGCATTAGATGACATGACGGGTTCTGAATGGGCCGTACAAACATTGGCAGAACTACAAAGCCTGCCAAACGTACGCATCATGACCCGCACAACAATTATCGGCGCTTATGATCACGGTACTTATGGTGCTGTTGAACGCGTATCTGACCACGTAGCTGTACCCGCCGATGGCGCACCACGTCAAACGTTGTGGCGCATTTATTCTAAGCAAGCCTTGTTATGCGCAGGTTCAACCGAGCGTCCGATTGCATTTGAAAATAATGACCGTCCTGGCATCATGTTAGCTGGCGCAGTTAGATCTTATGTAAATCGTTGGGCTGCAACACCAGCACAAGAAATCGCAATTTTTACCAACAATGATGACGGCCACCGCACCGCAGCGGATTTGGCAGCAAAAGGCGTAAAAGTATCTGCAATTATCGATACCCGTGCTGATGCACCATCTTCTGAGCATGCAACTGTTTTAGCTGGTGCTAAAGTCAAAGACAGCCTTGGCCGTTTAGGCGTTAAACAACTGTCCGTAGAATTGGCAGACGGTACAATTCGCAATGTATCTTGTGAAGCCGTCGCTGTTTCTGGCGGTTGGAATCCGAACGTACACATGACATGTCACCAACGTGGGCGCCCTACATGGGATGACAGCATTGCAGCATTTGTTCCAGGTAAGGATGGCCCTCCAGGATTGTCCGTTGCAGGCTCTGCAGCTGGCATCATGTCAACACACGGTGCTCTGACAAGTGGTGCAAAATCTGCTGTCTCTGCTTTGAAAAACTTAGGTATCAAAGCCAAAGCAGCAAAAACACCAAAGGCCGAAGATGCCCCCATAAACTTACAACCCTATTGGTATGTAAAAGGCGGTAAAGGTCGTGCATGGTTAGATCAACAAAACGACGTGACTGTTAAAGATGTTAAGCTAGCGCACCAAGAAAACTTCCGTTCTGTAGAACACCTAAAACGTTACACCACATTGGGCATGGCAACAGATCAAGGCAAAACATCCAACATGGGTGGTTTGGCAATCATGGCGGAACTCGCTGGTAAAACCATTCCAGAAGTCGGCACAACGATTTTCCGCCCTCCTTATACGCCTACATCTATGGGCGTTCTTGGTGGTCGTGCTGTTGGTAAGGATTTCCATCCAACACGTAAAACACCAAGCCATTTTTGGGCTGAAGAACGAAGTGCTGTTTTTGTTGAAGTCGGCAACTGGCTTCGCGCACAATGGTTCCCGATTGCGGGTGAAACACATTGGCGTCAATCGGTGGATCGTGAAGTTTTGGCAACACGTAAATCCGTGGGTGTTTGCGATGTGACAACATTGGGTAAAATTGATGTTCAAGGTGCAGATGCTGCAGAATTCTTAAACAAAGTATACTGCAACGGCTTCGCAAAGCTTGCTGTTGGTAAGACCCGTTACGGCTTAATGCTTCGCGAAGATGGCATTGCAATGGACGACGGAACTGCTGGTCGTTTGGCCGAAGATCATTTCGTTGTAACAACAACAACAGCCAATGCGGTAAATGTTTACCGTCACATGGAATTCGTCCGCCAATGCTTATATCCTGATATGGATGTGCAATTAATTTCCACGACTGAAAGCTGGGCGCAGTATGCTGTGGCTGGCCCTAACTCTAGGAAACTATTGCAAAAAATCGTTGATCCTGAATTTGACCTCTCGAATGAAGCTTTTCCGTTCATGGGGTGTGGTGAAGTCACAGTTTGTGGCGGCTTACGTGCGCGTCTCTTCCGCATCTCATTTTCTGGCGAACTAGCCTATGAAATCGCAGTTCCAACACGGTATGGCCATGCCATGATCCGCAAACTTATGGAGGCTGGTGAAGAATTTGACGTCACCCCATATGGTACAGAAGCTTTGGGTGTGATGCGCATTGAAAAAGGTCATGCTGCGGGTAATGAATTGAACGGTACAACAACCGCATTAAACCTTGGCATGGGCCGTATGGTATCTAAGAAAAAAGACAGCATCGGATCAATACTATCCGAACGTGAAGGTCTGAACAAAGATGATGCCTTGATGCAAGTTGGTTTCAAACCTGTGGATGCCAAAGAGCCTGTTGTTGCAGGTTCACATTTGATGGCTAAAACAGGTGAGGTTAATGCCGTAACAGATCAAGGTTATATAACCTCTGCCGCTTATTCACCAATTCTGGAAAGTTCCATCGGTATCGGCTTTCTAAAAGACGGAGCCAATCGCAAAGGCGAAATTCTTCGTGCGGTTAACCCATTGAAAAATCAAACAGTATTCGTTGAAGTTGTCAGTGCCCACTTCGTTGATCCAGAAGGGGAGCGTCTCCGTGCATAATCTAAAAGCCATCACCGCATTGGGCGGAACTGAAGCGCAGATTGATACAATTGGAACGGTCACAATCAGTGAATGTCCTGATTGGTCTTTAAGCTCTGTTTCTGCTCGATTAGGGTCCGAAAAAACAACAAATACTGCGTTCAAAAAAGCATTGGGAATTGGGTTTCCAAAGCCAATGCTGAGCGAGAATAAAAGCGGCGTAACCGCATTTTGGACGGGTGCAAATCAATGCTTTGTTGAGGCGCCATATGCCACGCATGAAACGCTTGCGACAACACTTGCCACGGCCTTAAAGGCCAAAGCATCTGTCACAGAGCAAAGTGATGGATGGGTCCGTTTTGATGTGGACGGTGCAGATTGTTTTGCAATCTTAGAGCGCAGCTGTGCAGCAGATACACCGATGATGCCGATAGGTGGTGTGACACGCGTCATTTTAGAGCATTTAGGATGCTTCGTTTTACGTCGTTCTGATCATCATTTCAGTGTCTATGGTCCACGGTCATCCGCAGGGTCCTTACATCACGCTTTGGTCGCCGCAGCACGGTCTGTTTTAGCCCAAAAGTGATGTATGATCGGCGTGCACAACCTGTGCACAGCGCGTATGACATTTGTCAGACTTTGGATATTTGTGGGAAGTAGAATATCAGCGCAAGCAGGTTTCGACACCATTTGACAGATGATAAATACATCCCTGTTCGCGCGGTAATTTTGAAAGCTCTTCTTTGCCCAAGCCCAGCCATAATCCGCGCAGAACCAAGGATGTGACTCCGTGGGTCACTACGAATGCAGGTGCATCCAGATCATTCAAAAATGATCTGACACGGTCACGGATTGTCGTGAAATTTTCACCGTCTGGGCTATCGTAAAACCACAGGCTGTCATCAAACGAAGTGGTCACTTTATCTTGCAGGTCAGCCCGCGTTAACCCTTCCCAACTGCCAAAAGAAATTTCCTGTAAACGATCATCACAGTTTGGCATTATAATACCATCCAATGCGATATCCGCGGTTTGCATAGCCCGCAGTTGCGGACTGACAAAAGCCTGCTCTGGTTTTTCAATGATAGCAGTCGCGATCTCATTCTGGCGGGCAGCTTGCATCTGCCCAAGATCGGTCAGTGGTGAATTTTGTCGGCCTTGATACCGGCCCGCCAAATTCCATGTGGTTTGCCCATGACGTAAAATATAAAGGTCTGGAAAATTGGACATCATAAAACTTCAAAAATAAAGGGGATCGCATTCACCCGACACCGTCGGGAAAATGCTTATAGACGTGTAAGACGGACTATGTCCGACTTACTCAATTACTTAGGTTCTAGACGGATCGCACCCTGAGATGCGTTGCCAACCAAAGATGCATAGGCGCGTAAGGCTTTTGTGATTTTGCGTTTACGTGGCTTTTCTGGCTTCCAAGCACTATCGCCTTTGGCTTCCATTTCAGCACGACGCGTTGCCAGTTCTTCGTCTGTCAAACGCACATCCATTTTACGGTTCGGGATATCAATATCAATGATATCACCCTCTGCGATCAGCGCGATGTTACCACCCTCTGCCGCTTCTGGGGACACGTGACCGATAGACAGGCCAGAAGTACCACCAGAGAAACGTCCATCTGTGATCAAGGCACAGACTTTACCCAAACGCATGGATTTCAAATAGGATGTTGGGTAGAGCATTTCTTGCATACCCGGACCACCGCGTGGACCTTCGTAGCGAATGATCACAACGTCGCCTGCTTTGACTTCTTTGTTCAAGATGCGGTTCACGGCTTCGTCTTGGCTTTCGCACACAATTGCTGTTCCGCTAAATTTGTGGATGCTTTCGTCAACGCCAGCGGTTTTCACAACGCAACCTTCTTGTGAGAAGTTACCGTATAGAACAGCCAAGCCACCCTCTAATGAGTGCGCATGCGCTAGATCGCGGATCACACCGTTCTCGCGGTCTTTGTCTAATTCTTTGTAGCGGCGTGATTGGCTGAAGGCTTCGACTGTGCGCACACCACCTGGGGCGGCTAGGAACAATTCCTGTACAGCTTCATCATTGGTTTGCATGATATCCCATTTGCGGATTGCTTCGCCCAGTGTATCAGAGTGGATTGTGCCAACAGATGTGTCCAACAAATTAGCGCGGTCCATTTCGCCTAATAGGCCGAAAATGCCACCAGCACGGTGTACGTCTTCCATGTGTACATTCAAGGTAGCTGGCGCCACTTTACACAAGCACGGCGTTGCACGGGATAGACGGTCGATATCTTCTACTTTGAAGTCAACTTCGCCTTCTAATGCAATCGCTAATAGGTGAAGGATCGTATTCGTTGATCCGCCCATTGTGATGTCCATTGTCATCGCATTTTCAAAAGCAGCTTTTGTTGCGATGCCACGTGGAGAAATAGATGTGTTGCCCTTCACATAGTATTCTTGTGTCAGTTCAACGATGCGTTGGCCCGCTTTACGGAATAGCATTTCACGATCAGAGTGTGTAGCCAATGTTGAGCCGTTGCCTGGCAATGCAAGGCCCAGAGCCTCTGCCAAACAGTTCATAGAGTTCGCGGTAAACATGCCAGAACAAGAACCACATGTTGGACATGCGCTTTCTTCTATCGCTAAGACTTCTTCATCCGTGCGATCAGGGTTTGCCGCTTCGATCATTGCGTCGACAAGATCGACTTTGCGCAAATCACCATCGATATCAACTTTACCCGCTTCCATTGGGCCGCCTGATACGAACACAACTGGAATATCGAGGCGCATCGCAGCCATCATCATGCCCGGTGTGATTTTATCGCAGTTGGAAATACATACCATCGCATCTGCACAGTGTGCATTCACCATGTATTCAACGCTATCAGCGATCACTTCACGTGATGGTAATGAATACAACATGCCATCGTGGCCCATTGCGATACCGTCATCCACAGCAATTGTGTTGAATTCTTTTGCAACACCGCCAGCGGCTTCGATCTCTGAAGCAACAAGACCACCAAGGTCCTTTAGGTGGACGTGGCCTGGTACAAATTGTGTGAAAGAGTTCACCACTGCGATGATCGGTTTGCCGAAATCTTCGTCGGTCATGCCTGTTGCACGCCAAAGGCCGCGCGCGCCTGCCATGTTACGACCATGCGTGGATGTACGTGAACGATATGGGATCATTGTGATGGCTCCAAAAAAACTAGCTTGGGCATTTCTGCCCCAAGCAAAGCAAAACTTCCAGAGGATTCAGTGATTATTTATCGGAACCTGTTGTTTTCTTCCAAAAACGGGACAATCTGCCGCCTGCTTGGCCTGCACGATCACTGGCGCCATCCCATGCATCTTCGATATCTTCCAGCACAGGATCAATGCGGCTGCGTTTAAAACGTTGCATGAGGCGGAAAAGACCAAGACCAAACAGACCTAGGACAATGAAGAAGATGATGTTGAACCATGGGATCAATCGGACATCAGGACCATCCACAACTTTTATAGATGTCGCGTTTGGATAAATTGTGATGAATTCATTGCGCCAGCCATAGTGGCGTATGGCAACCCATTTGGGGTTGCTCGCATCCGATATCAATGCTTTTGCTTCGGCATTCAAATTTGAACTGTTGAATTTGAAATAGAATGGCCATGAAAAGCTCGTGTCCTCATTCCTGTACACCATAACGCTGCCGTCGGGCATAATCGTATCAATAAAGCGCACATCACGGGTTGGTTGTGTACTTGTGCCTGCATCTGGGTTTGCCCAAAAGATACTATTCATGCCAAAGTCTTGACGTTTTTCATAGGCATCGATGATCCGCACAACATCGCGTTGGGGTAATGTGTATTGGAATAAGCCCACAACCAGTAAAACCAATACAGTTGTCACGATCCATTTTAACCAACGCATATTCAAATCCTTGTGTTTATCCTGTCTTATATGGGGATTCTTGGACAGCTTACCAGTCAGAAACTACTAAAAATGTTTCTGCGTTTATATCTCGTTAAGGTTAGGCCCCTAGGCTTCTAACATAGTTAACAAAATATACGGGGCAACACATGTACGCTGCAACAGTAACTACAAATCGCCAGACCGCCTTGAGTTACAATTTATTTGTCGATGATCGTTCTAGGGTTTCAGTCACAACGGTTAATCCGAAACAAGAAGGACAAACCATCTGCCATATACATGCAACCAAACAAATCACTGTACTCGATGGTTATGCAGAAGTGGACATACACAACACTCGGATCAAACTATTTGAGGGACAATCAGCCCAGATCCCAAATGGAACAGTGCATAAAATTATGAACTTGGGTAAGATTCCACTGAAGTATGTGGAAATCCGTACTGGCCCTTATGTGGAAGATGATGATAACCTTTCGTGAAACCTAAAACTTACCTCTGCGTATTGCCCCAACCAGCATAATATGCCACGCATGTTTTGATGAAAAACAACACACGCGAAGGGTTCTGCCATGCTGGACACAACTGATTTACAATCTTTATTGAAAGACCCAAGTCTTTTACCGACACAAGCCTATATTGGCGGAGAATGGGTTGATGCCAAAGATGGCGCAACATTTCAAGTTAACAACCCTGCACGCGGCGATATAATCGCATCTGTTCCTGATCTTAGCGTTGCAGATGCGACTACTGCGATTGAAGCAGCAGCTGTTGCCCAAAAAGAATACGCCACATGGTCTGGTAAAGAGCGCGCTGCTGTGGTTCGTAAAATGTACGATCTAATGATTGAGAACATTGATGATCTGGCAACAATTATCACAGCGGAAATGGGAAAACCCTTAGCTGAAGCTAAAGGTGAAATCGCTTATGCAGCGAGTTTCTTTGAATGGTTCGCAGAAGAAGCAAAACGTGTTTATGGCGAAACTATCCCAGGTCATATGCGTGACAAACGTATTACTGTATTGAAGCAACCGATTGGTGTTGTCGCTTGCATAACACCTTGGAACTTTCCATCTGCGATGATCACCCGCAAGTTAGGCCCAGCATTGGCAACAGGTTGCGCATTTGTTGCACGACCAGCAGAACTCACACCTTTATCAGCGTTAGCCCTTGCAGTGATTGCGGAACGTGCTGGCGTGCCAAAAGGGATATTTAGCGTTATTACATCATCCAATGCAGCAGAAATTGGCAAAGAATTCTGTACAAACGATATCGTGCGGAAAGTAACATTCACAGGATCAACAAATGTCGGCCGTATTTTGATGCGCCAATGTTCAGATCAAATCAAAAAGCTGTCCTTGGAATTGGGCGGCAACGCGCCATTGATCATCTTTGATGACGCCGATTTAGATGATGCAGTTGATGGCGCAATGGCATCGAAGTTCCGCAACAACGGACAAACCTGTGTTTGTTCAAACCGTATTTATGTTCAGGCTGGTGTTTATGATGCCTTTGCAGAAAAGTTGGGTGCGGCTGTTGCCAAAATGAATATCGGAGACGGATTTGAAGATGGCATTACAACAGGTCCTTTGATTGATGAAAGAGCCGTAGCCAAAGTTGAGAGCCATGTTAGTGATGCCATTTCTAAGGGCGCCAAAGTCACAACAGGCGGCAAGCCACATGCATTAGGTGGCTGTTTTTATGAGCCCACAATTTTGACGGGTGTAACATCAGACATGGAAGTGACTGAAAACGAAACATTCGGTCCCGTTGCTCCGCTATTTAAATTCGAAACTGAAGCTGAAGTCGTTCATGCTGCCAATAACACAATCTTTGGCCTTGCATCATACTTCTATTCAAATGACTTAAGCCGTGTTCACCGCGTTCAAGAAGCCTTGGAATATGGCATCGTGGGTGTGAACACTGGTATTATATCCACCGAGGTCGCGCCATTTGGTGGTATCAAACAGTCAGGCTTAGGACGTGAGGGATCGCATCACGGAATGGACGATTATCTAGAATTAAAATACATTTGTACGTCGATTAAAACGGCAGAATAAATAAAAAGGCCCGCATCATCGCGGGCCTTTTCTTTTAAGTATTTAAACTTTTTTTGTTACCTTTTTAGCCTCTGGATTTACAGTGACTGTTTTCGGGCCAGCGATCTCAATTGTACGTGGTTTCAATGCCTCGGGCACTTCACGGATCAGATCGATATGTAACAAACCATCTTTGGTTTCTGCCCCGACAGGGCGCACATGATCGGCCATTTGGAACCGTTTTTCAAAAGCACGCGATGCAATACCGCGGTGCAAATATGTGTTTGGATCTTTGTCTTCTTCTGCCTTTTTCGCAGAGACAACCAATTGACCATCACGCATTTCAACGGATAATTCATCTTCGGAAAATCCTGCGACAGCAACCGAAATACGGTATTCGTTTTCGCCTGATTTTTCGATGTTATACGGGGGGTAAGAATTTGTACCAACATCTGCGGTCAATGCGCGATCTAACATAGTTGCCAGACGGTCAAAGCCTACTGTTGAACGGTATAAGGGTGCGAAATCATAAGTACGCATAATGCTATCCTCCTAGAGAAGCGATATATTTTAAGTTCGACCTTCCGATTGGACAGGCCATTTCATTTTAAGTCCGGACCCCATTTTGGGCATCCAGTAAAAACTATATGGGTATTAGATACAGATCGTCAAGGCCCCTAAGGACGGAGGACAGGGCAATCGCATGAAAAAGTTAGCAGGTGACAAATGAGGTGAGGGTTGATTCAATGAGTGAACTTTTAGCTTTTATTGAGGTCACTACCCATGTCCAATGCCGACGCACCCGACAGCCATTCCATTGATTTTCTTACGCATTTTTCTACTTTATCTGACCCACGACAACAAACAAAGCTGCTTTACCCTATGGCAGAGGTTTTGCTTTTGACGTTATGTGCCGTGTTGTCCGGGGCGAATGACTGGGTCGCTATTTCTGCGTTTGGGACAAAGAAACTGGCCTTTTTACGGAAATTCTTGCCCTTTTCGGACGGAACACCCTCACATGATCAACTGGGAAACATCTACGCCGCACTGGATGCCAATCATTTTCAGGCCTGCTTTATGGAGTGGGTCGCCTCCTTAAACAGCACCCTTAGCGGGGTCGTGGCGATAGATGGTAAAACCTCACGTCGCAGCTTGGATAAGGCTGGCAGCAAGGCCGCAATTCACATGATCTCGGCCTGGAGTTCAGAGTTGAACCTGACACTTGCCCAACGGCAGGTGGACGGCAAATCCAATGAGATCACGGCCATACCGGAACTGTTAGACCTCCTGACGATAAAGGGGGCTATTGTCACTATAGATGCTATGGGATGTCAGCGTGATATTGCCGATAAAATCATCACCAAACAAGCGGATTATGTTTTGGCCTTAAAGGGTAATCAAGGTGCCCTTCGCAAAGACACCGAACTGTTCATGAAAGAACAGGACGCTGTGGATTTTGCAGACACAACAGTAACTTACCATGAGGACGTAGAAAAATCACATGGACGTATTGAAACAAGAAAAGTCACTGTTTGCTCGGATATTGAATGGCTGATGGAGCGGCACAATTGGCCCGGATTGGAAAGCATCGTGATGGTCCAATACTGCGCAACACTTCAAGACAAGACCCGTTCAGAGACACGCTTTTACATCTCATCCATGACCTGTGACGCCGAAGCTCACGCAAAAGCTATCCGCGACCACTGGGGTATTGAAAACGGGCTGCATTGGGTCATGGATATGGTGTTTCGTGATGATGAATGTCGTATCCGTAAAGGAAACGCGCCAGCTAATTTTACAACGATCAAGCACGCCGCCAACAACATGCTGCGCTCCGTAAAGGGAAAGCAAAGCCTCAGGTTAAAGCGACACTTGGCGGCTTGGGACGAGGATTTTCTTTTCCAGATAATTCAGGGGTAAAACTCATGCGATTGCCCTGGGACGGAGGATTTTTGCAGTCTGTTGTACATTGCCCAACTGTTCGCTGATAGACTTACCACTTGGGCGTTTGCCTTGAAAAACTCCACGGTTCGCACGTAATTGTGACAATAACTGTTCCAATGGTTCGCCCAAGGATGCGCCCAGAGCCACCTTTTGGCCTTTGACGACCGCTTTGGCGGAGACAACAGAAGCTATTTTCAGCTCACCATTATCCTCGACAAATATCGGTGATCCTGATGCACCGTAGTCAACATTACATGTTAGAACCAATGCGCGCACATCCCGCCCCATGACCTGACAGGGCTCTTCAATTGAGGGTACTTCTGCGCGGTCTTGTGCATAAGAGACAACTTTCACCTCATCCCCTACAGCAACGATTCCTTTATGTGTAAAGGCTTTGATTCCATTCGCTGTTATCGGCAATGCCAATTCAATTAACGCGATATCACTGGCAATGTAATCCAATTTCACATCACGACCAGGTTTGTAATCTTTATGGATTACAATACGGCGTGCTTTGCGCAATGCGCCAGCGCGCCCACTGCGTAATCCAGCCTTAAATTCCATATCGCGGGGTAAAAGCCGTGCATTTGTTTCTGGGTGAAACATGCAATGTGCTGCAGTTAAAACAAGGTTTGGAGCGATCAAAGCACCTGTGCAAAATCCAGAGTTTTTTAAAGGCTCAGTTTACAAATCGTATGCTTTCATGACATGTTCTTTTTCAAATCAGAGGGATAGGCCGACTATGGATCACAAACAGTTTCAGGATTGGCTATCTGGGATAGATCACCTCAGCCCTGCGCAGCGACAGGAAGCCGAAACCGTGTTCATGGGGGTCTCTGAGGCGTCATCTTCGCTGGCAGCCATTGAAGCAAGCGTGGGTGAAAGTCGCCAGTGCCCGCATTGTGGCACACCAGGAGCTATATCGCGTGGCAAAGCACGGGGTCTGCGACGGTACCAATGCAAGGGATGCAATAAGACATTCAACGCGGCGACCGGCACCCCTTTGTCGGGCCTGCACCGCAAGGATAAGTGGCTTGCCTTTGGAACCTGTCTTTCTGATGGGCTGACGGTTCGCGCCTCAGCAGAACGCTGCAAATTTGCCGTCAATACCGCGTTCCGTTGGCGGCACCGATTTCTCACCACAGACAATCCGAAAGCACGCAAGCTTACAGGCATTGTCGAGGTCGACGAAACCTATGTTTTGCGAAGCCAGAAAGGTGAACGAAACCTTGAGCGCAAGGCGCGCCGCAGGGGAGGCAAGGCCCGCAAACGAGGCCTGTCAGATGAGCAGGTTCCAGTACTGGTTGCCGCTGATCGCAGCGGCATGACAGTCAGCGCGGTTCTCCCTGCGGTCAATGCTGATACGCTGCAATCTGCAATCGAGCCGGTCGTGGATGATGACATCGTTCTGGTGACCGATGGCCACCGCGCTTATCCGCCTTGCGCCGCAGCACTGGGAGTGCGCCACGAAGCGTTGAACCTGTCTGGTGGGGAGCGGGTGCGGGATGCCTTTCACATTCAGACGGTCAACAACCGGCACAGCCAGTTGAAGGATTTCCTGCGCCGCTACCGAGGCGTCGCAACCAGGTATCTCGACAACTACCTGCGATGGTTTCAGCGTCTTCAACTGGAAAATGCTTCACCCCGCGCTTGCCTCGCCACCGCGATCGCAGATCCATGCATACGATTTGTAAACTGAGCCTTTTTAACTGAACAACTACCGACTTTCGTCGGTAGGTTCACGTTTTGAATGTAATTCAAGATACTGACGAATAACGTCATCCGTCACATTTCCACTCGTCGTTGAAAAATAGCCTCTAGCCCAGAACCGTTGCCCCCAATAGCGTTTGCGTAATTCGGGGTACTCCCGCTGTATCTTGTATGAGGACCTCCCTTTTACGCGTTGCATCACCTTTGAAATTGGGACGTGCGGCGGGACTGACACAAACATATGCACATGGTCGGTAGACAATACGCCTTTTTCAATGTGTACGCCCAATTCATTGCACGTTTGTCGTATCAATGTCCGAATACGCTCACGCATTTCACCACGCAGCACCTTGTAACGATATTTTGTTACCCAAACGATATGGTATCTGTGATAATATCTGCTATGACTTCCAGTAGAATAGATCATAAGGTTTCCTTCCATTTTAAGACCTTACCGCAACGCTGGGTCTTAAAATGGAAGGAAACCTTATGTAAATAACGCTAAAGCTGACCAGCTAAAAGCTGGTGGTTTTAACCAATTATTGGAAAATCAATACGTCCGACCGCTTGCCATTTTTTGGCTTCATCTGCAGTTAATAATTTACGTAACGGGGTTTGATCGGCCTGAGTTCGTAGGTTTTGTCGGCTTGTGGGGTGTTTTTTTGTTTAACTTCAGGCCCTGGCTTCCGGGAGGGTAAAGTAGTGCCCCCAATGGCAATTGAGGGTTGCGGTTTCTGGAGGTTCTGCTACACTCCCGCACATGTTCATCCGCACCAAACATGATCCCGAACGCAAGCGCACCCGCATCCAGATCGTCCAGTCGGTGCGCACCGGTCAGAAGGTTCGCCAGAAGGTCGTCCGGCATGTCGGCATCGCGCATAACGACACTGAAGTCGAGGACCTCAAGCGCCTGGCTGGCCGGATCATGGAAGAACTGCGTACCGCACAGTCCCCGCAAATGGAACTGTTCACCCCAACGGAATATGCTGATCTGGCGACACTTGTGCGCACCGCCCCGCGTCCGGAAAAACTGAATGTCGATCTTGGGGAGTGCCGCGAAGAGTCCCGCCTGTCGCTTGGTTTGCGCGATGTGATGGGGGAGGTTTATTCCGGCCTGGGCTGGAATGGGCTTCTGGGCACCCGGCGCAAGAGCAGCGATCGCATTTTACGCGAACTGGTGCTGGCGCGCCTGTCGCAGCCAGAGAGCAAGCGGGCAACGGTGGATGCACTGGCCCACAGGGTCGGGATCACCCTCAATCTGGACCGGGTCTACCAGGCTATGGACTACATGGACGCGGCGACGATCAACCGGGTCTGTCGGATGTCACACGAGGCGGCGGAGACGCTTCTGGCGGGACCGGTCGATGTCCTCTTCTACGACTGCACAACACTGGCCTTCGATACAGATCGGGAGGATCCGGAAGACGCGTCCGACCGCTTGCTGGCCAAGGGGTACAGCAAGGACGGGAAATCGCATCGCAGTCAGGTGGTGTTGGCGCTGATGGTCACCACCGACGGCTTGCCGGTCGGCTATGACCTGTTTCCCGGCAATATGTGGGAAGGCCATACGCTTGAGGCCGCGATCAAGGGGTTGGAAGAGCGCTACAAGCTCGGAAAGATCACGCTGGTGGCAGATGCCGGGATGCTCAGCGCCGACAATCAGGATATGTTGCGCACCAAAGGCCTGCCGTTCATTCTGGGCTATCGCCTGAAGTCGGCCCCGGCGGGCGTGAAAGACAAGGCCCTGGACACGGGCGGTTACAAGCCATGGGCCGGACACGGCGCGGCGGAGGGCGCTGCCGAGGCGGGGCGCTACAAGGTGATTGAGCATGACGGTGCCCGGATCATCGTCACCTTCTCGCCCGCCCGCGCCCGCAAGGATGCCCACAAGCGCCAGAAGGCCCTTGAGCGCCTGCAAAAGAAGCTTCGGCGGAGCCGGAGCCCCGCCAGTGTCAGTCACCGGGGATATGCCCGCTTCCTCTCGTTTCCCGATACGGGCGAGATCACACTTGATCAGGACAAGATCGACGCGGCAGCCCAATGGGACGGGCTGCACGCCATCATCGTTCATGGCAGGGACGATCTCGCACCCGAGGCGGCCATCGCCCAATATCACCAGCTCTGGCTGATCGAAACCTGCTTCCGCACCAACAAGCATGACCTGAAAATCCGACCCGTCTATCACTGGACGCCGCGGCGGATACAGGCCCATATCGCCATCTGCTACATGGCTTTCTGTTGCCTGCAACACCTGCGCAAGCGCCTGCAGATGCTGGGCCATCCCATGAGCCCGGCCCGCATCCGTCGGGAACTCGACCGACTTCAGATTTCCATCCTGAGGCGCAAGGGCACCAGCGAACAATATGCCATGCCCAGCCCGGCCACAACCGACGCCAAACGCATCCTGCGCTGTGTTGGCCTGTCGTGGAACGAAGCACCCTTCAGGATGCCGCCGGAAAGAACGCGCAAGCCCAGACCTGAAAAGGCCTGATCGACACTCTCTGACCGTTGAATCCCATCGCCGGAAATCCGCGATGTAGTGCCCTGTGAAAAAGCAGGCCAATAATATCAATGTGTTACAGCCGAAATCCTACGAAGTCAGGAACATATGCACATGGTCGGTAGACAATACGCCTTTTTCAATGTGTACGCCCAATTCATTGCACGTTTGTCGTATCAATGTCCGAATACGCTCACGCATTTCACCACGCAGCACCTTGTAACGATATTTTGTTACCCAAACGATATGGTATCTGTGATAATATCTGCTATGACTTCCAGTAGAATAGATCATAAGGTTTCCTTCCATTTTAAGACCTTACCGCAACGCTGGGTCTTAAAATGGAAGGAAACCTTATGTAAATAACGCTAAAGCTGACCAGCTAAAAGCTGGTGGTTTTAACCAATTATTGGAAAATCAATACGTCCGACCGCTTGCCATTTTTTGGCTTCATCTGCAGTTAATAATTTACGTAACGGGGTTTGATCGGCTTGCGCTGCAAAGCCAAGTACCAAAAGAGAAGTTATTAAACAGAATAATCGCACACAGGGCCCCGCCAGTTTTGTTTCAAACTATCTGGCAGGGGAATGTGATGAAAAGAAGGCGTTTGGTAGGATCACCTGTTACTCAGTTGCGACAACTGAAACATCTAATTTACGTGATTTTTACTATTCCATAATTGGTAATTAACAAACTTTATGGGAAGTCATATTAACGGCTTTCAAGTCGCCAAGCACTGACAATCAGTATAGCTGTCAAAAGTAACAAAAGCCATGCGGGCAATAGCGGCCGACTGGTGATGTCTGTGATAACATAAGCATCGCGCGGGGTCAGCCCAATCCAATCACGCCCACCTGCCGTGCGACCTGTGCCGACAAGACGAATATTTGGGACGTAAACATCGTGTATTGCCAAAATAGCGCCTTTGGTTTTGGCCACAATAGGGCGTAAAATATCACCGCTTGCAATTGTATTTTCAAACTCTTTTGGTGCGCTTGGCCCTAATGCGAAAACGGATGATAACAGCCCATCAGATAATCGGTACAACCCGTTTTGTGATCCTTGAAAATCACCTTGCCAACGGCCAGGGCTGACTTCGTTTAAATCAAGCTCAAAGATCGTTCCATCTGGTGCTTCTATCGTGACAGGTTTATTTTCCACTTCAACAGAACGGCGCACAATAGTGACTTTCTGTCCAATCGCCGTGGCAGTTAAACGTTCTTCTTCTAGGTCAGGTTCTTTCATCATCCAATGCCCTAGGCGGCGCAGCAATTCCAGTTGAGGTCCTCCGCCTTCGAACCCACGTGACCACAGCCAAGCATGATCTGAAAGAAGAAGCGCAATACGCCCTTCTTCTACGCGGTCAAGAACAAGTAATGGACGCCCATCAACGCCTGTCATTACAGTGGTACCCGAAATAGGTTCCGCATCAATATGACGGAACCAACGACCCCATGGTGCATCTTGACTGTCCTTTGTAATCGGCGAAAAACTTTCAAGGTTTTCCGTTACGGGATGACGTTTACCAACATCTGAAACGGTTGGCCTATAGCCTTCTTCATAGATACGTGCCGTGGGTTCTGCTGGTAATATTTCAGACAATGGCGTGCGGAACATACTGTTTACACTGGCAAAGGCTGGGCCAGAGGCAACCAAGACTGCCCCACCTCGGCGCACATATTGTGCAACACTACGCAGGTATGATGCTGGTAGTAATCCACGCTTAGAATAGCGATCAAAAATGATCAGATCAAATTCATCGACTTTTTCCAAGAACAATTCCCGTGTTGGGAAAGCAATCAAGGAGAGCTCACGTACTGGCACATTATCTTGTTTTTCAGGTGGCCGCAGGATTGTGAAATGAACAAGATCAACAGCACTATCTGATTTCAACAAATTACGCCATGTACGTTCCCCCGCATAAGGTTCGCCCGAAACAAGCAGGACACGCAGGCGATCACGTACACCATTGATTGAAACAACTGCTGAATTATTACGTTCTGTTAATTCGCCTTCAACAGGAACCAATTTGAATTGTAGTACATTGATGCCACCATGCGGCAACCGCAGTGGCATTTCTAAATCAGTGTTGGTCTCCAGATCGAATACAACGGGGTCACCATCATCAATAGCGATTTCCACTCGGGCTTTACCACGTATATCCACAGGGACATTGCCTTGATCCTCTATCCGCAAAGTCAGAGTGATAACTTCATCCAAAATTGCGAACGCTGGGGCATTTTTCACAATTAAGCGTCGATCCCAATCATTTTTCTCACCTGTCAAAAGCACATGAACTGGAAAACCAAACTGACCCGCAATATCCGCGTCATGTATTTGACCATCCGTGACGAGAACAACTCCAGCAATACGATTAGACGCCACTTCGTTGATTGTACGGTTCAATGCTGTAATCAGGAATGTACCATCTTCTTGGACGTTACTATCATTAGTGAGGTCAACTTGTTTTACCTCAAAATTCTCAAGCCCTTCGATATCACCAACCAGTTCGGTAACAGCGTCTTCAATTTGGAAAGGGCGCGCAGCAACTGTTTGACTCTCGGACTTATCAACAACGACGAGAACGATATTAGACAAATCTTCGCGTGCTTCTTCTTGTAAGCTTGGTTCGGTTAATGCAGCAAGTAAAACCAATGCAGCTAGCCCGCGCAAAGCCCACCCAGACAATCCACGCCAGAGACAAAAGAGAATACAAATTGCGGCAATTGCAGCTAATCCATAGATCATCATCCATGGGATAAGAGGCGAGAATGTAATGCTACTTTCCATCTTATTGCCCCAAACGATCTAGCAATGCAGGTACGTGAACCTGATCTGATTTATAATTGCCCGTTAGAACGTACATAATCAGATTAATCCCAAAGCGTTGGGCGTATTCGCGTTGTAATTGTCCTGCTTGACCACGGCCCACCGGAAATAAATAACGCCCATTTTGATCAATAGCCCAAGCGGCTACCCAATCATTTGCGCCAATCACAACTGGTGTCACACCATCATTCGCATTGCGAAAAGGAACACCTTCGATTGTAGTAGAGGTCGCTTGTGATGCTTCAATCCAGACATTGGCCCCCACATGCCGCCCTGGAAATTCTTTCATCAAATAGAACGACCGCGTCAACACGTGATCTTCGGGAACAGGTTCAAGAGGTGGAATTTCCAATTGTGCCGCGATATTTTTCAAGACACGCCCATTGGTCGTGCCACCAGCACCAGCAAAGGACAGATGCGCATCACGGGTATCAAAAAGGATCATACCACCACTGCGTAAAAAGCGGTTCAGCTTATCAACAGCAGCTTCGGACGGTGGTTTTTGATTTTCACTCATCGGCCAATACAAAAATGGGTAGAGTGAAAGCTCATCTTTTTCGATATCTACACCGACTGGTGCAATCGGTTCCACAGATGTACGGCGATGCAGCTCTGCGGAGAGACCAAGCAATCCTGCATCGGATGCACGGTCCACTTTTGCATCACCCGTTTTCACATACCCCAGAACCGTATTGTTGATGATTTTGGTGATATCCGCATCCGACTGCGCATATGTCTTTTCATTGAGACCAAGAGTTGCCAGTAATAAAACCACAGCCATTTGTCCCACAAACCGTTTGGTAAGTTTCCCGCTCAACCAAAGCGACGCGAATATATCGAGCAATAATAATGCAAAGGCTGCGATTAAGATGTACGGTTTTAGGAGCACTTGTGCGCTTTGCCCAAGTGATAAAAAGGCTGTACCCAAAGGCCAATTAGCCCGCTCTAAGGTTTGGTCTTGAGCTATAACGTTCAATGCAGCTTTGCGTCCCGCATTTCCATAAACGCCTGCTGATAAATCCGCAGAAACAACTTTGGTTGCAAGTTGTACTCCCTCGACACCCGCCAACCCTGTAACACTGCGTACAGCGCCAAAAGCATCGATGGTTTCTTCAGGTTTCCAAATCAAACCTTCTAAATCATCAATCTCATCTATCGTCCCTGATGTAGACACGGCTAAACGGTCTAACATTTGCACAAACAATCCCGACAAAGGTAGGTTCGACCATTCCGCATTTGCTGTCACGTGGAATAGAACAATACGCCCATTGCCAACATTTTTCTGCGTGACCAACGGTGTTCCATCTTGCAATTCCGCCACAACCCGTTCTGCCAAGTTCGGGTCAGGTTGGGCAATTACTTGACTGTTGATGCTTACGTCCTCTGGCACTTTTAGCCCGTAAAAACTGGTGTCTTCCACAAAGTCTTGTACTTTTTTCGGAGCCCCCCATGACATTGCCCCGCCAACACTGCGGCCACCTGCCCGTAAACGTACAGGTAACAACGGATGTTCCTCGCGTAATCCAATTTGGCTGGCAGCAAGGCGCGGGCCTGCAAAACGAACAAGCAGTCCGCCCTCTTCCACCCATTGTAGAACATTATCGGTGTCAGCCACACTCAACTTGCCAATATCCACAAAAATTAGAGCGTCTGGGTTGGCTTGTAATGTGGTTTTCAAATCTGTTTCAATCACATCTGCCGTCGGCACCAAAGCTTTGCGAAGATAGAAAACATCGGATACTAAATTCGACCCTTCTTGCTGGTCAGATGGTGTAACCAGCCCAATTTTTCGGCGTTGAACAGTATCTCCTGTCACAGCAACAGCCCCCGCAGAGCGGCGGCCATCTATCGCAACCGATTTTACACGGTTTCGCAGTTCAACAGGAAGGTCAAAAATCAATTCTGCTTCAATTTCGATACCAGATAAACGACCATTAGAAACACCCAGAACTTGCATCAAACCATTTGGATCAGGACCAACCGCGTTTACAGTGATATCCAAAGGAATATCAGCAAAACTGCGTTTGACCACGACCACCATATCCCCGTTTTTCACAACAGGAGGGGTCAATGTTAAAATAGGTCGTCCACTTTCTACAATCGATACAGTCCCTTTGCTCGAAAGCGTGTCCATCAACGTATTTCTGCCCATTGTCTCTAGGCCATCAGAAAACCAAACCGTATCAAAAGAGCCATCTTGCGTTTCCAAATAAGTTTTCCAGCCAGAAAAATCAGGTTGCCATGCATCTGGGAGCAATGATGCAACGCGTTGCAAAGAAACGGATGGCGATGTGAAGCTTAAAGCAACATCGGGTTTAGGTTGTTTTGTCAGTTGTAACACAACAGTCGGTTGGTTGTTTTGAGCCGCGTCTCGCAAAACCTCAGTAAGCTTATCTTGGCGTTGTTTCCATTCAGGGGCGCTTGCCCAGCTGGCATCCATTAAAACGACCAAATTATTATTTGATGGTTTAACATCCGTCGGATTTAAAATAGGCGCCGCAAATCCAATGATCGCCAAGCCCAATGCAGTGATGCGTAAAGCAAGCAGCCACCACGGTGTACGATCTGGTGTTGTTTCTTTATCCTTCAATCCAAGTAACAATAAGATACCTGGGAAATATGCACGCAAAGGTGCTGGTGGCACAGCCCGCAACAACCACCACAATATGGGCAATAGAACCAAAGCCCACAACAAAAGCGGCGCAACAAAACTGATGTTCAAGCCAAACATCATGCAGTGCCCTCCAAAGCTTGGTATAGCCACATTAATTGTGGCGTTGCTGGTGTGTTCGTGACGTGACACGTATAGCGCCAGCCCGTGCGTTTCGACAGTTGCTGCAAAGCCGCTTTGCGCTCTGCCAATTTCTCTTGATATTCTTCACGCAGCGATTGAGCCCGCATGGTTTCGAATTTATGCTGGTTATTCATACTCAACAATACGGTGCGGCCTTTGAAGGGGAACGTCTCTTCCGCAGGGTCCAGAACCTGCATAATATACCCATCTACATTTTGATGAGCGGCATGAGATAGGTTTTCAAAAATCTCATCCCAATCGCCCAAGAAGTCAGACAGGAACACGGCTTTTTGACCCTGTTTCATCTCTTTTTTCGGTGGCACACAAAAATCTTGATCTAAGCTCGTATGAATAAGGGCAGATGCCAATGTATCCATATGCCCAATGCCTTGTCGTGCAGGTTCAGCTAAATCCAATAATCCAACCTTTTCCCCTGCTTTCGCCAATAAAATTCCCAGCGCCAAGCCAAGAATATTAGCGCGTTCCATTTTCATCGGCAAAGCATCACCTGACCGAAAGGCCATTGATGCACCACGATCAACCCAGATATGTACAGATTGTGTATTTTGCCATTCTTGTTGGCGCACAAAATACGCGTCAGAACGCGCGGAACGACGCCAGTCAATATCGCGTACGGCATCTGTATCCACAGCCACACGGTATTGCCAAAACTCTTCGCCCACGCCTGCGCGTCTACGGCCATGTGCACCCAAACTGATATTAGCAGCCAATTGCCGTGCCTCAGCCAATAGCTCAGCAAAGCTTTGCGCCAACCCATCCGCACTTTGGCGAATGGCTACGGCTGACATATTTTGGGTTTGGTTCAAGCGGCCGCCTCTTTGCCCAGAGCTTTACCAGCAAGGTTTGCAATAATATGATCCAGCGTTTCGCCCTGTGCTTTCGCAGAGAAATTCAACGCCATACGGTGAACAAGAGCTGGATGCGCCAAAGCTTCGACATCATCCAATGATGGTGCCAAACGACCTTGGATCAGTGCGCGTGCGCGCGTTGCTAACATCAATGCTTGCGCAGCACGTGGACCTGGTCCCCAACCGATTGCATTTTGAATGAATGTATCAGATGTTTCTTCTGGACGTGCTGAACGCACCAAATCAAGGATCGCTTCAACCACACTTTCACCAACAGGCATACGGCGCACAATGTTTTGAGCAGCAATCAATTGCGCTGGTTTGAACACTTGATCGGCAACTGCTTCGTCAAAACCTGTTGTCGCCAATAGAATTTCACGTTCAGTATCACGATCAGGAAAACCCACATCAATTTGCAATAGAAAACGGTCAAGTTGTGCCTCAGGTAATGGGTATGTTCCCTCTTGTTCAATCGGGTTTTGTGTTGCCAGTACATGAAATGGTGTGTCCATTTTACGTGTCTGCCCAGCAATAGAAACTTCACGTTCTTGCATTGCTTGTAAGAGCGCCGATTGCGTCCGCGGGCTGGCTCGATTAATCTCATCTGCCATCAATAATTGGCAAAAAACTGGTCCTTCAATAAAGCGAAATGCACGTTTACCGTCTTTGTCTATATCCAAAATTTCAGAGCCCAAAATATCAGCAGGCATCAAATCTGGTGTAAACTGCACACGGTTCGAATTCAGCCCCATCACAGTTCCAAGTGTTTCAACCAAGCGTGTTTTAGCCAACCCTGGCGCACCAACCAGCAGCGCATGTCCGCCACTTAATAAAGCTGTCAGCGATAATTCAACGACCTTTGACTGTCCGATCACACATTTTTCGATGTTACTTTTTGCGGATTCTAATAGGCCACCCAGCTCATCTATCTGTTTTGCTAACGTATTTGTCGTATTAGCCATGACAAAAGCCTTTCAAAATATTACTCTTATATTACCTATTAAACGAAACTAATGCGTGCCTGACAAATGACAAATCAAAAAGATGACCAAAAAGTTATAAAACCAAGTGCGGATAGCATAGCACAATCAGCTCAAGCGGCCTCGAAAAAGGGTCCACCCCCTGTTCACCTCTGGAATCCACCCTTTTGCGGGGATTTGGACATGCGTATCGCCCGTGATGGCACTTGGTTCTATATGGGTACCCCAATCGGCCGCATGCCACTGGTTAAGTTGTTTTCGTCAATCATTCGTAAAGATGGCGACGATTATTTTTTGGTTACTCCCGTCGAGAAAGTTGGAATTAAGGTGGATGATGCTCCTTTCCTTGCAATCGATTATGATATCGATGGCAAAGGCGAGAGCCAAGTGATCACCTTCACCACACAAGTTGACGATACGGCTGTTGCAGGCCCTGAAAACCCTATTCGTGTTGTACGCGACCCAGAAACTGGCGAACCATCGCCCTATGTTCTGATCCGCACCAACCTAGAAGCATTGATTGATCGTAAAAGTTTCTACCGTTTGGTGGATATTGGCGTACATCATAAACACAAGGGCGACAGTTGGTTCGGCGTTTGGTCTTCAGGTGTGTTTTTCCCGATTATTCCATCAGCCGAATTAGACTGATCATTTAGCCCCCACAGGCACCCACTGACTTTTATGTTGCGCAATAATGACACCTATAATCACAATAGCCGCCCCAATTGCTTGGCTCCAATTCCATTGTCCACCCATCGTCAACAAAAGCAGCATCACATAGAAAGGCGCTGCATTCATATGGAATGATGCAATACCAACCCCTGCTTTCGCGATCCCCAAAAGCCATAGAACCTGACTGGCAGCCATACCAACCCACGCAAAAATAAGCAGCATCCCCCATCCACGACTGTCAAGCGCGGCATAATGCGCGCCTTGCCATCCCATGACCTTGAATATGCCCAAGGCCAGTATGGAAACGATCATCGCACCCGTTAATGTCAAAGCTGTGCGTCCAAAATTGGTTAACTCTGGCAAGCCTTTGACAGCTTTTCGAGATCCCCAACCAAATATAAAAGTAGAGAGCACACCAAGAGCGGCACCAAACCCATAACTTGCTTCAGTGATATTCGCACCAGCAGCGATCACACCACCTATAAGAATAAAGAGAACACCAATCAAAAAGCTAAAAGACAATCTGCGACCATCAAACATCACTTCCAATGCAACCGCTACAATCGGCATCATAGCGGCCACTAAAGCTGCGGTAACCGCATCCGTCATGGACTGCGCTATAAGTAGGGTAATGGCTCCTACGCCAACCCCGCTACCGCCAATCAAAAGTCCACGTATCCAAGGGGCATTTTTGACAATGTTCCAGCCTTCTAGAAGAATCCAAACTGGTAAAAGTAATCCAATAGCAAGTACAGTACGTGCAGCGATTAATGATATCGGGCCCCAAGTTTCCAGCAAAATACCTGCGGCAGGAAATCCTGATGCAAAGAATACGATCGAAGCAATACAAGCCGTATGAGCGCCTGTAATATTCGCTGGTTTATTTAACATGGGTGCTATCCGTAATTGAATATACACCCAAGCTTTTTACCGAAGAACGATTCGTGTCTCGCCCAAATTCGACTTAGACGTCGCTTTTAGCTTTAGTCATGCCAAGGACCGTTCACTTTTTCACCTGGATTATCCAGACGCTCAAACGTATGCGCACCAAAATAATCACGCAGACCCTGGATCATATTGGCTGTTGAACGGCTTGTGCGGCGCATATTGTGGTAATTTAAGGCAGCAGAGAAAGCTGGCACCGAATGTCCATTAATCAAACCAAATGAAGCGACGGCCTGTAATGCGGGGCCATTTACTTTCATGTGTTTCTTGAACACAGGCGAAAGTACCAAATGCCGTTCATCTGTGTTATCAAACACGTCAGAAATCTCATCCAGAAACACTGAGCGAATAATACAACCCGCACGCCATACACGCGAAATAGCTGCCATATCCAAATCCCACTCAAATTGATCCGATGCTTTTTGTAAAACCTCAAAACCTTGGGCATAAGAGCAAATTTTTCCTGCAATCATCGCACGTTCCAAAGCTTTGATCGCTTCGTCTTTATCCACATCAGAAATTGGCTTCGGAGATGGACCAAAAGCCATTTCCATTTCCAAACGGGTTTCCAGATCAGCCGAAATATTGCGTGCCTCAACCGCAGCCGCCATCAAGCTGGCAGGAGCACCCAAATGCAACGCTTCAATCACAGACCAACGGCCCGTCCCTTTTTGTCCAGCTTTATCCAAGATCACATCCAACATAGCTTTGCCCGTTTTAGGGTCATTCGCCAAAGCAACCTCTGCCGCGATTTCAGTCAAATATGAATTCAACGGGCCTTTGTTCCATTCTTTGAATACGGTGCCAATCTCATTCGCTGGCATGCCAAAACCATTGGACATCAGGCCATAAGCTTCTGCCAATAATTGCATGTCCGCATATTCGATACCGTTGTGTAACATCTTAATAAAATGCCCAGAACCGCCTGGTCCAAACCAATCACAGCATGGCTCGCCTTCGAACTTTGCAGAGCTATCTTGTAACGGCCCCTTAACACGTGCCCAGCTTTCTTTGGAACCACCAGCCATAATAGACGGACCATGGCGTGCACCTTCGGCTCCGCCAGAAATTCCCATACCAAGGAACATCAACCCAGTCTCTTCCAATTCGGCCACACGACGCTCTGTTTCAGTGTAATTCGAGTTACCAAGGTCAGCAATCAGATCACCTTTATCCAATAGCGGCTTCAACATATTAATCACACTATCAAGCGGTCCGCCCGACGGCACCAGCACAAAGATAGATCGTGGTTTGGGCAAAGACTGAACAAAAGTTTCTGCCTCTGTGCATGTAATCAATTCCCCAGACAGGCCCTCTGCCTTTGCTTCATCTACAGCTTCCGTCATCTTTTCAACATTGCGGTCTAGTAAGCTAACTGTATGACCTTTTTCAGCCAGATTTAGTGCAAATGCACCGCCCATTACACCGATTCCAATCAATCCAATATGTGCCATAGATTTCCCTTATTATAATTTTTTCGTCATCCTAGCCAAATGATCAGACATGTCCACTGACACCACTCAAAAAACACGAACGAAACCGTGAACTTATTTAACGCTTCACACTCAAGTACATAATGCTAAGTTAAAATCAGAAAGAGTGAGGCAAGACATGGCAATCAAAATTGAAATGCTACGATATTTTGTCGAAGTGGCAAAAACTGGAAATCTGTCACAAGCCGCTGCACGTTTAGGGCGCACACCTTCAGCAATTTCCATGATGTTGAAACAGCTAGAAGAGCATTTAGAGGCTCCTTTATTTGAAACTGATCGGAAATCAAAACTAACCTTGCTGGGTGAGTTTGTTTTAAAAGAGTCTATACGGGATTTAGAACAGTTGGACCGCACATTTACGTCCATACAGCAATTTGCACGTACACCATCTGGTTTGATCCGCATTGCAGCGGTACCTTCTGCTTCAACAAATATTTTACCAGCCTTAATTGCACAATTCCAAACTGATTACCCCAGTGTCTCAATCGACCTAAGTGATGCAGATTCTGTATCCGTTCTAGCGGCTCTCACTGAACAAAATGTCGATTTTGGGATCATATCCAACCATTCAGACCTGAATACACGCGGCTTAGAAGGCCATGTGATCGCTCAAGATCGATATGGTATTCTTTACTCCAAAGAAGATCCTTTGCCAGATAATGCAGATTGGAATTGTTTACTTGATCGCCCATTTGTCAGCAATCATTTGTGTGAAAACAATACGATTCCGCAATTGAGAATCGCCGTAAAGAACTCAACATTACGTGCGCGCAATACATCATCTATAGAAGCCTTAATCAAGACAGGGCTTGGTGTAACTGTATTGCCTGAATTAGCGTGTAAAAATATGAGCGATGATTGTGGATTTTTAATCCCTCAGGCCCAGATCTACACACGTAAAATCATGGCCTACTGGATACCTGAAAAGATTTCATATGTTGGTCAACGCGCTTTTGCAAAGTTACTTCAGAAATACTGAAGTAAAGTTCAATTTTTAAAATTTGACTGAATGTTGGAATATCCAATATCGTGCGCCAAACCCTATTTCTCCCAAAACAAGGAATCATCTGTGCCACAGTCTTTCAAAAATTTCATTGCTGGCGAATGGGTCGCTGGCCCATCAGAAGTCGAAAACCGCAATCCATCCGACTTATCAGATGTTATTGGGCTATATGCACAGGCATCTAGCGATCAACTTGATACGGCCCTAGCCGCAGCTACAGAAGCCCAAAAAATCTGGAATACTGTTGGCATCGAAAAACGCTATTCTGCTTTGATGGCAATAGGTCAAGAGTTGATGGATCGCGCCGAAGAGCTTGGAACATTGCTTGCTCGTGAAGAAGGCAAACCAATCGCAGAAGGCAAAGGAGAAATCTATCGCTCAGGCCAATTCTTTACTTACTATGCGGCTGAAACTTTGCGTCAAATCGGCGAAAATGCAGACTCTGTACGTGACGGTATCGAAATTGATGTGCGCCGTGAGCCAATTGGCGTTGTCGCTATCATCTCGCCATGGAACTTCCCAACAGCAACAGCTGTTTGGAAAATCGCTCCAGCACTTGCATTCGGTAACGCAGTCGTATGGAAGCCTGCTAACTTAGTACCAGCATCAGCTGTTGCCTTAACTGAAATCATTGCGAAACAAGACTTGCCAAAAGGCTTATTCAACTTGGTTATGGGCCCTGGCCGCGATGTTGGCCAACGTCTTGTTGAAAGCCCATTGGTAAACGCGATCAGCTTTACAGGTTCTGTGCCTGTCGGCATCGGAATTGCACAAAGCTGCATTGGTAATTTAACCAAAATACAGTTGGAAATGGGATCAAAGAACGCCTTGGCAATCATGGATGATGCTGATCTTGATACAGCTGTTGCTTGTGCTGTCGGTGGTGCTTTTGGTGGCACTGGTCAAAAATGTACGGCGTCTTCTCGGGTCGTTGTTCACAAAGATATTCATGACGAATTCGTTGAGCGTTTCGTAGCTGGTGCGAATGCCATGGTTGTCGGCAATGCTTTGACAGCAGGCACACAAATTGGTCCAGTTGTTTCTGAGAGCCAGTTGAACCAAAACCTAGCTAACGTCGCACTTGCAAAAAAAGAGGGTGGCGATATTCTTACAGGTGGCGAACATGTATCGCGCGAAACCGAAGGCTATTTCATGACGCCATGCGTTGTTACAGGCACGACCAACCAAATGGAAGTAAACCGCGAAGAGTTGTTTGCGCCTATGGCTTGTGTGATCAAAGTGGATAGTTATGAGGAGGCTTTGGCAACTGTGAACGACACACGTTTTGGTTTAACGTCTGGCATCATCACCAAAGATTTGGCCCGTGCGAACCATTTCCGCCGCAATGCGCAAACGGGTTGTGTTATGGTGAACTTGCCAACAGCTGGTACAGATTATCACGTACCATTTGGCGGCCGTGGCCAATCTTCTTATGGCCCGCGTGAGCAAGGTCAGTACGCCAAAGAATTCTACACAACAGTCAAAACAGCTTACATTAGCTCAGGCACACCATCATGATAAAACCGTATCGCATCGATAATCTACAATACGCAAATTGGTCGAAAAAAATATTCCGAGAAATGCGAACTGGAAATGTTGATGCGGTACACGTCACTATCGCTTATCACGAAAACTTTCGTGAAACAGTTTTGAACATGGAACAATGGAACCGCTGGTTTGAACAGTTCCCTGATCTGATTTTTCAAGGTTTCACGGGTGCAGATGTTCGTCTTGCCCGTGAAACAAATCGCACCGCAATTTTCTTTGGCTACCAAAACCCATCCCCCATCGAAGATGATATTGGTTTGGTCGAAATTCACCACAAACTTGGCGCACGTTTCATGCAGCTGACCTATAATAATCAGTCGCTTCTTGCGACGGGTTGTTACGAAGATGATGACACGGGTGTCACCCGTATGGGGCGTGAAGTAATCGCAGAAATGAACCGTGTTGGTTTGGTTGTAGATATGAGTCATTCTGCGGACCGTTCTACATTTGAAGCGATGGAAATTTCCAGCCGTCCAATTGCAATCACACATGCCAACCCACATAATTGGCACCCTGCATTGCGTAATAAGAAAGACGATCTTTTAAAAGCTTTAGGTCAATCTGGCGGTATGTTGGGCTTTTCTGTTTATCCACACCATTTAAAGGGTAAATCTGACTGCACGTTAGATAGTTTCTGCCAAATGGTTGCAAATACTGCTGATTTAATGGGTATTGATAACATTGGTATTGGTACTGATTTATGTCAGGATCAACCAGACAGCATCGTTGAATGGATGCGCACAGGCCGTTGGACAAAACGAATAGATTATGGCGAAGGATCTGCAAGTGATGCAGGCTTCCCTCCTATGCCAAGCTGGTTCAAAGACAACCGCGATTTTGGCAACATCGAAGAAGGGTTGAAAGCCGTCGGCCTTACAGATGAGGATGTCGGTAAAGTTATGGGCAACAACTGGTTGCGTTTTTACGATGAGAATTTCGAGGCCGCTAAATGAATGCAAAAAACCGCTCCGATGATTGGAAAGCCCCATTAAGATCACCTGATAAAGTCATGGGATTGGCACAAATGGGATCGTTTCATCAATCTCGCCTAAGCTTCATGCGTACAGTCTTGCGGTATTTACAAACAGCTCATTGGACATTTGAAACCAAACTTTTTGAAATCGATGAGAATTGCGTTGGCCGTGCTGTTTATTCTGCGATCGGTCCAAACAATACATATTCACTGGTTGCTTTTGCACATGATTTACCAGACGAAATGCGTTCTGACCGCGTGATTGCAACTGCTTGGGATTGTACATTCACCTTGGTTGACGGCATCCCAATGGAGGAAGATTTACAACGTCTCGCTCAAAATGTGCCGTTCCAAGAAGCTGGTCGTATTTCAGACAAAGAACTCAGTTTAAGTCGTGCAAACAGATCAACTCGTATGTGGGCGCATGTTGTGGATAATCTAGCGGCAGGAGAGCAGCCTGATATCGATCTGATCTATTCAGTTGGGTATTTGATGCGGACCACCGCCGTTTACGGCAATGGCAAATTTGGTGCCGCTGATCGAACCACATTCATGAAACGCCCAACGATGTCTAATCCATTCTTTGCAGAATTGTTAAGCGTCTATTTAACCCGTGCTTTTGTTATGGACCTTGTGGAACATGCTGCCAAAGTTAAAGGCAGAGAAAAAGCCGTTAAACTGCAACCAGATATACGGCGCAAGTTTGGGATCGGAAACTCGACAGGATTGGGTATGGCACCATTTTTGACGTTCCATCCTGCATTGTTAAACAACTGGATCGCAGCACGTGAACAAGGGCTATCACTGGTTCGTTCCGTTAAATCTGCCAGCCAAGCAGAGCAAGACCACTTCTTATCCTATCTGGACCGTGCCATTTATAATGCGGAAATCTGGGAATCGCAGCATCCCTTACAGATCCAAAAGATTGACAGCTTACGGGCCGACCTGACCGCGCTATCGACACATCTAAAATCTATAGACTTATCGATGGATTATGCATGGGATACATTGATGTCTTGGGCCGATGAAAACATTGGTCTGGAAGGACAAGAACAATTGGCAAGCCTATTGTTAGAACCTTATTCTCATCTGGTTGATGATTTAACAATGACCATGAAAGCCGATGAAAATGCGACATTCCCTATTGATGGGACACAAACCGTCTCAGATACATTAGATTGCCTATATGAAAACTATGAGTGGGCCTTCGATCAGGATTATGACAGTCCCGAAAACTCTGCCCGTTTTTGGTATGTCTCTGAAGAAAAACTAGAACCACGTTTGGGTGAGCGATTTGAGGAAGACGGCAGTGAATTAGAGACCGCCCATTGCATTGCCCGTGATGTCGATGCATTCCGTAAAACATTGGAGCTCTGGCCATCGAATACATTGCTTGCTGATGTGTTGATGAAACACCCAGAATACCGACAAGTCGCGCGCCGTGCGCAACTTACCCAAAAACAACCTTATGCTGAAATTCGTGATAATCAATTGGCGCATGATATGTTGCCGATTGATATGTTGCGTTGCAAACTGTCCTTCTTTGGTGCCACCCGTTTTGATCCGAGATCAGATCGCTGGCTGCGCATCTGTATGTACCAAAACGCCCCTTTCCCAAACGAATTAGCAGCAGCCCCGTTTGATGACTGGTCTTATCCGAGATTACCTTAATGACGAATTACTCCTTAACTGAAATAGAAGCACACTGTAAAAAAGCAGCCCGCGGTGCAGGCTACCAATGGGGTGAAGCTGAGGATTTAAGCAAAGCTGTGCGCTGGCTTTGCTACAATGGCCAAGATGGTTTGCAAATTGTGCTTAACCTACTGCAAAAAATTGATAGCCGCACCGATGAATATCGTCCAACACCAGCCTTATTCAAAGGTGAACACCTAGCAGAAGTATGTGGCCTTTCACTAGGCTGTACATTATCCGACCGTGGTGCCGATGCGTTAAACGGAATGACGGTTAACACAAATCTCATCAGTCCTATGATCGCGATTGCCGTTCTAGGGAACAGTCTGCATGATTGCGCAATGAAAGTGACAACAGATGATGGTACAGCTTTTGTATCCGCATCATATGCAGAGTTTGATGGCACATTTGATACAACACAATCAATGCAGTTTGAAAAGCTGGCTTTATCCACAAAAGATACTTGTAAAAAAATAACAGACATCACTCCAGGGCTCTGGGCCGCAGTGAATGTCTATGCGCATCGAACTTATGTCCCTGCGACAGAAGAAAGCCGTTTAAAAGGCGCTGGTTAATATTACAGATTGTTTAAGATTATTTGTGATTGCACGAACCCAATCCGTGCGTCATCACTGATCTGATCCACAAGCTGGGTTAATGCTGCGGTTGTGGAAACTCTGACCCAAATTACAGCATCAATCGGGCCAGCTACGGACAGCACCTTAACCACACCCTTTATAGATTTAAGGTACATCAAAGCGGGTAAACACGGGCGTTCAAGTATCTCTATGGATAACAACGCTTCCACCCCGCCTTTGTCCAGATTAACAACTGTCGTATACCCTCCAATAACACCAGCATGCTCCAACTTAGAAATTCGATCTTGTACAGCTGTTCGCGACAAACCTAAGGCTTTGCCAAGTGTTGTTGCCGATTGTCTGCTATTATCCGACAGCAATTCCAACAATCGTTTGTTCGTTGGATCTAAATTCTCTGCATTTCGCAAGTTTTTCACATGTTTTTCCGTCGTTCTGTTGGCAGATAAGTCCATCCGCTCATTTTCAAAGGCACAGTAACATTGATACCATAATTTGACTTTAAACAGAACAGATTGGCCATTAAAATGAATATCTATCACCCCAAAGAATATACAGGCAAGCAAGCTTGGGATGCGTTGGATATCGAACACATCCAAAATGCAACTGTTCGCCTGCATTGGACAGACCAACCTTATAAGTGGCACATCAACGACGGCCCTGAAGTTTTTGTGGTCTTGGATGGGACCGTAGACATGCACACCCGTGTTAATGGTATTGAGACGATTTACATCTTAAAAGTTGGCGATATATTTCACGCCCAATCGGGCAATGAACACATAGCACACCCACTAGGGGTGGCGCGCGTGTTGGTGATTGAAACAAAGGGGAGCGTTTAGATACATTAATGCAGTCGTGCTTGTACCAAATATCCCTCTACCGTTTCTTCGCCCAATGCTTTCAGTGCTTCGAGACGGTGTAACCCCTCAACCAAAACAAACCTATCTTTGCCTGCACGTAATCGAATTGGCGTCGTCTGCCCCTCTTCTAATATACTCTCAGCAAGCTCCTGAACTTTGGCTGGTTCCAATGTTTTCATACGTTTCACAGGCACATAGATTTTATCAATTGGAAATTGTTGTTTTAGCAACATATCAATGCGCCTCAGCCCAATTCATGCCTTGACCAGCTTCAACGATCAATGGCACGTCTAATTTCACGATAGGCATAGCAGCGCCTTCCATCACATCACGCACCACCGAAATGGTTTCGTCAACAGCATCTGTAGGCACTTCAAACAACAATTCATCGTGCACTTGTAGCAGCATCTTTGCAGGTAAATGCGCAATAGCCTCTGGCATCTGAATCATCGCACGCCGGATCACATCTGCCGCTGTCCCTTGGATCGGTGCGTTGATGGCTGCCCGTTTGGCAAAACCTGCATGCGGTCCTTTGGCATTGATTTCCGCCGTATGAATTTTACGCCCGAACAAAGTCTGCACATAACCATGCTCTTTGGCAAAAGCGACCGTATCATCCATATAGGTCCGAATACCTGGGAACCGTTCAAAATATGTATCAATAAACGCTTGTGCTTCTTTGCGCGGAATACGCAGATTACGCGCCAATCCAAACCCGGAAATTCCATAGATCACACCAAAGTTAATTGCTTTGGCTTTGCGACGTGTATCAGGGTCCATTTCATCCAATGGTACATTAAACATCTCTGAGGCTGTCATTGCGTGAATATCATGGCCATCCAAAAACGCCTGTTTCAGACTGTCAATTTTCGCAATATGCGCCAGAATACGCAACTCAATCTGACTATAGTCTAACGACAATAAAACATTACCAGTTTCAGGCACAAATGCCTCACGAATTTGACGCCCAGCGGGTGTGCGCACAGGAATATTTTGCAAATTAGGATCAGTCGATGCCATACGGCCCGTGCTGGCACCCGATATAATATATGACGTATGCACACGGCCTGTATCGGGGTTGATGTGTGTCTGCAAAGCATCTGTATAAGTGCTCTTTAGCTTAGACATCCCCCGCCAATCCAGAACCTTAGCAGGTAGGGCATTCCCTTCTGCAGCAAGGTCTTCTAAAATGTCGACACCTGTGGAATAAGCACCTGTCTTACCTTTTTTACCGCCTTCAAGACCCATTTTATCAAACAGTATTTCACCAAGTTGTTTTGGTGAACCAACGTTAAACTCTCGCCCAGCTAGATCATAAATCTCAGCTTCTAATCCCGCCATTTGTTGGGCGAAATTATTTGACATGCGAGACAGGTGATCACGATCCACTCTGATCCCGTTCATTTCCATATCTGCCAAAACAGGAATTAAAGGTCGCTCTAACCCTTCATACACGCGGGTCACATTCTCCATATGCAATTGCGGTTTGAACAGTTGCCACAAGCGCAAAGTTACATCGGCATCTTCTGCTGCATATTTCACAGCTTCATCGATCGGCACCATATCAAAAGTAATCGCAGATTTACCTGTACCCAAAAGTGTTTTGATAGAGATTGGTTTGTGGTCCAAATATCGTTCAGACAACGCATCCATACCATGGTTATGCTTGCCACCATTTTGTGCATAGGACAGCAACATTGTGTCATCTACAGGCGCAATAGTCACACCGTAGCGTTTCATCAGCTTGTAATCATATTTCATGTTTTGGCCAATTTTCATCACGGACGCGTCTTCTAAAACTGGCTTTAACATTGCCAGAGCTTCATCCAGAGACATTTGACCTTCGGCTAAGTTAGAGCCACCAAATAAATCCCCTTCACCCTCTTTATGGGTCAGTGGAATATAACAAGCTTCTCCAGCTTCTACGCACAAACAGATACCAACCAGATCAACGATCATCTCGTTCAAGCCAGTGGTTTCCGTATCAAAGGCGACGTATCCGCGTTCTTTGATCTTATCGATCCACATCTGCAACGCAGCTGCATCCCGTACGCATTCGTATTTCTCAGGATCAATGGCGGCCAGTGGGGCAGTCACCCCACCGTTTACGGCGGGGGCCGATCCCCCGCTGGACACGGGTTCTGGCATTGCAGGCGCTTCAACGCCCAGCTTCATCGCAATACGCCCTGTCATCGAGCGAAATTCCATTTCAGCCAAAAACCCCAATAATACATCAGGTTCTGGGTCCTTAACTTCAAATTCCGCGAAATCCACATCTAACGGCATATCCGTGACCAGCGTCACCAATTCACGGCTCACTCGAATTTGATCTGCTTTTTCGATCAACGTTTCACGGCGTTTCGGCTGTTTAATCTCACCAGCGCGCTCCAGCAATGTATCCAGATCCCCATATTCATTGATCAATAAAGCCGCTGTTTTAATCCCAATACCAGGCGCCCCAGGTACATTATCCACACTGTCGCCCGCCAATGATTGCACATCAATCACACGATCAGGACCAACGCCAAATTTCGCTTCGACCTCTTCCACACCAATGCGTTTGTTTTTCATGGCGTCGAACATTTCAACCCCACCGCCAACCAATTGCATCAAATCTTTATCAGATGAAATCACAGTTACACGAGCCCCTGCATCGCGAGCACGTACAGCCAAAGTGGCGATGATATCATCAGCCTCATATCCTTCGGCTTCAATACACGCCAAGTTAAACGCACGTGTTGCATCACGCGTTAACGGGAATTGCGGGACCAAATCTTCAGGCGCTGGTGGGCGGTTTGCTTTATACTCTGGGTAAATATCAGATCTAAACGTCTTACCCTTATGATCGAAAACCACAGCAACATGCGTTGGTGCATCAGATGCTTTTTGATCTTCCACCATTTTAAACAACATATTGCAAAAACCGCTGATTGCACCAACGGGTAAACCATCAGATTTGCGGGTTAGTGGGGGCAAAGCGTGATAAGCACGGAAAATAAAACCAGAACCATCAATCAGATGTAAGTGATGACCTTTGCCGATTGATTGACTTCCCACGATGAACGCTCCTTAATTACATTTCATAAATTCATACTTGGATTCCAACTTGAAGACCACAACAGTTACAGTATTGCTTGGGATAATTTTCGCCACCAGCGCCGTGTTTATTTATGCAATCACACGTCCAGCACCAGCTCCCCTTACATTAGCTCAAGCTTGCGATGGCACATCTGAAACTGGACACTGCGCCCCAATGGTAGGGTGCATTGCGGGACAAGACGCAACATTCACGGGACGCACCAATGGGTTTTTCAAAGGTGAAATCATAGGTGTTTTATCAAGTGGCACAGTTTGTTCTGGTAACTGGACTGCTAACCCAACCCAATCAGGTGGCACAGGGACTGCAATCTGTTCAAATGGGGCAGAGTTTTCAATTGGGTTTTATAAATACGATCGCAGCGATTGGACTATTATTGGCAAAGGCACCACATCATTAGGCCAAACGATCTATGCCATGACATCCGCGCCAGCCTTCAGAAAAGGTCGCGTACCATCATCACAGATTAAAATGTTAGAAAAATGTCAACGCTTATTAGCGGATCAATGACCTGCGTCAGCGCCTTCTTTTAGCACAAATTTGCAATCGCAATACGGGCACTCTACCCAGCCATGTTCGCCTGGGATTTGCAACCAAACGCGTGGATGCCCACCTTCACCACCATCACAGGCAATGCGCATTTTATCTACTTCGATCACTTCTGGGGCGTCTTGTGCCATGGCTACATTCTTTCATCGCTTAAGCTTTAGGTATATTTAGCCAGAACCACTGCATGCTGCAATGGGTTACGCATAAATTTTAGGCCTTTTTAATCATTGGCCCTAAATGGCGTCCCGCCAAAATATGAACATGTAAATGTGGGACATCTTGAACACCATTTGTGCCTGTATTTGCGATCATGCGAAATCCTTCGCCCTGAGAACCCAAATCAACACCCAACATCTTGCAAACCTCACCAATAGCGCGCGTATATCCAACAATTTCTGCGTCCGTTGCTTCCGATGCAAAATGATCATAGCTGACATAGGGTCCTTTGGGGATCACCAGTACATGATCAGGTGCCGCAGGTGCAATATCATGAAATGCCAGTGCATGATCAGTCTCCAAAACAGTATTATTAGGAATTTCGCCACGCAAAATCTTGGCAAAAATGTTTTGAGGGTCATATGAATAGGCCATAATTTAGGCTCTCCTAATCTGCAAATAAGTATGGGGTTCCGGCAATGTGTCGGGCTTTTTCTTCACCAATATCCAAAAATGCAGAGATTTGCATCATATTATCTTCAGGATTGTGCTTGTCTGAAATCGAATACAAATGTGGGAAATTACGATCCCGAATACGGTCGCTTTCAAACGCCAAATCTTGACGCACTGTTGGAACCAGACGCGCCAATGCATCTTCTGAACTGTTTTCATTTGCAATCCCAGAACGGATAGCATGTCCCCGAATGTAATCATTCGTAAAACTACAAGCAATTTCCATGGTTTTGATCGTCGCACGATCCCCATAAAAATCATCCAAGACGTCGATATTACTTGGATCCAAACAAACCACCAAACGATCTGCTCCCATATCTTCATAAATCATTCGCACAAAAGACCGTCTGTGGCGCGCACGCTTTTCAAGAGTTCTTTCAATACCGCCTATATTCGGCAAAGATGTCCCCGCTTCATCAACTGAACAACTACCGACTTTCGTCGGTAGGTTCACGTTTTGAATGTAATTCAAGATACTGACGAATAACGTCATCCGTCACATTTCCACTCGTCGTTGAAAAATAGCCTCTAGCCCAGAACCGTTGCCCCCAATAGCGTTTGCGTAATTCGGGGTACTCCCGCTGTATCTTGTATGAGGACCTCCCTTTTACGCGTTGCATCACCTTTGAAATTGGGACGTGCGGCGGGACTGACACAAACATATGCACATGGTCGGTAGACAATACGCCTTTTTCAATGTGTACGCCCAATTCATTGCACGTTTGTCGTATCAATGTCCGAATACGCTCACGCATTTCACCACGCAGCACCTTGTAACGATATTTTGTTACCCAAACGATATGGTATCTGTGATAATATCTGCTATGACTTCCAGTAGAATAGATCATAAGGTTTCCTTCCATTTTAAGACCTTACCGCAACGCTGGGTCTTAAAATGGAAGGAAACCTTATGTAAATAACGCTAAAGCTGACCAGCTAAAAGCTGGTGGTTTTAACCAATTATTGGAAACTGAACAACTACCGACTTTCGTCGGTAGGTTCACGTTTTGAATGTAATTCAAGATACTGACGAATAACGTCATCCGTCACATTTCCACTCGTCGTTGAAAAATAGCCTCTAGCCCAGAACCGTTGCCCCCAATAGCGTTTGCGTAATTCGGGGTACTCCCGCTGTATCTTGTATGAGGACCTCCCTTTTACGCGTTGCATCACCTTTGAAATTGGGACGTGCGGCGGGACTGACACAAACATATGCACATGGTCGGTAGACAATACGCCTTTTTCAATGTGTACGCCCAATTCATTGCACGTTTGTCGTATCAATGTCCGAATACGCTCACGCATTTCACCACGCAGCACCTTGTAACGATATTTTGTTACCCAAACGATATGGTATCTGTGATAATATCTGCTATGACTTCCAGTAGAATAGATCATAAGGTTTCCTTCCATTTTAAGACCTTACCGCAACGCTGGGTCTTAAAATGGAAGGAAACCTTATGTAAATAACGCTAAAGCTGACCAGCTAAAAGCTGGTGGTTTTAACCAATTATTGGAAAATAAATACCCGACACCGCGCACCCCCACATTTTCTTTAACTGCACTCAACAACCGTTTTGCCACATGCCATTTTTTACAGACGATAATCAACAACTCACGCTCTCGTCCAATGCTGGCTTCTTTTTCCCAAAATCGTTGTGCATAACGCCGACCATTGCGACCACGTTTTGTAAGGTACCCATATAATTGGCGCCCTTCATTCGTAATGTTCAAATCTACGTGGGGACCAGAATAAAGCTTATTTAACCGTTCTTTTAAATCCGTTGCATGAGCAGAAATTTTACGGGCAAACAAATGTTCTTGTGACAATAATAACTCGTATTGGTCGTTAAAAAATGTAACGGGCATCCCGTAATCTGAAAACATCAAAAAAGTTAAAGTCCGCGCATCGATTTCCTCTTCTGGCACAAGGTGGCACACCAATGTTTGGAAAAAAGTTTCATCAGGGATCCACGTGGTTTTGAAGAATTTCATTACATCACGACGTTGCTTGGTAAATTGTAAAATTGCTTCAATCGTTTTGCGCCGTAAACACCACCACTGCGATCCAATTCGCATTTCAATGTCTTTTGGAACGTTGCGCTTAATCCCCATTTTTTGTTGTAAGTTTAACGATGTGTAAAATAGTGTTTTTTGCTGACGCTCATTAAACCAATGACGATAAATCAGACGTTCTTCTTTCAGGCCAACTTTAATCCAATCGGATTCAAAGAAATCTTCGCACTCAATAAAATCACGATTTCGGTCTTCTAAAAATTTATGCGTATAGGCTGCAGGCTTGATAGCCATACAATCGCCCGACACCATGTAAAAATGAGTTGCCAGTGGGAATGCTTTTTCAGCCGCTTCAATCGCATTCAACGATGCTTCAACCAAAGACCATTCGCCCCATCCACATTTTAGGCGCTTGCCATAGGACACATTCGGATTATCCGCCAAACCGTCTTGAATTTCCTTGAAATCCGCTGCAGATGCACGCGCATCAAAGTGAATGGAAATGAAATCACCTGCCGCCGTCAAACCCATCGCCTGTCGAATAATCGACTCAGGATCCTTATGACAGAGCAAAATATACGCTATTTTTACCATATTAACTGCTTAACCTATGCCTCAAGGTTCTTTCTATAGAATAGATACTGCGCGGAAAACACTTTTTCTTGGCAATTCATCGCTATATAGGTACATCTAACATTACAAAATGCTAATAAAAGCATCATTAAGGGGCAATTGAGTATGGGATTTCCAGGAACTTGGATGACAGAAAGTCAAAGCGTAGTTTATCGGGTGATCCCGAAGTGTGCGTGTTCAACAATCGGTCAAATTATGTTTTATTCGGATCATGGCCGTTTTTTTGATGGCGATATTCATGATGCAAAAACTGGCGTTCACAAATGGGGTATTGATGAAAGCCAACCTTTCATCACCGACCGTGTAACCGCCCAAGACACCTATACATTCACATGTGTGCGCAACCCTTACACACGTGTTTTATCAGCCTTCTTTGACAAAATTTGCGGCATTCAACGCAACGGAAAACATTACCGTGGTAATCTGGTGCCAAAACTTGCGCGCCAATACGGGGTAGAGGTTGAAGGCGATTTCGACCAAATCAAATCTTTTCGTCGCTTTCTATTATTCGCACGGGACACCATTAAGTTTCGCCGCCCTATGGACCCAGATATTCATTGGTCTGCTGTTGCAGGGCATGCGTCAACTTTGGTTAGAAATGGTGGACGTTACAATAAAATCATCTCTACCGAAGATTTCAAAACGGGCATGAAAGATGTTATGAAAAACATCAATACCAGTTTTGAATTAGATATCGACACCATGCCCCGCTTTAACGAAAGCGAAGGTCATGGACCCAAACGTGCACACCCAGTCGAAGATTACTTCGATGATTTATCTATGCATCTGGTCTACGAGATTTACAAAAAGGATTTTGTATTATTTAAATACGATGCAATGGACCCAAGTAACAAAATGCCCATTGCAGAAATTGATCTTGACGAAGTCCACGCCAAATTAAGCGAATAAAAAAGGGGCGCTTATAGCCCCTTTTTCTTTATCTCATCTTCGGCTTCAAACAAACATTATGCCAAGTTATTAGAGGCAAATAGCTCTTTCAAGTCCGTTTCTGGACGTGCGCCCATATGGCTAATAGTTTCACCAGCCGCCACGCAACCCATTGTCCCGCATGTCAGTAGATCACGTTCGGATGCTAACCCATGTAGAAAACCAGCTGCAAACATATCGCCAGCGCCCGTTGCATCAACCACTGTTGCAGGATTTGCTTTTGCGTGGATTTTCTCACCACCATTCATGATATAGGCACCTTTTTCGCCAGCAGTACAGGCAACAGTTTCAACTTCAGTCGCAGCAATCTCCAAAGCTTCATCCAAAGTTTCTGTTTGGTACAAAGCTTGCATTTCATGCTCGTTACAGAACAACAAATCCACATGATCCTGAACAAATTTACGAAATGCATCGCGGTGACGATCTACACAGAACGGGTCTGACAATGTAAGAGATACTTTACCACCAGCAGGTTTTGTTGCATTTGCTGCCATATAGAATGCCGCTTGATTTGCTGGGCTGTCGAATAGATACCCTTCCAAATACACCCAATCGGTATTTGCCAACATGCCAACATCCAAATCATTCGCAGACATTTCAGATGACACACCAAGATATGTGTTCATGGAACGCTCACCATCGGGCGTGACTAGAACCAAACAACGGCCTGTTTCTGTTGCATGATCATGCGGCGCTTGGCGTGTTGAAAAATCAGTGCCCTGAGCTTGAATATCATGTGCAAAAATCGCCCCCAACTGGTCATCACGAACCTTCGCCATAAAACCAGTGCGCCCACCAAGAGCTGCAATGCCTGCAATCGTGTTTGCGGCGGAACCGCCAGAGACTTCCTGTGCCGATCCCATTTTGCTATAAAGCTCTGCAGCACGATCTGTATCAATCAATTGCATAACACCTTTGTCGATGCCAGCTTCTGTCAAAAATGCATCGTCGCATTTAGACAGAACATCGACCAGTGCATTCCCCACACCAACAATTTGATATTTTTTAGCCATTTGTCTTCTCCTCAAAGGGACATAAATCTTCAATTAAACAGTTCGCACAGACAGGTTTGCGTGCCTTACACACATATCGTCCATGTAAAATCATCCAGTGATGCGCATGATGTTGAAACTCTGCGGGGATATGATCCTCTATCGCGCGCTCCACTTGCACCACATCTTTACCAACCGCAACACCTGCACGGTTGCCAAAACGTAAGATATGCGTATCCACAGCTTGGGTCGGTTGCTTGAACCACATATTCAAAACAACATTCGCCGTCTTACGACCCACACCAGGCAAACTTTCCAAAGCAGCCCGTGAAGATGGAACAACACTATCGTAATCGTCCACCAAAATTTGGCTCATCTTCATCACGTTCTTGGCTTTCTGGCGATACAATCCGATGGTCTTGATATGTTCGGTCACGCCGTCAATTCCAAGGTCCAGCATTTTTTGCGGTGTATCCGCAATCTTAAACAAAGCTTCAGTTGCTTTGTTCACACCAACATCTGTCGCTTGTGCAGACAGAGCGACCGCTACAACCAATGTGTACGCATTGGAATGATTCAATTCGCCCTTTGGTTCCGCTTCCTGATCTCGAAAGCGGCGGAACATTTCATAGATGGTGTGATAATCAAGTTGTTTAGCCATCTAAGGTATGTGCCACATAGGAAAACTAAAACCAACCCTTTGTCGCAAGAAACGGGTGGTGTGCACTGGCGCAATGTCGCATTATCAGCACATGACACAAGATCCTTATCATCACGCCGTAATCGCCCGTGCCATCGACTATATCGGTGACACATTACATAACCAACCAAAACTAGAAGATGTTGCTTCGGCAGCCGGCCTCTCGCCTATGCATTTCCAACGCGTCTTTTCGCAATGGGCAGGGGTAAGTCCAAAACGGTATCAACAATACCTGACCTTGAACCATGCCAAGACACTGTTACAGGACCGTTTTACTGTTCTAGAAACAACCAATGAAACAGGCCTTTCTTCCAGCAGCCGCTTGCATGATCTTTTCTTGAAATGGGAAGCAATGAGCCCAGGTGAATATGCCAAGAAAGGTGCCGACCTTACCATCAACTACGGTTATTTCGATTCTCCGTTTGGCGATATGCTGGTTATGGGTACCGATCGTGGTATCTGCGGTCTCGCGTTTACTGCCGAATTTGGGCGTGACCACGCCATGACAGATATGACCTCTCGTTGGCCTCAAGCAATATATGTCGAAAACCCCAACAGTCTGGACGTAGCCTCTTTGATTGATAACGATCAACCCGCAAATCTGCACTTGATAGGCTCTCCCTTACAAATCAAAGTCTGGGAGGCGTTGTTATCTATCCCATCAGGCCAAGTCACAACTTATAGCGAAATAGCAGAGCATATAGGTAGCCCCAAAGCCGTACGTGCTGTCGGCACTGCCGTCGGGCGCAATCCAATCAGTTGGCTGATCCCCTGTCATCGCGCACTGCGTAAATCTGGTGGTCTGGGTGGATATCACTGGGGCTTGCCCCTCAAACGCGCCATGTTAGCATGGGAATCTGCACGATTTGACGCCCAAAATTGAGTGCGCAAGATTTTGCCACTTATAGGTAAGAGCATGCAAAACCCTTGAAATAGCTCCAAACTGCTCTTTTATACAAAGTATAACTATAAAAAAACGAGGCAGATATGAGTAATTCCCCAAAGGCTATTGGCCTAAGCATTTTGGCCGCATTTGCGTTAACTGCATGCGATGCCATTGATAACAGTCCGCAGAAGAACACGATCAAAGGTGCAGGCGTTGGCGCAGGTACTGGCGCTCTTGCAGGTTTGATCTTAGGTGACAGTCGTCGCGACGTAAAAGTAGGCGCAGCAGCAGGCGCTGTGATCGGCGGTATTGTCGGAAGCCAACAAACATACTAATATATGACGAATAAGGGTTCACAAAGAGCCCATCTATAAAAAAGAACGAGGCAGTTATGAAAAATCAAGGCAAGGCCATTGGCCTATCAATCCTATCCGTATTTCTATTATCCGCATGTGAAGACATCGCACAAAGCACCCAGAAAAACACAATTCAAGGCGCTGGTATTGGTGCCGCGACAGGCGCACTTGCAGGTCTAATCTTAGGTGACAGTAAAAAAGATGTCGTCATTGGTACGATAGCAGGCACAGCCATCGGTGGCCTCGTTGGCAACCGCTTGGATAAACAAGAGGCCGCATTACGCGAAAGCCTGTCATCCAAAGACACAACCATTCGCAACACAGGTTCTGAACTGATCGTAACCTTGCCTGAAGGTATTACATTCGACACCGATAGTACCTATGTGCGCAATGATTTCCGTCCAGAGATTAACAAAATTGCCGACAATCTACGTCAATATTCTGACACAACCGTTGACGTGATCGGTCACACAGACAGTTCGGGTAGTGCAGAGTACAACCAAGCATTATCAACAGATCGTGCTTATTCCGTGACAGACATCCTAACAGGACAAGGCGTTTCTGACAGCCGTATCGTTTCTTATGGTCGCGGTGAAACAACACCAATCGCATCGAATGACGATGAATTCGGCAAATCTAAAAATCGCCGCGTGGAAATTGTGATCCGCCCAGCGGCTTAATTTCCACCATCGATAACAAAATGCCCGACTAAGGCCGCTCCTCTCCTCCCTGAAGCGGCCTTTCTTTTACTTGATCCCAATAAGCATTGCGCATAAATTTGGTGAACTTCGATTGGGGAACCACATGCCATTTCATAAAATAAACCAGGAACGTGTCGCAGACACTGTGATGCATCAGATCGAGCAATTGATCCTGCGGGGTATCCTGCGCCCTGGTGAACGTTTGCCATCCGAGCGGGATTTATCCGAAAGAATGGGAGTCTCTCGCCCATCCCTACGCGAAGCCATCGCTGATCTAGAAGGTCGTGGATTGCTAACCACCCGTAAAGGCTCTGGCATTTATGTAGCTGATGTTTTGGGCAGTGCCTTTTCAGAACCCTTGATCCAACTCTTTGCCAGCCATGACGAAGCCTTGTTTGATTACATCGCATTCCGCCGAGACCTAGAGGGAATGGCTGCAGAGCGTGCCGCCCGTTTGGCATCAGAAACAGATATCAAAGTCATCACCACCATTTTCAAGAAAATGGAAAATGCCCACACGAAACGTAACCCAGCCGAAGAATCAGCATTAGACGCCGAATTCCACATGGCCATTGTCGAGGCATCACATAACGTATTCATGCTACACATGATGCGCTCCATGTTCGAAATGCTCCGCGCAGGCGTTTTTTACAATCGCCAAGTGATGTTTAAAGTGCGCACAACACGATCCGCGCTTTTGGATCAACACCGAAAAATTCATGACACAATCGTCGCGCGCGACCCTAAAGCAGCTCGTAAAGCCGTCGAAGAGCACTTGAGCTTTGTGGAAACCTGCATGATTCAAAATCAGAAAGCGGACCAGAATGAAGAAGTCGCCAAGCAACGTTATCAACATGAAAAGAACCGCTAAAACTCAACAATAAAACTATTTTAAATCAATTGTTTCCAATGAAAAAACGGCACTTCTCCGCTTTGTTGAGTAGATTTAGGATTTCAAATAGAGCATAGATTGATTATCTGGAATGGATGATTGTCTAATTTTGAGTTTGAAGTATTCGGTATCCTTGATGCCTCTGGCTCGCTTACGGATCATTCCTATACTGACATTACCAGCCTCTATCCTGGCGCTTGTGAGCTTGTGTTTGGCGTAGTTGCAGATGCCCACACAATGTTTCCGTAGGGATTTCGCGAACTTTTTTAGATAGAGCATCTGTGACTGATCTGCTATCAGGCACCAACGTTCCAGTTGCTCCGCCATCGCCTCAAATGAAGCGGCACTCCACAGCAGCTGAAGCTGTTCTTTCAAGACGTAAAGTGCATTCAGGTTGCTATTGCTCTCCAGCAACCTTTGCAGCTTGTCACTTTGTTTTTCACTCAACTTATCCGCATTTTTGAGCAACAGATAATGCGTCCCTTTCATCAACTCTTTACCACTTGGATCGGCCTTTCTGAACTCAAGTCGACGCTGATTATGGATAGCTTTGCTGTAGTTTTTCATGACGTGGAAACGGTCAAATACTATGTCGGCCAACGGCAAGGACTCTCTGACAGCCTTTTGGTAGGCAGGCCCCATATCCATCGCTACGGCCTTTATTTTGCAGGCTGTATCTGGTTGCAGTTGTTTCAAAAACCTTGAAAAAACCTCGGCAGTTCGGCCTGCTTCAACCCAGATCAGATGACCGCCAACCATATCGTAGACCACCGTCATGTAGTCATGACCTTTCGCCCGGGCAACTTCATCTACACCAATATATTCCAAGCCAGTTAGCTCTGCAGGATCAAGCGTAGGGAGAGTTTCAATAAGGTATGCCCTGTCGATATTCTTGACCGTTTCCCATCGTATATCCAAATGTCTGGAAACCGCTTGAATAGACATATGCCGACATAATCCACTGATCAGTCGGCAAAATCGGTGAGTGAAACGGCACCCTTTATCAACAAAATCACACCCCTCAATGCGGCGTTCGCCCTTGTTAATATAAACCTGCGCCAGCTCAATCTCGACCACACAAGGATACCCAAAAAGGGGGATGTCGTTTACTTGTCGGCGGACATGCTGGTTGATGCTTCCCTTCTGGCCTGTAGCAGGGTCTATAGCCCTCCTACGCGCGTCTCGGCTGCAGTGAATGACAATCTTAACACCGCCGTCATCCAGTTTAATTTCATTTACACGTTGCCCTTTGAGGCCTAAAATATGCTGCGAGATGTTGATTGTCATATACCTGCTCTATGTAAAGTTATCAGAAACCATACATATCAACAGGTTACTTGGCGGTCGGCATCTTTTTCTACTCAACAAAGCGGAGAAGAGCCGAAAAAACAGTGATATAATTTTTGTATCACTGGGATCACAATTCATCCCTCTATCGCGCTTTTAGACGTGCAATCTTTGACTTATTGTTAATTTCCGTTAACCTTTCTCATAGTAATTAGCACGAGGAGTTATCATGAAACATATTCTAAGCACTGCAGCTTTCTTTGCCACGATCATCATTGCAAGTACAGCATCCGCCCAAAATATCCCAGCCCGAAACTCCGATCACACAGGTGCAGGTCACCAAGTGACAAACTACCCTTATATCGAAGGTAACAGTTACGTTTCCCCTTATGCTGGTAATAATGCTGGAGAATGGTCTTTTAAAGATGCTGACAGCCAATGTTACCACGGAAACTATGGCTATAATGGCCAAACATCTAATTACGATCACTCAAACTGCATAGTAGTTTATGACGCCCAAACATACGCACGCTTGCTCAAAGGCAGCGGTGCCGCGGGTGGCACACAATATTTCGGTAATTAATTACGAGTCACCACTTCAATATAGAAACCTCGCAAATCCCATTTGGGGGGTTATTACTAAACAAACCACTCTGGCCCTTTAAGTTGATTTAGAGTAACTACCCAGCATGTTTTTGACATTTTTTCATCATTTTTGTTGACGGATGGCTTAACCTCTGAATCAATAGGGGAATGACGTTTAAACTTTCCAAATTGGCGCCGTTCGACGCACCACCAGTTGGCTTTCTCACTTTAGAAGAGCGTCTGGTGGAAGCGGATACCCGGGCCGCATATTTTCAAACCGCCTGCGAAGAACTCCTACAGATCAACAAGCATCTGGAAGAGTGTCAAAAACATATGGAAGAGCGTATAGCTGCATTGGAACGCCGTCTCGGCTTGAATAGCCGTACCAGCGGCAAGCCACCCTCCAGTGACGGCCTTGGTAAACCCAATGCGAAGAAGCGAACAAAGAGCCTGCGTGGCCCGTCTGATCGCAAGTCTGGCGGCCAACCTGGCCACACAGGCAAAACGCTCAGGCAAACACCGACGCCAGACACGATTATAGACCATTTTCCTGTGGTTTGTTCTGGTTGTGGAGCACCGCTTAGCCCAGAAACGGCAGAAGCCAGCACTGCACGACAGGTGATCGATCTGCCGCCGCCGCCACCACCGCAGGTGACAGAGCACCGCACGCATCAGTGTCGCTGCGACCAGTGTGATGGGATCACCCGTGCCGACTTTCCCGATGGTATAAATGCACCAGTGCAGTATGGGGCCCGCATTGCAGGCATTGCGAGCTATTTACAAACGGTTCATTGCATTCCGGAACACCGCCTTGGCGAGATATTTATTGACTTGCTTGGGGTGCCGATTGCCCCTGCAACATTGACCAGCCTTATCTGGCGCACAGCGGATCGCTTGAAGCCCATGACACTAGCAATCAAGGAAGCTTTGATTGGATCACAGTCTGGCGTTGTGCATTTGGATGAGACCGGCCAGCGTGCTGTTGGCAAACTGCATTGGACACATGTGATCTGCTCGCCCTTATTGAGCCACTTTCGGGTTTCAAGCAAACGCGGAGAGTTGCTTTGTGGCGTCTCGGGTATTGTGGTGCATGATCACTGGAAGGCATATTTCAAAATGGAGGGGGTCGAGCACGCCTTGTGTAATGCCCATCACTTGCGCGAGTTGCAGGCTTTAATTGAGATTGAGAAAGAGCCATGGGCAAAGCCTATGAAAGCGATCCTGTTGAAGGCGAAGACCTTGGCTGAGAATATGTACAACGAAGGCGGACAGCGGGATGAGGCGGCCATACAGGCGGTATTCGAACTATACGATGCAAATATCGCCGAGGCGATAGCGTATCATGAAGCACTGCCAGCACTTTCATCAGCGCAGACAGAAAAAAAACGGCGCGGCCGTCCAAAGCGCCGGACGGGCCATAATCTCGCATTGAGGTTGCAAGACTTTAAGACAGAGGTGCTTCGCTTCCTTGTCGATCCAAATGTGCCGTTCACCAATAATGAAGCCGAGCGAGACTTGCGAATGGGTAAAGTCAGGCAGAAAGTATCAGGCTGTTTTCGGACGCTGCGCGGAGCGGAAGTCTTCTGTATTCTCAGAACCGTGATCAACACCGCCAGAAAACAGGGCTGGTCTATAATTGAAACCCTGTTGAAACCACCAGATCAATTGATTGCTGGATTGCGCGTCGTATGAAAAACCACGGCAATCGCTTGAAGATTTCAGCCTTCACCTTTGATTGCGGCTTTTAGGTAACTATCATCCCAAGCGGCTGTTTTTCTTCGTATTTTCAGGCTGGCCGTATCGCCGACTTGCTTGAAGATGTTGATTGCACTATGTCGCATCAGAGCCATGTTGGCGGGGCCATTTTGGGTCCGCAAGCGCATCAGGTCGTCGTGAAACACCACATCCATCACCCAGTGCAGGCGATTTTCCACACCCCAATGGGCGCGTGTGGCGCGCAGGAATTGCTTGGCTGAGAGCGGTGCGGAGGACAGATAGTAACGTCGCGAGAAACTGGTTTTACCTTTGTGTTTGACCTCGGCCTCGATCATGCCGATAGCGGCGAGGCCTGGAAACCTTGGTGCGCCAGGCTCAGACCGATCAGGGCGCAGCCACTCTACATCATGACTGACATAGGCACGACGGATTTCTATCCGCCCATGATCGGCATCGGTGGTTTCATGGGTTTCCAAACCACTGGTCTGGTCGAAATAGAGCCTCACCTCTTCATGCAGTGATTTTTGGTTGCCTTTAAGCGCCAAAAGATAGTCTGCGCCTTGTGCGAGGATCGCCGCAGCAATACCGTGTTGGCAGCCCATTGCATCAATCGTGACCAGCGCGCCTTTCAACTCAAGCCGCGCCAGTAGTCGAGGTATCGCGCTGATTTCATTCTCTTTCTCGTCACAGGATTCTTGCCCCAAGACCAATCTCTGACGCGTTGCCCAAGCTGAAACCAGATGCAGGGCGCGGCCATCCTCACCATGCGCACGGCGTGACGACTTGCCGTCAATTGCCACGATCTCATCATCGCCATCGCGCAAGGCCGCAACCCAGGAAACGAAGCATTCGCTAAACAGGTCAGCGGGAATCGCGTTCATCACATCATTGAGCGTGTCATGAGATGGGATGCCATCTTTGAAGGGTAGAAACCCACGCAAGAATTTCAATTTTCGGTCCGCCCATCGGGCTATTTCGGCAAAATCATCAGCACCAGCCATAACACCGCAGAGCACAATCAGTAGGATTTCGGGTAGTGGATAAACAGTTTTCCAGCTCTGGCGTGGGTCTTCAATGGCAGAAAAATGGTCGAGGATATTGGCTGAGATCATGGGAGGCTCCGAATGTCATTTCAATGACCAGAGAATCACATATCACCCGCTAAGGGAATCCCCACTTTTTCAAGCGATTGCCGTGGTTGATATACAGGGCAATCGCATGAGTTTTACCCCTGAATTATCTGGAAAAGAAAATCCTCGTCCCAAGCCGCCAAGTGTCGCTTTAACCTGAGGCTTTGCTTTCCCTTTACGGAGCGCAGCATGTTGTTGGCGGCGTGCTTGATCGTTGTAAAATTAGCTGGCGCGTTTCCTTTACGGATACGACATTCATCATCACGAAACACCATATCCATGACCCAATGCAGCCCGTTTTCAATACCCCAGTGGTCGCGGATAGCTTTTGCGTGAGCTTCGGCGTCACAGGTCATGGATGAGATGTAAAAGCGTGTCTCTGAACGGGTCTTGTCTTGAAGTGTTGCGCAGTATTGGACCATCACGATGCTTTCCAATCCGGGCCAATTGTGCCGCTCCATCAGCCATTCAATATCCGAGCAAACAGTGACTTTTCTTGTTTCAATACGTCCATGTGATTTTTCTACGTCCTCATGGTAAGTTACTGTTGTGTCTGCAAAATCCACAGCGTCCTGTTCTTTCATGAACAGTTCGGTGTCTTTGCGAAGGGCACCTTGATTACCCTTTAAGGCCAAAACATAATCCGCTTGTTTGGTGATGATTTTATCGGCAATATCACGCTGACATCCCATAGCATCTATAGTGACAATAGCCCCCTTTATCGTCAGGAGGTCTAACAGTTCCGGTATGGCCGTGATCTCATTGGATTTGCCGTCCACCTGCCGTTGGGCAAGTGTCAGGTTCAACTCTGAACTCCAGGCCGAGATCATGTGAATTGCGGCCTTGCTGCCAGCCTTATCCAAGCTGCGACGTGAGGTTTTACCATCTATCGCCACGACCCCGCTAAGGGTGCTGTTTAAGGAGGCGACCCACTCCATAAAGCAGGCCTGAAAATGATTGGCATCCAGTGCGGCGTAGATGTTTCCCAGTTGATCATGTGAGGGTGTTCCGTCCGAAAAGGGCAAGAATTTCCGTAAAAAGGCCAGTTTCTTTGTCCCAAACGCAGAAATAGCGACCCAGTCATTCGCCCCGGACAACACGGCACATAACGTCAAAAGCAAAACCTCTGCCATAGGGTAAAGCAGCTTTGTTTGTTGTCGTGGGTCAGATAAAGTAGAAAAATGCGTAAGAAAATCAATGGAATGGCTGTCGGGTGCGTCGGCATTGGACATGGGTAGTGACCTCAATAAAAGCTAAAAGTTCACTCATTGAATCAACCCTCACCTCATTTGTCACCTGCTAACTTTTTCATGCGATTGCCCTGGGTTGATATACTCATCCAATTGACTTTAGTTATAGCATTGGTATATTTTAATAAATTCCATTATTTATATAATTTATTTTCCAATAATTGGTTAAAACCACCAGCTTTTAGCTGGTCAGCTTTAGCGTTATTTACATAAGGTTTCCTTCCATTTTAAGACCCAGCGTTGCGGTAAGGTCTTAAAATGGAAGGAAACCTTATGATCTATTCTACTGGAAGTCATAGCAGATATTATCACAGATACCATATCGTTTGGGTAACAAAATATCGTTACAAGGTGCTGCGTGGTGAAATGCGTGAGCGTATTCGGACATTGATACGACAAACGTGCAATGAATTGGGCGTACACATTGAAAAAGGCGTATTGTCTACCGACCATGTGCATATGTTTGTGTCAGTCCCGCCGCACGTCCCAATTTCAAAGGTGATGCAACGCGTAAAAGGGAGGTCCTCATACAAGATACAGCGGGAGTACCCCGAATTACGCAAACGCTATTGGGGGCAACGGTTCTGGGCTAGAGGCTATTTTTCAACGACGAGTGGAAATGTGACGGATGACGTTATTCGTCAGTATCTTGAATTACATTCAAAACGTGAACCTACCGACGAAAGTCGGTAGTTGTTCAGTGCATCTTTATAGCTTCAATTTTTAAATTAAGAGGGTTTCCATGTCGTTTTAAACAAATTTATTCTTCCCATTTTTAAATCAATATCAATTATTAACACGATGCAATGCTGGAGTGGATGATAATTCATCAACTTCTGGCGCTCTTACTACAAGCCCTGTTCCTCGATCTCGCCCTGATTATTTTAGCGATGATGACTTTGTAGAGAATTATAATAATGGGCGTTACTCAGAAAGCAGTATACCAGGTATTCTTGCTACTGGAACGGTTGTCACTATTGAAGATTTTGCTAAAACCTTGGGTGTAAATCCTGATGATTTAGGCTTGAAATCAGCGACTGGTATGATCAGTGTGACTGCTGAAGTTACAGCAGCTATTTCTAATGGTCAGATTGACCAACAAGATGTTGCGCAAGTTATTGGTAGTCTGGGAAGTTTAGCTCCTGGTGGAATTGGTCTGGGCATAGAAGCGGGTGGAAGTCTCGTTGCCGCTTCCCTTGACGATAATGGACTTACTGTAGCAGAAGTAACCGAATATGGGACTGTCCTTTCATATACTCTGGCTGGAGCCGCCATTTCGGGGTTTGCTTTTGGAGGGACAATAGGAGGGCTTCTTGGTGGCTTAAATTACCATGGCTATCTTGCACAGCAAGAAATGCTTGCTAATGATCAGACTGGAGTTACAGCTTTTGGATTTAATTTAGGCCGCGGCATGGTCCATCCAATTGTAATGGACCTAGATGGCGACGGGATTGAGTTTTCATATGGCAGTAACTCTGGAATTGATTTTGATGATGATGGCTATGTAGAGACTGGTTCTTGGGTGAGCAGCGATGATGGTTTACTTGTTGTTGATCTCAACGCAGATGGCTCATTTGGCGTGGGTGATGGCGAAATCAATCAGGCTTTAGAGTATGCATTCTCTTTGTGGAGCGAAGAGGGCATGACCGATCTGCAAGCTCTTGCTGAGGCTCGTGACGCAAATGGTAATCTCATTTTTGATAGTAATGGTGATGGTGTTTTGAATTCGTCGGATGCGTTATGGTCATCCTTCCGAATTTGGCAAGATTTGGATCAAAACGGAATCGTAGGTGATAATGAACTGAGAACCCTCAATGAGTGGAACATAACTTCTATTGGATTGTCTTATAATGATGGTTCAGGCTTTGGTGACGCATCAGAGGATATAATTTTTGGTAATGTTCTTCATGGTGTAGGTGATTACACGATCACGAATGATGACGGCACTATAGAAGTAGTTGAAGGTGGTGTTGGAGATGTATCGCTCAGCTACAATGAATTGGGTTGGCGGCGGATAGAGACAGCTATGGGCTACGCCATCGAATTTGAGAATGGTGATCGGTTTGATTATGCAGTATTAGATGCAAGTGATGCATCACCAAATATTGATCTGGACATATTGCAGCTCGACGGTGCTACGGGTGATGAACGTCATAATAATTTGACAGCTAGCGGAGCAACAGCTTCGGTTGCGATTTCTGGCGGGGCAGGCAACGATGTACTGACTGGTGGCGCTGGCGATGATATGCTGTCAGGTGATGAAGGCACCGATATATTAACGGGCGGTGAGGGTGATGATCTGATCTTCTTTGATGCTCAAGATAGCATTATCTCGGGTGGTGACGGATATGATATCGCAATCGCTGCAACAGAAGATGCGGTGTCTTTGGATGTCGTGGCCACTGGTTTTGAAGCAGCTTATGGTCACGATGGTGATGATCATTTTACGGGTGCAACAGCACAAGGAAATATTGCCATATACGGCGGTGCTGGCAATGACAGTCTCACAGGCGGAGGCGCAGATGATGTCTTAACGGGTGATGATGGTAATGATACCATAGACGGCGGGTCGGGTGACGACTTCCTATCTGGTGGTGCTGGCAGCGACCAATTAACCGCAGGAACTGGTGATGACTTCATACTTGGCGGTGATGGCGTAGATTATGTTTGGGGGGGGCTTGGTGATGATTTCATCATGACTGGCAACGGTGGAGATCATGTAGATGCGGGCAGTGGCGATGATTATATTGATGGCGACGCTGGCAACGATGCAATTTCAGGTGGCTTAGGCGACGATACAATCTATGGCGGAGACGGTAACGACACACTTTATGATGGTGATGGCGATGACAGTGTGTCAGGTGGTGAGGGTGATGACGTATTCTACGCTACATCATCGACAAACTATGATGTATTCCAAGGTGGCTTAGGTAACGATACGATATATTTGGAAGGCTCGGCTTCTGATTGGACTTGGGTTAACTCTTATCGTGTTACTGCTGATATTATCCGCTATGAAACGCGAGATTCTGGAGTAACAGTGCCTATCTACGGGCCATCAAGAAATGAAGGCATTGGTCAATTTAGCTTAAGTAATGGTCAGGACTTTATTGAAATCCAAGATATTGAACAAATCACCTTCCTTGGTGATGGTAGCACAACCACGTTAACGGGTGTTGATGCGACAGTTGATAATAGCGATACATTCTACCGCTCATTTTCAGGAACTGGAGCTGCTTCGGGTACTGCATACACCCCCTTTATGGGAGATGCTGCATATATTGCTGGATTAGGTTCTGCAGATGATGTGATTACATCCTCCTATACCTATATGGGTGGGCGAGATTTTAGCTATTTGCGAACGGCAAACTTGTTGCAGTCTGGCGAAACGTTCAATGCGGATGCGGGCAATGATAATCTTCAAACAGGTGCTGGGAATGACATTATTTACGGTGGCAGCGGAAGTGACACTCTCTACGGCGAAGCTGGAAACGACACTCTTTTCGGTCAAGGTGGTTCGGATTACTTACAAGGTAATGACGGCAATGACAGCATTGATGGTGGTAACGGCTCTGATCTCATTTATGGCTTTACAGGTGACGATACCCTTTCAGGTGGCTCAGGTAATGATGTTCTTAGCGGCGGAACGGGTCATGACCATATTGATGGTGGCGATGGTTCTGATCAGATGGGTGGCGAAGACGGCAATGATACGCTCTTTGGCGGACATGGCAATGATGTCCTCTTTGGCGGCCTTGGCAACGATACATTAGATGGTGGCATTTCCGCTGACCGTCTCTATGGCAATGAAGATACTGATACTTTATACGGTCAAGCTGGTAATGACCTGCTGTCTGGTGGAGCGGGTAATGATGTCATATATGCAGGGATTGGCAGTGATCTCGTTCTTGGTGATGAGGGCAATGATGTCTTGTCTGGTGCCGAAGGAGATGACGCACTCTATGGAGGTGTCGGGAGCGATACAATTAGCGGCGGTACTGGTGCCGATTATATAGAAGGCGGTGCTGGTACCGATACGTTAAATGGGAATGCAAGCATTCTCGATATCATCGGTTATTCTGAGAGTGATGCAGGTGTATCTGTCAATTTATCCACGAACGCAGTCTCAGGTGGGCATGCCACTGGAGACGTTATATCAGGATTTGAGGGCGCAATTGGTTCCGATCATAATGATACAATTACAGGTAGTGCAGCGAACAATGCTCTTTCAGGCCTAGCTGGTGATGATACGTTGTCAGGATTAGCAGGTCATGACACACTTGCTGGTGGGGATGGAAATGACAGCTTAATCGGCGGTACAGGAACGGATGATTTATTCGGTGGTGCTGGTAATGATACTCTGGATGCAGGGTCAAGTAGTGCTGGGCGTCAGTATCTCGAAGGTGGTACAGGTGATGATACCTATGTGATTTCTGGAAGTGGTGATCACATTATTTCTGAACTTGGTGATCCAGAAGATATAGCAGTAGGTGATGAGCGCTCTGGTAATGACACATTGAGGTTCACAAATATCGCTCTGGCAGATGTTTCTTTTACACAAGTTGACGATAGCTTACTTATAACTTGGGACCAAGGGTCGGTATCAATCAATGATGGTGCTGAACATATTGAGCGCTTTGAGTTTGCGGATGGTGAAATCTTAGAGAGAGTGGCGCCAACTTCGGTTTCTGGACAACAAACGCCAGTGAATTTAACTCAAACTTTGGGGAACGCCGTTAGTGCTAGCTCTAGCTCAGTTCATGCAGGGCATACTGCTAATTATTCGATAGATGGCATCACTGGGGGTAGTAATAACACGCATACGTCAGGCGGAGCCAATGAATGGATTGAGGTCGATCTGGCTGGTGAGTATTTCATTAATGATGTGTCTATTGTCAGCCGATCTGATTATCATATAACATTTTTAAACGGTGCGGTTATTCACGGCAATCGCTTGAAGATTTCAGCCTTCACCTTTGATTGCGGCTTTTAGGTAACTATCATCCCAAGCGGCTGTTTTTCTTCGTATTTTCAGACTGGCCGTATCGCCGACTTGCTTGAAGATGTTGATTGCACTATGTCGCATCAGAGCCATGTTGGCGGGGCCATTTTGGGTCCGCAAGCGCATCAGGTCGTCGTGAAACACCACATCCATCACCCAGTGCAGGCGATTTTCCACACCCCAATGGGCGCGTGTGGCGCGCAGGAATTGCTTGGCTGAGAGCGGTGCGGAGGACAGATAGTAACGTCGCGAGAAACTGGTTTTACCTTTGTGTTTGACCTCGGCCTCGATCATGCCGATAGCGGCGAGGCCTGGAAACCTTGGTGCGCCAGGCTCAGACCGATCAGGGCGCAGCCACTCTACATCATGACTGACATAGGCACGACGGATTTCTATCCGCCCATGATCGGCATCGGTGGTTTCATGGGTTTCCAAACCACTGGTCTGGTCGAAATAGAGCCTCACCTCTTCATGCAGTGATTTTTGGTTGCCTTTAAGCGCCAAAAGATAGTCTGCGCCTTGTGCGAGGATCGCCGCAGCAATACCGTGTTGGCAGCCCATTGCATCAATCGTGACCAGCGCGCCTTTCAACTCAAGCCGCGCCAGTAGTCGAGGTATCGCGCTGATTTCATTCTCTTTCTCGTCACAGGATTCTTGCCCCAAGACCAATCTCTGACGCGTTGCCCAAGCTGAAACCAGATGCAGGGCGCGGCCATCCTCACCATGCGCACGGCGTGACGACTTGCCGTCAATTGCCACGATCTCATCATCGCCATCGCGCAAGGCCGCAACCCAGGAAACGAAGCATTCGCTAAACAGGTCAGCGGGAATCGCGTTCATCACATCATTGAGCGTGTCATGAGATGGGATGCCATCTTTGAAGGGTAGAAACCCACGCAAGAATTTCAATTTTCGGTCCGCCCATCGGGCTATTTCGGCAAAATCATCAGCACCAGCCATAACACCGCAGAGCACAATCAGTAGGATTTCGGGTAGTGGATAAACAGTTTTCCAGCTCTGGCGTGGGTCTTCAATGGCAGAAAAATGGTCGAGGATATTGGCTGAGATCATGGGAGGCTCCGAATGTCATTTCAATGACCAGAGAATCACATATCACCCGCTAAGGGAATCCCCACTTTTTCAAGCGATTGCCGTGTGCGGTTATTACATTGCTTGATGAGGGGCGTAGCGTGGTCCATACCTTTGATGCGTTTGCGAATACTCAATCCAGTACAACATATGATTTTAATGTCCCAGATGGGATTGAAGCACGTTATGTGCGGGTCGAACAAACGGGATATATGGCTATTGCTGAAATAGAAGTATTTGGCTCTGAGATTATATCAGGATCATCCACTTCTAGTTCGGTTGTAAATCCGCTGACCAGTAGTACCACTGGGAATGATTATCTGATTGGTCGTGATGGTGCAGATGTATTCGAATTTGCATCAATAGATGGCACAGATACTATCGTTGGTTTTGAGGATGGTACTGACCACATCTCTATTACTGATGGTGCAACTGGGTTCTCTAACCTTACAATTTCTGCGAGTGGTTCAGACACGCTTGTTACGGCAAGTAATGGCAATACAATCACACTTGAAGATGTTAACAGTGCTTTAATTACTCAGGATGATTTTATCTTCGCATAATAACGATCTAGAATTTCTAGATGACATCGGCACAGGGACTCTTTTTGGTCCTTGTGCTGACCAGAAACTAAAGTGAAGGTCATTAGTTTCTTAGCGTTTTTGAGATGAAAATAAGCATATGCAACCTAAGCTCGGCATTCCTTTTTCAAAAAGGGACAACACTATACTTTTTATATAATTAATAAAAAAACTCAGTGTTATCCCTCCATGAGGTAATCTCTTTCCTCCTGCGAATATTCAAAGCCGTATAGGTTATTCACGAACTTCCAACCCGATGTAGAGATTTCGGAATCTTGGTGCTGTTTTCTATGATTGATAATCTGGATCATGCTATCATGGGACTTCTTGCAGAGTTTATAATTATAGGTTGTAATCCCGTTAGATTTAGTGCGTTTTATGCCATTTTCTTTTTCTAAACCAATTAACCCCAGTAGCTTCCATAGATGTTGTATCGGTTTATTTTCCAATAATTGGTTAAAACCACCAGCTTTTAGCTGGTCAGCTTTAGCGTTATTTACATAAGGTTTCCTTCCATTTTAAGACCCAGCGTTGCGGTAAGGTCTTAAAATGGAAGGAAACCTTATGTAAATAACGCTAAAGCTGACCAGCTAAAAGCTGGTGGTTTTAACCAATTATTGGAAAATCAAAATAGGCGGCATCTCAGATGTCTTATAAACTCGATCTGTCTCTACGTTATGAAATAAGTTTTCCCTGAGGCAATCGTCTGCGATAACCCTTATGTCAGTTTCAAAATTGTATCTTGCAGGAGCAATCCAGACGTTTACCTCCTTGGGATGTCTAACACGGGCTAGTTGTTGATCCACTTCAAAATGAGAATTTATTCTCGTTTCGAACAAGCCATAAACGCAATCTATTTCTTCGTTATTATTTTCAAAAGTTATGTCGATACCAGTGCCTAATGAAGGAGACGAAAGAACGGCTTTATAATCGAGTATTTCGGTTTTAATGTTCTGGATGAACTTTTGGATATTATCTTCTCGAGAGTTTTCAGACGTAATTGTTATAGTGGGTATATCTAAACCTGCTTTTTGCGCCGTTTGTTGGATTGCTTTCTCGAGGTTCTTGATTTTTGCCTTTGAGTTCGACGTTACAAAAATACGTTTACCGTCAATAATATTACCAAGCATATGATCTATGAGTTGGGTATCTTCTGGAAAGAGGTTTATCTTTTGACTTGGCTTTTCCCATTGGTTGATATGAACATGAATTGGGATTTTTTGGTAAACGTTTTCACTTGTGTCACCGTATATCTCATGATCGTTTTTTGAAAGTATTGCATAAAATGTAGTGAATGTTGTCCAGCCAAGGTCTGCATCCAGAACGATAATGCGTTTTGCTTTCCGTAGTAATTTTTCAAAGCATTCGAAAATGCGCTCTCTCTTAAAGCCAATTGTATCAGATAAGAAGTGACCTAAAACTTGCTCAACTTCGTCGATCACAATGGTATCGTAACGCTCATCTTTAACTTTTGTGGCTCTTCTCCGCTTTGTTGAGTAGAAAAAGATGCCGACCGCCAAGTAACCTGTTGATATGTATGGTTTCTGATAACTTTACATAGAGCAGGTATATGACAATCAACATCTCGCAGCATATTTTAGGCCTCAAAGGGCAACGTGTAAATGAAATTAAACTGGATGACGGCGGTGTTAAGATTGTCATTCACTGCAGCCGAGACGCGCGTAGGAGGGCTATAGACCCTGCTACAGGCCAGAAGGGAAGCATCAACCAGCATGTCCGCCGACAAGTAAACGACATCCCCCTTTTTGGGTATCCTTGTGTGGTCGAGATTGAGCTGGCGCAGGTTTATATTAACAAGGGCGAACGCCGCATTGAGGGGTGTGATTTTGTTGATAAAGGGTGCCGTTTCACTCACCGATTTTGCCGACTGATCAGTGGATTATGTCGGCATATGTCTATTCAAGCGGTTTCCAGACATTTGGATATACGATGGGAAACGGTCAAGAATATCGACAGGGCATACCTTATTGAAACTCTCCCTACGCTTGATCCTGCAGAGCTAACTGGCTTGGAATATATTGGTGTAGATGAAGTTGCCCGGGCGAAAGGTCATGACTACATGACGGTGGTCTACGATATGGTTGGCGGTCATCTGATCTGGGTTGAAGCAGGCCGAACTGCCGAGGTTTTTTCAAGGTTTTTGAAACAACTGCAACCAGATACAGCCTGCAAAATAAAGGCCGTAGCGATGGATATGGGGCCTGCCTACCAAAAGGCTGTCAGAGAGTCCTTGCCGTTGGCCGACATAGTATTTGACCGTTTCCACGTCATGAAAAACTACAGCAAAGCTATCCATAATCAGCGTCGACTTGAGTTCAGAAAGGCCGATCCAAGTGGTAAAGAGTTGATGAAAGGGACGCATTATCTGTTGCTCAAAAATGCGGATAAGTTGAGTGAAAAACAAAGTGACAAGCTGCAAAGGTTGCTGGAGAGCAATAGCAACCTGAATGCACTTTACGTCTTGAAAGAACAGCTTCAGCTGCTGTGGAGTGCCGCTTCATTTGAGGCGATGGCGGAGCAACTGGAACGTTGGTGCCTGATAGCAGATCAGTCACAGATGCTCTATCTAAAAAAGTTCGCGAAATCCCTACGGAAACATTGTGTGGGCATCTGCAACTACGCCAAACACAAGCTCACAAGCGCCAGGATAGAGGCTGGTAATGTCAGTATAGGAATGATCCGTAAGCGAGCCAGAGGCATCAAGGATACCGAATACTTCAAACTCAAAATTAGACAATCATCCATTCCAGATAATCAATCTATGCTCTATTTGAAATCCTAAATCTACTCAACAAAGCGGAGAAGTGCCACTTTTGTTAAACTGTCCAAGCAGATTCCATAACGTGATTTGCGATGTGATAGTTCATTAGGATTAACGTCTTTATCTTCAAGGTAACTATTTAAGCTTAACCTTTTACAGAGGTCACCAATCAAAGCTTGCCTATGCCCAACGAGTAGAATTCTTTCGCCTGTATCAATTGATACGTCTGGCTCATCAAAACTTGCATTCTCAAAGTCTCCAAATGTTGAAAACTTATTTCTGGCTTTCCTCAAATGTTTAGCAAGAAAAGTGGTTTTTCCTGTACCTTTTGGACTTTTGATTAATGTTAAACCATCCTTAATTTCGTTTATATTAAGATAGCGGCTCTTCGTAATATGGATATTCTTGGTCGGGATAAAACTCTCGCCTGAATCGTCAGTTGCTAGGAATGCATCTAATGTGTTCTCGAGATTATAGATACCCAACTCACCAAGCACACGGACGCTTTGCAAGCGTTAATCCGTGTTCAGGACGGGAGCGAAATTACTGTTACCAGTATTGAAGATGAACAAGCAAAGGCTGAAACCATGCGCGACTTGCGCGATGCCCTTGCACTTATGGCAGAAACCGCCGCCACTTGTTATGAAATGCAGACAGGAAATGCATATTCACCACCAAGCGGGGGGCGCAGTCATAAGACCGCGCATTTATCAGGTGCTATGTTCGAGGCTAAAGACTGGCTAGAAGCCCACGAAAAACAACAGGCCGAGCAATTCAAAATTGAAGGTACGCCGCTTGCAATCGCTGGCGATAGGGGCTGGTCAGATATACCCGCTATCTGGGATAGGCTCGACTTAATCCGCGTTAGGTTCAAGGAAAGCTACAATTCCGATTTAATTCTATACCACAAAGCCGATAAAAAGGGCGTTGATGCAATCGCGGCGGCATGGGCGCGTAATCGCAAGGTGCATCAAGTGACATTCCAACCAAATTGGAGGGCATTTGGTAAATCAGCAGGATTTAAAGCGATTGATCAAATGTTAGACACGCCCAAGCCTTTAGGCGGTGTTGTAATCTTTGGGGCAACGGGTATTGCTTTAAACCTAGCAGACAAGGCCGAGGCAAAAGGTATAAAGGCAATGCGTGTTAAAAAACCGACTTAAAATAAAACGCGGGTGTGTTGCTCAAATTGGAAACAACGCACCTGCACACTGGTAAATCATCACAAAACAACGTATATTAATTCTAAGGAGTACACGACCATGACAAAAGCAGAGCAAGCGCTAGCAGACGATAAAATGCGCGCGGAAATTTTAAAACTTATGGCAGAAACGGCTAAAATAAATAGCGAATTGCCTGCTATAACTGCAAAACTTATGGCAGAGGCTACAATGTTGAACAAAGAAAGTGCATATTATGTGTTATTTCGTTCAATGGCTTTAGGGGCTGCGATTGTTGCGGCAACGGCAACCTTAACAAAGTTGTATCTATAAACAGACCAAAGCGGCAACCAATGCGAAACCGCTTTTTTTATGCCTTCTTGGTGTCCTAACCATCTGAGCATAACAGCTTGTTCTTATTCCAGTATTCTTGATCGTGTGGTGAATTGGTTTCATTCGCTCGGGCTTGTGTATGGTTATGCCCAGATAGTCAGGACTTGCGCTTTCCGCGCAGGATCGCCGCAAAGTGCGGCTCGGCCAGAGTTACCCACACCCCGATCACTCTATACTTAAGGTTTCGCTCACGGGGCGCAGGGTTATATACACGTATCATTAATCAGTATAATTGAGTCATTAACCCTATTTTATACGTTTAATGATCTGGGTTTTGTGTAACTACCCAGCATGTTTTTGACATTTTTTCATCATTTTTGTTGACGGATGGCTTAACCTCTGAATCAATAGGGGAATGACGTTTAAACTTTCCAAATTGGCGCCGTTCGACGCACCACCAGTTGGCTTTCTCACTTTAGAAGAGCGTCTGGTGGAAGCGGATACCCGGGCCGCATATTTTCAAACCGCCTGCGAAGAACTCCTACAGATCAACAAGCATCTGGAAGAGTGTCAAAAACATATGGAAGAGCGTATAGCTGCATTGGAACGCCGTCTCGGCTTGAATAGCCGTACCAGCGGCAAGCCACCCTCCAGTGACGGCCTTGGTAAACCCAATGCGAAGAAGCGAACAAAGAGCCTGCGTGGCCCGTCTGATCGCAAGTCTGGCGGCCAACCTGGCCACACAGGCAAAACGCTCAGGCAAACACCGACGCCAGACACGATTATAGACCATTTTCCTGTGGTTTGTTCTGGTTGTGGAGCACCGCTTAGCCCAGAAACGGCAGAAGCCAGCACTGCACGACAGGTGATCGATCTGCCGCCGCCGCCACCACCGCAGGTGACAGAGCACCGCACGCATCAGTGTCGCTGCGACCAGTGTGATGGGATCACCCGTGCCGACTTTCCCGATGGTATAAATGCACCAGTGCAGTATGGGGCCCGCATTGCAGGCATTGCGAGCTATTTACAAACGGTTCATTGCATTCCGGAACACCGCCTTGGCGAGATATTTATTGACTTGCTTGGGGTGCCGATTGCCCCTGCAACATTGACCAGCCTTATCTGGCGCACAGCGGATCGCTTGAAGCCCATGACACTAGCAATCAAGGAAGCTTTGATTGGATCACAGTCTGGCGTTGTGCATTTGGATGAGACCGGCCAGCGTGCTGTTGGCAAACTGCATTGGACACATGTGATCTGCTCGCCCTTATTGAGCCACTTTCGGGTTTCAAGCAAACGCGGAGAGTTGCTTTGTGGCGTCTCGGGTATTGTGGTGCATGATCACTGGAAGGCATATTTCAAAATGGAGGGGGTCGAGCACGCCTTGTGTAATGCCCATCACTTGCGCGAGTTGCAGGCTTTAATTGAGATTGAGAAAGAGCCATGGGCAAAGCCTATGAAAGCGATCCTGTTGAAGGCGAAGACCTTGGCTGAGAATATGTACAACGAAGGCGGACAGCGGGATGAGGCGGCCATACAGGCGGTATTCGAACTATACGATGCAAATATCGCCGAGGCGATAGCGTATCATGAAGCACTGCCAGCACTTTCATCAGCGCAGACAGAAAAAAAACGGCGCGGCCGTCCAAAGCGCCGGACGGGCCATAATCTCGCATTGAGGTTGCAAGACTTTAAGACAGAGGTGCTTCGCTTCCTTGTCGATCCAAATGTGCCGTTCACCAATAATGAAGCCGAGCGAGACTTGCGAATGGGTAAAGTCAGGCAGAAAGTATCAGGCTGTTTTCGGACGCTGCGCGGAGCGGAAGTCTTCTGTATTCTCAGAACCGTGATCAACACCGCCAGAAAACAGGGCTGGTCTATAATTGAAACCCTGTTGAAACCACCAGATCAATTGATTGCTGGATTGCGCGTCGTATGAAAAACAACGCTTATTGACAATAATACGCTCACGGATATAGTGCTGACTATCAAGCGGATACCCATGCTGGGTAGTTACACTTGTTCGTCATTCAGCGTTACAATGTTAATTCCGCTATTGGTAATTCCTAGAAACAATTGTAGTGCATCACCAATTTTTTGACGAGAAAGCCTATCTAGAGATTCTACCAATAAATAAGAGCCCTTTGGTATTTCTCCGTTATTAATCGCTTCGATAAACTTACTCAAAGCACCATTTACTGAGTTGTCACCGTAATTGGGGCAACTTGGCGGGAATTTTCGCAATCCGGTTCAAGTGGGCACATTTGACGCACTCATCATCATGTCCATCTTGAAGATCTTTGGTTTAGATTGCGGCAAATTGACTCGCATTTACATATGAGGATTCCAAAGGCGAAGTATTTTCTGCTCTATAGGGCGATGTTGCCATCGCCTCCACACTCTCTTGATGATTTGTCCAATGCCGCGCTTAAAGATTTGGTTTTCGCGCTCTTTGCTGAGCTTTCAGAGCTGAGGCAGGAAAGGACCGAATTGCGGGACGAGATCAGACAGCTCAAGAAACTTCCGCGACGTCCGAATATCAAACCAAGCGGTCTGGCCTCACAAGACAAGAGCAGCAAGCAGGATTCCGAGCCCAGCGGGGGATCAAAAACAGACGGGAAGCAAAAGAAAAATCGGCGCGGTCCACGACGCAGTAATCTGAATTTACACAAACGCGAGGTCAAGGTCACTCTTGAAGATGTACCTGATGGGTCCACACGCAAAGGCTATCAAGCGCATACCATTCGTGACATCGTGATTTACGCTGAAGAAGTGACTTACCTTCGGGAGGTCTGGCAGTTTCCCGATGGCAGTCGCCGCGTGGCCTCGCTCCCACCCGGGGTGGTAAAGGGCCGCCAGCAGTATGGGAATAATCTGAAGGCCCTGACGATCACGCTGTATCATCAATGCCAGTCCACCGTTGCGCGTATCGCGGCTTTGCTGAATGACATGGGTCTGGACATTTCCGCTCGTCAGATAAAGCGGTTTCTGAACGAAGATATCCAGGGCATTGTCGACGAGCAGCAGGACGTGCTGAGAGCGGGTATGGAAACTGCTGCATGGATCAATGTCGATGACACCGGAGCGCGCCATCAGGCCAAAAACGGCTTCTGCACCGTAATCGGCAATGATCTTTTTACCCACTTCAGATCGACCGGCTCGAAAAGCCGCCTTGATTTTCTTGAACATCTCTGTGCGGGTGACCTGACCTACACCGTCAATGACGAAGCGCTTGACTACATGAGACGCATGAGGTTGCCCGAAAAAACCATAGTGCTTTTTGCCTCACATCCGCATCGGATATTTCGCGGTGAGGACGCGTGGCAGGCCCATCTGGCCACCCTCGGGATTGACCGCATAACGGTGAAACCGGACCCGATAAAAATCGCCACCGAGGGCGCGCTCTGGGGCAGTATCTGCGATGCTGGACGCCTTTCCGATACGGTGATCCTGAGCGACGATGCTGGCCAGTTCAATGTCGGAGATGCTCATGCGCTGTGTTGGGTGCATTTGGAGCGTCTCATTCGCAAGCAACAAAGCACCAACGAAATCCAATTTGCGCGTGTCCAAGCCGTACGAACATCCGTTTGGGACTTCTACCGGGAACTCTCAGCTTTCAGACAAGATCCCTGCGATGCGCAGCGCGAGGGGCTTTCGGCGCGTTTCGACGCGATATTTGAGCAACGAACGGGCGATGCAAATCTCGACAACCTGCTTAGACGGCTGAAGGTAAACAAGGGTGAATTGCTGCGTGTTCTGGATTATCCGAGTACACCCCTGCATTCCAACAGCGCGGAACGCGATATACGGTCTCAGGTCACGAGGCGGGCGGTCTCGCAGGGAACCCGCAGCCAAAGCGGTCGGGCCGCACGCGATGCCGGCCTTGGCGCATTGAAAACCTGCCAAAAACTTGGGGTATCATTCTGGCAATATGCGCGCGCCCGTCTTGGGGTTGCCGGTGCGGTCTGCGTTCCCAGTCTCGCAGACCTTATCATACAGCGCTCAATGGCCAGACAGTTCTCGCCAAGTTGCCACAATTCCAATCATGATATGCGGGGACTGTATGAGTAAATACATCGAATCCGGGCACAAGCGCAATGACCAGGACTTCTATCCGACGCTTCAAGCCAAAGAGATGGTGCGCGACCTCGTTCTTTCTGCAGGCGTCAGCATCCCACCAGTTGCATGGGAACCACATGCAGGCGAAGGCCATTTGGTTGATGCCCTCAAGAATATGAACATCCCGGTATATGCCAGCGACATTGAGCCCCGCGCCAAGGGTATTGTCGAAATGGGCTTTCTGGCTCAGGATCGCCTGCCTTCAGACCAAATTCGATCCATAGTCATGAACCCTCCGTTCAGCTCTTTGGATGCACAACTCGGTCACGCTCTGAAACTCATGCAGCCTGTCACGGGGACAGTCCTGATGCTTGCACGCACATTGCTTACATCCGGTAAAAAGCGGCAGTCAAACTTCAGGAACCATCCACACTTCGCCGCAAAGATCGAAATGGTGGGGCGACCCTTCTGGTTCACAGATTACAGAAACAGCCCAATTCATCCTTACTCCTGGTATCTCTGGGACTTCAGTACAGAGCATCCCCTCCCGGCCATAAAGTGGATTGATCCCCTATAATCTGGTGTTGCGTGCCGCCACCTTTATCTATTCGTTGCAGAAAGGTCGGCCCTGTTGACAGGGTATCGGGGCTTTGCCAAACCCCGCCAAGTTGCCCCAATTACTTGTCACCGTGAAATGCTGAAACGCCAATATCACGAAGCTTAAAATCCTTATCTAACTCTAAATCGTGTTCTTCAGCATATTTTACAGATAACTCTTCTTGACGACGCAGACTGTCTCCTTTCAACTGTATATCAGTCGACATACGAATGTATGAGTATGCTAATGGTTTGTTCATTTTTATCTCCGCTTAGATTTCAATATCATATTTAAATTTAATAGAACATATTGTTTTCATGGTCGGCTCCCCTGGTTCAGGCAAATCCATGATGGCCTCACGTATGCCCAGCATACTCCCCACACTCAACGCCCAAGAAGCGCTAGAAACCTCAATGATCCATTCATTGGCAGGCTTACTTTCAGAGGGCGGTATATCTAAAATTCGTCCCTTTCGTGATCCACATCACACCGCATCCATGGCTGCAATCGTTGGCGGTGGACGCGGTGCAAAGCCAGGGGAAATATCTCTGGCTCATAATGGTGTTTTGTTCTTGGATGAACTCCCTGAATTCTCCCGTCAAGTTTTGGAAACGCTCCGCCAACCAGTAGAAAACGGAACCGTCATGGTCGCTCGTGCAAACGCCCATGTAAAATACCCATGCAAATTCATGCTCATCAGCGCTGCCAATCCATGCCGCTGCGGATACCTCGCCGACCCGGCCCGTGCCTGTCCGCGTGTTCCATTATGTGGCCAAGATTACTTAGGCCGTGTTTCAGGCCCTCTTATGGATCGTTTTGATCTACGCGTAGAAGTCCCTCCTGTCACACTACAGGACCTATCATTAGAGCAGCCAAAAGAAGGGAGCACAGAGATTGCAGAACGTGTCGCTAGCGCACGAAATATTCAAGAAGACCGCTACAGGGATATCCCTAACACCGCATTAAACACCGATGCAGAAGGCGAAGTTTTAAAAACTTTTGCCACACCTGATACAGAAGGTGCCGACCTTCTCTTAAAAGTTGCAGATAAATACCGAATGACCGCTCGAGGGTACCACCGCGTCTTACGCGTCGCGCGCACAATTGCAGATTTAGATGGCGAGCCTAATGTACACCGCCCCCACATAGCGGAAGCGGTAAGTTACAGGCTGGTCAGTGCAAACATCTAGCGTTTAGCTTCAATCGCTTCCCAGATTTTTTCAGCAACATTCACACCGTCAAAGCGTTCAAGCTCTTGAATACCTGTTGGTGATGTCACATTAATCTCGGTCAAATTGCCACCAATCACATCGATACCCACAAAAATCTGACCTTTTTCACGCAACAGTGGCCCAATACGTTCGCAGATTTCCAAATCACGTGCATCCAAAGCCACCTTTTCAGGGCGTCCACCAACATGCATATTAGACCGTGTTTCACCCTTTGCAGGAACACGGTTGATTGCACCTACAGGGTAGCCATCCACCAATATCACACGCTTATCGCCTTTGCTTACATCAGGCAGGAATTTTTGCGCAATCAACGGCTCGCGGTTAATGCCCGCAAAAAGCTCGTGCAGGGAATTCAGATTTCTATCATCTGGCCTCAAACGAAAAACACCCGCACCGCCATTGCCATAAAGAGGCTTCAAAATAATATCGCCGTGTTCTTCTTTAAACGCTTTCAACGTATCTAAATCACGTGAAATCGTCGTAGGCGGTGTCAAATCAGGAAACTCTAAAACCAATAGTTTTTCTGGGTAATTTCGGACCCATGTTGGATCATTCACCACCAAAGTATCTGGGTGGATCATATCCAAAATATGGGTCGATGTAATATAGCCCATATCGAACGGCGGATCTTGACGCAGCCAAACCACGTCTTGTGTGCTCAGATCAATTTCTTGAAACTCACCTAATGTGAAATGATTACCCTCTTCACGGCGCACTTCTAGCGGCCAGCCTTTGGCAGTCACTTTGCCTTGCTGATATGACAATTGATCTGGCGTGTAATAAAACAATTCATGACCGCGCTCTTGCGCTTCTAATGCTATGCGAAACGAGCTGTCACCGTTGATATCAATCGGTTCAATCGGGTCCATTTGAATGGCTACTTTAAGAGACATATATTCACCTAATTTTTGATTTACCCATTCATGGCCCAGCACGCGCAGAGTTGCAATTACAGAAATGCGTTTTCGATCATCTCTACCTGGCCCGTACCATCCACCAATGCAGCATCAAACCGACAATCTACATCACCAGCCATATCCCCAAGATAGTCTTGGGCAGCGGCATATATCCGTTGGATTTGGCGAGGCAAAATACGTTCAGCAGCAGCCGCAAAGGTTTTACTGCACTTCACCTCTACAAAAACCCATTCGCTTTGCCCCATAAAAATCAAATCAATCTCACCATATGCCGTCTTGAACCGTGTCTCTTTCAAAATATATCCAAGGCGTTGATAATGACCTGTGACAATATCTTCGGCAGCTTTCCCTTTGTAATAAGAGGTTTGTTTAGCCATTATCCTTTATGTCCAATGCACGATCATACGCTTGCTTGCGTGATATCCCTATCTCTAAGGACACTTTATTCGCTGCATCTTTGACTTTCATATCTTTCAAAGCGGTTAACAAAGCCGCATCAATATCATCTTGCGTGATTTCCGCCTTAACTGGGATACCCACAACAATCACAATCTCGCCTTTTGGTGTAGGCGCATCCACGTAATGATCCACCAAGTCTTGCAATGTACCACGCCGCGCCTCTTCAAACTTCTTAGTCAATTCACGACAAATCGTGGCGGAACGCGCGCCACCGAAAGCCGCAACCATATCTGTTAGGCATTTTGAGAGCCGTTTTGGAGATTCGTAAAATACAAGCGTTGAAGGAATAGTCGCTAAACTCCGAAAGTAATCTGTGCGCGCCTTGGTCTTATTTGGTGCAAACCCCCCAAAAAAGAACTTATCCGTCGGTTGCCCAGCCACGCAAAGGGCTGCTAACAATGCAGAAGCTCCAGGTGCAGTGCGCACATTATAGCCTTCATCCCGTACATGTTGCGCCAAATGATATCCTGGATCAGCCAACAAAGGCGTACCTGCATCAGATACCAACGCAACAGAGCGCCCTTCTTCCAAAGCTTTCAGCAAAAACGGTCGCTTCTCTTCGCCATTGTGATCGTGATAGGAAATCAATTTCCTATCTCCCAAAGTAATACCGTGAATATCCATCAATTTACGCGTATTACGTGTATCTTCTGCAGCAATAATATCTGCAACGCTTAAAATATCCAAAGCGCGCAATGTAATGTCGCGCGCAGCCCCAATTGGGGTCGAAACAATGTATAATCCGGGCAACAGTTTTGCAGCACTCACTTGCTTATTTCCAATCTATTTGAGCCAAGGCGTTGATTTCGCTTATGACAGTACCTACCTTTCAACACAAACGAGTCGTTTATACAATTTAATGGGGAAAAATAATGAGTGCGCCACAAACAACGAAGCTTTCAAGAACCGTACGGTTCGGCCTCTTAGCCTGCGCGGCTACTTTCCTCTCTGCCTGCGTAGAAACAAGTAATGTTGGGCAATCCGTCAACCCAAATAAAAAAGTTAAAGTCGCCCTTTTGGTGCCAGCGGGCACAGGCAACGCACAACAAGAAGCCTTAGCAGCAAGCCTCGTAAATGCCGCAAAATTAGCAGCAAGCGACATCAAAGGCGCACAGATTGATCTGAAAATTTATGCGACAGCTGGTTCAGCATCTCAAGCAAGTGCTGTTGCAAAACAAGCTGTAGATGACGGTGCTAAAATCCTGATCGGCCCATTATTTGCGCAAGCAGCAAACGCAGCAGGTGTCGCTGTATCAGGCCGTAATGTGAATGTCCTGAGTTTATCAAACAACACACAAATCGCAGGCGGCAACGTCTTCGTTCTCGGCAGTACATTTGAAAACAAAGCAAACCGTTTGGTCGGTTATGCTGTTGGCAAAGGCAAACGAAATGTAGCAGCCGTTGCTGCAAATAACGCAGCAGGCGCCGTCGCCCTAGAGGCCGTGCGCAAAGCCGCATCGCAATCAGGCGCTAATTACACAGGTTCCACATCTTATGATTTTTCATCTGACGGTGTTGTTTCTGCTATCCCTGCAATAAAATCACAAGTGTCTAGTACAGGCACCGAAGCTTTGGTTTTCTCATCGGATTCTGCTGGTGCATTACCAATTCTTGCACAACTGTTGCCTGAAAACGGTGTAACATCTGATCAAGTTCAATATATGGGCTTAACACGTTGGGATATTCCAGCAAGCACGTTAGCCACTCCTGGCTTACAGGGTGGTTGGTTTACCCTACCTGATACAGGATCTATCTCAGCATTCAGAGCACGGTACACAGCAAGCTATGGGAAACAGCCGCATCCATTGGCAGGTTTCGCATATGATGGCATCGCAGCGGTTGGCGCACTCTTGGCAACAGGGTCATCAGATGCCCTAACACGCTCCAAACTGACGCGGTCAGGCGGTTTTGCTGGTGTAAACGGTGTATTCAGGTTAATGCCTAATGGAACAAATCAACGAAGCCTAGCCATCGCCGAAGTCCGCGAAGGTCAAGCCGTTGTAATAGATCCAGCACCGAGGGGATTTGGTGGAGCAGGCCTTTAATTTATCGCGAAAATTTCAATCCGCACCTTCGTCGGACGAGTTAATATGCCCGCCCGATGTCCTTTTTAATAAAAAACAAATCACAGCGGATATTCGCAAAGTTTTCGATGCAAACATGGAAACAGGCAGACGTGCTGCAATCGCAGCCGTCTTGCGTGATACTTATACCCAAGCGCGTGCAACTATTCGTGAAGCCTATCAAAAAGCACCGTTTGAAACACACCATGTGACAACATCCTACACATACATAACTGATAAAATCGTCTGCGAAGCCTTTAATATCGCCGCCACAATACTACACCCAAATCCAGAGGATGATAAACACAACCGCATCTGCCTCATGGCCGTTGGCGGTTATGGTCGCGCAGAAATGGCACCTCATTCTGATGTCGATCTATTATTCTTAACACCGCCTCGACTAACCGAATGGTCCGAAACCGTTATTGAATCCACTCTCTACATGCTCTGGGATGTGAAATTAAAAGTCGGACATGCCACCCGCACAATCGATGACTGTGTAAAACTTGGGAAAGACGATTTAACAATCCGAACGGCACTATTGGAATCCCGTTATCTCGCTGGGAAGAAAATTCTCTCTAACCAATTAGATCGACGTTTGTGGAAAGAACTGTTCGGCAAAACAGGCCCAGAGTTTGTAGAGCAAAAACTCATCGAACGCGAAAACCGTCATAAAAAACAAGGCGGTCAGCGCTTCATGTTGGAACCCAACGTGAAAGAGGGCAAAGGCGGTTTACGTGATTTGCAAACCCTGTTCTGGATCACAAAATACCTAAGCCATGCCGAAAACCCCGAGGAGATGATCCAACAGGGATATTTCACCGCAGAAGAACACGAACAATTCTTTGAAGCCCAAGAATTCCTATGGACGGTTCGGTGTCACCTTCACTTAATCACCAAGCGTGCCACAGAACAATTAACATTCGACACTCAAATCGAAGTTTCCGAAGCACTTGGGTACGAAGACCAAGATGGGCAACGTGGTGTCGAAAGATTTATGCAAGATTACTTCCGTCACGCCACTAAAGTGGGTGACTTAACACGTATCTTCCTTACGGCTCTAGAAGCACAGCATGTGAAAAAACAACCACACTTCGGCAAACGTTTGATGCAAGTCGTCGGTTGGGGACGCGAAAAAGTTGCCAAAGGTTATACCATCCAACACGGTCGTATCACCTTTGACGACGAGAATACCGTATTCGATGACCCATTGAATATTCTGCGCATCTTCCAAGAAGCCTTACGTTCTGAAATCTTAATTCATCCAGATGCCATGCGCCTTATTTCAGCAAATCTAGATTTGATAGATGATGACTTCCGCACAAACCCAGAAGCCATCGCTATTTTTCTGGATACCTTGATTGAACAAGGCAATCCAGAACGCGCCTTGCGGCGTATGAACGAGCTCGGTGTTCTAGGTGCCTTCGTTCCAGAGTTCCAACGCATCATCGCCATGATGCAGTTCAACGTTTATCATCACTACACAGTGGATGAACACACAATCCAATGTGTTTCCAACCTTGCTCAAATTGAACGCGGCGAATTACAAGAAGACTTGCCAATCGCATCTGGCCTTTTGAAAAAAGGTGTAAACCGTCGGGTTATCTATGTTGCTATGTTATTGCACGACATAGGCAAGGGCCTGCCAGAGGATCACTCCATCGCTGGCGCGCGCATGGCAGGAACCATCGCACCGCGTTTGGGATTGAATGCTGCTGAAACAGAGACCGTTATATGGCTCATCCGCAATCACTTACTTATGTCTGACGTTGCTCAAAAACGCGACCTGTCCGATCCACGCACAGTACGCGATTTCGTCCGCGTTGTGAAAAGCATCTCGCGCCTCAATCTGCTAACTATCCTAACAGTTTGCGATATCCGTGGTGTTGGCCCTGAAACATGGAACAACTGGAAAGCCCAATTGATCCGTGCCCTGTACCGTGCCAGTTATCAAGTCTTCCAAGAAGGTATGGGTAAACTCACCAACGCGCACAGATTAGACGAAGCAAAAGCAGCTTTAGAAACCGCGTTGGGACCGACAGGTAAAGACATATATGCAGCAGAAGATGAACGTCATTACGACCCGTATTGGCAAGGTTTAGATACCAAAGCGCATATCATTTTTGCTCATCTCTTTGCTAAAATCAATCAAGATGAAATGGCCATCGATATTGTGCCAGATATTGACCACGATGCCACTCGCGCCTGTTTCGTCATGCAAGATCACCCAGGTATTTTTTCACGCCTTGCAGGTGCGCTTGCTTTGGTTGGCGCAAATGTTGTCGACGCACGCACTTATACAACAGCAGATGGGTATGCCACCGCCGTTTTCTGGGTTCAGGATTCGGATGAAAAGCCATATGAAATGGCCCGTATTGATCGCTTAAAATCTATGATCAAAAAAATATTAAAGGGCGAAGTTATTGCACGCGATGCTCTAAGTTCTCGCGCCAAGTTGAAAAAACGCGAACGCGACTTCATCGTTCCAACCGAGATTACATTCGATAATGAAGGCTCCGAAATCTATACTATCATCGAGGTCGACACACGGGATCGTCTGGGCCTTTTGCACGACCTGACACTCACCCTGCGCAACGCAAATATCTACATCGCATCAGCCGTAATCGCCACTTATGGCGTTCAAGCTGTTGATGTGTTCTATGTTAAAGATATGTTTGGTCTGAAATTGCATTCAAAAAGCAAACGTGACGCGATTGAGAAAAAACTGCGTGACGCGATCACAAAAGGGGCAAAAGGGGCTATGTCATGACAAAACCAATACGTCTGGTTGCATCCTTTTTTACCGTAGGTTTATGGACGCTCCTCAGCCGTATCGCAGGATTTGTCCGCGATATTATGATTGCCGCTTTCTTTGGCTCGGGTCCAATTGCCGAAGCTTTCCAAGTGGCCTTCTCTTTGCCCAACATGTTTCGCCGCTTCTTTGCCGAAGGTGCATTTAACATGGCCTTTGTGCCGATGTTTTCAAAGAAATTAGAAGCCGATGAAAACCCCGTAGAATTTGCTCAAGACGCGTTCGCAGGTTTGGCTGCTGTCCTCATCGTTCTAACGCTCATCGCACAAATGTTCATGCCATGGTTTGTTTGGGCTATGGCCAGTGGTTTTGTTGGTGACACACGGTTTGATACAGCCGTGGGTTTTGCCCGCATCTGTTTCCCCTACATCCTATTCATATCTCTTGCGGCCCTTCTCAGCGGCGTTCTAAACGCCAGCGGTCGCTTTGCAGCAGCAGCAGCAGCACCTGTTTTCCTAAATATCATCATCGTTGCCGCAATGGGCAGCGCATATTTACTAGGTTGGGATACATCCCGCGCCCTTGTCTGGGCTGTTCCTGTGGCAGGTATCGTACAAATGGCCCTCGTCTGGTACGCCGCAGATCGTGCTGGCTTGCGCTTGATCCCGCGTATCCCAAAGATGACACCAGACCTAAAAAAACTCGCCATGATCGCAGCCCCTGCTGCCCTTGCAGGTGGCGTTGTTCAAGTGAACCTTCTCGTTGGACGCCAAGTTGCCAGTTACTACGACGGTGCGATCCAATGGTTATCCGTGGCAGATCGCCTATACCAACTACCCTTAGGTGTCGTCGGCATCGCAATCGGCGTGGTACTTCTACCCGATTTATCCCGTAAAATTCGCGCCAATGACACAGATGGTGGGCGCCATGCATTCAACCGCGCCGCAGAGTTTTCACTGGCCCTAACCCTTCCCTCTGCCGCTGCATTATACATCGCTGCAGAACCACTCATTTCCGTCCTCTTTGAACGTGGTAAATTCAATTCTGCCGATTCACTTGCTACGGCAACGGCTCTAGCAATCTATGCCTGCGGCCTACCAGCATTCGTATTCCAAAAGGTCATCCAACCCCTGTATTTCGCCCGAGAAGACACGAAAACACCCTTCTACTTCGCTCTCGTCTCCATGGTGATCAACCTGGTCGTTGCCATCGGTCTATCTTACAAATTCGGGTATATCGCAGCCGCAATCGGCACGACCTTATCCGCATGGGGCATGATCATCCTCCTTTGGCTGGGCACGAAAAATATGGGCGACGCTGCCCGTTTCGATGCACGTTTCGTAAAAACACTGCCAAAGGTCATCCTTGCAGTCGCCATCATGGCTGTTGTCGTTTACGGAGTCCAAACTGGATTGGCAGATGCCCTACATACACAAGGCCAGCGCTACATCGCATTAGCAGCTCTCGTTGGATCAGGCATGGCAACCTATGCCATAGCCCTAATAGGTACAGGTGCTTACACCATCACAGATATCAAAGGGTTCGTAAAACGCGGTTAACGTTGTCGTGCAATCGAGAGTACCTTATTCAATCGGTCCTTACCGTTTGGCCCCAGAACAATCGACAATGCAAAACCAGCACAAAATCCAATCATTTCTGCCAGCCATTCATTTGTACCCCCAAATAAGAACTTAAAAACCAAAGCAATTCCCAAAAAGAATAAGATTAGATTAAATGCTTTCAGCCCATTCTCACCAGATGCTTTCAAACTGCTGAATTGCAACCAGGTAAACGCACCAATCAATCCATAAACCGCTGGGTAAGCCCCGATCAAAGCATATTGCTCATCCAATATAACAGAATACCCAGCCGCTCCAATGACAGAACTGACAAAGAAAATCAGTAGAACCACAAAAGGGTTCATGATCTCAGCCACAAATTTGCCAATCGCCAATACGAACACAATCACAAACAATGTGTGCATAAACGTTTGATGTAAAAACGGATACGTCAAGAATCGCAGCATATTATCCCACGAATATTGCCCCGTCTGACGCATCCAATCAAAGACACTGTCACTGAAGGCATATTGCTGTACCGCTTCAACCCGCCATCCAATGCCAGCAGCTCCACCAGCAAAGCCAGCCTCGGCCGCTTGGAACAGCACTTCTACTCCCCCCAATAGGCATACCAATAGGATCACAACAGGTGGTAATGGGTTAATCGGTGGTGCATTCAAGTCAGGTTCGTACATTCAAGTGCCCTTTTAGTTGACGCCACTCATTTGTGGCGCGATAAGCCTAAAACCTTATTAATCTAGGCGGAGCAAGATTACTATGACCGAAGCAGCCTTCACCCCTCGCGTTTTCTCTGGAATTCAACCCTCTGGAAACTTGACACTTGGCAACTACTTAGGTGCTGTTAAGCGCTTTGTAGAAATGCAAGACAGCGGCATTGAAACCATCTATTGCGTGGTCGACATGCACGCCATTACCGTCTGGCAAGATCCAGAAGCTTTGCGCCGCCAAACACGTGAATTAACAGCGGCTTATTTGGCTTGCGGCCTAGACCCGAAAAAATCCATTCTATTCAACCAAAGTCAAGTTTCTGCCCATGCTGAACTGGGTTGGTTATTCAACTGTGTAACTCGTCTGGGTTGGATGAATCGCATGACACAGTTCAAAGACAAAGCTGGCAAGAACGCTGAAAAGATGTCGCTTGGCCTCTACGCCTACCCATCCCTGATGGCGGCAGATATCTTGGCTTACAAAGCCACACATGTCCCTGTTGGCGAAGACCAGAAGCAACACGTTGAATTGACCCGTGATATTGCAAATAAATTCAACCACGACTTCAAAACAGATTATTTCCCTGAACCAGAACCAATCATCGATGGTGCTGGAACACGCGTGATGTCTTTACGTGACGGGTCCCAAAAAATGTCCAAATCTGATCCATCGGATATGAGCCGCATCAACATGACAGATGATGCAGATACTATTGCTAAAAAAATCCGCAAAGCCAAAACTGATCCAGAACCACTGCCCGATAATATGGATGACCTTGCAAGCCGCCCAGAAGCGCGCAACCTGATCAACATCTATGCTGGTATCTCAGGCCAAACACCTGCGGACGTTTTAACAGAAGTGGCAGGTCAACAGTTCGGCCAATTCAAACCATTACTGGCGGACCTAGCCGTAGCACATCTAGCCCCAATCGCGGATGAGATGAGCCGTCTTATGGCTGATCCTGCCGAAATCGACCGTATCTTGGGCGCTGGTGCAAACCGAGCAGCTGAAATTGCAGAACCAATCTTGGCTGGTGCTTATGATTTGGTTGGTATGATCCGTAGCCGCTAAGGTAACAAATCTGTCGCAAGCCTGTAACGTGGGCGTATCATGAATGTGCCCACGTTGTTACATATCACCCTTAATCCTTCGTTAAGGCGATTCCTTTGGGAATTTACCGAAACAGTTTAAGGATTACCCACAATGAAAGATACAAACATCACCCACGAAGAATTGTCATTCGATGCATTCGACGAAATCAACAGTCCACGTGCAGAAGACCCACAGTTTGACGCCGTTGTTGATGCCGCAATCTCACGTCGCGGCTTTCTGTCTGGCGTTCTAACATTTGGCGCAGGCACATTCGTGATGGGCACTTCAAGCTTTGTGAACACAGCAAAAGCAGCAACAGATCGCTTTGGTTTTAAACAAGTTGCAGCCAGCACAGCCGATACAATTTCAGTTCCAGAAGGTTACAAATGGGACATGCTTGTAAAATGGGGCGATCCATTAGGTTCTGTTGCAAAGATTTTAATGTTGATTGCTTTTCTGGTGAGATTTTTGCATACGCATGTGAGTTTTAGACCAACAGGTGAGTGTACCATGATTTCGTTCAGCGGCTGTCATTTCCCCAAAGAAGCGATTCTTTATGCGGTGTTTTTTTACGTGCGCTATGGTGTTTCCTACCGTGATCTGGAGGAAATCATGGCGGAACGTGGTGTCGATGTCGATCATACAACCCTGAACCGATGGGTGATAAAATATGCGCCCTTGATCGCCACTGAAGCACAGCGTCGGAAGTCTGGAACCAGCACCTCGTGGCGCATGGACGAGACCTATATCAAAGTCAAAGGTAAGTGGATGTATTATTACCGCGCCATCGATAAATTCGGCAAAACCCTTGATTTTATGCTGTCAGAGCAGCGGGATGAAGCGGCAGCGACTGCATTTTTCAAGCGGGCGATCCAGAATAACGGCTTCCCTGACAGGGTGGTCATCGATAAAAGCGGTGCCAACCTCGCCGGGTTGAATAACATGAATTACCTGCTCTTGTTGAACGGCTGGTTTTGGCTGATTGAGATATTGCAGGTCAAATATCTCAACAACATCATCGAGCAAGACCACAGGTTCATCAAGAAGCTGACCAAGCAAATGAAGGGCTTCAAATCCTTCCTCTCAGCCTCCGCAACACTGGATGGCATTGAAGTCGCGCACATGATCCGCAAGAAACAATTCGGAACACCCGGACAATCCGCTTTCCAGCAATTTTCGGCGCTCGCTGGATAACTGTGTCCGGCGATAGGAGTGACTCCATGCACAATCTCAGTTTGCGACAGAACCTTCCAGCTCTTCTTTGGTGATGGCGTAGTGCTTCGAATACCTTGCTTCAACATAGGCCCGTTTTAGGAGTTTGAAATAGCGATCATAGGGTTTTTGGCCTCTGGGCCATGTCCCGCGCAAACCCGTGTTTATCTCTTCACAGTCGGTGCGGAGTTTTTCGATGTCGTGGGATTTTGGGGTGTAGAGGGTGTGGCTTAAGAGGAAGGTGAATACGTGCGTTCGGTCGCTTGATGTAGGTTGAAAACTGCTTCTTTTAAGAGTTTTTTCTCAACACCAGATTGAGCCATTGAAAGCGATGCTTTTGCATTGCCACTCCACAGCTCATAAAATTCCTTCGCCATCTCATAGGCTCGCGTTGCATCAGGCGGCGTAGGTTCAGCCAAACGATATTTGGGCGATCCATTCTTCCCATCCGCATACTCATACAACATCACACCCTCTTGGACGATGTCGAAGAAAAATACTGCCCCTCTTTCAGTGCTGAATTCACCTCATCCAAAGTATGCACAATGAACTGCACGGGCATTTTCATCTCTAAAAGCTTTTGCTCAGTCGGCAACCTATAATCCACCACATCGGTAAAATCAGGATGATCGACAATCACCAACAGATCGTAATCCGAAAAATAACACCCCTTGGGATCATCAACCCAATCGCCACGGGCATAAGACCCATAGAGGATCACTTACAGGATTTTGCCATTGCGTTTATGCAGTTGCGTAGCGTTTTTCAACTTCGCCGCAAAACCTGTGCGCAAGATATCAACAACCCGATCCAACTCACGTTGTTTATCGACTGGTAAATGATCAAGATTAGTCTTCATTGGGCGCCTGTTGTTTTTTCCAGAACTATCCACCATACAATAATCGAAGTCCAGCATTCAAAGGGTCACCGTACGCACCCCCAATAAATCCATAACCTTTATGGGAGTATAACATCCTCGTCGACAAAAAGTGGTTCATGGGTTTTCGAAGGGCGGGTAACAGCGTCGAATGAGGGAACCACCGAAATTACTGGTAAGAATTAGGTATGAGGGCCCATCAAGCCCTTGGCAGATATAACCATATTAAGAGTGTTTCAACAAAGTCGAAACACAATAGGTGGCGCCACCTTTTATAACTTACATACCATATAAAAACGCGAAACCCCGCCAACCAGTTACGGCGACGGGGTTAAAGCTGTACATTACGCGCAGGTTACATTTTCATCATCTCAGCGACTTCCACGGAACCACCAGTACCACTGATCGGGCAGCCTTGGGCAATCTTGCAAGCCGCCTCCATATCTGCAGCTTCAACAATTGAGAAACCAGATACTGGGTTTGCCCCGCCGTTATCCGCAATCCCATCACTTGAAATGGTTTTGGACATGCCAACGGGTGCACCTGGGTTCACGAAAGACGATGTTTCGGCCTCCATCCACGCGCCCCATTTTGCCATTTCTTTTTCGGCATCTGCTGGGTTTTCGGGCATACCGCCCCCGTGATATACAAAAATAAATTGTGCCATTTGATAATCTCCTTGTTGATAAAATCAGGCCAAAAGGGCCTCTAGTTTTGTTAATGTAGATGTCCAACCACCCTCGTGGTTTTGTGCACTTTCCTCATCAGGTAAGTTCGTATGAATGATTGAGAACACAGAACCTTCTCCCGAAGCATCCACCTGAAACCGCACATTGCTTTCGGCACCGCGCAGATCGTCATCATCATGCCAGCCCCACGTGAATTCCACATAATTTGGCGCATCATAAGCTGTAACGACACCGCTCATCTTATGACGTTGCCCTTCGGAGCTCAGGATTACAGCAAACCAAGGCTCATCTTGTGCAAAATTCATATCAATCTCTGTGCATTTCATCCCGACTGGTCCCAACCAATCTTTCAGATGCTCTTGTCTTGTTACAAATTTGAATACCTTTTCAGCGGGTGCTGGAAAAGTCCGTGTTAATGTTAAATCAGCCATACTCTTATCCTTCATCTTTTAATAATGCAGCTTCTAGGCGGTTCATGCTGCCCTCCCAGAATTCCTTGTAATTCAGTGTCCATGTATAAATAGTTTCCACAGCTTCTTTACGAACAGTGTACAGACGCCGTTGCGCATCGACACGTTGGTCGATCACGCCTGCGGTCCGCAGGACTTTCAAATGGCGTGAAAAAGCAGGAGCCGAGATTTTCGCATCTGTCTGCAAATCCCCTGCACTTAACTCCCCCTCATCCAAAAGACGGCTAACGATGGCAAAACGTATTGGGTCACCCAAAGCAGAGAATGTCTGTTGTAAAGTCATACGAATCTATTTCCTAATTTAGTTAATTAACTAATTAGTTAAATATATTAAGTCAACGAGTGTTTTTAATACAAATAATCCCGCGTCACAGGTGCTGCTTGTTGATCCTTGGTGATCTGAAATTGGAACACCACTTGGCGGTCCAAGCGAAAGGTGAGTTCAGAGGCGATCAGATAGTACCGCCACATACGGCAAAACTCTTCATCGTAGATTGCCAAAATCTTATCAATATTCGCCTCAAACCGTGCACGCCAATCGCGCAGCGTGTCCGCATAATGAATGCGCCACACTTCGATATCGGTGGTGATCAGGTTTGCATCTTCAATGATGGGCAACACTTCGGACATCGCGGGGCAATAGCCGCCTGGGAAAATATATTTGGCAATCCACGGACTGGTTACATTTGGCGGTGCGCAACGACCAATTGTGTGGATCAAAGCCACGCCATCTGGTTTCAAGAACTTTTTCACATGCTCAAAATATTCAGCATAATGTGGCACGCCGACATGTTCGAACATGCCCACAGAAACGATGCGGTCAAATTGCTCGGGCACATTGCGGTAATCTTGTAGGCGAAAATCAACTTGCCCTTCCAAGCCTTCCGCCTTGGCCCGTGCGACAGCCACTTTGTGCTGTTCTTTGGAAAGTGTCACGCCAACAACATTTACACCGTAATCGCGTGCCAAAGTCAGTCCCATACCGCCCCAACCACAGCCGATGTCCAATACAGTCATGCCCTTTTCCAAACACAGCTTTGCAGCGATATGTGCCTTTTTCTGTGCTTGTGCCATTTCCAATGTGTCATCAGGGGTTTTGTAATAGCCACATGAATATTGTTTATCTTCGTCAAGGAACAAATCATACAGCTCGTCTGACAGATCGTAGTGATGTGCCACGTTTTCCTGCGCGCGCCCTATTGGATTATGCTGGCTGATCTTACGCAATATCTTACGAGCAGATTGCATATACTTTTGAGCTGTTGTTGGATTGTTGAAGCGTTCGCCATTGCGCCCTAAATTCAGAATGGCAATAGACATGAACCCGTATAAATCGTCATTCTTTATTGTGATCGTGCCCTTCATATAGCCTTCACCAACGGCCATGTCAGGATTTGATAATACCCTACGCGGTAAATCAGGGTCATGGAGTGTCACCTCTACGACTTCGCCATGACCATCGCCAAATGTTGATACAGTATCATCGGCGAACTTGATCACCAAGTTACCGCGTTTACACGACTTATTTAAAAATGATTTAAATAAATGAACCCACATACAAAAACTTCCCCGTACTAAGTACGAGGAAGCCTAAGGAATAAAGTTCAAAAACGAAAGTCACGTTCACTGGCGGAAGCGTTACTTTTTGAAGCCGTTCAAGATGCTTTTGATGCGTGTGCTTCTTTGAATGTGATCAAGCGGCGCTCTGCCTCATCCCACAAGTGCAAGTTCACACTTTTAAAGCTCTCCATAATTGTCAGACGCTTCATCTCACCAAGGATAGGATGATCTTTGATCACCTCTGTCAGACGGTAAAATGGAATGCGGCTGTATAGGTGGTGTACGTGGTGCACACCGATATTACCTGTCATCCATTGTAGTGGCTGTGGCAAAACATAATGTGATGATCCATGCAGAGCTGCATCATGCATATCCCAATCTTCTGGCATATCCCACTGTGTTTCTTCGAACTGGTGTTGAACATAGAACAACCACATACCCGCAGCAGCAGCCGTAAAGCTTGTGATCGCGAAAATCGTAAAGAACTGCCAGAAACCGATGAGGTAAATCAAAGAGGCATATACAAGGAGCATCATGACAGATGTACCCAGTGATGAAATCCAATATTTTGCGCCGTCTTTCATGAAGCCGACAGGTAAGCGTTGCTGAATACCAAAGATGTAAATTGGGCCGATCACAAACAATGTCAGTGGGCTGCGGTACAAACGGTACATAAACTGTTCACGCTTAGAGCTGGCTTTGTATTCTTGAACGGTCATTGTGTAGATGTCACCAACGCCACGCTTTTCCAGATTGCCCGATGCGGAATGGTGGATCGAATGGCTGCGACGCCATAATGTATAGGGTGTCAGTGTCAGAACTCCAATCACACGCCCAACCCAATCGTTGGCAACGCGTGACGCGAATAATGATCCGTGGCCACAGTCATGTTGGATCGTAAACAAACGCACCAAGAAGCCGCCGCCGATGAAACATAGGAGCCCAGTTAGAATATAGCTGATAGACATCGATGCCCACGCCAATGCCCAACAGCCAAAGAAACCTGTGCCAGTTACAGCAAGCTCAAAAACACTGCGCCATGTGCTTGGTGTACGATATTGTGCTAAAACACGTAACAAGTCTTTGCTTGGTGTTTCAACTTCAACAAGACGCTCTTGCGTCTTAAGGGCTTCCTGCCCTGACATGTCATTCATAAATATATAGTCCTAGACTGCTCGTTCGTTCTGGTTGTTGGCACGCTACCTTATAAACTACAAATCTGAAAGCAGTTTCCTGCCTAAAATGTCACTCATATCCCTTATTCACGCAACTTGTGATCGCATCTAGCCCTTTTTGCTTGTCCTTATCCGAGAGAAACGAGGCTGCGAATGAGTTTTCCGCGAGCTGAATCAGCTCATGCGCATCCAGCCCAACGGCTTTTGCAACCTGTTTATAGTTGTCATTTACATACCCCCCAAAATAACTGGGGTCATCAGAATTTACGGTGACCAGCAACCCAGCGCCCAACGCTTTTTTGACTGGATGCTGTTCAAGACGTTCAATCCCACGCAATCGAACATTCGATAATGGGCACATTGTGAGTGGTGTTTGTTCATGCACCATACGCGCAATCAAGGCAGGGTTTTCAAATGCGCGGTTACCGTGATCCACACGCTGTACCTGCAAATCATCCAAAGCCGTTTCGACATAAGCCGCGGGCCCCTCTTCTCCTGCATGTGCCACAGGGACAAACCCTTCAGCCCGTGCTTGTGCAAAAACGCGGCTAAAGAGTTCAGGCGGACGACCTGCTTCGGAACTGTCCAAACCGACACCAAAAATATGATCTGGACACCTCTAAAAACCTATCTTTTAGGTGTATTTTGTGATTCAATATTTTCAGGAGGATATTTTGATGCACGAAGCAGGATTGTTTGATTTTTCTGATCATCTTGAGCGTTTGTCTAAAACAGGCGACCCACTTGTCGCGCTTTCTGAGCATGTGGATTTTGAGATGTTTCGGTGTGCACTGACAAGTGCACTTAACTATGGAGAGCGTCCACAGGGGGGTCGTCCGCCCTATGATGCGGTTATGATGTTTAAGATTTTGATATTAGCGTCGATGCATAATTTAAGTGATGAGCGGATGGAGTTTCTGATCCGCGATCGTTTTAGCTGGTTGCGTTTTCTTGGTTTGCAAATTGGGGAGCCGACGCACGGCAATCGCTTGAAAAAGTGGGGATTCCCTTAGCGGGTGATATGTGATTCTCTGGTCATTGAAATGACATTCGGAGCCTCCCATGATCTCAGCCAATATCCTCGACCATTTTTCTGCCATTGAAGACCCACGCCAGAGCTGGAAAACTGTTTATCCACTACCCGAAATCCTACTGATTGTGCTCTGCGGTGTTATGGCTGGTGCTGATGATTTTGCCGAAATAGCCCGATGGGCGGACCGAAAATTGAAATTCTTGCGTGGGTTTCTACCCTTCAAAGATGGCATCCCATCTCATGACACGCTCAATGATGTGATGAACGCGATTCCCGCTGACCTGTTTAGCGAATGCTTCGTTTCCTGGGTTGCGGCCTTGCGCGATGGCGATGATGAGATCGTGGCAATTGACGGCAAGTCGTCACGCCGTGCGCATGGTGAGGATGGCCGCGCCCTGCATCTGGTTTCAGCTTGGGCAACGCGTCAGAGATTGGTCTTGGGGCAAGAATCCTGTGACGAGAAAGAGAATGAAATCAGCGCGATACCTCGACTACTGGCGCGGCTTGAGTTGAAAGGCGCGCTGGTCACGATTGATGCAATGGGCTGCCAACACGGTATTGCTGCGGCGATCCTCGCACAAGGCGCAGACTATCTTTTGGCGCTTAAAGGCAACCAAAAATCACTGCATGAAGAGGTGAGGCTCTATTTCGACCAGACCAGTGGTTTGGAAACCCATGAAACCACCGATGCCGATCATGGGCGGATAGAAATCCGTCGTGCCTATGTCAGTCATGATGTAGAGTGGCTGCGCCCTGATCGGTCTGAGCCTGGCGCACCAAGGTTTCCAGGCCTCGCCGCTATCGGCATGATCGAGGCCGAGGTCAAACACAAAGGTAAAACCAGTTTCTCGCGACGTTACTATCTGTCCTCCGCACCGCTCTCAGCCAAGCAATTCCTGCGCGCCACACGCGCCCATTGGGGTGTGGAAAATCGCCTGCACTGGGTGATGGATGTGGTGTTTCACGACGACCTGATGCGCTTGCGGACCCAAAATGGCCCCGCCAACATGGCTCTGATGCGACATAGTGCAATCAACATCTTCAAGCAAGTCGGCGATACGGCCAGTCTGAAAATACGAAGAAAAACAGCCGCTTGGGATGATAGTTACCTAAAAGCCGCAATCAAAGGTGAAGGCTGAAATCTTCAAGCGATTGCCGTGGGAGCCGACGCCAGATCAAAAGACCATTTGGGTGTTTCGGGAGAAGTTGACCCAAGCGGGTGTGTTGACTGATTTGTTTGCAACCTTTGAGGATCATTTACGTAATCGGGGTTACAAACAAACTGGGGGACAAATTGTAGACTCATCGCTGATTGCAGCCCCACGCCAACGTATGACTTCAAGCGAGAAAGCCCGCGCCAAGGCTGGCGAAGATGCAAAAGATATCTGGCCTGATAATCCAGCCAAGGCGGCACAGAAGGACACCGACGCACGGTGGATGGTCAAGTATAGCAAGGCTAAAACGACCAAGACGGGTGAGAAAGATGCGGGGTTAGTTGATATTTCCGTACCTCACTTTGGCTATAAAAACCACATCAGCATTGACCGTAAGTTTCGGTTTATCAGAGGTGAAAAAACAACAGATGCAGCGCGCTATGACGGTCATGAGTTGGCGTCAGTGCTCACCAAGGACAATCGTTCTGGCAAGGTTTGGGCCGATACAGCTTACCGCACCAAGAGCAATGAGGCATGGCTTAAGGCCAATGGATTTTTCTCCCACATCCACCGTAAAAAACCAAAAGGCAAACCAATGCCCAAACACATCGAGCGCGGTAATGCGACACGTTCTATATTTCGCACCTGTGTCGAGCATGTCTTTGGTCATCAGAAGGGCCCGATGGATTTATCCATTAGAACCATCGGAATTCAACGCGCCACAACAAAGATGACACTCGCCAACATAACCTACAATATGAAGCGTCTCATCTTCCATGAACGACGGCAAGCCACAGCCTGAATCCGTCTAGAATTCAGAAATACCCGCTCAGGCGGCTCCATAAAGCATGAATGCCGCATAAAACGGAACAAAACAGGCTTTTTTTGCGTCAAAAAGCAGCCTGCCGTAAAAAATGCCTATCAAATACCTCTGGAATTAGCGGTTAATCGAGGTGTCCAGCTTTATGTTTACAAGCACATTCCAGCGCTTCAAATGCCGCCTCTTCTGGTAAATGGCGTAAGAAACACATGATCAGTTTCGATGATATATCCATTTCTTTATGAGCAGCTTCTAATGCCGTGGTGATACCGCCCAGCGCTGTTTCGAAGGAAACACCGCGTTCCATATGCGCTTGTGGATCAAAGAAAACCTCAACATGCCGTACCCCTTCGCCATGTACCTTTTCCAAATAAGCCCAAGTCAGGTCATAAAAATCACGCTCTTCAATCAGCACCGACATGCCTTGATAATAAATATCCAGAAAATCTTGCAGATTATTAAACTCATAGGCAGCACGCACATCTTCTACAGAACGGTAAGGCAATTTGATCCCGTTTCTTTTTGCCAACGCCAACATCATTTCAGGTTCTAATGTGCCTTCGATATGCAAATGCAACTCTGTTTTTGGCAACGCATCAATGAGCTTATCTAAATTCATTCTGTCTCTATCCTGTTCTCAGCCATTCTGAATAGTTCACATTACTATAAAAACCTTGAATATATTAATCTATAATTCAAGAAAGTCTTTCATCCGTGCCAACGCACGTTCTATGTTTTCAACTGAATTGGCATAGCTTAAGCGAATATATCCTTCACCTAATGTGCCGAAATCAGGGCCACCGATTGTTGCAACACCTGCGGATTCGAGCAATCCAGAAGCCAGCGCTTTCGCATCCATCCCAGTTTGCAATATATTAGGAAACGCATAAAACGCCCCCAGCGGTGTGCGGCATGTGACATTCGGCAAAGCATTCAAGCCATCCACGACAACGCGGCGGCGGCAATCAAATTCGGTCACCATATTCGTCACACAATCCTGTGGTCCTTCCAGTGCAGCCAATGCTGCCCATTGCGCAGAGGCGTTCACACAAGACCACGAGTTTATCGCCAGTTTCCGTGCAGCATTAATCAAACTGTCGGGCCAGATCGAATAGCCCAAACGCCACCCCGTCATCGCATATGTTTTCGACCACCCATCCAATAGGATCAAACGATCGCGCAAAGATGGGTAGGACAGTAATGATACATGCTCTTGCCCATCATAGGTCATTTGCCCATAAATTTCATCGGACATCACAGCAATGTCTGGATGGTTTTCAAGACCTTTCACCAAGGCATCAATTTCGGCTTTTGGAGTTACACCACCACAAGGGTTGGCGGGAGAATTGACTATGATCAAGCTGGTTTTATCGTTCAACTGGCTCAACACATCATCAGCACGGAATGCAAAATCGTTTTCTTCTTTGATCGGAATGGGAATGGGTGTGGCCCCTGTAAACTCAATCATCGAGCGGTAAATCGGGAACCCTGGATCAGGGTAGAGTATCTCCTTTCCAGGTGCGCCAAACATTAGGATCGCCAAGAACATCGTCACCTTGCCACCTGGAACAATCAACACATTGTCAGGATTTGCATCCACACCAAGGCGGCGATCAATATCTGCGGCAACCCCCGCACGCAGTTCAGGGATACCCGTTGCCGCCGTATACCCATGATGCCCATCGCGCATCGCTTTGATACCTGCCTCGACAATATGTTCAGGTGTGCGAAAATCTGGTTGACCAATGCCAAGATTGATAATGTCGCGGCCTTGCGCCGCCAATGCTTGCGCCCGTGCCAGAACGGTAAAAGCATTCTCTTCCCCGATACGGTTAAACCCATCAACGATTTTTAGCATGGCCGTTCCTTTTATCATCCAATTCGCCACAGATAGCACATGGAAACACCTCTCAAAAGGTTTTACCTGTTATGATAGATGATAGGGTAAATGCCAGCTTTGAGCGGCGGGCTCAACTGATCACTTTCCCTATTACCTTGAGTGCCTATTACTCGCAGCAAGATTTGCCTGCTTAGATTGGTGGGCAAGGAATCGTTTCTGTTTCAGCATGCCCACAGTTTGGGCACGCAAGCGTTGCTTACAGAATTACTTTTGCTTCTTCTGTCGCCACAATGCGTACCCCGTAAGAATAAGGAAACCTGCCAATATTGGTAGCAAAATTGCGTCGTTGTAAATAATGCCAAGTAGTCCCGTCAGACCCAAGGCAGTCAGGAATATCGATAGCAACGATGTAAAACAACACAGAGCAGCCAGAAGCGTTCCGCTTAATCCAAATGCCAATAACTTGTTTTTCATCATGCTAATCTCCACAAAGCCTTCATGAACTCATGACCGCGCCACTACCAAAGCAGTGACGTGTTTTTTGATTTATAATTTATTCATATTCTAGTTTCATTACTTGTAGCAACTACAGGAGTAAGAAAAACAATGGTCATCATAGCGAAAAAACTCGCGCCAAGCTCCGCATTGCCCCAAGGGCCGAGGCAATTTCTTGTAACATGATTATTTCGCCCCAAGATTGAGAGTGTCAGACCTGACAACCACTAGCTGTTTGCCAATACGTTAAAACAGTCAAGGCATTCTCTTCCCTGATACGATTAAACCCATCATTGTTTTTAACAGCGCGGTTCCTCTATTTATTCAATTCGCACAGATAACACATGGGAATATGTCCCAACAAGTTTTGTGGTTTTAAGAGGAGATATCTGCCTCAAGCAACTTCTTGGTATTTAAACCAAATTAAAAATCAATCATACTCATCGCGATAATCACAGAGGTTCAATCTTTGTCGCTAACTGGCAAGCCTGTTAAATGGCCGTTACGCTATTACAATATTGAAATACCAATAGGATATCACAATGGCCCGCATTCAAGAAATTCATATATTTCAACTTGATCTTCCTATTGTCGGTCCAGCATATCGTATGGCAACATCTGAGCTCACACATCTTGATACCACGCTGATCGAGATCGTTACCGAAAACGGACACTCAGGGTTTGGCGAAGTTTGCCCTCTTGGGTCGGCTTATCAGCCAGCACATGCTTCAGGAGCGCGCGCAGCAATCACTGAAGTGGCCCCTCAATTGATTGGAATGGAAATCCTAGAAGTCGAAAACATTCGGCGCAAAATGAATGTCGCTCTTTCTGGCCATGCCTATGCTAAAGCTGCGATTGATGTCGCAGTTTGGGATTTAATGGGGAAAGCTCTCAACCTACGCGTTTGCGATTTGTTGGGCGGTGCTGTTTCAGACAGTGTTCCAAGCTATTACGCCATTGGTATTAAAACCCCAGAAGGCGTCGCAGAGCAAGTCATCGACAAACAAAAGCAAGGATACAAACGCCTGCAATTAAAAATTGGCGGTCGAGATATCGAAGAAGATATAGCAGTAGCACGCAAAGCATTTGAAGTGCGCGATCCGAGCACGCGAATAGCATTAGATGCCAATCGGAGCTTGACCACGCGGGATGCCATCACACTTTCAAATTCATTAAGGGATCTGAATTTCGTATTGGAACAACCTTGCGACAGCTATGAAGAAATCAAGAGCCTTAAAGGGCGGATATGCCATCCTATTTATTTAGATGAATGCACGAGCGGGCCAGATGTTGTCATGCAAAGCATTGTAGAAGGTGTGGCAGATGGCTTTGGGATGAAGCTAACGCGCGTTGGCGGCTTATCAGTTATGCGCAACATTCGAGATATATGTCAAAGCTCGCAAAGACCATTGACCTGTGACGATAGTTGGGGGGGCGACATAACTGCTGCTGCATGTGTTCATATCGGTGCAACCATTGACCCACATCTTTTCGAGGGCACTTGGATTGCCAATAATTACATCAAAGGAAATTACGATGAAGAGCACCCAATATGCGTTGAGAATGGCCACATAAAAGTTCCTACAAGAGCTGGTCTTGGTGTTGAACCCGTCAAATCAAACTGGAAAACAATAACTGTCTGCAATTAAATGAAGCTTCAAAGCTAATTTTGCGGAGCTGTGATGCTCATCGCCCTAACGATCAACCCATTGGTTGACCTTTGCACCCCTCAAAGTGTAGGCCATTCTTATGACTGAAAACCTTGATCTTGTTTTTGCGGCCCTTGCCGATCCGACGCGGCGTGAAATCCTGACGATGTTGTTAGAGGATGATATGGCTGTGACGGATGTGGCCGACCCGTTCGAGATGTCATTGGCAGCCATTTCTAAACACCTGCAAATTCTGACACGTGCAGGATTGATCGCACAGGAAAAACGTGGGCGGGTGAAGTGGTGTAAGCTGCAAATGAACGCGATGAAAGATACATCCATTTGGATGGAAAGTTTTGGTCAGTTTGAGAACGTCAATCTGGATGCATTCGAGAAATTCCTAGAAGAGCAAACCATTCCGTTAGAATGATACATATCTTAAATATCTAAAACAGTTTTTGCTGAAAACTGGGCCATTTCACCACGCCAGATTTGGCGGCTGAAACAAAAAGCTTTACCTGATATGTCACGGACCAGTTGTTCCTGTTCTATTCCAGCTTGATAGGGCACAAGTCCCAACAATTCAGCCTCCTCTGGATCAAGGGCACACATGCGGATGACAATATCAGCGGTATGTCCAAGAGGACTGTAGCGTTGTTCTTGCAAATATTCGGGCGCGGTATCCTTCAGCAAATCAGCACATCTTTGCGCAATAACTATTTCCGTCTCAAAAAATGTTGCGTGCCCTTCACGCAGGAACAGCCGTGTATTTTCGAAAAGCGGTGTGCCGACAGGAATCGAAAGGGTTTTCGCCATCATATCATTCGCCACAGATTGTTTACTGTCTAAAAGTTTCTCCTCTATCTCTATGCCTTCAAGCGCGGCATCTTCAATAAAATCCACCATACGACCGACATTATAATTCAACCGCTTTGGAGAGACGAAACGCCCTTTGCGATCCTGACTATAAGCTAAACCCGATGCTTCGATTGCCTCTAATGCCCGTCTTGCGGTCATACGGCTTACACCATGGAGTTCTGCAACGACACGCTCCGAAGGCAAAGCAGTGTGTTCGGGTAGATCACCCTCCACGATCTTACCCCTGAGGTCATTCACTATTCGCTGGAACAAAGACGCTGAAGCAGATGGTTCTTTGGTCTTTTGGGTCATTTTCAAACGGCTCTTATAATTTATGTTTGCTTATCATGCATTCTGGTATATACCAAGGTAAATACACTGGTATATACCAACCAATGTCAAATGGGAGAAATAACATGTCATTACTTACTCAAGCACAGAAAGATCAATTCTGGCGGGATGGTTTTTTGGTCATTGAAGATGCTGTCACTGATAAAGAGCTAAATGATCTTAGAGAGGTCTTTGCCGAATGGGTTGAGGAAAGCCGCACCTATACAGAAGATTACGGAGAAACTTTGGATGGGCGTCCAAGGTTTGACTTGCAACCTGGTCATTCCGCAGAGGTACCAGGTTTGCGGCGCATACAATCACCTGAAGAAGTGTCAGATGTATATGCGGATGTCATGCGCAATGCTCATACTGTGGATTTTTGCGCGGAACTGATTGGCCAAGCGATTAAATTCCACCATGGTAAGGTGAATTCTAAATTACCAGGCACTGCGACCAAAGTGGCATTCCATCAGGATTTCCCATTCCAACCCATGACCAACGACGACATTATCACTTGTTTGATGTTCATGGATGACGTCACATTAGAAAACGGGCCGCTTGAAGTGGTGCCAGGTACACATAAAGGACCACTTTATTCCCATTGGCACAATGGTGTCTTTACTGGGTCAGTATCTGATGATGTCTTTGAGGAACACAAAGACAATATCGTCAAATGTACTGGTAAAGCTGGATCCGTTTGCCTGATGCATGCAAGTTTGTTGCATGGTTCTGCTCCTAATTTGTCCGATAAACCACGCACACTTTATATTTCGACTTACTATGCCGAAGACTCTATCGAACTTAGCCCAAACCACTTACTCAGCACATTTACGCACGAGTTGGTTCGAGGCGAAGCAACTGGACGTGTAAGATGTTCGCCATACGAAATGAAATTGCCTGAAGTGCCAAAGGATACATCCTTCTTTGCTCAACAAGCGGAAGCGAACGTTGGTTAAAAGCAAAGCCTTATAACGTAAGCATCAAGGGAACCCCCTCTATTTTGGTCTGACTTGAGCTGCGATTATTGCGCGAGGCTGGCGATGTGGCTGGCGTGATATGAGGATTTTTCTGATGATCAAGCGACGGGGTGGCCGAGGTTCCAAGTAAACATCAACGCTGCATTATCTGATCGTTGATTCGTTGGGCCAGCTTTCGGGCTTTGGGTGTGTCCAGAGCCTCAAGTTCACTTGCGATGAGGCACCGGTGAGGCGGATTTTCCAGTGCGTATCTTCCGATTTCAACAACGATGTCGTCATCGGCGACAGTTAAAAGCGCTTCGATCTTTTGGCTGGTTGGATTTTTCCGGAACTCGGCAAGCAATCCTGCCCTTGCGCTGATATGGCCCAGATTCCCCGCCACTGTCAGAGCGGTTCGTCGGACTGAAGGGTCTGGGTCGCTGAACCCGATTTCCAAGGTGCTTCGCTGTGGGCTGTTCGATTGTATAAGGATGAAGGCTTGGGCACGGACTGTTGGTGCGCCGTGTTCCAGCCATGGCAAGATTTGTGCCTGAGGCAGCTTCAAGCCCACGCTCACAGCGGCTTGCAACACAAACGGGAGCAAGCTGTCGGGCAAGTCCTGTGCGCCAAGGATCTTGCTGATTTCTTTTTTTGCAGCTTCATTCCCAATGGCGCGAAGAGTTTCCAAGGCAAGCTTTTGTTCTGGTAAAGGGGTCGCAATTCCGAACCCCTTAAACCGGTTCCAAAGCGCGACGAGACCCGGAACGGCTATATCTCCCAAGCCCCGTTCCACAATCTGGGCGCACAGCAGGTCGACGTTGGACAGAGTAGCCTTTGCCGTCTTCTCGACGAGGTCTTTGTCGGACAAGCCTTCAAGGTTTTCAACGCCCAAGTCGTGCTGTGAGGTATCTGGCCCTTGCCAATTCCCGCGCTCTTCAAACAGATCCCCTTGCTCTGGGAGTGCCGCTGAATCACGGGGGCCGATCATGCCGCTATAACGCTTTGTTCCCGCTCCTCGATCATCTCCTGATAGGCCCACGGTAGGAGATCTTGCATACGGTTTGCGGGATGATCCTGGATGCGCTCGAGCACCCATGCGAGCCAGGCTTCGGGATTGACGTTGTTCATCTTGGCGGTTTCGATGAGGGTGTAGGCTATGGCGGCGGATTTTCCACCTGCCTCTGATCCCATGAACAGGTAGTTCTTACGTCCAACGGCCACAGGGCGCACCGCACGCTCGGCTGTGTTGTTGTCGATTTCCAGAAAGCCATTGTCGAGATAGGGCCGCGCCTTTGGCATGCGCGCGAGCGCATATCTGATCGCCTTGGCCAGCGGCGTCTTAACGGAGATCTTGCCCAGCTGCTCCTTGAGCCAGATTTCCAACTCATCAAAGATCGGCTTGGCATATTCCTGACGCAGGGCCACGCGCTCAGCAGGCGCCAGACCCCGCGCTTGTGCCTCAACATCATAGAGCTTTCGAATGCGCAGAACGGCTTCGCCCGCCACGGGCAGCTTCAGACTTTCAAACAGGCTATAAAAATCCCGCCGAACATGGGCCATGCAGGCCATCTCTTTGACGCGCCCCGTCCGATAGGCGTCATTATACCCAGCATAGGCATCCGCATGGGCATAGCCCTTGTAGGGCTTGAGATGTTTGCTCGGATGTTCTGCGCCCCGGTTGGTGGAGAACTGATACCACACCGCCGGTGGTGCGCCGCTCGCCCAGGCGCTCTCATCTCTGGCATAGACCCAGAGCCGCGCGGTTTTTGTCTTGTTATTACCGCGTCCCTTGCCCTTTTGGAGCAGTTTGACCGTGGTGTCGTCCATGAAGATCGCTTGCGCCTCAAAAACGTGATCCCGGATGGCATCAGCCACGCGCTCCAACAGCTTAGTGCATTTGCCGACCCAGTTGGCCATGAGCGACCCGCTCAGATCGATGCCTTCATTCTCAAACATCTGGCTCTGTCGATACAGCGGCAGATGATAGCCGTATTTGCAGCACAAGATGTGGGCCATCAACGCAGGGCCGACAAAGCTCTTGGGAATAGGACGGCTTGGCATCTCGGCCTGAACCACCTTCTCACAACAGGTGCAGGCCAGTCGTGGGCGCTCAAGTTGTTTTACGACGTAATGGCCGGGCACATATTCCAGTTCTTCCATCACATCTGTCCCGAGCACTTTGAAGCTGCCACCACAGTCGGTGCAAGCATCACTGGGCGTGATGGTCTTTTTGACCCGCTTGAGCCCCTTGGGGAAAGGTTTGCGCTTGCGCGGGGTACGCGGCGGCTTTGTGGTCTCAGCGTCAGAGGGCCCATTCTCATCATCCGTCTCAGCGGCTTGTTCGATTTCAAGATCTTCAAGGATCAGCGCCAGCGCCAGCTGTGTGCTGCTTTCTGACTTTGAACCGAAGCGATGTTTTTTATGTCCGTGCAATTGCAGGCGCAGATCGGCAATCAGGGTATCTCTGCTCATAATGGCAAGCGCATGGGCGGCGCGCTCCGCAGCAAGAGCCGCTTCCATCTCATTTTCAAGGCGCTTTTGCGCTGTGGCATGGCTCAACGACAGCCCCAACAACTCCGCGTCTTTACGAGCCAATTCCGCCGCTTGTGCGGCCACAAACGCCTGCACGTCAGGGGGCAAATCAGCCAGATTTGGAGGGGTCTTACTCATGCCACTCCTTACCAAATCAAGGGCCTCATGGGAATCCCAAAACGTCAGAAATACCCATAAAACATTGCCTCTAACCTACCATCTTGGGTCGCCATGTCTTGAGCGGCATACGCCAATCCAGACCTTCCATCAGCATCGCAAGCTGCGCACGGCTCAGGTTGATCTTACCTTCCTGAGCAGAGGGCCAGATAAACCGACCCCGTTCAAGGCGCTTGGTAAACAGGCACGCGCCCTGACCATCCCACCAGATCATCTTGATCTGATCACCGCGTCGCCCTCGGAACAAAAACAGATGGCCGGAGTAAGGATCACCCCCCAGAACCTGCTCGGTCTGAACGGCCAGACCGTTGAACCCGCGCCGCATGTCAGTCACCCCCGCCGCCAGCCAGATCTTTGCATCCGCCAGTACCGGGATCATGCCGCCAGCCCACGCGCCAATTCCAGCACAAAGCCCGCATCAACCCCACCGCTCACGCTCAGCTTGCGCCCATTCTCCAAAGTGATCTCAATCTGGGGACTGGTTGTAAGCTGCGCTTCTGGCAGCACAGATGAAACATCAGTATCACTGTTTGCCACTTCGACTGGTATGAAGCCGGTATCACCCGACGCGTCCGGCTGGAACCGCGCATCACCGCGCCACGCGTAAATCCGGCGGGGTGGCACATCATGACGCCGCGAGACCATCGGAACACTCACGCCATCACCTTGGCTCTCCGCCACTAGCCGTCGCTTAAAATCATCCGTGTATTTGGAACCTCGCCCAGCCCGTCGCTTGCTCATCAGAAAAATCCTCATATCGCGCCAACCAAACCGCCAGCCTCGCGCAATAATCGCATCTCAAATCAAACCAAAATAGAGGGGGTTCCCTTGATGCTTACCTTATAACGTTTTATACATATTAACATCTTTGCCGCATAATCTGATGCATATACCTATCAACGCGTCAGGAATGCACAGTGATCAACCCCCTATATATACTTAGGCTCAGTTTACAAATCGTATGCATGGATCTGCGATCGCGGTGGCGAGGCAAGCGCGGGGTGAAGCATTTTCCAGTTGAAGACGCTGAAACCATCGCAGGTAGTTGTCGAGATACCTGGTTGCGACGCCTCGGTAGCGGCGCAGGAAATCCTTCAACTGGCTGTGCCGGTTGTTGACCGTCTGAATGTGAAAGGCATCCCGCACCCGCTCCCCACCAGACAGGTTCAACGCTTCGTGGCGCACTCCCAGTGCTGCGGCGCAAGGCGGATAAGCGCGGTGGCCATCGGTCACCAGAACGATGTCATCATCCACGACCGGCTCGATTGCAGATTGCAGCGTATCAGCATTGACCGCAGGGAGAACCGCGCTGACTGTCATGCCGCTGCGATCAGCGGCAACCAGTACTGGAACCTGCTCATCTGACAGGCCTCGTTTGCGGGCCTTGCCTCCCCTGCGGCGCGCCTTGCGCTCAAGGTTTCGTTCACCTTTCTGGCTTCGCAAAACATAGGTTTCGTCGACCTCGACAATGCCTGTAAGCTTGCGTGCTTTCGGATTGTCTGTGGTGAGAAATCGGTGCCGCCAACGGAACGCGGTATTGACGGCAAATTTGCAGCGTTCTGCTGAGGCGCGAACCGTCAGCCCATCAGAAAGACAGGTTCCAAAGGCAAGCCACTTATCCTTGCGGTGCAGGCCCGACAAAGGGGTGCCGGTCGCCGCGTTGAATGTCTTATTGCATCCCTTGCATTGGTACCGTCGCAGACCCCGTGCTTTGCCACGCGATATAGCTCCTGGTGTGCCACAATGCGGGCACTGGCGACTTTCACCCACGCTTGCTTCAATGGCTGCCAGCGAAGATGACGCCTCAGAGACCCCCATGAACACGGTTTCGGCTTCCTGTCGCTGCGCAGGGCTGAGGTGATCTATCCCAGATAGCCAATCCTGAAACTGTTTGTGATCCATAGTCGGCCTATCCCTCTGATTTGAAAAAGAACATGTCATGAAAGCATACGATTTGTAAACTGAGCCTATACTTATTATATGGGTTCTCTGTTGTAGCACGCCTATACAGGCACAGATGATGTTTAATCCCAAAGACCCAAGCTTTGCGCCCCTAACAACGCAAGAACAACAATACGCACAAACCGCATGGGCCTATTTTGCACAGAATACAGATGTGCAAACAGGGCTGGTGCCGTCTGTGCGTAAGTTCCAATCCATGACGATGTGGGATCAGGGCGGGTATTTAATGGCAGCAACATCTGCCTATAAACTGGGGATCATATCACGGGATGAGGCAACGGGACGTATGTTACGCGCACTAAACAGCGTTGCACGTTTGCCGCTGTATCAAGGGCAATTGCCCAATAAAGCTTATAATATAACCAGCCTAGCCATGACTGATTATGCCAACAAACCCACCCCCAAAGGCATCGGATGGTCCGCATTAGATATCATGCGGTTCATAACAGGTATGTTGGTTGTTACTGAAATCTTCCCAGAACTGTTACCCTATGCGCAATCTGTCATCCGCAAATGGGACCTTACGCAATTGACAGAAGCAGGACGATTTCGCGGCCTTGCCGTGCGCGGACAATCCAACGGACGGTATGTCCAAGAAGGACGCATCGGATATGAGCAATATGCAGGGCGTACAGGGTTAAAGATCGGATTGCCCGTAGATGTAGCCGCACAGTACGAACCTATATTACGCTGGCAAGGCTATTACGGTTTAAATTTACCGGGGGATGTTCGCACGGCTGAGACACATGGCGTATCCGCTGTAACAACATCAGAACCGTTTTTATTAGAAGCTTTAGAAATGGGATGGCGTGATGATGCTTTTTGGGTTGCCAGCCACGGCAATCGCTTGAAAAAGTGGGGATTCCCTTAGCGGGTGATATGTGATTCTCTGGTCATTGAAATGACATTCGGAGCCTCCCATGATCTCAGCCAATATCCTCGACCATTTTTCTGCCATTGAAGACCCACGCCAGAGCTGGAAAACTGTTTATCCACTACCCGAAATCCTACTGATTGTGCTCTGCGGTGTTATGGCTGGTGCTGATGATTTTGCCGAAATAGCCCGATGGGCGGACCGAAAATTGAAATTCTTGCGTGGGTTTCTACCCTTCAAAGATGGCATCCCATCTCATGACACGCTCAATGATGTGATGAACGCGATTCCCGCTGACCTGTTTAGCGAATGCTTCGTTTCCTGGGTTGCGGCCTTGCGCGATGGCGATGATGAGATCGTGGCAATTGACGGCAAGTCGTCACGCCGTGCGCATGGTGAGGATGGCCGCGCCCTGCATCTGGTTTCAGCTTGGGCAACGCGTCAGAGATTGGTCTTGGGGCAAGAATCCTGTGACGAGAAAGAGAATGAAATCAGCGCGATACCTCGACTACTGGCGCGGCTTGAGTTGAAAGGCGCGCTGGTCACGATTGATGCAATGGGCTGCCAACACGGTATTGCTGCGGCGATCCTCGCACAAGGCGCAGACTATCTTTTGGCGCTTAAAGGCAACCAAAAATCACTGCATGAAGAGGTGAGGCTCTATTTCGACCAGACCAGTGGTTTGGAAACCCATGAAACCACCGATGCCGATCATGGGCGGATAGAAATCCGTCGTGCCTATGTCAGTCATGATGTAGAGTGGCTGCGCCCTGATCGGTCTGAGCCTGGCGCACCAAGGTTTCCAGGCCTCGCCGCTATCGGCATGATCGAGGCCGAGGTCAAACACAAAGGTAAAACCAGTTTCTCGCGACGTTACTATCTGTCCTCCGCACCGCTCTCAGCCAAGCAATTCCTGCGCGCCACACGCGCCCATTGGGGTGTGGAAAATCGCCTGCACTGGGTGATGGATGTGGTGTTTCACGACGACCTGATGCGCTTGCGGACCCAAAATGGCCCCGCCAACATGGCTCTGATGCGACATAGTGCAATCAACATCTTCAAGCAAGTCGGCGATACGGCCAGTCTGAAAATACGAAGAAAAACAGCCGCTTGGGATGATAGTTACCTAAAAGCCGCAATCAAAGGTGAAGGCTGAAATCTTCAAGCGATTGCCGTGGGTTGCCAGCCATGTGTTTGACGCGCAAATCTTTCGGTATAATCAGACAGGACAAATTACAGCCCTGTCCGAGGATCACATAAAAGGTCCCCCTTATTTTGCCTATAATGCGATCTTAGTTGACCATGATTCTTTCAAAAGTGTCACCGCCAGACGGTTAGACGTATCAGATAAACGCAGCGTTTCCACCAAAGCCAGTTTTGGCTGGTGGGCCACCATGCGTCATCCCTATGCCGACGAACTGCTGAAAACAGTAGAGCATCTGCAAACGGATCACGGTTGGTATGCAGGATTGTTTGAGGCAGATATGTCGCCAAACGCAATATTAACGCTCAACACCAATGCAGTTGTTTTGGAGGCGTTGCATTATAAAGCTTTTGGGCCGTTGCTTGAGTAATCATAAATAATATTACTTGTGTCATTTCCCTTTTCTCAATATCCGTTTTCACAGTTTATTTATTTGTAAGGATTTATTATGTCTATTGTGACAGTCGAGAAGTTCAAATTTACAGGAAATGCCAAAGAATGGTTTGGCATTTGGATCGTCAATCTATTGTTAAGCATCGTCACACTTGGAATTTACTCTGCTTGGGCAAAGGTGCGTTCAAAGAAATATTTTACAAATCACACATATGTCGCCGACAGAAACTTTGATTACCATGCAACAGGTAAGCAAATCCTTATTGGCCGTTTGATTGTCATCGGCGTATACATCCTGTTCAATCTTATTGTAATAGCAGTGCCTATTCTTGGCGTGTTATTTTTAATTGGCCTCATCTTTGTTGTTCCATGGTTGATTGTTCGCTCTATGATGTTCAATGCGCGCATGACGGGTTTTTCAAACGTTCGGTTTAATTTTGTCGGCAAAACTGGTCAGGCTATGTTAGTGTTCCTTCTTTACCCAGTTTTGACAGCACTGACGCACTATACGACAGCTCCATTCTTAGATCGTGCAGTGAAAAAATTCTCAATCAACAATCACCGCTTAGGCACGGCTGCATTCAGTCTAGAAGGCCCGATCGGACCTTATTACAAAGCATTTCTAGCAGCGCTGGCTTGGATCATCGTAGTAGGTCTTGGCTGTACAATATTAACAGGTTTTAACTTTCAAGAATTTGCGAGTGCAATGGAGGGCTTAGAGACAGATCCAACAGGAGCTACGTCCGTTATCGGTTTATTCTACCTTTTGATCTTTGTGGCATTCCTGCCTGCAGCATTGATATACAGCACAATGATCCGCAATACTGTCTATAATACAGCAACTCTAGATGGCAAACATCGCTTCAACTCGACTGTTTCTGTTCTACCAATGTTGGGGATTGTATTTTCAAATTTTGTGGTTGTTGTTTGCACTTTGGGATTGATGTTACCTTGGGCGCAAGTGCGTATGACACGTTATCTTGCGGATAATACAGCCCTTATTCCAGGTGGATCTTTGGACGATTTCATCGGCACCCAACAAGCAGAAACATCTGCGCTTGGTGATGCCTTTACAGACATGGAAGGCATTGATGTTGGCCTCCCTATCTAACGATGACAGATAAGCTTGAAACAATACGTCCAACCCTAAACGGCTGGGCGTATCCTTCGCGGCAATCCTATCGGGTCATTGCGACCATCGTTCTGCGCCCCTCAGTAACGAGCGAAACGGACACCGAGGATAATCTTATTCTCGACCTTGTTGATGAAGCAAGCAATGTTCTAACAAGTGCGCCAATATCCCAAATATCGATAGACGCTCCTATTGGATCTGCGCCACGCCGCATGACATTTCCTGATGGCAGCTTATTTGAAACCGACGATCATGAAACGGTGCAAGCTTTAACTGGGGAGACCCGAGGGTCGCTATTACATAATCTTGAACAATTCAGTCCACGCTTAATCGCAATTGTTATGGGCTGTATTTTAGGTGTTTGGCTGTTATGGCGCTTTGGGTTGGATATTATAGTCACCGCAGCAATAGCATTGACCCCTCCAGCAGTTGTGCAGCAAATTGACCGCGGCACATTAAAAACAATTGACTATACAATGGCTGAAGAAACGCAGCTTACGGATGCCGAAAAAGCCAAAGTACAAAAAATATTCACACGGCTTTTATCACATATAGATCAAGATACGATCAACCATTCAGAATTTAAATTACTCTTTCGCAGTATGCCAGGTGTTGGTCCCAATGCCTTTGCCCTACCTAATGGCACGGTTGTGATCACCGATGAATTTGTAAAAGAATTCGGCGAAGATGATATTCTTGCCAGCGTTATAGGACACGAGATGGGTCACGTCATCGAAAAACACGGGCTAAGGCAAACTTATAGATCCCTTAGCATATATGTCTTAGTTGCCTTTTTAGCAGGTGAAACAGGTCCCTTTATTGAGGATCTTTTACTAGAAGGTAACTTAATCATGTCCTTGGCTTATTCACGTAATCACGAACGTTCGGCAGACGCGTTCGGGGTGAAATTGGCAAATGATGCTGGATATGATCCAAACGGATTAACAACGTTTTTTGAATGGGTTTCAGACAATGCAGCAGAACCACCGCAGTGGCTTTCTACGCACCCATCAAGCAGTGACCGTGTTAAAGAAATCAATTCATTGATCCAAGCTCTTCGATGAGCTTGGAACGTTTGCTTCTTACAACAGTAGCTTTTATATTTTTGAGCCACCTACGCTGATCTCTGTTTGGCTTGATAAACATTCCTGACTTCGTAGGATTTCGGCTGTAACACATTGATATTATTGGCCTGCTTTTTCACAGGGCACTACATCGCGGATTTCCGGCGATGGGATTCAACGGTCAGAGAGTGTCGATCAGGCCTTTTCAGGTCTGGGCTTGCGCGTTCTTTCCGGCGGCATCCTGAAGGGTGCTTCGTTCCACGACAGGCCAACACAGCGCAGGATGCGTTTGGCGTCGGTTGTGGCCGGGCTGGGCATGGCATATTGTTCGCTGGTGCCCTTGCGCCTCAGGATGGAAATCTGAAGTCGGTCGAGTTCCCGACGGATGCGGGCCGGGCTCATGGGATGGCCCAGCATCTGCAGGCGCTTGCGCAGGTGTTGCAGGCAACAGAAAGCCATGTAGCAGATGGCGATATGGGCCTGTATCCGCCGCGGCGTCCAGTGATAGACGGGTCGGATTTTCAGGTCATGCTTGTTGGTGCGGAAGCAGGTTTCGATCAGCCAGAGCTGGTGATATTGGGCGATGGCCGCCTCGGGTGCGAGATCGTCCCTGCCATGAACGATGATGGCGTGCAGCCCGTCCCATTGGGCTGCCGCGTCGATCTTGTCCTGATCAAGTGTGATCTCGCCCGTATCGGGAAACGAGAGGAAGCGGGCATATCCCCGGTGACTGACACTGGCGGGGCTCCGGCTCCGCCGAAGCTTCTTTTGCAGGCGCTCAAGGGCCTTCTGGCGCTTGTGGGCATCCTTGCGGGCGCGGGCGGGCGAGAAGGTGACGATGATCCGGGCACCGTCATGCTCAATCACCTTGTAGCGCCCCGCCTCGGCAGCGCCCTCCGCCGCGCCGTGTCCGGCCCATGGCTTGTAACCGCCCGTGTCCAGGGCCTTGTCTTTCACGCCCGCCGGGGCCGACTTCAGGCGATAGCCCAGAATGAACGGCAGGCCTTTGGTGCGCAACATATCCTGATTGTCGGCGCTGAGCATCCCGGCATCTGCCACCAGCGTGATCTTTCCGAGCTTGTAGCGCTCTTCCAACCCCTTGATCGCGGCCTCAAGCGTATGGCCTTCCCACATATTGCCGGGAAACAGGTCATAGCCGACCGGCAAGCCGTCGGTGGTGACCATCAGCGCCAACACCACCTGACTGCGATGCGATTTCCCGTCCTTGCTGTACCCCTTGGCCAGCAAGCGGTCGGACGCGTCTTCCGGATCCTCCCGATCTGTATCGAAGGCCAGTGTTGTGCAGTCGTAGAAGAGGACATCGACCGGTCCCGCCAGAAGCGTCTCCGCCGCCTCGTGTGACATCCGACAGACCCGGTTGATCGTCGCCGCGTCCATGTAGTCCATAGCCTGGTAGACCCGGTCCAGATTGAGGGTGATCCCGACCCTGTGGGCCAGTGCATCCACCGTTGCCCGCTTGCTCTCTGGCTGCGACAGGCGCGCCAGCACCAGTTCGCGTAAAATGCGATCGCTGCTCTTGCGCCGGGTGCCCAGAAGCCCATTCCAGCCCAGGCCGGAATAAACCTCCCCCATCACATCGCGCAAACCAAGCGACAGGCGGGACTCTTCGCGGCACTCCCCAAGATCGACATTCAGTTTTTCCGGACGCGGGGCGGTGCGCACAAGTGTCGCCAGATCAGCATATTCCGTTGGGGTGAACAGTTCCATTTGCGGGGACTGTGCGGTACGCAGTTCTTCCATGATCCGGCCAGCCAGGCGCTTGAGGTCCTCGACTTCAGTGTCGTTATGCGCGATGCCGACATGCCGGACGACCTTCTGGCGAACCTTCTGACCGGTGCGCACCGACTGGACGATCTGGATGCGGGTGCGCTTGCGTTCGGGATCATGTTTGGTGCGGATGAACATGTGCGGGAGTGTAGCAGAACCTCCAGAAACCGCAACCCTCAATTGCCATTGGGGGCACTACTTTACCCTCCCGGAAGCCAGGGCCTGAAGTTAAACAAAAAAACACCCCACAAGCCGACAAAACCTACGAACTCAGGTGGATATGATCCAAACGGATTAACAACGTTTTTTGAATGGGTTTCAGACAATGCAGCAGAACCACCGCAGTGGCTTTCTACGCACCCATCAAGCAGTGACCGTGTTAAAGAAATCAATTCATTGATCCAAGCTCTTCGATGAGCTTGGAACGTTTGCTTCTTACAACAGTAGCTTTTATATTTTTGAGCCACCTACGCTGATCTCTGTTTGGCTTGATAAACATTTGTGGACCGCAGGGCGCGCGACACTTAGATCGAAACACCGTTTGAGTGCGGGATACCGTGTTAACAAATCATTCATAGACGGGAACCATGTGGCCAGCATCACCAGATAGATGTCTGCAAAACTATAACGATCGCCCAAATGGTAAGGACCGTTTTTTTGCAAATAAATCTCTACGCTTTCCCACGCGTCATACAGGTTTTCAATCGCAACCGCTTTAAAAGCATCTGCATCTTTGGCACCCTGCCCAAACCGTTCTGGATAATAATACGTTCGGTAAAACGCTTGGACAGTATTGGACAAATAGATCAGGGATTGCAAAAACGCACCGCGTAAAGAGTCCGTGGGTAATGGCGCAAGCTCATCTCCCCCATGATGGTCAATCAGATACAATCCAATCGCAGCGGATTCGTAAATCACATCACCCTCAGGTGTGATCAATGTTGGAACACGGCCTGTTGGGTTCATCTTTAGATAATCCACACCTCTATTTTCATTTGCAGAGATATCAACAGGTACCAGTTTATACGGCAAACCAGCCTCTTCCAAAACCACTTGTGGGGCAAAACTTGCTGTGCCTTCGGACCAATAAAGAGTGTACATATTCAAACGCCAAATAATGAGTGATATAGAAACGTTAGAATACTTATTTTATGAGCACAACTATTTGAAACGGTCCTCAGCCACAGGTTCGTTAAATTTCGTTTCTAGAATTGCTCGCAAAAGTTTTGATGCGGCATATTTCATACTGCGTCTTGCATCATCACCCCGCACCAACTGATCATAGAAAACCACATTATAATTATAAGCTCCGCCTGTCAGTGGATCATCCTCTAAACGCAAATCGCATCTACTTTTCTTATCTGTCCGACATGCTACATGAGAATTATAACCTTGATCTAAATGCCGTATTTCATGGATCAACACGCCTGCAAGCTCAACTGGATTACTGGTGCGCAACTTATTTATATTAGGCTCAGTTTACAAATCGTATGCATGGATCTGCGATCGCGGTGGCGAGGCAAGCGCGGGGTGAAGCATTTTCCAGTTTAAGACGCTGAAACCATCGCAGGTAGTTGTCGAGATACCTGGTTGCGACGCCTCGGTAGCGGCGCAGGAAATCCTTCAACTGGCTGTGCCGGTTGTTGACCGTCTGAATGTGAAAGGCATCCCGCACCCGCTCCCCACCAGACAGGTTCAACGCTTCGTGGCGCACTCCCAGTGCTGCGGCGCAAGGCGGATAAGCGCGGTGGCCATCGGTCACCAGAACGATGTCATCATCCACGACCGGCTCGATTGCAGATTGCAGCGTATCAGCATTGACCGCAGGGAGAACCGCGCTGACTGTCATGCCGCTGCGATCAGCGGCAACCAGTACTGGAACCTGCTCATCTGACAGGCCTCGTTTGCGGGCCTTGCCTCCCCTGCGGCGCGCCTTGCGCTCAAGGTTTCGTTCACCTTTCTGGCTTCGCAAAACATAGGTTTCGTCGACCTCGACAATGCCTGTAAGCTTGCGTGCTTTCGGATTGTCTGTGGTGAGAAATCGGTGCCGCCAACGGAACGCGGTATTGACGGCAAATTTGCAGCGTTCTGCTGAGGCGCGAACCGTCAGCCCATCAGAAAGACAGGTTCCAAAGGCAAGCCACTTATCCTTGCGGTGCAGGCCCGACAAAGGGGTGCCGGTCGCCGCGTTGAATGTCTTATTGCATCCCTTGCATTGGTACCGTCGCAGACCCCGTGCTTTGCCACGCGATATAGCTCCTGGTGTGCCACAATGCGGGCACTGGCGACTTTCACCCACGCTTGCTTCAATGGCTGCCAGCGAAGATGACGCCTCAGAGACCCCCATGAACACGGTTTCGGCTTCCTGTCGCTGCGCAGGGCTGAGGTGATCTATCCCAGATAGCCAATCCTGAAACTGTTTGTGATCCATAGTCGGCCTATCCCTCTGATTTGAAAAAGAACATGTCATGAAAGCATACGATTTGTAAACTGAGCCTTATATTAACATCAACCTGATGTGTGTCGAAATAACTGACACCCGCATACCCAAACATCAATCTTTGACTGAACCGTGGATTTATGCGTTTCATCCAATCGTAAAAATCAAACCCTTTTGGGCTGCTAGTCATTGTATCAATTATGAATATCGCGTGAGCCATTTTTGCATGAGTTGTTCCACATTCGAACGTTACAAAACGCCATGTTTCATCAAATTCAAAATCGTGTTGATATTTAGTCTGCCACAAAGAATTTAAATCTGCACAGCCCTGTTTAGACAGGCTGTGATCCGTATTGCGCGCAGGGGATAGAATATAAAGAACCAAGGCAATAAATGCACAGAACAAGAGAAACGAGCGTAACTCACGGCAATCGCTTGAAGATTTCAGCCTTCACCTTTGATTGCGGCTTTTAGGTAACTATCATCCCAAGCGGCTGTTTTTCTTCGTATTTTCAGGCTGGCCGTATCGCCGACTTGCTTGAAGATGTTGATTGCACTATGTCGCATCAGAGCCATGTTGGCGGGGCCATTTTGGGTCCGCAAGCGCATCAGGTCGTCGTGAAACACCACATCCATCACCCAGTGCAGGCGATTTTCCACACCCCAATGGGCGCGTGTGGCGCGCAGGAATTGCTTGGCTGAGAGCGGTGCGGAGGACAGATAGTAACGTCGCGAGAAACTGGTTTTACCTTTGTGTTTGACCTCGGCCTCGATCATGCCGATAGCGGCGAGGCCTGGAAACCTTGGTGCGCCAGGCTCAGACCGATCAGGGCGCAGCCACTCTACATCATGACTGACATAGGCACGACGGATTTCTATCCGCCCATGATCGGCATCGGTGGTTTCATGGGTTTCCAAACCACTGGTCTGGTCGAAATAGAGCCTCACCTCTTCATGCAGTGATTTTTGGTTGCCTTTAAGCGCCAAAAGATAGTCTGCGCCTTGTGCGAGGATCGCCGCAGCAATACCGTGTTGGCAGCCCATTGCATCAATCGTGACCAGCGCGCCTTTCAACTCAAGCCGCGCCAGTAGTCGAGGTATCGCGCTGATTTCATTCTCTTTCTCGTCACAGGATTCTTGCCCCAAGACCAATCTCTGACGCGTTGCCCAAGCTGAAACCAGATGCAGGGCGCGGCCATCCTCACCATGCGCACGGCGTGACGACTTGCCGTCAATTGCCACGATCTCATCATCGCCATCGCGCAAGGCCGCAACCCAGGAAACGAAGCATTCGCTAAACAGGTCAGCGGGAATCGCGTTCATCACATCATTGAGCGTGTCATGAGATGGGATGCCATCTTTGAAGGGTAGAAACCCACGCAAGAATTTCAATTTTCGGTCCGCCCATCGGGCTATTTCGGCAAAATCATCAGCACCAGCCATAACACCGCAGAGCACAATCAGTAGGATTTCGGGTAGTGGATAAACAGTTTTCCAGCTCTGGCGTGGGTCTTCAATGGCAGAAAAATGGTCGAGGATATTGGCTGAGATCATGGGAGGCTCCGAATGTCATTTCAATGACCAGAGAATCACATATCACCCGCTAAGGGAATCCCCACTTTTTCAAGCGATTGCCGTGGAGCGTAACTCTTTTCTTTGCGCTTTCAGTCGGCCTAAGCTATCAAACATGACAGGAGTATAAATGAAACCACAGTTGCGTATAGATGCGTAACACATTGTTGACTCTATACCCAACACCCGTTAAATCCCCCTCAATCCATAGGAAGTGCCAAACTTCCGGTCTTGATATGATCAAGATCGCCACCAGTCAGCGAGTTTCGCCCACTGGTGTGTTTTGCGTTTGGCCAATCGCTTCCTATATTGATGAAATGATAACGGTCGAAAGGGGCCCGATATGTTTGAGAATTTATCCGATCGCCTCTCTGGCGTCTTTGACAAGCTTACCAAACAAGGTGCTTTGTCAGATGAAGATGTATCCGTTGCCTTGCGCGAAGTGCGTGTTGCCCTACTAGAGGCTGACGTATCACTGTCTGTTGCACGTGATTTTATCAAAGCTATTCAGGAAAAAGCATCTGGCCAAAATGTTACAAAATCTGTGACGCCGGGCCAACAAGTTGTGAAAATTGTTCACGACGAGATGGTGCATTTCCTATCTGGTGAAGATGCAAACGCAGGTCAGTTGAAAGTTGACAACCCACCTGCCCCGATCTTGATGGTTGGTTTGCAAGGTGGTGGTAAAACAACAACCACTGCAAAACTTGCAAAGCGTCTGACTGAAAAAGAAAAGAAAAAAGTTCTGATGGCGTCTTTGGACACCAATCGTCCAGCGGCGATGGAACAATTGGCAATCTTGGGTACGCAAATTGGCGTTGATACTTTGCCGATCATCAAAGGCGAGAACGCCGTTAAGATTGCAAAACGCGCGAAACAACAAGCCACATTAGGCGGCTATGATGTTTACATGCTGGATACGGCTGGTCGCTTGTCAATTGATGACGAACTTATGGCGGAAGTTGAAGCCGTTCGTGATGTTGCCACACCACGCGAAACATTACTCGTTGTTGACGGCCTGACAGGTCAAGATGCTGTGCATACGGCAGAAAACTTTGATCAACGTATCGGCATTTCAGGTGTCGTTCTAACACGTATGGATGGCGACGGTCGCGGCGGTGCAGCGCTTTCCATGAAAGCTGTCACTGGCAAGCCTATCAAATTCGTCGGTCTTGGCGAAAAGCTGGATGCATTAGAAGAGTTCCATCCAGAACGTGTAGCTGGTCGTATTTTAGGCATGGGCGATATCGTATCGCTGGTTGAAAAAGCCCAAGAGACGATCGAAGCTGAACAAGCTGAAAAGATGATGAAGCGCTTCAAGAAAGGTCAGTTCAACATGAACGACCTGCGCTCACAGCTTGAGCAGATGATGAAAATGGGCGGTATGCAAGGCGTGATGGGCATGTTGCCTGGCATGAAGGGCATGTCGAAAAAGATCGAAGATGCAGGTGGTATTGACGATAAAGTCTTTAAACGTCAAATCGCCTTGATCCAATCCATGACAAAAAAAGAACGTGCCAACCCACAGATCATGCAAGCCAGCCGTAAAAAGCGTGTGGCAGCAGGTGCGGGTTTGAGCGTCCCAGAATTGAACCAGCTTTTAAAAATGCAACGCCAAATGGGCGACATGATGAAGAAGATGGGTAAAGGTGGCATGTTGAAACAAGCCATGAAGGGCATGATGGGTAAAGGCGGAGATATGCCTGAAATGCCAAAGGATATGGATCCGGGCAAGATGGACATGAAAGCCATGGAAGAAGCCGCTAAGAAAATGAACAAGATGCCAGGTGGTTTACCTGGTTTGGGTGGTGGTAGTTTGCCACTTGGCCTATCGGGGTTTGGTAAGAAAAAATGATCACCTGTTCGCTGACATATGTGATCGACCCTTACAAAGTGGACGATTTTGAAACCTACGCCAAAGTGTGGATACATCTCGTTACAAAACTAGGCGGCACGCATCACGGTTATTGGTTTCCCCATGAAGGTGCAAACAACATAGCCTATTGCCATTTCTCTTTCCCATCATTGGCGGCTTATGAGGATTACCGTGAACGTATGGCAGCAGACGCTGAGTGCCAAGCGGCCTATGATTTTGCTGAAAAAACACGCTGTATTGTTTCTTATGAGCGCAATTTTACACGCCCTGTTTTGGAAGGTGCTACACCACAGGAGCTTGGATTGATATGACCCAAATTCTTGAAACAGAACGCTTGATCTTACGCCGTCCTGCGCCGCGTGACCAAGATATCTGTGTCGATTTCTTTATGTCTGAACGCGCCACAGGCGTAGGTGGACCGTTTGATTTACATGCTGCATGGCGCCACTTTGCCTATGAGCTTGGTCATTGGGAAATTCATGATTTTGGTATGTGGGCTGTAACGATGAAGGGTGATGATACAATCCTTGGTCTTGTCGGTCCTTGGTTCCCAGCGGATTGGCCAGAACGTGAAATTGGTTGGATGGTCTTTGGCAATGCCGAAGGTAAAAGCATCGCGCATGAAGCAGCAGATGCAGCCATTAAGCATGCCCGTACAGAATTGGGCTGGACAAATTTTGTCAGCTATATCAGCGAAGGTTTAAATCGCTCTATATCATTGGCTGAACGTCTTGGTGCAACTTTAGATGAAACAGCCAAAGGTCCAGATGCACATCCTTGCCTTGTTTACCGTCACCCTATTGAGGAGGCCGCATAATGTCTGATGATGTCATCACACTTGCCGCAGATGTTTTAAAAGGACACCGCGAAAGTATTGATCGTTTGGATGCCGTGTTAATCTACACATTGGCTGAACGGTTCAAGCACACCAAAGCTGTTGGCGTGCTGAAAGCAGAACACGTCCTTCCACCATCTGACCCGATGCGCGAAGCCCACCAAATCGAACGTCTGCAGCGTATGGCGCTGGACGCAGACCTAGACCCTGAGTTCGCTAAGAAGTTTTTGAACTTCATCATTAGTGAAGTCATCCAACACCATAAGAAACACCAAGAATGAACGCAGTAAGTACTGCACTCAAATAGCTACTTTAGGAGATACACATCATGGCTATGAAAATCAGACTGGCCCGCGGCGGCTCTAAAAAACGTCCATTTTATCGCGTTGTAGCGGCTGACAGCCGTATGCCACGTGACGGTCGTTACGTTGAAAAATTGGGCACATACAACCCACTATTGCCAAAAGACAGCGAAGAGCGCGTAAAATTGGACATGGAACGCGTAAACTACTGGTTGGGCGAAGGCGCACAGCCATCTGACCGTGTTGCACGTTTCCTAGAAGCATCAGGCGTTTTGGCTAAAACAGAGCGTAACAACCCTGAAAAAGCTGTTCCAGGCAAAAAAGCACAAGAGCGTGTTGAAGAAAAAGCACAAAAAGTAGCTGACGCTGAAGAAGCTGCTGCTGAGTAATTGGCCTTGAGCTTGGGGATATAGATGCGCGAATTTTCGCAAGACTTTCAAGCCGAGCTTTCTGCACTCATGAAGTGGCGCCGCGATGTGCGCCACTTCAAAACTGACACCGTCCCCCAAGATTTAGTCCAAGATTGTTTGAACGTCTTCCAAGATGCTCCTTCTGTTGGCCTGTCTGAACCTTGGCGTATTGTGCAGTTAAAGTCGGACACCAGCCGCCAAAAAGCGCTGGAGAATTTTAAATCTGCAAATGCCGATGCTTTGGCAGATTATGATGGTGAAAAAGCCAATCTTTATGCATCATTGAAATTATCAGGTATGAAAGATGCCCCTGTTCAATTGGCTGTCTTTTGCGAAGAAGATACACCCAAAGGTGCTGGCTTAGGGGCGCAAACCATGCCTGAGATGCGTCGTTACTCTGTCGTGGCTGCAATCATGACATTTTGGCTAAAAGCACGTGCACATGGACTGGGCCTTGGGTGGGTTTCCATCCTTGATCCTGATCAATTGCGCACAGATTTGGATGTGCCCAACAATTGGACCTTGGTCGCCTATCTTTGCATGGGGTATCCTCAGCAAGAAACATTGACACCTGAATTAGAAACCGTTGGTTGGGAAGCACGTGACCCTGAACTGACAAAAGTGATTGAACGATAATATGTCTAAATCTGATCTGATCTGTATTGGTGCAATCATCGGCGCATTTGGTGTCAAAGGTGAGTTGCGCGTGAAAAGTTTTTGCGCAGAGCCAAGCGATATTGGCATCTATGGCCCACTAACATCAGAAGATGGTAGTCAAACATATGATCTAACAGTTAAGGGGCCGATTAAGGGTGGGTATTCTTGCCGTATCAAAGGCATTCAATACAAAGACCAAGCGGATGAATTGCGCGGCGTTCGTTTGTTCACCAAACGTGAAAACCTGCCGTCATTACCTGACGATGAATTCTATCATGCCGATCTGGTTGGATTGGATGTCGTAGATACAGGCGGCGAAAAACTGGGGCGTATTACTGCGGTTCACGACCACGGTGCTGGCGATATGCTGGAAATCGCAGGCAAAGGTATCAAAGATACTGTCATGCTACCGTTCACACGCGAAGCTGTTCCGACGGTTGACCTGACTGCTGGTCGTATCATAACAGACCCGCCAGTGGGCATTTTCACTGAGGCAAAAGATGAGTGATAAAACCGCAAAATCACATGGTCGTTTGGCTATACGCCCAACCTTGAAACCACGTGAGTTGATGACCAATACGCCTGATATATTTGGCGCGTGGAAAGTCAAAATCATTACGTTGTTCCCTGAATTGTTTCCAGGTGTTTTAGGGGGGTCGCTTACAGGGAAAGCCCTGAAAGAAGGCTTGTGGAGTTTAGAGACAATTGAATTGCGTGGTTACGGCATTGGCAAGCATAAAGACGTAGACAGTCCACCTGCTGGTGGTGGCGCTGGTATGGTTTTAAAACCTGATGTGGTTGGCGCTGCTTTGGATGATGCCCGTCGGGGTACACCGATGGACCCGAAAGCGTGGCCTGTTATATATCTGTCACCACGCGGGAAACCTTTAACGCAAGCGATGGCTCGAGATTTTAGCAAAGCGCAAGGCATGACATTGTTATGTGGCCGTTTTGAAGGTGTCGATGAACGCGTGTTGGAAGAATACAATGTTCAGGAAGTATCCCTAGGGGATTTCGTGCTAACGGGCGGCGAGATTGCAGCACAAGCTTTGATCGATGCTACCGTGCGTCTATTGCCGAATGTATTGGGCAATGAAGATAGTGCTATTGATGAAAGTTTTTCCAACGGTTTGTTAGAGCACCCACAATATACGAAGCCAGCTGAATGGAAGGGGCATAAAATCCCTGATGTTTTATTATCTGGCCACCATGGCAACGTGGATAAGTGGCGTCAGGAGCAATCTGAAAATTTAACCCAAGAACGCCGTCCCGATTTGTGGGGTGCTTACAAAGACGATCGATCGTCTGACGAATAGTTCTGTAATTGCCTTAACTCTTCAACACTTTTTGCGACAACAGATGCAGGCACCTGTGAGCGCGATAATACGCGCAATCCGACGTATTGTGTGACGAGTAGATTGGCGAGATCAAGGCCACCGCTTTCACCGAGCGCGATCTGGAAGGCAACGCGCATTTGTTCTAAAGCTTCGTTTACCGCTGCACCTATTTCCTTGTCATATGATGCAGGTCCTGCGGCTGCGGAACACAATAGGCAACCTCGACGATCATCATTTCCCACCGCTTCTGAAATGGAATCGAACAACGTCATAATCCTGTCCCACCCATCTGGGATGTTGTTGTCTGTCAACAATGTCACAGCTTCGGCAACAGCACCTTGATCGTAGCGGTCCAATACAATTAAGAAGAGTGATTTTTTATCCTTAAAGGCTTTGTATAAACTACCCCGCGTCAATCCCATCCCTTTTAACAGATCAGGTAAAGTCGCGTTTTCATACCCATGATCCCAAAAGACATCCATTGCTTTTATAATCGCAGTGTCTGTGTCAAAATTTCGAGGCCTAGCCATGATTGATCCTTTTCACCTTGCACCACACTATATTTAGGAACCGATCGATCCACAACTCACGAACTTGTGTTTGGTACCAATCAGTTTCCAATGCTAATAACCACTCATCATCAGAATCAAAAGGGCGCATAACGCACCCTGTAAACTAAAAGGGATACTATTATGAACAAATTATTCGCAGGTACACTTGGCCTAGCAATGGGTGCATTGGTTGCATTCGCTCCAGTAAGCGCAACAGCCGGTTCAGGTGTTACTAAAGGTACATTTGCGGGCGCAAGTGATCACATCACAACTGGTGGTGTCCAAGTCGTTAAGACAGCAAACGGCGGCGCAGTTGTTATTCTAGATTCCGATTTCAGCCTAGACGGTGCTCCAGACCCACGCGTTGGTTTTGGTAAAGACGGCAAATTTAGCGATGCATCTGATCTAGGTGTTTTGCAAAACATCAAAGGTTTGCAAATTTACGTTGTTCCAGCAACTGTGAACGTTGACGACTTCAACGAAGTTTATATCTGGTGCAAAAAGTTTGGCGTACCTTTGGGCGTAGCGACAGTACACTAAATATACTGATTTTTTCTGATAGCGGGCGCATTCTCCATGCGCCCGCTATTTTCGTTTATACAAATATATTATTTATGTCAGCTATATTGACATATTATAAGTTTTAATCCAGTTTCCCCGAACGATTATTATAATTTGGGGTTTCTAGATGGATTGGCAAAACATATTGGCGACACGCAACACGCGTATGAAAGCCTCAGAAATTCGTGAACTTCTAAAGCTACTAGACCAGCCAGATATCATCTCATTTGCTGGTGGTATCCCTGACCCAGCTTTGTTTCCAACACAGCAAATTCAAGACGCTTATGCATCCGTCTTTTCATCAGGCGCACATGACACTGCTTTGCAATACTCCCCAAGCGAAGGTTATCGCCCTTTGCGCGAGTGGATCTGTGCAGAGATGTCAAAATTAAATATTCCATGTTCGATCGATAACATCCTGATCACCTCGGGGTCACAGCAAGCTTTGGATTATTTGGGAAAACTTTTTCTATCGCCAAAAGATACAGCACTGGTTGGATGGCCCACATATCTGGGTGCTCTTGGCGCGTTCAATGCATATGAACCTGAGTATGATCGTTTACATCCCAATGGAAATAGAACGGCTACGGATTATTTGGAAACAGCAGCGGATAAAGGTGGACGTGTAAAACTGGCCTATATGTCTGTGGATTTTGCAAATCCAACGGGTATCAGCATGGATCGTCACGAGCGTGACTCCATTTTGGATCTCGCTGATGATATGGATATCGCAATCATCGAAGATGCTGCATATCAGTCATTGCGATATGATGGCGAAGCTATTCCACCAATCCTTGCTCTGGAGATTGAACGTAAAGGATCGATTGAAAATTGTCGTACCGTTTATACGGGCAGCTTTTCCAAAACCTTATCCCCTGGCTTACGTGTGGGCTGGGTTTGCGCGACCACGCCTGTGATCTCGCAATTGGTTTTGATGAAACAGGCTTCTGACTTACATTCACCAAGCATTAACCAAATGGTGATTGCAGATGTAGCACAGAAGCATTTCGATACGCATGTTGCGATGACAAAGGTTGCTTACAAGGACCGTCGCGACCACATGTTAACAGCGTTGAAAAAATATATGCCAGACGACGGTGTAGAATGGACACGCCCGGAAGGTGGCATGTTCATCTGGCTGACATTACCAAATGGCGTTGATGGGGCCGAGTTATTGGTGAGATCGATTGAAAAACAACGCGTGGCTTTTGTTCCTGGTAAAGCATTCTTTGCGGATGGCTCTGGGGCAAATACGATACGGTTGAGCTTTTCAATGTCGAGTACAGCGCAAATCGACGAAGGCATTAAACGATTAGCATCACTTTTATAGGCGTATTAAGCTCTATTCGTTCACAATACCGTTCAGATCGTTCCAACTATATGGACGAATAGCAAAACGTGCATATACTTATCATATGCTCGATTTATTAAGTGACATCTTGACCAAAATTTCCCTGCAAGGGACTTTGTATTTTCGCACGGCTTTCACAAAGCCATGGGGCGTTGCCGTTCCCGCTTTTTAAAAACGTAGCGCGTTTCCATTATGCACATCGTGGGGACTGTTTGGTTTCAGTCGATGGTATCGATGAACCAACCTTGCTAGCACAAGGTGACCTGATCATCATCCCACACGGCAGTGCGCATTCGTTGTATTGCGGACATGATCCTGAGAACATCATTTTACCCTTGGATGAAGTTTTGGAGAAATCTGGATTTGATGGATCTGGCGTATTGGTTTACGGCGGCAATGAAGATGACCGTGAAACGCAACTTATCTGTGGGCATTTCTCATTCGTTAAAAATGCACATCACATTCTGCTAGACCGCTTACCTCCCATTATCCATATCCGAAATTATGGCGAGGCATCTGGTAAATGGATGGAATCTACTTTGCGTATGATCGGTGATGAAACGGGTGGCGTGCAAATTGGTGGTGATCTGATTGCGTTAAAAATGTCCGAAGTCATTTTTGCACAGGCCATTCGCAGCTATCTGGACAGCGATGCATCGATAGAGGCTGGGTTAGCTGGTTTTTCCGACCCACACATCAGCCGAGCCTTAGATGCTTTTCATAAAAAGCCAACTGAAGCGTGGAGCGTAGAAAACCTTGCGAAAGAAGCAGGGCTGTCCCGTACAGGTTTTGCGGTCCTTTTCTCTAAGAAAATGAGTGTAACACCCATGCAATATGTCACCAGTTGGCGCATGGAATTGGCGAAGCAAATATTGGCGGATCACAAGGCATCACTTGCCGAGCTTTCGGGTTTGGTTGGCTACGCATCCGAATCTGCCTTTGCGCGTGTGTTCAAAAAAGAAGTTGGCTTAACGCCTGCAGGCTATCGCAATCATATTCAGTAACGAATAGTTCAATACGTCAAAATTTAGAACGATCTGCACATTAAGACGAACTTATGAGCATAGTTACATCCAATATTAATCATTATTCTTGTTGTTAACGGTTTCGCACCGATCACTTAGATAAAAACAACAGAAAGACATGATTATGCGTTTCATTACAAAAAACATCCACGCTTACTTAGATTATCCAGTTGCATTGGCCCTTATCGGTCTACCCTTCATTCTGGGCCTAGGCACCTCTCATCCATTGGCCTTTACATTATCGGTCGTTACTGGTGTTGCCGCATTCTTGCTCACGGTTCTGACAGACCACCATTTAGGTGTGTTCAAAGTGTTGCCCTATAAACTGCACCTGACTGTAGATTTCGCCGTTGGTGTTGTTTTCACTTTGGCACCATTCGTTCTGGGTTTTTCAGGTTTGGATATGATTTACTACCTTGCAAATGGTTTGACTGTGCTTGCCGTTGTTGGGCTTCATAAATCAGATGATGTGGCTATAACTACCTAGTCTTCCTTACAAACCCTTAGCTGCCATGTACTTGGTCAGCTAAGGGTTATTCTACTTTATTCGGCGATAATCAGCCTGCTTTTGATCCAATCATGGACAATAAAACCACAATTCCATACGTCTTTGTTAATAACAAAAACGGGGTTTTCGTGGAACGTCTCCCTCGTTAAGAAGGTCAGAGCAGCAGGAGATTATACAATGTTTCGTAGAACAGCATCCCTTATTCTAATATTTTTGATGGCAACAAATGTAGCATTAAATGCACAATCAACAGAAACACCAAGCAGCCAATCAGATGCACCATCGGCACGCGAAGCTGAATTAAAAGCGCGTTTTGCATCACGCGCCAACCTTACTCAAGACGATGTGGATCAGTTGCTAAAAACGTACCCACAGATCAATGGCGCCATACAAGAACTGAACCCATCGCAGACGCCTGAAATGCAAGAAATAATGTCGACTGGAGTAATTGAAGACACACCTTACGAAGCGCTTGGCACTGCATTCGAGGGGACTGAATTACTTCAAAAACTAAACACCGTGGCCATAGAAAATGGTTATGAAAACTTTGGTGGATACGCTCAAAAGGCGGATTACTTTTATCAGGTGTTTATATCCCAAAGCAAAACTATATTTTTTGCTTCGCCTGCGGGAGAAAGCGCGCCAGAGACACCAAGAATTGAAAATTTATCGGCCTTTTTAAAGGATGAAACACAACCCGCGAAGAAACGTGAGCAACTTCAAGCGCAATTGTCTGAGCTTTATCGAACGTTTCACATCTCAGATGAAACACATGAGATATTCGCCAAAAACCACGATGCATTGATGACCTTCTTTAATCCACCCAGCTAAATATAAGGTTTATTGGTGCTTTAGAGCCTGGTCACACAAAGCAGGGCAATCGCATGAGTTTTACCCCTGAATTATCTGGAAAAGAAAATCCTCGTCCCAAGCCGCCAAGTGTCGCTTTAACCTGAGGCTTTGCTTTCCCTTTACGGAGCGCAGCATGTTGTTGGCGGCGTGCTTGATCGTTGTAAAATTAGCTGGCGCGTTTCCTTTACGGATACGACATTCATCATCACGAAACACCATATCCATGACCCAATGCAGCCCGTTTTCAATACCCCAGTGGTCGCGGATAGCTTTTGCGTGAGCTTCGGCGTCACAGGTCATGGATGAGATGTAAAAGCGTGTCTCTGAACGGGTCTTGTCTTGAAGTGTTGCGCAGTATTGGACCATCACGATGCTTTCCAATCCGGGCCAATTGTGCCGCTCCATCAGCCATTCAATATCCGAGCAAACAGTGACTTTTCTTGTTTCAATACGTCCATGTGATTTTTCTACGTCCTCATGGTAAGTTACTGTTGTGTCTGCAAAATCCACAGCGTCCTGTTCTTTCATGAACAGTTCGGTGTCTTTGCGAAGGGCACCTTGATTACCCTTTAAGGCCAAAACATAATCCGCTTGTTTGGTGATGATTTTATCGGCAATATCACGCTGACATCCCATAGCATCTATAGTGACAATAGCCCCCTTTATCGTCAGGAGGTCTAACAGTTCCGGTATGGCCGTGATCTCATTGGATTTGCCGTCCACCTGCCGTTGGGCAAGTGTCAGGTTCAACTCTGAACTCCAGGCCGAGATCATGTGAATTGCGGCCTTGCTGCCAGCCTTATCCAAGCTGCGACGTGAGGTTTTACCATCTATCGCCACGACCCCGCTAAGGGTGCTGTTTAAGGAGGCGACCCACTCCATAAAGCAGGCCTGAAAATGATTGGCATCCAGTGCGGCGTAGATGTTTCCCAGTTGATCATGTGAGGGTGTTCCGTCCGAAAAGGGCAAGAATTTCCGTAAAAAGGCCAGTTTCTTTGTCCCAAACGCAGAAATAGCGACCCAGTCATTCGCCCCGGACAACACGGCACATAACGTCAAAAGCAAAACCTCTGCCATAGGGTAAAGCAGCTTTGTTTGTTGTCGTGGGTCAGATAAAGTAGAAAAATGCGTAAGAAAATCAATGGAATGGCTGTCGGGTGCGTCGGCATTGGACATGGGTAGTGACCTCAATAAAAGCTAAAAGTTCACTCATTGAATCAACCCTCACCTCATTTGTCACCTGCTAACTTTTTCATGCGATTGCCCTGTCACACAAAGACATTCCACTTGATTGATCCCCCCATTAGTCCTATACCGCGCGGACTTGGTATGTATGGATTCGTATCTGTACTTTTTGTGCATGCCAACAGCCCACAGATTTCGGGTGCTATATGATAGGTTTTCTTCTGCCTAGTCATGATGCATTCATCGCTTAGGCGGTCCGTCATCCAAAGCTATCGAAACGTCGACCTGATCTCTGGCGGGCGCATATGCGGACCCGAATGAAGACCAAGAGCCCTGAGGACGGAAAATCACTTCGCCGATCAACGGTGAGCAAAAGGAAAACGTTATGAACTTGCTAGCACAGCTTGAAGCTGAACAAATTGCAAGCCTAGGCAAAGATATCCCTGACTTTAAAGCAGGCGATACTATCCGTGTAGGCTATAAAGTGACTGAGGGCACACGCTCTCGTGTCCAAAACTACGAAGGTGTTTGCATTGCACGTCAAGGCGGCGACACAATCGCTGCGTCTTTTACAGTGCGCAAAATCTCTTTCGGTGAAGGTGTGGAACGTGTGTTCCCACTATATTCAACAAACATCGACAGTATTGCTGTAGTACGTCGTGGCCGTGTACGTCGCGCGAAACTATACTACTTGCGCTCTCGTCGTGGTAAGTCTGCTCGTATTGCTGAGCAAACAAACTACAAACCTAAAACTGCGAAATAGGAGCGATCATCATGAAAAGCGATTTGCACCCAGAGTACCACACAATCACTGTTAAATTGACAGATGGTTCAACTTACGAAACACGTTCAACATACGGCGAAGAAGGTTCTGTTCTTTCACTAGACATCGACCCATCTGCACACCCTGCTTGGACAGGCGGCAACCAAAAGCTTATGGATGCTGGTGGTCGTGTTTCAAAGTTCAAAAAGAAATACGAAGGTTTGGGCTTCTAAAGCTACTTACCTTATTAAATTTAAGAAAGCCGCTCCATTTAGGGCGGTTTTTTTATGCACATCACTCAAAACCAATAAGTACCCGAATTTCGGCAATCGTTGATAGTTGCAAAGTTATTACGAAAAGCACTATTCGATTTCGAAATTTTAGATAATGTCAGCAACAATCCTTTAAAGAAATATCACCACGACGGAGATACTAAATGACAAGACGCTACAGTTTCCCCAAAGGGCATTGGAATTGGCCTGTTGATTTAACCCATCACCATGCGGTCCGCGCAAATGATATGATTTTCACCGGGGGGCAAGTCGATTTAGATACGAAGGGTACTGTGCGCAATATTGGTGACTTAGATCAACAATGCTGCAACTCTATGGCTTATATGGCTGAGCTCTTTAAGGATTTAGACGTTACATTCTCTGATCTGGTACGCCTCGTTGTCTATTATGTAGGGGATGCAGCCGATGAAGTACGGTTGATGGATCTTCTGGCAGAAATCATCGGTACAGATGCACGCCCAGTGATCAACATGATTAACATGCCCGAACTTTGTTATCCTGATATGTTAACCGAAATCGAAGGCGTCGCTATGCGTGCGCCAGATGGAACTGCCCTAGAAAAGCAGCGGCTACATCTAAACGACATGCCCTACCTGCCAAAAGCATTTTCGCATGTTGTTCGATCAGGGGCTATGATCTTTACAAGCGATATGTCTGCCCAATCTTCAGAAGGGGCGGCCGCGTACCCAAATGATATTACCGCGCAAACGACAATAATGATGGATCGATTGCACCGTGCTATGTACGCAGTAGATGCTGACATGTCAGATATAATGAAAGTAAATACATTTTATCAAGGCAGTGGCACTGCGGAAGATTGGGAGATTTCAGCTGGCATAAGGGCGGGATATTTCCAAGACCCAGGGCCTGCTGCAACAGGTATCCCATTACCGTCCTTTCCATGCCCTGGACTTATGACAAAGATTTTTGCAACTGCCATCAATACACCTGACAGCAAAGCTTTAACCAAGCGGTATGTTTGGCCTGATGGTCATTGGAATTGGTCAGCAAAAATGCCTTATAAGCATGGCAACATCTGTGGCGATGTCATTCATATCGGTGGGCAAGTCGCATTGGACAGCTTTGCAAATGTGATCGAGCCTGATGATATGGTCGCACAAACGCGTATCGCCATGGATAACATTGCCCGCGTATTGGCAGAGCTCGATGCAACGTTTGATGACGTAGTGAAGGTGACAACCTTTTACCAAGGGAATGCTTCTGCCGATGCTTTACATGAAAACCTAATAATCAGATCAAATTCGTACACAGCACCTGGTCCTGCAACGAATGGAATCCCTGTCCCTAATCTTGTTTATGAACGCATGGTCATTGAGATTGAAGTCATTGCTATATTGGATAGGTAAGTACCCTGAGACATTCAGTCTATACGGGCAATTTTTCTGGAAACACATCTGATTACAGCGGGATGAAGATAGGTGAGCTTGGCAGACAAAAAACACGAAAGTTTAGGCTTCTAAGAAACTCGTTTTTATTGGGCACTATCAATCCCATGTGTAAGAAAATGTTTCATAGCCAATCGCGCATTTTTTTGAATTTGAGGTGAATTATATCCTTCCAGAAAACGCCAATACAATTCTCGCCCAATAAAAAATACCAAGATTGTATTTCGTTCATGTATATGAATAACCTCACACCCTTTTAACAACTCAGCCCGTTGCTGTAAGTTGGACACCTCTAAAAACCTATCTTTTAGGTGTATTTTGTGATTCAATATTTTCAGGAGGATATTTTGATGCACGAAGCAGGATTGTTTGATTTTTCTGATCATCTTGAGCGTTTGTCTAAAACAGGCGACCCACTTGTCGCGCTTTCTGAGCATGTGGATTTTGAGATGTTTCGGTGTGCACTGACAAGTGCACTTAACTATGGAGAGCGTCCACAGGGGGGTCGTCCGCCCTATGATGCGGTTATGATGTTTAAGATTTTGATATTAGCGTCGATGCATAATTTAAGTGATGAGCGGATGGAGTTTCTGATCCGCGATCGTTTTAGCTGGTTGCGTTTTCTTGGTTTGCAAATTGGGGAGCCGACGCCAGATCAAAAGACCATTTGGGTGTTTCGGGAGAAGTTGACCCAAGCGGGTGTGTTGACTGATTTGTTTGCAACCTTTGAGGATCATTTACGTAATCGGGGTTACAAACAAACTGGGGGACAAATTGTAGACTCATCGCTGATTGCAGCCCCACGCCAACGTATGACTTCAAGCGAGAAAGCCCGCGCCAAGGCTGGCGAAGATGCAAAAGATATCTGGCCTGATAATCCAGCCAAGGCGGCACAGAAGGACACCGACGCACGGTGGATGGTCAAGTATAGCAAGGCTAAAACGACCAAGACGGGTGAGAAAGATGCGGGGTTAGTTGATATTTCCGTACCTCACTTTGGCTATAAAAACCACATCAGCATTGACCGTAAGTTTCGGTTTATCAGAGGTGAAAAAACAACAGATGCAGCGCGCTATGACGGTCATGAGTTGGCGTCAGTGCTCACCAAGGACAATCGTTCTGGCAAGGTTTGGGCCGATACAGCTTACCGCACCAAGAGCAATGAGGCATGGCTTAAGGCCAATGGATTTTTCTCCCACATCCACCGTAAAAAACCAAAAGGCAAACCAATGCCCAAACACATCGAGCGCGGTAATGCGACACGTTCTATATTTCGCACCTGTGTCGAGCATGTCTTTGGTCATCAGAAGGGCCCGATGGATTTATCCATTAGAACCATCGGAATTCAACGCGCCACAACAAAGATGACACTCGCCAACATAACCTACAATATGAAGCGTCTCATCTTCCATGAACGACGGCAAGCCACAGCCTGAATCCGTCTAGAATTCAGAAATACCCGCTCAGGCGGCTCCATAAAGCATGAATGCCGCATAAAACGGAACAAAACAGGCTTTTTTTGCGTCAAAAAGCAGCCTGCCGTAAAAAATGCCTATCAAATACACGGCAATCGCTTGAAGATTTCAGCCTTCACCTTTGATTGCGGCTTTTAGGTAACTATCATCCCAAGCGGCTGTTTTTCTTCGTATTTTCAGACTGGCCGTATCGCCGACTTGCTTGAAGATGTTGATTGCACTATGTCGCATCAGAGCCATGTTGGCGGGGCCATTTTGGGTCCGCAAGCGCATCAGGTCGTCGTGAAACACCACATCCATCACCCAGTGCAGGCGATTTTCCACACCCCAATGGGCGCGTGTGGCGCGCAGGAATTGCTTGGCTGAGAGCGGTGCGGAGGACAGATAGTAACGTCGCGAGAAACTGGTTTTACCTTTGTGTTTGACCTCGGCCTCGATCATGCCGATAGCGGCGAGGCCTGGAAACCTTGGTGCGCCAGGCTCAGACCGATCAGGGCGCAGCCACTCTACATCATGACTGACATAGGCACGACGGATTTCTATCCGCCCATGATCGGCATCGGTGGTTTCATGGGTTTCCAAACCACTGGTCTGGTCGAAATAGAGCCTCACCTCTTCATGCAGTGATTTTTGGTTGCCTTTAAGCGCCAAAAGATAGTCTGCGCCTTGTGCGAGGATCGCCGCAGCAATACCGTGTTGGCAGCCCATTGCATCAATCGTGACCAGCGCGCCTTTCAACTCAAGCCGCGCCAGTAGTCGAGGTATCGCGCTGATTTCATTCTCTTTCTCGTCACAGGATTCTTGCCCCAAGACCAATCTCTGACGCGTTGCCCAAGCTGAAACCAGATGCAGGGCGCGGCCATCCTCACCATGCGCACGGCGTGACGACTTGCCGTCAATTGCCACGATCTCATCATCGCCATCGCGCAAGGCCGCAACCCAGGAAACGAAGCATTCGCTAAACAGGTCAGCGGGAATCGCGTTCATCACATCATTGAGCGTGTCATGAGATGGGATGCCATCTTTGAAGGGTAGAAACCCACGCAAGAATTTCAATTTTCGGTCCGCCCATCGGGCTATTTCGGCAAAATCATCAGCACCAGCCATAACACCGCAGAGCACAATCAGTAGGATTTCGGGTAGTGGATAAACAGTTTTCCAGCTCTGGCGTGGGTCTTCAATGGCAGAAAAATGGTCGAGGATATTGGCTGAGATCATGGGAGGCTCCGAATGTCATTTCAATGACCAGAGAATCACATATCACCCGCTAAGGGAATCCCCACTTTTTCAAGCGATTGCCGTGCTATCAAATACCTCTGGAATTAGCGGTTAATCGAGGTGTCCAGTTTTCTAGCATTTTCGAACATAGAACCTTATCAGCTTCATCTTTCACACAATCAGTGCCGAGATCTTGCAATAAATTATACCAATGCAGTGGCCCAAACCGCGCAGCTCTACGGCGTGTACGCGTGTATTTTTTAAGCCATTTCCCACTTTTCTTTACCAGCTGCATACGTTTTGACGGAGATGATTCTTCAATCACATCCCCCAAACGCCGCCCCTCGGCAAAACTTAAAACAGCAATTCCTTCTTCGGGAAATGCGTGTAAACATTTATTAACCTGAAGATTTCCAGACCCCATTCTTTCGCTGATATAATCCAGTTCTTGCTTCAAGTTTTTTACCGTATTACTGGCATTATCATGCTTAAACTGTTTGATAACAGCTTTCTCATTATTGATATGCGCAACAAAAACATTCGTATTTTCTGTAACTTTTAACACTTCGAGAATCTGGCAGGTCTGAATGTCCTTTTGATCCTCTATCATGCGCGTCAATTCTTGGGATATTTGAAAAGAATCTTGCAATATATGTGGTTTGCGTTCTTGAGTGAGCCCTAAGCGTTTTGCGTCAAATCCCATATTGGAAAATTTTTCCAGAAGTTTTCGGTCTAAATCACTGTCGTGAAGAGACAAGCATTGTTTGGCAAAGTACCAATACACATATTGTGCATACCCCCCTTGTTTTTGTAATGCTTTAGACAATGCTATAGGGAATTCTTCTGGGGCTTTTACGGTTTCTGTATAATGATGAAAATCCGACTCCCCGAACAATATTGCAGGTTTGCGGTGTAAAAAACCCTCCATCGCAACCGCTGAATTAAATGAAACTGTTACACTACAACTGGCAAGGATATCATGGACATTAGCACTGGTTGGATAAAACTCCATACCTTCATGCATCAGATCGGACAGAACTTTCGCGTCTTTAATTTGGTTGGATATGGGATGTGCTTTAACAACAACTGTGCGCCCATCAGAGAACCTATGAACTGTGCGCAACATATCTTCGGTACTGCAATAAGCATTGCCTTGCTTTTCAGGCAAGCCACCTTGCAAAAACACGGCGATGCAATCTTTCGGGATTTCTTCAATCTCAGCAGATTGGTCATAGCGAGAGTGCCTATTGTTGACTAAACGCTTTCTTAATCCTCGAAAAAAGCCGTTAGCTGCATCGAATGGCACTGTTTCTGGGCTGTATTTTGATGCTGCAATAGTACTGTTACACAAAACACCTTGCCGATCTAAATGCCAGAATGGAGGGATATATGCGATTGTTGCATTCAACGCATTTGGCGTATCCATCCAACCATTTTGAATAACATGAAGATTGTCGTCATCGATTAAAGCAGCGGCATCAATATCGTTATCATTCTTTAAACGATAATCGCATTGAGCAATTTCAACGACGCCACCTCTCTGTATTACAACCTCTTCAATCTTAGCAAATAACGCCAGATGACTTTGTTCTTTATAATTTTTGATAAACCTTTTGGGTACATGCAAAACAATTTTTGAAGTCAATTCATATCACCCCTGTCAGCTCAACTCAGAACACTATTAACCTTATATTCACTATAAACAAATCTAGAAATTACTGTATAGGTTCATGTGTTTTGAGACTCACGCGGCTTCGGCCTGAGTGATTCGAAGGTACTCCATGGGTGTCTTACCTTTCAAGGCGTGATGTGGTCTGAATGTGTTATATTTTTCGACAGCTTTTCTCAGTTCAAACCGCATAGCTCCAATGCTATCGGCAATCAGATCACAACAATCATAGAATTCCTCGCGGAAGGTGCGGTTTCCACGCTCAACGCCACCATTGTATTTCGGTCTGGCTGGCGGCAATACAATGAGCGGGATTTTCATCTGCTCACACGCCGTCTCAAAATCGGCCATAAACTCGGAGCCACCATCAACTTGAATTGAGAGGATTTTATAGGGAGCTATTTCCACAAGCTCTTCCAAAAACCGTTTGGCAGAGCGTGCGGTGGCATTCGAATAAATTTGCGCGTGGATGTGCTTGCTACGCCGTTCCCAGGCCTGAAAGTGCTTGCAGGTGACGCCGTTTTTCGTGGCAGTCATGTGGTCGATCTGCACACGTTCTCCAATCTCTATATCTTTGTAATCCTTATATTTCCATCCTTTGGCGTGGCCCTTGGAGAAGTTACGCTTGCGCTTTTGTGGTGCAGACCTTGATCGTGTAATCAGGCCTTTCTTGCGTAGAAAACCCAAGATACGCCCCACGGTGCTATCCACGGCAATCGCTTGAAGATTTCAGCCTTCACCTTTGATTGCGGCTTTTAGGTAACTATCATCCCAAGCGGCTGTTTTTCTTCGTATTTTCAGACTGGCCGTATCGCCGACTTGCTTGAAGATGTTGATTGCACTATGTCGCATCAGAGCCATGTTGGCGGGGCCATTTTGGGTCCGCAAGCGCATCAGGTCGTCGTGAAACACCACATCCATCACCCAGTGCAGGCGATTTTCCACACCCCAATGGGCGCGTGTGGCGCGCAGGAATTGCTTGGCTGAGAGCGGTGCGGAGGACAGATAGTAACGTCGCGAGAAACTGGTTTTACCTTTGTGTTTGACCTCGGCCTCGATCATGCCGATAGCGGCGAGGCCTGGAAACCTTGGTGCGCCAGGCTCAGACCGATCAGGGCGCAGCCACTCTACATCATGACTGACATAGGCACGACGGATTTCTATCCGCCCATGATCGGCATCGGTGGTTTCATGGGTTTCCAAACCACTGGTCTGGTCGAAATAGAGCCTCACCTCTTCATGCAGTGATTTTTGGTTGCCTTTAAGCGCCAAAAGATAGTCTGCGCCTTGTGCGAGGATCGCCGCAGCAATACCGTGTTGGCAGCCCATTGCATCAATCGTGACCAGCGCGCCTTTCAACTCAAGCCGCGCCAGTAGTCGAGGTATCGCGCTGATTTCATTCTCTTTCTCGTCACAGGATTCTTGCCCCAAGACCAATCTCTGACGCGTTGCCCAAGCTGAAACCAGATGCAGGGCGCGGCCATCCTCACCATGCGCACGGCGTGACGACTTGCCGTCAATTGCCACGATCTCATCATCGCCATCGCGCAAGGCCGCAACCCAGGAAACGAAGCATTCGCTAAACAGGTCAGCGGGAATCGCGTTCATCACATCATTGAGCGTGTCATGAGATGGGATCCCATCTTTGAAGGGTAGAAACCCACGCAAGAATTTCAATTTTCGGTCCGCCCATCGGGCTATTTCGGCAAAATCATCAGCACCAGCCATAACACCGCAGAGCACAATCAGTAGGATTTCGGGTAGTGGATAAACAGTTTTCCAGCTCTGGCGTGGGTCTTCAATGGCAGAAAAATGGTCGAGGATATTGGCTGAGATCATGGGAGGCTCCGAATGTCATTTCAATGACCAGAGAATCACATATCACCCGCTAAGGGAATCCCCACTTTTTCAAGCGATTGCCGTGCGGTGCTATCGCTTATGATTTGGTTTTTATCGCGCCGCAAGATGGCCCCTATTTTTTCCTTACCGTAGGTTTTATTGTCGCGGCGAATTTCGAGCACCAACTGTTTTTCTGCCTCACCCCACTGTGACTTATTGCGGTGTTTTGGGGCCTTTGATGGCGGCATAATCCCTTGCGCCAAATCCTTCAAAACCCGCTTGTAGCGATAATAAGTAGACCGAGAGATGCCGACAAATTCAGCGCATTTTGCTAGAGAAACACCCTCTGCGCGTAAAGCTTCCCATTGCCGAACCGTGTCTTCGTATTTGATACGGTACGCATCCAAACATTCTTGTGTCCGCGCCCAAGCATAAAGTTTATAAACGTTCTTGTGCAGTCTTATGATTTGCATATTGGCCTCGTGAGTTGGTTTTTTACAATACTCAGTCTCCGAGGCCGCCTAAATCTTGGCAACAAAAAAACAGTCTCACATCTATCTGAACTTATTCATTACGAACACGAAATCTCTTCATTATATCGCGACGTATACAAATATTCTGTCATTATCTTAAAACAGTTTTTGCAGATAAGTTTGATGTTGCAAAGTGCACTATTTTCCCTTCTTGATGGCAGGAACATCAGAATAGAACCACATACTTGTTTCTACTCGGTTTTATCATGGATATATTATTATGAATAATCTTAAGGGCATATTGCTTGTCATTGCCTCTATGGCTGGTTTCACGTTGGAAGATGCTTTTGTCAAAGAGCTTTCCACGACAATTTCCACTGGCCAGATTCTAATTGTTTTGGGGATCTGTGGCGCCATTATTTTTGCGCTTATGGCCACTTACAAAGGACACCGAATTTTTGCGAGACGGTTTTGGACACGCATTACGCTTGCGCGTTCCGTGATGGAAACATTTGCAGCTTTGGCTTTTGTAACATCATTATCACTTGTCCCCCTTTCCACCGTCGCAGCTGTTTTTCAAGCAACCCCTTTGGCAATCACAATGGGTGCTGCTTTATTTTTGAAGGAACAGGTTGGTTGGCGACGTTGGGCAGCTATCATAGTCGGCTTTATTGGCGTCTTAATTATTATCAGACCTGGTTTGGGAACGTTTGACCCAAATGTACTGTTTGTTTTAATCGCCGTTATATGTGTGGCTGCACGTGACCTGATCACACGGCTTGTGCCAAGTGATGTCCCATCTACAGTCATATCCAGCCAGGGCTTTGCGCCTTTGGCTTTAGCTGGTGCCTTTTTGATGATGGTTCAATCAAAATCTATAGTGTCAGTGAGTACATTAGAAACATATTACTTCATAGGTGCCGTTGTTTTTGGGGTGGCTGGATATTATGCCATCGTTGCCGCCATGCGTGTTGGAGATGCATCGGCTGTGACACCATTCCGCTACACAAGATTGTTATTTTCACTGCTAATCGGTGTGGTGGTTTTCAAGGAACGTCCTGACCTATTAACACTGCTTGGTGCAGCAATAATAATAGCAACAGGTTTATATACTTTCTTACGAGAACAGCAATTGGCGCAAAAAAGTACTGGATAACAACAGGTCATGTGAAATATCTATTGTTTCCAATGAACAAACAATATGGACACCTCGATTAACCGCTAATTCCAGAGGTATTTGATAGGCATTTTTTACGGCAGGCTGCTTTTTGACGCAAAAAAAGCCTGTTTTGTTCCGTTTTATGCGGCATTCATGCTTTATGGAGCCGCCTGAGCGGGTATTTCTGAATTCTAGACGGATTCAGGCTGTGGCTTGCCGTCGTTCATGGAAGATGAGACGCTTCATATTGTAGGTTATGTTGGCGAGTGTCATCTTTGTTGTGGCGCGTTGAATTCCGATGGTTCTAATGGATAAATCCATCGGGCCCTTCTGATGACCAAAGACATGCTCGACACAGGTGCGAAATATAGAACGTGTCGCATTACCGCGCTCGATGTGTTTGGGCATTGGTTTGCCTTTTGGTTTTTTACGGTGGATGTGGGAGAAAAATCCATTGGCCTTAAGCCATGCCTCATTGCTCTTGGTGCGGTAAGCTGTATCGGCCCAAACCTTGCCAGAACGATTGTCCTTGGTGAGCACTGACGCCAACTCATGACCGTCATAGCGCGCTGCATCTGTTGTTTTTTCACCTCTGATAAACCGAAACTTACGGTCAATGCTGATGTGGTTTTTATAGCCAAAGTGAGGTACGGAAATATCAACTAACCCCGCATCTTTCTCACCCGTCTTGGTCGTTTTAGCCTTGCTATACTTGACCATCCACCGTGCGTCGGTGTCCTTCTGTGCCGCCTTGGCTGGATTATCAGGCCAGATATCTTTTGCATCTTCGCCAGCCTTGGCGCGGGCTTTCTCGCTTGAAGTCATACGTTGGCGTGGGGCTGCAATCAGCGATGAGTCTACAATTTGTCCCCCAGTTTGTTTGTAACCCCGATTACGTAAATGATCCCCAAAGGTTGCAAACAAATCAGTCAACACACCCGCTTGGGTCAACTTCTCCCGAAACACCCAAATGGTCTTTTGATCTGGCGTCGGCTCCCCAATTTGCAAACCAAGAAAACGCAACCAGCTAAAACGATCGCGGATCAGAAACTCCATCCGCTCATCACTTAAATTATGCATCGACGCTAATATCAAAATCTTAAACATCATAACCGCATCATAGGGCGGACGACCCCCCTGTGGACGCTCTCCATAGTTAAGTGCACTTGTCAGTGCACACCGAAACATCTCAAAATCCACATGCTCAGAAAGCGCGACAAGTGGGTCGCCTGTTTTAGACAAACGCTCAAGATGATCAGAAAAATCAAACAATCCTGCTTCGTGCATCAAAATATCCTCCTGAAAATATTGAATCACAAAATACACCTAAAAGATAGGTTTTTAGAGCAGGGCAATCGCATGAAAAAGTTAGCAGGTGACAAATGAGGTGAGGGTTGATTCAATGAGTGAACTTTTAGCTTTTATTGAGGTCACTACCCATGTCCAATGCCGACGCACCCGACAGCCATTCCATTGATTTTCTTACGCATTTTTCTACTTTATCTGACCCACGACAACAAACAAAGCTGCTTTACCCTATGGCAGAGGTTTTGCTTTTGACGTTATGTGCCGTGTTGTCCGGGGCGAATGACTGGGTCGCTATTTCTGCGTTTGGGACAAAGAAACTGGCCTTTTTACGGAAATTCTTGCCCTTTTCGGACGGAACACCCTCACATGATCAACTGGGAAACATCTACGCCGCACTGGATGCCAATCATTTTCAGGCCTGCTTTATGGAGTGGGTCGCCTCCTTAAACAGCACCCTTAGCGGGGTCGTGGCGATAGATGGTAAAACCTCACGTCGCAGCTTGGATAAGGCTGGCAGCAAGGCCGCAATTCACATGATCTCGGCCTGGAGTTCAGAGTTGAACCTGACACTTGCCCAACGGCAGGTGGACGGCAAATCCAATGAGATCACGGCCATACCGGAACTGTTAGACCTCCTGACGATAAAGGGGGCTATTGTCACTATAGATGCTATGGGATGTCAGCGTGATATTGCCGATAAAATCATCACCAAACAAGCGGATTATGTTTTGGCCTTAAAGGGTAATCAAGGTGCCCTTCGCAAAGACACCGAACTGTTCATGAAAGAACAGGACGCTGTGGATTTTGCAGACACAACAGTAACTTACCATGAGGACGTAGAAAAATCACATGGACGTATTGAAACAAGAAAAGTCACTGTTTGCTCGGATATTGAATGGCTGATGGAGCGGCACAATTGGCCCGGATTGGAAAGCATCGTGATGGTCCAATACTGCGCAACACTTCAAGACAAGACCCGTTCAGAGACACGCTTTTACATCTCATCCATGACCTGTGACGCCGAAGCTCACGCAAAAGCTATCCGCGACCACTGGGGTATTGAAAACGGGCTGCATTGGGTCATGGATATGGTGTTTCGTGATGATGAATGTCGTATCCGTAAAGGAAACGCGCCAGCTAATTTTACAACGATCAAGCACGCCGCCAACAACATGCTGCGCTCCGTAAAGGGAAAGCAAAGCCTCAGGTTAAAGCGACACTTGGCGGCTTGGGACGAGGATTTTCTTTTCCAGATAATTCAGGGGTAAAACTCATGCGATTGCCCTGGTTTTTAGAGGTGTCCATATTGTAATCGAGTATTCTATAACGCATAGTGCGCACATGCCTATACTACTGGGGCGTTGGGGAATTGAATGGCACATATAATTGTTTTCGGTAACGAAAAAGGCGGATCAGGCAAATCGACGACCGCAATGCATGTTTTAACCGCGCTTTTACGCTCGGGTAAAACTGTTGGCGCATTAGATTTGGATCTGCGTCAGAAAACACTGACACGTTATATTCAAAACCGTATTCTCTATATTGAGCGTACAGGTATACGTCTGCCATTTCCCGAAACAGCTGTTCTTAAGAAGCCATCTGAACTTGGCATGGAGCCTGGATTTAAAGCGACCTTAAAAGCATTCCAAGATGGGTTAGCACAACTGGATCAAACCAATGAGTTTATCGTTGCTGATTGCCCAGGAAACTACACTCAGCTGAGTGAATTAACCCATGCAATGGCTGATACATTGGTCACGCCTATGAATGATAGCTTTGTAGATTTCGATCTACTGGCGCGTATTGACGGTGAAACAAATAAGGTTGTTGGACCTTCAATCTATTCTGAAATGGTTTGGAAGGCTCGTAAAGCACGGGCTGAATCAGGTTCACACCCGATGGATTGGTTTGTGACGCGTAACCGTATGCATGCGCTTTCTATGAAGAACAAACGTCGTGTTGGCGAAGCTTTAGAAGATTTAGCGCGTCGTATTGGGTTTACTTTGATACCTGGTTTTTCAGACCGCGTTATTTTCAAAGAGCTGTTTCCGAACGGCCTTACACTTTTGGATTTGGCTGATATCACAAGCGAACCAATGAGCATGTCAAACTTGGCTGCGCGTCAAGAAGTGCGTGATTTAGTAAACTCATTGAATTTGCCGGATGTAACTATCAACTTCTAAGAAAAGATCACGCCAAATCCTGTTCGTGACAAATCTCTTTCGTTTCCATTTCAATTAAAGATTCTGAAAGCAACTCACAAAACCCACCCTGAGGTTTCTTAGAGAAATGCCGACAGGTGTAGCAAATACCAAAAGACTTACCGCCACTTTTTTTCAGTACGTTTTCTAATAATCCAGTGAGGCCATGATAAAGGCTCATCACATCTTTCTCAGCTAACTCATCCAATCCATGATTGATGATATTGATATCAGATGTCGTTTTCCGCCCTAGATCTGTCAACATGAAGCTGACAACACGCTTATCAATGCTGGACCTTTTTTCGTTTAAATATCCCTTACGAACCAATGCTTTGAGTGTTTGGGACATCGTTCCGCGCGTAGTATCTAGATACTCTGCCACATGGGATGGAGATCTGGAAAACCTGTTCGCACGTGCAAGATAGTCCAAGGCATCCCTTTGTGTTGGATTTAAATCACCTGCCCAACCTTCACCCGCATCTAGGCGGGCCAATCGATTTAATAAGCTACGTATTTGTTCTGTCTGTTTCATGTAAATATCATAGCGACTCGAAATAAAACTTGCAATACTTTCGACTCGCTACTAATAATGATTCCAATAACTACATAAATGGAGCAAAAAATGAGACACTATTTAATTTCTACTGCCGCAATTTTAGCTATGGTCACAAGCATCACATATGCCAGTGAAGACCATGCAGTTCATCAAAACGGTGCGATTAAGTCTGATACAGATACTTCCAAAATCGCAGCTTTTGATATTCTTGCAGCACATGCACATCGCAAAGGAAATACTGTGACCTTTCACATGACTACAAACGGCACAGCGGGTGCAGAAGTTCCAAAAGCAACAGGCTCTGTCGGCGGGGCATCAGTTTTATCATATGTCTGGCCAACATCTCTTAATCCATCAGCGGTTGGCTTTGAAGGTGGTACAGGCATTTTAGCGATGGCGGCGACCAGTCATCCAGACTTTGACGACACTCCCCTGTTTGATGAAAATCGCGATGGCAATCCAAGCAATGATGGCATCGAATGGCATAGTCATTGGGTGGTTTTAACTCCAACCGAAACTTGTGGTCCTGGAGCATTAGCCGTACGAGATATTCCAGAAGGGACATCTCCAAAGCTACCTCCCACATGGCCAGGCTTCCCAATTTTTCTTGACAGCCCGGGCTTTACTCCTCTTTTTAACGGGCCTGAAATCGTCATAAACGCAGCATTTTCGAGAGATGTGAAACTTGAAGGTATAGCAGGGCAATCGCATGAGTTTTACCCCTGAATTATCTGGAAAAGAAAATCCTCGTCCCAAGCCGCCAAGTGTCGCTTTAACCTGAGGCTTTGCTTTCCCTTTACGGAGCGCAGCATGTTGTTGGCGGCGTGCTTGATCGTTGTAAAATTAGCTGGCGCGTTTCCTTTACGGATACGACATTCATCATCACGAAACACCATATCCATGACCCAATGCAGCCCGTTTTCAATACCCCAGTGGTCGCGGATAGCTTTTGCGTGAGCTTCGGCGTCACAGGTCATGGATGAGATGTAAAAGCGTGTCTCTGAACGGGTCTTGTCTTGAAGTGTTGCGCAGTATTGGACCATCACGATGCTTTCCAATCCGGGCCAATTGTGCCGCTCCATCAGCCATTCAATATCCGAGCAAACAGTGACTTTTCTTGTTTCAATACGTCCATGTGATTTTTCTACGTCCTCATGGTAAGTTACTGTTGTGTCTGCAAAATCCACAGCGTCCTGTTCTTTCATGAACAGTTCGGTGTCTTTGCGAAGGGCACCTTGATTACCCTTTAAGGCCAAAACATAATCCGCTTGTTTGGTGATGATTTTATCGGCAATATCACGCTGACATCCCATAGCATCTATAGTGACAATAGCCCCCTTTATCGTCAGGAGGTCTAACAGTTCCGGTATGGCCGTGATCTCATTGGATTTGCCGTCCACCTGCCGTTGGGCAAGTGTCAGGTTCAACTCTGAACTCCAGGCCGAGATCATGTGAATTGCGGCCTTGCTGCCAGCCTTATCCAAGCTGCGACGTGAGGTTTTACCATCTATCGCCACGACCCCGCTAAGGGTGCTGTTTAAGGAGGCGACCCACTCCATAAAGCAGGCCTGAAAATGATTGGCATCCAGTGCGGCGTAGATGTTTCCCAGTTGATCATGTGAGGGTGTTCCGTCCGAAAAGGGCAAGAATTTCCGTAAAAAGGCCAGTTTCTTTGTCCCAAACGCAGAAATAGCGACCCAGTCATTCGCCCCGGACAACACGGCACATAACGTCAAAAGCAAAACCTCTGCCATAGGGTAAAGCAGCTTTGTTTGTTGTCGTGGGTCAGATAAAGTAGAAAAATGCGTAAGAAAATCAATGGAATGGCTGTCGGGTGCGTCGGCATTGGACATGGGTAGTGACCTCAATAAAAGCTAAAAGTTCACTCATTGAATCAACCCTCACCTCATTTGTCACCTGCTAACTTTTTCATGCGATTGCCCTGGAAGGTATAGCCTATGATGGTGTGACATCCGCCTTACGTGTTAATGCAAATATCCATGCACCACTGCTTTGCGTGACTGATGTTTTTGACATTGCTTCTGGTGACCTAAGCTTACCAGGCAAAATTAAGTAACAAAAAATGAGTGTGATCAATACGATTACACTCATTTTTAGAAATGGATGAAGACATGACCAAAGCCCCCGAATTACAAGTATCGCAATGGTTCAACACCGACCAAGATTTAAAGCTAAACGATTTACGCGGAAAAGTCGTGGTAATCGAAGCGTTTCAAATGCTTTGTCCTGGTTGTATTTTAGAAGGTATTCCACTTGCAAAGTTGATCCATGCAACATTCCCATCTGACAAGCTTGCAATGATTGGATTGCATACTGTTTTCGAACATCACGATGCAATGACACCTGTTTCATTGCGGGCATTTTTACATGAGTTCAACGTCACCTTTCCTGTCGCAGTCGACAAAGCGGGATCAAAAAATATTCCTCTTACAATGGAGGCATATGGTATGCGTGGCACTCCGAGTCTGATTTTGATTGATGCAGAAGGCCAGTTGTGCACCCAATATTTCGGGGTAAGCATCAAGGGAACCCCCTCTATTTTGGTTTGATTTGAGATGCGATTATTGCGCGAGGCTGGCGGTTTGGTTGGCGCGATATGAGGATTTTTCTGATGAGCAAGCGACGGGCTGGGCGAGGTTCCAAATACACGGATGATTTTAAGCGACGGCTAGTGGCGGAGAGCCAAGGTGATGGCGTGAGTGTTCCGATGGTCTCGCGGCGTCATGATGTGCCACCCCGCCGGATTTACGCGTGGCGCGGTGATGCGCGGTTCCAGCCGGACGCGTCGGGTGATACCGGCTTCATACCAGTCGAAGTGGCAAACAGTGATACTGATGTTTCATCTGTGCTGCCAGAAGCGCAGCTTACAACCAGTCCCCAGATTGAGATCACTTTGGAGAATGGGCGCAAGCTGAGCGTGAGCGGTGGGGTTGATGCGGGCTTTGTGCTGGAATTGGCGCGTGGGCTGGCGGCATGATCCCGGTACTGGCGGATGCAAAGATCTGGCTGGCGGCGGGGGTGACTGACATGCGGCGCGGGTTCAACGGTCTGGCCGTTCAGACCGAGCAGGTTCTGGGGGGTGATCCTTACTCCGGCCATCTGTTTTTGTTCCGAGGGCGACGCGGTGATCAGATCAAGATGATCTGGTGGGATGGTCAGGGCGCGTGCCTGTTTACCAAGCGCCTTGAACGGGGTCGGTTTATCTGGCCCTCTGCTCAGGAAGGTAAGATCAACCTGAGCCGTGCGCAGCTTGCGATGCTGATGGAAGGTCTGGATTGGCGTATGCCGCTCAAGACATGGCGACCCAAGATGGTAGGTTAGAGGCAATGTTTTATGGGTATTTCTGACGTTTTGGGATTCCCATGAGGCCCTTGATTTGGTAAGGAGTGGCATGAGTAAGACCCCTCCAAATCTGGCTGATTTGCCCCCTGACGTGCAGGCGTTTGTGGCCGCACAAGCGGCGGAATTGGCTCGTAAAGACGCGGAGTTGTTGGGGCTGTCGTTGAGCCATGCCACAGCGCAAAAGCGCCTTGAAAATGAGATGGAAGCGGCTCTTGCTGCGGAGCGCGCCGCCCATGCGCTTGCCATTATGAGCAGAGATACCCTGATTGCCGATCTGCGCCTGCAATTGCACGGACATAAAAAACATCGCTTCGGTTCAAAGTCAGAAAGCAGCACACAGCTGGCGCTGGCGCTGATCCTTGAAGATCTTGAAATCGAACAAGCCGCTGAGACGGATGATGAGAATGGGCCCTCTGACGCTGAGACCACAAAGCCGCCGCGTACCCCGCGCAAGCGCAAACCTTTCCCCAAGGGGCTCAAGCGGGTCAAAAAGACCATCACGCCCAGTGATGCTTGCACCGACTGTGGTGGCAGCTTCAAAGTGCTCGGGACAGATGTGATGGAAGAACTGGAATATGTGCCCGGCCATTACGTCGTAAAACAACTTGAGCGCCCACGACTGGCCTGCACCTGTTGTGAGAAGGTGGTTCAGGCCGAGATGCCAAGCCGTCCTATTCCCAAGAGCTTTGTCGGCCCTGCGTTGATGGCCCACATCTTGTGCTGCAAATACGGCTATCATCTGCCGCTGTATCGACAGAGCCAGATGTTTGAGAATGAAGGCATCGATCTGAGCGGGTCGCTCATGGCCAACTGGGTCGGCAAATGCACTAAGCTGTTGGAGCGCGTGGCTGATGCCATCCGGGATCACGTTTTTGAGGCGCAAGCGATCTTCATGGACGACACCACGGTCAAACTGCTCCAAAAGGGCAAGGGACGCGGTAATAACAAGACAAAAACCGCGCGGCTCTGGGTCTATGCCAGAGATGAGAGCGCCTGGGCGAGCGGCGCACCACCGGCGGTGTGGTATCAGTTCTCCACCAACCGGGGCGCAGAACATCCGAGCAAACATCTCAAGCCCTACAAGGGCTATGCCCATGCGGATGCCTATGCTGGGTATAATGACGCCTATCGGACGGGGCGCGTCAAAGAGATGGCCTGCATGGCCCATGTTCGGCGGGATTTTTATAGCCTGTTTGAAAGTCTGAAGCTGCCCGTGGCGGGCGAAGCCGTTCTGCGCATTCGAAAGCTCTATGATGTTGAGGCACAAGCGCGGGGTCTGGCGCCTGCTGAGCGCGTGGCCCTGCGTCAGGAATATGCCAAGCCGATCTTTGATGAGTTGGAAATCTGGCTCAAGGAGCAGCTGGGCAAGATCTCCGTTAAGACGCCGCTGGCCAAGGCGATCAGATATGCGCTCGCGCGCATGCCAAAGGCGCGGCCCTATCTCGACAATGGCTTTCTGGAAATCGACAACAACACAGCCGAGCGTGCGGTGCGCCCTGTGGCCGTTGGACGTAAGAACTACCTGTTCATGGGATCAGAGGCAGGTGGAAAATCCGCCGCCATAGCCTACACCCTCATCGAAACCGCCAAGATGAACAACGTCAATCCCGAAGCCTGGCTCGCATGGGTGCTCGAGCGCATCCAGGATCATCCCGCAAACCGTATGCAAGATCGGTTCTGTCGCAAACTGAGATTGTGCATGGAGTCACTCCTATCGCCGGACACAGTTATCCAGCGAGCGCCGAAAATTGCTGGAAAGCGGATTGTCCGGGTGTTCCGAATTGTTTCTTGCGGATCATGTGCGCGACTTCAATGCCATCCAGTGTTGCGGAGGCTGAGAGGAAGGATTTGAAGCCCTTCATTTGCTTGGTCAGCTTCTTGATGAACCTGTGGTCTTGCTCGATGATGTTGTTGAGATATTTGACCTGCAATATCTCAATCAGCCAAAACCAGCCGTTCAACAAGAGCAGGTAATTCATGTTATTCAACCCGGCGAGGTTGGCACCGCTTTTATCGATGACCACCCTGTCAGGGAAGCCGTTATTCTGGATCGCCCGCTTGAAAAATGCAGTCGCTGCCGCTTCATCCCGCTGCTCTGACAGCATAAAATCAAGGGTTTTGCCGAATTTATCGATGGCGCGGTAATAATACATCCACTTACCTTTGACTTTGATATAGGTCTCGTCCATGCGCCACGAGGTGCTGGTTCCAGACTTCCGACGCTGTGCTTCAGTGGCGATCAAGGGCGCATATTTTATCACCCATCGGTTCAGGGTTGTATGATCGACATCGACACCACGTTCCGCCATGATTTCCTCCAGATCACGGTAGGAAACACCATAGCGCACGTAAAAAAACACCGCATAAAGAATCGCTTCTTTGGGGAAATGACAGCCGCTGAACGAAATCATGGTACACTCACCTGTTGGTCTAAAACTCACATGCGTATGCAAAAATCTCACCAGAAAAGCAATCAACATTAAAATCTTTGCAACAGAACCAGTTTTTATGCTCAGATGCATCTTCTTATGTAACAGGTCAGGTATTGGCTGTGGATGGAGGGTTTACAGCAAAATGAAAGCACTTGTTTATACAGGCGTAGAAACATTGAAGTATCAGAATGTTCCTGACCTACGTCCATCTGAAGATCAAGAGTTAGTGCAAGTTTTAGCATCGGGGATTTGTGGGTCTGACATGCATGCCTACTTAGGTCATGATGAACGTCGCCCTGCTCCGTTAATCCTTGGGCACGAAGCGGCAGGTATCGTTGTGGGGGGAGCGAACGCAGGTCGTCGTGTTACAATTAACCCTCTGGTTACTTGTGGAGCTTGTGGTTTTTGCACATCGGGACGAACCAACTTATGTGGTGCACGCCAAATAATTTCGATGCCCCCACGCGAAGGTGCATTTGCTGAATATGTCACTATGCCCCGTAGTAACCTAATCACTGTTCCAGATAATATCCCCCTAGAACATGCAGCACTCGCAGAACCTTTAGCATGCGGTTGGCATGGTGTGCGCCTTGGTGTTGGAGCTTTGGATATGTCTCCATCAAATATACGAAGTCTTGCAATAGGTGGAGGAGCAATTGGTTTAGGTGTAGCACTTTCGCTCGCAGTGCAAGGTGTGAAGGATGTAACTGTCATTGAAACTAACCCATCTAGGCGCGCTTTTCTTGCAAATAAGACCAATTTAAAAGTTATTTCATTAGAAGAGCTTGAAACAGAATCCTCATTTGATCTGATAGTGGATGGCGTTGGGCTTGCTGGCACAAGAGCTACGGCTTCTGCCTATACTCAATCAGGCGGGGTAATTATACATATTGGATTAGGTGAAAATACAGGTGGCCTTGATATTCGCAGAATAACGTTGCAAGAAATAACGTTCATCGGCACCTATACTTATACTGCTAAAGATTTCGAACAGACAGCGCAGGCTATTTTTAACAATCAATTTGGAGAAATAAATTGGATTGAAAAACGATCTCTGTTTGATGGTGCGAATGCATTCAAAGACATTCGCTCTGGTAACGTCCAAGCCCCAAAAGTAATCTTAATACCAGAACATAACAATCCAATTACAAGCTCGTAGCGGGTCAATTTATTAAAGATGAAGGGCAAAGTCATTTGACCTTCAATGTATCTGTAGAGCTTATGTAGGTAATTATGCGTGTATGATGATCTATTGGAATTCAATTATGATGATTTGACCACATATAAAAGAAATACGACGCAAATATCTGGTGCAAACTTTGGTGGAGTGTTTTAATTACTGCCAAAGGTGTCGGCGACTGTTTTATAAATCGCCGACATGAGTGGATTGATGCGATACTAAATCAGTTCTGCATCTGTAATAATTTCAACCAAAGCGGGCCCTTTAAAGGCAAGAGCTTCTTTTACAGCTTCTTCCAAGGCTTCGATTTCAGTCACTTTAACACCGTGCCCACCACAAAGTCGTGCAAAGGTTGAGAATGGTGGATTGTGTAGGTCAGTTTGCCAAACTTCCCATTCGCCTGATCTTTGCTCTTTTGAAATTTTACCAAGCTGACTGTTATTTAACAGGATATGCGTAATATCCATCCCGTATTTAATGGCCGTGTTGAACTCCATAGCATATTGACCAAAACCTCCGTCACCAGAAATTGAAATCACTTTGCGCCCTTTATGTTCTTCGATATCTTGGGTGGCTGCCCATGCACCCATAGCTGCTGGAAAACCAAAACCTATAGAGCCAAGATACCCTGACATCAGTACAGATTGTCCTTTAGGTTCAAAGTAACGGCCAAAGGAATACGTATTATTGCCAACATCCACGGCAATAACTGCATCTTCTGGAATAAGGTCGTTGAGGATTTTAAAGACTGCCGCAGAAGACAGACCAATATCACTATTATCCAAGCGCGTATCTTTTTCTGCGCGCCAAATTTTCCAACGTTCTGTAATCTCTGGTTTGACATCTATGCCCTCAGGGCGATCTGGTAATTGATCACGGAAGATACGGGTTGTGGCCCCGATTTCCCCCCAAATGGGTAAATCAACTGCGTGGAATTTACCTAGCTGCATACGGTCGAAATCAACCTGCATAATGGGCATATGCGTAGCGATGCCTGTATGGTTTGCGAATGACGATCCAAGGCAAATTAACAAATCGGCTTCGTTCATAAACCAACTGGCCATAGGTGTGCCTGAACGGCCCAAAACACCAACGGCATTTGGATGAGTATCAGGAATCATTCCCTTGGCTTTAAAGGTTGTCATCACAGGTGCATTCAGGGCTTCAGCTAATGCAATAACATCCTCCAATGCATCACGCGCACCATAACCCAATACAATCGCTGGGCGTTTCGAGGCGGCAATCATAGCAAGTGCATCTTTTACATCATCGTTGTTTGGGTAAACAACATCACGACCGACGCGGCCCTTTGGTCCAGTACCTTTTTTCTTGGATGGTTGAGTTTGAACATCATCTGGGAAAATTAAATGAGAAACATCGCGTTCGATCAATGCGGATTTACAGGCAAGTGACATCAGTTCCGCGTGCTTTGAACTTGGTAAAACAGGTTGTGAAAATTTAGCAACGGCATCAAAAGCAGACTTTAGGTCGATGTCTTGAAATGCACCTGGCCCAAAGACCTGTGTCTGCACTTGTCCCGTTAACGCAAGTACAGGGGCACGGTCCACTTTGGCATCCCAAAGGCCTGTGATTAAGTTTGTGGCACCTGGGCCAGCGATTGTTAAACATGCAGCTGGTTTGCCAGAAAGCTTTGCGTAACCAGAACAAGCAAAAGCAGCGGCCCCTTCGTGGCGAATGCCAAAGAATTTTAATTCGCCAGCAACTTCTTTGTAACGTAATGCTTCTGCTAGGCCAAGATTGGAATGGCCAACCATGCCGAAAACAGATTTGACGCCCCAATTTACCATTGTATCAGCCATAACATCGCTGATTGTACGCTCCCGAGGTTTCTCGGGTTCCAAACCTACATAAAGATTGCCATCACGGTTTTCTAAGGGATAAAGTTTTTGACCACTGTCCTTTAATCCCTTGCCAGGTGGTTTGCCTGTCAGTGGATGAAAGTCCCAGCCATGCCACGGGCAGCGAATCCAACATTCGCCTTTTTTACCAACCTCAATAGACCCTTCGCCAAGCGGCGCGCCTTGGTGTGGGCAATGGTTATCCATTGCCACCCATTGGCCTTCAAAATGTACAAGGCAGATTGATTTGGTGCGTGCCGTTACGGTTTTAATTTTGCCTTCGGGTAAGTCGGCCTCTTCAGCTACCTTGATCCATTCTAATGCGCTATGAGTAAGCGGCAAAGGAACCCCCTAGTTGACGGTATGGTCCAGTCAAAGTGTCCGTATTTTGATCTGACAAGCGGCTTGTTTTACACCGATTATGATTTTGCCTTATTGGGCAAAATAGCTAAACAATTTACTCTGTTTTTTAAGTACTGCTCATCGGCATCATTTGGGTTGAATGGTTCACCGCACCATTCCAATAATTCTTCATATTCCGGGTGTTTTTTATTGGTCATAACTTCAAGGAAATATTCATAGCCAAGCGCGCCGCCAACATCCTCTGGTGGGCATCTGCCTGCAGCATATGTGAGTTGAGGGTAAATATGGCCCGAAACGGGGTCACTGATTTTACCAATTCGTATGCGATGTTCCCATCCATCACCAAAATCGTACAGATAATCAAACGTCCGAACGCCTGTATCTTCAAGCAATTCCATCAAGGTTGTTTCGTGTGCTGGTAAGTCTTCAGTTTCCCAATCTGGATCGGACATTCCCCAAGTGGAATGGGCAGCTTGAAACATATAAAGATGGCTGTTCGTCCACCCTAAGGCGGCTTGCAAGATATCATGCAAATAATCTAGGTTGATGTCTAATGGAACCAGAAGATTTCGTTTTACCTCTGGCTCCACATCTTCCATAGTGACTTTCAGTTCGATGATATTCATGCAGCCAACGCTCCTTGTATTTGTTTATAAATCCAATTCCACAGCATGAGTTCATCGAGACGATTGATCTTGTGATCTGCGATGCGCTCGCCCCCCATGTCATCCAAGCTACGGGAACGTCATTGTGGACTTATCCGTGTTGAGTTGATCCAGTTAGGCCTCGTTGCGAATAATTACATTATGTTATCCTCTTTTTTCTTCGCGTCGATCATGGCTTGATAGGCCCATGGCAACAACTCATGGATTTTTGTTGCTGGGTGATCTTGAATGCGCTCCAGCACCCATGCGAGCCAGGCTTCATGATTGACGTTGTTCAGCTTGCAAGTCTCAATCAGGGTATAGGCAATGGCGGCGGCATCGCCACCTGCCTCTGATCCCATAAACAGGTAGTTCTTACGCCCCAGTGTGACAGGACGAATAGCGCGTTCGGCGGTGTTGTTGTCCAGCTCCAGAATGCCGTGATCCAAATAAGGCCGTGCTTTGGGTAGCCGCGTGAGTGCATAGCGGATGGCTTTGGCCAAGGGCGACTTGCCGGATATCTTACCCAAGCATTCCATCAACCAGACTTCCAGATCATCAAATATTTGCTTGGCCTGTTGTTGCCGTATAGACACCCGTTCTTTCGGGGGTTTGCCGCGTGCCAGTTTTTCCACCGCATAAAGCTTTGCTATACGTTCAATGGCTTCTTTGGCCGTTGCTGATTTGCTGCTGTCATAAACTTTCACAAACTCACGGCGGATATGCACCATACATGCCATCTGCGTGACACGGCCTGTGCGGTAAAGATCGTTATAACCTGCATAAGCATCCGCATGCGCAAAGCCCTTATAGGTCTTGAGATGTTCATTGGGATGCTCAGCCCCCCGACTGGTGGAGAACTGATACCAGACGGCGGGTGGTGATGCACTGCCCCAGGGCCGTTCATCGCGCACATAGTCCCAAAGCCGTGCTGTCTTGGGCTTGTTTTTTCCTTTGTCCCGTTGGCTGGCAGGGCATTCCATGCCCGAGAAGCGAGCCTTTTGCAGTAGTTTGACCGTGGTATCATCCATGAAAATGGCATCTGCTGCCAAAACGTGATCACGGGTGGCATCAGAAAGGCATTCTAGTAATTTTGTAGCTTTACCCACCCAAGAGGCTAAAAGCGCACGGCTCAGATCAATGCCTTGGCGTTCAAATATCTGGCTCAGGCGGTAGAGTGGCAAATGATCGCCATATTTGCAGGTCAGGATATGGGCCATCAGCGCAGGACCCACAAAACTTTTGGGAATGGGGCGCGATGGCATCTCTGACTGGACGATCTTCTCACAGCAGGTGCAAGCCAGACGTGGACGAATGATGTCTTTGGTAATGAAGTGGCCAGGCACATATTCCAACTCGGTCATGACATCCACGCCGAGTTCCTTGAAGCTGCCACCACAATCAGCGCAGCTATCACTGGGGGTAATACGTGTTTCAACGCGCTTTAGGTCTTTGGGAAAGGGCTTGCGTTTGCGCGGGGTACGTGGCGGCTTGGCCTCTTTATCAGACGCTGAGGCCACATCTTCGTCAGGTTCATCAGCGGCTTGCGCAATTTCGTGCTCTTCCAACACCAGTTCAAGGGTAAGCTGATCTATGTGTTCCGAGCGGGATCCAAAGCGGTATTTTTTATGACCGTCAAGTTGCATGCGCAAATCCGCAATGACCAGATCACGGTTTTGAATTGTTTTGGTAAAGGCTGTGCGGTCCGCCACCCGCGCTGCCGTCAGCCCCATAAGTTCCGCGTCTTTGTTGGTCAGTTCCGCTGCTTGCGCGGCAATAAATGCCTGCGCATCAAGAGGGAAATCAGTTATATTTACAGGTGCTTCGGACATGCTTACACCTACCAAATCTGGGCCGGTTTGTGAACCCTAAAGTGACTGATTTCCCACTGAACAACTACCGACTTTCGTCGGTAGGTTCACGTTTTGAATGTAATTCAAGATACTGACGAATAACGTCATCCGTCACATTTCCACTCGTCGTTGAAAAATAGCCTCTAGCCCAGAACCGTTGCCCCCAATAGCGTTTGCGTAATTCGGGGTACTCCCGCTGTATCTTGTATGAGGACCTCCCTTTTACGCGTTGCATCACCTTTGAAATTGGGACGTGCGGCGGGACTGACACAAACATATGCACATGGTCGGTAGACAATACGCCTTTTTCAATGTGTACGCCCAATTCATTGCACGTTTGTCGTATCAATGTCCGAATACGCTCACGCATTTCACCACGCAGCACCTTGTAACGATATTTTGTTACCCAAACGATATGGTATCTGTGATAATATCTGCTATGACTTCCAGTAGAATAGATCATAAGGTTTCCTTCCATTTTAAGACCTTACCGCAACGCTGGGTCTTAAAATGGAAGGAAACCTTATGTAAATAACGCTAAAGCTGACCAGCTAAAAGCTGGTGGTTTTAACCAATTATTGGAAAATAAAATAGGCAGTACAGGCGTCTCGCGCTTTATCGAATGAATGCACTAAAACACGTACATGGGTCTTGAGGAATTCTACAAGTGCCATCACCACAGGTGTTACTAATTTGATGCAACCTACGCTAACCGACCATAGCTGGCCGCCATGTTTTCTGTGGCATCCGCCAGTCAATACCTTCCATCAGCATCGCAAGCTGTGCGCGGCTCAACGCTATCTTGCCGTCTTTTGCAGCAGGCCAGACAAAACGACCGCGTTCGAGGCGCTTGGTAAATAGGCACGCGCCCTGACCATCCCACCAGATCATCTTGATCTGATCGCCGCGCCTGCCCCGAAATAAGAATAGATGACCACAATACGGGTCTTCTGCCAGCACCTGTTCTGTTTGTGCCGCCAAACTGTTAAAGCCACGCCGCATATCCGTCACACCAGCTGCCAGCCAGATCTTCGCATTCCCCAGAATAGGGATCACGCCGCCAGACCCCGTGCGAGTTCCAGAACAAACTCTGCATTCACACCATCGCTCACACTCAACCGCCGCCCGTTCTCAAGCGTGATTTCAATGCGCTCGGCTCGAACCGGCGACGGCACACTGGACTCAACTGCAGGTTCACCAGCAACGGCAACTTCAACAAAGCCAGTATCCTGCGGAGGTTCTGCGTCCCCCTGATACCGCTTATCCATGCGCCACGCATAAATCCGGCTTGTCGGCACGCCGTGGCGGTTCGATACTATGGGAACCGTCGCGCCAAGGACACGACATTCCTCAACCATCTGAATTTTAAACGCATCGCTGTATTTGCGTAGGTTGCCACTGTGATTAATCATTCTGAAATCCTTCCGTAAGCCCAGCAAAACGCTGACTTCAAATCTAGATTACAGCCACAAATAGCTCTCCGTTAGAGGGGGTTCCGTTGACGTTTACTCTCAAATCAAACCAAAATAGAGGGGGTTCCCTTGATGCTTACCCTACACCTTTAGCGAGGTAGTCACAGGATTTGATGTTATTGCGGATATTACAGTGGTCAATGGAACCAGTACCGTTCCTGTCGCAGGAGCAGGAAACAGTTTTACGTCCACTATTACGCCTGCGTCTGATGGTCCTGTCACAGTAAGTCTAGCTGCTAATGTTGCACAGGATGCTGATACCAACGGAAACACTCTAAGTAATGTATTGAATGCTTCTTTTGATGGGACAGTTCCCACCGCAAGTATAGCTGCGTTTACGGGGCCGTTGAATGGCGACCAAACAGCAGTGATTACTTTGTCGGAAACAAGTACTGATTTTGTGGTTGGTGACCTGACTTTGGGTAATGCTACGGCAACTCTGACAGGTTCAGGAACCAATTATACGGCTGTTTTAACGCCAATTGCGGATGGATCAGTAACCTTATCAGTTGGGACCAATACGTTCTCGGATGCTGCGGGTAACTTTAACACTGCCGCATCGAATGAGGTGACGACAACTTTTGATGGAACATCTCCAACAATCACGATTGCCAGTACTACAACAACCGTATCAGGAGCTACAAGCGTTGATGTAACGATCACCGCATCCGAAGATCTGATTGGCTTTGCCGCTGGCGATATTACAGTGGTCAATGGTTCTGTAACGACGTTGGCAGGAACTGGAGCTGCTTATGTGGCAACGATCGGGCTTACTGGCACTGGCAATACGGAAGTATCTATTCCCGCAGCAGTAGCCATGGATGCGGCTGGCAATGAGAACGAAGCGTCTAATACGCTGAACATTTCCAGTGCGACTGTGGAAGAAACGCAAAAGATTATCGCGCAGTTTCAACAATCACGCGCGAACCAACTGGTGTCAAACCAACCAAGTTTAACAGGCTTTCTCTCTGGAGACATCAGCGGGGCATTTGGTGCCGATGTAACCAAAGGATTTGGAACGTTTAACTTTGCAAGCCCTCCAAGTGATGACCATACATTCTGGTTCCGTTTAAGTGGATCATTTACAGAAGAAGGTACACGAGAAACTGATTATATATTCGGAGCGTTTGGTAGTCACCTTGAGGTTACCCCCAACCTACTGATCGGTGGTTTGATTGAGTTTGATTATCTCAATCAAGAAGATGGCACATCTACAATAGATGGTACTGGTTGGTTGGTCCGTATTTTGTGGCGCGTAGCCCAAATCATCCACTATTCTTTGAAGGACGGTTACTTTACGGTCAGACATCCAATGATATCTCGCCCTTTAATACGTACACTGACAGCTTTGATACCGAGCGTATTTTAGCGCAACTCAAGGTTTCTGGTGACCTCAAATATGGAGCAACAACGGTGCGTCCAAGTCTAGGCATATCATACACAACCGATGATCAAGACGCGTATACGGATAGCCTTGGGAATTTCATTCCAGAACAAGGCATTGATCTGGCTCAGATAGAGCTTGGCTTAGAGTTTAGTCATTATATTCCCATGCAAAATGAAGGCTCAATCTTAGAATTAACGGGTGGAATTACCGCCATTGGTTCATCCACCAGTGGATCAGGAAATGCGACTTTAGTCGTACCTGAGTTTGAGGGTGGTCGTGCAAGATTGAAGCTTGGTGCAAACTACACTATGGTTAATGGAGGCCGCTTGGTTCTAGATACATTCTATGATGGTATCGGTGCCAGTGGCTTTGAAGGCTATGGTGTGCAAATAGGGTTTGATCTGAAGTTCTAACAGGTGCTGCTAATTTAAAACGCGCATGCCATCTGTTTAATAGCGATATCAATCAAAAACGGAGCCTTCTTCGACTAAAGTCAAAGGGTTTCGTGTAGTGAACTTACTTTTTGATATTACTAAACGCTTGCTTTAAATCATGGCGCCGTGCTGCAGGTGTAACGGTGCACCCTTTACATAGGTCTTGGCCTAACCTTTTAACAATCTTTAAACGTCCGCTTATATTTAGCGGGTGCCTATCAAGTAAGCATCAAGGGAACCCCCTCCAGGGCAATCGCATGAAAAAGTTAGCAGGTGACAAATGAGGTGAGGGTTGATTCAATGAGTGAACTTTTAGCTTTTATTGAGGTCACTACCCATGTCCAATGCCGACGCACCCGACAGCCATTCCATTGATTTTCTTACGCATTTTTCTACTTTATCTGACCCACGACAACAAACAAAGCTGCTTTACCCTATGGCAGAGGTTTTGCTTTTGACGTTATGTGCCGTGTTGTCCGGGGCGAATGACTGGGTCGCTATTTCTGCGTTTGGGACAAAGAAACTGGCCTTTTTACGGAAATTCTTGCCCTTTTCGGACGGAACACCCTCACATGATCAACTGGGAAACATCTACGCCGCACTGGATGCCAATCATTTTCAGGCCTGCTTTATGGAGTGGGTCGCCTCCTTAAACAGCACCCTTAGCGGGGTCGTGGCGATAGATGGTAAAACCTCACGTCGCAGCTTGGATAAGGCTGGCAGCAAGGCCGCAATTCACATGATCTCGGCCTGGAGTTCAGAGTTGAACCTGACACTTGCCCAACGGCAGGTGGACGGCAAATCCAATGAGATCACGGCCATACCGGAACTGTTAGACCTCCTGACGATAAAGGGGGCTATTGTCACTATAGATGCTATGGGATGTCAGCGTGATATTGCCGATAAAATCATCACCAAACAAGCGGATTATGTTTTGGCCACGGCAATCGCTTGAAAAAGTGGGGATTCCCTTAGCGGGTGATATGTGATTCTCTGGTCATTGAAATGACATTCGGAGCCTCCCATGATCTCAGCCAATATCCTCGACCATTTTTCTGCCATTGAAGACCCACGCCAGAGCTGGAAAACTGTTTATCCACTACCCGAAATCCTACTGATTGTGCTCTGCGGTGTTATGGCTGGTGCTGATGATTTTGCCGAAATAGCCCGATGGGCGGACCGAAAATTGAAATTCTTGCGTGGGTTTCTACCCTTCAAAGATGGGATCCCATCTCATGACACGCTCAATGATGTGATGAACGCGATTCCCGCTGACCTGTTTAGCGAATGCTTCGTTTCCTGGGTTGCGGCCTTGCGCGATGGCGATGATGAGATCGTGGCAATTGACGGCAAGTCGTCACGCCGTGCGCATGGTGAGGATGGCCGCGCCCTGCATCTGGTTTCAGCTTGGGCAACGCGTCAGAGATTGGTCTTGGGGCAAGAATCCTGTGACGAGAAAGAGAATGAAATCAGCGCGATACCTCGACTACTGGCGCGGCTTGAGTTGAAAGGCGCGCTGGTCACGATTGATGCAATGGGCTGCCAACACGGTATTGCTGCGGCGATCCTCGCACAAGGCGCAGACTATCTTTTGGCGCTTAAAGGCAACCAAAAATCACTGCATGAAGAGGTGAGGCTCTATTTCGACCAGACCAGTGGTTTGGAAACCCATGAAACCACCGATGCCGATCATGGGCGGATAGAAATCCGTCGTGCCTATGTCAGTCATGATGTAGAGTGGCTGCGCCCTGATCGGTCTGAGCCTGGCGCACCAAGGTTTCCAGGCCTCGCCGCTATCGGCATGATCGAGGCCGAGGTCAAACACAAAGGTAAAACCAGTTTCTCGCGACGTTACTATCTGTCCTCCGCACCGCTCTCAGCCAAGCAATTCCTGCGCGCCACACGCGCCCATTGGGGTGTGGAAAATCGCCTGCACTGGGTGATGGATGTGGTGTTTCACGACGACCTGATGCGCTTGCGGACCCAAAATGGCCCCGCCAACATGGCTCTGATGCGACATAGTGCAATCAACATCTTCAAGCAAGTCGGCGATACGGCCAGTCTGAAAATACGAAGAAAAACAGCCGCTTGGGATGATAGTTACCTAAAAGCCGCAATCAAAGGTGAAGGCTGAAATCTTCAAGCGATTGCCGTGATGTTTTGGCCTTAAAGGGTAATCAAGGTGCCCTTCGCAAAGACACCGAACTGTTCATGAAAGAACAGGACGCTGTGGATTTTGCAGACACAACAGTAACTTACCATGAGGACGTAGAAAAATCACATGGACGTATTGAAACAAGAAAAGTCACTGTTTGCTCGGATATTGAATGGCTGATGGAGCGGCACAATTGGCCCGGATTGGAAAGCATCGTGATGGTCCAATACTGCGCAACACTTCAAGACAAGACCCGTTCAGAGACACGCTTTTACATCTCATCCATGACCTGTGACGCCGAAGCTCACGCAAAAGCTATCCGCGACCACTGGGGTATTGAAAACGGGCTGCATTGGGTCATGGATATGGTGTTTCGTGATGATGAATGTCGTATCCGTAAAGGAAACGCGCCAGCTAATTTTACAACGATCAAGCACGCCGCCAACAACATGCTGCGCTCCGTAAAGGGAAAGCAAAGCCTCAGGTTAAAGCGACACTTGGCGGCTTGGGACGAGGATTTTCTTTTCCAGATAATTCAGGGGTAAAACTCATGCGATTGCCCTGGAACCCCCTCTATTTTGGTCTGACTTGAGCTGCGATTATTGCGCGAGGCTGGCGATGTGGCTGGCGTGATATGAGGATTTTTCTGATGATCAAGCGACGGGGTGGCCGAGGTTCCAAGTAAACATCAACGCTGCATTATCTGATCGTTGATTCGTTGGGCCAGCTTTCGGGCTTTGGGTGTGTCCAGAGCCTCAAGTTGGACACCTCGATTAACCGCTAATTCCAGAGGTATTTGATAGGCATTTTTTACGGCAGGCTGCTTTTTGACGCAAAAAAAGCCTGTTTTGTTCCGTTTTATGCGGCATTCATGCTTTATGGAGCCGCCTGAGCGGGTATTTCTGAATTCTAGACGGATTCAGGCTGTGGCTTGCCGTCGTTCATGGAAGATGAGACGCTTCATATTGTAGGTTATGTTGGCGAGTGTCATCTTTGTTGTGGCGCGTTGAATTCCGATGGTTCTAATGGATAAATCCATCGGGCCCTTCTGATGACCAAAGACATGCTCGACACAGGTGCGAAATATAGAACGTGTCGCATTACCGCGCTCGATGTGTTTGGGCATTGGTTTGCCTTTTGGTTTTTTACGGTGGATGTGGGAGAAAAATCCATTGGCCTTAAGCCATGCCTCATTGCTCTTGGTGCGGTAAGCTGTATCGGCCCAAACCTTGCCAGAACGATTGTCCTTGGTGAGCACTGACGCCAACTCATGACCGTCATAGCGCGCTGCATCTGTTGTTTTTTCACCTCTGATAAACCGAAACTTACGGTCAATGCTGATGTGGTTTTTATAGCCAAAGTGAGGTACGGAAATATCAACTAACCCCGCATCTTTCTCACCCGTCTTGGTCGTTTTAGCCTTGCTATACTTGACCATCCACCGTGCGTCGGTGTCCTTCTGTGCCGCCTTGGCTGGATTATCAGGCCAGATATCTTTTGCATCTTCGCCAGCCTTGGCGCGGGCTTTCTCGCTTGAAGTCATACGTTGGCGTGGGGCTGCAATCAGCGATGAGTCTACAATTTGTCCCCCAGTTTGTTTGTAACCCCGATTACGTAAATGATCCTCAAAGGTTGCAAACAAATCAGTCAACACACCCGCTTGGGTCAACTTCTCCCGAAACACCCAAATGGTCTTTTGATCTGGCGTCGGCTCCCCAATTTGCAAACCAAGAAAACGCAACCAGCTAAAACGATCGCGGATCAGAAACTCCATCCGCTCATCACTTAAATTATGCATCGACGCTAATATCAAAATCTTAAACATCATAACCGCATCATAGGGCGGACGACCCCCCTGTGGACGCTCTCCATAGTTAAGTGCACTTGTCAGTGCACACCGAAACATCTCAAAATCCTCATATCACGCCAGCCACATCGCCAGCCTCGCGCAATAATCGCAGCTCAAGTCAGACCAAAATAGAGGGGGTTCCCTTGATGCTTACTTTTAATCCGCCGCGGGGCACGTATTCCAGTAGACGGTATTGTTGCCGAGGGGCGCAGTGAATTGGATATGTCTCTAATCACAGGCGAAACTATGCCACACGCCGTGATTATCGGTGATCCAGTTTACAGCGGCACAGTGAATATGGCTGCCCCCTTTCAAGTGAATGTCTCTCAGACAGGACAAGGGACGAAACTGGCAGAGATTACTGCATTGGTTGCCTCAGCAGAAACGTTAAAAACAAAGGCTCAGTTTACAAATCGTATGCTTTCATGACATGTTCTTTTTCAAATCATGTCAAATCAGAGGGATAGGCCGACTATGGATCACAAACAGTTTCAGGATTGGCTATCTGGGATAGATCACCTCAGCCCTGCGCAGCGACAGGAAGCCGAAACCGTGTTCATGGGGGGCTCTGAGGCGTCATCTTCGCTGGCAGCCATTGAAGCAAGCGTGGGTGAAAGTCGCCAGTGCCCGCATTGTGGCACACTAGGAGCTATATCGCGTGGCAAAGCACGGGGTCTGCGACGGTACCAATGCAAGGGATGCAATAAGACATTCAACGCGGCGACCGGCACCCCTTTGTCGGGCCTGCACCGCAAGGATAAGTGGCTTGCCTTTGGAACCTGTCTTTCTGATGGGCTGACGGTTCGCGCCTCAGCAGAACGCTGCAAATTTGCCGTCAATACCGCGTTCCGTTGGCGGCACCGATTTCTCACCACAGACAATCCGAAAGCACGCAAGCTTACAGGCATTGTCGAGGTCGACGAAACCTATGTTTTGCGAAGCCAAAAAGGTGAACGAAACCTTGAGCGCAAGGCGCGCCGCAGGGGAGGCAAGGCCCGCAAGCGAGGCCTGTCAGATGAGCAGGTTCCAGTACTGGTTGCCGCTGATCGCAGCGGCATGACAGTCAGCGCGGTTCTCCCTGCGGTCAATGCTGATACGCTGCAATCTGCAATCGAGCCGGTCGTGGATGATGATATCGTTCTGGTGACCGATGGCCACCGCGCTTATCCGCCTTGCGCCGCAGCACTGGGAGTGCGCCACGAAGCGTTGAACCTGTCTGGCGGGGAGCGGGTGCGGGATGCCTTTCACATTCAGACGGTCAACAACCGGCACAGCCAGTTGAAGGATTTCCTGCGGCGTTATAGAGGCGTCGCAACCAAGTATCTCGACAACTACCTGAGATGGTTTCAGCGTCTTCAACTGGAAAATGCTTCACCCCGCGCTTGCCTCGCCACCGCGATCGCAGATCCATGCATACGATTTGTAAACTGAGCCAAAACAAAATACACAACGCTTGCAGATCGCGCAGCACAGATTTACGCACCTTTGGTTCATCTGCTTGCCTTAGCGGCCTTTATCTTCTGGCAACTTTGGACAGGGGATACGCGGTTGGCTGTTGGGATCGCTACAGCTGTTTTGATCATTACATGTCCTTGCGCCCTTGGTTTGGCTGTACCCGCGGTTATGACAGCAGCAAGCGGGCGTTTATTCCGTTCTGGCGTCCTCATTAAAGATGGCGCCGCCTTAGAGCGATTGGTTGATATCGACACAGTCGTATTTGATAAAACAGGAACTTTAACCAAAGGCGATATGACAGTTCTATCTGCGCCAAAGGGTCGAGCCTTACAAATTGCGGCGAGTTTAGCAGCCAGTTCTGACCACCTACAATCACGCGCTATATCGCGCCATTACCGTGATAAAAAAATAATAACTGTAGCAAATATTATAGAACATCCTGGCCAAGGGCTTGAAGCTATAGTGGATGGTAAGGTCGTTAAATTAGGCCGTGCAGATTGGATTGGTGTTCCTTTGAAATCTGATCATGTTCAAAGTTGGTTGCAGATCGGGGCAGAAGAACCTGTTCCATTCCTCTTTGAGGATACTCTAAAAGAGACGGCGGCTATCGCGATCAAACAACTACAAGCACGTGGTTTGAAAGTGATTATGCTGTCTGGTGATACGCAATTCGCAACAAATCAATTGGCAGATAAACTTGGAGTGGACCAAGCGATTGGAGGAACTTTACCAGACCAAAAGTTGGCTGTGATAAACTCCCTTGGGGATCATGTTCTCATGGTCGGAGATGGACTGAATGATACCGCGGCTTTGGCATCGGCATATGTCTCCATGTCACCTGCCACGGCAATAGATGCTGCACGTTCAGCATCTGATTTTGTGCTGATTAAAGATGACTTAACATTAATCAATGACTGCATTTCTTTATCAAGATCAGCCAAGCGACGTATGTTGGAAAACTTTGGTATCGCTGCTGGATATAACGCGGTCGCCATACCAATAGCGCTTATCGGGTTGGCAACACCTTTATTGGCAGCACTGGCAATGCCTGCCTCGTCAATTTGCGTTTCGCTGAATGCGCTGCGTTTAAAGAAGGAATATTAATGTCTGTCTTATTATACCTCATCCCTTTATCAATGTTGCTTGGTGGCATTGGGTTGTTGGCATTCTTTTGGGCCATCAAATCGAAACAATTTGATGATCCAGAAGGAAATGCATCACGTATCTTAATCGATGATGACGATATATAGGGCACAGCTAATCGCTTTGCGTATCTTGCCTTCATTCATGTCCTAAAATGGCGATTTATGGGGGGATAAAGCCGCAATTACAACGTGAAATGTCAGATATTGTCCACAAGCGTCATATGGAAGGAATCAATTTTACTTGACCATACATGCTGCATTTGACTACCCTTAAGCAGTAAAACATGCGTGTAGGGGGGTAAGTATTGGACTCTAATCACGAAATTTACGCCGCATCGCGCCAGTTTGTGCACTCTGTTAATCCACGGGCATGGCTCGAGCTTTCGGCAACTCTCGCGATCTACATCAGCGCGATGACGATCGGCCTGACAACAGTAGGAACATGGTGGCTGACAGTGCCTGCAGTTCTACTGGCCGCTGCTATGGCGGTTCGTATCTATATGATTCAACATGATTGCCTGCACCGATCCTTCTTCACATCTCGCAAATTAAACGACCGCATCGGGACTTTATTATCACCAATTTCGATGACGCCATATCAAGCGACACGATACAGCCATAGCCTTCACCATACCTATGTCAGCGACCTCGAGCGGCGAGATGCATTCGAGATATTTACAATGACACTTAAAGAATGGCAGGTGGCACCTACATGGAAGCGGCTGCAGTATCGATACTATCGCAGCCCTGTTACACTTATCCTGATCGGCCCTTTTATACTCTACTGTTTCCTTCGGCGCATGCCTCTCAACGTGCTAAAAACTGGCGTGGGTGATTTGGTCTTTCACAATATGCTACTCGCCTCCTATCTCTGGTTGATCTGGTGGGCGGCCAGTTGGGATGGCATCATTTTTTGGACAGCGTCTGTTTACGTCGGCTGCACTTTCGGCGCGCTGATCCCTTATATCGTGCACAATTTCGAACATATACACTGGGGTAGACGCCCTGAATTGACACCTAAAACAGCGGCGCTAAAAGGCAGCGCAGTGTTAGATTGGGGCCACCTTTTTGATCTTACAACGATGAATATTGGTTACCACGACTTACACCACCTCAACGCCAAGATTCCAGGGTATAAGCTCCGAACGGCCCATGCAGTCCTAGAAGCAGATGGGCTGCTTCAATCTGAGAAAATAGGTTTTTTGCAGGGCCTCGCTTGCCTCCGTTGGAAGCTTTATGACGAGGAGAATGAGCGCATGATACCCTTTCCCTCTGTATCGCGGACAAACGCCGCCCCCGCGAAATGAGGCCGCATCGCCTTCCCGCCCTGACAGCATTTCTTCTGGCGGCTTGCACTTCCCTAGGAACTGGCCCCGTCTACACTGTGGACGCTGAACTTTACGACTGGGTCAAGGAGCCAAGAGCAATTGATCAAAGCTCTGATCAGATACCAATCATTGCCGATCCGATAGTGATTTTCCGCCTGATGCCAGGTGACAACCGTTCTGCAGTCCAGGCTGGGAGGGAATGGCGCAACGGCCACACATATCTATTTGGGTTTGACCTTCGCCTTAATCGCAAATCGCTTGGAACTGAAAAGGTTGTGCTCTCGCGCCTATTCCGCAAAGGCGATCCTGCGGCTGAGATAATGTCCGTTCAACTTGACGCAAATCGTGGCGTGACAGTGATGGGGCGCACATGCATCGCCTCAACTGATTTGGGTAACTGGCACCGGGTCGAGATGCGGATACGTCTGTCCAACAAGGATGCTGGATTTCTGGAAGTATTCTGCGACCGAAAGCCAATATGGGCGAGAGTTAATATCCGCACAACATTCCCACCAGTCTGTCGCTTTCGTGAGGGATGCGATACCGACGTCCCAAGGCGCACACGATACGAATGGCAATTGGGTCTTTTGTCAATCGGCGGCGTTGCAAAGCAGATCGAGGTACAGATGCAGAGGCTTCACTATCGGCAGCTCTTCTATGTCCATAATCGGATCGGCACGCTTTGAAGTTGGGAATTGCTGGGAAAGCCAGAGTCCAAGTCTGTTTTCAGTGGGTAAATTAAACTATCTCATATCGTTAGTATTCTTGGGAACAGTAAGTTTTATTAGGCGCCATGGTTTGGGACATCACTCCGCTCGAGTGTCCTCTTCTTGATTGCCCTGTATTCCCACAAACCACATTTGTAGCTCTATTTGCTATTGGTTCAACAGCGACTTTATCCACTTAGCAGACGCTCAGCATCATTTTAAAAGCTCACCCCTCGCACCATGGCAGGGCTTTTCCTTATTTTTAAGTCTTGTGTTCTTAGTAGCCTAAAATTCAGCTCAATAATTACTGTGCGCGTTCTGATTGTAGGTTGTCAAAGACTCTCCTCCAGGATTTCCATAACGCGTAATATCATTGCTTCCTTTTACCCTATGTTAGCTTCTTGCGATTGCCTTCGCAGCTCTACGCCCTGAAAGTAATGCACCATGAGTTGTACTGTGGTAGTCAAAAAATGTATGTTCCCCTGCCATAAACAAACGACCTGAGATTGGTTCTTCGAAACTTCTAAATTGTGCAATTGAACCGCCTGATTGAGGGTAAGAATAGGCCCCCTTGAAATCTGGGTATTTGGACCAATTGGTGGTTAGTACCTTGCGAGGCGTAAGCACCGATTTACCCCAAACAGATCTTAAAACTTTCATAGCATCTTTGGTCATTGTGCTTTTACTCATCCCATCAGCGGTAAATGCATATTTCCCAAAGGATAAACCCAGAAGAATATTCTGATTGCTAAATGTGCGGTAATTCAACCAATAGTTCCAACGACCTTTAGGCTCAGTCATCATGCCAAAATATTGAGTTCTGATATTCCAAAATGGCTTATCAAATTTTAAGGCTCAGTTTACAAATCGTATGCTTTCATGACATGTTCTTTTTCAAATCATGTCAAATCAGAGGGATAGGCCGACTATGGATCACAAACAGTTTCAGGATTGGCTATCTGGGATAGATCACCTCAGCCCTGCGCAGCGACAGGAAGCCGAAACCGTGTTCATGGGGGTCTCTGAGGCGTCCTCTTCGCTGGCAGCCATTGAAGCAAGCGTGGGTGAAAGTCGCCAGTGCCCGCATTGTGGCACACTAGGAGCTATATCGCGTGGCAAAGCACGGGGTCTGCGACGGTACCAATGCAAGGGATGCAATAAGACATTCAACGCGGCGACCGGCACCCCTTTGTCGGGCCTGCACCGCAAGGATAAGTGGCTTGCCTTTGGAACCTGTCTTTCTGATGGGCTGACGGTTCGCGCCTCAGCAGAACGCTGCAAATTTGCCGTCAATACCGCGTTCCGTTGGCGGCACCGATTTCTCACCACAGACAATCCGAACGCCCGCAAGCTTACAGGCATTGTCGAGGTCGACGAAACCTATGTTTTGCAAAGCCAAAAAGGTGAACGAAACCTTGAGCGCAAGGCGCGCCGCAGGGGAGGCACGGCCAGCAAGCGAGGTCTGTCAGATGAGCAGGTTCCAGTACTGGTTGCCGCTGATCGCAGCGGCACGACAGTCAGCGCGGTTCTCCCTGCGGTCAATGCTGATACGCTGCAATCTGCAATCGAGCCGGTCGTGGATGATGACATCGTTCTGGTGACCGATGGCCACCGCGCTTATCCGCCTTGCGCCGCAGCACTGGGAGTGCGCCACGAAGCGTTGAACCTGTCTGGCGGGGAGCGGGTGCGGGATGCCTTTCACATTCAGACGGTCAACAACCGGCACAGCCAGTTGAAGGATTTCCTGCGCCGCTACCGAGGCGTCGCAACCAGGTATCTCGACAACTACCTGCGATGGTTTCAGCGTCTTCAACTGGAAAATGCTTCACCCCGCGCTTGCCTCGCCACCGCGATCGCAGATCCATGCATACGATTTGTAAACTGAGCCAATTTTAAAGCAATTTTTGTGACTGTACCAAAACCCACTTCTTTCACAGCATTTTGAATATTATTTGGAAGGGCTGGTTTAAAAGTGATTGAACCAGCCTTTAAAACACCCAATGGAACAGCACACACAACAAAGTCGGCCTTTATACCATCTATATCAACGCCATCATCACCATAAGAAATACGCTTTACCCGCTTGTTTAAACGGATATCCAAGCCAGCGGCCAAAGGTGCTAAAATGGTGTCATATCCACTGGTGAAGACCACATCTCCCCCACCAAACGTCTTATCTGCAAAAGCATTCGCTGCCGAAATATCAGTCACGTCTGCGCCTATATCAAATTCTAAAAAAGCTGAAACCATCCAACGCCCCATAACATCATTCAAAAGCTCTGGCTCTAAGCCTTTAATGGCCTCTTCAAGATTACGCTGATCGTTACGATTCACACGTGTATCTAGTTTATTTGCCAAGCGAGAATACATGCGATCAAGATGCACGTACCCACAACCCGTTAGCGGTTCTCCTTGCGCATCAAAAATCTCAATGTTGTCATCATCAGTTTTAAATGTTTCCGCTTTAATCTGATTTGCTAGCTTCTTAATTGGATTGCTTCGGTTCGGACCATGTATCCATCCTGCGCCATATTCAAACGGCGCCCCCAGTGATTTATCCGTTCTAATCCGCCCACCAATATGTTTACCCGCTTCCAGAACGATAACTTCGGCACCATTAGACTGAAGCTCTTTTGCCGCCGCGAGCCCAGCGAGACCAGCACCAACCACGACAACTTTCTTACCTTTGATGTTCTTCGCAACAGCACTATTACCAAGGGTAAGCATCAAGGGAACCCCCTCTATTTTGGTCTGACTTGAGCTGCGATTATTGCGCGAGGCTGGCGATGTGGCTGGCGTGATATGAGGATTTTTCTGATGATCAAGCGACGGGGTGGCCGAGGTTCCAAGTAAACATCAACGCTGCATTATCTGATCGTTGATTCGTTGGGCCAGCTTTCGGGCTTTGGGTGTGTCCAGAGCCTCAAGTTCACTTGCGATGAGGCACCGGTGAGGCGGATTTTCCAGTGCGTATCTTCCGATTTCAACAACGATGTCGTCATCGGCGACAGTTAAAAGCGCTTCGATCTTTTGGCTGGTTGGATTTTTCCGGAACTCGGCAAGCAATCCTGCCCTTGCGCTGATATGGCCCAGATTCCCCGCCACTGTCAGAGCGGTTCGTCGGACTGAAGGGTCTGGGTCGCTGAACCCGATTTCCAAGGTGCTTCGCTGTGGGCTGTTCGATTGTATAAGGATGAAGGCTTGGGCACGGACTGTTGGTGCGCCGTGTTCCAGCCATGGCAAGATTTGTGCCTGAGGCAGCTTCAAGCCCACGCTCACAGCGGCTTGCAACACAAACGGGAGCAAGCTGTCGGGCAAGTCCTGTGCGCCAAGGATCTTGCTGATTTCTTTTTTTGCAGCTTCATTCCCAATGGCGCGAAGAGTTTCCAAGGCAAGCTTTTGTTCTGGTAAAGGGGTCGCAATTCCGAACCCCTTAAACCGGTTCCAAAGCGCGACGAGACCCGGAACGGCTATATCTCCCAAGCCCCGTTCCACAATCTGGGCGCACAGCAGGTCGACGTTGGACAGTGTAGCCTTTGCCGTCTTCTCGACGAGGTCTTTGTCGGACAAGCCTTCAAGGTTTTCAACGCCCAAGTCGTGCTGTGAGGTATCTGGCCCTTGCCAATTCCCGCGCTCTTCAAACAGATCCCCTTGCTCTGGGAGTGCCGCTGAATCACGGGGGCCGATCATGCCGCTATAACGCTTTGTTCCCGCTCCTCGATCATCTCCTGATAGGCCCACGGTAGGAGATCTTGCATACGGTTTGCGGGATGATCCTGGATGCGCTCGAGCACCCATGCGAGCCAGGCTTCGGGATTGACGTTGTTCATCTTGGCGGTTTCGATGAGGGTGTAGGCTATGGCGGCGGATTTTCCACCTGCCTCTGATCCCATGAACAGGTAGTTCTTACGTCCAACGGCCACAGGGCGCACCGCACGCTCGGCTGTGTTGTTGTCGATTTCCAGAAAGCCATTGTCGAGATAGGGCCGCGCCTTTGGCATGCGCGCGAGCGCATATCTGATCGCCTTGGCCAGCGGCGTCTTAACGGAGATCTTGCCCAGCTGCTCCTTGAGCCAGATTTCCAACTCATCAAAGATCGGCTTGGCATATTCCTGACGCAGGGCCACGCGCTCAGCAGGCGCCAGACCCCGCGCTTGTGCCTCAACATCATAGAGCTTTCGAATGCGCAGAACGGCTTCGCCCGCCACGGGCAGCTTCAGACTTTCAAACAGGCTATAAAAATCCCGCCGAACATGGGCCATGCAGGCCATCTCTTTGACGCGCCCCGTCCGATAGGCGTCATTATACCCAGCATAGGCATCCGCATGGGCATAGCCCTTGTAGGGCTTGAGATGTTTGCTCGGATGTTCTGCGCCCCGGTTGGTGGAGAACTGATACCACACCGCCGGTGGTGCGCCGCTCGCCCAGGCGCTCTCATCTCTGGCATAGACCCAGAGCCGCGCGGTTTTTGTCTTGTTATTACCGCGTCCCTTGCCCTTTTGGAGCAGTTTGACCGTGGTGTCGTCCATGAAGATCGCTTGCGCCTCAAAAACGTGATCCCGGATGGCATCAGCCACGCGCTCCAACAGCTTAGTGCATTTGCCGACCCAGTTGGCCATGAGCGACCCGCTCAGATCGATGCCTTCATTCTCAAACATCTGGCTCTGTCGATACAGCGGCAGATGATAGCCGTATTTGCAGCACAAGATGTGGGCCATCAACGCAGGGCCGACAAAGCTCTTGGGAATAGGACGGCTTGGCATCTCGGCCTGAACCACCTTCTCACAACAGGTGCAGGCCAGTCGTGGGCGCTCAAGTTGTTTTACGACGTAATGGCCGGGCACATATTCCAGTTCTTCCATCACATCTGTCCCGAGCACTTTGAAGCTGCCACCACAGTCGGTGCAAGCATCACTGGGCGTGATGGTCTTTTTGACCCGCTTGAGCCCCTTGGGGAAAGGTTTGCGCTTGCGCGGGGTACGCGGCGGCTTTGTGGTCTCAGCGTCAGAGGGCCCATTCTCATCATCCGTCTCAGCGGCTTGTTCGATTTCAAGATCTTCAAGGATCAGCGCCAGCGCCAGCTGTGTGCTGCTTTCTGACTTTGAACCGAAGCGATGTTTTTTATGTCCGTGCAATTGCAGGCGCAGATCGGCAATCAGGGTATCTCTGCTCATAATGGCAAGCGCATGGGCGGCGCGCTCCGCAGCAAGAGCCGCTTCCATCTCATTTTCAAGGCGCTTTTGCGCTGTGGCATGGCTCAACGACAGCCCCAACAACTCCGCGTCTTTACGAGCCAATTCCGCCGCTTGTGCGGCCACAAACGCCTGCACGTCAGGGGGCAAATCAGCCAGATTTGGAGGGGTCTTACTCATGCCACTCCTTACCAACTGAACAACTACCGACTTTCGTCGGTAGGTTCACGTTTTGAATGTAATTCAAGATACTGACGAATAACGTCATCCGTCACATTTCCACTCGTCGTTGAAAAATAGCCTCTAGCCCAGAACCGTTGCCCCCAATAGCGTTTGCGTAATTCGGGGTACTCCCGCTGTATCTTGTATGAGGACCTCCCTTTTACGCGTTGCATCACCTTTGAAATTGGGACGTGCGGCGGGACTGACACAAACATATGCACATGGTCGGTAGACAATACGCCTTTTTCAATGTGTACGCCCAATTCATTGCACGTTTGTCGTATCAATGTCCGAATACGCTCACGCATTTCACCACGCAGCACCTTGTAACGATATTTTGTTACCCAAACGATATGGTATCTGTGATAATATCTGCTATGACTTCCAGTAGAATAGATCATAAGGTTTCCTTCCATTTTAAGACCTTACCGCAACGCTGGGTCTTAAAATGGAAGGAAACCTTATGTAAATAACGCTAAAGCTGACCAGCTAAAAGCTGGTGGTTTTAACCAATTATTGGAAAATCAAGGGCCTCATGGGAATCCCAAAACGTCAGAAATACCCATAAAACATTGCCTCTAACCTACCATCTTGGGTCGCCATGTCTTGAGCGGCATACGCCAATCCAGACCTTCCATCAGCATCGCAAGCTGCGCACGGCTCAGGTTGATCTTACCTTCCTGAGCAGAGGGCCAGATAAACCGACCCCGTTCAAGGCGCTTGGTAAACAGGCACGCGCCCTGACCATCCCACCAGATCATCTTGATCTGATCACCGCGTCGCCCTCGGAACAAAAACAGATGGCCGGAGTAAGGATCACCCCCCAGAACCTGCTCGGTCTGAACGGCCAGACCGTTGAACCCGCGCCGCATGTCAGTCACCCCCGCCGCCAGCCAGATCTTTGCATCCGCCAGTACCGGGATCATGCCGCCAGCCCACGCGCCAATTCCAGCACAAAGCCCGCATCAACCCCACCGCTCACGCTCAGCTTGCGCCCATTCTCCAAAGTGATCTCAATCTGGGGACTGGTTGTAAGCTGCGCTTCTGGCAGCACAGATGAAACATCAGTATCACTGTTTGCCACTTCGACTGGTATGAAGCCGGTATCACCCGACGCGTCCGGCTGGAACCGCGCATCACCGCGCCACGCGTAAATCCGGCGGGGTGGCACATCATGACGCCGCGAGACCATCGGAACACTCACGCCATCACCTTGGCTCTCCGCCACTAGCCGTCGCTTAAAATCATCCGTGTATTTGGAACCTCGCCCAGCCCGTCGCTTGCTCATCAGAAAAATCCTCATATCGCGCCAACCAAACCGCCAGCCTCGCGCAATAATCGCATCTCAAATCAAACCAAAATAGAGGGGGTTCCCTTGATGCTTACTACCAAGGCTACTTAAAAAAGCAGCAACGCCAAGCTTTAAAGTATCGCGTCTGGTCACAGCCATATTTTTATTCCTATAAGATAAAAAGCCCCACAAAACTGCGGGGCTTTCCTTAACTCTATTGGGTGTCTTCTTAGTGGCCCAAAATTTGGCTCAAGAACAACTGTGTGCGTTCTGATTGTGGGTTGTTAAAGAACTCTTCTGGTTCGTTCTGCTCCACGATCTGACCCGCATCCATAAAGATCACACGGTTAGCCACTTGGCGGGCAAAGCCCATCTCGTGCGTTACGCAAATCATAGTCATGCCTTCTTCGGCCAGTTCGATCATGGTGTCCAACACCTCTTTGATCATCTCTGGATCAAGTGCAGATGTTGGCTCATCGAACAACATGATGCGTGGTTGCATGCACAGTGAGCGAGCAATCGCCACACGTTGTTGCTGACCACCAGACAACTGACCAGGGTACTTATCAGCCTGCTCAGGTATCTTCACTTTTTCAAGGAAGTGCATCGCTGTTTCTTCGGCTTCTTTCTTAGGAATCTTGCGAACCCATATCGGTGCCAAAGTACAGTTTTCAAGGATCGACAAATGCGGGAACAGGTTAAAGTGTTGGAAACACATGCCAACCTCTGACCGAATTGCATCGATATTTTTCAGATCAGATGACAGATGAGTACCATCAACAGTAATCTTACCTTCTTGATGCTCTTCCAATGCGTTGATGCACCGGATTAGCGTTGATTTACCAGAACCAGATGGTCCACAAACCACGATACGCTCACCTTCATAAACCGTTAGGTTGATGTCTTTAAGCACGTGAAATGAACCATACCATTTGTTCATCGCGTCGATTTGAATTGCGACTTTGTCAGATACTTCTAACTTTTTTGCTTTAGCCATGAGTATAACTCCTTAGTGGCCTGTCTGAAGCTTACGCTCCAGATACATTGAGTAACGAGACATAGAGAAACAAAGCACCCAGAACACAATAGCGATAAAGCCATAGAGTTCCCAGATGATACCGTTCCAAGCTGCGTCTGCACGAATAGTTGTGGATAGCCCAACAGGATCTAACAACGCGATGATCGACACAAGTGTCGTATCTTTAAACAACCCGATAAAGGATGACACGATGTTTGGGATCGAAATCTTCAAAGCTTGCGGCATAATAATCAACCGTGTTGCTTGCCAGAAATCCAGCCCCAGACTGTCTGCACCTTCATATTGGCCTTTTGGCAAAGCTGCCAAACCACCCCTGATCACTTCGGCCATATAAGCAGAAGAAAACAGTGTCACCATAATGATAACGCGCAAGATGATGTCAAAAGTTGTGCCCTTTGGCAGGAAGTAGTTCAATAGAGTTGAAGCCACGAACAACAGTGTGATCAATGGAACACCACGAATAAATTCGATGAACCCCACACAAATCACTTTCACAACCATCAGATCAGATTGGCGCCCTAATGCGAGAACAATCCCGATAGGAAGCGAGAATGCGATACCAGTGATACCGATTAAGATCGACAGCATAAAGCCACCAAACTTCGCAGATTCTACAGCTTGGATAGACAGAGGGATAACAGATTGTATTGCATCTGCAGCGCCCCCGCTAAACCATATCCACCATATAATTGGCACCAATACAGATGCAATGATACCTGGCAGTGATCCTGACATTTTGTTGACGATACCAAAGGCCACATAGCCCAAAGCAAAGCCTGCAACAACCATCAGTGGAAGCCATATTGTGCCGCCCCATAGTAGCCAAAATGCGACCAAGGGATACACAGCCGTAAACCACATCATCTTTTTAGGAAAGCGGTCAAATAATACTGGAGCCAAGGCAACCAACATTAAGATAAATGCTAGGTTTGGACGCCAGTATAACTCAGATGGGTAAAACCCGTAAGTAAGCTGTAGATACCGTTCCCGAATAACAGCCCAACAAGCTCCAGTGGCGCCGTCATGCGCAGCCGCAATCACTTCACGGCATTCCCGCAAGGACGTTGCCGTCCATGACGATAGGAACACCCAAGGTAGGATATGACTTAAAACAAAGTATATCCCCCACAATGAAACAAGTGTCAGGACTGCATTTGGAATCGTTGAAAATAGATTTTCACGCGACCATTTTACAATACCGGTTTGTGACGCTGGCGGAGCCTTCTCTTCGAGCATGACTGTACGAACATAGGATACATCACTCATATCAACGCTCCCTCAACTTAACGCGTTCATTATACCAGTTCATACCTGTTGAAATCGTCAACGAGATGGCTAGGTAAATCGCCATTAGGATCATCAGACATTCCATCTCACGACCTGTTTGGTTCAGCGTAATACCACCCAAAGTCCCGGTAATATCCATGTACCCAACCGCAATCGCCAATGACGAGTTTTTGGTTAAGTTCAAATATTGAGAAATCATTGGTGGGATAATCACGCGCAAGGCTTGCGGTAAAACAACAAGGCTTGTGATACGGCCTGGACGAAGCCCAAGTGCACCAGCAGCCTCAGTTTGACCTTTAGCAACAGCCTGAATACCAGAACGCACTGTTTCAGCAATAAAGGCTGCTGTATAAAGTGACAATGCAAACCAAAGTGCAATCAAGGAGTTCCGCATATAGAAACCACCCTTGAAGTTAAAGCCTTTCAGTTCTGGATACTCCAACCCCATAGGCTTCCCTAGGATGAAATAGAACAATACTGACGGTACGATAAAGATCGCCAATTTGATCCAGAAGTTAGGTAGAATTTGACCCGTTTCTTCTTGGCGTTTCTTTGACCAACGACCAAAAAAGAACATGCCAGCGATAGAAGCGAAAAACACAGCTATCAATGAGCCTGAGCCTGCAAAGAAGGTTGGCGACGGAATGTAAATTCCGCGGTTTGTAATCGCAACACTTTCAAACAACTTCATCGATGCGACTGCATCTTCCCCACGAAAATCCCTCGGTTGAGGAAAGACTTCAATGAAGATGGCCATCGTGATCAAAATCCAAAGAAGAACAGGAACATTCCGGAACATTTCAATGTAAATCGTCATCAATTTCGACACGACCCAGTTTTTTGAAAGGCGTAACACGCCAATGACAACGCCAATAACAGTGGCTGTGATGCACCCTAAGACTGCGACAAGTAACGTGTTTAAGACGCCAACCATTGCAGCACGAAAGTGCGTCATTTGTGAGTTATATTCGATTAAACGCTGATTAATATCGTACCCAGCAATATCCCATAAAAAGCTAAAGCCTAATGGTTTTCCTAAATCAGCAAGATTCTGTGCGGTGTTTCTGACCAACCATCCAATTAAGAGTAAGAAGCCTATTAAGGCGATAATTTGAATGGTCATTGAGCGATAGCGTGTATCATACAGCAGCTGGCTCAGTCGGAAACCGTCCGTTTCTGGATCGGTTATGGCAGACATGTGTCTACTCTCCCTTTATTGGTGCGGACAGCAATTTCATCCATGGCAGAGTTTCCCCAACTCCAGATGACTGCGTCTCGTGTTATATTTTAATCTTGTTAGAGTGTTTTGTCTTTTATCAGATTAGATAGAAGACAAAGCGTAGTGCTCTCTATCAAGCCTTACGGCGTTATTGAATTTAACTGACTGCGTTAGATTAAACGCAAAACGCTTTAGATATGAAAAGGGCGCAATCTTTAACTGCGCCCTTAACATTAAAATATTAACGGAAAGGTGGTGAGTATAGTAGACCGCCATCTGTCCATTGTGCGTTCAATCCGCGAGAGATACCAACTGGTGTTGCTTCACCAATGTTCTTCTCAAAGATTTCGCCGTAGTTGCCGTTCACAGCAATCGCGCGTGAAGCCCAATCTGCGTCTAGGCCTAGCATTTCACCCAAGTTGCCTTCTGTACCCAACAGACGGTTAACTTCTGGGTTTGCACCAGCTGCTGCAGATGAACTTTCAACGTTTGCAGAAGTAACACCTAGCTCTTCAGCTGTGATCAAAGCGTTCAAACTCCAACGTACAACATCACCCCATTGGTTGTCGCCGTGACGTACAAGTGGGCCTAATGGCTCTTTAGAGATGATTTCTGGTAGAACAACGTGATCACCAGGTGCCTCAAAAGTCGCACGCGTAGCAGCTAAGCCAGATGCGTCGGTTGTGTAAACGTCACATGCACCAGCTAGATACTGAGCTTGAGCTTCAGCATTTGTTTCAATTGGCACTGGCTCATAAGAGATGCTGTTTGCACGGAAGAAGTCCGCCAAGTTCAGCTCTGTTGTTGTACCAGTTTGGATACATACAGTTGCGCCGTCTAGGTCTTTTGCAGATGCAACACCCAATGCTTTTGGAACCATAAAGCCTTGGCCGTCATAATAGTTCACGCCAACGAATGTGAATTTCAAGTCAACATCACGGCTGAATGTCCATGTTGTGTTACGTGCCAACATATCGATTTCGCCAGAAGCCAAAGCTGTGAAGCGTGTTTTACCAGTAGTTGGTACAAACTTAACTTTTGAGCCATCGCCCAATACAGCAGCTGCAACAGCGCGACATACTGCTACGTCGAAACCGTCCCAAACACCGTTTGCGTCAGCAGCAGCAAAGCCAACTAGACCTGTGGTCACGCCACATTTTAGTTCGCCAGCAGCTTTGACATCGTCAAGCGTACCAGCGGCAGCTACACCAGCAGCTACAGATGCTGCGGCTAACGTGCCTAAAAATACAGATTTTTTCATTTTTTTACCTCTTCCTGATGGTCAATCCCTAACGGGATTCTCTCCCGGCCATCACAGCCAGTATTATTGATAGAGTTAAGGAATCCCTTAATCTAGACCCGCATTTGGACAGGAGTTGCCCTGCAGGTCAAGACATGAGTGCCATTTTCGCGGCGTTAATCTCATGTTTTTATGTAAAAACAAAAAAACAAATGTTATATTTGATATTTTTTCACAACAAACCTAGAACAAAGAAAGAACGCTCAAAAGCTTGTTGACGAGTCAAAGCCAATTCACTTGCTTCTTCATCCTCGCCCCACTCTTGTATTTGCCATTCTTCGTCTATCCTTGAAGCCGACCAAGCCTCCGAAACTGCAAGTTTTTTATCCGCAGCAGCTAGCCCAATAACGAAAGAACCTGACAGCGTAATCAAATCATAAACAGCAGCCAATTCAAAAGCCGTGTACTTTCTTAAAATATCAGAGCATGAGTCCAAAACGTCAAGCGGTTGTGCAATAGGCATCACACCACTGCCAACGCGTAAGCTCACGTCATATTTCGTTGCAAACCATTCCAATAATGGTCCCCATATTTCTTCCTGACGTTCAACCAAAGTAGCTGGTCTTGTTGCACGGTAACACAGCAAATCTGTTGTCGCATATTCAGCTAACATAGGAATGATTGCATCTGATTGAACAGACACTTTATCAATCGCTGCATTCGCCATTTTCGTAAATGGCAATTTCTCTGGATCGACCTTATCTTCCAGCGATGCCCATTCTTTGGCAATCTCTTGCGCCAAAGCTTCTGTCGGTACGTATAATTTCGACTTTAATGGCGTGCGCACTTCGCGCTCATCCAGCAAGATAGCATACCCTTCTGCCACTTTGCCAACAGTCACCTCAGACCAAAATACTTTTTGTGCCCATTCCGCCATTATTCAAACTGCTCTTCAAAAGGGTCCGCTGATGCTTCGGAGATATCCCATCCGAGAAATTCCCACGTACGTTTCATATGGTTTGGCAAATCTGCCGTAAATGTCATCTGACGCCCTGTTGATGGGTGATCAAAGGAAATCGAGCGCGCATGTAAATGCAGCTTTTTACTAATATCGCCACCCAGTTGTGATCCCCAACCGTCACCATCATTAACCTGTGCGCTACCACCATATTTACCGTCCCCGATGATAGGATTGCCGATCTCTGCCATATGGGCGCGCAATTGGTGCGTACGACCCGTGATTGGCACAAGTGCCATCCAAGAGACACGGCGGCCAAGTTCATTGATTGCAGCGTAATCCGTTGTGGCACGTTTCGCGCCTTTTGTATTATCGACCTCATTTGGGTGGATACAATACATCTTTTCACCACCTCCATTTGGTCCATGCCCGCCGGCTTTAACCAAACCATACCGAATAGTGCCAACCTTAGGCCGTGCAACACCTGCAACCGCAGCCCAATAAATCTTACGTGTCTCACGCGATTGAAATGCTTTCGCCAACCATTGTGCAGCTTTACCAGTGCGCGCCAAAAGCAAAATACCTGATGTGTCGCGGTCCAAACGGTGTACCAGTTTCGGTTTGTCATCTTTGCCAAATTTCAACGCTTCGGCCAGACCATCCACGTGAACATTTGTCTTAGTTCCGCCCTGCACAGCCAAGCCCGCAGGTTTGTTCAAAACAATGATATCGTCATCTTTATACATCACGCAGGACAAGATCATCTCTGCATCCGCATCAGATATATGATATTCACGACCGCGGACTTCTGCAGCGCCCTCATCAGGGATCGGTGGGACACGTACACTTTGACCTTCTTCGACGCGGCTGTTCGCCTTCACCCGTTTACCATCAACACGCAGATCACCCTTACGGCACATCTTTTCAACGCGAATTTGGCTGATATGTGGAAACCGTTTACGCAACCAACGATCGACACGTTGGCCGTCACCGTCTGCTTCTACTTCTAACATTTGTACTCGGCTCATGCCCATATACTCCGCGCGCAGATTAAACCAAGAAACAGGGCGAGGATGGACAAACCAACCGACCCAAAAACATAAAACCCAGCGCTTGCGATCTTACCTTTTTCATATAATGCGAGTGCATCCAAAGAGAATGCAGAAAATGTTGTGAAACCGCCCAAGATACCAGTCATCACAAGTGGCACAATAACAGGGTGATGCACCTTATGCAGAAACACCACCGCAATTATTCCCATCAGAAACGATCCGACAATATTCACAATCATCGTGCCCACGGGAAACCCTGCGCCAAACATCCGCGCAGCCCATAGAACCATACTATAGCGGCAAACTGCGCCTATTGCGCCGCCAACTGCTACAAGTCCGATTGTGTTTAACATTGGGTCATTCCCTAAATTCGCGGTACCCTTACTGTGGTTTATGGCAGGATACGAGGGTTAGGCCGCGTTTATTTACGTTCCGCGTTTTTTTTAACACGTAATTTAGCAAAATAATCCAACCGTTTTTTAAACTCACGTTCGCTGCCCCGTTCCACAGGGAAATAATACACACCACGGTTCATATCATCGGGGAAATAGTTCTGCCCCGAAAATCCATCCTCTTGGTCGTGATCATAAGCATAACCATCGCCATAGCCCTGCTCTTTCATCAGCTTTGTAGGCGCATTTAGAATATGGTTTGGTGGCTTTTTGGAACCCGTCGATTTCGCCTGAGCGTAAGCCGCTTTATAAGCCACATAGGATGCATTCGATTTCGGAGCCAAAGCCAGATAGATTAAAGCTTGCGCCAACGCCAATTCCCCCTCGGGACTGCCAAGCCGCTCAAAGGTTTGCCAAGATTGCAGGCATACAGCTTGCGCATTTGGATCAGCCAATCCAATATCCTCAACCGCCATACGTGTGATACGCCGCGCCAAATACCGAGGGTCTTCGCCACCATCCAACATACGCGTAAACCAATATAAAGCGGCATCGGGGTCACTGCCACGTACAGATTTATGCAAAGCCGAGATCAGATTGTAATGCCCATCCCCAGATTTATCGTATTGTGCTGCACGTCGTTGTAGACGCTTAGATAAATCTTCAACATCAATCGGTTGTTTTGCGCCCCAACCGAAACATTGTTCGATCAAGTTCAACAAGCTGCGACCATCGCCATCGGCCATTTCCAACAACGCTTCGCGCGCCTCAGCTTTCAATGGCAGCTTTTCACCAACCTCGGCTTCGGCACGTTGCGCCATCAGCTCTAAGTCCTTCAATTCTAACCGTTCCAACACAAGAACTTGCGACCGCGATAACAGCGCAGAGTTCAATTCAAATGATGGGTTCTCAGTCGTAGCCCCAACCAAAATAATTGTGCCATCTTCCATGAACGGCAAAAAACTATCCTGTTGGGATTTATTGAAACGATGGATTTCGTCCACAAACAACAATGTCTGCGTTCCATTTGAACGGCGTAACCTAGCAGCTTCAAACACTTTCTTTAGATCAGCGACCCCTGAGAAAATAGCGCTTATTTGTACGAACTTCTTGTCGGTTTCATTGGCAAGTAACCTTGCCAATGTTGTTTTCCCCACTCCGGGCGGTCCCCAGAATATAATTGACGCAAGACTGTTCGATTTCAGCATCAACGTCAGAGCACCATCATCCCCAATCAGATGTTGCTGACCAATAACCTCGTTTAAGGTCCGAGGCCTAATGCGATCAGCAAGCGGAGTGTTTTTTTCCGCATGTTCGGGCTTTGCGCCAACTGTGTCAAATAAATCCGCCATTGGGATGTTATCTCACAGCAGTCAAACGCATGCAATCAGCACAAGCCTTCTTTTGTTATTCACTTACATCGGGCAAATTAACGATATAGCTTTGATGCTCTTTACCTTCGATATCGACAACTGGACCGAGCGGATCAATTTCCAAACCACTACGCTTCATCCAACGTCCAAAGCTAAGAGTACCCACCCCCAAAGCAATCTCAACACCCAGTGTTTCACGCGTTTCTAGAAGCGCATACAACAAGCGTGATTGTACGGTTTTACTTGTGTGCGCTGGCAGGCCATCGGTGATGAAGAACCGAGAGAACTCAAAGATATGCGGCGCACATGGCGCTTCTACATATAAAAGATTGTCTGGAATCGTTTCATGTAGCCCAGCTTGTGCATCTTTAATCATATAAGAATACATGCCGCATTTTGCGGTCGTTGGTGTTAACCTAAAACCACCAAGAACTTGCCCGCCTTCATGGACAGTCACCCATCGGCTGCTTGGAGTGTCATATTGATCAAACTCCATACCCTCAATTTCAGAAACTTTAGAAGGTTTTCCAAAAGAAAAGCTTTCATAACGTGCCCTTAGCAAGTTCGTGAATAGTTCTCCATAAGTATGGATATTGTTATATGATAATGTAGTCGCTTGCATAGTAGCCTCTTCCTTTGGTTAGGCATTAATATTCTCTACAAGCTGGGTTAAAAACACGGCAATCGCTTGAAGATTTCAGCCTTCACCTTTGATTGCGGCTTTTAGGTAACTATCATCCCAAGCGGCTGTTTTTCTTCGTATTTTCAGACTGGCCGTATCGCCGACTTGCTTGAAGATGTTGATTGCACTATGTCGCATCAGAGCCATGTTGGCGGGGCCATTTTGGGTCCGCAAGCGCATCAGGTCGTCGTGAAACACCACATCCATCACCCAGTGCAGGCGATTTTCCACACCCCAATGGGCGCGTGTGGCGCGCAGGAATTGCTTGGCTGAGAGCGGTGCGGAGGACAGATAGTAACGTCGCGAGAAACTGGTTTTACCTTTGTGTTTGACCTCGGCCTCGATCATGCCGATAGCGGCGAGGCCTGGAAACCTTGGTGCGCCAGGCTCAGACCGATCAGGGCGCAGCCACTCTACATCATGACTGACATAGGCACGACGGATTTCTATCCGCCCATGATCGGCATCGGTGGTTTCATGGGTTTCCAAACCACTGGTCTGGTCGAAATAGAGCCTCACCTCTTCATGCAGTGATTTTTGGTTGCCTTTAAGCGCCAAAAGATAGTCTGCGCCTTGTGCGAGGATCGCCGCAGCAATACCGTGTTGGCAGCCCATTGCATCAATCGTGACCAGCGCGCCTTTCAACTCAAGCCGCGCCAGTAGTCGAGGTATCGCGCTGATTTCATTCTCTTTCTCGTCACAGGATTCTTGCCCCAAGACCAATCTCTGACGCGTTGCCCAAGCTGAAACCAGATGCAGGGCGCGGCCATCCTCACCATGCGCACGGCGTGACGACTTGCCGTCAATTGCCACGATCTCATCATCGCCATCGCGCAAGGCCGCAACCCAGGAAACGAAGCATTCGCTAAACAGGTCAGCGGGAATCGCGTTCATCACATCATTGAGCGTGTCATGAGATGGGATGCCATCTTTGAAGGGTAGAAACCCACGCAAGAATTTCAATTTTCGGTCCGCCCATCGGGCTATTTCGGCAAAATCATCAGCACCAGCCATAACACCGCAGAGCACAATCAGTAGGATTTCGGGTAGTGGATAAACAGTTTTCCAGCTCTGGCGTGGGTCTTCAATGGCAGAAAAATGGTCGAGGATATTGGCTGAGATCATGGGAGGCTCCGAATGTCATTTCAATGACCAGAGAATCACATATCACCCGCTAAGGGAATCCCCACTTTTTCAAGCGATTGCCGTGCGCTGACACCAAGACATTCAGCGGCTTGGGTTTGGCTGTAGTAGGTCTTAACGGCCTTAGTTACGGCAGCGACAAGCTCTTTTTCATGCTTCGCTTTAAGCTCTGGGATGGTTGTCATAGCATAATATCCATCGCGCCGTATGGGGAAAGTCCCGCCTCGTGATGTTTCTTACAAAAATCTGGATTACGTGCGCAAACGCTCGTCACACCAAAGTGCAAAAAATACAGTTGATCGAATTTAAGTTTCCATTGTTCTAAAGTCATTTAAGGCTCCAATATGTTGATACGTTTAATTGATTGATCGTGACCGCTGGCGATGGATAATAAGTTATCTGCTAGGTGGGTTTTGACGTAAGTGGCATGGTAATTGGTGGGGGCAGCCAACGTAAGCTGACCGTCTTCATTCCTGACAAAGTCGAGTTTGTGTATCCATGCCTTGTATATTGCCTCATCGGTTGCCCTGTATTCAGCGGCGATTTTGCCCCACACACTCGCCTCCCCCTCTACTTTAGGTGTAGATTTAATGGATTTACTCCCCTGCCCGATCACGCAAAGTCTATATGTTGTAGCATTACCCCTGCCGCCTAATATGTTCTTGATAGGTTCTATTGAACCTTCTTCGCGCAAAATTTTGAGTGCAATCTTAATACGTGGCCAACTTCTTTTTGCTTCGTCCATCAATTGAGATTTTGTTACCGTCACTTCTGGCCTGTCAAATTCAGCTAAACGAACCATAGCCTCAAGAACTGCCCAAGCCGCATATGTCGCATTGGAACCCCCAAGAACAGCATTCATATGTTTTCTATGGCGGTATTCACTCATCGGAATTATTCCCGTCCAATAATAGGCCCATACGGTCAATGCGTTTGTAAATCGCCATTCTCGAACGACCTAGGTAATTGGCTATTTCAAGAACGGTTTTCCCCAAGTCCAAACTGATCTTAATCAGCGTATCTTCGTCCGATGATATTCCTCGTCCGCGTGCCATTATATCACCCTGAATAAGTTCAGATAGATGTGAGACTGTTTTTTTGTTGCCAAGATTTAGGCGGCCTCGGAGACTGAGTATTGTAAAAAACCAACTCACGAGGCCAATATGCAAATCATAAGACTGCACAAGAACGTTTATAAACTTTATGCTTGGGCGCGGACACAAGAATGTTTGGATGCGTACCGTATCAAATACGAAGACACGGTTCGGCAATGGGAAGCTTTACGCGCAGAGGGTGTTTCTCTAGCAAAATGCGCTGAATTTGTCGGCATCTCTCGGTCTACTTATTATCGCTACAAGCGGGTTTTGAAGGATTTGGCGCAAGGGATTATGCCGCCATCAAAGGCCCCAAAACACCGCAATAAGTCACAGTGGGGTGAGGCAGAAAAACAGTTGGTGCTCGAAATTCGCCGCGACACTGAACAACTACCGACTTTCGTCGGTAGTTGTTCAGTCGAATGCCACCGCACGCTCTGCCAAACGGTTTTTGGAAGAGCTTGTGGAAATAGCTCCCTATAAAATCCTCTCAATTCAAGTTGATGGTGGCTCCGAGTTTATGGCCGATTTTGAGACGGCGTGTGAGCAGATGAAAATCCCGCTCATTGTATTGCCGCCAGCCAGACCGAAATACAATGGTGGCGTTGAGCGTGGAAACCGCACCTTCCGCGAGGAATTCTATGATTGTTGTGATCTGATTGCCGATAGCATTGGAGCTATGCGGTTTGAACTGAGAAAAGCTGTCGAAAAATATAACACATTCAGACCACATCACGCCTTGAAAGGTAAGACACCCATGGAGTACCTTCGAATCACTCAGGCCGAAGCCGCGTGAGTCTCAAAACACATGAACCTATACACTTTAAACTTGTTTTGTTTACTGTTTTTGTGTATAATTTGAGTCGTAGGGAAACCTACCCCCGCCCCCTCTGGAACCGTCCGATGGTTGATCATTTGGATTAGGCGACCAGATCGCTGTACTGCGGTACATATTGGGCGGGGCAAATACCTAAATGCTGTATTTAGGCATAAAAAAAGCCCCTTACGTCTCCGTAAAAAGCTATAAAAATCAACAACATAGTATCTATTATGCGCGAACTTCATCTTAAAAGAGAGGTTCAAATAAATGTTTCAACTTATATTACAAGACCTTATGTCCCCCCTACTCCGCCGCGCGGGAACTGGTACTTCCATGTTTCTCACTGGTATGGGGGTAGCAACTGCGGACGCAGAACTAATCGCCGTTGGTTTAACCACTGGCATTAGCGTCATGGCGGAACTGCTGGCATCAGGCAAAAGCCGCCGCAAAATCCGCGATAGCTTAGGTAAGCTATAATGGCATTATATACGCCATTATCCCCCATGCCTCAAATGGTTACACAACCATTTGAAGCAGCGCCTAGAATATTCGGCGCTCTTATCGGTGCTGGTGCGTCACTCTTAGGGGGCGCACTAAACCGCAAATCATCAGGCAAACAAGAAAGCCGTGCAAACGCACATAACGACCCAGCGGCAATTCGTGCAAGATACGAGGCTGCTGGGTTCGACCCCTTACTAGGTATCAACAACGCAAACCCTAGCTATCAGCAAACATATCAGCCAAAATTTGGCAATGCTGTAGATAAGGCGGTAAACGGCTTCCTTGACAGAATGCAGGATAACAAAATCCTAAACCTAGAAAAGACACGCCTTGAACTCGAAGTTGACAAGCTTCGCAAAGACGTAAAAGGTGCTAAGATACGCCCTAAAGTAGCTGGCGTATTTAATGGGGGATTTAATGGAGGATCGGATGCTACAGCTGCTAATAGACATAATAGTAATGGGGATACTAGTATTCCTGACGGTCGCAATCCTAGCAGTGCTGTTGATACTGATCCTGTAAAGCAACAAGCGTCAATACCGATAGGTTTTGAGCTTCATCAGCATCCAGATTTCGCACCAAGTGAAATAGTAGAAAATAATCAGGGTGAGCCTGCTGGTTGGTTGTATTCACCAGTAAAGACGTTCTCAGATTTAGGCTATACTATAGGTAAGAATTTACAGTCTGGACAAGACGCGCGGCGTGCGATGAAATTCCGCGACGATTACCTAAAAAAGAAACGTAATCGGAACAAGCCAAAGCTACGCGGAAACCGCACGTTCAAACCCCATTTCCGTCAATTAATCGGAAACTAACCCACGCACATCGCCAAAGGCATGTGCGCGGCTTTGCCGTGGGCATGTCCAATTCCATCTATCAAAGGAAAAGACATGGAACAAATACTTAGATTATCGGAACTCAATGAGCAATTAACCGATCAAAATATCCTTCTAAAAGAAGGTGAAATACAGGTCTTAAAGGCTAAGTACCTAATTAATCAAACAAAAACTGAAATTACTGCATTGAAGGAAACCAAAAATGCCAAGTAAAAACATGTATCAAATGGCGCGTTCAAAGAAGCGCGAAATCACGTCCTTTATGGACAAAACAAAAACCGCAAAATTAACACCAGTATCGTGTGTTGATATCGGCATGTCCGAGGCGGGAACTATCACTCAAACAATTGGCTTCTCACTAGACCCAATTTCAGGTCGATTATTAAGCAATATCAACGCTCGCGTAATTAGTATCTTTATTCCAGATCAAGCGGCGCACAAGCTGGACAACCCAGATGAGCCGCTATCAGGCGCAATTGAGTTCATCCGTCAAAAAATGCAAGACGGTCCGCTATTTGGACTAGAAGAGGAAGGCGAACTCACCAAACGCATGAACGTAATTCCGCGTTCAATCAATGGCGAAAAAAAGCTGGATCGCTCTGTGCGGCTATCATATGTAGCAGCGGTAAATTATCTTGCTCGAAAGCTATATTATAAATCAAGCCAGTTCGATAAGGATTATAACTTAGTTTCACCAGCAATTTTACAGCAAACTATTCTAGGTAAAACGGGCGGCGTACTCGATCCAGACGACAGTATCAATGGTGAAGTTTCACTCACTCTTGGTTCGGTAAAAGTTCCTGTATCTGGTATTGGCGGGTATACAGCGCCGCACCTAGATTACCCTTTAACTGTAAGGGAAGCTGGTGGTGAGCCAGCAACATACAATGATAGATTTACAACAGATAGATTGCAGGTAGAGGCAACGTTACAGGGTGAATTTAACGATGTGTGGGCACCAAATGTATTCGCCGATCTTGAGGGTTACAAAACAGGCAACGTGTCCTTATCTGACTTCTATAATGCTGAGCAGGAAGATAAGCTAACGCGCTACTTCGAGCAAATTCTTAAAAAGTACCCAGAAGAGGGTGAGGAAATGATCCTTCGCATGGTTCACGGCTTGAATGTAGATAGTGGTGATCAACCATTTACAGTCTATGACCGTACTATCAAGCTACTGGATGACGAGCGTTACGCAACCGATGGGGAAAGCCTAGACGTTAGTCAAACGGATCATATGGGCAAGGTAGAATTTACCATACCTATTGGACGTACAGAGCTGGGTGGGAAAGTCATTACATTTGTACAGGTAACGCCTGACGAAGTAATTGACGGACAACCACACCCTACTATGTCAAAACCACGTGGTCTTATTAACCATGCCGCGGAAGATCAAAAGCTTGATCCTGTACCAGTAACGGTACGTGATATGGACGTGGACGCATTACCAGCGGATGAGGATACTATCTTATTCTATACAGGCAACAATGAGCTAAAACGCCATTATGTGCAGTATGGATTGTCTCGTAATCTCGACCCAAATACTGTCGATAATCAAAATCGCATGTGGCACTATCAAGTCCCTTCATCGGTAACGCCAGAAAACGTCTTCTATCCATTAGAAGCGGATTTCGAACAAACACCGTTCCAAGATCGTCTAGCACAGGTTGTAACAACACACACAACCACATTCGCTAACATCACCACGCCGATCAAATACGGCCCATCGCCTGTCGAGAACATCGATATCGTGGATGATAAAGACTTGTTCGATCCAGAGCCAGAAGTAATCGAATAAACAAAAATCGTACTGGGGGTTTATCCCCCAGTGCAATGAGTTCTCAACTCCATTCAAAACATAGGAAAATAAAATGCAAAGTAAACAAATGATGATCGCCGTGCCAAATAAAGGCGGCAATTTCACTGCTCATAAAGAAGGTAAAGTCCTTTTTGAAATCGGCCTAGCTGCTGGTATCCACAAGTTAACAAAATACCTTGAGTATCTACCTATAGACGCAGACTTTGACCTGTCGGAAGACGTTCAATGTATTTCATGCGCCTCAAGTGGCGTCACAATCGTCGCGCGTGATCGTAAACACGAAACTGGCGCAAACCCTAAGTATAAACCTTCTACGAATGCAGAAGAACGCTTCCAGCGTATGGGTGAACAAATCCACCGATTGTCCGAACGTGTAACAACTGCTGAGCGTCAAGAAAAAGCGGTCAAACGCCGCCTCGCTCGTCAAGCTGAACGTGATGCGGAAATTGAGGCAAATGCAGCGGAGGAAGCAGAAGCAAAGGCTGCGAAGGAAGCAGCCCTAATTGAGGCTCAAAAAGCTCCAGAAAAACCAGCAAAACCAGTGCCTACAGAATAACTGGTCCCTCATCAACTGGCCTCGCTTCGGCGGGGCTTTTTTTTCACAAAAGGAAATCAAAATGAAGTGGTTAAAAAAGATGATAAAAAAGCTTCTCAACGCAGACGGAAGCCCCCCTGTAACGCCTCAAGACCTAGTCAATGCATCAAGGCGTCAGAGTATGAAAAATGAGCGTACACAGCCCTTAAAAAAGGTTCAGTCAAAAGACCGAACTCAGGGGCCAGCTTACTATCTCGGAATGCAAGTTGTTCGCATGATGGAAGATGCTGGATACCCTTCCCGTATTCTTTATTGCTGGCGTTCACCGCAAGTACAAAATCGATTTTACAATAAAGGCACGTCCAAAGCAAAAGCGTGGCAAAGTCCACACCAGTATATGGAGGCTGTAGACGTAATTCACGCAACCCGTGGCTGGAATGTATCTGAAGATTATTGGGATACTTTAGCGGCATGTGTACGCACTGTATCCAGCCGCTTTAACGTCCAGTTAGAGCACGGTCATAACTGGAAATTCAGAGATAGCGCACACTTTGAAATCAAGCCTTGGCGGGAGGTCAAGGGTCGCTATCAGGACGAAAAAGGCAACAACCGTATGCCAACTCAAATCGAGCTTTTAGAGCGATTTGTGGAGGTCTTACCTCGCGTCCAGTTATCAAAAAAAGAAAAGCAGTTGTTAAACGATGGTTCAACATCCATCGATCAGATTGCACGGCAATTTAACAAATGATTATAGAGACTTATCCCCAGAAACGGAAACTCCAAGTATTGGAGTTTCTGGGGGTAAGTCGGGCTGCATACTATGCTTGCTCTTGTATGCACTTAGAGACACAAAAGGAAAAAATGATGATAAACATCAAACTAAAACTAACTCAGGCAAAAGCCATTCTACAAAAATTAGAGGATCGCAAACATGTAACAGGACACGAAGAAAATGTACTTCGTTATATCCTTCGCTATGAAATCGCGCGTTACAAATAATGTGTCAATCTCCTCTCAAAATAGATGACATGGAAATCGCATGTAGGTCATGCAATGAATGTCTAACCGCCCGTAAAAACGACTGGGTCGCAAGGGCAATGGCTGAAAGCAATATGCACCAAAATATGATGGTGCTTATGCTAAGTTATAACAATGAAACACAAGAAAATCGTGATGGGTCAAAAGTATTCAATTACTCACACGTATCTTCATTTCTGAAAAGAGTTCGGCGTCAGCTCGAATATCGAACCAACAAAACGGGAACTATTAGGTTCCTGTGCGCTGGTGAAAATGGATCAAAAAATGATCGTGCTCATTGGCATATAATAATCTTCACAGACTATGATCTAACCGAGTTGGGAAAGTGGAACATATTCCACCCAAAATATGGCGGCAAAAAAGGCGACAAACAAACCAATCGGGATCATAAATTTAATGTGGACATAACGTGGTCCCTATGGCCTCACGGATTTATTCATATGCAACAATCAAACCAAGGTGGCGTATCATACGTTCTAAAGTATGTATTCAAAGATCAATTCAGCCACCTAAAAAGCAAAGGCACAATGCGAGAGCATCAATCAGAAGCCTTTGCAGCCTCATACTTCCGTATGAGCAAACAACCACCAATAGGATACACTTGGTTAAAAAAGGAACTCCAAGAACTATTGGAAAAGCGATCTGTGGTAACATCGCTACAGCTCAAAGTACCTAACTATAGTGGGTACTGGTATCCAAAGGGCAAGGCCCGAGAATACCTCTGCGGAGCGCTCTATTACATCAATCAAGAGGTAATAAAACAAACTGGGCATCCTGCCCCTCAATGGTCAACACTCATACATTCCGTTGTGGATCAACAAAAAGAAAGAGAGATACTAACCTATGGCAAAGTCATCGACGAACAAACACCAGAAGAACTTGAAGAACAAGCGGAGATCGAACGCATCAAAGCAATCGACAAGAAAGAGCGGATTATCAAATCAAGATACAAGGCAACCCAAAAACGTTGCGGCTCATTCGAGGTCTGCAAGACCTGTTCTGACTGGTTCAACCCTGAGGAAACGGAGAGGTACAAAAAGTGGAAATCACGAATTGGCGTCAAATATAGGCGCTTCTACAATCTCTTCGACACCGAGGAAAAGGTTATCTATTGGTACGACGTTATCGCCAAAGGGAAATGCGGTAAAGGCAAGGAAGCACACGGACGCCCGCCCAGTTTCGAAACGTACCTCAACTTCTATTATAGAGGGGTCAATCCCTTCTGTTCCAGAAAGCACGAAAAAGCAATCAAGGATGCATTCCCTACACGATGGAAAACGTTCGGACGACAAAAATAAAAATAGTCCGCGTAAAGAATTAAAATGCAGACCAAAAAGCAATAAAGAGACTAAAGGCTCTGGAAAGCGTGCTGGTGAATTCATTCCATGGAATAAGGATTGCAAACATTAGCCCCCCTGCTTCAACTAGGGGGCGAGTAAAAAAGTCCTTGACATTTGTATGCAAACTCCCCTACCTCAACTACATGTAGTTAAAAACACTACAGTTCGCGCATAGCATAATATCTATTATGCGCTAAATTCAGAAATTTAAAAACCAACGAAACCGAAACAACCACCTCTCATTTTTGGATTACCTTAAAATCTCTCTATCCGTTATAAACTTTTATGTCAAGCGGCCGATTCGAGGATCTCGTTCTGCAGAACGCTAAAACGGTTTATAAAGCTATTCACCACAAACAGCATGCTGCACATAAAGCTGCTTGTTCAACAACTCCGCAGTTTCCCGCGTATCTTTGCGTGACGGTAGTACCAAACTGTCGCCCCAAGCGTCACAAATCGCCTTGCTAGTCTCGGTATTTAAGCTCGTCTGGCTGCAAGCTGATATCGTCAACATCGCGCACACGGTCGCGTATTTCGCTAGCTGTCTCATGGTCAATATCCTCTTGTCGTTCACGTTCGATCTTTTTGCCCTTGCTGCGCTCATGACGGCCGTAAAGGAACGCCGCCGCAACAATGCCAGCCAATGCAATGATTTTATTCATGTAAATCTTTATCAACGGCATGTTTTTTCTTACTCCATCCGTACCAAATCAGTGTCCCAACAGACACGCCAAGGCCGACCAATTGTTGTGCAACCGATTCATCAATAGCACCCTTCGCAACCAAGGCTCCTGCCCCGATCTGCAACACATGGCGTAATACTGGAACAATCATTGCTAAGTCGCTATTATTCATGGGTAAATATCGCATTTTCCAAGCGGACAATCCGCTTTCTGTTTTCTGCACTGCGCTCAACGATTGAGCCAAGACGCAACCAAACACCTGTCGTTGCAAACAGGTTCAACCCGACGATAATAGCCTCTGGTGTCAAACTCATCATTTCAGCGACCCCGTAGCTTGTAACGCACGATACGCTACGTATACGGTACCACCAGCAACAGCCCATTTCGTCAGCTTTGCGGCTTCCTCTGTGGCTCCTGTCACCTTGTCGGCGGCGTATCCACCAGCCACAAGGCCAGCAACGCCGACACCCGCCCATATGATCAAGGGTACAGGCATTAGACCTGCCTCACTGCACTAAGGGATTGTGCAACCGTCACACCCGCTTTATTCAGCCCGTCACCCGCATAATAGCTTTGTCCAGGGCGTTTGCCGTTAATGGCGGTCACAACTGGAAACGATGCCCATTCTTTGGCGATGTTATTGGCGAATTTCTCCGCGCTGATCTGGCCTGAACGGTACTCATGCAAGCCACGGCGTTCGAGCAAGGCTTCTGCAATATCGTCCTGTGTGGCACTGTTGAACGTCTGTGACACAAACACTTTGCCTTTGGAAACCAACCCGCGCAATGTATCCTCAAGCACTTGGTACGCTCCTGCGGCCTCGCTTGGCGATGTACGGTCAATGCGATCTTGCCACGCGAGAACCTCCCCCACGTCCATTGTCGTAAGATTACGTGGCGGCGGTGCTGATACGCCCGTATAGTAAGCGTTGTAATTGCCTCGGCTCTCATGGTGTCGGATTAACGCCAGCAACGGCCCGATGTTGCCAACGGTGTGTTTACGCTGGTTTACGTATGGCGTTTCGATCTTGTTGATCACTGGCGTTGTCGTTGGTTTGGTAGACCCCGCATTGCCGCGTTTGCCGCCAAAGATTAAATCTAATAAACCGCCACCTGCGCCGCCGTTACTTTCAACCAAAGACGCACCAATGCTGCCCAGAAAAGCGTTCTTAGCCACGCCACCAAGGTCGCGTTTGGTTGTGACCGTATAAGCCACTGGTTGCGCCGTATCGCTCTGTTGCTGGCTCTCAAGGTGCTTATAGGCCACGTAGGCCATGCCGCCCAAAATACCCGTTGTTAGAAGTGCTTCACCCGCTCCCATTACGCCACCCGCAGCCAAATTGTGCTATAGTTCATGTTGGCATTATTCCAGTTATTTACGCGCTCTAAATAACCAAGGCACATCCAAGAACCTGACAGGGCTTGTCCGTGTGAGTTGGCGGCGTAGTTGTGGTTGCCGTGGTCAATATTACCTGAAACACGCAATAATGACCCTGCAATAACGGTTCCGATATTCACGGGTAGCGTAACGTTACCCGCGTCTACGTCCGCTTCAAGAACTGCGGCCATAACAATGCCGCCTAATGCCAATGGGTCGTAGTCGGCCAATGTTACGCCGTTTGGTGCTGTGTTGCTCATGATGAAATCTCCAAATATGATAGTTTGATTGCTGCGCTGGATTGATTGTAGGCGTATAGCTCTGCGCTGGTTTGAATTTGGGCTGTAAGGCCACCCGCAATAGGCAAGCCTTCAAATGCTTGGACGTTGCTACCGCCAATAAAAACGGGGTTATTGCCCATGTTGGTGATAAGAACCTCAAGGCGGTTTGCTTTTGCATCAATCAGCTTTGTCGCTGTGCCTTCCAATGCCATGACAGCCCCAGAAACAAGATTTTGTCCCCCGCGAATATTCGCTTGAACGGCTCCCGTTAAGCTCAATCGGCTGTCAGAGATACCACCAGAGGCAAAGCCCAATTCAAGGATAATCTCCGCATCAGATGGATTGCTTAAAGCAACCTTATTGAATGCTTCTTCTGCCGTATAACTTAGGCCGCTTTCAAACTCGGTAACTGGGTCAGTACCGAAGCCAACTTCAAAACGCGCACTGGACGCAAGGCACACAAGCGTATTCGCTTGGCGGTGAATATCAATGGTTTCACCAGCGGCTAACGTATAGGTAAAAACGCGGTAACTTGGTCGATTGTTCATTTAAAAATTCCTTTGATTACATCGGGCCGAATAATCAGAATGAGTGCGATGACAGGCAGTCCAATTCTGATAAGCTGCGTGCTGATCTGTGTGCTTTCGTCCCGATCTTGATCAACAACGCGGGTCAATAAGGCGTTTGTCTGGCTGATATTCTTCTCAACAAAGCCAAACGCATCAAAGGCAATATCGCGGCCAATTTCAGCAACATCACCCGCTTGACTGACAACTTCATCCAAAACCTTGAATGAGCCTTCAATCACGCCACCATCCAGCACGTTTAATGTGCCATCACCAGACAAAACGATTGAACCGTTATCGGCTGCAACCCGCGCGTCTGTGTTCGTGGTTGTGGTGCTGGTGCTGCTACTGGATTTTGACTTGGAACTCATAGCGCACACTCCAAAATATAGGTTGTGTCGTATGCGTCTTTCAGCTTGCGAACCATGCCCTCACGTACCGTCATAAAGCGCAAATGTTTCGCCTCTAGCTGCGGTGCAAACACACGCGCCATTTTGTCGGTGGCACGCGCCAAATCTAAGCCCTCGTGCGCCTCTGCGCCCATTTCATCAACGATGAACACACGGCCTTTAGGTTCGTCTGACAGGCACCAAATCAATGTCCCTACGCGCTCGTCACCCAAAAATACGCCCATAAGCCCCTTATGGCCCTGCTCTATGGCTTGGCGATAAAAGGCAAAGTCCGCATCATCCAAACCGCCAATAAGGGCTATATGGCTCTGTGCGGCCTCGTCCCAATCGACTTTGGCAAAGGTTATTTTTTGTTGATCATCCAATAGACAAGTCCCAATACGATAAATGGTGCAGAGGATTTTAAGGCATCAGCCCAAGCGTTCTTTTTTTCATTCGACTTAAAGTTAAATGCGCCTGTACCTGCGACCCCGCTGCTTGTTGCATCAGACCCCGCAGAACTTGGCCCTGCGGTGATGCTCGGCAATGGTGCGCCGCCCCCAGCGGGTGCGGCAGTCATTATTTCGTCGCCATATAGACAACGGCACCCGCGCCAACGACGAGGCCGATCAAGACAACTGGATTGCCCAGAATACCGTCCGCTTGGCTTGTGGCCCCGTAGGATGCTGGTGTGTAGTTGGTTTCCTCCTCACCATCACCAGACGAGCCGATGTTCTGCAGAATCGCTCCTGCGGTGTTCTTCAGGGCGGCAAATATGTCCGACCCACCGTCAATCGGCGGTGTGTTGCGTGTGGCAACGCCACCTACAACCGAACCACCAGAACTGTTAGACGGATACGACAAAGCGTTATTGACCGCATCAAGGGCGTATTCATCAGAAGTCTTGTAAGAGCTGCTTTTGAACAAGCCCGATAGGAAATTCGGCGTTGGTGTTGAACGTGTCGCCGTTGACCGTCTTGCAGGTGATGGACTGCGTGTCCCGTATGTCTCACGCGCTTTCGTGGAAGATGTTCCTAAACGCGGTGAATAACCGCCATAGGTTTCGCGCTCTTTCGCGCTTCCAAACAGGCTGCCAAACGATAACGAAGGGCGGCTATAAACTGTTGGTGTTTTAAAATCTGGCTCTGGCATTATAGCCTCCGAGAAATGAAATTAGAAAAGGACGGGGCTATAAGCGCCCCGCCAGTTGGGCAGTGGGAGAATTAAGCCCCGTAAATCCCTGTGGTGTATAAATCATAGGCTCCAGGTGCGACTGTGAATTTCAGCTTCAAGCGGAAGTCCTGTAGCAACATTGGCATGATGTTATTCACGCGGTTTTCAGCCATAAAATCCAAATGCGTTACGTCCGTTTGCTGAACGCGCTTTGTGATATTTAGCTGGTTCGCACGAATAGCCTTATCCGATACGTGAACGCGGCGGTTATCAGCCAAAATCTCAATCTCTGAAATGTTCGAGCTGGTGATATCAATGCCGTAGAGATTATGCGGCCCACGTGGTAGGTCGGAAACCTCTTCGATACCAACGGCACCAAAGCTTTGTGCAAAGCGTTGAATACGCAAGTGCGGCCCAAAGGCACGCGGCGCGGATTGCTCGGCGTAAACCTCAAATTTACCAATGTTCACATTCGGCTTAAAATCAACTTCCAGCGTGAAAGATGCCATGCCCACGGCTGTACCGTATGCGGTTTGATCTTCACCGTCGATTGTACGCGCCCAAGGCATTGTTAGGAAGATAGGCAAAACGCCAGCAACCAATGTTTGCCCGAAGTGATTAGCACGGTTGACCATGAATAAAGCTGTTGCTTCAATCTTGGTATCACCGTTTACGATCACACGAATATCATCAATGTAATCATCCCAATTCGCCACTGGAACATCAGCCGCCGTACCGCCTGTTGCAGACGCTTTTAGGCGCAAGTCTAGGCGGTGGTATGTTGGGCCAATCGGCAAAGCCAGTGTCGAAGATTGACCCGCTCCAATGCCTTGTGGTGTTGGTAGTCGTTCAATACGATTAGACATGGATTAACCTCCGAAACCGCTACGAATTTGATCAACCGTGTCATTGTCACGAAGTTGATACATCACGAAACCAGAGGCTAGAACTGCGCCCATCACGATTCCGAACAATTTAAAATCTGCTTTTTTAGGCATTAAAGCCTCCTGTGCTACGCCATATTCCGAAAATCGGTTGGCTCTTTACGTTTCCTAAACTGTGAAGAAATGGCGACAACGATTAGCCCTGAAACAACGCTAACGAAGATTAATTTACCTGTACCCTTGAACATTCGGGTTCCTTTTCAGCTTATAAGTTTGCCCACATAACGGGCAGAATGACCCCCAGAAAAGCCTACGTAACGTTACGTACCGTTACGTGGGGATTTCATTATTTTTTAAATTTTATTGTGCCAGCCGTGATCGTTCCCTGCTTTTCGTGCAGGTAATCAAGGTTTTTCAGGGTCATAACTTGAGACTTATGACCGCTCAGAACATCAACTGCGGCCTGAATGTCGCGCGGCCCCTGTTGGCGCAAAACAACACTCTGGGTACAATTCCCCCGAAAGCGCGTATTCACTTCTGCGATACGTTGGGATAATCCGTAAACCTCAACGCCGTAGTGCCGCCCACGGCTGCAAATTTCGGCAAAGCCGCTGGCCTCTTTCATGCTGCAATTCACCGAAAAGCACGTATTCATTTCCTCAACAACTAAGGTCATGCCCTGCCCCTTGCCTGTGGTCTTATAGACTTCTTGCGCCTGAATAATCAGCTTGGAGAGTTGGGACAAAGCGCGGGTTTCTTTTCCCGCTGGTGGCACGTAGGCAATGCGGTAGCCTGTCCAATTCTTACGCATGGCGACAAGCACCTGTTGGGCCGTTGTGCATCTCGTAACGTTACGTAGGGAAGAATATTCGTCCAAAGGGTCGAAAATAACCAGCCTACGTAACGTTACGAGTTTTTGCTTAACGTAACTGGACTTGCCAGAGCCAGACGCGCCCCAGACACCTATGCGCCCTGCATTGCTCTTGCTCAATGTTTCGTCTCCCAATCTGACATATCCACATCAACCACAATCGGCTCGTGATCTGCCCCGCCTTCTGACGGTTGCTCGGCCTCTTCTGGCTGCGGCTGTTCGTTACGAGGGTAAACAGGCTTGGCTTTACGACTACGCAACACTTCGCGCACAATCATTGCCTTACCGATAAAGAACGGCCCTGCAACCATGAGATGCCCGAATATTTCACCTTGCGGCATGAGTGCTTGCGGATAGTAGATTTCCAAAAGGCTATAAGTCGCATCGGACGCGGCGCGAGCTTCCCGTTCTTCTTCGGATGCAATCGCCAGTTGGCGCAAATCTGGGATGATGAAAGCAGGGATAGAAAACACGGATTTAAACACCTGCCAAAATGCGTCCTTGTCCATAATGTTATCCGTTTCCTCTGGCTCGGCAAACGGGTCAGGCTCCATACGTAAATCTATGGGCGCATCTTCGTCTTGGATAACATCATCAATCGACGGAATGACAAAATGATCTAAGTGCGACCCATCATTAGAAACCGTATTCCCCGTATTCGCTTTCTCGTTCTGGCTGTGGTCGTCTTGCTGGCTCTCTGGCGGGTTCTGGTCGGCTGTTTTTGATTTCGTCATGGTTTGGGCTTTCTGATTGTTTGGTGAATTGTGCGATGATCTTGTTTGAGACTGCGCGGGGAAAACGGTGATGGTCGTTACAGGTGCTCCCTGTTTCCGTGTCAGGCCAAGGGCAGGAATAATAAGCCGTTCCACCCTTATTGATTTTGACCTTCACGTCCTTCCCACAACTCATGCAGGGGCGCGTAGCAACGATCTTGCCAGTAAGCGAGTGCGGTTCTTTAGGCATTCACACGCCCCCACAATCTTTTATTCTCTGCGATTAAATCATCCATCAGGTGCTTTGTGTCGGTGAACAACTGCGATGCAGCTCCGATCTTGGAAACCATCGGTAGGTTGTCCAAATTCTCGGCGCGGGTGATTAGTTTTTCGTAACGGCGTTCTAGGTCTGTCATGTGCTAAATGCTCCATTGTATGCAATGGTATACAATTAACATATTTTGATGTATGGGGCAAGTTTTAGGCGAATCATTTACTTGAAAAGATGCATGGAATATCCTACGTAATGTTACGGGAATATAAGGATTGCAAAAATGCAGACGCAAAGAATTTCAGAAATGAGCCCTTTTGAAATGGTTGATACTCTCGTTCAAGATGGTGAGATTAACGAAAAGGCCGCGAAACTAATCGTAGATATGTTTTCTGGTAAGTCATCGCCAGAAATGAAGAAAATACTTGACGCGATGCAGTCCGAGCTTATGCGCACCGATCTTGCAACAAAGGCTGATTTGATAGAGGCTTTGACACATTACGCAACAAAGGCTGATCTTATTGAGCGCATCAACAAAAGCGAGAGTAATTTGCGTAATTGGATTATCGGCTGCGCCGCACTCTTAGCCGCACTAACCAACTCGTCAAAAATATTAGCTGCGCTTGGTTTAGGTTAAAGACCAGTGCATTGACCTTTTCGCACACAAAGCTTATGATTGCCTCGTATACAAAAAAAGCCACATCACTGGCAATTTCTTTTAAACGGTTCGAGCTTCAACTCGGACCGTTTTCCATTTGGGCAGTATACCCACGTATACCGTAGCATAAGCCCTACAAAACGCGAGTCATTTTAAAGCCCATACAAGCCGTTTGCGCCTTCCAAATGATACATTCCCCGCAAAAACCACTACACCCCACTTAAAACGGCTTATTTCGCTGCATCTGATCAATAAGCTCGCAATCCTAGGCCGAAACTTTTCCACCCCCACCCCATTCTACACAAATCCCGTCCGTTTTGGGTGCGCCCGACCTAGCCACACCCACTTTATCCAGCGTTTGCGACTAGCAAACTCCTTTTTCACTTCACTTGGAATAATTGGTATATGAGAGGGATACCGTATTGGCACCTGTAAATGCCCTAAAAGGGTACTGGTAAATATCCAAAAGGGTACTGGTAAATAACCGACTTGCCAAAAGGGTACCCGTAGATTGTAGGCACAAAAAAACCGCCCGTAGGCGGCTTTGGCTAATTTTGCTGCTCAAGTATCCTTGGGTCTGTTTCTGGCGGCTCTGGGGGCTTTAATTTGCGTTTGGCTATCAATTCTTTCTCTGTCATTTAAGGCTCCACTATTGTTATGCGTTTAATTGATTGATCGTGACCGCTGGCGATACTTAGCAAAGCGTCTGCAATGTGGGTTTGAACGTGGGCGGCGTGGAAAGCTGTGGGGGCTTTAACTCGAAGGTGGCCACCTTCGATGCTGGCAAACTCCAGCTTGTGAACCCAAGCTTTATATCCCGCTTCATCCGTGGCGCGATAATCACCTTTTACTTGCTCCCATAGATCGTTACTCGTCTCCCCTACTGATGTATTTAAATCTACATTTTGCGCCCCTGCCCTACCCTCGACCACATGGAAACTATATGTAGTAGCGCAAGCGTACCCGCCCGTTGCGTGTTTAATAGCTTTTATAGAGCCTTCATCTCGCAGGAATTTTAAAGACCTTTTGACCGTTCTAATACCTGTACTTGCAAGCTCTGTTATTTGTTCCTTAGAAAGCCTGACTTCGTTTTTGTAAAAATCAGCCTCCCAAATAAGTGTCCTAAGAACGTTACGAGCACCGTTCTTTGCAGCACTACTTGCCAGCACTGCATTACGTAGTTTTCGTTGGTCGCTTGCAGCTTTTTTTCTATCCGCATCATTCATTTTCTTTTGCACCCACCGATTGCGGCCGCAATTTCATCAACAATAAAATCAAAGGGCAAAACGTCTAAGGTTTCGTCCTGTTTCATTTGTTCGATGTGATTGTAAATGGTGAGTTTGTTACGCCGTAAAAACTTAGCTATCAAAGGCGCGTTATGCCCCCTAGCAACCCCAATTCTGATGATATCTAACTCAAAACTGCTTATAAACTTAGCTTTTGCCATTCCCTATTGATTGTTTGAAATGGTTGGTTTATTACTGATTCTAGGCTTTAGCCCCCGCCTAATGCTGGTACCCGCTGCATAGTTGATCATTGCAGTAGAGCGAACAGATTGGGCGGGACTTACAAAATCCCTTAAAAATAAGAGAATTTTAGCCCTTCATAATATCTATTATGCGCGAACTTCATCTTAAAAGAGAGGTTCAAATAAATGTTTCAACTTATATTACAAGACCTTATGTCCCCCCTACTCCGCCGCGCGGGAACTGGTACTTCCATGTTTCTCACTGGTATGGGGGTAGCAACTGCGGACGCAGAACTAATCGCCGTTGGTTTAACCACTGGCATTAGCGTCATGGCGGAACTGCTGGCATCAGGCAAAAGCCGCCGCAAAATCCGCGATAGCTTAGGTAAGCTATAATGGCATTATATACGCCATTATCCCCCATGCCAAAAATGGTTACACAACCATTTGAAGCGGCGCCTAGAATATTCGGCGCACTTATCGGTGCTGGTGCGTCACTCATAGGTGGCGCACTAAACCGTAAATCATCAGGCAAGCAAGAAAGCCGTGCAAACGCACATAACGACCCAGCGGCAATTCGTGATAGATACGAAGCTGCTGGGTTCGATCCATTACTAGGTATCAACAACGCAAACCCTAGCTATCAGCAAACTTATCAGCCAAAATTTGGCAGTGCTGTAGCGAACGCAGTAAATGGCTTCATCAACAAAAAAGAAGACGCCAAAATCCTAGACCTAGAAAAGACACGCCTTGAACTCGAAGTTGACAAGCTTCGTAAAGACGTAAAAGGTGCTAAGATACGCCCTAAAGTAGCAGGCGTATTTAATGGTGGATTTACGGGAGGTGTTAGTGCTGACAATAGCAATAATACTAATATTGGTGATAATATTCCACCCAACGCTGTCCCGAGGGAAGCGAATGGCGATATTAGCAATCGCGATCTTGTTTTTAATAATCAACGATTAGATGTTGATGAAAAAACATCACCTGTACAGAACGTTGAAGATGAATATGGCGAAATAGCTGGTGAATTATTCGGCGCTGCTCATTTAACAAAAGATTTTGGAAGAGCGTTCGTAAGGGACAGTAAGTCAACGTTGCGTCTTATGAATAAGCATCGTTTGTTAAAGAAGAACCGTAAGGCTCAAGAGTTCCGTCCTAAGTTAACTAACCCACAGTTCCGAAGAAATCACTTCGGTTTCAACTAACCCACGCACATTGCCAAAGGCATGTGCGCGGCTTTGCCGTGGGCATGTCCAATTCCATCTATCAAAGGAAAAGACATGGAAAAAGAACCACAACCAACACTTGAGTAACTCGAAGACTGCCTAGTCGGCGATCAAATCGAATTGAAGCAATCGGAACTCGATCTGATGAAAGCTCGCCACCAAGTCAAAAAAACTAAGCAAGCAATTGCTGCATTGAAAGAAGGTAAATAATGCCAAGTAAAAACATGTATCAAATGGCGCGTTCAAAGAAGCGCGAAATCACGTCCTTTATGGACAAAACAAAAACCGCAAAATTAACACCAGTATCGTGTGTTGATATCGGCATGTCCGAGGCGGGAACTATCACTCAAACAATTGGCTTCTCACTAGACCCAATTTCAGGTCGATTATTAAGCAATATCAACGCTCGCGTAATTAGTATCTTTATTCCAGATCAAGCGGCGCACAAGCTGGACAACCCAGATGAGCCGCTATCAGGCGCAATTGAGTTCATCCGTCAAAAAATGCAAGACGGTCCGCTATTTGGACTAGAAGAGGAAGGCGAACTCACCAAACGCATGAACGTAATTCCGCGTTCAATCAATGGCGAAAAAAAGCTGGATCGCTCTGTACGTCTCTCATATATAGCGGCGGTAAATTATCTTGCACGAAAGCTTTATTATAAATCAAGCCAGTTCGACAAGGATTATAACCTAGTATCACCTGCAATCTTGCAGCAAACAATCCTAGGTAAAACGGGCGGCGTATTAGACCCAGACGACAGTATCAATGGTGAAGTGTCACTTACTCTTGGTTCTGTAAAAATTCCTGTATCTGGTATTGGCGGGTATACAGCGCCGCATCTAGATTACCCTTTAACTGTAAGGGAAGCTGGTGGTGAACCAGCAAGCTATAACGATAGATTTACAACAGATAGATTGCAGGTAGAGGCAACGTTACAGGGTGAATTTAACGATGTGTGGGCACCAAATGTATTCGCCGATCTTGAGGGTTACAAAACAGGCAACGTGTCCTTATCTGACTTCTATAATGCTGAGCAGGAAGATAAGCTAACGCGCTACTTCGAGCAAATTCTTAAAAAGTACCCAGAAGAGGGTGAGGAAATGATCCTTCGCATGGTTCACGGCTTGAATGTAGATAGTGGTGATCAACCATTTACAGTCTATGACCGTACTATCAAGCTACTGGATGACGAGCGTTACGCAACCGATGGGGAAAGCCTAGACGTTAGTCAAACGGATCATATGGGCAAGGTAGAATTTACCATACCTATTGGACGTACAGAGCTGGGTGGGAAAGTCATTACATTTGTACAGGTAACGCCTGACGAAGTAATTGACGGACAACCACACCCTACTATGTCAAAACCACGTGGTCTTATTAACCATGCCGCGGAAGATCAAAAGCTTGATCCTGTACCAGTAACGGTACGTGATATGGACGTGGACGCATTACCAGCGGATGAGGATACTATCTTATTCTATACAGGCAACAATGAGCTAAAACGCCATTATGTGCAGTATGGATTGTCTCGTAATCTCGACCCAAATACTGTCGATAATCAAAATCGCATGTGGCACTATCAAGTCCCTTCATCGGTAACGCCAGAAAACGTCTTCTATCCATTAGAAGCGGATTTCGAACAAACACCGTTCCAAGATCGTCTAGCACAGGTTGTAACAACACACACAACCACATTCGCTAACATCACCACGCCGATCAAATACGGCCCATCGCCTGTCGAGAACATCGATATCGTGGATGATAGAGACTTGTTCGATCCAGAGCCAGAAGTAATCGAATAAACAAAAAACGCGCTCAAGATCTTGAGCGCGTTTTATTAACCCATTGCAATTAAAGGTAAAATAAAGGTAAAATAAAATGCAAAGTAAACAAATGATGATCGCCGTGCCAAATAAAGGCGGCAATTTCACTGCTCATAAAGAAGGTAAAGTCCTTTTTGAAATCGGCCTAGCTGCTGGTATCCACAAGTTAACAAAATACCTTGAGTATCTACCTATAGACGCAGACTTTGACCTGTCGGAAGACGTTCAATGTATTTCATGCGCCTCAAGTGGCGTCACAATCGTCGCGCGTGATCGTAAACACGAAACTGGCGCAAACCCTAAGTATAAACCTTCTACGAATGCAGAAGAACGCTTCCAGCGTATGGGTGAACAAATCCACCGATTGTCCGAACGTGTAACAACTGCTGAGCGTCAAGAAAAAGCGGTCAAACGCCGCCTCGCTCGTCAAGCTGAACGTGATGCGGAAATTGAGGCAAATGCAGCGGAGGAAGCAGAAGCAAAGGCTGCGAAGGAAGCAGCCCTAATTGAGGCTCAAAAAGCTCCAGAAAAACCAGCAAAACCAGTGCCTACAGAATAACTGTTGCTCTCTAACTAGCCTCGCTTCGGCGGGGCTTTTTTTTCACAAAAGGAAATCGAAATGAATTGGTTAAAAAAGATGATAAAAAAGCTTCTCAACGCAGACGTAAGCCCCCCTGTAACGCCTCAAGACCTAGTCAATGCATCAAGGCGTCAGAGTATGAAAAATGAGCGTACACAGCCCTTAAAAAAGGTTCAGTCAAAAGACCGAACTCAGGGGCCAGCTTACTATCTCGGAATGCAAGTTGTTCGCATGATGGAAGATGCTGGATACCCTTCCCGTATTCTTTATTGCTGGCGTTCACCGCAAGTACAAAATCGATTTTACAATAAAGGCACGTCCAAAGCAAAAGCGTGGCAAAGTCCACACCAGTATATGGAGGCTGTAGACGTAATTCACGCAACCCGTGGCTGGAATGTATCTGAAGATTATTGGGATACTTTAGCGGCATGTGTACGCACTGTATCCAGCCGCTTTAACGTCCAGTTAGAGCACGGTCATAACTGGAAATTCAGAGATAGCGCACACTTTGAAATCAAGCCTTGGCGGGAGGTCAAGGGTCGCTATCAGGACGAAAAAGGCAACAACCGTATGCCAACTCAAATCGAGCTTTTAGAGCGATTTGTGGAGGTCTTACCTCGCGTCCAGTTATCAAAAAAAGAAAAGCAGTTGTTAAACGATGGTTCAACATCCATCGATCAGATTGCACGGCAATTTAACAAATGATTATAGAGACTTATCCCCAGAAACGGAAACTCCAAGTATTGGAGTTTCTGGGGGTAAGTCGGGCTGCATACTATTCTTGCTCTTGTATGCACTTAGAGACACAAAAGGAAAAAATGATGATAAACATCAAACTAAAACTAACTCAGGCAAAAGCCATTCTACAAAAATTAGAGGATCGCAAACATGTAACAGGACACGAAGAAAATGTACTTCGTTATATCCTTCGCTATGAAATCGCGCGTTACAAATAATGTGTCAATCTCCTCTCAAAATAGATGACATGGAAATCGCATGTAGGTCATGCAATGAATGTCTAACCGCCCGTAAAAACGACTGGGTCGCAAGGGCAATGGCTGAAAGCAATATGCACCAAAATATGATGGTGCTTATGCTAAGTTATAACAATGAAACACAAGAAAATCGTGATGGGTCAAAAGTATTCAATTACTCACACGTATCTTCATTTCTGAAAAGAGTTCGGCGTCAGCTCGAATATCGAACCAACAAAACGGGAACTATTAGGTTCCTGTGCGCTGGTGAAAATGGATCAAAAAATGATCGTGCTCATTGGCATATAATAATCTTCACAGACTATGATCTAACCGAGTTGGGAAAGTGGAACATATTCCACCCAAAATATGGCGGCAAAAAAGGCGACAAACAAACCAATCGGGATCATAAATTTAATGTGGACATAACGTGGTCCCTATGGCCTCACGGATTTATTCATATGCAACAATCAAACCAAGGTGGCGTATCATACGTTCTAAAGTATGTATTCAAAGATCAATTCAGCCACCTAAAAAGCAAAGGCACAATGCGAGAGCATCAATCAGAAGCCTTTGCAGCCTCATACTTCCGTATGAGCAAACAACCACCAATAGGATACACTTGGTTAAAAAAGGAACTCCAAGAACTATTGGAAAAGCGATCTGTGGTAACATCGCTACAGCTCAAAGTACCTAACTATAGTGGGTACTGGTATCCAAAGGGCAAGGCCCGAGAATACCTCTGCGGAGCGCTCTATTACATCAATCAAGAGGTAATAAAACAAACTGGGCATCCTGCCCCTCAATGGTCAACACTCATACATTCCGTTGTGGATCAACAAAAAGAAAGAGAGATACTAACCTATGGCAAAGTCATCGACGAACAAACACCAGAAGAACTTGAAGAACAAGCGGAGATCGAACGCATCAAAGCAATCGACAAGAAAGAGCGGATTATCAAATCAAGATACAAGGCAACCCAAAAACGTTGCGGCTCATTCGAGGTCTGCAAGACCTGTTCTGACTGGTTCAACCCTGAGGAAACGGAGAGGTACAAAAAGTGGAAATCACGAATTGGCGTCAAATATAGGCGCTTCTACAATCTCTTCGACACCGAGGAAAAGGTTATCTATTGGTACGACGTTATCGCCAAAGGGAAATGCGGTAAAGGCAAGGAAGCACACGGACGCCCGCCCAGTTTCGAAACGTACCTCAACTTCTATTATAGAGGGGTCAATCCCTTCTGTTCCAGAAAGCACGAAAAAGCAATCAAGGATGCATTCCCTACACGATGGAAAACGTTCGGACGACAAAAATAAAAATAGTCCGCGTAAAGAATTAAAATGCAGACCAAAAAGCAATAAAGAGACTAAAGGCTCTGGAAAGCGTGCTGGTGAATTCATTCCATGGAATAAGGATTGCAAACATTAGCCCCCCTGCTTCAACTAGGGGGCGAGTAAAAAAGTCCTTGACATTTGTATGCAAACTCCCCTACCTCAACTACATGTAGTTAAAAACACTACAGTTCGCGCATAGCATAATATCTATTATGCGAAAAACTCTCTTCTAAGTTGCAAAACGCATTCATCGTTAAAGGCTCCCGCTTGTTGGATTTGGTACTAAAGTTAGCGATAATTTGTTTACATTCACTTGTCAACAAATTCCGTAAACAAAAATTATGCGTATTAACTAGATTTAGTATATAACGCTTTCACGATCACCACAGACAGCATGTTGCACGTAAAGTTGCTTGTTCAACAACTCAGCCGTTTCTTTGGTGTCTTTGCGCGATGGTAAAACCAGACTATCGCCCCAAGCGTCACAGATTGCCTTGCTAGTCTCTGTATTTAAGCTCGTCTGGCTGCAAGCTGATATCGTCAACATCGCGCACACGGTCGCGTATTTCACTAGCTGTCTCATGGTCTATGTCCTCTTGTCGTTCAATTTCGGTGTCCCCACCCTTCTTACGGCCCAGTAAATAAGCAGCACCAACTAAGCCAAGTAATGCAATGATTTTATTCATGTATTTCTGTATCCAAAGCATGTTTTTTCTTACTCCAAACGTACCAAACCAAGGTGCATATAGACACGCCAAGGCCCACCAATTGTTGTGCTACGGCTTCGTCAATTACGCCCTTGGCAACCAATGCCCCAGCTGCGATCTGCAACAGGTGACGAAACACGGCAACAATCATTTGTAAGTCCGTGTTATCCATCGTTTTTAGCCTCCTGTGCAGTCATGCGCCGCTCAAGCTCTGCGATGCCTTTTCCGTAGGCTCCAAGGCGCGTCCAAATGCCAGCCGTGCCAAGTATATTCAGGCCCACAAGGATGATTTCAGGCGACAAGATCATTTCAGCGACCCCGTAGCCTGTAAGCTGCGATAGGTCACGTAGCCGCCACAATCCACTTAACGGGCTGTGCCGCGTCCTCAAACGCATTTCCCACCTGCTTTGCAGCCCAGCCGCCAGCAATCAAACCACCAATGATAATAAACGGCATTATGCGTATTTCCTCGCGTTGCTAATGCGGCTGGACAAATGCGGTATTCCTGGACGAAGGAAAGTTTGCATAAACACCTTGGTCGCTTGATCAACCGTTTGTGTGGCCTTCACACGCGCCACAACACGGCGTTCGCCTGTGTTGGTCATTTCGTGCTTTAGGAAACCGTAGTTTGCCGCATAGGACGCTGTGGAATATCCTTTATCATTTGCCCATGCTTCAAATGCGCGGCGGCGTGGCCCCGTCCATTGTGCATAGCCATATCCACCCCGCGCCGTTTTGGATGGCACAAGTTTTCCATTTACGTATTGCATCGGCTGGATTTCTTGCAGTGTCTTAAATCCTGCGCTCTCAACGTGCAGATTGCCCACAATCCCTGCCGCTTGATTGTTGGTAAATCCAAAATCAAACATAAGGTCACGCTTCAAAATATCGCCTATGTGTGAGTTGCCGCCCCCTTTAGGGGCAGACGGTGGCGTATTAACCTTGTTAATGACAGGGCTTGTGGTCGTTGGTTTGGTAGATCCCGCGTTTCCACGTCTGCCGCCGAAAATTAGATCTAATAAGCCGCCACCTGCACCGCCGTTACTTTCAACCAAAGACGCGCCAATGCTGCCCAGAAATGTATTCTTAGCAACGCCGCCAAGGTCTCGCTTGGTTGTGACCGTGTAGGACACTGGTTGCGCTGTCTGGCCTTGCTGGTCTTCATAGTGCTTATACACCACGTAGCCCATGCCGCCCAAAATACCCAAAGTAACTGAACAACTACCGACTTTCGTCGGTAGGTTCACGTTTTGAATGTAATTCAAGATACTGACGAATAACGTCATCCGTCACATTTCCACTCGTCGTTGAAAAATAGCCTCTAGCCCAGAACCGTTGCCCCCAATAGCGTTTGCGTAATTCGGGGTACTCCCGCTGTATCTTGTATGAGGACCTCCCTTTTACGCGTTGCATCACCTTTGAAATTGGGACGTGCGGCGGGACTGACACAAACATATGCACATGGTCGGTAGACAATACGCCTTTTTCAATGTGTACGCCCAATTCATTGCACGTTTGTCGTATCAATGTCCGAATACGCTCACGCATTTCACCACGCAGCACCTTGTAACGATATTTTGTTACCCAAACGATATGGTATCTGTGATAATATCTGCTATGACTTCCAGTAGAATAGTAAGCATCAAGGGAACCTCCTCTATTTTGGTCTGACTTGAGCTGCGATTATTGCGCGAGGCTGGCGATGTGGCTGGCGTGATATGAGGATTTTTCTGATGATCAAGCGACGGGGTGGCCGAGGTTCCAAGTAAACATCAACGCTGCATTATCTGATCGTTGATTCGTTGGGCCAGCTTTCGGGCTTTGGGTGTGTCCAGAGCCTCAAGTTCACTTGCGATGAGGCACCGGTGAGGCGGATTTTCCAGTGCGTATCTTCCGATTTCAACAACGATGTCGTCATCGGCGACAGTTAAAAGCGCTTCGATCTTTTGGCTGGTTGGATTTTTCCGGAACTCGGCAAGCAATCCTGCCCTTGCGCTGATATGGCCCAGATTCCCCGCCACTGTCAGAGCGGTTCGTCGGACTGAAGGGTCTGGGTCGCTGAACCCGATTTCCAAGGTGCTTCGCTGTGGGCTGTTCGATTGTATAAGGATGAAGGCTTGGGCACGGACTGTTGGTGCGCCGTGTTCCAGCCATGGCAAGATTTGTGCCTGAGGCAGCTTCAAGCCCACGCTCACAGCGGCTTGCAACACAAACGGGAGCAAGCTGTCGGGCAAGTCCTGTGCGCCAAGGATCTTGCTGATTTCTTTTTTTGCAGCTTCATTCCCAATGGCGCGAAGAGTTTCCAAGGCAAGCTTTTGTTCTGGTAAAGGGGTCGCAATTCCGAACCCCTTAAACCGGTTCCAAAGCGCGACGAGACCCGGAACGGCTATATCTCCCAAGCCCCGTTCCACAATCTGGGCGCACAGCAGGTCGACGTTGGACAGAGTAGCCTTTGCCGTCTTCTCGACGAGGTCTTTGTCGGACAAGCCTTCAAGGTTTTCAACGCCCAAGTCGTGCTGTGAGGTATCTGGCCCTTGCCAATTCCCGCGCTCTTCAAACAGATCCCCTTGCTCTGGGAGTGCCGCTGAATCACGGGGGCCGATCATGCCGCTATAACGCTTTGTTCCCGCTCCTCGATCATCTCCTGATAGGCCCACGGTAGGAGATCTTGCATACGGTTTGCGGGATGATCCTGGATGCGCTCGAGCACCCATGCGAGCCAGGCTTCGGGATTGACGTTGTTCATCTTGGCGGTTTCGATGAGGGTGTAGGCTATGGCGGCGGATTTTCCACCTGCCTCTGATCCCATGAACAGGTAGTTCTTACGTCCAACGGCCACAGGGCGCACCGCACGCTCGGCTGTGTTGTTGTCGATTTCCAGAAAGCCATTGTCGAGATAGGGCCGCGCCTTTGGCATGCGCGCGAGCGCATATCTGATCGCCTTGGCCAGCGGCGTCTTAACGGAGATCTTGCCCAGCTGCTCCTTGAGCCAGATTTCCAACTCATCAAAGATCGGCTTGGCATATTCCTGACGCAGGGCCACGCGCTCAGCAGGCGCCAGACCCCGCGCTTGTGCCTCAACATCATAGAGCTTTCGAATGCGCAGAACGGCTTCGCCCGCCACGGGCAGCTTCAGACTTTCAAACAGGCTATAAAAATCCCGCCGAACATGGGCCATGCAGGCCATCTCTTTGACGCGCCCCGTCCGATAGGCGTCATTATACCCAGCATAGGCATCCGCATGGGCATAGCCCTTGTAGGGCTTGAGATGTTTGCTCGGATGTTCTGCGCCCCGGTTGGTGGAGAACTGATACCACACCGCCGGTGGTGCGCCGCTCGCCCAGGCGCTCTCATCTCTGGCATAGACCCAGAGCCGCGCGGTTTTTGTCTTGTTATTACCGCGTCCCTTGCCCTTTTGGAGCAGTTTGACCGTGGTGTCGTCCATGAAGATCGCTTGCGCCTCAAAAACGTGATCCCGGATGGCATCAGCCACGCGCTCCAACAGCTTAGTGCATTTGCCGACCCAGTTGGCCATGAGCGACCCGCTCAGATCGATGCCTTCATTCTCAAACATCTGGCTCTGTCGATACAGCGGCAGATGATAGCCGTATTTGCAGCACAAGATGTGGGCCATCAACGCAGGGCCGACAAAGCTCTTGGGAATAGGACGGCTTGGCATCTCGGCCTGAACCACCTTCTCACAACAGGTGCAGGCCAGTCGTGGGCGCTCAAGTTGTTTTACGACGTAATGGCCGGGCACATATTCCAGTTCTTCCATCACATCTGTCCCGAGCACTTTGAAGCTGCCACCACAGTCGGTGCAAGCATCACTGGGCGTGATGGTCTTTTTGACCCGCTTGAGCCCCTTGGGGAAAGGTTTGCGCTTGCGCGGGGTACGCGGCGGCTTTGTGGTCTCAGCGTCAGAGGGCCCATTCTCATCATCCGTCTCAGCGGCTTGTTCGATTTCAAGATCTTCAAGGATCAGCGCCAGCGCCAGCTGTGTGCTGCTTTCTGACTTTGAACCGAAGCGATGTTTTTTATGTCCGTGCAATTGCAGGCGCAGATCGGCAATCAGGGTATCTCTGCTCATAATGGCAAGCGCATGGGCGGCGCGCTCCGCAGCAAGAGCCGCTTCCATCTCATTTTCAAGGCGCTTTTGCGCTGTGGCATGGCTCAACGACAGCCCCAACAACTCCGCGTCTTTACGAGCCAATTCCGCCGCTTGTGCGGCCACAAACGCCTGCACGTCAGGGGGCAAATCAGCCAGATTTGGAGGGGTCTTACTCATGCCACTCCTTACCAAATCAAGGGCCTCATGGGAATCCCAAAACGTCAGAAATACCCATAAAACATTGCCTCTAACCTACCATCTTGGGTCGCCATGTCTTGAGCGGCATACGCCAATCCAGACCTTCCATCAGCATCGCAAGCTGCGCACGGCTCAGGTTGATCTTACCTTCCTGAGCAGAGGGCCAGATAAACCGACCCCGTTCAAGGCGCTTGGTAAACAGGCACGCGCCCTGACCATCCCACCAGATCATCTTGATCTGATCACCGCGTCGCCCTCGGAACAAAAACAGATGGCCGGAGTAAGGATCACCCCCCAGAACCTGCTCGGTCTGAACGGCCAGACCGTTGAACCCGCGCCGCATGTCAGTCACCCCCGCCGCCAGCCAGATCTTTGCATCCGCCAGTACCGGGATCATGCCGCCAGCCCACGCGCCAATTCCAGCACAAAGCCCGCATCAACCCCACCGCTCACGCTCAGCTTGCGCCCATTCTCCAAAGTGATCTCAATCTGGGGACTGGTTGTAAGCTGCGCTTCTGGCAGCACAGATGAAACATCAGTATCACTGTTTGCCACTTCGACTGGTATGAAGCCGGTATCACCCGACGCGTCCGGCTGGAACCGCGCATCACCGCGCCACGCGTAAATCCGGCGGGGTGGCACATCATGACGCCGCGAGACCATCGGAACACTCACGCCATCACCTTGGCTCTCCGCCACTAGCCGTCGCTTAAAATCATCCGTGTATTTGGAACCTCGCCCAGCCCGTCGCTTGCTCATCAGAAAAATCCTCATATCGCGCCAACCAAACCGCCAGCCTCGCGCAATAATCGCATCTCAAATCAAACCAAAATAGAGGGGGTTCCCTTGATGCTTACGTAGAATAGATCATAAGGTTTCCTTCCATTTTAAGACCTTACCGCAACGCTGGGTCTTAAAATGGAAGGAAACCTTATGTAAATAACGCTAAAGCTGACCAGCTAAAAGCTGGTGGTTTTAACCAATTATTGGAAAATAAAGCTTCTCCTGCCCCCATTACGCCACCCGCATCCACATGGTTGCAAAACTTGTGTTGTTAGTTCCCCAACCTGCATTTTCGTCTACGTATCCCAAACACCTCCAAGTCCCGCTTAGAACTTCGCCCAAACGCTCAGATTGATAACTTTGGTTGTTAAAGGCTGAATATCCGCTGGTTCGTAGGTAAGCGCCATCCACAGTGTCGCCCATATTTAAAGGCAATGTGACATTCCCCGCTGTAACGTGTGTACGTTCAACAGATGCCCATGCTAACCCGCCCAACCCTTTAGGGTCCCAATCTGCGAGGCTAACGCCTTGATCAAAAATCCAACTCATTATTCAATCTCCAAAATTGCCAGCGGCACAACTGCCGTGGACTGGTTGTAAGCGTGCAATTCCGCTGTTGTTGTAAGAACGATTGCTTTGCCAGCAGCTAGCGGTGCGCCCTGCCCTGCAACCACTGTGTCACTGCCTAGAAAGACGGGATGTTCACCCATATTTGTGACCATGATTTCCATACGTGCTGCCGTTGCATCCGCAACCTTAGTCCGTGTTTCAGCAGCAGCTAAAACACCGCCATCGGTCAAAGTGCCACCGCCGCGAATATTCGCTTGCACGGCCCCTGTCAGGCTCAATCGGCTGTCAGAGATACCACCAGAGGCAAAGCCTAATTCAATTGTGATTTCAGCAGCACTAGGGTTGGTTAAAACAACGGTCGTAAACGCTTGATCGGCGGTGTAGGTTAATCCGCTTTCAAAATCCGTAACGGGATCATTGCCCACGCCCATCTCGAACCGCGCACTCGCTGACAGACAAACAATCGTATTTGCATGACGCGCAATGTCGACGGTTTGACCAGCCGCCAGAGTGTACTTAAAGACGCGGTAACTTGGTTTCGTAATCATTTAAAAATCCCTTTAATAATATCAGGTCGAACAATCAGAATGAGTGCAGCAACAGGCAATCCAATCCGAATAAGCTGTGTGCTAATTTGTGTGCTTTCGTCGCGCTCCTGCTCAACAACGCGGGTCAATAAGGCGTTTGTCTGGCTGATATTCTTCTCAACAAAGCCAAACGCATCAAAGGCAATGTCTTTGCCAATTTCAGCAACGTCACCCGCTTGACTGACAACCTCATCCAGAACCTTAAAAGCCCCGTCAATGACGCCACCGTCCAGCACGTTTAATGTCCCGTCACCCGACAACACGATTGCGCCGTTATCAGCTGCTACCCGTGCGTCTGTGTTGGTGGTTGTGGTGCTGGTTGAGCTACTGGATTTTGATTTTGAGCTCATAAGGCGCACTCCAAAATATAGGTCGTGTCGTATGCCTCTTTCAGCTTGCGAACCATGCCCTCACGCACCGTCATAAAACGCAAATGCTGCGCCTCTAATTGCGGTGCAAACACACGCGCCATTTTGTCGGTAGCGAGTGCAAGGTCTAAGCCCTCACGAGCAACGGCACCCATTTCATCAACGATGAACACACGGCCCTTAGGTTCGTCTGACAGGCACCAAATCAATGACCCAACATGATCACCCCCAAAGAACACGCCCATAAGTCCCTTATGGCCCTGTTCAATGGATTGGCGGTAGAATGCAAAGTCTGCATCGGTCAATCCAGCAATCAAACCTAAATGGCTTTCTACTTCCAAATCCCAATCGACTTTAGCAAAGGTTATTTTCTTTTGGTCATCCAATAGACAAATCCCAGAATTAAAAATGGTGCAGCGGATTTAAGAGCATCGGCCCAAGCGTTCTTTTTTTCATTCGACTTAAAATTGAATGCGCCTGTACCAGCTACGCCGCTACTTGATGCTTCGGCACCCGCAGAGCTTGGCCCTGCGGTGATGCTCGGCAATGGTGTGCCGCCCCCAGCGGGCGCGGCAGTCATTATTTAGTCGCCATGTAGACAACAGCACCCGCGCCAACCACCAAGCCGATCAAGACAACTGGATTGCCCAGAATACCGTCCGCTTGGCTTGTGGCCCCGTAGGATGCTGGTGTAACAAAGGTTTCGGTCTCACCGTCACCAGAAGACCCGATACCCTGCAAGATTGCCCCTGCTGTGTTCTTCAGTGCTGCAAAAATATCCGACCCACCATCAATGGGCGGTGTGTTGCGTGTGGCAACGCCGCCAGATACAGAACCGCCTGAACGGTTGCTTGGGTACGACAAAGCTGTATTGACCGCATCAAGGGCGTATTCGTCAGAAGTCTTGTAAGAGCTACCGCTGAACAAGCCTGACAGGAATGTAGGTGTAGGTGTCGAACGTGTCGGCGTAGAGCGTCTGGCGGGTGCTGTGTAACGTGTGTCGTATGTTTCACGCTCTTTTGCATTCGCAAACAGGCCACCAAATGACAATTTGGGGCGGCTGTAGACGGTTGGTGTTTTGAAATCTGGTTCTGGCATTATAGCCCCCTAGATATGTGAATTAGAAAAAGGACGGGGCTATAAGCGCCCCGCCAAGTCTGGGCAGTAAGGGAGTTAGGCCCCGTAGATACCAGTTGTGTAAATATCGTATGCGCCAGGAGCGACTGTGAACTTCAATTTCAAGCGGAAGTCCTGTAGCAGCATCGGCATGATGTTATTTACACGGTTTTCAGCCATGAAATCCAAATGCGTCACATCCGTTTGCTGAACGCGGCCTGTGATGTTCAACTGGTTTGCACGGATTTGCTTATCCGATACGTGAACGCGGCGGTTATCTGCCAAGATTTCGATTTCAGAAATGTTCGAGCTGGTAATATCAATCCCAAACAGATTGTGCGGCCCGCGTGGCAAGTCTGCAATGTGTTCCTCGCCAATAGACGCAAAACTTTGTGCAAAGCGTTGAATCCGCAAATGCGGCCCAAAGGCTTGTGGTGCAGATTGCTCGGCGTAGACTTCAAACTTGCCGATGTTAACACCAGCTTTAAAGTCAACTTCCAGAGTGAATGACGCCATGCCTACGGCTGTACCGTATGCGGTTTGATCTTCACCTCCTGCTGTCCGTGCCCAAGGCATCGTTAGGAAAAGAGGCAGAACACCAGCAACCAAAGTTTGCTTAAAGTGGTTCGCACGATTGACCATAAAGAGGGCTGTTGCCTCAATCTTGGTGTCGCCGTTCACAACGATACGAATATCGTCAATGTAATCGTCCCAGTTTGCCGCTGGTACATCAGCAGCCGTGCCGCTCAATGCTGACGCTTTCAAGCGCAAATCCAGACGGTGGTATGTTGGGCCGATTGGCAAATTCAGTGTCGCAGTTTGACCCGCGCCCGTTCCAGATGGTGTGGGTAGTCGTTCAATACGATTTGACATGCTTACCCCTTATCCACCGAAGCCGCTACGAACCTGATCAACAGCGTCCACATCACGGAATTGATACATGGCATAGCCCGCAAGCATGACGGATAATGTCATTAGGCCCACCAATTTAATATCTGCTTTTTTTGGCATTTAAGCCTCCTAAGTTACGCCATATTCCGATAGTCGGATGGCTCTTTACGATTTCTAAACTGGGAAGAAATGGCGACAACGATGAGGCCAGAGACGACACTCACGAAGATTAATTTACCTGTACCCTTGAACAATTTCGGGTTCCTTTTCAGTTTCAAGAACCTGGACACCTCGATTAACCGCTAATTCCAGAGGTATTTGATAGGCATTTTTTACGGCAGGCTGCTTTTTGACGCAAAAAAAGCCTGTTTTGTTCCGTTTTATGCGGCATTCATGCTTTATGGAGCCGCCTGAGCGGGTATTTCTGAATTCTAGACGGATTCAGGCTGTGGCTTGCCGTCGTTCATGGAAGATGAGACGCTTCATATTGTAGGTTATGTTGGCGAGTGTCATCTTTGTTGTGGCGCGTTGAATTCCGATGGTTCTAATGGATAAATCCATCGGGCCCTTCTGATGACCAAAGACATGCTCGACACAGGTGCGAAATATAGAACGTGTCGCATTACCGCGCTCGATGTGTTTGGGCATTGGTTTGCCTTTTGGTTTTTTACGGTGGATGTGGGAGAAAAATCCATTGGCCTTAAGCCATGCCTCATTGCTCTTGGTGCGGTAAGCTGTATCGGCCCAAACCTTGCCAGAACGATTGTCCTTGGTGAGCACTGACGCCAACTCATGACCGTCATAGCGCGCTGCATCTGTTGTTTTTTCACCTCTGATAAACCGAAACTTACGGTCAATGCTGATGTGGTTTTTATAGCCAAAGTGAGGTACGGAAATATCAACTAACCCCGCATCTTTCTCACCCGTCTTGGTCGTTTTAGCCTTGCTATACTTGACCATCCACCGTGCGTCGGTGTCCTTCTGTGCCGCCTTGGCTGGATTATCAGGCCAGATATCTTTTGCATCTTCGCCAGCCTTGGCGCGGGCTTTCTCGCTTGAAGTCATACGTTGGCGTGGGGCTGCAATCAGCGATGAGTCTACAATTTGTCCCCCAGTTTGTTTGTAACCCCGATTACGTAAATGATCCTCAAAGGTTGCAAACAAATCAGTCAACACACCCGCTTGGGTCAACTTCTCCCGAAACACCCAAATGGTCTTTTGATCTGGCGTCGGCTCCCCAATTTGCAAACCAAGAAAACGCAACCAGCTAAAACGATCGCGGATCAGAAACTCCATCCGCTCATCACTTAAATTATGCATCGACGCTAATATCAAAATCTTAAACATCATAACCGCATCATAGGGCGGACGACCCCCCTGTGGACGCTCTCCATAGTTAAGTGCACTTGTCAGTGCACACCGAAACATCTCAAAATCCACATGCTCAGAAAGCGCGACAAGTGGGTCGCCTGTTTTAGACAAACGCTCAAGATGATCAGAAAAATCAAACAATCCTGCTTCGTGCATCAAAATATCCTCCTGAAAATATTGAATCACAAAATACACCTAAAAGATAGGTTTTTAGAGGTGTCCACCTTCTGATAGCGGGGTCATTTGAGCCTGAAAAACCTACGTATTCGTATACGTAACGAATATGTAGCGTATACGTATACGAATACGTGAGAGTTTAGCCTTTTTTGAATTTGGACACCTCGATTAACCGCTAATTCCAGAGGTATTTGATAGGCATTTTTTACGGCAGGCTGCTTTTTGACGCAAAAAAAGCCTGTTTTGTTCCGTTTTATGCGGCATTCATGCTTTATGGAGCCGCCTGAGCGGGTATTTCTGAATTCTAGACGGATTCAGGCTGTGGCTTGCCGTCGTTCATGGAAGATGAGACGCTTCATATTGTAGGTTATGTTGGCGAGTGTCATCTTTGTTGTGGCGCGTTGAATTCCGATGGTTCTAATGGATAAATCCATCGGGCCCTTCTGATGACCAAAGACATGCTCGACACAGGTGCGAAATATAGAACGTGTCGCATTACCGCGCTCGATGTGTTTGGGCATTGGTTTGCCTTTTGGTTTTTTACGGTGGATGTGGGAGAAAAATCCATTGGCCTTAAGCCATGCCTCATTGCTCTTGGTGCGGTAAGCTGTATCGGCCCAAACCTTGCCAGAACGATTGTCCTTGGTGAGCACTGACGCCAACTCATGACCGTCATAGCGCGCTGCATCTGTTGTTTTTTCACCTCTGATAAACCGAAACTTACGGTCAATGCTGATGTGGTTTTTATAGCCAAAGTGAGGTACGGAAATATCAACTAACCCCGCATCTTTCTCACCCGTCTTGGTCGTTTTAGCCTTGCTATACTTGACCATCCACCGTGCGTCGGTGTCCTTCTGTGCCGCCTTGGCTGGATTATCAGGCCAGATATCTTTTGCATCTTCGCCAGCCTTGGCGCGGGCTTTCTCGCTTGAAGTCATACGTTGGCGTGGGGCTGCAATCAGCGATGAGTCTACAATTTGTCCCCCAGTTTGTTTGTAACCCCGATTACGTAAATGATCCTCAAAGGTTGCAAACAAATCAGTCAACACACCCGCTTGGGTCAACTTCTCCCGAAACACCCAAATGGTCTTTTGATCTGGCGTCGGCTCCCCAATTTGCAAACCAAGAAAACGCAACCAGCTAAAACGATCGCGGATCAGAAACTCCATCCGCTCATCACTTAAATTATGCATCGACGCTAATATCAAAATCTTAAACATCATAACCGCATCATAGGGCGGACGACCCCCCTGTGGACGCTCTCCATAGTTAAGTGCACTTGTCAGTGCACACCGAAACATCTCAAAATCCACATGCTCAGAAAGCGCGACAAGTGGGTCGCCTGTTTTAGACAAACGCTCAAGATGATCAGAAAAATCAAACAATCCTGCTTCGTGCATCAAAATATCCTCCTGAAAATATTGAATCACAAAATACACCTAAAAGATAGGTTTTTAGAGGTGTCCATTTTATTGTGCCAGCCGTGATCTTGCCGTTTTGCGAATGTAAATATTCTAGGTTTTTCAAAGCCGTTACTGTCGGTTTATCGCAGCCTAGAACATACGTAGCGGCCTCAACATCATTCTTGCCCTGTTGGCGTAAAACAACGCTCTCGGTGCAATTACCACGAAAGCGCGTATTCACTTCTGCGATGCGTTGTGACAGGCCATAAACCTCAATGCCAAAGTGACGCCCACGGCTGCAAATCTCGGCAAATCCAGCGGCCTCTTTCATGCTGCAATTGACAGAAAAGCAGGTATTCATTTCCTCAACAACTAGGGTCATGCCCTGCCCCTTGCCTGTGGTCTTATAGACTTCTTGCGCCTGTAGCAGCAGCTTGGATAATTGGGACAATGCGCGGGTTTCTTTTCCCGCTGGCGGCACGTAGGCAATACGGTAGTATTTCCAATTGGAACGCATGGCCTCTAGCACCTGTTGGGCCGTGGTGCAGCGTTTCATTTTCAGCTTGCTGTATTCGTCCAGTGGGTCAAACACGACCACCCTACGTAACGTAACGAGCTTTTTCTTAACGTAACTGGATTTACCAGAACCCGATGCACCCCATACGCCTATGCGCCCCGCGTTGCTCTTGCTCATGCTTCTTTCCCCCAATCCTCTGTATTAATCGAAACAACAATAGGCTCGTGTGTTGGCTGTTCTTGCGGTTGTTCTGGCTGACCCTCTGGCTCGGCTTCTGACCGCTGGAACACTGGCTTTGCCTTACGGCTTCGTAACACCTCACGGACAATCATTGCCTTGCCAATAAAAAACGGCCCTGCGACCATGAGGTGCATGATGGTTTCGCTTTGGGGCATCAACGGGGCTGGGTAGTAGATTTTAAGCAGCTCGTAGAAAGCATCAGATGCAACACGCGCGGATTTCTCTTCCTGCGGCTGAATTTCTAATGCTGCCAAATCTCGCATGATAGATTGAGGCAAGGACCAAGTGGATTTAAACACCATCCAAAACGTGTCTTTGTCCATAAGCCCGTCTGACGGTTCAACACCATCAATTGGCATCGGCGCGGCGGTCACATCAATGGGCGCGTCTGGGTCAATAAGCCCATCGTCAATGGATGGGATTTTGAAGTTGTCTAGGTGCGATCCGTCATCAGATACCGTACTCGCTGTACTCACCTCCTCCGCTGTCGTCTGGCTTTTTTGCGATTGTGTGCTCTCGCTGTGGCTCTGGTCTGCTTGGTTTGATTTCGTCATGGTTTGGGCTTTCTGTTTCTGGTTGCTCTGGCTGTGTAGCTTTCACTATGGAAAACTTTTCGATGACTTTATCGCCGCGAAATTTCGACATGCGGTGATGACTAAAACAAATCTCGCCCGTCTCGACCAAAGGCCACATGCAGCTGTAATAAAGAATGCCGTTTTTATTGGCCTTCCAGTTGATCTGCCGCTTGCAATCATGGCATTCACCTTTGGCTACAATTTTTCCAGCAAGCGGGTGTGGGATTTTTTCTTCTTTAGCCATTGGCCGCACCCCGCAATCGTTTATTTTCGGCGATCAAGTCGCCCATCAAATCTTTGGTATCGGAAAACAATTGCGGCGCGGCGGTAATCTTGCTCACCATTGGCAAGGTGTCCATATTCTCGGCGCGTGTGATTAGTTTTTCGTAACGTCTTTCAAGGTCTGTCATGGTTAAAATTCCCAGCTATTAGTAATGTTATAACATTACCATAATTAGCTTGACAGGTCTAGCAAAAGGCGCATTTAAACCGAATCATTCGCCATAAAAAAAGCCCGCACATCGGCGGGCATTTCTGGGTTATGTTGTGATTAGAGGTAATTAACCGAAATTAATAATCCCAGAAAGCCAAGGCAAGACTTCGACGACAATAATCGCACTACCGATGAACTTAATCCATTGCACATCTTTTGCTACAGAACTTATCTGGCCTTCGAGCCGTACAACATCAGAAATCTTTGCTGTTGGCTCTCTATCGTCGGCTTTTTCAAACCGCGACATCATATCCTTTATAAGCTCTGGTGTGTAAGCTTCTGCAACACCATGTCGAATTTGATTTAACAGAGCCTCTTTCTCATCGTCGGTAAAAGTATCAGTCTCTTTTATCTTATCTTCGATTTTGAAATTATGTACGTTGGTCATTCTGGTCTCCTTGAAGCCCACTTATACACCCTTTTAAAACATTCAACATCAAAAAAAGCTACCCCATTTTAAAGCCCATACAAACCGCTTGCGCCCACCAAATGATACATTCCCCACAAAAGTCGCTAGACCCCATTTAAAACGGCGCATTCTTTGGCATCTGGTCAATAAGGTATCAATCCTAGGCGAAAAACTTTCCTCCCCCACCCGTTCCCCAACAATTACCGTCCGTTTTGGCTGCTCCAACATCGCCAAAGCCACTTTATCCAGCGATTGCGACTAGCAATCACATTGCTCACTTCACTTTGGAATAATTGGTATATGGTAGGGGGTATCTAAACGATACCTCTTTACGTTCATAACGATACCTCTTTACGTTCATAACGATACCTCTTTACGTTCATAACGATACCCCTTTTTTGCGCCTTACGTTCATAACGATACCCCTTTACAGCAGCCACAAAAAAACCGCCCGTGGGCGGCTGTGATATTTGTTACAGAAAATCGATTATTTCATTTATGAAAGATTGCCCTGGCTAACTACCATTTCCTAATTTCGTGCTTCTTCATAAAGCGTGTCAACCATACATCGCTGACACCCACGGCAATCGCTTGAAGATTTCAGCCTTCACCTTTGATTGCGGCTTTTAGGTAACTATCATCCCAAGCGGCTGTTTTTCTTCGTATTTTCAGACTGGCCGTATCGCCGACTTGCTTGAAGATGTTGATTGCACTATGTCGCATCAGAGCCATGTTGGCGGGGCCATTTTGGGTCCGCAAGCGCATCAGGTCGTCGTGAAACACCACATCCATCACCCAGTGCAGGCGATTTTCCACACCCCAATGGGCGCGTGTGGCGCGCAGGAATTGCTTGGCTGAGAGCGGTGCGGAGGACAGATAGTAACGTCGCGAGAAACTGGTTTTACCTTTGTGTTTGACCTCGGCCTCGATCATGCCGATAGCGGCGAGGCCTGGAAACCTTGGTGCGCCAGGCTCAGACCGATCAGGGCGCAGCCACTCTACATCATGACTGACATAGGCACGACGGATTTCTATCCGCCCATGATCGGCATCGGTGGTTTCATGGGTTTCCAAACCACTGGTCTGGTCGAAATAGAGCCTCACCTCTTCATGCAGTGATTTTTGGTTGCCTTTAAGCGCCAAAAGATAGTCTGCGCCTTGTGCGAGGATCGCCGCAGCAATACCGTGTTGGCAGCCCATTGCATCAATCGTGACCAGCGCGCCTTTCAACTCAAGCCGCGCCAGTAGTCGAGGTATCGCGCTGATTTCATTCTCTTTCTCGTCACAGGATTCTTGCCCCAAGACCAATCTCTGACGCGTTGCCCAAGCTGAAACCAGATGCAGGGCGCGGCCATCCTCACCATGCGCACGGCGTGACGACTTGCCGTCAATTGCCACGATCTCATCATCGCCATCGCGCAAGGCCGCAACCCAGGAAACGAAGCATTCGCTAAACAGGTCAGCGGGAATCGCGTTCATCACATCATTGAGCGTGTCATGAGATGGGATGCCATCTTTGAAGGGTAGAAACCCACGCAAGAATTTCAATTTTCGGTCCGCCCATCGGGCTATTTCGGCAAAATCATCAGCACCAGCCATAACACCGCAGAGCACAATCAGTAGGATTTCGGGTAGTGGATAAACAGTTTTCCAGCTCTGGCGTGGGTCTTCAATGGCAGAAAAATGGTCGAGGATATTGGCTGAGATCATGGGAGGCTCCGAATGTCATTTCAATGACCAGAGAATCACATATCACCCGCTAAGGGAATCCCCACTTTTTCAAGCGATTGCCGTGCTATAACAAAGCAGTACTCGCAATAATATCTGGTTAACTGGCTATGCAAAAAGAGCATTACAGGTATGTAATAATTAACATTGTGGAAATGAATAAGCAGGCATAGATGGGAATTATCAACACGGTCATGATGACCACATTCAAGGATTAAGCCAATGGCTACAATGAACCAAACAAATGCTGCACCATTCGGTGCTATTTCGACATACCGCGCGACACGCGCTGTTGAGGCTGCTGTTAACAGCCTTGTAATGTGGAGAGCAAAACGCAAAACCTACAGCATGCTAGATCGTCTTACAAACCGTGAGCTAGAAGATATTGGCATGACACGCGCAGACGTAGAAGCATTGAACACAGGCTTCTTCCGCCAAATGTAAGCAATGCTAAAATCTGTTATGATTTTTAAAGTCGTCCGATTTCGGGCGACTTATTTTTTTGCGCCACTCTTTGTAAAAGCGGCCAGCTTTTCAATCCCACTATGGATTGGGCCTGTGAAATAATCGGGGGCCATAGCGATGGACATAATAGGTGCTGCACCCACGCCCTTAGAGTCTGGCCGAAAACTATTTCAATGATTTCAACCCCTTGCTAATCGCCGTGTGACCATTCTGATATGGGCGATGAGGAGCCAGCTTTCAGCAGAAGCAATGGATTTCTCCCAATCTTTTGCCAATCGGCGGCACCGCCCCAACCAGGCAAAGGTGCGCTCGACAACCCACCGTCTTGGAATGAGTTCAAATCCCACAGCCTTGTCACTGCGCTTTAAAATTTCGATAGTCCAACAGCCCATATTTTCTAAAGCTTCTCGTAATTTTGGCCCCGCATATCCTCCATCGGCAAACACATGTCGGAGTTTGGGATGGGAGTAGTAGATAGATTTGAGGACATCAACGGCCCCATCTCGATCTTGAATGCCCGCACTGTGGATGATAAATCCGATCAACAGCCCGATGGTATCTGTGATGATATGGCGCTTACGGCCGTTTATCTTTTTCCCTGCGTCGTACCATGGTGCCCTGTTCCAAAAGCCATAGCAGCCTCAATCAACAGTGGCACACAATCGGCTGGAACCGTATCTGCATCATGGCTCCCATATAGATAAAAACGCCCAGCACGGATGGGCGCTAATTCACGGCGCACCTCCGCAACCCAATCTTTATCAGGTACTTCCGACACAGCGAATGGTTTTGCATCATTTGCAGCACAAATCAGGGCCAAAGCCACATCATCAGGCTTTTCCAAAAAATATCCACCAACCTCAAACATACCAGACCCATCTTCGATTTCGAATACGCCAACACCAATTGGTGTTGGTTCTAGGTTCTCCAACATTTCGCCCATAGCTTCGGCGGTTTGTTTATTCGAAAGAGTCGTTAAAGCAGTATATGTTGGCATGATATCCTCACCGAAGTTCGTTTGATGCGCGGATAGGATAGTGCAGCCGCTAGGTCAAGCGTTCAAGCCAATTGGACACACCGCGCCAGTTCCACCAATTCCACAATAGCCATCAGGGTTCTTTGCCAGATATTGTTGATGATAGCCTTCAGCATAGAAAAACTCTGATGCAGGTGCGATCTCTGTTGTAATCGCCCCAAAGCCTTTTTCATCCAAACGTGGTTGGAATGCTGCCATACTCTCTTTTGCGGCATCACGTTGCACATCTGAAAATGTATATATACCAGAACGATATTGCGTCCCTTGGTCGTTACCTTGGCGCATACCTTGTGTTGGGTTATGATTTTCCCAAAACACTTTCAACAAAGCGCCATAACTAATGACAGATGGATCATAAGTGATCAAAACAACTTCATTATGCCCAGTCTTACCTGTGCAAATTTCCTCGTAAGTTGCGTTTGGCGTATGGCCTGCGGCATAACCAACAGCCGTCACCCAGACCCCCTCAATATCCCAAAACATACGTTCGACACCCCAAAAGCATCCCATGCCAAACATCGCCTGCTCAAAGCCAGCAGGAATATTCGTTTGCAATGCGCGACCGTTTACAAAATGCGTTTCGGCGGTTGGGATAGCTTCACTGCGGCCAGCCAAAGCTTGTGATTTTGTTGGAATTTCAACAGGGCGTTTAAAGAACATCTGATCTCTCCATAAATTTAGAGCAATACTTAGCCTTTACGCGCTTTATGTCTAGCCTTTGCAGCATCCCTCTCTTCAACGTTACCAATAAAATACCAACCGAGGATCATTGATACAGTACCAGCAACACACCAAGCCATAGCTTGCCCATAGATCACACCAGGCGCTGCATAATGTGCTCCCATTAGCAAACATAGGGGCCACATCAAAACACCGTCTTTGAACCAATTGATACAGGATGACTGAACAACTACCGACTTTCGTCGGTAGGTTCACGTTTTGAATGTAATTCAAGATACTGACGAATAACGTCATCCGTCACATTTCCACTCGTCGTTGAAAAATAGCCTCTAGCCCAGAACCGTTGCCCCCAATAGCGTTTGCGTAATTCGGGGTACTCCCGCTGTATCTTGTATGAGGACCTCCCTTTTACGCGTTGCATCACCTTTGAAATTGGGACGTGCGGCGGGACTGACACAAACATATGCACATGGTCGGTAGACAATACGCCTTTTTCAATGTGTACGCCCAATTCATTGCACGTTTGTCGTATCAATGTCCGAATACGCTCACGCATTTCACCACGCAGCACCTTGTAACGATATTTTGTTACCCAGGGCAATCGCATGAGTTTTACCCCTGAATTATCTGGAAAAGAAAATCCTCGTCCCAAGCCGCCAAGTGTCGCTTTAACCTGAGGCTTTGCTTTCCCTTTACGGAGCGCAGCATGTTGTTGGCGGCGTGCTTGATCGTTGTAAAATTAGCTGGCGCGTTTCCTTTACGGATACGACATTCATCATCACGAAACACCATATCCATGACCCAATGCAGCCCGTTTTCAATACCCCAGTGGTCGCGGATAGCTTTTGCGTGAGCTTCGGCGTCACAGGTCATGGATGAGATGTAAAAGCGTGTCTCTGAACGGGTCTTGTCTTGAAGTGTTGCGCAGTATTGGACCATCACGATGCTTTCCAATCCGGGCCAATTGTGCCGCTCCATCAGCCATTCAATATCCGAGCAAACAGTGACTTTTCTTGTTTCAATACGTCCATGTGATTTTTCTACGTCCTCATGGTAAGTTACTGTTGTGTCTGCAAAATCCACAGCGTCCTGTTCTTTCATGAACAGTTCGGTGTCTTTGCGAAGGGCACCTTGATTACCCTTTAAGGCCAAAACATAATCCGCTTGTTTGGTGATGATTTTATCGGCAATATCACGCTGACATCCCATAGCATCTATAGTGACAATAGCCCCCTTTATCGTCAGGAGGTCTAACAGTTCCGGTATGGCCGTGATCTCATTGGATTTGCCGTCCACCTGCCGTTGGGCAAGTGTCAGGTTCAACTCTGAACTCCAGGCCGAGATCATGTGAATTGCGGCCTTGCTGCCAGCCTTATCCAAGCTGCGACGTGAGGTTTTACCATCTATCGCCACGACCCCGCTAAGGGTGCTGTTTAAGGAGGCGACCCACTCCATAAAGCAGGCCTGAAAATGATTGGCATCCAGTGCGGCGTAGATGTTTCCCAGTTGATCATGTGAGGGTGTTCCGTCCGAAAAGGGCAAGAATTTCCGTAAAAAGGCCAGTTTCTTTGTCCCAAACGCAGAAATAGCGACCCAGTCATTCGCCCCGGACAACACGGCACATAACGTCAAAAGCAAAACCTCTGCCATAGGGTAAAGCAGCTTTGTTTGTTGTCGTGGGTCAGATAAAGTAGAAAAATGCGTAAGAAAATCAATGGAATGGCTGTCGGGTGCGTCGGCATTGGACATGGGTAGTGACCTCAATAAAAGCTAAAAGTTCACTCATTGAATCAACCCTCACCTCATTTGTCACCTGCTAACTTTTTCATGCGATTGCCCTGTTTTGTTACCCAAACGATATGGTATCTGTGATAATATCTGCTATGACTTCCAGTAGAATAGATCATAAGGTTTCCTTCCATTTTAAGACCTTACCGCAACGCTGGGTCTTAAAATGGAAGGAAACCTTATGTAAATAACGCTAAAGCTGACCAGCTAAAAGCTGGTGGTTTTAACCAATTATTGGAAAATAAACTGGCCGCCCAAGGTTATTAAAAGAAGCATTTGAGACGTATAAAGCCCCAGCAAAGATATAACTGCCCGCAGCAAGATACGTGAACGATTTAATCACCTCTGCCGCTTCATCCGTTAGGTTAAAGATTGCAATAATTGGGCCTGTCATTGTCGCCAAAAATGCCCAAGCAATCACAACGTAAATCACACAAAAAATCAAAGCGTCTCGGTACACCATGCGAATGCGGTCAAACATATGTGCACCATAGTTCTGACCAATAATACCACCGATTGCACCAGACAGTGAATACACCCCACCAAATGTCAGCACAGTTAAACGTCCTAACACGGCCCACCCTGCCACGGCACTTTCTCCATACTCAGACATGATCCGTGTGATCAGATAATTGCCAAATGGGGAAGACAGCTGTGTAATCATCGCTGGCAACATAATTATCAAGAATGGCATAGCCCATCGTTTAAGAAAGTGTATCTGGATAGGAGCAGCTAAATTATGAATACGGATAAGGAAATACAATCCAAGCATACATGATGCAGCCCGTGAAATCACGACACCCCAAGCGGCTCCATATACCCCCATGTCCATACCAATGATCAAAAACGGATCAACGGCCATAGCAACAATACCCGCAGATAAAGTGACATACATAGAACGTTTAGCATCCCCTTCAGCGCGCAAAACTGCAGATGAAATCATACCCGTTACAATAAATATAGAAGACGGTACGGAAATGAATAAGAAATCTGCGCTAATTTTCAATACCTCTCCAGAGGCACCCGATAATCCCAATATCTCATAACGAAAAACCGTTATTATTAGAGCCAATACACTTTGTGTGCTTAGACCTATCACCAAAGATGTCGTGGCTTGTTCACGCGCATTTTGTAAATTGCCCTGCCCTAGCGATTTTGCGACCAAAGCCGTCCCCGCAATCATAAAACCAAGGCTAGTAGAAATCATGAACAGCTGTACGATCCAAACAAACCCAAGGGCCGCCATGAACGTTTCATTATCCAAATAAGACACCCAAAATATAGTTGCCGCGTCGACCAAGAATAGAAAGGTCAGACCAATCATACCTGTGAAGGTCATGACCGATACATGGCGCATTGTAGAGCCCGCTAAAAACCGTGCCTGTCTATTCTCAGCCATGAATAAACTCTAGCCTTGTTTCGCGAAAATAGTCTCATGTCCCATGGTCGGGTGTCGCGGGATCAACAAGGCAAGGATTAATGAAATAGTTGCCATTGCAGCTGCTATTCCAAACACTGCAGTTGGCGAAACCAACCATACATATCCAAGTAAAGCAGGCAACACGACAGCACCGATATGATTAATCGTAAAGGCAACCGCAGCAGTCGGAGCAATGTCTTTTGGATCAGCGATTTTCTGAAAATACGTCTTTTGTGCTAAAGCTAAGGCAAAGAAGAAGTGATCTAACAAATATAAACCTGCGGCAACAACCACACCCCAACCAAACACATAAATACCTGCATAAGCTAAAAAAACGATAATCAGACCAACATACTCGAAAGCTAAAGCATTCCGTTCACCGAACACAGTGACCATGCGGCCAATAATAGGCGCGATAAAAATATTCACGAAATATGTAGCTAGGAAAAGCCCAGTCACTTCGTGCACTTCAAACCCAAAACGTTCGACCATCATAAACGCTGCAAAAACGATAAAAATCTGACGACGCGCGCCTGCCATAAATTGCAATGCATAATAGAGCCAATAGCGTTTACGAAGCACCATATTTTTATGAACAACGTCCCCTTCAAAGCGTGGGAAAGCCAGCCAACAATAGACAGCCACAACAAACGTTACGCCACCACCAACCATATAAAGTGTATTATAATCCCAACCTAAAGTTTTCCATGTGAACATAATGAACAAATAAGTGATTAATGATGCACCAGACCCGATTGAAATCAACCACCCTAACTTCTGCGGTGCTTCCTCTTTATTCAACCACTGAAGTTCCAAAGACATTTTGACAGTCTCATAATAATGGAATCCAAGGCTGGATAGGAATGTCGTCATCAATAAACCGTAAAATGTCGGGAACCAAGCTGTCACAGCAATCACAGCTCCAAGCAACATCATACTAATGACGGCCAACAACTGTTCTCTGATAAACAAAATAACAAGAATAACACCGACCGCGAAAAATCCTGGAACTTCACGGATAGACTGCAACCAACCAATATCACGACCGTTAAAACCAGCTTCATGCACAACAAAGTTATTCAACAAAGCCATCCATGTAGAAAAAGCCATGGGCATGCAAAATGCCATCAAGGCAAGCAAAGTAAACGGTCGGCGCCAAATAGGAAGATGGCCCGCGTTGCTGATAAGAATAGAACTGGACTGCATACCGCGACCTAACGGGAAATATTTAAAAGGCACAAGCGCAATATTGTACCAATCGAACCTCTTGAATGTTCGTTACTTTAGATACCGCCGCAGATAATCATCCGAATAATCAACCTCTAATTCCATCCAAATCGGTAAATGATCCGACATTTCAAATGTTGTCCAATTTTTATAGGACTTTTCCCAATTCGAATAAGGTTCTTTGTTATATTTCTCTCGGTATTTCGTGACCTTATCCTTATAATGGATCAACAACGCATCCTTATCTACACGAGATAAGCCTTTCGCAATCTGCCCTACCGAAAATTCGGAAGCAGTCATTTTAGGATGCGGGCCGAACACAGCATGGCGCCAATCAAACGCACCGTGACGTAGCAACCTAGTTTTCCGCCCCGCCTTACCTTTGGTGGTAAAAGCCATTTGGTCAAAATATCGATTACCGCTCATATTCGTTGGCCCAAAGTCTGGCACCGTCATTTGCGATCCCTTAAGGGCTTGCATGACGATATCATCTTTCTTCTCGATATTCATATCACCTAGGAAGACATGCACTTGATCTTCCTTTTTCGATCGCCGTACCAAAGTATCAGCTATCACTTTAATTTCCTGTGCTCGCAGCTCTAAATCATCCCCGTAGACAATATGGGCTGAACACAATGAAAACTTAAACCACCCTGCTTGAAAGGATGCAAAAAACGGAGATCGTGCAATTTGTTCCCCTGCAATCAAGTTTTCCCGCTTGATGACGATCTCACCAATCAAATTTCTGAAAAATACGCGGTCCGTATTATACACAAACGCCATGCGTTCATTATTACCGCCCTTAGCTTCCGATACATCTGAAACAAAATAATCCCAATTTGGCCCTAACAGCTTCACCAATCGTCTTAAAGGTTCCAAATCCGTTTTTACTTCTTGAATGGCGCAAATATCAAAATGATCAATGATCTCAGCAATGTAATGATAGCTTTCATCCAAACGTGGCATACCATCGTCAAAGGCGCGGATGTTCCATGATCCAATGATCAACGACTTTGGATGGCGGTCTTTTTCAATCTGCTCATAAAGATCATGCCGCAACGTTAATAATCGTGACGCAATCCATTTCTGCTTATCTGGGTAATCTAGGTCGTTTTCATAATATTTCAGGCCGTGATAGAAAGTCATAACAAATTCCAATCTATAAGCTTAACAATACCTGAATTTTAAAGTGAAACCCTCATTTCTCCAAATAGATTTTGTGTAACTACCCAGCATGTTTTTGACATTTTTTCATCATTTTTGTTGACGGATGGCTTAACCTCTGAATCAATAGGGGAATGACGTTTAAACTTTCCAAATTGGCGCCGTTCGACGCACCACCAGTTGGCTTTCTCACTTTAGAAGAGCGTCTGGTGGAAGCGGATACCCGGGCCGCATATTTTCAAACCGCCTGCGAAGAACTCCTACAGATCAACAAGCATCTGGAAGAGTGTCAAAAACATATGGAAGAGCGTATAGCTGCATTGGAACGCCGTCTCGGCTTGAATAGCCGTACCAGCGGCAAGCCACCCTCCAGTGACGGCCTTGGTAAACCCAATGCGAAGAAGCGAACAAAGAGCCTGCGTGGCCCGTCTGATCGCAAGTCTGGCGGCCAACCTGGCCACACAGGCAAAACGCTCAGGCAAACACCGACGCCAGACACGATTATAGACCATTTTCCTGTGGTTTGTTCTGGTTGTGGAGCACCGCTTAGCCCAGAAACGGCAGAAGCCAGCACTGCACGACAGGTGATCGATCTGCCGCCGCCGCCACCACCGCAGGTGACAGAGCACCGCACGCATCAGTGTCGCTGCGACCAGTGTGATGGGATCACCCGTGCCGACTTTCCCGATGGTATAAATGCACCAGTGCAGTATGGGGCCCGCATTGCAGGCATTGCGAGCTATTTACAAACGGTTCATTGCATTCCGGAACACCGCCTTGGCGAGATATTTATTGACTTGCTTGGGGTGCCGATTGCCCCTGCAACATTGACCAGCCTTATCTGGCGCACAGCGGATCGCTTGAAGCCCATGACACTAGCAATCAAGGAAGCTTTGATTGGATCACAGTCTGGCGTTGTGCATTTGGATGAGACCGGCCAGCGTGCTGTTGGCAAACTGCATTGGACACATGTGATCTGCTCGCCCTTATTGAGCCACTTTCGGGTTTCAAGCAAACGCGGAGAGTTGCTTTGTGGCGTCTCGGGTATTGTGGTGCATGATCACTGGAAGGCATATTTCAAAATGGAGGGGGTCGAGCACGCCTTGTGTAATGCCCATCACTTGCGCGAGTTGCAGGCTTTAATTGAGATTGAGAAAGAGCCATGGGCAAAGCCTATGAAAGCGATCCTGTTGAAGGCGAAGACCTTGGCTGAGAATATGTACAACGAAGGCGGACAGCGGGATGAGGCGGCCATACAGGCGGTATTCGAACTATACGATGCAAATATCGCCGAGGCGATAGCGTATCATGAAGCACTGCCAGCACTTTCATCAGCGCAGACAGAAAAAAAACGGCGCGGCCGTCCAAAGCGCCGGACGGGCCATAATCTCGCATTGAGGTTGCAAGACTTTAAGACAGAGGTGCTTCGCTTCCTTGTCGATCCAAATGTGCCGTTCACCAATAATGAAGCCGAGCGAGACTTGCGAATGGGTAAAGTCAGGCAGAAAGTATCAGGCTGTTTTCGGACGCTGCGCGGAGCGGAAGTCTTCTGTATTCTCAGAACCGTGATCAACACCGCCAGAAAACAGGGCTGGTCTATAATTGAAACCCTGTTGAAACCACCAGATCAATTGATTGCTGGATTGCGCGTCGTATGAAAAACAACGCTTATTGACAATAATACGCTCACGGATATAGTGCTGACTATCAAGCGGATACCCATGCTGGGTAGTTACGATTTTGTCTTTTAATTATACACTCATACGAAAAAAGGCCGCCCAACAGGCGACCTTTTAGAATTTTGATATGTTCGGCAAAGATTAGTTCTTTGCGTAATATTCCACAACCAAGTTTGGCTCCATCATCACTGGGTAAGGGATATCTGAAAGCGCTGGAGTGCGAACAAATGTAGAAGTCATTTTACCTTGATCTACATTTAGATACTCAGGCAAATCACGCTCTTGAGAGCTTGAAGCTTCTAGAACCAAAGCCATTTGTTTTGACTTTTCACGAACTTCGATCACATCGCCTTCTTTAACACGGTATGAAGGAATGTTCACTTTCTTGCCGTTTACTTTCACGTGACCGTGGTTAACAAACTGACGTGCTGCAAATACTGTTGGTACGAACTTTGAACGGTAAACAACAGCATCCAAACGACGCTCAAGTAGACCTACCAAGTTTTCACCTGTGTCGCCGTTAACGCGAACAGCTTCTGTGTAGATGCGGCGGAATTGTTTTTCTGTCAAATCACCGTAGTAACCTTTTAGTTTTTGCTTAGCGCGTAACTGGATACCAAAGTCTGACAATTTAGCTTTACGACGTTGACCATGAACACCTGGTCCATATTCACGACGATTTACTGGAGATTTTGGGCGACCCCAAATGTTTTCGCCCATACGGCGATCGATTTTGTATTTGGCAGCTGTACGTTTAGTCACGGCTGGATCCTTTCAAAGTTCTGAAAGATGCTTTCCTTTCCCGCGGCTTAACTGCTTTGGGCGACAGGTAACCTATTGCTAGGGCCACAAACACCAATATGGTCACTGCAAAGCAGCGATGGGCGGTTTATAGGGTTAAAATGAACAGAGTCAACTACTCTAACGTTAAAAATTCACGTTCAAATTGATGCTACCAACAACTTGGCTAGATTTTTGCGCCTCGAACTCTTTGCCAAGCCATGAAACGCCGTAAAACAAGCCAAACTTCTCTTGTTGGTATACTATTCCAGCACGAGCACGAGGGCGAAAGCTCTCCAATTTTAAAGCACCAGAATTTGGCAAATAATTGCTATCCGCCACATAAGCTGCATCTGCGCCTAACAAGAAGCCAAACCCTCGACTATCATCCGCTAAAGAATGACCGATTAATTGGCCACTTACACTGTCACGTAATAAGAAATCATTAATTAATGTTGTCCCAAAAACAACATCCATACCAACACGCGCAAAGGTTTCAACACCCGCTTGCACTTCTGCAAAAGGACGAACCAGACGTTTATCTGAGCGGAAACTTTTCGAAATACCAGTATGAAGAGTAGGATAGATTGCATTTGCGACTTGGCTATTCAAAATGGCTGTTGATGGCGGAAGGATATCCAATTCGTCGTGGAAACTCTTTTGAAGATTCCCAAGACCAGTACTTTCACCAACAAAAACAAGTTCACCACCATAGTACAGATCGTAACTGTTCTTCTGGAAATGCGTAAACAACCCCAAACCGAGAACACCCGCGTATTGGCGATCAGTAGCAGATGGCGTTGTGATATTGCTTGGCGCAATAATCTCACCACGGAACCGCAATTGATAACGTTCCCATGCATTTTCAGGCAAATCACGCAGATCACCAGCACCGAAAGTGGCTGAGACATCAAGTGAACCCGTTCTCCAACGATCTTCGCCATCGCCGAGGTAATCATTCGTGAAAATAGAGGATATTTGAACTTTCTTCTCACCTGCTGGCTTCGATTTGAACAACCCTTCGGCATTAGCCGATGAAAATGGTGTAAGCGCACATATCGCGGCTAAAAGAAAAATCGAACGTAACAAAACATGCCCCCGTGTAATATTTAGTGTCGTCGTTAGGGTTATAATTAGGCGATTTTGTGGCTTTCTGACAGAATTAAAACAAGCCGAGTCAATATTACACACCTTGTATATCCACCCAGTATTAAAATACGTGAAAACCACAGTAAATTTCACGGTTGTTACAAAACTGTTACGTAGGTGTCATATAAGGCGCAAGAATCACTCGCTCGTCTGTTTCCAAAGGGGAAAATCTTACTAAGATTAGTAAGTCACAATAAGGAGTTCGTAACATGGTATCTAAGAATCCACGTCCGAACAGAACACTTGATAGAGATCTCAAAAGCCGCGTAAATTTAGAACAAGCTAATCTTGCCACACGCAAACCGTTGGTGGCACCAAGCATCGCTGGTGCATTTATTTTGTTAGCGGGTTTGATTGCCAGCCTGTCATTTGGATGGAACTCTGAAACATATCTTATCGTCGCTGCGACCGCCGTTGGTGCTTATATGGCATTAAACATTGGTGCGAATGATGTTGCAAACAACGTGGGCCCAGCTGTTGGCTCTAATGCACTTTCTATGGTCGGCGCATTGATTATTGCCGCTATTTTTGAAAGTGCGGGCGCACTTCTTGCTGGCGGCGATGTTGTTGGCACCATATCAAAAGGCATCATCGATCCATCATATGTAAGCAACCCTCAAATCTTTATCTGGGCAATGTTCGCAGCTCTACTTTCTGCTGCGCTTTGGGTAAATTTAGCCACATGGATCGGCGCTCCTGTTTCGACAACACACTCTGTCGTTGGCGGCGTCATGGGCGCAGGTATCGCAGCAGCAGGTTTTGCTGCGGTGAATTGGCCAACAATGGGCAAGATTGCTGCCAGCTGGGTGATCTCCCCCTTACTAGGTGGCATCGTTGCTGCTCTATTTTTGTGGTTCATCAAATCAAAAGTATCTGACAAACAAGATAAAATCGCCGCGGCACGCCGTTGGGTTCCCGTCCTTATCGCGATTATGGCAGGCGCTTTTTCCACATATCTTGCAGTTAAAGGTCTAAAAAAGATCGTTAAAATTGACTTGCAAACAGCACTTCTTATTGGTGCTTTTGCCTTTTCTGCAACGTATTTTATCACACGCCCACTCATCCGCCGCCAATCTGATGGGAAAGAAAACTCGAAGAAAACTGTTCGTGAACTTTTCAAAATCCCTTTGATCTTTGCAGCCGCTTTGTTGTCGTTTGCACATGGTGCAAACGATGTTGCAAACGCAGTTGGCCCTTTAGCCGCTATCGTACACACGGCAGAGGCTGGCGATGTTGTCTCTAAAGTATCTATTCCAATCTGGGTTATGGTTGTGGGTGCCTTTGGTTTGTCGTTCGGCCTGCTTTTATTTGGTCCAAAATTGATCAAAATGGTTGGAGAACAAATCACAAAGCTCAACCCATTACGCGCTTACTGTGTTGCTCTTTCTGCAGCCATCACAGTAATCATCGCCTCATGGTTAGGCTTACCAGTCAGTTCAACACATATCGCAGTGGGCGCTGTATTTGGCGTAGGTTTCTTCCGCGAAGCGCATTGGCGCATCACAACAAGCAATTCAAAAGTTGAAAAAATTGTAGCGACAGAAGCTCAAAAGCGAGAGCAAAGCAAACGTAAGCACCGTAAGCTAGTCCGCAGATCGCACTTCTTAACAATCATAGCTGCTTGGGTCATCACGGTACCAGCAGCAGCACTGCTATCTGCAAGCATATTCTTGCTTCTAAGAGCATTTGCATAGTCACTATAATGACTGAATTTTAAAGGGGCCTAAAAGGCCCCTTTTTACTATCCGTCTACATCAGGGTCAGGACAAACGTCATGCTTTGCAATCGCAAAGTCCTCGGTATGTACGATAAGGTTTTCCCCATCAAGTAAGAGCAAACCATAAGCACCTGGCTCATCAACAGCTAAAGATGTATTCGCAGCACTGAAATCAAGTGGTTGCTGATGGCAAGGGCTCTTAAAAATTGTATAAGGAACACCAGACCACATTCCTGATATCGTACGGTGCACATGCCCCGCCACGATATGTACTGGAGTAGGATGTGCTTTCACTATTCCCAGGACATCATCTGCATTACTCAACTTGATATCGTCCATACCTGGAAAGCCTACATCACCCAAAGGGTGGTGCATAAAAATAATGACTGGCTTATCAGCAGCTTTATTTAACGCATTTGAAAGCCACGTTAATCTATCTTCACAAAGACGCCCTGAATGATGTCTGTCTGGATAGGGTGGTCCATCTAAAGTATCTAAAGAAATCACATGCCAGGCACCAATATCCTGCGTTGATTGAAGGTGACCCGTCCCATCTAAGCTAACATCTGGAAAAACCTGCAAAAATGCATCACGCCTGTCATGATTACCCATCATAAAGGTTATAGGTAATTCAACATCACCCAATACAGATTTTAAGATTTCATATTCTGCAACTGAACCGCTATGGGTTAAATCCCCCATAAGAACGATACCTTCAGCATCAGAATGATGCGCAAGAGCATGATCTAAGCCCTGTTTAAACCGCTCAACAGGGTCCAGATCAATAATAGTGCTTGCTCTAAGATGTAGATCACTAAAGGCTAGTAGTTTTTTCATTTAAACCTCGAATTCAATCAGTAAATCTTTCGCATCCACTTGGCTTCCTGCAGGTGCATGAACAGTTTTAACAACGCCATCTTGTTCCGCTGCAATACCCGTCTCCATTTTCATGGCTTCGATCGTACATAACAAATCACCCTGCTTCACGTCTTGGCCTACGGCTACAACAACACTGGAAATCACGCCTGGCATTGGCGCGCCTATATGTGCGCCATTACCAGCCTCAGCTTGCGGGCGCTTCTGTGTGGTCGCTGCAACTTTGCGGTTTGGCACACGCACTGTACGTGGTTGACCATTAAGCTCAAAGAATACACGGGCTTCACCAGCATCATCCGTTTCACCAACAGCCTGCATCAAAATCTCAAGTGTTTTCCCTGGATCAATTTCAGCACTGATTTCTTCACCAGATTCCATACCGTAGAAGAACGTCTTTGTCGGCAATGTCCGTACTGGCCCATATTGATCATGACGTGTCATGTAGTCTTGGAAGACTTTAGGGTACATCAAATAACCGTTTAAATCCTCATCATCCACAGTCTCAGCATCGACTAGGTCAGCAACTTCTTTGCGCGCCGCTTCAAGATCAAGTGGTTCCAGATGTTCACCTGGACGGCATGTTTCAGGTTTTTCGCCTTTAAGAACTTTTGCAACAAATTTATCTGGGAAACCACCTGGAGGTTGCCCTAAGTTGCCCTTCATCATGTCGATCACACTGTCAGGGAAAGCCACATCCACTTGCGGATCTTCAACTTCTTCCCGTGTCAAATCTTGTGTCACCATCATCAAAGCCATGTCGCCCACAACTTTCGAACTTGGTGTCACTTTCACAATATCACCAAACATTTGGTTCACTTCGGCATATGTCTTCGCAACAGTCGGCCAACGTTCTTCAAGGCCAAGGCTGCGCGCTTGTGCTTTTAGGTTTGTGTACTGACCACCTGGCATTTCATGCAGATAAACTTCTGATGCTGGTGCGGACAAACCGCTTTCGAATGCTGCGTATTGGCCCCGCACATGCTCCCAATAATCAGAGATTTCACGAACGGCTTCAATATCCAGACCAGTATCACGATCAGTATTGCGCAATGCCTCAACAACAGAGCCTAGACATGGTTGCGATGTGCCACCAGAGAAAGCATCCATTGCAGCATCAACCGCATCAACACCTGCATCAGAAGCAGCAAGGATAGTAGCCGCCGCAATACCTGATGTATCGTGTGTGTGGAAATGGATTGGTAAACCAACCTCTTCTTTCAACGCTTTGACCAAGATACGTGCAGATGCTGGCTTCAACAAACCAGCCATGTCTTTCAAACCAAGAACATGTGCACCAGCGGCTTTCAATTCTTTACCCATTTGAACGTAGTATTTTAAGTCATACTTCGCACGGTCTGGGTCAAGGATATCACCTGTGTAACAAACCGTACCTTCACAAACTTTGCCATTTTCAACAACGGCATCCATTGCGACACGCATGTTTTCAACCCAGTTCAAACTGTCGAATACGCGGAACACGTCCACACCTGTATCAGCTGCTTGGCGTACAAACTCTTGGACAACATTGTCGGGGTAATTCGTATAACCAACACCATTGCTGGCACGCAGCAACATCTGTGTCATCAAGTTTGGCATCTTTGCGCGTAAGTCGCGCAAACGTTGCCACGGACATTCTTGTAAGAAGCGATAAGCCACGTCAAACGTCGCCCCACCCCAACATTCCATGGAAAACAACTGTGGTAAGTTGTGAGCATACGTATCGGCAGTTTCAATCATATCAAAACTACGCATACGTGTTGCCAGCAAAGATTGGTGGCCATCACGCATTGTTGTATCTGTAATCAACAATTGCTTTTGCTCGGACATCCAATCAGCCACAGCTTGTGGGCCTTTTTCCTCGAGCAAGTTACGCGTACCATAAGCTGGTTTATCCGCACGATTAGCAGGTGCTTTTGGTGCCTTCACGTTCATATCAGGTAGTGGACGACCTTCTACATCAGGATGGCCATTCACTGTGATATCAGCAATGTACTTCAAAATTTTTGTGGCACGGTCACGGCGTGGTTTGAAGTTAAACAAATCGCTTGTCGCATCATCAATAAACTTAGTTGTATAGCTGTAATCCAAGAAGGTTGGGTGCTTCAACAAGTTGATCACGAATGCGATATTCGTAGACACGCCGCGAATACGGAATTCGCGCAACGCACGGTCCATACGCGCAATCGCTGATTCTGGCGTTGGACCAGAACACGTGATTTTCACCAACAAACTGTCATAGTAGCGCGTGATAACCGCACCAGAATAAGCAGTACCACCATCCAAACGCACGCCCATACCTGTTGCAGAACGGTATGCTGAAATACGGCCATAGTCAGGGATGAAGTTATTTTGTGGATCTTCTGTCGTGATACGCGTTTGCAAAGCGTGGCCATTCAAGCTGATATCAGCTTGCGAAGCTTTACCAGTTGCTTCAGCCAATGTTTTGCCTTCTGCAATCAAGATTTGTGAGCGCACGATATCAATGCCTGTCACTTCTTCAGTGACAGTGTGTTCAACCTGAACGCGCGGATTCACTTCGATAAAGAAGAATTCATCCGTGTCCATGTCCATTAGAAACTCAACAGTACCAGCACATTCATATCCAACGTGAGCACAAATCTTGCGACCCAGCGCACAAATCTCAGCACGTTGTTCTTCGCTTAGGTAAGGTGCAGGAGCACGCTCAACAACTTTTTGGTTACGACGCTGTACAGAACAATCACGTTCGTACAGGTGGTAAATCTCACCGTGACTATCGCCAAGGATTTGAACTTCTACGTGACGCGCGCGGCGTACAAGACGTTCAAGGTAACCTTCACCATTCCCAAAAGCAGCAACTGCTTCGCGGCGACCTTCTAGTACTTTTTCTTCCAATTCATCAGCTGACATAATCGGGCGCATACCGCGACCACCGCCCCCCCATGATGCTTTCAACATGAATGGGTAACCAACTTCATCCGCCATGCGGCGTACTTCGTCCATATCATCTGGCAGAACTTCGGTTGCAGGGACCACTGGAACACCAGCTTCCATCGCAACACGGCGGGCAGAAGCTTTATCACCCAACTTACGCATGGTTTCAGCTTTCGGACCGATGAACTTGATACCAGCGGCTGTACACGCATCTACGAAATCAGGGTTTTCAGAAAGTAAACCGTAACCAGGGTGGATTGCATCGGCGCCAGACATCTTCGCTACGCGAATGATTTCTTCGATACTTAGGTAAGCCGCAACTGGCCCCATACCTTCACCAATACGGTAAGCTTCGTCCGCTTTAAAACGGTGAAGACTTAATTTGTCTTCTTCTGCATATATAGCTACCGTTTTTTTGCCCATCTCATTTGCTGCACGCATAATTCGAATGGCAATCTCACCGCGGTTAGCGATCAGTATCTTAGAAAAATCAGTCATTGGGTCCCCAAAAAATGAAAGAATCGTGTTCTTTAAACATAAATTACACGGCTGCACGATAGCTGCCGTGTAAAAATACGTCGCCTAGAAGGTCAACTCCGAATAACTACCAAGTAAAATGTTTCCGATACATCAAATTCATATGAAATAGTGATCAAATTCATCAGATTCATATAAAATGGTGATCAAAACGATAGAACGTAATTAAGCGGGTACCATCATACCATTTTTCTTCAGATGGTCATGCGTTTGATCCAATGACTTCACAGCCCGCTCGATCAGAATATCCGCATCATCACGAGACAAAACCAAAGGCGGAGAAATAATCATCGCATCACCGACATGCCGCATAATTAGATTATTACCAAAGGAATAGTCACGACCAATAAGTCCAACAGTACCTTTATCACTCGCAAAAGCAGCACGCTTAGCTTTATCAGGTGATAATTCCAAAGCCCCCATCATACCAGAAATACGCGCTTGCCCCACCAAAGGGTGATCAGCCAACGCCATCCATTTCTCTTGCAAATAAGGCCCAATATCATCGCGTACGTAATCCACGATTTTCTCTTCTTCGAGTATCCGCAAGTTTTCAAGCGCTACAGCACAAGCCACAGGATGTCCTGAATATGTGTATCCATGATTAAATTCATCAGAACCAATGACAGCAGCGACCTCATCTGTCACGACCGAACCACCAATAGGTAAATAACCAGAACTCAAACCCTTAGCAATTGTCATAATATCGGGGCGAATATTGAATGTATCACTCCCAAACCAATTACCTGTACGGCCAAATCCACAGATCACCTCATCTGCAATTAATAAAATCTCACGTTCATCACAAATACGTTGAATTTCAGGCCAATAGGTATCAGCGGGTATAATAACGGCACCTGCTCCTTGGATAGGTTCAGCAATAAATGCCGCAACATTATCTTCGCCTAAGCGGTCAATCTCTGCCTCTAATGCACGCGCACGCTTTAAGCCAAATTCTTCAGGAGTTAAGTCGCCACCTTCACTATACCAATGTGGTTGATCGATATGCGTGATATCAGGAATAGGCATCCCACCTTGAGCATGCATTCCCTGCATTCCTCCCAAGCTAGCACTGCCCATACTTGACCCATGATAGCCATTCTTACGGCTTATAATCGTCTTCTTAGTTGGTTTATCTTTTAACGCCCAATAGTGACGTACCATACGAATATTTGTATCATTTGCTTCCGAACCTGATCCTGCAAAGAAGACATGGTTCAAATCCCCTGGCATCAATTCAGCCAAGCGCGCAGCTAACGCAATTACAGGTGGGTGGCTGGTTTGGAAAAACGTATTGTAATACGGCAATTGGTTCATTTGCGCACTTGCAACCTCTGCCAACTCCTTACGGCCGTACCCAATATTTACACACCACAGACCAGACATAGCATCCAGAATACGTTCGCCATCACTATCCGTTAAATAAACGCCACTCGCTTGCGTGATTACGCGTGTGCCTTTTTCAGCCAACGCATTATTCGCTGTGAAAGGATGAATATGATGTGCAGCATCCAAAGCTTGGAGTTCGGCTGTTGGTAGGTGATTATCGACTAATGTCATGGCATCCTCTAATCGCTTAAATTTCGTTCACTTTGATCCGACTTAAACTTAAAGGAATGGCTTCGTCAATAATTTGATCAAATTTTAATCAAAGAGCTTTCTTACAATACCGAACCCTTGATCCATATCCGTCAGAATAGCATCACCGACACCTTGAATATCTCCGTTAGATAAAGCAGCAATTGTTTCGTCATGACAATCAGCCAATTGCTGTGTTCCCCATCGTCCCGAAATAACGCGGTAAAGTGGGCCATACCGTAACCAAAGCGTCGACACCATCGAATATAACAGCTCTGAATGAGCCTCAGCATATAAGGTAAAATGGAATTTATGATTGTACCGCATATATTCCGATACATTCCCCTTCTCGATTGCTTCATTCAATTTCGCATCTATTGTCGCCATAGCCTCAATGATCTCTGGCGTTATATTCTCCGCAGCTTTCATCGCCAATTTAGGTTCAATACTACGTCGCACAAAAGCAATATCCTCAAGATCATTACGGCTTAAGTCAGGTAAGCTAACACGGCGATTCCCTTGAAAGACAAGTGCACCTTCTGCGGTTAAACGGCGAATTGCTTCGCGAACAGGTGTCATACCGACATCTAATTCATCGACCAAACCATAAATTGTAACGGCTTGCCCTGGGGCAAGTTCACCATATAAAATCATTTCGCGTAATTTGCGGTAAACCTGTTCATGTACTGGGATTTTCCTAGACAAAGTAACCTCTTAATTCTCACCAAACTGTAGGGCCTATGAACAGTCCAACAGCTTTTCGCTTCGGTTTTCAAATGTTTCCATTTATTAATACATTAAGCAAAAGCTTGCTTTTGGTCAAAGATTTGATCAAATTAAAAAAACGAGTCGAATGTTTAGGGAGAAAACAATGAAACGATCTATTACGACGATGCTTACGGCCTTACTGGCCAGCACGGTTATCGCTAGCGCCGAAGAGGTCCGCGTCTATAACTGGTCCGATTATATTGATGAAGAATTACTTACAAAGTTCGAAGCCGAAACTGGTATCAAATTAATCTATGATGTATTCGACTCAAATGAAGTTTTAGAAACCAAAATGCTTGCAGGCGGTTCTGGTTACGACGTGGTTGTTCCAACAGCATCTTTCCTAGAACGCCAAATCCAAGCGGGCGCCTTCCAAAAACTTGATGCATCAAAATTGTCAAACAAGGGCAACATGTGGGATGTTATCGAAGCGCGCACAGATCAGTTCGACAAAGGAAATGAATACTCTGTCAACTATATGTGGGGTACAACAGGTATCGGCGTAAACGTTGCGAAAGTAACAGAAGCACTTGGCGCAGATGCACCAATCAATTCTTTATCCCTAGTTCTCGATCCTGCTAATATGGAAAAACTTGCTGGTTGTGGTGTACATTTCCTAGATGCACCCGACGAAATCATTCCAGCAACTTTGGCTTATCTGGGCGAAGATCCAGATACAAAGGATCCAGAGATTATTAAAAAAGCAGGCCCTGTTCTAGAAGCAGTAAGCCCATATATCCAAAAATTTCACTCATCTGAATATATCAACGCACTTGCAAATGGTGACATCTGTGTAGCTGTTGGCTGGTCAGGCGATATTCTTCAAGCACGTGACCGCGCAGCAGAGGCAGAAAACGGCGTAGAAATAGCATATAATGCTCCAACCGAAGGTGCCTTGATGTGGTTTGACCAAATGGCAATTCCAACGGATGCACCAAACCCAGAAGCAGCACACAAATTCATCAACTTCATTATGGATGCTGAAAACATGGCTGCGGCATCGAACTACGTTTATTATGCAAACGGCAACAAAGCATCACAACCACTTCTGGAAGAAGACGTAATTGGTGATACAGCCATTTACCCAGATGAGGCTACATTAAAGAACCTTTATACAAAAGGCTCATACCCAGCCAAGGTTCAACGTGTTGCAACGCGTATGTGGACAAAGGTTAAATCTGGTCAATAATTAATATAATATTCCCCGCATCACTTTGGTGCGGGGTTACTTTTATAAGGACCCTCCATGTCTGCTGATGTCTTTGCTCCTTGGGAAGATCCCAAAGAAACCCCTCTCATTCGTTTTGAAAACGTTACCAAGCGATTTGGCGATTTCACTGCGGTGGATAATCTAACGCTTGATATATATGAACGCGAATTCTTTGCCCTATTAGGCGCATCAGGGTGCGGTAAAACCACATTAATGCGCATGCTCGCAGGCTTTGAAAAACCAACCGAAGGGCGCATCACTCTCGCTGGTCAAGACATTGCACCCATTCCAGCCAATAAACGCCCCGTAAATATGATGTTCCAATCATATGCTTTATTTCCACATCTCAGCGTCGCCGAGAACATCGCCTTTGGCTTGAAACGCTCTGATATGCCTGCATCCGAAATTAATGGTCGCGTAGAAGAAATGCTGAACATGGTTCAGTTGCGCCAATTCGCCAAACGCAAGCCACACCAAATTTCAGGTGGGCAGCGCCAACGTGTCGCCCTCGCCCGCTCCCTTGCTAAGAACCCAAAAGTTTTATTATTGGATGAACCTCTTGCTGCGCTTGATAAAAAGCTGCGCCAAGAAACACAGTTCGAATTGATGGACATCCAAGAAAAGATTGGCACCACTTTCATGATCGTTACACACGATCAAGAAGAAGCCATGACTGTCGCAAGCCGTGTTGCCGTGATGAATGGCGGGCAAATAAAACAAATCGCAACCCCTGATGCAATTTATGAGCGTCCAAATTCAAGTTACGTTGCCGACTTTATCGGCGAAGTGAATCTCATGGATGGTAAAGTTACATCCTGCACCAAAACATCTTGTGAAATTGCGTGGGACGGTGGAACGATCACGGCTCAGCCGAGCACTCAGCTCGACAAGGGCACTGAAGTGCGTTTTGCCGTACGTCCTGAAAAAGTTGCAATCGAAACGACTAAACCCAAAAGCGGTAATGCCGTTCAGGGCAAAGTTCTAGACATTGCTTATCTTGGCAACCTTTCAACCTACTACGTTGAAACCACCACAGGCCAAACCGTAAAAGCCCAAGTCGCAAATGCACGCCGCTTATCTCGCCGCAGTTTCACATGGGAAGATCCTGTGTGGTTGTCATGGTCAGACACCGCTGGCATTGTGTTGACGGAGTAACTCATGCGCCGCGCCCTCGTCATATTAATCCCTTACCTCTGGCTCGCTGCACTATTTCTAGTCCCTTTTGGGATTGTTTTAAAAATATCACTTTCAGATACAGCACTCGCGATACCTCCCTACACTCCGAATTTTGATATTTCGGCAGGGTGGGTTGGATTTAAAAACTTCTTATCCAATCTAGATTTCGAAAACTTCACATGGCTGACCGAAGATGATTTGTATTGGAAAGCTTACCTATCCAGTTTAAAAATCGCCATCGTATCAACATCACTCACATTACTCCTTGGTTTTCCAATTGCCTACGCAATGGCTCAAGCGCCAAAAGAATGGCAACCAACGTTAATGATGTTAATCATCTTACCGTTTTGGACCAGCTTCCTGATCCGCGTCTACGCATGGATGGGCATATTATCCACCGAGGGTTTCCTAAACCAATTCCTACTATGGATTGGCCTCATTGATACACCGCTGCAAATCCTGAACACAGATTGGGCCGTCTATATCGCAATCGTCTATACTTATATTCCATTCATGATCTTACCGATCTATGCCACATTGGAAAAGCTAGACCCATCCTATCTAGAAGCTGCGGAAGATTTAGGGTGCTCTCGGACGCAGGCATTTTGGTTTGTCACAATCCCTCTATCCAAACCTGGTGTTATCGCAGGCTGCTTCCTTGTCTTTATCCCTGCCGTAGGTGAGTTTGTAATTCCTTCACTCCTTGGCGGTTCAAAAACCCTCATGATTGGTAAAGTTCTTTGGGATGAATTCTTTTCCAACCGCGATTGGCCCGTCGCATCAGCAGTCGCAATTATCCTACTGTTGATCCTCATTATCCCAATTGTCTTGTTTCAAAAGCAGCAAGAACGTGAACAAGAGGCAGATTCATGAAACGGTTTACCCTCTTCAATGCAACATCTCTAACCCTAGGCTTTGCATTCCTCTATGTTCCTATCCTTATTCTAGTGGTCTACAGCTTCAACGCATCACGCCTTGTGACCGTTTGGGCTGGGTTCTCAACTAAATGGTACGGTGAACTTTTACAAAACCAACAATTCTTAGATGCCGCATGGGTAACATTAAAAGTTGGCGTCATGTCATCTTCGATTGCTACGGTCTTGGGCACAATCGCCGCTCTTGTTCTTGTGCGCGGTGGTAAATTTCGCGGGCGTACATTGTTTAGCGGCATGATCTATGCACCACTGGTTATGCCCGAGGTAATAACAGGATTGTCCTTATTACTCTTGTTCATCGCAGCAGGTATAGATCGCGGCGTTTTCACTATCGTCCTGGCCCATGCAACTTTTTCTATGTGCTATGTATCAGTCGTTGTATCTTCTCGTCTGGTTTCCTTTGATCAAAGCATAGAAGAAGCTGCATATGACCTTGGCTGCACACCCTTTGATGCCTTCAAATCTGTTACACTGCCAATTATTGCACCAGCAGTGATTTCAGGATGGTTGCTAGCGTTTACACTATCTCTAGATGATCTTGTAATTGCCAGTTTCACCACGGGTCCAGCGGCAACAACATTACCTATAAAAATCTACAGTGCCGTGCGACTTGGCGTTAGCCCAGAAATAAACGCACTCTCAACCTTGTTGATCGGGGTCGTAACCATTGGCGTTATCACGGCATCACTTGCAACCAAGCGTGCTGCATTACACCGCAAGCGCCAAGAAGATTTAGCACGGCAAGAAACCTAAGAGTTTGTATCTAATTCCAACAACTCATCTAACTGTCGTGCAAACCACCCAACAGGTATAAAATGCCCACGCGAATGCACATCTAATCGAACTGTTCCACCATCGGCACAAACTTCCCAATTCGTACGTTTAAACACGTCCTTAGGGGTAACGCTCCATGTTCCTGAAACCACACCTTCACCGCAACCTTTCTCATTACGCCACAATTGCACAGGATACGTCGTGTCGCCATTGCGACCAAATGGAAAATCCATGACAGTATCAGAAGTTCCATGAACATGTCGCACTTCCGTAGGCGTATTCGCACAGGTTTCATTTTGATTAATCGTACCAGACACAGATAATAACGCAGCAACATCCGTTTCCGTTTCACAAGTATAACGCCAAGCCATTGCTGATCCGAACGAGTATCCTGATACAAAGATTTTTGACATATCAATAGGATACTTTTTCGCCGCATCTTTCAAAACGGCATCCGCGAATTCTGTATCTGGACTGTCAGGCGACCAAAAATCCCACGTCTTACCCTGCCCATTAGGGGCCAATAACAACACACCACGCTTACGCGTTGCTCCAGAAATGCGTCCATGTTTTACAATCAAATCACCTTGCCGCGCCCAACCATGAAAATGCAGCATAACAGGCATCGGCGTTACACCATCCCAATCATCTGGTACTTTCACATGATATGAGCGCCCATCCAATTGACATGCAACGGGAGCAACACACTCTTCTGCTGTAGCAGTACCTGGCAGTAAACTCGTTAATAAAACAGCAGCAGTCACTAGTCGCATTACAGTCGTCCCGTATGATTCACAGGCACTTTAGACAAAGCTTTGACAAGACGGGAATCACAAAGCTGTCAGAAAAGCTATGGAAAATGGTGCGCCCACCATAAGTAAAAGTAAAGCTCGGCTGTGAAATGTAACCCAACATCTTTTATCGGTGGTTTAGAGTATTTTTTTGTAACTACCCAGCATGTTTTTGACATTTTTTCATCATTTTTGTTGACGGATGGCTTAACCTCTGAATCAATAGGGGAATGACGTTTAAACTTTCCAAATTGGCGCCGTTCGACGCACCACCAGTTGGCTTTCTCACTTTAGAAGAGCGTCTGGTGGAAGCGGATACCCGGGCCGCATATTTTCAAACCGCCTGCGAAGAACTCCTACAGATCAACAAGCATCTGGAAGAGTGTCAAAAACATATGGAAGAGCGTATAGCTGCATTGGAACGCCGTCTCGGCTTGAATAGCCGTACCAGCGGCAAGCCACCCTCCAGTGACGGCCTTGGTAAACCCAATGCGAAGAAGCGAACAAAGAGCCTGCGTGGCCCGTCTGATCGCAAGTCTGGCGGCCAACCTGGCCACACAGGCAAAACGCTCAGGCAAACACCGACGCCAGACACGATTATAGACCATTTTCCTGTGGTTTGTTCTGGTTGTGGAGCACCGCTTAGCCCAGAAACGGCAGAAGCCAGCACTGCACGACAGGTGATCGATCTGCCGCCGCCGCCACCACCGCAGGTGACAGAGCACCGCACGCATCAGTGTCGCTGCGACCAGTGTGATGGGATCACCCGTGCCGACTTTCCCGATGGTATAAATGCACCAGTGCAGTATGGGGCCCGCATTGCAGGCATTGCGAGCTATTTACAAACGGTTCATTGCATTCCGGAACACCGCCTTGGCGAGATATTTATTGACTTGCTTGGGGTGCCGATTGCCCCTGCAACATTGACCAGCCTTATCTGGCGCACAGCGGATCGCTTGAAGCCCATGACACTAGCAATCAAGGAAGCTTTGATTGGATCACAGTCTGGCGTTGTGCATTTGGATGAGACCGGCCAGCGTGCTGTTGGCAAACTGCATTGGACACATGTGATCTGCTCGCCCTTATTGAGCCACTTTCGGGTTTCAAGCAAACGCGGAGAGTTGCTTTGTGGCGTCTCGGGTATTGTGGTGCATGATCACTGGAAGGCATATTTCAAAATGGAGGGGGTCGAGCACGCCTTGTGTAATGCCCATCACTTGCGCGAGTTGCAGGCTTTAATTGAGATTGAGAAAGAGCCATGGGCAAAGCCTATGAAAGCGATCCTGTTGAAGGCGAAGACCTTGGCTGAGAATATGTACAACGAAGGCGGACAGCGGGATGAGGCGGCCATACAGGCGGTATTCGAACTATACGATGCAAATATCGCCGAGGCGATAGCGTATCATGAAGCACTGCCAGCACTTTCATCAGCGCAGACAGAAAAAAAACGGCGCGGCCGTCCAAAGCGCCGGACGGGCCATAATCTCGCATTGAGGTTGCAAGACTTTAAGACAGAGGTGCTTCGCTTCCTTGTCGATCCAAATGTGCCGTTCACCAATAATGAAGCCGAGCGAGACTTGCGAATGGGTAAAGTCAGGCAGAAAGTATCAGGCTGTTTTCGGACGCTGCGCGGAGCGGAAGTCTTCTGTATTCTCAGAACCGTGATCAACACCGCCAGAAAACAGGGCTGGTCTATAATTGAAACCCTGTTGAAACCACCAGATCAATTGATTGCTGGATTGCGCGTCGTATGAAAAACAACGCTTATTGACAATAATACGCTCACGGATATAGTGCTGACTATCAAGCGGATACCCATGCTGGGTAGTTACATTTTTTTCACAATAAGAGTGTTGGCTCGATCGCACCCATACTCAAATTGCATTCAAATTCTCTATGAAGTAGTATTTCCATACAAGCCCAAGAAAATCCCACCAAATGTACAGAAAATTTATGTTAAAATACTCTATTCACAATCAGTTAGGATAGTAACTTGAATCCCGATACCCTAATTAGAAAATTTGAAAAGAGGTTGACAAGTTCTCCAAACGACATGGATGCAGCATCGCATCTGACTATGCTTTTGGATTCCCAGATGCCAAGTAAAAATGGACTTGGTACTTTTGCCGATTGTCAGCGAATGATCGCCAGAAAGTATCGAAAAGCGATTGCGCAGCAGGATTTATTGAATCCTGCTAAAGCGGTTCTAATCCATAAAGAATGGCAGGCTCTTCTACAGTCTCAGAATGTACAGTTTCAATTCCCCGTCCCCCAGTTGGTAATGGGTAACATTCCTCAAATCAAAGGGACAGAACCGCTTTGCGGACAATATTTAGCTCTGTTTAAAAAGGAAGAGGTTTTTCCACGCATTTGCACCGATTGCTTTAAGGTTCAAATCATAGCCCCAGACCTAGCAACGTTCATGCAGGTATACTTTATTTTGCGCGCTCTAAAATTACCCCGAGATAACGCGCGAAAATGCATGATCGAATTCCGCGAAGGTATTCCAAACCCTTATAAAGGTTATATTTTTTGCGAATCTGAAGATGAAGCAAAAATATGTCTTGAAACCTTTCAACAAGATCAAAAAACGGCTGGTATATACAAAGTCAAATGCAGAATTACACACGCACGGCAATCGCTTGAAAAAGTGGGGATTCCCTTAGCGGGTGATATGTGATTCTCTGGTCATTGAAATGACATTCGGAGCCTCCCATGATCTCAGCCAATATCCTCGACCATTTTTCTGCCATTGAAGACCCACGCCAGAGCTGGAAAACTGTTTATCCACTACCCGAAATCCTACTGATTGTGCTCTGCGGTGTTATGGCTGGTGCTGATGATTTTGCCGAAATAGCCCGATGGGCGGACCGAAAATTGAAATTCTTGCGTGGGTTTCTACCCTTCAAAGATGGCATCCCATCTCATGACACGCTCAATGATGTGATGAACGCGATTCCCGCTGACCTGTTTAGCGAATGCTTCGTTTCCTGGGTTGCGGCCTTGCGCGATGGCGATGATGAGATCGTGGCAATTGACGGCAAGTCGTCACGCCGTGCGCATGGTGAGGATGGCCGCGCCCTGCATCTGGTTTCAGCTTGGGCAACGCGTCAGAGATTGGTCTTGGGGCAAGAATCCTGTGACGAGAAAGAGAATGAAATCAGCGCGATACCTCGACTACTGGCGCGGCTTGAGTTGAAAGGCGCGCTGGTCACGATTGATGCAATGGGCTGCCAACACGGTATTGCTGCGGCGATCCTCGCACAAGGCGCAGACTATCTTTTGGCGCTTAAAGGCAACCAAAAATCACTGCATGAAGAGGTGAGGCTCTATTTCGACCAGACCAGTGGTTTGGAAACCCATGAAACCACCGATGCCGATCATGGGCGGATAGAAATCCGTCGTGCCTATGTCAGTCATGATGTAGAGTGGCTGCGCCCTGATCGGTCTGAGCCTGGCGCACCAAGGTTTCCAGGCCTCGCCGCTATCGGCATGATCGAGGCCGAGGTCAAACACAAAGGTAAAACCAGTTTCTCGCGACGTTACTATCTGTCCTCCGCACCGCTCTCAGCCAAGCAATTCCTGCGCGCCACACGCGCCCATTGGGGTGTGGAAAATCGCCTGCACTGGGTGATGGATGTGGTGTTTCACGACGACCTGATGCGCTTGCGGACCCAAAATGGCCCCGCCAACATGGCTCTGATGCGACATAGTGCAATCAACATCTTCAAGCAAGTCGGCGATACGGCCAGTCTGAAAATACGAAGAAAAACAGCCGCTTGGGATGATAGTTACCTAAAAGCCGCAATCAAAGGTGAAGGCTGAAATCTTCAAGCGATTGCCGTGATTACACACGGATGTTCTGAATTCGGCATCAAATACCCAGAGTTTAAATACTCAGATGATCGCAGCCATCGTTCATTCGAAAGGCCAGCATCATGGGATCAATCAGTGTCAGATTTTCTCTCTTCTGTTGAAGTACCAACGAATGCTAGGACGAATTACAGTAAAGCCTTTATTTCCATTCGTGATATTATCGGTTTTCGCACTTGGATAAACTATGCCGAAATCATCGGTGACAACTCGTGTGAAATATTCCTCGACAAACCTTCCGCCATAATACCTGAGCCTTTTGCCACGCGCATTAGAAACCAAGCACAGATAAGAAGAACACAATTGGAAGGACTCCAAGAAATATTTTCAGCCTAAATGAAATGTTTGGCCCATTAATTTTAAAAGAAAGTTGGTGATCCCATCAGGACTCGAACCTGAAACCCCCTGCTTAGAAGGCAGGTGCTCTATCCAGTTGAGCTATGGGACCTATTGTTAATGTGTCCAAACGCCTCGTCTATGCGTGGCAAAGTTCTCACCATACCCACCATTACGCACATTAGGTTTGCGTTTTTGTGGTTCAGACACTGTATAAGCAATTCCTTTACCAGTCGCATACTCAATCGCTGCGTCTTTACTGTCAAAGGTCAACTTTACTTGCGCATTCATATCACCAGAACTTGTCCATCCCATCAAAGGGTCGACTTTGCGTGCTTCTTCTGGGGCAAACTCTAAAATCCAAGTTTTAGTCTTTGCTTGTCCAGATTGCATTGCATTACGTGCAGGTTGATAAATACGTGCGAGCATGGTTGCCTCAAACTGATTGCTTACATGCTTATCGCCAAAACAAGCAAAAGGTGCAAGCCTCTGTCCACATTCTATATGTTTTTTTAAGAGAGAAAGGCCATCAACCGAATATGTAGAGCGAGGAGTATAGCCGAGAGTATACATATTCAGCTGATAACCAGTCTTGCAGCTTGCCCTCTAACTAGATAACGAGTTGATATGGATTGCAACAAAAATACTTCTTAAAGTTGCCTTTATTTACCCAACACACCCTATGAGGGCAATAATATATTCCGTTATCAGTCTTGAACTTTCCGACAACTGCTGCATGTTCATGTAAAAGGAAAATCTGCAGAATGCCGCAATCGTCACCACCGCTTTTGAACACTCCAGACCGCCATGCCAAAATCAAATTGGAAGGCGGCCATAAGCTTGTGATGAATACAGAGTTTGAACCTGCAGGCGACCAACCCACAGCCATTGCAGAACTAGTAGAGGCGATCAACGAAGGGGAGCAAAACCAAGTTCTGCTAGGAGCGACAGGCACAGGTAAAACCTTTACCATGGCCAAAGTGATCGAGGCCACACAACGTCCTGCAATCATCCTTGCCCCCAATAAAACACTCGCCGCTCAGCTCTACGCGGAATTCAAGAATTTCTTTCCCGATAATGCCGTCGAATATTTCGTCAGTTACTATGATTACTACCAACCAGAGGCCTATGTCGCTCGTTCGGACACCTACATAGAAAAAGAGAGCCAAATTAACGAACAAATAGACCGTATGCGCCATTCCGCAACACGGTCATTGTTAGAACGCGACGATGTTATCATCATTGCTTCAGTCTCTTGTATCTACGGTATCGGTTCTGTTGAAACCTATACTGCAATGACCCAAGATTTGATTTCGGGTAATGAATACGACCAACGCAAAATCATGGCAGATCTTGTAGCACAACAATATCGTCGCAACGACCAAGCCTTTCAACGCGGGTCTTTTCGTGTTCGTGGCGACACTCTAGAGGTCTGGCCAGCTCACATGGACGACCGTGGTTGGCGACTATCCTTCTTCGGAGAAGAATTAGAAGGGATAACGGAATTCGATACCCTAACGGGTGAAAAGACAGGTATGTTGGAAAAGGTTCGTATCTATGCGAATTCGCACTACGTGACGCCGCGCCCAACGATGCAACAAGCCATTAAAGGCATCAAAGCTGAACTTGAAATCCGCCTAAAGCAATTCGAAAAAGACGGCAAACTGCTAGAATACCAGCGTCTGGAGCAACGCACCAAATTCGACCTAGAGATGTTAGAAGCCACTGGTGTCTGTGCAGGTATCGAAAACTATTCCCGCTACCTAACGGGTCGCGCCCCTGGCGAAGCTCCACCCACCCTATTCGAATACATCCCAGATGACGCAATTGTATTTGCCGACGAATCCCATGTATCCGTCCCACAAATTGGCGGCATGTATAAAGGTGACTTTAGTCGCAAAAACACCCTATCCGAACACGGTTTCCGCCTGCCATCATGCACGGATAATCGCCCCCTTAAATTCGAAGAATGGGATGCCATGCGTCCCCAATCTGTCTTCGTATCCGCCACCCCACAAAAGTGGGAATTGGCACAGGCCCAAGGTGTCTTTGCCGAACAGGTAATCCGCCCAACAGGCCTCTTAGACCCACCTGTCGAAATTCGCCCTGTAAACACACAAGTCGACGATTTATTATCCGAAATTCGCATTGTCGCTGGTCAAGGCAACCGCGTGTTGGTCACAACCCTAACCAAACGCATGTCCGAAGATTTAACCGAATACCTACACGAACAAGGCATTCGTGTGCGCTATATGCACTCTGACATCGACACAATCGAACGCATCGAAATTCTGCGTGATTTGCGTCTGGGCGCTTTCGACGTCCTGATCGGTATCAACCTTTTACGTGAAGGCTTGGATATCCCCGAATGTGCCCTCGTCGCTATCTTAGATGCCGATAAAGAAGGCTTCTTAAGATCCGAAACATCCCTCGTTCAAACCATTGGTCGCGCTGCCCGCAATGCCGATGGTCGTGTCATCATGTACGCCGACAGAATTACGGGTAGCATGGAACGCGCCTTGGGTGAAACCAACCGTCGCCGCGAAAAACAACAGGCCTATAACGAAGAACACGGCATCACACCCACAACGATCAAAAAGAACGTAGAAGATGTTCTGGAAGGCGTCTTTGGGGCCGATACCGACGAAAGCCGTATTACAGCCAAAATCGACAAGAAACCATTGGCTGGTGCAAACCTACAAGCCCATTTGGACAGCCTACGCAAAGATATGTTTAAAGCCGCTGAAAATCTAGAGTTCGAGGAAGCAGCGCGCCTGCGTGACGAAGTCAAACGCCTTGAAGCTGTAGAGTTAACAATTGCCGACGATCCACTGGCCCGCCAATCCGCCGTGGATGCTGCTGTTGAGGACGCAACCAAACGCAGTGGCCGATCTACGGCAGGTAAAGGTGGGACACGGACGTACCGTGGAAAATCACAAAAGAAATTCTAAAACACTGCCGCCACATCATACATCACAGGCTCAAAACTCTTACACATCTCATTGATCACACGGTTGCGTTTGCGCATCTCATCTGTGCGTAACATCGCTTGAAAATCACCGCGATCTTCCCATTGCGAATAATTGGCAATGCGGGTTTGCGCATCATTCACATGCAGTCCCGCTGCAATAAACCCAGATTGCTTACTGATAACATCACGGTAAGCATCCGTTAATAAATCCAACAAATCCTGACAGGTCCCAGGCGTAACCTCAAAAGTTGTTATTACAGTTTGGGCTGATGTATCGGTTTTAATATGGGGCATTCGGAATCTCCTATGATGATTGTCCAGTAGACAATTGATTTTGTTTGATTTTAAATTTAGTAAAATCGTCGAATACCCAGCCATTTTTAAGGGTGTCAAAGATTATTTTTAGCAGCTTACGTGCTGTGGCAATGATAGCCTTACCAAACCCACGTCGTTCTTTAATTTTTTGATAAAAACTGTTGAGATACCCCGAATAACGAATAGCAATGAGCGTGCACTGTACCAACGTGGTGCGCATAAGCTTGTTTCCACGTTTGGTTATCCTACCGCGATTATCAGTATCGTTGGATTGGCTGACGCGCGGCACTATGCCAATATAGGCGGCCAGCTTATCAGGCGTGGCAAAGTCATCGATGTTGCCAATGCCCGACAACAAGACCGCCGCCGACCGCGAACCTATACCTTTGATACTGGTCAGCCCTTCAAACCCCACCAGCTTTTCACCAGCAGTTTCGATTGCACGGTCAAGTTCCGCTAGAGTAACAGTCAAGCTTAAAGCCTGATCCCGTAATGCGCCCAGCTCAATTTTTTCCAAAGGTGTAAATTGGCTCAGATCAAGGGCCAGAAGTCGTTTCTTGCTCGACAAACCCTCTTTCTTCAATTTCATCCCATGGCGATTGAACATGCCATGGATTTTATTGAGCAGCATGGTGCGCTGTTTGACGAGAAGATCGCGCGTTTGGGTTGTTGACGCTAATTCCGATTCCGCTGTAGATTTTAGACGCGTTTCTGGCAACATATCCTTGGACAGAAAAAATGCCAAAGCCCGCGCATCATTGCGGTCGGTTTTTTTCACCGACTTGCGGATCACCTGGAATTGGCGCGGGTTGACAATGACAATGCGTCCCACACATGGCCGCAATTCACCATAAAACCAAGCGGAATTGCCCGTGGCCTCAACCGCTAACTCGTCATCCGCATCCACACTGTGGCAGAAGCGGTCCAAGTCAACTTGTGACAGCTGGAATGTTTCAAAATGTTCCGAACCATCCACTTCAAGACGGCAGATCGTAAAAGAATTCGTATGTAGGTCGACACCAATAAAAGCCATGTGCTATACTCCCTTTGTTAGGAGGCGGAGCCCCAGATGGGCTGTGAACGGCCAAACCAAACTCCTATGCAAGGTCACCGACCTAAATCGGGCCTTAAGAAGGCTGTTCGGAAACAGGCGAAGGCTATTCTCCTTTACAGGGTCACAATGCCCTAAGTTACGATTCAGCCTGAAACCTATCCGCCTCCCCAAATTCTGTAACAGATTCAGGGCTGTTGGTCGCTCACAAATCATTCATACCTTCTCCTTTGTCTCAATCTTATCATATATCGCGACAATCCCAAAACATCTTAGCGTGTAATATGCACCGCACAAGTTGCATGCCGCACCACACGTGACGCAGTCGATCCAAGCAAATAATCATGGTACGTAGGGCGGTGCGAAGCAACGATTATGCAATCAACATCATGCGTGCCTGCATATTCCAAAATAGAATTAGACGAATGCCCAATTACAACCTTTACATCACTACCAGGCAGTCCTTTTGCATCCTCCACAAGTTGGCTTTTCACCTTTTCAGCATTTCGTTGCATTTGTTCTGCTGGCAGCTCCAGAGCCACATAAGTTGGCAAAGCTTCAAGAACAGAAAATAGCGTAACACGGCCACCATCTTTGCATAGTTTTGTTGCCGCATTAAATGCATCCATTAGATCACGACTGTGGTCAGGGGCAACTGTTACAAGAATATGTTCATACATGGTCAATCTCCTATGATGATTGTCCAGTAGACAATTGATTTTGTTTGATTTTAAATTTAGTAAAATCGTCGAATACCCAGCCATTTTTAAGGGTGTCAAAGATTATTTTTAGCAGCTTACGTGCTGTGGCAATGATAGCCTTACCAAACCCACGTCGTTCTTTAATTTTTTGATAAAAACTGTTGAGATACCCCGAATAACGAATAGCAATGAGCGTGCACTGTACCAACGTGGTGCGCATAAGCTTGTTTCCACGTTTGGTTATCCTACCGCGATTATCAGTATCGTTGGATTGGCTGACGCGCGGCACTATGCCAATATAGGCGGCCAGCTTATCAGGCGTGGCAAAGTCATCGATGTTGCCAATGCCCGACAACAAGACCGCCGCCGACCGCGAACCTATACCTTTGATACTGGTCAGCCCTTCAAACCCCACCAGCTTTTCACCAGCAGTTTCGATTGCACGGTCAAGTTCCGCTAGAGGTAAGCATCAAGGGAACCCCCTCTATTTTGGTTTGATTTGAGATGCGATTATTGCGCGAGGCTGGCGGTTTGGTTGGCGCGATATGAGGATTTTTCTGATGAGCAAGCGACGGGCTGGGCGAGGTTCCAAATACACGGATGATTTTAAGCGACGGCTAGTGGCGGAGAGCCAAGGTGATGGCGTGAGTGTTCCGATGGTCTCGCGGCGTCATGATGTGCCACCCCGCCGGATTTACGCGTGGCGCGGTGATGCGCGGTTCCAGCCGGACGCGTCGGGTGATACCGGCTTCATACCAGTCGAAGTGGCAAACAGTGATACTGATGTTTCATCTGTGCTGCCAGAAGCGCAGCTTACAACCAGTCCCCAGATTGAGATCACTTTGGAGAATGGGCGCAAGCTGAGCGTGAGCGGTGGGGTTGATGCGGGCTTTGTGCTGGAATTGGCGCGTGGGCTGGCGGCATGATCCCGGTACTGGCGGATGCAAAGATCTGGCTGGCGGCGGGGGTGACTGACATGCGGCGCGGGTTCAACGGTCTGGCCGTTCAGACCGAGCAGGTTCTGGGGGGTGATCCTTACTCCGGCCATCTGTTTTTGTTCCGAGGGCGACGCGGTGATCAGATCAAGATGATCTGGTGGGATGGTCAGGGCGCGTGCCTGTTTACCAAGCGCCTTGAACGGGGTCGGTTTATCTGGCCCTCTGCTCAGGAAGGTAAGATCAACCTGAGCCGTGCGCAGCTTGCGATGCTGATGGAAGGTCTGGATTGGCGTATGCCGCTCAAGACATGGCGACCCAAGATGGTAGGTTAGAGGCAATGTTTTATGGGTATTTCTGACGTTTTGGGATTCCCATGAGGCCCTTGATTTGGTAAGGAGTGGCATGAGTAAGACCCCTCCAAATCTGGCTGATTTGCCCCCTGACGTGCAGGCGTTTGTGGCCGCACAAGCGGCGGAATTGGCTCGTAAAGACGCGGAGTTGTTGGGGCTGTCGTTGAGCCATGCCACAGCGCAAAAGCGCCTTGAAAATGAGATGGAAGCGGCTCTTGCTGCGGAGCGCGCCGCCCATGCGCTTGCCATTATGAGCAGAGATACCCTGATTGCCGATCTGCGCCTGCAATTGCACGGACATAAAAAACATCGCTTCGGTTCAAAGTCAGAAAGCAGCACACAGCTGGCGCTGGCGCTGATCCTTGAAGATCTTGAAATCGAACAAGCCGCTGAGACGGATGATGAGAATGGGCCCTCTGACGCTGAGACCACAAAGCCGCCGCGTACCCCGCGCAAGCGCAAACCTTTCCCCAAGGGGCTCAAGCGGGTCAAAAAGACCATCACGCCCAGTGATGCTTGCACCGACTGTGGTGGCAGCTTCAAAGTGCTCGGGACAGATGTGATGGAAGAACTGGAATATGTGCCCGGCCATTACGTCGTAAAACAACTTGAGCGCCCACGACTGGCCTGCACCTGTTGTGAGAAGGTGGTTCAGGCCGAGATGCCAAGCCGTCCTATTCCCAAGAGCTTTGTCGGCCCTGCGTTGATGGCCCACATCTTGTGCTGCAAATACGGCTATCATCTGCCGCTGTATCGACAGAGCCAGATGTTTGAGAATGAAGGCATCGATCTGAGCGGGTCGCTCATGGCCAACTGGGTCGGCAAATGCACTAAGCTGTTGGAGCGCGTGGCTGATGCCATCCGGGATCACGTTTTTGAGGCGCAAGCGATCTTCATGGACGACACCACGGTCAAACTGCTCCAAAAGGGCAAGGGACGCGGTAATAACAAGACAAAAACCGCGCGGCTCTGGGTCTATGCCAGAGATGAGAGCGCCTGGGCGAGCGGCGCACCACCGGCGGTGTGGTATCAGTTCTCCACCAACCGGGGCGCAGAACATCCGAGCAAACATCTCAAGCCCTACAAGGGCTATGCCCATGCGGATGCCTATGCTGGGTATAATGACGCCTATCGGACGGGGCGCGTCAAAGAGATGGCCTGCATGGCCCATGTTCGGCGGGATTTTTATAGCCTGTTTGAAAGTCTGAAGCTGCCCGTGGCGGGCGAAGCCGTTCTGCGCATTCGAAAGCTCTATGATGTTGAGGCACAAGCGCGGGGTCTGGCGCCTGCTGAGCGCATGGCCCTGCGTCAGGAATATGCCAAGCCGATCTTTGATGAGTTGGAAATCTGGCTCAAGGAGCAGCTGGGCAAGATCTCCGTTAAGACGCCGCTGGCCAAGGCGATCAGATATGCGCTCGCGCGCATGCCAAAGGCGCGGCCCTATCTCGACAATGGCTTTCTGGAAATCGACAACAACACAGCCGAGCGTGCGGTGCGCCCTGTGGCCGTTGGACGTAAGAACTACCTGTTCATGGGATCAGAGGCAGGTGGAAAATCCGCCGCCATAGCCTACACCCTCATCGAAACCGCCAAGATGAACAACGTCAATCCCGAAGCCTGGCTCGCATGGGTGCTCGAGCGCATCCAGGATCATCCCGCAAACCGTATGCAAGATCTCCTACCGTGGGCCTATCAGGAGATGATCGAGGAGCGGGAACAAAGCGTTATAGCGGCATGATCGGCCCCCGTGATTCAGCGGCACTCCCAGAGCAAGGGGATCTGTTTGAAGAGCGCGGGAATTGGCAAGGGCCAGATACCTCACAGCACGACTTGGGCGTTGAAAACCTTGAAGGCTTGTCCGACAAAGACCTCGTCGAGAAGACGGCAAAGGCTACACTGTCCAACGTCGACCTGCTGTGCGCCCAGATTGTGGAACGGGGCTTGGGAGATATAGCCGTTCCGGGTCTCGTCGCGCTTTGGAACCGGTTTAAGGGGTTCGGAATTGCGACCCCTTTACCAGAACAAAAGCTTGCCTTGGAAACTCTTCGCGCCATTGGGAATGAAGCTGCAAAAAAAGAAATCAGCAAGATCCTTGGCGCACAGGACTTGCCCGACAGCTTGCTCCCGTTTGTGTTGCAAGCCGCTGTGAGCGTGGGCTTGAAGCTGCCTCAGGCACAAATCTTGCCATGGCTGGAACACGGCGCACCAACAGTCCGTGCCCAAGCCTTCATCCTTATACAATCGAACAGCCCACAGCGAAGCACCTTGGAAATCGGGTTCAGCGACCCAGACCCTTCAGTCCGACGAACCGCTCTGACAGTGGCGGGGAATCTGGGCCATATCAGCGCAAGGGCAGGATTGCTTGCCGAGTTCCGGAAAAATCCAACCAGCCAAAAGATCGAAGCGCTTTTAACTGTCGCCGATGACGACATCGTTGTTGAAATCGGAAGATACGCACTGGAAAATCCGCCTCACCGGTGCCTCATCGCAAGTGAACTTGAGGCTCTGGACACACCCAAAGCCCGAAAGCTGGCCCAACGAATCAACGATCAGATAATGCAGCGTTGATGTTTACTTGGAACCTCGGCCACCCCGTCGCTTGATCATCAGAAAAATCCTCATATCACGCCAGCCACATCGCCAGCCTCGCGCAATAATCGCAGCTCAAGTCAGACCAAAATAGAGGGGGTTCCCTTGATGCTTACCGCTAGAGTAACAGTCAAGCTTAAAGCCTGATCCCGTAATGCGCCCAGCTCAATTTTTTCCAAAGGTGTAAATTGGCTCAGATCAAGGGCCAGAAGTCGTTTCTTGCTCGACAAACCCTCTTTCTTCAATTTCATCCCATGGCGATTGAACATGCCATGGATTTTATTGAGCAGCATGGTGCGCTGTTTGACGAGAAGATCGCGCGTTTGGGTTGTTGACGCTAATTCCGATTCCGCTGTAGATTTTAGACGCGTTTCTGGCAACATATCCTTGGACAGAAAAAATGCCAAAGCCCGCGCATCATTGCGGTCGGTTTTTTTCACCGACTTGCGGATCACCTGGAATTGGCGCGGGTTGACAATGACAATGCGTCCCACACATGGCCGCAATTCACCATAAAACCAAGCGGAATTGCCCGTGGCCTCAACCGCTAACTCGTCATCCGCATCCACACTGTGGCAGAAGCGGTCCAAGTCAACTTGTGACAGCTGGAATGTTTCAAAATGTTCCGAACCATCCACTTCAAGACGGCAGATCGTAAAAGAATTCGTATGTAGGTCGACACCAATAAAAGCCATGTGCTATACTCCCTTTGTTAGGAGGCGGAGCCCCAGATGGGCTGTGAACGGCCAAACCAAACTCCTATACAAGGTCACCGACCTAAATCGGGCCTTAAGAAGGCTGTTCGGAAACAGGCGAAGGCTATTCTCCTTTACAGGGTCACAATGCCCTAAGTTACGATTCAGCCTGAAACCTATCCGCCTCCCCAAATTCTGTAACAGATTCAGGGCTGTTGGTCGCTCACAAATCATTCATACCTTCTCCTTTGTTCCTTTCAATATTAGCAAAAGGAACAAAGGCATTCTTTGATCTATATCATGTCAGGCAGGGTTAATTAGGCGTGTCACTTCGCACCGTTACCTGTACACGGCCCTTGACTGGTTTTGACCATGTGACGTTAAACTCACTGCCATTGCTACCCTGCCCAACAGACGCATAAGGTTGATCAAAAACACCATTGTTTGCTGCGTCTAACATTTGCCCATCAGGGACAATTGCAGTCACAATTTTTGTGCGCCCACCAAAGGGTAAGGAGCCAGATACATCATTCCCCCAAGATTGATTTGCACTTGATCGCGACACGCTTACAGTCACAGGATTTTCCATGCGGTCGCTTACTGAATGATATACATTCCCAGTAACAGTCAGGTTTCTAGTCCGAGTATGATCCAATCCCGCATATGTCGTATCAACAGTCTCCACACGATCAAGAGAAGGCCCGTTCACGGCTTTGAACAGGTTATTAGCAACAGTAAAACCGTTCAAGTAATGATTGGTTCCAAAAGGTTTTATTTGACTGAACAACTACCGACTTTCGTCGGTAGGTTCACGTTTTGAATGTAATTCAAGATACTGACGAATAACGTCATCCGTCACATTTCCACTCGTCGTTGAAAAATAGCCTCTAGCCCAGAACCGTTGCCCCCAATAGCGTTTGCGTAATTCGGGGTACTCCCGCTGTATCTTGTATGAGGACCTCCCTTTTACGCGTTGCATCACCTTTGAAATTGGGACGTGCGGCGGGACTGACACAAACATATGCACATGGTCGGTAGACAATACGCCTTTTTCAATGTGTACGCCCAATTCATTGCACGTTTGTCGTATCAATGTCCGAATACGCTCACGCATTTCACCACGCAGCACCTTGTAACGATATTTTGTTACCCAAACGATATGGTATCTGTGATAATATCTGCTATGACTTCCAGTAGAATAGATCATAAGGTTTCCTTCCATTTTAAGACCTTACCGCAACGCTGGGTCTTAAAATGGAAGGAAACCTTATGTAAATAACGCTAAAGCTGACCAGCTAAAAGCTGGTGGTTTTAACCAATTATTGGAAAATAAAACGGAACCATTTATCGACGCCTGTCGAAAAGAAAATGTTTCCCGTCAAAGTAAATGACCCAAACGAGAAACCCGTTACCAAATCTGGCGTTGGATCATATTCATTCGTCCATTGTAAAAAACAGTTATCAACATAGTTTCCCTGGAACGTATTTTTACAATTCGCAATGGTGAAAATCATACCAGCCGTACGTTCCCCGACACCGGCATTATCTCCCTGAAAGAAATGGTTTCCAGTTATGATATTCCCAATTCCCCCAATCACCCCAAAATGCTTGTATCGTACAGCGCGGTTATTGCGACATTTGATGTCATTCGCATTGCAGTTAAAACCAATGGATTTGCGGTCACCCACATCCAATGCTTGCTCATCAGACAAGAACTGGCACCGATCAATCAACATACCAGAACATCCGCTACCAATAGACGTAATACTGAATAAGTTCAGATAGATGTGAGACTGTTTTTTTGTTGCCAAGATTTAGGCGGCCTCGGAGACTGAGTATTGTAAAAAACCAACTCACGAGGCCAATATGCAAATCATAAGACTGCACAAGAACGTTTATAAACTTTATGCTTGGGCGCGGACACAAGAATGTTTGGATGCGTACCGTATCAAATACGAAGACACGGTTCGGCAATGGGAAGCTTTACGCGCAGAGGGTGTTTCTCTAGCAAAATGCGCTGAATTTGTCGGCATCTCTCGGTCTACTTATTATCGCTACAAGCGGGTTTTGAAGGATTTGGCGCAAGGGATTATGCCGCCATCAAAGGCCCCAAAACACCGCAATAAGTCACAGTGGGGTGAGGCAGAAAAACAGTTGGTGCTCGAAATTCGCCGCGACAATAAAACCTACGGTAAGGAAAAAATAGGGGCCATCTTGCGGCGCGATAAAAACCAAATCATAAGCGATAGCACCGTGGGGCGTATCTTGGGTTTTCTACGCAAGAAAGGCCTGATTACACGATCAAGGTCTGCACCACAAAAGCGCAAGCGTAACTTCTCCAAGGGCCACGCCAAAGGATGGAAATATAAGGATTACAAAGATATAGAGATTGGAGAACGTGTGCAGATCGACCACATGACTGCCACGAAAAACGGCGTCACCTGCAAGCACTTTCAGGCCTGGGAACGGCGTAGCAAGCACATCCACGCGCAAATTTATTCGAATGCCACCGCACGCTCTGCCAAACGGTTTTTGGAAGAGCTTGTGGAAATAGCTCCCTATAAAATCCTCTCAATTCAAGTTGATGGTGGCTCCGAGTTTATGGCCGATTTTGAGACGGCGTGTGAGCAGATGAAAATCCCGCTCATTGTATTGCCGCCAGCCAGACCGAAATACAATGGTGGCGTTGAGCGTGGAAACCGCACCTTCCGCGAGGAATTCTATGATTGTTGTGATCTGATTGCCGATAGCATTGGAGCTATGCGGTTTGAACTGAGAAAAGCTGTCGAAAAATATAACACATTCAGACCACATCACGCCTTGAAAGGTAAGACACCCATGGAGTACCTTCGAATCACTCAGGCCGAAGCCGCGTGAGTCTCAAAACACATGAACCTATACAATACAGCGATCTTTATTGTTGGAAAAAAAGCAATCTTTGAAATGATAAATAAGCCCATTTGGTGCAATCATCACCGCACTTGCTAAACTGCGTCCATTGAAATCCACATTGTCAAACGTAAATCACGCGATACGTGTAAATCCGCTAAAGTCCATCAGGTATTTAAAACGCGTAAACGTATAAGTTTGCGATGCAGCAGCCCCCCAAAGCGGATTGCTTAATGTAATCGTACCACTACTGACATCAACAGTGCGTACGTAAATTTCAAGCCCAACACCAGCCCCTTCAACCAAAGCGCCAACCGGAATGGACGCAATATTTGCAACACCCGTCAATACGTTTGGATCACTCGCAGAATAAGAGGCCGAAGACGTAACGACATCATCATCCCAACTGGCATTACTCTTGGCTTCGAATTGACCGTTACAAACAACGCGGCGCGATGCGAAAGTATTTTTATTGCCAACGGCTGCATGCAAATCAATCGGCTCTTCCAATGCGATATTATACCCATCTAAATCCAAAGTATCATGGTCGGTAAAATTCAATAAAGCTTGAAAAGCTTTTTTAAACGCCAAAGTCTCATTCCCAAAGGCATCTAAATACGTGCCATAAGAATAGTTCTGCGTAACTTGTAAAATAGCGGCATCAGGCATCACCAACGTCCCTTGAAAACGTACCCGCTAAGTAAAACGTGCCATCTATATCAATACATCGCGTCCATTCGCAGCCTGATCAGCCGCCTCAAAAGCCGCCGTGTCATCTGTGACACCGTCCCCAACAGCACCAAAGTCCTTCACATCCACCACATCCAACAAACTTGATTGAAAGACGGATGTCACATCTTCAACAATAATATCCTCAACCCGAATAACACCGCCCGTATTACCCGTCAGGTCTAAACCAAAATGCCCAAGAGCTGCTGCACGCCCCCAAACCATATCAACACCAGTGCGCGAACCCGAACCAACAATAGCACTGACCTCAACAACTTCACCATAAGTCGTCAATTGCTTGGCAGCACCAATTTCAACAACTCCCGTTAAATGTAACCCCCCCTGATTGCCCAGCCCATGCACCAATACGCACAGATGGCAAAGCACCCGATATTGCTTTCACGCGCGCACGCACCCGCAAATAGCATCCTGTTTCCATAGGCGTTTCATACAGGGCGCGTAATTTCTGCAAACTTTGCGTTATCACCAATTCTAAACAGGTACCAAAATCCGCATCAGCAGCAATCAAACCCGCATTTGTAGCCCCATCATATGTAGGGTCGCCCGCCAATCCATCTGCACTGGACCACACATCTAATCCACCGCCAAAAGCTGGCGGCGTTAAAACGATACCTTCTGTAATAACTTTGCTCATAATAAATCCTCTTCGAACACGCCCAAACGGGCCATCACTTCAAAGCAGAATTTATCAATAAAATATTAATGCAAAATTTGAGCAGCGTACGCTGCTCAGGCTTTAGGGGCTTCCAAAACGCTTACGGCTTTGATTTTCCAGCCTGTTTTTGTTTGTTCCATAATGTAATCCGCAATAAACAATCGTCCAGCCTCATCTTTCAGCTCAACCTTTTGCAACCATTCTCCAGATTGATCACTTAGTTTCGCAAACCGAAACGAAGCAGGGCGGTGCACCATCGGATAACCACGTTGCACCATCGTACCAAACCGATCAGCGGTACCAAACAAACTTACAATACTGGGGGAGGCAAAAGAAAATGCCCTATCAAAATCATCATCCAAAAACGCATTAATTTGACCAGATATCACCCTTTGAATATCTGTCTCCTGCGCCTTCACAGGAAGTGTCATGGTCACCAAAACTAAAAATATGCGTAGCAATACCATCCCTCATCCTCCAATCAGATGTTCCTTAAAGTTAGCCCAAAAATACCTCTCGTCTGAATAAGTTCAGATAGATGTGAGACTGTTTTTTTGTTGCCAAGATTTAGGCGGCCTCGGAGACTGAGTATTGTAAAAAACCAACTCACGAGGCCAATATGCAAATCATAAGACTGCACAAGAACGTTTATAAACTTTATGCTTGGGCGCGGACACAAGAATGTTTGGATGCGTACCGTATCAAATACGAAGACACGGTTCGGCAATGGGAAGCTTTACGCGCAGAGGGTGTTTCTCTAGCAAAATGCGCTGAATTTGTCGGCATCTCTCGGTCTACTTATTATCGCTACAAGCGGGTTTTGAAGGATTTGGCGCAAGGGATTATGCCACCATCAAAGGCCCCAAAACACCGCAATAAGTCACAGTGGGGTGAGGCAGAAAAACAGTTGGTGCTCGAAATTCGCCGCGACAATAAAACCTACGGTAAGGAAAAAATAGGGGCCATCTTGCGGCGCGATAAAAACCAAATCATAAGCGATAGCACCGTGGGGCGTATCTTGGGTTTTCTACGCAAGAAAGGCCTGATTACACGATCAAGGTCTGCACCACAAAAGCGCAAGCGTAACTTCTCCAAGGGCCACGCCAAAGGATGGAAATATAAGGATTACAAAGATATAGAGATTGGAGAACGTGTGCAGATCGACCACATGACTGCCACGAAAAACGGCGTCACCTGCAAGCACTTTCAGGCCTGGGAACGGCGTAGCAAGCACATCCACGCGCAAATTTATTCGAATGCCACCGCACGCTCTGCCAAACGGTTTTTGGAAGAGCTTGTGGAAATAGCTCCCTATAAAATCCTCTCAATTCAAGTTGATGGTGGCTCCGAGTTTATGGCCGATTTTGAGACGGCGTGTGAGCAGATGAAAATCCCGCTCATTGTATTGCCGCCAGCCAGACCGAAATACAATGGTGGCGTTGAGCGTGGAAACCGCACCTTCCGCGAGGAATTCTATGATTGTTGTGATCTGATTGCCGATAGCATTGGAGCTATGCGGTTTGAACTGAGAAAAGCTGTCGAAAAATATAACACATTCAGACCACATCACGCCTTGAAAGGTAAGACACCCATGGAGTACCTTCGAATCACTCAGGCCGAAGCCGCGTGAGTCTCAAAACACATGAACCTATACACGTCAAACCCTCCCCCTTGACGGCGCACCATATTCCGTAAAAAATAGGCACTTCTCCGCTTTGTTGAGTAGATTTAGGATTTCAAATAGAGCATAGATTGATTATCTGGAATGGATGATTGTCTAATTTTGAGTTTGAAGTATTCGGTATCCTTGATGCCTCTGGCTCGCTTACGGATCATTCCTATACTGACATTACCAGCCTCTATCCTGGCGCTTGTGAGCTTGTGTTTGGCGTAGTTGCAGATGCCCACACAATGTTTCCGTAGGGATTTCGCGAACTTTTTTAGATAGAGCATCTGTGACTGATCTGCTATCAGGCACCAACGTTCCAGTTGCTCCGCCATCGCCTCAAATGAAGCGGCACTCCACAGCAGCTGAAGCTGTTCTTTCAAGACGTAAAGTGCATTCAGGTTGCTATTGCTCTCCAGCAACCTTTGCAGCTTGTCACTTTGTTTTTCACTCAACTTATCCGCATTTTTGAGCAACAGATAATGCGTCCCTTTCATCAACTCTTTACCACTTGGATCGGCCTTTCTGAACTCAAGTCGACGCTGATTATGGATAGCTTTGCTGTAGTTTTTCATGACGTGGAAACGGTCAAATACTATGTCGGCCAACGGCAAGGACTCTCTGACAGCCTTTTGGTAGGCAGGCCCCATATCCATCGCTACGGCCTTTATTTTGCAGGCTGTATCTGGTTGCAGTTGTTTCAAAAACCTTGAAAAAACCTCGGCAGTTCGGCCTGCTTCAACCCAGATCAGATGACCGCCAACCATATCGTAGACCACCGTCATGTAGTCATGACCTTTCGCCCGGGCAACTTCATCTACACCAATATATTCCAAGCCAGTTAGCTCTGCAGGATCAAGCGTAGGGAGAGTTTCAATAAGGTATGCCCTGTCGATATTCTTGACCGTTTCCCATCGTATATCCAAATGTCTGGAAACCGCTTGAATAGACATATGCCGACATAATCCACTGATCAGTCGGCAAAATCGGTGAGTGAAACGGCACCCTTTATCAACAAAATCACACCCCTCAATGCGGCGTTCGCCCTTGTTAATATAAACCTGCGCCAGCTCAATCTCGACCACACAAGGATACCCAAAAAGGGGGATGTCGTTTACTTGTCGGCGGACATGCTGGTTGATGCTTCCCTTCTGGCCTGTAGCAGGGTCTATAGCCCTCCTACGCGCGTCTCGGCTGCAGTGAATGACAATCTTAACACCGCCGTCATCCAGTTTAATTTCATTTACACGTTGCCCTTTGAGGCCTAAAATATGCTGCGAGATGTTGATTGTCATATACCTGCTCTATGTAAAGTTATCAGAAACCATACATATCAACAGGTTACTTGGCGGTCGGCATCTTTTTCTACTCAACAAAGCGGAGAAGAGCCAAAAAATACATATATGGGGACCGCGAATGCCCCGTGAGGCGCCAGCCCAAGTTTCGCATCCGATAACCCTAACTCAAAGGAAGGATGCGCTATGCCCGCCCCAACAGAAATCACACCAAATCAGCTAAACCGCCTGATCGGCACACCAGATTGTCCCGTCATCATAGATGCCTGCATCGACGAGGACTTCAATCAGGATCCACGATTGATCCCAAGTGCCCGCCGTCATTGTTTTACCAAAATCGAAGATTTAACCCCTGAACTGCAAGGTAAAAGAGTTATCTTGATATGTCACAAAGGCCTAAAACTCAGCCAAGGTGCGGCAGCACTCCTACGCCACCACGGCATCCAATGTGAAACCGTCCAAGGTGGGATCGTTGGTTGGCGCGAAGCTGGGTTACCGTTAATCCCAGTAGAAAAAATACCATACCAACCAGATGGCAAAACATTATGGGTCACACGTCACCGTCCCAAAATAGACCGCATCGCCTGCCCATGGTTTATTCGCCGTTTCATAGACCCAAACGCAAAATTCCTATTCGTTTCCCCATCGCAAGTCCTGAACGTTGCTGAAAAATTCAACGCCACACCCTTTGATGTCGAAGGTTGTTTTTGGACACATGATGGTGATGCATGCACATTCGATAAAATGATCAAAGAGTTCGATCTCAAAACCCCCACCCTAGAAAAACTCGCCACAATCATACGTGGCGCAGATACAGACCGCCATGACATCGCCCCAGAATCCGCGGGCCTTATGGCAGCCTCTTTAGGTCTGTCACGTATGTACAAAGACGACATTGCACAGCTGGACGCAGGCATGTTGCTTTATGATGCTTTCTACCGTTGGGCACGTGATGCATCTGATGAGACACACGACTGGCCGACAAACGGTGCTAAAGGATAGAACAATGACCACCAAACCAACTCTATCCGAAGCCTTACGTGTTTGGGGCAAAATAGGCCTGTTTTCTTTCGGCGGCCCAGCCGCTCAAATCGCCATGATGCACCGCGAAATCGTGGACGATAAAAAATGGCTCACAGAAAAACAGTTCTTAAACGCGCTCAGCTTTTGCATGCTCCTACCTGGGCCAGAAGCGATGCAACTCGCCACTTACGCAGGCTGGCGCGTAAACGGATTACGTGGTGGCCTGATTGCGGGTTTCCTCTTCGTCATTCCAGGCGCATTGGTAATCCTAGCATTAGGAACACTCTATGCATATTTGGGCACAGTCCCAATCATCGAAGCCCTATTCCTTGGCATCAAAGCCACAGTCGTCGTAATCGTCATCGAAGCTCTGCTACGTGTCTCTAAAAAAGCCCTCAAACGGACTGATCACTGGATCATAGCAGCTCTCTCTTTCGTAGGCATATTCTTCTTGAACATCCCCTACCCGCTCATCGTACTAATCGCCGCCATATATGGTTTATTTTTCAACGACACATCAACAGAGCCAGATGATCAAATCCAACACAGGCAACCAATCACCAAAACCCTGCAAACCATCGCAATATGGCTCGCCATCTGGTGGATTCCAATCCTCCTCCTCGATGCCGTGACAGAAACCAGCATCTTAAATGAGATCGCTTATTTTTTCTCTAAGCTTGCAGTCGTAACTTTCGGCGGTGCCTACGCCGTCCTCGCCTACATGGGCCAAGACGTGGTCACACTCAAAGGTTGGCTCACAGCAGGCCAAATGATGGACGGTCTAGGCCTTGCCGAAACCACCCCCGGGCCCCTCATCCTCGTAACCGAGTTCGTAGGTTTCTTAGCAGGTTTTGCAGCTGGTGGTTGGTGGCTGGGCGTAGCGGCAGCCATCGTCACCCTATGGGTCACCTTCACCCCCTGCTTCCTATGGATATTCGCAGGCGCCCCCTACATTGACTGGATCGGTACACAGCCCCGTTTACGTGGTGCTTTATCCGCCATCACAGCAGCAGTCGTTGGTGTTATCCTAAACCTCTCCATATGGTTTGCCCTCCACGTGTTTTTCGACACAGTCACAAAAACACAAACAGGCCCGCTCACACTATGGCTACCAGAGCTCTCAACCATCAATCCAATCGTCGTAGCCCTCGCAATTCTATCGGGGTATTTCCTACTTAAACGTCATTGGAATGTTGTGGCCGTACTAAGCCTATCTGGCTTGCTTGCTTTGGCTGCTACATACTTTTAGAGTTATGAGGTCATAAATTGAAAGGGCAACGCTTGTGAAAAAGGTCCTGCTCATAATACTTCTGATGCTGCCAGCGATTGCAAACGCGCAAAACATGGTTGCCCGCCCCATTGACGAAGCTGGGAATGACCCAAGTTTTCTGGCATATCGCACAGCTCTCATTCAATCCGTAAAATCGCGTGACACCGAAGCTGTGGTCGCAGCTTCTGCCAATGATATTCACCTAAGCTTTGGGGGCCATAGCGGGCATAATGACCTTAAGGATTTCTTAAATGTCCCCATCGAAAATCTAGCAGATGAATACAAAACTGAAGCGCCGAAAATGCGCGACGAAAGATGGGGTGCATTGTTAAAAGTGTTGGAACTTGGCGGGCGGTTCCAAGAGGGCGCATTCACGGCCCCCTATACATGGACGGCAGAAGTGCCCGAACAATCCGAAGCTTATGAAACTTTTTTTGTTACTGGCTCCAATGTATTGCTACGCACAGCAGGCAAACAATCTGCCCCTATAAAATCGCGCCTAAGCTATAATATAGTCTATATCCCCCAATGGGCAGAGGATGCGGCGTATCAAAAGATAAATCTACCTGACGGAACAAGCGGTTTCCTAAGTGTGGATTACCTACGTGCACAAGTTGATTACAGATCTATTTTTGCAAAACAAAACGGCGTGTGGGAAATGACCGTGTTTATCGCAGGTGATTAATCTAAACCAACTCACCAGCCAAACCGCTCTCGATTAACGCAATGGTCTCTTTCACACCGTAAAGTGCAGCAAACCCACCAAAGCGAGGCCCTTGGGATGCACCCAACAAAACCTCATAAATCCCTTGGAACCAATCGCGTAGGTTTTCAAAACCGTGGTTTTTACCAACAGCAAACACCAAAGCTTGCAGATCATCGCCATTGTCCAAAGCATAGGCTGACAAATCAGCGGGCTCTTTACCCATATCCGCATTCTTCTTATCGATCATCGCTTTCGCCGTATCGACATCTTTTAAACCTGCCATCAAATCAGTCAACGCAGCGCGTTCCTGATCACTTGGCGCACGGAACACTTTCGTTGGCTTCACAAAATCATGGTAATACCGCACCGCAAATCCAGCCGCTTCATCCATCACAGGATTTGTCTCAGGCGACGCATCAGGCGCATATTTATTGATAAAACCCCACATTGCATCCTTTGTCTCAGCACTGGAAACAGACGCCAAGTTCAACAACATCGCAAACGGCACAACCATATCCGACACAGGCACATTGCCCTTGTGAATATGATACACAGGATTGTTCAATTGTTGCGCAGGCTCTTGATCCACATAAGCCCGCAATTGCTGGTGATACTCATCCACAGCCTTAGGGATCACATCAAAATGCATCCGTTTTGCCGTGTTCGGTTTCTGGTACATAAAATACGACAGACTTTCAGCCGACGCATATGTCAGCCACTCGTCAATCGATACACCATTGCCTTTTGACTTCGAAATCTTCTCACCATTCGCATCAAGGAACATTTCATAGAAATAATGCGCAGGCGCAGGCACCCCCAATATACGACAAATCTTATCATAGATATGCGTGTTCGTAGAATGGTCCTTACCATACATCTCAAAATCCACACCAAGTGCCGCCCAACGCGCCCCGAAATCTGGCTTCCACTGCAATTTCACATTGCCACCCGTCACAGGCAGTGTTGTTTCAACACCATCTTCATCATCAAACGTAATCGTCCCATCCGCTGCATTCACAGACTTCATTGGCACATATAAAACACGTCCAGTCTTTGGTGAAATCGGCAAGAAAATTGAATAGGTCTGCGCACGTTCCGCCCGCAAACTTTCCAACATCACAGCCATAATCTCATCATACTTTTCAACAGCACGCAAAAGCACCTGATCAAAAGCACCAGAACGATAATATTCAGTTGATGAATAAAACTCGTATTCAAACCCAAACGTATCCAAGAAACGGCGCAGCATCGCATTGTTATGCGCACCAAAGCTTTCATGCGTTCCAAACGGATCAGGCACATCCTTTAACGGCTTTTGCAAATGTTCCTGCATCATGTCTTGTTGTGGAACATTGCTTGGCACTTTGCGCATGCCATCTAAATCATCTGAAAATGAAACCAATTTCGTTGGAATATCACTCAACACCGTAAACGCGTGCTGGATCATAGCTGTACGCGCAACTTCCCCAAAAGTACCGATATGCGGCAAACCAGATGGGCCATAGCCCGTTTCGAACAATACATATCCTTTTTCAGGTGCGCCCTTTTTGAAACGTTTCAAAAGCTTGCGCGCCTCATCAAAGGGCCAAGCTTTAGATTTCATCGCAATTTCGCGCATTTCAGACATTGTTCTATCCATTAGGGTTGTTCTCACACACTCACCTATTGCTCCAAACGTGGTTGGTCAATAATATCAAGCCGTAATTCATATAAAGAGTCGACAAAGATGACACAAACACCTGCACCATGGACACACCAAGACGCATTAGTTGCCATGATGGTCGCTGGTGCCGCCTCAGACGAAGCCATCAAAACACTGGAACTTCTGTCTATCCAACGTATCGTCGACCACTTACCTATTTTTGCTGACTATGACGCAGACCGCTTAAAAACGATCTCGCAGGCCGTATTTGATCTGTTCGAAGAAGAGGATGGTTTGGATGCGCTCTTCGGTTTGGTCAGAGATGCCTTACCTGAAAAACTCTATGAAACAGCCTATGCTTTATGCTGTGATGTTGCCGCATCCGATGGGCGCTTGCGCGAAGAAGAACTACGGTTTTTACAAGAAACTCGTTACGAGTTATCCATAGATCGTCTCCGCACAGCCGCTATTGAGCGCGGTGCACGCGCACGGCATATGACGATTTGAGATCACAAAACATAGTGCAGAACGTTAAATTCACCTCGTAATTTACGAACCTCCCCCGCAACCGATGCAGGATCGTCTGACCGCAATGCATGCGCAATTAACGCAGATATTTCTTCGATACGGTCCACGGTAACACCCCAACGAACCAATTCAGGTGTTCCAAAACGCAACCCGTTCATATCCCCTTCAACAGGATCAATAGGCAAACCTATTCCACAGGCCAAAAACCCCGCTTTGCGCAATTTCTTAGAGGCCGCCTGACCACCGCCAAAGCTTGCGGCTTCCAATGCAAATTGATGTGATTGAGTAAACCCTTTTGCCTTGGCAAACACTGGCAAGCCTTGCGCATCAAGCGCTTTCGCAAACGCTTGCGCCAATGTAATCATCTCACCTGCATAAGCCACACCATATTCGCGCCAATCCAACATCCCAATGGCCAAAGTTGCTGATTTTGCTGCATCAAAATTCGCAGTCATCCCGGGGAAAGCAATCGCATCCAATCTTTCTGCAATTTCTGCATCATTCGACACAATGATCCCACCAGCAGGCCCGCCAAGACTTTTATATGTGCTCATCGTCATAAAATGTGCACCCTCATCTAATGGGTTTTTCCAAGCGCCACCTGCGATAATGCCACATTGATGTGCTGCATCAAACATCACTTTTGCACCGGCTTCATCAGCAATGGCACGTACTTCACTCACTGGGTGCTCAAATAAGTTCAAACTGCTACCAATCGTAATCAGTTTCGGTTTCACTTGTTTCGCCAAGTCGCGCAAACCGTCTACATCAACCGTATAGCCATCCGCATTTACAGGGGCATAAACTGTTTTCACACCGTACAAACCTGCACAACCAGCCGCATGATGGGTCACATGTCCACCAACGGATGCAGGAGGGGCAATTATTGTATCGCCCGGCTTACATGTCGCCATAAACCCATAAAGATTGGCAATCGCACCAGACGGCACTCGAATTTCTGCGTATTTAGCATTAAAAACCTCTGCACATAGTTCAGCAGCAATCACTTCGATTTCTTCAATCGCTTCCAATCCCATTTCATATTTATCACCAGGATACCCAAGCGATGGCCGTGATCCTATTCCACTAGATAATAAAGCTTCTGCTTTGGGGTTCATCACATTTGTTGCAGGGTTTAGATTAAAGCATTCTGCTTCGTGAATATCGCGATTTTTATCGGCGAGTTCACGGATTCTATCTGCAACATCCACTGATGATTGCTTTGATGTATGCTGTGAAATCCGCTGCATAAGTATTTCACAATCTGTGGGAACCCAGTTTCGATGAATAAGGGACATATCTAACTCCTATTAGTTTACAGGCAAAATGCCGTGCCTCACTTGCTTGCGCAAACCAGATTTGCTAAATATTGGCGTAGAAAAACTAAGGCTAAGATTATGGTAATATCACCACCACGCCCCAAAGGGCCGCCCCTAAATGCCCTTCGCGCTTTTGAAGCAGCAGCGCGTTTGGGTGGGTTCACACCAGCAGCTGATGAGCTATGCGTCACACCTGGGGCAATTTCCCAACATATTAAATCACTAGAAGAATGGGCTGGCGCACCTTTATTTGTACGTCGTTCACAAGGGGTGTCATTAACCGAACTTGGGGCCAGTGTTGTCGCAGAATTCTCCACCGCATTTGATGCAATTGGCGATGCGGTTCGCGCGTTACGCAACAACGCCGAACAAACCACAATCAATATCGCGGCCCTCCCGAGCGTCGCTCAACTTTGGCTCTCCCCCAGATTACCTGCGATACGTGCGGCCTTACTGGGCCATAAAATATCTGTAACAGCACTGGAAACACCTCCCAATTTAAGCCGTGAAATCTTTGACATAAGCCTCTTCATTGGCACGCCCACAAAAAGCGATACAGAACAGATTATCTGCAAAGATATGATTTTTCCCGTTTGCACAGCAGAGATTGCAAGCCGTTTGAAAACGCCTGCTGATCTTATGCATGAAACATTGCTTTATGATGCCTTATGGGCCGATGATTGGACATTTTGGGCTGGTCAGGTATCTCCAAATCTAAACCTACCGCAAAACGGTCCCAGCTTTTCCCTTTACAGCATCGCTGTTGAAGAGGCCAAGAATGGTGCGGGCATTTTAATGGGCCATGAAACCCTTGTAGAACAATATTTAAAAGAGGGCTCTCTTGTCGCGCCATTCAAAGATAAAATCGCATCCCAGAAATCGCTGAACATGGATATAGCCAGAAGCACATCCACTTCTAAAGTAATCGAACAAGTATTGGTTATGCTCAAGCAGTCATAAAGCTTCATAGTTTATATGCGAATTATCAATAAATTTATACTTATCAATGGTATAACTATATGTCCCACCTGGGACATTGCTCACCGAATGCGGTGCACAGGACGATTTAAGCTTGCAACTGCACCTTCTGGGCTACTACGAACCACAACACCATAGACACGGCAATCACAGGCAGCACACAGATAGCAATCGCTGTCCAACCAATGCCAACATAAAGCGCACCAGAAGCCAATGAAGCAACCGATCCAGCAATCGCTAAAATCGTATCGTTCGTGCCTTGAACCAAAGGTTTCTCTTCTGCGCTCAAAGACGTCTGCAAAAGATGTGTTGCCCCGATAAATCCAAAATTCCAACCAATGCCCAGTAGAACAAGCGATACATAGAAATGCGTTAACTCTATGCCCGCGACCGCGACTATTGCTGACCCTGCTAGAATAGCCATACCTGTTGCAATAATCTTAGAAACTCCAAATCTTTGGATCAATGATCCCGTAAAAAACCCAGGGGCAAACATCGCAACCACATGCCATTTAATAACATCCGCCGCTTGATCTTCAGCAAACCCACACCCCACCATGGCAAGCGCTGTTGGGGTCATAATCAACAACATAACAGCTTGCGAAACAGCCGCTGCTGCAATGGCAAAGATAACAACGGGTCTGCGGAACAATGCTTTGCGTGCATCTTTTGAAGCCTGCCCTTTGGCAAGTGTAGAAACCGCCACAAGCTGTCCAATCGCAAGAACAGGCAGCAAACCTATAAGCCCCAATACGGCCACAGCCATATATGCCCCTGCGAATAGAACAGGTGATAATAGATCCTTAGAATAAGAAAATATCTCTGGCCCAATGAAAGCTGCAACCAACCCAGAAGCCAAAGTATATGAAATAGCCTTTGCTTTATATTTCTCGTCAACAGCTTCCGCAGATGCAAAACGGAAGAAATTGATACCAACCAAGGCACCGCCTAATAAAAAATGTGCCAAGCAGAGTAATACGAAACTGCCAAGCACCAACGCTAGAACGCCACATAAACCACCCAAAATAATCATAACAGCACTGAGTAAAAAACCCTTTTTACGCCCAGCCCTCCCCATATAAAGCGACATAGGTGCAGCAACTAAAATCCCTGCAATCATCTGCACGGATGGTGGCAATGTCGCGGCGATTGGAAGAGGCGATAAATACCCGCCAGCTAAACCCCCTAGGATAATCAGCATAGGCATAGGTGCGCCAAGAATGATGTTAGAGATCAAAATCAGAATAAAATTACGGTTCAACATGACACAGTCCTAAAGTCGTTCATTAAAATTTATCAGATTGCTTATTGGCGTAAATGTCATATTATAGTCAATTATGGACAAACCGCATCGCCACATTGATATTCTTCTTTTTAACGACGTCAGTATTTTAGACGTCGCAGGCCCCGCACAAGCCTATGAAGCAGCAAATATGGTACACCCTACATTCTACAAAACCCGTTTCGTTTCCATGGATGGTAAACCCGTCAAATCTTCATGCGGATTGACCCTATGCCCAGATGCCCAAGCCAATTTAAACGGACCTGGAAATGACCTGATCATTCCAGGGGGAAAGGGTACAGATCATATGCTCGAAAATACTGAGCTTCAGGCGTTGATCAAAAATTGGCATCATGTACGTAACAACAGACGTCTCATCTCCATATGCTCAGGCGCATTGCTTTTAGCAAACACAGGGTTACTCGACGGCCAAGATGCCACAACACATTGGAGTCGCGAGACACAAGCAACCCAACTGTTCCCAAATGTAAATTGGTTGCTAAATCAGCTCTATACAATCGAAGACACCATCATGACTTCTGCAGGCATCACCTCTGGCATTGACCTGACACTCGCTATCATCCGCAAAGATTGCGGCCCACAGGTCGCTTTATCCGTTGCCCGTGAACTGGTCGTCTACTTACAACGCTCTGGTGGCCAAAGCCAGTTTGCAAATATCTTGCAGGCACAATTCAGCACAGAAGGTATGTTAAGCAAACTAGTAGAACAAATCATACAACACCCCAATCATCCTTGGGATTTGGCGATGATGGCGAATTATATAAACATAACCCCCCGTACATTATCACGCCGTTTTAAATTCGAGCTTGGCTCTTCACCTGTAAATTTTTTAGAACAAGTGCGGGTGAAACAAGCCTGTGATGTCTTAAGCGCAGGTATGCCTATTGGCAAAACAATCGAACATTGTGGGTTTGGCGACTTTCAACGTATGCAGCGTGCCTTCAAAAGGCACCTTATGACCACTGTTGGTGCGTATCAAAAACGATTTACACCCGTTTAAATCCATAAATCAAACCAAAGGAACCAACATCTCAAGGTCCACTTTAACAATATACATCAATTAGCTTCCATAAGTTTGCACCCAATGTCGGATCAATTGATGTTGCATCACACGTGATTTACGGGCCCATGCCCGCCCGCCCGCAGGCCGTTCACGATCTTTCTTCGTGATCTGTCCACGCCGTTTTTGATCCGCCGTGAACACTGCAAACGCCAACTTACGTCCATTCGCACAAGTGATATACCCTGCCAATGCGCTGGCAAAATTCAACGTCCCCGTTTTCACGACAACCTTAGTCCCTTTAATCGGTGCTTTTTGGTATTTTGAGTTGCGCAAAGTGATCTCTTTCATGATCGGCCGCAGCGGTCCATTCCATTTTGCATTGGTCAATAACCGCGCCATTTCATGCGCTGAAATACGGCTGTCCGACCCAAGCCCCGAATGGTCTACAAATCGTGCGCTGCGAATACCATAAGTTCCCTCAAGCCAATCAGTCATCGCTTTCCCGGAACGGCGCAAGCTGTTGGCCTTCACGCCATGCTTCACACTTGCAGACAATCCCAACGTCTCTGCCGTCATATTCGTAGAGTACTTAATCATCGATTTCGCCAATTGGCGGACGGTTCCACTTTCCCAGATCGCAACCGTTTTGCCCGAAACCTTTTTTCTCACCACTTTATGCTTTGGCACACGAATGCCATTAATCGCAGCTACGGATTGAAACACCTCACCCGCATAATCCGCAGGTTGGCGCACAGGTAACCAACGACTACCGCCTTTACCCAGCGCGGATTTTGCAACGGACCAATGATCCGCCCCATTCACAGAACGATACTTGAACACAGGTTGATTACGGTCTTTCACTGCCATCTTAATCCCGCGCACATTCGGTGAATATTTATTCGCGCGCGCAAACATATCAACAGCATAACCTTTGGTGCTTCGTTTCCATTGGAAAAACACACGATTAAAATTCAAGTTTATGCCTGAAATTGTCGGATTGTATCCCAAATGATTAGGTTGCGTATCATCAATTTGCGGTTGATAGGGCAATGCCCCCGCATACACCAAAAACTTACCCTTAACCGATTTAACACCAGCCTTTTTCAACTGCCCAGCCAACGATCCCAGCGCGTCGGTATCCAATCGCGGGTCACCAGAGCCTTCTAAAATCAGATCGCCTTTTAGAACCCCATTCTTAATCGGCCCCGTCGCCAACAGCCGCGTCTTAAAAGTATTTTCTGAACCTAATGCAGACATAGCATAAAGCGCAGTTGCAACTTTCGTCACACTGGCTGGTGGCAAAGCCTTTGACCCATTGTAGCTTTCTAAAACACGCCCAGTGGTTGCATCCATCACCACGATGCTCTTTGATCCAGACAAACTAGCCCCAGCGACAATCGCATCAATAGAATTCTTAATCTTCAATTCTTGCCCAGATGCGGGCGCTGCAACCAAAGCGGCAAGAGTAAATGCTAAAATATGGCGTCTGTTCAGTTTTAAAGCTGGTAAAATATTAATCATAACAAGACAATAAACGGGTGGTCACCACTATGGCAATTCACTTTTTACCAATCACCGCGTTTTCTGATTTCTGTTGAGGACATATCCACCATCGGCCCGTTCAACAGGCTCCAACAAGGTGCCGTGCGAAACGGTAAAGCCGTTGAACGTCGCGCAGATAAACGCGATTTCGAAAACCGCCGCGCTGCAGGTGAACTACCAGCCATCACTTGTTCCTCTGGTCGCGCCAACACACCAATCGGGAGCGTCATCATGATATCATCCCAACGATCCCATTTATGGAAACTCGCAAGATTATCTGCACCCATCAACCAAACAAACCGCACATCGTAATAAATCGCCATCAGGCGTTCCAGCGTTTCAGCGGTATAGCGCGTGCCCAGCTTACATTCTAAATCAGTAACCTTAATACGCGGATGTTGAACCAATTCATGACAAGCTGCCATCCGCTTCTCAATAGAAGCAGGGCCGCGCTCCTTTAGCGGATTACCAGGTGATACAAGCCACCAAACTTGATCCAAGCCAAACTCCTTGAGCGCCCATTTAGAAATATGCAAATGTCCACCATGAGGCGGATCAAACGATCCCCCCAACAGACCAACACGCAGGCCAGAGGTTGCTATCGGAAACCCGTTTTTCAAAACTTAAAAATCCAAGCCCAAATCAAGGTTCTTAACCGTATGTGTTAACGCTCCAACACTGATGTAATCCACACCCGTTGCAGACACGCCCGCAATCCGTTCAAGTCGCATATTCCCGCTGGCCTCAACCACCATGACACCATCAACCAGACCAACAGCTTTTACCATATCCACATTGCTCATATTATCCAGTAGCACAACATCAGCCACGCCAACTTTCAACACCTCTTCAAGTTGGCTCAGATTATCCACTTCAATCTCGATACGGCGCATATGCGATGCAAATTCACGCGCCCGTGTCAACACATCCTTAATGGACCCCGCCGCCGCAATATGATTGTCTTTAATCATAATCGCATCATTCAGCCCAAAGCGGTGATTCGAACCACCACCATGGCGCACCGCTTCTTTTTCCACCAACCGCAAACCAGGTGTGGTCTTACGCGTACAAGTAATCTTAGCCTTAGTCCCCTTAGTCTCTGCTACAAAAGCCGCCGTCATCGTCGCAATCCCAGACAAACGCCCAGCAAGGTTCAACGCTACACGTTCCCCCATAAGGATCGCTTTTGCATCCCCTGTAATCGTCATCGTCACATCACCAGCTTTCGCCACACCACCGTCAGGAATAAGCGTTTCCACTTTCAGCAAAGGATCAATTGTATGAAAAGACAAACGTGCCAATTGCATCCCAGAAATCACACCCGCATCACGTGCATTCATACGCGCACCGTAAACAGTACCATCAGGAATAACCGCACGGCTCGTCACATCCCCTGCACCTCCCAAGTCTTCGTCCAAAGACCGCGAGATCAAGTCTTGCAACAAAAAATCAGGAATAGATGAATGGCTCACTTGGATATCCTTCGTATGATATGCATTAATAGCATTTTACGTCTTCGATCAAACCAGCGCTATTAATCAAAAAGTTAACTCTGGTCGCAATATAATCAGCGGTAACAATTGTATTTGGGTGGATGATACGGTGTGCTTTGGGCAATTCAAGCGTATTTAAAGCATCTGCGTTCTGGCCAATGAAACCAAAAAATTTGCCTGCTGAGCACTCGGGGGCAATAGCAGGAGTTCCTCTCACGACTTCTTTTTGAACAACGTCTTGCTCTTCTTGGCATGCACCCAAAATAAATAAAGCACTTAAAACCAAACATATCTTTATCGTGTGTTGCAAAACCATCATAAATAGGCTCTTCTCCGCTTTGTTGAGTAGAAAAAGATGCCGACCGCCAAGTAACCTGTTGATATGTATGGTTTCTGATAACTTTACATAGAGCAGGTATATGACAATCAACATCTCGCAGCATATTTTAGGCCTCAAAGGGCAACGTGTAAATGAAATTAAACTGGATGACGGCGGTGTTAAGATTGTCATTCACTGCAGCCGAGACGCGCGTAGGAGGGCTATAGACCCTGCTACAGGCCAGAAGGGAAGCATCAACCAGCATGTCCGCCGACAAGTAAACGACATCCCCCTTTTTGGGTATCCTTGTGTGGTCGAGATTGAGCTGGCGCAGGTTTATATTAACAAGGGCGAACGCCGCATTGAGGGGTGTGATTTTGTTGATAAAGGGTGCCGTTTCACTCACCGATTTTGCCGACTGATCAGTGGATTATGTCGGCATATGTCTATTCAAGCGGTTTCCAGACATTTGGATATACGATGGGAAACGGTCAAGAATATCGACAGGGCATACCTTATTGAAACTCTCCCTACGCTTGATCCTGCAGAGCTAACTGGCTTGGAATATATTGGTGTAGATGAAGTTGCCCGGGCGAAAGGTCATGACTACATGACGGTGGTCTACGATATGGTTGGCGGTCATCTGATCTGGGTTGAAGCAGGCCGAACTGCCGAGGTTTTTTCAAGGTTTTTGAAACAACTGCAACCAGATACAGCCTGCAAAATAAAGGCCGTAGCGATGGATATGGGGCCTGCCTACCAAAAGGCTGTCAGAGAGTCCTTGCCGTTGGCCGACATAGTATTTGACCGTTTCCACGTCATGAAAAACTACAGCAAAGCTATCCATAATCAGCGTCGACTTGAGTTCAGAAAGGCCGATCCAAGTGGTAAAGAGTTGATGAAAGGGACGCATTATCTGTTGCTCAAAAATGCGGATAAGTTGAGTGAAAAACAAAGTGACAAGCTGCAAAGGTTGCTGGAGAGCAATAGCAACCTGAATGCACTTTACGTCTTGAAAGAACAGCTTCAGCTGCTGTGGAGTGCCGCTTCATTTGAGGCGATGGCGGAGCAACTGGAACGTTGGTGCCTGATAGCAGATCAGTCACAGATGCTCTATCTAAAAAAGTTCGCGAAATCCCTACGGAAACATTGTGTGGGCATCTGCAACTACGCCAAACACAAGCTCACAAGCGCCAGGATAGAGGCTGGTAATGTCAGTATAGGAATGATCCGTAAGCGAGCCAGAGGCATCAAGGATACCGAATACTTCAAACTCAAAATTAGACAATCATCCATTCCAGATAATCAATCTATGCTCTATTTGAAATCCTAAATCTACTGTAACTACCCAGCATGGGTATCCGCTTGATAGTCAGCACTATATCCGTGAGCGTATTATTGTCAATAAGCGTTGTTTTTCATACGACGCGCAATCCAGCAATCAATTGATCTGGTGGTTTCAACAGGGTTTCAATTATAGACCAGCCCTGTTTTCTGGCGGTGTTGATCACGGTTCTGAGAATACAGAAGACTTCCGCTCCGCGCAGCGTCCGAAAACAGCCTGATACTTTCTGCCTGACTTTACCCATTCGCAAGTCTCGCTCGGCTTCATTATTGGTGAACGGCACATTTGGATCGACAAGGAAGCGAAGCACCTCTGTCTTAAAGTCTTGCAACCTCAATGCGAGATTATGGCCCGTCCGGCGCTTTGGACGGCCGCGCCGTTTTTTTTCTGTCTGCGCTGATGAAAGTGCTGGCAGTGCTTCATGATACGCTATCGCCTCGGCGATATTTGCATCGTATAGTTCGAATACCGCCTGTATGGCCGCCTCATCCCGCTGTCCGCCTTCGTTGTACATATTCTCAGCCAAGGTCTTCGCCTTCAACAGGATCGCTTTCATAGGCTTTGCCCATGGCTCTTTCTCAATCTCAATTAAAGCCTGCAACTCGCGCAAGTGATGGGCATTACACAAGGCGTGCTCGACCCCCTCCATTTTGAAATATGCCTTCCAGTGATCATGCACCACAATACCCGAGACGCCACAAAGCAACTCTCCGCGTTTGCTTGAAACCCGAAAGTGGCTCAATAAGGGCGAGCAGATCACATGTGTCCAATGCAGTTTGCCAACAGCACGCTGGCCGGTCTCATCCAAATGCACAACGCCAGACTGTGATCCAATCAAAGCTTCCTTGATTGCTAGTGTCATGGGCTTCAAGCGATCCGCTGTGCGCCAGATAAGGCTGGTCAATGTTGCAGGGGCAATCGGCACCCCAAGCAAGTCAATAAATATCTCGCCAAGGCGGTGTTCCGGAATGCAATGAACCGTTTGTAAATAGCTCGCAATGCCTGCAATGCGGGCCCCATACTGCACTGGTGCATTTATACCATCGGGAAAGTCGGCACGGGTGATCCCATCACACTGGTCGCAGCGACACTGATGCGTGCGGTGCTCTGTCACCTGCGGTGGTGGCGGCGGCGGCAGATCGATCACCTGTCGTGCAGTGCTGGCTTCTGCCGTTTCTGGGCTAAGCGGTGCTCCACAACCAGAACAAACCACAGGAAAATGGTCTATAATCGTGTCTGGCGTCGGTGTTTGCCTGAGCGTTTTGCCTGTGTGGCCAGGTTGGCCGCCAGACTTGCGATCAGACGGGCCACGCAGGCTCTTTGTTCCCTTCTTCGCATTGGGTTTACCAAGGCCGTCACTGGAGGGTGGCTTGCCGCTGGTACGGCTATTCAAGCCGAGACGGCGTTCCAATGCAGCTATACGCTCTTCCATATGTTTTTGACACTCTTCCAGATGCTTGTTGATCTGTAGGAGTTCTTCGCAGGCGGTTTGAAAATATGCGGCCCGGGTATCCGCTTCCACCAGACGCTCTTCTAAAGTGAGAAAGCCAACTGGTGGTGCGTCGAACGGCGCCAATTTGGAAAGTTTAAACGTCATTCCCCTATTGATTCAGAGGTTAAGCCATCCGTCAACAAAAATGATGAAAAAATGTCAAAAACATGCTGGGTAGTTACAATCTACTCAACAAAGCGGAGAAGTGCCCATAAATACCCCTTACAAACTATCCCGCAAAGCAACTGCTTCTAGGTAAGTAATCTCAGTGCGGTGCTGCATACTCTCATCTGTTTCAGGATAATCCGTCCGATAATGCCCCCCACGGGATTCTTTGCGGTTATATGCAGCTGCTGCAATCAAAGTGGCAGCCGCCAACATATTATCAAAATTCGTAGATGTCCCACCGTGGCGATCAGACAATTCGCGTAAATCACGTAAAGCTTGGGCCATCCCCTCGCCATCGCGCATCACACCGACCTTAGAGGACATAATTGCACGCAATTCCATCACTGCGCCTTCATCAACATATTTAAAGCCAATATCAGGTGTTTTAAGCCCCTCAAAGTAAACTTGCCCACCACCAGTTTTGAGTGCTTCGACCATACCATCCGCAGCTGTAGCCGCATAAACCAAAGCTTCCAATAACCCATTCGATGCCAAACGGTTCGCACCATGTAAACCTGTTGAAGACGCTTCACCAGACACCCAAAGACCTTTGATCGATGACTTGCCTTTTTTATCCGTCGCAACACCGCCCATATGGTAATGGGCAGCAGGCACAATCGGGATCGGATCTTTAATAGGGTCAATGCCAGATTGCTCACAATAGCGGTACACAGATATGAATTCGTCCTTGATGTGCGCTCCAATAGCGTCCCGTGTATCCAACATCGGTACATTGCCCATCTGATGTTGGCGGAAATTCTCACGCGCCACAATATCACGTGGTGCCAGCTCTGCATCTGGATGCACATCCAGCATATAGCGCTCACCGTGCTTGTTGATCAAAGTCGCGCCTTCACCGCGCAACGCTTCGGTTGCCAATGGGTTTGGATCGATCCCAACATCCATTGCTGTTGGATGGAATTGCACAAACTCTGCATCCGCAATTACAGCGCCAGCACGCGCTGCCATACCCACAGCTAAACCACGTACAGACGGTGGATTGGTTGTTTTAAGGTACAAACTCCCAGCGCCACCAGCAGCCAACAAATAGGCCTTGGCCTGAATAACATAAGGCGTCGTATTGTCCTCTGACACCACAACGCCCTGCATTTCATTATTCTCGACAAGCAACTCAAGTGCGGTTGCTCCCTCAATCACAGTAATGGACGGTGTTGCCGCCACTTCCTTGATCAAGGTTTCCATGATCGCAGCACCCGCCTGATCACCTTTAACCCGCACCACACGTGCAAAGCCATGTGCAGCTTCTTTAGACATTACAAAGTCGCCGTCGTCTGTGCGATCAAACGGCGTACCAACATCAGCCAATTCTAAAACATGTTCTTTCGCCTGTGATGTTACAAAGGTTGCAATATCCGCATCCACAATTCCACCACCAGCATTCACTGTATCCACAGCATGCGCTTCAGGTGTGTCATTTTCATGCATAGCAGCCGCAACCCCCCCCTGCGCCCAAGCACTGGATGCACCGTAACCAAGTGGCTTTGGAGACAGGACTGTAACAGAGCGCGGCGCCAAACTTAGCGCAGCATACAGGCCAGCAAGGCCTGCACCAATAATCAGAATATTATGTTGATCACCCAATTAAATCTTCACATCAATCATTCGTTGAACGGCTAAGCGTGCTTTTTCCGCTAGGGCTAAATCAACGATAACTTCTTCTGTTCCTGTGTGCAAGGACCACAGGATTTTCTCTAATGTGATACGTTGCATATGCGGGCATAGGTTACATGGCCCAAGGAAATTCACCTCAGGTACCTCATCCGCAATATTCGACCCCATTGAACATTCTGTAATCAACAAAACCTTCTCTGGTTTATTCTCACGCACAAAGTTAATCATTCCAGCCGTTGACCCAGAAAAATCCGCTTCATCCACAACATCTGTTGGACACTCAGGATGCGCAATAATCACAGCATCTGGCTCGTATTTGCGATACTCTCGCAATTCATCCGCCTTGAATTCAACGTGAACTTCACAAGCCCCTTCCCAATAAACGATCTTTTTCTTCGTTTGCTTGGCAACGTTTTGGGCCAAATGCCCATCTGGTGTCATGATCACAACATCGCTGTCCATGCTATCAATGATCTGAACCGCATTGGATGATGTACAACAAATATCTGATGCAGCCTTCACTTCCGCAGTCGTGTTCACATAAGACACCACAGGCGCCCCAGGGTTGGCTTCACGCATCTTAGCAACATCAGCGGCTGTAATACTTTCCGCCAAAGAACAGCCCGCACGACTGTCAGGAATAAGCACTGTCTTTTCAGGCGATAGAATCTTAGACGTTTCCGCCATAAAATGCACACCACCTTGAACGATGATACTTTCCTTAACCTTTGTCGCTTCAATCGCCAATTGCAGGCTATCACCCACAATATCTGCAACGCCGTGAAAAATGTCTGGCGTCATATAATTATGCGCCAAGATCACAGCATCTTTTTCTTTTTTCAGCTTATTGATTGCAACAATATACGGTGCATGGCGTGCCCAATCTGCTTCGGGGATCACGCGATCACAACGCTCATGTAAATGGCGTGTTTCTTTTGCCAAAGCCAAGGATGGCTCTAGGTCAAAAGCCGCTTCCAGTTGCGTTTTCATTTCGGTGCTACCAGGAATAATCATGATAAACCCTTTGAATTATGTCAGTTGGTTAATAACTAAGTGCTAATTCCAAGAATTAGAAGGCGTATTTAACAAAATAAGCCATTAAAACACGCTTTAGCGCTTCATATCCTTAATAAACTTCTCAACCATAAATTCCAAAAACAAACGAGTCAAACTGCGGCTACCTGCATTCCGAGGCCAAACAGCATAAACACCGATACGTTCACTGGTCCATTCAGGTAAAACATGCACCAATGTTCCCGCGGCCACCTCATTCACAACATACATCTCTGGCAACCACGTGATACCACGCCCCAGCAACGCCATTTGTTTCTTGGCTTCACCGTTATTACACCAAAACTTATTTTGCGGCCAAGCCTTGGGGTCAAAATCGCGTTCGAACACGCGGTCATCATCCCCAAACTTATGCAAAGTCATCTTGGTCCAATCTACTTCACAAATGAAAGGATAACCCAATCTTTCAAAATCTTCGGGCTCATTCACAGGACCTAGTTCTTCAAGTAATTTAGGACTGCCGTACAAACACGCATGTCCTTCGGTCAATTTTCGCACCATAAAGTTACTGTCAGAAATATCACCCAACTGAATAGCCAAATCATATCCGCTTTCGTTTAGATTATGGTGGCCCGTCTCATAACATATTTCCAACATCACATCTGGATATGTGTCCATAAAGCTCGCCAATAGAGCTGTAAACTTCGGAGCAGCCATAAAACTTGGCATAGAGATAGACAACTTACCCCGAGGGCTCGCCATCACATTTTGCAGCTCTTCTAACCCCGCCTCAGCCGCATCCAACATATCATGCGCATATTTAGACAGCTTTTGCCCAGCCTCCGTCAGCGTCAATGACCGTGTGGACCGATACACAAGCGCCGTATCCAACGTCTCCTCAAGCTGGGAAATATGCTGACTAACAACAGGGGCAGAAATCCCCAACACATTTGCCGCACCAGAGAATGACCCCGTCTCGGCAACTTTAGCGAACACCGCCAATGATTTTAGATTTGGTAACATAAAATCACATTACTCGATTTTTCAAAACAATGAAATAACTTTATTTAATATACTCTCTCAATTCGACTCACTGTATAACGATCTCAACAGCGATCACAATCGATCACTTGTTTTCAACCGCGCACCTCCCAGCGCATCGAAAGGAAAGAAAATGAGAAACTTAATCATAACTACAGCGGCTGCTTTAGCTCTAACTCCAACTGTAACACTTGCAGACAGTTATAACCTTACATTCGACTTCCCAACATTTTACGCGGAATTTGACCAAGCAGCAAAAAAACCAGCAATCACAAAAGAAGACACTGCACCTGCAGAAATCATCGCTGTGAAAGCAAAAACAGAACAAGACGCGGACAATTAGGTCCGTATCCTTGACCCCAGCAGGCGCTCCCTTTTCCCTTAGTCTGCTGGGGATTCCATTTATAAAGTCATTTTCGACACCCCTTCACGAATAAAACCCTCACATAGATAAATGCTCCATTTGATTCGTTTTTTGCCGAAAAGAATACAATTAATTCACTTGGTTACGGTATACGTCTTATCCCCAAATAAAAGCGACATAACCTACCCATCTTTATAGCTTGTTTTCACGAAACTCACAAAAGCAATCCTTAAGTATAGGTATTTTACTATTCTATTGGGCTTACTATTACGGTAGTTTCGCATGTTGCCGTACAAGCATGATTTAGGCTTGGCTGATCTCATCCACAGAAGAAAATCTTCTGATGAAAAACAGAGACCCTAATCACAATGGCCAATCAAATCATCGCTCCAAGCTCAGAAAATCAACCCACACAGGTCGAAGCTCCATCAGCCTATGTAAAACAAGATGAAAACTACGGTAAGTGGTTGAAACAATTTCTTTGGGATAATCTGTGCAAAGTCATAGATCAACGCGCCCCGGATATTTCCGTATTTTTAAGTGATCCAGAAAACGCCCAACCAAAAAATGAGCAGATGAAGCGTGATTTTCTACAAGCAACCAACATTTGGTTTCACTTACTGCGGATTGCCGAAGAAAACATAATGGTTCGCGTGCGACGTAAAGTTGAAACAATTGATGGCCCAGAATCCGTAAAAGGATCATTTGCCAGTACATTTATACGTTTAAAAGAAGCTGGCATAGATGCACAGAATATATCAAACGCTGTATATTCCACCACAATTGCACCAACCATAACAGCCCACCCAACAGAAGGTAAACGCGAAACAGTCCTTGATATTCACCGCCGTATCTATCGACACATCGTGAAATTAGAATCCAATCGTTGGACACCACAAGAACGCGCAAATCACATCCAAAACCTTTACAATGAGATCGACCTCCTCTGGTTAACAGGCGAACTCCGTTTACAAAGACCCACCACAATGGAAGAGGTGAATTGGGCCACACGGTTCTTTAAAAACGCCATTTTTCCTGCCCTACCAGATGTGATTAACAAGTTTGAACAAGCAATAGAGACGATTACGGAACACGCCCCAAACGTACACCCATCAATCAGATTTCATTCTTGGGTCGGCGGTGACCGTGACGGCAACCCAAACGTAACGGTCAAGGTTACGAAAGATGCTATCAATACGAACAGAAACGCTGCCATAAGCAACCTACAAACAAAAATCGAAGACGCCATAACGTCCATCTCAATCAGTTCTCATCACTATGATTTCGAGCAAAAATCCCTCGATGCATTAGACCTAATCATCACCCGTTCGAATATGAAACGTACAATCGAGAGGCGGAATGAAGGTGAAATCTTTCGAAAAGCCTTAAGTGCTGTTGGATATCGCTTAGCAGCACTTAACGATCCAGAAAACGGCGCAGAGCCATACGGTTCATTATCTGAGTTTGTAAAAGATATAGACCTTATTGATGCCGTTCTATCATCCGTTGCAAAAGACATATCCATTAAACTTATACGCCCAATACAAGCACTCGCAGCCGCATTCGGGTTCCGAACCATGACCCTTGATATTCGTCAAAATAGTGACGTCACAACTGCCGTGATTACAGAAATTTGGGAACACTTAGGATTATCAGCTGAAAGCTATGGCACACCAGAATGGTCAAAACGCATACGATCTGAATTAAAAAATGCCGACATATTAAACCAAAACGACTATCCTTTATCAGAGTTGGCACAAGAAACACTTTCACTCCTGTCTCTCATAAAAACTGAAAAGGCTGGCTTAGATCCCCTTTGTATTGGTCCCTTCATCCTTTCAATGACACGATCAACCGATGATTTATTGGGTGTTTTGCTCTTGGCGCGATATGCAGGTTTTGTCGAAGGCTTATCGGGCGGGGAAACAATCACCCTAAAAGTGGTCCCTCTTTTTGAAACCATTGGTGATTTACGCGCAGCACCCAGCATTCTAACAGAATACTTAACCGAGCCCATTGTGCGCCGCTCCGTAAAAGACACAGGAATGTACCAAGAAGTCATGCTTGGGTACTCGGACTCAAATAAAGACGGCGGTTTTTTATGTTCAACATGGGAAACAAACAAAGCTCAAAAAGAAATCGTAAAAGCAACGCGTAAAGTTGGCTTTGACGTCAGTTTTTTTCACGGTCGTGGTGGTTCAGTCAGCCGTGGCGGCGCCCCGACAGGACGTGCCATAGCGGCACAACCTGCTGACAGTATAAATGGCTCATTCAGGATCACAGAACAAGGTGAGGTTGTGTCTGCAAAGTTTGCAAACCGTGGCACAGCAATCCACCAAATGGAGCTTTTGGCATCTTCCGTGTTGTTCCACCAAGCTTATTCAAAAAACGAACCAGAACTGAATGCAACACCAGAATACGACGAAGCTATGGAAGCTTTATCAGGCGTCTCAATGGCCCATTATACAAATCTGTTAAACAGTGATGGCTTTATTCAATACTTTGAAGAGGCAAGCCCCGTCAAAGAACTGGCCCAATTGAACATCGGCTCACGGCCACAAGCCCGTTTTGGAGCCTCAACACTATCAGATTTACGCGCAATCCCTTGGGTTTTTGCATGGTCGCAGAATCGTCATATGATCACGGGCTGGTATGGGTTTGGCACAGCACTTCAGGCATTCTGCGAATACCGCGGTGCAGCTGGTGAAAAAATGCTACAAGATATGTGGGCAAACTCCCGTATCTTCAGGCTCATTGTCGATGAGGTTGAAAAATCCATTCACCTTGCCGACATAGAAATCGCAAAATCATATTCTGAATTGGTTCAAGATAAAGCGGTAAGCACCGCGATATTTGGAAAGATCGAACAAGAATATCATCTCACTTTAAAAACCGTCTTATGGCTCAGCCAACAATCAAAAACAGCAGACCGCTTCCCGATTTTAAAATCGCAAAGCTTGCAAAAAAAGGGCCTTTTAAAACAATCCCACATTTTACAGCTTTCGCTTTTGCAAAAACATCGCAAACTTGAAACAGATGAAGCCGTATCGCCATTGTTACTTCAAACCATGAACTGTGTCGCAACTGGGCTTGGCTGGACGGGGTAACAGTCCAATTCTAACAGCCATCTCGTGGGAGCTCTCGCTTATTGGGAAAACACCCACGGATTGCTTTTATCACACCACATTCACCCGCGACACAAGCTTGCACGACACCTGTCGACCAAACCATATTACGCAGAAACTGGATCAGCTCAGAACCGCAGCAGTTCATTTGTTTGTAAAGTTCGATAGTACAACAGTAATGTCTGCTGCGCGAACAAAACGGACGTTTAATGGATATGGCTTGCTAATCAATTTAGAATTTTAGATAATTGCAAAATGCTTTATCGTTCTCAAAAATAATGTCAATTTATGTTGGAAAAAATATTACTCCCCCTCGTGTAATCTTAGCGTTGGTCGCGGGAGCGTTGCTTGGCGGGGTGTTTTACGGATTCAATTATGGTTGGGGGCTTTACCACAGTACAAACCCTACACATGGCGGCGACTATTTTTCAAAATATGGGTTGCAAAATAGTTTCCAAATTGGTGCTATTGCTTCGGTATTTTGGTTTATAGGGCTGATCTTTATCGCAGGCCCATTCTGGGCATACCTACACAACAGTGGGAAAAGGGAGTTTTGGCACGCTACATTGCTTGGCTTCGGTTTACTCTGGTTAGTTTCATTCGGAATTTCAACTGGTGGCTTTGATGGTCAAAGTAATAGTACTATCAGTTTGAAAAGTAATGGTGTCTGGCTTTGGCAAGATAGACAACTAACTATACATGGTTGGAAACAAGCCATTAAATCATCTGTATTTATGGGGTTTTTAGGTGCTGTAGTCGGCATAGTAATTTGGAGAATTTCATACCGAAGAGCTAATTAATGAGCGATTTATCTTGCAGCACCCAATGTCTAATAAGGGCTCTAAGCAGACATTTGCATCTGCCATAAATTAGACTGATTTTTCGATCATGGATGATATTATCATATTAACAAAGTTGGTATTATTTTATGCATTTCACCCTATATTTGATTTTTTTTATTATCCCATACATCCCCTTAATCGGGATAATGTATTTCTTCCAGAAACGTTTCCAGAAAGAAAATAGCACTAGCTTCAGTGTAACTTGGGCTATGGTCATTTCTTACTTATTATGGCACTTCTCCGCTTTGTTGAGTAGATTTAGGATTTCAAATAGAGCATAGATTGATTATCTGGAATGGATGATTGTCTAATTTTGAGTTTGAAGTATTCGGTATCCTTGATGCCTCTGGCTCGCTTACGGATCATTCCTATACTGACATTACCAGCCTCTATCCTGGCGCTTGTGAGCTTGTGTTTGGCGTAGTTGCAGATGCCCACACAATGTTTCCGTAGGGATTTCGCGAACTTTTTTAGATAGAGCATCTGTGACTGATCTGCTATCAGGCACCAACGTTCCAGTTGCTCCGCCATCGCCTCAAATGAAGCGGCACTCCACAGCAGCTGAAGCTGTTCTTTCAAGACGTAAAGTGCATTCAGGTTGCTATTGCTCTCCAGCAACCTTTGCAGCTTGTCACTTTGTTTTTCACTCAACTTATCCGCATTTTTGAGCAACAGATAATGCGTCCCTTTCATCAACTCTTTACCACTTGGATCGGCCTTTCTGAACTCAAGTCGACGCTGATTATGGATAGCTTTGCTGTAGTTTTTCATGACGTGGAAACGGTCAAATACTATGTCGGCCAACGGCAAGGACTCTCTGACAGCCTTTTGGTAGGCAGGCCCCATATCCATCGCTACGGCCTTTATTTTGCAGGCTGTATCTGGTTGCAGTTGTTTCAAAAACCTTGAAAAAACCTCGGCAGTTCGGCCTGCTTCAACCCAGATCAGATGACCGCCAACCATATCGTAGACCACCGTCATGTAGTCATGACCTTTCGCCCGGGCAACTTCATCTACACCAATATATTCCAAGCCAGTTAGCTCTGCAGGATCAAGCGTAGGGAGAGTTTCAATAAGGTATGCCCTGTCGATATTCTTGACCGTTTCCCATCGTATATCCAAATGTCTGGAAACCGCTTGAATAGACATATGCCGACATAATCCACTGATCAGTCGGCAAAATCGGTGAGTGAAACGGCACCCTTTATCAACAAAATCACACCCCTCAATGCGGCGTTCGCCCTTGTTAATATAAACCTGCGCCAGCTCAATCTCGACCACACAAGGATACCCAAAAAGGGGGATGTCGTTTACTTGTCGGCGGACATGCTGGTTGATGCTTCCCTTCTGGCCTGTAGCAGGGTCTATAGCCCTCCTACGCGCGTCTCGGCTGCAGTGAATGACAATCTTAACACCGCCGTCATCCAGTTTAATTTCATTTACACGTTGCCCTTTGAGGCCTAAAATATGCTGCGAGATGTTGATTGTCATATACCTGCTCTATGTAAAGTTATCAGAAACCATACATATCAACAGGTTACTTGGCGGTCGGCATCTTTTTCTACTCAACAAAGCGGAGAAGAGCCCTTATTATTACTAATATATATCGGTGTAATATCTACATTACTATATCCTGAAAACGGGCAAGTATTAGGTCTGGATGCAACTGACTTAGCTGGTGTTTCATTTGCATCTCTGCTCTGGTGGCTCCCAATATCTGTCACCACATCTGTGCTAAGTAACAACTAAATACGGGATATAAGCTAAAATAATATATTTATAAATGTCGTATAAGGGCTCAAAGCCGCCATTTAACGAATCCCTTCAGTCGATAGCTTTGGGCATCATTTAACCTTAATAATCAAGCATTTTACGTAGATAAATTATTAATAATAACAAATACTTGACCCCATGTCCCAACTGGGACATTTCCAAAAACGGTGATAGCTGGGAAAAGTGAGAGGCTGGACAACGACCCAAACGGGACTCGTTACGGCTGCTTCCTTCCGGATCTGACCGGGTTGGCGAGGCGCTCGCCCGCGCCAACCTCTCAACATCTATTTATAGGCTTCTATTCCGAGCTTCAAGGTGCTCTAACATAAAAAATATTATCGTAAGCCAAGCAGGATTTTAGCGATGCGTAATGCAGAAACAGTAACATTTGGGGCCTCATCCCTTGATCGTGCAGCACATTTAAGAAAATCAACAGATACAGTAGCAAAAAACCCAGCAGCTCAGGCGATTATTATCTGGCGTGGAAAACCTTTGATTGAAACGGAAACAGCCAAGCTTGCACATTTTCCAATGTCGCACCCGATTCTCACTCAGACTGTCACGCAAATCTTTCTGGGTCTCGGTGAAAACGGCCCTGTCTTTGCACAAGATATTTCTTCTTGGGAGCCAGATACAGATCAGGATGATATTTCATTCGTTGATCAAACGCTTCAAACACACCCAGATGCGCCAGATACCTGCGCATTCCAAGAAACACGCGCTATTATGGCACTGCTCTCTCGCGATGACGCGGAATTAGTGGCCGCAGCCAAAGGCATATTAAGCTGGCATGAAAGCCATCAATTCTGCGCAAAATGCGGCGCACCATCTGAAATGGCAGAAGCTGGCTGGCAACGAAATTGCAGCACATGCAAGGCATCCCATTTCCCAAGAACTGACCCTGTTGTCATAATGTTAATCACTCACGGCAATAGTGTACTTCTTGGTCGCTCCCCCCATTGGCCCGAAAAGATGTATTCACTTTTGGCAGGCTTCATGGAGCCTGGTGAGACAATCGAGGCAGCGGTACGCCGCGAAGTTATAGAAGAAAGCGGAATTAAAGTTGGGACAGTTGGATATATGACCAGTCAACCATGGCCATTTCCATCCTCTTTGATGATCGGATGCAAAGGTATAGCAACATCAACACAGATCCAATTAGACGAAAATGAGCTGGAAGATGCCTTGTGGGCCACGAAAGAAGACCTGATAGAGAGTCTCTGTGGCAACAGTCATAATATTCTTCCAGCTCGAAGAGGGTCAATTGCACATTTTCTGATAGAAAACTGGCTCAAAGACAGTATATCCTAACAAATAATAATAATAGATGCAGGCCAGAGATGAACTTCACAAGTAAACAAGATATTATTGCCCCAGCAGAGCACGTGTTTCGTCAATTAGCTGATTTTGATTTTTACGAATCTTATGCGATGCGCTTGGGTGCACAAGTCGAACGCACGGACGATCATGATCGTCCGCAACCCGGAATGTGTTGGAATGTTCATGGCGTTTTACGCGGCAAAGCTCGCAATATAGAATTAACACTCGATAATTATAATCCAGTGGAAAACTTATCATATCTTTGTGTATCAAAATCCTTAAACGCAACTGTCGATTTCACTGTGATTCCTCTGAGTAAAACAGAAACCCGCTTAAAAGCGTCCATCTATGTACAGGCAAAGAGCTTATCTGCACGCGTCGCATTGCAATCTGCACGCCTAGCCAAAAAGACGTTAGATCGCAAATTCGATGGGCGCATGCATGATTTTGCTAAAAAGATCGAAGATAAATACTACGTCTAACTTAAGCCGTTTGGCGGAAGATATCCGTTTTATACACCCCAAGAATATCCAAATGCGTTGTAAAATACTCGAGCTCTTCTAAGGCACGCTTGAACGCAGGATCTTCTGGGTGACCAATGACATCCGCATAGAACTGTGTCGCAGTGAACGAGCCATTGATCATATAGCTTTCCAATTTAACCATATTTAGCCCATTCGTGGCAAAACCACCCATCGCTTTATATAAAGCTGCAGGAATATTCCGCACCTGAAATACGAAAGTCGTCAAATATTCATCATCACCATTTTCTGGGAAATCTTTTTCGGGCGACATAACCAAAAACCGTGTCGTATTGTGTTGGTTGTCTTCAATATGATGCGCCAGAACGTCTAAGCCATAAATTTCAGCGGCCAATGGAGATGCAAGAGCTCCCATAAACAAATCGTCGCTCTCAGAAACAGCTTGAGCGGATCCTGCAGTATCAGGCCCAGCAACTGGAGCAATATTGTGTTGTTTTAGAAACTTGCGGCATTGGCCTAGTAAAACGGTATGGCTCATTGCAGATTTAACTTGCTCTAGCTCCACGCCTTTTTTCGCCATCAGATCGATATGCACACGCACAAAATGTTCTCCAACAATATGCAAACCTGATTCAGGTAATAAACTATGGATATCAGCGACGCGTCCATATGTGGAATTTTCCACAGGTAACATGGCTGCATCAGCCTTACCATTTTTCACTGCAGCGATAGCGCCTTCGAAAGTATTGCAAGCAATTGCCTGCGCTTTTGGAAAGGCTTCTGTGCACGCTTGGTGCGAATAAGCACCCATTACACCTTGGAATGCTACTTTTTTAGGGGATATATTCATCTTGTTTCCTGCCAGAATGGGCGTTTCGTCGCGCTTCTTTACCTTGAAAGCATTTATAGGAACGCTTAGAAGGTTGCAAATGAATCAGCGATTTCTAAAAATTCGTGCAGCGAAGGTGAATAAGCCATGGATACAATGAACATAACCAAAATAGTCGGCGGCCTATGTGGAGCCCTATTAATCTACCTTATGATCAACTGGGGTGCAGAAACAATGTATCATACAGCTGCTGGTCATAGTGCAGACGGCGAAGAACACGCACAAGGTTATAAAATCGAAGTTGCCGAAGCTGAAACAGAAGAAGCAGATGCAGGTCCTTCATTTGATGAACTTCTAGCATCAGCAGACGCTGAAAAAGGTAAAAAAGTATTCTCAAAGTGTAAAGCTTGTCACAAATTAGACGACGGCGCGAATAGCACTGGCCCACATCTATTTGGCATTGTTGATCGTGAAATCGGTAAAGTTGCAGGATTTGGTTACTCAGGTGGCATGGCTGGTATCGGCGGCAACTGGGATATTGCTACATTGAATACATTCATAGCAAAACCAAAAGCGTTGATTTCTGATACAAAAATGAGCTTTGCAGGTTTGAAAAAAGATGCCGACCGCGCAAACTTGATCGCATATTTACAAGCGCTTCAATAAAGCGTTCTAAATATTTTGCAAAAAGCCGCTCATTTGGGCGGCTTTTTTATTGGAAATATTACAATAAACTCACACAAACGCGCATTGCTGTTTACCTATGTCTTGTTTTACCTACATATTAAGGGAAATTTATAAGGTAGAAGACATGAAATCATATGTGAAATTGATGACACTCATTCTAAGTATTTTTTTAGGGTTATTCACATCTGCAACAGCAGAAGAAAACATCATTAAATCGCATGGGATATCAACCTTTGGCGACCTTAAGTACGGCTCTGATTTTAAGCATTTCGACTATGTAAACCCCGACGCGCCTAAGGGTGGTGAATTCTCCACATGGGGCTTTGGTACATTCGACAGCTTAACGCCATTTATTTTAAAAGGCCAAGCTGCGACTTTATCATCTATTTTCTTTGAGAGTTTGATGTCCAGTAGCGCAGATGAGCCAGATAGCATGTATGGCTTATTGGCTGAAACAATAGAATATCCCGAAAACAGACAATGGGTTGTTTTTAACATTCGCCCAGAGGCCCGTTTTTCTGATGACACCCCCGTCACAGCAGATGACGTTGTTTATTCTTTCAACATTTTAATCGATAAAGGCCGCCCTAGTTATAAATCTTCATTAAGAGATGTACAAAAAGTCGAGGCATTAGACCCGTTAAAAGTAAAATTCACATTCAATGAGGATTCAAACACACGGGAACTTCCAGCATTGGTTGCAGGTTTACCAGTGTTTTCAAAAGCATATTACGAAAGTCGCGACTTTGCAGAGAGTACGTTAGATATCCCTGTCGGTTCTGGTCCCTACACTTTGGATAAAGTAACGCCAGGAAAAACCGTATCTTATATCAGACGTGATGATTATTGGGGGGCGAATTTACCAATCAACAAAGGGCGTAATAATTTTAACCATCTCACGATTGAATATTACACTGATTACACAGCTGCCTTTGAAGGTTTCAAGGGAGGTGTATATTCATATCGCGAAGAGTATTTATCCAAGCTTTGGGCGACATCCTATAATTTCCCATCCCTTAGCAAAGGCTGGGTTGTAAAAACGACGCTTCCAGATGGAAACCCTTCTGGAACACAAGGGTTTTGGTTCAACCTTCGTAAAGAAAAATTCCAAGATATACGCGTTCGCGAAGCAATTGGTATGATGTTCAATTTTGAATGGTCAAACAAAACTCTCTTTTATGACCTCTACAATCGCACAGACAGCTTTTGGGAAAACTCAAATATGGAAGCTACAGATTTGCCAGATGATGCAGAGCGTGCGCTTCTAGAACCCTTAAAAGAACACTTACCGCCATCAATTTTCATTGATCCCGCGTTTGTGCCAAATACATCAAAAACAAACCAGCTTGATCGTGGCGCATTACGCAAAGCAAGTCGTTTGTTGGATGCAGCGGGTTGGACTGTCGTAAATGGAAAACGTACGAACAGCAAAGGAGAGACATTAACTGTAGAGTTTTTAAACGACTCTCCCAGCTTTGAACGTATTTCAAACCCATATGTCGCCAACTTAAAAAGATTGGGTATCGATGCAAAACTCGTATCGGTTGATGCGGCACAAGCAAACGAGCGGCAAAAAGAATTTGATTATGACATTGTGGTACAACGATATGTCATGTCACTCACTCCTGGTATTGAGTTGCGTGGAATTTTTGGTGGCGAAACCGCTGATGTGAAAGGATCAAACAATCTTACTGGATTGAACAACCCAGCCGTAGATGCTTTGATTGAAAAAATCGAACAAGCAAAAAACCGCAAAGATTTAAACACGGCTGTAAGCGCTCTAGATCGGACACTACGAGCGTTACATATCTGGGTACCCCAATGGTATAAAGCAGAGCACAACCTAGCTTATCTAGATATATTTGAGCATCCAGAGAACTTACCGCCCTATTCACTGGGCGAAATGGATTTCTGGTGGTACAACGCTGAAAAAGCAGCAAAATTAAAAGCCGAGGGCGCATTCTAAAAAATGGGATCCTATATCCTAAGACGATTAATGTTGATGATCCCAACACTGTTGGGGATCATGTTAATCAATTTCACCCTAATACAATTTGTCCCAGGCGGCCCGATTGAAACAATATTGGCGCAAATTGAAAATGACGCGAGCGCAACTGATCGTATTTCTGGTGGCGGAGGCGAAACCAGCGGTGGGAGCTCCAATAATCAATATCAGGGTGCCCGTGGCCTCCCTGAAGATTTTGTCAAAGATTTGGAAAAGCAATTCGGCTTCGACAAACCAACTCATATTCGTTTCATCAATATGATGACCAGTTATCTACAGTTTGATTTTGGTGAAAGCTATTTCAGGTCCATCAGCGTTAAAGACCTGGTCTTAGAGAAAATGCCTGTCTCAATTACATTGGGCCTTTGGTCTACACTCCTCGCTTACCTCATATCTATCCCACTTGGCATTCGCAAAGCCGTCAAAGATGGCACTAAATTTGATACATGGTCATCGGGTATTATCATCGCGGCTTATGCCGTCCCAGGTTTCTTATTTGCAATTATGTTGATGGTTGTTTTTGCAGGTGGCTCCTATTGGAAAGTATTCCCGCTGCGTGGATTAACATCTGAAGGGTTTGACAATTTCACACTCTTCGCTCAGATCAAAGATTATCTTTGGCACATCGTATTGCCAGTCACTGCGGCAACCATCGGGGCTTTTGCAACGCTTACACTGCTTACCAAAAACTCATTCTTAGACGAGATTAACAAACAATATGTGACCACCGCGCGCGCTAAAGGTTTAGCCGAAAACAAAGTCTTTTATGGCCATGTTTTCCGCAACGCGATGTTGATTGTCATTGCAGGTTTTCCAAGTGCGTTTATCGGCGTCTTTTTTGGCGCATCTTTGATAATTGAAATCGTATTTTCCCTAGATGGCTTAGGTCGCTTAGGGTTTGAGGCTGCTGTAAACCGCGATTACCCCGTCTTTTTTGGAACGCTCTACATCTTTGGCTTGATGTCCCTACTCATCGGTTTGGTCTCTGATTTGATGTATGTCTGGATTGACCCCCGCATCGATTTTGAAAGTCGGGAGACGTAGACATGTTCAAGTCCCCGATTGCAAAACGCAGATGGTCAAACTTCACAGCCAATCGCCGCGCTTACTGGTCACTGATAATCTTTGCCGTTCTCTTTATGATTTGCTTGTTCGCAGAATTGGTCGCAAACGATAAGCCGCTATTGGTCAGCTATAAGGGTGATCTCTACACACCTGCTTTCAGTTTTTACACGGAAACCGATTTTGGCGGAGAATTCGAAACTGAAGCTGAATACCCTTCACCCGAAGTTCAATGCCTGATCAAATCTGGTGGTTTAGAAGCTTGCTTAGATAACCCAGAAGGCACAACCGAAGATATATTAGACGGCACATTTGCAGATCAATCTGTGGACAAAGGCTGGCTCATCTGGGCCCCTATTCCTTATAGCTTCAACACGATCAACTACGATGTTCAAACGGCTCCATCTGCACCTGATAGCAGCCACCTTTTAGGCACAGATGATCAAACGCGCGATGTTTTAGCACGCATTATATACGGTTTTCGCATCTCCATCGTATTTGCGATGATCGTCGTCATCACATCATCCATATTAGGCATCATGGCTGGGGCTGCCCAAGGGTATTTTGGCGGATTAACGGATTTACTATTCCAACGATTTGTTGAAATCTGGTCCAGCATGCCGATGCTTTATGTAATCATCATTTTGGCAGCGATCCTAAAGATGAATTTCGTCATCCTAACCCTGATTGTAATCCTATTCGGATGGACAGGCTTGGTTGGATTGGTCCGTGCAGAATTCCTGCGAGCCCGTAATTTCGAATATGTCCGTGCCGCCCGCGCAATGGGCGTGCCCGATTGGAAAATCATGCTGCGTCATTTGTTGCCAAACGCGGTGGTCGCCACATTAACATTCCTGCCATTCGCTGTAACAGGCGCGATCGGCACACTCACGTCCTTGGATTTCTTAGGGTTTGGATTACCACCATCCTACCCATCCTTGGGCGAATTAGCCCTACAAGCCAAAAATAACCTACAAGCCCCGTGGTTGGCCTTTGCCGCCTTCATCACCATTTCAGTCATGCTATCCCTTCTGGTGTTTATCTTTGAAGGATTACGCGATGCCTTTGATCCGCGAAAGACATTCAAATGACTGAAAAAGTATTAGAAATATCTAACCTGTCTATTGGCTTTAGCAATGGCAGCGACGCCGTTAAGAATGTGAGCTTTCATGTGAACGCAGGTGAAACTGTGGCGCTTGTTGGCGAAAGTGGGTCTGGAAAATCTATTACAGCCCTATCCACAGTAGACTTGCTTCCAAACAGTGCACATAAATCTGGTTCGATCACTTACCGTGGTACCGAAATGATTGGCGCCGATGCCGCAACACTGCGCCGTGTGCGCGGCAATGACATCAGTTTCATCTTTCAAGAACCGATGACATCGTTGAACCCATTGCACACCATTGAGCGGCAATTGGGTGAAAGCCTTGCGTTGCATCAGGGTGTTAGTGGTAAAGCTGCTCGTCCTCGAATTTTGGAACTCCTCAACAAGGTTGGTATTCGCGATCCCGAGACGCGCCTAAATGATTATCCGCACACGTTATCAGGCGGGCAGCGCCAACGCGTGATGATCGCCATGGCACTTGCGAACGGCCCTGATCTTTTGATTGCAGACGAGCCCACGACAGCACTGGATGTAACCATCCAGGCGCAAATCCTTGACCTTCTGGCTGATGTGCAAAAAGCAGAAGGCATGGGGATGTTGTTTATCACCCATGATCTTGGCGTTGTTCGTAAAATCGCGGATCGTGTTTGCGTTATGCAAAACGGCGAAATTGTCGAGACAGGCCCAACACACGAGATTTTTGACAATCCTCAACATGAATATACCAAAATGTTGCTCTCCGCTGAACCATCTGGAATTCCAGAAGTTGCAGCTGAAAACGCTCAAGAAATTGTAAGTGCAGAAAATCTTCGTGTATGGTTCCCAATCAAACGTGGATTAATGCGAAAAACTGCTGGCCACATCAAAGCCGTGAATGATGCAAGCTTCACAATTCGGGCAGGTGAAACACTTGGCATTGTCGGCGAAAGCGGATCAGGTAAAACCACATTAGCTCTTGCCGTTATGCGTTTGATTTCATCCAAAGGACCCATCTTGTTTTTGGGCCAAAACATAGACGGTTTAAAAGCAAATGCAATTCGCCCCCTACGCCGCGATATGCAAATGGTATTCCAAGACCCATATGGTTCCCTCAGCCCACGTATGACAGTGGAACAGATTGTTGCCGAAGGACTTGGCGTTCACGGTTTAGAACCAGGTCAAGATAGCCGCCAACTGGTAAAAGATATCCTCATCGAAGTCGGTCTAGAGCCCGATATGATCGACCGCTACCCACATGAGTTTTCTGGAGGTCAACGTCAACGTATTGCGATTGCCCGCGCCATGATCCTAAAGCCGAAATTGGTGGTCTTGGACGAACCGACATCAGCTTTAGATATGACAGTTCAAGTTCAGATCGTTGACCTATTACGTGACTTACAGCAAAAATACGGGCTGGCCTATTTGTTTATCAGTCATGATCTTAAAATCGTCCGCGCCCTAAGTCACAACGTCATTGTCATGCGTCAAGGCGATGTCGTGGAAACAGGAACGGGTGAAGATATATTCAACAATCCAACCACAGAATATACCCGCGCATTAATTGCCGCTGCGATTGATTTAAAAGTAAAATCAGGAACTGCGGAATAGTTTGCATTATTGCGATTTGCCACTTGCAAAGCCCCACAAAGCAGACTAAATCCCCACCAACGCACCCGTAGCTCAGCTGGATAGAGTACCTGACTACGAATCAGGGGGTCAGAGGTTCGAATCCTCTCGGGTGCACCACTTCCCCATTTGTCAGGCGACACATAGTTTTGCCATTTGCCCCCATAGTTTTACCTTTCCCGCCACATAGATTTACCATTGGCTCATTTTCTATATTCTCCGACATCTCGTTCAGCCCTTTTTCAGTTGGTTTTTAAGCAAAGCGCATTAGCGCGCTTGCCTTACAAAACCTGACCCGCTGGCGAAGCGTAGGGGGTAGCAAATGCAATAGAATTCGATGGGGAATTGGTGCGGCACGCAGGCGAAGCCGAGTACACGGCCCCGTCTAATTCTGTTGCGTGCGCGTGGGGACGACGTCCCCTAGCTCTTGGTTGATTTGGGCGTATTCTGTTGAAAAACTCCCCAACTGGGATTTCGAGACTTTCCGCCAAAAGCACTGCTTTGTGGAAAGTTCGTGATGGTTGCCGCGAAAGCTTCCATGAAGCCGCAACAAGGCTTAAAGAATCTTATAGCAGAACCTCGCCAAGATTTTTCATTTGCGCTGTGTGGTAAACCATTTTCAGGTTTTGTTAGAAATCGGAGTTTTTCAACAGAATAGGTGGGAAGCAGACATTCGCTGCAAATACTACATCAGTTTCATTATCGAAGGGTTTCAATTGGTGATAAAATTTGGCTGACATTCAGATAATTACGGTCAACGATGATCGATCCAACTTGAAGTGGTATTCGTGCTCGAATAGGTTCGTTAGGCGAATAACTAACAATTGGAACCCTAATGAGTTACGCAATCGAGCTAACACAAGAAGAAACCACACTCCTCTCAAGAATCGAGTTAGATCAATCGGCCCTGGATCATGAACAATACAAACGACAAGCTCCATTAATCTTGAAACTACTGCGGTCACTTGCTGAGCGAAAAGCTATTCATGAGATTAGGCTGAAATATTGGTCGGATCCTAAGTATCATCTTGGAAGGCTCAAAACCTCATACAAAGGCGTTTTTGAGCGCAACGGCAATCAAGGCGATGAAATATACACTCACCCAAACTTCCTGCCTTACCTACGTTACTTCCTGTTTGGAGCGCAGTTACCAGACTCGGCTATAGCGGAGTTTGAGAAAATTGTGGGCAATCCAGAATGGGTGTCATCAGGCGACATATCAGACATAACAAAGAGAACCCGGGCTATTGTTCGCAAGTACGACTTGCAGGATGAGGACGAAGAATTTTATCGGCTGGGGTTGGATATTGGATTGAACCAGTGGTTTGCCAAGTCCGTCCGTGATGCGGTCAAACAGGTTCGCTGACGTTTAACGCAATCTCAAGACCCCTGCCGTGATACGCCCAAAGTGTGTTCCACTGCTCTCTTTAAGTTGTTCTCGACGTGCACCAGTGTATCCATTCCATTGTCCGCTCCCATTCTCCGAACGGTCAACTGAATGCGAGCTTGCTCACCCGTTTCATCGTTTCCGAGAATGAAGCCGCGCACGTCGGGTTTTTCAGAATCGAGCAAGACCTGTAAGTCTTCGGACGTGTCCAACACCGCATCCATGATTTGCGCAGAAAACTGATACCTAGCTTCATCATCATCAAGTTCGTCATATTCCTTTGCTGCGTCACCTAACGGAAACATCAGGACTTGTGTCATGACCACATAGGGAAACTTTTCGCTGTGATCAACAAATACCCATTCCATGCCATTTTGATTATCGAACGAAACATGCGTCATAGCCCAATCAACATGAAATTCGGGCGCCTCTGTACGTCCTTGTGCAGGATTGGAAATACGTTCCAATGAACGAAGTAGCAGAGCAAGTTGTTCATCCTTGTTTTTTCGAAAGTCGATCCATAGTTTTTCACGGACGAACAAAGGAATTTCGCAATCATCCAGCACAATAGGAATAACCAAGACTGATTTTTCTTCCAGCTCGCGTAGCAATCCCGAACGCAGTTCTTTCTTGCACCATTCCGATTGCGTGGAGTTTTTAGACAACAGCACCAAAATCGCGTCAGCGCCACCAAGCGCCTCCTCGATCTTCTCTATCAGTGAATCACCGGCATTTAATTCCCACTGATCAATCCAAACGTTTTGCTTGGCCTGCACCAAAATCTTGGCAAGGGACTCGGCAGTGGTTTTGTCTTCGTGGTTGTAGCTTATGAAAATTGGCATGTTTTGAGGCTCTTCTCCGCTTTGTTGAGTAGAAAAAGATGCCGACCGCCAAGTAACCTGTTGATATGTATGGTTTCTGATAACTTTACATAGAGCAGGTATATGACAATCAACATCTCGCAGCATATTTTAGGCCTCAAAGGGCAACGTGTAAATGAAATTAAACTGGATGACGGCGGTGTTAAGATTGTCATTCACTGCAGCCGAGACGCGCGTAGGAGGGCTATAGACCCTGCTACAGGCCAGAAGGGAAGCATCAACCAGCATGTCCGCCGACAAGTAAACGACATCCCCCTTTTTGGGTATCCTTGTGTGGTCGAGATTGAGCTGGCGCAGGTTTATATTAACAAGGGCGAACGCCGCATTGAGGGGTGTGATTTTGTTGATAAAGGGTGCCGTTTCACTCACCGATTTTGCCGACTGATCAGTGGATTATGTCGGCATATGTCTATTCAAGCGGTTTCCAGACATTTGGATATACGATGGGAAACGGTCAAGAATATCGACAGGGCATACCTTATTGAAACTCTCCCTACGCTTGATCCTGCAGAGCTAACTGGCTTGGAATATATTGGTGTAGATGAAGTTGCCCGGGCGAAAGGTCATGACTACATGACGGTGGTCTACGATATGGTTGGCGGTCATCTGATCTGGGTTGAAGCAGGCCGAACTGCCGAGGTTTTTTCAAGGTTTTTGAAACAACTGCAACCAGATACAGCCTGCAAAATAAAGGCCGTAGCGATGGATATGGGGCCTGCCTACCAAAAGGCTGTCAGAGAGTCCTTGCCGTTGGCCGACATAGTATTTGACCGTTTCCACGTCATGAAAAACTACAGCAAAGCTATCCATAATCAGCGTCGACTTGAGTTCAGAAAGGCCGATCCAAGTGGTAAAGAGTTGATGAAAGGGACGCATTATCTGTTGCTCAAAAATGCGGATAAGTTGAGTGAAAAACAAAGTGACAAGCTGCAAAGGTTGCTGGAGAGCAATAGCAACCTGAATGCACTTTACGTCTTGAAAGAACAGCTTCAGCTGCTGTGGAGTGCCGCTTCATTTGAGGCGATGGCGGAGCAACTGGAACGTTGGTGCCTGATAGCAGATCAGTCACAGATGCTCTATCTAAAAAAGTTCGCGAAATCCCTACGGAAACATTGTGTGGGCATCTGCAACTACGCCAAACACAAGCTCACAAGCGCCAGGATAGAGGCTGGTAATGTCAGTATAGGAATGATCCGTAAGCGAGCCAGAGGCATCAAGGATACCGAATACTTCAAACTCAAAATTAGACAATCATCCATTCCAGATAATCAATCTATGCTCTATTTGAAATCCTAAATCTACTCAACAAAGCGGAGAAGTGCCTGTTTTGACCTATTAATTCCTTAATCGCTTTTGAACAGCCCTAACATGTGTTTTATGCGGTTGAAATGGTGACTGAATATCTTTGATCGATGTCACGATATTTTTTGAATATAACCAGTTAACCTGTCAGGCAGTTTTGACACAAGCGTCAATTAAAGTTGGTCCATGGTTGCCCTTGGTCGGCTGCGCTCGCGCTGCAATGCAACTTCCGCAATGCAGACATCCACGCTCGAAACGTGATTTTTCCTTATCACCAGGCTCACTTAATTGAATCTAGAAGAAGAGCTCTCGCGTATTTGAACCCTTTTTCCAGCGCCAGATCGATTTCTAACAGTTTTTCTTGATCAACCGCCAGTGCATCAACCCAGAGCACTTGCAGCTCGGCACTCAGGCTCAGAACAAGCAGGATGACTGGGATGTGGCGGCGAACGGGATCGACTGGGATTTGCTCTGAGAGGTGGCCTCGGGCGTGTTGGAGCTTCGGTGAAGATGCGCTCGGGGCAGAGCTCACGGGACGAGCCCGTGGCATAGTCGGTCCATCTCAAAGATCAGACTCCCCCATCACCCGCTCAGGGGCAAAACTTGGGGCAATTCTGATCGCCTCAGCGAACTCAGGGTCAATGAACGAAGGGATGCGTTTCTGGAAACCACTTTGGCAGGGGCTGAGAGAGCCCCTCTACTACGAAGAAGGGTAACGCTTTCATCCTGAAACCTCAGACATTGGGGCAACTTTTAGGGCTGCTTGCGTACAACTCTTGGTGGATGAGGTCATTCAGTACGAAGTGGGAATATCGCCTAAATGGGTTTTATGTTAAGCAATTTATAGTTGTGTCAGCATCCGCCGCCATTACTTTGAAATAACAAAACCCAACCGAGAACTCTGCTCGTTTTCATACGTCGCGGGTCGATAATCTCTGCAAGTGCGCTGTCATTAGCTATGCTATCACTATTGGCAGATGGACAAATAGCTTTGCGCTTTAGGTAACGAGCACCCAAATCGACTGTTAACCAGATAGCACGAAGATTTATCGATTTACCAAAGTAATCCAGCTTCTCAGAAAGTCGTTACTACACCCAGCCTTTGTGTAGTAACGTCTCGGCTTCACTCACAATTCGACCCAATATCTCCGATGCAGGTTTTACATCATGAATTAAACCCGCAACCTCTCCAACAAATGCATTCGCAATAGAACTGTCGCCCGCAGCTAAAGCTGAGCGCCATTTTTCTGCTTCTTCGTCAAGATGTGACTTCAATCCATCAACATCATCATGCCATTGGGTCGCAAACTCGTTCTTCAAAATTCGAGCGTTGTAACGGCTAGGCCAGTCGATTTCTCGCACGATATCAACGATAGTTGTTCTCAGAGTATCATCGCCATCAGTTTCAATTGCCGCCTGCAACATTTTGGGATGCACCAGCGCTTCATTCGAAGCCCAGAAGCGTGAACCGACTAAGACACCATCAGCACCAAGCATGAGAGCGGCTGCAAGGCCCCGCCCATCACCGATGCCTCCAGCAGCACACAATATAATATCTGGCGCGTTTTGCGCGATGTAATCAGCCACCTCAGGCACAAGTGTAAATGTTGCTCTTTTTTCGCCGTGACCACCCGCCTCAGATCCCTGAGCGATAATGACATCCGCGCCCACATCGATTGCATGCTTTGCATCGCGTAGCGTCTGAATTTGGCAAATCACTGGGACGTTCGCCGATTTGATTGTATCGATGAATGGGGCGGGATCTCCGAACGATAGAAATACCGCCGCAGGGTTTCGTTCCAGAACCCGATCTAATAAATCTGGTTGGTTTTTTAATGCCCAAGTAATGAAGCCACAACCCATACTCTGATTGCCCGCAACATCGAACTGTTCTGATATCCAATCCGCATCACCGTAAGCACCACCAATAAGGCCAAGCCCGCCAGCACTCGACACTGCGGCCGCCAATTTACCTCCAGCCGCGAATGCCATAGGGGCTTGGATAATCGGATATCTGATGCCAAATCTGTCTGTAAGCTTAGTTATAATCATGTTTATACCTCATAAGGATATGTCCTCTTAAGTCTCCTGCAAGGGTGAGTAACTGAACTCACCCTCATAGTTAGATTAAGAACTTATTTAGAGTGTTGCTTGCGAAACTCAGGGACTGGCAACCCGCCAATGCCCCAGTCACCAAGGGCGACTTCGTCGATAACAACCACGGTCGTTGCAGGTTTTTTATGAAGGACACGTGTAAGTAAATCGGTTACGCCCTTAATCAATTCGGCTTTCTCTTCAAATGTTGGGCCAGTACCGTCTGGGCCGCCTTCTTTTGTAATTTTGATATTTACATACGGCATTCAAGCCTCCTGCGTTTTTGGGATATAGGTGAAAATCTTTGTCATGATACGCCATCCATCTTCATCATGACTGAGTGTTAGAAAATCAAGATACTCACGATCCATCATCGTCATTGACGCCCTGACAAATGCCATCTTTGAGCCCCCAAATTCGATGGAGAATATGCGATCTTCTCGTGGCTGGCCTTTGCTGGCTGGCGGTGTTCGCTGATCCACCATTTCAAAATACTCTGGCAGAGATTTGTTCATATAATCGCCGTCAATCAGATTGATATAACGTGCATCAGGATGAAAAACCTTTACCAAGCGTTTTGTGTCGGCGTGATAAAGACCATCAAAGTAACCTTGCAGGGTTTTGGTAACCTCTGCGAACGCGGCGTGGTCCGTCATCAGAGCAATCCTTCCGCTTTCATTGCGGCTTGTGCGGCAGGACGCTTTGCAACACGATGAACATATTCTGCAATGTTGGGCCAGTTCTTCAGATCAATTCCAACGAAGTTTGACCAGTTACTCACGACAAAAAGATACGCGTCGGCAACTGAGAATTTATCACCCAGAAGGTAAGGCCTGCCGTCATCAAAAAGCGCGTTAAGATAATCGAATTTCTTAGCCACGTTTACACCTGCGATTTTCTTGTCTTCATCGGATGTTGTAGTGGAAAAGAACGGGCCGAACGCTTTGTGTAGCTCCGCGCCTGTATAGTTGAGATACTCCTGCATTCGCGTGCGTGCGATTGTTCCAACAGCTGGTGCCAAGCCGCTCTGTGGATATTGATCTGCGATGTATTGCAGAATCGATGGACCCTCAGTGAGAACTTCTCCCGAATCCAGTTCCAAAGCTGGAACATATCCCTTTGGATTAATGTTAGAGTAATCTAGGCCCGACTTAGTTCTACCCAATTCTGTATCGACTTCGTCCAAATCGAACACAGCTCCAACTTCATTCAAAACGATATGGCTCGCCAGCGAACAAGCGCCAGGTTTGTTAAACAGTTTCATTGTGTATTCCCTTTCTCTTAGAGCACATTGCTCATTTATGAGAGGGGTAGCAGCCATTATCTTTCATTGATAATATCGAGTATTCATCATAATGATCTAATAAATAGATCGTTATGATTTGTAATATCGAAAGAACCGAATGACCTATGAACAATTGATTGTCTTGCATGCCATCGTCACAGAAGGCACTTTTCGCGGGGCCGCCGAAAAGTTAAACAAATCTCAATCTGCTATTAGTCACATGCTCAAAAAGCTAGAGACTGAGATTGATATTATACTGCTCTCACGTGAGGCATACAGACCAACACTGACACCTGCAGGCGAAGTGTTCTATCGTCAGGCGACCCGGGTGATGCAACAAATGCAACAGCTTGGCAGTACAGCAAAAAACCTGAGCGCCAAGCAAGAAGCTGAAGTTTTTCTGGCTGTGACTGCGACATACCCCCTGAAGCCACTTCTCGAAATTATTGGAACAGTAACGGCTGAATATCCTACAACCCATATCAAACTTTCTGGAGAAAGCATGGGAGGTTCGCTGGAAAGATTGTTGCGCAATGACGCCGACATCATTATTGCCACAATGGGCTCTTCTCCGCTTTGTTGAGTAGAAAAAGATGCCGACCGCCAAGTAACCTGTTGATATGTATGGTTTCTGATAACTTTACATAGAGCAGGTATATGACAATCAACATCTCGCAGCATATTTTAGGCCTCAAAGGGCAACGTGTAAATGAAATTAAACTGGATGACGGCGGTGTTAAGATTGTCATTCACTGCAGCCGAGACGCGCGTAGGAGGGCTATAGACCCTGCTACAGGCCAGAAGGGAAGCATCAACCAGCATGTCCGCCGACAAGTAAACGACATCCCCCTTTTTGGGTATCCTTGTGTGGTCGAGATTGAGCTGGCGCAGGTTTATATTAACAAGGGCGAACGCCGCATTGAGGGGTGTGATTTTGTTGATAAAGGGTGCCGTTTCACTCACCGATTTTGCCGACTGATCAGTGGATTATGTCGGCATATGTCTATTCAAGCGGTTTCCAGACATTTGGATATACGATGGGAAACGGTCAAGAATATCGACAGGGCATACCTTATTGAAACTCTCCCTACGCTTGATCCTGCAGAGCTAACTGGCTTGGAATATATTGGTGTAGATGAAGTTGCCCGGGCGAAAGGTCATGACTACATGACGGTGGTCTACGATATGGTTGGCGGTCATCTGATCTGGGTTGAAGCAGGCCGAACTGCCGAGGTTTTTTCAAGGTTTTTGAAACAACTGCAACCAGATACAGCCTGCAAAATAAAGGCCGTAGCGATGGATATGGGGCCTGCCTACCAAAAGGCTGTCAGAGAGTCCTTGCCGTTGGCCGACATAGTATTTGACCGTTTCCACGTCATGAAAAACTACAGCAAAGCTATCCATAATCAGCGTCGACTTGAGTTCAGAAAGGCCGATCCAAGTGGTAAAGAGTTGATGAAAGGGACGCATTATCTGTTGCTCAAAAATGCGGATAAGTTGAGTGAAAAACAAAGTGACAAGCTGCAAAGGTTGCTGGAGAGCAATAGCAACCTGAATGCACTTTACGTCTTGAAAGAACAGCTTCAGCTGCTGTGGAGTGCCGCTTCATTTGAGGCGATGGCGGAGCAACTGGAACGTTGGTGCCTGATAGCAGATCAGTCACAGATGCTCTATCTAAAAAAGTTCGCGAAATCCCTACGGAAACATTGTGTGGGCATCTGCAACTACGCCAAACACAAGCTCACAAGCGCCAGGATAGAGGCTGGTAATGTCAGTATAGGAATGATCCGTAAGCGAGCCAGAGGCATCAAGGATACCGAATACTTCAAACTCAAAATTAGACAATCATCCATTCCAGATAATCAATCTATGCTCTATTTGAAATCCTAAATCTACTCAACAAAGCGGAGAAGTGCCAAGATTTTCTATGGTTATGGACATGGCTTGAGTTTCCTTTTGGCGGTTATACCAAGATAAGCTGAGTGGTTTCTTGCTTTATCCCTATAATATTGCGTATAATTGAAGTAATACGTTAAAAATAAGGATATATTAGTGAATAACGCCAACATAGATGACATCGACATTCGAATCCTGCGTTGCTTGCAAAAAGATGGTCGCCAATCGATTAACGATTTAAGTGAGGTTGTTGGATTAAGCCCCACACCCGTGGCGCGTCGCGTTAAGCAGCTCGAACAAACGGGTATCATCGCTGGATACTGTGCGTTGATAACTGAACAACTACCGACTTTCGTCGGTAGGTTCACGTTTTGAATGTAATTCAAGATACTGACGAATAACGTCATCCGTCACATTTCCACTCGTCGTTGAAAAATAGCCTCTAGCCCAGAACCGTTGCCCCCAATAGCGTTTGCGTAATTCGGGGTACTCCCGCTGTATCTTGTATGAGGACCTCCCTTTTACGCGTTGCATCACCTTTGAAATTGGGACGTGCGGCGGGACTGACACAAACATATGCACATGGTCGGTAGACAATACGCCTTTTTCAATGTGTACGCCCAATTCATTGCACGTTTGTCGTATCAATGTCCGAATACGCTCACGCATTTCACCACGCAGCACCTTGTAACGATATTTTGTTACCCAAACGATATGGTATCTGTGATAATATCTGCTATGACTTCCAGTAGAATAGATCATAAGGTTTCCTTCCATTTTAAGACCTTACCGCAACGCTGGGTCTTAAAATGGAAGGAAACCTTATGTAAATAACGCTAAAGCTGACCAGCTAAAAGCTGGTGGTTTTAACCAATTATTGGAAAATGAAGAAAAGTTGGGGTATGATGTTTCTGTTTTCGTATCCGTGCAGCTAGACAAACAAATTGATAATGCTCTTGCAACATTTGAAAAGACAATCCAATCAATGCCAGAGGTTGTTGATTGCTGGTTGATGACTGGGAACCGAGATTACCTTTTAAAAATCGTAACATCTGGACTAAAAGGGTTTGAACAATTCCTCGTAGGGCGTCTAACCAAAATAGATGGCGTTGCTTCAATAGAATCGTCCATTCCATTGCGCCGCGTGAAGGCTGGCATAACAAGAACTCCCTAACATAGTGGGTGCATATTGCATCGGATGGCACAAATAGTTTGATCATGATCTATAACCTTGAGGCAATCTCTTTTTAGGCAGCGTTACGGATGGATGTTTTAGGAAGCGCCTGTTCAAGATCGGCAATCACATCATCGATCCCTTCTAGGCCAATCGACAGGCGTACTAAACCTTCACTGATACCATGTGCGGCGCGTTCCTCAGGTGTGTAGGTCGAATGGGTCATGCTGGCAGGATGCTGTACCAATGTTTCGGCATCGCCCAGCGATACCGCACGTGTGATCATCTGAAATTTGTTCATCATTTCAATGCCAGCCTGCATGCCGCCCTCTAATTCAAAGGCAATCATACCCCCAAATTGTGCCATCTGACGGCTTGCCAAATCATGCTGTTCAAAACTCTCAAGCCCAGGGTACCAAACTTTTTGCACGCCACGCGATTGTTCTAGTAACTCCGCCACCGTCTCAGCACTGGAACAGTGGCGATCCATTCTAAGTTCAAGCGTTTTTATTCCCCGTAATATTAACATTGCGTTAAAAGGCGCCATGACTGCACCAGTCATGTCCTTCATGCCATAAAGGCGGATTTCCATAACCAGTTCTTCTGATCCGACCAGTAGCCCAGCCACAACATCGCCGTGCCCGCCAAGATATTTAGTTGCCGAATGCAGTACGATATCCGCACCGTGTTTAATCGGTTGCGTCAGATATGGAGTTGCATAGGTGTTGTCGACAACGACATGGGCATCATGCGCATGTGCAATATCCGAGATTGCCTGAATATCGACCAACCGCATGTTTGGGTTGGCGGGGGTTTCAAAATACACAACCTTGGTCTTTTCGGATATCGCTGCATCTAAGTTTTCAGGTTTAGTCAGATCGACATGAGTGACTGTTACACCAAATTTAACCAACCCGTGCTGCATAAAGGAGAATGTGCAGCCATATAATGTTTTGTCCAAAATGATCTCGTCACCTGGCGCAAGAAGCGTCCACATCGTTGCTGTGATCGCTCCCATACCTGATGCCAATGCGAGGCCCGCTTCTGCGCCTTCCAATACTGCGATACGACGCTCCAACAAGTCACACGTCGGGTTTGAAATACGCGAATAGATATAGCCCGCACGTTCGCCCGCAAACATCTCCCCTCCAGCTTCGGCAGTCTCAAACGCATAGGTCGAGGTCAAATGTAATGGCGGTGCCAGCGCCCCTTCATTATCCATAGGATTATAGCCGTGGTGAATAGCCATCGTTGAAAAGCTGTCGGGACGGTTGCGCATGGAGGTATCCTTTAATGTTTGAAACAGGATACGCTTGTCAGGTATTGGCTTTATTGCTAATTATGTTAAAATATATACATTTATTAGCATTATATGCCACGAAAGGCCTATAAATGGACCATAAAGACCGCCAAATCATCCGCACATTGCAACGCAACGGTCGTATGTCGAATCAAGATCTTGCAGCTGAAGTGAACCTATCACCATCCCCATGTCTGCGCAGACTCAAACTGCTTGAACAAACTGGTGCAATAAAAGGTTACAGTGCCAACATCAATGCAGAGGCTTATGGTCTACCCGTGACTGTATTCGTTCGTGTTAGTCTTACGGGTCACACAGAAGCCACCGTTCAGCAATTTGAGCAGCAAATTAGCCGTGTTGATCAGGTGCTTGAATGTTTTGTCATGACAGGCACATCAGATTATTTGCTACGAGTGGTTGTGGCAGACCTTGGGGATTACGAGAATTTCGTACGCAAGCATCTCCATCCTATTGGCAGTGTCGGCTCAATTGACAGTAGCTTTGTCTATGGTGTGGTTAAGAAGACAAGTGTGTTTCCAGCGATTGCTTAGCAGCATCAAACAACAATACCGACCTGTATTTCAGTAGGTGTTTCGTCAGCAAAGAACTGCGACAACCAGTGGATGATATTTATCCAGTACCTGAACATAAAGTCTTCAACGGGTTTTATGTTAACCGACTTTGGGTTGAGTTAAACATCTCCATCATCGTCATCTGCATATGAAGAAGTCCAATCGAAAACTCCGTTTGATTTCATGCATCGAACCATTGTGATGAGGTTGAGCGCATTGTCAATCGCAAAGGGCGTGCCGATCTCATACACACATGCACCTTCGAGCCGATTTAAGAGGTAGGCTTCTCAGATAATTTTGAAGTGCAACGTATGACTTCACTAAAGCGGACATTGAAGAAAAGAATAACTTTCAGGTGTAAAAGAATATACTACGCGATAAATATGCAAACCTGTTTGTTAAAAGATGACATCCACCACAAAAAGAGGAGCTCGATAGAAACGGAAGACGCTTTGGCGCGTTTCATTCCACCTTATAAACACAACATCCACGGCGCCAAGTTTGCGAAACTTTAATTTGATCAAGGTTTTCTGCATTATCAAATGGGTTAGCATCAAGAACGACTAAATCTGCCAGTTTTTTAGGCTCAATTGATCCACGGTCTTCTTCCATAAATACCTGCCATGCGGCGTCAATTGTATGTGCGCGCAGTGCGGATGTTACAGATACTCTTTGATCTGGTCCCAATACACGTCCTGAGGAAGTTTCTCGGTTCACCGCACAATGCATTAGATGTAGTGGTCGTGTGGGTGTGACTGACGCATCGTTGTGGATCGTATAACGAACACCCGCTTCTTCTGCCCAACCAGCAGGTGAGATGTTTTGAGAGCGTTCTGGGCCTAGAAAATCAGAATAATGTTTATCGCCCCAGTAGTATATATGCGCTGTAAAGAAGCTGATTGTTATGTCCAATTCTGCTACGCGGTCTAATTGCTCACGACGCATAACTTGTCCGTGGATCAAAGTATGGCGGTGATCTTTGCGTGGATTACTGGCAAGAGCTGCTTCAACCGCATCCAAAAACATATCTGCCGATGCATCGCCATTACAATGCGTATGGATTTGATACCCCATATCATGCAGTTTTTTAACTTCATCAAATAGCACCTGACGATCCATATAAGGTAATCCGCAATCAGGCTCCTCACCATCCGCACCTGTATAATATGGTTCGGTCAAATATGCTGTACGCATCAAAAATGACCCATCCGTCAAAAGCTTGCGTGGCCCAAGGTTGATGTGCTTTTGATCGGACCATTTAGCCCCTAATCCAGCTTGTGAAAACTCTGGTTCAATTTCAGAAATTGGTAAGAGTAGCAAATCTATTCCTGGATCACCTTTTGCCGCAACCTCTGCAAACATCTCCAGCAATGGTAATGCTGTCCATGCATTTTGAGCGAATGTTACGCCGTATGACAAATATTCTTTGCGGGCGGCTTCAAACCCTTGTTTGAAACGTTCTTGGTTAATCAAAAAATGTGTATCGGCCATCTCACCCATAGCGGATAAGCCATTCATCAAACCGTTAAGTCTGCCGTTTTCATCTCGGAAATACACGCCCCCCAAAGGGTTCTCGGTGTCTTCAGTTATCCCTTGAACAGCTAGCGCCCTAGAATTTGCCACACCGCAATGGCCCGAAGAATGGATAACCCATATGGGATGATCTGTGGATATTGCATCAAGCTCATCTCGGGTCGGCATTCGGCCTTCAGTGATAGATGTATCGTCATAGGATGCACCCATAACCCAGTCACCGACAGATGTTTTGCTTGCTTTGTCAGACAGCTGCTTAAAAACATCTTTTAAACACGTGCAATATCCACGTGGTGGCGGTGCTAGATTGGCACGTAGCTCTGAAACAAAACCTGAGTCTGGAAAATGCCCATGTGGATCGATAAATGCCGGGATCATGGTTTGTCCTTGCAAATCTATTTCCTGCACGTCATTCGGCATCTGCGCTTGGACGTCACTCAAAGAACCGATAGCCAGAATGCGATCCCCAACAACACCAGCCGCTTCCACAACAGAGTTATTCGTATCCATGGTTAGGATTGTGCCATTTGTGAAGATTTTGGGATCTTTAGTCATTGTGAATTCTTGTCCATTTTAGGCTTTTGATTAATATGATAACATTTACGAAGCAGCATTTGAAACATGCAAAAGTGGTATCCTATCCGACCAAGGCAGAGCTTCTTCAAGGGCGGCCCCAAGGCCAATCAACACATGATCATTCGAAGGGCCTGACGCTAGTTGTGTACCAATTGGGAGGCCAGAAGAATGCATAAATAACGGGAGCGATAGTGCTGGGCCACCAGACACATTAAAGGGGAAACAATACTGAATGGGTTTGTCGCCGTGCATAATATATTCAATTGGATCAAAACCTGGATGGTTTAAGCCATATGGCCCATGTGGTGGTGGCGTAACGACTGTGGTAGGACTGATGACAACATCATAATTCGCGAAGAAACCACCAATTTTACGACGTGCAGCATTTATCCAACTATACGCATCAAGAAACTTATAAGGATCCATTGACTGCGCCATTTTATAAATTTCCACCACAACTGGTTCTAGCGTGTCTGGGCCAATCTTTCGTCCTGTTTTACTGGCATATAAATCAAGCCTCTTGTGAAACCCAAAAAACCAGAAGTGCGCCATCGCTCGTGCAGCCTCTTCATGATCGAAGGGCAGAACTGTTTCTTCAACAGTATGCCCCATTTCTTCAAGCAAGAGCGCTGTCTTTTTTGTCGCGTCTGCAACTTCTCGATCAACTGGCGCATCCATCAATGGTGCAACACTATAAGCAATGCGTAACTTTTTTGACGAGGGCGACAGAAATTTGGCATATGGCTTGTTTGGTCTTTGCACGATAAATGGATCGCCCTCTTGAGGAATGCTCAAACAATCCAGCATCGCTGCGGTATCCCGCATCGTCTTTGATTGTACAAAGTTCATTGCGAGGCCATAACCACCCTCGTCAAGAACAGGCCCTGCTGAAATTAATCCACGGGATGGTTTAAGCCCAACACCGCCGCACCACGAGGCAGGAATTCGAATTGAGCCACCAATGTCTGATCCATGGGCCAATGGTACAATTCCAGCCGCGACTGCGGCGGCGGCACCACCCGATGAACCTCCAGCAGAAAACCCTTCGCGCCAAGGTGTTGATGTATTCCCGTAGAGTAGGTTTTCAGTGGAGCCCGCGATGGAATATTCGGGCGTATTGGAGCGACCGATCACATTCAAGCCTGATGCTTTGGCAAGTTTATAATAATTCGTGTCAAACTCTGCGATCATGCCTTCGCATAATCTTGATCCGAATTCAATTTTACGGCCTTTTTCCTGCCCGCCGACATCTTTGATCAAGAATGGGACACCTTTAAAAGGCCCATTACCCAGTGTGCTTTCATCCAAACCATTAATTCGGTCATCATACGTTTCAACAACAGCATTTACTCGATCATCAACAGCTGCAATCGCTGCAAGGGCAGTTTGGGCAAGTTCTTTGGATGTTACCTCTTTTTTAGCAACCAGAGCCGCCAAACCAAGACCGTCATATGATGCGTATTCTTTTAAATTCATGAACGGGGCTTTCAAAACAAATGTGTTCTATAATCCATTTGCCCCCTTACAGCGTTAGAAGGGGGCAAATGGTTCGCTTCAGATGATCAAAGGGGAGACTATACCATCCACCAGCGTTCCATGATACGGCGTCCATCAAAAGCGCGTGAGAATGATTGTGGATTATGCGCGATCTTATCATTCCGTGCTGTCACAGCATTTGCAAACATTGGAACGATGGTACCGCCTTCATCACGCAACATGATCTGCATATCACGGTACATTTCTGCACGTTTATCACTGTCCAATTCAGCACGCGCTGCAACCAATAGTTTTTCAAAACCTTCATCTGAAAAATTAGTCTCATTCCAGGCAGCTCCAGTAACGTAACCCGTTGAAAGCATGGCATCCTCTGTTGAATACCCACCCCAATAGCTTGCGCAAAATGGCTTAGCATTCCAGACATTTGACCAATATCCATCATTAGGCTCTCGCACGACATTAATGTTAATGCCGCATTTTTCTGCGGATGCTTTATAAAGCAAGACTGCGTCTACGGCCCCTGCAAATGCTGCATCAGCTGCACTGATATCAATTGTGATGTCACCCAGTCCTGATTTTTTCATATGATGCTTAGCTTTATCAGGATCATACATTGTTTGCTCAATATCAGCCGCATGATAACGATAGGATGATCCAATCGGTTGATCATTACCCACAGTACCGTGGCCACTTAGGATTTTTGCAACCATTTCTTCGCGGTTAATGGAATACTTAAGCGCTTTTCTTAAATCTGCATTGTCAAAAGGTGCTTTATCCATTTGCATCGGGAATACGTAATGTAGCGGACCAGAACCTTCTTCAATCGAGATATGGGATGCCCTTTCCATCAGATGCACAGTCTTAAGATCAACCTGATCAATTGCATCCACTTCACCTGTTAATAGTGCTGTATTGCGGGCTGTTGCATCTTTGATACTTAGGATTTCGATAGAGTCCGCATGTGCGTTTGCATCGTTCCAATAATTGGCGTTGCGTTGAAGTTCATAACGAACACCAGGATCAGCACTTACAATTTTGTAACCGCCTGTCCCACCCCCTTGCCAATCGATGGAACCGTCTTTGGCTGGGTAAATACCAAAATGTATTTCATTGAAGTTTGCAGGAAAATCAGCACTGCCGGCAGAGAGTTCAAAGACAACCGCATCTGGACCATCTGCTCTGATCTCCGTTACCGACGCCATAAGCGGCTTACCGATGGATTTAGTATCCTCACCGCGGTGATAATTGATCGATGCAATGACATCTTCGACTGTCATTGTTTTGCCATTGTGGAATTCAACGCCTTGGCGCAATTTGAAAGTCCATGTCTTAGCATCAGGAGTAGATGACCATTCGGTTGCTAAGGAGGGTGCCAGTGAACCATCTGCCTTCAGTTCTGTCAGAGTGTTTGCGACACCATAAGACAATGCCCATTGTAGGCCGTTTTCAATTGTCGCTGGATCCAATGTATCATTGGTTGACCCGTGCCCCATCCCAAGACGCATATGTCCGCCTTTTTTAGGTGTTGCAGCGTATGCCTTATCAAAAAGGCCCGTACCAACAGAAAGTGCGATACCTAAAGCACTGGTGCGCCCAATAAATTCACGGCGCGACATGCCGCCTGATTTCGCTTGCCCAATAAGCCACTGAGCGTGTTTCTCATTATATTCAGTCATTACAGTCTCCCTAGATATGTTTAAATACTCATACAATTCGCGCTTTTGTTAATTTCAATATACGTGTTAAAATTTGTTGGGCAATTATGTGAGCTTATGGTATTTTTAGTGAGTTTATGCGAGTTCGAAAATTTCAAATCCTTAAAGGAAGCTTAAAGTGATGAATGATAATCAAAATTTAGCCCAAAATTTAAGGTACTTATGTGACTTTGAGAAATCCGTTTCAGAGATTTGCCGCGTGATTGGTATCAACCGACAACAGTTCGCTATATATTTGAAAGGAACCTCTCAACCGTCCCCTTACAACTTGAAACGTATATGCGAATATTTCGATACCAAGCCTGCAGATTTACAATTACCACCTCAAGAATTTGAAAATATGATGTCCCTGCGAAGGGTAAGCTCATCAAGATTTCAGAAACAAGATTCCAATCAGTTCCTGCGGCACGTTTTTCAAGGGGACTTGAAAAAAATACGTAGATACCTTGGGTATTATCATACGCATTTTTATTCGAGTGTTCGCACTGGTGCAATCATACGGGCGATCACTCATCTATATGAACATGACGGAATTGTGCTGTCCAAAAGCGTAGAGCGCATAAAAAACCCCGAGGATGGAGTGGCCTTCTTATCTAAATATGATGGGCAAGCTGCATTACTCGGGAACCGGTTATTTCTTATCGAGCGCCAAAGCCTCGCGAATGACGCAATCGTGGAATCCGTGCTTTATTCACAGGCCCGCAGCAATGTATCCTTATTACATGGAGTTACACTTGGGATTAACAGCACCACGCGTGACCCATATGTATCTCGGAGTGTATATAAATTTTTAGGAACGCATATTGACCTCCGCGATGCGTTTGAAAAAACAGGCCTGTTTGAAGCAAATAGCACAAATATTGAACCCCGCATTAAACGTTTATTGGGTGATCCGCCGGCTTATAGCCTGCAAACCTTACACGAGTCGTAGACGCAGTCACGGTACAGCTGCAACCGCGATTTTGGAGAATACCAAATTGATCTTTAAAAATTCAAAGGACGAACCTAAAGCAACTTCTACGTCTGCTTTTTGGGAAGTTACTTGAGTCCTTCGCACATACAACGAACGTTTGCTTACCCCCTAGTGTCATTCTGGAATAATCTGACTGTAGTCGCTTGTCGGACAAAGCTGCCGTTAGTTTTGAATCAAACACCTGCTCTTAGTAAAATAAATAATCTATTTTAAATCGCTGTTGACGCCAGTTGGCATATATCACATCGTATAGGTGTTAATGCACTCTCAAAGGTACCATATACATATGCCCTCTGGCTCAAATGGACAGCTAATTACACTATACGCTAAAAAATCCTTTAATATCTGTTCCTCTTTTTGGGTTGCTATTTTTCATCAAACAGTCAAATGCATGTACCGTTCTATTCGTTATTTATCAGATGGATTGACATTTGATCAGCAGGGCAAGCTTGCTTTTGATGGAATAGATTACACTAACAATAGAAAGCTTTTAGTATGACGCCTTTTGCGATCGCTGGTGTGCAGATGTATGTTAACCCATTACAGTCAAATGTAGATGGGATGCTTCAAAGGCTTGACGTGCTCATGGCGCGCTTTCCTTGGACGCAGATGGTATTGTTTAGTGAGTTAGCTCCTTTTGGCCCTTTGATTAAATATGCTTTGCCAGTACAAAATGAAGCTATTGACAGATTTTGCGCAGCGGCGCGTAAGCATAATGTTTGGTTAGTTCCTGGCTCTATGTTTGAAAAACGAGAAGATGGTCGCGTATTCAACACATCGACAGTGATCAATCCCAAAGGTGAAATCATTTCGCATTATAGCAAAATGTTCCCTTTCAGACCATATGAAGCTGGGGTTGAGGCTGGAGCAAACTTTTGCGTCTTTGATGTGCCAGATGTGGGCCGTTTCGGCCTATCCATTTGTTATGATATTTGGTTTCCTGAGACAACACGTCAACTTACTGCGATGGGGGCCGAAGTGCTTTTGCATCCTGTGCTAACGGGCACAACAGATAGAGACGCAGAGCTTGCTATTGCACGTGCGACTGCGGCTCAGTTCCAATGCTATGTTTTCGATGTAAATGGTCTTGGGGCTGGTGGTGTAGGTAAATCTTGCGTAATTGACCCATCCGCCACAGTCTTGCATCAGTCAGGGGGGCAAGAAGATATGTTCCCAATTGAAGTTGATTTCGATTATGTCCGACGCCAGCGTGCAACAGGTATGAAAGGTTTGGGGCAGGTCCTAAAAAGCTTTCGTGATAGGCCCACCGATTTTCCAATTTACCATCGTGAAACAGGGAGTGATGCATTTTTAGACAGTCTTGGCCCGTTAGAAATGCCTAGACAAGGTACAGAGGCTGGTTTGCGTGTTGATGTTTCTGTTGATGCAGAAATTCCTACAAACCAGCAGCATATTACAAATATAAGTCCCAACTACAGTCAAGGGATACCACATGTTAAAAAACAATGACGGAGGCGTGCTCTAGAGGAGTTTCAATTTGAATTACCCTTAATTGACCCGCTACGTTGACAAGGAGGTGTAGTGATACAGAATATGAACGACTATTATTCGGCGATCCAATTGCGATCGGATCGGTGGAGTGCATTACGTGAGGCGGTTCATAATATTGCGGCTACGCCACCCTCTAAAAAACACGATAAATTGCATTCAAAGATACATGATTTATTTGATTCACTCTCTTTAATAGAAACATACTGGGCTTTTCCTGGTGTCCAATCATTTGATCATATTAGACGACAATTTGAACATGGTAATTATACAGATGCCGCATTTTCAATACAGCGTGTTGCACGGGCACTGACGACAGGAGCGTATCGACGCCGGCATATTCCATTAGAACGAGATAGTACTGATGCTGAAGAGCTTGAAGATGAAGCAATGCAAACCGTCGAGGCGCGAGCTCTTGCAAAACCTTATTTTGAGGTTTTAATCGTTGATGATGTCAACGAACATCATGAACGCTGGTTGAAAAGTAATTTTTTGCGTATGCAGCGTCCAGAAGACCCTTATCATTATGTCCCAGTTATAGTTCCCAGCCTACAAGATGCACTGATTGGTATTTTGTTCAATTATAATATTCAGGCAATCGTTGTTCGACCAGGTTTGCAACTGAAATCAAGAACAGAATTATCGATTCTAACTCAGTATTTAAAGCTGGCTGGGTGTTCAGATCGGTTAGATGAGCTTGATCGTCAAGATTATGGTCCAGAATTATGCCGCTTAATAGCAAAGGTCCGTCCCGAACTTGATGCATATCTAGTTACAGATAGATCGGTTGAAGAAATTGCAGGTCTTGACTTGGGAATTTGCCGCAGAGTTTTCTATAATCAAGAAGATTTCCTTGAGCTACATTTGAATATTCTGCGTGGTGTACAAGCACGCTTTAAAACGCCATTCTTTACCGCATTAAAAGATTATTCAGCCCAACCAACGGGTGTTTTTCATGCCATGCCGATCAGTCGTGGAAAATCCATTTCACGTAGTCATTGGATACAAGATATGGGAGCATTTTACGGGCCTAATATCTTTTTAGCGGAAACGTCTGCAACTTCTGGCGGATTAGACAGCTTACTGGAACCACATGGGCCGATTAAAGAAGCACAGGAACTTGCCAGTCGCGCGTTCGGATCAAAGCAAACTTATTTTGCAACCAATGGCACATCAACTTGTACTGAACAACTACCGACTTTCGTCGGTAGGTTCACGTTTTGAATGTAATTCAAGATACTGACGAATAACGTCATCCGTCACATTTCCACTCGTCGTTGAAAAATAGCCTCTAGCCCAGAACCGTTGCCCCCAATAGCGTTTGCGTAATTCGGGGTACTCCCGCTGTATCTTGTATGAGGACCTCCCTTTTACGCGTTGCATCACCTTTGAAATTGGGACGTGCGGCGGGACTGACACAAACATATGCACATGGTCGGTAGACAATACGCCTTTTTCAATGTGTACGCCCAATTCATTGCACGTTTGTCGTATCAATGTCCGAATACGCTCACGCATTTCACCACGCAGCACCTTGTAACGATATTTTGTTACCCAAACGATATGGTATCTGTGATAATATCTGCTATGACTTCCAGTAGAATAGATCATAAGGTTTCCTTCCATTTTAAGACCTTACCGCAACGCTGGGTCTTAAAATGGAAGGAAACCTTATGTAAATAACGCTAAAGCTGACCAGCTAAAAGCTGGTGGTTTTAACCAATTATTGGAAAATAAAATCGTTGTGCAAGCATTGGTGCGCCCAGGTGACATTGTGTTGGTCGATCGTGATTGCCACAAATCACACCACTACGGTATGGTTTTGGCAGGCGCGCAGGTTGTCTATCTTGATAGCTACCCTCTCAATGAATATTCAATGTATGGGGCGGTTCCAGTAAGAGAAGTCAAACATCAATTGTTACGCTTAAAGGCAGAAGGTAAGCTTGATCGCGTCAGGATGTTGTTGCTAACCAACTGTACTTTCGACGGTATTGTTTCCTGAGTTCGTAGGTTTTGTCGGCTTGTGGGGTGTTTTTTTGTTTAACTTCAGGCCCTGGCTTCCGGGAGGGTAAAGTAGTGCCCCCAATGGCAATTGAGGGTTGCGGTTTCTGGAGGTTCTGCTACACTCCCGCACATGTTCATCCGCACCAAACATGATCCCGAACGCAAGCGCACCCGCATCCAGATCGTCCAGTCGGTGCGCACCGGTCAGAAGGTTCGCCAGAAGGTCGTCCGGCATGTCGGCATCGCGCATAACGACACTGAAGTCGAGGACCTCAAGCGCCTGGCTGGCCGGATCATGGAAGAACTGCGTACCGCACAGTCCCCGCAAATGGAACTGTTCACCCCAACGGAATATGCTGATCTGGCGACACTTGTGCGCACCGCCCCGCGTCCGGAAAAACTGAATGTCGATCTTGGGGAGTGCCGCGAAGAGTCCCGCCTGTCGCTTGGTTTGCGCGATGTGATGGGGGAGGTTTATTCCGGCCTGGGCTGGAATGGGCTTCTGGGCACCCGGCGCAAGAGCAGCGATCGCATTTTACGCGAACTGGTGCTGGCGCGCCTGTCGCAGCCAGAGAGCAAGCGGGCAACGGTGGATGCACTGGCCCACAGGGTCGGGATCACCCTCAATCTGGACCGGGTCTACCAGGCTATGGACTACATGGACGCGGCGACGATCAACCGGGTCTGTCGGATGTCACACGAGGCGGCGGAGACGCTTCTGGCGGGACCGGTCGATGTCCTCTTCTACGACTGCACAACACTGGCCTTCGATACAGATCGGGAGGATCCGGAAGACGCGTCCGACCGCTTGCTGGCCAAGGGGTACAGCAAGGACGGGAAATCGCATCGCAGTCAGGTGGTGTTGGCGCTGATGGTCACCACCGACGGCTTGCCGGTCGGCTATGACCTGTTTCCCGGCAATATGTGGGAAGGCCATACGCTTGAGGCCGCGATCAAGGGGTTGGAAGAGCGCTACAAGCTCGGAAAGATCACGCTGGTGGCAGATGCCGGGATGCTCAGCGCCGACAATCAGGATATGTTGCGCACCAAAGGCCTGCCGTTCATTCTGGGCTATCGCCTGAAGTCGGCCCCGGCGGGCGTGAAAGACAAGGCCCTGGACACGGGCGGTTACAAGCCATGGGCCGGACACGGCGCGGCGGAGGGCGCTGCCGAGGCGGGGCGCTACAAGGTGATTGAGCATGACGGTGCCCGGATCATCGTCACCTTCTCGCCCGCCCGCGCCCGCAAGGATGCCCACAAGCGCCAGAAGGCCCTTGAGCGCCTGCAAAAGAAGCTTCGGCGGAGCCGGAGCCCCGCCAGTGTCAGTCACCGGGGATATGCCCGCTTCCTCTCGTTTCCCGATACGGGCGAGATCACACTTGATCAGGACAAGATCGACGCGGCAGCCCAATGGGACGGGCTGCACGCCATCATCGTTCATGGCAGGGACGATCTCGCACCCGAGGCGGCCATCGCCCAATATCACCAGCTCTGGCTGATCGAAACCTGCTTCCGCACCAACAAGCATGACCTGAAAATCCGACCCGTCTATCACTGGACGCCGCGGCGGATACAGGCCCATATCGCCATCTGCTACATGGCTTTCTGTTGCCTGCAACACCTGCGCAAGCGCCTGCAGATGCTGGGCCATCCCATGAGCCCGGCCCGCATCCGTCGGGAACTCGACCGACTTCAGATTTCCATCCTGAGGCGCAAGGGCACCAGCGAACAATATGCCATGCCCAGCCCGGCCACAACCGACGCCAAACGCATCCTGCGCTGTGTTGGCCTGTCGTGGAACGAAGCACCCTTCAGGATGCCGCCGGAAAGAACGCGCAAGCCCAGACCTGAAAAGGCCTGATCGACACTCTCTGACCGTTGAATCCCATCGCCGGAAATCCGCGATGTAGTGCCCTGTGAAAAAGCAGGCCAATAATATCAATGTGTTACAGCCGAAATCCTACGAAGTCAGGTGCTAACCAACTGTACTTTCGACGGTATTGTTTATAATGTTGAGCGCATGATGGAAGAGTGTCTTGCAATTAAGCCAGACCTTATTTTTCTTTGGGATGAGGCGTGGTTTGCGTTTGCCCGCTTTGCTCCAACATATCGACGGCGAACTGCGATGAATGTAGCTAATAATCTACGTGTAAGTTTACGTTCTGATGAGCATGCTGCAGCATACGAAGTACAAAAGGCTGGCACTTCTCCGCTTTGTTGAGTAGATTTAGGATTTCAAATAGAGCATAGATTGATTATCTGGAATGGATGATTGTCTAATTTTGAGTTTGAAGTATTCGGTATCCTTGATGCCTCTGGCTCGCTTACGGATCATTCCTATACTGACATTACCAGCCTCTATCCTGGCGCTTGTGAGCTTGTGTTTGGCGTAGTTGCAGATGCCCACACAATGTTTCCGTAGGGATTTCGCGAACTTTTTTAGATAGAGCATCTGTGACTGATCTGCTATCAGGCACCAACGTTCCAGTTGCTCCGCCATCGCCTCAAATGAAGCGGCACTCCACAGCAGCTGAAGCTGTTCTTTCAAGACGTAAAGTGCATTCAGGTTGCTATTGCTCTCCAGCAACCTTTGCAGCTTGTCACTTTGTTTTTCACTCAACTTATCCGCATTTTTGAGCAACAGATAATGCGTCCCTTTCATCAACTCTTTACCACTTGGATCGGCCTTTCTGAACTCAAGTCGACGCTGATTATGGATAGCTTTGCTGTAGTTTTTCATGACGTGGAAACGGTCAAATACTATGTCGGCCAACGGCAAGGACTCTCTGACAGCCTTTTGGTAGGCAGGCCCCATATCCATCGCTACGGCCTTTATTTTGCAGGCTGTATCTGGTTGCAGTTGTTTCAAAAACCTTGAAAAAACCTCGGCAGTTCGGCCTGCTTCAACCCAGATCAGATGACCGCCAACCATATCGTAGACCACCGTCATGTAGTCATGACCTTTCGCCCGGGCAACTTCATCTACACCAATATATTCCAAGCCAGTTAGCTCTGCAGGATCAAGCGTAGGGAGAGTTTCAATAAGGTATGCCCTGTCGATATTCTTGACCGTTTCCCATCGTATATCCAAATGTCTGGAAACCGCTTGAATAGACATATGCCGACATAATCCACTGATCAGTCGGCAAAATCGGTGAGTGAAACGGCACCCTTTATCAACAAAATCACACCCCTCAATGCGGCGTTCGCCCTTGTTAATATAAACCTGCGCCAGCTCAATCTCGACCACACAAGGATACCCAAAAAGGGGGATGTCGTTTACTTGTCGGCGGACATGCTGGTTGATGCTTCCCTTCTGGCCTGTAGCAGGGTCTATAGCCCTCCTACGCGCGTCTCGGCTGCAGTGAATGACAATCTTAACACCGCCGTCATCCAGTTTAATTTCATTTACACGTTGCCCTTTGAGGCCTAAAATATGCTGCGAGATGTTGATTGTCATATACCTGCTCTATGTAAAGTTATCAGAAACCATACATATCAACAGGTTACTTGGCGGTCGGCATCTTTTTCTACTCAACAAAGCGGAGAAGAGCCAAAAGGCTGAGCTAGAAGGCGCCGACGAAGAGGCGCTGTTGTCTACTCGCTTGATCCCACCACCAAATGCGCGGGTCCGTGTTTATGCAACGCAATCAACCCATAAAACGTTAACCTCCTTACGCCAAGGTTCTATGATCCATGTCAACGATCAAGATTTCAAAGGCGAAGTCGAGGAAAGCTTTCATGAAGCATATATGACGCATACCTCAACATCGCCAAACTACCAGATCATCGCATCACTAGATGTTGGCCGACGTCAGGTAGAATTGGAAGGCTTTGAATTTGTTCAACGACAGGTAGAAGCGGCAATGTCCATGCGCCGTGCCATATCAACCCATCCAATTTTGGGAAAATATTTCAAAGTGTTGACTGCAGGGGATATGATTCCAGAGCAACATCGTGAAAGTGGAATTCAAGGTTACTATGATTCTGAACAGGGATGGACAGATATTTTAGACAGTTGGGAACAAGATGAATTTGTTTTAGATGCAACACGGGTTACCTTAGTCGTCGGTGGCACTGGCTGGGATGGCGATACGTTCAAGACGAAAATTCTGATGGATAAATACGGTATCCAAATCAATAAAACTTCGCGCAACACTGTATTATTTATGACTAATATAGGTACGACACGATCCTCGGTTGCCTACTTAATTGAAGTCTTGGTTGAGATAGCAAAGGATTTGGACGAGTTGTTGGATGATGCTTCGATGATGGAGCGTCGCGGATTCGAAAAACGTATCTCTAATCTTATGAATAACCTTCCACCACTACCAGATTTCAGTAAGTTTCATGATGCATTCCGAAGTCCTGGAAATACTCAAGAAGGCGATATACGAGCAGCCTTTTTCCTCGCCTATGATGAAACAAGTTGCGATTATTTGGAACTCGACGGTTCAGTTAAAGAAGCCATGGAAAGTGGCCAGGATGTTGTTTCAGCATCGTTTATCATCCCATACCCACCAGGCTTTCCTATTCTGGTTCCAGGTCAGGTTGTAAGTGAAGAAATATTATCGTTCATGCGCGCGCTCGATGTGAATGAAATTCACGGTTACCGCGCTGATTTAGGTTTACGTGTCTTTACTCAAGATACTTTGAAAAAGCATGCACAGGCGAACAGCAAAAGATCAAAGTGATATTTAGAATATAAAAGGGAGAAATATAATGTCAGGAACTGTACTTAAAAATATCTCGGAAATTCGTCGGTTTTTCCACCGCAATGAAGACCCTATTTACTTCATCTCTGCGACAAACTTTAACTTATTGGGATTGGATGAATGGTCCAAGAACTTCAAATATATTTGTTATATAGATTGTTATGATGGCAAGCATCCGAATGTCTTTTGTCCTTCTGAGCAACCACACGCAGAGTTTCAATCGATCGAAGATATTAATAATTACGGCACTTCTCCGCTTTGTTGAGTAGATTTAGGATTTCAAATAGAGCATAGATTGATTATCTGGAATGGATGATTGTCTAATTTTGAGTTTGAAGTATTCGGTATCCTTGATGCCTCTGGCTCGCTTACGGATCATTCCTATACTGACATTACCAGCCTCTATCCTGGCGCTTGTGAGCTTGTGTTTGGCGTAGTTGCAGATGCCCACACAATGTTTCCGTAGGGATTTCGCGAACTTTTTTAGATAGAGCATCTGTGACTGATCTGCTATCAGGCACCAACGTTCCAGTTGCTCCGCCATCGCCTCAAATGAAGCGGCACTCCACAGCAGCTGAAGCTGTTCTTTCAAGACGTAAAGTGCATTCAGGTTGCTATTGCTCTCCAGCAACCTTTGCAGCTTGTCACTTTGTTTTTCACTCAACTTATCCGCATTTTTGAGCAACAGATAATGCGTCCCTTTCATCAACTCTTTACCACTTGGATCGGCCTTTCTGAACTCAAGTCGACGCTGATTATGGATAGCTTTGCTGTAGTTTTTCATGACGTGGAAACGGTCAAATACTATGTCGGCCAACGGCAAGGACTCTCTGACAGCCTTTTGGTAGGCAGGCCCCATATCCATCGCTACGGCCTTTATTTTGCAGGCTGTATCTGGTTGCAGTTGTTTCAAAAACCTTGAAAAAACCTCGGCAGTTCGGCCTGCTTCAACCCAGATCAGATGACCGCCAACCATATCGTAGACCACCGTCATGTAGTCATGACCTTTCGCCCGGGCAACTTCATCTACACCAATATATTCCAAGCCAGTTAGCTCTGCAGGATCAAGCGTAGGGAGAGTTTCAATAAGGTATGCCCTGTCGATATTCTTGACCGTTTCCCATCGTATATCCAAATGTCTGGAAACCGCTTGAATAGACATATGCCGACATAATCCACTGATCAGTCGGCAAAATCGGTGAGTGAAACGGCACCCTTTATCAACAAAATCACACCCCTCAATGCGGCGTTCGCCCTTGTTAATATAAACCTGCGCCAGCTCAATCTCGACCACACAAGGATACCCAAAAAGGGGGATGTCGTTTACTTGTCGGCGGACATGCTGGTTGATGCTTCCCTTCTGGCCTGTAGCAGGGTCTATAGCCCTCCTACGCGCGTCTCGGCTGCAGTGAATGACAATCTTAACACCGCCGTCATCCAGTTTAATTTCATTTACACGTTGCCCTTTGAGGCCTAAAATATGCTGCGAGATGTTGATTGTCATATACCTGCTCTATGTAAAGTTATCAGAAACCATACATATCAACAGGTTACTTGGCGGTCGGCATCTTTTTCTACTCAACAAAGCGGAGAAGAGCCATAATTACTTACTAAACCACAAAGAGGTGATTGATCTGATTAAACGACGAGGGGGTAAGCCTAAGTTTGTTTTCTTGATGTTTGATGAAGAAACTGAACGTCTCTCAAAGGAATTAGGTGCTGAGGTTTGGTTTCCAAAAGCAAAACTGCGCACAAAAATGGATAATAAGATTGAAACTGTCCGAATTGGTACTGAACAACTACCGACTTTCGTCGGTAGGTTCACGTTTTGAATGTAATTCAAGATACTGACGAATAACGTCATCCGTCACATTTCCACTCGTCGTTGAAAAATAGCCTCTAGCCCAGAACCGTTGCCCCCAATAGCGTTTGCGTAATTCGGGGTACTCCCGCTGTATCTTGTATGAGGACCTCCCTTTTACGCGTTGCATCACCTTTGAAATTGGGACGTGCGGCGGGACTGACACAAACATATGCACATGGTCGGTAGACAATACGCCTTTTTCAATGTGTACGCCCAATTCATTGCACGTTTGTCGTATCAATGTCCGAATACGCTCACGCATTTCACCACGCAGCACCTTGTAACGATATTTTGTTACCCAAACGATATGGTATCTGTGATAATATCTGCTATGACTTCCAGTAGAATAGATCATAAGGTTTCCTTCCATTTTAAGACCTTACCGCAACGCTGGGTCTTAAAATGGAAGGAAACCTTATGTAAATAACGCTAAAGCTGACCAGCTAAAAGCTGGTGGTTTTAACCAATTATTGGAAAATAAAGCGGGCGTACCATCCGTTCCCAATACATTGGCCATAGTCAAAGATTATAGAGATCTGCAAAAAACCTGTGAAAAAGCAGGCTTAGGCAACGATTTAGTTTTACAATCAGCTTTTGGTGATAGCGGACATACTACATTCTTTATTAAATCCGAGGCTGATTTCCGTCGCCATGAACATGAGATCATTGGGCAAGGCGAAATTAAAATCATGAAGCGTATTGATTGCCGTGGATCAGCAATCGAAGCTTGTGCGACTAAAAAGGGTACAATCGTTGGCCCACTTATGACCGAACTCGTTGGATTTAAAGAATTAACCCCATACCGTGGTGGTTGGTGTGGAAACGAAATCCTTTCAACTGCGTTTCCTCCGAAGATACGTCAAAAAGCACGCGAATTAACGTTTAAATTCGGCGAGCAGCTGCGTAAAGAAGGGTACCGTGGATATTTCGAATTGGATTTCCTAATTGATAAAAAAACAAACGATATTTGGTTAGGTGAATTAAACCCACGCATTACTGGTGCATCATCAATGACCAATCATGCTGCTTTTGCACATGCGGATGCACCGCTTTTCTTGTTCCATTTACTTGAGTTTTCAAGGAAGAAATTTGATCTAGATGTAGAAGAATTAAATGCGCGCTGGGCTGATCACAACATGATAGACAGTTGGTCACAAATGGTGATTAAGCACACTGAAGATAGCGTTGACATTGCAACAGATGTACCCGAGACGGGTATTTATCGGATGAATGAAGATGGGCAAGTTGATTTTAACCGTTTTGATTATCATCGTCGCGCAGTTGAGAATGAGAATGAAGCTTTTTTCCTTCGTATTCTACAGCCTGGAGATTATCGTTATGAAGGCGCTGACATTGGTATTTTAGTCACTCGTGGAAGGTCAATGACCCCTGGCTTTAAGCTAAATGAACGTGGTAAACGCTGGATCCATGGAATTAAACAAAAAGTGCTAACGAAACCAATGCCCTCAACTGCTGCTGGGCCTGAAGTGACGGACCCCGCTTTTAAAATGCTCTGATTATAGCTGCGCGTTAGAAAGAATAGATTATGGGCACTTCTCCGCTTTGTTGAGTAGATTTAGGATTTCAAATAGAGCATAGATTGATTATCTGGAATGGATGATTGTCTAATTTTGAGTTTGAAGTATTCGGTATCCTTGATGCCTCTGGCTCGCTTACGGATCATTCCTATACTGACATTACCAGCCTCTATCCTGGCGCTTGTGAGCTTGTGTTTGGCGTAGTTGCAGATGCCCACACAATGTTTCCGTAGGGATTTCGCGAACTTTTTTAGATAGAGCATCTGTGACTGATCTGCTATCAGGCACCAACGTTCCAGTTGCTCCGCCATCGCCTCAAATGAAGCGGCACTCCACAGCAGCTGAAGCTGTTCTTTCAAGACGTAAAGTGCATTCAGGTTGCTATTGCTCTCCAGCAACCTTTGCAGCTTGTCACTTTGTTTTTCACTCAACTTATCCGCATTTTTGAGCAACAGATAATGCGTCCCTTTCATCAACTCTTTACCACTTGGATCGGCCTTTCTGAACTCAAGTCGACGCTGATTATGGATAGCTTTGCTGTAGTTTTTCATGACGTGGAAACGGTCAAATACTATGTCGGCCAACGGCAAGGACTCTCTGACAGCCTTTTGGTAGGCAGGCCCCATATCCATCGCTACGGCCTTTATTTTGCAGGCTGTATCTGGTTGCAGTTGTTTCAAAAACCTTGAAAAAACCTCGGCAGTTCGGCCTGCTTCAACCCAGATCAGATGACCGCCAACCATATCGTAGACCACCGTCATGTAGTCATGACCTTTCGCCCGGGCAACTTCATCTACACCAATATATTCCAAGCCAGTTAGCTCTGCAGGATCAAGCGTAGGGAGAGTTTCAATAAGGTATGCCCTGTCGATATTCTTGACCGTTTCCCATCGTATATCCAAATGTCTGGAAACCGCTTGAATAGACATATGCCGACATAATCCACTGATCAGTCGGCAAAATCGGTGAGTGAAACGGCACCCTTTATCAACAAAATCACACCCCTCAATGCGGCGTTCGCCCTTGTTAATATAAACCTGCGCCAGCTCAATCTCGACCACACAAGGATACCCAAAAAGGGGGATGTCGTTTACTTGTCGGCGGACATGCTGGTTGATGCTTCCCTTCTGGCCTGTAGCAGGGTCTATAGCCCTCCTACGCGCGTCTCGGCTGCAGTGAATGACAATCTTAACACCGCCGTCATCCAGTTTAATTTCATTTACACGTTGCCCTTTGAGGCCTAAAATATGCTGCGAGATGTTGATTGTCATATACCTGCTCTATGTAAAGTTATCAGAAACCATACATATCAACAGGTTACTTGGCGGTCGGCATCTTTTTCTACTCAACAAAGCGGAGAAGAGCCAGATTATGCAAATGAACTGGCGCGCAATTAATGAGGCACAGCCTGGCCCTAAATGGGCTGGGTTGTTTCATGAATATTGGCCTAGCTATTATCGATGGTGGCTGCGTGAAGGCGCAGAAGCACGGTCATCTTATCTGGATGGCCTACGCGCGTTAAAGATACATATGCCAGAGATGTTGCCACTTTATGAAGAACTATGTGATTTAGCTGGTGGTGGTGACCATGCATCGCGTTTTTTAAGTTTTTACCGCCCTCCACCATATTTGTCAGGATGCTCACAGGCGATCTGGCCTGGGAAAGAACCCGTTTTGGTTCGCAATTATGATTATAACCCGCGTGCTTTTGACAGCCTCATATTACGTACCGAATGGCAAGGCCGTGCTGTTATGGGAACAAGCGATGGATTATGGGGATTGCTTGATGGAATTAACGATGCAGGTCTATCCCTATCTTTAACATTCGGGGGACGTCGTGTCGTCGGTGATGGTTTTGGAGTCCCATTGATCCTGCGGTATGTATTGCAGACTTGTGAGACTGCAAAAGAAGCAGGGGAAGTACTATCGCGTCTTCCAACACATATGAGCTATAATATTACAGTTATAGATAAAAAACGTAATTTTTTAACAGCTCTTATGGCTCCAGATCGCCCTACAATCATCACACACGCAGCCGTTGCCACAAATCACCAAGAGCGGGTCGAGTGGGAAAGCCATGCGCGATTTACGGCAACCGTTGAACGTGAACGTTTTTTACTTCAGCGTTTAACCTTGCATGTTGAACCTATAGAAAAATTTGTAGGCGCTTTCTTGCGCCCGCCTCTTCATTCCTCTGCTTACGACAAAGGTTTTGGGACACTTTATACGAGTATTTATTACCCAAAAAGACTTCAGATGGGGTTGCTTTGGCCGACCGGAACATGGCCGCTTGATCTAAATAATTTCAAAGAAGTGTATAGGTTCATGTGTTTTGAGACTCACGCGGCTTCGGCCTGAGTGATTCGAAGGTACTCCATGGGTGTCTTACCTTTCAAGGCGTGATGTGGTCTGAATGTGTTATATTTTTCGACAGCTTTTCTCAGTTCAAACCGCATAGCTCCAATGCTATCGGCAATCAGATCACAACAATCATAGAATTCCTCGCGGAAGGTGCGGTTTCCACGCTCAACGCCACCATTGTATTTCGGTCTGGCTGGCGGCAATACAATGAGCGGGATTTTCATCTGCTCACACGCCGTCTCAAAATCGGCCATAAACTCGGAGCCACCATCAACTTGAATTGAGAGGATTTTATAGGGAGCTATTTCCACAAGCTCTTCCAAAAACCGTTTGGCAGAGCGTGCGGTGGCATTCGAATAAATTTGCGCGTGGATGTGCTTGCTACGCCGTTCCCAGGCCTGAAAGTGCTTGCAGGTGACGCCGTTTTTCGTGGCAGTCATGTGGTCGATCTGCACACGTTCTCCAATCTCTATATCTTTGTAATCCTTATATTTCCATCCTTTGGCGTGGCCCTTGGAGAAGTTACGCTTGCGCTTTTGTGGTGCAGACCTTGATCGTGTAATCAGGCCTTTCTTGCGTAGAAAACCCAAGATACGCCCCACGGTGCTATCGCTTATGATTTGGTTTTTATCGCGCCGCAAGATGGCCCCTATTTTTTCCTTACCGTAGGTTTTATTGTCGCGGCGAATTTCGAGCACCAACTGTTTTTCTGCCTCACCCCACTGTGACTTATTGCGGTGTTTTGGGGCCTTTGATGGCGGCATAATCCCTTGCGCCAAATCCTTCAAAACCCGCTTGTAGCGATAATAAGTAGACCGAGAGATGCCGACAAATTCAGCGCATTTTGCTAGAGAAACACCCTCTGCGCGTAAAGCTTCCCATTGCCGAACCGTGTCTTCGTATTTGATACGGTACGCATCCAAACATTCTTGTGTCCGCGCCCAAGCATAAAGTTTATAAACGTTCTTGTGCAGTCTTATGATTTGCATATTGGCCTCGTGAGTTGGTTTTTTACAATACTCAGTCTCCGAGGCCGCCTAAATCTTGGCAACAAAAAAACAGTCTCACATCTATCTGAACTTATTCAGAAGACACACGTGCTATATTCGTGCCTTTATCTTCTTGCTAACGAAAAATGCAACAAGCACGAATATCTCAAAAGGGCTCAAAGCAGACATTAATGAATGACTATATAGCCGTACATAGCAGACCTTCTTGGAGAGTACCGCAAACACCGATATATGGGGTCGATTTGGGTAGGCAATTTCATCAACGATGTAAAATTCTAAGTGAAGTAGAATGAGCAAAGGACAGCTAGAGTGTGTTGTGTTTTCTCAAATGGCTTTCGTAAAAATTTCGCGTATATGGAAGTGCTCTATCTCACTCTCTGAAAGAGCATTGGCCGCATGTGTTGACTTCAATGCATAAAGCGATGACGGTAAAACTATGAGGCGCAAATGGTAATTTTAGTGCGCAGCCACAGAACTGGTTCTGTTGCAAAAATTTTAATGTTGATTGCTTTTCTGGTGAGATTTTTGCATACGCATGTGAGTTTTAGACCAACAGGTGAGTGTACCATGATTTCGTTCAGCGGCTGTCATTTCCCCAAAGAAGCGATTCTTTATGCGGTGTTTTTTTACGTGCGCTATGGTGTTTCCTACCGTGATCTGGAGGAAATCATGGCGGAACGTGGTGTCGATGTCGATCATACAACCCTGAACCGATGGGTGATAAAATATGCGCCCTTGATCGCCACTGAAGCACAGCGTCGGAAGTCTGGAACCAGCACCTCGTGGCGCATGGACGAGACCTATATCAAAGTCAAAGGTAAGTGGATGTATTATTACCGCGCCATCGATAAATTCGGCAAAACCCTTGATTTTATGCTGTCAGAGCAGCGGGATGAAGCGGCAGCGACTGCATTTTTCAAGCGGGCGATCCAGAATAACGGCTTCCCTGACAGGGTGGTCATCGATAAAAGCGGTGCCAACCTCGCCGGGTTGAATAACATGAATTACCTGCTCTTGTTGAACGGCTGGTTTTGGCTGATTGAGATATTGCAGGTCAAATATCTCAACAACATCATCGAGCAAGACCACAGGTTCATCAAGAAGCTGACCAAGCAAATGAAGGGCTTCAAATCCTTCCTCTCAGCCTCCGCAACACTGGATGGCATTGAAGTCGCGCACATGATCCGCAAGAAACAATTCGGAACACCCGGACAATCCGCTTTCCAGCAATTTTCGGCGCTCGCTCGATAACTGTGTCCGGCGATAGGAGTGACTCCATGCACAATCTCAGTTTGCGACAGAACCCTCTGCGCCCCCACTCTTCTCAACAAAGCGTAGAAACCACGGTTACAACGCATGCTGAATTCAAGACTGTGGATAACACTGAAAACAAACAAAATAATTCCGCCGCAGCGGAACTGGGGTTCCCATGCCATATACAACCTGTATTAAACTTAACTGAATTTTGTAACGATCCATCCGGATCATTAAAGCGGACGCCGGCTAACGCCGACGAAGACATATCTGTTAGATTGCACCCTAACGGGCGCAATATTTGTTTAGAAAAAAATGATGTTGGGTTTTTGGCTGGGGTCAAGCCTGATTTGATGGCAAAGCTTACCCCTGATAAAATTAGGGCCCTGGCATCAGATGATGCAGCAACCTATCTGGATGCGTTGCAGGACTGGCGCGAGGCAATCCCGTTTATCCTGCGCGAGTTGGGGATTAATATCTCTGCATGGCTCGACGCTGTCGAGGTCATGGGCGAACCCATTGCTTTCCTTGCCCTCATTGTGATTGATCGCAACAGGTTTCATCCGGTGGTGCCAGTGCACTCGCCAGGTGGGGCACTCAGAGCGTTTACCCGCAAGGCGCAAAGTGGTGAGCTTAATCTCACCCGCGCCATCATCGGGATATGGGAGCGCGAACGACAGGGCAAGCAGCCAAAGGCTGCGCCGCGGCCTGAACGGGTTCAGTAGAAATGGGGGGCCGTGGTAATATATGCTGTAAGCTCCCAAGTGGAAGTGGCGTGCAAAAGGAGGGTTCCGTATGACTGTTTTGCAAGATTGGAAGTATCTGGCCAGTATTGAAAACCAACGAGCGCGGCGCAGCTGGCAGGGGCTGAAAAACGAAAAGCCTATTGAGGTTTTAACGCTCAAAAAAGAAACAGAGCTTACGCCAGGCAGTGATGCATTCAGGCAGCATATTCGTAATCTGCACTTGGACGGGATGACGCCTGATGAGATAGCGGCGCAAGTTGCCTGTCCCGAAGCCGTGGTCTGGAAAACAATTAGGGGTTTATATATTGCCCAGTCTAAACTGTCGGACGCCTATCGACAGCTGCGTGTGGAAAGGGTATTTGCCCTGAAAAAGCAGGGTTTGGAGATGTTGGAGATTAAAGATATAATGGGTTTTGCCATATCAATCCTGAACAAGGATATGCGTGAAATGCCGCAAAAAAAGACCCGTGTGACATCCAGGCGCAAAAACACACGAAGGACGCAGAATGGCTAAAACATCAGACCCCAAACCCGTTGCCTCGGCAAGGCCTATAAAGCGGGCTTTTGCAACCGATGATTTTATCCGCGTGGTCAAGGATCTGTCGGATCTCTGTGGTAGACAAATCGGCGCGGTGCCGTTGTTGCTGGAAAATGCAGTTTCAACCCCAAAGCAACGGATACCCAGATGACTGAAAATGGCACAGAGAAACCCTTGGTAAAGATCAGCCATGATGCGTTGTTTCGGGTTCTGGTGGAGGATCCTGACCGGGCGGCAACGCTCTTGCGAGAATATCTACCAAAGGCACTGAGTGCGCGGATGGCGGATGCACCGCCCAAACTGCTGGATGGCACCTATGTGGATGAACACAGCCGCATGACGCAAAGTGATCGGTTGTTTGAGGTGAAGCTGAAAGATGGGCCGCCTGCCCTGATCTACACTTTGGTTGAACATAAATCCGCTCCGGAGCCTGGCACGCCGTTGCAATTGCTGGGGTATATGCTGCGCATTTGGACGCGCTACGCTGCGGGAAAACCGGCCAAGCTGCGTGCCTTGCCTCCTATTGTACCGCTGGTTTTCTTTCACGGGAGAAACACATGGACAATCCCGCTGGATTTTGGCGAGATGGTGCAGGCGGATGCGGATACTGCCGCCTTCGTGCCGTCGTTTCGCTATGCCTTGCATGATCTGGGTTCAGGGCCGCAGGAGGCGCTGTCTGGCGCCGCGCCGATCAGGGCGGTTCTGAGTGCTTTGCGTTATGTGCAGCGCAATGACGTGGTGACACGCGAGGTGCTGACCGCGATCCTGCGCGACCTACCGGATGGAAGTGTCTTGGAACGGATCGTGTTTCGGTATATCGTCGAGAAATACGAGGTGCCGCTGGACGATGTCGAGGCCGTACTGGAAAATACAAAACAAGATGGAGGTAAAGCACTGATGGGTACAATCGCAGAAACATGGGAAAAACAAGGCGAGGCTAAAGGGCTTGCCGCTGGTGAGGCGCTTGGACGTGAAAAAGGCAAGGTGGAAGGCCTGGCCGAAGGTGAAGCCAGAGGTGAAGCCAGAGGCAGGGCAGAAGGTGAAGCCAAGTCCCTAATGCGCCTGCTGGTCAAGCGGTTTGGCCCCCTGCCCCAGCCTGTGATTGCACAGATCGCGGCGGGGAGCATTGAGGAGCTGGATCGTTGGGTGGATAGGGTGCTGGATGCCCCTACGCTGGAGGCGGTGTTCGGGGAGCGGCGGGATCATTGAAGTGGACGCAATTCGCCTGTCCGTAGTCACCTTGCATTACTATAGGACATACATATAATTACGTACATCCATTTCGTAACGAAATCACCTATGTCAAGAACCTTTGCCTATGCCCGCGTCTCCACTTTCGACCAAACCCCTGAAAACCAGATCAGGGAAATCGAAAACGCTGGCTTTGCTGTCGAACCACATCGCATCATCACCGAGACAATTTCCGGCTCCATGGCCATCGCCCAACGTGAGGGGTTTTCCAAACTCGGGTCACGACACATGTATGGATGCCCGCTTCGGTGCAAGTGATTTCTGAACGGTTTGAGTCGTGATCGGGTGCGCGCTGAATCTCATCTATGACCGCGCGATCAAGTCCGCGCAGAAATCCAACCGGATCGTTGTTCGCCGCCGCGAGCACGGTCGCCTCATCTAAGGTGAAGAAGGGCATCTCATCGGCTGCGATGTCTGTCGCCAGGGTTGTTTTACCAGATTGTCTGGGTCCAGAGATCAACACAACGCGGGTGTCTGCCAATGCTTCCTCTACCCTGAGTTTTGCTAAACGTTCCTGAGTTCGTAGGTTTTGTCGGCTTGTGGGGTGTTTTTTTGTTTAACTTCAGGCCCTGGCTTCCGGGAGGGTAAAGTAGTGCCCCCAATGGCAATTGAGGGTTGCGGTTTCTGGAGGTTCTGCTACACTCCCGCACATGTTCATCCGCACCAAACATGATCCCGAACGCAAGCGCACCCGCATCCAGATCGTCCAGTCGGTGCGCACCGGTCAGAAGGTTCGCCAGAAGGTCGTCCGGCATGTCGGCATCGCGCATAACGACACTGAAGTCGAGGACCTCAAGCGCCTGGCTGGCCGGATCATGGAAGAACTGCGTACCGCACAGTCCCCGCAAATGGAACTGTTCACCCCAACGGAATATGCTGATCTGGCGACACTTGTGCGCACCGCCCCGCGTCCGGAAAAACTGAATGTCGATCTTGGGGAGTGCCGCGAAGAGTCCCGCCTGTCGCTTGGTTTGCGCGATGTGATGGGGGAGGTTTATTCCGGCCTGGGCTGGAATGGGCTTCTGGGCACCCGGCGCAAGAGCAGCGATCGCATTTTACGCGAACTGGTGCTGGCGCGCCTGTCGCAGCCAGAGAGCAAGCGGGCAACGGTGGATGCACTGGCCCACAGGGTCGGGATCACCCTCAATCTGGACCGGGTCTACCAGGCTATGGACTACATGGACGCGGCGACGATCAACCGGGTCTGTCGGATGTCACACGAGGCGGCGGAGACGCTTCTGGCGGGACCGGTCGATGTCCTCTTCTACGACTGCACAACACTGGCCTTCGATACAGATCGGGAGGATCCGGAAGACGCGTCCGACCGCTTGCTGGCCAAGGGGTACAGCAAGGACGGGAAATCGCATCGCAGTCAGGTGGTGTTGGCGCTGATGGTCACCACCGACGGCTTGCCGGTCGGCTATGACCTGTTTCCCGGCAATATGTGGGAAGGCCATACGCTTGAGGCCGCGATCAAGGGGTTGGAAGAGCGCTACAAGCTCGGAAAGATCACGCTGGTGGCAGATGCCGGGATGCTCAGCGCCGACAATCAGGATATGTTGCGCACCAAAGGCCTGCCGTTCATTCTGGGCTATCGCCTGAAGTCGGCCCCGGCGGGCGTGAAAGACAAGGCCCTGGACACGGGCGGTTACAAGCCATGGGCCGGACACGGCGCGGCGGAGGGCGCTGCCGAGGCGGGGCGCTACAAGGTGATTGAGCATGACGGTGCCCGGATCATCGTCACCTTCTCGCCCGCCCGCGCCCGCAAGGATGCCCACAAGCGCCAGAAGGCCCTTGAGCGCCTGCAAAAGAAGCTTCGGCGGAGCCGGAGCCCCGCCAGTGTCAGTCACCGGGGATATGCCCGCTTCCTCTCGTTTCCCGATACGGGCGAGATCACACTTGATCAGGACAAGATCGACGCGGCAGCCCAATGGGACGGGCTGCACGCCATCATCGTTCATGGCAGGGACGATCTCGCACCCGAGGCGGCCATCGCCCAATATCACCAGCTCTGGCTGATCGAAACCTGCTTCCGCACCAACAAGCATGACCTGAAAATCCGACCCGTCTATCACTGGACGCCGCGGCGGATACAGGCCCATATCGCCATCTGCTACATGGCTTTCTGTTGCCTGCAACACCTGCGCAAGCGCCTGCAGATGCTGGGCCATCCCATGAGCCCGGCCCGCATCCGTCGGGAACTCGACCGACTTCAGATTTCCATCCTGAGGCGCAAGGGCACCAGCGAACAATATGCCATGCCCAGCCCGGCCACAACCGACGCCAAACGCATCCTGCGCTGTGTTGGCCTGTCGTGGAACGAAGCACCCTTCAGGATGCCGCCGGAAAGAACGCGCAAGCCCAGACCTGAAAAGGCCTGATCGACACTCTCTGACCGTTGAATCCCATCGCCGGAAATCCGCGATGTAGTGCCCTGTGAAAAAGCAGGCCAATAATATCAATGTGTTACAGCCGAAATCCTACGAAGTCAGGAGATCAACACAACGCGGGTGTCTGCCAATGCTTCCTCTACCCTGAGTTTTGCTAAACGTTCGTACATTCACGTGCCTCTCCTTATCCGACCAATTGAAAGTCAACATTCGACCGATTGAAAGTTGACGAGGGATCAACTAAGGTTCTGTGATGACCGCGGAAAGTGGGTTAGCTCGACCGAAACACCAAACCATAGGAAAATCTGAATGACCGACCAAATTCAAGTCTTTCGAGATATGAACATCCGTGGTCCAGCGGGTCTATCCCAACAAAGGTACCAAATCCACCACAGGAATTGTCTAGACCTCTGGCTTTAGAATACCGTTCTTTTTAAAGTCCCCGATAGGGGATCAGTAAATCCCACGCCTTTAGGCGGCATGGGATAGCTTTGGTTTTAGGTTAGACTGAGGGTATGGAATCATACAAACGTGGCAGCCATACGGTCTGGGACTGCAAATATCATATCGTTTGGGTAACGAAATATCGGTATCAGGTACTTGGTGGCGATGTTGGCGACCGGTGCCGAGAATTGTTGCGCGAGACGGCGCGAGGGCATGAGATGTTGATCCACGCTGGTGCTATCAGAGAGACCATGTGCATATGTTGCTGTCGATCCCGCCAAATCTATCGGTGTCGCAGGCGGTGCAATATCTGAAGGGCCGAAGTTCGCATAAGTTGTTGAGCGAATTTGGGGGGCTAAAAAAGCGATACTGGGGCCAGCATTTATGGGCGCGCGGCTATTGGGTTGTATCGAGCGGTAACGTCACGGACGAGGCATGGGTGGAATACATTAAGACGCAGAAACCACCCGAGCCAGACGATGATTTTAGCGTGACCTGAGTCCGCCGAAGGGCGGACCGATCCGGCTTTTAGCCGTAACCCGAAGCCACCGGCTTTCAGCCGGTGGAGTATTCACTCCAATTGCATAGGTTTCCAGGCGTTGTGTTGTAGCGTTTTGCGATGAAACTCTGTGTAGGGGGTCGAGTGGGGCTGAGTGCAGAAAACCCCGCTAAGGGTTTTGGCCGGTTGTTGGGTCTAACCCAACAAAGGTACGTAACCCACCATAGGATTTTTAGCTGTTTTGTTTTTTGATCTGGTGCTTTTTGATCCAGTTTGACAGGTTGGCTGGAGTGGTGTTGTAGCGTCTGGCTATAAATTTCTGGGTTGATCCGTTGGTGAGCAGTGCCTCTATTTCTGGCCGATATTGATCGAGTTTGCTCTTTCCTGGTCCCTTTGGGCGCAGGGCAATCGCATGAAAAAGTTAGACCCATAAATGCAATCCTACGTCGTGAAATGCTGCCGCTTGGATGATTTTAAGCATAGTTGAAATTCCTTGTTGTCGTTGTTTTACAGCGTCACGCCTTTGCAGAATATTTCAAGGCGTTGCAGGGTTGGAGTTGCAAGCAGCGGGTAGTCGTATTGCGGCGTCCGCTGCCAAAGGACGTGGTACTGACAAGCGAGGGTGCGTTGGGTTCGTTTGGACGCTCAAAACAGGGGATTCTGCGAAATCGGCTTCATGGTCCAGCCCGAGAATGCCTATTAACGTATTGATACTAAATCACTAATCCACCCACCCCCCCGCACACACACACACACACAAATCCAGCATTGAACAAACCGTTGAATTTGATAGGTTACGGAAAAGTCAAAACCGCATTGCGGAGCAAGGGACGTTCATGATCATCTCAAAATCTTATCCGGCGATATTCCATTTTCTGGGGGCGGCCTTCAGCGCCACCGCGCGGTTCTGCGCACTGGCGCTCCTCTCCCTGATGATCTCGGGAACAGCAGCCAGTGCGCAGAGTGTTACGATTACTCCGAGCGGAAGCGGTTCCGCAAATGTCCGTACATTTGATGCGGGAGAGTCCCTGACGCTCACCGCTGCTTCAATTTCCGGCATTGCTAGCCCCTTCGCATACAGGTGGCAGCCTCCCAACGCTGCGGGTACCCCGGCAGGGGTTACCTTTTCCGCTAGGGACGGGTCAACTTTTACCATCACTGCGAGCCCCTCAGTGCTAGATGGGACTACGTTTGGCGTTAGACTTGAGGTCTCTGGGAGCACTTCTGCCGGACCGGCTATCAACTCCGCGTCGGTAACTGTTCGCAACCACAATCAGTCGCCCACCGCTGACGCCGGGGATAATCAGAGGGTCGACAAGGGCGCCACAGTCACGCTTGATGGCACTGGCAGTAACGATCCTGACGGCGATAATTCGGACCTACGTTACCTCTGGACGCAGACTGCCGGCCCCGATGTGACTTTAAGCAGTCCGACAGCAGCACAGCCAACATTCACCATGCCGGGCCAGATACCGGCATCTGACCCGGCTTCGTTGACGTTCAGCTTGCGCGTTCGTGACGCAGCGCACCCGGCCACCGACGAGGACACTGATGAGGTCCGCATCTTTGTCAGACCGCTGTTTCGGACAACCATTGATGATCAGACCTACAGCGCGGGCAATGCAATTCCTGGTCTGACTTTGCCCGAGGCACTGGCGGGGCCCGCGTCAGCACCGAGTACAAATACCTATACACTCAGTTCCGTGCCCCCTGGACTGACCTTTAACCCTGCCAGCCGCATATTGTCTGGTACGCCGACAGGAGCCGCGAGAACCAAGACGTTTAACCTGACCTACACCGCGACGAATGGGGACGGAGACACGGATTCACTGAGCTTTAGTATCACCGTGACCAACACCCCGGCGACCGGTGCTCCGACCATCTCCGGTGACCTGATCGAGGATCAGGAACTGACGGCGGACCCCTCTGGAATTATGGATGCCAATGGGCTCGACATCCCCAGCGAAGGTGGGCCCGCCAACTTCACCTACCAATGGAAGGCGGATGGCGCGGATATTACCGGCGCAACCTCTGCCACCTACACCCTGACGGCGGCCGAGATCGGCAAGGTGATCACCGTGACGGCCAGTTTCACCGATGGCGGTAGCGCGCAGGAAAGCCGCACCAGTGCCGCCACGGCGGCGGTGAGCGCAGCCAACAGCCCCCCCGTGGCCAATGCCGGTTCAAATCAAACCGTGGACGAGGGCACCCTCGTCACCCTTGACGGCAGCGGCACCACAGACCCGGACATCGATCCGAACACCGGCTCGGGCGACACACTCACCTATTTGTGGGCGCAGACCAGCGGAACCGATGTCACCTTGAGTGACACGTCTGCAATCTCCCCGACCTTCACTGCGCCAGTGCGCAAGACGGCGGATGACGGAGAACTGGCGTTCACCCTGACCGTGACCGATTCAGAGAAGGAAACTTCCACCGCCACGGTGAGCATCGCGGTGACGAACCTGCCGCCGACCGCCAATGCCGGGGACGATCAGACTGTGGACGAAGGCGCGGAAGTCACCCTTGATGGCAGCGGCAGTTCCGGTCTTGCCGGTGACGGGCGGACCTACGCATGGACGCAGACCGGCGGAACCACTGTCACCTTGAATGACACGTCTGCAATCTCCCCGACCTTCACGGCGCCAATCCGACAGACGGCGGATGACGGCGAGTTTGAGTTCACCCTGACCGTGAGAGATGCGGCAGGCTCGGAAGACACCGATACCGTAGCCATCTCGGTGAGTACGAATGCCTCGGTTAAAAAGACGGTTGAGACCATCAACCGGTTTTTGGAGACGCGCACCCGGCTCATTCTGGCCAACCAGCCAGATGTATCGCGCAGGATCAACCGGTTACAGCGCGGCACTGGATCAGAACAGTTGAGCTTTGCCACCGGCGAGATCGGAAAGCTCATGCCGTTTGAGTTCAACCTGCGCAGCCTTGGTTCGGGGAATTACAATTTCGCCACAAGTCTGGATCAGGTCACCCGCGCTGCCAATCAGATACAAGTGATGCAAGGCGGGACGGCCACCCATGAGAGCCGCCGCTTTGACGTCTGGTTTGAGGGCAGCTTTAACAAGTTCAACGGCAGTGCCGGTTCCGGCGGTGACTTTGCCATCGCCCATCTGGGGGCAGACTATCTCATGTCCCCCGACCTGCTGGTGGGCGGGATGCTGCAATATGACCGCCTGACCGACAGCAACGACAGCGACACCTCCAGAACCGAAGGCACAGGCTGGATGGTTGGCCCTTATGTGACCGCAAGGCTGCAGGAGAACCTCTATCTCGACGCCCGTGTGGCCGGGGGTAAATCCGACAATGACGTCACGCCGGTGGGCACCTATACCGACAGCTTCTCCTCGACCCGCTGGCTGGCCGACATCAGCCTCACCGGGGAGTTCACCCAAGGCCGATGGACCATCCGGCCCAATGCTGGCCTGTCCTGGCTGGCCGACAAGCAGAACGCCTATACCAACACGCTGGGCGTGACCATTCCGAGCCAGACGGTCTCGCAAGGGCAACTCAAGTTTGGCCCGACGATCTCGACGCAGTTCCTCGGGAGCGATGGCTGGCGCTATGAACCCGCGCTGACGCTGGATGCAATCTACAGCCATGCCAACACCAGCGGGGGCGGCAGCTTCTTGGGCGCGGACAGCGGGCTGGAGGATGGATGGCGCGCGCGGATCGCCCCCGGGATCAGCATGACCGGTCCCGATGGCACCCGCCTGTCGCTCTCCGGCACTTATGACGGCATCGGGCAAAGCGGCTATGAGGCCTGGGGGATCAAGGCTCATTTCGATATGAAGTTCTGAGGGAAAACCACCGCCCGGCGGCCCCTACGTATTGTCATCCGGGTAGAGCAGGGGAAAATGAGCATTACGGATTCCAGATTATTTGCGCATTCAACAACAAGTCCCGAACAGCAAGACTGGGAACCGCTAGGCGATCATCTTGCCGCTGTCGGTGGGCGCAGCAGGATATTTGCCACCGGTTTTGGAGCCGCGACATGGGGAGAAATCGCTGGTTTTCTGCATGATCTTGGCAAGGCAAAACCGGCGTTTCAAGCCTATCTGCGGGGCGAAAAGAACTCAGAACCACATAGTGGCGAAGGAGCGCTATATGCAAATGATCACTTCAGCGGGCTTGACGGAAAGATTCTCGCCTATTGCATTGTCGGCCATCATGCGGGTTTGCCGAACGGTATTCTGTGTTCTGCTGCCCGCCCGCCGACACCTCTGAACGAACGGCTGAAGGCCGCGCAAAGCCTCGGACTTCCCGACGGCATGTCGCTGTCGTCGATGGAGGTCCCCGCGCCTTTGCAGGCGATGAACTCTGGTGATCCGTTTATAAATTTCAAACTACACTTCTTTACGCGAATGCTGTTTTCGGCCCTGACGGACGCGGATTTTCTGGAAACGCAGCGCTTTTACGACAAGGTTGAAAATCGCGACCCACAGGTGGTGCCCCCGGCACTGGCCGATCTAGCCCAGACGCTGGAGAATCATCTGGCAAAATTTGGCCCCGCGAGGGGACATGTGAACCGAATCCGTGCCGAAATCCTCGTGCATGTGCGCGAAGGGGCCGCGAAAGAGCCGGGGCTTTTCTCGCTGACCGTGCCTACGGGCGGCGGTAAGACCCTTGCTTCGCTGGCCTTTGCAATGGATCACGCGGCACGATACGGCATGCAAAGGGTGATCTATGTCGTCCCCTATACCTCAATCGTCGAGCAGATAGCGGATGTATTCCGTAAGGCACTGAATACTGATGATGCGGTGCTTGAGCATCACTCCTCGTTTGACTGGGACGGGCTGGACGACCTAGGCGAATCCGAGCGGCTGAAATGTGCGGCGCAGAACTGGGACAGGCCGGTGGTAGTCACTACGGCGGTGCAGTTTTTTGAAAGCCTGTTCGCAAACCGCCCGTCGAAATGCCGCAAGCTGCACCGGCTGGCGAAATCTGTGATCATTCTGGACGAGGCGCAAACCCTGCCGCTGCGGTTGCTGCGGCCCTGCCTTGCCGCCATCAAGGAACTGTCCTTTGGGTATGGAGCCAGCGTGGTCCTGTGTACGGCGACGCAACCAGCGCTGCTGAAAGGAAAAGATGGAGACGGGTTCTCGCATCCCGAAGGATTCACCCGGCAGGAGGTGCGTGAACTGTCTCCGGATCCACCCGAATTGTATCAGGAGCTTCAAAGGGTTCAGGTCACCTACAAAGGGTTGGTCGGTGACGACGCGCTCGCCGCCGACCTCGGAAAGACTGATCAGGCACTGGTCATCCTAAATAATCGCCGCCATGCGCGCGAGTTGTTCGAGCGTATTCGTACGCTTCCGGGTGCCGTACTTCTGACGACAAACATGACTGCCAAGCATCGTCGCGCGGTTCTGTCGCAGGTTCGCAAGTGGCTGGACAATTCACAACCAGTGCATCTGATCGCCACCTCGCTGATCGAGGCCGGGGTAGATGTGGATTTTCCTGTGGTCTGGCGCGCAGTTGCCGGGATAGACTCTATTTTCCAATAATTGGTTAAAACCACCAGCTTTTAGCTGGTCAGCTTTAGCGTTATTTACATAAGGTTTCCTTCCATTTTAAGACCCAGCGTTGCGGTAAGGTCTTAAAATGGAAGGAAACCTTATGATCTATTCTACTGGAAGTCATAGCAGATATTATCACAGATACCATATCGTTTGGGTAACAAAATATCGTTACAAGGTGCTGCGTGGTGAAATGCGTGAGCGTATTCGGACATTGATACGACAAACGTGCAATGAATTGGGCGTACACATTGAAAAAGGCGTATTGTCTACCGACCATGTGCATATGTTTGTGTCAGTCCCGCCGCACGTCCCAATTTCAAAGGTGATGCAACGCGTAAAAGGGAGGTCCTCATACAAGATACAGCGGGAGTACCCCGAATTACGCAAACGCTATTGGGGGCAACGGTTCTGGGCTAGAGGCTATTTTTCAACGACGAGTGGAAATGTGACGGATGACGTTATTCGTCAGTATCTTGAATTACATTCAAAACGTGAACCTACCGACGAAAGTCGGTAGTTGTTCAGTCGGCGATCTCGTTGGCTCGCCGCTCATAGAACGTCAAACCGTGGAACAAGCTTTCAAGTATCATCGTGAAAATCCGCGCGCGCCATCAGAACCTCTTAACATATCCAAAGAAGAGGAGGCCGAGATGATCACGATGTTCTTGGATCGACAGTATAAAGAAACACTTGATCAACCTGTTGGAATGCTGGGCGATAAAACTCCACGAAATGCTGTGAAATCCAAGGCTGGACAAGCTGAAGTTGTCGCCTGGATCAAGTATTTGGAAAAGCAAACAGCACGCCAAGACAAAAATGCACAAATGGGCACATATGATTTCACCTGGATGTGGGAGGAATTAGGCATCGCTCATCTCAGAAAGTAATGTTCACTTTTGTTCTGTTTTTTGGCCGAAATCGGAGACTCGATCCAGTTAGGCCAAATGGAGCTGGACCGAATGAAAAACCCCGGGGCACAGGCGGCTTACCGCGGAAACCACACTGTCGAGGATTGTTGGCGGGCTTTTGCAACCGATGATTTTATCCGCGTGGTCAGGGATATGTCTGAGATGTGTGGTGCGCAAATCGGCGCGGTTCCGTTGTTGCTGGAAAATCCAGTTTTAACCCCAAAGCAAAAATCTGAGGACATGAAATGGCTGGAAGTTTAAATAAGGTTACGCTGATTGGAAATCTGGGTGCAAATCCAGAGGTGCGCACGTTTCAGAATGGCGGTAAGGTTTGCAATTTGCGGGTGGCCACGTCCGAACGCTGGAAAGGTAAAAACACAGGTGAGCCCCGCGAGAAAACCAAAGAAGGTTGGAACACTATTTTTGGTTCTAGCTAAAATATGCGTCCCCTGCCCTATTGAACAATATCGCTTTCGGTCACATAGCGTCCTACTATATAATACCTCACTATAAAAATAACGTGGAGCGACTTCGTGATTTAGTCGCTCCACGTTGTTTTTACGACGGGTTGCATGACATCCCATTGCGGCGCGCATTTGCGATGCAATCAGACTTATTTACGTAACCCTCTGTGGAAGCTCCAACGATACGGCCATTTGATGCCGTCCGACGCCAGCGCCAATCACTTGCAGTGCTTCTGTATACTTCCCATTTATCGCCATTCGCGGCGGTGCAACTTTCTGCCATCTTGTGGCTCCTATTCTTGTTTACATTTGTATAGCTTTTGCTACACTTGACCTGATATAGTGATAGCTATACTTTTGTCAAGCTACCACGGGAGAAAAAATCATGTCTGAAAAATTTGGGGCAAAACTCCGAAGAATTAGAACCGCACAAGGAATAACGCTTGAAGCGCTTGCTACGGCTATCGGTTCTTCGAAAGCCTACGTTTGGCAGCTCGAAAACAAGACAAGCGCAAAACCTTCCGCTGAGCTTTTATTAAAAATTGCTAACCACTTCAGCCAGTCCCCCGACTTTTTTCTCGACGATGAGGTCGATGAACCAACAAACAATCAGCTTGAGGATGCCTTTTTCAGAAAATTCAAAAAGTTAACGTCGAATGACAAGCGCACCATTGAGAGGATTATGTCAGGTTTTGAAGATAAAAAGGATTAGACCAGCCAAAGAAGCCAACCGCCTTACTACCCTATGGCAAGAGCATGGCCCAAATACTTACCCACTAGATTTAGGGCAATTGATTGATGGAGCCTTACGAACAAGTGATTTCAGAGGGACGCTGGAAACAAAAAAGGGGGATTTTGATTCATTTGAGGGCTGTTTGCTCAGAGCTCAAGGTGATGACAATTGGACAATTTTGCTTAACGAAAGTGTTGAGACTGAACAACTACCGACTTTCGTCGGTAGGTTCACGTTTTGAATGTAATTCAAGATACTGACGAATAACGTCATCCGTCACATTTCCACTCGTCGTTGAAAAATAGCCTCTAGCCCAGAACCGTTGCCCCCAATAGCGTTTGCGTAATTCGGGGTACTCCCGCTGTATCTTGTATGAGGACCTCCCTTTTACGCGTTGCATCACCTTTGAAATTGGGACGTGCGGCGGGACTGACACAAACATATGCACATGGTCGGTAGACAATACGCCTTTTTCAATGTGTACGCCCAATTCATTGCACGTTTGTCGTATCAATGTCCGAATACGCTCACGCATTTCACCACGCAGCACCTTGTAACGATATTTTGTTACCCAAACGATATGGTATCTGTGATAATATCTGCTATGACTTCCAGTAGAATAGATCATAAGGTGGACACCTCTAAAAACCTATCTTTTAGGTGTATTTTGTGATTCAATATTTTCAGGAGGATATTTTGATGCACGAAGCAGGATTGTTTGATTTTTCTGATCATCTTGAGCGTTTGTCTAAAACAGGCGACCCACTTGTCGCGCTTTCTGAGCATGTGGATTTTGAGATGTTTCGGTGTGCACTGACAAGTGCACTTAACTATGGAGAGCGTCCACAGGGGGGTCGTCCGCCCTATGATGCGGTTATGATGTTTAAGATTTTGATATTAGCGTCGATGCATAATTTAAGTGATGAGCGGATGGAGTTTCTGATCCGCGATCGTTTTAGCTGGTTGCGTTTTCTTGGTTTGCAAATTGGGGAGCCGACGCCAGATCAAAAGACCATTTGGGTGTTTCGGGAGAAGTTGACCCAAGCGGGTGTGTTGACTGATTTGTTTGCAACCTTTGAGGATCATTTACGTAATCGGGGTTACAAACAAACTGGGGGACAAATTGTAGACTCATCGCTGATTGCAGCCCCACGCCAACGTATGACTTCAAGCGAGAAAGCCCGCGCCAAGGCTGGCGAAGATGCAAAAGATATCTGGCCTGATAATCCAGCCAAGGCGGCACAGAAGGACACCGACGCACGGTGGATGGTCAAGTATAGCAAGGCTAAAACGACCAAGACGGGTGAGAAAGATGCGGGGTTAGTTGATATTTCCGTACCTCACTTTGGCTATAAAAACCACATCAGCATTGACCGTAAGTTTCGGTTTATCAGAGGTGAAAAAACAACAGATGCAGCGCGCTATGACGGTCATGAGTTGGCGTCAGTGCTCACCAAGGACAATCGTTCTGGCAAGGTTTGGGCCGATACAGCTTACCGCACCAAGAGCAATGAGGCATGGCTTAAGGCCAATGGATTTTTCTCCCACATCCACCGTAAAAAACCAAAAGGCAAACCATTGCCCAAACACATCGAGCGCGGTAATGCGACACGTTCTATATTTCGCACCTGTGTCGAGCATGTCTTTGGTCATCAGAAGGGCCCGATGGATTTATCCATTAGAACCATCGGAATTCAACGCGCCACAACAAAGATGACACTCGCCAACATAACCTACAATATGAAGCGTCTCATCTTCCATGAACGACGGCAAGCCACAGCCTGAATCCGTCTAGAATTCAGAAATACCCGCTCAGGCGGCTCCATAAAGCATGAATGCCGCATAAAACGGAACAAAACAGGCTTTTTTTGCGTCAAAAAGCAGCCTGCCGTAAAAAATGCCTATCAAATACCTCTGGAATTAGCGGTTAATCGAGGTGTCCAGGTTTCCTTCCATTTTAAGACCTTACCGCAACGCTGGGTCTTAAAATGGAAGGAAACCTTATGTAAATAACGCTAAAGCTGACCAGCTAAAAGCTGGTGGTTTTAACCAATTATTGGAAAATAAACGCCGCCAAAGGTTCACCTATGCACACGAGCTGGGGCATTTCATGTGCCACCGACATTTACAAGATCGCTTTGAAGATAGCGACACAACGTTAAATGACTTTAACAATACGATTGAGGAAGAAGCAAATACCTTTGCTTCTTGGCTTTTAATGCCATCAAATATTGTGAGAGACGAGTTTGATGGCATTGACTGGAACACACCCTCACTAAGCCAAATTGGGACTCGCTTTGAGTGCTCCCTGCAAGCAAGCGCTTTGCGCTTCGTCAACCTTTCCTCCAAGCCAATAGCATTCGTTGTCTCCCGCGACGGCATGATAAACTGGGCGTGCAAAAGCAAATCCGCTCCCTATATGACTGCCTACAAATTCGGTGACGAATTACCCGAAAAATCTCACGCTTCTCTTTGTTTTAGCGGTCTCGAAAGTGACCTCAATAATAGTGATACTGGGCTGCACTGGAATTCTTATACACCCTCTACTGAGAGCCAATACTTTGACTACTCCGGCCAAGGGTATCAATATACGTGCGTAGAATTTGAAAGGTAGTAACTCACTATATATTGTCTTGCGATATACTACGCTACCATATCCTAGCCTACTAACTCAGGGCAATCGCATGAAAAAGTTAGCAGGTGACAAATGAGGTGAGGGTTGATTCAATGAGTGAACTTTTAGCTTTTATTGAGGTCACTACCCATGTCCAATGCCGACGCACCCGACAGCCATTCCATTGATTTTCTTACGCATTTTTCTACTTTATCTGACCCACGACAACAAACAAAGCTGCTTTACCCTATGGCAGAGGTTTTGCTTTTGACGTTATGTGCCGTGTTGTCCGGGGCGAATGACTGGGTCGCTATTTCTGCGTTTGGGACAAAGAAACTGGCCTTTTTACGGAAATTCTTGCCCTTTTCGGACGGAACACCCTCACATGATCAACTGGGAAACATCTACGCCGCACTGGATGCCAATCATTTTCAGGCCTGCTTTATGGAGTGGGTCGCCTCCTTAAACAGCACCCTTAGCGGGGTCGTGGCGATAGATGGTAAAACCTCACGTCGCAGCTTGGATAAGGCTGGCAGCAAGGCCGCAATTCACATGATCTCGGCCTGGAGTTCAGAGTTGAACCTGACACTTGCCCAACGGCAGGTGGACGGCAAATCCAATGAGATCACGGCCATACCGGAACTGTTAGACCTCCTGACGATAAAGGGGGCTATTGTCACTATAGATGCTATGGGATGTCAGCGTGATATTGCCGATAAAATCATCACCAAACAAGCGGATTATGTTTTGGCCTTAAAGGGTAATCAAGGTGCCCTTCGCAAAGACACCGAACTGTTCATGAAAGAACAGGACGCTGTGGATTTTGCAGACACAACAGTAACTTACCATGAGGACGTAGAAAAATCACATGGACGTATTGAAACAAGAAAAGTCACTGTTTGCTCGGATATTGAATGGCTGATGGAGCGGCACAATTGGCCCGGATTGGAAAGCATCGTGATGGTCCAATACTGCGCAACACTTCAAGACAAGACCCGTTCAGAGACACGCTTTTACATCTCATCCATGACCTGTGACGCCGAAGCTCACGCAAAAGCTATCCGCGACCACTGGGGTATTGAAAACGGGCTGCATTGGGTCATGGATATGGTGTTTCGTGATGATGAATGTCGTATCCGTAAAGGAAACGCGCCAGCTAATTTTACAACGATCAAGCACGCCGCCAACAACATGCTGCGCTCCGTAAAGGGAAAGCAAAGCCTCAGGTTAAAGCGACACTTGGCGGCTTGGGACGAGGATTTTCTTTTCCAGATAATTCAGGGGTAAAACTCATGCGATTGCCCTGCCTACTAACTCACAATATGTTGACTTATTATTATAAGCAATATAATGAGTCGAGAAGGTGCAATATTGCGTCTTACTAACTTACTATATAATGAGATAGTGACTTATGAACACACTCTTCTATTCCCGCAAAGGGGGACAAGGAAAAACAACCCATGCCATTGCTTACGCTAGGCATTTAGGGGCTCATTTCCTCACCTTTGACTACGATAACGGCACACGTGAGCTTTATGAGGCTATGCTTCCTGAAGGCAAGTTTCATGAGATACCGCCCACAGGGAAGCTTGTTGCTTATGATGGTGAAGACCATGTTTTCGACTTTGGGGGTTATCTTGATGAACGTATTATCCGCACAGCGAAGGTTTGTGACCAATGCGTAATCCCCATTGCGTTTCAATCACCCGCTGAGATTAAGCCCTTTATCGACACTGTTTCCGAGCTTTCTAAGCACAATAACAACATCATTTTGCTTATCAACAACACCGAGCGGGAATACATCGAGGAGCTGAAGGCGTCTGTTAAGAAGAATTTTGATTATCCGATTTTTGTAATCCCAAGATCAAAATTCATTTCAAAGCTTTCAGTGTATCAAGAAACACCGATAGAACTCTTTGAAGGGAAGGGGGTATCCCTCTTGCAGAGGCATCACCTCAAAAACCTCGCACCAATGTTCCGCGAATTTTATGATTATCTCTCTAAGGAAAAATAACATGCCAAAATCTAACAAGGTAAATCTCTTCGACCAGTTCGATGATACAGCGAAAAAGTCCGATGGACTGGCAACGCTAGAAAGAACAAAGATTTCTCTGACAACAGAGCAGCGAACCAAAAACTGTATTTCAGTAGTCACTCCAAGCGAACACAAGGTTATTCGCGCATATTGCCGAGACCTAGACGAAAAATTTGGGAAGCGTGTTACTGTATCCGATGTTGGAAGGGAGCTCTTCTTGCTTACTCTCGGCCACGAAGCGGGGAATGAGCAAATTCGAGAAGACCTTATCAAGCAGCTAAAGAAAGCGTTATAGTAAGTCACTATATATTATCTTACTATATATCAGCTCACTATGTCTGATAAGAACAACTCCAAATGTTTTTGACAGTTAGACCCAAAACCTGATTGATTTCAGCCGACCATTGGTCTAACATTGGTCCAATATGGAGGTAATCATGCAAATGAATGTTGCAGAGGCGAAAGCAAAGCTATCGGAGCTGATGGCAGCGGCTGATGCGGGTGAGGAAGTTATCATTGCGCGGCATGGCAAACCCGCTGTGAAAATCATTCCTGCAACCCCTAAACGACCCTTCCGCATCGGCGTCTCCGATGGAGAGGCTGGAGAGGTCCCAGACTTCCTTAATCCAATGTCTGATGATGAATTGGTGCTGTGGGAGTGAGTGCTGTTCTCCTCGACACGCACACATGGATGTGGAGCTTACTGCAATCCCCGAGGCTTGCTGCAGGGGCGGTGAGCGCGATTGAGGCTGCAACAACGGTCTATGTCCCACCGTGCAGCTTTCACGAAATAACGCAGAAACATCGGTTGGGTAAGTGGCCGGAGATTGGTGATATTGTAGAGCGTCTGCCTAGCCTGCTTGAGGCTCAAGGCGGACTTGTGGCACCCTACACAGCTCGTATGGCAATGATGTCCGGTGGCATGGCTTGGAACCACCGAGACCCGTTTGATCGAATGATAGCGGCGACGGCCATTGAGATGGCATGTCCTCTGATCTCGAAAGACTCGGCTTTTGATGGGTTGGATGGCGTTCCAGGATGGCAAGGACGCATTTGGAATACTTCAGAACCCAACAAGAATCATCACCCGTGATAATGCTTCCTTACCGCACATATGAGCCCGCGCAATCAAAAGCGCCGTCGTGGCATTCAAAGCGCTCGAAAATAGTTCGAAAAATGGATTGGAATCATGGGAAAACCCGCATGGATGTCGGGGAAGCGTCGTCCGACCAAGCGGTCAGCGCCATTGCCCTCTGTCGTTTATGTCCAATAAGATGGCCTTATCGGACGTCGGCTGGGTGAACGTAAGGGGACCGATTAGCGGACGGTTTGAAACGCAGATTGAAAGCCAGTGAAACAGGCATCATGATTGTCCGTATAAGTGGTACGGAAAGATTCGCCAAAGAGGGACCTTATTCGTACAGTTTGAGAGCGGACTTTGCCACAAGATCGTTGCGATCACGTGTTGTGGTGACTCAATTGGTCCGTGTAATGCACTCATGCGTGGTGGCACCATGGATCAATGATACCTATTCCACAGCCCTCGAAATCGCTGACATTGCGGGTGGAAACAAACGCGCCATAAGCGCGGGCAATGGCTGCGATCTGACAGTCAGCCTCCATGATGGGGCGACCCGCACATCGTCGCTCAATGGCGATTTTGGCATAGGCTTTGGCGGCAGCACTGTCGAAAGGCATCACACGCCCAGCAAAATCTTCTTCAATCATCGCGTCGATTGTTGTCAACAGGAGCTTCTTGCGTTTCCCTGTCGGAAGTAGAGCGGCACCTGTGCGCAATTCAGCCTCTGTGATGGCCGTCAGAAAAATATCAGCACTGTCTTGTGCGCCAAACCAGTCCAAAACAAGCTGTGAAGGTACCGCGCGCATCAATTCAGACACGACATTTGTATCGATGAGGATCACAAGCAGTCCTCAATCAAATTGCGGGGTTCGGCGCATTGGCTGGCGTTCGGGAAAATCAAGGTCAACGCCACCCAGTTTTGCAAACCGCGCATGAACTGTTTTGCCTAGGTTCTTTGGTGGCTGGGGTTCGCCAGCCACGCGGCGCAGGATTTCGCGCACCTCCTCTTCCATCGAATGACCGTGCTCGGCAGCACGGACACGAATGCATTGTTTCAGGTCATCTTCTAGGTTTCGGATTGTGATGCTGGCCATTACACGTCCTCTGTAGTTCTCTTCCCTTATATATCATTGAATGCATTGATTGCAACAGGAAGTTTTACTTTGTATAGGTTCATGTGTTTTGAGACTCACGCGGCTTCGGCCTGAGTGATTCGAAGGTACTCCATGGGTGTCTTACCTTTCAAGGCGTGATGTGGTCTGAATGTGTTATATTTTTCGACAGCTTTTCTCAGTTCAAACCGCATAGCTCCAATGCTATCGGCAATCAGATCACAACAATCATAGAATTCCTCGCGGAAGGTGCGGTTTCCACGCTCAACGCCACCATTGTATTTCGGTCTGGCTGGCGGCAATACAATGAGCGGGATTTTCATCTGCTCACACGCCGTCTCAAAATCGGCCATAAACTCGGAGCCACCATCAACTTGAATTGAGAGGATTTTATAGGGAGCTATTTCCACAAGCTCTTCCAAAAACCGTTTGGCAGAGCGTGCGGTGGCATTCGACTGAACAACTACCGACTTTCGTCGGTAGGTTCACGTTTTGAATGTAATTCAAGATACTGACGAATAACGTCATCCGTCACATTTCCACTCGTCGTTGAAAAATAGCCTCTAGCCCAGAACCGTTGCCCCCAATAGCGTTTGCGTAATTCGGGGTACTCCCGCTGTATCTTGTATGAGGACCTCCCTTTTACGCGTTGCATCACCTTTGAAATTGGGACGTGCGGCGGGACTGACACAAACATATGCACATGGTCGGTAGACAATACGCCTTTTTCAATGTGTACGCCCAATTCATTGCACGTTTGTCGTATCAATGTCCGAATACGCTCACGCATTTCACCACGCAGCACCTTGTAACGATATTTTGTTACCCAAACGATATGGTATCTGTGATAATATCTGCTATGACTTCCAGTAGAATAGATCATAAGGTTTCCTTCCATTTTAAGACCTTACCGCAACGCTGGGTCTTAAAATGGAAGGAAACCTTATGTAAATAACGCTAAAGCTGACCAGCTAAAAGCTGGTGGTTTTAACCAATTATTGGAAAATAAATTTGCGCGTGGATGTGCTTGCTACGCCGTTCCCAGGCCTGAAAGTGCTTGCAGGTGACGCCGTTTTTCGTGGCAGTCATGTGGTCGATCTGCACACGTTCTCCAATCTCTATATCTTTGTAATCCTTATATTTCCATCCTTTGGCGTGGCCCTTGGAGAAGTTACGCTTGCGCTTTTGTGGTGCAGACCTTGATCGTGTAATCAGGCCTTTCTTGCGTAGAAAACCCAAGATACGCCCCACGGTGCTATCGCTTATGATTTGGTTTTTATCGCGCCGCAAGATGGCCCCTATTTTTTCCTTACCGTAGGTTTTATTGTCGCGGCGAATTTCGAGCACCAACTGTTTTTCTGCCTCACCCCACTGTGACTTATTGCGGTGTTTTGGGGCCTTTGATGGCGGCATAATCCCTTGCGCCAAATCCTTCAAAACCCGCTTGTAGCGATAATAAGTAGACCGAGAGATGCCGACAAATTCAGCGCATTTTGCTAGAGAAACACCCTCTGCGCGTAAAGCTTCCCATTGCCGAACCGTGTCTTCGTATTTGATACGGTACGCATCCAAACATTCTTGTGTCCGCGCCCAAGCATAAAGTTTATAAACGTTCTTGTGCAGTCTTATGATTTGCATATTGGCCTCGTGAGTTGGTTTTTTACAATACTCAGTCTCCGAGGCCGCCTAAATCTTGGCAACAAAAAAGGTTCTGTTGCAAAGATGGACACCTCTAAAAACCTATCTTTTAGGTGTATTTTGTGATTCAATATTTTCAGGAGGATATTTTGATGCACGAAGCAGGATTGTTTGATTTTTCTGATCATCTTGAGCGTTTGTCTAAAACAGGCGACCCACTTGTCGCGCTTTCTGAGCATGTGGATTTTGAGATGTTTCGGTGTGCACTGACAAGTGCACTTAACTATGGAGAGCGTCCACAGGGGGGTCGTCCGCCCTATGATGCGGTTATGATGTTTAAGATTTTGATATTAGCGTCGATGCATAATTTAAGTGATGAGCGGATGGAGTTTCTGATCCGCGATCGTTTTAGCTGGTTGCGTTTTCTTGGTTTGCAAATTGGGGAGCCGACGCCAGATCAAAAGACCATTTGGGTGTTTCGGGAGAAGTTGACCCAAGCGGGTGTGTTGACTGATTTGTTTGCAACCTTTGAGGATCATTTACGTAATCGGGGTTACAAACAAACTGGGGGACAAATTGTAGACTCATCGCTGATTGCAGCCCCACGCCAACGTATGACTTCAAGCGAGAAAGCCCGCGCCAAGGCTGGCGAAGATGCAAAAGATATCTGGCCTGATAATCCAGCCAAGGCGGCACAGAAGGACACCGACGCACGGTGGATGGTCAAGTATAGCAAGGCTAAAACGACCAAGACGGGTGAGAAAGATGCGGGGTTAGTTGATATTTCCGTACCTCACTTTGGCTATAAAAACCACATCAGCATTGACCGTAAGTTTCGGTTTATCAGAGGTGAAAAAACAACAGATGCAGCGCGCTATGACGGTCATGAGTTGGCGTCAGTGCTCACCAAGGACAATCGTTCTGGCAAGGTTTGGGCCGATACAGCTTACCGCACCAAGAGCAATGAGGCATGGCTTAAGGCCAATGGATTTTTCTCCCACATCCACCGTAAAAAACCAAAAGGCAAACCAATGCCCAAACACATCGAGCGCGGTAATGCGACACGTTCTATATTTCGCACCTGTGTCGAGCATGTCTTTGGTCATCAGAAGGGCCCGATGGATTTATCCATTAGAACCATCGGAATTCAACGCGCCACAACAAAGATGACACTCGCCAACATAACCTACAATATGAAGCGTCTCATCTTCCATGAACGACGGCAAGCCACAGCCTGAATCCGTCTAGAATTCAGAAATACCCGCTCAGGCGGCTCCATAAAGCATGAATGCCGCATAAAACGGAACAAAACAGGCTTTTTTTGCGTCAAAAAGCAGCCTGCCGTAAAAAATGCCTATCAAATACCTCTGGAATTAGCGGTTAATCGAGGTGTCCAGATTTTAATGTTGATTGCTTTTCTGGTGAGATTTTTGCATACGCATGTGAGTTTTAGACCAACAGGTGAGTGTACCATGATTTCGTTCAGCGGCTGTCATTTCCCCAAAGAAGCGATTCTTTATGCGGTGTTTTTTTACGTGCGCTATGGTGTTTCCTACCGTGATCTGGAGGAAATCATGGCGGAACGTGGTGTCGATGTCGATCATACAACCCTGAACCGATGGGTGATAAAATATGCGCCCTTGATCGCCACTGAAGCACAGCGTCGGAAGTCTGGAACCAGCACCTCGTGGCGCATGGACGAGACCTATATCAAAGTCAAAGGTAAGTGGATGTATTATTACCGCGCCATCGATAAATTCGGCAAAACCCTTGATTTTATGCTGTCAGAGCAGCGGGATGAAGCGGCAGCGACTGCATTTTTCAAGCGGGCGATCCAGAATAACGGCTTCCCTGACAGGGTGGTCATCGATAAAAGCGGTGCCAACCTCGCCGGGTTGAATAACATGAATTACCTGCTCTTGTTGAACGGCTGGTTTTGGCTGATTGAGATATTGCAGGTCAAATATCTCAACAACATCATCGAGCAAGACCACAGGTTCATCAAGAAGCTGACCAAGCAAATGAAGGGCTTCAAATCCTTCCTCTCAGCCTCCGCAACACTGGATGGCATTGAAGTCGCGCACATGATCCGCAAGAAACAATTCGGAACACCCGGACAATCCGCTTTCCAGCAATTTTCGGCGCTCGCTGGATAACTGTGTCCGGCGATAGGAGTGACTCCATGCACAATCTCAGTTTGCGACAGAACCCTCGCCCGCCCATGGATCGCCTGATTTCGGCTGGCGATGCTCCCTCGGTTAGCTCGTTATGGATGGCTGAATATCAATTTTGGTGCCCGACCACGATGAATGCCCGGACACCTTGCATCATGTTCTTGTCTGGTTCAGATATCTTCTGGCAATATCTGGTTCAGTACGATGGCGATAAGTGCGGTGGGCAGGAGACCCGAGATTGCCATCGTCTTGATGACGCCCGGTAGATACTGCACGGCCGTTGGTACCAGGTTAAGTCCAAGGCCAACCGCCAGCGATACCGCGATAATCACCATATTGCGACGGTTCATCGTGACCTCGGTCAGCATGTTGAGACCTGCCGCCGCTACCATACCAAACATTACGATCACACCACCACCCAAGACGGGAAGCGGCATTGAGGCGATGACCGCCCCTACCTTTGGGAGCAGACCACAAAACACCAAGATCAGGCCAGCGATGGTCACCACATGGCGGCTCATTACGCCGGTCATGGCAACAATGCCTGCATTCTGACTGAAGGACGTGTTTGGCAACCCGCCGAAGATCGCGGCAACTGCGGTTCCCAGACCGTCGGCATAGGTCGCGCCCACAACCTCTGCATCGCTGGCTTCGCGCCCCGCGCCGCCTTTTGTCGTCGCATTGGCGTCCCCTACAGTTTCGATGGCGGAAACGATGGAGATCAGCGTCACGGCGATCACCGCCCCGATTTCAAATGAGAACCCGTGTGGGAACACTGTTGGAATGGCCACCCAGGCGGCGTTTCCGACACCCCCGAAATTCACCATGTCAAAAAGCATCGCGAGGATGTAGCCAGCGATCAGGCCGATCAGGATCGCTGCCGAGGATAAAAATCCCTTGGTGTAGAATTTGACAATCAGGCTGACGACCACGACGCTCAACGCGACCGCCCAGTGCATCAACGAGCCAAAGCTTGGGGCCTCCATCTGGAACGGCGCCGCGCCGCCCGCGGCGTATTTGATCGCAACCGGGATCAGGTAAAGCCCGATCGTCAGGATGACGAGTCCCGTGACGAGCGGTGGGAACAGGAACCGAATGCGCCCGATGATCGCCCCCAATCCAAAATGAATGATCCCGCCAAACAGGCATGCGGTCAATGCGACGCCCAGCCCTTGCGTGGCGGCAATTGCCGTCAGGACAGAGACGAAGGCAAAGCTGGTGCCTTGCATGATTGGCAGCCGTGCGCCGACAGGGCCAAAACCGAGGGTCTGGAACAGTGTGGCAATGCCGGCAAACAGCATGGCCATCTGGATCAGGTATATCTGATCCTCACCGCCGAAGGCCAGACCAGCGGCCCCGGCGACGATGATCGACGGCGTCACGTTGGAGGCGAACATTGCTAAAACGTGCTGCAGGCCAAGCGGAACCGCTTGTCCTATTGGCGGCGTCACATTCGGATCCGCATACATATTTGTTGATGTTGTTGTCATTTTTCTCTCCCTCTCCACTATAAGTGCTGCTCAAGCCAGGCTGAAATAACGTTCAAAGAACGCACTGAGCCTGTCCAGAACGGCTTGTTTTTTCACGGCATGGCCGTTGTTTTTGTCGAACCTTGAAGCTGGCGGTAGAATCTTCGTAATCGCGGTGCCGGTGACCGTGATTGCGCCAGTATAAGGCTTCTGCTGACCAAAGCTGCTCCATGTAATCTTTGCGACAGAACTCACACAACTACTCACCATATTGATTGACCTGATGCCGCGAGTGTTGTGTGTACAATATCATCCATCAGGGGGATACGCTTCAAAGAGCGTCCGATCATCAAGCCATGGGCCGATGCGGTCAAGGTTTTCCATTCGCGCTGCATATCGGAATCATGGCACATGGCCGCTGTTTGTAAAAAACGACGCGCCCAAATATCTCGCCGCCCTTCAAGATACTTCCATATCCTCTTATCTATTGCCGCCTTAGGACCACCTTTCATAATTGACTGTCTCGTTTCTGCATTATCTTCAAACCAACAGTCAGTCAGTGGATACAAAAGATCAAGCACCCCCTCATCGTTGATCCATCTCCCTAATGCTTGTGGAGTAGCATTTTGAATGCTTTTTTCTGGATCTACAAAGTCCAGAAGCTTCGAAAGTTCTACAATCTGTGGCCGCAGGTTCTGTAGGTTGCAAATTTCCAAAACATCTAGAATTCCTGGTGCTGGAATTTTTTCATTTTCCAACCCATCAGCCAAGGCACTTTCAATAAATATTTGAAGTGTTCCCAGTGCAACTGATGATCCATATGTCTCATCCCTTAAACGTGATAGAAATGACTGCGCTTCTTTCTGGGATGCACATGGAACCACAAAGGCGTCTTTCACTCCATAACCATGTTTGGTTAATAGCATCGCGACATAAAACCCACCGTCACGTTCCACGCTAATGGCTATACTTTGCGCACCGACCCCGTCAGTGATACTCGCAGATATATCAAATATTTTAGCAGGATTAGAAGCTGGTGCTTGATCCATATTACTTTTGCGGCGTGCTTTCTGGTTAATGGCATCAATGCAATCGCGACTAGGTTCTGACGGCAGCCATCCGCGAATAATGGGGAGAAACGCGAGTGTTTCTGGAGCCACCCGAGATTGCTCAAGCCGTTCATAAAGACCAGAAGCCGCAGCTATACGAACATCTGCATCCTCGGATAGCAGAAAATATAAGGCACATCTTTCAAACAATGCACCCTCCATCGTCGTAACGTAGTTCGCCAGTGCAGCCATGACCTCATTCGGTGAAATGGCTGACATTTCGGATATACAGCAAAACACATCATACGCAGTACCGCCACCAGCCAAAACCTCCTTTTCAAGATTGGCCAGTTGCGTGTCTGGATCAAAGCCTTCTGTGACTTCCGATGCCTCAGTATCCGGCATGTCCATTTTTAAAAAATAAGGGACGGGTAAACCTGCCCTATGAAAAGCACCGCCAAATATCATCAGGCTGTAGGAGGAGAAAGCATTTGCTTCCATTCCCGTTTCTATAGCCATTTCAACAGTACTGATAAAATGTGCACCATAACGTCCATCATTTTCAACATCCATACTGGCTTCATCTAGTAAACGATTAAATAAGAAATCTGCGTCTTCATCACAGTCATCTTGGGCGGATAAATGTACCAGTCCGAAGGCAACAGTATCATCGATCAAGAGCGTCTTTTTAATCTGAGTAAAAAACGCTTGAAATTCATCCGATTCAAGACCGAATTTATCCATAAAATCGAAGCAAATTTCTAAATTACTCAGCGGCGCGTTTTGGGTGCGGCCCTGTTCTGATTTACTCGCTTTTTTACGAGGTTTCTTTGATACGGGCATCTGTATCTCCAAAATTATGCAGCCATGCGCTCAAAATCAATCCGTTTATCAAGATCAATGTTAATTTTCACTGAGAACTGACCCACCCTTGTTTATGCATCAGTGTTTATGTTTTGGTCAATGTTGTTTTTTCCTTTCGTGTTTTTTTTGGGCTCTTCTCCGCTTTGTTGAGTAGAAAAAGATTCCGACCGCCAAGTAACCTGTTGATATGTATGGTTTCTGATAACTTTACATAGAGCAGGTATATGACAATCAACATCTCGCAGCATATTTTAGGCCTCAAAGGGCAACGTGTAAATGAAATTAAACTGGATGTATAGGTTCATGTGTTTTGAGACTCACGCGGCTTCGGCCTGAGTGATTCGAAGGTACTCCATGGGTGTCTTACCTTTCAAGGCGTGATGTGGTCTGAATGTGTTATATTTTTCGACAGCTGGACACCTCGATTAACCGCTAATTCCAGAGGTATTTGATAGGCATTTTTTACGGCAGGCTGCTTTTTGACGCAAAAAAAGCCTGTTTTGTTCCGTTTTATGCGGCATTCATGCTTTATGGAGCCGCCTGAGCGGGTATTTCTGAATTCTAGACGGATTCAGGCTGTGGCTTGCCGTCGTTCATGGAAGATGAGACGCTTCATATTGTAGGTTATGTTGGCGAGTGTCATCTTTGTTGTGGCGCGTTGAATTCCGATGGTTCTAATGGATAAATCCATCGGGCCCTTCTGATGACCAAAGACATGCTCGACACAGGTGCGAAATATAGAACGTGTCGCATTACCGCGCTCGATGTGTTTGGGCATTGGTTTGCCTTTTGGTTTTTTACGGTGGATGTGGGAGAAAAATCCATTGGCCTTAAGCCATGCCTCATTGCTCTTGGTGCGGTAAGCTGTATCGGCCCAAACCTTGCCAGAACGATTGTCCTTGGTGAGCACTGACGCCAACTCATGACCGTCATAGCGCGCTGCATCTGTTGTTTTTTCACCTCTGATAAACCGAAACTTACGGTCAATGCTGATGTGGTTTTTATAGCCAAAGTGAGGTACGGAAATATCAACTAACCCCGCATCTTTCTCACCCGTCTTGGTCGTTTTAGCCTTGCTATACTTGACCATCCACCGTGCGTCGGTGTCCTTCTGTGCCGCCTTGGCTGGATTATCAGGCCAGATATCTTTTGCATCTTCGCCAGCCTTGGCGCGGGCTTTCTCGCTTGAAGTCATACGTTGGCGTGGGGCTGCAATCAGCGATGAGTCTACAATTTGTCCCCCAGTTTGTTTGTAACCCCGATTACGTAAATGATCCTCAAAGGTTGCAAACAAATCAGTCAACACACCCGCTTGGGTCAACTTCTCCCGAAACACCCAAATGGTCTTTTGATCTGGCGTCGGCTCCCCAATTTGCAAACCAAGAAAACGCAACCAGCTAAAACGATCGCGGATCAGAAACTCCATCCGCTCATCACTTAAATTATGCATCGACGCTAATATCAAAATCTTAAACATCATAACCGCATCATAGGGCGGACGACCCCCCTGTGGACGCTCTCCATAGTTAAGTGCACTTGTCAGTGCACACCGAAACATCTCAAAATCCACATGCTCAGAAAGCGCGACAAGTGGGTCGCCTGTTTTAGACAAACGCTCAAGATGATCAGAAAAATCAAACAATCCTGCTTCGTGCATCAAAATATCCTCCTGAAAATATTGAATCACAAAATACACCTAAAAGATAGGTTTTTAGAGGTGTCCAGCTTTTCTCAGTTCAAACCGCATAGCTCCAATGCTATCGGCAATCAGATCACAACAATCATAGAATTCCTCGCGGAAGGTGCGGTTTCCACGCTCAACGCCACCATTGTATTTCGGTCTGGCTGGCGGCAATACAATGAGCGGGATTTTCATCTGCTCACACGCCGTCTCAAAATCGGCCATAAACTCGGAGCCACCATCAACTTGAATTGAGAGGATTTTATAGGGAGCTATTTCCACAAGCTCTTCCAAAAACCGTTTGGCAGAGCGTGCGGTGGCATTCGACTGAACAACTACCGACTTTCGTCGGTAGGTTCACGTTTTGAATGTAATTCAAGATACTGACGAATAACGTCATCCGTCACATTTCCACTCGTCGTTGAAAAATAGCCTCTAGCCCAGAACCGTTGCCCCCAATAGCGTTTGCGTAATTCGGGGTACTCCCGCTGTATCTTGTATGAGGACCTCCCTTTTACGCGTTGCATCACCTTTGAAATTGGGACGTGCGGCGGGACTGACACAAACATATGCACATGGTCGGTAGACAATACGCCTTTTTCAATGTGTACGCCCAATTCATTGCACGTTTGTCGTATCAATGTCCGAATACGCTCACGCATTTCACCACGCAGCACCTTGTAACGATATTTTGTTACCCAAACGATATGGTATCTGTGATAATATCTGCTATGACTTCCAGTAGAATAGATCATAAGGTTTCCTTCCATTTTAAGACCTTACCGCAACGCTGGGTCTTAAAATGGAAGGAAACCTTATGTAAATAACGCTAAAGCTGACCAGCTAAAAGCTGGTGGTTTTAACCAATTATTGGAAAATAAAGATGCGGTGCCTTTATCATTGCGTCCATGCCCTGCAAAATAGACGATGACTTGATCTGCCTGCAAAGCTTGATTGGCAACGAAGGTAAGAGTGCTTTTCAGGTCGGCTGTCGATGTGTTCTGTGTTAGGAATACAGTAAACCCAAAGCTTGATAAAACACGTGCGATGGCTGTGGCATCATTCGTAGCATTCTTTAAATTAGACAAATATTGATAATTTGAGTTACCAATAACTAAGGCGATTTTTGAATACTGTGGGCCCGCTGCTGCAAAACTGGTTGGAACGAAAACGAGCGTGACTAGAATTGTCCAGAGGCGGAATAGAAACATAAGGTTTAACTTTTTGGCTTGCAGCCATCTTTAATAATTTTAGATGAAAACTCTACGCGACGATTGAAAGGGCTGCTCCCTTTTTTATCAGGTAATGGCTGCGCTTCTCCAGCCGCTGAAACAGACAGCCTGTTTTGATCTATTTGGTTCAAGGATGTTAGAAACCCATAGACAGATTTGGCACGCCTATCGGATAATTTTAAATTATATGCTGCAGGCCCAACTGTATCTGTATGGCCCGTGATCTTCACACAGTTTTTCACCATTGACGGGGAGTTCAACACGACCGCGAGGCGTTTTAAATGGTCGCGGTATTCTGAAGTAAGTGTCTCTGAATCGAATGCAAAATGGACGTAATATCCATTCTCTGATTTAGCGACGCGGCGGTCAATCTTCGGGCTTTTGAAGCTAGTCTTTTGCGTTGTTGCTACGCGAACATTGGGAAGCTGTATGATCTGCTGTTGTGCTGTAGGTTCTGTATCTAGGTTTACGATTAGGCCACGTGATGTACCCAAAGATGATGTATCCGAGCAGCTGCTGGTATTGTTTGGTTGTAACGCATTTAAGATTGCACAGTTGCTTGCATCTATGGGCAGATTGACTTGGGATAGGCTTTGTTGTGCATTTAAAACTGACATCGCAACTGAACAACTACCGACTTTCGTCGGTAGGTTCACGTTTTGAATGTAATTCAAGATACTGACGAATAACGTCATCCGTCACATTTCCACTCGTCGTTGAAAAATAGCCTCTAGCCCAGAACCGTTGCCCCCAATAGCGTTTGCGTAATTCGGGGTACTCCCGCTGTATCTTGTATGAGGACCTCCCTTTTACGCGTTGCATCACCTTTGAAATTGGGACGTGCGGCGGGACTGACACAAACATATGCACATGGTCGGTAGACAATACGCCTTTTTCAATGTGTACGCCCAATTCATTGCACGTTTGTCGTATCAATGTCCGAATACGCTCACGCATTTCACCACGCAGCACCTTGTAACGATATTTTGTTACCCAAACGATATGGTATCTGTGATAATATCTGCTATGACTTCCAGTAGAATAGATCATAAGGTTTCCTTCCATTTTAAGACCTTACCGCAACGCTGGGTCTTAAAATGGAAGGAAACCTTATGTAAATAACGCTAAAGCTGACCAGCTAAAAGCTGGTGGTTTTAACCAATTATTGGAAAATAAAATTAAAAATAGTAAAACTTTCATCACATGACCCTTTCGTTGAATTCAGCTCTAAGGTTTATCAATGAAGATTTCGTAAGGCATTCTGATTAATTGTCTAAAATTTTAAATGGTAACGGTTTGATAGGGGAATTGTGGGAATGATGTCCTGAGTGTTTTGAAAGGACATGTTATAACGACTGCAACGCAAAGAATGGTTTGGATTGATTGTTTGCGTTTGATTGCAAGCGTTTCGATGGTCGGACTGCATGCATCGTCGGATGTTAACGGGCAGCCATTTCCTGATTTTGAAGTTTCAGAGCGGGCTGCGTCAGTTATTTTCCGGTCTATTATGTATCTGGCACGAACTGAGTTATTCTTGATCATCTCATTATTTTTATTGTTTATGTCGCTGGATAAACGTCCGCGTGGTTATTGGGCTGTTATAATAGATCAAGCAAAGCGATTGTTGAGGCCATTTCTATTTTGGGTGGTGGTTTATGCCTTTTACCGTCTGATGAAGGCCTATGCATTTGGGTATGAGGCTGAGATATGGGAACAGCTTTCTGATCCTGTGCGTTGGTTGGGATATGTGATTTTAGGGGATGTACAATATCATATGCATTTCCTGCCAACCTTATTTATGATGATACTTCTATTCCCAATATGCCTCCTAGCGATTGATGCTCCGTGGATTGGGGGTGTCGTGTTAGTGTGTTTGTTTGCAAAACGTGAGGCTGATGTATGGCTATGGATGCATAGGGATATAATCCCTGCCTTCGATTATGTCATTCGATTGGTGAAAGTTGTGACGTATATGGGGTATGGGTTTATTGCTGCTTCTGCATTTGGACTCTATAAAACAACAGGTCGTCATGGGTTGTTTAAATATTTTGGTGCGATGCTATTTGTGGGGATTTTACTGTATCTTGTAAAACTGATTTATAGCTTTCGGGTGATCGAGTACGGGAATTGGCAATACAATTATTCACCTGCATATTGGGCTGATTTCCTGATGCCGTGCATCCTATTCTTTTTGTTCATGATGGCGTCCAAGATTGATTATTATATAAAGTTATCCCAACTCGCTCCTTATGGGTTTGGGATATATCTTGTTCATCCTATTTTCTTAGATATTGCTGAAGTGGTTTTATGGGGGACTGCTTTAAGTCCAATGATTTTTATAACGGTCAAAGTTTTATGGGCTGCCACATTATCGTTTATGACTGTGTGGATTTTATCTAAAACTGTTCTATTAAGCTGGGTTGTTGGGTTGGGTCATTTCCCAAAAATTAGTCAAATATCAAACATTCTGAATTTTAAAAACAACCAGAAACCATCGAGGAATGAATGATGAAGTTTGAGATAATTGAACACGGGCCGATCATGCAAGTACAGTTACAAGAAACGAGATTGGATGCTGCGCAGTCCATTCGTTTCAAAGAAGGGGTGCGTGAACTTGTTGATGCAGGTGCAGAATATATCTTGCTAGACATGGAACAAGTGAACTTTATGGACAGCTCTGGTTTAGGGGCTTTGGTTGCTATGATGAAATACATGGGTGTGGAGAAAAAGTTAGGCTCTTCTCCGCTTTGTTGAGTAGAAAAAGATGCCGACCGCCAAGTAACCTGTTGATATGTATGGTTTCTGATAACTTTACATAGAGCAGGTATATGACAATCAACATCTCGCAGCATATTTTAGGCCTCAAAGGGCAACGTGTAAATGAAATTAAACTGGATGACGGCGGTGTTAAGATTGTCATTCACTGCAGCCGAGACGCGCGTAGGAGGGCTATAGACCCTGCTACAGGCCAGAAGGGAAGCATCAACCAGCATGTCCGCCGACAAGTAAACGACATCCCCCTTTTTGGGTATCCTTGTGTGGTCGAGATTGAGCTGGCGCAGGTTTATATTAACAAGGGCGAACGCCGCATTGAGGGGTGTGATTTTGTTGATAAAGGGTGCCGTTTCACTCACCGATTTTGCCGACTGATCAGTGGATTATGTCGGCATATGTCTATTCAAGCGGTTTCCAGACATTTGGATATACGATGGGAAACGGTCAAGAATATCGACAGGGCATACCTTATTGAAACTCTCCCTACGCTTGATCCTGCAGAGCTAACTGGCTTGGAATATATTGGTGTAGATGAAGTTGCCCGGGCGAAAGGTCATGACTACATGACGGTGGTCTACGATATGGTTGGCGGTCATCTGATCTGGGTTGAAGCAGGCCGAACTGCCGAGGTTTTTTCAAGGTTTTTGAAACAACTGCAACCAGATACAGCCTGCAAAATAAAGGCCGTAGCGATGGATATGGGGCCTGCCTACCAAAAGGCTGTCAGAGAGTCCTTGCCGTTGGCCGACATAGTATTTGACCGTTTCCACGTCATGAAAAACTACAGCAAAGCTATCCATAATCAGCGTCGACTTGAGTTCAGAAAGGCCGATCCAAGTGGTAAAGAGTTGATGAAAGGGACGCATTATCTGTTGCTCAAAAATGCGGATAAGTTGAGTGAAAAACAAAGTGACAAGCTGCAAAGGTTGCTGGAGAGCAATAGCAACCTGAATGCACTTTACGTCTTGAAAGAACAGCTTCAGCTGCTGTGGAGTGCCGCTTCATTTGAGGCGATGGCGGAGCAACTGGAACGTTGGTGCCTGATAGCAGATCAGTCACAGATGCTCTATCTAAAAAAGTTCGCGAAATCCCTACGGAAACATTGTGTGGGCATCTGCAACTACGCCAAACACAAGCTCACAAGCGCCAGGATAGAGGCTGGTAATGTCAGTATAGGAATGATCCGTAAGCGAGCCAGAGGCATCAAGGATACCGAATACTTCAAACTCAAAATTAGACAATCATCCATTCCAGATAATCAATCTATGCTCTATTTGAAATCCTAAATCTACTCAACAAAGCGGAGAAGTGCCGAAATAGGCTCTTCTCCGCTTTGTTGAGTAGAAAAAGATGCCGACCGCCAAGTAACCTGTTGATATGTATGGTTTCTGATAACTTTACATAGAGCAGGTATATGACAATCAACATCTCGCAGCATATTTTAGGCCTCAAAGGGCAACGTGTAAATGAAATTAAACTGGATGACGGCGGTGTTAAGATTGTCATTCACTGCAGCCGAGACGCGCGTAGGAGGGCTATAGACCCTGCTACAGGCCAGAAGGGAAGCATCAACCAGCATGTCCGCCGACAAGTAAACGACATCCCCCTTTTTGGGTATCCTTGTGTGGTCGAGATTGAGCTGGCGCAGGTTTATATTAACAAGGGCGAACGCCGCATTGAGGGGTGTGATTTTGTTGATAAAGGGTGCCGTTTCACTCACCGATTTTGCCGACTGATCAGTGGATTATGTCGGCATATGTCTATTCAAGCGGTTTCCAGACATTTGGATATACGATGGGAAACGGTCAAGAATATCGACAGGGCATACCTTATTGAAACTCTCCCTACGCTTGATCCTGCAGAGCTAACTGGCTTGGAATATATTGGTGTAGATGAAGTTGCCCGGGCGAAAGGTCATGACTACATGACGGTGGTCTACGATATGGTTGGCGGTCATCTGATCTGGGTTGAAGCAGGCCGAACTGCCGAGGTTTTTTCAAGGTTTTTGAAACAACTGCAACCAGATACAGCCTGCAAAATAAAGGCCGTAGCGATGGATATGGGGCCTGCCTACCAAAAGGCTGTCAGAGAGTCCTTGCCGTTGGCCGACATAGTATTTGACCGTTTCCACGTCATGAAAAACTACAGCAAAGCTATCCATAATCAGCGTCGACTTGAGTTCAGAAAGGCCGATCCAAGTGGTAAAGAGTTGATGAAAGGGACGCATTATCTGTTGCTCAAAAATGCGGATAAGTTGAGTGAAAAACAAAGTGACAAGCTGCAAAGGTTGCTGGAGAGCAATAGCAACCTGAATGCACTTTACGTCTTGAAAGAACAGCTTCAGCTGCTGTGGAGTGCCGCTTCATTTGAGGCGATGGCGGAGCAACTGGAACGTTGGTGCCTGATAGCAGATCAGTCACAGATGCTCTATCTAAAAAAGTTCGCGAAATCCCTACGGAAACATTGTGTGGGCATCTGCAACTACGCCAAACACAAGCTCACAAGCGCCAGGATAGAGGCTGGTAATGTCAGTATAGGAATGATCCGTAAGCGAGCCAGAGGCATCAAGGATACCGAATACTTCAAACTCAAAATTAGACAATCATCCATTCCAGATAATCAATCTATGCTCTATTTGAAATCCTAAATCTACTCAACAAAGCGGAGAAGTGCCGAAATAGTTTTCGGCCAGACTCTAAAGCAATGGTTGCGATTGCGGCGTTGTTCCCACCGTTTATCAATCAACATGCACCAACAGGTTCGCAGATTGTTATTTTAGCTGTGAGCTATGGTGCTCTATGTGCTGTAAACCATGTTTTTATTGCTTACTCTGGAAACTGGCTGCGTCGTTTTTTAACTACTGAAAAACGCGCGAAAAGATTGCGACGTATAACTGGTAGTATGTTTATAAGTTTTGGAACTGCATTGGCGATTAGTAGTCGATCATAATTTCTGCAGGTTCAGGTACAAAAAAGGCCGTTTCAATGAACGGCCTTTTTATCGAATTCGAGTAATTCGCTTACGCGTTGATTACGTCTTTTAAAGCTTTCGCGATTGTTACTTTAGCTACGCGGTCAGCTGGTTTTTGGAATTGCTCACCAGTCGCTGGGTTGCGCACCATACGCTCTGGGCGTGCACGGCATGCGAATTTACCTAGACCTGGAAGTGTAACAGCGCCACCTGCTGCAACTTCGTTTGTGATGATTGATGTCAACGTGCCAAGAAATGCATCTGCTGATTTTTTATCTGAATCCATGCCTTCAGCGATCGCTGCTACAAGTTGGGTCTTTGTCATTGGTTTTTGTGACATGTTACTGCTCCTGTTAAAATACGTGCTTCGAATTGTTGAAGCCTGACGCAAATAAACTCGATTTTGCGCTAGATATCAACAAAAGACGGCATGAAAATAGGCTAAAAATCACAATATTTAGGTTTATTCGGGGGTTAGTCGGCTATTTGTTGTGCATGAAACTACGAAAATACGCGTTCTTGATGAATCTATGGCAATTTATATATCAAAAGTTCACTGTGAAAACGTATCTGCCCCTTATTTTATGGACCCTTCAGCAAGGTTTTTTAATAAAGATTTGTTGGAAAAACCTGTGCTGGAATAGGATTGCAACAACGAATGTGTTGGCATGTCATATTTATTCTGTAGGGGTTCTAAACTTAGGTCAAAAGGACGCGTGAGTGTGGAGAGTGTTATTGGTATTTGATGGGATCGTGAGGCTTGTATAACATCGGAGCGAACAGATTGGATAGTACGAATAAGATTTGTTTTCTGGGTGGCTAATCTGTCCAAAAGTGCACCTGTGAACAAACTGTGGGATCCAGTGCCATCATATGCGACCTGCCCATATGATGCGGCAAAGATGAACGCCGTTTCTGGATGTAAATTGGCGGGTAAAAGTATGGTTTTAGACTGGGCATTTAACCTCTGTGGGGCGACGTCAAAACAAGCGTCTAAAATGATGGCTTTTTGAGTGAATGGATTACTGAAGTGATCTAATAAACCTGTGGCTGTGACAGCGGTATTTATCGTTGATTTTTCATCGACGGATACTGAACAACTACCGACTTTCGTCGGTAGGTTCACGTTTTGAATGTAATTCAAGATACTGACGAATAACGTCATCCGTCACATTTCCACTCGTCGTTGAAAAATAGCCTCTAGCCCAGAACCGTTGCCCCCAATAGCGTTTGCGTAATTCGGGGTACTCCCGCTGTATCTTGTATGAGGACCTCCCTTTTACGCGTTGCATCACCTTTGAAATTGGGACGTGCGGCGGGACTGACACAAACATATGCACATGGTCGGTAGACAATACGCCTTTTTCAATGTGTACGCCCAATTCATTGCACGTTTGTCGTATCAATGTCCGAATACGCTCACGCATTTCACCACGCAGCACCTTGTAACGATATTTTGTTACCCAAACGATATGGTATCTGTGATAATATCTGCTATGACTTCCAGTAGAATAGATCATAAGGTTTCCTTCCATTTTAAGACCTTACCGCAACGCTGGGTCTTAAAATGGAAGGAAACCTTATGTAAATAACGCTAAAGCTGACCAGCTAAAAGCTGGTGGTTTTAACCAATTATTGGAAAATAAAGATGCGGTGCCTTTATCATTGCGTCCATGCCCTGCAAAATAGACGATGACTTGATCTGCCTGCAAAGCTTGATTGGCAACGAAGGTAAGAGTGCTTTTCAGGTCGGCTGTCGATGTGTTCTGTGTTAGGAATACAGTAAACCCAAAGCTTGATAAAACACGTGCGATGGCTGTGGCATCATTCGTAGCATTCTTTAAATTAGACAAATATTGATAATTTGAGTTACCAATAACTAAGGCGATTTTTGAATACTGTGGGCCCGCTGCTGCAAAACTGGTTGGAACGAAAACGAGCGTGACTAGAATTGTCCAGAGGCGGAATAGAAACATAAGGTTTAACTTTTTGGCTTGCAGCCATCTTTAATAATTTTAGATGAAAACTCTACGCGACGATTGAAAGGGCTGCTCCCTTTTTTATCAGGTAATGGCTGCGCTTCTCCAGCCGCTGAAACAGACAGCCTGTTTTGATCTATTTGGTTCAAGGATGTTAGAAACCCATAGACAGATTTGGCACGCCTATCGGATAATTTTAAATTATATGCTGCAGGCCCAACTGTATCTGTATGGCCCGTGATCTTCACACAGTTTTTCACCATTGACGGGGAGTTCAACACGACCGCGAGGCGTTTTAAATGGTCGCGGTATTCTGAAGTAAGTGTCTCTGAATCGAATGCAAAATGGACGTAATATCCATTCTCTGATTTAGCGACGCGGCGGTCAATCTTCGGGCTTTTGAAGCTAGTCTTTTGCGTTGTTGCTACGCGAACATTGGGAAGCTGTATGATCTGCTGTTGTGCTGTAGGTTCTGTATCTAGGTTTACGATTAGGCCACGTGATGTACCCAAAGATGATGTATCCGAGCAGCTGCTGGTATTGTTTGGTTGTAACGCATTTAAGATTGCACAGTTGCTTGCATCTATGGGCAGATTGACTTGGGATAGGCTTTGTTGTGCATTTAAAACTGACATCGCAACTGAACAACTACCGACTTTCGTCGGTAGGTTCACGTTTTGAATGTAATTCAAGATACTGACGAATAACGTCATCCGTCACATTTCCACTCGTCGTTGAAAAATAGCCTCTAGCCCAGAACCGTTGCCCCCAATAGCGTTTGCGTAATTCGGGGTACTCCCGCTGTATCTTGTATGAGGACCTCCCTTTTACGCGTTGCATCACCTTTGAAATTGGGACGTGCGGCGGGACTGACACAAACATATGCACATGGTCGGTAGACAATACGCCTTTTTCAATGTGTACGCCCAATTCATTGCACGTTTGTCGTATCAATGTCCGAATACGCTCACGCATTTCACCACGCAGCACCTTGTAACGATATTTTGTTACCCAAACGATATGGTATCTGTGATAATATCTGCTATGACTTCCAGTAGAATAGATCATAAGGTTTCCTTCCATTTTAAGACCTTACCGCAACGCTGGGTCTTAAAATGGAAGGAAACCTTATGTAAATAACGCTAAAGCTGACCAGCTAAAAGCTGGTGGTTTTAACCAATTATTGGAAAATAAAATTAAAAATAGTAAAACTTTCATCACATGACCCTTTCGTTGAATTCAGCTCTAAGGTTTATCAATGAAGATTTCGTAAGGCATTCTGATTAATTGTCTAAAATTTTAAATGGTAACGGTTTGATAGGGGAATTGTGGGAATGATGTCCTGAGTGTTTTGAAAGGACATGTTATAACGACTGCAACGCAAAGAATGGTTTGGATTGATTGTTTGCGTTTGATTGCAAGCGTTTCGATGGTCGGACTGCATGCATCGTCGGATGTTAACGGGCAGCCATTTCCTGATTTTGAAGTTTCAGAGCGGGCTGCGTCAGTTATTTTCCGGTCTATTATGTATCTGGCACGAACTGAGTTATTCTTGATCATCTCATTATTTTTATTGTTTATGTCGCTGGATAAACGTCCGCGTGGTTATTGGGCTGTTATAATAGATCAAGCAAAGCGATTGTTGAGGCCATTTCTATTTTGGGTGGTGGTTTATGCCTTTTACCGTCTGATGAAGGCCTATGCATTTGGGTATGAGGCTGAGATATGGGAACAGCTTTCTGATCCTGTGCGTTGGTTGGGATATGTGATTTTAGGGGATGTACAATATCATATGCATTTCCTGCCAACCTTATTTATGATGATACTTCTATTCCCAATATGCCTCCTAGCGATTGATGCTCCGTGGATTGGGGGTGTCGTGTTAGTGTGTTTGTTTGCAAAACGTGAGGCTGATGTATGGCTATGGATGCATAGGGATATAATCCCTGCCTTCGATTATGTCATTCGATTGGTGAAAGTTGTGACGTATATGGGGTATGGGTTTATTGCTGCTTCTGCATTTGGACTCTATAAAACAACAGGTCGTCATGGGTTGTTTAAATATTTTGGTGCGATGCTATTTGTGGGGATTTTACTGTATCTTGTAAAACTGATTTATAGCTTTCGGGTGATCGAGTACGGGAATTGGCAATACAATTATTCACCTGCATATTGGGCTGATTTCCTGATGCCGTGCATCCTATTCTTTTTGTTCATGATGGCGTCCAAGATTGATTATTATATAAAGTTATCCCAACTCGCTCCTTATGGGTTTGGGATATATCTTGTTCATCCTATTTTCTTAGATATTGCTGAAGTGGTTTTATGGGGGACTGCTTTAAGTCCAATGATTTTTATAACGGTCAAAGTTTTATGGGCTGCCACATTATCGTTTATGACTGTGTGGATTTTATCTAAAACTGTTCTATTAAGCTGGGTTGTTGGGTTGGGTCATTTCCCAAAAATTAGTCAAATATCAAACATTCTGAATTTTAAAAACAACCAGAAACCATCGAGGAATGAATGATGAAGTTTGAGATAATTGAACACGGGCCGATCATGCAAGTACAGTTACAAGAAACGAGATTGGATGCTGCGCAGTCCATTCGTTTCAAAGAAGGGGTGCGTGAACTTGTTGATGCAGGTGCAGAATATATCTTGCTAGACATGGAACAAGTGAACTTTATGGACAGCTCTGGTTTAGGGGCTTTGGTTGCTATGATGAAATACATGGGTGTGGAGAAAAAGTTAGGCTCTTCTCCGCTTTGTTGAGTAGAAAAAGATGCCGACCGCCAAGTAACCTGTTGATATGTATGGTTTCTGATAACTTTACATAGAGCAGGTATATGACAATCAACATCTCGCAGCATATTTTAGGCCTCAAAGGGCAACGTGTAAATGAAATTAAACTGGATGACGGCGGTGTTAAGATTGTCATTCACTGCAGCCGAGACGCGCGTAGGAGGGCTATAGACCCTGCTACAGACCAGAAGGGAAGCATCAACCAGCATGTCCGCCGACAAGTAAACGACATCCCCCTTTTTGGGTATCCTTGTGTGGTCGAGATTGAGCTGGCGCAGGTTTATATTAACAAGGGCGAACGCCGCATTGAGGGGTGTGATTTTGTTGATAAAGGGTGCCGTTTCACTCACCGATTTTGCCGACTGATCAGTGGATTATGTCGGCATATGTCTATTCAAGCGGTTTCCAGACATTTGGATATACGATGGGAAACGGTCAAGAATATCGACAGGGCATACCTTATTGAAACTCTCCCTACGCTTGATCCTGCAGAGCTAACTGGCTTGGAATATATTGGTGTAGATGAAGTTGCCCGGGCGAAAGGTCATGACTACATGACGGTGGTCTACGATATGGTTGGCGGTCATCTGATCTGGGTTGAAGCAGGCCGAACTGCCGAGGTTTTTTCAAGGTTTTTGAAACAACTGCAACCAGATACAGCCTGCAAAATAAAGGCCGTAGCGATGGATATGGGGCCTGCCTACCAAAAGGCTGTCAGAGAGTCCTTGCCGTTGGCCGACATAGTATTTGACCGTTTCCACGTCATGAAAAACTACAGCAAAGCTATCCATAATCAGCGTCGACTTGAGTTCAGAAAGGCCGATCCAAGTGGTAAAGAGTTGATGAAAGGGACGCATTATCTGTTGCTCAAAAATGCGGATAAGTTGAGTGAAAAACAAAGTGACAAGCTGCAAAGGTTGCTGGAGAGCAATAGCAACCTGAATGCACTTTACGTCTTGAAAGAACAGCTTCAGCTGCTGTGGAGTGCCGCTTCATTTGAGGCGATGGCGGAGCAACTGGAACGTTGGTGCCTGATTGTATAGGTTCATGTGTTTTGAGACTCACGCGGCTTCGGCCTGAGTGATTCGAAGGTACTCCATGGGTGTCTTACCTTTCAAGGCGTGATGTGGTCTGAATGTGTTATATTTTTCGACAGCTTTTCTCAGTTCAAACCGCATAGCTCCAATGCTATCGGCAATCAGATCACAACAATCATAGAATTCCTCGCGGAAGGTGCGGTTTCCACGCTCAACGCCACCATTGTATTTCGGTCTGGCTGGCGGCAATACAATGAGCGGGATTTTCATCTGCTCACACGCCGTCTCAAAATCGGCCATAAACTCGGAGCCACCATCAACTTGAATTGAGAGGATTTTATAGGGAGCTATTTCCACAAGCTCTTCCAAAAACCGTTTGGCAGAGCGTGCGGTGGCATTCGAATAAATTTGCGCGTGGATGTGCTTGCTACGCCGTTCCCAGGCCTGAAAGTGCTTGCAGGTGACGCCGTTTTTCGTGGCAGTCATGTGGTCGATCTGCACACGTTCTCCAATCTCTATATCTTTGTAATCCTTATATTTCCATCCTTTGGCGTGGCCCTTGGAGAAGTTACGCTTGCGCTTTTGTGGTGCAGACCTTGATCGTGTAATCAGGCCTTTCTTGCGTAGAAAACCCAAGATACGCCCCACGGTGCTATCGCTTATGATTTGGTTTTTATCGCGCCGCAAGATGGCCCCTATTTTTTCCTTACCGTAGGTTTTATTGTCGCGGCGAATTTCGAGCACCAACTGTTTTTCTGCCTCACCCCACTGTGACTTATTGCGGTGTTTTGGGGCCTTTGATGGCGGCATAATCCCTTGCGCCAAATCCTTCAAAACCCGCTTGTAGCGATAATAAGTAGACCGAGAGATGCCGACAAATTCAGCGCATTTTGCTAGAGAAACACCCTCTGCGCGTAAAGCTTCCCATTGCCGAACCGTGTCTTCGTATTTGATACGGTACGCATCCAAACATTCTTGTGTCCGCGCCCAAGCATAAAGTTTATAAACGTTCTTGTGCAGTCTTATGATTTGCATATTGGCCTCGTGAGTTGGTTTTTTACAATACTCAGTCTCCGAGGCCGCCTAAATCTTGGCAACAAAAAAACAGTCTCACATCTATCTGAACTTATTCATGATAGCAGATCAGTCACAGATGCTCTATCTAAAAAAGTTCGCGAAATCCCTACGGAAACATTGTGTGGGCATCTGCAACTACGCCAAACACAAGCTCACAAGCGCCAGGATAGAGGCTGGTAATGTCAGTATAGGAATGATCCGTAAGCGAGCCAGAGGCATCAAGGATACCGAATACTTCAAACTCAAAATTAGACAATCATCCATTCCAGATAATCAATCTATGCTCTATTTAAAATCCTAAATCTACTCAACAAAGCGGAGAAGTGCCAAAAGTTTGAACTCACGGGCCTGACGCCCATGGTAGATAAAGTCTTTAAGCTAACGCGTATGGATGAGGTTTTTCAGGTTCATGCATCAGTGCAGGATGCGGTTGCTGCAGCTGAAGATGCGTTGATCTAAATGAGTGTGAGCTCGTGTAAAACACAGGCATCGCCGAATTTTATACTACGGCGGTGCATGACGAATTGTCAGAACTTAGTGCCCAATTTGTTGGACGAAACATTGCATTGGATGCAGATTGTCGAAGTGCCAGAAAACCATATTACGGATGTACAGATTGTTTTAGCTGAAGCCTTAAATAATGTGATTGAACACGGCTTTAAACACGAAAATACTGGCGAATTAGAGATAATGATTGAAGTGTCTGAAACACAAATTGTTGTGCATGTTAGTGATAATGGATTGGCTTTTACGCCACCTGATAATTTACAAACCCCTTTGAAAACGGATGGTGATTTGAATACATTGCCAGAGGGCGGATTTGGGTGGTTTTTAATTCAGGAGGTGACGTCATCATTCGAATTTCATCGCCATGCGGACAGAAACCAACTGGTTTTGTTTTTTAATTAAATTTCGATAGGAATTTTAGCGAATTAATCTAGGTAGTTATCAAGAAATTTACTGAATCAATTTAACTATAGTGCTGAATTTAATGCTCTTTTGTTGAGCAGAATTGGATAAGCACTTGCCGTTGATGACTTTGGAAATTCGAAAATTTGTACTTGGTGTGGGCGCCATTGTTGTTACATGCGGTTTCCTTGGTGCAATTGTTACGCTTGGGCAAGCTGTTGGCGAAACTGTTGTCGGAAATATCAACAAAGAAAAAGATCGCATAAAACGTGAAGCTGATCGTTTGGCTGAAGCTGAAAAGATCCAAGCAAAGCAACCGCTGATTATGAAGCCAACTCCTGATGTGTATGATGCATCTGGTTTTATGGTCGAAACTGTAGGTTTATCAAAGCAAGCAGAAACAAACCTTAAGCAACTTCCCAGTTTAATGAGGGGTGCTATCCCGTCGCAAACCCTGTCGTCTATCACTGGTCGAGACCAGATTACCAAAGCTCCTAGAATGTGCGAAATGAAGGATGATTATTTTGACAATCTTAATCTCGATGAGAATTTAAATGCAGGATATTTAGACGATAATTCTTATGTGCGGAGCTTTAAGCCTCGCCGCGGGTTTTTGAACGAACGGGAATTGGCTGCTGCAAAAGTGGCGTGGGGATATTTTGAAAAATTCACACAAGAAACAACAGGATTGGCAAATTCTGTTGGTGCTTATCCGTCAACAACATTATGGGATACGGCGTCTTATGTAAGCGGTTTGGTGACTGCATATGAATTATGCCTGATTGAAAAACCTGAATTTGATAAGCGTATTTTAAAATTACTGACAACATTTCGAAACTTGAAATTGTTCCGAAATGAAATGCCAAACAAAGTGTATAATACAAAGACAGGTGAACAGGTTGATTACACAAATAAAGCAGGTGAAATTGGCTATTCCGCATTAGATATTGGACGGTTTTTGGTGTGGATGCGTATTCTTCGGAACCGATATTCTCATCTTGCAAATACGATCGATAATTTGATTCTACGGTGGGATTTTGCAAATATATTAGACGAAGATGGCGTGATGTATGGTGCTTTGATTGATAAAGACACCAAAGAAACAATCTATGCACAAGAGGGACGCTTAGGGTATGAGGAATACGCGGCGAAAGGTTTTGCATTATGGGGGTTTAAGCCGTATTTCGCACATCGTGCTGAACCCTATCTAACAACAAATATCTTTGATGTGCGCGTTCCTTATGATGGGCGGGACCCACGTATTTTTCACTCACAAAACTATGTTGTGACGGAAAGCTATTTGTTGGATGGTCTCGAGTTGAATTGGGATTTGCCACATGACGATATATCGGATGACCGTATCCACACAGATGGATGGCGGGCAGAATTCGCAGACCGGATTTATCAAGTTCAACACAATCGTTTTGAAACCCAAGGCTATATGACGGCGCGTTCAGAGCATAATGTGAAAGGCCCTCCATATTTTACATATGACACGATTTTTTCAGATGGATATCCTTGGAATACAGTGACACCACGGGGTGATTATGCGCCTGAGCATGCTGCCGTTGCAACCAAAGCGGCATTCGGTTTGTGGGCCCTATGGGACACTTATTACACAGATATTTTATATGAAGCTGTCATCGAATTGTTCAATCCAGAGCGCGGGTTTTATGAAGGGCTTTATGAAGGCGGAAATGGCCATATTGAAATTCAAACAGCCAATAATAATGGTATTCTTTTGGCTGCATTGTTGCACAAAGTGCAGGGCCGAATTTTGACAGCATCTGATGCCAAATCCGAAGTTTGGTTTACGCAATTTAGGGATCGGGATTTGCGCATCAAACGCGGCTTACCTGATCCGCCGCAGAAATCAGATTGGTTGCCTGCCTACAAACACCCCGCACAGATAAAGGAAACACAATGAAGAAATGTATATACAAATGTTTTACAGCACTGATGGTGTTATCTGGGGTTTACTGCAACTTGGCTTATGCACAAGACGGTACAAATGACCGTGTCGAGAGTTCGGTAGCGATTTTAGATACTGCAATTCCCTTCGCAATTGGTGCACGGGAAGGGGAACAAACCATACGCAGTTCATTTGGTTGGCCGACTTTCCAAGAAGGATTCGTTGAAGGTGTGTACTTTCGTTTTGACCCAGATGGCTATGCTCGATTCAGTAAGAGCCCCCGATTGGACGAAGATGTATTCGAGGTGCTTTGCAATGCAGGTACTACAAAATGTATTGCAAAAAAGAATGGTTTAGAGATTGGGTTAACGGATCAAGGTCAACCACATTTAAATATTATAGGGTTGACGGTTAATGATCATTTTTTCATCTCTGATCGCAAAACAGAATTACCGCTACCACAATCAATTTTGGGCCCCTTAGAGCAGCGATTAGAAACGTTACTTTCATCTGGGGGCGATCTTATCATTCGACGGGAATTAGAGACACTTCAAACACTGTCTTTATCAGGGTTTTCCGCAACTGTTACCTATTTAAGATGGGTTGCCCAAAATCAATCCTCTTTCATTTTCCCCAGAGGCTGGCCAGTGCCGAGCCAACATGTAGGAGGGCAAACAAATACACGGCCTAAGCTTTCTGAAAGTTTTCTAAAAACATCCCAAAGCCAAAGTGATCGTTGGGGGGGATTAAACGTTGGTCGCCCTGTAAGTACTGGGCAACAAGCTGTAAGCGCTCCGATTTTCAAACAAGAGATATCTGAATTGCCTTCTGTTGAGTTTGCACAGCAAGCGCAAGGCCGCAGTTTAACTTCGGATGTGAATAAGTTCGCATTATCGCCTCAAGCGCAACCATATGATCGCAATACATATGATGGTTCCTCAAGCCAGCAAGATATTCCACAAGATATATGGTTGGAACTCTCCAATATTCATAGCGTGTTAAATTCCTTAGATGTGAAATTGAATAATCTGATCCAGCAGATCAACTATAAAGATGAATATGTCGTAAATAAGAATGTAGGCGGTATAAAACAGGGACGTCTCTTTGACACATCCAATCAAGATCAACGGCTATATCCCATCGAAAAATCTGATGATGAAAAGATGAGAGAGGCTGCGATAAAGAGTCTATTGGTCGATGTTCAAAGAGAGAGTAACTCTACGTCAATTATTCCAAACACAACCAATCAAGGCGAGGTTTCGGTTAAGAAAACGATCGTAGAAAGGTTGCTAGAAGAATTAAATGGACCAGGTGAACCCCAGGATACTCTTGTTGAAAAAGAGGTTCCAGTAAGCAATGAATTCATCTCTCTCTCAGATTACATCAACAAAGTGATGCAAGAAGAAACGCAATAAAAACTGAGGAGGAGAGCGATATGTTAGAGGAATTAATGACGCCAAAGAAACGCAATCATGTTGTTTCCAAAATTAAATCAGAACGGAATAACATACCTGCATGGATGCGTATTGCATCAGGGGTTTTAGGTTTCTTGACCAGTTTCTTATTGGTTGGATTACCTGCCATCGCATTGATTATATTTGATCGCGTTTTACCGTCAGGAAATAGCGATGCCCTTTGGACGTTTCTATACTTAGGTTTGACGACTGTTGTTTGTGTGTGCCTTATTGAATTGATGCGTATGAAGGCATTGCAAGGGTATGTTGTGAATGTGCGCGGTGTAATCTTTTTCCAAGATTCCTGTTTTGCTATATTCTGGGCTTTTGTTGTTGGTTTCATCCATCCTTTTTTAACAATTCCCTCGATTGTATCGGCAGGTATCTTGTTTATGTCATGGCAATTTCGGAAACCGTTGAACAAAGAACAGATGCAAGAGACTAATATATCGGATTTTGAAGCTGAAAAAATCGATGCTTGTGGATTGGGTCCAGCTTTTTACGAAATGGCTGCACAGGGTAAGTTTGCGTCAATTCAACGCTTGGATTTTCAAACGCTAGGCCAGTGGTTGACAACCAGTCTTTTGCGCCGTGCCACTTTTGTTATTGCCCTAACCCTAAGTGCTTGGTTGGTGATTAATAACAGTGTTTCCATGGGGACTGCGGTAGCAACGGTATTTCTAAACCAACTGAACTTAGAGGTTTTTATACGGTGCTATCAAGTGCAATCATTAATAACGCCGCGCCGTGATGTTAGCCAGTTGGGAAAAATTCTGTCTAAACGCAGTGTTGAAAACACTGCTGCGGAATTGATGCCTCCAATGGCACATATCTTATCTATTGAAGGTCTCAAAAATGATGGGTTTTCCCCGATTTCTGCTGATGTTTTTTCAGGTTTATGCTTAACGTTTATCGGGCCATCTGGATGCGGGAAATCCCGTATTCTTAAATCAATTGTGACCAATGATTTTGAAGCTGGACGTGTTGAATTTGGCGGGAAAAGACTAGACAGAGCTATCCATGGTGCCCGTGTGATTGGGTATGTGCCACCCAGCCCAATTAATCTACCTGGTACATATGTGGAGAATGTTACGGGGTTTGAACCGCAAGCAGATCACTTAACCGCACTTGAATTATTGATGCAACTTGATCCGTATGAAGATGTGTTCAGAAACGATGACTTGGTTCATGACACTCTGGAAAATAACTTTAGCACACAAGGGCAGTTGGTTTCAATTGCACGTGCATTGCATATGGACCCACCCATTTTGATAATTGATTCACCTGAGTTGTTTTTGGACAAAGCATCCAAAGCACACGGCAATCGCTTGAAGATTTCAGCCTTCACCTTTGATTGCGGCTTTTAGGTAACTATCATCCCAAGCGGCTGTTTTTCTTCGTATTTTCAGACTGGCCGTATCGCCGACTTGCTTGAAGATGTTGATTGCACTATGTCGCATCAGAGCCATGTTGGCGGGGCCATTTTGGGTCCGCAAGCGCATCAGGTCGTCGTGAAACACCACATCCATCACCCAGTGCAGGCGATTTTCCACACCCCAATGGGCGCGTGTGGCGCGCAGGAATTGCTTGGCTGAGAGCGGTGCGGAGGACAGATAGTAACGTCGCGAGAAACTGGTTTTACCTTTGTGTTTGACCTCGGCCTCGATCATGCCGATAGCGGCGAGGCCTGGAAACCTTGGTGCGCCAGGCTCAGACCGATCAGGGCGCAGCCACTCTACATCATGACTGACATAGGCACGACGGATTTCTATCCGCCCATGATCGGCATCGGTGGTTTCATGGGTTTCCAAACCACTGGTCTGGTCGAAATAGAGCCTCACCTCTTCATGCAGTGATTTTTGGTTGCCTTTAAGCGCCAAAAGATAGTCTGCGCCTTGTGCGAGGATCGCCGCAGCAATACCGTGTTGGCAGCCCATTGCATCAATCGTGACCAGCGCGCCTTTCAACTCAAGCCGCGCCAGTAGTCGAGGTATCGCGCTGATTTCATTCTCTTTCTCGTCACAGGATTCTTGCCCCAAGACCAATCTCTGACGCGTTGCCCAAGCTGAAACCAGATGCAGGGCGCGGCCATCCTCACCATGCGCACGGCGTGACGACTTGCCGTCAATTGCCACGATCTCATCATCGCCATCGCGCAAGGCCGCAACCCAGGAAACGAAGCATTCGCTAAACAGGTCAGCGGGAATCGCGTTCATCACATCATTGAGCGTGTCATGAGATGGGATCCCATCTTTGAAGGGTAGAAACCCACGCAAGAATTTCAATTTTCGGTCCGCCCATCGGGCTATTTCGGCAAAATCATCAGCACCAGCCATAACACCGCAGAGCACAATCAGTAGGATTTCGGGTAGTGGATAAACAGTTTTCCAGCTCTGGCGTGGGTCTTCAATGGCAGAAAAATGGTCGAGGATATTGGCTGAGATCATGGGAGGCTCCGAATGTCATTTCAATGACCAGAGAATCACATATCACCCGCTAAGGGAATCCCCACTTTTTCAAGCGATTGCCGTGATCCAAAGCACACGGCAATCGCTTGAAGATTTCAGCCTTCACCTTTGATTGCGGCTTTTAGGTAACTATCATCCCAAGCGGCTGTTTTTCTTCGTATTTTCAGACTGGCCGTATCGCCGACTTGCTTGAAGATGTTGATTGCACTATGTCGCATCAGAGCCATGTTGGCGGGGCCATTTTGGGTCCGCAAGCGCATCAGGTCGTCGTGAAACACCACATCCATCACCCAGTGCAGGCGATTTTCCACACCCCAATGGGCGCGTGTGGCGCGCAGGAATTGCTTGGCTGAGAGCGGTGCGGAGGACAGATAGTAACGTCGCGAGAAACTGGTTTTACCTTTGTGTTTGACCTCGGCCTCGATCATGCCGATAGCGGCGAGGCCTGGAAACCTTGGTGCGCCAGGCTCAGACCGATCAGGGCGCAGCCACTCTACATCATGACTGACATAGGCACGACGGATTTCTATCCGCCCATGATCGGCATCGGTGGTTTCATGGGTTTCCAAACCACTGGTCTGGTCGAAATAGAGCCTCACCTCTTCATGCAGTGATTTTTGGTTGCCTTTAAGCGCCAAAAGATAGTCTGCGCCTTGTGCGAGGATCGCCGCAGCAATACCGTGTTGGCAGCCCATTGCATCAATCGTGACCAGCGCGCCTTTCAACTCAAGCCGCGCCAGTAGTCGAGGTATCGCGCTGATTTCATTCTCTTTCTCGTCACAGGATTCTTGCCCCAAGACCAATCTCTGACGCGTTGCCCAAGCTGAAACCAGATGCAGGGCGCGGCCATCCTCACCATGCGCACGGCGTGACGACTTGCCGTCAATTGCCACGATCTCATCATCGCCATCGCGCAAGGCCGCAACCCAGGAAACGAAGCATTCGCTAAACAGGTCAGCGGGAATCGCGTTCATCACATCATTGAGCGTGTCATGAGATGGGATGCCATCTTTGAAGGGTAGAAACCCACGCAAGAATTTCAATTTTCGGTCCGCCCATCGGGCTATTTCGGCAAAATCATCAGCACCAGCCATAACACCGCAGAGCACAATCAGTAGGATTTCGGGTAGTGGATAAACAGTTTTCCAGCTCTGGCGTGGGTCTTCAATGGCAGAAAAATGGTCGAGGATATTGGCTGAGATCATGGGAGGCTCCGAATGTCATTTCAATGACCAGAGAATCACATATCACCCGCTAAGGGAATCCCCACTTTTTCAAGCGATTGCCGTGATCCAAAGCAGCTTTGCTTGCATTGATTTTAAAACCTGTATAGGTTCATGTGTTTTGAGACTCACGCGGCTTCGGCCTGAGTGATTCGAAGGTACTCCATGGGTGTCTTACCTTTCAAGGCGTGATGTGGTCTGAATGTGTTATATTTTTCGACAGCTTTTCTCAGTTCAAACCGCATAGCTCCAATGCTATCGGCAATCAGATCACAACAATCATAGAATTCCTCGCGGAAGGTGCGGTTTCCACGCTCAACGCCACCATTGTATTTCGGTCTGGCTGGCGGCAATACAATGAGCGGGATTTTCATCTGCTCACACGCCGTCTCAAAATCGGCCATAAACTCGGAGCCACCATCAACTTGAATTGAGAGGATTTTATAGGGAGCTATTTCCACAAGCTCTTCCAAAAACCGTTTGGCAGAGCGTGCGGTGGCATTCGAATAAATTTGCGCGTGGATGTGCTTGCTACGCCGTTCCCAGGCCTGAAAGTGCTTGCAGGTGACGCCGTTTTTCGTGGCAGTCATGTGGTCGATCTGCACACGTTCTCCAATCTCTATATCTTTGTAATCCTTATATTTCCATCCTTTGGCGTGGCCCTTGGAGAAGTTACGCTTGCGCTTTTGTGGTGCAGACCTTGATCGTGTAATCAGGCCTTTCTTGCGTAGAAAACCCAAGATACGCCCCACGGTGCTATCGCTTATGATTTGGTTTTTATCGCGCCGCAAGATGGCCCCTATTTTTTCCTTACCGTAGGTTTTATTGTCGCGGCGAATTTCGAGCACCAACTGTTTTTCTGCCTCACCCCACTGTGACTTATTGCGGTGTTTTGGGGCCTTTGATGGCGGCATAATCCCTTGCGCCAAATCCTTCAAAACCCGCTTGTAGCGATAATAAGTAGACCGAGAGATGCCGACAAATTCAGCGCATTTTGCTAGAGAAACACCCTCTGCGCGTAAAGCTTCCCATTGCCGAACCGTGTCTTCGTATTTGATACGGTACGCATCCAAACATTCTTGTGTCCGCGCCCAAGCATAAAGTTTATAAACGTTCTTGTGCAGTCTTATGATTTGCATATTGGCCTCGTGAGTTGGTTTTTTACAATACTCAGTCTCCGAGGCCGCCTAAATCTTGGCAACAAAAAAACAGTCTCACATCTATCTGAACTTATTCAAAGCAAAGACAGAAGGCAAAATTGTTTTGTTGGCAACGGATGATGATTATCTAATGTCTGCTGCAGATGAAGTGATAAAATTGGATCGTGGGATCATTACAGATCGAGGGCCAATGGATGAGGTTTTGGCAAGGCATCATGAGCGATGGGTGCGTGTATCGTTTAAGCCAAATAAACGCGATAGCTTCAGGTTGGGTTTATGGCTAGATGCGCAATTGGGACATCAATTTGATCAAGGTTTCCGGGAAAGAGTTAAATTAGGGGCGAATGACTTATTATTCTTGGCCCCTCGCGATAGTTTTGGGAACCGTGATGATGACAGTTTGATTGATCTAAAGGTGGGACCAAAAGATGTTGTTGTAACTCTGCATGATCGCGGAGAGATTCTAGATGTTGCGGCTCCGAATGAAGCTGCATCAGATGTGGCGAACATAGAAGTGCTGCGACTTTTATCGAATACAGATCAATTCCAGCAAAGGCTTAAAGAAGGATATCGGCAGATTACCGTGCGGTTTTCTTTGGATCGTTCACATCAAACCGCAGACACTGCAATAGGTGCTTAGATGTGGCCGTTTCGTAGACAAAAACATGTGGTGCCGCAAACCCTAAAAAACATAGAAGAAGTGGTCGCCACAAAAGAACGTAAAATCTCAGTTTGGACGCAAGGGCAAGCTGCACTGTTTTTCACGGCGTCGATTGTATTATTGATATGCTGTGCCGTTGTCATGATGACGCATTTTTATAATGCACGTATTACCTATTCACAGGCAAGTTGGCTGCATGTCCGCAATTTGACCCCTATTAAAAATGTATCAGCATCTACATCAGGTATACTTAGCAAAGTGTTTGTTAGTGCAGGCCAGCGTGTTCAAAAGGGCGTGATTTTAGCATCTATTCGGACCGATGATATTCAACTTGATTATGATGAAACAAAGAGAAGTTTCGCAGAAAAAATTGTCGAGCTGCATTGTCTTGCTTCGCTGAAAGTGAACAAATCTGCATTTAAATTACCCTATGATGCGCAACTGCTTGTCGGTGAAATGGCACGTTCTCAAAATATGAACGATAAGGTTAATCAATGTGAACAAGAGCTTTTAAAGAATGTGAATTATGACCAAGCCCTAGAAGAAATGATCGCATCATTAGAAGATCAGGTTCGGGTGTTGGATGTTGTGGTAAAACTACGTGGAATGATCCACACAGAATTGTATGAGATTAGTGATGATGAAGCAGCTAATTTACGTCCATTTGGCATTAATCAAGAAGAACTTCGAAAAGTATATCACGATAAATATTTCCCATTGATGCAATTGGCTATTGTTCAGCAAGATTTACGAGACGCACGCGCATCATATTTTTCGCGACAATTGGAAAAAGAAGAAGACTTGAGTGCGGCAATTGAGCAAACAACTCAGGAAATGCGCTATTTAAGTAAGCGGTTACGAGAGTTGGATGAAAAGATGAAGAGTAATTATATCTATGCATCCGCAACAGGAACAATTGTTGGCACAGAAACACCGCAAGTCGGTTTTGAATATTCAGAGCAGGAAACAATTTTCAGATTGCAGCCATTAGAAAGTAAGTTTCAGGTTGGTGTTGTTTTGGAGGGCGATGATGCGTCACGATTTGGAAAGGGTGCGTTTGCGTCTGTTCGTTTGGTTGAGGGGACTAAGATTATTGGCACATTATCCACAATTTCAGCAGGCGTATTTAGACAACCGAATGGAAAACTGGAAGCGTTACTTGATTTAAAAGGTCAGAATGAAAAAAATACCAACGTGATTTTAGGCGCAGGATATAAAGGCGAAGGTGAACAGCGTATACAGGCGAATGTTACAGTTGGTCAGGAACAAGTTTGGCGCTCAATTCATCAGATTATTAAAAATATTATTCCGCTTCAGATGACGCTCTAAAACAAGAGAACACCAATAAACATAATAACCGTAAAACCTGCCCAAACGATGTTCAAAGTGGAGACTGAACGTCTGATGTCTTCTGGATGTAATTGGTGCCGTGCATCGGCATTCACGTATGGGTAATCGACTTTTTGACCTTCGTAATAACGTGGGCCCGAAAGAGCTATGTTTAAAACAGCGGCCATGGCAGCTTCTGGCCAGCCTGCATTAGGGGACCTGTGCAATGAAGCATCATCTAGGACAGTATCGAAGCTATCACTTGGTTTAGATGTTAGGCAAATGAGCGCAGCAGACACACGTGCTGGCACCCAATTCATAATATCATCTAACTTAGCTGCAGCATATCCAAAGTCACTGTATTGTTCGTTTTTATAACCAATCATACTGTCAGCTGTATTGACGACTTTGTAGATAATGATGCCAGGTAAACCAAGGAAGAGATACCAAAGAGCAGGGGCCATAACACCATCAGAGAAATTCTCGGCTGCACTTTCGACTGCTGCGCGCGATACATCGCTGGGTTGCATGTGGTCTGTTGTGCGCCCAACGATTTTGGCGACTTCAATACGCCCTTGTTTTAAGTCATCAGCCAATGCGATGGCAACATTCATGACGTGTTGTATGAGGCTCTTATGTGCTAGCAATATGGATACAACGATCACTTCTATAATGCCGTAATCTGGCAATACTTTTAGCACCCAGCCAACCAATCCAGCAACAATCACTAAAATGCCGATTGTTACGCCGCCTTTGATTTTGCGGATCGGGCCTACATTCAATTTTTCATCGAACCAACGGATGCAATCCCCAATCAATGATATTGGATGGGGTACGCGTTTCCAAAGCCATTCAGGTTCGCCAAAAACAGCATCAAGAATAATAGCAATGAATAAGATTTCAATGTGGTTCATGGATAACTTTCCAACGCGCGTTTAACCATTGATAAATCATGTGCGTTCGCAGGTAAACCAAACCTAATCCAATTTTCGGAATAGGGGAAAACTCGGGTTAATATGTGATGCTTACACAAATGATCATACAGGCGCTGGGCGTTATCACAATGCGCAAGACGGAATAAATCCGTACCACCTATGACAGACAAGCTTTGTTGTTCCAAAACCGCATCAAATTGCTTTGCCATCATCTGTAAATTGAGGCGTGTATCTGCGATCCAAGCGTTATCAGATAATGCCTGGGCTCCTATAAACTGAGCTGGCCCTGAGATACTCCATGGCCCTAAGAGTTGGCGCAATTTTTCGGCAATATTTGGTGTTGTGATTGCAAAGCCAAGCCGCATTCCAGCCAACCCCCAAAACTTACCAGTTCCTTTTAAGATGATATAATTGGGTTGGCTGGCAAGATGAATTAAGCTGTGATCAGGACAGACATCGCAAAAGCTTTCATCAATTATGGTTAATTTTTGATGTAGATTTTCGACTTCACTTTGGGAATAAAACCGCCCGTCAGGATTGTTCGGATGCACGCGTATTTGCACTGGTGCTGTATCTGTAACCTTTGAGCCGTGGTCGCGAAAAGACGCTGCAAACTCATTATAAGTTGGGCCAACAATACTAACGCTTTTTGATGGTACCACTAATGGGAGTGCTGCAATGATCGCAGATACACCTGAAGCGGGCACAATCTCGGCATCCTTTGGAATATTCCAAAGAGAGCGAGCTGCGCTCAACAGGTCTTGTGTTGGCTGGCTGTCTGGCAAAGTGTGCCAAAATTTAGAAGGGATTGTTGGAATTGGATATGGGTTCGGATTGATGCCTGTAGATAGGTCAATCCAATCCTCTGGACCGCCACCATATTGATCTATGGCTGCATTGAGTCCCCCACCATGATCCCGCTTTTTAGTCATGCTTTGTCAGTATTCAACACAGGGATGCGGGATACAAAATGGCCTTTGATAGCAGTAGGCCACTGTTTGAAAGGGACTTGCCCAGACTTGCTTTCGCCGTGCAACGTTGCATATTCAACAATACCATTTGCAGCATCTTCACTGGGTTCAAAACGACCCATAACATAAGTGAGCTTACCCTCTGCTTGTAACGCAATATTGCAACCATGATTGCATCCCATAAGGCACGAATGCCTGCGGACTTCTACGGTTTCATTGCCCTTTGCTGCTGCTTCTACAAGGGCTGCAAGCTTTGCTCCGTCTTTTTCAGGGGCATCAGGTGTTAGGGATGTTTCGGTTTTGCATGTGTCGCAAACAGTAATGACAGTTGTCATTTGTGGCTCCTTATTCGTTTGCTACTTTAGAACAGAAGATTGTTGAAAAACACAATCAGAAACGACTTGTATAGGTTCATGTGTTTTGAGACTCACGCGGCTTCGGCCTGAGTGATTCGAAGGTACTCCATGGGTGTCTTACCTTTCAAGGCGTGATGTGGTCTGAATGTGTTATATTTTTCGACAGCTTTTCTCAGTTCAAACCGCATAGCTCCAATGCTATCGGCAATCAGATCACAACAATCATAGAATTCCTCGCGGAAGGTGCGGTTTCCACGCTCAACGCCACCATTGTATTTCGGTCTGGCTGGCGGCAATACAATGAGCGGGATTTTCATCTGCTCACACGCCGTCTCAAAATCGGCCATAAACTCGGAGCCACCATCAACTTGAATTGAGAGGATTTTATAGGGAGCTATTTCCACAAGCTCTTCCAAAAACCGTTTGGCAGAGCGTGCGGTGGCATTCGAATAAATTTGCGCGTGGATGTGCTTGCTACGCCGTTCCCAGGCCTGAAAGTGCTTGCAGGTGACGCCGTTTTTCGTGGCAGTCATGTGGTCGATCTGCACACGTTCTCCAATCTCTATATCTTTGTAATCCTTATATTTCCATCCTTTGGCGTGGCCCTTGGAGAAGTTACGCTTGCGCTTTTGTGGTGCAGACCTTGATCGTGTAATCAGGCCTTTCTTGCGTAGAAAACCCAAGATACGCCCCACGGTGCTATCGCTTATGATTTGGTTTTTATCGCGCCGCAAGATGGCCCCTATTTTTTCCTTACCGTAGGTTTTATTGTCGCGGCGAATTTCGAGCACCAACTGTTTTTCTGCCTCACCCCACTGTGACTTATTGCGGTGTTTTGGGGCCTTTGATGGCGGCATAATCCCTTGCGCCAAATCCTTCAAAACCCGCTTGTAGCGATAATAAGTAGACCGAGAGATGCCGACAAATTCAGCGCATTTTGCTAGAGAAACACCCTCTGCGCGTAAAGCTTCCCATTGCCGAACCGTGTCTTCGTATTTGATACGGTACGCATCCAAACATTCTTGTGTCCGCGCCCAAGCATAAAGTTTATAAACGTTCTTGTGCAGTCTTATGATTTGCATATTGGCCTCGTGAGTTGGTTTTTTACAATACTCAGTCTCCGAGGCCGCCTAAATCTTGGCAACAAAAAAACAGTCTCACATCTATCTGAACTTATTCAGACTTGTTTGGACTAAATTAAGAAAATGTTAATAAAGTTTGACCAAAAATTACCAACGGGTGGTGTTGTGAGGAAGCGTATGAATACGCAAGTGTTAATAGTCGAAGCTGATGAAAATTTAGGGAGTACATGGCGCTGCTTTTTAGAACGACACGGTTTTGATGTGACTTTAGCCCAAACCCAAAAGCAAGCATTAGATAATTTGCGCTTCAACACATGCAATGTCTTAATCATCAATTTGATGATGCCAGATGCCAGCGCCTTGGCGATCACTGACTTTGCAAGCTACAAGAATCCTGACATTTCCATCATCGTTGTTTCTGCCAGTAACTTTTTCTCTGATGGGTCGATCTTTGACATTCTACCAAACGCAAGGGGCTTTATGAATTATCCGATTGAACCAGATGATTTGGTTGCTGTTGTGGATCATTGTAGCAGTTCTTAATCACGCCCGTGGGGTGTATCCCAATCGATACGTGGTGTAATCGGAATAATGCGGTTGGGGCTGATAGTATCATGACTAAAATGGTAATGGCGGATGATGTGATCGAAATTGATCGTCTCGGACACACCAGCGTGTTGATATAACTCGCGCGTATAGGCCCATAAGTTTGGGAAATCGATGATCCTATTTCGGTTACATTTGAAATGCGAAACATAGACTGGATCAAACCGCACAAGAGTGGTGAACAATCGCCAATCAGCTTCGGTAATCTGATTACCAACCAGATAGCGATTTTGGCTTAAGTGATTTTCGACCGAATCCAACGCATCAAACAAGACTTGTACAGCGCTATCATAAGCAGCTTGTGTTGTGGCAAAGCCTGCTTTGTAGACGCCATTATTGATTTCAGAATAAATACGGACGTTAATTTTATCGATCTGCCCTTGTAGTTTTTTAGGATAATAATCCGTAATATTGTCTGTGATCGCATTAAACGCAGTGTTGAACATGCGAATGATTTCAGAGGATTCATTGGACACAATGGTATTTGTTTGCTTGTCCCACAAAACAGGGACAGTGGTGCGCCCCGTCATATTGGGTTTTGTTTTTGTATAAATATCGCGAATGAAGGATGCGCCAAACAAACGGTCCCCTTGTGCGATACCATCATGTTCGAACGTCCATCCGTCATCCAACATATCAGGATGTACAAAATCTACGGTGATATGGTTTTCGAGCTCTTTAAGCTTGCGAACGATCAACGTGCGATGTGCCCATGGGCAAGCTGCGGAAACATATAAATGATATCGTCCACTTTCTGCTTTGTATCCACCTACCCCTGTTGGGCAGGGCAATCGCATGAGTTTTACCCCTGAATTATCTGGAAAAGAAAATCCTCGTCCCAAGCCGCCAAGTGTCGCTTTAACCTGAGGCTTTGCTTTCCCTTTACGGAGCGCAGCATGTTGTTGGCGGCGTGCTTGATCGTTGTAAAATTAGCTGGCGCGTTTCCTTTACGGATACGACATTCATCATCACGAAACACCATATCCATGACCCAATGCAGCCCGTTTTCAATACCCCAGTGGTCGCGGATAGCTTTTGCGTGAGCTTCGGCGTCACAGGTCATGGATGAGATGTAAAAGCGTGTCTCTGAACGGGTCTTGTCTTGAAGTGTTGCGCAGTATTGGACCATCACGATGCTTTCCAATCCGGGCCAATTGTGCCGCTCCATCAGCCATTCAATATCCGAGCAAACAGTGACTTTTCTTGTTTCAATACGTCCATGTGATTTTTCTACGTCCTCATGGTAAGTTACTGTTGTGTCTGCAAAATCCACAGCGTCCTGTTCTTTCATGAACAGTTCGGTGTCTTTGCGAAGGGCACCTTGATTACCCTTTAAGGCCAAAACATAATCCGCTTGTTTGGTGATGATTTTATCGGCAATATCACGCTGACATCCCATAGCATCTATAGTGACAATAGCCCCCTTTATCGTCAGGAGGTCTAACAGTTCCGGTATGGCCGTGATCTCATTGGATTTGCCGTCCACCTGCCGTTGGGCAAGTGTCAGGTTCAACTCTGAACTCCAGGCCGAGATCATGTGAATTGCGGCCTTGCTGCCAGCCTTATCCAAGCTGCGACGTGAGGTTTTACCATCTATCGCCACGACCCCGCTAAGGGTGCTGTTTAAGGAGGCGACCCACTCCATAAAGCAGGCCTGAAAATGATTGGCATCCAGTGCGGCGTAGATGTTTCCCAGTTGATCATGTGAGGGTGTTCCGTCCGAAAAGGGCAAGAATTTCCGTAAAAAGGCCAGTTTCTTTGTCCCAAACGCAGAAATAGCGACCCAGTCATTCGCCCCGGACAACACGGCACATAACGTCAAAAGCAAAACCTCTGCCATAGAGTAAAGCAGCTTTGTTTGTTGTCGTGGGTCAGATAAAGTAGAAAAATGCGTAAGAAAATCAATGGAATGGCTGTCGGGTGCGTCGGCATTGGACATGGGTAGTGACCTCAATAAAAGCTAAAAGTTCACTCATTGAATCAACCCTCACCTCATTTGTCACCTGCTAACTTTTTCATGCGATTGCCCTGACCTGTTGGGCCAGCTGATCCGTCGGGGGTGATCCAATTGCGAAAAGACGCTACATCACGCACAAATTTTCCATCAGAGTTTTTGGTGTTATACCATTCAGTTGACCATTTACCGTCTACAAGTTGACCCATTTTATACCCTCTATTTACATCGAAAATAGAGAAAGCCAGTTACAAGTAAATGTGCACAAACTGTACAATAGATGTGGATTAAACGCGCACATAATAATCTAAATGATGTCGCTCAATAGCCGCAGGTGGGCGTGAATTGGATTGCAACCAAAGCACCCTGCGCTTATACACCGACTCAACGAAGCCCGAAGGGCCAGAATGGAGCGTTTTTGCGCATTGACCCAAATAGGGAGTGCAACAAAACATCGTTAATAAAGTACGCCCCTATTCTGTTTGAAATTAAAGGAGCGACTTATGAAAAACTTTCTAATCATTTCATTCACACTACTACCGTCCACTGCTTTTGCGCATTACGGACATATTGGTGAAGCGTTAAGCCATGACCATTGGTTGGGTGCTGCTGCAATTGGTACAGCGATTGCGCTGGGCCTTTTGAACGCTGTTAAAGGCGGTAAAAAACGCGATGACGAAGAGCAAGAAAACGTATCAACAGAAGAGGCGCAAGAAGCATGAGCAACACACAAGAAAAAATTGGTGTGATGATTTGCGGACACGGCTCTCGTAGCGAAGATGCCGTACGCGAGTTTTCTGTTCTTGCCGAACGTTTGCCAGCATACCTGCCGCCAGAATGGCCTGTTGAATATGGCTATCTTGAATTTGCAAACCCTGTAATTCGTTTGGGTTTGGATAATTTGCGGGATCAAGGTTGTACAAAAATCCTAGCTGTTCCAGGCATGTTATTTGCTGCGATGCATTCTAAGAATGATATCCCGACAGTGTTGAACAAATATGCTGCTGAAAATAACATCGAAGTCTCTTATGGGCGTGAATTGGGTGTTGATCCTAAAATGATCGCAGCGGCTGGCAGCCGTATTCAAGATGCTGTTGATAAAGCGAATGCGGAACATGGCGAAGTGGCGATAGCTGACACAGCTTTGGTTGTGATTGGTCGCGGTGCATCTGATCCGGATGCAAACTCTAACGTATCAAAAATTGCCCGCATGTTGTGGGAAGGTTTTGGCTTTGGATGGTGCGAAGTTGGTTATTCAGGCGTGACATTCCCGTTGGTTGAGCCATGTTTGGATCACGTGGCAAAGCTTGGATACAAGCGCGTCATCGTTTTCCCATACTTCCTATTCTCAGGTATCTTGATCGATCGTATTTACGGGTTCACAGATAAATGTGCTGAAAAATATAGCGAAATCGAGTTTGTCAAAGCTGGTTACTTGAATGATCATGACAAGGTTCTTGAAACTTTTGCTGAACGGGTGACTGAACAGGTCGGTGAAATACCACCACCAAATTGTGCAGTTTGTAAATACCGCACACAGATCCTAGGGTTTGAAGACGAAGTTGGGGCGCCACAAGAAAGCCATCACCATCATGTGGAAGGCCAAGGCGCAACGGCACCAGGTTCAAATGTCGGGGATTGCAATTTATGTGAAGCATTCTGTACGGGCGAATGTCGTTTGGATATGGATGACCACCACCACCATCATCATGACCACGATCATTCGCATGGTCACGCACATTCTCACGATCATGACCACAGCCATGATCATGCGCATCCTGTTTATCCTCATGCTAAACACCCTCATGGTCCAGAAAGTACTCGAAAAAAGTGACAAAGCCTTTGGATCATATACATAAGCTGCCCTATGAACGCTCACCAACTGCGATTTATAAGAAAAGCTTTGCCACTGTTCAAAGTGAAGCTAACTTAGGTAGGTTTCCTGATGATTTACGTGCAGTAGCCACACGTTTGATCCATGCTTGTGGTATGGTTGAAATTGCGGATCGTATCAGCTTTTCGCCTGATGCAGGGCAAGCTGGTCGTGCTGCATTATTGGCGGGAAAGCCAATCTTATGTGATTGTGAAATGGTTGGCGCTGGGATCATCCGCCGTTACTTGCCAAACGATAACGAAGTTATTGTCACGTTGAATGACCCTTCTGTACCTGAGCTTGCAAAAGATATCGAAAATACACGCTCGGCGGCCGCAGTGGAGTTATGGAAAGATCATTTGGATGGTGCTGTCGTTGCCATTGGTAATGCACCAACAGCATTGTTTCACTTATTAGAACTGTTGGATGCCGGTTATCCAAAACCCGCCTGTATTTTAGGGTTTCCAGTCGGGTTTGTTGGCGCTGCTGAAAGTAAAGCAGAGCTTTCAGCTAACCCACGAGGCTGTGATTTCGTGGCTCTTCGTGGCCGTAAAGGTGGTTCAGCAATGGCGTCTGCAGCAGTGAATGCTTTGGCTGCTGGCTTGATTGAGATTACCCAATGACCGCATGGCTACATATTGTTGGCATTGGTGAAGACGGGTTGGATGGCTTGTCACCCACTGCTCGTATGGCAATTCAAAATGCTGAATATATTGTGGGCGGTAAGCGTCATCATACATTGGTGGGTGACGTCTCTGCAGAACGTATAAATTGGCCTTCGCCATTCGATGCATTGATCGCACAACTTCAATCTTTACGCGGAAAAAACGTGGTGGTTCTAGCAACAGGCGATCCGTTATGGTTTTCAGTTGGTAATAATATTGCCGCTGCATTTGATATGGCAGAGGTTCAGTTTCATGCGCATGTAGGTGCATTTCAACTGGCCGCTGCGGAATTGGGGTGGGGCTTACAAGACGTGGATTGCCTCACTGTACATGGCCGCCCGATTGAACGGGTGAAAGCATTCTTGCAAAATGGTCGTAAACTGCTGCTGTTAACCAGTAATGGTGCGGCTGTTTCTAATATAGCGGCGCTTCTATCCAAAGCTGGGTTTGGGAATAGTAAGCTTTCGGCCATATCTCATCTGGGGGGCAATGATCAAAACCGATTTGATGGTATAGCAAGTGATTGGGAACATAGTGTTCCTGATCTGAATACGTTGGCAATCGAATGTGTTGCAGACATTGATGCGCAAGTTTTCCCACAAACGTACGGTCTGCCAGATGATGCGTTTAAGCATGATGGCACAATGACCAAACAAGAGGTGCGTGCGATTACTTTGGCAAAGCTTATGCCAATGCCTGACGCGCTTTTGTGGGATGTTGGATGTGGTTGCGGATCAGTTGCAGTGGAATGGATGCGCAGCGCGCGAAATGCACGTGCGATTGGTATAGAAACACGTGAAGATCGCCGTGCCTTTGCAAAAGCGAACGCGATGAATTTGGGTGGCTTTGATCTACCATTGATCGATCAACCCGTACCCGAAGCATTAACAGGTTTAGAAACCCCCGATGCAATTTTTATTGGCGGTGGGTTAAGTGTCGAAACGTTTGAACGTTGTCTTGCAAGCCTAAAGCCAATGGGCCGCTTGGTGTGCAATGCGGTGACACTTGGGTCAGAACAAGTGCTTTTGGATAAACACGCAGAACATGGCGGTGAATTGGTAAGATTGCAATTTTCTCGCGCCGTCCCTGTCGGTAATAAAATGGGGTGGAAACCTGCCATGCCAGTCACCCAATATAGTTTGGTAAAAAGATGAACGGAAAACTTTACGGAATTGGTCTGGGTCCAGGGGATCCAGAATTGATGACGCTGAAAGCAGTGCGCCTGATCGGTCATGCAGCTTGCATCGCTTATCCAACCTTGGAAAGTGGCAGCAGTTTTGCACGCTCTATCGCAGAGAACCACATTATGGATGGGACGCAAGAGATTGCTATTGAAATCCCAATGTCAGTGGCCCGCAAACCTGCGCAAGATGCTTATGATAAAGGTGCCGTGGAAATTCGCACAGTGCTTGAAGCTGGCAAAGATGTTGTCGTTCTGTGCGAAGGTGATCCCTTTTTCTATGGTTCTTTCATGTATCTGTTCTCACGTCTCTCAGATGATTTTGATGTGGAGATTGTACCAGGGGTAAATTCTGTCTCTGCCTGTGCATCTGTTGTTGAACGCCCCTTAGTGGCGCGTAGTGAAGTCCTGACAATAGTACCTGCTACCCTCCCTGCCGAAGAGCTTGCCCAGAAGATCGCGAACGCAGAGGCAATATCTGTGATGAAAGTTGGCCGTCATTTGAGCAAGGTAAAAGATATTCTTGCTGAACAAAACCTGATGGATTTCGCGCATTATGTGGAACGTGCGACCCTTCCAAATCAAAAAGTAATGCCATTGGCAGATGCCCCTGACGTTGCCCCTTATTTTTCAATGATCCTCGTTTCAAAAGGAAATGACCCGTGGCTGTAAACCCTATTATCTTATGTCTCTCCCGCTCTGGCGAAAAGACAGCCCATAAAATTGCGCAATCCTTTGGCTATGCCGTTCACGGGCGCAAAGACCGTGTTGATCAGGCCGATGCTTATTTTGATAATGCTTTGGACCATGTACGCGATTTATTTGCAGCAAAAACACCTGTGATTGGTGTCTGCGCTAGTGGCATTCTTGTACGCGGTGTTGCCCCTTTGTTGAACGATAAAACGGCAGAACCACCCGTTATTAGTGTGGCGGATGATGGATCGACTATTGTACCGTTGTTGGGCGGACATCGCGGTGCCAATCGTTTGGCAAAAGAGCTTGCGGATGCTTTATCGGGTCATGCGGCTGTAACAACGGCTGGTGATGTTGCATTGGGTGTTGCGCTGGACGAGCCACCATTGGGGTGGCGTTTGGCAAATCCAGAAAACGCAAAGGGTGCTATGGCAGCTTTGTTGGCAGGTGACGGTGTTCAGATTGATGGCGAAAATATTTGGGGTTTAGAAACTGATCCGAATGGTACGGTTAAATTAATCACAACAGATAAACCCATTACTGGGGATGATGCGACATTGGTGTATCACCCGCAAAAATACACTTTAGGTGTTGGGTGTGCGCGTAATTGTGAGCCACAGGAACTATGGGAATTGGTGCAAAAAACACTGGCTGATAATGGTATCGCCCAAGGAGCTATTGCCGCAATTGGATCACTTGATCTGAAAGCTGATGAACCTGCAATGAACCTATTGGCAGATCGTCTTGGTGTGCCATTCCGTATTTTCACTGCGGCTGAACTTGAAACGCATGCTGGTGATTTGGCAAACCCATCTGATGTGGTTTTTGCCGAAGTGGGATGCCACGGCGTATCCGAAGGTGCTGCCTTGGCTTTGGGCAATAATGCAGCCTTGAAAATCGAAAAACAAAAAACCAAAAATGCGACATGTGCTTTGGCTGTTTCCGATGAACCAGTTATAGAATTCAAAGGCCGATCTCGTGGTAAACTATCTATCGTTGGCATTGGCCCTGGCCAAGCATCATGGCGCACACCAGAAGCCAGTCAATTGGTGGCAGAAGCTGAAGAATTAGTAGGTTACGGCCTGTATATCGATCTGCTTGGGCCATTGGCTTATGGTAAAACCCGTTCTGATTTTCACCTAGGTGCAGAAGAAGATCGGTGTCGTTTCGCCCTTGAACAAGCAGCCAAAGGTAAAAACGTAGCGCTTATTTGTTCTGGCGATGCGGGCATTTATGCAATGGGTGCGTTGGTTTTTGAATTGATGGACCGAGGTCCAGATGAAATGGGCGTGTCTGATGCAGCCCACCGTGTTGAAGTGAAATGCACACCGGGTGTCAGTGCGTTGCAAGGGGCAGCCGCTCGTGCGGGCGCGCCATTGGGGCACGATTTTTGTGCAATCTCATTGTCTGATTTGTTGACCCACCGTACAGATATTATCAAACGTTTGAATGCGGCAGCAGAAGGTGATTTTGTAATTGCATTCTACAACCCAGTATCACTGAAGCGTCGCACATTACTGGCAGAAGCCCGCGATATTCTATTGCAGCATCGTCCAGCGGATACACCTGTTATGTTGGCGCGTTCCCTCGGCCGCCCAGATGAAAGCGTGCGGTACCGTAAGTTGTCAGAACTCGAAGTGGACGAGGTCGATATGATGACTGTTGTTCTTGTCGGATCCTCAAACTCAAAACTGGCTCAATTGGGCGAAGGCCCACGTATGTACACACCGCGCGGCTATGCGCGTAAAATCGATGGAGATTTATCATGAAAGTTTACTTTATCGGTGCAGGCCCAGGTGACCCCGATCTGATCACAGTCAAAGCCAAAGGCTTGATTGAAACATGTCCAGTCTGCCTGTTCGCAGGATCATTGGTACCAGAGGCCGTTGTGGCTTTTGCGCCTGAAACGGCGATTGTCAAAGACACAGCGGCAATGACATTAGATGACACACATGCGGAAATTTTAGCGGCACGTGATCGCGGCGAAGACGTGGCACGTGTTCATTCTGGTGACCCGTCTTTGTATGGTGCTATCGCTGAACAAATCCGCCGCTTAAGAAAAGACGGTATTGATTTCGAAATCATTCCGGGTGTTCCAGCTTATGCTGCAATGGCGGCAACGATCGGTCAGGAATTAACGATCCCAGAGGTTGCGCAATCCATCATCCTGACACGTATGTCTATGCAGTCCACAGGGATGCCAGAAGGTGAAACCTTGGATAATTTTGGACGTACAGGTGCCACAATCGCGATCCATCTTGCGGTGCGTAATATGCGTGAAATCGAACGCCAACTGATCCCACATTACGGCGAAGACTGCCCTGTGGTTGTTGGCTACCGCGTTGGGTGGCCTGATCAAATGATCATTCGTGGTACTCTGGCTGATATCCGGAAGAAAGTGCGCAAAGAAAAGATCACACGAACAGCTCTGATCTTAGTTGGCCCTGCACTGGCAGCTTCAATCGAGTTCAAGGATTCAGCTCTTTATGATCCAAAAATGCCCCACGTTCTGCGTCCAGTTGTGGGTGTGGATTTGGTGGAAGATATCAATACATAATGAATTCGCGTATGATAAAATTGTCATACGTGCTGTGCACAGGTTGTGCACGCGGATCATACAGCTCTTTTGGGGTCGGATTACACGTAACTGTGTCAAAATGTTCATTGTAATGTAATACTCATCAGTCATTATGTACCCATAAGGATGATGTTATGGATACCTATTTTTCAGAAGATGTTTTAACAGGCATGCGCCGTGCAGAAGATAAAGCGCGGCATAAAAAGAACCGATTGCGGATCAAAGTGGGCGAAGAAGTTTACCCTGTTTTGCGCAGTTGGTCAGGTGGCTTTTCATTACCTGTAGAACAAGCACCAAGTTTACGTGGTTTTGTTGATCTGTACGATGGTGCAAAACATTTGTCGCAATGCTTGATCATCTATTCTGAAGTTGAATCTGGCGAAATGATCTATGAATACAAACGTCATACTGCGGTTGGTAAAGCAATGCCTGTAGACTTTGTTCAGGACCCACATGCGCCCGTTGCTTTACTGACATAACGACTCATTAAGTGTGAAGAAATCTTCGTTTATATGTTTTTTATAGCAATGAATCGCCTTCTTATTCTTATGTTATCGAATAATCTTTCAATTTGATGCGCTTAAGCGCATAACTTTAGAACGTTCATTCAAGGACTTTTGATAAACAGCTCAAGAAACACAAATTCTCGAGGGCATCATCATGATCAAGACACCATATTTATTATTCCTAGGCGACGCACCTGATATGCTAGCAACTAAAGTGGCTATTGGTATCAAAGATTGGCGTCCAGACGCGTCTGTAGGTCAATTCCGTATGGAGGGCTGTAAAGCTGATCTTGGTTTGACAGACATGACGATTGATGATGCGATTGCCGCTGGTGCTGAAACGCTTGTGATCGGTGTTGCCAACCGTGGCGGTATCATTTCGGACAAATGGAAAACAGTTCTAATCGAAGCTTTGGAAAAAGGCATGGATATCGCATCTGGCCTGCACAATTTGTTGCGCGACGAAGCAGATATCGCAGCAGCAGCAATGCTGCATGGCCGCACATTGTTCGACGTGCGCGTACCATTGGTCGAGTTCCCAATCGCAACTGGCGTGAAACGCTCAGGAAAACGCTGCTTGGCTGTTGGTACTGACTGTTCAGTTGGTAAAATGTACACTGGCCTAGCAATGGAAAAAGTGATGCTAGAGCGCAGTATGAAAGCGACGTTCCGCCCAACAGGTCAAACAGGTATTTTGATCACGGGCGGCGGCATTCCTCTAGACGCAGTTGTTGCTGATTTCATGGCTGGGTCTGTTGAATATCTAACTCCTGACAATGATGGGGATCACTGGGATCTGATCGAAGGTCAAGGTTCACTTTACCACGTGTCATATTCTGGCGTGACAATGGCGTTGATCCACGGAGGTCAACCCGATGCATTGGTTCTATGTCATGAGCCAACACGTACACACATGCGCGGCTTACCTGACTATCAACAGCCATCATTGCCGCAGCTAAGTGACACAGCGCTGACTTTGGCAAAAGTTGCAAACCCTAATTGTAAAGTGATCGGCATTTCGGTGAACACACAGCACTTGTCTGATGACGAGTCTGCTGCGTATCTGGCGAAAGTCGAAGCTGAAATGGGCTTGCCAACAGTTGATCCATTTCGCAACGGCGCAGAACGCCTAGTAGATGCTCTTGCTGACTGCTAGGGTTCCGAAATGATTATAGAAAAAACAGTAAGCCGCGACAGTTTTAAACTGGCGCAGGTTTTCACAATTTCACGTGGCTCACGTACTGAAGCTAATGTTATCACAGTCACCTTGAAACGAGGTGATCATGTTGGCAAAGGCGAATGTGTTCCATACGCGCGGTATAATGAAACGATGGATAGTGTAGAAGCTCAAATTATGTCTCTACCTGTTGAGTTTGATCGCGATACTTTGCGTGACCTTTTACCTGCAGGTGCTGCACGTAATGCGGTTGATTGTGCATTATGGGATTTGGAAGCGAAAGAAGCTGGTAAGCATGTTTGGGAGTTGGCGGGTATATCTGCGCCAACTGCTGAAATCACAGCCTATACACTGTCTTTGGAAACACCTGAAAAGATGCAAGCACAAGCAGCTGAACATGCATTCCGCCCTTTGTTGAAAACAAAACTGGGTGGCGGGCAAGAAGACATCGCGCGGATTAAAGCAGTGCGTGCTGGTGCGCCCGATTCTCGTATCATTGTTGATGCGAACGAAGGCTGGACGCCAGAGCTGTATATTGAATTAGCGCCCGTATTAGTTGAGCTTGGGGTGGAAATGGTTGAACAACCTTTCCCTGCTGGTGAAGATGATGCGTTATTGACGCTTGAACGTGTTTTACCTGTTTGTGCGGATGAGAGCTGTCATGATAGTAGCAGCTTGGCCAATCTTAAAGGTAAGTATGATATCGTGAACGTAAAATTAGACAAAACGGGCGGTCTGACCGAAGCGTTTAAATTGCGCGATGATGCATTGGCACAAGGGTATAAAGTGATGGTGGGATGCATGGTCGGATCATCATTGGCGATGGCACCTGCTGTTCTAGTGGCACAAGGTGCTGCAATTGTTGATCTTGACGGTCCGCTTCTATTGGGCGAAGACCGTGAAAACCCGCTTTATTTTGATGAACAGGGTGTTCATCCTGCGGACGCAAATCTTTGGGGATAGATTGATGGAAAGAACTGTATTTTTAAACGGCGAGTATTTACCAGAATCAGAAGCGAAGGTTTCTATTTTTGACCGTGGTTTCTTGATGGCGGATGCTGTTTATGAAGTGACGTCTGTTTTGGATGGTAAACTTTTGGAATATGCAGGTCACTCAAAACGTCTTGAACGTTCTTTGAGTGAATTGGGCATGGGCAAACCAAAAGATTTTGACAACCTTTTGGAAATTCACCGAGAATTGGTGAAACGTAATGATTTACAAGAAGGTGGTATCTATTTGCAGATTTCGCGTGGTTCTGCTGATCGTGACTTTGTGTATCCAGAAAATGTGGAGCCTACATTGGTGTTGTTCACGCAATCACGCCCAGTGATCGATGTCCCTGCTGCAAAGACAGGTATGAAAGTGATTTCAGTTGAAGATCAGCGTTGGGGGCGTCGTGATATTAAGACGGTGCAATTGTTGTTTCCATCTATGGCGAAAATGATGGCGAAAGCTGCTGGTGCGGCTGATGCATGGTTGGTGCAAGATGGTTTTGTGACAGAGGGCACATCAAACAACGCTTACATTGTGAAAGATGGCAAGATTATTACGCGTGAATTGTCGAATGATATTTTGCATGGCATCACGCGTGCGTCTATCTTGCGGGTAGCAAAAGAAGCACAAATGGAAGTTGTTGAGCGTAAATTCACAGTAGAAGAAGCACAGAATGCGGATGAAGCATTCATCACATCAGCATCAGCTTTTGCGATTCCAGTGGTTGAAATGGATGGCAAGACAGTGGGGGCGGGTGCGCCTGGGCCCGTAGCTGGCCGTTTGCGTGAGATTTATATCGAAGAAAGCCGCAACAACGCGATCTAAGTTTTCTTGTCAGATTTATAGAAGCCGCCCATGCAATTATGCGTAGAGCGGCTTTTTTATTTTCCAATAATTGGTTAAAACCACCAGCTTTTAGCTGGTCAGCTTTAGCGTTATTTACATAAGGTTTCCTTCCATTTTAAGACCCAGCGTTGCGGTAAGGTCTTAAAATGGAAGGAAACCTTATGATCTATTCTACGTAAGCATCAAGGGAACCCCCTCTATTTTGGTCTGACTTGAGCTGCGATTATTGCGCGAGGCTGGCGATGTGGCTGGCGTGATATGAGGATTTTTCTGATGATCAAGCGACGGGGTGGCCGAGGTTCCAAGTAAACATCAACGCTGCATTATCTGATCGTTGATTCGTTGGGCCAGCTTTCGGGCTTTGGGTGTGTCCAGAGCCTCAAGTTCACTTGCGATGAGGCACCGGTGAGGCGGATTTTCCAGTGCGTATCTTCCGATTTCAACAACGATGTCGTCATCGGCGACAGTTAAAAGCGCTTCGATCTTTTGGCTGGTTGGATTTTTCCGGAACTCGGCAAGCAATCCTGCCCTTGCGCTGATATGGCCCAGATTCCCCGCCACTGTCAGAGCGGTTCGTCGGACTGAAGGGTCTGGGTCGCTGAACCCGATTTCCAAGGTGCTTCGCTGTGGGCTGTTCGATTGTATAAGGATGAAGGCTTGGGCACGGACTGTTGGTGCGCCGTGTTCCAGCCATGGCAAGATTTGTGCCTGAGGCAGCTTCAAGCCCACGCTCACAGCGGCTTGCAACACAAACGGGAGCAAGCTGTCGGGCAAGTCCTGTGCGCCAAGGATCTTGCTGATTTCTTTTTTTGCAGCTTCATTCCCAATGGCGCGAAGAGTTTCCAAGGCAAGCTTTTGTTCTGGTAAAGGGGTCGCAATTCCGAACCCCTTAAACCGGTTCCAAAGCGCGACGAGACCCGGAACGGCTATATCTCCCAAGCCCCGTTCCACAATCTGGGCGCACAGCAGGTCGACGTTGGACAGAGTAGCCTTTGCCGTCTTCTCGACGAGGTCTTTGTCGGACAAGCCTTCAAGGTTTTCAACGCCCAAGTCGTGCTGTGAGGTATCTGGCCCTTGCCAATTCCCGCGCTCTTCAAACAGATCCCCTTGCTCTGGGAGTGCCGCTGAATCACGGGGGCCGATCATGCCGCTATAACGCTTTGTTCCCGCTCCTCGATCATCTCCTGATAGGCCCACGGTAGGAGATCTTGCATACGGTTTGCGGGATGATCCTGGATGCGCTCGAGCACCCATGCGAGCCAGGCTTCGGGATTGACGTTGTTCATCTTGGCGGTTTCGATGAGGGTGTAGGCTATGGCGGCGGATTTTCCACCTGCCTCTGATCCCATGAACAGGTAGTTCTTACGTCCAACGGCCACAGGGCGCACCGCACGCTCGGCTGTGTTGTTGTCGATTTCCAGAAAGCCATTGTCGAGATAGGGCCGCGCCTTTGGCATGCGCGCGAGCGCATATCTGATCGCCTTGGCCAGCGGCGTCTTAACGGAGATCTTGCCCAGCTGCTCCTTGAGCCAGATTTCCAACTCATCAAAGATCGGCTTGGCATATTCCTGACGCAGGGCCACGCGCTCAGCAGGCGCCAGACCCCGCGCTTGTGCCTCAACATCATAGAGCTTTCGAATGCGCAGAACGGCTTCGCCCGCCACGGGCAGCTTCAGACTTTCAAACAGGCTATAAAAATCCCGCCGAACATGGGCCATGCAGGCCATCTCTTTGACGCGCCCCGTCCGATAGGCGTCATTATACCCAGCATAGGCATCCGCATGGGCATAGCCCTTGTAGGGCTTGAGATGTTTGCTCGGATGTTCTGCGCCCCGGTTGGTGGAGAACTGATACCACACCGCCGGTGGTGCGCCGCTCGCCCAGGCGCTCTCATCTCTGGCATAGACCCAGAGCCGCGCGGTTTTTGTCTTGTTATTACCGCGTCCCTTGCCCTTTTGGAGCAGTTTGACCGTGGTGTCGTCCATGAAGATCGCTTGCGCCTCAAAAACGTGATCCCGGATGGCATCAGCCACGCGCTCCAACAGCTTAGTGCATTTGCCGACCCAGTTGGCCATGAGCGACCCGCTCAGATCGATGCCTTCATTCTCAAACATCTGGCTCTGTCGATACAGCGGCAGATGATAGCCGTATTTGCAGCACAAGATGTGGGCCATCAACGCAGGGCCGACAAAGCTCTTGGGAATAGGACGGCTTGGCATCTCGGCCTGAACCACCTTCTCACAACAGGTGCAGGCCAGTCGTGGGCGCTCAAGTTGTTTTACGACGTAATGGCCGGGCACATATTCCAGTTCTTCCATCACATCTGTCCCGAGCACTTTGAAGCTGCCACCACAGTCGGTGCAAGCATCACTGGGCGTGATGGTCTTTTTGACCCGCTTGAGCCCCTTGGGGAAAGGTTTGCGCTTGCGCGGGGTACGCGGCGGCTTTGTGGTCTCAGCGTCAGAGGGCCCATTCTCATCATCCGTCTCAGCGGCTTGTTCGATTTCAAGATCTTCAAGGATCAGCGCCAGCGCCAGCTGTGTGCTGCTTTCTGACTTTGAACCGAAGCGATGTTTTTTATGTCCGTGCAATTGCAGGCGCAGATCGGCAATCAGGGTATCTCTGCTCATAATGGCAAGCGCATGGGCGGCGCGCTCCGCAGCAAGAGCCGCTTCCATCTCATTTTCAAGGCGCTTTTGCGCTGTGGCATGGCTCAACGACAGCCCCAACAACTCCGCGTCTTTACGAGCCAATTCCGCCGCTTGTGCGGCCACAAACGCCTGCACGTCAGGGGGCAAATCAGCCAGATTTGGAGGGGTCTTACTCATGCCACTCCTTACCAAATCAAGGGCCTCATGGGAATCCCAAAACGTCAGAAATACCCATAAAACATTGCCTCTAACCTACCATCTTGGGTCGCCATGTCTTGAGCGGCATACGCCAATCCAGACCTTCCATCAGCATCGCAAGCTGCGCACGGCTCAGGTTGATCTTACCTTCCTGAGCAGAGGGCCAGATAAACCGACCCCGTTCAAGGCGCTTGGTAAACAGGCACGCGCCCTGACCATCCCACCAGATCATCTTGATCTGATCACCGCGTCGCCCTCGGAACAAAAACAGATGGCCGGAGTAAGGATCACCCCCCAGAACCTGCTCGGTCTGAACGGCCAGACCGTTGAACCCGCGCCGCATGTCAGTCACCCCCGCCGCCAGCCAGATCTTTGCATCCGCCAGTACCGGGATCATGCCGCCAGCCCACGCGCCAATTCCAGCACAAAGCCCGCATCAACCCCACCGCTCACGCTCAGCTTGCGCCCATTCTCCAAAGTGATCTCAATCTGGGGACTGGTTGTAAGCTGCGCTTCTGGCAGCACAGATGAAACATCAGTATCACTGTTTGCCACTTCGACTGGTATGAAGCCGGTATCACCCGACGCGTCCGGCTGGAACCGCGCATCACCGCGCCACGCGTAAATCCGGCGGGGTGGCACATCATGACGCCGCGAGACCATCGGAACACTCACGCCATCACCTTGGCTCTCCGCCACTAGCCGTCGCTTAAAATCATCCGTGTATTTGGAACCTCGCCCAGCCCGTCGCTTGCTCATCAGAAAAATCCTCATATCGCGCCAACCAAACCGCCAGCCTCGCGCAATAATCGCATCTCAAATCAAACCAAAATAGAGGGGGTTCCCTTGATGCTTACTATTCTACTGGAAGTCATAGCAGATATTATCACAGATACCATATCGTTTGGGTAACAAAATATCGTTACAAGGTGCTGCGTGGTGAAATGCGTGAGCGTATTCGGACATTGATACGACAAACGTGCAATGAATTGGGCGTACACATTGAAAAAGGCGTATTGTCTACCGACCATGTGCATATGTTTGTGTCAGTCCCGCCGCACGTCCCAATTTCAAAGGTGATGCAACGCGTAAAAGGGAGGTCCTCATACAAGATACAGCGGGAGTACCCCGAATTACGCAAACGCTATTGGGGGCAACGGTTCTGGGCTAGAGGCTATTTTTCAACGACGAGTGGAAATGTGACGGATGACGTTATTCGTCAGTATCTTGAATTACATTCAAAACGTGAACCTACCGACGAAAGTCGGTAGTTGTTCAGTATCCGTGTGATTTCGCAAAAGCAGCTTTTTGTTCTGCTGTCGCTTCTGTCTGGTGCTTATCTTTCCACTCTGAAAATGGCATACCGTAAAACGCTTCGCGACCTTCATCTTTACTCATGTCTATGCCACGTTCATTTGCAGCCTCTTGATACCAACGGCTCAGGCAATTGCGACAAAAGCCTGTGTCATTCATCATATCGATGTTTTGTACATCAGTGCGTGTTTGTAGGTGATCACGTAGGCGGCGAAATGCAGCGGCTTCGAGTTCAAGTTGTGTCTGTGCGTCCATGTTTAAGTCTCTTTGGATAAGGTTGTTTCAATTGCTTGGGTGATGATCGGCGCTAGCTTTTCTGCCCAGTATTTTTGATCTGCGTCTGTTTCAATCAGATCGTTTCTGACCTCTATCAATACATGAATGCGCCCGTGCTGCAATGCATGACGATCCATAGTGTCACCTGTTAACTTGCCATGATAAGGTTGATTGTCGCCTACACAGATATCATCATGGGCATTGCACGCAGCGATAAGAGGGGAGGCCAATCGATTATCTTCAGCGTATAAAATGCCAACATGCCAAGGTCGCGGGGCATATCCGTTCAACTGTTTTGTGAAGGAATGTATTGATATAATGATAGGATTTGTGCGTTCAGAAAGCATGCGGGTCAAAGCATCATGATAGGGTTGGTAACACTTTTCTGATCGCAGAGTTTTATCTGTATCGTTTATGTATCGATTTGCGGGAATAATGGACCCATCATAAAGCTTCATGACCCTGGTTGGATCATCTTCGCCACGGTTGGGGTCAATCACGAGGCGAGAGAAATTGGAGCTGATAATTGGAGCATCCAAGAGCATTGCTAAATGTTTTGACACACCCAAAGCCCCGATATCATAGGCGATATGACGTTGCATATCAGATTTCAAAAGGCCTAAATCCCCATCGTTAACGAAATTAGGAACAGTATTGGTTGCGTGATCGCAAATTATAACGGCTTGCCCTTCACGGCTGGTGCCATCAATTACATAAGCGGTATAATCCATCATCGGAACCAATCCATCGTTTGAAATTTGATCTGTCGTGTCTTTATGACAATTGTCGGTTACTGATCTTTCTGTCTACTGGCAATATCTGTTTAATCACTTTAAGACGGGTATAAAATATTGGAGATATGAGTTGAGACGCCAAAGAAGTTTGAAAATCGTAGCTACGCTTGGGCCAGCTTCCAGCACATATGAGACAATCAAAGCATTGTTTGAAGCTGGAGCTGATGTTTTCCGTCTTAATATGAGCCACAGTGTACCTCCACATGATGATATTCGCGAAAAGCACCAGATTATTCGTGATTTGGAGCGTGATCTTGGCCGCCCAATTGGTATTTTGGCTGATCTACAGGGACCAAAGTTGCGGTGCGGTGTCTTTGCAAATGAAGCGGAAGATTTGATGGAAGGTCAGGATTTTCGCTTTGATTTGGATGATGCTGAAGGGGATTCGACCCGTGTTCAGTTGCCGCATAAAGAGATTTTTGAGGCTTTAAAATCAGGTTCTACTTTGTTGGTGAATGATGGTAAGATTTCTCTAAAGGTCAAAGATTGCGGTGATGATTATGCCAATTGTATTGTTGAGGTAGCTGGTAAGATTTCAAATCGCAAAGGTGTGAATGTTCCTGATGTGATCCTGCCTGTTGCAGCTTTGTCTGAAAAGGATAAAGGGGATTTGGAATTTGCATGTTCTATGGGTGTTGATTGGCTGGCTTTGTCTTTTGTGCAACGCCCTGAGGATGTGACTGAAGCCCGTGAAATGGCCGCTGGTCGCGCAGCTATTCTCTCTAAAATCGAAAAACCTGCCGCGGTTGATAGCTTTGATAGCATCTTAGAAGTTTCAGATGGTGTTATGGTTGCGCGTGGTGATTTGGGCGTCGAGTTGCCCGTTTATGCTGTGCCCCCTATTCAGAAACGTTTAATCCGTGCGTGTCGCGCGGCAGGTAAGCCTGTGATCGTTGCGACACAAATGATGGAAAGCATGATTGATAGCCCCGTACCAACCCGTGCAGAGGTGTCTGATGTGGCTACGGCGATTTATGAGGGTGCGGATGCGGTTATGTTGTCAGCAGAATCAGCTGTGGGTGATTATGCGAATGAAGCTGTTAGTACGATGAATAATGTTGCTATTCAGGTCGAACAGGACCCAAATTACCGCAAAGTGATTTCGGCATCGCGGACACGTTCTAGCGCAACTATACCAGAGGCGATTACTGTGGCTGCACGTGAGATTGCGGAGACGACAGATATTAAAGCGATCTGTTGTTTTACGGAATCTGGCTCAACAGCTGTCTTGGCATCGCGTGAAAAAGCATTTGTTCCAATTATTGCCTTAACACCAAACGTTGGTACTGCGCGTCGTTTAGCATTGGTTTGGGGATTGCATACTGTTGTCACAAGCGAAGTTGCCCGGTTTAAATTGGCAGTGGTCAGTGCCGCACGTGCAGCGCGGCGGTATAATTTTGCATCAGAAGATGATAAGATTGTAGTGATTGCGGGAGTTCCGTTTAATACACCAGGTTCTACGAATATTTTGAGGGTCGCGCCTGTAGATGAAAAATTGATTTTCGCAGCAGAAACAGAATGAGTTAAAGGAGAAGGTATGAATGATTTGTGAGCGACCAACAGCCCTGAATCTGTTACAGAATTTGGGGAGGCGGATAGGTTTCAGGCTGAATCGTAACTTAGGGCATTGTGACCCTGTAAAGGAGAATAGCCTTCGCCTGTTTCCGAACAGCCTTCTTAAGGCCCGATTTAGGTCGGTGACCTTGTATAGGAGTTTGGTTTGGCCGTTCACAGCCCATCTGGGGCTCCGCCTCCTAACAAAGGGAGTATAGCACATGGCTTTTATTGGTGTCGACCTACATACGAATTCTTTTACGATCTGCCGTCTTGAAGTGGATGGTTCGGAACATTTTGAAACATTCCAGCTGTCACAAGTTGACTTGGACCGCTTCTGCCACAGTGTGGATGCGGATGACGAGTTAGCGGTTGAGGCCACGGGCAATTCCGCTTGGTTTTATGGTGAATTGCGGCCATGTGTGGGACGCATTGTCATTGTCAACCCGCGCCAATTCCAGGTGATCCGCAAGTCGGTGAAAAAAACCGACCGCAATGATGCGCGGGCTTTGGCATTTTTTCTGTCCAAGGATATGTTGCCAGAAACGCGTCTAAAATCTACAGCGGAATCGGAATTAGCGTCAACAACCCAAACGCGCGATCTTCTCGTCAAACAGCGCACCATGCTGCTCAATAAAATCCATGGCATGTTCAATCGCCATGGGATGAAATTGAAGAAAGAGGGTTTGTCGAGCAAGAAACGACTTCTGGCCCTTGATCTGAGCCAATTTACACCTTTGGAAAAAATTGAGCTGGGCGCATTACGGGATCAGGCTTTAAGCTTGACTGTTACTCTAGCGGAACTTGACCGTGCAATCGAAACTGCTGGTGAAAAGCTGGTGGGGTTTGAAGGGCTGACCAGTATCAAAGGTATAGGTTCGCGGTCGGCGGCGGTCTTGTTGTCGGGCATTGGCAACATCGATGACTTTGCCACGCCTGATAAGCTGGCCGCCTATATTGGCATAGTGCCGCGCGTCAGCCAATCCAACGATACTGATAATCGCGGTAGGATAACCAAACGTGGAAACAAGCTTATGCGCACCACGTTGGTACAGTGCACGCTCATTGCTATTCGTTATTCGGGGTATCTCAACAGTTTTTATCAAAAAATTAAAGAACGACGTGGGTTTGGTAAGGCTATCATTGCCACAGCACGTAAGCTGCTAAAAATAATCTTTGACACCCTTAAAAATGGCTGGGTATTCGACGATTTTACTAAATTTAAAATCAAACAAAATCAATTGTCTACTGGACAATCATCATAGGAGGATACGATGCAACAACATGATGTTTACTTAGTGATTGGGGTGTTGTTCTTTTTCCTTGGAATCATTGGATATTTATCCGCGCGTAGCGAAGGCGGAAGTGTTATTCCCCCACTTTTATTCTTTTTTGCAGGAATTAGTGGTGTTGGCTATGCATACATATTGAATGAAGGGCATTTAACGATGTTCATTTTCATGGATAGCGCATTACGCATAGTTGCGCAGATATTATAAGAGAATCCCTTGCATTCCTGATAAAGCGGGCATATAGGACGCAGATTGTTGACGTGACCGGCCTAAAGGGTATGCCGAGTCGCGTGTTAAAACCAACTCAAGAAGGAGATGGAAATGCCCAAGATGAAGACCAAGTCAGGTGCGAAAAAGCGCTTTACTGTAACGGCTAAGGGCCGTGTTAAAGCAGGCCAAGCTGGCAAACGCCACGGCATGATCAAACGTTCACGTAAATTTATCCGTAACGCTCGCGGCACAACTGTGTTGACGAAAGCGGATGAGAACATCGTGAAAAAATATATGCCTTACGCGCGATAGGAGATCTGAGATATGGCACGAGTTACATCTGGTAAAGTCACCCACGCACGTCACAAAAAAGTCATTAAAGCCGCTAAAGGTTATTATGGCCGTCGTAAAAATACATTCCGCACAGCTACGCAAGCGGTGGATAAAGCGAACCAATACGCAACACGCGATCGTAAAAATCGTAAACGTAATTTCCGTGCGCTTTGGATTCAACGTATCAACGCTGCTGTTCGCGCACATGACGAAGCAATGACGTACAGCAAATTCATCAATCTATTGATGAAAGCTGGTATCGAAGTTGACCGTAAAGTTCTTGCTGATTTGGCCGTACACGAGCCAGAAGCATTTGGTGCGATCGTAGATCAAGCTAAAGCGGCAGCCTAAACTTTAGGCATCAAGAGTTTTAAAAGCCCTGCCGTTAAGTCGGCAGGGCTTTTTTCGTTTGAATGAACTGTGCCAAAGCACAGAAGATCCCAAGCTGCCGATAAATCGACAGCGGATTGGGTTGCGAATTTAGGGGGCTGTGGTATCCATGCTTCCAAGTAAATAAGGGACGAAAACCTATGGATGGTTTGGACGCATTAAAGGCGAAATATCTGACAGGTATCATGGCGGCAAGCGATGAGAGTACTTTGGAAGATCTACGTGTGGCAGCAGTCGGCAAAAAGGGTGAAATATCCTTGAAAATGCGCGAGCTGGGCAAGATGACACCAGAAGAACGCCAAGTGGCTGGTCCTGCGTTGAATGCTTTGAAAGATGAAGTGAACTCTGCAATTTCTGGTAAGAAATCTGCACTTGCGGATGCCGCATTGAATGAACGTTTGCAGTCTGAATGGATTGATGTGTCCTTGTCTGGGCGTCCTCGTCGCCAAGGGAGTATTCACCCGATTTCACAAGTAACGGATGAGGTTGTTGCGATCTTCGCCTCCCTTGGTTTTGGCGTTGCCGAAGGCCCACAAATTGAAAACGATCATTATAACTTTGATGCGTTGAACATTGCCCCTGAACATCCTGCGCGTCAGGAACATGATACGTTCTATATGCACCGCGCTGCTGACGATGATCGCCCACCGCATGTTTTGCGCACGCACACATCACCTGTTCAAATCCGTTATATGGAGCAGCATGGTGCGCCGTGCCGCATTATTTGTCCGGGCCGCGTATACCGTGCGGATTATGACCAGACACACACACCAATGTTCCACCAGTATGAGGGCCTTTGCATCGACAAAGGCATCAGTATGGCGAACTTGAAATGGACGTTGGAAGAATTCTGTCGTGCATTTTTTGAAGTGGACGATGTGGAGCTGCGCTTCCGTGCGTCCCACTTCCCATTCACAGAGCCATCTGCAGAGGTGGATATCCGTTGTTCATGGGACAAAGGCCAGTTGAAGATTGGCGAAGGCGACGATTGGATGGAAATCCTTGGCAGTGGCATGGTGCATCCGAAAGTGTTGCAAGCTGCTGGTGTTGACCCGAATGAATGGCAAGGCTTTGCCTTCGGCATGGGCATCGACCGTATCGCCATGTTAAAATACGGCATCCCTGATCTACGCGCATTCTTTGACAGTGACCTACGCTGGTTGCGCCATTATGGTTTTGCTTCGCTTGATATGCCAAATTTGCATGGGGGGATCAGTCGTTGAGGCAGGATAAAGATATCCAACGTAATATTCTTTTGTCTGTAGAGGAATGCAATAAGCCAATGGGACTTGCATTTATAGAGAAGCTCTCTGCCCGTGTTATAATGATTCCAGAAGAAGATTTAGAGAACGTTGAAGATTTGGATGTAAACGTTTCATATAATTTAGATTTGTTATTTCAACGGGGATTAGTCAAAGTTGAGAAGATTAGTAATTATACATATGTGAATTTATCTGCTGCGGGCCATGATGCTGTTGATGCTATTCGTGATGATACATTTTGGAACAAGTTAAAAGATGTAACGCCTAAAGAAGGGGCGGATTTAATAAAGTCTACGCTTACAACTACTGTTGGCGCAGCCGTAATACAGATGCTGGGGTATAACTAATGAAATTCACACTCTCTTGGTTGAAAGACCATCTCGACACTGATGCTTCTATGGATGATATCCTATACGCGCTGACAGACCTTGGTTTGGAAGTCGAAGATGTTGTGAACCCGATGGATACATTGGATGCGTTCACTATTGGCTATGTAAAACATGCTGAAAAGCACCCTGATGCGGATAAGTTGCGGGTGTGTAAGGTAGATACGGATGAGGGCGAATTGCAGATCATCTGCGGTGCGCCGAATGCACGTGAGGGCATCCATGTGGTTGTCGCAAAACCAGGTGTTTATGTGCCAGGTTTGGACATCACGATTGGTGTGGGTAAAATCCGTGGGATTGAATCCTATGGTATGATGGCGTCTGAGCGTGAGATGGAATTGTCTGACGAGCATGATGGTATTATCGAACTGGCGGGCGAACCTGCTGTTGGGTCGAAGTTCGTGGATTACTTGGCGGCGAACTCACCTGATAAGATTGATCCAATGATTGAGATTGCAATTACACCGAACCGTCCTGATGCGTTGGGTATTCGCGGTATTGCGCGTGATTTGGCAGCACGTGGTTTGGGCGTTTTGAAACCTGAACCGACGGCTGAAATCAAAGGTGGATTTAAATCTGATATCAATGTGACCATTGATGCGGATGTTCAGGCCAAGGGCTGTCCTGTGTTCACAGGCCGCTTGATTAAAGGTGTAAAGAATGGCCCAAGCCCTGCATGGTTGCAGGCGCGTTTAAAAGCGATTGGCTTGCGCCCGATTTCAACATTGGTCGATATTACGAACCTGTTCACATACGAATATAACCGTCCATTGCACGTGTTTGATGCGGATACGGTTAAAGGTGATTTGCGTGTGCATTTTACTGCTGGTGGTGAAAAATTGGTGGCGCTGGATGACAATGAGTACACGTTTGATGCGGGTATGATGGCGATCTCTGATGACAACGGCGTTGAAAGCGTTGCTGGTGTCATGGGCGGTTTGCCGTCGGGCTGTACTGAAAACACCGTGAATGTATTTCTTGAAAGCGCGTATTGGGATCCGATTACGATTGCCATAACAGGTCGCAAATTGAAGATAAATTCAGATGCGAGATATCGTTTCGAACGGGGTGTTGATCCTGCGTTCACGCCTGTTGGTTTGGATTTGGCAACGGCACTGATCATGGAGCTTTGCGGTGGTGAAGCGTCTGATCTGGTTGTGGCTGGTGAAGTTCCTGACACGTCTCGCAGCTATAAGTTGGATACAGACCGTGTGAAATCTTTGGTCGGAATGGATATTCCTGCGGATGAGCAGCGTGCAACTTTGACTGCTTTGGGCTTTGATCTGAAAGGTGATGATGCATTCGTTCCATCTTGGCGTCCTGATGTTTTGGGTGAGGCTGATTTGGTGGAAGAGATTGCACGTGTCGCATCGATGACTAAATTGAAAGGTGTGCCATTGCCGCCTTTGTCCGAAGGTGTGCCAAAGCCAATCCTGACACCAATGCAACGCCGTGAAACGATAGCACGCCGTACGATTGCAGCTTTGGGCTATAATGAATGTGTGACGTATTCTTTCATCGATAAGCCAAGTGCTGAATTGTTCGGTGGTGGTTCTGATGCGGTGATGATCGGTAACCCGATTTCCAGCGATATGAGCCATATGCGCCCATCATTATTGCCAGGTCTGTTACAGGCTGCTGCACGCAATCAAGCGCGCGGTATCATGGATATGGCTTTGTTCGAAGTTGGTCCTGTGTTCCACGGTGGTGAACCAGAAGAGCAAGAAGTTTTGGCAACGGGTTTGTTGATCGGCCACACTGGTCAACGTGATGCACATGGTTCGCGTCGCGCAGTTGATACTTATGATGCGAAAGCGGATGCAGAGGCTGTTTTGTCAGCTATCGGGGCACCAGAAAAGCTCATGGTTCTGCGCGGTGCGCGTGAATGGTGGCATCCAGGTCGCTCTGGTAAATTGTCCTTGGGTCCAAAGAACGTGCTTTGCGCGTTTGGCGAAGTTCACCCGAAAGTTTTGGATGCAATGGATGTGAAGGGCCCAGCGGTTGCCTTTGCTGTGCATGTGGCAAATGCACCATTCCCGAAAACCAAAACAGCAACACGCCCAGCGTTGAAGGTTTCCGATTTACAAGCTGTTGAACGGGACTTCGCATTCGTTGTGGATCGTGAAGTGGAAGTATTGGCGATGATCAATGCAGCCAAAGGGGCTGACAAAGCGTTAATCACTGGTGCATATGTATTTGACGTGTTTGGTGGTGCTAAAGCTGAGGCGCAAATGGGTGAAGGTAAAAAATCCGTTGCGATTTCTGTACGTTTGCAACCGACAGATGTAACATTAACGGATAAAGATATCGAAGCAGTGAGTGCTAAGATTATCGAGAAAGTTAGCAAAGCCACTGGCGGCGTATTGAGAGGTTAATTATGGGTTTTAATGTTTATTTGTCAGGTGAGATTCATACTGATTGGCGAGATCAAATTATTGAAGGTTCTGCTGGTTTGAACGTAACGTTCAGTAGCCCTGTAACTGATCATGATGCCTCTGACGATTGTGGAGTTGCAATTTTAGGCGATGAGCCAAATAAATTTTGGCATGACCGTAAAGGTGCGCAAATGAATGCGATCCGCACGCGTAAAGGTATCGAAGAAGCCGATATTGTTGTTGTGCGTTTCGGCGAGAAATACAAACAGTGGAACGCTGCATTTGATGCAGGATATGCAGCAGCGTTGGGTAAGTCATTGATCATTTTACACGGTGATGAACATCAGCACCCATTGAAAGAAGTTGATGCGGCTGCTTTAGCCGTAGCAAAAGAGCCGCATCAGGTTGTTGATATTCTGCGTTATGTTTTGCAAGGAAGATTGCCAGCTTAATTATTCACGTGGTGGGGTGACCAAGCCAACTTTTACTGCGGGACGTTCTAAGAAACGTTCCAAATATGCGGGGACGTTTTTCAGGTTATCCCAACCCACTAAGTCAGCAGCGTCGTAAAAACCGATGATGTTTTTGAGCCAAGGACCAATTGCAATATCTGCAATGGAATAATGACCGACCACCCAATCTTGGCCTTCTAATTGTTGATCTAACACTCTTAGTATTCGGGCGCTTTCATTTGCGTAACGTTCTTTCGGGCGCGGGTCCTCGATATCTTTGCCAGCAAAGACATTAAAGAACCCAAGCTGTCCAAACATCGGTCCAAGGCCGCCCATTTGAAACATCAACCACTGAATGGTTTCATATCGTTTTGCTGGATCTTTAGATAAGAAAAGCCCTGTTTTCTCAGCTAAATAAATTAAGATTGCTCCACTTTCCCAAAGGGGTAGTGGTTCTCCATTAGGGCCGTTAGGGTCGATGATTGCTGGTATTTTATCATCGGTGCAGCGTTTACAGCAATTGTGGGGTCATTGGTCGCAGACTTGATCAACCCAATTATCAGCCTGTTTATGGGCGGTGTTGATTTTAGCACTATGTATGCGACCTTGGACAGCTCGACGCATGCGTCATTAGCGGCTGCGGAAGAAGCTGGTGCTCCAGTCTTTGCTTATGGTCGTTTCATTATGGCGATTATCAATTTTCTGGTTATCGCATTTGTCGTATTTATGTTGGTACGCCAAGTGAACAAGGTAAAAGAAATGAATGCGGAAGAAGAGGCGCCCGTTGAAGAAGCTCCAGCTGGTCCTACAGATAATGAATTGTTGATGGATATTCTAAAAGCTTTGAAAAAGAAATAAGCTATACGTAGTTTAAGAAAAGGCCCGCAATCTTTGCGGGCCTTTTTATTTAGATCTTCAACGCAGCTTGTGGATCTATGTAATCCATACCCAAAGCTTTACCCACGGCAGCATAAGTTATCTTACCAGCGTGCGTGTTTAGACCGTTCATCAAATGCGCATCATCGGAACAAGCTTGCTTCCAACCTTTGTTCGCTAGTGCGATCATAAATGGCATTGTGGCATTGCCCAAAGCGATTGTTGATGTGCGTGCAACAGCACCTGGCATGTTGGCAACACAGTAGTGCATGATACCGTCAACTTCGTAGATCGGATCATCATGAGTCGTTGCTTTAGATGTTTCGAAACATCCACCTTGGTCGATGGCAACATCTACCAAAACAGAACCTGGTTTCATTGTTGAAAGCTGTGCGCGGCTGATCAATGTTGGTGCTTCTGCACCTGGAACAAGTACTGCACCGACAACCATATCAGCATGAGCAACCAATTCTGCTGTGTTTTCTTTAGACGCAAAACGTGTTTTGAATTCGCTGCTGAATGCATCGTCCAAATAACGCATACGTGGCATAGACATATCCAGAACTGTAACTTCAGCACCCATACCAGCGGCAACACGTGCAGCATGTGTACCAACAACACCACCACCAATTACAACGACTTTACCTGGTGCAACACCTGGAACGCCGCCCAATAGAACACCGCGTCCGCCATTGGCTTTTTGCAAAGTCCAGCTGCCAACTTGTGGTGCAAGTTTACCAGCAACTTCTGACATAGGTGCAAGAAGTGGTAAGCCGCCATTGCGATCCGTTACTGTTTCGTAAGCGATACCTGTGACACCGCTTTCCAGCAGGTCGTTGGTTTGTGGAGCATCAGGTGCCAAATGCAAATACGTGAATAGGATTTGGTTTTCGCGTAGTTGTTTGCGCTCAACCGCTTGTGGTTCTTTTACCTTAACAACCATATCAGCTTGTGCAAAAATTTCTGCTGCTGTGTCTACGATACCAGCGCCTGCTGCAACATAAGATGCATCATCAAAGCCAGCGCCAATGCCTGCATTTTTCTCGATAATGACTTTATGACCGTTGCTTACCGCTTCCATAGCAGCAGCTGGTGTCATTCCGACACGATACTCTTGATTTTTGATTTCTTTGGGACACCCAATAAGCATGACGACTCCTGTAGCTTATAATAAATATAACAAAATTATTGCACGAGCCTTTGAAAAATAATTTGTTTTATTTCTAATATTTTTGCATTTATTAGAATTTTCCACTAATAAATGATAAAAATACGCTGAAAGGTTTCAATTAAATGAATATTGATGAAATAGATCGTCGAATCTTAAATACATTACAACGCTCTGGTCGTATGTCTAACTCTGATCTTGCAGAGAAGGTTAACCTATCGGCATCAGCTTGTCATCGCCGCGTTCAGCAACTGGAAAAAAAGAGAATTATCAAAGATTATGTAGCCTTGTTAGATGCACGTGAAGTGGATCGTAAGTCGACAATTTTTGTTGAAATCACTCTATCAGGCCAAGCGGATGCTTTGTTGGAAGCGTTTGAACGCGAGGTGAAGTTGATCCCTGATGTTTTAGAATGTCATCTTATGGCAGGGACTGCTGACTATCTGTTGAAAGTTGTCGCCGCTGATACCGAGGATTTTGCGCGCATCCACCGTAAATATCTTGCGCGCTTACCAGGCGTGGCACAGCTGCAGTCAAGTTTCGCTTTGCGGACTGTTTTTAAAACGACAGCATTGCCGATTTAGCCTGTAAAATATTGCACTATATAGAGCGTGGCGAAGCCAGTTACGACTGTGGCTACGACATTACGTTTCCAAACGCCGACTGTAATTGCTGCTAATGTTGCCAAAAGTCTGGATAGATCTGGCGTTCCCCCCGTGGCTTCTGGCCATAGGATGAGTGGAGCAATCAAACCTGGCATTATGGCGACACCAACGTAACGCAGGTGGCGTAAGAACCATTCTGGTAACTCTCTATTTCCAAGCAAACCTAGAAATGAGTAACGTATTAGAAAAGTACCAAATGCTAGGCCGATTATAACAAACCAAATTTGTGCTTGATCTACTATCATTTGCGCGCCTCCAGCTTCAATTCCGCATAAGCGCCAACCATCATTGCAATAATACCTGCAATGATCAGGCCAAGACTATAAGGAATCCAAGCGAGGGATAGGGCGCAGATAATAGATGTTATGGCCGCGATAACATGAGGTAATGTTTTTAAGAGGGGAGCAACCAAAGCGATAAAGCAGATGGGCACAGCATAGTCTAATGAAAATGAGTCTGGGATAGAGGACCCTAAAACCGCGCCAATATAAGTAGTGATGTACCAAAAGGGTGCCAATGCTAGAATGATACCAAAGAAATACGAAATTTTATGTTCAAGTGGTAGCTCTGGGTTTTCCGTAAATTCTTTTTCAGCCAATGCGTAAGCTTGATCTATTATAAAGAACGAAATGACCATTTTGAGTTGCGTTCTTACTTTACCAAAATGGGGGACCAATGCAGCTGAATACATTGCCATGCGTAAATTTACGGCTAGTGCTGTGATTAATACAATTATCGTTGGCGCATTATCTGCAAGTAAGGTGACCGCACTGAATTGAGCAGCACCAGCGATAACAAGCACAGCAAAAGACATAACTTGCAGGATGTTTAAGCCTGCTTCGGTTCCTACAACTCCGAAAAGTATACCAAACGGAGCAACGATTAAGATAAAAGGCAGGCCTTCGCGAAAGCCACGCCAGAAGGCGGTTTTCGTGTGGGATTTGGTATCAGACATTCTAATATGGTGCTCTTGGAAGATGTTTGTAATAGGTCTAAGGATATGTACAGACCAAACCTTTTGGAGACGAGATTGTCTATAGCAAAAAATGATACTGGCATGATTATTACACCCGATGCATCGGCACCTCGGTTGACGCGTGCTGTGGTTGGTGTGGATGAGAATGGTGCAGATATTACGATGCCTGTTATCGAAGAACGTCCGTTAACCATTTTCTTGAATGGTCAGGAAATTGTGACAGCTATGACGATTGGGGATTATCCAGAATACTTGGCGCTGGGTTTTTTACGCAATCAACGCATGCTACATGCAGATGAAGACGTTCTTGGCGTTGATTACGATGAAGAGTTGGAAACCGTTGTTGTACGGACTGCCACTGATACTAACTATGAAGAAAAATTATCCAAGAAAACCCGCACCTCTGGTTGCGCTGTGGGGACAGTATTTGGCGACATCATGGAGGGATTGGATAAAGTCTCTTTACCACAATCCAAAGTTCAAACATCGTGGCTCTATGAGCTATCAAAGCAGATCAATACAACACCAAGTCTGTATTTAGAAGCGGGTGCTGTGCATGCGACAGTACTTTGCCGAGAAAACCGCCCATTGGTTTATATGGAAGACGTTGGACGACATAACGCAGTTGATAAAATTTCGGGTTGGATGGTGTCAGAGAGTATTTCGCCTGCCGATAAAATTATGTACACGACAGGTCGTTTGACATCTGAAATGGTGATCAAAACCGCACTTATGGGTATCCCTGTTTTGGTTTCGCGATCTGGCTTTACGGCATGGGGCGTAGAGTTAGCAAACCAAGTGGGATTGACCTTGATTGGGCGTATGAAGGGGAAACGCTTTATTTGTTTAAGCGGTAAGGACCGTTTGATTTGGGATCACTCATTTGGTGAAGGTGAGAAATGACTGTAATTGCTGGAATCGTATTGGCTGGTGGCTTGTCTACGCGTATGGGTGGGCAAGATAAATGCTTGATGCATTTAGGAGAGCAAACCTTGTTGGAGAAGACGATTAGCCGATTATCTCCGCAGGTGGATATGATTGCGGTTAATACAAACAGTGATGCCGAGGAATATAAGCAGACAAGTTTACCAATTTTACCTGATACATTCGAAGGGTTTGCAGGCCCTTTGGCAGGCGTATTAGCAGGTATGGAATGGGCGGCTGGTAATGGTGCAGATTGTATTGCTACAGTGGCCGCTGATACACCATTCTTTCCAAAAGACTTGGTGCGAGTGATGCATAAAGCTTTGGCAGGTCAATCAGGTGCGATTGCGATTGCAGAGACGCCTGCAGAGGATGCGAGGTTTTACAATCATCCTACATTTGGTTTGTGGCCTGTTGCTTTGCGGGACGATTTACGTGGTGCATTAGAACAAGGTGTGCGCAAAGTAATACAATGGGCAAAGCCGCATGGTGTTGCCAAGGCTACATTTACATCTGATCCGTTCGACCCGTTTTTTAATGTGAACCGCCCTGAGGATTTCCAAAAGGCTCAAGAATTTTTGAAGGACTATAATTTATGAAAATCTTCGGGATCGTTGGTTGGAAAAACTCTGGTAAAACCACAATGGTGGCTGGCTTAGTGACGGAGCTGAAATCGCGGGGGTATTCTATATCTACGGTGAAGCATGCCCATCATGCATTCGATTTGGATCAACCAGGCCGTGATAGCTATAAGCATCGTGAAGCGGGAGCACAGGAAGTATTGATCAGTTCTGGCAATCGCTGGGCTTTGATGCATGAATTAGAGGGTGAAGAAGAGTTCCAATTGGCTGAGTTGTTAACCAAAATGACTCCTGTGGATTTGGTTTTGGTAGAAGGCTTCAAAAAAGAACCACATGCGAAGATTGAATGCCACCGTGTAGCATCTGAAATGCCTTTGATTTGCTCTAAGGATGAAACAATTGTAGCGGTGGCAACGGATGTAGAGGTGGATGCACTTGGCTTGCCAAAGCTGGATTTGAACAATGTGCCTGCTGTGGCTGATTTTGTTTTGAAACATGTTGGATTAAAATAATGACTGTTCCTCCACTCAAAAACAATTGTTTTGCAATGCCTGCGGGCGTTGAGTGGACACCTGTTGACGATGCGTTGAACTATATTAAAAGCGGCCTGCATCCTGTTGTTGAGCCTGAAGCTATTCTTGTGAACGATGCGCTGGGTCGTGTCGTTGCTAAAACTATTTTGTCCAAACGGAACAATCCACCAATGGCAAACTCTGCGATTGATGGTTACGGGTTTGCCAAAGACCACTTACCTGACATCGATGTGATTGAACTCCCTTTGCAGGCGGGTGTTGCGGCTGCGGGTATTCCCTTTAATGGGACCGTGGATGCAGGTCGTGCGATCCGTATTCTAACTGGTGCAATTGTGCCGAGTGGCGTCGATACAATCGTGCTGGAAGAAGACATTTCTCTCAATGATGCGGGAACGGGAATTATCTTTAGGTCAGGTTTAAAACGTGGAGCGAATATGCGCCGTGCCGCAGAAGACTTTGCGGCTGGTGATGCCATTTTTGATGCGGGGCATGTTTTACGGTCACAAGATTTAGCGCTTTTGGCTGCGGCTGGTGTATCTGAACTGTTTGTTTACAAGCCGTTGCGCGTTGCCGTGATTTCAACTGGGACGGAATTGGTTGAGGTGGGCCATGCTGCACGTCCTGATCAAATTTTTGATGCAAATAAACCGATGCTGTTAAGTTTAATTGAGCGCTGGGGTTTTATTCCTGTCGATGGTGGCCGTTTTGAAGATAACCCAGATCTTATTCGCCAAGGTTTTAATGCTGCGGCAGCAAATGCGGATGCTATTTTGATTTCTGGTGGCGCATCTACTGGAGACGAAGATTACGTTTCCAAGTTGTTAGGTGACGAAGGTGTTTTGCACACATGGCGTGTTGCCGTAAAACCAGGTCGCCCTATTGCAATGGCTTTGTGGAATGGTGTGCCCGCTTTTGGCTTTCCAGGTAATCCTGTTGCTGCATTCGTATGCGCTTTGATTTTTGGCTTGCCGACATTGAAAGTGCTTTCTGGACAATCGAAGACAACCGTTCGATCATTCCAAGTTCCAGCTGCTTTTGAAAAATTAAAAAAAGTAGGTCGCCGTGAATATTTACGTGCACGTTTGAATGATGATGGAAATGTGGAAGCGTTCAAATCAGAAGGCTCGGGGCGCATTTCTGGCCTATCATGGTCAGATGGTTTGGTTGAGCTGCCTGATGAAGCTATGACAATTTCAAAAGGGGATATGGTGACTTATATCCCTTACGCGTCTTTTGGAATTTAACGGGCGTTGAAAGCGCCTGAAATACGACCTAACAACATAAAGGCCAACGCGCTGCGTGTTTTACCCATTTCTGTAAGTTCTGTATTCTCGGCTGTTTTCTCAAATTCACGTAATACGGTATCAAATTGCGTTAGGAATGTGTGTACGCTTTCACGAAACTGAATGTCACTTTTAAGACGCGTATTTGTTAAGGTTAAAGCTGTGCGATCCCGCACCATGCCTAATGCGGCAACATCCTTACCACGAATACCTTTCGCAAAACTACGCCATGCCGATGCATCGGGTTTTTCCACGCGCAAATCATCAACATAAATGCCGTCTTGTGACAGCATTGTCAGAACGCTCTGGGCTTCGGTAATTAATTTCGAAGTTGTATGATCGCTTTTGGCACGGCGCAAAGCTTGAAAGCCTTCGGCATCGTGTTCATTGTCTGGGAAATTTAATGCCTTTATTAATTCGCGGATTGTAACGGGCGCGTTTGATAATTTTTTGTCACCAGGTAAAGGTAAGTCCGCTTGATTTTCATCAACAGCTTCTGCAATTTTCTTTGACAGGGCAGTCGTGTCGCGCGGTGCAGGGGTTTCGGCGCGTTCAGAAAGCGTTTTTTCAGTTAAAATTGCAAGACGGTGGTCGGTTTGTTTTGTCATTGCCGTAATCTGTGCCAGCTGACTTTGTATCCAACGATCACGCGTTTCGGATTCTTCTGCGACTTGAATTTGTAATGTCTTGCGCATCTTTTCAACGGATGTTCGCATGTCATTTGTTTCGCGGCGCATTGTCAAAAGGGATTTAGCGATGAGGGCGGCCATCCACAAAAGGATAATCGGTAACAGGAGCCCAACAAGGATAAGCGCAGTTAAACTTTGATCGCGGCTGAGTTCGTGTATTACGTCTGGATATGCGAAATACATAACAAGACCACCAAGGCCCCAAATTATGGTCAGAGCGAGTGCAATATAAACGGCCGCTTTTTCACCATTGGTATCAGATGTGCTCTTCATGCTAGCAAGGCCAGTTCTTGTAAGATCAGGGTCGCTTATACAAACTTTACGCTTACGATTTCATAGTATTTCGTGCCGCCTGGTGTGCGCACTTCTACACTATCGCCTTCTTCTTTACCAATCAATGCACGCGCGATTGGTGAATTCAGATTTAACAACGCACGTTCTATGTTTGCTTCTGACTGGCCGACGATTTGGAATGTTTTTTCTTCGTCGGTATCTTCATCTGCAATTGTTACTGTAGCTCCAAATTTTATTGTGCCTGATAACTTTGACACATCAATAATTTGAGCAAGGCCAATAATGCCTTCAAGCTCTTTAATACGGCCTTCAATATGGCTCTGTTGTTCGCGTGCAGCGTGGTATTCCGCATTCTCGGATAAATCACCATGTTCACGTGCTTCTGCAATTGCTTTAATCACCGCAGGTCTCTCAACAGACTTTAACTGTTTAAGTTCTACATCAGCTTCATTGAAGCCGCGTGCTGTCATAGGTATTTTTTCCATACTGCCCTGCTGTATCTTTATTTTCAGTAGCACACTGTAAAATCGCTTGGACATCAGTGCAAGCGAAAGCTTTACCTGAAAAATATGAAAAATGATGTAATCGCCTCATTTTACGTCGCGTAGGCGCCTTCATTTTCGTTGAAAGTCTGGTAATAACCTTGTCTAAGTTAAGAATATTCTGCGGTGCATTGTTAAAGGGAGTTTCAAATGGCCGAAATTGAACGCGAGTCTATGGACTATGACGTGGTAATTGTAGGGGCGGGGCCAGCTGGTCTGTCTGCTGCTATTCGTTTGAAACAGCTAAATGCTGATTTGGATGTTGTTGTTTTGGAAAAAGGCTCTGAAGTTGGTGCTCATATTCTATCTGGTGCTGTTTTAGACCCAGTTGGCATTAATGCTCTTATTCCTGATTGGAAAGAAAAGGGTGCGCCGATTACTGTAGAAGTGAAAGAGGATAATTTCCTTTCATTGACAGAAAAAGGCAGCTCAAAGCTTCCAAACATAGCAATGCCGCCACTTATGAACAATCATGGGAACTATATTGTTTCTATGGGTAATGTTTGCCGTTGGATGGCTGAACAAGCAGAAGCTATGGGTGTTGAAATTTTCCCAGGTATGGCTTGTTCTGAATTGGTCTACGGCGAGAATGGTGAATTAAAAGGCGTTGTTGCTGGTGAATTCGGTAAAGCCAAAGACGGTTCCGAAGGTCCAGGCTATGAGCCGGGCATGGAATTGTATGGTAAATACGTTTTCTTATCCGAAGGTGCTCGTGGCTCTTTGGCAAAGCAAGTGATTGCAAAGTTTGATCTAGCAAAAGATGCGGATGTGCCAAAGTTTGGCCTAGGCATGAAAGAAATCTGGGATATTAAACCAGAGAACCATAACGAAGGTGAAGTGACACACACGATGGGTTGGCCATTGGGCGATGCGACGGGTGGTTCATTCCTGTACCACATCGACAACAACCAAGTGTATGTTGGCTTTATCGTAGACCTGAATTACAAAAACCCGCACATGTTCCCTTACATGGAATTCCAACGTTGGAAGCATCACCCGAAAATCGCTAAGGTTCTCGAAGGCGGTAAGCGCGTTTCTTATGGCGCACGTGTTGTGACCAAAGGCGGTATTCAATCAATCCCAAAAACATGTTTCCCAGGTGGTGCATTGTTGGGTTGTTCTGCTGGTTTGGTAAACTTGCCACGTATTAAGGGTAACCATAACGCGATGCTCTCAGGCAAAGCTGCTGCTGAAGCTGCAGTTGATGCAATCAAAGCGGGTCGTTCAGGTGATGAGCTTACAACGTATGATGCGGAATTGCGTGAAGGCCCAATCGGCAAAGATTTGAATCCAGTACGCAACGTTGCACCATTGAACGGTAAGTATGGTCCAAAGTTTGGTATGATGCTTGGTGGTTTTGATATGTGGTTCCAAACGGTCTTCAAGTTCAGCCTGTTCGGGACTGTTTCACACGGCAAAGATGATGCTGCCTCAACAGGTAAAGCTTCTGATTACGCGCCAATTGAATATCCAAAACCAGACGGAAAGCTTAGTTTCGACCGTCTGACAAACGTAAGCTTCTCTGGTACAAATCACGAAGAAGAGCAGCCATGCCATCTGCAACTGGCGGATGTAAATATCCCCGTAGATGTGAACTTAGCTGAATTCGCTGAACCTGCGCAACGTTATTGCCCAGCTGGTGTTTACGAAGTCATTCGCGACGAAGATGGATCAAACCCCAAATTCCAAATCAATGCGCAAAACTGTGTGCATTGTAAGACTTGTGATATCAAAGATCCTAGTCGAAACATCACATGGGCTACACCGCAAGGTGGTGAAGGTCCAAATTACCCAAATATGTAATTACATATTTGCGATTCACAGCCGAGTTTCTATAAGTTGATAGAAGCTCGGTTGTATTACTAAGATATCGCAGCTAGGTTTTGGTTCTAACGTTTATTTGGGAACCTCGCAGAATGCGCATTAAGCCTTTATTTTCTCTTCTTTTAGCAGCTAGTTTTATCAGTACTCCTACCCTTTCTTTTGGTCAGGGTGTCGCGGGTTCATATTTGTCTGCAAATCAGGCCAATCGGAATAATGATTATGCTGCTGCGGCTGAATATTACTCCAAGGCTTTGCTACAAGATTCTGATGATGGATTTATTTTGCAAAACGCACTTTTAGCCTATGTTGCTATTGGTGAAATGGACAGTGCGATTAAGTTGTCTGATGAGATTGTTAAGCTGGAATTTGGTAGCCAATTGTCAGACTTGATGATGCTGACCTCTCAGATCAAAACGAAGAAATATGATGAAGCTTTAGAATTACTGGAAGCTTCAAAGGCTCGTATTAGCCCATTGCTTAGCGGTTTGTTGACTGGATGGATTCATGCCGGAGCAGGGGATATGTCTGCTGCAACGAAGCATTTTGATAGTATGACAAAGCCAGATGCATTGCGCATATTTGGACAATACCACAAAGCATTGGCTGTTGCGACAGCAGGTGATTTTGAACTGGCTGATAAGATCATCCAAGCTGATGGTAAAAATACATTACATGTGAATCGTGGTAGTATCATTGCTCATGCACAAATTATGACCCAGCTTGGTAAATTTGAAGAAGCTGAGGCTTTAATCACGCGCAGTTTAAGCGGTACTGTCGATCAGCAATTGCGAAGCTTGCTACAAAAAATACAAGCTAAGGAAGCTGTGCCTTTTGAGTTCGTCAAGACCGCAGAGGATGGTATTTCAGAAGCGTTTTTAACTTTGGCGAGCGTTTTGAGTGGTGAGGGTGACGAACGGTTGTCTTTGATATATGGGCGCATTGCTCAGTACCTGCGCCCCGATAATATTCAAGCGATTTTGTTACTGTCCGATATTTTGCAAGGCCAAGAACAATTTGATTTGGCAACGGGTTTATTGGCAAAAGTGCCTACAAATCACCCATTATATTTAAACGCAGAAATCAGTCGTGCAGATACTTTACTGGATGCAGATAAACCTGATGCCGCAATTGCGGTTTTGCAAGGATTGGCGAATTCTCATCCTGATGTTGCACGCGTTCCAATGGTTCTTGGTGATGTTTATAGTGATGAGAAAAAGTTCCGTGAAGCCAGCAAAGCTTATACGCAAACAATTTCAATGCTTGAAAATGAAGGTGGTGCGCAATGGTTTGTATATTATGCACGCGCTGTAGCGTTTGAGCGTTTAGATGACTGGGATCGCGCAGAAGCGGATTTTAGAAAAGCGTTGGAATTATCACCAGAGCAACCAGCTGTTTTAAATTATCTTGGATATTCCTTGGTTGAAAAACGTATGAAGTTGGATGAAGCGCAAGATATGATCGAACGCGCAGTGAAAGGTCGCCCAAATGATGGGTTTGTGACGGACAGTCTCGGTTGGGTTCTATACCGTGTTGGAAAGTTCGAAGAAGCGGTTGCCCCCATGGAGCGTGCTGTAGAACTTGTTCCAACAGACCCGATTATCAATGATCATTTGGGTGATGTGTACTGGCAGGTAGGTCGCACACGCGAAGCACGCTTCCAATGGAGCCGTGCTTTGTCATTTAACCCAGAAGATAAGGATGCCGTTCGCATTCGGCGTAAATTGGATGTTGGCTTGGATGAGGTTCTGACCCTGGAAGAGGCTGAAGTCTCCAATGCAAATTAACGAGCGTGCTCGGGCTAAAATTAATCTGTGCCTACATGTTACTGGGCAACGCGCTGATGGATACCACCTCTTAGATAGTATTGTTGTTTTTGCGGACGTTGGGGATATGATTTCCGTTCGACCATCTGTGGGTTTTTCTCTTAAAATTGACGGTCTATTTGCGGATGGATTGAGTACTGGTGATGATAATCTTGTTTTGCAAGCCGCTAAGGTTTTTGAGCCCTATTGTAATGGTGCTGCATTAACATTGACGAAGAACCTCCCAGTCGCATCTGGTATTGGCGGTGGTTCTGCGGATGCCGCAGCAACATTACGAGCTATGGCTAGAATGACTGGATCAGAGTTACCTCAAGATGCAGGGTTGTCATTGGGTGCTGATGTGCCTGTTTGTTTGGCTGAGCAAAGTTGCAGGATGCAGGGTATCGGTGATCAAATTACACCAATGTCAAATATTCCACAGGTGGCCGCGGTCCTAATACGCCCGAATATTTCGATATCAACGCCGATAATTTTTAGAAAAATTATAAATAAAAATAACGACGGTATAACTGATTTTGATGATGGGGATATGGTCTCTTATCTCAAAAAACAACGTAACGATTTGCAAACAGTTGCTCGTGGTATCGCCCCAGAGATTGATATCTGTTTGCTAGCCTTAGAGGCGCAGGGTGCATTATTTGCGCGGATGTCTGGTTCTGGCGCTACGTGTTTTGGTATCTTTGATACAAATGAAACGGCACAACATGCTGCAGATAAACTTGCCAAAGCTTATCCTGATTGGTGGGTAAGCTCTTGCCGTTTAGGTGTTTAAATCGCGCGGTTCACCACATAATCGGTTAAATCACCCAACAAGTCGCGCATTTCAGATTGCGGTAAGTCGACTAATGCTGATTTCGCTTTATTACCCCAGTAAATAGCGGCATCGCGTGTTTCTTCTAATGTGCCGTGCTTTTTCAACAAGTGCATAGCGTACTCTAAATCACCATCTTTTTGATCGCCTTTGGCGATTGTACGGTCCCAGAATGCACGCTCATCTGCATCTGCCTTTGCAATCGCTTTGATCACAGGAAGTGTTAATTTACGCTCACGGAAGTCATCGCCAGTATTTTTTCCAAGTGATGCGCTAGCCCCGCCGTAATCCAATAGGTCATCCACGATTTGGAAGCTAATACCCAATGCATCGCCGTATGTGTGTAACGCGGTTGTTTGTACATCTGTTGCAGATGCTATCACGCCACCGACCTCGGTTGCGGCTGAAAAGAGAGCCGCTGTTTTTCCACGGATCACTTTGAAATACACTTCTTCGGTCGTGTTCGTATCTTGAGCTGCTGTTAATTGCAGAACTTCACCTTCTGCAATTGTTGCAGATGCGTTCGCTAAAATATCTAAAACACGTAAAGAACCTGTTTCAACCATCAATTGGAATGAACGAGAGAAAAGATAATCACCAACAAGAATGGAGGATTTGTTATCCCACAAAAGATTAGCTGTTCTCTTTCCACGGCGCATGTCACTTTCATCGACAACATCATCATGTAGCAAGGTTGCTGTGTGGATGAACTCGACGGTCGCGGCTAAATGCACATGATAAGGGCCATCATATCCACAAATACGTGCGCTTGCTAAGGTGAGCAACGGGCGCAAATGTTTTCCGCCTGCTTCAACCAAATGTGCTGTAACCTCTGGGATTCGTGGTGCATTTTCAGATGCCATACGTGTTTTGATTAATGTATTCACTGCTGCCATATCTTCGGTCAACAATTGACTTAGACGTTCAAAAGGTTTCTTCACGTTTTATTTCCCATTCATATTCGCGCCGCGCTGGCAAACTTGTCTTTGACAGGGTAATCATTCCCTATGAAAGAACTCTTTAGAACCACCGACCCGACTCTCATACCATTTGCATCTGCAATGCTCCGCGCAGAGGGTATAGAATGCTTTGACCTAGACGTCCATATGAGCATTTTAGAAGGCTCAATTGGAGTAATGCCAAGACGCTTGATGGTCGCAGATCAATATTATTTTCGGGCCAGCGCGATTTTGCGTGATAATGACGTAGAAATTTCTGATAAACCATGAGGCAAATAGGTAACAATATTACCCAAGATGCCTTTTTGGATGGTACGTTACAGATACTGCAACCCAAAACAGGGTACCGTGCAGCTACAGATCCAGTTTTTATGGCTGCGAGTATTCCCATGAAATCTGATGAAAAGATTTTGGAGCTGGGATGCGGGGTTGGTGTTGCGATGCTATGCCTTGGTTCTCGTGTGCGTGATTGCCGTATCACGGGTTTGGAAATTCAAGCAGACTATGCTGATTTGGCACGCGAAAATGCGCGAGTGAATAATATTGATGCGGTTGTCGTATCGGGCGATCTGATGCAGATGCCACAAGAATTACGCAATCAAAGTTTTGATCATGTGATGTTTAATCCACCTTTTTATGATGAGGGTCGGGTAACAGCGCCAGATGACACTGGAAAATCGCAAGCTTTTGTTATGGAATTGGATATTCGTGATTGGGTAAAGGTGGCGATGAAACGGCTGAAGCCTAAAGGGCGCTTAACGTTCATACATCGCATTGATGTATTGCCAAAAGCCATGGGAGCTTTGGCAGAGATTTCTGGTGATATAACTGTAAAACCATTGGTATCACGCGCAGGTCAGCCTGCGAAACGTATCATTGTGACATGTCGTAAAGGGACAAATGGGCCGCCAAGATTACTATCACCACTGGTGATTCACAGTTCGGTAACTCATGGGGCTGATGCTGGCGCTTATTCCGAAGTGGCAGAAGGTATCTTGCGAAGTGGCAATGCTTTGCCGATTTCATAGGGGTGTAAGATATTCAACCGTGACACGACTCGTTTTTTATGCTCCACTTTCTAGACTGATTTAAAAGAAAGAGGTGCTACATGAGTAAGAGTTCCCACATTATTGAACTCCAAAGAAAACACGAAAACCTTTCCGATCAAGTGGAAAAAATACAAAGTCGACCGAGCACAGATCCGCTACAGGTTGTGACTTTGAAAAAGCAAAAGCTTAAAATTAAAGAACAAATTGAACGACTGACGCTCTAACTTATTTGCTGGGGCTTGGTTCCTGCGTTAATATATAGCGCGACGAGCCCCTTACTACTTATCAAACATAATGCTGTAATGTAGTTTCATGTTCTCGCCAGACTGGGACAGTTTCTGGGCGACCAAAAACATAACCTTGCAAGCAATCGAAGCCTACACCTTGAAGAAATGACATTTCTTCTGACGTTTCAACACATTCTGCAACAGAGAGCATATCGAATTGATTTTCCAATAATTGGTTAAAACCACCAGCTTTTAGCTGGTCAGCTTTAGCGTTATTTACATAAGGTTTCCTTCCATTTTAAGACCCAGCGTTGCGGTAAGGTCTTAAAATGGAAGGAAACCTTATGATCTATTCTACTGGAAGTCATAGCAGATATTATCACAGATACCATATCGTTTGGGTAACAAAATATCGTTACAAGGTGCTGCGTGGTGAAATGCGTGAGCGTATTCGGACATTGATACGACAAACGTGCAATGAATTGGGCGTACACATTGAAAAAGGCGTATTGTCTACCGACCATGTGCATATGTTTGTGTCAGTCCCGCCGCACGTCCCAATTTCAAAGGTGATGCAACGCGTAAAAGGGAGGTCCTCATACAAGATACAGCGGGAGTACCCCGAATTACGCAAACGCTATTGGGGGCAACGGTTCTGGGCTAGAGGCTATTTTTCAACGACGAGTGGAAATGTGACGGATGACGTTATTCGTCAGTATCTTGAATTACATTCAAAACGTGAACCTACCGACGAAAGTCGGTAGTTGTTCAGTTGCGATGGCGACTAGGGCTGTTGTCAGAACTTGGTTGTCAGTATCTTCATTTATGTTGCGAATGAATTGTCCATCGATCTTGACGATGTCGAAGTGAAATTGCTTCAAAAACCTGAAAGCTGTAAAGCCTGCGCCGAAATCATCTAAAGCGAAAGAGATTCCACGTTTGTGTAGATTGGCCATGAAAACCTTGACCAGCTCGGGCATCATCATCGCGCTATCTTCGGTGATTTCTAGGATTAATCGTTCGGCAATAGTGCCATCCATGGACAATCCTTTTTCGAGAGTTTCCATCCAGCGGGGGTATCCGATACTGCGTGCGGACATGTTGATAGAAAGCCGTAAAGTTGGGCATTCTGACAAAGTATTGAGTCCCATTTCCAAAGCCAAACAGTCAATAATGCGCCCTGTTTCCAAGGTTTCCACGATAGAAATAAAAGGCTCAGTTTACAAATCGTATGCTTTCATGACATGTTCTTTTTCAAATCATGTCAAATCAGAGGGATAGGCCGACTATGGATCACAAACAGTTTCAGGATTGGCTATCTGGGATAGATCACCTCAGCCCTGCGCAGCGACAGGAAGCCGAAACCGTGTTCATGGGGGGCTCTGAGGCGTCATCTTCGCTGGCAGCCATTGAAGCAAGCGTGGGTGAAAGTCGCCAGTGCCCGCATTGTGGCACACTAGGAGCTATATCGCGTGGCAAAGCACGGGGTCTGCGACGGTACCAATGCAAGGGATGCAATAAGACATTCAACGCGGCGACCGGCACCCCTTTGTCGGGCCTGCACCGCAAGGATAAGTGGCTTGCCTTTGGAACCTGTCTTTCTGATGGGCTGACGGTTCGCGCCTCAGCAGAACGCTGCAAATTTGCCGTCAATACCGCGTTCCGTTGGCGGCACCGATTTCTCACCACAGACAACCCGAACGCCCGCAAGCTTACAGGCATTGTCGAGGTCGACGAAACCTATGTTTTGCAAAGCCAAAAAGGTGAACGAAACCTTGAGCGCAAGGCGCGCCGCAGGGGAGGCAAGGCCCGCAAGCGAGGCCTGTCAGATGAGCAGGTTCCAGTACTGGTTGCCGCTGATCGCAGCGGCATGACAGTCAGCGCGGTTCTCCCTGCGGTCAATGCTGATACGCTGCAATCTGCAATCGAGCCGGTCGTGGATGATGATATCGTTCTGGTGACCGATGGCCACCGCGCTTATCCGCCTTGCGCCGCAGCACTGGGAGTGCGCCACGAAGCGTTGAACCTGTCTGGCGGGGAGCGGGTGCGGGATGCCTTTCACATTCAGACGGTCAACAACCGGCACAGCCAGTTGAAGGATTTCCTGCGGCGTTATAGAGGCGTCGCAACCAAGTATCTCGACAACTACCTGAGATGGTTTCTGCGTCTTCAACTGGAAAATGCTTCACCCCGCGCTTGCCTCGCCACCGCGATCGCAGATCCATGCATACGATTTGTAAACTGAGCCTTATATATAATACAGTTTTTGCAAATGGTATTGCGTGGAATGCGGTGTCTGAAAGTGGTGAGAGTTTCCCAAATTTACGTACGATCAGCACTAAAACTGCATTTGGCTGGGATGCATTATTTGAAACAGATTACACCAAACGTTTGATGAGTGCAGTGCAGAAAACGCAAACACAGGACCGTGGTTGGTTATCGGGTGTTTATGAAAAAGATGGCAATTTAAACGATGTGGCAACCGCCAATACCAATGGCATTATTTTAGAGATCATCAATTACAAGGCAAATGGCCCATTGATCTCGGCACGATTTAATAAGGAGAAGGTATGAATGATTTGTGAGCGACCAACAGCCCTGAATCTGTTACAGAATTTGGGGAGGCGGATAGGTTTCAGGCTGAATCGTAACTTAGGGCATTGTGACCCTGTAAAGGAGAACAGCCTTCTTAAGGCCCGATTTAGGTCGGTGACCTTGTATAGGAGTTTGGTTTGGCCGTTCACAGCCCATCTGGGGCTCCGCCTCCTAACAAAGGGAGTATAGCACATGGCTTTTATTGGTGTCGACCTACATACGAATTCTTTTACGATCTGCCGTCTTGAAGTGGATGGTTCGGAACATTTTGAAACATTCCAGCTGTCACAAGTTGACTTGGACCGCTTCTGCCACAGTGTGGATGCGGATGACGAGTTAGCGGTTGAGGCCACGGGCAATTCCGCTTGGTTTTATGGTGAATTGCGGCCATGTGTGGGACGCATTGTCATTGTCAACCCGCGCCAATTCCAGGTGATCCGCAAGTCGGTGAAAAAAACCGACCGCAATGATGCGCGGGCTTTGGCATTTTTTCTGTCCAAGGATATGTTGCCAGAAACGCGTCTAAAATCTACAGCGGAATCGGAATTAGCGTCAACAACCCAAACGCGCGATCTTCTCGTCAAACAGCGCACCATGCTGCTCAATAAAATCCATGGCATGTTCAATCGCCATGGGATGAAATTGAAGAAAGAGGGTTTGTCGAGCAAGAAACGACTTCTGGCCCTTGATCTGAGCCAATTTACACCTTTGGAAAAAATTGAGCTGGGCGCATTACGGGATCAGGCTTTAAGCTTGACTGTTACTCTAGCGGAACTTGACCGTGCAATCGAAACTGCTGGTGAAAAGCTGGTGGGGTTTGAAGGGCTGACCAGTATCAAAGGTATAGGTTCGCGGTCGGCGGCGGTCTTGTTGTCGGGCATTGGCAACATCGATGACTTTGCCACGCCTGATAAGCTGGCCGCCTATATTGGCATAGTGCCGCGCGTCAGCCAATCCAACGATACTGATAATCGCGGTAGGATAACCAAACGTGGAAACAAGCTTATGCGCACCACGTTGGTACAGTGCACGCTCATTGCTATTCGTTATTCGGGGTATCTCAACAGTTTTTATCAAAAAATTAAAGAACGACGTGGGTTTGGTAAGGCTATCATTGCCACAGCACGTAAGCTGCTAAAAATAATCTTTGACACCCTTAAAAATGGCTGGGTATTCGACGATTTTACTAAATTTAAAATCAAACAAAATCAATTGTCTACTGGACAATCATCATAGGAGAACAGCGATGATTGATTGGGTGCAAGTACGTCAATTGCAAGCAGATGTTGGTGCAGAAGATATGGATGAAGTGGTCGAGCTGTTTTTAGATGAAGTTGACGAAGCTATGGAAAATCTAGAAGCAGAATATGATGCAATGGTGTTTAATGATCGATCTGCTGCGTTTCATTTTTTAAAAGGGTGCGCCTCCAACCTTGGATTCAAAACATTCGCGGATCAATGTAGTCAAGGTGAAGAGGTGACTAAAGCTGGAAGTGAGCCAGACTTTAAAGTTGCCGATCTGGTACAATTGTATGCCTCATCAAAAGCAAGCTTTTTGGCGAATAGAGTATCGCAGCTTGGTTAAGCGGTTTGATTTAAAAAATCGGCAACGACCTCAATGAATGCGCGTGGATTTTCGGCGTGTACCCAATGTGCGGCGTTAGGAATTTCTACAAGTGTCGCATTTGGAAAAAGCGCGTTAATAGTCTTCATATAGGCAGGTAAAATATAATCTGATGCGCCGCCTTTCCTGACTTCGTAGGATTTCGGCTGTAACACATTGATATTATTGGCCTGCTTTTTCACAGGGCACTACATCGCGGATTTCCGGCGATGGGATTCAACGGTCAGAGAGTGTCGATCAGGCCTTTTCAGGTCTGGGCTTGCGCGTTCTTTCCGGCGGCATCCTGAAGGGTGCTTCGTTCCACGACAGGCCAACACAGCGCAGGATGCGTTTGGCGTCGGTTGTGGCCGGGCTGGGCATGGCATATTGTTCGCTGGTGCCCTTGCGCCTCAGGATGGAAATCTGAAGTCGGTCGAGTTCCCGACGGATGCGGGCCGGGCTCATGGGATGGCCCAGCATCTGCAGGCGCTTGCGCAGGTGTTGCAGGCAACAGAAAGCCATGTAGCAGATGGCGATATGGGCCTGTATCCGCCGCGGCGTCCAGTGATAGACGGGTCGGATTTTCAGGTCATGCTTGTTGGTGCGGAAGCAGGTTTCGATCAGCCAGAGCTGGTGATATTGGGCGATGGCCGCCTCGGGTGCGAGATCGTCCCTGCCATGAACGATGATGGCGTGCAGCCCGTCCCATTGGGCTGCCGCGTCGATCTTGTCCTGATCAAGTGTGATCTCGCCCGTATCGGGAAACGAGAGGAAGCGGGCATATCCCCGGTGACTGACACTGGCGGGGCTCCGGCTCCGCCGAAGCTTCTTTTGCAGGCGCTCAAGGGCCTTCTGGCGCTTGTGGGCATCCTTGCGGGCGCGGGCGGGCGAGAAGGTGACGATGATCCGGGCACCGTCATGCTCAATCACCTTGTAGCGCCCCGCCTCGGCAGCGCCCTCCGCCGCGCCGTGTCCGGCCCATGGCTTGTAACCGCCCGTGTCCAGGGCCTTGTCTTTCACGCCCGCCGGGGCCGACTTCAGGCGATAGCCCAGAATGAACGGCAGGCCTTTGGTGCGCAACATATCCTGATTGTCGGCGCTGAGCATCCCGGCATCTGCCACCAGCGTGATCTTTCCGAGCTTGTAGCGCTCTTCCAACCCCTTGATCGCGGCCTCAAGCGTATGGCCTTCCCACATATTGCCGGGAAACAGGTCATAGCCGACCGGCAAGCCGTCGGTGGTGACCATCAGCGCCAACACCACCTGACTGCGATGCGATTTCCCGTCCTTGCTGTACCCCTTGGCCAGCAAGCGGTCGGACGCGTCTTCCGGATCCTCCCGATCTGTATCGAAGGCCAGTGTTGTGCAGTCGTAGAAGAGGACATCGACCGGTCCCGCCAGAAGCGTCTCCGCCGCCTCGTGTGACATCCGACAGACCCGGTTGATCGTCGCCGCGTCCATGTAGTCCATAGCCTGGTAGACCCGGTCCAGATTGAGGGTGATCCCGACCCTGTGGGCCAGTGCATCCACCGTTGCCCGCTTGCTCTCTGGCTGCGACAGGCGCGCCAGCACCAGTTCGCGTAAAATGCGATCGCTGCTCTTGCGCCGGGTGCCCAGAAGCCCATTCCAGCCCAGGCCGGAATAAACCTCCCCCATCACATCGCGCAAACCAAGCGACAGGCGGGACTCTTCGCGGCACTCCCCAAGATCGACATTCAGTTTTTCCGGACGCGGGGCGGTGCGCACAAGTGTCGCCAGATCAGCATATTCCGTTGGGGTGAACAGTTCCATTTGCGGGGACTGTGCGGTACGCAGTTCTTCCATGATCCGGCCAGCCAGGCGCTTGAGGTCCTCGACTTCAGTGTCGTTATGCGCGATGCCGACATGCCGGACGACCTTCTGGCGAACCTTCTGACCGGTGCGCACCGACTGGACGATCTGGATGCGGGTGCGCTTGCGTTCGGGATCATGTTTGGTGCGGATGAACATGTGCGGGAGTGTAGCAGAACCTCCAGAAACCGCAACCCTCAATTGCCATTGGGGGCACTACTTTACCCTCCCGGAAGCCAGGGCCTGAAGTTAAACAAAAAAACACCCCACAAGCCGACAAA